>OZ253585.1:0-1727500 GCA_965263145.1 Botrimarina sp.
GTCGGAGCGGCAAAGTTGACTGCAACACTACCAAATCCAAAGGCGAAAATATCATTCGTACCTAGTGGATTATCGAGAGATCCGTCTTGATTATTGTCATTAGGACCGTTGCCAGCATATGGGTCTTGTCCTGCAAAGCCAGTACCAGATTGGCTAGTCAGAGGAAATCCATCGCGTCCAAAAATTCCGCCACTGTTAACTTCAGGACCATCGATAACACGGGCCATCCAACCACGTTCACCATCTGACCATCCAAACTCATACTCTTCACCCCATCCAATCCTAGCTTTGGTGGTTGCATCCAAGATGCTGTTGCGTACTACGTAAGGATCGGGAGGAGATACAAGTACCTCGTCAACTTGTGGAATATCGACCTGGACAACGATAGCATTACCGTTTCCATCATCGATGGTGACGTTAACTGATTCAGTAACGATCACACCGCCCACTTCTTGGAACGAGACACCAAAGATGTCAGCGATTTGAGACTCAATAAGATCGGTACCAGCTGCATTGATGTAGACCGTGTCAATTAAGGTCTGCAAATCTTCCGGAGTCAGGTCTCCAAAGACTTGTTCAGAGTTAACGATCGTATTGGGATCACCGATCTCGACATCTTCGCCTGTGACCCAAAGGCCATCCTTCGAGAATCGGAAGAAGTATCCCGCCTCGGTATCTAGGCGGCCATCCAGGTCGAGGTCGGCTGGTTCAAACCATCGCAAGTCATTCTCACTTGCAATGTTTTCCAATCCATAGGCGTGGCCGTTAGGCTGACCGTAACATTTGTGCGACGTTACGGCAGTGCACGCAACCAAAGTTGTCAATAAGAAAAGTCGCGAGGCGGACATCGGCTTCCCCAGCTCTTAGGTATTTCTCAAAATCGGTGACTGCGCGACGCTTGGCACAACATCACCAGAGTGATCTGTGCTTTTGGTATCGGTGGCGCCGGTCCTGCCTGTTGAGTAAGATTGGTAAACCTTGCCGGATTTTCTGGCTATTCATGCTGTGACGATCGTGTGACGACAGCGTTGATAGCGAGTTTTGGCGGTTTTCAAGTAGAATTAGGCCGAGAAGAGCGAGCTAGCCGCGAATAGGGACTCTGGGTAAGAATAGTTACAGCTAAGAGGCGTGTACCTATATATGAACAGCTTGCTTAATGTCCCCAATCCTCTGCACACAGATAGATGAGAAATATCCTATGATCCCTTCCCAAGACTCGTTCAATCATCGATTGAAGCAAGTATTTCAATTCTCACGCATCGGTTTCTTGCTAGCACTCATCGTGCTTTTTGGTGTTTTAAGAACCTCAATCGTCTTAGCCCAAAAGCTTGCCGCACCAAAAGCAGCAGAAGGCGAAGCAACGGACTCAGACGGATACGATAAAGAATGGGTCCAAATCGAAGAGAATGAAGACTCTAAGCCCGTTAGCCTTCAAACAGCGATTGGCCGTTATACCTATGCCGAAGGACCTCTTAATAACAAGATCTTTGTCGACCTGATCGGGGCAATTCATATCGGTGACAAATCTTACTATGCCGACCTGAACAAGCGTTTTGATCAATATGATGCCCTGCTCTACGAATTGGTCGCTCCCGAGGGGACGGTCATTCAAAGAGGGGCACGTTCACGAAGCGACAATCCGCTAGCCGCCATGCAGAACGGCATGAAGGATATGCTCGATCTTGAGCACCAGCTCGAAGAAATCGATTACACCAAGCGGAACTTTGTTCACGCTGACATGTCATTTGATGAGCTGCTCGCTAGTATGAAGACTCGTGATGAAAGCGTTGCGAAGCTTTATTTTCGACTGATGGGACAAGCAATTGGTGAACAGACTAAGAGCCAAGCCAAAGGCAAATCTGCTGAAATGGATATGCTTTTCGCCCTGATGTCGAGCGGCAAAGATCGGTCACGGAAGTTGAAGATTGCCATGGCAGGTCAAATGACCGAGATGGAGGGGCTCCTCACAAGCTTCGGCGGTGAAAAAGGGACTTCGCTCATTCACGAGCGCAATCGAGTGGCACTTGAGGTGCTGGAAAAACAGATTGACCAAGCAAAGTCAAACCGTCTATTCGAGAGGACTTTTGGCGTTTTCTACGGTGCTGGTCACCTGGCGGACATGGATCGCCGGCTACGAGATGATTTTGGGCTCGTTCAGGTCAGCAAAGAGTGGCTGAACGCTTGGGATATGACAGATCAGGAGTAGCGAGGCCCAAGTCTGGGCCCAATAAGCCTAAAAATCGCCCAATTGGGCAGTTTTCTAGCCATGAAGAGGCTGATATACTGCGGGGCTAAATCGCATCTAGCGTTGCGATTCAATTTTGGGCGTGTATCTACCGAAGAACACCAGATACCCTGCCTGATCGTTTAACTATTACTTCAAGAGGATAAAAATGGCTAAACCTGGCCGTAAAGTAAAGAAAGCCAACCACGGCAAGCGTCCTGCTTGTAGCCGTCCACGCAAGGCACGTCGTCAGAAGATCAAGACCTAGTCGCTGGATCTCATTAAATCCGTGTCTAATCGACACACAATGTTTTCCAAGTAACTTTGTCTCTATATTCTTAGCGACATATTTCCTAGCAATTGGGGTGCTTTGAATTGCCTGCCAAGGATTGGATTATTGATCCAACGACTCTCGACTGTTCCAAACCCCTGGTTGGGATAGAAGATATCCGCGCGCAGATACCTCAGCGCGGTCTCATGGAGCAACTGACGGGCATCTTAGTCGATGATCCCGAAGTGGGAATCGTAGCAGGCTATAAGGACCTGACCGACGAGGAATTCTGGGTCGCTGGTCACATGCCAGGCATGCCGCTGATGCCTGGCGTCATCATGTGCGAAGCAGCAGCACAGATATGCTCTTATTTTGTCATCAAAAACGACCTACTCGGTTGTGAAATGCTTGGCTTTGGCGGGTTGGATGAAGTTCGCTTCCGTGGGACCGTGGTTCCAGGGGACACCCTGGTGGTGGTAGCTCAGCAGTTGCAAGTGCGCCGCAACCGCATGATCCGATGCCGTTTTCAGTGCTTCGTTGACCAAAGTCTTGTCTGCGAAGGCCAGTTAAGAGGGATTCCTATCCCTGTCGACGCTCTCAAGTCTGCCCAGTCAGAAGGCTAATCCGGGCTCATTTTCGTTCGGATAGGCTTTTCACTCTGTTTCTGACTATCGACTCTGCTGCCGGAGCGGTTAGCATAGATGCATCATCCTTGGATTCATGAGTAGTTAGCGGAGAGCCATTCGGTTTGGGCGTATGCTGTTTCCTCTTTACGACAAAAACCCTCGCGCCCGATTTCCGTTTGTCACGTTACTTCTAATCCTACTCAATGTCTTTTTCTATTGGTCCTCGGTTGATCAGGGCGTTCAGCACTATGTCGAAACAATTTATGAGTGGGGCTTCATTCCTGCTCGACTGACTCAGATTGGCGAACAACAACCGCTTGAGGTTCCAGTCGAGTTTGAAGTCGATGGTAAAGGATTTGTTCTTGAAGCTTCTCTTTCCAAAGCTCCAGAAGATGTCTATCCAACATTCGTCAGCATGATGTTTCTGCATGGTGGTATCATTCACCTCATGTCAAACATCTGGATGCTTTGGGTCTTTGGCGACAATATCGAAGACCGACTCGGGAGGCTTTTCTACCTCTTGTTTTATTTACTTGGCGGAGTGATTGCGGTCTTTTCCCAGTGGGCAGTCGATCCACAAAGCACTACGCCGGTCATTGGAGCGAGTGGCGCTGTTGCTGCCGTACTTGGCGCCTACATCGTGACTTATCCCAATGCCAAGGTGAAGACTTTGATCTTCATCGGGATTCCTTTTTTCCTAGATCTTCGCTCTTACATAGTGCTGGGTATTTGGTTTCTTATTCAAGTCATTGCCGGAGTCCAGGGCCTAATGGCGCCTGCGGCCGTTGAAGTCTCTGTCGCATTCTGGGCACATATTGGTGGATTTGTTGCAGGCGTTATCATGATGCCTATTCTAACGGTCGGAGCCGAGCCACCTGAAAAAGACTGGCGTGGCGAAAGCGAAGCGTTGTTCACCATCGAGTGACGCTTCGAGTTTTTCGATTGCTCACCATTCAAACTACTTTCTTTATCCAATAACTACTCTCAATGCCACGCCGAATCGTCCGTAATATCCACGATGGGTTAGACCTCGCTAACCGACTTTATGAGTTTGATGACCTGCCACAACCTTGGGATCAAGGTGAAAAGCTCTTTGGGAACGTTAAGCCTTTAGAAGTCGAAGTTGGTACCGGTAAAGGCTTGTTTCTACGACAAGCCACCAAGGCGGAACCAGATCATAACTTCTTTGGTATTGAAGTCGCACACAAGTATGCTCGCTTTGCTGCTGCGTATCTTGAAAAAGAAGGTGCTGACAATGGCCGCATGATGAGTGGCGATGCGTTGCGAGTCTTCCGAGAAGTCTTTACCGATGGTTGTCTGGAGGCAGTGCATGTTTATTTTCCCGATCCCTGGTGGAAGAAACGACACCGCAAACGTCGTGTGCTCAATGAAGAATTTCTTGGCAATGTTGGCCGTACACTTCGAGTCGGTGGTCAGCTCCATTTTTGGACCGATGTCAAGGAATACTTTGATACCACGCTAGAACTGATCGAAGAGATGCAGGCGAAAGGGCTACCGCTTGAAGGGCCGCATGAAGTGCCCGAAACACCCAGCGAGCACCACCTCGATTTTCGAACGCACTTTGAGCGTCGAACACGGCTGAACGAGCAGCCAGTCTATCGCTCTCGTTTTGAAAAAATTGGCTGAGTTTCTGATTGGAAAACCTGAACCTTGCTGATAGGTCTCCGTAGAATGGAGAATAGATATACAAACTCTAATTCTAGCTATTGACGACCATGATGGTTGAACTCACCACGCCAGAAGCCAGTGCCACTCATCTTGAAGCAATGAACTCACTTGCAGCTGAGTATTACGGTGGTGTAGACAAACTGGATCATAATCTTGGAATGGTCACCCCGGTCGCTTCGGCTGACATGCCCGCCCCGTACCAAACGCTTCTCAGCCACCATGCTCACATGACGGTCACGCTTGAAGCATGGCATGAATCCTTGGTCGATGTGAGCGTATTGGACGAAGTGTCCAGCGAATTGAATTATTCTCGGCATAGTTTATTGAGCCGACAGACCGATAAACGTATCGTGCAATCAGGCATTATGTCGATTGATTTGTCGCAGCTACCTGAACCAGTTCGTGAAGCGATCCGCCAAGGTGGCGAACCGCTGGGGCGTTTGCTCATCCGAAGCAAGCTGCTTCGCGAGGTTGAGTTGCTGGCTCTCTGGAAAATTGCATCCGGCAGCATGCTTGCTGACGAACTCAATCTTCCTATAGGGTCAGATGTCTACGGACGCACGGCAAGAATCCTCGTGGACAGTAAGCCGGCGGTTGAGTTACTGGAAATCGTTTACCCATAAAAAATCAGATAGTTGATGAAACCAGCTCAATCAGAATACGACTGTATAGTCCTTGGCGGTGGCCCAGCAGGGTCGGCTGGAGCAACCTTTGTCGCCAAGGCGGGGCTATCTACCTTGCTGCTTGAGCGAAACTCCTTTCCGCGTGAGCATGTTGGCGAATCGCTCATGCCGGAAAGTTATTGGACTTTTGAGAAGCTGGGGCTTCTTGATTACTTGCAAGAAAGCTGCTTTCGAAAGAAGGTTGGAGTCCAGTTTGTCACCCATGATGGTAGAGAGTCGCAACCCTTCTTTTTTCGTTCGCGGCATGATCATGATTCAAGCGAAACATGGCACGTTGAGCGGGCAGAGTTTGATCACAAGCTGTTTAATAACGCCGCCGACCACGGAGCGGAATGCTTACAACAAACCCGTGTCTTAGAAGTCTTGTTCGAAGGTGATCGGGCGGCAGGCGTTAAGATTCAAACCGCAGATGGCGAGCAGCACTCCATCAAAAGCCGAGTTATCCTTGATGCAACCGGCCAACAGTCGCTTATTGCAAACCAGCTTGGTTTGAAAGAGATTAACCCTGACCTACGTAAGGCGGGTATTTGGCGACACTACCGCGGTGGCGAGATCGACAATACCGGTGGCGGCGTCAAGACAATTATTTTGCACACCTGCGACAAGCAAGCTTGGTTTTGGTATATCCCCCAATCGAATGACATTGTTAGCGTTGGCTGTGTAGGTGATGCGGATTACTTGCTAAAGGGACGTGGTAAGCCGGAAGAGGTTTTTGAAGAAGAGCTCGCAAAATGTGATGGGGTTACCACTCGATTAGAGAACGCTGAAGCTTTGGATGACCTAGCCATTGCAAAAGAGTTTTCCTACACAACCAGCCGTTCGGCAGGTGATGGTTGGACTCTTGCCGGCGACGCTTGGGGTTTCATTGATCCCGTCTACTCTTCGGGAGTTTACTTTGCCCTAGAGTCAGCTGAGCGAGCGAGCAAGTGCATTATCAATGCCCTCAAAGCCGATGATCCATCAGCCGAGCGGCTCGGAGCTTGGTGCGAAGAATTTGCCGAAGGGACTAAGTGGGTCCGCAAGCTGGTTCATGCTTTTTATTCTGGCGAATTTCGGGTCGGTCGTTTTGTGAAGCGGTATCCTGAGCATTCAGGACCCTTAACCGATCTTCTGGTGGGGAAAATGTTCTCACCTGCTATGCCCGCTCTATTCCGGGATCTCGATCCCTGGCTCGAGGAATCAATCGCCGAGGCGAATGCGGCAATGCCGAGTGCTTAATTCTTGAGTCTCTTGCCTTAGATCGTTCTGAGTGCTCTTCACGCTCGAAGCGTTGGTGTCTAGATTGATAGCAAGTTGACACTCATCCGCTGATCGCTGAGGCACTGATGCAAAAGCTTGTTTGGGGACTCGTCCTTCTGCTCTTGGTCCTGCACCAAGATATTTGGTTCTGGAAAGACGACACACTAGTTTTTGGCTTTATGCCAATTGGGCTCTTCTATCACGCTATGATTTCTGTCGGCGCGGCCATCACCTGGTTCCTTGCAACCAAGCATTGTTGGCCTGAAGAACTGAATGAAGTGACTTCAGCCAACACCGAGGAGGTGTCGTCATGATGAGCCTCTTTGATTCGTCGATGCTGCTGGCCCAGGCTGCTCCGGAGGCCTCTGGATTTCAACCAGGAATTACCCAGCTCTATGTCATACTTGGCTATTTGGCAATCCTTTTGATACTTGGGCTGTTTGCAAGTCGTCAGTTTAGCGGCGGTAGTCAGGACTATGCGGTCGCTAGCCGATCGATTGGGCCGTTCTTGCTGCTGATGTCATTGTTCGGCACAACGATGACGGCATTTGCCTTGGTCGGTTCGTCCGGCGAGGCTTTCAAAGAAGGGATCGGCGTTTACGGGATGCTCGCCTCTTCGAGCGGCATCATTCACTCGCTCTGTTTCTTTATCCTAGGAGTGAAGCTTTGGTCGCTCGGCGTGAAACATGGCTATACGACGCAAATCCAATTCTTCCGCGACCGACTTCAAAGTGACAAGATTGGCTTGTTGCTATTTCCAATTTTAGTTGGGCTGGTGATTCCGTATTTGTTGATCGGTGTGATGGCGAGCGGTAGTGTCATTCAAAGTATGACTGCTGGTGCATTTCCAGATGCTTTTCCAGACGAGAGTGGTGGATTGCCTGCACGGTTTGGTTCTTTAATCATCTGTGGTGTCGTACTTACTTACGTCTTCTTTGGCGGAATGCGCGGTACAGCGTGGGCGAATGCCTTGCAGACGATGGTCTTTATGGTCTTGGGTGTAGTAACGTTTGTCGTCATTGCCAATAAACTTGGTGGTGAAGAATCCTTTTGGGCCAACTTATGTAAAATTGGAGAAGCCATCCCCGAAAAGAAGGCAACTCGGGCCGACATGTCGATGACCAAGTTCTTCACTTATATGTTGGTGCCACTTTCAGTCGGGATGTTCCCCCACTTGTTCCAGCACTGGCTGACAGCCAAGAGTGCCTCCAGCTTCAAATTGCCGGTGGTTTGCCATCCGCTCTTCATAATGATCGTTTGGGTTCCCTGCGTCTTAATTGGCGTTTGGGCGACTACCGATTTGATAAACATCCCTCCTCCGGTTCAGGCAAATCCAAATATTGTCTTGCCGTTTATGGTAAAAAAACTAGCTGACCCGCTATTGGGTGGATTCTTGGCAGCCGGCATTTTGGCAGCAATCATGTCGAGCCTCGACAGCCAATTCCTTTGCCTGGGAACCATCTTCACCAACGACATCGTTAATCACTATCGCAAGGAACCACTTTCCGATCGTGGCCAGGTTGTCGCTATGCGGATTTTTATCATTGCGATCGTAGCTCTAACCTATGCGATTTCACTCGGGCCGGTTCGTAGCGTCTTTGCAATGGCTGTTTGGTGTTTTAGTGGATTCTCAGCGTTGTTCCCATTAGTCTTCGCCTCGCTCTACTGGAAAGGGCTTTCCAAGGCTGGTGCTTATGCTTCGGTGCTCGCAGTCGTTTCGACTTGGATCTACTTGTTCCGAGAGTCAGGATATGGCGCGAATCGAACGTACTCGGTCGACATCACCCTTGGCGGCACAACCTACGAGACGATGCCTGTGGCGACGATGTTTCTCGCTTCGACGATCGCTTTGATCGTTGTCTCATTGATTACGCCGAAGCCAAGCGAAGGGACTCTACAAAAGTTCTTCCCCAAGTCACCCTAAGCCACTCAAATTGAACTATGATGTTTCGATCTGCGTAAGTGGATTAAGATTCCCGCCCCCTGCCCTTCCAAGTTACTTCCCTAATGCGAATTGCTTACTTAGCTGCCGGCGCTGCGGGGATGTACTGTGGAAGCTGCTTGCATGACAACACGCTTGCCGCGGCATTATTGAAGCAGGGCGAAGAGGTTCTGCTCGTCCCAACTTATACGCCACTCAAGACCGACGAGCCCAGTGTCAGCCAGCGGCGAGTCTTTATGGGGGGCGTCAACGCCTACTTGCAGCAAGCATCAAGTTTCTTTCGGCACACTCCTAAGTGGTTTGATCGCTTGCTTGATAACCCCACCTTTCTGAATTGGGTCACGAGGGGTGCGTCAAGTGTTGATCCTGCTAAGCTTGGTGGTCTGACCGTATCCATGCTCAAGGGTGAAAAAGGTAACCAGCGCAAATCGCTTGAACAGCTGGTCGATTGGCTTGTCGATGAAGTAAAGCCTGATGTGGTGCATCTTTCAAATTCGATGCTGCTCGGATTGGCAAGACGAATCCGCGAACGCTGCGGACCGCCGGTGGTTTGTGCCTTGTCTGGCGAAGACTTATTCCTCGAAGCACTCGTGCCGCCGCACTATGACGAGGCGAGACGCCTCTTATGTGAACGCGCTGCGGAGGTTGAGGCATTTACGTCGCTCAACAATTACTACGCTGACTTTATGGCGGATTACCTGTCGGTCGACCGTAGTAAGATGCATGTGGTTCCCCATGGTTTGGGGTTGGACGGTATAATTCCTCGCTCGGACGAAGACTCTGGTGAACTCGCGATTGGATATCTTGCCCGCATCTGTCCGGAAAAAGGATTTCATCTGTTTATCGAAGCTTGCGAAGAACTGGCTATAAAACGCCCCGACTTGTCTTTCCGCGTAAAGACAGCCGGATATCTTGGTGCCGGTGACCGGGAGTATTTCCTGACGCTTCGCCGTCGTATTGATCGAGGTCCGCTTAAAGATCGATTTGAGTATCTTGGCGAAGTTACTCGTGAGCAGAAGTATGAAATGCTTCGTTCGCTTACAGCCTTCGCTACCCCAACTGTTTACGCCGAGTCAAAGGGGATCCCGGCAATCGAAGCGATGGCTGCCGGCGTGCCGGTCGTCTTGCCCAATCATGGCTCGTTCCCTGAGTTGGTGACCGACACCGAGGCTGGTCTTTTGCATCAGCCTGAGGACCCGGAAAGTCTTTCCGAAGAGCTTGAAAAGCTGTTGGATGATCCCGATCAGGCTGCTCAACTGGGGCGCCGTGGTCGCATGGCGATTGAGGATCGATACCATGCCGATCAAATGGCAACTTCTACACGGCAGGTCTACGAAAAGCTGCTGCAGCAGGCCGAATCGAGCCGATAGGGAGATTTCCTACCTTAACACCCGCTATTTTAGCGGTTTGAGCCTGTTTTACGGGCTTGCGTGACGCGATAGCAGCGTTAGAATGCTTGATTACCAAAAAGTTAACGGGCCGAGGTATATCCTGGGCCATTTGTTTTAGATCACATTTTCCCCTTTGGGTTAACCCTCAGGAATCCGTCGAATGCCTCCTAAGCGTCCCCGTCGTGCTCCTTCCAAGCGTCGTGCCAAGGTAAAATCAGCCAAGAAGGATCCGATTTACGTCGATGGCGTGAAGCCACGCCCTATGTACGTAGACTACAAGGACCTCGATCTTCTAGGCAAATTGACCAACCGTCACGGCCGCATCGTTAGCCGTCGCAAGAGTGGCTGCCACGCAGCTAGCCAACACGCCGTTTCGCGTGCTATTAAACGTGCTCGCTTCATGGCTCTTCTGCCATACGTTGGTGACTGATCTGCCTCAATAATCTTTAGATGCCCGGAGTTGTCGCGTGGCCAAACCGTTCCGCTATCGTCGGATGGTTGAATTTGCCGACACCGATATGGCGGGCATCATGCACTTCTCGGCCTTCTTCCGCTTTATGGAAGGGGCCGAACATGCTTTAGTTCGCGAAGCAGGGCTAAGTATCTTCTGTACCGTCCCCGATTCTGACGGCAATCCCATCGAAGTGAGCTTCCCTAGGGTGCATGCCGACTGTGACTACAAGCAGCCAGCTCGATGTGAAGACTGGCTCGAAGTTGAAGTCACAGTCGAGAAGCTGGGGCGAACAAGCATCACTTACCGCCACCAGATTTTTCATGGTGAACAGCTCTTAGCCTCAGGCAGCATGGTATGCGTCTGTTGCCAAATGCATCAGGACAAGGCACCAGAGCCAATCGAGCTGCCCGGTATTGTTGTCGAGCATTTAAGCCCGTTTCTAGCCGCTGCAGAATAATCGCTTTGGAAATCTGCTGGCAATCTGCCCTGCCCTGCTTGCCGAGTTGAGCCGTGCGGTAAACAATCGGGCTATGGCCGATTTGATTGTTAAGTCTGTTTGCAAAAGTTATCCTACGCCTACTGATCCCCTTGTGGTTCTAGATGGGGTCGATCTTGAATTGAGCCGTGGCGAAAGCGTTGCGATCGTTGGGCCAAGTGGTTCTGGCAAGAGTACGCTGCTTTCCATTTTGGGAACTCTCGACACACCAACGAGTGGGAGCGTATCTCTTGGTGATGAAGACCCTTTCTCCTTGTCGGAAGATCAGCTGGCGGTTTTTCGTGCCAACCAGATCGGTTTCATTTTTCAAGATCATCATTTGCTTCCGCAATGTACTGCCTTGGAGAACGTCTTGGTACCATTGCTATCCGATGGAATTGCCAATCAAGAGGACCAAAGGCACGCTGAAGAGTTACTTTCCCGCGTTGGGTTGGCAGAACGTTTCACCCACCGACCTGCGGAATTGTCTGGGGGAGAACGTCAGCGTGTAGCTATTGCTCGGTCGTTAATTCGTTCTCCTCAGCTTCTTTTGGCCGATGAACCAACCGGCAATCTAGACCAAGCCTCGGCTGAGATCATTGCTTCCCTGCTCGAAGATTTAAGCACCGATCAGAATCGTATGCTTATTACCGTGACACATAGTCAATCCTTAGCCAATCGAATGCATCGTTGTGCTAGAATTGAATCAGGAAAACTCCTTTTCTAGTTGACACTGCAATCAAAAGAAATCGCTTGGTATGAACCTTTCGACCATTCCCCAGCTCTATCGAAACGCCAAGCGATGGCGAGAGATTATTTCGGTATTGAGCAAGCATGGCTTGGCTGATTGGGTGAGTCGTTTGGGATTACCAACGGTAGGAAGTGGCTCTCGAAGCTCAAGTGGTGAAAAGACGTCGATCAGTGGTGATGAACGTATCCGTCTTGCGTTTGAAGAATTAGGTCCAACCTTTATCAAGCTAGGCCAAGTTTTAGCAACGCGCCCTGACTTGGTGGGCGTCGAGCTTGCTAGCGAACTGACCAAGCTGCAAACCAGCGCCCCAGTCGACCCACCCGAAGTTATCAGAGAAACCGTTGAAGGTTCGCTTGGCAAACCGCTTGAAGAGTTATTCGCCTCGTTCGACATTAAGCCAATAGCGTCAGGCTCAATCGGACAAGTCCATCGCGCCCGTTTGCATGATCAGAAAGAAGTTGCTGTCAAAGTCCGACATCCGAAGATTGAAAAGGTCGTTCGCGCTGATGTTGAAATTTTAGCAGGTCTAGCGGAATTAGCTGAACGGATCAACGAGCTACGCCCCTACCGTCCGCAGGCAACCGTCAGAGAATTTGAACGCACCTTACGACGCGAGCTTGACCTTCAAGACGAGCGACGCCGTATCGAACAATTTCTGGATGTCTTTGAGAATGATGAGCGTATCTGCCTACCGAAGCCTCATACGGAAGTCTCTTCTGAAGTAGTTCTCACGATCGATTGGCTCGAAGGCAAAAAAATATCTGACGAATCGCTAAGCTCAGAACCGCCCGAGATGTTGGCGAAGGTAGCCCGCAATGGTGCCGAGGTTTACCTGGAAATGGTTTTCGAGCATGGCCTCTACCACGCTGACCCACACCCTGGCAACCTTTTGGTAATGCCTGAAGGAGTCATCGGTCTGCTTGACTTCGGCATGGTGGGGCGTCTGAGTGAACGACTGCGAGAAGATCTTGAAGACATGCTAATCGGGGTTGCTACGAATGATGCGGATCAGCTCGTCAGCGCACTAACTCGCGTCGTTGAGACAAACATCGACTTTGATCACGATGCATTTGCCATCGATATCGCGGACTTTGTAGATCACTACGGTAATCAATCGGTAGGAAAGTTTGACCTAGCGGGAGCAATTACTGAACTCTTCAAGATTGTTCGTCGTTGGGAACTTGTGTTGCCAGCCCAGATTTCGATGCTTCTGAAGATGATCGTGATGCTTGAAGGGACCGCTCAGAAATTAGAGCCGAATTTTTCACTGCTTGAAGTCGTTGCCCCGCTTCAAAAGAAGATGATGTTGCGCAGGCTTTCTCCAAAGAGACAAGCCAAGAAACTTCGTCGCCTTTATGGTGACTTGGAGCTTCTTGCTGAGGAGACTCCACGCCGATTGCGTGACTTACTCAAGCAGATCCAGACGGGACGATTTGAGGTTCATCTTGAACACCGCGGCCTGGAGCCTTCGGTCAATCGATTGGTCCTTGGACTAGTAACCAGTTCTTTGATTGTTGGCTCTTCACTGATGGTGAGTGGAGAAGTACTTCCCGTTTGGGGAGTCTCGGCACCGGGGGCAATTGGCTTTGCGATCAGCGGATTGCTTGGTGTCCGGCTTTGGTGGGCAATCAGAAAATCGGGGTGGTTAGATTCACCCCAAGATCGGAATTGAGTTCTTCGACAGTCGCTGAGAGAGTCTAGTTGCTATCGTTTGATAAAGATCCGATGAGTTGCTCAATCCGTTGATTGAGGCTATCAAGCTCGTCGAGGAGCCGGTCTTGTCGGCTATCTAGCTCTTGCAAGCTTTTATTTTCTGGCACTGAGAGACTCAAATCCACATCCTCTTCATAGACCCGCCACTACCCAACTACCAGCTAATCGGCCAACTTGACGAGTGCTGAACATCGGTTCTGGGGAGGTGGTTTAGTATCTAAAGCCAATTCTGGTAGTCATTTACGGAGAGTATGGAACTGACGATCTGGCAGTATGGTAGGGTAGGTTCGGTTAGGAAAGGGACGCTAAGCTGGGCGTTGAGCCCATATCTGACGGTAATTGCGGTTGATGCCGCCTAATCCGCTTAGGCCCCTCTTTCCAGAGAATGGGTAGCGTGAATCGTACAAAAGCACTAAAATGCCGGGCTACCAAAGATCGATGACGCCTAGAACCGACAGGCGTTTAGAATAACAGTACACACATATGGGGCTCGTACGAAGAAACGACGATGCCCTGAGCACTTAATCAGGAGTTACCTAAGACGTGGTCAAGCTTACGCTTCGCGACAAAGAGACAGCACAAGAGGCAGTTCGCCGTTTCCGCAAACTAGTTGAACGTAGCGGAATCAAGAAGGAAATGCGTATTCGTGAATTCTACGAAAAGCCAAGTGCAACGAACCGTCGTGCTAAGCTGCGTGCACAACGTCGCGCTCGTCGTGAGCGTTTGCTAGGTATTTAAGCAATCAGCCAATAGCGTCTAGCTATTAGCGACTAGTAATAACAAAAGAGCTTGCCCTGATATCAAGGCAAGCTCTTTTTTGTTTATCAAGATGTTTCGCTTAGATCAGAAGGCAGCTTCTGCACGGATGAACCATCCGTCAAGCGTCATTAAGTTGGCGTCGTCAAAGTGCGTGATCTCGGCACCCGTTGAGCTGAAGTCGTAGGTAGCACGGTGACCAAGGTCATGCCAAGCAGCTAGAAGATAGCCACCTGTAAGTGAAACGTTTGGCAATACGAAGACCGTTGCACCAGCTTCGAGTTCGGTAACCGGTACTACTTGCGTTGAAGAGATTTGGTTAATCGAAGTGGTTGAGCCAACTGCATAGTGATCTACGTCACCAAGAAGGAGGGATATATCACCTTTCAAGTAGACGCTTGCTGTGCCACTTTTTCCAATATAGCGACGCCCTAGAACGCCACCACGCATGCCGATGCCGTCGAAGCTCACAACGCTCTGACCTGTTCGGCCTGTGGAACTCGATGCATAGCCTAGAGTTGAGTCAACGTTAGCAACACGTAGTGCACCAGTCCAAGCGATATCCCAAGCAGGGCATTGTGGGCAGCAACCGCCACAGCAATCACCACACCCATCTCCGCAGCATTCTCCACAACCGGTGTCGCAGCAAAGTGGCGAACCAAGAGGGATTGTCTTGGTGAATCCCAAGTCATAATTCTTGATGTTAACCGATGCTACGCCAGAGATGTTGTCGCCAGTGTTTGGTGCACCGAGTTCCAAGGGTGGAGTGATGGCAATGGCACCACCTGAGGAGTCGAATGGCCCTGAATCAAAGCTGCCTCCGGTGTCGATGTCCGTGTAGGTGAAGCGAATCTCACCACCACAATCACAAAGGCGATAGCCAGTGTAAAAGCGATATGAACCGGAGTAATCCATATTGAATTGCTCCCATGTCGATGTATTGGTGGTTAAGTTGGTAATCACATAGGCGGTTGCTTCACTGAATTCAGCCCGAATATTCAGGTATTCAGCACCGACAAAGAATTGCCCACGATGAGCACCAAGTGAATGAAGCTCACAGCCACCACCGTTGCATGGATCACATGGATCGCAACTATTGCAGCTGGCAGGTTCGACGTTACTGTCACTAATAAGAGTGCCTTCAAGTAACGACTCTGATGTTTCTGACGTTTGCTGTGCAATGGCAACGCCACCAAGTCCCATTACCAAAGTGAGTGCGCATGTTGCGCGCAAAAAGAATGTCATCCTGAGTTCCCCCCCAAGTGTTTTGTTTGATTGGGTCTTTAGTAAGCTACGCCATATTGGAGCTCTGGATCTTGCCCTTTGGCGTTAGGAAGTACCACGTGGTCTTCCTGGGTCCATACCTACGCAGACACCAATTCCTTGCCTAACCATCGGAACTAGGTGAGGTGCTATTTAAGGATTTTTCACTAGGATCGGCTTGATACGAGCAATTAATAGATTTGCTAAGAACCGCAATGGCCGCAAAGTTTAACAGCTTTACCTAACAGGTACTTTGCTACGAATAACCGCATGAAAATCGGACTGGTGTGCTACCTAGCATCGCAAGTGCTAGCACTCTCTTGGCAGGCTGAGGGCTTATTAGCGCAAGAAGATGGCCGACCCATCCAGGGCCGGCCATCTTCCGATTCATTCAGATTCTCGTTGAAACGTGAGGTTTCTAAAGATCCCTATTCTTCTTATCTCAACCATTCTTCATCGATGAGAATCGTGCTTGCGATAAGATCGTCGATTCACTCTTCTGCTGTGGGAGACTGTTTCGTAACAAACCCCCTCTGAGTTCTTGGCACCTAGATCCGATCTTGGAATACTCTGGATCTTTGCACATGATGTATCTCACAACTTGTCAGAAGTAGGAATGGAATACTAATGCAGATACTAAGCTGCTTACTATCGATTACTGCCACGACGACGTAGGCATGCTCCCAACCCAGCAAGTCCGATCAATGCCATACTTGTTGGTTCAGGGACTGTTAGGTCGAGTGGTGGCAAAGGATCGATTTGTTGCATTTGAGCATGATCACGAGGATCGAAAATCGATACTGCATTCGGCACATCGTAGTTTGGTAGTTGAGCGGATACTCCTGGAACATCTTCAACAAACTCAAGAGCAACAATTGAATTGTTTGGATCAACTTCTCCAGCTATACCATCCTTATTGAAGAAAACTTCGGTGTAAGGAGCAAAGTACATCATGCCAGGATCAAGGTTGTCTGCATTGATGTCGACCTGGAAACGAACGACTTCACCAGGTTTCAGTCCACCATTTCCAAAGCTAACAACAAGTACATCGCCACCATTTTCAACTGTCGACGTGATAGGGATGTCGGGAGTTGAATAACCAAGAATGGCGTATTCTCCATTAGCAGGGAATGGGGCTGCATTGGTTTTGTCTTTATGCATGAACTCATTAGAGAATTGGTAATTCGTATCCCCAATCGACATGCGGAATTCGGAGATGTTCAAAGTTTCATCTGAGCCATTTGCCAACTCAATGAACGGCATGTTGTATTCGTATACCTGAGTTTGCCAGCCACCCCAAAGAGCATTCATAACACCCATTTTGTCGTCAGGGTCTGCTAGAGCGATTTCAATGCTGCTGAAGTTGACCGAAGCTGCTTGGAGTGCTTGGTTGCCACAGGTAGTTACGAATGCAAACAAGCAAATTGCAATAAGTCTTTGGTATGTTGACGCTTTTGAACGTATCGCCGCGTAGTTTTGAAAAATCATATGTAGTACCTATCTAATGGCCTCGCACGGTCCAATTCTTTGGTGTGCTTGGCAGAATGAATGAATCCAGAAACGCAAGAAATCCGTGCGTTACAGCACGGTTGTCAGGAATTCTTTGAGAGTGCCTCTCCGTGGGACTCCGAAAGATTCCGAGCGAGAAAACACCGGCAGGTGCTTGTTGAAAGTAGGTGTTCCCGAAACGTCTCAATTCCTACTTAGCCATCTTGGATGGCACAAAGCGTTGAGTAGCAAGTTTTGGATTCTCCCTGACCATGAGCTTTAGCTTCCTTAGCAGGAAGGCTCTCAGGCGAGCGATTGCATTTCTTCTTAAGACAGCAACACATGATCTGCGCAAAACTCGAATGACAAGGCTTGTGCAATTCAGATGGCTGTGTCTACCCGACGAAGAGATCTTTTAAGCTTGATCTCAAGGGCACCAAGAGAGAGGAGCAACCTTCTCGTGAATGTCCAACTGGCCACACAACGGATTGCTCCGCTGCTGCCGGGTTGACACTCATGAGACGACTCCTACAGGTAGATAGGTATAAATGTAAGGATTTCAGCCCGTGCATATCATCCGCACACGGCTACATGTCTAGAATACCCGTGATTGAACGACTGTCAACGACTTTTCCGATTTCGTAGAAAAATCCTAGCGGGTAGTCGCTGCGGGCAAGAGCATCTTCGAGAAGACCCCCCGTGAGGGGTGGTGTAAAATGAGACGCGGCGGGGTCCCCTCCTAGCTCCCGGCTAGTTCCCGCCGCGTCATGCTCGGGTCCCTCCCCAGGGTTGCCGAGCACAAAAACTTAGGGCGCATTCGTGTGCTCGGCAAATTAGTGCTAACGAAAAGTCAGTTTCTCACCACGAATCAGTGTGTAAACACCGGTTAACGGACGAGAAAGGACTTCGTTAATGAGTGATCCAATCAAGCCCAATATCTAGTGCAATGGCAGAATGCGTCAGCGCACCGACACTGATTCGGTCAACGCCGGTTAGAGAAATCGCTTCAATCGTTTCAAGCCGAACTCCGCCTGAAGCTTCGAGAATTGCCTTTGAGTTGGCTTCGTCTCGCATCGTGACAGCCGTCCGAAGTTCTTCGCAGCTCATGTTGTCCAGCAACACCACATCGGGTCTTTCGGGCAGTACTTTGCTAAGTTGATTAAGCGTGTCCACTTCGACTTCGATGACCACAGGTTCGTTTCTCTCAGCGTTCTTTGTATGTGCTAACCGAACCGCTTCGGCTGGTGTTAAGCCTGCCTCGCTTGCTAACGAAAGGTGGTTGTCTTTAATCATTACCGCAGCGCAAAGGCCTAGTCGGTGGTTTACTCCCCCTCCACATAGAACGGCGTACTTCTCAAGTCGCCTCCAGCCAGGCGTCGTTTTTCGTGTATCATAAAGCTTGGCTTCGGTTTCGGAGACCTTCGCAACAAATTTGCTTGTGAGCGTTGCGATTCCACATAGTCTACCCAGCAGATTGAGAATCACACGTTCGCAGGTAAGCAGCTGCTGGGCGCTGCCTGTGATGACGCCAAGCTTGTCGCCTGCCTCAAAAGAATCGCCATCCTTGCAGGAAGGTTCCCAACTCAAGTCAGCGCCTGCTACTTCAGCAACCAGTCCAACTACACCGAGACCCGCTGCAATGCCCGGTTGTCGAGCACCAATGGCGGCTGAACCTTGACGCTCGGGGTCGGCAATCCAGTAGGTAGTCAGGTCGCCTGAAAAGAGGTTTTGATCACTGTCGGGCGCTATTCCCAAATCCTCCTCTAAAGCGAGCAAGATCAATCGCCGAGCATCCTTCTCTAGTTGCTCGTTCCAGTCAGCCTGTACGAATTCGTTTGGCATCGTTTCTGTTCATTCTTCTGAAGTAATTATTCGCCTTCAAGCATCGCTTGGAATTCTTGCTCGTCGATAATGGGAATGCCAAGCTTCTCTGCCTTGGCAAGTTTACTTCCTGCCTTGGCACCTGCGAGTAGGAAATCGGTTGAGGAGGAGACACTACCGGTCGCCTTTCCGCCCCGCTGTTTGATTAAATCTTGTGCTTCGCTTCGGGAGTAGTTTTCAAGAGTCCCCGTCACAACTACCGTTTTTCCAGTAAAGGGGCCATCAGCAGCTGTCGGGCTAGATTCGATTACCTCCTCGGTCATCAGAACGCCGAGATTCTGAAGGTCATCAATGATTGCCCTGCCTCGTTCATTGTGCAGGAATTCATGGACAGACTTAGCGATCTCCGCGCCGATGCCTGATTCGTTTCCATCGACTTTGAAGGTTTCTATCTCTTCTAAGGAAGCTTCTGTTAGAGCTTCAATCGATCGAAACTGCTTTGCTAAGATTTCCGATGCCGAGGATCCAACATGTCGGATGGTGAGTGATCCTAGTAAGCTGCCCAGCCCGCGATTCTTAGAATCGTCAATTGATGCCAGCAGCTTATCGACCTTCTTCTCGCCCATGCGTTCAAGCTGAAGCATTTCCTCACGGTACTCCTTAAGCCGATAGAGATCACCGTAGGTTCGAATCAATTTAGCTTCGATCAGTTGCTCGACAACTTTTTCGCCTAAGCCATCGATATCCATCTGGCCGCGTCCAGCATAATGGATGAGCCGTTCTTTGATTTGAGCTTCGCACTCGGGATTCGTGCAATAACGGCCTGATTCATCAAGTTCGCTTAGTGGATCAGGCTGTTCGGTATCGCTAGGCTGACGCTTCTCCCATGAACGGATTTCTTGTTCGCGGCGTTGGTCGTACTCAATAAGCAAGGTTGATGGGCAATCAGGGCATATGGTAGGTATCTCTAATGGGGCGCCTCGGTCTTTGCTCTCAGGATTTTCAACCCGAACAACTTGTGGAATGATTTCACCCGCTTTTTCGATAATAACCTTATCTCCAATCCGTATGTCCTTCCGTCGGATTTCCCCAACGTTATGCAGCGAAGCATGCTGGACCGTAGTTCCTGCGACAAAGACAGGTATCATACGGGCCCGTGGGGTTACTTTGCCGGTCTTGCCCACTTGCCAATCGATGCCGAGTAACTCTGTAACCGCCTGTTCCGCAGCATATTTATAAGCCATGCACCAGCGCGGGAAGCGGCTGGTAAAGCCGAGCTCTTCTTGATGTTGGCAGTTGTTGACTTTGATCACGACGCCATCAACGCCATACTCTAGCGAATTCTTCTTGCCCTCAAAGTCTTCAATCCACTTGATCACTTCATCAATGGATTGAAGAGTTGTTGCTAAAGGATTGATAGGTAAGCCAAGTGATTTCACACTCTGCAAAAACTCTTGTTGTGTGGCAAAATCATCGGAGACTTCACCAAAGCCGTGGACGATGAGTTGCAAACCACGCGGGGCAACTTTCGCTGGGTCTAACTGCTTGAGCGTACCGGCCGTCGCATTGCGAGGATTTACAAAGGGGTCGATTCCTTCTGCTTCAGCTTGGCGATTGATTCGCTCAAAGGCGGACCAAGGCATAAAGACTTCGCCACGTACTTCCAGCACGGCTGGGATTTCTTGATTGCCATCGGCTTGTAGTTGCAATGGGACCGAGCGGAGCGTCCTAAGATTCTGAGTAATGTCATCACCACGTTTGCCATCTCCCCGTGTGAGGCCAAGCGTGAGTTTGCCTGATTCGTAGCGCAGGCTCGAAGCGACGCCATCAATCTTCGGTTCGACTGAGAATCCCCCTTCCAGCTTTCCATCGAATGGTTCGGCACAGCGGTCTGCCCATTTTCTTAGGTCTTCTTCATCGTACGAATTGTCGATGGAATACATCGGCTTAGCATGTGGGACCGTTTCAAATTGGTCCAAAGGCTCACCCCCCACACGTTGGGTGGGGCTGTCTGGCGTAACCAGATCGGGATTCTCTGCCTCCAGGCCACGCAGCTTTGCCAGCAATTGGTCGTAGTCTTGGTCAGATATCGTGGGCTTGGCGTCTACGTAATAAAGCCTATCGTGCCGACGTATTTCTTCACGTAGTGCTTCAATCGTCTTTTCTGGGCTGCTGGTCATAAGCTTTCAGGATAAGGGTAAAAGCAGTTAACCGCTGGCGAAATGCTGCTGGTAGGGGTATGGTACGGGATTACCCAGAATTGCTCTATGTCACCCGTATAGCTCGGAAGGCGAAAAGCCAAACTATGGCCTCTGTTGTCGACAACCTTGAAGCAGATTCCTCCACGCCCCAAAACGTGATTCGGATCGTTGGCGCCGAGACGCACAATCTGCGTGACGTCGATCTCGATTTACCACGGAATCAACTCATTGTCTTCTGTGGTGCTTCGGGAAGCGGTAAAACGAGTATGGCAATTGATACGCTCTATGCCGAGGGGCAACGCAGGTATATCGAAAGCTTCTCTGCCTACACTCGGCAGTTTATCGACCAACTCGACAAACCTGATGTTGAACGAATCGATGGACTTCCCCCTGCGGTAGCTGTGACTCGTAAAGCGGGTAGCCGTTCCAATCGCTCGACGGTCGCTACCGCCACGGAGGTTGCTGACCACTTGCGACTGCTATTCGCTCGCGTCGGCGAAGTGAAGTGCGAAGCTTGTGATGAGATTGTCAAGAAAGATACCGTCGAATCAGTTATCGATTGTTATCGAAGCTTTGAGCCGGACCGTCGTGTCATGGTTGGCTTCGAAACGCAGCTTGCCAAAGGAGGTGAAGGAGCCTCACAGCTTGCTGAATTGATCGAGTCCGGGTTTGTTCGAGCTATTCATCATGGAGAATCGCTCAATCTCTCCTCCGAGTTAGTTGAGCGCTTCCGAGATGGAGCAAAGCTTGTCGTAATAACCGATCGGCTTTCAAGCGGAGCGGAAGATCTTTCGCGTGTGACCGAGTCAATCGAAACAGCTATTTCGTCAGGGGAAGGTGCTTGCCTGCTTTGCGTTCAGTCTGATGAGGGCGAAAGTGAAACGATTGATGGCCGCAACTGGAAGCTTCATCGATTTGATACACTGTTCCGTTGCAGCAGTTGTCAGAAAGAGTTTACTCAGCCAGAGCCGCAGTTGTTTAACTTCAACAGCCCGCTCGGAGCGTGTGAAGAGTGCCAAGGTTTTGGAAGTGTTGTCGAAACCGACATGAATTTGGTTGTGCCAGACCGTTCAAAGTCGCTGCGCGAAGGGGCTGTTGCTCCTTGGACTACTCCAGCCTATGAGCATGAATTCGAAGAGTTGCTTGAGCTAGCTGACGATTACAACCTACCGGTTGATGTTCCGTTTGAGGAACTAACCGAGGATCACTTACGCATCATTGTCGAAGGGGTACCTGAGCGAGACTTCGGCGGGCTGAACGGTTTCTTCCGCTGGCTCGAACGTCGTAAGTACAAGATGCACCTCCGCGTCTTTTTAAGTCGTTGGCGATCGTTTCGCCGCTGCGATTCGTGCGACGGTGCCCGATTGAAGCCAGATGCCCTCGCCGTGCGTGTCGCTGGCAAAACCTTCGCTGAGGTGTGTAAGCTAGAAGTTCGTGAAGCGGTACAGTGGTTTGAGTCTCTCAGGCTAGACGACGGAAGGCAGCTGATTGCTGATTCTATTCTCAAAGAGATAAAATCACGTTTGGTTTACCTCTGCGAGGTCGGTGTTGGATATCTTACCCTCGACCGTTCGCTACGCACCTTGAGCACTGGTGAATCGCAACGTGTCACAATGACAGCGACTCTCGGTTCGAATTTGGTTGACATGCTCTACGTTCTAGACGAACCTTCAACTGGATTGCATCCCAGTGATGTTGCACCACTCGCAAAAGCAGTTAAGCGACTCCGTGATCGAGGTAATACGGTCGTTCTTGTTGAGCACGAAGAAGAAGTGATCCGTGCAGCCGATCATGTCGTTGAGTTCGGTCCCCTAGCAGGATTAGAAGGGGGATCAATCGTCTATTCAGGTGGTGTTGAAGGATTGCTCAACAGTGAAGAGAGCCGTACCGGCGATTGGCTAGCCGGTCGGCGAGTTATTCGTGGGGATTCTTCATCACGGGTGAAGACCACTCAGGATGCACTCGTCCTTACTGGGGCGACTGGGAATAACCTTTGTGGAAGCGTTGGGCTGAATGAAGAGAATTCGGGGTTAGATGTTCGTTTCCCGCTCGGCGTGTTATGCGTAGTAACGGGTGTCAGCGGCGCAGGTAAGAGCAGCTTGATTCGGCGCACTCTCTATCCCGCTTTGGGGGAAGAATTCAACACCAAGGCCAACGGCAGCAACGACGGTCGTCACGAAACGGACGGTCCCCTCCCCTTCCAAGAATTGATTGGAACCCGACTGCTTGATGATGTTGTGTTCGTTGATCAGCAACCGATCGGCAAGTCACCACGTTCAAACCCGGTGACTTATATCAAGGCGTTTGATCCCATCCGCACTTTGTTTGCCTCACAACCCGAGGCGAAGGCACGCGGCCTAAAGGCGAGCCACTTCAGCTTTAATGTTGATGGGGGCCGTTGCGAGACTTGCCAGGGAGCCGGTTATGTCGAAATCGATATGCAATTCTTGGCTGACATATACATGAAGTGTCGCGATTGCGATGGCAAACGCTATAAGCCTGAGGTGCTGGAAGTTAAATACCGCGGGCGTGACATTGCCGAAGTGCTTGAAATGACCGCTCATGAAGCTTTGCGTTTCTTCCGCGGGGAACCAAAAATCCAGTCCAAGCTCAAGTCACTCTTGGATGTCGGGCTGGATTATTTGCAATTAGGTCAACCTGCCAATACCCTATCAGGTGGTGAATCTCAACGGCTGAAGTTGGCTGGTCGTTTGATTACCAAACAAGCAGCAAGGACGCTTTTCTTATTGGATGAACCAACTACCGGCCTTCATTTTTCGGACGTCGAGCAATTGGTCGAGTGCTTCCGTTCGCTCATTGATGTCGGGCATTCGGTGATCGTGATCGAGCATAACCTCACCATGATGATGGCTGCCGACTGGATCATTGATCTCGGTCCAGGGGCCGCTGCCGATGGTGGACGCATCGTCGTTGAAGGCACCCCGGAAGAAGTTGCGGCATGCAAGGAGTCTTTGACGGGGCGAGCCTTGGCAGAGGCCTTTGCGCGACGAGATGAAGCCATGGCATCGCTAGAAGAAGCCGAGCGTGAGCTCGAAGAGGAAGACGATGAGTGATTCGTCCAAACCGTTTGAGCGTTACAGCAAGCAAGTCCGTTTTGCACCACTTGGCAAAGAGGGACAGCAACGCCTTTGCGAAGCTAGAGTTCTCCTCTGCGGGTGCGGCGCACTTGGCTCGGTTATTGCCAACACACTTGCGCGGGCGGGGGTTGGTTACCTAAAAATCGTTGACCGAGATTATCTGGAGATCAGCAATCTTCAACGCCAAGTCTTATTTGATGAGGATGACGTTGCTGCTGGAATGCCAAAGGCAATCGCCGCTGCGAATCGATTGGCAAAAATCAATTCGAGCGTTGAGGTTGACCCGATTGTTGCCGACGTGACGTATCGAAACATGGTCGAGCTAGCAGAGGGCGTCGATCTAGTTCTGGACGGCACGGACAATTTTGAGACCCGCCTATTGCTCAATGACTATTCACTGAAATATGAGGTGCCATGGGTCTTTGGTGGTGTGATTGGCGCTGAAGGCCAAATGATGCCGATCTTGCCTGGCAAGACTGCCTGTCTAGCGTGCTTAGTACCTGAGCCACCTGCCGCCGGCAGTACACCGACTTGTGATTCAGCTGGTGTTCTAGGATCCGCCGTCAACGTCGTTGCTTCGCTTCAAGCAACTGAAGCAATCAAGATTCTTTCCCATAACCTTTCCGATGTCAGCCAGCATTTGACAGTCGTTGATCTCTGGAACGGCCGATATCGAACACTCGATATTAAACCGGATCCCAACTGCCAAGCATGTGGCGAGCGAAATTTTGTTTGGCTTTATGGCCGTCGCGCAAGCGAGACGGTTATCCTTTGCGACAAAGGGGCTGTTCAGATAAGCCCTCCAGAGGGAGCTGGGCGACTCGACTTGGAATCGGTGCAAGCAGAGCTATCGCGGCAGGGAGTTAGCGATATTAAAGGGAATCAGTTCTTGCTTCAATTTGTCTATGAAGGCCATGAAATAACCCTATTTGCCGATGGACGCGCAATTGTTGGGGATACCAAGGAAGAATCCCAAGCCCGAGCAATACTGGCTCGTTGCCTTGGCGCGTGATGGATAGACGCGTTTTCTAACGCAGATTTGCATTCTCGGTTTAACCTAACGGCAAAGTTTGCCGATTGTATGGTTTAGAGCGTGCCAGCTAGGGGGGCACGTCGTTTGAGATTTGCTTTTCTTGATGCCGCACGACGTAGATATGGCAACGGCCAGTACCCAACCGAGTCGAGGGTCGATGGGACCTTCGATACCACAACTTGGCAGCAAGACGAACCGCCGTCGTAAGGTGGTTGGTCGGCTAGGGCCCTGGCAACTCTTACGCTTGCTTGACGAGGGGGCAACGACTCGCGTCTATTTAGCACGTCCAGCTGATGTCGAAGAAGATGAAGCAGCTTTATACGCGGTTAAATCACTTCGTAAAGAATGGTGGACCGATTCGCGAGCGATCGAAGCTCAGCGTCGACATGCTTGGGTTGGCCAACGTGTTTCGCATCCGAACTTAGTGCCAGTCCTTTCGGCTTCAGTAGCATCACCTCCGTTCTTTGTCGTTATGCCAAGGATCGAAGGGCAAACAGCCGAGAGACTGCTTGCTGCGAATCGACCGTCGGTTCCGGTATCGCTCTGGATGGCACGCCAAGCTGCTGAAGCTCTAGCCTCACTGCATGAGAAAACCGGCATGATCCATGGCGATCTGAAGCCAAGCAACTTAATGGTTGGTCCTGATGGTCATACGACTCTGATTGATTTTGGCTTCTGCCAAAATGAGACCGAGGCACGTGCCTGGGCGGATCGAGCAGTTGTCGGGACCTTGCACTATATGGCGCCCGAGCGGTTGACCTCGGCAACCAATGCTACCGTCCAAAGCGATTTGTACAGCCTTGGGGCAACGTTGTACGAATTGCTGTCCGGCGAGAAGCCATTTGACTCGGAGCACCCTGGACAGCTTATCAGCATGCATCTTGAGCAACGACCTCGTGATTTAGCTGAGATGCGCCCTGAGCTGCCACCAACGGTTTGCAGTCTTGTGGCTCGATTACTATCCAAGGACCCGTTACGCCGTGGCGAATCCGCTGCATCGACCGCCGAGGAGCTCCGTCGGCTTGAGATAGAATGCTTCGGCATGCGATAATTCGATGAATTAGGCAGCAAGTCGAATCGCTGGTAAGATGATGGCCAAACCTTGGGCCATATCACTTGAAAGATTCATCACTCATCCGCCGTGCCGACCAGCTGACCATCGCGATCCTCGTGCTGGTTATTATGCTTGGCATGGCCTCGTGGTGGATCACCCGTGGCGGACTCTCCGGCGGTTTAATCGACATCGATCAGGCCGATTCTTTGAGCTACCAATTTTCGGTCGATTTGAATCAGGCCGAATGGCCCGAGCTTGCCCAGTTGCCGGGTATTGGCGAAACCCTTGCCAAGCGGATCGTTGCCAGTCGTCAGGAGCAGGGCCCTTTCCTCTCGCCCAATGACTTGCAGCGTGTGCAAGGGATTGGCCCAAGGAAATTTGAACAGATGCTCCCGTATCTACTTCCGATTTCTGAAACGGGCTTAGCTAAAGTTGAGACGACGCTATCAAACAAATAGCCGGTCGCTTAACGACGACGTCGGCCTAAAAGCATCAACGAACCCGCGGCCAGCATAACAGCAGCAGTTGGTTCAGGAACACTTGATGCTGCAGCAGAAAGAAGTGGTGACGAGGATGTCGAAGCGACAAAGTCCTCCGGCACATTCTCTGGATTCACAGGATCACCCGTTAGGTTGTTTAACAACTCACGCTGGATCGCCGTTGAAGCGGCAGGTCCAAGTGGACCGTCTAGAGTCGACACCGTACTGATTACGTCAACGCTGTTTACAATAACCAAATCGTTGAATTCGGTGAGTGGTACATCTGAGAATGTAAGACCACTATCAAGACTTACTTGGTTAAGTGCCATGATTAAATCGATGGTCTCCATATCTTGGATATAGGCAAACGGTACGAAACCTTGATCATCAAGGAAGGTGTTGTCATTGATGTTTACAAAGAAACTACTGGAACCGCTGTTCGGGTCGCCTGCGGATAAAGCTAAAGAGACTGCCCCACGGATGTTTGATAATCCGTTGGTATTGAAGTCAGGCTGACCATTACCGTCGGCATCAACCGTGACTGAGTCGAATCTACGAACTGGAGTTTGATTCAGATCGTTGGCGGTAACATTGTTTAATCTGCTAGTAAGAAATCCACCCATTTGAAGAACGAAGTCGTCCGTCGGGTCTCCTGCTACTCCATCTGACGCTCGGTTCAATACGGCGTTGGTGTATCTACCTGTGTCGACATAGGCCAATATATTGTCGACTAATGGTTGCAGATTATCATTTCCTGTCGGATTCAGCAGCATGTCGAACGATCCGACGTTCGTCCGGAATCGGACCACTTGTGCGGAGGCATCCGCTGGCACAAAAGCTAGTAGTGAGAATGCAATAAGAGCTGAAAAACGGATCATAGGTGTGTCATGAATGCGAGTGAAATCATGGTGAACAGCGAATCTCCACTATAATCACGAAGTGGCAAAGTTAGCCAATGATTGGCAGAACTCCGAATTTCACCTTCTATTTCCCGTGTTTTAAGCCTTGTCGGACTGGCCGTAGGGATATTAACGCCGTCTTGGAATCGGCAACTGAGTCAGAATTCTCATGACGTTGCGGTTCACTTCCCGCAGTAGTTGGGTTCCAATGAGGGGTTGGCCCTCCCTTTTGTCGTTGTAGTTGTCAGAGTAGTTCAGATCATGCCAAAGTTTCAGCTCGTCAGTGATTTTAAGCCCGCCGGTGATCAGCCAACCGCGATTAAGTCGCTGGTGGATGGCATTCGCAATGGGAATGACGAACAGGTCCTTATGGGAGTGACCGGCAGTGGCAAGACTTTCACGATGGCTAATGTCATTCAAGAGTTGCAACGCCCTGCCCTTGTGCTTTCGCATAACAAGACGTTGGCTGCGCAGCTCTATGGCGAGTTTCGGGAATTCTTTCCGCACAACGCGGTCAGCTACTTTGTGAGCTACTACGATTACTATCAGCCAGAAGCGTACATCCCTCAGCGAGATATCTACATCGAAAAGGATGCTTCGATCAACGAAGAGATTGATCGAATGCGATTGGCAACGACCAGCTCGTTGGTTAGCAGACGTGATGTGATTGTCGTGGCGAGCGTTTCATGTATCTATGGTTTGGGCTCGCCCGAAGATTATAAAGAGATGATGGTTGGTTTGTCGGTCGGTGATGTGGTTGATCGTGATCATGTCCTCGCCAAGTTGATCGATATTCAGTATGAGCGAAATGACACCGACCCTGCTCGGGGTAAATTTCGTGTGCGAGGCGACTCGGTCGAAGTCTGGCCCGCCTATGAAGAATTCGCCTACCGACTCGAATTCTGGGGCGACGAGGTCGAACGCCTTGCGATTATTAATCCGACCAGCGGAGAAGTCATTGACCAATTGCAAGAAGTCTTTGTCTATCCAGCCAAGCACTTTGTCTTGCCTGAAGAGAGGATTGCTGCAGCCGTTGATCAGATTCGGTTGGAGTTATCAGGCCGTCTTGAGTTTTTCAAGACCGAAGGTAAGTTGCTTGAAGCACAGCGTCTTAACGCTAGAACTCGCTACGACCTAGAAATGATGCTAGAAATGGGATACTGCCCAGGTATCGAAAACTACTCAGCTCCACTCTCAGGTAAATCACCAGGGGAACCGCCAGACACTTTGTTTGACTTCTTCCCCAAGGATTATCTCCTGTTCGTGGACGAAAGCCATGCAACTGTCAGCCAGGTCGGTGCGATGTACAACGGTGACCGAGCACGAAAGACGACGCTAGTCGAGCATGGATTCCGATTGCCAAGTGCTTTGGATAATCGACCTCTTAAGTTTGATGAGTGGAAGGAACGCACCGGGCAATGTGTCTATGTCAGTGCGACTCCGGCAGATTACGAACTCGGTCAAACAGGGGGTGAGGTTGTTGAGCAAATTGTTAGACCAACAGGTTTGCTAGACCCGGTAATTGAGCTTTCGCCGGCCAGAGGCCAAGTGCCTCATTTGCTAGAGCAAATTCGCGAACGGGCAGCCAGTGGTGAACGTGTGTTGGTTACTACCCTCACGAAACGATTGGCTGAGGATTTATCGAGTTATCTGACCGAACAAGGGGTCCAATGTAAATGGTTGCACTCCGAGCTTGACGCCTTTGAACGAGTCGAACTACTGCGTGATTTGCGACAAGGGAAATTCGAGGCGCTTGTCGGGGTGAACCTTCTGCGGGAAGGTTTAGACCTGCCTGAGGTTTCCCTGGTAGCCATCTTGGATGCTGACAAAGAAGGGTTTTTGCGTAGCGAGACGTCGCTGATGCAGACCATTGGCCGTGCAGCACGGAACGTCAATGCCAAGGTGATTCTATACGCCGACAAGGTTACTAAGAGTATGCAGCGTGCAATGGACGAGACCGAGCGTCGTCGCAAACTGCAAGAAGCCTACAACAAAGAGCATGGCATTACGCCTGAGACCGTCAAGAAAGCGATTCGTGCGGGCATTGAAGAGGAAGCTGCCGCGCATGCACGTGCTAACGCAGCTGTGGGTCGCAATGACGAAACTCAATATATCACCGAAGAGTACATCAACGAACTTGAGAAAGAGATGTACGAAGCCGCTGACCAAATGGAATTTGAACGGGCGGCGATAATTCGTGACCGTATTGAGAAGATGCGTGAATCGATCGGCATGACAGTCGAGTCGGTTGAGAAGCAACTCAACAAAGGAGGACGGCGTCGCAAGAAGAAGAACGTCGGTGGTGTGAATTCTTCCAAGGTGCCAAGGCCAAAGAAAAGTATTTAGTCGACCTCGTATTGCAACCATGAGTTGAGTGCTACACTATAAGTAAATAAAGTAGAGTATCCCTCCCAAATGACCACCTCCCGGTCCTGTAAGTAGTAGGTTGTCTATCATGAAGATTCTTTCACGTATTATTTTTAGTTGTAGTTTCTTGACGCTGGCCATCGTTTCATTGCCTGTTCTCTCTGAAGAGCCGACCAAAGTTGAAGCCCCTTCGGCAAATGAGGCCATTCAACGGTTAATAGAAGGAAATAAGCGTTTTGCACGCGGTGAGGCCAAGCATCCGCATGAAGCGGTTGATTATCGTGCCTCCTTGGCTAAGGCTCAGCACCCGTTTGCGACTATTTTGGCGTGTAGTGATTCTCGTGTTAGCCCGGAATTGATCTTTGACCAAGGGGTTGGAGATCTCTTTGTTATCCGTGTCGCAGGCAACGTGATTGATGAAGATGTTACCGGTAGCATTGAATATGCCGTCGATCACTGCGGTACACATCTGGTTCTAGTCATGGGGCATAAAGGGTGCGGTGCGGTTACGGCTGCATATCACTCCTACGTCGCAAAGGATCTTCCCAAGCGGGAACCACACGAGATTGAATCCTTACTGTCGCGGATAGAACCCGCACTGGAGAATTTGGATGATTCTTTGACGGTGGATAAACAGATCGAACAAGGGGTCTACAAGAACGTTGAGCTTGCAATCAAAAGATTATCTCGGGTACCCGATATGCGGAATGCGATTCAATCGGGACGCGTCGTCATTCAAGGCGCAATTTACGATCTTAAGACCGGATCCATTGAGCTACTTCCCTAGCGAATTGTTAATTGTCTCACACTGAAATCAGCGGCATTCTGACACAGGGACATTCTGCCACAGGTAACTCCTGCTTAAATCACCGATAATGAGGACCAAGAGGTAACTACAACTGGTCGCATGTGAGTTGAGAAATGCCAAAGGTACGACGAATCGATCTGTATACCCTGGATGAAGTTATTGCGGAGATAAGCCGACTTCGCGAGTCAGGTTACTCAACAGGAGGAAATTGGAATCTAAGCCAAATGTGCGAGCATCTCAACGGCACGATGCGTATTGGCCTGGATGGTGGTTCGAAACCCTTCCCATGGATCATGCGGGTGACACTTGGTAACTTCATGTTTTGGTTGTTCCGTAATCGTTACACTCGTGGCTTCAACGGTATTAATACCCTGCCCGAGTTGGAGCCCCGTGAGTTGGACGCTGAGGACAACGCCTTGGTTGATCAGTGCTTAACAACACTTTCCGAAGCACGTGATCGGACAGCTCCGCTGCCCCCTTATCCAATTGCTTCACAACCAACGGTTGTGCAATGGCAGCAAATGATGACCGTACATGCCCAGCATCACTTGGAGTTCTTAAAACCGAACGAATAAGGCCCTGAGGACTATTCTCCGCGGACAAACTGAGCGTAGTTGGTGTTGCGCCAGCGAACATTTCGACTGCCTCGCCAGACAACGATTGCTGGCTCGACGTCCGGCTCATCAACATCACTATAGCTGGCACTCATTTGGAAGCTGCTCCAGCCATCAGGCTGATTGGCATATTGGAATTGGTTTACCATTTCGATGGGAAGTGCAACTTCGACGTCCCATCCCGTGGCGGTTCGAACCGCACCGGCTTCGACGGATGCTGTATTCTTCTTACCTCGCCCAAAATGAGTGGTTGCGGTGGCTGTTATTTTGCCATCCATGTCAGGGGCATTAATCTCCAACTGAATGATTCCTCCACGAAGCCTTGTGTTCTGTCGACGCGTTTTTTCAGAACGGGCATCGATTGCCACTTCGAGTAGGTCTTTGCCAGCCAAGATACGCTCATCCGTTACGCGGAATGAAAGGATCAATTCCTTGGCAGTATGGGCAGCAGCCACTTGGAGTGAGGCATCTTCAACGCTCTTCCAGTCACTGCTTTTACCGAGAATCAACGGATTCTCCGTTGTCGAGTACCATTGAGCCGGCTCGGGGCGGAACAGACCATCGATCTCCACTTTCTCGGCAAGCAAGGGGCAATCGTATTGACGGTCGATAACCAGTTGAATCGTGCGTTCTATGGAAGTTTCTGCTTCCCCTGATGTTGAAATCTTTGCCGAGAAGTTACCCTTCTTAAGAAAACTGAAATCAATCTTCTCATTGAATGCAACTTTCAATAATTGTTTAGCTGATCCACCTGGACCAACCGCAAGTTTGAGCTGCTCTGGTTCAACAAATAGCCCTCGCAGAGGAAGCCCTTCAGTAGCACCTGTTACTTCGATTGCTTCATCTAGTTGATTCTCAAGAGTTAGTTCGAAGGTTCCTTCTTGGAAGCCGGAGGACTCTTTGACAAGAATCGGGCTGATGTCCAGCGTAACACGATCCAGTAAATGATTGATCTTAGCGATCTTGCTTTCGGTCACCACGTCTGGAGCTAGAATACCATCAAGCCTTAAGTTGACGACTTGTGGTCCCGTTGGTTCCATTGTGAGCCAAGTGACGTGGTCAAACTCGCCATATTTGTTGCCTCGCAGCGAAGAGCCACCGCCGGTGGTGGCGAGTGAATAGTAATTCTGTTCGTTTCGCTCATACTGCACGTAGTGATGAACGTGGCCGGCGAAAACGGTATGAGGTCGATCAACAAGCAGTTCTTCTACTTGTTTCCAGTTGGTTCGGTCTTCGCCACTATTGCTGATTTGTGACTCAGCATAAGTCCAGAGTGGCTTATGAATGAAGACCAAAGTCCAGCGAGCTTCTCGGTTTGCTTCGAGGTCTTTGCGGATAAATTTCAGTTGATCCTCGCCGATTCGGTTGACCGGATCTTCACTACACAGACAAAGGAAGTGAGTTTCCTTGTAATCGAATGAATACCACTTGGGGCCAAACTTCTCTCGCCAGAGGCGATGCATCATCGGGTTGGTAACGTCATGGTTCCCCGCTACAAAGAAGAACTTCATATCAAGCTGATCAACAAAGCCGGTGAATTCATTCCATTCCTGCTCAACCTGTTGTTGGTCATCGGTATAACCTTCGATAAGGTCACCTACCGAGACGACAAACTCAGGACGTAGTAGATTCAGCTTATTGACCGCATCCATCCAGACCCCAGGACGGTGTCCACCGGTTCGGTCGGTCATGATGGCAATCTGAAAACGTGAAGAAGAATTCAGAAGTGGCTTCGTGGTCCAGGGGGTTGGTCCCGAAGTCTTTGGAAGGAGGATCTCCGGAGCTTTAATTCTTTCATGAGGTTTGTCAGCTGCATCATGCTCGTGATTTTCATGAGCACACGAAATTGACGCAATCAGCATCAGGGAAAGAAATGTCAAGCTTGAATAACGCATGAGGGGCCCCGGGCTGCATTCTTGTTCGGTGCTTTTTCGGTCATCGACGGTATTAGAACGCTAAGCGAGAATCGCTCATTGGACAAGCATCTTTAACCGCTTATTTATGTAAGAATCTCTTCTACTACCCGTGCGGGCACGACGCCCGTCAATTTCTTGCCTAATCCACGATAAGGGAAGGTAAGCCTTTCGTGATTGATACCCAACAAGTGAAGAATCGTAGCGTGAAGATCACGTACCTCGACAGACGGAGTGGTAGCATTGAAACCGATCGAATCGGTTTCGCCGAATGAGAAACCTTGTTTGACGCCTCCTCCGGCGAGCCAGATGGTAAACGCTTTGTTGTGGTGGTCTCGTCCAACAAAGGGGGCTGGACGGCCACCACGGTTTTCGGCCATTGGGGTTCGACCGAATTCGCCTCCCCAAATGACAAGTGTCTCATCAAGTAGGCCTCGCTGTTCAAGGTCCGCAAGTAAGGCCGCGATCGGTTTGTCTGTCTGTTGGCACTTGGTAATCATCCCCTTGTCAATCGATTGCCGTTCTTCACTGCCATGGAAATCCCAGCCCCAATCGAAGAGTTGAATGTACCGGACACCACTCTCTGCAAGTTTGCGAGCTAGCAAACAATTGTTGGCAAAGCTCTCTTGGCCCGGTTCGGCTCCGTACATTTCAAGGGTATTGGCGGATTCGTTTCGCAGGTTCATCACGGAATTCGCTTCGAGTTGCATTCTGCCCGCAAGTTCATACTGCTTGATACGGGTGAGCGTTTCAGGATCATGCCATTGGCTGTAAGTTTGCTCATTGAGTTCCGTGATGGCGTCAAGCATCGCTTGGCGTGTTTTTTGATCGTCCGGCGAGTTGAGGAATCGAATCGGTTCATCTCCACCGCCACACTGAACACCTTGATAAACGCTGGGTAGAAATCCACTTCCCCAGCCCGCTTGACCAACGCTGGGAGTTTTACCTCCGGAAAGCAACACAACAAAGCCAGGGAGGTTCTCATTTTCGGTCCCTAACCCATAGGTAACCCAAGAACCCACCGACGGATCGCCCAGGCGTGGCGAACCGGTGAGCGTGAGTAGTTGTGCTGGAGCGTGATTGAATTGATCCGTTTTCATCGTGTGGATAAAGGTGACCTTATCCAGCACTTTCTCAAAGTGTGGCATCCGGTCCGATATCCACTTGCCTGTCTTTGCTTCTTGGTGGAAGGGGTAATGAGAGCCAAGGAGCAAGGGTTTGCCTCGCAGGAAGGCGAAACGCTCTCCTTCTATAATCCCCGAAGGGCATTCCTTGCCGTCAAGTTTTACAAGCTCAGGCTTGTAATCAAACAATTCAAACTGACTAGGCGCCCCCGCCATATGCAGAGAGATAATTCGCTTAACCTTAGGAGCAAAATGCGGTATGTCGGTCGTAGTCGCGGATTCCGCCAAGAGTGAATTCTGTCCAAGCCAAAGCGCACCGAGACCTGCCATTCCTTGCTGAAGGAATTGACGCCGCGTGGCGGTTGCCGTTTCTAGGTTTCGGTAATGTTGGAAAAGATTCACGTAAGTTTCAAGCTAGCGAGTGAGAGACGCATCCAAGTTCATCAAGGTTAAAGCCACCATACGCATAGCCGTGCTTTGGTCTTCTGTTTGGTCGATGATCGTTTTGTATAGTTTACGTAGTGATTGGATATCCGAGGGAGATGCCTTCTGGGTGGTAGCCTCTTGATAAGCCCAATGAAGCTTGGCGTTTAAGTCCTTGGATTCTCTCGATGCAATCCGAAGAGCAAAACCTTCGGCAAGTTCGATGTAAGCTGGATCATTTAGGGTAACGAAAGCTTGAAGTGGTGTGTTAGTTTGATTTCTCTCAGCAGTGCAAACTTCACGGCTTGGTAGATCGAAGGCAATTGAGCTTGGGTAGGGAGCAGTCCGTTTCCAGTAGGTGTAAATTGCACGACGAAAACGGTCCTTGTCGGTTGCGTTATTCCATTCTCTATCATTGTAGACGCTTCGCCAAACACCCTTCGGTTGGTAAGGCATGACGGGTGGGCCGTAAAGTTTATCGTTGAATTTCCCCGAAAGGGTAAGAGCTTGGTCACGTATCATCTCCGCTGACAACCGTCGCCGTGGCCCTCTAGCGAGCCATTGATTCGAAGGATCCTTCGCTATCATCGATTCGTCAGTTTTGCTCGATTGACGATAGGTGGAGGAGAGGACAATTTCGCGCAGTAACGGTTTCAGTCGCCATTGCTTATCTGTCATAAACTGATGAGCCAAATGATCAAGCAATTCAGGATGAGACGGTTTCTCACCCATAGCACCAAAATCATCAAGTGTTGTGACAATACCCTGGCCAAAGAGTTGACTCCAGATACGATTTACCCAAACACGAGCCGTTAAGGGATTTTCTGTTGAAGATGTCCAATTAGCCAAATCTATTCGCGAGTTGCTTGATTGGAAATCGTTTCTATTCTGCTGTGGCATTGCCGCTGGTAATTTTTTCCCTTTGACCAAAAAGTTGCCACGTTCAAACAGATAATTCGGTCTACGATGCGGATATTCCCTCTCAGCCATGACAGGGATAGCGACGGATTTGATTTGTTTCCGCTTGTTAATAAGCTCGTGTCGCAGAAGCAGCAGTCTATGTCGGATCGGATCGTTGGCAAATTCTGACCAAGATTCGTCTGAGCTTGTTGCCATCCTAAGGCGGCGTATCACTAAGGCACCCTGCCCGTCTAAGGCTTTGTCATGCTTTAATGTGATGCGTAGCTGGTCTCCTTCAGCAATTTGGATGGCTCCATCCATTTGCTGGTCAACAATGAAAACCGCCCAACGGGGGCGGAATATTCGGCTGTAGGCTGACCAACCATCTGGTGAATCGGTTAATGCCTCCTCGGGACGCATCCAAGGAGATGCTTCATCGGAAATGGCATCAGAAAAGAAGATCTCTTGCTCGGTGCCATCTGCTCTTACCAAGAAAGCTCTTAAGCGAGAGAGGACGAATCCAAGTTCGGGGTTTTTTAGTGCTTCATTAATTGACTTGGGTAAGGCATCAATTCGTAATGCGGTGAATGCACCCGTTCGCGGTTTAGTTTTTATCTTGTAGAAAGATCGATCAGTGACCGTCCCTCCGGCTAGGATTTCATCTCCATGGTCGACTGATCCATTGATGCTCGTAGAAATCTCGTTGGTAGATAACTCGGTTTCACCGGTAGATTTAGCCTCTAGAATTGATAGGCCGTGCCATTGGTTTCCCTCTTTTATCACCTGCTTGGTAGATAATGCATGCAATTTTGAATCAACCGATTCAACTTCTTTATCAAGCTTGACTGCAAGAGCATATTCATTGCGATCTAAGGGGACCTTCAGTCGTGGCCAATCTTCATCCAAATCACAATCCTGCGTTGAATTGAAGAAGCCAGCAAATCGATAGTAATCTTCTTGTGTGATTGGATCAAAAGGGTGGTCGTGGCATTTCGCGCAGGCCATGGTGATCCCTTGCAGTGCCTGCCAAGTGGTGTCGACACGATCAATCACCGCCGCGATTCGAAATTCTTCATCGTCGGTACCCCCTTCATGATTCGTTTGGGTATTGCGATGAAAGGCCGTTGCCAATTGCGAATCGATGGTTCGGTTCGAGATCAAATCACCGGCTAACTGATACTTCAGGAACTCAGTGTAAGGCAAGTCGTCATTCAGTGATCTGATAACCCAATCACGATAGGGCCACATGTCACGGTGGACATCTTTTTCATATCCAGAAGTATCAGCATAACGAGCTAAATCCAGCCATACTGAAGCCCAACGCTCGCCAAAATGGGGAGATGCCAGCAACTCATCTACCACTTCGACATAGGTGCTTTCGCTTGGGGTATTATGAATCCTCGTGAGTAACTCTGGGCGTGGCGGTAGACCGATCAAATCAAATGAAACACGTCGAAGCCATTCGGAAGGGGACGCTTCTTCGTTGGGTTGAAGCGAGTGTGATTGTTGGCGAGCGAGAATGAATTGATCAATCGGTGTGCGTGGCCAATTGGAGTCAACCTCAGGTGGAGTACGATCTTTGACAGGAGTAAAAGCCCACGGGGCTTTCCATTCAGCCCCTTGTGCTATCCAGTCCGTGAGAATTTCTACTTCCGCAGAAGAAAGGGCCCTACCATGTTCTGGCGGTGGCATCCGAATATCAGCATCAGTTGAAGAAACTCGATCAATGAGTTCCGATTCATATGGCTTGCCGGGCTGCAATACTTTACCTGAGTCCGATTCACCGAAGAGTGATTCCTTTACAATCAGGTTCAGGCCACCTGATTGTTTGATCCCGCCGTGGCAACTGAAGCAATGTTTGGCGAAGATTGGTCGGATCTGCTCGTCGAAGTCTATCTTCGTCTCATTCGCTTGAACATCTTGGCTGATGAGCAGACCGCTTGTTAGAAAAAATATCCAAAACATTCCATTCCAAGCCCATGTTTGAGGCTTAGTGAATCGATGGTTGGAAAACAGAGACATATATCGTTGCCAGTTGCCTGCGGAAAATATATCTTTCCAGCCTAGGCGGCAAAAGAAACCGTGGCAAGACGTTTCCGTCAAGCCACGGTATTTGAGCAGTTTAGCAAGTCAGATTTCTACGTTGAATCGATTCAGCTGGCAGCGCTGACTGGGTCGCGGAAGCGATAGCCGATTCCACGGACGGTTTCGATCAAGTCGGCATGATCGAGCATCTTCTTGCGAAGCGCCCGAACGTGGACATCGATGGTTCTTTCCAGCACAAGAGAATCACCACCAAGGGCGGCATCAATCAGTTCTGAGCGGCTGAAAACGCGGCCTGGTTGACGAATTAAGGTTTCTAGCAAACCAAACTCACTTGGCGTTAAGTCAAGCAATTGTTCGTTAATTGTAACGCGATGACGTTCACGGTCGACAAGCACCCCTTGGCTGACCAAAACTTTACCCGTGTGGGCTTGTCCTTTGCGACGTCTCATCAAAGCCCGGACACGTTCAAGTAGAACTTTCACACTGAACGGTTTTGAGACGTAATCGTCGGCACCGACCGAAAAGCCTGCCACTTGGTCGGTCTCTTCCGACTTAGCGGTCAGCATCAAGATTAGCATCTCTTGGGTGACGGGATCAGCTCGCAAGCGGCGGCATATTTCTAGGCCGTCAATGCTAGGTAGCATGAGGTCAAGAACCAGCAAGTCAGGGCTTCTGAGCTTAGCTTGATTGAGCCCATCTTGCCCATCGTTTGAGACAATGGTGTCATAGCCATCTTGTTGGAGATTGTAGTCCAAGACGTCTGCCAGCGATCGGTCATCTTCGACGATCAGAATCGAGGCCTTAGCCATGAAGAAGTTCCTGTACAAAAATAGTAGTCAACAATGGTATGGGCTAATTCGGGTGATGAAACTCATGGCGATGTCGGGTTATCTCACCTTCCACCAAGTAAATTACATCTTCCGCTATATTCGTTGCGTGGTCAGCAATGCGTTCAATGTGCCGCGATGCTGAGAATAAGTGTAGAGCTGGTACGACTTGCTGTGGCGTCTCTTTGATCAGATCGTAGACTTCGTCGATCAAGCGTCGATTAAAGGCATCGACTTCATCGTCCTTCTTGCATACTCGTCGCGCGAGATCTGAGTCCGAATCGACAAATGCATCAAGGGCATCTCGAACCATTTCGGTTGCTCGATCAGCCATTGGTTCTAGGTAGGTTGGGAGTGGAAGCGTCGAATGCATTACTAATGCTTCATTGCGCTCACCAATGTTCACAGCTAGATCAGCAATCCGTTCAAGATCGACATTCACTTTCAGAATCGTAGTGATACGCCGTAAGTCGACTGCAACCGGTTGATGGAGCGCCAGCATCTTTAAGCACTCCTCCTCGATTACTACCTCGCGTTCGTTGACCTGCGCCTCGCGCTGATCTAGGTCATCGGAAACGCCCGGTTTGCGATCACACAGAGCACGGCACGCCAAGCGAATCATTTCCTCGACAACGGAGGATTGCGAGAGCAGATCTTGTTCTAAAGAACTAATGTCACGCTCAAAGTGCTTGGTCATGGTTAATCTCCTAAGTGAATCTCTAATCCGTTTAGGTGACACTTATAAGGTGTCTTAGCCAAAACGGCCTGTGATGTAATCCTCGGTTTGCTTTTCTGAAGGGTTGGTGAACAGTTGGTTGGTCGCCCCGACTTCTACCAGCTTGCCCTGGAAGAAGAAGGCGGTCTGATCAGACACCCGAGCTGCTTGCTGCATGTTATGCGTCACAATCACTATGGTGTAATTATCTTTTAATTCAAAGATCAGATCTTCGATGCGTGATGTCGAAGCAGGGTCCAAGGCACTGGCCGGTTCGTCCATCAAGAGGACTTTTGGATCGGTGGCTAATGCACGTGCGATACATAGTCTTTGTTGCTGACCACCCGAGAGGGCTAGGGCTGAATCGTCGAGTCGGTCTTTGACTTCTTCCCAGAGGGCAGAATGCTGAAGACATCGTTCGGCGATTTCGTATAGCTTGGATTTGTTGTTCTCGCCCGCAACGCGTGGGCCATAGGCGATATTTTCAAAGATTGACTTTGGAAAAGGGTTCGACTTCTGGAACACCATGCCGACCCGTTTGCGTAGTTCGACAACGTCTACTTTTGGACCATGAATGTCTTGGCCATCAAGCATCAAGTCACCTGTATGACGCGTGCCGTCAATCATATCGTTCATCCGGTTCATGCAGCGAAGCAAAGTACTCTTGCCGCATCCAGAGGGACCGATGAAAGCGGTGACGCAATTTTCAGGAACCTGAAGGTTGATGTTGAAGAGCGCCTGATTCGCGCCGTAAAAGAAATCAAGATTTTTGACTTCAATCTTCGAGGCGGCACCCGCTAGTTCGTCTGCCGATCGAGCGGAGCGCAAAACCTCGGTGCTCGGCGGGCGGATCATGGTTTCAGACTGTTCTGTCATATCGTTATCCAAAAACTGATAAGTTCGTTTTCAGCTTATTAGGTAGCTATCTTATGTCACCTATTACCACTTAATTCGTTTGCCATATTTCGACCGAACCCAGACAGCGCCTGCATTCATAATAATCAAAACAACAAGCAAAAGAATAATCGCAGCAGAGGCTAAGCCATGGAATTCTTCTTGGGGCCGTGAAGCCCAATCAAAAATTTGTAGCGGCAAGGCGGTAAACTTGTCGCCCAAGTTACTGGGTGTATAGCTGATGTAGGTGACGGCTCCGACAACAACCAGTGGTGCTGCTTCACCAAGAGCTCGAGCAATTGCTAAGATGACCCCGGTCATCATTCCAGGTAGTGCTGCTGGCAGGACTTGGTGCCAAACGGTTTGCCAGCGGGTGGCACCCAAGGCATAAGAAGCTTGGCGAATGGTGCCAGGCACGGCTCGCAATGCTTCTTGTGCTGCAAGGATCACAATTGGTAGAACCACAAGCGATAGTGTGAGTGCGCCAGCCAAAACGCTTCGCTGGAGATGTAAAGCACGAACAAAGAGGCCAAGACCCAAGATGCCATAAACGATTGATGGAACCCCAGCAAGATTGGAAATATTCAATTGCACCAGCTTGCGCCACCATGTGTTTGCTGAGTACTCTTCCAGGTAGACAGCACAACCAATCCCAATTGGAACTGAGAATAACGTGGTTAGGATGATCAACCAAAGGCTCCCGGCAAGCCCGGCAAGGACGCCTGCTTCTTCTGGCTTGCGTGATGGGAATGAACTAATGAGATTCCACGTCAGCCATTCGCTTCCTTCGTAAAAGACTCTGGCGAGAAGCCCCACAAGAGCTGCCACACAAATGAAGGTGGCTAAAGCACAAAGCCAGCCAAACAATTGTGAAGCCAAATAGCTTCGCTGCTTATCAAGACTCTTATTGATCAAATTCGATCTCATTCGTATTGCTCCCTCATTTTGCTAAGAATCCATTGGGCGATGATGTTAATCACCATGGTGATAATGAAAAGAGCAAGTCCTACAGCAAAGATGGTCCGGTATTCGAGCGATCCCGATGGAGTATCACCAGCGCTAACTTGAACAATGTAAGCGGTCATCGTCTGGACACTTTCCAGAGGATTCAAAGTCATTGTCGGCCTTGCACCAGCTGCGAGCGTTACTGCCATCGTCTCACCAATGGCTCGTGATATGGCTAGCAAAAACGAAGCGACAATCCCAGAGAGTGCTGCCGGAACGACAACACGCATCGTGACGTCAAGCTTCGTAGCACCCAGGGCATAAGCGGCTGATCTAAGATCACGCGGAACTGACCTTAAAACGTCTTCACTGAGCGAAATGATCATCGGTAGGATCATAAACCCAACCACAATACTTGCACTCAGGGCATTGAAGATGCTTTCTGAATTAAAGAGGTAGCGAATATAAGGTGAGACCGTCGTAACGGCGATTACCCCGAAAACAACCGAAGGAATGCCCGCAAGAACTTCAAGAATCGGCTTGATGATCTCACGAACCGTTGGGCTGGCATATTCGCTCAAATAAATTGCCGCCCCCAGACCGAGTGGTGCTGCGACAAGGATTGCTCCGAAGGTCACCAACAAGGTTCCACAGAAGAGTGGCAAAATACCGAAGTGCTTCTCTTGAAACAAAGGTGTCCATTCGGTTCCTGTTAGGAACTCAATAGGACTAACTTCAGAGAAAAATTGTAACGACTCCCACAGAAGCACGACCACGATGCCAAGCGTCGTTAGCACCGAAACCGCCGCGCAGAGCATCAGTCCGTAGCGTATGTACGCTTCGGACTGACGCGGTGAAGAAGTCTGAATAGCTGATAAATCAGCGTTGTTTTCAGCGGTAGACATAGTTGGGAAAAAGTCCCTGTTTATAGTGACTCAAGAGCTGAACGGTTTGCGGCTGCTACTTCGTCAGAGACGGGGACATAACCAACTTCTTTGGCCATTTCGCCAGCATTATCGAGGTAGAAGTCAACGAAAGTTTTTCCGTCAGGACGCTCATAGCTCGTCTTGCGAACATAGATAAATAGTGGTCGTGAAAGTGGCTTGTACTCATTGGAGCGAACGGTTTCCATGGAAGGTTGAACGGGTTCACCTTCACCATCTTGGATACCAAGAAGCTTTAGCTTGTCTTGGTTCTCTATGTAATAAGCGAATCCAAAATAGCCAATCGAGTTCTTGTCTTCAGCAACGCCTGTTACAAGGACGTTATCATCCTCACTCGGCGTAAAGTCGGTTCGGCAGGCACCTTCCTCGCCATTGATGGCGTCGGTGAAGTAGTCAAACGTTCCCGAGTCGGTCCCCGGTCCGTAGAGCTTGATCTCTTCGTCAGGCCATTCAGGGTTTACTTCATTCCAACGCTTGGCTGGATTCTCAGGACGCCAGATTTGATTGAGTTGATCAACCGTTAGATTGTCACACCAATCGTTTTCTTTGTTGACAACTACGGCGATTCCGTCAAACGCAACGGAAAGTTGGACATAGTCAACGCCTTGCTCTTCACACGATTTCTTTTCAGAGTCTTTGATAACACGTGATGCATCACAGATATCAATTTCACCTGCAATGAATTTTTTCATGCCGCCGCCCGTTCCCGAGCGACCGACGGTAACACGAATGTTGCTGTTAGCTTTCTGGAATTCTTCAGCAACCGCTTCACTTACAGGGAAGACGGTACTCGAACCATCAATTTGAATCTCTTGAGGTGCTTGGCCGCAGCCAGCAAAAAGCGTTAGTGAAAGGCCTAGAGTCAGAAGGCCGCCTGAACGAAGGAGGGAGGTCATTGGTTTTGCTACTAGTTGGAATAAAAACATGGTCCATCACATTTCGCGAGCCAGCCGGATTAGTGAAGCTGGGCTATACGAGCGAGAAGGTTAATCCATGAATGTGAAGGTAGTATTAAGAAGCGGTGAAGAGCTTGGTTGTCCCCTGATCGGGTCTGCTTAGAATTGTTGTTTGCCGCAGTTTTTCCCTAACCCTAACGGCCTATTCGGTTTGAGCCGCTGGGAGGATTACTTTGAAAGTCGACCCTTCCCCCTCGATCGAATCGACAGAAACACCCCCTCCAAAGGACTGGGCTAGATGTTTTACGATCGATAATCCAAGGCCTGTACCCCCCTGCTCTCGGTTCCGGGCTGCATCGACGCGATAAAACCGCTCAAAGACGCGGGCCAGCTTTGCCTCTGGGATGCCCACTCCGGTATCGGTGACGCTGATTTCGATCATTTGCCCGTCACGCCGACAATCGACATCAATCGATCCGCCGGCTGGTGTGTACTTAATGGCGTTGTCAAAAAGGTTACTCAAGATGACTCGTAATCCTTCGGGATCAGCCTTAACGAGGTAATCTTGGGCACCAGAGTCTTCGGCGCGGATACATGTTAGGGTGTTTTTGTGAGATTCGGCACGTGGTAAGTATTCTCCCACGACTGACTGAATAAGCTCAGTCAGGTTGACCGCTTTAATATCAAACGGTTGTTGGGCCGATTCGATCCGGGCCAAGTTGAGCATGTCGCGAATTAGCTCATCAAGCCGTTCCGCTTGTTCGGCAATGCGTGAGAGAAATTTCGGGCAGTGCACCGGATCGTTAGAAGCTCCGCCGATTAGTGTCTCGGTGTATGCTTTGATGGAACTTAGCGGTGTCTTCAATTCATGTGAGACGTTAGCAATAAAGTCACGGCGAAGCGATTCCAACCGTTTCAGTTCCGTCACATCATGAAGCACGATCACGGCCCCTTTGGAAGGTTGACCAACCAATGGTGTCACTTGTACGGATAGCTGGTGCTCTTCCCATTCAAGCTCCAAGCGTTGCGGACGGTGGGCATTTGTTACCGCAATGGCTGCTTCATGAAGCGCATGCTTGCGAATAACTTCAAGCAGCGGACGACCAACCACTTCGGGAGGAAGGAATCCAAAAAGCTTTCCTGCGGCTGTATTGGCAAAGAGAACCCTTTGGAGTTCATCTACCGCTACAACGCCTTCGGTCATGCCACCCAGAACGGTTGCTTGTTGTCGATCGCTTTCGCGAAGATTCGTGAGCTGGCTATCAAGCGCCACGCTCATATCGTTAAAAGCGGCAGCCAAAGCCCCTAATTCATCGTTGTTGGAAACAAACGCCCTTTGGGAGTAATCCCCTGAGGTCATCGCTTTGGCTGATTGGTTGAGCTGCAAAACGGGGCTGACGATATGGGTGACTACTCCGTACCCAATCCCCAGTATCAGCAGACCTGCCACAAAGCCTAGTAAACCATAGAGACGCCATAGTGAGGTAAGTTGATCCGATGCGGAGCTGTCTGGCTGGGCAGCACAGAGAATCCCTATGATGCTGTCCTCATCGTCTCGCAATACCTTGGCATAGGCATTGAATCGAGCATTGGGATTGGAGGCTTCCGACTGGCTTAAAGTAATACTGGAGTCATCAGGCAGATGCTCCGGATCGGCGAACAGCCATTCGTCCCCTCTTTCTTTGGCGAGTTCTATTAGCTGGAGAATGCTACCAATGGTAGGGAAATTCTCAGTTCGGAATTGTTGATTTTCTTGCGAATCGAAAACGGCAAGTTCGACTTTTCCGTACTGGCTAAGCGTAGATATCTCATTTGCTACGTCGCTCGAGTCGCTTTTTTCTAACCACTCTTCAGCGTTTATTTCTGCAAGCTGGACCGCTGTGGTTAATTCTTGTTCGATCTGATCATATCGTCGATCTTCTTGCCAACGCCACGTTGCGGCCAAAAGCGCAATGGTCGTCAGCAGGTTGATGGCGGTGAAGCCAAGGAACAATTTCCAAAAGAGTCGACTACGAAACATCCCTCCATCATGCGTAAGGGAAGCTTGCTGTCGAGAGTGGCTCATCAAAATTTAACGAGCAAAATTGAGACAATTCACCCTATCGGGGATAATCGAGGGAAGTCTGGTTAGAAGGTAACGGTTCTGTCGAATCGGGAGTTGGCAGTAAGGTTGGCGTCTCAACCGGCGTAGGAGCTTGCTGGGACAGTTTTTCAGCTGCGGGCAGACGACTTGGTTCGATGTAGCTTTCCGACACAAATTCTTGATCCATAAGACCGAATTCTAGGCGATTTTGAGGGAATTGACCCTTTGATACGACAGCGGCTCGTCGCGAGGCGTAGTTGAGAGGTCTACTCTTGCCGCGGCTTTTTGCTAGCTCTTTGGCATCGCAATACGCTTTGCCGGGCCAGCCCCCTTCCGCCAAGTGAATGCCATTGAATTCAAGAAGCGTCCCCTTAGTAAAGTGGACATTCTTTAGAGCGATGGCATATTCAACCAAGCCGCGATAGTAGCGAGAGTCTGCTTCGGCACGTTTCCGCTGGGCTTCGAGCAACAGATCAAGCGGTGCCTTGTCATTGTCAAAGGCAGCTTCAACCGCAGCCAACTGCTCTTTGCTAGCAATCAAGCGGTTGTAGCTTGTTTGTGAGACGAGGAAGGCTCGATCTAGTTCTGCTACTGCGTCAGCGACCTGATGAATCACGCCCCGTTGCTGATCCTCAAGAACCGCTCGGTCACGTGCAAGTTGCAATTCTGCATTGCGAGCGGCTGTGTGGGCACGACGGAAGCCGATTGGCATATCCAGTTCAAAACCTAGTTGCCATTCCTGAAAATCACCGGAACTAAGATCCTCGTACGCGTTATCGAAGCGTGGGTTATTACCCGAGCTGTCTAGCAAATCATCGCCAAAACCACGCATACGGTAACGTCCAACCACGTCGAGTCGTGGTCGGAGGTGATTCTTGCTCGCGATCAATTCCAATTCACGTCGACGAATTTGCCATCGTTGCCGACGCAATTCACTTCGTCGTTCGATCGCTTCGTCGGTGACTTGATTCCAATCGAAAGCGACTTGCGCAACGATTGGATCAAGTGAAGGTCGAATCAATTCGCCATCACTCGCCGGTAAGCCCATGAGTCTTCGCAGCCTGCGTTCAGCTACGAAGACTCCACCAGTTGCTCGGAACGAGCCCCCCGCACTGCCGCCACCCGTTCGGGTGCCGTCCAGCGGTTTTCCGCTCAGAGCATTCTGGACTTCTTCTTCGAATCGGTAATATTGTTCGCGTGCCTGCGCTTCCTTTTCAGCCTCACCCCCGCGTCGGCCAGATTCCCGGAGCGCTTGAACGCGACGCCAGGTGTCCAGTGCCGAATCGCGTGCTTCGATTCTGGCATCAAGATCACGGTAAGCGTAGTAAAGATCCCAATAAGCATTCTCAACGTTGCTAACGAAGTCACGCACCGAGGCTTCGAATTCGGTAAGTTCGCGATCTTGATTCAGCCGCGCGATCAAAACGCCGTTGTAGTTGCCTGGGGTTTGGCTTGGCCCTGCAATTCGGTTGAACTGCATGCCAGCACCCTGGAGCAAAGGTTGTCTTACCTCGGCTTCAACTTTGGCTGTCCAAGCGCTATTGAATAAGTTACCTGGAGCGTTGTTCGAATCGAACTCCAGGATATGTCGCATTGACATTTCCGTACCAGAAACGCCACGCTTGGCTAGCTGAGACTGCCAAACGCTTGAATTTTGAGCAAGCAGGCGAGTACCACCACCGAAGAATTCATTGTTAAGCGCTCGGTCATTCTTTTCGTTGAAAAGACTCGTTGTGAATTGCGCATCAAAGGCGCTCAACGCAGCTTCAACGCCAAGGTTGGGATCCGTTTCCGCCAGCGAAGGATCGTAGATCGTTTCAGCCGCATCGGGAGACTTTACAACCGCTCCACCAAGGTCTCTTAGAACTGTAGCGTGTTCTAAACCAAGTTGAATGACTTCCTCAAGCTGCAAATTACGGTATTGAATATCGTCAAGGTTGGTAAGCGTATGCGGTTGCTCTGAGTAGCTGCTTCCAGCAGTGGCACTTAGGGTATCTGTGCTGACGGCTGGGTATTCGATAGCCGTTGCCTGTTGGAAGTACGGGTCGACGTTGCTGCATCCACCTACTGTATCAGAGCAGACCTTCTTTGGTTGACTGCGGAATTGTGAGCAGCCACAAACCATCACCACAAACAAGGCGATACAGCCTGTGTGGTGGAACGATCTGTTTAGTATGAGAGGCATCAAATACTGTCGTCGAAGGATTAACCAATTACGAACCAGACCGCTTCGTTGCGCAGATCTAGCACGCATCATGTCGCCAGAATCGTCATCCGCTGCTCGGGCTAATCAGTAAAATCTGCCTAATCGTTAAATTCTAAATCACTCGCGATATCGCCGCAGGCATTGATAGCGTCGTAGGGTGTCTGTGAAAGGCCGAGAACTTGGGCGGATTGGAGCAGAAAAGTAGGTAAATCAGAGCGTCTCGATATACTGGAAGGCATGGCTCATTCCGCTCAGAACAAAGGTGTCTCGCATGAACATCAAGGTCCCGCCATGCCTGCTGCGCAGTTGAACGAGACCAACTGGGTGTGGGATCAGTTTGCAGAATTGTTGGACCAAGCGGAAGTGCTAGCATGTGAGGCGAACTCACCTGCTGAGTTTTACGGACAGGTTTTAGATGAGCTTGTTTCTGGCTTTGCCGCCATGAGTGGTCGCGTCTGGTCGCTTAATTCCATGGAGTACCAATCCAACTTATCGCCCCGACTGCTTTGTGAAGTTGGACCTGCACCTAGTGAGTCTGAGAGGAGTGCTTACGAAAAGATCCTTGTCGATTCATTCAATAAGTTTGAGGCAGAAACCGTCGAGGTCGGAAACCAAAGAGTCACTATCGTTGCGGTGCCTAATAGTAATGAGCATAAATCTTCCGCTGCATTGATTGAGATTGTGCAGCGATGCGATGCACCCGCCGAGGTTTATGAAACCACAGCTAGGTTGCTCGAAGCGGTTGCTGGCGTTGCGATGATGCTTCATATGCGATTAGCAACCGAGGTGAAGGGATTGCAAGTGGAATTTCAATCCAAGTTGCTTGGGTTGGCTCTGCGAGTTGCTGGAGATATGCGCACTGGCCCTACAGCCTATCGGATCGTCAACGAAAGTCGTCAACTACTCGAAGCAGACCGTGTTAGTCTTTTCGATGTTGGTGGTCTCACTCCACGATTGCTGGCAACCAGTCAAGTTGAAAAGGTTGACCAACGCAGCAAAACGGTTGCCGATCTATCTCAGCTTGTTCGATTAATCACTCACCAAGAAAAAGCTCACGCTTGGTCAGCAGATAACGCTTCAGAACCTGACGCTGCTTTCCCGGAAGAGTATCAAGATCGCTTGGACCGTTACTCTGACGAGAATCACGTTCGGTCGATCATGCTCGCACCGATGTTTGCTCCAAATGAAGTAAGCCAGGAGGCAACCGAGGACTTGCCCACCAAGCTGCAAGGGGTTCTGGTAGCCGAGTCATTTCAAGCCAACGTCGGGACAATCACTCTTGATGATCTTATAATTGCAGCGCAAGTCTGTTCACCCGCTCTTGATGCAGCACTGAAAACGCCGCTCGCTTCTTTGCAAAGCAAGCTGCGATGGTGGGTAAAACCTTCACGGCTTTTGGTGTCGACGATTATTCTCTCATTACTACTAGCTTGTTTGCTTGCGGCCTGGGTTTTTCAAGTGGAGCATACCGTGACTCTGCGTGGTCATGTCGTCCCAAAGAATCAGGCTGAGTTGTATGCTCCCGCTGATTCACAGGTTGTTGGAGTGAATGTTGTCGGTGGTCAAATGGTTAGCAAGGGCGATCTACTGATCCAACTACAAGATTCTCATTCACTTCTAGAGCTACAGCGTTTGGAAGGAGAGTTGCTCTCGCTTGAAAGGCAGCTTGAAGCAATAGCCGCATCGCGTTTGAGTTTAGACCGCAACATAACCTCGGTAGATGAAATGTTGCGATTGACTTCTGAGCAAGAACGAATTGCTCTAGAGGTGAAGTCGACCAAGGCTATGATCGAACTCGTTGAAACGGAGCGATCATTACTAACCGTCCGTAGTCCTTTGGATGGTATCGTATCAACATGGCAGGTCGAACAGTTGCTTGAAAATCGACCAGTTCAACGTGGGCAGCAATTGATGTCGGTCGTTGATTCAAAAGCGGGTTGGAAGATTGAGCTTGAAACGCCTGATGATCGCTTAGGTGTCCTTCGCGAAGCTCTGGTCGCTGATAAAGAGAAGCTAGTGGTAGAGTATCAATTAGAAAGCGAGTCAGGGCTTGTTCGTCAGGGGGCTCTCAGCAAACTGAGTTCGGTTGTTGAGCAACCTGAGGAGGAGAGTAGGCGTCCTTACGCTTTAGCTGAGATCGAAACTGGTGAACTTGATGAGCTTGCCAATGCCTCAAACATCCCTCTGGTTGGGGTTTCTGTCACAGCAAAAGTGCACTGTGGCAAGAAGAGCTTTGCCGAAGTTGCCCTTTATGATGTATGTCGTTATCTAAGAACAAAATGGGAGTTGGGATGGTAAACACAACTTCCAAAATCTTACCACTTTGCTTTGCGGTTCTCTGTAGCGGAGTGACACTAGCTATTGAGGCAGAACCGATCCAATCGACAGCCATTCTTCGGTTGGTAGACGAGGCGGATGCCTCGGCCCGGTCGGCTGGTTTGATTGTTGATCTGCTCGTAAGCGAAGGCGACATTGTCAAAGAAGGCGAATTACTCGCCAAGCTTGATGATACAAATGCCCAATTGGCTTTGGAGGCTGCCAAGCTTGAGTTAGCCTCTGCAAAGCAGCAGGCAGACAACGATGTGCCGATTCGGTTTGCGAAAAAGGCGATCGAAGTTGCTGAGGCAGAACTAGCTCGTTCAGAAGAATCGATCAAAAAATTTGCTGGCAGTGTTTCCCAGTCTCAGATCGATGTGGAACGACTTACCGCGGATAAGGCAAAGCTCGATCTTGAATTGGCAGAGAAGGACCTTGAGACAGCGAACCTTGAAGTACGTCAACGACAGAATGAATTCGAAGCTGCTCAGGTCGATTTGGAACGATGCCGATTGCGTTCACCTTTATCAGGACAAGTCGTGGAAGTCGTCATTCACAAGGGAGCATGGCTTGAGCTTGGTGAGAAGGCGTTTCGGATTGTTAGCATCGAACGATTAAAAGCCGAGACTTATCTTGATTCATCAATTGCCGCTAGATTGCAAGTTAGTGATCAGGTTCAGATATCTGGCCATGACGGAAGAATTAGCTTTATCAGTCCTGAAGTGGATCCAGTCAATCAACAGGTTCGTCTGTTGGTGGAAGTATCGAATGCTGATGGAAAGCTACGACCTGGAAACCGTGTAACGATCGATTTCTCTTCGATTGCGGAGGCACCTTGATGCCTCATTTGCCTGCGAGTAGCGTCGACAAGCGATTGACGTTTCGACAACGTCCTGATCTGCAGTTCACAACAACCGCAGGTGGTGGCAGTATAGCAACTGATCCGGTTGCAAAGGTTCATCATGAGCTTTCGGCAGAGGAAAGTTTTCTGCTTGCAAGGTTACACAACGGTCAGGGAATGTCACTAGCCGAATTGAGCCGCCAGTATGAGGCTCGATTCGCTCCGCAGCGTATCCGTCATGATGAAATGTACGCCTTGTTAATAGGGCTGTATCAAGCTGGCCTGTTGTCGGTGGATTCGACCGGGCAAGGAGATTCGCTTTGGCGTCGTCATCAAGATCGCTCAAGCACAGAAAAGCTGTGGGCTTGGACCAAGTTGCTGGCAATTAAGCTGCCCGGTTTTAATCCCCAAGGGTTGCTGAATCTGTCAGCCTTTGTGGGCAAGTCTATCTTCTCTTGGATTGGCTTGAGTCTTGCGATTCTCCTTTGGATATTGGCATGCTTGATCTTGCTTGGGTCAACAACTGCTTTTAAAGCTGATTTACCGGCAATTAACGAATTGATGAAGCCAAGCGGTTGGCTCTCCTTGTTGTTGGTCGTTGCGGTGCTGAAATCTCTGCACGAATTGGGACACGCATTAGCCTGCCATCGCTTCGGGGCTGAGGTGCGTGAGATGGGCTGTCTGCTATTGATGTTTGCCCCATGCCTTTATAGCGATGTTACCGATTGCTGGAGATTGTCCAATCGATGGCATCGAATAGCAATCACTCTCGGAGGAGTATTTTTTGAACTCACCATTGCGGCAATCGCTATGGTCGTGTGGCGTATCACTGAGCCTGGTTGGTTGCATACAACGGCGATCTATGTTGTGTTGGTTGCTTCGCTCGGTACGCTTCTCGTGAACTTAAATCCTTTGGTTCGATACGACGGTTACTATTTACTTTCTGACATTACGAAAACTCCCAACCTTTGGCATCGCTCACGACAAGCGATAACTCGTCGATTGCAAGGTTGGTTTATTGAATCCAATTCTCCGCATATTCAAGAGCCTGTGTGGTTAGTTTTCTATGGGGCGCTTTCCAAGCTCTTTCTCACCAGCCTTCTAATAATGTTTGCTTGGTTGATTATTGCGGCAGCAAGGTACGCCAGGATTGAAATCCTCGGTTGGGTCATCGTCAGCATGATTGGTGCTAGTCTGATAGCCCCTGCCCTGGCAGCAGGTTATCGAGGGTGGAAACGCGAATCGATGAAGCCTTCGATTACCTTTCGGAAGAGGCGTGTTGTATTGTTTGCGATGGTTCTTGCCAGTTTGGTTTATATGGTTGGCTTTCTGCCTATGCCTAGCAGTATCCGAGCCCAAGCGATTGTGGTCCCTGAAGAATACCAAGTTATAGCCATAAGTCACGCTGGAAGATTGTTGAAGGCGTTGCCTGAAGGGACGCAAGTGAAACAGGGGGATGCTCTAGTTTGGCTGACCGATCCCGAACTGGAGAAGCAACGTACTGAAACAAAGGCGCTTTATGATCAGAGCCTATTAGAAATCCACTTGTTGGAATCACAACGTGCAATTGACCCCAAGCGGGCTGTAAAACTCCCAACGGCCAAAGCCCGTTTGCAATCGGTTGAGCAACGATTGACGGAGTTGCAATCGGAGATTGACAAGCTAACGCTTCGTGCCGATCGTGATGGCACGCTTGTAGGGAACAAATTTTTTCAGCAAGTAACGGGAGAGGATGAGATTGATGTTTTGAATTCAAAGCATCGTGGAGCTTGGCTTGAAGTGGGGACCATAGCAGCCATGATTATTGACCCAAAAAGTGTTGAGGTAGAACTTTCAGTTCCCGATCATGCTTTAGATCGAGTTCGCCTAGGTCAACAAGTTCGCATCGCACTGAACCAAGTCAGTGCAGGCGTGACCCAAGGAGAGGTGAGCCAGATAGCGAGAAGCTCTCGTCAAGTCGCTCTTGAGAACAACAACAAAGCGGCAACTTGGTTTGTACCCAATCAGATATTCGATCAACATCAGACCGCTAGAAAAGTACGGGCAACGCTGAATGGTTTGCCTTCTGAAGCACTTCTAATTGGCGGAGGAGGAGAAGCTCGGGTCGTTGCTGATCGAAGATCCCTTGCTCAGCAAGCTTGGTACGCAATCTCTCGTCAGTTCCGTTTGCCAAACTGATTCTTTTGCCATCCGTTTGATTAAGGAATCAACGCGATCAGGCCCACTGCCACAGCCGCTTCGACGCTTGCGCCCTTTATGCTTCTTGGCCAACGATGGTGACGATACGGATTACAACTACCTGGGCGATAATGCCCAAGCGTATAATTGCATTGGCAAGGTCCATCAGCTGCCATCAAGTAAGGCAACATGGGAATCGTACCAAAGAAGTGTGCCGTTGAAATCGCCGGCTGCAAGGTGCGACTGCAGGTGTATCCGTATCGCTCTGCGTTCACTTCTTCAAAGTAAAGAGGTCGGTGACGAGTCTTGGAGGCAACCCAACTGCGTGTCATGATTGGCCAAGCACGTTGGGTTACCGTAGAAGCCAAATTATCAAATGCTTGATCCTCGACGGCTCGGTTGGTCGGTAGTTGCCCAGCGGTACGTTTGATATCGATGCCAAGCGATCCGATAGGCCGTTCTTCGTACGGCTTGAGTGGCTTAGCGGGAACGCTTTCTGAGTGAGCAACAAGCTGGTTAGTAGCCTCAGTCTTCTGAGAACTCAGAGAGATGACTTCTCCCTTAAACCAGCTAGGTGGTTGCCAATCGGCCGCAAAGTGCTTTGGCTCGAAAGCGGGCTCCGTAGAAGAAGCTGGAGTAGCTGCACAGAGGAAAAATAAAATAAGCGGCGCGCAAACAAGGCATAACCTGGCTTGGACTAACAGACACCGTAACTTGGTTCGTTGCATGGTGGCCTCTTTATTGCACCCTGATAGGCTGGTTTTATGCCTTTTATCTTACGCTCTTTAAATAGAGCTCCTTTGGCTCTCATTTCTGATCGGTATTCACGAATCCCTACCTCCATTACAGGCGTTGCGACCTGAATTGGCGGCCCAAGTTGCCTAGATTGACATCCCGTTCATTTACCTTTCCTGCTGCAAATCTTTTGACAGGGACCACTTAGGCTGGGGATAATACAGATGCTACTCAGTGGAAGGCCCCCTCGACTGCAAACCTGCTACTACACCATGACGAAGCTTCCCCCTATCTGCATGTCGAGGGGGCTCTTTTTGTCTTTCTGCTGATCAGCGACATTCCTGGCTCATCCCACCTGCCCAACTCAACTCCACTGAACTACTGCTTGGCAATGAAAAAGTCTTGGCGAAATACGATCGCTCCAAAGCCCTCCTTGGTCCGCCGGCTTGAAACTCGTCGTGTTCTTGACGCTGGGCTTGCTGGAATCTTGTTGCCAGACACTGGAGTCGAAGGTACCGAGATTGTTGCCGATGATTATTCTGCGATTAATCCGTTCCAAGTGCCCTTAACTTTTGATTGGACCATCACTCGCGATGGGATGCAGGTCGGTCAATCAAGTAGTCCGACGCTAGATTTTACCCCAACGGATGATGGTGCCTACAACGTTACGCTCTCACTTACTGGAACCTCGGTATCAATCACTAGTTCAACAACGATTGATGTAGCGAATGTTGCTCCGACTCTCAGCAACCTAGGCATCACTCCCAGCTTTGAGAATGGCACGGCGACGCTCAGCGGCGAGATAACTGACCCAGGAGCAGATGACACATTCACTTTGGAGGTCGATTGGGGAGACGGTACGACCGAGACCTTCAACTATGCTGCTGGTACGACGGTCTTCAGTGAAACCCATCAGTACCTGGATGACGACCCTTCCGCCACGGCCACCGATTTCCCTGAAGTAAAGCTCACCTTGTCAGATGATGATGGGGGTACTGCAGAAGCAACACTGAACGCACTTGTACAGAATGCCGCTCCACAGATCGATGCCTTGCAAGTTACGGATGCAAATGAAAATGGTACTGTCACCCTTAGCGGCAACATTGTCGATCCTGGAACTCAGGATACTTTCTTGCTATCGGTTGATTGGGGCGACGGTTCGTTCAATGAATATGCTTATGGCCCAGGAACGACGAGCTTTATTGAAACGCACCAGTATTTAGATGACAACGGACCGGCCGCTGCCCAGCCAACTATTACGGTTTTACTAGTCGACGATGACAACGGCGGTGATTTGGATTTCATTTCGCCAACGATATCAAATATCGCGCCTGAGATTCTGAACCTTGCCGTAACGGATACACTTGAGAATGGTTCGGTGACTTTATTTGGCCAGATTGTTGATCCGGGAACCCAAGATTCATTCACGCTGACGGTCGACTGGGGCGACGGCACCGTTGATAACTTCAATTATGCTGCAGGCTCAACGCTCTTTAGTGAAACGCACCAATACCTGGATGACGATCCAACCGGTACCTTCACCGATACACCAACAATTACGGTCACTCTGAGAGATGACGATCTTGGTGAGGATGTTGAGACAATACAAACGCGTGTTGTAAACGTTTCACCGCAATTTGAATCATTGAGCGTTACGGATGCGAACGAAAACGGTACCGTGACGTTGAGCGGCAACATCATTGATCCCGGGACTCAGGATACCTTTTTGCTTGTGGTTGACTGGGGGGATGGTTCGTTCAACGAGTATGAGTATGCTGCCGGGACCACGAATTTCAGTGAAACTCACCAGTACCTCGACGATAACCCAATGGGAACCGCATCTGATACTCCAACGATCACCGTTCTGCTGGTAGATGATGACAATGGCAATGATTTGGAGCTGATTTCTCCTGCCATATCCAATGTCGCCCCAGAGATTTTTAATCTCGCGGTCACAGACACGTTCGAGAATGGATCGGTAACCTTGTTTGGCCGAATTGTCGATCCGGGAACCCAAGACACTTTCATACTCACGGTCGACTGGGGCGACGGTACCGTCGAGAACTTCAACTATGCCGCAGGCACAACCCTCTTTAGCGAGACACATCAGTATCTGGATGATGATCCGACAGGAACCCCGTTTGATACTCCAACCATTACGGTCACACTTACGGATGATGATCTTGGATCAGATATCGAAACTATTTCTCCAAGAGTCGTAAACGTCGAACCGGAGATCAATAACCTGACTGCCAGTGATCTCGACGAGAATGGCTTCACTACACTCAGCGGTAACATTGTCGACCCCGGAACGCAGGACACTTTCTTGTTAACGGTCGACTGGGGTGACGGCACCTTCGATGAGTTTATGTATGCTGCTGGGACCACGAGTTTCAGTGAAACTCACCAGTACCTCGACGATAACCCAACGGGCACTCTGTCAGATTCGCCGACCATCACGGTCTTGCTCACTGATGATGACAACGGAAGTGACCTTCAGCGAGTATCTCCAGAGATTTCTAATCTAAATCCGATGATTGGCGAAACGCCCGATCGTTCGGTGGATGAAGGAGAACGCTTTGAGTTAGAAGAAGGAGGACTTTTGGGTATTGGTTTCACTGACGTAGGCACCCAAGATACCCATACTGCTACGATTGATTGGGGAGATGGTACAACGGTAGAGAATCTCACAGTTACCTTTGTTGATGGCATTGGTAGGCTTAATGGTGGGCACACCTACGCGGACAATGGTTCATACACGGTAACTATCACGCTTAACGATGACGATGGTGGTACGGACGAGCAAAGCTTCAACGTGACCGTATCCAATATCAACCCCGTTCTTACTGGTACGGATGGTCACATCGTTAACGAAGGGCAAGCTTTCAATCTTGCTGGGCTTGGTGTAGGCGTGTCGGACCCTGGGTTTGACAATCCACTTAACACGGCTGACCCTGCAAATGGTGGTGAGACGGAAGAGACCTTCCTCGATGGGACGATAGATTGGGGCGATGGCTCCGCGGCGACCCCGGTCACTTTCAATTCTAGGCTTAGTGGCTCACCCGGTACGCCAACCGTGGCAGACCCTGACCATACTGATCATGTTTACGCAGACAACGGCGTATACACGGTGAGTGTGACTTTTGCTGATGACGATGGTGAATCGGTTACTCGCCAGTTCGAAATCACGGTCAATAACGTCGCACCAACTTTGCAGCTGAATGACCCGATGGCGACGATCAACGAAGGTGATACTCTCAATCTACCAATGCTTGGCAGCTTTACCGATCCAGGGTTTGATAACCCTTTGAATCCAAGCGGCGCAACTACCGAGTCGTTTAGCTATACGATAGATTGGGGTGACGGCACTGTAGAAACCGGGCAGTTGCCTGCATCGGTTATTCAAGGCTCACCTGGATTAGAAACTAGCGGTACGTTAGCAGCAAGCCATCTTTATGCAGATAACGATGTCGACAACACTTATACCATCACAGTTACTCTGACTGATGACGACGGTGGAGTTGATGTTCAGTCGTTCGATATCACGGTACTCAACGTGGCACCGACACTCGATCCAATTATGGCGACCGATGTGGGTGGCGACGGTATGACAACCTTGGATCTGACATTTTCAGACCCAGGGGCTGACAGCTTTGAAGTTCTGGTTGATTGGGGAGACAAACTGAATCTTGCACCGGAAGATCGCTTTGTTGTCGAGCGTCTCCACGCAGGTGCAACCCCTCAATCCTTTACGATTAACCACCAATACACGGGTCCCCCTGATCCAGCAAACCCTGCTGCGGACATCATCATTACCGTGAAGATTCGTGATGACGATTTCGCTTCTCCAATCACCCTGGCTGTTGGTGAAAGCAATCTCGAAACAGTCGCAATTTCAAACTCGGGTATCGAAGACAATAAAGTTGCTATCGATACAACACCGCAGGCGCCTGCGATTGAGTTTCCTAAGAAACCGGAGGTAACCACGGCAGTTGAGCGAATTGACTCGACACAAGACAATCAAGGATTCTCAGAAGTTGGTGCCGCAGCCGGTGATCAATCGATTGTGTCGGATCGGTATCTTGAGATCCGAATCGTCACGCCCGGCGGCGTTGAAACGGAACGGGTTCGTTTAGAAGAAAAAGCTTTGGACGATTTGCCGGGCCTCTTCAAGCGGCTTCCGGACAATCATTATCGGATCTATCTCATTCAAGAAGAGACCAATTCGGAACGACTTGTGATTGATGTCGTTGCGCGAGGTGGAAAGTTGGTTGATCCTTCGGATGATTCTGATGGTGGACGAGATCGTCCTCCTACAGACGAATCGACTACGCCTAATCAACAACCTAACGAGATGATTAAGGCAGACGAGGTCGATGTTCCCGTGACCCAAACTCTGCCGGAACGGATCACACCAACCGTATCAAATCCAGCTACTATCGCTTCGGTAGCTGCAGCAGCTTTGATCGTTGGGCGACAGAAGACTGGCAAAGCAACCGCTAGAGATGTTCGCCGGGCTCAAATCGAGAATGCCCTGGCCAATCCTCCCCAAGACCGGTTGAAACGATTATTACGGCGATATGGCTCAAAACGTCGTTAGAGATTTGGTCTGAGCCTGCGATTTGCCAGATGAAGCCCACTCGGTAGCTTGGTTGACTATACTGATTGCTGCGACTTTTCGGCTCGCATGCCACTATTGGTCTCGGTCCAAATTTCCATCCAATCAGTCCCATTTAGAACTCTTTTATGAGTCGTTGTCCCCATTGCGACAAAGAGATTAAGAAAACACCAGCCAATGGGCTCTGTCCCCATTGTGGCGCGGTGATTGAATTGATTCTTGATGCGGGCTTTCCTGATGATGAAGGGGCGACCGTTGAGTTCTCGGCAATGCCAACAGTTCCTGAGATTGATCAGGAAGTAAGCCAAGAGCAACCCACCGATTCCGATTCGAACATCGACAAAACGGTCGACTTCTCAGCGGAGAAAACTGTCGATTTCGATAGTCTGCCAAGTTTAGCTCCGGGTGCCCCCAACGAAGGAACCGTTGAGTTTGACCTCTCTGATAAACCTAAGGAGAAGAAAACCGAGCCCAACGCGGCTGACATGACAATCGACTTCTCTGAAGCCGATTCAAAGTCGATCAGCCTGAATTGGGTGGATGCTGCGTCGAAGACCGTGCGTCAAGATCAGACGATTCAGATTGGCCAAACGGTAAGTGGTTTCCGCTCCTCCTTGCCAATTAAGTCTCGGTCGCTTCGTCCTCCTGAGCATCGCGGATTGGCTGAGCCAGGAAAGCCGGCTTCCACCGACGGAGTTGCTCCTGACTACGAGCTCCTTTCCCTTCTCGGTCAGGGCGGGATGGGCGTTGTTTATTCGGCTAAGCAATCTTCGATTGCAAGAACCGTTGCCGTCAAAATGCTCAAGCCAGGTGACGATAAAAGTGGATCTGGCTCGCAGGGCACCTCGGATCAACGTGATAAGTTTATCTCGGAAGCTGTGATCACAGGTGAGCTTGAGCACCCGAACATCGTTCCGATTTACGATCTTGGAGCAAACGACGAAGGCGCTCTCTTCTATTCCATGAAGCGGGTTAAGGGGACCCCTTGGGATGAGGTTATTAAAGAGAAATCACTCTCGGAAAACATTGGTATTCTGACTCGAGTAGCCGATGCGGTTGCCTTTGCTCATGCCAATGGTGTCGTGCATCGTGATCTTAAGCCAGAGAACGTCATGCTTGGCGACTATGGCGAGGTCTTAGTCATGGATTGGGGACTTGCTCGCGTAACGGACGTGTTCCCCAGTGCCAATTCGGTTTACCAAGCCGATAGTCTGGGGGGAACGCCGGCCTACATGTCACCCGAGATGGCACGTGGCCCAGTCGAAGCGATTGATCAGCGTAGCGACATCTACCTGCTTGGAGCGATTCTTTACGAAGTAATCGGGGGCCAGCCGCCGCACACCGGTAAAGATGTCATGGCCTGTCTTCAAGCAGCTGCCAAGAACCGTATCGAGGAGATTGACTACGAAGGTGAGCTCAAAACGATCGCTTTAAATGCGATGCAGGGCGATCCTGATGATCGGTATCAGACGGTCAAAGAGTTCCAAGAAGCGATCAACGTCTATTTAGCGCATTCAGAAAGTATCATCCTTTCAGAGAATGCCGAACGCAATCTTGAAGCGGCCCGTTCATCGGGCGATTACGAACTGTATTCCAAGGCACTCTACGGCTTTGAAGAAGCGTTGACGCTTTGGTCAGAGAACGCTCATGCGCTTGATATGCTTACCCGATCACGGATTGAGTATGCGACGAAAGCGTATGAGAAGGAAGACTACGATCTTGCTGCATCGCTTTTGGAGCCTTCCGACCAAGGCTTAGAAGACCACTCGCTCGAACGAGCCGATGCAGCCGAAGAAGTTGAAACACTTCGTGAGAGTATCACAAAAGCACAGGCAACTCGTAATGCCCGGTTACGTCGCTTACGTGATCTCCGTCGGTTGGCAATTGGCCTGATAGCAATCGTTTTAGGACTAGGCTCTTATTCATACTATGAGATCAGCCGTCAGAAAGCGGAGGCAGTCACTCAGCGTGATATCGCGGAAAAGCAAAAAGCTCGGGCTGAAAAGAACGAAGCGGTAGCAGAGTTGAATGCCGAGGAGGCAAAAAAACAAGAAGAGATTGCTATAGAGCAAGCAAAAGCCGCTCGCGATGCGGAGAAGAAAGAAAAAGAACAAAAGGAATTTGCGCAAGAGCAAGAGACGCTTGCCAAGAAAAATGCCGAACTCGCCCGGAAGAATGAGAGCAAAGCCAAGGCGGCTAAAGCAATAGCTGAACAAGCCCAAGAGAACGAAGCTTATGCTGCCTACGTTGCACGCATCGGATTAGCAGCTGAAAAAATTGAAGAGAACGCTTTCCGTGAAGCGGTTGCATTGCTTGATGCTTGCCCACAAGAGCTTCGGCATTGGGAATGGGGGCGTCTGCGGTATCTATGTGAGATGAGTGATCGAGTGGACAACGTTGGCGCTCCGGTCGACCAAGTTGTCTACTCACCCAACGGCATGCAGTATGCAAGTGCAGATTGGTTTGGCAATGTAACCGTCAGGGATGCAAAGACTGGAGAAATGGTTTGGCAGCAAACCCCTTCGCAATATGTACACTCGGTGGCCTATTCACCCGATGGCAGACGCCTTGCCGCGGCAGGAAGTGATCAGGTAGCCAGGATCTATGACACAGCATCGGGCGATCTGATATTAGAGCTTCGTGGCCATGAGGATGCGATTCTCTCGATTGATTACTCACCTGATGGACAATACCTTTCAACTGGCGGTTATGACGAAACCGTTCGGATTTGGAACGCCGAGAATGGCAAAGCGTTGCAAATTTTGCGAGGTCATACCTGGTGGGTTTGGTCAACGGAGTTCTCGCCTGACGGGACGCTCATTGTGACGACGGGACAAGATGGCCGCGCGGTCGTATGGAAGCAATCGCCAGAAGGGTTTACTCGTTCGTCGGAGTTTATTGGGCACGAGGGTCCGATCTACGACGCTGCTTTCTCTCCTGACGGCAAGCTCGTTGCCACCGCTGGCTTTGATGGGGTCATCTGTCTTTGGTATCCAAGCGATACAACCGGTTCTGATCTGGCAAGACGCATTGACGGCTTTGTGGATGAAGCAACTCACGAGGAGCTACATGGCCATACAGGACCGGTCCGATCGGTAGCCTTCGATCCAACCGGTGAATACCTGCTTAGCGGTAGCCAAGACAACTCTCTACGGCTTTGGGATTTGGATGACGAATCGTCACAAGCTTTGCGTGGCCATGGGGGACGCGTCTTCTCGGTCGCTTTCTCTCCAAATGGTGAACGTGGTTTGTCCGCAGGGCATGATCACCAGATCCGTCACTGGGCATTGGCGACTTACCGTGAATCGGTCGCTCTTCAGACAGGAAGTCTGCGTGGCCATCAAGATGCAATCCTTGCTGCTCATTTCTCAAATGATGGATCGCAGGTGGTAACAGCAAGTCGAGATCGATCGGCTAAGCTTTGGGATGTTGCTACAACGAATCCGATTCAAAGTTTCGCCGAGGGACATGCCTTCCTCACTTCATCTGCCCTAATGGTAGATTCTGGACGGACGTTGATTACCTCAGCCGGTGACAATACAGCTCGTGTTTGGGATGTTGCGACCGGTACTGAGCGTTTCTTGCTGAGCGAAACAGGCCGAAGTGCTGCCCTCGCTGCTGACCCAGCCGGTGAGTGGGTCGTTACCGGTGGATCGCAAGGCTCGTGCCGTTGGTGGGATGCTAAGTCAGGCTTGATGCTGCAAGAAGAGAAACACGCCGAAGAGGTCACAGCGATTGCAGTCTCACGCGACGGACATCTGACAGCGACCGGTGATCATCGAGGTGAGATACGTCTCTGGAAACATAGCGATTCTAACTGGAAGCTGCAAAGTACCCTGAAAGGTCATAGTCGCGAGATAACATCACTTAAGTTTGTTGCTGATGCAAGCAGATTGGTCTCGGCAAGTGGGGATTGGACATGCGGCCAATGGGATGTTGCAACAGGTGAAGAGCTTCGACCGCTGGTATTGAAACATCCTGATTGGGTTGGTTCACTTGACCTTTCTGAAGATGGAAAATTGGCGGTCACCGCTTGTGATGATGGAAAGGCTCGCGTTTGGGATCTTGCTTCAGCAAAGGTGGTTGCTGAAGCCGAAATGCCTGGAGCAATTATCAACTCAGTTGATTTCGCCCCTGCTGTAGAAAAAGTTTTGCTGACCTCTTCGGGGAACCGGATGGTGGGGACCTGGGCTTATCAGACCGAAGCTGAACCAAAGATGCTAATCGGTCCAGATCAAGGAGCCGGTCTTATTTGGTCCGCCAGCTATGGAAGCGATGGCCGGTCTGTTGTTACGGTCGGAGGTAATGACGCACAGCTTTGGCGACTCGACCCGTTACGCACTTCGGTTAGCTTTAGTCCTCACGGTGCGGTGGCCGATGCAAAGATCTCGCCGGATGGCAAACTCGTCGCCACCGGTAGCTGGGACCACACGGCAAAGCTTTGGAATGCTCAAACGGGAGAAGCGATTCGCAAGCTTGAAAATGGCCATACCGGATTTATAAACTCCGTCACTTTCTCGCCCGATCAGCTTGAGTTGATGACAGCAAGTGATGACCGGACTGTCAGATTCTGGGACGTCACAACAGGCGAACTGATGGCTAAGAAATTGGTTGGCCATACGGGACGCGTCATGGAGGCGGTTTTCAGTTCGGATGGTAAACGGATACTGACCGCTTCGGCTGATAAGACTGCACGCCTATGGGATCGCGATACGGCTAAACCGATTCTTGTGCTTGATGGTCACGATTGGTCCGTTATGAGTTGTGCCATTTCTCCTGATGGTATGCTCGCGGTGACTGGTTCAGCAGACAACAAAGCGCGCGTTTGGGATTTGGCAACAGGCGAGCTAATTCAAACCCTTTCCGGGCACACAGCCAGTGTTTCGTCAGTGGCGTTTAGTCCTGATGGAAGACGCATTCTGACAGGTGGGCAAGATAATCTAGCGAAACTGTGGGACGTCCTTACTGGTAAAGAGTTATTATCTCTTGTGGGGCATTCGCGAGAGGTGACTTCGGTCGGTTTCAGTAGCGATGGTTTATCGGTTCTGACCTCAGGGCGAGATTCAAAAGCGGTGATCTGGCCCGTGGTTGATTGGAACGCTACCGAGTAGAATCAAAACTGATCAAGTAAACTCCTCCTCAAATAAGTATTGCAATGTCTAACTCGAGCGAAAAGCCGTTGTTGGCTCTTACGATGGGTGATCCCTCTGGCGTAGGTCCCGAAGTCATTGCAGGCATTTGGAATGATCCAATTGTTCATGAAGTTTGCCGTCCTGTGGTGCTTGGTGATCCAGGCATTATGCAACGAGCTATTGAATTAAAGCAGACAGCAGCATCCGTTGAAGTCATTGGCGAGTTCGAAGCGGGGGCTGACAAAACTTCTTCTGAGTGCATGCCTTGTCTCTCTTGCACGGAGATTGATCTTTCAAGCATGGAACCAGGCATCGTAACTCGCGAGACTGGCCTTGCTGCCTATGATGCGATCATTGTGGCAACCGAGCTTGCAAAATCAGGCCGAGCTGATGGATTGGTGACTGCACCAATCAATAAGACAGGCTTACGGGCTGCAGGGAAGGATTACCCAGGGCATACGGAGTTGCTAGCCGAGCTTTGTGGCGTTAGCGAGTTCGCTATGATGCTCTACTTGCCTCAGCGTTATCTTCCTAAAACAAACAACGGACTGGGCGTTGTGCATGTGACACTACATACCTCAGTTCGTGATGCTGTCAATTCCATCACGATAGAAGCGATTCTTGAAAAGTGTCGGTTGGCCGATCAAGCTGCTCGCGCTTATGGTGCAGCTAGCCCTAAGGTTGGCGTGGCTGCTTTAAATCCGCACGGCGGTGAAGGTGGCCTGTTCGGTAATGAAGAAATCAGGCTTATCGAACCTGCGGTTGTTCAAGCACAGGCAAAGGGGGTTCATGCCATTGGTCCATTGCCTGCAGACACGCTGATGGTTCGTGCATCGCAGGGGGAATTCGACATTGTTGTGGCTATGCTTCACGACCAAGGACACATTGCCCTCAAGCTGCTTGGAATGCATAGCGCGGTCAATGTAACGCTTGGCCTTCCAATCGTCCGCACCAGCGTTGCCCATGGTACTGCTGGAGATCTAGCATGGCGCGGCATTGCTGAAACCAGCGGGATGGTCTCAGCCATTGAGGCAGCGGCTTCACTCAGCCAAAGACGAAAAGACCAGCTTGCTCAAGCATTGGGGTAAGCCGAGCAAGTGCAAAGCACCGGGTTGAACTTGCCGCGGGGATAGATCAGTCTACTCAGATTACTTCCGTGCCCTCCCCTTCCCTTGCCCACCCAACAGCCTGCCGATGTCACTTATAGAGTACCCTGCTGATGATACTTGCTTGCTTTATCTAATCCGTCACGGTGCGACCGAGCCGAATTTGATGGACCCACCAATCATGCAAGGCAAAGGCATGAACTCCCCGCTTGCTCCCATTGGCATCGAACAAGCGAAGCGAGCGGCTAAGGCTTTGGCAGATCGACCGCTAAAAGCATGTTACTGCAGTCCATTAGCCCGAGCGCAACAGACTGCCGAGATCATTTCTGAGCCACATTCACTATCGCCAACTCCGATTGAAGGGATCGTTGAGGCGGAGGTGGGCGAGTGGGAAGGCAAGTCATGGCCTGAGATCATGCAGGCAGAGCCTGAACGCTACAAAGCGTTCCGAGAAGACCCCAGCAAAAATGGTTACCCCGGTGGAGAGAATTTAACTGACATTCATGGCCGCGTTACCCAGAGTCTTCATGATCTGATGGAGCAACATCTTGGCCAAGAGATATTGGTTGTCGCCCACAGTGTTGTTAACCGAGTTTACCTCGGCCAGCTTCTAGGTCTGACAATTGCCAAGGGGTATTACGTGCCACAGTTGAATTGCTCGATAAACATCATTCGTTATCGAGAGGGAAAAGCCAAGGCACTCACGATCAACGCGATTGGACATCTGATGTAGCCAACGCCGTACGCCATTCGCGTCGCTTTTCAGCAAGTCGAAGTTCATGATCCGTTTTGTCCGTAGTGTCGGTTCCCGGGGGAACGCGGTAGGCGAATTGATCGGACCGCATCGGTTGATTGAACTGCATGTTCATGAAGTTGATTCTAAGCAGAGGGCATTTGCTTGGTACCAATCGTTGCACTTCCTCCAGCGATGCTGAAGAGAGCGGATCGTCGTTGGCTCGATATTCAATGAGCATGGGGAAAAGCGTTGTTTCTGAAATGGCGATCACAACATGGTGAGGTGCATGGGCAGGTGGTTCGTTTTTACCGATCTGAGTAACGTCTGCGCTGGTGAGTTCGGCTAGTCGGACTGGGTTCCACTTACCAGCCAGCGCCACTACGGGTTCACCACGCAGTTGCATTCGTCGGCCGGCGTTGAAATCAAACCCTTCATTCAGAGCGGTCAACAGCATCGGCAAGCCTCCAAACCGCGCCCAATCGCCGGGGGATGCTAACTGTGCTGATGCTTGGCCAGGAGCGGGCGTGCTACCAGAGTTCTTGTTTGCGCGTCGGAGCTTACGAAGATCAACCTTCGTGATTTGGTGATTCCAGGCATTCTCGTTCGATTCCGTCTTGGTCAGCTTTTGCCATTGCAAGTCGGTCCAAAGGAATCTTCCGTCAGAAACTCGGAGCAAACGAGTGGGTACGTTTGCCAATCGGCCCTGCATTTCCATTCGGAATTGACGATTCGAGCCGCTTCCCGCTTGATGGTAGTTGCCGTGGATTTCGATTGCCCGATCTTTGACCCAGCCAGTCTGAACAATTTCACAACTAACGCTGGGTCGTTGCTCCATCGTTACCAACGCTTGTTGGATCCAGGCGTTGCCAATTCGGTTTTGGTCACCCGACGGATTGACCCCGGCAAGGTTGACAATCGGAGCGGATTCATCAGAGACAAGTTCGACTGAAGTGCTAGCGTTGCCGGAGATAGCTTTGTTGATCAAATCAAAGCCATAAAACGCCACGACCCCCAAAACCAGCATGAAAACTCCTCGCGCTAGGAAGCGAATTCCACCGTTTAGCGTCGATAAACTTTGCGGAATGATCTTCATGCGAGGGATTTGCCGCTTTTATCAAAGAATCACATGGTAACGGGCCGAACCATAGCCTCAGGGGAAGACGCGCAAGTTGCGTCTCTTGGTTCCTGGACATGCACCCGAGTGCATGCACAACGCCTTCGGGCGGAATTCTAGGGGCCAATCAACCGTTAAGTCCACGGCAGTTGTTGGCGTTGCTAGCATCGTCACTTGCCGGTTAACAGTTTTAGATTTTGATTCGCCCTTGCAAGTGACCACTTGCAAGGAGACATCGATCACGCCGAGGGGGAAGCCATGCGTGTCAGGACCTGGATTATCAATTCGTTAGCGGTATGTATGATTGCCGCTGTCGGCTGTGGGGGCCGCTTAGCACATAACCTGCCCCCAGCACAACAACTCATGCACCCAGGACCTGGCGTAGGTGGTCCTGGACCTGGTGTAATACCACCAATGGCGAAGGCAGCACCTTCACCAAGTGCGATGAGCCCACAATTTGGTCCTGGCGGAACGCCACCGATCAAAATGGTCTCGCATTCCGAAGATTCGGAAATTGCACAAGTACAATACTGCGGGCCTAGCGGTGGTATGGCGGCGATGCCACCAACATCGCAAATCGCTTTCGTCGGTGAAGAAGGGACCCAAATCTCTTGGGACGTTTCGACTCCTGGCATGTTTGACTCAGCACCTTTGTTTGTGCCTGGTCGTCAAAACTTTGCCCAAGGTGCAATTTATCGCCTGAAGGTAGAAAACATTCCAGGTCGTGACGGCGTGGTTCTTTATCCAACGCTTGAAGTTGCTCCAGTCACACCACGTACTGATGCCTACTTGGCTCATGCTCCTGTGCCTGTTCAATTCACCGAAGAAGACTTTGACCAAGTCATCAGCGGCAACTTTGTCACCAAGGTTGTCTACCTACCAGATCCCGAATTCCAAGAGCTTGCTCTCTCTGGCGTCGAAACCTTGGTAAGTACTCGACTTGATCCAGGTGTCGATCCCGTTGCTGAGGCAGATCGTCGTGGTTCAATCCTCGCTGTGCTTCGCATCGGTAGCAAAGACTTGCAAGCCTCTGGAAACGGTGGTTACAACGGCCAAGTCATGCCAGCCGGTTTCGGTGAAGATTGCAACTGCAATAACGGTGAGCATGACACTTCTTACGGTGGTGGTAGCCACTCTTACGGAGGCGGTTACGCTTCTTCGGGGATGATGCCACAAGGGATGTCCACTGCGGGATTCGCTCCTACGCCTGTGCCACCACACATGATCGCAGGTGCTAACCCACAATACGGTATGCCATACACTGGCACACCGATTGGACTACCTGGCCCACCACACATTCCGCTTGGGTCACCAGCCGGTCTGCGTAAGCACGTGATGGTGAACCGCACGCGGGTTCACATGCCACCTCCGACTCCTCAGTTGAAGGTATCCGTGAAACAACGTCCTGGTATGAACTATCCAAAGCCTGTGCACAGTGTTCGCATCGACGAAGTCAACCGTGCACCATTCCGACCTCTCAACAGCACCGTTCCTGGACCACTTAAGAGTGGTGGAGCTTGCCTCGTTGGCGATGGTGGAACTGGTAAGGCTTGTAAGTAGTTTCTTAGGATTCTCATCTAAATAAGTACTGGCAAGATAGCATCATGACAACGGTCCGCACTCTCAGAGAAAACCCACTCCAGTGGGCAAAAGCCGCGGGCATAGTTTGTACGGCGCTTTTGGTTGGAATGCTGATGGCAAGCGATTGCCTCTCTGCAGATCCTTCCAGACACTGGCTTCACGCCGGCGCCATGCCACCGGGAGCGATTGGAAGCCAGCGGCTTCTGAGAGGTGGACCGTTAGTCGGGTGCCAACAACGGATCGAGATTCGGGTTCCTGATGAAATCCTGATCTCGGCTGATGTTGGAGGTGGTTATGGGACGGCTCAATCCGGATCATTAACCACCGCAGTACAAGTCGGACCGCTCTATCGGTTCCGAGCTGTCGGGGTGCCAGGGATGCCAAGCGTCGAGGTCTACCCAACCGTCGAACTGGTTGACCGCATCTATCCACCGGCAGGTAAAGAGTCAGAGTTTCCAATACGGATTGAGTTAACGCTTGATGATCTTCGTCTAGCAGCTCAAGGAGCGTTCATCACGCGGGTTGTCTATATCGAAAACCCGAAGACCGCTCTCCCGCTGGAGCAAAAGCTAAGTGAAGAAGAGAACGAGCAGCTCTGGTTTGAAGCCAAAGCGACGGACGATCCACTTGTACTAGCTGACCAGATGGGCCGACCGATTGCCATCGTTCGCCTAGGTAGTCGTAGCTACGAGCAGTCGAACCGCGACCCACGGTTCGCCTCGTCCGTTGAGCTGGCTGGTTTCCAGTCTTCCGATTGTGAAACCTGCGAGAAGTCTGAATGTCCGCAACCGTACCCAGGTTGCTTTGATTGTGCATGTGGTCCCAACTGCTCGGTTCCTGGTCCCCGGGATGAGTATCTTTGCGACGGTGACGACGCTCAGTTCCAAGCTGGCGTCGAGCATGATGGTACGCTCGTTGGTATTGAGCAAGAAGATACGATTGCCCACTACGAGTCACCCGATGGTCGGCTGCTAGTCGTGCCGAGTAACAAGGTTTGCATCTATGCCCCTCGTTACGCGTCAGTGCGTCAAGTTGTGAACCCAATGGGTGCTCAGCAACGATTGTTTGTTGATGCCGTTGGCGATCAAGTCATTCTTTCAGAAGCAGAACGAGATCAGCTACCGTCGGCCAGTCTACAGAATCTTGCATTGCAAGAGCGTGCTATTGACGTAGCGACCAGTCTTTATCGTGGCCGTGAGCAACCGATTGAGGGATTGCGGCGTGACAAAGTCTTGTTGACACAAAGCTCGGTTGGACCCCAGTTGAATCTCCAGATGGTGATGGTCGGTGAATTCACTGCTGAAGAGAAGGTAGTTATTGCTGAGCATTCCTTAGCGGCAATTACTTGGACAGGCGATCAACAGGTGCAGGTGGTGCTCGAAGGACGCGGCGCTTCGGCGGTCTATCATGTCGATGAACCAGGAATCATCTATGAGTTGTTTGGCCCAAGCACGCCCAAGCTTCGGCTTGTAAAGCTCGCCTCGACTGACTCGGCACAGCCGGGCGAGGAAGTTGAGTTCACGCTTCGTTACGACAACGTTGGCGATGTGCCCATCAAGAATGTGACGCTAGTCGATAATCTAACGACTCGCCTTAAGTATGTTGACGGTTCGGCCAAATCGTCTCGTGACGCAGAATTTGCCGTCGCGAATAACGACGCAGGTTCGCTAGTTCTTCGTTGGCAATTGGTGGAAGAGCTTCCGCCGGGAGAAGGTGGATTCATCACCTTTAAGACGATCGTTCGCTAAGTGAACCTTCTTACGTTGGAGGCCTCTAGCTAGTCAGGTGGCGGTGATGTTGCATACAATGCAATTCTGTCACCGAAATTACTCACGGACTCGCTAAGCAACATGGCCTACGTTAAATTCGCTCTGATCTGTCTCGTCTTCGGCTCGAATTTTATGCTGATGCATCGTGCCAGTCAGTGGTTCGGCCCAATTGAAATCGGCATGGGGCGATTGCTATTCGGAGCGATTGCGCTTGGCCTTGTCTGGGCTCTCTTTGAGCGGAAGGCGCGCTTGCGGTTAAAAGATTTAAGGAACTTGCGAATCGTTGCCTTTATTGCCTTTGCCATTCCCTACGCACTTCAGCCCGCGCTGATTGGTATGGGGTTTGGACATAGTTTCTTCGGTACCACGATTGTCTTCGTGCCGTTGCTGACGGTCCTGGTTTCCATCCCGATGATCGGCGTGAAACCGACATCACGGCAGTTGATTGGCGTACTTTGCGGACTAGCATTCGCGTTGCTGCTTCTCTTTGATGGCAAGATCCGCGGTATCCCTGTCTATGTTCTCGGCTTGGCGTTTTGCGTGCCGCTATGCTACGCCACCGGTAACACCTGGATACGCCGCACGCTTCATGATGCCGATCCAACGCCAATCAGCTGCATCATGATGCTGATGGCTTTTATGATGCTAACGCCCTTTTTGTTTGTTCCCGGCTTGGCTGAGACAGTTAATGCTGGTCCACCGGAGACACGTACTGAGTTTATCACTTCTCTAGCGGCTTTGATTTTTCTTGGAGCGATTGGAACCGGCGCTTGTACGTGGATGTTCGTTCGGTTGGTACTGACCGAAGGACCTCTATTCGCTGGCATGGTGACCTACGTTGTGCCCGTGATTGCCATGCTCTGGGGCCTTGGTGATGGCGAGAAGATCACCACCCAACAGATGGTTGCCATCATGGGAATCCTCTTCATGGTCGCCTTGGTGCAAGCGCCCGCCAAGAAAGACTCACCCGCAGTCGAGCCGATTGTTGAGCCTTCGGAAGTGGTGGACTGATAGGCTACTGCCACGGTTCGATTCATAAGGTATGATGTTGGCTCTTAAGTAATCTCTGTCTTTCCGTAGAAATAAACATGGCAAAACACCCCTGGCTTGCTGACCGCACCGACCGATTCGATAGCTCTGGTATTCGCAAAGTTTTTGACCTTGCTGCCAAGCTTGAAAATCCGATCAACCTTTCAATTGGTCAGCCTGATTTCCCAGTCCCTGATGCGTTAAAGCAAGCGGCATGTGATGCCATTCAGGGGGATAAGAATGGTTACAGCCAAACGCAGGGTATCCCTGAACTTCGTGAACAGTTGCAAGCCAAGGTTGACGCGGAGTGGAATCATAATGACCGTCAGCTGCTCATCACTAGCGGAACTAGCGGTGCGTTGAACTTGGCGATTTGGGCTCTCGTTAATCCGGACGACGAAGTCATTATGTTCGACCCGTACTTTGTCATGTATCCAACGCTGACCGAGATGGTTGGCGGTGTGCCCGTAGTGATTGACACATATCCTGACTTCCGTATCGATCTCGAAAAAGTCGAAGCGGCGATTACACCACGTACGAAGTTAATCCTGCTCAACAGCCCTGCCAACCCGACCGGCGTTACTCCTTCGGAAGAAGAGGTGCGTGGTTTGGCGGAGTTGGCTGACAAGCATGGAATCGCGATCCTGTCTGACGAGATCTATCGCGAATTTTGTTACGACTCGCCACTGATAAGCCCGGCGAAATGGAATGAGAATACTTTGGTCGTTGATGGTTTCAGTAAATCGTACGGCATGACGGGCTGGCGCATCGGTTGGATTCATGGCCCCAGCCAACTGATCCAAAAGATGGCGTCGCTGCAGCAGTACACGTTCGTTTGTGCTCCGCATCCCTTGCAACAAGCGGCACTGAAGATTGACGAAGTCGATATCACGCCGCTGGTAGATTCCTACCGCAACCGTCGTGATCACATTCTCGCCGGCTTGCGTGATGCTGGTTACGAAGTCGCCCAACCTGGCGGTGCGTTCTACGTCTTCCCAAAGGTGCCAACCGAAGGCCTCTCGGCCAGTGATTTTGTCACCAAGGCAATCGACAATGAACTACTAATCATCCCCGGCAACATTTTCAGCCGCTCGGATACCCACTTCCGAATTAGCTATGCCGCGACGATGGAGACGATTGACCGCGGGTTAGAAGTGCTTACAAGTTTGGCAAAGTAGCTGAAGTTACTTACCAACCCACTTCACGTCAGTTACTTGAATAGCAACGCGAGCCCCGCTGGGAAGCTTGATCTCAGCAAGCGGGTCACCTGAAGCTGGCGTGATCACAAACTCTTCGCTTTCTCCCGGCTGCAAGCCGATTGAGAATTGATGTGAGAGTTCCGACTTCGCAAGCGGTGCGGTATCAAAAAGGCCTGAGGTTACTGAGGCGATAAACTCAACTTTGTCTAGCGCGATCTCACCAGCGTTGTGGATCGTGATCGTGAGCACATTCTTGCCCGATCCAAACAGCGAGGTATCGGTTTCAATTTGAGTTGATTCAAACTGAACTTCGGCAAAGGGAGAATCTTCTTCGCCAAGGTTGATCACGGGTGGCTTTCCTGCCAAGGAACCGGCAGGAAGTGCGTCCGAACCAAACATTCCACCAAGGACGTAAAAACTCACCATCAGCAAGCCAGCAGCAATACCGCCAATGGCAAGGTAAAGCTTTAGCGAGTTATCTTCATCAAAGTCCAACTTCGGAGAGTTCTTGCTCTTTGCCGGAGGTGTTGGTCGTGGCGTTGGATCACTGGTAGTATTGCGAGTAGCAGCTATCGCGTTCGTTTCGCCAGGAAGATCAATTGGTTCTTCCGTGGTGACAACTTCCGAGACGATGCTGTCTTGTTTCCACTCCGCTCCCGGAAGGGCAGCTTCGGCCCCGCCTGAGGCGGCTAAGAAGTCAACTGCTTGTTGCGACGCCGAATTAAAGTCGGGGGCCTCTTCTAGGGGAACTTCGATTTCATCACTCAGTGAGTCTTCTTCGCAATCAGATGCTTCAATGTCGGTATCATCCGACGCATCATTGTTATCAGCTGCGGGAGTCTCGCTGGTGTTTTCTATTGCAGGTGAGGCCTCGGTTGCTACTAATGACGGAGCATCCGCGGCTGGTTGCGTCGCTAGGTCCGACTCAGCTGCCCCGCGGGAATCAAGCGAGGCGAGCAACTCTTCGACATCTCCCGACAGAGAGCTCAACTCGGCTGGATCGACTTCGTCAATGTCGACTGAACCCGAGGAGTGAGGCCTGGGAGTGCGCCCCTTCTTCCTATTCGACCGGATTTTGATCCAGTCCGAGCAACGCGGACAGCGCACGGTCGAGCCGCGATAGCGTCGTGAGGTCGTAAATTGACTCTCACAATGCGGACATTTGACTCGTATCGGCACGGCGCTGGACGGTGTCGGTATTCTAGGAGGTGGGATTCGAAAACGAGGTAACCCTTACAGATTACTTGGTACGGGCAATTATGCAAAGCTGGTTAGTCACAGTATTGGGCCTCGCCCAGGGGCTAAGGATGGCGTAGAATGTTCGCTTTTCCCGCGATTTCGCCAACTTTTGGACGATTCTGAGTAACCCCGAATGGCTCCCAACCAAAAATACATTTTTCAGATTTCCGGTCTCACCAAGAAGCATGGACAGCGTGAGGTCCTCAAAGAGATCGATCTTGCATTCTACCCAGGTGCTAAGATTGGCGTTCTTGGTCGCAACGGGGCGGGCAAAAGTACCCTGCTGAAGATCATGGCAGGGATCGATAAGGAATATGACGGGAAAGCGCAACTGACTGATGGTTTCACCGTCGGCATGCTCCAACAGGAGCCACAGTTGAATGAAGAGAAGAATGTCTTCGAAAACGTCATGGAAGCGGTTGCTCACAAGAAGGCGGTCCTCGAAGAGTACGAGAAGATCGGCGAAGCCTATGGCGAGCCAGACGCCGACTTTGATAAACTTGCCAAACGTCAAGCCGAGCTTGATGACATCATAAACGCCGGCAATCTTTGGGAGCTTGATCGTCAGATCGAAATCGCCATGGATGCGATCAACTTGCCTCCAAAGGATGCTGACGTTTCAAAGCTCTCCGGTGGTGAAAAACGTCGCGTCGCGCTTTGTAAGATTTTGCTTGAACAGCCTGATCTTCTTTTGCTCGACGAGCCGACGAACCACCTCGATGCTGAGAGCATCCACTGGCTAGAACGTCATCTGGATGAGTACCCTGGCACGATCGTAGCGGTAACTCACGACCGTTACTTCCTTGATAATGTCGCGGGTTGGATTCTCGAAATCGAATATGGCCGTGCTTTGCCGTTCGAAGGGAACTACACGAGTTGGCTTGAACAGAAACAGAAGCGACTCGAACAAGAAGAGAAGACCAAGTCCGCTCGTCAAAAGACTCTTGCCAAAGAGCTTGAATGGATTCGCAGTTCACCCAAGGCGCGTCAAGCGAAGAGCAAAGCTCGGATTAGCGCTTATGAGAAGATGGCTGCGGAAGAGTTTGAAGAAAAGTCAGAAGAGCTCGAAATCCAAATTCCGCCTGGCCCACGTTTGGGCGATCAGGTGGTCGACGCGGTGAACCTTTCCAAGAGTTTTGGCGACACTTCGATCTTCGAGAACGTCAACTTCCGTCTGCCGCCCGGTGGCATTGTCGGTATCATCGGCCCGAACGGTGCTGGTAAGACGACGCTGCTGAAGATGCTCATGGGTCAAGAGGAACCAACGTCGGGTGATCTTGTTTTTGGGCCGACCGTGGCTCTTGGCTATGTCGACCAGTCGCGTGACAACCTCGATCCAAACAAGACCGTCTGGGAAGAGATCTCCGGCGGCTTGGATCTGATCGAGATGGGCAAGAAGACCGTTAACAGCCGTGCCTACGTTGCCCGATTCAATTTTCAGAAGGCAGACCAGCAAAAGAAGGTCGGCGTCCTTTCGGGTGGTGAACGAAATCGCGTGCATTTGGCAAAGCTGCTCCGCGGCGGTTCGAACGTCCTGCTCCTCGACGAACCGACGAACGACCTCGACGTCGACACCTTGCGGGCACTGGAAGAAGCGGTCGCCACGTTCGTCGGCTGTGCCGTCGTCGTGAGCCACGACCGTTGGTTCCTCGATCGCTTGGCAACGCACATCCTTGCGTTCGAAGGAAACGGCTACGTCCACTGGTGTGAAGGAAACTTCCAAGTTTACGAAGCCCAAAGAAGAGAACGCATGGGCGAAGATGCCGATGAACCGAAGAAGTTTAAGTACAAGAAGTTGGTTCAGTGAATCAAGCCTAATCTTACCTGTAAGTTTTATGCATGTCTTTAGTCATCCAGGTAGGAGTTGCCCCTCTTCTTTTTTCTCTATTCCCATCTATGGAAATGTATGGGTCTACAGGGGGCGGATGAAATAAGTAGTACCAAACGTTTTGTCCGATTTTGCAACCAGTGATTACACAAAACAATATTACGACCTAAGTGGCTCTGTTGGTGGTTTGTTTCTGACAGAGGCTATACCTATGAGGATTGCCAGACCGAGTGTGAGTCCAAGCATTCCTACGAGACTCCACCTTTGTTTTGTGAGATGTTTTCCATGCAATGAAGCTAATCGGCACTATCTTATTCAGCTAGTCTTTCGCCCCAAAAGTTTTTGACCAAAGGTAGTTTCCAGCAAAGCCGCCACCCAAGCCGAGCCAGACCATCGATTTGATCACTCTTCTAGACACGTCATCGCCTGGCGTATGCGTCAAATATACAAACGCTATGCCAAGGGTGATTCCAAGGGCTGCACCGAGATAGCCGCCGAGGTTTGAATTCATGCTGAGATTATCGGCTTAAGCATCTTCTAAACCAACTTCTTCCGAATCGGTCTCTTCGTCGCCCGAACCGAAAACCATAGACCAAAGGAAGTTGCCAACAAATCCACCGACAAATCCACATAACATTACGAATTTTCCAATCCGACGTGGACCATCGCCATCCTCTTCTTGGGCTAGAAAAATAAGGGCCAATCCCCCGGCGATCGCCAAAACTGCTCCGATAATTCCACCAACGTTCAGATTCATAAAGCTTCTCTTTAGATGCTGAGTTTCTATGACTTGTTATGGACCTAACTGCGGTTGTCGCTTAGACCCGATTAACGAAACTATCGAAACTCTACTAAGTCGGCAATAGTGCAAAACACCCAATAAAAAACGGGCCTGTTGATTTCTCAACAGGCCCGTTGATGTTTGAGTATCTGTAGGCTTTCACCCTCTCCAGCGGTTAGCGTGTGAAAGGCAAGCAAAGATCATAAGACAGGCAGTAGAGGGTTCTGGGACCGTGTCGAATTCAATCACAAAAGCATAAATGCCTAAGTTAGCAATATTACCTTCATCATTCCAGGCGATTAGATCGGTTGGAAAGATGGAACTACGTGATAGATGGAGGAATTGTTCATTAACGCCGCTAAAATCATTAGGTTCTCCTGGTCCCCAATTGGTGAATTCGAACGGTTCACCAGTAATCCAATTCCAATCTGCTGTTGGATCAAGGGTGTCTGGGGTTTGATATCCACCAACCCACCAATTATCTGTGCTAGGTACTAAAAGTGAGCCGACTCGTCCGAAAAAAGTGCTATCTACGAAAAGATTCACAAAATCACTCTCTTCTACAGACGTGATTGTCGCGAGGTAGCCACCGGATTCGGTAGCCAAATCCCTTGCTTCATCCCATTTAACCAAATCAAGAGGGCTAAAGCAGCCCGATCTTCTAGACTCGCAGTTCCGGACTATTTGGTAGCCATGATTATTGCCGCCCTCTTCAGCGCGCCAAACCATAATCTCACTTTTGATTAAAAAGGCGTGAGCAACCTGGCAATTATTTAAAAAAAGGATTTCCAGAAGTAAAAAAAGAAAGACTTGAAAGACGAGTCTATGCAAGGGGACAAACACTGAGAGTGGTTTGGATAACACTTTGTTTCCAGTTGTAAATGTTGCGAAGAAAATCCGTCCCCACGAACAATCTAGCAGTGGTTAATTATTGACTACCTAAGCCATGAAGTCAACCAAGATTCGTTTCCAGATAGTTATAGGTAGAACACCCAATAAAAAACGGGCCTGTTGATTTCTCAACAGGCCCGTTGGTGTTTAGGGGTGACTCAACTTCTGGCAGCGGCAGCGTCTGGCGTATGCGTTAGATAGATTAATGCTATGCCGAGCGTGGTGCCGAGAGCTGCACCGAGATACCCGCCGAGGTTTGATTTCATGATGTTCTCTTATGCTAAATCTGCTGATGGTTTCTGAATGTTTGGTAGGTTGTAATGCTGAAGTCGTGTTCTCTGAATCTATTGCATCGCAGTAAGGTCAGGTCATAGCGATTCGAACTATCAATAGGTCCGATCCGTCACTTCTACGTGAAGTTCAGGTTAATAAAAATGCGGCAAGCTAGGCAGCCTGGAGAGCACTCGTAGAATGCTCAGCATTCTCCCGTGTAGCTGTTCCATAAGTTTGGAGCCGTAGCATGGTTCTCTAGATCTAGAATTTCGAGGTGTCTGATGAAGTCCATTAATGCAATCGGTTGTGTCGCAGTGTTGGCAGTTTCTCTCTTCTCAGCAAATGCCCAAGGTGCGGCCGTTCGTGAGATACGCGATCTTAATACGGTAGGAGATGGCGCAATCACTTTTTTCCCAAGTACAGAACTCTCTTGGCTTGATTTGACCTTCACACTTGGCATGAGCTACGACGAAGTTGCAGCTGATACGACTCTTGCCGGACAGCTTGGACCTGGTTGGAGGATTCCAAATCTTGATGAAGTGGATACCCTTTTTACCGACTATGGTTTTACTCCAGACAGTGGCTGTGCTAATGGTGCTTCTCACTGCTCAGGCTCAGGTGAAAATCGTTCGGCCGCAAACGCAATCCTAGCTGATTTCGATGGTCCAAGCGCCCCTTCAATCACTGGCTTGTTTACAAACCCCAACCTAGCTCCTGGCCAAGTTGGTCGTGCATTTGCAGACAATGGCGGTTCGGTTGACGCAAGAACTGACTTCGAAGTTAGCTCTACCTACACATCTCAATTTGACGGTGTATTTCTTGTGCGCGCTGTTCCGGAGCCCTCTTCACTCGTGCTATTGACGCTAGCAGCCGGTCTTGTTGCCTGCCGTCGTCGCTAGTGGTTGATTTGTCAATTAAAAACGGGCCTGTTGATTTCTCAACAGGCCCGTTGGTGTTTAGGGGTGACTCAACTTCTGGCAGCGGCAGCGTCTGGCGCCCCCGCTCCGGGATTGAACGTCACCCGTTGAATCGGGAGGACGGTTCGCTCAGCGTGTCGATCAGGCCGACTTGCTTTGCGGGGCTTCGCTAAAGAGCTTTTCCTTGCCGTCAACAATTCCCTCCGTGACGGTGTAGCTTTGGCCGCGTGGTTGATCAGGAAGATCGAACATGATGTCGAGCATCACGGTTTCGATGATCGAACGAAGACCACGTGCACCTGTTTCGCGTTCTTGAGCACGCTTGGCGATGGCTTCGACAGCACCTGGTGTGAATTTCAGTTCAGCATCTTCCATCGAGAAGAGTGCTTGATACTGCTTGGTCAAAGCATTGTTTGGCTCGGTGAGAACGCGGACCAAAGCGGATTCGTCCAGCGGGCGAAGGCTGCTAACCACAGGCAGACGACCGACGAGTTCAGGAATCAAGCCGAACTCGATAAGGTCGTCAGCGGTGACTTGCGAGATCGCTTCTGCAAAGCTGACTTCTTCGTTTTGTTCCATGTCCTGGCTGAAGCCGATCGACTTCTTACCGAGACGCTTGCGGACAACATCTTCGACGCCGGCAAACGTACCGCCGCAGATGAAGAGGATGTTCGTGGTGTCAATCTGGATGTACTGTTGCTCGGGATGCTTACGGCCACCTTGTGGTGGTACGTTTGCGGTGGTTCCTTCAAGCATCTTGAGGAGTGCTTGTTGAACGCCTTCGCCCGATACGTCACGAGTGATCGAGACGTTTTGGCTTGTCTTGCCGATCTTGTCGATTTCGTCGATGTAAAGAATGCCTCGTTGGGCAGCTTCGACGTCAAAGTCAGCAGCATGAAGCAACTTGAGTAGCAAGTTCTCGACATCTTCACCAACATAACCAGCCTCGGTAAGCGTGGTCGCATCGCCAATGGCGAATGGCACGTTGAGGCTACGAGCGAGAGTTTTAGCAAGAAGCGTCTTACCACAGCCGGTTGGGCCGACGAGCAAGATATTTGACTTATCGATATCGACGCCATCTTGATCTTCAGCGGCGACGAGTCGTTTATAGTGGCTGTGAACCGCGACGGCGAGGACACGCTTAGCAGCGTCTTGTCCAATTACGTAGTTGTCTAGTTCAGCAACGATTTCGCGAGGCGAAGGAATCTTGGTGAATAGCTGCTTGCTGTCGCCACGACGCTTGCGCTCTTGGTCAAGAATTGATTGACAGAGGTCAATGCACTCGTTGCAGATGTAGACGTCTCCTGGTCCCTCAACCAGAGGGCCAACGTCACGATAACTTTTTCGGCAGAATGAACAGAATGCGTTCTTCTTGGACGTGCTGCCACGTCGCGTACCGCCGGTGATCTCCTTACCCGAAGGCATAGACAACTCCTTACCCGTCATGCTTGAGACTGATCGCCGGGAGGACTCCTGGACTTCGATCTTGTCTCTGCTAGTCTGTGGTGCCGCTCGATGTTGCGAACCATCCAGGTGAGTCGTCGGTCGAAAGTGAGTGGCCAACGAGAGCGTCCCGTCGCATCAACCAATCACCATTACTTACCAACAACTCAGACCAAGTCGGTCCACGATACTCCACGCTAGGCGGGGCTTCCTTGTCCACGCTCATCTTCGAGCAGTGTTGCGTCTCTTACGTTACGCCAACGAAAATCGTTCATCGGCCACCTTAGTTTGTTTCGCCAGCGGTCGTTTAGAAGGGGTCATAACCCCCCAAACGTGTTGCTAGCGTCTCAGGCGTCCAAGTCTACCTGTCCGGACTTTTTGGGTGATCCAATCAGCAACAAAGTTACTAATTTAATCACTCAGCCGAATCGGTCTGATCTTCGTCGTCACTCCTACTATTGAAATCTAGCCCTTCGTTGCCTGCTGAAGTGTCAGCTTTCAACTCAGGTGCTAGCTTGCCTTTGATAGTTCGGTATTCCGAGTCACTTAGCCCACCACGAGAGTGGACGTCCCGAAAAATACTCAGCATTGAACTTGCTTGTTGCCTGTCGTCGTCGGTGCGACTGCTCCAGTTTCTCACAAAGTAGAAAAGCCCAGCCGCCAAAGCGAGGACGACCCCGAACAGCGCCATTGCTTGAGCTACTGCGGGGATAGTCATAATCGTTTAACTCAAATCAGTTTCGTGCCTATGCTTACCATGCTCTACCGAGTCGGATGTACCAGCTATGTGGTAAGACCTTATCTGTTCCGTAAGCCTATAAATCTATCAACTATCACTAATTATGGCCCTAATTTGGACGTGAGTCTACCGAAGTTAGCGTCAGAGTCCCCCTAAATTACCTGGGCAGCACGATCCTTGGCATAGGAACGCCTAACTACCTTGCAGGCCGATACTTCGATCTATGGGAAGCGTATGCGCATAAGCAGCTTACCCGTCGACGAACCGATTCATTGACATGCATTTCCACCAAACATCAAGAACCATTTGCAGCCGATTCGCGATGATCGGTTGGGTGGTTGCTGTCTGCTTGGGTTGGTTGGCAGAAGTGTCTGGTCAGTATCAACCTTTTGGGTCGAACCCTTATGAGTCGAATCAAACGAGCATTAACAATGCTCAAAACTTGGGGGCATCGAATCCTTATATAAGTCAGCCAACGTTCGTACCGACGACAGCACCCGCTGGAAACATTCCAGAAGCCATTCATTGGGCAAGCCACGGGCTTGCAATACCTTACCGTTGGGCTGGAACGTCAGGCAATCAGAATGCTAAGCAAGTGGTGCTTTATGCATCGCGTGATCAAGGAGCGAACTGGCAACAGGTTTCCACAGCAGCTCCACAGGTTCACTCTTTTCAATACCAGGCCCCCAGCGATGGTGAGTATTGGTTTGCAATTCGCACTTATGATGTCTACGGAAACTATCAGCCGGCGGGTCCCTACAAACCTGAAATGCGTGTGATTGTCGATACACAAAATCCACCGACTCCACGCGTTGAAGGGACGATCACCGGTGGTGTTTTAACAGCACGTGTTGAGGCGGATGACGTTAACGGTATTGATCCAACAAAGATTCAAATCTATGCCCAATTGCCAAGACAACCGAGTTGGACGCCATTAACAATACAACCAATGGCAGCTGGTGTTGCAAACTCAGTTGCGGTTCAAGGAACTCTTAGGTTACCAGCCGGAGTTACCCAGGTAGCGCTGAATGTGAGCGTCGCTGACAAAGCAGGCAATCGAAGCGTGGCAACCAGCAGCGTCAGCACCCAGTCAGGTTACTACCAAGCCAGCGCAGGTCCGCAACTAACGGGTCCGGCAAACTCGCCACAAGTTTCGCGGCCTTCAGCAATGCCAACTAAGCATGCGGCGCGGGACCCATTTTTCTTAGCAGATCAACAGTACCAAGGACGTGCTCCTGCGTTTACCACCTCGCCGGCATCACCATCCCAACCATTTGCCAATGCTGCCGTACAGCAGCCAGCAGTCAACACAAGATCACTAGCACAGACGCAACCCCATAAGCCGTCGGTCCAGCCATGGCCCGTCGATACACAAAGAACCAAGCAGATAGTAGCTGCCCCAGCGAGTTCCGTTTCCAAAGATCCATGGAAACCAGCTTCCCCATTCCAGTCAGCAAGTTTTGATCCGCTGCAAAGGGGACGTCAAACCAACCAAGCGCCTGAGACTCAATCAGCTGACAACCGCTGGGGAGCACCTGCGAGCCCGATAGCGGGCATCCGTTCTACCGAAAGATCGGTCAATAGCAAGAGCTTCGAATTCGATTACGAATTGCAACGGACCGGACAATGGGGAATTGCAAACGTCGAACTATGGGGCACCACTGACAACGGTAACAGTTGGCGACGCTATGCTATCGACAGTGACCGTCAGAGTCCGATTCATGTGACTGTTCCAAGCGAAGGGGTATACGGTTTCAAAATCTTAATTGAATCCGTTGGTGGCTTTGAGCCGGAAAAGCCTCGTCCTGGTGATCAGCCCGAAGTCCTGATCCGTGTCGATGTTACCAAGCCACTGCTAACGCTGACGCGTGCGGAGCAAGGTCAAGGATATCTTGCTGACCGCATGGAGATTGGCTGGAGCGTCGGTGAAGAGGATCTTGCCGATCAGCCAATCGACCTCTTCTATAGCAATCGTCGTGAAGGTCCTTGGATTCCGATTGCAAATGGAATTGAAAACACGGGGCAATATGCTTGGCGTTTGCAGAGGCATCTTCCTGGGATGATGTTCATTCGAGTCGAAGCCCGTGATCGGGCAGGTAACGTGAGTTCGGCTATCTCTTCTCAACCTGTGTCGATTAATCTTCCCCATTCGACCGGAACCCTGCGTGGCGTACGGACTGCCCCGCAGATGAATAACGCTTTTGGGTATTAAACTGAGCTGTCAGGCTGGCTTGTCAGTTCGGGTCAAAAGTTGACAATCAGGGCAATCAAAGAGGCATGTCGACCTATTGGACGTCGCCTCACACCACGCTTTGACCCCAAGTCAACTTTTCGATGGCCAAGTCAAAAAAGCCTGATTCCGGAATCGACTTTCTTCTGTCACCTGATGTTTCTCAGGTAGGCAATCTTTGCGTCGTTACTGGGGATGAAGCGTTCTTAAAGCACGAGGTGCTCGCCCTGCTCCGGCAATCTTTGCTTGGTGATGGGGATGCGGAGCTCGCTTGGCATACCTTCGTCGGCAAAGAGACAGACTGGGTTGAAGTGGCTGACGCGGTGATGAGTCGCTCTCTCTTTAGCACCGGGCAACAGATCGCGTTGGTTGAGGAGGCCGACACCTTTGTTACCCGATATCGAGATCAACTCGAAAAGCATGTGGAATCAGGATCTGGTTTGGTTTTGCTCGAAGTGAAATCGATGCCAACAAATACAAGGATCGCAAAGCGTGTCCTTGATCATGGTAAAATGATCCGCTGTTCAGTCCCTGATCGTGGCGCAGAGTTAGGAGCCTTTCGACGCAGCGCGATCCGCTGGTTACAAATACGAGCTGACACCGTTCACCAAACGAAACTTCCGAACGAAGCTGCCGAGCACCTCTTGGAGTTGCTCCCAATGCAGCTTGGCCTATTGGATCAAGAAGTTGCTCGACTTGCCTTGCTAGCTGCCGAGAGTGGCATCACAGCTGAGGTGGTAACCAAGCAGGTTGGTGGCTGGCGGGTCCGTACCGCTTGGGAAATGATTGATGCGGTCGTCGATGGGAATGCAGCCGAAGCAATTTCACAGCTCGATCGCTTGCTGATAGCAGGCGAACAGCCGATCGGAGTGCTCGCCCAGCTTGGTTCGACGCTACGCAAGTTTGCTACCGCCGCCAACTTGATCGAGCAGGCTGAAGGCAAGAAGCAAAGGATCTCCTTGCAATCAGCGCTTGAGCAAGCGGGGATGCCAAAATTTAAAATCGCCGAATCAGAACGCCAACTCCGACAGCTGGGGAGAATTCGGGCTCGCGAATTGGCTAGCTGGGTCCTTGATTCGGATCTTTCGCTTAAAGGACACAACTCTACCCCCTCGCGGGCTCGAATCGAGCTAGAGCGTCTTATTGTACGGCTTTCAAGAGAAGCAACTCCTGCCGTTGCTGCAAGATAGTTGCAGGTGCTATCACTGACTGAGCTTGGCAAACCTTTGCCTTTCTACTACGATTCGCGACCTAGCATGCTCAGGGAGGAGCATGTAACGGCAGCCAGGGATCGGGTGCGTCTATGCAATTGAGAAAACTAGAGACTTTGCTAATTGCGGTCATGATGACTGCCCTTGCTGGTTGTTCAACCACGAGTGTCTTTTCTAAGGCTGGTGCTGTAGGGAAAGTGATTGACGAGCGCAATGATGGAAATATAGCAGTCTCAAGAGATCAGTCGCCCGCGGCAGTTGCCGTGGCTGCGGCGGCTCAAATTGGCCCCACTTCTCAACCGACCGAAGCGGAAGCGTTGCAACAAGTAATGCCTGACTTGCAGGCTCTTCTGTTTGAAGACTCCAAAAAGCATGCGGAGCTGCTAAAGAAGCTTGCCGACACCGACCCAGCGATGTGGGCTGATATGACTCGACGTGCTCGCTCTGAAGTTGCCTACCGAAATCAGAAACAGTTGCAACCAAGCCAAGTCGTCCTAGCGGCTCATCAGAATCCAACAAAGCAATCGGCTCAAAAGCAGATGGTCACTCAGGTAAGTCATAACCGTATGGCTTCCGCGAACAGTGAATCGAGCAGTGCGATCGTGCCTCCGAATGCTGCGATGCAATCGAATTCGGCTGTGGTGGAGAACAAGTTCGCGACAAACCAACCGCCGACAAGTCTTGCCGCTAATCAAGCTTCGGTTGCCACGCCACAAGTGATTCAAAACCAATACGCCACCCAGCCAGCAGCTACGCAGCCTACAAAGACGGATCTGCCACAAGTTGTTCCCCCAACTCAAAAAGAGCCGATTCGTCTTGCTACAGCTTCGGTCGCTTCAAACGTGGTTACAAATCCAAACTACCAGGCGAAGCCGAACGCAGTCAAAGAGCTGAGTTGGCAAGAGAAACTCGACGAAGCAATAGTCGCTTTCGAGCAGAAGATTGCCGATAAACCTACCAGTACTCGCGAAGCGTATGATCACGCTCGGTTACGTCTGCTAAAGCTAGCAGCTGAACGAGATGAAGAGGCGCTGGAAGCGATTCCTGGTTTGTCGACAAGTGAGCAAAACTACTGGTCAAAGCAGATCTATGCACTTAGCACAATGATGGATACCGAACAGCAAACGGACCGGAAGCGGCGTGCCTCGGCGACTTCACTCCATCAAGCGGAAGCCCTTTCGCAACTGAGGAAAATGGGCACTCTGCAGATTCGCAATCTGAGTTTCTGTTCGAAGATTTACGGCTTTGGAGCGTATGAATCGGTCGAGGAGCCAAAATTCACTGCCGGTGCGGAAGTGTCGCTTTACACGGAGATCGAAAACTACCATAGCGAATCGACCGAGCAAGGTTACCATACGCTGATAGGTACAAGCTATCGTGTTGAAGACCAGAGTGGCCATCTGGTTGACGAAGGGGAATTCCCTGTTGTTGAAGATTACTGCCTAACCCAACGGCGAGATTTTCATATTACCTACGGGGTAACGCTGCCAACGACTGTCTATCCTGGCAAGTACCAGGTTCGCGTCAATTTAGTCGATCAGCTAGGCGACAAAATCGCAGAGGATGTGATCCCCTTCGAGATTGTCGCCCCTTGATCGGTTGATTAGCCAGCGAACCGATCATAAACAACGACTTCTGATTTGTCGAGTTGTCCGCCGCGTGCATGAGCTGGTTTGATTGCCTTGCCTACGGTCAGCATCATACCAATGACATGATCTTCTGGCAGGCCAATGATTTCTCCAACTGCTTGGGGATCAAATCCAATCATTGGGCAGCTGTCATAGCCAAGTGCTTTTGCGGAGAGCATGATCGTCTGGCTGGCAATTCCAATCGATCGAATGGCTTCGTCATGCTGCAGAGCTTCCGAAGCACTATAGAATTTACGAATCATCGGAACGAGCATCTGTTGAGTCTGCTCAGGAGCATCTTTCCAATAGCGTTCAGGTTCTTGATCCCAAGCATTTAGATCAGCACAGAGAAGCATCGTCACCGAGGCATTGGTCACTTGTTCTTGTCCCCAGGCTGCTTCGCGTAGTTTCGCCTTTTGACTGGCATCACGCACGACCACGAATCGCCAGTTTTGAATGTTAAATGACGTTGGTGAAAGCAAGGCTGCATCGAGAATCTTCTGGAGATCCTCTTCAGGCATCACAAACTCGGGATCGTAGTGCTTAACTGAACGACGGGCTTCAATCGCATCGAATGTATTCATTTAGGTACCTCTGCTTTCAAAATTCGTAAATGATATGACCATGCTGTTGGCTACGGCTGATTCGGTCGGTTGCGTACAGCCCAGCGAGCACAAACTCAACGCACGAGGCACGAACCGCTTCATTTGTTGATGAGTTGACTTCAAACGCTTTCTCCCAAGCAGGGGGAACACGTTCGAGCAACTTGGCGTAGTGGCTCGAAGGAAGTAGATCGCCAACTTCGACTTTGACGCCTTGGGAAAAGACTTCCGCGATTTCCGCCAGGCCATGTTCTTCCACGTATTCGCTAAAGAGCGTTGCAATTGCTTGGGCAAGCACTGCGTCCAAGACTTGTCGCTCGGTCATCTGATGAGATCCCATTAAGTCAAGTTCCAACTTGCCGAGTGAACTAGCATAAAGATGGCCTAGGTCACTGATGCGAGGAACTGCGGAGTTTTCACCAAGCACAGCTGAACGATGTTTCGCCGAGGCAATCATCGTACGATAATTGGCAATTGAGAGCCGTGCTGAAACGCCTGAATCGTGATCGATGTACTTTGAATCACGAGCAGCTCGGCTGATCTCTTCAATGAGTTCCTTCATGAAGTAGGGAACCAAGACTCCTAGCGATTGATCATCAGCATTATCCTCGTCCGGTGACGAAGTCTCAGCCTGATCAACTTCTTGCTCCAGGATCTCGACACCAAGTGTTCGTTCAAGTGGATAGTGCGTGTGAATGATTGATCCAATTCGGTCCTTCAGCTGGGGAATCACTTTTCCGGATCGATTGTAAGTCGCCGGGTTAGCCGAGAAGAGGATCATCACGTCCAAGTCAAATTTGACAGGATAACCGCGAATTTGAACGTCGCGTTCCTCTAGAATGTTAAACAGGCCAACTTGAACAAGTTCATCCAGTTCTGGCAGTTCGTTCATGGCAAAGATGCCACGGTGCATGCGTGGGATTAACCCAAAGTGCAATGCTTCTTCCGCACCCATGCTGGTCCCGCCTACCAGCTTTGCTGGATCGATTTCGCCGATGATATCGGCAAACTTCGTGCCGGGGGCCAGCCTTTCCGCGTAACGCTCCGAACGCGGCCACCAGGCGATGGGGACTTCATCGGCTGGCACGCTCTGTGTGAGTTGCTTGCCACGTTTGGTGATTGGATGGTAGGGGTCATCATGTAACGGAATCCGTTTGTCATCCAAGTAGGGAATCGACTCGTCAAGGAAGTCGACTAATTGTCTCATCAGCCGACTCTTCGCTTGGCCTTTCTCTCCAAGAAACAGGAGGTCATGTTTCGCAAGCAGCGCAATGTTCAGTTCAGGAAGAACAGTATCTTCATAACCGACGATGCCGGGATAAAGTTCCTCACCTTGTTGGAGCTTGCGAAGAAAATTATCGTAGATCTCCTGTTTGACGGTTTTTGACTTCCATCCGCTATTGCGAAGTTCTGCCAAGGTGCTGGGAAGGCTACTTGTAGCGAAGCTCATCCGTTGTGAGTCCTATCTTGAATTGCATGTTGCAGTTTTGGTTGAGCGGACAATATAAAGTATCACCGCCAAAGTAGGCTAGTGAACGAAACCGTTCGAAGCGATCATTTGATTCACCACCTGTCGAGTCTTGGCTGTCATGCTGATTTGAAATAAGAAAAACGACCAAACATATCCAGCGGATACGCTTGGTCGTTTGTTATTGTTCAGAGGAACGATGGCGAGTTAGCTCTTTGCAGGATCTTTACCATCAATCCAGGGGCCCTCGAGACTCTGATAGTCTTTCGGAACGAGTTTGCTGCCCGTATCGCCGGCTGCCCATCCGGGGACGTGCTCCGTAGGGCTTCGGTCTGCTGACATCTTCTCCCATTTGTCAGCCCAGGAGCTATCGCCGAGACTGTAGCTGAGAGTCTCGGGATCAAAGTGATAGACAACCCCCTCTCGGTAACTCTTGGCTGCGAGCTTGACGATCACCATTGCCGCAGCACCAATTTCAGGATCACAATTCACCGATGATGGATCATCGGCAAACACGCAATCAATGAAGTTTTCAAAGTGGGCAAAGGTTGTGTTCTTCACGGATCCCGAGGTGACTCGCTCGCTCTTGATTTTCGAGTTGAGAGTTACTTGAGGACGTTCAGCAACGAAGTCATAACCATCGAAGCTTTCGCCAATACCCAGCACGGCTGAGCCATGGTGACCTCGAATAAGCTGCTTGATAGGCGTATTCTGGCAGCTCATGGTCGCTGTTGCGATTCCCTGGACCCCTTCATGAAAATCGGCGGCAACCATGGCAACATCAGGAACCGTACGACCATCGTATTCAAGGAAAATGCCACCACCACCAACAACACGGCCAGGGAATCGAAGACCCGTTGCGGTCAACATTGAGGTAGTGCGGTGGACGAAGAGGTCGGTATACAATCCGGAACCGAATTCCCAATAGCAACGCCATTGGGCGAACTTAGCACGGTCGAAAGGCATTTCGGGAGCAAGATCGAACTCGCGACCCAGGAACATGTCCCAATCGATGTTCGTTGGAGTCATGTCCTTGGAAAGACCATAGTAGCGCCACTGGCCCATCGAGGAATTGCGATAGTACTCGGTTTGGTACTGCATGATTTTTCCGAGCTTGCCAGCGCGGATATCTTCGTTGATCTTCTTCCAAACCGGTAGAGAAGTCGACTGAACACCAACTTGCATGACGAGACCTGATTTCTTCCAAGCCTGATAGACTTCAATTGCCTCGTCGACGGTGTGGGTCATCGGCTTTTCGCAGTAAACATGCTTGCCCGCGTTCAAAGCATCAATCGTCTGGCGTGCGTGCCAGTGATCAGGCGTTGAGATAACGACCACGTCGATAGAAGGGTCGTTGATGATGTCGCGATAGTCGCCCGTTTTGGTTGGAGCTTTGCCCGTTTTCTCTTCAATCATTTTGGATTTTTCATCCATGTAGCGATTGAAGACATCACAAACCGCCGCGCATTCGACGGTTCCCTTGCTTACTTGCAGCTCAAGAGCCGACATTACGTGAGAAGTGCTTCGTCCGCCGACACCGATAAATCCAATCCGAAGTGCGCTATTCTTATTGGCTTCAGCAGCTGTGGCAGTAAGACCTGTTGTTAACGCACCCGCAGCGATGGCTGAAGAGCTTGCCAGGAAGGTTCGTCGAGATGTTTGATTATTTGACACGTTGTACTACCTCTTAGATAGTGGTTTTCTATTGAGGTTGGGCTCATCAATAAGAGAGGAAAGCTATTCGTGAAACTGTCTTCTCTTTGTCTCAAGAAAGCCGAGAAAAATGGAAAAGTGGAATGATTACTCCAGAAGCCTTTCCAAAAAGGCCTCTGCATCAAAACTCATTGATTACATCTTTTCCTAAGATTGATCCTAAAGCAAGAACCGCTTCTGATAAGTCGTGTTTAACAGCCAATATGCGCAAGAGATTCTTCGTTTCTTGGGGGGTAATGTCTAGAATGCATGTCGAAAGTATATCTTACTGCTATTGCTAACAGACTCCTTTTGAACGGCTGATTTGATGTATCCAGGTCCATATTCTGAATGTTTGACAAGAGGTTTCACTCGTATGTCCCTCGTGTTCACTATCGCTATTCTGATAGCGAGCTCAGTCTCGATTTCTGTGGCTGAGGAACCATTGGCAGCCGTACCTGCTCCCAGCTATTTGGACTTAGATGATTACCAACTTATTTGGTCTGACGAATTTAACAATGCTGGTAAACCTGATACGGGCAAATGGGGGTTTGAGCACGGCCTCGTTCGGAATAAGGAATTTCAGTTATATCAATCTGAGAATGCTCGTGTTGAGTCAGGCAACCTCGTGATTGAAGGCCTACGTGAAACGAAAACGCTTACTCCCGATCAAAGGCGTTGGGGAAGGAACCAGGCGGAGTATACTTCGGCATGTTTAATAACTCGTGGAAAATTCGAATGGCAATACGGGCTCTTAGAAGTTCGTGCCAAGATTCAAACCAAGCCAGGCTTATGGCCAGCAATCTGGACACTTGGCTCAGCACGTGGTTGGCCAGGCTGTGGCGAAGTTGATCTCATGGAGTATTACGATCACAGCATCTTAGCAAACGCGGTAGTGGCAGGTGCTAATCGTTCGCAGAATTGGGACAGCATGAAACTCCCGATGAAAAAGTTTGGCGAGGAAGATTGGGACCAATCCTTTCACGTTTGGCAGATGCTTTGGGACAAGAATCGAATCAATCTCTACTTGGATGGTGAACTGCTCAACGAGATAGATGTTGAGGCAATGAAGAATGCGACGTCTGACGGTGCGCATCCCTTCCGTGAGCCACATTTTTTGCTGTTGAACCTAGCGATCGGTGGCACCCAAGGTGGCGATCCGAGTAAAACGGAATTTCCCTCTCAGTACCTGATCGATTATGTTAGAGTTTTTCAGCAGCAAGACTAACCACGCTGCCCTGCTCTTCTTAATTGTCACTGAGTTAATTCCATGAAGAACCACATGAGGTGGATCGGCCCTGTTGTTGCTGGTGGTATTGGTTTGATCGCCTACCAATCAGGGCTTCCTGCTAAGGCGGCGTGGACTCTTTTTACAGCAATCCTCTGTGCCCTTTGGTGGATCAGCGAAGCATTGCCACTTGGAGCAACTTCTTTGCTGCCGATTGCCCTGCTGCCCCTAGTAGGAGTGCTTACGCCCGCCCAAGTTGGGCAAGCTTACGGCCATCATTTAATCTTGTTGCTAATGGGCGGATTCATGCTTTCGACTGCTATGGAACGATCCGGTGTACATCGTCGATTAGCCTTAGGGATGGTCCGTTTATTTTGTGGAAACGATCCAGGCAATGGCTGGCGGCTGGTCCTTGGATTTGCCGTTGCCGCAGCAGCGCTCAGCATGTGGATTTCAAATACCGCAACTTCACTCATGCTTCTTCCGATTGCGATGGCCATTGCAAGCCAAGGAATCTCAGATGAATTGCGTACAGCGTTGCTACTTTCAATTGCTTATGCAGCAAGTGTAGGTGGTATAGCCACGCCGATTGGAACCCCACCGAATCTTGTTTTCATTTCACAGTACGCTGAGTTCTTTGGTGAAGAGCCAGGGTTTCTCGAATGGATGCAGACGGCGTTACCTATCACTCTCGTCATGATTCCCATAACGGTCCTCTGGTTGACCCGTAAGCTTTCGGCAGACCAGCCTGATTTGCAGTTACCAACTGTCGGCGATTGGAGAACTTCTGAGATTCGTACGTTAATCGTGTTTGCAGTAACCGCACTGCTTTGGGTAACTCGTAAGGAACCTTTAGGTGGATGGAGTGGAGCTCTTGAGCTGGAATATGCCAACGATGCAAGTGTTGCCTTACTTGCGGTGGTGGCGATGTTTATTATCCCAAGTGGTGAAAAGGATGCTGATCGCTTACTCGATTGGAAAACGGCGTCGAATATCCCTTGGGGGATTTTGATTCTCTTTGGAGCAGGTCTTGCTTTGGCAAAGGCTTTCACGGCCTCGTCGCTTGGAGATTTACTCAGCAAGCAACTGGAGCCGCTCGCCACGCTTCCCGTCTTTGTGATGATCGGTGTGATTTGCTTGCTAGTAACCTTCTTGACCGAGATGACTAGCAACACGGCGACCACCGCCTTGTTAATGCCAGTGCTTGCCGCGGCAGCGATTGCAGCGGAGATCGACGCACGTTTGATGATGATCCCAGCGACCATCAGCGCAAGTTTTGCATTTATGTTGCCCGTGGCGACGGCACCAAATAGTGTCGTCTTTGGCAGCGGTCACCTGACTATATCCAAAATGGCACGTGAAGGTTTTGTGTTAAACTTAATCGGATCCGTGGTTGTCACGACTCTCTGCTACTTCTTGCTTAGCTAAATTACCTGAGAGACCATGCTTGGTCATTTCGTTGCCTACTCTGCGCGCTCCGGTTGCATGCACTTTCCGCTTTCCTAGGCAATCAGGTCCAGCTTATCGATATCTTCACAAAATAAGCAAAGTCGTAAATCTATATTTTGAAAGGGTTTGCGTCTCGTGGGGGGTGTGTAAACCCCTCTCTGGCACGTTGCTTGCGTTACACGCGAAGTGCGTCGCCACAGGTTCTTCGGAACCATAGCGAAAGTGTCGGTCCTGTTGATGGTCGGCCATTCGTCAGGCGGTGCCAGGGCAGCAGAGTTGCCCTAGGTCGCACAGCGTGACCAACTCGGAGCAAAGGCGGATGTTAGGAAAAGACATCCACTCCGAGTCGTACCCCTCCCCGTTTGGATCACAGATCACAGGAAACTAAGTTTGATGAGTAGTATCATCCCTTTCGAGGCAACAACACGAGCTACGCTCCTGCTTGCCGCAATGTTCACCTTGTCGTTGGCTGTCATGCCAGCCACGCCTGTCTTCGCACAGGATGAAGAAGCTCCCGCAGAAACAGAAGAAGCTCCCGCAGAAGAGGCACCTGCTGAAGAAGAAGCTCCTGCTGAAGACCTTGGCGTCGGTTACGCTTTGGACAACACGTTCTTGTTCATCGCTGCTGTTTTGGTCTTCTTGATGCAAGCTGGTTTTGCTTTGGTTGAAACCGGACTTAACGCATCTAAGAATGCTGTCAACATTATGTTTAAGAACGTCATGGACATCTCCGTTGGTGTCTTGTTGTTCTTCTTTATCGGCTTCGGCTTGATGTACCCTACCTCCTACACTGGAGCTGAGGCTTCGCCTTACTTCGGATTTGGTGGTGTTGGTCTTACCAACTACGAAGCTGCTCCTGACCGTACCTTCTCACCTGAGTGTGACTGGTTGTTCCAAGCTGTCTTTGCCGCAACCGCAGCAACGATCGTTTCTGGTGCCGTTGCTGGTCGTATGAAGGTTGCTGGTTACTTGATTTACAGTGCTATCCTTACCGGTTTGATTTACCCTATCAGTGGATACTGGAAATGGGGCGGTGGATTCCTAAACGATTGGGGATTCATGGACTTTGCCGGTTCTGCTGTGGTTCACGGTGTGGGTGGTTTCGCTGGTCTTGCCGGTGCCATTGTTCTTGGACCACGTCTAGGCCGATTTGTTGATGGCAAGAGCGTTCCAATGCCTGGTCACAACATCTCGCTCGCTTCGATTGGTGTTTTCATCCTTTGGTTCGGTTGGTACGGATTTAACCCTGGTAGCCAATTAGCATTCCAAGGAACTACCGACATTGACGCAGCCCTTCACTGTGCTGTTACCACAACCCTTGCTGCTGCCGCTGGTGGCTTTGTTGCTGCAATGATCAGCTGGGTTATGTACGGCAAACCAGACTTGACCATGGGCCTCAACGGCGTTCTTGGTGGTCTGGTTGGTATTACCGCTTGCTGTGACTGTATGATCAATGAGTACGCAGTACTCGTTGGTGGTATCGCTGGTGCTCTTGTCATCTTCGGTATCTGGTTGCTAGATACCCTTAAGATTGACGATCCCGTTGGCGCATGGCCTGTTCACGGTCTGTGTGGTATCTGGGGATGTATCGCAATCGGTATCTTCCCGAATGGTTACACCGATGCAGGTGACACTAACTTTATGATTCAACTTTCAAGTGCCCTCATCATCTGTGCTTGGGCATTTGTTACGATGTTCATCCTGTTCTCAATTCTGAAGGCTGTTGGACTCTTGCGAGTCTCGCCTGAAGAAGAGCAAACAGGTTTGGATATCAGCGAACACGGTTTGGCTGCTTACACGAACTGAGCCTAACCAATTTCCCCCCTGGCCAATGGGGTGGCGGGACTTGCCTTTGGGTCTCGTCACCTCCCTGCCGGCCACTGTTGGTTGAACAACGAAAGTTATGGATGACTTTCGCAACCGCAGATCTGAGTGATTTGAGTAACGAACGGATTAGAGTGTCCCAATAGGTTGGAACGAGCTTCCGCCTGGCTTGTTCCAACCTGGGATGCTCTGTTACTACTCAACAACAAATCACAAGGCAGCATGTGAAAGAAAAGAACCCCGGCTCTCGTAAGATTGCCGGGGTTCTTTTTATTTTGCATTGCCTGATTGCCAGTTGTGCAATCAAAGCAATCTCTAAAGAATGTAGCCTTCTTCTTCGTGGTCCGTAACGTCGAGGCCAAGTTGCTCAGCCGTTTCGTCATGGCGAAGACCAATCGTTACCTTAACGATCATCAACAAAATATAAGTTGCTACGATACTAAAGATCCAAGTGATACCAGTAGCACAGAGCTGACCATTCATCACGGAGTCGGCATAGGAAGCTTCAATCAAGCCAAGTGGATTGCCGTTGTCGATATCCCAGCAGGCACGTGTCGCAAAGACACCAACCAAAATTGCACCTAGCGTACCACCGATACCGTGGACGCCAAACGCGTCGAGTGCGTCGTCGTAGCCGAACTTGGCTTTAAGGCTACAAGCAATTGCACAAACAACGCCTGCGATGGCTCCCATGATGAGGGCTGGCATCGTCGTAACAAATCCAGCCGCCGGAGTGATGCAAACAAGGCCAGCGACCGCCCCGGAAGCAGCACCAAGAACGCTCGGTTTGCCGCGTGTTAGCCATTCGTAAAGTGACCAACCAAGAACACCCGCTGCAGCAGCAAAGTGAGTGACAACAAAAGCACTACTGGTGAGGTGATCTGAAGCGAGTTCACTACCTGCGTTGAATCCGAACCAACCAAACCAAAGCATCCCCGCGCCGATGGCGGTGTAGGTCAAGTTGTGAGGGCGCATATCTTCGTAGCCATAGCCACGACGTTTGCCGAGAACAACCGCGCAAACAAGTGCTGAGATTCCGGAGCTAATATGAACAACCGTGCCGCCCGCAAAATCGAGTGCTCCCCCTGCAATTGAGTTTTCTTCTCCAAAGGCGAGAAGACCACCACCCCAAACCATATGACAAAGAGGACAGTAAACGAACGTTCCCCACAGGAGTGAGAAGACCGCCATTGAGCTAAACTTCATCCGTTCGGCAAACGCACCGCAGATTAACGCAGGCGTAATGATGAAGAACATGCCTTGGAAGACCATGTGAGTTAGTCTTGGAATAGCATCAGCCATCGGTTTTTCGATCGTGCCCGTTTCTTCATTCCAGACTCGGTCAACACCTTGCATGAAAAGATATTCACCGTTGCCTATGTAAGGGTTGTCACCACCGAAGGCGAGGCTGTATCCGTACAGCGCCCAGACGACGGTCATCATGCCCATCAAAAAGACACACTGCATCAGAACACTGAGGATATTCTTACGACGAACCAAACCGCCGTAGAACATCGCAAGACCAGGGACGGTCATAAAGAGGACCAACGCTGCACAAGTCAGCATCCAGCCGTTGTGGGCAGCAAGTTTGGCTGCTTCGACTTCACTTGCAAGATCCGCTTCTTGCGCCATGCCCAAGGTGCCTGACCCAAGAATCAAAGCCATCAGCGCAACGGTAACGGCTTTTGGAACGCATTGCGTTCCAGAAGTAATAGAAAACATCTGAGATTCCGCCTGTAGTAAGAGTGGATAAGTAACCCAGGAGATGTCTTGTCGTGACATTCTCCTGCGCAATTCGGCGTCTATTCTTGCGATCCGAAGGACGAGATTCAAGACGAAGATGGCAACAAGTGCCATTATCGGGCGTTACTTTTTGGCAAAATACACAGAAAACGCCAAAGGATTTAGCATTAGAAGGCAAAATCCCATGGCGTTGCAAAAAATGTTAGTTGGTTGTTGCCTGAACGTTGCTATTGGTGATTGAAGGTCAAACCTTGTGCAAAGGGTTGCATTGGCTTGTCGATCTCAGTCTTCGCAAGAGCGTTCGTGTAATTGCTCATAACTTTCGCCGCGATGCAGGCAACGACATCCATCGCTTGCTCATGGGAATAGCCAGCTGAGTAGAACTTCTCTATCTCAGTATCAGAAACACTGCCGCGGCCATGATAAACGTGCAGAGCAAAGTTGCGTAAAACATTTAGCTTCGGATCGTTCAAGACTTCACGCTCTCGGATCGCTTGCATATGCTCCATCGGCGTCTTGAAGAACGATTGCCCTGCCATCGTATGGCCTGCGGTGCAGTATTTGCACTTGTTTTCTACCGCAAGCGAGAGCTGAACAACGTTGATCTCGGCTTGTGATAAGTGAGCGTACTGCTTCAGATTCTTTTGCGTGTCAGTATAGGAACGCATCAGCGCTGGTGAGCCAGCCATCACCTTAGCTAGGTTGGGAACGAACCCAAAGTTGGCCGTGTAGAACTCGTAGATGTCTGAAACCGACTCAGGAGCAGTCTCGTGGATCGAGAACCCTGAGGAGGTCTTACCTGCATGGGACATCATGTCAGTCGACTGGGCCGATGCGGATGTGATAAATCCGATAGCTAGCATCATAGCAATTAGTGAGCGAGTCATTTTTCCTGTTCCTGTTTTGTTTAGAGTGGGTGAGAACGGTAACGCTAAGCTCTTATTGAAGAGCCTGAAATAAGTGATTACGACTCATCGAATAAGTAGCTACAGAGACTATTCTCAACAACAGTTGATAAGGCAACTGATGTTGTGTCAAAGGATGGTGAGCTGGCTCACATACGCCAGATAATAAATGGGTTACCATTAGCAGCAGTTGCTAATTACAACTGACGTAAATGGTAAGCGGCATTCACGTCATCACACCCAACAACCCAACCAAGAAACCGCCATGGCCACTGTAATTAACGTCTCAGAAGCCGAGATGATCGCTTGCTGGGTCAACCGACTCTCGCGTGAGCTCTCTAGCATGATTTCAACCGTTGTCGCCGAGTACGGTCTAAGTGCTGCCCAGGCCAAGATGTTGTTGCGGCTTCACTTTGGAATTGACTCGCCAAAGGCGATTGCAGACTGTATGGGAATCGATGCTTCGAATATCTCTAGGCTTACTCGGAGCCTAGAGGCGAAGAATCTGATTCGTCGCGAAGTCGATGAAGAGAACCGTTCTCGTGTAATTCTTTCTCTAACTGACCAAGGTCAGTCGATGGTTGACCGCGTAAGGCCTTTGACCCGCAAGGCGGAAGAAGATGTAGTAAATGCTCTTTCCTCCGAAGAACGTGAGCAGCTAGTCGCGACGCTCAAGAAATTGAGCAACGCTATCTGTAACTAACGAACTCTTCCCCTTAGAGCGATTCAATCACCATCTGACCAATTTCCTTGGTGCCAAAGCCGCTGCGATCAAGGTTTTTGCCTTCAAACTTGGGCGTAACCTTTTTGACTGCCTCGCCGATCAATTCGCCGCACTTAATGGATGCGTCGTTCTCTTTGATGCGACCCGTTTCACGTAGCAGAAGGCCTAGAGAATCGATCGTTGCAATCGGATTTGCAATATTTTGACCTGCAATGTCAGGGGCTGAGCCGTGAACGGGCTCGAACATACTAGGTGCTGCACCATCAGGGTTCAGATTACCACTGCTTGCGATTCCCATACCACCAGCAACGGCTGCACCCAAGTCGGTAATAATGTCACCAAACATGTTTGGTACAACAACAACGTCATAAACTTCCGGTTTGCTAACCATGAACATGCAGCAAGCATCGACGTGATGATAAGCCGTCTCGACTTCGGGGTACTCCGAGGCAACTTCTTGGAAGGCACGGTGCCAGGTGTCGCCAGCAAAGGTTAAGACATTCGTCTTGTGAACCAGGGTCAAGTGTTTGCGATCACGGGTCTTGGCAAGTTCAAATGCGTAACGAATACAACGTTCGACACCAAAGCGAGTCGCGACCATCGTTTGGCTAGCGACCTCTTGGTCAGTTCCCTTACGGACGAAACCACCGACACCGCAGTAAAGGTCTTCCGTATTCTCACGAACGCAGATGAAATTGATGTGCTCAGAGGTTTTTCCTTTGAGCGGTGTTTCGATACCCGGATAAAGCGTAACGGGCCGCAGATTGATGTATTGATCCAGTTCGAAGCGAAGCTTAAGCAAGATCCCCTTCTCGATCACACCGCCTGCCAGCCGTGGATCGTTTGGCAAACCACCAACCGCACCCAAAAGGATTGCGTCAAAAGAACGCAAAGCAGAGATATCGTCGTCACTGAGAACGTGGCCCGTTTCTAGGAAGTGGGCAGCCGAAAATGGGAAGTGAGTTAGCTCGTACTCAAGCCCACATTTGGGGGCGGCCGCGGCTAGGACTTCAAGCGAGGCACCAACAACTTCAGGACCAATGCCGTCGCCGGCGATGACAGCAATTTTGTGGAGGGCGGCCATATTAATAATTCAGCAAGGCTACAGGGAGATTCGAAAACAGTAAGTAGCCCCTCAGTTTAACCACCCAAAGTGTGGGAAACCAGCCGGTGCTGATGCTTATATGGACAGTTGAGAAAAGGCAAATTATTCATCCGTCGCCGTAGGTTCCTGATTTGGGCGAATCTGAATTTCTTGGCCAACGACGCGAGTCTCAAACGTATCCACCCCGAGTCGAGGATTATCAGCCCAAGTCCCATCCCCCAGCCGAAAACGCCAAGCATGCCACGGGCAAGAGACCGTCGGTCCCCCCTCTTCGTCTTCGTGACAGTCAACTGCTCCCGCACCAAGAGATGCTCCTTGATGCGGGCAGAGGTCATCAATGGCCAAGTATTTCCCTTGATAGAGAAACAAAGCCACAGGCCGAGGGCCAAGCTGCACGGTGCGACCCTCCCCTTCGGGGATGTCCCCAACTTGGGCAACCGTAACAAAATCAAGATCAGCGTTTGCCATCTGTTATTGAATCTCTAACTACATCGTGAGGTTGACTGAGGAATTTATTCAGCAACCGCAGCCTCTTTTTTCATGTTGGCGATTTCTTCTTCGGTCAGTTGACGTAGCTCGACCGTTTGGGTCATCTCGTTCGTGATGACTTGGCCTTGCATGGTAATCGTAATATCAAAAACCTGCTTAAGCTTGCTTGAGTGAACCATGCCTTTTTCGTTGTCGAAAAGGATCTCACCATCGGATTCTTTCGCTTTGAAATCCATGTCAAACATGTTGTTGGCGTTTTCTGGCATCTCCATCGTGATGCTTGGGGTGATCGATTCAAAGGTTTTCCCATCCACCTCTTTTGGCCCGTTGTAGGTATAGCTGGCGGTGACCTTCATTTTGCCAACTTGAGGAGCCATTACCTCAGACTCTTGGGTCCAAGTTTCACCAACTTCCAGTGGCTTGCTTGGAAAGGTGATGCTTCCTTGTTGAACCATCTGCGTGATCATGTCGGTTGATCCTGCGCCACCTGGCATCTGTTTGAATTTTTCAGCAACTTCGTCGGAAAATTCAATCTCACTAACTTCTCCAGTCGGCAGCATAACCACATCAATTGGATCTTTCACCAAGGCGTCAAACATGGGGGCAACCAAAGTTGCCATACCGACAGCAGCTTCATCTTTGTCCGAGTCATATTCAATGCCAGGACCCATGGGGGCCTTAGTGCTCATGGTGATCCGGTCAAAACCTTGGGCAATTAGAGCGTCGCCATTTTCTTCTACTTCTTTTACATTCCAATTCATCCACATCTTTTGGCTGGTGGTTGTTTGCATATTGCCGCCAGGTCCTGCGTTGATGTTCATGACCATATCTTGAGACATCAAGTAATTGACGGATTCACCATCCTGCCACTTAAACGAAAGTGGCTCGGTTGCGATGCCAGCTTGGCAAAGAAGCAGAGCGACAAGAAGTAAACCAATGCGATTAAGAGTGTTCATAATGGATTCTATGGATGCTTGAGAAATTGTTTGCTGACAGCGGTGAAATTATAGGGCTTTTGTCACAAAGTAAAGCTTTCGCCTGGCTCTAATACGACCGGCTTTGCCTTGGTTTGACTACTAACCGCAGCGGCCCAGGCGGCGGCGTCCTGCTCAATGGGGGGCCAAGTGTTGTAATGGCACGGCAAAACAGAATCAGGATCAAGGAGTTTCACTGCCTCGACCGAATCGTCTGGGCCCATGGTGAATAGGTCGCCAATTGGCAGTACCGCTAGATCGAGCGGTGTACCAACCAGTTGCATGTCGCTAAATAGTGCGGTATCGCATGCAAAATAAATTCGCTTTTCATTGGCAGACAGAATCATCCCCATAGCCACTCCGCCGTAGCTACCGTCAGGCAAGCTGCTTGAGTGGACAGCATCGGTCATCTTGACACTTCCAAACGGAAGATCAATCGAACCACCAAGGTTCATCCCTATCGTATGGCCGGAATCGATCCCCTGTCCTGCTAGCCAAAGTGAAATCTCGTAGTTGGTAACCACGGTCGCACCGGTCCGTTTGGCGATGCTGACCGTATCACCAACATGATCACCATGCCCATGCGAAAGCAGAATGTAATCAGCCGACACATCATCTGCTTTAACCGGCGAAGTCGGCGAATCATTTAGCAAAGGATCGATCAAAATCTTATGATCGTCCACTTGCACTAGCCAAGCGTTATGGCCATACCAAGTGATTTTGATGCTCATTTTTTTTGACAGGATTAACAGGATGGGAACGCTCGTTGATGTTTCTACGAACGCAGGATGGCGTTCATGTTCTTCTTATACGCTTCAACGCCGGGTTGGCCGTAAGGGTTGATGTCGATTAGTCGGCCTTCAACCACCGTTGCCAACATCAGCATCTGAAGCAAGCCGCCTAGGTGTGCTTCATCCAGTTTAGGCAAAAGAATGTCGGCCGTTGGGCGATCATCTTCTGCGTAAGCCTGGTTGGTGCCAGCAATCGCGGCAGACAAAATGTTGGGAAGCGTTTTGTCTGAAAGCTCGTTCAGTTGATCTTGGTTGTTCTCGCTTTCACCAATTGCGAGCGGCGCTGAATCGTAACTTTCGACAATGACGTTAGTGATCAGCTTGTCACGGACCCCTTCTTGATGCTGTTGGCCACGGCTGTGTAGGTCGCGGGTATTAACGATCGTCAGTGGCAAAGCCCCCTGCTCTTCTTTGCCAAGACTTTCGGCCAAGAGTTGGTCGTACCAAAGACCGGTCGCTTCGAGTCGTTTGCCCCAGGTGCTTAGGATGCGAGTCACGCAGCCTTGTGTCTCTTCGAGCAGATGACATACGCCAACGTAATCAAGCACCGCGTTGCTGCCAGGGTTGGCGGAAGCAAAGTGATCGTTCATCTCCTTAGCACCTTCGAGGAGCTTGACGATATCGAGGCCCATTAACGCGGCTGGCAAAAGACCGACAGCGCTGAGGACGCTAAATCGACCGCCAACTCCGTCTGGTACTTCGTACTTTTCGCCACAGCCCAATGCGGTCGACAAATCAAACAGCTTGCCACTAACACCTGTGACAGGAACAAAACGCTCGGCAAGATTTGCAGCGTCACCACCGACTGAATCGGATAGTTCACGAAGGAAGATGCGAGTAGCAGCGGCAGTTTCTAGTGTTCCACCACTTTTACTAATGACAACCAAGCCCCAAGATTCGTCACGATCTTTCAGCAATTGAACCAAAGCCGAGGCTGAATCGTTGTCAACGTTGTTTCCTTCAAAGTAAATCCGTGGACGGTTGCCACGAGCTTCAGCTGGTGCTTCGTTGTAGTAAGGATGGCAACAGCCTTCGAGCAATGCTCGAGCGCCCATGTAAGAGCCGCCGATGCCAAGCACGACAACACTTTTGCACTCTGCAGCCAATCGGTCCGCCGTTGCTTGCAAGCGTGATAGCTCACTCTCCGCACCCTTCTCTGCTTGTTCAGCGAGTAGACGATCTGGAAGCAGGTGGAAGCCAGCATCAAGTGGTTGCTTCTCGGCGGGAACTTCCGCTCCTTCGGCCCAAAGATCCGCGTCGGCCATGACTTCCGCCCGCGCCGCTTCGAGCTGCGGTCCTAATTCTTCCAGGGCCTTAGCCGAGGTACCACCATTGTCAAAGAAAGCAGCCGAAGGATTGTATTTGAGCATCGTCGTCAATTAGAGGGTTAAGGGCGTAATTCCGTCGCCAAGCCATCCAGGGCTAGGCTCTGCCCCACTATTGTAAGAGTAAACCATCAGCTTGGGCAGCCTGCCTTGAGGCCTGCTTAATTGCGAAAGTAGACGTTATTTGACCCATCCTATATTGGCCGGTATAAGTTCATTCTCGTGACCATCTGAGGTTTGTTTAAGGAGCCAAAGCTATGTCAATGTATGCGACAATTGAATTAGACAAATCCGGTTTCCAGGATTTACCCAAGGAACTCGATCCGCAGGATGAAGGTTTAGTCTATGGACAAAACCTAGGCCAATGCGATGGTTGGGATGAACTTGATGCGATTTGTACGAGTTCGGGCGCTAAGGCGATCTCATCTTACATCTACAGCTCAGAGATAGAAGAAGAGTATTTTGAAGAAGAAATTCCCGAAGAACTAGCGAATTGGTCGTCAATTTCAGATGGGATAAAGACATGCGAGAAGCTGGTCTCCGCTCTGGAAAGCCGCTCTAGCTCTTCACGGTTAGGTCGATATACCGCGGAAGATGTACTCTGGGATTTAAGAGCCTGCCTGTCGATCCTCACTAAAGCGGAAACGCGGAATGAAAAGTTTCGGATCGACGTTGGGTGATTCTCAGCGGTGAGCATTCATTGAGCATCCATAACGAAGTGACATAAACAGAGAATGCGACGCCGCTAATATGACGTCGCATTCTCTTTTTGCTTCGCTTTGATGAACTTAAATCAGCTTCGCTTACGGCATCCTAAGACTCCGGCTGTCACAGCGAATCCTAGAAGGACAACCGTGGTTGGTTCAGGAACCGCTTGGATAGCTAGTTCGAAATTGCCAGAGATGGTTGGGCCAGCAGTATAGCGGGCGGTTTCAATGATTGCTTGCAAACCGATTAAATCGAGGCCCACTGGTAGAATGGCTCCGAGTTGCAAACCGAGTTCACTTTCATTCTCTGATGTACCATCGAGATCGAGCTGAAAAACGCCATCTTCAATAACGTCTCGAAGACCATTATCAAATGCAAAGTTTAGTTCTTCTGCGAAAAAGTCTTCCTCGTTAAAGGTCTCAATCTGAAAAGCATCAAGATCAAGGCCGGCACCGAAAAGGCTGACTTCACCCGAGAGAGGTTCATACAGAAGGGTTGGGTTGGAGACGATTAACTCCTCTACTGGTGGGATATCGTTTCGGCTGGTACCTCCGGTATTCCTAAATCCAAAGTTGTCGACGATGGTGAAGTAGTCATCACCGTCGACGTCGTTGTCAAAGTCAGTGTCTCCCGTAGCCCAGTCACCACCTCGTCTACCTTGGCCAGTAAATCCTGCAACAAGATTGTTGTAGTCCGAAATGTTGATTTGTTTATCGAGGTTGGTGTCCCCGAACTGAGTTCCAATGCCTTGGGTGATGTACGCATCCAAGTCGGAGATAGGAGAACCATGAACGGCTACGATCCGGTCATCATCAACTAGGTCAAATTTCTTCAGCGTGAAAGGAATCTTTGTTCCATCAGCATCGAGCATCGCTTGGATATCATCAACGTCAACGATTCCGTCGATATTCAGGTCAGCTGGGTTGGCTTCGATCTCACTACGCCAGAGTGGATCGAAGAATCCTTCTATCCAGTTCTTATGCTTGGAAACTCGTTTCTCCCATCCCTTCTTACCGTAGTTGTTATCTGGATTTGTATTCGAACCTGCACGGTGAACTCCACCAAGGTACCATTGTCCTTCTCCATCATTTAGTAAGACAGTGCCACCACTATCGCCAGGAGCACCGATCCCTTCGCGAGGAACAGCGTTTGGATTGTTTGGGTTGGTGAAATTAATGGTAAAGTCACCACCGCTGATACCAGAGACAATATTCTGAGCACGTCGAAATTTTCCAGTGCCTTTTTGATTTCCAGCCGGTCCGTATCTTCCATACCCTCCAATCTCAATGAGCTTGCCCTTTTCGTCAAATCGGTCATTCAGAGGGATTTGGGTGACGTTATTAGGTGCTCTGGATAGTTTTAGAAGAGCGATGTCGGCTCCGCCTGACGGAGCATGGACCTCAGAAACATTGTACCAGCCACCATACTTTTCAAGCCGGACACGAATTTTACCAGGGTTTGCTAGCCCGCCACCATTCTTGTCTACCACATGCTTAGCTGTAAGAAGCCAACGACCTTGGACAAGAGTTCCTGATCCAGCCGAACCCGTTTGACTGTTGGAAACACGAGCAGCGTTCTTCATGTAACCACCCTGCTGAGTTCGCCAGCTGGGGTCGCCAGTAGGCCAATCCGTCCGCCAAAAAACCGCTTGGCTTTCGGTGGTGCAAAGAGTTAAAAGTAACGCCAAAGAGAAAGTCACCAACTTAATGTTGGCGCATTGATAACCGCGCATGTAGTTCTGCAAAGCCTCTAAAAAATATATCTGTTCCGAATAAGAGATTGCTGCACACCGTAAAATGCCTCATTTATTACAGCACACAGACCCTCCATGATATTCGACCATTGGAAGAAGATCAATTAGATGGGATGAGAAAATAAGCGGCATGATCGAAACGTATGTGCACCTATTTTGTTGTTGCAAGGCGTGACGATCCACAAAAAAACCGCAGTACCGTTAGCTCGGTACCGCGGTTGCTTGGTTATTAATTTTCTGGCGGTTAGCGAGGGTTGCGACGTCCCAGAACGCCTGCTGTCAGACCTAAGCCCAGAAGTATGGCAGTCGTTGGCTCAGGAACCGTTGGGTCGCTACCCAATGGTGGTGCCAGAATGTTAAAGCCGTAGTGTGTCTCCGGCTTGTTTAGCCTCAGGCCCCAGATTGGCTGGTTTGTACGCAATACCGCTCCGACCGCGGGATTGCCTGAAGGAGCAAGCGAAGCGGCGATTTGGTATTGGTTGGGATTGCTGATATTCCAATCCCAAGAGGGGAGATCGTTTGCAAGGATCGTTCCCCCGCCGCCGGTGCCCGAGCCGGTGACTGCATAGGTGTCATCAAGCCATTCGTTTGCAAGGATCCCACCACCACCATTCAGAGCGGCAAGGTCATATCGTTCGGGATTAGTTGAGCCGCCATCCACATCACCGAAGTAAAAGAAGGTGCCTGCTGGCAAGTAGCCAAGCGGTAAGGAGGTAAAATCGTAGTTCGTTGATCCGGTGGACAAGGCAGGGATTGGTGGAGTACTCATGCCGAAAGTACCAGCCCAATCGGGATGCACATCCAGTGGAGACCAAGTCCCCGTATGGGTCGTGCCAACGGTCGTGTATGTCGGCGAAACGCCAACCGGCCAGGCGGGGTTAGGTGACGGCAGTGGCAAGAACGGACCGGAGCCAGTAAGCACGGCAGCGTGGGTCGTTGATGCCAATGCTAAGCAGCCAATAAATGAAAGTAGTTTTTTGGAAGTGAAGTACATGGGATCCTGCTCCAACATGTCGAGTAAAAAGTGAACGAAGGGACGAGTTACTGACCACCGCCACAAACCACCGGGCCCAGAGGCTTTGGCGAGGTCTTACTCAGCCAATCAGAAGCGGGATTAGCAGCCCGACATCGTTTTCGAGGAAAGTTGGAAAAATATGAAAAGTCGAGATAACCAGCGGGGCCACTTTCTTGTCAGGTGCCTTAAGTAACCCTTTTCACACGAATGATTTTCTTATTTTAACGAGGTGTCAACTTCATCGATTACAAACGACTCGCCAAAGCAATTGAGACCCGTGATCGTAGTTATCAGCTTTTAATGTGGATTGGTGATAGGGTTGACCAAGGAAAAATCCAACCATCACGAGCTGCTCATCGTTGCAGTGGGCCTCATTCTGTTTCTGAGCTAATTCGTGATTACTATCTCGAAATACCTATTTCGATGCTACCACCGTTCGAAGAGATCGAAGAGTTCAGTGCATTCTTTAGCACCTTCTTAACCTCTTCTTTTGACGTTATTGAAAAGCCAGGTACTCGCGGCGATGGGCCATTGGTCTGTACCTGCGATATTTGCCTTCGACTGAGAAACGCACCGCATCTTCAAGCCAAGAAGCTCTACGCTCGGGAGAAACGCGAAGCAAACCTATTGATGCTTGAATGTATGGAGCTGCTCGTCAGAAAGAACGGGATAGATTGTGATGAACAAAGACTCAAACAGATCGTAAACGATTCTGAGACCCGACGAGATGCGGCATACCTTGCCTATGGTCACTGGCTGATTAAGCGTCTCTCAGGCGAGTCCGCCGGCCCGGCAATCTTGGCTTTGTGGCGGCTCATAGCATGGGATCCAAGAGGCGGGATGAGGCCTAATTTCACTCTAGAAATCGATGACTTCAAAGCTGCTGAGATCAAGCTAGTCGAAACGCTAAGAAGCCCGAAGTAAGCAGGGTGTGCCGATAGGCACACCTCTCGTCGTTTAATTCATTGTGGGGTTAAGAGTCCGGTCTGCCGCCGCTACGCTTTGGAACACCCTACGAGCTGCAATTGGCTTATTGCTGTTTTGCGAAGTTGTTGGATCTGTTATCAAATTAGTAGTTTAGAGGGTATGCAGCAGGGCTGCTTTTTTCAAACCGGACAGACATTCCCATGAAACAAGCCATTCAAAGAGTGCTACGCAAGAATTCCGCACATAGCATAGGCATTAGTTTGTCGGACAACCAGAAGTATCCTCAATTTTGCTTGGATGCAAGCAATCACCTGGGAGTGTTTAACCGATTCCGGCGAGAAAAAGTTTATACGAAAATACTTGAGCACGTCAGCCAAGAGCAAGGTCAGGCTTACCTTGAGTTTATCAAGGACGAGCCTGAGCTCTACGAGAATCTATCTTCGTTTAAAGCAAATGATGCTCATGGCGGACCGATCTGCTTTGAGTATCCTGGCGTGGGAAAAATCTCTCCAACCACGCTCCGCTATGTGAAGGTACTTTGCGACTTAAAACAATATTTTGGGACACTTGATGGTTTTTCGATCAGTGAGATCGGAGTCGGGTATGGTGGCCAGTGTCGTGTGATCAACGCCCACTACAAACCGACAGCATACAAGTTAATCGACTTGCAGCCGGCGTTAGCCCTCACTCAGAGGTACCTGGATAACTATATCTTGGAATCAACCTTGTCGTACCAGACAATGAATGAACTCTCGACAGAAACATCTGAACTGTTCATCAGCAACTATGCCTTTTCCGAGCTAATCCGGCCCTTGCAAGAAGTTTATTTTGATCGGGTGATTGCTGGAGCCAAGCGTGGGTACATCACCCACAATACAATCACCCCAGAAGAGTTCAATTCGTTTACGGCCGAAGAGCTTGTCGAGAGAATTCCAGGCGCAAGAATTGAACAAGAACGCCCCCTGAGCTTTGAGGGAAACTGTGTCATTGTCTGGGGTGATTTACCATAATGGTTAATACGCTTATCAATTAAGTAGTGCAGGTGCTCGCATCTTTCTTAACGAAATTTAGTTTAATAGTTTTACGCAACGAAAGCTATTTGTCGTATTAATGAGTGTGAGGTAGGTGGGGACCACCATCGCTACGTGGCTCACTCAAACCTCGCCTTCATCATCCTTCGATCTTGAGGAAGAACACTCGGTAGCCCGAGTTGCGTTAGTTCTGACTTGATAAGCTCGAAATCTTTTGCCTCGACTTGTGGGTAGACTTGGCAGAGAACTTTAAATGCGATTGGTGACATGTCCGTTGGGAAGTCCTTTACGCTCCCGTCGGCCATCAGGACTTGGAAATAAGCTATCTCGCTACCCAAGCCTGCAGTTGGGTCTTGGGGATCGATAACAAACTCGGCCGGATCGCTTAGTGGAACTGCTTTGTCGGGACCGACAGCAATTGCTAATGCAATGGTTTCAGCAGCCCGCATAGTTCTAGAAAGCTGACGATTGCTCCCGCCGCCTTGTTTGCGGTTTTCAAAGAAAGTGCCAGGGCCTGTGAGCAGTAAGATGCGGGTTTTATTACGTGAGTCCTTAAAGCTATTCGGCTCAAACTGGTTGGTTGACCGCCCAAGCGCAACACGCCAGTTTTCGTCGGATTGCGGAAGCATTCGCCCGTTTCGATCACGGTCAGCATGGTAAAACATCGCCATGCCGATGGTCCGCATGCGCTGCTTGATTGCGGTAACGGTAACCGCATCCTTTGCAATCGCTTCACTCTGCTTATGATCATTACGGATTTCTTCAAGCTGAGTGAAGAAATCATCCTTAATCGATTTAATCCACCAAACCCCAGCCGATACAATCGTGGCGAGCAAGACCACGCACACGAGTGGAACAATTACAGCGGGCCGATTCCATTTTTGAGTTTCGCTCATAAGGTCATCTAAATCACAGGAGGGACAGTAGAGGTATTTCTACACATGCCGCAAGGCATTTTTGAAGTCGTAATTATCAAGGTAATTAAACGATTCGACGACATTATTTCAGCGATTTCTCAACTTGCCCAGTGTTAGAAGAAAAGAATCAATGCCGCTGCTGATATATCTTGGCCCCCTTGCTCAAACACCCCGGCTCGACGACCATATCTGGTTTGTGGGCCTCGACTTATCTCTGCTTTGATGGTCGTGAACTAGACGGGGCCCGAATCATCGACAAACAACTTCCCGCCGAACCCCTGCCAGATTGTTATGGATACCCACGCTCTGATTCGTCAGCTTGTTCAAAAGAATGACTCGAAGATCGTCATGTATGTTGCCGACGGATTGGGTGGTTTACCCCAAAAGCCAGGTGGCAAAACCGAGCTTGAGACTGCCGCCACCCCGAACCTCGATAAGCTTGCCGCCGAGGGCGTTTGCGGTGGTTCGATTCCTGTCGCTCCTGGCATAGCGCCCGGTAGTGGACCTGGGCACCTTGGCTTGTTCGGTTACGATCCGGTTGAGTTCCTCATTGGACGAGGTGCTTTGGAAGCGACCGGCATTGGGTTTAACCTTGAAGAAGGTGACGTTGCGATTCGTGCGAACTTCTGCACGCTGGACGCGGATGGCAAGATCGCCGACCGTCGTGCGGGCCGGATTCCGACCGAGGAGTCAACGCCCATCGTTGAGCGTTTAGCCAAGGAAGTTTCGATTCCAGGTATCGAGACCTTTATCCTGCCAGTGAAAGAGCACCGCTTCGTGATCGTGTTGCGTGGCGAGGGACTTGTTGGCAACGTCGATGACACCGACCCACAAGCGACCGGCGTTCCGCCACTTGCTCCGTCACCGCGTGATGAGGCGAGCAAAAAGACGGCTGAAGTTTGCACCCAGCTGCTTGAGCGAGTTCGCAAGTTGTTGGCCGACGAAGCCAAGGCAAACTTCTGCACACTCCGCGGCATTACGGGCAAGCCATCGATTCCTTCGTTCGAAGAAGTCTACGGTCTCAAAGCAGCAGCGATTGCTGTTTACCCGATGTACAAAGGCTTGGCTAACTTGGTCGGCATGGACATCATTGGCGAAGCGCAAACACTTGATGAACAAATGGAAGTTCTCAAGAGCGTTTGGGATGAGTACGACTTCTTCTTCATCCACTTCAAGTACACCGACTCGACGGGTGAGGATGGCAACTTCGATGCGAAGGTCAAGCGAACCGAAGAGTACGACGCCGCCGTGCCTGCGATCATGGAGCTTGGCCCCGATGTCTTCATTGCCACGGGCGACCACAGCACGCCAAGCATGTTGGCTAGCCACAGTTGGCACTCGGTCCCAACGCTTCTATGGGCAGAAAACTGCCGTTGCGATCCGGCCACTTCGTTTGGTGAGGCGCAATGCTTGACCGGTGGACTTGGTCAGTTCGAAGCGAAGCACCTGATGACACTTGCCTTGGCCAATGCTGGGCGACTTGGCAAATTCGGGGCGTAAGCATTTCTAAATAAACAAGAGAATCAATCGGCCGGTGGTACTTCGCAGGTAGCGTCGTTGCATCGGCCGGTTAGTTTTAGACGATGCTTTGCGAAGACTTGATAGAACCAATCGAGTACGTGCGACAGACCTGGTGCGCGCGATAGCCATGTGAGTGGGCCAAACAAAAAGTGCCCTCGACGGACATTGCCGTAGAGTTGGCGGAAGACCTCTACGCCGGTAATGATGTCGCCTGATGGGTCGCGACCATGGATCTCAGCCATGAGGGTCGTCATGTCAATACCTAGGGCATCAGCAGAGAAGTCTGAGCTAGTGATGTCCGTAAAGCGTAATGCGTCAGCGCTATCAAGCCAACGAATGAAGTTGATCTCGCGCAAGCAGAGTGGGCACTCGCCATCGTAAAAGACTTCTGCTTTGCAGTCGGTCGAAGAATTCGCTGAAGTCATAAGTTGGTATGCCCTAAATAAAATCTTCGTCGAGATCTTTCATCCCGAGCTGTTTCATTTTTCGGTAGAGGTTCGAGCGATGCATGCCAAGCTTAGCTGCAGCCGCTGCGACATTGCCACGGTGCCGGTCGACGGCTCGTTGGATGTGTTCTCGCTGAAACTCTTTGGTCGCTTCGGTCAGCAAGTCAGGATATTCAAGGACCGGATCCCGATCTCCGGCCGAGGGGACGATAGCCAGGTCTTCTTGCTTAACGATGTTCCCCTCAGATAAATACGCAACGCGTTCCATCAGGTTGCGAAGTTCTCGGATATTTCCGGGCCAATTGTGCGAAAGGAGCCGTCGGCGAGCGTCGGAACCAATTTTCGGCGGGGTGCGCCCTTGCGAATGACAGAATTTACCCAGGAAATGCTCGGCTAGGAGGATAATGTCATCGCCCCGCTCGCGCAGTGGTGGCAACTCGAGCGAAACGACATTCAGCCGATAATATAGGTCTTCACGGAACTTGCCTTGTCGAACCCAATCGGAAAGGTCACGGTTGGTGGCGGCCACGACGCGGACGTCGACTTTGCGCGGTTCAGAGCCACCAACACGGACGACGGTCTTGTCCTCAAGGACGCGAAGCAACTTGGCCTGCCCACCAGGTGACATGTCACCGATTTCATCCAACAAAAGCGTTCCGCCATCGGCAAGTTCAAACTTGCCTGCCCTTGAATCGCGTGCGTCGGTAAAAGCCCCTGCTTCATGGCCGAAGAGTTCACTTTCAAGAAGCGATTCAGCAATAGCAGCGCAGTTAACGGCGAGCAGCGGCTCGTTGCGGCGGCCACTTTGGAAGTGAAGCGATTGTGATACAACTTCTTTACCGGTCCCGTTTTCACCAAGGACCAAGACCGCAAGGTCGGCGTTAGCAACGCGATCGATTGTTTTGCGTAGGGCAACTATCGCTGGCGAATCGCCTAGCATTCGGACGTCACTTGCTGCTTCGTCAACCAAAGAGTCACGTCGTTCGATAAGCTCACCAACCTGTTGAGCGTTTGCTAGCGCCACGGCCGCTAGGCGAGCGAACTCGGCTAGGCCTTGTTCATCTTCTGGGGTGAAAGCACCTTGGATTCCCTTTTTATTAATAAGTTCGAATGCTCCAAGGCGTTCGCCATTTGGGGCATCGAGCGGGACGCACAAAAGGGAGTCGGTTTGATAACCCGTCGATTCGTCGGTGGCACGATCAACGGTCGAAGCATCTTTTTGGTTACAGGTCCGTAGGGGTTCACCTGTTTGAACAACCTGTCCAACTACCCCCGTGTTGTCTGGCACGACAAGGCCATCGGGCAACCCCATCGCTGGCCGGCCAACGAGTTTGCTCGCTGCGCGATCCCAGAGAAAAATGGTTGCTCGATCTGAGTTGAACAGTCGAGAAGCGGACTCAGCCATTCGGTTAAGCAACGCGTTAAGATCCGAGGTCTCGCTCCAGGCAATCGAGATGGCAAGCATCTCATCAAGTCGTTCGCTGCGTTGCTCTGAGAGGTTCCGTGTGGTGACCAATGCCCGAACCATGCCAAGCGTCATGGCAACCTCAGCCGCCAATTGGGAATCAAGATTTGCTTGAAGGCTGAGTATGTCAGGCTGAGGACGTGTGATGGACGGAACACAGCTAGCGGTCCAACCAGCAGTTTGGCAAACCGTAAGTTGATCAAGTGCGTCGATCACCGTTTCGTGTGGCAGGCCACTAACCTTTCCTGCGGAAGAAAGACAACTCCAGCTTGGCAAGGTCGCCTGCCAGAGTGCGATCGAATTAGCCCCCGTCGCTTGCCTAATCTCTGCCATAGCGGCCAGGTCAAAGGCTTCGATAGAGGCTGCTTCGGTAGCGGCAGCTAGGAGGGCGGATGTCAAATCGTGCATCATGTTTGGTGTAGCCATGACATCTTATTGTGATAGCTTGGCTCATTTTTGCAACATTGAATGCGCGGGCACCTTTTCTAGGCAGGTCAATCCGGCTAGGATCGCCACGTTAGATTCTTGCCGTATACAAAGGAGCCAAAACAAGATGTCGGGGTTGTTCGAAGGCAAAAAGGGCCTCATCACAGGCGTATTCAACAAGCAATCAATCGCTTGGGCCATTGCTGATAAAGTAATGAGCGAAGGGGGCGAGTGTGGATTTACCTACATGCCAGACCGGCCTGATGATGAACGGAAAAAGAATCTAGGCCGCGTGACTAAGCTCACTGACGGGAATCCGAATTGCAAGTTCTTGCAACCGATGGATGCCACGGATGACGATCAGATCGCGGCGGTAGTTGATAAATGCAAGTCAGAGTTTGGTGGGCTTGATTTCTTATTGCACTCGATTGCGTTTGCTCCACCTGAAGATCTTAAGAAAGACACCGTTGATACAAGCCGTGAAGGCTTTAAGCATGCAATGGCGATTAGCGTCCACAGCTTAATGGCCTTGGCTAGCGCCTCGAAAGGGATCATGAATCCTGGTTCGAGCATCCTGACGCTTACCTACTTCGGTGGCGAAAAGGCTGTCCCGGGCTATAACGTGATGGGGGTTTGCAAGGCAGCACTTGATGCGACGGTTCGCTATCTTGCTTTTGACCTTGGTCCGCGGGATATCCGCGTGAATGCCTTGTCTGCTGGCCCATTGCAAACAATTTCAGGTCGTGGTGCTGGCGTGGATGAAATGCTTGGACTCTATGAGGCGATGGCGCCCTTGGGACGCAACATCACACACGAAGAAGTTGGCAAGAGCGGTGCCTATCTTCTCAGCGACATGTCGACAGGCGTTTCCGGAGAAATACTCCACCTTGACGGTGGGTACCACGCCATGGGTTCACCAGGCAGATTGCTTGAGAAGCTCAAAGGCTAAATTTGCTACTAATTGCAATCCGAATAAAAAAAGAGCCGTGAAACTTATGCAAGTTTCACGGCTCTTTCTCTCCAGCCTCATGCTTTAGAGTGCTTGTGGACCTGAGCGATCAAAAGGAAGACCCAGGTAAACTGCGTGGCGAAAGGAACCGTCAGGGGCAAGCCCCGTAGCTCCGATCTTTAGCCGTCCTCCCCCTCCCAAGTCCGAAGTTAGTCAGGCTCAGGAGGGGAAGCAACGAGGAACGACTAAATCCAATTGTAGTTTTGCTGCATTCGAGATACCAGCATTTTGTAAGAAAAATCTTGCCAGAAAGACTCGCAATCACGGATATTGTGCTCGCTTTTGCGCCACAACTGCATGCTAGCAAGCGTGACGATGCCTAAATCGATCTAGGCGTAAGTAAGGAAGCTAGCGATAATCCCGGCCAATTGCATTTGGACAAGGCGTGAGCAGGTAGTTCATATGCCTTATATCAGGATGAAACCTTCATGACAGGGATGCTAGCAATATGAGCCTTTACAGGTCATCTCATCTATTTTTCTGCAGTTTGGTTGCAAGGCGACTTCTTGTTGCTCTCCCAATGATACTTTTTGGTAGTGCAAATCTCGACGCAGCCCCTGCTGCCCCGACTGCGGAGCAAGCTCTAGCCCTTAAACCGATTCAGCCAGGAATCCAGTACGAAACACCATCAGGTGCTGATGTTAAGAAGTGTGCTGTTAAATTGGAGAAAGAAGGCAAAACGACTGCTTGGGTCGTTCGGGCCGAAGGGGGCCAAGTCCTCAGACGCTTTGCTGATACCAATGGCGACAATTCTTTGGATGTTTGGAGCTATTTTAACAACGGCTTAGAAGTCTACCGCGATCAGGATACGGATTTTGACAACGTTGCGGACCAGTACCGTTGGTACCACACCGGCGGCAGCCGTTGGGGAGTGGATGAAGACGAAGACGGCACAATCGATTATTGGAAACAAATTTCGCCACAAGAAGTTGCCGAAGAAGCGGTGCTTGCCATTCAACAAAAAGATCTCGAGCGATTTAACCTACTTTTGCTAACCAAATCTGAGTTGGATCGTCTTGGATTGGGTAAAACGCTTAAATCCCAGATTACGGATCAGAGATCAACCGCAGCCAAAGACTTTGGGAAGCTGACACGCGAACAGAAGAAGATCAGCAAGGCGACTCGGTTTGTTGATTTTGGAGCATCTCGTCCTGGCGTCGTTCCAAGCGGTACCGATGGTTCTACCAAAGATATAACTATCTGTGAAAATGTGTCGGCACTTGTCGACAACGGCGGCGTACCAGATCAGTTGCTGCTCGGTTCGTTGGTTCAAGTTGGACAGGCATGGCGACTTGTTGAATCTCCCAAGCTGGGGGACTCAGGTCCGAAACTCGCGAATGTTTTCTCTGTCCCCAGCTATAGCCAAAACCACTCTTCCACCGGGCCGAGTAAAGAGACCCAAGACCTGATGGCCAGGCTTGAAAAGCTTGACCAAAAGACAGGTGGCGATATGGGCAACGAAGCCCAGATCACAGAGCGAGTTGCTATTCTCGAAAGGATTGCGACCAGCACTGAAAATCGCCAAGAACAGCAACAGTGGTACCTACAGCTGGCGGATTTACTTAGCGCAGCAGCTCAATCAAAGGGGTATGCGAAAGGCGTTACCAAGCTACAACAGCTTGAGACCTCTTCGACGGTTCGAGCAAACGGGAAAGAGTTAGTCAGCCAGATCCGTTACCGTCGTATTGGTGCCGAATATGGCTTTGGTTTGCAAAATCCAAAAGCAGATTACGCCAAATTGCAGAATCAGTGGACTACTGAATTGCAAGACTTCGTCAAAGCTTTTCCTCAGGCGTCCAGTACTCCGGACGCTTTGCTACAGCTAGGAATGGCTGACGAATTCGCAGGTGAAATTGATAAGGCTACTGCATGGTACAAACGCCTGGCATCAGAATTTCCCCAAAGCAAAGCAGGCACCAAGGCTGCCGGGGCACTTCGCCGTCTTGGCTCAGTTGGCAAGGCGCTTCCACTGCGTGGTACATCACTAGCAGGAAAGCAAATTGACCTGACACGCCCACCTTACCGAGGGAAGTTTGTGGTGGTTCACTACTGGGCTACCTGGTGCGAGCCATGTAAGCAAGACATGGAGAAACTCAACGATATGCGTCGTAAGTACGGTGCCAAGCTTGAAATTGTTGGTGTTAACCTGGACAACTCCGCTACGGATGCGAAGGCTTATTTGTCTTCGAAGCGTTATGGCTGGCAACATCTCTACGATGAGAAAGGGCTAGAAGGAACCCGAGCTAGTGAAATCGGTGTCATGACACTCCCTCTAATGCTTGTTGTCGATAATAAAGGTGCAGTTGCGAACCGAAATCTCAACGGAAGCGAAATCGAAACGGAATTGCAGCGTTTAATTCGCTGATCAATCGAAAGCCTAATTCCTCATGCAAAACAGCGGGCTGCTTAAGCACCCCGCTGTTTTTTTGTAGATAGAGAGTTGATTATCCATTAGCGCATAAAAAAGCCCCCCGCACTGAAAATGCAGGGGACGGGAAGTACAGGGGGCTTTTATATTGAGTTGTTATCGAAGTTGCCAATCGAATCCGCTTACCAAGTCCAGCGACGACCACGTCGGCCGTTGAATCCACAGGCGGGTGCATTTGCAACACGCTTGCGTCCTCGCTTGCGAGTTGAAAGCTGAGACCTTCCACGGCTGTAGCTCACACGACGTGAATCGTATTGCTCTTCCTTGTCGTGGTCTTCGTAATGATCGTATGAAAAGTTGTGATTCGAATGTTCCACCGCAGCAACCTCGTATTCAGTAGCTAAGACTCCAAAGTTAATTACCAGTGCGGCCCAGTGGCCGACGCAAATAACTAGAGCAAGCGGCGTGCCAATGGACGGTCTACCGCATCCCAGCTTTTTGGGCTTAGCAGAGAAAACCGATCTCTCTTAAGGATTTAGCTAAATACGATTTGCTGAATTACTTCGATTCAGTCATGGCGTGAGAATCTCTACCACTGCAGTCACTACTCGTTTTGGTGAGTGTGAAGAAAACCTAAGGCTGGCATAGGGTTAAGTCCACGATGGACTCCTGTTGATATAAAATGAAACGGAAAGAATTGCCGTAAGTCATTGCTGCAAAAGAGTTTTGCTAGAAGTCACTATTCTAGTGACCACTTTCACCAAAATTGTGAAAGTGCGTGCGCCGTCAATTGCCATGAACCGTCCTTGTTGGCTTTGAATAGACGAGCGCGAAGCGTATGCCTATCGGGTTGCTCTTCGGTAAGATCGACTCAATAGGTGTGTATGAACCGGTTATGGTCCTTGTTTGTTGGTCAATGAATAGTAACCAACACACACCGAGAGCCCGATCTCGAAGTCGTGCCGAATAATCCCCTCCCAGACTTACAAAACCCTATAAAACACGATGAATAACGTGTTCACTTGAAGCAGAGCTTCAAGCAGGAACGCAGGTATTGCCTGTCAATTGGAGTGAATGGCGAATAAATTGTGAGCCGCTCTGAGCAGTCCAGCTCGCTGCGGTGAGCAAAGGGTTAACTTGTCATGAGGCACTCTCGCAATATTGACATTGGGACGGCAGACATTGGCCAGATAAATCTGGGCGCAAAGAGCCAACCCCCTCAGAAGCAAGTGGTATGCCAAGCGGATGATTTCATATCCTTTTGAAATCAGTTCAATGCAGAACGATTTCCCGCAGGCACTGCTATCTCGAACTCGTTGAGTATTCTGGGGTTTTTTGTGCGTCAGACCGCAGAATACTTAAAGTCGTCTAGGCTGGTATTTGGTTTGCGGTGAAAATACGCTCAGTAGCAAGCTTCAAGGATGAAGTTCCTGCTGCTGGATTCCCCGCTGATAATCACAATGTGAAAGGATTCACACATGTTTGCCTTGGAGGACTTGCACCTCATGGGTTGGGTGGCTGTTCATGCCCTCTGTCTAGGAAGTGCCTACTTTGCTCGGCTCGCTCTCTCTCACAGCCTTGGACGTCACCGTTCTCGACATTTATTGGTCGCCCTGCTTCCAGCTAGCCTCATGGTGGTTGCCCTGTTCGCTTACCTTGGTAATGGAGGTAACGGTTGGATTTTTTCTGGTGCCACGCTTGGAGTCATGGTAATGGCCTCGGTCTGGGACACTGACCAAGAATCGATCGATCCAAGCCTTTCGCAAGTGATTGCTAGCATGGAATAGTCTAGCCAAGGTTGCCAATTTGCATCCTCGGTTGTTCTGACGCATCATCGCTTTATATCTGCTTTGATTCTCATGGCGGCGAAGATATCAGTGCTATCGCTTGGGCCCTTCTCTTCTTTGAAGTTGAAAACCTGACGAAAAAGATTCGGACTCGTTGGTTGACTTTGCCGAAAGTACCAACCGGAGCAGTTGTGCGGATAGTCCGCGACGAGTCTCTGATACGCCGGTTGGGCCTCCATGGCACAACGGGCACGAACTAGCACTTATTACGCGGGTGACTGGCCGGTTTGTCAGTAACTTGCAAAGAGTCGTCAGACCGACCATTTGGGGGAACAAAAGATGCGTCATTTCATGATTGCGTGCATGACCGCAGCCTTGCTGTGGTCCGCACAAGGCCAAGCTGCTGAGTCAAAGGCTGATGTTAAGGCCCAGCAAATCGCAAAAACCATTCATACCAGCGGTGAGCTAGTCAACTACCGCGTTGGTGTGAAGTACAAAGATGGAACGGCGTGGTTGCTTGGAAATGTAACCAGCCAAGAGCAAGCTGCTGCGGCAGTTCGTCTAGCCGAAGGCGTTAAAGGCATTAAGAAGGTTGTCAACAAGCTTGAAATCAAGCCTGCTGAAGCCAAAGTTGCCCAGAGCAAGCCAAAAACCGATGATGGTTTGGCTCTTGCTAATCTAGAAGCTGCTAGCGTCGAGGTGGCACCAAAGCCATTGCCTACGCCAACCGCGATGGCTGAGCCAATTGCTAAGCCAGTTGCTCAACCACAGGTTGCTGCTCGCCCAATGCCAGTAGCTCAGGCACGTCCTGGTGCACTTCCACGCCCAATGCAAATGATGCCACAACGTCCGCAAGGCGTTCGTGCAGCTGGCTATGCTGGCGGTGGTTATGCTCCTCAGGGGCACGCTCCACAAGGCTACTCAACCGCCGGTGGCGGTGCTGCTGGAGTGAGTTACGATCAGGCCAACATGCCTGGTTACGCATGGCCAAGCTACGCTGCTCACCCGAACTACGCTGCTTTGACCTATCCTAAACAGTACTCACCAAGTGCATGGCCTTACATTGGTCCATTCTATCCTTACCCACAAGTGCCACTTGGATGGCGTAAGGTTACCCTTGAGTGGGATGATGGCTGGTGGAACCTAGATTTCAGCCACAAAAAAGGCCACTAATAGCATTTGCTAATCTTCAGAGAGATAGCCGGCCGTCGTGCTAGCTGGCCGGCTCTGACGACTCAGAAGCCCTCGCGAGACTTGTTCTTGCGAGGGCTTCTTTGCGGTTTGGTTCTTTTTTCGTCATAAACCGATTTATCCGCAAGTTCTGCGCAGCTTATCACGATACTTAAACTAACGAAGTTGTTCGGGGCATTGCGCTTCGAACCGTTAGAACGGATTCATTAAACCTCGCTAGCACAAATCTGAGGTCTAATCTCATGACACGGCAACGCACGATGCAACGCCCAGCAACCTACACCGCCGCTCTTTTAATCAGCGTCCTATCACTCGGTTCAACCGGGTGTTTTTGGGGACTCGCAAGCCAAGGCCCAAGCCTCGGTATTGCGGCGATTCCTATTCCGATCTCCCCTTACTTGCAGAAGCAAGAAGAGGACAAGCATTGGGAGAAAGAACGCTATGACCGCGTTCCAATTCTTGGTCCAATCACCTCGGGTAATGAGCCAATCGCACTGGATCCTCCAAGCGATGACGAAGTGATGCGTGCCCTCGAAAAAGCACGCCCAGTCGAGGGTGGCCTGCCATTGCTTTATGAACGCAACCGCAACAATGTCCGCATTGTGAAAGAAAAGATCGCCGACTATGTCGATCCGGTCCGTGTCTTCCCAATGATCGGTCCTGCCCAACAGCACCATGCTCATTACAAGTGCACCATCTACTACGAAGATGTTCGCCGTGTCGGTTGGCCTGTGCCACACACCTTGATCGACGAAGATACTCGCGAAGTAATCTACATCGACCACAACCACCTCCACATGGTTGGCGATGTTGGTGACGCTGGCTTCGGAACCTAAGCCGCTAAGCCATAGCGAAACGATATATGGCCGACCGTCGCTTGTGAAAGCTACGGTCGGCTACTTTGTGTTCTGATGCTTTTGGAACTCAAAACAACTCCGGAGGTAGCCACATGCTTCTAGCCGAAACCCACAGCCTGTTTGATTTGGTCATTGATGCAGGACCTTTGGCTTGGCCGATTCTTATTGCCTCGGTCGTGATGCTTCTCTGCTCCTTGGATCGCTTCTTTGCTTTGCGTCGCAACAAGGTTGTGCCGAAACGCTTTGTGCATTGCATCTTGGCTCAGGTTGAAGAAGGAGCCATCGACCAAGCTGACGCTCTTGAACTTTGCGATGAAGATGACAGCTACATGGCTCGTGTTTTTGATGCCGGGCTACGTCGTTGGGGGAGACCAACCGTCGAAGTTGAACAAGCGATCCTTGACGAAGGAGAACGTACGGCTGCATCACTTAGGAAGAATCTTCGCATCATCAGTGGCGTCGCTAATATTTGCCCCTTGCTTGGATTGTTGGGGACTGTCTGGGGGATGCGTGAAGCATTTGACGCCATTGCTTCGGCATCAGCGATGGGTAAGCCCGAATTACTTGCTGATGGAATCAGCCAAGCCTTGCTTTCGACAGCCGCCGGGCTTGGAATTGCGATTCCCGCGATGGTCTCTTACTTGCATTTTGTTGGGCGTGTTGATTCTTTGACAGCCGAGATCGATCGAAATGGTCAAGAGTTGGTTTACCTGATTTCAGCAGAAGCTCTTGAAGATCAAAAGAAGAATCGTCGCTCAAAACGAGCAGCCTAGTTCCTTGTGAATCTGCTTTTCTAGAATCTACGGGGCCAAGCCATGCCGATTAAGCCGACCAATGACGAAGGCTTGCAGTTGAATCTGACGCCGATGATCGACGTCGTTTTCTTGCTCGTCATTTTCTTCATGGCAGCAACCCAGTTTGCCGGAGCTGAGCGTACCCTCGATTTAGAGTTGCCAGAAGTAGCAGGCGAAGGAACCGGTGTTGTCATTGCTCAGGAACCCACTTTTGTAACCGTCAAAGAGAATGGCACCGTACTGCTCAACGGCAAGCCACTGCCGCTTGAAGATCTCTCTAGCGATCTGAAGCAGTTGCTTGCTGATCAACCCGATCTTGAAGTGCAACTCAATGGCGATGCTCGGTGTGATTTCCAGCAAGTAGCCGCTGCGCTTGCTGCATGTCGTGCTTCGGGGGTTACGAATCTTGGCATTACGGTCGAGGTGGCCCAAGCCATGGCAAATCAGCCAGTACGGAAGTAACTCACGAGGCGTACATTTGAATCATTTCCTCCCCAATGCCGAGCTACTTGCCTTGCTCACCGGCTTGCCAGGGGGGGCGTTTGTTAGTTTATCAATCGTAGTTGGTTCCTTAGTAATCTGCGTTGCGTTGTTCGCCTTGGCGCGTACCGAGTGGGGAAAAGCTCGGCCAATGCATCGTTACGCGGCGGTCTCGCTGGCATTGCACCTGTTGCTTCTCGCAGCAGCCAGCACCGTACGCTACGGAAACGCCCAAGCCGGTGCCGAGGATGCCGAACCTGTGAAGGTCCGCATCGTCATGAGTGCTCCCGAATCAGTTGTTGAGGAATCTGAAGAAGAATCGATTGAAGAGCCTGATCCAGATCCCAAGAAAGAGGCCGAAGAGCCAGAAACAGAAGTCGAACCGGATCCAATCCAAACCGAGGCGGTTGAACAACCTCTTGCAGAGCCACCCTCAATTGAGCCAATCATTGAACAATCTAATACGGAAGCTGCTGAAGAATTAGAACCCGTTGAGGCAGCTAAAGTAGAGCCAAAGCCATTATTACCTATTGATGGGGCTGGTCAGCCAGTTATAGATCCCACGCCTCGGCAGGAAGAAGCTGAGGACACAAGTCCTGATGAACTCGTAATGCCTAATCAGCCAGTCGTAGCTCAGCAGCCCGAACAATTTCAAGTACCAGAGCAGACGGTAGAAGCTTCGCAAACTTACGAACCGATCTCACAAACATCGGCATGGAATTCTCCCTATGCAACCCGTGGACAGCAGCAGAAGTTGCGAATCGCGGTTGAACAAGGTGGGAGCCAGCAAACCGAAGATGCGGTCGCTTATGCTGTCGATTGGCTCGCCAGATCGCAACGACCCGATGGAGCTTGGGATGCCACTCGCTGGGGAGCAGGCCGTGAGCAGCGTGTGCTGAATCACGACCGGGGTGCTGCCGGTAAGAAAGCAGAGACAGGTCTGACAGGCCTCGCACTTTTGGCGATGCAGGGAGCCGGCTATAACCACTTGGAAGGTCCCTATTCAGATAACGTGCGTAGCGGTCTTGCTTATCTGCTCGAAAGTCAGAAGCAAGATGGAAGCTTAGCAGGTGAGGCGACAACCTACGCCGCGACCTATTGCCATTCGATGGCGACTTTCGCTCTAGCCGAAGCACTGGCAACGACAAAAGATGATCGCCTCCGTCCTGGCACGGAAGCAGCGGTAGCGTATCTGATTCGTTCGCAAAGCAAAGCGACCGGTGGTTGGCGTTACCGACCGGGGGACCGTGGCGACATGAGCCAAATGGGTTGGGTGTTGATGGCGTTGCGTAGCGCTGAGCTTGCTGGCATCGAAGTGCCGCCGAAGGTTTGGAACGGCATTGAACAATTCGTTCGCTCCGTGCGACGGGGTAAACAAGGGGGCTTGGCTGCCTATCAACCACTCGCTCCAACGAGTCCGACCATGACCGCCGAAGCGCTTTATTGTCGTCAGATACTCGGAACCTCTGGTGGACGAACGGCTGCTTCCCAAGAAGCTGCTAAGTACTTGACCGACCGATTGCCATCGCGCTCGGCAGCAACGAACCGGCCGATCAATCTTTACTATTGGTACTATGCCACGTTGGCACTGCATCATCACCGAGAGCACGATAACCGTGCATGGCAAAATTGGAACGATTCTCTGGTGCAGACGTTACTCCCCTTGCAAGTGGCCGAAGGACAAAATCAAGGAAGCTGGACACCGACAACCCTGTGGGGTGGCTACGGGGGAAGGGTCTATAGCACGGCACTGGCGACCATGTGTCTTGAGGTTTACTACCGCTACGATGGGGATCGTATGGGACGTGATCCTTGGCTCGCGTCGCGTCAAAATGTCCCGATTAGGCGTTAGTTATGCCTAAATGGGCTATTGGGATGCCCGAATCTTAACTGAGATTGCCTCTAACCTATTTGACGCCCTGCCCTCTCAGCGTAGACTTAAGGTAGTGTCACACAAGCACTTAATAAGTGGTTGGTGCTTTGTGATTGGCTCTTATTTATGACGGGAGCTACGCCGCCGTGCGTAGTCAATTAGAGATGTTTTCATTTGGCCCTTGGCAAATTGCCATCCTGCTTTTCGTGGTGCTAATCTTTTTTGGCAACCGCCTACCTCAACTTGCGCGCTCGTTTGGCCAAAGTATTGTTGAGTTTAAGAAAGGCGTCAAAGAGATCGAAGAACCTGGCGAAGAAGATCAAAAGAGCTAAGCGGTCGTTTCAATCATCTCATTAGATTTTCTCTCAGTTGCTATGATTCTTGATAGTCTTCTCAGCTTCGATAACCTAATGCCGATCATTGCCTTCATGGGCTTGGGCCCTATGGAGATGGTTTTCTTTGGCGTAGTCGCTGTCTTGCTCTTCGGCAGCAATCTACCCTCGGTTGCAAAGTCACTTGGTAAAAGCCTCACCGAATTCCGCCGCGGCATGAACGATATGCAGAACGAAGTCCGCCGCACGATCGAACTTGACGAACATGTCACCCGACGCGGGCAGTCAATGCCCGAGGATGACCAAGCCGATCCGCTTGACGATTCTTACGAGCCAACCGAAGAAGAACTCCGCGAGGAAGGTTACCCCACAACCAGCAGCGCCGATAACGAACGCAGCGATTCTTGAACGCCGTATGTCTAGGTGTTTTGACCCAATGATTTAGGTCTCTTGGTTACCTTTCAGTTAAGAATCTAAGCTAGGGGTTCCCGTTTGCACAAATATTAATAACAACCCATGCTTTACCTTCTTAGTAATCTTATGGGCGGCCTAAATTTGCTTGCAACTAACTTTCAAAACCAATTATTTGGAACGTCAATATTCTTGGCGGTTTGCATGATCCCCACGGTGGTGTTTGTTGCTGTTTTTATGCTGTGGAGGAAAAAAATCATTGGCAACTCTCGAAAGAACCCTTTATCAAATCAGAAGATTCGAAGGCCGCCAGGCTATTCGTTGCAACTAGAGTTGGATAATCACTTAGAGGATTCGCACTTACGAGTTTGTATGCTCGTCTTGGCTCCTATCCTTACGATGGCATGTGTAGGAGTAGATCAAATTAGTGGAACAGAGGCCCCGCTTTGGCTTGCAATTGCTGTGTTCTCAGTGCTTTGTTTGTTGTTTCAGCTCTATCTCACCATTTCTCTCGTAAAAAATTTCAAAGAGATAAAAAATAAGCAGTTGGGACTGGATGGAGAAATGTTTTCAGGCGAATTGCTTAATCAACTGATGCTCGAAGGGTGTCGTGTGTTTCATGATCTACCATATGAGTATGGAAATATTGATCACATCGTTATCAGCCGTAATGGCGTATTTGCAATCGATACAAAGATGCGTGGCAAGCCAGAAGTTGAAGGAGAAAACTATGTCATGCACGTTGATTTTGACAAAGCTGAAATGCGATTTCCTGATGGAATATTTCCATTCAAAATATACCAATCGCAGCTGGAAACTCAAAAAAGATGCTTAGAAAAGTTGCTCGATTCAGCAGTTGATAAGAATGTGATTGTTAAGTCAGTCTTGGCATTTCCAGGTTGGTACATTGAACGTAAAGGCTATGGGGATTTTGCAGTAATCAACCCAAAGAACCATGCTCTTTTCCTTAGCGGACCTGAGATCTTCACGGAGCTACAAGTAAAGCAGATTGCCAAACGCCTCGATGAATTATGTCGCGATGTTGAACCAGTTCTTAAGAAACGCAAGAAAGAACGTTGGGAGGACCGTCGATCGGCTTAGCCACCCATTCGGTTGGCGACCGGATCCAAGGCAGCGCGAACCAAGCTTGGGGCGACAAATGCTAGGTTCGCAACCAGCATTGCCATTGCGAACTCTGGCATTCCCATTGCTAAGCCAATAAAGCCATGCATGCCGATAGCGGTTAGCAAAACCCATGGTCGGGCAAGTCGGTTCCAGATAAGGCAACAGTAAAAGAGTTCCCAAAAGACCGTGACATGCGTCAACAACTCGGCAAGCCAAAGGTAGTTTGCCATCCAAGTCATATCGAGCGAACGATACTCGACGTTGGCAACAGCAAACCATGTTGCCGCTCCGTTGCGCCAGTAAAGGCCCTCAAGTTTGCTCAAGCCTGAGAAGAGGTAGACGATACAGAGGTGAATTTGAATTAATCGAATCGAGAGGTTCGCCATGGTTGATTCAAACTGAATCGGTTTGTCTCCTCGACTGCGTAGCAGACTATCCAGCGAATAGCGCGCGCCGCAGGGCCCGAGCATCAGATACATCACCAACAGGCAGTTGATCTTATCGAGACCAAAAAATGCCCCCGGGCTGACATAGGAGGCGTAGCTGATCGCTGCCAGGAAGGACCATACTGCCACATATCGGCTGAAAATCCCAATGGTTAACATCAGGAAGGCAATCAGATTCAGAACGTGAATGGTCCAAAGGAGCCAAGTCGGACCGATCCAATCAAACAGGCTAAACGCCCCCCGGCCATTATGCATGGCGTCGTGGATTGATGCCTCGATCCATCCTTCGCCACTGAAAAAGGCCGACAGATCAAACGACCAAACGAGGTGTGTCCAAAAGAGCAGCATCCCGGTCATTATGCGAATGAAGCCGAGCGTTGCTGTGTCGGTTGGTGTGAACCAAAATTGATCCCATGCGCTAAATAGATCGCCGAAGTGCGACTTGATTGATCGAAAGATGTTCATCATGGTTGGGCCCCTCCTGGGAGAGGAAGCGGCTCAGCGGGTGGCTCGACAATTGGTTGTTCTAAGTCAACGGCTGATTCTCGCACGCTCATAATGGGCGTGAACTGTTCTGGCCGGTTCGGGTCGACACCGTCGATCGTATCAACTGGATAGAGTGGATTATGGCGAACCAAATCAAGTTGTACTTCCGTTCCTTCGTGCACTCTTAGTAGATGGCGTCCATAAGAACGAAGGCTAAGTCGTGCAGGTTCTTCGTACTGCTCCAGACCGATGCCTGCTTGGTCAGCAAGCATCATATGACGGTGGTAAAACAGGCGAGGCCAATGTTGTTCTTTGTTGGGGAACTCCCCCTCGGCAACCACTTCCCCCGTGTCAGCAAAAACTTGGTATCTGACTACTTGGTTGATTGGTGGATCGGGAGCAAAGAAATTGTAACCTTGGGTGGCGTAGATCGGGTTGCTGTACCAACGGGTGATACTCGCAATCGATTCAACCGTAGGCGAGGCAGGCAGAAGCGAGAGCGAATTGATGAAGACAGCAAACAGATGCCAAATCACAGCTAAGCTAATGAGCCACTTTTGCCACGTCGGCATGGCAAAGGAACCTGCGGTTGGTTTGGTTTGTTTTTTGGGCTGATCAGCTTCGGTTGAAGCTTGTCGATTTTTTCGAGCGGCTGCCATGATTCCTCGTTGGCATATTTGAAGGAGCCTTCCAGTTGCTCTGGATGTGCCCCTTATAGCCAAGAATGGGGAAATAAAGAAACCCCTGCCTCGGCAGAACCAAAGCAGGGGTCGATCTTTTGTAATCTTTTGCTAGCACTTTGGCCGCGAGCGGGCTTATAGCGAAGCAATTTGCGTTGCACCGAACTGGAAGCTTAGGTGTTGCTCTTCGCCACCAAGAAGCGTGATGGTGCGTTCTTGAACTTCGCCATCTAGCTCAACACGGACAGTGTAGTCGTCCCAAGCTTGGCCATCAGCCAAGTGCGAGGTGCGGAACGTACGTTCTTCACCAGTTTGCGAAGTTGGCGAGCCAGCAAGCGTGACCTTAGCATCAGCTGGTACCGAAAGGCTTAACTTGGTTTCAATGTTCTTGCTCGAAGCAACTGCAGCATTGCCTTGGCCGAACTCAAGAACGGTCGATTCACCTGAGCGAAGCGTTACCGACTTGTTTTCAGTGACAAGCTGACCGTCGCGATCAAACTGAACTTTCAAGTTGTAAGTATAGGTGCTGCCTGACGAGAGGTTGTGCGAAACAAACTCACGAACAGCGCCCGTGCTCTTGGTTTTGTAATCGTTAACGAAAACGGTAGCGTTTTCAGGAACCGAAACTGCAAGCTTCACGGTCGAACGATTGAGCGAAGCGGAAGGCTCAATCATGGTTGGTTCAGCTGGAGTTGGTTGTGACTCAGCTGGTTCCGAGTAGTAAACGGTTGGTTCACTTGTTTCAACAACGCCACCATAGCTGCCGTACGAGCCGGTGCTGCCTGAAGAAACGTATCCGCCAGTTGATCCGTAGCTGCCATAGCTGCCGGTTGAGCCATGGCTACCGGTCGAACCGTAGCTTGCTGCTGAACGACGAGCATAACGAGCTTCGCGAACCGCTTGACGGTTATCTTGGATATTGGAAATCAAGCGACGTACTGGACCAACGCCATAGGAACCACCACTGCCATAGGAACCTGTGCTTGCGTAAGAGCCAGTGCTGCCATGGGAACCTGTGCTGCCATGGGAACCTGTGCTGCCATGGGAACCTGTGCTGCCGTATGAGCCGTAGGATCCACTTGAGGCATAGCTGGCACGATAGGCAACTCGGACCGAGCGACGGTATCCGCCGTAGGAGCCATAGCTACCGGTTGACCCGTAGGAGCCTGACGAAGCATAGCTGCCGTAGGAGCCGCCACTTCCGTAGCTACCCCAGAAGGCTTGGCAGCTGGTATCACCAGCAAAAAGAGCGACTGCAAAACAAAGGCTGGCAACTGAAGCCAAGCCAAGACGTTTGAACGGGTTGCGAAGCATCATCGCGATCCAATCTCCTAGAGATGTCCTATCAAGGTGTGTAACAGTGGCCGCCATCAAAAGATTATTGCTGGCGTACTTAGTGATAGCATAGTGCGCAGAATTGGGAATTCAAGCGTTTTGGGAGGGATATTCGGCCTGTATGGAGAATGAGGGAGTAATAAAACTAGTGCTTTTGCCCCTATTCATGCGGCTTAGTTAGCTGAAAGGGTGATGTTGTCCATTTCTAAGTTGCCCGTAGCGCCGAGTAGCCCGATTCGGACGATTGCTTCCCGAGCTTTGAAGGGAACGGGCATTGCCTCCAGGTACTCGGTCCAAGGAAAAGTTCCCCGGAAGGGGCCAATTGTTTCGCTTGCAAGGACGGCCCGCCGCTCGTCATAGAAGGTGACCACAAAGTAAGGCCACTCGGTTGGCTTGAGGCCATAACGGATCGATTCTCCCCGGATTTCAAAGCCGATTTTTAGTCGATCAATTTTTCTGCCGTCTACGGCGAATCCTTGCAAGGCCTGCGACGGTTTGCCTGACTCTTTGTTTGAGAATTTCAGTGAAAAGCTGGCAGGGTCCGCGTTGATTCGCTTATGGATTTTTGCTTGGCGAAGGTAGTGCCATCCTTTGGGAAGCGGGTCCTTTGAATCGCCGGTGATGTGATTTTCGAAGTCGCCATTTTCGATTTCAGGATGCAAAGGATCTGGTTTGACTTCCCTACGCTCCTCGGCTTTTCCCGTCATGGGAACAAAGAGAGTTGCTTCAAGTATTTGTTTCTCAAGTTTCCCGTTAACCTTCTTCAGTTGGTACAGGTTTTGTTGATATCGTTCACCTACAGGGATCACCATAATCCCCCCCTCTTTAAGTTGATCAACCAAAGCACGTGGCGGATTCTCTGGTGAACAGGTGACGATAATCTTGTCAAAAGGAGCAGCTTCAGGCCAACCAAGATAACCGTCGCCTATCCTCGTATTCACATTATCAAAGGATAAGCGTTTTAAAGTTTTTTGAGCTCGACGGCCAAGTTCTGGAACAATTTCGATTGTGTAAACCGATCGAACCAAGGAAGAGAGAACCGCGGCTTGATAGCCTGACCCGGTACCAATTTCAAGAACTTTATCACTTGGCTTAGGATTAAGTTTTTCTGTCATGTAGGCCACGACAAAGGGTGGTGAAATGGTTTGGTCTGATCCTATAGGCAATGCCATATCAAAGTAGGAAAGCTTGCGTTGCTTTCGCGGAACAAATTCGTGCCTTGGGGTTTCCCGCATAGCCTCGATAACTCGGGTATTCTCAACACCTGAGGCAACAATTTCAGTTTCCACCATCTGGTGTCGCGCGCGTTCCCATTCGTCACTGTAGGCAACTAATGTAAAGGAGAATAGCAGAGTAAGTATGGGGAGGATAAGTCGCTTCAGCATCATATTTACCAATTGGGTAATTACCACTAATTCTAACTTTTGAACAATCAATTCTAAATTATGGTTTTGCTATATGGTTGTGGTAATTCCTGTTTTTTAAAACAATCTAATGATGGCGGCTTAATTTTTCAGATAGATCTTGTATGACTAAGTGTTATACCGTTAAAACGTAATCATAACTTACAAGCTTATCTCCCTCCTCATTTCCCCCTGAGCGGTGCGAGTCATACCTCGTTTGGAACTTGGTTAGGCAAGCACGTCCCACCTCGCTTCATCCCCACCTATGAACTCTCCACTTGACTCATCAATCATGGATGAGAATTTAAACAAAGAGGTAATGCTAGAAACTCGAAAGGGTTTCAGGCGTTACATGCAGGTCATCGATAAGTGGGGTTATTTTGACCACGCTGCTGTAGCACCGCTTACCAAGCCCGCGTTAGAGTCGATAACTGCTTGGGCTCAAGAAGCTGCGCTCGAAGGAGATGCCAACTGGTTAAACTGGGAGCGTACAGTCGAAGCAACCCGAAGTTCTGCCGCAAGGCTCATCCATGCTTCGCCAAATGAGATCGCACTGATGCCAAGCACCACGGCTGGCATTAACCTCGTCGCCGAAGGCATTGGTTGGCAACAGGGCGACAATGTCGTCATCCTTGCAGACGAGTTTCCCTCCAATGTTTATCCGTGGCTGAATCTCAAAGACTTCGGTGTTGAGACTCGACTCGTTTCGACTGACAACGGTAAGGTCGACTTAGATCGTCTTCGCGAAGCATGCGATGAGTTGACACGTGTCGTTTCGCTAAGCTGGGTTGGATTCACAACAGGCTATCGGCAGGACATCAATCGCATTGCCGAGATCATCCATGGAGCGGGTGGTAAACACTGCTCCCGCGCATTCTTTTTGCTAGATGCGATTCAAGGACTTGGCGTCTTTCCGCTGAACGTCAAAGAAACGCCCATCGATTTCCTTGCTGCTGATGGGCATAAGTGGATGCTTGGACCTGAAGGGGCCGGGATGGCTTACATTCGGCTTGAGAATCTGGAAGAACTCCGACCGCATGGAGTTGGCTGGCATAGTGTGGTGAACACCCAAGAGTTCAGCAAAATCGATCTCAACTTCCACCCCACGGCTGCTCGCTTTGAAGGGGGGACAGCTAACATGCCCGGTATGCATGCGTTTGGTGCGAGCTTGAATCTGTTGCAGTCGTTTGAACCAGGATCCGTAGCTGCTTCAGTTTTGGACATTACTGATTATCTTTGCGAAAAGCTCAAGCAGATTGGCCATCGGGTTGTTTCGCATCGTGAAATTGAAGCCAATGGGCACGATCCACGGTCCGGTATCGTAGCGATCGATCCAGTCGGAATCGATGCTGAGCAGGCTCGCCGAAAGCTGCTTGATGCGGGATTTGTCGTGCGTTGCCGTGCTGGTTGGTTGCGATTCAGCCCCCATGCTTACAATACCTACGATGAAATCGATCAGGCGATCGATGTTCTAAAGAGCTAGCGTCACTCTGCGCTAACATCGAATTGATTTTGTGGTTAGAATCAAAGCTCTTCTCTCAAGTGTTTTGGGATGTGCGTACCTTATTCCCTAAGGAAAGACATGAGCCGACGAGCTGTCTATACCGGATCTTTCGACCCCATTACGTTGGGGCATCTCAACGTTATTGAACGAAGCAAGCTAGTTGCTGAAGAGTTGGTCGTTGGTGTTGGTGTCAATGCCCATAAGACGCCACTCTTTAGTACTGAAGAGCGAGTCGAATTGATCAAGAACGCCATACATGAAGCAGGCATTGATCATGTTACTGTCGCACCGTTTGATGGACTTGCGGTCCGATTTGTTCGGGATTCGAACGCTCGATTAATTGTGCGTGGTGTTCGATCGGTCACGGACATGGAAGCTGAGTTCACCATGATCTTAGCCAATCGGAAACTCGACCCCGAGATCGAGACAGTCTTTTTTATGGCGGGCGATGAGTTTTCTCACGTAAGTAGTAGCTTGATCAAGCAGATCACTCCGCTAGCGAGTGACGAGGAATTGGCGAAGTTTGTGCCCAAGAGTGTTATTCCTGCCTTGCGTCAGAAACTTCCGGATTAGCCTGTTAGCCCACGCAGACCACCAATCACTATCGCAACGATGCCAAACAGGGCCAGTATCGTTTGGCCCTCCTGTTTAAGATCAATGCCGTCAATCGGTGGTTGATTCTTATGAGTCGTTGAAACCAAAGGTGGAGCGGGTGCTGCAGCCTTATTCTTTGCAGCTTTTGGCTCTATTGAGTGAGCAGCGGTCGGCTTCGTCATGCGAGGTACCGCCGCAACCTGCACAGCTGGCTTGGTTTCAGGTTGTGCGATATTCGTTGAAGGGACCGACTGCCAAACCGATGGCGGGGTGATAGGCTTAGCTTGAGTAGAGACTCTTGGTTGCTTTAAATCCTTACGCTTCTGCTCTGCTGCCATATCAGCAATCAGGAAGGGATCAACTGGTCGATTGTCGCTAATCAGTTGAGATGTCGACGCAGCTGGGATGGATTGGTTTGGCATTAGAGACTCACCCGACTTTGAGGCAACCATAGTACCCTGAAGAGCACCCTTGCCGATTCCATCTCCCAGAGTTGCGAGGAACTGATCAACACGCCCCCCGAATGAACCGAGTGTAGTCCCCTGCCCTGCTCCGAAAAGGACGCCAGCTAACTCACCTTGGGAGTTGAATATTGGCCCTCCCGAATCGCCTTGCCGTGCTTCTACGTCAAGCTCGACCAGTTCCTTTGGCATACCAACCGTCGGGGCATAGTACGATGTGCAGCGACCCCAAGCTTGCCGATACCGTCCTTGACCGTAGCCATGGATCGTTAGAAGGTCACCAGATTGGGGGGCGGATGTCGCCAAACGAACTGGCTCTGCCGGTGGTCTCCAAATGACCAAAGCCGCCAAGTCCCAAGTTTCGTCAAGCTTGACTGGCTTCGCTTCGCTTTCAAAGCCATTGGGAAAACGAACCGTTATTAAGCCGGTTGCGTCACGTACAACATGCCAGTTGGTGATTACTAAGCCGTAATTGTCACGAGCATCGATCAGGGTCCCACTGCCGAAAGCATGCCCCATCTGTTCATCAACAATGATTCGACAGACCGCAGGGTGTTCGTTTGCTGCAAGCACGGTGGAAGGGGCCATTGCAATGACCAGGCAGCCAATTAGGCGAATGTAGCTTATCAATGGATCAATCTCCTAAGTTGTCAGTCAGCCAACAGTTCCATTGAAAGCGTGATACCTCTCAGACGCTGGGCATCTCGATTAACGTGGTTCTGATAGATGTAGTTCAAAAGCCTGGCACGCACTTGAAGCATGTCTTTATCTGCTTTAGTACTCTTTGTTTCATTGTCTACTGAAAGAGTGCCTACATTGGGCGACATAAGATCGGAGCTTGTAAATCGCATGGCAACCTGTCACTTCGCGTCTTGGGGAGACGCATGGGGCCATCATTTTGGCATTTCCGATTTGCCAAACTCTTTGCGAGGGTGTGTGCAAAGTTGATCGCCGAGGAAGGTGGGCTGATGCGGAGTCCGTCGCCTCAGAGGTGCCGATCTATCTACCGGCATTTACCTACATCAAGGTTTCGACGATTTCACCGACAGAACTCGGGAAATAATTTTCGTGCCCGTGTGGATTTGCCAATCGTTAGGCCTTACCCAACTCGTATTCAAGGATGGCCTGCACAACCCCTTCGGAAGTAAATTCATCTGCTAATGCAGTTGGAGGATGACCAAGTTCTTCAAGCACCCCACCCGTCAGTGGGCTGATGGCGGCAAACTCTGCCTCGCCGATACCAATAGGTTCAACGAGACGAACTGCCGAGCGTGCGATGGCGGAGCTGGTTGCTGTGATCCAGTCGATTCTTCCTGCTTTGAGCTCCTCAGAAATGAATGGCTCCAGTTTATCGACATCGTTGCTTTGGTAAGCCACCACTTGGTGAACCTTAGCTCTTGAAGCAACTAACGATTCGGCCAGGACTTCACGTCCACGACTAGCTCGGATGAGAAGTACTTGTTTACCCGCAACTGATGCTGATAAGGATTCAGCCAATGCTTCGGCGCGATACGTTTCAGGAACGATATCGGCCCGGAGTTGCCATGCCGCGAGCTCTTCGGCTGTGGCCGATCCGATTGCTGCAATTTTGGCAGATCCAAAACTACGGGCATCCTGTCCGAGTTGGTTCATTCGACCAAGCAGACTCCTTACCCCATTGCGGCTGCTAAAAACGACATAGTCATTTTCAGCTAAGGACTCGATTGCCAAATCAAGTTCTGCGAAATCTTTCGGAGCAGAGATTTCAATGGTCGGTTGAATTAGAACCCTAGCTCCTAGTTCTGTGAGTTGATTAGCCATTGACTCGGCTTGATCTTGCGGTCGGGTGACAAGCACGGTCTTGCCAAAGAGTGGACGCGAAACAAACCAGTCGGCAGCATTCCTGCCGGCGACGACATCCCCGACAATAGCGATCAAGGGAGGACGAACCTTCTTAGGTGCTAAGACGGTTGGCAAATCGGCGAGCGTGCAGTCGATGGTCGATTGATCAGGCCAAGAACAACGACGGACTAAAGTGACTGGCGTTTCGGGAGAGCGACCTCCGGTGATTAGATCGGCGCTCCATGTCGGTGCGTTAGTAACTCCCATATAGATGACCAGAGTGCCCGGAAAGCTTGCCAGCTGTTTGAAGCTCAGTCGCTCTTCTGCCGACTTATCTGGGCGTTCGTGGCCAGTCACTAGCGCGACGCAAGAAGCTTGATCACGATCAGTCAATGTAACGCCAGCATAAGCACCCGCGGCCATCGCGGTTGTAACTCCAGGGACTACCTCATAAGGGATGCTAGCCGAGTGGCATGCTTCGACTTCTTCAGCAAGTCTGCCAAAGACTCCTGGATCGCCACCCTTTAGACGAATCACCGTCCTGCCAGCTTGTGCCTCTTCGACGATCCGATCGTTGATCTGTTGCTGCGTCCACAACTTGCCGCTGCCGTGACGACCTAGGCAGACGCGTTCAGCAGAAGGATTCGCATGGCGAAGTAGCGCATCACTCGACAAGTAGTCGTACAAAACAATGTCTGCTTGGACCAAACAGTCCCGGCCGCGAAGGGTCAGTAGACCCGGATCACCAGGGCCGGCACCAACGAGAAAGACCTTTCCAATCGCCGAACGTCCGTGGATTTCGAGCTTGTTCATATTGGACGGCTGGCTGCTCAAGATAGTTTGATGCTCCAAATGGGAGTTTGAATGACTCTAGTCAGAATGGTTAATCGGGTTACGACAGGCATATCAGGCCATGGTATGACCGTTTCCTGACAGCAAAGTGTACCGAAAACCTGTTATGATTGTTATTGCCACGTTAAACTATTGGGAGAGGCAAAACAGTTACTTTTCACGGAACAATTATCCACTGAGAGGCCGCAATTAGTTGGAACTAGTCATTGGCTACGAATAACTAGCGGCAAGGCCGGTATGACACCAGACTCTCCACCACCACTACCTACGGACTCGACTTCTAGTGAGGCGGCAAATACTGCGCAACCGACTGCCCCAAAAGTTCAGTCCGCACGAGCAACGCTATCCGCGGCAGTTACTCAAAGATTGCAACAAGCCTTTTCGCACGCAAACAAGTTGTTGGAAAAAGGGGATTACAATTACGCCCACGACTTGTTCACCCAGTGCGTTTCAGAGGACCCATCTTCGCTAGTCTATCTTCAACACTTCCGAGCAAACCTGGCTCAAATGCATCCAGGTGGGGCAAAAAAGTCAGGTGGCTTGGGAGGTTTCTTAGGGAGCGGAAAGAGTGGTTTCGCCAAGGCGGTTGCTAAAGGCGATTGGCAGGATGCCTATGCCTCGGCATGTAATCACCTGAAAAAGAATCCCGCAGATACGGGTACCCTGCTGGAGATGGCCGCGGGGTGTGGTGAGCATGGTTACTTTGATTGCCAGCTGTATTATCTGAAGTGGGCTCATGATCTTGAGCCGAACAGCCATGAGATCAATCGGCAATCAGCGCTAGCGCTGGAGAGAATCGGAGATTTCGACCAAGCTATCAATTGTTGGTTGCGAATACAGAAGCTAAAGCACAATGATGAAGAGGCGGCTAAAGCGATTAAGCGATTAAGCGTTGAAAAGACCATCGATGTGGGCGGCTACAACCCTGCTCTGCTTGATGGAAATGCTAAGGATGTTCAAGTGGATCGTCCTGGCCAAGTTGCAGCCTTAGCGAAATCGGCAGACAGAAACCCTGCTGAAGTGAGCGGGCAAGAGGAAGAGAGCTCCGTCGAAAAGAAGAAACTGACTCGACGCCAGAAAGAAGATCAACTCCGCCAAGCGGTCGATGATCACCCTGACCAAGTGGAACCCTATATCACCTTGGCAGACTTTTACGTGAAGCATGGCCAATTGCTAGATGCTGAGCGGCTTTATCGCAAAGCACTCAAGATTGGTGGCGACAATCTTGAGATACTCGAAACACTCGAAGAGGTTTACCTCCAGCGGATGCGGCAGCGAGCTATCGAAGCAGGCGTGCGTCTCAAGAAACACCCTTCTGAAGAGGCCGAGGAGCATGCCCAGCTGACGGTCAAAGAGGCGAATCAAGCTGAGGTGGAGGTTTTTGAGGCCCGTTCGACCCGAAACCCTGCTGATTTACGTCTTAAATACGAATTTGGCCTCCGTCTCAAACGTGTTGGACAGTATCGCGAGGCAATCGAGCCATTCCAAGCCGCTCGAGAAGATTCTAAGCGAACAGCCGAGGTAAACCTTCTTTTGGGCGAATGTTTCCAGCAGATTGGCCAGCATTTGCTTGCTTTGCGGAGCTACGAGGCCTCGATCGAGGCGTGTGATGACTCGGAATGGGGGGATTTACGCAAGTTATCAACCTACCGTGCAGGAGTCTTAGCCCTTGGAATGAAGGAGCTAGACCGCGCCGAAGCCCATCTTACCAATCTTGCCGATGCTGATTTTAGTTACCGAGATGTCAGTGACCGGCTAGACAAAATCTCGAAAATCCGTAATGCTACGTGATTCTTGGGTGTCCCGACTAATGCTTCGGGGGATCTGGGACCGAAAGATCATCGAATCAAGACCTGTTTCATACCATAAGATCCAGTAATCCTTAGCAGTTATGCCAAACTCCGAAAGCGCTAAAAAGCGACTCCGCCAGAACGAAGCACGCCGTTTGAAGAACCGTGCTGATCGCAGCACCCTTCGTACCGCCATCAAGAATGTCCGCAAGGCAATTGATTCCGGCGAAGTTGAGCAGTGCGAAACCTCGTTCAAAGCAGCCACAAAGAAGATCGACAGGGCTGCTGCCAAAGGCTTGATCCACGCCAATAAAGCAGCTCGTACCAAGAGCCGTCTATCGAAAGCAATCCTAGCGGTTAAGCAAGGTTAAGCTTTCACCGGTCTAACTGGTCAAGTGCGGATAGAAACAACAAGACCCGCGTTGCATTCAAATAGCACCGCGGGTTTTTGCATGCGCCCACTAAGGCTGATCAATCTTCAATTCGAGCTTGAGGTAAGGTGGTAATCGGTCGAGGCGATTTTGAATTTCTTGGAGCATTGCGTCATTGCGTTTATCTCCCAGACCGCCGTACTCTTTTAGATATTCCGAATCGCTCATTCCTTCGGGAAGACCTTCTAATGACGGAATGAAAAGATTCACATCAAAGCGACTTGCGACGCTTCCCAAAGGCAGCTTTCCACTAGCAAGTCGCTCGGCAAATCGGATGCCCGCTTCATTGGCCGCAATGTCAGCAAAGCTAAATCCAGAGCCGCCTGGCTGCGCATCGAAGGCTTCTTTACTGAATCCGATGAACCTTGCATTATCGCTGTTTGTTTGAAGCGTTAGGGCAGCAGATATGAGGAAGTGCAGTAGCGTGTCTTCACGATCCTTGGCGGTTGGTTGTCCAATGACGTTTGAGCGAAGTTGACGATTCCGTTCCGTGTCGGCTTTCTCAGCTAGTTTACGGAAGAAAGGGAAGTTCTTTAGACGTTCGTTCCGGTCGAATGCCAATGTAAGCGCATACAGCAAGGCTTCCGATTGCTGTAAGCTTGGTTTTGAATCTTTTATGAGGTGCCTTGCCGCGGTTCTGACGTAAAGGTTTGAAAGGTTATCACCCTTTAAGCGAACGTTACTAGTTCCGACGAGTGGGCGTTTTCTGTTTGCAGTCGCTACAGCGGTGATCTCACTCAAGGTAGATCGAACGAGCGAGTGGATGTCCTGGCTGGCGAGGTGCTTATCACCTTTTCTGTTGGGATCAAGTTGGACTCGTTGTAGCATCCTTGGTGAAGAAGGGTCCTGTGGCATAAGTTCACCGAGCGTTGAGTAAACGCCGGAGAGTAGTAAACGATTGCTGGGCGATATCTGTTCAAGCTTTTGTGGTGCTTGAGAGGCTAGTTCTTGGCTGACTATCGCCATCGCAAAGGTGTTGAGAGGATCAAATTGTATCGGGTGTGACTTCAGTCGAGTGGATGATCTTGCCAAGACCGGCCGCATGACACTGTTGGCTTCTGGGCTGTGCGATGCGCCTAAATAGTGGCCAATTTCATGCAATAGAATTTCGGTTCGTTCCACCTCCGTGACTCGCGGTGCCCATTCTTTGACAATGAGGTGCGAACGGAGTGGGCCACGAGTTCCACCCATGTTTCTGCGTCGCGAAGGATGGATGTGTAACTGGCTCGAAAAACCAACGGCAATTACTCCAGGGGGTGGCTTCACTTGACGCTCGAATTCCGCCAGAAGGGGTTCTAATCCACGTAAGTTATTGTCAGAAATCCATCGGTTGTAGGAATCGATTGCTAGCTTCACGCCCAGGTGTGTTTCGAGGATTTCACTGGCGGATTTTATCCGTTTAGAAAGTCGATTCTGCCACTGACGGTCCGTCATTGCCTCCTCTTCATCAACATAAACAGCTAATCGAATCGTTGGTGGCTGAGCAACTTTCAAAGGAATGTTCAATTTAGGTGGTAGTTGATCATTCTTCAGTAAGGAGATCTTTCGGAGTTGATTATTTCCTTCAGAAAGGTAGTAGATTGAATTCGATTGAAGGGGTTGCTTGAATGACCCCGCCTTACTTGTCACCGAAATTACTGAGTCGTTTTCTTGGTACAAGGCGATCGAACTTCCAGGCGCAAGAGCAGAAGCAGGCAAGTGATCATTGGGATTCGTATCCAATAGAATGGGTGATTCCGAACGATTGTTCACTACTACGATGCCCGCTTGAGATGGCAGACCAAAATTGAGAAGAGTGCTTACTGCAGCAACTAGCGTAAGCAAACGCATGCTGGTCGTAGATTGCAAAGCTGTGAAGGAGAGTGCCCACATGTAGTCCATTCTAGGCAATGACTCGCAAGGCGTCTCGAATCAACCTAGTAATTCGTGAGATTTTAAACAGCTGCGTGCGTTGTCTCGCACTTTTTTAAGCCAGTTTGCAGAATCTGAACGAGATCACTCGGATCACAAGGTTTGTTGATCAGTTGTTCGACAATTCCGCCAACACGAGATTCTGCTTGACGGGTCATCAAGGCGTCTTGGTTTCCCGTGAGCATATAGAAAATAGAACTAGGTGAAATTTCATTTGCCTTCTTGAGAAAAGCAATCCCATTCATCTCAGGCATATTGAGGTCTGAAATAATGATGTCAAATTTTTCACCCGATTCTAATCGACTCACCGCTTCTGCTGCTGATAGGCAGGTCTCTAATGCAAACAACTTGCGAAGTAGTCTAACGGTGCTACGAACCATCAAGGGGTCATCATCAACGATTAATATCTTGCCTTGCATGATTTATACTCCCTCAAACAGAGCTAGTAGAAGTCTCAAGTAAACTAGCCGAATCAGTCGAGCTTTGGGACTCTATGGTGTCGCAAGTTACGATCTGTGCTTTTTGAAGAATGGGTATCGAAATGACAAATTTTGTACCTACACCGTCGACGGATTCGACTTCCAGTTTCCCATTATGCTGTGTGACAATGGCGTTATGGCAGTAAGACAAGCCTTGGCCGGTCCCTTTACCAATGTCTTTTGTTGTAAAGAAGGGGTCATAGATTCTTTGCTGTATGTGTTTTGGAATCCCGCAACCGTTGTCTGCAATTTCGATCACGATATCCGATTGATCTTGGTAACTTTTGATGCCAAGCTTGCCTTGATAGAGCGATTCTTCTCCATGGCGTTCTTCGATAGCATCCACAGCATTGACGATGAAGTTCACCAAGACTTGATTGAGCGTGCCAATATTACATGCGGCGTGGGGAATGCTTTCGTCTAATTGGAGCTCCAAAGAGGCGTGCTGACGCCAGCGATTTTTTGTGACAGTTACTGAAGTCTGGATCGCATGATTGATATCATGAGCGTCATTGACATCATCTCCTGGGTGCGAATATTCTTTCATCGCCCTCAAGATTTCTAGAACCCGATTCAATGCCTGGGATGATTCGTCAATCGCTTCTGGGATCTCCTCACAGTTTGAAGCGATGTCTTTATTCATGAGCAGATGTTTGAGATCCTCTTTTGCTGCCGAAAGATCATCAAGTGAAACGGCATGTTCAATCTTCTCTTCTACTGATTGCAAGATATCCAATACTGAGTGAGTTGTTTCGCTTAAGAACTGAATATTGAAGCTCACGCTTTGTAGGGGAGTATTGATTTCATGGGCAACTCCCGCAGCTAACTGTCCAATGGACTCGAGTTTCTGGGACTGACGAAGTTGCTTTTCAAGCTCGTGGCGTTTCGTGATATCAATTCCTGTAGCGAGTATCACTTCTCCGCCCAAATACTCGGTTTTTTGAGCCGTTAGAAAAAGCGGGTAGGTGCTGCCGTCCTTGCGACAATGAGCTGTTTCAAGCTCAATTCGGTCCGAGCCTTGGTGTAGAATCTCTTCAATCGTTTCGCGAACCTCTTCTGTTGATCGCTTGGAAATATCAACCGGTGTCATATCTCGAAGCTCGTCCATCTCGTAACCGAGATTCTTTCTCGCTCCTCGATTGACTTCAATGAATTTGAAGTCCTCAGCATCAAGGATATAAACTTCGTTAATTGATTCATCGATGATCTTACGGAACGCCGAGTCTCGTAGCTCAGATATCTTGTGATCATTGATGTCAATTAGGACACCTGAAATGCCCAAAGGCTTCCCCTCTTCCGAACGACGATTGATGCTTCCCTTGACTTCAACCCAAGTTGCTGAGCCATCATCTTTTAGAAGCCTGAACTGATGATGGAAGTCTTCAAGTTCTGGATGATCATCATCTTGGATAAGGAACGGATTGTTGTCATCGGGATGAATCAGTTTGCTAAATTTTGTTAGCTCACAATCATATCCATACTCAGGATGGCCGAGCATTTTGAACCAACCACGACTCAATTCAAAATAGCCACTATCGATATCCCAGTGCCAAAGTCCAATCTTGGCGCCCTGTACGGCGAGTTCTAAAGACTGCTGATTTGCTTCAAGCACCTTGGCCATCGTCTCTGCTTGGCGATTTGCTGAGCGTAGTTTCTGCTCGCGAATCGCTTCCTCAGTACGATCTGCTAAGAAAAGAACAAAGCGATTTTTGTGATGTTCTGAATGGGCAACTCTTGCCCGGAATAAGCAGATTTTGTCATCAAGAGGAAGTGGTATTCTTGTAACGACGCTATTTGCTTGACCACTGGTGACAGTTGCAAGTGCTTCGGTAAGTTCTGCAGCAGCATGTGTGTCGTAGGCCGCTAAATAGTTTAAGAACTCTCTAAATTGATTCGCTCTGGCTGCCTGCTTGAAGCCCAGTTTCTGAGCAAGAATTCCCCAGTTATTGTTTTGGTAGATGAGATCCAATTGATTATTAAACTGACAAATAACCGTTACGTTTACTTCGTGAATGGCATTCAGGAAGTCGTCTCTCTTTGCTCGGAAGTACCACCATCCAACGAAGTACGCACTGCTGACAACAGCTGCATAGTAGAGGATTTCAGAGATTAAGGATGGAAACAGCATCTGCTACCCCAAGGCAAAGTAATAGCGCTAAACGCCTATTAATGCTCAAAAGTAGCTTATATTTGATGAAAGCACGATTGTTATTCGTGCGACATCCGTATGCCTTGGTTGGGCTGAATCGATTGTAGGGATCCAAAATGACGGAGTGAGCTCTAGGCAACCGACCTTTTGGGTAAATCAACCGCTGCTTCGTGGTTATCCGAATCCAAACTCTTCATAACGGCGCGATAGATCTGCGATACATCCAGTTGCTGCATGCAATTGTGATGGCCAAGTGGACAAGATCGTTCCCAGCAGTATTGGCAATCGAGCGACAGCGAAACTTGTGTCTCTTTGTCGTAGTGGGTTCGAGTTACCGACGGATCGGTGGGGCCAAAGATCGATACTACAGGCTTACCAAAGGCAATTCCGAAGAAACGAGGACCACTGTCCGTGGTGACCAACAGGCGGCTACGACGGATGACTTCTTTCGAAAGGCCAATCGGCGAATCGAAGTCCGCCAAGCTACCAACCCGTGGTGATTCTGATAGCGATACAATCTCACGAGCCGTTTCACGCTCAGCGGGTCCACAGTTAACCAACACGTTGTAATCGGTCTCGGAAACTATCCGCTTAGCAAGAGCGGCAAACTTCTCTTTGGGCCAACTCTTAGCATCGCCATACGCTCCGCCCGTGTTGAAGACAATGGTCTTCTCATCATCCGGTAAGCCAAGTTTATCCCAAACTTGGTCAGCTCGATGGCGATCTTCTTCGGTCGTGTCGAGCTTCAAAGTGGGAGCCCGCCATTCGCCACCGGCCGCGTAGGCAAGGTTCAGATAGGAGTCGATTTGTGGCAAGGGGGAACGTTTACCAAAACGGACTGGCTCGGTGAGACGCGTCGTTAGCATCAGTCGCCGGGCATCCCGACTATACCCGATGCGTTCCTTCGCTCCGCTTCGCCAAGCTAACCAGCCCGTTCGAATTGAGTTGGTGAGCAGCACAATCGCATCTAGCTCTTCCTCACGGAGAGAGCGAATCACTGCCTTTGAGCTAAGTTCTGGATCCTTTGCTTTTGGCTTATAGAGAATCGTTCGGTCAAACAGGCCGAGTCCTTCAACCACATCTGCGACGTAGGGACGCATGACTCCGACGACATGGCCATTCTGGCCAGCAAGTTCACGTAGCGAATCGAGAGCTGGCGTCGCCATGACGACGTCGCCAATCCAGTTAGGAAGAAATATGCCAAGCCGCATCCGTGCGTCCTTATCGGCTAAAGAAACTGATTCGTGAGGCGTCATCCTAACGCAACAGCAAGCATTCCAACAACGCGAGATGTGAGTGCTAGCACGCGATCAGAAATCGATTTCACGAGCCTTCAGGTCTTCGACCAATTTTTCGTGCGATTCGTAAAGGACCGCATCAAGACCGCACTCTTTAGCACCCTCAACGTTGGTCGGTTTATCATCGACAAAGAATAACTCTTCCATCGTCAAATCGGCAGCCTTAGCGGCGGCACGGTAGATTGCTTTTTCTGGCTTCATGCAGAGCAATTGGAAGCTAGCGACAGGTTGCTCAAAACAATCGTTAAGGATCGGATAGCGTCCGTCCATGATGTAACGCCAGTGGACGCAATTGGTGTTTGAGAGAATACCGAGACGATGACCCGCTTTGTGCAGTGATTTTACCAGGTCGAGTGAATCGTCCATCGGTGTGAAAATCGTGCTCATTGCACCGGCGAGTTGATCGTGGTTGGGGATCGATTTTGCCTTGCTTTTTAGCTGTCCGCAGAGCCAATCGAAAAAGACCTCTTCACGAATCAGGCCGCATTCAAACTTCCATAGGGGGTCCGCTGGCGTGCCAGAGGTTGGCATCACGATCTTTTCTAGATCGGGAGCGGCAATACCAAACAGATCGGCAATCTGCTGGCACATTTTAGGGTGGTCAAAGTCGAGTAGAACTTTTCCAAGATCGAAGTACAGAAACTTGGGTGACATGCGGCAGCGTATCGGATAGAGGGGAAACGTGTTGTGGGTAGAATCTTGTGATTCTAAGCTACTCAGGGCGGAAAGTCCAAAGGGACTCGCCCAAATGGGGGCAGACAGGCTACAATACGGGGCCGTGCCTTTCCCAGCACATACTGTAACGCGAACTGCCCCGTAGTTCACCTTCAATTGGTGGAAATCTCCCTATCCCCCCTACTCTGCTATGACCTCACCGCTCAACCGCTACAGTCAGAACATTACGCAGCCGAAATCCCAGGGCGCCAGCCAGGCGATGCTCTACGCCACGGGCCTGTCTGAAGACGACATGAAACGGCCTCAAATCGGCATTGCCAGCGTTTGGTACGAAGGAAATCCGTGCAACATGCACCTGATGGACCTTGCTGGTGAGGTCAAAAATGGCATGCCCGCAGCAGATTTGGTTGGCATGCGATTCAATACGATTGGCGTATCGGACGGGATGTCGATGGGGACCAGCGGCATGTCCTATAGTCTCCAATCTCGCGATATTATCGCCGATTCCATTGAAACCGTCATGCAAGCTCAGTGGTACGATGGCCTCATCGCCCTGCCCGGCTGTGACAAGAATATGCCTGGTTGCGTAATGGCGATGGGTCGCCTCAATCGGCCAGCAATCATGATTTATGGGGGAACGATCAAGCCAGGTTTTACCAAGCTAAGTGGTTCGGACGAAAAGCGTGACATTGTCTCAGCTTTCCAGTGCTATGGTGAATTCCTTGCTGGAAAGATTACCGAAGACGAACGTCAGGAAATTGTCCGCAAAAGTTGTCCTGGTGCTGGCGCTTGCGGCGGTATGTATACTGCCAACACGATGGCCTCGGCCATTGAGGCAATGGGAATGACACTTCCCTACAGCAGCAGCATTCCTGCGGAAGACAAAGAGAAAATTGAAGAGTGTCATCGGGCTGCCCAGGCAGTGAAGCTCTTGCTCGAAAAAGACATCAAGCCAAGAGACATCATGACACGTCAAGCGTTTGAGAACGCCATGGTACTGATCATGGCCGTTGGGGGGTCGACCAATGCCGTGCTTCACTTGATCGCCATGGCTCGAGCAGTGGACGTAGATCTATCGATCGATGATTTCCAAAGTATCAGCGACAGAGTGCCATTCCTTGCTGACCTGAAACCTTCGGGCCGCTTTGTTCAAGAAGACCTACACCGCGTGGGTGGCACGCCTGCTGTGTTGAAGCTTCTTTTGGAAGAGGGATTGATTGAAGGTGACTGCATGACTGTGACTGGCAAGACTCTCGCCGAGAATCTTGCCGAATTGCCTGGGCTAAGCGAAGGGCAAGAAGTGGTCCGCCCTATGAGTGACCCTCTCAAGGCGACCGGCCACATTCGCATTATGCGAGGAAACTTCTGCCCTGAGGGGGCGGTAGCAAAGATCACCGGCAAAGAAGGCTTAGAATTCATTGGCACGGCAAACTGTTTTGACTCGGAAGAAGAGATGCTTGCCGCCTTAGAGCAAAACAAAATCAACAAGGGTGACGTCGTCATCATTCGCTACGAAGGTCCACAAGGTGGCCCTGGTATGCCTGAAATGCTCACACCAACCAGTGCCATCATGGGGGCGGGACTTGGTAAAGACGTTGCCCTCGTGACCGATGGCCGATTTAGCGGCGGATCGCACGGTTTTATTGTTGGTCACGTAACGCCTGAAGCCCAAGTGGGTGGACCAATCGCGTTGGTTCAAAACGGCGATAAGCTAACGCTCGATGCCGAAGCGAACACCATCACGGTCGACATCAGCGACGAAGAGTTCGAAGCTCGCCGGAAAGCGTGGAAAGCACCCGAGTACAAAGCGACCCGTGGCACGCTTTACAAGTACATCAAGAACGTGAAAAGCGCCTCAGAAGGTTGCGTCACTGACGAATAATCTGAATGCGAAAATCCGAAGTCTTGTAAGAAAAGGATTAGCCGAGTCGCGAACGGATCGCTACTCGGCTAATTGAAAATCAATCGTTATCGAGAATCGAAGCTTTACTACGTTTCTTCCGAATCCTCTTCAGGAAGCCGGACCATCAACCAAGTTTGCGTTTTGTCTTCACCGAAGTGAACCAAAGCAGTTGATTCATCTTGAGTGAGATTGTAGATGGCGGTCTCCATGACAATGTCTTCGTTCTTGCCATCAGCAAACTTCCAGGCGGCTCGTTGTGTTTCACGATCAACGGTCCCTTCCAGCGGACGACCATCATCGGTGGAACTGTTGTAGAACGTGCCCGCGATGATACCTTCTTTGCTAACAGCAAGCTGAATTAGCATCCCATTGTCAACGCCACCCTCTTCGGCAACGGCAAAGACACCAAGTGGCATCCACTCGACTTTTTCAACATCAACCTCTTCAGGAATACTTTCGGCAAGCGTTTCTGCTTGCGCATAATACTCTTCCTGGGTTGCGTATTGTTGGTTGTCGATATAGACGTAGTTATCGCGATAGACAACATTTGTGCCGTAATCGTAGACAATGGGGTCTGACCATGCGTTCCAAACGAACCAGGTTCCAAAGGCGCCCCAAGTGCAGTGACGCCAGCCCCAATAGTTAGGATACCTTCCCCAACCACCGTGCCATCGCCAGCCATTGCCGTAACCATAGCCGGGGCGTCCATTCCACCAGTTGTTATCGAATGGACGGTTGTCAATGTTTGACCAGTGATTGCGAATCGAATTCAGATTGTTTTCGCGATTGATGTTGATGTTGTTATCACCAACGCGGTTACCAATGTTGATGTTATCGCGATCGATCTTATCGCTATCGATCCGATCTCGATTGATGTTGTCACGGTTAATGTTGTCTCTATCAATATTCGGACGATCTACTTTGCTTATGTCAGGACGTTTTTCCGGAAGGCGACCAGGGCGATCAATACCGCCGGGCATGTCCAAGAAGTCGCCCAAATCGCCAGGGGAAGGCCTCTTGTCTGGCAAGCGATTGCTAATGTTAGGTCGTCCCGACAGATCAGGGCGTTTTGAAATGTCTGGACGTTTTGATAGATCGGGCCGTTTTGACATGTCTGGTCGTTTTGACAGATCAGGTCGATTGCTAAAGTCGGGACGACTTAGATTTGGTTTATTGATGTTTGGCCGACTCACATTAGGTTGACTGACGTTAGGCCGGCTGACATTGGGTCGACTAGGAGTACTTGGACGTGAAACGTTCGGGCGACTAACATTTGGGCGACTTGGCGTGCTAGGCCTTGAGACATTAGGTCGAGAAAAATTTGGTTGGGGTGAAGGGCGTGATACTTGCGGACGACTTTGCGGACGCGGAGCTGGCCGGCTCATTGAGGGAGTTCGGCCACCGCCGCCGCCACCACGCATGGCTGCACCGCCTCCGCCACCTCGACCACCACCACCTCCGCCACCAAATCCGCGGCTAAAGAGATCTTGCGTAGTGAATACAATCATTAACCCTAAGCATAGGGTGACCAACAAACGATTCTTCATGGATAGGCTCATCATTGAGAAGTGTGAATTGATTAAGAGAACAAGGGGTTATTGACGAGTCACCGTGATGGGAGCAATTTTAGGCATTAACTCTCCGTCAACTTGGCGGCCAATAGAACGGAACGTCATGGTTTGATCGTTCACTTGTTCGTAGATGTTGGTAGCTGATGCTTTACGGCCATCAGAAAGGGTGCTCAACGTTCGAACGACCCAGGTGTTGCCGTCTTGGGTCCACATGCCAACTCCAAATCCTCCATCGGAGTCAAAGAGCCAAGAGCGGATCGCATCTTTCGAGGCGTCCCAACCAATCACCTGAGTCCCTTCAAAGCTAACCGAATCATTTTCTACAACTCGGAAGGTGCGGATGATGAAGTTTTGATTGGAAGTCCAGCGGCAGTTCGTGGTAACTGTGATTTCGTCTCCTTGATCAATCCACTGACCAATCATCCACTCAAGCTTTTGCAACTTTTCGTAATTGGAGGGGGGAGCTTCAGCTAATTCTTGTTCTTCAAGGCTATCAATCTTCCATCCTTGGGTGGTCTTGATATGGACAGCTTGATACTCGGTTTCGTTCACCTTGCCTTCGGGCGATATTAGGCGAGCAATCCCTGATTCGATTCCTACACTGGGAGAGATAAGCGAGACTTCCATATCGACCAATTCTAATTTGGTCCCTTTTGATTTTTCAAAATACTTAGTAAAGGTTTTCACCATCTCCTCTTGGCCAGACAGCGTCGCACCTGACGGTAGCGTGAACTCTCCCCCTTCTTTCCAGTGCGAGGCAAGCGACTTGGCATCGCCGGAATTGAATGCTTTGACATAAGAGTCAATCGCCTTGCGGATCGGCGATTCAGCAGAATCCGTTTCGGTTGCAATAACTTTGGATGACGAACTATCTGCCATTGCCACACCAATATCATCCGCAAATAAATTAGTGTGACCAAGACAGAGCACGACTGCTAACGTGATAAATCCGAGACGTCTCATTGAGAACCCTTTGATGGAAATAGACGACTTGCTGTAAATAAAATAGCTCTATGTGTAAGAGATTTAGAGTTATGTACGCAGATTCAATCTACTACTAAAACCTTCGAGAGGAAAGTTTCTTTATCTGACAATCTTGGAATAGCTACTCGCAATCGACCGAGTTTATCGAAAAAAGATTACGGCTACGTAAAATCCGCAACTGGTTGGGCGGGCACGCTTTGGCTGTTGGTGTTGAATGAATTATGTGGAGGCAAACTAGAGATGTTTTATCTGCTAATATGGTTTTTTAGAAAAAGACATGAAATGAGTTAGGCAAAGAAAATCGGTGAAACCTTAGATCATCTGAGCTAGATGCACATAGCGAATAGATGAAGAAAGCGAATCCAGACGAGTTGAAAAAAGATCGCTAAGGAGAGTACTCAGTTCTCTATTTTCCTGACCAAAGTCGGTCGTACTCGTCAGCTTCAACCTCTCGGCTGGTCATATTCAAGAAACCAACCATGCGCTTACCATCGACACCGGTTGCTTCAAAAACGACCGGCGATTCACTTCCAAGAATGTTGCCTGGAATATTATATCTTATTCTGAATGGTTCACCATCGCGAGGACTGATGAAGACTTCGTCGATGGCGTTGGGATCAACCCCGATGTTTGATAGTTTCTTAGAGTTCCAACTCTTAAGAAAAGACTTAAATTCTTCTTCATCCTTGGGCCCACGCCAGTCATGACGGCTCTGGAAAGCTTCGTACAGATTTGCAACTCGCTGGATGTTGCTGTCATTCGCTGCGGCTAGCAGATCGTTGGGGTCGGAAACGCCGCATCCAATGAGGCAACTCGTCGTGAGCAAACAGATCATTAGTCTTAAGCTAGATCCATTACCAAATACCTTATGTGAGTATGCGGAGCTTGGCTGAGTGACGCTATTCAATTGGTGTTTCCCGACTAGCTAATGACTATGTGAAAATGTGATGCAAGGCTAGTAGTGTTGCTAATTACAGTCGTGCTATGGTGCCATCGGCACGCTTTCCTAGCTGGTCCAATACCAACAGTTCCGCATCGAAAGAGATTGATCTGACTGAACCATCTCCGAACACAGCAAGAAAGACGGCAGGATGAGCTGATCCAAACCCCTTTTCCACCTTGTAGGGTCCTGAGGAATTAAAACTGGATGGTCGGTCTTGAGAGTCCCCAAGTACAGGGACCAGTTCAAAGGAGCAATTGTCGACCGTTTTCGCACCAAAGATTCTCATCGTGGGCCAATCGGCTGCACTGTAGTACCCCCTGATTTCCCAGTATTGGAAAGGCGAATTTCGATCGATGGTATATCGATCTAAAGCTACTGCCTTCTCGGCGAGCATGATGGTGTTTGATGATCCATCGGTAATCTTTCCGTAGGTGACACGTGGAAACTTCCAGACTTGCTTGGAGGAGAGATTCGTATGGCCACCGCGTGCAATGATTCCTGTCCAAACGAGGTCTTCTTCACTTCCCTCGGAACTGCTCCTGGGGCTCGTGTTGTTTTCCCAAGCAAATCCAGTCCAACCTTGGTCGCAGTGACTTGCCATGACTCCCGCATAGTCGCCAAATCGAAAGACGTCCGCCCCTAGAATTCCGAATCGGCTATATCGTGAAGGGCAATTGAAAGCTGAGACAGCAGTTTCTGCGAGGCCGGTATCTGTGAAGCTATTACCTACGACGGTTCCATTTCGCATGTCAAAGAGGTTTTGTTCTTCTATGAATGGAAGTACTTGAAACATCCAACTTGCATACTCATATCCGTAGAGTGGGCCAGCTTGTGAGTTGGAATCTAAGAACTCAGAAACAGATCCACCTGCGGTTGGGAACGCGCCTTCGGAGGATTCAAAATTAATGCATGCAAGCCCGAGTTGTTTTAGGTTGTTAACGCACTGCATCCGGCGTGCTGACTCGCGGGCTGATTGTACAGCGGGCAGTAGTAACGCAACCAAAGTTCCAATAATGGCTATGACCACCAAGAGTTCAACCAACGTGAAAGCTTTGTGTATCGACCTTGCGTCTAGTTTGCGATTGTTCTTGAGAAGAGACACGAGATTCATTCCCGACAATTGGACATAGATGAGAAAACAACTGAAACAGTTACCCACAGCAGATCTATCTAGCCTTCCCAGAATTAAGTTACTTCTCTCTACGGACATAAAAGACCTTACAGGTAGAGAGATTGGGATCGAGTTGTCTAGAAAAGAAAATAGATAAGCTATCGCATTGCGATACTTCAGGATAGCAAGCAACTTACTTCAATACAATTCTTATGAAGTGCTAAGAAACTGTTTCATGCGATTTCAGTCGTACTCTCACAATAATTGATTTTTTTCAATGACTAATCCGCTTGTAGAGCGAATCCTTTGAGACTTCGCATTGTGGTGTTTGAGTTCTTACTTAGACTAGACAATCATCTAATTATAAAACTCGAACAGGCCATGTTTTCTGTGATATGAAGCATCGCCGTTTTTCACGAATAGATAGTGGTTGGGCAAGGTCTTAGATAAGTGTCATGCTTCTGAGTATCTATCTTTGAGGAACAACTAATGCGTTTTGTTAAGGCACTCGGCTTACTAATATTGATCTTGGTTGGTTCACTCGCAAGTGGCATCTCAATTCGTCACGATGTTCCCGAGGCCAACTACTTGAACCTTGCTGCGTCTTACGATGCCGTGGGACTAGTTGATCTTGGGGAGTATATCGGCTCTGGAACTTTGGTTAGCCCAACGCAGATTCTTACCGCCGCTCACAACGTTGATGACAATAACGATGGTGTCCCCGATATGACTGCCGGCATTTCGTTCTTATTGGGCGATAATGTTGACACTCCGGATCACTCATTGAGTGTTTCAGCTATAACGATTAGCCCGCAATGGGCAACCTCTGGTGGATTGCCACAGTATGATCTTGCTGTGCTTACACTTTCTCAGCCGTTCAGTGCTATAGCTCCCATGACCATGAGTACGATAAATCCTGTGGGTATGATCGGGACCATGATTGGTTATGGAGCGAATGGGACCGGTCAACCTCCCTTTCAAGATGACTTTGATGGACTCCGGCGTGCTGCTCAAAACAGGATTGATATAGTTGGCAATCCCGATCCACTTGATGGCTTTACAATCCAAACCGATTTTGATTCACCGAATTCAAGCACCGATACGTTCGGAAGTTCTGCACCTCTTGCACTCGAAGGGACAACCGCAGGAGGTGATAGTGGAGGTCCGATAGTTGTAAATAATCAAGGACAAGAGGTCATCGTTGGCGTGCTAAACGGAGGCTACAACCTGTTCGGCGATCCAGCCGAATATGGCGACATTAGCATATGGGCTTCTTTCCTTGATTCTGACAACCTAGCGTTTCTCAATGGAGAAGGGCTTTTGGTCGCACCAATCACGGGTGACTTTAACAACGATGGCAATGTTGACGCTGCTGACTATACGGTGTGGCGAGACAATTTTGCAGTAGGTGCTGCCCCGCAGAGCGATTACAATACATGGGTCAACCACTATGGGGACACCACTTCTTCTTCCGCAGCGTCTAAGGCGATTCCTGAGCCTTCAACTTTGCTGATGTTGATTGGCTTCTATGCTCCAGCCTTGCGGGGGCGATAGGCACTTGTATTAGAATTGTTAACAATGGTTAAATGGATAGGTCCATTAGGATTAACCAAGACTACTCATAAGAGTCCATCTTTTGCCAATTCTTATTCGAATTTTGCATCGCGTTAGTTCTTTTCTCATGCAATGATAGTGCAAAATATTTTCCGTTTGCCACGAGATAAATTACTCAAGTATTAGAATGACTCTTCCTGAACTCAATCAACTAGAAATTTGGTTCCTGACAGGTAGCCAACATCTCTATGGTCCAGAAGCATTACAGCGGGTCGCTGAACATTCTCAGCAAGTAGTTGCTTCGCTAGATGATGCCGAACAGATAGCGATTCGTATCATCTTCAAACCTGTTCTCACGTCGGAAGAGGATGTTCTCAAAACAATCGTAGCGGCAAACCAAGAAGAAAAGTGTATCGGTATCGTTGCCTGGATGCATACTTTTTCACCTGCCAAGATGTGGATCCGTGGACTAAGGTCGCTACAAAAACCGCTTTGTCATTTGCATACGCAGTTCAATCGAGAAATCCCTTGGTCAACAATTGACATGGATTTTATGAATCTGAACCAGTCTGCCCATGGTGGCCGAGAGTTTGGTTTCATGACGGCACGAATGCAAATACCTCGCAAGGTGATTGTTGGCCATTGGGAAGATAATCGCACTCGCAAGGAACTGGGGATCTGGGCTCGTGCTGCGGCCGCTAAACATGATTTGCAGCATTCGAAGATTGCCCGTCTTGGTGATAATATGCGCGAAGTCGCCGTCACTGAAGGTGACAAAATAGCAGCTCAAGAAACGTTGGGCGTTTCTGTGAATGGCTATGGCATGGGTGAGGTATCGCAGCATATCTCAGCTGCATCGGAATCGGAGATTAATGAACTCTGTGCGGTCTATGCCGAGGAGTATCGAGTATCACCAGAGCTACTAATAAATGGCGAAAGGCATGAATCGTTACGCGATGCTGCCCGGATAGAGATCGGACTTCGATCATTCCTAACTCAAGGTGGGTTTTCTGGATTTACGGACACATTCGAAAATCTTCATGACCTTAAGCAACTCCCTGGTATTTCAGCCCAGAGGCTGATGGCTGACGGATATGGCTTTGGTGCTGAAGGTGACTGGAAAGCGGCTGCCCTGCTCCGTGCGGCGAAAGTCATGTCATATGGCTTGCCTGGTGGAACTTCATTTATGGAAGACTACACCTATCACTTGGTTGAGGACGGCGAAGACTTGGTGCTTGGTGCCCATATGCTAGAAATCTGTCCCTCAATAGCTGCAGACCAACCTCGCTGTGAAATCCATCCCCTTGGAATTGGTGGTAAGGAAGATCCTGTGCGGCTTGTTTTTGATGTTTGTGCGGGGCCAGCAATTAATATCACTTTGGTTGATATGGGAGATCGCTTCCGAATGATTGCCAACGAATTACAAGTTGTCGAAACAGAGCATCCACTAGAAAAACTTCCTGTTGCTCGGGCACTCTGGAAACCAATGCCTGACCTGCCAACTGCGGCCGCTGCTTGGATATACGCAGGCGGTTCTCATCACCCAACTTTCTGTCAAGCAATTTCAATAGAATACTGGAAGACTTCGCTGAAATGGTAGGAGTTGAATTCTTCGTAATAGATCGAGAAACTCGCTTGCGTGATTTCAAAAGAAGTCTAAGCAACTAAATCCTCTTCTGTAGCATTTGAGTTACCATTCCCATGCATATGCGTTTTGCCATTGGCGTCGACTACGGTACGAACAGTGTCCGTGCGTTAACCGTTAACATCCAGAACGGAGATGAAGTAGCGACGAGTGTCTTCCCCTACCCAAGTGGACAAGAAGGCATTTTGATAGACGCTCATGATCCCAACTTGGCGAGGCAGCACCCTGGTGATTATCTGGAGGGATTTCTCAGCACCGTTGGCAAAGTCGTTGCAGTGACTAAGGAAAAGTATCCTAATGCGGAATTTGTTGGTCTTGGAGTAGATACAACAGGATCAACACCAATTCCGGTAGACAAGTATGGAATTGCGTTAGGAATTAAACCTGAATTTCGAGATAACCTGCATGCTCAAGCTTGGCTTTGGAAAGATCACACTTCTCATGAAGAAGCTGACCGGATTACGAAACTTTCAATCAGCCAAGGAAAACCGTATTTAGCAAAATGTGGTGGCATTTATTCATCGGAATGGTACTGGGCAAAGATTTCACGCTGCATGTCAATCGCACCTGAAGTTTCTGAGGCAACGGATTCTTGGGTCGAACTTGCTGACTACATCCCGGGCTGGGCAACAGGTAATACAGCACCAGACCAAATCCCTCGAGGCATTTGTGCCGCAGGCCACAAAGCAATGTACTCAGAAAGCTGGGACGGTTTACCCTCAGCCGAATTTCTCGAAGCTGTTCAGCCAGGACTATCTCGATTTCGTTATGAAACCAAGGCTATTCCTTCCAGTCGGCAAGCGGGAGGTTTAAGAGAAGAACTTGCAGAGGAACTCGATCTTCCTGTAGGGCTTCCGATTGCTGTTGGAGCTTTTGATGCTCATATGGGGGCAGTTGGTGCAGGTGCAAAAGCAGGGACTTTAGTCAAGATCATGGGTACCAGCACCTGTGACTGTTTGCCATCACCACTAGGCAATGAACTACCTGACATTCCTGGAGTCTGTGGAATTGTGCCGGAGTCAATAATGCCGGGGCAGTATGGTATAGAAGCTGGTCAATCAGCAGTTGGTGACTTGTTTAATTGGTTTGTTAAGAACCTAGCATCCAACAGCTCGCATGAAGAGCTTACTGAAGAAGCGAGTAAACTCAAAGCTGGAGAATCTGGACTGGTTGCCCTCGATTGGAACAACGGTAACCGAACGGTACTCGTTGACCCTCAACTAAGCGGACTGATGATAGGCCAAACATTGCACACAACACCTGCTGAGATCTATCGAGCTTTGGTCGAAGCGACAGCATTCGGTGCTTTAACAATCATCAAGCGTGTCGGGGATTATGGAGTGCGTGTTGATGAAGTAGTTAACTGCGGTGGGATCGCAGAGAAAAATTCTTTTGTCATGCAGGTGTACGCAGATATTTGTAATCGGCCCATGCATGTCAGCCGTTCTGGTCAAACTTGTGCCTTAGGAGCAGCAATCTTTGGAGCGGTTTGCTCCGGCGCTTTTGCTACGGTAGAAGACGCCCAAGCTGCCATGACCGGCGTGAAGGATCACATTTATCAACCCATACCTGAGAATGTCCGAGTCTACGAGCGTCTGTACGATCTCTACAAAATCCTCCACGATGCCTTCGGTGAGGATTCTTGGTCAGGTTCTTTAAGCAATGTCATGAAAGAACTTATCTCTATAAGAAACGAAGTGAGGGGAGTCGAATGAGCATCAATCAGTTGCGAGAACAGGTCTGCGAAGCAAATCGAAGTCTCGTCAAAAACGGCTTAGTCACACTCACTTGGGGTAATGTTAGTGGACTTGCTAACGATAAAGAAGTATTTGCCATCAAACCAAGTGGCGTACCTTATGAAGAACTACGGGCTGAGCACATGGTGGTGGTCAGTTGCGAGACAGGACAAGTTGTTGAAGGCAATTTGAAGCCCTCCTCCGACACAGAAACACACCGGGTTTTATATAACCATTTTGACGGCATTCGTGGTATCACACATACCCATAGCATAATAGCTACTGCCTGGGCGCAAGCAAGACGTGAGATTCCCTGCTTAGGAACCACCCACGCAGATCATTTCTTTGGCCCTATTCCAGTGACCCGCCCTCTTACACCAAGCGAGGTTCAAGATGGTTACGAAGAACACACAGGTCGTGTTATTGTTGAATGCTTTACAAACCTAAATCCAATTGAGATCCCCGGTGTACTTGTAGCAGGTCACGCCCCTTTTACCTGGGGTGATAGCGCGATGAGTTCTTTAGAAAATTCGATTGCGTTAGAATCAATCGCTAAGATGGCACAAGCGACACTGACCATGAATGCAGACACCATACCGCTAGAAGTCCACGTATGTGACAAGCATTTCCTTAGAAAACATGGAGAGGATGCTTACTACGGCCAGAAGTAGTGCATTGATTCCACAATCCAAAACACACCTATTCCTACTACATGAGTCTTTTCGAATGTTGTTCAAATCCTATCCTTTCCTATGCCTCAACTTGATAGCTCTCATCCTCTCAAATGTTAATGTGAGTGCAGAAAGCACATCATTCGATAGCAAAAGGGAAATTTGCTTCAATAATGGATGGACCTTTCAACGCACAGATAATCAAAACACTCATATAACGGAACTCGATGATGCTGATTGGAAGCCGGTTGACCTACCACATGATATTGGAGTAGTTGATTCTAAAATCCAGGACAATGACCACGTGGGACCTTTCTATAGGCACACCAAAAAGGGAGGCGATATTGGATTTTTACCTGGAGGAAATGCCTGGTATCGCAAAGATTTAATAATCCCAGAGAACAACTCCAATAAGCAGTTTTTTTTGCACTTTGATGGGGTGCAAACAGAATCTGAGGTGTTCATCAATGGGAAATCGGTTGGTCAACATGTAAATGGTTATACGCCATTCCATTACAACATCACGAAGTATCTTTCTAAGACCAATAACAAAGTTGCAGTCCGCGTAAGCAATCCAGATGTAAATTCTCGCTGGTATGCTGGTTTAGGAATCTATCGCGACGTCAAACTTTCGATTTTATCCTCAACGCACATAAAACCATGGGGCATAAAAGTCGTGCCTCAGGTTCAGGGCAATGATAAAGCTGAAGTGGATGTAGAAATTCAAATCGAAAATGCTCTTCCATCCAAGCAGTCGAGAACCATAGGAATAGAAATTATTTCCCCCGATGGAAACATAGTGGGTAGAGACTCAAAAAGAATAAAGCTAAATGCAGACAGTCAATCTGATTCTCTTCACACGATTACAATTGATGACATTCAACGCTGGCAACTTGAATCACCTAATCTTTATACGGCTCGCGTATCACTATACGATTCAGATAACCAAATTGATAAATGCGAAGTAAGATTCGGAATCCGTGAAATCTCATTTTCTGCGGAGAAAGGGTTCCAGTTAAATGATAAGCCAATCCTCTTAAAAGGAGCTTGTATCCATCATGATAATGGAATACTAGGGGCAAGTGCATTTCGTGATGCAGAGTATCGGAGAGTAAGAATCTTAAAGGATAACGGTTTTAACTCGATACGCACGAGTCACAACCCTCCATCGACGCACTTCCTTGACGCTTGCGATGAGCTTGGAATGCTTGTGATTGATGAAGCTTTTGATATGTGGCAGTTAAAGAAACGACCAAAAGATTATCATCGTTTCTTCGATAAATGGTGGAAAGAAGATTTAGCGTCAATGCTACTACGTGATCGAAATCACCCAAGCATTATCATGTGGAGTTACGGAAATGAAATACAAGAACGCTGTCGTCCAAGCGGTCTTGTCATTGGGGAAAACCTACACCAAGAAATTAATAAGTATGACACTTCACGCCCGACAACTTTGGCGCTGTGTGGTTTTTGGGATAACGCTGGTATGAAATGGGAGAGAGATACTCCAGCCGCTTTTGCTATACCGGATATCGGCGGTTACAACTACAAACCGGAAAAATACGCTTCCGATCATAAGACCTATCCCTCACGAATCATGTACGGTTCGGAGTCGTTCCCTAAGGAAGCCTTGAAGTATTGGAATAAGGTTGAAAAACACTCTTATGTGATTGGTGATTATGTTTGGACAGGTATGGATTACATCGGTGAATCAGGCATTGGTATTTCCGAAATCGTTAAAAAGAAATTCTATCCTCATCACCCTCAACCATGGCCATGGTTTAATGCGTTCTGTGGAGACATCGATCTAATCGGCAACAAGAAACCTCAGAGTTACTATCGAGATGTTGTTTGGAAAGAGAGCAATCTCGAAATACTTACCCACAAACACATTCCAAATGGCTACTTTGAACAAATGCATACCTGGGGTTGGCCAAACGAATTCCCTCACTGGAATATGCCAGAGGCTGTGGGTAAAGAAATTACCGTCAATGTCTACTCACGATACCCAAAAGTGAGGCTCGAATTAAATGGTGAAGTTGTTGGTGAGAAAAAAATCAACAACAAGAATAGCATCACAGCTACCTTCAAACTTACCTACCAGCCGGGCGAATTGAAGGCAATTGGTATCAAAGATGGTGTTGAAATGGAATCAAAAGTTCTAAGAACTTCAGGTAAGGTGACAGGACTTCGCATCAAGACAGATGATCTCAAAATGTCTGCGAATCGAAATTCTATCAAATTCTTGATGATCACCGCGATTGACAACAATTCACGTCTTGTGCCGGATTCTAACTTACCCTTAACCGTTAGTATCGAAGGGGAAGCAGAATTAATTGCAGCTGGTAATGGATACCCCAAGATAGAGGGAAGTTTCCAAGACAATAAATTCAGGCTTGATAAAGGGCATGCACTTGTAGTTATCAGATCAACGGGAAGACCAGGAACTGCTACTGTGACAATAACCCAAGGTGATATAGCACAGAAAGCAGTTATCCAGTGTTACGAGTAAAACGGAATGTTTGCTCAAATAATACCTACAGAAATGGTGACAGATCGGTGTCATCTTTGAGGAGAGAAGAAAAGTCAAATAAAGATTGCAACGTAAGTTGTTGTCTTAGAAGTGTTTGGTCTAGACTATTGACCAAGAAGAAAGAGTGCTCCCTTTAGGACTCGAAGCTATTGAAAGAATGCTTCATTTGCAAGGCAGTTGTTGGACATTTGCGTGGCTACAGCTGCAACAGAGAGCTTCAGAGATAATCTTGAGTAGAGGTTATAGGTAGGGATAATGCCTTCGAATGGGTCACCATGTGTCATATCGGTGTCAGATTCCTGTCCCCAATAACTTGCAATTGCGATTAGGGTGGTGAAAAACCTCTCTACCGGAACACTTATTGGTAGATGGGGACCACCTGTTCAACAAGACTGGATAAAGGGGTATGCCTATTGGCACACCCTACAAACTGAGGCACTACGAACGAATCACTGCCTGAATTCGATGATCAAAAATTAGGACATTGAATGTTCTATACTGCGCGGCCACTAAAAAGGAATCTCTTTTCGATGCAATTTGGTAATCATCGATACCAATCAACGACAATTATTACGCCAAATCAACCAATTAACGACTGACTAAAGGCAGCAATAAAAGTTGTTCTTGAAGTGACGATTCGCGACAATTCAATCGTCCCAAACATGTTTTTAAAGACCCCAACGGCTTGTGAAAAAACAAGGTGATTTTATGTAATCAACTTGTTGAACAGGACGCGAACATTCAAAGATTTACATCTGATATCGAACCGGTCTCAAAAGTAGCTAGCCGGTCCTCAAGCTCTTCAAGCTCTCTGACCACTTCAGCAAGCAATGGCTTAATGCGAATGATTGATTCTGCACGACAGTTTTCTTCAATTTCTTGAAGCTTAGCAACCAACTCTTCGGCATTGAAGTAAACCACTTGACTTCTCAAACGATGAGACAGCATCTTCAAGCGAGGTAAGTCACTGGAATCAATAGCTCTCTTTAAATCAGATATTTGATCGGACGAATGACTCAAGTAAGTAGCGATAATTTCTTCGTCTAAACTCATTGTCTCTAAAGAGGGGCTTCGAATCGGTTTTATATTTTTGGTAAGTTGATGAATTGCATTGACGAGAGTGCTTTGTGTGAATGGTTTGGTTACGCAGGCTGAAAAAGAACCAAGACTATCGCTCTCCACAAATTGCATCTGTGCCGTCAAGCAAATGCTTGGAGGTGTCATTCGGTTTTGAAGTTTGTCAACTGTAATCAACTCGGCAAGCGTCTGGATGCCATCTATTCCAGGAAGTCTTAAATCGATCACCAGGCAGTCAAATTCGCGAGCCTGATACAGTGCAACGGCTTGCTCACCCGAAGAGGCGATTGTTAGATGATGGCCTAGGGGATTTAGAAACTCCTTGACCAACTTTTGATTTAGTTCTGTGTCCTCCACAAGAAGGATGTGCAGAGGCTCGCATAGGTCGAGAGGATTAGAATGCTTTACACTCTCTAGCTTGAGATCACGAACGATTGGAAGTGCCAACTCAAGTGAGATGCAGGTACCTTTGCCTAAGGTACTATCCACTTCCAAATCGCCATCCAGAGCATCCGCAATGCGTTTGCAAATCGAGAGTCCTAAGCCCTTCCCTTGATGTTCCGGCGTAATTTGCGTGAATGGCTCGAAGATCCTTTCCTGATCATCCTTGGCGATCCCCTTTCCAGTATCACAGACCTTCCAATTAAGGAGAATCTTATCTTGTCTCGTTTCAACAACAGAGCATATGAGATCGACATTTCCTTGCTGGGTGCATTTAATGGCATTGCCAACAAGATTTAGCAGAACTTGCTGAAGGCGATTTTGGTCTCCGTCAACAATTAGGCCCTCTATTCCATCGTTGATAACATTTATCGATAGTCCCATCTCTTTAGCATGCGGCTGCATCATCTTGGCTACCCTTTGCAGCAAAGCTTCCGGTGAGAAAGGAGCAACCTGGATGCTAATCTGGTTAGCATCAATCGAAGCGATATCGATCAAATCGTTGAGAAGTCCTAAAAGAGAATTCCCTGCATCATGAATAATGGTGAGATGCTTTGCGGTTTCTTCTTGGCTTGCCGACTGTTGAGCTAATTCAGTCATCCCCAAGACGGCTGTCATAGGAGTGCGAAGTTCGTGGCTAACGTTTGCTAAGAATCGTGATTTAGCGAGATTTGCTTCCTCTGCTTCATCTCTAGCAGTTGCTAATTTCTTGGTCAAAGCTCCCAAGCTCTGCACGGTATTCTCAATATGTCTCACCGCAGGTCGGAAGATGAGCAAGCCCTCAGCCGTCAAAACAGCAAGAGTCAGCGCAAGCAGCGCGTATTCTAGTTTACGTAAACGATTTACTTTTGCTTCCGCCTCAACAACGTATTGAGAGACGATTCGATCCATACCTTCTAAGAATGCTGATTCATGTTCACGGATTGTCGCAACTGGCTTATTTAAATTTACCTCGTCATTGAGGGCTCTCTTTGATATCTGCTCAGCAGCCATTCGCATCTGGATGTAACAATTGTCAATCTCTGCAAAAAGGCTCTCTACTTCAAGACTGTTGTCTCCGGGTAATGCTAGCTCTGGAGATCCTTGCCTGAGTCCATCATAGTTTTTCACCCACTCATCGAGTGTCAACTGAAGCTCTTCAACAACACGAGTGTCTTCATCTGATTCTGAAACCAACAGAATCAGAGAAGTCTTAACCAAACGCTGGCTAAGCATACGTTGGCGGCCTGCGATATTGATCACTCGCGAGTCGTTCTTACCCGAATGTAGTTGTTGTTGGATGAGTAGTTGGGCGCCAATGGACAGAATCGCCACCGTGCTCAATGCAAAAACATAGAGCCACGTTAATCGCCTGCCTTCACTCGGTCGGGGAATATCGTTGGAGTGAATGTCGCCTGAGTCCGCCATGGTATCGATCTTAGTTATTTTCGCTGACTTGCATCGCATTCATGCCATAAAGCCTTAGTTTTTTACGTAGGCTTGCCCGAGTAATCCCAAGGATTTTGGCAGCTCGCGTTTGATTACCAGCAGTGTGTGTCAGAACATTAGCAAATAGCTTACGTTCCATCTCTTCCGTAGCATCCGAATGCAGCGTATCCGTGTCCCCATCAATGCGAAGCTTTGCAAACGTAGCCCAGTCAGTGACATGCTTGCTCACTTCTGAATCGAGTGAAGATGTAACCACGGCATCTTCAGAAAGCGCCTTCTGAATGTCAGAAGCTTCCAGGATATGTCCCTTCTGCTCAACTAAAGCCCGCTTAAGGACACTCTCAAGCTCATCGATGTTGCCTGGCCAAGTATGCTTGCACAAGACACGTTTGGCTTCCTCGGAGAGGACGGTCTCTTGAATCCCAAATCCTTGTGCGATGTGCTTTAACTTCTTCAGGCTGTCGTTGATTAGAAGTGGGATATCACCATGTCTCTGACGAAGAGCTGGTAGCGTAACAATGAACGCCGTCATCGTATAGAAAAGATCCGATCGAAAATCACCATGGCGAACAAGCGCTTCCAAGTCGGAAGAAGTTGTTCCGATAACTCGGCAAGGGAGTGGCTTACTAGTTTCTGAATTGACCGGGTAAAATACTTCATCACGCAAAGCAGTTATTAAGTTTGCTTGTAAGGCTAGTGGAAGCTTGCTGATTTCTTCAATGAAGAGCGTGCCACTAGATGCACGATCAATGGCTCCTGGCACATAACTCCCATCTGAAAGCGATTCGCCAAACAGTTGTTTCTCAAGATTTGCTTCGTTTAAACCAGCACAGGCTATCTTAGTAAACGGTCCGTCAGACCTTTGACTGTGACGATGAATTTCTTTAGCAATGGATTCCTTACCAGTTCCATGCTCACCCCGGATCAAGACCGGTACATCCAACTGCGCAACCTTGCCAACAGACTTGAATACATTTTGCATGGCAACGCACTCACCAACGAGTGGATCTGATGCGTTGCTAGTGGCGGTATCATCTTTTGATAAGGCAGATTCAGAGTTTCCCTCTTGCAATAAAGAGCTCAATGCCAGCGCTCGACTGATCTGTGCTCGAAGCTTAGAGGGATCTAAAGGTTTTGGCAGGTAATCAAAAGCGCACTGTTTCATTGCCTCGATGGCAGTACTTCCTGAGCCTCGAGCGGTGACAAAAAGTACAGGGACATTCGGAAGGAGCTCATGGATTTTATTGAGCACCTCGATTCCCATACCATCTGGTAAGACATTATCTAGAACCACCAAGTCAGGTTGTTTTTTCTCTAGCTCTGACATACCAGAGGATGCATCCAACGCTGTGCTGAGTCGGTGAGAGATGCCATCCATTGCTCTTCTCACAACCACTGAAACCAGAGGATCATCGTCTATAACGAGAATATTGGGCGGGTTGACCGATGTCGTACTAACCTCAGAGACCATTATGTCTTTTCTTTTACATTTTCTTGGGCTGCGTGCAGACTTCCTGGCACTTTGCAATCTAAAAATGAGTACAGGCATATCTCGTGCCGTAGCACTCCAACCGACCAATGCGTCGTAAAGTGTTTATATCATTGGCCTTACGGAATTCCGCAAGATAGTGCACTTTCCAGATCTAGCGTAGCCATGCGGCGTTTGATGCCAATTAACTAGTCACTTAGGGCTAGCACCTGTTCGGTAATTACGACCTATTGGACGTGGATTATACTGCCGGTCACAAAGTCACCAGTCCCTAAGTGCTTGTATGGTTTAGACTTACTCACATGATAAACCTTGCCGGCATAAGTATCCAAGTTGTCACTTCAGCATATCTCTTCCGATTCCTGTTGATGTGAGCCTTGCGGCTGACAACGCGACGCTTGGATGTAAACGGATTGCATTGGGTACTCGCGAATGATTGAATCCCTATACCCAAACCCTGGATGCGAGAGCTTACAATGGAATGCTATGCTCGCTTGGCAGGTACCGCCTTTATCGCGGCTTGCCAGCTTTTTCTCTGCAATTGTACTACCCAGGCGGAAGAGACAGTCTCTGTCGCCTCGGCTTTTGACGGCTTTGAATTCTTAGAAGTCGACGAAGTCATTTCTGATTACTCCGGTGAGGAAGTAACTCTAGCATCAGCCTGCTGTGAACCATCGTGCGAAGTGGCAGACTGCTGTGGTGATGTTGGCTGTGCTGGCGACGTTGGCTGTGGCGACCTTTGTGGTAAGAAGAAAGACAAGGTCAACCCTTGTACTACAAGTCACAAAGGACTCTTCTACGCGAATGACTTCAGCTACCTTAAGGATCCATGCAATAAGTATGAGTGCCTTGGTGACTGCTTGAAGTTGATGCCAGTTGATCGTTGCGGTCGCTGGGGAACGCTTGACGTTGGCGGACAGCTTCGCTTGCGTTATCACCACGAAAAGGGGATGGGGTCATCTCCTGGTGCTACGCGATTCCAAGATACCGAAAACGACTTCATGCTTTCACGCGTTCGCCTCTACACGAACTGGAAAGTTAACGATAACATTCGCTTCTATGCTGAAGGCATTTACGCAGATGTTACGGGTTCAGAAAATACCTACATTCCTCGTGGCATCGACACCAACTACGGTGACCTTCTTAACTTGTTCGTTGATGTTAAGCTAACTGACAAGACGACGGTTCGCGTCGGTCGTCAAGAACTCCTTTACGGTGCACAACGAACTGTTTCACCACTCGATTGGGCCAACACCCGTCGTACCTTCGAAGGTATCCGAGTATTGCATAAGTCTGGCGACTGGTCGGTTGATGGGTTCTACACTAATTTTGTACCAGTTGTCGATAACCAATTTGATGAAGCTGATTACGACCGTAGCTTCTATGGTGTCTACAGCACTTACAAAGCATGTGAGAACCACTCGATGGATCTCTACTACCTTGGATTCGATGATGAGCGACCAGGTTCAATCAGCAGCGACTTTTCGCTTCACACAACAGGTCTTCGCATGTGGGGTAAAACCGACAGTGGCTGGTTGTATGAATTAGAAGGTGCTCCACAGTTTGGACGTCAAAGTGGTCTTGGTGCTGATCACATGGCCGGATTCTGTACTGCAGGTATTGGTCGCAAGCTCGACATGCCATGGAACCCAACGGTTTGGTTGTACTATGACTATGCGTCTGGTCAAGTCATGGGTGGCGACTTCAACCGTTACAACCAACTGTTCCCACTTGCTCACAAGTACCTAGGATTCATCGATGCAACGCAACGTGCGAACATCGAATCGCCTAACTTGCTAGTCAAGATGGCACCTCATAAGAAGGTTGACCTCTTGATCTGGTACTACCACCTCATGGCTAACCAGGCCGGTGACATCGTACCTTCGATTGGTGGCACACCAGCTCAAAGTACAACCAGCAGCGACTGGGGTGATGAGCTTGACTTGATCGTCAAGTACAAGATCAACCCACGTTCGAACATCCTCTTTGGATACTCACACTTCTGGGCAGGTAATAAGATTACACCAGCCGGTGGTGCTGTGGATGCTGATTTCTTCTACACGCAATGGACGATGAACTTCTAATTAGAAGTAGTAATAGCTCCTGATCATTTAATAAAACCCTTGGGCGATTCATGTCGCCCAAGGGTTTTTTCGTGATCTCTCTCCATTCTCGACCTTTATGACATAAAAGACCTTAAGGAAGAGCCAACCTAAAATCTTTTTATTTAGTTTGATTAGCTAATCATGTTGTGATAAATTCACAAATGAAATAATCAAAGCGATCTTATCTTCTCGCTTTTATTGTTGAGCGTGGTTATTTTGCGCATCAATTGGGAATACGAAGGTTCTTTGAATGGCCGAGTCCCATACCGCTGAATCTGCTCATGACAGCAACAAGCGGCGAGTTATGCCTATTGTTCTCTCGGCAGCTTTTGGTGTGTTTGGTGGTCTGGGCGTTTTTACATTCGGTTATGGCGAAGGGCATGCTTATCTTGGCAACAATCCCCAAAGCTGTACCAATTGTCATGTCATGCAAGAGTCTTATGATTCTTGGTTAAAATCAAGCCACCATGCCGTGGCCGTCTGCAATGATTGCCATACCCCTCATGACAGCGTACTAGGCAAGTATCTCACCAAGGCTGACAACGGCTTCTTTCACTCGCTTGCCTTTACCACGGGTGACTATAAAGACCCTATACAAATCAAAGAACGCAATAGCCGCATCGTGCAAGATGCGTGTCTTTATTGTCATTCTGATTTAGTTAATCACATGTTGCCGGTGGAAACAGGTGGTGACATGCTCAGCTGTGTTCACTGCCATGCCAGTGTTGGCCACGCCCAATCTGTAGCTCCTAGACGTTATGAAGGATATTGACCATGCGATCTAACCGGACACTCATGGGTAATCAAAGATTACGCGGGAATGCTAAAACTTATCTATTGGCGTTTCTTGCTGCGGGCATTGCAACTGCCTTAGTGGCATGGGTTTTGATCACCATGTTTCAAAATAAGCAAGATGCTCGTACTCCCTATATCCGTATAGCTGAGCTGAATGAAATTTCAGTTGATCCCGAGCCATGGGGATTAAGTTGGCCTCACCATTTCGATGGATGGAAAGCTACAGCAGGTGATAAATTCTACGGCGGTTCAAGCGCTCTTCCTCAATCCAAGCTGGACAAGCAGCCTTGGCTCAAGCGACTTTATGCTGGCTATGCCTTTAGCATTGATTATCGTGAAGCTCGCGGACATGCCTACATGCTCTATGACCAAGGCGTGACAGAGCGTGTCACAAAAAAACCTCAAGCAGGTGCTTGTCTCCATTGCCACGGTTCCACTTCAGTTCTCTACCGGAAAGTTGGACTTGAAGCGATGGGCAAAGATGTCAGCGAAGAAGCTTTAGCTAAAGATTTTAACTATGAAGCTGTACAACGTGGCTTTGAGGAAGTTAGTCAAAAGAGCTACGAAGAAGTTCTTGGAATGCTCAAGCAAATGCCCGACGGTACTCCGGATGAAAATAAGCCTGTTTTTGAAACACCCCCAGTTGGAGGCTTTGAAGGCGAATTCGCAGGAAAGCCAGTTGCCGAAGATCATCCCGCCGTAGGAGAAGCTCATCCGGTAACTTGCATTGACTGTCATGATCCAGAATCCATGGCCATTCGAGTAACGAGGCCAGGCTTTGTTAACGCGATCCGAGCACTCGCTGAGGGCGATGCACCAGCAGACCATCTACCAAGTATTAAAAAGTGGAGAGATGGCGGGCGTACCGAACCGTATGATCCAAATAAACATGCTTCTCGACAAGAGATGAGGTCGTATGTTTGTGGGCAATGCCATGTCGAATACTACTGTGCTAACAAGATGACTCTTTCTTTCCCCTGGAAGAATGGCCTCAAGATGGAAGATCTTGAAAAGACCTGGGAAGAAACAACCTTCCCAGACGGCACCAAGTTCATCGATTACAAGCATGGTGAAACGGGTGCAACCATTTATAAAGTGCAGCACCCCGAGTTCGAGCTTTGGAGCCAAGGCATCCATGCCAGAAGTGGAGTAAGCTGTGCAGACTGTCATATGCCTTATGAACGTGTTGGGGCTGCGAAGCTCAGTAACCACAAGGTTCAGTCACCGATTGAGAACATCAACGCAGCATGCCAAAACTGCCATCATCAAAGTGAAGGTGAACTTGCTTATCGCGTCGAAAGTATCCAGGAAAGAAATCATGCATTACTTGAACGTGCCGGAGCGGCAATGACCGAGATGCTTGATGCTATTCTAGAGGCCAAAGCAGCCGGTGCTGATGAAGAGTCACTTAAAGAGACTCTTGAACTGCAGAGAAAATCGATGTGGCGACTTGACTATATCAGCAGTGAAAACTCACGTGGCTTCCACGCTTCGCAAGAAGCCGCTCGGATTCTTGGTGAGTCGATTGATTACAGTCGGAAAGCTCAGGCAGCCGCATTGAGGCTCCGTACTTCCGACACTCCCGATACGACAGCACTTGAAGTTCAGGAAGTGATCGGCGTTACGACCCCTGTAGAATAACCTGCTATTGTTGCTAAACCGATAATAAAGAGCCCCCTCGTTCTATAGGAACAGGGGGCTTTCATTCATCTAAACCGCAGCTGAAGCAGCCGCATCTTTCATGACGGTTGCCAGGGTTGTATACGTTAGCGTCCAAGCCTCTTCAGTCTCAGGAGTAAATTCATCTCCCAAGCCTTGGCCTAGTGTCCAAAGCAGAGCACTTCCTACCGAATCATAATGCTTATCTTCCACGCCATACCCCGTATGGCGAACCCCCATGTCCTGGACCGCGGGAACGAGCTTATCTAGATTCGATAAGCCGTTAACAGCAACAGACAGCATTTGTGTCAATTTGCGGCCTTGTTCGGCCATATCTCCCTTGAATAGAGGTTTAACCTCAGGTGCAATCTCAAAAAGTCGGTCATAGAACAAAGCTGCAACCGAATCCGCGCTAGGGGCAACCTTGGCCCAAGACCCTTGCACGAGTGCTACTTGCTCTTCAGTCATGATATCTCCTTTTAGTTAACGCCCAATTACCGTCGGGCGGGAATGTTTAAGTTAGCTCGATAGATCATGTAATCGATAATCGAAGCGATCTCCGAATCAGTCAGATCAGGGTTTTCTCCTTTCGGAGGCATTAGCCCAATGCCCTCAGTAGCATGGGTAATCAAAGTTTGCTTCCCTTGGTCAATTCGTTTTTGCCAAGCTCTAAGAAAACCAAGCCGTGGAGCCCCATCACGACTCGAGTCGTGACAGGATCCACAGTTTGCAGTGTAAAGTTTTTCAGCCACCACAAACTCCTTGGGAGTCTCCGGTAGCGTCTTCTTATCCACGGCTTTATTTGGCTCTGATTGATTACAACCACAAGCTGTAACCAACAAGGCAGAAAGCAACGACAATCTAAGCAGACTCATGTAACACATGATGTCACCCATCAGTCCAAAGGAACGTAAACAACTACGGCGCCCATTACGTCGTCTTTTACAAACTCAGGGTAATCTTCACCTCGGCGATCATGCTCGTTGTGGCATTCCCAGCACGCTGCTGCAACAGCTCGGTCTGGGTAGTACTTCGTAAAGAGCTTGTTGCCATCAGCGTCAGTAATTTCAGCTGTGTAGGTTTCTCCTGGATTGTCTGAAAGAAATTCAAGAGCCTTCACTTCATCATCATTCACTGGTTTATGCTCAGGATTCAAAGGCCAGAGCGATTTCAAGCTGTAACGAAAACCGGCATCAGGATCGTCATTCACCAATGAGGCTCCCATGCGGAACATCTGAGCGGGCAAGGGAAGCATATGTGGATCCTCTGATCCCTCTTCCCATTTATCCCAGTACTCGTCAGGTTTAACGGGGGCTTCTTGTTTTTTTAGACGCGTCACCACATGCTTGGCATACACAGTGCGGTCAGCCATCATCACGGCATGAACGCCGTCAGCGAACTTATCTGGCGATATGCCTGCTGGTGATGCGGAAGCTGAACTACCACAACCCGTGGTTGAAAGGGCTAATATACCGGCGGTACCTACCAAGCCAGTAATCATCAATATATTGCGGACCATTTAGTTATCCTTCTAGTTAATCGTTAAGTGAATGCTGATCTGTGACCAACAACTGATCCGCCTATTACTCAAAAATCTTTTAAATCTATTTCTTATTTTCTTTGCGATTCTTCCTTTCTTCTCGCAGACGCGCCCGTTCGTCAGCCCATGCTTTAGCCATATCGATACTCTCTACGTTCACTTTGCTTTCACCCTTAAAGTTGTTCTTTATCAATTCAGAATCAGCTAAGGAATCAAGCGTATATTGCAACCCATGGCAATGACTGCAGACGGTTTTAACCATCTTGTCATTTGGCCTGAGGTTGTTGTTCTGATTGTGCTGCACAAAAAGCTTGCCGCTAGAATCTTCTTCCCGTGGCATGTGGCACGTCGCGCAAGTGACGCCTGTACCTGGTTCGCCAATCTCGCTCAGTTCATCTTGCCAGAGTGCAAAGTGCGGTGAATCTTTGTATGCCAAAGAATGCTCGTCGTTATGGCATTTCAAGCAAGCTTCAACAGCGGCATATTGAGTATCAAAGCGATGGGAATCGTGGCATGCGACGCAGGTCAATTCTTTGTGATGACTCCCCGCGTGCATAGGCAACCGAGCTTGCTCCGGCGTCATGGCCGAAAGTCCCACCGAAAGTCGCATGCCATGGCGCCCAGCCAGGAAAGTATTCACCTCCGATTCATGACAATCTTGACATGCTTGGTGAGTCACCTTGTCGTACCATTTGCCGTTGTCGCCAGTATGGCAAGCAGAGCAATTTACTCCAGCAGCTGCATGAGATGTTTCAGCCCATTGATCAAGTAATTCTTGATCCACCTTGATATCCGAGGGAGAGTCTGCTTGTTTGGAGGTTAGAGGTGAAGTGTCAGGGTGATCTTCTTGCCAGTAATTACTCAGCTGGCGAAGCGGAACCTGGGTCGTCGCAAGAATATCCGGTTCGCCGTGGTGGTTGACCAGAAAGTTTTCAAACAAGGCTCGGTTGTCATGGTAATTGTGGCAACCTGCCGTAGCACACGAGTCGTAGGCAAGATTCTCATGACTGGGACGCTGTTCCCCAACATCCTGATGGCAATGCCAACAGTAGTCGGTGGGAAGGGAAAGCCCCATGGCATGCGTCCGATCTGGCACATGCTCCTGATGGCAGGAAATACAAGATCGCCCATCCAGTTTCTTCACCATATGCGATTTGCCTGGATCAGTGAACTTAGAACGTGGGTGCGTATCGGTTGCATCCTTTAGCTCTTGTCCGTGGCAACGCGTGCAAGCATCGTAAAGCACTCCCATCCCAGGCGAATGGCATTCTTTACACTGAAGTTCTATCTGGTAATGACCATGCGTAGTAACACCTGGGAGAAAAGTTCTTGCTGATGCTTCTGGTTGTGAAAACAGACAGTAAGACAAATAGGCTACGCTGCCTAATGTCGCCGTGAACCAAATTATCCACTGTCGTCCGTTGTTCATTGCATATAGTTTCTCCGCACCAACTCAGTAGTAATAAACCGAGATGATGTGAAAGATGATTAGTGCAGGAATTGGCCAAAAGAGCCAAATGTGCAGTTGAGTTAATTTTGGTCGCCACTCACGAAAACGTTTTCCCCAAATGCCGGTTAGTTTGCTTTCCAGGGATGCCACAACTCCGGTAAAGGCACCCAAGAGATTCAGCAATAAGAAAACGGTTGCTAATACAAAAGTAAAGTTATGTCCCATCCGCATTCCGGTATGGACCACAAATCCAATGAGCGTTGCAAGCCCAAGTAGTCCGTGCATTCCACGCCAAAAGTTGAAGTTCCCGAGACTAAACCAATTGATTCGCTTGCGTAAGGAAAGGATTAATGCTGCAAGTGAGATTCCCATCAGCGTGTAACCGCTGATTTGCTTCGCGAGTGAATCCTTCCATAGGAAATCAACCTTAGTCCAACTTGATTGAACACTTTCCGCAAAAGGGAAAGGGGTAGATAACACCAAGGCTATCGCTGCAATCGTTGCGAAAATTGATGCTGTGAGAAGAACTTTCGAACCCGCACGGCCAGTAGATTCTTCAGGGCTACCAGCCAGTTCGCATACCAAGGAATGACAACCTCCGCAGACAGTGGAAGCTCCCGTAGCTTCAGCCAATGCTTGCCCATCGCCTGCTCCAGCAAGTATGGCATCTGTCAACTCGCCTTTGGTGATGCCTAAGCAACTGCAAACAGTCGCACTGGCAGGCCACTCCACAACACTCGCGCCTTGTGCATCGGACCAAAGAGATCCCGTCTCTTTGAATCGTCGGAGTTGGCGCCCGCTAACTCGTTTTTTATCAGCAATTAGCCCGCTTAGCCGCTCGCGTTCAGGCCAGTCCCCCACGCCAATCGCGCCAGTGACCCGATTTCGTTCTGTCAGAAGCGTTCGGCTGAATCCTTCGCCAGTATGGCTGACTACCTTCGCGCCAGGTGCCTCACCTATTGGCGTGCCAAGTGTTGAAACATCGACACCCATCAATTTGAGACGGGATGATTTTTGGATTCCCTTGAAATGTGAGCATGGTTGTTCACCAATAGCGTTTGCCGAGAGATTGTCTGCAACCACCTCTGCCATCTCATAGCAAGGGGCGACCAGTCCAAACAACCGGTCTTCGTAGCTCACACACTCACCAATGGCACTGATTCTTGGATCAGCCGTATTCATCATCGAATCGACTGCGATACCACCACGTTCGCCGATTGCTAATCCAGAAGACTGTGCAAGTTCATCCCGCGGGCGGATACCGGCAGAGATAACAACCATATCAGAATGCAAAGTATCATGGCCAGCAAAGTGAATCTCTTTAGCGTGCCCTTTCTCAATAAGTTTCTCAGCACGCCGAAGCAGATGGACTTCGACGCCCATCTCTTCCACTTCTTGCTTCAGAACTTCTGCCGCCTCCGTGTTTAGTTGCCGAGGCATCAACGCTGCAGCCACCTCGACGACGTGCGTATCAAGATGAATATCATAAAGAGCTTTGGCGGCTTCTAAACCGAGTAAACCTCCTCCGAGCACTGCGGCAGTTTTGCACTCCTTAGCATAGGCTTTTATCTGTTCGATATCTTCAATGGTCCGATAGACAAATACCCCCGGCAGATCAAAACCTTCAATTGGAGGAACAAAAGGCTTCGAGCCGGTTGCTAGGACAAGGCGATTGTATGCGAAATCATTCCCTAGATCGGTAGTGACGCAATGATTCGCCCGATCGATTGAGACAACACGCTCGGAGGTTATTAAGTTAATCCCCTGCTCTGCGTACCAATCCTTAGGAGAAAGAAGTAACTCATCAGCTGACTTGCCAGAAAAGCATTCCGTAAGATTCACACGATCATAGCAAGGACGCGGTTCTTCACCGATTACTGTCACTGCAAACGAATCGAGACCGCCATTCTGTGCAAGCCTTCTAAGCAAAGCATGCGTAGCCATACCGGCCCCAACCACCACAAGTTGGCGCGCTGCATCTCTAGTTGACTGCGGAGAGGTCAAGATAGTCGATTGGTTAATAGGAAGTAGGTAGGGCAAGATATCTACGATTAGTAGATATCTCTTACATAACGATTATCCGCCTTCAGCTTGTCGACGTAAGCTTTCGCTTGCTCGTCGTTCATGTCGCCATGCTTAGCAATGACTTCGTGCAATGCTTTGTCAACATCGATTGCCATTCGCTTCGCATCACCACAAACAAAGAAGTAGCCGCCTTGTTCTAGCCATTCGTATAGCTCAGAACCTTCTTCTCGCATGCGATCTTGGACATAGATCTTTTCCGCCTGATCTCGACTAAAAGCAAGACTCAACTTATTAAGCTTGCCATTGTTTTGCAGAGTTTCAAACTCTTCTCGATACAAGAAGTCTGTCGCTTCGTGCTGATCACCAAAGAAGAGCCAGTTTTTTCCTGGGGCATCCGTTGCAACTCGTTCCTCCAAGAAGGCTCGAAACGGAGCAATGCCAGTCCCCGGGCCAACCATAACCATCGGAGCTGACGGGTCGGCTGGAACGGTGAAGCCGTGCGATTTATGGACATACACCTTCACGGGATGATCTGATCCAACTCGATCGGAAAACATGGTCGAAGCGACCCCTTTGTACGTCCGCTCTCCAACTTTGGCTGTTGCTTTACCAACGGTTAAGTGAACTTCCCCCGGGTGTGCTTTGTGTGAACTAGCAATGGAGTACAAGCGAGGTGACATCTCCATCAAGCACTCTTTAAGCTCATCTTCCGACAGCTTAACGCCATTCGCTCGGTTCATCGCGTCTAGCACATCCATCGTGTCTAGTTCATCGGAATCGATCAGGCCAAGAAGCTCTTGTTTAGTTGAATCATCGTTAGTTTTCTCTGCAAGTAACTCAAGAAGCTCATCGGTTACTGAACGAAGGCATCGATTTTCGAAGAGTTCTTTTTGTAACTCATCGCTTGGATCGGAAGTGTAAGAGAGGAGTTCACCAACGAGTTCTTCGCAGTTGGTTGGGAAGACTCCCAGCGAATCTCCGACGGCATATTCAATGCCACTATCTCCCAAGTTAATAACAACATGTGACGTGTGTTTTGAAGAACCTTCTTTGTTCTGATTCTCACTTACGGTTATCGAAGCAGTGTAAGGATTCGCTCGACTATACCCATTTGCTGTAGCACTGCCGTTTGCAGAGGTGGCACCGTTTGCTGAACTAGCAGGAGCATCACTCCGTTCTTTGTTAAGCTTTTTCAGCATTTTAGCAGTCTCTTTACCGCCCGGTGAACAGAGCGTTAGATTCTTCTCTTCGCCGCTTGCAATCGCTTCCGAGTAGGTCTGGCAAAGATAACCACAGGCACCGCAATTGAGCTGAGCCATGGCTGCCATCATGCGGCGTTCAATGGGACGGTCTTCAGCAAGCTTCAGACGCTCTTCAATCTCAATTGCGGGATCATGCCACGGGAAGTCTTCTTCCTCTTCTTCTGAATCGGTTCCAGGTAGCAAGCCAGCAGCTATTTCTGAACCACTAACGGATTTTCCGTTAGCATCAACAATGCCTGTCCAGCCTGCTAAAAAACCGTTTAGCCAGGCGCGTTGTTCTTCAGTGAATGGGGCTGATTCTGGTATGAGTGAAACAGTCATGATTTCAATATCAATTAAGCAGGAACTGCCTCAGCAAGGCATAGCTGTTTAAGGTTTTCGGTATCCAAGCGGCTAGCGAATTCGACAAACGTTTCCTCATTTGACATGCGGTTGTCGAGATACGTTTGTAATAGTGTTGCAACGCGGGCTGGCACTTGATCAAAGGGAAGATTGGTGAACAACTCACGTGCAATCGCTTGCCGTGTGCCGTATCCTCCACCTACAAACAAGTGGTAGCCTTCAACCGTATCACCGTCAGGATCATCGGGATTCTCGACGTTCGCTGAGATGAGACCAATGTCTCCAATGTAGTGCTGAGCACAAGAGTGATGACATCCAGTCAAGTGGATGTTCACCGGCGTGTCGAGTTCAAGACGTTGTTCAACGTAATCCGCAATCGTCAAAGCATTCGCTTTCGTCGGAGCAGCAGCATATTTACAACCGGCTGCTCCGGTACAAGCCACCAAGCCTGCTCGGATGCTGTTGGCATCCCAATCAAGCCCAATGGATTCAATCATTTGTTTGACTTCATCGATGTCGTCGTTGGCAATGTTTGGGATAATGACATTCTGCCAAACGGTAAGACGAAGATCCCCATTGCCCCACTTATCAGAGATGGCTGCTAAGCTACGCATCTGATCACTTGACAGCCGTCCAACTGGCAAAGCAACGCCGACATAGCTTAGTCCTTCTTGGCTCTGAGAATGAACTCCAACATGCGCTTGACGGTTGTCTGATCTGCGGGGTTCACAGGCATCCAGTGGAACGCGTCGGAGGCTTCTGCCAAGCTCTTTTTCGACTTCTTCCAGGTATTTGTCGAATCCCCAATCGTCAAGGACATACTTCAAGCGTGCCTTGTTACGATTTGTTCGGTCACCATGTTTTACAAAGACACGCACAATCGCGCCAGCAACTTCAACACACTCATGAGGTTCAAGGAGAACACCTGTAGGCCGTGCAAAATCTTTATGCCCTGTGATCCCACCAAGTGTAAGCTGGAAGTAGATCCCTTCTGGCAAATCGTCACCAGAGGCTTTCACCGCAGTGAATCCGATGTCGTTAGTGTCCTCCAGGGCACTGACGGTTCCTCCACCATCGAAGGCAATATTGAACTTGCGGGGCAAACCATACATCTCACGATGGTGAATAATGTAATAGTGCATATCCCGAGCAAGTGGTAGTGTTTCGATCAACTCGTCAGAATCAATACCACTAAGTGGACTGGCAGTCACGTTACGGATGTTATCCGCACCCGAGCCGTAATTGATGATCCCCAGATCACGCAAACCCATAATCACGTTTACCGGGTCTTCTGCTTTAATCTCACGAAGTTGTAGATTGCCACGGGTCGTAACGTCCGTGTAGCCACCAGCATAGCTGTCTGCCATCTCGGCTAGCCCACGCATTTGCCACGACTTTAGAGCTCCCCCCGGGAATCTAAGCCGACACATGTAGGAATCCTGGGCGGGTGCGACGTAGAACATGCCGTAGAATTTTGTGAGGAAGACATCGCTACCTTTGGGGAATTCCCCAGCGGCAGCCCACGCTTTCATGTCATCCCAAAGATCTTGTGCTGGCTTATCACGCTTAGCCTTTTCTTCTCCCACAAGCTTGCCACCTTTGGCAACCTGTTCATCCTGAGCATCAATATGAGCATCGGCTGGGTCAACCGGAAGTTCACCAGCCGCACGAGGTGCAGCACCAACGGTAACCGTCTCGCCATTTCCAGCGCTACCGGACAACACGGGCAAGCTATTCACCTTGCGTGCAACATCGCTGCCTATGGCAAAACCTTGCAAGAAGTTTTTTTGTTCTTCTGAAAAGCCTTGAGAATCACTCATCGGCACACCTCTTCGTTCGCTAACTCGACTGCAACGGCACAGTCTTTGTAACTTGGCTGATGGGAGTAAGGGTCAAAATGGGACAGGGTCAGTCGGTTGGTCGCTTCATAATGCATGGGGATGAACATCTGACCAACCTGTACGGTAGGCGTAACAAAGGCTGTCGCAGTAAGTTCTCCGCGACGTGATCTGATGCTAACCGGATCATAGTTTTGAACGCCAAGCACCGTCGCATCCTCGGGATGCATCTCGACATAAACCTTGCTTGGATAGAGCTTCCGTAACACGGCAGACTTACCTGTACGAGTTTGCGTGTGCCATTGCGAAGCGGCGCCGCGTCCAGTTAGCAGTAGGTAAGGATACTCGTCGTCCGGCTGTTCCGGCATTGATCGGCTTGGTTCAAAGCAGAACTTTGCTCGCCCATCTTCATGGTAGAACTTACCATCCTCAAAGAGTCGGCGTTGTTGATCAACTTCAGCAACCGGTTCAACGCAGGGCCACTGAGCCCCACCCGCATGATCAAGAGCAGCGTAGTCATCGATGCCGGTTATCTCGCAAGGCCGTCCAGCAGATAGCTCTTTCATTAATTGGAAAGCCGCTTCGGGGCTTGTCCATTTCTTGAACAACTCTTCACAGCCCCAATACTTGGCTACCAATCGGAAGATTGAAAAATCGGGTAACGCCTGACCAGGCGGGCGCTTTACACGCTTAACAATTCCCAACCGACGCTCACTATTTATAAAAGTTCCTTCTTTTTCTCCCCAGCCAGCAGCAGGCAATACGAGATCCGCTTGCTGTGCTGTTTCGGTAGTGTGGTACATATCTTGAACAACAAGAAAATCGAGCTTATCAAGAAGTTCACGCACATCCGTTTGATTGATCCAAGAATGGGCTGTATTTGTACAAATGACCCAAAGGCCTTTGATTTTACCTTCGCGGATCCCTTCAATGATCTGATGATAGGGCCAGCTGTTTTCCGTTGGGATTGACGCTTCAGGAATGTCGAGAATACCAGCAACTTCACGTCGGTCTGTTTCTTTTAGGAAGTCACGCCCAGCGAGCAAGCTCGTTGTGTTACTCCACATACGAGAGCCCATAGCGTTACATTGACCAGTGACGCTGTTTGCACCCGTGCCTGGACGTCCGATATTGCCTGTCATCAAAGCGAGATTAATCAGGCTTTGAGCTACTCGGACCCCTTCAAAATTCTGATTGACGCCCATTGTCCACCAGAATGATACCCGCTTGCCTTCGTGAATGATCTTGGCAACACGTTCGATTGTTTCAACTGGTATGCCCGATGCTTCTTCTGCACGCTGGGGTGTGTACTCTGCAACGAAGTTAGCAAATTCATCATATTGGCTGGTGCTCGCTTCGATGAAATCATGGTCGATCCAGCCTTCGCGTATTAATACGTTGGCAATCGCATAGAAGAACGTTAAATCTGATTTTGGTTTGATTGGCAGATGAAGCGAGGCTGCCATGGCAGTCTCGGTTCGACGCGGATCGACCACGATAATCTCTGGATTGTGTGGATTACGACAGACTCGCTCCCACATGATCGGATGAGCAACACAAAGATTTGATCCTACCAAGACCATTACATCGGAATCTTCAAAGTCTTGGTAAGTATAGGGAGGGGCATCGAATCCAAAGGATTGCTTGTACGCCGTAACGGCTGTTGCCATGCACTGACGAGTGTTGCCATCGCCATGGATCATCCCCATGCCAAATTTTGCTAATGACCCAAGCAGAGCCATCTCTTCGGAAACCATTTGCCCTGTGCTTAAAAAAGCCATTGATTCAGGACCATGTTCTTCGGCAACTGCCTTAAACCTGGAAGTAAAGGTCTTTAGGGCGGTATCCCAATCAACTGGCTTGAGCTCGCCGTCCGAGCCGCGAAGCAGTGGCTCAGTAGCACGGTCATCTGAATCTAGAACACTCAGTGCCTCCCACCCTTTTGGACAAGCCATGCCAAGATTGACAGGGTACTCAGTGGTAGGAGAAAGATTGACTGCTTCTCCATCTTTAAGATGAACTCGCAAGCTGCAACCTGTAGCACAGAACCCACAAACCATATCCGTTGCTGCATCAGGCAGTAGGCGGCTTGGAACTTGACCAAGACCAAACTTGCCAGGCCGACGAATCAGATCACGGGTCAATACGCCATCTTTTTGATGGATGATGTTTTGGATCGTTCCGACAAACCCACTAGGCTTCGACGTTTCGCTGGGTGGCATACTCATGGCTTCACGCCTCCTGGCATGCGGAGTGGAACGACAGCACTAAAGTAGAGATAACGTTCGGCAAGTTCTCCGGCAAGAACGCAAAAGAAACTTAACGCTGCTAGGGCCCCAGCCATTGGTACGAGCCACTGAGTAGCCAGCGCTAGCAAGGGAAGGATGATCCCCCCGGCGATTGCAAGAATAAATCTCATACGGGTTATTGCACCAAGCTCGTTTTTCATCAACTTGGCGCTAAGCCAAAGTGAATCCAAATCAGTGCGAACGCTTTGTAGCTGGCTGAATTCGTAAGACAGTTTCAATATCGTAGTCAGAACCAATAATACGCCGACGTAAACAACGCCAGGGGTACTGAGCAAACACATAGTTGCAAGCAACAGCCCCAAACCTGCGATAAAGCAGGTACCACCAAACTTCCCGTAGGTTCTCAAACCAAGCCAAAACTCTCGTCCAGTAAAGAGATAAATCTTAGCTGAGCAAAAGACGCCCGCAGCTCCTGTTACAATGGCGCCTAACTCGAAGACGGGTCTGAGCGCTGATGGAAGAACCATTGGAAGCAGATTCTTAACAAATTCGGGTAAAAAGCCTTCAATATAAGGCTGTACTACGAACGCGGAGGAAGCAATCGCCAGAGGGGCATACGCACCAAAGACTAAAGCTTCTCGACTTAGCCAAGAATGTCGCCAACCGAGGATGGAACGGAATGCCAAGTGGGGACGTCCTAGGTGCAAGGTTGCAGCTCCAAGGCCAGCCAGTCCAAAGAGCGTAGCAACGACGATAGCAATTTCAGCCCCAAGTCCTGCACCTAGCCAGCGTGAAACTACGCTGGCAGTTAGGCCTCCAACTGACAGCTGAGTAAGTACGAGCATCACAACCAGTGGTAGGTGGGCATGTTGTGGCTTTGCTGTATCGGAATCTGCTCCTTTGAGATCTGATGGCATCTCTCTGCTGCTACGGTAGACCGTCGTCGGATTGGTTAGTTCCGATGGGGGAGTTGCAGGGAGGAAGATACCACGATCAGTCTTCAGCACCGTCTCTTCTACGTCGACCAAAGAGATTTGTATCGCTTTGTTGGGACATGCTTGAACGCAGGCAGGAGCTTCGCCCGCCGATAGTCTCCCATGGCACATGTCACACTTACGGACAATGCCCTTGGAAGGGCTATATTGCGGAACCTCGTAGGGACACGCCATCGTGCAATACTGGCAACCAAAGCACTGGTCATCAAGATGTCGGACAATGCCCGTCTCGGGATCTTTCTCATAGGCGTTGGTTGGACAACCGTTTAAACAACCTGGATCGACACAGTGATGGCACGCGGTTGTTACATGTTGGATAATTGGTAGGCCGTTCTGCCCATAAAGCATGCCGACTGATCGCCAAGTCTCTTCTTCTTCAAGGCCATTCAGGTGATGGCAGGCGCTAACACAAGCTTTACAACCGCTGCATGTATCGAGATCAACTTCAAATGCGTATTGCTGCCCGTCACCAGGAGCCGTTAATGGAATAAGGTCACGATAATGCTTTGCTTGTGCATGAGAGAGTTCATCATCGTGTGCCTTGGAGAATCGTTCGACCGCCGTCAGTTCACGTGATTCCGCCAACAATGCTCCTAAGAGGTCGTCATGTGACGCCTCTGAGTTAGCCAAGTTGGAATCAATCGTGGACATATGTGATGTAAGTTCTTAGCTGTAAAGAGTCACGACAGCTCGAAATTCATTGCCAACAAAAATTGGTAAACCTAGCCCCCAAATGAAGCCATACTCTGAAAAAAGATCTCCACGTGGATGCTCAACTCCAAGCAAATCCCATGTGACCCAAGGTGATTCCTGCGCAAAGACTTTACCAACAACACCGCTTCCGACTTGATGGATCAAGTTTCGACTAGTCGATCCGAGATCAATGTAAGATCCATAATCAGCTGAAACGATTTTGTAGCCATTCGTGGTTGGATCTTTCGACCAAACCTCCATGACACGAGCGATCGGTGATTGGCTAGACGAAAGCATCAACAGAGCTGACTCAATCTCCAAAGCATTCTGCATAAAAGGTATGCCGATCGCCGTTGAGAGCCCTTCTGATTTTGCGCCTGCAATCCGCACAAAACTTTGTGAGTTTGATAAACCACCTAGCACACGGGGAAAACGATCTCCCCAGACCATACCTGGCAATCCTGCACGACGAGGAAATTTGACATGCTTACTAATCAATCCAAATCGTTCCAAGCCGGGATGCCAAGCTTCTTCTAAGCTAAGCTCGCTCCGTTCATTTGGACGCCAGATTTCAATCGCACCTTTTTTGTCTTCTCCCTCGTCGCAAAACAAGAGAGTAACAGCTTGGCACTGGTTATCTTTGATAGTTGGAACAGCAACTACATGGCTGAATTCTGGGTAGGTCCCTTCTGGTAAATTCGTAGCTATTACGGGTGTCATTTTAGCTGCGGTTTCGCCTACGATCCCTGTGCCAATCTCAAAAGTTGACTCATTTCGCGAAGCAAGTTCATTCTCATTCAATCCATACACAGATGAGGTAAGTTTGAAATGATTGCAATCGTGATCAAGTGTCCATACCTCGACCGCCTGAACGATGTCTTTCTCATGGATAAGCTGTGCTGTCGCCATAAAAATAGCTTCTTGCTAGTACGCCTGTGTTTAGTTGGCAACCAATTCAGTAACGATGGATGCATCCTCTTCAAGAACGGTTGAATTCAGAGCTTCAACCATATGCATCGTGTCGTCCCAAGTCGATTGGTCTTCCGATTTCGTATTTGCAACCCGATGGTCTTGCTGTTCGAGGAACGAGACAAGTGCTCCTCGAAGTTCGTAGTACAAAGGATGTTCCAAGACAGCTGCACGATTACGTGGACGATCAAATGGCAAATCCAGCAACTGCCCAACTCGGGCATTAGGTCCATTTGTCATCATGCAGACACGGTCTGACATGTAGATCGCTTCGTCGACATCGTGCGTGATGATCATCGTGGTAATACGCTCGCGATCGAGAATCTCTAGGATGACATCCTGGAGGTCCATTCGAGTAAGGGAATCAAGACGACCGAACGGTTCGTCGAGCAACAACATACGAGGCTTCAGGGCAATTGCTCGGGCAATACCAACTCGCTGTTGCATGCCACCTGACATCTCTCGAGGGTACTTATCAAATGAATCAGCAAGTCCAACAGCTGAAAGATAGTAGGCAGCAATATCATGTCGATCTTGCTTGGTTCCGTGTGGATACACTTGCTCAACGCCGAGCATGACGTTTTGAAACGCTGTCATCCAAGGAAGCAGGCAGGGGGCTTGGAACACAACCGCCCTGTCAGGGCCAGGGCCATCAATTTCTCGACCATCAACTACAATACCACCGCCAGTAATATCGTTGAGGCCAGCCACCATTGTGAGCACCGTGCTTTTGCCACAACCAGAGTGACCAATGACGCTAACAACTTCACCCTCACGCATAACCAAATCAAAACCATCAACAACGCGTACCGCTTCACCGTAGGGATTCGGATACGCCTTGACGAGATTGAAAATCTCAACAAAACGTGGATCAATCGGTTTCTGATTAATGTTGGACATGACGTAACCCGTAGGGATCGAAAATTAGCTGATATGTTGTAACTGGCCTGGCATAACCGGTTGGAGTTCTGGTAGCTCTAGGCTGTTAGAAGAAGTCAATTGTTTTGATTCTTCGTTGAGATTGATCATGTATCTCGTCACTTCATTTCGAAGCTTTTTAAACTCGGGATTGAAGTTCAAAGTCGAACGGTCACGTGGTCGTTCAAGCGTAACGGGGAACTCTTGGCCGAGGTGGGCTGCTGGCCCCATCGTTAACGGCACTATCCGGTCCGCCATGAGAACCGCTTCATCGACATCGTTCGTAATCATCAAAACGGTTCGTTTATCTTCTTCCCAGATACGAATGATTTCATCCTGTAGCTGCGAACGCGTTAGCGCATCCAAAGCAGAAAGTGGTTCATCTAGAAGCAACACTTCAGGCTTCATGGAAAGCGTCCGAGCAAGACTTAGTCTCTGCCGCATACCGCCGGAAAGCTCGCCTGGTAGTTTCCACTCGGAACCGGTTAGGCTAACCATATCAATATAGTGCTGGATGTAATCGCGTCGCTCGTTGCGGTCCATTTCAGGAAAAACTTGCTTGACGGCAAGTTCAATGTTTCCGTAAACACTGAGCCATGGCAGCAATGAATAGTTCTGAAAGACTACGCCTTTATCAGGACCCGGCTCTTCAACCACCTTCCCGTTAATACGAACTTCGCCACTGTCTGGCTTTTCCAAGCCAGCTAACAGTGAAACGAGGGTGCTCTTTCCGCTTCCGGAAAAACCAATTACTGCGACGAATTCATTCTTCTCTACCGAGAGAGAAGCACCTTCAAAGACTTCATAACGGTTAGACACCGGGCCGAAACCAAAGCTCACGTTGTCAAGTTCTAAGTAAGACATGGTTGCTACTCCTTAGATTGCCGTTGGTGCGCCGTCGAAGCTCACCAAGCGTTGGAAGACAATCATCATGCGATCAAGCGCCAGACCAATCACACCAACAACGAATACGACTACCACCATTTTTGCAAAAGAGTCAGAAGCACCGTTGTTGAATTGGTCCCATACAAACTTACCGATACCTTCTGAAGAACTCAGCAATTCAGCAGCGATCAGAACCATCCAGCCAACACCAAGCGAAATACGCAAGCCTGCAAACACTAATGGCAAAGCCGATGGCAGGACGATTTTGAATAATCGGCTCCAGAATCCAAGTCGCAAAACTTTTGCCACGTTGATGTGGTCTTTATCGACCGAAGCGACACCAAACGCAGTGTTCACCATCGTTGCCCATAGTGAGCAAAGTGCGACGGTTACTGCAGATGCGATAAAGGCTGGATTAATCTTATATTGGCCCAGCCAAGGTAAATCCCACATCCACTGAGTAAACCAGTGCTTGTCAGGATCTGGAATAAAAGCACTGGCGATAATCAAGGCTACCGGCAACCAAACGATTGGCGATACAGGCTTAAAAATTGCAATGAAAGGAGTCATCGCAGCCATAAAGGTTTTGGAAAGACCGCATAGTATTCCAATTGGAATTGCAATCGCTGAACCGAGCAGAAAGCCTGCAAAGACACAAAGCACACTACGGTAAACTTGGTAAGGGAGCGTCGCAGGTTTTGCGTAGCCTGATTCCGCAATCTTTGTGATTCGATCCTCAGTACGGACAATATTTGTTGCTTCTTTTATCAAGCTATCCGCATCAGCTGCATAGAATTTTTCTTTCGCGGACTCTAGCTTGACGTTCTCTTTAGCTATTTTTTCTTCGCGGTTTGATTTGGTAAGCTGATCACGCATTTTGCCAAGGTACTGACGCTCCTCAGCTATCGCCGTTTGCTTAAGCAAGGCACTTTCAACATCCGGGTTCTTCTTGTCCCGAATCTCCTTAATGCTTGCATTAAGCTCACGAAGCTCTTGCTTCTCACGGTCACTCTGTTGACGATGCTCGCGAACTAAATCGATGTAATCATTCTTCTTGGCCTCCGACCCTGAGACGGTTTCGCTGGCTAACAATTCAAGATTATCGATACGCTTCTCAGAGGCTTCTTTGTAGTCCGCCTTTAGTTTATCATATCTCGCTTGTATCGGTCCAAGGCGTTCATTCAGCAATTCTTCCGCGGCTGCTTTTGCATCACTAACACCTTGATTAATTTCTTGTTCAAGGGGCCCGATCTCTTCAAGGCGAGCTTCAATTTTCTTCAGTTCTTCGTCGCGTGCCTCGCCAGTTAGATCGAATGCTCTTTGTTTGTCATTCTCGCGAGTATGAAATGCCCATATGGAGCTAGCAGACTCCCATGTTTCCTGTGGGTTTGGAAGCTTTCCGGACTTGGTGTAAATCCGCTCAGACACGCCGTACCAAGCGATAGTGAATATTGCGATAGCCAAAAGAGGTACGAGAATGAACCGTGTGATGTCTCGGATTTGTTTCTCGGGCTCTTCGCCATAGCAAAGGCGGACAATAGGCGTCAAAAAGTTGAGGCCAGCAACATCAATTGCCTTAACTGTCTTGTGCTTTCCTGCCACTGAAGCAAGTCCAATAAGCAGGCCAAGTCCTATTACTATCCAGAGAACAACCATCGTTATGTTTTGGAGGGATAAATGGGGAGGGAAAAAAGCAGGGGAGCAGTCGCCCTCCCCTGCCTAGTAACTCAATTTAGGTACTACTCTTTGTTGCCAATCGCATGAGCTTTCAAGTACTCAAGTGGCTTCTTGCCGTCGTACTCGATGCCATCGATAAAATCGTTTGTGGCAGGTTTATAGCCATCGGTATCCCAAGGGATGTCGGCTTCGTCCAACAATCCTTCTTCAACCAACATACGAGCCGCTTCGAGATAGACTTCTGGTTCGTAAACCTTCTTAGCCATATCGTGGTACCACGATTCAGGCTTAGCTTCGGTGATTTGCCCCCAGCGGCGCATTTGCGTTAGGAACCATACACCGTCCGAATACCAAGGATAGGTGCAGTTGTACTTGAAGAAGACATTGAAGTCGGGCATGGCTCGTTTGTCTGTCTTCTGGAAGTAGAAGAAGCCGGTCATTGAGTTCTTGATTACGTCGTAGTCAGCTCCAACGTAGTCAGGGCGAGACAGAATACGTGCAGCTTCTTCACGGTTAACAAGCTTGCCGCTTGCGTCAGTCTCGTCCAACCATTGACCAGCCATGATTAAGGCTTTAACAACGGCCAAGTGAGTCTGGGGATTCTCATCCGCCCAAGCCTTAGTAACGCCAAAGACTTTCTCTGGGTTGTTTTTCCAAACGTCATAGTTCGTGGTGACTGGAACGCCGATTCCCTTGGCTACCGCTTGTTGGTTCCAAGGCTCACCAACACAATAGCCTTGGATGTTACCGGCTTCCAAAGTTGCAGGCATCATCGGCGGTGGTGTTACCGAAAGCTCAACTTCTGCATCGGTTCGACCACCAATGTCGGTCTTGGTGTACATACCTGGGTGAATACCCGAAGCTGCTAACCAGTAACGAAGTTCATAATTGTGCGTTGAAACTGGGAAAACCATTCCCATCTGAAGTTTTTCACCATCGCTAAGAATCTCATCAACGATTGGCTTTAGAGAGTCGGCTGTGATCGGGTGTTTGGGTGTTGGTGATTGTAGATCGGTATCGTTCTCTTGCATTTGTTCCCAAATGGAGTTCGAAACCGTAATACCATTACCATTTAGGTCTAGTGTGTAGGCAGTAATGATATGGGCCTTAGTTCCAAAGCCAATGGTTGCCGCAATCGGCTGACCAGATAGCATATGAGCTCCGTCAAGTTCACCGCTAATCACGTTGTCAAGCAACGTTTTCCAGTTTGGCTGAGCGATTACTTCTACTTGAAGTCCTTCAGCTTCGAAGAATCCCTTTTCTTTAGCAATAACGATTGGGGCACAGTCAGTTAGTTTGATAAAACCAAACTTGAGTTCATCTTTTTCTAGGTCAAGTAACTGCTTATCTTGAGCAAATGTCAATCCGACAAGTGAGAACAACACCGCACTGAAAACTAGCAGTGAGCGCAGCCATTGCTGAGCAATGTGTGGGGAAGGGAGCATCGCAGGCATCAGAATTCCTTTAGCTTCTTTAGGGGAGGTAAATCGGGAGGGGTCAAAGGATCGATCATGCCGCCTGTGCCATGTTGTTAAGCAATCGCTATGCCAGAACGCGATTGGTCAAACATTGACCGACGCCGGAGCTAAATTCGACCAACCTAAAGATGCCTAGAGCGATTCTTTCCCAGGCTTGATTTTTGATGGCGGCGAACTACGCCTCAATGAAAGGCAGAAATGCCAATAGACAGGGCAAAGCAGAATATGATTGCTTTTTCCTTACATTAACAATGAGAAACAGGAATTCTCAAGTTGGCATCATGCTTAAGAAAAAAGCACTTGTACCTTCGCTAACGGCGTTGAGCATCAGCTTAAACTGGTGCAAAACTTGATAAGTACCGACAACCTCGAGGTAATGAGAGACCATACCCCGCCTACTGAAGACCTTTTGTTTGTAGTGTTAAACCGAATCTACTACGGACCGAATTCGCTTGCAAGTCATAGAAACGGCTGTCATCTAATAGCAAGTTACTGCAACTATTGCATTTGAAAACCGTAGTCGATTGCAAGCCTCTTTTGAGACCACAATATCTGGGCAATAGCAGAGGGTCGCAAAGGTTGTCACCAAGTATTTCCTGTGCTTTTGTAAGGATACCACCGCGATGCTACCTTGGTTCAGTCCGCTCCTTTTTCTCTTTGTCCGAGCCAATGAAGAGCAACAAACCTTTGCATGGCGTTTCGCCTGAAGTCAATGATCCGCCTAACAAGGACGAGGAGATCATCTGTCGAGAATGGCTTGGCGGCGTGCTCAAGCATTACGAACGAAAAGCTGCCTGAGCTTCTTGCAAATTAGAGCCATCGAAAAATCGCCTTGCGATTTCTAGATGCTGCACCCAATTGCATCTAGCCGATGATTTAGGACAATCGATTCGCTTCAAAATCAGTTTTCAAAGAACAATACAACCTGAAATACCAGGTTGTATTCATGTGACAATCTTGTTGAGCAGGACGGGCTTGGAGATTTTCTTCGTGTACGAGGTCAATCGGGAGATGTTGATCAAGCGTTAGAGTACTACGAGCGTACACTGAAGATTCGAGAAGAGCTTTACGAATCGAATCCCGATTCTGCTCAGGCCGCCAGAGATGTCTCGGTAAGCCTAAACAAGCTTGGAGATTTTCTTCGTGTGCGAGGTCAATCGGGAGATTCAGATCAAGCGTTAGAGTACTACGAGCGTTCACTGAAGATTCGTGAAGAGCTTTACAAATCGAATCCCGATTTTGCTCAGGCCGCCAGGGATGTCTCAGTAAGCCTAAGCAAGCTTGGAGATTTTCTTCGTGTGCGAGGTCAATCGGGAGATACTGATCAAGCGTTAGAGTACTACGAGCGTTCTCTGAAGATTGCTGAAGAGCTTTACGAATCGAACTCCAATTCCTCCGAGGCCGCCAGGGATGTTGTTGTGTCACTGCTAAATCTTAGTAACGCACACACCGAAAGCGAACAGCATATGGAAGCTGAAGAATACCGAAGAAAGTGCTACGAACACATCAAGGTATGCTTGGAGGAGAGGAATCTTGTTTTTGATCAACCTGTGATGGATTACTTTGAAGTATTGAAGAAAGAATTTGAAGAATAGGGAATGGGATAATCCTTTATAGGATCAGGTTGAACAAATGAAACGTGAAAAACCTTGGCAAGAAGGCTGTACTAGACGAATGCTAAAAGGTAGCATCCCATATGTGGGTGACCATTTAGGTGACCCAAACATGCAAGAGGCCGACAAGAACATCGAAATAGTTTCGCTAAGTGTCAGCCAGAGAAAGCTTTAAGGAAGTGCTCCCTTTAGGACTCGAAGTTATTAAAAGAATATCTCAATTGAAAGGCAGTTGTTGGTCATTTGCGTGGCTATTGCTAAAGCATAGTTCCTAATAGAAAACCTTACTTAGAGGCTATAGGGTAGGGATAATGCCTTCGAGTAGGCCACCTGGTGTCAGATCGGTGTCAGATTCCTGTCCCCAATAACTTGCAATTGCTCATTTGATATGCACTCTGGTCTTCTGAGAAGGCCGACGATGAGGAGGCTTGGATGTGGTTGATCACGGCGGAGTCAACGTCATAAACGAATCTTTGATGCCTCAAGCCTTGATTTTCGGGAGGTCCGTTTGCCATCAGAGCAAGAGTGAAGTGAATTGGTAGGAATTGACCGGAAATTCGACTCGCGGTCTGTTGCAGATACACGGACCTGGCAACTAGCTTTGAGGGGTAGGTGTGTGCACTCAACCTTGGTCTGTTTTTGCAATTGCGATTAGGGTAGTGAATAGCCTCTCTACCGAAACAGTTAGTGGTAGGTGGGGACCACCTGTTCAACAAGACTGGATAAAGGGGTATGCCTATTGGCACACACTACAAACTACAGCAATCGGAACCCGTTCAGGGTGGTTGCTCCTAGCTGCCCTCGTCTTCATCCTTATCAAGGCTATTGCAATCGATGTTTTTTAAGCATCGATTTGGAGAAAAAGTTTCTACACATTCAGTACCATACCTCTCTATAAAGTATTTCCTGGCACACTTATAAGTCTCTGGTAGATCACTTTTATAGTCCACTAGCATTGCAACACCATGCTCTGGATTAAGGTACACTCCATGGCAGTAAGAGTAAAAGGGATCTGGATTGCCAGTTATGAAAGTCTCTGGCGCTATCTTTGGAATAACTCCTCCATATTCTTCCAGAATTGAACAATTGGCCCACCAAATTCGAGGTATGTAATCTAATCGATGCTCGATAATAATTGTTCCTTTTAGCAAAGCACATTTCATATCAAAATCTTCAGCGCTAATATATCTTCCTGAACTGATAAGCCTATTCTTTAATTGTTTATTTAGAACTAAATATAATATATTCAAACATAGCCTAAGCGGTAAATAAACTACAGCTACAAGGCCATGCAAAAGCGGCATGTAAAGGATATCAGCAATGAATGAATCACTAGTTTTCTTGTCCGTCTTCATATTCATTTTCTGGATTTTTCAGCAAATAATCGTAAAGAACGACCATGTGCTCAAGTGCTAAGTTTTGCAGAGTAGGATTTCGAGATGCTAACCAGGTTAATGTCGTTGCGGGTATATAAAAATTCCCCTTCAAGAAGGCAGTAAATGCGGAAGTCACACATGAAAAAGCTCTTCCGCCACACGCTGATGCAAGCTCTGTAATTATAACGGGAAGCTTCCAAGTGCGTATCCATGGAGTCCAGACTTTAAGAATACCTTCAGCTGTTTGAATTGTTAATGTGCCAAGTTTTATTGATCGAATGGCTGGATCAATATTGCCGTGGAAAAGTTTTCCGGCAACTTCCCACACTGCGTGTATTCCATATGGTCTACCTGGACCAATCATAATACTCATTTTGCCCGCGTTCTTTAGGCCATGTTTCAAAAAGTACCCTCCTGCCCTAAATACAGAACCAACGAGGAAGAAATCGGAAACTAGTATCGCTGCACTCAAAGCGGCTTGAAAGCCATTACCTTGTTGGATGTTGTATATCAGGTCCCAAGCAGATACTACGACGGGTATCAAACCGAATAACCCTGGATGAGATACTCGAAACTCCCCACTTGGATCAACTCCACTAATCGGATCGCCATGCACGTACGCATACTTATGCAAGCTGAGTGGATCATCAAGATTACCGAAAAACGGATCCAGCCGATTGAACTGCCCCGTTTGGGGGCTGTAGTATCTTGCTCTTAGGTATTGCAAGCCTAACAGGTCGGTCATTTCCCCGCTGTAGAGATGGGCGGTTAGGGCGACGGCTAGCAGGTTGGTGAGATTCGCTCCGGCGAGCAAGTTGCCGTGGGCGTCGTATGTGTAACGCTGTGCGATGCCACCTTCCCCACCATTGGCAGCCAAGTCCCTAATAGCACGGGTGCTGCCATGGCCATCGGTTAGTAGATAAAGGACTTGAGTCGCCGTCGCTTGAGCGAGAACGTCATGTCCAATGGTGAAGGTTTTGACAACTTGGCCATCAACGATCTCTTCGAGAACCTGAGCATAGCCGGTCGGGTTGGCGTGGTCGTTTAGTTACGAAAATATGGTCGGTGCCTAGTGACGCAGCACACGCTGGAAAGAAGAAAAAGAGCCATTGCTGTTGGTTCTGGAACCGATGCCGAAGTGGTATCGGTTGTGATCCAAGAGATATTGGTAAAAGTTCCACGAACGATTCCAAAACGATCTGAGTTATCGTTATGCGTAATTGTCACACGTGGATTACCACCGCTAAATGGTGTATTCGAACCGTTCGGGTCATTGATGGTAATTGAACGCGAGCCAACAATCCCTTCCAAGATGATCTCTTCACGCTCACCTGTACCTACAGGTGGATCAAAGAAACCTGAGGTTGTCAGGGTTGGTGCATCGATATCCATAAAGAAAGAGAACTGATTAAGATCTTCTAAGGCAAACGTGCCGGTTGGTGCTTCTGTTTCAAAAGTTAGATTACCAACTCCTGCCTGATCGCCGGAAGCATCTATAAACACAAGGTCAAATGTATTGAGTATGGCTGCGTTTGTGCAAGCTGATACTCCCAGATAAGAGAAGACATATACGGCAATAAGCGTTCTGCGATAAGTTTTCATATTAGATTACTTTGAAGTGCTGTGGTGAGAGGCTAGACACACTGATTTGATCTAAACCGACATTCGACCTATGAAAAATTTGTGAAGAAGATCACTCCCGAAGGTACCAACTTCGGGAGTGATCATTGCAATAAAGTACGGTTTGACTTATTTGCGTCGACGCAATCCAGCAAGGGTTGAAAAAAGAGAAACGGTAATCAGACCAGAACTTGGCTCAGGCACAGTACGGGTAGTATTTACAGGTGCATTGAAGTTGTTATTACCTGGAATCAAGAAGGGTGCAGTAATGCCAGCGCCAAACTCAGCAGCAAACTCAGCTCCAGTAGAAAGTGGAGGTGTAGTTTCTTCTCCTTCATTCAACGCTGCTATAGCTATGCTAGGTACTTCATCAGAAGGGATGCTGTAAACATCATTGAAGAAGAGTGTCGAATCTTGACGGAAACCTGTGTTGCCTTGAAACAAACCGCCTGGTAGTTCACCGTCAACAGGAATACGAATTAGGTTCATAGCACCGAAACCAAAATCATTCCCTGAGTTGGAGGTTCCAATTGGAGCACCGTCGTCCCCTTGTAGGAACCAGTTGAATGAAAGTGATTCACCAACGTCCCAATCTTGAATCGTAATGGTGAAACCATCAAGTACGTTGCCGCTGCCGTCAGGAGTTACCAATCCAGGGCCACCATCAATTCCTGTGTCACCGAGTGAATCTGTACCAAGACTTGGTACAAGGCTGGTAGGGGTAATTCCACCAGGTGCTGAAGCTCCCACAAGGTCACGGAACGGAACTGGCGTTACGCCTTCACCGGTAGCAACATCCCCCCAAGTAACAACAGTTCCAAGACCTTGCAATGGACCAAGAGGAGCGGTTCCCAATCCGGTTGCGTACCAATCATTTTCAAAGGAACCAAGTCCTACGCGACCACGACCACTTTGAACGCTTGGTCCGTCAAAATTTCCTGAGCCTCTTGTAAGCCCCATACCGCTGGCATCGATATCTCTTCCGCCTGAATCTCCTCCACGTCCATCTTGGTCAATTCCTGCTCCGTAGAAGTGAGGAATGGTACCTTCAAGAGCTTCAGTTCCACTATTCAAGGAGATAAAAACTCCCTCTGCGTTCCGATTAGTCCAGTTCAATACTTCAAAGTCGATAACAAAGTCATTGTTAGTTCCATCTCCTAAATCGATTCGTTCCATGTCCATAATTCGGAAACAGAAGACACCAGGAATAGGATCGTTCTGAGGTGCAGGTGGGCGAACAGGAGGATCAGCAAGTGTAATATTAGTAAAGCTAATTACAAAGCCAATAGAAAGCAGCGATTTGATCATGGTACTCATTAGTCTCTCCTGGTAGTAAATGATTGTTTGTTAGATAGAAATCGTGTCGTCTTCAATTAATCGAGTTTATGTAAAACCCTCAGTCTTCTCTTCTGCGTTGAATTAGCGTCATAAAGAATGGAGCCATTGCTCCGATTAAGAAAGCAGCACTCGGCTCTGGGACAACTGACGCTTCAGGAGCAAACGCAAGAGCGTTAACCCCAAATCCTCTGCCGCCGATCATTGTGACTGCACCGGTGCTGCGATCAATCTCAACTAAATCGCGAGCGATGCCGATTGATCCGATGTCAGATCCATACAACTTATCATTCTCCGAATCGTAAGCGACGCTGATTACACCTTCGAGTACAACACTGCCGTTGAGAAGCTCACCGACCAAAGTAGGTTGGGCTGTTGCTTGGTCGATCGTGTAGAGGCTATTGGAGATATTATCTACTCCGTAAAGCGTACCCGTTGAGGAGTCGTACGTGATCTCAGCCATTGGCATTCCAAACCCGCCAATGACAGAAACGGTTGAGGTTAAACGGCTGAGTTGAAGCAACTCACGTGTGGTGATATCAATGGCAAAAAGGACATGGTCATCACTGTCGTATGCCAAGCCACTTAAGGTTGGATTTGAAGTAAAGACAACCTCAGTACTCGCCAATCCTGTAGATCGGTCGATGCTAAAAAGGGTGTTGCCACTTACGCCCAACAGTTGATCAGTCGTTGAATCATATGCCATAGCACTGATGCCTGGCTGGCCATGCTGACCTACGAGAGTTTGGCTACCGGTGGCAACATCGATGTTTGTGATACTGGTGTTTGGAAAAGTTGCAGCGTAAAGCTCAAGAGTTGAAGCAGTAGCAACGGAGGTAAATTGGCACACCATTACAAATGCAACAAGCACAGCAAATAGGTAGTTAGTCTTCATGGAAAACTCGTATGTGTTTGTTATTAGTGAATAGTTGATGAATAAATGGAATCGATGACCTAGGTTGGACTGCATCAGGAAAATTAATCCCAATAATGTTTGCAATCACAGATCGGAATTCCCTAAACGACTACTTTCTTCTTCGAATCAAAAGAAGACCTAGCGAGGTGAGTAAGCAAGTCGAAGGCTCTGGGATTTCTACAGCAGCACCGGGTAGATCAAACATGAAAATCCCATCACCTGAGGTGTAAGAGATATCAAGAACGAGTTGACCCCGGTCATTGATTGGGCTTCGGCGACCATCTTCTCCACCAGAGCCCGCATCGCTTGAGAAGTACGTGTTCTGTGGTAGTGACATTGAAAAGACGTTACGTGCATCGACGAGTCCATCAATCGTGCTGACGTCAATCAGATCACCTTCTTGAAGAATCGGGATAAGGTTTCCGTCGCTGGTTGAAAGATAAATGACTTCATTGTTGGAGTCAGTAATTCCAGTTCCACGCAGAAAAGCCTTAAACACTAAGGCACCAGCTTCATTCATAAACAAACCGTTTCTAACAACGGGAGTATTGTTTTGTAGAAAGACATCAAAGATAACTCCTGAAGCCATTCCTGGAGCGGCATCACCATCACGAGCGACACGCACGATGTCGCCACTTCCATCACGACGGTAGATGGCTGTCTTCTCGTGGTTGGAGCTATTCACCTCGGTCACATAGCTTGCCACTTCGCCAGCACCGTTGATGATGATTCCGTTGGCATAATCAAGCGAAACGGTTTCACCTCCAACTTGCATCTGCTCATCGAATATCCACATCTCTTGAATGTCATTGCCTTGCTTTGTGTAGACTCCACGTTCAAACTGCAAGCCCGTGGGTGAAGGAACATTGAACCCTGCCAGAAAGGCAAGATCATTTTGGTCATTAGAAACAACAGAGGAAATCGATGACCAAGTAGCACCTAAAGCTCTCTCGTTGGCTGGCAAATTAGAAGCAGCAATATTTGTCAAACCACCGGATTCCGTGCCTCCCCAAAGTCCATGGTGACCAGTGCTTGCGCCACTTGTCGTCGGGTGATGAGCTGTGAAGAAATAGTCGCCGTTGCCATTTACTGTCGGAGTAAGGAATGAGACAAACTCATTTGTGCCACCCAAGCCATTTGCTGGGTCTCCTTTTTGAACCTGGATCGAAATCCCATTGACAGCGTCACCGCTATAAATCCCAATAGGAATGTTATTGTTGGAGTTCGTCGTCGAATTGAGGGCAATTGCAACAATGTCGCCAGAGCCACCGTGGATCTGATAATCAACACGATTACCATTCGAATGGTTGCCATTGGTAACCGTATTGCCACTGAGTTTAGTTAATGAGCCGGGAGCCGACTCAGCCCACAATCCACTTTGGAAAAATCTCGAATTATTTTCGTAGAAGGAATTAGCACGAAAACTCACCAAGCCATTGTCATCGATAATGCCTTGGTTGCTAATGTTTACGAGTGGCAGCGTGTTCCCAGGTAGAGTCTCACCAGCGTGAGCAACGGTTCGTAGCGAGCCATTGCGAGATACCAGCAAAGCGGTCTCTAAGACGTAAGAAGTGATGTTCTGACCCTTCACTTTCGAAGTGAACAAAACATCTCCGCGATTATTGATACTTGGAGCCTGGGTGCTTTGGATAGTAACATCAGGACCGTAGGGCGAATTAACTGATGCGTCTCGCTTTGCGATCACTTGATGAGGTACGGCGATAAGAGCAGCTTGAACTACATCAGCAGTGCAAGTTGCTACTAAAGTTGCCATTAAAATAAAATATTTCATTAGTCTTATCCTTCTAATATTTTGAGTAGTTGCTCAGGGAAAAATGCAATTTGGGAAATTAAGATCGCCAAGAACTCTTGGGACTAAGAAGCGGAAGTTGAACGACTATTTGTTCGGCTTGCAATTAACAAACCGATTATTGCAATCCAAGAACCCGTTGGCTCTGGCACGGCGTTACTTGACGAGATTTCGATCGTGTAAGAATCATTCGGAAACTGGAACACATAGATGCCGGGCGTTAATCCGAGTGAATCAAGCGTATGACCTGAATAGAAACTCGAACCTTCTAGTCGCTCGTTTGAAGAATAATTCCTAGGCAGAATAATGCGACCGTTGCCATTGAACTCATAGGTCAGGCCAAAAATATCACCTGTTCCTGAGTTAGCAACACGTGGAGAACCAAATCCAAAGTTCGCTGGACCAGGGACTGGAGTCGAATAATGATCCGTGGCTGGCAAGGTTGTAGGACCAATAATCGCAGCAGGGTAAGTAGGATCAATGCTGCCACTGGCACTTCCCGTGCTGGTTCGACTCAGACCTGTAAGGTCAACTGAGCCACCTCCGACAAATTCAACCCCGCCGGCAACTTCGTTAACGTTCACGATGATGCTTGCAACCGCTGACTTTGAAAAGCAGCATGGAGCGACCAATAGAAGTAATAGAATTTGAGAAACATTCCGTAACTTTGAATGTCTGGTTTTCATAGTAGTAACCTGATTTTCTGCAGAGATATTAATAGTACCGTGAATCACTTGTTCGCTTTAATTCGTTCTGATATACAAATCGATGTGTGACCAAAGTGATCTAACGTCGACTTCCGCAAGAAGCAGCAATTGCTCCTAGACAAACCAACGCGACCAAAGACGTAGGCTCAGGAATCGTCACGGCGTTGTTAAAGGAGAGAGCTACCAAAGAAGCCGATGCTCCTGGATCACTGGTTACCGAGAACGATGAGATTGGAGTCCCACCAAACAAATCAGAGATGGAATCGAACCCAGTCAACGATTCCTGTACTGTGCCGAGTGACTGACCGTCATAATCAAACGCTTCGATGGTACGGCTAGCAACAGCTACACCGCTTTTTCCCGATCCGCCACCAAAGTAAGTGACAAGATCAGAAACCACTCGACCTTGGAAATCAAACGTTACGGTTTGACCTTCATTGATTATGTAGTCGCTCCCGGATCCACGCACACCGACACCACCACCAGATATACCAAGAGCGATTCGACGCGGACCAGATTCGTCAGAGCCAGTGACAGTTACGGTATTCATATCAAAGACGTCATAACCATTCTGCATGTAATGGTCGTTGACTCGGAAGTCCAAAACGGTAGGACCACTACTAGGTGCCTGGTTATAGTGCAAGTCTACAAGTGAAAGTGTTGTGTCAAACGAAGAACGAACAGTTAGCTTTGAAAGTGGTGCATTACCAAACAAGCTAGAAGCATCGATCAGGCCAGGTCCAACCTGAGCTACGGTACCTAGCAGCCCACCACCGACGCCATATCCAATGACGTCGTATTCACCCTGGCTACTGGAACCAGGCTTATTGGCACTCTTAAGGCGAAACTTTACTGCAGACGCCGAACCAGAATCGAACTCAAAGCTAACGCTTTCACCTGTATCAATTTGGTAGTTATTACCAACACCAATCCCATTCGATCCACCCGATCGGAAAGCAGCCGAGGCGGTTGTTCTCACTCCATTCAGGTAGAGATCATCTGGGGGAGTAATGTACCCTGCAGGCCAAGTTCGATTTGAATCATACGGCAAGATATAGGTTGCCGAATAAGATTCACCGACAAGGGAACTGAGCAGGATTACTGCAATTATTTTAGATGTCGAAGTCATTAGACTTATCCTTTTTACATTAAATGGAATGTTATTAACTAGTTGCGACGACAGCTGAAGGCACACAGGCTTCCACAGAGAATCAACAATGCCATCGAGCTAGGCTCTGGGACAAAGCTCACGAATAGTGACCCGCCAGCGAAGCTACTCAAAGAATTGCTATTGCCAGAGGAAGGTATGAAGGAGAACTCAGAACCATCAATGAATGTGAATGTCACAGGGACATTTCTTTCGGTAATCTCGAGTAGATCCTCGGTGATACCCTTAATTTCACCGTCAATTTCAAGCGACAGTACATAGGCAATGAACGTCGCCCCCGACTGCACATCGAAGTCATTGCCGAACGAACCGCCCGACATGTTGAACGTACTGCCAGAGAAGGCGTCGAAGCTGCTGCCAATCGATCCACCGTTTAGGTTCACCGTCGAACCGCTGTAAACGCGTGAACTACTGCCAAGCGTTCCGCCGTTGATCGTTAGTTGGCTACCGTCACGGAACTGGGCAGCCGTGCCAATGGAACCCGATCCTGAAAGCGTGATCTGACTGTTATGTGCCACGAAGTCTCCTGATCCTGAAGCGACCGAGCCGCCCGAGATGTCAAGCGTCGCATCGTTAGCCGTAACCGCTCCAACCGTACCACCCGAAACGTTTAGCTCTGCTCCGAACAGCTCAAGACCCGCATCGTCTGGCGTGTTGCCTTGAATCACACCACCGCTCACGTTCACCGTACTACCAGCGAACGCGTCGAAGTCAGAGCCAATCTGACCACCTGAAAGATTTACGGTACTTCCCACACCAGCGCTAAAGCCTGCTTGTACTACGCCCCCGTTCACATTCACGACCGAGTTGTTACCAACCACGCCCGAAGTCGTTAGCAGCGTACCACCCGAGCTAACATTCAGCGTCGTGTTGGCTTCGACGGCACCACGGAACGTTGTCTGGCCACTGGTCGATGAGAGCGTAAACTCCTGGACAGGACCGACCGGATCAGGAGTCGCTTGGATCGCATTGAACGTTCCAAAGAATCCATTAGAAGAAGTACTCGTCGAAGAGCTTGGCGTGAAGTTAAACACTTCACCACTAGCCAAGAAGGCAGTCACTTCCACATTACGCTCGGTGACTAGCGTTGCAGCCGAGCTGATCGGCACTTGGACTCCATCAACGTAGATGTAATCACCAATCAAGTTGAACGTCGCCCCCGACTGCACATCGAAGTCATTGCCGAACGAACCGCCCGACATGTTGAACGTACTGCCAGAGAAGGCGTCGAAGCTGCTGCCAATCGATCCACCGTTTAGGTTCACCGTCGAACCGCTGTAAACGCGTGAACTACTGCCAAGCGTTCCGCCGTTGATCGTTAGTTGGCTACCGTCACGGAACTGGGCAGCCGTGCCAATGGAACCCGATCCTGAAAGCGTGATCTGACTGTTATGTGCCACGAAGTCTCCTGATCCTGAAGCGACCGAGCCGCCCGAGATGTCAAGCGTCGCATCGTTAGCCGTAACCGCTCCAACCGTACCACCCGAAACGTTTAGCTCTGCTCCGAACAGCTCAAGACCCGCATCGTCTGGCGTGTTGCCTTGAATCACACCACCGCTCACGTTCACCGTACTACCAGCGAACGCGTCGAAGTCAGAGCCAATCTGACCACCTGAAAGATTTACGGTACTTCCCACACCAGCGCTAAAGCCTGCTTGTACTACGCCCCCGTTCACATTCACGACCGAGTTGTTACCAACCACGCCCGAAGTCGTTAGCAGCGTACCACCCGAGCTAACATTCAGCGTCGTGTTGGCTTCGACGGCACCACGGAACGTTGTCTGGCCACTGGTCGATGAGAGCGTAAACTCCTGGACAGGACCGACCGGATCAGGAGTCGCTTGGATCGCATTGAACGTTCCAAAGAATCCATTAGAAGAAGTACTCGTCGAAGAGCTTGGCGTGAAGTTAAACACTTCACCACTAGCCAAGAAGGCAGTCACTTCCACATTACGCTCGGTGACTAGCGTTGCAGCCGAGCTGATCGGCACTTGGACTCCATCAACGTAGATGTAATCACCAATCAAGTTGAACGTCGCCCCCGACTGCACATCGAAGTCATTGCCGAACGAACCGCCCGACATGTTGAACGTACTGCCAGAGAAGGCGTCGAAGCTGCTGCCAATCGATCCACCGTTTAGGTTCACCGTCGAACCGCTGTAAACGCGTGAACTACTGCCAAGCGTTCCGCCGTTGATCGTTAGTTGGCTACCGTCACGGAACTGGGCAGCCGTGCCAATGGAACCCGATCCTGAAAGCGTGATCTGACTGTTATGTGCCACGAAGTCTCCTGATCCTGAAGCGACCGAGCCGCCCGAGATGTCAAGCGTCGCATCGTTAGCCGTAACCGCTCCAACCGTACCACCCGAAACGTTTAGCTCTGCTCCGAACAGCTCAAGACCCGCATCGTCTGGCGTGTTGCCTTGAATCACACCACCGCTCACGTTCACCGTACTACCAGCGAACGCGTCGAAGTCAGAGCCAATCTGACCACCTGAAAGATTTACGGTACTTCCCACACCAGCGCTAAAGCCTGCTTGTACTACGCCCCCGTTCACATTCACGACCGAGTTGTTACCAACCACGCCCGAAGTCGTTAGCAGCGTACCACCCGAGCTAACATTCAGCGTCGTGTTGGCTTCGACGGCACCACGGAACGTTGTCTGGCCACTGGTCGATGAGAGCGTAAACTCCTGGACAGGACCGACCGGATCAGGAGTCGCTTGGATCGCATTGAACGTTCCAAAGAATCCATTAGAAGAAGTACTCGTCGAAGAGCTTGGCGTGAAGTTAAACACTTCACCACTAGCCAAGAAGGCAGTCACTTCCACATTACGCTCGGTGACTAGCGTTGCAGCCGAGCTGATCGGCACTTGGACTCCATCAACGTAGATGTAATCACCAATCAAGTTGAACGTCGCCCCCGACTGCACATCGAAGTCATTGCCGAACGAACCGCCCGACATGTTGAACGTACTGCCAGAGAAGGCGTCGAAGCTGCTGCCAATCGATCCACCGTTTAGGTTCACCGTCGAACCGCTGTAAACGCGTGAACTACTGCCAAGCGTTCCGCCGTTGATCGTTAGTTGGCTACCGTCACGGAACTGGGCAGCCGTGCCAATGGAACCCGATCCTGAAAGCGTGATCTGACTGTTATGTGCCACGAAGTCTCCTGATCCTGAAGCGACCGAGCCGCCCGAGATGTCAAGCGTCGCATCGTTAGCCGTAACCGCTCCAACCGTACCACCCGAAACGTTTAGCTCTGCTCCGAACAGCTCAAGACCCGCATCGTCTGGCGTGTTGCCTTGAATCACACCACCGCTCACGTTCACCGTACTACCAGCGAACGCGTCGAAGTCAGAGCCAATCTGACCACCTGAAAGATTTACGGTACTTCCCACACCAGCGCTAAAGCCTGCTTGTACTACGCCCCCGTTCACATTCACGACCGAGTTGTTACCAACCACGCCCGAAGTCGTTAGCAGCGTACCACCCGAGCTAACATTCAGCGTCGTGTTGGCTTCGACGGCACCACGGAACGTTGTCTGGCCACTGGTCGATGAGAGCGTAAACTCCTGGACAGGACCGACCGGATCAGGAGTCGCTTGGATCGCATTGAACGTTCCAAAGAATCCATTAGAAGAAGTACTCGTCGAAGAGCTTGGCGTGAAGTTAAACACTTCACCACTAGCCAAGAAGGCAGTCACTTCCACATTACGCTCGGTGACTAGCGTTGCAGCCGAGCTGATCGGCACTTGGACTCCATCAACGTAGATGTAATCACCAATCAAGTTGAACGTCGCCCCCGACTGCACATCGAAGTCATTGCCGAACGAACCGCCCGACATGTTGAACGTACTGCCAGAGAAGGCGTCGAAGCTGCTGCCAATCGATCCACCGTTTAGGTTCACCGTCGAACCGCTGTAAACGCGTGAACTACTGCCAAGCGTTCCGCCGTTGATCGTTAGTTGGCTACCGTCACGGAACTGGGCAGCCGTGCCAATGGAACCCGTCAGAAGATTGATGTTTGTAGAATATGCAGAGAAGTTGTTGCCGATCGTTCCGCCAAGAACATTGACTTCGATATTCAGATTGACACCGCCTGGAGTGCCAGAAGCCAATGAGGATCCGATTGAACCGCCGGTGTTTACATTGACTTGAGTATCCGAATTAATAGAGCTGTTATTAGGCAAAATAACGATATCATCTGGGAGATTCGTGACGGATCCAAAATTCGATGCATCTGTCTGGGCCAATGCTAAGGTGCTGGTCATTAGCGCGCAAGCAAGTAAAGGCGCTAGCGAAGTTGTTTTGATACTCATTAGCTTTCCATTAGTTGTTTAAGTACAATTTACTACAAAAATACATTTTTTAATTTAAATATCTTATTGACCTCGGGTTCCCTAAATATGTTGCAACGCAGCCATAGCTAGGACTCTCTCTACAGCAACGTGCGAAAGAGCAGCTCAACTGACAAATTCGTGTTGTCATACGCTAAGTAAGTGGACAACAAGCTCGTAAAATGCAGTTGCTTTTCTGTAGGCAGGGAATTGGGCGGGAACAGAGCAGATGGCTTATGCAAGTTAGAAATCACTATCGCGGTTTCTTCATTAAGCGTATGCTCTTCGCATCTTTGTTTAGGCGCAATAGACAAGGATGTAAAGAATGTGATAGCAGCATTAATGGATATTTAACGATTGCTCGTGAATTATATTAACACGAATGTCACGTGTTAATTCATGGTAACGCGCAGTATTCAGGGGCTGCGCATTCTGGTGTTCATCTTTCCAGGGGGCAGCCCATTGCTCCATGCGAGCATCGCGAGGCGGATCAAAGAGAATGCGTGTTGTCTAGGCGAAGTGAATCTTTCACGTGCCATCCTTTCTTATCGCTCACCGTCTTATGAGCGTTCTTCTTTTCTTGTTGTATATGTATTGCAGTTCATGAACTCATCTATCGATGGATGGACAAAGCTCTGGTGCTATGCACGCCTTCTTGCTGTGCCAAGGGGCGAAACCACAAGTGACAATAGCATTGACGGGAAGCAAATGCGTTGCGAGTGCATAGCTCGTTAAGTAGTGCAGAACAAACCTCCAGACGGGCCGCCTATAGCTCTGAAACTGGGTTTGAAAGCTCTACTCATGTACTAAGTTGCGCATTCTCTCACTGAGATAGCTGCAAGAACTACAACACAAGGCTACTAGTTCATGCCTCGAGCAACGCTGCAATAGTGGAATTAGAATGCCATAAGGCAATCCAAGCGTTAAGATAATATGTTTTCTTTGAGTAGTTTTACTGAAATCGAATCGCTAATCCGCTTATCCATCCGAGCTTCAAACGGAACACCAAGCACGAGTAATCGAACAGGATGATTAGCGTGTGTGCTAGAGAAAAGTAAGAAAATCCTACTTACTTTAATTAGGCGTGAAGGCCATTCGCAGTAAGGTGTCGCAACTAGAACTTGGCACACCGACTTCGATACAACAAGCATTATAAGTAAACGCTTCTTGCGTTTCTTTGTCAGAAATAATAGCGACTCTATATCAACTTGCAATGGCTAAACAAAATCAAAAGTCTTATTTGTGAGCAGAAGAAGCTTCTTCACCGAAACCAAACCTTGGCTTCACGAATCTATTTTTCCTTCGCCTGATTACTAAACGTAACATGGTCGAATTCGTTTCATCTAAAGCTTGACGGATTCTCAGCTACTGGGGTAGCTTGATCCCTGATTAGGTTCAGGGATTGTGCCTATGCCTCAAACAACAGGTACTGTATTTCCCAAAAGTGATACCTGTCCCGCCACGACGTGAATCCAATCGTCAATGATTGCAACTAGCACCCACAACGACCCACATACAGTACTAATTCGTGCATTCAGCATGCAATTAGGAGGAGATACCTCTCCAAGTAGTTAGCACTATTGCATCAATTAACTGCCCAGCAAGAGCTGAGATAATGAATAAAAAAGCAGACGCTAAGAATGCTATTCCAACCCCAAGACGTGCAGAAAAACTCGAAGAACGAGTGATGCTAACTGTCGAGGCTTCGAATGCAGCATTCTTTCAAACTCTCGACCATGGATTGGATGAGACCGAAATCAGTCAAGTGATTTCGCCACACGCTCTCCTATCAAATCAGGACGTCCCAGCGCCTTTCTTTAGTGACTCGGAACTACTTAACACATTATCCAGTAACGATCTTATCGGCCCCGCCAAACCTGCTGCCACGGGCTTACAAATCGATCAGAGCAACGAGCTCTTCCCTGCCTTCTCATGGGAAGCAATCGATGCGGTCGCATTCGAAGCTGTTGTGTCTCTCAAGGGTAGCGATCCTGACAATCCCACTTCGATTGTTAAAAGGGGTGTCCTTAGTGCCAATAACGACTTGAATCCTTTCGCGAAGTTCGAAACACCATTTGCAACAGGACAGTATGATTTCCATGTTCGAGCCATTTCACTGCTGGGTCAGCATGGTGAATGGTCCGAGCCATTGACATTTGAGGTTGAACTTGGAGGGCAATCAAACTCAGAGAGTGTGCAGATTGAAGAAGCCAGCGTAGCCTTTTCGCAAGCCTCCTCATCGCATAGCATCAACTTTTCTTTCATCCGTGAACAAGAAGGTTTTGAAACAACAGGTTATATCCCAACGGAAAATGGGCAACCGATTGGCAACAGTGGTGTCACGATCTCTGTTGGTTTTGACCTAGGACAACATGATCAAGCCTTCTTAGATGGAACGGGTTGGTCTCAGTCGCTGATTAATAAACTATCGCCATATCTTGGGCTTCAAGGTGCTGCCGCAGTTAACGCCTTAGCAGCGACTCCCTTAACTGTGACTGTTGCCGAAGCAGAACAGATTGCTGATACGGTCCATGAAGCACAAGCACAGCTTGTTATCGCCGATTACAACGGTGCTTCTTCCAATTCTTTTGAATCGATTCCCGAGCCGGCTCAAACAGTTATCGCTTCGGTTGCTTTTCAGTATGGCGATCTGCCAACACGGACTCCAACTTTCTGGAGCCATGTTGTTGTGCAGAACTGGACCTCTGCCATTGCCGAATTGAGAGATTTTGGAGACGACTTCTCATCAAGACGAAATCGAGAAGCAGATTATCTTGAAGATGGTTTGGCTGCCCTGAATACTGGCGGGCCTGAGAGCCTGAGATTGGCTGCGGCCAGCGATTCGGGTAGATCTGACTCGGACGCAATCACTAATGACGCACGTCCATTCTTTGTTTGGCAAGCAGCAACAAATGGAGCAGGTGGTCAGCCGGTTGATCGTTTGCAATGGGTATTAACGGTTGCTGGAGGTGACACCTCAGTTAGTGCTGACATCGTGCAACAAGGAGTCATCAACAATGGCTCCGCCGCTTCGCACCAGCTTCCTCTCTCGATCCTTTCCGATGCAGGCTATACGTTTCATCTCCGAACAGTTCAGAGTAATGGATTAACCAGCAGTTGGTCGACGACCGACTTTGTTCTAGACACCACAGCACCAGTTGCTCCAACCCATCCAGGCGATCCCATAGATGGATCTACGACTCCGCTGTACCGAGATGCGTTTACTGCTGATGCCACACCAAACTTTGAATGGGTACACGCTGAGAATGATCTGCACTACTTCTTAGAGCTAGATCAAGCAGGAGCAATCAGTACCGCCTTCCCAAGTTTCGGCAGTGCTGACTACACGATTGAAATCGATAGCAATCGAATTCTCGATAGCAATTACACAATCGTTGGAGGAGAGCTACCAGACAATACCTACTGGCGTTGGCGGGTACGTGGCATCGATGCGGCTGGCAATGTTGGAGTCGCTCCCGATCCTCTTGATACGCGAATTCGACTGGGCAATTCCCCCAGCACCGTTCCCGGACATGCAATCAGCACACGCATTCAGCGGCCTGACGAGGTCGGCAGTGAGCACGTCGACGATATCGATATCTTTCTTCAGAGAGTTATCGATTCAAATGGCTCGACTTCTGAAATCCAATCAAATATTGATACATGGGTAGTCATCCATGGACGTACTGATGCATCGGAAAGCTTTTTCGAGCTCGCAGGTGAATTGGATGATTACACAGAAGGCGACCAAGTCCTTGTCCTCGATTGGGGAGATGCTTCGCACGATAACCCGATATTCGCGGGCTTGCCTGAGATCGTCGGTATGCTTGACGGTGCCGAGTGGATACCGACCGTTGCTAACTGGGCGGTCGATACACTAACGGGTACGCTTGGGATTGCTCCTTCAGCACTACGGCTCGTTGGTCATAGCTGGGGATCGTACCTCGCTTACGAGATTTCGGATCTGATTGATTCTCGTCTTAATGACGAAGTCGGTGCAATCGTAGCTCTCGACCCTGCACTCACTTCTACTGGGTACAACGCGTCCGATGTCAATTATTCGGAACACTCGGAAAACTCATGGGCTTTCTATGGAAATGGTATCTATGGATCAGCCGATTTGTCTGTTACTGCGGATGAATCCTTCTCGATTGATTACCAAACTTCTCTTTTTCAGATCGATCCCATAACCGGGACGGCACACGCCTCGCCTGTGCGGGTCTTTACAACGCTTGTCCGTGATCAGTTGGATCCTGTTCCTCATCAACTCTCCTACGAACTGTTTAACCTTGACCGACTATTGGCCGGTGATGCAGGTCCTTGGGAAACCGACGCATTATCAGCAGGACTTGGACTATTCGGAACGGACGGATTTGAAGGCGAGTTCATCGTATCTAATACCAACGGCGTTGATGCGAATGGACAAGACCAATGGGGCGACATCTACGAAGAGATTATTTCGTTTACCTATGAAGATTTAGTCTCTAGTGAAACCGTAGTAATCGACCCCGCTGCTTTTGGACCACTCGCACGTATTATTGATAGTAGCGGAAATGCTAACGATAAAAGCTTAAGCTTTTCAGCAGTTCTGGATGGTGCCCCGGGCATTCATCAATTTGCCATTCGTAACGATGGCGGCGAAATCGTAACCCTCGATCAGATTTTGCTTCAAGGAGACTATGCCCAATACGAATTGCAAATCACTAGCCTTGGTTATAGCTATACTCAGGCAGGCAACCGCTTCATTGATGAAGATGGTCGTTTTGTCGACAGTATCTCGATTGGACCTGGCAGTAGCGCAAGCGTAATCGTGAGATTGAAAACCGACAATGTCGGTACATTCAACGCCAGCTTTAACTTCGTCCACAACGGAGCTGGCGGTCTATTACCCACGACTGTTTCCCTGAATGGCACGGTGGCTGAACCAAGTGGTGGTCGCGAACTTACATTAGTAACTGAAGGGGGAGTCGGTGCTTCGGTTCTCGTTTTTCCTCCAACATCGACAGGTCAACCAAGCTCGACAGAAATTGTTGAATTGGTAAATACCGGCGAACAGTCTCTTACGATTTCTGACGTCTTGATCAGCGGAGCGAATGCAGGTGACTTTGAGTTGCTGACAAGTGTATTCCCAGGGACCAGACTCAATCCGAGTGCAAGACTACCTCTTTTTGTTCGCCTGACTCCTTCGGCAGATGGACTCCGACAAGCTGATCTTGTCGTCACACATAACGGTACGGGTAGCCAATCAACTGTCACCTTAAGTAACCAAGCCTTGTCCGCTCCAGATTTTGGAGACAGTGCTCCTCAAACGAGTGTTCTCTGGAATGTCGCAAACCAAACCCTCGAGGCCACTGTCCGAGAAGGGGACGTTGTTGCAATTGATCTTGGCTTGAGTGATCTTTCGGGATCGAGTTTTCATGTCGTTGGGGAATGGGCGTATAACACCAATGAGATTGGAGATTTCCGCACATCAAATGGTGGGCGAATCCTTACTGAACCAGTCGATCAAACCGCTCTGCCGGGATCGGTCGTTTACTTTGCACCACGACCCAACGCCCTTGCTTCAGACTCTTCGGCACCTAATGAAACAAGCGTTCTCTTTAGAGATGCTCTTGGAACGATTCGCACTCTTGAGATCACCGTCATCCCAGATACCTTCAGCACTGAAGGTGCTAGTGCTGTTCCAACGACCTCACGGAATGAAGATGGTGAAGTTGTACCGATCGACTTCCGCCTAGATCCTGATGGCGACGGACAAGATGACGATAACTCGGGAAGCTTTACTGACGACTTTGAAGTTGCCACCATGCGAGTACAACAACGCCTTCGTTATCTCGGCTTCTTAGGGATGAATGGTGCTCCTCTGGCTGTCGACGGAGACTATGGCCGAAACACTGGTCACGCAGTTGCTGTATTTAATGCTTCATTGGGCGAAGGCCAAACGGTCTATTCTGGTGAGCGAGTCGATGGACGTCGTGCCAGCTTGGAGGATGCGCGCCGACTAGGTTGGGTTCCAGCAAATACCTTGCTTACAAGCCTTGACGATCGAATCAATGCTTCTTTTGCTCCTGAGTGGGTCGAGTTACAAGCGGGACCGCAGTTTTTCTATCGCACTAATGGCCAAGGTCAAATAACACAAACTGAACGCTGGGGGCTCAGTTATACTCAGCATTTCTTAGATGCCCTAGAAGCTGAAGTTGGTGCAACACCATTTGAAAATGGTCCCTACCAAAACACGGGTACCTCGCTTCAGCCTGGTGGTGAAACCCAATTCCACAGCGGCCATGAAACAGGTACCAGTGTTGATATTAACATCTTTGGTGCCAATGATGCGGGCACCGCTGCATTCTTCCATACTCGCACGATTGACGGCGTGCAGTATGTTGCGAGGCCAGGAGGAGCGTCTGGAACGAGTGATGATGAAGTCTTAGTTTCAAAACCCACAGGAGGTTGGGAATATCTAGCCGTGCCTGTAGATTCCACAGCGCGTGCCACATTCCTTGAAGATGCTGTCAGGAAAGAGCAAGTACAACAGCTTAGAAGCAGTCAAGCCGATGTCGACTCAGTTCACATTTCTGAGTATCTTCACGATGCAAGCCACTCAACCTGGGGTAACTATAGCAGTGCCGATGTCGAAAGAATCTTAACAGCCATTTCTCGGTTTGCCGAGGAACCAATCCGGGATGCTGACGGTAACGCCGTAGCGATTGTTGAGAGCATCTATTTCAATGACCCACTCTTCTGGGAAGTCGTACCGGGCGGTGATCCGTTCGACCCAGTAGAATCCGACCTAGATCGAGTACGCACAAGAACACCATTGACAGCGGTGAAACCGCTCAATGGACATGCTGGGCATATCCATGTCCAACTAGTTGTTGTTGATCCGGCAGATTATCCGCCTGTAGCGCCTATCGAATTAAGTCAATCGCAACCGATCCTGCAAGAACCGCAGTATCAGAATACTCAGAATCAGTCAGAGCTAGCTCAGCAGGTACTTGAGACGGTAAATATTGGTTCATTTACTATTGATGCAACGGAACGCCTTCTTTCTGCCACAGAAAGAACAGAACTCAGCGATGGTTTACAGAATCTTGTACCAACCGTTACTAATGCATTCATGGAAGCGGTCCCTATCAATACGCTTCTAGCTTTCCTTTCCTATCAAGACGGGAATATCGATGACCCGGTGCAACTAGGCGATCTTCTCTCTGGCGTCCAAGACACACTCAGCGAGACCCTATTCAACGACATCTCCGAATACTTACTCAGCGGCGAATCGGTAACTGCTGAAGGAGTACTTCGGGTTATTCAAAGCGCTGAAAGTTTGGGCGATGATTTTCAAACTGACGGTTCGGGCCAATCAGAACTTGTCGATGACCGTTACGGCTTTGCCCTATTCGCGTCGCCGGACGTCACCGTCACGGGGGATCGGATCACATTCAGTAGTGACTTTGAATCATCTATCATTAATGAATATGCTTGGGAATTAGGTGAAGATGCAGAACTGTTTGGGTTCGATGTCGATGCCAATGTAGCGGCAAGCCTGACCACTTCCTTTGGTTTATCACTAGAATATGGCCTTGATCTTACGGGATCGACTCCCGAGTTTTTCGTCCAATTTATCGATCCTGCGGTTGCTGCCGTCCGTGCAGAAGTTGACGGAGCTGATCTTCAGTTGAAGATCGGAGCATTTGGCTTAGGGGTTAAAGATGGACATGCCGAATTCAACGCACAGATGGCTGTTGACTTTGGCGATACCATCTTCCGAAGCGACCAGATTGCGGTAACCAACCTCGGGGCGTTGAGTGTTGATCTCAGTGGTGGTCTTGAAATGGTCTTGCCACTTTCGCTGACACTCGGAGAGTGGTCTCTGCTGAGTCTTCCTGTTGTTACGATTTCGGTTCCAAGCATATTTGATGATCCAGACATCATCTTTACGATCACCGATGGAGCTGAACTTGAACCATTTGCTGGTATAACCAATGAAGGCCTTCTTCAAGTCATTAACCAAACGGCTGGCTGGCTAGCCAGCCTTTCGAATCGCATCTTTGATGTCGACCTCCTATTAGTGGGCAATGATTTGCTATCGGATTATGCACAGCTCGGTGCGGTCCTAAATCATTATGTGCTTCCTGAAATACAGGACGATAACGGAGTTCCAACTTTTGGCACGATTCAAGAACTCGCAGAAATTGTTGAATCGAAAGTTACCGGGTTGACGATTGGTTACGACGAGACTCGCAACACGGTCACTTTTGACCTCTCGGCTGAAGATCGTACCACGCTCTTTGAAACGGAACTGGATGTCAACGTCGATCTAGGTGGCATCATTGGGTTTGAAACTGATACCGACATCGCCCTTACCGCTGGGTATGACCTGGACCTTGGGCTGGCACTTGAACTGCGGCAATCTCAAGCTGCAATTATTGGTGATCGTGAGTTACCTTCCAACGGACGTTTATCGAATACCGCATCTTTCTTAATCGACGGCAACAATGTCGACATGCTCACCGTTGTTGTGCCACGGGATAGCAGCAACACTTCGCGTGAGGATTTAATCGATGACATCAACGCGGCACTAGTTACAGCAGGCGCTGCTGGAGTTGTTGCAAGCCTTACTGGCGATAACCGACTTCAACTCACGGCGCCGTTGACCTACAGCGTTGCCTTCCTAACGGTCAACGACATTTCCAACAGTAATTCAGCTCGAACTCAGCTCGGACTGTTCAATGGTCAGTACGACATGGAGGATGCGATTGATCGCACTTGGGTTGACTATGCCAGTGCAGGAGCAGACATCACTTTTGCCGCTGATCCGATTGAAGCCTCGGCCAAGTTCGGTTTTGCCGAAATTGAAGTTGTTGATGGAATTGCCGAAGCGACAATCGGCGCCAGCGCAGAAATACTTAACCCAGACACTGGTATAGCTGAACCAGTAAGACTATCTACACTCATTGATGCTCTTGTCGAGAATCGCACCAGTGAAGTAGCAACTTTCGATTTCGGAGGTTCAGCGATACTCGATCTCTCGAACATAAGAACCGTTGGTACAGAACTTCCCGTTCCAGGTATTCCTGGAGTTAAATTTGAGTGGGCTGATATTTTCCAGCCTGATCAATACGTTGCTACTTATAACAGCGATTTCGATCCACTGCTTGCAGCACGGTTTGTCGCGTTAGAAAATGTCCTAGTCTTGCTGACCGATGTCCGTGATTGGCTTCGCGATATCGAATCTAGTGACACCCTCAGTGATCCACTTCCGGTTGTCGACAAGTCGGTCAATGACATGTTCCGTCTTTCCGAGACAGTCGATGATCTTATCAATCGACTGATCGAAGTTGGCCCTGAGTCGATGCAAGAAATTGAACGAGTCATCCGTGACTTTGTTCAAGAAGCGACAGGAGCAATCCTTGATTTCGATCCAATTCAATTACTGGCTCAAGACTACAAGTTTGACTTTAGCTGGCTAGAACAAATCAACAAACAAGGCAACGTCGTTTTACAAACCGATCTTAGCTCCCTAGGAATTCTTGGAGCTGGTGTCGATGCCCAGGTTGATATCATTGGTGAAGTCGGCTTTGATGCTACGTTCGGATTAGACCTAACAAACCCTTCTTCACCTGTCGCCTACATCGAAGATGATGCCGTCGTCTACGCGGAACTCTATGTTGATGCGGACAATGTCGATGCGGATCTTAGCCTAGGCTCCTTGTTAGGATTCTTTATTGTTGACGGCAGCGTTGATTTAAACAATGGCTTTGACGTCAACGGCAATCCGTTGCCAGCACGCGTTGCCGTCTCTTTAGATAACGACCCTATCGATGGCCGTTACAATCTCATTGAAGCAGTTGGTGAATTGAGCTTTAGCTCGGTCGGTTCTGCTGAAATCATTCTTCCCGTTAATTTCCCAACACCAAATAGTCCGGTGAATGGAAATGTTGATGATGGTGGATCGAATAACTTAATCTTTCGAGTCGGTGATCTCGGTGATCCGATAAACACGACAACGTTAAGCGGACCACCTCTTGACGCTTTCCTTGATAACGTCGATTTTGAATTTGATCTAGAGACACTCACTGGTAGTTGGGAAGATCTACTTTGGTTACTCGAGCAAGCACTCGACCGTGCCCTCTTTGGCATTGATCTACCACTGGTTGGTGATGGCCTACGTGATTCGATTAACTTCATACGCTCGGTGCGTGAGTCCGGCGGAGCGGAACTTGGCAACCTGACTGTCTTTACATTGGCCACGGTCAGACCAGCACTCTACGCGGCCCTTGGTCCTGATGGAGCGGACGTCATTCTCGACCGTGAAGACGACTTAGATGATATAGTTACTATCGACGATTTCGAATACACCTTGGTTGACGATAACAGCGATGGAAAAACCGATAACGTTGTCTTCGACGTTTCTCTAGGACAAATCGCATCGCTAATTGATTTTGAGACTGACTTTGATCTTGGCTTGGATGGCCTTGGCTTGGAAGCAGAAGGCAAAGTTCAGGTCGATGCCGGCTGGCAGTTCAATCTCACCTTTGGTGTTTCCAAAGAACATGGTGTCTACATTGACACCAACAAAGACAGCACCTCTCCTGAAATTGCTGTCGGCCTTCTTGCCGATATGCCCGGTTTCGCGGTAACTGGTAAGCTGGGGTTCTTGCAAGCGGAAATCCGTGATGACGACGAAGATCCGTCCAGCTTCATTGCTGGTATGACCGTCGATTTGAAGGATCTCAACAATGATGGACGTCTCACGCTCAATGAATTGCAGTCGGGTGGTGCCAATACACTTGACCGCGTTACCGACTTTGAAATGGAAGCCACTCTCGATCTCAATTTAGAGATCGAAACCGGTACTACCATTGAAGAACTTCCTTCACTTCAAGTCGACCTACTTGTTGACTGGGAATTCGATGCCTTTACGGATACCTACGAAGGAGAGGATGCCGCTGATGCACAGGGTAATCTTCCTACTGTCGAGTACAGCAATGTCCGACTGAATCTTGGAAGCTTCGTCAGTGATATCCTCTCTCCTGGGCTGGGGCACATCGATGGTGTGCTAGAGCAGATACGGCCTGTCATTGATTTAATGACGACCCCAATCCCCGTCTTATCAGATGTCGGTCCCGACATTACACCAATCGACCTTGCCCGACTCTATGGATACGAGGAAGCAGCCGATTTCCTTGATGCCGCCGCAACGATCTTTGCGATTGCAGACGCGATACCCAATGTCGATGGTGAAGACGCTTATATTGACTTGGGTTCATTTGATCTTGGGTTTTTTGATCCACGAACCTATGTCCGAGAAGAGGGTGGAGTAGCACCAAGACCGCTTCCTCAGAATATCGAGGATCCCTCAGTTGATCCAGAAGAGCAAGCCAGAGCACATTCAGGTCCACTCGCAGGACTGTTGAATACGCTCGACAACCTAGCCGGCGGAGGAGTCAGGTTCCCGATTCTCGAAAATCCGGCTTCGGCATTTTTCTTACTGCTCGGACGCGACATCGACCTTGTAACCTACGACATGCCCCGAGCCGAGCTTGATGTTCCGGTTTTTGACATTGGGCCAATCTTTATCCCTTCACCACTACCAGTTCCACTGTTTATTGAATTCGGCGGATACATTGGTGCTGGTTTCGACCTTGCCTTTGGCTACGATACGAGGGGAATTCGTCAAGCTGACGAATCAGGAGACTTCTCGGATGTCTTTAATGGCCTATTCGTTGATGAGCGAGACTCCTCAGGTCGAGATTCTTTCGAAGTCTTTGCCTTTGGTGGCATAAAAGCGAAAGCCGCTTTCGGTTTACCAAGTATCTTAAACATTGGTATTCAAGGTGGTGTTGAAATCACCATCGGTCTAGACCTTGTTGATCCTAATCGAGATGGCAAAGTTTATCTTGATGAGGCTGCCGACCAAGTTGACGAGCATGGCTTAGGCTGTCTCTTCGAGGTCGGAGGCCGCCTGGAAGCATTCCTAGAGATTGTCGCTGAAGTACTGTTCAAAGAATTTACTTTTGAAATCGCAAGAACAACACTCGCAGACTTCACAATCCACTCATGTAGTACGACGACTTCGATTGCCGACCGTTTTGAGAATAACAATTCACGCAATCGAGCTGCCTTCATCGGTAATGGCCCTGGAATCAATCTTTCCGGAACCTCAATTAGCACATCGGGTGACCAAGATTGGTACAGCTTTGATGTCCACCGTGGTGATTCGCTAGACGTTTCGCTTAATCACGGCAATAGTTTAAGAACCGATCTGAAAGTTTACGACGCGGATGGGAATCTTATTGCAGACTCGCCGCTCTCTTCAGGTAGTTCAACCGTTACCATCGACGTTGAGCCTGGTACCTATTATATCAATGCCTCCGGAAGTGGCACCGGCTCTTACAGCATGAGTGTGCTCCCATCGGCTAGTAGTGAAACAAACGTCTACTATGTGAACTCTGGCGGAGCGAAAGGAAACACCGGTTACTACTCCTATGGCGCTGGTGATGACTCAGCCGATGGCATGACACCTCAAACTCCCATGGCTTCGATCCAACAAGTGCTCGACACCTACGATCTTGGAGAGAACGATGTCATCGCGGTTGAATCAGGCTCATATGGCTCAACTGTCATCACAACGGAAGACTCTGGGGTTGCGGCGTGGGGATCTCCAGGTGGCAGTACATTGACTTCTTCCAGTGCCAAGCTCACTCTTGATAATGCTGATAACGTATTATGGACCGACTTTGAATTGAATGGTGGCACCGAAGGCGTGCTTGTCCAAAACAATTCAGCTCAATATGAAATTGTTGGCAACACCTTCAATGATGTTGCAACGGGTGTCCGAGTTGTCTCAGACGATCAAGGGGTGATCGCAAATAACGACATGTTAGGCGATCTTGGCACCGGCACCGGCATCGTTCTGGAATCGGGTGCATCGACGGTTGTATATGGCAATGAGCTACGCGAGCTCGACTTGGGTATTTCTTCAGCTAGCCCAGATGTGCAAGTTTACGAGAATGATGTTGCCCAATCGAATTTAGGTCTCCACGTCATGGGTGATGGTGTTATCGGACCGGTGCTTCCAGCTTCGCAAGGAGCTAACCTAGTCCGTCAGACGGACATCGGCGCTCGGGTTGAAGACAATGGGCGATTGGTTGGAAACTCATTCAATGACAACCGCATGGGGATTATTGCTCAAGATAATACCCAAATCGACCGGAACTTACTTGACACCATCTATGAGATTGGAATCGATGCAACGGACCAGGTGGTTCTTGATGGAAATCGAATTGACGACACACCGATTTCGGTTCGTGCGGTTGGGCAAATCACTTTCACAGACAACTTCTTTAGCGATACTGATATTGGAGTCCAGGCCAACACTGGTGGTGCGGTTGATGGTATGACCTTCACAAATAACACCTTCAGCGATGCGGTCGTTGGAGTCGACTTTGCGAGCATCCCATCGATCAACAACACAAGCTTTGAAGACAATCTCTGGCGAAATGGGGGCACCGGCATTCAAGGCCAGAGCGTCGGCGAATTGCACAACTTTAGCTACCAGGATAACAAAGTCGAAGGAACCTTAATTGGTGTTTCACTTCCCGATTCAACAACAACGACCAACTATCTGATTCGGGACAACGATGTTGGCGCAGTCCAGCTTGGCCTCGATCTTAATGGTGATCCACTCTTTATCCAGAATGAAGTGCATAGCTCTGAAATAGGGGTTCGAGCTAGTACGTCGGTTATACTCGGAGGTCCTGACTGGACGACCTACACCCCTAACTTAATCTTCGAGAATGCTGTCGGTATCGAAGGTGGTGGTGAGATCCGTTATAACCGAATCTACGACAATGCCGTTGGGGTGAGTACCTATAATGGCACTTACGTACACCATGATCTTATCTATCGAAATACCGATGCAGGCGTTTTAGTCGATAACGACTTCGGAGCACAGATCGTCCATGTAACGATCGATGCACCTGAAGGCGATGGAGTCCGACTTCAAAATGGTGGTGGAGATACTTACTTAAGAAACAATATCATTTGGACGGAATCGGGGATTGGATTGCATATTGAGCCATTCGCTCACTATGGCCTCGACAGCGACTACAACAACCTCTTCGCAACTGGCAACGGGCTGATCGCTTATCTGAAACAACCTTACGATGATATTCTCGACTGGAGAATTGAAGCTCCTTATGACAACCATTCAATCGGCAGAACCGATCCTGATCCTAATTATGACAACCCGTTGTTCGCAAATCGTGCAATCGCTGACTACACCATCACGCCATTCTTAGCAACAGGCATTGATGCCGGTGATCCTACCCTGCCGTTCGATCAAGAACCTGGTAATCAAGGGGATCGGCCCAACTTGGGTGCTTATGGTGCAACCCCTTTAGCTGCCGAATCACGCACCCAGTTCATTGAAGTTGTCTACCCCGAGTTTTATACCGACATCGAGATTAACGATGGTCAGGTTATCCAATGGCGAACCTACGACTCAGCACGGCCAAACTTCCAGCTGGTTGGTGATGTTGACATCGATCTCGTTCTACCTGATGGAACCAAGGTTCTCGATCTTGGAACAGCACCGGCAATCAATGGTGAATTTGTTTGGAACGTTTCTGACACAGACATCACCCCTGATTACGATCAACGCTATCGAATTGAACTTCACTGGGAAGATGATCCTGCGATCTTAGACAGAACCCGTGAACCTTTCACTATCGTGCCAGACACACGTGAGTTCTACGCTGATGACTTCCATAGCAATAACAATGATCAATACACGCCAAATGCCGTTGGTGACAACCGGAATACTGGGAAGCTAGTAACGGTACCCAAACGCTCAGTGCACGCACTGTTTGACAACTATGATCTTGATCCCCTCGATTTTGTTTATGCCGACTCAGGACATAACTATTGGCTTCGCGACCTTGTTATAAGCGGAGAGCTTGGCCTTGGTGACGACGAAGGGGTCGTAATTCAAGGCCCAGTCGATACGTCAGTTGTGTTTGACCGTTGGGATCCTGCTGCCGGCATGCACGCCATTGATGTAAATGACGGCGATTTTGTAAAGCTTGACAACCTTACGCTACTAGGTGGTCATAACAATGTGCGGGTTAGAAACGACAGTAATGAATTCCTTGCAACGAACCTTATCCTTGGTGATGCAGGTGGAGATGGACTTCGTGTCGAAGGTGCTACGGAGTTTTCACAAGCCGAAAACGTTGAAGTGTACGGCGCAGTAGAAAATGGTGTTTGGACGAATACTCTTTTCGATCTCTATGACATTACAGCGCATGACAATGGGCTAAACGGTATCTACTTAACGAATGCTGAAGGCTCGCTGATTCACGGAGCCATTGCCTACAACAATGCCAATCACGGGATTGCCGTCGATAACAATCATCATGACAATCGTGCCATTGTTGGCTCCTTCGATCTATCAGCCCAGGTGGGAGCCTTCACTTATAACAACGGCGCTTCGGGAATTTGGGCCGATGATAGTGTTGATGTAGTTGGTAATCACGCCTTTGGAAATGCCGATGCTGGAGTTGAGATTGGCGACCGAAGTTTGGCCCAATGGAACGTGAGTCATGAGAATCGAATTGGACTTGAGACATTTGAAAATTCAGATGCAGCTAGTTCTTCTCGCTGGAACCGGGTGATTGAGAACCGTACCTACGGGAACACCGAACTCGGGGTGCTTTCTCGCTATGACACTCGATTTGAGCGAAACGTTGTTTACTCAAACCCTATTGGTTTCCAATCAATTCGCGTCGGCTCACATACAGATCGCAACTCAAGTCAGATTTCAAACAACCTTTTCTACGATCACACGTTTGCTGCTCTGTATCTAGAAGACGAAGAAACACCACGGCTATTCAACAACACCATTTATGAACCAACTGCAACAGGTGTCATCCTTGGCTACGATTCCTTTGGTGTCGTTGATGGTCAGGTAGCGAACAATATTATTAAAACCGGTTCGGGGCAGGCAATTGTTGTCCCGGCAAACAGTCAGGTAGGGCTGAATTCAGATTACAACCTCTTCGATGTGGGGTCTGGTTCATTCGGTACCTGGCAAGACGAATCCATCAGCAGTTTGGTTAGTTGGTCAGTACGATCTTTCCAAGATCGAACCAGCTTGCAGACCGACGCTCTGTTGGTTGACCCCGATGGAGCTGACGACATCCTTGGATTCCAGTCCGGAGTGACTGATGGACGCGATGACAATCTTCACTTACAAAGCTTTACGGGTCAGTTCTTTGGTGACTTTGCTCCCTTGGTCGACAGTAATACGGAACTCCCTTATATCCGACCTGCAACAGAGACCGTCGGAACCGTTAATTCTCCAGGCATCGACCGAGGTGATCCACTCTTCGAATTCGATCAAGAACCTGACAATGATGGCGGTTTCATCAACATTGGAGCCTACGGCAACACAACGCTTGCTTCGCGCAGCCCTGAACGCTATGTCTTGGTTGTTCAGCCTGACGGCGCTGAGGCATGGGTTGCTAATCAGTCATTCGAGATCACCTGGAGGACCGAAAACTCTACGGCGAATAGTGACCTTTTGATTAACGGAGACGCTGAGCAAGATCTGGTTAATGGCAATCTTCCAGGATGGGAAGAGATCATCGGAACTTCGTGGAATGCAAGCGTACAGACTCCAGGCCCGTTCTCCGGTGAGCATTACATTGCACCAAACTATGCTGGTGAATTAGCCGAATTGCGTCAAGATATTGATGTTTCACAATTCTCAGCCGCGATTGCTGCCGGTGAACAAGAGTTCGCTTTTGAAGGAGCCATTGCCAATCAGTTCGGTGACGATGGGGGTAGAATCATCGTTGAATACCTCGATGAAACAAAAGGGACGATACTGGATTCATTCGATTCTGGTGAAATTATTTCACTCTCTTGGGTGGAAGTAGCTGACCAACGAATCGCGCCCGTAGGAACCAAGCATATCCGTGTTAGGCTTCTTTCAAGCCGTAACGTCGGCAGCAACGCCAATGGTATCTTTGATGCTCTGTCACTACGACCTGTCGATAAGATGAACTTGTCGATAGAGGATGCTACAACAGGCCAGACCGTTGCTGAAATTGCTGAGGGCATTGATAACGATGGCCGTCACGTTTGGAACATCCCTGCGGACTTCCCGCCAGGTGAGAATTACGTAGTACGCGTAACGCGTGAGGCCAACGCAACTCTCACCGACACAAGCAATGAACCATTTGCGATCAGCGCTCCGATCTTCAACTACTATGTCAACATCGCTGGCGACAGCAACCTTGACAATAACGAATACACAACGGCGCCTGGCGATGATGCCAACGATGGCTTAACCCCAAGCACACCGATGGCTTCGATCCGTGCTGTGCTTGAAGCGTACGACCTAGAACCTGGCGATACGATTTTCGTTGACACGGGTTACTACAGCCTTGGCACTAACATCTATATCAATAATGCCGATGCTGGTGCAACCATTCGTGGTCCGGTTCTAGATGGTAATGAAGCGATCATTGATCGTGTGAATCGTAATACTGGCAGCTACGCATTCGAACTGTTTGATGCTGATGGTGTTACTATCGAACACCTAGGAATTACAGGTGGCTGGTCGGGCATTTATGCCGGCAGAGACTCTTTTAACGACAATGTCACGATACGCAACAATCGCATCTACAACAACTTCAGCGGGGTATCGGGTGCTGGTGTTGAGCTGGCTTTTCGTTCAAATACGACCGGCTTAACGCTTTCGGGTAATGAATTCCACGGTAATGCTGAAGGTTTTGACCTTGATGGCATCAGTGACTCACTGATTAGTGGCAACCATGTCCATGATCAGAACCGTACGGGTGCTCGGATTGACGGAACTAATAACCTTGTCAGTGGCAACACCTTTGAAAACAACTACATCCAAGGTTATGCAATCTTTGGAACAGGTTCGGTTGCCGAGAACAATATCGTCACCAATCATGTGAATGGAGTCGATGCTGGTGAGAACGCACTTATTCGTGGCGATATCATTAGCCTTTCCGATCTTGTCGGGGCTGAAATATTTAGCGGCTCGACCATCGAAGGGGCTACGATTCAGGATACGAACAATGATGCTATCAACCTTTACAATGGTGGTCGTGCCGTAGGTAATACAGTCTTCAATGCCGACGTTGGTATCGATGTAGGTGTATCAACCTTTTCAATAGCTGAAGCTTATGACAATGTCGTTTACAACACACGAATTGGTCTCGATTTGAATCAAACGAGTATTGCGAAAGGTAATACCGTTTACAGAGTTGAAACCGCTATCTTTGCCGATGCAAATTCTGCATCGCATGAAGAAAGTCACTTCCGTGGATTGATAGAGAACAATCTAGTCTACGACTTCAACAATGCTGGTATCCTGATCGACACGGCAAACGCGCTTGCTACCCCACGTTTCCACCCTCGGGTCTTTAGCAATACGGTTTACCAAACAACTGGAGATGCGGTACGACTCACTTCTGGGGCAGCTAATGTCGAACTGAAGAACAACATCTTCTACTCGTTGGGTGGAACTATCTTAGATGTTGCTAGCGAGGCTCAATCAACGCTAGATAGTGACTTTAATCTCTTCTACACCGATGGGGGAACCCTTGCACAATGGGGTGGCTTCCAATTAGATTCCTTCGCCGACTGGGTCCTAGAGCTTGGTTTTGACCGTAATGGACTCAGCGAAGATCCACTATTTGTTGACCCTCAGAACTTTGATTTCCACTTGCAGTCAACGTCGCCAGGCATCGATGCAGGCGATCAATACTCACCTTATGCCAATGAGCCGACTCCCAACGGTTCACGTATAAACCTTGGTGCTTATGGAAACACAACCGAGGCAACGCAATCATCGACTGCTGGCGGTGTCCAAGTCTTCCAACCGAATGGCTTTACTTCATTCCGCCCTGGCCAAGAGATTCAGGTTCTATGGAATACGGATGGTCTTTCGACCTTAGTCACCGATTCACACCTCGCATTTGAATCAGCAATCCAAGGCCTCAACCCGCTAGCCTATTATAAGCTAGATGAAACCAGCGGAACGGTGGTTACTGACAGCTCTACTAACGGACATGATGGGACCTACTACAACAACCCAACCTTGGATGTTGATGGCGCCTTTGGCCCCACCGGTGGCACTGGCATATCATTCGATGAAAGCAATGACCGCATTGAGCTTCCCGATTTTGATTACGGTTCGGATGGTTCTTTTACTATTTCCTTCTGGTTTAAGGTTGACGAAGTTGCAGGAAACTCATTCCAGTATCTCTATAGCCACGGAGAAATTGGCACCGCTAATAGCGTAAATATCACGATCGGGGAAGATGATACCTCTGACTCCTTCTTCCACGAAAAATTAATCACCTCAGTTACAGACTCTTCCGGTGTTGATTACCGACTTGAACTTTCACCGAACTTCATTGATGACAAATACCATCACTATGCTCTCTCGGTAACACCTGATGGTCAGATGAGAGTCCTTTTTGATGGAGCGTTGATCGGGGTTGAATCAGGTGTTGGTTCAGTTAATCCAACAGGTAATATCTACGTCGGCAGCCGCGAAGACCGAGACTTCCGTCGTTACTTTGGCGGTGAGCTTGATGACCTTGCGATCTTTGGTGCGGGACTAACCGATCAAGAAGTCTTCGACTTGGTAGGTTCAGCGATCCAACCAATGAGCGTCCGACTTGTCGACTCAGCTGGGGTAGCGGATGTTCTAACCATCGACGGCGATTACCCTGACTTTGAGAATCTTGTTTGGACCATTCCTACGGATGCGAATCTCGATGGAGATTATCGTATCGAAGTTACTTCGATTAATGATCCATTAATCACAGGGCAATCCAAGCCATTCACGATCAATGGAAGTGGTAACCGTACTTTCTATGTGAATGTCGCAGGTGATAGCGATTTCTCAAATAACGAATACACCTCAGCAGCTGGAAATAACGCAAATAGTGGCCTTAGCCCATCTGCACCAATGGCTTCGCTTGCAGCTGTTTTTGCTCGCTATGGACTTGGTGCTGGAGATACAGTTCTCGTTGATTCAGGTTCCTACAGCCTGCTTTCAACCTTGCAGGTTACTTCCGATCACTCGGGGGTAACGATTCGTGGCCCTCAACAACCTGGCAACGAAGCTGTACTTGCACTAACAAACCCTGTCGAAGGTAGCATTGCTGTCCGATTGGATGACGCTGATGACATTACAATTGATAACCTGACCATAACTTCTGGCAGCTTCGGTATCGCCGCTGGGTCTGGTAGTGATAGTGACAACCTGACCGTCAGCAACTCAACCTTCCGTACGATTGAATCCGGCGGAACTAGCGCCGCGATTTTGGTTGGAGATTCCAACGACAACGTCCGGATCTTAGGCAACAGCTTTGACCTTACAACAGCACAAGCTGTTCGCATCTTTGGCAAGCAAGCGTTGGTCGACGGTAATATGATAAATGTTACCGATGCCGACGGGATCTACATCGACTCCCAAGCAGCGACTGTCTCAGGAAACAATGTCTTCAGCACGAATGGCTATGGCATCTATTTGGAAAGCTATAGCGACCTCGTTGGATCAATTGTTACTAATAACCAAATATCAAGTAGCCAAACTGGCATAGGAGCCTTTGGTAACGTCACCATCCAAGGCAACAACATTAGTGGCAATACACTTGCTGTCGAAGCTGTAGGAGGTGCCGTAATCTCCGGTAATACTTTCGATTCTAACACGAATGGTATACAGGGAGATCGATCAACGACGATTTACGTATCAGGCAATATCTTTACTAATACAACAGAAACGAGCATCGCTGCTGGTCGTGGATCCGTTGTCTCAGGGAATAGCATTACTGGCGGTGAGATAGGCATCCAAACCATACCCGATTTCTACGGACGAATTGCTAACAACATCCTCGATAGTCAATCCTCGACAGGTCTGGACATCGACGGCGCCCTGCCTGGTGGTGTCGCCTATCGCTACTATGAAATGGGTGGATTGTCTAGCAGCACGGTCCCTGATCTTGACACTAGGACCATCAAACGCCGTGGAGTATCTGAAAATGGTTTTGATCTTTCTATCCGAGATCGCGACGACGAATTTACATTCTCCTATACAGCGACAATTGACGTACCCGAATCTGGGGAGTGGGTATTCAAGACAATCGCTAACGATCGGGCTAAAGTTTGGATCGATGGCGAACTAGTCGTCTTTGACGACGATCGCCATGACGATGATCCATTCACCGGTGCGATCAATCTAACGGCCGGTTTACATGACATTCGGGTTGATTATTTCCTCTGGGTGACAACACCAAAGATGCAAATCTTCTGGGCTGGCCCTAATACTCCTGAAGAACAGATTCCACTCCCGGTTCTTAACACAACTGCCAACCAGTTGCCGCGAATTGAAAACAATACGGTCTATCAGGCCAGTAGCGATGCAGTAACCCTGCGTGGCGATTCCCGTGATGTTCAGCTATCTAACAACATCCTGGTAACAGAAAGCGGATTTGCTTATCGAGTTGAAGATAATAGTCATCGCGGATTTGAAAGTGACTTCAATACCATTACAGGTAGCGTAGCTGATTGGGGTGGCATTCCAGTCGAAACGTTAGCAACCTGGATTCAAGCTACAGGCCATGACCGTCGCAGTAGTGATGCAGATCCACTCTTCGTTGATCCACACAATGGCAACTTCCATCTGACTGTAGGGTCACCTGGAATTGATGCGGGCGACGCAGACAACTCGGTCGGCAATGAACCCTCACCGAATGGCGGTCTTATCAATCAAGGTGCTTATGGTGGAACTGCAGAAGCAACAACAAGCATGGATTCGTTAGTTAAAGTTCTTTCGCCCAATGCTTATGAATTAGTTTCAGCCGATGACACTCTAACCATTGACTGGGTCACCAGAGGCCTTTCAGGGGCTATTGATATTGAGCTTATCGATGAGGCCTCAGGATTGGTAATAGCCACAATCGCAACAGGCATATCAGATACTGGTTCGTTTGACTGGGATGTCGATCCAGTTCATGCTGGAGAAACCAACTACAAAGTTCGAGTCACCTCCACCGCTAGCGGGACTACTGATGACTCTGACCGACCATTTAAGATTGCCCCCGACGTTAGCTTCTACTATGTCAACATAGCTGGTGATGCAGACTTCAGTGACAACGAATACACTACGGCAGCTGGGCACAACTTCAATACAGGTACTTCGCCAGATAAGCCATTGGCTAATTTGGCGACACTTTTGAATTCCTATCCGCTCGACCCAGGTGATATTGTATTTGTTGATACTGGCATCTATTCAATGTACCAGACAGCGATACTGACTGAGCGTCACAATGGGTCAACCATCGTCGGTGCTGAGCTTGATGGCAATGCCACAATACTTGATCGTCACAACTCAACGGCTGAGAACTGGGGGATTGAACTCGCTGGAGCTGACCAAGCCACGGTTAGGTCACTTGGAGTTACAAATGCAAGGATCGGCGTCTACGCTGCTGAACTTGCTAGCAGTGAAGATGCTACGCTGACAAATCTCCACCTCTTCAGCAATGGTGATTCTTCGCGAGCCCCTGATGAATTTGACACAACAACCGCCGGACGTACTGGCTTCTTGGGTTCGGGCGTTTGGATTGGCTCAGGGAATGCTCGAACGGAATTAACAGAGAGCCTTATCGAAGACAGCCAAGGCTGGGGTATCTTTACCGCTACGAATTCCGCAGAAATTACTAATAACACAATCAACGGAATCCATCGTCGGGGTATCAACGTTGGACCGGGTGCTGACAGTAACATCATCTCTGGTAATAGCATTGATGGAGTTTCTGATCGTTCGATTGCCATCTCCCAAGGCACACAAGGCCATGCTGTCAGTCAAAACGAAATTACCAACACCGGCTTCTACGGAATCTACAGCCATGCTGCGAATAGCAGTCTCTTCGAAAACCATATTACGGGTGGTTCACGAGCTGGTGTGTTGCTTTTCAACCGTGATGGTGACCGCACGGTACTTTCAGACAACACCATAACCGGAGCAAGGTACGGAATTGACGCAGCCGAGCATGTCACGGTCAGCGGCAACACGGTTTACGACAACACAATTGGCATTACAGCCAATGTTGGCTACACAACCGACCGTACAAGAGACAATGAACTCCGAATCATTGGTAACATTGTATCACTAAACGACGACGGAATTCGCACCAACGACCGTCGTGATGACGACAATTTCCCTGGCAGTGTCTTCTACACCGACGACGGAGAAATCATCGTCTCTAACAACCGTGTCTTTGCCAATGATGACATCGGGATCCACGCAAGCTACTGGAATATCATCAATGGAAACCATATCTATTCGAACCGAGTAGGTATCTTTACAGATGATGCTGCAAACAACGACTTTGCAGGCGACATCATCAATAACCTCCTTTATGACAACACGGACTTCGGCATCATTGTAGAACAAACTCAATACCGCCGCGGTCAAGATGTACGCATACTCAACAACACGATTTATCAAATCGCTGGAGATGCCATTCGACTTCAAAATGGTGCAGAAGATATTTCCATTGGTAATAACTTACTTTGGAATGAGGCTGGCTATGGACTGTTTGTCAGCTCAGGATCCTCTGACATCACCACAGATTACAACCTCTACCAAAGAAGTGAGGACCCAAGCTCTCGGGCGGTCTTTTATCTCGGAACGGCTTATGACACCACGACCGATTGGCAGGCAGCCAATCTTGGTGGAGCAAACTCTCTTGAGGGTGATCCTCTGTTGGCTGATATTGATGGAGCTGACAATGTGCTTGGTTACATCACCGTCGGCAATGGTGAAGATGGTGGTACGGATGACAACTTCTTCTTGACAGCGGGATCGCCTGCAATCGACTCAGGCTACTCCCTATACCACAACGACCTTGACAAAGATGGCATACCACGAGTCGATGACCCGGGCGTTATTAACACAGGCAACCCAATCTATCTCTCAAGCACCCAACCCCACTCAACCGGCATTTTTGGGGATAGCTATACTGGGGAGATTCCTGGAACTCCAATGGATTTACATGGAGACAATGTTAATGAGCTGTACCTCTTCCCAGCCGGATTTAGCTTCCCGTTCTACGGCGAGGAGAAAACAAGCGTTTATGTCGCTTCTAATGGATTCTTGCAGTTTGATTCGACAAGTGACCTGAATGATTCCAGCAACAACTTGGATGAACTCCAAGAACGGTTAAGAATTGCACCTCTGTGGGATGACCTCCGTACTGACCGAACTGGTGATGACATTTATGTTGATACGTCACTCGGTGACCGAATCACTTTCATCTGGGACGGTGTAACGGATACAGGTGAGACACCGGTCACTTTCGCCGTTACTCTCTTTGAAAACGGCGATATCCGTTTTGACTATGGAGCTGGTAACACGAATTTGACTCCAACGGTTGGTATTGCCAATGGTTCGGTTATCGACTCAATCGATACGGCTTATAGTGGCCAGAACCCTCTAACACATGCTGATTCGTTGCTGTTTACCGCTGCTTACAGCTTTATGGACATTGGATCGTACGAGTTCCGTGGATCCAGTTTAGATACGACCCCACCAACGACGGTTGGTGCCAATCCGCCAGAAATTGACGAAGGTGGCGTCACCAATGCTGAAGTTGATCACATCGATTTGATCTTTAGCGAGCCCCTCAACCCGATTGATGCTCAAGCAAGAGCAAACTACGAATTGGTTGAGGCAGGATTAAATGGAATCCTAGGTGATGACGACGATGTCACTCTGCCATTGCTTGCCTCATATGTAGCAAACGAACGAACCGTATCACTTTCAATTATTGGTGGTTCGTTTGACGACGGCTTGTATCAACTGACAGCATTTGGGCAACCTGACCGAGGCATCCGTGACCTTGCAGGCTTGGTCATTGATGGCGACACCAATGGTAACGCAGGTGGCAATTATGTAAGAGTATTTGAGTTCGACACAACTGCTCCAATCCCAACCGTAAACTCACTCAGCACCAATAACAGACGGCCGGTACTGACTGGAACGGTTGATGACTCAACAGCTGAGATTTTTGTTCGTGTAGCAGGACGCACCTATACCGCCGAAAACCTAGGAGATGGTACTTGGTCATTTGATGGTTCGTTGCTTGTGAATCCACTTAACAATGGAGTCCATGACATCGAAGTGACCGCACGTGATGATGCTGGGAACATTGGTAACGACATAACAAGCAATGAAGTTTTTGTTGATGCGACAGCTCCTATTGTTGTCTTCAACAACGTAGTAACCAATGACCTCTCCCCTGCCCTCACGGGTGCAGTAAATGAATTATCCGCTATGGTTGAAGTAATCATAGATGGTAACACCTATCTGGCAGACGTTGACGCGGTAGGCACTTGGTCGCTAGCCGAAGGAGTTATCAGCCCAGCACTCAGCTACCAAGATTACTTGGTAACGGTCAGAGCAATTGACACATTGAATAATGTCGGCACCACCACAGGTACACTTACAGTAGAACCACTGGACGACCTATCACCAACGATTGATGCCGTCTATGTAGCATCGTCTGCTTGGACCCAAGACTTTGCAGATCATATTAATGCAGTTGGCCTTGGGCAAGATGGTTGGTATCGCGTTGACAACCTGAATACCTCTGACATTCTCCCTTGGATCAACATCGATCAGCTCAGGATCGTTTTCAGTGAAGAGGTCAATGTCGACTTGAGTGACATCTCACTAGCAGGCGTCAACCTTCCTGATTACAGCGGACAAGTGGATAACTTCGCATACGATAGTCAGTCCACTTCAGCCACGGTCAGCTTGAGTGAGCCAATAGCAGCTGACAAGCTCTTACTTGAAATCGGCGCTGAGACGGTTGCTGACTTGGTCGGCAATGCACTAGCAACCGACTACCAAACTCGTTTTGACGTGCTGCCGGGTGACACTAGCCGCGACGGCGTCGTCCTTGGTTCCGATGTTGGTCAGGTCCGCTCGCGTCAGTTTGAACACACCACTAACGGAACGCCGACAACGAACTACTCGCCTTACTACGATGTCGATGGAAGCGGAGTTATTCTAGGCAGTGATGTCGGTCAAACAAGAATCCGTCAGTTCACAACCCTGCCCACAGATGAACCAGCTTCGCTAATCCCACAAGCAGCCCTCAGTGCCTTTGAGGAATCAAGCTCAGCGTCGGCAGTACTAGCAACTTATGGCGCAGACGAGAGCACTTCTGATATCACACTCCCTGAAGTCATACTTCGTGAAGAGGTCTATCAAGCGACAGAGGTATCACCACTTGAACTGTTACTGTTGGATAATAACTCAAGCAGTTTCCGGCAGCTTTCAGATCCAAGCTCATTGACCTTTGACAACTTCGAAGAATACCAAGATGAGATTGACAGCAAAGAATCAACAGATGAAGCCTTTGCTCAAGCTTTTGAAGAGACACGCTAACTAACGTTGGATCATGCATAAGCCAACATTTATATTATCCCAAGAAGAGAAATAGAGAAGTCTAATGAATTGCTATCACATGTCATCCGCTCGTCAATTGTTTACAATTGCGGCATTGACATTCAATTTCTTATCGATAGGCATTGGTGTCAAAGCCGCTGTCATTTTTGAACTGACGGATGTTTCAATCTTTGGCTCGGATATGGAAGATTCACATGGTCAATTGGAAGTGCTGATGAGGCTCACGGATGATGACTTGGTAAGTCCACCTGAGATATTTAGCCTCAACATCTCCTTTGAAATCGCAGGCACTTCCGATGGTCTTGCCTCTGATGATGTCGCATTCGGAGCACCAGTACTTCCTTCGGGTTTTCACCTTTTTAATTCCCCTCACACGAATAACTTTGGGCACACAAGAAGAATCCTCCACGCCCAAGATATTGTCGATCAACCTAGCGGGGCAGTCGCTTTTGACGGCGCCCGTCTATTGATCGTCCCCTTCTCTGTCAACAAAGGGAGCTATGGCACCTTCGAGGTCGCTTTTGTACCTTTTTTTAATGAAGCGACCGATCACACCTACAACCCACTGGATCTTACCTTGAACGGAGGTAATGTCAGTATTACCGCTATCCCCGAACCGAGCTCACTTTTCGGCCTTGCACTAATTAGTTTTGGCTTGCTTAGAAATCGAAGTAATACTCCATGAGAACTGTAATTGGTATATTGATTCTTTTGCTAGGATGCGTACTGCCTACAAATGCATCAATCAGATTTTTGCTACCCGAGTTGCAACACTATACGCACGGTGATGAGCCAATCACAGGCAATATCGATGTTCTAGTCTCTTTACTTCCTGAAGATATTCCGCGGGAAATAAGCTCCGTTAACATCGCGTTCGCAACTAGCTCGACAGCCGTCGAGTTTGGAGTACCAACAAATCCGTCTGAAAGATCCTTGTTTGATACATCTCCCCTTGATTTTTCACCCAGTCCTCAAGTCGCTTTCGTCGGAATCGACTTGATTGATGTAAGTCGAGATTCAACACCACTATTCGATCAAGCAGTAATCGTTCGTGTTCCCTACACGATTGCAGCAGGCGAGACTGGCGATTTTGATCTTGACTTCAGAATCCCTTTCAATGAATTAGCAGGGAATGACTACCAGCCGTTACCCATAGACTTGTCAGACACAGGTCTGATCTCTGTAGTTGTAGCAAATCGTGCCGATTATAACCTCGACGGCTTGGTTGATCTTGCCGATTACTCGACGTGGTCGCAGGCATACGGAATCTCCGGCCCTCACAATGCTGATGGCAACCGGGACAATCTTGTGAATGCAGCTGATTACACTATTTGGCGAGACGCTTACGCCCGATCCCAGTCCCTTGGCATTGTTGCCGCGCAAGTCCCAGAACCATCTGCAATGTCGCTTCTAGTTTTTGGCTTGATGACGATCCTGGGTAAGAGGAATCTTAACCCGAATTTCATTTATAAGGTTTAGAGTGAGAACGACTGAATAGGCTGGTTTTATTGTTGTTTGAGATGATAAGAGATAATTGGTTTACCCACACTTTGCTCTTTTAATACACGAACAAAACTCAGTCCTTCTCTTCCCATCAAACAGCTCTCTCCTCCCAATTTAACACTGGCTGACTTGTAGAACTCATCATAGAATCTGCAGGAATGCATGGATGTAAATTGGCTAGATGGCTACTTGTTAAATGCCGATAGAAGCCACGAGTCGTTTTGTTTTCGGTTTGTCATATTTTTTGCAATGCTTTGTCACGCAACTTAATACAATCTACATCATACGATCACACGAAAGAGACTAATGAATCAGTACGCATTTCTAACCCTTGTGCTTCTTGGTCCTATTGCTGCATGTGGAGCAGAAACCATTGAAGGAACTTTTACTGCAACAGGCAGCGCAAATCCCAGCCCCATTTCACGACCTGTTGGCACCATCGTTACCAATGGTGATTTTACGGTAAGAAGTTGTTGTGGAGACAGAACTCTATTCAACGCGACTGAAGAGTACGTGCATTGGGATTACCTCTTAACCTCGAATCCTGACTGGCCTGCCTTTGATCTGGATAACATTACTAAAGCAGAGATAACCATGACCTGGCGTACCGGTGGTGACACGCCTAGGGACGATTGGTTTCAGATGGATGGCGGTGTAGCAACACCATTCGGGTTTACTTCCAATTTCAGAACTTACACTCGCACATTCAATCTATTGTCCCTCTACGGGGTCAACCACGTAGCAAGTAGCCTGTCGGATGGCTTTGTCCGATTCCGCACCTCGAATGACTCTTTCCCCTATGCTGCTACTCTACGAATCGAGGCCGAAGAGATCCCCGAACCCGATGCTACATTCTTAATTATGCTATGCGTTTCATTACTCGCATTGTTTGTAAGATCCAGAACTACCTATGCATAGAACAAGTTGGCGATACGTATGTAAATAACCATCTGCATACTTTTCGTTCGGATAATGATTGAATTGACTATATCAACTTCTTGGGGGGATAGTCGGAATAAGAGCACCCGGCAATGAAGGTAGAAGCACGTGCCCCTTGATTACTATCGCGTGTCAGATCGGTGTCATCTTGGCCAGTTGAGGGGCAAGAACCCGAGTTATAGAAGTAACGTAAGTCGTTGTAATAGAAGTCCTTTGGTCTAGACGTCAACCAAGAAGAAAGAGTGCTCCCTTTAGGACTCGAAGCTATTAAAAGAATAATTCTTTCATAAGGCAATCGTTGGACATTTGCGTGGTTACAGCTGAAGCAGAGAGCTTCAAAGAGAATCCTAGGCTGGGACTATAGGGTAGGGATATTGGGCCTGCATGGGCCACCATGTGTCAGATCGGTGTCATCTTTCCGAAAAAATTGTGGCTGAGCTTTACTCTGATAATAATCGAGGCAAACATCAGGGGTGCAAATAGATTGTCACCTTGGTTTTCTCGCGTTTTATTGAAAGTTTGTAACGATGTCAGGTTGGTTTTCACCGCTCCTTTTCCTACTCGCCCAGTGTACCGAAAACGAACTGCGTCGCCAAATCGAGTTTCTAAAAGCTGAAAATGAGATGCTTCGTAAACGTGTACCGAAGCAGCGTATCTTCTTAGAGAATTGCGAGAAAGAACGACTGATGGAACTCGGTTCTGTAATTGGACCTAGTGTTAAGAAGATTATTACTATCGTTCATCCACGAACCTACTTGCGCTGGCTTCAGCAGAAGCGAGAAGGGAAGAAGCCTAGAAAAAGAATGGGGCGTCCGCGAACCCTTGAATCGATCCGAGAATTGGTTGTGCGTCTAGTTCGCGAAACCGGTTGGGGATACTGCCGGATTGTCGGAGAATTGAAGAAACTGCGTATCCACAGCGTCTCGCGTACTAATGTAAAGAATATTTTGGTAGAAGCAGGCATTTAGCCTGACCCAAAGCGAAACCAAGGCACATGGGATGAGTTCTTAAAGATCCACGCTGATACGCTTTGGCAAGTCGATTTCTTTAGCAGCATGGTTGTTACGCCTATGAGACTCAAGCAGGCTATTGTGTTGGCATTTATTCATGTGGGATCAAGAAGAGTTTTTTGTTCACCTTCCACTTTCAATCCGAATAAAGAATGGACGGTTTTTCAGGCGGAAGCGATGTTGGAAAGAGGCTAGGGAAGCAAAACTTCCCATGAATTATCTGATCCGTGATAGGGATCGAAAGTACTGCCGTGAATTCAATGAATCGTTTGAAGGGGGTGGGTCAAATCAAAACAGTTTTCTGGCGTACCATTGTGCACCAACACCCCTGCATCGCCAACGCGGTAGACATGCTCAAGCTGGACTTCGAGATTGAAAACCGGCTCGGGCGGACCGCGTGGTGTGAGGCTCGCGACGAACGCTACACCGTTATTGGTTAGGACTTCTTCCCCAGCGGATAGTTCAGCGGCTCTGGCGAACTCTTGCTTGGTTTCACTCCAGAAGCGGGGATTGCCGCTTCGATTTCCAGGACATCTTAACCTTCATCTTTCATTGGAAAGTCGTCCCATCTCGTGAATCCTTCGGCCCAGCAGTCTTCGCCAACCTCATATGCATCAATGTTAAATCCATCAGGATAATCGCAAAAACCTGGACGCATTAGGAATCGTTCAATCGCCTGTTTAGCATCATGCATGGTCGCATATATCCCAAGAGATTTTACACTCTCGCAATCATCTTCATCCTTTATGTGTTCTAAATAATAAACTTTCACGATTACTCAAAGGCCCTGTCTGCCCATTTCCTGATTTTGTTAAATTCAGTATTCGATCCCTTTTTCCAGCTGCCTGGCCCATACTTTTCATCTAACAGTCTTTTTGCAAAGTCATTCCCATTTTCATGAGCGTATGGATGCTCGTTGACCCAACTTGGTTTATCTTTTGCCCCCTGTTTTTCAGATATTTTAGATTTAGGTTTTTTACGATTATTCGTAATGATGTTGTGAATAGCATCAGAATCTCTTCTCGCCCTATTCCCTGAAAGACGTGGCTTGAGCTCTACCGGTTCACTACAGAACGGAATTCCTCCATTATGCACCAACACCCCTGCATCGCCAACGCGGTAGACATGCTCAAGCTGGACTTCGAGATTGATAACCGGCTCGGGCGGACCGCGTGGTGAAACACTAACGCCGAGTCGCCACACGTTACGAAAAAACCGACCAAAATTATTTCGGATTCGTCTGCTTGGCCTCGTTAATGATTACTTGTCAATGAATGTCAACGCTAACTAGAACAGTGAGTTTGAGATAAAAGAATACCTAGCTGAAGCTCACCGGCCAAAGAGAGAAGTTCGCTTGGTAAGTAATCAGTCTGAACTATAACGCTAGTATCGTTCAGTCTGCATGTAAATCCAAAATCTAAGTGTTTAGAAGAAATACCTGTAGCTATAGATAGCTTCAATAGGTCACTTTTATGGCGTTGTAAGAATAATTTTGCATACTCAATTTGACCATCTATGTCGCCTTCACCGACGAAACATGAAAATCCACTGGTTTTAGATTCTCGTTTTCGGTGTTCGGGCACTTCGCCTTTGATAAAAGTAGTTGCGCCTTCAAAGTTAGTATTTCTAAGATACTCGTTAGGGTCAAAGTTGTCACCAGTCACTCTCAAATAGCATTGATTCATAGTTTTGGTCCTATAGCTTAGGTTTACCAAGATCTACCCATTCGTCTAAGGCATCAGCAATATCCTCAATTGGCAAATCGGGGTTATTTCGTCCTCCCCCTCCAAAACCAAGGTCTTCTTTGTATTCCTTATGAAACCAGTTCTTAAAGTTTCGATTCTTTTGAAACTCTCGTTTTGCATTCTGAAGTCGATCAAGCTGGTTTGCACCTGTTGGAGCTTTCTTGCGATACGGCTTAGCTGACTCTTCAACTGATTCTAACGATATCAAGTTGCAATCGGGATCCCCATTATGTACAAGCACCCCTGCATCGCCAACGCGGTAGTCATGCTCAAGCTGGACTTCGAGGTTGAAAACCGGCTCGGGCGGACCGCGTGGTGAGAGGCTTGCAACGAACGCTACACCGTTATTGGTTAAGACTTCTTCTCCAGCGGATAGTTCATCGGCCCTGACAAACTCTTGCTTGGTTTCACTCCAGAAAGGGTGATTACCGGTCGTACCGATCGGTTGATCAAAACCTTCGATCTGCAGGTCGTAGGTCGTTGCCGATTGATGATGGAACGTTGCCGTAACCGTTCTACCAGGACCTTGATCAATTGGAGGGCAAGGTTGTATATCCAGTACGTCAGCTAGACCTTCAATACCGCACTCGGGAACTTCAATCGGAACCTTTCCACCAACGTGGACCTGTTGCTCTTCAAGCCAAGTTGCAGGTCGTAGCATCTCTACCTTGGCCGTGGTTCCATCAACCTTCTGGCAGAGCAGTACCATCTTACGCCACTGCATAGGATGGTCGATTTCCTCACCATAACGAAGATCGCGTTCTTCGGACGGATTTTCTCCAATCCATACCCGCTGCCCAACCTGGATCGTTTGGATCGCTTGTTGCTCAACATGGTAGGATTCAAACGATACCTGCTGAGTGGGGACTTCAGGTTGGAGGACCTGTTCAGGTGGTTGGGCGCTTAGCCAAAGGCAAGCCAACCCGGCGCTGAAAAGTAATGTCGTTAATATGCGGGGGAGATTGGGCACAAATTAATTACTCTATTTTTTCTGCAAGTTAAGATTTTTCAGAATGGGATTTATAGATTCTTCAGAAAGCTCGATTGATTCATGGATGTTGCATACCTTTTGTACGTCACGCTTTTCAACAGCTATGTGCGATAGATCACGACTTTCGGACAGCGGTCGGCCTTGCTATTTCCTCAGCATAATAAGGTAAGAGCATTTCTTACTTTAGTGATCAAAGGCGACGATCCAAAAACCGTTGCTCCTATATCAGGGTCATCAAAGAAACCTATGAGATAAAATAGACATCCATTAGCGTTCGTGATGGTATCAATGAGATCACACGAAGGTCTGCTTGGGGCTCTTGATATCTCCCATCCTTTATTGATGATATTGCGAACTACTTCAGTACAGCTATCAGGTAAGCACACTAAGTGATTCGTACCTGCTGGATAGCTTCTTTCGAGTATACTCGTGACCAATCCAATTTCTTGTTGATCGACAGGTATAGCAGAAAACCATCTGCTGCTCTTTTGGGTTTGTACATAAACTTCATCAAGAGGTGACGCGTTTGGCATCTTATAACCTTGTTTGAGGTAAAGGCGGTGAAGTTTGTAATGCTTGTTGATAGTGTTTTGAGAAGGGATGTTGCCTGTTGCTAAAAGAAGCCACAAATTACTACTATTATTCATTGCCTTGGCGGTAGCTTGAGTTACATTTACTAAGCTTTGGTAATGTGCCTCTTCCTTATTTAGGCTTTTAGCAGAGCATCGCAGTACACTTACGTCGGAAGATCCACTTCGTTCATCTTTGAATAAAGTCAGAGCATCATTTTCAGAGAATGCATCTATGCCATGGGTAATATTAAATACAATAGTCATAATGCCCACCAAAAATATCGTTGAAATGGGAATTTCTATTTTGATCGTCTCCTGGTCCATAGAAATACCCTCCTGCTTCATCACGAATGATCTTAGTCTCGATCAAGCCACAGTTACTCTTCAGGCACGAAGATTCGAAATACTGAATCATCTTTCTTGTACACAATCTTTAATTTCTTGAGCTCTTCTTCCAAATCACTTGACATGTCTTTTGTTTGATCGGGAACAAGTCTACCGATTTTATTTATTTGGATCGAATCTAATTCAATTGCTACTGCTTCTATTTGCCTATAAGGCCCTGCAGTTGCAAGCTCAAAGTAACCCGTGCTAGGAACAGTAAGCCACTTACTCCATTCGGTAATTCTGCCGTTATTTAGTTCGACGCGAATCGTGAGATTAAACTTTTTTGCGATATCACTTGATGCTAAAAATATGTTATTCATTGCTGCTAATTTGTATGAGGATAAGATATGTGCTCACCATTCGGGCCTTGGAAGTGAGGAAGCTCAAATTCATTAGTGTCATCAAAGAAATGCCCGTGTTTGTGGTGAGGTATTCTCACTGAGTTGCCATGTAAATCTTCCGCATCAATGAATTCTGCGGGTTCGCCCTTCGGGCCTCGTATATTTGGATTAGGATCCCAGTCATCTGTTTTTGTGTAATTATTAGCCTTTGAAGTGGCAATGTTATTTCTTCTCAATGCTTCCCTTCTTGCAGCTCTTTCATTGGGTAGTGTGATATCGTCAGTAGACTGCTTCCTTCTAACAGGGCACGGCTGGCCATTATGCACCAACCCTCCTGCATCGCCAACACGATAGTGGACTTCCAGATTGAAGACCGGCTCGGGTGGGCCGCGTGGTGAAAGACTTGCAACGAGTGCCACACCAGTACTGGTTAGAACCTCATCCCCAACTGAAAGTTCATCGGCCCTGACAAACTCTTGCTTGGTTTCACTCCAGAAAGGGTGATTGCCAGTCGTGCCAATTGAATAGTGATGTGGAATGAATGTCAGCTACATTACTCTTTATTAGAACGCCACCAGGCATCTGTTTTGTATTTATCCGGAATGTCTTCAGAGTACGGTTCGTAGTCTAATTCAGTTAACTCATCATACCATTTCTCATTAAGACTTGATGGCAGTTTCGTTCCACACCAGGGACAATAATAGATTTCTTGGTACGAGCTACTTTTCCAATATCGAATCCCAAATGACCTGTATTTGGAGATATATAATAATTGGACTCGCTCATCTTCGATGAAGCTACTCATCGATTCACAGCAGTGTTCGTATGTGCTCATTTTACTTATTTTCTAAAATTTTTCACAATTCAATTTTCCTGCCTGGCACTGCCGGCTTGGTGAACTCCCCAAAATATGGATCGATCGAACCCAGGTGATTAAGGTTATGATCATAGACTTCAATGTCATTGTGAGTATGGTCCCATTGGTAAAACCTACGTTTTTTGCCACTCTTTCCATTCGTCTTCGTCTTGCCTTTGAAGGGGCTCGCGCCTTTAAAAATTGGTGAGTTGGATTTTGTGATGACTCCAGGCTTTGGAGTAAAGCAGTTGTTCAGTATTGGAAGAGAGTTATGAACCAACACCCCTGCATCGCCAACGCGGTAGACATGCTCAAGTTGGACTTCGAGATTGAAAACCGGCTCGGGCGGACCGCGTGGTGAGAGGCTTGCAACGAACGCTACACCGTTATTGGTTAAGACTTCTTCTCCAGCGGATAGTTCATCGGCCCTGACAAACTCTTGCTTGGTTTCACTCCAGAAAGGGTGATTACCGGTCGTACCGATCGGTTGATCAAAACCTTCGATCTGCAGGTCGTAGGTCGTTGCCGATTGATGATGGAACGTTGCCGTAACCGTTCTACCAGGACCTTGATCAATTGGAGGGCAAGGTTGTATATCCAGTACGTCAGCTAGACCTTCAATACCGCACTCGGGAACTTCAATCGGAACCTTTCCACCAACGTGGACCTGTTGCTCTTCAAGCCAAGTTGCAGGTCGTAGCATCTCTACCTTGGCCGTGGTTCCATCAACCTTCTGGCAGAGCAGTACCATCTTACGCCACTGCATAGGATGGTCGATTTCCTCACCATAACGAAGATCGCGTTCTTCGGACGGATTTTCTCCAATCCATACCCGCTGCCCAACCCGGATCGTTTGGATCGCTTGTTGCTCAACATGGTAGGATTCAAACGATACCTGCTGAGTGGGGACTTCAGGTTGGAGGACCTGTTCAGGTGGTTGTAAGCTTAGCCAGAGGCAAGCCAACCCGGCGCTGAAAAGTAACGCCGTTATCATGCGGGGGAAATTGGACATGGGATTATATCGATTGTGGTTATGGGGAATATTGAATTTACTCTAGCTCTTCGAGTTTGAGTATCTTCGTCGGTTTCTTCTTAGGGTTTTGTTTGGTCGATGGGGTGTTTGAAAGCCCATAGAGACCACTCGTGAGAACCAAGGCAATGCCAACATAAGCAAGACGATTCTGTTGCTTGGTAATGCGAGGGGTATCACTCCATACATGGATTAAATGAGCTTGTGATTTGTTGTCCTTAACTACGGCCACGGTCGTATCGTGGATGAAACAACCGCCAGTTGGACGAACAGGAGGATCGGTTTTAACAGGACCGTTAAAGCTAGAGTGATTCCTCGGCTTAGGTGGAGGAGTTGCATTCTTACCGGCTCGACCTAGAAGTTGATCAGCAACTGTGTCAGCCTTATTCGTAGCACTGCGTGAAAGGCTTATCGCCTCATCAGCACGACGTCCAGCTTGTCTAGTTATATAACCTGCGACTTCGTCAGATTGCTTGAAGAGCTTACTACCCAATTTGAATCCCTTCGTAAACAGATCGAGACCAAATGCGCTTCCTGCTGACAAGGCTGCATTGCCGTACTGCCCCTGCATGATATCAATTACCACATTCGTGCCATCACCTAGAATATCACCGGCGATTGGAATAAGTCCTACATATTCAATCCACTCTTGAGCCTTATCAATTTCTTCATTAAATCCCTCGTTAGGGTCTTGAGGGGCAAAGCGCGGGTCGCCATTGGCCCGACCTTGTCTTGCTGCTTCTAGTTCAAGAGCATTGCTAATGGCTGCCGCTTTTTCCTTCTCGATTTGTACCATCTCCTCGTATGCAGCTTGAAGAGCCAAGAAGTCTTCGTAGTCAATATAATTTGTATCAGGCGTTTCGCCAGGTTGGTATTGCGCAGGGTAGAGATCCGCTGTAAAACGACCTATATATTCTTCCGAAAAATAAAAGTAATACGACCCACCAAATACCGGTACCGGCGGGTCGTCACCATTATTTGTTATTGTGGCGTTTTCTGTATACCTAAAATACTGTGTAAGGTGAGATGCCTTCAAACTTGTTTTTCCTGTGGAATCCTTGCCGTAGAACAGGACTAAATTGTCTCTGTTTGAATCAAAGGCGTTACCTACGTCACCTTGGCTCTTTTTGTCAATTATTTGGTTCCATGATTGCCTTCCAGAATAAGAGGCTGCTTCTACTTTTTCATTCGTTGTAATACGACCATCTTTTCCTGATTCATACTTTCCGCTAAGCTCATACTTCAATCTGAGATTGGTTGGGAAGTATGTTTTTTCTGTTGCGTAAATAATTCCTGTATTATCCCACCCATGATTGGGATCAAATATATGTGGTTCAGGCAATCCCGAAGCAAATTGATACTCTGAGAAATTTTTGTCTCTCTGTCTTATGTCACCTTGTGTGTTTCGGATTGTATAGTCACCTTTGCTAGACCGCTTCCCATCTGAGATGTTATAACCGCCGGATTCGTTCAGCACTTCTCTTTCATAATTACTAGAATCAATGCGGTCCTTATGAGTTTCGATCTCATGGTAGGCAACACCTGATTGAGTTGCTTTAAGAGTTGTAGTTCCCGCATCAAGGCTCGCAATAAGACGTTCATTTTTCTCCTTATACTGATATGCCGAATACGTTCCATTGATCGCATCACCATTGTCCGTTAGGACATGTGTTGATATCTGCTCCATAAATTTTGAGTCAGATGTTATTTGCTTGTGTTCATTGGCTCTATAAGAAGCTGTTGAGCCATCAGATTCGCCAGCCACAAGGAAGTCTTTTGTTGTTCCCATGACTCCGTAAGGTGTGTAATTGGGTTCTACATCGAATGTGACTATTGTCCCATCCTCAAATGTCTGTCTAAATAATTCTGTAGTGTCATAAATATCTGAAGCACCGATACCAGGTCCAGCAGCTGCTGAAATACTCATTCCAAGTTTATTTTCGATTGGTGCAAAACTCCCGGTAGCAATATAGTCAGTATATGTTTCGCTTGAATTTTCAATGTTGTTCGTAATGATTAGCGTTTGTTTGTCGCCAGCCTTATTGCCTTCACTGATGTTTGTTTCTGCATTGTGATGGTATTTTTTTTCAGTCTTCAATTCATCAGCGTATTTGATATTCGAATCATCGTATTTTGATGCCGCATCGATATTGTAGTAATTACGATGGTCAATTCGTGTCGTAGTAGAAGTTGGATATTGGGCTGAGCTTCCGCTTGATTCGGTACTTTTCTTTTCAAAGTCTTCCATCAACTGGAAGCGAGGATTCCCTTGGTCGTCGTAATCCCGTATGCGTTTATATTTGAAACTAATATTTTCAATTTTGCTTGGAGCTTGGTAACCATAATCTTTTGAGTCTGTGACGACTTGTCTTTCAATACGTGACAGATCCGTATCTGGATTACTTGGGATTTCGGACTCACTCCACCCAGTTTCATTCTTGTACTTGCGTCGTCCATTCGGTGTTATTGATGGCTCTTGGGCTTCAACAAGCATTTCACCGTCCATAATTACATAGTTGCCAATAGCGTTGTAAGTAATCGTTTCATTGATGTCTGTGGAACCTTCCGAATAGATTGTACGGCCGTTCAATTTTGAGTTGCTTGAATTATTCGATTTTTCAATTGTGGTATTCGTAGCATTCGTTAAGAAGTCACCCGAGTTGCTGTGTTCTCTAGCAGAAACCGTGTTTGTGATGATCGAATTCACAAGCCGGGTGCCGTCACTAGTGAACGAATCGTAATCTCCATTGTTGTCGGTTTCCGATTCGGAGATGTTCCATGAGGTAAACTCCGAGCTATTGGTCGTGTTCGAGCTGATGGTGGTGAGGTTCTGAGAAGGAATCGGCAGGTTGATTTCTTCACCTGAATTGTTCTCCGGAGTGCCTGGCGTGTAGATCGAGCCGGTTGTCAGTGTAGTCGGTAATGAAACGAGCGAGGTAGTCCCACTTACGTTGTAGCTATTGGCAGTACCACCTGAGCCGTTAGTCGGGATGCCAGACATGGTAGAGAAGTTGCTATTAGAGCTGATGATGCCACTCTCACTGGAGATGACACTCATGACACTGTCACTACCCTGCTGAACCGTTCCACCGATGTTGGTAAGGTATTTCATGAACGCGGTGTCCATTTGGCTATTGGTGTCGAGGTAGCTTACCTCGGTGCCGTCCACCGTGCGTGTGCCAAGCGACGTGACTGATGAGTTTTCGACCGTATTGACGTGTGACTCACGTGTGTTATCGACCATCATCGTCGAATCGATAGATTCACCGTTTAGAATCTCAACATAGCCGTTATTCGTATCGGAGTTGTCCCATTTATTTTTGACACTGCTGAAGACGTTCCAGATGTCGGTACCGGTGCCTGAGGAGTCAATGCCATCAGCGGTGATAGTCCGCTGACTAGTTCCTTTGGAGCCAAAGAATTCGTCCACGGCCACGGTGGAATTCCGCTCACCATCACGATTCTCTTCAAAAGGACCACTGTAATCGGTTCGGTTGGTCGTTGTGGAATCCACCTTGTCCGTGTATTCCCCTACGACGGTTACTGATTCGGTTGATTCGATGATTGACTCATTGAAATCACCGAAGGTCCCTTTGCGGGATTGGCCCGTGTTGTCGATGTCATAACCATAATCTTCAAACGCACGGTCGGTGACAGTTGCCTTGGTGAGAGTGAAATTGTTGATATTGGCAGAATTCGACTGGCCATCCCCAACGGGACCATTGACTCCCGAATAATTGGTGGATTGCGTCTTTGATTCATTGAATTGGTAAGCGTTGCCGTTGACTTCGTAATCGGTGTTGCCGTCGAGATCAGTCTTCGAATCGAAGTTACCTGAGTTGTCTACTTTAATGGTGGTCTCGACTGTGGCGTTGTTGCGGAACGGTAGCGTCAACTCACCGGCAACGTTGGTTTTGTCGGTTACCTCACCGTAACTCTGCGAGGCGTAGAATGCTTCGATGTTGGCGAAGACCGAAAAATCGCCGTCTGACTTGGACTTGCCATTTGAACCATACTCATAGTTGGTCGTTGAACTGACTGATGAATCGGATTTACCGCGAATGCGGGAGCCATAGTTGTTATCAACCGTTTCTCGCTCATTCGTAATGTTGAGCTTACCCCCATCCACCCCTGCGTGGTTAGAGCCGACGCTAGAAATTTCAACCGTCTGCGTACCAGTTACGGTGTATTCGTCATCACGCTCATTGACAGTTGCAGTTGAAAGCGTATTGCCCTTCAAGTTATAGGTGAACCCGCTGTTGACATCGCCCGAATCAGAATAGCCTTCGCCACTTTCGCTATACTCACCTTGGGTACCTGAGCTACCTGAAGAATTAAAGTCGGTTGTTACCGTCGAGGTCGCATTGAATGAGGTGTATTCGTCTCCATCGTGACCATTTCCAGAAAGAGTACTCGTTACAAGAGAAGAACCATTCGCGGTATAGTTCCAGGAGCCGTTTCCATCCGACTCGGTATACTCACCATTCCCGTTGGCATTGTAGGAACTGTTGATCGTCTCATCGAGCAAGAAGCTGATATCGCTGCTTACACCAACTGTATAGGTATCCGAGAAGAAGAGTTTTCCGTCGTAGGTCAAGGTGTCAACGGAGCTCGTAGAGCCAGTGGTTCCATTGCCTGTGGAATCTTGGTCATCAATGATAGAAGAAGTGATGGAAGTCGAAGTATAGGTGCCTTCAGAATTAACCGTTTCGGTGCCTGTTGTCCCTGTTGCTTCAATGGTGCCGACGTTTGTCGTCTCTTCTTTGTAGTAAGAGAATGAGTTGAAGCTGAGCGTGTCACCAGACTCACTTTCAGGGCCGCTTTCTTCAACCCAGGTTTGGAGTTCAATTGTTTCGGTGGTATCAAAAGGACGAGCAACGGGGCCCGTGCTACCAACCGAGTTATCTTCCAGGTAGGTGAGTGTGTAAGTCCCTGCTTCAGTTGCGGTCCGGTAGAGGAACCCATTCTCATCATAGCTTTCATCCACCGTGTGGAAGCTGTAAGAGATGGTCTCGGTTGTGTTGTAATCGTCGATCACAAAATTGCCGTTACCATCGACGGTCCCTTCTGCCACGAACTCAAACTTGTAGGAAGGTTTATCGTCGGCGTTGTCAGGATCAACAATCGATAGGGAGGTGTCATCCGTACCGGTGTAGTTGGCTAGATTTACCTCTATGGTGGTGGTCAGTGTTGCGTCACTGCCGGTCTGCTCAAAGTCTTGATCGGCGAAGACTGTCGCATCAAAAACCCCCAGGTTTCCGCTGTAGCCGGTAAATTCATCGTCAATAAAAGTTTGATCGGTAAGGTTGCTAGTGTCTTCCCATGCTGTGATATTGATAGGCTGAATAGCCGATCCGTCCCCTTCAGGACCTGCTTGATCGACACCACCTCTTTGCATGATGTCAGTTGTCCAGACACCGAGATTCAAATTGCCGTTAGCATCATAGAGCCAGGCAAGATCGGTTTGGCTTAGAACCGTCCGGATGGCATCTTCGACTGCTTCTTCTGCATGCTCAAAAGCGTCCAAGCCTTCAGTGACATTGTCGGCAAGGTTGGGGTCGTTAACCGAATCAGCAGTAGGTGTGAACTGGTCATTTGCTGAATGAGTATCATCAGTTTGGAATTCGGGTTCCGTAAATTTCTTATCGACCGGATCCCATTCGATAACTCTCGTGCGTGCTTTGACCAACTGGCCGGCGGTGTAGCCATATAGTTGATACGAGAAATTGCCACTCGCGTCGGTGATGGCGTATCCATCGGGTGCATCATCAAAGCCACTACCCAGATCAACGTCGATTTCTACCCGCAAGCCAGCAACGTTTCCCTCGGAGGTAACGGTACCTGTCAACAATCCTTCATTTTCAGAATCGAACCCAGCAAAAATCGAAGTGCCATTTGCGATGTACTTGAACTGAACAGCCAAGCTATTGTTACCCAAGGTAGTTAGGTCAGAAGAAACCGTCCGAGCAATGACTTCGTAGTTCTTGCCTGTAGCATTAACTTCTGCGAATTGCTGAGAAGCAAAGACAAATTCACCTTTGCTGTTGGCAACCACTCGTTCCGCAGCAACTTCTTCATAGTGTCCTGGCGTTGTGTCACTTTCTCGCTTTGTAACAATTTCTACCAACTCAAACGGATTGACGTTACCGGTAACCGAAGGGTTGGAAGTTTCATTGTTGGCGACTCCCGTGTCTTCTTGCAATGTGAATCCAGTAACGTCTGAAAGAGTTGAGGTTGTTCCTGCTTCGAAAGTTAGAAGCTCCCATGCCCCCTGAATGACTTTTGAATCATCGGAGTTGTTGAGACTATCGATGACATACGGATCAGGAACTTCTCTTGCGTCTACACCACGGAGAGTGATGCTTGCAAATCCATTTAGTGCAACAGGTAAATCGATGGCGAAGTTGCCGAACGAATCAACACTCACATATTGGCGGTTTGAACCTGAGTAGTTCTGTAGATAATCGGTAACGTCCGTTGGCGGGGTCTCACCAGGAAGGGAACTGCCAAACAATTCATACTCAATCCAAAGATCGGCATGGTCGGTCTCAGAGTAAATGGAGCCTTCGATCTTGTTGGTTGTTGAGTTGTAGCTAAACTCTCGGACGATTGGAGCACGGGTAAGGATAAAGTCGCGTGTTTCAGGGACTGAGGTTCTCGATTCGCCCCAGTAATCGACCTCGGTGACCCATGCGGTCATTGTTTGAATAAGCGAATCGTGCGCTTCAATGCCATCAGCTCGATAGATGAAGGTTCCGTCAGACTGAGTGATGGCGGTCCCGTCAACGATACCATCCTGGTTGTGGTCGAAGTGGACTATGTGACCACCACTTCGGCCATCATTATCAATCTTTCCAGTGAAGATCGCTTGGCCTGATTTATGGACCTGATCGGATTGATCTTGAGGGATTCCCAGCATGCCAAGCGAGTCGATTGATGCGATTGCGTCACCATCCAGAGTCGGAGTAACGTTTTTGTTCGCCGTGTTCGGACCCTGTTCGTATGCACCAACCGATGGATCCGAATTCCATAGCTTTGTCTGTGCCGCAAAGCTGTAGGTTATTCCCGCTTTCAGGTCGTCAGGGGTCCACTCAAACTTACCATCAGAATTGACGGCAATATCTTCGGTAATTGTATCAGAGCCATCCGCGTAACTAATTTCCACGTAGAGCTGTGGAGGAGCTACTCCGCCGTAGCTGGTTAGGTTGACTGCGCCAACGAGTGTTGGGTCGGAGGTATGTCCGGTAGATGCCCCTGTTTCATAGGCTAAACCAAGTGAGGTAATCGCAGGGACTCCACTGAGAGCTACAGGAGAGTAATCAACCGTGAGATCACGTGATTCGCCTGCATAATCTCCATCTGTCGAATTTGGATCGGAGATTTGCGATGTAACACGTACTTGGTGATTCCCTTGGACCAGTTTTAATAGTTCATACTCAAAACGGCCATTTGAATCCGCGTAGGCATAGCCATTGAGAACTGGGGTGCCAGCAACCACGACATCAATTTGGACTTTACCTTCGTAGGCATAACCATCCAAAGTAACTCGGCCAGCAATTGTTCCGGTTGCTTGATCAAGCACCCCAAGCGTGCCAGTGATCATTGGCATCGATTCAGGTTCATGAAGGAAAGTTACTTCTGCCAGCTCATTTGCGGTTGCTGAGTCGTTATCATGGTCAAACGTGGTGTCCCATGCCCCTTCGACAACTTGGTCGGCCAGTTGAATAACCGTTCGTGCTTTGATGGTCTGATTGCCATACGCTAGTCTTGCCGCTTCATAGCGGAAGTTGCCAAGAGCATCGATTTGGGCTGTGCCATCCACGATTCCATCGTTGTTGTGATCGAACTCGACCCAACGCGAAATCGCTTGACTATCGTAATCGGCCTTCACGTTACCTGAGATTACCGGATCAGCGGTCTTCTTAACGGTAATGCTATCTACCGATAAATCATCATAGGATTCAAGAATAAGACTCGTAAAGGCAGGAGCATCTTCGGCATTATTCTTTACGATTACAGGGAACCAATCACCAACCAAGTCACTCGTATGAGAGAATGAATCAACCGCACGAACTTGAACCGTGTTTACACCAACCTTTTGATTTTGGAGTGTATATTCAAACACTCCCGCAGAGAGGTAGTCGGTTGGTAGAGTTAAACCAGTGGAATCAGGAAGAACTGTTGTTCTGCCATCGGCTAAACCATCCCCATCTTCGTCGATCTCAACCGTCATACCAACAACGGAATCGGCCACCATCGATGCGATACGGCCTTGGAAGGTTGGGTCCTTGTCGTTGTGCTGTTCTGTTAATTCGGTCGAACTGAAGTTAATTAAACCAGGAGCTGGATTTTCAAAGGTGATTGAATTGGTTACCCAATCTCCCTCTGAACGAATTGTTCTTTCAGTCGTTTCCGTACTGCCTTCAGTTATTGGCTCTTGGAAGGTTCCGTAACCAATAACCCTTGATTGGAAAGAATCATGCGTGCCGAAATCGATTCCCTCAAGTTCATGCAGGTACGCGCTAGTTGGAGTTTCAACTGGCAAGGTAACATCGGCTTCTCCATCCCCATCAACGTCATATTCAACTTCATATTCCCAGGTAACCGTTTCGCCGTTGAATTTTACATTCGAAGCAACAGGATCGATCGTAGCTTCGATCGTTGGCACTAGGTTCGGACCAGTCATTGCATCAGGTTTATCAGCATAGACAAAGGTCAGTGCCGGAAGAGTCGGTAGGCCCGAAATCGTTTCCCAAGTGCTAAACAGATACTTTTCGCTGGTGGTGTCGTAACTGACAACGCGTATCTCTAAAGGATTCGAGCTTGAATCAACGCTTGTAATATCGAGTTGGTGAGCCAATCGGTATTTTGTACCTGAGTCATCTTGAACCAGCTCAAGATCAGCATATTCAATAGGTGCTCCATAATTGCCCACACGCACGGCAACATACAAAGGTATCGTGCTGGAGACGCTTACTGATTTTTGCAACTCAACCGTTCGGAAATCGATTTGGTATGCACTCGGATTACTAAAGGCGTTGCTACTTTGCGATAGATTGGTCGTGTACGATAGATTGACATCACTAGGAACATTTTGAGCTGGTCGTGCTTCTATTTCACGGGCGCCTGAAGTGAAATCCACTGACGTTGGAACGAAAACAAAATTACCATCCGAGTCGGTTTGAGCTGTACCGAGAAAGACATGATCTGTATCGGTAATGTCGAAGAATTCAACAGAAACGCCCTTGGCTGATGGATTACCAGAAACGCCCCTATGAACATTCCCTTGCAAGGTGTTATCGCTAGCTAAGGTAAGACTAGCAACAACAACAGGATCGGCATCTACCAGCGTAAATCCAACCCCAAGGCTTACATCACCTGTCCGTCCTGTACGTGTTACTGACATCCAATCAGAGGTAAGGTTCTCACCTTTGTTGATATCTTCGGTGACGACTTGAGCTTGGATGTTCCAGAAGCCATTCGAAAGTCCTTGTGGCTCGTAACGGAATCGTCCCTCAGCGTCGGTTGAAGCGTATCCATCAATGACGCCATCGCCATCGTGATCAAACTCAACCGATTGGTAGGCAACAGGCAAGCCGTTGGCAACAACGCGGCCAACTAGGTTGGGATTGCTTGTAATTCCATCAAGAACTTCATAGTCGCCATAATGGCCCGTGTCTTGCTCAAGCTGAAAATACTCAAACTCGGGAGCATCTTGGGCAACATAGGTCCATTCCAAAGCTTCCGACCAATCGCCGATCGTACGGTAGCTAGTGTTGTTGGCTTCATCCACGACAATGTTTACGACACGAGAACGTATCGAAAGATTAGTTGATGTGCCAATCCCTGTTGGCTCATACTCAAAATTGCCTTGAGCATCGGTAAGCGTTGATCCCTCCGCAATGTCATCACCATCGTAATCGAACTCAACAATCTGTAGTGAGACATCACCTGGCTTACTGATCGTTCCTTTTACTGTTGGATCGATGGAAGTAGCGGGTACGTTTTCTCCGGCTTGTGTGAGCGGATTAGCTAGCTCAAGTGAACTAACCAAAAGCGTCGCATCAGTGGAAACAGAGACAGTACCATCATAAACCACCGAGCGGTTTGTGGTATCGCTGCCATACTTGAGATCGACTAGCTCAATAACGACGTTGTTTGACTGGGTAAAGCTATCTGGGGTGAAAGAGTAGTTCCCATCTTCATCCGTAACAGTCGTGCCTTGAGACTTGCCATCGTAGGTAAACTCAAGAGTACGGCCTGCTAGCTCATTGTCAGATCCGTCTTTCAGAGTACCAGTGAGAGTCGGGTTGATGCCTGTTGCCGTAGGGATTGTAGTCCCTGAAGTGACCGATGAAGAATCGAGCGTAAAGCTATAGGTTGCCCAATCTCCTGTGATATTCTCCTGTTGCCCGCTCCAATCTCGTGTAAAGGAACTGTTGTACCAATCTCCTTCTAAACCGACTCCTTCGTCGGGTAAGATTTCACTGAACCATTGATCATTAAGATCATCTGACCACTCTCCCTGTGTCGTGCCATTGAAGTAATCATCAGCATAGGTTCCCGCCGTGGGAGTCCCATTGTCATCACCAAGCCAGGAATCATTAAATTCAGGTGCACTGTCAAAGTAAGGAATAATTGCTCGGACACGGACTTCATTTACTACCCCTGGATCAACCGTCGATCCATTCCAAGCATCGATATATCCGTCTGCTAAGAATTCAAACGTACCATCCTCTTCTGGGATGACCTCACCTGCAATATTCCCATTAACTTCAAACTCAATCGTGACGGCAGACGGGTCCCCTGAATAGCCTGAGATTTCACCGCTGATGGTCGCATCAGACGAAACACCAGTTCCACCCGTTTCACGTACCAATTGCAAGTTGGTTACAGTTGGAGCAGTTAGTGCGACAAGAGTAACCGGGATTGACTGGGGTGCTCCTTGTAGCCAACGGTCATCTTCGGGCGTACCTACTAAGTCACTAAGATTGCTGTCCCATTCGGCCGCGCGGACATAAATGGTTGTCAGCGTATCCAGTTCAAGTCCAACTGGGGTAAATTGAAATTCCCCACTCTCATCGGTAATAGCAAAACCATCAACCTTAGTGAAGGTGTTGTCACCAACTGAGTATTCAACATAAATGCCTGCTTGAGGGTTGCCATTTTTGGTGGCACTGCCTGTGATCGTAGGATCAGAGGCTTGGCCCGTTGAGCCCTGGTCATATTTCAGTGCAAGACTGCCAGTTTCAATCTCAGGTGCCGAGTTTTGGGAGGTGTAACGTGTGATATCGATTGTCTGGGGAGCGGAGACAAGCAGTTTGTTCTCAAAATTATCCCAAAGCACGGCTCGTACGGAGAAGGTAGTGCTGGTGTTATCGTCGATACCTGCTGGCAAGAAGGTGAACGATCCATCCGCATTGGTAACCGCAACTCCTTCAACCGTCCCAAAAGTAGCCCCACGACTGAACTCAATCGTAACGTCTTCATGATCGAATGCCGCACCGTACTGTGACCAGCTAATGGTTCCTTCAATGTAAGGATTGCTTGTATTATCCGACTGGATGAGTCCTAGCTGATCAGGAGCGGTATTTTCAATGATCTTTACCCAGAATGATTCCGTATCGACCGCTGCTTCTTCACCCAATCGTTGAAGTGGGGTACGCTCTTCCACCTTGACGACAATCTCAACTTCTGAGTCGAGGGTAAAGCCTAGATCATCATATGCAAAAGGTGTGAAGCTGAACGAACCATCTTCTTCGGTTCGTGTCTTACCGAACTCGACTTCGTTAGCTCCCGATTTGTAGAAAAATCGAACGAATAAATCATCAACATCATTCACCACACCTCCACGATTTATATTTCCCGTAAAAGTTGGGATTGCTGTGACACGAACCGTCTCACTACTTCCATTCTGATACGTGTAGGCATGCTCGAAACCTAATGAGCCAATTTCGGCTGTTACGAAGCTAGCTGTGTTAAGGGCAATACTAGTGGCCGATACACCTGGGTGGATGGCGTAAGCTCCATTGCCGCTGCTAGCCAGTGGATCCCAAGTACGAGGGGAAGCCGTGAGATCAAAAGTAGCTGTTGTTCCGGTCTCAACGAGTTTCTCAAGCTCAAATGGTTCAGGCTCATATCGGAAAGTCCCTCGATACGAATTCTCTTCATCCACCTCAACCGAGACATTCACGGTGAAGGTTTTTGTTATGTCATTGATATCGGTGGTATAGACAAGTTGAACTTCCACTCCATCAAGTGAATCGTGATGGCTGATAACGCCATGGATAGTGCCATCAGTCGAAGTACCGTTGTCAATGAGATTAACTGATGCAATCTCAGGTGCATCATCTGAATTCAGAACCGTAAGAGTAATCTCTTTGGCCGTTCTGACAACAGTCGTTTCAAAATTGCCAAGTGTTGGCTCAACCAAACGGTGCCGTGTCGTATAGACCGTAAAGGTGTGATTACCTTCTTGCCCAGGTTGAGGATTCCACACCAATTGTGGTGTTGTTCCTGAGTCATCGATTGAGAGACCTTGAGGAGCATCGGGTCCTAATGAGAAGAAGTAGTTATCTCCTGTCAGGAGAGCAGCAGCGCTAGCGGCTGTAAGGCTTAGGTTTTGTGCCCAAGCTATTTTCTCAGTGAGAGAGGAGTTCCAGCCCGAGGCAATTTCAAGTTCTGGCAAGATGTAGGATTCAACATTTGGATCGCTATTGTCATCCGTGAAGGTTGGCTGAGTAGGCAACGTTGGTAATTGTCTGCCTTGCAAAGTTTCAATCGCACCAAGTGAACCGGCGAGGATCGTCACATTGCCAAGTGTTTGATCGATGCGATCGTCTAAAGCAATAATGCGAGCATTAGTATCAGTATCAGTTAGGCTCGCATCTTGGACATCTAGCGTATCATTGCCACTCGTATCAAAAATGCTTACCGTTGAAATTGTTGTCTCTTCTACTATGTAATAATTGTCATCTCCGACGCCACCTTCGAGTGAGTCACTACCACCACCGGCATTATCGACATCAAGACCTCCATAGAGATGATCGATTCCTTCTTCGCCCAGAAGAATGTCATTCCCACCGGCACCCATTAGGGTGTCAGTACCAGCACGACCTTCGATTCGGTTGTCTGCACTGTTGCCAGTGATCGCATCATCCTTAGGAGTGCCAATGACGTTCTCAATCGTTGCGCCCGCGTCAATCGTGAAGGTCCGTTCATTGCCTTGGAGCAACGGTTGATTGGTATCACTGCCAAGGTTGATGGTGATCCCTGTGGTACCAATCCAATCGGAGAAGTCGATGGTATCGATGCCTGAAGCATCTTTGATTTCTATATCTCTTGCCGTAGTGCTTGCATTTAGGTTCGTTATCAGATACTGATCATCGCCGGTCCCACCATCCATGGTGTCCCTATCAATATTGGCTAGGTTGCCATCTTCATCAAGATTATCTTCAGGTCGGATAGCGCCTCCATCAAGAAGATCATTTCCTGCCTGACCTTCTAAATCGTCAGACCCTAGTTCCCCGTAGAGATTGTCGTTGCCATCGCCACCAAAAAGATCATCATCTCCTAGACCACCTTTTAGAGTGTCTTTTCCAGCATCCCCCTTAAGGTTATCATCGCCTGCACCACCTAGGAGGAGGTCATCTCCTTCACCACCTATCAGTAAGTCATCTTGATCACCCCCGAAGAGTCGGTCATCACCAGCCTCACCATACAAGACAACTCCTAAGTCACTTGGCGCAAAAAGAACGTCATCCCCTGCCCCTCCATATACCTCTATTGACATTACAGGGGCTACTGACTCATCCGGAGCTATGATTTCAGTAACTAGCGACGGGAATTGCGTCTTGCTGAGATGCGTTAGATCAACTCGGCTATCAGTATGCCCTGCATAGATGATGATTTTGGTAATGTCTTTGGAATCATACTGGGTCGGCACACCATTGAGGGTAACTTTTCTTTCTCCTCTGATTAATGTTGTGCCTAGTTGTATTTCGTCGTACTGAGTTGCTCGATCATCAATAGTAAGAACACCTGACTCAGAACGAGTCACGATCTGAGGGAGCGTGTATTGCTCCGCCCAAAGCTCTGAATTGCCAAATTGATAGGTTAAGGTAAAGTCACCCGAAGCATCCGAGGTAAGTGTTGGAACGCGATAGGTTGTACTCGCCGAATGGTATTCGATTGGATAATCGGTTAATGGTGCTCCAGTATTTCCGAACCAAGCTAATCTAATTGATCGAACATCAAAGTCATATTCCCACTCATTGCCAGTTGTATCATCATCGCTAAATTCTACTCCCCGATATTCAGGCCATTGTACTTCTGGTGCATATTGATCGGTCCCTCCAAAATAGAATCCATGAATATTCTCCCAGGCAATTCCAAATCGCCCCAACCCATCTACCGAGAGAGTTGGGCGATTAACATTGAGAAATTCATCGTAAGTAAACCAAGCATTTGACCCGTCGTTGCCCCATTCATCACGACTTATCACCGAGGTGACTTCTGCTGTACTACCAAGTTTGCCATCGGGTATTTGACCTACAAGCAATTTACGAGTGCTTACTCGTGCACCATCTCCCTCTTGATAAGGAGTGGCATCAACCCAATCGTCGCGAAGCCAAGCGACATAAGGGGTATCATTCGGTCCTAAAGCAATATCGATAGGGGTTACGCTTGAATTCGATTCACCTGCACTCTCAACTGTAATAGCAGGTCCACTTTGGAAGCCATCTGAACCAAACTCAGCAAGCTTTATCTCATTAGCTTCCTTCCAACTGAGGAAGAAGCCACCGTCAGATTTCACAACGGCAGTGCGTCCTGAAGTAGCCAGAGTAATTTCGTTGTCTGTCGTGGGAAAGAACTCACGGGGTGCAGCATCAAGGCTTAATCCTGAAGTCGTGAAGCGACGGAAGTAATACCTGGGTGATCGAATTACATAGCCATTTTCATCGACCTTCGGATTACCTTCTTCATCGTATTCAACGATTCTGTCTCGCCAAACAGCTAGTATTCTTCCTGATTCATTGGCTGTGATAGAAACAATCTCGTAATGATTGTCCGCATCATCAAATATCTTGACTGGCAATTGGTCAATTGGGCTGCCGTTCGCTTCATACCGTCTTAACCAATATGAAAAACTATTAGCATCTTGATCGTACCAAAGCCAGGAGATTGCAAAGCGTCCCTCTCCGTCAATAACCACTTTTGGAAAGGCGTTAATCGAGTCTTGCCCCAAATCGACTAATCTTGGCTGACTAAGTTGCTTGTTAGTACCATTCAGAATTGAATAGTAGATTCCTACACCTTCTGCCCCAGTACCTTGCCATACGGTAATCGTGTCACCGTACGAATTTGAAGCAACCCAGCTTTTTTGGTAACCACCGCTGCCTCCAATGGTAGCAACGTCGATCGGGTTTTGGTCATTCAGCAGCAGAGGAAGTCCCGCCGCAATTGGAATAGCTCCGTACTCAATAGCCCCAATATCTACAGTGCTGGCCACTCTCCTTGCAGAGAATCCGTCTTTCCCACCACGTTGATCGCTTTCCAGATTAGCTGCATGAGCATTCGACCCAGCATCAATCGCCGGACTATCATCCGCCAGAGCATGAGTCAGCGTCGGTCCGCCATAATCCCCCAGCGGCAACAACCCTGGATCAAGGTTCTCATCAACCGTGTTGGTGCTATCAAGCGTGGTGGTAACGTTCGTCCGCTTACCAATCAGGTTATGCGAGCTGGCAACATTGACCTCCCCGCGAATGTCGTAAGACGTATCAGTCGAGCTCAGGTTGCCAGCAACAATCGTGTTATGAAGCGTTAGGTCGGCTCCATAGTTATCGATGCCGCCTGAAGATGAGCTATAAGTCGCTTTGTTATCAGTAATCGTGCTATTGACGATCTCAATGCTTTGGCTAGGAATTCGAAAAGCACCACCACGGTAGGATTTATTGCCTGAGAAGGTGCTGTTTTCGATTCGTACTTCCGTATTACCACCACCCCCTTGAAAAGCACCTCCTTCACGCATCGCTTCGTTGCCAGCGAATGTGCTGTTACGGATCGTTAGACTTCCCTTGTTCCCACTCCCATGAAGAGAGCTGCTATGCAGAGCAATTGCCCCGCCATACGCTTTCGCAGCGCTGGTAGAGAAGATCAGATCAGGCGTTCCATCAGCATCAAACGTAAGCTGATTAAAAGCATAGTTGTTTGCAAACGTGGTTGTATCGATGACCGCATTCGCAAATGACATGTTCAGGAGTCTTAACGCTCCCCCTTTGCTAGCGTAGTTTTCTTCAAAGGTGCTGCCTGTGATTGTGAGCTGAGTTAAGGCTTGGGTCGAGTTGCCGTTCTGGCCACTAAAGAAGAGTGCCCCCCCATCAAACTTCGCATCGTAGATCCCATCGCCATCACTGTCATGCATGGAGGCGTTATTACGGAATGTGACATCATCAAGCGTTAAGTGGTTGCCTGAATTATGAATGCCGGCACCGTACCCCCCCGTACGACCATCGGCAATCGTAAGGCCCGAGAGTGAAATATCTCGTCTTTGATTCGTGTGAGTATTGATAACACGCGTGGCTTCGTTCCCACTGATTGTGAGTAGCTCACTGCCGGGGCCTTCAATTGAAACGCTATAGTCGATGTAGAGTTGGCTGGAAGTTTCGGCTCCTTCAACTAGGCCGTTACCATCTTCGTCGCCAAGAGTAATCGTCTGTGCCCCACCGGCAAACAGGCTTTCGTCAAACGTGATCGTGTCATAGCCAGGCGAATCACCGGCGATCTCAATCGCCTCACGCAGGCTAATGCCATCAAGCAGGTTATTGTCCGACTGATCAGCTAGCGTATCGACAACAATGTCGCTACCGAAACCTGCAGGAGTGTAGTTGGAATCTTTAGTAAGGAAGATGCGATCAACGCGCGCACCATCTTCACGCATCCATAAGTTCAGAGTATGGGTTCCGGCTGAGGCGACATTCACGGTGGCCGCATGGCCATCCAATGTCCCGTTACTCCACTCCCACTTGCCTGCGTTACCTCCTAGCTGAATTTTATCGGAGGTCGATAGTGCCTGCCCATCAAGACCAATGTGCAGTGAGTCGTTGCCGCCACCGGTCTTCCAAGCACGCACCCAAACGTAATAGTCTCCAGCCTCGGACGCATCGAACTGGTAGTCGAGCCGAGGGCTATTGGTCGTACTCGGATTGATTGGGTCGTAATAACCACCATCATCGTTGGTGGAGTTTACGTACCCAGTGCCACTGAAGGCAAACTTGTCGGTCTCGACCACCCACTGGTCGGTTGGACCTGCCACCTGAACATCAAACTGCTCTGCTTCGAGCTGAATTAGATCAAGCGGATCGGCTGCCAACATCGCGCGAACTTCAAGCGATTCAATGTGACTGTTCTTACGCCGGTAATAATCCCGCTTGATCCGTTTCACATTCCGGCGAAAGCCGAGCGCAGAGAGAGTCTTATCCCAAGAGATTGGAAAACGTCGCATGGATGAAGGCCTAGGTGCGAGTCATTTGGTGTCTGAACTAGGGCACTTTATGTCAATAAAGTGGGTAGTAAGTTCTAGGGGGACTTGTGGCCAATTTCAACTACTTTCAGTTAAGTGGCAGATTGGCAATGACTTAGGTTGTGCAAACGAACTGACTTAAGCGTGTGGGAATCCGGGATCCCACGCATGAATTGGGTGTTATTACCCAATTTCGATGGCGGTAATTTCCGTAAGGTTTGTTATCACACAACACGATTGCTTGCTTGATGCCCCGATCGTAGATAACCGACTGGCACAATTCCGTGAAAAATTTTTGTATTCTCAAGCCCGCTCGATTCTTCTTGTCTATCGACTTACTTTCGCGCTAATCTCAGCTTGCTAGGCAATGATGCCTAGCCAGGCTTAGTAACCTGCAAGACCTTCAACCTTCTGGTTGGATGCCATGTGAATAAGCTCCTCGGGAGATCAATAGCATGGGCCATGTCTTGTGGTTACTAACGTCCAATCACCAAGGAAGGAGTTTTTTGATATGGACAACATTCATTTACTGCATGCAGCTGCAGGGCAATCTTCGATGAAGCGGTTTACTTGCCCAAGCTGTGAAGAGACGCTGCTAGCCACGGAGCCGCTAAATGTGTTGATGATTTGTACACTGTGCGAACAGGTTATGGTCGAAGATAAGCTGATCAAGTAAGTTGCCTGCGTAGGTAGGTTTTTTTAAAGAGATTGACCCAAAGTTAAAACTGTGGCTCACTTGGCAGGTAATGCCCAAGAAGCTAATAAGTCATAAACCAAGACGTGATCTCTACCAAGAAATCACCGATCGTGTGCTTGCAATTATGGAGCGAGGCGTCGTGCCATGGCGCAGACCGCTCGGTGGCTCGGGTGGTAACGGTTTGCCTCTGAACCTATCGACTAAGAAGCGTTATCGAGGGATTAACATCTTTCTCTTAGCGATGACCGCTTGGGAGGAAGGGTATCAGTCTGATTATTGGCTCACCTACAGGCAAGCGAAGAATTTAGGTGGCTCTATTAAGAAAGGTGAGAAAGCGACACTAGTTACTTTCTGGAAGCTTTACGAGAAGGAGGACAAAGAGAGTGGCGAAGAAGTGACCCTGCCAGTTCTCAGACACTATAACGTTTTTAATGCGGAGCAGTCCGATGGAATTGAAGTACCTGATGTCGAGGATCGGTCTGTGCTTCAATTTAACCGCCTAGCTGCTTGTGATGCAATTGTCAAAGGCTACAAGAAGGGGCCAACAGTTTTGCATCGGGCGGGTACTCCTCGTTACTACCTTTCTCTGGATGAGGTGCAGATACCCGAGCCTAATAAATTCATTAATTCTGAGAGCTATTATTCGGTATTGTTTCACGAGTTGGTCCATTCTACCGGCCATGAAAAACGCCTTAATCGAGAGATGGCCGATAACCCAGCACCATTTGGAAGTTATGACTATGGTAAGGAAGAACTCGTCGCTGAAATGGGAGCGGCCTTTTTGTCAGCAGTCTCGGGGATTAGTCCACCAACGATTGAACAGTCGGCCTCTTATCTTGAGAATTGGCGAAAGACGATCAAAGCGGACAAACATCTCGTCATTCAGTCAGCAGGAGCTGCTCAAAAAGCTGCCGATTGGATATTGGGAGAAGAACCTAGTCCCAACAAGGCTTAGTCGAAAGTAGATTAAAGGCTTCTATTCCTATTGCCCCCGCTTCGATCCGCCGAGCGACAACTCAAGCGTCAAGCAGTTCGTTCTCACGTAAGATCATTCATGACCTTTCTCCTTGTTTGAGTTAATGGTTGCCGCACGATGACGTATGCCCGCTCCTGTTCAAGGGTCGCAAGAATTTCTCTCCTTCGCGTCGCTCCGGCAAAATTCTTGTCGATCCCTGCAGGAAGACCCTTGAGCAAGAGCTTCTTGGCATACGTCCTTCTTGTTCGGAACGTTAACTCAAACAAGGAGAAAGTAAAATGACTAACGTGATAACAAAAAACCAACCTGCTCTTACGCTTCGCGATGGTAGCCTCTCGGCTACGATTTGGGGCAATAGGAGTGAGAAGGGGGTTCGCTATAGTGTTGATCTGGCACGCAATTACCTCGATGAGGAAGATAAATGGAAGAGTACTAGCTATCTTTCGAACGGAGAGATCCTCCGAGGTGCTCGTTTGCTTGAGAAGGCTTACGATGCGATCCTTGAACTGCGACAGCAAGAATAAGCTAACCGGGAGGTTGGCTAATGTGCCCGCTATTTGTACAAGCTGAGAGTAAGGAGCGTGATGCTCCTTGCGATCAAGCGAGTGAGCATGATATTCGGTTGCTGCTTATAGAACGCCGACAGATTGCTCAGATTTGGAGCATCGATGATGTTCAGGCGTTGCGTAAAGATTTATCGGAAGAGGAAGCTTGGATCATTCTGCAAGAAGTTGATCGTCGCCAAGATGCCAATTACGGCATTGATTGGGGGCTAGTTGAGTATGTTTCGGATGAACTTTACCCGCTCAGCTTGAAGGAGAAAATTCAAGTTGAGAGGATGCAAGCAGAGAAGCTTCGAGGTAAGTAACTCGCCACTGCCCTGCTCTATCCTGCTCTGCCCTACCCTGTGCGTCTTTGCGATCGGCTATAAGTGCTTCTCGTGAGAAAAACTTCTTGACTCCCTCATCGTTAGCTGGCTTGCTTAAGAGCACTAACAACAACTAGCATAAAAGGAGTTTTTCATATGAGTACTAACAACAGCAACAAACCGGTTTCTGAGCTGCGTGATGGTAGCCTAAAAATTGCCATCTTCCGCAACGAGTCAAAAGAGGACACGAACAAGGTCCGTTATTCGGGTAAGCTCACTCGCAGCTATAAAGATGCCAGCGGTAACTGGCACGATACCGATTATCTTTCAGGGACTGAGTTCCTACGAGCTGCTCGCTTGCTAGAGAAAGCGTACGATGAAGGGATCGCTTTACGAGCGGGTGGCCCAGATCATGATACGCTTGATAACGATAGCTAAGGCCAGCCAAGGCGAAACGTTTTGACTCATGCTCTCTTGCTGTGATACTATTAATCTATGACGATTAACGAACAACTGGCCGAGTTTAATGCGTTTGCTCATGAGCTTGCCCAGCAGATGGGTGTCGACTTAACGCTTGATGAGGTCTATGACCAGTGGTGGAGTGATCACCATCGAAGCGAAGATTTGGCCGCTCTTAAGGAAGCGCACGCGGAGTATCAACGAGGCAATCAAGGTACTCCCGCGAGCAAGGTTCTCTTACAGCTAACCGATGGCCAGGGGATAAGTAGCGGCTCGGAAACTGAGTAGTGACGTATAAAGTCTACCTACTCCCATCAGCCAAGAAAGATCTTCAGCATATTATCGGCTACCTTCATGAGCGTTCCCCAAAGGGAGCACATGCTTGGCAGCTAGCTTTTGAAGCGGCTTTGGAAAAACTTGCCAATCATCCACTCAGATACCGGCTTGCTCCAGAAAGCGAAGCGTTTGACATCCAGCTGCGACAAATACTCTTTGGTACCAAACGTGGCTATCGCTACCGGATGATCTACCGGGTAGATGATGATCGAGTGACCATCTATCGCCTGCGAGGGAAAGGGCAAGCACCACTGAGGCAAGACAATCTTGCTTAAGCTCATCGCAAGTAAGTTGACGGTAATAAACCATGATCACGGTAGCGGGCAAGTTCACTGACGGGGATTTTCCAGCTCTTCGCATCCCCTCTTCCCGAATCGGCCTTCTCGGCGTTAATTCGCAACATGCGGCAATATTCGCGTACTGTGTACTCACTTCTCCCAATAAGCTCCGCAAATTCAGGGACCGAATAATATTCCCGGTCAGTATGATCAGGAGCTTCTTGGTTCAATTCGGCGACCTGCTGGCTAAAGGTTTGCAGCCAAGCTTCAAGTACCATTAGCCGTTTCTGCAAGTTCGCAAACCGGTCATCAAACCAATGGTAATCGACCGAAGAATAACCGGCCGATTGATCTGGCTGGCTGGCGATAGGATTATGCTTGTCTTGCATGCTGCTATCGGGCTGCTTCATGCTTGGATTAGTTATTGGGTTCATCGTGTGCCTCAACGTTTATTGGTGAATTATCAGTGGTTTAATCTGTTTTCTTCTTCTCATCGATTAAGTATTAGTAGGCAGGGCCTGTAAGGGTTTCGATCTGGATCGTATCGATCGAAGGGGAAGACTCAGGCCTGTCGAAGGTTCGTGGTCCAAGCTCTTCAAACGATTTGATTTTTCCGCTTCCGATCAAGCTGGCGAGTTCGGTTAAGTTACGCCCCTCGATCGTCAAATGGTATTTTTCCATACCGAGAATATAGAGCTGCAAATAGCCGGCGTCGCGCAGACGCGTCTCACGCAGGTCAGCGTACGCATAACTGACGACACGACCATTTTTAAACCGCACCTGAAACATCATCGGGGGTGGCTCGGTCGGCAGCGCTCGTTTCCAAGGAACGCTAATCTCCTTCTCTTCTTGTAAGCTGCTCATAGCAATTCGATTATGGTTTGAGGGAAATGGGAGTTGGACTGACATTGAGGGGGGGTTAACTCCTGCCGAAGCTTGGGCTTTGAGCAGTAGGGAAATAAGGATGGCTTTTTAGCTGCCGGCTATTTCCTATCTTTCGGTCTTGAACATGGCCTAGCAGATTCGTTGTCCACCAATGGCGTACTTGTTCGCTAACTGCTCTTCTGTGGCGCTGTTGCTGCATAACTCGCTTTTGTGCCGCTTGTTGAGTTTTCACAAGCTCGGTAGCCGAGAGTTGCTCGCCCGCTTTTTGGATAGACCGGCGAACTGCCTCTTTATCATCCACAAAAATCATCACATCCTCTTTGCCACGAGAGGTCGTGACATAAAACTGCTTCGCATTCACCGCCGGCAGTGATTCGCGGCCAATCGAAGCGATGGCAAGCTGGCGATCTTTGCCCTGGGCTGAGTGAGACGTAACGACATATCCCAAATCAAAGTGACCATATTCTTGAGAGACTGTTATTCCACTTTTTAGCTTCAAGTTTCCCTCGCTATCAAAGCCAGCTATCTCGTCGAGCCGTCCATTGCTGATCCGAATCCCCTCGATTGACTTGCCACCTAGGCTAAAGCGTATCTTGTCACCCTTGGCAAACGGTACCTCGGTTCGGGTGTAGACTTCGAAACGATCAGAAGCAGCGTAGGGAATCGGCTTTGGTAGTTTGCCATTAACTGATTCTAGGTGTGGCCTGCCTTGCTGATCAGTTACCACGACGTACCGCTCGCCACGGACATACCCGCCCGTGACGTTTTGATGGAACTGGACGATCAAGTTCGCATTCCTACCATGGTAGGTAGTGGCTTGAGATTTCTCCGCCTCCGAGAGATTGAGTGACTTAAGCCTTTCCATAAATGTGTCTTCCGTTCCTATTGCCCCCGCCCTTCGTAGCTCCGATCGAATAGCTTCCGTGGCCGCTTCTCCTTCGGCATGGGTTGGAGAAACCACAAGGGTTGATTTTTGCTTTTCAGTCGCCGCTAGATAGTTCTTAGCAAGTTCATCATGCCGATCATCGCCCGCTATCTGACGGATCTTTCCAAGTTGGTCGAGCAGATCAAAGCCGGCTAACATGCCGGTCATGCCAGTAGCCGGGTCAATGACTTCATGGCCACGACTAACTAGCTCAATCGCCTCCTTATAGCGACCCTTTTGACGTTGGATCGTTTCAACTCGAGCAATGTTTAACCCAGCTTCACTCTCCAGTAGCCGCAATGCTTCGCCACGGCGCGGGGAAGCATGCTGGCGAGTATCTCCCGAAAGAACAACGCGGGCATTCTGGGCTTTGGCGATTGCGAAGATGCCGCTCATTGATCTCAGATCAAGCAGACCAGCTTCATCAATCCAGAGAACCGCCCCTTGTAGCTTTGATTGAAGCTGTTCATTGCGCAAAAGATGTTCAACCGTTTGTGCCTGGCTAAAACCTTTCTCTTCCAAAACTTCTTTGCCGCCGGTGCTCGGAGCGAAAACATAGAGCCGCTTATGGTTCGTCTTGATAATATCAGCCGCTTCTTGCATCAGTGACGACTTGCCTGTCCCTGCCCCGCCAGCGACGGCTATGACTCGGTCTTTCGAGGTGAGGATTTGTTCGACGGCCGATTTTTGTTCGTGGTTGAGCCATTCTCGATTAAAAACGATTGGTGATTGGGCGATTGGAAGTGTAGTCCCTCTTCCTTCTCGGGCGAAAGCGATCATATCGCGTTCGGTTTGTAAAATATCTTCTGTAGTTACGTAGTGGCGAGTTGTTCCTTGTTCTTCACGCTCTGCCCGGATGACTTCGGTTCTTTCAAGTGCCTCTTCAACTTCTTCGGGTAACAGGCTGATTCCCTGCTCTAAAGCGGTACCGATAATCTTATGCCGCTCGACTACCGAAGAGCGATAAAGATGATGATCAAGAGCAAACTGTATTGAACTATTAACCACTTTGTGATGGTGTAGCCTGTCTCGGGTTTTTCCACTTCCTATCGCCCCTTCGCTAAGATTCTCAAAAGCAACCCGCTCTTCGCCTGAAAGCCGGCTATACCACTCACGACGAAGTTGACTCAGATTCGCTTCAGACTCCTTCCTGCTACGTGTCGTAGCACCCAGTTTTCCTTTTGCGCGGTCGCTTTTAATGTTGTGCTCTTCGGCGTAGGCTTCAATTTGAGCTGTCCGGGTGCTGAATTTCTCGATCGTCTTTCTATCAATCCCTTTAACCTCCCAGCCCGTCTTCAGTTTTCTCGATTGGAAGAACTGAACCGCTTCTACTTCGTAGCCGCACTGGTCAATCAATTTTCTGGCTAGACGCGCTTCAAACTTTGCTTGCAAGGCGGGCATCTGTCGCAGCACCTCCTCTAGCTCGGCTGCATAGAAGCGATCTCCGTCCCTGGTTAAATTCATCACAAAAGCGTGAATATGAAGATGGGGATCAACGTTTCCGTCAACGGGACGCGAAGTCTTATGCAAGAAATCGGCATAGATAAAATTGCCGGTTGGCTTCCGGTCTTTCGTAGCCGCATGCTTGCCGCTTCGCAGACGACGACAGACCAAAGGCTCAACATCTTTAGACATCGTTTCATAAACTGCCTCTCGGAGTAAATCAACAATCCGCTCATCACGGTTAATAGTCCAGAGAAGAGAAACGCTTTTAGGGGGTGAGAAGGTCAGATCAATGCCGGGACGGCGATCTTTGCGTAGCCGCTGCGTTAACTTCTTCCCCGTTCTAGGATGGCGGCCTTCCAGGAGTACTTTAAAGGCTACTTTGCTGACCGCTTCCTTCTTCTTCATTCCTAGCTGGGAAGCCGCTTTGCCATGGAAGTGGCCATTCACTTCCGTTCCCAGGTAATAGTCCCCTTGCGAGAGTACATTCGTAAAATACTCGAGGGCTGCTGGGATGCTTGTAGCTTGCGTGGCGTTGAGCATGGTGCTGCTTTAGTGATTGGACGATAGGATGAATGATTAAGGGTGGTACTCAAGTGACGGTAGTTGGTAACTCGGTTGAGGCTTTAAGCCGTTAATGATCGTGGTGAACAATAGGTAAAATTCCCTACAGGCTCCTCTCCTAAGCACTGCTTAGGTAGTTTTAAGCCTGCCCGATTCGCACCGTCAGATGCAACGATTGGTTGCCTTCCGAGGCGATTCATCCACAGACGAATCGAATCTCTACCTCTAATTATCGGTGGCTTCAGCTAGAGATAACCTGACAACCGTTTCGTCTTAAACGCTCAGGTGGCGACGAAAATCGTGATCGATCTGGCGCAAGATTCCTCGCATCGCCTCAGCAAAGCTGAGAGCTTCTTTCTCAACCCGCTCCTCCGCCCAGGCGACCAAGTCTGTCTCGGTGTAAACATCATCTACACCGGCCGCGTCAAACGTAATCCAATAGGTCTTCATAAGCGTCAAAGGGAACTTGCGTCCATCACGGCTACGCAGCACCCGGCTCTCATCTTTGAGGTATGTTTCGATTTGTTTATCGGTCCATTTCATGATCTTTTGAGTATGCCAGCGCTTGAGAGAAAGCGCAAGCAGTTTTTAAATCTGCCTGCTCTTTCAAATGGCTAGCGTGACTTGCTCATGTAACCCTTTAATGTTTACGACCTTTCGCGGCGTTCCAGTTGGCTTTCAAGTTATCCGAAGCATCGGACATCTTGTTCTTCTTCTCTTCAATCAGCTTGTTGAGGTCTTGGTCAATCTTGCTCGACTGGCTCATCCCAGGGGGATCCATGTTATGCTCAAGCTTTGGTTTATCACGCTGTGCTTCGAGCTTATCGATCTGCTCCTGGGTGGTGATACCTGGCGATGTTTCTTCTTGCTTGGAGGAATCGTTAGTCTTCTTAGCTATCTCAGCTTGAGACTGCTTATTTCCCTTCTGATCTTGAAGAGGAACGCCCAATTTGGCATCGAGTTGGTGCTGCAGGATATCGAGATTCTCTTGGCAAGCTTGCTTATCCTCAACAAGTTTGGCTTGTCTCGTATCGAGCTCTTTCCTCTTCTCTTCATACTCATGAACCATCTTCTCATGCTGGGCGACTGAGCCTTGCAGGCGTTCAAAGAATTCTGCCCTCTCCATATCCATCTCCTGCTGTTGTTTCTTGTAAGCAGTCATCAAGTCATTCATGTCGTCGATACTCTCGTGGAGTTCGGTAATCGAATCGTGGGATTTTATGTCAGACATTTTTTTCTCTGAGGTTTGAGGTAATTTATGGGTAATGAGTCGGTGCTGTGCGGCTAATCAGGGCATCAACGAGGTGAAGTAATCGAAAGTACGCCCCCAGAGGGATGGCTTAGGTTTGATCAATAGCAAGAGTGGGCAACTACCTGAAAACTCACCTGCTATCACTTCACGCTTACCGGAAAAACCAATATAGGTTGCATCGGTGATGTAAGGTTTGCTGTACTGTCCCTGGTAGCGATACTCCCATCTCAAGAAGGGCTCTCCGAAGAAATCGACCAGACTCATCACAACGAAGGTGATTAGCAGCAGGTTGCGAATGACACGCCGCATGCGGCGAAAACCGAAAGTGCTATCAAGGGAATCTCCCATAGGAGCTCCCGCTGTGGGTGGAACATTCATGACTCTTCTCCAGAAGTTTTCTTTTCATAAAAGGGATTAGGATCGGCGTGTTGTCGTAGCTTGGGATCATCGAGGTAGTTCATCAGCTCTACGATGAAGGGAGGAGCATTCGCGTAGAGGACCACCGCTTGCCGTTTTTCAAGACGACGAATATCCTCACTCCTCAGAATGGGCTGGCTCTGATAGCTTCCCGTATAGGTAACCTCAGGAGCACCATCGCCTGATTCACGGATAGATTGGGATCCGTCATAGACGGTCGTCTGACCTGCCAGTTCACTCAGCCGCTTTAAATCATCGAGCTCCGTCATCGAGAGTCCCATGATCACTTCACAGTTTCCTTGAATCTCACGAGCTGCTTCTTTGCCGTAGATGCGAGCTAGCTGAGCTTCTAGCTGCTGTAGCACAAATATCACCTGCAAGCCATATTTGCGATAAAGCGAAACGATCTGCATCAGGTTAGGCAGGTAAAAATTCCCCACTTCATCAAGCAGGTATATCACGCGTTGGTTGGTGCGATCTCGCACAAGAGCTTCCGCCGAAGCGGAGATAACCAGGTTCAGAAACTGAGCCTGGCTCTTCAGCCGCTCAGGGGGAACCATGATGAAGACGACCATCGGTTCCTGCTTGAGTTCTGCCCAGCTAAAGTTATTCTCACTCACCAGCCGGCCAACATGGCCGCCACTACTAAAGATTTTGACCGATCTAGTGGCCGTCGTGATCGCTCCAGAGAACTCTTCGGGACTACTCGCCATGAGGCTAAGTACGCTTGAAGCGGATTCTGAGAGTGCGCCACCAAACGATTTACTCTCCGACGCCGCTTCCAGTAGCACGAGCATTTCATCACTACTACTCATCACACAGCGACGGAGTCCAGGAAGAGTCACTTCGCCGTATTTGTCGAGTAGCCAAAGGATACAGGTGGTTAGCACCAGCCGAGCCAGATCATCAAAGTGCTGGGTTGTTCCGTTTTGTTTGCTTGGCTCGACCCCTTGATGAAGAAGATGCGTAAACGTCTCGACATCTTCAATCAGGTTGGGGTCCGTCGGATCAAGATAGCCGGCAGGATTATGGTGAATGCTTTCGATCGGAATGCCAAGTTCTTCACTGAGCCGTTCCGCCTCACTGGCGATCACGACGACCCGATAGCCAAGTTCTCTTAGTCGTCTGGCACAGACGCTATAGAGCTCACCTGAGACGTCAGTGACAATGTAAGACTGGAACCGATCCTTGGTAGGTCTGGGGGCTTCGAGTAAGTTTCGGATCACAAACGCGACCCCCTTCCAACTACCCGGACGTCCAGCTACGAGCACGGCAGCTTCTCCTGGGTAGCGAACGATCTTTTTGCCAATGCGGCCTAAAATAATCCCCCACTCGCCTAGAAGGCCCGCCTTCTTAGCATCTTTCTGATCGCCTCGTTTAGCAGTCCCTTGGTTCTTTGCGTGGGAGGTGAGTTTTCTTTGTCGCCTGCGACGATCAGCTTGGTGATCAACCGCCCCAAGAAACCCAAAGAAGAAGAGTAGTGTCATCAACCCCGCAACCATCGCTCCTATCGCAGCTGGTTCTGAGCCTCCTTGGCTCTGATCGTAGAGGTAATAGGTGGCAGCTGCAGCTATGAGCAACATACATAGTTGACCAAGGACCGTCCGCGGAGCTTGGGTATTGCCTTGAGCACTCATGAAAGTTCCTTTCTAAAGTTGTCGGTATCGATCTAGATAAAATGCTTGCGTAGCGTTATGACTAGTTGGTGAGAGTTGTTTTGAAACTCACGACACCATTTACTTCGTGATAGTCTTCTGTCGCCAAGAGTTCCCGTAGCCGGAGTGCTAAGCCCATCGCCGAGCACCCTTCTTCAGTAGCTAACTTCTCAGCAATAAGCCCTTCGATGTCAGCTTTTGGAAGCTGGCCATCGTTATCCGTAAGAAGCTTATCCATCGCTTGCTTTACCTGCCGCTTCTTAGGAGCCGGTTTATTAGTTCCCTCTGCGGGAGTGCCAAGAGCTTTCAAGGCGGCGTTGACTTGACGCTTGGTCGATTTGGCATCGCTCAGGTCTTTTCTTAAGCTTTCAATGGTCACCTCAATTTCATTCAGCTGGGTTTGCAGCCCATCGCGTATCGCTTCTAAGGTTTTGTTTTTCATCGCTTCTGTTTCCTATTGAGAGAAAAGAGGAGGTTTCGTGAGATCCGTTTAGGATTTCTCTTGTTCGATCACGAAATACTCACCGCCCGTGATCCTTGCGATCTCCGCCAGAAACTGTCCTCCCGTCCAGTCGAAGTCTTCGTTCTCTGCTGAGAGTGTGCCGACGCCGATCGTGTTGATAACGGCCTTATGTTTTTTGAGCTTCTCGGAAAGCTCAAGAACCGCTTTCTGGCCACCTTTGCCAATCGTTGGGACCCCATCGGAGTAGAGAAGGCATGTCATCGGACCATCGAGCTTCAGAGCTTGCTCGATGGCTGCGCCGGTTGGCGTGGCGCCACCTGCTTTTAGATTATTTACGAATTGGATCGCCTTCTTCCGGTTAGCGGGCGTTGCTTCCACCCACTTAAAACCTGAGAAGACGGAGTTGGGATACCTGGGCAGCCTTGGTTTAAAATCTTTCCAGCCACCAAATCCACAGATAGCGAACTGTTTGCAGTTCATCGTTTCGAGTTTCCTTACGACATCATCAATAATCGAGCGGAAGAGATGGCTTTGATCATTGCCCTCATGATCTTCCATAACCGATCCAGAGACATCGATGAGGAAGAGAATGCTTTGCTTGTTACCAGCTAGTAAGTCTTCTTTCGGGTGCTGAACCTTAGCGACAAGTCCTGGCTTGAACTCGATTACCTTCGTTGTTCCATCGGGAGCATAGAGAATCGACTTGGGCTTATCTTCTGCAACTTTCTTCGCTCCGTTGCAGTTATCAAGGGGTGATACCTCTGCGTCCCATTGGCTCTCTTTACCATGAAAGACAACGTGAGCTTCGGATGAGAGCCGAACGAGAGGGCCCCCCTTCTTGTAAAGCAGGTATCGCAGGAAATGCTCTACTTGCTCGCGATGATTGGGACCATTTCCATAGTCGGCTCGTGGAGTTAGCCAGCTGACGGTCGTCCCTTGAGGGAAGCTCGCCATCTTACCATAGCTAGTACTCTCATCGGTCACGCAGCCATCACAAGGAATCGTCTCCTTTCCGATCGAATTGCCCTGCTCCCGATCTTCAATCAAGGGGGATCCAACAAGAATCACTCGTGGCTTAAGATCACTTCGCTTTCGGTACTTGCGGATCGTTGAAGGAATCGCCAGTAGATCAACCGATTGGGAGCCACCCGTCTTTTCCGGATCAAGTCGGTCAAAGACCTTGGCTAATCCACTCTTAACGATCTTACCACGATACGCTTTTGAGCCCTCTGGGATCGTTACAGTACTAAGAAGCTCTTGGTCATCGGCAAGAAAGAACGTCAAAGTCGTGCCAGCGGGTGAACTCTCAATGTACCGATTCACTTCGTGATGGATGGCTGGTCCACATCCGGTGGGTAACCCTTTTGGAATCGCAACAAAAAGCTCTTCCTTAGGTAGTGGTTTAACTGGTTCTTCAATGATTGCCTTGCTACAGCCAGTCAGCCAAATGCCCAACAAGAGGGGCGTAAAGTATTTAATGTTCATCATCTTCTCCCTAGTAATAAGATTGATAATTGATGTTGATAGAAGGATTGTTAATTGAGGCCAGCAAGACGCTGCTGGGCTTGTTGAATCTTTAGCTGCTCTGCCCGGATCGCTTCCTGCTTGCGATTCTCCTTACGAATTTCATCACGACGGCTGATCCACTTACGACTCTGTGACTGAACGTGCTTTTTCACACGTAGTTCGACTCGGTCGGCAAGCTCTTCGATCTGCTCCAGCACTTGTCGTTGCTGCAGCAGAGGTTCAATGTCGGCATCCTTCTCTTTGACCTTCTCGTTCTCAACAAGCGTCCATTTATATGAAGACTTAAACATGCGGCAGACACCTGTCTCGATAGCGACACAGACAAGTCCTAGCGAGACTACGGAGAAGGTTGTAAGTACGCACCGGATACCAGGAAGGAGCCAGCCCTCGTCCCCTTCAAAAGAGTGCATAAGACCTAGCATGAAGCCAAAGAGAGTTAGACCAATCCAGGCAATCCAAAAGGCAAACCGGGCCATCTGCTTGTTAAGGGAACTACCCTTTAGATTCGTCTTAGCCTGGGAATGCCAGTAAGTCGCAATGACAACGGCCATCGTGAATCCCCAGGTAAAACCGAACGCTCCAAAGAAGCTTTGCACCAGACCCCAAGAAGATTCTCTTAATCCGGCTATCTGATAAGCAATTTCAGTCCAGATGGTGGCAAAGAGCACTGAAGCAAGTAGTCCCGCGGCAAGGCTACTCCAGTTCATAAAAATGATTGTTAGATTCTTTAGCCAACCTTGCTTATGGTTCGCTGACTTCGTGGCGGGGACTAAGAGATCATGACCATCTTGAATCTTAAGTTCTCGAACAAGAGATCGCTCAATGCTCTTTTTATAGCCAGCACAAGCTCGGCGAATAACATTCACCACAACAAAGACTTGCGTGATAATTGAGTCGGCGTAGATAGTACTGCTGACATGCTCCTTGATATCCTCATCCGAGAGCTCATCAGCACTCGGCTCAAGGATCACATCATCTGGCTCGCAATCGGGCAATTCACAGGTGGTTGCCCCTTCGGTTTGATCAAACAAATGCTGAGATATCTCAACACAAGAACAGTCGATCAAAGGCTTTAAATAGGCTTCCCCTTTATGGCTGTTCTCACGTGAGCTGCCATTTTGACTAGCGGGTCGATCTGTTTCATATAACGTTGTCACAAGTTGGCTCCTTCTGTTTGGCAAGATCATTTGCTGATTTCCACGTTTTCCTTACTTAATTCCCTTCGCTCCCTAGTAAGCCCCCAGAGGCTTACTTCCTTGCGACGATGGCAGTCGCTTTTTGCTGCCATCTGTTAGGGTGTGTCAGCCAGAGGTGGCAATCTGACGGAAGAAGTGAAAAATGATTCAGCTTTTTTCAGAAATCGTTGAAGCCTAGGACTTGGGTGATTTGACCCAATTTGGTTTTAAGATTTGCCAGATGTGATTCGTGTCCGGCTGGTAGTAGAAAACGAGCTAAAAGAATTAAATCGAATGCACCTACAGATGACCCAAGGTAGGTTGATCAAAAACAATCCTGTGATATGAATTTTGTTAATTAAGAGTTGGTAGTTCCAACAGCGATCCTACGTCCGCGACTATAAAACAGACCAAGACGGTTTGCTTATGACTTTCGAGATGACCTGTTCAAGTCCTTGTGATACACCTTCTGATGACTCTCTTGATACTGTCACCGATGAAGAACTAATGCAATCTTGGCATTTACACCGATGCCAGCGTTGCTTTGAAGCGTGGGCTATGCGTGTATGGAAGGACCCAGGCTACAAAGCCGTTGCAAGTCGAGTTCAGGTGAACTGGGAGAAGATCGACGTCTCGGAGTTGCGTCAAAAGGCCATCTATGAGTTATGGGACAGACCGAGAGAAATTCGCTTCGTCAAATCTTACTTCCGGCAGATGTTATTGTGGGCTGCTTACCGGGAGAATGAAGTTAGAAAGAGGCATCAGTCAGCACTTGGAGAGGAGAATGACGAGATTCTAGCAAATGTACAGGAGGCTCCTCCGATTACAGAAGATCCTCGTACCGAAGATTTGAAAGAGTGCATTGATAAGCTAAGGCCTACTGACTTGCGGCTCACCAAAGCAAGATATTACGACGCAGAGCCCCTCAGCAACCTTGCCAGAGACCTAAACAAGTCAATGGATGCCCTCTACCAGCAGCTCGCTCGCATTCGCAAGTTACTCATGCAATGCCTGGAAGGATAATTCAAATGGAAGAACCATCAGATGTACCTGAGTTGACTCCTGAGCAACAGATTCTCTTTGATATTGAAACGGATAAAATCCTTGAAAATGTCCCCGAGGATAAAGTGGAAATTAGTAATCAGGATGAGCAACAGTTAGAAGAGGTGCTTAATCTGTTGCGAAACAAGGCTGCTGCTCGGGAAGAGGAAGCAAAGGTCATCCCAAAGAACGATCGTAAACCTATTAAAACTTTATCAATCGATCCCATTCCAGCTCTTGCCGCTGCTGAGCTAGTGAAAGCAACCGTTGACTGGGAAGATGGTCAGATTCGCTTCTTGCAATCCCCCATGCGATCGGACTTGGCAATCGAAGTACTGGTGAATGAAGAGGCCGCCGGAAAATACCGTGAGGCTCTTTTTCTGCTCTCTCTCAGTCTATCCGAGTGGTCACTAATCGTTATACCGGATGAATCGGCAATTTTCTGTGGAGTAACTGCTGAAGCGTTCTCAGGGGGAGCAACCATTTCCTATGAGTTTGTCTCAAAGCAAGCTCTCAGCAAAGAGTACCTACCGGCGCTCCAATACTCAAAAGAGAATTTGCGTTCACCAAGGTCTCTCAAGCTATATCGTGAACTGATAAATAAGGTTGAATCGCAATCGTGAGCCACCCCTCCTTCGATCCGGTTGATTCTATCAAGTCAGCGATAGCCATTGGAAATAATGGTCTCATTACGAATCCATTCGATCTGATTGGTCTTATCGCTTCCGCTTCCGAAGTAGAATCACCTAGCCGAGAACTGCTCTGGAGAAGACTTTTTCTAGAAGCTCCGCTTCCCTACTGGAATGTCGTCAATTGGGCCAAGCAAGTCACCGAATCTCAACTTACAGAAATAGCTTCAAGCACGGTATCTACTGGCTGGGAATCGCTCCAACCTTCAACAGGAACAATCGTTCTTAGGGAGGTTTTTACTGAGATAGCCAAGCGGTTTGATGAGTTTGATCCTGACCTCTATTCTTGGGAACGTCCCGACCCAAACAAGGTATCTCTTCATCGTTTGAAGTACCTCTTAGGACGTGACCTAGCAAGAAGCTACGTTCAAGAGCAAATTCCCAATGGTCCTCGAACCAGTCGCAGTGAATTGCTAGCTAGCAATCGAGCGGCTTGGCAAGAGTGGATCGAAGTCAATGAGAAGGTCGGATATCACCTAGGTTCGGTTTGTGAGGCAACCTCGCTTGCTCTTGATCATGTGGTTTCTCGGCAAGTAACCCCAGGCATCAATGGAATCGGTCGTAGTCATATACTTCTCGAACAGCTCAACGTTAATCTCAACTCAACCTCCGCCATTATCACCGCGAACATCTTGCCGCTTACCGAGCAGCATCAGCATCTTGATGGAATCTTGGTGCCCGACCTCCGCGAAAATGGTCTCTTGGTTATTGCTCCTGATTTCTTGGAGGGGGTCTCAAAAGCTTGGCAATACGCAAGAAGAGCTACTCCCTCGCAAGGACCTAGTATGCTTTGCTTCTCGGTCAGACCTAAGTTGGCGACTGTCATTCAAGATCTTTCGGGCAGATCGGCAGAGCTGGCTTCGCTTGCAGCTATTGAATCAGCTCTGAAGGAGATCGTCTTACGACCTGATGCGGCAGCTTCAGCCACACTCGAATACTCTGAGCCAGAAGTAACAATTGAGGACCCAAAAACTGGTAGGGCAAGTTTCGAAAATAAGAAATTCTCAGCAGCGAAAGACTTTAATATCTCTACTGTTGTTGTAAATACTGAGGTTGCCAGAGAGTGGAAAACTATTGAGCAGCAAATTAGTGACACCAAACGTCCAAATGACCCTGATGTGCTGGCAAGTGAATTCTACCGGCGTGATGCCCTTCAAATACTCGAAACGAAATCCCTCTGGAAACTTTCTTACTACATTCCTGGCGCTATCACCTTGGCCTTTATTGTCATGGCGGTCTGCTTTTGGCAGTTCTATAAAATGAGTGCCAGTCCCGTTAACGCTGATTATATTGTTCATGAGGCAAAGCTGCCTTTTGTGGTCACAGCCCTTGTCGTGAGTGAAATGCTGACTCTCGTTCTATGCCTCCTGATAGGACTAACGTGTCATCGATCGATCCGACGTTCGCTTGATAGTGAACGATCCGCCTGGATCGCCTTGGCGGTTTCTTCGGTCATCGTTCTGCTTTCCCAATACCTCCCGATCGGTGTACGATATGAAGGGTTACTCGATACGCCCCTCTACTCGGTCCTCTTTGGTGAACCACAGATTACGCCACAGCTCGTCATTGCAGCCGGAGGACTTGGATTCTTACTGATGCATACCACCTCACAAACAGCAGGGTTTATTGCCATTCTGTTTGGAGTTTCTGCTTTTACGATCCGCCTTATCCTAACACGTGCTCATAGCGAACCGATCTATGAAGATCGTTGTGAGCTGCTCAAAAAGGATTGGCGGTTTAGCGTCGCGCTGATGGTGATGCTGATGGCAGTCGTCATGATGTTTTGTCTGACACGTAACGTTTTCTGGTACTACTATCTTACGACCCTTCCCAACGTTCCGATGATCGACAATGGTGGCTCACTACTGCTTGTGGTGGTTCCACTGCTTACGATTAGTCTCGTTATCATTCTGTCAGTAGGATTGGTTTGGATCTTCGTTATGCAAAAGTACTTAGCCAATGTGGTTCGCACAGCTCAAGGCCGATCAGGCTATACAACTGCTGACGTCGTAGCAACGATGCCACCTCTGGCAAGACTCCTCTATCACCTGAAGCCAATCGACTAACGTTGAAGTGATGGAGTAGTCACTTTATTGGAGAGGCTCTCAGTAAGTACCTGATTCCAATCCGCTCCTCGCTTTACGGGCCGGTCACCGCGGAACTCAATATCCGACCTACCAGTTTCGGAAACGATATCCATAAGTTGATCCGTTAAGCGGTCACCCGCTTGATCATTATCAAAAGCGGCTACCACCTGCGAATCTTCTCGGAGTTTTTCTATCGCGGAGCGAATAAGGGGTGGCTGGTGAGGGTTCATTTGACCGCTGATTGAAGCAACCCGAAGCCCTCCTCCCCGTTGACCGCCATGTAGGAGATTGCATCGAGCCCACTCTCGGCTATTGCAAGTGTCCGATCATTCCTAAATCCGGCAGATATCCAAAGTCCTTTCTTACCGCCCTTACTAAAAAGATTTACTCCTTTTCCTTTGATTTCATAGCCGGTGAGAGATGGCTGGGCATCTCCCGTCTCAAGACGTCCCCAGTGAGGGAAGACAATCGATTTTCGTACCGGGCAATGACGAATTCTGCCAGCGAGTCTCTCGCTCTGCAAAAGCTCAAACGGAACACCTCGGACTTTGCAGAGATAGTTACTCGCATCTTCGATCGGCTCAAACCTTGCGTATCGTGCAGCAACTCCCAGAAGGTCCGGTTCACTTGGTTCAATCTTCGCTTGGTACTGGTTCTGCTGTTTTCGCTCTAGTTCGCTGTGGTAGCTAGTTCCAAGAAAAGGCCTTAAAAGTTGTCGCACTCTACCGAGAGTGCAACCTGGCTCAATGACCCGCTGCGCGAAGTCAATTACGGTTCCTGCCGAACTAGGGTCGCTTGTGCTGCAATAGACATAATGATTACCTTGTTTGGCGATAATGATTTTATCACTTCCGTTGCGCATCAGAACCGAATGGCGAGTCGATTTCTTCCGGTCAATCTCGAATCCGTAGGCACTTGCTACCAAACTAAGATTGAGTTGCTTAAAAGCGTTAAGCTCACTACTTCTATCGAACATATGATTTCTCTGCTTTCCCTACTTCCAGCTTTGTACTGTGGTTTTACTTTGAAAGTAACCTTTGCCAAAACGTTCTCTCACGCTCTTTCCTCAATGCGCGCTTGAGAACCAAGATCTCCTTCTGACGCTTATCGCGTTCCTGGTCGTAATCTTGCTTCAGGGCACTGATCTGCGACTCTGTCTGCTCGGTTACCTTAGTAATCGTTGCCTCTAAGGAGGCTTGCCAAGCATCTTCTTTGACTGATCGATCTTCCAGCAAAGGGGGAATATCAAGCGCCTTCTCCAAGGTGTTTTGAAGGTGCGAATTTGTTTTTTCTAAATGTTCGATCCGGTCTTCGTATTGAGCAATTAAACGATCCTGCATGATTTGGTTATTAGTAGGCTTTATGTTTGCTTCAATCTCATTCTCCGCCAGTTGGAAATCTGCTCCGTAGACACGCACGAGTTCGCCAGCATCCAAAACCTTACGGCCTTGTGAGTCTAGCTCATAAGACAATTTTCCATCCTTAATATGACGCGATAAAGTGGCCCGGTTGCGATTCACTATTCGCGCTGCAGCAGAGATTGAAAATTTGGTTTGGGTCATCGGTACTCGTTTGGTAACTGTTGCATCTCTTGCCACCCTACTACACCTTAGGCACATTACGCAAACGATTTGTACCCGCGCACTCCGGCTGATATCTAACTGCCATGTAACTGAAATGCAACTTCCCATGCACCATCGGCTTGCTACACATGTCGCATCATGAAGCTGGGAGGAATGAGGCAAGAATCATGCTACCTCCTTACGACGCTAGATTGTCGCAGCGTGTGTCACTAATACTTTTCTTTTTGTTTCAACGATTTAGACATTCCATGGTGCAAATGCACCGCGACATGATCTGATGCACCATGCTGCATATGCAGCAAGAAGTAGCACCGCTTTGTCTCAATGCCTGATGGCATGGCAGCAGGTGACAGCTTGGCATGCTACCTAGCTGATCAAATGTCTCAGCATGTAGCAGTACGTCGTATCTTCTGCTTTCCTTACTGTCAAAGCAGTTGTGGTCCCTACTCCGCGTTTTGCAGCAATAATGCGATGCTATCTAGCAACGCTACACAGCGTTGCATTTTTTGTCGATATCTGAGGAAAAAACAGGTAAGGTAGTTTTGTGGCTAGCCGAATCGTGGCCAGCTATTCTCATCGCTTTGGTTGTTCTGACTAAAGCAATCTTATATGTCAACTTTTCACCCAAGGAGGAGCGTCTACTGATCATCTTTGTAAAATGAAAAAGCCACCATGAAGGTGGCTTTGTAGGAATATCGAGCGAAGCTCTGTGATCATTAGCATCTTCACAGTACGATAGCTTGGTCTTCATTGCAATTCTTTATTGAACTTGCAACGGTTTCTTGCACACTTTTTACGGGGAGGGGAAAGAGTCGCTTAGAAGATATGCAATCACCAAGACCAGCACCTACCAAAGCGCGGGAGTGTAGTAGGGGAGAGAGGCTCGCCAAAATACGTCAATTACAGCAACAAGAAATAGAGAAACAGCTCATTGCTAAAACACTAAAGAAATCGGTGTCATTCCATGATAGCAAACCAATCGGCTACCAAAGGCCTTCTTACAATACTCCCACTTACTGGAGAGACAGTGCGCGTGGCTGGATAACAGAGACAGAACAGCAACAAGATCATGCTGAGTTTGAAGTAAGGCGGAAGAGGGGGCTTCGGTCCGTTGGAACCAAAGCTAAGCCAGCTTTGCGTCATAGTCGGCCTCCGCCTGGAAAGACGAAACAATTCGCCAAACCAATGTCAACCGAAGCGGCACGCGACGATCGGCTTACGCCTCAATCAAAAGCTCTTTTGCAAATCATCACAGCTAGAACCGGGCAGGGACGTTCGACAGATACTACCAAGACTACGCTAGGTGCGATAATGAGTCGGCATGCTCGTTCCATCCAGCGTTATATTCAAGAGCTAATTAAGTTTGGGTATATACGAACTCAAACCATCAAGAGTCGACGAACTGGCTACTATATCGGTCTTAGGATATGGATTATGGATAAGGTGCTTCCATTTTATAAGGAGACTTCTGAGCATTATGATCCGACTCTCTGGCATCGCTTTGCCAGAAATGACGGAATGTCAGAGGAGACAAAAGAGTCCCTTACTAATAATAAAAATATAATAAAGAGACTTCTGGGGGCGGATAAACCACCTTGGTTTGATGAGTTGGCTTACAAATAACCTTGCCAGCCTTTCTCTAAATCAAAATCTCAAGAATCTGATATCAAACTGCCAAGCAGAGAGTAGTGCTGACCTAATCAATTGGGCAATAGGAATAATAATCTCTTCGCAACGTATGATACGCTGCTTTGGCAACCAAACCTTTCCGAATGCTTTCTCAACGTTAAGCTACTGCATCCAAGCACAAAAATGGGTCGATCAAAGTCGCAAGCTTTGGTAAGATGTCCAAATGACCACTAGCCCACTAAAGATAGCCGAGCCGTTATCTCTTCTAGATACCCTGGAAGAATTACAACAAGCTTATCTTGCTGAAACTACCCCGGAGATACGCAAAGCGCGCGGTCAGTTTTTTACGCCATGGCCAATAGCCAACTTCATGGCTGAAGCTTTGGACTTATCGGAGGGTCCGCTAAGAATCCTTGACCCGGGAGCAGGGGCAGGGGCTCTTTCTGTGGCTGTCTGTGAAAGGTTACTTAAAGAACCAGCAGGTCGATTAGTTCATTTTGATCTATTCGATACCGATAAAGATGTCATTGCTTATCTTGATCAGGTAATGTCTGAATGTCAGTCAGCTATGTCATTAGCGGGGCATTCAATGACTTATAAGATTTGCTCAGAAGATTTCGTCCTAACGATGGCTCCATGCCTTGGGCTCTCTCAAGAAGAGACGCCAACCTACGATGCCGTTATCGCTAATCCACCGTACTTCAAGATCAATAAGGCCAGCCCTTATTCTTCCGCTATTCCTGAGATCATTCATGGGCAACCGAACATCTATGCCATCTTCCTTGCCGTTGCAACTTCTTGCTTAAAAGAGGGTGGTTCGCTAGTTTCAATCACTCCTCGCAGCTTCTGCAACGGTCTTTATTTTCGTGCATTTCGCAAGTGGTTTCTTGATCGGATGGCATTAGATCAAATCCATCTCTTCCGCTCGCGCACCAATACGTTTCGGGAAGCTAAAGTTCTGCAAGAAAGTGTTATTACGGTTGCCACCAAACAGTCTAAGCGAAACAAATCGATAACGGTTAGCCGTAGTGATGATCGTGAATTTCAATCTCTTCAAGAACAAAACTTGTCAGCTGAGCAAGTTGTTTCCAAATCTGATCCAGATCGATTCATCTATCTACCTGAGACAAATCAAGATGCTGAAATCGTAAAATATGCCCAGCAATGGAAATTCCCCTTTGAAGAACAAGGCTTACGGATTTCCACCGGACCCGTTGTAATGTTTCGAGCTAAAGAGTTTTTGCTTGAGGATGAGACAAAAGGAGTCCCGTTGCTCTCAGCTCACAACATTCGTCAGTTTCAAACTGTCTGGCCTATCACAAAAGCAAAATGGCCCGTCGCCTTCGCCGATACCGAAGACTCTCGGAAGCACCTCTTGCCAACCCGCAACTACGTACTTCTCAAACGCTTCAGTTCAAAAGAAGAGAGGAGGCGTCTTACTGCCGGATGCCTCTTTGCAAAAGACCAGAACTATGAACGCCTAGCGATTGAAAACCACCTAAATTACATTTATCACACGGAACGAGAACTAACCGATCAGGAAACCCGTGGTGTGGCTGCTATTTTCAATTCAGTATTCTTTGATAGGTACTTTCGAACCCTGAGTGGAAACACTCAGGTCAACGCGACTGAAATCAGAACCTTACATTTCCCCTCACTTGAGCTAATTGCCCGCATTGGGGAACGGATTTGCAATGCAGATGGGCTTGATCCAGTACAGTCAGAACATATCGTTCTAGAAGAACTTGGTGTCAACGGTTCTCTGAGAAGTTATTTAGAAAGTGTTGCTACATGAGCCGCCTGAAAGAAGCACAAGTTCTACTCAAAGATTTAGGGATGCCATCTGCTCAATACAATGAGCGTTCAGCATTGACTCTGCTTGCATTGGCAGGACTTGGTCCCAAGGATAACTGGGAAGATGCTGCCCAGAATCTTCTAAGAACAGTTGATATCATGGAGTTCATCGCTGAGCATTACAAGAAAAGCTATGCGCCAAATAGCCGAGAGACTTTTCGTCGGCAGACTTTACATCAGTTTGTTCAAGCACGCATTGCCGATCACAATCCAGATGATCCATCACGCCCAACAAACAGCGGTAACAATTGTTATGGTATCAGCGATGCAGCACTGATAGTCATTAAAACAGTGGGCACCGATGATTACAGCGAATCGGTGAAGACATTCCTTGCTGAACAAGGATCTCTCCAAGAGGCATATCGCAAAAAAAGAGAGCTATTGGAGGTCCCTTTGATTCTGCCTGATGGCACACAAGTAAAGTTTTCTCCAGGCAAGCATAATGAGCTTCAGGTTGCAATCATTGAAAAGATGGGGCCTCAATTTGTTCCAGGGTCACAAGTTCTGTATGTCGGTGATACAGCGAAGAAGTACGTTGTTTATGAAAAGGAATCGCTTGAAGGTCTCAATATCCCTATTACCAATCATGACAAACTCCCTGATGTCGTTCTCTATCAAGAAGAAAATGATTGGCTGATTTTTGTTGAAGCGGTTACTTCGCATGGACCAGTCAGTCCCAAGCGATACATTGAACTTGAATCAATGTGCAAAGATTGCACCTCTGGGAGAGTTTATATTTCAGCTTTCCCCGATAGAGCTGAATTCCGCAAGTACGTTGCCGACATTGCCTGGGAAACGGAGGTCTGGATAGCCGATTCTCCAGGCCACATGGTTCACTTCAATGGGCCAAAATTTGTTGGGCCATATGGAGAGGAGAATTGATTGAGTTAATCACAAGTTATTCAGAGTTGCTTTAGGTTGAGGAGCAGTCACTTACAGAAATACATGGGTACTATTATGTGTAATGAGGTCTTTGTATGCACTCCAATATTTTTGAATCCAAATCTGGCAGTTCTATTTCTGTAGGAACCATAAGTTTAGGTTTTGATCCGCCTCTATGTTTCTTTAACTTCTTAAAGAGCGACTTACCTTCGACATTTATTAGCGATTCAAGGATTGCACCATATGGCGATAAGTTTAATGTCTCGCAACCCCGTCCATTATTAGTTTCTTTGTCTACTATCTCCCACAGTTTTTCCTCAGTGAGTTCAAGTGATCTGCAAAGCTCTTGAATATTTTGTGCCAAGCGTTGTACATCGTCTGGCAAATTCTCATCTTGCCACCGCTTTTTTACAGCTTCTATCATCTTATGAAGCTTGTCGGTTCGCCAATCAGACTTAGCAATTGATTGAGAAGAGGAAAGGCTGCTTGCTTCGGCAATCGTTAATTCTGCGTTCTCTAACATAGCCTTTACTTGGTATGCGATCCTACTACCCGGCCAATCCACGCTGTCTGATTTATAGACAACGTCATGCGTTGCGATTCCCCATGCATGCTGCAGGAAGGTCTTAATCTGCATTTCAAAAAGTAGTCCGTCGCATCCACTAGGTCTTGCTTGCCCATCACGCCAACGGACATATAAACGAAGTTCATCAAAGTCAAAATTACAAGGAAGATGCGGCGTTATGTTTTGGGATTTTGGTTTACGAGATGCAATTTCGAACTCTTTACAAATCAGAGTTTCTGCCTTGGAAATCGAAGCCTGATTTTCAACTACCAAGCAACAAGCAAAAAGATCATCTGGTCGAGTACAATCGGTAACTCGACCTGTTTCAAGTTTTTGTGCAAAACTCTCAAGTTGCTTTAAGCGGGATTCGTAGTGCCATCTTTTCTCTTTTATGGCTGACACTTTGGTGTCGACCATATTTTTAAGGTTATTATAGGTTGGCAAGAGTCCTGCGTGAAGGTCTCGAACAGACTTGGGCACTTTCATGGATGCGTCTCAAAGAACTCACATAATGCCTCTAAACGTTTTTCGCGAGGTTTAAAGTCCGTACTCGCTCCACCAAACGAATCTAAGTATTTTAGAACTGGATCTTCGTCATGGTTTTGCGCATCTGAGGCTTGGTTACCTTCCTTCTTGGCAAGTGTGAATCTTGAAAGAAATTCTTCGTATATTTCAGCAAATTGTTCTGCATCTGGTGAGTCGTCCCAATGAAGAGTCACAAAAGACCAAAGAGAATAAAAATGTGCAACCGATTTTGTACAAGCATCAATAGCTCTACCATAATCAAACAAATCGATAATGAACTCTTTACTTCGATGAAAACACTCCTTGACAGAATCGGGATCAAACTCGTCATCTCTTTCGTCGACTAAGTCATAATCTGAATAAAGATCATCGAGTGCATCCTGATCAAATCCTTGCTGTTCACCGTGAAGAACAACAGCTAGAAGTTCAGACATGAATTGAGCGTCCTTCATTCGTTTTGATCGTGTCTTAGTAACTAGCCCAATGTTCTCCCAATCGCTATCTTCACACTCATTCTCAATAAAATTAATCAGCCAACCATCCCACCTTGCATGCCTGAGCTCTTGTCGCTCAAGTTTTCTCATGTTTCGATTCAGCCTGTCAAACGCACGACTAACCTCTTGGGCCCCATCGTCTTCAAAAGTTAGGTGTTCGACTGGTATAACGTAATCCCAGAATGTTGTGCGCTCATCATCTCCAAGCTCTTCCCATTTCTTGCCATTTAGACGCTGATCACCATACGCGTCATCAATAGCAATTTCACCATTTACGAACATAAAAAGGGTTTGCAGGCGCTGTTTACCGTCAACTACGGCATAGGTTGCCTTTTCTCCATCTACCATTGTCTTGTGTAAAAAAATTGGTGGACATGGATAACCTCGAAAAACAGTATCAAGGAAAAAACGCCTGTCCTTACGATTCCAAACACTTCGTCTTTGGTATGGAGGATCAAGCTCAAGCTGATCATTTCTTCGAGCATCAAGAAACCAACTAATATCTGCTGTTGAGGAACGGCGTTTCATGGCAATCTAATGAAGATAATGGATGTTGGATTAGGACATATTTGTTCTATCGTGCAATAAAATAGAACGGCTATTGTAGTATGATTCCATCAAATCTTATGGCAATAGGAGATAGGTAGAGCGTATCTCAAAACACCGAATATTATCTCGTTCGTAGACAGGCCTGAAAGGAGACCGAAAGATTAGGAATCGATCCCGGGGCTTTAGACTACGAACCTTCATCGTCACAAAATTGGGTGTTTTGTACTTATTGCAATCCAACACTGTCAGCTTAAAATCTCGAATGTTGTCCAAGGCGAAGGCTACCAGCTTAGGTTCACTCGGCTTGTCAATCAGTGAACTTTATACAATAGCTGAAGTCGCTGCTACATAAAAAAACCCTGCCTGACTTGCGACCTACTGACATAAGAACTCTGCGGCAGGCTTAAAGCCTACTGGCCTACAGCGTGTCAAATTGTTCGACGAATTACTAACTTGGTTGAACAGATGCGCACCAAAAACAATAAAATGAGCATACTAGAAAAGCTTGGACTACCCGAATCTGCTGGTATTCTCTTTATTGCATTATCAATTGGACTTGCGTTGTCACCGTATGCATCTGGAGTAGAAGTTGGTGGTGTAAAGTTACCCTCAGTTACAGGGACTGTCGCAGTTCTTCTCGCGATCGCAGGACCATTGCTTGTCGCAGGATCGATCGCTTTGTTTTTTCCGTGGTTGACATTTCGCGCCCTACCTGCACCGATTCAGCAGTCGAAACTACGATCAGGCATCACACACGGCTGGCAGCTAGGTCGCCTCGAGTTTATTGGTGGCAGCAACTTACAAGAAGCTCGATCAGTCGAAAAGGAAAGCAGAGAAGCCATTACCCTCTTATTGGCTGAAGACGGATTCAAGGATTCACTTACAGAACTCGATTGCAAGGGTATGATAAATAAAATTTTGACTAGATACTCAGCAACTGATATCCAAAAGCACGCCGCAGTACTTAATGGGATAGGCGCTATGCGAGCTTCCCTGATCGGCGCATCAAGCGACCAGATTCACAACCAAGAGATGGAGACGCTATCTAGATCAACCTTTTTGGAGATTAATGAGGCAACTTTACCCGCTAAAGAACTGCTTGTTGAAGAAATTGTCATGAAGAAACCGTCAAAGATTGTTGAATTAGTTGAGATAGTAAATTCTCACTGGTATTCTCTCTAGTAGGGCGAAGACCAGACTCCGAAGTTTGAACAATACCAGAAAGTTTGCCACCCTGTAACTTGCGTAGGTGTCCAAAACTCTCGCAAGAACTTAACTAAAGATTTCCCAAGATTGTGAATAGTGAGTTATCTCTAGCTTCCTGAAGGCGATGCTCGGCAGGTATTTCATGAGATTCACTCAGAAGCTATTACTAATTGCCTTTATTTATCTTCAAGTTGCTACTGCTGGTACCAGTACACTTATATTTCAGGGTTTTGAAGAAGGAGAAGTTCGTAAGTTACACAAATGACCCAATTCAGTTCAATGAATTAGGTGGACCCAAGTTGGGGTGAAGGTCAAGGAAAGGTTGCTAAAACTTAAAAGATGGTTTCACTATTTGAGGGGGCATATCTTAAGCAAGGGTTACTGAAGCATATTACTAGTTCTCCCTATCAAATCGCTCGCATTTACAGAACCATGGAGAATACAACATCCAAAAAGCAATGGTATTTGGAGCGTTGCTGTTGAGGCTTTTTGCATTCACATGTTTGAAAAATCGAACTGTGACTAACTGAATTGGAAATATTATGCCACAAAACAATCTACTTCTTATAGACGGACTTCATAATCATCAAATTTGGCCAAGTACTTCTGAGTGTTTTCGCCGTTTTCTAATAGAAGATGAATTGTTTAATGTTAAGTGCATTCGAGCCCAAATTGCTGCTAAAGAATTTACGGCAGATTTCTCTCAGTACGACGCAGTCATTTTTAATTACAACGCAAACCCTGGATCTGAAGTAGGAGATATCTGGCCGAATCACACAAGGCTAGCATTTGAGGAATATATGCGAGATGGTGGTGGCATGGTCGTTATCCATGCCGCGAATAACTCCTTTGCGCATTGGCCTGCATTCAATCAGATGACAGGGATAGGTGGTTGGGGGGGGCGTGATCGCAATTGGGGACCATATGTTTACTATGATCAGCAGAACAACTTGCGAATAGATCATTCTGATCTTGATAATCGTGCTGGCACTGATGGCCCACCTCATGAATATATCGTTGATATACGTGACCCTAATCACCCAATTACTCAAGGACTGCCACAAAGATGGAAACACTGCATGGATGAAATATACGAGCGTCTTAGAGGCCCAGCAAATAATTTAAATGTATTGGCTACCGCATTCTCTGAAAACCGCGATTGGTATCAAGATGCGACCTATCGCCACGAGCCATTAGTGATGAATCTTAGCTATGGACACGGACGAATCTTCCACTTGGCCATGGGGCACTGGACCTACTCAATTCAGTGTGAAGGGTTCATTACACTGTTAAAAAGAGGAACTGAATGGGCAGCAACGAATATGGTAACGCAAGCAGTGCCCTCCAATTTTCCTACAGAAACTGATGTGAGCTATCGAAAACTAGCATGGCCAGACCTTTCGATCTCAGAGTGGACTCCATACCAATAATATTGAGAAAGTGGATGAGATGGCACTTATCTATCTTTGGACGGATCGTTATCGCCCAGATTTCATTGTAACTCTTCGAACGAGTTATGACTGGCAGAGGGATCTTCCTGGCCTATACGTTAAAGGTCGTTGGGAATTTGATGTCCCTTGGCAGGAATATCAGTCAGGATTTGAGTTTAAGTTTGTCCTTGAAAAGTCCCTATGGATGGAGGGCCAAAATCTAGTAGTTCCTCCATCACACACTGGTGCATTGGAGTTCACGGAAGGATCCGAATATGAAGACGGTATCGTATTCACTGAAAATATTTTTGATTCCAGGCAAGCCTCTCTTGTAGAGAACGGATACTTTGCACAAAAGTTTCTAGTTCCAAATCTCGACTCTCAAGTACATTACGATTTGATCGTAATTGGTTCAGGGTTTGGCGGAGGTATCGTTGCAGAACAGGCTGCTGATCGTGGACTTAAAGTATTGATTTTAGAAGCAGGTTCCTATCTCTTTCCGACGCACGTTGGCAACATTCCTAGGCGTCATTCTTTAAGTGGTAATTTCAATAAGAATATCTGGTCATTATGGGATGACTTCAAAGTAAATGCATATCGAAACTCTCCAGAATCACAATATCAAGGTGGTTTTGGAATAAACCTTGGAGGTCGTTCGATTTTTTGGGGTGCTTACATCCCCCGAATGGAAGATTTCGAGTTTTTTGGGTGGCCAGAAGATGTCAAGACCTACCTGTTTAGTAGTGGGTACGAAAACGCTGAAAATTTAGTAGGTCGCATAGAAAGCAAAGATGATTTTACAACCAATATGAGTAATCAAATTCGTGACTCATTAGTTAATTATCTTGTTAATCCACTTCCATTATCTGTTCGCAGGGCACCCAAAAACTGGGAGGCAGTTTCGAGTGGAGTCTTTTCAACAGCTGACCTTTTAATTGAAGCAAGTTTAACCGAAGGCCCACTGGGAAGACATAACTTAACCATGAATCTTAATCACCGTGTAACTAAGATACTTAAGTCTGGCACGAGTGTAACCGGTGTTGAATGCCACGATCTTATTGCTGACATTAATCGGCGTTTCACGGCTGACCGAATTGTTTTGGCTGCTGGCTCAATCAATAGCCCAGTAATTGCCCTTAATAGTAACCTTGAAGATCCTTCTGGAAAAATAGGGATAGGGTTGACAGATCACCCCATTTTTTACATCCACTTTTATGTTCCTGAGGGAAGCGATTTCTACAACTCTCGTGAAGCCGCAAAGTTGATGCTACATAACATAAGGGCATCCACGCACACACACCGCTATGTTGCGTTCGTAGACTATGGTTCAGACCTCGGGCTTAGCCGCTTTCTAGATCCGGATACTTTTGCAGAACATCAATCTCAGAAGCAAAAAAGAGCATTATGCGAAGTGGTCTTCCAATTCAGTTCTAGATTGGTAGATACCAACAAGGTGATTCTAGATGGTGTTTCTCCCACCGTCAGCATGGTCGATTGCCCGATCTCTTCTGCTGAACTCGATGAGATAAACAGCATAGCGGACCAGGTACGTGCAAGCCTTGGTGGTGAGTGGATTGGGGAATGGACAACCGTCAGCAGGGCAGGTCTCGGCGGCGTTGCACATGAAGTTGGCACGCTTCGTATGGGAAATGATGGCGTCGTCGACTCCAACCTTAAATTCCATCACTACGACAATCTATTTGCATGTGACCTAAGCGTATTCCCAAGTTCTCCAGCTGCCAATCCATCACTAACCTTAGCCGCGCTTGCCTTGCGCCTTGCCAATAATCTTTAATTATGCCTCTAAATCAACTAAATGCGAATGAGAATGTCTCGGTCCCTATCCAAAATACAGACCTTTCCATCGATGTTCTTGGGCGTTTCGCTTGCAACACACTCCAAGAAGCACTTTCTAGTGGAACTTTTGACGTAATCATCGTAGGTTCAGGAATGTATGGCAGCTATACCGCTGCCAAAATCCGACACTATCACCCTGATTTACGGATACTTGTACTCGAAGCAGGACCTTTTTTAATCTCAGAACACGTTCAAAATCTATCTCGTATTGGGTATGGCATTTTCTCACCGGTTACTGGATTACCATACATATCACCAGCCTCACACCCTGTATCCGGCCATTATTATTGTGTTGGTGGTAAGTCTTTGGGATGGGGTAAATGGTCGCCACGATTGACAGAATCTGACATCAATCAGTGGCCTAGAGATATGGCTGACTACCTCCGTGCCAACTACGCACATGTTGAACAAGAGATGGGCGTTACGCCGCGTGAAGATTTTATTTATGGAGAGCTTGCTGACGCATTAAAATTACATATTGGCAATGTTCTGAAAAATAATTCTGATTTCGATGACTTATCACACTCAATTGCACCGATAGCCGCACAATCTACTGCACCGAGCTCGGGTCTATACAGCTTTGATGCATACAGCAGTGTAATCGCCTTAATTGACGCTATTCGTGGTGATATCAATGAAGCAATGGGGAATGACAGTAACCGAAAACTAATGCTAGTTCCTCGCTGTCGTGCACTAGGCATCAGATTTAATAATAATCAAGCGGTGGCAGTACAAGTTACCGAAGGTCGAGCTCAACGCTATCGTGAAGTACCGATAGCACATGATGGGAAAGTAATGCTTGCTCTTGGCTCTATGGAAACAACAAGGTTGGCTTTAAACTCCATACCTGAAGGGAGAACGCGAAACTTAGCTGGTCGTAATTTAATGGCTCATCTTCGTAGTAATTTCAACATACGCGTTCATCGATCTGAACTTGGACTTGCACTCAACAGTTCGCTTCAACCTGCTGCTTTTCACATTCAAGGAGAGATCGATGGCCGAAGATACCACTTCCAAGTTCTAGCCGCAGCTGATAATACTTATCGGGTTGAATCAATTCTGTACCGAATGGTACCTGATTTAGATAGCCTAAATGCTATCCTTGCAGCGCAAAAAACAGACTGGGTTACGCTGAGAATCTTAACCGTTGGTGAGATACTTGGATTTCCCGATAAGGCTATCCATACCCCGAATACCTACTGGTGTGATCTTTCTCCTTTTGAGCATGACAACATCGCAGGACTTTCTATACCCAAACTATATTCTCATTGGGTCCTCCGTAATGAAGATAACCAATTTTGGAATTTGATGGACGGACGGGCGATAGACTTTTCTAAATCACTTGTAGCAAAAGAGAGAAATATAGAGTTTCAACATGCAAATGATGATTGGAGATCTAGCCCTATAGATATCGGTGGCTTTAGGGATAGCCTTGGATCGACGTTTCATGAAGCTGGCACATTATGGATGGGCTCCTCCGCAGAAACCTCTATAACCAACACTAACGGGAGCTTCCACGAATTCCCAAATCTTTATGTTTTGGATCAATCGTTATTTCCTACCGTCGGTTCGGCCAATCCCGTTCTAACAGGTCTAACTATTTGCAAGAAAATCGCGGAATCAATTGCTTGACAAGCACTGCCTGACCTATGCAGCGAAATATTTACGCATCTGAATGGCCTTGTCGAACAACCTTTGATTTCACTGCGTAGAAGAGCCGGTTGAGCGGAGCTCGACCTTCTTTTCTTTAGCAGACGGAGCGAAAACGATGGTTGCTAGCAAATCGAAGCAGACCAAGTCTTACCAGGTTCACAACTGGCGTGATTATAACCGATCTTTGGTCAATCGAGGTAACATCACCTTCTGGTTTAATGAAGAAGTGATCGATTCCTGGGAGCACGACAATGCTCAGAAGAAGAACGGCTGGCCGTTTACGTACAGCAATACTGCCATCGAAACGTTACTCACCTTGCGAGAACTCTTTCGGTTGCCGTATCGCCAGACCGAAGGTCTGGGCATGGCAATAGCCAACTTAATGCACCTCAAGCTTCGGATTCCCAGTTATACGAATCTTCAGAAACGCGCAGCGAAGATGCAAGTTGATTCGAAGTCTCGACGCTCAAAGGACCGATCACGATTGTTGTCGATAGTACCGGCCTGAAAGTCTTTGGTGAGGGAGAGTGGAAGACGCGTCAACATGGCGTCGATAAGCGACGCACTTGGCGTAAGCTCCATCTTGCCGTCGATCCCGATTCGCAAGCGATTGTTGCTCAGCTTCTAACCGGTAACGATACACACGATGGCGATGTGGTCGAGCCACTCGTAAAACAGATTCAACCTGAAGTCGAAGGCTTTTATGGCGACGGCGCTTACGACCAACAGAAGGTCTATCAAACGCTAAGTGAGCAAGAAATCTGGACGATCATTCCGCCTCGTAAGAATGCCAAGATTCAGCAGCATCGCAATTCGAGCAGCGATCCGCTGGATCGTGACGAATGCCTTCGGCAGATTCGTCGCGAAGGAAAGCGTGCATGGAAAGAATCAATCGGTTATCATCGACGTAGCTTAGCCGAGACGGCCATGAGCCGATTAAAAACTAACTTTGGCGGTCGGCTAAAGAATCGAAAATTGGTAAACCAAGTTACCGAGGCGGCCCTCAGGTGCAAACTGCTCAACTGGTTCGTTACCCTTGGGATGCCGCTTTCTACTTGGTGTTAGGAAACAAGGCCGAATAAAGACAATAATTATTATTATCATTCCATACTAGAGAGCCAGTCGTCACCCATTAGGAGGACTAAGGTAACAGGTATTAAAGCAGCGGATATTATTTATTTAAGGTCAGATTTGGTTGGTGACGGCAGGGAGTATAAGGATTTTTCGGTGACTCCTGTTTTAGCAGAAGGAGAGACCTTGCCGGGCGAGATTCAAAAACTTGATGATGGTCATTTTCGTTTTGTTCCAGATGAAAGTTTTACCGGCGGTGTTCTTGCCTTTGATTATAGTTTCAAGTACAAGGCATTTCATACCCACTATGGAAGTCCAAGTGTGTATACTTATGACTATGAAACATTAACCAAAAGAAGATATTTGGACTATGGTTCACATGTTTCGATCAATGTTACTCCATTGGACGAAGAGCATGAAGAGTCAAGCATCTACAGGATCAATGGTAATTGGGATGATGACAACAGCAATGGAATTGTAGATAGCTTAGAATTTAACGTTGGTGATTCAGAAGATGACTTATTCGGATTAAAGGTGGATTTGAAGGCGCTCAGTTTTATAAATACAGATCTTGTGCCAGTGTCGCTGCAATTGCATAGGTCAGATGGCTTGTCTCCACATTTGCGTCTATGGAAAGATAGCAGTAAGAGTGAGCCTGTTTTGACGGGAATGTATAAATACGATGAATTTCCTAGAGTTATATATGTTGAGGTTCTCTCGCGTCATTTGACCGACCCTACTTCGGTGGTAATTCAAACGCACCCTAGTAGAGGTTCAGTTAAGGGTGAATATTCAGCCCTGTTATCCGTAGCTGATTCGGAAAGTAGTTTTACAAGATTCGAAACAGACTGGATGAACTATGGAATACCTCATCAGAAGCTCATAGATCTAGACATTGACAGTGATAATGATGGCCAGATCGGTGTTACTGAAGAAGAGAGAGAGTGGGAGGAGGAGCTTGAAGATAGTGAGTATGCCTTCGGCAAAATATTGTATCCGACCTACACACCAGCGTATGATGGTGAAACTACTCAAACCCCACTACCTGTTCTCACACAGTTCACGCCAATGAATTTAAATCTACCTGCTGGATTAAGTGATGATTACAGAATAAAGTTTGATTACGCCATGGATGCAACAAGTGCGGGTCAAATAAAGCTATGGACTAAAATGCCTCTGACGCAAACTTACAACCCTAACAACCCCAGTGCCTCGGGGCGTGATGGCTTGCTTGTCAGTGACTCTATTACTTCTGGTGTTAGCTATTCCCTTGATGATATCGGCTATAATGCTACATCTGGTGCTGCCATGGTATACATAGACGGCATTAGTCCAACAAATATAAATACACTTAAACAGCTTGACGAGAATGGTAGCCCAAGCAAAAAAATCACTGCGACTCTTACGAACCAAGATACAGGGATCTCTAGCAAAGATAGTGTTAAATACCTAGTTGTAAGGACGGACTCCCAGGTACCAAACCACCCTAAGAATATTTTGCATCAAATAGAATTCCGTGAAGACTTAAGTGCTGCACTATCTTCAAACGGTGTTTATGGGCGTGGGGAAGACCAATTCAAAAGCGTGCCTGAAGACTTACCGAATTACGGCCTTAGGTTAGTTTCACGTGAAGAACTGCAAGAGTGGGGGCTTAATGCTGCTCAAGTGCAAGCGTTTAATTCTAGTAACGGAGGTGGTTCAGGGCTAAAGATGGCTCTTTATCAGGATTACACACGTGGGCCACGAGATTATATTCTTGCATTCGCTGGCACTGACTTCGAAACACCAAAGGATTGGGTAAGCAATATATTGAATGGTATTAGGCAGCTATCTCCTCAATACGTGTATGCGGTGGGAGCTGCTAACAAACTATTTAAGGTGAATACACCCTCCGAGGGGGTAATAGGTAAGTACTTTGATTCAATCCAGTTTGCAGGGCATTCACTTGGAGGTGGATTGGCAAGCGCAGCGTCAGTATGGACAGGCGGTAAAGCATACACCTTCAATGCGGCTGGTCTGCATATACAAACCATTAAGAACTTGCAGTACCACTACAAGTTTATGGAGACAGGCAGCTTTGACGAATATGAAAATCAGCTATCGAGATATGCTCAAGCAGGCGATTACATCACCGCATATTATAATGAGAGCGACATCCTTTCGACATTACAAGATGGTATTACTATATTACCATCTGCAATTGGTACGCGAGAAATATTAGCAGACCCATATTCTGGTGATGTAACCAACTCGCTTGACAATGATTTAGACATTCGATTGGCAAAGGGACTATTGATTAGTAAGCTAAACCAATCGCTGTTAAGAATAGACCCCGATAGAATATTCATTATTGATGTTGAAAGACTTTATGAAGAAAGCAAGTCATATGCTGCATTTTACATCATGAATTATCTTATCAATGAGTTCGAAAATAATATATTCGATGTAGGGCATCCAGATGAATATGCTGGATTTGTAAAGATGATAGAGAACCACGGAATGTACCTGTATGGCCTGCTAGATCCACAGTATTTTGGCGTTGGTAATGAAAATATATGGGGTTATGGCTTTGGTGAGGATGATGAGTAATGAGAATTAAGCCTAAATTCGCATTGAGTAAGTTTGTACCTGGAATCAAAATAGCCATGCTAGAGATAGCAGTTGTTCTGTCAGGAATATTGCTCAGCGGTATATCACTTGGCCAAACTTCACAGTATCTCAGCTCTAGCAAGTGGCAGGTTACCTACCCGATTGACCTACGTAAGCACTCAGGTTTGAAAGAATCGCATAAATCTGTCACGCAAGGTGGAGCTATTATTGCTGAATCGATTTTATCAAAGCACTGGCATGACAGGACAATTATTACTCTAAAGCAACGAGTTGATATTACTAAAGCATGGGATGTTGACTATTTTTTTACGTCTAAAAAAGAAGCGATGCTATGTAGAGCAGTGAGTCGGAGAGATGTAACTGAAATGGAACGTCTCATTGCTCAGGGAGCAGACGTCAATTTCATTGGCAAAGAGGGGATGACTTTACTTTACTGGTCATTTTTTATAACCGATGATCCAAGACCTTTTCATTGTCTTCTAAAACATGGAGCAAATCCAAATGTCATCTGTAGGTTGGATAGAGATAGATGGTTATCAAATACATATGCAAATGAAGCAGTAGTGCACTTGGTTTCACTGGGAGTTTACAATCGGTTGTTTAAGGAAGTTTTCCAGTCCGGCGGAGATCCAAATCTACCATGTGAGAATGAATTCGAATATAAGAAGAATTCCCCATTATTTTTAATCAATCCACTGACTCCAGATTGTGCTGAGAGGCTAGAAGTGCTGTTGGCTGCAGGTGCAGACCTAAAGCAAAAAAACAAGCAGAATAATTTAGGTTTTTGCTATCGCATGCTTGTAAGCAGGAATGAGATTGGATATAAGACCGCTCTGCTTGCTTACAAGAATGGTGCAGATACTGATGAACTATTGCCTTACAAGAAACAAAAGATGAAGGCATTCGATATTCTTACATCGCCAGGATTTGAGAATGACCCAGAATCCATGGCCGAAGAAAGCTATTATCACCAGCTGATGGAATATCTTGACAGTCGCTACTAGAGGTTTAATAGCAGCCACATAACCAAAAAATTAGAGTGGTATCGCCACAGACTTAACACTCTGAGGGTGGACTCGGTTGAAGGAGGTTGACCAGCACCATGGTAGGCCTGCTAGTCTGACTTTGACTTATTGATTATATTTTCAGGGTGACCATATAGGTGACCGGCTAGCAAGAGAAGCTGGCGAGACTGTTAGCTGGGGGTCGTTAAGTCACAGCTAAGAAAGACTTTAAGGAAGTGCTCCCTTTAGGACTCGAACCTAAAACCTACTGATTAAGAGTCAGTTGCTCTGCCAATTGAGCTAAGGGAGCTATTGAGAAGTACGACATTGTATCGTTATGCCTAGGTTCACTTCTAGCCCTTATCTTTCGCCGTTTTTGTGGTTAGGCCGTAGTGTGATTGCTTGATCTTTGGTCCTGCACAAGCACTTCATCAAAGCCCTTTCTATTTGTCTACTGGCAAGGCTGGTAGGGTATACTGCTGCTTGTTTCGATTTGCCTTTAGCACATGGTCAGATAGATGAGATTTCTATTCACCCCCGCCCTGTTCTTGTTGTTGATTTTGGTTTCGGTTGCCAACGCACAAGCTGTTGCGAGCGGTTCTAAGTATGCTGTTGCAACGGTCCACCCTGCTGCCACTCAGGCTGCCGAAGAGGTTTTCAAAGAAGGGGGCAATGCAATTGATGCCGCAGTGGCTGCGGCTTTAACGCTTAGTGTTGTCGATAATCAAAATTCAGGTATCGGTGGTGGGTGTCTTGCTTTGGTTCGTAAGTCGAGCGGTGAGTTGCTCGCTATCGATGGTCGTGAGATGGCCCCAGCCGCAGCGCATCGTGATATGTATCTTGTAGACGGTAAGGCTGATCCGCAGCTTAGCCAAACGGGCCCTCTTGCTGTTGGGGTGCCAGGAGCATTGGCGGCCTATCAAGAGTTGCTAAATCAAGCGGGTACAATGCCAATGGCTCGTTTGCTTGCTCCAGGTGAGAAGCTTGCTCGTCATGGTAGTCGTATCAATTGGGAGTATGCTCAAAGGCTTCAAGGAGTGCAAAGCAAGGTAGCGAAGTTCCCTGCAACAAAGGCGGTTCTTTTCAATTCGAATGGAAAACCAAAGCAGGAAGGTGACCTTCTTGTTCAAGCGGATCTTGCCGAGACGCATAAAGCGATTGCAGAGAATGGAATCGATTGGTTTTATCGAGGACCGTTTGCGGAGAAGGTAGGCAATTGGATGCAAGAGAATGGTGGTATTCTTACTGCCAGCGACTTTGCAAATTACCAGGTTAAAATGCGACAGCCGATCCGTACAACTTATCGTGGCTACCAAATCGTAGGATTCCCGCCGCCAAGTTCCGGTGGTATTCATGTCGCTCAAGTTCTCAATTTGCTAGAACCATATGATCTAGAAAAGATACTCAAGGATGATGCTGTGCTCGGGTATCACCTCATTGCCGAGGCAATGAAAATTGCTTTCGCAGACCGGGCACACTGGCTTGGCGACACTGATTACGTGAAGGTACCTCGTGGTTTGATCAGTAAAGCCTATGCCAACAAGCTAAGGGAACAACTAGATCCCGATGCCGCATCGAAAGTCGCTTCGTACTCCACTCCAGATAACTGGTCGGGTGATTGTTTTGGACAACATACGACCCATATTGCGACGTCCGATGCGGAGGGTAACTGGGTTGCTATCACAGCCACGGTAAACACCACATTCGGATCGTGCGTTATTGTTCCAGGGACCGGCGTTGTGTTGAACAACGAGATGGATGACTTTTCCATTCAACCTGGAACACCAAACGCCTTTGGCTTAGTTGGCGCAGAGAACAACGCGATTGAGCCGGGCAAGCGTCCCCTCTCTAGCATGAGTCCAACGATCATTCTTGATCCAGACGGCAAGCCAATTATGACAGTTGGCGCGGCAGGCGGCCCTAAGATTATCACCCAAGTGATACTTGCAATCATTCGCCACCTCGATCAAAAGATGTCCATTGAACAAGCGGTCGCAGCACCACGCATCCACCATCAATGGCGCCCTGCTCGTCTTGGTGTTGAGATCGCAAAGTCATCAGCAAGAGAAGATCGACATGCGGTTTCAATCGATGGCATAATTCGCCAAGGGCTACTTGAACGTGGACATGCAATCTACCGTTTACCTGCCGCCGGGGTGACTCAAGCAATTGTCGTTGACGGGGCGGGCAAGCTAAGAGCAGCCCATGACCCAAGAGTCCCAGGTAAAGCTTGGGCTGAGTAAGGTCATATTCCCTTCTGGAGGTTCTTGAGTACTTCTTGTTCAAATTCTTTACCCTTGTGCATCGCTTCCATTGCCTCTGAGGATAGCGGAATTCGGTACTTTCTTGCGACTGCAAAGAATTTGTCTGGGTTTGCGTATATATAGAAAGCTACTTGGCCATCACTTTGGAGTCCGATGAAACGTTTCTTTAAGCCGGTGATTTTTAGAAGTGAATTCATAGCTTGTACAACGGCCTCGACATCATACCAATCTCCATAGTTTTTAGCTTCAAAGCGATATAAAGTTTCGTTGTGAATAAACTGTACGGTGTAGGGGGCCTCGAAGTCTTCGTCATGTTTTTGGCGCCAGATTTCGCTCGGTGATTCTATCTATAAGTCCCCAAGGGTCGTGTGCGCAAAATCCAAAAACAGGCGATCATGATTGCATGGCAGCATGCCTGTTTCTACGTCGAATGCAATCAGCTGTTTAGTGTATCCTAGTAAAGCGACAAGCTCAGAAGGGTCTGTGATATCTACTTCAGGCATCTCATCTTTCTTGCGAATTGCGTTCATACCGAGTAGAGTCTCTTCAAATGATTTGCTATTGACGATCACCTCTTTTAGGTCATTGAAAGCCGTTTCTAGGTTTAACCCTTCAAGTTTCCATGCTACCCACATTTCTGCTTGAGGAGATAGCCGTTGGCGATTTGCTTGAATGTGCTCTCTGCCTTTTTCACCAAGCTGATCAAACATTAATTTAGTTGTTTCAATCGAGATAGATTCAGAACCTTTGTCGATGATTGGGATAATTGTATTTGCATCTTCTTCACTGGCATGTTCGGTTAAAATTTCAATTGCCATTCTGGAGGATCGATCCGATTCTATATGCTGAACAATGCGTTCAACGGCTGTCTCTGGTTGTAATCTTGCTATCGCTTTTAGAGCGTAAAGGCGACTTGTGAGATCTCTAGCGTTGATATGTATGTCTTCAAGTATATCTAGCGAATCCTCGTCTGCTGTCCTCGTAAGGGCGTGTGCCAGTGATTGCTCGTAGCGCTCATTGGGATAATTTAGCGTGTGGGCATGCAGTGCTTTTCCGATGGGAACTGATACTTTAGGATCCGGGTTCTCTAGTAGTACCTTTAATGGGAAAGTTAGCCATGCGCTGTGTGATTCTTGTGTTGGATCGAACAGGAAAGGCAGCATAACTTCCACGGATTTTGGTTTCGTGGCTACTTTTAGGAGTTGCTCACAGACTGTAGAAGGATCGTCAAAGTAGTCATCTTCAATAAGCTTGATCAACTTTTCTTCAGTACCTGATAACTGTTTATTTGTTGCTAATTTTATTGCTTCTAATCGGACAGATTTATCGGAGTCTACGAGCATATTTAGGATGGTTTCAGTACGTCCATCGTTGTTGAAGTCAATCTCTATAAACCAGTCACCTAACATCTTAAGAGATTGGAGTCTTGTTTCACTGTCTTTTGATTCTAGGGCAGTGAATAGGTACTCTTCCCCCGAAGTGTCGCCGAGCTGAATTAGTGCATGGGCAGCCCTGGCCTTAGCTGTGATGGTGCGTTTCTTATCTCGAAGAATGGCTTGAAGAGTTTCTTTACTTCTCTGTTTTTGTTGTTCCAAAGCCCAGAGGTGCTCCAGGTATATGTCTTCACCATTATTGATAGTAATAAGTGCTTGCCTCTGCAGAGTAGCAACCTCTTCTTCATAAAGAGCTATTGCTTTGGTAATTTCTTTCGGATCTTTTATTGCAGTTAGATTACTAAAGTTATCACTCGTGTCGCTCCGATTGGCAGTATCTAATGCACCTGAAGTTTCATTGATAGAGTTTGACTCTGATTCATTTGAGAGTACATCTGTTGGATCGCTTTGGGGGAAACATCCGATAGCGAAAATTAGAGTGATCAAGATGATGAATGAAGGATATATCGCCATATTAATGACTCTGTGGTAAAGTTTGCTGTATAAGAATACTTAAAGAGAAATATAGCTTTGGAAGCCAAGAAGGTCGACCATTGAATGGTGAGGAGCGAGAAGCTTAACTGCTATTAAACCGCAGGCCGAGATTGCTCTCGGCCTGCGTCGTCAGTTTCTACAAGAGGTTAACAACCCGGTCGGCTAGGCCTTTTTCGCCTAGCACGACGTTTAGGTTGCTGGTCGTTGCAACCTTCTCCAGAACTTCCAGTTCTCGGAGACGCATAAGCGTTGGGTTGTCAGCAAGCAACTTTGCCGTGTTAGCTTGGCTACGCATCGCAGCGGTCTCTTTACGACGTGCAATCAAGTTAGCCTCGGCTGCTTTCTTTGCCTCAGTAACCTTGTTCATCAAGTCCTTCATATCGCCAGGCAGGATGACATCACGTACACCTACCGTTACGATTTCAAGACCTAATGAACCAGCACGCTTGCGCACTTGCTCTTCGAATTCATCGGTCACGACATCCTTGTCTGACAGAAACGAATCTAAGTCTCGCGTGCCGACAATAGCACGCAATGCAAGTTGAGTTTCACGATACAGCGATTGGCGTGCACCGTCGGAGACCGTAATCGCTTTGTGAGCGTCAACGATTCGATAAGTTACCATTGCGTTCATACGTAGAGTTACCTTGTCAGCGGTCATGATGTCTTGACCAGAGACGTCCAAAGTTTGCTCACGCATGTCGACTTCAACGACCTTCGAATCGGCAACATTCTTCCAGAAGGCGTACTGGCCAGAAGCCAGCGTCTCGACATAGTCACCATCTTGGAACGAAACTCCTAAGTGGTTGCGTTCAACCGAGCAGACGTCAAGCAGTTGCGAAGCGTACGGCGAAGCAACAATCGCTTTGATGTCCTCGTGCTGGAATCGAACCTCGCTGGTATCGATTACCTCGATTTGAACCTCCTTGAATCCGGTCCAGTAAGCGTAAAGACCCGGTGGCAAGGCATGGCTAAAACGTCCTTCGATCCATACGAGCGCACGTTGGTTGTCCTTCAGGTCAACAACCTTTGCTTTACCGGTGAGAGCTCCACTTTTGACGATGATGTCAAGCTGCTCATGCTTGATCCATGGATCACGCATCGAGACAACCTCAACATGCATTTTCCAGAGAGGATCAAAGATACAATGCTTTCCAGCGGTTAGCAATCTCTTGAATTCACCATCTCGGAAGCAGAGTCCGATTTCATAGCTACGAATTTTTACACGTTTGAACAACACGAAGCTGTCTCTCCTTTCTGGCCGAATTAGGTTGCGGTCGGCTCACCACGTTCATCAAGTAATAGATAATCCCAAGCTTCTGTCTTGGGCTTTGGTTATGGAATGTTAAAAACCCGCAGGTAGCGAAGTCGGCCATCGGATCACACCTCCGTTCGCGGAGTGCTGTTTGAGCGGTCATGTTCGCTGACTCTTCCAGTTGCTTGCTTCGCATAAGGCCTCACGAGCAATGCTCATATGACGATATACGATATCGACAACCATCAGAGTCCGCGTGCGTGAGGCGGTATCCACGCACTGCATAGCGTCGGTAAATGTTACTACAGCGAGTTTGGTACTTGCCGAAGCTTGTGCCAACTTGCGTAGTAGATCAAACGGACGTTCACTAACTTTGGGGCTCATCGAGACGCTTTTCGCGCCAGTCCCTCTCTGGGACACAGGTTCTTGGCCTGCGTTGTGGTACGGGAATCGAACCCGTGGCTGCTAGATCAATAGTCTAGTGCTCTACCTACTGAGCTAACCAATGGTGATCTGTCTTCACTTTCGTTAGAGTCCATGCACGGAACACACTACGCCAACTGCCTGGGGCAGGACGCAGGGCGCCGCTGGCCCAGCGATTTCAAATCTTGCTTGTAGTTCGTCATAAATCCGCCGGCTAGGAGTTGAATCTACCCTGCTCGTTGGAGCGGTTGGTTCAAAGCCACTTGGGCGCGCCAATGTCCAGTCGATGCGTCGATTTCTTTAGTAGCACGAAAGGGATTCGAACCCCTATCCACCAAGGTTTGAGCTTGGTCGCTCTGCCTGTTGGCGTACCGTGCCAATAAATTATTTCATAAGCGTCCCTGATGGGATTTGAACCCACGATCTCCTGCGTGACAGGCAGGCGAGCACTCCAGGCTGCTCCACAAGGACTAAGTTCTACTAGTACCCAGGGCAGGATTCGAACCTGCAAACACCTGATTCTAAGTCAGGTCGCTCAGCCAGTTGGCGTACCTGGGCGTGATGGAATTTGTATTGAGTTAGGGTGGCTGGATTCGAACGATCGAGATCTCCCGATTCCAAAGCATAAGCTCTATTATTAGTGTTAGGGGGTCCAAGCTATCCTACGCTCTGTTTAGTGCGCCCAGCCGGAATCGAACCGACACACCCTGCATGGCAAGCAGGGAGGCTGCCACTACATCATGAGCGCCAAGTTTTACTGTGAAGTGCTAAGGCAACAAAAAAGGCCCCGTGTCTTTATGACACAGGGCCTTGCTATCTCTTAAAGAGTCAGGCCAAGTGTCATGATGCCCTGCCATCACTGCCGAGCGCGCAGCCGGGGTAGAGATATCCTAATATCGCTAGCAGATTATCAATCGAGCCACCGTTATTAGGCTGAAGGTTCGTATAGTTTGGTCTTGAATACAACATGGTAGGAATTGCCGTTAATGGCTTTGAGTTGGTGTGTCTGTGGGCTAAGAGGCAGATCGACAATTTAGGTTCGCAACAAAATAAAAAACCTTCCCAGCTACGAAGCGGAGAAGGTTTATAAGTGAATTGCATCATGCTCTCTAATCGAAAAGACAAAGAGCCACTATCGCAGATTACCTGCCAAGCAGGCCAATGCGGTAACAAGCATAAGAGCACTCGTTGGTTCAGGTATAGCAACCGAGGCGGAGGCTTGAATCTGGGTTCCATAATTGGCGGACCATAGATTGTAGTCATCTTGATCTACAACTCCATCAAGGTTGGCATCAGCAGCCAAAGTGATTCCCGTTTGACCTAGTTCATCTCGCCAGATGGTATAGTCAGCAGCATCAACACTACCATCGTTGTTGAAGTCGCCCATAAGGGTGACCGAGATTTCACCTGTTGTTAATAACTCGGAAGTGTTCCAAGTTAGCCCAGCTGACAGAGCAGGTAACTGAACTGAATCAAAACTACCTGTAACCGTCGCGAAATCGAGAAGATCGAAGCTATCACCTGCCTCTGGGGTAAACGATTGGCTTAAGCTAATTGTCAGAGAACCCCCGTCGAGAGTGACATCGCCTTGTACTTCGAGCTTGTCACTGTTGGCATCGCTGTAGATGTCTAGCTCAAGTGCTGCACCTACCTCGTGCAAGTAGTCTCCTGCGACAAGAATGAAAGCGGGGGACACTAATTGCTCCGTAACAACGCTCCCATCAAAAGTAATTCTGGTAGTTACATCCAAGAAGCCATCCGCTTCGTCGCTAAGTACGAGATTATCGATGTGTCCACCCGAATAAACATGTAATGACCAAAGCTGAATGCCTGCCGTGCCATCATCTTCATCAAAGTCACGGTCATTTAGTAGGTAACTCATATCGGCGCTAGATGACAGACCAGCTTCTCCAAGACTGACATCCGGGTTAACCCACCATTCGAGTGTATCGTTACCTGTTGCTAAGCTTAATTTACCAACGATAAGCTGAACATCATTGGTGCTTGCAGTGCTTGGTGAAAAATTACTTAGGTCGTTTGGATTACCGTCAACGAAGAAATCGAGCGTTGCTCCTTGATCTCTTAGCAAAAAGCGATTGTCAAAAATGTTGCCGTGACCATCAATGTTGATTCCAGCACGACCGCCAGCATCTACTTGTGCCAAGAAGGAAAACCAAACATCTCCATTCAAATCGGTTTGGATAGAACGTTCGACAGAAGATGCGCCACCAGAAAGTCGTGCCAAATGCTGGCCGTCGCCATCCTGAGTCAGGCCGTAGTTTGTACTTGCTGGGGCAACAAGATCGCCACTTACGACATTGATTGTGCCGCCTGAACCGGCGTTCTCCTCTGTATAGGAACTTGACCAGCCAGTACCACCATCCTGTCCCGTAACAACGCCAAGATCGAGATCATTGAAGTTTGCAACAACAGGGCCTGATACAGATACAAATTCAGAAGCGACATTAATGGTAGATCCTGAACGAGCAGTTAAGTTACCAAGGATGACGCCGACACCTTCAACTTTTGAGCCTGTCTGAGATTCGATATCAGCTGCAATAATTTGAGGAAGGGTTTGATTAGCAATAGCTGTTGGTGTGTTAGGCATACTTCTCAACTGGAAGGTTTCGCCATTGGCAACAGTCTTTAGGGCGTGAGAGGCAATTCCAAGGTTATTGACTCGGTGTGCTTGGATGTCTTGGTGCACAGCCCGAAAAGCTTGATAAGCATTACGGTCTTGTCCAACGGTTGCAGCGAGGTTGTTTAATTCCCAAATGTCATTCTGAGTGTCGTAAATCTCGACATAGGCAGGCAACTCGTCCGATTCATCATCGTAAGTATAGAAAACCTCATAGCGTCCATCGTAACCAGCTAGGATTGGCTTGTTGCCTGCGAAGGTTGATTCCCAGATTTCGACGATGTTCGTATTGCGTACCCCAGCACCGTTGCCATTGTCGCTAAACAAGTTCTTGATGCTACTGCCTTGCATGGCTTGAGGGATTTGCGCTCCAGCGATATCTAAGATTGTGGGTGCAATGTCGACGTTTGAAACTTGACGATCATCCGTACGGCCGGTGTCAACACCAGGACCCATCACCATGAAAGGTACTCGGGCTGCTTGGTCAAACGGTAGCGACTTACTTGTCATGCCGTGGTCACCAATCATCCATCCGTTATCCGACATGAAGAAGACGTAAGTGTTGTCGATAAGCATGTGCCCTGGATTACGCGGGTCAGCGGTTGTATTGAGCTTGTCAATTAAGGGAGTTAGCATGTCGTCAAGCTCAGTGATGACGGCATAGTATTCACTTGTGTGGTCAGCTAGTTCATTGGGATCACCATAGAGATACCGGTTGTCGTTCTGAGCCAGCGTTCGGTTACGAATGTTCTCGTAGTAAGCAGGTTTGTTCTCTAGGTTGTCGTCCCAGTTACCTGGCAAGTTGTTTACATTGTTGGGAGCATCATAGAAATCAGTCGCATCGTACTTCGCCAAGTTTTCAGGCAACGCATCCCAAGCCAAGTTGCCATTTAGGTGAGGTGTTTGGGTGTTGTGCCAGAGAAAGAAAGGCTTGTCAGCGGAGAGAGATTGATCGATGAAGTCAGCCGAGCGATCAGCCGCATAGGCATCAATATGTTGGTTGCCAGGTTTAGCTGGGGCATTCGGATCGGAAATGTCTCGATAGTTGCGATAGTAGCTACCATTGCTGTTGTAAGTTGCGTAGTAATCGAACCCTAAGGCTTGTTGATCAAGTGCATTTCCTAAGTGCCATTTGCCTGTTACGCCGGTCGCGTAGCCTGCGTTTTGAAGTTCGACACCCAACCGTGGCGAATTGGCGTTAACGCTGTCGCCAAGATTCTCAACACCATTGGTTTGATTGAATTGACCGGTAGTAATTGTCGCACGGGATGGACTACAAACAGGTAAGGCAGCACGTGCTTGAGTAAAGCGAACCCCTTGCTGCGCAATCATATCCATGGTTGATGTTTGGATAATGGAATTGCCGTTGGCAGCCAGTGCGTTGTACTGCTGGTCGTCAGTAAAGATGAAAACAATATTAGGCTGTTGGGCTAATGCCGACTGAGCACATACGAATAACAAGCCTGTGATTAAACAACGTAACATGGGATGCCTTTTCAATATCAAAACAGTTGTTCGATAGGTAGAATTGGTTTTTATATAGGTATTTTAAAAGAAACCACCATCAATCTCTAACGATTGATGGTGGTTTTAAATTCTTTCAGCAAAAAATATTTAACGACGACGATAAGCGAATGCAGCAGCACCCATAAATGCAATCATAAGAGTTGATGGCTCAGGGATAGCCGTTAGCGACACGTTATCAAAAGTCGCTGAACCATGGGAACTCCCACGATTAAACCGGACGGTACTGACAGTCTCTCCCGCTGTATCTGGAGTATTTTGGTAAATTGCCAAACCGGTGAAAGTCTCATTCACAGAACCACCTACCACGCTCAAGTCGTAAGTGGGGGTTGCGGTGCCGAAGCCTGAACCCGTAATAGTAAAGGTATAAGCTGTCTCGGTAGCGAGGATTAATTCGGTTGCAGGGCCAGATGGATCTAGGTTCTGCCAGCTACCACCACCAAACAACTGGAAGGCACCGCCAATATCTTCATTTCCGCTAACTCGCATGTTAATGAATGGAGTGGCATTACCTTGGCGGACGTGTGTGTTCATCATCCGTTGGGTTGGAATAGTGCTGAACGGACGCAACCAATCAAAAGAGAATACGAAGTCGGATAGGGAATCGCCAACCGTTTGCTGTACATTTCCAGATGAACCTGCCACGCGTAGACTTTCGCTACCGCTGATGACTTGATTCTGAGCGGTGCCCGATTCTTGGCTAGCTACACCGCCAGAAACGGTCCATCCGTTTGGGAATGTGCCTGTTGTGTCTTCAAAATCACCATTTGTGATAAGACTCGCATGAGCAGCAGAGCAGCTCACGAAAACTGCAACAGCCGCACAGGCTGTGAGTAGATTGAGAAATTTACGATGCATTAGTACTTCTCCAAGGTGTCAAGTAAAGAGGATGGATGAGATTCACCGTGGTTAATGCATTGGGGAAAAAGGCATTAGCAAAACCACTAACTGTTAAGCACTCAAATGAAGTGGCTCTGAGTGAAAAAATATATTTTTTTATTACTTTCTGGGGCTTAGGGTTGCAAAGCTTGCCCCAAGGGCGAGCAATGCAAGGCTTGTGGGTTCAGGAATGGCATTGATTAAGGCAATCGCTGATGAAGCGGACTGTGATGCGGCCAGGGCATCTCGCCAGATCGTGAAGTCAGCGGCATTTACCACACCATCCGCATTGCCATCAGCACTCAAATCTTGGGTTGAGCCATAAATATTGCTCCAGACTTGGTAGTCCGCTTGGTCAACATCACCATCGAGATCGTAGTCGCCCAGTAGCGGAATAAATTCACTGTAAGTAAAGGTAGCAGTAGCGTTTGTTGACGTATCCGAGACAAGTCGAACCCAATGAGCTGAGTAACCACGCTCAAACGTATGGAGCAAAGTTTCTCCTGGTGCCACCGTGAATGTGTCATAGATATGCCATTCATTGGTACCAAGGAAATCTACTTCGACAGTAAATTCAACAGGGCTAACGTTGTCGTGTAAAATCTCTAATTGTTTGTGATCGTAACCCGCCATGAGGTAAGGGTCCGATTCATCGTTTGCTGTAACAGCGGTATCGCTCCAAGGACCACCAACTCCCACCGGAGCACCGAAGGTCCATAGGTCGTCAACATTGCCAAACCAAAGTCCAACTTCTCCATCGTCAGATTGGACGTAGTGGCCATCTTCGGTCGATCCCTCTTCGACGCCGGATAGTACCATCATGCCACGCCAAGACATGAAGTCGAAGATGTCGCGATTATGGGTTGTAATAGGAACCAATCGACGAATTCCACCGCCCGTAAAGCTGTGTGGTACTTCATAGATTGTGCCGTGGACATTTAATAGGTCACGCTCTGTCACAACTTCACGTTCACCGCGGCGCCATCCAGAGGCGGTAGCCGTATCAAAAGCAGAATGACCCTTTGGTAGACGGAAGCGTGTGCCCCCTTCTTCGACATAGGCAGAAGCATTGTCGACTCCGTAGTCTTGAGTCGTTGCCGCACTACTGCGGACAGCTGCCTCAGCCGATGGATCGTTTACTGCGATTAGTTCAAGTGCGGCTGTCGTTGGATTCAGTTGAGCAACGTAATAACCTGTGCCAACGATGTTTCCAGCCGCATCTAGTCGGTCAGCAGCGAATTCTAGTTCGAAACTAGTACTGCCGGTTGATCGCAAAATTCCTTGTGAGCGAGCTGTTGGAGAGCTCGGATCAGCAAGGCTAGCCATTTGTGTTGTGTTAGCAGCTTTTGCACCATTGCCCATGTGGAGGTAGGCAGATGCTGAGCTGACGTTGCTGTCGGATTTGAATCGAACCCATTCAGCGCTAAGATCCGCAGGCAAGAGATAGTGATCGTAACCATTGCCATTCAAGGTGCCATCAACGGAAATCACCGTGTGTGTAGTCCAGTTGCCAGTGCCATTCTGGTCTACTTCAATCGTGAAGTTAACGGAATTCGCATTGCTATTTTTGAAGTGAACTACCCGGTCGCGGAAGCCGTCAATTAGGAAAGCATCTGAGGCTTCGTTTGCGGTTACGCTGTCGTTAACCCACACTCCACCGTAGCCCTTTGGGTTGCCGCCGTAGTTGGGGACCTCAGTCTTATCGAGAAACATGATGTTTGAGTTAGCACGTGGCAGAATGTTATTGCCAAGTTGCTTTGACGAATCATTGCCAGCAAAGATGATTTGGTCACCATCTTCAATATAGTCGACAATCATTTTGTGATGTGAAGCGATTGGCTTCAGTCCACCATAGTTGCCTGTTTCGAAACCTTCTGGGACTAAGAACATCATGCCGTGATGACTCATAAGGTAACCGCCTTCAAGACCAACGTCACGAATGCGTGGCCATTCGGTATACCATCCATTCGGATGACCGTGAGTGTAGCTACTTTTGGGCAAGCGGTACTTCGTCCACTGGCCAGTCGAAGCATCTCGGGTGTTGATGAAGAGTGATTCGTCATCCCAACCGGTTGCCCAGATGGCATCGGTGCTGGAAGGATCCATGTCGACAGGGCCTTGGCGGCTAGTGACTTCAGTGTACTGAGCGGTATCATCCGCAATGGTCCACGAGGCGAGGTCCTCAGGGTCACCATTTCCGTCCCATTCAACGAGTCCCCCCCCTGCTCCGCCGCCAGCTCCATTGTTAGTGAAGAAGATACGCCCTTGGCCTGTGAATAGACCTTTACCATGAATGCCAGGAAGATTCTTTTGAATTCCCCCCTGAGAATCATGATTGCCATCAGCACGTAGCGTCGTGATTACAGGGTTATCGAGGTCGGAGAAATCAACTTCGTAGAGCGCTTCCTCCATTGTCATGTAGTAAAGCTTGTTAGGATCAGTGAGGTGAGCTGAGGTGCCCGTTATACGACCAACAAGATCACCACTGTTGGGACTTGTTACTGGAAGATATCGAATTGTCCCGGTGGAGTGCTCAATGTAAGCAGCACCGATGACATCAATCCCCAAATGATTGTCGGTATAACGATTGGCGTCAGTATTTCCGGGGTATTCTTTGTAGGTAGTATGCGTGAGGTTGTTTAGATCAACCGAATAAAGTTCATCTGATCCACCAGCAGTAACGTGAGGTCCGTACGTGACGTACCAAACCTTGCCGTCTCGTTTTATAAGCGCTCCCACCGCAGCTTCATTGTGAGTGTTTGTAACTGCCGTGTGAGGATAGATGCCTGAATATGCTACCGGGTTGATTGGGGTGATAACTTCTGTAGTTGAGATAGGAGGAGCTGGAGACGCCATGATTGAGACATTATCAAGGTCGTACCCTGGGTTACTCCCGAAAGTGTCATTGAAGTTAAGCGATAACGCCCCACCAGTATCAACATTTTCAGATTGGAATATTTGAATTCCTGTTTGAGTCGAGTTGGAAGACAAGTGGTCAGTAAGCGATAAATCATAGGTCGCCGTTCCAACACCACCTGACCCCCAATTGCTACCTGAGATGCTTAAGGTGTTCCACTCACCTGGAAGGATCGGAGATAAGCCGCCAATCACTTGCCAGGACGAGCCATTGAAGGCTGCCCATTCAGAGTCTTGATACCGAAGGTTTAAGGAAGCCGAAGTGGTACTTGGGTTGGAAGATCTGCCAGATAACTGCAGATTGAATAGACGGTCGGTGGTTGAGTCGACACGGAAATCAAACGTTGCATTGAAGTCCGTTGCAAAAGGGCTGTTTGTATCCAGTCCTGAAAGACTTACTCCCAGTCCACCCTGACCACTGCCGACTCCTTCAATCCTTGCATAGTAATCTGTCCCGCCAGAACCATCGCCGGGAGTATTGATGATGGATAGACCTGTGCCTTCAATGGCATCCCAGTCGGCACTAAAGATACCCGATTCAAAATCATCCGTAACAACTGAAACTTGAGCACTAAGTTGACCATGAAAGCATATACCTGCAATGGCAACAAAAAATGCAATTCGATAATTCATTCTAGTTAGTCAATCAGTGGATGGTTTAGCTGCTTGCAGGCGGCCTCTTCCCTGCGTGCAACGAAAATAGGTTAAGTGTCGTTGCGACCTCCTCCGCCGCCACCTCCCCCTAGGACTTCACTTTCTTCTACGTCAAGATCCTTAGGCTCTTCTCCATTAATGGTTGCTAGATTCCGAAGAAGATTAAAGCTCATGTTCTCTTGCAGAAAGTGCACACTTCCATCGGCATAAACAAAGTGAGAACCTACAGGATGCTTGCTACCAAATGGGAGGTGATTGAATGGCATGTTAACTACACCTGGTCCATCGGGATTATCTTGATCACCGTAATAACGAAGCTTCTTGCTTGTAGGGTTGTTGACAATGCTGAGTTGGATTTTGTTTATCTTTACAATCGCTTTGCATTGTGACATGCATGGGAAGTTACTGCTAATGCCTCCTGCACCTTGTTGTACTCCACGCATCCATGCGCGAATTTCGTATGTGCGTTCACCAACTGCTAGAGATTGTGAGGTCCCATCAATGATATGTTTGAATTTCTTAGCTTTTGTCAGTTCCATGAAGCCATTATTCAGAGTGTAACCACATTTGTCGTCTATGGGGGGAATCACAGCTCCTGGTGAGTTGCCGGAAAATTTAACGTCATTATTGAATCCATCGGTACCACCATTTACCGCTGCATAGTTTGAGCAAGTTGCTTTTCCGTCAATCCATGGGTCATCCTGGGGACCGTCACTTGGGCAAATCAGAGTTTGAAGTTCAATGTCCAGTAGCTGATTGTTAGGCGCCTGGCCTATTTTTCCATTCCGATCAATGGCTTCAGCAAGTGTGTTCTCTTCAAAGAAAGGCATCAAGTCGACAAACCAGCCAGGAGTTGAGTTGGCTAGATTGTTGCCAATTTCAGCTAAAGCTAGGCTTCCACGCGGGAATTCTTTATTCGTGTCGTGATAATTATGCAAAGCCAGCCCGATCTGCTTCATGTTGTTACCACATGAATTTCTACGTGCTGCCTCACGTGCTGCCTGCACGGCAGGCAAAAGTAACGCAACGAGAATTCCTATAATTGCAATTACTACCAGTAGCTCGACAAGGGTAAAAGCATGGCGGCTGTATTGAAAAATCCTTCGATAATTCATCATTCAATCCTTATTGGTTGCTATCTCTGGTGTTTTGCTAGGCATCTCATCAAACCAGAGTTCTAGTGTAGGGGCAGGTAGCGTCGGGTGTTCACGGGAGGCAAACCCATGAACAACGCGGTCTTCAGATGGATCAGAAGAAAGTCCGCTAACGCGGTTGATGCTAAGAGTGATCCAGCCATCATTGTCGTAAGTAAGATAGTCGAGCAGGTCGGAGCTCTCAACAAAAACTTGATTACCTTTGATTCCTTTGCCTTGAATTACAAATGACCCAAGCGAGCTTGCCCCCCAGGGCCCTTTGGGTCTTCCGTGACTGTCAAAATGTTTGGCACCAGGAGCAGTCTCCCAGTTAACTTTTTTTGAATTCCATTTGGGAGTGTTATCGTCCCAGACGCCATAGACACGAAACTTCCAATCAGTGTCAGTGCTGACATTGGAAGGTTCTATTTCGCTTGCGTAATCGTTTGGTACGACGGTCATTACCAGACGCGCTCCCGCTAAACGATCTAACGGTAAGTGAGAGAGATCGAAGCCAAGCAATCCTCGGCGGCAATAATGACTATCAACAAGATCAAGCTTAACCCAGAAGTCTTCCTTGTTAGATCGTATTACTTGACTATGCTTACCGCCAATGACATAGGTGTCTTCTGAGCAGACAATTGATTCATGTGGGAAAGCGAGAGAATCAAGGGGGCGGAATATCTCAGTCTCAATGTCTATATAAGGTTTAAGGCTGTTTTTGGAGGTGACCTTAACGGCATTCCCTTCGAAGAACCGACGTTTTTCGGCATTGTCCGTAGTTGGCTGAACTTCAACTTCTCCCGAGTGGACGTTCAATGTAGCGTTGCCATTAGAATCAGCGTTTACAGCAAAAGAGGTTCCGAGATCAGTGAATACCGCTTCTTTGGTGATTAGTTGAAAACCTTCAAATCCTTTGTCTACGGTCGCAGTAACCTTGCCAAAGTCGAGACGTACTTCATCTTTAGAAACAAGATGAAATCTGGCAGGTCCTTGAGCTACAAGAGTTACACCTTCATTGATCCGTAATTCAACAAGGCCACGAGCGAACTCAAAAAAACTGCCAGCACGGAACTTTGAATCTTTGAGGATTTCATTTCCAAGATCATGTCCAACAGCCGAAGTAACAACTGCAATCGCTGGGCCAGTAGTAGACGATGTAGGCGAGTTAGACGATTGCATCGCTCTATCAACATCAGGTTGCTGAGGGAAAGCGATCATAATCAAAACACCAGCTGCTAACGCAAGTAAACCAATCAGGTACCTTGAAGCGTTGACTGCTGTGGGCTGGTGTGTGCGGTCTGAGCTGTCTACTATCTCAAGTTCGTCTTGTGCTAAGCTCTGTTCAATTATTGTCTCTTCAACACGCAGTAGTTCATTCGGACTGAATTGTCTTGGTGGATTTATTAAGTACCCAAGGTCAGCATGAGTTTCCAAGTTTTGCTGCCATTTTGCCTGTGCCTCCTCGGATGAAGAGACAATACTCATGAGTTCATCCAACTCACTCTGAGTACAGCTCTCATCCAACAGCTTGGAGATAAGCAGCTGAAATCGTTCTTTAGGATATTTGTCGTTACTGTCCATAGGACTACCTAAGTGGATATTCGCAACCGTCGCTGTATGCACTCGGCAAGTTGGCGACGGATGCGTCTAAGGGCTTGTGAAAGAGCGTTTTCACTTCTGCCTAATCGATGTGACAGCTTTCTCAATGTGCAGTCAGGTTCGTATCTGCCTCGGACAATTATCTGATCCTTCTCGGGAAGTTTGTCGAGGCAGTTCTTGAGCGCATCAAGACGGCTCTTTTGTTGCTCCTCAGATCGGTCTGCTACTTTCGTAGCCAAGGATTCAACAAGGGTCTCATCATAAATATGGAAGCGATTGGCTCTCTTCTGACGAAATCTTAGAGCTCGATATTTTGCAATCTCTGAAGCCCAGGCATAGAAATTCGTCCCGCTCGTGTAGTCATCAAACTTTTGCCATAGTGCAAGATTAGTGTCTTGAAGCACATCGTAGGCATCGGTCGGGTTAAACACCAAAGAGACTATGTAGACATACAGCTTCTGTTGGTGTTGTGAGAAGAGCTCTAGGAACTCTTCTATGCGGTCTGATTTCTTTCCCTGAGATTCTGATTCTTGCATAGTGACTTACTCTAACTTATCCGCCTGCCTTTCTCCTCTCATTTAATTATTATTTGCGGGCTCCACGCGATGCTCCAACAGCAACTAGCGAGCAAAGCATCAAGAACGAAGACGTTGGCTCAGGCACAGGAGCAAATACTGCTGCAAGACCCGATGTCGAAACACTTGCATTGATAAGAGCTGATTGCATCAGCAAAGCATCATCAAAATCTGTGTCACCGTCTAAATCTAGGTCACCCATGGGGAAAGTTGAGATATCTCCAACTAGACTACCGCCAGTGGTTCCATCTAGGAAGCCAAGGCTACTCTCATTCAGCCAGCCAGCGACAAAATCGTCAACGTCCGATTGATTCAAGAATCCATCACTGTTGATATCACCCGCCACACCAGTGAATAGACCCGCTGAGCGAGCAAACCCGTTGTCACGAACAAAGTTGTAATCACCATGGTCTTCAATTGGTTCCGCACCAGGGCCTTCTTCCGATACACCCCATGTGAAAACCTCCACTTGGTCAAGCGTACCGGTAAAGAAATCTTGGGTGCCGCCACTGAACGTGGTTTCATCTCCAGCTGTGTTAGCTCCTAGTACTAAATCAGCGGTGTCTTGTGGTACTTGAGGATCATCACCCGTTTTGTAGGTACTGCTGGTACGCCCAATCCCAATGCCGTTAAGGTGCATAACCGTACCGACACCCCTTTCACGAACAACCGAAACGTGTGACCAAGCGTCAAAGTTAACGGCTATCTCGGTGTCGTACTCAACATCGTTAGATTGAAGGATCCATGTATTATCTTCGCTAATCAGGATGCCAAACTGATTCGTGTCATGCATAACCGACTGACGTGTTCCCGAAGCGGATGAGTTTGGATTTATCCAAAGCTGCATACCACGATTACGAAGTCCCGTGTAGTTTTTCGAGAATCCGTCAGGCTGGTTATTTATAGGGCTGATTGAACCAGCTGAGTTTTCGGGATTGCCAAAGCGGCGTTGGTGTAGGTAGTCACCATTCCCGTCAAAGGTGATTCCGATTGTGCTGCTATCGGCCCCTGCACCGGGGCGTGCAGAAACATCAGCATAGACTGGATTACCTGCGACGGCGCCCAGGGGATTGGTTACAGCCCCATCGAAGTCAACGTAGTATCTGCTCGAGTCAAACGATTGTGTCACCGTTGCACCAACCGAACCGCTTTCTTCTTCACCTAGTTGAAGATCACGGTCGAAGATGATCGCTTGGGCAGGAGTCGCGGTGGCAGCAACCATCGCGACTGCGGCAACCACAGGAAGGACTCGACGAGTACGACGACGAACAAACATTGCAATACCTCCTAGTAAGCAAATGCCTAGTGAACCTGGCTCAGGAACTGCTGATGCAGCTGATGAGGATGACGAGCTACTCGCTCCGTAGTTGCCTGACCACAAGGTATAGTCGCCAGCATCAACCGTGCCGTCGCCATCGCCATTGCCATTCAAGACCGAATCGCTTTGGCCAAGGTTGTCACGCCAAACGGTGTAGTCCGCCGCGTCGACCGAGCCATCGTTGTTGAAGTCTCCAGCCAAGCCAACTGGTGGCTCGACGTTGACGAATTCGACTAGGCCTTCAACCAAATTGCCCTCAGGCGTTCGGTAGCTGAATGAGATATTTTCCGACTGGGTTACGTTATCGATAACAGCTTCGCCAAGATAAACAGACTCGCCAAAGGCCAAGCTAGAGTTGCCAAGTAGGAAAGCTTCACCAAGCGTGTCGCTATCGGATAAACCTCCCTCTTCCCAACCATTACCGGTTCCATCACCAGCGGGGAAGGCGGCAAGATTTTGGTCTTCTAGGCTATTCCATCCAACCGTATCTAGTTCGCCAAGAGCACTGTCAACTTGATAAAAAGCAAAATCGATGCTGCCAGCAACATCCGTGTTAGCAATTCTTATATCCCCATCTACTGGGTCAACTTGCAATGTTAGCGGTAGGGTGGGAATCGGTGCTACCGATGCTGAATCGATGTTGGCGTAGATTTCATAGAGGTCAGCGCTGCCTTCATCACCAACTAGAATCCCGCGAATTGCTGTACCATTTGTAAGGGCAGCCCCAGTTTCGTCCAGCAGATCGGTGAAGTCAAAAGCGACACCAGTAACGGTGCGATTACCACCACCGCCCAATGGTGTTGCATCAGATCCGTATAAGTCACCTAAAGAGGAAACCGAGTTCCAAGTACTCAATGCGACTGATTCACCGACTGTTCCGTTGCCAAGAATTGCACGAACTTCGACGCTATCGTTTCCAAGATCTTCAAAGATGAAGAAGTCCGGGTCTGCATCGTTGTCAGTTAGTCCGGTTGTATTGTTGTCGCCCCAATAGAGTGCCATTGCACCGCCGTTCTGTTCCGGGTTACCAGTTGACCCTGCAACCCCAGTCAAAACATTGTTGTCGAAAGCAAATCCTTGATTGGCATCCATAGGATCAACAACAGTACCGGTCAAAACCGAATCGCCTGTTGCAACACCTAGAAGACCGCCAGCACCACGATTGTCTTGGGCAATGTCAGCGATTGTGAAAGGACCATTGTAATTGGTTGAATTGATCTCAACTCCCGTGAGGGCGTTGTTTACATCGAGTGTGACTGAATCAATTCCAACGACCAAAGCTTCTGCTTTATGTGCTGAGAAAGAGAACGTAACAACAAAGAGGATTGCTGGGACAATTGCATTTCGGCTAAATGTACGCATGCGACGTGATCCTGCTAGTGAACCGGTTAATGCAAAGAGAATAAGAAGGCTTGCTGATCCTGGTTCAGGAACCGCAGCGATAAGAGCCTCGAAGGAACCAACTCCATTTGCTGTTTCGAAAGCGGTACGGAACTGCTGGTAGTCAAATCCATTGACAATTCCATTGCCACTGATGTCACCATTAAAGTAGGACTGCGCTGTAGGCAGGGATGAGAAATCCCCAAACAGATTTGATCGCAATATGCCCCAATCAAGGGCATCAATCACGCCATCACTATTGAAGTCCCCACTTTCAATGGTAGCTCCATTCACGAAATCCACTTGGGCTGACACCGTTGATCCATCGGGAAGCGAATATTCCAGTTGGACATCCTCAAAAGGATTCGCAGTCCAAGCCCCAACGCCGAGTGAAATCGATTGACCTGGGTTCAAAGTTGCCCCAGCCAAAGACTCGAAATCGATTTCACTTAGGTCACCAGTAGCCGTTGGACTAGAAAGTTCCGTCCAATCGTCGCCGGAAATGGTTGGTGACCCTGATCCATTAACATCGTAAGTGTCGCTAATGGATGTCCAGTTGCTTGCATCAAGGCCCCCTGCCGCTGATGTAAAGCTATAACCCGTAAATGTGACAGCCCCTGCAACGGCGTCATTCGGGTTCGTAAGGGTGATTTCTCCTGTCAATCGATCTATAGTTGCAGTCAAAGATGATGGGACTACCGTTCCAGCTACCAAGCTGACATCATCGATATTGTAGTCGTCCCAGTTGGATCGACTGGCGAACTGAATTCGGTCGGCCGTGCCACCAGAAATCTGTCCATTGTTTTGAAAAAGAGAAACTACGCCACTGGTATTTGATGTGGTAGCAGAGCCTGGGTTTGGATTTGACCAGTTAACGGAATAACTGGCGTCATTAATATCGCCCGTTCCGAAGCCGTCAAAGTCAATCTCGAAGTAGTAGATTGAGCTCTCATCGAATGCGCCTACGGTTGAAAGAGTATTCCAGCTGCCACCTGAGAAGGCTTCTAGCGTAGCATTCATACCATCAAGTTGTGCCAAACGGAGGTTAATACCTGCCGTCCCTGCGTCAGTTCCAAACACAAGATTGAAAGCACGTTCAGTCGTGTCGAAGGTTGTCGTTTGCAACCACCATGACAGAACGCCATCACTAGCTCCTGAAGCGGTGTCTTGGAAGAAGTCGTCGCCTGCACCAGTTGTGCCTGTGCCTGAAAGAATGGCATGTTGGGTTGAGCCAGGGGCAAAACCAGTACCAGCAGTAGCATTGCCATCGGAATTGTCCCAACCAGTGGCAAATGGGTTTGTCTCAAAGTCACCGTTCACTACAGTTTGGCCCAGTGCGGTTGAGCAGCTTACAAAAGCCGCCAAAGCCGTACATGCGGCTAGATGAATAATGAAATTACGTTGCATAAGATCCTAAGGCTCCGTGTTCATAAGGTGCATTCAGCCCCTGAAAAGTCAAAATCCGGTAGGTTGTTTTCTCTAAATGGTCATGAGATAAGGAGTTAGCCATTTTGTGCAGTCAGCACATGTAGGGGTATGTACTACCCCCCAACGATCTATAAGCAGAATTCTTACAAGTATCTGAGGGAAGAATTTCAAGAAAGAGCATTGTTCAGGCAGGTCGACCGCATGCAAGGCTAATCGTGACAGCCGTATGCTTAGGCTTATTGTTTAGATTTTCTGGGGCCGGAGATGTTGAGAATCAAGCTTTGAGATGATCCTGGAGGCTAGATAGGCTAGTAGGTTACATAAAATAGCTATGACAAACTTCTCTTAGCTGTACATGGTAGATTGATCTAAGGATTGCCTTGCCAAAAAGCTTTGTTTCTCACTGCAAGCATTTATTTGAGAGTTGATGACCACCATTCATAAACCCCATCTCGGATCTATGCTTTGTCTGCAGATAGCTCTCCTCATGAGCTGCGCTACGTTGTTAGCTGAGGGGAAATACTCGGAGTTAGCCCCAGGCATCTCCATTCTTAGCACTACTCGATCAGAACCACGACCTTTGAATATCTACGTTGCCAAGATTAACCTGGCGACCAAAGGACTGAGATTTAAAGTGACTCCAGGGAATGGAGATCCCAATGGCGATGAACCAGGAGATCCGAATCACGAAACTACTCGGCAAACTACTTTACAGTATCTGAAAGAGAAAAACGCTTTGCTTGCTGTGAACGCCTCTTTCTTTGGAACCAAAGAAGCAAATGCAGACAATGTGGGCCTCGTCGTCTCGCAGGGAGAGAGGATTTCTCCTTTTTACCAAGAGTGGCCTGCATTCAATTTAGATTCCAAGAACAACGTCAGCTTGATTCGTGGTAAGCATGATACGTTTGAGACTCTTAAACCCAATCAACATGTCGAATTGCACAATGCCATCTCTGGCAGCGATCAGATTGTGACTGATGCAAAGGTAACCATCCAGAAGAGGGAATTCAGCACATCACTCCATCCGAGGACTGCGATCGGGTTTACGCGCGAACGGTGGCTAATCATCGTGATTGTTGATGGCAGACAACCCTGCATTTCAGAGGGCATGAATCTAGCCGAACTTGCGAAGCTAATGCTTGAACTCGGTTGTATCCAAGCGATCAACCTTGATGGGGGGGGATCTTCAACCATGGCGATAGCAAATCCCCAACCTCATGTTGTGAATGTTCCAAGTAGCAAAAATAGCAAGGGTGAGTACGGAGAGCTAAGAAAGAACGGTACGAATCTTGCCGTTTTCGTTGCTGAGTGAGGGCTAGTTCAATTGGTCATATAGGGCTAAGGCAACCAGCTACTCAATCAAAATATTGAATCTGCTAATGAAGCAGTGTGTGTGTCGCCACCCTCTGCGAATTGCTGGCAACTAAAACAAAAACGGCTGCTGTACTACATTGTACAGCAGCCGTTAGGATTTCATGAGAGTCAATAAAGCTAAGCAGATTACACCTGCCTTTGACCTTCTACCAACTTCAAGCCAAACGTAAGGCCTGCAAATGCTTGCATCGGCTAATTGCGTCGCGCACTTCGCTTGATGCCTAGCAACGAAACTAACATGCAGGAAATAAGTCCAGAGGTGCTGGGCTCTGGTACTGCCGTTGCTGATGCCGTTGCTGATGAGGTGCCGTAGTTAGAAACCCAGAAGTTGTAGTCCTCTTGGTCAACCACACCTGGCGTGCTGGCTGCGGGGTTCTCATTTGGTAGTGTTACATTCTGATTTAGATTGTCTCGCCATACCGTATAGTCGGCTGCGTCAACTTCTCCATCATTGTTGTAGTCACCTGGTACGCCAGCAGTTGTCACGACTTCGATAAGTGCTTCGCGGATTTCCCCATCAGGACGGCGGTACTCAAACGTGAGTGAGTCCGTATCACCACCCGGTTTGAAGGCTGTCCCCAGATCGACGGTTCTGTTTTGTCCAAAGATAGAGGTGCTAAGCAAGAAAGCCTCCGAGAGGACATCATCACTTGAACCTCCAGCTTCGTCCCACGTCTCACCAATACCGTTTCCGACAGTTGAGTCAGGATCGAGGCCATCAATAGCATCGATTTCTTGATCACTAAGACTATTCCAACCAGCAAAATTGAGATCGCTAGTTGAGCTTGAAAGGCGGTACCAATCAAATTCAAAATCGGTGCCCGATTCGTTGAATAACTCAACCTGACCAGTAACGGAATTGACTTGCAACTTCAGAGCATCGAAGTCCGAGTAACGGACGTCGTCGAACGAGTTGAATGCAGAGAAACCAGCACCGACGTTGGGGTCGCCTGTAAAGGAAAACGAAGTGATTTCTGCCCCGGGATCGGTATCGAGGACTCCAAAGAACCCTGTGAAGTTGTTTGAGGAATCAAATGCTGTGACAATTTCCCCGTTAGTCCCTTCAAAGCTGAGGAAAGTTCCGTCGTCATCGTTGTCGTAGTTTTTGTACTCAAATGCAAAGGCCTCGACCCCGGGCGGTAGGGAAACGGTCACTGTCTCTTGAGAGTTTGCACCGGTTCCTTTGTCGAGGAATCGTAGACTGACGACGGCATTTCCATTGATGACGGCGCCTGAGCTGACATAGCCGGAGCCATCGCCAACATCATCAACGTCGATAATCGCGTTGTCACTGAAGTTTGCGTTGGCGGAAAGTCCCAGAATGCCGTTTGGGCTACGTGTTGAGTTTGAAGCCGTGCCAAAAAAATCGTCACTCACCTGTCCTTCAAAGTCTTCTAGATGCGTAATCCCTCCCACTGCGGCTTGCCATGATGCCAAATCAGTAAAGGTTTGAATCTCGGCAGTAGCGACGCTTGAGACGCAAATTGCGGCGACAAAAGTAAACAGGCCTATCTGGCGTTTACTGGTAATAGCTCTCAGGGTGTTGGTAAACATGAGTATATCCTTGCTTCAGATTGTGTTTGTCGGTGCACTTTTATATTGATAGGTTGAGTCGGTTTTGTCGTTAGATTCAAGAACCTTTACGTCGGACTGAAAGCATGCTCCCAAAGAATACCGAGACCAGCATTAAGCTGGTTGGCTCTGGCACCGAAGTAGCCAGCATGACAGCAAACGATCCAGTGCCATTGGCTTCTTCGAAGAGTTCTTTAAAGAGGCTAAAATCGGCAACGCTCGTGATGCCTCCGTAATTGAGGTCCCCAGCTTGATATGCTTCTGCGAGGGAAAGTGCTGATAGATCAGCTTCTAGACCGCTAACCAGAGCGTTCCAGTCATCGACGGTGATTGAGCCATCGAAATTTAAGTCGCCTACTTCAAATGGGTTTCCACTATTGCCGACAAATTCGACAGTGGCACTGCGCACTACATTACCAGCAAAAAGCAACTGTGCTTGCAGGTCTTCTCGTGGATTCTTAATCCAGCTTCCGCCGGGGCCACTCAAGATGACTTCCTGGCCAATGCCAAGGACCCCACCGTCGCCCGAGTCGAATGATTCACTTACTTCAGTTGTCGTTGATGTAACAATGCTCCAATCATCATCCACATCAACGGATCCATCACCGGGGCCTGAGGCATTGTCATAGTTATCCGTGATTGGCATCCAGCCACCAGTGTCGAATGCGCCGACTGCAGAAGTTAACGAGTAAGACTCCAAGCCGGAAAGAACTTGTCCCGTTGTGTTGATCAGTTTCATAACGCCAGTGTCGCGATTCACTTCGAGCGTCATTAAGTCAGTCAATGGATTAACGTCGGTCAAAGCAATTCGGTCGATGGTGAAGTTCTCATCAAGATCAGTACCAAAGTTGTTGTTGGCCACAAATCGGATCGAATTACCATTACGCGATGGAGCTACGCTACCCGAGCCGAGTGACTGGGAAGGCCCTGAACCATCCTTGTAAAAGATTTCATATCTTTCATTGGCCTTATCAAGCTCTAGTACCATGGTGAATGGATTGGTCTGAACCGTGGAGAGTTGAGCGGTCGAAGAGAGGTTTGACGCTCCACTTCCCAGGGCACTTCCTTCAAGTTGTATGTTCCCCGTGGTAACATCACGTGTTATCTGTACCTGGGCAGTAATTGCTGATCCATCGGTGCCGGTATCGTCATCAAGAAACGCGAAGCGAATTTGTTCTGGATCAATCGACTCGCCAATAAGATCCGGTCCACGGAAATCCCATCCTGCGACATCGACAATAATATACCGGCTTCCTGAAGTCGAAGAATCAATGTTGTCAATTTGCAGATAGCTTGGGGCAAAGACATCACTGAATTTAGAAACACGGTAACCGCCATCAAACACGAACGAATCGGTTAGTAGGTTGGTGTTGGTGGACCAATTATTTGCAGGATTTATTGAGTTGGCCGTGTTTCCAAGCTCCGTAAAGTTTGAATCGTTAAATTCAAATGCTTCAAAATCGATTCCCTTTGCGATCGTTGCGGATAAGCATATCGCAACCATAGCTAGATAGAGGAATTTACTTTCATTGCTACTGTTCATTGGATTCCCTATTCAAAGTGTGCAGTAAGCGTTTAGTTCTTAGTGAGAATATTGGTGTAAATAAAGCAGCAGCGATAAGCATGCTGGTCGAGGGTTCTGGTACAGCGAATAGTGCCGCAAAAGCTGTTGTTCCATTTTCCGCTATGAATGAATCCTTAAACAATCCAAAGTCTTTGCCGCTATTAAATCCATCGCCATCAAGGTCTCCCAGGTAATAGGCGTCTTCGCTACTAAGCCCACTGAGGTCGGTTTCAGCGTTGGCAATGAACAATTCCCAATCGAGCAAGTCTAAAAATCCGTCGGTATTGAGGTCACCAAGTAGAGGAATCGAAATTTCCATTTGGTAGAAGCCAACGCTTCCGTAGTCGGAGTACCGACCAGGATTGTCGACCCCGTCCACATAGAAAGTGTAGGAGCCTGATTCGAGGAAGATATCAAAGTCAATATTTGGTGTGACCGAAGGATCAAACTCAGCAACAACGGCACCCGAGTCGTTATAGAGGACGACCCCCACATCAAGATTAGGATCCTGAGCAAAGCCACTCACTTCGATTCCAACTTCACCTCGTCCTGTTGTAAATCGAAAGTAGTCTCGGTCGTTGCGATCTTCAATAATGCCCCATTCCTCCATCACTCTTCCGTTGGGGGTGAGATCGTGAGGGGTGCTTAGATCGTTTAGATAGTCGTCTGATCGGAAACCGAATCCTCGGCTGGTAATAAAAGAGTAATCGTCAGCGAAGTTAGTGGCTCCGGCATAGTCGCCATTGCTCCACTGAGAGATTGTCGCATCGAAGGGAGCCCCCATGATTGGCCCCCAGCTTGTGCGACCAAAGCCTCCAGTGCCTGGGTGATATTCAAGGCTATTTAGACCATCGTGAGTAAGGCCAAAAGAATGCCCCGCTTCGTGCGTTGCCGTTTGTCCCCCTTTGCGAGCTCCCTTGTTGAAGACAAAGACCGGGTTGTCGACCGGATCATCGAAGCCGGTAGGGCCGGCGTTGCCACCGATCCCGTCCCCAAAGCCAGCGGTCGCTTGGGTCATTACTACACGAACTCCCCAGTGAACATCAAAATCGCCTCGCCGACGCAGAGCTGCAACCCCTGGGTTTCTCGTGGTCACGTTGACGTTGAAAGGGATGTAGTCTTCAGCAACATTTTGGAAGATCTTCTGGATCTCAATCCTTTCAGTTTCGCTGAAGATGCTGGGATCTCCATCCAAATCGTAATTTGGAAAAACGATGTTGTGACCCCAGGAATTGTTCACACTGTGGTGACCTGTGAAATCAAGGAAGATCGTTTTAGTAGCAGAAGGGTTGCTGGAAAGATTGAAGGTTTGGTCCAAAGGATAGGGAGCCGTGGTATTCGGATCACCAAACGTAAATGTCCCATCGATATATGCCGGGTATATTGCTGCGTTTGCGTGGGTTGCTGTGATCGCAACCACCACAATCAACGCAATGCGGAAGCAATATGACGGATTGGCAAACAAATTGATGTACTCCTATTCTCTTGTCCCAGATTCCCGTGTCCTTGTCTGTGCATGGGCAACTTGTGACCAGTAGGGTCAACGCAGCACCCAGTCCTCTTTCAATTCCTTAGTCTGATCAGTTTGACCCCTTAGGGGGCAACTCTTGTCTACACACAGGAAATCAAGCAAAAAACGAACTCTGATCAGGTTATAAGTTCCTGCTTGATTGAACTCTTCCGATAATAACCAGATCACATGGTATTGACAAACCATATTTCTGTGGGCATACTGTAATCCATCATTTGGCGGGTGATTTGAATACAGTCTTAGAATTGCTAAGTATCACCTTAGATGGTCTTTTCTACGAACTGTATGCGTTGTGCTGATAAACGCTCATTTCAATAAGGGATACCGATATGCCTCATTACTTCTATCTAATTGGCAAAAATGCTAAGCCATGCGTGGGAAGTTCTCCCCGCCGAGTTGGTTTATTCAATCGATTGGGCTTTACGCTTGTTGAGTTGCTTGTCGTCATTGCGATCATCGGAATCCTTGTTGCCATGTTGCTTCCCGCGGTCCAGTCGGCTCGCGAAGCGGCACGTCGTGCACAGTGCACCAACAACCTGCATAACATCGGATTAGCAATTCATAACTATGCTAGCGCGAATAACACACTTCCGCCTGGTGAAGTTCGTGAAGGTGACTGGGACAAGAATCAAGAAGTCCACTCTCTCTTCAGCTGGGTAACCATCATCCTGCCTTATGTCGAAGAAGCAAATGCTCATGGTGAGACCAATTGGTTGGTTCGCTTTGAAGATAGGTTTGCCAATGGTGATACGGCCCATCATAGAACCTTTGACTTCATGACCTGCCCGAGCGAGCCTAACCCACCTGAAGTGATTGGTATTGTTAATGATTTCTATGGAGCACGCGGCAACTACGTCGCTAATGCTGGTCTTGGTTACTACTGGGCTGATGATGCTACCCCTAAACAAGCAGTAGAAGGCTACCAGGACTCCCCACCTTCAAACCAATTTGCTTATCGTCCCGCCGAAAACGGTGTCCACATGACCGCACTCGGTACCTTTATCGTTACCAACTCTTTACGTGCGACAGGTACAGCTGTTGGTAATGCTGGCGTGAGTGGACCATTCAAAGGACGACGGTTTGCAGAAATTTCCGATGGCACCTCAAAAACAGCTGCCATATCTGAATTGAGGCTAGTAGCAGGTCGAGACACTCGAGGTGCAATGCACTTTGGTCCCGCCGCCCTTTACATGCATGACTGGGGACCAAACACGCCAATTGGTAGTCGTAATCCCGCCAGCCCAGTATTGCAGCTTGAAGACTGGACTAGATATTGTGATCGAACGAATGCCATGGAGATTTCGCCCTGCCGACCATCAAATGCTGGCTGGAAAGGTTTTTGGCAACAGCTTGCCAGAAGTTATCACCCTTCCGGCGTGAATGTTGTCATGGTTGATGCTTCAACACGCTTTGTTTCTGATAACATCGAGTTAGACGCCTGGCGTGCCATGAGTACCCCTGACGGCGAAGAGATTTACTCTCTCTGATTAATACCGCCTCATCCAGGATATGAAACTTAGCCACGGTAATTTTTACTCAGGTTGTTGCATGCTTAGAACCGTTTTCATGTTAGTTGCCGTTGCGATGTGCGGATGTGGGACAGAAGAGGTAGGTGTTTTTCTAAGTGGTGCTGTCACCTACGGTGGCGATCCGGTCGAGATGGGAGAAATCGGTTTTATTCCTGTTGATGTTCATGGGGGCAAAGGGGCACGGGGTACGGTTGTCGCGGGCAAATATTCCATTGCACCCAGTGAAGGTTTGGTTGCTGGGGAGTACTTCGTGACTATTTATGCTGAAAAAAGAACAGGGAAGCTCATTTCAGCTGATGAAGCTGGCAATGAAAAAGTAGAAGAAGTGGTTCAATACTTGCCAGCCATCTACAACGACCAAACCACTTTAAAGGAAACCATCGATGGGGATCGTGGCGATCTTGATTTCAATCTCAAAAAGGGAAACAGACGCCAACGATAATTGATTTTGACGTTTCCCCTTCAATTGCAGTCATTCCTGTTGCTCACGAACAAGACGAAATCCAACGTTAGGTAATGCGACATCGGGGTTAACTCCCAGGCGGAAAGATGGAGTTGCGGTTTGTCGTTCAGTATCCCAACCGCCACCACGGACTGATTTCATGGTCCCTGAATCAGGTCCTATTGGGTTGATGACAGGCTCCTGCGATTGCTTGTAGCCAGCTTGCCAGTCAAGCGTCCACTCCCAGACATTGCCTGACATGTCGAGGCATCCAACCGGAGATCGACTTGCTTTGTATGATCCAACGGGCGTGGTTGATGGAGTGATCACATTCTCTGATTCATTATTGCTGTTCATGAAAGTCGCATTTGCTAAGGGAGCAAACCGATCGCGAGAAATTCCAGTGCGGTAGGCTCTGCCGTTATTGGAATCCCACCCTGCAGCTTTCTCCCACTGGGCTTCTGTGGGCAAGCTGGCGTTGTTAGCTTCTGCCATCGCTTTTGCACCGTGCCATGTGACATAATTTACCGGGTGGTCCGCTCGTCGGTCGCGATATACCACTTGTCCCTTGTCGAGCGTAAGCAGCGCTAAGGGAGCATGCGGCCAAAGTGAACACCAATCTTTGCCGGAGGAAGTGCTGCGTACTGTCTTGTCGTCAATTACCGCGTTCCCTTCTGCAATTTGCTTGTTGAGGAAATCGGCATACTGACGACATGTCACTTCAGTCGCGCTAATCTCATACGCATCAAGCTGAACCCAGTGGCGTGGCCATTCAATGCTCCATCCTTCGCCTTGGGGTGCACCCATTAAGAATGCACCGGCAGGGACTTTACACCATCTTGTCTCTTTTGTGATTGATCCATCGACGATAGCGGGCTCAAGGCTCTGGCGTTTTATGCTGGTAGGTACGATTTCTTCTTGGATCTTTTTTAAGTAGGCCGCCAGCACGCGAGATGTCTTTGGGCGGTTCTGAGGATCGATGCGCATTGAATCGGGAGATTCAATATGTATCGCCCGGCGAGAGACTTCGCTATTCAGCACCCCATAGACTCGTCCTCCCAACCCAGAGTAATAGAAGTCTGTTTGAACTCCCATGTATTCGTATTTGCGATCTTCGATCAGATTCCCCCAATAGCTCTTTGGCGATTGGTCCCCATATTCTGCTTGCACACATGAATCGAAGGCTACCTTAAGTTGCTGAATCTCTGCGGTAGTAAAACCGCGGGTCATGCATTCAAAGACATTGCGATAGTGATTCTTTCCCTCGGCATCGGTAACCGAAAGATCGTGCCCATGAAAGTCCAGATAAAGGTCTAGCGGCGGGCTGCCTGGTTCGTAACTGGGAGGCGTTCCAATACGATGGGTCTTGTCCTTGAATGTAGTGTAAATAGCAGTCGCTTCATCGGTCCAATCACGATAGGGAAGAATCCCATAGTTGGATGGTCGAGGGCGTCGCTGAAGCGGTCGATTCACATCGATCCAGCGGCCCAAGTAAGTGATCCGAGATCCATACGCACAGACTGAGGGGACTTTGCATAACTCGGTTGTACCAACAACGATTTCGCCGGTGTACATATCACAGTCACCATGTGGTGCGCCAAGCACAACGCCAGGCCATTGTGATTGATCTCCTTGCTGTGATTCGATGCGAATTGGCGAATCGATTCTCTCAAGCGTTGTCTCACTGGCATTCAGGAGTCTCATCTTGACGATTGCTGTACCTGGCTGAACGTCAAGTTTATCTCGCAGTGACTTCTTGATCGAAACCGTTTGTGGATGCCGAGTAATCGGATAAAGTAAGACTTCAAGTTGATTCTCTCCGCTTGATAGCATCGCTGCACATCCGGGCGAAGCATCGAGCTGTTTAAATAGTTTGGGGGATACCAGCGCGACATCGCCTAGCTGCACCGCACTGAGCGGAGTCATCTCTACCTGATTGAATTCCCAAGTCCCAGCAGCTGATACTGGCAATGCCATCAGCAGCAGTGCCCAGGCTAATATGAGTTGGTATTGATTACAGTTTGTCATCTGTCTTAAGCCCTTGTGTCTATCGCTCAGTCACTTGCGTAGAGTTGTTTATTCCTGGACATTCGAGGCAAAATGCCATCGCCTCATTTGCTCTAGTGAGGCTAGTCCGTGCTTCTTCTAGGGCACCGTCAGCTGCTGCACTAATTGTTCGATTAATGAGCCTCTCGACTGTTGCAAAACGGATCATGAGGTTGGCAAATTTCTCGATCCCCAAGCCATCACGAAGCCTTTGGTAATGGCTTAAGAAATCCCGAATGGGGAGGGCTGTTGCTTCAGCCAATTCTGAATCGAGAAAATGCAAGTCGTCTTGATTTGAATACTTCTCGCAGACCGACTCAATTGCCTCTGAAAGAGGAGCAAGTAGAGGGATGGGATCGAGAGTTCCCCCCTCCCCTGCTCCTGTGGATAACCCGTTATCGCTTTTCGTTTGGCGCAGGATTGCTCCAGCCACGATGCATGCGATGGCAATAATGTAGGTGACCAATAGGCTATTGGATTCCTTGAGAGGTCCTGAAGCAGCCACCAAAGCTGTAACTGAGCCAAGCGACATCAAGCTAATGGCAAGTGCTTGCTTTATCATTGAAGCACTCCAAGCACAGTCAGAATGGCAAAGAGAAGAGTGCAAAGTCCATCACCTACGATAAGTCCAACCGCAACAGGAACTCCGGTCGATTCACACCAGGTAACTCCCTTGCTATATGAAGCAACCTCACGGGTGATCGCACCAAAACCATATGGAAGCACAATTCCGATTCCGAGGTACATCGAAATACCAACAATCACTCCGAGTCCTGGAATGCCACTAAACGAGAGACAAGCTCCTACCAAAGCGCCTGTTCCATAGCGTGTCCAATCAATTGATCCCTGCTGTACCTGTTCTATGACGGCTCGCAGGGCGTCAGCTTGTGGAGCAGCAATTTCGGTACCAGGGCCAAAACCGTTTTGACCCTCAGGCCCTGATTGCCAAAGCAAAGTGACTACTGCTAGGGCTATGATTGGGCCCAGTCCACAAAAACAAAGTTGAACCCACTGTTGGCTTGATGGTCGACTTCCGACAAGTTGCCCTGTACGGAGATCTTGCATCATGTCGGCACTAAGCGAACAGGCAACACTTACCGCTGCGCCTAACAGAATTGCTGCGGAGATGGCTCCACCCGAAAGTTTCATTAGGACAACCACCGATAAGAGTGCCATGCCGGACAAGGGGGTCCAATCGGTCATGCCAGTAGCTTGCGCAATAATAATTGACGAAAACCAGACCCAAAGTGCCCCGAGAGTTGCCACAACGACACCACGGATAATGGCTTCTATGGGGGTGGTTGTTGAACTGATTCCATAAACCGTAATGACAAAAAGTGTCACCACGGCAAGACCCGCAGAACCGTACAACCAACCAGCCGAAAGTTCATCACTGCGCGCTCTGGGCCCGTCGCTTTTAGTTGTATGTTGAGAAGCGTTAAGCACCCCTTTGAAGGCCGCACGAACGGCAGGCAGTGTTAGCACAATCCCACCAAGTGCTCCTCCAAGTAGCATGCCTATACCAAGAGGGCGGGTTATTAGCGAATGAATATCTGCCCCGATGGTTTCAGGATCAATATCTCCTCCGAAGGCAGGTCCCCACTCGTACTCGACGACCAAGGGAGCAATTAACCAATAACTAACCGCACTTCCAGCCAGTACAAAGAGACCATTACGCCCAGCAATGAAACCAATTCCAATGGCAAACAACGAAAGTGATGCGGTCGCTTCGACATAAGGAGGGAGATTCAGCAAGGAAGCAAAGTCGATTGACCCGGGAAAAGTATAATCAACACCAGGAAGGTGCTTCAGGTTCTTTAGTAGAAAGAACACCGACGAGACACACGCACCAGCAAGCATTAATCGTGTTTTTGCAATCCCTTGCGAAGGAGATCGAAGTATCGTCGCGACCGCAGTTCCACTGGGAAAGGGAAGGCGTTCGATCTCAATCATCTGTTTACGAATGGGGATGACGAACCCGACTCCAAGCAAGGCGCCCGCTACACATGCAGCCGCGACTTCCCAAAAATGAAATTCAACACCGGGTAAAAGAAACAAGACGGGTACCGTAAACACCACACCTCCCGCCGTTGTATTCAGGCTTGAGGCTATGGTTTGGACGATATTGTTTTCAACAATCGTGCCTCGTCGCAAGGCACCTCGCAAAGCACCCCACCCAAGTATCGCCGCTACAGTCGAACCCGATGTGGAAAAGCCAAGCGTCATTCCCGCGTAGGTGAACGTGGCAGTCATTGCTGCCCCAATTAAAAGTCCCAAGACGACGGCTACAAATGTCACTTCGGCATATGGCTTCTTCGGCGAACTTAAATGGGGTCGCGAGTTTGACATGTTGACCTGCAGTTACGTTCCCTTGCTGAAACGCTGGTTGCTGGCCTCGACTTCAGGACGATGAGGCACCCCTAGATCCAATTCTTTTTCTGCGGGATCGATACGTAACTTTTGATCTGATTCGTGATCGACTTCGCTTTGGAGCAGATATTCGCAAAGCGTTTCGTAAAGAGGCTGAAGCGATGCAATATCAAGCCATTCATTATCGGTATGAGCACCATCGCCCGGAACTCGAAGGATCAGAATCGGTATTCCGAGTGGTGCAAACCATTTTGCATCACTCGATCCGTTGTCTGCCCGTATGCCGATTGGGCGCTCTAAGCGTCTTTCCCATATTTCACGAAGGTTGAGTAACTCGGGATCTTCCGGAGATAGATAGACGCGTTCCCCTTCGATTAAACCTGTGACATTCAAAGGAGCAAAAGCTTCCCTTGCAAGCTGAATAACTTCTTCGCCCGATTGCTCACCAGCCCAGTAGATTCTCACCGAAGCTTGTGCCCAGCAAGGTGGCCCTACGCCGTCTGATTTTGATTGCAAATCCAAAACACAGGCAGTCGATCCCCAGTTGGTATCGGCGTCAAGTTCGTATTGACGAGGACAAAGCTGATCTAGCCCACGTGTCACGTTTCTCATTAAAAGCTCAGCTGCGCTCTCGCCATTCCAGGGTGCATTGCGTGCCCCGGGATTATTCTGAGCTTCGATCTCTAACTGGATAATGCCTTTCTGCGCAAAGGTAACGGCATGGCCATAGCCACCATCACCATTTAATAGCTTCTTCGGGTGCCATCCTTCTTCAACAAGAATTTTCGCTCCGCTGCGTCCGCCGATTTCTTCGTCGGTATTGATCATCAAACCAATATTTGGCGGGTTTGGCAAAAAGGCTAAGTCTCGGATGACGTGCATCGCCACCGCGACAAACCCTTTCATGTCGACTGCTCCACGGCCAAACAATTGGCCATTGATGACTCGTGGCTGGTACTGATTCGGATTTCCTGGAACCACGTCCACATGCCCATGAAGCATGCAGTTAGGGGATTTTGTCTTCTCGGTTGTAATTACAATGGATGGATAGCCGTTGCGTTCAACCTGTTCAACTATCACAGGAGCACCATCAAAAAAGCGACGAATCCTATCGATAATCTCACGCAATGCAGAGTAGTCGTCATCAACCGAAGGTACTTCGATCAGAGAGCAACAGGAATCGACAAGTTGTTGGACCTTGGGGGCCATATTGTTGTGATTAGCTAGTAATAAGGATAATGTCGATGTGATTAGCTGTTTGTCAAAGGACATGTCTCAAACACAGCAAGACTTTCACGTAGCGTTACCAAACTATTGTTCTGGACTCGCTATATTGGTCGTGGCAAGTTGCTTGTCATTAATTGCCGCAGAGCGTTCAAGCGTCGTTTTCAGCCAGCTCGTAACTTCAGTACGATCTACCACTGACTCAGGGTGCTTTTGATACTCGGCGATTTGACGAATGAAATGATCAACAAGATTTCGATGGCTTTGTCGCATGAAGACTTGTCCGAGGTCGAAAACGATAATTTCTCGGTTGAGTATCTCGTAATTAACGACAAATAGTTGCCGAGGTATAAAGATCACTTCATATCCAAGAAGATCGTTGTGGAGTCGATCCAAGATCGAGTCCACAAATTCTTTTACGGGTGCAAAGTCGAGGCGATCCCATGGAGGACGCCTAAGAATGAAATCTTCAACTTCACTCTGTACAACGACTTCCAATCGTCTTCGTTCGTGTTTGTTGATCACTTCGACACGATGTAAGAAAGATTCAATTGAGACATCGATCTGCTTCTGAGGTAGGGCGTAAACGCGTTTCAAAACCTGTTTACGTAGCTCAAGTGGTTGATGAACAATCGAGAATCCACGAGAAATGCTCAGCCGCTCACCACTTCCCTGGCTGAGCCAGAATTCCTCGAGATCCGCATAGCTACGACTTTCATGCCCAATTTGAGGCCGTAGGTAAAACGAATCACTTTCCATGTCTAGCAACCAATCGATCGATAAGTTCAAGACACGGCAGAGCTTCTGAAGCTTCTCGAGTGATGGTAATTGATGCCCGTTGAGGATGGAGTAGACCGTGCTAACTCCAATTCCTGATCGTGCTGCGAGCCATTTAGGGGTTTCGCCTTGCTGGTAAAGAGCAGCACGCATCTTTTTACCTAGCTTTTCAGCATCAACGGATTGGGCCTCGGATTTGGCCATAACAGATGGGGGGGCTGAAGATTGTGGTGTCATAATAATTTTGGCGTGAAGTATGTAACAAGACGTAGATAATCGCAATCTGACTCTTGTTTCTCTAAGGCTCTCAGGGATTTTTTGCCGTGTTTGGGCAAGCCGAATCCCACCACAACCACCCCCAAAGTGGGAGACCTAGTGATTATCCGCATCGACCAGGTCGTGGTACTACCATAAGATTATAGCTTGACGGCAATGGCGCGCCAAGCTTAAGATCGATTTCTGATGACATTACTGTTTGTTTATTTTGCCGCCTGGCTATCCGACCTACTTGATGCGAATTGGAGTTGACCTCATGAGTTTTAAACTTTCATCAGTCCTGATGCTTCTCGCAGGCATAATGTGTACGAGTCCCTCACATGCCGAGATCCTCATATTCACTGACGAAGCTAGTTGGCTTGCCGCGGTAGGCGGAACTCCCTCACTCGAAGATTTCGAAAGCGCGACAAGCGACATCGATTTTTCTCAAGCGCCAGCAGCAAGCCCTAATGGCGAACTCGGCCTCTCAGCGGTAGAAGAATCAACATTCACCAACAACATGCTTGTGGACACGCTTGACGATGGTGGCTATGTAAGCAGTGGAGCTGCTTTTGTTCCAGGAAGCGAGGCAGTTCTTTCGATGCGTTTCCTAGACAAAAGCCCTGCACCAGATGAAATGATCATCAGCTTCCCTGCAGGAATTTCGGCGGTAGCATTTGACTACAATATTTATGACAACCAAGGTGATTCGGTTGACATTAGTTTCATCGGAACGAACGGCGGTCCACTCGGTACCTTTTCACCAATACCTCCCAACCCATCGACCCCTAATGTTGGTTTTCTTGGCATTGTAGATACTGGTATTGGGGCGAGCATCTCATCGATTACTGTTGCCGCAAATCCTGATCTTGGTACGGGTTCGAGCGTGTTTGCTTCAGTCGATAATGTTCAGTACGGAGTTGCCATTCCAGAGCCCAGCACAGCTTTAATGCTAAGCATGGTCCTATCAGTTTGTGGTGTAGCCGTTCAAAGGAATCGTTCGTAATTAGTTTGTCTAATTGGATTTTAAGCTCACATTTCGGATTCGAGTTTAATCTTACAGAGACTAATCATGTATCAAGATAACAGGGGCCTTTGCGTGAGAGCTGCGACAAATTTGGCTATTGCATTGGTGGCAAGTCTCGCGGCTAGTGGGGTAGCTCACGCACAGCCCTTGTTTACTTACTTCAACACGGTGCCAGGAACAGCGCCAATCATTCTCTCTGCCCCTCATGGAGGGACATTGACCTATCCGTTCCCTGAGCGTTCATGCACGGGAGACGAGGTTTGTGTCTTGGATACGAATACTCGTCAGTTGGCTCAAGCCACGATCAATGAATTCTACGCGCTTACGGGCTTACGCCCTTATGTGGTAATCGCCCAGGGTCATCGTAAATTCATTGATTTCAACCGGAGTGCTGAGCAAGCTTATACTCATCCCGATGCAGAAGAGTACTACGACTATTACCACGACCATATCGATATGTATATGGAAGATATTCGGGAGAAGTTTGGACGTGGTCTAATGATTGACATTCATGGTCAGGCTGAATCACCTTCCGAAGTTCTAAGAGGCACGAAGAATGGCCAAAGCGTTTCCGAGATGCTTGGCGTCTGGGGCGAGGAGGCTTTGAATGGACCGAATAGTCTGCTTGGATCACTCGACTCGCAAGGAATCATAGCCGATCCGTCACTCGATATTCCGTTTGCCGAGCAGATCGAGAACCCAAGCTATGATGGTGGGCACATTACCACCTCTAACGGAAGCAACCACGCGGATGGTATCGATACGATCCAACTTGAATTCGGAATTGACTTTCGCGGAGGTTCCGCATGGCAAGATACCGCTGCCAAGTTAGCGTTGGCATTACAAAAATACCACAGCACCTACCTACAGCAGCCAATCACACCGGGTGACTATAATAATGATGGCATTGTCAATGCCGCAGACTACACCTCATGGCGTGATGCCCTTGGCTCTCCAGCAGGCACGCTTCCTAACGGAGTAAATGGAGGTGTTATCGGTGATGCCCACTACGATACTTGGCAGACTAACTTTGGTAGCAGCCAACCGCTTGGATCAATTGCTCTGCAAGAATCAGCGGCTACCGTCCCAGAACCGACGGCATTTGCCATGGTCGCACTCGCCTTCTTGCTGACCTTCACGACTGAATCTCTTCGAAACCAACGTCAAATTATCCTGTAGCGTTTCGTATTAACTGATTCTGTAATCAAATACGCTTGGGTGCCCTGCTCTCTTGATTCGAATCGGCCAAGGGAGTAGCAGAACAAGTACCATCGTAGCCTGGGCATGAGATGGGTCCGTTTCCTGCATGCGACCAAGGAATGCTTGGAGCCAAGCGGGAAAAGTCAACTATTTCCCGGGAAATAAAGAGTGGAGCTGACAGGGCTCGAACCTGCGACATCCAGCTTGCAAAGCAATTTTGGTGTAGTGATGAATGCGAGCCGTTGATACTGAATACTTATGCATAATAAAGAGTTAGGTGCAAATTAGCAATGCAACTCTTCGTATTAATTCTTATTCCTTAGCATCCGTATTTAGCTATACGGGAGTAGTCACTACTCCCGTTTTTTCGGGTGGATATGAGATTGCAATATGCCTTTGCATGATAGATGCCCATATCTCTTCTGGGGAGAGTTCTTTGATACCCTGAGCCGAACGGTATGGCATGAATGGAATCCTGAACCAAATGCAGTTGCTCGACTAGAGAGCCTAAAAGCAAGTCACAAGTGATTCCGTCATAAAGATTCGATGGATGTTCGATGATTCCAAGCCGAAAGTTTAGCCGTCTAAGCGGGCTGCATAAAAGTCTATCAACTTTGACGAGAATTAGACCTAAAACTTCTATGTTCAACCAAAGCCCCTCGACATAACTACAGTTATGTCGCACAGCCAGATATTTGTGAATGTCAAGTCGAGTAGCCAAAAAGAGAGTGGGCACAATAGAACTCGAATCTGTGACCTCTTGCATGTCAACACATGCCATGAGTACTTAAATTGCCTGAATCCCGTGATTCAAGAATATTCGGTTCCATGGTTTCCATCGTATACACGCTATTCTCCCCCGTTTCCTGCATTATTTCGTGCACGACTTTTGGAAGAGATTTAAGTAGTCATTTCTTCCCTCATCACATCGGTGACATTCTTCAAATTGGGGTGAAGGTCAAATGCCACGATATCCCTCATGGACAAGTGTTTCTATAGCCAGTTGTTTCGATTCAATTGCAGATTACCAGAAGTGAACTTGAAACACAAATCCTAACCCCCGTTGGTCAAAAGTCTGTATCATTATTGATTCTCATACAAAGGATTTTCAACTACTCGGAAGCACAGTGATTTGTCAACTTACAGAATTATGAAAGCAAGATGATTACACTTCGCAGCATAACTTGTGAGCAAAAGAACGATTCTCTTCTTGTCTTGGGTGATTTTGATTACCTAGGTACCAAAAAAACTCTTTGGTATGAGTATCCAGTATGCCATTCGAATCACCTCAGCTTCGATTTAGGAGATGCTTTTATTGTTGCCCTCATAACTGAAGCAATGCATCGTAAGGTCACTCTCCGATCTGAAGTTCCTATCAGTAAAAAATTGGCTGAGACCTTGGATGACTACCAAAAGGTTATTAGTCAGCTCTACCCTTCGATGTACCACGTTGAACTTCAACTTGAAGAATTGGTGACCTCGACACCCACTCAAGAAAATAGAATCTGTGGTACTGGTTTTACAGCAGGGGTTGATGCTTTTGCGACTCTGATTAATTACTACTACGAGCGATCTGATTCTCCGCTGAAAGTAGAGCATCTAGTATCACGAAACGTTGGTTCTTTCAGCAACGACGAGATAGGTAATCGCCATTATCGTGTAAAGCGTCAATTCTTAACCAGGGTCGCACAAGGTATTGGACTACCAATCACGTTTATCAACTCGAACATGGATGAATTGCATTCAAGACATCGTGGTACTTTAGGCGCTAGGGTAACTAGCTGTATTCACAATCTCTCCGGTCTCTATCATACGTTCATCAATCAAACGTCAATCAACTTTCATAGCAAGATCGCTGATAAAGACGGATTGCTACCACAGGCTGATTTTCTACTCAGTTCCGATCGCGTTAGTATTGTTTCCGATGGAGCTAAGCTAACGCGAAGCAGTAAGATTGAACGTATTGTCGATTACGAAATCGTTCAAAAATATCTTAATGTTTGCAATAAGCCTATATCAGGATGGAACAATTGCTCGGAATGCAACAAGTGCGTTTCGACGATGTTGATCATCGATATTCTTGGAAAAGCCAATCTTTTTTCTGATGCTTTTGACTTCACACGCTTCGCAGATAAAAAAGCTCAGTATGTCATCAACAATGTCAAGAATCCAGGCGCTCACCTTAACAGTAGTTGGAATGATATAAAACACTTCGCAGCAGCGCATGACTACCCATTAACTGAAAGTCCCACCACAAAAGCCGTGGTAACTGACTCGAAACTAACTAATCGTGAAACTTACCCAGCCTCTCAACCCAATACTCCAAAAGAGCTTGACAAATCGTTCAATTGCTTACTGCTAAATGAACTCGGCATTTCAACCAAATTATTAGATCAGGAGGATTCCTCTATTGTTCTTGGGGGAAGCGACTTATCTAAGATCCCCGCCGATTTCACCGGCTCTATCATTGGAGCCGGTTTTTTGCATGAGGACGATGCGATTCCATTCTCCAATCCCAGAATAAAAGCACTGCGTGGCAAACTTTCGTCTGAAAAACTTCAAGCTCCTTCTAGCATTTTGCTGGCGGATTCCAATCTACTCGTCAAAGACCTGATGAAGTGTCGACCGGATCCCAGTTGGCAACTGGCACTTGTTCCAAGCCTGCCTGAACAAACCTCTCCTCAATTGCATGCTTTCGCCTCTCGCTATGCATCGGAGGTTGTTCTAATTAACATGCGTGCTAAACCTGAGAAGATCCTTAATCTAATCGCCGATAGTCATCATGTGATCTCCTCGACGCTAGTTGGCTTGGTTGTTGCCGATGCGCTAGGGATACCTAACCGCTGGGTATCTTTCCAGCAGCAGCCAATTGATACATTTGTATTTGATGACTACTACTCGGCATACGACATTCAAATCTCAGCCTTGCCGATCATAGGCAGAGAGAGCCTAACTGAGCTGTTGGAACAGACTTCAGCACCCCCTACGAGTGTTAAAGAAAAACAGTCTGCGCTGCGTGCTTTGCTTTCAGAGGAAGTTAGACCGTTATTGTAAAATTACCTGGAGGAATCGCGAGTTCTTTTGAGAGATCAATTCCTCTTCTGTCTTGAATGAATTGAGCAAACTCGTAGATGTTGGTCACCCCGTAGTCGGTTACTGCTTTCGTAACTTCGTATCCTTGCACCATCTGAGAATAAGAATCTCGCTTCCATCTTCCCATTCGGTATCTTCTAATCTGTAAGAGAATCCCCTTCAGTTGCATGATCGTGTTTCTCTTCTGCTCGTCAAGCGAATCGATATCATGCTTAAGCAGCGACTCGATCTCTTCTTTGTCAGCATTCCTCCTCACAACCAGGTCAAGCTTCCAACGGATCTCTTCGTGATAAAACAGATACTCAACCAGCAGAGCATTCTTTGGATTAAAGAACATCTGGTAATCAAACTGGTTCGCAAAGAAGACAGTCTGGGGTGGTAGGACTTTTGATAAGTCACCAATCAATTTCCAGATGTCGTCCTTTTCGTAATCGTCGTTAAAGATATTCACATCGATGTCAGGCCACACCATCAGATCCGTGGCATAGCTACCGTGAAAGAGCACCTCCCCATGTTGACGAAGAATGTCAACAATCCCGCACTCTTGAAGCATCTTGTCAGCGTGAGGTTTCAGCATATAAAAAAGAAAGGTCTCAATGGCTGCGCGTCGTTTATTCCATTATTTAGATTGATTTACATTGCGCACTAGCATGCAGCAATATATCGCGAGTCTTTACATTTTGATATTTTACAGCTAAGTCAATCGCTCTTAGTCCGTTGGTATCTTTCTGATTGTCGTCTGCTCCTAAGTCAATAAGATAAGCTGCAATCTCATGGCAGTCATGGGTAGCAGCCATGTGAAGGGGGGTCTTAAGCCTCCTTACCTCTTTATCGTTCACATCCGCCCCACCATCAACAAGTAATTTAATTATGCGTTTTGACCTAGCTTTGACTGCGTAATAAATCAGCGGGGAACCTGCCGAATCTCTTATGCTACAGTCCGCACCATTCTGGATCAGTAGTTCTGCAACCCGTTCGTTTCCCTCAATCACTGCATACCATAGTGCATTACAGCCAAATTTATCAAGCTGATTGATATCAGCATTGGCCTCAATTAGCAAAGTAATCATAGACAAGTCGCCAATGCTGGCCGCAAGTTGAATTGGACTAGTCCCAAGATCACCTAGTGAATTTACATCTGCTCCATAATTCAAAAGCAATTGTGCTATCTTAGCTTGATTTGATTCGACTGCGATATGCAAAGGCGTAGCACCTCTGTCATCATAGGAATTAACTATCGCTCCTTCCTCTAATGATGAACGCACTTTTTCTATATGTCCGCCATTAATTGAATCAATCAACGGGTCACTGCATCCAAATACATTTACTGCAAGCAATACAATAGCGACTTTTTCTTTCATGTACAAATTACAAATGAAATATACCTAAACATTTGCTCCTGTCACATTAACACTAGTGTATTTAACGCCTAGATACGCTTGAATGCCAAGTGTTGCTAATGGCAGAGGCAAAGTGAGTACTGTTGGTTTGCCAAAGGGTATATCTAGGCCTTCTCGTAATTTTTCTGTAACTTGTGCAACTTCTACTGCCGAAGCTACACCTCTAGCAATATCCTTTAAAGTATCGATATCGAATAACAGAGTACCAATCTTTAAAAAGGTCTTTGTGCTGAATACAAAATCTAAGCGTGCATCTAAGCCGACTCCATCAGCGTTATTAATATCTTCAACTGAGCGCGCATTAAATGCTAATGCCAATGAAAGCCCAGCTGTTAAACCAAATCCCAATCCTGAGCTGATTGAAATATTATTTATATCAACTGTATCTTGAGGATCAGATAATGATGTCAATCTACCGCCTGATAATTCTAGCCCAGCAATTCCATATGAAGCATTAAACCCCCCAACCCCTCCGTACCAAAGACCAGTTGGATTAACTTGTTCCATTAATCTTGGATTTGAAAGAATAAATGCTTCAGAATGATACTCTTGTATTAAGGCAAGGGCCCCCGCTACACCGATTGTTATTGCATTCAATGCGGCGAAAGTGAAAAACGATAAAAAATTACCACTAGGATCAATCCCATTGATCGGATCGCCATGCACATAGGCATACTTGTGCAGCGACTGAGGATCTTCATGATTTCCGGCGAACGGGTCAACGCGATTGAAGCGGCCGGTGCCTGGGTCGTAGTAGCGGGCACGCAGGTATTGCATGCCGGTGCCGTCGGTTTGCTCACCTGAGTAGAGGAGAGTCATTAAGGCCTGCGATGCATGAGAAGCATAACCGGGTAGATTGATCAGCTTACCATAGGCAGTGTAGGCAAAGAGCTGAGCAACGCTAGAGTTATTAGAAACCGCTGCATTTTGATCAAGCAACGCGCGAGTGCTGCCGTGGCCGTCGTAGACAAGCCAGTTGTAGGCAGTGGCCGATGCCGCTTCGAGCAAGACATCATGGCCAATGACATAGGTCTTGGTGACAACTCCTGTGGCATCTTTCTCTTCGAGGATTTGCGTGTAACCGGTCTGGTTGTTGGCATTGACCAAGTAGATCGTCTTTTCACCATCAACCGTTTGGGTAACGCGGAAACCATCGTCGTTGAACTCATACTCAGAGAGCGTTCCATCTTGGTTGACTGACTCTAAACGACCTTGAACGTTGTAGGTGTAAGATGTTGTCGAAGTTGGAGTTGAACCGTCGGTCGTATAGACAGAATGATCATCATCAAAGACTTCTTTCTTCGTTTGGACCGTGCCATCGAAGTAATCAGAATCACCATCACCGTTGTCGTATTGATAGAAGGTTGTCTGTTCAAAGATATCATCCGAATCATTATCAACACGCTCAATCAGTAGACGATCGTTCTTGTCGTACTCATAGCTCAATGCTTCATCTACAACCGCATCATTCCCACGATCAATCTCTTGCGAGATTCGATTGCCGACAAGATCGTACTCGAATCTCGTAGTGTAATCGTGACTATCGGTGTCGCTTGGCGTATTAGGATCAGCATCGTAATCGAATCGCTCCTCAACAAGGCGACCTAAGTCGTCGTAGACCCAATCATAATTGGCAGCCCCTCCATTAGCATCCGTATCGGTTGAGGCGATTCGCTTGCCGTGAACATCCAGTTCGTATTCATAGCGAGCAACGAGTTGGTCGGTGGTTGTATCATCATATTGATCGTTGCCATTGCTGTCTTTGTAATGGACCAGATCAATTAAACGACTCAGGAAGTCATATTGGTAATCAGCAATTACACCGTTGGGAGCTGTAACTCGAGATAGGTTACCAAGTAGGTCATATTCATAACTGGTAACTTCGCCAGTAATGTCGGTACTATAACGACGTTTTGATTCAACAGAAGAAAGTCGACCAAGGGAATCGTAGGTATACTCGGTTGCCGTGATCGCACTTGCAATGGGATCATCTGGAGTGGCAAGGTCTGTTGTCCAAACACTCACTTGCTGGCCAGTTGCCGGATCGTAACCGTAATTGATCACCCCTTCAGGAGTGGCCACCTGAGTGAGACGGCCTTCGTCGTTGTATTTGCGTGTAGTCGCATGCTCAATCGAAGCCTGGACACCGTCGCGATCAATATCAATATGAATCTCACGACCAAATTCGTCGTAACTATAGAACACCGCTTCTTGATAACTATCAAAAGTTCCACTAGTTGCGTCACCATCATAATCCGTGGCGTTTCCATAGTAGTACTTGGCAGTTAACCGACCTGATCCTCCTGGAGAATTATCGTAGCGATAGGCTGTGATACGACCATCGACATCAGTTGATATCTCAAGTTGGCCAATAGCAATACTGTGCTCACGATCAACAGCAGGGATACTATCAAGCGGGGTTGTGCCGAAGGTCATCTTTTCGATGAAGTCTTCAGGATCAGAAGTCATTGTACCAAGAGGCAAGGTACGTGACGTTTGGGAACCACGGTGATCGTAAGTGAACTGCGTTACCCGCGTATCATGATCGCCGTTGTACGTGTCAGGATGATAGGCCTGGCCACCATGATCGTAGTAAACATCGGCACCTAGCTTGAAGGCATTGTCACGGATGGTTATGCGATTGCCGTAATCATCATAGCCGTATTCGTAACGTGCTTTGACCTCTTGCTCAATCGTTGCGTCGTACTCTTCAGGAAGATTAACGGCGATCAATCTTCCTTGTTCATCGTACTCATACTCAGTTGTGCGAGCTTCGGTGCGGTTAATCGTTTCAGGAGCATAAGGGCTTCGTTGCGTCAAACCTGACGTGCTTGATATTCGACGACCTAGGTTGTCGTAGCCTGTTTCGGTACGCAGGTGTATGGATTCCGTAGCATTGTTTTGGTCGTGATCAAACCTTGGCGTTAGCACAGCAATCTGGCGTCCAGCAACATCGTACTCATAGTAAGTAGACAGTGAGCTGGAGTGATCAATCAATAAGTCTGAATCGTCACTCGATAGAATTCTGTGTGAAACGGCAATGCTTGGATGTCCCTCAAGTCCAGATTGGACTGCATGAGTTACTGCAATACCTGCAACCGAATCTGTAAGTCTACCTGCATGATTGTAAACGCTAAATGTAAGATGGCGTGTAAGAGTCCCATTGATATCAACGATTGGGTTTAGGACCGCAATCTGCTGGCCGGCTGCATTGTAGTAGTAATCGGTACGAGCATTCGATTCATTGACGGTATATTCAACGCGACCAAGGTCGTTGTAGCCCGTCTGGCTTTCCGTGAGCATACTGCCAGACGAAGGACTGTCCCAATCAAAGCCTACTGGGAGTGATACTTCCGGGGTGGAAGTATCCGCGTTTTGTGCGATTGATAATTCGATACCACTCCAGCGTTGAGAAGCAACAGATCGACCTAATTCATCGTAGACAGTTCTTGAACCATACCAAGGTACCGATGTGTTGGTGAGGTCATACGTTAATCCGGTAACAAAGTAAGGGTCGGTTGTAAACTCAACCCGACCTTGTGCATCATAGAGAGTTCTTGTGACGGTCCATCCTTGATTATCATTAGCATCTTTACCGCTTGTTCGGGATTCGATAACTTGCCCACGTATGTCGTAGACGCTGATGCTTTCTACGCCATGGTGGCTGATAGTCTTCTCGACTCTTCCTTTATTGTCGTAGATCGTCTGGGTCGAGGAGATAAGGAGGCCAGTATTGATCACGCTATCTAGGTCAAGGTAATTATCCAGTGTGATTGCTGAGCTATCAAAGTTCACTTCAATGGTTTTTGAAAGTTTAACCCGATCATTAGCGTCATATTCGGTAACCGACACGGTTGCAACGGAAGGTAATCCTCCTGTTGGATCATGCCATACCGACCAGGAGTGCGTCTGGTTTCCAACATTGTCGTAGTGGAAGTATGTGTAATTTCCAGATGCATCTTTTGACCAAGCAACACGTCCGTAGTTGTTGTAGCCCGTCTCTGAGATAACCAACTGCTTATCACCATCGTGCTGAATGCTCCTGGTGATACGACCATTTGAATACTTATAAGAAGTGTGATTGAATTTCTCCTCTGGCTTGCCTACTGGGTAGGAGAAGGTTTCAAGAAGATTTCCTGTATAGGTATGATAGACATTCTCAATAACGATTGAGTCAGGGCCTATGGTTTTTATGACGCGATCTTGATCGTCATATTCATACGTCGTGGTCTGACCGAGAGCGTTTGTCGAAGTCTTGACATTGAGGTTATTTGATCTTGCATCTTCCGAGTAGTACGTGAGTACGTTTGCCCAATCGGCATCAGAGTATTCAGCAGAATTCGGATCGCTAATGGGTAATTCATCGTAGCGATTGGCAGCACCAGTAACTGTGAATGGCACTGATTGACGCTCTAGGGTCCCGTTGATGTTATATATCGAAGCTGTAACTAAATAACTATTATCGGTGCCATCGTTTTCAACTCCAGCATCAATCAACTGCACTCGACGAAGCACATTGCCACGGTTATCTACCACTTCATCAACGGGGGGCTGACCTGCTGTAGTAACTCTTGTTACCATTCGACCATCACCAAGGTCAATGGTAAATCCAATATCTGCCAACTCGCCGCTTGCATCGACAAGGGATTTTAGTCTACCAGCACCGACGTCCGTGACACCCATGTTATCAGCTACACCAGCAGAATAGTAGGTAGCCTCAAGCACCTTGTTATGATCATTGTCATAGATATGGGTTAGATGATTCGCAAAGTCAGCATTTTCATAATCGTAGTAGACTATATCTTCTGCACGATCAGTGACGCTGCTCAAGTTCAAGCTGTCACCAGATACAATACCTGAATCGCTATTGTAATCACCATACTCATAGATGATTTCATTTGATCCAGGGGTGTTGGCTTGTTGAGGTGCAACAATCTTGGTAATGAAACCAGTGTCAGCGGCGTGTTTAATTACAACCTGTTCTTGATCAACACCATCAAGGTTGTTGTCTGTCTTGATGATTGTTCGATTGTTGGCTTCGTCGCGTTCTATGATAACACGTCGGTCATTTCGGTCTTGTATCGCTTCCAATTGGCCAGTGGTGATGTTGAACAGATACTCTATGCCTTCACGTGTTGTGAGTTTGACGCGTGATGCAAAATTGGCGGGCGTGAACTCTTCACCAGTTGAGCTTTCGACAAAGCTTCCATCTTTTCTCAAGTTGTTATAAGTGAGGAGAGTTCTATCACTCAGACCTACCAATTCAAGTGTACTCGTCACATCGGGATCAGCTAAGAAAACCGGACGATAAGGAGCATCTTCTGAGGAGCTCAGCTGATTTGCAAAAAACTCAAATCTCTCAATTTGACCACTTGGAAGCTTGATCCAAAATCTCGTTTGTTCAGCAAGTGGATCCGCCAAGCTGGAAGTAACTTGATTTGGATGGCCGAGCTCTACAGATGATTGAAGGTAATTCAGCGACCAACCTGGTCCAAAATCGCTCTTGAGTGCACTGCCGTTGGTACCGACGGAAGCTGAACTATAGCTACGTTGAAGCGAAATAGGGATGCCGCCCAAGTCGGTTGTTAAATCGGTGAAGGATAAATCGAGATTGCCAAGCTTAGAATCATTACGAATTTCAACAATTTGCTCATCTATCCCTGCGATACAATCACAATTATCCTCGGTAGTACTTCGGACTTCCAGATAGAGTCGATATTGACCTGAAGATATCAGGGTTGGGTCAATAGTCCCCAAGACACTACCTAGTTCTCGATCAGCGGTAGTACCTTTTTGTACATAGACAAAATTCTCAGGGTCTTTTGTCGATACTAGTTTAAGGTCATAGCTTGAGAAGGAACCAGAGCCTCCACCTGCAATCTCATATTTTGCCTTTCCAGTCACCTCAAAGCGATCGTCGATAACAAGTACGCCTTCAGCTGAGTCCACATTGACAAGTTGTGCGTAGTTACTCTGGATTTCACTAACTGCTTGATATCGGAACGTACGAGTTGACTTGTTTCCAGTAAACCCTTCTCCGTTATACATAGATTCAGCTGAAAGGGAGGAGTCGTTCTGCCAATCAATTGGAGCCTCTCCATCACCAGCCGTGAGTTTGAAGTAAAGTAATCCTGAATTAAACCCTTGGGTAAACCTAGTTGAAATCAGGCCACCTCTGGTATCAGTAGTTATTGTTTTATTTACACCCGGTACATTGAGGCCCCCTGAATCATAGACTTCAAGCACCCAGTAGAGGTCATCGTTTCCAAGATTGTCTTCAATGGTAAGCCAAAGAGTGTAATCCTCAAACTGATCCCCCTGTAGATGATCAGACGGCAGTACAACATCACCGTTTTCATCCGTGATGTAGAAGTTGATTTGAGGAGCATCAACATCTTCAATTACCAAGTCGATGGTGAGTTCATGCTCTAGGAACAATCCATCTTCATCTTCAATCATGACGGTCAGATCATATCCAACGCTCGTAACATCAGGTACAGGTGAAGTTGTTGGAGTCTCCCAACGAATAACACCAGTAAATTCATCGATTGTTAACCCAACTGGTAAATTGCCATCATCTACTAAGGAGTACCTAAGCTCTTTCTGATCAGGATCGACTGCTTCTACCCAATGGACAAAAGAAGAACCAAGCTGAGTTGCAACCACACTTTCTGATTTCACTAGTGGCTTACTATTGTCTATAGCCTCGATGCTAAATGTGATCGCTGTGTTGCCTTGAGTGAGATCTAATGGCGTATCCTTGACTACTAATGTAAAGCTTTCTGCGCCTTCTTTGCGTGGTGTCCAGGTAAATAGACCATTACTGTCAATCCTATAATCTGCTGAATCAATTGATTCACTAACACCTGAAAGCTCGTAAATAAAGTCCGAATCTACAGGTTGATCGTGGTCGAGAACAGAAAATTGGAAGGAGAATTCTTCACCAATACCAGCTCGATGTCCCTCGGGGCTGTTAAGAATGATTGGGATGCGGTTTACAGGATCTGCAGAAACCTTGAGCTCAAAGTCTCGAATGGCTGAAACTGATTCTGGGTGGAATTTTTCCTGTGCATATACCTCCAAGATATGAGTTCCAACAACTGGATTAGACCATAGTATTTCTCCTGTTGATGAATCAATACTCAAACCATCAGGCAAACCAAGATCTGTTTTTGTCCTTAAGAAATACTCTAATTCATGGCCTTCAGGATCTAGTCCCTTTATCTGGTAGCTAAAGTCACCGAATGTTGTGCTCCAAATCGATGGAAAGATTCCTTTAATCTCGGGCGGTTGATTAGAACCAGCCACCCCAAGTGTAAAGGAGCTGATTCGCGCACCACCTCCTGGAACTTGTGTGCGAATAGTAACTGGGACCTCCTGGCCTACAAAATCTTCACTTGGTGTCCAGGTCAACCTACCTGTCAGTCGATCAATCTTCATTCCTTCAGGACCTGCTTCTAGATACCAATTGAAGTTTCTAGTCAAGGTATCTGGTACGCTTTGATCAAACCGCACAACGGGTTTATATGCTAACTCTTGATTCGCAGTGGCAAATAGAGGGAAAGGTGAAGCTTGCAAATCAATTGAGGCAGTTCTTGTTTCACTTATACCTGGATTGGTAACCGTTATTGTTAAGGCTCTAACTGTTGACGTCTCTGGTGATTCTTCTACATAAGACACTAATTGGAATTTGAACTCCCTTGCGTCAACATATCGATTGATTGTGCTGTCAGATGGTAATTCGGGGTCCTTCAAGAGTGAAAGATCCGGTGTCCAACTTATGTTGCCACCACTTGATAGGACAATCCCGTAGTCTGATGGCACATCTAACACAACACCTTCATCGTCAACAAGCTTTAAATGTTGTTTTAAAGTCCCAGTTCCACCATATGTAATAGTTGATTGCATGTTAAATTCTTTACCCGCATCAACTTCATAACTGAAATCACCGTCAATCACATATGACGGCACAGCATTGGCATCATAAATTGGGATATCTAAACCCCAAATACGCGACTGTTTAAAGTGGTTGTCCCTAGCAGCAACCTGTAATCGGACTGTAGAATCCAAAGTAGCATTTGATTCAATATCCGCTTTATTCCATCGCACCTGCCATTGATCAGCTTCGCTTGGATGTGGAGTTATTGTCATACCTAACTCCTCAGCCTCAGGATAGAGATGTAAGCTTACTGTGTCATTCTCGTTGGGGTCCTTAACCTCAAGTGTAATAATATACTCATAATCCGCAGGCATATTGAAGAAAGCTGGCCCAAGATTACCTAGTGAAGATATGTTTGGGGATGCATTATCAGCGACTTGGATATTGTAAATGTGACTCGTTTCATTGCCTTGCGGATCGGTTGCGATTAATTCAATGACAGAGAAACCTGACGTTGTGGGCGTCCAAACTATTGTTGTGTTATTTATGATATTGCCATTTGTAAACCCTCCAGCGGTTGTATTAGGACCAACAGCTAGGGTTACTTGCTCTTCTTCCGGATCGAGGGCAATAACCTCTTTGATAAAGGGAGAATCAATGGTCGGTGCACCTAATATTTTAGTTTCAAAGTAAGGTGCTTCTCCACTGCCGAGAATAACCTTAGGCTTAACGGTCAGATCCAAGGAACCCTTAACCAATATATTATTGCCTAGAATGTTAGCTCTCAACGTAATTTCAGGTTCATGGTAACCTTCCCTACTTGGCTGCCAGTCTAACAAGTAGGTATATTCCCAGAACCCATCGATGTACGTGCCAGAATCTGGTTCTATAAGACTCATCCCTTCCGATTGTGAAACTTCATCAAGCGATACAGCAGTGGCAAAATCAAGTATTTCGTTTTTTGATTTGTAGGTAAGCGAAGCTTGATTTTGAACACCAACACGCCATACGGACGGTGGTCCATCATAAAACAGCTGAGGAATTACCGAGTCTTCAAATGCAACTTGATAGACCCGTTCTACATCTTCGTTTACACCATCAGTTGCAGCAATTGTGATGTCATAAGTACCCGCTGTTATTGTGGGGTCTCCAGGAACAGCCGGACTAGCAGGCCAATGCAAAAACTGCCTACCATCGGGCTCGGTTAGAATCCTCATCCCTGCAGGACTACTGAGAAGTTTAAACCGTACATAATCTCCATCTGCATCGGTAGCGGTTAATGGCTGGTGGTAGTCGATAAAAGTTAATCCATCGGGAAGCTTCGCGGTGATTAATGGAACTCTGTTTTTAGGTAACGCGTGTACATAGAACGTGCGTGAAGAGGTATCAATGCCGTCATTTACAATAACAGTGATAGGATAGTCTTCCCCTGTCTGGTAAGACTTCGGTGACCAACTAATTATACCTTTATCAGGATGGACCATAATACCTTCTGGACCATAGATACTGTAAGTAAGTTCGTCTTGGTTGAAATCGTTTGCATTAATTTGATAGTTTAAACCATCCTCCGACCAGAAAACTAAGCTTGGTATACTGTCGACACTGGGCGGAATGTTAATGTAATCTCTCTGGTCCACTGAAATTACAAAAATCTGCTGCGACTTCCCTTCTCCCAAAAAATCACCTTGGTCATCGAACAATCGCCTATTGTCCGTGGCAACGACTGTCACAAATTGCTTTCCTAAATCGGATGAGCCTGGCTTACCAGAAAGCTCACCTGTAGTTCGATTAATAGCAAGCCAAGATGGTACGACTATTTCTGAGCCATCATTCAGAACTGTGGGTACAAGATAGTAACGAAGATTGTCGTCATTCTCGTCATTTGCTTGAATTTGATGACTGTAACTCCGTAGTTCCTTGGCAACTGGCAATACTGGCATTCCATCAAAAACATCGCCGTCTAACGTATCAAACTCATATGAATCTAGACTTATCGTCGGTGCATCGTTGTCTGATGAAGCTGGCCTGACAGTAACAGTCCAATCCTTCTTTCCAATGTTACCAACCGAATCACGTACAATGACATTAAATTCGAATTCAGTATCTTCAGTAACGACTGGTGGATACCAAATCAATCGATCATTGACGTAATCACTACGTCCACTGCTAACCAATCTCGCACCATGATTAAGCGGGTGACCATCTTCGCTTACATAATCAGGATCCCAGTCAATAAAGTAATCTATATCATTCTCATAGTCATCAACGACAAAGTCATGCGTATAAGCACCTCCTACTGATACAGGCATTATTCCATGGATTACATCGCCTTCACTATATCCTTCTGGGACAAATAACAGATCGAATGCATGAGATTTACCATCACCAGTAATAGAAACATCGAACTTAAATGTTGGCCCCTCAAGGTCGATTCCGCTTAATTCATGATCTACCTGAAGTGCGCCTGTGGATACAATGCTTCTTGGGGTCTGTTGTTGTAAGACTTTTCGTGCAATACCGTCTGCAAATGAATTTGAGAATGAACCGAATATGTGGGAGGGAGTATATTTACCTCGAAGAGTATCTAAATTCCATGCGGTACCGCCCGTGCCAACGGCTAACCCAAAATATTGTGATTCCTGTTTTCCCTGCGCTAAATCTCCATAAGCGATATTTGGATTATTAATAAGGCTGTAGCCCCCTTCACCATCCATCCGATAAGCAAAACCTGAAGTGTCAATACCAATATTCTTAACATCGTAAGAACTACCATCTTTAAAACCAAAATCATTTTTGAATAAAGAAGTTGCTGCTAAGGTGCGACCCTGGTTTGGATAAGGCGTTGGATCACTTGGTTGTTCAATCCTAATGTAATTCAAACTGTAGGCTTGTAAATAATCAAATACTGCTGATGATCCATTCGTTCCCACACCTAAGAATCCTAGGCGTGGGTAAGTGGAGTAGTCATCAACTCTCACAGATCCATGATATGTCTCATTAACAAATAGATCAAATCGGTGAGAATCATATCGCAACTCAACTTCATATTCGGTCTCTGGCTCTAGTTCAGCGAACATTTCTTCGCTGCCTTCAAGGTAGTACTTTTCAGAAACCGAAATGTCGCCTACGTTTTCGTAACTGATGTACCATTCATTATTATCAATGTCTGCCTGAAGGTACCAATACTCTATACCCTCCAGCCCTCCTAAAACTTGTTCTGCCCCAAACAGAACGCGAGCATTTTTAGCTAGCTCTGCGGTACCACTGTCTACTCGAAAATTGGCCTTGACTGCCCAACTCCAGATAAGGGGGGGGATGTACGTTGTGGATTCACTCACATCGCTCCCGTATGCTAACAGATCAATAACCGACCATGAAGGGCTTTCGTCCGACTCAGGCACAACAGCATAACCATCATCTGTTGCAAACCATTCGTTTGCAGAATTCATAAAACGATCTATATTTCCATTTGAATCATTACCGGTAAATCCTGAGTTAATGATGGAATTAAAAACAATATCATCGGAGGGATCATCATTAGACTTTGTAAGCAAGTCTAAAATTTCTGAAGGGTGGGAGTGAGGGCCACCGTAGCTTGACTCATCACTCACAAGAATTAGATCTGTTGCAGCGATTGATCGGAAAGAGAAAGCGTTTGGAATTCCATTCTTTTCGACGTCAGACGAAAGAGCTCGTGTAATTGCACCATATCCATTGTGACTAGCTACATCCCCTGCAGATAGACCTTTTACTGCTATCGCAAGCTGTTCTGCCGTTCCCCAAAGAAGATTGGCATCAACCCCATCAGGCTGATCCGGCCCAGCAGCTACTTCGGGGTTGATGTAATCAAAAGTAGAGGTGTCAGGCAAATTGCCATCATTGTAAACAGCAGTGTCGATTAGCCCCAGAGGAACAGCGTGTCCATTAAATAGCACCAAACCATATTGATTCTTATTTTGACCACTACCTACCCCTACAGCCACAAGCCTTTCCTCTACAGTGGGAATTACCCCTGCTAACCAACTGATCGCGTTTTGCATTGACCCCGAAGCATCTACCACAAAGATGATATCAGCAGCAGATTCCGTGATATTAGGCGTGATAGATACCTGAGTCGTTACCTTTTCTCCTTCGCCAAGAGTTAATTGGATAGCACCCGGTGTGACGTTATCTAGATTTCCATCATCAGGAATTGGTAAAGGATGAATAAATGAGTCTTCTGGATTACTGATAATCGCCGGGGCATGATTCTCTGGTGGTGCAGCGACATAGATGTTAATATCTCGAGTCGATTCATTTCCGGCCGTGTCTACGACCTTCTCGACAAGCGTAATGGTCTGACCAACCAGATCGGCGGGTGGTGCCCAAGTTATATTGCCACCTTCATCGACCCGTGTATCATTCTCGAAAGTATCATAGTCATCAATTAAGAATTGATTCTCCTCGGATGGCGTATAACCTTCTGGCCAGATAACTTGGTCAATAGAGAAGGTAAGGTCATCCCCCTCTTCGTCGGTTGCCTGTGAGGTGTACTCGTAAGGAGTGCCTACAATTGCTTCGGTAATTCTCTCCGACCGAAATACCGGAGCTGCGTTGTACTCATACTCTTGGACCGGCTCGGAATAGGTGACCACAAGGTGAACATCTTTAATACCGCCATAAAATCCAATGTCGTATTCAGGCCGAGGGTACTGAAAATTCTGTATCATACCAAATGAAATAGTAACATTCAGATCATCCACAATACTGGTTTGTCGCTTTGCTGACCGGATTAACTGTCTTGCAGCATTTGTGAAATCCATTTGATTCCACAAATCTTCATTGTACTCATAACTGTATAGCTCCTCGGTATAGGGATTTCTGAAAGTAGCTGGTCTTGAATATCCAGGCCTATCAAAAGAAACAACTGAGCCACCATTTGGCAAATCATGCGTTACAATTCCGGGTCTATAGTAAACTCCAATTAATGGCTCAGTTCTGGTAAAATCATTTTCGACATTACGTTCCTTAAATCGCTCATAGCCTAAACCATATGGACTGAAAACGCCGTTCTCGCTGTAAAATGCAGAAGCAGCATCTAGATCATAGGCATCTTCTAGATCGTATCCATACTCAGAAGTGAAGAGAAAATCGGAGGTCGGCAGGCTAATGTGATGTTGTGTGACAGAGCTTTTAAAATATAGCGTTGCTGACTCTATTGAGAGCTCTTCGAGATAAACGTTATCAATATCATGTGGTATGAGATCAAAGGTGCTTGAGGATCCTAAGCCAGCAGTAGCAGCAAATTCTCGAGTTACAACACCCTGTCCAAGAAACTCGGAGTCATTCTCAAGAATTTCATCCATTACTCCATCATTAACAAAATACTGATTCTGGTATGAGGGGGCCAAGCCACCGAGAGGAATGGGATCACTGTTCAGTGGGTCTGGGCTACGATGACCAAGACGGGCATAGAAAGAACTAACAGAATCTCTTTTTGAAGTAATTTGATAAGATGCCTTGTCTGAGATAAGGATGATCACCTTAGCCGGATTGCTGTAATTAATGCCATTATATACCCTGTAGGTAAATTCTGCGAAGTCAGGGTATTCATTCTCCGGCAGGGAGTCAGGACTTCCTGGTTGATAGACGAATGACCCATCTTCATTGAAGATTAAGTCACCAAACTCAGGACCTTCAAGCAGTTCAGCTGAAAGGGGCAGATTGGAAGGACTTCGGTCATTACGCAGTACACCAAATTCAGAATTCCTACTAATCCTTGAATTTGAGGAGGTCGTATAACTGTCACCTCCAGCAACGATAGTATCGTTCTTGAATAGACCTGTGACTTCCAAAACAGGATGTGACTCTTCGCTGCTACTGTCGCTACTCACAATAGGAGTCCAATAGGGCGACCGAGTTATCAGATGGCCTGGCGTTGATGAAGGGACGCTATATTGATTAACTAATGCCACTGAGAAGTGATCATCACCTTGGGCAATGACATCCTCAATGCTTTGGCTTAAATCAGTGGATGTATTGGAGGTCCCCGCCAACAGTTCGATTGAAGCATCAGGTAAAATTGTTGGCCATCCAGATTCACCAATTACTTCGTGCAGCTGATTACGATTTGAACCTGAGGCGATGTCGTCCCAAAAATCATTGACTTCAAATATCGAAAAAGGGTTTGAACTAGGCTCCGTAAATTTATCTGCGTAGGAAAATACACGGGCTAAAGAAGATAAGGTAACATCGGCTTCAAGGAGAGTTCCTTCGGCAATAACCTCGGGTAGCTGAAAATTGAAGTAAACAGTGTTGTCAGGATGGTATCCTACCTCATCATAGCCAACGTAACCTGCATACAGTATGCCATCCTCTTCACTAGCCGTTACTGTTTCATAGGGCGAGCCCCCGCCCCCATAGCCAACTCCCGAGCCTGCATCGTTTACTTCCTTTAGTTGCCTGGTGTTGACTGAAAAATCCGTTTCTGGTGTCAAGCTAACTGTCGCTCGAATGCGCGGGTCAACTACTATATTCCTCGATTCGATAACTTCGTTATTGTAAAGAAGACTTATCTGAATGCCGCGATCGTAAGTGTTGATTCCTGACCGTGTATTGTTGTACTGAATGCCTCGGAGGATTTGTTGGATTTCTGAATCGGAAGCACCTGATATCGTCATCAGACCTAGACTTGGTAGGTATTCAATGGTTGCAGTCGTTGGTGTATAGGTTGATAGAAGAAGCTCTCCATAACTATCAAACCGATTGAGAATCTCTAACTGAATTTGATCGACATAGCCAGAAAATGTCACCTCGGGTAGTAAGCTAATTGGGCCTTCATCGGCAACAAATATTAAAGCATCTTCAGGTAGCATCTGCAGAGATGGCTGGCTAAATTCAAACGCCCCAATGTCAGATATGCTTGTTCCAATTCCAGGGATATCAACCCGTGATACACCTCTTTGGTCGAAGCTGGTGGCGAGTGAGTCAACCCCCGTATCGATAGCGATGCTATTTTCACCTAAGGCGTGAGTAGGAGTGGGACCGCCATAGTCGGCCAATGGTTGAAGGTCGAGGTTTGTGAGGTCGATATTAACTTGATTGTTAACATCAATCGTGGTAGCCAGCTGGTCCCAGTCATCGATGATGTTGCCGATGCTGGTACCAACAAGCTCTCCTAGGATGTCTTTTTCATAGTTGCCAGAACCAGCTGTATTACCGGCAACGATTGAGTTATTTAGAGTGATATTTGCAGGTGAGGGCAAATCACTATGAAGTCCTCCTCCGTAGTTTGTTCTTTCAGTGTGGTTATCGGTAATCGTGCTATTGGTGATCGTTGCATCGATAGCTCTAAGTTTAATGCCACCGACCTGATAACCTTCGTTGCCTGAGAAGGTGCTATTGCTGATATCTAGATCAAGTCGTGACCCTCCACCTGCAGAAAGACCACCCGCATCCCGAATGGCTAAATTGTTTGAGATAGTGCTATTGGTGATAGCGACAACTTTATCGTCATGTCCAGATGGTAATGAATAGTCCGTAAATAGACTGATGCCCCCCCCATGCGCGTAATTGGCAGCGGAGACGCGAGGCCCAACCACCGGATCGTTATTCGCATCGAAACTTAGGGATTGGAAAGCTGTATTGGTGTCAATTGTGGTTGAATCGATATTGATATTGGCGTACGAGGTATGCCCGTAGATACCCCCACCCATTCCAGCGTAATTGTTATCGATTTGGCTATTTGTGATGGTGAGCGTTGATTCATTGCTCGCGTCTTGACCCGCGAAGTAAATCCCACCTCCGTAAGCTTTGTTACTCCCGCTTTGCCCCAGATAATTACCAGCATTGTTCGGATCTGCGATAACGGCATAATTTCCGGTGATCGTAACCGAATCAAGGTCCAGATCGTTGCCGCGACTAAAGAGGCCAGCTCCATCGCCAGCAAGCCCACCAGTTATGGTTAATCCAGAAATAGCAACATCAAGTCCTTGATCGGAAGCAAGAAGGACGACGCGTGCAGCATTTCCGCCATTGATGGTAAGCTGATCGCTGCCAGGGCCGATGATCGAAAGACTGCTGTCGATGTACAGCTGGCTAGAAGCTTCGGTACCTTCAACCGAGCCGTTCCCATCTTCATCGCCAAGCAGGATCGTCTGCGCCCCGCCGGGAAACAGGCTATCGTCAAACGTGATGATGTTCTCGCCTGGAGCCTGCTCAGCTAGTTCAATCGCTTCACGCAGGCTAGTGACTCCATCCGAGAGATCGACCGCATCGGATATCGTATTGACTACGATAGTATCTGTGGTTTCATACGCCCCAATATCAATCGCACTACCAGCGAATCTTTGCAGCCCTCGTTGGTCGGTTGCTAGTGAGGACGCAGGACCATTGCTGCCGGCGTCGATCGCAATGCTGTTTTCACCAAGAGCAATCGTACGTGTAGAACCACCGTAATAACCAAGTGGCTGCAGCTCCAAGTCAACTGGGTTGATTCCATCAGTTAGTACTGCATCATGGGCTTCTCCGATTAGGTTGTTACTTCCAGAAAAGTCAGCTTGCCATATAGGAATGCCAGCGTCGGGTGCGATGTCGGAGTAACCTTGGTCGTTCGTGTTACCAACGATTATAGAATTATAGATTGTGATTTCAGAGCTCGTCTGGGCATTGATCCCCCCACCAAAAGGTGAATCATTACCATCGTTGTTGGTAATCGTAGCATTGGTAATCTCAACAGCAGCTCCGCTAATCGCCTCGATGCCGCCAAATCCTTCGTTGCCAGTGATAGTTGTACTGTTGATGATTGCCTCAGTACCAGCAAGACGGATCCCTCCCCCGTCGTTAAATGCGACGGTACTTCTATCTATGGTAAGAACTCCTTCATGGCCCGAGTTAATTCCAATTCCATCATTTACTGAAACTTCAACTTGATCAAGCTGCAATATGCCGTCGTTCTGTATCCCTTGATACCGACCGCCCGATACCTTGAGGCCGGATAGTGTAGTTGTGGTATCGGTCTCGATTACAAAAACAGAATCAACGTAGAGCTGTGTGCTACTATCAAATCCACCTCTAACCGTTAACAGATCGGCACCCGGTCCACTAACATGGACTTCGGCTTCCTCGTCATCAATAGCCAAAGGTTGGTTGACGGTGATCGTCTGTGGTGTACTAAGCAGCGTCGTATCGAAAGTAATCGTGTTAACACCAGGAATTGTTTTAGCAATCTCAATTGCTTCTCGTAGTGAGAGGTTCCCTGCCGAGTAATTACCATCGTTTTCATCTACTAGCGAATCGACAACGATGTCTTCACCGGGAATAAAAGTATTCGACTGGGTGACAACTAGCTTTGGTCCACTTAAAGTTGCATGCTCGCTGCTCGCGAATGTGATTCCATGGCCAATGTCGATACCTGAAAATCTAACTAAGAGACGACTCTCATTGTTGGCAATTGCCTCTTGAATCAACTTGGTGATATCGAGATTAATTTCCTGGTTTACCGAGCTAGAAGGGATCGTGAATTCACCTCCAAATAGATCGCCAGCAGGTGTTGTTCGATTATTCCATGTGAGCGTTTCTTCACCGAAGCTTCCATCCGTTGGGATGGCGTCTACCAAGAGGTCGAAACTAGTTCGGTTGTCCCAGATTGCAATCGGGGTAATTTTGAGATCAGCTTTGGTTACATTGGCATCAAATTGAGAGATGTCGATTTCCAAAAATGACTGTCGGTGATACCCATCACTTGTTCTTTTAACTCTTAGCTCATCTTCATTAGCACTTCCGGAGGCACCGTAAGCCGTATCTGGTTGAAGCTTTCTTGCATAGGCATCATTGGTGATGGCAATACTGGTCTGGCTGACAACTGCCACTGGAACGGCTACCTCAACAGCGGCTCCGGGTGTTCCTGATTCCATAGGAACGGCAAATATTTTAGCTAGCTCACCACCTGCATGGGTGAAGCTGTTCGTGGTGTCATAAACCGCTTTCCAACCATTATTACGTTCTGTATCGATGTGAAAAAGAATGTCCGACGACGTATCGAGATTGCCGTCCTTATTTGAGTCGTAATAGAATCGAACTGATTCGGGAAATCCAGCAAACGTTGCCGAAATGTGAGCCTCTTGCCCTGGGATCAATTCGCCCCCAGCGACTTCAAGGCTATCAACCACCTGCCCGAAGACCTTCTTCTTGATGACCAGTTCAGGGCCCGTTTCAGTAGGGTGTTCGCTTGAAGCAAACGGGAATCCTATACCATTGGTAGTTTCGCTGAGCAAGAAACTAATAGACGTTGTTCCTACAGACAGATTCTTGAGAAAGCTGGTCAGGTCCAAGCTAACTGAATTGTCATTAGCATTACCGCTAGCAAAGTCATAGGAAAACGACAGAATGTGCGTCCCCTGGGAAGGCTTGTTATTCCAAGTAACACCCAATTCATCCCAAGTATCTGTAACCTCGTGAACCTGGAGATAGACTACGCCTGTGGTTACATGTGGTAAAACAGTCAAGTCCAACTTGGCGTCAACGATTTCTTCAAGGTTCAAGCTGCTCAAATCAAAACGCAGTAGTGCTTCACGGGCATTGTTAGCGTCAGAATCCTTTTTAGCAATCAGCTTCTGGACGTTATTTTGTGGGTGTCCCCAGGTTTGCTCGGTTTTCAAGTCATGGAACACTTCGCCATGGGTTTGATTTGCAAAGACTCCACCTCGAACATAAGCATCTTCCGAAGCTTGGATACGGTCCTCGATGAAATGCACATTGGCTGCGTGTTGTTGAATGTCATTCTCTGAAAGAGTGATGCCATCATAAACTTTCACTTCATCAATGAGCCCATCAAAGTAAGAGCCATCACCATCTCCAAAAGCGGATGCAGTAGATTGTTTACCAATGTTTGCCGGATCGGTGTGCTCACCAATTAAGGGAGCGATGCTATTGGTATTGGTATCAACTAACACTCCATCCAAATAAAGGTTTAGCGAACTTCCTCCTTCATAGGTGAGTGCCACGAAGTGCCATTCGCCCGCATTTACCGCACTATCGACTGAAACATTCTTTTGAGTGGATGCCCCATCACCTGATGCGGCAGAACGGATAGCTCCTTCCAGAGTTGAGCCATTTAGTCGGAGGGCGATTCCTTTTGTAAGACCTCCCTCTTCAAATATCACTTGTGTGCCGTTTAGATCATCGGCTTTAAACCACGCGGTTATCGTGTAGTTGCTGAACGGATTGTGCAAATCAGAATGATTTAATTCGACGTAGTCATCCGTCCCGTCAAGACGTAAAGCGCCTCCCCCCTGGTAAAGAGTTGATTGTTCAATGGTCCCACCTACGAATGAAGGATCAACAGAACCAACTTGAGCCATAGCGTCCGTATCAAACGACCAATGGTTTGTTGGGGCGACTGAAAGCATCGCCCGCTGTTCGAGCGATTCAATACGGTTGTTCTTACGGCGATAATAATCCCGCTTGATCCGTTTCACATTCCGGCGAAAGCCGAGCGCAGAGAGAGTCTTATCCCAAGAAATTGGAAAACGTCGCATGGATGAAGGCCTGGGTGCGAGTTATTAGGTGCTTTGAACTTCGATTCACTTTATGTCAATAAAGTGGGTAGTAAGTTCTAGGGGGACTTGTGGCCAATTTCAACTACTTTCTGTTAAGTGACAGATTGGCAATGACTTAGGTTGTGCAAACTAACTGACTGAAGCGTGTGGGAATCCGGGATCCCACGCGCGAATTGGGTGTAATTACCCAATTCATGTGGCGGCAGGCTTCCCAGCTGGCTTCTCAGTTGGTTACTCAAACCGTTTGAGGCAGCTACCCCGTGATTATTCGTAGAGCATTAAAAATGTCGCTTCATCCCTTTGGGGAGTTTGACCTTCTCACTCCGGCTCTGCTTCAGGTAAGCATAGAGCTCTTCCTGATCGACTCGTTTGCAAGAACCGATTTCGTAACAAGGGATTTCACCGGTTGAGACAAGCCGATAGGCCATGCTCAGACTAATCTTCAGTTCCTTGGCAACTTCTTTGATGGTTAGGAGCATGGCGTGTCTCTCTTGTTACTTAAGATCGATATCGATACCGCTTGTTGGATTGTTTGTTTGGGGTGATTGCTCAGTAGCGGTGAGGGGGGTGGCAGCTGCTAAGACGATGGTGAATCGGTGGGCAAGCTGTGTGTTGATTTCTGTGATCGGTACGGTTCTCAGCAGCGTCTCTTTACTGGCGGATGGTTGGTAGCTTTGCTGGTTGGGCAGGGTGATAACGACTTCCAGTCGTTGGGATTCTTCCAGGTGGTTAAGGGGTTGTTTCTTCTTGGGGGAGTAGCGAAGTTCAGCCGCTCTTGCTTGTGCCTTTCGTTCTGACATCGGTCCGGATGTTTGTGGAGCAAGTAGCCAAGGTCAGTGGTTGGCTGATGAGTTGTGGAGATTGTTAGGAGCATTACTATAAGATCGTAGGGGCATTTATCTAATGTCTTTATACCAAACTTTGCTCAACCGTCTGTAGACTGTGGCACTCAGCCCATGTTGGTACATCGGTCTTATTTACCAATCGTCGGATAACTGCTTCCGGGACTGGTTCAGGACGTTGGCTATTCTGACGTAGAACAATGCTTAGCGGAGGCTCTACGTAAACAATCTCGATTCGGGCGTGGTAGTCAGCGAAGAGGTTTATCCACCTCTGCCGAGTCTGTCGAGCGATGTTAGTGGCGTTGAATGCAAATGAAGTTCTTGACCGCAGCATTTCCCGGCATCGTTCTTTGGCGACTTGGATAACCTTTCCTTGGTTTTCTGTTGGATCGACGCCCATATCGCTTCGGACATCATCAAGCGAGACTACCGTGCTGTTTGTACGATGCTGTGCCAGCCAATGGTCCTTACCACTACCCGGAAGCCCAGACATCATTGTGACTGTGCATGAGTAGTCTTCGTGCGGGACATAGTGCAGATTTGGTTCTTGTTGCCGAAAGAATAGGAATCGGGCATGGTCGTTTCCAAAAGCATATGGCTGGTCGAAACAATTCTGCTCCTCAGAAAGCATCTTCCATAAATGCACATTTTCTTCCGGACGGGTTGTCTCAACTGTGGTGCGTCCACGAGTATCAGCAACTGCGAATAGATGAAGCAACTTGTTTGATACGTGCCAAGACATGAATACTATTTCATGTGTCGGCACACTGCGTTCAAGCAAGAACACGGGCCGACCGTGGTATCGCACCATTCGTGCAATCTCCTCACGGACATTCAGCTCACAGCCAAGTTCTCTAAGTATTTGGCGGGCAAGGTGCTCACCCTTTATAGCATGTTTAGGTGACCTCGTGTGCCCTGTGATAGGATCAACCACTGTTGTAGAGCGTATCTCAAAAGCGTCTTAAGGCCATAATAATACATGCCATTTGGGTAAACCCATGAAAGATCGACCAGTAGAATTCGTGTCGATTGAGAAGTCTTCGAAAGTCTTGCAGCCAGCTGATCGTTCGCTCGATCTTCCAGCGTCGTCGGTAGCGTCTTAGCTTCCGACCATCTTGTTTCTTGCTGTAGACTCGATTCTTTCGGTGAGGACAGATGAGATCGATATCGCGTTCAGCAAGCCGATCCCGAAGAGCATCCGAGTCGGCTGCTTTATCGTAGACCAGCTTGTTAGGGACGTAGGGAGTGACTGCTGAATCGAGTAGCGGCTCGATAAGATTGACTTCAGCCAGATTCGCCGAAGCAACTTCAATTGCTAATGGCAAACCACTTCCATCGGAAAGGACCATGATCTTGGTTCCCTTGCCTCGTTTGGTAAGACCAACGTGTTCACCCCCTTTTTAGCGGGACTAAACGTCCCGTCAGCGAATCCTTCTCGCCAATCAATCTTGCCTTGGTAGTTGAGTTTACGAACCAAGCGTTTCCAAGCTTGATCAACAACACCGCCACCCACCCACTCGACAAAGTGTCGATGAACGGTCGATCGAGAAGGATAACAACGTGGTAAGTCCTTCCATCGTGCACCGCTACGAAGCATCCAAAGAACGCCTTCAAAGCAGGCTCGTGCGTCGGCCATTGGCCGACCACCGGCAGGGCTTGGATCGGGATTCTCAAACAGATCAGCGATCAATGACCATTGCTCATCATTAAGCTCAGGTACGTAATCTAAAGTGGTGGGCTCCATCCTGGATCCCGTGCATTCGCGGGATCGTTGACTCATCGTTAGGTCTCCTTTCGGACCTAACTACGAACAGCATTAACCAATGGTTTAGCTAGCATTGAGTGTTTTGAGATGCGCTCTAACCAATTGCAGATATCCTCTGCTGATTCATGTACTTTTTTCTTTTTTACTTTGTTCATTGTTATCTTAAGCTCTGTATGTAACGGAATTGATTAGGGTGATCGTTGAATTATTTTTATCTACTATCCAATAAGCCTTGCCACATCAGCCCCTTTGGCCATATCGCGTTCAGCATAAAGTTGTGTTATTGCCGCCCCTGAATGCCCGAGATGAACCTGAGCAGCTTCGAGTCCAAACTTTGCTCGCACTTCAGTCGCAGCCGTATGGCGCAGTTGATTTGGTGACCAGCGATTGATACCCGCCTTGTCACAAGCACGATGAATTGCCTGACGATAACCGTTGGTGCTATACTGCTTGCCTGGCTTACTCTTGGGACTAGTGAGCACATTGCTTCCAGGATTATTGCCAACAGAGTGAGGTGTTCTCCTAGCAGCATGCAAAAGAGCTCGTCTTATCTTTTCGCTATCGCATGGTCGAAAACAGAATTCAATTTGATCTCGGACAAGATACCGAATTAAGATCTCTTGGGATTTCGGTCCTAAGAATACAACCCGTTCGCGTCCATGGTGTTCGTTCTTATGGCTAGCAGGCTTATAGGTCCAGACTTCACCTGACCTGTCGATATCACACGGCCTAACACTGCAAACTTCTCCTGGCCTCATACCAGTCAGTCGTTGAAGCCGGACCATATCCCCGATCACGGAAGGCAGCTGTTCTATCGTCAGCTCGATCGTCGTATCATCAACGGGCATGATTGGTTTTGGTTCACGCGCTGCTGTGCGACCAGCACGTAGCCCAGGAACGGTACTCAATGACTGATGGATAGAGCTCGAAATTAACTCTTCACCAGCTGCCCATTTGAAAGCGCGACAGATGCGGCGTACCGAGCCATTGATAGTCGATCGTGCTAGACCGCGTTCAATCAAGTGGCTGCGTACTGTTTTAAGAGCAAGCGGTCCGAATGACTCAGCAGGTTGATCGCCAAACATTCGTGAAGCATGCCCACAGGCAGTAATTATCATGCCGGCTTCAGCAGTCGGTTTGCCACCTTTAACGTAATAGGCCTTAGCAAACTCTGAATACCTATCACAAATATCCCTCACGGTTAGCGCTGATTGGACTGTATCTTTGCTTTTCAGTTTGGAGGGAAGCTCCTGCCCAGCTAAGATCGATGTGACGATCGAAGCGTAGGCTTCGCGACTTGCTTGGGAGCCATGAGGACCAAGATAGGTAATCTTGCCGCGTACCTTGACGTACGCCTGTCCACTTGCCCGATGAAGGCAATAAGAGGGGATTCTAGGGGGCTTAGATGGCCCTTTAGAGAGGGTAGCCATAGCGAAAATCCTTCCGGGAGTAGAAACTACTCCTGTTTGGGCTCGCTGGCAGCACCTGTGTCCGTCACAGGGTTAGGCCTAAGGTCCTACGCCATCTGAACTTATAAAGAGTGGAGCTGACAGGGCTCGAACCTGCGACATCCAGCTTGCAAAGCTAGCGCTCTCCCAACTGAGCTACAGCCCCAATTGTGGGTTGCTTGTGTCTGAGGACAACAAACGTAAGGTGAAGGTTCGGGCAGTTAATTGCTGTCCTTATCTCCCCTTTGGGAACATTGAATTTTACGATCCAGCGGGGGTTTGTCCAGCCCCGAATTTGACTCTCTGTGAGCTATCTGTGCTGATATTACCGGATAAAACGGGTGATATCCCCTACGGCTCGTCTCTTTCTTGGTTCAGGTAGCGGAGCTCTGGATTACTCTGGAAAAAGCCGACTGATGATCCCTCGTTTAAGTGGCCCTGCCCTGCCCTTATATACTGGACTTGGTGGATGAATTGACATCTAAGAGCACCACTATCGAAACTTCTCACGACCAGGTAAATCCGATCTCTGGAGAGGATATGCTGGGGAAGAGAAATTATTGGGTCTCTTTAATAGTTATCGTCCTGCTTGGGTTTGGTATTCGAGCGTGGCAGCTTGAAGCCTCTTCGTTTGATTACGATGAGACCTACGAAATTCTTTATGCGGAATCCGACTTAGAGATTCTTGTTCATAGGAAAGATGGCTTCCCTCCGCTGTACCGTTACCTGACGGGCAATCTATTTGAACTTACGGGTAACGACCAAGTCTTCCGCTGGTTTTCAGTCTTTGCGGGGGCAGCAACTATTCTCATAGTCGGAATCATCGGGCGTGATCTCGTTGGGCCGAAGGCAGGTTTGTTCTGTGCGTTTTTACTTTCGACATCAGCATTCCATATCCAAGTAAGTCAGCTAGGGCGAGCGTACGCATTGTATGTTCTCTTGGCAGCTTGCTACTTGTTCTTTGCATTCCGATTACGGCGTGATTCCTCTTGGCTGAATTGGACCGGCTTAATCGTGACCGCTTGGTTGTCGGTGGCAACACACTATTACGCTGGATTGCTGCTAGTGCTTGGCGGAGCGATGTTGCTTCTTGAGCTGAGGGGAATCGCATTGCGTTGCGCATTGATCTCCGCGATCGTTCTGACGATCCTTTCCATTCCTCTGTTATTCTGCTTGAAAGCCGACATGGCTCATACGGACGAGTTCTTCCACAAGGTCGGATTTGATGTCGAAGCTTATGCGTTTACGTATCTTGAGCAAATCACCGGCAAGACGCTTGGCCCTTCGATGACCGAACTGCGAGAGTTGGGTGGCGCTGCGGGAATGAAAGCGATGCTTCCTTGGGCCTTGCTCGGTTTCGTGCCTGTAGTGATCCTCAGCATTTCAGCATGGAAACAATTGCAAATCGGAGATCGAGCTTGGCTTTTGGTGTTGATGTTGCTTCCGCCACCGTTGGTCGTCTTGGCTGCACAAGTTTCACCAACGGGTTACAGCTATCGATATATGGCGTGGATGATCATCCCTTTGATGCTGGTCTTAGGTTGCGGAGCGGTATTCAATCGGAAGCAACCAATCGCAACCGTTGCAACTATTATGCTTGTCGGACTTGGAATCATGGCGACTTGGAATCGTCACTACGATGAACGTTATGCGGAGCAAGATTTTCATACGGTTGTTGGGCGAATTCAAGAAGCATCAGCAGGTGATGCAACAGCACCAGCGGTTGTTGCCGCTCCGCACTACTTTGGGGCTGCGGCGATTTATGCTTTGCCGGAAGAGTGGATTGGGGTAACACTTTCAGCAAACCCTAACCTAGATGAACAGGATTGGGATGTTGCGCTACCTGATTTCTTTGGCAACTTGGGAGAAAGAAAAGAGTATTGGCTCGTTGCTCCGTGGTACCCTGAAGACCATCAGCGGCTTGCTGTTCGAGAGGAACTCGTTGAGAAGCTCGGTGCCGAGCTTGTCGATAGGGTGACACCAACGTTGATGCTGTACCGCGTAGAGGTACCTACTCGGTTGTAGCTTCTTGTTGCTCTGGTTTGCCGCTACAGGTGGGAGAAGGGTTGGTGCAAGCTTCGCAAATGGAGTTGCCCTGTTCATCTTTAAAACCCGCCAAACCGCCGCAGGAACCTTTAATTCTTCGGTTGCTTAGAATGACCCCAATTCCCATGCCAGCCAAGGCGATGGCGAAGACGACAAGTGTAATGATGAAGTATTGCATAGCTATTCTTCACTCGTTGCTAGGAAGTGGTCATCCCATGCGGGAGTAGTAATGATTTCCGGACCATTGTCCGTTCTACGCACCAAGTAGGCTGCAACCTTTTGCTTGACTGCCCAATCATACCCTTCCTTGGGGCCAAGGACCAATATGGCCGTGGCAAGTGCGTCGGCATTTCGGCAACTGTCGGCCATGATCGTTACTGTTGCCATGTCGTGCTGAACCGGCCTGCCGGTTTGAGGGCTAATCGTGTGTGAGAATCTCTCACCGTCCACTTCAAAAAAGTTGCGGTAATCTCCGGAGCTAGCAACGGATTCGTTAGAAAAGAGATCTAACACCTTTGAGGCTTCCCGGCGCTCGCTATCAGGATTCTCAAGGCCAATTCGCCAAGGTAGGTCCCCAGGTTTAGTTCCAAGGGTACGAACTTCTCCGCCGATTTCTACCATGTAAGCGGTGAATCCAAGTTCCTCCAACAGAATTGAGATGGCGTCAACGCCATGACCTTTCGCAACCGACGAGAGATCTACATAGATGTTGGGAATATCCTTTCGCAAGGCCGGTGGATCTATTCGAGCTTCGACCAGCGTGAACCCCATTTTTGCTTTGGCTTCTGCGATGGCCTCATTCGTTGGGACTTCCCGTTCCTTTTTCCCTGGACCAAAACCCCAGAGGTTAACCAGTGGCCCAACGGTCGGATCGTAGGCACCGCCAGTTTGCTCAGCAACTGACAAAGCGTAAGCGACCACTTCGGCGGTCTCTTTCGAGACAGGAAACCAATCTTTTGAATCGGACTGATTGAATAGCGAAAGCTCTGAATTTGGATCGTAGGTCGACATTTGTCGATTGACTTTGAAAAGGCACGAGTCAATCTTTGTCTGTAAATCAATTGAGGCTAACTGATCAGCATCGTAAACAACTAACACATTGTACTCGGTCCCCATCGTAGGGCCGGAAAGGTGGACGGTTTCTGAGGGCTCCGTGTGATCTTTGCCAAAGTAAAGAGCAAGAAAGCCAATTGCGAGAGCTAGAAAAAGCAGAGGCCCTCGAAGAGAGGGCCTTGCCGTAGGTATGTCTTGGGAGGATTCCATCATTATCCGCCGAAGTCGTCAAACGCGATGTTCTCCTTCTCAACTCCTTGATCTTCAAGCAATTGGAAGACCGCTGCGTTCATCATCGGAGGACCACAGATGTAGTATTCGATGTCTTCTGGAGCTGGGTGATCTTTCAGGTAGTTGTCGTAGAGGACTTGGTGAATGAATCCGGTGTAACCGTCCCAGTTATCTTCAGGCAGTGGTTCTGAGAGAGCGATGTTGAACTTGAAGTTCGGGAACTCTTTCTCGATAGCTCGGAAGTGTTCAATGTAGAACAACTCACGTAAGCTTCGGCCACCATACCAGTAGCTAACTTTACGGCCAGTTTTTAGATTCTTAAACAACTCAAAGATGTGACTACGAAGCGGAGCCATGCCGGCACCACCACCGATGTAAACCATCTCGGCGTCAGTATCTTTGATGAAGAACTCACCATACGGGCCTGAAATGGTCACCTTATCGCCAGGCTTGCAGTTGAAGATGTAGCTAGACATCTTACCTGGAGGAGTTCCCTCTGCAGCACGAGGTGGTGGGCTTGCCACCCGCACATTAAGCATGATGATGCCTTTTTCCCCAGGGTAGTTAGCCATGGAGTAAGCACGGATAACTGGCTCGTCCACTTTCGAAACATAACGCCAGACGTCGTACTTGTCCCAGTCCTCGTGATACTCTTCTTCAATATCAAAGTCTTTGTAATTGACTATGTGGGGCGGACATTCAATCTGGATGTAACCACCCGCTTTAAAGTCAACTTCTTCCCCTTCGGGGAGCTTGAGCTTGAATTCCTTGATGAAGGTTGCCACGTTTTCATTCGAGATAACTTCGCATTCCCATTTTTTGGTATCGAATGCTTCGGGCGGAACCTCGACGTACATATCTTGCTTAACAGCAACTTGGCAAGAGAGGCGGCAACCGTCGGCGGCTTCTTTCTTCGTGATATGAGCCTTCTCGGTTTCGAGAATATCTCCACCACCGGCGTGCACCTTCACTTCGCATTGAGCACAGGTGCCGCCACCACCGCAAGCGCTGGAAACAAAGATTCCTTCGTCGGCCAAAGCGCTGAGCAGTTTACCGCCCGCATTGACTTCGATGGTCTTCTGGCCGTTGATCGTAATCGAGACCGGACCACTTGCTACGAGTTGACTCTTGGCAGCGAGAATAATCGCAACCAAGGCAATCACCACCAAGGTGAACATCAAAACGCCAAGAATAATTTCCATTGCAAAGCTCTCAGCTATTAAGGATCCCGTGGGATCGCAAATAGGTAAACCGTTTTTTGTTTATTCGTTGTTTCCAGTCAGCCAGTTGCTGAATGGTCGTTTATTACATACCACCGAAGGACATGAATGCCAAAGCCATCAAGCCAACGGTCATGAAGGTGATTCCCAAGCCGCGGAGGCCTTCAGGAACGTCGCTATATTTCATCTTCTCCCGAATACCGGCCAAAGCGGCAATTGCGAGTGCCCAGCCAACACCGGACCCAAATCCAAAGACACAGCTTTCGTAAAAGTTGTAATCACGTTCAACCATGAAGAGTGATCCACCAAGGATGGCACAGTTCACGGTAATAAGAGGTAGGAAGATACCAAGTTGGTTGTAAAGGGCAGGAAAGAATCGATCGAGTGTCATTTCGAGAATCTGAACCATTGCCGCAATCGTTCCGATGTAGCTGATCAAACCGAGGAACTCGAGGTTGACGCTTGCGTACTCAGGACCAATCCAAGTAAGAGCACCCTCTTTGAGTAAGTATTGGTAGATCAGGTTATTGGCGGGGATTGTAATCGACATGATGGCGATCACGGCAATACCAAGGCCAACTGCCATCTTCACGTTTTTAGAAACCGCCAAGAAGGTACACATGCCAAGGAAGAATGCCAGGGCAAGGTTTTCCATGAAGATGGAGCGGAGGAAAATATCGATGTAATGTTCCATGTTGCACCCTAAAGGGGGAATGACATGTGCTTGTGGTTAGTTTGTTTACGCTTCTTCGACTTGGTCTGGATAGAACGTTCGGATTACCCAAATGATTCCACCAATAATAAAGAACGCACTTGGTGGCAGCAGCATCAAACCGTTTGGTTCATACCAACCACCTTCGGTGGTAAGTGGCAGCACAGGAATGCCGAACAGCTTTCCTGAACCAAACAATTCACGGAAGAAACCAACAATGATCAAAATCAGGCCGTAACCTAACGCATTGCCGATTCCATCGTAGAAGCTGATGAGCGGTGAGTTCTTCATTGCAAAGCCTTCGGCACGACCCATCACGATACAGTTTGTGATGATCAGGCCAACGAAGACGCTAATGTTCTTGGTCTCTTCGTAAGCAAGAGCTTGAAGCAACTGATCGACAACGATCACAAGCGACGCGATCACCGTCATCTGAATGATGATCCGGATGCTACTTGGGATGTAGTCACGAATCAAACTGACCGTTGCGTTTGAACAAGCTGTCACGACAACCACAGCGATTGCCATAATCACTGAGTTGGTAAGGCCAGTGGTCACGGCAAGTGCTGAGCAAATCCCGAGGACTTGCAAGGCAATCGGGTTGTTCTTAACCAATGGGTCAAAGAGAACGTCTTTTGTTTTAGGAGCGGCCATTGCCGATTTCCTTATTAGGTTTGAAGCGCGGCTTCGAAGTTATCTGATATATGGAATCTAGCTATTTCTTGTGCGACTCAAGGAACGGCCCGTAGGCTGTTGGTCCGAGCCAATATTTCACCATCTTATCGACGCCATTCGAAGTAATTGTCGCACCACTGAGGCCATCGATTTGTGTGTCGCTTGCAGCGGTCCCTTTAATTACTGAAAGGGCTACCTTGCCATCTTCTCCATAGACCTTTTTACCGGTCCACTTAGCTTTCCAACTCGGGTTGTCAACTTCTCCACCAAGGCCAGGTGTTTCCGCATGATCGTAGAAAGTGATTCCACGAACCGTCTCGCCATCGGCTTCAACAGCTAGAAAGCCATATAAAGTTGACCATAGACCTTTACCATAAACGGGGAAGACATAGCCAACGGTTTGTTCATCTTCAACAATCGTATAGACCGTTGTGAGCGGTTCACGCACTGTTAGACCAGGCATGGCGTTTGTTGGTTCGATAGCAACTGATACAGCAGGGTCTTTTGCCGCTTTGAGCGGATCGTAATTCTCTGCTTCAGCAATGCCTAATTCCTCAAGCTTCTCTTCGGCGACCTCTTGGCCAGTTTCAAGATCGATAAGCTGTTCGGTAAAGTGTTTTTCAAAGATGTCATCAATTGCTTGACCAGATCCGATCTTATCTCCGTATCCAGCAGCAAGGACGATGTTCTTCTTCTTGAAAAGCTCTTTTTGGCGATCTTGTCTTGGCTTAAGTGCAACAGCCGCAGCGGAGACGAGCACCGAGCATGCTACGCACAGGATCAAGGCGATTGTAAACGTACCGACGGGAGTATCTTTGGTATCACGTAGCGGCATAGCGAGCAGCCCTCCGTTTTACGTTGGCTTGAATGACTGCGTAGTCAATCAGCGGAGCCATCACGTTGCCGAATAGGATTGCAAGCATGATGCCCTCGGCAAACGCAGGGTTGATCACGCGGATGAGTATCGTTAGCACGCCAATAAGCGAGCCATACCACCATTTGCCCAGTTCAGTCATCGAAGCAGAAACGGGGTCCGTCGCCATGAAGACTGCTCCAAAGGCAAACCCACCGATAACCAAGTGCCATAGTGGCGGCATGTAGACCATGGCGTTTTCTGTATTTTCACGGAATGCATAGAGCAAGCAGCTCATGCTTAAGGCACCAATGACACACCCTGCCATGATTCTCCATGAGCCAATACCACTCATGATTAGAATGACCGCTCCTAAGATGCAGCAGAGTGCAGATGTTTCACCCATCGATCCAGGGATCAAGCCAATAAAGGCTTCCCAAAAACCAAATCCGACCGTTTCTGAGACGATTGGTGCATCGGCTGGATTGGCTGCAGCCATTGCGCCAAGAGCTGTTGGTGCGGTGTAGCCATCAATACCACCCTCTTTTGCAGCCGCGGTCCAAACCGAGTCACCGGACATAAATCCAGCGTGTGCAAAGTAAAGGAACGCTCGGGCCGTTAAGGCGGGGTTCAAGAAGTTCTTGCCAGTTCCGCCAAAGATTTCTTTACCAACGACCACACCAAAGGCAATGCCGATCGCCACTTGCCACAGAGGGATCGTTGCAGGCAGGGTCAATGGGAAGAGCATCCCGGTAACCAGGAAGCCTTCATTGATTTCGTGACCACGTATGATTGCAAAAATCAGTTCACAGGTGCCTCCCACGGCCATCGTTACGATGTAAACAGGGAAGAACCAAAGTGCCCCATAAACAAAGTTCGAGATGACATTTGCTGGATCGTGTGGCAAACCAATGGCTGACATGATCGCTTCGCGATCAATGAATCCAAGTCCTGTGATCGAAGTTGTTAGTGCTGATGCTCCTTGTTCGGCAATTGCCAAGTTGGCTTGGTAGCCGGTGTTATAAAGGGCCATCAAAATGCAAGGCACCAAGGCAACAATCACAGTGGACATCATTCGCTTCATGTCAAGCGAATCACGAACATGGGTGTTTCCTTTGGTCACAATGCCAGGTGTGAAGAGGAACGTATCTTTCGCTTCGTAAAGCGGATAGAGGCGCTCCAGCTTGCCACCTTTGGTAAACAAAGGCTCGACTTTGTCGAGTTGGTCGCGGAGGAATTTCATGGGTTGGTTCTTTAAGGTTCGTTAAGCCATGTGGCCTGAAGCCACTTCGAAACGAGTTGTCGTATTAGTCAGCGTTTAGCCATCTTTCTCGATGCGTGTAAGCGCTTCGCGAAGCATTGGGCCATATTCGTTTTTGCTTGAGCAGACAAAACTGCACAAGCCAAGGTCTTCTTCGTCCAGTTCCAAGCCGCCAAGCATTTGAAGCTCGTCGGTGTCGCCCGTGCAAAGTGATTTGAGTAGTGGCGTTGGGATGATGTCCAACGGCACGACTTTTTCGTACTTCCCAAGGGGGACAATCGCTCGGTGACTTCCCTCGGTCGAAGTTGTGAACTTGAACTTGTCTGCGACGGTCGAAGGAATCCATGACGAAGCAAAGACATTCGTTACCGAGAATTTGCTGAAACCAGGAAGCATCCAGCCAATGAACTCACGGTAAGTGCCTTCAATTAGTTGGGTGACTTGAAGGTGTCGACGGCCAAGGAAGTTGCGCATATCAGCTGATTCACGACCGCTAAGGACCGAGCCACTCACGGTTCGGACACCCTCAGTAGGGGCTCCAGAGCCTTTGCAAAGCTCTTCAAGCGAAGCGCCGATCCGACTTCGTACCGAACGGGCATTCGTCACTGCTGGGCCAGCAACCGAGACCACTCGGTCGGTTAGAATCTTGCCCGTTAGGAACAAATGTCCGATTGCGATGACATCTTGGTAGTTAACATCCCAAGAAGCACGTTCGAGACTAACTGGTGCCAAGAAGTGCATGTGGGTCCCAGGCAATCCTGCTGGGTGAGGGCCTGAGAACTCAGCTACTTCAAGGCAACCAAGATCTTCACCTGGTAGTTCGGTGCCAGGTTTCTTGCAAAGCCAAGTATCACCATCCGTCAGGGTGCTCAAAACTTGCAAGCCTGCGATAAACTCAGCTGGCTTTTGGTTGATGACATTGACCGGATCGACCGCCAAAGGGTTGGTGTCCATCGCCGTGATGAACATGGCGTAAGGGGCTGTTTCAGGAGCAGGTACCTTACTGAAGGGACGCGTGCGAATCGCAGTCCATAAACCTGATTCAATGAGATTCTCTTGAACCTTGTCGCGATCAAGCATCGCAAGGTTCTCGTCGGGATAGGAAGCAAAGGTGACTTCATCTTCGCCATCGAGTTCGATAACAACCGATTCAAACTTACGCTTAGCACCACGATTAACAGCAACAACTTTTCCAGCACCAGGCGAGGTGTACTTAACCCCTTCGGTCTTCTTGTCAGTGAAAAGCAACTGACCAAGTTTGACGGTATCGCCTTCAACAACTTCCATTGTTGGCTTCATGCCGTAGTAGTCATCACCTACTAGGGCAACCGTGCGAATAGCGGGGCCACCCTCGATATCTTGGCGTGGCTCGCCGGCAATTGGTAAGTCGAGCCCTTTGTCCAACAGAAAACGTTTGGTCATGTCGGAGGGATTCCTTCGTCGTGTGGTAGCGAAAATCGATTAAGCTTTTGTAAACAGTCCTAAGACCTCGCGATTCGGCAGAGGTCCTATCGTTGCTCAGCTAATGGAGATACCCAGTTGGGTGTACCATTTGGCTGGCAGTCTGTTATTTCGGTGGGTGCAATATCATCAGGTGGGAGTATCGGCAGCTGCTAAGGTCAGTTTTGAAGCTACCTTACCGTCTTTGTGAATAATTTCACGATATCTTGGGAATCCGTCAACCCAAACTTGGCTAGAAGGACCAAGAAATCGGTAAGCAGATGAATTTCTCAAAGAAATTCGTCCACCAGTTGATGCGGGACGCATTTGATTCTGTACCGTTGGAGTCATCCCATGGCATTCTTAAATTCCTTGATATTCTGGCTTTTTGCCAATCACGGCCTATTGTCGTGTCGATTGATCGATTCCTATACTCCCAATTCAGGCGAGCCTCTAACAGGGCAAAAAAGGCAGTGATCTGCCTTCGGCGGGATAGGTCTTCTGAGGTGGATACTCAGTTAAGAAAGCACTTAAACTACATTCATAGCGTGTTAAATCCATGAAAATACATGAGTTTCAAGCGAAGTCTCTGTTCCGTGAGGCAGGAATCGCTGTACCTGAAAGCATTGTTGCCAAGTCGGGTGACGAAGCCGCCGCAGCCTTTGACAAGCTGGGCGGAGCAATTGCCGTTGTTAAGGCCCAGATTCATGCCGGTGGGCGTGGTAAGGGAACATTAACCCAGATTCCAGAACAACATGGCGTGGAATTGGTTAAATCTGCTGATGACGCCAAACGTGTTGCTGAGAATTTGCTTGGCCATGACCTAGTAACCATCCAGACTGGCCCCGCTGGCCAGACAGTCAACCAAGTGCTTGTTGAAGCAGGCTGCGATATCGCTCGTGAGCTTTATCTTGGCATCGTTGTTGACCGTGCGGCAGGGAAGCCTGTCTTAATGGTTTCAACCGAAGGCGGGATGGACATTGAGAAGGTCGCGGAAGAGACCCCCGAGCTAATCTTCAAAGAGGCATACGATCCTGATGCAGGCTTAATGCCTTATCAGTCACGCAAGCTTGCTAAAAAGCTTGGCCTTAGCGGCGCTTCGGTTCGTTCGGCTGATAAGTTCATGAGAGCGATCTGCAAGCTCTTCGTCAAACTCGATTGTAGTTTGGCCGAAATCAATCCTTTGGTTGTCACCGGTGCAGGTGATCTGATGGCCTTGGATGCCAAGATCACGTTCGATGACAACGCAATGTTCCGCCATGCCGATCTGTTGGAGCTTCGTGACACGGGCGAAGAAGACGCTAACGAACTGCGAGCAGGCGAAGCTGGCCTTAGCTACGTTCAGCTTGAAGGCAACATCGGTTGTCTTGTGAATGGAGCCGGCTTGGCGATGAGTACGATGGACATCATCAAACTTCATGGTGGTCAGCCTTCCAATTTCCTCGACGTCGGCGGCGGAGCCAACGTTGATCAAGTGACCGAGGCGTTCCGCATTCTGCTCGGCGATAGCAACGTCAAAGCGGTACTTGTCAACATCTTTGGTGGCATTATGCAGTGCACCACAATTGCGAATGCGGTTCTAGAGGCTTACAAACAAGTTGGCTTCAACATCCCATTGGTGGTCCGACTTGAAGGGACTGAAGTTGAAGAAGGTCGTAAGATCTTGGCCGAATCGGATGTCGACATTATCACCGCAGAAGGCCTAACTGACGCTGCAAAGAAAGTGGTAGCAGCTGCGGGCTAGAGGAGCAATCAGCTGTCAGCGATCAGCTTTCAGCTGCGGGGGTATTTGGTTAGCCATGAAAGATTTCCACGATCTGTTGGTTTGGCAAAAAGCCCATCGACTTACCCTCAGTATATATAGAGCGACCCAATCGTTTCCTGCTGATGAAAGGTTTGGGTTAACGAGTCAAATGCGACGTTCAAGTTCCTCAGTTGCGGCGAGTATCGCTGAAGGGTGTGGGAGAGGGAGCGACGCCGATTTTGGGAGGTTTCTCCAGTTAGCTATGGGGTCAGCTTCTGAGACTGAATACCATATCGAACTAGCAAGAGACCTTAATTACCTCAGCGATGATCAATCAAAGGACTTGACAGCACAAGTACAAGAAACAAAACGAATGTTGTCATCATTCCTGAAGAAGCTGAAGGCTGATCGCTGATTACTGAACGCTTAATAGTAAAGATACAAATCACATGTCCATCTTAGTAAACAAAGAGACAAGACTTGTCTGCCAGGGAATTACCGGTAAGGCAGGTGAATTTCATAGCCGCAATTGTATTGAGTACGGAACGAACCTTGTTGCTGGGGTTACACCTGGCAAAGGTGGCCAGACGGTTTTAGATCGTCCAGTCTTCGATACCGTCGAAGAAGCTGTCAAAGAACAAGGGGCCAATGCCTCGATGATCTTTGTGCCGCCCCCCTTCACCGCTGATGCAATCCTCGAAGCAGCCGATGCTGGCATCGAAGTGATTTGTGCCATCACCGAGGGGGTGCCTGTTCTAGATATGGTGCGAGTTGAGCGAGAGCTTAAGGCTCGTGTTGCTGCAGGCCAAAAGGTCCGCCTTGTCGGGCCAAACTGTCCTGGTGTGATCACTCCCGAAGAATGCAAGATCGGCATCATGCCAGGTTACATTCATAAGAAGGGGCCAGTCGGACTTATCAGCCGAAGTGGCACGCTGACTTATGAAGGGGTTTGGCAGCTCACGAACCTTGGTCTTGGCCAATCAACTTGTGTTGGTATTGGTGGTGACCCCGTTAATGGTACCTCGTTTATCGATTGCCTTGAGCTATTCCAAGCAGATGGTGAAACAGAAGCGATTCTCATGATGGGTGAGATTGGCGGTACCGCCGAGGAAGAGGCCGCCGCTTATATCAAAGCAAATGTCACCAAGCCGGTTGCCGCATTCATTGCTGGTCGTACCGCTCCTCCTGGTAAGCGAATGGGCCATGCCGGGGCAATCATCTCGGGTGGTAAAGGGACAGCAGACGACAAGATTGCCGCATTAAAGGACGCAGGCATCGAGATTGCTGAAAGCCCTGCAGATATGGGAGCCGCCCTTCAGCGAGCCATGCAAAAGTAATTCCTTGCTTTTACTTGACCGATCGACAAACTCCGTTGAGAATCCGTTAGCAATTTTGTTAGCGGATTCTTTTTTATAGGAACCTACCATGGCAGAAAAAGCGGAACGTGATATTGAGAAGGGTTACACCAATTCAGAGTTTGTTGCAAAGCTCCGTAGGCTTGCTGACGCGATTGAATCGGGCGAGAAGTTTGAGATTCAAATCGCTGGTGAACGGATCTACGTCCCAGTGCGTGCCGAGTTCAATATCGAACATGAACGTGAAGATTCTGCGGAAGAGATCGAGTTTCAGATTAAATGGACAAACGACTGAGTCTTTGGTAACGAACCAAGAAAAATCCCCAAGAATGGTTCGCTTCTTGGGGATTATTCTTTGTGGTTGGATTGAGCCGCCAGGAATCAATCGTTACGACGAATCCCAAGCATGCTTACACCAGCCAAGAGTAGCAAAGCGGTGCTAGGTTCAGGTACCGTGGTCGAGAAAATGGAGGCGAGGTTTGCTGACTGCCCTGCTCCAATGAGGGCTTGCTGAAGAATCACGGCATCTGTAAGGTCTGTTAGTCCACTGAGGTCCAAGTCACCCATGGTGTATTTGCCTAGTTCGTCCAATGCTGACGTATCTGATCGCCACCCGAGAATGAAGGCATCAATGTCTAGCTGATTCACCAAACCATCTTGGTTGACGTCGCCTTCGATGTCGTTTAGCAGACTCGTTGAGGCTTCTAGTTGGTAGAATTGATTCAAGTCAGATTCACCCGTGACTCGGATGAAATAGCTACCCGCCTCATCGACTACTTGGCTAAACAGTTCAACTTGTCCTGCCTCGGTGGCATCAACGGTATTGAGAAGCTCAATGGAGTTTCGTCCAGGACCGTAGATCTCAAACCTAAGATCACTTCTTGCTGAAAAGTCGGTGTTCGCACCCTGTTCATCTGTTGAGTAGGTTGGGCCAAGAGGAGTTAACTCAACCATTATCAGACCGGTCGTTGGCATATCAATCTGATACCAATCTTGATCTGAGGTTCCATCGATGCCGACCCAATCGCTGTCCATTTCGTTCACACTTGAGTCGTTAGCATCCGTGCCAAGGGTAAAAGTTGAGTCGGTTAACAGCGGCGTTAAATCGTAAGCCGTACCCGAGGTGTCGTTGCCACCAAGTTTTTCGAGTGGATCGCCATACAGTCGATTGAAGGCGTAGATGTCATCAAATTGAAGCCCCCAGAAGTTTGATTCGAGCGGGGTCTCCATCACAGCATTTGCGCCAGAGATATCACTATGGCTAAGCCCCATGCCGTGTCCACTTTCATGGGCAATAAGGTTGCGAAAGGCGTTCGTGTTGGTGTGAAAAAAACTGGGAACACCATTATCGCCTCGATAGGTATCGATGCGCATATCTCCATTGTTGGGGAACGAGTTGTCAGCAAGCACGCCTCCTTTATCATTCTCCCAAGTGAAAGGTACCCCACCGATGCGGATATCTCCCGAGGTCCCTGTATCAACACCAGCCGAATCTTGTTCGGCGTCGTAAATCATGGTTAGGCCTGAAACTCGTTGGTACTGGTCATAGACACGATCCATCAGGTCCCACCAAGGTCGGTTTGTGAGATCGGGGGTACGGTCTGCAACATTTACGCTCCAGCCAACATCGAGGTAGTCAATCAAATCAGAATTTGAACCACGTGACCAAGATTCGCCGTCAGGTACAACGCTCCAGGTAACGGTGATGGCATCACCTCGCTGAAGACCTCCGCCATTGGTTTTCGTTGCTGTCCAGCGATTCGTGATGTCGTAAGCTTCAGTCGAGTCGGCCATCATTGACGCCAACGTGAAGACGACCATCAGCTTCCAAATTGATTTGTTTGTCTGCGCATGGGCAGATATCAGGGAGTACATAGTTACGCAGTTCCGTTGAAAAGAATGTTCCGTTCTTTATGACGAACAATCTCTTGATGACAATATCAGATGAGATGTCAGGCCAGTTCGCCAATAGTGTCATCATAACGTGGGGCGTGGAAACTTAAAGCAACTGACAAAAGATTGTCCGTCCCATGCTTATAATCGTGCAGTTTGGAGAAATCTGAGGCGCAATATTTAAATTTACTGGCGCAAGATGAGCTATTTATTTGTCGCTTTGTAGTTGGGGTTTGGTGTCATCATTTGTGCACCAACCTCTTCACGCCAGGTTTGGAGTTCTTCGAGTAACTCTTCAGAAACGTCTGATTGCTGTTTTGCTAGGTTTTTCTTTTCGTAGGGATCAGTAGCCAGGTTGTAAAGTTCAAGGCTCCCATCTTCAAAGCGTTCGATCAGTTTGAAGTCACCTTTGAGGATTGAGCCTCCCGGTTTGCCTTTGTGATAGTGAGGGTAATGCCAATAAAGAGCTTCTCGATTAGGAGCAGGTTCACCACGGAACGAGGCTGAGAAATCGATCCCATCAATTCCCTGGGGAAGATCAAGGCCAGCTATAGATGAAAAAGTTGGCATGTAATCGATGCTACAAATCCTTGCGTCGGAAGTTTTTCCCGTGGGGGAAACGCCTGGCCAACGAACGATAAAAGGAATGCGTGTCCCACCTTCATAAAGGGTTCCCTTCCCTGCCCGTAATGGTGCATTGTTCGTTTGGCCCATAAGACCACCATTGTCCGAGGTAAATACCACGACGGTTGAATCCGCCAAGTTTGACTCATCAAGCCAATCAAGTAGCTGTCCTACGCTCTTGTCGAGATCCTCTAGCATGGCTGCAAACTTTGGATTCTTTTGTGGCGATTTAACTTTCTTCTTTCTGTTCATATACTTCTTGCGAAGCTTCTCATTCCAACGATCAGGAGTATGGACCGAGTAGTGAGAGACAGCCACAAAGAATGGCCCTTCCCGATGCTCCTGCATGAAATCAATCGCTTCTTTCGTGAGGGTGTACACACCTTTGGGGTCTTCCCCATCTTTCTTGTTGTTGAGGTTCCACTTTTGTTGGCCAGCATCAAATCCATGAGGCTGAGGACTTTCATCGTTTCCATTTACTTTGCCACCCAAGTGCCATTTGCCTAACCACGCCGTCTTATAACCGGCTGCTTGAAAATGCTCTCCAAGTGTATGTTCTTCCTTAGAAAGGCCTTCCGTATTCCAGGCAGGAATAGACATCTTGGCGTAAGGTTTGTTGTGACCGGTTAGCCAGTCAGTGATATGTAGTCGGGCGGGATACTTGCCAGTCAAAACCGCTGCACGTGTTGGCGAGCAAACATGGCAAGCGGCGTAGGCATTGGTGAATTTCAACCCTTCTTCAGCAAGCTGATCAATGCGTGGGGTTTGATGGTAGGTCGAACCATAGCAACCCAAATCATGAGCACCCAAGTCATCGATAAAGATGAAAAGAAAATTAGGTTGCTCTGCTGCCGTAAGGGACTGACCACTTACAACAACCAAGATGAGTAGCAACGAGTGAGTGACGTGTTGGAGAAGTCGTGTCATAGGTGGAAATCACATACAGCGGGAAGCAGGGTAATCGGCACTAGCATAATCAATAGAGATCGCAAATGAAATCATTCCTTGAATTTTAGCGCTAAGGCAAATACGGCCATACCAATGTCTTGGTGGATGAAGTTGTTGATCCAAGTTGCATTAGCACTCGTGTTTTGCTGGGGCATTTGTCCAATCAGGCCACGGAACTCAAAGTAATCTAATTGCGATTGACGTATAAATCCCATACAAGCAGGCTGCCAAACCTTGCGATAACACTTAAGAAGCATTCTTTCACAATAGGGCTGCCAGAATATCTCTTCAACATACTTTGGCCACCACTTTATGTAGTATCGGGCGGCAAAAACCAAGGTGACAATCGCAGCCGCCACGAACAGGAGTGCCTGGATCGGATTGTCTTTCATAGCTGGATCGATTGCGAAAACAATGATAAAGAGAAAGAAGAAGACCAAGGAAGATGATAAGATTGTGGTCACAACTTTTGTTAGCCCAATGAGCATGGATTGTACATCCCACCACTGCATAAATAGAGGATTGCGGCTAAGAACGAGACTTAGCCAGCCATTCATTCGATGGCCCCAGAAGTTGTAATCGACTTCTCGCTCTTCGTGGGTGATCAATCGCCCTCCGACGTTGTGTGCCATCCAGTTCCAAAGGGTAAAGAACTCTTGCTTGCCTCGCTCCTCATTGATAGGCAACTCTTTGAGCAACGTCTCATAATTGCTTGAAAGCTCGAATTGATATTCAAGAAATTCTCGGTCAGACCGGACAGGATCAGCACAAAAGAATTCTTCCATCAGGTGGTCAAGCTTATTGCATTCCGGACCGTTTGAAGTGAACTGTTTTCGGACGGTAAGATACTCACGCGTCATGGTGAGAACTTCAAAATCTGATTCAGAATGCGGTGGGATTTCGCCAAAATGTTCTTCGATGAAATCAAACTTCTCTTGAATCCAATCCGAATCCTCTTTCCACAAAGCTTGTTGCAGCATGTGGAGATAAAAGACGACTCTACCTGAAACGTTATGTTCATTGGGGTCGAGATTCTGCTCACACTCATCTAACAACGACTGGAATCTTTCAAACGGAACAAGCTTCAGAAGTCGATTCCAAATTCCTTCCGTAAGTTGGTAGTATCCGTCGTGACAGATTGATTTGCTGCACGCCACGACAACTTTAGGCAGACTGCTGTCAGGGACTTGGTCGTTCAGATAACGATACGTAACCGCAGCAAGGCCCGAATCGCGTGGGTGCTTGCGTAAGCCTTGAAGCAGATGCTGCAGGAAGGCAAGGTGTTTGGTCTCGGTCGCAAAGTCGGAAACAAGAGCGAGAAGATAGTAATCAGTTGCTTCCTTGTTTTCTTTGATACTAAGTTCCGAATAAAGTTCGTCAGCATCAACTTCTTCCCCATCCAGCTTGGTAGCGAGTTTTGCAAAAGGGCTTGATGATTCAGCTTGGTCGAATGGATTTACCGCCGCCTCTGCGGCTCCATTGCCCAATGATTCTGAAGAAGTCTCTTTGTTAGGATGACTTGAGATCTCGGGGTTAGAAACGACGTCGGTATCGTTTTCTGTTACCGCTTCCCAAGCTTGATTGGCTTCCGAGCGGTAATACTCACCATATCGCAGAAATTGCTCTAAACGCTCGTAGGCGGCACGTATCTTTTGGAATTCTTCGGGGTGACGTTCAGGCTTGAATCGCTTGATTAGTCGGTTGTAGCTTCGCTTGAGTTGCTTGCGATCGTACTCTTCTTCTAGTTGAAAGAAATCGACAGGCTTGTCTGGCAGCAGATCCCAGTTTGGCTGGTTTGAAGCGTCTCCTTCGGAATTAGAAGTTGGATCCGTATCTGACATAGCAAGCGATTATCGAAGCAAAAGAATTATTAGGGTGTTATACAAAGGATGAAATTCTAAGAGAGTGGAAAGTGATGCTTCTTATGAAACATCTTGACGAACCAATCTTTTCGTAATTGATAAAGATCAGGCATCTCACTCTTGATCAAGCCAACCATCCCTTTCGCATCACGTTTTAAGCGGTGATTTGAGAAGGAAGCACGCACGCGTTCTTCAATCTCTGCTCGATGCGGAGGGCTGGCAACTAGCGATTGCTTTACACATTCCAAGAAATCAGCATCGTAATCTTTGTGAGAAGCCAAGCTGGAAAGTTTGTTCCTCGATTGCAGAATGATTCGAAAGGTTTTGGTGTCCTGCTGATATTCGGGGAATTCAGTAATGTCGAGATTGCCAACTTCAGCTTCTAGTTCATCGATCGGGCTGGACCAGATCGTTTCTCGGATCTCGCCTATTTTTTTACGCACAGTAGCCCTGCGATCCGCATACTCGCGAGAAGCAAGCTGCCGTTTGCTTCGTTGGTCGTAGGAATCCGTCTCTAGCTGTTCGACTCGCGCGAGATGGATTTCTTCTGATTGATAGACTGGGTTAAGACGTAGAACATCCTTTAGGTATTGCCGTTGACTTTCAGTGAGCTTCATCATGCTGATTTACTTTGGTGAGAAGCCAAGAGAAGACAACACAAATAGAAGCGACTGACGGCTGCTTTCAACCAACTCCTTGTCCGAGGTATGCATAGAGCTTTCAAAGCTATCGATTGCCATTTCAAGCTGCTCCCTTTGTAACGAGCTCACCTCGCCTATGCATTGTTCGGCGTAGCGCAAAAGACGCTGGCTCTCTTGATCTTCGCGAGGATAGTATTTGAGCTTTCGCATTCGTTCAACAGCTTCGTTCATATCCTGTTCGTCCATATCAGACGCATGATTGGTGATAACGATCTGTTGCTTATGCTCTTCTCGACCTTCGGGATAGGCCTCGACTTCGAGGATACCGTTGAGATCGTAAGTGAAGCGAACGAAGATAACTTGCCCGGCTGGACCGAGGGGAATGCCTGAGACGGACATTTCGCCCAGCTTTAGGTTCTTTTCAACCCGCCGATGTTCTCCCTGATAGACATCGATTTTGACTTCTCGCTGGTTGGCATGCAGCGTTGAAACCGCATGTTCGATGGAAACCGGGATCGTGGTGTTGCGATGAATAATGGGCATGTAATAGCCCGACTTGATCTGCATACCGAGCTCTTTGGAAGTGTTTATTCCAAGCGTAAAGGGGCAAACGTCGGTCATGACCAAATCCTCAACCGCCTTGTCATCGGCAATCAGAGCGGCTTGGATGGCGGCACCGAGGCTGACTACTTGATCGGGGTCGATATGGCAGAGAGGCTCTTTGCCAAATCGATCTTTTATCAGTTTTTCGATCAAGGGCATGCGCGTCGCACCGCCAACCAAAATAATGTCATCAACATTGGTTGCGTTTAGCTGAGCATCGCGTAGCGCGCGGTCGATGGGGGCAGCAACTCGTTCGGTCAATGGCTCTACCGCTTTGACAAACTGATCGTAAGTGACTTTAAATACTTGGGAGCCTTCATCAATCGCTCCATCATCTTTGGGAAGACGTACCTGGGATTCACTTACTTCGCCAAATGAACGCTTCACCAATTCGCATTCTTTGCGAAGTCTTGAGACCATTAAAGGAGTTTGCAGTTCAGCAATTTCTAGCTGACGATTCTGTTGCTTCAAGACGACAGAAACAAGCCGATTGGTGAAATCTTCGCCACCAAGCTGACTTTCACCTGCAGTCGAAAGAATTTCTAGGGTTCCTTCGAAGATCTCCATGAGTGTGACATCAAAGGTGCCCCCTCCAAGGTCGACAACCATGAGGGTCTTTTCGGCATCTCGATCATGGAAACCATAGGCAAGAGCAGCTGCCGTAGGTTCGTTTACGATTCGGCGTACTCTTAAACCAGCCAGCTCCGCTGCTTGTTTGGTCGCTTTTCGCTGAAGATCGTTGAAGTAAGCCGGTACGGAGACGACCGCCTCATCAACCTCTTCTTTTAGGTAGTTCGAAGCATCTTCCTTAAGGGACTTAAGGATCATGCTAGATAGCTCAACCGGAGTGAACTCTTCTCCAGCGATAGTGATCTTGCTGGATTCCCCCATGAGTCTTTTGAAGCAAAGGGCTACGCGATCAGGATGGCTTACTGCAAGCTCCTTGGCGACCGCTCCTACGACGACTTCGCCGCTGGGGAGAATTCCTACCGCTGATGGGGTGAGGAATTCATCATGAGCATTGTGCAATAGCTCTGGCTTTCCATTACGAAAGACTGAGCAGAGAGAATTCGTGGTGCCTAGATCGATGCCGAGAATGGTGCTCATAAACGTTGTGGTTGTGTACGCTTGGGATGTTTCTCTGTTTTACCAACAGCGGTTTCTTATAAAGGCTTTGGTTGACTGCGTTCATGCTACCAATCAAAGCAATACTTCGCGAGATTAACTTAGCCGAACACTGACTCAATCTGGGTAAAAAACACCAAGGGCCCAAACTTCGGTTAAATATTGCTTGTCAGTTTTTACAGTAAAGATATACAATCGATCTAACGGGGATAAGCAATCGTAAAGGAAAGGGACCGTGGCTGCTTATCGATATCTTTGCTTCCCGTCAGGGGCTCAGCCCTCTGCTGAGGATTTGGTCCGTTTTCGTTCCTATCATGGTCTCTTAGACAATCATGTTGCCTACGGGGTTCGTCGTGACGATGGTGCCTTGGTGATCGTCTGCGAGACAGAATCGTTTGATCGACTCCGTGATCTTGATGCTACGTTCAATGAACTCATCCGATCATGGTGTGATTATGGGGTGGGGATTACCGACACGCTTGGCTTTGTCAAAGAAGCAAAGCCTTGGAAGCAAATTTTGCAGGCTGAATCGACTCCTGCTCTAGCAACACAACCAGAGCAAGAAGTATCCAATTCTTCGCTATTAGAGCAAGAACCGCAGCGTAGTAGATTCACGGCATGGATGTTTGGTGAACGGCTTACTCTAAAGAAGCAACAGCTTGCGGACGAATCGTACGGTCATGGCTTATTGGAAATTCATCGCTCAGCTGGGCAAGCACGTCGTTACGAACGAGTGGCCGCATCTCTCCCTTACTTTCTATGGGGTATAGCTGCGATATTAGTTCTCATCTTTGGTGCCTACGTCAGCAACCGTTTGCTAGATAGCAGCGGGGAGTCCCGCTCAGAAACCATTCATCGCATTAACGAGGATGCGATGAATGAGGATCTTAAGCGTAAGTAGTGAGCCAAGGTAGGTGGAGTGCTGCGTTTCTTAAGATCGCTTATTCAAGGCAGCGAATCCAAGGAGCGAAGCAAGAATCAAAGCTGAGCTTGGCTCTGGTACTTCTGATGCGAAGGCTAAGCTTGCTATAAAGCCACCGGATTGGTCCGTCACAATCCAACTGTTGAAGCGGAAGTCGATGATTTCACCCGAGCTGTTGAAGATTGGCTCGGTGTATCCGCCGGTATCGCCGATCGTTGGGGAAAGCCCGTTATCTGCTAGGTACTGTTGATACTGTGAGTAGCTGTAATTGATAAAAGTACTGCCAGAAACAACGATTGCTTCGACCTCAGCAATGAAATCATCCGCTGTTATCGGTTGCAGATTATTGGCAGTTTCACGGATGCGAAGAATCGCTTGCTCGGCAGCATCTTGGATCGATTCGCCGGACTCAATAATAGACTGCCCTTGCTCTGAAAACTCTTGATTGGCTCTGTTTAGGATTACATGGCTGACTTCCTCCGAGAAGATGCTAACCGCATTGCTAATCTCACTAATGCTCGTCGGTACGTCGGAGCCGATAACCCCATCGCCCAAGCCTTCGATTCCTTCTTGACCAAACAAAGATCCATCGGTGAAAGCTCGTGCGCCGATCGATTGAATCAGATCTCCAACCGTTTCGTTTGAGTTGGGTTGTTGGAAAAAGGATTCTGCTTCTGAAAATGAACTTTCAAGCAATGAGCGAACTTGCTCTTCGCTAAGAGGCAACGCTGCATCGGGATCCGTGCTGCCGAGATCAACGCCGTTGTCTTGCAGAATTTGATTAGCCGTGGACTGAATCGCGTTGGATATCTGGTTTGTCGTTTCAGATAAGACATTGCTGGTTTCGTTGATCGCTTCAACAATGAATTGCCCCGTGGTCTCATCACCACTGCTGTTCACCGTGTTGACGTTGATGACACCCCCGAGCGGAATCTCGTTTTCTGGCACAAATGCGTTCGGGTTTACTGGCTCATCGTATTCAACAACGACACCTGCCAGGGGATCATCGATGCTCGTGCGAAGCTCGCTGTCAGAAGGGACGGTCGTGATAACTCCGGTCGTTTGAGCTCCTGCGGGAGTCGGATTGCCAAGAATCGATACATCAAACTCACCATCAGCAGCCGAGGTTGCGATGTCGAGGGCTTCAAAAATCCCATCGGTTATGCCCTCAAATGGATCACCCTCGGAATCATCCGTCACAAAATACTGTGGCGTATTTGCACCAACAGGATCAAAGGGGGAGAAATTGAGTGGTTCACGCAGTGGGTCGTTAATCGGAGGAGAACCAGCCAAGACAAAATTATCCATCGCAACCTGGGTTGTGCCGCCGAAAGTTGCAATACTTTGTAGATCGATGTCAAAGAATTGGATTGGGGTTGGTATAAATTCTCCGTCGCCGAACTCATCACCGGGATCGCCACCAAATAAATCGCTCTCGTACTCGATCAAGCTTTGCAAGAAGAACTGATCCAAGCGGAACCGAGCTTCGTACGCTGTTCGTGGGCTATTTAGCGTATTGAATGTGCCGACCGATTCAGCAAAGATAGCGCCTCCTTGATCCGGTGTAGAAGACTCACCTGTGGCAAAGACTAGAGCCCCTTGGGCTGTGTTAAAATTGTCATCCTGAATTTGGAATGGCAAAAACGGGGCGGTAATGAAATCGCCCGAGAGCTCATCATAGAAGCTGCTAACCGGAAGATCGCTGCTTACGGAAGCCATCGCAAGATCGAAGCCAAAATCGGCCCCGTCGCTGAAGCCGGGAAGAAAGCTAAAGCCAAACTGTGCCAATTCAAAGGTGCCATTACCAGAAGAAAATTGACCAAGCTTTGGATCGGTCCAAAAAGCATCGTTCTTGATGAGTGTAGCTGGCCTTGTCAGAAGGTTGTTGTCATCAAAGTAGGCAGGGTTTCCGTTGAGATTGTTAAAATCAACGCCCAGGGTAGTGAAGAACAACCAGGTGAAGCACCACCGTTTGTCGCCTGACGTGCGGGGTTAATGCTTCGAGGATAAGTCTCGCCATCGCCACGTGGTGGCAATCCCGAGGTAAAGTTAAGGGATCCAGGAAAAGCTGAGAAAGAAGCTTCCGTGATAAATAGGAAGCATGCCAGCAGAAGGAAGGTCAACGACTGTTGTGCGCGCATAAGGACGGACTCAAAACGGGTGAGGTTTGATTTAATCCCTGCATTTCGCTCATGATATTAATGGCTAGAAATTGAGAATGCAACTAAAAATAGAGAGTTAACACGCTATTCATCTTGGCTTTGATAATGGTCCTGTTTCTTGAAAGTGAATGCTAGCACTCCGGGCGATGGCAAGTAAACCGTTGTTGTCTCAACTCCTTAATTCACAGTAACATACGTCCAACATAAGCAACGCTGCCTGACAAACTACCGAAGTGAGGACGTCAAGGATGACGCAAGAAATAGGTACTGACACGCCACGGATTCTCATTTCACGAATGAGCGCTATTGGCGATACCATTCTGACCACGCCCGTTGCGTGTCGCTTACGTGAGCGCTACCCCAAAGCCTTTATCTCTTGGGTGGTGGAAGAAAAGTCGTCCCATTTCGTGGTTGGCCACCCTGCCCTGGATGAAGTCTTAGTCCTTGAGCGTGGCTGGTACGTTTCAGCCAAAGGGGTCCTGTCGGCACGTCGGAAGCTGCAAAAGTTGAACGTTGATATTGCTGTTGATTGCCAAAGCACAACGAAGTCTGCCATGGCGTGTTGGCTTTCAGGTGCAAAGACTCGAATTGGTCTGAAGGGTCGCTATGGCAGTGAGCTTAGTCCGTGGCTCAATAACCGACTGGTGGAACCACGTCAGCCGCACATAGTAGATCGCTCTCTTGAACTGCTAAGCGCGATTGGAATTGATCATTTTGTCGGTGACAAAACCGATACCAACCTCGCATGGCGTTTACCAATCGATCACCAAGCCGACGAAACGATGAATGCTTGGCTCGATTCAAATCAGCTAGAGCAATACGCAATCGTTAACCCTGGCGCAACCTGGGAATCGAAACGGTGGGAGATGAACCGCTTTGGCGAAATTGTTTCACGCTTAGGGCAGCAACGTGGTTTACGTACCGTTATTGTCTGGGGCGGTCAGAAAGAAAGAGAGATGGCCGAACAAATTCGTGCCGCTGGTAGTGGTTGGGGGATCCTTGCCCCAAATACTTCACTTCATGAACTAGCCTCGCTACTTGGCGGAGCAAGGATCATGGTCAGCGGAGACACCGGTCCCATGCATTTGGCTGTAGCGGTAGGAACTCCAACCGTTGGCCTACACGGCGCAACGCATCCACTTGACTGCGGCCCCTACGGTACGCCCCATGCAGGAGTTCTTAAGAAGCTCGTAGAAGGAAATCGCCGGCAACGCCGCAGCGCTGATAATAGTGCCATTTGTGAGATTAGCGTCGACGACGCATGGCGAGCATGCGTCGGGGTACTCGACCGGACAGCACACGATTATCCTAACCCACCGGTTGCAATGGCTTCCTGACCGGTGGCCACATTTAGCAGCGACTTATTGCCACCACCAGTTTTTAGTGGAGCTTGCCTGGGCTTGCTCACGAACTGGCTCAAGCTCTTTTGCTTCGACAATCTTGTCGGCAATTAGCCATGGGTGTATTTGAACACCACCCGAGGCTGTGATGACCCACTTGCGTCCCTTCTTGAGGAAAGTTGCCTTGGTAGCCACCTCTTTGGGAGCGGCGTATTCTTCCAGTTCGTACTTGCTCATCAACTGAGGGACTTCAAACTTGGCAACGCCCCAAAGGCCTTCTTTCGTCATAAGTGCTCCAGCAACTGCCAAGTCGAGGGCGTTGCGAAGGTGACCAAACGACGAATCATGGCCCGCAAGTTCATCAAACTGGGCGGTGAATTTTTCAGCCCAACGAGCTGAGCTATTTGCCTTTCGGCTACCACGGGTGATTTCACCTTCGACGTCGACGAAGTCTTCCTCAGCCATGCACTTGACGCCTTGGCCACGGATTTCCCAGGCAAAGCCTTTTTCATCGCGGGCAAGTGCATCGTAATTAGCAGCCAACCACCATCGTGGAAGGATGTTTTGATTCGCCTCGGAGGTGCCAACCATTTTCAGATAGCTAGGGATGCCAGCAACAGGCGCTTCTTCAAAGCCCATGGCAAGACGCTTCATACGGAAGTCAGCTGCGACAAGCGTGCGAGCGAAGTGGCTCGTTTCAGGCACACCGCTGACGGTGATCACTTGGCGGCCAAGAGCTTGTTCCAAGCGGCGTGATGCAACGAGTGGTCCATCAGCAGCGGTTAGTTGTGATTGAACTCGTTGTGCACGAGCAAGCCCAGCTTGGGTTGGATCAATTGAGCAGCTAAGGCCTGGGCCGTTGGATGATTCCGCGACACGCAGAGCAACGACCAAGTCTTCCAGCATGAGGGCTGGTCGATTTGTTGTGATTCCAACGGTGTTGCCAAGAGAGTCGACTTTCCAGCCTTCGGCAGGACCTGCTAGAACAATATCGCCCGGCTTGCCTTTCGCAGGTGGATAAACCAACACGTGCTTTACACGAAGTAGACCAGCTAGATAACGAACCGAATCAGGAAGTGGCTCGCCCGATGCACTGGCTTTGGCTAGTTGTTCTTCAAGACCGCGGAGCGAAACGTATCGAAGCTCGGTGTAAGCTTCCAGGTCACCAGGGACTGGTTGCAAACCAGCTTGCCAGACTGCTTGTAGAGATTCGCTGCTGTTAACAGCAGGCGAACTGACTACTCCTTCGGCATCAATGTAAACACCACCGACTGCTGGTGAACGAACCAGACCACCTGCAAGGGCTTCGAGTGAGAAACCAATCGCAAGTGATGCGACCGCCAGGAATACCAATGAACGTTTAGCGGACCTGTTCCGAGCTAGCATCTTCTATTCTCTCCGAAGGAAACCTTCTCAATTTCAGCCTAAATGCATGCTATGCGAAATGAGAAGACATAATCAATTAAGGATTTGATCGTTTGTATTACCTTTTTGCCTGTTCTTAGAGATACCAGTTGGTAGTCTCCGCGGAATAGGCAGCTTTAACGGTAAGCCTTGAGGATAGTTGGTAAGTCGAGTCGTATCAAATGGTTTAAGCTCGATTCAGGGGCTAAAAAGCTTGGTTTTGCTTTCCTTTGCCCTGAAATAGACCATCTCGATCCGATTGAAACCCCTTGCTAGATTCGGCTGTTTGTTACCTTGCCCACACAATTATCAGAATCCAAGTGCCTAAACCCCGAATATTTAAGGGCTTACCTTGCTTTTCGGAGGTGGATCGATTTAATCTAGAGGTAAGTCAAGTGTTCAATAAAGCTACACTTGGAAGTGAGGGCCACCTAGGTGTAGCAAGATGCAACATCCCTATCGCTTAACGCCTGTTTGATTTTGTGCATTTAGCCCGGTGCAATTCGAGAATAATCCTACCCCTGTTTTTCAATGTCTGACACACAACAAACCACCGCCTACCTCGTTATCCGCGAAGGAGGAAAGTGGACCGATGTGTTTCGATTGATGCAGGGTGAAACCGTCACGATAGGTCGAGCACCGACGAATCGAATTGTTGTAAAGGATGAACGTTGTAGCCGTAACCATGCCGAGGTCTTTACATCTCAAGGTGGCTGGGTCCTTCGAGATCTTGAAAGTCGGAATGGTACAACAGCCAATGGCGACCGAGTGATTGGTGATCATCAGCTTAGTCCCGGTGACATCATCCGAGTTGGAAGTGCGTGTTTAGCATTTGTTGATGATCTATCAAAAGCGTTTCCCGATTCAAAAAGTGTTCTACGTGGTTCACGTGAAATCACCGGCTCGACCGATCTCGGCCCGAATGGTATGGGAATCGAAATCCCTGCTTCGGACAGCGAAGTCGATCTTTCCGAAGATGATAGTGTTTTCGACGTCGATCCGGCCGAGCCAACCCACATTACCCATCGCCGCCAACAGAGCCGTTACCTGGAACCAGGATACGATGGAACCGACTTAACGGGTGAAGGGTATATTTCTCCTGCTGACTCAACGCCAAAAGTTGGGAAAGCTGCTGCGACGCTTTGTCGATTGGCATTCGAGCTTGCCAAGGCAACTGACGTAAACTCGCTGGCCAGTATTGCACTAGACGGTTTGTTTGACGGAACTCAGGCTGACGCAGGCTCCGTGATGATGTACGACGAACCTGAGGAAGGAAAAGAACCAACACTGCGTCTCTTGGCAGAGCGAAGTGACTCTTCACACCGCTACCAACGCGTTTCCAAGTTCCTCAGCTCGACAGTTTCGCGCGAAGGACAAGGAGTTCTTGCTCGTAACATCATGGATGATAGCCAGCTTGGGGCTCGTGACTCGAGTGGTGACATCCTGGCTACAAGCGTACTTTGTGCTCCAATACGTGGTTCGCAGCCACTTGGATTGGTTCACCTTTACTCAACCAGTTCTGCCAAGCCGCTTGATCCTGAGGATCTGGAGTTCACTCTCGCCGTTGCCGATACACTTGCGGTCGCCCTGAGCAACCTGGAGCATCGTGAAGAGCTTGCCGAGAATCTTGACAAGGCACGTGACGAAAACACCCAATTGCGAGAGCGTCTTGGCGTTCAAAGTGAAATCGTCGGTGCGAGTGATGCCATTGCAAGGGTTACTCAAGAAATTGCCCGTGCCGCTCCCAGTCGAGCTACGGTTTTGATTCGTGGCGAAAGTGGAGTCGGTAAGGAACTCGTCGCCCGAGCGGTACATTACAGTAGTCCACGCAGCGAAGGACCGTTCGTCTGTCTCAACTGTGCAGCATTGAGTGAATCGTTGCTGGAGAGCGAACTCTTCGGTCACGAGAAGGGTGCCTTTACCGGCGCAACGGATCGCAAGATGGGCAAATTCGAAGCGGCTCACGATGGAACACTCATGCTCGACGAGATCGGCGAGATGAGCCCTGCAATCCAAGCGAAATTTCTACGAGTCCTTGAAGGACACCCATTTGAGCGAGTCGGTGGCAACAAAGCGATCAAGGTTGACGTGCGTGTGATTGCCGCGACAAATCGTGATCTTGAGCAGCAGGTTTCTGAAGGTGCATTCCGACGCGACCTTTATTTCCGTTTGCATGTTCTGGAAATTATTGTTCCGCCGCTTCGCAAACGACCTGATGACATTCCTGTCTTGGCGGATCACTTCCTGGAGCGATACAACGCGGAGACTGGCCGAAGGATTCGTGGCTTCAGCAATCGTGCCATGGACGCGCTCTTAACCTACCGTTGGCCAGGTAACGTTCGCGAGATGAAAAATGTTGTTGAACGTGCCGTGGTGCTTTGTAGTGGTGATGCAATCGAAGTCGATGATCTTGTTCTTTCAACCCTAAAGACAAGCGGAGATACCGAAGCTGACTTGCCAGCTGGTGCGATTGGCGCTTACGAGCCGGTGCCGCTGTCTGAGATTGAGCGACGGCACATCCTTGCGACACTAAAGTCAACAGGCTGGAACAAAAGCCGTTCCGCCAACATTCTTGGCATCGAACGCTCCACTCTCGATAGAAAAATTCGCCGCTACGACCTAACGCAGCAAAAAGAAGCCACTCCTGCGGAGTAAGAAAAATGGCCCCAGCGATTACGCTTGGAGCCTTTTCTAAGTAAAGCATTTTTTATTCTTTAGATTAGGCGTCTGACCTTTCACGTTCTCCACGACGGCCACGACGTTCCTGCTGCTCTTCGCCCTCTTTCTCTTCTTGATTGCCGCGACGTCGTTGGAACTGTGTGAAGTCAAGTTCAATTGGCTTTCCTTGCATTTTGGTGAGTGCCTTACGCTGCTTGGCGTTGAACATCCTAAGCATCTGTTTATTCACTTCGGCACGGAATTCTTCAAACTCTTCACGAGGAGCGCCACGCATTCCTCGCATCTCCATCATCGCTTCGCTGTAGTAGCCTTGCATTTTTTCACGCTGTCGATCGTTGACACCAATCTCTTCGGCGATTTCACCCCGCAGGAATGCGACAGGACCTGTGGTTTGCATCGTTGCTTGGATTTTTATCTCTTCGAGACGTTCAAGCTGGGAAGTCGACAGCGTGCTGTTAACGCCTTCTTCTGCTTTTGTGCGAACATCTTCCATCACTTTGCGAAACTTGGCACGAGGGTCGTTCTCGTCAAGCTCTTTGCCTTCCTCCTGTTCTCTATCACCACGACGACGACCTTCAGGTTGCTCCATACGCTCGGGCCGGCCTTCTTCACCAGCTTCTCTCGCTTGACGACGTTTTTCTCTTAGTTGCTCAAACTCTTCCCGCATCTCGCTGAATTTATCACGCATTTCTTCACGGATGTCGTTTTGCTGCGTAGTCAATTGACTGAGTTGTTCTTCAGAGATTCCCAAGTCTTCTTGAACTTCTTCCATGCGAAGCAGGATCGCTTCATTCATCATGCGTCCGCCGCCCATGCCACCAAACCCAAATCCACGGCCACCCCTGCCTGGGGGTTGGGCGTAGGTGAAGCTGTCGACCATCAAGATGGCAGCTGCCATTGATAATCCGATAAAACCAACTCGTTTAAGAATTGACGAGGCCATTGTTCCCATCCCTTGAGTGAATAGTGATCATTTCTGCCAAGCTGATTATACGTACCCATCGACAGAAAATGAAAATGGAGTTCAAAGGATTGCAACACGACACGGTTCGATAGGTATCGTGGAATCTCGTATAATTGTAATAAAACTTCAGAATTAGCTTTGAGATAAAAAAATCAGGTCTTGGCGCCCGACACACCAAGACCTGATTCAAAGAGAGTGGTTGGTCCCAATTTGGGATCAAGCATCGGGTGCAGGACGCTCTGCTCCAGGACCACGACGCTGGCCGCGTCGTTTACCACTTCCGTCTTTACCTTTCGCTTTGTTTCCCTTGCCTTTTTTGCCAGGACCTCTTGCTTCACCTTCAGGACCGCCAGGACCGCGACGTCCGCGTTGAGGCAGGTCAAGTTCCATTGGCTCTCCTTGAAGTTGGCTAAGTTTTTCACGCTGCTCCGAGGATAGAACAGCAAAGACTTGCTCGTGAGCTTCGGCACGTAGTGTTTCAAAGTTTTCTCGTGCTTTCTCACGAATTTCTTCCATAGCAGCACGACCCGCTTCACGCATCTCTTCACGCTGTTCATCGGTGATGCCAAGCTCTTCCGCCAGCGGTCCATGAGCCAAAGCTCTCGGGCCTGCCATCTGAATCATGGCTTGAACGTGAATCTCCTTAAGCCGCTCTAGCTGCGAGGTAGTGAGAATTTCTTGCAAGCCTGCTTCTACCTTGCTTTGCATCTCTCGCATGCTATCACGCATTTCTTGGTTTGGTCCTGCTCCCCTTTCGCCTTTAGGTCCACGCTCTCCCTTAGGACCTCGTTCACCTTGGGGACCACGTTCACCCTTTGGTCCGCGTTGACGATTTCGCATTTGTTCACCAAACTTTTCACGCATTTCAGCACGGAAATCGTCTGCTTTGTCTTTCAAAGCAAGTGCCTGTTCTCCGGTGATGTCAAGCTCGTCACGAACTGATTCCAAGCGAAGCAGCATTCCCATCCCCATTGCGCCAGCTCCACCACGGGGACCGCCCGGTCCTTCGGGGCCAAGAGGGCCACCTGGGCCTCCCGGTCCGCGTGGGCCTCCGGGTGGTTGTGCCATTACTGAGGTGCAAAGAATGAGGGCAGATACTGATAACATTGCCCCGATCCATCCCGATTGCTTGAAGCTTGAAATATTCATTTTCCCAGTCCTTCGAATTGATTTTGTGCTTCCACCAAGTGCTGGTGGTTTGTTGTGTTTCTAAGAGAATCAACTCCGGCTGGATGGTTCAGGTATCGCAAGAATTGGGATTATCCCCTTTAAATTTGACAAACAAACTTGCCTTGTTCCCGAATCAGCCTTTAATCTGTGGCTAATAGAACGTTAATAAGTAGTGATTGAAGCTGTGGAAAGTGGTCTCGGTAATGAATCCATAATAGGCGATCCTTGAAATGCTAGCGGTTATTGATTTTCTATAATTGCTAGTCAGTACTGAGACCTCTTCCCAAAAGTGGTTCTGTTGTACTGATAATGTTGGCCACTAAGACTAGATTGAAATGAGCAGTAATGGTTGAGCCGTTCGATAGTGATGTTACCAAAGAAGCAATCGCTCATGATTGGTTGCCCCGATACACAGGCACGCCAGTCGAGAAGCTTGGCGACTATGTCTTGCTCACAAACTTTTATGCTTATGTCGATCAGTTCGCTGAGCGATTCGGTTGTGAAATTACCGGTCAAGATCGACCAATGCAAGCCGCTACCAACAAAGATGGCCTTTCGATTATCAACTTCGGAATCGGTTCACCCAATGCGGCAACTATCATGGACCTGCTTTCGGCGCGTAAGCCTAAGGGAGTTCTATTTCTTGGCAAGTGTGGAGGCTTGAAGCACTCGACTGAGATCGGACATTTCATTTTGCCAATTGGTGCGATCCGCGGTGAAGGGACTTCGGATGACTATCTACCGCAGGCCGTGCCCGCGTTGCCTTCCTTTAAGTTGCATAAATTTGTCTCAGACAAACTTTATGACCGGGACCTAGAGTACCGAACGGGTGTCATCTACACGACCAACCGTCGGGTTTGGGAGCACGATCAGAAGTTTCGAGAGAAGCTTATGTCGTACACTCCGATTGGCATCGACATGGAGACTGCCACGATTTTTATTGTGGGCCATGCCAACAAAATCGCTCGTGGGGCTCTGCTGTTAGTCTCTGACGTACCAACTAGCCCAGATGGTATAAAAACGTCCGACAGCGATGCTGCGGTAAGTCGTAATTGGGCGGAAGTTCACCTCGAGCTGGGAATTGACGCGCTGACCGAAATTGGTGAGAAGGGAGAGGAAATCAAGCACTTAAGGTACGAAAACCCTTGAGAAACACTTTAATCTTGCGTAAAGAATTCGACAAAAATCAATAAAACTCGGCCATATCATTGGACGCGGAGTCAAAAAACTGGGTATCATTCGTCATCCCCAACTTAAACGAACCACTACTAAGCTGCCCCGCCCCAATTTCCCTCCTTTCAATAGCCATTTGCAAAAGAGTAATAGGATATATCAATGCGCAATCTGAAAGCAGAAAGCTCCGTGTTCCAAGCATTGACACGTCGGCATGAAGCCCAAAGAGGTTTTACCCTGGTCGAGCTGCTTGTGGTAATCGCCATTATTGGCATCTTGGTCGCCATGTTACTCCCCGCGGTTCAGTCAGCCCGCGAATCGGCACGGAAGATTAGCTGCGTGAATAAACTCAAGCAGTTGGGCTTAGGTTGTGCTAATGCCGAGAGTGCCAATGGCGAATTTCCACAAGGGAGAGCATGGCCAGATTGGAGAACCTCTAGTGGCCAAATCAGTGGTGGAAGTAATTACAACAGCATTTCAGGCACCGATATCACAGACATCTATTCCGTCCACGTCCGAATACTTGGGTATATGGAAGAGCAAGTAATCTATGACTTGATCGATTTTGAATCAGCTGCGACTCCACTGATGACTCAGAATGGTGAGCCGGTCAATCCTAACTATGAAGCCTTCAAAGTGGGGGCCAATATCTTTATTTGCCCTAGCGACCCTAATACGGGAATAGGAATTTCCGAGAACAACTATGTCTATAATTTCGGTGGTTCAACACCTTTTGCTGGGGCTGTAGGCACCAGTAATGATGATGTTGACGCTGATATGACTAACGCTAAGTATAGAGATTTATACAGCACGGGGGGAAATGGAGCCTTCACGATCGCCAAGGGACTTCGACCAGGAAGATTTGTTGATGGGCTCTCGAAGACTGCAATGTGGTCGGAAAGGACCAAAGGCAGCGGCAACATGCTACCAACGCAACCTTACACTGGATTTATGGACAGTGCGAGTGTGAGGACCTGTTCGATAACTCATACAGCCGCTTTTTTTGATGCTCCGCTTAATCAAGCATATCAGCAAGCTAGGGAACTCGGCCAAGAAAAAGATTACACCTTCAACTCATTTGGACGCTGGCTTCAACAGGGGAGTGGTCCTAGCTACACGAATGGTTGGCCAATTGCCGCCTATTCAAGCACTATGTACAACCACTTTATGTTGCCGAACAACCGAAATGTGGACTGTGGAGTTTCATTTATCTCCGATAGACCATGGGAGCACGCAGCCATTAGTGCACGTAGCGAACACGGTGGTGGAATCGTCAACGTTTGTTTTGCAGATGGTCATGTTGAATCAGTGACTAGCGAGATTGAGCTTGAAGTGTGGCGAGCTATGGGATCTCGAGATGGTGAAACTGAGCGTGAGGAAATCGACCCATTATTCATTGATAAAATCTAATCGAATTCCCATGATCAATGCGAAATTGTTAGTCAGGGGATATTTCTTATTTGTCCTCTTTGGGGCTGCTGGTGCTTGTTTTTGTAATGCCACTGAACCCAAACATGTCCGAGTCGTTACCTTCAATGCCGAAATCCTAACCGCTCCGCGGGATCGGCCTGGGTACTTGAATAAGTTTCGGTTTGATTACGCACGCGAGCGTCATTTGGAGCGTGTGGCGCATATTATCGAAACTCTCGATCCAGACGTATTGAACCTCGTGGAAGTGACGAGCAAAGATGCCGTTGATCGGATCATTGCCGTCCTCCATGAAAAAGGGATGACCGAATACAAAGCTTGGCACATCGATTCCCATGATGACTTCACTGGAATGGATGTGGCGGTCATTTCCAAGTTGCCGGTTGATGAAGTCGACGGCAAATCGATTCGTACGATTTACTCTGCCGAGGACGATAAGACTTGGCAGCAATCGTACGAGTACAAGTCGTGGAGTGGCGAGCAACGAACCGGCGAGACTTCGCTTTCGCGTAATTCGCTCTACTACATGACAATCAATGGCTGGAAGCTCGGCTTTCTCGGGCTTCACTTAAAATCGAACCCGTCAGATGATTACGCGAATGCAAAACGGACCGCCGAGGCGGCGATTGTGCATCGTGCAATTAAGAGCGAGATCATCGGCAAAGGTTATCTGCCCGTTATTTTAGGTGACCTTAACGATTACGATCCTGATGTCTCAGATCCTGACGATACGCGTTCGACTAAGACTAAGGTCCTGGCCGGATTCAAGGATTATGATTCCTCCAAACCGGGTAAGGAACTGTTTAATGTCGCCAGTTTCATATCACGGAAGGCGGACCGTTATTCCTCTCATTGGGATTGGAATGAGAACGGTGCTCATGATGGGGACGATGTCTATACATTGATTGATCATATCTTACTACCGAAACAGCTTGAGCCCTTCGTCAAGCGTGCCTTCATCTCGCATGCCGTGAGTCTTGATACTTCGGACCACTATCCTGTTGTGGTTGATCTCTTGGTGCCGCCGGCACCCTGATCTCTCTCTTTATTGGCTATTCGATTCCACTTAAGTCACTTGAATTAAGACGCTTGTGGCTTGTCGGATCGGATTCGCGGCGATACAAACGGGGCATTGGAATTCCCTGTAGCCATGTATTAGGTGTGCCGTGTCGGAAGAAAATAACCTCTCGGTCGTCGGTATGATTGACCACGCTGTTTTGCATCCTACGCAAACATCCGAAGATGTTCGCGAGGCCTGTAAGTTTTGTTCAGAACTCGGCGTGGCGAGCGTTTGTGTGAAGCCTTCGCATGTTGCACTTGCGGCAGAACTTTTAGCGGGGACGAAAACGGTTGCTTGTACGGTTATTGGTTTCCCCCACGGCGGTACCTCAACCGCAGCGAAGGTTGCCGAAACACTTGCCGCTTGTGAAGATGGCGCTGTTGAAATCGACATGGTCGCCAACGTTGGTCAAGTCTTGGCAGGTGAGTGGGAGGCTGTTGCCAGCGACATTCAATCTGTCACCGACGCTGCCCATAGCAAAGGGGCCATTCTTAAGGTCATCTTCGAAACTGGCTTGCTTCCAAACGATGACGTCAAGCGAAAACTCTGTGAAGCCTCTGAAGTGGCGGGTGCTGACTACGTGAAAACCTCCACTGGATTCGGATTCGTCAAAGGCGAGGATGGGGCCCTTAAATCAACCGGAGCAACCGAGCACGATATTGCTTTGATGCGTGAAGCCTGTAGCGACAAGGTTGCGGTCAAGGCCTCCGGAGGTATTCGGTCCTACGCCGATGCTGTCAAGTTGGTCAAGCTTGGGGCAACGCGACTTGGCACGAGTGGTACCCAGGCGATTGCCGCAGGAGAGCGAGGCGAGCAGGCCGAATCAGCTTCAAGTTATTGAATCAGTCTAATAGTAATAACCAAATCATCAAATAGAAATACGATAAACGAGCTACCTCTATGCTTCATCTTTACGATCAAATACAAGACGCTGTCGGTGCGATTCGCAAGGTATGGGATAAGACACCGCACGCAGGAATTATTCTTGGTACCGGCTTAGGTAACTTTGCTGAGAATATCGATGTTGAAGCAACGCTAGACTATGCTGACATCCCTCACTTCCCACAGTCAACCGCAACCAGTCATCGCGGCCGGTTTGTCTTCGGAACACTTTGCGGTCTGCCTGTCATGGTGATGGAAGGACGATTCCACCTCTACGAAGGTTACCCGCTTTCGCAGATTACCTTGCCCGTGCGTGTGATGAAGGCACTCGGTTGTGAGTTGATGATCGTTTCGCAAGCAGTTGGCGGAATGAATCCGCTTTACAAACCGGGCGACGTGATGCTGATTGATGATCACATCAACTTGCTTGGCGACAATCCGCTGGTTGGTGTCAACGATGATCGCCTTGGCCCTCGTTTTCCTGACATGTCACAACCGTACGATTTCTCGTTGATCGAGAAAGGTCAGCAGATTGCTCGGCAAGGTGATTTTGTAGTGCATCGCGGGGTGTCGGTTGCCGTACTTGGGCCTTGCTTAGAGACTCGTGCCGAGTACCGATTCTTGCGTGCAATTGGTGCGGACGTTGTCGGTATGTCGACCATCCCTGAAGCGATCGTTGCTGTGCACGCTGGTTTACGTGTCTTCGGTATGGCGGTAGTAACAGATATGTGTCTACCGGACGCCTTGGAGGTTGCCGACGTCAATGAGATCATTGCCGTAGCGAACTCCGCGGAGCCGAAGCTGCGTGCTTTGGTCGAAGGCATTCTGCAGCACGAAGCTGAAAACAAAAACTAATTAGTCCTCACCGAAAGGTTCCGCCGTGGAAGGACTTTACGATAAGGTCGTCGAAGCTGCTGAGTTTATTTCTCAGCAAGGCGTACAAACGCCTCGTGTGGGAATCATTCTTGGGTCAGGGCTTGGTGGCCTTGCCAGTCAGATAATTGGATATGATTCTGATTCGCCGATAGCAATTCCTTACGAATCGATTCCGAGCTTTCCCCGTTCAACAGCGGAAGGACATGCTGGAAAGCTGATCGCCGGCAATTTCGGCGGGGTGTCGGTAGTCGCGATGCAAGGTCGGTTCCACCTATACGAAGGATGGGATGTGCAGCAAGCTTCCCTGCCTGTTTGGGTTATGAAGCAACTTGGTGTTGAATTGCTGTTTGTTTCCAATGCTGCAGGCGGAGTGAATCCCAGTTATCAGGTTGGTGATCTGATGCTGATTGACGATCAGCTTAACTTGATGTTTGGCAATCCTTTGGTTGGCGTGAATGAAGATCGGCTTGGCCCCCGTTTTCCAGACATGTCCGCACCCTACGACCGAGAGTTACTAAAGCTTGCAAAGCAGGCTGCTATTGATCTTGGTTATTACTTGCAAGTTGGTACCTACGTTGCCATGTTGGGGCCCACGTACGAGACGCGTGCTGAATACCGCATGGTGCGAGCCTTGGGGGATGCTGTTGGTATGTCGACAGTTCCCGAAGTTGTTGCAGCTTGTCATGCGGATGTGCGTGTGATGGGAATGTCCGTTATAACCAACGCCTGTTCACCCGATGACCTTGGCGAGACGACCCATGAAGAGGTCGTAGCGGCTGCCAACGAAGCTGGCAACCGAATGCAACAGATCGTTTCGGCTGTCATCAAGCAGGCTGTTGTCTAATCTATTAGAAGTTGGAGGAGCACGTTGAATATTGCTCAACTCATCGCAAAGAAACGTGACGGTAGCGAACTTACCCGTGACGAGATTGTTCACCTCGTAAATGGTTATGTCGATGGCTCCGTAGCCGACTATCAAATGTCCGCGTGGGCAATGGCTGTCTTTTTGCAGGGGATGACCACGGAAGAGACCGCAGCTCTAACCGAGGCGATGCTCGCTTCGGGGGAAGTTTTTGATTGGACCGGCAAGTTCGCTGGGGGCCCGCCGAATGGGGATAAACACTCCTCCGGAGGCATTGGCGACAAAGTTTCCATCCCCTTGGCCCCTGCCCTCGCCTGCTGCGGGTTACGAGTGCCAATGATCTCAGGGCGTGGTCTGGGTGCGACCGGGGGAACTCTCGATAAACTCGAATCGATTCCTGGTATGCGGATCGATTATGATTTGGAAGAAGCTCAACAAATTGCTACGGATGTTGGTTGTGTGATCTGTAGCGCCTCGCCAAAGCTCGTTCCAGCTGACCGGAAGCTTTACGCCTTGCGTGATGTTACGGCGACCGTGCCAACCATTCCACTCATCACGGCAAGCATTATGAGCAAGAAACTTGCCGAAGGGCTTGAAGCTTTAGTGCTCGACGTGAAATGTGGGTCGGGTGCATTTATGAAAACACCGGAAGAGGCCAACGCCTTAGCACGATCGCTTGTCGATACGGGTAAACGGATGGGCGTGGCGACGACCGCCCTTGTGACGGATATGAATCAACCCCTCGGCAGGTTAGCTGGTAATGGCATCGAGATCGATGAATCGGTTGCATGTCTTGAAGGAGGAGGACCCGAGGATTTAAGAGAGATTACGGTTAAGCTCGGTGGCGAACTTCTTTGTTCAGCAGGTCTTGCAGCAGATGCCGCGGAAGGAGAAGCAAAAATCGCCGCGACTTTGGATGATGGTTCAGCTCGCGAGAAGCTTGCCGAGATGGTGCGAGCCCAAGGTGGTGATCTCGAAGCAACACGGCCGCGTGGTAAAGAACAAGTTGTCACTGCTACGGAAACAGGCGTGGTGTCAGCAGTCGACACAGAACTACTCGGTTACGCCGTGATCGAATTGGGTGGCGGTCGCAAAGTGAAAGAAGATTTGATTGATCCAACGGTTGGCTTAGACATGCTTGTCCGACTGGGAGATCAAGTCGAGGCTGGTCAGCCCCTTGTGAAACTCTTCGTGGCTGAAAAAGGGATAGAAGCAGCCGAGAGAATGACAAAGCAGGCGATTCAAGTAACTGAAACAGCCACGGAAGTTACCCCGCTGGTACTAAATCGTATCGACTAGTCTCCAGGGAATTGCTAGGTTAGCGGTATGACAGATAGACCACATGAGCACGATGATTCGGAAAGCGGGCCGGAGATTTCCCAAGAATTACTCGGGCAATTGCTCCAAGCAGCCGAGCAAGTACGGGAGAATGCCTATGCTCCTTTCTCTAAATTCCGTGTTGGGGCGGCTATCCTTACTTCGAGCGGTAACATCTATGCCGGAGCGAATGTTGAGAACAGCTCATATGGTTTAACCATCTGTGCCGAACGGTCGGCAATTTGTTCAGCAGTTTCTGACGGTGAGGTTGATCCTCACACCGCTCCGATCATTGCCGTGGCGATTGTTGCCGAGCCGGGCGATGAAGGCGTCGTTGCTCCTTGTGGGGCATGCCGACAAGTCATCAACGAATTCGGTCCCGACGCCCTAATCTATCTTGCTCAGCCTGGTGCAAGTGAAGTGCATCAGCTTTCAATGCGTGACTTGTTGCCGATGAGCTTTCGGCTCACGAGTGAGCAATAGGCAATTAGCTTTCAGCCGTCGCTGCTAATACGTCCGCAAAGAGAGCTTCAACAAAGTCATCGGGTATGAACGGAGCTAGATCTTCGTGCCCCTCACCAACACCGATGTATTTAACCGGCAATCCGAGCTGCTGACGAATGGCTACCACGACGCCCCCTTTGGCGGTTCCGTCGAGTTTTGCCAGAACAATCCCTGTGCAACCTGCGGCTTCGGCAAACTTGGTCGCTTGGCTGATGCCATTTTGACCCGTGGTTGCATCAAGCACTAGCAAGACTTCGTGCGGCGCTTCGGGAATCTGCTTGCTAATGGCTCCCCGAATTTTTGTTAATTCAGCCATCAAATCCGATTGCGTTTGCAAGCGACCCGCCGTATCGATGATACAAACGTCTTGCTTGTCGCTGATCGCTTTCTCAACCGATTGATAAGCGACTGTCGCAGGGTGAGTCCCCGATGGAGCGGTAACAATATCGGCATTCAGTCGCTTGGACCAAATCGTGAGCTGTTCTACCGCAGCCGCTCGGAACGTGTCGCCAGCGCCGAGAACAACCGACTTTCCTTCGCTGACAAATTGGCTTGTCAGCTTGGCGATAGAGGTTGTCTTGCCGGCTCCGTTGACGCCACAAACCATAACAATGGTGGGGCCACTTTCGGCAAAGTCGATTGGGGATTCGGGTTGAGCCATCAACTCCTTGAGTTTTGCTTTAAGGACGTCGACAATCTCATCAAGTTGAACGACCCGACCTCGCATCTCTTTAGCGATTGCTCCAACTAAGGCGTCAACCGCGTCGTAGCCCATGTCGGTACGGAAAAGGATGCCACGCACTTCTTCGAGGAAATCATCATCGATCAGTCGGCCTTCGCTCTTGAAAAGATCACGAATGTCGGTCTTGAGGATGTTGCCAGTTTTCTTAAGCCCATCTTTGAGCCGACTAAAGAAACCCATGGACGAATTCCAATTTCGAAGTAGGTGAATCCCCTAGCAAATCACGCTTGCTGTAGATGGGGAGAAATCAAAAGCGTATTGTCTCGCTTTCGTGGTCAGGCCTCAAGCCTTGACTTGCAGTTTATCGAGAATCCCGTTCACGAATCCACTGGATTGTGCTGCGCCGTACCGTTTGGCAAGCTCAATCGCTTCATTCACAGCAACACGAAACGGTGTGCCGCCGAAGAGGATTTCATAGGTAGCCAAGCGAAGGATATTTCGATCCGCTCCGGCCATGCGTCGAATGCTCCAGTTGGCAGCGATTTCTCCTAGACGCTTGTCGATCTCTTCAAGATTTTGGCGTGTGCCGAGGATCAGGCCGAGGGCAAACTCTTCTGCTTCTGGGTTGTTGAGGCGGCCACGCAGGAATTCATTTAACTCAGCAGCAGTTGCGCGCGAGTTGACATCATCCTCAAAGAGGATTTGGAGGGCAACTTCACGGCATCGACGACGTTGTGGCATGTTGGCGACAGTGGACGAAAGGAATAAAGCTTCAGGAGGTTGGTAAGGCTCGTAGTATGGCTGTCATCTGTAAGGCAGCTTCAGCACATTCGATCCCTTTGTTGCCAACCGTTCCGCCTGAGCGATTGATGGCTTGTTCCATGGAGTTACACATCAGAACGCCAAATAAAACGGGAAGGCTGTGTTCAGTGCCGATTCGCATCAAGGCTTCGGTCACACCATGGTTGATCCAATGGTCATGAGCGGTTTCACCTTTGATTACTGTTCCCAGGGTGATGATCCCTTGGTAGCGGCACGTGTCAGCTAAACGCTGTGCAGCGACGCCAATTTCCCAAGCGCCAGGAACCCAAACGACATCAATCATGTCATCTTTGATTCCAGCAGCAGTAAGTGTTTCAACGGCACCTTGGCAAAGTTTCTCGGTGATGGATCGATTCCACTGAGCAACAACAATTGCGTATCGGTCTGATTCGAGTACCGAGTCAGTTGGTTCAATCAAGTTTGGCATCGGCAAGAGATCCTGGCGGAAGGCGATGAATGGTCAACAGGCGGCCATTCATGAAGGGGCACATTCTTGCAGGCCCTGGAGGCTGATTCCAGCCCCCCAAGCTTGCACAGCTCAGTTGCCTTCCTTCATGCTCATCAGGAACTCAGCGTTAGAGCTTGTTTTTGCCAGGCGGTTTGTTAGCAATTCCATTGCCTCAGGGGGATTCATTTCGCTCAGCACACGACGTAGCACATTAACGCGGCGATGCTCCTCGGGGTCCATCAACATCTCTTCGCGGCGGGTTCCGCTACGGTCAATGTCGATGGCAGGCCAGATTCGCTTGTCCACTAAGCTACGGTCAAGAACGATTTCCTGATTGCCGGTCCCTTTGAACTCTTCGAAAATGACTTCGTCCATCCGGCTACCTGTATCGACCAGTGCCGTGGCGATAATTGTCAGAGAACCACCCTCTTCGACCTTACGGGCAGAACCAAAGAATCGCTTAGGACGTTGCATCGCGTTGGCGTCGATACCACCCGAAAGGATTTTGCCGCTTGATGGACATTCAGAGTTCCAAGCTCGTGCAAGGCGTGTTATCGAATCGAGGAAGATGACCACATCACGGCCATATTCGACCATTCGCTTGGCTTTCTCGATAACCATTTCAGCAACCTGGACATGCCGAGCCGAGGTTTCGTCAAAGGTGCTGCTGATGACTTCGCAATTAGCACCCCTTACTTCACGCTCCATGTCGGTGACTTCTTCGGGCCGTTCGTCGATGAGCAACATCATGACGTAAGCGTCCGGATAGTTTGCCAGAACGCTGCGAGCCATCTTTTGCATTAAGATCGTCTTACCAGCACGTGGAGGACTGACGATCAACCCACGTTGGCCAAAGCCAATTGGAACGATCAAGTCGACCACTCGCATGTCGACATTGTCTTCGGTGGTCTCCATGCGTATCCGCTCGTCTGGGTGGACAGCGGTAAGATCGTCGTAGGAGACTTTACGTGCCAATAGGTTGGGATCGTCGCCGTTGATCGACTCAACACGAAGCAACGCAAAGTAACGTTCGTTCTCTTTGGGCGGGCGGATTGTGCCAGCTACCGTATTGCCATTACGAAGATTGAAACGACGAATCTGGCTTGGTGAAACGTAAATGTCGTCTGGACAGGAAAGATAATGGTAATCGGGGCTACGTAAGAAGCCGAAGCCGTCTGGAAGGATTTCCAAAGTTCCCTGCCCGAACATCATTCCGTTGAGCTTCACACGCTCTTTCAGAATGCGGAAGATGAGCTCTTGCTTCTTAAGGCCGGAGACTTCTTCGATTCCCTCAGCTTGGGCGATCTCCATCAGCTCCGAGGAGCTAAGCTGCTGCAACTCGGCGATGTGGACGTTGCTATCAGGCTCTTTCGCCTTTTCAATCGCTTTGCCTGAACGGCGGACCCGCTCGGCTGCTTTATCTAGTTCTTCAGCTAGCGATAACGGCTCTTCGCGATCAAGCTTGTTGAGCAATTCTTGATCGATCTCTTTACTGGGAGCCGCCGTACGGCGAAGACCTTGTCGAGGAATGTGTGGACCGCCTGAACGGCCTGGTCCGCCGCCTCGTCCATGGCCAGAGCTATGTCGAGAATGAGGGGTACCTTGTCCGCGGTTGCTTAGTGGGCCGCGTTTGTTAGTGTCAGCCATGTCGAAATTTCCTATTTCGGCAGCTTCTGTTGAATCATCCGATTCGGAGGACAAATCAATGAATCAACTGGAAAGGAGAAGCAAAATGTGGGGAGGGAGTAAATGAAACCCGGACTAGGTCATGTCCAATCAAGGAACAAACACCGAGCACCGAGACCGTAATCGGGTGAATCTTAGGTGGGAGCTCCCGGCAATTGCTTGGATACCATACATCTAGGTAGCAAGAATCAACGAAAGCAGGATAGGTAAAGCAAGGGTGCTTAATCTGTTATTTCGGGTAGGGGGTACCCAGGACGCGCGGAAAAGTTTTACGCGTTACTTATGAGTATGCCAAAAGGGAGCTCATTCTGATAGAGAAATCTCCGTCTAAGGAGGCCATTTTTACAAAAAATTAGCCTGTTTAGCCTTTGCTAATATAATTGCCCCAGATTTCTAGTAAATCTTCCCTTGCCGATTTCTCGCATTCACCTGATACAGAGTGGTCCGCTTTTTGACGTTTTTCATCTACTGAAATTTGGGTCGACTCTCTCCTTGCAAGCTCATCGGAATTCCAGCCTCGGGTGGCAGCCCGCTCTTGGCGTACTTCCAGAGGTGTTTCAACGTGAAGAATGACGTCGCATCGTTCGTCCCACCCAGATTCGTATAGAAGCGGGATATCCAGCACGGCGACTGCTTTGCCTTGTTGTTGCGCCATTTCCAAATGTTGTTGAATCCGCTTGCGAACCCTCGGGTGGATTTGCTGCTCCAAAAACTTCTTTTCAGCACTTGCGTTTTGAGTGTCTGAGAAAACAATCTTGCCGATTTCTGAACGATTCGGAGAGCCATCTTCTTTAATGACATGACTCCCCCATCGGTCAGCCAGCATCTGAAGTACTTGCGCTTCAGCTAGAACATCATGGGCAATCTGATCCGCATCCATGATCACGGCCCCATTCTCGGCTAGTAGGTTGGCAACAAATGATTTGCCACTAGCAATTCCGCCGGTAAGACCAATGATTAGCATAAGGTTTGATAAGGGGGATTTATTTGCATTCTTCCCAGTTATCGCCGATTCCTACATCGACGGATAAGGGAACTTCAAGAGCAACAACCGATTGCATTTCTTCTCGCACCAACTTTTCGAGTTGCACAAGCTCTTCTTCAGGGGCGTCAAAGACCAGTTCGTCGTGAATCTGAAGAATCATTTTAGCCCGTAGTCCTTCATCACCCAATCGTTGGTGAACAGCAAGCATGGCGAGCTTAATCAGGTCGGCAGCTGTTCCTTGAATGACGGTATTAAACGCAGTCCGTTCGGGAAGGTTCATCTGAATGGGCTGAGGAAGGGAGTCAAACAGAGTTCCCACGGCTGGTTTAGCAGGTGGGCGAACTCCACTCACCGCACGACGACGCCCCATCAGGGTTTCGACGTACCCCTTCTCATAACAGTCGGCCAAGGTGTCGTGCATAAACTGACCAACACCTGGATAGCGGGCAAAGTAATCATCGATAAACCGAGCGGCTTCACCTTTTGGGATGCCAAGTGATTTCGACAGCCCAAAAGCACTTTGGCCGTAGATAATACCAAAGTTTACCGCTTTGGCCCCGCGACGCTGTTCGGGAGTGACCTCCTCTAGGGAGACCCCATTCACTTGGCTAGCAACCAGGGTATGGATGTCTTGCTCTTCGCTAAATGCTCGACAGAGGGTTTCGTCTCCTGAGAAGTGCGCCAAGACTCGCAGCTCAATTTGCGAATAGTCTGCCGCCAAGAGTTTCCACGATTCTCCCTCATGGTGTGAGGCGACAAAGGCTGACCGAATCTGGCGGCCTTCCTCGGTCCGTATCGGAATATTTTGCAGGTTCGGGTCACTGCAGCTGAGGCGCCCCGTCGCGGCCACGACTTGATTGAAGGAACAGTGGACGTGCCCCGTCCCGGGATGAACCAGCTCGGGTAAGGCATCGACGTAAGTACTTAGCAGTTTGGCGTACTGACGGTGCTCGACGATTAACTGAGGCAAAGGGTGTTGCTCGGCAAGTTGTTCAAGCACACTCGCATCAGTGCTGGGGCCGGTCTTAGTCTTTTTTACAACGGGCAAGCCAAGTTCTTGAAACAGCACCTGTGCTAATTGCTTTGGCGATGCCAAGTTAAAAGGGTGACCGACCATCGTCTCGATTTCAATGGCAAGTTCCTCAAGCCGCTTTGAGAATCGCTTGCTTAGCTCGGCGAGACGGTCCTTGTCGACTCGGATCCCTTCCCATTCCATGTCAGCTAGAACGCTCACGAGGGGGACTTCCAAGTCGTCGTTCAGCGATAGCAGTCCTTCGTTATCTAATCGCTCATGCAGCAAGCTGCGTAGCCTAAACGGGACGTCGGCGTCCTCAGAGGCATAGTTGGCAACCGCAGCAACGGGGACTTCGTCCATCTGTTTTTGCTTTTTGCCCGTGCCGATGAGATCTTTGATCTTCGTCGTTTGGTGCCCCAAGTATCGCTCTGAAAGAACATCCATGTTGTGAGTTCGTTCGCCCGCATCAAGCAGGTAGCTGGCGATCATGGTGTCAAAGTCAGCCCCCTGCACGTTGATTCCGACCCCACGCATGATGATAAGATCGTACTTTAGGTTCTGTCCAATTTTCTTGATGCTTGCGTCTTCAAACAAAGGTTTCAGTTTCTCGACGACTAGCGATTCAGGCAGAACGGTGTCAGCAGCTGGACCTCGTACCGGGATATAAGCGGCTTCACCTTCCGACCAGGAAAGTGAAATACCGACAAGCTTTGCCGCACGGGGAGACAAGGCAGTTGTTTCTGTATCAAACGCGATGAGATCAACATCTGCCAATTGAATCAACAGAGCGTCCAGAGCCGCCGGGGTGTCAATCAGTTGGTAGGAACTATCCCATTCCACGAGGCTGTCGGCCGGAGCGTCCGAAAGCGAGGCAACCCGCTCACCCAAAGATCGAAAGCCAAATTCGGCCATCAATTCCGCAAGTCGTTCTTGGTTGTGATCCCCAAGCTGCGCTGTTTGCCAGTCAATATCAACTGGCACTTCTGGATCAAGGCGTACTAGCTTTTGAGAAAGAATCGCCAGCTCGCGACCTTCCTGCAGGTTTTGTTTTCGCTTGGCACCTTTGACTTGATCGGCATTATCGAGGACTTCTTCTAGGGTGCCGAATTGCTCAAGCAGTTCTTTGGCAATCTTGGGGCCGATGAGTGGAACACCGGGGACATTGTCAACTTTGTCACCAACTAACGCTTGGAAGTCGACAACTTGGTTTGGCTTGATGCCCCAGTCGGAAGTCAGCGCGACTTCGTCATAGACCAAATCTTTGCGTATGTTGTAAATCGCAACATTCTCAGTGATCAGCTGTCGGCAATCTTTGTCCCCAGTTACCAGCCGGCAAGTCGCTCCCGCTTCATGGCAGAGGCGAGCAACCGTTGCAAGTACGTCGTCTGCCTCGAATCCAGGTACTGCTAAAAATGGGATTCCAAACGCACGAACTACCTCTTCAATTTTTGGCAATTGTGAGGCGAGTTCCGTAGGCATCTCGCCACGATCAGCCTTGTAGCCATCATAGAGTTCGTTCCGAAAGGTACCCCCAGGAAGATCAAATGCACAGAGTAACGCGTCTGGTCGTTTTTCTTCGATCAGCTTCATCAAGTCTTTGGTGAAACCAAACAGGGCGTTGACCGGCTCGCCGCGCGGGCTGGTCATCTCAGGAATTGCATGGAAGACTTGGAAAATCAGCGAATGGGCATCGACGACATAGACCGTCCAATCGGAAGAGAGGTTTTGGGCCGAAGCGTCAGTTTTGCCATCATCTGCCATCTAGTACTCTCCATCGACTCACAAACCACCCTTAGGAGGGGGTTTTCGGTTGGCTTAGGATACCGGTCTGATTGCCTCTGACCCGTCTAACCCGAATTGGTGGGCCTTTCGGGCCTTAAAACCGAAACCTTGGTTACGGTTCTAACAGGTTCGTTGACAGGCGCTAATCCCCTGACTAATTTCGACTTAGGAAGAATCGGTCTGACGCATGTCCTTCCGCTAGGCGGTGCTTTTTGGAGTGTTATTTCGCCGTTGGAATCGGATAGCGATTGTTGGCCTTGAATCGATAATACGAGTCAAGAATCAGCTAATCCAGAAAAAGCCCCTATTCCTCCTACTCGACCAAGTTCAACTGTCGTTATGATGGAGATTCTCTTCTCCCTGGCGATAGAAGACACAACAAGACAAACACGGAACAGAGTGCACAGTCGATTCGACTGCTGACCTCACTGAACTACCCTTGCAACGCAAGCTTGAGGAATAAGTATGGCTGCTCGGCCTAACCAAAATGAGAGAATTGGTCTGATCGTTACTGGGATCTTGATCTTCATTCTCTGTATCACAAATTACTTGTTCTATCGTTGGTACAATGAGGCCGAAGTTCGCGCTGAAGAGTTGCGTGCACAAAAAAGCTCGTCAGACAGCGCTGCAAATAAGAAGATTGTCGAGAACGAGACTTTGCTAATCATGCTTGGCATCGATCCGGCAACTGAGTTCGCCGACGTCGAAGCACAGTTTGCAAAGGACCAAGAAGCGTTCATGGCAAACTATGCTGAGCAGAACCGAAACTACCGCCAAGCCGTCGAAGCACTGTTTGAAGAAAACAGCCGAATCGCTGAGCAAGAAAAACTTGCTCGTGAACGTGAGAGCGATCTACAGAAACGTCACTTGGCTCTTGAATCGGAAAAAGAAGAGCAAATCAAGGAAGTCAACACCAAGCTTTCCAAGACCCAGCAAGAGCTTGCTTCTGAACGTGCCAAATTCAACCAAGACCGTAATCAGTTAGAGATTCAACGTGCTGAACTAGTCCAGTCACGACAGCGGAATCGTGTGAAGTTTGAAACGCAAATTGCTGAGGCTAACACCAAGGCTACCGTTGCTGAAGAAAACTACCAAAAAAGCGAACGTGCCAAGCAGAAGCTACTTGAACAACGTAAGCTTGAGAGCCCAAGCTTCGAAGTGCCAGATGGTCGGATTACCTATGTGAATCAAGCCAATCAAACGGTCTGGATTAACCTCGGGGAAATCGATTCGATCCGCCGCCAAGTAGTGTTCAGCGTATTCAATTCTGATTTGACTGACGCAGGCAAGGCAGAAAAGAAGGGTAGCATTGAAGTCACACGCTTGCTTGGCGAACACCTTGCCGAAGCACGTATTACAAGTGATGAGGCTAAGAATCCTATCCTTCCAGGTGATCAGATTTATAGCCAAGTTTGGCGTCGCGGCAAAAAGCTCCGCTTCGCCTTCACGGGTCTGGTTGACCTTGACGGTGACGGCCGAAGTGACCTTCAGCAAGCGAAAGACCTGATCGAACTCAACGGCGGTGTCGTCGACAGTGCCCTGGAAGAGGATGGTACCGTATCGGGCGAGATGTCCGTTGATACTCGCTACCTGGTTCTTGGTAAGTATCCCTCCGAGCCTAGTAAGGCAAAGATTCGTACTGGCTTTGATACGATGAGCCGTGATGCTGCTACCCTGGGTGTCGAAGACATCAGTTTGGTCGACTTCCTCAACCAAATGGGATACAAGCAGCCTGAGCGAACAACCGACTTCCGAACTGGTGGTACGAAATCAACGGGGGCTCCCGCTGGTTCACGTAGCTTCCGCTTCCGTACGCCTTGATAACTGGCGACTCAGCTAAAGAGACGACTTTGAAATGCTTGGCACTTCTGTTTGCCAGCAGCAGAGATCGAAGCAGATTTTGCATAGATCTCTGGTTGGGTGAATAGCAAAGCCAGGTTATTCACCGTGTTAGCAAGAGCAATCTTCTTGAGTAATCGGCGTTCTTTGCCATCGAGGCCATGAGCGTCGCAGAGCTCGCGGAATAAACGGTTGGGGCTATGCTTGCCCGAGTCGACTTGTTTCTTTGAAAGCCATGTCAAAGTGACATAGCCAACCGCAAAGATCGAGACGATGACGATCGCTCCGATGATATCTTCGGTTTGTAGATTTAGGTGTTCACCACTAAAGCGGTCACCCATGCTTTGCCAATTCGTGGTATTGGCAATAATCAAAGAGATGCAACCATATGCCGACATTACAATTGCTCCTCGATTATCAAGAGTTCGACTAACCGTTGAACCTCTGCTACCGCATCCAGCATGGTTGCTGTATCTCTGGCAGCAGCTTGGACAGCTACTGATTCTTCTTGAGTCGCTTCAGCAACTGCCTGTAAAACTTCCTGCGATTGCTCAGCATGACCCAGAAGACGGACTGCTTCGACACGAACTCCCGCGTCGGGATCTTTCAGTTTCTTGATAATCGCAGGGGTCATCGTATCTACGAGCCCCATCAGATCAACCATCTCTAGCCCTTTGAGCCTACGGGAAACGGGGCCTGCATTTAGCTCAGCATCTAGGCGGCTGAGGGCCTCGGGATCACCTTTTCTGACAAGCTCTCCAGCTTTTCGACGTTCTTCGGGGGCTAGATCCTCAAAGCTGTCTCGGAAATTTGAATAGGAGAGTTCGGGAAGCGATTCCTGAGCCTTTTCCCTCACAGCAGCTTCTTCGTGATCTAGCAATTCAATCAGCGATTGCTTATTGCTATCGCAGTTTTGCATACCAAGAATATGAGTCGCCTTGGCCGCCACCTTTGGATAGGGACTGGCAATCGCTTTCTCAAGTAGCTCTCTCTGATAACGATTCGTAATGTATGGAATCGATTCCGCAGCTGCTAACTGAGCAGTTTCAGTTTCTGTTTCAAGTAGATAACTCGCTAGGTCAGCAATGTCTTTGCTGCGAGATTTTGAGCGTGCTGCGAGCGCCATGGCGGTTGCTTTACCGCGGCCTGAAAGACGTTGTACAGCTTTGTGGTTTTCGTCACTCAGCCAGGCAAAATCTTCAATCCGTTCTGCATTCTTTCTAACCCGTGTATTGAGAGGGTATTCGATCGAAGCAAGCAAGTGTGGAAGTATCTTGTGTTCGTCACGGCTAGCAGCAATCTCAAGGACTTCTTGAGGGGTCTCGGTATCTGAAAATGCTTGCCCTAAAATTCTGGCAACCCCTCGTGTGGAGCTACGCCTCAATACTTTAAGTAAACCTTCATGAGCTTTGTGGGAGGGATTTCTCAAGGCTTTCTGAAGGGATGATTCGTCGAACGGAGCCAGAAGCAAAAGAGATTCAATTAAGTAATCACACTGGTGTTCTTCGTAACGGTTGATCGCTTGGTTCAAGGCGTTAATGGCGGCACGTCTTGTGAAAACAGGATCTGATGTTTGTTTAGCGTTACCCGAATCAAAGTCGACGATTCGTTCGTTGAGAACATTTGCTAAACCAAGAGTTGCCTGTCCAAATGCTGCTATCAAGTTTGGCGGGGCATGTTGGGTTCTTTCGGTGAGTTCTGGTAGGCAAGAGCAAACCGAACCCATCACCGCGAGATTGGTTGCCACTAAGGCTTGTTTTTGAGAACCCTTATGGATGATATTCGCTAGGGTACGAGTCATTGGGCTTTCACCAATCACATCAACCAGAGCGGCCTTTTCCTCTTTGCCAAGTTGATCGAACCTTTCGATCAGGTTGCGGTGGCCATTTGAGTCTTCACGAAGGGCTAAGGCACGAATGGCCCCGAGCCTTAGAGTGGGGACCGAAGAGCTAATCGCGCCGATGAGGGCTTCCAGCGCAGCCGGGTTATCCGACCGAAGCAATGTCCGGACGGTTCTTTCAACACCGATAGCTACGTTTGGTGTTTTGGGCATGGGGAATGATGCGACGCTAGAAATGTCATTAATAAGAAAAAACCACGCTGTCTCAGACTAAGAATCGACCTATCGACCGTCAGCTGCTAAGGTAAAACGTTACGACGCGGAGATTGGAGAGCTGTTGCCAGATCAAACCGATCCGTTCAGACTAGTTAGAACGGTTATGACGTCCCCCGTGTCGCCATAACCCTCGATAACACCTATTGGATGGCTAACAGCAATATATGTAGATATTATGCCTAATAAACCTTCTAAATTGACTCCCGAGGAACTCTTCGAACGAGAGTTTCTGCCTGCACGCTCAAAAATCCTTGAGTTGGCTGCCACGCTTGATCGCCTCGATCGATCAGAGTCAAGTGATGATCGCAAGGATGGTGCCAATGAATCTCGGAGAGCGTTACTCGAACAAGCGCTCAAGTTGTTACTTGAACCACACGATAACCGAGCTGAGAGAATTCAACAGCTATTTAGCCGAGAGTACGATGCCAGTTGGTACGATGCTTGGCTTGCAACAGGAGTTGACAAAAGGAAGGGATGCTGAGCATGGATTTTTTTGATCCACACATCCATATGATTTCGCGTACAACGGATGACTATGCGACATTGGCACGCATGGGATGTGTTGCTCTGAGTGAGCCAGCATTCTGGGCTGGCTATGATCGTGGAACGGTCGACGGATTTCGTGATTATTTTCATCAGTTAACGAGCTTTGAACCGAATCGTGCAGCCGGTTATGGGATCAAGCATTACTCATGGCTTTGTATCAATGCTAAAGAAGCTGAGAACGTAGAACTTTCGCGTGAAGTGCTCGCCATGATTCCAGAGTTTCTCGATAAGCCCAGCGTGCTCGGGATAGGGGAAATTGGCCTTAATCGGAATACCAAGAACGAAGCGACCGTATTTATCGAGCATGTTGACCTTGCTGCTAGGTACGAGGAATTGATTCTCATCCACACTCCCCACTTGCAAGACAAGTATCAAGGGACGCGGATGATTCTTGATATGCTTGAGAAGGATTCCCTTATCAATACAGAAGATGTCCTGGTCGACCATGTTGAGGAACATACCGTTCGGCCGGTTCTTGAGTCAGGCTATTGGGCCGGTATGACTCTCTATCCAACCACCAAATGCACGCCGGAACGAGCGGCGGACATTGTTGAACTTTACGGTCCTGAACGCTTGCTGGTGAATTCAGCCGGCGACTGGGGCCCTTCGAAACCGACGGCAGTGCCGGACTTTATTTTTGAGATGCGGCAGCGTGGACACAGCGAAGAGATGATCCGACAAGTTGTTTTTGACAACCCTCTTGAGTTCTTTAGTCGTTCCAAGCGATTCGAATTGCCAAATCGGCTCGCTAGTCCCGAGTGAATATGGGGTAGGTGGGTGCCTTGGTTTGCTAAATGGTAAACCGTAGTGATCGATAGGTTTGCGCGAGCTAAGTTGCATTGTATCGCAGCCTTAACCTCTGATTTTTCTTGAAACCCGCAGCTAAGAGGGCTAAGCTCATAGTCAGAGGAGTGGAATCGTTGCGTACCTACACTAAGGCTCCCCAGCAGGTAGCAAAATGTGCTCTTTGTCTTCCGGCCATCCTAAATCAATTGCCATCGTATTGATCGTCAGCTTTGCGTTCATGTCTTCCCATGATGCGTCAGGGCAGTATCTTTCGCCTGAAGTGATCAATGCGGCAGAAGCTGCTCGACTGAATACCGCTACTCGCGGTCAGCGTGCCCTACTCTTCAAGCACAACGATGCGATCAACAAAGCTCGTCTAAGTGGATGGCTGCCAGACTCAACCTACCAAGCTGCCCAGCGTGAGTATGCGAATCTGAATCAAGAATTTGCTCGCATGGCTGCCGAGTCGACCGGCGCAGAGTTCACGGTTCAGCAAAGCACATCAACAACTTATTCACCCGGGACCGATTCTGACTACATTGTCAAAACCAATGGAGCAGATCCTGTTGGTCAAGTTCAGACGATGCAAAATCGTTACAACGACCATGTTAATTCTTATCTGGATGAAGCCTTGTCGAGCGAGGGGTATCACCATACGCCCAAAGATAATTGGCACAACAGCCTTGATGTTGATTTCATGGCTGACCCTGCGAACGTAACCGACGAACAGTTTCGTCAGATTGCTGAATTGAATAACGATGCTTACACGCGCCGTGGTTCGGCAGAGTTCGAACGCCGTTCACGCATGGGAGGTGTTGAAGTAACGCCAGAGCAGTTCACGGACTACGCCAATGAAATGCAAGATTTCATTGATAAGAAACAAGGCTATCTGAATGATATTGAGAATGAGATCAAAAAGAATCCCCGTGCCCTATCAGATCCCAAGACGCTTGCGCGTCAGCATCGCTTGATGGCTCAAGAGCAGAAATACATTAGCCGCATCGAAGCAGCTGATGAGTTGCTTCGCAAGCAGGAAGGGTTGCCACCTCGACCGAAGCCAAAGGGACCACCCATCTATGACATCATCGAAGATGGCAAAGGAAACGCCGTCATTCGAAAGCGACCAACGGGGACTGTTGCCCAGATGGGGTCGAAGCGCTCTCCGTCCAATCGCCCGGCAACGGTAGTCGGAAGCAGCCTGGCTGAAAACTCGATACAACGAGCAGTAACGGACCTCTCTGAATCGATGACCGATGCTGCAGCCAAGAATCCTTCGAAGTGGCCAAACTCTCAGGCACAGATTGCTGAATTTGCCGACCGAATGCCCCCAAGTGCTAAAGGACAATTGCTAGAACGTGTCGCCGCTCGGCGTGAAGCGAGCGCGTTGCAGCAGATTTTACGAGAGTCGGGCGATCTTGATGACGCCGGGATGGCAGCGGCTCGCGCTCAGGCTCGCCGAGCCGGTAATGAATTCTCGCGTGGCGTAGCGCAAGAGATGCAAGCTCGAGTACGTGCAAGTCGCCCTAGTCTAGCCGCCCAAGCAGACTCAAAGTTGCGCGGCATGCTTGGAGTTACGGACGATGCTGGTGACATCGCAAGGCTTCGCGGTTTGCGAGGAACGGTTAACCGTGGTGCTGCCAGCTTGATGGGTGGGATGGAACGCGTCGGAACACTTGGTACGGTTGCTGAGGTTTATGGTGCACTCAACACGAGCTATTCAATTTTTTCAAACGTAAGTCGTGCACGCGATCCCAATACGAGTGCCGCCGAGGCGCGTGAACTTTATCAACAAGCTCGCAATGATATGGCTCGGCTAGGAACACAAGGATTGCTTGCCGGTGTATCCTACGCTTCGCCAACCGTTGGTGCGATGATTGGGGGGTACGAGATGGGCTACGCCGCTGGACGTGTGTTCCTGGATAACACAGCGGTTGGCCAGTCAATTGATCGAGCAGCACTATCAGCGTTTGATAGCGCCATGATCGCTGGTGAGAACATGTCGGATTGGTTTACCGAATTCATGGGGGGGCAGTCGCAACGCATGCTTGACGAGGAACGCCTTCGTCAAATTGAGTCCTCTTATTGGAGCGCACTTCGCGAGGGCCGGTTCCGCATGCGTCCGGGTGTCCGCACGACGGATATTGCCGAGATGATACGCTCGGGCAATTTGGCTGGAATTCGTGATTTGATCGAACCCGGGCCAAATGCACCCAAACCTGACCCTAGTAAAGTTGCTGATACGAAGAAGAAGCCACGGCATCCTAATGATGACCTGGAGTGGATCAATCAGACTTTCGAACCGGAAAGTGACACCAAGATTCGCGATGAATATCACGATTTGGTTGCAAAGGGAACACCGCCAATTGGGCCAGCACCAGGTGAAGTCAAAAAACCACGTAAGCCGAAAGAACCAGTTCGTGTTCGATTGCAACCAGATTATCGAGCTCAAGCTGAAGCGATTGTGCGAAACAGTGGCCGTAGTTCAACGACGAGTTCTTCCCCTGACTACCGTAGTCAAGCTGAGCGAGTGAACGCTCGTGTTGTAGCAGCTGAAGCCGAGCGTGCTAGACAAGCTCGGATTGCTGAAGCACGACGACAAGAGGCCTTGCGCCAGGAGGCACTGCGTCAGGAAGCCCAACGACAAGAGGCACGCCGCCAGCAAGCAATTGCGACGGAACGCTATCGACAACAGCAGATTTACAATGCTCAACGCGCTCGACAGCAGCAAATCTATAACGCACAGCGTGCCGCGTATGCTCGCCAACAACAGCAAGCACGACAACAGGCATGGATCAATGGTATTTATGCGGCCCAACAAGCATTGCAGCAATATCAACAATCGCAGCAATACAACTCGCAGCCACGCCAACAATATTGGCCCCGTAACAGTGGTGGAGGGGGCGGCTCATACAACGGTTCGGAATACGATTACTACAACAGCAGCGAAAACCCCATTCGATGGTGATGAATTTGGTAAAAAAACTCGTCCTATTCTTACTTGTCTTGCAGTTCTTAGTTTGTTCGGCTTATGCCCAAAAGTATCTCGATCCTTCGAGAAGCTATCTGGGAATCGTCTTTGAAGAACTCAAAGAAGGCCAGGCTGAAGAGCTTAAGCTTCCAGCACCAATTGGCGTTTATGTGAATGCGGTTGCTGAAAAATTCCCCGCTGCAGAAGCCGGGCTTAAGGCGGGGGATGTCATCTTCCTGCATAACGGGATCGGGGTAACCACAATGCCAGATCTGGTTGAAGAGATCAAAAAAAGCAAAGCGGGCGATACGGAAGAGTTCAATCTTTTTCGTGACGGTAAAGAGATGACGCTCTCAATCACTCACCGTGAGGCATCGCTGGAAGAGTTAGCCCAGATGGTGATTTCCTTCGCCGATCAAGAGATTCCCTTTTACCAAAACATGGCGGGACTTTTGTATGCCGTCGGAGAGGGAGTTGATCAAGACAATACGATGGCAGCTGGCTGGATTCGACGCGCTGCTAAGCAAGGATTGCCTGTTGCCCAAGACAACTTGGCACGTCGATACTACCTGGGTACTGGCGTCAAACAAGACTATAAGCAAGCCTACGAATGGTATAAGAAAGCTGCCGATCAAGGCTTTCATGGGGCCATGACAAGCCAGGGATGGATGCTTTATCAGGGACAAGGGGTCGATCGTGACTGGAAGCGTGCTTACGAACTTTTTTCAGAAGCCGCCGAAGCGGATGAATTATATGCCCTGTATGATTTGGGTCTCATGTACTTGAGAGGTCATCATGTCGAGCAAGATCAAAGCCTCGCCGTGAACTATTTCAAGAAAGCTGCCAAAGGTGGGCATCTGCAATCGCATCGCTTCCTTGGCGATTGCTACAAGAACGGCTGGGGAGTCGACCGTGACTATCTCGAAGCCTTTCGGATGTACAAGAAAGGAGCTGAGCAGGGAGACGATTCATCCCAAGTCGAGCTCGGTTTGCTCTATCTTTATGGGCATGGTGTTGATCCCAATGGCAAGAAATCACTTTCATGGTTTGAGAAAGCGGCTGAAAAGAACAACTCCGCCGCCATCAACAACATCGGTTGGCAATATGAGCAAGGCAACGGTGTAACGAAGAGTGGAACGAAAGCGGTTGAGTATTACAAGAAAGCGGAGAAGCTCGGATTCATTCTTGCTAGCTACAACTTGGCTCGTGCCTATAAGAATGGAAATGGAGTGGTCAAAAGTGACAAAAAAGCTGCTGAGCATTTTCTTAAAGCGGCCAAGGGAGGCCACGCCGATTCCATGGCGGAGTTGGCTTCCATGATTCTTGATGGAAAAGGATTCCAAAAAAGCAATGCAGCTGCTCTTTCTTGGTACCAAAAGGCTGCCAAGAATGGCTCCTCTCACGGTGAAGCAGGTGTCGGTTGGATGTATGAGAATGGCTTTGCTGTACCAAAGGATCGTGTCGAAGCGATCACCTGGTATCTCAAGGCATCCGATCATGGCAACGAATGGGCCAAGGAAAGGTTGCAGCAATTGCAACAGTAGCCTATTCAGCTGCAGGAACCTTCTTATGGTTACGAATCGGGGCACAGCCAATGGCAATGATCGCCAGCTGACTGATAATAAAGTAAAGCAACGTCTTGGCGAGGCCATCGGTGAATCCGTAGCTGTGAAGCCCAACGCCCAGCTCGTTCACGCCGAACCAGCTCCAAGCAGTCGTGATATTTCCAGCCACTGCCAGGATCGCTAGACCGTTGTCACGTGCCATCTTGCCCCAGCGAGCGTGCAAAACCAACGCGTTCCACAAGACGATAATCAACGCGCCGTTCTCTTTCGGATCCCAACCCCAGAAGCGACCCCACGAATCGTCTGCCCAGAGTCCACCCAGGACGGTTCCAACAAAACTAAAGAGTAAGGCAAAGCAAAGCGTGCCATAAATCATGCGGACAACTTGGTCCCCCCTGCTCTTTCCTAGGACGCCGCAAAGATGTTGCCCGAGGATGTATGCCATTCCGAGGAAGCCTGCTAAGAATGTCGCGGCGTAGCCAATCGTGATGCAGACAACGTGGGTTGCTAGCCAAAATTGAGTATCCAAAACAGCACGCATGACCGTGAAAGTGTCACCATCAAGCGAAAGTTGTTGTGCGATCACCAGAGTAGCGAATCCAATCAACGAAGCCATCGCATTGCCAACTCCCATTCGGTAGATCGATTCGAGGATCAGACCAAACAGTACGACAGCCCAACCGATAAAGACCGCTGAGGAGTAAAGATTCGTGACCGGTGGACGTCCCGATATGTAGATCCGTGCAACGAGTGCAAATGTATGTACGAGGAATGCGATGAGGATAATTGCCGTAGCTGATCGGCCAAGCGTCCGAGGCAAACCAAGCCAAGATGCTGCTGAGACAAAGAAGGCGATCAAGTAACTAGCGGCACAGTAGTAGAATGGACTGAAGCTTTGGAAGAAGTATTCGAAACGCAGCTTGGCCTGCTTCAAGATTTCCGATCCTGCGAGATCTTGTCCCCCACTCTCTTTGATGCGATTTTCGTAAGCTTCGGCGGCGTTGGAAAGCTGGCTCACGGCATCGTTGAATGCTTGAGAGTCTTCCTTCTCGTATGCCGAAAGTGCCGTGAACCATTTTTGCGTTGCAGGATTTGGTTCGCGTTGCTCAGCCATATCGGTTAGAGCTTGTAGCTCAGCCTCAAATAGCGTTATCCACTCTGCGCTTGCATCTTGAGGGAAAACGGCGCAAGCCGCTTCACTTCGGTTCAAGTCTTCAACTTGACGGAAAGCAGTTTGAACTTGCTGCTGTATCTTGTCGCGATCGGTGCCGAATTTTGGCGATCCAAAGGCGTTGATGACTTTGTTGAGGGCGGCAATCTTGGTTGCAAGCTCAAGTGTTTTGTTTTGAACAATCGTCCGGTCGTAGGGAGAGATTGCTTGGGCGTTCTCCATTTGCGATTGTAAGGTTTTACGGTCTGAGAGGACTTCGTTATAGGTGTACCGAAAGAAGCCAGGTTTAGGATCTAGCCCAAGCATTTCGATTAACTCAACATTGGTGATCCGAAAGACTGAGCGGTCGAACCCTGCGTCAACACCACTAATGACTTCTGTTAGCCATTGTGTTGCCGAAATTTCTTCAGTCTCATCGCGGTATTCATCAGGTAGAACCACTTGTCGTTCCGAGAGGTATTGCAATGTCGTGCGTGCCAGGGTGTCAAACGGTTTAATTCGCCCACCTTCCGCAACGGGCAACTGACCAAACTCGGTGAGATGGTATTCTGAATTCTTTTCGCCGTTCGGGCGAGCTTTGCTCAGCAAGTATGCCCCCATCGTTAAGCCAGCAAGAGTTGGTATGAGGATGGTTGGCGCGAGCCAATTGATTGGTTCTGTCTCGCCTGGTGTTGTTGATTTTTTCAGCTCTTTGACATGAGCTTCTTGGCGACGATTGACAAAACGGCCTAGGGAAAATCCAAAATGAACTAACATCCCGATGCCAACCAACATCAGACTGATGTAAGGGATCATCCAGCTACTGTTTGTGACAACTTGCAGGTAAGTGATCTTTTCAGTAGCGTTATCAAAGCTCGACTGATAAAGCGTATCACCACCGTAGCGAAGCGGGTTGTTCATCCAGATTCGCAAGTCACGTTGAACTCCCCGCGATGGATCGGCGAGGGTGATATCCGAAGAGAAATTTTTTGGTGTCTCGGTTCCTACGTAGCGATCAAAGCGGAAGTCATGCAATGTGATTGAGTAGGGTTTATATGTTCTCTTGAACCGAAGTGAGATGGTCGGCTTATCGAGGACCGTTTCAATCGGTTGGGGTGGAAGGCTTCCCATTGCAGGGACATTGAGCGTTGATGCTAGCCAAGTTCCGTAGCTTTCTTGGGATTCTTTGCCAAGGAGTTCAAGATAAACGGAGGGTTGATTGACCGTCATTTCTTGACCAACGCCAGTAACCGATGGCAGCGCTGCGGCCTGAGCCATCCTGCCAAGACCACTGTCAGCCAGATTCGTTGCTTCTTCTGGTTGGATGAACCGAGAGTTTAGGAAATACGCCTTAACTCGAATATCGAAAGGAAGGTCATCGTGGCTTATGAGTTCGCCAGACTTCGAATGACGTGAAAGCAACGATTCTGGTATGACCGTGACTTGATCAATTTGCTTTCCGTTCTCAGCAGGTTTTGTGGTAATGATGGCAAGTTCGCTTGAACGAATATCATAGGTGTAGTTGACAGTTTCACCTTCGGCGATTGCCATCTGTCCTTCCTGGGCTGTCTCGCCAGTGATGAATTCGCCAATCATCAGCAGGCCAATTCCTGCATGCAGCAAAACGATGCCGGCACGTTTGTTGAATAAGAGATAGCAGCCCACTAAGAGGATTGCGGTTGCTGCGGTTGCCTTGAGGAGTTGCCAAAGAATTCGCAGTCCTGCATCATCAATGCGAGCGTTATGGTCGTAGAAAAGCCAAAACGCAACTGCCAAGATGATGGCATCCAAGAACAAGGCAAGCGACCATTCAACAGGGCGGATTTTTCCTTGATTGGTTATGACCCAATAAAGACCCCACAACGCGGTACCTGCAACCAAGGCACGAATCCCTTGCCAGAGGTTTTCGCAATGGGAGGTCGAAAGCTGGCTTTGAAGCGCGTCGTCCATGCCGGCAACGAGGACGGCAGCCGTTGCGAGCAAGCCAATCGCCATTAGACCTAGACCGGCAGCAAGGCGAGTACCGCGTGCCGAAACTTTGAACCTTAGCGAATGGGCGGCAACAAGATTCATCATCATGGCAAAGCCAATCAGTTTGCCACCAGGAAACCAAAAGAAACCCTCTACCGGTTTTGGTTCTGCTTTTGTGAAAAGTTCAACCAAGCGATGGAAACATTGGAATTCTACTTGGGCAAACCAGACACGGAAGTAAGACTTCTCAACGACAAACCAGATGTCATGATCTGCTTGGGCAAGCGTTCCGACTAGTACTAAGAAAATCGACAGCGCCAGGAGCGTTACCGTTAGTTTTAGTGAGGCGAGGGAATCAATGACTGAATATTTTGGACGTGACATGCAAGGGTATTGTTAGCGGTTGGGTAATCAAAACTGGACCGTTGAAAGCCACTTCTTGAATGCTTCGCGATCTGCTTCCACGGCTTCGTTGGGACCACGTAGCTTGAAGAACCAAGCTTGTTCGCCGCGGACGGACATGGCAGCTAGGGTCGATTCCTTTTCACCGAGAAGCTCGATGTAAACCGATTCAACGCTGCTCAGTGTCATCGTTTGAGTCTCTTTGACTAGCTCATCGGCTGTGGTTGGAGATAGGCCTATCTCTCCTCGCCATCGATTGATGTTCATCAAAGGATCAGCCATCATTGGTGCAGTTGTGGGAAAGACAAATGCTGTAACCGTTGCACCACCGCCGGTCGTGTAGGATGCCTTACGCATGGAACTGCCTGCAAGGACCTTCCAGTCCTCAGACGGTGTCTCTTTTAGTTCACCTTCTCCAACGGGGACGGAACCTGCCATTGGGTTCGAGGCTGGGGGAGCCGGTGTTGTCGGCGGAGCAGCCTTGCGTGCGAAGGGCGCGCTAGACATTCCGCCATCATTGAACCAGCCTGTTGCATCAAACAGGACGGAACCTTCAGAAACGGTCATTGGCTTTGTCATCTCACTTAGCAATCCAGGCGAAATCGGTTCCCGACCAAGTTGGCCACGCCAACGGTTGATGTTGCTAAGAATCTGAGCTTGCCAGTCACCTGTGAGTGGAAGGCCAATGACTGAGATTTCAATTTTCTTGTCATCTTCCCCATCGGAGTCATCTAACGGAATAAACAAGGTCGCTAGCCGCATCGATTTCTCGGGGCCAGTGGTCCAGCCTTCGGGTAGTTCCCATTTGGGCTCATCTGACTCAAGAGTAATGCTCTCTAGGAACGGAAGAAGCTTATCCTCCGCCTGTTTGATTTGCTCAACGCTCGCAACCGCTTTGACGAACCATGCCTGATCGTCGCTGCGAATCACAGCAGCCACCATTCGGTGAGTTGGTTCTCCACGGTCAGCTGCCGGAGTGGCAAGCGGTGGCGTTTTGGGTTGTTCGATGGAGTCTTCAGGCTGGCTGACCGGTTTAGACGACTCAACATAGTAAGTCTCGATTTGTTCTTGCTTCTGGCAACCACAGAAACAAACAAGGATCGCTAGGCAACCAAAGAGTGTCGGTTTAATAGACATATATTCCAGCAGGATTGGACCCGCCGACAGTGTGCACAAGAATACTAAACGAGCCTAAGAAGGCTACGAACTCCTGTAATGGTACACCGTCCGATGCATTTATGGCAGTGCGATCGGGGGCGTCATAAAGACGCATTGACTGCTGAAGCTCAGAATTAAGCTCGTTTTGTGACAGATCAATCGCCACCAAGAGCGATTAACTGCTCCATGATAGAACTGGTCAATTCGAAGGGCTCGTTCCATGACCACATGCTGTTGACGAGGTCCATGGCCATCAAGCCACAAAGTCCCATGGAGAACATGCAGAAGAACAGCATGCACATGATCCAGGTTGGGAACGTGGTTTCATCACCGACCGAAGCGGCAGCTGGCTCGCCAGCGGGCGAATCGATGCCTCCGCCGAAATCACCACCTAGTCCATCATCTTCAACCGCTTCGAATCCGAGTCCACCATCACCAGCATCGTCCGAACCGACTTCGCTGAAGGCGAAGGAGCCCTCAGGGGCATCATCGCCGTCGTCTAGTCCATCAAGAGCAACCACCTGCGAGCTGTCTTCTTCGCCACTGTCTTCACCTGAGATGGGGGTAAGAAGGAATTCGTCCCCGCCAGTAACGTCCGAACCGCTTGCCGAAGCGTCGGGGGCAGGCTTGGGGCTCTCTTGAATGCTTGCTGAAAGGCTGGCAAGGTCAAGAGCCGAACCAATGGCAGAACCGCCTAGGTCAAGCGGTACCTCATCCAGTGCAATTCCACTGTCGGATGGAGCTAGGTTGATTCCGCTGTCTGAAGTGGCTAGCGAGATATCATCTGACCCGTCACCTAGCACCAAGTCGTCTTGCTCGTCATCGCCAAGCTCAACTTGATCAACACCAGAAAGGCCTGTGATGCTGCCACCAGAACCATCAGGGCTGGCAAGTTCGTCTGTTCCTTCGTCTACGGCGTTTAGTACATCGGAACCTTCGGACAGGGCGTCGCTACCTTCAAGCTCAAGCTCAAGATCTTCTTCAAACTCAAGAGAAGCACCCTCGATTGATTCGGCTGACGCAGAGGCAGCAGCTTGGGCAGCTGCGATGTCACTCGCGTCGAGTAGGCGACTCGACTCGGCATCGAGATCAATCTCTAGTTCTTCTAGGTCTTCAAATGAGCCTGAGTTGTTGCTTGACTCACCGGTGCTTTCCCCTTCGACAGACTCAAGCTGTAGGTCGTCGCTTAGAGAAAGATCGTCTTCGAGTGATAGTTCCGACTTGCCAATGATTGTGCTCGGCGGGCGAGGGACGTCGGCGTCGACTTCATCGTTAGTAAGAAGAATTGATTCAGCATCATCACCATCACCAAGTGGCTCGATGCCAAGAACATCATCTTCGGATGCTAAACCTAGATCATCATCACCCAAACTAATTGGTGCATCGCTAGGGGGAGCAAGACCAATGTCTGAGTCTAGCGACAGGTCATCATCCCCAGATGAAATACCTTTGGAAGCAAGTTCATCGATTTCCTCGGTACGGAACTTCCAGCTCGCGCCATCTCGATAGGCGCGAAGCTCGCCAGCTTCACGTAACTCGTTAAGTCGGTCTTTTGAAATACCTAACTTATCTGCCGCGTCGTCAAGTCCGATGAATTTGTTTGACATTTGAAGTCGTTGTTGTTGGTTTTCTTGATTCTGTTCCTAGCGGGGCTGCATAGAACGGATATCACCCGGAGCTGGTTCGCCCGAGTTGTACTCTTCCATTTGCAAATCCCAAGTGATCTTTCGAACACTCATTAGTGTAATTGAACCATCCTGAGAGTCGATCTGATAAACTGCGATGACTTGACGGTTTGGGTCAAACAGGATGGCAGAATGTGGGCCATTAGGATTTTGCAGGATCTGACACTGAATTCCACCCCCTGGAGAACTCTGAGGAAGAGCTTCTGCTGCTGTAAAACCTGGTATATTTGCTGTTTGGAGCGGTTCTGACGGTGCAGCCTGTCCCACCACTGGCTTTGCTTGAATCCCATTAACTGGCGCAGTTTGGCCAGGAATTGGCACACCAGTGGGCAATTTGGCCCCAGGCAGGCGGCTTGGTTGCGATGACTCGGCAGGGTTTCGGCCTGGATTTATAACGAAATCACCTCTGTTAGACAGAGATTGTCCTACTGCCATACCTGAGATGAGCAACATGACAATCGTGAACGCGGGGGTAGTGTATCGAGATGATCTCATCCTGTTGACGCCTCCATGACGGGAAAAGTGCGGTCCTAATCGTTCAGGACGGGTTACCAGCCTTCGGAAACCACGTCTATCTGAATTTTAGGGGCGCCCACCTGGGAATCAAGATAAATCGCTTGATATCAATGGTTTAAAGCTTTCGCATTAGTTTTCTTCGCTCAATACAAAAGTAAAGATATTGGCTATCTAAAAATCTACGACCAAACCAGCATTCCCAGCTAATTCAATCGTAGTTATCTTACGGACTTAGAAAGGTAAAGCGACTGCTTGCTAGTTGCTTCCTTTCCAGCCATTAACTCACACCTGGAAGACTACAGTCCCACCTGGAATCATGTCGCTATCGACCCCCACGGAAGAGAGACCAGCCATCAACCAAGCTGCTGAGCAGCGCCTCGAATGGGCGCGGAAGTTTGCTATCGAAGCTGGCGAACTTACGCTTAAGCACTTTCGCAGTAGCACTTTAGGTGTTGAACGCAAGGGTGATGGATCACCTGTCACCGTTGCCGATCGCGGCGCGGAAGAGTTGCTTCGCAAGCTGATCGGTGAACAATTTCCCGATGATGCGATCCTCGGGGAAGAGCTTCCTATGACCGAAGGAACCAGCGGTTATCGCTGGATTTTGGATCCGATTGATGGAACCAAAGCCTTTATCCATGGCGTGCCACTCTATACGACTTTGGTTGCGGTTCTTGAGGAATCGACGGGCGAACCAATTTTGGGTGTCATTCACGCTCCTGCCTCGGCTGAAACAATTCATGCTGCGGTTGGTGGAGGATCCTGGTACCAGTATGGCGAGAATGAGGTCGTTCAAGCCAAGGTATCCGATACCCCCTCACTTAGCTCAGGGCTCTTTCTAACCGGTGAAGTCTCAGGTTTCTGTGATCGAAAAGCTCGGGAAACCTACTTTGGCCTGCAAGACGCTGCCCTTCTTTCCCGCACATGGGGAGACGCTTACGGCTACATGATGGTCGCCATCGGTCGTGCTGAAGTTATGATTGATGCCGAAATGAGCCTCTGGGATGCTGCCTGCTTGAAGCCGATTCTTGAAGAAGCTGGCGGTACTTTTACCAGCTGGAATGGAGAAGCAACGGTCCATGCTGGTGAAGGCGTAGCGACCAATGGCCACGTCTTGGAAGAGGTCTTGAGCCTAACACGCGGTAATTGATCGGGTAGATCTGCCCCCAAATCCCTTGCTTCTAAGGATTTTCGTCTATTTCGGGCGTTGTTAGCACAGACTTATTACGCTAAATTGTGCGATTCCCAATAAGTGATTCGCCTCACAAGGGATGTGAGCCGATAGGGATACTTACCTTAAATTCATCCAAACTATTAGACAACGAGTGGAACAATGGCTCGGGTATGTGAGCTGTGTGGCAAAGGCCCACAAATGGGCAACCAAGTAACCACCCGCGGTAAAAAGAAATACCTAGGCGGCGTCGGTACTAAAATTACCGGTTGTACCCGTCGTAAATTCAAGCCTAACCTTCAGCGCGTGAAGGTTACCGACGAGAATGGCAATGGACGCTACATGCTCGTATGTGTCCAGTGCATCCGTAGCGGCATGGTGGTAAAGAAAGTCCGGAACCATCCGTTCCAAGTACCGGTTGCCAAGTAACAAGTGCTTTGTGGTCAGTCTTCGATTGACCAATTGACTTCTTTACCAATCGACAAAACATCAGGCACGTAGTTGAAGCATTCGCTCCACACGTGCCTTTTTCTTTGGTAGTCTGATATCCATTACTAACCACTCTCAATCGGGAATTAACCTATGGCAATCTCAAGAGATGACGTCGAGAAAGCGTCAAAGCTTGCTCGTCTCCGATTGACGCCCGAGGAATTGGATCACTTGGCTCCACAGGTGGCAGAAGTAGTAGCTTACGTCGAGCAACTTTCTGAGGTCGACACGGAAGGGGTCGAGCCGATGGCCCATGGTGTTGAGTTGACGAACGTCCTGCGTGAAGATGTTGTACAACCAAGCTTGCCACGTGAAGCAGTCTTAGCGAATGCTCCACGACATGATGAGACTGGCTTCCGGGTCCCCGCAGTACTGGGTGAATGACACAAGGCGACTACTTCCTCTTTCTACGATTGGCTTAGAAGCAGCTTGAGAGGCATGAATGGCAATGAGTGAAAAACTGCAAAGCCTGACGCATTTGTCCGCGACAGAACAGCTTCGCATGCTTAACGAGGGTGAGCTAACCTCCGTTGAACTGGCAACCGCCTATCTTGATCGCATTGATGCGACGGACGAAAAGATCGGCGCCTTTCTGCGTACCAATCGCGAACGTACTTTGAATCAGGCTGCTGAGATCGATGCACGCCGAGCGAAGGGGGAAAAGCTAGGCTTGCTAGCTGGCCTTCCTGTTGCCGTGAAAGATGTCCTTTGTGATCTTGGTGAAAAAACCACATGTGCTTCGCGCATGCTTGAGGAGTTTCGTCCGCCGTATGATGCGACAGTTGTTGCCAAGCTAAAAGAGGCAGACGCCGTCTTGATTGGTCGTACCAACATGGACGAGTTTGCCATGGGTGGATCGACTGAGAACTCCGCTTTTCAATTGACTCGCAACCCATGGGATACCGATTTCTCACCAGGAGGTTCAAGTGGTGGTGCGGCCGCATGTGTGGCAGCCTCGCAAGCTCCCTTATCCATCGGAACCGATACCGGTGGTTCCATCCGTCAGCCTGCTGCACTTTGTGGCGTGGTTGGGTTAAAGCCGACCTACGGTCGGGTCAGTCGCTATGGTCTCGTTGCTTTTGCAAGTAGCCTAGATCAAGTAGGACCACTTGCTGGCACCGTTTCCGATGCGGCTCTTTTACTCGACGCCATTGCTGGGCACGATCCAAACGATACGACTTCGGTTCCGCAGGAAGCTTCTAACTTCTCCGCATCGGTGGATAAGCCGCTTGAAGGACTGAAGGTTGGGATTGTCCCAGAGCATTTTGCTGAAGGTTTGGATGCCGAGGTGCGTCAGGCGGTTGAGGCTGCAATCGATCAGTATCGTCAGCTTGGTGCAGAAACGGTTGAAGTTCATTTACCTCATGCCAAGTATGGCGTTGCCACGTATTATGTGATTGCTCCCTGCGAAGCTTCGAGCAATTTGTCGCGGTTCGATGGAATTCATTACGGACATCGTTCCGACGAAGCGGCGATGCAAGCTGAGCTTGCCGCGGAACGAAAGGCAGCCATTGACGCCGGCGACCAAGCAACAGCAGATAAAATCGATACCGCTTTGGTGCGACTCTATCGCCAAAGCCGAAGCGAAGGATTTGGCCCCGAGGTGCAGCGTCGAATCATGCTTGGTACCTACGCTTTGAGTGCGGGCTACTACGATGCCTATTACTTGAAGGCATTGAAGGTGCGGCGATTGATTCGCCAGGATTACGACGAAGCGTTCAAGCAGGTTGATGTCATCGCGGGACCGGTAACCGCTTCGCCAGCATTTAAGTTAGGTCAACTCGTCGATGATCCCCTTTCGATGTATTTAGTTGACCTCTACACCGTTAGTGCCAACTTGGCTGGTCTTCCTGCCATTAGCCTTCCTTGCGGCATGTCAACGAGTGGGTTGCCAATCGGTATGCAACTGATGGCACCGCCGCTTGAAGAGGAGCGATTGCTTCGTGCTGCACGCATGTATGAAGCAGCAACCGAATCCATCGGACGGCCTGAACTTGTAAGCTAACTTGGTCTCTGGAACTACCCCATCCCGATTGCTATGTCATACACAACCATTATCGGTCTTGAAGTTCATGTTCAGCTTGACACGAAAAGCAAGTTGTTCTGTGGGTGTGCTACGACCTATGGTGCCGGAGCAAACACACTGACCTGCCCCACCTGCTTGGGCTTGCCTGGTGCGTTGCCGGTTCTGAATAAGAAAGCGATTCAGCTATCGATCGAGACCGGTATTGCGCTCAACTGCAACATCCCCGAGTTCACGAAGTGGGATCGAAAGCAGTATTTCTATCCAGACTCCCCCAAGGGATACCAGACAAGCCAATTTGATTTACCGATTACGGAACTCGGTTGGCTGGAGATCGATGATAATGCAGCCCCGGCTAATCATGAGCCAGCCTTTGAGCCAAAACGAGTACGTATCACTCGTGCCCACCTTGAAGAGGATGCCGGCAAAAGCAACCACGATGAATCATCGGGTTCGGGGGCTAAAGGGGATAGCATTATCGACCTCAACCGGACGGGAACCCCTCTGCTTGAAATCGTTTCTGAGCCTGATTTGCGTAGTGCCGCTGAGGCGAAAGCTTACCTGACCGAGTTGCGTTTGCTGCTAACTTATCTGGGAGTTTCGGACTGTAACATGCAGGAAGGGAGTTTGCGCTGCGATGCCAACGTCAATCTGCATGTGCCCGATCCAGAGGATTCATCCAAGACGATTCCGACACCAATTGTTGAGATTAAGAACCTAAACAGTTTCCGCGCCGTCGAGCGAGCGATTGAATACGAAGCTGACCGCCAGTGGCGTGACTGGCAAGAGACAGGTCGCCGAATGGGGCAGGCACCCAAGCAAACGCGTGGTTGGGACGACAATGCTGGCCGAACAACGGTTCAGCGTGAGAAGGAAGAGTCCAGCGACTATCGCTACTTCCCCTGCCCTGACCTGGCGCCAGTCATCAACAAGCCAGCTGAGGTTGATGCGATTCGTGCCAAGATGCCCGAGCTACCGGCGGCGATTCGTCAGCGTTTGCAAACGGATTACAAGTTGTCAGCTTACGATGCCAACGTAATAACAAATCAAGGTCGTGAAGTGGCCGATTACTACTTGGCGGTTGCTGATGAATCCGGGGATGCAAAAATCGCAGCCAACTGGGTGACGCAGCACGTTATGCGTGTGATCAACGCAAACGAAAGCACTCTTGAAAGCCTCGGCCTCACGGCCTCGCAACTAGCCAACCTGATTAAGAGAATCAAAGGTGGTGAACTACCTAGCGCGAGGTCGCGAGATGTTTTTGAAGCGATGATCGAAGATCAGCTGGACGTCGAAGCTGCGATGGAGAAGCTTGGCATCGCAGCGGTCGACGAATCCGAGCTAGAGGCCCTTTGCCAAGAGCTCTTAGACGCTAACCCCAAAGTGGTTGAGGATGTCAAAGGAGGCAAGCAGCAAGCTGTCGGAGCGTTGATTGGTCAAGCCAAGAAACGTAATCCGAATGCTGACCCAGGCCGTGTTCGGGCGATTTGCCTAGAGATTATCGCAAAGAGTTAAGCGGCGACTCTTGATCTTTCAGCCATTTGCGTGCCAACTATATCTGTGGCGATCATAACTCTAACGACCGACTTTGGGCCCAACGGGCGGTATGTGGCACAAATGAAAGGTGTCCTGCTGACGCGCGCGCCAGGAGTCTCTTTGATCGATCTCTCACACTCGATTGCCCCGCAAGATATCAGCAGTGCAGCAAGATTGTTGCAAGAATCAGCCAGTTGGTATCCCGAAGGAACCGTTCACCTGGCGGTCGTCGACCCCGGCGTTGGCACTGACCGTCCAATTGTTTTGGTACAGGCCGCTGGCCAGCGTTACGTTGCCCCTGACAATGGTCTGCTGGGATGGGTTAATGAGGATTCGATTGAGAAGATCGTCCAATTAAATCCAGCTTTGGTTAAACCAGCGGGTGACTCAACAACCTTTCATGGGCGAGACCAAATGGCCCCGGCGGCAGCACTTCTTGCCCTTGGTAGCGATCTTTCCAAACTTGGCGTTCCCTATCCTAGCTTGTGCAAGCTAGGACCTTCGCCAAAGCCAATCACGCAGGCGAATCGTTTATTAGGAAAAATCGTCGAGATAGACCGTTATGGGAATCTGATCACCAACATCCCTGCTGAATTGCTTGCTGGTGTACCGCGGGACGACCGGCTAAGAGTCGTATGTGACGAACATGAAACGTTCGGCCTTTGGAGAACCTACGGCGAACAGCCTGCGCAAACTTTAATGGCACTGGTTGGATCGATGACGATGGTTGAGCTGGCGATATCCAATGGAAACGCTGCTGAGATGCTCGGAATCCGAGTCGGTACATCAATAGAAGTCACTTGGAAAGATTCTCCGAATGATGTTGAAGAGGATAGAGGTGACTCATGAAACCAACAACTGAAGAACTACGTGATTGGGATGAGCAACACTATTGGCATTCTTTTACGCCGATGGGGGAATATAAGTCTCTAGTAATCGAACGAGGTGAAGGATCTACCCTTTACGATACCAAAGGTAACGCGTATCTCGATGCCGCTAGCAGTATGTGGTGTACGGTTTTTGGGCACAATCACCCACGAATTAATGAGGCGATCACTGCACAGCTTTCTCGAGTTGCCCATTGTACCTCGCTTGGGATGGGAGCTGACGTTACGGTTGAGCTTGCTAAGCGATTGGCGGACCTGGCACCTGGTGACTTAGACAAAGTCTTTTTCTCCAGCGATGGATCATCTGCGATTGAAATCGCGATGAAACAAGCGTTTCAGTACTGGCGACAGTGCGATAGTCCAAAGCCTAATAAGACGAAATTTCTATCTCTCGAGTCGGCCTATCACGGTGATACCATTGGAGCGACCGCCATTGGTGGAATCCAGCGCTACCTTACCGCGTTTCGTCCGCTGCTCTGCGAAGTGATTCACGTCGCACCTCCTGACACACGTGAGGTTGTCCAGGGTAAGGAATCGGATTACTTACAGGAATCACTAAGTCGTTTTGAGGCAGTGATTGCTGAGAATGCTGATGAACTTGTGGCAGTGGTGATTGAGCCACTCGTACAGTGTGCAGCCGGTATGGTGATGCACCCGGAAGGGTTTCTTAAAGGGCTGCGAGAGATTACCAAACGACATGATGTACTGCTGATTGCTGATGAAGTTGCTGTCGGTTTTGGAAAAACAGGAAAGCTCTTTGCTTGCGAGCACGAAGAAGTGGTGCCAGACTTTTTGTGCATGGGGAAAGGGCTTACCGCTGGTTACTTACCGATGGCTGCCACCGTCACCACGCCTGAAATCTATAACGCTTTTATCAATAGCTCAGAAGGAGCTGACCGAACGTTCTGGCATGGGCACACGTTTAGTGGTAACCCATTAGCCGCAGCAGCGGCCTTGGCCTGTCTTGAATTGCTTGACGAAGAGCAAGTCATTCAATCGCTTGCTACGACGACGGACCATCTTGGTGAGCACCTTAAGCGGATTTTACAAAGACCCGAGGTGATCAATTGCCGACAAAGAGGAATCATCGCAGCATTTGATGTTAAGCAACCAGAAAGTGGCGGCTTCCTCGACAATCAATCAGCAGGCCGTCGCATGGCAGATTTCTGTTTACAAAACGGTGTCTGGCTACGTCCTCGTCCGGACATGATTTATGTCATGCCCCCCCTTTCGATCTCACATAGCGAGATCGAAAGGATCATGACCGTGATCGAAGCCAGCTTAGACGAAGTCTTTGCGAAGGCCGAGGTGAGTTAAGCTCGACGTTTCGAAGCAAGCATTCCTAAAGAAGCTGAACCAAGCAGCAGAAGACTGTTTGGCTCAGGGATTGCTGCTGCAGTAGCAGTTTCTGATGTGCCGTAGTTGATGAACCATACTCCCCAGTCACCAATATCAATTTCACCAGTGTTATTGCCATCGGCTTGAAGCATAGTTGTCGATCCTAGAGTATCTCGCCAAACGGTATAGTCAGCGACATTAACTGTTCCATCACGGTTATAGTCTCCAGGTGGTCCGGAAGCTTCAACTTCTCCAGTGAGAGTAAGTGTCAGAAGCTGACTTTGATCGCCAGGAAGGTCTTCACCAGAAAGAGAAAATTCGTAAGTTGCAGAAAACGTACCAACCGAGGATGTATCAAACATTGCCATGAAATCGAGATCATTACCCTGGTCTAAGCCCATAAACAAAGAGGCATCAGTCGTCAGAGCACTTGTAGAACCCGAGCCAGAAATAAGGTCCAGTTCAAGATCGGAGGCGTAGAATGGCGATCCAGCGCCATCGTAGTTAAATAATGAAAACGGTAGCGATTGGGTGCCAGATCCCTCTGTGATGGTCCCAAAGTCGATAGTCGTTGAGGTCAGAAGACTCGAGCCACTGAAAGAGGCTTCGGGATGATTAAACACATCGAAGCTGAGGTCAATAACGTCATTCGCATCATTGGCACCACGGCCAGTACCCCCACTTGTAGTTACGTCGAGGTTATCAATGGTAACTTGTCCGGTCTTTTGCCCCGGTGTAGCTGTTGATGTGCTCAGGCCAACAGAAATGGTTTCCGAATCCGTTCCGTTGGTTCTAAATGCATTGTAGCGACCTACGATAGAACTTGTTGCACTACCGGTGGTTGTTACTTCGTAGTAAGTGCCATCGTTACCCGTTTTATTGATTGTTACGTTTTGGTTTGACGGGGATGCGCCACCAACGTAGACAGCACCTAGATCGACATTTAGGTTAGAGGCACCGTTTGAACCGACCGTCGTGCCCGACAAACCAATCCGACTGTCATTAAATTGGTCGACGAAAACTGACCAGACAAATTCTGGTTTATCTACGAAGGCGTTTCGATTATTTGTGTAGTAGGAAGGATTTAGAGAAGAACTATAGATCGCATGATTTCGGCGCTGTTCGAAGGTATCTGGGACATCAAGGTAGTGCCAAGCAACAAGTGAAGCCAAGTCACCCATTTGGTTGGACCCAGGGGACCCGTTGACCAATGCAATTCCCTTGTCTGGTCCCCATCTTGTATCGGAATAAAATAGACTTCTAGCGATGTCACCCTTGTCATCGTCACCTGGAAAGAAGCTCGATCCCACGCTTCCATAGCTACCCGTTGTGGCAGCAAAACCAAATGGGTCGTTTCCACGTTGACTGTTTACCGAAGGCGTTGAAGGACGCAAAGCGTGTGGGTCGCCTAGGTTGCCTGTTGAGCTATTGGAAGCACTTCCAGGCTGTTTTGATTGAGGCCATACGTGCTCACGGTTCCAAGTGCTTCCTGAATCCCAGTCGCCATCTACCGAATCTTGGTCATACACCAGGATGATGTTCCCTGATTGATTCGGGTCGGTGTCAGTGATAACCGCCATATCACGGAAGTTGCCATAGCTTCTCTGGATATGGCCGGAAGACATGATGTTATAGAGCTGGCTTTTAAGAGTCGATCCAGTGCCTGTTGCTGAGTTGTAATAGCTCGCAGGTGCATCGTAGGGACCAGCTAAGGCTTGTTGAGCAAGCAATAGTGCCAGTAGACAGAGGGGGAGTCTATATCGGTTCATTGTGGTTCATCAGGGGGGGTATATGGGCAGATTCTCTATCTGCCTGGAGTTAGCCAATCAGATTCATGGGGTATTACACCCAGCTAAACCAATTCGGGCAAGATGATTAATTCTCGCAGAAATGTAAGCAATTGCAATCAATTGGACAGAAACTTCAAAGCAACCTACGCACAATCATAAAAAAAGCCCTCAATCCCAAAAGGAATGAGGGCTTTAGGTGCTTGTCGTGTTAAATCAGGTGGTTTTAGCGACGTTACTCCGCATCATTTACTGCGCTGATAACCCACTGGTATTGGTACTCACCTGCGGGAATACGATACTGTTTATGGGGACGTGCACCCCACGAGGTATCACCGCCAACTCCCATGTGAAGATGATCGAGGCTAAGAGTAAGGTCTTCACGGACTGGCAACTCATGAGGATGCTTAGCACTAATCAAGTCCTTTTGCGTGTAAGGCCAAACGCTAAACGACAAGGTTGAATCCGCAGCGATCATCAGGCCAGCACCTGATTTATCCTTCATTACTAACCAACGGGTATCGGTTCGGCTACCATTCTCTTGGGGGCGTAGATAAGCTTCTCCCATTTCCGAGGATGGAAGCGTGTAGCGACCTACAGGAGCACCGGTTTTGCGGTCACGATAAGTTTCGTGCGGGCCACGACCAAACCAAGTCGTTTCTTGCAAGTTGTTAGAAACGACGGTTTGTAAGCCAACTCTTGGAATGTCGGAAAGCTTATTGTTTGCCGTTAGGGTGAAGTCGATGCTTAGTTCGCCATCACCATTTACAGAATAGACCGCTTTCTCGGTCATTTTGTCCTCTACCTTCCAGGTAGAGATAACCCTGGCAACTTTGCCGTCATTGGTTTCCAGCTTGCAATCGACAAGCTTTCGGCTTTCAGGAACCTTGTTCCAAAAAGCCAGTCGTTTTGGCATTTTGTTACCACGGTCATTATCGATCGGAGCTCGCCAATAGTTTGGTGCAAGCTCTCCAACGATCAGGTCTTTGCCATCGCTTGAGAACTTGCTAACAAACCCCGTTTTGCGATCAATGCGAACGGAAACTTCTCCTGCATCAAGAGTAAAGCTATTTCGCATCCGTTTGACTTTGACTTCACCTTCTGGCTCCGAGGTAGTATCGGACTTGGGTGAATTCAAGGCAAATTGGTCCCAAGCCATAACATGGCCTGCTTCAGCCCAGGAGGCATCTTCCGTTAGAGCGAAGCTAACAGTCAGGAAGAGTTCTTCAGCCCCGCTTACCTGAAGTACTTCTGCATTGATTGGTAAATCGATATCAGCAGTTGTCTCAGCTTCGATCGCGGGGCATGGCATGCTGCCTTCAGCAACAAGAACACCTTCCTTTTCAACTTTCCAATTCAGGGTAAGGATGTCGAGATTAAGGAAGTTATAGGCATTCTGGATGCTTACCTTCTGGGGATTCTTGGGATCTATTTCAGCATTGATTTGCTGGTAAACTTTCTTCACTTCATGAAGCGATGGGTTCGGCGTGCGGTCTGGACGAATGATGCCGTTGCAGCAGAAGTTGCCATCGTTTGGCTTATCACCATAGTCACCGCCGTAAGCGAAGAACTCGGTGCCATCGTCATCTTTCTTGACAAGACCTTGGTCGACCCAATCCCAGATGCAACCACCTTGAAGGTGACGATGCTCACGAATTGCATCCCAATAATCTTGCAGGTTACCAACACTGTTGCCCATCGCATGAGCGTATTCACAGAGAATCAGAGGTCGGTCTGCTTTGCCACTCTTAGCATATTGAACGATACGACCAATCCCTGCATACATCGGGCAACGGATATCGGTGTTTCGATCGTTCCAGTAAGCCTGCTCGTACTGAACCGGACGGCTTGGATCACGTGCTTTGATCCAGTCATAAGTTGCCATGAAGTTGACGCCATTGCCAGCTTCATTGCCAAGTGACCAAATGATGACTGATGGGTGATTCTTGTCACGCTCCACCATGCGGCGGGAACGATCAAGGTGAGCCTCACCCCAGGCAGGATTTTTAGCAAGTGACTGTTTGCCGTAACCCATCCCGTGGGATTCGATGTTAGATTCATCAATCACATAGAGGCCATACTGATCGCAGAGTTCGTACCAGAGCGGCATGTCCGGGTAGTGGCATGTACGAACGGTGTTGACGTTGTTTTGTTTCATTAGACGGATGTCTTCGATCATCGATTCCCGGCTGATGGTATGGCCGGTAATCGGATGGTGCTCATGCCGGTTGACCCCCTCGGCGTAGATGTATTTGCCATTAACTAGCAGGACCTCGTCTTTGATTTCGACCTTGCGGAAGCCAACGTTACAGGCGGTTGCTTCAATCAGCTCGCCATCAGTGCCAAGTAGAGAGATTGCAACGCGATAAAGGTTGGGGATTTCAGCGGACCAAAGTTTAGGACCTTTGACCGCTAGGCTGACAATGGCTTTTGAATCATCTGTGGTGGCTTCAGAAGCTTTGCCGATGGAAGCACCGTCTGCATCAAAGAGCTCAATAGCGACTTTTGCGGCACCGTTGGTTGAGACAGCGACCTTCAAATCAGCATCGGTGTAAGACTCATCCAGATCCGTGTTGACTTGAAAGTCCTCAATACGAGTCTGCGGGAGTGCTTCAAGGTAGACATCTCGGAAAATACCACTCAAGCGCCAGAAGTCTTGGTCTTCTAGGTAGGAGCCATCGCACCACCGATAGACTTCAGCGGCGATAATATTCTCACCCGGCTTAACAAAATCGGTTAGATCAAAGCGAGCTGGTGTGCGGCTTCCTTGTGAGTAGCCAACTTTCTTTCCGTTAACCCATAGATAGAAAGCTGACGAAACGCCATCGAAACAGACTTCGATACGGCGTCCATCCCAGTTCTTGGGAAGTGTGAAAGTGCGACGGTAAGAGCCAACGGGATTGCCGTTACCATTGCGTTCTTGAATAAAAGGTGGGTTCTTCTTGAAAGGATAGGTGACGTTGGTGTAGATCGGTTGGCCGAAACCTTCGATCTCCCAGTTCGCAGGGACTTTGATATCTGACCAGTGAGAGACATCGAAATCGGTCTTATAAAAATCTTGGGGACGATCTGCAACTTGCTTGACGTAGTTGAATTTCCATGTGCCGTTCAGAAGCTGAACGTAAGGTGAATCGTCGCGACTGCCTTTTAGTGCTTCTTCAGCTGAGTCGAAGCGAAAGAACGTAGCTCGCGAGTCGAGCTTGTTCTGGCTGATCATCTTAGGATTTTCCCAATCGGGAGTCGTCTCTTCAGCAACTGCGAAACTGCTTGTCATGCATAACAGCGCTAGGGTTAGAATCGTTCTTGGGTGAATAAACATCATTTGAGGTTGTTCCGTAGAAGAAGGGTGTGTGGGTCCGCAAACGCGGCCTTTCTCAAGCAATCAATTATGGCCTGATAAGATTCGATAATGAAGGGTTTCTAGGGGAAAACATTTGTCAGTTTTTTTAGGATTTACCGTCACATTTTGAAAGATGCGATAGTCGGTAGTTGTAGGGTGTGTAAACTTCCCTTGAATTTACCAATCTTCGTAAGAGCTAACTACTTTCATGCCAGCGGTTGATTTATCCTGGTGGTTTGGCATCGAAGGAAGTCATGCCCTCCTTGCAGCACAATTATCATCAATGAGTCAGTTGGAAATTAAGCATCAAATGTTTCATCGTATTTTCGGATTTCTATTTGTTTTAGTCTTGTTGGGTGGACAATCCGATTCGATCGCCCAAAAGCCCAATATTGTTTTCCTAATCGCTGATGATATGGGATATGGAGATCTGAGTTGTTTCGGACAGAAAAAGTTCCAGACACCCAACTTTGACGCTCTCGCAAATGGCGGTATGAAGTTAACCCAGCATTACGCTGGGAGTACCGTCTGCGCTCCTTCGCGTTGTGTCTTGATGAGTGGTTTGCACACTGGCCATTGCTTTGTTCGTGGCAACAAAAGACAGAATCCTATTGGCCAACTTCCAATGCCTGCTGATACGATTACTGTGGCCGAGCAATTACAGAAGGCTGGATACGTGACAGGGGCCTTTGGGAAATGGGGCCTTGGTCCTCCTGGCTCGGAAGGGGATCCTCTCACGCAAGGGTTTGATCATTTCTATGGATACAATTGTCAGCGTAACGCTCATAACTATTATCCTGAATACCTTTTTGACAATGAAAAGAAGGTTCAGCTTGATCATAAGGTGTACTCGCATGGCTTGATCATGGAGAAAGCTCTTGAATTTATCGAAGAGCATAAAAACGAGCCCTTCTTCTGCTTCTTGCCGGTCACTATTCCGCATGCTGCTATGCAGATTCCAGAAGAGGACCGAACCGCATTCCGAGAGAAGTATCCTCAGTTTGAGAATAAGACAAGCAACTACGGTGGCGGTTGGGTTAAGAATCCGATTGCTTCGTTCCCTGCAATGATGACACGTCTTGACCGTGACTTTGGCAAGGTGATGTCTTTGTTGGAAGATTTGGATCTTGCAGAGAACACCTTGATTGTTGTTACCAGTGACAATGGAAGTCACCGCGAGGGGGGCCATAATCCTGATTTCTTCAATTGCTCAGGACCCTACCGAGGCTATAAACGTGATCTCTATGAAGGTGGGATCCGCATGCCTACCATTGTAAAGTGGCCTGGTAAAGTCGCTGCAGGAAGCCAAAGCGATTTCGCCTCTGCTGGTTGGGATTGGATGCCGACACTTTGCGATGTTGCTGGGGTTGAAACACCAGATGGTTTGGATGGTCTTTCGATTCTGCCTACACTTACAGGCGAAGGGAAGCAGGTTGAGCATGAACACCTATACTGGGAGTTTCACGAACTTGGCGGTCGCCAAGCTATCCGAAAAGGTGATTGGAAGCTTATTCGGCTGAACGTAAAGAAGCCCAAGAAAGAGAAGCTAGAGCTTTACAACCTAAAAGAAGATCCCGCTGAGAAGAATAACTTGGTGAATGAACATCCTCAGAAAGTGCAACAGTTCTTGAAACTTATGCAGCAGGAACATCAGCCTTCAGAAGAATTTAATTCATTAGATTAAGAACCTCTATTCACTGTTACTTGTTTTTCGACGACTCAACCTATGATCCAACGACTTCTACAAATCACAGCACTCTTCGCGTTGGTCTTGGGCTGTGGAATAAGCTCAGCTGATCAATCACAGCCCAATCTTCTTCTCATCGTTGCAGATGACATGGGGTGGGGCGATATGGGATGCATGGGTAGCACAACCATCGAGACCCCGGTGCTTGATAAGTTGGCCGCAGGTGGGGTGCTAGGTAAGCAATCTTATGTTGCCAGTTCGGTTTGCTCTCCTTCGCGTGCCGGATTATTGACGGGTAGAGATCCTCGCCGGTTTGGATACGAAGGCAACCTCAATAGCAGTGCCGCCAAGTACGCAACACGCCCTGAGTTGCTAGGCCTTCCTGTCGAAGAACACACTATCGCTGATCACCTCCGAGAGGCTGGATATACAACAGCGCTCATCGGAAAATGGCATCTGGGAGATGCTGAGCAATTTCACCCAAATCGACGTGGTTTTGACTATTTCTGTGGAATGCTCAATGGTGGGCATAATTACTTCCCGCGCCGTCAGAGCCATATCGAACGCAATGGTGAGCGAGTTAAAAAGTTTTCTAGCCCGTACCTGACTGACTTTTTCTCCGACGAAGCAATCGGTTGGTTGCAGTCGCAGGAATCACAGACGGGTGAGAAACCATGGATGATGATGCTCTCCTACAATGCCCCCCACACACCGATGCAAGCGCGTAAGGATGATTTGGAGCATTACAAAGACCTAAAAGTTAGCAAGAATCGACGAATCTATGTTGCCATGGTTCACGCCCTTGACCGTGCAATTGGTCGGGTTGTCGACCATTTAGAAGCAACCAATCAGCGAGAGAATACGCTAATTGTTTTCATCTCAGACAATGGCGGAGCGGTTTCCAACTCAAGCTGGAACGGCTTGCTCTCAGGCTCGAAGGGAACCCTGCGAGAGGGTGGTGTTCGAATTCCAATGATCTGGAACTGGCCATCGACTATTCAGGCAGGACTTGAAACTAGCGAGGTCATGTCATCACTCGACATCTTGCCAACCTTCCTAGCTGCGGCTGGTGGTGACCAATTACTACTGAACGACGCACCAACCTATTTGGATGCAAATAATCGGAATCGCTCAAATAGACTTTACGGTTCTTACGACGGAATCAACCTTTTGCCATTCCTTAAAGGTGAAGAGGAATCATTAGAGAAGCGGACTCTCTACTGGAGATTACAAGGCCAAGCGGCTGTCTTGAGTGGAGATCACAAACTCATTAACTTGACCCACCGACCAGCCCAGCTGTTCGCACCAGGAGATGATCCCGGTGAGCAAAAAGACTTATCGACTACAAATCGTGAAGAGCTCGAAAAACTTTTCGAGTTATTGGGACAATGGCAATCGATGCTACCTACCGTACCCTTGTGGGATTCTTCTCCTCGATGGTGGGGCGATAGCGCAAGAAAGTACGAAAGCCAATTACCACGCGACGAGCCAAAGTAATCACTTGGGCGACTGATTAATCTACTCAACGGAATTCTATTACAATGAAATCATTGATATTCTCAATCGCACTCGTACTTGCATTCAACTTACATTCAGTAAATCACGCTGATGCTGCTGGACAGCCGAACCTTGTCATCATCTATGGCGATGATATCGGCTATGGCGACTTCGGCTGCTATGGCGCGAAGACGATTCCTACGCCGAATATCGACAAGCTTGCCAAGAACGGCATCTTGTATACTTCTGGCTATGCAACTTCAGCCACTTGTACCCCAAGTCGTTTTAGTATGTTGACTGGTGAATATGCCTGGCGAAAACCAGGTCGTGGTATCGCTCCACCAAACGGATCGGCGTTAATTAAACCTGGGACCCCTACCCTGGCATCAATGCTTGGTGAGGCTGGTTATCAAACAGCAGTAATCGGTAAATGGCATCTCGGCCTGGGCAAAAAGCCAAAGCCTGATTGGTCGGGAACAATTAAGCCTGGGCCTCTGGAAATTGGCTTTCAGCAAGCTTTTATCTTGCCAACGACTAACGACCGTGTTCCCTGTGTTTATGTTCGCGATCACCATATCGTTGGTCACGATGCGAACGATCCGGTGGATGTCTTTAGTAAAAATCCCGATGGGCAACCTACAGGGAAATCTGATCGAGCAAGTTTGAAGATGGATTGGTCGCATGATCATAACGACTCAATCGTGAACGGGATTAGTCGAATTGGTTATATGGTCGGTGGCAACGACATTCGTTGGGTCGATGAAGAGATGGCCGATGTTTTTCTTGGTGAGACGAGAGATTTTATCAGCAAGAGTTCTGACAAGCCGTTCTTTCTCTTCTACTCAGCTCACCAGCCGCACGTTCCACGTGCACCGAACAAACGTTTTGTTGGCGCAACACCTCATGGACCTCGTGGCGATGCCATTGTTGAGTTTGATTGGTGTGTTGGTCAAATCGTTGAAGCCATTGAAAAATCGGGCAAGTTGGATAATACACTTATTGTGGTAACTAGCGACAATGGCCCTGTGCTTGATGATGGGTACAAAGATCAAGCGAGAGAGCTAATCGGTGACCACAAACCTGCCGGGCCTTACGATGGTGGTAAGTATAGTCTGATGGAGGGAGGAACCCGTGTGCCATTCATCGTTGGAGGCGGAGCGATAACTCAAGGTGGCGAGACGGGCGAATTGATAAGTCAGGTCGATTTGTTTGCCTCGTTTGCTTCACTGGCAGGTGCCCAAGAGATAGCTTTGGGTAAGGCAATGGATAGTGAAGACCTCTCAGCACTTTTGGTAGATAGTAATGCCACAGGGCGTGACCATTTAGTCGAGCATAGTGGATTCGGAATGAAGCTTGCTCTGCGACAAGCAGACTGGAAGTACATACCTGCTTATCGTGGTGGTGGTAAAACCAAAGGTCTGCGTAACGGCAATAATAAGTCAGCCCAGCTTTATGACCTGAATAAAGATCCAGGCGAAACGAAGAATCTTGCTAAGAAGAACCCAGATGTATTGAAACGATTAAAAAGCCTACTCCAGGAAGAGATTGATAAATAATCGAGGATTATGCCTCACAAATTTTCTGTCGGTATTGTGAAATCAACTAAAGCCGTAACCCTATATATTAAAATGGGTTGCGGCTTTTTAAGTTGTATTGGCTGGATGGTGGGTTGGCATGAACAAACAAAATAATCCCATTTTCTGATACCACTCAGGAGCAGATAGCGCCTTATTTACTTAGCCTGGGAATAGGACCGCTTGGCAAGACGCAAGTGAACGCCCTACCTAGCTTGGCACCCAAGGGTGTCAGAGTACCCTTTTCAAAAACCTTATCTGCGGTGGTTTCTTGGTCGTTAAGAAGCACACATCCATGAATGGACCTATTTCCGATGGTCAGGCAGACCAGGAAAGCCGGGCGGTCTTTGCAAGAATTTTTGCTCAGCATGACCGCTGGCTCTACGCTTACCTTATGACCCTGCTTGGTAAACCCGCCTACGCTGAAGAGGTGTTCCAGGAAGTTTGCGTTGTGCTTTGGCGTGAGTATCAAAAATTTGATCCCAATACCAACTTCATGAGTTGGGCTGGGACGATTGCTCTTAACCAAGTTCGCAAGTTCCGTCGCAACCTCAATAAGCAAGAAGCATGGCTTTCTGACAACATGATTGATCTGCTTGCTGAAGAAGCTATCGAACAAGCAGATCTGTTGGAGAGTCGCCGACACGCCTTGCATCAATGCTTGCAGAAGTTAACTCCGTCTGATCAAGAACTCATTCGTATTTGTTACAGTGATCGTTATGAAACGATCAAAGATGCGGCCCAAGCGACAGGTCGTCCGTTGAACACGGTATACAAAGCTCTCAATCGCATTCGCCGTTCACTGCACGACTGTATTAGCCGTCGTCTCATTGCGGAGGGGTTGTCATGAATCACAACGCACCCAGTGAGAACATACCCAGTGAAAATGAAATAAAGCGTCTGTTGGCAGATTGGGCTAACGGAAGCCTCGATTTGGATTCTTCCAAACGTCTCAATGAGCTACTTACAACAAGCCAAGAAGCTCGAACTTACTATCTTGAGTATGTTGCAACCGAAGCGGAGCTTTACGCGGCACATGTCTCGTTAAGTCCGCATGCAACACAGGCTCGTACCGATAAATCGAAGGCTGCAGGGTTATCAAAAGATAACACAACTTCTCAAGGGCTTCTCTCTTTGGATTGCCTGGAAGGGGCCATTAAACCGTCAGGGGTGGAACTAAATGAGTCGGAGGGTAGTGGAACGTTGTTGGGTGACTCCACTGCCCGTGCCCAGCAGTCGTCGTCGTTGATGTCAGACGCTAATCACGTCAAACATCGACGACGGCGTGGCTGGGGACACCGAGTTAAGAACCTGATTGTTACTGTTGGAAAGATTTCTGCTGTCGTTCTGATAGCAACTACGATTAGCTACTTTGCTACAAATAATTCGAATAGCATAAACAACTCGGTCGCTTCCAATTCAAACGCAGAACATAGCACATCTGAGATCTCAGACACCGACGCAGATATCATCAAGGAAGTGATGCAACCGCATGTTGCCACAGTCACGGCGACACGCAATTGCCGTTGGACAAACCCCACCTTAGCTGTTGGCTATGGCACAGAGCTTTTTGCGGGTCAAACTCTTGAGCTAGAAGCTGGCATCGCTGAAATTTCTTTCCAGGATGGTGGTCGTATCATCTTAGAGGGGCCTGCCAGTCTTGACCTTGAAACAGAGGCAAATTCAATCCTACACCGTGGTCGTTTGGCCGCAACGTTACCGGCAGACTGCCGGCAGATTCCCGTTCGAACTCCCCGGCTAGCTGTCTTTCCTGCAAGTCATGTTGCGATTAAGAAGCTTGGAGCGGATGTTCATTTTGGTCTCTCCGCTGATCAAGAAGGTGCCGAAGAATTGCATGTCTTTAGCGGGGAGCTAGAGACCTATCTTCGCGGCAACGAAGGTAATCAAAAAAGCAGCACAGTTCGTCTTGTTTCTCAGGAAGCAGTACGATTGCGTCCAGCGTCCACGACCGTGGCAAAGTTCTATGCCGACGGTGACAAATTTGTTCGTTCAATCTCAGCCACGGGCGGCCCGCGGGATGGTCTCTTCGCTTACGAACCGTTTGACTACCCAGCCGGGCCACTCTCCGGACAGAATGGTGGCTTTGGCTGGGCAGGTGCTTGGGCCGATATTGAAGCCGCTTGTCCACCGGGTCAGCTGGCAACCAATGTTGCCGTTGAAGGTAATCTGCAAATCGACAAGATGCGAACCATTGGTGGCCATTCGTTGCAGGTAGCTCAGCAAAACCGTATTCGCCGCGCACTCAGTACATCGCTTGGCGGTGTGTTTGATTCTGCCGGTCTTGTCGAAAACCAAGACGGTCATCGTCTGATTGGTGCCAATGGTAAAACGGTTTACCTTGGTTTCTTGCAGGCTGTCAACCTTGCTGACGATGGCTTCTATGGCTTTGAACTCCACCGCGGTGATGGTAATAAGAACCGTACTCTTTGCATTGGCAATGGAGCCGACGGAGCAGGCTATGGGGTGACCTCAAATTACAACGGTTATGGTGCTCAGAATTACAAATCACTCGGTGAAGAGCGTTCTGGCGTCAACTTCATCGTGGTGCGAATTAGTTACGGAACATTAAACAGTGATCGAGTCGATGTGTTCCGCAACCCAGAGTCATTGACAAGCTTAGGTCGGCAAAAACCGACGGCAACGTTGTATGGCAACTTTGCGTTTGACCGAATCAGCTTTGGCAATTTCGATGGCGTAAAACAGCACGGAATTGATGAGGTTCGGATCGGTACGACTTATCGAGCGGTCACGGGACTACGTGATCGACACGACGAACGACTGATTCCACGCTTTGCGAAGCACGTATCAGAACAAACAGCAACTAACTTGCTTATGGCAAGTAGGTAAAAATACTTTTCACAAAGGGGTAAACCCCTTTTATATAGGCGGCGGTTATTGAGGCAGCATTAATTTGGTTGCTGAGTAACCTTTACTTCTCAATACAAATAAAACTTTAGGCTTTCAGCCACTCACTTCTGTGCATAGGGGTGTGTTGGTTCTTATCTGTAGTACTACTTGTTTGCTTCCCCGAGGTACTGACTCATGAAAAGACTTTTCTCTCTCTTAGCGGTGATAGCCATCGCGATGCCGGCAAGTGCCGCCATCATTGTGGACGGAACCAAAGATGCCGAGTACGGCGCGGCGGTTTCTGTTCAAACAGTTGAAACCAGCTTTGGTGACAACGAATCGGAATGGAATGCTGCTTACGGCAAGATTGCTGATGGTAAGTTATCCCTGATGCTAACAGGTAATCTGCAGAGTAACTTCAATAAGCTTGAGATCTGGATCGATTCAAAAGCTGGTGGACAATCAGTTTTTGATAGTTCAGGTAACGACAATGCGGATCGAATGGATGGACTTCAGTTTGATGCTGGTTTTACTGCTGACTATCACCTGATAGCACGCCGTGGTGACAGCAAATTCGACCTCGACTTTGCTGATCTCGGTGCCCAAACTTTTAACTTCTACGAAGATGTTTTTGGTGGATCCGATGCCGGTTCAGGAGTTACTGGAACTGGTGTTAATGCTGTTGGTATCGGAGTTGCTTATGACGGCAGTAACACAGCAGGTATTGGTGGTGGTTCAGCCGCCGCCGATCAAGCAGCTGCTTTGTTAGTTACTACCGGCCTTGAACTAAGCATTGATCTAGCTGATCTCGGTTACAACGCAGGTGACAACATCAATGTGATGGTTGCTCAGAATGGTGATGGCCACCACTTCTTCTCCAACCAAATATTGGGCGGCTTGCCAGCTCCTCAAGGACAAGTTGGTGGAGATGGTGCTGGTGGCTTTACCGGAACTGCTCCCATTGATTTCACTTCGTTTGCTGGAGACCAATTCTTCACGATTGCGGTCCCTGAGCCAACTTCGTTGGTCCTCTTGGGAATGGCATCCTTAGCGTTGGTAGCTAAGCGTCGTTAGTACGTTAAGAGAATGTCACAACGGTGATTCGGCTGGCCGCGATTGCGGTCAGCCGGGTCAGTGACAATTCATCGGAACAGTTAAGAAACAAATCCCTATTATTCACTCCCTCGGATCTTTTGAAGGAGCAAAAAAATGATCACCCATCAATCGCATCAAAGACCAACTCAACGTGGATTCACGCTTGTTGAGTTGTTGGTCGTTATCGCCATCATCGGCATCCTGGTAGCGATGCTTCTGCCAGCGGTCCAAGCAGCACGTGAAGCGGCCCGGCGAATGCAGTGCGTCAACAATATGAAGAACATCGGGCTAGCTGCCTTGAATTACCATGACACGAATAAGCATCTACCCATCAGTGTCTCTTATTGGGCAAGTGATGAGCGCGGGTTTGTTGATGGTAGATTGGTAAACTTTTATGAGAGTGGAGCAAAGCTTGATTCCAATAGTAGTTTGGGGTATTCCGGCAGAGGGTGGATAACAGAGACCCTGCCTTATCTCGAAGAACAGCTGCTCTACGACCAGATGAAACCATTTTTTGTTGAGCCATTTCGTGTTTTGAATGCAAATCTAGGAAGAGGGATGGCTAATGGCGCGATTAAAGATTTCGTGTCTAAGCAACTAGGTGTTCTTTCATGTCCTTCCGATCCTTCCGCTATTCCATCTAACGAACAATGGCATTTTGTTGCAGGGCAAAGAACAACAGGAACAACAAGCTACAAAGGGTGTATTGGAGATTCAATCCTTAAAGGAGAAGGTGTTCCAACGAGTATTGACGATGTTGGAAGCTCTCCATTTCCAGATGCTGGCAGTACGCCAGATTGCCACAACACTATTGATTGTAACGGAGTGATTTGGAGAGTTAGCTATTACCGACCAATTAGTCTTTCAAAGATTATTGACGGGACTAGTAAGACGTTCTTGGCTGGTGAAGGAGTTGTATCGCAAGATTATCACTCCGCTGCCTTCTTCTCTGATGGCGATTGGGCAACTGCAGGACTTCCTCTGAACTACTTTATTTACCCCGAAGATCCCGACGTACTAAAGGCACGTTGGTATGAAACCCGCGGCTTCAAAAGCTTGCATCCAGGTGGAGCCAACTTTGTTTATTGCGATGGTTCCGTTCACTTTGTCAATGATTCGATTTCAAACTTAGAGTATCGTGCTCTTGCAACCAGAGACGGTGAAGAGGTTGTCATCGATTGAAATTGAAATGAGAGTTATCACCCAAAAGGTCCACTGAAGGATCGAGTAATGCGAAGAGTACATATCAAGTTAATCACCATGCTTTCAGTTGTAACTTTTCTGGGGTGTGGGAACTATCACGGAGCTTCTGTTGAAGGAGAAGTGACATTAGATGGGCAGCCAATCTCCGATTCGGCTGTTGGGACTGTGGCATTCTTTCCTGACGCAGGTGGCCCTCCGGCCACTGGACGAATTGTATATGGAAGCCGTTATGAACTTTCAACTGGTCGAGAAGATAGCCTCATTCCAGGAGAGTATTCCGTGACGGTAGGAATCAACGAAGCCCCAAGTTCATTAACTGGCAAGAATGGGGCACCACCTCCACCAGGTAAACCAATCACACCGTCAAGGTATCGGCAAAAGAGAACCTCCGGCCTCCAATTCACGGTTGAACCAGGAAGCAACACGATTGATTTAGAACTGCAAAGCAAAGGTTAAAAAACTTGGCTACACAAGGCCGACAGGAACCAAAGAAGAGCAAGATTGGCATCATGAATACTTTCCTAAAAATCAAATCACTGGCCGGCGCTTGGTTGCTTTCAGCATTTCTGCTGACTAGCGCCGTGCCGGTAGATTTATACGCTGCTGATTCCTCAACCGCTCCGATTCTCCAAATCTATGAATCGCAATGGAATCTGATTGATGAACGGATGCCAGACATCTTTATGGCTGGCTATGGCCGGATGTGGTTGCCACCACCACAGCGTGCTGACTCGGGAAGTTTGTCCGTTGGTTATGATGTTTATGATCGATTTGATCTCGGGCAACCTCGCAACGAAACTCTCTACGGAACCGAAACTGGTCTGAAGACCTTAGTTAAATCGTCACATCAAGCGGGCGTCTTGGTTAATACCGACTTCATGTTTAATCACAACGGCTTCAGTGATTCAAGCACATTTGATAATCAAGGAACGCCGGCCGATCCTTCCGATGATGTTTTTTGGGACCAAGCAGGCGGATACCCTGGCTTTGTTACTACCTTGCCAAACGCCATCGATGGTGATTTTCACAGCGCGTTTTCTACAGGTGAAGAATTCTTTCGTCTAGCTGGGTTAATCGATATCAACCAGAGCACCAATCATCAGTTCATCCGTACGCCGGTTGAAGTTGGTAATCCTCAGAATATTCCGGCTGGTACCCAAGGTATCTTTGGCCGTCCACCAGCAAATGTGCCCGATCCGAACAACGCTCGGTTTTATCCCGACCAAGGCTTAGGTGGTACGACTGTTTGGGATGCGCGATTGAATCAAAACGTAACGCTTTATGATTTCAACACAACAAGTCCACTTGAGGGCGATGCCGTTACGGAGAACGCTCTTGGTCTGATGTTGCGTAACGCTCGTTGGATGATTCAAGAGATCGGCGTCGACGGCTTCCGACTTGATGCAGCTCGGCACTTCCCGCAGTGGGTACTTAATTACTTTGATCATGCAACTTTCCTCGCTGAGAAAGATACGTTGTTAGATGGAAGTCCCCAGCATCCTTATACGTTTATCGAGACCGGCGGTGATAATGATTACAACTACCTGCAAGGTTTCATCCGAAAGGATATCGATAACAACAATCTCGGTCAGGTCGGTGGCAACCGTGATGCTCTTGACTTTAATCTCTTCTTCGCATTGCGAGCAAACCTGTCAGAGAATGGTGCGGCCAATGACTGGCGCAATGTGAAAAATGTCAGCATTGACATTCAAGATGATGGCCTAGCCAACAACGGTAGCCAGGGAGTAGCGTTTGCACGTAGCCATGATGATGGCCCAGCGCATCTGGACAATGTTGCGCAAGCTTACCTAATGATGCGACCGGGCAACGCCTTGGTCTACATGAACGGTAAGCAAGTTGGTGAGAATCGTGACTTCCCCAAAGATGGCCGTGAAGATGCTCTAGGTGGGCTATACGGGGATGTGATCACAACTCTTGTTGGTATTCGCAATACCCATGGTCGTGGAAACTATCTTGATCGTACAGCAACTGCTGATGAAAAAGAGTTGTTAATCTACGAACGAGAGAAATCAGCTTTGGTGATTTTAAGTAACCGCAACGATAGCGGCTTTGACGAACGAACGGTTCAGACGAGCTTTGCACCAGGCACCCCTCTTATTGAGCTGACTGGCAATGCCGAGAGTTCATTCATTGATCCCAATGACGACCTGCCATCCGTCTTGGTTGTGAATGGTGACGGTACGGTAAACTTCCGAGCACCACGCAATAAGTCGACTTACACCGATCCTGTCGAAGGAGACATTACTAATGATCACCAATCAGGTTATCTGATCTACGGTGTTTCGGGTCCTCAAGGACAAATGTTGCTTACCGATGGATCGGGGCAAGTGTTGCCAGTCCTGGCCGGTTCAACCCCAACCGCAGGCCAAGGGGGAGTGAATGGTCCTTCGGACAATTTCTTCAATGGCAATACCCGCTTGGCTGACCTATCGATTGTGACTGAAGATAGTTTCATGCTGAGGATAGAAACCAACGCGGTTAATCTTTTGGGATCGATCCGTGATGTCGATGCGGATGGTGACCATGGTCAGTTTAAGATCAATGGTGGGGTCGATGCCAATTCGAATCTAGGTGTAGATAACGTCACGCCCAATACGGTTTCATATGGTTTTGAGGAGTTTACCGAGACCAGCATGCCTGGCTTCGGATCGGCAACGGGTGATGGCCTCTACGAGCAAACAATCGACACAACTCAACTTGCTGAAGGTCGTCACTACATTACCGGGCGAGTTTATCGTCATCGAAATACCTCGACCGGCGGAGATGGTGGGCCAGCTGTTTACACGGATTTCCGACAAGTCATTTATGTTGACCGCCTAGCACCAGAAGCTGAAGTCGTCAGTTTTGAACCGTTTGAAAGTAACCCTAGTAAACTCAATGACCGAGATTTTATTGTGCGTTCTGCTGACGGTACCGCTGACGCAATGCATTTCTTTCTAGCAGAGGGAAGTGGTGTCACGGATGCTGACCTGATTCAACGTGCTCAGAACGGTCAAAACTCGGCAGGTTATTATGACACCGATCATTGGGTCTTTGGATATACCAACCTGCCAAGTGGTAATCACAAAATCTCCGTGGTTACTTTTGAGCCAACTGGCAATGTTAATGTGCAAGAATTTGTCGGAATGGAAGTTGAGGGAGATCGAGGCCTTGGCGTGGGTGACCTCAACTGGAATAACCTTTTTGATGTTGCTGACATCACGGGGCCTCGTGGTATTGAGAACTCACTAGCAACGGCTGAAACCTTCTTCAATCCGGCGGCTGATTTCAACGCTGATGGTCAAGTAGACCGCGTTGACTTACTTGCCATGGAACAAGTGCTGATTGATGAGGCTGTTGATATGGCTGTCTATGACGAATATCTCGCCGCCTTAGTCCGACACGTAGACTTCGATGAGGATGGTAATACGGATACCGATGACTTCTCACTGCTTTACGATCACCTCGGTGGATCTGAATCAGAATATGACTTAAACGGTGATGGCATTGTCGATAGCAATGACGCGGAAGATTTTGTAACCGTTTTTGTACGTGCTCTTCCTGGCGACTACAACCTCGACGGCAGTGTCGATGCAGCTGACTACACCATTTGGCGTGATTCGTTAAATGGCCAAGGTTTGATTGCTGATGGAGATTTTGATGGCGATGTAGACGCGGACGACCGCGCCGTTTGGATAAATAATTTTGGTAACCACCCAAGTACTGTTCAAGCGATCTCAACATCCATTGCTGAGGTGCCAGAACCGACAACCCTTGTCCTTTTGTGTTCAATGATTTCTTTGCTTCTGCATGGAAGGAAATTGCAATAGATCAGGTACACGAAGATTTAACGTAACTTTTCAAACCTCTTTTCACTTAATTACTACAACATGCTCTGCTAACGGAGACTAACATGAAGAAACTTTTCTCAGTATTTATTGCCCTTCTCGTCGTAGGGGCCACTATGCCAGCTTTAGCCGTTGTTGACGGTTCGCTTGTTGGTGATGAATCTTTCTACGGTGCGGCCTTGTCGACGCAAGACACACGTACACATTTTGGCGATGCTTCGAATCCTGACTCACTTCTGGCTGGCGGTGGTTCAGAGATTAATCAAGTTTTCGCAACTGTTGATAGTGGTCGTTTGCATGTGCTTGTCACGGGTAACTTGGAAGACAATTTTAATAAGTTGATGTTCTTTATCGATTCAAGTAACGCAACGGGTGTGAATGTCCTTGATGGAGCAGCTCTCCCAGGAGGGCTTGATAGCTTCTGCTGTGGTGGCTTGGCTCCGCCGCAAGGTAGCAATACTGCCAATGAAGGATCCCTTCAGCGAATGAGTGGCCTCACTCTTGATTCTGGTTTTACCGCAGACTATGCCCTTATCGTTACACAGGGTCGTGAGAAGGTTAATCCAGGGCTGGGTGACGAACTTGAGTTCTTCGCTACAAGTGCTCACTTTGCCGATTTGACGCAGGGTACCAATGGAGCATCCGGTGGACTTGGTATGCAGTTAGCTCCACGTGGTCTGCCAAATGTTCTTCGCGGGCCGGGAGATTACAACGGAAATGGTGTCAATGATGCGGCAGACTACACCCTTTGGCGAGATACACTTGGCGATATAGTTCCAAACGGTACAGGTGCCGATGGAGATGCCAACGGAGTTGTCGACCAAGGAGACTACGATGCTTGGGCGAATAACTTTGGCCGAGATACTACCTTAGGTGGGTTCTCCTTTGCACCAGGCGGTGACCCAGGAAATACCGAGGCACTTATTGCAGCTTCGCTTCCTGGTTTAAGTCAAGGGGATTTGATTGACAAAAATTATGCTTTGAGTGTCGATGGTGGATGTACAGACAATACAGGCGCCGGGTGTGCTGCTCGTGAGCTTGAATTTGCACTGGACGTTGATCCCAGCGAGCTAGGAACTAACGAGAGCAGCCATCGTGATTTTGATAACTTTGTTGATCTCAAGTTGGCAGTTGATAATAGCAATATTGGTGGTGTTACAGGCAGTGGTGATGACTTCATCATTGGACCCGGTGACATCACGCCTGGTGGAGCAGATGATGCGACGGCACCGACAACCGGTATCGAGTTCAGCATTCCGCTAGATCAGATTGGCACCCCGGTGGGTGACATCCGTCTGATGGCATTCGTGAATAGTAACAACCATGATTTCCTTTCCAACCAATTTGCTGGTGCTGGTGTGCAATCATCCAATCTGGGGGGAGACCTCTTTGGAACGGATCCTCTCCGTTTCACACTCGATGAATTCCCAGGTGATCAATTCGTAACGGTTTCTAATGGAGCACCCGCATCTGCGGCAGCCGCTGTACCCGAGCCATCAGCATCTTTGCTATTGATCGCAGGTAGCGTACTTGGCATGGCACGCCGACGTAACTAAGGCAGATAGTTGGGAATAGGTCTCTTGGGAGTCAACACGATGAGTATTATGAATAAACAATTACCAGCGATCTCTCCTTGGCAGAAAATTACCACCCTTGGTGGCTATGCTCTGCTTGCAGGATTGCTGCAATTGAGTATTGCGTATGCTGAGGAACCAACCGACCCAGTGCGTGTTGCCAACATTGGCACGGGTACTCATGGTGTTGTTATCCCCGATCGCATCCCAGAAGCGAAAGAGACCGTTCCTGACTGGGTAAAGGATGCAACGTTCTATCAGATCTTCCCGGAACGATTTTGTAACGGGGATCCGACGAATGATCCAACTCGTGAATCATTGGAGTTTCCCAATCTTGTTAACAAAGATTGGAAGCTGATGCCTTGGCGAAGCAGTTGGTATCAACGTGCCGATTGGGAAAAAAAGCAAGGGCCTAACTTCTACGATAACGGTGTCTTCGATCGCCGATATGGAGGTGACCTTCAGGGGGTCGTCAATAAGCTTGATTACATTGAGGACCTTGGAGTGAATGTTATTTACTTCAATCCTGTTTTCTACGCCCGATCATTGCATAAGTATGACGGCAATACTTACCATCACGTAGACCCCTACTTCGGTCCCGATCCTGAAGGGGACCTGGAAATGATGGCCAGCGAAACGAGTGACCCGAAGACTTGGAAAATGACAGCTGCCGATGAGCTCTTCTTCGAGCTTGTAAAGGCAGCGCATGATCGTGGGATTCGAGTCATCATCGATGGTGTGTTCAATCACACAGGCCGTGGGTTTTTTGCCTTCGAGAATCTACTTAAAGAGCAAGAAGCTTCTCCCTACAGAGATTGGTACATTGTTAATTCCTTCGATGATCCTACAACGCCTGCAGAAAATGAATTTCGATATAAAGGTTGGTGGGGTGTTATGACTCTGCCTGAGTTTGCTGACACGGCGAATGGGAAAGACCTGCATCCTGGGCCAAAGGAATACATCTTCGATGCGACCCGGAAATGGATGGATCCAAACGGCGATGGTGATCCTTCCGATGGAATTGATGGCTGGCGGCTGGATGTAGCAGCTGAGGTTCCTGCTAAGTTTTGGCGGGATTGGAATGCTCACGTCCGGATGGTAAATCCTGAGGCTTACACTGTTGCTGAGCACTGGGAAGATGCAGCCCACTTTCTTCATGAAGGTGGATTTTCAGCTACGATGAACTATCACGGTTTCTCATGGCCCGTTAAAGGGTACCTCATTGATGGGACCCTATCGCCTTCGGATGCAGCCGAGATGTTGGTCAAACGTTTGCATAACTATCCTGTCGAGCGTCAATATGCGATGCAAAACTTGATCGACTCGCATGATACTGATCGGGTCGCTTCCATGATCGTTAATGCACCTAAGGGGCGTCCATATTTGCAGCCAGAACGATTTGATTACGATGTCAACGAACGGGTTTCTCCACGACATTGGAGTGATTACGACACCAGTAAACCGGATGCAGAAGACCGTCGAATCCAACGGCTCGTTACGCTTATGCAAGTAACGTATGTTGGAGCCCCGATGGTATACTACGGCACCGAATGTGGCATGTGGGGGGCGGACGATCCTTGTGACCGAATGCCCATGACTTGGCCAAGCGAAGGAGTTCCTGGAACTGACCAACAAGCAGGAGCTGACCTTGCCGAGTTTGATAGTCAACTTCATCAATTCTATCGAGCTGCATATCATCTACGTCATCATTGCGAGTCGTTGCGGCGCGGAGGCTTTGAGGTTCTCAAAACCGACAATATGACCAAAGGTCTAGCCTTTGCCCGCAAGTCTGATAAAGAAACTACCTATACGCTTTTCAATCGTGGTGATAAGCAATGGGAAGTTGAGTTGCCGCTCCCCAATAAGAATGCAGATGCCCAACAGATTTTTACCGCCTCGGGTGAACCTGGCGCAGAGGCATTTAAGTCAGGTCGCACTGTAACCATGGTAATACCACCTCGCGATGCTGCTGTCTTCTTGATTAAGTAACGATATTGATCATTGCGTAGATTGCAAGAAAGCTTGAGTACATGCCAGCTTGTGACGTTTATTTTGGTAAGGTTCTAATTCGAGGGATCTTGCTTGGCGTTGCCGTGCTCAGCATGCAAACGGTTGCAACAGCAAAGACAACCATCACGTTGTGGCATCAAATGCGGCCCACCGACCGGGCAATTCTTGAAGAACGCCTCCAAGACTATCAAGAGAACAACCCTGACATTGAGGTGCGTGCTCTTTATAAAGAGACCGAAGAACTTCGAAGTGGGATCGAGTCAGCTGTTCTGGTGGGACGCGGCCCAGATATTGTTTATGGACCGTCGGATCCGATTGGAGTCTACGACCAAATCGGTGGATTGCAAGATCTCTCCCCGTGGGTTGATCAAGCCACACGGGAACAATTTGATCCCAAGGCACTGGTTGAGGTCTCGTCAACGACGGATCAAGGAGCGACTGACAACCGGCTTCTAATGATTGGAGATCGGTTCGGTAATCATCTTGCGTTGATCTATAACACGGAGCTAATCCCCTCGCCACCAAAGACGACTGATGAGCTGCTTGCGATGGCGCAGTCGGCTACTCTGCGTGAAGGTGGAACTGGTAGCCCATCACAGTATGGCTTGGTTTGGAACTATACCGAACCTTTCTTCGTTATTCCTTTCGTCACCGGTTATGGTGGATGGGTTTTTGACCCTGAACTCGAAGCCGAAGGGAAGTTCATCCCAACGCTCGATACCGAAGAGTTACGGAAAGGCCTTTCTTTTGTTGCGTCCTTAAGGAGTGAATACAAAGTCCTTCCCGAGTCAGCCGATTATGAGAATGCAGCTTCTCTCTTCTTAGCTGGTAAAGCGGCTATGATTATTGATGGCGATTGGAGCTGGGCTCGGTATCTTGGGTCAGACAAAATCAAAGCAGCTGTTGCACCTCTGCCAATCGTATCGGAAACCAGTTTGCCAATGGGACCGATGGTCGCACCTAAGGGGTACTCTCTCAGCATAGCCGCCCAGGGTAAGCAGGCAGAAGAAGCAGCCAAGCTGATTCTGTTCCTGACAAGTGAAGCGACCCAGAAGCGATTCTTCAAATCAAAGATTCTTCCTTCACGTTTAAGTCTACGTAATTCATCTTTGTTGAAAGAAGATCCGACTCTCGTTGCTTCACTTAAGCAAGTTGAGAATGGTAAGCCAATGCCATCGGCACTTGAGATTCGAGCGGTCTGGGATGCGATGCGACCTCCCTATCAGCAACTGATGTCGGGGGCAATTAGCGCCGAGGAGGCGACTCGCCAGATGCAGCAGTTGGCGGAAGAAAAGATTGAAATTCTCACCAGCACAACCCAGCCCGACTCGACTGCGTCGCTTGTTTGGATTGGGGCGATTGCCGTCTTGTTGGGGACAATCTGGTCGATACTCAAGTGGTGGAACGTCTTCAAGTCAGACTTCCAACAGAATCGCTTGGCATACCTCTTGGCGATGCCGGCAATGGCACTAATCTTTCTAACGGTTATATTTCCGTTAGCTTATAACATCGTGTTGTCTTTCTCTAACATGTCACTGCAGAGCTTCCAAGATTGGGAAATCGTAGGACTTCACAATTACAAGGAAGTATTTGTTGGTAGTGCTTCAGCTAAGTTTTGGGGTGTCTTTTTTAAGACACTTTTTTGGACCACCATCAACGTGACTTTTCACGTAGCCATTGGCGTCTTTCTTGCCGTCGTGCTTAATGGACCTGTTCATGGGAAGAGCATTTATCGAATACTGCTGATTATCCCCTGGGCGGTTCCCGCATATATCACCGCCCTAACATGGCGAGGTATGTTCGATGCTGAGTTTGGAGCGGTGAATCAGTTTATCCGTGGTGTGAATGCTTGGCTGCCTAGTTGGTTGGACTTGCCAATAATCAATTGGCTAAACGAAGCCGGGCCAGCATTTGCGGCGTGCATCGTTGCAAACGTGTGGTTAGGTTTTCCATTCATGATGGTAATCACACTTGGAGGACTTCAGGGGATACCTCAAGATCTTTACGAAGCAGCACGCATCGATCGCGCTTCGCGATGGCAGCAGTTTTGGAACATAACGGTTCCTATGCTTAAGCCCGTTCTCTTGCCGGCAATTGTGCTAGGTTCGGTTTGGACATTCAACAACTTGAACGTCGTCTGGCTTGTATCAAACGGAGGCGAACCTGCTGATCAAACACATATCCTCGTTTCGTATGTTTACAAGGCGGTTTTCAATTTGTATCAGTATGGCTACGGTGCAGCGCTCTCGATGGTGATCTTTGCCATGCTACTCGCTTTCTCAGCATTCTTTCTGAAACGAACCAACGCAGACGAGGGGGTGTAAGCATATGAATTCTGGAGTTCGCGAACCGGTTATATTAACCGCAGCTCGTCACGTTGTGCTACTTGTTTTTGTAGCGATAAGTGTTTGGCCCATTCTGGATGTGATTTCAATATCATTACGGCCGGGTGACCAGTTGCGTACGACCAATTGGCAAATCATTCCTGAAGGTGCCACGCTTGAATCGTATCGTCAGCTGATATTTGAAGAACCCTTTCTAAGATGGATGGGTAATTCGTTACTGGTTTCAGCTGCCGTAACGGCAACAGGAGTTGCTATCGCCTCGATTAGTGGTTACGCATTCAGCCGGTTCCGATTTGCCGGTCGTCAGACGATGATGATTTCGATTTTAACGACGCAGATGTTCCCTGCCACAATGCTGTTGTTACCACTCTATTTGATGATTGCCAAGCTTGGGCTTATCAATACCTTTCTTGGGTTGAGTATATTTTACGTATCCACTGCCCTCCCCTTTTGTGTCTGGCAGATGAAAGGATTCTACGACACGATTCCGACTGCTTTAGAAGAGGCAGCAAGGATTGATGGTTGCACGCAGTGGCAATCTTTCACCAAGGTGATCCTTCCGTTAGCTACCCCCGGTCTAGTCATTACCGCTCTCTTTAGCTTCATGAGCGCTTGGAGTGAGTACCTAGTTGCCGCTCAGGTTCTGCAAGATTCGGATATGTTCACGCTGCCGCTTGGTCTGAAAAGTTTCCAAGCAAGCATGTCGACCCAGTGGGGGCTTTATGCTGCTGCTTCGCTTTTAGTTAGTGTCCCTGTGGTTATCATCTTTCTCTTGCTTAGCAAACACCTTGTCGGTGGTTTAACCGTTGGTGGTGTTAAAGAGTAATAACTTCATTTACTTCTTTGATCGTTTGGGCCGCCAATCAGGGTTTGGCTTAGGCATGTTGGCATCGACAGACTTTTGCCATTGATGAAGATCATCCAAGAGTTCTATCGCCAAATCTTTATTGGCACCACTCAGGTCGTGTAGTTCACCAACGTCCTCTGAGAGATTGTAAAGCTCGGTAGAGTCATCTTCAAAGCGTTCGATAAGCTTCCAGTCTCCACGTCGGATCGCTCCACTCGGAGCACCACCTTGATTACTATTGTGTGGGTAGTGCCAATAAATAACGTTACGATCAAGGTGTGATTTTGGTGCACTAAGCAACGGTGCCAATGAGATCCCATCGATGTGCTGTTCAGGCTTGGCATCCAACTCAGCAAGTTCGAGAAAAGTTGGGTAGAAATCATTGCTAATGATTGGCTCTTCGCAGACAGTTCCAGGCTTAGTGATTCCTGGGGCATGTATTAAGCAGGGGACACGAACACCACCTTCGTACATCCAGCCCTTGCCTGCACGTAGTGGCAGGTTTGAGGTTGGACTACCTTCAGCAGTCGAAAGTCCACCATTATCGGAGAAAAAGATAACCACGGTATCTTCTTCTAGGTTAAGTGCTTTCAATTCATCAAGAACTTTACCGACGGCTAGGTCCATGGCTTCAACCATGGCAGCGTAAACAGCGTGCTCTTGTACTTGCCTAGCTTTGTTGCGATGTTCTTTCTTCCATCGTGGAATATCTTTGTCAACCAGTTTAGCTTTCTTCTTGTATTTCTTTACCAAGTCGGGTCGACCAATGAGTGGTGTATGAACCGAGTAAAATGCTAGGTGGACAAAGAAGGGGGTATCTTTGTTCTCACGCATGAAGTTGATTGTCTCAATCGCAAGTCGATCTGGCAGGTGTTCTCCCTTGGGGCCATCCTCAAGTTTGGGATTGCCGTAAGGTGAAAAATATTTATTCCCCGTATGAGGCGCGCCAAGGTGAGTGCCTCCTTTGTTGAGGTCGAACCCCTGGTCTTCGGGCGAATGCCCTTCCCCACCCAGATGCCATTTGCCCACATGGATTGTTGCATAGCCCTCATCGCTTAAGGTTTCAGCGAGGGTCACTTCCTCCAGAGGTAGGTAGTCTAAATAATCAGCAGACAGAAGTTTTCCTTTTCGGTTACCGCCAAACCATTCGGTAGTCTTCATGCGAGCAGGATACTTACCCGTAAGAATGCTTGCCCGAGTTGGACTACAAACTTGGCTTGCCGTATAGCCATTGGTAAATCGTAGGCTGTTTTCGGCCAACGCTTGGATGTTGGGGGTCTCATAAAACGTTTCAGGATTGTACGGCGAGACATCCATATACCCTAAGTCATCAACCAGGATAAAAAGCAGATTAGGCTGCTTAGCACTACAAGAAGCTGTCGTGCCGAGCTGAAGAATTGAGATAACAAGAAGAACGAAAAAATGGTTAGGTGACATATCAGATTGATGTAAAAAAACTTATGAGATTGAACCAGAAAAGAAAGAGTTGAATTCCCTTAGTATATATGCGCACAATGGCGTGATTCTATGGCGCAAAATGATCCGAAACTTCAAATTTAAGCTAAGTAGGGACGTTCTATGGCACTTCTGATTAAGAATGGCACAATTGTCACAGCTACCGATCAGTACGAAGCAGATATTCTTGCCGAAGGAGAGACAATCACAGCTATCGGCACGAATCTAGAATCTCCTTCAGATGCCAGGATTATCGACGCGAAAGGAAAGTACGTATTCCCTGGTTTCATTGACCCGCATGTCCATATCTATCTCCCTTTTATGGGAACCTATGCCAAAGATACTTACGATTCGGCGAGTCGTGCAGCACTGGTCGGTGGTACAACGACACTAATAGAAATGGTATGCCCGGGATGTGATGAAGATCCGATCGAGGCTTATCAGCAATGGAAATCAAAAGCTGAAGGATTGTCCGCTTGTGATTTTACTTTTCATATGGGTGTCACTCGATTTGATGAATCGACTCCCGAAAAGTTAAAGCAAATCGTTGATGATGGAATTGCCAGCTTCAAAGTCTTCCTCGCCTACAAGGGAGCATTGGGAGTTGATGATGAGGAACTTTACAAGACACTGAAGCTTGCCAAGGAGTTGGGCGTCATTGTGACTGCCCACTGTGAGAATGAAGTCCTTGTTTCACAATTGCAGGAGCAACTTCTAGCTGAGGGGAAGACAGGTCCTGAATGGCATGAACCTTCAAGACCGGTACAGGTTGAAGCCGAAGGAGTTCATCACTTGATGACCTTCGCCAAGTTAACGGGAGCCCACGTCTATGTCGTTCATACGAGTTGTGAAGAAGCGGTGCGTGCAGCAACCGAAGCGCAGCTGACGGGCGTGAATGCTTGGATAGAAACAGTCATTCCCTACCTTGTGCTTGATAATACTGCAGCTGAACGACCTTACTTTGAAGGGGCTAAGTATGTGATGTCGCCTCCGATTCGTGAACGCAAGCACCAGACCTTTCTTTGGGATGCCATTCGCAATCGAACGGTTAGCACGGTCGCAACCGACCATGCCCCCTTTGATTTCGTAGGCCAAAAAGAGATGGGTCGGGATGACTTCACGAAGATTCCCAACGGGATTCCAAGCGTCGAACATCGTGTCGACCTGCTATATACCCATGGCGTGGACGCCGGGCGGATTGATCTGAACACCTTTGTCGACGCTGCAAGTACCCAGGCAGCAAAGTTGTTTGGGCTGTTCCCTCGTAAGGGAACGGTTGCATTAGGTGCCGACGCGGACCTGGTTGTTTATGACCCTGAATATCGTGGCAACATTGCCCATGCGGCCCAGCAAATGGCAACGGACTACAGTGCCTTTGAAGATTGGCGCGTAACGGGTCGTTCCGAAGTCGTGACCGTTCGAGGCAAAGTAATGGTCGAAAATGGCGAGTTTGTTGGTGAGCTAGGCCATGGCCAATTCCTCAAACGTAAACCAACGCACTTTTGATAGATGCTAGGTCATCCACGTGCCAGGGCATCGCTTTGGTCGACGAAGTCGTCACCGTCCCATTCGGCGTCCGCTTTGATCATCTTCTTACTTGATTCCGCTTTCTTTGCGGCACGGGCTTCAGCTTGACGTTTCACAAGGTCCGAGTGGGTTGTGAAAAACTGCAGGCTGTGGCCTCGGAAATCATCGATCGTCTCGAAATTGTGCTTCTCCATGAACTTGAGCAAGTCTTCACACATTTCCTGAACGCATCGATAGCCAAATTTCATAACGCCTGTGCATACTTGAACGGTTGAGCTACCAAGCAAGATAAATTGGGCGGCATCATCGCCTGTTTCTACCCCGCCAATTCCGCTGAGCGTCCGGCCAGGATACTCTTCTTGGATCACCTTAGATATCTCCATGCACATGCGTAGTGCAATTGGCCTTACCGCTTGGCAGGAGTAGCCGCCGGGTGTCGTGTAACCTTCTACATTCGGTTCTGGGCGTAAAGAATCAAGATCGACTCCGATTACGGATCGTATCGTATTGATGGCTGCAACGCCTTGGCAACCAGCTGCCAAAGCAGCGCGGGTTGGGTCTTCAATGTGCGTGACATTTGGCGTGAGCTTTGCCCAAACTGGCTTCGTTGCAACTTCCATGACCCAACCGGAGACCTCGCCCAGTATGTCTGGGTTTTCTCCCATGGCAGCTCCCATCTTTCGTTCAGGCAGACCGTGTGGGCAACTCATGTTGAGTTCAAAGGAGTCGACGCCTGCTTCTTCACAACGTCCTACGATTTCTTGCCATGCATCTTTGTTGTACTCTTCCATGATCGAGGCGATCAGTACCCCCTCAGGATGAGAATCTTTAAGAGCCTTGAATTCATCAAGCCACGTTTCAAAAGAACGATCGCTGATGAGTTCGATATTCTCCCAGCCGTAGATCTCTTTTGTCTCGCGTGAACGCAAACGGCCGTAACGTGGTTGGACGTTGATTACCTTAGAAGCATCCAGACTCACCGTTTTGCAGATGACCGCGCCCCAGCCATCATCAAAGGCTCGCCCGATGACCTTGCCGTTGGTTCCCGGAGGTCCCGATCCGATAACAAAGGGATTCGGAAGCGATAGACCATCAACGGTTGTGGCAAGTGTGGGCATAACGGACTCTTTTCTTGCTTAATGTCTGACTGTAATTCAATATGTCTGATTCTAACTTAAGTGACTCTCGGAATGCTAGGAAGCTTTCAGTTCGGAGAGAACAATGTCGAGTGAAGTGACCAAATATTCGGCGTCATCTTTAGTAATACACATTGGGGGTTTAATGCGAAGGGTGTTTCCATAAAGTCCCCCTTTGCCGATTAGAACTCCCTGGTGCTTCATCTTCTCCATAACCGCAGCTGCTTCGGTGCTAGCGGGTTCTTTAGATTTCTGACAACGAACAAGTTCTACACCAAGCATAAGGCCCATGCCGCGAACATCACCAATCAATGGGTGCTTCTCTTGAAGGGCTTCTAAAGCTTCTTTGAGATAGTTTCCAACTTCCAAGGCATTCTGTTGGATACCTTCTTCTTCGATGACTTCAAGAGTTGCTAACCCTTGTGTCATGCTGATTGGATTGCCGCCATAGGTGTTAAAGTGGATCCGATTTGTCATCTCTTCCGAGATTGACTCGGTGGTCGTAAACGCTCCGAGTGGAGCGCCGTTGCCAATCCCTTTCGCCATCGTAATGGCATCCGGGACGACATCCCAGTTCTGATGCGACCAGAAATGAGTTCCAGTACGTCCAAAGCCACCTTGCACTTCATCAGCAATGCAAATGCCACCATGCTCACGAACAATGTCATAAACAATCTGGAAGTATTCCTTCGGTGGCGTCACCGTTCCACCGACTCCTTGGATCGGTTCTCCAATGAAGCAAGCGACTTCGCCCGAGGTTTGATGCTCGATGACATTCTTGACATCATGAGCACATTTAACACCGCATGATGGATACTTCAGGCCATAGGGACAGCGATAACAATAGCCTGGCATAGTATGATTAATAGCAGGCGCTTGGTTCGTCTTGAATCGCCAAGTACCATGGGCTGTTAATCCCATGGTAGTTGCCGTTCCGCCATGGTAGCAATTGCGGAGGGCGATCACATCAGTATTGCCGGTATATTCACGAGCGGAAAGGATGGCGATCTCATTCGCTTCACTTCCTGAATTCGTGAAATAAGTCCGAGACAAACCGTCTGGCATATGCGACGCAAGCTTCTCGGCGAAAGCTCCAATCGTTGGATTGAGATAGATCGTAGTCGTGTGCTGTAATTTGTCTGTTTGTTCTTTGACGCGGTCAATCACTTTAGGATGGCAATGACCAACGCTGACGGTCACAATCCCCGCAAAAGCATCCAAATAACGACGCCCAGTTTCATCCCAAACGTACTGCATCTTCCCTTCGATAATCATCAAAGGCTCTTGGTAGTAAGTGATTACTCCTGGCGAAACATACTGCGAACGGATGGCAATCACTTCTTCTCGTGAAGGGCCATCGTAAGGTGCTGGAGTATGATCACATATCGGAAGTTCTCTACCTGGTTGAATTGCCATAATCTAAAGTACTCACGTCTATTCTTGTTCTAGGTCGCCCGCTTCGGGGACGAGGACACTTGTAGGCGGAACTAGCCCACGCTCTTCTTTGGTGCCCGGTATGAGATTGTCTAGCAGGATGCCAAGTATCGCCGCCACGGCCATGCCTGTCTTGCCAATCGATCCAATGATGTCACCCATGCCGTAGGGCATTGAATTCACTAGTTCTGCGCCATCAGCGCTATTAAAGTAAGCCGGAACACTAAGTCCCATGAATAAGGCAAACCCACCAATCAGCAAATTCCGGTCGCTGGTTAAGTCTGCTTTAGAAAATTGTCTTACGCCAACCGCGCTGATAAGACCAAACATGACGCAGTAAAGTCCACCAACCACAGGCTTCGGGATCGCAGCCGCTACGGCTCCGAATTTTCCGAATAAGCCAAGCAGAATTAGCATCACAGCCGCAACTTGAACAACGTAGCGACTACCTACTTTTGTTAGGCCAATAAGACCAATATTCTCTGAATAGCTTGTTGAACTGAATCCTCCAAAAATTCCAGTCAACGCACAGCTCACTCCTTCAAATCCGATGCCCCGGCTTATTTCTTCGGGAGTAGGATCACCACCGCCCGCTACTTGTTTGCATGCGTGGTAGTCTCCAAATGACTCAATCATGGAGGCAAGGTAGCCTGCTAAGACGGCTATAATAAAGGCTGAGGAGAACTTAGGGTAACCCCAAGGAAAAACGATACTTGTCGTTCTAATCCATTCTGAATTGTTGACCGCATCGAAGCTTACTTGAGCAGCGTGGCCATCTTTGTAAACTTCTAGCCAAGTAAGGAGGCCGCACAGCGAAACCACAGAGAGTATGGCGAGCAGCATTGGAAAGAGTTGAAACAATCGTGAGTGCTTTGCAAGCACCAGAGAAAAAAGCACGATCAAAATCATCGTTAAAATGCTTGTTGGCCAGTGAGAAGCTGCTACGGGTGCACCCGCTCCATAGAGAGCTAAGCCAATAAGCATAATGACCGGACCAACGGTTACCGGCGAAAGCATCTTTCGCACAAATCCCATTAAGCCGGTAAATCCGATCACGATCTCAAACATTGCTCCAACGATAACCGCACCGGCGATATAGCACATGCAGTCTGCTGGCGTCCCACCAAAGCCACCCTCATCGGCTGACATCAAAACGGTTGGAATAATAACACTGCTAAAGGCAGCAAGGAATGAAAAGCTGACTCCTTGGATAATCGGAAGCCGTGAGCCGACGGTCGATTGAATTAATGTCGCCACCCCAGCACAAAACATGGCTGAAGAAATCAGCAACGCTGTTTGTGCGTCGTCCATACCCATTGCTGGTGCCAAGAGTAGTGGCACTGCAACGGTCGAACCGAACATGGTGAGGATATGTTGGAGAGCGAGGATAACCGCCCGCGGAAAGGGGGGCTTATCATCAAGTCCATAGATAACACTGGTAGCCATATTGAATCTGTCGCGAAAGTTAACTGTTTAGCAAATCAAAGTTCTGTGATCGCGCCGTAAGTTTCAGGGCGTCGGTCACGGAAGAATTGCCAAACATTTCGTACCTCGCGAATCAGATCGAGATCCATGTCGACGATCACAATGTCGTCTTCGTCGCGTTTATCACTTTGAGCGATGAACTGACCTCGTGGATCGACAAAGTAGCTTTGGCCATAGAATTCACCAATACGCCATGGTTCTTCCCAGCCTGGGCGGTTGATCGCTCCGACATAGTATTGGTTAGCAACCGCGTGCGCGGGTTGCTCAAGCTTCCACAGATATTCGCTTAGCCCAGCAACGGTTGCGGAGGGATTGAATACGATCTCTGCGCCATTGAGTCCCAAGCATCTAGCGCCATCGGGGAAGTGACGGTCATAACAGATATAGATACCCACCTTACCTACAGCGGTGTCAAACACCGGGTACCCCAAGTTGCCAGGCCGGAAGTAAAACTTCTCCCAGAAGCCAGGCTGGCAATGGGGGATATGAATCTTACGGAACTTGCCCAGATACTCACCCGTTGCATCAATTACCGAAGCGGTGTTGTAATAAACACCGGGCAAGTCTTCTTCGTACATTGGAACGACCATAACCATCTGGTGCTTCTTGGCCAGTTCCATCATCAATTTGGTGGTCGGACCGTCTGGTACCGATTCGGTCAGTTCATACCATTTTGTGTCTTGCTCGGCGCAGAAGTAGGGGCCGTAGAACAACTCTTGTAGACAGACAACTTGCGCCCCCTGCCCTGCTGCGTCTTCTATCATCGCCACGTGTTTATCGATCATCGCCTGCTTGATCTTTTCGACGGGTGAAGTGGTCGGTTCACAAGTGGTGGCTTGAATCAAGGCACCGCGGACGATTCGTGGCATGGCAGGTCTCGCATAGAGTGATGGATTGATTGACTCATAACGGTTATAACTTAACGAGTTCTTAATGCAAAAGCCAATTTATTTGGGAAGCAATTCGTTCGTATTTTTGCAATTTTGTTTCGCTAGGTTGGTATCAGGTCAAGAAGGGATAGGTAGATAAGTATGTCGGCAGAAACAGTAATGGAACCAGTTCCCCTTTTCGTTGCAGGCAAATGGGTCGAGCATTCGTCCGAATCTTGGGAAGACGTTTTCAATCCTTCCAGCGGCGAGATAATTGGAAAAACACCCCTGGTTGACGCCGCTACGACAAGTGAAGTCATCGAAGCTGCCGCCGCTGCCCTGCCTGCCTGGAAGGCGACACCAGTGGTTGAGCGGGCCCGGGTTATGTTCCGCTATCGTCAGCTTTTGGAGGACAACTTCGATGAATTGGCTGTTTTGCTAACACGCGAGCACGGAAAGACCTTGGCGGAAGCTCGTGCAGAGATTAACCGCGGCGTAGAAATGGTTGAGTTCGCTTGCGGAATACCAAGCCTCATCATGGGAGAGTCGCTGCCGGACATTGCGCGCGATGTGGACGCTGAGTGCTTAAGGCATCCGGTTGGAGTTTGTGTTGGCATTACGCCGTACAACTTCCCCTTCATGGTTCCGCTATGGATGTTCCCGGTTGCGATTACCTGCGGAAACACTTTTGTGTTGAAACCATCCGAGAAGACACCACTCTCTGCCATTCGTCTTGGCGAACTACTGGCCGAGGCTGGCTTGCCTGATGGGGTCTTTAACATTGTGCATGGCGCAAAAGAATGCGTTGAAACACTTTGTACGCATCCGAAGGTAGACGCCATTTCGTTTGTCGGTTCGACACCCGTTGCAAAAATCGTTTATGAAACTGGAACAGCCAACGGTAAGCGTGTGCAAGCTGCCGGTGGTGCGAAAAATCACTTAATCATCATGCCTGACGCAGACATGGAGCAGACCGTTAAGCAACTCGGTGCAAGTGCTTATGGATGTGCGGGGCAGCGCTGCATGGCAGGCAGTTTGGCGGTTGCGGTTGGATCAGCTGGTGACCCCTTGGTGGAAGGGCTAGTCGATCTTGGTAAATCACTTAGTCTTGGTGCAAGCGATCCTGAACTTAACGGCAACGCCGATTCACTGGGCATGGGGCCACTCATTCGAGAAGATCATCGTCAAAGGGTCGCCTCGTATTTAGACATAGCCAACCAAGATGGAGCAACAGTTGCTCTCGATGGCCGCGATGCAGCGAAAGACCATGATGGATTCGTCCTCGGGCCTAGCGTCGTTGACCAAGTCGCTCCAACCATGCGAGTTGCCAAAGAAGAAATCTTTGGACCTGTGCTTAGTGTATCACGAGTCGATTCTCTCGAAGAAGGACTCGCTATGGGGGATCAATGTGAGTTTGGCAACGGAGCGGTCATTTTCACGCAAAGTGGCTACGCTGCTCGTGAGTTCAAGCAACACTTCAATGCGGGCATGATTGGGGTGAATGTTGGCGTCCCGGCACCTATGGCGTGGTTCCCTTTCACTGGCTGGAACCGATCTTTCTTCGGCGATTTGCATATCCAAGGTAAGGAAGGGATTCAGTTCTATACGCGTCAAAAAATGGTCCTTACACGCTGGCCTAAGCGGACCGATTCCCATCTCGACCCTGTTTGGCGAGAGGGACGTTCTTAACTGTCCTCATACAAATGAAAAAGCCGTGATGCCAAACTTGGCACCACGGCTTTTGTTTTATTGTCGTTCGTATCAAACAAAGATTAACGACGACGTGCAGCTGCAAAGAAGCTTGCACCAACAGCTAGCAACATTGCAGCGGTTGGTTCTGGAACAGTACCAGCAAAAGCTTCAACAGCACCTTCAAAAATCTCTTCTTCCAAACCGAAGTTGAAGACGATGTAGAACGGATCTGAATTGGCTATGCCAGCTTCATCGGTAGTCAATTCCATCAAGATGCCGTAAGCACCGTAGTCTGAAGTGTCCAATGAGAGTGGTAGCAATTCGAAATCCATGTGAATATGGACATCACCTAGAGCATCAGCTTCTTGAATGATACCAGGGCCTGAGACTGGTCCTGACGTTGAAGAGGTGACATCAAGGGTTCCTGCATTCACGCCATTGTCTGTGATTCGGATCAAAGCTCCAGTTGGTACGGGAGTAAAATCGGAGCCATCATGGAAGACCAAAGGTCCAAGGATGTTATAGTCGATGATATCACCAGCATTTACTCCTAAGCCTTCTTCTGCTTCTGAAGCGAAACCCGGATCGTCGGTAGCTTGTTCACTGAAGTCGACATTAGTGACAGGTAGATCAGCTTCGAAGACAGGACCTTCGGCACCAAATTCAATAGCGATCTTTCCACCATCGTATTCGAATTCAATGTCGGAGTGAGCATGTTGAGCAAAAAGGTTCGAAGAGCATAGGGACAATACAGCTGCAAGAGTCAAAGTAGTGTAACGCATTAGTCTTGTTTCCTTAAAACAATAGAACAATAAAAAAGAGTAACAGTAATAAGCACCCACCAACTTGGTAGGTACCTGCAAAACGCACATTAGTAAACAAAGAAATGTCGTGCCATGAGCAGGCACGTCCGGGTCAAGCAATCAACAGCACAGGCGGACCACGTGCTGAGATCGGGGTATGAGTTTCCCCTATTACAAACAGCCAGGGAGACATGTTGCAGCATGTCTCAACAGCGATTGCTTGTAGCCTAACGTCGGGTGCGTTATTAAGTTGGTTTAGCTCGCTCAGTAAGCAGGCAATGCATGTCTTTTGTTCTTGTAGAGAACGAGAATCATCCTTCGAGACTCTTTCTGATTTTCCCGTGTAGTTATCAGCAATCCAATTTGACTGGATTGATTCATGAAAGTTCTGGTCAGAGCAAGTCACTGGTCCGCAGAAATGCCAATACGAACCCACCACCACAACCATGGCGTAAGCCATGGTGGCAAGCGAGTACCAGTATTGGTGGTTTGTTCTGCGGAGCATAACTCTTATATCAGTCTTAGCGTCGGTTGCTGAAGGCAAGTAAGCCAATGGACAAAATCAATAAGGTGCTTGGCTCAGGAACAGCAGTGGCTGATGCTGCTGAGGCAAGGCTATTGCCGTAGCTAGACTCCCAGAGATCATAATCAGCCGCATCTACTCCATTCATGCCATTTCCTGCGTTATTGATGGTCGATTCATCTCCTCCAAGATTGTCTCGCCAAACGGTGTAATCTGCAGCATCTACTTGGCCATCATCGTTGAAGTCACCTTCAAGCACGTCGGGGGCATCAAGTAGTTGGTCAAACTCTATGATTGCATCATCAAAATCCTGTGATGAGAGGCCAAAGTTAAAGACCAAGTAGAAGGGATCTGAATCATCAATCCCTGAGCGGTCGGTTCCGAGTGACATTAACATGCCGTAGGCACCGAAGGTTGGTAATGCTGTGGATCCATCAATTTCTAATTCGAAATCGATGTGTGTGTGTATGTCTCCAAATGAATCTGATCGGTCGATAAAGTTATGACCAAGAATAGGATCACCAAGCTGTTCTCCTGTGGCAGTTCCAACAATCGTATCAGGAGTATTGCCTGTGTTCTCGATTAGGATCTGTGTCCCAGCAATTGGTGTGGTAAAGCTTGTACCATCCCAAAATTCTAAATTGTCCAAGATGTTGTAGGTAATAACATCATTCGGTTGGATTCCCAGTCCTATTGAGCTCTCCGAGAAGAAGCCAGGGTTTTCTGATATTTGTTGAAAGGCACCTGAAGTTGGGAACTCACCACCGGCAACCCTGTCTGTACCTCCCTGAAAGGCGGTATCGACTTTGCCGTTTTCATAGCGGAAGAAAATATCGCTATGTACTGACTGAGCCAACGAGGTACGTGAGATAGTCATGGCAAGGCATGTTATGACTATTATTGAAAAGTACTTGCTAATCCTGGACATAAGTCTCACCTCCGTTGCGGCTACCAAGAGCCCACCATGCTTCATTGTTAATGTCATCGCTGATAAAATCGGTATGCCCATCGACCATGACTACATTGACGCCGCCGGGATGGTTGCTGCTGGGAGTAACCCCAAAATCGCCGTTATGGTCAACGTGTTGGTAGTGGCAGTTCAGGGTGTTCGGGCGATTTACTGTCATAAAAGTTGGAGCTGTATCAGCCCATCCTGAGATCCATGACCTTCCTAGAAAAGTTGCTTTAAAACTCTCAGAAGCTGAAAGTTTGCACGACCTCTGGAGCTGACGAAGAGTCTGTTCAAGTGGTTCGCTAGAGAATGGGTTCTCAGTGAGTACATGAGCGGACTGAAGTTGAATGCGCGCTGTTTCGATTTCGTCATCGGTTGAAAATTCTTGGCGAAGCCTCTCGGCAACAGCCAGTGTTTTGGAGGTCCCATCGGTCACGTTCTTAATGGAAACCTTAACTGAGTTGATCCAGTAACGTGATGTTGATTCAGAGGAAGCTGGTGCTGAGGGATTCTGAAGCCCAATAACTCCGTTGAATTCACCTCTCGCCTTCTCTGCTGTAATTCCTATGCTGGCATTAGGCCAACCTGCGTTACCTGCGTAATTATCTGAGGCTGGATTGGAGTCACCAAGGATGCTGTTATCACTGGGAGCTCCATCGCTTGGGCAAAGGAATGTTGAGACAACCGTTGCTGCCGCTACTGCGTTTGGATGCCCTGCTGAAATGTTGTAGTTTTTAATATTGCAATCATCCGACATGTTGGCGGTGAAGTCGATTGAATCATAAAGTGGACCTTCCTCAACGAAGTGAAGAATCTGAGAGTGCCAGCTATAAAACCCAGGACCACATCCGTTTGCTTCTGAATCAGACGGTCCGCTATTCGTCTGGTTCATTGGGAAGTGATTGTAGGTGTCATGGTAATTATGAAGGGCCAAGCCAAGTTGCTTGAGGTGATTCACGCACTCGGTACGGCGAGCCGCTTCACGGGCTGCTTGTACAGCCGGCAGAAGCAATGCCACCAGAATTCCGATGATTGAGATTACCACCAGCAGCTCAACTAGTGTGAACGCATGGTTCTTGCGCAGTGATGTACTCTTGAAGTATTCCATTAGCAACGTTTTATGCCTAACTATGAAAGGCGGCTTGGCTTTCAAGGTTAGAAGTATCAAAAAGACTAGGCAGATTCGCAGTTAGCCAAATCACACTACCGATAGTATGACGCTAGAAATCACTCTGCTGACTGCCCGTTGGTGCCAGTTTAAGCGAGTGCAGGGGGACCACGAGCATCAAACAGAACTGTGGATGCACGTTCATTCAACGATTCGTTGATGACTGGAGGGAAAGAAGTGTTGAGCCAAGCACCAACGTGCGGGGCATCAAGCGGAAAGCCATGTGCCATCTGGCTTAGAAGTTGGCAAGTGGCACAATCGCCATGCGCTTGTTCGGAGTCACACGACTTGGCAATTGTGTCTGTGTTGTCACCCGATTGTGAGGACTTACTTGTTGAATGACTTCTCAAAGCTGCAAGTGCTGCACGGGCTGATGCAAAACGTGTTGTGTCAATTTTGTCACAGCAACTGTGGGAGCATGAAGCTGCCGATTCGTGTTCGTGACAGCAATTTGAGTGCATTGTATGCCCAAAGGCCGCTATGAGGGCATAGAGCCCGGCAAGCAAAAAGGCGGCCAGATTTTTTCGGGGGGCAAACACGGTGGGACTCAGGTGAGGTTTTAAACCATTAACAGCTCATTATTCCCAGCACCTGCAAGAGAAGCAACCCATTTGTCACCCTCTTTGCCATAAATTAACGCCTAACAGTATAAAGGCTTACGTAAATCTACAATCATCCGAATTCAGCCAAATCGTCCTCAGCAATTTGCCTAAGTTGTTGTGAGAAATTGGGTAAGGCAGTTGCGACACGGGTCCAGGTTGGCAGCGCGGGGACCCCAAACGGGTCGTGGAAGACGCGGTCACCGGTCGTGGTGATCAACTCCGCAAAGGCCTCGATAGCCTGCTCTTCTCCATGACGATCGTAATCAAGGCCATTCATGAGCGAGTCCGCATCATATTGACGTATCGCATCTTGGGCGACACGAAGGTAAGCAGCACGCATCGTGTTGAAGTGAGCTTTGCTAAAGACCATGCCGCGGCTGGTGAGGGTGCGGAAGAGGTTGGCAAGAATATCGCCAGCCATTTTCATGAGGCCCGCTTGTGGATCGTCGATATTCAAGGGTTGATGTTTGTGCTCGTAATGGCAGGCCAGGTCGACCTGGGCAATACGTTTGGGAGCCGTGTTGCGAAAGACCTCGGCTAAAGTGCCAACCTCAAGGCCCCAGTCACAAGGAATACGGTTCGAACGTGCCAGGGTTGAAGTGACCGCAAATTCACCAGCTAGTGGATAACGAAAGCTGCGCAGAAAGACTAAGTAGGGGTCATTACCCAGCACCGAGATCATCGCTCTCAGCATGGGAACAACAAGAAGACGCACGACACGGCCATGCATCTTGGTAGTGCAGCGAGCGTAATACGCTTTGCAGAAATCGAAGTCCATGCCCGGGTGCGCCATTGGCAGGCAAAGCCGAACCAGCATTTCGTTATCGTAGCCAAGGATGTCCCCATCTTGGAGGACGAAAGCTTTAATGCGTGGATCGGCAAGGAGGTAGCCAAACGCAAACCAGACCGCCCTTCCCTTGCCCAGCTGCGACGTGTCGAATCCTGCTTCGGTAAGTTCGGATTGAGCCGCTTGACCACGTTGACCGTCGGTCCAAAGAACTTTGCCGCGAGAACCCAGAGGTTTAATCTTCTCAACTGCTTCGCGGTAGTCATCGACCGAATCGGCGCGATTGAGAACCACAACCGCTGTGTCGATAAATTCTGCTTCACCCAGCTTGTTGATGATATTGCTAAAAGGCTCGGCACGCATGTCCGACCCAGTGATTGGCAGTACCAAACCAATTGGGTAGTTCTTCACCGCTTGATTAAGCGTTTGCTCTAGTTTCCCCGAATCGACGGTTCCGAGATCGTGCAAAGTTGTAATCGGTCCACTTTGAGCAAAGTCAGGCACGGCAAATTGAGGGGTAGAGTGCTTCGGAATTATGAGGTAGCTGAGACTTTTATCATAACCGAATTACGAGTAAAGCCACACCGCTGCACCAGGTTCTAATGTCAAGGTTTCCCCAGCAGGATAGGTAATATCGGTGATGATGTCTTTTACCTCGCCATGATAAGCCGAGGGTCGTGCTAAGTTGCTTGGCGATTCAGAGAAGTTGACCGCAACGAGAATCTTTTGATTGCCATCAACTGCTTCACGTTCAAACACTAATAAATTCGAAGAGTTTTGAGAAACAACTTTCTGAGATGCGTTTGGATGGAAAGCTGATTGCTTAATTCGCTTGTCAATCAGTTGGCGATATTGATCAAAGACAATTCGTTGGGAACTTTGTTCCTCGGAAAGGATCGCATCGAGTTCCGACTTGGAGTATTTTTTGCGATTCAAGCGGCGATGGATTCCCGATTCATCGGCACCGGTCGTATCGTTTGGCGAGGCGACCAAGCTATGAAAATAGATTGCCGGCATCCCTTGCAGAGCGAGCATTATTGCTTGTGAACTCAAGAAGCGTCTAATTTGAAGTTCTTGGTTCGGCTCGGCAGGTGCCATTGCTTCAAAGTAGGTGGTGCAAAGTTCGTAAGGAGCATCTGAGCCGTCAGGTTTGCGGCGCGTATTGATACGACCACCACGTGCTTGGACTGCAGCGGCAAGTTCAAGGATTCGGTCATTTGGGACGAGTCCTTCCAGAGGACGAACCCCTACTCCATCATGCGAAGCGGTGAAGTTAAAGAAGGTACAACCTTCAGGAGCCGGAGCAAGATTTGCGAGCCAGTTGTTAATTGCGGTAGCGTCACCCGACAAAAAGGCGTCAAGAAGCAAAGGTGGCAGGCTGAACTGGTAGACCATGTGAGCTTCATCACCTTCATCTTGGTGGTTACCACCAAAGTAAGAGATGTTTTCATCATGGGGGACGTTAGTTTCGGTCAGCACCAAGGTTTGGGGAGCAAACGCTTCGAGCGTGTCCCGCATCAGCTTTACAATTTGGTGAGTTTCATCAAGATGCAAACAATTCGAACCGAGACGCTTCCAGAGAAACGCAACCGCATCTAATCGAATGATCCGGGCTCCACGCAAGGCATACTCTACCAAGATCCGGAGCATGCGAGCTAGAACAAGCGGTTCTTCGTAGTTCAGGTCAATCTGATCTGCGGAAAAGGTTGTCCAAACATGACGTGTTTCGCCATTAACCTCGGCCGGTGTAAGTAGAGGAAGGCTTCTTGGGCGAACCACCTGAGAGTAATCCTGCTCAGGATCAGCCTCAATGAAAAACTTGCTATACGGTTCTTCGCCACGCAGATAAGCTTGGTACCACTCACTCTTTTGTGAGATATGGTTTAGGACCAAGTCGTACATCAAATCAAATGACTCACCAAGCGAAGCAATGTCTTGCCAATCGCCTGATTCTGGGTCGACTTGTAAGTAATCGATGACGGAGAATCCATCATCAGAGGAAAAAGGACAGAATGGCAACAAATGGACCGTATTAAGTAGTCCCCCGAGTTGGTTGCCAAGCAGCCAGCTTTTGAGGGCAGCTAGAGGGGAGTGGTCTTGTTCGTCGGATGGCCTAACCTGATCGGCATAGGTGATCAGCACAATATCACGCTCGGACCATTTTTCCTGAGCTTCATGTTGGTGTGCTGAAGAAGCTAGATCAGAGAATTCTGTTTCGAGGACCGAGATGACCTCTTCGACTTGGTCGGGATAAATGCGGCTTAGATGATTGCGGAGGGAGGGAATACGGTCGGCTAGTAACAAGAGTGACTCCTAGTGTAGTAGCATGTGGCCGCCTGGCATGAAGAGCATTCTACAGCAAAACAGCAAGTTGTGCGACGCTGGAATCAGAGTTCCTGCTTTGTAGCGATCTTATAGATCGTCCATGCCTGTAACGTTGGTGACCAATGCCCGCAGCTTTCTTCGAAGTACTGCATAACTATAGAAGCGAGTTCCAAGCACGAAGTTTTCGTTTACCATGTCGTTGCGATAGTCTTCATCTTCGATAACTTGCTTGACTTGGCTAACAACCTCTTTGGTCATGAAGCCATTCATTGTGATCACATTGAAGTTCTTTGGCTCGATGTCGGAAACGAAGATCGAGTAGCGATTAACAAGAACCGGTTTGCGGTAATAAAAGGCTTCGATCAGCGCGTTGCCAAAGCCTTCGTAAAGGCTGGGGTAAGTAATGAAGTCAGCATTCAGATAGGCATCGGAAAGTAAATAAGTCTTTTGGCCTTTGCTGTTAGCGCCTCGTTCTTCAGAAATGCGATCATCAATCAGTCGAAGATCAACACCCTGGTGATCGGCGAGTTCACGGATGGCGTTAAGGTAATCGTTTCCCTCGTCGCCAGAAGCATGAGAGATAACGAGTTTGCATTTGGGATTCTTGAGTGCTGAGACTAATGCGATGGCGTGTTCGATTCCTTTACGAGCAACCACTCGAGTTGGCTGCAGGAAGATGATGTCATCTTCAGCCAAACCAACTTCACGCCGGAAGTCGGAGTTGTAATCGTCCATCGTTGGGGGCTCGTTTTCAAATTCGAAAACGTTCGGAACTAAAACACTCGAAACCCCACGGCGGTGTGATAACGCTCGTTGGGCTTCGCTATTGATGGTCACGTGCTGAATGCAGGGTACTGTGCAAGGGAATGCCATCCGTAGGAGATCGCCAACCGCATTCTGGGTGAATCGGTCACGCTCCCAGTAGAAGTCGTGGTGGTGGGCGATGGTTGGGAAGTTTGTCTCGGCACAGAATAGTGAGATCGCAATTCCTAGTGGAATATTCATTGGAATGCAGCTGGCATTTTGAATGCACAAGATTTCGATATCGTACTTGCGAACAAAATCGTAGATCGAACGCTTCAAGAATTCGGTGATAGCGAAGATACGTCGCGTGACTTCAGGGTCGCGTGTTGTCGTGCCAAACACACGGTCATTGATCCATTGGATATCGGGATGATTGAAGTGAGCGTGTGGTACCAGCATGCTCACTTTGGGGTCTGTGTCCAATTCACCTGCCATCCAGTAGCTGATATGCTTGTGATCCCACAAGACTTTTGCCCATTTCGAAGCTTCAAGCGAAACGCCATCCGTCCCGGCAAAGCGAGTTCCTATAAATCCAATACGGTGGCCGATTTTCGGGCGGGAGGCTGACATGGTCGTAGGCTTTAGTACACTTATGCGTTGAGCAAACAGGGATTGTGTGACGCCGCCAACGCCAAATCAAGGAAGGTGGTTAGGTTTCTTGGAAGGATACTAGCTAGCGACCCGCCAGGCTTGCGAAATTAGTGATTTGCACTCCCCAACTGCTGCGGAAATGCATCCCATCCGGTACATACCATAAATCCCGAATCTCTTTCTGTCTACGAAAGAACGGCAGGCATTAGTTTTCGGCGATTCCAATGACCTGGGCGATCTGTATCAAATCGGTCAAAACAACGTCTGGAATTAGCTCGGATACGCGAGGATCATCGTTTCTTAATCGGAGCGAGCGTTTATCTCCGGCAAAGAGTGCGGTCTTGAACCCGACCAGTGAGGCTGGCCAAACATCGTTCCGCATGTCGTTTCCGACATAGAGAATCTCTTCCGGCTGCAATCCGAGGGATTTGGCCGCGTCTCGACAGTTTTCGTAAAGCTGAGTCCCTGGTTTGGCTTGTCGGAGCTGATAGGACCAGTGGCAGAGTGAATCAATGAATTGCCAATCAGTGAGTGAACGTCCCGATAAAGGTTCAAACGCTAGAGGGGTATAAAACTGGGCATTACTGACAATACCAAGCTGAATATTTGCCTGGTTAAGCAAGCTTAGAATCTCATTCAGATTAGGCATCGGCCAAATTGGATTCACACGGCATTCGTATTCGATTGCTAAGTGCTCAATTTGATCGTCAGTTGGAGTGTTGCCAAGAACTTCGCGCCAGCAATCCCGGATTTCCACTTCAGGATATTCGGAATTTGAATTGGCATGTGACTTCTTGATCGATTGTAGTAACGCCTCGACCAATTGATCGCCAGATAAATTCGTCTCTATTCCAGTGGCTTGGCAAGCATCAGCAGCAGCTTGGCTACGAGATCCTTCACTTGCCAGCGAGATATCACCCGAAGCACTGATTAGAAGTGTGCCATAGATATCGAAGACGACCGACTTGATTCCTTCCAGCTTTGGTAACTTCGCCGAGAGTTCCGTCGGAATTGCTTTCAGGGGACTGCTGTGCTGTTGAATAATTTGTGAAAGGGAAGAACTCATGACTCAATTCGGATCGGGATGATTTTATTGGGGGTTACAAACCAATTCAGAACATGATTGCCATCAGCGGGGGCGACTTCATCTGCTGATCTAGCCGTTAGGAGTGACGAATAGGTTTGGTGCAAGCGATCTCCGATGGAATTCTCACTGTACTTTGTTAGGACCGATTCTCTGTTCTGCGCTATTGTCTCTTGATCACGTTCTTCACTAGCAAACCAAACCTCCATAAGGCCCTTGTTGCTCTGGACAATAATCTCACGCACATTTGAGTCACAGTTGGCAAGCTCAATCACCTTCTGTTGATGGTCACTTGGTAAGCGGGCAAAATCGATCCTACCTTCGGTAATGAGTTGCTCATATTTGCTTCGGATGCTCTCAGCTGATTCTCTCTTGAGCTGATAGGCATCACGTAAGGCTTGATAGCTTTCGATCAGTGAAATGAAAACTGTTTCTATGTCAATCAGTTCCGTAGGTATCACCAGTTCAGGGTAAAGGCTATTAAGATTGAGGCCCGACTGTTTGAAGTCCGTTGTAATGTCAGGAAGATCGCGACCGACGAGCGGTTTGCCAATGAGCCAGGCTTCCATAAAGACCATGCCAAAGCCTTCGGCAATGCTTGTCGTTAAGATCGCATCGGATGATGCAAGCAAGTCTAGGAAGTCGACTTGGTATGATTCTCCTGTATCGAAACGACAAGGAAGTTCAAGTTCAACGGCTAATTGCTTCCATCGCTGAAAGGATTCAAGCTCACGAGGGTTTTTGGGAGCTAGAGTCATCGCAAAACAGCTAGGTGTTGCGAATTCTTTACTGAGAGCAGACAGCAAAAGCATCTCGCCCACATTCTTGCGACGAATTCCACGCACTGGATAAACCAATAGACGTGTGGTCGGATCATCGATCGAAAGCTTCTTTAGAACTTTAGACCGAACCTCATTCCGACTTGGAAGTGAATCAAACGACAAAATAGGGTTGGGAATCGTCGTCAATTTTGATGCGTCAACATTCGCTTCCGAGAGAATTGAAGCATCACGCGATGTTAAAGTTGCGTATTGGATGTTGCTTGCTTGAGGATAAAGCTTATTGGCAACTTCCATCCCGCCGAGTTGGTTTTGGAGGTGTAGGTAGTTTGCTGGGCGGTTGTCTTCGGCAAAGTCATGCACTTGAAGCAAAAGCTTCCATCCACGCTGGGCAAGAATTGCTATCGCATCCGGTACGGAGGCATTCTTTCCTAGTGAATGATTATGCCAGTGCAGAACCGTATCAGATGGTGAATATTGAGAGCCTATAAGGGACGACTCAATTTGATCAGCCAACAGCTTCGGCTCACAATTCGAGTCCGATTGATCGTAACCGATTCGGTCAATGACCAAAGAATCGATTGGGAACGCAGTCGCCTCACGGATGTCATCTTTGGGCCATCCGTCAGCTTGGCCATCAAAGATGAGTGCAACTCGTTCAGGTCGAATACTTTCAGATAAAACGGAAAGCGACCTTAAATGATTTCCGATGACCTGAGAGACGCCACCCCGATTGAGGTGATGGTGAATGATGGCAAGACGCATGCTTGTCGCTGCAACAATCCAAGTTGACTAATCGAGCAACCGCAAGTGCCTACCACGACGCATGCGTTATTGTGCCGGCTTCATTTTGAAAAGCTTCGTTGGCACATGCTCTTGATCCATGATGGCCTTAATCTTAGCAACTATTTCAGGGTGTTGGTCAGCAATATCATTCTTTTCGCCGAGATCATTGGAGAGATCGTACAATTCGAACTTGGTTTTTCCTTTAAGGATTTTTAGCCGGACCCCTTTCCAGTCGCCCATGCGAACCGCCTGTTTACCGCCTTGTTCGTAAAATTCCCAGTAAAGGTTATCGTGTTCGGCTTGTCCTGATCGGCCATACAAGGTGGGCAAGTAGGAGATTCCATCGGTCTTTTCAGGTGCCGCGATACCAACGAGTTCGCAAACCGTTGGTGCAAAGTCCCAGAACGTAGAAACATGATCTGAAGTTGTGCCCGGCTGGATAGAACCTGGTTGCCAGGCGATCATTGGTACACGAACGCCACCTTCGTAAAGATCACGCTTACAGCCACGCAACTCGCCACTGGAGTTGAAGTTTTTGTAGGTCCAGCCACCCGTTGTCACAGCTCCGTTGTCGCTGGCAAAAATCACAAGAGTATTCTCAGCAATGCCAAGCTCTTGTAGCAAGTCAAGCACCTTGCCAACACTCATGTCAAGGTGAGTGATCATGCCTGCGAAAGTTGCTTTAGGATTCTCTTCTCGACGGAAGTGACTTTTGGCGGAACCGATGGGCTTTTCCTTGAACTTCCCAAGGAAAGGCTCACGCCATTCGGTAGGTACTTGAAGGTCGAGGTGTGGTTGCTGTAGAGCAAGGTGTAAGAAGAATGGCTTATCCGTTTTAGCGACTCGCTCGATGTAACCGATTGCATCATCTAGGAAGAGATCGCCTGTGTATGAGATTCCCTCCTTACCGTGGTTGCCAGGATAGTTGACCGCTTCGCCATTTCGATAAAGTGTTTCAGGATAATAGCGGTGGGCAGCGCCGTGACTGACGAAACCAAAGAAGTAGTCGAAGCCTTTCTGAGCAGGAAGATCAAGGTTATCTGTGCTGCAAGAGAGGCCACTCTTGCCAATCATGGCAGTATGGTAGCCGGCCTCTTTTAGGCTCTTAGCAATGCAGCTATCCTTAGGATCCTGTCGGAAGCTTAGGTTCTTTTTGTTGGCTCGTTGATAGACATGTCCGGTGTGCTGACCTGTAAGCAAGCAAGCTCGCGAGGGGGCACAAACCGTACTTCCTGCATAGTGTTGGGTAAACTTCATCCCTTCACGAGCCATCTGATCGATTCGTGGAGTTTCAAAGCTCTCCTGTCCATAGCAGCTAAGATCGGCGTAACCGAGATCATCAGCTAGAATGAAAATGACATTCGGTTTATTTGCCCAAGTACTCGGGCAAAGTAGCAAAACGAATAGCGTAGAGAGGATAATTCTGGAGATGATCATCTTGAATTGATATTTGTCGTGAAAAGGTTGTTGCTACTGAAGTCTTGACCTTAAGACCTAAGCTCTGAGAGCTATGCCAAAAATTACTCTGCCTATAGTGGAACTACATAATAAGCAAAAAACTTACTCTTAATATGTGGCAAACGTCGCAGATTATTCACTTAGCACCCGATTTCTTACCGTTCGGCGGTCTAAACCTAAGATTCTTGACGCGGCTTCGTAGTTCCCCGCCTTGGTATAGACCATTTTTGAATAATGGTTGAGGAGTTCCTCAGCTGTCATCTTGCCCTCAGAAGCTTGCTGAAGCCATTCCGGTAAACTGTTGGACACCTTGTCATCAGGCTCTGTGGGTGCATAGTGGTTTCTCACTATCAAGTTGCGGATGCACTGTTCAAGCTCTCTAACGTTCCCTGGCCAAGAGTAATTTGAAGGCAAATTATCCGTAATCCACTGTAGGGTCGATTCCGTGAATTGACTCGCCTCTTTTGGATCATCAATCGTTCTATCCACCAGATGGTGAACCAGGCCCGTAAGGAAGCTTGCGTTTGATTGGATTTGATCTTCTAGGGAAGGTACTTCGATACGATCCGAGCAGAGTCGATAATACAAATCTTCACGGAACCGGCCCGCCGCTATTTCTTCAGGCAGATTTCGATTTGTTGCCGCAATGATTTTACCTTGGAAGTGACGTTCCTTGTTTTCACCTAAGCGTATGAAGCTACGATTCTGAGCCACTCTGAGTAGTTTAACTTGTAGGTTGAGATCAATTTCACCAAGTTCATCTAAGAAAACGACACCTTGTCGTGCGCATTTCTCAAGCCAACCAACGCGATCAGACGTTGCTCCTGTAAATGCCCCTTTGCGATGCCCAAAGAGTTCAGATTCGATTAGGGTTGGAGATAATGCAGAAAGGTTCAAGGCAAGGAAGAGTTCTGTATTTCCGGTCTCAAATTCTCCCTGTGCCGGTTTGAAAGGATAGTACTGAGACAATCCAATGGCTCTCGCTACGAGTTCTTTACCAGACCCTGAAGGGCCTGTGATGAGCGACGAGAAGTCGTGCATCTTGTCGTAGAGCGACGATTGATATCTCTTCATATCATGAGTGAAAACCGACTGCCAAACTGTTGCGCGAAGTTGGGTTGCGACCTTGGAGTCACCAATCAAGTAATTGAAGATGTGCCGGAAGGCTCTAGCAACTTGATACAAGCAGGCAAACAGGTGGGCTGCGTTGTGGATTGTGTGTGAAGGGAGAGTTTTCAGTAGTGGGGCTGAAAGCCGAGCATGTTCTTGCTTAAAGTCTTGCCAAGCAACCTTCACTGAATCGACAGTCACCTCTTTGTGGAACACTTTAGGGAGGTTGTTCAGAAATCGGTAGTATAGAACGTAGATCACTAGATCAGCATAAAGATCGCACAGTTCTGTGTCGAAAGCTTCGCCATCGGTCTGTTGCTTGAGTAGTTTCTCAGCAAGCTTTGTCGCATCTTCCGTAATTAGCCGGACATTGGTCCGATCGTGTTGCTCAGTTCCGCTAGTGCGGCTCCAGGCCAACAGGTCGTCGTGCTCATAACGACTTCCCAAGATGACACGTTCAAGTTCAATCCGTTCTTCTTGGAACGGATTGCTGTAAGTCAGTTTTGACAAGTTGCGAAGAAACGCTTTTTCTTTATTGCTGGGCATAGTGGGTGTCATTAAATGTCATTGGGGTGTGCAACAATTGTACTGCACGTAAGGTTCAGGTGCTCTCATTATGATTCTGTTATTTCAGCAGGAGAGCTGTAAGTGTAATTGGAATAATGACTTAAGTTGTCGGCGGTAATTTTGGCACTCCTCTTGCTCATAGGGAAGTTGTCCCGACGGACAGGTAATTCTTTCCCTTAACGCTAGGAGTGATAATCATGTCTGACCCTACTCAGATGCCAGGAGAGCTTCCCCCTGAATTGGGTGCTAATTCAGAAGGAGCACGCAACTCAGTTAATCGTCCCCAAGGCCTCCTCGAACGGCTGCTGGACCCAGCTTCTATACATCGACTGATGATAGGAAGTGGTGGTCTAGCAGTCTTTGGTCTTGTAGTCTGGCTTTATTCGATCGGGTTATTTGAGGACCCTCTTTGGGCAGCGGTGGGTTTGACTTCAGCAAACCTCACTTTGTTGGCTGGCGGGGTCATGCTCGCATGGCGTTCTCCTTATAAGACGGCTGGTCGCGGCATGGCAATGTTAGCCTGTATCGTCCTGCCGTTGAATCTTTGGTTCTACGATGCTCAAGGACTGGTGACTTTGAAGGATGGTGGTAACCTCTGGATACCTGCCATGGTTTGTTGCCTACTGTATGCAGGTGTTGCTCGTTTGCTGAGGGACTCTCTGTTTGTTTACACCTTCGTGGCAGGCGTGACTTTAACCGGCCTGCTTTTCCTTGCTGATGCCGATGTTGGCAAGTTTTGGGAAGTCGTCGCTCCATCAGCTTTACTAGTAACGGTGGGCACCTTGGCAGTCCATCTTGAAAGATTTTTCCCTAAGGGAGAATCGAAAGAGGATGCAGTGCTATTTGCTCGAGAAGATTTTGGGTTGGCATTCTTTCGCGCCGGCCACTGCGTGCTCGGTGCTGGCTTGTTGCTCTTGTTGCTAGGACGTGTTGCTGGTTGGCTCTATGATCCAATGCTTCACTCCTATGGATGGTTTGATCGTCCTGATCTGGCAACGCTATTCCATGCCAAGCTCTCGGCGTTAGCATTGATATTGGTAGGGGCTTACAACTATCTGTATTCTCGCTTTACCCAAGAATCGGGAAGATATTTCACCTACTTTGCGGCGGTGCTTGGGTTTTGGGCCACCGTTGTTGGAATCGATCTCTTTGAAGTAGCGGTTACTCCGTCACTCGTAATGGGTTTGCTTGCCTTCCTTTCCTTGATGGGGCATTTGCTTGCACGCCTCAATACGAATGCAGAGGATGCTGAAGCCGATTCAGACAAGACAGGAGTATTTACAACGTTCCTCAATGAAGTCGATGATGCCGCAAAGCCATTTGGAAGACTATTCTCTTCAGCCGCGCTTTTGGTTGGTGCGGGATTATATTGCTTGAGTGCTTATGGCGGAGAACCATTATCAAATACGTTCTATCCAAGCATGGTGCTTGTACTATTGAGTTTCGTTGCCGGTGTGCGTCGTCCCACTGAAGATTCCCTTGGCTTCCCACAGCATTTGGATGGATTCGGGCTGCTAAGCTCACTTTCCTTGCTGCTAGGCAGTGTTGTCCTAAAGTTATCTCCCGAAGTGTATGGCCTTGATTTAGTGGTGATGCTGGCTTCTCCTTTGGTCGGACTTGCCTTTAGTTACTTCGCTACTTCGCAATCTCTAAAGCAATTTTATAGTGCGGCTGCAGCCACGGTCACAGCGGTTCTGCTCTTTGCTTATTCACCTTGGCTATTCATGGCAAGTGCTTCGGTCAACTGCTTGTTCTACTTCTTTGTAGGGCTCCTCTACTTAGGAGCTGCCAATGTGAGTGGGCGCGGATCCTATCGATATGTCGCCTATCTAGCACATGCCGTTTCCGTTTGGCAGCTAGTTTATGTCCTCAACTTAGGATTCTATCTTCCGCTTGCAGCTGTTTCAGTTGTTGGCATGTTGATGGTCGTGTTCGCAAGACTATTCGACAGGGAGAACTCTTCGGTCTATGGACAGTACGCAGTCCTGTTTGCTAACGCCGCAGGGTGCTTGCTTGCAGCGAACCGATTGTTGGTGGATGAAGAGTCCTTCAAGTTATTGATAATGGCATTTGTCCAAGCCTTGGCAGCAGGCGGTGCGATGCTGTTTGCAAAACACGAGAATCGCAATGCTGGTCTTGCCGTGGTTGGCATCGGCAGTCTTTTGATGTCTGCATTGACTCTTAATGCACTCTCCGATTTGTCGATGGTGCAACGGTTCGAAATGATGTTTGTGGCTGGCGGTGCTTTTGTGCTTGCTACCGGACACGTCGGTTGGTATCGAGAAACGGACCAGCGTAGTGGACTTGTTGATCTCAACTTGTGGGTTGGCAGTTTACTTGTCGCCGTTCCATCGGTATTGAGCCTATTGGCAATGCGTCTGTTTGGTGTATCAAACGAGTATTGGCAATTCGCTCATGAGTCTGGCGTCCTATTCGCTGGTTTACTCTTAGCAAGCACGGGAGTTCTTTGCCGATTGAAGTCTACGACCTTGGTCGGATCGTCCATGCTGCTTGCCTACCTAGGAAGTTTGGTTTTCTTTGTTCAAGTGCCTGAGCAACTACAGAATGTAGCAGTCTACTTGATGCTTGGCGGAGGAACGGTCTTTGCAGCCGCGGTCCTATTGAGCGTTTATCGTGATCGACTCTTAGCGGTAACAGAACAAGTAAAAGCGAAGGAAGGAGTCTTTACCGTTCTAAACTGGCGTTAACTCGCTTGGCTTGGCGTTAAGTCTGTCGGGACTTGCCGCCACGGAAGAGACCACTCGTGTTCCCCGTGAGCACGGGTGGTTTTTTCGGTTAAAGCTTAGTAGATCAAATGCAAAAAGTGGTGGTTTAGATTGCAAGATTATTGAGTTATGCTTAGGCCATCTCTTCTTCCACTGGAGTACCTTCGGTATGGCTGATCGCAATGCTAAATGGGGCATTTGGCTCTTTCTCTTCTATTCGTTCTTCTATGGCCTATTTGTTTTAACGAATACGATCTCTCCTGAGATTATGGAATGGACACCTGTTGCAGGGATTAACTTGGCGGTGCTTGCTGGCTTTGGCCTCATTATTCTCGCATTCTTGCTGGCGTTGCTGTATGGCTATGTGGCACGAAACGAAGATCAGGAGGACGCATCGTGATTTACGAAGCATCTCCGCTTGCTATTCTTGTTTTCCTACTTTTTGTTGCTGCAACACTCGCAATAAGTTTCTATTTTGGTAGCCGAGCAAAATCTTCAGCGGGTTACTTTGCCGCTCATGGGCAAATTCCTTGGTTTGTAAACGGAGTTGCCTTTGCGGGAGACTACCTCTCAGCCGCATCGTTTCTTGGCATCTGCGGAATGATTGCCTTTTATGGTTACGATGGCTTTCTCTACTCCATCGGTTTCCTAGCTGGTTGGATTGTCGCTCTATTTGTTGTTGCCGAACCGATGAAACGGCTTGGCAAATTTACGTTTGCTGATGCACTGAATGCACGCTTCGAATCCAAGGGAATTAAGATAGCCGCAGGCATTAGCACCCTGGCAGTAAGTATCTTCTATTTGATTCCACAGATGGTTGGGGCCGGCGTACTCGTGCAACCGTTGCTAGGCTTAGAGCACTGGATGGGCGTCGTTTTAGTGGGTGTCGTGGTGATCTTAATCGTCGTTTCAGCGGGGATGGTTTCGACCACTTGGGTGCAGTTTCTTAAAGGGGGCCTTCTAATTGTTTTTAGTGCCGTGCTCGTTGCATTGATTCTTGCTCGCGGTTTTACTGTCGATGGAAAAGAAAAGGCATTCCTTACGCTTGGACCACTCCCTCCAGTGGTGCAAGATGAATCGGAGATATCATCCCTTTCGGACAGCTTTCCTCAGTTGACAAACGAAACGGTTGTCTTGCCTGATGGTGCTTGGTTAAACCTTCCGTTTGTTCGGACAAAGAATGAAACTACCGGTGAAGTTACCACATGGAGCGCTCGGGTTGATTCTGACGGAAGCCATTACTTTGACGAGGCACAAACCCTATCTCTATTTCCAGATGGAAGCAAGTTGGTAAATGGTTTGCCACTTGGTAAGAGCGAAGGTGAGGCAACGCTACAGTCGATTGGAAGTGTTAGCAAGCTTCCTGACGGAAAGGATGAATCAGGACCACTCGGCCCTCTCAGTTTCTTCAGCACGCTGCAAAAAAGTGAGGTTGTGCTATGGCGCCAGCAAAAGATTCATGAAACCGACGGCTCGGTAACAACAGTCTATTTCCAGGATCCTACGCCCGGCAGTCAGGTCCTTCGCCCTGGAGAGCATCCAAAGTTTCAGGGTATTCGCTCGGATGAATGGATTAAGAAAATCGACTTTCTTTCATTGATGCTTGCCCTGTTTGCTGGGACCGCGTCTTTGCCACACATTCTGATCCGTTATTACACGGTCAAGGACGAAGCATCGGCCCGTAAGAGCACAATCGTTGGTATCGCCTGCATCGGGTTCTTTTACGTGCTCACGATGTATCTTGGTCTTGGTGCAATGACCAGCGGCGCGATGGATGTGACCAACAGCAATATGGCGGCGCCTTTGCTTGCGAAAAGCATGAGCGAAACTTTGTTTGCAATTATTTCTGCTATCGCCTTCACCACCGTCCTCGGAACGGTCAGCGGATTGATATTAGCCTCGGCAGGAGCAGTTACTCATGACCTGTTGGATAGCATTCGATCCGAGCCGCTTGATGATGAAAAGCAAGTCATGATCGCCAAGTTTTCGTCTGTCGTGATCGGAACCGCAGCCATTCTGCTAGGCATTCTGTTCAAAGACCTCAACGTAAGCTACCTCGTCGGCTGGGCATTCAGCGTAGCCGCCTCGGCTAACTTACCCGCTTTAGTCATGCTTCTCTTCTGGCCTAAGGTAACAAAGCAAGGAATCATCGCCGGCGTGATTGTTGGTATGGTCAGTTCACTTGCCTGGATACTTCTCTCCGCAGACACTTACTCAAAAGTCTATGGACTGCCCGCAAGTGAAGCCCCCATGCCCTTCAGCCAACCAGGAATCGTGACAATCCCACTCGGCTTTGCAGCGTTGGTGGCCTGTTCGTTGATGACGCAGCCAAAAGATAAGGTTAATTAAGATTGAATTAGGGGGCGTCTGGACAGGCTTATCCTGAATAGCAGGCGCACAAGATTGGTTCTAGACGTTTGGTATCGAGTGCAAGACCATTCCATAGCAGTGGAAACTAAGGAACTAAGTTCTCTTTTAATTGACCTTTTGTAGCCTTAGCAAACTCCAAGTAGGTGTTACGATCCTTCTTGAATTTTTTCGGGTGGTAGAAAACGATGCTGATTCTTTTGCGTTTAATAATCGGTAACAATTCTTGCATATACTGGATATCGACCCCGTCTTCAAAATCGGAGAAAACAAAGATTGTATTAGGGACTTTAGATTCTCTGATGATCGCATCAATCGCCGCACCCAAGCTCTGGCGACTTTTCTTCTTCTTGGGGATTTCTAAAGAGAGCGTGTTCTTGCGAGAGATAAGCTGCTTGTAAATCTTATCACGCTTTCTTTTTTGGCCTTTAGAATTAACCACCTCAACATGATGCAAGTTTGAATTTTCGAGATAAGGTACAACATAAAGTTCTTGTTTGGGGTATTTGAATGACCCTCCAAAAACAGCATACACTTGAGCATCAGCGAACTGTGGATTATCTAGAGCTTTTAGTACCAGTGAAACGGAGTGAAACATTGAAGCTGTGATATCAAAGATAACCGTCATCCGACCCCGGACTGGGGTGCCAAGGAATTTACCGCTAACCTCACCCATGCCACCGCCGACTTCGGTCATGGCATTACTTTCTGAGCCATACAGTTTGCTGAATTCACTCGGTGCTTCATAAGAAACTTCGGAACTATTGGGACTCTCGATTTGTGATTGAAGCGCTTCAGTCATTTCCGACATGTCAGGGACTGGCATTTCTGAAAGCAAGTCCGATTCCATGCTTTCATCCAACAGTGAATCCATCTCGAATTCAACTTCTACCAAGGACTCACTTATTTCATCGGCAGCATAAAATTCGACTTCTAACACTGGATCCATAATCGGATTTGTAATGGTCAACAATGCCAAAAGAGCAAAAGCAACTCCATGGAACAATGCGCTGAAGAGCCAACTAGGCGCTTGAAATCTAGAGTTGAGTTGAGCGAGGAGCTTTGACCGAGATGTCTTCTCTTCTTGCTTCTTGGTGTCAGGCTTAGCTTTAGTATCAGTTGATTTTACAGCAGTCTTGCTAGACTCCTGACCTGGTTTTTTTGTCCACATCTCCGGGGTCGGCTCGACAGGATTTTGCGTTGGTTCCACAGTCCGTTACTCCGCATGAGTTGTGTTGGTGCTTCATTCTCTGTTCAACGAGATGCGTTAACGTTCCTTGTTAGAAACGCATCTCTACAATTGCCATCTTTTCTCACTGGCAACCGTATGGTTCATTGCTCATACGGTAGATAAGGAGCAGCATCAACTGAAATTTAAGCAGGGCTTATGAACAGAAGAGTGCCTTCGCCTAGATGCCTCGTAGTAAGCAATTAAAGTCTTTTTAGCATAAGCTGCGCATGAATTACTTGCAACTGACTTGCATCTAGTTAGACCGAATCTAGACCGCGATGTGATGTGCTGTATAAGCAGTGCGATGCCATGGCGCCCAGCAATTGATGGGGTCTTAGGAATACCTTCCAGCTGGTGGGAAATAGAATTTCGGTATTCAATTATGATTGCGAACCAACCTTTTGCGGGACGAATAGAAGCTCGTACCTAGCAGCAATAATACTAAGGTATTTGGTTCAGGCACACTATTAATAGATGAGGTCGGTGACGCGGAGACTGACTTGCCAAAGTTTGCCAGCCACAAATCGTAGTCGCTTTCAGTAATAGCTCCTCCATCTCCCGAGTATCCGATAGCGAGTTCATCTTCAGCACCCAAGTTGTTACGCCAGACAGTGTAGTCAGCAGCATCGACAGTGCCATCGGAATTGAAGTCTCCTGGCAAGACTACATGAAGATCCACCGAACTATATTCATAAGTCAACCTCCATTCCAGGTCTTGAGAAAGTGATGGAAGTAAGGCATCGCTAAACATGCCAGTGATTCCAAGCACGCCGAAGTTTTGGGTCATTATGATTTCAAAAGTATCACCAAAATTAGGTTGGTAGTTATCTGCATATGAAACGGAGAGTTGTCCATCAAGAGTTGCCGATTCACTGATTAAAAGTTGATCATGCTCTCCGGAAGTTGAGCCACCAACTTCGATGAGTAATTCACCAAATTCGGTTTGCTCAAAACGACCATCAATCGTCAGGGAGCCTATCTCATCGCCAGGCGAGAGCGTACCACTGTTTTGAAAGACGTCATCGGATGCTGATCCCAATTCAACGGTTCCACTTCCTTTAACCAAGCCACCGCGTTCGTTAACGAGAATATCAGTTCTTAGCCTACCTTCAGCAAGAATGCTTATCTCCGAATTGCTCGTATTTCGGGTTGGTATACTCCGAACATAAATGCTACCAGATTCGATAGAGACTAAGCCTCGATTGGACCATGATGGAATGCCATTAAATAACAGTTGCAAATCGGAGCCATTTTGAACTCGAAGAGTTCCTTCATGCTGGAATGTCCCACCAGAGCCTAATCGAAAAGTCGATTTACCATCATTAATGAGAATATCCCCACGGTTATGGAATTGTCCTTCTTGAATGTCAATCGTGACACTCCCGCTAAGCGTGTGCCCTGTCTCATTTATTAAGAAAGAAGGAGTGCCGGATTGCCGCTCTTGAATTAGTTCACTTTCTCGATCAAAGTTAAGAATTCCATTACCTGAAAAGCGGGTTATTCCGTACTGTAGATTTGAGTCAGAAGTTATTTCAATCGTACCATTGTTCGTGATTTCACCGCCGATTGATGCACTTTCTATCAGGATCGTTCCCTGATTTTCTATATCAGATAATCCGGCTTCTACAGTAACTATTCCAGCAGTAACAGGTCCCGTTCCCTCTGTGGTTATGACACCTCCTTGAAGCCTTTGAATGATGACCCTTGAGTTGATTCCCGCATGTATTAGTCCGTCCCTGTTATCGACATTATCTATATGTAGATTACCACCATCAATCGCTTGCATAAGTCCTGTGTTCTGGATCAAACTATAATTGTTCCAATACTGGTCAATGCCATTTGCTTCGATAGTGCCTGCATTGAAGACCTGCATTTCGATATTTCCACGAATGGTTACTGGTCCACGAATTGTATTGTCTAGGTTGGTGATTGTAGGCCTTCTATCGTCGTAGCTAGAAGGAGCATGAATTTCAGATATTTCCAAATATCCTCCTCCCGATAGGACAAAGTCACTCGTAACTTCGATATCTCCCTTTATGCTCCCTCGATTTATGATATTACCTGATAGGGTTATGATATTCCCAGATAGGGTAAAGTCATCTGACGGGCTACCAAGCGTCCCCTCGATGGTAAGGTCTTTGAGCGTGGCGCCACCTGAGCGAATGGTGATCTTTGCCGCTGGTTTCTCTTCAGTTGCTTGGTGTGCCCGAAGGATGCCACCTTCAATCGTAACTCCATTAAGGTAAATCTCTGTTCCAGGCATCGCTTCGATCAAGCCTTGGGTTAGTTGATAATGATTTTGGATCAGTCCATCACCTCCTAGAAAAATACGATTAGATGTTGCTCGGATTGTGCCACTGTTGATAACACCACCACTTCCTACTGATATTCCGGTTCCGTTTGAATTTGGTACCGATATTGATTCTATTAATCCATGATTGGTGAACTTTGTTTTATCTAAATCGAATTCAATCGCACCACGAAACGTGTTGTCTTGGTTGATAAACTCGCTTGGCAGGTTGCCTGAGTGGTCAGGTGAGGTGAAAGTGAGTTGGTGATTAAGTTCCCATGACCCACTACCTGTCAGTGTTGTATTGCGATTGATTGATATTTGTTTAAAGATAAGCTGTCCATCGGAAGTTATGGTGCCATTGTTTTCAATCATTCCTTCAATCGTCATCTCACGTCCGAAAGAAATGTCTCCTTCAAGTGATACGCTAGATAGAGTCGATTCCTTGATGGATACCACTCCCGGAGTTGATGCATGCGGAGTGGATTTCAGAGTTCCCCCTTCAATCGTCATCTCTGTGATCTTAACCGATGAATTCGGACTCGCTTGAATTACACCTCCCTGATTGTCAATTACAGAATACTCAAAAGGGTTCACGCTACTAAGAACAAGTCTGCCCCCATCAACGGCCTGAAGGATGCCGCGGTTGGAAGATTTTAATAAGTTGTCGAAGGGATTGGATGTGTTCCCAGGTTCGACACCAATAAGAGTTAATTCCTTGCCTAAAAGGTTGGCTGAAATCGTTCCAAAGTTTGCCAAGGTTATGTTGTCGCCGAGTTTACCACTGCCGGATACTACGCCACGGTTCATTAGTGGCGGGCGATCTCTTGAAAATAAGCTCTTCACCTGACCTATTGTTTCCAATGAGCCCAGAAGGAGTTCTCCTGTTTCTTCAACAATAAAGCTGCTAGTTACCTTGGTCGTGCCGTGGACGTGCATAACACCTGAGACGCGGGTATCGTTTACCGTGAGCTCGCTATTCTCAGCAATCTGCACCTAGTCCCCATAATCGATATCAAGAGAACCTAGCCATGGAATGTTTTGGCTGATCGAAACGGTAACATCCCTTGAGGGATCAGAATCGATTAAGGCAAAGTCTTCGTACGCCTGAGGGTATTCACCAGGATTCAGGGATGACCAATTAGCAGGATCATTCCACTCACCATTTAAAGGGCCGATGTATCGATACTCGGTGCCGACACAACGGTGAGTGCTAATTCCTGCGAGAGTGATGAAAAGAAATGCAATGGATAAAGATCGGTGCATAGCTGACTAAAATCCAGTAAGGCCAAGCCTGGTTGAGGGCGTAGAGCTAAGATGATCACAGTGATTCGCTGGGAAGATTATAATCACAGTTTGAGCATAACGGTAACACGAATGCTTGGAATGTGAAGAAGACCGGCAAGGCTGATCTAGCATCATTGTGCTGAGGCTTTGGTATGAATTGGATTAGGTCTAAAAACCCAAATTACAGCCAGGAGAGATGAAAGCTTGGTTAAGACTGGCGCCAACGTGATGACAGCTGCGAGACAGATAATCCTCTCGTTGGGTGGCAACAAATGTGTGACAAGTTTGGTTGCGAATCAAAAAACCCACACCAAGCCGGCGTGGGTTTATCCAAAAAGAGGCGCCGCCCGGATTCGAACCAGGGATGTCGGATTTGCAACCCGGAAGACGACGTTGCAAAACCCCTATTAAATAAGGTTGCTTTGCATCCTTGCTCCGACGGTTGCACCAATGGTTGCACCAGCAAGCCTGACTTAAAACAGATAGCAGCAGAACTAATTGCTTGCCTTTCAACTAAGGACTGTGAGCAGCTAGCCCAATTACTGTCCTCGGACATTAGTTCAGAACCTGAACGATTGAAGGTGCCAAGCGTTGATAAGCCTGATATCCTATAGGGGGGATTGGGGGGCCTTATGGACATACTCCAATCAGTCATATTTGGCGACAAGTACATTTCTCTTGTCGCAACGGCATGCTCTGGAACTATTGGGCCAATTGGAAGTCTTTTCTTGCTGAGCTTGCAATGCGAATTGAGATTGCAAGAAGAATAAGAAGGCAAGCATCTGGTTCCGGTATCAGTTCAAATCCAGCTACTTGCATCAGGGTTTCATACTCAGCTTGTCCAACGATGCCTGAATGGAAATTGTTTGCAAGAACGCTCGCATCTTGACCAACGCTTCGTTTCCAAAGATCGTAGTCAGCCATAGTAAGTTTGCCATCGTCGTTGTAGTCACCCCGTAAAAAGTCTTCGACGACTAGTTCGACTGAGAGTATGCTTCCATGATAGAATTCGACATTTGGAAAGTATTCGCTAAAACTAAATAATCTCCCGTTTGCGAGAGTACCTGTTAGCTGGTTGTATTTCTTAGCATCTATTATGAAAGAGTCACCTGCTTCCAAGCCATCAATCTCAATACCATCAAGAAACCAGTTAGTGCCAATGAGATTGACACGGCTGTTCTGATAGACTCTCAATAGGTTGTCAATTTCTCCTCCAGAAATATTTAGAACGCTACTTGAAGAGATCCGTCTTAAATTTTGAATCCTTCCCCCTGAAAGATTGACGACACTTTCATTCCAAATCCTGAAGTCAGCTCTTACTAAGCCTTCTGATATGTTGGCTACTCCTGCATCCAAACTAATGTAACCTGTCACTTCTCCACCAGAGACATTGATTTGGTTATTTCCGTTAGCCCTTATGTTATAAACGCTAGCCTTATCGGAAATAGCTAGTTTACTACCGCTGAAAAGTTCTATGCTATTGAGATGCGCCTTGCCTCCTATAGACACTTCACTATTTAAATAAGCACTAAAATCTTTACCTATTGTGCCGCCTGAGATCTTTACTAGGCTTTCAGCAAAAGTTGCGTAGTCACCCAGCTCACCACCTTCAATTACCAAAGTGGCACCAACCGATTTGAACTGATTGGGTAATTTCCCCCCCTCTTTGAGAGTTAGGTACTGCCCAGAATTCAATCCAACGATTCTGTTTGGTTCATTTGAACTCACAACAATTGGGTCTAAATCGTAGATTGGTAAAGGTGTTTTCTTCAGATTGACATCCTCAAATGAACTATCATTTCGTGATGAAAAGATGAAGGGGCTGCCGTCTGCGAATGTGCCTGTGAATACATCGTTCGCATCTAGATTGATTGAGTTATCCGTGTAGGTTTCGCCATTTAGACGAAAATCTCCACCGCTTATATTGACTTCACTTCCTGCATTTGCGCGGAATATTGTACTGATAGATCCGCCCGAAAAATTTATCTTACTATCTTTGTTGGCTACGATGTATTTGTTAATAATCCCACCAGTTACATTAGCGATAGCATTAGCGTAAACACGGAATTCAGATTCTATTTCTCCGCCTGATATGCTAATGGAACTACCCGAACCAATAGATGCATTTCTAAAGTTCCCTCCTGAAATCATTGCGGAGCTATTTTCATACACTGTAAAGTGGCCAAAGTTGCCTCCCGTGATATCCGCTTCGCTATTGGAAATAATGAATGAGCTATCAACCGCACCTCCATTAATTTCGATATCGCTATCTTTGGCATCCAAACCATTGAGAAAAGAACCACCTGACATTCTGATTGAGCTTTTTGTGGCGCTAAAGTTCTTGCCAATTGTTCCCTTGGTGACTTCTAGATCACTCCTTACGACGCTGAAATTTTTTCCAGTAGTGCCTCCCGAAACCTTTACTTTGCTGTCAGAAGCCAGAAAGTAATCGCCTACGACACCATCACGAAGTCCCACTGTGGTTCCAACTACTTTGGTGAAATCGTTCAGGGAACCACCATCAAGATTGATCGTTGCATCAAGAGAGACAAAGCCCTTTCGAAGTGTTCCACCCTCTTTAATTGTGAGAGTTTGGCCTTGCTTGAGGTCAAGAACGTTCTCAGGTAGATAAGTGTCAACAACAAATTCATTATTGCTAATTGATGGCAACGTTGTTCTTGTTAGCGTTACATCAGTCAAATAGTCGCTTGATTCCCGACTGAATACAAAAACGCTTCCATCTGCAAATCTTCCAGAAAAGGTATCTCCTTCTGATAGCGTGATTGAACTACCTTGGTACTGGGTACCGTTGAAGCGAAAATCACCGCCAGTAAATCCTACGGTGTTACCTTCGGCGTCTATAAACGAGGGGCCGAAATGACCACCAGAAATAGCTATACGACTTGATTTTTTGGCTTTGAAAACACTACCAAAGGTCCCACCTGAGATATTAACCCTACTGGAAAAATTAGCTTCAAATCCATCCCCCACCAATCCATCGGATATATTCACAGTACCGTATGTGGACTTAAATTTATCACCCAAACTCCCACCAGTGATGTTGACTGAACTATAAAACGAAGAAAAGTCATCTCCAATGTTACCACCTGAAATATTCACGGTGGTGCGTCTTGCGTAGAGGCTATCTCCAATAGTACCGCCAGACACATTGAGCGTACTTTCGGAATCGGCGTTTATACTACTAACGTAACCGCCAGCTACATTCACAGTAGCCCCATCTTCCATACTTATCTCTGGTATCTGAGCCTTATCAGAAATATTCACCTCACTGTTTGTGTGGGCAATAATCGAACCTTCTACAATTCCACCTGAAGCATATACCTTGCTGCCCGATTGGGCTTGAAAGTAGCTCCCTACTCTTCCGCCAGTAATATTTATGGTGCTACCATCAAATGCTTCGAACCGACTACCAATTCTTCCTTCTGAAATGTTGACAGTACCCCCTATAACCTTAGAATTCTCGTCAAGAAATCCTCCTTGGATATTCAGAGTAGCGCCGACACTTGCAAAGTTTTTGTGCAAGCTGCCTCCCTCTAAAACTGTCAAGGTTTGACCAGGGCGTAATCCGAAGGTGCCCTCGGAGATTGGTGACGTAATCTCTCTTGGGGTAAGATCAACTTTAGGAAGTGGAACACGATTCAGGGTGGCTAGAGGTAGATTGCTGTTGTACTTGGTTGCTTTGTATATGAAACTAGAGCCATCTGATAACGTCCCAGAAAAAACATCGCCAGCTTCAAGTGCAACTGTATCTTCGCCATAAGAATTTCCATTCAAGCGATAATCGCCTCCTTGAAAATTAATCGTGGCGCCTTTGGCAACATGGAAACCAGGTCCAATATGGCCACCAGAGATATTGACAGTGCTCCCTGACGCTGCCGAAAAAGATTCTCCGATCATTCCTCCTGAAATGTTTACCGTACTGCCGTCGTAAGCAAAGAACCAAGAATCAATCTTCCCTCCTGAAATGTTTACAGTCCCTTCATAGACTTTTGCCAGAGCACCGACCTTACCGCCGTTGATATTTAGCGTTCCTCCTAAGTTCGCGTACCCTTGCCCTAATTCACCTCCCTCTTGGAGGTTGAGAGTTTGGCCAGGACTCAGATTAGTAGCGTTGTTGGACCCGGAGGAATATATATAGATTGGATTTGTATCGATTGGGGCAATTGCAGTTTGAGTTAGTTTAAGACCACGGATACGATCTTGTGTATTGTTGCTAAAGATGAACGAGGTGCCATCAGAAAGAATGCCGGTAAAAACATCGTTCCCTCCTAATGAAATCGTGCTATCGTTATGTGGTACTCCGTTCAAGCGAAAGTCATTTCCAAATAAGGTAACTATATCTTCGTCTTCCACTCTAAAAGTGGAGCCAAAACTACCGCCCGATATATTCACAATGATATCTAAGTCACTTCTCCCTGAACGTTCAGCTGTGAAATGCTTAAATATGCCTCCTGTAATATTAGTGGTACTTCCAGGATAAGCAGTGAATGATTCTGAGCGACCACCGTAGAAATTTATATTACTTCCAGAATATGCTTTGATACTTTTGTTAAATTCTCCCCCTCGGATGTTTGCGATACTGCCACTATTGGCATTAAAGTTTCCATTGATGACTCCCCCGGTCATGTTCAAAGTTGTGCTAGTGATGGAAAGCCCGGGGTACAACAAGGAAGATGGTCCAAATCCAATAAAACCACCAGAACCAAAATAATATGGCTGAGGTTCAATAACACCTCCAGAGATATTGACGGCATCAATTCCATAGGCAGATAATCCACCTTTCATTGTGCCTCCGGATATATTTAGAACTGTCCCAGGTCCAGATGCTCGAAAGTTCCTACCAACAGTCCCATCAGAAAGATTGATTTTGTTGCCACTGAGAACCCTGGCATAATCTCCAATCGAGCCTCCCGTAATATTCAGCTCAATATTCTTACTTATGGTATCGTAGTCACCTGAAATAAAATGGTCACCGATTGATCCACCGTCGGAAAGATTCAACTGGGTATAAGAACCAATCGTTTCGTTGTCGCCAAGGTTTGGATCCGTGTCAGGAATATTCAGCACTGTCGTGAATTGCGCATGACTGTTGTTGCCAAAAACCATTGACAGAAGGAAAGCAATTGCGATCAGTATTGCTGGGCATCTGTTGAAGGCCATGTGAGAATCTGTTGGGTTTCTTTGAGATATACGGGACTAAGTGAGCTAAGCAGGATTCTCTGATAGACCCCAAAACAGTGCAACATTGATGCGGCTTGTCAGCTGCTTATGAGAGAATAATTAACAAAGCATGCTAGCACTCTTGTTCAAATCCAGTAACGCAACAAAGGATATATAGGATCAACGGCTCACCTCAGAGGATCGATAGGCAGGTCCGTCTAGAGAAGCTATTGCTGCAAATGATACTGAGGTCTTGGAGAAGGTTTGGAGTAAAACTTGTCGCGTTACTGGCTAAGCACACTAGTTAATTCTGCGACTAGCAATAGGTAATCGCTACTACAAATTGGGTGTTTTGCACTAAGTGCGAGACAGTGTGGGTCCTGATAGAATCAAAAGCTCACGTCCTGAGAATGATTCTCCCCCTAAGTTGAAGGTCAATTAGCGATGATTGCAGATTCTATTAAGGTCAAAGGCTATAGCTACTTTGGTGATAACTGGGGTGAGTTCAAAGAAGTCAAACCCATTACGGTTATTATTGGGAAGAACAATTCGGGGAAGTCACACTACTTAGATTTAGTTGCCGCCCTTTCAAATAACTCAGATGAACTGCAAATATGTGACATCCAATGGTTTGGAGAAATAACTAAAGATATTGTATCCGCTATATATACACAACTAAATGCTTCGGAGAAGACAAGTGTTCGTAACTCAACTAGGATGGCTTGTCAAAAGAGCGATTACCCAACAATCTTAGATGACATTGATTTCAAGGGGCTTCTTGATCGACTAGACGGCACAAAAATTTTTTGGCAACTTGACCAAGACACGGAGGATTATACTTTAGGATCATCTAATTCGATGCGTTCGTATGAAGAGCATTTAATCAAAAGGCTCTTGCATCGAGTTGAGAACCATTTTTCTACGAGAACTTTTTGTAGATTGAACGCTGACCGTGATATTACGCCTGAATATGAATCTGCAAACTATGACTCCATAGAACCAATATTACTTAAGGGGAATGGAGAAGGAGCTACCGACATCTTTCGAAGGTTCACCGTTGGCGATGCGAATCACACACTCTCGAATATTATCAACAATGACTTGTTAGGCGATATTAATCGAATCTTTGGTTGTGATGATTACTTTAGCAATTTCACTACAAGATATAGCCAAAACCCTAATGCTCAAGATCAACATGACTTATGGGAACTGTTTATCCAGGAGAAAGGAAAAAATTCTTATCCTATAAGTAAACTAGGGAGTGGGCTTAAGACTATTCTCTTGGTACTGCTTAACTTGTTGGTTCTCCCTAAGCTACCCCGTGAAAATCAACAAAAATTGCCCCCCATCAGCGAATATGTCTTCGCCTTCGAAGAGTTAGAAAACAACCTCCATCCGGCGTTGTTACGACGATTGCTGGAGTATCTTTCGGAGTACGTCAAAGAACACAAGTGCCATCTCTTTCTAACGACACATTCGAATGTCGTTTTGGATTACTTCAGCCAGGATGAAGATGCTCAGATACTTCAAGTGACGCATGATGGCAAGTCGGCAAGTGTTCGGACGATCGAAACACACTTTGATCGTGTTGGAATCCTAGATGACCTGGGAGCCAAGCCATCTGACCTGCTGCAAGCCAACGGCATCCTCTGGCTCGAAGGCCCTTCCGACAGGATTTATCTCAACAAACTAATCGAACTTTACTCAGACGATGAAGAAGGGGGCAAACTGATCGAGGGCCGCCATTACCAGTGTGCGTTCTATGGTGGCAGTAATTTGGCAAATGTAGAGTTTACCGCAGAGGAAGAGGCTGAGTTCACAAACCTGCTGAGGCTTAACCATAACATCGCGGTCCTTTGTGACTCAGACAAAGAAAGTGCCGGTGACACCCTGAAACCAAGAGTCAAGAAGACTAAAGAAGAGATCAACGAAATTCGCAAAGCTGGTAGAGATGCCTATCTCTGGATTACCGAAGCTAGGGAGATTGAAAATTACATTCCTGCAATGGTGTGGAAGGAAGTCTACGACGAAAATCAAACGCAGGAACTCGACAGCCCAAGTCAATACGACCGCTTTCCTTCCAGCCCATCCTCTCAAGGAGACTATCTCTTTGATAAATTCAATAAGACAAACTTTGAAAAAGTCCCAATCGCCAAGAAGGCCATTAAGCATTTCACCAAAGAAATGTTTGAGGATCGTTTCGATATCAAAGAACAGATGGAGGCGTTGGTAGCCGCCATCCGGAAGTGGAACGAATAGCAAGCTTCTCGACACGTCAACATCAACAGAACCGCGTATTTCACCGTGTTTCGCCAGTTGTGTAGACGGCTGACTACCTGTCCAGACTCACTGGGTCCTTCCAAGCACCCTGGGGGCGGTGGGGCGAAGCCACGATCGATGGACATTTATGGCCGTCGTTTAATTTTGCGCTTCTATTACTATCACCATGGCATAAGTTCGTTGGCTGGAATCAGAGACTGTAATTCTGTATAGTTCACGCAGGGATAGGGTAGCTCCCGAACCGTGGTTTCCTGGCCACTTTCCCTTTTCATTGCCTTTGGTAATGAACGAGCAGGAATCTAGTTTTTATACCGGCACAGGAAACGGTTTCGATGGATCGTGAAAAGAAAGAGTTGTCTTATAACGTTGTCAACGACTGCTTGTTTCCGTTGGCTGATAAATTGAAGCGACTCTTGACCCCGTCAATCTCTTACGAAGAACCTTACGAGGGATGGAGGATATCAGAAAGTCATCTGCGAGCTGCATGTGATGAGCATCATTGGGATGAACTACTTAGTTACCTCAGGTTTAATAACAATTCTCATTCAGCTGAAGAACTGCATAGTGTACTTGAAGAAAGCTGCCAAAGTCTTACTAAGGCACACATTGCTGCTAGTGCCTTAGCAGTTGATATCGATCCCGATGAGAATGAAGTTGTCATATGCGACTATGCTTTGCAAAGCCTCGCTCGATTTACAACGTTGATTCCTCGGCTAGTAAGTCAGGATAACAACAAAGCAATCTACCCTCAAAATTTTAATGAATTAGAGAATGTTCTTTGTGATTATCTAGAAGGAATTGAAACGATAGATCGCCTGTATAAGTCGCTACGTTCTCTGGGGAATAATCTTGGTGGTGTAGACAGTGATCATAGTTTTATACCCATAGCCCCGGTTAGAGATTTCGATCATATGGCTTACTACCATGGCCGAATCTCCGAAGAGCATGCCAATGATTTTGCGAGAATCGTCAGAGAAATGAAGTCAGCGGCGGATAAATTACGACAAAAACTACAGTCTAACGATACAGACCCAATATTCTCGTTTTGTTTTTGTCTTGAAAATTTCTGGGAGATGTTGCTGTTAATTGAAAAAGAAAAACAATCAGAAAATTTGACTGCTGAAGAAGTTTTACATCTTGAATCTACTGAAGAAAACTACAGAGACCTTATCAGGGTATTCTCAAATAAACTCAATGAAGATGCAGACGAATTGGTAAAAAATGCCATTGAACAAAACAAACTTGTATGGAAGCAAATTTTTGCTGTGTATTCTCAGGACTGGAAAGGTGCGATTGCCCAGGAATCTCGTTCACCGACAAGTAACAAACTGCATCAACTGGCCGCCAAGAAGGTTAATGAACGCCAAGATCGAATCGATGCAGCGCGAAAAGGCAAAGAACGCTACGATAGTTATTTTGCGCCCTACGATGCCGTCTGGCTAGATCTTATTAATACTCCATGCAATCCCGTGGCCAACAAGCCGCTAGAGACCGATTGGCTATTGGAACGGTTAAGCACTTTGGTTGTTCGTGCCCGTAAGTTAGACAACTTTGATGGGACAACAAAGACCTTAGACTGGCTTCGTTCACTTGAGAATAGTCAAGTTGCTAAAGCTAACGATGTTGCCATGGGACTTGCGTTGGCGATTCGACTGGCTATTGATGGGAACCTCACCCGAAATGAAGCAGCCGCCTTCTGTCATATGTTAGACAAGCATCCAGGCAATGAGATTATGCAGCTACGGCGTGGTGACAATGACGATTCAAAGAAGATTACAGCCGATGGTAAGTCGCCTTTAACACAGTATGTAAATCTGTTGATTGTGGTGCCAGAAAAGCTTGATCGTTGCATTAAGAGGGATGCTGAAGCGATTCGGATCTTGAGTTCAGACCCAGCTCTTCCTGAAGCAATCTCCCGTGCAGATCGGTGGTATTGGGATAGGTATAGAGAGAAACAGTGGGGAGAGATAATTCTTAGCCGAAGAATTTGGACTAGGAGGGATGAAAAGCGACTAAAAATGCAACGTGGATTAATAGGTGGGTGGATACCATGTTGCCGGGTATGTCGTTATTTAGGTTGGCTTGAGCCACGCACTGGATTTTCACTTCATGATCAATGGTTTCGCAAGGCACTTCAAGAAGCTAGAGAAGATGGCCAAGTTTCTGTTCTTGGTGAAAAACTAGACAAGGCTAGGCAATACTATCAAGAAATAATCTCAGCAGCACGCTCCATTGCACAAGACGACAGAGGAACAAATGAATTTGATACTGCTCGAAGTGAGCTTGGTAACCTTGCATGTGAGTTGATGGATTGGACAAAAAAACCAGCTACACCGTCTACAAAACTTCCCAGATCTCCGAATGCTGACAGTAACGCAGACGCTACTACAAGTGAAGCACCACCTGGCCAATCAATCGAACAACTAGAGAGAACAATTCCTTCTTTAGATAAGAATAACGGGGAGTGGGCAAAGTCAAATGATTTAAAGCAGCATGGTGAAACAGCGGCGGTTGGCTCATTACGCACTCAAAGGAGCAGAGGACGTAAAACACCGGCGGGTACTTTTGGACAGTGCGAAACGGGTCGGATTTGGCGGAAGACAGATGAAAAAAGTAGAAGCGTTTGGTATTACCTTCCTTCTCTAAAGAAGTGATCTAATTTGACCATAGATTTCTTTGTCTCTATACGTGGATTCTTGCGTGGATTCACCATTGATTACTAAAAATCAACGCTAAAACACGCCACTTTCTTTTCATAACATCCCTAACAGTCAGACAGCAACTCGGCTTGTCTGCGACCTTCAACTGTTAGGAGTTTCCAATGGAAACCAACATTTCGACAACTAAAAAATTGTCACCCGAGGCAGCCTGCACACCGGCTGCCAAGTTCTTTGATGTGGATCAATGTGCCACTCGTTATGGATTCTCTGTCGAACACTGGCGACGTCTCGTCGACGCCGGCAAGGCTCCGCAGCCTCGGCGGTTTGGCCGGCTCGTTCGTTGGGCTGCGACTGACCTCGATGCTTGGGATGCCGATGGCAATCAGCCGGTGCGTTCGATGAATCCACCAGCTCGAAGCGGGAAAGGAGGTGCCGAATGACTCCTCGAAAACCACAAACTACGCCAGACCCTCAACCCTGGCCGAGTGACAAAGCAGCCCTGCGAGCCGAAGGCGAACGGCGGCGGAATCAAGGGATGGCCCTCGCTGCAGAGCGACAACCTGAAAAGCTTCAAGTTGGCCAGATTGCGATGCTTGATTGCTTGTTAAGTTCGCCCTCTGGTACGGCAACGATTGACGATGCTACCGAGAATCTGGACACCCAGTTCCGCGATGGTGGCAAGTGGCGTGGGTCGGTCGTTCGAAGCCTTGCGATGAAAGGCATCATCAAGAAAGTGGGCGTCGAGACAAGCTGCCGTCCAAGTCGTCACCGCGGCTACGTTAGCCGTTGGCGGATTGTTGACCAACACAAAGCAATTGAACTGCGTGCCCGACTGAAGGCTGCTGTTGAGTGCCGCTCGGATACAACTAGCGATAAAAGTAAAACGCCGTCTGCGACCTTTGGCGAGGCATCGGCAGACGACGTTTCAAATCTCAAGGAGACAACCGAATCCAACATCCCGACGAATCAGGAGGATTAACCGTGTCATCTCACAATTACAATCTATCCGATGATGGTGGCTCTGGCGATAGCTGGCATCGGGTTTCCAAGCAACATCCCTGTCCTGTCTGCGGAAAACCTGACTGGTGTTCGGCGGTCGGGCTGAAGGGCTCGCCCGATGCGGTTGTATGCATGCGGGAACCTTCCGACAACAAGAGGCCCATCGGTGGCTGGTTGCATCAGCTAAGAGATAGGTCGGGTGCTAACCGTCACGCCCAATGGCCAACGGCGTCGACGCAACCTCGCAAACCTCTTGGTTCAGCCAGTCGTGTAGACACGCCTAGCGTTAAGACGTTTCAATCGGTGGATGAGTTGCTGGCGAGCTGGCAAGTGCGTCTTGGCAAGCCATCGATCATCTATCGCTATGAAAATCAACAGGCAGAGCTTGTTGGTCTCGTTGCTCGGTGGGATCGTTCCGATGGGAAGACGATTCGCCAAGCTTGTTTGCAAAGCGATGGACGTTGGTCATGTCGAGCAATGTCTGACCCGAAGCCGCTTTATCGACTGCCCGAGCTGCTTGCTTCTGATCAGGCCATCTACCTGGTTGAGGGGGAAAAGTGCGTCGATGCCCTAGCTGCTATTGGCGTGACGGCAACGACTTGGCCCGGTGGTTCGTCGGCGGTTGGTAAGGCAGATCTTTCACCACTGGTCGGTCGCCGGCTGGTTCTCTTGCCCGACAACGACTCGCCAGGACAGAAGGCAATGCATCAAGTAATCGATCAATTATCAAACCGACAACCAAGCACCGCGATGAAACTGCTTGAGCTGCCCAACCTGCCTGCGAAGGGTGACGTCGTAGATTGGATCAATAGCCATGGCGATGCGGCCGAGCCAGAGACGATTGCCGCAAACCTTCACCAGCTTGCTAACGAGACAGAATGCCTGCCGGTGGTCGAAGCAGACAAGCCACTGTTATGGCGGCCGTTCCCATCGGAGGTGTTGCCCGAGCCGCTGCGCAGCTTTGTTATCGAAGGAGCCAATGCGATTGGCTGCGACGAATCGTATCTAGCTATGCCTGCCTTGGCGGCACTTGCTTCGGCAATCGGAACGACACGCTGTTTGCAAGTTAAACGTGGCTGGGAGGTTCCGGCGATTCTTTGGACGGTCATTATTGGCGAAAGTGGCAGCAGCAAAACCCCGGCGTTTAGTCTTGCGATGTCGCCACTTTATCAACGTCAGCGAAAGACGCTACAGCGATTCACCGAGGCTGAATCCGAGCATCAAGAGGAACTAGCGTTTTATGAGAAGTCGTTGGCTGCTTGGAAACGTGATAAGAAGACGACCGAACCACCACCGTCGCAACCCGCGGCACCACAAGCTGAGCGTTGTGTGGTAAGCGATACGACGGTCGAAGCACTCGCTCCAATCTTGCTTGCCAACCAGCGGGGACTGCTTGTTGATTGCGACGAACTCTCAAGCTGGTTCGGTTCATTTGATCGCTATACATCAGGTAAAGGGAGCGACTCAGCCCACTGGCTAAAGATGTACAACCACAGCGATTTGGTCATCGACCGCAAGACGGGCACGCCACGGACGATCTCAATCCCGGCAGCTTCGATCTCAATCACCGGCGGTATCCAGCCGGGCATTTTGCGTCGTTCGTTAAGCAATGAGCATCGTGAATCGGGCTTAGCTGCCAGGTTGCTGCTTGCCTATCCGCCTCGCAAAGAGAAGAAATGGACCGAATCGGAGATCAACCCAACGACTGAGCTAGGTTACCAAGAGCTTGTCGATAAGTTGTTTACGCTCAAAGCCGAAGCAGACGGTTTGACTCCAAAGCAACTAAACCTTTCGCCCGAAGCAAAGCATGCCTGGATAGAGTTTGTCGACCATCACGGCGAGGAGCAAGCCGACCTTGAGGGAGACCTGTCCGCAGCATGGAGCAAGCTGGAAGAAGTCCCTGCTCGATTGGCGTTGGTCTTTCACTTGATCCGATGGGCGTATGGAGACCTGGCAGCCGACGGGAGCGAAGACGACTTGGTTGGTATTGAGAGCATGGTCGCAGCGATAAGGCTTACCGAATGGTTTAAGTCAGAAACGAAGCGAATTTACTCAGTGCTAAACGAATCAGAAGCCGAACAAGCCGACCGACGGCTTACAGAATGGATTGTCAAAAGAGAGGGAAGCGTGACCATTTCCGAGGCCCAAAAGGGGTGCCGATGGTTGAAGAAATCAGGAGAGGCCGAGCTAGCGCTGAACCGGCTGTCACAACTTGGAGTGGGCTCATGGGAAACACAAACAGGCGGCCCTAAGGGAGGGCGCCCGAAACGGATTTTTATCTTGAATGGCAATGATCCGTCTACGTAACTTAGGGTATTCACGGTACTGCATTGGTTTTGTAGACGTAGATAGGTATATAACTAGAGCAAGAAGTCTCGACGCTATTAGAAGAATGGAATGCTTGATGGCTACAATTTTTCGCAAGAAAGTAACTCGTAAGTTGCCAGCCGATGCTGAACTTTTCACTCGCAAGGGAGAATTATGTGCACGATGGCGTGATCGTTCAGGTAAGAAGCAAACAGCTCAGGTGGTAGAGGGGCGGGATGGAAGCCAACGAATCCGCACTGAAGCAGGAACATATACTGCCAAATATCGTGATGGTTCAGGCGTCGTAAGAGAAATAGCAACGGGCTGTAAATTGAAAGACGCAGCCCAATCCGTGCTAAGGGAACTCGTTCGTCGAGCGGAACAAGTTCGCGCTGGTGTAATGAGTGTATCAGAAGATGCTGTTCGGGACTGGCTTACGACAGATATCCAAGATTCACTAAGCGATTATGTCGAGAGCCTTAAATCGAATGGTCGCAGTGAATCACATATTGCAGACTGTCAACGCTTAGCAGGAAGAGTCTTTCGCGATTGTAGTATGAAATTAATGCGTGATATAGCGGGAACACCTATCGAACGATGGTTGAACGCTCGCTCCTTGGAAGGAATATCCCCTCGGACTAGGAATAGCTACCTTCAAGCTGTTCGTGGGTTTTGTCGCTGGTGCGTTACAAGCAATCGTTTAGCTATTGATCCAACTAAGCAGGTCATCAAACCTGATGAGAGCAGCGACTGCCGAAGAAAGCGTCGATCGCTTACTCCAGAAGAATTGGAACGACTTCTTTATGTAGCCCGCTGGCGTCCGTTAGCTGAATATGGACGTCAAACCGTGGTGCAAAAAATATCAGCATCCGAGAAATATAGCACTAGGAAACGTGTACCACTTTCTTTCGATGAATTACCAAGTGCGATCGATCTGGCTAATAAACGCCTGAATAATAAGCCTGAGTTTGTAGCAGAGTTAGAATTCCGCGGATTGGAACGGGCTCTTGTCTACAAGTCATTGGTTCTTACCGGTCTGCGACGTGGGGAACTTGCTTCGCTCAGAATTAGCTCTGCTGTTCTTGATTCAGAGCCCCCGTATCTAATTTTAGATGCTGGAAACGCAAAGAATCGCAAACAGGCTGAACTGCCTTTAAGAGACGATCTAGCTGATGACCTAAGGATGCTCATAATAAAAAAAAGAAAGGCATACTGTCGTAGCTTCGGAGAGAATGTCGGGATACTTTCAGTCGATACTGGAGAGCCAGTCAATCTGCCTCACGATACGCCCCTGCTGAATGTGCCAAGCCAGATGGTCAAGACTCTGGATCGTGATCTAGCAGTTGCGGGAATAGCAAAACGTGACGATCGTGGGCAAACAATCGACGTTCATGCCTTACGGCATTCGTTTGGGTCCCTTCTATCGGCTGGTGGAGTTGCTCCAAGAACAGCACAAGCCGCCCTACGCCATTCATCAATTGATTTGACCATGAATGTCTACACCGACCCAAGGGTGCTCGATGTGGCTGGTGCGTTGGATGCCCTGCCCGCTCTATCTCTCGACAGAAAGCCACTGGACGACTGCCGCCAGCAGGCAACGGGGACAGACGACATCATGGCGAATCGTTTGGTTGCACCAACGGTTGCACCAAATTCTGGCAATTGGAGCAAATTAGGGGCAATTGCTGACAACTCGCAAGAAATTAACCAAACTAACATGCCAGAAAAAACCCCTAGAAAACACGATGTTTCCCAGGGTTTATCGGAGAGGCGCCGCCCGGATTCGAACCGGGGATGTCGGATTTGCAATCCGATGCCTTAGCCACTTGGCCACGGCGCCTTATGTTGTTTTCCTCTCACTTGTCTTCTGGTCGCTTGTTCTTACGACCAATCAATTGGTGAAAAGGTTATTAACCGAAACTGCCAAACCTGTGCAAGTGCGATTTGGCTGCTTCGAAGCACATCAGCAAGCTTGCTTTGAAAGCGGGGTCCGTTGCTGTTGTAGGGGTAGTATCGGCTGCGATGGCCGATGACTTAAGCACGAAATTACGAAAACCGGGGGGATTGGTCAAGCTGTAACGTGCTATTTTCTTGGGCCTTAGCGTAATGTTGTTAAACCTTGACTAACAGGGGGGGCTTGAGGTCGTCAGTTGCCGGAATGGCGCGGTCATACGGTTCTGGACGATTCGTGGGGTGTATGGGTGCTTGAACGGGAATATTGATTGTTCGGGCACGATCCTGGGAGCCTATCCAATTCCGTTTAGGAGCGCACAATGCGTAAGCTTACAGCTGGTTTGATCCTTGTCGCATTTATGGCCGCTGGTTCGTCTGCTTTCTCTCAGGAAGCCACGGCAGATAAAGAGAACGAAACACGCCAAGATGGCTGGGAGTACAAGAGTACTGCTGGTGAATTAACACCTCAGCAAATCATTCGTCAGAAGGCCCAAATACGTGCAGCTCAGCGAATGACTCGCATGCAAAGTCTACAGTGGTATGGCTACTCGGCTTCACGTCCTCGTACATCAGCTACCCCATTCACAGGTATGTATGGTGGCCAATGGCAAGGTGACTGGTTCTCACGTCCACAGGCTTGGCATGTCGCCAGGAACCCGAATCTTCGTCCCTCGATTTACGTTGGCTACTGATTCGCGAATTGAATCCCTGAGTCACCTGCCCTAGCAGAACTGAGCAACGGAGTATTGCCAACAGAGTTACGCCTGTAGGAATATTACTGTGGAGTTCGAATAACGAGCAGACGCTCCTCGGTCATGTCGGCAATCGCATAGCGAATGCCTTCACGGCCAAGGCCTGAGTCTTTTACGCCTCCGTAAGGCATGTTGTCAACACGCCAGCTGGGAACGTCTCCGATGACGACGCCACCGACTTCGAGAGTATCCCATGCTTTCTGAATCTTGTACCAATCGCGGGTGAAGATGCCCGCTTGAAGGCCGAACTTGCTGTCGTTGACCGCATTGAGGGCGTCATCGAAGTTCGAGAACTTGCTAAGCACAGCCACCGGGCCAAAGGCTTCCTCGGTGCAAACGTTGGTTGATGGTGGAACGTCTTCAAGGAGGGTTGCTTCAAGCATGGCCCCTTCACGCTTACCACCACACAGTAGCTTCCCGCCAGCATCCACTGCCTCGTTGATCCAGTCGTGCAATCGGGTTGCCTCGCCCACGGAGATCATGGGACCAATGAAGGTCTCCTCCTCTTTTGGATTGCCTGCAATGAGCTTCTTCGTCGCACCGACAAGCTTCTCTTTCAAGGCATCGTATTTGTTCTCATGGACCAAGATGCGTTGAACTCCGATGCAGCTTTGGCCACTTTGGTAGAAAGCTCCGATGATAAGACGAGCGACTGCATCGTCGAGGTCAGCATCTTCATCGACAATGCATGCGGCATTTCCGCCCAGTTCGAGAATGACAGGTTTCTTACCAGCACGGGCCTTTAGGTCCCAACCAACCCCAGGCGAACCGGTGAATGAAAGAAGCTTTAGTCGGTCATCAGTCGTGAAGAGATCAGCTCCGTCACGGTGGCAGGGAAGGATGCTAAAAGCTCCCTCGGGTAGGTTAGTTTCAGCTAAGACTTCGCCGATCACGATCGCACCGATTGGCGTTCGGCTGGCTGGCTTCAGCACAAAGGGACAGCCGACCGCAAGAGCGGGAGCAACTTTGTGTGCAGCCAAGTTCAGCGGAAAGTTGAATGGCGAAATGAAAGAACATGGACCAATCGGAACACGCTGAGTCATGCCACGATAGCCATGCGCTCGGGCTGATATCTCCAGGTTCAGCACTTCCCCTTCAATGCGAACCGATTCCTCAGCGGCTATGCGGAAGGTATCAATCAAACGTGAAACTTCGCCGCGGGCATCTTTGATTGGTTTGCCAGCCTCAACGCAAAGAGCATCTGATAATTCATCGAAACGCTCTTGGAAGCGTTCGACGCAATGATATAAGACGGCCTGGCGTTCGTAGGGCGCCATCTCACGCATTGGCTCGGTCGCCTTTACGGCAGCGGCAATGCCACGATCGATATCTTCTGCCGACGCCATAGCGACACGGGTGGCCACTTCGCCTGTGTATTTGTCAGTGACCTCTAGGTCACTGTTAGGAGATTCAGGTTTGTTAGCTAGGTAAAAGGGGTAGCTCGATTGCATGACGGGGGATCACGATATGTTGATGAAAAGAATCTACCTAGACCGAAGCGGCCAAGTCGCGGATCTCTTCGTTGAGGATTTTGTTATTCACAGAATAATCGACGGGGCAATCGATCAAGTCAATGCCTGGAGTATCGCGGCACTTCTCAAGTAGCGGAAGCAATGAATCGGTCGTTTCGACACGATGGCCGCGAATGCCGTAGGCTTCGGAAAGCTTGACAAAGTCAGGGTTGCTAAAGTCGAGGCCGAAGTCTTCGAATCCGCAGTCTTTTTGTTTCCATTTGATCATGCCATAGCCGGAGTCATTGAGAATCAAAACGACAAAATTGAGCTTCAGACGCACAGCCGTTTCGAGGTCTTGTTCGTTCATCATAAAGCCACCGTCACCGCAGACGGCCATGACAAAGCGGTCTGGGTAAACCATCTGGGCAGCCATCGCTGCCGGCAATCCAGCGCCCATCGAAGCCAGGGCGTTATCTAACAAAACGGTGTTAGGACGGCGGGCTTGGAAATTGCGAGCAAACCAGATTTTGTACATCCCGTTGTCGAGCGAAAGCATTCCATCCTCTGGCATCATCGCTTGGACGTCAGAGACCAACCGCGGCGGGGTGATGGGGAATCCTTCTTCGGAAGCATGCACCATCTGATGCTCACGAAGAGCTTTCTGGACTTCGAAGAAGCGGCCGAAGTCCCAGTGGTCTTGTGGACGGATGTGATTGCCAATTTGCCAGACACTGTTTGCAATATCGCCAACGACTTCAACTTGTGGGAAGTAGACTGGGTCGACTTCAGCGCTGGTGAAGTTGACGTGGATGACTTGGACCCCGCCGGGCTTCATAAAGAACGGTGGTTTTTCAATAACGTCGTGACCAACGTTGATAATCAAATCCGCTTTTTCAACCGCTCGGTGCAGGAAGTCGCCTGAAGACAGCGCGGCATTACCAAGGCAGAGCTCGTCTGCTTCATCGATAACTCCCTTACCCATTTGTGTTGCAAAGAAGGGGATGCCCGTTTCGTGAACAAAGCGGCGAAGCATTCGGCTGGAAAGCCGACGATTCGCGGCTGCACCGATCAAAAGGAGTGGGTGCTTGGCTTGTTCAATCATCTCGACCGCATGACGGATAGATTTCTCTTCAGCCACAGGGCGACGAACCTTACTGCTTGGCATGACAGGTACGTCGGTTTCATCAGCAGCGATATCTTCAGGGAGTTCAAGATGAACCGCACCAGGGCGTTCTTCTTCTGCGATGCGGAACGCTTCACGGACCCGCGAAGGAATGTTATCGCCGGCAACGATTTGTTTGGTGTATTTCGTAATTGGTCGCATCATGTCGACCGTGTCGATGATTTGGAAGTGTCCCTGCTTGCTCGATTTGATCGGTTTTTGACCGGTGATCATGAGCATTGGCATACCGCCAAGCTGAGCATATGCAGCGGCGGTCACAAAGTTTGTCGCTCCAGGGCCGAGTGTCGAGAGGCAAACGCCTGCTTTACCCGTGAGTCGCCCGTAGGTGGCCGCCATAAAACCGGCAACCTGTTCATGTCTTGTTACAACCAGCTTGATGGTTGATCGGGACAAAGAATCAAGCAGATCGAGATTCTCTTCACCGGGGATACCGAAGATGTATTCGACACCTTCTGCTTCAAGAGCACGAACAAATAGATCGGAAGCCTTCATGATTTTTCCCTAGGCAGGACGGACAGGGGGTGGGGATCGCCTGGATTTTAGCTGCACAAGGATATATTTTCTGGGGCAATCAGCTGGTCCAATCAAACCATTTGCGGAAAACTGCCTTGGCTAACGGTGTAAGCTTGGTCCGATTGTACTGATCGCCCAGCTTGCGCAGTGACTCGCCGAGTGTCGGGTAAGGATGGATTGCTGATGCAAGCTTGCCCAAACCTATGCCATGCGTCATGGCAACACTCAACTCGCCAATCATATCACCTGCTGCCGGCGAGACAATCGCAGCTCCGACGATTTTATCGGTTCCCTTTGCGGTCAAGATCTTTGCATAGCCCTTCGTGACCCCTTCCAGAATCGCCCGGTCAAGTTCGGCGAAATCCTGAGTATAAACATCAACGGGTACGCCCTGCTCTGCTGCTTGGGATTCTGTGAGGCCAACACCGGCAACTTCAGGATCGGTATAAGTTGCCCAAGGGATAACGAGCTTGCTGGCATCGGCACGGTTGAGTGGCCATGGCATCAACGCGTTTCTCACCACGGTTCGAGCCTGAAAGTCGGCGGCATGAGTGAACTTGGCTGTTGAGCAAATGTCGCCAGCGGCAAAAATCTTTGGATGGGTTGTTTGTAGCCGTTTGTTGACCTTTACGCTGATCCGCCTGTCATATTCGACACCAACTTTCTCTAGCCCAAGGCCATCGATATTTGGCGTTCTGCCTACGGCTATCAGCAACTTTTCTACTTTAACCACTCCCTCAGGTCCCGAGACATTAATTGAGTCTTGGTCGGAAGGGGAGAGACTGATTTGCTTGCCATCTTTCCGAACGGTAACGCCCTCAGATTCGAAAGTAGATTGAATAATCGCTCCTGCAGCGGAATCGTCATTGGGGAGTAAGCCCTTCTCGTTGGCAAAGAGGGTAATCTTCGTTCCAAAGCGAGCAAAAGCCTGCGCCATTTCACAGCCGATAGGTCCTCCGCCTACGATAGCCATTGATTTTGGGAGTTCTGTTATCGAGAACAGAGACTCGTTCGTGAGATACTCCACCGAATCAATTCCCGGAATGGGAGGAGCTGCTGCTCTGGCTCCTGTTGCGATAACGGCTCGACGAAAGCTAAGAGTTCTATCGCCCGAGTTCCCGCGGAGGTGAATTGAATCGTCGCCGACGAATTCCGCGTCACCTTGGTAGACATCGACGCCGAGCGATGTGAACCGTTCGTAGGAATCATTAGGACTGATGTCGGCACGCAAACGACGCATGCGTAGGATGGCATGTTGGAAGTCAACTATTGGATCGCTGGTGACAATGATTCCCATAGCCGACTGTCCACGGGCTGCGTGGGCAGCTCGGGAGGCTGCAATGAGCCCCTTTGAAGGGACACAACCGACGTTCAAGCAGTCGCCACCCATCAAGTTGCGTTCGATGAGAGCAACCTTTGCTCCAAGACCCGCAGCGCCAGCCGCCGCAACAAGTCCCGCAGTACCTGCACCGATTACGACCAGATGGTAACGCCCATTTGTTTCAGGGTTCACCCAATCCGTCGGAGCAACGTTTGCTTGCAAGCGTTGGTTGTCTTCGTCAAACGGTTGGAGTTCAATCTGAGGCTTGTCATTCATTTGTGGCTTATCCATTAACCGTCTCTTTGCGAAGCCAATTAATTACCAATTTTGCTGCTAAGGGGAGAGTACCTAGCAGTAGAAAGGCAAAGGTTAATTGTGCGAGTTGGTAGGGGGTAAAGATTGCTGAAATGCCTTCCTCGGTAAGTGTTTGAAGATCCGGGATTCGAGAGCCGGCATAACAGTAGACAATGGTCCCCGCAAGCATGCCAAGTTGACTAACCCACCAGTAGGTAGAGGTCCTAATCTTCGTTAGTCCCATAACTAGGTTAACAACAAAGAAAGGGACTTGTGGAATCAATCGGAGTGTGAAGAGATAGAAAGCTCCTTCTCTTTCAAAGTGATCATTGAAATGGTGAAGTTGTTTCTCGAATCGTTTTTGCACATAGTCGCGAAGCAGGTAGCGACTAAACAGGAAGGCAACGGTAGCTCCCATAGTCGAAGCAAAGCTGACCAAGATCACTGATCGGAACCAGCCGAAATACCAACCAAACAGCAGCGTCATAATCGCTGCCCCAGGAAGTGATAAGCCCGTGATGAGGACATAACAGACAAAGGCAATGCCATAGATCAGCAGCGGATGACGAGATTGATAATCACGGAGCGCTGACTCCTGACTCGCTAGCCAATCAAGAGTTTCTGAGTTGCCGAACTGGAACCAAGCGAACCCAATAACTCCAATCAACCCGATGAGCAATAAGCTCTTCGTGGCAGATTTCATGCTTGAATCGGTTGTTGTGTTACTCTTTGCCATAAAGGAATTATGAGCTCTACGTTAGGATCGTGTTCGTATAGGTCACATACGAACCATGAGGCTTTTCGTTCTTGAGGTATTACACCCAATAGTTAGCTCTCTTACATTGCCGTAGCCCCTGACATATTATCAGGTAGAATAGAGCGTTTAACAACAAAGCGAAACTCCAGAAGAGGCAACGGCAATATGGATCGGGTTATCGCCATCGGTGATATTCACGGCTGCGCCGATGCGCTTCAAGGTTTGCTGAACCTCATAAAACCGACACCAAATGATACGTTGGTCGTCTTAGGAGACTTTATTGACCGTGGTCCCGATACTAAAGGGGTGATCGATCAGTTGATTCAATTGGAAGAACAATGCCAATTGATATCAATCTTAGGCAACCACGAAGAGATGCTGCTATCGGTTTTGGATAGTCGAGCCCCAATCGAATGGTGGCTACAGCATGGCGGCCGAGAAACGCTAGAGTCCTATGGATACGCTGGAGATCCAACATGCCTACCTGAAGAACATTTGGAATTCTGTCGTCGGCTACTACCATTCTACGAGACAAGCAGCCACTTGTTCTTGCATGCAAACTATGTTGTCGATGAGCCGATGGATCGTCAGCCGGCTGAGGCGCTACGTTGGCAGTCGCTCCAGGAGCATTTTCCCAAGTGCCATAGCAGCGGTAAGATGGCCATTGTAGGACATACCAGCCAAAAGTCTGGTGAAATACTTGACGTTGGTTATCTTAAGTGCATTGATACCGGCTGCTGCAAATTTGGTTGGTTAACAGCGTATGATGTCAATGACGGACAAGTTTGGCAGGTAGATATACTGGGTCAACCTCGCAATTGATTTGCTCCCACAAATATCTTATTTCCCTTTTAGATATTATGACTTCGCCATTAGTTAAATTAAACGAAGTGTCGAAAGTCTTTGTCGATCGTACTGCTAGACAGCAGAAGGCGACAATCGAATCGATCAATCTAGAGATTCAGCCTTCCGAATTTCTCTCGCTGCTGGGACCTTCAGGTTGTGGTAAGAGTACCCTTTTAAGAATCGTTGCTGGTCTAAGCGTTCCTACTACGGGTGAAATTCAGACCACGCTAGGTCGTAAGGGGCAAGCCAATGATCTTGCTTGTGTCTTTCAAGAACCGACGTTGCTTCCTTGGGCAAAGGTTTGGGAGAACGTTTATCTTCCTTTGAGGTTGCAGGGAATGAATCGTCGACTAGCACAAGCAGCAGTCGATGAAAGTCTCAACCTAGTCGGTTTAGCCGAGTCAGCAAACAAGTATCCCCGCGAACTTTCTGGTGGCATGAAGATGAGAGTGGCAATTGCGAGGTCACTCATCACCAAGCCTAAATTGCTGCTTATGGATGAGCCTTTCGCAGCACTCGATGAATTGACTCGTCAACGCTTGAATGATGAATTGCTAGATCTTCAACAGCAGTTTGGATTTAGCGTCTTCTTTATCACCCACAGTATATATGAATCGGTTTATCTATCGGATCGCATACTTGTGATGAGTTCAGGGCCTGGGCGAATATCTGACCAACTTGAGGTAAAGCTTCCCAAGCCCCGTACCGAGGCTGCCCGTTATAGCGAGGCCTATGGCTCGACCTGCTTGCGTGTTTCAGAAGCACTCGCAAAAGCCTCGGACAACGTGAAGTCTACAGCAGAAAGTGCAAGCTAGATGGTCAAGTCGAGGAATCATGACCGAAGGCAATCACGTCGCAATCTGACGGTACTGCGGTGGATTGCTCCCGTTGCTATGGCAATGGGCGTGCTGATCGTATGGCAGGCAGTTGTGCAGATATACGAAATCCCACGCTATCAGTTGCCGAGTCCCTGGCAAGTTGGTCACTCGTTGATCGAGAATCGTGCTGCGTTATTTACTGCTTGGCTCGTTACTCTTAAGACGATGGTACTTGCCTTGATCGCCGCGGTGATAGGTGGTTCTTTGTTGGCCGTCTTGTTTGTGAGTTCACGTCTGCTTGAGTTAAGTCTTTTTCCTTACGCGGTGATTTTGCAAGTGACCCCGCTGGTAGCCATTGCGCCCCTTCTGATGATTTGGATTGACTCTACCTGGGTCGTCCTCTTGTTGTGTGCCTGGATAGTCGCCTTCTTTCCAATTTTATCAAACACAACAATTGGGCTCCGTAGTATTGATCCAGGTCTGCGAGACTTATTCGATTTGTATGGTGCTAGCCCATGGCAGCGTCTGCGGCTGTTGTTGATCCCCTCCGCCCTCCCCTTTTTTATTGCTGGACTAAGGATTGCCGTGAACCTGAGTCTCGTCGGCGCCGTAGTAGCTGAATTTGTAACCGGTGCCTCTGGGGTGCAGTCGGGATTGGCGTCGGTTCTCTATGATGGCCAGTATCGACTTGATACCCCCCTGATGTTTGCCTCGCTGTTTCTCATCTCCCTAACGGGGGTCATTTGTTTCTTTCTGACTTATGTTCTTAGCTATGTTTGTCTTTCTGGATGGCATGATTCGGATAGCTAGGTTAGGTTGGGTTAATCTACTGCCCTGACCTACTTATTTGCAGATTATTAATGATGCGACCTCTTACAAGCACATTCTTGTTCTTTGCCATACTGCTTTCGAGCCTAGCACATGGCAAAGAATCAATCACTCTTGCACTAAACTGGAAAGCGCAGCCAGAACTTGGTGGTTTTTACCAAGCATTAGTTGAGGGATTCTATGAAGAGCGTGGTCTTGTTGTGACGATCCGGCAAGGCGGCCCGATGATTAACAATCGACCGCTACTTCCTTATGGAAAGGTTGACTTCTTAGTCGGAACGAATCTGCTGCAAGGCTTTGAAGCGGTCAGGCAAGAGATTCCAACCCGAGTAGTTGCAGCCATGCTTCAGAAAGATCCTCAGTGTTTAATCGCGCATCCTGATCAAGGGTATGAAAGTTGGCAGGACCTCAAGCGAGCTCCCTTGTTGATGGCAAACACTGGCAGGCAAAGCTTCTTCCTCTGGATGGAGTCAGCTCACGGTTTTAAGCGAAGTTTGTTAAAGCCATATAATCACAGCTTAGCGCCGTTTTTGGCTCATCAAAGTTGGATTCAACAGGGGTACGCTACCGCTGAACCAAAGCGTGTTGAAGAAGCTATTGGCAAGAAGCCAAAGGTCTTTCTCCTTGCCGATCATGGCTGGAGTAGTTACTCAACCCTGATTGAGACGCGTCAAGAACTGATCGATAAGCGGCCTAAGTTAGTTCAAGATTTTATCGACGCGTCGATTCTCGGTTGGTATGGTTATCTCTATGGTGAACACAACAAAGCCGACGCTCTGATCAAGAAAGATAACCCTTCGATCACCGATTCCCAAATTCAGTATTCAATCAAGCAGATGCGTATTTGGGGACTGGTCGATTCCGGCGAGACGCTTGAGCAAGGGATTGGTATTATGAATCCTGAGAGGATCAAAGACTTTCATAAGAAGATGATCAAAGCTGGGTTATTCAAGTCGGATGAGATTGTAGCTGACAAAGCCTTCACCACAGAGTTTGTTGGCAAGGGGGTTGGCCTCAAACAGTACCAACAGCCTAGTAAGCAGTAATCGAATTGGAAAAGAATTATGACATCAACTGCAAACAAGATTGTTCATACTCTGTTGGCTGTTATGCTTTGCCTCGGTTGCAGCAATGCGAATGATGGCATGGCAAACAATCTTGATTTACTTACGTCCGCCACGGAAGAAATCATCAACGCATTTGAAACTGGCGAACCTGAGTCCGCTCACAATAATTTGCATAATGTTGATTTTTTGATTACGCAGATTGCCCAAAAGGCGAAATCACAGGAGCTTACGTCTGAAAAAGAGAGTGAAATCAAGCAGCATGCTGAGGCGCTGCTTGATCAATTTCAGGTACTTGATAGTTACCTGCACGGAACGGAAGTGCCTGAGGATTACGATTTTGCACCAGTTGCAACTAAGCTTCGCGAATCGTTAGCAAAACTTAGGGAGGCACTTGGGGTGGAAGTAGCGTCCTAAGATAGACCGTTTGCTAAATCAGGTTGTCGCCACAATTCCAGCGGACGAAGCCTTCAATCCCTTCGTACTCGGCCAACCCAAGTTCATCGTATAGCTGAGCGGTTCCTTGGTTGCGGTCTTCGGCTCGTTGCCAAAATTCACGGGGGTCAGGCCCAGGAAAGAGAGCGCGGTCTTTTTGTGATTCATGTTTGAAGATAGCCGTCTTCTTTCTTAGAAGCTCTTGAGGGCTTAGCGGGACTGCCATCTCGATTTGATGTGGTTCCCATTCTTGCCAAGCACCACGATAGAGCCAGACAACACACTGATCAAACCAGGGTTCGTTGCTTACTCTTTGGCATGCTGTTAGCACGGCTCGTAGACAGGTGCGATGCGTGCCGTGGGGATCCGAAAGGTCGCCAGCAGCGTAGATTTGATGTGGTTGTAGTCGTTGAAGCAAATCGACCGTAATCTGAATGTCTTCTTCGCTAAGAGGTTTCTTTCTTACACGACCTGTTTGATAGAACGGCATGTCCATAAAAATGCAGTTCTCGTTTGGCACACCCGCAATGCGTGCTCCGGCACGGGCTTCACCGCGACGAATCATGGCTTTGATAGCTTGGACTTGGTCGCTATCGACTTGTCCTGGCAACTTGTTCTTAACGAATTGATCAACGTGAGATTCTAATTCGTCGGTCTTTTGTGGATCGATGCCGAATTCACGGTTGAAGTCCGACACAAATTCACAGAATCGTACGGCGTCATCATCAAACACAGCAATATTGCCAGAAGTTTGATAAGCAATATGAACTTCGTGATCCTGATCGCACAGTCGTATCAAAGTGCCACCCATTGAAATGACGTCATCATCCGGATGAGGAGAGAAGCACAAAACTCGCTTTGGGAAGATCTCTTCATGGCGCTGAGGGCGGTCACCCGGTTGACGAGCATGCTTAGGCTTGCCACCAGGCCAGCCGGTGATGGTTGATTGCAAACCACGAAAGACCTGGAGATTTAGGTCGTAAGCCGTGCCTCTGCTGGCAAGTAATTCCTGAAGGCCCTCTTCATTGTAATCTTCTTCCGTAAGTTTAAGAATCGGCTTCTTTAGACGCATGGCTAACCAAATAACGGCCTTACGAATCCACTCTGGCGTCCACTCGAAGTTGCCTTCTTCGGTAAGGTGACTTAGTGATGCCATAGGACCAAGCAACCAGGGAGCCTGATAGCGAGTCAACCGGTCCGCAGCCGCTTCATCAAGAATGATTTTGGCGTTTGCATGCTCTTGAAGGAAACTAGCCGAAACGCTGCTTGTCATTTCTCCTTCAACCGTTTCGGCAATAATTGATGCTTTGCCCTCACCAAACGCAAGTAGATAGATCTGCTCTGCTTCTAGGATAGTGCCTACCCCCATGGTGATAGCCCGGCGTGGAACGTATTCTTCGCCAAAGAAATCACTTGCTGCATCACTGCGTGTGATTTTATCAAGCGTGATCATCCGTGTCCGGCAGTCACGATTGGATCCTGGTTCGTTGAAGCCGATATGACCAGTTCGGCCAATGCCAAGAATCTGAATATCGATACCACCCAAGTCGCGAATCTTTTGTTCGTACTCAGCGCAATGTTTCATCACCTCGGATTCATCCACCGTCCCGTCAGGGATGTTGATGTTCTCAGGAGCGATGTCGACGTGATCAAACAGATGCTCATTCATAAAACGAACATAGCTTTGCAACTCGTTAGGTTGCATGGGGTAGTATTCGTCCAAGTTGAAGGTAACTACTCCCGCAAAGCTAAGACCATCCTCTTGGTGCAAACGGATAAGCTCATCGTAAACCGTTGTTGGGGTGCTTCCTGTTGCAAGGCCAAGAACACACTGTTTTCCTTCATCTGTCTTTTTTCGAATTGTGCTCGCTATCTGAGCAGCCACGTAGGAGCTCGCTTCGCTAGCGCTAGAAAAAGCATGGCAGGGAATCTTCTCCACTTGCGCAAAGGTATTTGGCTGATAGGACAGATCTTTTTTCAGTTCCGTTGCCATGGTTGGACCGCCGATTCGTTGCATATTTTAATGGGCAGTTACGCAAAACGACGCAACTGCTCTCTTCTTTTTACCAATTACAACCAAGAATGCGCGTCAGGCATACGGAGTATTGCGAGAAAAAAATATCGCATTAGCGCAGCGATTGTTTGGGGGCGGTGGCTTTACCTGTTTGAAGGCTCTTCTTTTGTGTTTCACAAAGAAGAACTGCATCTCTTGCGAGGGAGGCATCTAGCAATTCAGACTGAGATCCACCCTGAGCGATTTCTACGACCTCTTTTAACTCTTGGTAAAAGGCATCCATCGGATCACCATCACCGAGGTTAGGACGAGCTATTTCACCATTTTCATAAAGAAGTGTCGGCGGGATTAGGTACCGAGCATCGTCGTCTATCACGGCGAAATCAAACATGAGTGTGCTCTTCTCGCAGTGGATCTCAAAAGCATGCTGAAAGGTGCGAGTTGGTTGATTCACGACACCACCTGTGACCTCAACCGTCGGTTGAAGCCCGTAATCAACCCTGTCATATTCGAATAACGAATGCCAGAACTCGGGGAGTTCGTTTCTACATCGACCAACACTTTTAATTTGCACAGGCATACCAAAGAGTGTCCTTATGAAATGCGCGTCATGAACATGCAAGTCAAACAGTGGTCCACCAACTTCTTCGGCTGACCAATAGTTCTTTAACCAAGCAGGATCGGAGATGACCCGCTTGAACGAACCTCCTAATAAACGCCCGTGCTTTCCTGAAAGAATCTCACGTCGAGCCCAAGCGTATTCGGGGAAATACGGAAGTACGTGCCCTATTAACAGCGTTTGATGTTTCTCATTAGCAACGTCAATCATACGGTCAGCATCGTTGCAATTGAGCGAGATAGGCTTTTCACAAAAGACAGCTTTGCCTGCCATTAGGGCCTGGATAGCAACTGAGGCATGGAGCTTCGGAGGAAGACATATATCAACTAGATCGATATTTGGGTCAGTGAGGAGATCGTCAATTGAGCCGTAAGCGTTGACTCCTTGCAGGTTCATCTGGGTTCCTGCGGGACCAAAGTTACCTTGTATGCTGGTCCAATCACCTTGGCGTTTTGCTTCGCTCCGATCGCAAATTGCAGTAACCTTCACACCATGAAGGCGTTGGTAGCTTAGGTAATGGACCATGCCCATAAAGCCAATACCAACGATTCCGACTCGGAGCATAAGATTCTCCTTCAGGGGGTGCGTGCAACCGATTCAAGCAGATTAATGGCTTGCTGAATTTCTCTTTTCTGAAGTACTGGATATTCAGGAGTCTCCCGTTCGATTGTCAAAGGACCGAGATAGAGTAGCTCGTCCAATATGGCGAGCATCTCTTGGAAGTCGACCTCTCCTTCACCAAGTGGGGTTTCGCGTCCCCAAGTGATGCCAGGTTGATCGCTTGCAATGGCATCCTTGCAGTGAAGACTTTTCAAGTATGGCCCCAGCTTGCGTAATGCAATCATTGGATCACCCGAGCCATAGAGAATCATGTTGGCAGGGTCAAAATTCACGAAGAGATTGGCACGATCCACTGCTTCGAGAAATGCAAGTAGACCATCTGCCGACTCCTGCCCGGTCTCAAGGTGAATCGCCTGAGCATTCGTGGCGCAATGGTCGCAAAGCTCTTGTGTAAGCGATACTAGTTCAGCAAAGCCCTGAGAGTTTGTATCTTCTTCGATGAAACCCAAGTGCATTCCAACAGGGATGGTTTGACCTGTGTAGCTAATGTCGTTGGCTGAGAGCTTGACTGCGAATTTAGCGATCTCTTTGAATTCAATGACGCGTTCATTACGTGTTGACTTCGGAGCGAAGCCGACGGTTTCCTTGACCATCGGAATGGATTCGTAGCTTTCCCCCTCGAAGCCTGCGAAGAGGACAGAAACCTTCAAGCCAAGTTTGCGAAGTCTCTCTTGATGAGACTTTATTGAACTTTCAGACCGATTGTTTGCATTGGGCGAGTGCAAGTGGATCGTGGGGACGCCAAGCTCACCTACCAGATCAAGTTGAAGACCAAGCCCTGCATCAAGGCTGGCGAACACACCTAAGGGACGAGTCACAATGTATGCTTTCGATAGTATCACGGAGTTGTAGAAGAATTTGAGAAACGCATTTGAACTTTTAGACTTTGCTTTGTCTATCGAAATCAAGCAAACGATTCTCGTTTAGTCGTGACGTAATGCTTCAATTGGATCAAGCTTGGCCGCTCTCATGGCTGGGTATACCCCAAACACAACACCAACAAAGACGGAAATGCCCATGGCTAGTGGGATTGACCAAGGAACCAGATGGGGCTCAAAGTTACGAACAACTTCGGGAAGCAATTCCATCTTATCGGGAATCGAACTCTCAAGCCAATTGCGAATTCCTAACGCAACCGGTCGGCAGACAAGTCCACAAGCAACTCCAATTCCACCACCAACGAAAGATAAGACGATACTCTCGGTCAGAAACTGAGCAATAATGTCCCGCCGTTTGGCTCCCAGGGCACGCCTGATACCAATTTCGCGAGTTCGTTCCGTCACGGTGGCAAGCATGATGTTCATAATGCCAATTCCACCCACAATCAGTGAGATAGCAGCAATCAGGCCGAGCATCACCATGAACATCAACCGTGTTGTCTCGGCTTGTTCGAGCAATTCGTAAGGAACCGTGATGGTGTAGTCATCAAGTTGATGGGTCCGTGCAAAAGAATTGCGAACCAAGTCCGCTGTGCGAACAACTTGCTCTTGTTCACGAACGCGCAAGGTCACCTGCGAAACTTCTATCAAATCACGTGTGAAAGTGCCGATTCCTGTCTGTACGATTTGATCACCCAAGCGTCGCCACATCGTGCGAATCGGCAGATAGATGTCACGGGAATAGTCTTCCGCAGCCATAGATCCCCCTATTCCTGAGGATGCTGCACGAGGATGAGTTACTCCAACCACGGAATAGAATTCGTCATCAACTTGGACTAACTGACCAAGGGGTGATTCAATCGGAAAGAGTCTCTTGGCAACCTCAGCAGAAAGCACACAATGATTCAATCCATATTCGCCGTCGGTATCCGTTAGGAATCTGCCTTGATCGATTGAAAGCCGAGCAACGGATAAGTATTCGGGTGTACATCCTACGAGTCTTCCTTCAACCACTCGTATACCGTTACGGAATTCTGAGGAGACTTCACGAATCGGTGCTGCTAACTCAAGGGTTGGTAGCGTGGAACTCAGGAGCAGGTAATCATCACGCCGGATGCCGTAGGTACCACCATTGAATTGATCGCTGGCTGGTTTGATTGTACGAACGATAATGTTTTCAGCACCCAGAGCTGCTATTTGCTCTTGCGAGGCAATGCTGATTCCTTCACCGATAGCAAGCAGCCATACGACGCTTGTGATACCAATCATAATGCCCAGAACGGTTAGCCCTGATCGCATCGGGTGAAGTAGCAAGCTTTTGACGCTTAGCGAGATGGTGCGAATCCAACGTTTGAAGCGAAGCATCAATCGATCATTCATTCAGATGCCCCCGTGTTGGCCTCGGAAGCGCCCGAGGGAGCACCTGAAATAGTAGGGCTAAACTTAGCCGGATCGGGATCGCCGTCGTAAACGATCAGTCCATCTCGTAGAACAATGGTGCGTTGTGTGAGAACCGCTACTTCAGGTTCATGGGTGACGATCACAATCGTGCGACCCTCTTGATTGAGCTCATTCAAAAGTTGAAGGATCTCAGCAGTCGTGGTCGAATCGAGGTTTCCTGTCGGCTCATCTGCCAGGAGGAACCATGGATTGTTTACCAGGCTGCGTGCGATGGCGACCCGTTGCTGTTGACCACCAGAAAGCTGAGTTGGTCGGTGTTCTAATCGATCACCAAGCCCAACACGCTCGGCAAGTTTGGTGCAAAGTGATCGGGACTCTCGATTGAGTAGACCACTGTAATGCAGCGGTAGTTCGATATTCTCAATCACCGTCAGAGCTGGCAGCAAATTAAACGATTGAAAAACAAATCCCAACCGTGTTGACCGAACTTCGGAGAGTTGGTCATCGCTCATTTGGGAAACATCGTCTGGTCCAAGGTAGTATTCACCAAAGGTTGGGCGATCGAGACATCCAAGCAGATTTAGCAGAGTACTCTTGCCCGACCCAGAAGGGCCCATGATCGAAGCGAAGTCGCCGTGAGGCAGGTCAAAGGATACCCCCTTTAAGGCAGAGACGGTTTCACCTGCTAAAGGGTAATCTTTGCCCAAGTTTAGAATCCGTGCCGCAAGGCCGGAAGTTTCGGAGCGTTCTTCCGTCAGGTTTCCAGATAGTTCTGCCATCCGAATCGACTAAACTCCCTGTTTAGTGGGAGCCGCCTTGGAGATTTGTGCCGAGGTGTTCGGAGTCTGCTTATTTGCTTGATTTTGCTTTCGCAAGGCCCGTGAGGCTCTTCCTGAATCGACTTGCTGTTGTTGTTGATTGGAAGGAAGTTTCGGCAAGTCGACTTGGTCAAGAAAACGACGCGGATTCAATGCGACAAGGTCATCGACTTCGAGTCCTTCGTTGATGACGATATAACGATCATTGGTTTGTCCGCATGTGATCTTGTGAGGCTCTAGTTGTCCGTCGTTATCGACAAAGCAGTAGCGATCATCTCCGTGGGCATAAATAGCCTCAACTGGCGCTTGCAACGCATCAGGGACGTACATGGCATCGATCGTCACGGCAACGGTCATGCCTGTTTTGACCTTTGGTGAGATATCAAGAATTCTGATCTCAACCTTATATTCTTTTACGTTCATGCGACGCCAGTTCTCTGGCTCAGCATATTCGTTTACATGCTCCACTATGCCGCGTAGTACAAGGTCATCACTGCCGACGGGGGTGATGGTTGCTGGCATTCCTTCCCGGACATGCTCGATCAAAGCTTCGTTGATGCTGACTTCAACTTGCATTTTTGAGGGATCAGGTAGGCGAATAATCACTTGACGTTCGCGTACTTGAGCACCTTCTTCTACAATAAAACTGTCGTTACCGCGTCGGCTATCCAGGTGTGCATATTTAACGATGCCATCACGTGGTGAGAAGATTTTGCACTTCTTGATTTGATCTTCAATTGTTGCAAGCCGGTCTAGTTCGACACGATGATTCTCCTTCATTGACTCCCATCGAGCTTTGCTCGTAGCAATGGTGGAATCTCTTGTCTTTAACTCTTTCTGCTTGGTGTACTGTTCGAGAACACGAAGTTTTGTTTTGGCAGCTTCGAGTTCTTTTTTCGATTTTTCAACGGCAAACGTATCAGCCTGCAGCTGGAGTTCATTCACGTAGCCACGTTCAGCCAACTTTTTACTGTAGGACAAATATTCTTCCGCTCGGCTGAGATCTTCCTCTTTAACAAAGATCTCACTTTGGATTGTCTGCTTCTCCTGCACGAACTGGCCTTCTTTATATTGCTCGTAGTCGATCAGGGCAGTTTCGTAGGTGTTCTTCGCCTCGATTGACGCAGCCTCGGCTGTGTTTACTTTCACCAATTGGAGGGTTCTCTCTGATAAGAGTGGTGAAGAATCGAGTTCAACGAGGAAGTCCCCTTCATCAACCGGGGTTCCTTCTGGAACGATATTTAGAATCGAAACACCAGCATTATTCGACTGAACTTCGGAGCGAATCTCTGTGCTACCAGATGACTCGACCGTGCCGCGTTCGTTAATTACGAGCTGGAAATCTTCACGAGCTACCTTGTGAAGCAAGGCGTCATGGTTGATGGTTTCCGTTGGCGTATTGGTCGTGTTATACCAATACCAAACCACACAGCTAATCAGCGCCATTACCAAGAGTGGCCATACAGCAGCCATTCCTTGACGCGGAGAATTCGGGAATATTGAAAAGGTGGGCATATGGGATTGGGGTCTACTGCAACTAAGGTTTCTCTTCTGCTATCGGCATCAGCCTATCTCTATTCTAGACAAACACTTCCGAAGAGACTTTTGTTCCGATCAATTCATTATGAACGGCACGATTTCCTTAGCTACCCTCGGGACTTCCCGCTTTAAGCGGTTTTGCAAGGGTTGGTAGAGAAGATTCGTCGGCAAACCGGAGCCTAGATGGAACAAAACGAGCCTCCTTGCAAACAGGAGGGAGGAGTCGCAGCTCCCCGCTTATGGGGGGTGTGGTTTCACTCAGGAAGGCCTCAAAGGCTTGGTCGGTCTCGACCCGTAACCCTTCTGAGTCAATTAGCATCACCCCCAGATCAAGTTCAAGCGTGTATCGTTGAACACGGTTGTTGACCCAAACACTTAGCAGATCGTTTTGTGCCGATAGGAGATCACCAAGTGCCTGAACCAAGTCACGAGCTGTCGTATTGTTGAACGTAGCGTTCTCGCCAGGCTTTGGCGGTTCGGCCAAGCGGAGACGAACCAAATCTACCTGAGCAATTGCCACAAAGACTGCTTCTCGGCGAAGCTCCAAGTTGATTTCGTTCAGTTTGGTTTGTCGCAAGATCGAGCGAAGGCCTTGATTGATTTGGTCAACGAATTGATAGTAAGCACGGCGATCTTGTTGGTAGCGAATTATTGTTTCGCGGTAGACATTTCGTTCGGCAAGTCGAGAAGTAGGGGAATCAAATTCTAAGCCCACCCGAAGGCGACCATTGGTATCCCTTAGTCGAAACGGATTGTCACCGACGTTTCCGATATCTCCCGAGAAGACGACATCCAATGCCGATTCAAGATCGTTGGCAGCGAAATGGATTTGTCGCCAAGAGTCAACCAGCGAAGCTCGGGCATTAGCCCAGTCGCGTCGATGAAGGCTCGCAATTCTCAAAGCTTCTTGTGGTTCCAATTGCACAGGGTCCAAGTCAATCGAGTCAAGACGAATGCGTGCCTGGAGGATTGAAAGATCAAGTAGACGTCCTGATAGATCGGTCAGGATTGCTATTTCGTTTTCCGTAGGAGACTCCAACTTGACTAATAACAGCTCGAATCCTTCCTTGATTCGTAGATAGTCACGGTGGACATCTTGGCGTCGCTGTTCAAAGCGTTCAGGATCAAAAATTGCTCGGTCAATTTTAGCCGCATTCACTTCAGGTCGTTCAGACAAGGCAACCAGATGTGCTTTGCGAGCCTCTGATTGAGAGTCTAGTTTTGCTAGATCTTGCTCGACGACTATCAGTTGTTCAAGTGATTCATTAACTAATCGACCAACCTCTTCAGCAACTTCGGCGGGTAAGACTCCCTCGGGGCGAATGGGTAGTTGATCCTCTTGTTCCGGTCTTGCTAGGGCAAGTTGGGGACGATCTTGAATCTCTCGGAGCTCTTCAAGTGCTTTAGCGGTCTTGTTCTGCAGGTCAGTCACGTCTGGCGAAAGCAAGTTAAACTGATCGAGAATTGGATCTTCGACCACAAGATTGAGATCGGGTGGTAAGCCAAGGTTGATTTTGAACTGATCGATTCGAGTTTCGTAATTGGCCTGAGCATTTAGAAGTCCACTCTGTGCGTTGAAAAGCGCTTGTCGCGCGAGTTCAACTTGGAATCGATCAATACGGCCTGCCTCATAAGAGGCAACCAACTGCTCGGTACTGTCGAGTAATGCAAAAACGTTTTGACGCTGATTGCGTAAAACTTGTTGCTCCTGCAGCAATCCGAGGTAGGCTCCTGAGCCGACTGCACCTGCCCCATTGTTCAGCAAACTAAAAAATATCCCTCCTCGCTGTGCCCCCGCACCAAGACCTCGCCCAGTGACGATGTTGAGGTAATACTCCCTTTGGAACCGCTCCATTGAGCGAACGTTGGCAAGTAAGGTCCGTTCCGACTGAGTAAGCTGCTCAAGCACTCGTAATCGACCGCCGTTACGGAGCAAAGGTTGCACGAGGGTGAAATCAAGCAAGGTTGACCCAAAGTAATCGTCGGGACCCGCAAACTGCCAAACGAGTGAGTTCGCCAAACCGACAACCAACTCGCTTCCGGTAGCAGAAAGCTTTTGTAATCGATAGCGGTTGCCAGGCGAGCTGGGTGAGACCGTCAGCAAACTTGAAGATTCACCAGACCCAGTGCGAGCACGTCCGCCGGCTATATAATCGACCGATGAGCCTCCAAACAGCTGGGTATCAAACCGAAAGCGTTCAAAGGAAACATCCAACGCTGATAGGTAAAGTTCTTCAACTTCTTGTTGGAACCGTGGATCGTTCTTTAGTGCAAGCTGAACAGCAGCTTCTGTATCGAGTATCAATTCCCCTTTGTTATTCAGGGGGAGATATTGACGCCACTTTGGTGGATCGACATAGCTCGTGCGGCACGCTTCTTGCCAGTACTTAGCTCCCTTTTTACCGTCTACACAATGCATGTAGCGATGCGATGCCGGGTCATCGGGTGGCATCGGTGGGCAGTCAGGCGAGTGGCGGTCAAACATGCGTGAATCACGATCAATGGTGATTCGGTAATCGCCTGGAGAAGCACCTGCGTGCGGTGCTTTCTGATCAATGAGGCAGTTGGCGTCACGATCCGCCCTCAATCGTGCTTTGCTGCGACTGCAACCGACAAGCACCAGCGACATCGCTGCTAGCACCGCAATGGCCGAGCAAAAGATGCCGTCGATTCGGAATCGCTGCAAAGTCATGAAGGCGAGTTACTTGAGGACATACTTATTGGCATCTTAGTGGCATGAAGCGATGCCTGGTTGTACGCCGTGCGCAAAGGTTGCGGCGTATATCAAATATGTCGACTAGGTGTGGGTGACCGCTTGAGGTTGAGCAGTGACTTCCTCCAGATAGAGCGAACAGAAAGCCTTAGCTAGCACTCTCTTGTAAAGCATCATCACCTTCTTGACCATCTGAACTGACTCGATCCCAGAAGAGTAAAGCGAATAGAACGAGTACTGCGACCGCCATGTAAGCAGGTAGGGTCCAGAATTCTTTCCATTGGTTCATGGTTTCGCCGAGTAAGTCAGGATCTATCCCTTCAGGCATCGACTTACTAAACATGCGTGACATTTGCTCCATGAAGGATAACGTCTCATCGCCTCTAGCGGACTTGATAGCTGTGGCTAGTTCCGCTTCTTTTGCCATAGTTGAACTGAACTTTTCTCCAGCAAACCAGAAGCCGAGATACATTCCGATTCCCTGCGTGAAAAAGACTAGCATGCTCTGAGCTTGTCCACGTATCCCTTCTTCTGATTTTTTATCTGTATACATGAAACCGGTTACAAAGAAGAAGTCGTAGCAAATACCATGCAACACAAGGCCAAGCAGTAGCATCCAAGTGACCTGTTGCGGTGCACCAAAAGCAAATAGGAAGTAGCGAATCGCCCAAGCTGCCATACCTATAAGAAGCATCCACTTAACACCCAGCCTTCGAAAGAAGAAGGGGATTAAAAGCATAAAAAAGATTTCGCTCATCTGACCAATGGTCATGATTGAAGATGACTGTTCAAATCCAGCGGTCGTTAATAGGTTTGACGTAAAAGCGTAATAGTAAGCCAGTGGTATGCAGATCAATGTTGAGCAAAGCATGAAAATTGCAAATGGCATGTTGGTTAGCATGCTAAAGGCGTCACGCATGAATAAGCTTGGAAGGTCAAGTGGTTTGCCTTTTGCTGGAGGCGGTGTATTAGGAAGCGAGAAGCTATAGATACCAAGTGCTAGAGCGGCGCCCATAGAAAGCCAGAGTATATTGAACTGAGTTGACCAGCCTAGAAATCCAACTACTAATCCAGCAACGATCCAGCCGACCGTACCCCAGACTCGAATGGCAGGAAATTTGTTTTGATCTTCGACGTTAGCAAACGTAATACTGTTACCCAAGCCTAAGGTTGGCATAAAGCAAAGCATATGCGCTAGGAACATTGTATAAACCATATTACTATTGCCTGCTTCAGCATAACCTATGGCAAAATACATAAAGGCCGCTGCAAGAATCATTAGCACGCCGAATATTTTTTGCGAAGCAAAGAGTCGGTCTGCTATAAGGCCAAGAAAGAGCGGAGCCAAAATCGCCGCAATGGGGCCTGTGCCATAAACGCGCCCGGTAGCATCACTCAGTCCGTTGGCGCTAAAGCATGCTCCAAGCGTTGGTGCCCAAGCCCCCCAGATGAAGAACTGTAGGAACATCATCACGGACAAACGTGTGGGGACCGACATCGTGCTTATGCCTTTATCTTAGATTGCGAATGAGAAAAGGTTCGCTGGTAGATTAAGCGGAAGCGTTGTCATCAGGCATAGCTGTATCAGACTGTTTCTTCCTGTGCATCACCAACAGCACTAGCATAGCCACACCGAGGGCGGTTAGGAAACCCACAAGTGTCTGGTGATTTGGTTCCCCCAATCGGTTTACGGACAAATAGACCAGCCAGGCGAGGTAGGCGGCGTAGAAACCGATCATCCCTAGGCCTTCAAAGCGACTTACGCGAAAGCCAGATAAAAAGACGGGTAAACAGGCTACGGAGATACCAATCATGAAGGGAATGTGGAAATCGAGAAACTCTTGGGCGACTTCGACTCCGGCTGGTGCAACGACGGCTGACATGCCGACAACGCAGAGGATATTCAAGATATTGCTTCCGACAACATTTCCAACTGCCAAGTCACGCTTTCCACGAGCGCTGGCGATCATGGAGATGGCAAGCTCGGGTAGTGAAGTGCCGATGGCGACCACCGTCAGACCGATGACAGCTTCGGTCACACCGAATTGCTTTGCAAGTTCAACACAGGCGTCGACCAGCCACCCTGCTCCTCCGATCAGCAACACCAAGCCTCCGATGAGCGACGCAATGTTAGAGATCAATGCGAGGACCGATCTTTGTGAAGCTTGTGGTGTGATGTCTTCCAGTTCTTCTTCGAGCGCTTTTGCTTCTCGCTTTCCTTGGAAAATCGTCCAGCAGAGGTAAACCACCAAGGTAACTACCATGGCGATCCCTTCACCACGGGAGATGACTCCATCGTATCCAAGTACCATTAGCAGAGCGGCGGCGGCAATCATGACGGGGACGTCGAGCTTGAATAGCTGGCGACTAACCGTCAGTGGTGCAACAATGGCTGCCGCACCAAGAATCATCAATATATTTGAGAGATTACTGCCAACTACATTTCCCACTGCTAGGGCGGTTTTCCCCGCGTAGCAAGATTGAACGGAGACAGCCAGCTCCGGGGCGCTGGTACCAAAGGCAACCACCGTTAGTCCAATCACCAACGGCGGGACGTTTGCAGCAGCAGCGAGATTCGAAGCGCCACGAACTAGGAGTTCACCGCCAACAATGAGGCCTATAAAGCCACCAATCAGCATCAAGGCTATCATCATCGGCAGGTCGCTCCTTCTTGGTTCATCTTCGTGACCACTTAGACCGTGTCGTGAACTTCATCGATTGCTTGGCCTCCGCCAGCAAGGACACGATTCACGGCTGAAACAAATGCTTTTGTACTTGCCTCAACCGTGTCGGTTGACACACCTCGGCCACGATACAGCTTCCCTTCGGCAATGACTTCAATGTTAGATTCGCCTTGAGCATCCTTGCCTCGTGATACGCTGTGGACATTAAAGTCTCTTACGCTGACTTTGGTTTCTGTGATCTTTTCGACCGCTCGGAACAAGGCATCAAGCGGGCCATCACCGCCAAAGAAGGTGTCGGTGACTTCCGTTTCACCTTTCTTCAAAGTGACAGTTGCTGAAGGAACATCGTCGGATGTCATCTTGATCTGGTAAGTTACCAAGGACCAATCGTTATCGGTCTCTTCGGTTGGCTGCTCAATCAAGGCAACGATATCGGCGTCGTAAATCTCTTTCTTCTTATCAGCCAATTTTTTGAAGGCATCAAAGACGGAATTCAATTTCTCCGCATCGAGATGGAATCCAAGAGCAACCGCTCGGTCAGACAAGGCTGCCCGGCCGCTATGCTTTCCTAGGACTAAGTCAGTTTTGGTAAATCCAACGTCTTCAGGTCGCATGATTTCATAGGTTGTCGGCTCTTTGAGCATGCCATCTTGGTGGATGCCTGATTCGTGAGCAAAAGCGTTTCGGCCAACGATTGCTTTGTTGCGCTGAACGCTCATGCCAGTAATGCCCGAAAGCAATCGGCTGGTAGGTACCAACCGGGAGGAATCGATCCGAGTGTCTAAGCCGTAATAATCACCACGAGTGCGTAGTGCCATGACGACTTCTTCTAAGGCGCAGTTGCCAGCACGTTCGCCGATGCCGTTGATCGTGCATTCGATTTGGCGTGCTCCGTTTTCAACCGCGGCCAAACTGTTGGCGACTGCCATGCCAAGGTCGTCGTGGCAGTGAGCACTCATCACGGCTTTATCAATATTCGGAACACGCGTAGCCAGCGTGTGGAAAACTTTGCCCATGTGGGTAGGCGTAGCGTAGCCAACTGTGTCAGGGATATTGACTGTTGTTGCACCAGCATTGATCGCAGCCTCGACGACTTCGCAAAGGAAGTCAGGCTCGGTACGGGCGGCATCTTCAGGCGAGAACTCAATGTTGTCACAAAGGTTGCGTGCCCGCGTCACACCCGCAATTGCACGACGAATGATCTCTTCCTTGTCCATCTTGAGTTTGAATTCACGATGGATTGCACTCGTAGCAAGAAAGACGTGTATCCGAGGCTGCTCGGCTTCTTTAAGTGCTTCACCTGCCCGATCGATATCTTTGTCGTTACAGCGTGCTAGTCCACAAACTTGCGAACCCCGGACCTGACGAGCAATTGCTTGGACCGCTTCGAAGTCTCCGGGAGAAGCGATGGGAAAGCCTGCTTCAATCACATCAACACGCAGATCGACAAGCGCTTGAGCCACCTCAAGCTTTTCAGCAAGGTTCATGCTCGCGCCTGGTGATTGTTCACCGTCACGTAACGTGGTGTCGAAAATCGTAATTAAAGGTTTGTCGGACATGATCGGATAGGATGCCTGTTTGGTATGGGGGCCGGTCTTACGGGCGATACCAGGATACAAAAAAACCCTGGCAGCCTTGAGGGGCCCCAGGGATTGGATTTTGGTGTTTAAGCACGAATCGCCTTCCCCTAAGCCCGGTTGGCTAGGAGCAGCAGGAGTAATGCTACGGCAGGTCGATTTGGTGTGCTCATGGACATAACTATGGCAGGACAACGCCTGCGGGTCAAGGTTCGTCTTGACAAAAGAAAAGGCTAGGCATAGGGAGTCTATCCACATCCTCCACAACCGCCGCATCCTCCTCCGCAGCCACCCCCGTCACCGCAGCCACTAGACCCACAGCCACCTGAGTTAGCTGAGGTAGATTGTACTTCTGTTTTAAGTCGGCTGAGTTCAGGTGCATCACAAGTTGATATGCCAAACAATCCAACTGCAAGAGCAATTTCTTCAGGCCCTAGATTCTTTGGCTTGTTCTTCGCTTTGCTTTTTAGAGAGTAATGTTGATATAGTAAGTCATTAAATATTCGGTTGCCTGCTTTTGTCCGTTTCGGACGCCGTATTACCAACACCGAAATAACCACTAATACTATTAAGCAAAGGAATAAATAACCAACCGGTTTGTCACGTGATATTCCAACAATCAGTTTGATGACACCAATGAGAAGAGTTGATCCCAACAGAAATGCTGCTGCAAGTTGAGCTGACAGGTAGGATGATTTTGTTTCAAGCAGCCCATTAGACTCACTGATTTCAATAATGCGTTCCGCATCCAACTTTAAAGACTTTCCAATCTTTTCAACCTGCATTCCATCTCCAGCGGTTGCTTTTAGGATCTCCTGCTCTAGATCCGTATCGTTTTCGTTAGGTTCCCGATTGGCAATGAGATAATAGTCACCAGAAAAGGGCAAAACGACCTTGCCAAGAAATTTCTTGCGTTTATCAAACTCGATCGCCTTTTCACGTAATAGTTTTGCCAACGCGACGTGAAGGACGGATTGCCATTTTCCTTGCAGTGCGGCTATCGATTCGTTGTTTGCTAAAGAATCTATGTTTATGTTCGGATCGTCAGGAGTTCGCAAAGCACTCCGACATATTAGGGCACCAAGCACCGCGAAGACTGACAATACGATGTAGAAAGTTAGAAACGTTGGTCCATCGAAATCGAAAGGATTCATTGTAGCGCCGGCCGCCAGGGGGGGTGATATCAGCGCGAAGCAAGAAGCGACCACAAGAGGCCGCCCGCGGCCAACTCGCCACGGTTTAGGGAGCACCCATACATGTTGTTTGTTTACACGCACAAAGCTCGCAGCCTCGCCGAAGCGGATTTCTGATGGTGGCCATATCTCTTCAGGCGGTGCGTGCCCAAATATTTCTTCGTAACTGGCTAATGTGCGAGCGTATTGGTCTTCAAAGCGAATCCCCTCTGATTTTCCCCCTTTGGTCGGCCCATGGTGAAGTGGGCGATTGAGAGCCGAATGACACAAGTCATTCCAATAGCTTTGCGTGTAAGTCAAATGGAGGTGCCAAGCTTGATCGACCTCATCTGAGGGGGTTACTTGATGGTCACATCTCTGAGTGAGGTAAACAAACCGACGGTATTCATCAATCACTCTTGAGGTGTAATTGATTGACCAATCATTCTCCCGGGCCAGCCGTCGGGTGAAGGTGAGTGAAGCATCCACTGCGTCTAGTTCAAGTTCAGTTAATTTTTGCCAAAGTGGGTCGGATTTAAAGGCTTGAGATTCCATCCTGTCTCTTTACTTGCTGTTAAAAGGTCGGGATTGAAAAGTTGTGTTGCCGACTTCTATTGCGGGATCAGTCAGCAGCCGATACATCTTAAGGGGTAGCTGTGGAAAAGCACAAACACAAACTCTTTATGTAGTTTCTCATGGCTGAGCGAGGCCAAAAACTTGATCTTTCGACCGAGCCTTCTCAGCCAGAGAAGGAAGGTGGTAAGCCATTCTTGGGCGTCCATTTCTCTTGTTGCAGTGTGTATGGGCGACTCTATATCAATCGGCACGGTGATGCTTATGAGGGGCGATGCCCTCGTTGCCTTCGGATGCTGCGAGCTGAGATTGGCCCAGGTGGCACCTCAAAGCGGTTTTTTACCGCTGAATAGGTTTCTGGTTGGTGCTAGCAGGTGGCTTTGAGTCGTGACTATATCTCTTGCTGTCGTTGGCTGCATTCTCTAATATCCGCGCGCGTTCAGTGGTAACTGTCTCATGTGGGCAAATAGAGAATCCCTTTGGCTATCGATTTCACAATCCGAAGTTGTTCACGAAAGTGTTCAGTCAGTGACCGCGCACTTGAACCGGGGGAAGCGTATTACTCGCTTCTTGTTGAGGAGGGAGATGACGTTGTGCGCCAAGACATTGCAGCTGAGGCATGGCAAGGACCACCGGAAGAGCATCTCGGTTGGTGGCGTGCGAGAATCGCCGGAGGAAAATCAAATAAACCAAAGTTAGCTCCTAGCGAAGTCTTGATTAACCTTCTCGACCGTTGGAGTCAGGAAGCTGATAAGGTTGAAACCCGTTATGTACTCGCTTTGTTAATGATTCGACGACGCATGTTGCGAGAAGAATCAGCAAGTTTTGCAGCGGGCCTAAATGGTGATGATATTACAAATGATAAGCATCAACTGAAGCTTTACTGCCAGCAGAATGAAAAGAACTATGAGGTTGCGATTGTCAGGCCAACCGCGGAGCGTGTGTCAGAGATTCAAAACTATCTTAGCAATTTACTTTTCGCCGATGCTGCTTAGTTTCCCGTTAACTGTTGTGAACCGTTTCCTACTGAGAATAGTTGAATGATTGTGAAAAACGGGAACACGATACTAACCATACTCTTAATCGCGTTGGCTCTTCCCCTGTTCGGTGGATGTGCCACTACGGGGCGATCCTTTGGGTTTGGCGGTCCGACCGCTCCCGTAGTGCTTTCTTCTGCATCAACAGCTGATCAGATTGTGGCCGCAGTGAATCAAAACTCATCGCGGATCCAAACCTATCAAGCTTCACGAGCATCGTTCAGCTTGCCTGGGATGCCGGGGCTTCCACTGCTTTCGGGTAGCATTGCAATTGAACGTCCAAGCAACTTTCGACTGCGTGCCGAGACTCGACTCTCGGGACCAGAGGTTGATCTCGGCAGCAATGTCGAGCGGTTCTGGTTCTGGGCTCGTCGTAACGAACCTGCAGGCGTGTTCACAGCTCGACATAGCGACTTTGCTAACAGCCAAGCCGCGACACAAGTTCCCATCGATCCAACTTGGGTAGTTGAAGCTCTCGGTTTGGTTGCTCTTGATCCCGCGGCCAGTTATCAAGGACCTTTCCCTAGGAGTGACCGTAGTGTTGAATTGAGGACTCAAGTTGCAACAGCACAAGGGACATCAACACGCGTGTACGTGGTTGACTCAGCGACCGCACAAGTTAAAGAGCAGCTGCTCTACGACGCGGCCGGCACGTTGCTGGGAAGCGTCACTGCTGATAATTTCCGATTTGATCCTACACACCAAGTGACTTATCCACAGAAGGTGACTCTCAGAGTGCCCGCTGCTGAGATGGCACTCACGATCAACACTGGCGAAGTCTTAATTAATGCTCCCATTTCTGGCGGTAATCTGCTTTGGCAGATGCCGCAAATAAGTGGTACACCCGTTGTTGATATCACTCAACCGCAGCAACTTCCTTTAGCAGGGCAAGCAAATCCATGGGATCTGGGGGGAGCATCATCTAGCTCGCCTTGGCGAAGTAATCAACCCTTGCATACGAACTTTGTTAGCCAACAACAAGCCGAGAAAGGGACTGGACGGATTCCTAGTTCCGGCGTGACGATTCAGTGATTGTTGACTGCTAAGATGACAGTCAGCGTGGAAGGCTAGGCGCCTTCTACACTTGCTCGGTTGCGAAGAGCACGGCGGGTACGGCTTAGCAGCGGGCCGATGGTGTTGACTGGCATTCCAATCTTTTGGCTAATTTCGGTGTAGCTTTTCCCTTCGAGGTGAAACATGCGAATCACCTTCGCTTCGGGTTCTTCCAAGCCACCGAGCATGATCTCGACTTGCTCTTGGTTGCTGATGCGTTGCTCTACCGAGGCGACGGTATCGGTAGCTAGCTCACCATTTGGACCTTCCATTGGGAGCTGCACCCCTTTGGGGATCATGCGAGTGGAAGGATGCATCAAGCGACGAACCGCGACACGCCGCCCGATGACAGCGAGATAGGTTGCCAATGAGCTTCGTTTTTGGAAGTGCTTTAGAACGGCCATGTCGTCATCAAGTAGGACGACGAAAATTTCACCAATCAGATCTTCTCGATCTGCAGATGAAAGTCGCTGGCCACGGTTCGAGGCAGCCTGATTGACGACATGAGTCATCAGGGGAAGAAAACGGTCAACAAGTGATCGCCACGCATCCGAATCACCATTTAGGCAGCGATCCAGCAAATCACGATCTATATCCGAAAGAGCCACAGGCGGTCTACCAGTCAAATAAACGAGGAATCCGGCAGCTCGGTCCAAGGACCAGACATCCGGTCAAAAGCGCCCCTGCTCTTCTCTGTCCGATGAATTATGTATCGTCAAAATGGTGGCAATATCTTGTGCTTAGAAAGCACCTGCCATCATCTTAGGTATTCGGTCAATCCGAGCTCGAATATTGCCTTTATCCAGGCTTCGTTGGAAAGCCTCCTAAGGACAATCCAAGCTACAGTTTAACCATTTGGCCTCATTCCATCCTACGTAGCAGGCAAGAAATCAGCAACAACGATGTGAGTTTTTCGTGGTAGGTTAGGAAAAAGATGCGGCCTGTTCTTGACACTTTGCAATTAGGACCATAGCTTGCCTAATGTTGTGCCGATAAGGTGCTAAGCATAAGCGGCGCAAAGGTTTGCTGCGATGCAATCGATACTCGGTCGCAATAAGCAGCGATTCCATTCAGCTCGGTTGGGCAAGAATTTGCTTTCTGAGCTGGTAGCTATAACTTTGAGAAAGCAAACCATTAAAAGATACCGCCTAAAGGCCCTCCTAGGACCGCTGGCCATTTAAGGAGAATAGCACGATGCCACACGTCGTTACCCAACCTTGCTTTGACTGCAAATACACCGATTGCGTAGTCGTCTGCCCCGTCGAGTGCTTCTACGAAGGTGAAAAGATGCTTTACATCCACCCAGACGAGTGCATTGACTGCGAAGCGTGCGTACCTGAGTGTCCCGTTGAAGCGATCTTCCACGAAGACAACGTCCCCGAAGAATGGCAAGAATTCATCGGCCTCAATGCCGAGAAAGCTCCTGAGTTAGAAGTCATCACCGAGAAGAAAGAGCCACTCGCTGACGACTGATTTTCAGGAATATATCTTATAAGAGTCAACGAGCCGTAATGGGGCAGTCCATGACGGCTTTTTATTGTTTATGACTCGGAATGGCGTATGTAATCAATAGGAATGCTAGGATTAGGCCAGCAGATGTCGGTTCAGGAACTGCCAATGCTTTTGTAAAGAAAGGTGTATGAAAAATAGGGATATGGTTGCCAATATTACTTAGAGCAGCTACTAGATCATCACCATCAACATCGCCGTCATTGTCAGCGTCTCCCGGCGGAGGGCTCACGCTTCCAAAATTAGTCTGAACCGCAATAACATCATCTCCGTCGACGTCTCCATCTCCATCAGCATCACCAAATAGAAAGATGTTATCCGGCGAGGTTAAACCAAAGTTCGTTTGAACGAATATTAGGTCATCACCATCAACGTCCTGGTCACAGTCGTAGTCGCCAATATAAGGTACGCCCTCATAATGAGTACCGAATCTTGTAACTACTTCGATAAGATCGTCGCCGTCGATATCTCCATCGCCATCACAGTAACAAGGATCGTTTGGGTCGCAGAAAGTACCGCCATCACCCAACTCACTTGCCACCGATGATGTAGTGAACAATAAGAATAGGCATAGACAGAGCAATAAATTATTCATTACATCCTCGCCTTAAAAAATAAAGGAGTGATTATTCCTAACAGAATTACAAACCCTGTTGGCTCAGGGATAGATTTAGCTTCGTCGTATAAAAAACGCGGCCTAGTATTACCAAAGTTGATTTGAATCGCTATCAAATCATCACCATCAACATCCCCATCCCCATCGACGTCACCTAGTAGAGAATTGGTGCTTCCAAAATATACCTGGATTATTACTAGGTCATCACCATCCGTATCACCATCTCCGTCTGCATCCCCGGTAAGAATTGATTGTGGAATCAATGTACGTTCATCAGTACTATAATAGCTGGCCGTATTTCCAAATTTAGTCTGGACCCCTATTAAACTGTCTTCATCGACATCAGAGTAGCAAGGCACACTGAGATCGCAGAAAAAGCCCTCCTCACCTATACTGCTTGCGCGTGATACTTCAGCAAATATGAACACCAATGATATGAAGAACAAGTATTTAATCACGTGCAACGTCCTTTATCGAGCTAGAAAAAAAGGTCCAAAAGACTATCAGATTATGTCGAATTTAGAGATGTCGTTACAAGTGTATTTAAGTAAGTATTCGGGTAGCATCCACTGGATACATGAAAAAAGCCCTACTGCCATGTTTGGCAGTGGGGCTTTGCTTGTTATTAGCTGGTTGAAATCTATTTCAAGTCAACCGACCAATACGCCGCGTCGACAAACGTCTTCCAGCTGGCGTACTTGGGGTTACCAAGCTTGATTGCCATCATGGGGCTTCGCTTCGGTCGAACAGGTTTTTTGATTAGTTTCATGTTTGCCTGTTCGGGCGTGCGGCCACCTTTGCGGACGTTGCACTTGACGCAGGCGCAGACGACGTTTTCCCAGGTGGTTAGACCACCCATGCAGCTTGGTTTAACGTGGTCAATGCTCAATTCGCTTGTCGGGAAATGCTTGCCGCAGTATTGGCAACGATTTCCGTCACGAGCGAATAGGTTGCGTCGGTTCAGTCGAACGCGCTGACGAGGGATGCGATCGTAGTAGAGCAACCGTAGGACCCGTGGAGCACGGATCTGGAAGTTGACGCTGTGAACCCAGTCGGTGTGCGGATCCTGCTCTCTCTCGAATTCAGCTTGTAGCTGACTTACGTCTCGCCACGATTCGAAGTCGTAGTTGCCATACTGACCATCTTCGATGTGAATGACTTCAGCCAGTTGTCGGAGAAGAAGTCCGAACGCACGTTTTACGTCGACGACATGAATCGCCATATATTGTCGGTTCAGTACTAGAACGCTGGCGTCCAATGCCGCGCTGTGTGCCATCGCCATGCCGAGTTCGCTCCTGTGGTTTAGGTCTCTTCAGCAGATAGCAAGCAAATAGGTTTGCTCACAAAAACTGCAGCTGTTTGTCGTGCTCGACTCACAACGTGCCTTCATTGGCGGTGCTGCAAACCGGGCGTCATGTCGCTACGTATTTGCCACTTAGTTTTTCAACTGTGGTTGTTTTGACTTTGACAAGTGCTCAAGCGGATATGTTCGCCTGTCACTTAGACCATGGCCGTGTGATTGGCCGGGATTCACGATTTTGGTTCGGTAGGTCTTCTTGTCACGTATGGTGGGTGTCTGTTCCTCTCTTGGTCGCATGATCTCAGCCGCCGTGTTTTAGTGGCCTATACCTGCGAATGTGCCTTTGTGGGTATCTATCTATTCTAGTTATCACCGCGTGGGTGTCTAATTACATTACGGAATTGTGATGAGCTTGGGTCGTCAACGGCAGAACTGTCTAGTATTACCGTATATGACCGCTATTTTACAGCTGCCTGTTCGTTTCGGATTATTTGGAAAGCGAAACGATGTTTCTGACAAACAGTCTCACTGGTTGCCATGAACTACTAAGCTCACATTGCCCAGTTTATTGATTCTTGGAATGTCAAACTACCCGAGTCTGGGCCCCGTTGGCCTTCTTCACCGATTCTTTGCGGAATGATTTTCTTCTGCTAACAATTGGCCCAGGCGTGCAATGCGCTTGCCCTCGGCATTTGATTCTTACTAACATAGGACATGGACAGAGGGGCGATTTACGCGGCAATATGCCCTGGATGGCTTATTGATGTTGATTGCTATCTAGCTACTGACATTGCTATCGCGAAAGAAACTTTGTCTACCATCCCTGCGAGATACTCCATGATCCATTTCACGTGTGATGCTTGTCAGCGAGTCATTGATTCCGAATCTGAGCCTCGATTTGTTTTGCGTTTAGAGGTTTATGAAGCCCTGGGCGAAACAGTTGAGTCGGATTACGAACAAGCAGATCATTTACGTGAATTGGAAGAGATCATTGACCGTAGCGACAGTGATGAGATGGAACTAGATGAAGAGCTCTACAAACAACTCCGATTTGATCTCTGTGCGGAGTGTCGAGAGCAGTTTATGCTTGATCCCTTGGGGAGCATGAAGCGTGTTCGTCTCGGGTTCAGCAACAACTAAGTTGGCTTCCTATAGCGAATGCGTTAGAGATTGGGTAATTGAATCTTGAGTTATAAACAATCGCCCTTTGATGACGCTCCCGATGCTTCTGCTGGCCAGAACACGGCAAGACCTCTTACACAAGGGTTGTCGAATCACCAACTCTCTGAGTTATGTTACCGCTTGGCGGTCTCTCTTGAATCGGGCATCGACATCAGAAAGGTTTTGGCTGGTGAAGCAGAGCGAGCTTCGGGACGCCGTCAGAAGGTCTTTCAATCGATCTCTGAATCTGTAGCAGCGGGCGATAGTATTGCAAAAGCTTTGAAGCCGTGGTTGGGTTATTTTCCACGTCTGTTTGTCACAATGCTTTCGGTAGGCGAAGCCACCGGCACGATGACTGATGTACTACGACGCCTATCGAAATACTACGAACATCAGAGGGAAGTGACTCGCAACTTGCTTGCGCAACTTGCTTGGCCCATCATGCAGCTTGCGATTGCGCTGGCGATCGTAGCTATCATCATTCTGCTTGGAGGATTAATCGAAATCGAACCTGGGAAACCATTGGATCTACTCGGGTTCGGACTTGTTGGCAGCACGGGATTTATTGTCTATGCCTGTTTTCTCGGATCGATGGTGCTCGCCTTGTTACTGGTCTATCGATACTTATCACGTCGACCGAAGCTAAGAGATTCATGGGCTGAGTGGTGTACTTCGATTCCCGTCATCGGCCTTTGCTTAGAGAAATTTGCTCTATCTCGTATAGCTTGGGCAATGCACTTAGCAATGAATACGGACCTTGATCTGAGGAAAATGGTCCCACTCGTGTTAGGTGTATCGCAGAATCGACGATATGCGAAGCACATACCTTTTGTCGTCGATTCGGTAGATCAGGGGCAGCGACTTAGCTCCGCCATGGTGGTAACAGGTGATTTTCCAAGAGAATTCACCGATGCTCTGATCGTTGCCGAAGAGAGCGGAACGATTGTTGAATCAATGCAGCGGTTGTCCAATCGATATCAAGAAGAGGCTGAAAGTGCCATGAGCACTTTGTCGACCATCTTCGCGATGGTCATCTGGGGATTAGTGGGCTGTTTCGTCATTCTACTTATCTTTCGAGTCTTCAGCTTTTACACTGGTGTACTTAATGAAGCGCTCGAGATGATTTAAGGCGAACGTTTCTGCTACCAAACTATCTTAGCGGCATCAAAGATGGGGCCCTCAACGCAGGTCCGTTTGTAATCCCATTCCCCATCGGGTTGTGTTACCTTGGCGACGCAGCTAAAGCAGATCCCAATACCGCAGGCCATCGGCGTTTCCAAAGAGACTTGGCATGCGACTTCTTGAGCAAGGCAAATTTCGGCAACTACTTGCATCATCGGCTCAGGCCCGCAGCAGAGGACTAGTCTCTTTTTGCCTACGGTCCGGGCTAGCTCTTCTTTGAGCAAGTCGGTCACGAACCCATGGTGTCCAACGCTACCGTCATCGCTCGCAATACGAAGTTCCATTCCAGCCGAACGGAAGTCCTCAGAACCTGCAAGAAGAGATTCGTTACGTACTCCATAGCAGAGGGTAACTTTCGATGCTTGAAGTGGCGTACGTTCTTTGATTCCAAATTGGCCACTGCCTAAGGCTTCTTTGCCAACGGCTAAGAAGGGAGTTTGGCCAATTCCGCCAGCAACAAGAATTAGTTCCTCAAGCGGATCACTGTTACTTGAATAAAAGCCATTACCAAGAGGTCCCCAGATTTCAGCAAAGTCGCCAGCTTGGCGGCTTGCAAGTGCTGATGTCATCTTGCCGTGGACGAGATAGACAACTTCAATAGCTAGGGGCTCGTTGTTTTGGTCGTGGATAACGTCATACAATGCAAAGGCACGACCCAGCATCGGGTCGTCAAAACCTGCAAGGCGTACCATGACAAACTGGCCGGGAGTAATTTTTGACGCTACTGCTGGAGCTTCAAGCCGAAGCTTATAAGTCCCGTCGGCTATCTTCTCGTTCAATAAGATCTTGGCTTCAACAAAACTAGCCGAGTCGGCATAGTAAGCCGCATGCAGAGGTGAGCAGTCCGTTTGGCTCATCTTGATTTACGTCCTCGTTTACTTTGAGTTGGTTTCTTCTTTGGGCGTTTACCGTGCGATGTACTTGATTGCTTTTTCTTAGGGGATGAACCTTCCATTCCAAGGATTGTTCTTCCACCTCTTGAAGTCGTTGCAGTTGCAGGCTTCTTAGAACTTGCCTTCTTACGAGGTTTACTGCTAGCCGACTTCTTGCCTGCCGAGGGAGCTTTACCTGTTTTCGGCGTCTTTCGACTCGGAGATGTCGCATTTCGTAAGGAACGGACTTCTTCAGCAGTTAGTGGACGATACGCACTTGGGGGTAGGTCTGCTAGACGGATTGGACCAACGGCAATTCGGGTGAGGCGCTGCACCTTGTGCCCTACTCTGGCGAGCACCCGGCGGATTTCTCGGTTACGTCCTTCGTCAAGAATTACTTCGAGAACGGCACTATTCTTACGGCGAGATTTTAATTTGGCATTCACAAAGTGAGCCTTACCTTCGGCAAGATAGACACCTTTTCGAAGTTTACCAAGAGTTTCAGCGGTCGGATGACCTTGCACCTGGACGTGGTAAATCTTCTCTACCCCATGGCGAGGGTGGGTCAGTTGATTGGCGAGCTCACCGTCATTCGTCAGTAGAATGAGCCCTTCGCTTGCCATGTCGAGACGGCCAACGTTGAAGACACGTCCAACATCGGGAGGAAGCAGATCAGTTACTCTTGGGCGACCAGAAGGATCTCTTGCTGTGCAGACGACTCCGTCGGGCTTGTTGACTGCAAAGTAGACCTTCTTGGTTCTAGCTAGCTTTTCACCATCAACGGCAATCTCTTGCTTAAATGGGTCAACACGCACACCAAGTTCCCGGACGACGTTTCCATCAACTTGAACCCGTCCTTCCAGTATGAACTGCTCGCATTCACGGCGGCTTGCGACACCAGCCGCAGCCATCAATTTTTGAAGTCTTTCACCTGCTTCACGCGGAGGAAGGTTTACGGCTGTCTTTGATGTTGAACGACGTCGTTTTGGTTTGTCGGCTGGGTCGTTCGACGGGCGGCTTTTGGGAAGACGTAAACCTTGTTCAGGGCGCGCGTAGATGCCACCTTCTGTGACCCTAGATCGCCCTTTGGCCTTCTTACGGCCGCGTGGCGAGGCCCCACTTTTCGCGCGGTTTTGACTGCTAGATCTGCGTTTTGCCATGGTAGGAATTCAATCGAGGGCTCGGAAGGGCAAATCCGAGACATCCGTTCGGCACTTGCTGAATCCCCTAGATTAACCTAACCCATGCTAGATTCCCACCCATCGAAGCTTCTAAGCTCGTTGGCGGAGAGCGGCTACCGTGAGAGCCACAACGAAAATTCCGAGTGTCGAAGGCTCAGGAATCGCAGAAGATTGGCTTGAAGCATGTGCTGAAAGGCTCGATCCATAGTTTGCAACCCACGTATCGTATTGAGCTTGACCGATTACTCCGCCGTCGATGTCGTTTAACAAGGTTCCAGGGGCAGCTCCAACATTGTCTCGCCAAACGGTGTAATCAGCCGCATCAACAATACCGTCGGCGTTGTAATCACCTGCTAAGCCAGCAAGGAAATCCGAAGCTGTCACTGTTCCGTTTAGGACATCGTAGCTGATGGAAAACGATCCTGAGCCATCTTCCAGCATCACCCGTCCACCAACTCCCTCGTTAGCGAACTTCCCAGACAAGCTATCAGCATCCAGCAAGACAAAGGTATCAGCAGCACCAGGGGTAAATCCATCTTTGAGGGTCAATAGTAGTGAGCCATCTAGCGTAGCTACACCACCAACCATTAGTTGATCGAAAATATCAGCGGCTGAAATATCAAACAGGATCGAGCCATCGCTATCCTGCGAAAAGTCGCCAATTACATTTGCAATGCTTTCAGCTGCAGAGTCATAAGTAATTGAAAGTACTGCAGGGCTTGCATTGCTTGATTGATTCGAGCCGAAGCGATAGAGATCGCGGTCACCTGTCATATTTGCCGCATCAGCTTCTTCGCCTGGTAGCGAAAGAATCAGTGACAAAGCATCATCACCAAGATTGTTTTCAATCGAGGTCAACAGCGCGGACAAGACTTCGATATCGATTTGTTGACCAGCAAAAGTCGTTTGCGGATTTGGTAATGCAGCATTTCTAAGTAGTCCAACTTGGGTACCAAGATCACCACCAGGAGTTGTCCAAGAACCGCCACCCGCTTCATCAAAATCAATCCAGTCTACATTCTCAGAGCCGGTTTCATTCAAGACTGGGTCGGTCAGCAGTTCGTGGACTTCAAGGTTTCCTGAGATGTTATTTGCTGATGAAGCATCGTTGCCATTAATCTGGAGGGTAAGTGATGCAACCGAAACTTGGGCATCTTCAGGCAGTGAACTTAGGTCAAATGAGATGATTGACCGAATGATGCGTTCGACAACACTACCAGTTGCGTTAAAGACCGAGCCAACCAGGATTTCTGAATCTTGATCTCCTTTGCTATTCGAGTTGCGTGAGTCGATGTCCCCATCTCCAAGAGATGGGAAAAGATTGACTGTATTGGATGAAAATGATCCACCAGTTTTGACAACAACAAATCGACCGGAGTTGGTTACGTTACCATCAACCGTGCCGTCAACAACCGCTTCGCCGGTGACACCGATATTCATGTCACCGATCAGAGTTGTTGTGCTACTGAGCTCGGCAGTCCCTTCATTAATAACTAAGCCATTGCCGGTAGCCTGAACATCACCTTTGAACTGGACCGTCGAAGAACCCGTTTTTGTAATGGTGCGACCCGAACGATATTCAGTGATATTGCCTTGGACGATGAACTCAGCATCTCCGTTTCCATTGATATCTAAATCGTCGTATAGCTGTGTGTTGAGGTTCAAATTGTACGTGAAACTAGCTCCAGCGTTTGACGCTGTCGAGTTCCTTGTTCCAGATAGAGTCAAATGCGGTAGCTCTCCATCAAGGTTTTTGGCAAGAAGTACAGGTAGTCCTGTAATCGTTGCTGACTGGTTGTTTGTGCCAACAAAGTCGTCTTCGAATTCAAAGCCATGGGCGATGAATTCAAGTTCATTCATCCGCTGGAGATCATTGTTGGCTGTGTAGCTTGAGCTGTTATTGCTGCCAAAATGAAATACGGTGCCGTTATGAGAATCACGGTCGCGCATCGTTTCAGACGTATTGCTTGGGCTTCGCCAAGCATTGGTCGCTGAAAAGCTTGAAGAAGTGCCTGAGAAAGTAAAGTCATCGAAAAGGTTGAATTGACCAATTGATTCATCTGTCGACGGGAAGCGTTGTTTGTCGATGGTCACTTCCCAATCAGTTAGTTGACGAATCATATCAGCAACAACTGCTGGGTTCGCAGCGGCAACATTATCGCTTGGATCTTCGCTCTGATTGTTGATGTCCGAAAAGTCGTACAGCTCCCAATCTCCGGCATAACCATTCTTAATCAGCTTCCAGTCATTTGTCCGGTAGTAGATTTCTTCCTGCAAGCGAGCTGCGATAAAGTTGTGCGGGTTAGCCACATCATTTCCATTGGCGAATGGAAGTAGATTAACACCATCGATTTCGCCGGTAGGGACCGATCCACCTGCTGCGGCTACCATGGTAGGAACGATGTCGATTGAATGAACCATTTTGTCATAGACCGTACCTCTTACGGAGGGATCGATTCCCGCACCTGAGATGAACATGGGAACTCGCGTGCCACCATCGTAGGGGCTTCCCTTCGCATCGCGTAAATTGCCGTTGTCAGCTGAATTACCAAGCACGCCCCCATTGTCGTTCAAGAAGACGATCATGGTTTCATCCATAATCGAGTCGTTTTGATTTCCGTCACCATTAGGGTCATTCAGTTTGTCGATAATCTTGCCGACATTGTCATCAATTGTAAGAACTTCCGAAGCGTAGGTTTTGCGCTGACCCGATAGATGAGCAATGCGTGGATCGTTGAACGATGGTGCTTGCGTTATTGGTGAGTGCGGATCATTAAACGAGGTGTAGATGAAAAAGGGATTCGAATCTTGATAGTGCTGGTCGATGTAATCGACCGTATTATCACCCCATAGGTTTGACCAATGCTTTCCATTTGCGTTGTATGAGGAAACGTTGTCCGTGCCATCAGGGTTGAGGAACATTTCTTGAAGACCACCGCCTGCTTGGAATCCAATGAAATGGTCAACGCCTTGTTTCGGTGGTCGATTTCCCGGCTGAGTTATTACACCGTTCTCAACGATGTCCGCTAATCCACCCACATGCCATTTGCCTGTGACGCTAGTTGAGTAGCCTTCTGACTTCAGTCGCTCGAACATAGTGACTGCAGAATTCGGGATCCCTTCGAAATGTTCGGTTAAAGGGTCATCCGTGTTTTTTAGGTTTGCTTCGTAACCAAAATGGTTGTAATGGCGACCTGTCAAGAAGGCTGCCCGCGAGGGAGAACAAGCTTGGCCTGTGTGGGCTTGAGTGAAAGTAACTCCATTCGCAGCCAAGGCATCAAGGTTGGGAGTTGGAATCTCGCTCGATCCCATGAATCCGAAGTCGACATAGCCCGCATCGTCTACCACGACAAAGACAATGTTAGGCTGCTGGGCCAGGGAGAGGGGTGTCATCAGCAAGCCAACAATAAAAACTATGCTTGCGTGTGTGTAGAGGGATCTCTGGATTGCTTTTGGCATTATGAATTATTGAGAGTAGACCTAGGAAATCTTGTTCCATTACCGAACGGCAGCTCCAGACTAACAACAGTTCATCAATACGACGAGTTATAAGCTTTAAGAGCGATTCCTTTGGCGTAACAACAAATGTGCAGTCAAGGAATCTTCAGTCTTACACCACCTATTTACGGGCCATGGCTTAGAATGAAAGATTGCAAGCTCATCAGTTAAGATTTACGAGGCGTGCATCCAAGAAGAGTACATCATCCCCCACGTCCGCACCTTTGCCGTAATCAACGACGATTACAAGAGCCCGCGCTCCGGCTATATCTACATCAACAGGAAGCGACTGAGGGTTCGATGCGTCGAGGGTAGATTCAAACAGCGGTTTGAGTTCGTTCCCTACAATCTTGAGGATCTGTACCTCAGCAGTGCGCGGAGTTTTAGATTGAATGGCTATCGCCTGATCGGAAAGAGCAATCGTAGCTTGAAATCGATTGTTGTTGCTTTGCAAAGAATAGACCAATCGGGAAGCTGAGTGGAGAGAAATACCTTTCCTAAAGAACTTGCCGTCCACCTTTAGTTCTCCCCCAAAAGGCATCTGGTCAACACCGAAGGGCCATTCAAGTGAAAGATATGGGGTATGCCGATAGTCAATAGGATTGAGATCTGATAAATAAGCAATCGACTCAGAGGTAGGCTGTAGATAGACAATCTCCTTGGTGTAAATATCGATTGTCTCTCCACAGCAAAGTCTGATGCGGCAACGCTTCGTATTAGCATTGGCTTCTAGAGCCATGAGAAGCGATCCATCCGCTAATCCAATAAGACATCGGGCTGGTGGCTGGGGCCTAACGGCTGAGCTAGTTGCGAATTGGATGTGGGCAATATCTTCTCTAGCTAATGTCGCAGGTTGATCGAAGATTGTGCACTGTAATTCTTTTGGATCGAACTTGTTAATGCTGCCAACAATTTGGTCACCATTCTTCAAGGTAATTGTAGCTGCTGAATCTTCATTTCTGTCTATTTTGCTATTCGTTTTCAGGGGGGATGCAAAATTGATCTTCTCGATTGATTTATCTGCAAGAGAGAGCTTGCCTGACGTACGGTAAACCTTTACCGACTTGCCGTTGTAAGTAATTCGATCTTTGGGAGTCCAAACCTTACTTGAAAAAAGATACGAGCCATCAATTAACTGCAGCGAGGCTTGGCGAACTTTAGCAGCGGGGTGTCCCCAGCGAACTATATTCTCTGCATCCTGATTCAACTCGTCATCATTAACTAAGAATTTTGCACGAAGTGGCTTCTGTTCACCGAAAGAAAAACTGACAAGTTCAGCATTTTCTATTTCTTTATCTACACAGAGCAAGGGTGCAGTTTTTGCTAAAGCGTAATTGTTTGTTAGGCAAAATATGGCTAGAGAAATTAGGTTGCAAACTTTTGGCATGCGCATTTTATCGTTGGAAAATGGGGACCATATTGTTTGGGACCTGCAGCATGACGCAGGCCATGGCAGTGGCATAAGCCTGGCCATTGCCATCGGGCCAAGAGCCATCGACATTCTGGCGCGAGAGCATTAAGTCGCGAGCATCAGGAAACCAATTTTCCCAGTGCTCTCCCCCAGCTTGCCACATACCTTGCACGGCATAGTATTGGCCGTAATAGAAGTGACTAAAGTTGCGATTTCCTGGGCTTGGTTGTTTCTTTTTGAGGTAGTCCAAGGCAAGGTCGATCTCTTTCCCTTCGTAGACACCGGCACTATAGAACGCTACCAATCCTGCTGCTGATCGAGGAAAGGCACTCGATCGGTCCGTCGTCATATATCCGAAGCCACCATCCGGATTCTGGCAACGACGAACGTATTCTTCACATCGTTGAACCGTCTCTGCTGGAACGTGGATACCAGAATTACGGGCGGCACGGAGTGCCATAATTTGGCAAATGGTTACCGAAAGATCCGCGTCACGTGGTACTGGTTGATAGCGCCACCCACCTTCAGGGTTCTGTGCTGAGACAATTAAGTTGATAGCGTCGGTCAGTTTGTCACGCAGGTCTTGGCGAGGAGACATTCCGTAAGCTTCCGCAAGAAAAAGCGTAGCAAAACCATGCCCATACATCGGCCCATGACTTGTCGCATTGGGGACCGAAATAAATCCGCTTGGCTGGGTGTGCTCGATCAGAAAGTCAATGCAACGATCAATGTTCTTTCCATAGGGGCCACGGCCGGGTGCGCTTCCGGAGGAGAGAAATGCCATGCCGGATAATGCTACGACGGCAGGATTTCTGCCAATGCCTCGGTTGCCATAACTTCCGTCAGGAAGCTGGTTCTCAGCGAGGTAGTCGAGTCCTCGTTTGACTGCCTCTTCCGATGGGGCCATCATTTGGATAGCCGTTTCTTCAGGTGAGGATGTTGCAATTGGTTGCTCACCTTGAGAGGGCGTTGCAATAAAGATTGTCGCGAATGCCAAGCAGAGAATTAAACAAAATGCTGTAAATGAGCGACTCATTCTGTTTCTTCCTCAGCTTCGCGTTCAGCAAGACGTTTGTAGTATTCTTTGAGTTGCTCTCGGTATTCCGGAAGGAATTCTTCTGATGAAGAGTGAATCATTTGTTCTCGTATTCTTGGTGGTAAATGCCCCCAGGCCGCTTTCATAAGTTCTTCGTTGGATTGGCCATTGGGATCGACAGCTTCAGCACTACCCATGCGTGTAGTGGACGTTTGTGCTGCTGATTGAGACCTTGATGGCTTCAAAGCGCCAGCTTGTTTCGCTTCGCTAGGATTCTTGCACTCACCAGGTTTTGGCTCGCTTCGTTTTGAAGCTTGTTTCTTTTGGTTCTTTGGCTGATTGGAACTGTTGTTGCATGAGTTGCATTCTTTCTCAAGCTTCTCAATGAGCATCTCTAAATCTGAAACAACTTGCTCTTGCACGGGACGTGGTGGATTTGCTGTCTGGTTTTGACTAATTAGCTCAGCAGCAATGCTCATGCGTCGTGCGATGGGAGCCAACGGTGATTCCTTCTGACCAACATCTTCGCCACCGATTTGGCGTTGGATATTGCGTTCAATCTCTCCAGGCTTAGGAAGCCAACTTGGGGGCTTCGGTGGGGTAGGTGGAACGCTAGGATTTAACTGGCTGGGTTCAGCAAGCTCTGGTAATTTGCCATCAAGATCCTCAAGCAGGCCGTCAAGAAGACCACCACCAAGTTCATTGGCAGCCGAAGGTCCGTTTTGCGACGCGGGGGCAGCTACAGCATGGTGCGTATAAAATAATCCCACCACGATGAAGAGGCTCATGAACCTTACTTTGAGTTTTGACATTTTCGATACCTCAAGCTGATGGTAACTGTTCTACGATCTATGGTTCATTATTCCGGTTTGCTATCTCTAAGGCCAGTTCAGAGAGCTTTTTTTGTTCATCGGATAGCTGATTTGCTTCAGAATTCCAGTTTTTCTCCCTGAATTGGTCAGATTGCACCGCCTGGGCACGATCAGCCTGATAGCTGCGAGTTTGGTCTATTAACTCTAGCTGCATCAATCGGAGCATCTTCAGTTCAGCAACTTCGAACGGTAGCGGAGGAGGTGGTGGCCCGTTTGCTCCGCCTTGCCCTCCCCCCTGTTGCTGTTGTTGCTCTTTCTGTTCACGGTGAGTTTTTAAGACTTGTTCAATCTGATTCAATCGCTGAAGTGCCAGGTATTCGCTTCGCTGGGTTGCACGACCAAGCTGTTCCTCAGTGAGCAGAGTTGTAGCTTGCTCCATTTGATCAGTAGCGCCCGAGAGCGCATGTTGGAAGATTGGTTTCGGGGCTAAGCCTTCACTGAATAGATCAACCTCTTCCTCAAGTGTTTGTTGACGCTGTCGTAAATCAATGGAAGCAGATCTTTGTTGTCTACGGTTGGCATCGTGGGCTATTTTCGTCTCATCGAGGATCTCTTCTTGGAGTTTTTGAAAACGAGGTAACTCTTTCTCTAGGCGGTCTAGCAATCGTTCCGCTTTCTCCTGTTCGAGTTCAGCAATCCTTTTGTTAACTTCTTGCTGGGCTTGCTTCAGAGCTTGTTCGGACTGTTCAAGCTTCGACGATGAACTCTGTGATTGGTTGTCAGAAGATTGAGAAGCCGAATCGGCCGCCTGTTGGGCCTTCTGGGCAGCACTTTGTGCTGTCAATCGGTTGAGCTTCCGCGACATGCGGCTTGATTCTTTAGATATCTGTTGGCTTTGATTTTCATTTGGCTTGGGAGATTTACTTGCTTTGCTAGCTTGTTGTTCGAGCTGGCTCAGTTGCTGATTTGCCTCCTGAAGCTTCGCAATCAGCTTGTCGGGGTCTGTCTGAGAGCGGCTACGCAGAGTTTCTAACATCTCTTGCAGATCGTCGGCAGATTGGCGTTGTTGCTGGGCTGCACGGCCCATCTGATTGCGGGCCAATCGGCTAGATGCGTTCCGCATTCCGCTAGCAATATTACGCTCTTCGGATTCTTGTAAGGCGTCTGCAGCAGCGTTCTGCGATTCGCTTCTCTTGGATTCATCCGTCGTACTGAGAAGTTCTTGAAGAGTTTGTTGGATTTGGCTAAACCGACGATTGTTTTCTGCCTGTTCCGAAGCGATCTTTTGCCGTTCGGTTTGTTGTTCTACTCGCTGGAGAGGATTGCCATTGGAGGACATGGCAGAAAGCTTGGCTGACTTATTTGCTAGATCACGCTGTCGTTTTTCAATAGAAGCTAATTCCTGAGAAAGGCGCTGAAAGTCAGACCAACCGGTTAGGGACTTTGCAACTTGTTCAAGTCTTTCTTTCGCGGATAGCTGGCTGTCTATGGCTGACTTGATACTAGATTTACTATTTAACAGATCATCGCGTTGTAAGCCGCGTCTTGTTTCGGCAAGATTTTCCTTGGCTTCCGCCATGGGAGATGCTTTAACCTGCTTTAGCTGTTCAACCGCTTCAGCGATTTGGTTTTCTAGTTCCGGATTTCCTAGACGATTGTTCCGAATCTCAGCTAAAAGACGTTCTGCTTGGCTAATAGCCCCAAGCGATTCGGTCAGTTTGCTCGCAGCTTGGCGTTGCTGAAACTCGGATGCTGCGATTTGATCCAGTTTGTTTTGTTTCGTGACTTGTTCATTATCTAAATCAGCGGCTAGCGATTCAGACATCTCGTAGGCGGATCTTTGACGATTGATTGCTTCTTGAATTGTCGCCAATAGGCGAGATTGTTTTTTGGCAAGCCTTGTTTGGAACTCTTCGTCAGAAACGAGAAAGACCCTTCTGACGAGAGTGCTCTTCCCTTCCTGAGGTAGGAAATCGGCCCCCTTTAAGGTGAGATCCATCCGGGTTCCAACGGCTAAGTCTTCAAGTTGCAAATCCCATTCGGAATTAAGCTGTTTTAGCTGAGGGGTTTTTAAAGATTGACGCACGGGGGGCGATTTGATTGGCTCTAAGATCGTGTGACGAATCGGTTCCTTTGGGCTTGTTTCAGGAGCCTCGCTGTTTGTGTCAAGATTAGTGATCTCTCCTTCAATCCAGCAACTCGACAAGGCGAAATCGTCCGTCGCAGTAACCTTAATCGGAATAGTGGCTCTCGTAGTCAGGTAGACGTCGCCTTGAGGTGAAACCCACTTCAGTCGGGGGGGAGTATCTTCAACGACTCGCAACAGCTGAGGACTGCTACTGACTCTGCTTCCATCGACAGATTGTAAATCAATATTCCAAGTGGCATTGGCGAGCGTTTTATCGAACTCAATCTGCCACCTATCAGCAGGAATAGTAAATACGTTCCCATCATTAATAATATCGCACTCAATTCTTTGTTCATTCGAGAGCACGACACTTGCTGATTGTAGTTTTTGGTCGGCGTTACCATTCAGAGAGACATAGCTACCAGTAAGAACCTCTAACCTGCCATTGGATCGATAGGGAGTAATGCCGCTGTAGGTGGGAGGGGTAATTTCAATCTGCAAGTCGTTGATTGTAGGAGGATTTAGAACATCTAATGTTTGCCAGGCCATGGTATGATCGTCGCCTCCTACCACTCGGTATCGAAGCTTAGATTGAATGTTCTGTCTCGTTGAAATCGCTTCGTTGCCAACGACGGTCATCGGCACGCTTTCAAATCGCTCACCTGACTCAGTTGTTAAGCGATATTCTACGACCATATCATCAGGAAGTTCCCCTTCTTTATCGCGGCAAACGAGCTCAATCGATTCACCTTGTGTGATCTTATTGGGAGCGTCGACAAGTTCTAGATGGTTCTCCCGAGGCCAGTGCGATTCATTCCAAGGCATCACGAGGCGCTTGAAGCCGAGAGCCATTTCCGAAGGTAAAGTGAAACCAAGAATCATTAAGAGTGTTAGTACGATGCCAAAGCGTGTTGATGCTTTCTTGTGAGGTTCCCTTTCAATAGCATTGTTGAATGGACTGTCCTTGACTTCTTCATTAGTTGCTAGAACCAGTGCACGCCGCAGATCGGTAGACCCTGCATTGGTGTCTTCGGTCGGCTGGTCATAAAATGCAACAGCACTCGAAAGGCGGCTGCCTAACTCTGAGTTTAAGGTTTCTATTTTTTGAGCCATGTTCAGCCGAGACGGCGATGGTTGCCAGAGGTAGGCTCCCCATTGATAGATGAGAAAACCAGTTAGCCCAAACACCGAGCCGGTTGCCAACCACCTCAATCCAGGGTCATTAAATCGCCCTAAATAGTCGCAGAGTATCAACAAGAGTGAAAGCGACAGAACCAAGCTTGCGATCGACATCAACGCAGACTGAAATGTCAGTCGGCCTTGTCGGTCTGCTGCGAGATCAATTTTTTCAATGAATGACTTGGGCACGGAATAATCAAAGCATAGATTGGCGTTTACGTATTATCCATTCGGCACAAAGGCAGGCACAAATTCCCAACAAAAAGGGCCAGCGGTTCCATATCTCATAAGGTGGTAAGTTTTCTAGCGCAACGGATCGACTCGGTGGGAGATCATCAATTAGTTGTTTCGCTTCTTCGAAGGTATAGAACCGGCCACGAGTTGTGTTTGCTGCGGTTTCCATTTCTTCACGATTCATGGCGATTCGAGTCAGCTCTCCAGGAGGTGCTTCAATTTCAAAATCGATACTCTTTGGATTCTCCTCAACTTGTTGTGTGAGGAGTGAGACACGATACTGACCGGCAGGCAGCCCGGGTAGCTGAACCTGCCAGCGCCCAGGTTTCGATCCCACGGCATCAAGCGCTATCTCTTGATCAGCTCTGCCCGGTTTGCTTAGTCGGATTCTTGGGGATTTCCCTTCATTTGCAACGAGTCCATCAAGCTGAATCTTTACCGCTTCCCCCACTTGATACTTATTTTCGTTCGTGGCGAGCAAAAGGTTCTGCTTGGTTGAGTTGATCTTTTCTTTGCCGAGCATCCGAAGGGTTTGTCCCCAATATCGAGCGAAATAGACATCACCTACTTTGAGACGCCAGCGATAAGTGCTGTCAACGGCATGCAATAGAACGCGGCCAGTTCCGAAATACTGGGTCACAAATACCGGGGCACTTTTCGTTGCTGATGCCATATAGTTTGGGTGATTCGTCAGAACCTGTGCTGACGGTTTAGCGGGTCCAACATTTGCTAACCAGTAAAACGGCGGGAGGTTCTTCCAAACCGATTCACTCTTCTCACGTGAATCGCTTAGCAAGAGGTTGGCTGATTGATTGCCGAAATCGGTTTTTAACGCCTGATAGCCCTGTTCATCATTCCAACCATTTATCAAGCCAGAGTTAGGTTTCGTTGGAAGCATGGCAAGAAACTTAGGCCTATCAAGATAGGCGTGTGGCAAATAACGTGGTCCTGCAATGATTGCTAGGCCACCTCCCCGCTGACTGACATAGTTTGAAAGACGTCCCCACAGGGACCTTGGCAGCAAACTTGGATCAAGATCCATCAAGATGATCACCTCGAATTGATTCAATTCCTCACTCGTCAGAGGGAATTGACGAATTGCAGTCGTATCTGAAGCCGGATGATCAGGGTCCGCTTCTTGCAGGAAGGAGGTCAGCTGAACAGAAGAGTCCCGTTCAAGCAGATGCTTAAGATATCGGAATTCGTAGTTGGGGTATCCAGCAGCAATCAGCACTCGCAGGAGTTGGTCTTTAACAATCAGAGGATGTTGTAGGCTTGGTGACTCAACCTTCTTCGCAAGGATTGGATCGATTGGTTTCGCACGTAGTGAGTACTTGTAGTTTCCCTCAGCGGGTGGGCGGTCAATGAGTTGTAGGGGAATAGATTGAGTCGGGTCTGATTCTGAGACGACAACTGTTTTCTCCGCAACGACTTTACCATTGCGGAGTAATTCGACTTTGATAGATTCACCGCTCAAATTCGATGTATTTAGCGAAGCTTGGAAGTTGGCAATGTCACCAGGATAGATTTGATCCTCGGCTAAGAGTGAATCAAGATTCAGACTAGGTTGAGGTTTGTCATCACCTAATCCTATGAAGTAAAGCGGAATTCCTTTGCGTTTGGCCTGAGAAGTCGCTTCACTGAGTGTCCTTCCTTGAGTGATTTGACCATCGGAGTAGGTAATGATTCCTTGAAGCGGAGCACTGGATGGTTTGTTCATTACGTAAAGCAGTGCATCACCAAGCCGAGAATGGTTGGGGGAATTCTCTGAAGGAGATTCATTCGAGAATAAGCTCTCTTGCTGTATCGTGTTTTCACGAATCTCTGAATCAAAGGAGACCAGTTCAAGCAAGTAGTTTTCGCTTAAAGCCAAGATAAGTTTACGGTCGTTAACATTGATTAACTGCTGTGCCGCATCCTGACGGGAAATCATGTTAACTGAATCGGCAACATCTTCGGTAAGCATACTGGCTGACTGATCGACCAAGATGGCTAGACGTGGCTTGCCGGTTCGCACCCCAGAGAATACGAGCTGGCTAAGCATTGCCAGGATGAATGCAATCGTTGTTAATCGGAGGAGAACAAGCAAGGATCTCAGAAACTGCTTGGCAGGAGACGCTTCGTTGCGGTAGCAAAAGATAATCCAAGCAATCAATCCTGCAACAATGAGGACCGTTAACCAAGGTGCCCAATTCCAGTGGTATTGGAGTTTCCAATCGACGGCGGGAGCGTTTGCAAGCATCATGCCCTCCCTTGTCCAAACCAACAAGCAAGCCCTGATTCAACAAGAATCAAGAGCAAAGCAATCAACAATAAACTGCGATGGAAGCTTCTCTCGCCACTATCGGACTCCATTTCGCTACTTGCTGAAGAGTCATGACGAACAACCGTTAGACGAGGATCCAGGGATGCTGGGAGTATTCGGGTGGTGTCGCTTTCTGAAGGGCTTGGATTAATTGCATGCCGTTGCAATACCGTCTCTGACGTATCGGTGAAATCGTAGTAGCCGGTTTGATTCGTTCTCTGATACTCAATTGTGCTCTTACCGCCGACGGGTAAGAGTTCCATGGTTTGATCAGGGCGGATGATAGAGTAGGCATTAACTGGAGGGGCATGGATCAATTGACCAACTTCATGCGAACCGATTTGATTCTCAAGATTCAATACCGATTGAATAGTGCCATGAATAAGTGGCAAGAAACTGGGCCAGGCAGGCATTGCGGTCCAAGGTTCGCCCGTATCTGGGTTAGTTGATTGCAAGGAACCATCCGTCGCAAAGACGGCAACCCGGCCTGCCCCGTAGCGAGAAGTTAATAGCAACGGGTCACCACTGACCGTAGCCATCGCAATGCGTGTTTCGCAATTATCTGAGTCACTTGCTAAGCCAAGCGAATGGATAATCGAGATGGGAGTGCTCAGCAAACCAGCTTGTTCATTGCCTTCAAACGGTGCGAGGATCGGATGTCGATAGTCGAGAGGGTCGATTCTCGAGGAAGAGACTCGAATTAGATTTTGCAGAGAGACTGGCAGTAGCGGTTTCGAACTGACGCGTTCATTCGCGTTGAAGCTGACTTGGCTAATTTTTGTCTTGCTATGCTGGCTAAGTTGTTGAGAATCGTTATCGAAAATTCCTTCGTATCGATCAGAAATAACTTGATCGCCAAGAAAAAAGATTGCCCCACCGCCAGTTTGACAAAACTGTTTAATCTGTAGTTTCTCATTTTCACTAAAATCAGGCACGTTGCAGAAAATCACACAATCAAACAGATTTAAATCGATGCTGGATAAATCGGCATGGGAGATAATCTCTGGTTGTAATGGCGAAGATTCATCTTGGGCTGGGTTAAGTGCATCAGCGACATATCTCGCAGCACGTGGTCGCCCCTCGATACAAAGGATCCTTAGCGAATCTTTAAGGTTGATTGCTAAGTGTCTTTCGTTATCAGCCAAGAGAGAATCGTTATTGATTTTAACTGTAACCGTGTGGGGGCCAGGTGACTCAAATTGTGCGCTGAAAACAAATTCGATAGACCGGTCAATAACAGTTCCTCGCTGTTGGTCGACTGAGATCCCATCTACAATTAGCTCGGCGTTGAGGGTCTTCTCTTCTTTTTGCCCATAACTCATGACCCTGACAAGGAATTCTAATTCTTGATTCGTGGTCGGAAGGCGATTCGTACATTCGAAAGAGGTGATAGCTTGATTCGCAGAAGAGGGAGATCCAACGTCAACCAATCTCACTTGGGCAACATTGGTAACATTAGAAAGTGTTTGATCATTTTCAGTGATTGCATTCTCTTCAAAGGTTTGCCAATCCGAAGAAAGCAGATCGGTAAAGAATACTACTTCCGCTCGAGTAGGGAGCGGAGAAGTCCGATCCTGTTTGGCTAGCATGCTCTCAAGCGTCTGTAAGGTATATTGGATGTCCGATTTGCAGGGGGACAAACTGATCTCTTTGATCACCTTGATGGCAGCCAGTTTGTCTAAACCCACTGGATACGTGATACCTTCACTCAGGTTAGAAGCAGTCAGGATTGTGAACTTATCATCCGATAGGGATTGCTTGATCAACCCAGAAGCGGAGTCAATTGAACGATCAAATCGAGATTTTCCCGACTCGGCGAAACCCATCGAAAGTGAGTTATCAATTACCAATAATCGGTGAGTAGGGACATTACCGCCAGTGAGTAATTTACTTTCAAAAAAAGGCTTCGCAGCAGCGAGTGCTACGAGCAACAGGATTGCGGTGCGGATTGCCAAGAGAATCCAGTGTTGCAGTCTTAGACGCCTTGCCTGACGCTCTAAGGCCGATTTGAGGAATTGGTATGCTGCCCAAGGGGTTGTGCGGTGAGTTTGGCGCATCCATAAGTGGATAAGAATTGGCGCAGCTGCGGCTGCGAGCCACCCCAGGGCGGCCAAGTTGGCAAAACCGAAGCTAAGTAACATGTTGTCAGCTAAATGGATCAAGCAGTTTACTCGTTTATCGGAGCCTTTGCTGGCGTTGGTGGAGATAGGCGGTTAGGGCGACATCGATTGGTTTATCGGTTCGCATCAATACGTAATCAGCCCCGAGGGATTGGCACCCACCTGCTATCGCTTTCTGGTATTGTTCAAATTCCTGACGATAAGCTTTGCGGAGGCGGGCTGGATCGACTAACAACTCACCTAGTGCTTCAAGCCCTTTGAACAAGGTTGGTTGTTGGAAGGGAAAATCGAGTTCCGCGGGGTCAAGGACATGCATCACAATCACGTCATGCCGGCGATGACGAAAATGCTGAAGGCCTGTCAGCAAAGACTTAGGATCATCAAACAAATCACTTAGTACGATGACAACACCACGGCGCGTAAGTCGCTCAGCCAACTCATGGAAGATTGGCCCGGCGGACGTTTTCTCTTGATTGCCGCCACTACCAATATTCTCAAGCATGGGAGTGAGGTGTGATGGACTGCCGCTTGGTTTCAGAAGTGTTTGGACTTGGTTGTCAAATGTAGCTAGGCCTACCGCGTCTTGCTGATGCAAAATAAGATAAGTTAGCGCAGCGGCGGCAGTTTGAGCATATTCTAGCTTCGACATGGGGCTACTGACTTTGTCAGAACCTTTATGTTGATAAAGCATGCTCTCGCTGATATCTAAGACAAGGTAAGAGATGAGGTTCGTTTCTTCCTCATACTGTTTGAGGTAAATCTTGTCAGTCTTAGCAAACGCTCGCCAATCGACAAAACGAAGGTCGTCACCAGGGACGTATTCGCGATGTTCGGCGAATTCATTAGAAAAACCATGATACGGCGAGCGGTGCAACCCAGAAACGAAGCCTTCTACGATACGTTCAGCACGCAAACGAAGGCCCTTCATCCTTGCCAGAGTGGCAGGATCTATGAGACGATCAGGAACGTTGGTTGTGTCAGCCATTCTTGCTTAACGAATCTGGCTTAGGCGGCGGCTTCAACTGAAGTGATTTCAAGGAGTTTGCTGATGACATCATCAGCTGAAATGCCATCTGCTTCCGCGTTGAAGTTGGTAACAATTCGGTGCCGTAGTACAGGAAAGGCGACTGCCTGGAGATCTTCTACCTCAGCACAGTATCGTCCATTAAGGGCAGCTCGAGCTTTGGCCGCCAAGACAAGGAACTGACTAGCCCGTGGGCCCGCGCCCCAGCTTAGATACCGACTGACAAACTCATCAGTTGCTGACTTGCCGATGCGTGTTTGACGGACTACGCGTATGGCATACTCTGCTAGGTGATCTGCGATGGGAACTCGCCGGATAAGATCAGCCATGGCTGAAAGTTGTTCCGCACTTAGTTTCGCGGTCACTCCGACCTGTGAGTCGGTTGTTGTTTGCTTGACGATGGCAAGCTCTTCAGATTCCGTTGGATAATCAACTTCAACCATAAACATAAAACGGTCTAGCTGAGCTTCCGGTAGAGGGTAAGTTCCTTCTTGTTCGATTGGGTTCTGGGTCGCTAAGACAAAAAATGGAGCAGGAAGAGAGTGGCGCTCACCGCCGATGGTTACTTGGCGTTCTTGCATGGCTTCAAGCAAAGCGGCCTGGGTCTTGGGAGGCGTACGGTTGATCTCATCGGCTAGAACAATGTTCGCAAAAACTGGTCCGGGCAGGAATCGGAACTCACGCTCACCACTGGTGCGATTTTCTTGGATCACCTCGGTGCCGGTTATGTCAGCAGGCATCAAGTCGGGGGTGAATTGGATTCGGTTGAAATCAAGAGAAAGTGACTCAGCTAAGGTGCGAATCAAAAGTGTTTTAGCCAAACCGGGTACACCTTGGAGCACACAATGGCCTCGTGAGAACAAGGCGATTAGAAGCTGGTCAATCACTTCGTGCTGACCAACAATGACTTTGCCAAGTTCATCAGTCAGCTGACGGTAAGTATCACCAAGTTGCTTGATCGCCGCGGTATCAGATTCAGGTAATGTCATGGTCAATTTATGCGAAGTAGTGTACTAATCGAGACTGATTTGTGAGACAGTATTTGAACGTGAATTGTTTAGGTCGCTATCAGATAAATGCGGTAAAGGCTGAATAGGTTCCCTTTTTTTGAGATTTTGATCACCTAAGACATTCATCCCAAGATCGCCTACGACAACTAATTGATCGCCAGTTCTTATAAGATTCGCACCTGAAGTGCCGATTTCTGTCAGTCTTATGGGGGGACGTGAACGGGATCCATCGTCAATTCTTATACTGAGAATCTTATTCCGCGTGGGCCAAAAGAACTCGTCGCCTACCGCGACGCCGGATCCCATGCCTCGAATTCCTGAATACTTGCTTTCTGGGTGCAAGTATTTGCGTAAACCAGACACACGATCAATCGCTTCGAGCTGTTCTCCAGCTAAGAGTACTGTCTTATCTGTGACAATTGTCATTTGAGATGCTGGATTTGTTTTTAAGGCAGACCAAAGAATATGACCACTGGCAGCATCAAAGCAAAGAGCATGCTCTGAATCGCTGGGTGTCACAAAAAGCCGATCATTAAACAGCAAGCAACCCGTAGGTTGAGTAATGAAAGCAGCAGAAGTAAGCGACTTTCTCGAACGTGGATATTGACTGATCCATCGAAGCTTTCCGTTCAGTGAGTCCAGCGAAATCACTGCTCCACTATTAGTAGACAGATAGAGGTCGTTCACACCTAAGACGATTTTTAATGGGTTGTTAGCCGAAACTTGTGGATCACTTACCCCAGATCCAATGTCTGTCTTCCACACGAGTTGATTATCAATTGCCGAATAACAAGCAATGCTGAATTCACTGCTAGCCCCTTTGCTGTTCAGTGCAATGAATAGCTGGTCATCACGCAGTACCGGAGGTCCAGCAAAATACTGAGCAGTTGAAGGGAAGTCCTTCTGGAGATCGATCTCACAAACAAGCTTTCCTTCTTGGCGAGGGTCAACGCCTACAAGACGTGTTGGAGGTCCCGGGCGTGAATAGAGTTGTCCGTTGCGGTTTTTAAGCACAGGGGGCGTGCAGAAGTAAACGATCCCGTCATGGCTGGCAAAAGTTCCAGCAGCAGGGATGTTGATATTGAAGGCGTTCGCTTGTCTAAGAGTGTTCACATTGGGAGGGCCATTGAATCCTTGTACCAGTCGACCATTGACGCGTATTTGCCCTTGAACCCGTATTCTTAGGTTGTTTGTTAGGTTGTTAGTAGGAGGATTGCTCAGCTTGATTTCCTTTTGGCCAAGCAGTGTACTGGGGACTGATGTGCCATCTTTAGCTGACCATGCGGTTAAGAGCCCAGCATGTTGAATAAGAATCATCTCTCCTGCAACAAAAGGGATAACCTTCAATGGTCTAGCTGTGTTTATGTTTCGATTTAGGTTCAGAGCTCTAAAAGCATTATTAGCCTGTGGATTATTGGTCGCTGAAAGATTAATAGGATTTGCCCATTGCCAATCAACCAAGGGGCCTAATTGATCAGTTTGTCTATCATCTAATTGCGTTGATGACTGAAGAGAATCATAAGGTGCAACGGTGGCTTGTTCTCGTCCAGCAATCCAAGTCTCGGAGCCAGGCGCTAACGCTTTTAGCAACAGTAACTCAGCTTTAGCCCGTTGGTGATCTGCCTCTTGAACCGAGCAGAGCAAGAGTCTCGATAGTAGATCGGAAACAGCTAGGTCAGAATCCGGATAGTAATATTCATTGTTGGGTCGTCGTGTTGTTTTCCAAACTTCGGCCAATTTGCCAAGATCCACCTTAGGTTTCAAGTTAGACAAGGCCATATCGATCGGTTCACCACTTGGGCCAACCAGTAGCGAGTTGATTCGTATCCAGTGCTCTCTTGCCAATCGGAAATCGCCTGAGGTGAATGCTATATCACCCAATGCCAACATCGCATCATCACCCCAGCTTGTGAGGAAATAGTCGGTCGTCACTTGCTGGAGTATATGCGTGTCATGTGCCGAGATTCCTTGTTGATAGAGGTCCTCAGCAATTGAGTCATAAATTCTGCGGTATTGTCGTACTCCCTCCAGAGGTAACTGTGACAGACGAGACTGAAGGTAACTCTTAAGAGGAATTGATTGAGCGTAATCTGATTTGCCTAAGGTAAAGACTTCTTCGTCACACGTAATCATCAGCTCGTCGAATAGATGGAAGGCATCAGTCCATGCTTTATCAGCAATAAGAGCGTCCCACTGTTGAAGGCGACGTTGCGTTTCACTTGGTAGTCTAGGGGGCGTGTAGGAAGATAGTGGCGCGTCTGCCTTGACCGTTGATATGGCGGGAAACACAGGTTGGACGTTCTGAATATTCAGGCCTTCAATTATTTCAAATGAGAACGAAGGTGGCGCAAGAAGCACCAAAATCAAAAATACCACGCATCGATAAGAGAAGCTCAGCTTCATATCAATTAAGAACTCCGTTCATTGATCTTCCAACCGGTGGCAATATGCCTTGCCGATGGATGCCCCCTGATTACTCTAAGTCTAGCGGAATCCTTCCCTTAGGCAAAACGCAATGCGCAGAGATATTAAGAAATGCTTCTATTAAAGCGTTTCAGGTGGCCACAGGTGATAAAGCATTAGATAGACAATCACTCCTGTGACAGAAACATAAAGCCAAATCGGCAAGCCCCAACGGGCTACCTTGCGATGCTTTTCACGGAACTTTTGTTCGATCTCCGTCCCACGTTCTGATTCATCCAGTTGAAAAATCTTCAGTCCTAGGGTTGTGAGGTAGACCGCAATAAAGGGGACCGTTATGGCAAGCAGAATATGTGAAAGTAAGATGCCGAAATAGGTGACACGAACCGCAACCGCGGGGTAGGTGAAGTGAACTTCGTCTCCCAGAAAATGATAGTAGATATAACAACCTAGGAAGAGAATCGACACGATCATTGCTGCAATCATCGTATTCTTATGAGCATTCTCCCATCCTTTACGGATGAAAATGTAGGCCACCACCAAAAGGATTGCCGCTAGGGTATTCAGGGCCGCATTGACGTGAACAATTGGATGAGCGGCAGCAAGCAGAACCATGGTTCTTCCTTAGTGCTTAGAAAGGTATCGAATTTTATCGCCGTAAGGCAACACGCCAACTAAGTAGTAACATTGTCGTTGCGAAGATAGCCGTCACTGCCCAGCAGAGCATTTCATTGGGTAGCCCTGATATATCTTCGGGCGTTAAACGCCATCTTAAAGCAGCAACGCCGTAAGTAAGCGGATTAATTGAAACAATCCATCCCAGCAGGCCGTCAGCGCCTTGTCGGAAAAATGCTCCTGAAAGAAGCCACATTGGCAACAGGAAGACACTCATGATGGCGTGGAAACCTTGAGTGGAATCCATCCGCCACGCGATGATAAATCCAAGGCCCGTCAGCGCGACAGCTAGCAATAGCATGACAACGATTGAAATGCATGCACCAATGGGTGTGGGAGCAACCGATTCAACCGTCAGCCATCCTAGGACCAAGAAGATCATGGCTTGTAGCATCGCGATCGAGGCGCCGCCGAGAACTTTGCCTAGTACCATCGCCAGTCGAGTAATTGGTGCAACTAAAACTCCCTGAAGAAAGCCTTCGTTGCGGTCTTCAATCACCGAGATGGTTGCAAAGATTGCTGTAAAAAGCAGAATCATTGCAATCGTGCCGGGAAAGAAGTGAGCATACCCTAAGTCATTCTCACGAAGGCCTTCACTAAACAACAACCAAAACAGGAGTGGCTGAACAAAACCACCAATCACTCGATTGCGTTGTCTGAAGAAACGAACAAGCTCTCGTTTTGCAAGAGTTGCAACAACCGGTACGGAGGGAACGTAGGATGCTTCTGTCATGGGGGATTTAAATTGCCTGATCGATTGCGGTGTGAAATGATCGGCCTGTACGAGCTAGGAAGACATCTTCCAGCGTAGGTTTGCCAACAGAAAGCTCTTCGATCTCATCTCGTAAAGAATGGTAAATGCGTGGGACTAACTCTTCTGCCGAATCGGTTTCAACACGAATGGCTCCATCAACGATTGCCGTTGAGAGTTGGAATGAGTCTTTCAACTTGGTTGCTAACTGATCCAAATCCGCAGATCGGATCGTAATGCGATCACCCCCAACGGAAGATTGTAATGCTGACGGAGTATCCAAAGCGGCTAGGCGACCTTCGTTCATAATAGCAAGGCGATCACAGCGTTCTGCTTCTTCCAATAAGTGAGTTGTTACAAGCAATGTAACACCAGAGTCTTTTGCTTCGCCAAGCCGTTGCCAGAGGTCGCTACGGGCAGCCGGATCTAGTCCTGTAGATGGTTCGTCAAGTAAAAGCATTTTGGGTTGGTGTAGCATGCACTGGGCTAGTTCAACACGACGTTGCAATCCGCCTGACAGTTCTTCGACAATGTCACGCCGGCGGTCGGTTAGTCGGAATCTTTCCAGCTCGGCATCAATTCGTTTGGTGAGATCTTTACCCGAGAGCCCATAAAGGATGCCGTTGTGGCGTAAGTTTTCCTCGACCCGTAGTTTCTTATCTAAGCTGGGTGACTGAAAGACCACACCAATTTGCTGACGAACAGCTTCCGGTTCTTTATCCAAATCAAAACCGAAAAGTTCCACGGTCCCTTTTTGAAGTGGCATCAAAGTGGATAGCAACCGGAAAAGCGTCGTCTTGCCACTACCGTTGGGACCTAGGAGTGCAAACGTCTCGCCTTGTAGCACATCAAACGAAATGGCATCAACCGCCTTGCGCTCACCATAATGATGCGATAGCTCCGTGATGCTAAGAGCAATATTCTTGGTGATTGATTCCATCAAAGGCCGTCCTAGATGCTGAATGCCGTACTAAAGAACAATCACGCTGCTGCAAACCATAAAGCAGCTAACCAAACCGGGATATAAAGCAAACTATATCGCATAAGCTTTCTTGCAGTAGACATGTCGCGATTGAAATGGAAGTTAGCTGAAGCCTTGAGCATGAAGATGCCTGCCAAGAACATCGTAATTCCATAGCCGATGGCATTGATCTCGGGTGAGATGGCAAGTGGTATCAAGCTAACTGGCACGAGAAGAACCGAACCAACAATCGCTTGGATGCCTGCCCACCAACCTGTTTGGTCAAGCGTCGTCGACATTTGATAGTCAGCTTTGAGGTAGTCATCACGGCAAATCCAAGCAATTGCCATGAAGTGAGGGAACTGCCAGAGGTACATGACTCCCATAAGATGCCAAACCATGGCGTCCCCCAACGATCCTCCTCCGGCAGTCCAGCCGATCGCAAGTGGCATGGCGCCACTGATGGCTCCCACGATGGTGTTTGTCCAAGACATGGTTTTCAGTGGCGTGTAGAAAGCGACATAAACCAACCAAGTAGCAAAAGCTACGAGTGCCGGAACAGCGCCTGCAAATTGCCAGAGAGTGGTACAACCCATTGCCAATGTGACAACGCCAAAGACAAGAGCTTCGTCAGCACTTAACCGCCCTGAAGGAATTGGTCGATTGGCAGTTCGTGACATCAGTGCATCACGATCTTGCTCATACCATTGATTGATGGCGTTCGCACTGCCCGCGACCAATGCGGTCCCGAGTGATACTGCCAGCATGAGAGCAGTGCTCCAAGCCGATCCTGGTGCTCCGTAACATGTGGCAACGTGCAATGCGATCAAGACAGCAATCAACTCCAAGACCACAATACGTGGTTTGGTAAGTTCCATATAATCGGCAAGGCGAGCAGACAAGCTCATCGACTTGGTCGTTGATTGAGTGGCAGCGCTGTTTGTTGTTAAACCTGTGCTCATGTTAACAAAAGCTAAAGTAAGTTGATCGGCCTTCAGGTCGACGAAAGTTAGGATTCTTGTAATTCGGTAATTGGCGTGGCGGACAACACTGCCAAAGCCGTAGTTAAAGCAATTAGTAGTGATCCAGTAGCACTGTGAGCAGTTACTAGGTGAGTTTCTAACCAGCCGTCTGCCACCGTAGCAGTCGACATAGCCGAATCGATAAGCGTACCCGGCCACCATCGTGTCGCCCAGTCGGGAAGTCGGTATTTCATGCACCAACTTGCAATTCCAAGGCATATTTGGCTGCAAACGACCAATCCGAGCGCACCTCGGATGATTTTTACTCCCCAGGAGCTATTACTGGTGCGAAGAGCTACCCACATGGACCCTACCAGAACCAGTAGTGCCATCCACAAGTGTGCTTGAACATGTGTAGCAAAAGTTCCGAAGTGTTCAGTTTCAGGCACATGCCGGAGGCTCGCACCAATGGTCAGCTGAAAATAAATCAGAACCGGAAGCCAGAAATTTCGGATTCGTAACCGCTCGTATTTTGTTTCACTCGTTCTCGCAGTCAGCACCACCAAGGCGCTGGTCAGAGCGAAGAACAGTGGTCCCGTGCAACCATGAAGCAACGCCAGCAGGCGTTCATTCAAAACAACCCGCATGCCGCCAAGAGCTCCTTGGAAGATTACTAGCAGGAGAGCAATCAGGGCAAGATTGCGAAGTGGGTGGTGAGGTTCGCTTCGCCAAACGGCAACCAGCAGTCCGATAGTAATCAGCCCCACGCCTGATGCGAACAATCGGTGTCCGTGTTCGATGAACAAATCCCATGGCCCGTAGAACCACGTTTCCCAAGGATAGAGAAACATGTTGTAGCCGTAAGTGTTTGGCCAATCGGGCACCGCCATCCCGGCGTCAGTTGTCGTGATTAATCCGCCGATCCAGAGCAGCGGAAAGGTCGCAACGCAGAGAACCCAAGCAATTCGGTGTGGCCAGGCAGAGATCTTTTCGTCACTCATCACTACCCTCCTCCGCTTTGGGAAGTTTTACGAGGGTTGCGACATAGGCGACCAAATCAGCGACTTCGTCATTGCTTAATGCGCCGAGATCACCATCCGATACTGATCCAACCGCAGGCATGGGAGATCCGTTAATGCCTTGGTGGATACGACGGTAAAGGCTTTCTTGATCTGCTTTACCTCGCAAAGGAACATTGGTGAGTCGTTTGCCTACTGAGGTGCGGACGGGCAGATCATCCAAGAGCAATGCTTCTAGTTCTTGATCGGCGTCAGTTTGCAACTCAAATCGTCGTTTGTTCCAGGTGTCATAGTCCGAATCCAAAACACTTAAACCAGAGCCTTCCTTACCATGGCATTTCAGGCAACCAGCACGTTCACTGGCGTAGAGAGCTTTGCCCCGTTTAGCGGACCCTGCTGCAAGTAAATCTGGACTTACTTCAATTGTTGCTATCGCTGCCAGTTCCCATTCACGGGTGATTAGCTTGAGTAACGTTGTGATTTCAGGATCATCGTTTGCTAGTGTCTCTTCGATATCAAGTTCCTCAGCAACGTAGGTCACGAGTTCCTGTTCTAGTTCACCGCGTAGAGACAAATACTTGACATATTGGATCAGTGTCAGACGTTCGTCTTCCGTCAGGAGAGCAAAAGAAGGCATGCTTGTACCGTGCACGCCATTTGTAATGGTGTGAAAGAGATCATCGTCAGTCGGCTTGGCTGCACGGGCAGTTGATTTCCATTTGAAGATGCCACGCCGAAAGTCGCGTGGATAGGGGCTCTGATAAAGAGCCGTTGGACCACGTCCGTTTCCGGTTATTCCATGGCAACGGGCACAATGACGACCGTACAGGCCTTGGGTTACCCCAACCTCCTCGCTGATGACTTTCCCTGACGCTTGTTCAAGTCGATGAATATCAAATAGTCGTGAAACAAGATCATCATTAGGTATCTTTGGCGCATCAGGAGTACCGAAAAGCTCCGCGAGTACTGACTGAATGCTTTCGCTCTGTGCGGGAGTTAGTTCATTTGCTTTTGCCCAAATTTGGTCAGCATTAAATTGTTCAGCCCGACGACATCCTGCCACAGCAACAAGGAGCATGATTGTCATTGCGACAACTGCTTTACTAAGTCGTACTTGTTGATGAGTTGGCATGGATCAGCTGTTGGTGAACTTGCATTATGGCAAAAGTTGCTATTCTAGCCGATTCGAGGTTTATTGGCTGCGGATGCGATTTGGTGGAATCGCGTCGTTTTGTCGCACCCAGGCCTTATTCCGTCACATGAATCAAAATATCACCAAGCTCAGTGACACCATCCGTGATTAAAGGGATTCGGACACGGCCGCGCTTATCCGATTGGTAATCGACTCCTCCCAAAGTAAAGGAACACTCCTTAAGGTACTTCCCTTCATGCCAGAATTGGAATTGCCACTCTCCAATTGGCAGATGGCAGATTTCAAACTCACCATGAGTGTTTGTTACCGCTACAAAAGGGTGTTCACTTACGAAAACATATCCCTTCATGTAGGGGTGAATGTTGCATGAGACTGGCATAGGCTTCCGTTCCGGTTTGGACATGAGAAATTCACGGGCTTTCTCAGGCGCCAAAACGACATTCAAAGAAATATTGCGACCAAACGTAGCCGCGACGTTATGCGTCGTTGGGTCATCATTGGCCAAACGCAAGGTTTGACCAACACGCATTAGCATTACCCGGGGCGTAAAACGGCAGTCTTTGTTGGATAAGGTTTGAGGTGCTTTGGTTGCCTCTTCTAGCTTCGGAAGCGAAACTGATTCGTCTCGACCAACACGGAGTGAGACAACCACATTGGCTAATCCGCCAGACCGGTCAATCAGCCATCGCTCATCTTTCGGTGAAGCTTTTAGACAGCAGGCATCGCGTCCCAGATCGAATTGCGTCGGCTCGGGGGCAGACCCTTTCAGAATGAAACGGCCCTTGAGCGTGGCTTCTTCTTCAGCGAGCAGGTTGCCTGCTGAAATAAACGAAATCAACAAGGCAAGCAAAATGCGCATGATCTAAGAGAAAACAACAGGTAAAGGACGATAGAAATCTACTAGCTAGCTTATCTAGCAAAGACTTTGGGCAAACCCCCCGCTAGAAAATGTGGGCTTCCTTTCGGTAACTTATTGGCGACGTCAAGTTCTTTCAAAACCTGTCCCAAACGTTAAACCCAGCAAGCCAAAGCGGCTTTAATCGATAGATAATCTCTGAGTTACGAATGAAAGTATTAGTAGTTGGAAGTGGTGGCCGAGAACATGCCTTGGCTTGGAAGATTGGTCAAAGCAAGCGGGTTGATGCCGTTTTTGTCGCGCCAGGTAACGCTGGGACTAAAGCTGATGGGCAACGAGGTGAACGGCCACTGGAAAACATTGATATTAAGGCCACCGATACCGAGGCTCTTATAAACTTTGCCAAACAGAACGAGATTGACCTAACTGTGGTCGGTCCCGAAGCACCACTTACCGCTGGATTAGTCGATGCTCTTCAAGATGAAGGGCTTCGTGCCTTCGGTCCAACGGCCCAAGCTGCTGAGTTGGAAGGTTCTAAAGTCTTCTGCAAGGAACTCTTGCGACATGCTGATGTACCGACCGGAGACTTTGCCTCGTTCCGCGATGCAGCCAGTGCGATTACCTATTTAGAAGAACGTGAAGATGCTTCCGTCGTGGTGAAGGCTGATGGTTTGGCTGCAGGCAAGGGAGTGATTGTTTGTAAGAACCGTGAAGAAGCCTTGGAAGCCGTTGATCGTATTGCAGGTCAAAAAGAATTCGGGGACGCAGGCAATCGCCTTATCATCGAAGAACGACTGTACGGACACGAAGCCAGCATTCTTGCCATTACGGATGGAAAGTCGATCCTGACTCTACCTGCTGCGCAAGACCATAAGCCTGCCTACGATGGAGACCGTGGACCGAACACTGGCGGCATGGGGGCTTACTGTCCAACTCCTCTGGTTGATCAAGCACTCATTAATCAAGTGGAAGAGAAAGTGCTGGTCCCTACGGTTCATCATATGAAACGAGGTCGACGTCCATTCAAAGGGGTCCTCTACGCCGGGTTGATGATCACTAAACAAGGACCAAAAGTTCTTGAATACAACGTCCGGTTTGGCGATCCCGAATGCCAGCCCGTGCTAATGCGGCTGAAGAGTGATTTGGTCGATATTCTGGAAGCAACAGCTGATGGACGGCTATCTGAGATTGACCCTCCCGAGTGGGACCCACGCCCAGCGATATGTGTCGTAATGGCATCAGAAGGTTATCCGGGGAGTTATGAAAAAGGCCATATGATACGTGGCCTGGAAGAAGCGGATGCTCTGGAGGACGTGAAAGTCTTCCATGCTGGCACAAGCTTGATCAACGGGGACACGGTTAATACAGGAGGCCGAGTGCTTGGCGTTACGGCCCTGGGAAGCTCGGTTCCTGCTGCGAAACTCCAAGCCTACAAAGCGGTTAAGCAAATTCGTTGGCAAGGAGCTTGGTGCAGGAAAGATATCTCCGATAAAGTTGTCGAGTACGTGAGCTAGCTCACCGGCTGCGCTAAATCGATGTTGGACTTAATGCGTTATCACTGTAATACTTGGTTCATTGGCGGGAATTCAGATATTCCTACCAACATTGGCTCAGTTCATTACGTAGTTGAGAGTGTATGCCAAGGTCAATCAAAAGGATGATTCGCAGGCCATCCTCGCCTGTCCTCAAGTGGGTCACATGCTTCCTACTATCGCTCTCGCTATGCGTACCCTCTTGGGCAAGTTGTCTCTGTGATTGTTCTTTAGAGGAACTTCACGAATCTAAATCGACGTGCTGCCAAAATCATCATGCTCCAGGGCATGGGCACCATCACGAAGGTCATGGTCACCACCATGGCCACACGCATGACTGTGAATGCCACAAGTGTCCAAGTTCTAGTCCAGTAGAATCACGAACGATAGAAGTCACCCCTACCGATCCAATTGAGTGCTACCGCTTCTGTGAGATTACACAAGAGTGCGAATGCAGAACCCCAAGAAGACCTCTTCCGACAGATTGGCAAAACAATCGTTGGGCTACGAATTCAGTTTCAATGCAAGTTCTGCTTTGTGTCTGGACAAACTGATTATCTCTTCCCGATTCTAGTTGATTGAATAATTCAGAACTAACGACCTATATTTACTACAACTATATTATTGGAGATATTCAGATGACTAAAAATCTTAGCATCCTTGCCTTGCTATTCATTGCAGTAGTCGGTTTCAACACACAATCTTTCGCTGATACCTCCGCACTTGATGTTGTTGCGTGTGATTGCGAAGATGGCGAATGCGGTTGCGACAAAGACAATTGCGATTGCGGTTCCGATGTAATCGCCTGCGATGGTGAAGAAGATTGTGATAAGGACAAGAACGTGATTGCCTGTGATGGTGATGACGACTGCGATTGCGACAAAGATGAAGAACTCGTCTCCTAAGCTGGTCCGATAAAGCACGTTTGCTTTTCATAGATTGATTACTTTATGCTTGGCCCCCTCAAACACAATGTTTGAGGGGGCCATTCTTTTTCTAGATAGCTTGGGAGAGTACCATGGATTCTCTACTAGATCGAATTAGAGCTCCTATCTCTTTTCAAGCATGAATATTAGAAAACTTGCATCACTTAGTCGCCGCTACTTTATAAGCACACACTTGGGGGTGCTGGCGGGCGTTGCCGTGGCTACTGCTGCCTTGGTGGGGGCTTTGGTTGTAGGTGATTCGGTGCGTGGAAGCCTTAGAGACCTCGCGCTTGATCGACTTGGCGACATTGATCAAGTAATTGTTACAAAACAACCTTTTCGTTCTGAGTTGGCTACGGAGATTGCTAATGCCAATAGCGTAAAAGCCGCTCCGATTTGGATTCTACCTAGTTCTTTGAGCTTCAAAGACGGAGCCGATAGAAGGAATCTTAATCGTATGACGGCTTTGGGTGTCGATGAGCGATACTGGAAGATGGATGACTTAGCTCAGTTGATCACCAATCAAGCTGGCTTCTCTATCAATGATCAGATTTCGAATGAGAGTGGTCTTTCAACTCAGCAAGAAGTACTCCTGAGATTGCCAACCTTCGAAGCGTTGCCTGCCGACAGCACCCTGGGTGAACGAGTTGATACAAGCATTTCCTCACGTGCCCCAATTGAACAGGTACTACCACCTGGTGGTATTGCTGATTTTCAATTACAAGCATCACAAATGCCCGTCAAAAATGTCTTTCTCAATCTGCATAAAGTGAATTCGCTTCTTGGTTTTGAATCCTCAATGGCAAATGCCATCGTTATTCATGCAAGTGAACCGAATCAACAAATAACATTGCAACCGAAGCTAGAAGACTACGGCCTGAGCTTAGAAGAATTAGATTCATCCACTTTATTTCAGTTGGAATCCGATTCGCTCGTACTGCCTGACCACGTTGTAGAGTCAGTAATAAAGCGAATCGGATCTGATAAATGCTATGAAGGGATTACCTACCTCGCAAACCTGATCCAGGTAAACGAGAAGTCAATTCCTTACTCAACAGTGACCGGCGTTGATGCTCTAGAGTCGGTTGGCGAACTTAAACAGAATGAGATTGCTTTGAATCGATGGGCCGCTGATGATCTTGAAGCCCAGGTTGGCGATACGGTTACGCTGACCTACTACGAACCCGAAAGTACCCATGGGCAACTTACAGAAGCGAGACCGATCTCATTCAAACTGGTTAAGATCATCGAGTTAATGGACGGTGATCAACCGACGGATGCTGCCGACCCCCGCCTAGCGCCTCGTCTGGAAGGAGTTAGTGATGCCGAGTCGATCAACAATTGGGATTTGCCCTTTGATCTAGTGCACGAAATCCGAAAGCAAGATGAAGATTACTGGGATGAATACTCCACCACACCGAAGGCGTTCATTTCACTTGAACAAGCCCGCCAGTTATGGAGCACGCGGTGGGGTTCAACTAGCTGGCTGCGAATGGATTCGAATTCCAGCTTGTCTGAAACAAGTGAATCCCTTTCCATGGCGATTGATCCGGCAGAGTTTGGTTTTGAACCTCGAAAAATCCGCCAAGAGGTGCTTAAAGCTTCATCCGGTAGCACTCCGTTTGATGTGTTGTTTTTGATGTTTAGCATGTTCTTGATTGCTTCGGCGATGATGCTGATCTCCTTACTGGTTCGCTTGACGGTTGATGAAAAAGCAAAGCAATTAGGTTTATTGGGTGCTTTGGGATTCAGTCAGCGGCGAGTCATAAAATTTGTTTTGCAAGAGTTGCTGCCGATTATTGTAGTTGGCGTTTTCTTAGGCATAGCGGTCGGTGTTATTTATGCCATCGCATTGATCTCAGCGCTAGAGACGGTATGGCTCGACGCTATTGTGAATCCATTTTTGGAGGTGCACCTTAGCCCGGTAACGCTTCTTATGGGTGGCTTAGTGAGTCTTGCAATTTCCTACTTCACTATTCGATCTACCATAAAAAGAACAACTAAAACGCCATCACGGATTCTCTTGGCGGGTAACACACTCAATCAGACAGCAGTTGGAAAAAAATCAACACAACTCGTTTGGCGGTTATTGCCAATCGGCTTCTTTGCTTTGGCGTGTTCTGTTGCCTACTTCGGAAAAGACCTTAAGGGTGAGTCAGCTGCTGGGGCATTCTTTGGGGTCGGAAGTCTGGTGCTAGTGGCTTTATTGACCGCTCTTGCCAATTGGCTTAGCAATCCTTCGGTTAATAACCAGTCCTTTTCGATGGTCAGACTTGCCTTTAGTAACCTCGCACGAGCCGGAAATCGTACCCTGATCACCATCGGCCTCACTGCGGCGGCCTGCTTTATGATCCTAGCAACCAGTGTCTTTCGGCTTTCGCCGACGTTCCAAGGGACGGGCGGATTCTCACATGTCATTGAAAGTTCACAGTCGATCTACCACGACCTCAACTCAGATGAAGGCCGATACGAATTAGGCTTTAAAAAGACAGAAGAGGCAGAGCTTGATAAATGGCATTTCTATCCGTTTCGGATGGAGTCAGGGCAAGATGCAAGTTGTCAGAATTTGTTTCAAGCAAACAGGCCACAATTGCTTGGTGCGACAAAAGAGTTCATTCAATACGGTGGATTCGAGTGGGCTGAGTTCAGGCCTGAGTTCGAAGAAAACCCATGGCTCGCTCTCGAATCAAGTGAACCGAAGGATTCTATCCCCGTGGTGCTTGATTACAACACTGCCGTTTATGCTATGAAACTATACGGGGGGGTTGGGAGTCAGTTCACTATACAAGATGAGTTCGGCAAAGATCTGCAGCTTGAGATTGTTGGCTTGCTGAAGAATAGCATGCTTCAAGGGGTGGTTGTGATGGACGAAACCAATCTTGTTGAGCATTACCCCTCTATCAGCGGTTATAAATTCTTTCTATCTGAATCGGTGTCGAATCGAGACGGCGCTGAGTTAGTTGTTGCAAGAGAATCAATTGCCAACCTACTAAACAATCGCTTGGTCGATTATGGAGTAAGTACAGAACCTTCATCCGATAGATTGGCGGGATACTTGTCGGTACAGAATACTTATCTATCAACTTTCCAGGCTTTGGGGGCACTTGGCATCTTGCTAGGGGCAGTCGGTTTGACGATTGCTCAGTATCGCAACTTGGGATACCGAAGTGGTGAACTTGCGCTGATGCGTTCAAGCGGGTTTACGAACCAACGGTTAATGAGCATGGTGATGATTGAGAACCTTTGGCAACTTGGCTTAGGAATCGCCATGGGTGCCATCGCTGCGATGGTTGCCGTCACCCCCCTAGCTCGGCTGCTGGGGACAAGCTTCCCTTGGATTACGGTTCTTTTACTAGTTTTGGGAACTTTGGTCATTGGGCATATTGGTGCTCGATGGGCAACATCGCGTGTCTTGAAGTCTCCGATTCTACAGGCACTCCGAGCAGATTAGTCCGCTGCGAATACGCTAGCCACAGAAGGTGGACTGGTCTAAAGTAATAGCTCTCCACTAGTGCAGACCATTTGAATCCGAAGAAAGAATGCTCAATGCGTGGCCTCTTGTTTGTCATCCTGTCGTTTGGAATAACCATTCTTGCTTGGGGCCTCTACGGACCATTTCTGCATGTTGGCCAAGCAGCCATGTCCGAAACTGATGCAATGGCGAGAATGCGGCCATTTGTATGTGTTGGAATTGCTTACTTTGCAATCGGTGTCGTGGTTCCGCTGTTGCTTCTGTATACCAAAGGGGAGAAAGGGAGTTGGACTTCACGCGGTACAATCATGAGCCTCTTTGCCGGCGCGCTTGGAGCAATTGGGGCGTTGGGGATCATCCTCTCATTTGAGTTTGGTGGAAGACCTTCGTTTGTCATGCCATTAGTATTTGGAGGTGCTCCTGTTGTAAATGCCTTCTTGACCATCTATTGGGCAAAGCGGGTCAAAGAAATTGGCCCGGTCTTTCTTGCAGGCTTAATCATGGTGTTAATCGGGGCAACCATCGTGCTTGTGTTCCGCCCTGCTCCGCCAAAACATGACGCTGTTGCTCATTCTGAAGTGATTGAAACAGAAGTTCAGGAAGAATCCGCCGACGAAGCCGCTGAAGATTTGCCAGCTACTGAAGCAGAGAATAAACGATCCATTTTAGTTCGATATCCATTCCTGTTGCTTTCAATCGCAACGACAATCATCTGTTGGGGAGCCTACGGGCCTGTCTTGCATAATGGCCAAGCAGCGATGCAACACAGTCGTCTGAGACCGTTGCTCTGCGTGGGGCTCGCCTATTTTGCCATTGCTGTGGTCGTACCGAACATGTTGCTTGCCATGCCTGGGTTCGCTGAGCAAAGCACCTACAACTTTTGGGGTACGACTTGGAGTCTTGCTGCAGGGGCTGCGGGAGCGATTGGAGCTTTGGGAATCATCATGGCATTTAACTTCGGCGGCAAGCCGGTTTACGTTATGCCACTTGTGTTTGGAGGGGCTCCTGTGGTCAACACCTTTGCCACAGTCATTAAGAATGGACAAGTTTCCGATCTTGATCCATTCTTCTTAGCAGGCCTAATTCTTGTCATCGCCGGAGCCGCTTTGGTTCTGATCTTTGCACCCAAAGGAGCACCACCAAAGTCGCAAGCGAAACAGATTGAGAAACAGGAGGAAGAGAAGCCTAAGAATGAAGATTCAGGTAACTCGGATGCAGCCACGCCAGAATCCGATACTGCAAAAGGAGATGGTTAGGTCCCGCGGACGCTGCCGAACCATTCAATTTGCTTGCGTGGACAAAAAGTGTAGCCTCGCTGCTCACAATGCGGACGCAACCACTCCGTCCGGCTTGAAAGCTCTTCGAGTGTGACCCCTTGAGGCATCAATAAGATGCGTTCTTTTTTGACCAATTGAAGGTCAGTTACAAGTTCGTCAATCTCAGTGAACTCTTCTTCGCGATCCACAACAAACTTCAGTTGATAGACGTGCTCAGCCATGAGGCGACGTATCACTTTTTTATTGATTCGCGTTCGTTCATGACGACGTGACCAATGGGGATGCTCTTGGACATCGGGTGACGAGCCAGATAGCTTAGGGCTGATAGAAATCAGATTGCAACTTACAGGAAGATAAAGGGTACCAGAGGTTTCAATCGTGATATGGCGTTTTCGTTGACGAAGTTTTTCACAAAGAGGGATCAGTTCAGAATAGATCATTGGCTCTCCGCCAGTGATCACAACATGACGACAATCCCACTCTTCTATTTGTGCAACGATTTCATCGACCGAGAGGTCTTGCCCTTCTGGTTTCCAAGAAGCGTAAGGGGTATCGCAGAACCAACAACGGAGGTTACAGCCACTCGTGCGGACAAAGACGCTCGTCTCGCCAGTGAGCAAACCTTCTCCCTGGATCGATTTATAAATCTCAGCGATTTTCACAAACGGACTCTCATCACGATACTATTGCCCAACCTTGGACAGAAACGCCTAGTTTGATTTGCTCAGACAACGAATGCTAGGGGGCAACCTGCTGAGATTAGCATTGATACGGTATCGGATCCGTGGCCCCAGCAGCTTGAAAACCTTGTTTTCGGAGCAAACAGGCGTCGCATTTCCCACAGGAAATACCATTTTCGTCGGGAGAGTAGCAGGTGTGAGTAAGTGAGTAGTCAACGCCTAGCTCAAGGCCTCGTTTGATAATCTCTGCCTTGGTCATATCAATGAGGGGAGCTCGAATTTGAATAGCAGGTCCCTGACCCGCAGCTGTCGATTCGACCCCGACGCTGGTCGCCAAGTTTGCGAGTCGCTCATAAGCTTCGACAAACTCCGGTCGACAATCCGGATATCCGCTGTAATCTACCGCATTAACCCCGACCAAAATTTCCTGAGCTCCAACGACTTCCGCATAGGCTAATGCCAGCGATAACATCACCGTATTTCTGGCCGGCACGTAAGTGACTGGAATTCCAGTACTGATCTCGGAGTCCGACCGACCTTGTGGGACTTCAATATCATCCGTCAGTGCGCTTCCACCGAACTGCGCGAGATCGATATTCAAAATCCGATGCTCTTTCACGTCGAGAGACTTCGCGACCTGCTTTGCTGATTCGAGCTCAAATCGATGCCGTTGTCCGTAATCAACGCTCAGGGCGTATAACTCTCTCGCTTCCGACTTGGCAATAGCTCCTACCGTTGCTGAATCTAACCCACCAGATAGGAGGATAACGGATTTGATTGGATGGGCTTGCAAGGTGGCTCTCGCGGAGGGATTCTGAAACTCTTAATCCAGATGATGACAGACTAGCCACTAACCACGCAACGGGTTAATCTAGTGGGCTACACAAGTTTTTCTAGGTCCATTAGTCGCAACAATCACCATGTCAGAATCTAGCCACTTGCTCGAAACATTCGAAAACGAATTCCCCGAGCGCGAATACAAAATCGAAATCGTCCAGCCTGAATTCACCTCCCTTTGTCCTAAGACGGGCCAGCCTGATTTTGGCACGATTACGATCACTTACACGCCGAAGAAGAAGTGCTTAGAGTTGAAGGCTTTGAAATTCTATTTGCAAGATTTCCGCACCAAGGGGATCTTCTACGAGCATGTGACCAACACGATTCTAGATGACCTGGTTGTCGCCTCAGAACCTCAATGGATGAAAATCGAGGCCGCTTTCAACGCGCGGGGTGGGATTACTGAGACCGTTACTGCTGTTTATACCGCGGCGATCTAAGTCTTTAGAGCGATGTTTCCTTGACTCGGTTCACGTGGGCTTGGAGGTCAATTTCCAGTGTAGCGTCCGCTTGAGTTGAGATCAGAGCTCGCAAACCAGCGTAACCCCAGGCAGCGATTAAGCAAATGCAAAGGATTGATTGGGTACTGGCAATCGAAGGAGCCGTCACGAGTCCGACAAGTGACCCTACCAAACCGATCCCAACCGATCCAAATTTACGAGCTACAGTCGACTTCCATTGATCTGCTTGAGCGGTTTGAATCGCTTTGCGAGCACTGTCGTTTGCTAGATTGCGAAGCGTTTCCATATCGGTTCCACGCTCTGGGGCAAACGATTTGCAAAGCTCTGAGAGGTCTTGGAACTTGGGAAGGTCTTCTGCTTGAATCTCTGAAGTATTGATTTGAGAACCAAGAGCTTCACTGAACTGTTTCGGATCCTTTTGTGCTGCAGCTACCTCTTCAGCATCCGGTCCACCTGCAATGCGAGCCATCATTGCATGGAGATAATCGTCGATCGAATCATCGGATGCGTTATTCGGTTGCTCAAGATTTGAATTTGCCTCTTGTACAACTTCCTCGCTATTGATTATTGGTTCTTGATACGGTTCAATCTCCGGCGTGCCTGAGAATTCCTCATGCACTTCTTCATCCGTTTCGTAATTATCAATGAATGAAGTAGGCACGAATGGCTTTGATTCCTCGGATTCTTCAGCTTGATGGGCTCCAAAGAGTTCATCAATGCGATTTTCTTGAGAACTCTCCAGGGGTGTTTCGTCTGTTTCAATCGAAGGTGCTGAAACATGTTCCTCTTCAATTAACTCTTCTACTTGCCAAGTTGGACTAACGTCATCAATAGGACTTTCTTGTTCGACTAGCTCATCAACAAGCAAGTTGTCGGCGGCTACATCTAGATCGTCGGAGATATCTTCAACCGACCGGTCGTTTTCCGTTAAGTCTGTTGAAACTGTCTCTGGATAGTCGTCTGCCGGAATCTCCGTATCTTGCTCAATGGAAAGATGGCTCTCTTCAGCGATGGAGTAGGTGCCAATTTCACCTTCTTGTTCAATTGCTGGAGCATGGTGCAGTTCGGGAGCGCTCTCTTCGGAAGATTCGTCTGGATATTCATCAGCTAATTCCAGAGTCTCGTCATGTGCTACTGACTCTGTATTTGCAGTTATTTCTTCTGTTGCGACTTCTTCTTCACGAAGTGAACTGAGGTATTCATGTGCTTCGAGCAGAGCTTGCTCCAGTTCGAAGCTTGTTGAACGTAATGAGGCGTTCTCTTCGTTAACAGACTCTAGCTGCGTTGAGAGATCCGCTATAAGCTGCTCAAGCTCATCAATGCTATTTGATTTGCACAAAACTTCGCTACGCTCAACACGTAGAGCATGTATGAGTCGTTTCGCTCGCTGATAGTTAAAAGCAATTCTGTCACGAAGCTCTTCCTCGAGTACATGAGAGATAGAGTTCGTCGGATTGGTACTAAGTGTGTCAGCAGTTTTAGAAGAGACGGTCTTTTCTTGATCTTCAAGACAATGAAGTTCAAAATCTTGGCTGCCTACTGTAAGAATATCTCCTTCGCGGATGCTTGACGTTGTGAAATGAGCTCCGTTTAGTAGCGTACCTTCGACCCAACTTCGAGCTTCTACAGAGGTATCACTTCCATTGATTACCACATGAAGAGGCTTGGATTCACTATCTGAGAGACGTATCTCGCAACGGGCGCTGTTACCGATCTTGATTGGTTGATGTGAAACAACGTGATTACGTCGACTTCCAGTCAAGTCGGTCCAGCACAGCGACCATTGGTGGTGCTTACCTGCAGTGACAGGCGCGAAAGGCTCGTTTGGCACCTTTTCGGGCTCAATAGCGCTAATTGTCGATTGGTCTTGGCTGGACATAATGTGTAATCTCATGGAGTGGTGGCCTATCGGTGGCGTTCTAACAACCTGCAAAATGGCCAGAGTCATGTAGCTTGCAGAAGGCTGTCAGTCAAAAAAAACAGGCCGTTTAGACCGGTTTTGAGTGCAAGAAAATAACTCAAAGTAATGCTGTAAGTCCTATTTATATAATGACTTAGAGTGTTTATTCGTTGACTCTAGGTGTCTGTAATCCGACTTTGCGCAAAAAAGCGAGACTTCGCACAACCTACTTAAGGTCCAGTGCGTACTATGTTTGCGTATGAGTAGGAAGCTAAACTTGCTCAACTTTTCCTTTGAGTGAAAAGCTGTTTCCGCTATCTCTTCGTTTTTTCACTTTGAACCCCTAATCGCATTCTATTATTCAGGCATCCGCAAGGAGAATCGTATTGATTTCCTTAGGCGAACAGAAATTTCGAGGCATCCATGGCAAGAAAAGACTCAATCAAGAAGCTACAGGAGACGCTCCTTAAGCGGCGTGACGCCTTGCGTCGGGCTCTAAACGGAGACCTGAGCTTGTTAAAGCAGCTACGAGATCAATCAGGAAGCGACGTTGTCGACTTCGCCCTTGATTCGGCACAAGACGAGATTAGCTCCCAATTAGCGGAAGTTGAAAGTCGTGAGCTAGGAAGCATTGAAAATGCTCTGGAACGAATCAAACAGGGAGTTTATGGGATATGTGAAGTTTGCGGCGCAAAAATACCCATGGCCCGGCTGAACGCCCTACCCTACGCCACCATGTGCATCGAGTGCCAACAAGCTGCCGAGAATGGCACGCTGGAAGATCGCCGTAACAATGATTGGAGCCGGGTAGTAGATGCCGGTTTTTCTGATCCGGAAGTTTCGGTTGCCGACATTGAGCTTCAATAAGCAATATTTCTACAACGAATCGTACAGGATTTTTGTAGAATTAAACTGAGGAACACTTGAAAGAGGCCAAGACGCACAAATCGTCCTGGCCTCTTGTTCATTAAAAATAAAACCATATGCCATTCAACCGTTTCACAAACCGTAGGCGGAATTACCAAACCATGATCGGTGGTATTGGGATCGTTGCGTTATTGCTGATTACGAATGGGTTGATCGCTCAACAGCCTTTCCAACCCAACGGCAATCGTTCTGCAAGCAATGATTTAGATAACCGACGAACAGTCGTTAGAGCAGACCACAATGGTCAAGTTGAATCCCGACTGAAGGTGGTTACACCTGCTTCGATGCATGATTCACGCGAGCATGCATTCCATGAGCTTGCTAGAGATGTCAGCGCTCTTGAGCCTCAGCTGGGCATCATTAAGCGTGTTGTGAAGCTTGTTAAGCCAAGCGTTGTTCACATCGAAGCGTTGCCTCTTGCCCAGTATCGTTCCTATCAGGGTTCACAAGAGGCCGGGTCTGGTATCCTCGTTCAAATTCGCGGACGTCATTACGTTTTAACGAATCGCCACGTTATCCGTTATTCAGCCGCCTCGCACATTCATGTCTATTTTTCTGATGGTGGCGAGCTTAAACCTTCAAAGATTTGGTCCGATAGTAAAACCGACATTGCGGTAATGGCTGTCGATTCTCCTAAGATCGCCATGGTGCCTGCGAAGCTTGGCGACAGTAACCGGCTAGAAATTGGCGAACAAGTTCTTGCCTTCGGTAGCCCCTTCGGACTTAGTCAGAGTGTTACGCGTGGAATTCTTAGTGCAAAAGGACGATACAACCTAGATCTCGGTGACGGAGATGTCGAGTTTCAAAACTTTCTACAGACTGACGCTGCGATCAATCCAGGCAACTCAGGCGGACCGCTTGTGAACCTGCGTGGTGAAGTTATTGGGCTCAATACCGCCATCGCAAGCAGTTCGGGCGGTAACGAAGGGATTGGGTTCTCGATCCCGATCAATATGGCTATTCGTATTGCCAATCAGCTAGTAACGGAAGGTGCTGTTAAACGTGGTTTCCTAGGCGTTAGTCTGCATGGACAATTCAATAACACAATTGCTAGAACAGCGGGACTCACGCGAGCTGTTGGTGCTTTGGTTACCCAAGTTGAGCCTGGCTCACCCGCTCACCGTGCTTCACTGCAGCCCAAAGATGTCATCCTTACTTTTGATGGAATTCGCGTGGAAGATGATGAGCATCTGATTAATCTTGTCAATCTAACCGAGACTGGACGCCGCGTAGAAATCGATCTTATTCGCAATGGTGTTCGCATGAGAACGTCGGCTCAGATTGGCCGAAAAGCGAGTGACAAGGAATAATCAAAACTCTGTTGGGTAAGCCTATCGATGCTAGTCAATCGAGTTTTCGTCCTTTCTCTTTTTCTGGCATATAGTCAATTTGTTTATGCCCAACCTATGGCTATTAAACCAGAGGTACATCCTTGTGATGTTCTCGTTCTTGGTGGATCAACGGCCGCGTTGGCTGCCGCCCTTTCAGCAGCAGACGAAGATGCCAACGTCATTCTAACTGAGCCAACCGATTGGATCGGTGGGCAGCTCACATCGAGTGCTGTCCCAGCTATCGACGAAGCTTGGCATCAAGTAGTGTCCTCTTCTCCGGAGGGAAGAACGCTCAATGTTGCCAAACTGGCACGTGATCCCAGAAATATGCCCAAAGCGTGGCATCGCCTTCTGTTGGCAGCAAAAGAGAAGAAGATTTGCGGTGATTGCTGGGTTAGTCGATTCTGCTTCCTGCCAAACGCTTTTCACGATCAGTTGTTAGTTCCACTCGTTGATAAGCGTAAAGACAAGCTTGAGCTACTTACCCAAACTGTCGTAAAGAGCATCAAAACAACTGCTGATGGAAAGCAAATCACAGAAGTCCATCTGATCCAGCGCACTCCCAAGCTGCAAGATGATTGGAATGGATATGACCGATTGCCATCAACAGATATTCCTGACTGGTATTCCTACGCTCAATCACCTCGGTTTCATAAGCATTCAATCATCGTTCGCCCCATAAACAAGCGAATGATTGTGATTGATGCGACTGAATGGGGAGAGGCGTTGGTCTTAAGCGGTGCTGACTATTTACAAGGAGTAGATAGATCAGATGGAGCATTAGAATCGGAAGATCGGCAGGGACAAGCAATCGTGTTTGACTTTGCTCAGGAAATAGTTGCTAAACCAGCCCGGCAACCGTTGCCTAACTTTGATCAAAGTAAAGAGGACACATCATTCGGATGGGGGATTTACCATGACCGCCCCGATGCTTGGCAGCGTATTTGGACCTATCGCCGGCTACGCGGGGATGGCCAACCACAAGTTGGTGATATAACGCTCCAGAACTGGGGTTACGATCTAACACTTGAGCACGGAGGAAACGACTATCCGTTTGGCTACCTTTTCCTTGATCGACAACATACAGCAAAGCAAATAGCAGACTGGCAAGGCGGGATTAACTTTGAAGTCATGGCAGGAGCTGAACAGCGAGCTTATGGATGGCACGATTGGTTCTGTAAACAGGCGCCAAGCGATTTCAATCCTGAACAAATCCGTCTGAACGGTAAAGTTCTTGGGACCTCACACGGACTTGCCAAGTTGCCATACATACGAGACACTCGCCGCTCAATAGGCATTGATGACTACCTACTTTGTTTTAGCGATATGGTAGGTCCAGCGGAGCAAATCACGGGGACTTGTTTTAGCGATCGAATTGCACTGGGCGCATATCCTAAAGATATCCATCCGCTAGTTGAATCCGAAGCTTTTGAGTATTTGGAGTCCGCTCCTGAGAAGACACTTCCCTATTATATCCCTTATCGAGCTCTTACGAATCGCCGTATAGAGAATTTGCTCGTCGCAGGAAAGACGATGTCACAGAGTTATTTGGCTAATTCTGCAACACGGCTACACCCTACTGAATGGTCCACAGGAAGCGCCGCAGGTGCTGCTGCGGCCTATTTGCATCGACATGATCTAACAACGGCTGAAGGTGCTAAGCATATCGATGCAATTCAAAATCTCGTCCGAACCTATACACCCATTGATTGGTCGATTCCGGAGGTGGAATCTGACTAGATGAAATAAAAAGCTTAGGAACGTTCCCCCTCCCGCAGGGGCATAAATTCGTTATGCTATACGACTCATATTTGGCCGAATGGCGGAATTGGCAGACGCTCTGGATTTAAAATCCAGTGGGGGGTAACCCCCGTGCGGGTTCGAGTCCCGCTTCGGCTACTAATAATAACAGCCTTTTTTACTTGAGAATTCTTAAGAGTTCGGCTGTAATTCTATCTGATGGGGCATATCACACAGGCCCTTACTTTTATAAAGCCACCTAGTTCCGGCTTTATCTTATCCCCTTTGCAAGCTCGAGCGGAAGTGAGATGCGATCTATGAGAAGAGATCAGGCATGGTGGAGGGCGATTCCTCATTTCATATTCTTGTTTCTCACTTTATCGCAAGTTCTGGCACAGGATGCCGGGCTAGAAGCAATTCCAAATTATTCGGCTTTAGCAGAACCAATGCTTCAGAGCTATTGCTATGACTGTCATTCTGGGCCAGACGCCGAGGCAGGATTGTCATTGGATCAATTAGAGAATGGGCATGAATTTCAGCATGATCGTAAGCAATGGATTGAAGTCTTACGACACTTAAGAGCAGGGAGTATGCCTCCTGTAGATATGGATCAACCAACTGATGAAGAGCGTCAAGAGCTTATCCAGTGGATTGCCGACATGCTCGAACAGCTTGATTGCTCTGATAGAGTGAATCCAGGTAAAGCCACGATTCAAAGATTAACAAGGGTTCAATATCAGAATACGATTAAGGATCTCGTCGGAGTTAAGTTTGACGTTAACTCACTTTTTCCATCAGATGATTTGGCTTATGGGTTTGATAACAACGGTGACGTTCTCTCGGTTACGCCAGTAATGTTCGATAAGTATCTTCGTGCAGCCAATGAGATTGCACGAACAGCTATCCCATCAGCAGAAGATATAAGTCTAGCTACTGAACCTCTCAAATTGCCAGAAGCGGTTGGAACCAATAACTGGGGGAAATCAGGGCGACTCATTTTTAGAAAAGCTTCTATCGAATTATCACACGTTGTTAAGCAATCAGGTACACATGTAGCCAAGTTCTCTGTTGCTGGTATGCAGGCGGGAAGTGAACCTGTCCGAATGGAGATTCGACTAAATGATAAGATTGCAAAGAAGGTGTCAGTCTATTCTGACAAAGAAGGGTCAGAAGACTATGTTGTTCTTTTTGATGCGAATAGCGATGAAGAGATCAAGATATCGGTTGCCTTCACCAACGACTACTACAATCGCGAGCTTCCGAAAGGAGAAGGTAAAGATCGGAACCTGATCGTAAAGGCAGTTAGAATTTCAGGTCCTGTTGACCTACCAAAAATGGCATCGAAGTCGCTTCAACAGACTTTGCTTTCTCACATGCCAACATCAGATCAATGGCTCCATGATCGTGGATGGGAACTGGCTACGAGGAAAGGACTTTCTGAATTTCTCCCGCTAGCTTACAGGCGTCCTATCGATGCCTTAGAAATTGACAAAGCAGTCAGGCTGATAGGCGCCTCACGAGCTCAAGGTGATAGTTACCAACGTAGCATGCAGATTGCTCTCCAAGCGATCTTATCTTCTCCAAACTTCTTGCACCTAGGGCAGACACAACAACGTTCTGGACCCAGGGAAAGAATTAATGATTATGAACTAGCTTCACGACTAAGCTATTTCCTTTGGGGAACAATGCCTGACCAAGAATTGTTTACCGTTGCAAGTCAGCAGGAATTGCATACACAACTTGATGACCAAGTTGTAAGGATGCTTAAGGACCGTCGGTCAGCACATCTCTCAGAGAGTTTTCTTGGTCAGTGGTTAGAAGTTAGGCAGCTTTCTGAGTTTAGACCCGACCCTAAAATTTTCCCTGAATATGACAACCGGCTTAGAGCTGATCTAGTGAAAGAGATCGAACTGCTATTTGCCTATTTGCTCATGGAAGATCAATCAATTTTTGAGCTGCTCGATGCGAAATTTACTTTTCTTAATGAAAGACTTGCCACACATTACGGAATTTCCGGAGTGGAAGGTGACCATTTTCGTAGGGTAAAACTACCAGAATACATCTTAGAGCAAGGAAGAGGTGGTTTATTGGGTATGGGAAGCTTTCTCATGATCACGAGTAACCCAGACCGCACATCACCGGTACTTAGAGGAAAGTACGTATTAGCTAATTTACTTGGTGATGAGCCGCCACCACCTCCACCGAATGTACCTGCTTTAGTATCCCAATCTCAAGAACCCGATGGTTTAACACTACGAGAAGAACTTGATCTGCACAGAGCTGATCCGGCATGTGCTGCTTGTCACAAACAGATGGATCCGATTGGTTATGCCCTCGAAGGTTTTGATACCTTAGGCAGAGTTCGAACAAGTTATAAAAACAGTGGAAAGAGTATCAACGTCTTGGCAACGCTTGAAGAAGGGACCGAGCTGGACGGAGCCCAGGGGCTTAAGTCTTATCTGATTGCTAATAAACAGAAGTTTGCAAGAACCCTTACTGAGAAGCTATTGACTTTCGCGCTTGGGCGAGGTCTAGAACATTATGATGAATGTGCTGTGAGAGAAATTCTTAAGCAAACCGAAGAGAAAGATTATCGTTTTAGTGCCTTGATGCTTGCTGTCGTAAATAGCAAACCTTTTCTCTATGTGAACCATTCTGAATAACTAGAGGTATAGATATGGCGATTCGTTCCATTGGTAGAAGAACATTTCTACAAGGTATAGGCACGTTGGTTGCACTACCAGCTTTAGAGAGTTTCGGGGCGCCTCGTCTACGGACAGGGGCAACCTCTATTACTAATACAGCGCCCACAAGGATGGTGTTCTGTTATGTGCCAAATGGTGTTCATATGCCATCCTGGAAGCCTGAAGCTACAGGCTCTGATTATGTGATGACAAGCACCTTAGCTCCGCTAGAGTCACATCGAAATAATATTTCCATTTTAAGTGGGCTCGCCCAGAATAACGCCAGGCCGCTTGGTGATGGCGGAGGAGACCACGCTCGAGGTGCAGCCGTATTCTTGACAGGAGAGCATCCTGTTAAGACCAACGGAAAAGATATGAAAGCTGGCATCTCCGTTGATCAAATCGCAGCAAAGCATCTGGGAACGAACACAAGGTTTGCTTCACTTGAGCTTGGTTGTGAACCAGGTCGCCTGGCAGGTTCTTGTGACAGTGGCTACGGATGTGCTTACTCGCACACTCTGAGTTGGAAGTCACCGATTCAGCCATTACAGAAAGAAACTAACCCTGCCTTAGTTTTTGATCGACTTTTTGGCGGTGGTTCCGATCGAGACCGACAGTATTCACTTGAAAGAAGAAATCAGGCAAAGCAAAGCATCTTAGATTTCGTTAACGATGACGCACGCGACCTAAGTCGTATACTTGCGAAATCCGATAAGCTAAAAATTGAACAGTATCTCGATAGCATTCGAGATGTTGAACGGCGGATACAAAATCCTGAAATCGTATTCCAGTCTGCAGGTAACCTCAAACGTCCAAACGGTAGGCCTGCCTTGCTCGGGGAGAGATTTCGTTTAATGGCTGATCTTATGGCAATAGCACTTCAGGTTGATGCAACGCGAATTATCACTTTCATGGTAGCAAACGAAGGAAGTAACTATCCCTACAGAGAGTTGGGACATACCGAAGGGCATCATTCACTATCTCACCATCGTGGGAGAGCTGATTTGATTAGCCAAATCGAAGAGATAAATCTTCATCATATCCAACAACTTGAATATCTTCTCGATAAGCTTGCTGAACCTGATGAAAAAGATGAATGCCTTTTGGATAGCACCATGCTGGTATATGGAAGTGGCATTAGTGACGGCAACCGTCACAATCACGACGACCTACCTATTCTCGTGGCTGGAAAAGGAAATGGCCTTTTCTCTCCAGGTAGGCATATAGAATTTAAGAAGAATACACCTTTGATGAATCTCTATCTATCGATGTTACAAGGAGCAGGGATCGAAATCGACCGAGTGGGGGATAGTACTGGCCGACTTGAGGGTCTGTCTATGTAGCGGTCAATTCTCAAAAGTCGATACATCCTTAAAAGGCTTCTTGAAGGAGCGACTCGAAACGTAGCTATGTGAAGTCATCCAGCCGTAGGTTCTTTTCGTGATGTCGGCAGGATCTGGCTCAGGCAGTACTTCTCCATCCGCCTCGGCGTAGATCGTTCTTACAACTTTTACGTGTTTGCTCGCGGGTGGTGCCAGTTCATAATCGGATCCGCGCGTTACGAGAATCCAGCTATCTTCTCGGAAGCCCTTGTTAAGGCGAGCCTTAGTCGCTTTGACTAGCTGCTCTTTCTTATCTTGGCTAATAGAGTCATCAGCATTGATCTTCTTGATAAGCTTCTGAGTTTCAGAGATATCGTAACTAACCCAACCGTACGGTGGCAAAAAAGCTTCTAGTTTGCAGTGAGATGGAGAGTTCTTTGGATAGGCTGCCAATCCATAGGTGATGCGTGTTGGATAATTGAGGGCTCGACCGAAGGCTGAACAGAGACCGTGATAGTCACTGCAATGGCCGCGGCGCTGACCTATGGCATGTTCACTACTTGCTTGCAGCGAAGAATTTGAGTGATCATAAACCAAGTTTTTATCAATCCAGTTCATTGCACCCGTTAAATTGCTGTATTGTTGCTTCTTCTCAGGCGCAAAACTCGATAGGACATCTTGAATCTCAGAAGTGACGCTAATTGCATCATCACTCTTTAGGTAAGGATCAAATTCCTTTGGCCAGGTTTCGATGGCTTGCACCTTACTCGCTTCGATATTCCAGTTGACTGACTTGGTAGTAACTTGGAAGCGATGTTGGATGATTTGAGCTCCCTTGGGCTCATCAAAGACAAAGTAGGCAAACTTGTTGCCAAACTTTGATTCTGTGGCTATCTGTGGCTCGACCTCCATCGGAAAGGTCGATATCTCTAACGATTTGACCTCCTGTATAGAATCGCTCGTAGGAATCGGAAGCCACACTTCAAGTTTATGTGCATGGTAAGGTGGCGTGACGATCACTCGGAAATCAATCGTATGAGTAATCGATTCACCAAATTCACCCTGGTAGGATTGCGTGGGTAACAGCTCTTCAGCTACGCAGAAAGTTTCGATGGAGAAACCAAGAAACAGAATCAGACAGAGATTGAGCACAAGCTTTCGCATGACAAACCTGGGGGAACGGACAGAGTATGTAAATCTGCGATCAGTTTAGTGTTTAATCCTCATCCTGAACACCGTTCTTAATGCTCACTGCCGTGTCACGAATTCCCCGTAGCATTCCACCAAAAACGAGATTATGTAGCGGTAGCACTGAATACCAATACAGGTTGCCTATCAATCCTTTTGGGCGATAGCGAGCTGTCATAGTGAGATTGGTTGCCTCTTGGGTGGTTTCAAGCGGCGCGAGATTAAACTCGAGTTGAGCCTTGCCTGGAAGCTTCATCTCGGCTCGTAATACTAGCGATTTATTTTTTTCGATTCCCACCACCCGCCAGAAATCCAGAGCTTCGCCATAACTGATATCCTCGGTATGACGTCGTCCACGGCGAAGCCCTGGACCACCGACCAGTTGATCCATTAACCCTCTAATTTTCCAGAGCGCATTTCCGGCGTACCAGCCGTGGCCCCCACCAATTCGACAGACAGCCCGAAATACCGATTCAGCATCAGCGTCGATCTCAATCGATCTTTCATCAACGTAAACTTTTCCTCCCGCCCAATCGGGGTCGCCAGGCATAACACCCGCGGCAGACCAGATCGTCGGCACCCGATCAAGATCGGTAACATTGATGGCACGCTGAATTGCTTCTCTCGAACTTAACGCTTCATGAGGCATGTAGGCTTGCACCGATTTGTCACCAACGATAACACGGTTTGAGAGGCCTGCCGCTAAGGGGCGTGCTAAACGGTAGGTCACAGGCGTAACGAGACTAATCCATGCTGAACTTAAGCGAGGCGTTAAGAAAGGGACCGTGATTATGATTCGCTTCCGTAGTCCAAGTTCTTTTGCAGTGATCTGCATGAGTTCGTTATAGGAGTGAATGTCAGCTCCACCAATTTCAAGAGTTTTCCCTATGGTCTTTGGCTCTTGAAGTGATTCAGCCAGCCAATGCAAGACATCGATGATTGCGACAGGCTGACACTCCGTGCATACCCACTTTGGTGTTACCATGATTGGCAAGCGATTCACCAAATATCGTAGTATTTCGAAGGACCCAGACCCCGATCCAACAATCATAGCGGCTCTGAGTGTGGTTAAAGGAACATTGGTTGAAGCTAATGCCGTCTCCACATTCCTACGGGAGTTGAGGTGCTCACTCAGTTGTTCATTAACCTCGCCGAGACCGCCGAGATAGATGATTCGTTCTACCTGAGCTGATTCACACGCTCTTGCAAATTTGGTTGCTAGTTCTTGGTCTGCTTTCGCATACTCCTCACCCACCGAGATCATAGAATGGACAAGGTAATATGCTGCCGAACAGCCGTTGAGTTGCTCAGTTAATTTCGCCTGATCTTTAAGATCACATTGGACGACTTCTACGCCTTCAACATCACGCCATGGACGTTGATCAAGTTTTTTTGGTTCTCTAACCAAACAACGAACTTGATAGCCGCGCTGTAAAAGAAACGGGACTAACCTCCCACCAACATAACCCGTCGCTCCCGTAACAGCGATCGGTTGAGAGTTGGGTTCAAAGATCGATCCGTCGTCAGCTGCAGACATTCGAAAAACTATACCGTCATAGGGCTATCGAAAGGGCAATGTTCCACCTATGCGAATATCTTAACGATTGCTCATAGAAAAAGGGCGAAGATTACCCCTGATGGTAATCTTCGCCCTTTCATGATAGTACCGAAGGAGGGACTCGAACCCTCACGGGATTACTCCCAATGGATTTTGAATCCATCGCGTCTGCCAATTCCGCCACTTCGGCTGATCGGATGCAAAGCATCCAGGTACAATAACTTACGACGTTTTCCGCCGACGTCAACCGGTCTCTTATTCTTTGCGAGGGTCTTCCGGCTGAGTGAGGATGTAATTCTTTGAATAAAGCTTACGATTGTGGCCGATCCAATTATTTGTCCCGAGCCAACGGGGCGTTTCTTGAAGATCACCTTCCCACTCATTTAGCTTCGTAAGCATCCGCTTGACACGCTCTGGGTACTCGTTTGCCAAGTTGTTTCGCTCACTTATATCGTCTGCAAGGTTGTATAGTTCCGGCGAGCTATAGGGGACTCGGACCAATTTCCAATCGCCATCTCGATAGGCTGCGCCTCGCAGTGTCATGCGGAAGTAGAGTTCGTCATGAGGCACCCCGGCGGATGATCGTGATCTGCCTGCTTCTTCGAGGTAGGGGATTAAGTTTACACCATCCACTTCTGGTTTAGCGGGCAACTTACTACCTGCTGCCGCAACAAAGGTTGGCAGCAAGTCGAGAGAAATGACCATGGGATCATACTCAACACCTTGGGGGAATTTATTGGGCCAAGAGTAGATCATGGGGACCCTTAGGCCTCCTTCTAGAAAGGTTCCTTTTGCTCCACGCAGTGGTGCATTGATAGAAGCTCCCGTCGTACCACCGTTGTCGCTAAGGAAGACGATAAGCGTATTATCAAGCTGGCCTAATTTATCCAGTGATTCGATAATCCGGCCAATGTTTTGGTCCATGCAATGTTGCATTGCACAGTAAATTCGACGGCTGCGATTCTTGATATGACTAAACTTTGCAATGTCTTCTTCTTTAGCTTGTAGCGGAGTATGAGGAGTGTCATAGGCAAGGTAAATAAACCAAGGTGTGCCAGGATCAACTTTCTCGATGTACTGGATCGTCTCCTCCGTACACCAGTCAGTCATGTACGGAAAGTCGATCGATTCAACCGGTTTGCGTTGCCGGTAGATGCTTTTGTCTTTCACCTTAGGGAAATAGCCATGTCCCTTGAAGCGTCCGAAATAGTAGTCAAAACCACGGCTGTTAGGATGATAGGGTTCAGTACCTCCCAAATGCCATTTACCGATACAAGCAGTTTGATAGCCAGCTTCTTTCAAGCGATCAGCGATCGTTGATTCTTCCAGCGATAGCCCGATCATGTCTGAGCGGTATTTATGATTACCCCCCATGATGTTGTGTTCAAAGCCGAAACGATTTGGGTATCGCCCCGTCATGATGCCTGCCCGGGATGGGGCACAAACCATCATGGCAACGTAAGCTTGATTGCACTTTACACCACGATCGGCTAGAGCATCGATATTTGGCGTATGGATTTGTTTCGAGCCATAGCAAGAGATATCGCCATAACCCATGTCATCAGCGAGGATGACCAAGATATTAGGCTGCTCGGATGCGAAGACCGCATCTGTCATCATGAACGTAGCTAGTAAAATACTTAGTAAAACAGTTCGAATCATTTTGGTAGCTGAATCTGATCGAATGAGGAGATCGTTGGGTGTGGCGGGGTAACTTCACAAGGAGTTGCATTTCCTGGACGCATGACCAAAGCGGTTTGTAATCCAGCATCACGTGCGGCGTTGAGTTCTTCGGTGATGTCACTCAAGAATAGTATCTTGTCAGAAGGAAGTTTCCAGTCCGAGGCGATTTGTCGATAGCTTTCCGATTCACGTTTGGGACCTGTAGTCGTGTCGTAATGTCCAGAAAGGTAGTTAAGTAAGTCCCCTGCTTCAGAGTGGCCGAAGAAAAGTTTCTGGGCGTGAATGCTGCCGGAGGAGTAAATTCGCAGATCTATGCCAGCAGCTTGCCATGATTTGAAGGCCGATTGGACATCTTCAAACACGTGAGCTTTTAACTGCCCATTTTTGAATCCTGACTCCCAAATAAGACCTTGCAATTGCTTCAGGCCGGTCGCTTTGATATCACCAGCCATCAAGCGATTGATTTCATCTTCAAATTGGATTCGAGCATTTTCCGTGCTGGCAATCCACTCGCCATAGGAGTCCGTGCCGGCATCTTTAGCGACGAATTCCTTAACCGATTCTAGTTCTTTGGAATCCCAAAACTCGTCCAAAAAACTGGTGAGATTATTATTTGCGAAAGGGAACATCACGTCGTAGACGTATGCCACGGCAGACGTTGTTCCTTCGACATCAAGCAGAATGCCTTGACCTGAGAAATTGATCACAGTTTGACGGGTCCTTCGATAGGATCCGAATTGCCACCCTGCCCTGCAAGGAAGCTTGGTCCCCAGCAGACCGGAGGATGATCGGTATGCACGCCGTCATCAATGTACTCTGGTGTCCAACCTGATTTTTCTTGAAACAGACGGATGCAACGGATCGTTCGATCATCACATAGGTGGAACCAATGTTTGGTCCCCATAGGGACATTAATCAAGTCACCGGTACCAACTTCGATTGCAAACACAGGGTCATCCCCTTCGGGGTTAATCCAAAAGACTCCGTTGCCACGAACTGTGAAACGGACTTCGTCTTCGCTATGCGTATGCTCTTTATCAAAACGGGCAAGCATTTCATCAAGCCCAGGCGTTTCGGGCGTGACGTTGATTACGTCAGCGGTAACAAAATCGCCTGCGTCTTTTAGTCGTTCAATTTCAGGAGCATAGGCTTCCAGGATTTCTTCGTTCGAAGCATTTGGCCCTATGCGTCCTTCCACTTCCCAGCGTTCATACCAAATTCCATAAGGCTTGGTGTATGCGCAGATTTCGTCCGGGTCTGTGAGTTTCTTATCAAGCGAGGGAATCGAAAGACTTGCCATGATCTTATCCAAGAGAGGCTGACTTTTAGTGTTTTAGAAACCAAGACGCCGGGCTTCGCACTCAAAAAGAAATTCAAGGGCTTCTAAGCTGGCGCGGGCGGCGTCGAGATCCTTACCCCAAGTATACAACCCATGCTTATGGATAAGAAAGGCATTAACAAGAGGATTCTTGGTATCGGTCAGCCGAGCACGCAACTCTTCTGCCATACCAGTTATATCTTGGCTATTTGGGAAGATTTCGATTTTAGCTTCCGCCTCATGCGTCGAAATACCGTCAAGCGCTTTGAGCATTTCGTAGCCTTCGATGGTCAAAACCTCTGCCTTTGCAAAGCGATCCGAGAGGAGGGTTCCCCAAACGGAATGGGTATGCAGAATCGCGCCAGCCGATGTCTCTTGGGCAAGTACGACATGAAGCATGGTTTCGGCTGAACTGGCAGGAGCAGATTCTTCGACCGAATATCCATTGCCGTCAAGCAGGACAAAGTCATCAGGTGTAAGCCGATCTTTATGCTTACCGCTAGCAGTCACAAGCAGACGAGTCTCTTTGTTACTATATTCTAGCGGCGTTAGACGGACACTGTAATTACTACTCGTGGCCCTGGACCAGCCGCGTGCATGTAACTCCTTGCCGATGGCAATAAGACCATTAGCAGCTGATGTGCGTAACGACAAATCAATGCTTTCTTTCGTAGTTTCCATACCTAAATGTTGGCAGGAGCTCTTCGCAACGTCAATGCGGTGATAGTCATGTACCACGAGAAGGTCAGTAAATAGCTAGCAGGTTCAGGAACCGAGATGGCTAAACCAATATCGGATGTCGCATAGTTATCCCGCCAGATAGTAAAATCGGCAGCGTTGACAAGACCATCCTGGTTGCCATCGGCCATGAGGGAGTCTCCTGACTGACCAAACTGATCAACCCAAACTTGGTAGTCCTTGGCAGTTACCGATCCATCTTGGTTGTAGTCGCCCTGTAAAGGGAGATCAAAGACGAAATTAAATCGGACTGTTGCCGTCTGGTAGCTTTCAATAGCAGTGCCGGTGTCGGAGTCTCCTACGTAGACAAGATACTCTGCGAAATAGTTCTCTTTCTGTGGGTTTGCTACGGCATAGACATTGTGTGTCATTGAGCCCGACCATTGCCATTTTTTGCTGCTGTCGTCAGTGCCGAATATTGGTTCATAACCGATCGTTGCAGGAGATCGATCGTAGATTTCTAATTCTGGAGAGGAATCGGTTTGCTCAATCCAAATTCCAGTATCAAATGGCAATGAAATGAAACCACCTAGATTCCACCCAAACTGAAAATTATACGCTTTGTCGTTTAATACATTCCAAGGTTGATTGGGATCGAATTCATCGGGAGGGGTTAATCCTCTCAGTTCAGGCGTTTCAATTGAGTTGTCTACACTAACCAACAACTGCTGACCAAACAGATGGATATCGGCATGTTTCATTGGCGCGGAGGCTTGTCCAACAGAACCACCACCCATTTGAGGTATAACGTATGCGGCCAAACAACTGTGTCCGCAAACCAAAAGAAATAAAGCTAGTAGTCTTCTCATATTAAGTTCTCGCATGAGTTGCTATTGAAGTTAGAAGAAGCATTGCCCCGCAATGAGGCAATGCTCAAAGAAAAAGATTAGCCACGGCACCTTCTCATTGCTCCGCATAAAGCGATAGTGCAAAGAATTAGCGAGCTTGGTTCAGGAACACCGATGAAATTGAATGTCACTATGTCACTGCCGTAAATTGGTGAGCCTGATTGCAACGGCTCGATTCCGGTAACTGCATCACCAAGATAAACGCGATAGGTAGCTGAATAGCTTGCTGCAGAAGGGGTAGCGACAGCATAGGCGTTGTGGATCATCATGCCTTCCCATTTCCAGATGTTTGAGCTCCCGTCGGTTCCAAAAATCGGATCGAAAGTCTGAGCATCGATCATCGTTGGGCTCATATACATGCCACCTTGGTAGACCTCCAGTTCAGGACTGCTGCTCAGTTCTTCAATCCAAACCGCCAATCCCGCGGGCGGAGCCCAAATCCCGTCTATCAACCAGCCATGCTGAGCATTGTATGCCTTATCGATAAGAACACCCCACGGCTTGGTAGGGTCAAATTCATTCGGTGGTTGGAGCTCACGTAGAGTTGGAGTAGGAGTTTCTGTTCCTAGGTGAACCGAGATATCCGAACCATCAAAGTTGATCATGGCATGCTTCATACCAGCGCCGGTCATCGGGCTCTCTTGATCACCGCCTAGCGAAGGGCGAACAAACATCCCGTTAGCACTGTAGCCACTAAACGAAATCAGAATCATTATTGAAAGAATAATTACGCGTATCATCTAAGTTGTCCTTATTTATTAGTTGTTGGATAAAGTGAAGCCGTTGCGGGGTTCCAAGAATCAAGCAACAGTTTCTTCTCAAAGGTCTCTTCAAATCGTTGGATACTGACATGGCCATCAACCCATAGGTAATTGCTACTTCCCGCGTGTCGGTTCATGGCAACTTCTGGCTTTGCACCGCTTAGCCATGTATGAGCCATGAGGTGATCACCTGATGAGCCAGTGAAGAGCTCACTTATCAAAATAGTTTTTGATGTTGCTTCAATTGACGAAAGCCGACGGTACGTCGGTCCGGCATTTGATAGCTCAACTACGCCGGTCTCTTTCTTGCTTAGCTCGAACCAAACGTTCATGCCGTAGCTCCATGCAGGAATCGCGTAACCGGCAAAGCCGCTTTCCTGCTTTCCATTGCGTTCATCGTCAGGGCAACGGTAAGTTCCCCCTTGAAGAAGCGTTTCAAGCATTGGCGAATTGTTGGGATCGACAGCAGGATCGAGAGTCGGCGCGAGAGCCCATCCCCACGGTTGTTCGCGGTAAGCGAACGCCGAGTGTGAACTCCGAGGAAATACTCCGTCATGCGTATCCAAATGGAGATGCATCGCGATGCCAATCTGCTTGAGTTGATTCAAGCATTGGGTCCGTCTTGCAGCGCCACGTGCTGCTTGAACAGCAGGCAGCAGCAAGGCAACAAGAGCACCAATGATCGCCACCACGACAAGCAGCTCCACAAGGGTGAAGCCATTGCGCGTGCGCATAGCGGTCTCCAGATTGAGTTGTAAATTGCCAGAAAGGCTAAAAGAACTTACGCACTATACTGCGGAGGAGGAGGCTGGGGTAATTCGGACCGGTTTGGGTAATCCTCGTCTGTAAGATCTGTGGTGACAAACCAAGATTCGCTAGGTGACCAATCGGTAAACTTAGGCATGGGGCCAACTGAGCCTGTAAGCCATTGCTTTGCCAAGCCTTGGCACGCCATTGATTGCCAGATAGAAAGGCCCTGAGTGTTCTTAGCTGAGGCCTTCGTGGTATTCTTGCAGCAGGATGCTATTTTGACGTGGGCCGGCTTAGAATTACAGCACGATTCGGAATCACAGCAAGAACAAGACTTCTTGGCGTTTGCGACTCTTGCCCTGCAGCATGGAGGAAGATTATCCACGACGCAGTCCGCACCTGCCAGGCAAAGATTCAGCGGTTGCTCTATACCCCATCGAGTGACATCAATCCCTTCTCTTGCGGCTTTCTGAAGAACTTCTTCCGGAGGGCGGACATCGTTCCGTTTTGCCCAGGCAATGCGTTCTTCTAGCGTGTGGCAACAACACTTCGTCCAGCAGTAATCGGCGTTTGGGCAGCCACATTGGCAGTTTTCGCAAGGAAAACGTTCTTTCGATTGGATGGTTCGATTGTCACTCTGGATAACCACGGGCACAGGAAATCCACTCGCATGCAGCACGAACCAAGCAGCTAATAAGCTGTTGAGAATGCGTTTTGTCATTCGAGGATGCCGTAGCATCGTGGAACTTCCCGATTACTGATTCTAATTGGCGCCTTAATTCTAAGTGGGGCTACCAGAGAGAGTAGTTTAGCTTGGGATAATTTTCCTCGATAGAGCATGATCCGCGACCAAATGACGCAGTCAGCGGCCCACTATTTTCGGTCAAAGAGATAGACCGGCTTGTTTACCGCATCGTTGAGCTGTGGCTCCCACATACGACGATCGACCTTCTTAAGAGGGCCTTGGACAATAGGCGTTTGGCTACGCGAAATTTCTTCGTCATGAACCATCTGAACTTCGCAGTCAACCGGCACGATGTGAGGAATAAGCGTAACAATGATCTCGCTTCGTTTGCGGTCAACTCTTCGTGTTTGGAAGAGTCGTCCGACGTAATTTAAGTCGCCCAGCCAAGGGACTTTAGTTTGGGTTTCGATATCTTCTTCTTGAATCAATCCCCCCAAGACCATCGCATTGCCATCTTCGAGCATGACGGTCGTTTCAACTTCCGTAGTATTCTCTTCGGGTAAGCCGGTTACGGGATTTACCAAGCCGTTGGAAACTTTGGGTTTGATATTCAGGAGAATCTTACCATCGTGGCTAATCGTTGGAGTGACATCCATGACAACACCTACGTCAAGAAAATTAACATTCTGTAGGGTGCTTGTTTCCGTAGTTGTTGTAACAAAGTAGCCAAAACGAGAGCCGATTTGAAGCTTTGCTTGTTGGCCGTTAAGGGCTAGCACTTTCGGAGAAGCGAGTACCTTCGAGTCGGTTGTCTCAAGTAATAGTTCAATCAATCCGTCAAGATCTGTTCCATCAATTCCAAGGAAGACGGCAGGGCTACTCGTTGGATCAGCAAAACCACGCGTTTCAAAAGTTACCTGCGTGTTGGCAATGTCAAGCACTTCGGTCAGGTTCACCCCATGTTCTAGTTCTTTGTCTAAGGTGACTTCCAGGATTCTAGCTTCGATATAAACCTGACGTGGAGCACGATCAGCTTGGGTTATGTAAGAGCTGATTCTTGAGAGGTATTGAGGTAGATCCTCAACGACGAGCACTTCACGTGTTTTTCGTTTATCATCCGAGCTTGTTTCGCTGATAAATGAATTTCCGATTGGGGATAGAAGCCCTTTAACGACGCGATCAATTTCCGCTGCTGATGCAAAATCAAGTTCGTAGACTTGGACCTTCTTCTGTGCTATCGAGGCGAGTCGAGTATCGCCTGTGATCGAAGAGACTACCAAGATCCCTTGGTGAATGTTCCAGGTGTAACCGTTAGCGGTCAGGATCGTATCAAGAGCTTGTCGGAGAGGGACTTGCTTGAGATTCAAAGAGAGATTGCCTTCGACTTGGTCACCAGTAATAAGGTTGAGCCCATGTTGCTCTGCAATCATTCCCAAAACGGTGCTAATCGAAGCATCTCGTACCGCTAGTGTGACCAGTTCACCTTCATTCCACGGAAGATCCACCGTTGATTCGTAGCTAGCGTGGAGTGTATAGCTTTTTGGAGAAATCTCTTTTAGATTACCACAATTACATGGCGACGATTGGCAGTCATTGCATGGCGATTGCAATGGTAGCAAGATTTCTTCAGGGGCTTTGTTGTAGCCTGTAGCCAAAACCTGGTCGTCTTTGCTACTAGCCGCTTCGATAACAGGAGGAAGCCTCCGGATCTCCTGAGAGCCTGCCTGCAGAGAAAGCAATGCTAGCGCGCTGGCGATCCAGAGCACAAAGAATCGATTCTTTGGCCCAGCATCTCGAATCGCTTCCAGAACGCTGTCTAACACGTGAGTTTACCAGTGATAAGCAAAGTTTTCGGGCACTAATGAAACACCCTCACTTTGATTATCGTTAGAACCCACGTGGTGGATTTGCACTAACTGGCAAAAGCCGCAAAGTTTGCGGCCTGCGATATCACTGCTATCGGCTGCTGGGCTCTCTCTTGAGATAGATAAACTCATCTGAGACGGAATCAACGATACGGCCATCGGGAAGTTGGTCGCCAACGCGATACATTTTCTTCTCAGCCATTGCTACAGTCCCTGAGCTAGAACTTAGAAAAGCATCCACTTTGATTACGTTTGAATCGATTCCGGTTGATTTGGTTAGCTTGGCTTCTTGTACAAGCAGAGAGTTGCTGAATGGATTATGACAAAGCAATTCTTCCAGATCCATGTCTGGCCATACTCGGTCTCTTCGGAGTACCTGTTTTGGGGGTGTCTTTTCTTTGAATGTAGCCGGAGATAGTGACACGCTACTTTCAGGTGCAGATTCCTCTTGGGAGCCATTTGATCGCATTACCATAGCTAGAATGACTAGTAGCACAGGTATTGCTGCTAGTTTCTTCAGATTGACAGCAGGATTAGCTTCTTGCATCGCTACCTCCTTCGGGATTGTTCACGGAGATCAACCCCGTGGGTGCATAAAAGATCCTGAGTTTGGCACGGAACTGATACTGATTCGTGGGAGATAGTGAGCTATCAACATCAAAACTCGTTATCTGGCAAAGGCGAGGCATTTTGGCGACGCAATTTAAGAAGTGGCATATGCCTTCGTAAGAAGCGTTTGCGCTTATATCGATATCCAGTCGAGCGTGGCGTTGCATCATGACGGGATTGCCTGGACTAAAGTTCTTAATGACAACGCCCGACTCGCGAGCGATTTTTGAAAGTTGCGCCAGGAAGGTATCTTCGTTCGCTTTACTAGGAATCCGTTGTAGAAGTTCATCTAAATATTTTTTTCTGTCCGAAAGTAGCTCATTCGTTTCACGATTATCGCTACGAATTTGATCTTCCGTCTCAAGGAATTTCTCCAACGACAGTTTGCTTGTTACAAGTTGTTCTCCCCCATTTTCCAACGGGACATGAACGCCGTAATAGAAGAGTGAGCCAATCACACATAGGCCAACCATTCCCATGATATGCAAGCCAATCCTGACCTGATTTAAGGTATGCTTCTCTGTCATCTTGGAAAGCAGTTGAATCATTTGATAAAATCACAACCTACATGAAAACGTTTGGCACCACTCTCTTGGGTATCATCCGAAGAGTAGAGAATAACTGAATCAAAAACTCCTTCTGCTCTTAAGTTGGTTACAAACTCAGAAACGGAAAGATCATCCTGAGCACTTCCTTGAAGGATGAGTTGCACTTGCTCAAGTTCTTGTTTTTTGGTGCGACTGCTATTTCGCGATCTTCGTGAGGACGATTTGCGTCTTCCTGGGCTTGCTGAATCTTGTTCAGGTGGTGAGTAGTCGCTGGTCTTTATTTCAAAGGTATCAACTGTCAATTGACTTGAAACATTGCGGGCACTTTTACTCACGATTCCTAACATCAAGAACGGCTGATTGGAGCTTTCCAGCGCGGCTAATAAGGATTGACGACCTTGAAGTTGATAGATTTCACGTTTGAATTTGGTAGTCTGAGCAACAAGAGCATAGAGAGGTTCAGTTGCTTCCTCCAGCCGATCAACTTCTGCAACTGTTTGTAGGTGTCGTAGGTATTTATATGACGAAAAAAGTCCAAATAAGGCGATGGTGAATATCCAAACAAGCGACCACATCCATACCCATTTAGTTATGAGCATGCGGCGCTGCCATTCGTAGCTAAGCAAGTTGGTGAGGTTCATTGGAAGAATGGCCTCGCTGAAAGTGAGATTGCAGAAGCGTAGTATGCCAGCTCCTTCGAACTGGAATCTTCACTAGGCAATGACCATATTTCAGTCGGGATATGTGTTGTTTCTTCAATCAGTGACGAAACCATCGGATAGCTCGCGCCTGCCCCAACGACCCAGATTTTATCTGGAACGAGTTGTTCATCTTGACTTTCTAAATAAGTAATCGTCTTATTGATCTCAGACAGAAAATGCTGCCGAGTAATTTGGCTCACTTCCCGAAGGGTTGTAACGATCTTAGAGAAACGACGGTCGTCGCAAGAGGCTCTTCCCAATTCGGATAAAAGTTGCCAGACGTCATTCGTTTCTAATTTTAGTTTCTCAGAAACCTCATTGATCAGTTGCGAGAATTCGCATCGTTTCATGAGTCTTGTATAAAATGGTTCGCCATGACGAGAGAGAACGAAAAGTGGATTCTCAGCAGCCCAGTCTATGACTGCATGAACTTCACTTACTAACCAATTGTTCAGCTTCGGCAGCCTAGCGAGAACGTGCGGAGTGCTTTCCATGGCTAGCGGAGTAAGGCCCGCTTCATGAATTGTATGGGCTATCTCATCAGCCAATATTTGTTGGTGGCCAAAGACATGACATGGAAGCATTTCATTCGCTGGCATATTCCAGGTGGTTGGCCAAACAGCTGTTGTGATGCCAGAGCCAACCAACCCCGGTTGATTCGCAAGGAAAGCCTCAACGTTGTCTCTTTCGGTTGGTGGAACCTCTAAACTTCTCAAGTCAAGATTCAACGAGGAGGTTATCGCTGCTGGACAGCTAGTGAATTGGCTTCTCCAATTCGTGAATGCTTGTGCCGAATCGCAGGCATTCACGATGGGATCCCCAGAATTATTTGGAACTATTCGTTTTTGGGTAACAATAAACTGACCGTCATAACGTTCAACCTTGGCAATTTTCACAGCAGATGAACCAATGTCGATTCCAAACCAGCCAGATCGTCTGGCTTGTCTCTTTCTAACAGTTTTCAACAGAATGGATGACATAATTGGCTACCTCGACATGGTTGAAACGTTTAGCAGAGGTAACATCACCGAAGCTACAACTCCGGCTACAAGCACACCCATTGCGAGAATAATGGCAGGTTCAAGCATTTTCACAACTTGCTTAACTTGGCGTTCACCGTCCTCTTCGTAAAAGTCACCTACGATGGAAACAACATTCGCTAGGCGTCCTGTCTTCTCAGCGGAGATCACCATCTGTGATACACCCTGAGGTAGGTACTCCGTCTTGGTGATAATCGGAGTAATTCCTTGACCATTAACTACACTTTGTTCCATATCCCGAAAAAGATTACGATAGTGAACATTGCCGATCGATTGCTGGCAAAGCTGGATCGCATCAAGCAAAGGGACGCCACTCTGAAGCATGGTGCCAAGTAGTCGAAAGACTCTTCCTGTTATCAATGCCTGCGTTGCTGAGCGAACTAAAGTGAATTCTAATAGTAGTCGATCACGAGTGCTGCGGAAATGATCCGTCAAAGCGTATTGATAGGCCGTGGCTAGGAGCAAGCCTGCTCCGACACCCAGGGCGAGGATGTTTTGTCTTGCGAATAAAGATAGATCCAACATGAACCGAGTGAACGGAGGCGCTGGAGTCCCCATTCGTTCAAAGACCGTACTGAATTGTGGTAGCACGAAGAATATCAGCGCATTGATGACAAGTACCGCGATCATCAACAAGGCGATTGGATAGGTGAAGATCGCTTTTAGGGAGCTAGTTAGTCGGATCTCGTTGCGTAACAATTCGGTTAACCGATTGAGAACTTCACCCACGTTACCAGATGCTTCGGCAGCCGAAACACTTCCGATGTAGGCTCCACCGAATATGGATTCATACTTCGCCATTGCAGCGGACGCGGTTACACCATTCGAAACATCGTTGTAGACGGCTTCCAGGACTTTACGAAGCTTCGGGTTTTTACATCCAACGGCGGACTCTCGTAGTGATTCAGCTAGGTCAACTCCCGATGAGCACATAATCGACAGTTGTGAGGTAAACAAGGCAATGTCTGATTTAGAAATACCGCGGGATGATAGCTTTGACTTCGTATTCACCCCATGGGAAGGTAAGGGTTTGCCGTTTTGATTGGGCGAACTAACTTGCGCATCACTCCAGTCAGCACTGTTTATGCCAAACTGGTTATTCGATGATTGAGCGTTAGTATTCATTTATCTAATCAAAGTAAGCAACGCGAACTACTTCCTCCAGGCTTGTATGGCCTTCTTCAGCCAGCGCGATTCCTTCTTGTAGCAAGTTAGTTCCGCCTTGCTTTTGCATACATTCTCTAAGTTCTTCGAGACTAGCATTATTACTAATAAGACGACGCAACTCTTTCGAAGCGGTCATGATTTCGTAAATACCCTTACGCCCTTTGAAACCTGTGTCGTAGCAGCCGTCACAGCCTCGACCCTTTTCAAATTGACGTCGCGTATCACCCTCGTAATGGATCATCTCCAAATATTCAGCACGAGGGTAATACGACATTCGACAACGTGGACATATGGTCCTGACAAGCCGTTGAGAGACAACTCCTACCAATGCTGCGGCTATTTTGTAGGGTGCAATCCCCATGTCGACCAAACGTGTAACGGCTGATGCGCTATCATTTGTGTGTAGGGTGCTCAGCACCAAGTGACCCGTTAACGCTGCCTGGACTGCAATTTCAGCGGTTTCTACGTCGCGGATCTCACCGACCATGATGATGTCAGGGTCTTGGCGCAAGATGGCACGCAACGCTGTAGCGAAGTTCATGCTCTCAGTACCGCCGGTCTGTATTTGATTGATCAGATCTAATTGATATTCGACCGGGTCTTCTACCGTTACGATGTTCTTACTGATCGATTTGATGAGCTCAATTGATGAATAAAGCGTTGTGGTTTTACCACTACCAGTTGGCCCTGTGACCAACATAAGACCGTATGGCTTTTCAAGCATCTGCTTCATTGGCCCCAATTGACGATCTGGTAGACCAAGATCATTCAGGTTAAAAGTCACGTTACGCTTGTCAAGGACACGCATAACGACTTTCTCGCCAATCACGGTGGGGACCGTTGAACAACGCAAGTCGATTTCTTGCTTCTCTACAACTACATGGATACGTCCATCTTGGGGATTGCGCTGTTCGGCAATATCCATCCGCCCCATAACCTTGATTCGCGAAACCATAGCTGAATGGAAATCGCGACGGGGACGTAATACTTCACGTAGTTGACCATCGACGCGATAACGGATCGAAGTGTGCTGGTGACCTGGTTCAATGTGGATGTCGCTTGCACCTTGTCGCACAGCGTGAACAATGATGTAGTTCACCAGATTGATAATGGGGCTGCCTTCGGCAAGTGACTGCATGTCATGCAGATCAAGCTCAAAGGCATCGGGGTTCATCTCAACCGCATCAGCATCCATGTCAGCGGTAACGGCATCTACAGAGAAGTCTGATTCGTAGCAACGAGCAAGTATTTTTTGAATGGCATCACGTGATGCCAGTACAGGGCGAACTGGTTGGCCTGTTAGCCGCTCAATCTCATCAACTGCACGAAGGTTCTGTGGCTCATTCATCGCCACATAAAGTGTGCCACGCACCGAGAACATGGCTAGGGCATTCATTGCCTCGGCTCGCTCACGGGGTAGAAGATGTACAACTTCAGGATCAACTAAACCTTCTCGTAGTCGAACGGTCGTAACGCCTAATTGTTCGCCAAGTAGTGGTAGGAGATCGCTTTCTTGAACAAAGCCTAATCCAATTAGAACCTCACCAAGGCGAAGGTCTTTCGACTTCTGCTCAAGCAAAGCGGTTTCGAGTTCCATTTCCGAAAGATTTCCGGAACGAACAAGACGCTCCCCAAGGGGAAGACCGAGTTTCGCTGTCGATTTCAAAATCGACTGTTGCTGTTCAGCAAGTGTAGCGGTCATAGGGCAAATCTCCCTACAGCACGAGTGACATCACCTAAGACTTCAACCGACCGGGATACTTCGCAGACGTCGAGAATGTCTTGGCAGAGGTTTGTCGGAGCTGCGATGCGCAAAGCTCCCCCTCTTCGTTGGCACTCATCTTGTAAGTTAAGAATTGCTTCCATGCCAGCACTGTCTATCAACGGAACCTCGCTCATGTCGAAAACAATGCGTGGTTGGCCTGCTTGAATCATCTGATGTGTGAAATCACCAAACGATTCAGCGCTATTCGAATCCAGCGCGGTTTCGGTATGGATGATATCGACAGCACCTTGTTTTTTGACGGTATACATTTTCTCTTCCTGCGTTATCCAAGGGGAATCGAAAGTGTGAACCGAGAGCCTTTGTTTAGCTCGCTTTGGACATTAAGCTGGCCACCATGGAGTCGTGCGACTTCGTGGGTGTAGGCCAATCCAAGACCATTTCCGGTGATGTCTCTGACTCGTTCATCATCGCTACGAAAGAACTTCTCGAAGATATGCTTAAGGTCATTTTCAGATATGCCAATGCCAGAGTCCTCTACTTCTGCGATAAAGCAACTGTCTTTAACTTCAACTTTCAGTGCAACTCGGCCGCTTTCAGGCGTGTATTTGGCTGCATTACCAAGAAGATTTACGAGGGCTGATTCAACTTTTTCCTTATCTACGTCAAGAGTTGGCCATTTGGCAGGGAACGTCTGACTAAATTCAATGCCTTTCTTGTCCATTTCAGGTTGAACGTGATGGACAACATTATCAACCAAAGATTGAGAGTCAACTTCGTGTCGATAGATCGACATCGAACCAGCTTCCATTTGGTTAATGTTTAGAAGTTCGTCAACGAAACGCAGCAGACGATTGGATTCGTCTGTGATGATGTTGTAGAACTCTTTTTGTTTCTCAATATCGATATCTTCCTGGAATTGCAGCATTTCTGCGTATGCTTTGATGTTTCCAAGGGGTGTACGTAATTCATGAGTTGCTGTGAAGACAAACTGATTTCGCATTTCTTCGGCAAGTAACTGCTGAGTTACATCCCGTATGATCCATATGTGATGTTCGGCAACATCGTTTTCAAGGACGATCGGTGAGCGACTGATGCGAATAACACCATCGTTTAATTCGTTTCCTTTGTGAAGGTCGACATTGAGACTCCCTTGGAATCCATTCAACTGTTCGGTGACTTCTTCGGCATTTGCTGCTTCGTGGAACTTAAGAGCTTTTGCAATACTGACGTTTCGCAACTCTTCCGTTGAACTCTCGACATAGGAACAGAATGCCTTGTTCGTCATAACGAGTTCACCTGAGCATTCGGTTATGGCCGTTGGCACCGGCATGCGTTGGAACACTTGCTCATGTTGCTCGCTTTGAGAGTTGTTCACAGCATTGGAAAGCCGTTCTTCGAGTCGACTCCAGCTGTCATGGTTCGATAGTTTTTCAACAATCCGATTCCAGCCTTCAACAGACGTCTCATTACCATTGATTTTGTATACTTCCAAATCAACATTACGTGAATTAGACGCCACGGAGAGAAGTTGCTCTTCTACTGCGGAGCTGTACTTGAGTACTTGAGCAACAACCAGTGCGCCACTGATGAGTACCATGAAGGGAACTACGACAGCCAACGGCACTAACCATCCCCATTGGCTGTGGGTGCATACAAGGATCGTTGTCAGCAAGCAAAAGAATAGCCCAAGCAGGCCAAACATTAGATAATGGCCAATCAATCGTCTTTTAAGCGTGATTGCTTGCAGGTGGCCAGGCATAGTACATCTAAGGAGCTAGGTTGTCGCAGCGGCAAGTTCCTTGATGGTCGGTAACTCCCATACCGTCTTGACAATTTCGTTTGGGCTAAACGGTTTGTACAAGACGTGCGACAAGGCGAATTGGTTTGTAATCTCTACGGTGTCTAGTTCTAAGCCTTTGGCTGAGCAAAGGATAATTGAAGTCTCGGTGTTGGGTCCCTCGGAACGAGTGGCTTCAATTACTTCTTTGCCGTTCGCGCCAGGCATTTGGTAGTCGGTTATGATTGCATCAAAGCGTTTCTCACCAACGGCCTTAATCGCTAACTTTCCATTGCGAGCAATTTGCGTATTTAGTCCTGACTGCGATAGTGCGAATTCAAGTATCCCAGCCGTAGCTGGATTGTCTTCTGCAATCAGGACTAAAGGCTTTACCGCTGACATGGAAAACTCCGCGTTAATCACCAAGCTAGCATTGAGGCATCGTTTACGCGAAACTCACCAGTTGTTTCGTTATAAACCCAACCTTTACCACCTGTTTTTACAGTAACTGGATTATCGGTTGATGCTTCAACATCGGCGTTCTTGTTACCGCCCGCTTGTACCGACGGAAATGGCCCTTGAATATAGTCAGCAAGATCTGACGCAATATCTGCTCCAGCTGGATACTCGTCATTTTGCGCTCGATATAGCTCAAGTGCATTACGCACAATAACCAATGATTGACGAGTCGAATTACTGCGGGCATCACCCGCGGTATCAAACAGCTTAGGGGCAGCGGCAGCTGCGATAATTCCAAGCACCAAGACAACAATCACTAACTCAACTAGCGTGAAGCCGGCACGAGTCTTTTGTGCATCTGCATTCATTGTTTCGTTCACTTATGTCGCTGTAGTTGTTTGGTATCAACAACATGAAGATACCCTGCTAGCAACAAACGAAGGGTTGGAGTTCATCGTCCGCTGCTGGACAAAGATAGGTTACAAAAACCGCAAGTCAGAATTTTTTTAATTAGGACCAAAAAACCTGTTCTACCTTTACGTGGGAGATGACTAAAACTGCCTAGCAAAAGCATACGTTATGATCACGTCTCAATCACAAAACACGCATTTCGGAACGATCTTATCGTTCTTAAACGATGTTTATGCCACCCAAGAAGGTATATTGCTTGCGGATGGCACCTGGGAAGATCTGACCGAATCGCACCCTCTGCAATCGCTAGATTCAGCACAACTGTTGGAGCAATGTCAGGAATACCAGCCTCAGGTATATGAGCAAGGAAATCACAAATACCTCTGCTTACCACGTCTTGATTTCAGTGATGAATCTTTTGCTGTTGTCGATTTATCTCCCTACGACGTAGAAGACCAAAATCGGATTAGTAAAATTGCCAAGGAATTACATAGCTCAGCGAGCTCTTCCATGGTTTCCGAATCAGTCTATCGAGAACTAAGCCATCTCATGGAAGAGAGTTCTTGGTTGAGAAACGTTTCGAGTTTCATCTCGATCTGTAATGCTGATACGGAAGTTGAAGAGATCAGTAAGCAGATGCTTCCACATCTAAAAGAGATTATCAAAGCAAAATCAATTGGGTTCTTGCCAAGTACAGGACAAGATGTTCTCGATTCTCACTGGTTTGGTAATAATGACGATTTGCAAGCGTCGCGCATATTGAGTCATCACACCGATTGGACCGGTGACCAACCCTTAGTGGCAAATTATGTCGATGATGGTTCGTTACCACACTCATACATTGCCGTGCGAGTCTTCTCAGGAGGTGTACAGTTTGGAAACTTATTTGCAATTCAGAAGATCGGACAATCCCTCGAAAATAAGTTTGAGACAAACATTACTGGTGAGAAAGAATTTGGTACCAACGAAGCTGGTTTGCTTGAAGCTGTTGCTTCACTGATCGGAACCCAGGCCCATAATAATCGTTTGTTTAAAGATAAGAAGCAACTCTTCTATGGAACAATCCAAGCAATGACGCGTGCGGTTGATGCGCGTGATCCGTACACCCGAGGCCATAGTGATCGTGTTGCTCGATATTCCCAATTAGTTGCAGCAGCACTTGGTTTGGATTCCGATGCCTGTGACAAAATATTCCTTACGGGCCAACTGCACGATATTGGTAAAATTGGTATTCCAGACGCGATTCTTAACAAAACCGGTAAGCTTACGGATTCGGAGTATGAAGTAATAAAACAACACCCAACGATCGGCTACCGGATTCTTAAAGATATCCAAGAGTTTGATTATGTTCTTTCGGGTGTTCTTCACCACCATGAGCGTGCTGATGGTAGAGGTTATCCTCATGGAATAACCGGTGATCAGATGAGCATCGATGCCCAGATCATATCAATCGCCGATGCATTCGATGCAATGACAAGCACACGGTCCTACCGTCCTGGTATGCCATTGGAAGAAGCCAAGCATCTGATTGAATTATCTGCTGGTAAGCAATTCACCCATACCGCGATTGATGGATTCCTTAAGGCTTGGAATCAAATCGAAGGTCACGCCCTAATTGATGTCAGTCGCATTAAAAAGCATCCTCAGTCAAAGGAATGCATGCCAGCTGAAGTCGTTTAGCAATCCAAAACGAACTTCCATAGGCTTGAAGCGTGTTGCATAAAGTCAACATAAGTTGATTGAAACCAACAAATTCAGGCTGATAATCAGTGTTTTATCTTGTAAACAGGCATTGGCATACAAGCTGCAACCTTATTTGCTACCACCAGCAAATGAGGAAGCTTTTCTATGCCATTTTTCTTCTTATTCTTCGCATATACCAAAAAGCGAAGATGGATAATCGTTTTTCTTCTTGCCTCAAGTTCCAGTTATACCTTTGCTTCAGAACTCGTCACGATTCAACTCAGCAATGGTCATCAGGTTAGTGGTGTGATCTCTGAGGAACGTAATGATTCAAGCAATCACCTCTGGCTTGTCCGCACCGCACCTGGAATTCAATTGGTAAGTGGGTTTCCTCGTGAAAAGATAACTTCGGTCATCAAGCATGGTGATTCCGAAGAGCTTCCTCCACCCATTGACGAGAAGCAGAACGAAAAGGTTCTATCTAATAGCGCCTCCGCACCAGCTAAGAGGATTCAGAAGGTAGTAACCGTAGAAACATACGCCTGCGTAAAAAATTGGGATGGTGATTCGCAAGCTGATGGAATCGAAATTATCGTTAAACCTCTGGATAATCAGGGGAATATCGTACCAGTAAGTGGAACGATTGACTTCCAAATGCTCGGACAAAGAACTGCTTGGCGAACGAGTGAGCAGATAGAACGATTCCATGAATTTGGTGTCATTGACACTTGGACTAAACGCCTACAGCCGAATCTTCTGCGTCATGATGGCTACCACTTCCGGCTAGAGTTCCGAAACACGCATCCAGACTTTGATCTTGATCTCGAACTAGAGGCAATGATTCATTCCCGATTGAATCTAATCGGACAAACTGCTCTTGAGTCAAACTCAGGGCCAGTACTCTTGAGACCCTTTAGCAAACTCCGTGACGACCGTCAGCAGTTCACCGGTAGCCGTTTCTTTGCAGAAGAGCATCCCGTAGGCTTTTAATATCTCTGTTGCTAGAGCCTGTTATAACGATTGCGACGCCCGAGCCCCGTCAAGGTTTCATAAGCTATCCTTTAATTGGGTAGATTACGAATTTCGGTCCTTGAGCGTTAGATGATCTCCTTAAGTTCGTCAAAGCGAGGTTTCTCATTAGTAGAACTTGTCATCGTGGTGCTAATCACTGGCATCATGGCGGCTGTTGCTGCGCCGAAATATTTCGATGCCTTAGATGAATATCGAATTGATCTAGCTAGAAAACGGGTCGAAGCAGATCTGGATATGGTAGTCGAGCGTGCTCGCGCTACCGACTCATCAGTCTCGTTGGTCTTTGACAATGCCTCATCGAGTTATGCTATTACTGGGCTGAGGGAACTAAATGGCTCAGAACGCGAATATCAAGTACATCTATCCGAACCTCCGTATAATCTCTCATCGTTCTCAGCAACTTTGGATTCGGGTCAAACGTTAACCTTTGATAAGTACGGTGAGCCAAACCAAAATGCAGATTTACAGATTATATCTTCTGGGCGATCACAAGCGGTGAACGTTCGCCCTACAGCAGCAGCTTCGGGAGGTTCCTAGTGATTTGTAAAAGAAAAGCATTCACTCTGATTGAGTTATTGGCTGCAATGACGACCGCTAGCATACTTTTGCTCGGTATGGTCTCAACGATCTATGTCTCCTTGCAAGGAGTCGACGAAACAGCTTCACCTGCAGGACAAGCAATTGGTGAGGTAAATGCCTTAGCTGATCTTGAGTACGATCTGTTGTACGCCACAAGTGTCACAAACACTTCCGCATCAGCCTTGCAGATAACCGTTGGAGATAGAAACAACGATGCTACTTCCGAGACGATTACTTACAGTTGGTCAGGCACAGATGGTGAGCCCTTGAATCGATCTCTTAATTCAGGTGCAGCTGAGGTAGTCATTGACAACATCCAAGATTTGGAATTTACTTATATCGAAGATTCAGACGCTAAACTACTTTTTGTTGGACTTGATATAACTGCTGGAAGTGGTAAGCCGATAACCACAGCTTTCGCTACAAGGAATCGGCCATGAATATCCCTAATACAACGAAACGGCATGGCTTTGGGCTGATAGAAGTCACCATATCGACTTTGCTCGTTAGCCTTTTGTTGATCGGCTCGCTTACTGCAATAGGTTCACTTGAGAAATCACGTGAGATTGATTGTGAAAGCTGTATCGCAACAAGTATTGCAAACAAAGTGCTAACGGAAATTCTCGCCAACTCTTTTTCGGATATCACAGAATCGACGCCAGCAGAGAACTCGGAGGGCGGTGGTATTCTCTCTCGAATTGTTGGGGCAATTGTAGAGGCCATAGCCAACAGGAATAATTCAGGAGATACCAGTGAGTGGACAGTCGAATATTCAGTTGATTATATGCTTGATGATCTCGTAACGACATCTGATACCGAGACGGGCATAAAGAGAGTTGAAGTTCGAGCAAAACGGCACGACGTTCTTGTGAAGACCGTCCATGGCTTTGCAACTAGCAAATTGGATTAATCTGTATGAGACTCTATTCTCAAAAACAGAAACGCAACGGTGCTGCCATCTATGTGATGGTTCTGGCTACAGCTCTCATCGTTAGTTTGTTAGGCATAACGGCTCTTGATCATCTTCGGGTAAACCGAAGTAAATCTTCCCTAATTTATGACCGTTTAGAGGCTAGCCAACTTGCTTACTCAGCGGTTGGTGTCGGTACACATTTTATCGAACAAGATCCCTCATGGCGTAGTAATTACACCAGCGGCAGTGAGTCTTCGCCTATATCCCTTGATACCACAAGAAACATCAGCTGGATTCTGAAGGATAGTGATGGAGATCTTTCCGATTCAGATACCCAACTAAGCCTGCTTGGAATCGGCCGGTGCAACTCGGCAATCCAGGTTGCAAGAGTGGGGCTAGTAGCGGAAGAACAAACAACAGGCCCTGCTCTGCTTCGGTCGCAAGAAGATGACTCCAACAAATCAGATGATGATGTCAAAAACAACCAATGGTGGGGGCAATATTTGATCCCAACTCTGCCAGCAGAAGCAACTGCATGGAAAGTCACTAGTGTTGAGTTTTACATGGAACGCGACAAGAACAACCGTGACTTCAGAGCAAGAGTTTATCTAGCGGATAACAATAAATTGCCATCGAGTACAATCTATGATTCTGTCGATTTGGATTCTAAAGATTATGACAAACCTTGGTCATGGCAAACCATCTCATTTAGCGGTGACTACTGGATAAATCCAGGTCAGGCGATCTGCGTAACCATTGAAGGAATTGATAACGATCCGATGAGGGTGCGCTATCGAAACGGAGGAGTTTCCGAGCAACATTCAGCTTTGCTTCAAGGAGACGGATCTACTTGGACTGCGACAGAGGATAAGGCTTTGCTCTATCGGGTAAATGGTATCTACAAGAACGGAACCTACACGCTGGACATTGTCGAAGGAACATGGCGCCGCGGAGATGCTCCCTAGCTAACGTTTATCCAAGCGAACCAAGCCCTTGCATCCGCCGCCAAGCGCTCATCTGTCCAAGATGGATCATCATGTGCCCGCTGCCATAGAACGTGTGCATTGAACCCATTGTCGGGAATTTCTTAGCGGCTGCTTCACCGCGAGGGTTCACCACAGCAAAAACGCCGTCAGGCACTTCCCTAAGAGCTACCGAAGCCGCTTTATACCCTTCGAAGAAGAACTCGGTTACTTCTTCCATGGAAGGGTAAACATCGCCTGTGGGGTCATCAACACACTTGGCATCTTTGGAAAAGACTTCGACAAATCGCTCAGGAATTGCTGGCGAGTCGTAATCCAGGTCCTTAAGAATTTGCGGCCCATAGAGCGACAAGTGTCCGTAAACAAAGGCAGGATGGTTCGATTCCACGGTAACACCACCAGGAGTGGCGAACCTCGCGAAGGTTTCCGAAGTGACTCCTTGCAAGAGTCCTTCGGCATAACCTAACGAGCGATCCATCGAATCGGCAATCAAATTGCCAAGTGAACGTTCCATGGAAACAAGATCCTAAATCTTAGGTGAAGCGATTTATTGGGAGCTACTTCGCACGACGGACTAGCTCGTTTTCTTGAGCATCTTCTTCCGACATTGGCTTGTCATATCCTGGTCGATAGAATCCAACGTTTTCCAAAGCCTTGTAGACCTCTTCAAGCGTTTTTTCACCGAAGTTGGAGATGCTTAGCAAGTCTTCTCGTTTGCAATGCAAGAGATCATTGACCGTAAAAACGCCCCGTTCCTCAAGGCAGTTGGTCGTCCGGACGGCAAGGCCGATCTCGGCAGTGCTCATCTCAAGGCGATGCTTAAGATCTTCCGAAGCTAATTGAGCACGGTTTAGCGGAATACGAGTCGACATCTGGGTTCCCTCCCTTTCGAATTGAATTGTACTTTAAGCCCAACCATAGAAGACTTGGGCTGATTTATTGGTATGAATATAGCGTTCAAGAACGATTTGGCTACAGTTTTTTACACTTTTTACCTTAGCTGCTAGCGGAAAAATGGTTTGGCACCAGCTCGTAGCCTCCCCGTGATCCAATTGAAGGCAAACCTTATACTTGTATAGGTAGAAATTATCCAAACATAAATCAGACCTATCATCGGGATACACCAGCTTGTCTGAATTGCTCAACGGATTGAATGACGCGCAGCGTGAAGCGGTGTTGCATGTTGATGGACCACTTTTAATGTTGGCAGGTCCAGGTAGCGGCAAGACGCGTGTTGTCACCCATCGGATTGCTCATTTGCTTGAGCAGGGAATCCATGCCCGGCAGATTCTTGCGCTCACCTTTACCAATAAAGCAGCTGAGGAAATGCGTACCCGTGTGATGCGATTGGTACCTGGGCAACGTGTTTGGCTAAGCACGTTTCACCGGTTCGGTGCCGCGCTGCTTCGCGAACACGCGGAAAGAGTTGGTCTTCAACCCAACTACACCATCTACGATACCAACGATGCCAAGCAAACGATTAAACGCGTTGTTGAAGCTGAGCAAATATCAACACTAGGATATCGAGTCGACCAGATCGCTGCTGCCATAAGTGACGCGAAGAATCGTCTGGTAACCGCTGATAGCTACCAAGCTAAACGGGGAAGTCTGCTCGGTCGTGTTGTCGAACAAGTTTACCCTGCCTATCAGAAGAAACTGTTGGCAAGCTCAGCGGTAGATTTCGATGACTTGCTCCTCCATGTTGCGCGATTGCTGCATGATGATGAAGAGGTCCGAGCTCAACTGGACGCCCGATATCGCTATGTCATGGTCGACGAATACCAAGACACGAACCGGGCTCAATACTTAATCTTGCGGGCTCTATCTAAAGATTATCCCAACTTGGCAGCAACCGGTGATCCCGATCAATCGATTTATGGATGGCGTGGGGCTGATATTAACAACATCCTGCAGTTCGAAGATGATTTTCCTGAGGTAAAGATTGTTCGACTAGAACAGAACTATCGAAGTACTCAGAACATCCTCACGACGGCAGATACTCTAATTCGTCACAACGCACGTCGCAAAGAGAAAGGCCTCTTTACAAAAAACTCAACAGGCCAGCCGGTCGGGCTAACAACTTATGCCGACGGTGATGACGAAGCTCGTAGTATTGCTTTAGCCATTCGAGGTTTTGTAGCGAGCAACGATTGCCGTTATGGCGATATTGCGATTTTCTATCGGATCAATGCTTTGTCACGTGCAGTCGAGCGAGCATTGCGATCTGAGAGTATTCCTTATCAGATGATTCGCGGGCAAGAATTCTTCCAACGACGTGAAATCAAGGATGTTCTTAGCTATGCCCAGTTGATGAATAATCCGAAGGATGACTTGGCCTTTGAGCGAACCGTCTCTGCGATTCCTCGTGGAATTGGCAAAAAGACCTTGGAACGCCTCGCTGGTTACGCCAATCGACACGGTATTTCCATGCTCGAAGCTTCAAAAGATGCTGCTCAGATTGAAGGCGTAACGAAGCGAACCGCGGGGTTAGTGAAGAAGTTCGTCGACATGGTAGATCGGCTAAACAACTACTCGCTGGGGCCAGTCGAAGAAGCAATTGGTGCGATTCTCAATGAATCAGGCTATCGAGAGCATCTTGTCGGTAGCGAATCGGAAGAAGATCTTAATCGCTTAGCAAATATCGAAGAGCTGCTGACCGATGCGAGACAGTTCGATGAACAATCAGAAGAGGATGAGCAACCTCTGGAAGGGTCACTCGAAGAATACCTTGAAAGAACATGGCTGGTGAATGAGACCGACAACTGGGATGACGATACTGACAAAGTAACTTTGATGACATTGCATGCTGCCAAAGGTCTTGAGTTTCCCGTTGTCTTTTTAATCGCTCTTGAAGATGGCATCTTACCGCATGAACGGTCTGCATCCGATCCGGCTCAGCTGGAGGAGGAGCGACGATTGGCGTTCGTCGGTATCACGCGTGCTGAAACGCAGCTCTATCTCAGTCATGTTCTGCAGCGTGATTTTCGTGGACAACGACGCATTGCGATTCCGAGCAGCTTTCTTATGGAGCTTCCTCGCGAGTCGATGAATTGCCAAGAAGCAGAGCCAGAGAATTCATGGAACTTGCCAGGCTGGGAAGAAGGAATCGACGATCCAAGCCCTGATGATGCTTTGCTCTTCGAAGAAGGGGTGATAGAACACGAAATTCCTATTGAAGAAGTCGAAAAGGTGCCCAAGGAAAATCCCTATAGTGATAAAGTGATCTCAGCTGCGGCAATGGAGTCGAATGGACCAACGAAACCGCAGCTTTCTCAGTTTTCTCCGGAAGCTTTCCGAGCAGGTATGGCAGTCGTTCACCCAGATTTTGGTCCCGGCAAAATTCTCACGCTCAGTGGCTCAGGCAAGAATCGACGTGCCATTGTCCAATTCCCTATGGCTGGCGAAAAGCGTTTTGTGCTTGCGTTTAGCCCCCTACGCCCAGCTGGCAAGTAGCTTTCTGAGCATGGCATGCTATGATGCTGGGCTTGCCAAATTGGGCCCCCCGCCCTCCCCTCAGCCACACTGATCTCTCGATGAAAAGTCAATTTGCCTTTGCCAGCTGCCAACCAGGCGCTGAAAAGCTCCTCAAACTTGAAGTGGAATCGAGGTTGCCCGCATGGCGATTTTCTTTCTCGCGACCTGGTTTTGTAACCTTCAAACTGCCAAAAGAGACTGAAGTAACCCGCTTCGAGCCCCCTCGGTTAACTTTTGCAAGGACGGTTGGTGTTTCCTTTGATCGAAAGCGTGTTGAAACCGAAAGCGACCTCTCTGCAATGGTAGAGTGGATGGCGTCTCAACCGGCTGTGGCGGAGTATGCTGCTACAAAGCGTCCAATTTGGCATGTGTGGCAACGTGATAATTCACTACCAGGTGACGATGGTTTTGAGCCAGGAGAAAACGACAAAACGCGATCCTTATCCGAAGCAATATCAAAACACTTTACGGCTAGTGAATCCTTGAAGGACGAGCCAGCAGATGATCACGGATCGGACGGAGAGAAACCCGCCAAGAGCTTGCCAGTGGTCTTTGATGCCATCTTGGTAGAGCCAAACGAATGCTGGCTTGGAGCCCATGCCGTGCGGAGTCGAACGGATCGTTGGCCTGGCGGAGTGCCAAAGCTGACCATGCCGGGACACGCTGTTTCGCGTGCTTATTTAAAAATGCAGGAAGGACTTCGCTGGTCAGCGTTGCCTGCCACGAAAGGGGATGAATGGATTGAGCTTGGTTGCGCTCCAGGTGGTGCAAGTCAAGCTTTACTCGATGCTGGTATGCGAGTCGTCGGAATTGATCCTGCGGAAGTTGATCCCGTTTTGCTTGGGGAATCCCGCTTTCGTCATCTTAGGATGCGGACTGCTGAGACTCCTCGTGCAGAACTGACTAACGCCAAATGGTTGACCGCTGATATGAACGCAGCCCCAAGCTACACGCTCGAAGGGGTTGAATCGATCGTTAACCACCAATCAATCCAGTTACGGGGCCTACTGTTAACCCTAAAGCTGCTAAGCCCGCAATTGGCCGATCCGGCCAAGGTGAAAGAAGTCATAGATCAAATCCGGTCCTGGGGATACGGCGACGTCCGTGTCAGGCAACTTGCCCATAACCGACGTGAATACTGTGTTGCTGCCCTGAGGAGTCGAGGACAGCGACGCATGACGCGTCGTCGTTAAATCGTTAACCGTTAGCTTGGATTTTTTCGCAACACGAAACCACGGTCAACCTGGGTAAAGCCGAGGGAATTATAAAGCGCGATTGCCGCTTTATTCTCGATCATTGTTTGTGCTTCAACTAAACAAGCACCACGTCGTTGCAGTAGTTTGAGAGTTTCGTTTAGTAGGTGAGTTGCCACTTTAGTCTTACGTGCATCTGGGTCGACATAAAGGTCAAGCATACCTATGGTTGGGATGCCCCATGAGGTTGCCAAAGGTTCAATGTCCCAAAACGTTACACTAGCGATTTCTAAATTATCGTTTCGCCTGAGTAACGAATAACGAATTCTATCTTGCCCTCCGGTTAAACAAGCTTCCCACCAATTGGTTGCCTTGGGAACAAAGGTTCTATCAAGATTTGTCTCACGCTTTACCCGACGTGCTTCCCGAGCAGCACCTGCACGGTAGCGAGCCAACTCACGCTGTAGGACGACGATCTCCGAAGAAATTTCGTAACCGTTCCTTGTGAACTGTTCTTGTTGATAAGGATCAGAATCAAGAATACCGGGTAATTCGCTGCCGCCATAAAGGCCAAGGTAAAAGCCATTGAGTGGTTTAATGCCACCGGCGTAAATCACCGTGGCACCATGGCTTTGGAGATATTCTTCACTTGCCGCGATGAGATCATCGGCCAGCTGATTGCTTTGATGATCAGGATCTATCAGTAGGATTTGCGTCGTACCGATCGTTTTGTCTAACGCCGAGTAGCTCTCGTCTGGGCCAAAAGAAGCATGGGCATAGCCGACGGGGATGCCATTATGCAAAGCGACCGTTACGCCAGCAGGATCGAAGTACGGCTTGGAAAAGACGCACATTTCCAACAGGGCAACATTCACAGGCTGCGCAAGACCTCGCTGCGGTGGCTGTTTGCACCAGATCTTTGCCAAATGAGGCGGGTCCGAATTGCGGAACTGCCTGAAACTGTACACTGAGTTACTCAAAGTTGTCTGTTTCACTGGGACGGGAGTGCCAGCAAAAGGAATGTCTTAGTATGCCCTTACTTTTAGGCTTAATCGCCAGATTGTTGGGTTAACTGTACCTGAATCGTATCGTTTAGAACCCTTGTGCGGTAGGTCTTCTGAGCGATGACTTCGCTTAGCAGCTGCTTTCCGCTTTGAATGTCGTACTGCCAGCCATGCCACGGGCAAGTTAATCGGCATCCCTCGAGGTTGCCCTTACCAAGTGGTCCCCCCTGATGGGCACAAATTCCATCCATTGCGAAATAATTGCCGTCATACATCCCTAGAACCAGGATATTCCCCTCGGCAAAGACTTCTTTGACCTCACCTTCCGATATTTCGCAGGTGTCCAGGAGAGTATGCCAATCCATTTCGGCCATGGTTCAATTCTGTTGAGCTGTATCTTTGTTTGTGGATATGTCGGTAGTCATCTTGGGTTTTCTAGGTCGGCGTTTAGGTGGTTCCCCTTTCCATCGACGGTGAACCCACCAGTATTGTTCAGGGCCATCACGAATGATCTCTTCCAGCTCTTTTGTAAACCACTCTGTTACTTGTGTCGTTGTCTGAGGGGTATAATTTTCCGCATTCGGATCAAGCAGCGAAGTAGCGCTAATCTGGTACTTAAGTGGTGCGTTTTGCCGACGTACCCCAATCGTGATGGTTGGTGCCTTATAGGTAAGAGTAAACAGGGAGACTGCTTTATGCGTCGAGGCAGGACGATTGAAGAAATCGACCCAGCATCCTTTAGGACCTGCAGATTGATCGCCAAGCAGCGTGAGTGCTCCCCCGCGCTCCATCAAGGCCTCGATCTGATCTCGGCTTCCCTGTTTCGGAAGCATGAACTGTCCGGTTCTGCCTCGGAAATCGTTAACGAACTGGTCGACATAGGGGTTATCAATCGTACGCGCTACGGTGTGGGTCGGAAAACCAAATAGGCCAAGTAGGTACCCACCCAGTTCAAAGTTCCCATAATGGCCTGAAATAAATACGGTTGGGCCCTCTTTAAGTACCGAGCGGACAATGGTTCTTTCGTTTACCAGTTGGCAGTGATTCCGCCAATTGGTTCGATGGATCTTCCGAGGTGTGTGGGCGATTTCGGTCACCATGAGAAACAGGTGATGCCACATATGAAGAATCGCATCTTCCCGTTTTTCGTAAGTCCAGTCAGGGAAAGCTGTTTGCAGGTTTTCATGAACCAAGCTACTTCTCGCACGAATGACCTTGGTAAATAGCCATGCAATGGCCCAAGCTCCCCGATCACACCAACGGAGGGGTGTCGTCTGAACAATCATAATCACCAGCCGCAATGCGACATAAGCGAGATAATCTGCGATGTTTGAGCGTCCTGCTTCCATGCTTATATTGTGACAGAGTACGCCTCTTTGAAGAAAGACCGATTATGCGGGCGATACGGAATGGAGGCCTTATGCCTTAATCACCTATCAAAAAGCCATTGAGTAACGTTTTCTCAGGTGGAATAGGCAGTTACACCCAACTTGTAACCAATACTCAGTTATAGCCCTGGCGTTACTCTGTCGATGGGGCGCAGCACACAACCAGCAAGAATTGTGAAGACCCCTATGAGTGCAGTACTCGAATTGCCTACAGACCAAATTGACCTAAACACCACGCTTCTTTCAGCGGTGACGAGTGCCGCGAACAAGGGGCTTGCCATGGCTGGTCTAGAAGCAAAATGTGTTGGTGTTTCAAGAATTCCCTCTCGGCATGCCGGTGCCGTAACGGGAATGATTGGCGTTCACGGGAATGTTTCAGGTTTTGCGACCGTCAATCTCTCAGAACAACTAGCACTTTTTGCTGTTGAACAACTCTTGCATGAGCAATACGAGAAGCTAACCAATCAAGTGATTGATGGTGTTGGTGAAATGACCAACATGATTGTTGGTGGAATTAAATCTTCTCTGGCAAAGACAGATTGGGCAATTGATCATATAACGGTCCCTTCGATGATCGTTGGAGAAGGCTACCAAGTAGCATTTGCTAGCGGAATCGAATTGATCGATGTGACTTTTGAAGTCAACAACGATGCAGCAGTACTTGTTTCAGATAAACTGCTGCACGTTACGGTTTCTTTATTGAAGCTGTAATTAAACGAGATAGCATAAAAAAGGCCAGGAAACTCGCTGAGATTCCTGGCCTTTTTTTGTAACTAAATTCTATTCGTCGCCGGCACGTAGCCAGGGTGTGATCGTCAGGTCACCTTCGCAAAGTTCTTCTGACTTGAAGTACAGGTCAATCTCACGAGCGGCGGCTTCTTCACCGTCGGAACCGTGGACAAGATTCATTTGACGGCTTGAGCTAAAGTCGCCGCGAATTGTACCGGGGGCAGCTTGAAGACCGTTGGTTGCTCCGAGCATGTTTCGTACCACCTGAATCGCATCGAGCCCTTCAAGGACAGCTGCTACGACGGGACCGCCGGTGATGAAACCTTCAAGGGTTGGATACCAAGCTTTTTCAACATGCTCAGCATAGTGTTGCTTTGCCAAATCGGGAGTGATCTGCATAAGCTTCATCGCAAGGAAGTTTAATCCCTTTTCTTCGAATCGAGAGATCAGCGTTCCCATAAGGCGGCGTTGGACCGCGTCAGGTTTCAGTAGAATGAGAGTGCGTTGCATGGTCAGATTGAAATCTAAATAAAATGAAAAAACTGGGGTATGGTCGCCACAAACAAAGAAGTAGCAAAACCCGTCTTAGAGCGGGGATTGTAGGCGAGCTAGGTGGCTTGCTCAAGCGTGCTAGCACGCACAGCAGGCAAGATTTCCAAACTGCTCTAGACGCAGTAGACAAAGCTGCTAGCCTTCGCGCATTCGTACCCAAATCGTGGGGCAACTAGCAGACATGGGCTGACGTAATTGGGAGATTACTTGGCATGCTAACTCGTTCAATTAAATTCCAAGTGATGATTCTGGCATCTGTGACGCTGTTTGCGATCGGATGCACCAGCAATCAGCCTACGATTCCCAACCCATTCACGACTGCTGACAGGGTCCCACCACCGGTGCTTCAGGCCCCTGCCCCAGGAGCTGCCCAGCCATATTACCAGGGTGCTCAACCAGCCCCTGCTTTTCAGCCAGGTGCTACAACGCAACCGGCTCCGACTTATCAGCCCCAAATTACGCCAATTCCAGGCCAACCTCTTAGCAATAATGCTAAGCCTCGTTCAAATACGGTCGCTTCAGCTGGGGAGTCGATTTCCATCCCAAGTGATCAATCTGCCTTGAGGTTTGCAGCCCCTAACTTGCCGAACCATGCCCCCTCCAAAGCGAATCTTGTTGCTAGTCAACGACAGCCTGCCACAGCCAATTCTTGGGTTTCGGGCGCTGCTCCCATACAAACCCGCCCAATGCAGCTCGCCAATGTCCCCAGCCGTACCCAGCCTACAGCTCGAGTTCCTTCGACACGATCTTTGGAGAGGCAACCGGTTAATATCGCTGCTCTAACGAACGAGTCATCAACGGGACAAGTGCAGATTCGTCCTCTAAATACCAATAGTGCCGACGAGACTCTCGGCTGGCGATGAAGTGTGTAGTATGATTGGTTTTACAAAGAATAATTACTCACTCACATCAATCGGTTAGCTGCTCACCCGTGTCGACTATTCCAACAGGCTCATCGCGACGGATCCAATCTTGGATCGGAGGAGGAATTGGTCGCTACCTAGCTAATTGGGCTGCGTACTTAGAGCCTATTGCTGCTCTGGAACCCGGCTTGATGGAACTGAGCGATTACGACCTTCGCAAGGAGAGTCTTTCACTTCGTTATCGAGCACGGAGTGGCGAACCGCTTGATAGTTTGATTGTCGAAGGCTTTGCCCTGGTCAGGGAAGCGGGAAGACGCAAGCTCAACATGCGCCACTTCGAGGTACAGTTGCTTGGTGGGGCAGCCGCCCACCATGGTTCGATTATCGAAATGCAGACAGGGGAAGGTAAAACTCTTACTGCAACGTTGCCGATGTACTTAGCCGCACTTGAAGGCAAAGGGGCACACATGGCAACGGTTAACGACTACCTTGCTGCCCGTGACGCCGACTTGATGCGGCCGCTGTACGAAGCACTTGGCATGAGTGTTGGCGTGATTCAAGCTAAACAACCACAGGATGATCGCCGTAAAGCTTACGGCTGTGACATCACCTATGGTACAGCCAATGAGATGGGTTTCGACTTCCTGCGAGATCGATTGCTTAAGCGTGAAATCGCCGAAGGTGCGCGAGACCTCTTCGGTGAAATGCTTGCGGGCAACGCCAGCCAAGGTGGCGAGAAGCCGGTCCAGGGTGAACTGCATTTCATGCTAGTCGACGAAGCGGATAGTATTCTTATCGACGAGGCTCGCACACCGCTTATCATTAGCGCTGCTCCGGGACCGGATGAGGAGGTCGCGTCGGAAGCTTATCAATGGGCATCGGAAGTCGCACCTGAGTTCGAAGAAGACGATCATTATGAATACGATTACAAGGAGAAGCGGGTCGACTTAACGCTGCCAGGCCGTCGTAAGGTACGCGAGTCAGCAAAGCCAGACGCGATGAATCGGCTCCCTCTTTCAGAGATCTATGAATATGCTGAACGAGCGATCAAGGTGCGCCGCGAAATGTTCCTTGATCGGCACTACGTGGTCCGTGATGGCGAGATCGCTATTGTCGATGAATTCACGGGACGACTTGCTGAGGGTCGTAAATGGCGAGCAGGAATCCACCAAGCGGTTGAAGCACAAGAAGGGGTTGAAATCACTTTTGCAACCTCACAGGCAGCCCGCATTACAATCCAGGACTTGTTCTTGCGATACAATCGTTTGGCCGGGATGACAGGCACGGCAAGCACCAGTGCCCCGGAACTGAGGAAGATCTATAAGGTTAAAGTCTTACCGATCCCAACTAACCGTCCTCCAATTCGAGAAGAATGGCAAACGAAGGTCTATGGTACCAGTGAGCAGAAATGGGATGCCATTGTTGACGAAATAAAGGAGGTCAACGCATCGGGCCGTCCAGTCTTGGTGGGAACTCGATCAATTGACAAGAGCGAGAACTTGGTGCATTTACTTGAAAAAGCAGGTATTAGCAGTACGGTTTTGAATGCAAGACATGTTGCCAAGGAAGCCGAGATTGTAGCGGAAGCTGGTCAGCGTGGACGTGTTACCGTGGCGACGAACATGGCTGGCCGAGGTACGGACATCAAGCTCAGTGAAGAGGTCTTTGAACTAGGCGGCTTGCATGTCATCTGTACCGAGTTGCATGAATCTAAGCGAATTGACCGACAGCTAATTGGACGTTGTGGCCGTCAAGGCGACCCAGGATCCTACCGACAGTATCTATCTCTAGATGATGAAATTCTCCAAATTGGATTGGGTCAGAAGAAGGCGAAGAAGCTCGCTGAGATTGGGGAACAACAAACCGGTGAGATAAGCCGTTTCGAGCCGCTGTTTCACAAAGCGCAGCGAAAGGTAGAGCGACGCCACTTCCGTGATAGGAAGGTTTTGCTGTACCATGATAAAGAACGCTATAAGATGCAGCGTCAAATGAGCCAGGATCCCTACCTCGATTCGCCTGGTTGAGGCTTCGGATTCCCGTTCCGGCGTTTGTTTGTGCCGATTCTGCCAGTTAAACCCCTTCTATCTCAAGGTAGTTTGGCTCGTGCCACTAAGTTGGAAGCTACATTTTCTCAGTAAAAGTCGTTTCCTTACGAGACTTGCTGTGAACCTGCATTCCTTCTATCGACATTGGTGGCAAGATGAGCAATTGCAAATGCTCATCCGTTGCGCGCTTATTGCAAGTGCCGTCATGCTCATTGGAACGCTCGGGTTCTCTTTGATAGAAGAATCTTGGTCCTATTGGGATTCCTTTTACTTTACGGTCGTCACCGTCAGCACGGTCGGATACGGAGACTATGAAATTTCAGAAACGGGCCGCATGTTTGCTGCCTTTCTGATTTTATGTGGAATTGGTGCGTTCACTTACTCGCTCACAAACATCATTCAAATTGCTTCTGATCAAGAAGCGGCTATGAGGCGTCAAATGAAGAGAGTCATTTCCGATTGCAAAAACCACATTATCGTGTGCGGTTACGGTCGAATGGGCCAAATGATTTGTCGCGAGTTGGACCAAAGCTCCATAGATATCGTAATTGTCGAACTCAACGAACGGAGTGTCCGCAAGGCGATTGATGATGGCCGATTGGTGGTCGAAGGGGTCGCCAGTTCGGATGATATTCTTCTCGAAGCGGGAATTGAGAATGCACAAGGAATTGTGTGTGCTGTTGATTCCGATGCTGAGAACATGTTCGTAGCAATCTCTGCACGTGACCTGAATCCAGACTGTCGAGTCATCGCACGCGCTGAATCACTGGATGCGGCACGTAAGTTAGAACGTGCTGGTGCTTCATTGGTGGTTTCACCTCACCAAATGGCAGGAAAGACTATTGCAACATCGTTGCTGCACCCTCGGTTGTCACGTTTCCTCGGCTCGAATGATCGTGACGGTCTCTATTTTGAATTGGGTGAAGTTGTCATTGAAGAAGGTTCCGAAGCTGAAGGACGGACCGTCGAAGAAGTTGGTAAAGAGATGAGGGGCTTATCCTTTGTTGCTGTCGAACGCAAAGGTGATCACAAAGATAAAGAAGAACTAATCATTCAGCCAACCGGTCGAGTCGAGTTTCATGCCGGTGATGTGCTCATCTTTGCTGGTGCAGGGCCGATTGTAAACCGGATGCACAAAGCGGCTGCAAAGCCTACAGCAAAAGTTCTAGTGAACTCCTAGATCTATCGATTTATTGCGAACCTTATCCGCATCATTAGGTCTGTTGTAAGAGCCTCAGTTTTCCATACTGAGTTGTTTACAATCATGACAGACCAATGAAGACTTCTAAGCAAATCAACGCCGCAACAACTCTGGCCAAAACGCTTGCCCCTGAGGATGTGCGTTGTGGTGACTATGTGACAGTTCTCACAAAGTCGGCTGAGTTCCCTTCTTTCTTCTGGGACTGTAGGCCACAGCTCAACAATGATTCGGAGGTTATCAACATTAGCTTCCGTCCTGAAGAAGCTGGTGAACCACAGAGGGTTGTGGAAATCTGCTTACCTTTCGTTCTTACCAAAACTCATAAGGACAAGGTGAACATTATCGACATACGGGCATCAAGCCTGGTGAAGCTTAGCGATACCTATGCTAAAAAGTATTACAAGCTTTCCAAACCGAAAAAGAATAAGCAAGCGAAAAGCTCGAAGAAGAGTAGCTAAGCCTGTGTTTCAATCAAGGCATCCAGCTCTTGTTTAAGGCGTGGAAGAATCTCATCATAGGCGAATTGCCCAAGTGGCTCTTCGCCTTTTTTTAGATTGACATAATTTGGTCCACACCAAAGACCAAGATCGGCGTCATCCGTTTCTCCTGGGCCATTTACTCGGCACCCCATCACTGCAATCGTAATGGCGTGATCTTTGGCGTAGGATGTCATCTCTTTTACTTGCTGTGCAAGGTCGACGAATGCTTCGTTTTCGACCCGGCTGCAACTGGGGCAGCTTATGATATTCATGGTTGGCAAGCCGTAGTCAACAACCGAACGGACTCGCCCCGCTTCGATGTCAGAGAGGATTGTCCGCCCTGCTTCGATTTCTTCATTCTTGCGATCATTGGGTACCGTCAACGAGACCCGGAGCGTATCACCAATGCCACGTGAAATAAGTTGTTCGAAAGCGATTCGTGTCTTAATTACCCCGTCCGGCGGCATGCCCGCTTCTGTTACGCCCAAGTGAAGCGGAACGTCAGGGCGTTGTTCGGCGAAACGACGGTTGACTTCTACGACTTTAGTCGGGTCGGAGTCCTTCAGCGAAACGCAATAGCGTGTGAAACCAATGGAATCTAAGAAATTGCAATGGTCGAATGCTGATTCCAGCATTGGGCTGATTGAATCCGACGGATCGTATTTTTCTTTCTTGGCCGGATCAACGCTACCGCAATTGACACCCACCCGGATAGCGCAATCGTTGGATGTCGCAACATCAACCAAATAACGCACCTTCTCTTCCCACGGTTTTTCACGCTCGTGGTGGTAAAGATGCCCCGGGTTGTACCGAAGCTTATCAACATGCGGTGCAACCAACTCAGCCATGCGATAGTTTTCTTGCAGATCGACTGATAGGTTGGCTGTTGTCTGTTGACGGATTGGCTCGAGGGCAGCTGCGTCCAATTTGCTATCAACTGCTATTCGAACAACATCTGCCCCAGCATCGCCGAGCAAGTTGACTAGCCATACAGTCGAATCGACATCCTGGGTGCTGGTTGCGGTCATGCTCTGTACAGCAACCGGGTTTCCATCGCCGATGGTAATCGAACCGATTTTAACCGGGCGTGTCGGATTTCTTTTGATGTTGGCCATAGGTTCTGTAAGAGCAGGCAGTTAGTTGTGAACTAATCTATTGGATCATACCATTCGGCTGGTTCAAGATGGCAGATTCGCTAGGTCCTTGGTATTCCTTCCCAAAGGGCGGATCCGACCCGAATCATGGTTGAACCTTCAAGGATGGCTTCTTCAAAATCAGAAGACATACCCATCGAAAGGTGAGGCAGCATCTCTTTGTTCTGCATCGAATCTCGAATCTGATCTCTTAGACTCCGGAGTTGAGCAAAATTCTCTTGAGCGATTTTCGTCCCCCCCTCACGAGCAGCCATCGTCATTAGTCCACGGATCTCTAGATGAGAGAATTTGTTTGCTTCTTCCAAGAATTCGGGGAGTTTTTCCGGCGATATCCCATGCTTGGCTTCATCGCCTGAGCAGTTGATCTCGATAAGTACGTTCGATTGAAGCTTTAGCTTGTCAGAAGACTTATCTATCGCTTCCATGAGCCGAAGGCTATCCACACCATGAATCAAATCGACCAATGGCACGGTTTTCTCAACTTTATTACGCTGCAGGTGACCAATCAGGTGCCAAGCCGCTCCGCTTAACGCGGACTCTTCTCCTTTTTGCCAAAGCTGCTGGGGTCGACTTTCTCCAAGAATCTCACAACCGGCTTGGAGCAAGGCAGCGGTTTCTGTCTCGGAGACATACTTGGAGACGCCGACTAGCGTAATCTCAGATTCTCTTCGGCCCGCTCGATTCGCCGCATTAGAAATGCGTTCCCGAACCTTCGCGAGATTATCACGAACTAAGTTGATCAACGATTGTGGAGGATTAACCTCGGTCATTGAGAGAACCTATGTCGCTGGCTGATTATTATTCGTCGTCATCGCCAATTTCCAAATATTCATCGACTTCTCCAGTCTTAAGAAATCGGCCATAGAGAGCTTCCGAAGACAAGTTCTGCCCAAGTACCGTACGGTTGGCACGTTCATCAAGCGATCGGTAGATGATCCATTGATCTTTACCCGACTGTATTCGGTAAGATACGGCCACATCATTGGCCACTTTTTCAAGCGATTGGGCAACGGTTAGTTGTCTCCAAGTGCGTTGTTTAGCATACCGGGTTCTAGAGAAATCAATCCAAAGCGGGGAAACCATATTGCGCCCAATCGATTTCGCTTTTAGCAGTAGCTGGTCACCGTCTTTGGTAAGCTCTCCAACTCGCTTCTCACTACGCCATTCGGGAAGGGCTAAAGGAATGATGCCACAGACAGGTTTATCACCTGTGGTAAGCATCGAGTCCCGAGTTTCGTCTTCTTCTTGCAAGCTGATCCCATTACCAAGCGGTAATCGGCTAATAATCTCGACAGGACTTGCCTCAGCGCCGTCAGGTCCAAGCATGACTTCGCCTAGCATCGCTACCCCATCTTCACGAGCCAGCAGGATCAACCGTTCCAGTTGAGAACCATCTGCTAAGTCCATGGAGAGTTCAAGATAATCACAATCTTCATCGCTATGCCAACAGTTTACGTCCCATTCGTCATCTGCCCGTAGCTGTTTGCCATCGCGAGTTACTTCAATGGGCCAATCCCCACTGAATAGTGTCTTTCCTTCGAAGATCAATTCAATTCGGAGCGTTTCGTTTGAATAGTCAACAGTAAAGCGTGGTGATTTGTCGCTCCAACCAGCTGAGAGCGTCGCGAGTTGTGCCCATTCGCTGTCATTGGATGGTTCAGGAAGCTCATCGTCATTCTTCCGTGCTTTAAACCCCTTAAGCCTTTTGGATGCAGCGACTTCGTCAGATGCATCTCCACCAAGGTCCAAGGCGTGGCTAAACAGATCGAGTGCTGCATGGGGCGATTCCTGGGAGAAAGGCATCCGTCCATTACGATCGGAAAGACGTAACAGCTGTTGGACAAGCCATTCAAATTGGGTCTCGGCATCTGAGCTGAAGGCGCCTTTCTTGGTTGCACAGCCAAGTGCCTTGGCTCGGGTCCAGCAGGCGAGCAACATTTGCGATACATCCAGCAGATCTGCTTTTAGCAAACCTTCTCCATCGGTTAGTTCGACTAAGCTTTCACTTAGTTTTTTGCGGGCTGACTCGGCAAAGGATTTCGTTGGTTTCAATTCAGGAAGCATCACCGACAGGGCAAGAGGCAATTCACCAGCAAGTAGCTCATATACGAGGTAGTCATCAGCTGTACTGTCGTCATCGACTTGGCATAGGCTCGCTTGATCGGCTAGTGATATAAGGCTGCTAACAAGTGACCACCAAGTTTTCGAATCAACCACGGCTGCAAGGTGAGCCAGTTGGTGTGTCCAGGCAATTGACTCCAAGGCAAAACTGACGGAACTGGTCCGCGTCATCGCCCCGTCACACCAAGCTGAAATCGTTGCTTGAAGCGAACCTGATGAGTTCTTCGAAGCGATCTGCTTGCTGATGCTCTTATGCCAATCCAGAAACGTTTCATATTTAGTAGGGATGGCCCATTTGATGGGCGCAATTTTCTCTTCAAGAATCTTGGCAAGATCACGTTGTAGGTTGCGTTTGGAAAAATATTTCTGCAGAAGTGGCCAATTCTCCTCGCTGGAGTGTTTTTTCCAGGCAGTGATGATTTCGGCCGATGTGGACGAACGCCATAGCTTTGCTGCAGATAGCTCAGCCAGATTGAATGGCTTATCTGGCGATTGTAGTCCTGAAGGTTGGGTCGTCATGACAGTCACGGCACCGATCCTTGTTGAGTGTTAATCTCAGGTGTGAAGCAAAATGTTCAGTTTTGCGATTCTGTGGTAGACTTCAGCCACTATTGGCGGATAGCTTGATAGTTGTAGGAAGGCAAGTTGTTAGCACCCTATCATAACACCAACCGCTCACCCCTGTAAGCAATGGAATGTACGGATTCATTTGGCGCAAAAGTTGGCTATTCTCAGGCGCTAATATTTTAGCAGCCGTCTTAATGACAACCTTCTCGATCGGGGCTGAGGTAGAGCAGTTAGAACTTCCTGATGGGGCTAAGCAACTCGATCCTGAGCAACCGCTCTGGGTCGATACCAAGCAGTCACAGGTGATCCTTAACGCTAAGGTAGTACTTCGCGAGGGGGTCCTTGAGATGTTTGCCTGCACCGAAGGGACCAAGGAGCATGAATCCGTAATCTCAGTCGAGCCTAAAGCCTTCTTGATTCACACCGCATTATTGGCGATCGGTGCAGAACCAGGCCAGCCAGTGCAGTTTGAGCCCAGATTCATTCCCCCCAGCGGTGACCAGATTAAGATTACCTTGAATTGGATTGATGAAAAGGGAAAACGACAGTCCGCTACTGCCCAGGAATGGGTTCGTAAAGTCAAAACCAAAAAACAAATGCAACTCCCCTTTGTCTTTGCCGGGAGTGGTTTTTATACCGTGCCTGATACAGGTAGGCAGAGATACCTGGCTGAGAAAGGGGATTTGTTCTGCGTCTCGAACTTTGGCTCTGCAATGTTGGATGTTCCCATTGAAAGTACCCAATCGAATGAAGGGCTTCTCTTCGAGCCGTTTACCGAGCGTGTTCCCAAACTTAACACACCATTACAGGTGGTACTGTCTGTTGACAAAGCAAGCAAGGAAGCTGGAAAGTAAGCAACACTCTGGTGCTTTCGCGTGAGGGGTGAGTTGATTATCCTGGTTCGCAGTCAATGATTTCTCCCTAAACTGCGTGCAGTAATGGCCTCAACAGCAACCTTTCAACCGATCTCAGGCCCTCTTTCCGTAACTGTAAGACCACCCGGTTCAAAAAGTCTAACAAATCGAGCGCTAGTTTGTGCTGCTCTAAGTAATGGCACCTCGGTGCTGACCGGTGCGTTAGATTCTGATGATACTCGTGTGATGATTGATAGCCTAAACCAGTTAGGTATTAATGTTACTGTTTCGGAAGATCGCAAGACGTTAACCGTCGAAGGTGCCAGTGGAACGATTCCCTCTCTCGAGGCAGATCTTCACATTGGCAATAGCGGTACGACGGTTCGTTTCTTGACTGCCATGACAACGCTTGGCCGTGGCGCTTTTCGTTTAGACGGTGTTCCACGTATGCGTGAGCGTCCCTTGGGCGATTTGGCTGACGCCCTGAATACCCTCGGTTCACAGGTTACTTGTGAGTCATCCGGCAGGTGTCCCCCTGTGATGATCCATGCCAACGGTCTGAAGGGAGGTTCTGCATCAGTACGTGGAAACATCTCTAGCCAATTCTTGAGTGGGATTCTCATGGCAACGCCATGTGCAGAATCTCCTACCGAACTGGTAGTAGATGGTGAGCTCGTAAGTAAACCTTATGTAGAAATGACACTTCGTGTTATGGAAGACTTTGGCGTAGTAGTCGAAGCTCCCGAAGATCTCTCAAAGTTCTCAATTTTTTCCAAAGGGGCTTATCAAGCAACCGAGTATTCCATTGAGCCTGACGCTTCAGCCGCAAGCTACTACTGGGCTGCCGCTGCAATTCTTGGTGGGACAGTCACCGTTGAAGGACTTTCAGCAAATTCCCTCCAAGGAGATGTGAACTTTGTTAAGTGCCTGGAGACGATGGGATGTGATGTTTCTTGGGGAGATAATTCGATTTCAGTAACAGGTCATGGACAACTGCGCGGCGCTGACCTTGATATGAATCCGATCAGTGATACCGTCCAAACGCTCGCGGCTGTGGCACTTTTCGCCGAGGGGACAACAACCGTAACAGGTGTTGCCCATAACCGCCATAAAGAGACTGATAGGATTGGCGATTTAGCAACCGAACTTCGTAAGCTAGGTGCCGAGGTAGAAGAACTTCCCGATGGACTCAGAATAACACCTGGCGAACTCCGTGAAGCACATATCGATACTTACGAAGATCACCGAATGGCCATGAGTCTTTCTTTAGTAGGATTACGTCAAGTAGGCGTCGTAATCAACGACCCTGGATGCACAGCAAAAACCTATCCTACTTATTTCCAGGAAATGTCAAAAGCGACAGGTGCGGAGCTAAGTTTAGGCTAACGCCTCGTTTAGTCGACGAAACAGTAATTTCAGTTAAGTAGTGCTGTTACTTTGCTGCGCGAGCTTCATCTTTTCGGCTCGGTAAGCCTCGGCGGTTCGTAAAAGTTCATCAGCTCGATCAAGCAGCCCAAGTCCGGACTCGCTTGCTGAAACCGGTGCTTCCTGCTGAGCAACAAAGCTTGCATGGCAATGTTGGCAGCTTATCGCACGACCAAGATAGTTTACGCGGACCTGAAGGCTACGGCCGCATGCTGGACAGTGCTGAACAAAATATACCGAATTGGCCATTGTCACACCTCCTGTGGACGAGAAAAGAGAGAAGTTGTTGGACGCTTGAGTATAACCAAAAGCGACATAAAGGACCACTCGGTATTTTATTTTCCCAAGGTGTCAGGCTGGGTAAATCGCCCAGACATTGCCATTTCTAGGCTTTTTTGCGGGTTAACCTCGCCTTTCTTGCGGGAAGTCCTTACTATGCATGGGTAGCTAGAAGTAATGCGACACTAAAGCTGAAGCACCCGAAGTGGTGACTGTTTAGCAAGGAGCAGAATCGAGCATCTATGGGTAATAAGCTCTACGTCGGTAGTGTTGTCCTACTGTGGATAGCCTCAATGTCCTGGCTCGTAACTGAGCGTATTCTCCCCCCCTTCTTTCAGGGGGATCCTCCAGGTGCGAGCATCACTCTGCAGAAAGAACCTGTCGCATGGCAAATTCAAGTCGATTCTAAACCCTGCGGCCTAGCGGTAATGCAAGCGATTGAAGGGGATGATGGGGCAGTTGCTGTTTACAGCAATGTCACCCTATCTAAGATCCCCTGGCCCAAATCAACTCCTTTATGGATGACTGCCTTCAAATCGACAATTGGCAAGTTGTCCATTGAGATGCATACCAGGCTCGGTTTTGACTCGCTTAATCGCTTAGCTGATTTTGAAAGCAAATTCGTTGTCGGAGAAAACACAACCCCGGTTGTCCTGCGGGGACGCATCCAAGGAGGAGAACTCCAATTGAAAGTACGAGCTTCGACTATTACCAAAGAGTTTAATCATCAATGGAACGACAAAGGAAACTTTGCCAGTGAGATTATGCCAGAAACCAAACTTCTAGGAGTATACGAAGGCAAGCATTGGCAACGTGAAGTTTTCAATCCGATTGCTTCACCACACAGTCCCATGGAACTGCTCGAAGCGACCGTTGGACCTGCAGAGCGATATACTCATGATGAAGAAACTGTCAGAGTATTTCCCGTTGAATATCGAACTCCCGAACGAATTGGTAAATCAAACGAAGAACGACTAAAAGCGAAATTGCTCGTTGCCGAGGATGGTTTGGTTTTGCGGCAGGAACTAAAATTCTTAGGTAGTAAACTAGTGTTTACTCGCCTAAACGAACGAACGTCGCGTATCATGGCGGAAACTCGATTGGAAAACTAAGGGGCCTCTAAGTGTCGGCCTCCAACAGATTTTGCAGATTGATATGCCATGATTGACTTCGAGGGTGTGTCCCGCAACTACGGCGATAAGATTGCCGTTAAGCAGCTTGATCTCGCACTGCAAAGTGGCGAGCTTTTTGCACTTCTGGGACACAACGGGGCTGGCAAGACAACCACAATTAAAATGCTTGTAGGCCTTCTTCATCCAAACCAAGGCCGGGTTGTTATCAATGGACATGACGTAGTCACCAACACTCGCCTCGCAGCTGCATGTACAGGTTATGTACCTGACCAGCCCTTGCTTTACGATAAGCTATCAGGCCGTGAATTCTTGCTCTTTGTTGCCGAGATGCACGGCCTTTCCACTCGGGAAGCGATTAAAAGAATAGACGAAGAAATTGATCGATTTGGTTTAGGCAGCTTTATCGATGACCTAAGCGAAAGCTATTCGCACGGCATGAAACAGCGTACCGTTTTTGCCTCTGCTTTGTTGCACAATCCTCGAGTATTGGTTGTCGACGAGCCACTGGTAGGACTAGATCCTCATAGCATTCGACTTGTAAAGGATCTGCTGCGAGAGTTAACGGACCGTGGCACAACAGTTTTTATGTCAACACATACTTTAGCCGTGGCAGAAGAAATAGCTGATCGAGTTGGTGTGATGAGTCAAGGTGATCTACTCTTCGTTGGTACCGTCGAAGAACTTAGGAATCACCATCAAACCGAAGGTGAGTCACTCGAAACACTTTATCTTTCTATGGTAGAGGCATCAAAAGTTGTCAGTGAGACTCCGATCGAGGAATCTCACTGATGGATCTGGACAAGAGTCACTTCTCAGACCTGCGTTTGCCTGATGAACGTCTCGAAGCAAGTCTGTTTTGGCGAGTGCGGCGACTTACTTCCACGGCAATTTTTCATCAATTGATGACAACCGCTCGGTTGCGAACGATCTTAGTCTTTTTCCTCAGTCTGTTCTTCTGGATAGCGCTGTTTGGGCTTTTCTACGCCGGTTTTTATTTTCTAATTGGCAAAAGCACATCGGGTCTCAGCGCCTATCACGATTCGACGATTCGGTTTGTATTTCACCTATTCTTTGCTTCTTTAAATATAATGCTTGTATTCTCATCAAGCATCATACTTTACGGCGGTCTGTTCAGCTCGACCGAGTCACGCTACTTGCTGACAACTACCGCGAGACCTGAACGGATTGTTCTCTATAAATTTCAGGAAGCGGTCGCTTTTAGTTGTTGGGGCTTCTTTCTTCTCGCAAGTCCCCTCACGATTGCCTATGGCATCATCGTTGGCGCACCGTGGTACTACTATGTTTTGATTGTTCCGCAGATTCTCTCTTTTGTTTATATCCCTTGTGGTATCGGCGCGATTCTCTGCTTGTTGTTGATCTATAAGTTGGCCAGCTTCCGATTAACCATCGTTGCGATTCTTGCAGCAATAGCGGTCTCCATGGCTGGTTGGTCTGTATGGGAAACCGTCCGTGCTCCGCATGAACAACTATTTGCACCAGAATGGTTCAATGAAACGCTTCGGCGGTTCAGTTTTACTCAAGAAGAATGGCTGCCCAGCACCTGGCTCTGCAACAGCCTCTTTGATGCTGCTCGCTCTCTACCTGAAAAACCTCTGCCGTTCTTTCAGAGCCCCGTAGCTGGTTCGTTGATGAATCTTACACTTCTTGTATCCAATGCCTTGATGTGCCATTTAGCGATAAGATTTTTAGGTAGGCATTGCTATCGGAAGGGATTTAGTGAGCTGGAATGTCGGCCTCGTCAACCAAGACATGCCAAAATAGCGCTGGTTGATCGAATCGCAGAATTGCTTTTGAAGCCCTTCCCTAAGCAGGTTCAGTTGCTGTTGATAAAAGATTGGCGACTGCTAAGGCGGGATCCTGTTCAGTGGTCTCAATTTTTGATTTTCTTCGGTCTACTTGGCCTGTACTTCCTCAACCTCGATCGCTTTAGTGATAGCGGACAGAACGGAAGCCATACCACCTGGATCAACATGGTTAGCTTTCTCAATCTGGCAGTTGTTGGTCTGATTCTTTCCACATTCACCACTCGGTTTATTTATCCGTTGTTAAGTCTTGAGGGTAGCCGATTTTGGGTACTCGGTCTGATGCCCGTTCATCGAGACACCATCGTCTGGAGCAAGTTTGTCTTTGCTGCATTTGGAGCGTGGATCCCCTGCGCATTACTTATTTTGCTCAGTGATGTCATGTTGAAAATCAACACAACCGTAGTTCTGATTCATCAATTCACGACGATTTTGCTTTGTGTTGGCCTAGCGGCAATGGCGGTTGGACTCGGGGCAACCATGCCGAATTTTCGCGAAAGTTCTCCCTCGAAAATTGCAGCCGGATTTGGGGGCACGCTAAACCTCGTTCTCAGCGCGCTTTACATCTTCTTAATTGTGATCTTGACCGCCCTCCCCTCTCACTTCTATTGCATTGCTACGGATAGCTCCTTAGAGACTCTAGCGATTAGCATCGATCAAATTAGATATTGGTTAATCGGTGGGGCCATTCTGGCCGGGATTCTTGGCGTTTTAGCAACGGTTGTACCGATGAGAATTGGCATCCGGGCGTTCCGCGAACTCGAATTCTGTTAAATAGACTTTGAATACCGCCTCCCGGCATTATTCAAAAGCGAGTACGCTAGGAGTCTTGTTATCATTTGTTGCTAATTATATACACTGCCGTTTTATGCCCGACATTCGCATTGGTGCTGTCAACTACCTCAATTCAAAGCCATTGATTTATGGTTTTGATAGGCATGTTGCTGGCGCAGATCTAACTTGCGATTTGCCGAGTCGGCTGGCCGATCGACTGGCTTCGAATGATCTGGATATTGCACTGATTCCTTCTTTTGAGGCCATGCGTGGTGGTGAGAATTATAAAATAATTAGTGATGCCTGTGTTGCCGCATCGGGGCCCGTCAGGAGCGTCAAGCTTTATTTTCGCGTACCTCCCAATCGTGTTTCTACTTTGGCATTGGACGAAGGATCCCGAACCAGTTCGGCACTTTCACAGATTTTGCTGTGGCGTCGAGAAAATGTTCGCCCTGAACTGAAATCATTACCGATTGGCCACACAGTAGACAACACGGACGCTGACGCTGTTCTGCTGATTGGTGACCGCGCAATGCGTGACCCTGACGAGATGTTTGTAGCAACCTGGGATCTTTCCGAAGAATGGCATCGTGACACGGACTTGCCATTTGTTTTCGCATGCTGGACTGCCCGACAAGATGTAACGCAAACGTTTAGCAGCAAATTGTCAGCGTGCCGTGATGATGGCTTGGAGCACCTTAGCCAGATTGCTCAATCCGAAGCTCCGCTTCTTGATCTCACATTGGAAGAGGCTGAATCGTACTTGCGAGATAATCTCCATTTTCATCTTGGCGAACAAGAATTAGAAAGCTTGAGACGATTTCGGAGTGAGTGCCTTGAAGCTGGATTGCTTAGCTTTGCCAGCCATTGAGCCTCAAAACTCAGGCGTATCCTACCTTAGCAATTCATGAGACTTGAGATAAAATCACGGATGGAATCAACTCATATATTGATGCAATAGAATTATGATCGCACAATTACCTGTCAAAGATATTCTTGAGAAAGCCGTCGTAGGAGAACGTCTGGATGCATCCGAAGGGCTTCGGTTACTGCAGGAAGCGGATCTTGCCTCTCTAGGCCGTGCCGCAGATGAAGTCACGCGCCGCATGCATCCCGAACCTTATCGGACCTACAACATCGATCGGAATATCAATTATTCCAACATCTGCACCGCAGTATGTGACTTTTGCGCTTTCTACCGGAGCCCAAAATCGCAAGAAGGGTACGTCCTGCCCATTGAAGAAATACTGGCGAAGATTGACGAGACGGTCAAGCTTGGCGGCGAACAGATTCTTCTCCAAGGAGGCCTGCACCACGAGTATAAGCTCGACTGGTATGAAGATATGCTTCGTACCATCAAGAAGCATTACCCCCAACTAAACATTCATGGTTTCAGTCCTCCGGAGATTCATCACTTTACCAAGATGAATAACATGCCGCTCCGCGAAGTTCTTGAACGACTAAAAGAGGCTGGCCTTGGCAGTTTGCCTGGCGGAGGTGGTGAAATCCTCGTTGACCGTGTTCGCAAAGAAATCACTCGTGGCAAGGTCTTGACTGATGATTGGCTGAATGTGCACCGCGTATGGCATGAGCTTGGCGGACGTAGCTCGGCGACTATGATGTTTGGCCACATTGAAACCTTAGCAGAACGAATCGAACACTTAGAACGACTCCGACAAGTGCAAGACGAATCATTGGCAAAAGGCCACAAAGGGTTCACCGCTTTTATTTGTTGGACCTTTCAGCCTGACCATACAGATATGGATCATATTCCTCCAGCAGGCGCCCATGAGTACCTGCGAAGTAATGCCGTTGCACGACTTTATCTTGATAATTTTGCTAGCTTGCAATCAAGTTGGGTGACTCAAGGCATGAAGGTTGGGCAAATGGCTTTGCTGTATGGTGCCAACGACATGGGGAGCCTCATGATCGAAGAGAATGTGGTTGCTGAAGCCGGTACGGTCCACTATCTGACGCTCGACGATATGCGACAGAGCATTCAGGAGATTGGTTACGAACCGCGTCAACGGAACGTTCATTACGAACTAATCGATCGTGACAAAGAAGTGCAGGCAATTGAGGCCAACAATAAGCTCCTCAATCTGCCGATTGTGAGCTAAGCTTTAAGTCGATACCAACACAGATCCTTTGACCCTCAGCATGATGCTTGAGGTATATATTTTAGGCATGAGCGAAACACAGGACCCCTCCGCTGATCCACTCGCTCATGCGAACTCATCTGACGGTCCCAGTCAGGTGATGGTCGAGGCAATTGAACTTGAAAAGTCCTACGAGGACTATCAAAAAGGTTTGGTCGTTGCTGCTGATAAAGTCTCTTTCCAAGCCTACCGTGGCGAAGTCTTCGGCCTGCTTGGGCCTAATGGTGCTGGCAAGACAACGACTCTTCGTATTCTTACAACCCTGCTCAAACCAACGGGTGGTCAAGCACTCGTCAATGGATTTGATTGTTTGACCCAATCCGAATTAGTACGGAATCAGCTTGGGTTTATCTCAGCCAACACCGCTGTCTATGACCGCATGACCGCTTGGGAGTTTGTTGAATACTTCGGCAAGCTGCACGGGATTCCAAATCTTGAACTTTACGAACGCATGGAACATCTGTTCGATAAGCTCCAGCTTAACGAACTACGCGATACACTCGGCGCTAAGATGTCGACCGGCATGAAGCAAAAGACATCCATTGCACGCGCTTTGATACATGACCCACCAGTAATTATTTTTGATGAAGCGACTAATGGTCTGGATGCTTTTGCAGCGAGAGCCTCTTTGGATGCCGTAGCGGAGCTTCGCGATGCGGGGAAATGTGTCCTCTTTTCAACACATATCATGAGCGAGGTTGAGCGCATTTGCGATCGAATAGCTGTGATGAATCGAGGCCGCATAATTGATGTCGGTCCCACGGATGAATTACGATCTCGCTACGACGAGCCTGATTTGGAAGAACTCTTCTTTCACCTGGTGCGTGATGATGAGCAGAAAGGAGGCGAACCAGCTACTCAATCGTAGCTGGTTGTGATCGCATGAATCTGCAAAAGGTAAAACTAATCTGGCAACGCGAAATGCGTGACCAATTCCGTGACCGACGAACACTGTTCATGGTTGCGATTCTTCCTGTGCTAATGTACCCCCTTTTGGGAACGGTCTTTTTCCAGCTAGCCCAGTTTATGCAGCAACATACCGGAGTCGTTGTTGTCGTAGGTGCTGATCAGCTGGAGGAGTTAGAGGGACCGAAGCTCTTTGAAGAGGAGTCCTTTTCGTCTGCGCTCAATTACGAAAATGCTCCTTTTGAGCTGAGGTTTGTGGAAGAACTCAATCCCGAGGCCGATGAGGAATACGAACAAGAGCTCGCCGAAGGGGTTATTGATGTGCTTGTTGAATTTCCAGATGGCTTTGCGGAACAACTAAACGAAATTCGGAATCAGCTTGACAGTCAGGGAAAAGAAGAGACAGTAACGGAATCGACTACCCCAACGATTCCGAAGCCCACCGTCCGATATAATTCAGCCCGAGAACAATCGGGAATCACTCACCAACGCATTGGGCGGATTCTCTCTTTCTGGGAAGATCAACTTGTTGACCGAAATCTCTCGATCAGCCAAGTTCCATCCGTTGCTACCAAACCGTTCCAGGTGAACCATCAAGATGTGGCAAAGCCCGAGAATCGGGATGCTCGCCTATGGTCTAAAATCCTTCCGTTTGTTGTCTTTATCTGGGCACTGACCGGGGCATTTTATCCGGCTATTGATCTCTGTGCTGGCGAGAAAGAACGTGGCACGCTTGAAACGTTGCTAGCTAGTCCAGCCGAACGGATAGAGATTGTGGTTGGCAAATTGCTGACGGTCATGACGTTTAGCATCTTCACCGCGTTGCTGAATCTGTTGAGCTTGATGCTAACCGCCCGAATGGTGATTACTCAGCTGGGATCAATATTTGGTGGTGGAGCAGATGCTGTTGCGCCACCTTCGCTGCCTGCTTTGGGGTGGCTTGTCCTGGCACTAATCCCAATGTCTGCCTTATTTGGCGCCTTAAGTTTGGCTTGTGCTTCTTTTGCCCGAAGTACAAAGGAAGGCCAATACTACTTCATGCCACTCTTTTTGGCTGCGATGCCATTAATGATGATGCCCATGTCGCCAGGTATCGAGCTAAATCTAGGCAACAGTTTGATTCCAATCATGGGAATCGTTTTACTGTTGCGTGCTGTAATCGAAGGGCAATTCCTGACAGCATCGACTTACTTTCTACCCGCAACGTTCACGACCGGAGTCTGTTGTTGGTTAGCTACCCGTTGGGCCGTAACACAATTCAATCATGAGTCGGTCTTGTTCCGTGAGAGTGAACACTTCAGCTTGATTGGTTGGTTACGTTCGGCTCTACGCCACCGTGGACCAACGGTTTCTGCAGGATGGTCAATTGCCTTAGTGGTTGCTATTTTCATCATCCGATTTTTTATCAATATGGGGATGGCTGGTTGGCAACCTGAGGGTGAGATTACTTTTAATCTCTTCCGATTTACAATGGTGATGTCTCAGCTACTGCCAATTGCAATACCAACCTTGCTGATCGTTGGTTCCTTCTCAACCAATTGGCGATCGGCATTGATGCTGGATAGCGAACCTTGGTGGCGAGGCATTATTTCAGCAGTTTTGATTGCCTTATGCCTCGCTCCTGCAGGAGGTTGGCTGACACTTGCTATTCAACAAGCCTATCCAATTGGACAACAACTCGAACAGGAACTTCAATCATTGGGTTGGCTACTCAGCATGAGCCCAAGCATCTATGAACTACTGTTCTGGATGGCCTTAGTACCTGCGATTTGTGAGGAGATCGCTTTCAGGGGGGTTATCCTCCAAGGACTGAGAAAACCGCTTGGCAAAGTCGGAGCGATTCTCATTTCGGCTGTTCTCTTTGGAGCTGTCCATACGGTTATCCAACAATCGCTTTCAGCAACGGTGCTGGGAATTGTTATTGGGATCCTCGCCATCAGATCACGTAACCTGTTGGCTTGCATGGCTTTCCATGCGGTATACAACGCCTCGAATATCCTTTTTTCGCAATATCAAGAGAATTTGCGAGGTTTAGAGGGGGTTGCGGGCCTCCTTTGGACAGAAATCGGCGAATTTGAAGGCAACCCGTTATGTTTCCGACCCGAGGTTGCTATCCTGGGGGTTCTCGCAGCGTTGGTGATCTTAGCCCTGCAAAAGCCGGGCAAGAGCGGTTAGCCGCAGAGCCTCGTTGTTTGCCAGATTTTCCGGCGGTTTAACAAACCTCTGGTTGGCAGAGCTGTCTTGTTTAGGCCTCGTTTCGTGTTCGGGGAAATTCAGTTCCGCTCGATTTGCTCTTAGGAAACCTATGACAGTTAAGGCTTTACGAGCGAGGGTAGTTTACCCCGTCGCTGCCCCACCCATCGAAGACGCCATCGTCGTCATCGACAACGGTCGTGTGCGCCGCGTTGGACGTCAGGCACCTGCAGGCGTGGAGGTCGAAGACCTCGGCAACGTCGCCTTGATGCCTGGATTGGTCAATTCTCATTGTCATCTTGAGTTCAGCAGCCTAAAGCGCCGCGTCGGTCGTAAGGGCATCAGCCTTCCCAAGTGGATCCGTCAGGTGATGGAGAAGCGACCCACTGGCAAGAACGTGGGCAAATCGATCCAGATGGGGCTCGAAGAAAGCCTCCAGCATGGCGTAACCACCATTGCTGAGATTTCCCGTACTGAAACTAAAGGCTATCACATCGATGGGCCTTCACCGCGTCTCGTTTTGCTTCAAGAGGCAATCGGTTTCTCGCAAGCACGGGCAAATTCAGCCCTGAATGCCACGAAGAATCGTATTGATGAGATTCGGCATTTTGTCCACACCTTACCAAACTACGATCTCGGAGCCGCCGACTTTGCCCGCCGTGCCGCCGAGGGGAACACTTCGGTTAAAGACAGCAAGTGGATAAATGGTCGATATCAAGTCGGTGTTAGTCCACACGCCCCCTATACCGCTTCGCCTCAGTTAATTCGTGAGCTCGTTTCGGTCGCTGTTGAGCGTGACATGCCTGTTGCACTCCACCTTGCTGAGTCACCTGAAGAACTTCAGTTACTTGATGAATGCAAAGGACAGTTCCAAGAGATCCTTGAAGAACGAAGCATGTGGGACCCATGGGTAATTCAACGCGGCTCGGGCCCGATGGATTATCTTCGCATCCTAACGCGTGCTCCTAAATCGCTGGTTGTTCACGGCAATTACTTAGATCAAGACGCCCTGGCGATGATGGCACGTCACGCGGGGGCGATGTCATTGGTCTATTGCCCACGAACGCATGAACACTTCAAGCACAAAGACTACCCATTGGTAGAAGCAGTTGAGCTCGGTGTTAGGGTTTGCCTAGGAACTGACAGTCGGGCCTCGAATCCGGATCTCTCGCTGTTAAGTGAAATGCGTTTTGTGGCTGCAAATTACCCACAAATCTCAGCCGAAGCGATTCTTCGAATGGGTACCCTGTCTGGTGCTGAAGCACTTGGTCTTAGTGATGTCGGAGCGATTCGTCCTGATGCTCAGGCTGATTTGATATCTATCCCACTAGTGGGTGACCTTGATGGCCGCCCTGATGAGTTGCTATCGGGGATTCTTGCTTCGAGTGAACCTGTCGAGTCGATTTGGCTTGGTGGTACTCAGATAACCCAGCTAGTGGCGAACTAGTAAATAGCTCCTGCTATTTCTCTTCAGACTCAACTTTTACTTTCGGTGCTAAGAGATAGGCGATTCCAGTACGGTAGGTTTCGATAGGAACTCTTGCTGCTGCTTGAAGACCTTCTTCGGATCCATTCATGTAGATTTCGATTGGCTTAGAAGGAGCCATAGGTTGTTTTACTCGCCGTCCAACGGATTCTGCAAACATCAAATCGTCGATTCGTCTTAGCCAGCCCAGATATCTATCGGGATAAAAGGTGGCAACGAGGCCAGAGCTAGATTCACTTGTGACGGCGGCTTCTTCCGTTGTTTTTTGCTTCAATGCGCTAACCAATTCTGCGGTCTTTGCCTTTTGAAGTAACGAGACAAGCAAACGATTGTCATCAATTGGTATAAGTCGAATGGATTGTTTACAGTCCTCTCCGTAGAGAGATTCAAACAAGTCTTCTATCTCTTGATATCTTGTTCCACCAAACGCTTCAATCATATCAAATGAAATCAAGGTGCAACGATGTTCCTCTTTTCCGTTGGCTGTTGCTATCTCGATGGTTTCTTCAACTTTTTCAGATTTCAATTTCACCCGGGCAGCTGATGTATCAATAAGACTATTCCAGGTGGAAGAGACCTCGAAAAAAAGCTTTAAAGCAGCTTCTGTACCCACCGACTCATCCAACTGAATGATCATTGCTTGGTTGGTTGCGATTGGCTTCTTTAGCTTGGGATTATGGGAGGCAAACTCTACCGACTTAATGTTCTTGGTGAATTTTGTGCATGCTTCTCGGTAACTCTTGAAAGCATCCTCGTTATATTCTCTTGATTCAATCGATTCAGGATGACACTTGGTCGCCGTCAGCACCAAATTGACAATCCCTGGATCTGGGCTGCCCATCATCTGATAGATAATTGGGTTTCCGGCGGCAAGTTGATCTATGTCAGTGGAAACTTCATTGTCAAATTCCACCGTGACAGGGATGTCTAATGCCGATTGAATCTCTTGGTCGACCAATGAAGCCTTTAGAAGCAACGATTCTTCGACTAAAGAGAAGCTTATTCTTAGGTGTGAGTATTCATCCGAGAGTTGTTTCGTTACCGGGCTGTACCGTATCGATTGCCTCAGCAGCTGTGCGGCATTCTTCGGTTGAGTTATTCTAGGCAATCGGCCACGGGAAGATTGCAACAGTTCGACTCGATTTTCATCAAGCCAGGTTGCAAGCTCGCTTAACCCTTCATCAGAAAGATTAAGCGTCACTTTATTATGAGCCTGTTGAGTAAGCTTCTTTAGCTGAGAGGACGTAACCGTGGGCAACTCAGCATCAAGTTGCGTGATCCAAATGTATTCATCCTGGGGAGCAATAACCAAATCGACGCCAAACACACGGGTTAGCCAAAGGTCTTCCTCAAGGGATAGGCCTTGTCTCTCAGCGAAAGCATTCAGATCATCGATTGGTAAAACGGCAAACCCAACCAGAGATTCCGTTGCATCAGAATAAGCGGCGCCAAATATAAGTGGACGATCGGATGCAAGCGTGTCGCCAGTGAATTGAAACAATACTTGCTTGAAGCTCACCAGTTTCATCCCAAAAGGATCCAGTAACTGATCACCAAGTTCTTCGGTGCTGTTCAAGTCAGCAAGTGTTGCCCATGCCAACCAGTTGGTAGGTAGTTTGGCGGGGGCATCTGCAATAGCTTGAATTGCTGGAAGCAATGTGATGCAACAAAGAAACGCCGCCTTGAGTAGATCAAAGCGGCGAATATTGAATAGATTTCTCATGCCTTGCCACAGGAAGTTGAATTGGTTGAGTGGAGGGATCGATTAACCTCTCGCATTCTACCCAATTGTCTTCTTCGCGGCCTCAACAATTGCATCTGCCGTGATGCCGAATTTTTCATAAACTTGCCCGGCCGGTCCAGAAGCACCAAAACCACTCATGCCGACAAAATCGCCCTTTGTACCCAAGTAACGGTCCCAGCCCTGCCGGATACCAACTTCAACCCCCACGCGTGCTGTGATCGATGGAGGCAGCACCGAGTCGCGGTAAGCTTGGTCTTGTTGTTCAAAGAGTTCGAAGGAAGGAGCGCTGACAACACGCGTTGGAATTCCTTCTGTTTCAAGTTTCTCAGCAGCTTTGAGCGTCAACGAAACTTCGCTACCTGTGGCGATCAGAATTGCCTTTGGCTCACCGTCAGAGTCTTTAAGGGTATAAGCACCTTTGGCTACTCCTGAAGCAGGAGCATACTTCTCACGGCATAAGGTTGGCAATCCTTGTCGAGTTAATACCAAAGCCACCGGACGGTCTGTTGAACTCGCAGCAATACGCCATGATTCGGCTGCTTCGTTCGCATCACCAGGTCGCAGAACAACTAAGCCAGGTATCGCACGACAAGCGGCCAGTTGCTCAACCGGTTGGTGAGTTGGACCATCTTCACCAACACCGATTGAATCGTGTGTGAACACATAAACCACAGGTAGGTTCATAATCGAGCTAAGTCGAACAGCCGGACGAAGGTAATCGCTGAAGACAAAGAACGTGGCAACGTAGGGCTTGACCCCAGAAAGTGCCATGCCGTTAGCTGCTGATGCCATCGCATGTTCACGAATTCCAAAGTGCATGTTACGGCCACCAGGATTATTCGGTCCCATGGAACCAACATCTTCGTACTTAAGCAAAGTATTCGTTGATGGAGCCAAGTCAGCCGAACCACCAACTAGCCATGGCAAGTTCTTCGCAATACCGTTTAGCGATTGGCCAGCCGAAGCTCTTGTGGCCAAACCTTTTGCATCTTCTTCAAAAACAGGAAGCTCAGCATCCCAATCCCCGGGCAAATCGCCACTTAGCAACGCTTCAAGCTCTGCTCCAAGTTCGGGATTAGCCGATTTATAGGAGGCGTAGGTTTCTTCCCACTCTGCTTTAGCGGCTGCACCACGGCTGCCGAGTGTTTCTTGGAAGTGCTCCATAACTCCTTCTGGCACATAGAACTTCTCGTTTGGCCAGCCATAGAACTCCTTCGTCGCAGCGATTTCTTCATCACCAAGTGGCGAACCATGGGCGCCCGAAGTCCCTGCTTTGTTGGGTGCACCGTAACCGATGACGCTTTTGACGATAATCATAGTTGGCTTGGACGTCTCTTGCTTGAAGGCTTCAATAGACGAGCTGAGAGCAATTAAGTCGTTCGCATCGTCAACTTTATGAACAGCCCAACCAAGACCTTCAAATTTCTTTTGGACATCTTCGCTGTAAGCGAGATTCGTGTCCCCTTCGATGGTGATATCGTTATCGTCGTAAATCCAACAGAGGTTAGAGAGGCCTAAATGACCAGCTAGGGAAGCTGCTTCGCAAGCAACTCCTTCCATGAGGTCACCATCACTGCACTGCACATAGATATTGTGATCAAACAACGTGTGTTCAGGCGTGTTGTAACGGGCGCCCAACCAACGACCTGCGATTGCCATCCCAACGCTGTTACCACAACCTTGGCCTAATGGCCCCGTGGTTGTTTCTACACCAACCGTATGACCTACTTCGGGGTGGCCTGGGGTAAGGCTTCCAATCTGACGAAAATCTTTAAGATCTTCAATTGTCAGTGATGGCGAACCATCTGGTTTTTTCACACCGGTTAGGTGCAGTACCGAATAGATCAGCATCGAGGCATGACCGCAGGAAAGAACATAGCGATCTCGGTTCGGCCAATCAGGTGTAGCCGGATCATAGTCCATGACATCCGCCCAAAGTTTGTAGGCGATGGGAGCCAAAGCCATTGGCGTTCCAGGGTGGCCGCTATTAGCAGCCTGTACTCCATCCATAGAAAGAGTACGAATTGTGTTAATTGCTAGCTGCGAGATGTCCGAGGCAGTGGCGGTTGACATAGGTGCTTCGTAAGGGGTTGGCGGAAAAGGGTTTACAAGCACCGTCAGTTTACGAAGTCCCCCTGGAATTGGTCAACGTCCCTTCAAATCACTAAACCCCAAGAAAACTATTTATGTAGAATTGCTACGTCCAGAATCCCGGATTCTCTTCCGGGGGTTAGCATAATTTGGTTCTTATAGAGTCCACTTCCGTAGCTAAAGGCTGACTGATTGGTCATTTTTAGTCCAAGTTGGTTCAAATTGATCTCCGCCGTAAAACGTAGACTATCTGGTCCAGACTCCGTAAGTGTGATGTATTTGGAAGGCTTTCCTTTGCATACAAACTTGACTTGAACCTGCTCTTGTTCACTCGGACTGGATCCAACTGGCCCAGTGAGAACCAACTGCACCGAATCATTGGCCGTTAAATGATAAATTGTCTCTCCTGAGGAATTTTCAAAGTGGAAGTTGGTTTGCTCCCAACAGATATAGGCGAGCGAAACGTTAAATGCGGCATTAAATCCGGTCCACCCTTCGGGATGACGGAATGAGGCATTCGGATTGAAGGGGTAATGTTCGTTGGCGGCAAGTGTATTCAGAGTACCACGACAAAGTTCTAGGCATGCACAGATGCCATGCCCGTAGTGGTAAGGCCAACCAAAGTCGAGGCCTGGAAAAGCTTCTTCAGCACGGTTAGCACTGGCAGCATTGATTGGATTGCGACCAAAAAGTGTGTCGAAATGTGAAGCTTTAAGGCGATGTAGTTCTTCTGAATTCTCTGACCGATCAAGGATATGATCAACCGCAACAACGATGCCAGGAAAACCAGCGACGCCACCCGGATCGCTCCATGGTTTTGGAAGCGTCCATTGATCGCGGGTGTACTTGCGGAAATCATATAAGTTGTCCGAGCGAGCAATCATCTCCTTGGACCATGTTCTTAGCCATTGATCCGCAGCCTTCGGGTAATACTTAGGGTAATTCTTCTTAAGCATGAACAAGCCGGTAAACGGTTTATGCTCACTCATGCGTTGGCCTTTGGCAATGCGAGGATCGGTTGGATCGAGTTCCTTGACGTGCCATTCGGCTTGGGCAGCAGCCGCTTTCAGATATTGCTTTGCATCGGTGTGTCCTTCTCGTTTTGCCACTTCATACATCATTAGATTAGGAGCTATCGAATGACTTGGTACGTGTCGACCTTTGGGGGAACCAACGGTTTTGATTACCTTTAGCAGCCCAACTTCTTCCCACTTTGCAAAGGTATAGTCACGGACTGCTTCGTAAAAATCGTCCGTGAAATAGTCTTTATAAACTGGGTAACCATAAAGGAAGAATGCCAACTGCTCCAAAGTCTCAGGATGCAGTTTTTCACCAAGGGGATCACCAGAAGGATCTCTTGAGACCGGTTTCGTTAGATGGTAGCCAGTCCCAAAATGGATCAGATGGATAATATCAGGAATACGATCTCCAACAGGCGGATCGAGATTCTTGTAATAGTCTCTTGCCGCTTGGAGAGCTCCCTTGTCGCCGTGCATTTTTACAAGTTTAAAATCTGGATCGAGCACCTTCTTACGATCCTCGTCATAGCTGGTTTCAATCTCAGCTGTTTCAAAGAAATGTGGATTGGCAAGGTACATCATTACAAGAGATGGCAGCTCGTATGTGTAATACGTACCATCACGCCACGCGCCAGCTCCGTAAGCTGACGGATGCGTGCCCGTTATGCTGCGGGAATCAATCATGAAGCGTAACGCTGGCTCAAGAGAAATTCGCTGTGCTAATTGATCACGTATCCAGAAGGGATAGGATTGGCCATCCTTGAGACCTTCGCCACGAACTCGGATCACATACTCTTTGCTTGAATCATCAGGTCGATACTCGCTGAAGTCTCCCTTGCCATCTTTAATCGTTCCTTCAAAGACCTTACTGTTTGTTGATAAATCCGTAAGGGTGAATATCGACCCGTCTGGCGAATTCGGTGCTGTGAATCTCTTTGCCCATTCGGTGTTGTAGCCCATCTGATTGACAAGCACATGGTGCTTAGTCATATCGACGAGCGGAAGCTTATTATTAGAGTTCTTTGCTTTCGATCGATCAAAGCTTACGCCTGTCCCGCTTTTCGGTTGTCCTTCGTTAGAAGGTGCAAAGAAAGCTATCTCACGAACTCGTTGAATCCCCTTTCCTGGGAACATCATTCGAATTGCAGTAGTCTCAACTGGTCTAGAGAACTTTACTTGGACAAATGTTTTCCCTTCAGGATTGCCGGTTACTCTTGAACCAGGAATGTATTTCCAACGATTGCTGCTTTGATCAAGGTGTTGAAAGAGGAAGCTATCAATCGCTGAACCTTTCTCATAGCCGGAGTAGATGTGAGCATATTCAAATTGAAAGCTTGCTGGAAACCGAAATTCGATCCACTGTTCCCCCTTTGCTTTGTCACTGCTCAGCCATCGCGATCTATCGCTCACTTTTCCATCAATAACATTCTTAGCAACGTATTTTGATTCTAAAGTTGAGCTTGCCTTAACCGAGGCGCTCATAGCAAGGTTTTGTTGCTCAGCCGTGCAAATCTCGCAAACGAAAGCGACCGCAATGACAACTAGAATACGGATCATCTTCTTATTCTGTTCCTAATCAAGAGAAGGTATTTCATACTACATAATCCGAGAGATAAAGTGCTTTTTCAAGCGATTCGGCGCCAAAATACTTCAATTTAAGCGTAGCTCAACAGCACGTAACCCGTTTGCCGGTGTCGGCACTTTCTTTGGCTGCTAGGACAACTTGCAAGGCACGGATTGAATCTTCAAAGCTATCGGTTCTAAGTACAAGGCTAGAGACCGAGCGATGGAAATCCATCAAAAGCTGCTCGCCAAGTGGGCGTTCTTGATCCAACGACTCCGTGTGTTGGCCACCACTATCAAACCAGACGAGCGAGCCAGGTAAATCTAGAAATGCCATACCATTTTCACATACCACTTGTAGGTCAGCAGGGCGTCGGAAAGAGGCGGCATCGCTCCACTCGCTTGGGACGTAACCACCGCATGCGATTTGAGCTAGTGGTCGAGAAGCGTTTTGCTTCAAGTCCTGTGATTCAAATTCAAGAGTAACGAGTGAATAATCTTCAGGTGAAGAACTGCTCGTGGGCAAGTGAGTCGCACATTGCACGCTAATTGGTTCATCACCGACAATGTAACGGCACCAATCGACCATCTCCATCAGTCGCCGAGTGAGTGATATTTGTGCCGAAGTTTCTGACATATTCATGGCATTCGCCACGTGACTTTCATTGCAGAAAATCAACTTGGGTTTGCCAAGGCGTGACTCGATGATCTGCTTCAATCGAATCGTCGCGGGAGCAAGACGAAAAGGAAGTTCTGCCATAAAGGCAACACCAGAACGCCGAACTCGGTCTCGAAGTTGGGTAACTTCACTTCGGGGCATATCTACCGAGGCACTGCAGTAAACCGCTTTGCCTTGATCGCAGGCGGCCAGTATTGGCAACGCCCCGAACCACCGTCCCGATAACATGAGGATGGCTTCGATATCCTGAGCAGCGGTTAGGGCACGGAAGCCATCAACGGGACGTGCCCCCAGATCAATAGCTACCTGCTCAGCTCGGCGCGCAACGGGATCGCAAACCGCGCGAACTTCAAACCTAGAATTAAGTGCGTTAAGAGCAGGCCAATGACGACTATGCCATGCCGGACCCAACCCTACGACGCCAACTTTTAACTTCAAGCGAGCTTCTCCTGGTACGCTTAACAGACGCCTCGATTTAGGCAACACTGTTAGCTTCACTAACTAACCCATTGTAGCCGAATTTTGTGATTTCCCCTAACCAGATTCAACTAAATCGAAAACGTCGTATCAGGATTTGGCTTGAATCTTGGCTGATTAATGAAAACGTATGTAATCTGTGCAGATTTCCGTAATTATACCGACACTCAACGAACAGGATCACATCGCCAAGGCTATTGAGTCGGCTTGGAAGATTGGCGTAGAAGGCCCTCAAGTCGCTGAGGTGATCGTCGTCGATGCTGGCAGTACCGATCGAACAGCCTCCGTCGCTAAAGATTCGGGGGCCTCCGTCATCAAGTCCGAAAAGGGTCGAGGAATTCAATTAGCTAAAGGGATCAATTCCAGCACAGGTGAGTGGATCTTGATGCTACACGCGGACTGCGTTTTGGACCTGTCGGTTGGATCACAACTGAAAACGGTGTTTCAAAACGATCAGCTGATTCATGGGGCAATGCGCCAAAAAATTGATCGGGCGGGTGCCAAATACCGGCTCCTCGAATGGGGTAATCGAAAAAGAATCGAATGGTTCTCACTGCCTTACGGTGACCAAGCTATTTTCATGAGACGGGCAGCTTATGAAGAAATCGGCGGGATGCCTGATATGCCTTTGATGGAAGACGTTGAACTGATGACTCGACTGCGCAGCAAAGCGAAACCAGCTTTGATTGAGGGGCCTGTCCACATCTCAGCCAGACGTTGGGAGAAAAATGGAGTTGTTAGACAAACCTTAAAAAACTGGTTTCTCCTCGCTGCCTACCGACTGGGTGTTTCAGCCGAGAGGATTGCAGACTGGTATCGTTAAACAGGGCTAACACCAAGGGCCGACAGCTGTTTCGTTACCTCTTCCATGGGAAGGCCCACTACGTTTGATTCACTTCCTTGGTCAATGTGCACGAATCCAAGCCCGTCCTGATAGCCGAAACCACCAGCCTTGCCTTGCCACTTCTCGCTTTCGACATACTCATCAATCCACGAATCACTTAGTTTGTCCATGGAAAGAGTCGTCTCCACAGCAAATTGAATCGGACTTGAAGTCTCATCTTGGGTGAGTTTTATAAGAAAGACGCCAGTATAAACTCGGTGTTTACGTCCGCTAAGGTGAGACATCATCAAACGGGCGTGTTCATGATCCACTGGTTTGCCTAGAATATGTCCATCACATTCGGCAACGGTATCAGCAGCTAACACAACCAGCTGACTAGCTTGCTGTGTTGCAAGGAGTTGATCGACAACGTCGGTTCCTTTGGCAGTTGCTAAATCAGTGACCAAGGTCGCAGGACCACAGTTACTGCAAAGTCCACGCCCTTCAGCCTGTTCCTCCACTCCGTCACGCGCGGGCAAGACACGGAATCGGTATCCCGCTTCTTGGAGCAATTGCTGGCGCCGTGGTGAACCACTTGCAAGAATCAATTCAAGTTTATTCATATCGGTTATCGTTGAGCTAAAACGAAATGCAGTTGAAAGTTCTCTATGAAGATAACCATCTGCTGGTTATTTCCAAGCCGGCGGGAATCGCAACGATGGGCACTCCCGCAGGTGAGATGAGCCTTATTGATTACGCCAAGCAGTACCTTAAGCAGAAATACGACAAACCGGGAGAAGTTTATTTAGGGGTCGTGAGCCGCCTAGACGCTGTTGTGTCGGGCGTGATTCTGTTTGCAAGAACCAGTAAAGCAGCCAGCCGTTTGACGGATGCTTTTAGATCCAGAGAGGTTGAGAAAACATATTTGGCACTGGTAGCCGGGCTCCCGGAAGCACGATCTGGGTCGCTGGTGCATTATCTAAAGAAAGATGAACGCAATCAACGAATGTTCGCAACCCACGCCGATGCACCAGAGGTGCAACGTGCAGAGCTGTCCTATTCAACTCTTAATCACTCGGGTGAACAGAGCTTATTGGAGATACGCCTAAAGACCGGGCGCAAACATCAAATACGAGTTCAATTGTCTAAGATTGGACATCCTATTCTTGGCGATAAAAAATATGGTAGCCAAGTCAGTTTTGATCCAGGCATCACACTGCATTCTTGGAAGCTATCGCTGATCCACCCGGTAAGGAAAGAGCCAATCTCTTTTACGGTGCCACCACCAACTTCCTGGCCTTTAAGACCTTAGATGATAGCTATTTAGAATCGATTGCCATTTATTGCTCCAAAAATGTATCTCGATTCACTATCATATATAAACATGGGATGATGGTTGGTGCCAATCGAATTTGTCTCCTTGCCGGATGGCTATGTCTACTCAGCTCGACCCGCAAGATGAACTCTTTTCAACACGCTTTCGCAAAGCGTTGTCAGTGAGTGGTTTGGTTGATGGCCTTGTGCTGCATCGAGTTGCAACCGAAGTCATCGCGGAAAAACCCCATACACCGGAAGAACAAGATCTTGCCTTTGCAAATCGGCTTATTGAACAGGGAAGGCTTAATCGTTGGCAAGTCGAACAACTGCAACAGGGAAGAACAAAGTTTACGCTCGGTTCCTATCGAATTCTTGACTCTATCGGAAGTGGTGGGATGGGCCATGTCTTTCAAGGTGAGCATGAACTCTTGGGTCGGGTTGAAGCAATCAAGGTTTTGCCTCGCAACAAGATGACCCCAGAAGCGATTGCAAGCTTCCGCCATGAAATTCGAGCACAAGCTAAACTGGATCATCCGAATCTGGTTCGGGTGTCGTACGCCGACCGTGACGGGGATGTCTATTTCTTTGTCACTGAATTTGTCAAAGGTATCGACCTGCGACGTTTGATACGTCGCCGCGGTGCTTTGCCCGAATCGGTTTCAGCATTGGTAATTTCACAAGCGGCTGAAGCGATAGATTACGCCCATCGCCGTGGACTCGTACACCGCGATGTCAAACCAGGCAATCTTTTGCTAACCCTTGATGGACGCGTAAAGGTCACGGACTTAGGTCTTGCATGGTTCTTAGATGAAGGAGAAACAACTGGCACGCCTGTAGATGGTAAGAAAGTTGTTGGGACCTCCGACTACATTGCTCCTGAAGCGATTCGTAACCCGGAAAGAATCATCCCTGTAAGCGATATCTATTCATTGGGGTGCACGCTTTACTATGCCGTCACAGGAAAAGTTCCCTACCCTGGTGGCACGCACATGGACAAGCTGAAACGTCAGGTCTCACAACCAGCGCCTGATCCTCGATCACTGAATCCAGACTTATCTGATCCTATGGTTCAACTGATCAAGCAAATGCTTGAGAAAGACCCCAGCAAACGAACTCCCTCAGCTTCAGTTGCCCAAGAAGTATTGGAAAGTCTTGTTGATCAAGAGGGACTTTATGAACTAATTGAGTTAGTTTCATCTACCGCTGAAGAGATTAAACGTAAACATTCACGTCCACTGGAAGATCAAGACAGCTCGAACGGAAGCAGCAAGAATGACCCAAGTTCAGTGCCTGTCCTTGCCGAGACAGTAGGTGTCTCGGGTCGATTCCAGATACCTGATATCACTGATTCCGATGCCAGCTCAAGAACGGTTCCTTTTGAACCTATGCCTCGGATTGAAGAGAATATCAAAGTCAAATCTGGATCACGATATCTAGATCAAGTATTGAAAGTTGTCACGATCCTCGCCAGCTTACTAACCGCTGGCATAATTGCCAAAGCGATTTGGGAACGCCTGTTTTAACAAGAAAAGAATCTTAACCGGCCGAGTTGGCAGCTCTTGCGTCCATCACTTCGTTCGACACTAAGCGAATCTCACGGGCATCCAATGCTGCTCCTAGAACTGCGCGAGTCTGTGAAAAGATTCGATCAAGACGGCGTTGAACGAGTGCATTATCGGCTTTGTATTTCTGCTCGGCGCTTTTCAGTTCACGACTGAATTGAGCTTGCCCTGGTAATGATTCAAGTTCTTGCAAGAGAGTTTCAGCCGTTTCTAGATCTTCATCTGATAGACGACGACGTATGCGAGATATCAATATCTGACGTTGTGCGACCACGTCAATAAGACGTTCACGCATGGCAGAGAGTTTTGATTCTGCAGCAAGCCGTTGACGTTCATCAAGCAAGGGAGCTCTTAACACGGGATTCACTCCAGGAGCGACCGGCAAACTAGCCACCACTGTAGATCCGCTCTTTACGTGAGCCATGAGAACTTCATTAGACTTTGGAATCGTAATCGATCCGAATTGATTGGTTCTGCCAAGACGTGTTAAGTCCTTACCCTGCCCAGGCTTTCCAATAAAGACTTCAAACCCTTCCAGTGGGATACTTTCATCCTGTTGGGCGTAGAGTTGCAACTCGGTCGGAACTTCAGGATCACTAAGTACCGAGATTGCCAGTTGTTGAATTCGGCCTCGACGGCGTGTACCGAACGGAAGACGGACATGGCTGTAAACTTTGGCACGTTGGTAGCCGGGTCGAACCGGTTCGTCAGAAAACTTCTCGCCATCCTCGGGTATCTTTAGGTAGGTCCAAGCAAGTTGATCAAGGCCACCAGGAATTGGACTTCCTTGTCGGTCTACCTTACGCAAGAAGGGCAGCAGGATAGTGCCGGGCTTAAGTTTGCCAAGCGATTTTGCCGTGGTAAGTTGGTTACCACGGATTTGAATATCAACGATGCTTGGATCGGCAGTGTTAAGCTCAACGGCAACCATGGGTGAAAAAGTCTGAGTTACCGCCTCTAAGAGAGACTCTTCAATCTGGGCTATCTGCCCGATCGATTTTTCGTAAAGCAACCCCCAGCGCTTCAGCGTGGTATCAAATTCACGGCAACGAATATCGAGTCGGCTCCCTTTCTGGGAAAGGTGAACCAGAATTCTTTTGTCTGGTCGTTCCGCGCCTTCCTCTAATGGCAAAGCATCAGCTTCGGGGAACTTAATCGCTAAAAGCGATTTAGCCGCCCTTTGATTCTGTTGACTCAGCTGGACTACTTCCGTTTTCCAAAGCGGACGTAGTCGTACATCGCAGCGTTCTTGTAAGTTGCCAATGATGTTGTGAATTACCGAAGGATCCGAAACAACGGATCCATCAGGAATCAATTCAATACGTACAGAATACGGGTTTACGCTCCAGTAACGTGGAATCGCGGCATAGCTATTGGTGCCTTGTCCAATAAAGAGCAGTGCTACAACAAATGCAAAGAGGTACCTTACAAAGTGATTTCTCATCGTCTGGTCCTCCTTCTTCCTTGATTAAGCCGCCATTGTTCGACGGTTTGGTAGAGGTCAACGGTTTCGAAAGGAAGCCCTGCGAGGTCTTTCCGGAAAGCGTAATGATCGACCGTTTGCCAAAGAGGGATGAAAGGAAGTTCACCATGGGCGATTTCATGAACTAGACGAAGTTTTTCCGCAAGATCTACACTTGAGTAAGCTTCATTCAGTTGATTCATCACTACAAGTAGCGATTCAGAGCATTCACCTGATAGTCCGCCAGGACCTAAGAGAGGCCAGACATCGACCATCGGCTCACCTACGTTGATTTCAGCGTAGCGTAAGTCGTAATTCCCCTTGCTGCTAGTTAATTCATTTTCATTCAACTCAACTAGCTCGATATTTACCCCGAGTCCTTTCAGTTGAGATTGGATTGATCGACACGAGATGCGTGCAATATCAGAAGGTGAATGAGCCAATCGGATTGGCGGCAACTTAGCTGGGTCAACCAGTTCTTCACGTTCGTACGCCTTATCTGCGCCACCCTGGGCTGCGAGAGCCATCAACAATGCCGCTAATCTGGGCTGATAGGTTCTTGGCTCTATCTTGTCGTAGTAGGCGTATCTCAAAGGATCGGAAAGTGACAGGCCGGTGGGGAAAGGTCCTGAAAGTGGATCAAATCCATTGCGATCTTGGCCTGCAAGGAGGATTTCTTGGATGAAAATTGCTCGACCCAGTGCGTAGCAAAGACCACGGCGCGATTCTCGCTCAGTTACAAGCCATGACTCGCCTGAAAGGATCAAGCAGTGAAGTGTCGGTATTCGATATTGGCCAATTTCAATTTGTTTGTTGGACTTGAGTCGTGCAAGATTCCATGGTGAAAGATTCGCTAACACTTGAATATCACCTGAAATTAAACTTCGCAGACCCTGCTCTTCCGTTAGTTGAATCTCTTCGATTTGTTGATAGCCGCCCGCCGTTCGGCCATCATTGTATTGAAAGATCGAGGCATTGTCTTCAGTCGCTGTATAGCTCCAACTAGCTGATATCTCATCTTGCAGCAGCGCAGGAACAGGACCACGCAGCAATGAAGCGGGATGCGGGTGTGGTGGTTCGATGTGGAATACAACCTCGTTGCCGTTTTGAACTTCCAGCTTAGTCAGCCGATTTGCCAAAGCAGCATAATCCGGGGTTCCTTGTTCGAGTTGATCTAGCATCCCACGTACGATTTTGTAGGGAAGTTGTCCATCAGTATTTAGCTGGGCATCAACGCGAAGTGTAACTTTATCCTTATCCTCGTCCGTAACGATTTCACCGAACGGACTTTCATACACTCCACCCGAAGCGCCAAAATCATCAAGGAACGCCATTGAGGTTTTCAATAGTCGACCCGTACGTCGACGCACGGGCGTATCAAGTTCTGCAGGCTTTGAAGAATAATACGGCTGAGAGACAGCAATGCGAAGCACGGGATTCGCTTGGCGTAGTTCTTCGATTAGTTTTTGAGCTTCGATCGAGTTAGGCTTCAGGTCAAACGCCCCGGAAGCTAATTTTCTAGCTACACGATACCGCTTGTTACCAAAGGCTGCTTGCGCTTCGGACAGCAATTTATTATGACGCTGATCGAGTCTCCCTTGCCATCGATTTACCGTTTGCAACTTGAGGCCAGGAAATTCGGATTGCAGCATTTCCATCGTGTTGAGAATCGAATCGTAACGGGAATCCTTCCATTGTGTTTCTAGAATAGAATTCGAAACGGCATCGACTGCTTGTGCTACACCAGGGGTGTTTTTTGCACGTTGATATAAGCTTTGAAGAACGGCTAACGCATGAGCATGATTCCCTTTGCGAAATTGGGCCAAGGCATCATCTCGCAAGTATTTGACAAGTGCTTCATCGAGTCCCGGGTAGTCGGGATAATCATTATCGAGACGTACAAAATAGCGGAACGCTAAGTTGTAGTTACCTTTATCACTTTGAACGAGCGCCTCTTTCATTAGCTGCTGCTCATAAAAGCGAATTTCATCCACCGCTCCCCAGTTGATTTTTAGCTCATCAGCAGGGTTCTCTAAGGTACGAGCAAGAAAAGTACCACTTGGGAAAGGTTTAGTTGCTCTGCGACCAGGGATATCTAGCAACAGAACTTCAAGCTCCGTTTTTATACCGCCATCCTTTAGAACTACCAAATCAAACGGATCGCGTTCGATAAGGGGAAGTTCTTTCTCAGCAGATTCAGCAGGGTGGCAACAAAATACCATCAATGCAAACAGCATCCACACCGACGAGCTGATGAAGCTCTTCGCAAATAGTCTTGGTATGGAAGATATTGATTTCATAGATAACTCTACAAAGATAATCTCTTAAACGTATGCTTAGGGATGATTGACGACTAACAAAGCAGCATCTTCAGTGGTTAGCAAAACGCGGTTGCCGTAAGGTACTGGTCCGCTGGATAGGCTCTGCCCTACTATGACGGACTTAATAAAGTTGCCTGTGTCAGGATTGAGTATCAACAATTCTCCCCTTTGAGTTGCCAGCATAACCCCACTAGGCTCAATTAGCGGATTACCGATTGGTAGGCCATTTTCCAAAGGAACTGTCCAACTCACACGGTTAGCAACCGGGTTAATACCAACTAACTTCTGGGTATCGGTAGCTAGTATGATGGTTTCGTTGATCGCGAATGGGCCCCATGCCACATTGCCACCTACGCTTACGGTATCGATACCATCCATATTCGGCAGAGGTACAATGCCAATCTTGCCATCTTCGACTCCAAACAGAGCTCGATTTTTAAGTATGGCAGCTCCGCTATTTGGTTTGATTCCTTCTTCCTTAACCTTTGCCACCTCTTCAAGCGATCTTTGATCATCAGTCAATTGCAAGCAGTAGATTGTTCCGCTTGATTCAGGAACTACCGCAGTCTGACGACCAGAAAGCTCGCCGACTCCCGGCTTCAGCCATCCGATTCTTTGGTTAGGCACCGCTGATGCCTGGAATGGGGTCGATATTGTGTCGCCCTCAAGATCAAGCAAAAGTATTTGTCCCATGGAGAGTGGAGCTAACCAGCCCGAACCCATAGCTGTCGGAGGACATGCAAGTTTGCCATCCAGTTTGTAAGCTCGCAGAGGACGGCTTGCCTGAGGATCAATTGGCACGCATCGTTCTGATCCGGATACGGTAGCCACCACGGAGCCATTGGCCAAAATTGCCGAATCGTTAAGGGGAGTGTCAATTCGATTCTGCATAATCGGCTTGCTAATCGAACCAGCTTGGATAGCAGCCCCATCAAGCAAGAATAGCCCACCGATTTCATCGGCTAGCAAGATTCCTTTCAAAGTACTTGAGACAATCACCGGTGCTGCAGGTGTTAGTGATACATTGGTTTGCCAGACAGTCGTGCCAGACTCTAGGTCGGTTGCTGTGAGTGCCACATAACTAGTTCCGTAAGGCATTCTTGAGTGCAAAAGAACATTTCCACGAGCCTGGATTGGTCCAACGAATTGGTCTCGTTCGTAGGTCTCATTTAACTGTTCTACAATTAGTCGACTATCAGAAAGTGAGACATCGCTTCTGGTCAAGCGATTGCCGGCTACCCAGATTCCTTGTTTCGTTGCTGCCAAGAAGCGGCTTCCCGATTTTTGACGTCCAGCCGGACGATTTGCTAACTCTCGAATTGGTTCACGTTCGCTACCTTCTGCAGAAATCTCAAAAATCCGAACCTCACCTAATTGGCTTGCAACAATAAGACGACGACCAAAAGTTATAGCAGGCGTATCGCAAGTTCCTTCAATTCGTTCGTTTGCTAAAGAGCCGAGGATTTCTCCCTCGGGCCCCATCTCGAGTAGATGAAGCGTTGCAGTTTCAAATCCGGTGTTCTCAAGAATGGCCAGCTTACCACTAATAGCAACCGGTGCTAGAAGAACGCCGCCAGAACGATGACCAAGATGAAAGACAGAAGTACATGCAAGGCTATCCGCATCTAGGGAATAGAGGCTTGAGTGTTCGCCTGCAAGATAAACGGTGTTTCTTTTTTCATCGAAAGCGACAGGTGCCCGTAGAGGTTGGGCCATAGCGACATGGCCTTGGCGCTCACCAGTCGATAGATCAAATACTTGCAGCCTACCTGAATCAGAACCGAATAGAATGCGATTCTTGACTACCACAGGATTTGTTGAGTTGGCATCAATGGCTGTACGCCATACTAGCTTGCCAGTTGTAGCGTTAAGCCTTAGTAGGTCGTTAAATCTATTGTCGATTAGTAGGATATCGTTGCCTAAATAGATGACATCGGTGCGACGTGTCCCGACACCAACGTAACGCCTCCAAAGTAGTGAGCCGTCATCAGCTTTTACTCCGTAAGCAACTCCTCCATGGACAGATACAAAGGTCCCTCCATTGGCGTTAGCCAATCCTTGCTTCGTTTGATTACCAACTGCCACACTTGCGGTAATGCCCGTTGGTCGTTCTTCAGAAACAGCTGAGCTAGCCTCTTTAGTGAAGCTTAATGATTCTTTCTCAGACTCGGCAACTTGAGCAAGTACAGAAACCAACTGTTCGTTCTCAACCAATTCGGGATGCCTTGCTAACAGATCGGTGTAGTCTTGATAGGCGTCTCGTGGAGAACCTGCTGTTATTGCCTTGTTCATTGAACCGAGTGACGTATTCAATGCTTCCAAGGAGATGCGTCTCCGTTCGATACGAGCAAGAGTTTCTTGAATAGCCGCCAGCTGAATATCATCACGCAGTGACTTGGGAACATACTTGTTGTTACCGACCAGTGTCAGAGCAGCAGTTGTCTTCTCTACAAGTCCAGAGGTTTGGTCGAGTTCACCCGATTCGGACAGTTTCTCAGCCTCTAAAGAAAGCCCTTCAGCAATTTTTGGAAGGAGCGTGGCAAGATCGCCTTGGGCAATGTTGAAGTCGGTTTCGTCCTCAATCGATGGAATGAGCTCTTCCGCTACAGCCAAGCCGTTTTCATATTTACGAGATTCAACTAGTTGACGCAATTTTGCGATTACAAGTTGGACCCTAGCTGTGCTAATCCCAGCATGGGAAGGGAAGTCTTCCACAAATTCTGAGAAGTCTTGAATAGCTTGCGAGTAAGAGCCAGCCTCGTATGCCGACTGAGCATTGCGAAGTTTTTCTTCGCCTGTCTCGCTATTCAGTAGATAGTACAGGATACCACCAATCACAACCAAGACAGCCAATCCGCCAAACCCAAGTAGGATCAACGGCGAATCAAATTCATTCCCTTTTGCCTTCTTGAGGTGCTTGTGGCGAGTTGTTCGACGACGTTTTTTACTGCTGTCATCTAGGTCCCCGTCGGAATCTTCCTCTTCATCACCAACTGCCTCGGTCAGAGCCGAAAGATTGCTTAAGGGATCAACCTCTGGTTCTGCTGGCAACTCTTGCGGTTCAGTTTCGTCTGAAAGTAACTCTTCAACCTGATCTTCGCTAAGAACCTCCGTATCAACCAGATACTTGGCTAACGACTTTGCGCTGACACGTTCTCCATGTTTCTGGATTTTCTTGCGCATCAACTCAATGGTTGATTCCGGCACGAGCTGACGCTCTTCGAGTAAGCTAAGAAATTCCTCAGGCGTTGGCATGATTGGTAGGCTGTTGAAAGGGGATGGGATCGGTAGGTGTATAGTCTCGGATCAAATGAAGTCGTCGTCATCAACCATCATTAGTTGAATCTCTTCAACCTGGTTGGCTGACCCCGCATCAAGTGCTGCGATCACAAATTCATGGGCAGCTTCGCCACTAGCCTGGACCAGTAGTTTAGCGAAACCGGGCGTATCAGCATTGCCTCCGCCACTGCGTGCTTCACGTACCGCACTTCGCATGTCTTGCTTACTAGGTGCACGCCGTTCATCTGGCCAATTAGGGCAACCAACCCAATAAACATTATCGCCATCAATGCGGACCGTGATGGCGTCCTCTTCAAGGTCGTCTACGGTGACGGTCGATGCCGACTGATCTTCGGATTGTGGAGGAACCGAAATCGCTTTTTGCAAAGCAAACGCTGCGGTAATCATAAAAAAGATCAACAACAAGAACGTGACGTCGACCATGGGCGTCATGTCGAGATCATCGTCAGGATTGTTCCCTTTGGCCTCACGACCAAAGCTCACTTGCTGACGTTTTTCTTCAATCTCTTCGGTATTCACTTCACTTGCCATTGATCACTCCGTATCCAGCACAGCGAGGTGAATCTTAATGCCTTCGGACTTCGAGACACTCTTAATAATGCGATCGATATTCCGATAGGTCACCGCTTTATCAGCTTTAATGATGACGTTCTCTTTGCCTTCACTCATGCCGGCTGAGACTTCTTCTTGAATCTGCTCATCTTGCTTTTCTAGATCATCGGAAAGAGCCGCCTCGGGAATTTTCCCATCAGCTGCAAAAACAGGTGACTGCTCTAATCCAGCAAATGCTACCGAGAATACAATGGATTCACGCTGGCTGACGGCATTGCCGTGAAGCGCTTCAGCTAGTTCAATCGAGGTCTTTTGATCGGGTGTGGAAGTCACGAGAAAGAAAATCAGCATGAGGAACGTAATGTCAATCATCGGCGTGATGTCGACTTCCTCGTCCTCGACGACTCCTTTATTACGTGTTCCAAGCATTTGTATTCTCGGGTATCAGCTAGGGGTGACTGGCGAACTTTGGATTGAATCAGCGTAGGTTTAGTGTTTCCAACAAACGTGTCATACCCGCGGTAATCAAGTCTTCCATCTTGCGGATCCTTGCTTTGATGCCTTCTTGGCAAAGAAGCAGCGGAACAGCAATGGTCAAACCACAGGCAGTTGTGATTAACGCGAACATGATGTCTTCCGCCATCTTGCCGGTATCGACTTTGGTACCCGAGCTGAGATTAGCAAACGCGCCCATCATCCCCAGAACTGTCCCGAGTAGCCCGATCATCGGAGCACTTTTAATAACGGTTTGAACCCAACTGAGACGGTGTTCAATATCTGCAAGGACGTCAAGCTGGTATCGCTCGGCAAGCTGACGTTCGACCCGATCAACCCCTTGGTCACGATTCTCAATCGCATAGAGAGCTAACTGAGGCATGGCACGACGGTCATCGGCACAGATTTCTACAGCCTCTTTGAAGTTGCCTGCTGCAACTTGCTCGTCGATTTCATCCATGAATGCATCTTGTTCATCTTCATCACGGAATCGTGTAGCAGAGACTCGGCGCCAGACCATGATCACACAGAATGCTCCCCAAAGAGCAATCGCAGCCATACCTAGATAAATGGCATAGCCAATCCATAGAAATAAGGTTTCAAATTCCATGATGTTTACGCGGGGACAAAGTTGGAAGCAACGCCCGGGAGCGGCCTTCTAGTTAAAGTTTGTATTCTTGTTTCTCTACGCTAAATTCGTATTTACCACGTTGTTTTTGTACGCGGAAAATAGTTCTTTTTATATCAATAGGTTGCCTTCGATTGTTCTCAGCTTCTTGCTGCTCAAGGCCAAGGATTAAGCCGTGTGTCTCATTGGCACAGAACTGCAAAATCAATGCCCCTCGATTGAATATATTCGCCTTCTGGGCAAGCTGACGATCAAGTGGCGCAAGGGGCGTTCCTGCGGTGTTAAAGTATAATCGAGTTTCTTCTTTAGGTTCGCCGGTTCTGACTTTTGGGCTTGCTGCCGCCAAGTTTGCTGCGTAATAAATCTTATTATCGTACCCGAGCACTGCGATTTCTGTCCCTATGCTGTCCAGCCAACGGGCGTAATCATCAAGCGATTCGGGTTCAAAACGAAGCTCGCGTTGTGGTTCAGGAGGACCGTTTCCAGAACCATCCCCGTCTGCCTGTCGGGGGTCACCTCCGCCCTCCCCTTTGGGCGCTGAGGCCAAGGGATCAAATTCTTCGCTATCAAGTAAAGCACTCTGGGCGGCTACCAAACCAGCCATCATGTTCAGCTTTGACTCAAGCTTAGGCTCTAGCTCTTCGGGTGCATTTTCAGAGCCAGGTGTTTTATTTGGGTCCATGCCGGCTGGTTTCTTAGGACCACTTGGCGGCGATATCGGAGTCACGGGAATAGCAACGTTACGCTTATAAACTCGACTTGTGAAATAGATAATCACCAAGCCAAGAACTACCATGCCAACCATCATCAAGAGCGCGATCAGTACGCTTGATGTTCGGTCGAAAGCGTTGACGCGCAGAGCATACTTGGCAGGCTCAGAGCGTGCACTCGATACGGCAGTGTTAGTCGTTTGATCAGTCAATGTCCAATACCGCATCTGGTTGCAAATTGAGATACCATTGCTTCCACTGATTTAGCACATAGTATCGTTCTTCGTCGTTGTAGTTGTCAGTGAGTCCAAACCCACGTGGACGGCGGCTAATCAACCGCAAACCATCGCGTGCAGCAATGACTACGCGGCGATCGGGATCCGTAAAGGCGTATAGTAAAGAGGGAACACTGTCGAGTTCCGAAGTGTGCCCAAGAATTCGAGCTGCCACGACTCGAGCATCGGGTTCACCGCCACGGAGCAGCCGGCGTAGACGGTCGACGTCGGCATCCGTCAAATCACCACTTACTAGGCCATTGGGATCATTGGCAAGTTGATCCAAAGCGTCGCTCTGCTGGCCATCTACTAGGCTTAAGAATTCTCCAAGCCCAACTTTCTTGGTCTCACCAATAACTTTGCCGCCGCGGAGACGCGCATTAGCAAAGTCGGTCGGGAGTCCACGACCACTTAGCATCTTCCCCAAGCCAATGCGTCGACGAATACTCTTTTGGGTCGATCGGAGAAGAAAAAGAGTTGCTAAGGCGGTATCAGCTTCTTCGCCACAACGTGCGACCCAAGTACCTGGGCTTTTCTGAGTCTTCTTTAGATAATCGTAACCTTGGTTATACCACTTCGGACTTGGATCAACCTTCGATTCATAGAGTTCCCTAAAGCTAAGATATCGCTCGAGGGAGTAGAGATAGTAAACAGGATAGCTCGTTCTGCTGTCTGCGGGTTTATAATTCTTATCAAACCATTTGTTCCCAGCCCGAATCGCACCAAAGGCTGGTTCCCAGTCAAAGTCTGAAGGATTCAATTTTTTTGCCTTCACTCCCTTATCATCTTTCTCTGCTAGCTGAACGCCGCTTGGGAGTTTCTTAGTTTTTTTGACCATCTGTTGACTCTCACCACCTTGGAGCAAGTCAAACAAATCTGCCCCAATCATCAGGCTACTCAATGCCGCTGCAGCCATGGTGTTGGAGACTTCTTCATCCTGTTCAACAGGCTTATCAGTAGGGCGAACATTCCCTTGATACCCCCACTCCCCTTTAGGTCCCTGAGTTTTGATCAGCCAATCGATCATCCCATGGGCAGATTTCTTTTGTAACTCGATTCCATGCACATGAGCTTCCCAGAGTGCTAGGGCCATGTACTGAGTTTGTGAGGTATCGCCAGTACTCTTATGAGAGTAGCCCCAACCGCCATGAGCCTTTTGGCGTTGGTACATTTTACCAAGGTAAGCTCGAGCTAGGCTGAGTTCGCTCTCAGCACCTACCTCACATAAAAAAATCAAAGCAATGCCATGGCTGTAAACATCAAGCGAAAGGATGTCTCCAGACCTCTTCCTGCATGCCTCAATAGCAGCTTTGATATTCTTATGCCCTTTTTTGTCTGCTTTATAAAGAGCTAAACCAACCAAGCACTTAGCACCAAGCCGGGAATCTTTGACGTCTCTGTCAAGTCGCTTGCATGCCAGATCGATTAGCTTGCGAACTTCAGGACTTTCAGGTGTCAGTCCTGATGAACCTTGCGCAAGACAAACATGTCCTGAGAAAAGAATAGCGACAATGAAAAAGCACAGCTTGAAAATCGATTGAGGATTAACCGCCTTCAGACCGTGATGCCTAAGATTAGAAATCACGCGGCTAGTTCGAATCGCACGACTAAGCACGCAGCTCGTGTGTACTTGTCTGCTGTTTGGGTCAACCGAGTTTTCCATGGCGTTCATTAAGGCCCTCCGGAACGCCCTTACAAATGATCTTCAGTGACCAGTTTGATAGCCTCAGTGAGAAAGTACACTCACGTAGGCATTTACTTCGATTAATTCGAAGGTGAGGCATAACGGTCTCGGTTCCGGACAACACCGTTTCAGCCACAAATCGGAGCTCAACTATTCAGCTTGGTACCGGAGGAACCCTCCGGTGCCGAGTAATCGGAAATCCAAACCTGTAGGTTACTTACAACCCCGATAAACGTCAACTGACCGCTTTTTGCTAAGGAGGTGGTTTACAGCAACCGATCCTACCCTAAAATACAGAGCGCGACGCTGCTGAGAGCATTATCTAAGCAGTAAGTAAGCATAAATGCGGGTGTATAGCTCAGTTGGTTAGAGCGCAGCCCTGATAAGGCTGAGGTCCCAAGTTCGAGTCTTGGTACACCCACTCTTTTTCTAGCAGCGAGTCGCTTGGACTCGCTCTGCTTGATTTTTCAGGCCTGCAATTCTCTTGCAATCTGGCTAGCCTACGGCTACGCCACTCTTTTTCATGCTGATTTCATACTTAGAGAGACTAAGATCTGAGATATGTCACAGATACTTGCCAGAATGCGGAATGACTTAGCCTGTTGTTTTCGGCAGCTTGTCGCGACCGACATTGTCTTTAAGGCAATTGCGTTTGTTCTTCTAACGCCGTTGCTTGGGTTATTGCTCCGGGTCATTCTGGCAACATCAGGCAATACCTTGCTGGCTGATCAAGACATTCTCTATTTCTTGCTCGGTCCTGCTGGTTGGATTTGCGCTTTACTGATCGGTGGGATCTGGCTTGCAATTGTCGCACTAGAACAATCAGCTCTCTTGGCAGTAATTGCAGCAAATCGTCAGAACAGATCTCTAAGTACAAGTCAGGCGATCTACTTTGCAGCTTACAATGCTCTACCCGTTATGAAGGTGACGGTCCGGATGGTCGCCTACACTTTGCTGATGATTGCTCCGTTCCTTGTGGCAATCGGACTGATCTACACTCTTTTGCTAGGTGAGCATGACATCAATTTCTATTTGCAAGAGAGACCGCCAGAATTCTTACTTGCAGCCGTCTTGGCTTTCATCTCAGGTGTTGCATTGATTGGGGTCTTGCTGTGGAAGTTCTCTGGATGGTTCTTCGCACTTCCTGCGATACTGTTTGAGCAAATTACTACTTGGGACACTCTGGAAGCGAGCAAAGATCGCGCAAGGGGAGGAACGGGCATAATTACCTCAGCTATAGTGTTGTGGTTTTTGGCATCGACAATTATCTCAACCATTGCAAGTGGAACCGTTGTTTTATTTGGTCGTATGGTTACTCCATTAGCTGAAAAGAATTTGCCATTCTTGTTATTAGTAATCGGTCTTCTGGTACTTTTGTGGTTCGCTTTAGGGCTAATAGTTAATCTCATAAGCTCGATTCTCTTTGCTACGATGCTCAATGCAACTTATGAGCAAATGGGTGGAGAACCTCGGCTCGACAAGGTAATTGATGATGCCGATGCAAAGTCAGGAGCAAGATTCAAGTTGACCGCTAGAAGGGTTGCTGCATTATGTGTGTCAGCTGCAATCTTGGCTGCAGTTATCGGTGCTGTTTTGGTTCGCACCATAAGAATTGAGCATGAGGTCACAGTAATCGCCCATCGTGGGGCGTCAGCTGAGGCACCAGAAAACACTTTGGCCTCTATAAAGCTTGCCATTGAACAGGGAGCTGATTGGGTTGAAATCGACGTTCAAGAAACAGCAGATGGCGAAGTTGCCGTTTTTCACGACAGCGACTTTATGAAGCTTGCTGGAAACCCGCTCAAAATTTGGGAGGCAACAGCAGCAGACCTTGAAGCAATCGATATTGGTAGTTCCTACTCATCGGAGTATCAAAGTGAAAGAACACCTCGGCTCGAAGAGGTTCTTGAACTCTGCAAGGGGAAAGTTCAGGTGCTTATCGAGCTGAAGTACTATGGCCATGATGTTCAGCTTGAACAGTGTGTTCTGGACCTGGTGAAAAAGCATGAAATGGAATCGCAGGTCATGTACATGTCACTGAAATTGCCTGCTATTGAGAAGCTGAAATCAATCGAGCCTGAAGCCAAAGTTGGCATTCTGCTTTCAGTGTCTGCTGGTGACCGGAATAAATTCCCGGCTGATTTATGGGCAATCAATGCTCGCTTCGCTGCCCGACGGACCGTTAAGCAAGCTCATAAAAATGACCGACTAGTTTTTGTTTGGACGGTCAACGATGCTCTCACCATGTCCCGTTTGATTGGACGAGGTGTTGATGGCCTCATTACGGATGACCCCGTGTTAGCTCGGTCGGTAATCAACCAGCTGAACCAGCTTAGCCCCGCAGAACGCCTCCTTTTGGAGTTTGCCGACCTCTTTGGTCTTAAGAATGAAGTGCTAAATCAGTAGTTCTAAATTTCTACTATTTATACTTTGTCCTCCAGAATAGTGCATCTCGATTAGCTATTCTGACAAAGATCATTTTGTCACATCAGCTAAACAACCAGAAGAGAGACCCGCGTGTCGACTCAGCTTATCTATGCGATCCTGGCTACCAACTTGGTTTCAACCATAACGATGTTTGGCATCATCTGGTTTGTGCAGATCGTTCATTACCCACTCTTTGGAGCAATCGGCAAAGAGCATTTCTGCTCTTATGAAAAGAAACACCAGCAACTAACAACCTTCGTCGTCGCACCGCCGATGCTGCTAGAATTGGCGAGCTCAATATCGCTAGTGCTTGTCGAATTCAAATGCATGGAAACTTGGATACCGATTGCAGGACTTTCGCTAACAATCGCCATTTGGCTAAGCACGTTCTTAATACAGGTCCCTTTGCATGCCAAGCTGGGAGATCGATTCGAAGAGAGACATCATTCGAGATTGGTCAACTCAAATTGGATCCGTACTGTGATGTGGAGCTTGCGAGTCCCGCTTGCAGTTTGGATGCTTATTCAATTCAGCACAAATAACTAGGGCTAGCTGTTGAGTTGGATTGCTCGAACAATCGCATCCAGATCGTTATCGACTTGGACTGCACGATTGGCGAATGCTGCGGTTGTTACCCCACGGCTACCAAGAACGCGGTTGAATTCTGCCTGATCACTTGAGTGGTAAGCGACAGTCGCGGTTGGGTCCTTAAGTTGATGCCCAGTTAGAACACAAACGACACGTTGTTCAGGGTCAATAACGCCTTCTTCGACAAGCAGCTTGGCTCCGGCGACACTTGCCGCACTTGCTGGCTCACATCCGAGGCCGTTTGCCGCTACACGGCTCTTGGCGTCCAGGATCTGCTGGTCGGTGACTTCGCGAACCACCCCCTTGCTGCATTCCAAAGCTCGCAAGCACTTGTAAAGGTTTACAGGGCGGTTGATTTCAATCGCACTAGCGATGGTGTCGGCTCTTAGCGAGGCAGCATCAAGCTCAGCATGGTAGTCATCGACTATAGAAATGTCTGGGCGACCCTGATTCCAACGTAATCCACGCTTCTCATGAAGTTCGTATAGAGTGTTCGCCCCCGCAGCATTGATAATTGCGATTTGCGGAATGCGATCAATCAGGCCAAGCTTGTGCAATTCGTGAAACGCTTTTCCAAATGAACTGCTGTTACCCAAGTTTCCGCCAGGCACGACAATCCAATCAGGCACCTGCCAGTCAAGGCTTTCTAGTACACGGAGCATGATGGTCTTTTGACCTTCAAGCCGAAAAGGGTTGACACTATTCACCAAATAGATGCCTAACTGCTTACTCACTTCACGAACACGTTGCATTGCATCATCGAAGTCACCGGCAATCTGCATGGTCAGGGCACCGTAATCAAGCGCCTGAGAAAGCTTGCCGTAACTAATCTTTCCGGAGCCGATGAAGATTACCGCTTGCATGAGTTGGCTCATGCCACAGTAAAGGGCAAGCGAGGCCGAGGTGTTGCCCGTTGAGGCGCAGGCAGCCCGTTTCGCGCCAATCATATGAGCATGCGTAAACGCGGCGGTCATGCCGTTGTCTTTGAAGCTTCCCGAGGGATTCATCCCTTCGTACTGAAGTCGAATCCGGTCGGTCTTCATACCGACGTATTCATCGACCAAGGACGAAGCATGCAGAGGCGTCTGACCTTCGCCTACGGTGACAATTTTTTCATCGGGTGCGAAAGGGAGTAACTCACGGAATCGCCAAACACCACTTTTTTCTAGGGGCTCATTACGTCGTGCCCATTTCTTTTCAAACCACGAAAGTGAATCGGGAACGGGCAGTGAATCCCAGTCGTAGTTGATATCAAGCAACGCACCGCATTTATCACAACTCGTACGTACTTCCCCAACGTCATACGTAGCACCACAATCAGGCATGATGCATTTTTGGAAGGCTAAGGAAGTCGAGCTTTTAACGGTCGTTGTAGACATGGGCGAGTGAGACAGGCTTAAATCGGCGTGACGCGGTGAGTCTTAGCCAAGGAAATGAGACTTGCACTATAAATCTTACTTTACCAAAACAGGCCTCAAAATGGTTTGGCCCGTATAAACCTATATCGGTACGGCTCATTGAGGATCGCATGATTTTCTATAACAGTAGCTCATTTAATGACTTAGCTAATTTTAGCTTGAACCGTTAGAAACGGCAACAAGGCAACTAGCTGTATTACTTTTAGTTATATAGCTGATCGATTAGAGAAACTATCTCATGGACGTAAACCGTTAGCTTGGATTAGACTAGAGATTCTGTGGTGGCCCGCCAGGCGGAAACAAGGGGCAAACCTTTTCCAAATCCGTCACGGCAAGAAGCTGAATTGACTCGATATTGTAGAAGATGGAGCGAATGGAGGATGTTTCGATGAAGAAGGCTGATACTGCTGCGTATAAAGAACTGCTAATCTCGCTAAGAAGTCGCCTGCGAGGCGACGTTAACGCGATGGCAAAGGCTGCTTTACATAAATCCGACGATGATTCCGAAGCGATGTCGACCATGCCGATCCACATGGCGGAGCTAGGAAGTGAAAACTTTGAACAAGAGTTCACTCTTAGCCTGATGGAGACTGAAGAGGATACGCTACAAGCAATCGATGAAGCGCTCGAACGGATTGAAGAAGGAACCTACGGCATTTGTGTCGATTGTGGATCTGTCATCCCCAAGACTCGACTCAAAGTCCTTCCACATACGGCACTCTGTGTCCGTTGTGCTGAGAAGTACGAGTCGTAATCGTTTGAAAATTGAATGCCTCGGATGGCAAGGATACAAGTCCATGGGACAGGACACAGAACAAACTGACATAAAACAAGAACAGCACGTACCAACCAACCGGTATGTGCTGTTTTTTCTCATGGCGGTTCTGACGACTGCGATTGATCTTGGTAGCAAAGAGTGGGTCTTTTCTTGGCCTGGAAAACTCACAGGCAAGGTTTATTGGCTATGGGAAGGATACGCCGGGTTTCAAACCGCTCTAAATGAGGGCGCCCTTTTTGGGATGGGACAAGGCCAAGTCTTTTGGTTTGCCATTGTCAGTCTAATCGCAGCAATAGGTATACCAGCTTGGCTGTTCGTTGGCCGTGCTGCTCAGGACCTTACGCTCACACTTATTCTGGGGGCTGTGCTTGGTGGCATTCTGGGCAACCTTTATGACCGACTAGGCTTGCACGGCGAAATCTGGCCCGCCTTTAGTCCCAAAGCGGGCGAACCGGTCTATGCTGTGAGAGATTGGATACTCTGGCAGCTGAGTGACGACTGGCAGTGGCCCAACTTCAACCTGGCGGATTCATTCTTGGTTGTTGGGGCAGCTCTACTCTTCCTGAAGGTTCTATTCGAGCCGAATACGAATATGGACGAGGTTACTGAAGCATCGTCTCTCGACCGTTCGGACTGAACTCGATAGGTTCGTCGGCCTCCTGCAGAGCTTTGGCAACTTGGTAGCCATTTTCCCGCAGCTTCTGTTCTACCTCGGGTAAGTCGCCGTAAGAATCAGGATAGGTGATCAGCGTGACGACAGTCTCTGTGGGATCGATCTGACCAAGTCGTATTGAGAGCGGAGTACCTGGCTCTAGGAATGTATCAATAGAGTCGGTGCGTGTCTTACCCTGTTCCTCCAGACGGGCTAACTTCAAGGAAGCCTGTTGGTAAACACTCCCGTTAGCAGTAACGGTTCGGAAGTTAAAAATCGTACGAATCATGAAGCCTTCGATAGGGCCATATTTCATTTGAATCATTGCTTCTCTACCCATCTGCCTAGAAAGCTGATTCCTTAATGCAGTACGGTCTCTGGCAAACTCGGCATAAAGCTCATCCATTGGCAGATAGGTAATGCTGCCTGCTTGAAGTCGAAGCATAATTTGGTCTTCTACTTCGCTCCGAATGATAGGAGTCGGATCAAAATAGATAGCCTCTGCTTCTGAATCTTGCCTATTGCTCGTTAGGGCAATCTGCTCACTGGACAGCTGTTCGAGTTCCAACTCAAGCTGGGCAATCTGGTTCCCAAGCTCATAGGTGCGTCGATCATATGCGCTAAGCGTCTCACGTTCTTGCTGGATTTCCGCTTTGAGTGTTTCTAGGTAGTAGGCTAACTCTTCACGTAATTTATTCCGTAGCTCTATTTCCCCTTTAGTAATGCCCAATTGGCTCGCCATTTTGAGGCCCTTGTCGTAAGACGACTTGATTACTCGAGTCTTTTTCTGAAGTGCCTCTTTTAGTTGGGCTGTTTGGAGCTCAGGGTATTTTTCAGCAGGTTGAATCACTTGCTGCCCTGCTCGGACACCTACGACAACGACCAACAAGATGAGAATGCCAACCATGTTGGCAACGATATCAAGAAAGGAATCACCGCCAGGAGTTTCCTCAGCATAATCAACTTGATTAACGAATTTTCGCACTGCTTGCCCCCCCGCCGTTTGCAACATCAATCCGATGGATCTCAACACCTGACTGACGAAGATACTGAGCTAGCTGCTTCGCTTGTTCGCCTGACAACTCATCAACATGTAGGACAATCTTTGACTTCCAATACATCCCCTCACCAGCAATGCCCCAACTAGCAGCATATTGCTGAAGAGAACTCAGCAGTTTGGGCATCCACTCACTGGGAAGTCCCGACATTGAAATGTTCTCAGAAATGGGAATGAATTCTTGATCACGAGAATTGTTTTGAGCCTCAACGATTGCAACGTTTCCTTGAGAGACCTGTAGTGGAACTAATCGTAAAATCCCAATCCCACTCTTCTTGGCTTCCTTCTTACCAGTTCCTTTGTAAGCCGAGCTTCCGCTCTGAATGCTATTGGTAATTGCACTTATCGAGGCCTGCTTGTTAGACGAGGCGGGCGAACCACTGAATTCCGAAGAACTGGGGCCCGTGGCTCCCGTTTGCGTAGTCGCGGCTGTAGTGCTTGTTGGCGCACCAGCACTTGCACCGTTAGGATTTATTGTCGCATTCTCTGCTACCTGATTCTCGTAAGCTTTGTTGCTTCCGCCGCCGTCAGTAGCAGATTCGTATGAATAACGCTCTGCTAGCGTTTTAGATTGCCCCTCTTCATCTTGTTGAAGGTTATTAGTAGAGCTCTGACGGCTAGCGGAAGATTCATTGGCAGCCAGTTGTTGGTAATATTGGTTAGATTTGTAGGGTGTTTCGCCACCAGTCAGACCGGAGGAAAGATTGCCATACGTCTCAGCACCACCTTGCGGTTGGTAACCTGACGAAGGAGCATTAAAAGTGGCACCTGAGAAAGGATTCTGTGTTGTTGCCCCTGCTACGCCAAGGCTTACTTTGGCGAACAAATCTTCTTCCTGCTCATAATCCCAAGTCCCAGCAGTGTGTTGGAACAACTGAGGAGCCGAAGACGCCAAACGCTCGCGGTCGAGGCGCGCAAGCTCAATCGCACGGGCAACCGACTTACCAAGAACCGGATTGGGCAATTCGTACTCGATATCCCAACCAGCGGCAACAGGTTGGTAGCCATAATCGGCATCAATCGACTTCAGAACCGTTGATGCTCGGTAGTATGCAATAACTCCCCCGGGCCGAATTACGAATAACGGATACGGTGCGCCCTGTTCGTCAGACGCTCTTGCTTGAGGGTAGTCAACATAGTACTGCTGAACCGCTCGAACAGCGGCAGCCAGGGGACTGCTAACATGAATGGGTCTAGCGAAGTCTTGTTGCGTTAGCTTTATACCTTCAGGCTGAAGAATGACGCCATCTTCAATACATTCAAAATAAATAGCAGGACGTCGAGTGCCGTTGTTTCCTTCTCGAAGCGGAACAATAGCGTAGCGTCTTGAACTTTTTGACGCTTCTTCAGCCAACTCTTGATTCTCTTTAGTAAGATTCTCCTTGAGTGCTTTGAGACGCTCAATCTCTTGCTCGGCAAGTGAGTGATCGCTCACGTGCATCTCGTCCAGTTTGATGATCTCCATCGCTTCTGCTTGAAGAGCTTTCACTTCGTCTTGCAGTCTTCTGAGATGATCTTCAACATCACGAAGTTGATTCTGCTTTGCAGCAAGTTGCTTTGACAGCTTTTCTTGCTTCTCAGAAAATTGTTTTTCTACTTGCTCCGCTTTTGCAAGCTGTTGTTTGAGATAGCGTTCCTGGGCCAACTCTTCTTGGGTTGGTTGTTTAGAGGCTACCTGAGCTTGGCGTTCCGCTTTGTCTCTTGATACTTGTGCCATGGCAACCAATAGCACCGCCAACGCCCCCATGGTGCATAGCAACACCGCTAGGAACGGGAAGAGCGAGAATGCCGAAGATGGTTCGCCATGGGCGTAACGCTTCATGCCGCCTTGTTACCTACGCTGCGTGAAGGAGATTCAACACCAACCCGTGCACTAAGCAATTGGATTGCAGCCGAGAGGCTGAGTAAGGTTTCTTCCAAGTTATGGGTCTTACCAAGCGTTTCAAGATTGCGACTAAGCGTCTCTTCAAGCTGTTGAACCTGATTCGTGGTTTCAACGATCCGCAGAAGCACGTCGCCCTGTTTAACGAGCTGTTGTTGTTGCTCGACCGATGCTTCCACCGTCTTGTCCATAGAGGACTGAACTTCCTTGAGAAGGTTTTCGCTTTGCACGATTAGTTTTTCTTGACGGTCGGCTGCGATTACCATCGACTCACCCAAAGCGGCTTCGACTTCGGTAAGGTGTTTGCGGTTTTCGCTTGCAAGGCTCTCTTCCGCCTGGGTCAAGGTTTCACCATGACGCTGAAGGCCTTCGACCAGCAGCTCAGCCATGCGTTCTAGGCCATCTCTTAGGTTATTGAGGAGACCTTCAGCACCGGTTGAAAGTTTGTCTGCCTGTTCACGAGATGCGTTTTCAATCCGAGCGAGATAGTCGGATTCAATCTTCCCTAAGGCATCAAGCTGCTGCTTGACTGTCTCGCCAGTCAGGTTTGTTTGAGTGTTAACCGAATCAGCGAGATGGCGAATTTGAACTTCCACGCCTTTGTGGAGGTTCTTTGAGTGATTATCAAGACTGTTACCTAGAGCGATACCGATTGAATCGGCCAAGCCGTTGGTAGCCGTTTCAGTTGCTTGTTGCCAACGTTTTTGCGTTGCATCAATGACAATCTGCCAGTTGTCCGCTTGTCGGCTACAGAGCTGGTCGACGGCTTCAACAACTTGTTGATTCATCCGTCGTATCGAAGCAACATTAGGGTCGGTCGAGGTCCCTAGGCGTTGGTAAAGGCCAACCAAATCTTGATTAACTTTTTGATTCACTCTATCCAACAACTGATATTCGATTTGTTCCACCAGATGCATAGCTCCCCACAGGACAAGCATCAAAGTCATTGCTTGGGCGGTGGTATCAAACGCGACCGAAAGGGCGGTCATTACCGACGTCAGAGATTGTTCAAGCTGATCAGGCGAGAGTTGTCCAATGGCAAGCGTGATCCCAATGACGGTTCCTAATAGGCCGATTACTGGAAGGATTGCTCGAACGAGCCGAGGCAACGCATAGCCATTGTTAACCCGTTGATGATCGGAGAATTCTAATCGGTCAAGCTGTTCTTCAATCGCATCGGCTGAGTCCGTTTGCTGGACGTATTGCAGCGCGGCTTCAATGCGTTGGTAGTAATAGGAGTTTTTAACTAAGCCGGGTGCTTGCTTTAACTTCTCCAGCAGTGACCAAGTCTCTGAGACGGCGTATCCCTCAGCAGGTGCCTTTTCGATGAGCGAATGGCCAACAACCATGAATTGACCTATGAGGCCGATTAGTCGAATCGCCAGGGAAGCGATTGCCACGAAGAATAGAAACGTTGCAATTCGCTCAACTACGTGTCCGTTGAAGTACCGCTGGAGAGTCTCATTCTGAAGGAATGGTAGACCTATAACCACGTAAAACGCGAGGGTTGCCAATCCTCCCCAGATCACAGGGAGCTTTAAAATCCAATTCGCGACATTCGTTGTTCGTGCCATCCTTGGCTTTCCTATATCTGGGGCGTGGGGAAAAGTGACCCACTATCTAATGTGGCAACGTCTGTACAGAGCAGACGGGACGCTAGCGATCATATCGGCATAACCGTCAAACTCTATTTAATCAAACCTGGCACGCAGGCCGTGAATCCGCCTTTGAGAATCGCTTGTCACAATGAAGGCTTAAACCCTTGCTAAATAATCACTTAAGTCGCTGTTGCGTTTATGATTCAACTCAAAATCGGCATAATCGGATGCAATAGTTGACCGCTAGCAAACGAAACACTTAACGGATTGGTGAGGTTTCCTATAGAATGGAAACTTTCCAAGTAGAAAAGAGTGGTTCTAGTTAATTGACTAGAACCGTTCCTTATTAATGATTCATACTAAACAGCATCTTTTCTGGTTATCTATCGCGGAACATTGAGCAGCATAATGATAAGCATCCCACGAGTTGGTAGCGAGGCAATTGTACTAAGGGCCGGATTTAGCCTTTGTTTTACAGCTATTCTGTTTGGGTTACCCCTAAGTTCATCAGCCTTGATCGTTCAAACCTGGAATGGTGAAGGAACACCTCAATTGGTGAACAATTCTGCACCAGCGGATGACCCAGGCTGGCACAACACTTCGTCAAACCGCTCAACTGTTTACCTGGGCAATCAGTGGGTTTTGACGGCTGGGCACGCTGGATTTGGCGATGTCGTGCTTCCAAGTGGAACCTACAATATTGTTCCAGGATCTCAGGTATATCTTAGCAACCCCAGCAGTTTCGCAGGTATTACACCTACTTCATCATCCGACCTTCTTATGTACCGGATTGGTGTTCATCCTACGTCGGGATTACCACCAGAACTTGAAGATTCTAACGTGAAAGACATATCGATAACCTCAAGTCCAGCTCCTTTTAATTCAGAGCTCTTGATGATCGGCGCCGGCCAAGTTCGGACTCTAAACACAGGTGTTGACAGCTTCAATGGTCAAACTGACTTTGGAACCAACAATTGGGGTTTCGGCAAGCAAGGCACCGCTAGCACTGTTAAAACCTGGGGCACTAACAGAATTTCCTCAACATCATCTGTATCTGGAATTCGACGTTCAGGCCTGAATGTCCTCATCGAGTTTTCAAGCAAACCACCCGATGACGTTATTGGCCAACTGGTTCGTTTCGACCGAGAGTATAACAATTTTGGAAATCCTGTTGGGGGCTCGACGCCAGACGAAGCGATGGCATCAGGTGGTGACTCTGGAGGTCCTGTTTTTTACAAGGACAATAATAATGATTGGCAACTTTTGGGACTCATGCATGGCATCTATAGTTCCGACGCAAGCTTGGCTACTGCAAGGTTTGGAGATGTCACCGGCGTTTCTGATCTTTCGCACTATAGAGCACAGATAGAATCGCTCTTAGCATCCAACGAGTACTCTTCCATAGGAGATCTGGATCTTGACGGGTCGATCACCGGTGAGATTGTTAACGGAGTTGCGACAGGCGATCTTGCAGAGATGGTTGCAAATTGGGGCTATACCCAGGATTCTGGGGATGTGATTTCCTGGACCAAAGGCGACCTCAACCAAGATGGAACTACGAACCTCCACGATTTTGTCATACTGCGTGACGCCCTGGGTGGTTCGATATCCACGAGCGAATTTGCTTCCTTAGTTGCTGTTGCCGTGCCCGAACCGAATTCAGCAGTACTCGCTATTGCTCTCTCTCTAGGATTGGTTGCTCGTCCGCGACGCAATTAGTTTTTTGCCTTTCTCTTCTCTCATAGACAGGAGGAGGACTAGCAGGTGTCCCTCTAATTGCTAACCATAGATACACCGTTGCAGAAGTATCTAGGCTCGTAATTACAGGGAAGTCGCATGTCACGTCATCAAGGACGCCTCAAAAAACTCCGCCGGCTCATTAAGAAAAACAAGCTGGACGCCCTGCTTGTAACAAGCTTCACCAATGTGACTTACCTAACAGGCTTCACGGGGGATGATAGCTACCTGCTTGTGACTCTCGATGATGAAGTCATCATAAGTGACCCTCGTTACACAACACAGCTTGAGGAAGAATGCTCCTGGCTCAAACGAGATATCCGTGAACCGGGCACTTCTATTCTGCTTGCCTCGAACGGGCAAATCAGTTCCGCTGGTGTTGAAGTACTTGGCCTAGAAGCTCAAAACTGTACGCTCGCAACCGAGGCGGGGTTGGTAGAGATTCTTGATGGCGTAAACATTAAGCCGGTTACTGGGTTGGTTGAAGAAATCCGAATGGTCAAAGACCGTGAGGAAATTGAAACCACGCGTATTGCCTGCACGCAAGCTCGCAAGATCCTTGAGATGGTCCGCGCCGTTTGGACTCCGAACACCTCGGAAAAAGATATTTCTCGCGAACTTGAATACCAAGCACGGCGTTTGGGTGCCATTGGTATGAGTTTCTCACCGATTGTTGCCGCAGGTCCCCGTGCAGCACTACCTCACGCAACGCCCACGGATGAACTCGTCGGCAATCATCCCTTTACGCTCATTGATTGGGGAACTTGCCATGACCTTTATGCGAGTGATTTAACTCGTATGGTCGTAACCGCCCCACCTAGTAAGAAGTTTGCGAAGATTTACAACGTCGTGCTTGAGGCTCAGCTTGCTGGAATCAATGCAATCGGCCCTGGTGTTGCCTGTGAAGATGTGGATAAAGCGGCCCGAAGCATTATCTCTAAGGCTGGATACGGCAAAAATTTTGGGCATGGTCTCGGTCACGGCCTTGGACTAGACGTACACGAAGCACCAAGACTCTCTCGCAAACAGAAGACCATTCTTGAACCAGGAATGATCGTAACTGTCGAACCTGGCATCTATCTGCCCGGTTGGGGAGGCGTCCGAATCGAAGATGACGTGCTAGTGACTAAGACAGGCTTTGAAGTCCTTTCAGATGTACCCAAGACTTTGGAAGAGTCGATTTTATAACCCGAACCCTACGCGAAGTGGCTTGAAACTGACATTAGGGGTGGCTTTACCGACCTGGGGTAGTTAAACTGCCACAAATGTGATGCGACTAATACCCCAATCAGAGGGGTGTTGCATAGGATGCAAATTAACCCATTACTGGAACTCCGCCGTGGAGAACGACATGGCGAATAGCGGGGGATCAAATCCCGGTGACGTCTTCGATGTACGCAAAGTACGTCGGCTAGTTGAATTAATGAATGAGCACGATTTGGCGGAAATTGATCTCCGTCAGGGTGAACAACGGCTGCGGCTGCGCCGTGGCGCTGATACGCCTGTTATCACGGGTCTCCCAGCAGCTCCGGCCCCGGTTGCACCGGCACCACCAGCTCCTGTGGCACCCGCCGAAACGCCGGCAGCGCCTGCTGCACCAGCAGCAGACTCAGGCAATGTGATTAAGAGTCCTATGGTTGGTACTTATTACGCTGCGTCGAGCCCAGAAGCTGCCCCGTTTGTCAAGGTTGGCGACCAAGTCGGCCCGGACACGACGATATGCATCATCGAAGCAATGAAGGTCTTCAACGAGATTCCAGCCGAGTGCTCTGGAAAGATCACAGACATTCTTGTCGAACCTGGCGCAGCCGTCGAATTCGGTCAGCCACTCTTCCGAATCGAGTAGTTGACGACTTCAATCAGAAGTAAGCAATCCAAATCTCTTCAACAGATTTTTGTTTTGTTATCTATCGCTAAGACTTTGTTTAATTCATCACGGTCCCGATTATGTACAGCAGGATTCTAATAGCCAATCGAGGCGAAATTGCTCTTCGAGTAATCCGCGCTTGTCGTGAGTTGGGTATCGAGTCAGTTGCGATTTACAGTGAAGGTGATCGTGGTTCGCAGTACCTCGAGCTAGCCGATGAAGCATTCTGTGTCGGACCTGCTAAGGCGGCTGACAGTTATCTGAAGATTGCTAACGTCATTAGTGCTGCTGAAGTTGGCAACGTCGAAGCGATTCACCCAGGCTATGGCTTCCTCTCTGAAAATGCTCACTTCAACGAGATTTGCCAAAGCTGCAATATTGACTTCATTGGGCCAAGCCCTGAAGCAATGGCTCAGCTTGGGGACAAGAACACCGCACGTGACATTGCACGCTCTGCGGATGTGCCAGTTGTGCCTGGTAGTGATGGAGTTATTACTGACGAAGAGGAAGCTTTACGCTTTGCTCACGAAGTTGGTTTCCCCGTCTTAATCAAAGCGACCGCTGGTGGTGGTGGTCGTGGGATGCGTGTCGCTTCGAATGATCTTGCTTTGAAGTCCGCCTTACAACAAGCTTCTACTGAGGCAGAAGCAGCGTTCGGCAATGGAGCGGTTTACCTCGAAAAATACGTGGAGAAGCCTCGTCACGTTGAAGTTCAAATCATCGCCGACAAACATGGTAACGCAATTCACTTGTGGGAACGTGACTGTTCAACACAGCGCCGCCACCAAAAATTGATTGAAGAAAGCCCCAGCCCATGTATTTCGCAAGAGACCCGCGAGGCAATGTGCGAAGCGGCTGTCCGACTGATCAAAAAGGCGAATTACCACAATGCAGCAACGGTCGAATTCATTGTCGATGCTGACCAGAACTTCTACTTCATTGAAGTAAACGCACGGATTCAAGTTGAGCATCCTGTCACTGAGTTAATTTCTGGTGTCGACTTGATCAAAGCACAAATCCGAGTTGCTTCAGGCGAACCCCTTTGGCTCAAGCAAGAAGATATTGTCTCTTCAGGCCACGCTATCGAATGTCGCATCAATGCGGAAGATCCTGCCAAGAACTTCCAGCCTTCGCCTGGAAAGATTGAACGTTTGGTTGTGCCAGGTGGCTATGGCGTGCGATTCGAGTCGCATGCGCACAGTGGCTATACCGTACCACCTCACTACGATTCGATGATTGCCAAACTTTTGGTACATCAACCGACTCGTGAAGAAGCAATTGCTTCGATGTTGCGGGCACTTCAAGAATTACAGGTGGACGGGATCAAAACGACCAAAACGATTCATCAAGAAATCCTCAGTCACACGGCATTCTCTGAAGCGAGAATCGACACAAAATTCGTTGAACGCACCTTCATGGACTGATCCGTTCTAACGGAATTTACCAGGATTATCGACGTTTCGCGATATCTTCATCTTTCTAGGGGGCTCTGGGGCATTAACGGATACCCCTGGAGAAGTTAAACTCTCGGCAATCCTATTGAGCCTGAACAAGGCGTTGTCATGGCAGTCCTGCTGCCACCTTCCTCCATTTCCTACCAGAAGAGTCTTAATCGATGTCTGAGAGTAGCCTAGCCCGTCCCAAGAAACACGACACCTCCATCAAGCGTGTTGCAATTCTATTCGCTGGTGGTCCAGCACCTGCTGCAAATGCTGTTATTTCTGCAGCTGCCGTTTCGTTCTTACGGAACGATATTGAAGTAGTTGGTGTTAAAAACGGCTACTCAAACTTGATTGGCTTCCAAGAGGGGCAAGAGCTGGAAGAAGGTTCTGACTATGTGATGATCGATCACAAAATGCTCAGCCGCACACGTAACCGCCGTGGCATTATGATCGGCACCGCTCGGGCAAACCCAGGTAAGATGGTTTCCAGTCCCGATCACCTATCGGATCCTGAGCGCTCGACCCCTCTTAAGAATGTATATAACGCATTGCGTTCACTAAATGTTGATGCCCTGATTTCAATTGGTGGTGACGATACCCTAAAGACGGCGAACAAATTCAAAATGTTCCAAGACCGTCTGCCAGCCGATTCACACCGCATTCCCGTTGTTCACCTGCCTAAGACGATCGACAACGACTACCGTGGTATCGATTTCACTTTCGGTTACTTCACTGCCGTCGACTTCCTAGCTCAAGCGGTACGCAACCTGCTTGCGGATGCGGAAGCTAACAACAACTACTTCCTTGTCGAATCGATGGGACGTAGTGCTGGCTGGTTGGCTTATGGAGTTGCCATTGCTGGCGAAGCGAGTCTCGTAATCAGTGTCGAAGACATTGCTGGCAAGTACCGTACTACGGAAGAGTACACAGACCCGGTCTCCGGCGAAACACACACTCGCGACGTGATGAATCTTGATGAAGTCATACGTCGTATCGTGCTTACGATGACCACACGCCAAAACGATGGCAAAGAGTACGGTGTTATCGTCGTTGCCGAAGGTCTTGCCGAGTTACTTCCTTACAAATACGTCGAAGGAGTCTCGCGTGACGATCATGGCCATATCAAGATTTCGGAAATTAGCTTGCATGATCTATTCAGTAAGTTGATTGCAGAAGAATATAAGCGACAGAAAGGCGAAAGCAAGAGCGTCAAGCCTGTCCAACTGGGCTACGAAGCACGTTGTTCAGCACCACACGCTTTCGATGTAATGCTTGGCAGTCAGCTAGGTGTTGGTGCTTACCGAGCACTTGTTGAGAATGGCTTGGATGGAGTTATGGTCTCTGTTGAAGGTCAACTCCAATTGCAGTATGTGCCTTTTGAAGAGCTTGTTGATCCTGAGACCCTGGTCACCGTGGTCCGCTACATTGAACAAGATAGCGACTTCCACGCTTTGACAAGGTTCCTTGAAACCTATGTCAACGAAGAAGACATTGCCAACTGACAAACCAAAGGCGTTGCTCAAACTCTCTGAGCAACGCCTTTTTTAACCTCTCGTTCAATGCACGGATTGTAAAACAGGATGAGCTTTCCTCAACCATTCTTTCGCTGGCGTCCACACCCTTGGCATGGTCTTGATACTGGGCCTAATCCTCCAAGCGTTGTTCACGCTTATATTGAACTCACACCATTTGATCGTGTGAAATATGAGTTGGACAAAAAAACTGGCTATATGCGGGTTGATCGTCCAAACCGTACGTCAGCCTTCTCGCCAACACTTTATGGATTCATCCCAAAGACCTTCTGTGGAAAGCGAGTTCAATCGTTAATGCCTGATGCCAAAAACGGTGACGAAGACCCATTAGACATCTGCGTCATTAGTGAACGGCCCATTACCAATCCCGAAACAATCGTGAAAGCGCGTGTTGTCGGCGGACTACCAATGCTTGATAACGGCGAAGCAGACGATAAGATCATCGCGGTGCTTGAAAATGATGCGATGTGGAGTGGTGTTAACGAAGTGGATGAACTACCGAAGGTACTCATTGATCGACTGCGTCACTACTTCAGCATTTACAAAGCGCTCTCGCCCGAGACGCAACCGGTGAAGATCGACGCCGCCTACGGACGAGAGCACGCACAGAAAGTAGTTGAAGCTGCTATTGCTGATTACACCGAAGAATTCGGTGAATAACGAGACCGTCTAATTGGCAGCGTTGTGATCAACAAACCCAAGACCAGGATTAGCCAACCGGTAGGTTCTGGTATTGCTGATGCTTGGGATAGTGTTGTAGTACCAATACCACTCACATCATCCCAAGTAGCACCAAAGTTATTCCTCCAAAGGGTGTAATCCGCTGCGTTGACGATGCCATCAAGGTTGCCATCAGCGAAGAGTGGTCCGGACACATCGCTTGTTGACATTCCGTAGGAATCTCGCCAAGCAATGTAGTCATCATCATCGACGGTTCCATCCCCGTTATAATCGCCATCCAATGTGACAAACGGATCGGTGAATAATTCGGAAGTCAAAAATGTCTGATCGGTGAGCGTATCTAGAAAAGCGAGAAGAGCTTCTTTTTCTGCTTCCGTGAATCCGAATCCTCCCACTGGGATCGGACGTGCTAGGTTTGGATTGTCTTCCACTTCATCACTATAGAAATCGATTACCTCTTCTAAGGTGGCAAAGCGACCATCATGCATAAAGCCATCACGTACCGCGATATTTCTTAATGAAGGAACTTTGAATTTTCCATCGCCGGCACCCTCGTCGTCATCAACAGCGTCCAGGCCGATGTTCTCAACGTTGATCGCAATCTGTGCGTCACCACGGTGGCAACCGGCACAGTTGTCGGCAAAGATTGCATGACCATCTGAGGCAGCTGTTGGGTTATCAATGGAACTTACGGCCGCGAAGTTCGGAGTCCGATTACCTGCAGGACCAGTTCCCGCGGCAAGTGCTTGATCATACTCCGACTGGTAGCTTGCCATGGATCGGACAAACTGTGCCATCGCCTTGGCCATCCGATCACTGGTTACCGTCGAATCTCCAAAGGCTCTTTCGAAAAGTACCGGGTAGTAATCAGTCTGCTGTAGTTCATCGACAAGATCATTCAGATTCGAACCCATCTCAACCGAGTCTTGAATCGGACCTAGAACTTGCTCTTCAAGCGTTGATGCTCTCTCATCCCAGAAGAATGCGCCGCGTTCATAGAACTTGGCATTAGAGAGTCCCATCGAGTGTCGACCAGTTAATCCTCCCTCAAAGCCAACACTGAATTGGTTAGGATCAGAAAAACCATTTTCTTGTACATGGCAGCTAGCACAGGATGTCCCGTCATTATGGCTGAGCCTCGCATCATAAAATAGAACACGTCCTAATTCAGCACCATCATTGGTTAGCGGATTATCGACTGGCGTATTGTCAGCATTCTGCATAAGTGCAGTTGTAAACCATGCCGGCAGACTTGTTTCAGCATAGTCAACGTAGTCTTGAGAGGTGCTATTGAGATTTGGTACTCCAGGAGAAGCTGCCAAGCCAATAGAACTAGCTAAAAGCGTAAGCATACCGGTAGCGCAAAATGTTTTTGACATCTTCGCCTCTTTCAACATAGAGGTGTCGGGCAAACGCAACTGTTCCATTTATGCGTTTGCGAAGCGGACGAGCTAAGAATCCCGAGTAGAGCCCTTGGCCTCAAAGAAAGAAACACATGATGTCTCTTGAGGTGTCGCTAAAAAGTAAGATAGTTCACAGAAAAATTAGTTTGCAAATTGTCTTCAGAACTACTCAAATTCGGCAATAAAGCCTTCTCCAATCGACGAATGAACTTACTGCTTATTAGTCAACCAAGGTCCCCTTGGTGCTTGGAACACCGACACCACGTGGATCAATCTCCAAGGCTTCACGCAACGCGCGAGCAGTCGACTTGAATACGCCTTCAGCAATGTGGTGACTGTTACGGCCATAGTGCATCAAGATGTGCAAATTCGCCATGGCATTGGCAGCGAAGGATTGCCAGAAGTGTTCTACGAGCTCGCTGTCAAACTCACCGATCTTCGGTTGACTGATCGGCGCGTTGTATTCAAACCAGTAGCGACCACCAAGATCAATTGCCGAGGTCACAAGCACCTCATCCATTGGCAGTGTCATCGAACCGTAGCGCCGGATGCCATGCTTGTCGCCAGCTGCCTGCCGCACTGCTTGTCCTAGGCTGATTCCGATATCTTCCACCGTGTGGTGCTGATCAACTTGAAGATCACCGACAGCCTTCACGCTGAGATCCATCAAAGAATGCTTTGCCAGCAACTCAAGCATGTGATCGAGAAATCCGACACTGGTCGAAAGTTCTGACTGCCCAGAGCCATCCAGGCAGACGGACAAAGTGATGTCTGTTTCGCGGGTTTTTCGTTCAATTGTCGCGTTTCGAGACATTGATCGTCTTCAGGGGCTAAAAAAATGCTGAGTGATGATGGTGAACAGCTACTAATCGATTATAACTGGCTAAGGCCAACAAGGCGGTATCAGGCCAGAATTGACTGCGACCAGTGCGGTATACTTTGGCAGACTGGATCGATAGCGCCGTTTGGAAGGCCTCTGAAAGCCCACATTCTCATATCTAGGAGGATCAAGCGGTGCCACTCATGAAACGTACCATTGCACGGTTGCCTGAATATGAGCAGACGATTTCTTTGCAGCGTTTAGCTCGGAAATGGCAAATACCACGTCGCCAAGTCCGACGGCTTATTCAAAAGGGGAAACTACCCTTTATTGAAGTTGCAGGTCAAATCAGGGTTCCAATTGATAAAGCACGTGATTCTCGGCCTCCAGCTTAGGACACACAGCCAGCCTCAAAGTTCATTTCAGTTAGGCCCAATCGAGGCCCGTTTCCTGACGGACTCTCTGCTCGAATTCTCCAAGTAACCCGCCAATGACATCCCATCCTTCCGGACGGCGGACTTCAATGTCCCCTTCGGGATTGACGCGGACTATGGTCGTATCGTTAACGTTTGCTGCTTGTAGATCGTCATGGTGCAACTCGTCCTCCACAAGCAGCTTGTCGAGCGTCTTGCCTGTCATCTCAATGAATGGCATTGGTTTCTCCTGCAAATTAGCGTCGAAGCGTTTTCTCTTTTATAGCAGAGAATGCAAGATACGTCTCGTTTGACTATGGAGAACGCTTAGAGTTTCCAGTCAGGTGCAATTTTGCGAACTCGCTCGGTGAATTCGAGGAGTTGTTCAATGCTCAGTTGTTCGGTTCTCGTGTCGTTTTCATATTGCATTTCTTCTAACAATTGATCGACCTGCTCTTTGGTCGCATGACGTTTAAGTGCTGAAACGACGTTTGCTCGCAAGAACTTTCGACGGTGCAAGAAAAGTGATTTTACAAACTGATGGAAATACTTCAGATCGGGAATCCTGGCACGCTTATCTGGGTCGATAACGATGCGAACAATCGCCGAAGTTACTTTCGGTGCAGGCCAAAACACTTTGGGTGGCATGACTCGTACGATCTCGGCATCTGCTTGGCTTTGCATCCAAACACTCAAAGCGCCGTAATCTTTTGTCCATGGTTCGGCGACGATCCTATCACCAAGTTCTTTCTGAATCGTCGCAACCATCATATGCGGCAAGTGCTCACACAAAAGAAGATTGGAAAGAATAGGGGTTGCTACGTTGTAGGGTAAGTTGGCGACAAGCTTCAATCGACTATTGGGTATCGAAGCGAGTGCATTGCCGACGGTATCCATCACCTCAGGTGCAAAACGATTCTTGTTCTTGAGTGCATCACAACCAAGTTGCGTGACGTTTTCAAACTGTAAAAGTTGCTCGCTTGCCAGCTCATAGAGATTGGCATCAATCTCGACCGTTACGACGTGGCCGGCACGCGGAGCCATCAAGGTTGTAAGCGATCCAGTGCCTGTACCAATTTCCAACACAATATCATTTGGCTGCAAATCAGCCGAATCTACGATCATCTGAACTAGGTTCAAATCGATCAAAAAATTCTGCCCATGCCGTGAAGCAGGCTCAACGCCGATTTCGCGCAGCCGGTTCATCAAGAATGATTTTGTTTGACGTGGTGGCATCAAGCGAGCCTTAGTTGCAGTTCTTTAGGCGTGGAAGGATTATCTGGTCGTGAGGGTTAAATTGCTTCTTCGCCACGTTCACCGGTACGAATCCGAATGCAGTCATCCATCGGAAGTACAAAGACTTTTCCATCGCCAATCTCGCCTTGCTCTCCGGATCGTCCCCCTTTGATGATGGCGCTGACGGTGGGCTCAACAAATTCATCGTTAACAGCGATCTGGAGTTGCACCTTACGGAGCAAGTTCATAGATATCTCTGAACCACGATAGAGCTCAGTCTGCCCCTTCTGGCGACCAAAACCTTGGACATCCATGATCGTTAGGCGGACGACTTCTACCTCGGAAAGAGCGGCTTTGACCTCTTCGAGCTTGCTGGGTTGGACGATCGCTATGATAAGTTTCATTTATGCTAGATGACTGGCTGAATATTGCTCAATGACTTTCTTTGCCCTGCTCTCATTGGGGGGCAAACGACCAGCTTATTCTAGCCTTGGCAACGAGATGAAAGAAGCGGGCTGATTTTATGGTTATGCCGAAGATCAGGCAGATTTGCCGATATACATAAGAAAGGCCTGGATCCCTCGGCCCAGCAAGGTCAGGCGGTAACCCCACTGGACCGAGATCGGATCACAGGCTTGTCTGCTATCCAAGATCGATCACACCAAATCGATAACGTACAGGCGGAAAACGTTAACAACTTGCTGCAGCTTCTCTTAGACGCACATTTGTACGATGCAACCACCGTGCCGAAAGGCAAATCTTTTATGGAATATGCCAAAAGGTCTCTGCATGAAGGACTTTCCTGAGTTCATTACAAGAAGGGCAAACGGTTACAGCCTGGGGCCAAGCTACTTCGTGCGCGAGAATGCGGCAGCTGTGACTTAAGAATGAAGCACTGTTAAGCTACCACCTGGAACATTTACTTCATAAGACAGGCTCTTGTAATGAAGGTTGGGCAATTTGTGACCAATTGGTATGCGCGGATAGGAGCAACCAATGCGCTTTAGGTCCTTCGGAATGCTTGCTGGCACGTTAGCCTGTAGAGAGGAGCTTATCGCAACAACAATTCATCATACGATTGAGCGAGCAATGTTTGACCAAATTACAGCCTCACTGCGAAATCTCTTCATCGCCTACGCAGTGCTCACTCCTTCAATATTGATTGCCGAAGACAAACCAGACGTTCCTCCCGGACCACCGCCTCATCCTGAAATTCAACGAGAGTTTCGGGCTGCATGGATTGCCACGGTTGCCAACATCGATTGGCCCTCACAACCTGGCTTATCAGAAGAGATTCAAAAGCAAGAACTAGCTGCCATGCTTGAGCTTGCAGCTGAGCTCAAGATGAATGCCATTGTGTTCCAGGTTCGCCCAGCCTGCGATGCGTTATATGCTTCGAAGCTAGAACCATGGTCTGAATACCTTAGCGGTACTCAAGGTGTAGGACCAAAGACATACGACCCTTTAGAATTTGCTTGCGAAGAAGGCAAGCGTCTAGGCTTAGAGATCCATGCTTGGTTCAACCCTTACCGGTCGGCCCATCCGTCATCCAAAAGTAAATTAGCCAAGGATCATGTCACCAACACGATTCCAGGAAGTGTCAAGCAGTACGGAAAGTACGGCTGGCTAGATCCTGGTGATAAGGCAGCTGCCCAGCATTCACTGGACGTTGTTATTGATGTCGTCCGTCGTTATGACATTGATGGAGTTCACTTTGACGACTACTTCTATCCTTACCCAATTTCAGAGAAGGATTCATCAGGAAAAAGTGTGGAAGTTCCATTCCCTGATGATGCCAGCTGGAATATCTATTGCAATAAAACGCCAGAATCAGATCGGCTAAGCCGCGGTGACTGGCGTCGTGATAATGTGAATCGATTCATAAAGAAGATTGGCGAAGAAGTTCATGCCGCCAAGCCGCATGTGCGGTTTGGTGTCAGTCCCTTCGGTATTTGGCGGCCTGGACATCCCGAATCGATCAAAGGATTCGATCAGTACGATAAACTTTATGCCGATGCTAAGCTTTGGCTGGAAGAGGGGTGGGTCGATTACTTTACACCGCAGCTCTACTGGCCGATTGATCAGAAGGCACAAAGTTTCCCCATCTTGTTGAACTGGTGGTCGGAACATAATCCTCATCAGCGGCACCTCTGGCCCGGAATGTACACCTCAAAAGTGGGGATCGGCGAACCTCCCTGGAAGCCGCGTGAAATCGTCAATCAAATTATCACCGCCCGAGAGCAACGCGGTTCATCAGGTCATGTTCACTTCAGCATGAAAGCGATTTCTAAAAACTACAATAGTCTGCAAGAAGCGTTGCGTGAATACACCTACAATCAGCCTGCTCTAATCCCGGCAACGGATTGGCTGGCTGTCGAAGAGGCCTTAGCTAGTCAGCCTAAGCTCGATCAAATTGGCAAGCAAAAAATCTCTCTTCAATGTGAGGACGGTAAACAACCAACAAGATGGGTTGTTCACACACTTCACCATGAGACATGGAGTAGCGAAATCCTCCCAGGTGTACGAAGCGACTATAACCTAAAGACAAACGCAGAAGGGGTGCACCCGAGTCGTGTTGTCGCTATTGCTGTGGATCGTCTCGGTCGCGAAAGTGCGCCAACTACGATGGATCTCGATCAATAAGGAATCGTTTTGAGCAGTACGACCGAACCTGAGAACCGTGAGTTGGAAAGCGAACTGAAAGTGGAATTATCCACTCGCGAGAGAGCGTGGAGCTGGATCCCTACGCTCTATTTCACCTCAGGCTTGCCTTATGTGATTGTGGCGAACATATCGACGGTCCTGTACAAGAACCTCGGGGTAAGCAACACCGACATTGCCGCTTACACGAGCGATCTACTTTGGCCTTGGGTGCTAAAGCCCTTTTGGAGTCCACTTGTTGATGTTTTAGGAACACAGCGGCGCTGGATCGTTGCCATGCAGGCTATTATGGCTGCCACAATACTAGGGATATCACTCTTCCTTCCAACCGCGAATTTCATGGTAGGGACCCTCGCCTGTTTTTGGCTTCTAGCCATAGCTTCGGCAACGCACGACATTGCGGCTGATGGGTTTTACATGTCAAGCATGGCAGAGCGTGATCAAGCTTGGTTCGTAGGAATTCGAAGCACGTTCTATCGCCTTGCCATGATCATTGGATCAGGAGTTGTCGTTTGGTTAGTGGGGGTACTTGCCGGTAAAATTGAAATTGCCGAAGGAGGTCTTTCTGCTGAGCAAATAGGGATTTATGCATCAGCATGGACACGAGTATTACTTGGCTTAGCAGCCTCACTGTTTATCATGGCCGCTTATCATTTCATGTTCCTGCCAAAGCCAATCGAACCTCCTAAAGCCGACCATTCCAATTCTGATTTGCCGTCCGAATTTGTCGAGACGATTGTGAGTTTCTTTAGGAAACCAATGATCGGATTGTCGATAGCATACTTATTACTTTATCGATTTAGCGAAGCTCAACTCACCAAGCTCAAAGCTCCCTTTTTATTAGATCCTGTGTCTCAAGGTGGCTTGGGACTAAACAACCAAACTTTGGGTATCCTAGATGGAACGATTGGGATCACCTTGCTGGTAATCGGTGGTATTCTCGGCGGCTTGATTGTTGCGCGTGATGGATTAAAGCCTTGGATATTCCCGATGGCTTTAGCTATCAACCTTCCAAATGCTTGTTACCTTTACCTTGCTTGGGCACAACCTGAAAGCTTATATCTTGTTGGTTCAGCCATTGCTATTGAGCAGTTTGGTTATGGATTTGGCTTCGCAGGCTATATGCTTTACATGTTGCATCTCTCACGCGGAGAGCACCAAACCGCCCACTATGCCATTTGCACAGGCTTCATGGCTCTAGGGATGGTAATCCCCGGAAGATTCTCTGGCATGATCCAGGAGTCACTTGGCTACACCAATTTTTTTCTTTGGATCGTTATCGCGACGATTCCAAGTTTAATCATAACTCTCATGGCTCCTCTTAATGAACCCGATGAGAAGGAGCTGAGCAACGACGATGCTTAACACCATAACGACAACGCTTGAAAAACCAACCGAGCTGCGTGATCTCATATCTCAGCTCATCATGGTGCGTATCGGTTCCAATTTGCCACCAATCGTAAAAGCTAGCGATGATGAAAATCGAATTTCTAGAATCTTAGAAAACTGTTCGGTGGGGGGGCTTATGCTATTCAACGGCGAATGGCCCGACGTACGCGATACATTTGCACGGTTGCAATCGCAAGCAAAATTCCCCCTGCTTGTCGCTTCGGACATCGAACGTGGGGCTGGGCAACAGGTTGTTGGGCTCAGCCTGTATCCTCACCAAAGAGCCTTTGTCGATTTATCTAGTCCACAAGAAGCTCTCTCTGATTTCTGTGAACGGACCGCCAGAGAAGCAGCCGCTTCGGGAATCCATATCACGTTTGGACCAGTTGCTGATGCTAATACCAATCCCCGAAACCCCATCATCTCAACGCGTGCTTTTGGACAAGATCCTGAAGTAGCTGCTCAGCTTGTAGCCGACTATGTTAAGGCAGCCGAAGCGGCGGGGCTTCGAACAACCATTAAGCATTTCCCTGGTCATGGCGATACTCAGCAAGATTCACACGATTCGATGCCGCGCGTTGAAGCATCGTACGATGATTTGATGCGTCGGGAAATTGTTCCATTCAAAGCGGGAATCGATGCAGGCTGTTCGCTTATCATGTCAGCCCATGTCGAGTTTCCAGCCCTTGATGGCACAGGAACACCTGCAACCTTATCGCGTCCGATTCTTGTTGACTTGCTTCGTGATGAACTTGGCTTTCAAGGTGTCGTTTGCAGCGATAGTCTGCTTATGGCAGGAGTTCGTGATCGCTTTGACAACGAAGGAGCCTTGGCCCTGGCAGCTTTGAATGCCGGTGTTGATCTGTTGCTTGATATTGATGATCCAATCAGCACGGTCGATTACTTGATGCAAGCGGTAAAGGATGGAGATCTCTCGCATGAACGAATCGAAGAAGCTTATGATCGTATCCACTGCCTTAAAGAGAGTTTCTTTTCGGATCAACCTGAATTGTCGTCTAGTGAGATTGAACAAGGGCAAAAAGCTGCTCAGCTTGTATCACGACAAGCCATCAAGGTGCTCAAACCTTCACCGATCCTTCCGCTTGCTTGTGACAAACTACTAACAGCAGTACTTTTTAAACCTCACAGTCACCCAACAGATCCACCCGAACAGCCATTGGCTTCCGCACTCCGCAAGCGGTTTGACGAAGTCCAATACTTCGAGACCGGGCCAACTCCGCACGCGACATTGATTGATGAAGTCTTAGCAGCCTGTCCCAAGGAATCACCTCTGCTAGTTGCGATGATCGTAAAACCCGCAGCATGGCATGCATTTGGGTTGAACCCTGAGCAACAACAGGTAGTTGAAACGTTAATCCAAGAGCGCGAAGTCCTGCTTGTGTGCCTAGGTGTTGAAGAGGCTGTTGAGGATTTCCCTCAAGCGTCTGCCCAGATTGTCACGTACAGTGACGTCCCCGCGAGCCAATCCGCTCTGGTGGAAATCGTATCAGAATGAATCGTTGCATAGCTCCTACTTATGCTAGTCATCCGCACACGAGATACCACTCGTCCGACTTAGCCTAATCTGCTACCATATCTGACCTTACGGCATATTAATCCGCAACATTTACCCAGATATTAAGTGGCATGGCTCAATTCGATCCTTTCTCCGCACGCGATACGTTTGAAGCACCTGGCTCCTTTGGCGAAAAAGGGCCTGTTGGAATCTACCGTCTTTCCAAGCTTGAAGAGGCGGGACTTTGCAAAGTCGACGCCCTCCCCTTCTCGATTCGTGTTCTTCTGGAAAGCGTACTACGTAATTGTGATGGCTATGTTGTCACTGAAGATGACGTTAAGGCACTCGCCGCTTGGGTCGATTCAAAAGGGACTGCTGCGGTTGAAGTTCCCTTCAAGCCAGCTCGTGTTGTGCTACAAGACTTTACCGGCGTTCCTGCGGTGGTTGACCTAGCTGCGATGCGTTCGGCAATGCAGCGTCTTGGCGGTGATCCTGCAAAAATTAATCCACTGGTCCCAGCTGACTTGGTTATCGACCACTCGGTCCAAGTTGATCACTATTTGGGTGATTCGGCTTTAGACCTTAATACCGAACTTGAGTTCTCTCGTAACAAAGAACGCTATGAGTTCTTGCGTTGGGGACAAAAAGCGTTCGATAACTTCCGCGTTGTCCCGCCGGGTACCGGTATCGTTCACCAGGTGAACCTTGAGTACCTTGCAAAATGTGTCTTCGTCCGCGATGACCAAGAAGGCCCGGTTGCGTTGCCTGACTCACTCGTTGGTACCGACAGCCATACCACCATGATCGACGGCCTTGGTGTTGTTGGTTGGGGAGTTGGCGGTATCGAGGCGGAAGGCGTTATGCTTGGACAGCCGATTTACATGCTCATGCCAGAAGTTGTCGGCATGAAGCTAACAGGTAAACTTCCTGCTGGTGCGACTGCTACCGACTTGGTTCTTACCGTTACGGAAATCCTCCGTAAGGAGAAGGTCGTTGGTAAGTTCGTTGAGTTCTTCGGTGATGGCGTTGCGAATATGTCACTCGCCGACCGAGCGACGATTGCCAACATGAGCCCCGAATACGGCGCTACGATGGGCTTCTTCCCGGTCGATGATGTCACGCTTGAGTATCTGCGTCAGACGGGACGTACCGACGACGAAGTTGCCATGGTCGAAACCTACTGCAAAGAGCAACAACTCTTCCGCACCGACTCGACCCCTGATCCAACCTTCACCAAAGTCGTCGAACTCGACATGTCGACCGTGGTCCCTTCGCTTGCTGGGCCAAAACGTCCGCAAGACCGAGTCCCACTTACCCAGATGAAGCAGTCGTTCAATGAATCGCTTAGCACGGATGTTGGTCCGCAAGGTTTCGGCCTTGCCGCAGATGCCCTTTCGAGCACTGCAACCGTTCATCAGAACGGCCATTCAACCGACATTACGCACGGGGCAGTCGCGATTGCAGCAATCACCAGCTGTACCAATACCAGCAATCCGAGCGTTATGGTCGCTGCTGGCTTAGTTGCAAAGAAAGCGGCTGAAAAAGGACTGAAGGCGAAACCGTATGTCAAAACGAGCTTGGCACCCGGTTCGCGAGTCGTGACCGATTACCTAGAGAAGTCTGGTCTTGATAAATCACTTGAAGACGTCGGCTTCTACACCGTAGGCTATGGCTGCACGACCTGTATCGGTAACAGCGGTCCACTTCCCGAGGCGGTCTCCAACGCGGTGGTTGAGGGTGACTTGATTGTCTCAGGTGTCCTATCCGGCAACCGAAACTTTGAAGGTCGAATCAATCCGCACGTGAAGGCGAACTACTTGGCAAGTCCACCACTTGTGGTTGCTTACGCTCTGGCAGGTTCTACTGATTTGGATCTTACAACCGAAGCCATTGGCCAAGATGACTCTGGCAACGATGTCTTCCTAAAAGACATTTGGCCAACCCACGAAGAGGTCAAAGAAGTTGTCGACTCATGCGTCCTACCTGAGATGTTCCAAGAACAATATGGTGGGGTTTGGGAGAAGAACGAAAAGTGGAACGCCATCGCCACAAGTGAAGGAAGTCTCTTCGATTGGGACGAATCGAGCACCTACATCCAAGAACCACCGTTCTTGGCGACGCTTACCCCTGACGTAAACCCAATAACACCGATCAACAACGCTCGCTGCGTGGCGGTGCTTGGCGACTCGACCACGACTGACCACATCTCACCAGCGGGTGCAATTGCGAAGGATTCACCGGCAGGTAAGTTCTTGCAAGACTCAGCTGTTGATCCGCGTGACTTCAATAGCTACGGCTCGCGTCGTGGAAACGACCGGGTGATGACACGCGGCACGTTTGCCAACATTCGCATTCGCAACCAACTTGCCCCGGGTACAGAAGGTGGCGTTACCAAGTATCTCCCTACCGGGGAAGTGATGCCGATCTACGATGCGGCTATGAAGTACCAAGCGGATGGCACACCGCTTGTTGTCCTAGCTGGTGCTGAGTACGGAACCGGCAGTAGCCGTGACTGGGCAGCGAAAGGTACTTACTTACTTGGCGTACGAGCCGTCATGGCAGCCAGCTATGAGCGTATCCATCGTTCTAACCTCGTCATGATGGGCGTCTTGCCGCTCGAGTTCAAAGAAGGTGCCACTCGTGATTCGCTTGGCCTTACCGGCGAAGAGACCTTCGACATAGACGGTCTATCGGATGACCTTCAGCCACGCCAAACGATCACCGTTAAAGCAACCTCCTCGGATGGATCCACCAAAGAGATTCCCATGACGGTCCGAATCGATACGCCAGTCGAGCTAGACTACTATCGTCACGGAGGCATCTTGGCATTCGTGCTAAGAAAGTTGCTTGCTGAGTAGAGACTAGAACAGTTACAGCCCGGCATCCTCAAGGAGATTCCCTTTGGATCCATTTCTTGAAGCCGCTATCGAAGAAGCTCGCAAAGGTTTGGCCGAAGGGGGAATCCCCATCGGCTCGGTGCTGGTGATTGACGACAAGATCGTAGGCCGTGGCCATAATCGTCGTGTTCAGCAAGGGAGCGCTGTGCTTCACGCCGAGATGGACGCGCTCGAAAACGCCGGTCGACTAACTGCCGTGGATTACGCTCGCTCAACCCTCTACTCAACCCTATCGCCCTGCGACATGTGCAGCGGCGCATCGCTTCTCTACAAAATCCCGCGCATCGTTGTTGGCGAGAACAAAACCTTCCAAGGTCCGGAAGAGTATATCCGCTCACGCGGTGTGGAGCTTACTATCCTTAATAACCCCGAATGCATTAAGTTGATGGAAGATTTTATTGCGGCAAAGCCGCAGCTTTGGAATGAAGACATTGGGGTTTGAACCAATGATTGGTTTCCTAGCCCTATTTGCAATATCTCTATTTGGCACTTGGTTTTTCTACAATCAACTGCAAATCCGTATTGAGAAAAGGACTTCCATCGATAGTACTGCGAGTGAAATTAAGGAAGAAAACAATCCCAAACTATTTAGATACCAAGTCTTGATGTATTCAACTCTAACAGGACTCTGTGGCATCAATGCATTTGCTTTCTTATGCTGCATAGTCCAAGCCTTATCTATCAATTAAGCCTCTTTCTCCAGCCGCACTACTAAGCCCTTAAAGGCTGGTGTACGACTCTTCGGATCGACACCCCGATCTACCAAAATATTCGCTTCGGGGTAATACATCGCAGCATTGCCAGCCCGGATGTCGTTGTGCTTGGTAGCGATGACTTGTCGCATTTCGCCCGCGGGTCCGATGACACGGACGTGATCTCCGTCGGATAGATCAAAACGGTTCTGATCCTCTTCGTTCATTAGAATTACATAACGACCCGAGACGCCGCGGTAGAGGTCATCTTCTTCGTAGACGACCGTGTTGAATTGGCCTTCGCTACGGATGGTCATCACACGCAGTTCGTCTTCGGCTAAGCCTGCCAATTCGGGTAAGTGGTGTGAATGCAAGTTCGCACGGCCATCTTCGGTTGCAAATTTTGGTGAGTGGAAGGTCCGGCCATCAATTTGGAACTCTTCTTTCGAGTCAGCTATCTTTTCGATAGCTCCATAGCCAGGTACCACCTTGGCAATTGCCGAACGTAGCTCGTTTGTTGCACGCATGGATTGCCAATCGAGTGCGGCCAGCGAAGCATTCGTCTCACCAGCGCTCTCTGCGACCTGCTCAGCCAGAGAAGCAATAACTTCGATTTCACTTTTGGGTCCTTCGTGACGTGCGGGGCCTCCGTCACTGAGGCGAACGAAGTTGAACATCGATTCTTGTGTCGTAGGGCTTGGTTCTTCATCGCGAGCAAGAACTGGCAGGATGATTGTCTCCTTGGCGGTGCCAAACGCATGCCCCGTGTTGAGTGTGGTGCTGAGATAGACCACTTGCTCTAGATTCTGCAACGCCTTAGCGGCATAAGTCGCGTCAGGGTTCGATCCATAGAGATTCCCACCCAAGCAGAACCCGGTCTTGAGTTCGCCTGACATTGCTCCTTCCATGCAAGCGAGCGTATCACGGCCAGAGGTGGTTGGGAGTTTTAGTTTGAGTTCATTCTCAATTCGATCAAAGATCGCTTGCTTGAGCTGGGGTGTTACGCCGACGGATCCAATCCCTTGAACATTTGAGTGGCCGCGGATCGGAAGTAAACCGGCACCCTTACGACCAACCATTCCACGCATGAGTGCCAAGTTGGCAATCGCCTGGACGTTCTGTACGCCATGAGCATGATGCGTAATGCCCATGGTCCAAGAAAAGACAGCTCGCTTGCTACTGAGGTATTTGTCCGTGATTGTTTTGATTTGGTCACGGTCAATACCACCCTTGGTGATTATCTCTTCCCAACTCGTTGAGTTGATGGTCTCTTTGAGTGATTCCCAACCGTTGGTTGAATCGTTAAGGAAGTCAACATCAACGGCACCTCTTTCAATGAGCTCTTTCTGCAGCCCAACGAGCAACGCTAAGTCTCCACCAATGTGTGGCTGTACATAGTGAGAGGCAATCTTCGACCCAAAGAGCAAGCTCCAAGGATCGCTTGGAACGCTGAAGTTGACCAAACCGGTCTCAACCATTGGATTGATGACAATGACCTCGCCTCCTCGACGTCGGAGGTTTTTGAGAGTGGTCATAATCCTTGGGTGATTCGAAGCGGGGTTTCCACCAATCAGGAAGACACAGTCAGCAAGCTCAAGGTCTTTAACTTGGATCGTAGCCGTCCCACTACCGGTGACGCTCGAAAGCCCTACGCCACTTGCTTGGTGGCAGTAGTAACTACAATTATTGACATTATTGGTACCGTAAAGCCTTGCAAAGAGTTGTAGCAAGAATCCTGCTTCGTTGCTGCTGCGGCCACTGAAGTACCAGAAAGATTCGTCCGCTGATTGTTCGGTAAGCTTACTAGAAATTGACCGGAAGGCTTCTTCCCAACTAATCGATTCGTATCCAGGTTGCCCTTGTAGGTATCGAACCGGTTGCACAAGTCGTCCAGAATGCTCGAGTTGTCTTGGCGACATGGCACGCAGCTCGTTGATGCCATACCGAGCCCAAAACTCGCTAGGTATGGCTCCTTGCATATCGGCGGTCATTGCCTGCATTGATTTTTTGCAGACTTCAGGGAAATGACCTTGCTCGTTGACCATGCCGCCACGCTGGCCACCCATTCCTAACGCGCAAGTCTTGCAAGCGTTACGGCTTCGCATGGCACGCCAGAAGGCTAGCGGGCCGCCCGCTTCGCGCATCTTCTTCAGAGAGTAGCGAATCGCTGGCCAGCCGCCACCCGTTGATACGCGTTTCATAACGTCGAACTGATAAAGTGAGATGGACTAGTACACGAATAGTCTAGCACAGATCACTCTTCGGAGGCTTTTTCATCTGCTGGTTTTGAGATGACGCAACGAAAGCCAGCATGACAGAGTCCCGTATCCGGGCTACAGGGCATGCGAGCAGCAGGCCGATAGCTGGCACAATAGGTATCGTTACATAAGAATGATCCACCACGTTGCATACGCTCGGGCATTCGTGGGTTTTGCGGATTGAATGCTTTGGTGGGTCCCTTGGGATTTCTTACGACCTCATCCCCATTCTTCTTTGCCTTTGCCAATTGACGAGCATACGAATCGGGACGATACCAGTCGTTGGTCCACTCCCAGACGTTGCCTGCCATATCGTAGATGCCATAGCCATTGGCTTTGTAAGACTTAACCGGCGCGCTATACATGTAGCCATCTTTTTTTGTGTTCTCATTGGGAAAGCTACCTTGCCAGATGTTGCATTGCGGTTTGTCTTCAGAAAGAGCTTCATCTCCCCAACCAAATGGCTTTTCATCTAAGCCACCTCGTGCTGCGTACTCCCACTCCGCTTCGGTGGGCAATCGCTTGCCTGCCCATTTACAGTAGGCTTCCGCGTCGTACCATGAGACTTGGACAACCGGATGGTCCATTTTATCTTCGATTGAGCTATCCGGCCCCAACGGATGTTTCCAGTCCGCCCCAGGGGTCCAGCTCCACCAGAGGGTTGGGTCGTTAAGAGGAACGGGACGACGTGTCGAAACAAACACTAACGAGGCAGCCACAAGTTGCTTCTCATCCACTTCGGGAGTTCCAGGAGGCAGAAGCTCCATGATCTCTTCCTTGGTTGGTGCTTTCTCCGCCATGGTGACATAACCAGTTGCCTCAACAAACTCCGCAAACTGGGCGTTGGTCACTTCGGTCTCATCGATGTAGAAACCATCTACGTAAACACGGTGAATCGGAAGTTCGTTGCGACGTCCAAGCGGGTGATTGCTTCCCATGGAAAACTCGCCAGCAGGTACCCAAACCATTCCCTTAGGAGTCTCTGTGGTAGCTTCTTGCGCAACAGAGGTGGTTGCGAAACTACCAAACAGTGAGGCAAGAAGGATGATAAAAATGGATGAGTAGAGAAGGCCTGATTTTCGTAGCATGGTAGTGATGTATCGATGCAGGAATTGGTTAGGGGGATACTTGATTATACCCCTTTTTGACCTAGGCGGTTCGCAGAACTGCTTCCACACGCCGGATTGTATCGCTTAAATTCCCACCAGACAGACTAGAAAGTTGGGCTGGCTGAGGATTTGCCAGCAGTTTTTCGACGCGGCGATGTGCCGAGATCACCGTGCTATGACTGCTGCGATTGAAGTAATCAGCAATCTCGCTCCAAGCGCTGCCTGTCATCTTGCGTGAGAGCCACATAGCAAGCATTCTTGGCTCGGTCACCGATTTGCTTCGCTTGCTAGACTTTAGTGAAGCAGCATCAATTCCAAAGACTTTGCAAACGGCATTTTGGATATCAGGAAGCTTCACAGGAGGGGCGTTGAGTCGATTAAAATCAGCTGCGGTTCGCTCAGCGAGTGCTGCATCCATTGGTTGGTCAAAAGTTTCGTGCAGCAAGGTCATTCGATTTAATGCGCCTGAAATCTCCCTTGCTCCACCAGTTAACTGCGAAGCAAGCGTATTAACGGTTTCTCCATCAAGCGAAAGTGATCGCTTCTTTGCGGCTAGTTGAATCAGTTTCGCACGTTCAGCTACGCTAGGGTGTTCTAATTGCACCGCCAAACCACCCGACAACCTGGATGCCAATTCAGGTCCAAAGCCAATAAGTTCCGCAGGACTACGGTCGCTGGCCAATACAACTTGAGCACCATCCGCAGCAAGTGCATCGATTGTCTGTTGCAGTTCCTCAATGGTTCGCTGCTTGCCAAGCAACAGCTGGGCATCATCGATTAACAAGAGGTCAACACCACGATTCTTCTGACGAAAACTTGGAAGGCCACTTCCACGTACCGCTTCTACAAAGCCAACGAGGAATTGCTCAGCTGTTAGCAATCGGACTCGAGGTCGACGATTGTGCTGTTTGGAACGGTTAGCGATGGCTCTAAGTAACTGTGTCTTCCCAGTTCCAGGAGCTCCCCATAGGAGAATTGGCCCTCCGCATAATGATTGCCCAAGCGCTGGATCACCAACGGCTAAACGACGTGCAATATTGCTCGCCTCGGCATTGCTCGGGCCTTCCACCCATTGGGCAAACGGGTCAGTGGCAGGTTGTTTGGGCTGAGTGTTTTGTGGAGCCCTATTGACTGACTCTGGCTGGGGAGTTTCGACTTGCTGGCGTGTGGGACCTTGAATCGATTCATCCGCAGCGATTGAAACGGAAGCCTCTTTTCCGAGCACTTCGTTTGAAGTTTGACGAATTTCAGCACCAAACTGCTTGCGTATCCTGTCTCGCTCGAACGGCGTCTTGGTTACCAAAGCAATACTTCCTTGCGATTCTCGAATCTGCACCACCCCTTCAAACCAGGTTGCGTAGCGTGACTCGCCAACATTGGCTCGCAATTGTTGCTGAAATGCTTCCTGCATGGGATTTCCTGTAATTGCTTCCGGTGCATTTTGATTCTTCGAAACCGCCAAGTAGGCATCCAAAGGTTGCCCAATTTGACACGCCTTGGGGAAGATTACCCAAGTGGCGAATGAGGCTCATTAACGGACCTCGATTCAAGGCTGCTAAAGATTGGCTTCATGAACACACAACAAACCTAAACCTTTATACAGCAACAGTTAAAGGAAAGTCTTGGCAGCCCATCAGCATCTTTCCAGCAGTTCGTTCCTTCAACTTGTGAGGGGCCGATTCTACGCTTGCTAGCACCGATGTCAAACCACTTTGTCAGCTCTGTGGATAAGCTGCCTTTGGAAATGTGAAAGAACTGTTAATTCTTCGGGTAATAGGAGCCTGACATGCCCATCGACACGCTACTTAGCAGTCGAATCATTTAGTGGATAACCTGTCGCTTACTGCTCAGGATGGCTTCGGACATAAGCCCATCGGTTAGCCCATGGAACAAAACCATTCTTTGTATAAGCCCTTTGAGCAGGCTGGTTTACGGTATCGACTGCCACCATAATTTGATCCGCACCGGCGATTTGAGCTCGACTGCAAGCGAACTGAACAATCTGGTTGCCTAACCCCTCCCCCCGATACTGGGGGAGTAATCCCATGTAGACCAGTTCGTAGTTCTCGCCCAAGTCGAGCTCAGCGAGGATAAGAATTCCTATCTCTTCTCCGCCCTTTCGAATACAAAACCAATTTTCCGGCCGATAATTGCCCGTTGAGCGATACCCATCGAGCGTATCTTCAATATCACGCAGTCCGGTGAGACTTGGACAATCGAGTGTGTCGATATAAGTTGCTTCAACAATTCGGCATAGCCGATGGTGATCTTCCGATGCAAATGGTTCGAAGCTTAGTTGAGGTTGCTCGTTAGTTGTTTCGTCACCGAGCGAGGAACTCGTTTTACGTCCAAGATATTCAAGTTTGGCGACAAACTGAAAGCCATTCTCCTTGAGCGATTCTATTCTTGGGTCACGCCCATCTTCCAGCAGTAGCTGTGTAAACAAGATGCCTGCTTGATCTAGTACAGTAACAATCTCTCGCAGCAGGCTAGATGCGACCTTCGATTCACATCCTCGGTTCGATACCGGCGGCCAAAGCATTGCGGCATTTCCTGATTGTGGCTGAGCCCAACCTGCTGATACGATTTGGTCTTGATGGTTTGCGATCCAAAGCGTTGCGAGAGGATCGAGATTCGAATTCTCTTGACGTCGGATAGAATCAACCAGAGCTGCACGTGATTCGGGTGCAAGGTTGGAGAGAACCAACAAAAGTGCCTCGCGCACCTCGTTTCCCAGTGCGATGCGAATATCACATTCCTCGGCCAAGACTTCCATTCATCTAATTCTAGCGAGTTTAGACTGAATGGTTTAGGCACCCTAACTAGTTTGGCCAACGGAATCGATCCCGATAGCTATCCAGAGGGGCGATATCTGAGGAAGGAAGCTCAGCAGCAGAAGCCTTTGAAGAAGGTTCTTCAGAGGAAGAGGAACTGGGGGCAGCTGGAGATGGTTCATCTGATCCCTCATCGGGGACAACGCTTTTTGGGGGGAAGATCGCCTCTTCATTCGGCTGATTCTCTTGAGTGTCGATAACTGAGTCGATTGGGGCTCTTTGTTGATTTGAAGCCATTTGAGGTGGCAATTCACGTTTAACTACCCAATAGTTCCCGCCCGCTCGATTTAACTCTAAATCAACCTTAAAACTGCTATGGGGTTGAGTGCTCCACAGCACACTGCTTGGTCGGGTGGAAAATTCTGATCGAACTTGCTCACCTTCTGCCGCTTGATAGAGTTGGTCCCCAGCCGTACGTGGAGCCCTTCGCTGCATGCCATAGGACGACATTCCTAGCTGCACGAGAGGCGTGGTATCCGCTGTGGTACCGTGAAGTCGAATCTTTTGCAGTTGTCCATTGACATCAAAATAGTAGGAAATCGTACCGGCGATATCAGTAATTTGAGTGCCGGTGACAATTGGAACACGTACTCCATAAAGACCAACCTCGGCTAGGCCTGTGGTTTTGCGATTCCAATTTCTATAGACCCACTCTTTTGTAATATCCCAGCGAAGTAGAGAATGCAGAGGCATTCCGCGGTATCCTTCGACGGGGGCTAAACTGCGATAAACTTCCGAACCTGGGCCATCTAAACTCGTCGAAATTGGCTGAAATGGGCTGGTCGTGGATTCTGAGACTGTGGCTTCGCTTTGCTCTGCAGCAGGTTGGGTCAAATTGGTGTGCTCGGTCACCACGTAGGGTACTCCCACCGCAGCTCCTAGCATTCCAGTCATTGCAAGGGTTCTTGGTATCATCTATCCACTCACCAATATCAAACTGTGTAATCCAACACCTTCAATATCGGTACTCATGCGATTGCGAAGTAAACGAGGCTATCCCAGGTGGACACAAACTGTGTGTCAGCTACGATTGCCACTGACCGATTGATCGATTCTTCCGTACCAAACAGCCACGCTACTAACCGACTATGCATGAATGGCTAATCACGGATGAAGCACAAACATGGCTAGAGCAACTAGCCTGTGAAGAGGTAACGCCTGCGCTACATGCAAGGCTGCGGAAAGACTTAACGGCAGATCGGGTCGCGCCGATTATGGAGCAGCTGGAACTCCGGCGCCGGGGAGTTCGTAAGTTCACAAAAGCTAATCGGATGCTCTTTACGCGGCTTGGCCTTGAGCAGGCAACGGATGAATGGATTGCAAGTTACAAAGCAAAACGATTCCTCGGCATAAGCCAAGTCATCGACATCTGCTCAGGCATCGGGGGCGATCTGCTTAGTTTCACGAAGCATGGATTAACCGTCACTGGTATAGACCGTGATCCCGCCTCAGCCACGTTCTCATCATACAATGCCAAGCAGTATGGCAACTCAGCAACCAGTATTTGCGAAACCGCATCGGAATTTCATCTACAAGAAGCAGATGCTTGGCATGCTGACCCTGACCGCCGAGCTGGAGGCCGACGTTCGGTCAATCCTGACTTGCACGAACCATCACTTGATCAACTAGCTAATTGGAGAAAAGTCGTTCCGAACGCGGCTATTAAATTGGCTCCAGCCTGCCGACTGCCTGCTGTTTGGCAAAATGAATGCGAACTCGAATGGATTAGTCGAACGAATGAATGCAAGCAACTGGTCGCTTGGTCCGGAAGCCTTGCAAATAACCCAGGATTACGAACCGCTACGAAAATTGATTCGGCAGGCGATTCCTCTAGCCATAGTGGGTCGCCAGATCTTGCAATTAATTGGACTGAGACCGTTGGCAACTATGTCTACGAGCCAGATTCATCCATCCTCGCAGCCCATCTCATTGGAAGCATTGCTGATAACCTAGGGTTGAGCCAATTCTCTGCAACGAAAGCTTACCTCACATCAGATTCATGTGTTGAAGACCCCTTAATCAGTGCTTTTCAAGTCAAAGCGATCTTTCCTTTCCAGAGAAAGAAGCTCAGCGCCGAGTTGCAGCAGCGTGGCATTGGAAGCCTTGAACTCAAGTGCCGCGGCCTGGATGTCGATCTCCCCTTGCTGCGTAAAAGTTTAAAACTTAAGGGGAGTGAATCAGCTACGCTGATCCTCACTCCCGATGCTAAGAACAAGAAGAAACCGATAGTTATTCTTTGTAATCGTGTTTGAACCCAAGGGTGGCTTGATCATACCGCCGGTTTGTTGGGATGATGGCCTCTGGAACATGAAGCACTAATTAGCCAACAAACAGAAAATGAAACTTGCCTTTAGCACCAACGCTTACCTCAACCATACCATCGAAGAGACGCTACGCAGGGTTGCTGATATCGGTTACTCCGGCGTTGAACTGATGGCTGATGTTCCTCATGCCTGGCCAGCAGGGCTGTTGCCATCACAGGTTGAGTCGATCCGTAAGACTCTCGACGAGACAGGCCTGGAAATATCAAACATCAATGCGTTCATGATGAATGCCGTTGCTGATCCTCGGCAACCCTACTGGCATCCAAGCTGGATCGATCCTGATCCCCATTATCGAGCTATCCGTCGTGAGCACACGAAGCGTTCCTTACAACTTGCCGTGGATCTAGGAGCTCCTCACATCACCACCGAGCCAGGCGGCCCACTGCTTGAAGGTCAAACAAGATCGCAAGCTTATGATTGCTTCTACGAAGAACTGATGCCATGCATTGAGATGGCTGAGTCGCTCAGCATGGGCCTCCTCATTGAGCCGGAGCCTGAACTACTTATTGAGAAGTTTGATGAGCACCTAGAATTCATGGAGCGCATTGATTCATCGCTTGTTGGTCTCAACTTTGACATCGGGCATGCCTATTGTGTGAATGAAGAACCTGCTGAATGGGTTCCCAAGATGCAATCGCATACGGTTCACTATCACCTGGAAGACATTGCCGCCTCGCGCAAGCATGAGCATTTGATTCCTGGCCATGGTGCTATCGATTTTGCTTCAACCCTGAAGGCAATTTTCGAAACCGACTATCAAGGCTGGCTGACGGTTGAACTCTATCCCTATGCAACTGACCCGGATACAGCAGCCAAAGAATCCTTGGATTATTTAAGCAAGATTCTTTCTGAATTTGGGTAGAGGTATTCAATGAACTGCCTCCGATTGCTTCGACTGTCGAATGCCCCAACTGCTGTGGCTGACATTCTCATGGGACTTGCCGTTGCCACAGGCAGTTTTGAACCTGCTGTACGGACGTTGCTCTTAATCGCTGCTTCGCTGGCAATTTACCATGGGGGCATGGTGCTCAATGATGTTGTGGACAGCGAGAAGGACAAAGAGGAGCGACCCGATCGTCCAATACCCTCGGGAGCAATCTCAAGACAGTTTGCTATATGGCTAGCCGGTTTGTTGCTTCTGAGTGGAGCAAGTCTTGGCGCTTACGTAGGAGTATCTAACGAATCAACCATTACAGCGGTTAGTGCTTGCCTCTTACCTCTTACGGTTGTTGCCTACAACAGCCGCTTGAAGTCTACCTTGTTGGGGCCATGGTTGATGGGGAGTTGCCGTGCACTTAATGGCATGCTTGGTCTAGGTTTGGCAAGCAATCTCAATTATTTGCTTGCCATCAGCCCAGGTGTGCTCCTCTATATTGCTGGAGTTACCCTACTTGCTCGTAACGAGGCAAATGCAAGCGAGAAGAAACAACTCACCCAAGCAACGATCTGTTCAACTGCTGGCATAGTCTGGCTGGTAATTTACCCGATGATTTGCCAACTCTCCGAATGCCACCTGGCAACAAGCCAACCAATCATTTGGATCGCTCTTCTTACGATTATTTTGCTGATGATCTTTCGCCATCACACAAAAGCAATTCTCAGTCCGACTCCTATCCGGGTCCAGAAGGCAGTCGTCAACGCGATTCAAGGTCTTGTCATAATCAATGCCGGGCTTGCCCTAGGATATGCGGACAATTTCTCTGCCCTTACAATTTTGGCAATGCTTCCAATTGCTAAGTTAATGTCACTCTGGATTCCAGCGACCTAAACTAGGTTTCAACCTTGATACTTGGATACAACACAAACGGCTTAGCTCATCACGCCCCCGAAGAGGCAATCCATCTTCTGCATGACATTGGCTATCGAGCGGTCGGTCTAACTATCGATCACAATCTATGCTCACCGAGTGATTCCAATTGGAAAGATCAGGCGATTCGACTCGGCATGCTTTGTAATCAATTATCGATGACACCTGTCGTTGAAACCGGTGCCAGGTTCTTGCTTGACCCTTGGGTTAAACACAAGCCGACCTTAATCTCATCAACAGCAGCTGAGCGTTCCATCCGTATTGGCTTTCTTAAACACGCGGTTGACGTAGCTGCTGCTGTTGAAGCTCAGGTAGTTTCAATTTGGTCAGGGATTTCCGAACCATCTGTTACTGGTGAGCAGCTCACCCAGTATCTTGTCGAAGGACTTCATGAATTGATTGCCTACGCTAGCAACAAGAACGTAAAAATTGCTTTTGAGCCTGAACCAGGAATGGCAATCGCAACACTTGATGATTATCAGTCACTGAATCAGCACCTGGATTATTCTAACAGCCAGTTTGGCCTGACAATCGACCTTGGACACTTGCATTGTCAGGATGAAATTCCAATCGCTTCAAAGCTTGAATCATTTCAAGCAGATATCCTTAATCTTCACATCGAAGATATGTGTCGTGGCGTGCATGAACATTTGATGCTTGGTGAAGGTGAGATCGAATTCAAACCGATCATCAACAAGCTTGCTGAAATCCAGTACACTGGACCTCTTTGCGTCGAACTTTCTCGCCATAGCCATGATGGTGTTAATGCAGCCCGCAAAGCGTTTGATTTCCTGCATCCATTGATTGCTGAAACCATTTCGACTTAAGAAGATAGACCCAAATCCCAATGAGTACACCCCTCTACTTACTTTCCATCCCTGGTCTACGTCGGTCAGACTTAGAATTGATGCCTCGGCTGAAGATGATTGCTGATCGTGGATCAGTCGCTTCCCTGAATCCAATCTTTCCTGCCGTGACATGCCCTGTTCAAGTCAGCATGACCAGTGGTTCAATGCCGTCCGAGCATGGTGTCGTGGCCAACGGATTCTACTGGCGAGGCAATCCGGATGAGAAACCTTACGAAGGGGTCGAGATGTGGACCGCCTGGAGTTCGGTCATTGAAAAGCCTCGCATTTGGGAAACCCTCAAGGCCTCAAATCCGGAGCTGAAAACGGCCGTCTGGTTTCCTTTGCTTGCAAAGGGCTGCGGTGCTGACATCGTTTGCACGCCAGCACCTATCCACAACCCCGATGGAAGCGAGTCCCTCTGGTGCTACACCATTCCTGAGGCCATGTATGGCGACTTGAGAGATGCGTTTGGGCATTTTCCACTGAAGCATTTCTGGGGTCCTTTAGCAAACATCCAAGGTAGCGAATGGATCGTCTCATCCTTTCTTTGGATGGCAGAACGGGAATCCCCCGACTTTAGCTATATCTACCTTCCTCATCTGGATTACGCAGCACAAAAGTTTGGGCCTGATTCCAAAGAAGCCCAGCATGCATGCGTTGAGCTCGATGCACAGTTAGGCCGTCTCTTTGATCAACTCGACAACGAATCTGCCTCATGGATGATCGCCTCGGAGTATACGATCCAGGCGGTCGATCAGGTCACTTACCCTAACCGACGCCTCCGCGAAGCTGGATTGCTTTCGGTACGTCTTGATGAGCAAGGTAAAGAACGAATTGACTTTATCAACTCAGATGTTTGGGCATTGGTTGATCACCAGTTCAGCCATCTCTTTGTCAAAGATGGCAATTCCGAAGTTGTGCAGAAAGTCACTGAACTATTCACCGATGTTGAAGGGATTGATCACGTTCTTCAAGGCGATTCTCTTGCCCAATCTGGGATTGCTCATGAACGGACTGGTGATGTTGTCTTGGTGTCTTCGACCAACAGCTGGCAAGCTTACTACTGGTGGCAAGATGACTCGTTGGCACCTAACTTTGCACGACAAGTTGATATTCATAACAAACCGGGTTACGACCCAGTTGAGATGTTCTTCGATCCAACTTTAATGCAACAACATGGTGGCGGAATTCCTCTTGATGCAACCCTGGTGAAAGGATCTCACGGGACTGTGCAAGACAACTCGAACGAAGGGTGTGTCCTGATCACAAACCAAAAGAACTTGGAATCCGGCTCTTATGAGACCGCTCAGATTGCCAAGCTGGTGGAGCAACACTTCATGGATTGATTCCCTCTATTTGCCACCATCAAGTGACACATCAACCAAAAAAGAACCATTCAAAAAATTCCGTCCAACTAGAAATCGGTATTCCATATCGGAACGATCATTAAGCGTAACGAGAACCCGCTTTTGAGTACCGTTGTAGAGGAACGTAAGCCACACTTTATAGCGGCGTTCTTGTTCCTCTGAAGTTTTAACAATCACGGTGCTGTGGACTTTGGATTCAATCCAATGCTCTTTGTCATCCAGCGACAAGACGGAAAACTTGACGATCTTGCCAATGTTTTTCCGCATGTTGGGGTCAACACCTTCAACGATCACCTTCTTCGCATCGAGCGAACAGGATTCGGCCCCAGTATCAACTCTGGCCAAGAATTTAGCGCCTGAAGAGACCTCTTCGATGACTGCCGTTTGACCAATCACCTGCTTATCCTCGCATACGCATGCGGGTTTCCGTGGATCCTTCTCCTCTTTTGGCTCTTCTGATTGAACAGAACCAGCTAACATCGACACGATGCAGAAAAGGAAGATCGGTTTGATAATGGCTGCCAATTCCTGAACTCCTATAGCGAATTTCACTCAGTCCTTACTGCCCCCAGCTCTAAAACGACCCTGGATAAGAGGTTAAACGATGGAAGGTGGCGAGTTATTGCAATATATGAAATATAACCAGCAACCAGCTGATCGACCATAAGCTTGGATTATACTACCATATCCTGCCTATGCCACGCATTTGCGACAGACTTGGCTGCCCAGCCCATTCATCCAAAATATGCATTTCACGCAAACCCTGATACCGCGTTATCTCCCCTGAGCAAGCAGCTTGAGTTCCCGTTTACTTAGCCATTTGACCATCTTCCTTCTCCTCGTGGTGGGCTCCTTTGCCATTTGGACGCGCCATAATGCGCTGAAGGAAAGCCTGAATGATCTTGAAGATAGCCGATGGCGTCTCAGTTACGATCTCAGTTTCCAGGCGGTCGAATCGCCAACCAAAGTACGTATTGCAATTCCGGACAATAACGAGCTTGTAAGTATTGAAGCGCAACCAAGCCGAATTGTTCCTGACATGGCAAAGGATTTAAAACGGCTGATTCCTAGCCGGACTAGAGAGATGGTCGTCAGCACCAATGATCTGGGCGAATATAATGTAGCACTTGAATATGACCTCAGGCTGCACCTCTCAGCGGAGCAATCGCGTGCTGGAGTGCTGTTAACTCCCAAACAACGCAACTTCTACCTGCGTGAAGAGAAAGATATTCCGGTCAATCTGACCGTTGTAAATCAGATTCTCGCTACGATGCCTTCGGAATACAAAACGGAAGAACAGAAAGTTGAATGGATCTTCAATTACTGTCTTCGAGAACTTGAACGTGTTCCCGAAGGAACTTCAAGCGATAGTGTCTTTGGCTCACTAGTGAACGGCGCTGCGACTCCAGTTGGGCGAGCCATGTCGATGGTCACACTCAGTCGTGCAGCAGGTTTCCCAGCCCGTAGGGTCATAGGTTTTGAGCTGCGTCACCAAACCGAAGCTCACCCTCACACTTGGATTGAAATCTTCAAAGGCAACCGATGGATTCCATTTGACCCCGAGCGTGGCTACGCAAGGCAAATCCCCAAGAACTACTTACCAGTAAGATATGGTGCGAGTTCGATCATTCGGTCAATTAAAGCAACCAACCTTAAAGTCACTTATTCTCTTGCTCACCGCAGTCCCGCCGATGAAACCCTGGAAGCTGACAAGCCGAATTTATCACAAATACTCGATCTAACTCGGCTACCCGTCCAACTGCACGAAGTCCTTTCACTCCTGCTATTGCTTCCATTTGGGGCACTAATAACTGCTTTCTGCAGAAATGTGATCGGCATCCGAACCTTTGGTACCTTTGCCCCTGCCCTGATGGCCGTCAGCTTCATTTATGCCGATGTTTGGACAGGCATCTTGGTCCTTGCCATGGTCTTCATTGCCGGATTTTTCAGCCGATTACTAGTAGATCGATTACGCCTGCTGCTTGTTCCGAGGCTTAGCATCTTGCTTACAACGATTATTCTATTCGTTGTCGCGGGAGTTTCGACCATGGAGTATTGGAGCCCCAATTCGAGCAGCAATGCGGTATTGCTCCCAATGGTAATCCTCACCATTCTAATTGAACGCTGCTACGTAACAATCGAAGAGGATGGTTCGATCTTTGCGATACAGTTAGTAGTTGGAACCTTTCTAGTTTCATCGCTTTGCTACTTTTTGCTTCGCTGGGATGAAGTGGGGCAAGCGATTTTGATTTACCCAGAGATCCACCTATTAACCATCGCTGCTTTTGTAGCAATTGGACGTTATACCGGATACCGAGTTGTTGAAATGTTCCGTTTCCGTGATGTAATTCACTCATAGAACTCTCTCTGGAAGCATTGGGCTTATCATGCCACGCTGGTTTGCATCACCACACGAGCTGAAAGAACAAGGGATTCTCGGTATCAATGCGCGAAACCTCAAGTTCATACTGGAAGAGAATCCACGCAAACTCTATCCGCGGGTCGATGATAAGCTTCTCACTAAGCAACTCTGTGAACAGCACGAAATACCTGTTCCAAAGACCTACGCGATCCTCCGATCACAGGGTGATATCCGCCACTTCACGGATGTGGTTCGTGAGCAACAAGACTTTGTTATTAAGCCAGCAGGTGGCGCAGCGGGGCGTGGGATTGTAGTTATCTCTCAACATTCTGACGGAGACTATGTTACTCCTGGCGGTACCCATTACTCAGCCGGTGATCTTCGTTACCACCTCTCAGCAGTCATTTCAGGACTTTATTCACTTGGTGGGCGAGTTGATAAGGTGATCGTGGAACAACGGATCGTGACGCATCCTTTGTTAGCTTCAGTTGCCATAGGCGGCACACCTGACTTGCGGGTCATACTGTTTGAAGGAGTCCCCATCATGGCGATGCTAAGGCTCCCGACATACGAATCGGGCGGTAAGGCAAACTTGCATCAAGGGGCAATTGCTGCTGCTGTCGACCTGATCACGGGTGTTTCTTATGGTGGTGTCTGCAAAAACAGGACGGTCGATGTTCATCCTGACACTGGGAGGGCAATCTCTGGGATCGAGCTGCCTGAATGGAAGAAACTTATGGAATCCTCTATGAGCCTAAGCGATGTGCTTGGCTTAGGCTATATCGGAGTCGACTTTGTCTTTGATGCAAAAGTTGGACCGGTTGTATTAGAAGCAAATGCCCGCCCTGGCCTAGCAATCCAACTCGCCCACCGTGCTGGTTTACTCCCACGACTTGAAGCGGTTAAAAGGGCAAAACCCGAGCTTAAAATTGGGGCTGGCAGGTGGGAATTAATCAGCCAAATTGCGACAAAACACACCTGAGAAATAAGCTAGAGTTGTATGGCGAAATCAACAATCGCTTACACGTAAACTACTTCTAGCAAGTGACTTAGAGAATGTCCAACACGCCTGCACAGCCAACGATTGGGACCGCGTCTAGCAAAGTAGCTCCCACATTACCTCCCAAGCCGGTTTTACCAACCGGTCTGTCTGCTGGTAAGCAGCCAAACCCTAAAGTGGGAGCAAAGGAATCCAAGCCACAAAGCGTGTCGCCCAACTGCACCGTTTCGCTGAGTGAAACGACGGGGGTTTGGAAGCGTTATTTCCAAGACTGGCCCGAGGTAATCCCACGCCGTGGCATTTTGGTAAACCGCCTTGGAGAACAGATTCCCTTCAAGGCATTCATGGTCCAAGCAGAAGTGGTGCTTCTTGAGCGAACCAACCCAGACACTATGGGCGCTAGATATCTTGTCGTCCCATATTGTGAAGTCGGCATCGTTAAGCTCACCGACCCGCTAAAGCAATCAATCTTTGAAGAATCAGGCTATCAAGGCAAGCTGTCTATGTAACTAAGCGGATAGCTGAACTTCCTTATGAAATCTGGTTGAAACCAATAAAAAACCCCTCACAGACGAATCTGTGAGGGGTTTAAATAAAACTGGCGATACCTACTTTCGCACTGGTAGGCACTATCATCGGCTCTGAAAGCTTGACTACTGTGTTCGGAATGGGAACAGGTATTTCCTTTCAGATATGGTCGCCAGAAAGGACAGTTAGGTGATTAAGCCCAACTGCCCTGCAGCTATATTGCTGCACTGTTTTGTGTGACCTTTGACAAAGTCAATTAACTTGGTTTAAGCAAGAGTGTTTGCCGTGCTTGTTAAAAAGCGTTAGATAAATATGGCCAAACATTCGTCCGTTAGTATCGGTTAGCTGAACTCATTACTGAGCTTACACATCCGACCTATCGACCTGATAGTCTTTCAGGGGACTTTCGTTCATTGAACAACGAAACCTAATCTTGGAGCGGGCTTCACGCTTATATGCCTTCAGCGTTTATCCTTTCCGACCTTAGCTATCCAGCCGTGCCGCTAGCGCGACAACTGGAACACCAGAGGGTCGTCCATCTAAATCCTCTCGTACTAAAGATGAACCTCCGCAAGTTTCGTACGCCCACAGTAGATAGGGACCGACCTGTCTCACGACGGTCTGAACCCAGCTCACGTACCACTTTCATTGGCGAACAGCCAAACCCTTGGGAGCTTCTCCACCCCCAGGATGTGATGAGCCGACATCGAGGTGCCAAACCGCTCCGCCGCTATGGACGCTCGGGAGCGATAAGCCTGTTATCCCCGGAGTACCTTTTATCTGTTGAGCGATGGCCCTTCCATTCGGGACCACCGGATCACTAAGCCCTACTTTCGTACCTGCTCGACTGATAAGTCTCGCAGTTTAGCACTCTTCTACCTTTACGCTCGATGCGTGATTGCCAACCACGCTGAGAGTACCTATTGGGCTCCTCCGTTACTCTTTAGGAGGAGACCGCCCCAGTCAAACTGCCCAACTGACACTGTCCGCTGCCTGGTTTCACAGGAATCAGCGTTAGAACTAAAGCATGCAAAGGGTGGTATTTCAACAACGGCTCCTCCCGATCTAGCGACCGGGACTCAAAGCCTCCCACCTATCCTACACAGTACATACCACAGCCCAATATCAGCCTACAGTAAAGGTTCACGGGGTCTTTCCGTCTAGCTGCGGGAACGTGGCATCTTCACCACGACTACAATTTCACCGGGTCACTGGTTGAGACAGTGTTCCTCTCGTTACGCCTTTCATGCAGGTCGGAACTTACCCGACAAGGAACTTCGCTACCTTAGGACCGTCATAGTTACGGCCGCCGTTTACTGGGGCTTCGGTCGGGAGCTTCGTTCTAATGAACTAACCCTCTACCTTAACCTACCAGCACCGGGCAGGCGTCAGTCTCTATACATCCACTTGCGTGTTAGCAGAGACCTGTGTTTTTGATAAACAGTCGGAGGAACCGATTTACTGTGGCCTACTTGCGTAGGCACCCCTTATCGCGAACTTACGGGGCCATTTTGCAGAGTTCCTTAACCAGTGTTCTCCCGAGCGCCTTAGACTACTCGTCTCGCCTACCTGTGTCAGTTTTAGTACGGTTAGTGTGCTTCAACCCTACGGAGCTTTTCTTGGACGTTCTTCAGATGACATAACCCGAAGGTTTAGCCTTGCGGCCAGGGACATTTCTAATCGTCCCCTCACCATTCAAACGCCGTCCCTCCTTTAGTCCACACAGCTAGCGCAGGAATATTAACCTGCTATCCATCGTCTACGCCTTTCGACCTCGACTTAGGAACCGGCTCACCCTGGGCGGAATTGCCTTCCCCAGGAAACCTTAGGCTTTCGGCGGGCAGGATTCTCACCTGCCTTATCGTTACTCATTCCGGCATAATCACCCGTAGGCCCCGACACCGCTCCTTACGGTACGGCTTGTATCTGACCTACGGCGCTCTCCTACCAATATTTCTATTCTATTGCTTCGGTGATATACTTACTCCCGTTCATTATTGGCGCAGATCTGCTCGACCAGTAAGCTGTTACGCACTTTTTAAATGATGGCTGCTTCTAAGCCAACATCCTGGTTGTCATAGCAAATCAACTTCCTTAGTGACTGAGTATATCTTGGGGACCTTAGCAGATAGTCTGGGTTGTTTCCCTCTCGACCGCGAAGCTTATCCCACGCGGACTGACTGCCGAGATAGTTTTGTCGGTATTCGGAGTTTGGCTCAGAGGGGTACCCCGCGAAGGGCCCGCCTCCAAATCAGTATCTCTACCCCCGACAAATAGTGGCTCGACGCTAGCCCTAAAGCTATTTCGGAGAGAACGAGCTATCTCCAGGTTTGATTAGACTTTCACTCCTCCCCACAAGTCATCCCCTCAGTTTTCAACCTAAGTGGGTTCGGTCCTCCACGCAGTACAACCCGCGCTTCAACCTGCTCATGGGTAGATCACCTGGTTTCGCGTCTACCACCCGCAACAATGCGCCCTATTAAGACTCGGTTTCCCTGAGGCTTCGGCCCGGAAGGCCTTAACCAAGCTGCGAACGGTAACTCGCCGGATCATTATGCAAAAGGCACGCCGTCACACATTAAAAATAGTGCTCCGACCGCTTGTAAGCGTATGGTTTCAGGTTCGTTAACTCCCCTCGACGGGGTTCTTTTCATCTTTCAGTCGCCATACTGAGTTCACTATCGGTCATCAGATTGTCTTTAGCCTTACGGGATGGTCCCCGTGGATTCAGTCGGGGTTTCACGTGACCCGACCTACTCAGGTATCTTTCGAGAGATTGCCAAGATTCGCTTACGGGACTGTCACCCTCTGTGGTTCAACTTTCCAGAAGATTCTGCTTCCCGACAATTTTGTGACTCTCATGTGAAAGACCCTACAACCCCGCCAAGGAAACCTCGACGGTTTGGGCTGTTCCCCGTTCGCTCGCCGCTACTTAGGGAATCGATTTTTCTTTCTCTTCCTGTGGTTACTTAGATGTTTCAGTTCACCACGTTTGCTAGGGAATCTCGGGATTAGTGTTTGTTTGTCAACTCCCCCGAGCTTTTCGCAGACTTCCACGCCCATCACTGCCATCTGATGCCAAGACATCCCCCATACGCCCTTAGTAGTTTGGCCACATTTATCAAACGCTCTTCTTGCGGTGAATAATCACCATGTTGCCGAAGCAACAACAAGCAGTTCGATTGGCAAATGCTAAACTACCTGCCACCAGCCGGCGAAGACTGATGGCGAGTAACGCTTTTTCGCTGCACAACTCCATGGTGTGAGTCGTGCAGCGGTAATGCTCGGCTGAGATCCATAAATGGACCTCAACTTATTTAATGAAGTGTCACACACAAAGCCAGCTAGTGCTTTGCATGTCAACGACACTTATTAGATGCCACTCTTGCTTTACCAAGTTGTCAAAGATCAGTCCGCGAATTGCCTAAGCAATACGAGGACTCCAGCCACAATCTGCTGGGATCTACCACCTTCACTACAAAGGAGGTAAGGAGAGGTCTCGGCCAACCAAGATCACTTTCATTAGCTGAAAGTTTGAGGTCTGGCTTCAGGGGCCACTCCTTACGCCCTTCCCTTCCGGGGAGCTCAGAAATTTATCCGTAATGCTCTCATCTGTCAAACCCCTTTTGTGGAATTTTTCAGATCGTCCAGAAATCGCTTCGAATTAAGTCTTTGTGACCAGATCCGAAAACATCTCTGAGCCGCGAGGACTGCGAAGGCTTATGTGCCTTCTGTGCCCTTGAGGACTAACTTCTTCGGCCAAATACTAACGGGACATTAACAATCCACAAGGGGCCGACCCCAAAAAAGATAGATTTATTCTTTTCCAATACTGGCAGGCTCGGTATTTCAGTCAAAAAACTAGACACTTGCAGCAGGAACACCACCTATAGCTACTTTCATGGTTAGCTCTTCCTCGATGCCTTGCATCAAGGTTACGGGGTTCTCGCCTTGTTGCATTTGATTCACGCATTCAAGGACTTGTAACTGAAGACTCGATTCACCGAGTGGTACGCTACATTGTGATAGGGCATTTGAGATTCGCTCACCCTTTTTAGTAGCCTGGGCATGGTTTTCACCTGGCAGCAGGACAATGTATTGTCCATCAGCTAATCGGCCGAGGATATTATTCTGCCCAACGGCACTATCCATGAATTGAGCAACCGAATCCAACATCATACGACCGACTGCTTCTCCGAACTCGTCCTTAATTCTCTCATATCCGGACAGCTGAAATGCGATGAGGGAAACCACTTGAGTCGGATCCTCGCCTCGAACTGCCATCCGCAGTTCCTCAATGAACTTTGTACGGTTAGGAAGTTGAGCGTAAGAAAGCCCTTGGCCTGATTGATCGCCAGCGGCTTTTCCAGCAGCGGATTCGTTGATGGGGAGGATTTCTTCGCCAGTATGCAAATGGCCGTTGTTCCTACCGGCATCTTTTGCTTGATACAGGGCATCATCGGCACGTCGAATTAAATCTACTGCGGTCTCTCCCGTGCTGTATTGTGCCATGCCAAGGCTGGCCGTGACTTTGAGTTTTTTGCCTTCAAAATCGACCTCCATCTCTTCAATGGTAGTCCGGACTCTTTCGGCCAAAATCCCGCCTTCCTGGCCTAGTGTCGATGACATGACGATGGCAAATTCTTCTCCGCCGTAACGACATGGCAGGTCGGTTTCACGGCAGCAATCTTTTAGGCTCTTTGCAACATAGCGAAGGACTTCGTCGCCAGCTTGATGCCCGTGGGTGTCGTTGAATTTCTTGAAGTGGTCGACATCTAGAATAAGCAAGGTGAATGGGGTTCCGTGGCGGTTCCATTCAGCCATACGACGATCAATTTCATCGTCGAAAGCACGACGGTTTGCAATGTCTGTCAATGAGTCCGTTCGTGCTTCGGTTTCATGAGCTTCGATCTCTTTAGCCTGGGCAACAATTTGCTTTTCGGCCTTTTCCAGCCGCTCTTGCAATGCTGCATTTGCAGAGGAAATCTGCTCGAATGTCTTCATAACGTCGATTGATTGTCCCTGCTCTTGTTGATTCAGGAACTCTTCCTCAATCCGATTCATCTTCTCCGCGTGCGAACCGACGTCTGTTACAACGCCCATTGTTAGATCACGCAACCGGTCGCTTGCGAGCAAGATCCGTTCACTCTGGATTTGCTTTTGAGTGGTACCTTCGACAATTGCCCCTTCTTCAGAAATGCCTTCAATTTGCCCAGCATTACTTTGGCAAACCCATGCTCCAGCTGCAAAACCAACTGCCAATGCGATAGCCGCAAATAGCAGGTTTAACAGCAAAAGCGATGTGTAAACACCCAAGATAATCATTTCTGTCGGCTCTCAATAATCGAAGGGAGAATGTCTTGTTTGAAGTTGGTTTAAATACACCATTGTGGATGGCATGATTTGGGACGAAACAATCCATGACTGGTCGTTTCATACCCACGTCAAAACCTAGATTGCCGAGAAGTCTAACCATTTAAAATCAGTAGTATTTTCTCGATCTACGAACCACGATTTGCCAAATATTCAACTTATGGCGATTCTTCCAAATGCAAGCGGCCGATGCACGGGATCCCGCATACAATATGCTTTTAGAGTGACCTAAATTTTAGAGTGATCGAGAAGACCTCTTAAATAGGCAATAACGAATATGAGCTCTCATGCAACTGCCCCATCAAGCGAAATCTCATTCGTAAAGCGATCACGTCCTCAGGCAGACCCTTTTGAATTGGTCTATCTGTCCAGTGGCGATTTCAATCCACTTGCTCTACTTGAAAGATGCCTTTGCAAAGACTGCGATCAAATGGGATTGAACCTTCCTAAAGCCCATATTTCCAAGGTTCTAGTTGAAGGTACGTCTTTACAGTTCAGAGAACATGAAAGCTCATATATGTTCTTTGACCTTCAAGAACACGTAGCGGTTTCTGACACAGAGTTACTCGGCGTGGTTGTTGGACTAGAATTAAAGAAGTTGCCTTGTGACGCTACTCCTTACTTGAAAGTGCGGTTTACTCCCGTGTCAGATAAACCACCAGTGAGTTTATCTGAGAAACCTTGCGCATTCAGCTTGCTTCAATGGCTTCGACTTTATGTGCATGACTATAACAATCTAAATCACATCAGTGGTGGCTACCTAAAATACGCTCTGGATGAGGCCCCCGCTAACTCAGATCTAGCTGAAGATCTTCAAGGGGCAATTGATGTGCTGCAGCGCAATTTGGAACTGACGGAAGAACTATCCGAGTTCACCCACCAGCGGCTGAACTCAAATCAATCCTCTACGCAGGTACATTCACTAATATGTCGTCTACTTGAATCCCTAGATCACGCGTCATACATAAACAACCTAGAAAGAGCGACTAACGATCATTCTCTCTTTCTAATTGGCGAACACGATGCAATCGAATCTGCCATGCTTACCCTCTTAGCAGAACTAGAGGCTGAAACGCTCACCATTACATCTTCCATTGAGTCGGTGGCCGAGGACTACAACAGCGATAAATATGAACTGCTTACCGGTGATTATCTAGCTTTGGACCTCAATACACATTCACGCGACGGCAACTCGAAGCTTGGCTCGAAAACCGAGTTGAAATGGGCTAAGAAAGTCATCAGCAGCTTAGGAGGCGATGTTGTAAGCCAGAATGGCTCTTTATCAAGAATATTCCTGCCACTTTGCGATCCTCATCAGGAGAGTACTTACACCCGTACTTGAAGATCCGTTTGTAACTTTTAATCCAACTATTCGGCAGATTAACTGACTTTATAACAAATAAACAAGACGACAAAAACTATCTGGCAGATAATTGAAAGCAACTTTTAATTATCACCTATTTGCGAAAAAAGAAATTGAAGAATAAAGTCTTGTATAAAGAATCATGTCCGTAACCGCAGCAAAAAATGTTCTTGTCGTCGATGACGAACCAGAAGTCTGCCATCTGACTTGCCGTGCGCTTCAGAAGGCAGGTATGCGGTGTCAGAAAGCACACGACGGCATGCAAGCGGTATCAATGGCACAGCTCCAAGATTACGATGCGGTCCTTGCTGACCTGCGGATGCCCAATCGCAATGGTTTCTCCCTCTGCCAAGATTTGATGCAACTTCCGAATCCGCCTAAAGTCCTGGTGATGACAGGGGTGCGCAACGATCGGATTACTCAAGATCTGCTCAACCGAGGTGTGCAACGAATCTTCCACAAGCCGGTTCAATATGACTCCTTAGCGATGGAAGTCGCATCAATCGTCAAGGATTCTGGAGAAAATAAAAAACTAGATAAAGCAAACATCGAACAATTGCATGACATCGAAACCAATCTCGCAGAGGTATCGATGATCTACGCAGAGAAGATAGATCCTCTTTTTGTGGATGAATCAGACCTTCCGCTTCCACCAAGATCGACACGAAACTTCATCAATCGTTTGGCAGACAATGAAGGAAAACTTACGCAGAACCTATCCAACCTTTCTTCTGAGGCAAGAAAATGTGGTTCGCAACGTACCCCTTGTTATTGCATTGCTACAGCAGTCCCCACCGACCAAGCTTGGAACCAGGTAGGCGATCCGTTTAAGTTGACGATGCGTGACTTGTCGCTGAGTGGCTTACGATTGATGCATACGCGAGCTATCACCAGCAAATACTTGGCAATCTCGTGGTACGCTACGCAGCTAATCGCCCAGCAAATACGGCTCCCTTGCAAGGTAATCAGATGCAAGCCATACCTGACACTCTACGATGTCGGTTGCTGCTTTGCCATGGCGGACTAGACCTCGCATGAGTTCACATCAGTGAACCTTCCCAGGGCGTTTCGTGTCAAAACCGGCACAAGTGGCCCCTGCAGGGCAACGAATCCCAACCACTTAGCCTAGCAGGGTTTACAAGCCGAGATTGGCGGCTAAGATTAGAGATTCCCAACGGGGAAACCGGGTCAGATAGCTCAGTTGGTAGAGCACAGGATTGAAAATCCTGGTGTCGGGGGTTCGAACCCCCCTCTGACCACTTTTGATTGAATCACCACTGAAAAGCTAGGCCTATTGGTCAAGCTTGTTTTGTTTGTGGCTCTGTCTTTAGCAAACCATCTTTCAGTGGCGACAGCATTTCTGCGTCTGAAGATTCAGCCCCCTCTTCTAGCCATTTGGCTCGCATTTCGGGGGTGGTTAGTAGGCAAGGCATGCGATGGTGGCCGACTGCTTCGATTTCGGCGTTTGGGCGGGTGGTGAGCAGCGTGGTCGTCTCGATGGGACCATCCTCTCCGAGCCAAGTCTCCCAAAGGCCGGCAAATGCGACCGGCTGTTCGAGACTGAAGTAGTGCTTCTTTTCTTCGAAGCGGCTGACAGGCAGCAGGCAACGACGGTGCTTCCACGCCTCGCGAAAGGAGGGCTTCTCAGCAGCGGTTTCTGATCGGGCGTTGATTGTCTTACGCTGGAATGCGGAACGTTTGGGCGTTCGGCCTGACGGTTTCCACCAACTGGGCAACAATCCCCACTCGGGTCCAAAGGCTTCAAGCTCTCCCTTGGCATCCAGACGAAGTGCAGGAACTCGCTTCAAAGGCCAAGCGTTGCTGTTCTTGAGGTCCGAAAGATAGGGGCTAAGCATCTCGAACAAGGGGAGACGCGCATGATGCCAAGCGACAAAGTCATCGGCTAGCAAGACCTCGACTTGATAATGATGACACATCGTGGGGCCCTTGAGGGAATATTACTACCGCCGCCCGGAATAAGCTTCTTTCGATGGGTTTTGATAATACTTTCTGCCGGCAGGGGTCAACTGGTCGTTGATGATTACCTGACGGTTGAACTTTTCATTCTTCATGTTGAAGATGGCGTAGCGTTCGACAAAGGGAGCACGGTCCATTGCGCGGCAATAATCGTCGATCATCTTGGCCTGCTCTTGTTTCGTGGGGTTATGATTTTTCACCCAGGGAGCGCCGTTATTGAATTCTGTCAGCCAGATGGGGCGACCGGTCCTTTCGTGGATTTTGCGTAGCCAGCCAATCAGCTTTTCGTCAGTCCAATTCCCCTTGTAGTAGTGGACAGCAACAAAATCGACACGTAGCCCTTGCTCGTCAGCTTTGTCGATGAACTCATATAGCCAGTTAACGGTACCGTCGGTTGGGCAAGGACTACCTAAGCGGAGCCCAGAAGCTTGCAGCTTGGGCCACATCTCTAGGACCTTCTCCATCGACATGTTCGCTTGGTCTTTTTGCATCGGTTCGTTGAAACCAAGCAGATGCGTTACGTTCAGCTTGCTGTTGATTTTTATGAAGCTGTCCCAGTTTGCATTGTGACGCATCGGGACGTATTCCATGTCGAGCATGGATTCCCCTCCCGCATCCCAACCATAGCGCCAGTAGGCTCCGAGCTTTTCTGCTGCTTCGGCCTTGCCGCCGTAACCTTTTTTGCCGGTCCATCGCCAGGGGAAGACCCGAACGAACGAGACTTTGCCCGCAAGGTTCTTCGGCAAGCGGGCGACCCGTATATCTTCCTCATCAGCTATGAAGACTTTACTCGCTCCGGTTCCATCCTCATTCTCAGCAAGAGTTGCCATGTAACCATGCCTCAGCACGAAGGAAGTGATCTGATCTTCCCAATCGCCAAGCTCATCTGTGCGGTAATACTTGTGGGGGATAAATCCTTGCGAAGCCCCTTTGTAGCCCGTCTGCTTGAATGCCTTCAGGGCTTGGTACTTTGGGCCATGGGGAATTGCCATCGTTCCCTGAACGACTGGCGTGAGGCGGATGTTCTTGCCGACTTCGGCTGGACGACCGTTTACGTAGAGGTTTCTTAGAAATTTTTCTTTAACGACTGAAGGCTTCACGTTACGAAAGTGAACCCATGCATCTGGCGAGGCAAAGTGAATTTCGATGTTCAGAATCGGGTCTTTATCCGCTGTCAGAGTGAGGAGTGTCTTCTTCTGAAGGATCGCTTTCTGATTCTCAAGCGTTTTGAGAGTCTTTCGGCTACGAATTTCTAGCTTACGGAGATCTTCGGCACGACAATGAGAACAATCGCTGATAGCTGCCATGGCTACCAGCAGTAAGATAAAACTTGCAGGAAGCTGCAAGTGAGGAATCTGAGGCATGGGGTGAATCCCTGGTGAACTTAATGGTTCACCTCAGTATAGCCTCTGCCTATTGTTCGTTGCCAGCTAGTTGTCTCTCGACGTACTTTGCCAGAACGTCCGTCTCGATGTTCACTTGATGGCCAGCTTTCCTAGCTCCCAAGGTCGTGACAGAGAGCGTATGTGGGATGAGAGCCACGCTGAAGCGTCCACCAAACGGCCCCTGCTTTGCTTCAAAATCTTCTACGTCAACCAGCGTGAGGCTAACGCCGTCAACTGCCACAGAGCCTTTGCTTGCCATTTGCCGGATTTGGGCACTTGGCACCTTGAACCAATACTTGGCCCAATCGCCTTCGGGCTCAATGCAATCAACTTCTCCCAAGGCATCGATATGGCCGGTAACGTAGTGTCCGCCAAGCTGGTCGCCCGCTTTGAGCGAAGGCTCAAGGTTTACCTTATCACCCGATTGAAGTTGCCCAAGATTCGTGCGGCTGAGCGTTTCACTTCCCGCCTGGAAAGCAATTATTTTTTCGTCCCATGCAACCACGGTTAAGCAGCAACCGTTGACTGAGATGCTATCTCCCATACCGACCTGTTTAGCGAGCTCAGGTTCAATTACTTCAACACGGACACCGGGCCCCTCGGGGATAATTTGTGCGATTTCAGCAAGGCTTTGGACAAGTCCTGTAAACATGGAACTCCTATTGGAAACTGTGGTGAGGTTCGCTTAGTGAAGAATCGGGCAGGTGTCAAACCATTCGCGTTTCTGTGCTGCCATCCAATCGCTCGATTCGGTTGGCCCCCAAAAATCTGGTTCGTAGGTGTAAAGATTCGGCGTTTCGCTTCGATCCCAATGCTCCAAGATCGGGTCACAGATAGACCAAGCTGCTTCCACCTCGTCAGCCCGGGCAAAGAGGCTCGCGTCTCCTTCTAGCGCATCTAGTAAGAGACGTTCATAAGCTTCCGGCATATGGCCCCGGAATTCCTTCTGATAGTTGAAATCGAGGTCCGTCTGCCGCATTTTCATACCAGCATCGGGGACCTTGGTTTGGAAATGAAGCTGAATTCCCTCGGCAGGTTGCACTTGAATAACTAAGCGATTCGCCTCGGTAATCCCTCTTGGCCCTGAATCAAACAGCATGTGTGGTGGTTGTCGGAATTGGATGACGATCTGCGTTGTTCTGCAACTCATCGCCTTGCCACTTCGCAAGTAGAAAGGTACGCCTTGCCAACGCCAATTGTCGATGCCCAATTTTATTGCTGCAAAAGTTGCCGTCTTACTCTCTTCGGCAACTCCGTTATTCTCCAAGTACCCGCTGTATTGACCTCGAATAGTATCCCGGTCGATATCTTCTGGACGCTTGGATCTTACTGCTTGAAGAACTTTCACCTTCTCATCACGAACCGGATCCGCTGCATAGCGTGCAGGGGGTTCCATCGCAGTTACCATCAGCAACTGCAGAAGGTGGTTTTGAATCATGTCCCGTACAACACCAGACGTGTCATAATATCCAGCGCGATTTCCGACTTTGACTTCTTCGGCAACGGTGATCTGAACGTGATCGATAAAGTTGCGATTCCAAACGGGTTCAAATATCGCATTCGCGAATCGAAGAACCATTAAGTTTTGTACGGTCTCTTTGCCAAGATAGTGATCAATCCGATAGACCTGGTGTTCCTTAAAGGAACGGTGCACTGTCTGGTTGAGCTCCTTGGCGGTTGTTAGGTTGGTTCCAAAGGGCTTTTCAATAACGACACGCCGAGGGCCCTCGGTTTCATCAGCAAAGCCATGCTCACCGAGTTGTTCAATTGCTGGGCCATAGAAGCGGGGCGCTGTTGAAAGATAATAGACACGTGCTGAAGGATCGCCCGTCGTATTGTCGCCTTCAAGCTCATCAAGTCGCTGCTTCAACTTGCCAAAATCTTCTGACTGCCCAATATCTCCCGGCTGGTAAAAGATTTGTTTTTCAAATTGCTTCCAAAGATCGGGATCAAAATTTTCCCCAACAAATTTTTGTGTCGTTTCGGTCAGTTTATCACGCCACTCTTGGTCACTAAAATCCGTTCGGCTAAAGCCAACTATTATCGCATCCTCTGGTAGCCGTCTTTTGCGGCGCAGGTTATACAGGGCAGGGATAAGCTTGCGGCTTGTGAGGTCGCCTGAAGCGCCAAATATGACAAAAGTACTAGCCATTTCATCCTGAATCTTAGGGTGGAGTCGTTCGCCTGTGTGATACAGTAAATCGAAGTTCAGGGCAGTTGTCGAGTTCCCAATTATTGATTGCCCCTGGATTCACCTAGATTTGGGGAATTCGTTTAGCAAACGAAGCGTCATACAAGCTGGAAACGTAGCAACTACCTTTTGGCTATCCAAAGGATTATCGATGAATTCATCCCGTTGGCTTATTATTGCCACACTCTCTTCTAGCCTATTCGCCACCAATCTCGTCCGCGGTGAATGGCCTGCAAAATATTACGATGCGACATCATACAAGCCAACTCATCAAGAACTAGGACTTCTTGAGCATGTTCAGCCCATGCTGATGCTCTATGAATCATCCATCTTCGAAGACAAGCAATCGGCGTTGAAACATTACACATCGGGAGACATCCCTGATAGCAAGCATTTTCTTGAACTACTCAAATCACACCCGGAATGGGACGTGATGCTTGATATTGAGTCACTCAATGAACCAGCTGCCCCTGAAATAAAGAAAGCTCGCCAGGAATACCTTGTGAAGATAGTTAAATCGATTCGCTCTCAAGCTAAATTGCTTGGACTGGATGATCGAACTTGGTTTTGGTATGGCTCTGTCTACACGCCAAGAGGTGACTTTGCTAATTATCAAACTGCTAAGGAGAGGTTGATAAAGAATAAGCAAACGCGTAAACCTCTACATGATTTTTTTGATTATTACGCCGTCCCATGTTACGACCGGTATGATGGGCCTGACAATCTGGATCGTTTCCGTCGACGGGCTGAAGTACTCAAGGCTTGTTGTGAAATCGTTGACAAACCTGCTTACGCAATCATGACGCCAACGTTTCCTCATTTCCACAGCATCAAAAAACTCCGCATGAAGCCCAAAAGCCATGAACTTATGGCTAAACATTTTGAGATACTAGATTCCATCTTTGACGGTGTCATTTTATGGCAAGAACCTGAAAGCTATGTCCCCAAATCCATTCGCAAAGAAGCCTCAGCAACACGTCACCACTTATTAGAATTCATGAACCGATCGGCTACGGATCATCTTTTACAGAAGACTTCTGGTGACTAACACCATGACGTTTGTCCAAAGCACCTTGATCAAGCAACGGCTGCCACCACCATTGATTGGCTGCGTACCAATTGACTGTCTTTCGAAGTCCTTCCTCAATATCGACCGTTGGCTGCCAACTGATTTCTCTTCGTAGCTTTTTTATGTCAAGTGCATATCGCCAATCGTGACCAGGGCGGTCATCAACATGGATGATATTCTTTCGAGAAGTTCCCGAAGGATTGCCACTGATCTCATCACATAAATCGGCCAATTGACTGACTAAATCAAGATTCGAATACTCGCACTCGGCCCCAATGTTGTAGGTCTCGCCAACCGTTCCTTGTCGGACAACTTGCCAAAGTGCTCGGACATGGTCCTCAACATAAATCCAATCTCGAACGTTGTCTCCCTTGCCGTAAATAGGCAAAGGTTTCCCTGCCAGACAATGAAGGATCATCAGGGGGATCAATTTCTCGGGATATTGATACGGTCCATAATTATTGCTGGTACTCGTAACCAGCACTGGCAGACCATAAGTATGCCCCCAAGCTCTTACGAGGTGGTCACTGGCCGCTTTAGTCGCGGCGTAAGGACTTCGAGGCTGGTAAGGAGAGGCTTCAGTGAATTTTCCATCCTCTCCCAAGCTACCGTACACTTCGTCCGTTGAAATATGATGGAATCGAAATGCTGACTGCTCGTGCTTGTCGAGCGACTCCCAGTACCCAAGAACTGCTTGCAATAGTGAATGGGTTCCAACAACGTTACTTTCAACAAATTCGATCGAGCTATCGATACTACGGTCGACATGGCTTTCAGCCGCAAGATGCATCACAACCGTTGGACAAAATTCCAGAATGAGTTGCTCAACAGCAAAACGATCTGAGAGATTGATCTTATGAAAACTGTAGTTATCGCAAGCTTCAATCTCTTTGAGCGAGTTGAGATTTCCCGCATAAGAAAGCTTGTCTAAATTTGCAACAGCAACGCCCTGCTCTTTCACCAAATAGCGGACCAAAGCAGAGCCAATAAAGCCGGCTCCCCCGGTAACAAGAACACGTTGATTCGTATCATTTGCCATGGGAACCATGCTAACTGGCAGTAGCTTGGTCGGCAATCAGAACCAAGAGATTCGGCCCAGGTGGCTAGCTTTTAATGCCTGCTCTTACCTCTACTGACGATTTTGATGGGTAAATCAACTTGATTCTAATTAGAATTGTCGGAACCCACCGTTGGGTGAAGGGTTTGATTCATCAGAACCGATGCTCAATCCGACATGCCAGCAAGGCTCTCTCTAATGCTTTTCAATATACAATTGCTTCTCCGAAACCTACAGCGAGTAGGTCTCCTCCTTATTCTTGGCATGACCGGTCATGCCTATTCGCAACCAAATATCATTCATATTGTTGCAGATGATCTCGGCTGGACAGACATTGGTTCAGGCTTAACAAACTACGGTAATGGCTCAACTTTCTATCAAACGCCAACTCTAGCGCAACTTGCTAGTGAGGGAATGTCGTTCACCAGCGCCTATGCCATGCCCACGTGTGCTCCCACACGGGTAGCCATTATGACAGGACAATCGGGGGCTCGGACTGGCTCTTATTCTGTTACTAGCATTGAAGGAGATGCCAACGATCTATTAGTCGGTGCTGCCAACCTTCGTCAAATTCCAACTTCGTTGACTACGCTTGCAGAAACTTTGCAGGCCGCGGGATATACGACTGCTCATCTTGGAAAGTTCCATGTCGCCGATTCCGAGAATGACATTATCAACGAGCACGGTTTTGACTTCAATTATGGTGGCTCAACTACCGGTGCTCCAGGCAGTTTCTTTCCTAATCAGAATGGAGGGAATTGGACATACCCGAATCCCGTAAGTACTTCATTAGATGTTTATGCCGCCCCCTACACTCAATCCTACATCGATAACAACTTGAAGCCCTACGCGAATGGGGCAGATGTCGATTCGCTGGTTGGCACCCCCAAGCACCTTACCGATGCCACCACGGATGCTGCGATAGATTTTCTTTCAGGTCATATGGGATCCTCGGAGCCCTTTTATATGAACCTTGCCTACCATGCAGTACATACCCCGATTGAATCACGGCCTGATCTGGAAGCGAAGTACAATCATATCATTAGCAACAACGGTGGGACCTCACCCGACCCACGCCATGACAATGCTGCTTATGCAGGACTTCTCGAGGGGATGGATCAATCAATAGCTCGTATCGTCGATTACCTCGAAGACCCCAATGGAGATGGCAATACGGCTGACTCAATTTCCGACAATACTTTGATAATGTTCTATGGTGACAATGGAGGAAGCTCTCAAGGTACGGATAACTCTCCACTAAACAGCACGAAAAGCTCTCACTACGAAGGTGGGACGCGAGTTCCGCTAATCGCGTGGATGCCAGGCACCATCTCCGCAGGTACTTCAAGCGATGAACCAATTCAACCAATCGACTTCTTTCCAACCTTTGCTGAAATGGCAGGTGCAGATCTGCCAAATCCTCAAACCCAGCCGCTGGATGGAATGTCACTTGTAGGGTTACTTGAGGGGACTCAAGATCAACTTGATCGTGAAGGAGCTTTCCTTCATCACCCCGGCTATGTCAACCAAGTTCCAGGGCCACTTTCTAGCGTAGTCCTTGACGCAGGGGATACTCGTTACAAGCTGGCTTATTTGTATGAGGATCGCTCATTCGAGGTATTTGACCTCAGGAATGACCTCTTAGAAGCAAACAATCTTGCTGATGGCAATATGTCCACCCTCGATTACAAGATGGCTGTAAGAGCTGTTGTTGCACTGCGAGGTTGGCTTGATGATTCGGGGGCCGTTTACCCAACAGTACGGGCGGATGGCAGCTCGGTTCCAGCGCCTGACCACACACCCGAATCAACTTTCCAACTTGGTCAATCATCGGGAATCAATCTTGATGGACTCTCAAGTATCTCGCTCGACATGCATGGAATTACTCTAAATCTAGAAGCTGGTGGTTTGAATGCCACTTTCGACGCGGCACTTGAAGGGATAGGAATTGCCTCGGATCTTGATGGCGGTAATGTGAATCAAGCTCAGCGTATTAACGGGATGTTCAGCACACCTGAAAGCGTTGAGTTCTCATTTGACGAAGATGTCTACCTGAAGTCACTATTGCTTGGTTCGCTGAATATCAACAATACAGAAACCGTTCTGATTGAATTCATCTCGGGCGACAATCCCTTCACCAACCTTACAGGTTACGATGCTGCTAGCGGATTCTCTTTAGGAGCAGACTCATTGTCTATCGATCCAGTTGGCAACGGCATGGAATACCTACTTGAATTCGGTCTCTTATCACAGGATGAGATTTTTCTGACCGCTGGCACAGTGATCTCCGTTACAGCAAATCCTGCAGTAGGTGGTGGTTTTCTGCTCAATGAAATCTCAGTCGCTCGACCACTCAGTGCCATTGATACAATCTTGAACGATTACAATTTAGATGGTGTCATCAGCCTAGCTGACTATGACGTATGGGTCACAACCTATGGCTCAACTACCGACCTAAGAGCTGATGGAAATGGCGATGGGGTAGTGAATGCCGCTGACTACACAATCTGGCGAGATTTATTTGAACAACAAAGTATTTCAACAGGGTTGATCAGTGCAACTCAAGCAGTTCCCGAGCCGACTTCACTTGCATTATTAAGTTTAGGCTTGCTACTAGTTAAAAGAAGTCGGGCCGACAGGATTTGAACCTGCGACCTTTTGACCCCCAGTCAAACGCGCTACCAGACTGCGCCACGGCCCGAAACCAGAAGGCAAATCAGCTGTTTGCCAATCGGTTAGACATTAGTCACACAAAAGGAATGCTGGTGATCTGGGGGATCACGATGCGGCTAATACCCTTTGTGTGGCATTTTTTCAGAGGGATGAATTCTAGCCGAAAGCCCTACCGCTCGGAAGGTGCAATATCGGCCTGCGTCGGCCACTAGAACGAGAAATTTATCCTAGCAAATAGCGAATCGTCAAGATTATGGGTCTCGCCAGTCTCCTCATACTCGATTTCTCGATTGAAAAGGTAACCTAGCTCATAATTGACTTTGGTCTGGCTTGGCGTGGTCTGTTCATATCCAACCAGCAGTCCATAGCGAGAGAGATTCAATGAATCGGTTTGACCCGTTGTTCGTTGCACTGCCCAGGAACCTCCACCAATGTCGCCGCCAAGATAAAACGCCCTCTGTTCTTCAGGGCAGCAGCTGGGCAATCGCCACACGATTCGTGGCCTAGGAAAGGTCGCTTCGTATTTTACCCATCCCTGATCCACGGTCAGGCCTACGATTGGTATGACTGGCAAGTCATTTCGATTTAACGCTGCGACGCCAAATACCCACTGCACCTGTGGTGATTGACTATAAATCCCCATCACGAGCCCGCTCACTTGAACGGCATCGCTCGAATCAAGACTGTAGTCATCTGCATAGGTTCCAACATTCACCGAAGCGTTGAGCATCCATTTAGGATTGATTTTTCGAAAGGTTGCAAAGCCAACTTCCAAGTCATACAGTCTTGCCGGAACGTCGGTCAGATTAGGTCCATCCAAGAACTTCACGCCAGCTCGAGGAGTAACCAGCAAAGGGCCGCCGATAAGCGGCATTGGCATCCCCAGCTTAACTGCAGCTGAGTTGCTAGTTTGCCCAAGGCCATCTTCTTCAAACTGAGGGATCCACTCATTCTTAAGAACAATCCCTTGCAGTAACTGGCGACTTCGGTCATTGATTGCCATAGGTGGCGCGCCTGTTGGTGCCAGCACGGAGTTCTTTTCAGGTACGATCGAACTTGTATTCTGTGCCAATCGGATAGGCTCACCCAACTCCTCAAAAGGATCATGGATCAAGCTTGATTGGGGTGGCTGTGCAAACAAAGGGCTCGCTGGCACTTGTTCAACAGACCCGTAAGCATTCGGATTGGGGTAATTCGAAACGCTCTGCGCATGGACCGTGAGTAGGCTCAGGCTCAGCCAGGCTAAGCTAAACGTGATATTATAAAGTTCATTCAACGTCTAAACTCTTCTTTGTTTAGTAGCCAATTCCGAATCGGAACATGACAGCGTCGTCCGGTTTAAAATTTCCAGGATCGCCACTTGCGAAAAGGACCTCTCGATCGAAGGCATAACCGATCTCAATATGCCCACGTAGTTGTGAAATGGTCTGCCATTCCAAACCCATGCTTATACGTATGTCGTTGTAGTCGATGCGGTCACCTAAGCCAGCTCGCTCGACGGTCCAGGAACCACCACCGTATTCGCCGCCGACAAACCACCACCAATCCGCTCCGCCGGCGGAGCTAAGCGTGCGTCGTATCTTTGGATTAGGAAAGACCAAATAAAGGTCCCACTCAGGAGAGGGCCGCCATCGCACACCACCAGCAGGGAGCATCTTCACTCGCAACCGATCCAGATAAACCACACCCAACAACAATTCAAATTCGGGCGTTACTGTAATGACACCAATCGCTCGGCCAAGGAGACGAAGCGAATCGTCATTGACTTCATCAAAGTCGGTCCAAACCCCTGTTCTGAAACCGAGCTCAGCGCCGAGGCTTGGATTGAACTTGGGATACCAAGCAAAATCAAGGTAAGCATCGTAAACCCGCGGCGGTAGATCAGGTCCACGGGGCATGCCAGCGGGATCTCCCTCAGGACCTCCTAACCAGTTGAATGCAAAACCTGGTGTGACTAAGAGCGGGGCATCAATGTTGCCTGCAAATGGAAAGGCCAACGTTGAAGCAATCTCAAGACGATTCACCTCAAAAGCATCGACTGAGTTGTCACCTAATAACAAAGTATGCTCACCTCGCAAGCGAGCTACCAACCTTCTGAAAGTGGTGGTATCGCCATTGGCATCCTGAAATCCATAGGTCCCTGGCTGCCAACCGATTGAGTTTCCAGCTGAACCAAATCCATTCGAAGCTGGCGGTGCTGCATACGAATAGGAAGGGCCAGGAGCAACGGGTGTTCCGTAAGGAGATGTCGAAAGCGTGGGAACCGAGCCAGCAGATGGTACAATCGGTTGTCCGGTGTAGGGTGTGATTGGCTGGGTCGTGTAGCCAGGCGTCACTGGAGGATAAGTAGCTGCCGGTACGCCGGCTGCACTTGCTGGGGTGCCGTAGGGGTTAAACGTCGGGGGAGGCACGTTAGGCGTATAGGTTGGCGTTGTTGTCGCTCCCCATTGCGGAGCAGGCGAGGCAAACGTTTGAGTCGGTATTTGTACTCGTTGTCCGAGACAGGGTGAATCGAAAAACACAAACACCACCAGCACAGCTAATCCAAGAGGGATCAGCTGCCAATGGTTTTGCTTCGTTTGCCTAGACTGGTTGCTAGCTATTGCCACACCAAATTCTCCGTATCGGGAAATCTGGTTTGCTTAGTAGCAATCGTTAAAGTTCAGGTCAAGCCGAACCGAAGGAAACCACACCGGAAGGTGCTAGCAAAGCCATGAAGACACAAAAAAGCCCACCAGAAAAACTAGTGGGCTATATTGTGGATTATCTTGCACAAGTCTGCTAGCGTGCTGAAACCCAGCCGCTTGCACCAACTTGGTGACTGCCAAGAGCACGCTCTGTTGACTTAGCATTTGTGCCGTGTACAGCGTTCCATACGGGAGCAGGATGACGGCTCGCTTGACGATTGCGAGGAGCAAACAAAGCGGGTGCTTCGTTGTAAGCTTCGTCGCCTGAATCATCGTATTCAATCTCTGCGGCTGAGTCATCGACCGCTGGCTTATTGCTCTCAAAGAGACTCCGCTCAGCAGCTGGATTTTCGTTTGGTGCCAAACTTGGCTTGGGCTCGTACGTGCTCGTCGATCCGTTGCGACGAACTGGTTCGCTGTCATAGGTGACAACTGAAGAGTTGCAACTGCTACAGCTACTGGATGAATCGGAATAATACGCCTGAGTCACACCCGAGTTACATGAGCTACAAGCATTGCATGGGTCGCAGCTGGTACAACTGCTGACGACGGGTGAAAGCGCTACTGGACGAGCTACGGTTTGAACGACCGGTCCATAAGTCACAGGATAGGTTGGACGGTAGGCGGTGCGAACGATAGGGCGAGCGGCTGTGTAGCTTGCCGCTGGTGCATAGCCAACCGTATAGGGGGCGTAACCCGCGGTGTACGTCGTCGTTGCGGCAGGTTGCTGGATGCCAAACAGGTTGCGAGTAAAGTTCAACGCATACTTGCCTGGATACCAACCGTTGTAATAGGTGGTCTGATAAACCGGTGGCGTAGCAACGGCAGTCGGAGCATACCCAACCGTGTAATTGGTTGAGCAACATTGTGCTGATGCTTCAGCACCGAGCATGCCTAGGGTCAGGATAACGGCGAATGTTGATTTGGTCGCGAACGACATTTTGCGAACCTTTGATACAAGGAAATAAACCACAACTAGTAATATGTAACTTGTGGGACCCACCCTAGACAAGCAAATGCTTGAGAAGAACTGGCATTTGTCAGCAAATTCCGGTTAGGTCATGCAGGCAAGGCCGCCCCGCCGCGCCGGTTGTAGGCATTGTGCGGGCAGTTCTGGCAATCTTTCCTGCTGAAACTTCCTTGTTCAGTCACACGAGATGTTGATATCCAACACCTCTATAGGGGTAGTAAACTACCCAGTCACGGTACGAATAGTGAGAGTTGGTTGTTCAGCGAACTGGCAGCCATCGCTTTGGCGAGATTCGTAGAGTTCGTAAAGATCAAACCACAATTCACGCAGGTCACCGTTACCGTTCTGCCAACATTTTAGCGCGTCGCTCCAAGTAACAAGCTTCTCGCTTCCATTGCAGACCAACTCATCGAATAAGTGTTTAACCAGTTTGGTTGAAACCTCGGTATTCAGAACCGTCTGCAAACGCCAGGGCCAAGTGATTGAATCTGAATGAAGCGTCGCTAGCACACGACACTGCTGTCGCTTGAGCTGACCAATCAAAGTTAGTTGCTTAAAAAATGATAAGCGTTCCAAGCCTTCGAGTAAGAGAATTCGGTTGCGAGAATCTGATACCGAAAAACTTCCTTCAAGATTCGGTCGCAAGGTAATCCATTCAGGTTCTGCTCCTAATGCATGCAATCGATCATTCAGCGCTCTTAACAAGGTTGATTTACCCGTCCCATGAGAGCCAACAACCGCGCCCCAATGCCCGAGATTCTTCCAGCAAGATAGGACCTCATCGACAGAATGGGAGTATTCAACATAGCTTAGGTTTGACGTCCAACAGGTTGAGAAGGGATTGGAATAACGTGAAGGGATGTACGAATTGGAGTTAGGCATCGGTGTTACGATCCTCCATTGTCAACGTCTGACTTGGGAGTTCGCTTCCAAGGAGCATGAAGGGAGCTTCTACAACTCGCTGTCGTACCCCTTTGAAAAATCCACGCAATCGCACTGCCCAACAGACTTTCACAATTTGTCCCTGATAGCTCGGAGGGCTAGCAGGTAACGTTACTGCAAATCGGCCAACAGGGTTAGAGGCTCGTGGAAGCCCCTCTTCCTCGAAGCGATCGTAAAAATGAACGCAAAAATCCTCTTCCCCTTGACCTGCTGTATACCAAAGCAAGGTAAGCTCAATTGCTTCTAAGCCATGCTCAAGCCAACTAGATAAGTTGTATTGACCGGTAATGATCTCTTTTGGAGAGTAGGTAGCTGAACCACGATCAACCCATAGCTCGGCGTCCTCTAAAATTGATTGATTCATACGGCTGTCTCCACGTTTTCACCGGCGGTCGTGGCATAATCAGCACTTGGCCATGCGATCGGATAGACACATATGGGAAAAATGCGTCGGACTTCAGGCCTACGCTTGTGGCCGACAACCACCTCAATTGCCCAACGAACTTCGTTGTGCGGGGATGCAAACGAAACAGGCCCCGATTCAGGGATTTGAAAATGAATCTCTCGCTGCAATGGCTCGCTAGAACTAACGCTTACCCCTTTTTCCTGAAGTAAGACTTCACGAAAGACTTCTGCATTGGCGATACGTGTGTCCGTACCGTTACGATAGATGGCAATCTCTTCGCATATAAGATTAATAGACAACCCTCTTGATTTGAGTCGTCCAGCTTGAAGCAAAATGCCGTCACATTGCATGCCGGGACGAAGTGGATGCTTGGACAATTCAACTCGTGTTACCCCAACACCTCCCACGGTGCCAGCATCTTGCCAAAACTTGTGAAGCAGCCAAGCGCTTGTAGCGGCAAGCGGAATCACCGCCAAGAGGGACAACCCAATCCGTCCCCCAACTGAGAAATAGTTAGCAGCCCATTGATAAACAAAAAGCCCTGCCAGCAAGTTCCACATGCCACAGACGATTGCCATGCCAATAACGCGCCAACCTTCTGTATCATCCATTGGTAATCGAAAGGCGAGCTTTGTTCCCGGGCTATCGTTGATCGATTCCGAAGAGGGAAGCGCGGAAGCAACCGTCGGTTTCGAAGGCCGAATCTCAAGCATTCGGAGATCCACCCCTTGATGAATCAGCGAGGAACGGTGCTCGGGGGAAGATCGGGTCCCAACCAGCGCTCGAGCAAAACCGACAAGCCCAGCAATGACTAACGAGCCCGGTATGGCTAAAACAATGTAGGGAATCCAACTCCCTGTAACACTAATCAAAACACGCTCAGGATTAGTTGGTTGCTTGGGATCAAACCAACAGTCTCGCTCATCACCAATCTTATACTGATTGAGATAGGCCCTTGCCTCGCGGATACTCGGGCCATCTCGCCCCACCCCATGGCGAGTCCAGGCGACAACTTTTCTTCCTCTCGGCTCAATCTCAAATTCAATCTGTAGCTCCGGGCAATACTCTCTACCCGTCAAGCCTGGCCGTTCAGCAACGCGGTGTCCCACGATGGTGCATGTTGTTTTTTCAAACTTGGCAGCTGACTGCATTAGCCGCCACTCGGGGATCAATGTGTCGTATAGCACCCACCAAATGAAGACCAGCCCGACAATAACGAACATCAATTGGTAAAGTAGTTCGCCCGCGCGCGCCCAACGTTGCGAGCCGGTACGACGCCCGCCACGTTTTTTAAGCAACAAAGGGAATCGGAAGGACATGTTGAACAGAGAACGGTGATACGAATCCTTGGTGATTCTCCCGATTCTATCCTAAAGAACATAAGGCCGCGAATCCCTTTCGGGGCAGATTATCATGATCGTCGGCGACGGTGGGCTCCATAAGCAAGTATTCCAAGCGAAATAATTGCCAAGCTCGATGGCTCTGGAATCGGGTCAAAAGTGACCTCGATGTAACGCTCTTCGGAATCACCAATCGAAATCGTAAAGCTGCTTTGGGGGCCAACCCCATTCCAATAGACAGGCCGATCTTCAGACACAAACTCGAAGGTTGCTCCGCCCCCACCACCAGCTGATGCGGCAAAAATATGAATTTTGTTGGGATCATAAACATCTCGATAGCCACTTGCGGCTGAGATCGACCCTGCTTTTTCACGATAGAAAAGCCGATTACCTTCGGTCGCCTGGATAAATTGTCCGCTAATCTCCGAGACATTGTTCCACCACGTGCCACCGATTCCACCGTATTCCTCTGCGATAATCATCTCGGCAAGGTGATGAACTTCACTACCAAAATAAGGCTTGTTGTCCTGAGTTACCTGCTTCACAAAATTGATATAGCTATTTCCAGAACCACCAATCAAGTGAGTTGCTCCCCAGTCGGTTGAATTCTTGGAGACGTCATACCATGACTTTGCATTGTTTGCGTTTAAGGAGGAAGGGCCAACAACCGGGATATCTGCAAACTCAGGATCATCCTGAAAACGTTGCTGGATACTGTGGATATTTGAACGGGTTCCTTTCTTATTGTTGAAATCTTGTTCGTTTCCAATTTCAACGTAAGCTAGATCGAAGCCATAGTTCTCCTCGACATAGTTTTTGGTAGCTCTGAATAACTCTAACCAACGAGTGCCACGGATATCTCTGCCATTGTTCTGTACGTACCAATCATTAATTCCATTACCGCCGCTTGATACCATTGAGAACTTCAAGTCAGGATTGCCAGAATCACGAACAAGCACTGCTTTAGCAATCTGAGTATCAATCTCAGCCTTTGCCTCAGGCGCCAGATCGTTATTGCTATCAAGAGCCCATTCCTTTGTGCTTCCAATTCGCACAACATCGATGTTTTGTGCTCCGCCGATCCGATTGATGTTTCGCGTGGTATTGCCAATCCAACCAATGCCCCAGAATTCGAGGCTCGACTTCTCCCCTGGCTCCGTTGTGTTGAATGGTACCGCAGCAAACAGGTGACTAGTAGAGCAGACCAGGACGGTTACCAGAAACCTAAGCACAAACTTTTGAAGACAGTAATCAATTAGTTTTTTCATATGTTGCTCTGTTATTCTCTCGGGTCGTATCCTAGGGAGCAACAAAAAAACGACTTCGAGCCCCCCTCCTAGAGAAGTGCTCGAAGTCGTTTTCAATTTGCAGGATACTCGTTAGTTCGACTCGATTTCGATCAACTGAGATTTATTCGTGCTTAGTAGTTTTCGCCGCATCTACAGCATAATATTGAACCGCGTAAATCTATGAATAAATGACGTAGAAAACAGCGTTATTACAGAAAAAATCCTTAATTCCTTCTTCTCGCAAATTCCGATCGTAGATTGATCGGTTTACCACGAAATGCCCTTGGAATAACCGGCCAATCGGATGTGAGAAAGTAGGCGTAAGTCCCCTCAGGGAAATCGGGAGTTATGCAGTGGCGACCGTTGCAGGCGTCCAAATCACCCGACTCTTCGACATACTGGTAATCTTGCACAAAGGTACCATCGTACTTGCCACCCGGTCCCTGCCTGCCAGTGGGACGTTCTCCCTCTATCAGTTGGTAGCTGCTACGAAGTTCGATGATTGCTGACTCTGGATCTTTAGAATCTTTGAAGCCATAGAGAGCGTAGATTGGAAACCCGTCAGCTGCCCAGCCTATCAAAGGCGAATGTTTTTCTTTTGAGTGGTCTAACTGCTTGAGCAAGAGGGTCGGCAGACCGTGATAGTGATAGCTACCCGTTGGCTGAACATGGGCATGGCTTTCATCGATCCCAAGAGGAACCGCTCCGCCGAGCGCTTCGTAATTCCAATCGGCACGGCGATCACCATTCCAATACTCAGCGGTTCCTGGATCGAATAGGACCCCGTTCACTGCCACTCCGAAAGGCAAGTTGGGAGGACCAAATCGTCCTGCTTGGTGCAACGGAGTTATTCTCTTTTCGATTTTTGGTTCTAGCGGCAATTCGAAGCGGTGTTGCTGTTCCCGAATGGAGTGAGGATTGCCACGATTAGGAAAGCGTCCAACCTTGTGGTCTGGGATTCCATTTGCATGGATGTGTCGATGAGGTTTGTCCTCATTTATCTCAACTTTGTTTTCGTACTCGGGCTCTTGTGTGGCAGGGACCAACCGAACTTGTTTGGTTGTGTTTGCTACGTGTCGGCGCAAGTGAGGCTGAGCTAGCAGCAAGCTTGCCGCACATCCAAGAATCGTCGCTACGATAAGTACCCGCTTATTCATGATGCTTGCTTCTACCGTTTTCTCGGTTGTATTCAGCTGCACAAACTACTTGCCGATGTTGTTTGGCTAAATCGATTTGGTGAAAAAGGTTCTTCAGCTACAGGTGACTGTTCGCCAAGAACTTGGGCGGCGATCAGCTTGGCTGTTGGTGGTGCAAATTGAAATCCTGCCCGGCTATGCCCAGTGGCTAACCAAACGTTATTGATTCCTGGCACCCTGCCGATCGTAGGCAAACCATCGATGCTATCTGGCCGTAAACCGCTCCAAAAACCCTCGATGCTTCCAACCCCAAACTGTGGGTCAACGTTTCGCGCAAAATCAAGCAATTCATGAAAAGCTGCTTTGGTGGTACGCCGATCGAAACCTACGTACTCGACGGTCGCACCAACCAGCAACAAACCATCTCGGCGTGGAACCAAGTAGTAAGGAGATCGGTGTCGATTACTCGCTAAAGTCATTTCCTCCGGCCTAAGCAACAGCATTTGCCCCCGCAACGGGCGGCTAGGCAGGTTTAAATCAAGTTGCTTAGCAAGGGGTGATGACCAACAACCTGCCGTTAGAATCACCGATCCAACATTAAATGATCCCTCAGATGCACGTACCGTTGAGACACTCCCGGAACCAGAATCAAATGATTCGACGCCATTCATTTGGCGAATAGTTACTCCCAACGCTTCACAAGATTTCTTAAGTGCCTGAAGATGCCGAGGATTTCGGATCTGAGCTTCTTCCGGTACCCAGTAATGGTCGTCGTGGTCTTCGACTTCGATACCCGATTCTTGCCACTCTTTGAGTTTTTGAGAAAACAGTTCACTTCCAGGTGCTTTGTCGTAACGACCACCGCAGACCCAAAACTCATTATCAATGCCCGATAGTTCGAGCAAATCATGAGACCAAATTGGATAGCATTCCCTTGCGAACTTTGCAAACTCAACAAGTGCTGGATGTTGAGAATACCAAGAACCTGGCGGTAACATACCAGCGCCCGCCCAACTTGCTTCTCCACCGATTTGACCACGCTCAAGCAGTGTAACTTCGACACCACGTTTGGCTAATTCATACGCAACCGATAGGCCAATGACACCACCGCCAACAACTAGAGCATCGGTAGTTCTAATGGAAGTCATACTCAATTGTGGTAAGGTTTGGATCAATCAGCTTGAAGTGATTCGATGAATCTGCTCGAACAGGCTTGCAAGTGATTCTCCTTGCTCAGACCGATTATCCAAACGTTCATTTAGCATTTTAAGATCGTGTAGGTCATCTACATCATACCAACTATCAATCTGCAAGAAATCGGTTCCCTCTTGCCATCCATGGGCATTCAGTCGTTTGAGCGTTTCGTTGAATAAAGAACTTTCACTCCATGGCATATCTTGGAAGATGGGAGCAACCTGCCCACGCATGCCGATCGCCCAATATCCACCATCGTTACTTGGGCCTAGGAACAGTCCTCTTTGATCTCGCTGCATCAACCACCGGATCCCTTTATCCAGTGCTTCGATAGGAAAATCGGGGCTGTCCGAACCAAGGAGAACAACAACCTCAGCCCCAGATTCAAAAGAGGATTGGAAGTATGCCTCCATGCGGTCGCCGAGATCTCCCGTGCTCTGCGGAATCAGTCTCCACTGGGCCAATTGATTGACTGACAGAAGCTCTAGAAACTCAGCATGCCTCTCGCTGGGTGAATAGGCAAGCACATGCTGCTCGCCTAAAGATTGCAAACGACACATTGTTGTCGTGAGGAAGTGTTTTGCACACTCAGCAGCAGTAGCTTCTCCAATGGAGGCCGCGAGCCGAGTCTTCGTCTGGCCTGGCGTCCAGTGCTTGGCGAATACCCCCACAGATGTTGTCAAAATGATACCCCCACGAAACAAAAACCCCTCCTATGGGGTAAACCAATCTCATTGTCCTACTAAATTTTTGCGACGGTTTGGAGAATTTCCATCCCCTCTCCAGGTAGGTACTCAAATTACCCAATGACATTGCAATCGAATCGCTTCTCTTAACTCGGTGCCATTCAACAACTTGCATGTGAGTGTCATTTTGGCAGTCTCAACGGATCAATTATTAATCATCCATCAAGCAGGTGATATCTATCAAGGTCCCAAGCTTAAGTTATTTGATATATATGACTTATGAATTCCCGTGAAACCTTGGACCTCATCTGCGTAGCATAGAGTGAGGGCTTTTGGATTGCCTATCTTGCCAGCAATCTTCGTGCTCAAAGAGAAGCTCGATATGAGTTTCGATACCCCGATTGGAAAGGAGGCCAGACGGTAATACCAATCAATAGTACAACCTGATACGCAGTTTGTGAACATGAGAAATAGAGCACAACGGACAAGCAATCGTGCAAGGAATACCTCCTCGCCGATTAGCCAGGCCAATCGTCGCAATCGTGACAACAAATCACGTGGTGGGCTCAGCCCCGCACAACAATCTCGACGTCGAGTTGCACGACGAAACCTTGCCCTTCCCTTCTCCCCTCCTGAAGATTGGTACGAACCGGCAGGTGAAGGAGATACTTACCAAATCATTGAACAGCACCCAGGAAGTGGCTACCGGCATGTGGTCACTTCTCACGAGGTAAGAGAACGACTTGCTGAGCTGCCTGGTTACTTTCTGCGCGACCTAGAAGTGGTCCAACTCAGCCGAATGACTCGTAAAAAGCAAAGCCTGCCATGCTATGGGATGCAGTGGGGCCCCACATTGTACTTATATCCAATCGATGAATCGCTTGTAGAGTACTTTCATCAACCTCCCGGGGCCAGTGTCATCACCGAAACGAAAATGTATGGTGGCCGCTGGATTGAAGAGTCCGGCAGCTGGAAGCTGGTCTGGACGGAAGCAACCATCCGAGACTTTTATCTCAACAACATCCTGATTCACGAACTTGGCCATCTTCTCGATGAACGCAACCGGAGCTATACCGACCGTGAACGTTTTGCCGAATGGTTTGCAACGGAATTTGGTTATCGTTCAACTGGTGGGGCTGCAAGTCGTAGGCCTCGTCAAAAGGTCCGTCGTCGCCACCACACAAGCTGAATGGCCCATTAAGGCAAAACTTAGAACTTCATGAGTGTTCTATCTTACTGAAGTTCAAGAACACGGTCTTCGCTATCTTGTTGTAATGCATTACGCTGAGTTAGTTACTTGGTCTGAAAGAAAAAAGCCTGCAAGAAGCGAACTGATGAGTTACCACGACACCGTTCATAATGTCTACCGGGATGCTGCTCTTAGTCCCGACTCCAATCTCTGCTGCGTCAATTCAGCCAGGAAATATCTCCCTGAGCTAGTTATACCTGACGAGATGATTGAGATGAATTACGGCTGCGGAGCCACCGTAAGGCCAGAGGACATGCGTGAAGGTCAGCGTGTTCTCTATGTCGGAGTCGGCGGTGGCATGGAAGCGCTTGAGCTTGCTTATTACACGCGCAGACCTGGCGGAGTTATCGCAGTAGAGCCGGTGCCCGAAATGAGGCAAGCGGCGGCTAAGAATTTTGAGATTGCAGCCAGATTAAACCCTTGGTTCGAACCATCGTTTGTTGAAGTCGTCGACGGTGACGCTCTTGAACTTCCTTGCGAAGATAACACTTTTGATTTTGCTGCCCAGAACTGCTTATTCAACATCTTTAAAACCGGTGGCGATCTTGAGAAAGCACTTGCAGAAATCTATCGGGTGCTTATCCAAGGAGGTCGTCTATCGATGTCCGACCCGATAACGTCTGTAACGATTCCGGAACAACTCGTTAATGACGAACGACTACGGGCTGCTTGCATCTCAGGATGTCTCTCTCTGGATGACTACCTAAAGCAAATAACCGATGTTGGATTTGGAATGGTCGAAGTGCGTCAGCGACGACCTTACCGGGTGATTGACTCGGCAAACTATGAAACCGAACATGACATCCTGTTAGAATCGATCGACGTTGTTGCCATCAAGAATCCTATGCCAGAAGATGGCCCCTGTATCTTCACCGGGAAGACCGCAACCTATTCGGGCAAGGAAGAGTTCTTCGACGATGGCAAAGGACATGTCCTGATGCGAGGTATGCCTCAATCGGTTTGTGATAAAACAGCCAAAGCATTGGTTGATTTAGATCGTTCCGATTTGCTCTTTACCGATTCCACATGGCACTATGCAGGCGATGGATGCTGCTAAGAGGTACCGATGCTGCCGACTCATAATTTGACATTCGATGAAACGCTAGGAAGCCCGCTCCTGTCAGCAGCCAGTGTCACAACCCTACAGATTAATCTCGGGCTTGTGTGCAATCTCGCTTGCCGTCATTGTCATGTCGAATCGTCGCCCAAACGGACTGATGCCTCTGAAAATATGTCACTTGAAACTGCTGAGCGGATTCTCGATTGGCTTAGCAAAGCAAAGAGCATTGACACCCTTGACTTGACCGGCGGCAGCCCGGAGATGAATCCCCATTTCTGCCTGATTGTCAAAAGTGCTCGCGAACTGGGCAAACAGGTTATTGACCGGTGTAATCCGACGATTCTTGTTCACCAAGACGGCCAAGGAAGTAAATACGATTGGGCTCCTAGCTTCCTAGCCGAGCACCGAGTTAAGGTAATTGCTTCGCTTCCCTGCTATTTGGAAGAAAACGTGCGCAAACAGCGTGGCGTGCATGCCTATCCTGACTCGATTGAAGGAATTCGCTTGCTAAATCAGGTTGGTTTTGGCAAACAGGCTACATTGCCGTTGACTCTTGTGTACAACCCAGGTGGGCCACATCTCCCACCGCCGCAAGAATCGTTAGAAGAGGATTATCGCCGAGAGCTCCGCGATCGATGGCAACTTGAATTCACTAATCTGATCACGATTACCAATATGCCAATCAAGCGATGGCGTGCCGATTTGGAACGGCAAAACAAGCTTGCTGACTATATGCAGCTTCTGTCGGATTCCTTCAATCCACAAACAGTTGATGGCCTCATGTGCCGTCACCAGATTCATGTCGATAGTCAGGGTCGACTACATGATTGCGATTTTAACTACGCGTTGGACTTGCCAGCCATGTCTTCCAAAGGAACCTACCTTTGGGAAATCAAGCCTGAAGAACTAACACATAGACCAATTACCACGGGTGACCATTGCTTCGGATGCACGGCTGGTTCAGGAAGCAGTTGTGGTGGATCGCTGACTTAAAACTAAGCGGCACGCTTTAGGTTCGACTGCTCTTCTTCTGCCACAGCTTTATGCGACTTGAGCACCAATCGGACTGCTTCCACCTCATCGTATGCATAGTCACGCAATAATTCTCTTTGCTTTGCAACTCGCTTAGATCTTCCAAGTGTGAGTAAAAAGTCGAAGAGCCCGGGCAAGGAACGTTTGGCGTAATAAAGTAAGCCACCAAATCGGTCAATTGTGACACGTGGTTGATTGCGCTTAATAGCCTTGATCGTATAATCTGCAACACGCTCTGGTGTCGTGCACATCCACTTTGACGGCGCCTTGGTCGGCATTCCATCTACTTTACTTTTATCACTCGCAAACAAGCCTGTATCAACAAAACCTGGGCAAACTGCTGTGACCCCAAGCCCACAACGAGCATACTCAGCCCGCAAGGATTCGCTAAATCCAACTAATGCAAATTTCGTCGTACAGTAAGCCGTCACATGAGGCATCCCGGCTAGCCCAAGAAGACTGCACATATTGATGACATGAGCCTCAGGCCTAGTTAGCATCGAGATAAGCAACTGATTCGTGAAGTGCAAGTGAGAATTTAGGTTGACTGCTAAAATCTGATCCCACTTCTCTTCTGACATTAGATGGACATAGCCATGATGAGTTATTCCTGCGTTGTTCACAAGAACATCCACGCCAGCCCATTCATCTAGTAAATCAGAAGTAACTTCCCGAATCTCTTCAGGCTTGGTTACATCACATACATAGACGCGAGATTCAACGCCATGTGACTCGACCTCGCGACGCACCTGCTCCAGCCCGAAGGGATTGCAGTCAACTAGTGCAACTGACATTCCTTCGCTAGCCAACCGAATCGCGATGGCGCTGCCAATACCACCAGCAGCACCCGTAACTAACGCTTTTTTACTCTTCAGTTGCTTCATCGATCCTTGGAACCTTAAGCAGCAAGACGAGTGATATTACCTGTTGCGTGAAGTTCATCTGGAGAAATAGTCCGGCTAAGCTGTTCGCGGTCTTCTCCACGCAGCAAAGAGACACCCCATTTATCAAGATGATACTTTCCACCGTTGTATACCGAACGGTAGTACTTCTTACCTGGATAAACCGGTACGCTTGTTGGCACCACACGAAGATTGAATGCCAAACGGTGACGGTCAGTAGTGTTAGCAGCCGAGCCATGTATACAACGTTCGGTAAACAAGATCATCTGACCAGGTTGGCAGGGGACCTCGACAATTTCATGCTCATCTTCATTGAAATCAAACGTGAAGGCAGCGTTGTAGAAACCTTCTTTGCCACCAAAGCTGATCGTACGAATTCGATCGTGCGTCCCAGGAGCAAAGCGAAGGCAGCCGTTTTCTGTGGTTGATTCATCAACCGCAATCCATGCCGTTACTTGGAACAGATCGTTCAAATCAGCTGGGAAAATTGCAGGATCTTTGTAATCTTCCACCATGAAGGTGCTTGCCTGGTGCCATTGAATCGCAGGCGAGTGAGGACCCTTATAGAAAATCTGTGAACGCCAGCAGTTTAGGTTCGGACCAAGCAATTGCGCCAGACGATCAGTGACTTGTGCTGAACGCATGTAGTCCCACAAGCGTGGCATTTCAAAGTGACGGTCACGCGGTGTTTGAAAACCATAAGCTTTCGAATCGGTCTTCTCGATGGCAAGCAAGTCTTTCTTGAAATCTTGCATCTCTTCGGGTGAAAAGACCGTTATCGGATCGGTATAGCCACGTTGATAAAACTGATTCAACTGCTCTTGGCTGAACTGATGTTCGGGGGCAACTTCAGCACGCGAGACAGCTTGCTCGGGGAAGTTAAATTCGCATGGTTGATCAATGTAAGCCTTAGTCAAACCAGACTTCAGGATCACATTGAACATGCGAGGATCCCAGTTCTTGACAATTGACTTCAAATCACGAGGGAGGATGGAACTTGGCAGACCAAGTTTTTGGTAGCCACGAATTCCAGCCAGGGCTCCGCATATCGCGGCACGTTGCCAAAGGGGACGAAGCTTAGGATGCATGTTCATCGTATTACTTTCCTAATCGTGTAGTGTGCCAAAGGCAGAAATAAGGGAGCCACTCGCCTTGCTAGCACTTGCGTGCAATCAAACCAAGACGCTTGCTCGCAATGATTTTGCTGCTATCTACATCGAGTCTCAATTGGATGCAATATGAGTTCATCGTTGGTTTTAGAGAACTATTTTTCCTTTGCTATCACTCAGGCTATACTGAAGCTTTGACCATCCTTCCTGCGACTCCTCATTTCACAAAATGAACTCCCATCGAAAAGCTAGAGTCGCTCTTCTCACCATCGCCCTGCTAGCACTTCTTGCTGCGATCATTTCAGGATACTTGGCCGTTAATAGCCAAGAGGTAATTGCCGGTTGCGGCCAAGAAGCAGGTGATTGCGATAGTGTTCTTTCATCGTCTTGGTCACGATTTTCAGGGCTCTCGGTGGCGTGGCTTGGTGCAGCCTGCTATGCAACGATGCTTGCCGGCTCATTACTCGTGCTAATTAAAATTGACTTAGGATGGCGACTACTCGAATTTGCCTGCCCTGCCGCTTTTATAGCAGCGGTCTGGTTCGTCGGCCTCCAAATAACAGTGCTCCATAGCTACTGCCCTTACTGCCTTGCAATCCACACCTGCGGCGCAATCTGTTTCACCCTGTCTTGGATTGCAAGATATGATGCATGGCAAGAGGAAGTAGCAAGCAATCTTCTCTCTGGCATGATGACCAATCAGGGGGAAGTAGAAACTAACAACGAAGTCATTGCGATCCCATCTAAGTTAGGAATCGCTTCCTTTCTTAGTTGCCTCGCAAGTGTTGGACTGATAACCACTCAGCTGATTATAAGCGAACCAACTACCAAGATTGTAAACCTTGGTGACCTACCTGTAGATTTGGAGTTTGAGTCACTCGAACTGCCAACTGACATCAACACTTCTTCAGCAACAGAACAGCCTGTGAAGAGTTCCTCTAACAAGGTTGAGGCAAAGCGATTCAAACGTGATGGCAAGAGAATAATTTCTTTTCTAGAAGGCCGTTTATCGCTAGATACCTATCAGCACCCAATTGTCGGTGACCCTGAAGCAGAATTTGTCATGGCAGAGATAATGGACTACACCTGCCCCCACTGCCGAGAATTCCATGAGCTAATTCACAAGGCAGTAGAACAATACGAGGGCAAACTAGCGGTCATAGTCTTACCCTATGCGGGCGAGTTACTCTGCAATCCGTATATAAAAGTTGCCCGCCCGAAAAGCCGTGGAGCTTGTCGAGCCGCCAAGCTAGCGCTTTGCATATCACTTGTGAAACCAGAAGCCTTCGAAAGATTTCATAATATGATGATGGAAGGCGAAAGGCCGCCATCCTACGTTTCTGCACTTACTGATGCTCGCAAAATGGTCGACCAAGATGAATTAAGCCTCGCACTGAATAACAGAGAAGATTATCTGCAACGAAAACTTGAGCAAAACATTAAGCTTTTTGCTTCCATGCAAGAGAAGGTCAGCTTGAATCTCCCCATGCAAATCCTTGGTGACCAAATCGCAACCGGCAAACCTGAAACGCTGGACGCCTTCTATAAACTGCTTGAAGAGAATCTGGGATTAGAGCCTCCAGCGGTAGAACTCCCTTTCTAGTAAGCACTTACGTCTTGTTTGCCTACTCCATACTGGGACTGTTGTGCGCTCAGGAAGAATTTATTTGAATTAACCTGAACCGCCTTGCTTTAGTTACCGTAAGTATCTTATTATGTTACCGTCGGTATCCTATAACCCAAGAAACTACCCAAACCAATCAACCATGTCCTGGGAAAGAGCAAGAAAACCTGAACAAGTCGCCATCCGTAGAGAGGCCATTCTCATTGCGGCGAGGAGCCTTTTTGCTAGCCACAGCTATGACGAAGTCTCCTTTAATGGCATCGCTCGTAAAGCCGGCTTTAGTAAACCGAACCTCTATCGGTACTTCTCTTCGCTTGAAGAGATATTCCTTACGATCACGATGGAATCTCAGGAACGGTTCTTTAATGATCTGATATCTCGAATAAAACGATCTCGATCGAAGGATACAATCTCCTCGATCGTAGGGATATGGGTAGAAACCTCGCTCAACCATACCGACTTCCTCGACCTTTTACCTCAAATCTCACTTTCGCTGGAAAGCAATTCCTCGCTTGAGCAGATCATTACCTACAAGAAGCAAAGCTTAAGAAACATTGCGGAATTGACTGCTGTGCTTAAGCAGAAGCATCCTGATTTTGATGAAAATCAGTGGGGAAATTTCTTACACAACGCAGCTGCTTTAATGATTGGTCTTTGGCCTATGTCAAACCCAAGCGAAAAAGTTCGCGAGGCGATGGATCACCCTGAAGTGAATTATCCATGTATCGATTTCAAGTCCGCTCTTGAACATGGATTAACGTCTCTCTTACTCGGCGAAGTACAACGTTCGAACGCACAGAATAAGGATTAGTCAAATGAGTAATACCGCACTAATTACTGGGGCATCAGGTGGCATTGGCCGTGAACTTGCACGCATCCATGCTTCGAAGGGTGGTAATCTTGTCCTTGTCGCCCGACGTGAGGAAGCATTGCAAGAACTTAAGGAAGAGCTTATTGCCCGTCACAAAGTAAGCGTCACATGCTTAGCCGAGGACCTAACGGCAGAAGGGGCACCTCAGCGAATTTATGATCAAATAGAAACCGCTGGGATACAAGTAGATGTCCTGATCAACAACGCAGGCTTTGGTGGGCATGGGTTGTTTCATGAGCGCCGCTGGGAAGAAGATGAGTCGATGATTGACCTCAATGTGACGGCACTATGCGAGATGAGTCACCTCTTCATCCCAGGAATGGTTGCTCGCAAGAAAGGTAAAATCTTGAACGTTGCCTCTATGGCGGCATTCTTACCAGGACCTCTGCAAGCCGTCTATTACGCGACCAAGGCCTTCGTCGTTTCGTTCTCACAAGCACTGGCGGAAGAACTAAGAGAGTACGACATTACCGTCACTGCTCTCTGTCCCGGTGCAGTCAACACGGGCTTCGCAAGTAGAGCTAACGTGGAAGATGTCTCTGGCTTTAACACCATGGCAAAGCCAACGGACGTCGCCAAAGCAGGCTACCAAGGCATGGAACGAGGCAAACTGATTGTCTCGAACAAATGGAGCTACATGTTCATGAAAAACTGGATACTTCCATTCTTGCCATCACGCATGCTACTTCGCATGTCACGTCAAAGTATGGAAAAGAACAACTAATCCTCGCAAACAAACTACATTTTCTTGGTACAAATAAGGAGAGCATCATGTCAACTAAAACAGTACTTATCACAGGAGCAAGCTCGGGATTTGGTAAGCTTGCCGCTAAAAAATTCCAACAAGAGGGCTGGAATGTTATCGCAACGATGCGAACTCCCGAAAAAGAACAAGAACTCAAGCAACTTGAAAACGTTCTCGTAACACAACTTGATGTCACCAAGCAAGAATCAATTGATTCCGCAATTGCTCTGGGCATAGAACAATTCGGCAGCATCGATGCCCTTGTAAATAACGCTGGCTATGGAGGACATACTGTTTTTGAACAAGCTACGGATGAGAGCATTCGTAAAATGTACGAGACCAATGTCTTCGGTTTGATGAACGTATCACGCTCGGTTTTGCCTATCATGCGAAAACAAGGCAGTGGTCATATCATAAACGTCACATCCATGGCAGGGATTGTCTCAGCTCCCACAATTTCTATCTATGCTTCGACAAAGCATGCCGTCCAAGGCCTCACACTCGGAATGGCATATGAATACCAACCACTTGGTATCTCTATCAAAACGGTTATGCCAGGTGCCTACCCAACAACCGGTTTCAATATCAACACCGACGATGCCCTTACCAAGGGGGACGCTCAACTGGTTGCTCATGCGGCATTACTTGCAGGTCACTTACAAGGCGTTGCAGAGCAAATGGCTCAACAAAGCGGTGGCGTTTCCGATCCACAAGAAGTGGCTGATAAAATCTATGAGTGCGTGACCGAAGAGACTCCGGTTTTCAATCCTGTTGGCAGCGATTCCGAAATGATTGTGAGTATGCAAGAAAGCGCTAACCATTATGAGTTCGAAAAACAATTTGGCCAAATTGTGATGCCACAACCTGTAAAGAATTAAGCTGCGGGTCATACTCTCTCACCATAAACACTAAGGATATAGCATGTTATCCCGAATGCTGTCTGACATGATGATCAAGCCTGGTCAATCGCCCGTGTTTGGCACGCCCGATGAGTTTGGGCTCGAATATGAATCGGTTGAATTCGGCACAGCTGATGGAATTACCCTGAGGGGTTGGATATTACCCGGATCCAGCGAACGAGTAATTATCCAAACGCACTTTGGTGTTCAGTGTAGCCGCTCTGGCTATACCCCAAAGGGAAAAGGGATGATCAAGTTATGGAAGAAAGACGTCTCTTTTCTACGTCAAGCCAAACACTTGGTAGACCAAGGTTATACCGTGCTAATGTATGACATGCGTAACCATGGAGAGAGTGATACTGGCACGTGCCCCTGGGTTTCCTGGGGGCCGTACGAAGCACTTGATGTTATTGCGGCAGTGGACTTTATCAGCCACCATTCCCCGTACTCAAACGCAGATATTGGCCTCTTAAGTATTTGCATGGGTGCTGGAGCAAGCACTTATGCATTTGGCATGAAGCAAAACGGTCTTGCTAATCATCCTAAGATCAAATCAATGGTTGCCGTTCAACCGCTTCACTATAAGAATTTCGTTAAAGCTTTTGGGATCCCAGCATTTCTTGGTCGCGGAGGTGACACGGTTTCCAAAGCACGCTTAGGGTTTGATCTCAATACAAAGACCTTCCTAGATGACGTCACCAAGATCGATGTTCCTACGCTAGTTGTTCAGAACAAGAATGATCCGTGGACCGACATCTCCTTTGTCGAAAAATACTACGACAAACTGACTTGTGAGAAAGAGATGCTGTGGCAAGACCTTGAAAAACTCAGAGCGGGTTCCTACGAAGAACTTGGACGTTCTCCCGAATTCCTAAGCGAGTTCTTTAATAAACACATGCTGTGATTACTCTTTCACTTTATAGCACCGGAGGTAATCGTATTGCGCGCGGCTTGGAGTTTGCTTGGGTGAATTCCAATTCGCTGAAATCGCCGTTAACCATAAGTTAATCTCATCGTGCACATGTTTCTCTGCAGGATATTCGGCCACCTTCGTTAGATCACCATCAACAAAGAAGCGGACTACTTTGGGAGTCCATTCAAATCCATAGGTATGCCATTCCGCGGGGTCAAAATCGTCTCCACGATCTTCAACATCGGTAGGCGGTTTAGGAAGGCGGCCCCATTCCTTTCCCTTTTCATTCCAAACGATTACGTGCTGTGTAAAGCTACTCAAACCATCTTGATGCTTTCCATTCTTGTGCTCCGTGGCGTTTTCATAGCAGTCAATTTCTGTGCGACGTATCCCAGGATAAGTGGTGCTAACGTTCCCTTCTTCATTAACCTCTGCTGCCATTGCCCAGAACGAGTGATGCCAGCCACGCCCATCATCACCAGGCAACCCAAGTCGTGCTCTGACCTCATAATAACCATACCGAAAACGTTCCTTGCTGATGATCCCGGCACCTGCTGCCTTTTTGCGACGAATAGGCTCATCCAACACTCGTAAATCGAGAGTTAGTTTTCCGTCAGAAACGATGACGTTCTCTCTCAATTGAACACTTCGGTGCTTAGCATCATTCCGATAGGCCCATTTTGTAGTATCTAGTGAATCCCCTTCAAATTCTTCAGCCCAGTATAATTCGTACCCTTCTGGAACCCCTACTGCCAAGACGTTGCTTTGACTGAGCTGACACGCCATTGCAATTAAAGTAAGTAGGATCTCGGTGCGCATAAGGGTCTCGTTGGGTATTGGTATGAGTTTAAGAGGGGTTAGTTACCGCGGACTTGCTGACGGAATGAGCGGGGTGTTGTGCCAGTTACTTTCCGAAAAACGGTTGCCATATACTCAGGTGAACCGTATCCACAAGCTTCGGAGATTCGTGGAATTGGCCAATCGGTTTCTACAAGAAGTTCCTTTGCTCGTTCGACGCGGGCAGCAATCACTTCGTCACTGAAAGAGTGACGCAACTCTTGACGAAACCCTCGCTGTAAAGAGCGTGGTGCTGCGGTAATTGCTTCTGCCACATCGGTAAGTCTTAACGGCGCACTAACGTTCTCTCGAATAAACCGCACTGCTGCAGCAACTTCACGATTGCGAATGGCCAGAACATCGGTTGAGCCTCTTGCCGTCACGCCCGTCGGCTTGATCAGGATGTCTGTATTATCGATTTGCTCACCACGCAACATGCGATCCAGCATGTGAGCCGCTTCAAATCCAATCCGCTCACCGGTGAACCGGATTCCAGAGAGGGTTGGTCGAACCGCTCGGCAAATCAATTCATCATCATCGCCACCCAGGACGGCAATCTGCTCAGGGACCTGCATTGAATTGGTGACCGCGGCATTGATGATATCCACGCCGCGTTCAACACCCCATGTCAAAATACCGGTTGTCGAGGGAAGTGTCTTTAGCCAAGCACTAAGCCGTGCTTGCAAGCTTTCGTCATCACAGTAATGTTTATCGTGGGAGAATATACTGCACTCAAAACCACGTGCACGGCACAACTCTGCATACAGTTCTCCGCGGGCAATCGAATATTGACGGCGGTGTGCACCAAAATACCCAAAACTTCGAATGCCACGCTGGGCAAAGTGATCAATTGCCAGCTCGACAACCGACTGTCCATCATGGGTCACACGCGGGATCCCCTTACCGAATTCCGTTGCCGAGACATTCACAACCGGCAGGTTGGTAGTTTGAAGGTGATGCGCAAGATCTGTTGTTACAACCCTTGCAATCACGCCATCCCCTTTCCAGGTGTGGGGAAGTCGGAGTTGGCGACTCGTATCGCTTGGACGGAGGTGTATATCCCAGGGCCCATGCTTTTCAGCATAGGAGATAACCCCTTTGATAATACCTCTTCCCCAACCGGTAGAAGTGTCAACGAGCAATGCGATACGAGGAGTGCTTGGCATAATTACTAATCTGAGAAGAAAAGAACATTGCCTTTTAATACGATTATTATAGTCACCAAACAAGCGTTTGGCGCGTTATTGAATAACTTTGGCGCGTCTGCGAATGGTCGAGCTTCATGCGGCTTTCTATCCTAGATGCTGAAGTAACGCCTTTTCACTCAGACGGAACTGCCACAGCTCCTAATCTCCCTAACTAACGTCACGCTAGGTCTTAGCTTTGCAACAACCTGATTACATTGTGATTGCCATCTATTTGCTTGGCATATTTGGAGTAGGTATTGGGCTCGCTTCGCTCAACAACTCGACCTCCGACATGTTCGCTGCTGGAGGTAAATCTCCTTGGTGGACTAGCGGATTGAGCGCCTTCATGACGATGTTCTCTGCAAATACTTTTGTCGTTTGGGGCGGAATCGCCTATCGACTTGGCATGGTCGCTGTACTGATCAACCTGATGTATGGCGTTTCAGCTCTCCTCGTCGGCTATTACGTTGCAGGAAGGTGGAAGCGTCTAGGGGTTGAAACCCCTGCCGAGTTCATACAGCTTCGCTACGGAACTGGTGCGCTTCACTTTTTCACGTGGTTTATGACCTTCTTCAAGATGCTCACCACCGCGGGAGCACTCTATGCCATGGGAAGAATCCTCGTGACCCTGATGCCCCTTTCCGAAGGGAACCCACTGCAAGATCCCGAGACAGGCAATCTCTCGCTGAATTGGGCAATTATTATTCTTTCGAGTCTTGTGGTGATTTACACCATGATCGGAGGACTCTGGGCAGTTTTGATGACTGACGTCTTGCAGTTCATTGTCCTGAACCTTGCTGTTCTTTTTGTCATCCCACTTGTGATTAGCCAGGCCAATGGCATAAGTGGTGCGACCGAGGGCTTGTCGAAAGTGACGGTCGATGCAGCTGGGCATAATATGTTGAGTCCCATAGCTGGCGATTACTCCTACATGTTTTTGATGGGGTGGTGCATTATCCACTTCTTTATCATTGGAGCAGAATGGGCTTTCGTACAGCGGTTTATCTGTGTGCCGGATGAGAAATCAGCCCGTCTAAGCACCTATCTCTTCGGAATTCTGTACCTCGTTAGCCCTATCCTTTGGCTGCTCCCACCGATTATTTATCGCTTGGTTGACGGCATTCCCGATGGCTTGCCACCTGAGTTGTTCCAGTATGTTCCCGAATCGATGTATGCAGGACTATCGCCTGAAATCATCGCTTCAATCCAAGCTGGTGATTTATCCAGCGTACCCAAGGATACAATCAACACGCTACGTGGCATCGCTATCCAATTTAAGTCAGAAACAGCTTATATCGAAGCTTGTCGTTCCGTTCTGCCAGTTGGAATGATGGGCCTAATGTTTGCTGCTATGTTCTCAGCAACCGCAAGCATGGTTAGCTCTCAGCTGAATGTTTTCTCAGGCGTATTCACAAACGATATCTATCGACCGCTAACAAAATCAGTCCCATCCGCTGACAAGCTTTTATGGGTTGGGCGAGGTTTTACTGTGCTGCTTGGCGCCCTGCTCATCGGAATCGCACTTGCTTATCAGTCACTTGGTGGTGCAGAAAAAGTCATTGTCAAATCAACCGAGGCGGTTGTAGTAGCACTCCTTGCTCCGACGGTTTGGGGTTTATTCAGCCGCAAGGTGAATTCATCTGCCGTCTGGTTAACCGCCGCAGTTGGAATGATTGCTGGCATCATGGTGAGGCTAGGATTCGCACCAGGTGGATTCCTCACCGAAGTCGAATCACTGTCAAGCATGACACAACTCGTACAAGAGAACATGAAAATTGCTGAAACCATCTCTGGCGTGATTTTGCCAGTTGTCGTGCTGGTGCTACTAGAGGTTTTCTCTACTAGCACCAGCAAGGGATATTCAAAAGTTTTGGAAACCGTAAGCCAACGAATTCCGTCTACTGACGAACAGCATGAAACCGAGGCCAGTAGCCTTCCTGCCATTATTGTAGGGTGGGCATTGGTTGCCTGTGGCCTGATGATGCTGGGACTAATTCCCCTTAATCCTGAGCATCGTTTGTTAATTTTCGCATTCTCAGCCGTTTTATTCGTCATAGCGAGTGCAATTTTGGTGGTTACAAGTAGAGAAACTCCCGAAGTATAGATCTGTTTAGAAAATGTACATTTCAGACGAAAACAAAGTCCGATCACTCAATACTGTCACCCAGGATTACGATTTGGTAATCGTTGGTGGTGGTCTCGCAGGAACCTGTGCAGCGATAACTGCGGCTCGTGCAGGCTTGAAAACAGCTCTTGTGCAAGACCGCCCCGTTCTAGGAGGAAATGCCTCGAGTGAAGTTCGGCTCTGGATCCTTGGTGCTACAAGCCACATGGGGAACAACAATCGTTGGGCCCGTGAGGGTGGTGTAATCAACGAAATTCTGCTCGAGGCTGCCAAACGCAATCCTGAAGGGAATCCCCTGCTTTTTGATACGATTTTGCTAGATCTAGTCACCTCAGAGACCAACCTAGTGCTTCATCTCAATACGTCTGCTCATGACGTTGAGATGCAGAGCGACGGCAAGATTAAAAGCATCACGGCCTTCTGCAGCCAAAACTCGACTCAGTATATCCTCAATGCACCACTTTTCTGTGATGCCTCAGGGGATGGGATATTAGGATTCCTTTCAGGCGCGGCTTTCCGCATTGGTGCGGAATCGATCAACGAGTTCGGTGAACTTTGGGCTCCTGAAGAACCCAACCAAGATCTGCTCGGGCATTCGATCTACTTCTACACACGTGATACTGGTAAGCCAGTTCGGTTCCACCGTCCGAGTTTTGCCCTAGAAGATCTTTCCCGCATTCCTCGGTATCGTCAATTCAATACAAAGAACCAAGGCTGTCAGCTCTGGTGGATTGAATACGGCGGCAGCCGCGATACGATCCACGATACGGAAGCAATTAAGTGGGAACTCTGGCAAATTGTTTATGGTATCTGGGACCACGTAAAGAATTCGGGCGAATACCCCGACGCTGAGAACTTGACCCTCGACTGGGTTGGTCAGGTTCCAGGCAAGCGAGAAAGTCGCCGATTTGAAGGCGATTATATGCTGACCCAGCAAGATGTTATCGAACAGCGTTCCCACTATGACGCCATTTCCTTCGGAGGCTGGTCTCTCGACCTACATCCTGTTGATGCGATCTACAGCGACAAACCACCTTGTACTCAATGGCACAGCAAAGGGGTTTATCAGATCCCTTACCGCACCATGTATAGCCGGAACATTTCAAACCTGTTCTTAGCTGGTCGGATTGTCAGTTCATCGCATATCGCTTTTGGATCTACACGCGTGATGGCAACGTGTGCTCACAGCGCCCAAGCGGTTGCTATCGCTGCGGCCATGTGCAAAGAGAAGAACCTCTTGCCCAAAGATTTATCCGCTGAAGATCAAATCGGTGAGCTTCAAACGAGGGTTACCCGTTCAGGTAATTACATACCAGGAGTTTCAGCCAATGACCCTGCAGACCTCGCTCAGCAAGCTACTATCACGGCTTCAAGTGAATTGCAGCTTCAGGGTTTCGACGCCGGCGAGGATTTGATTCAACTCAAAGACTCGCACGCCTTGCTACTTCCATTTGAAGCCTCGGAAACACCTCAATTTACTTTCTGGGTAAAGGCTGATGGTCCAACGGAAATTCAAGCTGAACTCAGAACCTCCAGTCGGCATGGCTCTTATACGCCTGACGTTACATTGGCTACGACTACCATTTCGCTTTCCAATGAAGTGCTCGCTGCGGTGAGCCAAAATGGCCATGCCAATCATCGCGACTTGGGTCAAATGAAACATCAAGGAGCCAACGGGGATGTTGCTGTCGCCGCACCGCCAACCTCGTCAAAACTACATTCCGATAAACTGATACCGATCACCGTGGCATTTGACCACACATTTGCTCAACCTTGTTACGGAATGATTTGCTTGATGGCTAACGAAGCTATCTCTGTTGCTGCAAGCAATCAGCTAATCAGTGGAACGTTAACCATATCGAATAAGCAAGAAGCCAAAGTTGCTCGTGGTTCAACTCAAGAGCCTCCTGCGGGGATTGGTGTAGATAGTTTCGAATTCTGGACTCCAACGCGTCGCCCTAGTGGAAAGAATCTGGCATTCGAAGCTTCCGCTCCAATTGGTACTTTCGGCCCTGAACAAACCACGAATGCACTCGCAAGACCGACCACAGGGTCAAACGCCTGGGTGGCCGCCTTCGACGACGAGTCCCCTACCCTACAGCTCAGCTGGGATTCACCTCAATCGATTCGTCAAATCGAACTCAGCTTTGACCCCGACTATGACCATGCTCTAGAGCAAGTACTGATGCCGCAGCCAGAAACCGTCATGCCTTACACGGTCCAAAGCTTCCGCATCAAAGATGCCAAAGGCCAGTTGATCCAAAGTGTTTCTGACAATCATCAAGCACGCCTGATCATCCAGCTTGAAGAGCCAATCAATACTGACAGACTAAGCATCGAGCTAGATGCTCCTTCGGCAAATGTTCCCGCAGCACTTTTTGAGGTCCGCTGCTACAGTTAATCTTGAGACCTTCAACCCTGCTCCAATAAAAAAAGGCCCCGTGAGTATTAAACTCACGGGGCCTTTTTGAATGTTACCGAAACCTTATTGCACTAGTCATTACTGCTTAAGGTAACCTCTTCGGTGCTCGCAAGGTGGCCTTCGCTAGGCGAAACACCACCGACGACAAGCAGTCCACCCTTGCCGTTTGGTACTAGTTGATGAAAGAATCGCTTGGTAGCAAGCTTGCTAACCTCTTCCCATTGAGCTTCTTTATCACCGTCCGCTTCAACATATTTGAACACAACGCCAGCCATGCCACATGCGTATAACTCCCCTGCTTCATTCCAAGCAGAAAGACCAAAGCAATGGAATGGCATGCCAGGGAAGTCAGCTCCTTCGGTCCACTCTTTGGTTTGTGGATCATATAGGAATAGGTTTCTGGAAATATCTTGATCATCGGTCATACCACCAAGTACCGCCAACTTGCCTTGATATCGTCCAACCGCTAAAGCACGACGTTTAAAAGCTGGCTCAGCAAGTTCTTCCCACTGAGCATTTGGGTCAGATAGATCAAAACGGAGTGCACCTGGTTGCCACTCACCATCGTCATCACCGTCAAGTTGCCAACCACCTGCAACATAGAGGTGATCACCAATCACAACCGCGTTGTGCGAAGATCGGCCATTAGGCAAGCTTGGCATGGCGGTCCATTTCTTTGCTTCAGGATCGTAGCAAGCGAACGTATCAACCGACTTAAGGATCTCCTCTTCACCGGAAGCGTTAAGGGCATTCAATCCACCAACACGGTAAACCTTTCCCTTGTAGGAAACCAAAGGCATCCCTTGAAGTGGCTGGGGGCATTCGAGCTCTTCCCAAGCTTCTGGGGCAGTAAGGTTAATTCGTGAAAAATGGCTCGAAAGGTTATCTTTCGAGTGGTCGTGAGCTTGGCCAATGTGACCGCTATAGACGTAAAGCCAATCACCTTCCACAACCGCACCAAAGCTTGCAATCGCATCTGGCAAAGCAGGCAGCGAAGAGACTTTTGTGGACGATTCAGGATCGTAGGTAAAAGTTACTGTTAGAATATTTGTTGTCGAAGAATATTCTTCGCCTTGAAAATCGCCTTCGTTGTCTTCGTCGTTAATCATTAACAACAAACCATTAAGGCCTTCATCGGAGTCAGCTAGCTCAAACGTTGCGACACCCTCAGCGTTGGTTGAAACTCGTTTTGGCTCTTTGAGATCTTTATGATTGCGAGCGATAGAAGCCTCAGCAGCAGGCTCTCCATTCTTGAGAACGGTAACCTGGAGCTGGCTTCCATCAAGCTTCAAGATTGCCTGTAAAGCCTGTTCCTCGGCAGCTTCGGTTGGCCATGAGCTGGCGTCCGCTGCGGGATAGCACTGAGCATCGTAGCTCAACAGCGAACCGCCATAGATTCCATATTGCACGGCACAACGGATAACGCCACGCGGTTCGATTGGGTCTTCCGACTCAAGCCCGACAAAGCCCTCCTCCTCATGCTTTTCCATAGGAAGCGTTTTTGCAGGGGCATCGATATTGGTCTGAGTAACCGTCGCTTCGGCAATCGTGTCCGGTAGGTGATAGTCACGATCAGCAGGACTTTCACCAAAGAACAATTGAGGATAGGCCTCTTCATTCACATCAAGCCAAACCATGTGGGCTTGAGAGAGAGAAGCGACAAACAAGAAGCAGGAAGCGATTAGTGTACGGAACATAATATTTTACGTCAGGAGTAAAAGAGCGTTAAAGCGATCAAATCGCATTGTAAATCTATCTCATAGGGCGGGTGAACCAGGACATCCAACCGCAGAATCCAGCGGTTATCCCGAACATCATCAAGAGCGAAGCCCCTGTTGGTTCAGGTACAGAAATGGCCACAGCGTTACTAGAACTATAGTCATTCCCGTAGTTGCTAACCCACACGTTATAACTTGGAAGACTACCTCCAGCGTCACGCCATAGTGTGTAGTCCGCAGCGTCCACAATCATGTCCGCATTGAAATCTCCGGGAGTATCTGTCGTTAAAGGGAAAGGGCTGCCCCCGCTTGGGTGCTCTTCAGCAACGATGGTATCGACTCGTAGGGTATCGAAGGAAGAATGTACAATGCTGTCCCATACGATTTGAAAGTCTTCGGTGTAGTCCGGCAACCAGAATTCAAAAATATATTCTTTGTAATCAGCTAATCCAAAACTGGTGAAGACATCTTCGTAGAAATTTACTTCAGAAATTTGAAGTGCTTCACCATTGCTGCCTCCGCTGATCAGAACTTCTGATGAGTCAACGATCTCTAGCGAGTCAGTAAAAACACCAATGCCTCCATTTAACGATGTTCCAACTTGAACAATCACATGGGTTCCAAGCACAACGCCTTCAGGCACAACGATAGGCCCGTGGTTTGAGATATTAGTACTGGCCGAGTAATCGCCACTGAATGAATAAAAATTGCTGGTTCCACTGCGGAATCCTGGCGAGATCACACTTAACGTCGGCGCGGTAAGCGAAGCCCCACCGGTGTTGTATGCTTGATCAGGTAAATTGCCCGTTGCAGTTGATTTGCTGTTCCAAATCTGATGAGTAGAGCTGACATCGCCTACGGACCAACCAACGGGCTCAAACAATCCTGTTGTAACGCCAAGACTCGATGTGAAAGCCTGAACAGAACCTGCCGAAAGCTGCAATATAGCAGCTAATAATAAAATCTTATTTAGGTGTATCATTTGGTATGTTTCCAAATTGTAATTGTGCATTAAAACTGGAGGCTTATATACCAACGACCTCTTCGCCTTCTCTGGTTGCAGAAGCGTCGTAGGCTTCCTTCGCGATGTCATTTTTTATAAATTGGGAAGAACCATCCACCATTAGGAACATGGCTCCGCCAGGATGATCACTTCGAAAAGCGGTTAGCTTCTCAGCTTGCTCAGAAAAATCTTTGGGAGGCTCGATCGGATTAAACTCACCGGAAGTAGATCCGAAGGTGCCGACAATGTAACCACCAGCCCAAACAGGTCCATTAGGACCCAAACCGGTAAAATAGTCAGCTTCACCGATAGCAAAGGTATGACTTGTACCGTCAGTAATTCTTCGCAAACGTAACAGAGCTTCATCGTTTGACCGAACGACTATCGCTCCATTATGTCCCGCTAGAAACCCTTCATCATTTTTATATCGAGTCCGAATCTTGCCAGTGCTGTTGGCATAAGGCACATCAAAGTAATCCAGATCTGGACGGGCCGAACCAGTGCATGCCATATAGCTGCCAGGACCATAATCAGCATTTACCGCATTAGGTAGTACCATGGATGGACATAAGTAAATATCAATTGTTGATTGAGCAAAATCTTTATTCTCTTCGTCCTGAATACTTAGGTCCGGGTTGTATAGGGTGAATGTATTTGACTCTTCAAGGTACGGCAGTATTTGCACGAACACATTCTCTTGCCACCTTCCTAGATCTTGCTTACCCGAAACTATCCAGGCCGCTGGCAATCCGCCATTAACGTCGTGATACAACAAAACCCCAAGCCCAATCTGCTTAAGATTATTTGAGCATGAGCAGCGTCGTGCAGCTTCACGAGCTGACTGTACAGCGGGCAGAAGCATACCGATCAGGATGCCAATAATTGCAATCACGACCAACAATTCAACCAAGGTAAATCCATGCCTGCGATCAAGAGCGGAACGCGTGCGTACTTCACTTCGACTAAAGCCGGCAGTTTCTAATTGCTTGACTTGCATAGACGTGATCTCCGTTCACCTTAAATTGAGACTCAAATAGGTTGAATATCTACTTTTCAAAAGAAACTCTGCTCTAGTTTTTTAAAAACATCAGTTAGAGCAGAGTCTCCATCAATAACAATAAATCGGTCTTAGCTCACACGGTTACGTACGGTTGCCAAACCAGAAAACATCAAAGCCAACAAGGTGGCCGTAGTTGGTTCTGGAACTGTCGAGGCAGCCACGGCTGTGAAAGGAGCCGCGGTGTTAAAGTAGTCCGCTCTTACTTGAGCAAGACTTGTGTGATTAGCAGCGTTAGCAAACTCAAGTAAGTAATCTGAATCTGCAGCCACCTGCCATTCAGCCCAATAGAAATTGGTATCGAATGAAGCATTTGAGTTATCTGTATCATGAGCAACAGTAGCCACTCCGCGATCAACAAATGTGGAGGGAGCAGCGCCATCAAGAAGGACCGATGCAGAATCAGCTTCTCCAATAAATGCAAGTTGAAGAACAACCGTTGTAAATGGATTGATTGTATCGAGTCCACTCAGTTCAACATCAAAATCTACAATAGTTCCACCAGCATAAATATTTTCAGTCCCAGTGATTAGCGGGAATGGAGGACCGTCAAATGGATCAACGGTAATGTCTAAGGCATCAAGCGTCCCCGTACCGCCAAAGTTGGCAACGTCAGCAGCGTGCGGACCAAGAGCAGCTGTTGGGCCTGGTGGGAAAGAAGCTACAAACTCATCCCATTCAAATTGCCCTGTAGCAGCGATGGGTTGGTCAGAAAAAAAGTAAGGAGAGGAAGTTAAGGCAGCCTCTGCCGAGTTAACCGCAGCAACCAAAGCTACGATGGACATAATCATAAGTTTCTTCATCAGAACAATTCCTCAAGATGCAATATCTGCAAGTAAAAATGAAAGTGATTGCTTGCCTGGGTAACCTGAAAAATATGCTCAGTTCCCATCCATGCGCGCGGTGGAAATAGAACTGAAAGTCTCTCGACTCAGGTCAAACATTACTGAGACAAACCCTAATGGTTTGCCTGGCCCTGGCTGGCTTGTCAGCGATAAAGATGTGTGCTGACGATTACTTGCTGGCGGTGGGAAGGAGGTCAATCAAACAACCCCTACTACATCGGTTGCGACTGAGTCTCACATGCAATAGGATACTGGATACTCCAATTAACACAACCCAGTATTTCAAAAATAATTCGGCCTATAATGTCTGAAGATCAGCCTGTTAAAGAGCAAAAAGCCCCTCAGAATGAGGTTGTCAAAGTCAAGCCTGGTGGCTGCCCAACGACTGCTTCCTTGATGAGAACGATTAGCTCTAAGGAACTATTCGGTGATGCACGAATGGTAATGATCGAGCATCAGGGAGAGCATTACCGCATGATGGTCACAAAAAATGACAAATTGATACTGCAAAAATAGGGGATTTTGACTCCTTAGCCGCAGCTCTCCTCACACTTTCTTAATAAGCTCCATCCCTCTGATGATAATGCGGGCATAGCAGAGACTTTAACGATCAGACGTTTCTATCTATTGGTGCCTAGGTTCTTTGTTTTCGCGCCACTTGTGGAAAATCTCCGATAATGCCGCCATCTTTTTTTACCTATCTGAATCAAGAAAACTGAGGAAGTCCGAATATAGGGCCATTTGATTGCCCTCTTATAGGCATCCCAAACCATTTGTAAGCAATCACTTAGGGCTAATCTAGAAATATTTGAAAGATTTTTGCACCCTCAAGTGGCGCCTCATCAAAGTATTTTGGCGCAGCTACGCGTGGACGATTTTTCCGTGTTTGACTTCACTAGGGTAGGCGAAATTAATCGCAGCTTTTCAGTATTACGTCAACTTTTCACCACACACTTATTCAGTTCGGTTTCTCTCGTGACCCGTACGGTTCCGAGAGCACTGCGATTTCTCCCAATACCCCTTGGCTTAGTCTACTAATGAATGGAGCTTCTGAAATGTTAAGGACACTCCGTGCTATGGCGTTTGTTGCCACGGCCGCACTTTTCTCGGCGAATTCCGCCCAAGCTGTTATCCTTGCCGAATACGATCTTGCTGGCGGCGCTATAGCCGCGTCGACAGTACAACAAGATGTTACCGCCAGTGATTACACCGTTTCAATCGGATCTGTCTCAGCTTCGACTGGTACTCACTTTATCAACGGTGAACTGCTGTCTGAAACTCTGCAACAAGTAGCAGAGATCACGGTAACCCCAACCTTAGGTACGCTTGACCTAACCTCTCTTGACTTCGGCTTTCGCACAGACAATTACGACGCAGCAGCAGCACCGGATCCTGCTGACTCTGGAACCTTAGTGCTTCGAAGTAGTATCGATAGCTTCGCCTCGGACATTTTCAGTTCAACTCATGATGGTGACACCAATCCTGGAACATTCACCGAGGCGGTTTCTGTTGACCTTACAGGAGCTTCCTTCCAAGGCCTGAACAGCGCTGTCACATTCCGCTGGTTTGCTTCAAATAACACGAGTACAACTAATGAACGCACACGAATCGCAGCCAATGTCACCCTTAATGGTGATGTTATTGGCGGTACACCAGATCCGGGTGTACTTGAACTGACCGTTGACCGTGACACAGGTGAATTGACCATCTCTAACACCGGTGACCTCCCAGTCAACTGGGTTGGTTATGAAATTACAACCGGCGCTGGTGGTTTGAATTCGGCTAACTGGGCTTCGATTGACGCAACCTACGATGCCAGTGGTGACATGTCGCTTTCGGCAGACGAATGGACCACTCTATCGAATCCCACTGATGACCAAGACTTAAGTGAATTTGATTTCGAAAGCGCGGCAGGCGCGACCCTTGCTGGTGGTGCAAGCGTTTCGCTTGGTGTAGGTGCTTGGACACCAAACCCACGTGAAAACCTTGACCTTGATTACGTTCTACCTGACGGAACCGAAGTTGACGCACCCGTCAATTACGTTGGCAATGGTGGTGAAGCATTTGCTGAAGGTGACTTCGATGCCGATGGCGACATTGACGCCGCCGACTGGGCCATTGTTCGCGATAACCTTACGACCGACCATGGTGATGCATCACGTGTTCAAGCTTACTTGCTAGGCGACATGAACAACGACCGCATCACGGACGCTTCTGACTTTGTTGCATTCCGTACCGCCTTTGAAGCTGCTAACCCAGGAGCATCATTTGCTCAAATGGTTGCCGCAGCAGCGGTACCTGAACCTACCTCTTGGACACTTCTACTCTTCGCTGGAATGATTGCCCTCATGATTAGCCCTCGTAAGCGTTTAGCTCTAAGCACCGCTGGCAAGATTGCCCCAGCCCTCTTGGTTGTTGCACTTGTATCAGGCGGAACCGAAGCTTCGGCACAAGTCGAAGATTTTGAAAGCTTCACCGTTGGTACCGCCTTCACCGGTGGTGCTGTCACTGGCTCTGCTCCAGGAACTGAGCTAACAAGCTGGACCTTCTTTGACTTTGGTGATGCCACGACCCCTGTGACAAATGACACTGTTTGGGAAATCCAAGATGAATCGGCCGCTGCAGATGGACTTGGATCAAAAGCTCTTGTTCAATCAAACGATGCCCCTGACTTCCTAAGGGGATTTAACACCAATCCAATTGGCGGGGCTATGGCATACTCTAACCAGTTCGATACCTCTTCTGACATCATGGTTTACGAGTATGACTTCCGTATGGGCGGCAATGGAATCGAATCAGGTAACTTTCTGGATATGTCATTTTACTTCGGTGTTGTAGATGAGGTGAATAACCACTCTCTCCGCATTGTGTCTGGTCAATCAAATGGTACTTCACGTCAATTACAAATCGCAAATACGGTAGGTGATTTTGTTGACAATGGTACACCTACTGGAGAACCAAACCGTTCTAATCTATTCGATCGGTTTAGTACCGGTGGAGGTTACACGGCTGGATTACCTCAAAACAGCCAATTGCGTGCAACCGTAACGCACGATGCAATTGCTGGTTCGGTAGATGTAACAATCGTTGACCTGTCTACTGATACTCAAATTGACTCCGCATCGGTTACAAACGAAGTTTTTCAAGGTACCTCAGGAGGTGATGTTGGCATAGGCGTTAACAACGACGCGATTTCAGTCTCACGTATCAACGTCTTTGAGCTACCACGCTTGACGCTTCAAATCGACCCAGTCGACGGTGACATGCAAATTGTCAATGCTTCGGGTCAATCGATCGATGGAGTTGACCTGTACGAGATCAACGGTACAGCTGGCAATCTTGATGCAGCTGCATGGAGCAGCCTACAAGATCAAAACCTAGCATCCTTCCCTGCTGGTGACGGTTCGGGCAATGGTTGGGAAGAAGGTGGTGCTTCGAGCGACGATCAACTAATCGAAGCCTTCCTAACTGGCAGCTCAGACTTTGCTGACTCGGTTCAAGTTTACCTAGGTGAAGCAGCTGATGACGGAGTTTCAAGCGACGTTAGCTGGCGTTATCACATTGCTGGTGCTGGCAACAACTTCGTCAACGGTAAAGTTGAATTCGTCAACGTCGAGCCACCAGTTGGCTTGGCTGGAGACTTCAACAACGATGGCTCGGTCGACGCGGCGGACTACACCGTTTGGCGTGACAACCTTGGCCAAAGCGATTCGGTCTTGAATGGCAATGGCGATGGCGACGGCACGGTTGACGCGGACGACTACACCCTCTGGTCCGGAAACTACGGAGCGAGCAGCTCGTCATCCTCATCAGCTGCTTCGGCAGTTCCTGAACCAGGTTCACTTGGCATTTGCTTACTAGGAGGTATTGCAATGTTTGTTCGTCGTCGTACGCGTCGAGTCCTTCCTGTGGTTGCCGCAGTCGCGATGGTTGCTGCCACCGCGACTCCTGCTCAAGCGATTGAATTCGACCGTGACCTTCAACTGGGTGAGGAAGAAAACGGTTCGGTTGGTGCAACGGTGACGCAATCGTTCGACTCGACTGACTATTTCGTCGACTTTGGGTTTGGTACAGGTGCTGTCGGAGGTGATCCGATCTACGCCAATGTATCAAGTCGTCCTGGTGCAACGGCTGACAGTAGCACCATTGGTATTACTTTCGATGGTACAGGCGACTACCTAAACCAAAGAAACTTCAATAACCCTGAAACTTCGGCTGGTGCTACAGGAAACACTCTTGGTATTACTGACACAGACCTGAATGATTACACCGGTCTTCGGAACCGTGGTATGCAGATCTGGGTTAACCCAAGCTCAGCAGGCATGGGAACCCGTCAGTCGGTATTACACGATTCGAACCAATTTGGCATCCTTATCAGCGACACCAACACCTGGATTCTACAATCCAACGGCACTGAGTTCGATACAGGAGCCCCTGTCGTTTTTGACAATTGGTCACACGTTTCCGTAGTTCGTGAGTTTGGTGTAGGAACAGTGATGCTCGTAAATGGCCTAGGTATTGGCCGTACGGGTAGCACCTACGATACGGGTGACACTTCGGACTTGGTGATTGGTGCCAACACCGCAGGTGATGAACTCACCTTCAGCGGTGGTACGCAAGATTTCTTCAATGGGACACTTGACCAACTCGAAGTCTTTACCTGGGGTGAAACCTCCAATGATCCCGCTATTGATTACGGTGATTACAACTTCGGTCGTGACAATGGGTACGCCCGTACGGTAGGTGGAATCACTGGTGTTGCAGGTGACATCAACAGCGACGGTGTCTTGAATCAATCGGATGTTGATGACTTTGTTGCTGGTTGGCGTTTTGAAAGCTCCCTTGGTTTCCTTGATGACAATGACAGTGCCGCTGGATTTGCTGATTTGACAACCTTCGCTAATGGCGACCTCGATTTTGACGGTGACGTTGACCTCAGTGATGCGTTTGCCATGCACTCAGCTTTGATTGCTGCTGGTTCACCAGCTAGCTTGAACTTTGAAGCTTTGGCGGCTGCAGTACCTGAACCTTCGTCTGCTATTTTGCTTGGATTGTCGATGATCGCTATTGGCGCACATCGTCGTCAGTCTTGATTTTAAACTTTGTTGATTCAGCTCGATTAGTCAATCGAATTGAATCAGTTGAATCCTATATCGTTTTAGCTATGGCTTGGCTGTTATAGACAGCCGAGCCATAGCAGTCGATCACCAGATGAGGCAAAGGAGTTTACAACGATGCTCTCTAAAACGGAATTAAACAAAAAATCTTACACCTCGCACAAGGGATTTACCCTTGTTGAGCTTCTGGTGGTAATTGCGATTATTGGGATATTGGTCGCCCTGCTACTGCCAGCAGTCCAGGCAGCTAGGGAGGCTGCTCGCAGAAATTCATGTGTCAATAATATGAAGCAGATAGGTCTTGCTTTCCATAACTATCATGACACTAATAAGCAATTCCCTTCTGGTAGTGTTTCTATTGACAAACTCCAAAACGGCAAACAACAAAGACCAGGATTCTATGTTGACCTGATGCCGTTCTTCGAAGAAGGGGTATTGGCCGATACTATCGATCGTTCGCAACCTATCACGTGGGATAATGGTGGTAACGGTGGAAATAGTGCACTTGCAGAAATTGAGATGAAGACCCTGACCTGTCCTAGCGCGGGGCCTGAAACAGATTCCCATTTCGAGCCTGCTCAGGTATCACATTATGCCGCTGTCAATGGTGGTGGTAATTGTCCTGAAAACCGGCTTGTACTAGGCACGGGCCCTTGCGGTTTTGTACTTAAAAATGGATTCATGCAGCCAGGTAGATCTAAAAAATTCAAACATATCATTGACGGTACTTCTCAGAGCTTGATGGTTGGTGAACGCAATTATGAGCTACGCGCATGGATGAAGGGCGTACAACTTGGACCTGGCAATAATGGAGGAACATCGGGTTCTAATTTCCCTTGCATGGCTAACATGAAGACAATATCAATTGAAAATAACAAATATGAGATGAGGATTGTTGGAGATCACTATTCAATAGCAGCCTACAAATTAGATAATGATGCTCCAGATGGTGTTGCTAAAGATATCCCTTTCAACCAACTGGCTTATGGTAGCAACCACCCAAGCGGAGCCAACTTTGTCTACTGTGATGGAAGCGTACACTTCCTATCAGAGAACATGAGTTTCAACTTGCTTCGCAATCTAGCCACTATCAATGGTGAAGAACCAAAGGATCTTGATCAAAAAGAAATGTGTGCTGCGAATTCAATTCCTGATCGTAACTAATTAGCTTTCGATTAGCTCGCCAGCGCAGGGGTGGAACTTGTGCTTAGGCATAGTCGGAGGAGTGGTTTATCGAGATTCCCACCGTGTGTTAAACCATTCTTCCGTTCATCGAATCAAGATAACCAAAGCCTCTTATTGTTAAGAGGCTTTTTTTAGAGCTCAACTACAACAAAATTGAGCCTCTCATCCGAGGTTTCATCCAGGAACATCCCACATGCGTTTTGTCAGCCACTTATTCGTAATTTGCCTAGTCTTTACGACAGCATCGACTTTGGTAGCGACCGAACCGCTTGGCTACCAATTGAGTTGGGCAGACGAATTCAACGGCACCTCTCTTGATGAATCAAGCTGGTGGTATCGCGCAGATGAGAAGCAACAAAGCATTCAACTTCCGAGTAATGTTGAAGTTGCCGATGGCAGTTTGATTCTCAACCTAACCCCTCTTGATACACCGATCAATGGATTTGATGCTGCTGGGGCTGGCGTGATCTCATCTCAACGATTTCGCTATGGTTATTACGAAGTTCGCTCCAAGCTAGGCGACGGCATCAATGACGACAATGATGACCAAACTGACGAAGGATGGTGGCATGCCTTCTGGGCTCAGCTTGCGGATACGGATGGCAACGGAAACGTTGGCACCACCTTTCCACCTTCAAGACGTACCGAGATCGATATCTATGAGAACGGCAGCAACAACCTTTCCAGATTCACTCAACACGTTCTTCCATGGAACGAAAACGGTCAAATCATAACGAAGCTCCCTTCAAACGACCTCAGTACGATACCTGTTGAAACGATCAATGACTGGCACACTTACGGCATGGAATGGACTCCGAATGAAGTCCGTTTCTTTGTTGATGATGTTTTTCAACACGCGGCTATATACGACCCTAACGTTTACGAACATACCGATGTGAATGTCTGGCTTACTGCGATTTCAACAAACGGCCAGAGCTCTGACCAAGAACGAAGCGAAGCAAGATACGATTACTTCCGGTTCTACACACCAGGCGACATTATGCTTGAGAATGGTGAATCCTTAGCAATTGGCGCTGATTCGGAAATTTCCTCTCCCATTGGTGGCTCCCTGGTTAGCGGCTCGTTTGGGTCACCTTCATACGACGGTGGGGGGATCTCGGGAAATGTGATCGCCAAGAATGGATCAACCGTTCACGGAGTTGCCACCCTTTGGGGAAATCTTGAAGCCCAAGGCGGCTCGACAATTCGTATTGGTGGAACTGGCCTCGTGGTAAGCAATTCATCTGCTGGCGTCACTACGTCGGAAGATTTTGAATCTTACACCCCGGGCGTAGCATTCAGCTCTGGCTCAGCAACCGGTCTAACGCCAAATTGGACCTTCTACGATCTTGGCACGAACATTACCGATGCGAGATTTGAAATCACGGGAGCTGACGGTGCGGCCAGCCAGCCCACGGAATTAGGGCTCTCTGGTGAAAGTCAGATGTTTTTTCAAACGGAAGTTGGCATCGACTTTGCCAATGGAGTAACCAACTCTCAGCCGTTTGCTGGGGCGGTTGCTATCTCCGATGACTTTGATACCTCTGGTAAAGTTGACATCATCGAGGCTGACTTTGTCTTTGATGGATTCGGAGACCCAAGCGGCCAATTCCTGGACACAAAGCTTGTGTTCGGTTTCCAAGACATCGACAACTGGTTTAGTTTAAGCGTTGTTGCCGGCAGCGAGACGGGAACAAATACTCAACTAGACGTGATTGCTAACGTCAACGGCGATCGTAACAACGTCTTTGGAGCAAGCGGTTCGGGGACCTTCAACGGAAATTTCCCTCAAGACACCCTACTAACAGCAACCGTTGTTCACGATGCCGAACTCGGCTATGTCGAATTTTCGATTGCGATTGCTGAGACTGGTGAGGTTCTTGCCGAGTCCTTTATTGTTGATGATATGTTTAAGGCTGATGGCAAGGTTGGATTCGCTGTCAACAACGATGCCACGGGATACGACAACTTTAGTGTCACAACGCTTGATACTTTCGTTTCTTCACAAATCACAACACTAAATATTGACGGCGACTATACGCAAGCCGATGGAGCGATTCTGGAAGTTGATATCGCAACAAACAGCGTTTACGACAAGCTAGAAATCGAAGACACTGCAAACCTTGATGGCTTACTTGACGTTCAAGCAATGGTTGGATTCGATGAAGCTATTGGTACCTTATTCGAGCTTGTCTCAGCAACCGAGGGAATCACCGGCGGCTTCTCAGCAGCCAACCTACCCAATCTTGATTCCGGACTTGCGCTGCAACTGATCTATGGAGCGAATACGATATCGGTAGAAGTCGTGCTTGCTGGTGACTTCAACAAAGATGGTTCAGTCGACGCCGCTGACTATACCCTGTGGCGTGATGCGCTTGGTTCAGTTGTACCTACCGGCTCTGGTTACGACTTGAGTGGCAATGGTATAATTGACTCCGAAGATTACAACATCTGGGTAGCAAATTTCGGCAATACCTCTCCAGCTACCAATCTAGAATTGGCCCAAACAGCGTCAGTGCCAGAGTCAAGCTCTTTGGCGATTCTGTTAATCGCTTGCCTTACCTCTATCGCTGGTTCAAAAAGTCGTTAACCCATAGTAATTAAACAAGTCACTGTTCAAAAAAGTCATTAAGCCATCTTGTACTATTAATAAGTATAAGATGGCTTCTTTATTTGGATTCGCAGAGGTTGCCATGCCATTGCAACATGGCTTCGTCAATCACACTATCCTTGCCACGTTTAGCATGATTTGACTGAGTGGTCTGGCTAGACTAGAGGGTTTCCACAGATTTACGCTCTCAGCCTGAAAACATAGGAAATTTGGGCTGCCAGGGCCGAGAACAAATAGTGGCGGTATCGTTGCCATTATTTAAAGCAATGTGAATATGAGGAATGGAATCATGGATGGATTTCGAACATTACTTCGGTTAGCCGTAGTGATCGGTGCTTTCGCTAGCACCCACACGCTGCTAGCTGATGAGTTTACACAATTTGAATCAGCTGACCTCAAGCCTCAAGGGCAGGTCTCTTACGAGGTAATCCCTGTCTGCTGTGAATCCGACATGGGTTGCTGTGATTCAACCACCTGTTGCGATTGCTGTGGGGCCAGTTCATGTTGCTTGCCGTGCGATAAGAACTGTGGCCTCTTAGGCAAAGGCATACTTACGTACGATGAATGCGCAGCCGCACCAGCCTTGCCCAAAAAACTACTCGGCTGCTTCTGCCAGACAGAACGATGCTTTGATGACTTCATTAGCCCAATGACAAACCCTGTCTTTTTTGAAGATCCAAGGCAAGTTACTGAATTGCGCGGCATCTTCTTGCAACACCGTGTTCCTGCAACCGCTCTTGGTGGCGACGTACAACTCTACGCGCTGCAAATTCGTGCCAGACTTAACGACAAGCTCTCTCTTATTGCAACTAAGGACGGCTACATAGTCTCAGACAATCCACTTATCGATGATGGGTGGGGTGATGTTGATTTAGGCTTTAAATATAGCCTTCTTCGTGACACGAGAAATCGACGACTTTTGTCAACTGGTATCGTCTATGACGCACCTGTCGGTTCGAATAGATCAAAGCAATCCATGGGTGATGGAGCATTTCATCTCTTCCTGACAGGAGGACAAGAAATATGTGACTGCGGTCACTGGCTAAGTGCATTTGGCTGGGACTTACCCATTGATAGTAACGCCAATAGTGAATTCATCTACTGGTCCAACCACTTTGACTACCAAGTTCGTAAAGGCTGGTACGCACTCACTGAATTCAACTGGTTCCACTGGACCAATGGTGGTGCTGATGCTCTCGGCTTGACTGGAGTAGAAGGTGGTGACCTCTTCAACTTTGGGTCCGGTGGAGTAGAAGGGAATGACATTGTCACTGGAGCATTTGGTATGAAACACAAACCAAATCGCTTGACTGAAATCGGGATTGCTTGGGAAGTCCCACTCACTGATCGCCGCGATGTTCTTGAAAACCGACTAACGGTAGACCTTATCCTTCGTTACTAATTGGACAAACTTCTCAACAGAGCGTTCTCCAAACTCCATTGGCCAATAGCTGAGTCCTAGCTGAATAACTATCAACAACCTAAGCGACATTCCTTCACGGGGGCTCGATAAGCCGGTTTATCGAGCCCCCGTTTTTCATCCAATAAACTAATTTAGGAATTTCCCTTTATGGACTTGCGTATCCTCTTGACTTTATTCCACGTGAAGCCGATACTTCACATGTGGATCGCCTTATCCTCTTTTGAGGAATGACCCACATCATTAGCCCTAAACTGCTTCTATGCATAATCTTAGGACGTCATCATGTCCGTTACACAGACAGCAGAATACGCTCTCCGAGCTGTAGTCTGGCTTGCGCAGCATTCTGGGAGCCCACAGACAACCCAGCAATTGGCCAATGGCACCAAGGTCCCATTTAGCTACCTGCCAAAAGTTCTTCAGCCTCTCACGCGATCACAAATTGTCAGCAGTCAGCGTGGGATCAATGGGGGATACAGCATCGCGATCGATCCTGAAGAATTGACAGCACTTGAAGTAATCAGCTGTGTTGATCCTATCAAGAGAATAACGAGTTGTCCGCTTAAGCTAGCCGACCATCAAGGAGCCTTATGTCCTCTTCACAGGATGCTGGACGATTCAATCGCTGCAACTGAAAAGCATTTTGCAAGCTTTACGATCTCTAATCTGCTTGAGCGTGAAACGGGGTGTAAGTCTCTTTGTGAATCAGAACCAGAGACATACACGATTCCCCTAGACCAATCTGCAAGACCATCAAAGTGAGACACTTTGCCTCGGACACATTGTCACTTTGGCCGAAGTGAATGTGTTGATAGATTTCCACATGAATCAATTGTTACTACTCAATTATGACCACGAAGTAGGACTTTAGTAATACGATGAATCAGGATACCGGTTCCGAATCTAAAATGGAACGTTTTAGCTACGATGATGCAATCGTTCGGATGTTTGTAACAGCCACACTAGTCTGGGCGGTTGTTGGCTTTGCTGTCGGTATGTTACTTGCGACTCAACTGATAGCTCCGTGGATAAATGGTGGAATCGAATGGATTACGTTTGGTCGCTTACGTCCTCTTCATACAAATGCAGTGATCTTTGCGTTCGCTGGTAATGGCATTTTCGCTGCGATCTATTACTCCACACAAAGATTATGCAAAGCAAGAATGTGGTCAGACCGACTTAGTCGTCTGCACTTTTGGGGCTGGCAAGCAATCATTGTATCGGCTGCCTTGACCCTACCGTTTGGCATTACTCAAAGTAAGGAATATGCCGAGCTTGAATGGCCAATCGATATAGCAATTGCACTTGTTTGGGCAGGCTTCTTTGGCATCAACTTCTTTATGACCCTGGCAACTCGCCGTGAACGGCATATGTATGTCGCGCTTTGGTTCTACATTGCTACGATCGTAACGGTCGCAGTCTTGCATATCTTCAACAATCTTTGGGTGCCTATCTTCTCGGCTTCCATGATAAAGAGCTATCCCATCTACGCAGGTGTGCAAGATGCCATGATGCAGTGGTGGTATGGTCACAACGCGGTGGCGTTTTTCTTAACGACTCCCTTCCTAGGCTTGATGTATTACTTCCTGCCAAAAGCTGCTGAGAAGCCTGTATTCTCCTATCGATTAAGCATTTTACACTTCTGGTCACTAGTCTTCATTTACATCTGGGCGGGCCCCCACCACCTTCACTACACCGCCGTTCCCGAGTGGGCGCAAACTCTTGGCATGGTCTTTTCCGTCATGCTATGGATGCCTAGCTGGGGTGGTATGATCAACGGCTTGCTGACTCTAAGGGGAGCTTGGCACAAGTTGACCAACGACCCAGTGCTTAAGTTCTTTGTTGTCGGCATTACCTTCTATGGAATGAGCACGTTTGAAGGACCATTGCTTTCGATTAAAGCAGTAAACGCGCTGAGCCATTATACCGACTGGGGGATTGCTCACGTTCACTCAGGAGCGCTTGGTTGGAATGGACTGATGACCTTCGGGATGATCTATTGGCTGGCGCCGAGGTTGTTCCAGACCGAACTCTATAGCAAAAAACTTGCAGGGGCACACTTCTGGTCTTCGACATTAGGGATTCTTTGTTACATCGTACCGCTTTATGTCGCAGGGATTGTTCAAGGCCTCATGTGGGGCAGTATCACTCCAACTGGTCAACTCGCTTATCCTGACTTTGTGCAGACAACTCAAGCGATCATGCCCATGTATCACCTACGTGCACTTGGTGGTGCGTTGTATATCTTTGGAACCTTGATGGGTTGTTTCAATATCTTCATGACATGGCGTTCTCGCCCTGAAGAGTATGATGTTCCTGTTTATGAAGCCCCAGCACTTCGTGATACGGAATACAAGACTGAATCCGCACCATCGTCGAATCTAACTCAGGTGGTTGGCTTTGCACAATGGCTCGATGTATTCAGCTCATTTTGGTGGCACCGGGCCTGGGAACGCATGCCTGTTAAATTCACCTTTTTCACAATTCTTGCAGTTGGTTCGGCTTCGTTGCTGGAATTAATTCCAACATTTGTTATCAGATCGAATGTACCAACGATCGAAACGGTTATGCCCTATACGCCGCTTGAATTGGCCGGGCGTGATATTTATGTCTCGGAAGGTTGCTACAACTGCCACTCGCAAATGATTCGTCCTATGGTCGCTGAGACCAAACGATATGGCGATTATAGTAAGCCTGGCGAAAGCGTTTATGACCATCCGTTCCAGTGGGGATCTCGACGCATCGGACCTGACCTCGCCCGTGAAGGTGGCAAGCAAAGCCATATGTGGCACATCCTGCATCTGCGGGATCCGGCTGTCTATAACCAAGGCTCTTTAATGCCATCCTACGCTTGGCTAATGGAGCGAGAGCTTGACTTTGAATCGATCCCCCTTCGCATCAAAGCGATGCAACAACTGGGGGTTCCTTACCCTCAGTACGAAGGCTTAGCCCGGAACAATGCCAAAGCAGATGCGGAGGCTCAGGCTGCTCAGATTGCTGCTGAATTTGTCGAACAAAACAACGGACTTCCTTACACAAATCTTAAGGGCCAAGATTTCGATCTATCTGACAAACGCGCTATTGCTCTGGTTGCCTACCTACAACGACTCGGCACGGACCTTTTCAAGTCACCAGAAGAAGCCGCTTTAGTAATGCGTTCCGTTACCGCAGAAAAGCTAGAAGCGGAGGCTCAAGAGCAAAAGTCTAACGATCTTCCCACTGATTCTTCGCAAACCGATTCACTTGAGGAAAGCAAGAATGATTAAGCAAATGTTATCCGAAGCAGGCTTAGCTCCATTTGCGGTAATAGGTCTAGTTCTTTTCGTCGCAGTCTTTGTTGGCATCTCCCTTTGGGCTTTGACGAGAAGAAAACGTCAGATCGACAATTGGTCAAGCATGCCCTTGGAAGATGGTGATCCTTACCACAATCATGAACAAGCTTTGAATATCGTTTCGAATACGGATGACCACGTGAAGCAATCATGCGGTAAATGCGAAAACTGCGATTGCCATAATGAAACACAAGAAACTGTAACGACTTTGACTCTCTAGCTGAAATTAAGCCTTTAAGATTTCGAATAAGGAACCCCCTGATGACTAGCTCATCAAACGATAACGATATTCCTTCCTATAGCGATCAAGAACAACAGCTATCGGATCATTGTTATGATGGCATCCAAGAATACGACAACCCGACGCCTCTGTGGTGGGATTTGTTGTTCGTTGGTTCGATCCTATTCGCCCCGCTCTATGCCCTTTGGTTTCACGCTCCCAACATGTCTCGCACGCATGCGGCATCGTATGATGTCAGCCTTGCTGAGAACATGAAACTTCAGTTTGGAGAGATTGGCGAGCTCAGCCCTGATGAGCAAACGATACTAAAGTATATCGATGACGATAAATGGCTTGCTGTTGGAGCAGCCACTTTCACCACGAATTGTAAGCCATGTCATGGAGCTAACGGCGAAGGGATCTCCGGTCCGAACCTCACGGACGATGCTTATATTCATGTCAAGAAGATCGAGGACATCGCTAAAGTTGTCAACGAAGGAGCCAACAAAGGAGCCATGCCGGCATGGGGTAATCGACTGCACCCGAACGAGTTGGTTCTTGTTTCATCTTATGTCGCTTCGATGCGTGGGAAGAATCTACCCAGCGCTTACCAAGTTAAGGTGAAAGAAACGACCATTGCTCCATGGCCTACGCCGGAGAAACAGTCGGCTGAGGATACTGAAGCCAAGGTTGAGTAATTCCCATGGACGATCTGCCTGTCATCAAAGCCGAAGGACGTGTTCTTTCCACACTGGAAAGTGATGGTTCTCGTCGCTGGCTGAGACCAAAACTTTCCACAGGTAGATTTTGGCATCGCCGCCGTCTCGTGGCCTATGCCTTAATTACAATCTATACGCTCCTCCCCTTCATTAAAATCAATGGTCGCCAAGCGCTGCAATTCGACCTTTGGAATGCTGAATTTTCATTCTTTGGACTCGTTCTGCTTCCAACCGATCTAGAGCTTCTCGCACTTGGTGGCTTGATAGTCTTCCTAACGATCTTTTTTGCCACTGCTATCTTTGGTCGTATCTGGTGTGGCTGGGCATGCCCGCAAACGGTTTATATGGAGTATCTTGTTCGCCCACTCGAACGGCTATTTACTGGAACCAGTGGCAAAGGAGGCAAACCCAAAAAGCAAGTTGCGGGCTGGCGTGTTGCATTGCTTTATCTTGTTTATGTCATCGTATGCTGGCACCTTGCAAACACGTTCCTGTCATACTTCGTTGGTGCAGAGACGGTCCATTCATGGATATGGAACACTCCTCCATGGCATCATCCTGGAGCATTTGCCCTTGTACTGTTTGTCACGGGATTAATGCTGTTTGATTTCTGCTACTGGCGAGAGCAGCTCTGCATCATCGGCTGTCCTTACGGACGTTTCCAATCGGTTTTGCTTGACAAATCAAGCTTGATTGTTGGCTACGACTACACACGTGGTGAGCCTCGTGGTCGAGGTAGAGATCGCGTTTCAAGTGGGCTCGGTGACTGCGTGGATTGCCATATGTGTGTCGATGTTTGCCCAACGGGGATCGATATTCGAGACGGTCTGCAACTTGAATGCGTTAACTGCACCCAGTGTATCGACGCCTGCAACGCCGTAATGGATCGAGTCAATAAACCTCGTGGCCTAATTCGCTACTGTGCTCAATCGACGCTCGACGGGAAAAATTATAAATTCATCCGACCTCGCGTAATTATCTACGCTGTTGCCTTGCTCTGTCTTGGAACTTTGTTCCTCACCTTGCTGGCATTCCAGAAGTCCATGGATGTTACCTTATTGCGTGGCTTAGGTAGTCCATTCGTCGTCAATGAAAAAGGCGAAGTAGACAACCTAATTCGTGTAGTCGTTGTAAATCGAACCGATCACAAACAGACCTATACCATCAAGATATCTCAACCTGATGAAGGTTCTTCTAACCAGTTTGAAAAGTTTGATATCGAACCTGGTAAAAGCACTACCCAACCGATTCATGTCAGTCTACCAGAGTCACTCTTTGTGAGTGGTAATGGCATTGTCGATGCTGTTATTGAAATTGAAGATAGTCAAGAAGAGCAGGTTAAAATGAAATACCGACTCTTTGGGCCCGCAACCTTCACTAAACAAAAGAGCGATGAACCGTGAGCACTAAGCTATACCATAAATCTAATCCTCCTACGTTTTGGGAAACCTTTCGTTGGCCTCTCTTGGTAATCTGCCTACTGCTTGGACATGTCTGCTTAATGATGCTCGGTGTAACTTGGGCCTTGGCGAACAAACCTGAATACTCACCCACAGAATCATCAACAAGCATATCGTCTCAGGCCGAAACAATTAACGAGCAATAATTATGTTGCCATTATTAGCAGCCGTACTCAGCGCCAGCGTGCTCGGTTCGCTTCATTGCGCCGGCATGTGCGGGCCATTCTGCGCTTTTGCTGTCAATAAAGGAAGCTCACGAACTCCAAGTTGGCTACTGCACTCTGCCTACCACGGTGGACGACTTGTGACCTACACCTTGGTCGGTATCATTGCTGGTGCGACAGGTGCTCTGATTGATGTTGCCTCAACGCTGGCAGGATTTCAACCGATTGCCCTGGCCACAGCTGGCGGAATGATGATCCTGTTCGGCATCATCGAATTCATCAAACACCATTCCAGTAGCACAACCTTATTAAAGAAGCTTCATTGGCATCCGCCTAAGCGGTGGGCACTGCTCATTCAAAAAGGACAACGCTTTGCAACCAAGCTTGATGCACTGCCACGGGCATTAACGATTGGTCTATTAACCACCTTGTTGCCATGTGGTTGGTTATATGCTTTTGTTGTAACAGCAGCAGGGGCCGGTTCGCCAATGTGGGGTGGTGCCGTCATGGCAACCTTTTGGCTAGGAACCTTACCTGTCATGCTCAGCTTAGGTATCGGTGCACGCACCCTGATGGGTACGTTTGGGAAGAAGCTGCCAGCCGTCACTGCGATGGCACTAGTCGTTGTAGGGGTTTTCACGCTCTCTGGACGACTCAATCTACAGCCCGAGACATTGGCAGCAGTCGTTCAAGAAGAATCCATAGGCAAAGAGGTTCCTAGTTCGGAAGAACTCCCTGCCTGTTGTCGCTCTCGCGAGGAGTCTGCTGATGTCTTCAACGACTAACCAAGCAATCGCTACCCAAAGCAATGCCACCCAGATTTATCTTTGCGATCATTGTGGATTAGAAGTCCCTGAGTCGATGGTCAACATAGAAGACAGTTACCAATTCTGTTGTGGAGGTTGTCAGGTTGCCTACGAAACAATCCAAGCTTGTGGGCTTGATGATTATTACACTCTACGCGATCAAGTTGCTAAGCAAATCGCTCCCTCAACAGGAGCTGGATCCAAGTATATTGCCTATGATTCCGAAACCTTTCGCGATAAGTATTCGCATGTTGTTTCCGATGGGATTCGATCTATCGAGTTGCAACTCGAAGGAGTCCACTGCGCGGCGTGCCTTTGGTTGATCGAGCGTTTGCCGTCAATAATTGATGGCGTAATGGAAGCACGCCTCAATATGCAGAATGCGATTGTACGAATCGTTTGGAACACCAAACACGTACCGCTCAGCCGCATTGCGCTAACCTTGGATCAACTAGGGTATGCACCCCACCCTGCCCGAGCGTCAGATGCACGCAAGAAAAGAAAATTAGCTGATCGCACTCAACTAATCGAAATGGGAATTGCCGGTGCCTTAGCTGGCAATTGCATGTTAATTGCTGTTGCACTTTATGCTGGCATGTTCGATGGGATTGAGCCACACTTTAAGTCAATGTTCCGCTGGCTAAGCATGCTGCTTGGCATGACGAGCCTCTGTTGGCCCGGTCGTCGTTTTTTCTCTAGCGCAATTGCTTCCCTCCGCGCTCGTGCTGTAAATCTTGACGTGCCAATCTCAATTGCCTTGGCTTCTGGTGCCATTGCAGGGACTATTAATCTATTACTATCAAGAGGAGATATCTATTTCGATTCCCTTTCGGTACTAGTCTTCCTACTATTAGTCGGAAGGTACTTACAAGTCCGTCAGCAGAGATGGGCCGAAGATGCCGTTAGTATTTCACTCTCGATGATGCCTACTTCCTGTCGCTTGATTCAAGACAATGAGACAGTTGAAATCGCTATTGAAGATCTAGAAGTGGGGAATCTTGTAGAGGTTCGCTCAGGTGAGATCTTTCCGGCAGATGGAATTGTCCAGCATGGTAACTCGACGGCTGACAACTCGCTCCTTACGGGTGAATCAGTCCCTGTCTCCATCCAACTTGGAGACCAGGTTTACTCAGGCGTTCAAAATCTTGGTTCCACAATTCAACTGCAAGTTGAATCGATAGGTTCGAATACGCGCATCGGTAAACTGATGCGGTTGGTAGAAGTGGGCGCTAGCAACAAACCACCAATTGTTTCATTCACAGACAAGATCGCCGGCTACTTTGTCTTGGTGGTATCCGTACTGGCGCTTGTTAACTTCTTAACTTGGTCCAAGCATGCAAGTCTAGCCCTAGCAATCGACCACACCGTGGCGCTCCTTATTGTCGCTTGCCCATGTGCTTTGGGACTAGCAACTCCACTCACGATTGCTTTGGCTATTGGCAAAGCTTCACGTCATAGAGTTCTCGTCAAAGACTCGGCAGTTATTGAACAACTGGGAAGGCGATCAGGAGATACTACAAACCAAATTATCTTCGACAAAACAGGTACCCTCACTCAGGGTGATTTTTTCGTGATCGACTGGCATGGAGATACTTCAATCCAACCAATAATAAAATCCATCGAGCAGGAATCGAATCATCCCATTGCTAAGGGCATTGTGCGATTTCTTTCCGAAATCTCTGCTGTCAGTATCATCCAAGATCGCCAAGAAGACCATCGTCTGGGCGGAATCACTGCTCAATTCGAAGAGCAATCATTCTCCATTGGATCTCCTCGGTTTGCTAAGGCACATGAATTTACTCTATCGCAAAAGTTTCAAGAAAAACTACATGAAGGAGAGGCGGTAGGCTGCACGGTCGTACTAATTGCAATTGATCAAACGGTGGTCTCAGTCGTTTGGCTAAGAGATGAAGCTTTGCCGGATGCCCTTGAATCACTCGAGGCACTTCGCAGCGACAACTGGGAGTGTCATTTACTCTCAGGTGACGCCGAAGGCCCCGTCCAGCGTGTTGCCAAGGAACTTGGCATTGCATCCGATTCAACCCAATGGTCAAAAAGTCCTGAAGACAAGCTTGAAAGTGTTAAGCAACTTCGCAGTGAACACAAGGGATCCGTTATTGTCATGATCGGCGATGGGGTAAATGATTCCGCGTCCCTAGCTGCGGCCGATGTAGGTATAGCCGTGCATGGAGGTGCCGAAGCATCGTTAGCAGCCGCGGATGTTTACATCCAAGAGCAAGGGACCCTTCCCATCGTAGGGCTTGTTCACCATTGCCGCCAAACGATGAGAGTAGTTTACACCAACCTGGGTGTTTCAATTGCCTACAATTTCATTGCGGTATCACTAGCTGCGATGGGAATGGTGACTCCCCTGGTGGCTGCAATCCTAATGCCCATTAGTTCCGCTACCGTGCTAGGAATCGCTATCGGCACGCTCGCCTGCACAGACCCTTTCAAGCACTCAAACCGGTAAGGGGTACACCTATGTCTGTTCTCTACATCATGATTCCGGTTGCCTTTATCCTCGCCGGCCTAGCGGTTGTCGGATTCATCGCAGCCGCGCGCAGTGGACAATTTGATGATGTCGACACACCCGCATCACGCATGCTGTTTGAAGATTGCCCAACTTCCAAAAAAAGTCTCCGTGAGGAATCGATAGATTCTTAAGCTTAATTGACCGTAGTTCGTTCAAAGAAAGCACGCCTGACAGGACTCGAACCTGCGACCTGCGGAGGATTTAGTCAGAAATTGATCTAGCACAACGAACTGCAATGTATCACCTTCTTCACAGATGAGAATATTCTCTAGTACGTGGCAAGATGTCTCTTTACATGTAGATTCCATTCAGCTTCGGCATTCAAGGATATGCTGCTTACCCAAATCAGAATACCCGTAACAAACAAAACACTTATGATCAAGGCCGTCGTGTTGATACAGATACTCTGATTGGAAGCAAAGCCTTCAAGCTACGCAAACTGACATGAAGTAGCATTAGTAAGCTAATGAGTTACGCATAAATACGCTTGCTGTAATTGAGGCAAGCAGAAGTAATGCTGCGGATGGTTCAGGAACGGCAGCTGTTGATGCAGTTGCTGGGTTAGCGCTACTGAACCCATAGTTTCCTGCCCAAACATCGTAATCGAGCTGATTGATTACACCATTGCCATCAGCATCGGCACCTGTGAAGGCAGCAATATCCTGACCAAGCGTGTCACGCCAAATGGTGTAGTCAGCCGCATCGACGTTTCCATCTCGGTTGAAGTCACCCGCAGCAATAACATCTAGGATGGCTTCCGTTGCCGAGTAACTCAGGCTCCATTGCAACGTTGAATCAAGAGCTGCTCCGTTAACGAAATCGAAAGCCCCGGTCAACTCAGCCGCAGATATAAGCGTGAACTGGTCACCTAGTCCTGGAATAAACGAGTCAACTAGTGCGATTGTTAGATCACCAGCAAGCTCTGTCATCTGGGAAACAATGATATGATCATACTCAGGATTGAGTACATTTGATTGATCAGTTCCACCCAGGTCGATGTTTATCATTCCACCATCAACGTGATAGAAGTTTCCGTCTAGGTTAAGAGCTCCGGTCGGATCCAGTGCGACATCTTGCCCACCAATCGAACGGAAGAATCCAGTTAAAGAAGCATCAGTTACGTGTAAGTTGCCTCCGCTGCCTGCCCCCCAACCATAGAGTCGGACTTCGACTGGGTCGCTGGTCCAAGTACCACCACCAGCATCTGCGGTGAACGTTGTACGAGCATCAAATCCAATAAGGTCAGAAGGGTTTGCGGCAGAACCATCGTTGAGCGGAACAGGCCCAAGAGTTCCAAGCTCATCACCATTATTGAACCCATCAAGCGAAGTCATGATCGCAAATGCACTCGGTGCATTAGTTCCGTTGCGCCAGAACTCAAAGCTCACCTCACGTATTTCCATTTCAAGGCCGGCTATGCTTTGAACTGTGTAAGTAATATAGTCATCGGCGCTTATAGCTCCGTTGAGATTGCCCGAATTAGTGAAACCTTGGATATCGAATTCATCACCATTGTTCGTACCAGAGCCCGAACCTTTGAAAGAAAGGCCACTTCCCAGTTGAAGACCAGCGACGATATCTACGCTGTCGCTAATCTCGTTGGTAGCTGTAAGGGGAGCTTCGTCTTGTCCGTCCCCTTGACCACCAAAATCGAAATCAACAATCGTCTGAGCTGATATAGTGCGGAAACTGGCAGACATTCGTGCGTCGTTGACGTGTGTGTTGCCAAAACTAGAACCAGCATTCCAGCCATAAAACCGCACTTCGACAGGACCTTGCACCCATTCACCACCGTTATAGTTGGCGGTAAGGGTGTACGTGTTCGTATCGCCTGAACTGTGATTCACCGAGGTAGCCAATTCGTCACCCGCGGTAAATCCATCAATGCTGGTCATAATTCCAAATTGACGAGCTGCATTCGTTCCGTTTCTCCAGTAATCAAAACTGACTTGGTCAACTAACATTTCAATGCCAAAAATTGGATCAACCGTATAGGTTAGATAGTCTTCCGCTGTGATTGCTGAAGAGATTGAGGTCCCACTTTGGTGACCTTGAACATTAAATTCATTGCCAGCGTCTGCAGCATTACGAGGCGAAAGCCCTGGGCCAAAATCAAGTCCAGAAGTCACTTCCAAGTATTCACTTTGCACGGTGGTTGCAGTCAAAGGTGCTTCGTCTTGCCCGTCACCCACAGAAAAATCAAAGATGGCTGCTACGACGACTCCCGTATCAACCCCTTGTGGGACTTCCGGTGGTGGAGGCAGTTCACTTGGCTGGCCGAGGTCGTCAGGTAACCCCGGTGAAATCGCACCCCAGTTATAAACATCACCTTCTACGGAGCCGTGCCCCGAAAGCTCTCCACCCTGCTTAACATCTACCCAACGTACAGTCGAAAGGGTTGCATCATCAAGATTTACGCGACCTCCGTCAGAGACACGCACCTCGTTTCGTCCGGTAAGTTTTACCTTGCGGTTCAGGCGCAAAGTTTGATCAGCACCTTCCCCTTCTACATCAAGAGCCAATAGTTGAACATTTGAGTCAATCGAAATTGTCGATTCGGAGGCTGTTGTGTTGTTCATTACCGCTGACCAGTTTGCTGACGGGGTAGATGCCCCAGGAGCCGTACCATTCCAGTTGCCTGAATCGGTAAAGTCGGAGCTTGAAGAACCATCCCAATCTTGGAATTCAACGGTGTAGCTGTCTGGCTGCTCGGCACCTTCAGCAATGGCAATGTCACGTAGCTCATTGCGAATCGTAGCAAAGGTAGGATTGCTGAAGCTTAGGGGACTGTTTTCATCCTCATCATTTACAAGATCGAATAGTTCTAGGTCACCATTCGAAAACTTAATGAGCTTGTAATCATCTCGGATGATTGCCCAGCGTCCATTACGGCCATCTGAGTCAGGGCCATCTCCTTCGTGGTGCTCCTGAACGACGTAATTCTTTTTACGATCTAAACCTTGTCCCGTTAGTTCATGGACGAGTGAAACACCGTCAAGGCCGACACGAGGTTCGACGCCTGCAAGCTCGAGTGCTGTTGGCATGAAGTCAGGCAGATCGGTATAACGATCAGACTCCTGCCCTGGGGCAATGGTCCCATCCCAGTAAGCGAATGTGGGCACGTTTATGCCACCATCCCAAAGGTCACGCTTACCTCCTCGCTTGCCCCCTGAAGCATCAAAGAAATTAATAGGTGAATTATCTTCCGGTGTAGCTCCGTTGTCAGAGCTAAACATGATAAGCGTGTTTGAAAGAATGGAGTCCGACTGATCGCCATCTCCGTTAGGATCGCGTAGCTTATCAACAATCTCACCAACTGCTGTATCAAAGTGAGTGATCATCGCAGCATATGCTTTTTGATCATTTGTCCACGAGTCTGATCCAGGGACGTTTGCATCTCCATATTCATCAAACCAACCAGGTTGATTTCGAATCGCATCAATATCAAAGTGAGGGATCGTCGACGAGTACTGCATATAGAATGGTTGGCCAGTGCTCGCTTGGTCCGTGATATACTGGAGGCTTTTTTGTGTGATTATGTCTGCTGTATAGCTTGCATTCAGATTTCCACTGTTGTTGCCTGTCTTTTCAAGCCACATTCCCAGTCCCGTTGCGGGTTGCGAGGCATACTTTTCACCGATTTCATCAATGCCATTATTGTTGTCATCTAGTGGTTCTTCCGAAGTCCAAAGCGAATCTACTCGATAGGAATGTGCACGAGCATGATTGAGATAACCATAAAACGTTTCATATCCTTGAGCGGAAGGTATGGAGTTTGGACCAACGATATTTGGATTAGGTTTCAATCCATCACCACCACCTCCAGTTCCTGAGAATCCCCATTTCCCAAACAAGGCGGTATTGTACCCACCGTTCTGTAAGTATTGACCGACCGTCTGTCCTTCACTTCGATAGGGATCACCCCCAAGATTTTGATTGCTATCTACAAGAGTATGGCCATTGTGATAGCCAGCCACTAGCATCGCACGAGCAGGTCCACAGACCGTTGCAGCATAGGCATTGTTAAACTTCATACCACCATTGGCGAGAGCATCAATGTTGGGCGTCTTTATGAGGCTTTGGCCGTTGTAGCCCACGCTTCCCCAGCCAAGGTCATCGGCAAAAATGTGGACAATGTTTGGTTGAGCATGTGCATAGGTTGTACAAAAAAGGAAAGCTATTGCTGCAAATATCGAAGCTCTAAGAGAGAGTGCCATAATCAAAGTTGCCTAAATCGGTGTTTAGTTTCTCAAGTTCCAGTATGTTTAAAACGCCGCTAAAAATCAAAACAAACAGCGCACTACGATCAAGGTGTAGTGCGCTGTTGCTTATGCCTCAGTAATCTCGTTGACTAACAACCACGTGATTTTCGTTGACCAACCAAAATCGCTAAGCCGGTGACCAACACGATTGACAAGGCACCTGGCTCAGGAACAGCAGCTGCCGAAGCACCACCCCCGCCGCTGGTTCCGTAGTTGGCTACCCAAAGATCGTAGTCAGCTTGAACAACGGTTGCATCACCTGATCCATTCCCATTGAGAACGGAAGAATCACCACCAAGGTTGTCACGCCAAACGGTATAGTCTGCCGCGTCAACCGTGTTGTCACCGTTGAAGTCGCCAGGAAGGCCTACTGGTGCCACACCAATATAGTTGACTTCACCAGGAATGAAGGCACCAGATGCAACATCACGATATCTGAATACAAGGTCTTCTGCTTCGCTGAATTCATCGTAAATATTACCGAGGCTAATATCCGCTTGAGCTGTGGTGAAAGTTGAATCTCCAGTAAGAAACGCTTCACCCAACTCAGTATCACTACTTCCACCACCTTCTTCCCAGCCATTACCGGTACCATCACCTGCTGGGAATGCTGCGAGATTTTGATCTTGCAAGCTGTTCCACTCGCTTACATCGAGACTACCGGTGATCTTGTAAAGGTTCATCTCATAATCGACAGTTGATGCATTCCTCATGATTACTTCACCGGTTGCACGATTAACTTCCAATGAAAGTGGTGCAATCGGTTGCATGACACCATTCAAGAAAACATCGTCCAACTGAGCTTCCGTCAACGCTGCGTCATAGATCGCTACATCGTCAATAAGGCCATCAAAAAAGCGGCTTGTGGAACCTGGACGGTCTTGTCCAATCTCGATTGTATCGCCTGAACCAAAGAGATTGATCGCGGCATTATTACCTGTGGTTATCGGATTATCGTATAAAGTACCATCGAGGTAGATATCAAGGTCTCTAAAGTTCTCACCACCAGCGGCAACCAAAGCAATTTGGTGCGTATTGCCTAGCGAGACATCAACTCCGCCAAGGTCTACGTTTGCCCCGGCTCCGGCGGATGCTTCAACACGAATCCGGCCATCGTCCTTGGCATAGAGGCGGATGTCAGCACCTGCGGTAGATCCACCACCTGGGGTGTAACCAAAAATTGTGTTGTTACCAATGGTTGTTGCAGGATCAAGCTGAAAAGTCGCGACAATGGTGAATGGGTCCGTGCCACCAAAACCAAGAATATCATTAGCAGAGAGACCCGTATCTACGCCAGCGGTTCCATCCAATGAGAGCGAGGCGGTGGAGTTTACCGCCAGTCCAGCACCGGCACCATCTTCAAAGTCCCATAAAGCGACGGGGACCTGAGCCTGACTGGATGAGGTCATCACAAGAGTTAGGCATAGCATGATTAGCAAAGAGGTTACGTGGCGGTTGCGTCGTAACGATACCGCTCCAGCAAGGAAGGCACTCATCAATACAAGGCTCGTAGGTTCAGGGACAGCCGACGCGAGGAACGCCTGGAATGCTCCCCCACCATTGGCTTGGTCGTAAAATTGTTCGAAGAGCAAGAAGTCAAACTCATCATTATCCAAGTCGTTGTCGAGGTCACCAAGGAAATAGGCATCTAATTCCGAGGTCGCCGGATCAAAGTCGGTGAATAGATTGCTACGGAAAGCGGCCCAGTCAAATGCATCAATTACGCCGTCAGGTGTTCCGCCGGGCCCACCGAGGTCACCCTCGATTGCTTGAGTTCCGCTGAATCGGATAACAACCCCTTGAGTACCACCACCAACGAGATCAAGAGAGATGGTCAAGTCTTCCGTTGGATTATTGGTCCAGATGTTTCCAAGATTGATGTCTGCCCCAAACGTGATTCCATCGTTAATAGGATCCTCTGCTTCAATGATGCTAGTTCCAAGAAGCTCAGAAACGCTCCAAGTATCGGTGCCGTCATTAGCGATGGCGGAATAAGATCCGGTCTGAAGAGCGCCTACAGGTGAAGAAATTGTGACGGAGGTAAAATCAATCGAGGAGCTTTCGTTCGTTAGCACAACCTCACCAGTTGCACGATTCACATCAGCAAAGATCGTTGCTTCGAGGGGGGTAACGATAACGCCCGCGTTTCCATCGCTAACGACACTGACGTTCGCATCCAAAACGGCAGTGTGGCCATCAACTCTGATTTTGTTCAGGAAACCATCAAAGAAGTTACCGTCGGTCGTCTCTTTACCAGTGGCATTGATTTGACCACTTGTTTCTGAGAGGAAGTTGACCGAAGTATTGTTGAGAGGTAAATCGCCACCACGGACAGTTAAAATCGCATCCGGTCCAATGGTTAGATCAATACCTCCGGTTATGTACTGTGTGTTAAGCATAGCATTCACCCCCGCCAATGAGATCGTCTCTTGAGTTGCGGAGTTGCCATCACCACGAATACCACTTGCAGAATTAAAAAGAGTGGTGCCTCCACCGATTGTGATTGAGTTGTCTCCCGCAAGAGTTAACTGAGTATCGACTTCGACGGTGTCACCATTGTCTAACGTAAAATTATCCGTGAGTTGATCAGCATCCATTGTAAACTGATCGATAGTAGGAGAATCTGGTGTTGGCGACCAGTTACCTGGATCTAAAAACTGAAAGTTAAAGGTAGTATTATTCCAGACAACATTTGCTCCATGTGCCGTTGCTGTGATGAATGCAGCCATTGCTACAAACATTAATCGCCTAAACATAGTTGATTCCTTGATATAGTAGTTGGAGACGAAAAGAGAGAGCATCAGTGAAAAATTACAATAAATACACAGCCCCAGAGACTAATCCCTAAGGTTCTACATCCAATTCTTCTAGGTTCATTGTGCTAAGCGCTTGCCATACTTCAAGCGTTATATTATCGGTGGTGAACGACACCGAGCCGTCAAGCCGGAGGGCATTCACGCCACCCGGGTGGCGACTACGCGATCTTAAACTAGCGTTTGTTGGACTGGTGGCATACTGACAAGGAAATTCATCCACGTTCCTTTTGCACCAAGAAAAGTCAGGCTCTGGTCGTCCATTTGGGAGAAACCTAGTATTGATTTGATAGCAGCCAAAGTCATCATTCCAAATGCGTCCACGGCGATCACACTGACCTTCTTCTTGTATCTGAATCATTTCTAGCATGGCAAACGTTTTGCTAAGTCCATCGATAACTTGGCTAAACTTCGCTCCGTAATTAATGTGAAAAGGAGCAAAATGAAAATTCCAAGGTTTACTGGCGATTTCATCTCCGTATTCATCCTTGGCCTCTTGTTTACCACATATGGAATTTGGTAGTTGGCAAAGGTAAGTGCCCGGCCCCCAGTTTACCCCGTAATTACCTTTGAAGTCTCTGGCATTACCTCCATCGCAAAGTAGTGACTGCTGCGGTGTATCACTCGGGCATGTGAATGTTGGCTGCGGTCGGGCGAAAGGAGAATTAGGGTCTCTTGCAGCTTGATGGTAGTTTGATTGGAAATCGTACTGCTCGAATTGAGCACTTTCCTCAATGAAAGGGAAAAGGTTTATTGCAAAAGCAACGCGAGGGGGACCACCATTGTGACTAAGACTGAGTGGAGTGGCACCTGGAGCACTTGTGTTGTACCCCTGCGCGCCATTAGGGAGCCGCTTATTCACTCCCTCGTAGTTATGCAAAGCAAGCCCAAGCTGCTTCATACGGTTGACACAATCGTTCCGGCGTGCAGCTTCACGTGCCGCTTGTACTGCTGGGAGAAGTAGCGCAACCAAGATGCCTATGATGGCGATGACAACGAGTAATTCCACGAGTGTAAAAGCGCACCGCGAACGCTGAAGATAAGAAGACATTCCGTTAAGTATCTCGTGTGATGAGGAGAGAAAAGAGCTTGCCGTAGAGACCTTTAACTAGATACAAACGTCAACCAACGTCTGGTCTAACTCCGGTCTAACATCAAAGCAAATCAACCCACCACCCCTGACGCGTTGTTGCTGGTTTGTAACCACACAGTGCAATAGATTGAAAATTGCCCAAAAGAAAAAGGGAAATAAAGCTATTTTCTTGTCCAGATAACAAAATGAGACCGAAATGAGGGAAATCTACCATTTTGACCGGGCAAAACTCTTTCTAGCTCACTACTTGCTTATTGAGGTACTTATCTATTCTCTCACTTCGAGAGTTCTTAATTCGTTCAACAAAAATTCTACTACAATCTTGATTCAGGTTTGTAAGACGTACGCAAGCTGGATAAATCCTTTTCTTTTACTGGTATAGACTTTTGAGCTTACCCGAATCAAATCAGAACGATCGCACCGAGATGTTTCTTGCGTGCTTTTCTAAGGAACAAAGGAGTGTCTACGTTCTGATTCGATCACTCCTTTATGATCGAGCTGACGTAGAAGAAGTCTTCCAGGAAACTTGCGTAGCACTCTGGCGTGATTTCCATAAATACTCCCCTGGAACCGATTTCGGTGCCTGGGCAAGACAAGTCGCTCGCAATCGTGTCCTAGCACACGGAAAGAAGCGTCAAACCGATCGCCATCAATTTTCCGGGGAACTGGCACAAGAATTAGTTCAGCAATCGGAAAAAGAAGATCACCTCTTTGTCGGGCGCAAACAGGCTCTGGTTGGATGCATGGATAAGCTTGATAACGAAGAGCAAAGTCTTATCAAAGTAAGATATTCCAGTGGCATGACGGTTCAAGAATTAGCTGCAACAAAGCAGCTTACGGTTGAGTCCCTCTATAAAAAGCTTGCTAAGATTAGGCGACAGTTAGCAAAGTGTATTGACTCAAAAATTCGAGCAAACCGAATGGCGGCAAGCGCTGCATCAAACTTGCCAAATAAGGGTGAGCAAGAATGAACGAAGCCAAAAATCGCCAGAAGTTAGCGGAAATGTTTGATCGTCAGCTCACAGAAAAAGAGTTGCACGAATTAGATGAAGCGATGCTCAACAGCTATCAATTGCGGCAAGAGTACCTTCAACTGGCAAAGACATCAGCAGATATTGAGTGGGAGTATGACCTGCCATTGCAGGAAGATCTCAATAATCTTGAAAGCACTCTCAATTCTGATACCAAAAATCTTATCAACGCCAGTGCAACTGCTAAAACGAGTCGTATTAGTTTAGTTTTTGCAACTGCGGCCGCCTTGATGCTAGCCATAAGCGGTGCCCTTTGGTGGTCTGCGAATCAAATGCATGGGCAGATTGCCGCATTTACGGACTTGCAGGAAAACGAATCACGTGACGACTCCAACGAGACGGTGATCGCAACACTAACTGGTGCTGTTGACTGCGTCTGGGGCGAGGCGATTGAGCCTCCAATCTATGGTGCAGGGATCAATACCGACAAAATTCTTGATCTTGAATCAGGCTTAGTCCAACTAACTTTCGAAAGTGGTGCCAAAGTTATCCTAGAGGGACCTGCGGAGGTTAAGCTACACAATAGCTTCTACGCATCCCTCAACCGAGGCAAGGCAACGGCAGTTGTACCCGAAGAGGCCGTGGGGTTCCGAGTAGATACCCCATCAGCCGAGATTATAGACCTTGGCACCTCCTTCGGTATTAACGTCTCGGAAAATGGTGCCTCGGATGTCCATGTCCTCGAGGGTGAAATCCTATCACGTCCTATAACAGCAGACGATGATATCGAGTTTGTCCACCTCCTCAAGGACGACGCCATGCGGTACCTGCCGAATAGCGAAGAGTCCGTTAGTATTAAGGCGGATGCTGGTCTTTTTGTTACAGATATCCGGCCACGCCTGTTACCTAAAGAAATCCCTGAACTGCCTGTGCGTCGTTCACTAGCACTCTGGTTGTCGGCTGATTCTTTGGTTGAAAGAGATGGTCAAGGCAGGGTCATTGCTTGGAATGATATTCGTACCGGAGACAACCAAAGTGATGAAGTCGCTTGGCAATCTAACGAAGAGCATCGACCACGATGGGTTGAGTCGGGCATTGCTGGTAAGCCAACCGTTCGCTTCGAAAGAGAGTTTGACCACCTTGTTACGACGCCCGTGGCTACGACTTCCGATCAAACGGTCTTCATTGCATTTGCTCAACACAAGCAGTTTGAAGCTGACGACATGAGGCAACTCATCAACTACAACGGCCCTCCGACCCGCTATCCTTCGGACTTCACTGATCCAGGCATCTTGCAGATCGATGATCGTCACATGCAGGGTCGGTTTTATGGTCGTGTTTATGTGTACGGAAAAAATTCAAAGATGTGGGAGAATCCTACTAGCATGGGAGTCGATCTTGGAGAATGCGTGGCGAATGACCCAAAGCCACTACATGAGCCTGGGATTGTATCATACATCTACTCACACACGGATAACTACTCGGCGCTATACATGGATGGTGAGCTGCAAAGCACATCGACTGCGCTACTTGATATTGCGTTCAATTCAAGAAAAGTCATAGGTAAGCACGGTAAGTCAATCTACAAAAGCTTCAATGGGGATATATCGGAGGTCATCATTTTCAATGATCGACTTACCCAGGATGAATTGATTGACGTGAATAACTATCTATTGGAAAAGTACGAATTAAAGTAAATGACAACTCATCTCACTTCCACCTACTTACTTCACGTCAGAATGTACCCCTGCTCATCTAAATCGACATTTGTCTTTACGTTTGGCTTAGCCTTTATCTTTGCAGCATTGTTGCAACCATGTTTTGCTAAGGAAAACGTGAAACCTCATACACCAAACATCGTAATCATAATGGCTGATGATTTGGGATACGGTGACTTGGGATGTTACGGCCAAGATAGCTTCGCGACACCCAACATTGATCGCTTAGCAACCGAAGGAATGCTTTTTACCCAACATTACGCTGGCAGCACTGTGTGCGCTCCTTCTCGCGCCACACTACTGACTGGGCAACATACCGGGCACGTCTACCAAAGGGCCAATGGTCAGCTTCAATTTCGCGAAGACCCCCAGGACATTTGCGTAGCAAAATACCTAAAGAGCGCCGGATACCACACTGCCATGATTGGCAAGAGTGGCCTCTCTTGTAATAGCGAAGACGGATCACTACCAAATCGTAAAGGGTTTGACCACTTTTTTGGATACGTCAGTCATGTTGAAGCCCATCGCTATTATCCGCCACGCCTATGGCGCAATGGTGAAGAGATCAAATACCCAAATAATCATGGAAAGAAGGGTGAGGAATACAGTGGCGACCTATTCCTTAAGGACACACTTGAGTATCTGGATCAACGAAATACAGAGAGAGTTCCATTCTTCTTGCACGTTTCTTTACAACAACCTCATGCCGACTTAAGTGTTCCGAAAGAGTGGATCGAACCATTTGTGGGCAAGTTCCAAGAGAAGCCGTATCGAGGAGGCCATTACCGTTCAGTCAGGTATCCTAAATCCACTTATGCCGGGATGATTAACTACCTTGATACTTCCGTCGGTAAGATTGTTACCAAGATAGATGAACTTGGAATGTCCGATAATACGCTAGTTATCTTTACCAGTGACAACGGAGCTATGTCAGAGGGCGGTTGGAGCCGTCACTATTTCAAGTCAAGCGGAATACTCCGCGGTGGCAAGCGTGACTTGTACGAAGGTGGTATCCGTGTGCCAATGATTGCCCGCTGGCCTGGGACGATTAAAGCGGGATCTAAATCGGAGCATATATCGGCCTTCTGGGATTATATGCCAACCGTTTGCGAGCTTGCCGGCACTACCTGTCCGAACAACACTGATGGAGTCAGCTTCTTGCCGACTCTGCTTGGCAATAAAGATCAACCGTCACATGAATTTCTTTATTGGGAATTCCATGAAGAAGGTGGCAAACAAGCGGTCCGCTGGGGAGACTGGAAGGGAGTTCGACTTAAAGTCAACAAAAACAGCAACGGGCCAATTGAGCTCTTTAACCTTGAGACAGATCCTAGCGAATCCGAGAATGTTGCCAAACAGCACCCTGAGATTGTCGCAAAAATTGAAGAGGTGCTTAAAGACGCCCACGAGCCTGGGGTTATCGTAAAATTCAAAGGGGAAGAACGTATGGCCAATCGATAGCATCTGCTAATTGATGCACCACATCGATAAATACTTCTCTACACACTCAAACTACAATACAGATACTTATTCGGCGTTGCTTGAATCGTTTTACCTTGCCTACTAAAGAATAAGACCAATTTAAGGAAGATCGACACCACCAAGGAATGCAGTACAGATATACAAACGCAATAGACACGCTTTGACTTCTGACAGGAAAGACAAAGCAAAAAAACTACATTTTTCCAATACCATTTATTCAGGAATTGGTCTACACCACGGTCTACCTTCGGTCTATTTTCTTGTTTTTTCCAATCTCTCAAAAATATTGATGAAAAGATCGGGCTAATTTTTAAAGGCAGTCACTACTATAAATAATTAGTAGGCGGTGCGGTACATGCTATTTCCATAGCAATCTTGCTTGCATCTATTCAGTACATCTAGTCTGTGATTTCACCTGGAGAATGCTCAATGAAACGGACACACTTTGTCCAGACTATGTCATTTGCATGTGCAATGACCTTGCTATCTCTGCCATTGATGGCAGATACGATTTCTTTTGATGGAACCACAGACAACACCTGGACCGGCGCCAACTGGACAATCAATGCTGGAACACCTGGGTCAGTTGTCCCGAATGATGGCGTAAGTAATACCATCGGTTATAGCTACAATGGCGATGACTGGGATATCGATAGCTCGACAGTTAGTGAAGATGTACAGATCAAGCTAGACGGTGGTACCTTAGATATCTCTAACTCTAACGTCTCGTTGGTACCTAGCTCTGCCAACACCGGTGCCGCTCTGTCAGGTTTGAATCTTGGACAAAGTGGTAATGCAACTGTCAGCACACTTACGAATTCGACCCTAACGGCTGGTCGTTCAAATCAAAATGGCAATGCATTACGCCTCCGTAACGGATCAAGTCTTGATGTGGTAAATTCCACAATCAACGTAGATGCCGAGCCAGGCTCAGGGAACTTCACAGTTGAGCACTCCAGCACTCTGACACTTGATGCCGATTCGACTGTAAACATTACCGGTGGTTTGGAAGTTACGAGCAACGCTGCTAACGTGACCTTCAATAACGCCACTCTCAGTGCTGCTTGGCTTCGACTAAACTCAGGCGGTGAGGCATCCCAAGAACTGATGCTCGACTTCTTGGGTGGAACCATCACGCTTACCAACAGTAACCCATTGCGTGACAACAGTTCCTTTGAAGGAGCTTTCGATTGGATAGGTGGAGCAGGTTCTGGTTCAATTATCCACACAAATGCAACTGACATTAATCAGACTTTGGCTCAAAAGACTTTCCAAGGTTACTTCAGCATCAACGGAACAAGAATCAATCCTTCTACGAATCCTTCCGTCGACGGCATTGCTGCTTTGAATGCTGAATTGCAAACACTTGCCGTTGGTGGTGAGTATTTTGAAATCATCGATGGTGGCACCACGCAAACGCTTGTGTTGGTTGTCCCTGAACCAAGTTCCATGATTCTCTTGGGACTAGCTTGTGTTTCTACATTTGCAGCACACCGCAAAAGCTAGCGAACACTGAACAATCTAATCTGATTTCCTACGGGGCACTGGACCAATAATCGATCCAGTGCCCCGTTTTTATAAAGGCACAATCAGATACATCTTGAATTACTATCAGTGCTGATTGCACTGACTTGTGTGTTTCTAGATATGATCACCTCTATAAATCGATATATATCTCTATCGAAGGTCCAACATGTCACTCAACGTCCCCTTCCGTTCAATACTTATGCTTATCGCCATAGCGATATCTAACAACGGCTACGCTTTACAGATTGTTAATGTTGATATCACTCCAAACATCACGTTTGGACCTGTTGCGAACAATTTGCCAGGTGTCATCGGTAAAGCTAGTGATGTCACCTTGTCATCGGGCGTTTTAGAACCGGCCACTAAGGGGCGCGTTAAAACCGACTGATGAATAGGTCGGCGAACATACACCTTTTCCCCTACTGCTCCCTAATTTGCAAGGGCAGACAAGGAATTTGTTAGGCGATTTCGTGCATTACCCGGTGGGAGCGTTCAGCTGGTTTTGGGTGAGGATCTGATATAATAAAAATCTAATAATGTTATAAATCCCCCCTTTCTCGGCCCAATTATTTAACGGAAACGCAATGGGACCTGTAGATTGCTTTGAGCACGGACGGATGTTGAAAACTCCCAACACATTTGGGCAATACACTAAGACAAAAGACATGAACACAACCACAAAGTTAATATTCACCCTTACAGCGGTTGCCTCTTTTTACGTAGTGCCTATTTGCCATGCTCAGGAATCTTGGCACGCTATAGCAATTCCGGAGCTGACAGGAGTTTACTCGAATATTGGTGATTTGAGAGCGGCTGATTTTGACTTCAACAACTCGTTTGCAACCATTAGTGATGTGCTTTTGGCAGTCGAATTCACTGATTTCACCGAAACCGTTTGTACTGGTTCTAATTGCAGTTCAGGAACCTTTTTTGATGTTGCAATACGAGAACCTGGCATTGTTACTGTAGCAGACCCAGACTTCGGTCCTGCTTATAGTTTTTCTGGCCACGCACCTGTTGTAGAGACAAGAGCGCACTTTTTCTTTGCGACAGATTTTGTCCAGTCACAATCTATTTCCTTAGAAGCTGACACACTCCCCCTGGACGTACTCGATGATGGTAGTGGATCAATCGCCTTTCGCCTGTCAGGAGGGCCAGCAACAATATCAAATGTCCAACTATTAGTGCAGGGAACTAGTGTACCGGAACCATCGAGCATTGTTCTAGGATCCATGCTGATTGCTCTAGGAGTGTTCCATCGAACACCGAAGGTCTTGGTCTAGCTTGCAAATAAAACCGGTGATATAGGTTAGCTCAACTACTCAATCGTATTCCAATGTTTGCCGTTTCGCCTTCTTAGCTAATAGCTCTTGCCAGTGATCTGAATTACCTCAGTATTCTCCAGTAGGCGGTCAAGAATCACAATTCCAGAGACACTTTGTTAGCAGCGGACAAAACCTGAAATTGATAACTCCATAACTGGACTCGGTTGAATAGGGTGAGATTGAACTCCCGACAATACAAGGAGTTCTTGAGCACGCCCGGCAGGACTCGAACCTGCGACCTGCGGATTAGAAGCGTAGCCGGATAGTTCTCAAGCACACAAAACCTCGGCATTTCTAGAGTGTGCAGTCATTGGTAGCGTCGCCGCAACTCCCATTATTGGGACACTTTAGGGACACCTGGGACAACAAACAGGACGGTCCGGCTCGGCCTCGATGCTGAACACGAAGTGACAGCGGTTTAAAAACCGGCATTTTCACGGAGCTTGTTCGTCGTTATTCTCGCAGCCATACAACTTCCCTGCAAATGGAGCGCAAGAATGGCCGCAACAACTAAATCACCAGAGTGGATTGACGAAATAGAAACACAAACAGTCGAGACAGAGGTTAAGCAGCGAGTAGAAGTGCGACTTGAGGAAGACATATACAAGCCACTACTTGATCAAGCGACTCAAGCAGGTATCACAGTCAGCCAACTAATAACAGGGCTGGCCGATTGGGCTTCAAGAAACCTCAATCAAGGAAAGCCTTTCCGTGAGAAAGACGACGAGAACGAAATTGTCAAAGTCCAAACAAAGCATAAATGCCTCTTCTTAGGGAGACGGGGACAAACGGTTACTGAATGGCTTAACCAAGATGGTGATTGGTCTGAAGTAGTAGAAATAGAGGAGCCTGAAGAGCATATTGGTATTGAGCAATACACTCCTTCCTTAGATTGGAACGAAGAAGTGGATAGACGTCAGCGTGTACTTAAGAAAGGGATAATATATGGGATTTTAGATTTCAATCCGAGTATTGGGATCAATGGTGATGAGCACTAGCAGCATGGAAGCGAGCAACGCAGCTGCGACGTAAGGAGCGAGCGAGTAGCACAGATTCCAAGCTGCTAACTACTAATAACATCAAGAACACACTGCTTTAGATAAAGAAACTACCACTGTATTCCCTTGCCTTCGTCGGAGCCGCGTCCGCGTGTGCTTTCACCCCAAGACAGCAAACGTGGAGGTGGAGTAGATGAAGGCAAGGGAATACCTCCCCGCCTTTGTTGGAGAGTGGACGAGAAGCTTAGCAGAGAACCAAGCAACTACCCTAGGCTGAGCCATCGTGGTAAAGCCGATATAAAAACACCCGCCGGCCCCTAAGTACTTTGGCGAGTTCCGGGGCCGTCGGGCAACCTAAACATGAGGAAAACCCATGAATAGTAGCATGGAAGCTACCTGTTTTGCGCAAATTGATCAAGGTCAGCCACCCGTTATCCCTGCCGAATCTAGTAACACGGCAGGGCCAAACCGTCATTCTGGTGGAATAGATACCTTAGAAGTTTCTATCTATGGCAATCACACACCCCTCTCCCTAAAAAACCTCTACCGATTAGAGCAAGCTAAGCAAGCAGCTCAAGACAACAAGACTAAGCTTGATAGCACTATAAGTCTCGAAGCGGGAATCTTACTTATTGATGGTGCGGGCGCAGGAAAAGGCAGTTCATATCTCGATTACAGAGGTCGCATCAACGGCATACAAATCGCAATCAGTGCTAAAACTGAGAAAAGCGAATCACATCGTATTGCCAGTGTTGTCATTGGCTCTCTGGAGTTGACCTATTTCGGACATGATCAAATTTGGCAGGAGGTATGTGCCATACTGCGAGAACTAGGAATTAAAGTGACTCGCACTGTCGTAAGCAGGGTTGATCTCTGTGTAGATATTCCCAACGTAGCTACTGAAGAATTCACTAAACAATTCCTCAATAATCAAAGAGTCTGCCGAGCTAGAGACTGGTCTCAACATGGAAATGGAGATGACTCCACAGGATTTGATATCGGCAAGGACATCCACCTAAGAGTCTACGACAAACTCACCCAAATCTATAAAGATCAAGAATACGCCAAGTTGTCAGCACTCATTGAGAAGAAATGGGGTTGCCTACCTGAACAAGTAACTAGAGTTGAATTTCAGATAAGGCGTCATAGCCTCCAACGTCTTTGGTCTATCCACACGGTTGAAGAACTCTTTGCCGCTCTAGCTACTCTCTCCCAATATCTACCAACAGAATGGTTCCGCCTTGTAGATAAAGTAGATCGCGAGAATGGAAATCAATCACGCGCCAAACCATCGATTATTTGGAATCAAGTAATTGAAGCGTTTGCTGTATGGCCCAAAGTTCCTGTTGTACAACTCAAACGCAAAGAGAAACCGGTTCCCAATCTAGAAGCATTAGCACTGCAAGGTATAGGCGTACTTACCTCCGCGGCATCACAAAATCCTGATCCTATACGCTCACTCGATGAGTTGCTGAGCTTTATTAAGAAGCTGATCCAACGCTACGCGCCAGACTGGCAAACCAAGTACGCCGACAAGCTGCTTGAATACGAAGCATCTGGCAAAGCTCGCTATTACGGAGTCTCCGTAAGCGAACATGCCGCTGATTGCTTTTGCCAAACATGCCGCGAGGATTTGCCTTGAGTTATCAACCTCGGCATATACAAGACCGAGAGATGATTGAGCACCGCAAGTGGCTCGATCATCTCTGGTCTGAATCTGAAATGAAAAAGTGGCTTGATCAGATGAAAGAGCAAGCACCTAAGGAATGTAATAACCAAACGAATCAAGCAGCGTAACATACATCTATCAATGAAAGTTTGGATAGTCAAAAAGAAGGATCGCAAAACAATCCAGTTAAGATGGATTGATCCAGACACCGGTGCAGAGCGCCAGCGATCTAGCGGTACAACTTGCGAAAAAGAAGCCACTAAGCTCGCAGGGAAGTTGGAAGCTGAACTTCAAGAAAGAAGATATGATCGCTCGGTTGAAATCACCTGGAAAGTTGCCAGAGAACGTTTCGAGATTGAGAGACTTCCACAACTCAAAAAAAGAACCCAAGACAGCTATAAGGTCACCCTTAACCAAGTTGAGAAACTCATCAAACCAAAACGGCTAGCTGATCTTAACGCCTCACGTATTAGCCTGCTTCAATCTAGACTCGCTGCAACAGGGATACAGCTAGCAACGATTCACAATCGACTTACTCACCTCAAAGCATTTTTAAGATGGGCTGAAGACTTAGAGCTGATTCTAAAGGCCCCCAAAATCCGCCTTCCTTCCTTAAAGAAACAGAACAAGTTGATGAGAGGCAGGCCAATCACTGATGATGAATTTCAAAAGATGCTCGACGCCATCGAAAGTGTAGTTGGTATCGAAGCAGCCGAGTCATGGAAGTTCTACCTCACTGGAGTTTACCTCTCAGGCCTACGTAGGGCCGAATCGATAGAGCTATCATGGGATCGTGGAGCTGGTATTACCCTAGAAATGGGTGGTAAATACCCAATGCTCCTAATCCAAGCAGAGTTTGAGAAAGGTGGTAAAGATCGACTTTTACCAATTACTCCTGATATTGCTGCTCACCTCGAACAAGTTCCCAAGAAAGAACGCAAAGGACGAGTCTTTAAACTCATGGGTATCACAGGCACGTCCGAATGCGAAGCGGATTGGGCCGGGAGAGTGGTTTGTCGAATTGGTAAGGCAGCTGGAATAATTGTTGATGACCGGCGTAATAGAAAATTTGCTAGCCTGCATGACTTGCGGCGATCATTCGGTCAGCGATGGGCAGAACGTGTTCCAGTGCATACTCTCAGAGAACTGATGAGGCACGAGTCAATCGATACGACAATGGCCTACTATGTTGGTCAGGGTGCACAAAGAACTGCTGAATTGATATGGAACAAATAGAAACGACTCGATTATTCAAGATATTCCAGCCTGCCTCATTGTAAGTCTTTGACCCACTAGCTACTCAAAATGCACAGACTGAGCAGTAATTCATTGCACAGTGATTGCCATTAATGTAAATTATGAGCCATTCTATACATATATGCACTAAATGGCTTCCCAGATTTAAATGGATAATAAAAGTGGAATTGATTTTGAACGTTCTTTCAAAGATCTGACGGGATATGAGCCATTTCCGTGGCAAGAAGAGCTGTATCGTCGAATCGAAGGAGACAGCTATCCCAGTGTTTGCACAATTCCAACTGGCCTTGGAAAAACCTCAGTGATTGCCGTTTGGCTGATCGCGTTGTCCAATGAGATAAAGGTCCCGCGGCGATTAGTGTACATAGTCAATCGCCGCACGGTTGTCGATCAAACCACTTACGAAGTCGAAAGATTGCGTCAAAACATCGGCAAACTAGGCATCCAGCACCTGGGAATCAGTACCTTGCGGGGGCAGTTTGCTGACAATCATGAGTGGTCTACCGATCCTTCGAAGCCTGCAGTGATTTGTGGTACGGTCGATATGATTGGCTCACGCCTCTTGTTCGAAGGATACCGCATAGGTTTCAAGAGCCGACCGCTTCACGCAGGGTTTCTTGGGCAGGATGCACTTTTGGTTCATGATGAAGCTCATCTTGAGCCTGCATTTCAGCACCTCATCGAGACGATTGAAATAGAGCAACAACATAGTAAGCGTACAGGGGATTGCTACTGGCCCAAGCTGCGTGTCATGGCGCTGTCGGCTACGGCTCGAAGCAGAAAGAATGAATCTACAGCAAGTGATCCCTTCAAGCTAACACAAGAAGATGCCAAGCATCCGATCGTCAAAAAACGAATTGAAGCGAGTAAAAACCTGGAACTTCATTCGTGCAAGGACGAGAAAAAGCTGCCTGATCAGATTGCAGAGCTAGCAATACAGCATCAAGACTCGAAGTTATCCGTGGTGATCTTTGTCCGCAAGGTTGACGATGTAGACAAGGTTGTTAAATGGCTGACAGACAAGAGAAAAGGCAACGTTGCCAAGGGCAACGTACAGACACTCACTGGTACTATGCGCGGCCTGGAACGTGACGAACTGGTTCGCTTCAATGAGGTGTTTGTTCGTTTCATGCCCAAATCGGATCAACCTGAAAAGATAACGCCTGCTGAAGGTACCGTCTATCTCGTCTGCACCAGCGCCGGAGAGGTTGGTGTGAATATCTCTGCCGACCATATGGTCTGTGACCTCTCGACCTTCGATAGCATGGCCCAACGGCTAGGCCGTGTGAATCGCTTTGGTGACCGCGACGACACACATATCGACGTAGTGCATCCGGAATCCTTCGACAACAAAAAACCTAACCCACAATGCCAGGCTACGCTCGACTTACTGAAAGAACTGAACGGTGATGCTAGCCCTAAAGCGTTAGACAAACTGTCTGCAGAAAAGCGCCTTGCCGCCTTTGCGCCAGAACCAACTATTCTTCCTGCAACCGACATCCTCTTCGATGCCTGGGCCATGACCTCGATCACGAATACGATGCCCGGTCGACCGCCAGTCGCACCCTATCTGCACGGCGTCGCCGAGTGGGAAACGCCCCAAACGAGCGTTGCTTGGCGTGACGAGGTTGATCATATTAAAGATGAATTGATCACTCGCGAGGGTGACGATTTCGCCAAAACGTTGTTGCATGATTACCCTCTCAAACCACACGAATTATTAAGCGATAACACCGAGCGCATACATAAAGCTTTGGTAGCTATGTCCAAGCGACTTCAAAGGCCTTGTCCCGTATGGATCATTGATGAACATGGAGAGATCGAAGTCACTTCAATTGAGGAAATACTGAATCAAAAAAAGAAAAAAGAAGTTGAAGAACAACTTGCCAATTGCATTGTTCTACTGCCACCCACTGCAGGTGGACTACAAAACGGACTACTCAACAGCAAAGCAGATACGACCAAGGATGTTTCAGAGGCATGGCTTAACGAAAGAAGTCAACCACGTAGAGCACGCGTGTGGGATGACGAGAAACCTCCTGAAGACATGGCGCTGGTGCGTACGATAGACTTGAGGCCGAACGAGGAAGAGTTTGACTCCCCTGACAACCAAGCAACAGAAAGCTTAAAGGCCAAGCGTTTATGGCATTGGTATGCTCGCCCGCGCGACGTCGAGGATGCCACCCGCGCATCAGCCATACCCATTACTTGGGAACACCATACCAATGATGTCGTCAGTCGTACAACAGAAATAGTCGAGGCTCTTAATCTTCCCCTGGATCTCAAGCAGGCTGTCATACTTGCTGCCAAATTGCACGATCTCGGAAAAAAGCGAAATCTTTGGCAACGTGCTATCGGCAATCCCGTTCCAACCAAACTCTTTGCTAAATCCGGCAGACGTAGTAGTCAGTACGAACTGGACATGGATAAACGCTGGCTACCCGGATTCCGCACTCTCTATCGCCACGAGTTTGGTTCGCTGCTCGATGCACTCGATTCTAAGCAGCCATACCGTGAAGAGATTGCCAAGCTAAGCGAAGAGTTGCGGGATGTTGTCTTGCATTTGATCGCCGCGCACCACGGCTATGCCCGACCACATTTCCTACCGGAAGGAACGATTGATCCAGAAGCCCCCACTTCGGTAAACGCCGAAGTGGAAGCGATCGAAGTAATACGCCGCTACGCCCGACTCCAACGCAAATATGGCCGGTGGGGCCTGGCGTACCTCGAATCGTTGCTACGCGCCGCCGATTGGGCCGCCAGCGCCGAGCCATCAGCCCGAGGAGATGAATCATGACTCATCCAGAACCAAACATCACTGTCAATGTCGACGTGACCAACCCAGGCCAGTTCTTCGCCTGCTGCGGCTTATTGGAATTAGCCAACCGTTTGTGGCCAGGAGCGGAAGGTTGGTTTGGAGAGGACACTAGAAGTTTTTACATAGCCACAGAAGGAAAGCTTGTGGAATTAGTCGAGGCCATTGCGCAGGTTGAATTAATTCATCTTGATGAAGAGGACAAGTATTCGTCTCCTATCGCTTTTGGTGGCCCATTTAGAAACTTCGTCATTGATTGGTGGAAAACAGATTACTCAGGCGCCAAGGATCTGAAAGTTTGGGCCGGAACCATGGAAAGCCATGGGATTGCTCATGCACTGCAGCTCGCATTGCGTGATACAAAGTTCCATACCGAAGACCTATTCAATATTGGTATGATCGTACGTGATGCTGACAACCCTAAGAAGAAAAAAGAACCATACTATTTTGATGCTAGAAGAGCCCCTAATGCTCATGCTCGTGATATCGGCTTTTCGCCAAATGATTTAAAACTTACTACAACAGCCTACCCGGCTGTTGAACTGCTATGTCTAGTTGGCTTGCAGGTTGCACGTCCGAAACCTACGGACATTACGCGAGTTTATGACTACTATACGTGGCTTATACCATTGAACAGCAGTCTCATTTTGGCTGCCTCTACAGGATCGCTTAATTTGTGTGGCATGCGTGGTTACCGATTCCAGAATTGGTTCCGCACGGGTCAAAAAAAGCATAAGGCATTTCGTCCGTCCACTCCCCTTGTTTAAGGATGACTATCAATGACTAACAAAATAGACCCATTAAACTATTTATGTGACGATGGTCCAGCGGCGCTTGTGATACGCGAGCACTTAATGCCTGTCGAAGGACAGGACGGTGTGCTGTTTCCACCCACCTACGCCTCAGGGGATGGATTCAAAGGAGGTTACAACATTGATCATTTTGGTGATCTAGAAGAAAACAAGAACGTCTGCCTGATCGACAGTGTCGGTTCCCAAGCCAATCGCATTGAACCGATATTTGCCGAGGACAAATACTCAGAGCTCATTCCACAGGTGGTTATTCAAGCCGGCGAACATTCTATTAATCTGGTCGAGGCAGGCCACCGCGCAGGAGACGCACTTGCACGCTGCTCCGAATTGCAAGAAGAGTTACATGACGCTTTCAAGTCCGTCCTCATGGGAGATGCTGAGCCGTTGGCAAAGATCGCCCCTACTTCATTGGTGTTTGGTGTCTGGGATTCGCGTGATACGCAGGCAAAACTCCCTCGCTTGGTTGCATCAACAATTCGTGCATTCAATGTTCAAATCTTACACCGATCAGCTCAATTTGTTCCTGCAACAGAATACGTAGCAGGCGGGTTACTTGAAGAAGCAAAGGATAAGAAAGCTTCTGATGCATATTCTGAAAGGGGATTTAACCATGTACCTGCGACATGGTCAGACGGTGGTGTGATTGCTGAGGGCGGCATACGTCGTGATGCTACACTCAGTCTCGCTGCATTGAAGACAATTCACGCCGGTAACGATCCAGAAAAAACAGCGAAACTACGAGAATATATCCTTGGCTTGTCTCTTGTGGCATTCACAGCCAATACGTCAGCCTATCTCCGACAAGGTTGCTGCCTAGTCGTTGACCCAGATAAAGGAACAAAACTATGCGAAGTCTATCGAGACGGACGTCGTCAAGAAATAACTCTACCCCATGAGGAAGCCATAGAGCTTGCCAAATCAGCTGCTAAAAATTTTGAAATAGGTGAAAACCGCGAGGTTAACTTTGACAAGAGAAAAGCCAAAGATGATGTTAAAAAGAAGGACTAATCAAAATGGCCTATTACTTGTGCATTAGCGTCACGTTGTTGAACGATCGTTTTCATGGTCGCGGAGAAGATTCTCAACCTGAGTGGCCACCATCGCCCTTACGACTTTACCAGGCATTGATTGCTGGAGCAGCTGGACGATGGAATGAGCGTATAAAGCTCACTGCTGCTGTTCCTGCACTAGAATGGTTGGAAAAACAACCGCCACCAACGATCGTTGCTAGTAAGGCAGCTCGCTCAGGCACGCCCTACCGCACCTATGTACCAGACAATGTCGCAGATAAACTGGCCGCATCATGGAGTAAAGGCAGGGCCGCTAGTATCGCAGATTACCGCTCTGAAAAAGATGTTCAACCAATCCACCTCAATGAAGATAGCAGGCTACACTATTTGTACTGTCTTGATTCCTACTGCCAATTTGAAGAGTTGCTCAAGGAATGCTCATTCGGCTTAACACATGTAGGCTGGGGTATCGATCAGGCGATTGCATCAGTCAGTGTCATTGATTCGACAAAAATTGATAAGCTGGATGGAGAACGCTGGCAGCCCAGAATGGATGCTGCAACTAAGTTGCGGTCACCAAGCGAAGGTACCTTAGCAGAATTGGCTGATCAACACACAGCCTTTCTCAACAGACTTCAAGGTAATCAGTTTAGCCCCGTACAACCGCTAAATCACTTTGATGTTGTCGGATACCACCGCGTAGGTGACCCACTGCCCCGTCCTCATGTCGTATTTGAACTCCGTCATAACGACGGTTCTTTCTGTCGTTACCCACAACGTAATCTGATACATATCGCTGGGATGCTACGGCATCTTGCACTTGAGACCATGAAACAATGTCCGCCGGGGGATGTAGGCGACGATACCACATGGCTTGATTCCTTTGTGGCTGGTCATGCTCATGGCAATCCCGAGCATCGCCAGTTTTCCTATCTGCCTCTGCCTTCAATCGGGCACCAACATGCTGATCAGGCAGTGCGGCGGGTCATGATTACTGCGCCCGTAGGGGACGACGCGTGGCTGGAGCACCTTTCGCAGCGGCTAGCGGGGCAACAACTCAAACCGGAATCGAATGGAAATGCCCAGTTTGGTGAAAAAGGCCCGCCAACACTTGTTAGGATCGATCGTGACAAGGTGTCGCGGTGTTACACGGCGTCGGCGAACCGCTGGGCTAGCGTGACGCCGGTCATCCTGCCCGGGCACACCGACCGTAAGCGCAACAAGACCATCAAGCTGATCGAACGAGCGATACGGGAAGCTGGTATTGAACAGCCCTGTACCTACGAGTGGAGCCCCGTTTCGCGGTTTCGCAAGTCGCTCTCAGCGCACAAATATGATCGAAATAATAAACCAATCTACTGCAAGCCTAAGTATCTGCAAGAGCTAACGGCGGTCCATCTTGAACTTACGTTCAAAGAGCAACTCAAAGCACCTGGCCCACTGGCCCTTGGTGCCGGACGACATTGTGGCTTTGGATTGATGGCTTCCTCTAGTTAACACCCATGATTATGTTGCATCTCGGTGCGCCACAATTACACTTAATTAGTAGTTTCCTCCATGGATGGTCGTTCGTTACCTCGCATCCGAGTCGACCATGCGAAACACCTATCTCGTTTGCTACGACATCCGTAACGATAAACGGCTACGCAAGGTTTATCGAACCATGCGAAATTACGGAGATCACCTGCAGTATTCGATTTTTGAATGCCAGCTCAATGCGATTGACCTAGCCAAGTGTCGACACACGCTATCTGAAATTATCAAGCATGATGAAGATCAAGTGCTCTTCGTCGATTTAGGTCCGACCGAAGGCCGTGGCGAGCGTGTTATTAGTGCCATTGGTCAACCATATTCCCCAATCAACGCACCCTGCATTGTAATCTAGCGAACAATCCAGTCCTTATTGGCAAGGAAGCTCATCTTTAACCAAAGGCTTCCAAAATGAAAACAGCGACCACTCCCGACTACATGCCTGCAAGGATGCTTAACGAATTTGTCTATTGTCCTCGGCTGTTTTATTACATGTGGGTGGAAAACATTTTTGCACACAATCAAGCTACAGTAGAAGGTGCTTTACGACACAGCAAGATCGACGCCAAAGAGGATGGCCTTACCCCCGCCTCTGAATTAACCGAAGAGGACAAGCTACATTCGCGCAGCGTCACACTTGCCAGTGATACTCATGGCTTGATTGCTAAGATGGACCTCATTGAAGCCGAAGAAGGAATCGTTACTCCGGTTGATTACAAACGCGGCTCACCGTTCAAGAACAAAGATACTGGCCAATTAGAAGCTTGGGATACCGATCGCGTTCAAGCCTGCGTGCAAGCAATTGTTCTTAAAGAGCACGGCTACGAATGCCATGAAGCGATTCTCTACTACGTAAAGACAAAGCAACGGGTAAGAATTACTATTGATGAAACAATCGTGACGGAAACACTCGATGCGTTGTCAAAAGCTCGTGAAACCTCCAAGGGAGCAATACCACCCCCCTTAGTAGATAGCCCCAAGTGCCCAGGATGTTCGCTAGTAGGAATATGCTTGCCAGATGAAACGCTAAATTGCAATGGCGATGAACCCAGCGGTGTTATCTATCAAAAACTTCTCTTTGGCAACGGAGCTAGGATAAGAAATGCAAGAACCGAGCCACCGACACCACGTCGATTAGTTCCTGCCCGTGATGAACTGCGACCACTCTATCTGAATGCCCAGGGTCTCTACGTGGGAAAAACAGGCAACGTACTGAAAGTCAAAGAAAAAGCTAAGGTTGTTCAAGAAGTCCGAATCAACGAAATATGCCAAGTAAATCTATTTGGCAATATCCAGATATCTACGCAAGCAGTCCAAACCTTATGTGAAAACGAAATTCCCATTGCCTACTTTTCGATGGGTGGATGGTTCTATGGAGTTACTCAAGGTTTAGGGCTTAAGAATATCTTTCTAAGGCGAGATCAATTTCGCTTTGCCGACGTACCTTCATTTTGCTTGCGACTTGCTCGAGAATTAGTATCGGGAAAAATCCGTAATCAAAGAACGATGCTGCAACGCAACCATGTTGAACCATCTAACAGAACTCTCGCTCTACTCAAATGCTATAAAGAAGATGCCGAGGAAGCTGAATCACTTGAATCTTTACTTGGCATTGAAGGTATTGCTGCTCGGCTCTACTTTGAAAGTTTCGCTGGTATGATTAAAGCATCAAGAGCGGTAGAAGACCCAGCAAGTCAACCTATTGACTTTGCCTTCGATTTTATGGGAAGAAATCGAAGGCCTCCGCGAGATCCAGTAAATGCATTACTCTCATTGGCATATAGCGTCTTAGCCAAAGACTTGACAATAGTCTGTCATGCAATCGGACTTGACCCATTCTTAGGCTTCTATCATCAGCCACGATTTGGAAGAGCCGCACTTGCCCTCGATCTTATGGAACCATTTCGTCCTCTTGTTGCTGACTCGGCTGTACTCTCAGCTATCAACACACGAATGGTCACCGAATCAGATTTTGTCCGCACTGGTGATGCTGTCGCGCTGACCCCTAGTGGACGCAAGGCTTTCTTTCGAGCCTACGAGGGGCGCATGGATACCCTGGTAACTCACCCACTCTTTGGCTATCGTGTAAACTACCGTAGATTGCTTGAGATTCAAGCAAGGCTACTAGCTCGAGTCCTCAGTGGTGAGATCGCAAACTACCCCTGTTTTGTTACCCGTTAGGTAACGAGCAGCGAGGTGCCTTCAGAACCCTGGGGTCTACTCGCACGCCGCAAGTTACTATTACACATGGACTTAATTAGTTATATAATGGAAGACGCTTCCCTCAAGGTTGTTTTGCGGCTAACCTCTCGCGAACTGGTCGCTGGCTCTTTGGCAATTCAGAACTTACAGAGCCGGCCTTTCCGCGGCTAACAAACCGCGGCCACATTGAAGTCGCTGGCTCTTTTAACAAACCGCGGCCACATTGAATTCAGAACTTTCCGCGGCTAACAAACCGCGGCCACATTGAAGCCGGCCTTTCCGCGGCTAACAAACCGCGGCCACATTGAAGCGGCCAGTTACTCAAATCTTTCCGCGGCTAACAAACCGCGGCCACATTACATTCTGTTACTTTCCGCGGCTAACAAACCGCGGCCACATTGAAGCTATGGTCGTCTTTGCACGCTCATTGAAAGCGACGGTCTTTCCGCGGCTAACAAACCGCGGCCACATTGAAGCCTCACGCTTAAGTTGGTATTCGACTCGTGTTGCTGTCTTTCCGCGGCTAACAAACCGCGGCCACATTGAAGCGCTAAAGAACGTCCTAAAGTCTTCTTTGTTAGTGGCTTTCCGCGGCTAACAAACCGCGGCCACATTGAAGCATTATTTAAATAATCATAAAGAACTTATAGAAGCTACTTTCCGCGGCTAACAAACCGCGGCCACATTGAAGCCGGCAGATCGTCAGATATTCCGTTTTCAGAAGCGTCCTTTCCGCGGCTAACAAACCGCGGCCACATTGAAGCATTCTCTCAATCCTTTGACGAATCCTTTAGTGAGCGTCTTTCCGCGGCTAACAAACCGCGGCCACATTGAAGCAAACCATTTTGAACGGTATTAGTTGAATCTTGACTATTCTTTCCGCGGCTAACAAACCGCGGCCACATTGAAGCAAAATGAATAAAGTATCTAAAAAAGAAATTGAAAACTTTCCGCGGCTAACAAACCGCGGCCACATTGAAGCTAAGTGGTGTTAACTGATGAAATCATTAGAGCAATTCTTTCCGCGGCTAACAAACCGCGGCCACATTGAAGCGAATAGTACGGTCGTCGTCTGTTTTCAAAGTTTGGAGCTTTCCGCGGCTAACAAACCGCGGCCACATTGAAGCTAGTCCTGATACGGAACTCTTTATAAGCGGGCCGGATCTTTCCGCGGCTAACAAACCGCGGCCACATTGAAGCCACCCTGGATTCGCTTCTTTGTGAACATGCGGGCGAGCCTTTCCGCGGCTAACAAACCGCGGCCACATTGAAGCTTACTTTAACTAGGAGTTACCTACCATGGCTTCACTCCTTTCCGCGGCTAACAAACCGCGGCCACATTGAAGCGTGTAATCTCTGGCATTTCATTCCTTCCCCGCCTTGCTTTCCGCGGCTAACAAACCGCGGCCACATTGAAGCCACGCCTCGGTTGTGAATCGTAGCAAGGCCAGTAACTTTCCGCGGCTAACAAACCGCGGCCACATTGAAGCCTACAAACGGATGATACAGCCCTTGCCTGTACCTGCTTTCCGCGGCTAACAAACCGCGGCCACATTGAAGCTAAGCTGGGCGTACCTAGTTGTGCTCGGCGGGTTGCTGCTTTCCGCGGCTAACAAACCGCGGCCACATTGAAGCACTGTAATAAATGCCGTCTTTTTCTTTCCAATCGCCCTTTCCGCGGCTAACAAACCGCGGCCACATTGAAGCAGCGACAATAACGCAAATACGCACAATCCAGATGAGACTTTCCGCGGCTAACAAACCGCGGCCACATTGAAGCCTACAAACGGATGATACAGCCCTTGCCTGTACCTGCTTTCCGCGGCTAACAAACCGCGGCCACATTGAAGCCTGAGGGCGTTGAGGCGCTTCGCATTAACAAAGAGAACTTTCCGCGGCTAACAAACCGCGGCCACATTGAAGCCAAATCAACCAGCCAGACGGCAACCGCTCACCTAGGTCTTTCCGCGGCTAACAAACCGCGGCCACATTGAAGCGAGGCTCTCTGTCTGGAAACGGGGTTCGATGTTTCTTCTTTCCGCGGCTAACAAACCGCGGCCACATTGAAGCGACAGCATGATATGGAAATATTCAGCTCTCCACTTTAAAGCCGACTAGCTAGCAAAGCAGTATTAGCTATGGGACAATCCATTGGACACCCGATGCTAAATATCAAAGAAAGACTCGACAAAAGAAAAGAACTCCCTATAATTGAGGGAGTTCTTGAGCACGCCCGGCAGGACTCGAACCTGCGACCTGCGGATTAGAAGTCCGCTGCTCTATCCAGCTGAGCTACGAGCGCGTATTTGGTTGGTCAGAATAGGATGACCTAGCTTAGACTCGTAAGTATAGCTTCTCTTCCTTGAATCGGGCATACCGCTTGCGGGGATTGATTCGACTTTTATCTCGGCCATCTAGAGATGAATTGGTACGTTCCCCACAACCAATCGGTGCCAACTTCCCCCTGTTGCTTAGCCAGAAAGACCATAGAATCGGGAGCAAGGTTCAATTCTGCAGCCCACAAAGTTTTCCTTTTTGGAGGCTAGTCGCTTGTCGTCGCAACTCTCATTTTCGGATTTTCAGCAGCTCATCCGCAACATGTACCATGAGAAAGATGTCGCTCGTGGAATTGACGGGACCTTTATGTGGCTGATGGAGGAAGTCGGAGAACTGGCATCCGCTCTGCGGGAAGGGACGCCTGAAGAACTCCGTGGTGAGTTTGCTGATGTGATCGCTTGGCTAACGACGATCGCTAATGTCGCCGAAGTCGACCTCACCTTAGCGCTGAGAGAGAAGTACGGCGACGGCTGTCCGGGCTGTCAGCAGTACATCTGCGTGTGCGATGATTCTGAGAAGCCGTAGATCCGAATGGTGTTAATCTTTGGTTAACATGCTATGGAATAAGGATTTAAAGCAAGAAAACAACCCGTTTGGGGAGTTACCTGTCGACGTCATCTTCTTTTTGCAACAGAATGATAGCCATTCCTACCTGACGGAGCACCGCTCTACTGATGCCTCAGCGAAAAAAGTCTTCTGATTACGTGAATACTCTTTGGTCATTCGAGCCGAGTGGGCTGTTTGTGTTGAAAATCGCCCTCTTAGTACTGCTTAGTTTCTCCAATCTGGCCTTGGCAAGTGATGGCCCCACGATTGTTGATGCTGAAATTGGAATTGGCGGAGCCTTCAAGCTTGGTCTAGCTGCACCGGTCATTGTAACGATCGAAGGTGGTGATATCGCTCAGACGTTGGATGTCGAAATTATTGCTAGTGATAGCGAGGGGTTTGGCGTTTTAACAAAACCGATCGATGGGAAGCCAATTCGTGTCGAACCGGGTAAGACAAGCAGCTTGCTTCTCTACACAAGAATCGGAAAATCGAGCATGCCAGTTGTTGTTCGACTTCTTGAAAACAAGCGTCTGGTTGCCAAAAAAACGATCAATCAATACGACAACTCAGGCAAAGAAATATACCGCATTGTTGGTTCGGATAGCCGACTGATGATTGAGCTTGGCAAATCTTGCTCACTGCAAAGTCTCCTTAGGCTTTCCAGATACGAGAATCAAGAAAGACACCTGACAATCAATCAAGTCGATTCCATCGAATCAATGCCTTTGGATTGGATTGGTTATGAAGGAGTTGACCAAGTTTGGCTAACTGTTGGCGATGGCAAATGGGCCAAGAACCTAACGCCCGAAGGGCCACGCATTCAAGCCTTAAAACAGTGGATAGAGACGGGTGGTAAGCTCGTACTTTCATGCGGTTCTCAAGGGCAAGAGATGTTTAGCAAGAATGGCCCACTTGTTCCGCTACTTCCCGGTAAATTTGTTGACCTAAAAGCACTTCGTCAAACTGACGTAATTGAAGTTTACTGTGGCGCTAAGCAACCAATTCCGTTATCAGGAGGAAGCCTTACGGTCGCGCGTATACAAACCGATCCCCGCACAATCGAACTATCCGCCGGTACGGGTGATAACCAGTTGCCGCTAGTGATTCGGAAGTCGTTCGGTTTTGGAGAAGTTACCTTCGTTGGTTTTGACCTGAACTCAATCGCATTGAACAAGTGGCAAGAGAAGAATAAACTTCTCGACCGTTTAGAATCAGCCCAATACGAAGGTCTTGGTGGCAGCGCACAGCTAGCTACCAAACAGAGTCATTTAAACTCGTACCTCAGCGGACATTCGGGCCTAATAAATTCGATGTTCTCAACTCTCGACCGTTCATTTGGTGGTATCACTGTTACACCGTTCATTGCAATCGTCGGCCTAATCATCCTGTATCTCTTATTGATTGGCCCTGGTGACTATTGGCTGACTTCGATTTGGTTGAAACGCCCTGAAGTAACCTGGATCACATTCCCTTTGATCGTTGCAGCCACGAGTGCGGGTGCCTATTACTCTGCGATCACACTTAAGGGTGATCAGTTAATCACTAATCAGATTGAAATCGTCGACATCGATACGGAAGCGAATCAAGGACGTGGACTGATTCTTTCTCATATGTTCACACCGAATGCTGGTCGATTTAACATTGCTTATCAAACACAACAAGCAAACGGCCAACCGATTGCTAATGCAACCTCTTACACCAGCTGGCTAGGCAAACCAGGCTATGGCCTTGGTGCGATGCAAGGAGGCGGCGTCAACGCAGTCACCTTAAGAGCCGATTACTACTCCCAAATGCTCACACCTGAGGGAAATACAAAGCCCTCAGCATTTGTTTCTGGCATGCCGGTACAAGTTTGGTCAACACGAAGCTTAATGCACCGCTGGCAGGGCGAAGTTGGCGATTCCTTAGATGCGGACTTGACTTGGAACCAAGACCGACTTGTTGAAGGTTCCATCACGAATGAATTTGGCATCAAGCTACAAGACTGCTATTTACTAGCGGGCGATTGGGCATGGAGACTGGGAACGCTCAACAATGGCGAAACCACGTCCATTGATAATTCGTTATCACCAATCAAAATCAAGACTCTTTTGAAGTCTTTTGATAAGGACCAGGACATTGATCATTTGTTGAACAAGCTTTCGCTGATCGGTTCTGGGTCCAACGACTTCGGAAACCGACTGGGATCTCACTTAGCCTTTTGTGATCTATCTCATTATCTTGCTAATGGGGGAGCTTTACTTCTTGCAAAATCAAGCAGCGCCGAACCAAGCGTCATTCTTGAAAGTGGCAAACCGCTCGAAAACGAAAATGATAAGCATTGGCAACATTATCGATTCCTAATCAAAGTAGAAGAATAGAATCAAACTGACGTTTGAGACATAAACCTTGTAAGTGACTGAATATTACAATGATTGAAATTCGTGGACTGACAAAAAAGTATGGCGATCTCTTTGCAATTCGTGATATTCAACTCGAACTAAACGCGGGGGATGTCTTTGGTTTCATCGGTCCAAACGGTGCCGGCAAAACTACCACGATGCGAATCCTGGCCACACTGTTGCAACCAACCTGGGGAGAAGCCTACGTCGCGGGCAACTCGATCTACACGCACCCGAAGGAGATTCGTCGGGCAATCGGCTATATGCCAGACTTCTTTGGTGTCTACGACGACATGAAGGTTATTGAGTACCTTGAGTTCTTCGCAGCCGCTTATCGAATTCGCGGTGAAGCGAGAAAGAAAGTATGTAACGACGTGCTTGATCTTGTTGACCTTGGCTACAAACGGGACGCATTGGTTACCAGCCTCAGCCGTGGTATGACACAACGTCTTGGACTTGCGCGAGTTTTGCTACATGATCCCCAAGTTCTTTTGCTTGATGAACCGGCAAGTGGTCTCGACCCCCGTGCGCGGATTGAAATTCGAGCGTTACTGAAAGAACTTCGTTCGATGGGAAAAACCATTATGGTTTCTAGCCACATTCTTCCCGAACTTGCTGACATCTGTAATAAGGTCGGAATCATCGAACGCGGTGAGTTGATCGTAAATGCTGATGTTGCTGAAGTGATGCAACAAGTACGCCAACAAATGGTGCTGAAAGTTGATGTTGCCGTCGAAGGTGATAACGAAAAGCGTACCTCAGCAGCAAAGCTTCTCGAAAGCATAGATCAAGTCGAGTCGGTTGAACCCGACGTTGAGAATAATGGCCCGATGACCGTTACCCTCACTCCGGATACATCTGATCCCAGCATTGTGTCCAGAGCCCTAGCCGAATCCGGATTTTTGCTAACTCTTCTCAAAGAGGATGAGATTAACCTAGAAACGGCCTTCATGACTCTCACTCAAGGCATAACCAGCTAACTCCACCTGCTTTATTACGCCAGCTCAATGACTTGATTAGCTCTCGGGCTTAGCTGAGAATAAGATGATTCTGGCTGCCGGACTCGGCTTTGGAGATACCGACCGGTCAAATCTCCCAGTTTGACTGAAATGACTCTTTTTTGCATTTCCTCCCTCAGACCGAAACGTTTTTAAGTGCTGACAGTGGCTGGGGGACTAATATATCCTCATTCGATTCGATTTTTCAAACATCTACGCCTCTACGCCTCAGGCGGTCCATACTATGAAATTGTATTTTTCACTTCTTTCACTTAGCCTCAGCATTCTGCTATGTCATACTAGCACCGTGTTGGGTGATGAACTTACCTCCGCTGTTATCGCAGAGTCTCCAGCAAATCAGCATAAGAATGCAGGTCCCATATCCGTAAGTGGTGTCTACCCTCACCTTGCCTATTGGAATGACCATGGTGAATGTGGCACGGGCGCAGTTGTTCCTTGGGCTGGCAAACTCTGGGTCATCACCTACGGCCCACATTATCCTGAGGGATCGACTGACAAACTCTATGAAATTGATGAGCTTCTCAACATTTCAATCTTTGAAGGGAGTGTGGGTGGAACACCAGCTAACAGATTGATCCATAGGGAGACCAAACAATTGGTTATTGGACCCTATGTGATTAATGACCAAGGTACGGTCCGAGTTATTCCTCAATCAAAGATGTATGGCCGTCTAACTGGGACCGCTCGACATCTCTTTGAGCCCGAGAAAAAGGTTTATTACTCTACCATGGAAGAAGGAATCTATTCGGTAGATCTTGAATCGCTCAAAGTAACAGAGCATTTCAAGGATGACCAGCTGACCGCTTATATCAGCTCAGAGAAAGCAAGAGCTTCATCAGCTCCGGCATCGGGTTTACCAGGCTATCATGGTAAGGGACTTTACTCAGGCCAAGGTCGTTTGATTTATGCCAACAATGGCGAAAACTCAAACGCAGCACGCAAGCGTCCCGACGTGCCATCAGGCTGTTTGGCTGAGTGGGATGGCAAAAGCAAGAAGTGGAAAGTTATTCGCCGTAATCAATTCACCGACGTTCGAGGCCCTGGTGGACTTTACGGAAATTCTAATCCTGAAACCGACCCGGTTTGGGCAATTGGGTGGGATCATCGTTCACTTATTCTGATGCTACTAGATAACGATGAATGGTTTACCTATCGACTTCCCAAAGCAGCCCACACCTATGATGGTGCTCACGGCTGGAATACCGAATGGCCACGCATCAATGACCTTGGTGGTGAAAACCTTGTTATGAACATGCACGGCATGTTTTGGGATTTCCCGCGGACTTTCTGCCGTGCTAACTCTAAAGGCATTGCTCCCCGGTCAACCTATCTCAAAGTGATTGGTGACTACACCATGTGGCAGGGGCACTTGGTGATCGGTTGCGATGATTCTGCTAAGACAGAATTTCTCAACACCCGACGAGCCAAAGGTCACCTCGCAGGCCCAGGACAATCGCATTCAAATCTATGGTTCTGTGAACCGGATATTTTAGATCAATTGGGCCCAGCCTTAGGACGTGGTTCTGTTTGGATGAACGAATCGGTGAAAGCCAACACTGTTTCCGACCCTTATTTGTTTGATAACTTTGTTCGTCGCAGCCTTCTATTAACGCACGATTCGTCGGATGAGGTCACCTTCACGCTAGAGATCGATCAAGAAGGCAATAACCAATGGGAAGACTTCGCTCAGATTGAAGTACCAGCTGGTAAAGCAACTCGTCATAGCTTTGCATCGGATGATGCAGGCGTCTGGATTCGAATCCGATCCGATAAGGATTTAAACAAAGCTTCGGCTCAGTTCCATTACTCCAACCCCGACAAACGCTCCAAGGTTGCTAATTCAATCTTTGATGGAATTAGCAAGCCAGGTGAGATTTCTCTTTCTGGAGGAACCGTTAGAGTACGTGGCGGGGGCATTAAAACACTTGGCTTCTGCGCTCAGAGCACAAACGGTAACATGACCTCAAAGCCTGCTTTTTATGAACTTGATGCTCAGCTAAATTTGCAGCGATCACACAGCGAAGATGGCCTCAGCTTCATGCTCGAGAAATGCAGGATTCCCAAAGATATCATCGAAGCTGATGACGCGTCATTGATTTATACCGACGATGATGGCAATCGTTGGCGTCTGCCTCGTGGACGTGAAAACTGTGAGTCACTTAGCCCCTTAGGAGCTGAACGCCTAAGCCGCGAAGTCGTGACTGAGCGTGACTTGTTTAATTGTGGGGGACTTTTCTACGAACTGCCTGCTCGTAATGCGGGTGGAATTGCAAAGATACGCCCCGTGTCGACTCATAATCGCCAGATCATCGATTACTGCAGCTACCGTGGATTAGCCGTAATCAGCGGTATTTCCGCCGATGCACCTGAAAGCGAACACATCATCAAATCCGATGATGGAAAGGTAGCGCTATGGGTTGGAGTGATTGATGATCTTTGGAAGTTTGGCAAGCCAACCGGTTTCGGTGGCCCTTGGAAGGAGACCTCGGTAGAACCTGATTCACCGTCGGATCCTTATCTACTCACCGGCTTTGATAAGAAAACTTTGACCGTCGCAAACGATGGCAATTCGTCAGCCTCAATTACTGTTCAAGTCGACATCGATGGCACAGGTACTTGGGTCAATTACAAGACTTTCGATCTAGCTGCTGTAGAGTCGATTACTGAGAACCTCGCAAGCGATTTCGCTGCCTACTGGCTAAGAGCTGTTAGTAACACGAAAACGATTGCCACCGTTCAGCTTCAATACGAGTAGCAGGCAATTCGATAGCGCAGCTTTTTATCGACATTTGTCACGCCCCTGACAGCACAGTCGTTTTGTACTGTCGCAGCAAGGGTTTAGGCCAATTGCAACGCCATCTGCAGCAAGCGTTAAACAGCTCGACACGCTTTTTATGCTGAGGGATAATGAAGGAACGCGAGCCGATTCTAACGGCTCGCATTTCATTCATTCCTCACTTTGCATGCGTTCATAATATGCGTAGAAAAGCCAATCTCTTTTTGCTAGTTGCTCTGCTTAGCCTTACTTCGGTATCCCACGCCTTTGATGACTTCCGTGGCCTTTGGATTAGCCGTTTTGAATACAACGAAGACAGTGTTGTGGACATAACCAACCGCATCAATCAGGCCGCGGACATGGGAATAACCGACGTCTTTTGGCAGGTACGGGCGAAAGCGGATGCTTACTACAACAGCAATTATGAGCCAAACGCTCAGGACTGGCAGGGTGTCGTCGATCCGCTCCAAACGGCGATTAACGTAGCGGATTCACGAGGAGTAAAGATCCACGCTTGGCTCAATACGATGCCAATTTGGCGTGATTCCTCGCAGCCTACAGACCCTAGCCACGTATTTTTTAACAACAATCCAAGCTTCCGTGTGACGGATATTAACGGAAATGTTGAGCAGCTTGTCGGCGGAAGTAGCAGTTTTTCAGGCAGTTATGCACGCATCAATCATGTTCTGCCAGAAGTCCAGGACCACATAAACGACGTCGTTCAAGACATCGCCGAGAACTACGATGTAGCTGGCGTTCACCTCGACTATATTCGCTGGTTAGGCCCTGGCGATCCGTCTGACGGGTTTCGTCCAGACTGGGACTACATGCCACACGACCCGGTCTCTTATCAGCTTTACCAGGATGCCACCGGTGGAAACGGAGCTGATGGCTCGACGTTCGCTAAACGAGAAGCCTACCGTGATTGGGTCCAAAGTCGCATTACGGACCTTGTAGAATCGGTCGGCGATACCGTCGACCAGGCCGAAACGACCACAGGGCGTGAAATTAAGCTCTCAGCGGCGGTTTGGAATAATCCAACCACCGCCGAGCGAGACTACATGCAAGACTATCGAGATTGGTTACAACGTGATCTGCTCGATATTGCCATTCCTATGGTTTACCTGAGTCAAAGTAACAGCAACCTGCTTGATGGCTTCTTGGACGATATCTTTTCAACCTCAACCAACACTGAGGTTTCGATTGGATTAGGTACTTATCTCCATAGTAATTCAGGGGGCGGCGTTGCCGAAACCATCGCTCAAATGCAGGAGGTTTATGACGATGGTCGTGCCGATAGCCTCACCTTCTTCAGCTACGCCTCGCTACTAGATGGCAGCTCGCTGAGCAATGCTCGTGAGCAAGCGGTTATCGAATGGTACGACGAGACGTTTGCCCTGCAAGGAGACTTCAATGCTGACGGCAGCGTCGATGCGGCTGACTACACCATTTGGCGAGACACCTTCCTACAGTTTGGCGACTTACCAGCCGATGCCAACGGAGATGGATTTATTGGCAACGCTGACTACGACATCTGGGCGACCAACTACGGAACGTCAAACAGTAGTAGTTCAGCCTCATCTACCGCAATCCCCGAACCAACTGCTTGCGTGATGCTGTTGATCCTGGCATTGGGAGCGGTCATCTCTCGTAGAGTGTAGAGGCAAAAAAAGGCTACCCTGTCTAAGACAGGGTAGCCCATGCAGAAGTCACGGAACGAACTCGTTTCGCAAACTTAAATTCTTACTTACGACGCTTAAGAATGCCTAAGCCAACCATACCAGCTAACAAGACTGCTGAGCCCGGCTCAGGAATCTCAGGAGCGGATGCAACTGCTTCCCACATGACACCAGCGGATCGCATGGAAACGAAGCTATTTACAACCGATTCCTGAGTAACGGTATAGGTATTACCAGCAGTTAGCGTAACCGTTCCGATCAAAAGCCAAGAGTTATTAGCTCCACCAACAAAAGCAGGGCCACCATCGAGGTCAGGACCGGTTCCACCGTTATTACCGTCCAGAGCAGCCGTGACAACGTCTCCACCATCGCTTTGTAGAGTGAAGATCGATCCCGCAGCATTAACGTTGGTACTAGCAGGCACTGTCCAATAAACGTTGTAAGTTCCCGATCCACCACCAGCGACACCACTAGCTAGCTCAGTACCAAAGCCGGTAGTCGAACCTAGCAATGATCCGGCAGCTGGCGAAAAGTTATCAGCATCCGTCCCTGGAGTGTAGCTAAAAACATAGGTATCCGTTGTGGTACCAGTACCGCCAAAAAGGCTACTACCACCAACACCTACGGCAGCGCTTGCTATACTACTTGATGCGGCTGTCGTATCTCCCCCGAAGGAAAAATTCGAATCCGACGTAGCAGCATTAACGATAAACGCCGCGCTGGCAGGCACGGTCATTAGCATCGCGGACAGTAGAATCAAGGGTTGCAATGATTTTTTCATAAGGCTTCTCGTCTTCTGGAGTAGGCCCAAACTGCAGGAACAATACGTCGCTGAATCAAATGGGCTCAGGGGATAACTACTTTCGTTTTGCCTCTTTTCAGTGTTTACTCCACCCATCCTCGGACAGGTTTCAATTTATCTAAATCACTCTTGGGTACCATGTACTACCTAAGGGTGCGTTAGTCCTCTATAAGTCTTCGTTGATAACCTCTTCACCGTTTCGAGTCGCCAAGGCAACATACAAAGCTGGCTCGATGTCGGTCGTTAAGAAATGCACGCTGCCATCCCCATAGGCGAAGTTGGCACCGTTGACGTGGAAGCTACCGTAAGGGAGTTCATTCACCGTGCCATATTGGGGAACACCCTCTGGCTTGGGTCCTGGCCTGTGGGTGTCTTTATGCTGAGAGTAATATCCGATCTCATCCAAACTGGCTGATGGAGGATATATGCCTCGAACAGCTGTTGCAGAGAAAATCGAGCTTCCAGGCATGGGATGCTCTGGTGCCGAACGAGATTGCAATGCAGCGTTTGAAATGGCTATTATCTCCTCAGGGGCAGCATTCCCTCGGAGCAAAGTCCAATACCCACCTACTGTCCATATTCGCAATTGATACCATCGCTCACCGATCAACAAAGTTTTGCTCAAACCATCAATAACCTGACCATTTCTTGCCCCCTTGCCAGCCATCATGATTCCATCCCAACAAGCGTTACCGTAGTAGTCTTCTACTTCTTCCGCTTGTATACGGTCATCACCTGGAAAATCCAGATTCCTTGTACGCCCAGCCCCACTAACAGCATAATAGTTTGAGGCAGGCAGAAACGATGCAGCAGGAAGTCCCGGATTTTCATCGCGTGCCTCACCATCACTTGGGCATTCAAATATGGAGCTAATGGATAAAGTAATCTCCCTCAATGCCTCACTTTCAGGTGTTGTCGGGTTAACTACGCTGTAAGGCTTTAAAGGTCTACTTGCGTCAGCACTGAGTGCATCCTGCTGAGCTTGTTTTAATATGTCTGCCGATGGAGCTTCTTCCATGAACTCTAGAACTTCAGCTTGCCAACTGAATCCGTTATAGCCACTCTCGGGGCGCAAGGGATACCTAGCACCTGGAGGAAAACGTTTGTAAGTCGATTCGTAATTGATGGCTCCGAGGGCACAATTCTTCATATTGTTAACACAGGAATTCCGACGCGCTGCCTCCCTTGCTGCTTGAACAGCAGGGAGGAGCAATGCAACAAGAATTCCAATAATCGCGATCACCACTAGTAGCTCTACCAAGGTAAAGCCACCCGAATTCCGTTCTTTATTTGATCGCAGGTTCTTCATTGTTTCTCTCCTTAACCTTTCTCTGGTTGAGTCCATTAATCGATCAGTGCTTCTGCGATCGACCACAAGCAAACGTGCCGGCAGCCAGAGAAAGCAAGATCAAAGAAGAAGGTTCAGGAACAGCGGCGGCAGCTGAGGCTGATGAATTGTTTGAGTTTCCGTAATTATCTGCCCAGAAATCGTAATCAAGCGGAGTAACATTGCCGTCACCGTCGCCGTCGGCACCCGATCCAGGGGGCATAGCAGCATTGCCAAGGTTGTCACGCCATACGGTATAGTCAGCCGCATCGACTTCGCCATCACCGTTGTAGTCACCTGTCAAAGGCCCTGCGATAGCATCCTCAAGTGTCAGTCGAATGTTATCGAAAATTACACCGCCGTAGGTGCCATTACCGGGTGAAGAGGTTGACGAACCTGATGGACTACCAATGCGTAGGCTGTCAAAACCAAGAGGACCTGTCGTTACTTCTGTCAAGATAGATGTATCAATGCTTCCGTCACGGAATAGGTCAACTTCATACAAGATACTGTTTTCAGATATTGTAGCCTTGTACGTGTGCCAAGCCTCACCAAGATCTGCAAGAGTAGTAACGGTGTCTTCGTCATCCTCTCGATCTAGTTCAATTGGTAAATCAAAGAATTGCCATCCTGGATTGGGATTGTCAACAGTTGTAGGAAATAGAGATGTACGGTTGGCAATCTCAGAGCTTTCCGTATTGTAGTGTCCTAATTCAATGAAGTTTTGGAATGAGTTACTTCGCAGACCTATTGTCATACGCTTATTGCCAAGGTTACCAGTATCGAAGATGTCACCTTGCAGAACAATGTTCTGTGTTGGTGTCGGCAGAAGTGGAGAACCTCCGTTCAGAGTAGGTAGATATTCAAAAACATTGGAACCCGTATGAGCTACTCCTTGGCCGCCGCTCGGAAAAGCTCTTGAGCCGACATTTTGTGGGATGCCATCAAAGATGTCATCAAAAGTTAGAAATTCGGTGAATGTATCATCAACAAGCTGGCCTGCAGAATTCGCCGGCCCCCAAACAACATTCAACGCCGCCGTGTCGGCATACGATTCGAAATCTTCATCAACTAGTACAACGGTTTGGCTACAAGCAAGATTGGCAACTCCGACCAAAAGAAGCAGAGTAGTAGATAGTTTCAACAGACCGTGCATCGAGGTATTCCTTATGTAATTAGATGAGCAATGTCAAAGCAGCCACCTCCGCCTTAAGGAAGCTGGTGCGTTTGCTTCTTTTACTCTAGACATAAAGTGCAAATATCCCCTCCGGTTGTTGCGCATATCTCTCCCCCATTAGCGCATTACCAGGGATGGCTATCTTATTAGCGCAGAACGCCCTAGCTCTTTTTGAACACAAAACGAGTATGAACGATCGCTTTGCGCAATCACACTTAGCCTTGATAGAACAAGACGGTGTTGGGGCGAGGCAGTACCTCTGATTCCTTAGAAATGCGGCAGAAATCGTTGACCAAGGACTCATGATCAAGCGTTTCGAGCGATTCGGCAGCTCGCATCGCGCCACCCAAACAAGAAGAATTACTCGATTCAAGCCTTCGTACCTTGGCGTCAAACACGTCGGCAATGGTTTGGCAAATGCCTCGATTCACCGAAGCGCCACCAGTAACGTAAACCGTGTCAAAATTGGTTTGCATCCATTCAGACTGTTTAGCCATGGTCAAGAATTGCCACTCTAACAGCAGGCGTATTTGCTCTAGAGGCTGGAGCTTTTCGAGATAGGAATCCAGTGCTTTGCTCCAATCATCTGAAGAAGTCGTTGCCTCAAAGAAGGGCAACATTTCTGATGTTACTTGAGGCAGAACTTCTGCAGCACGTTCAAAATCTTCCCACCCAAGTTGCAGGGAATTCTTCAACCTCTCACGAGCCAATGAGCCGCTGCTAAAGCAAACCAAACTCATGCAATTGCCCCATGGATTACCAAAGACGTGGCCAATTCCGGCTGGGTCGGTCACAGGTTTTGATAGTGAGGTGAAAAGCGTATCGCTTGTACCAAGGCTTATTACTACCTTGCCAGGCAAAGCTGCGCCCATTCCTACAAGGCTCGAGGGATTATCTCCGGTCCAAACAACGCATTGGCAATCAGAGGAAAACCCGTACTTGGTAACAAAGTACTTGGAGATAGGGCCAACAATCTGCCTAGATGTTTCTACCGCTGGTAGCTTAGTTGCTAAACCTGGAGCCGTAGCGTCTAGCAGATCTTGGTCCCAAACTTGGGATGTAAGGTCCAACAGATTCATCCCCGCACCGTCTCCAGGGTCAATCGCAGAGTCGCTTCCGCTTAAGACGGATGAAAGGAACGAACTAACTAAATGAATCCGTGATGTCACCTCATAAGCAGCGGGGTCTGTCTGATAAAAGCGTCGTATCTGCGGTCCCGTAAAGCGTTTGGTGGGGATTGAGCCTGTTCGGCGGCTAATTTCTTTTGCCCCACCTTCCACAGCATCAGCAATTTCTTCGCATTGAATCTCAGTCGACGAATCCATCCATATCGGGCTGGTCTCACGAGAAAGAGAGGGGGCGAGCTGATCAGCTAGCGACTGATTCGAATCAAGTGATTCAACTACTGATTGAAAAGAATTGTTGAGATAAACACTGCCATGCTGCTGCCCTGCCCCGCTGACTGCATCAATCTTTGCAAAGTCAAAGCCAGATTGCTTAATGCGATTCAGCAGGACATCAACTGCTTCAAGCCACATCAACGGATTGGCATGCACAACCGTTTTGTCATCCGATTCAAGATATCCGTTCGGTGATTGAAACTGAGGCAAATCTTTGCCAAAGTTCAAAGACTCATCAACAAGAATTTGGCCTCTGGCACTGTCGATAATAAGCGCAGAGAGGCTTTGTGTTGAACAATCCAACCCTAAAGTAATAGGCATGCTAATAGCAGTTTCAAAAGATAAAATTCGTAAGCACCAATGAACGTGCCATCGGCCACAAGTTGTGTTTAGAATTTACTACTTGATTCGATTCAATGGCAGTGTGCTATCTATATTTGCTTAGAAATACAGGCAATGAGGCTCCGATATCTGTTCGTAAGCAAACACTCAACTGCAGGTTGAACCACTTTTTAGACCGGCAAGAGCGATCATTGTCAAAAGAAGAATTGCCGTGCTTGGTTCTGGCACACTCGTGGCTGAAGAGGCGCTCGCAAGGCTCGCACCATAATTGTCCAACCAAACTTGATAGTCGGCACTATTGATGAGGCCATCCTGGTTACCATCTGCCGCGAGGTTGATTCCACCAGAGAGAGCATCACGCCATACGGTGTAATCAGCAGCATCCACGGACCCATCGTAATTGTAATCACCAAGCAGACCGCCAACTGTCAGCATTACACTTGTAGGGGAATAGGCCAGAACCATTTGCAGCCCACCAGGAAGCTGTGGCAGACTTTCTGCATCAAAGGTGCCATCAATCTGATTGGCCGTTAAAACTTCAAATTGATCACCGATACCAGGAACATAACCAGACTCCAATTCGACTTGAATCTCACCCGCTAGGTTCGCAACCCCGTTAACTGATAGCTGATCAAAATCGATGCCTGCTTTCCCCCCTGCCCCGCGTAAGCCAACCAACAAATCGCCGGTTGTAGACTGGGTATAGTCACCATCGATAGTCAGCACGGTAGGCAGTTCGTCCCCCAGGGTGACAAGCTGCAAACTAACCTCATCAATAGAAGCGTATTCATTGGAAGAAACGGTTCCATTTGAATTCATTGGATCAAAGGATATCCAAAGCTCGCGCCCGGCGGCTTGCGAATCGCTGACGGCATCAAAACTCGTTGTGAATAAAGACCAACTTGAATCCGCCAGGACGGTTACTTGTTCCAAAGTTTGTCGCTGTTGAGAATCATCCAGATAGAACAAGGTTGCCACAACGCTATCCCCGACGTCCCAACCAGAGAAGCCACGGTGCTGGAACTGGAAAGTCATTTCATCACCCAGTGAAATCGTGTGCCCTGTGGCTTGGACAAGATTGTGCAAACCACTTGGACGTAGTCCCATGAGCCCGCGATAGGTCCCATCAGTCGCATTATTTGGCTTCGTCGCATCTAAACTTGGATCACCATCCGTGGTCCAATCGTCAAGTTCATTAAACGAATAGTCCGAATCGCTATCTTGCTGAGTTCCTTGTTCGAAACTGCCGTTGCTAATGACTTCACCTAAAACCAGAGTCGATGGTTCAGAGGGTTGATCAATGCGAAGTACTCCATCATTACGAACATCGGCTTTCAAGGTGAAGGGAGTTCCCGATGTATCGTAAGAAGTGTTGATTTCACCAGCCCCCGCCAGGGTTCCTCCCTGCTGGACATGAATCTCTCGAACAGTTTGAAGTGTTCCACCGTCAACGAGGACGGTCGCCCCCGAACGAATCCGCATTCCATTTCTTGCCATCAAGCTGGCATCTTTCGCGATAACAACCTGCACGTCAGAGTTGGTACCAACCACGTCAAGCGCCATCACTTCCGTAGGAATATCAACGTCGATCTGCTGGGGCGACCCGGTCTGATTATCGATGGTTGCGATCCAATTATCCGCAGGGGGCGTGCTAAAGCCATTCGCGGCGTTTCCGCGAGTATTGAACTCGGTCCCTCCGCTCCAATTGTTGTTGTCCGACCAGTCGCTCGAACCACCCTGAGGGGCCCACGATTTGTATTGGACGATATGGGTTGTCTGAGCTGCCCCGTTACCGGCATCTGACAAAACTCCTTCATCGCGAGCTATCTGATCCAGCAGATTAAAAATTGCTTGATTACTTCCTGCTACGTTATTGTTTTCATCCGGATCGGTAGGCAAGTGGTAAAGTGCCGATCCGTTGACGACTTTCCAGTCGCCCATGCGAATTGCCCAGCTCGATCCATCTCCCTCAAAGATATGGAAGCTCCGTTTTTCTGCTTCACTTCCCGTAAATAAGCCGGCTATTGAAACCCCATCGAGCCCAATGGGGGCATCGACTCCAGCCAAATCAGATAGGGTTGCAAACATGTCATCTAAGCCAGCGATTCGGTTGGAATCAACCTGCCCCGGGACAATCGTGCCATTCCAATGAGCGATGAAAGGACTTTTCATTCCCCCCTCATAAACACTTCCTTTATTCCCCCGCAATCCAGCTCCACCATTAAAAAGAGAGTTTTCTGAAGTGCCACCGTTGTCTGAGAAGTAAAGGATGATTGTATCGTCGTAGACGCTATCATCTTGTTGTCCATCTCCGTCTGGGTCTTTCAGACGATCAACCAAGTCACCCACACTGTTGTCCATTCGCTTCATCATGGCGGCATAATCAGCCTGACGTGATGAATAGCCCGCATTGATGTATGCCTGTCGAATCGCATCGTTCGGCGGATTGAAATCACTGTGGGGTATCGTATAAGGCAGGTAAAGGAAGAAAGGATTTTGCCCCGATGAATCCGCATGGTTGGTAACAAATTGCAAAGACTTGTCTGCAATTAAGTCGTGTGTGTAATCACTACTACTAACAGGATCGATCTGAACTCCGCCCGGATCGCCTGAGTTGTCCGTATCATGCTCCCATAAGAAATCGACGTAATAGTCATGGGCATGCACTTGATTCATATAGCCGTAAAATTCATCAAACCCTTTGGCAACAGGAGTTGAATTAGCATGAGTGACCGCAGCGGTGTTGATATTACCAACACCTCCGCCGGTCTGATTGTGGTTATAACCACCTAGGCCCCATTTGCCATAAATCCCCGTTGCGTAGCCAGCAGAAGAGAGATGCTGAGCCATCGTATAATCTGCATCACGAAGCGAATTACCACCGTTGTTGCCACCGTTGCGATCAACCGATGAGTGACCATTGTGGAAACCGGTCATCATCGACCCGCGCGAAGGAGCACACTTGGGCGTGGCGTAATAGTTTTCAAGCATCAAGCCTTGCTGTGCTAAGGCATCAATATTGGGAGTATCGATATGAGGCAAGCCATTACTTGCACGATCCAGCTGTCCAGTGATGCCAAGCTCCCCGTATCCCATGTCGTCCACCATGATGAGGACAATGTTTGGTTGGGAAGCTTGGACCGCAAATGTGGTAAAGAGCATTGAAATGCTGGCCACATAGGTAAAGACTCGACTGTGCATAGATCGTGCTTGCCTCTAGGAGTTGTGCCTGTTCCGTCAACTGCACAGAAGGAAAACGCTAGTCAGAAATATTATTCTTGTTGGAACAATGAATTCAATTTGTTAACAAACATTGATGAAGAATCTTAGGGGATGTCTCCCAGTTTCGCTGAAGCTAGCTAATCGTTTACTGGTAACAATAGTTCTTGGAGGATAATACGTCCACGTTTACAACACCTTAACCAGTAACTAATTGCTTTCGTTCACAGAATAAAGCGTGCCATAACGTCGTGAAAAGTAATCGTTGAGCAGTAGCACTTCATCTTCTGAAAGTGCCCGGTCATAGATGAGTAATTCGCCGATAAGGCCAACAAACCCTCGAGAATCTAGCCTACGGTGTAGGCCGATAACCTTGGGCTGATCGTTCTCTATAGGTATACCTGCAGGAGCAACCGAAGTCTTTACACCATTTAAGTAGATTGATGACTCAAAATTGTCATAATCATAGGTATAGATGCTGGCAATTGTGTTGTTCTGACGAATTGGTCTGGCTGTGTTCCAACCAGATACGATGGTGGTCCCTTTGCGAAAATCATGGGCTCGCCCACATAGCACCGCTTCGGGAAGTCGAAATTCAAGCACAAGATGCGGGGGGCCATTGTAGTTAAGTAACTGCATACCAGGGTACTCACTACTACCCCTCCCTCCTAAACTGCGCAATTTGCACACGATTGCTATGGTCTGGTTATTGCTGGATTGGAATGGCTCAGTCACAAGACAATCGTCCCGGCCGTCAAATCGAATGGCGGGCTTGTTACCGAATGCTTTATTTACAAGGGTTGGCCGGCGTGGTGGCTCTACCTGCCAACTTGAATGCCTCTCTTCAGGATTGTCCGATGAGATATCCCCCCAAGCAACGACTCTTCTTTTGTGATCTAACTTGACAGAACGATCGGCCGCCATCCAAACAGATAAGCCTTCTCTGACAGACAGTTTTGGACGAGCCTTGAAAGCTGGGTCTTCGAGTAATTCAAGGTTCGTAAAATCGATTTTTCTTGGTGCACCTTTTGGTACTTGTATGATTCCAGCAATGGAGTTCCAGGTGTTGTGCTTCTTTAGGAGTTCAGTTTTTTCGTCATTAACATTCCCAAATTCATCACGCTGGGCAACCTCGACTTCCCCCTCAACGACATGAACCTGGGTTACTCCTGTGTTTCGAACCCGCATCGAAAACTCAGTTCCAAGATCCACTACTCTTGCCGACGGGGTATCAACGACAAAACCACTGAATCCATCCGGCACACGAACACCTAATCGCCCATGCCCAAGAGTCGCGGTCAATTCATCGACTACGGTGTACTCAGCAGGTCCTTCGATGACCGCTTCAACCCCGTTTTCATAGGCAAGCTTGACAAACCCTTGTTTAAGATCAATTTTTTGACCGGACCGAAGAAAATCTCGAATACTTCCATCAGCAAAGACGCAATCAATTTGTTGAATAATTGTCGCGACTGGTTTGATGTTCAACGCCTCAGTCAGTAACGCAGGTTCATCTATCTTGGTCCAACCAACAACAGAAGTTTCAATGTTTTCAGCCACTTCAAGGTTGTCGAGAGAAACATCTTCAGGCAAAGTTTCACTAGCCTGAGTAACTGTGTTGTTCTCGTCGTCTGTTGGTTCGGTACTCAACGGAAGTTGAAAAGCAATAAGTAATGCAGCCGCTGTCGCAAGAGAACCAATGACCCAGCTTGTGGATGAATTACGGAACAAACCTGCACGTGGTAGATAGGTAGCGTGCTTGACTAGCACACTCTGCTTTTGGACATCAGCTTCTTCTTGGCAGTATTCATGCAGGACTTCCCTGAGATGGCAATTGTCGACATAGTGTCTACGCAAAGATTCATCAAGCCGAAGAAGCTTGGCAAGTTCCTTCTTTTGAAGATCGGTTGCCAATCCATCAAGGCACAGTTCAATCAATTTTTGGGGATCGCTACTCATGATATCTCAATACAGTTGAGAGGTTGATTTTCCGTTCAACTCTCGATTAGCGCCTGTAGTAGGTTATTTGAAACACTAATTCGCCAAAACTATTCGTTCCTCGATGCTCAACTCGAATGCGAAAAGGTCACTAAGTTTGCTGCCGGTTTTGGTAGTTTTGAATGCATTCTCTAAGTTGCTTGTGAATGCGTGACAAAGCGACATAGATCGTATTGAGCTTAGCATCCAACCGATTCGCCAATTCCTCTCCCTTTAAGCCCTCAACGTAGCGAAGTTTGATAATCGTTCTTCCGCGATCAGTTAACTTTCGCAAACAATGCCCAATCGCCTCGTAGGGCGTCGCGTCGCTTTGCTCCCTTTCCTGAATCGATTTAATCCACGTTGATTCAAGTAAATCAAGCAATTGATCGTCAAATACCGCTTGGTGCTTCTTGCGTTTCCTAAGGGCATCCAAGGATTCAAGTCGCGTAACCCCAAGCAACCAGGGCAAAGGGTCATCCGTACGGTCGATTTGAGAACGCTTTCTCATCGCAACCAAGACCACGTTCTGGTAGATATCCTCTGCCAAATCCCGGTCAAAAACGATGCTTCGGGCATAGGCAATGATTACCGATCGCTTACTAATAAGGAGGCGAACAAACTGGTCATCATCATCCATGCATAAATTCTCTCAAAATCGATAGAGGGCTCACTAGCCGTGAAGGCTCTGTTAGGCCTCAATTTAAACCGTATGCGATTTGAAAACTCTGTACTTAAAAAAGCAGAAACCGAGGAATGTTGGGTGGTTTCACTGATTTTAGCCAACGTTTCAACGACGAGCACCCCCGAGAGACGTGTCGGGTAATTTCAACAAGATTGTCTTTTTTGGGAACTTTCCCTGTTAAGCGAAGTCTACCTGCAAACGTTACCGTCTAGAGTAAGGGTACGTATTGATGCACATGACTTGAGACCAGAAACCCCGCAATCCCTTATGCAGCAATAACTTACTACTCTTCAACATGACAGTTTACCCGTGTTTATATGGGGCTTATCTTATTCAACTACTCATTTTCCTCATTATTATTACCTAAGAGCTTGATCGCACATTGGATTCGAAGGGTATTAGCACAAACTACTATAGGACTATCTCTCAGCGGCAGGGTGGAAACTTCGCTTCTTATTAGTCCCTAAACCTCATTTATCTTTTCACCTGGAGTGTCTCATGACAAAACAACTTGGATTTTTCCTTTTGGCATTGGCTATTGCCATCATGCCTGCCTCGGCTGGGACGATTACCCAGAACTTCTTCAAAGGGGGCAACAACAAAACCGCTCCTACCCACACCTATTCTGAAACCAATATTACAGATCCCGACACGGGGGTGGTTTTCGATGCTGAAATCCTTTTAACAGCGGCCGGTGGTACTGGTAATCTTAGAACCAATGGTGGAACAACTGCTCGTGAGTTCGGCGTTGAGGGTGGCAATGCAGCCATTGATTCACCAACAGAATCTATCACAGCCACGCTGCAAAGCCTTACTGTTACTGACTTCAATGGAAATGATCCAAGCGACGTCACAGTCAGTTTCGATGGTTTTGCAAGTCTCATCATCTATTTCGTAGGCAACTTGGGAGATGCTGGCGAAATTGTAGATGGTAGTAACAATGTCTTGTTTGGTTGGGAGGGAACGCTTGACCCTTCGGAGAACGGTGGTAGCCCGGCTGTTGATCTAGGAAGTGCCCCATTCACATTTGGTGTTGCAGGTGGTGGTACGAGCCAACCTGGAAGCAATGCATTAATTGATCTATCAGGCAGCCTTCCATCCACACTGGTTGCTCAGGGTGACACTCACAGTAACCCTCCGACCACGGGTACTGGTGATGACAACAATCGTTGGCGAGTTGACGACTACACGGCTCAGTTTACGGTTACGGTCGTAGAGCCTATTCCCGAGCCAACCAGCGTCCTCTTACTTGTACTCGGTTCTGCAGCCCTGACACTTGCAGGACGTCGCAACAACTGATTGATATCAGGCAAGCGGTCAAATGGCCGCTTGCCTGTTTAATTCAAAACATAACGACAAATCACTATCTCCGTTGCCCCCTAGATATAACCTGCGGTTGGAACCGCTATAATTGGAGAGAATTCTTATGTCCCTATTTCGCATGCAATGCATGGCTGCTTTGGTTGCATTCGGTTTTGGAAGTACTTTTGCAAACGCTGCCGAAGTACTCAGCCTAACCTTTGAAAACGCCAGCAACCTTGCTGAAGATAGTAGCTCAAATGCCTATGGAGGAGTTGTTGAAGATCCCTCTGGATTTGGCAGTATTACCCAATCCTCAAACGTACGACCAGGATCTTCTGGAACAAGCTCTGCTCAATTTACACCAGATGATTTCGCAAGTGGCATGCTAATCACTTTCGATGAAGCAAATTTCCAATCATTCACACGCACTGATGACTGGACGGTTTCACTTTGGGTAAATCCAACAAGTGCATTCATCGCCGATGGCAATGGTTTCCGAGGAATTGTCTCTGGTGTTGCTAACACAACAGACACTAATCTAGATTGGCAACTTGACAATGGAGATACTGTCGATGGCGGCGCTGGTGACGGCCTAACGACAGTTAGCAGAATCAACTCCGCTTCACCACTCGCTCTTGGCTCCGAATTGGCTGCGGACACTTGGCAAAAAGTCACCATCTCGCATAGCGGTATCAACAACGCATTGTATGTATACCTTGATAACACGGTAAGTGCCGTTGCAAGCAATATTACCGCCCGTGTTATGGACGAGATTTACTTTGGTGCTAATCGAAATAAGTCCTTATTCTACGAAGGGTTGATCGATGACGTCCAAGTATTGGATACGGTTTCAATCATCGACCCGAACACAGGATCTGCTTTCGAACTAGGCGACCTCGACTTCGATGGCGATGTTGACACCGATGACTGGACCGCCTTCAAGAGCGGCCAAGGGACTGATCAGGCTGCTAATGCTGGGATTACCAGCTACCAAGTTGGCGACCTCGATATGAATGGGGTTATCGGCTATGAAGATTTTTCTAATTTTAAGACCGTATTCAATGCAGCAAATGGCCCAGGAGCCCTGGAAGCCGTTATTGCCGCTGTTCCCGAGCCTTCAAGCCTCCTTTTGATGCTTGGCGGATCGACACTTTTGTTGACACGTCGTCGCAAACGAAGCACGATGGAATCTATCAATGCGCGTGAAACCCACGGGCAAAAAAATCTACCAACGGAGATTGGCAACGTGAAATTTAACTCGATGAAACTCGTGATCGCTGCTCTAGCAATCTGCTTTGCAGGTTCACAGGCAGTTGCTCAAACCACTGTTTTTAGTGCCGACTTTGAAGCAGGTAATGTTGCTGCTGACATCGGTACACTAGGCTTTACCGGCCCAGGTGCTCAATCGATCGTTGGTGTCGATCACACTTCCACAACAACCGGCCCAGACTGGGGTACCCAAGCACTTTGGGCGGATCGTTCAGCATCATCTGGTGGAGCTGAAGGCTTTCGCATGCAATGGGATTTCACTGACCCAATTGATTTGAGCGGCGCAACCATCGATTTTGATTACATCATCCGTCGTACAAACACTCCAAACGCAAAAAGTCACTTTGTTAATGGTCTTGATTCAAATGGTGAGGTTGTTTTTTCTCTGTATTTGATTGACCGCGTCGATAGTGGATTAGAAAATATTGGAGATTACGTAGACGTAGGTGATCCCAACGGCGATGAGCGTCAGCGTCAAACCGTGGCGTATGTTGATCCTGCAAATGGCAATACGCTATTTTCAACTTCACAAATTGCCTCTGGAACTATTCCAGACTCAAACGGTGGTACAGGTGGCAGTAACTCATTTGGAACGAACCTATTCTATGGCAACTTTGGAGACCCTGGAGCATCGGGTGTTGCGGATGACGAAGCTGGACAGTTCACCATCACCACAACTAGCACCGGCTGGTCTTTAAGTGCAATTGCTGAAGAAGACAGTGTTCGAGATGACTTCTCTACTGTTGAAATCCCCTTCTTCAGTGCCACACCAGTTAACCTTGCCAGTATCGAAGTCATTGGTGAAACAGTTCAAGCTGGTGGGTACTGGGACAATCTATCCGTTATGGGTACTGTTGTTTCACCACCAGATCCTGAGCTTACGCTACAAGTCTTCTCTGATGGCAGCATGAAATTGGTCGCTGGTGATACCGGCACCGGAGCAACGGATGTCACGATCGATTACATCGAAATCACCAGCGCTGACGCAGGGGCTGACGGTGGTTCGCTCAATGCTGCAGGCTTCACTGGCATTGGATCCGATGCCAGCTATCCATTAGGTGATGGAAGCGGTAACGGTTGGGAAGTTGCCACTGGCAACTCGGATACCTCAATCATTGAATCGTTCTTGACTGGAGATTCATCAATCCCCATCAACACGGAAATCGCTCTTGGCTCGGGTTTCGTACCTGGCAGTGAAGAAGATATTGTCTTCTCCTACCACAAAATTGGCGAAGCAGATCTGATCACCGGCATCGTTGAGTACATCACGGTTGCTGGCCTTCAAGGTGACTTCAACAACGATGGCCAAGTTGATGCCGCTGACTACACCGTCTGGCGTGATAACCTCGGCCTTGATGAGTCAGCGCTAAATGGCAATGGCGACGGCAGTGGCACCGTGGATGCCGCTGACTACAACCTGTGGGTTATCAGCTATGGCAACTCAAGCTCTTCGTCGGCCTCGGCTGCTGCTGTACCAGAGCCTTCGGCTTTGGCACTTCTGGCCCTTGGCTTCTGTGGCGTAAGTGTACAACGCCGTCGCAAGGCTTAGTGTTTATAAATCAAACCAAAGAGCCGTGGTTGGTCACCCAACTACGGCTCCCGGTTTGCTAAACACAGCATCCGTAACCAATAGTAAAATTACCTCTTTTGATAGACCTCGTTAGTCCCTCCCGACAGGCACATTTAATATGAGAAGTGGCATTCTTAAGACGATCTGTATTGCGATTGCAATATCTGGACTTTACCTACAGCAAGCTTCTGCTGTTCCAAATATCGTGATGGTCTTTGCTGATGACCTAGGTTGGTCGGATACTAGCAATACACTCACGAACATGGGTAATCCAAGCGATTACTACGAAACTCCATTCCTAGAAACTCTCGCAGCTGAAGGCATGGCGTTTACTAACGCTTACACCAGTGGCCCAAACTGCGCACCAACCCGTGCAGCCTTGCTAACAGGCCAATACGCTCAGCGACCTACCAACAACGTCTATCTTGTGGGCGACTTGAACCGGGGCGGCAACAGCCGAATGCTCGTAGGTCCTACCCAAGGTTTGCCTGGCACGGAAACGGATGCCATCCCCAACAACTCCTTTACTTATGCTGAAATGCTTCAAGGGGCTGGGTACAGCACGGCACACTTTGGTAAATTTCATGTTGTCGAAGCAGGAGTAGCAGCCTCTGACATCGTAAATTTTCATGGTTTCGATGAAAACTATGGAGGTAATACAAATGGTGGACCTGGCAATTACCACGCCAGCAACGGAACCTTTGGTGGAAGCATCAGCTCTTCACTCGATGCCTACGCTGCTGATTACACCCAACAATATGTTGACGAGAACATCAAGCCATATGCAACCAACGACACAAGCCAAGCTGCTATCAATGCTTTGGTTGGAACCGATAAGCACGTTTCCGACGCTCTGGCTGACGCAGCGATTGACTTCATGGAACGTGAAAAGAATGGTTCTTTCTTTTTAAACTTCAATGCCTATGCAGTTCATACACCGATTGGCGACAGCCAAGCGCGTGATGATCTTCTAGACAAATACAACAACAAGCCTGCGGGTGCTCAGGACTCGGACGCGTCCTTTGGTGCATTAATTGAAGGTTTGGACCAAAGTATGGCCCGTCTTGTCAATTACCTAGAAACGACGGATGACCCTAACAACCCGGGTCAAAAATTGGACCAAAACACTATTCTCTTCTTCTACTCAGACAATGGTGGTCGTCAGAATCAATCCAACAACGGCCCACTTTCAGGCCAAAAAGGGGAATTGCTTGAGGGTGGTATTCGTGTACCGATGGTCGCTTGGAGTGCTAACTCCGCTTTAGTTGACGGTGGCACGATCAACTCAACCCCTGTTGCATCGATCGATTTCTACAAAACGTTTGCCAACCTCTCAGGTGCTGGCGACCCAGCGGGCGTAACACTAGACGGAGCTGACCTGACAGGCATCTTGGCTGACAACACGGCTGATCTGGGACGCGATTCCTTATACTGGCACTTGCCTGGTTACCTTGACGATAGCGCCCGTGACCAACTTCCTCAGTCCGTGGTTCGCAATGGCGACATGAAGCTTTACTACAACTACGAAACCCAAACCTACGAGCTTTATGATCTAGCGAATGATATTAGTGAAAGCACCAATATCGCAGCAGCGAATGGAGCTTTGGTTGACGATCTTTCACAAGAGCTCATGTTGTGGCTTTACCAACTAGAGTCACCACTTGCTACCTTAAGAACCGGCACCTTAAACCTGAACATCACAGGTGCCGCCTATGCGAATGGCACGATCACCAACTACGATAACGAATTGGTTACCATCAGTGCCGGTGAAGAAGTCCCTATGATCATTGACACCTTCTTCAACTTTGCCGATCTCGATGGCGACGGTGATGCAGACACCGATGACTGGATCGCTTTCAAGTCAGGCCAAGGAACCGACATGAGCGGTCTTACTATTCAACAATCCTACGCGATTGGCGACCTGAACGGTGACTTAGATAACGACTTTGAAGATTTCATCACCTTCAAAACCTCCTACGAGTTCTTTAATGGTGCTGGTTCATTCAGTCAACTTGTCGCAGCCGTTCCGGAGCCAAGCAGCTCTGCTCTATTCCTCGGAATGCTGCTGATTGGTTCATCGAAACGAAGAGCGTCGTAATAAGACCTCATTGACGAGCTATGAATTACGAATACCGCATCACGCTGGAACACGCGGTGCGGTATTTCCTTTTAAAGAGAGGCAAATTATGAAATGTAAAATTGCAGCTTTCTTATCAGCGACCCTCGCTGTTACCTCGCTGTCGTTATGCACTCCAGCCCACGCCTGGAAGATTAGCAACCGGTGGACAGCCACCAAAACCGACGGTGGAGGGAATTCTCGAGGTGATGCCCTAACGCTTCAATGGAGTGTCGTTCCTGATGGTGAAAGCTACTCACGAGCAGGCAATTCGGACCTCATCGACTACCTAGATGTTGGTTGGAATGTTAACCAAGCAAATCGGACACCCGATCTTACCAATCGTCCCTGGTGGAGCTTAATGAACCGTGTCTATGAGCAATACAGCCGAGTCTCTGGCTTAACCATGGTCTACACTCCTGAGCAAAATCCAGACGGAACCGATGCCGGTCAGTCAGGAGACATTCGTATTGGTGGTGTTCCCTTCACTTGGGAAAACGATAAAGGGGGCGTACTTGCTGACAATACATTCCCTAACAGCGGAGACATGCGTATCGACACCTATCGTGGCAATAATGGAGTTCCCAGCTCATTCCACACAAACAATGCCCCTTTCAGGAACCTGATCGCTCACGAGTCGGGACATGGCGTCGGCCTTGAGCATGATAGCTCAAACGGAAGAAACTTTGTCATGGAGACCCCGCTCAACACGGGTTTCTGGGGACTTCAATTTGATGACATCTACGCCTTCAATCGCATGTATGGAGATCCGTTGGAGAAGAACGGTGGTAACGACAGCTCCAACCGAGCTACCCTGCTAGGCAATGTTTCTGTCGGCGAGTCCTATCGATTAGGTGAAGATGCTGCTGATTTTGATGCCGCTGAAATGGAAGATCAATGGCTGGGAATTGATGGCAACAGCGATGAAGACTGGTTTGAGTTCACAGCCCACCACACTTCGTTCATCAACATTGAGGTCACTCCTTTGGGCCCTGCCTACACAACAAATGCTCAAGGAAGTGTCGATACGAGCGCCATGTCTGATCTGAAGTTTCGAGTCTACGATTCCGACGGATCTACTCTGATTGCTACGATTGACTCATTCAATGCAGGCGAGGCAGAGACCTATGAGTTCTTGACTCCCTCAACGGGGAACTTTTTTATTGAAGTTGATGGCGAAACCGACCAAAACCAATTCTATCAACTTGATATTAGCTCGGATTTTGATGCCGGCTTACAGTCTGATTTAAATCAAGATGGCCAAATCACCTTGCTTGATTGGCAAGCTTTTAAGTCTGGCCAAGGCATTGACATGTCAGCCTTGTCTCCTGGAAGAGCAGCATCGCTTGGTGATCTCGACGGCGATCTAGACAATGACTTCCAAGACTTTAACTACTTCAAGCTAGCATTCGAAAACGAGAATGGTGCGGGCAGTTTCTCAGCACTCATAGCAAGCGTTCCTGAACCAAGCAGTTTAGGACTCATGCTATTTGGCTTGCTATCGATATCACGCAGGCAGAGAATTTGAACCCTACAAATTCTACCCTCTGAGCAGTTTCAAAAAGGCTAGGGGCAACCCTAGCCTTTTTGAAATATCAGGAAATCTCCACGCGACGATCAAGCATCTCGCGTAAGGGACCAGCATCACCAAGCAACTCGGGTAGCAACGTCTTAATCTTTGAACGGCTTGTGCGGACAAACTCCGTTTTTGAATCAACAGGCTCTGGGCTCTCAAAGCCAGCTTGACTAGACGTTTCTAAAACGCTCTCAATTCGATTGTGAGTCGTTGATCTAACTGAAATGTCAACTTCTGGCTCAGGGCTAGCCTCGTCCTCAATATCGAAGGTCAACTCACCTCGTAACACGTTCACGTCTGAGGGCGCTTCAATGCCAAGACGAACCGTCTTTCCTTTGGTCTTGATGACCGTGATAGTGATATTATCACCGATTTGAATCTTTTCTTGTGGCTTCCGTGTAAGTACCAACATCTTCTCACTCCCTTGGTTGGTGGTGTCGACCAAAGCGTAGTCAGCACCAAGATAAGTCGCTAGCACCCACCATGGGGTTACTAGATAGCACTAAGCTGTTCCGATCGCTTAGAGCAGTTGTTAATCTCTCTCTGCGAGTCACATTCGTGGCTCACAGGTACATGTACGCATGTTGCGTGCCAAGGTTTGGAGATTTTTTAGCAGAATATAGTTTCACACTTGATAGCAAGTGTTTTTGAGTTGCTAATCGGTGTTGCTTGTATTTTCGATTTGCTCTAGATATGGAAGGTTTTACAATAATTGCAAATTAATGATTTACACTCTCTAGCTGCTAGCAGTCACATGGATGGCCTTTAATAACTACTGTTATCTCCGCTAGGTAGGATCTTGCTTCTTAGCCATCTGGTCTCTCAGATGAGCAGCCAGTTCAAACTGCTCTTTTGCAACCGCCTCGGCTAATTGTTCGTCCAAGGTAGGTGCGATCTTATATTGAAGTGTTATTGTTTCTCTTAGCTCCAGAAGCTTTAGTACAAAATCATCCATCTCTTCAGTAGGATGCCCTTCACCGTCCTGTTCAGCAGCGTGAGGGTAATTCTCACGTTCATGATCGCTGATTTGCTGGATAACCTGACGAATGGACTGAACACCTTCATCCAGTGCTTTTACGGCTAAGATCGGTTCGGACAACTCAAGAGCCGACATGCTTTCCGCTTGAGTACGGTGGAAGAGAACGAATGGACGGTAAGGTTCATGCATTTCAATCCATTCTTCGCCAGGAGAATGGGCGGTGCAGAAATCCATCAAGGCAAGTGTGTGATCTGCATCCGATACGGCAGCTTCAAATTCTTTGAGAGCAAGCCACGCAATTCGTCGGTGATAAAACTGCACGAACTCGCGGTCGATCTCTTTGCAATGCTCAGGCAGTAGTATGAAATCCTCACCCTGCTCAAATGCCTGACTAAGGACATAGTCATAGTAGGAATCAAATCCGTATGGACGTTGTCCATCAGGTCTGCCGCTAGACTCCAACTGCAAAATCCCTAGATCAATTCGAAGCTGTAGTAATTCACGGCCATCATTTCCAACCGATTTTCTGGCGAGCACTTCGTCGGGTGCATACGTCCAGTCGGTAAGCAATGTGTCCAATGAATTTTTATGGGATGATCTACGTGAAGAAAAAGGCATATTCAATTTCCGATGAGCCTTCCTTTGGCTAATTCGGTCAGCTATTTTGCCTCGCGGGCATAGGAAGGGCGTGCTTGTTCAAACGACGGATACCCGATGGCACCCTTACACCATAGTGACTGCCTATATTGAAATACCACAGGCAGACGCCTTACCTTGCCATGGAGTAATCACTCCAAGCAAGAACAACCTAGCCTTCGCCTCCTTCATCGAATAGAAGAGTATCCTGAAGAAGGGCTATTTCTTCTCGATCATGGCGGTCAACCTCATCAAGCAATTCGCTGATCTCACCGCAGGTAGCTTCAAAGCGATCATTGTCCCATGCAAGAAGATCGCGAGTTTGGGGTGCCAGCTCTTCAATTCGAGAACGAAGCTCTTGATGTTCAGCATGAAGTTTCTTAACACGCACGTGCCAATTTGGCTTTACATCGGAAATGCCTGCCATGTACCCATCTTTTTCTTCGTAATCCATCAGGCGTTCAAGATGGCGACAGAATGATTTTAGTGCGTGGTGAACGCTTTCACGCTTTCGGTCTTTGCTTACCTCAGGAGCCTGCCATTCCACCATTACTCGGAGAGCCCCCTTAACGTGCTCCAGTATTTGCTGTTCTGCCCCCACTTGAGACACGGAACCGTACATACTTCCGGCGTTCATGGCATCCTCCTTTAAGCTAACGATAGTGGAAAAATGATCCTTGTAGTCAATCACCAAAGATCCTGCTCGATGAATTAGGCCTAGCTCATTTGTTTCCGTTTCACAAATTCGCCATTCGAGCCAAATTCGTTTGTTGGCACATAACCGTCAGGTGAAGGCTATTTGAAGTGCCACCAATCATCTTCCCCGCCTGTGAAAAGTTGAGATAAACTCAGGTGAGTTTTCCTCGCAAGCTTCGTGGTGCATCCGTCACTCGGGTAAAGCTGCAATCCACTGAAGCTAAACAAGTATAGCGGAGAGAGACCCAAACTCCAAAAACTTTCAAGATGCGCAAAATGGGGCAATTAGGCCCTAATGTCGCTAAGTCCAGAGACTACTAGCTCTTACGCTTAGGAATCATCAAATGACTGTCCTTTACGGCGCTGATTCTTCTTCTGAGCGTGAGCTTTCTTTTCCTTCAGTCGTTGTTCATTGGCGCGTCGCGGCTTGCGTGTTTTCTTGCGAACTCGCGGAGGTGTCGCAGCCGTCAAAATCAACGCTCTTAGACGCTCAAGACAGTCTTGTCGGTTGCTTGCTTGGGTTCGGTAACGATCTCCGCTTAGGACCAATTCTCCTTGTTCGTTAATCCGATTTCGGCATTGTTGAATCAAACGGTTGCGCACCGCATAGGGCAGAGAAGGCGTCTCACATACGGCCCAGTGCAAGATCGCTTTGGTGTTGACCTTGTTGACGTTCTGTCCACCAGGTCCGGAGCTCCGCGCATACTGAAACCGCAGCTCCGAAGCAGGTATTGTGAGGTTCTGATTAATGACTAAATCACGTGACATACTGCCTAGCATAACACGCAGCAAGAGCCGTAAGTTCGCGCACACAGGAGATTATCAAAAGTGCTCAAGCGGACCTGACTACCGAGGCGTTAGTCGTGATTTGATCAAATACCTGCCTGCTTTGATGAAGGAGCTTGTGGTAGCAAGTCGTTTCAATCGATTGCCCAAGGATTTCGATATCGAAAAACCCTTCATATCCAGCACTTAAAAGCTGGTGGATGATTGCCTCCAAAGGTACCGACCCCATACCGAGTTGGCATCGCTCTTGATCAAGATCATGAGGTCGATCTCGGTCGGAGAGGTGGACAACTGCCAGGTGCGGAACCATCTCTTCAAGCAAGCCATCCTGAGCTTCGCTCAGAGGGAAGTGAAATGTATCGTAAACCAGCTTCAACCAAGGTGTCCGATAGCTTTGAATTATTTCAAGAGTCGATTCCAAACTGTCAAGAAAGGACCATTCGTTAGAGTAGCAAGGATGCATCGGTTCGATAGCCAGCGGGACTTCGGCAAGCTCAGCAAATGGGAGCAAATCATCCAAAGCACTTGTTAGCAGCCTACGGGCATGTCGCCGTGTATGTCGATTTCGACCACCTGCGTAGAGGGTTAAGCACCCGGCATTTACCTCCCGGGCCAACTCCAGCGTCCGGCGGGCTTCAGCAAGACTACTACCTACCGATTCCCCATCGCTACCGGTGAATCCTCCTGCCCACATGACATTCGAGACCGCAAGATCGCTCTCCTGCAGCATCTCGATCCCGCGTTCGACTCCAAAATCTTCCAACTTTCGGAGCCAAAGCCCGATGCCTTGGTAACCCGCTTGCTTGTAATAGGTAAGGTCCTCATCAAATGACCAACGAAAAGTGGTCAATTCATTCATCGACAGTCGGGGCATTTTGAGCTAACTACTGTTTGTCGCAAAGGTTCTGTTCCGTCAAGTAGTGAGTATTAGCCAAGTGGCAAATCAGGTAAACCTCGATTTAGAAATGGTAAGCAAGCCCGCCAGCAGAGCAGTCACCCAGGTCCTGAACGCTTATTTCTGTGTTGATTGGTGAAAAAAGTTTCCTTTACCTATTCCCATTACTAGTGATAATGGGGGGTGTGGGATTTTACCCACATGCTGCCCACCACGCCTGCCATCCTCAGCTCCCTCCATTAAACGGTTTTTCCCATGACGGTTACCGTATTGCTAGCTGACAGTCACCCCATTATCCGAACGGGTTTGCAATCACTGCTGACTGATGACCAAATCAGTGTCGTTGGCGAAGCAAACAATGGTAAAGATGCGCTTGAACTCGTCGAACGGTTACGCCCTAGCTTGCTCATATCAGAAGTCACCATGCCACGCATGGATGGACTCGCTTGCCTGACCAAGATCAATGAACTGGAACTACCTACGAAAGTTTTGTTCTACACCGGGCAGATCAATCCGACCTACGCTGCTCGTGCAATGGCACTCAGGGCAATTGGCCTGATCAGTAAATCAACTCCAACGGACCAACTCGTAGCGGCGATTAAACAGGCTGCTGGTGGTAAGTCTGTTTGGAGTGAAAATTCAGTCCGCCGCCATACGGGCGGAGTCCTTGTGCCACCGCAGGATGGTGCTGCGGTAATGCCTTCTCTAACAACCCGCGAGAGTGAAGTCCTTAAACAATTAGCATTTGGACTCAGTAATAAAGAAATCGCCCAAGCTCTTGGCATCAGTTACGAAACGGTTAAAGAACATGTTCAACATGTCTTGAGAAAGCTCGGCGTTGCCGACCGAACTCAGGCTGCTGTCTGGGCAGTCCGAAATCGTTTGGCTTAGCCCACCGTTCGTAGATAAGTCTTAAATCTATGGCCTAGGCAAGAAGGTCAATCCGAGTACGCTAACCGTAATCATTTCCCGTACTAACAGGCAGCCTTAACACCTAAACTACACGTGACACGTTTCTCGGATCACGATCTCGATTTTCCACTCGACATGCCAATCGACCCAGGGCCAAGCCCTCACGAACGGTATGCCGATTTGCTGCGCGACACCAAGGAGATTTATTTCCAGGCCGGCACCAAAATCACAACTGAGCATCCCGAATTGGTAAGCAACCCTGGCAGCTTTGTTGGATTGATGGATGACCTCCATCGAGGACTCGTCTTAAAAACCTATTGCTTGGTTTCAGAAGCTGATGATGAATGGTCCAATGGTGAACGTCGTCTGGCAGAATACTTGGCCAGTCACCTTTGGCGTGTCGATCTTGATGGGGTGGAACTACAAATGGCAATGCGCAAAGCTTCCACGGGAGCTGAGCGACTCGAATGGGCTACCTTGCTACGCCCCTTCAGAAAACTTCCTCCTCTGTTTGAACTAGTTGCTTCACTAGAAACGGCCATCAATCGCCAAGCGAATTTGATTGCTCGTATTGATGGACAACTGAAGCAGACCGAACAATCAGCAATTGAAGAGGTTGTCAATCAACTTCGAATCAACTTCGGTAATCGAGAAAGCACTCTTAAGGATTCTTTTGATGATAAGACTAGCTCAGCTGCTTACGAGCAACTGGAGCTAGACGCCTCAGAAGGGAGTAAAACCACTCCAGCCGCGAAGAATCAATCGCTAAAACCATCCAGCCCTGACTCACAAGCAGAAGAAGCCGAAACAATTGATGATGTCCTTGCCGAACTGGATCGTCTGATTGGCTTGGATAACGTCAAAGAAGAAGTACGCACGCTTATCAATTTCTTGGCGATGCAAAAACGTCGTGAAGAAGCGGGCCTACCCAAAACCGACATCGGCTTGCATCTGGTTTTTGTAGGTAACCCTGGTACAGGAAAAACGACCGTAGCGCGCCTGATCGGCAGAGCCTATCGCGCCATGGGCATCCTTAATAAAGGACACATGGTCGAGACCGATCGCTCAGGTCTCGTTGCCGAATATGCAGGACAAACTGCCGTCAAAGCAAATAAGATTATTGACGAAGCGCTCGACGGGGTACTGTTTATCGATGAAGCCTATGGATTGGTGGCATCCAACACGGAAGACCCCTACGGCAATGAAGCGATGCAGACTCTGCTCAAACGGGCGGAGGACGATCGTCATCGTTTGGCCGTTATCTTAGCGGGTTACCCCGATGAGATGAAAGAACTGCTGCAGAGCAACCCCGGCTTAGAATCTCGCTTCAGCAAGACACTTGATTTCACGGACTACTCGCCCGTGGAGCTCTGTCATATTTTTGGCTGCCTGCTTGAAAGCAATCATTATCGAATTACACCCGAAGGGCGGCTCCGGGTGATTGCAACGTTGACAGATCAGTTCCAATCGAAAGAAAAAGGCTATGGCAATGGTCGAGAGGTTCGGAATCTATTTGAAAAAACGATTCTCAAAATGGCCAACCGACTTGCTGAGATGACAACGATCACCGATCAAGAACTGATTACATTCGTAGCAGATGACCTCTCGCTACCAGAGTCAACAAATAATCTGGACCTAGAACAGACAAAAATAAAGATCTCTTGTTCTGCTTGTGGGCACAGCAACGACGCCCCTGCCAAGCTTCTCGGGGCGTCGGTTACCTGTCCGAAATGTTCGGAACGCTTTCAAATTGATTGGTGTGACTTAATCACTTAGTCACAACCGTCTTAGTTATCGTACTCTTTCAAGAAACCACGGAAGAGGACCAAGTGTTCTTCTTCATCAGCCATTAGCTGGACACACATATCCTGCGTGACGTAGTCCTCGCCTTCAGTCGCTTTGATGATTTCACGATAGTGATTACATGCAGCCTCTTCAGCAGCAATGACTGCTTTGATTACGCCCACGACATCGGTCGTATCTTCGGGCGGTTGAATCTGATTGCCAAGTTTTAAACTTGCAGACCCCGGAGCAACTCCGCCGAGTTGCTTAATGCGTTTTGCTAATTGCTGTGCGTGGCCAATCTCTTCAGTGATATCAGCAGCAAGAGATTTCTTGATCTCTTCAGCTCGTACCCCGTCGAGGTTTGTGCTATTTGCCAAGTAGTTGGTTACCGTTTCCAGTTCCATGGAATAGGCAGTAGTTAGTAGCTCAATAATTTCTTCGCGAGATGCGGCCACTTGATGGCTCCTTCAATGTAAGGTTTGCTGAAATCTATCTTTGTTGTCGATTATTCGGCATCCTCACTTTAGAAACAAGACAGACTTCGGACATTTAAGTCACCTCGAAGCTGCCATTCCTAAACCGGACTGAGTCTCAATCGTTCCATGCACCTTGTGCATAGATGGCATAGCACTATTGGCACTTGCCGATTTAGTAGTTTGAAAGCTAAACTAACGAGCTTAAAGGCAACCTAACTAGGATGTTATAGGGTTGTGTTTGTTGGTTGGCCGACTCGACAGAGGGCCCTAATTGGTAAGGACCATAGAAGATGAGCGTATTAGTACAGAAAGAAGCCCCAGATTTCACCGCCCAAGCAGTCATGCCAGACGGTACCTTTCAAGAAGTCAAGCTATCGGACTATCGTGGCAAGTATGTCTTGATGTTCTTCTATCCGCTTGACTTTACTTTTGTTTGCCCAACAGAAATCATCGCATTCTCTGAGCATAACCAAGAGTTTGCCGACTTAGATGTCCAAGTACTCGGTATATCAATCGATAGCCACTTCTCTCATCACGCATGGCGTGAAACTCCGCGTGAGCAAGGTGGTATTGGTAAAATTGACTACCCATTAATTGCTGACCTCAACAAACAGATTGCCAAGGACTACGACGTTCTGATTGATGGGGCAGGCATTGCTCTTCGTGGCCTCTTCTTGATCGACAAAGAAGGAGTCGTCCGCCATCAAGTAATCAATGACTTGCCACTAGGCCGTTCAGTCGAAGAAGCAGTCCGCATGGTTAAGGCTTTACAATTCTTTGAGAAGAATGGTGAAGTTTGTCCAGCGAATTGGCAAGAAGGTAAGAACACCATCAAGCCGAACCTCAATGAAAGCAAAGAATTCTTTGAGAACGAGTATTCGACACAGGCTTAGTCGATACGCCAAGGATACTTGGACGATTTAACTGAATTACCCAAGCACTCGCCACGATGTGGCGGGTGTTTTTTTATCGAGTTATATAAGGCAGGTTAATTATGCCCAATAGACACGCTTGTTTACCTTGGCGTTTCAGGGATACAATCAAAGGTCCACTCTGCATCCAAACTGGAATGAGTTACGTACTAAACTGGACATGAGTGTTTCCTAACATTGATCAAGTCCCAAGGCTAAGCTGTAGCAGTCTACTTTTCGAAAGTACCAATGTCCGAACTACCTGATGACCTTCCCCCCGGAACCGACCTCGAAGCGATTAAGAAAGCCGTTAGAACGATTCTTACTGCTGTTGGTGAAGATCCAGATCGTGAGGGTTTAATCGAAACCCCTCGCCGCGTTGCCAAGATGTACGCGGAGATGTTTGAGGGATTGCATCTTGATCCAGGCCGTCATTTGGAGACCGTCTTTCCTGAAACCTACGAAGAGCTTGTCCTTGTAAGGGACATTCCCTTTACAAGCATGTGTGAACATCACCTGCTTCCATTTACTGGAGTGGCTCACGTTGGATATCTGCCCAATGGCCAAGTTACCGGTCTGAGCAAACTCGCACGCGTTGTCGAAGAGATTGCTCGGCGTCCTCAGGTACAGGAACGGATGACTCAGCAGGTAGCTGACCTGGTTGAAGAGCGCCTAAAATCGGCGGGGGTTGCCGTTGTCATTGAGGCGGAGCACTCTTGTATGTCAATTCGAGGAGTTAAAAAGCACGGCTCCATAACAATTACGAGTGCATTACGAGGCGTTTTCCGCACAAATCAGTCTAGTCGAGCTGAAGTCATGTCGCTCATAAATGGATAGCCGATTGGTTTCTATTCCATTCGATCATAGGTAGAATAGGGTTTTTCGCCCCTATTCTACCTCTTTTTTTTGTACAGTTTTATAAAACGACACACGACTACTCGTTAGGCATTGCCCTATAAAGCAATGCTGTCCAGCAGAGGAATCTTCCTAGTGATTATCCAAAAAGAATACAAGTTTTATGCTGCTCATCGGAATGAAGAGCTTGGCGATAAGTGCCGAAATCTTCATGGTCACCGATACGGCATTCGGTGTCATTTTGAAGTCGAACGCCATGGCGCATTAACGACTCTCTTTGGTGACTTTGATGCGAAGATCGAACCTCACCTTAAAGAGCACTACGATCATGGCATGCTTATCAACATCCATGACCCACTTTACGACACCCTCAAAGAACACTGCAAAACCCACGGCGAAAGCTTCCGCTTCAAAGAATTCACCGCTCCCACGACGGTAGAAAATCTAGCTTTCACATTATTCAGTGAAATCACCGAAATGGGCTTTCGTCTTGCGCAGCTTGAAGTGAGAGAAACAGACTCATCCGTTATCACTTACACAAGAGAAGATTGGATACAAGACAATCGGGACCTTTCAAGACTTACAAGCTCTGCTTCAAACGAATCATAACGCCTGACGGCCTTCCCTCCTCAACACGAATTAGATTCATGATGCGACATCCTATCTGTTGGATTACTTTAGCGTACCTAATATCAGCCCATGTAACCCTTTTGGCCGAGAAGCCAAACATAGTGTTCATTATGGCAGATGACCTAGGGTGGTCTGACACTAGTTCTGGATTAACGAATCTGGGCAACCCAAGCGATTTCTACGAAACCCCTTTCTTAGATCAATTGGCTAAAGAGGGCATGGTCTTTACGAATGCCTACACAAGTGGAACTAACTGCGCACCTACGCGAGCCGCCTTATTGACAGGCCAATATGCCCAAAGGCCAACCAACAACATCTATCAAGTGGGTTCACTTAATCGTGGTTCGAATAAGAAAAAACCATTACTGTTCGGCCCCAAGCAAGGCAATGCCGATGGCTACGATGCCATCCCAAATCATGCATACACCTATGCCGAGCATCTTAAGGAGAACGCAGGATACTTCACCGCTCACCTTGGGAAGTTCCATGTAACAGAACGGAAGGAAGCAGGAGCCAAAGCAATCGTCCAGCATCATGGTTTTGTCGAGAATTGGGGTGGAAACACAAACGGTCACCCCAAAGGGTACCACGCTAGTGGAGAGGAATTCCGCCAGAATATTGGCCCAGAACTTGATGTCTACGCCAAGAAGTACACGCAAGATTACGTTGACCAAAACATCAAGCCCTTTAATCATGGCGCTACGGAAGAAGCTATTGACGCCCTTGTTGGCACGGAAAAGAACATAACCGATGCGATGGTCGATGCTGCGATCGAGATCATGGAACGTAAGAAAGACTATCCGTTCCTCATTCAGTATCACCCTTATGCTGTTCATACACCAGTTGGTGATCCCCAAGCACGCAAGGACCTTCTCGACAAATATAAAAACAAACCAGCAGGCAAGAGGGATGACCATGCCTCATTCGGAGCGATCAATGAGTGCCTTGATCAAAGTGTTGCTCGTCTTGTTGACTACTTGAAAAAGACTGAAGACCCTCGCAACCCAGGAAAGAAGCTTTCGGAAAACACGATTGTGATTTTCTACTCTGACAATGGTGGTAAACTGCCCCACTCAAACAATGGCCCCCTCAAAGGACAAAAAGGTGAACTTGATGAGGGGGGCATCCGCGTTCCGTTGATTTTTTGGAGTGAAAACAAAGACCTTGTCGCGAGTGGAAAGATCAATCCAACTCCGGTTATCACCATCGATTTTTACAAGACTTATTCAGCTTGGGCTGGTGTCGATCTTCCAGCCGAGGTAACTCTAGATGGAATGGACATCTCATCAATCGTTAAAAGTGCCGAGTCGGAATTAGATCGTGAGGCACTCTACTGGCATTTGCCTGGCTACCTAGCAAGTAACGGCAGAGACCAACGCCCACAGACGGTTGTACGCTCGGATAAGTGGAAGTTGCTATACAACTATGAAACATTGGATTACGAACTTTACGATCTTGATAGCGACATTGCAGAGAAGAAGAATCTGGCTGACTCGCACCCCGAAGTTGTCAAGCGACTCGGTGCTATGCTCCAACAACATTTGGTTGATACCAAGGCTCCTCTAGCCAAACTCCGAAAAACTACCCTAAGCCTCGACTTTCGAGGAACACTTTATCGCAATGGCAAAGTCGAAAGCTACGATGGCTTTCTCAAGCTAGATATTGGAGAAGAAGTGCCATTACTGGTCTATGAGTAACCCGCTGGACGGGTCACGGAGGTTTGCCTTAGCGGCCTTCTGAATTTACAATACACTAAATCCACAAGGCCAAAGCGGCGGACTGCTTTGGCCTTTCTTTTCAACGATTAGCTCCTAATAAACATGATTGCCCAACTAGCTCATAGACTCACTTTACTCCTGGCTCTTGTAGCTCTTACAGTTGCTACATTTTTGAGCCCTGCAGCAGCCGCTGAACACACTTTCTCAATCGGCAAGAATGACTTCTTGCTAGATGGCAAACCCTTGCAGATTCGTTGTGGCGAGCTGCACTTTGCCCGAGTGCCACGTGAGTACTGGCAGCACCGGCTCAAGATGTGCAAAGCGATGGGGCTTAACACCGTTTGTGCTTATCTATTCTGGAACTTCCACGAGCGCACTCCTGGTGAATTCACCTGGGATGACCAAGCTGACGCTGCTGAGTTCTGCCGAATGGCTGAAGAAGAAGGTCTATGGGTTATCCTTCGCCCCGGTCCGTATGCCTGTGCCGAATGGGAGATGGGGGGACTTCCATGGTGGTTGCTAAAGCATGATGACATCAAGCTACGGTCGCGCGATCCACGCTTTATCGAAGCAGCGCGCCGCTACCTGAAAGAAGTTGGTCGCGTGCTTGGACCAATGCAGGTCACACAAGGTGGACCGATACTCATGGTCCAGGCTGAAAACGAATACGGCTTCTATGGGCGAGACGCAGCCTACATGGGGGAGATTCGCAAAGCATTAATTGACGGAGGATTCGATGTGCCTCTGTTCACATGCAACCCAGTGCAACATCTAAAGCATGGCTATCGTGATGACTTATTCCCAGTAGCAAACTTCGGTTCGAATCCCAAGGGAGGTTTCAAGAAGCTTCGAGAAGTTCTTCCTGAAGGGCCGCTCATGTGTGGCGAGTATTACTCGGGATGGTTTGATACCTGGGGAATGCCTCACCACACTGGCGATACAAAAAGATACTTACGTGACATGGAATATATGCTCAAAGAAGGAGCCTCCTACAGTATCTACATGGCACATGGCGGAACAAGTTTTGGTATGTGGGCCGGAGCCGACCGTCCCTTCAAGCCAGATACCTCCTGCTATGACTACGATGCTCCCATTAGTGAGTCAGGACGAATAACAAAGAAGTTCCTCCAATCACGTACCCTCATGGGCAAGTATCTACTCCCAGGAGAAGAACTTCCACCAATACCTGAAGAAAACCCCAGTATCACATTTCCTGAGACCGACCTTATCGAACGCTCAGGTCTGATTGATCACCTTCCCAAACCAGTCAGCAACACCCATCCACAGGTATACGAAAAGCTTGGTCTTGCCCGTGGTTGCATCCTCTATCGAACTACCCTACCAGCTGGCCCTGCGGGGATCATCAAATTCGGTTCGGTTCATGATGCCGGATGGGTGAGCCTCGACGGCAAATCGATTGGTGTGCTTGATCGTCGCAAGAAGCTTTACTCGGTCAATGTCCCTGCTCGTGAGAATGAGTCAACACTTGATGTCCTTGTTGAAGCAATGGGGCGAATCAACTTTGGTGTTGAAGTTCATGATCGCAAAGGGATCCATGGACCTGTTACCTTGTCAGTTGCGGGTCAAAAGCCGATTGAAATCACCGATTGGCTGATGCATAAGTATCCGTTTGATGATCAAATGCTATCAAAACTTGTCTATTCAGCTGCATCAGAAGACTCGCAGGGGCCAGCCTTTTACCGTGGCAACGTTTCAATCGATTCGCCCGGCGATACGTTCCTTGACCTACGCAATTGGGGTAAAGGAGTCGTCTGGATCAATGGCCATTGCCTCGGACGTTATTGGAATATCGGCCCTGCCCAGTCGCTCTATGTTCCTGGCGTTTGGCTTAAGTCGGGTGACAATGAAGTTGTGATCCTCGATCTCCTTGGCCCAACCAAGCCAACCGTCGCCGGTTTAGAAGATGCTATTTTGGATCAGCTCAGGCCTGACCTTGATTTTGCTGGGTCAGGTCGTGCAAACAAACCGCTGAACCTTTCTTCTGCCAAACCAGTTGCTACGGGTAAATTTGCCGCTGGTGATAAACTACAGGTTGTCAAATTTAAAAAACCCGCCAAAGGACGTTACTTCTGTCTTGAATCACTCAATGCACACGACGGCAATCCTTACGCTGGCTGTGCTGAACTTGATCTACTCGATGTGAATGGCAAACCAATCAGCCATGAAGGCTGGTTGATTGCTCATGTCAGCAGCGAAGAACGCGTTCGTGAGGACGGCATGGCCGAGAACGCGATTGATGGACAAACCGCCAACCACTGGCATACCCAGTGGGGTAGTAAAAAACCAAAGCATCCTCACCGCCTAGTAATTGATCTTGGCAAGACTCGTGAGATTGGTGCTTTGCAATATGTCCCTCGCACGGGCGATGGTAACATTGGTGGCCGCATCAAGAAGTATCGACTCTACGTCGGAGACGATCTCGTCAAATAGCGGTCCCTCAAATAGTCACGAGAAACACCCCCATCAGATCACCTGATAGGGGTGTTTCTATAGACAAATTCAATATTTTTGAGCGACCAAATTGCCATAATTCCGCCACGATTCATTCACAATTTGTACGGGATGATTCCGCTTATTTTATTCCATTCCAGTTTGTTTCTGCTATTCTACCAGTTCTAACCTCTTAGCTAACTACCTGCACGCTTCGGGACTACAACTATGATCTTTCGCTCGGCCTCTTTAGCTCTTGCGTTTCTCCTTTCAACAATCAGCACTGCTTTCGCTGCCGACTATTCGGACTTGCTTGCTCGCATTCCTGAGTCGGCTAACACTTTGGTCATGATCGATGTAGAAAGCACGCTGCAAACTCCTCTTGCCCAAAAACAAGGCTGGGGCAAGCAGTTGGAGCTTGCTTACGTTAATCGCCCTGTCTTTCTACCACCAGAAGCTTCACGACTTGTCCTTGCCGCTTCGCTTGATGCAAGCAATGACTTCCGGCGCAATTGGGAGCTGGCCGTGATGGACATGAGCGAGCCTTTCTCCATGAGCTCAATCGCCCGTAGTGAAGGTGGCTACCTGGATACGGTCCAGGGAACACAAGTGGTTTGGACTCCGAGTGATGCTTATTTTGTTTCTGTGAACAACGAAACCTTAGCAGCCGTCTTTCCTGCGAATCGACAGTATGTGTCGCGTTGGGTTAAGAAGTCGATGTACAACAGTGAGGTTGGTCTTTCCAACTACCTTACAAAGGCAGTGGAAAAGACCAATGAAAAAATTCAGGTAACCTTGGCCATTGACCTTGGCGATATATCTGAGCCGCACCTAATTGATCAAAAGGTTCGTGAATCGGAATTGCTCAAGAAAACCAAGCTTGACCCCAATCAAATCGTAGCGGTTCTCACCAGCCTAGAAGGTGCCATGCTTCGTCTTTCGATTGAAGATGAAGTTCGAGCGGAGCTCCAGATCAACTTTGGCAACGACGTTTCCTTGCTGAAAGAGGTCGCCAAACCTTTGGTCATTGGTGCTCTGAAGGATCTTGGGTTCCAAATCACGGAGCTAGAGAAATGGAAGGTTCGTGTCGATGAGAAGAGCTTCCATTTTGCCGGTAATCTCTCAGACAACGGCGTCCGACGCGTCTTCAGCATTGTTGAGCTTCCCTCATCAAAATTCAGCATGATTAAGGATCAAACCAGTGCCGAATCACCAGCTGCTGGCGGTGGTGCTAATGAGAGCAAGATGCGTGAGAACTCGATCGTCTATTACCGCACAGTTGACTCGTTGCTTCGTGATCTGAAGAGCGATCTACGTGAAACCAACGCCAGCGCTGCGGTCATGGAACGCTACGCCCGCAAGATTGACCGCATGCCAATCTTGGATGTTGACCCTGCCCTGCTTGACTACGGCTCAGATGTCGCCGAAACGCTCCGTATGGTCGCTCAAACCAAACGCCAAGGTGGTATTGACTACGGCACACAAACCGCTGGTATGGGCGGCGGTGGCTACGTTGATTACTCTTACAACTATGGTGGCGGTCGAGATGTTTATTCCGGAGCCCGACAAAGTGCTGCGGATCGCTCGGCTGCGAAGGCCCAAGCGATGGCAGCCTCTAAGAACGCACGCGTAACGGCCTCGAAGCTAATCGCCGACTCTTCGGCCGCAATTCGCCGAGCGATGACCGAGAAGTATCGGGTAGAGTTTTGATTCAGCTAGAGACGCCTTTAAGCACCTAAGACCAAAGCCACCGACGATTTCGTCGGTGGCTTATTTATGCTCTCAGTTGTTTATGGATCTATTTTTCAGTAGCGGGCTTTAATCGCTCAAGTGTAACTGATTCATCGAACGTTGTGTCTGAATCAGCATACCTTGTGAAATGAATACTGTATTTACCTTCTCCATCGATACGAATAATTTTTGCCGGGTACCAACTGCTACCCCATTTAGCTTGTACTTGTTCGCCAAGCTGGGGTTCCCAGCCCTCTATGTCTACATTTATGGTTGGGTTAACAGTGTTACTTGGGCTTGGTTGTTCAGTTGGCCTTAATCGATCAACAGCGACCACTTCATCATAGGTCGTGTCCGTATCTGGATACTTTGTGAAGTGGATCTCAAAAGTACCATCTGACTCGACACTAATTATCTTGGCTGGATACCAGCTACTCCCCCATTGTGCTTCCAATCGCTCGCCTAATTTTGGAGTCCAGTCATCTGCAATGGTAGTTACAACGTCCTCTGGTTTCTTGGCTGGAGCAGATTCTATCGTCTTTCTTGTAGTGGATTGAGGTGAAGCCGTTTGTTGGCTCACTCGGCTAGACGATATTGTAGGTTTAGATACATTTGGGTGAGGCGGGGAGCTTATTCTTTTTTGCTTGTCTTGAATAAGAGTCTCGATTGAAGATGAAGACCTTGTCGGTGCACCTCCCGCATCAAGAATGTTGTTAGTTTGTGATTGGTGTTCCGATTGCTCCTCGACAGGTGGAGTAAGTTCTCCATTCAGAACCGCAATCACAAACAAGACTAGCACCAGGATCCGGATTTTCCAATTCCAGAGCCTAGACATGATACTCGCTTTACGCCATAGCATTGCCATGATGTTTCTTTAAAGAGGGACTGCAATCAGAGAGAAGTAATAAACAAGAACACTACATAAGTTTATTACTGTATAGAAGAATTGCAATATCGCATACCGCTTTTGCCTATTCGCGATTGACTTTACTATCATCTAGATATCCATCCCATTCAGTACGTCACCTTACACACAACTTTAAGAGGCGGTACATGAGTACGTTTCATGATAGATTCTCGCCCGACCCAGACCCCGAGCTTATTGAATATTGTCGCATTTGGGTAACTACGAAGCCACTTCTACAAGATACTTATGTAGTTTGTGCACCAGCTTGGCCCAACTATATCAACAGGAAACCAGCCTCCCCTTCTTGCGACCCTCATTGTCCATCAGGTCGCACCGCTAGTGATACGGTTTTAGTCACGATGCACAACAACAAGAATGGTTTTGGTAAATACCAAGAACTTGCATGGGATTACATCCAAAATAACTCGAGTATTATTGAGGCCGCCCTGTGTCGAAAACTTATGTCAATGCATCAAATTAACCTTAATAAATTCCTGCAAGAGGACCTTCCTGAACTCGAAGAGGTGCAGGCTTTTTGGCCAAAGATTCAACATCTAATTAATTGGGATGACGCGTCTGCGTTTATGCGAATGTACAAGCTTGTAGGTATTGGTTTGATAGATGACGGTCTAGATGAATGTGGTTTTACTTCTTTCGAATTCCAAACTGGTTGGGATCTTGATCATGGTGCAAGTATTCTCATGCACAGGAACAATATTCTAGTTGCGGGAGGAATGTCTGAGTTCTGCAGCTATTTTGAATCAAGCTTGGTTCCAACCATCAAGTCCGCTCAGGTTTATTCTCTTGAAGAAGGCGATCTATCGCTTCTTGAGGGATAAGCAAGAACCGAATATCGATGGATTTCATTGCTGATCACCCAACCACGCTCGAATCATTGCCCAAGCCGCGGCGTCGGTTGCTTTGCCTGTGCGACTTTGATTCGTTACTACCAAGACAGCAAAGCCTTTCTTCGGGGCCATCCAGACGACGGCGTGGTTCATGGTGTTGTCTCCTGAGTGGGTAATTGCCGTGCCATCTGCCCAAGGCCTTTCGGTTATAATCCAGCCCATGGCGTAGCTGTCTCCGAGAGAAGTGTGCAGAGTTTTGAAGCTTTCAGCCGTGAGGTAATCACTCTTGCCTGCCGCTCCTTTGAGATGCTCCGCAATGAACTTTCCCCAATCCTCAAGTGACATATGAATCCTACCTGCTGGCCCCATCACAGGTAGATTATCTTTCGCAGGGCCGTTGGTTAACGATGGAATGCCAAGCATGTTGTGGGGCCAAGGCTGATCGATCTTGCCTTTAGTACCAGTTCCCCCAAAACCAGCCGATTGCATAGCGAGCGGTTGAAAAACTTCACGCTGCATGAGTGTCTCCCAATCCTTGTCGGATGCCTCTTCTGCGATGTGGCCGGCTAGCGTATATCCCCAGTTCGAGTAAAGGTAGTTGTCGCCCGGTTTACTTAAGAGCGGTTTCTCCATCGCTTCAAGCAATGTCTTACGACGTGCTTCGCGTTGATCTTTTTCATTTAAGTAGTTAAACAACAAGTAATTGGCAGACAATCCGCTTCGATGACTAAGCAAGTGCCTTAGCGTAACTTGCTTCAGTTGGTCGTTCATTTTGTCGGCCACATCAAGAAACGTTTCCCCAAGCGTTTGATCAAACTTCAACTTACCTTGCTCGACCAACCTCGCAATCATCGTGGCTGTCATTGCCTTGCCACACGATCCGAGATGCCAAAGGTCTCCGTCCGTTACAGGTGTCTTGTGTCCACGACGACGGGTCCCCGTGGTAATCACATGCTGAGCTCCTTCTAGCGTCACGATCGCAGCGCCCAAGGCGGGCAGCTTGTGTTTAGTCCGAATTGCTTCAATCGTTTCTTTGGCTCGACCGTTGTCAAACGTTAATTGCTCGGCTAGCAAGTTCGGCAAGAAGCCCAGCAAACAGAACAAACAAATAGTAATCTTTATGAAAAGCAAGTTCGCCATGCTACTATCCCTTTGACAGAGAATAAGGAAGACTCAATCGACTTAACTACAAACAAAAAACCTCGTGGACGTTAGCGTCCACGAGGTTGTGTATAAAGTCAAACTATTAACTCTTAGCCTGCGATGCCGATTGGGCTGAAGATGGCGTAGAGGATCAAGGTCAGCACAATACAAAGAATCCCTGCCGTTCGTGCTCCTTTGGAGCTTTCGAGTTCAATATCCGTCTTCGCCTCAAACTTAACGGGCTCTTTCATTGGTGCAAAGGTCGCTGAAAGCAACATTAAGACTAGGCAAATACCAAAGACGATGGCCATACGGTTGAGGAACTGAATCTCAGGAGCAACGAACTTCAAACCAGCATAGAATCCGATACTGGCAAGAAGCCCAACAACCCCCGCCCAACGCGGGCAACGCGAGAGGACTAGACCAGCAATAAAGACCGCAAGAATACCAGGCGAAATCAGACCTTGTGATTCTTGAATAATCGTAAAGATTGAATTCGAGATATTTGGGTCACCCAACAGTGGCGATAAGACACAGGCAATAACGGCAAAAACAACCACTGCCACCCGACCAATCAACACGGTGGCGGAGTGTGAAGCTTCAGGTGCAACGTATTTTTTGTAGAGGTCTAGAGTAAAAATCGAAGACGCAGCGTTGAGCATCGCTGCAAGCGAGCTAATCACAGCCCCCAAAAGTGCGGCAAGAACAAAACCTGAAAGTCCCATATTCTCAGGAAGCATGCTCAACAAGAGCCCCAATGCAGTATCATACTTATAAGCAATTACAGCCTGTGAGCTAGTTTCTTTTTCAGCAGCCTCTGCCTCATCTTCGACTTTCTTATTGTATGCATCTAGCTCGGTGGCCAGCTCTGAGTTTACATGCTTCCAAGCATGGTCTTCTTTATGACTGAAAGTCTGGAATTCGCCAACTTCAATTGCATCGTAATCTTCCTTAACAACGGGAAGTACATAAGGATTTCGGTTATTATCCGAAACCGATTTGCTTGAATCCTTATCGTCAAAAATGGCGACGAGATAAACAGGCCCTGAGTGTGACTCGAGTTGGCTCGCTTCTGGATTCTCAACTACCGAGACGTATTGAGTTTCAGGGTTTGCCTTATGATAAATTGCCATCGCCTTGGCGGAGTCCCCACGAGCCTTTAACTGCATGTCCTCATGGAAAATGTTAAACGCAATGATACCAGGAATTACAACGACAAATGGAATAACTAATTTCAGATAAGAAGCAAAAACAATCCCCTTTTGACCCTCAGCTAGGCTAGAAGATCCAAGGGTTCTTTGGGTGATATATTGATTAAGGCCCCAGTAGTAAAAGTTGGGGATCCAAAGGCCAAGCAAGAGAGCTGTCCAAGGCAATACGCTGTCATTGGCAGGTAGGAACATGTTCATGCGATTGGCGTTCAAATCCATAAACCGCTCAATTGCTCCAGTCCCCTCTTCAAGGTCAACGACCTGAACTTGCCCAGTGGCGGTGTCAACAACAGTCGCAGCACTCTCGGCTGCCCCAAGCTGTTGGAACGCGATATACATGATAATCGCACCACCTATAATCAGTGCTGAGCCTTGGAGTAGGTCAGCCCAAACGGAAGCTTTTAGACCTCCACCAACAACGTAAATCATTGCAATAAGAGCAATAAAAAGAGAGGGCTGCCACAACTCAATGCTATAGCCGTACTCTTGTCCAAGGGTTTGAACCGTAAGTGCCCCTGAATAGGTAACTGATCCAAGCAACAGGAGGTAAATCAAAACTGTAGCTGCCGCCATGATGAATCGAGCAGCTGAGTTAAAACGATACTCCAGAAACTCAGGCATCGTATAAATGCCAGCGCGAAGAAAGTATGGCAAGAAACAGAACGCTACAACCACAAGCGTGATTGCAGCCATCCATTCGTAACTGGCAATAGCAAGACCAACATGACTCGCAGCGTTTCCGCTCATACCAACAAATTGTTCGGTACTGATATTCGCAGCGATAAGTGAGAAGCCAACAAGCCACCAAGTCAAACCTTGCCCTGCTAAGAAGAAGTCTTTGGTATCTTTCTCTTTGCCTTCTTTAGAACGGCTTTTCCATAGACCGACAAAAACAACAGCTGCAATGAACGCAACGAATACACCAATATCGAGTGGACCCACGCTAGAACCTCATTTGATCAGAAGCTTAGAAGAGACCGCACTGAAAGACCGCCTTAACAGTTTACGGACAAGTAACTTAGAGCATGACGATAACACGGAGCGGACCCGCTATCAACCGGTTCTAGACCAGAATCATTGATCCAAGTGCTTTGATTACGAGGACTTACCGGCTTATGAGGTGGTCCAACCCCTGGCTGTTACTACAGAGGGTGAATCAGCCATAAACGAACCGAATTATTCGTAAATTCTATCTCGAAGTAAGAGTTTTTAACGTCACATATTAAATGTGGCGAACCTGGCGTAACTCACCATGTTAGTCGTTAGTGGAATCAAAAAAAGGACCGGAAGCCCCCCTGGCTACCGGTCCCTCGCAGATAAACCCTGCCTTGTCTTATACTTGACTTGTTTCTGTCATCACCAATCGAGGCCGACCGAGACATTGCCTCCGAAAAAGCCTATGGAACCATCTTGGCTTGTTGCGTTACCGACACCACTCCAGTACTGGCTTTCAAGACCGATCGACCAATATGGCGTAAAGATACGATGGCTACGCTTAACTCCTTGCCACTTCAAGCCGAGTTGGACTTCGCCAATCGAAAGCAGATCATCACGGCTTGTTGACTGATTCGTAGTAAATGGTGATGCAAGATCCAAGTCTTCGCCGGCTGACAAGGTTGACTTTCCGTCACCGTAGAGCAAAGATCCACGAGCTCGGCAGAATAAATCCAAGCGGCGCGTCAGTGGACGTGATGCGTTGAGCGAGATAGTTGGACCAAAGCCTTCAATCGAGCTACGGTAATCGATCTCTCCACGAAGCGTGCTCGCATTGTCAGACATTTGTGCAAGATAGGTTTGTTCTAGGTTCGCATAGCGGAGGCCGCCGCCTACACCAAAATCCCAACCACAGAACGATGTCTGCTTGGTTCCTTCCAGATCGACTGTATAAGCTTCAATGCTCGAAGAAGCAGTGAACACATCCGTCGGGATCGCTGTTGAAATATCTACCGTTCCGAACGTTGGGTGGGTGATCGACCCAAAACCGTTTGCTGGAGGATTCGTGGTTTCGGTATCTGCTTCCGTATCAAGATGCCACCACGTTGCTCGCATTCCGATGCCATCCTGGTGCTCCCAACCGAAGTTAACACGTGGGGCATACTCGTGGTCGTAATTGAACTCAGTGTTAGTGATCGTGTTGAAGGTCGCACCATCGCTTTCGGTTGTCGTAAAAGCAATGTTTTCACTAAATCGTGGCTGCAAGAAAGTTGCTGTGTAGCCAGCAAAGAACTTTGCTCCTCGATTGCAGCCTGAGCATCCGACGGTGTCACAGCAACCGGTTTCACAAACGATGTCACCACATTCGTAGCATCCATCCGAACAACCTGTGTTGCAATCCTCACATCCACAGGCAGCAGGTTGATCGTAGCACACTTCCTGTACCGGTTTAGTTACAACCGCTTGAGTCGCCAAGACTTCCTGAGATGCTCCAGAAGCAGACGCTAGCTTGACTGAGCTGCCTTCGGAAAAGCTAGCCACATTCCTGGGTGATCGCGTTTCAGTTCGCTTGGTTACCGGGTTATAAACCTTTTTAGGAGTCACCGGCTGCACAAAGGGCTTCTGAAACGCTAGTTGCGTCTGTGCTGATGCATTGCTGTAGATTAAAACGCACGCGAAGAGAGTTAAACCTACCGAACGTATAACGACTGCGAGCTGGTTGCGATCCATCGCAAATGCCCCCCGGCTTTGTGTGATAAGAACAAAACTATAAGCGAGACTTACATACCCTTTGGCATACCAATCTCCACACAAGGAAGATCGGCAAGCTGCGCAAAGATATCCAGTTATTCGGATTATCCGACCCCTTTTGCTAGCACTCCCTCTGTATCTATTAGGAGGCAGTCACTTGGATCGTAATAACCTGCGTATCGAACTGACCAAATTGAGTTGCTTGGTCACTTGCCAGGACACCTAAGACTAATTCGCCAACGAAGTCGGTCGGTGGAGTGACAGTGAGTAAACCATCCTCAGTCATATTGAAATCAAAATCGACACCATCAAAAGTTCCCTCGGAGAACAAGATGGTATTATCAACTCGTACCCCATCCTCTCTGGTAGCAGAGAAGAAAATTTCATCTCCCTCGACATCCGTTCCAGTCAACTGCACCTGAACAGGCGTATTGACCACGGTTGTGATAGGATCAATGGGGTCTAGATAAGGACGGCCATTGAAGGGATCCTCAGCGATAATAACATCGAAGCTTTGCTCATATTCATTACCAGCTGCGTCTTCAACTTTAACAGTAATTGTCACTGGCCCAGATGCATCGTCTGATGCTTTGAGCATAAGTGTTGCGTTCTCTTCATCATTAAAGATGTCGATTCCTTCCATAACAATGGGAAATTGAGGGTTGCCAGCCTGAGAAAGGATCGAAGTATTGCTAATCGATTGGCGAACGTTTTCACCCTCTGTCAGAACCCCAAAGATTGTGTGGTTAAAGTCAAGATTCCTGAGGCTAGGACTATTGACCCCTTCGGTGACAAAGAACTGCGAATCATTCGTGTCATCAAACGATTTTGCCATGGACAACAAACCAGTTCGATTGTGTTGTAAATCAGGGTGGAACTGATCATCGAAATCGCCAAGAGTTGATCCGCCTCCACCCGTTCCCGTAGGATCGCCGCCTTGAATGACAAAGTTATTTAGAATTCGATGGAAGGTGATATCTTCGTAGAAATCATCGCCGGCAAGATCAATCATGCGTTGGGTCGCTTCAGGCACAAGATTTTCGAAGAGTTCAAAAACCATATCGCCGTAACCTTCAACACTAACTCTTGCTGAGCGGTTACCTGTAAAGACCTCGGCTGTGACCTCAGGATTGCTGGTCGTCACGGTATAGGTTAAGGGATCGCCATTGGGGTCATATCCATCAAGTGATATGAGTAAGGGAGACCCCATAAACAGGGCACCATCGGGGATCTCTGCAAAGAAAGGAGTGTCGGATACTGGGATAGCAATTCCGGAATGCTGTGAAATCTCTTCTAATGAGAGCGTTCCAGTTACCCTTAATCCATTACCGAATTCCCAAGTCTCACCAGTGAGATTATTTGCGATAGCAATCGAATTGCTATTTCTGGCTGGTGTCGTTAGCTCAATAAAGTCAAGATGTTGTGCCCCATCTTCGAATAATTCGCGCTGATCGGTCGTGGCTTGGTTCCAATCCGCACCAAAGAATCTTGCCCCAGACTGAGTCAGTGCTTGAGCAAACGCAACTAAATCGGGTGATTGAATCGTAACAACCACTTGCGCTGAGGCCGTATCGTTATCCGAGTCGGTGACATTAATGTCAATGGTCCGATCACCAGAAGCCCCCTGAGCAGTATTCACATAGCTCAGAGATCGTAGAACCTGCTGATAGTTAGCCGAAGAGTCTTGGCCAGTGAGCGTTAGTGTACGAGTCGCACTATCGTAAACAGCGCTGATTGAAGTCCCGGTGGTATCAACCGACAACGACTCGGCATCACCATCGGGCGTATCGGCAATCACGACAGTAGCCCCGTCCACCAAACCGAGATCCGCACCACGAATAATTAGATTGTCATCAGTTATTTTCGTCGTTACACCTTGCAAGTAATCAACCGAGGTGTCGACTCCCTCGACGGAGAGACCATTAAGGTCAACCAGTAATTCAATCGCACCAACCGAGACGGAGAAGGTCTCAGAATCGTTCAAGGGGGATCGTCCGTCGTCGGTTACAATCACACGAAAATCAAAACTTTGGTCTTCATCAATTTCAGACGGAGTCCATCGTATAACCGCACTGTTATTATCGATTTGCTCGATGGTCGCCCCTGATGGCACCACCGAGTCATCAAGAGTGAAAGTGAGATCATCTCGGAAATTTACATCGGTCGCCCGAACCGTGACTTCCAGCACTTCGCCAACTTCCAACGCGTTGTTAGGGATTGGATCAAGCACCGGTGCCGTTGGTGGGCCATCATCAACCAGATCAACGTCATAGTCCTGAGAGACGAGCGCTCTTCGGTCGGTGGATGATTCACCTGTCCAAGCGATGACAGCCTTATCTTCTTCAATCGCCACAACGGGGTTTCGTTGGTGCCCAGAATTCGCTCCTGAGTTACTAGTGTTTACAACCTCAGAAGCCTCGGCATCCCCATTGTCTTCGATACTGCGAGTGACCACTTCCCAACCAGCGCCATTAGGAGCTCCACTGGTCCATGCACTAAGCCATTGGCCATCTTCAGCAACGACAAGCGAGACATCGGTTTGATGCCCTACGGTGTTATCACTGTTTAGCAGAACTTCCGCTCCATCAGCCACACCGGCTGAGGTAAATCGCCTTGCAACAACAGCCCAGCTATCACCATCCTGTCCAAGGCTTTGCCAAGCTGCGACGAAACCACCCGTTGGATCAACTGTGATGGTTGGCTTGGATTGACTAGCAGCTGTCGTAGTATTTAACTGAACGGCCGTGCCTACCCGGGAGCCATCTGCGGAAAACCATTGGCCAAAAACGCCCCAGTCTTCGCCATCTTCGTGGCGACTTTGCCAAACGACCGCAAGATTACCATCTTCGTCAATCGCCATGCTAGGCGACGTTTGATGATCTTCGGTGTTTGCGTTAACGCGAATTTCATCGCTTAAAGCAATGCCTTGACTGTTATAGCTTCGTAGAAAGATTCCCGAGAAGTCCCCTGCCCCAACACCACTCCAACCAATGGCAAAGCCGCCATTGATATCATAAGCAATCGTGGGTTCACGCTGTGCTCCACCCGTAGTTACATTGACTCGGGTTTCTGTACCGACACGACTTCCATCCGGGGCATAGCGTTGAAAGAAGATACCGTGTTGATCACCTACACCGCGCCCTTCCCAGACGACAACCGTATTACCGAGTGAGTCCGAAGCAACAGTCGGAGCGGACTGTTGTTGGAATGAGGTCGAATTAACGCGTTCCTTGACTAGACTTGCACCGTTGTCGTCTTGTAGATCAATAAAAACTCCATGACTGTCAACAGTCCCGCGTCCTTCGTAAACATAGGCACGATTGACGGTGTTAGTGGCTACAGCAATTGTTGCCGGCACATCCATCAAAGAATCCACGATGACGGGATCACCCAATGGATCAGCCGTCAGCATCAAACGGTTCTCTAGTGGTTCGATGAGCGATTGGTACTTTGCATACCGGGAGTGCTTGCGTTGATTTTTAGATGCCATCTATCTCTCTGTTCACGAAGGCCTGGGTTGCATAACCCTTGTTAATAAGGGCATTTAAGCAGGGCACTTCATTATGATCAGAGGATGATTATCTGACAATCTTTTCGCAAAAGCTGTAGCTATCCCAGTCTATTGCGGGCGATTTAACCCACATAACTGGCAGAAATAGCCTTAAATTGACGGTCCTAATCGTGGCCAACTAATTTGGACCAACTATCGACGTGACCGGGAGGCCGAAGCTGCCGCTCCGATCAGGATCAGTAGCAATGAGGTCGGCTCAGGAACAGCGGAGGTTTGTGCTGCTTGAGCGGATGCCGGTGGAGTCGTATTCCCGAAGTTTGCCACCCAGAGGTCATAGTCTGAATTGTCAACGGTGCCACCGTCGCCGTTGCCGTTCAGGATCCCGGTCGACTCATCAGCCCCCAGGTTGTCACGCCAGACGGTGTAGTCAGCAGCATCAACGATGCCATCACCATTAAAGTCACCTTCGATTCCCGAGAAGTCAGCGAATAACGAAATAGGACCGGCAACCCGAGTACGTTCATTCGTTGCATTGTTGTTACCAACAAAGTAGAAGCGGAACGTGAGGTCCGTGACTTCGTAGAAATCGCTCAGATCAACAACAATGGGTATCTCGGTCGTTCCCAGTGAAGCACCGTTGGTTACGTTCACCAAATCCGAAGCAAAGCCATCAGCACTTGAGCGAAGGACAAGTACTCCGGTTTCACCAGAATCCATGTTGTCAAATTTTGCGATGAACTCAAGTCGATCAAGATCAACCCCGTCGACCGAAGTCAACGTAAAGTCGGCAGTGAATCCATTGGCTGCGGCATCGGCGAAATTGTTATTCTGAGAATCATTCCCCTCAGCACGCAGAGTAGAGGAAATCGTTGAGTGAAGAATTGGACCTCCCAAGATAAAATCAGAGGCGTCCGATTCAAGGTGAGTATCACTCGAAGCAATGTTAGTACCAAGGTCGTAGATTGCAACGAGGTTTGGATCTTGAGTGACGCTTATCCAAGCAATCTCTGAGTTTGATAAGTACGGCGAACCTGCATTGTCTTGATCGGGCGTTGCAACTTTATTGCGTATCGCCCAAGCTTCCCACTTCAATCGCAATTCTTGCTCAATTGCTGGGAAGGTATCGCTCAAGTCATTCGATTCAGCTCGGTCAGCAAGTAGATCATACAACTCGTAGTTGCTAGTACCGTTGGGGGCGACAAGCTTCCATTTTCCCGAACGGACGCCACGGTTGCCTTCATGCTCAAAGAATAGGTCTCTTTGTGAAAGATCAGCAGCAGAACCGTCAAACGTTCCGACGAGGCTCGTCCCTTCCATTTCAGTAGCATCAGCCCCTACAGGGTAGGTTGCCCCAGCAAGCTCCATGAACGTAGGCGCAAGGTCAATAATATGTCCGAGATCGGTTGTATTGACGGTTCCAACAAGCGAGGAATCAACTCCATAGCCTGACATAATCAGAGGTGACGTAATTCCCCCTTCGTAAGTATCGGTCTTGAACTTCTTAAAAGGCGTGTCGGAAAGATTGGCCCAGCCGGTTCCATATCTGACGTTGGTATCCGAATTAGCATTGTCATAGTTGCTAATGTCTCCTGTTCCGTTCCAGACACCGCCAACCGCACCGTTGTCCGACAAGAAGACAAACAAAGTGTCGTCCATCATGTTATCGCTGTCGTTGCCAGGGCCAGTACCGTCACCAAGAGGGTCCCGCACCGCATCCATCAAAGCTCCCACACCTTGATCGAGGATTTCAACCTGTGCGGCGTAGATCGCCATGCGAAGAATAAGATCGTTCTTATCTGCTGTTGATATATTGTTCCAATCTGGGATTCCTGAATCACTGTCCGACTTATCCCCTAAAGGAGTCCCAGGGGCAAAAAGCCCTTGAGCGATTTGGTTTGCGTGGCGATCCGTGCGCAGCTGATCCCAACCCGCGCTATAGATTGCTTGGTATTTAGCTATAAGGTTATTCCCCTGAGAATCCGTTGCATTCGAAGGAGCTTGCAAGGGAAAGTGAGGGGCATAAAACGCGTGGTAGTGAAAAAAGGGATTCGAGTCGGCATCATTGTATTCATCACGAATGAAGTCCGCACCACGCTCTGAAATGGCGTTGGTATAGAAGTAATCAGATGGCAAGCTGTTTGTGTCTTCAAAGGTCGTGCCAGTATCTGTATCTACCAGCCATTTAGGAGAAAAGTAATCTTTGGCGCCTTCCATCGTTCCATAAAAACGATCAAAACCTTTGTCGGTTGGCCAAGTCCCGTTGGGCCCTGAGTTAATCGTCGGAGTCCTGGTTAAATGCCACTTGCCTGACATCGAAGTATCGTAGCCAGCCGTTTGAAGAATTTCTGGCAACGTTGGAACAACGTCTGGAGCTTGCGGATCAGTACCTGCAAACCAACCGGAGTATCCTGGCATGGTGCCACCATTGTTGTAGTTGTGGTTGGTACTAGGCAACGCACCGATTCCCACATTATGAGAATACTGACCCGTCAAGAGACTGGCACGCGATGTAGAACATCGAGCGGTGTTATAGAAGTTCGTGTAGCGAACTCCTTCGCCAGACAAAGCAGCCAAGTTGGGCGTGTTGATCTCACCACCGAAAGGTGACGTATCAGAAAACCCCATGTCGTCAGCCATGATCAGAACAATGTTCGGCTGATTGGCAGCGACTTCTGGAATGGAGTAATTAGCTACTACTGCCAAGAGAGCAAGAAGAATTACGGTCGAATATTTCACTATAATGCCTGCTAAGTAAGTTCCGAGATGAGCGTATGCGAGAGAAGAGGCCTCCTCTCGTAATCTTTTCAGTCTAAACAGGAATAAAAAACTGACAACACATTGCCACGCCAATCGACTTTCAAATGGCGCCAAAAGCTTAATAAAAGAGCGGCGTACCCTAAAAAGGGACGCCGCTCTATTGCTATATACCACACGATAAAAGATTAACCGCGACGACGAATTGCAACAGCTGCAGCGCCAGCGATCAGAAGGAGTGAGGTTGATGGTTCAGGAACAGGAATGATATGAACAGCGATGTTGTCTATGGCCATGGAACGAGCTGTCGAGTTTGAAGCCATGTTTGGAGCCCAGTAGAAGGTAACTGAGGCATTGTCAGCTAGTGTAATTGGTACACCAGCAAAATTGGCACCAGCTCCACCAGCGGTGCCATCAAGGAAGGCTTCGTCACTTACAGCGCCAAATCCACCTGAGGTAACTCCCAGCCTAGCGATGGTGTCATCTGCTACACTGGCTGGCGGATTTGACGTGTATATACGTCCCCGAAACTGCTGGAAGACATTATTCTTGTTAAAATCAGCAGTCAATTTTTCAAAGCTGACAAGGCTTCCTGAATTGTTAGTAACCGTGAAGCTTAAGTACAAGCCATCAGCAAACGCACTGCCCGTACCGTTAGGGGATTCAACCCCGTTGAGGTCAATGGCATCAAGCGTAACATCTGCTACTGCAGCATCCCCTGCACTAAATGCTTCATCCGTGGTGTAACTGTTAATACTAAAGTCGCTAAGGGTGATGCCGTCCCCCGCGTCGGCGTCCGTTACCGCCAGTGAATTATCGGTGAATTCATAAGTACCGACAATGGTGCCAGCTAGGCTTGTTTGACCGATGCAGACTGCTAATAGCAGTGCCGCAAGTCGGAATGTTGTTGTTTGCATGAGACAATTACCTTTCAAGAGATTCAAAAGAGGGGTATCAGAGCAGTGTAGAACTTGGAACAAAAGTTAATGAAAAGGCGAAATAATCGATAAGGGTCTTCGTGTACCTATTCCCTTGGGAAGGCAAATAGCACACCTCATATACTGATTAACTGATCGATAATCGTCCAAGGGTCATCGCGCCAATATGCTTAGTTATAGCGCCAAACTGGCGCAGTATTACGAGTTGACGGCAAGCCTTGCGCCGTCAAATCCCCTTTCTTCCTTGCAATCCGCAATGACTGGGTCTACTAGGCTGATAGAATTTCGCTCAGCGTGAATCTGTCCTAAAGCCCTATAAGACAGAAGTGTAAGTTCATCACACACGCCTCTTCTGGGTACAAATACCTAAATATAGACCTCGTGGTTTGCCACATTCATGCAGTGGGCAGTGGCCATAAGCCATCTCTTTCACTTTCTTGTTCTAGGTTTCCTTTGTTACACGCTCTCAACAGAGGCTCAATATGCAAGCAAACACCCACCAAAATATGAGTTGGCAGCTTAAGTTGACCACCATCGTTTGGCTAACACTGGTGGCGTTTGGGTTCTGCTCACTTCTTGCATTCAGCCAAACACCTAGCACTACTAGTACTCTCAATCGAAAGCATCATGAGACTACAGCGGCATGGACACTTGTCATTGGAATACACCCACAGTGCCCTTGTTCATTGGCCACGATTTCGGAACTAGAACGGCTACATGCCAAAGTAAACGAACAGCTTCGCTGCAAAGTCTATGCTTATTGCCCTACGAAGTTATCCGATGAAGAACAAAGTCGTTTCTTAGATTCCCATTTGATAAAGCGAGCAGAGGCAGTTCCTAACTGTGAGATAGTTCGCGACCGACAGGGTCTCGAAGCAGCCCAGCGTGGGATCACTACCTCGGGTGGATGCGTCCTTTACGATCGGACGGGAACTCCACGATTCCAAGGAGGAATTACTCCCTCGCGAGGCCATGAAGGAGACAATCTGGGAAGTCGAAGTATCTTGGCTATGATTCGTGGTAATGACTCGGAAGTTACTCAAACACCCGTTTACGGTTGCCTTCTCACCGAAGTGGAAGGAGCTTACGAGTAATGTTCAACCAGGCACTACCAAACTCAAAGTTGCTCAGCCTATTCGAAGTTGAGCTCCATCAATTACGACAAAATGCTGACCGAGCGTTCTTACCATTGATGCTTGGCCAATGGGTATTTGCCATTCTGTGCGCCGTGGCAATTTCTCCCTATACGTGGACTGGAAGCGAAAGCCAGGTTCATATACATGTCTGGTCGGCAATCTTTCTGGGTGGACTGACAATTAGTCTCCCCTGTTACTTGATCATGTTTCATAAGCATAGTTGGCTAACACGCTGGACCGTTGCAGCCGCCCAAGCTTTGATGTCGGCACTCCTCATACACCTTATGGCAGGACGCATTGAAGCGCACTTCCACATCTTCGGTATGTTGGCATTCTTGTCATTCTACCGAGACCGATCCGTCTACCTCCCTGCGGTGACGTTAATCGCAGCAGACCATCTGATACGAGGGCTATTTTGGCCCGAATCAGTATTCAGTGTTAACTCACCTTCTGTAACACGAGCTTTAGAACATGCTGCGTGGGTGATTTTCGAAACAACTTTCCTATGCATAGGGATCTCACAATCACTTAAGCAACTTTTAGCAAACTGCAAGCTTCAGCTCGATCTGGAATCCGAACGTGACATGCTCGATAAGCGTGTTAACGAACGAACCAAGGAGCTTAACGATGCTCAAGAGTTCCTCGATACGATTATCAATTCACTTGATGCACAGATATGCATACTTGATGGAGAAGGTAACATCATAAAGGTCAACCAAGGCTGGGACCGTTTTGCAGCTGAGAATAATGGGCCATCCAGCGATTGGGGTAATTACCTAGCTGTCTGTCGAGAGGCAACCGGCGACTGTGCTCCTTCAGCTCAGAAACTAGCCGAGGGTATAGAAAAAGTTCTAAGGAATCAGCAAGAGAGCTATACGTCTGACTATGCGTGTCATTCCGATACCGACAATCGGTGGTTCCAAGTTTCAGTTAGCCCACTAAGACTAGCAAACAAGTCAGGTGCGGTTGTCAGTCATACCTGTATTACGGAATTGGTTCTAGCGGACCAAAAACTTCGGAAGCATAATGAAGAAATTGCCCAAGAGCAGCGCCGCTTGCAATCGATTGTTGACTGTATTCCCCATAGCATCTTTTGGAAGAATAAAGACTTCAGCTACGGTGGCTGCAATCAAGCATTCGCCCGTTTTGCAGGGTTAGAGGACTCGAAGCAAATCATAGGTTTAACGGACAAGGACCTCCGCTGGCCAGAAGAGTCTTCGGCTTACTATGAAATGCTTGACCACGAGGTAATCTTTGGTGCCAGAGCAACAATCTCTATCGAAGAAACCCTGCCTTCAGAATCAGGCGAGTCGCTTGAACTACTGAGAACCAAAGCAAGGCTTGTTGATGAAGATGCTAATGTCGTTGGTATGGTAGGAGTCGTTGCTGACGTCTCCGAGATGAAGCACGCTGAACGAGAACGGGACCGTTTCCTTAATGAGTCGACGGAATTAGCGAAGATTATCCGTGAGTCACCCGATGAGGTCTACATCTTCGACCAAGCTAGCTTAAAGTTCCTTGAGGTAAACAAAGGAGCTTGCCAGGCCACAGGTTATTCAAAATCGGAACTACTTGATTTGACGCCTATTGATCTCAAACCTTCCTTTGATGAAGCCAGCTTTCGTAAAACCATTGAACCCTTATACAAGGGTGAAATTTCTCACTATGAGTTTCAGACGGATCATCGAAAGAAGAATGGAGAGGACTACCCTGCGGGCATAAGCCTTCATACGTCTGAATATCAAACCCGCCCAGTTTTCGTGGCGTTTGTTCGCGATCTGACTGAAATCAAGAGCTTGGAACAACAACTTGCCTCCTCTCAAAAGCTTGAATCTCTTGGGCAATTATCTGCTGGCATTGCACATGAGATTAATACCCCCATGCAATTCGTCGGGGACAATATTGAGTATCTAAGCGAATCGTCTGAATTACTCTTCCAGGTCGTAGACGCCTACCAAGATATGCTCATCGGAGATGTTCCTCTAAGCTGGGATAAAAGAAGATCGGAAATCGAGCGTATCAATAAAGAATGTCACTTTGATCATATACGGATGCAATTTCCTGAGGCAATCGTAGACTGCCGAAACGGTATTCACCGAACGGTAAAGATTGTTAAAGCAATGAAGTCGTTCTCGCATCCTGGAGAGCAAGACAAATCATCAATCGACATTAACGAGACCATTGAAAGTGCCATAGAAGTCTCACGCAATCGCTGGAAATATGCTGCGGAAATTTCATTAGAACTAGATTCGAATATTCCGCTTGTACCCGCTTTTGCCTCAGAGATGAACCAAGTCTTACTGAACCTTGTTGTAAATGCTTCGGATGCCGTCACCGAACGGTTTGAAGGTAACATGCTTGGCCTAATCACGATCCGTACCAAGCAGCTCCATGATTCCATTCAAATCGAAGTCGAAGACAACGGCTGTGGAATTCCCGAATCGATCATTCACAAAGTATTTGATCCATTCTTCACTACTAAAGAGGTTGGTAAAGGAACTGGTCAAGGTCTATCAATCACTCACAATGTCATTGTCAATATGCATGGTGGAAGAATTGAAGTTGATTCCGAGCTGAATGAAGGAACTCTATTCAAGATCAACTTACCATTGACCCAACAAGAAACAGAGAACCAAGAAGATTCAATAAACCTAACTAGCTCAATTCATTGAACACATAAGAACCTGCTGATTAAAGCCTTACAATCGAGGAGAGATACGTGGATACAAGAATCTTATTTGTTGACGATGAACCATCCCTGCTAAAGGCTATCTCTCGCCGATTAGGATTTAAGTATGACCTGGATACAGCTGACTCAGGTCAGAAGGCGTTGGAAATGATGTTGTCAGGTGAATCCTATGGGGTAATCTTTACCGACATGCGCATGCCTCAGATGGACGGGGTGGCATTCCTGGCGGAAGCTCAAAAAATTGCCCCTGATACGGTCTACGTGATGCTCACCGGCAATAACGACCAAGAAACTGCCATCCGCGCACTCAATGAGGGCCGTGTCTTCCGCTTTCTAAACAAACCATGCGAATCGGAAGAGCTAACCCGTGCAATCGAAGACGCCAGTCGGCAGTATCAGCTTGTAAAAGGTGAAAAAGAGCTCTTACACAATACTTTCGCTGGAGCAATCCGCGCTCTCACCGATGTCGTCGAAGTTTGTCAACCTGAGCTGGCCGGTCGATCCACAAGCGTTGAAAAGAAAGTGGATACACTGCGCAGTGCCATGGAAATTGAAAATCGCTGGGAGTTCCGACTCGCAGCGAGGCTTTCCTTGCTGGGTGTCGCATTACTACCAGAGAATGAAAAGTTGCTTTTCGAGCGAGGAGACCATACCTCAGAAGCTGTCTCTCAATCGATTGAGCATTCATGTCAGATTGCAAGTCGATTGTTATCCGATATCCCTCGACTTGACATTATTGGCAAAATTTTTGGACACCAATCCCCTATCAACGGTGCAATTTGCTCCAACACGCCCGAATCTGACGAAGAAGTAATTCAAGTGGGAGCAACCTTACTCAGGGTAGCCACCCATTGGGATTTCCTATCTCGTCAAGGTTTAAGCGCATCTCAGCTTACACAAGACATGAAAGCTATACTCCCTGAACTACATCATCACATGGCGGAGATCATATCTGAAACGCCAGTTGAGGAAGTAATTAGCGATACCATCGAACTTCCAGTCGGAAGACTCTCCGAAGGTATGGTCCTAGCAAATGACATTCAAGACGACGCTGGGGCACTACTACTTCGCCAAGGACATCGTCTCACTAGCGCGATGATCGAAAAGCTAAGGGCCTATGATTGCACAAGCACAGTTGAGGTGACTGAAGTATCTGTCAACAGACAAGAAAGACTAATACTTTACTAAATCAACTCCCTACAATTTCCGCTGAGGTATCTTCAACGGTTTCCTTCACAGGATTTATACCTAAGCAGATTTCAATTTCCTCAGCAATTGATGCAAGATCGCCCACAGCGCGCCTTCGGATTGTCATCAAGCGATCAAGCATCTCGGGAAGTAGGTTGATGATTGCTGGAATATCGCCTGGATGTGGTGTATCTCGAAGAATGTAATCTCCGATACTTTGCCCATCGATGCTAGTCTTAAATGGATATTCGACACGCTCTAGGGCCCCTCGCACCTGTGACATTTTAGGCTGAACATTCTTAGCAACACGTTCAATCGCAGAGATCAGAGTGTCCTTAGGTGAGCTATCTAAATGGTTGACCAGTGCCGTAAGCATGATTTGCAACTTTACCATATCATTGATAGTTTGTAGCTGACCATCAATATTGACCAGGGCTGGTAGAATCCTCTTTGCACGTTTCTTCTTCTCTCCATCGGGGTCAACTCGTTTGACAATCTTTGAAACGTATAACAATTCAAGAGCAGCCTTGATTCTGTCAGCAATATTCTTGTCGTAGGTCTCTAACTGGTCATTTGTTTGATTTAATTCGCGTCTTAGTTGTTGGTGAGAGGTTTTGGCTCCCTTTAGCGTTTGCCACGGCTTCTCAACGGCGTCTTTATCGATCTTGATTTTGGCAGAATGAATCGCTTCATATAACATGGCTTTCGAAATTCGATCATAAATCTCATCATATTTCTCGAGTGCTTTACGAATTGAAGTCAGATCATCAAGGATTGCTTGCCTTGAAGTCTTAAGAGTAGTCAAGGTCGCCTTAGGATTTTGAGGAGCTTCAAGATAGTTTGACCAGATTGCGATCTGGCGGTAGGCACGCAAAGTCCCGAAGGCATATCGCTCAAGACACTCGTCGCTTGCATTCCGTTGATTTTGATCCTCGACAAGGTGATCAACGGATTCAAGCTTTGTCTTATCGATAGGCTTACGAAAGATACTCTGATAGAATTGCTGAGTAGCCACTTTGCTTTGAAGAGAGAAGTCAGCAAACAGCTTACTTGCGGGAACCTCCAGCCTGAAAACACCCGCTGATTGTTCTTTCATCGCGTTCTGAATTCGATCAGCATCGGAGGGGTGCGTGTCAAACCATCCTGTCTGCTTGTGACCTACACTTTCCTGAATCGCTTTGGAAACCTCTGCAGGTAGATTCATCGAATTATACTGCACCAAGGTTGGTAAATCATCAACAAGCCTTCCTTCTTGATTGGAGTTGCTTAGCTGACCATACGCCACCTGCATACCATAGTTCAACTCACTCAAACGTTTAGCCGTCGATTCAAACATTTCGCTTCCTGCAAATCTTGCTTCGTAGCGATCGGCATCGAACTCCATTTGCCTGAGCGTAAACCCAACAACTAACATCCCAATATGGAAGAGCACCCAAAGAATCCTTCGCGTCAGCCAAACCGTCAATATTGCTAGCCAAACTATCCAAGAGACGCGGACATCAATCGAGGAAGCAGCTTCGGAAAGCTGCTCATCCCATTGATCTCTTTCATAAACCACACGAGCAAACCAATGGCTAATCACACGAACTACATAAGTCACTCGCATTCCGAATCCTTGGGAAAAGTGGCCAAATTCGTGGGCTAAGACACCGCCCAACTGCCGGACCGTTAATCCGGCTACTAAAGGTGTGCCAATCGTAAGGACCAAGTCGGTCCCAAACATGCTCAAAAAGCCACGCCGGAAACTTGCCGAAGCGTTGACATTGCAATCGACATCAATTCGCTTTGGTTTCGGTGATCCGACTGTGTCGCAAATCTTATCAACAAATACAAACAACAAAGGTTCACTATCGCGTCTTAAAGACCTTCTGCTAGCATCCCCTGAAGATCTCGCAAATAATGGCTTAGTCATAAAAATGATTACCATCGCACCGACGAAGATTGGTGCAATGTATAACAAGAAGGCAAAGATTGCTGCTCTTCCCCGGGCTGATTCAAAAATCACCGTATGATTAATCGCATGGTAGTAGACTCCGTAACAAGCACAAGCAATCAAGCTTAGATAAATCACTGGAAGTATTAGCATTACCAGCAAGCTAAAAAAGATTCCCAGCTGATACATCATCGTAGTCTTGACAGGTTTAATCTTTCCTTCGAAAGCCGAGAGAAGCTGCTCAACAGACAAGTCGGCATTTGTCACTTTCGCTTGAGCAGACTCTTTGGAAGCAACCGCTTTGTTAGTCTTAGCTGTTTTCGTTCCCTCCGATATCTGTCGCTTACCACCTGCAGCCAGACCAACAGGGCTTGAATCCCTCACAGTGATAATTGATTTGCATTTCGGACAAGTCGCCTGCTTGCCAAGTGCTTTATCAGGAGCTTTGATCTTTACGTTACAATCGGGGCAGATCACAAGGATTGGCATAACGGTCTACAAAGCTCTGTATGGCAGTAATCAAATACGCATTCGAATCACAAGATGTTAACCAGTATTTTATGCTTTAAGGGTTATCCAATATACAGTTTAAGATCCTGTTAATAGCATGACGGAATCACCAATATACTTCAAATTACGTCTGGCAAGAATAAATCAGGACGCAACTCAAAAAGCCCTGGTTCTTTCATCAAGGCTTCCATTTCTTGCAGATCGTATGGCACATCCGGCGTCAGATTCTCTACTCCTTTATCAGTCACTACGACACAATCCTCTACGCGAAGATAAAGCTTATCTTCGGGAACCCAAAGCTGTGGATCTAAGGCGAACACGAGCCCTGGTTGCAATTCATAGTCGTCTTTCTGGTAACCAGACTCATCATGCACGGCCATGCCTACCGTGTGAGTGAGTGACTTGCTTGTTGCCAGGAGTTTCTCTACGGCAGTAGCGTACTGTGGCTTTGACCACTTTGTTCTCGAGGCAATGGGTGAGAGTCTTTCTGCTGCTTCTTGCCGAATTTGCAACCCCGTTTTCCCAGGTGCAATCAAATCCATGACCGTGAGATGATAGTCGACGACAAAGCTATAAAGCTCTCTCTGCCATGACTCGTAGGATCCACTAACCGGCCACATACGACCGATGTCGCTCGTATAACAATCCAAGTCAGGAGCGTAATCGAAAAGGACAAGATCACCTGATTTCAACTCGCAGTTATTGCGGAAGTAATGGATACGCCAAATGTTCTCACCACTAGCAATGATTGGGCGATAAGCCCCGCCCATTGCTCCGTTGAGTGTATAGATATATTCGGCAACCGAGGCGAGTTGATTTTCTGTAATGCCAGGCTTGGTGCATCGAACCGCTTCGCAAAGAGCCATGCCAGTCAATCGCCCTGCCCGGCGCATCACTTCGAGTTCGACTTCCTCTTTGTACCTTCGCATCTGTACCAAGATTGGTGACAGATCGAGAACTTCTATCGCCTGGTTGCTTTCGACAAGGCTGCGAGGAAACTGCGATTCCGAATCGTCCCCTTCAACCCAAGGATCATTCTGTCGTTGCTTAGAGCCATCACGAATAGAATCTTGGCAAGTTTGGCGCCCTTCGGGTTTACGGTGGGGAACATAGAGTTTCTTGACATTTGCCAGGTCAGACTTCAGGGACTCCAGAGGCTTAACCGCATCGACACCTACGACCGATGCTGAAAGGCTACAGTTATCGGAGCTCAACTCAGGCCCTTCTATTTCCTGTAGGTGAGCATCCTGGGGAGGTAGATAAATCGTTGTTCTTCCTGAATCACCGTCAATCAAGAGGTAAGCATGAGGAACCTCAATGCCACTCAGATAGAAAAAATCGTTGTACTGCCGAAAGACCTCCATCGCATTGGGTGCGGGGGCACCTTGCAATAACGCGTGGGCGGCACCTATCGATTCGCAAACACGTTCACGGCGTTTCTTAAAAACGTCTGTCGAAAAAGTTGCCTGGAAGTAGGGCATTTCTTGGGAGGGCATCGCGATACTCTCTTATGTTTGTTGCCAATTCGCCTGCTAAACAAACAATGAGATTAGCTGCCTCAGGTACTATTGACAATCATCAGTACGTAACCATGCCCACAAGTTCTCCTCATCAGCAAGAGCATTCTTTTGTGTGGCTGAGGTGGGCGATTGCATCAAACCAAGAAACCTGCAAGCTTATAGATATTTACGTAGCTAACGTTTAATCCGGATAGTCTGCCGAAATAGCAGCAAGTTACAGAGAGTGGTATTTGAGTGGCTTAGTGCTTTTGTTTGCAGTTCTTTTGTTTGCAGAGCTGCTAAAACTACAGGCAAGGTCCTGCAGATATCGTAATGAAGGTTGATGGCGAAGAAGTAGCCTCTGAAATGTCTTTACAAACAACCACGCTTTTTAACGGGCAACAATCCGTTTGGCGCTGGCAGAGACAGCTACACGCCCGTTTTACAAAGCTATTATGATCGGGCTCCGAGATTAGTAATAAGATTGATAGAGTTCGATTCGTGGCTAAGCAATAAAAAAGAACCTTATCCCATGTCAGGATAAGGTCCTTCTTAGTAGATCAAGTTAAATCGCCTTAGCTTCTGCGACGCAAGGCCAAGAGAGAAGTTGCTAGACCCAACATCATAGCTGAGGCTGGTTCTGGAATAACAACAGCGACGAGATTAAGTGTGATATCACCTGTACCATCGGTTGAACCGGTAAATTCAAAGTGCTTTCCATTAACAGCCTGGGTGGCTAGGTAAGCATTGAATCCACTAACATCGACTCCGGTTGAGCCAGGAACTACCCCATCACTACTTGGGTTAATGCGAACCCCGTCGATACTGAAGAAACCTTGCCATGTCTTAAAGATAAGATTCCTTGTAATGTCTGTCGTATTGTTTTGAGTGATAGTTACTTCTCCGGGTAGACCTACGAAATCAAAATCACCGCCAAAACCTGAGCTACCACGCAAGGGGTTATTGTTCTCCAAATCAATGTGCCCCGATGTCAAGTTGACGCTAGCATTATTGCTGTCAATTCGAAGGTAAGGCGTGTCGATTTGAGTATCACCAGTGATATTGATCACGGATGAATTATTAACGTCAATATGATTATTGATAGTGAGCGCGACGTTATCGAGGTTAAGTTCACCATCATCATAGAGCTCAAGTAGGCCAACATCGGCTGAAGAATCACTTGCGGTAGCAACCGAGCTATCATCAATTTGCCACTGGTTATCGACGATGAGAGTAGAACCGCTGGTCATATCGAAAGTACCGTTGGCAAACATCTCGAAATCGCCATTGCCGAAAGTATTATTTTGTGAACGGAATTGGTCAACGGTTAGTTGAGTACCAGAGATGGTAACCGCCGGCGTACTAGCAGGAGAAGCACTATCGCCAATCACGAAGGCATTACCATTGTTGTTGCCTCGTGTGAAGCGAAGAGTTGAGTTAGTTGCGTCGAAAGTACTCGTGTCGAGAACTTTCGTTGGCAACCAAAGATTCGGATAGAGATGGATACTTGACGAATCAATGTTCACATCCGAGGCGCCGTGAAAATAAATAGCTCCTGTGCCAGTAGCAAAATTATCAATGGTTGCGCCTATAACGTTAAACGTATCGTCGACATAGTCGATTCGCTTTGCGTTGTTTCCCCCATCTTCATCAGGAGCCAATTGACCCGATGAACCTCCAACAGTCCAGTTTGCTCCGAACCAATCGGTATCGGTTGTACCATCCCAGGTATAAGTAGCAGCCCAAGAATGGCCTGCCCCCAAGAGTAGCATTGCAAGTGCAATGCTGAAAAATTGATTTTTCATTAGACGTATCTCACAGATGTAAAAAAGAGGATAGGAAAAGAAGCGAATAAACTCACCTGTTTAGCAAATGTTAGCCGAGGCTAAATCGCGTCAATGCAACCTACCCTTTTCTATTCAGAGTAGGTTGCGGCAACAGCCAAACAGAGGTGACTACTTAGTTACGGCGCCGAATTGAAAATGGTAGCGATAAACTAAGTAAAATAATCAGAGTTGAAGGTTCGGGTACTGCTGATGCACTCGCCGTAGCGGTTGATGGGGAAGGAGATGAGCCATAATTGTCCACCCAAAAATCATAATCGAGAGAGTCGACGACGAGGTCTCCATTTGCATCCGCAGCAAGATCACTGCCGGTATCTCCGAGTGTGTCGCGCCAGATGGTGTAATCTGCTGCATTAACAAACCCATCGAGGTTAAAGTCGCCATCTACGATGGTGGCCTGAACGAGATTGAGAGTAATCGTTCCTAGTCCATCCGTAGAGTCAGTTATCTCAAAGAATTTTCCATTAACAATTTGAGTCGCAAGAAATCCATTTAAACCAGCGATGTCGGTTCCCACGAAACTAGGATCAAAACCTTCTCCATTGGGGCTGATTCTTTGGCCATCAATACTGAAGAACCCTTGCCAGAGTTTGAAAGCCATGTTTGAAGCAGCCAAGGTGACGTTGTTTTGAGTGATTGTCACTTCACCTGGGGAACCTACGAAATCGAAGTCTCCATCAAAACCAGAACTACCACGAAGTGGATTATCATTCTCTAAATCAATATGGCCACTGGTAAAGTTCACTGCTGCATTGTTATTATCAATGCGTAAAAAATTGATATCGAGTTGCGAATTGCCATCGATATTGATCGTTGAACTTTCATTCAAGTCAATTTGAGTCGCTGAGAGTGTGGTGTTATCGAGATTAGCAACGGATGTGCTATTTGTTTGCCAACGGCCTGAATTTCCAAAGTTGCCAGCAATCGTGACGTCCGTATTCGTGAAATTCGTGGTTGATGTGTCCCAGCTAATGACATCGTTTGCGGTGATGGTTCCATCGGTTGAAGTGAAGCTAGAGTTATCATCGATCTGAAGTTGACGAGAGATATTCAGTGTCGAACTGTTTGACATCTCAAAGGAACCCGATTCAAAAAGTTCAAAGTCTCCCCCCTCATCGACTAGATTATTAGAATCCCACTGATCTACTGTCATCATGGTGCCAGAGATTGTCACTGAAGGTGTTGAACCACCGATATTTGAGTCTCCGATGACGAAGGCATTCCCTGAATTATTCCCACGAGTGAAATGCAACGTCGAATCGGTTGCGTTCAAGGTCGAAGAATCGAGCACCTTTGAGGGAAGCCAAAGGTTCGCATACAAACGAACGGATGCCTGATCAATCGTGACGGTAGTGTTGTCATGGAAATAGGCGACACCTGTTCCCGTAGCAAAATTGTCGACGCTGTCACCTGCATTTAAGGTGAAAGTGTCGTCTCCATTAAAAACACTTACGGCATTCGCGTCAGAGTGGTAATCATTGATTTTAGGTTGTGCCTGGGCATTTCCATTCGTGTCATTTTCGTCTGCTGCCGTTTGCCCCGGACTACCACTAACCGTCCAGTTTGCACCAAACCAATCACCATCTCCGGAATTATTATCCCATACGAAGTCGGCAGCATAGGCACACGGGACAAATGACAAAGCGGTTACCAGAAGCAACGCTCTTACAGTAATGGACATCAGAAGAACCCTCATTGAAGAAAAGACAATTCATAAGCTAGTCCAGAGGTCACCCCTCTGAGACTCTCAACACGCCTGCCACCCCTGGCCGACTATTGCTAAGGATTCATAGCACCATAATACATCTCATGTTTGAATCTGTAAATCTTGTTTATGTTAATTTATGTAGCTTTACATTATCCCTTGAATTTCGGTGTACAAATGAGAAAACAAAAACAGACACCAGTAAGATGAACCCTGCCGATGGTTCAGGAATAGCAACGCCTGCTACGCTTGTTGATGCCAGTGTGTTTCCGTAGTTTGCCACCCACTTGTCATAGTCCGTTGAATCGTAAATTGTGCCGAGACCATCTCGCCATACGGTATAGTCCGCAGCGTCAACAGTACCATCTTCATTAAAATCACCTTCAAGACCTACAACTACTTGAATCTGGCCTGTTGTGAGCAAGTTGGATGTATCCCAAAGCATTCCCAGATCAAGAGCAGGTAGGCTGATCTCATCAAAATCACCAGCCAATGAGGCAAAGTCAAAAAGATTGAAAGTATCGCCAACTTCGGGCATGAACCCAGCATCGAGTTGGATAACCAACTCTCCTCCCTTGAGTACCATATCTCCTGCAATCGACAAGTGATCATAGTCCACGCCAGCACTCGCTCCATCGCCCAGATCGAGAACAAGCTGTGAACCTTCTCGTTGGGTGTAATTGCCGTTCACATCAAGCTGACGATTCTGACTAATGACTTCTAAATTAAGGACGCCAGGCGTGCTTCCTCTATCAAGGGAGTCAAACCATACGGCATTGATTTCACCTGATTGCTCGCTAGCATCATCATATTTCAGCAGTAATTGATAAGATCCGTTAGCCAAATTATTCAAGATATCATTCGTTAAGTTTGCACCAGACAACGAAATAATATCACCGCTATTTACACTGTTAGGATCAAAGCCCGACGCAGTACCTAACAGAACGAGGTCATCGAAATCACCCCCGGCGGACTGCCATGAATCGCCTGTCGAGGCCACATCCCACGTGGCTTCTGCTTCATTAAAGGTTTTTGTTAATGTGTAAAGCTCAATCGTTGGGCTACTCGATACCGCTGGTCCCCAAGAGAACCCAACACGGAAATCGATGGTCGCCCCTACAATCGACTCACCTTGAAGATTAGCGCCAGCAAGATCAAATTCAACGAGTGAACGCTGCAATCCTAGATCACTATCGATGCCAACACCAATACGGCCGGTATTGTAGTTTTCCTGAGGTGAATCGTTCTCGTCAATTCGGATATCCTGAGAGACTTGAATCGGTATCTCGACTGTACTCAGACTACCGCCGATTTGAATCTCAGCTCCAAGATTTGCGTCAAGATCGCCACTGATCGTGCCCGATCCTCCGAGGACACCTTCCACCTGCACATCCCCCCAAGCGGAGACTTCACTAACAGCAACCGTTGACTGGTTACCAACAAAGACTGGGGCCATACGACTAGCACTACGCTCTTGCAAGTAACGTGAACGCATGTCTGTTATCATCTGCTGTGTGCCAGGATCGGTACTATCGACCAGATTATTGGTCTCGCCCGGGTCGTTTGCTAGGTCGAAGACTTCAAACACATTGGGATTGGTTGCGTTAGTTCCCAGTGAGAGCTTCCATTGACCTTCGTAATAGAGCTTCCTTGAGATCTGGCCATCCGAAGCACCACCGGTATCTTCAACGACAAGGTTCTTTCGAATCGGATCGGAATCATCTCGGTCACCGAGCAAAACAGGCATAAGATTATGACTACCTTGGCCTTGGTCGATTAAGCTCTGCCCGGTTAATCCAGCGAGGGTCCCCATCAAGTCGATGTTTGAAACTTGCTGAGTTCTGACTGAGCCTGCCTCGATTTGGCCAGGAAGTTGGACAATGAACGGAACACGGTGTCCCCCTTCACGGCTTGATGACTTGTTTTCGCTAAGCCCAGCAGTTGAATCGTGTCCGTAAACATCCCATTCGTCACGATCAAATGCACCAAACTGGTTGGTATAGTTTGGACCAATACCACCATTGTCCGAGGTGTAGATGATCATCGTATTTTCAATGAGCTTATGCCCCGGATTTCGTGGGTCGTCGGTTTGTTCAAGGTAACTCTTAAGCACACCAACCTCTGCGTCAGATACGCTGACCATCTGCATTGATTCAGTGCCAATTCCCGCACCTGTAAACCCGTCGATGTTATAGGACTCACCCGGGTCGTTTTTGTCACCGTCGCCATTGATATCGACTTCAATGTCAGTGGGTGCAACGTATGGCCAGTGCCCCGCAACGGAGTTGTAGTGAACAAAGAAAGGCTGATTCGGGTCGTTGCTGACGCTGGTCTGCATAAAGTCGACCGCTTTATTCAACATCGCTTGAGGGACGTCACGCGTTTTCCAGTCATTGACTCCCCAACCGCCTGCACCAGGGGAAATTTCAGTCACCCCATCGTCATAATTTGCATCCCATTGCCGCGTCATTGAGGTCTTGTTGGCATTCGTGATACGAGTTGAAACGCCATCAGCATCGATTGACGTCGCGAGGTCATCTTCCCAAAACACATAGGGACGAGCCTGAATACCAGCGATCAGATGCATCGTATAGTCGTAACCATGTTCCTTCATACCGTCACGCAGCGGACGATCAAGATCCATGTTGGACATGTTGCTGAAGTTGTTATTACTCACAGCACTATTTGACCCGACCTGATAGACCTGTCCTCCTAGGTGCCCTTTACCTAAGAGTGCGGTTTTGTAGCCCGCAGCTTGCATCAAATCACCAACCGATTGTTGGCCGTTTTGTAGGGACGACGAGCCAAATCCCCACCGCGTATTGGTTTGCCAAGTCGGTGCCCCCGCCATGATGGTTGCTCTGGTAGGAGCACATAGTGAAGTGGCCGAGTGAGCATTCTCAAAACGCATGCCATTGCTGGCAAGTGAATTGATGTTCGGTGTTGCAATCTTGGATGTTTGTCCAAGTCCTTGCAAATTGTCATAAGCGCTATATTCACCAGGCCCCAAGTCATCGAGCATGATGTATATCACATTCGGAGCAGGCGTCTGAGCCATCAATGGTGCTACGAACAGTAGCACTGAAAAGGATAAAACGAGTGAGGAAGTCTTAATCATGCGGTCAATCAATTCGGTTCGCTATGAGCCATTCAGAGATGATGGCAGTTTATAAATCGGATAAGTCTGCCACATTGCCATCTTCACGATTAGCGAGTGACCTATGAATGAATAATTCAATGCTGTAGGTGATAGTATGAACGCTGCCATCACAAAAAGCCATGTTCCAGCTTCCTGGATGAGCGCTGCCAAAACGCGAGCTACCATTATTATCGTTTTCCACGGATTCAGTTACTGTTCTTGATGGATAATTAACCGTCTCCCTTTCAGGTAACTCACTAGGAAGAGTTGAATCTTGAGTAGGCTGCCACCGTCCCGTTCTACAGACATCGTTGTTGTAACCAGTTAACCATGTTTCATTGTCTCCGCCCCAATCTCCCGACTCATATTCACTTTGTGGTATATATCGTTCACCGACAAGGTAAGTTTTTGTCGTACCATCAGTTACCTTAGCTAATCGCACTTGACTTCTCTGATGACAAACTCCATTGAGTCTGCCTTCATAACGATTTTGGTTTTCCATCCAGTTCATGCTAACGGCAGCTTCTATTTGACTCGGTCCAGGCCCATTATTATCGTCGAATTCTCCTTGATTGACCCAGTCACCTGAGTTGATGGCATAATCACCTTTCGCCACCTGTTGACCAGTTGGCGTCCTAGCATTAACCGCGTAATTGCCTTCCCGGACTGGAATGTATGGGTACAGTGCGATTGCTCGCCGAGATGGACAGTTAATGATTGTCACAGGCTGCTGCAACAATTGCTCAGCTCCTATCATCTGAGGCCGTGTGATAGCATTAGGATCACCATCCGATGGCAGATCGTACTTATTCTGCTCTTCAATGTAGGGAAGAATGTTATACAACCATCCACCAGGTTGGTCTGGACCACTCCCTCGATCAGCATCGCCTACCCAACGCCAGCCCCAACCACCCGTTGGGAAATGTCTGTGAGTATCAACATGATTCAAACAGCCAATTGCCAACTGACGTAATTGTGATTTGCATTGAGTTCGACGTGCTGCTTCGCGAGCAGCCTGAACCGCTGGCAAGAGGAGTGCGACTAAAATGCCGATGATGGCAATCACCACCAGCAATTCAACCAAGGTAAATCCTCCTGCTCGCTGTTTCAGCTCATCTCTATTCGGGCCCCGAATTCGCATCCTAGCCTCGCTCCTTTCCTTGTGTTCTCAAACACTTCGACGATTAAAGGCACCAGTGAAGGCCAACCCGAAACCAATCATCAAGATCGATCCGGGTTCTGGTACTGATGCCGCCGTGCTGCTTGAAGTCGCTGAACTTGTTCCGTAGTTTGCAACCCATTGGTTGTATTGAGCTACGGTTATGGTTCCACCAATTGGATCATTGGGAAGAACGTTTGTCGTATTTAGATTGTCACGCCAGACGGTGTAGTCAGCCGCATCTACGACTCCATCGTTGTTGTAGTCTCCGTCTGGACCTGATGGTGGTGAAACAATCGAACCATAGCTAACAAGCCCAGTTCGTAATTCGGATTCACCCGCAAGGAGGTACTCAAGAATCAAGTCTTCTTCGCCGCTTACGATGTCAAAGATAGCGCCAAGATCGAATGCAACCGTTGTGGACATCGTGGTGGAGTCTGTTGGATTAAATTCAGCAAGGACAGTCGAACCATTGGCTGAAGAAGAATCGTCCCAAGTCCCCGACTCAACCGCTTGATCATCAAGACTGTTCCAGTTACCGACGATCAAAGAACCACTTGCTGAACGAATCGTGTAAGCGTCAATCTCTGGAGTCAACGATTTGGAATCATTCTTAAGTTGAGCATTACCTGTCGATGGATCAACAGTAAGCACAAGGTTGTTGAAGACTTCCGTACCCGTGTAGATGACCTCGCCGGTGATGATCTGCCCTGAGTCCGCATCTGAATAGGTAAACTGAACATCTTGTGGTGATTGTCCGAACGGAAGGTTCTGGAGATCAGGGGCGTAGAGGTTACCAAGTGAAACACTCGAGGCACCAGAGAGTGCAAGTTGCCCGGCTGGGTTTAGCTCACCTAAGGCGTTCGAAGTAGAAAGAGGAGCTTCGTCCCACCCAGGCGTTCCCTGATCTTCCAAGCTGTTCCAGGTGCCACCAAGGGCGCCAAGGGTAGAACGGATGTCGTAGGCATCGATATTCTTAGTTGCGGAACCTGCGTTATTGAGTAGAACCTCTCCCGTGTCACGATTCACTGAGAGGGTCAATAACTGATCCAGCGTGACTCTTGAAACAAAACTTCCACCAACATCGACATTGCTAACAGTAAATTGATCTCCTGGTGCCAGCGAATAACCAGTCACTGTAATATCACCAAACGATCCGTTGATGGTAGGTGCTGAGATAAGATCCCAGCTATCGCCCGCCGAAGGAGAATAGCCTGAAAAATCTAAGACAAGATCAGGGTTGCCATTCACCGAAGCGGTTGATGTAACGTTTATGGAAGAGTGGCTGTTACCAGTAATCTCTGAGACAAAGGTGCTTGTTCCTTGGACTGTCAAGTTCCCGCCAACGTTGAACGTCACACCTGGGCCCACGATTCGGGTCGTCGCGCGTAAAGTCGCGTTACTATCAAGTGTGAGTGATGAAGTATCACTAAGTCGCAGAAGTGATTCAGATTGCCCACCGGTAAAAAGAATATTTCCAGCAAGACTTGCTGAGTCACTCAAGGTTAGCGTTCCTAGCCCACCATTAGCAGATCCAATTTGTCCAACCCCTACATCGATTAGGCGTGTAACGTTTGCACCTGAAGCGAGGGTCATGCTGGCGTTGCCTGACATGTTCAGAGCCCCCGATTGGCCAGGGGCATCATTGTCAGCGATAACCAAGTTACCCGGGCCAGCCGTTGCGGCGGTGGTTAGCTGTGCGGTGCCTCCGTTTTTGATTATCGCTTGCTCTCCAAACGATCCGTCAGGGGCAAATCCTCCAGTCCAGTTGGAGTCCGTATTCCAATCTCCTGTTCCCGTGGGAATCCATGTAATATCGGTCTGTCCCTCGGCGAAGGAATTCACTCCCGCAACCAAGCCGACAATCATCAGCAGTCTCGTGTATTGAATAAGATTCATTTTAAATACCATCGTTCTTTATGCCGATTACCGTAGGCAGCGGCGATGTTGATCAGTTGTTAGTAAAATTGAGTAAGATTTTTCACATCAAAAAACAATTGGTATTCAACCTTTTCGAGCAGAACGAGTTGCTGCCAAAGGCAGTAGCCCAAGAATCAACAGGCTAGAGGTCATTGGCTCAGGGACGGCGCTGAGAATGGCTTGCAACTGTGCAGGTGTTCCGCCACCAGCAAGGAATTCATCTTTCCAAATGCGGAAGTCAAGCAAATCGACGGCACCGCTCGAATCGAGGTCTCCATCCAGATAGCTTGCGTTCGTTAAGAAGAGATTGTCACGGATGACTGCATAGTCTTCTTGGCCAACCGTTCCGTTGCCAGATAGGTCTGAAATGAAATCAAGTGCATCGAGAGTCAGATTATCAACAGCGGTGACAAAGCCAGTGTTAGAACCTTGTGTGGTTCGGTAGAAACGAATTCCGATGTTTGCAACATCAACATCAATTCCTTCGCTAGTCTCATAGGCGAGAAGCTCACTTTGTGTAAGAAGCAGTGATCTAGTTTCCCAGTTCTCATTCGATACTGGGCGGACCTCTTTGATGTTATTGTTATTTGTCAAATCACGGATCAAGAAGCCCCAGTCATTGTTATCCATCAATGCCCCGGTGGAATCCGTTAGTGCCAAATCGGTGAAGGCACGCACTTCAACGGTTACAAGATAAGCAGCAGCAGTTGAGTCAAACTGTGCGCCAGTATCGACAGTTGGGCGAATAAATCCGGTGCCGCCAAGTCCATTGGCTCCCCCCAATCGCATGACCAAATCACCCGATGATTTACCAGCAGCGTTATCAACTTGCTCGACAAGGTTGGCGTTGGAACCATCTCCATCATCCCACCCCATACCGATCAGAGTCAAATCATTGTCAGAGTTATCGTTGAAATCTCCGTTTGGCACATTGATAGAAAGTGCATAGAGGGGAGTGCTCGTGAAAACGACCAATAGACAAGCAGTTAGATATCGTGACATTCCAAAATTACCTTTAGATCAGTATTAGCAGGTCAAATCATAAGTCTACGTACATGGTGTACAGCCAACATCGACGCCAGGATTTCTGCCCAATCCTCGGGCAAATCTCTCTGAATGGGTTTCCACTTGAATAGATGCGTGAAAAGTAAAAGCCTGTACACCCAGTAACATCAGTGCCCATGGTTCCGTGGCATGGAAAATCGCATAAAACTGACGAATATCAAATACTGTGACGATTCCCACTTCTTTTTGATATTTACTGCCACCTTCTCAGCCGATGGATCCGTATCCTTAGTGCTGTCGGATGTGGTTTAATATCCGCTGGACAGACCACTTTCCTCAACAGTACAACAAATCGGTATTCAAACACGTGACATCGGAAAGCGAGCATCAGGAAGAATTCGTTTCGTTGCTGACTAAGAATCAGTCATCGATTCGAGCCTATATCCTCAGTGGTTTAGGCAATTACGTAGACGCGGATGATGTCTTGCAAAAGACCAACCTCGTTCTCTGGAAGAAATCAGATAACTATCAACCTGGAACTAACTTCATTGCTTGGGCAATCTCCGTCGCAAGGTTTGAAATTCTTCATTTCCTCAGAGAGAACAAGCGTGATCGCCTAGTTTTTAACCCAGAGATAACCAATTCGTTACTTGATGCAATTGAAAACCAACCAGCGTTGCTAATTGATCGAAAAGAAGCCCTCGCTGATTGCATGCAGCGATTACCTGAAAAACATCGTAGCCTGCTTGCCAAACGGTACGGAAGCAACATGAAGATTCGGGACATTGCAGCAGAGACAGAGAAAAGCGAAGATGCCATGAAGAGTTTGTTCTTACGAATCCGCAAACAACTTGAGTCTTGCATCCGCTCAAAACTAAAGCTAACCATATAAATCTAGCATTTTTCTAGAATGAATATTTCGTTAAACAGCGAAGACCGGATACACGAGTTGCTATTGCTAGCTCTCGACGAGCAGGCCTCAGCTCAAGATCTATCCGAACTGAACGACCTACTTGCTGCGGACAAGAACAACTCTGAAATCGCTGCCAATTACCTTCTAAATGATTCCTACATTCGCGAACAATTCCAAACCATAGAGCAAGCGTCATCGCTTCAACTTTCGCTGAAGGATTTTGAAGGTCTCAATAAAATTGAAGGCGCCGATATACGCCCACAAGTTGTCCAGAAGCAATCGAATCGCAACGCGATCCTTCGCTATTTAGACACAATTAACCAGCACGGGCTTATTGTCGCCGCGGTATTGTTGGTCATAGGATCTCTTGGTTTATGGCAGTATCTCTCGCTGCAAAGCCAAATGAGTAGGCTCCACGAAATCGCCGCCGCTCCGGACCCTTTTGAGCTAGATAGCCTCTCGAACAAGGATCTACCGAACACGAGAGCCCAAAAAGTAGCACGCGTTACAGGCCTTATCGATTGCAAATGGTCCAACGAAGAGGAACCAATTAAATTTGGCACCGTCTTAAAGGCAGGGCAAGAAATTAACCTTGAAGAAGGTGTAATGCAGCTGACGCTAGAGTCAGGCGCTCGTGTCCTGATCGAAGGACCCGCTCAGTTTGTGACTACTTCAAGATCCGAAACGGAACTGAATCTCGGCCGTATCGCCGCCACAGTCCCTCGTGCTGCGCGTGGTTATACGGTAATGACACCGACTTCCGAGATTGTTGACTTGGGAACCGAGTTTGGTGTTGAAGTACAGCCTTCAGGTAATTCGCTTGTGAGCGTTTTTGACGGCAAAATCGTCGCACGCAACCGAAACCTACACTCCCCTGAGAATAACGATCAAGTTTTGCATGCGGATAAAGCAGTCGCCTATGAGTTTGTTTCCGCAAACACCGGTATGACCAAACTCGATTCACAAGAGACCGTTTTCAAGCAAAGGCTTGAAAGTCATGTTTCGAGAGATTTGCCAACTCTCCCAGTTACTGACAATCTTTCACTTTGGCTCTCATCAGAACAACTTTCCCACCTCCGGGAAGGCGACAAAGTAAGCACGTGGCATGATTTATTGATAGGCGATAATAACTTTGCCAACGATGCTTGGCAGTTTGAGAATGCTCGTTGTCCAACCTTAGTAATCGATGAGAAAGGTAAACCAGCCGTAGGATTTAATGGCTGGAATACATCGCTTTCAACCGCTCCGACTGACGTTGGATCACAGTATTCTGCAATCATCGTCTGTCAACCTGGGCATCTCTCCTTTGCAGACCACCCTTTCGGTGGAATTCTCGTCAGAACAGGACCGCTAGCAGTGGCAGTTAAGAAAGACCGATCTCCCGTCGGTTGGATCTGGGCAGGATGGAATAAAAAGCCGGCTAAACAAGGGGTCTCCGGTGGTAAGAAGCTATCGACGACGAGCCCAAGCATCGTTCAATACAACTATGACGCGATTGATCACACTTCACAGATAGTCGTAAATGGGGAAGCAGGAAGAAAGGTCAAAAACAGCACCGATCTCCCCGCATTTGCGCAGCACTTCATTGGTCGAAGCGATATTGTCTCGCAAAAGCAGTATTTCTTAGGTAGCATATATGAAGTCCTTATCTACGATTCTATTCTCGATGCGGAACAGAACAGGCAATTGTTGGACTGCCTTGCCGAGAGGCATAAGGTAGTTATCAACGACTAGTTTTCGCAACAACTTACTGAGTGATCGACTGTGACGAGTCTCATCTCAATTGATCGTCGCTTAACGGGTATTGCCCCAAAGGCCAGAGGTGCGTTTACGCTAATCGAGTTGCTTGTTTCGATCAGCATCATAAGCATCCTCATCGGAATGCTTCTTCCAGCAGTACAAAGCGCCCGAGAGTCTTCTCGCATAATCCACTGTAAAAATAATCTCAAACAGCTTTCTCTTGCATCTTATAACCATCACGACGTCCACGGCCATTTTCCAACCGGAGGCTGGGGCTGGTTCTGGGTTGGTGATCCGGATCGTGGATATGGAAAAAACCAACCCGGGGGATGGATCTACAACCTTCTACCCTACTACGAAAACAGCGATCTGCACGACCTGCCACTTGATGGTGACCCTGAATTTCCCACGAGGCATCAACAAAGAATGGCTGAACGCATCATTCAGTCGCCCCTAGAAATCATCAATTGCCCCTCTCGTCGTGGTTCGAGGCTGTACCCCATGACGATGAACGAAGGAAAAAGCTACGGTTATTATAACTCGAGGACTCCTAAGATGGCTGGCAGGAGCGACTACGCTATGAATGCTGGGCATGTCTACAACGAATGGGATAATGACCTTCTAGGCCGAGGCCCAAAAGACTACAGCAATGCAAAAGACTGGACACGCTACAACACCTGGGGAAGTAGCCAAGCTCGCTTGATCCAGATCAATGACGAGCAAACACTGACTGGTATTTCTTACGAGCGCAGTACAGTTGGGATACATCACATTCGAGACGGAACCTCCAAAACCTATGCCATAGGTGAAAGGTACATCCCCATGGAACATTATTTCACTGGTCAACACGGTGGTGATAATGAAACCTGGTGTACTGGCTTCAATAATGATAACTACCGCAAGACTGGCAGACGCTCAGGAGACCGTATCATAGAAATGCTCCCAGTGCCAGATTCAGGGAAGGACGTCATAGCGGCACCCGGCCGCTTTGGTTCAGCCCACCGAGCAATCTGGAACGTATCTTTCTGCGATGGCAGCGTACGTTCAATGAGCTATGACATTGATTGGCAGCTACACCGTGACCTAGGCAATCGCTCCGACGGGAACCTAACCATCTCCAGCAACGCTGCTTCCATCTCATCGCATTAATGAGATGGGATTTTTAGACAGTGCCACTCGAACCAAGAAAACAGATACTCACTCTCATCTGCTACAATTCCGAATAAATGCAGATACCAAGAATGTACTGAAGATATACGCCAAACCTATAATTAGTGTAACTAATAGAGTATTCTGTTGTTGTAAGCTTCCAACAATGACAAATTCATCTGTAGGTTTTTCATTTCATGACCCAAACCCCCTTCATACGCCTCCAGACAGCGACTCCGGTGCGGTCGATTTAGAATCCTGCCTTCGCCGTGGAGTTTCTTGGCCCTCGGGAGGCAGTGTGTGGTATGAATGCAACCTCAGCATTGTAGTTCACTCTCTAATTTCTGTACTTAGCTCCACAGAACAGATGGCGACAGAAGTCACGGGAAAAGATTCGCCTAGTCAGCGCAATTTTCATGCCTATGGCAATCCTATAGTGTGAATGCTGTCCGGCTTGTCGGACGATGCTTGCGGGACGATTTTCTAGGAATCGCGTCCCCGTAACTCGTTTTGCCTTGGTTGTAACGTGAGGGTTGCCAAAACGTACGAATCTGGGACTTTTGAACATGCACATGGCGACGTCACATTTGCAGCTTGGTTGAACAAATCGCGCAAGACGGCATCATCCCTACAGTCGCCACAACCGGTCAATGAAGTCGGAACGTTATGTACTTCATATTCACTCCTCCAGCCGTGCTAACCGAATTAAATGGTAAGCCTGTACGCAAGTCGGCCGGTGGATGTAGCGATAGTGACAGTCGGGACGACCGGAACAGTAGCATGAAGCTAGATCGATCAATAGCTGTATGCGTTATAATTAGCGCGCTTTCCCTAATGGGACCGAGCGTTGTGGTCGCCGACGAATCGCTCCCGAAGTGCCGCCCCGAGTTGAGCAATGAGTCGATGATCGATCTCGTCTCTTACTTAGGACTACAGGCTAGAACCACACGCCGAGCGAGTCACCGTCTAAACTGGTGGTACGCGCCGCAATTGATTGGCGATGGCGTCTTCTCGACACTCGTCCGCAGCGACACGACCGTGACAACACCGACGACGGTGTTGACATCCGATGGTTACGCCCTGTTCGACGGCCCTCTTGGCTCGGGGCCACCGTACGCTGGCCCGACGGTCTTGTTCTACCACTTGCCGTTCGATCCCCGTTCGGCATCGACCAGCGACGTGTCAGCCGCCATCGACTTTGTTGGCACGCCGACCGCAGCGCTGATCGATCCGATAAATTACCTTGGACCCGGTAACGGATCGAACATCGAGGAGGAGGCTCTGTTCTCTTCCTTGACGGTCTTGCCACCGGGGCAGTCTCAATACACGGGCCTCTCGATGGTAACAGTGTACATCGTATTTCCACATTCGATGTCGTGGTCACGCCACCATCCGGCTCATACCAAGTCAACGCGACCGGCGATACCGTGTCGCATCCTTTTCTAATCTCGGACCCGGTGCAGGTCTACGAAGTGTTGCTTGCATCGGCATCGACTCAGGTCGCACTATTTGGGGCACCGGCCGCTTCGGCCCCCGGCGCGCAGGTCGGACGCACGAAGCTCACGCAGAACGGTGGCCCGATCCCGCACGACCGGGTGTTTGTCGACTACAGCTATTTTGACAATACACCACTCTATGCCGGCGGCGTGAACGTGAACCGAGTGGTCCCCGGCTTCGAGAAGACGTTCCTCGGCGGCTGGATGTCGTTCGAGCTGCGCGGTCGCTCAAGTCAAACAAGTAAGGATGACAACAATTTGAGCTAGTTGCATCCAGCACAAGAAATTGGGAAAATCTAGCCTCTATTCTAGATTGTGCTTCGAGCACATTTCAAATCTTACCGGTCACATTCAGCAAGCGAATCATACCATGAACATTAACGATCAACTTCTCGATGCCTGTCGTGATGGAGATTTCAATGAAGCAATGCGTTACTTATCTGAAGGTGCTCAGGTCGATACTCAAGACGAGGACGGGCACACGCCACTTATGAATGCTGCATACATAGGTAATCTCTCACTTGCGCAGGAACTCGTTCACCGCGGAGCTGACATCAATCTCTGGGCTCAAGGTGATAACTCGTTAATGCGAGCCGCTGTCGGTGGACGTCGTCAGGTGTTTGAGTATCTGGCCGATCTTGTTTCTGATGAGATTCGTGATTCGGTTGATGAAGAAGAGTTAGAACGAGGTGAGCGTCTACGCCGTCGAGCAGGCAACGAAGCAACCGAGGATACCATCTTGGCCGCAGCACAAGGGAAGCTCAAAGAGGTAGAAGAGGCGATTGCGGCGGGAGTTGACGTGTACGCATTGGGGAGTAACGGTAATTCTGCTTTGCATTTTGCTGCGTTTTATGGGCATCTTGCCACGTTGGAGTTCCTGTTGGAGTCTGGGGCTCACGTGGATACCAAAAGCGATGACGATGGTCCTGGGAGTGTGGGATGTACTCCCCTGGCGCTCGCAGCGGGCAGTTTCTATGCCAATGATCGCGGAAAGGTTATTGAATTGCTCACTAAGGCCGGGGCAGATCCCAATGCACGCAACCACGCTGGCAATACTCCGCTGATGTATGCCGTTTTCGCTCATCAGGGATATCCAGATAGTGTCCAGGCATTAATCTCAGTCGGCGCTGATCTCGACCTGTGTGACCCTCGTGGAAATACTGCCCTAATGATGGCAATCATCTATAAAAATGAAGAAATCATTGAACTCTTAAAGCAAGCTGGTGCCTCATTAGATGGTGTTGAGAGTGTTCTTCTGCAAAATGCTGCTAACGATGGCGACCTAGCCGCCGTTCAGCAAATCCTGTCTGAAAATACTGCTAACGTTAACCACCGCTATACCAGCTCAGCGCTCTCTAAAGCTTGTATGTACGGACATACAGAAGTTGTGGCTGCACTTCTAGATGCAGGTGCAGACGTTAATCTTCCCGACGACCACGGTAGTTTTAGTCCTCTGATCCGAGCGGCCAACAGTGGGCACTTCGACGTGGTTAAGTTGCTTCTTGATGCTGGAGCTGACGTCACGGCACAAGTCGACGGAGTCGGAACCTCACTGGACTTCGCAAAGCAACGCCGGAAGAAGAACGCTAAGGTTATTGAGCTGCTAGAAGCGGTCGGCACACCATCAAGTTAAGTGAAAACCGGCCAAACGCGCCAACCGGGTCGCGACTACTGCTTGGAAGAATCTTAGAGCTTCCCCTTGCAAATCCGAGGGCTATAGGAGAGAAAAAAATGTTCACTGACCTGTTCACTTGTCAGTTTTAACGCGCCCATCCGTGGCCGGTTCTAAAGCGCCCGATGACACGGTACGGTAATTCTCCATCACTACAGTATAAAAACCTTAAGGTTTCGCCTGAAGGCGAGTGCTTTAGACCCATCACTTGGGCAATAATCCAATAAGTTCTCATTTTAATTCATAATTTCTTTCAAAATAGCGCGTTATATATGTAGCCAAGGCTTTCATTCGAAGAGGATGAATCGAGCTGACAGGCTATACTCCCTTGCTAGATCACCTGTTTAGATTTGGTGATTTGGGAGGTTCAGGCGACTTATCACATACGTTATTCAACGACATCCACAGTGCGGCAGTGCTCCCCAGGGACGATAAGTTCTTGTGAGCAATAGATTTATGGACGATAGCGAACACGAAGAATTTGTTGGCTTGTTGACTCGACATCAAAGGCAGATCTGGTGGTTTCTGAATACGTTACTACCTTCTTCTGCGGATGCTGATGACGTAATGCAAGAGACAAGTATCGTACTCTGGCGAAAATGGGGTGACTTCGAGAAAGGAAGTGATTTTTGCCGATGGGCTTGCGTTGTCGCAAGATTAGAAACGCTTCGTTATATCCGCCGTGGTAAGACTCATGGAGTTCCGCTCAGTGATAAAGCGATTGAAATTGTCGCTGAAATCACGGAAAAGAATTGGTCGGAACTGGCTAAAGAAGATCACCGACGAAATGTTCTTACCGAGTGTATCGAGAAGTTGGGAGAACCTGAGAAAGAGGCTATCAAAGCAAGATACTTCAACGGGACGGCTCCTAAAACCCTTGCTGATGACTGGGGAAAACCGTTGCAAACAGTTTATTCAATTCTCACCCGCGCAAGAACTCAGCTGGCAGATTGTGTCCATCGCACTATGGAGTCAATCGCATGACTAAATCTGATAGATCCTTGAGAAACTTGGCGTCACGATATTTTGATGGCGGTCTAGATGCGCAGGAACTGAATGAACTTTCCGAATTGATTGTTTCCAATCAGGAAGCTGCTAAAGAGTACGCTAATTTGGCGGCGATTCATTCTAGTCTTAATACGATTGTTCCTCCTGAGCTATCGTCTGTCGTGATTGATCGCAGAAGTGATAAAGGCATGTCTTCAGCTTGGGGAATAACCTTTGGAGGGTTGCTAGGCATTGCAGCTTCGTTGCTCTTTATGCTTTCCTTTAGTTGGTTACTTCCTCAAAGCCAACAGTCAGCTCAGGTTGCTACTAGTGTTCCGATTCAGCCAGGTCAAAGTGAATACATTGCTCACATCACACGCAAGATCGATTGCGATTACCAATCCGATCGATGGCAAGTAGCGACAAGCTCTGGTTTGGTCCCTGGCCAGACCGTACTGATGCAGAATGGCTTGATGGAAATTGAGTATCAAAATGGCGTTAAGGTAACGCTCGAGGCACCTGTCACCTATACGCTTGAGACGGAGATGAGAAGCGTATTAACTGAAGGCAAGCTTAGAGCCCAGGTTCCAGAGGCTGCAAGAGGCTTTACGGTGACCACACCCAAAGGAAATGTTGTCGATTTGGGCACTGTGTTTGGTGTATCTGTTGATGGTAAAGGGGAGGCAGAAACACATGTTTTTGAAGGTGAGGTAGTTGTTCACCCACTTTCCGGAGAGAAAGTTTCTCTTTTGACTGATGAGGCCTTAGAGCTTAGGGGCCGTTCAAAAGTTACACGCATGCCTTCCAAGACATCGCGTTTTACCAGCTTAGATTTCCGTGATGTAAATGAGATTCAGCATCCTGAAGTAGACCGTGATCTTGTTCTTTGGTTAGACGCAAGTCACCGAGTTCAAACGGATGATAATGGCAAGGTTGTTGCCTGGGGTGATATCCGTTCAGAGTCAAATCTTGTGGCGCAAGATGCTTGGCAAGTCAATGCAGAACTTAGGCCTAGGTTGAAATCAGATTCCATTAATGGAAAGGCTGCTATTGCTTTTGGCGGTACTACTGGCATGGTAACTGAGCCAATAGTATTAGGCGCCAACTATTCCGTCGTCGCTGTAATACGACTTGATCTCGATGAATTTGCTAAGCTCCGCAAGAGCATGAATCCTAACAATGGGATTCAAGTCTTTAATGCCAACGGACCGCCGAATCTTGTTTTGGCCGTCAACAGGAAGCATAAGATCACAAGTTGGATGTATACCGGATTCCGTAAGGGACCTAATGGATCACATCACCGTAGTCATTCAATAATGAGTTCCGGGGAAAAATTGACAGATCTACCTGCTGCTATCGCCGTTGTTTATAGCAGTGACACCAACTCATCTAGTCTTTACATCAACGGTAAATTAGTTGCTAGTGAGGTAGCCTCAATCGTTGATGAAACTTCGGCACCTAGGTATATAGGTTCTCACTTTAAAGGCAATCACAATTTTAGCGGTGAAATTGCTGAACTATTAGTCTTCGACACCGACCTGACTGCGGCAGAGGTGGAACAAATTGCAAATGGTCAAATGAACAAATATCAGATTTCAGCAAAGGAAGAATAACATGAGTTAGAGATAAGCAACCCCTCAACTACACGCATTAATCTCATCCTATTCAAAAGCTGTTGTAGTTGTGAGTTGCACGAGATTCGTTGATTTAACGTTTTTCGACACCAACTACTTTTCGTTTATTTGTAGAAGATTCCCTTAACTACCTATAGAACATTCGTTCTAAAACCCCGACGATCTTTGGAGACGCCTCATGACTAATAAATGGGTTTGGGCAATTGTTGCCTCCTTGATGTGCTATCAAAGCGCAAGTGCTGCTCTTATCGCACATTACACATTCGACGATATCGATACTTCCGGAAAGACGGCATTAGACGTTGCTGGTTCCAATGATGCGGCCCCCACCGGCGCGAACGGCGGAACAGGTATTACAACTGGGCAAGCTGGCGTCATTGGCCAAGCGTTTAGCTTCGCAGGAAATGATGGTGCACCTGGAGCTGGTGGGCTCCCTGCTGTTGAAAGTTTGCTGGCAGTTCCTGCTGGTGTTGTTCCCTTTGGGGCAGCCGAACGAACCTTCGCCGTATGGATTAATCAAACTGGAAACAATAATCGAAACAAAGTATTCGGTTATGGTGCCGGTAACACCGATGGTAATGGAAACACCGGTGAATCCTTTGACGTTGGTCTTGAAGCGGGCGGCGTACGGAATCGAAACTTCAATGGAAATATTACCTATGGAAGCGGTTTAAACCTGCTTAATGATGGATGGCATCACCTTGCAGTGCGTGTTAATCCAGGTGCGACTAACTTTGGTGATGTCGATTATTTCCTTGATGGTGTCCTGCTAGCTCCACAGGATGGAAGTGATCCTGATCTTAACGACACCTTGGCCATCCCTGATTCTCCTTTTGGAATCGGTGGTACTTCTGTTGTAGGTGGGATTAACAACAGTGGTTTCCAAGGGCTGCTAGATGATTTCCGCATCTATGACAACGCTCTAACAAATACTGAGATTGCTGCACTCGCAGTTGTTCCAGCGATTCCTGAGCCAACTACAGCAATCCTTGCTTTGATGTGCTCGGTGGGATTATCAGTTCGCTATCGCAATCGTTAACTAATCATTTGCGGGGAGTGGATAGTCACACACGTCTGTCCACTCTTTGATCCCTACTAAATGATTTACATCACTTTAGATACCGTGGTCAGATCTAAATCAATTACACACAAGCACATACGTCATTTAATTGACATCGGAGAATAACCAGCTATGAAATACTTATTGTGGTGCACCTTGGCGTGGAGTGTTGCCTGTGGGCAGCTGGCCCATGCGGTGCTCGTGTCACACTATACTTTTGATATTCCCGATATCAGCGGCAATACTGCGCTTGATGTTGTTGGGTCCAATGATGCGGCCCCAACGGGCGCCAATGGAGGTTTGGGCGTCACAACTGGGCATTCAGGCGCATTTGGTGAATCCTTCTTTTTTGGTGGTGGTGATGCAATTCCTAGCAACGTCGCAGGTCTGGAATCAATCATAGCCGCGCCTGCTGGAACCGCACCTTTTGGAGCCAGCGAGAGAACCATAGCCGTATGGTTTAATCAGACCGGCAATAACAGCCGGAATAAGATTTTTGGCTATGGTTCAGAAGATGCAGACAACGATGCCACGACGGGGGAATCTTTTGATGTTGGCCTAGAAGGTGGTGGTGTTCGGATCCGTACATTTGCTGGCCAAATAACTTACGGAACAGGAATTAACACCCTTAACAGCGGCTGGCAACATCTAGCTGTTCGTGTCAATTCCGGAGCAACTACTTTTGCTGATGTCGACTACTTTCTCAACGGAGTTCTGTTAGCGCCGCAAGATGTGGCTGATGAAGATTTAACTGATACTATTGCAATTCCCGATTCTCAGTTCGGTATCGGAGGAACAACGGTATTGGGTGGTAGCAACTTCAGTAGCTTCATTGGTTTTCTTGATGATTTCCGTATCTATGACAATGCTCTTACCAATGGTGAGATATCTACGCTTGCTACAACACCTCTATCGCCTGGTCTTGAGGTTACGGTCAATCGTGATACGGGGTCCGTCAATGTCACACGTAATGGCTCAACCTTAGACATTGTCGGCTATCGTATACTTTCCGACGTAGGAGCTTTGGACGAAACCGCTTGGAGTTCTGTGTCTGACAACTACGATGCAAGTGGTAACGGATCAATCGATTCCGATGATGAATGGCTTGAACTGCCTGCAGGTGCTAATGGAACTAGCCTGTCAGAATCACAAATTGTAGCACAAGGCGGTGATGGCGGTCAGCTTGCAAACGCTCAAACCTTAGACCTCAGCCAATCCGGAGGTCTCTGGGTTAAAAACCCAAATGAGGATGTGCAATTTGAGCTGCTCTTGGCTAGTGGAGATGTCGTTAACGGTTCTGTTCTCTTTGAAGGAAACGGTGGTCAGTCATTCGCTCAAGGTGATCTTGATTTTGATGGCGACGTAGATTCCAGCGATTATGTAATTCTAAGGAACAATCTTTTCTCAACCTTTGCTAGCTCTGGCGCCTCCAATTACAGCTTGGGCGATCTTGATATGGATGGAGACATCGACCGCAATGATTGGTCATCGTTCAAAGATATTTATGTGGGAGCCAATGGCTTACCAGCATTCCAAGCCATGCTTGCTGCAAGCGTTCCAGAACCAAGTAGCGGTATGCTGATGGGGTTAATGATGATTGGTACTATGATTTACAACCGGAGAACTGGAGAGAAATTGATGAAGAAGAACCTAAACCGTTACGCGGTCTTGCCGTTGCTTCTACTTGGTGTATTTCTGGCTGTTGGAACTAGAGCAGAAGCGGTTTTGGTAGCCCACTACACTTTTGATGATGTCAATGTATCTGGAAAGACAGCTCTTGATGTTGCAGGATCAAATGATGCTGCTCCGACAGGTACAAATGGCGGAACAGGTATTACCACCAGCCAGCCAGGTGCTTTCGGTGAAGCATTTGCGTTTGCTGGTGGAGATGGCGCACCAGGTGCTGGTGGCCTAGCAAATGTGGAAAGCTTCCTTGCCGTACCTGCCAGCGTCGTTCCGTTTGGTGCAGCAGAAAGAACATTCTCTCTCTGGTTTAATCAGACTGGTAACAACAATCGAAATAAGTTGTTCGGTTATGGTGCGGGTAATACCGACGGAAATGGGGGGACCGGTGAATCCTTTGATGTTGGGTTAGAAGCAGGCGGAATTCGCAATCGGAACTTTAATGGCAATATTACCTACGGAACAGGATTGAACTTGCTTAACGACGGATGGCACCATTTAGCTGTTCGAGTTAATTCGGGAGCCTCAACGTTTGGTGATGTTGATTATTTCTTGGATGGGGTGTTACTTGCACCACAAAACGCAAGTGATCCTGATCTAAATGACACGCTCGCAATTCCTGATTCGCAATTTGGTATTGCTGGCACTTCAGTTGTTGGTGGCATTAACAACAGTGGCTTTGTTGGCCTTCTTGATGAATTCCGAATCTATGATAATGCACTTACAAATGCTGAAATCCAAGCTTTAGCTAGTCCTCCTACCCTTGAGCTTACACTTCAAGTCAACACAACCACTGGTGCCGTTTCAATACTCAACTCTTCGGATTCAGACTTTGATGTTGATTACTATGACATTTCGAGTGCGGATTCAGAAGACGATGGTGGATCACTGATTGTTGCCAACTGGAACAGTCTTCAAGATCAAGATCTACCAGGATTTCCTGCAGGTGATGGTAGTGGAAATGGTTGGGAAGAAGGTGGTGGAGCTAACGACAAGTTACTAGGCGAAGGCATCCTTGGTGCGATTGGGGTTGCTGGAGACTATAACCAAGATGATTCTGTCGATGCGGCTGACTACACTGTATGGCGAGATTCCTTAGGTGACAACGTTGCTGCTGGGACTGGAGCTGACGGTAGTGGTAATGGAGTCATAGACCAAGACGACTACAACATTTGGAGTAACAACTACGGAGCAACCTCCGGTTCGGGTCAGTCATTCTCAACTTTTGCTTCAGGGATGACACCAATTGATCTTGGTCAGATATTCAACACGTCTGATTCCCAAGATTTAACTTTCACATACCAGCTTGCTGGTGGTGATTTTGTGGAAGGAAATGTTGAGTATGTATCTTCCTCAACCGCTTTTGCTGCCACAGTGCCTGAGCCAAATAGCACGATATTAATCCTTATTGGATTATCCTCTCTTGGTCTTCTTTCCTTGCGTAACCCTCGATTTGCAAAGAGCGTTGTCCCTGCAATTGCGGTTGTGGGGGTTGTGACCTCTGCTTCCCTTGTAGAAGCATCGACGAATGATCGAGTATATCGTTTTGGTGACGATTCAAATGAGAACGGAACAGATGGTTCATCGATCAGCTCAAGTTTTGGCACGGTGACACTTGATAGCCAAGGCCCAACGGGGGCTTTTCAAGATCTAGCCCCAAACGGTAGCCCGGTCTATGAAGATGTTTCACCAACGGGGTTGAATCGACCAGGTGCTGCCTCGGGTGAGGTTGGAATCCTCTTTTCGGGAATAGGTGACTATTTAAGTGGTGCAAATTTAAATCGTCCCTCGCAATCAGCGGCCTCGACCGATGGTGGTGGCCCTCTCGACTACAGCGGAATTGAGGATCGAGGTTTTCAGTTATGGGTTTATCCTAACTCAAGCGGTTCAGGATCTCAGCAAGACGTGGTTATGGATTCGACACAGCATGGGATTTCGATTTCCGATGCTACAACACCAACCTGGGAAATGAAGTTTGGTTCAGATACGACTGACTCAGGCGTGGCGGTGAACTTTGATTCATGGACGCATATCATGGTTTCCCGACCGGTTCGAGGAAGAAGTACGCTTTATGTCGATGGGATCGCGGTTGCAACTGATGGGGGGAGCTATTCCGATTCAAACGACAATTTAATCGTCGGTGCCAACAGCGGTGAAGTAGGTACCGCTGGAACCAGTAATTTTTTCAACGGTGTACTGGATGAACTAAAGCTCTTCGTAATTGGCGCCAGCGATATGGGCGCTCAATATGGGCTCTTTGATTTCTCTTCGGATAACGACTTTGCAATTCAGAATCTGTCAGGTGTAACAGGGGACGTCAATAACGATGGCTCCTTGGACAGTTCAGATATCAATGATTTTTCTATCGGTTGGGAGAATGAAAATCTTGTTGGTGGGATCCTTGTCGGTGACCTTAATTCATATGCACAAGGCGATCTCAATTTTGACGGTGTCACCGATTTGGATGACGCATTCATAATGCACGCAGCTCTTCAAGCTGCCAACCTTGGTGGATTGAATTTCAGCGCACTCGGACAAGCGGTACCCGAGCCCAATTCGCTCATCCTCGTCACCATGATGATCTCAGGATTATTGATTAATCACAGAAACTAATCAGGGAAAGCTATTCAGCTCATTCTTTAATAAGGAGATAACAATGCAACTCACTACCGATTCGAGAACATCGCTAAAGAAACAAGGTTTCACGCTTGTGGAGCTGTTGGTGGTGATTGCCATCATTGGAATCCTTATTGCTATGCTCCTGCCAGCTGTTCAATCAGCGCGAGAAGCGGCACGTAGAACCGAATGTAAGAATGATATGAAGCAATTAGCACTTGGTGCTTTACTTCATGTAGATACTCACAAATTCTACCCCAGCGGTGGCTGGGGCTGGGCATGGGTAGGTGATCCTGATCAAGGATTTGGCAAATCACAACCTGGTGGTTGGGCCTTCAGTATCCTTCCCTATGTAGAGCAACAAGCGGTATATGATGTCGCTAAAGGGCTAACTGGATCGGCTAAAGAAGATGCGCTTGCACAGATGGCAACCATGCCTGTGGAGCATTTTAACTGCGCATCAAGGCGCGATCAAGCAGCCAGGCCTTTGTGGAATGCGGCAAACATTAGAAATGCGAGTCCAATAACCACATCGATGAGATCGGATTATGCCATAAATGGAGGTGGCGTACTAAGGCTAAACAGAGCGGGACCAAATTCTGTACAACAAGGGGAAACGCAGACAAATTGGCTACTGAATGATCACCATCAAATATTTAACGGCATTGCTTATCAAGCGAGCGAAGTACGACCAGCCAAAGTGACAGATGGTTTAACAAAAACGTATTTGATTGGTGAAAAATACGTTGATGCCCGTACCTACGAAGGAGACGGGGATGGCATTAACAAGGGCGAGATACTTGGTGGTGATAACTTGCCAATGTACGTCGGGCATGACAACGATACGCTTCGGCTTGTTAGCATAACGGGGGGATGGGATGGCCAGGAACTAGATGTTTTGCAGCCATTGCCTGACTCTGAGTTCGACATCACAAACCAAACCGGGTATACGCATCATTTTGGAAGTGCTCATCCTTCCGGAATGAACATGTCCTTCTGCGATGGATCTGTTCAATACATCAATTACGATATCACCCCAGCTATTCACCTTAACCAGGGGATTCGTAACGATGAGCGTGTTGATGATCAGACTCCCCCACAACCGACTCCTGACCGAAGATAATCATTAAATAAGAATGTGATCATACATAAATACTGTGTACAACTTTGATTGAGATTCTGGAGAGAAAATGGCACCAAGAAGTTTATTTGTCCTTTCGATAACGGGATTCGTTGCTCTTGTTAGTTTTACGACGCTACATGCTGCCGATAAACCTAACGTAGTAGTTTTCCTTGTTGATGACATGGGGTGGACCGATTGGCAAAGGGATAGCCAACTAAACCCAACTGGCAGCCTAGTGTACGAAACTCCCAACATGATCCGATTGGCACAAATGGGTGTCGTGTTCTCTGAGAATTATGCTTCTGCCTCAATATGCTCTCCCTCTCGTTCGGCCTTAGTTACTGGCAAAGCACCAGCGCGGAATCGCATTACCAACTGGATTACCGGACCCAACCATACTACCGATAATCTTGAAGAACCCTCCACTTGGGTCAAAAACTTAGCTCCCACCGAAGTCACGGTAGCGGATTCACTGAAATCAGCTGGATATGACACCGCGTACATTGGTAAATGGCACTTAGGCCAATCAGGAAATGCTGCGGCTAATCCAAACAACTTTGGATTTGATCTCAATATTGGGGGTACTCATAACGGATCGCCACCAGGTGGATACTTTGCAGGAAACGACGGGGGTTGGAATGCTCCTGGCCTTACGTCCGGATATAACTCAGATGATTATCTCACAGATGTGCTTACTGACCATGCCGTAGACTACATATCACAAAACGCGAATCAACAAGATCCATTCTTTGCAATGGTATCTCATTATGCGGTTCATACACCAATTCAAGCTCCGCAAAGTTTGGTAACCAAGTACTCTAATAAGATTAATACTTTGCAAAATAATGGAGTCGATGTTCAAGGACATACCAATCCGACTTTTGCTGCCATGGTAGAAACGATGGATACTTCCCTTGGACGTGTCCTAGATGCGCTTGAAGATCCAAATGACGACGAAGATACTTCCGATAGCATTCTCGATGACACGTTAATTATTTTTACCTCTGACAATGGGGGCCTTAAGAATGGGCCGACCAATAATCTACCGCTGAGAGAAGGTAAGGGGAGCTTATATGAAGGAGGTATTAAAACACCTCTCTTGGTTAGCTGGACCGGTAATTCCAGCATCGTCCAAAACCGTGTTGATACTACGCGAGCGATAGGACATGACGTACCTACCACAATTCTTGATGCCACTGGACTTTTGGACGATGGTGTCACACCACAAACTCCAGCCGCAGAGCGTGATGGTGTTAGTTTTCTTGATGCCGTAGAGGGGCAAGTACTGAGTCAAGATTATGAGTTTTGGCATTATCCCCATGAGCATAACCAAGGGAATAATGGCAACATTCAGGGCGCCTCCTACGTCAGCGTTGTACGTCAGGGTAAATGGAAACTGATGTACTTTTACGACGAAGAGCTATATCGGCTATTTGATACAGAGGCAGATATTAGCGAAACGACAAACGTACTGGATCAGAACCCTGATGTCGCTACCAATCTAAGTTTTCAATTAAGAAATTATTTGAGCGAAGTCGATGCACAAGCCCCTGTGAGCTTGGCAACAGGACAGCCTGTGGGCTTACCTCCTGCCATACTTTCAAGTATCGCAGGAGATTTCAATGGTGATGGTTTGGTAAGTGCTGCCGATTGGATTGTGCTACGGAACAACCTTTATAAAGATGTTTCCGATGAGTTAGCCGAGATTGCCTTTTCGTTAGGCGATTCTAATTTAGATGGAGTCATAAACCGACGCGACTTTAATTTGTTCAAGAGTGCTTTTGAAAGTGCTAATGGTGCTGGCAGTTTTGCAACATTACTTACAGCCGTGCCGGAGCCAACTACCTCAGCACTTGTTCTCTGTGGCGTGACTTCAGCATTTATCCGTTCTAGGAGATAAGCTATCAGGCATACTAATTATACGATGCGCAATTTGTAGCAAAGGTGCGACGACCTTGAGGTTATGAGCCAGATCCGAACTAAGTCCTAACTGCCTTACTGGAGCGTGACTTGCGTAATCATATACCCTTGTATTGTTTGTTGCAAACACTCTCAGATACTCGCAAGTTGACGCAAACACTCGCTTGTTTGCGAACGCAAAAGAGGTAATAGAGCTGTCTGAGTTCCAAGCGCCTCTCTTCATGCCTAAAGAAAACTCCTACGAGTAGCCGCTGCTCATGCGAGGTGACATCGCGGCTGTCGTGCATCGACCTATTCGCTTGCTCGGTAAGCATCTTCGCATGCGAATTCTCTTGACTCAAATTCTACAGCTGTGGCAAGCAGAAGGTGAAGACAACTGAGTAGCAAGGAGATTAGCGATGCAGACGATCGAGGACACTGACAGTAGAGTTGCCGCCCTGCGGGTAGGGTGATGTGGCACGGGGCAATAGAAATAAGAGTGGACACAAGCCAAGATGAGACATCTATCAAGAAGTTACGGATTGCATATTAGATTTGCTGGACAAGGGAGTAGCGCCCTGGCGGCAACCGATTAAGCGTTCGGCCCACGTCGACGGGATGCCAAAGAGCTTCTCCACTGGCAAGGGTTACCGCGGGATTAACGCCTTCTTGCTGGCTATGACGAGCTGGGCTCACGACGAGTGATCTGCCCACCCGCAACGCTCAAGCCAGACGACAAGTGGGTTACAACACAGGCTCAATCGATGATCAAACAAGCTCGTGGTATGGATTTTCCAGTGCAGTATCTGGTTAGAGACCTCGACTTAAAGTGCTCAAGGAACTTTGATCGAATGTTTGCAGACAGTGGTGTTTCAATTGAGCCAACTGCTCCAAGAGCTCCCAACCAAAACGTGTTCGTGGAAAGATGGATTGGTAGTTTGAAATACGAAAGCCTTAATCGCTTTATCTGCTTTGGCCTGGGACACCTCGATCACATCGTTTCTTCATATAGCGATTATTATCACCACGCACGTCCGCATCAGAGAAAAGAGAACAAACCTTTGCTTGGCGTTTGACCAGAGATTGACGATCCTCCTGATAAAGACGAGGTGATCATCTGCCAAGAATGGCTTGGCGGTGTCCTCACGCACTATGAACGTAAAGCGGCGTAACTCTCTTCCATCAAAGACGACCAAAATCGCCATGCGATTTCTTAGTGCTGCGCCCAATTGCATTCGAGCGATGATTTGGGACAACCGAATCGCTACAAATCAGTTTTCAAAGAACAATACAACCTGAAATACCAGGTTGTATTCATGTGACAATCTTGTTGAGCAGGACGGTTTTACGCTTTTTAAACACGTCTAAGATTGTGCTTTCGTACTTAGTGGTTCGCACCAAATTCGCGAATAGTATAGTCACACCAACAATGAAACCGTAACCAATTCCTAGAGCGTATCTCAAAAGCGTCTTAAGGCCATAATAATACATGCCATTTGGGTAAACCCATGAAAGATCGACCAGTAGAATTCGTGTCGATTGAGAAGTCTTCGAAAGTCTTGCAGCCAGCTGATCGTTCGCTCGATCTTCCAGCGTCGTCGGTAGCGTCTTAGCTTCCGACCATCTTGTTTCTTGCTGTAGACTCGATTCTTTCGGTGAGGACAGATGAGATCGATATCGCGTTCAGCAAGCCGATCCCGAAGAGCATCCGAGTCGGCTGCTTTATCGTAGACCAGCTTGTTAGGGACGTAGGGAGTGACTGCTGAATCGAGTAGCGGCTCGATAAGATTGACTTCAGCCAGATTCGCCGAAGCAACTTCAATTGCTAATGGCAAACCACTTCCATCGGAAAGGACCATGATCTTGGTTCCCTTGCCTCGTTTGGTAAGACCAACGTGTTCACCCCCTTTTTAGCGGGACTAAACGTCCCGTCAGCGAATCCTTCTCGCCAATCAATCTTGCCTTGGTAGTTGAGTTTACGAACCAAGCGTTTCCAAGCTTGATCAACAACACCGCCACCCACCCACTCGACAAAGTGTCGATGAACGGTCGATCGAGAAGGATAACAACGTGGTAAGTCCTTCCATCGTGCACCGCTACGAAGCATCCAAAGAACGCCTTCAAAGCAGGCTCGTGCGTCGGCCATTGGCCGACCACCGGCAGGGCTTGGATCGGGATTCTCAAACAGATCAGCGATCAATGACCATTGCTCATCATTAAGCTCAGGTACGTAATCTAAAGTGGTGGGCTCCATCCTGGATCCCGTGCATTCGCGGGATCGTTGACTCATCGTTAGGTCTCCTTTCGGACCTAACTACGAACAGCATTAACCAATGGTTTAGCTAGCATTGAGTGTTTTGAGATGCGCTCTAGGCAGTCCATAGCACTCTTCTCCAGCCTGGCGGTTTGCTGATAAAAAGTGCTTTTTAAATTCACTAGGCTTACGATCTATCATCTGGTTGATATTATTTTTCAAGTACTCTATAGCTGTAAGTCGTGATTTCGCACAGTTCGCGATAGCTGGCAAATCATTAGAGAATAAATTGACTCCTTTTTCCGATATCTCAAACTCTACTTTGTGTTCGTGTTCTAGTGTCAGAGGAAGAGTTAATTCTGCTACTACATTACTTCCATTAGCAACTCTCAAACATCCAGAGCTAAAAGGCGGTTTCTCTAGCACAACTAAATCATTCTTGCCATCTACAATAAGATGGTTTAACGGTAGTGAGTGCTTGTATGGAAAGGGTCGATTGTGATCATCTTTCCCTATATAGAAAACCAATGGGTGCCCGTTAACCACCAAAATCATTCTACCCAGACCATGCCCTTCTAATTGCAAACTATCTAGGGCATAAATCACATCACAATTAGTTTTGTCAGGCATTTCTGACATGGACTGTTCGGCTAACAGGCAGTGGCAACCTGAAGATGCAATCGCCAGGAAAATTACAAGCCTCGCGTTTAGCAACGTTCGAATTAAATACATAGTAAATCTATATACGCCACTCATTAGGTTTTCCATATTAATACACATTTATTAGTTACTCAGTAAGAAAGTCTGGCCGCTCTTCGACGACCTCGAAGTTATGAGTCAGATCCGAACTAAGTTCTAACTGCCTTACTGGAGCGTGACTTGCGTAATCATATACCCTTGTATTGTTTCTCGAATACTCGCAGGTTGAAGCAAACACTCGCACGTTTGCGAACGCAAAAGAGGTAGTAGAACTGTCTGAGATACTAGAACATCTCTTCATGTCAAGAGAATACTTCTTTTTAACTAGCAACTAGCAACTAGCAACTAGCAACTAGCAACTAGCAACTAGCAACTAGCAACTAGCAACTAGCAACTAGCAACTAGCAACTAGCAACTAGCAACTAGCAACTAGCATCTAGCATCTAGCATCTAGCATCTAGCATCTAGCAACTAGCAACTAGCAACTAGCTTCTAGCTTCTAGCTTCTAGCTTCTTCTTTAAGTTACGTCCTGATCCTGAAATTATTGCTCCAAGGGTGGAATCTGTTGAAGGGGGCAATCAGAAAATAAAGTATCGATCGCTCCGCTGTCTTGTGGCAGTTCTTTGTTCCAGTCCAAAATCATTTTAAGAAGATTGTTAGCAATTTCTGGGTAGTTGTCGATTAGATTCTGCTCTTCTGATGGATCTGCTTTCAAGTTGTATAGTTGCTCACCACTAAGGTCGTAATTAACGTAGAACTTCCAATTGCCCTTGCGAACTGCTAAGTCAGGATTGTCTTCATGTAATCCAAAACCAAAACCGGGTCGATCGGGCGGACGACGCCAGAAGATTGGCCCTTTGCGGCCTTCGGTTGTTTTTCCGAGGAGTGTTGATGTAACATTTTCTCCATCAAGTTCAATTTCTTTAGGCAGACTGATCTTAGCAATCTGATAGAACGATCGATTAATGTCGATTGCACTAAGGACCGAGTGTTCATTAATCATGCCGGCAGCAGTTGATGGCATGAGCCCTGGAGCCCACACAATAAGAGGTGACCTAACTCCACCCTCATAAAGCCAAGTTTTGGCGCCCCGTAGTGGAGAGCTCGAACCAAGGCCATGTTGCGGTCCATTGTCCGAGCAAAATACAATGATTGTGTTAACTCGTAGTCTATTGTCAACACGGATCCGATTGAAGAGTGGGCCTAGTTGACGATCCATCGCTTCGAGGACTTTTTTGTATCTACCAGCCGGTTCATCAGTCCAACTATTAATAGGAGGATAGAGTGGGGTATGCACATCATCAGGCCAGAGATTGATATAAAATGGCTGATCTTTGCGTTGTGCTTCGTCGACAAAAGAGATGGCTGATTCGACAAAGCCTTGTGTAATGTGTGATCGAAGCATCCAGACCGGGGGGCCTCCTAGTCGGATTGCCCCACCCCAAATTTTACGAGGTTTATTCCACTCCGGCTTCATGGCGAGTGGAAGTAGCTTTGCACCCATTCCTTCAAAGTTAGTCAAACTCTGATCAAAGCCATATTCAGAAATAGGCGGGGCGTTATCGACGTCACGTTGACCACCCATATGCCATTTGCCAAAGTGACCTGTGGCATACCCAGCCTTTTGAAGTTCACGAGCTAGGACCGGTGCCGTGGGGTCTAACCATTGGGCCATTCCTCTTTGCTTATTTACCTTCCGATTATCGAGGTATGAAGCGATTTTCCACCTTTGCGGATATTGGCCTGTGGTCAAGGCAACGCGTGATGGTGAGCAGATTGGTGAGTTCACATAGAAGTTCGTAAAACAAATTCCCTCTTTGGCAAGTCGATCAATGTTGCTCGTGTTGATTTCACTAGCTCCAAAGCAGCCGAGATCAGACCACCCAAGGTCGTCGATAAATACGGTGATAATATTGGGACGATTGTCACTCTCCGCCAGCGATGTCCTAGGGATCAAGCTTATAAGACTAAGTGCTATGAAGAAGTGAGTATTAAGCATTGAAAACCTTGCTCCGTGTTAGATTCTGATGGTGTCAGTTCTCAAATTTCTGAGCTTCATCAGGACCCGGGGTGGCATAATCTGGGTCTTTGGCACGAATAAAGATATCGCCATCGTTGAGAGCTTTGATCTCTAGTGGGACAATCGTCACACCTTGCTGATTGAGGGTCTGTGCAGTTTCACTTAGATCTTTTTCTTGAATTCCGTCTCTTGAAAGTGGAGGGATATTCCCATTGTAGAATGCCGTGCACCACCAATTGCCATCACGTGTCTGAAAGGGAGTACCATGTCCTAAGAATCTCCCGGCAAATTTGCGAGGACCGTAAGGGCCAGTAATGCTATCGGCAACGCAATAATAAAGGTTGTACGACCCTTGGCGCATTCTGTCGGTTGACCACGCTGTACCTAGATGGACATATTTGTTGCCGATTTTTAGCATGGTGGCACCTTCATGCCCAATACGACGTAGTTCAGTGTTATTCGGTCCCACTCGTACGCTACTTGGATCGATCCTTGTTGGTTTGGCTTGATAGTGATCAAGATCTGCATTCAAGGGAGCTACGAATGTGTTTCCCCATAGCAAGTAAGTCGTACCATCCGTGTCGGTAAAAAGAGAGGGGTCATGGCGTTTACCCAGACGATCTTGCATGGGGTGTGTCCATGGTCCCTTCAACTCCTTGCCCTTGCTCAGAGCTAGAGTTGTTACCCCTTGGGGGCAGTGTACGAGTGCCCATCGGTCTCTCATGAAATGAATTTCGGGCGCCCATATATGCTTGTTGTGTTTCTTATTTTTCTTTGCGTTATAAATATCGTTTAGAGAAAAAATGACCCCAAGTGACTCCCAGTCGATCAGGTCTTTGCTTCGGTAAGCACGTATTTGGTCTCCTACAATACTTTCCTCTCCAAGTCCTGAATTAAAGAGATCAGTCTGCTCTCTTGGGTCGGCTTCTCTTGCTTGTGTACCGGTTAGGTAGTAGTAATCATCAGGACCTAATGTGATATAGGGGTCTCGAATCCAACCGGTTTTAATAAAAAGAGCCCTGTCATGAGACTTTAATCCGGCACGAATCTGATCGGGATTAATTTGAATATCTTGGTGCTCTTGAAAGCTGCTAATCGAAGGTGATTCAAAGAGAACTTCATGAATGTTTGCGAGATCATTTGGATCAATTTTGTATATCTTTCGATCATAAGTCATCAAGCCATTGATTTCGCCTTCGACGTCAGTTGTTTGGGTATAGACGGCACCGGCAATTCCACTTTGGCGTAATTCATTTAATTTATTGATTGATGATTCATAACGTTGGCGATACTCGTCCATATCTTTAGGTAAACCACCGTACCCCCAGTTGCCTTGATCAGGGTCCCATAGATGTTTCTCAACCGGGTAGCCGTGACCGCCGAATTCCCCAACGACTTTGACATAATTATCAAAGCGACCGTTATTGCCTTGCGAGAACGGGAAATCAGGATGTGGATACTTATGAGCGTCAACGACATCCCCAATTGGCCAAAAGTTACCACCGCTGGCAATATTAACAAGACGGGTTGGATCGCGTTTAACAATCCAATTGCCAACCTTCTCGGTCATGTGCTGCCCCCACGCCTCATTGAATGGAACCCAGCATACGATTGAAGGTTGACTTTCTAGCAAATCTACCATTCCCTCGAACTCGGCCATGAATTGTAAGTGATACTTATCTGGCCATTTGGCATCAACAGGATTGGGGTTAAGTCGACTCCATGCTGGCCAACCTTTGTTTCTGCCAATTCCACCACTAACCTGGTCCTGCCAAACCATCATTCCTATACGATCGCAATGATAGTAATACCGCCGAGGTTCAACCTTGATGTGCTTGCGGATCATGTTATATCCAGCTTGCTTTAGCCAATTGATCTCGAACTGCATGGCTTCGTCTGAGGGTGGGGTAAGCAAGCCATCTGGCCACCAGCCTTGGTCAAGAGTCCCCCAATGAAAAAGAGTTTCGCCATTAAGGGTAAATCGTAGATTGCCCTCTGAATCACGAGTTTTACCAACGGTACGAATACCGGCATAAGACTCAATTTGGTCCAGTACAACACCTGATTCATCCATCAAAGTGATCTGGAGTTCATAAAGGTGAGGTGAATCAGGTGACCATAGTTTTGCCTCATCTATTACAACTTCAATCACCTCGTTGGGTGAAGTTACTTGAGCTATAACCCTATCTTGGTCCTTCACGACAACTTTAGTCTGTTGTGTTCCTGTTTTATTTGAAACAACAGGTCGAATAGAGATGCTCCCCTGCTCAGCATTTGACGTGATTTTTATATCCTTAATATGCGTTTCGCTTACCTTTTCTGTCCAAACTGATTGCCAGATACCTGATACTCGAGTGTACCAAACTCCTTGAGGTCTTAACGCTTGTTTGCCACGTAATTGATACGCTTCTGTATCGTCCTCTACGCGAACAACGAGGGTATTAGTTCCTAGCTTGATTACGTCTGTTGCATCGAAACTAAATGGAATATTTCCTCCGATATGTGATCCTATTTCAACTTCGTTGACATAAACTTTGCACCGATAATCTACCGCTTCAAAATTCAGAATGAATCGTTTGCCGACTTCGGGAGAAGCTTCAAATTCTCGACTGTACCAAAGTGATTGATCTGGATGTAGCAAGCGTCCAACGCCACTGAGTTTGGATTCGAGCGGGTATGGAACGAGTATCTTTCCGTCCCATGCCGTCGGTACGGCTTGCTGATCGTCAGATGTAATACAGTATTTCCATTCACCATTTAGGCTTTGCCATTGAGGTCTCTTTACTAGGGGGCGAGGATATTCGGCCCAGACTTCTTCATGCGTAACATTCTCGCCCCATGGCGTTGTCAAATCAGATTTGTAAGGTTGCTCTGGACGGTAAGTTTCAGGCAAGGTGGGGACATTTTTTTTGTCAACTAAGTGAACATCGATGAATTGTCCACCACCTGTCTGGTGGCAGTGTGCCGCGATAAGGTTTGGTCCAAGCTTCAATGCATCCGTTGCTTTTTGATCTAACGTGATTACTCGATAGCTTGTGGTGTATCTCTGCAGATCCGCGACTAGCACACCATTAATATATACTTTGGTGTCGTCATCATGAAAAATCAGAAGTGCAGGGCTCTCAATTCTTTCTTTAAGCTCTATGCTTTTACGGATCCAAATGTCAGGGGTTTTCCATAGCGTAGCGACACGCCCCCCGACCGTATCATATCTCCCAAAGCCACCAAATCCTCGCTTCCAATTGGAGTGATCAAATTCGGTTTTCTCCCACCCTTCTGTGGGCTGATGAGTCGAATACCGACATTCGTCAACTATCGTTTGACCTAATGCATAGGAACACGTGAATAAGGCTGGGACAGAGACTAAGAGCAAGCGACACAAAAGGTGAATAAGCCGATTGCAGTTATTGTAATTGCATAGATTAGTAGACATGTTATGTCCGCGATGATTCTCTAGTTAGTATTCTTTGCAAGCTTAATACTGTTGAGTTTAATGATAGAATTACGATCGCAAATGATTTCTCCGTTGCGGATATCTAGTTCTGCCATCTGTAAGAAGCTTAATTTTTCTTTTTGAGTACGCTGTTGTGGAGGAACAGAAGGATAGCGACGATAAGGTTCTGTGTGGTAGAAAATGAATGCTCGGTCATTGACTACAGCTACGCTTGGATGACGAGCTCGAGTCGCATCGGCAGCACCTTCTCCAGGCTCTTGCAAGATTCTTCTTTTTTGCTTCCAGGTAATACCATCATCTGATTGGTACACCGCTAATCCTTTGTGAGGATCTGTTAGCATCCAATAGGATCCCTTCCAAGAGAAGACATAGGGGGCTTCTTGATAGTCAAATCCTCTCGTATCTGCTGGTGCATTGACATCACCTCCGCAGGGGCCTTTTGTATTCCAATGATTCAGATCCTTGCTAATAGCTAGATGTATCCCCCTTCCCTGCCCTACTCGATAGTAGGCATGAAAGAGACCATCAATTTTCAGGATGGAAGCATCAATCGGATCTGGTTGAGAAAAGCCGGGGGTATCTCTTTTTTGCCAACCTGATAAAGGTTTCGCTAACGGTGTGACGTAATGCCGGATCTCTCCCTTACCACCCCAAGGAGGATTGGCGTTATTTTTATACGTAAGGAACATATGTAGATTGCCATCATGGCTTATAACGCCAGGAGCCCAGAAGGTTTTGGGCATATCTGGTTTCCCTTCTATGCCGTCCAGGGTCAGATATCCACGAAACTTCCAATTGATTAAATCTTTGGATGAAATTGCACCAATCGGAGTACCAACATAGGTCCCAGTTTCTCTTGTTGCCCTGCGAGCAGTATAATAGACCCACCACTCTTTGCTTGCAGAGTTCCAGACGACTTCGGGATCACATGAGCCGTTGTAGTTTGGATCTGAGAAAAGCGGCCTGGGGATCGATTGGCTGATTGTCGGTGACTGGCTATCTTGTAACTCTGCGTTTGCTTGATCGGTTTGGATATGATTCGCTTCAGGTTTCAGGACCATTACTCTCTTGGCCCAATGTTCCCATTCATCAGCCATCTGGGAAGTACGCTCCGGCTCTTTGCTTGAGAGATCGTTCATTTCACACCGATCACTTGCGAGATTGTATAGTTCCCATTTTATCTGATAGGGCATTCTCTTAGACCAAACGAGTTTCCAATCCCCCTTTCGTAGCGCCCGTGCGCCTTGATGATCGAATCCGATAACTCTTTCAGATTCATTTTCACCTCGAATTGCTCCGAGAAGACTTCTACCTTCTAGTGGTGGCATTTGTTTGTTCTTAAACGTTGCCGGATAAGGGATGCTGGCTACCTCCATAAGTGTGGGCATGATATCCATCACATGACTTGGTCTGCGAATCCAACTGTCTGATTTATCAAATCCGTTAGGCCAATGGGCAATACAGGGGGAACTGATCCCCCCTTCGTTAGTAAAATGCTTATACAGTCGAAAAGGGGTATTACCCAAATTGGCCCAAGCGCTGCCATAAGACTGATGCGTAGAGGGGCCTCCAATATCTCGCAAATGTTCCTTCTTATGAAGAATCGTTTTGCCTTTGCGAGACTGCCCATCAAATCCAAACGGTCCCCACTCATAGCAAGCGCCATTGTCACTTAGGAACAGAATGAATGTATTCTCAAGATCATTCGTAGCCTGGAGGTGCTGCACAATCTTGCCAACGCCGTTATCCACACCTTCGACCATCGCTGCAAATACAGCCATCCGACGTGCTAGATCTTTTTGGCGTGCATTTCCGAGTGATTTCCAAGAGGGATTTCTTTCTCCAGAATATCCATTCGCAATAGATTGTTTGTCGACAGGTACGACTGATCTTGGAGTTAGTTGCCAATGATCACCGTTAACGAGCCCGATTTCTCGCATTCTGCCAAAACGTTCATGGCGTAAAACATCCCATCCACGCATGTACGTTTCTTCGTACTTATCCACACGCTCAGGAGGTGCTTGAACAGGAAAGTGAGGAGACGAGTGCCCTAAGAAAAGAAACCAAGGTTTGTCACTTTTTTGCCCCTGTTTTATGAACTCTATTGCATACTCATTAAATACGTCAGTTGCATAATATTCACCTTGCGGCTTGTCGATTTCTTTTTTGCGACCTTCTGGTAATCGTATGTAATACTCAGCATCATATTGATTGTGGGAGTGCCCACGAGTGTAGCCATAAAACTCATCAAAGCCCCTCATAATTGGACCCGTACGGAAGTTCATGTGCCACTTGCCCACGTAATAACAACCGTAACCAGCCCCTCCTAACACTTCTGCTAAGGTGACACACTTGTCAGTGAGGCGTCCAAGATAACCGGGACCTCGCTTAAGATTTGGCTTATCTGAAGTAAAGTCCCCGATTCCAGCCTGAGAAGGATAAAGTCCCGTCATCAAGGAAGCCCGTGTAGGACAACACCTTGCTGAGGTATACATTTGGCTGAATTTCGCGCCATTCTTGGCAAGCCTATTAATGTTAGGCGTAGGTATCTCGCCACCATAACATGAGAGGTCCGAGTAGCCTAAGTCATCAGCTAGAACGACAATAATATTAGGCCGCTCAGATGAATAACAGTTGGTCAATCCAAATAGAAGGAGCGATACAACAGAAAGAAACTTATGCATCAGATGGCCTAGTAGTTCGATTATCAATTAGTTGAGGTTATTTGCACGATTGGAATGATGATCTTCCTGATCCGCTCGCTTTTCTTTTTTGAGTGGCAAATAAGATGCTGGTAGCAAACAAAAAATATGAGGTAGGTTCCGGAACCGATATAGCAAATGACGAACTGGAAGAGTAATTGTCTCGCCAAATGGTGTAATCCGCGGCATCGATGATTCCATTGTTATTACCATCTGCCAACAAGGTTTCGGTCGATCCAAAGTCAGCCTGCCATAGAGAGTAGTCATCAAGATCGACATCACCGTCACGATCAAAATCTCCTGGATCCAACTCAAATCGAAATTGTAGATACATGGTAGCCTGCCCAGGCAAATCACGAATTCGTAGTTCATCGCCATTTGAACCCACCGTAATATCTAATTGACCGCTGTTTGTTGATGTTATCATATTACCCTGCCCTTCCCAGAAGATGCTGTTCGGTGTTGAGATGGCTTTGGCACCGTTAAGATCAAGCACTTCAAGGCTTATTTCAGTACCTGGGTTAGCGATCCATAGTGTGATTACATCACCCTTGACATACGCTTGATAGAGGATCTCTCCACCAGGATCATCTTTGGCGGTGAAAGTTGGAGTGGTTAGGACTGGAATGGCATCCAGAGTAGTGTCAACGATTCCTCGTTTGATCGTGTCGCTCATCTTGTTTGCTTCATGGCCAGTATCCCACCATACAAAACTATCAACACCACGTTTATTAGAAGCAAAAAGCACACTCAAGGTATCACGGAATGCCTGTTGTTGGTCGCCAGCATATTGAGCATTACCGACAGGCATGTGCACCTCAGTATGCCACATCGGTACGCCACTCGTAATGCTGGAGATATCTTCCCAGGTTTCTTCATCACCGCTAATATGCTGTGGGTAGAAGTGGCTACCTACGATATCAACCGTACCGAGTCGACCTTGATTCGCAATATTTTGAACAATGTTTTCTGTCGTATTAAGGCCAAATGAATCCGGACCTACATATTGAAAACTTCGATATTCAGTCGGTACTCCACGATTGATTAGTTCTGCCTCCAATAAATCGATTGTTGCGATATATCGATTAACTCCAAGGGCTCCATCTGTCTCATTGTTGATGCCCAGATAATCAATTTCGATCCGAAATTGCTGAAGGTATTCAACGTAGTCAGCAAGAAGATTCGCGTAATGCTCTGGGTTAGGTCTTTCAACAACTTGGCCGAAAATCGTACCATTTGACTGAGGCCAAGCAGAGGTGCCGTCACCTAACCAATCAGGATAGGTATTAGCCCCCTGAAGCTTTAGGCTAGCAAATATCTCAACTTCAGAATTAATCCTCTGCACATTCCGCATAGCTGCGATTTCAGTACTGTAATCTGCCGTGTTGATTGTGCCATCTTGCTCATGTGCTGTTGCGAAGATAGGTACACGTAACAGGTTCGCTTGGTTTTGACCGTAAAGGAAATCAGCTTCAGTCAACGTATCTAACCTCTCGGCCCACGCCTTGATATCCCAGCCCCATCTTTCAACCTTTGGTCCCACCTGTGATAGAGGGGATATTTCAAGAGCATCAATCCTATTAATCGTGCAAGCAATCAGCATGATCCAGATCGCAGTAAAAACGAACCTCATATTGATTCTTCTTTTCAAGGAAACTTGAATTGGATGGCTAGGATGTTAGATAACGAGATTCTTTACATTTGTAGTAAGCGCATTAACGCCAGCGTCCTTGCATAACTACTAGTTGAGTCGTGACTCCCAAAAACATTGAGGCTGAAGTTGGCTCAGGAATTGACAAAGACACCGCAATCGTTGATAGGTCGGCACCATAGTTAGCAACCCATATTTGATAGTCATTTAAATCAATCAAACCATTGCCATCGGCGTCAGCGCCGGTGTAGGGATCAACACGCTGCCCGTTGGTGTCACGCCACAAGGTGTAGTCTGCCGCGTTGACGTTACCATCGGCGTTGAAGTCACCTTCTAACAAGTTAGTGACAACTGCTTCAACTTTGTTGGATCCGTATATCAACTTGAATGTCATAGAGTTTGGCATGTTTGACACTTGAACAACAGCAAATTGGCCTTCTACCGCATTCGCCGAAATGATTTCGATCTTATCGCCAAGCTGAGGGACATAACCATTGACAAGGGTCAACTGAACGTCACCAGCTAGGCTTACCAATCCGTTTACGATTAAACGATCAAATTCAGTGTTAGTTGGATCCGCTCCGCTAGTTCCTCCAACTTCAAGATCAATCAATCCACCCTCGTTATGGTACAGGTCACCATCGATGGCAAGAATTCCTGTGGGGTCAAGATCGACGTCAAACATCGTCTGAAAAACAGCCCTGAAGGAAACTTTATTGACATGGACATTGCCCTCAGAGTTAAGTGCGTTCCAGCCATATAGTCTTAATTCAATGAGGTCTTGTGTTGCAATGGATGAATCAAACAGACCAACAATTCTGTCAGAATTGGCTTGACCGATATCGATGATTGATCCTTGGCCAGCATCAAGATCAGCAAAGCCAAGTCCGGCTAGGCTAGACATGATTGCAAAATCAGTGGGTGAGCTAGCGGACTCTCTCCAGAGGTCGAATGTTACACTGTCAATTGCCATCGCAAGTCCTTCAATAGCTTTGACCGTAAATGTCAGAAAGTCATTCGTAGATTGAGCCTCTTGGCGAGTTGATTGTGTAGACCAACTCGATACGTTGAATTCATCACCCGAGTCATTTGTATTTGAGAAACTTAGTCCGGAACCAAGACTGACGCCTTGAACTACATCGACTCGGTTGGTGCTATCTTGAGTTCTCGCTGTAAGGTTATCCGTGTCCTGAACGCCACTAAAATCAAAGACAAAGGTTGGGATAGCCAGCACCGTCCCCGTTGCTGACACATGATTGAAATGGGTATTGCCCGCAGCATTGTTTGATCCCCAGCCATAAACTCGTACCTCAATCGGTCCCTTATGGGGATCCGATGTCAGGGGTGAGGCGAAAAGCGACTGGGTCTGTCCAATTCCAGATTGGTTCTCAGGGAAAGAATATTGAGAGAGAACATCGCTTTCAGTGAATCCATCAACACTCGTGAACAAGGCATAATTCTCCGATGCGTTGAAGCCATTGCGCCAAAGATCGATTCGAATTTCATCGAGTATCGTACCACTACCGTTTCCTGGATCGATCGTGAATGTCAGATAATGATCGCCAGACAGTGCCGAGGCTAATGTTGTGCCAATCGAAAAGCCCTGAACATTGAATTCGTCTCCAACGTTACCAGCATTGCGTGGGCTGGTAGCAGGACCAAAATTGAACCCTTCTACAATGTTGATGTTTTCATCGAGTGTGCTCGTCTGAGTCAAGGGCGAGTCGTCTTGAATGCCAGTGAAATCAAATACGATGAGTGGTATAAGACTCGTATTTAAATCGTAGTCAGAAATATCCTCTAATGGATCAGGGGTATTATTAACTTCAGGTAAAGCCTCTTCACGTCCAGGAGCAATCGTTCCCTTGTTGTAAACAACCCCCTCAATGGCTCCCTGGCCGCTGATTTTGCCACCTTGTTCTACATCAAACCAGCGTGCTGTACTGACGGATGCAGCTGCAATCTCAATACGGCCTCCCGATTCAACGCGGACTTGATTCCTGGCAGTCAATTGCTTGCCTGGTAGAACCTCCAAGATAGTTCCACCGCTATCACCTCTTACCTCAAGTCCAAGCAAACTCAAAGTACTATCAACCTGAATGATTTGATCCGCAACCGCTTGGTTATTAACGACTGTCGACCAGTTGGTATCAGGTCCGCCCGAAACTGACCAGTTAACTTGGTTGGTAAATGAACCATCGCCAGCAGAACCTGTCCAGTTTGCATATCGAACGTAGTAGCTGTCGGCACGACCTGCTCCTTCAGCAAGTGCAATCTCTTCAAGCTCGTTTCTCAAAGCTAAGTTCGCAGGAACCGAAGTATCTATTGGAGACGATTCAGAGGGGTCGTTTGTAACATTATAGAGTCCTAGGGTGCCATTACGGAATTTGATCAATTTGTGATCCCCTCGAATGATCGACCAAGCTGCTGTGGTATTTCCTGTTTGGGAGTTTTCGAAATTCTCAGAAAGTACAACTTTACCTGCGCGTTGTTCACCTGTCCCTTGGATTAGAGGGGCAATTGATATTCCATCAATTCCAACTGGTGTTCTTGCATTGCTAATTTCAGCAGCCGTCGCCATGAAGTCAGCAAGATCCGTCAGCGTACTATCGGAATTACCACGACGATTGGCTTCGATTTGCGAATCCCAACGGACAAGCAACGGTGTGCGAATTCCACCCTCAAAAAGATCGCGTTTACCACCTCTCAGATTACCTGCAAGATCGAGGTTCGTAATACCAGCCGCAGTAAGTCCATCTTCAGGCGTTGGGCCATTGTCGCTCGAAAAGAGAATCAAGGTATTATCAAGCACACTGTCAGAAGTATCACCATCTCCATTCGGATCCTCAAGGCGATTGATCAAGGAACCAATGCTTGCATCCATACGACTAATCATCGCAGCATGCTTCTTTTCTTTTGTCGTCATCGTGGAGTTTGAAGCGTATTGCGCAAGCCCACCTGCAAAGATGGTTTCTCCCTTTAAGTTCGTAAGCGGGGATGTCCCCGAAATTGCATCAAGATCAAAGTGAGGAATTGTGTAATTCACTTGCATGTAGAAAGGCTCGCTGTCGCCAGCGTGATCCCGTATGTACTCTTCGCTTTTAATGCCAACCAAGTCATGAGTGTAATTTGTCAAGTTGTTAGCAGGGTTATTGCCAGTCTTTTCAAGCCAGAGACCGCTGTCTTGGTTTGTTTGATACTTCTCTCCGACTTCATCGATTCCATTATTGTTATCATCAGAGGGCTCTTCTGTTGTCCATAAAGAATCAACTTGATAAGAATGCGCACGACCATGGCTTAAATACCCGTAGAACTCATCAAAGCCTTTGTTCTGAGGTAGTGTGGTTGCATTGTTGACAGTTGCATTTGGCCTCAGAACTCCTCCATCTGAAGTTCCACCCCAGCCCCATTTGCCAAAGACGGAAGTTTGATAGCCTGTCTCCTTCAGAATTTCTGCAACGGTGACTTCTTCAGCAAGAAGACCTTGGCCAATGTTGTTATTACGATCATTCGAAGTATTCCCTGAATGGAATCCAGTCATCATCATGCCGCGGCTAGGTGAACAAACCGTGGCTGAATAGTGACGAGTGAAATTCAATCCATCGCTTGCTAGTTGGTTGAGATTAGGTGTATCTATTGCAGAATTTGGGTTATTAAACTGCCCTGTCCCCCAACCCATGTCGTCGGCAAATATATAAACAATATTCGGCCGATCAGCAGCCCGCAAAATCGATGCGTTACTGAGAAAATGCACCAGGCAGAAAGCGATGAAACAGCTGATTTTATTGCAAAAACAAAAATCCATGTTAAGCCTATTCTCGAAGCAACTCTCGTCACATTAGGTCAGATAATTAAGCACCTGAAGTTAACTCAATGTCGATAGTGTTAGTTCCGGGTTCGACAACCTTCTTGAGTGGTTCAGTCTGATATGTCTTAGGAACTCTTTTCTTCCCGGAGCTGTCTGAAATGGTAACCTCATGGTTCCCAATAGCCGCACCCATTATGTTCCGAATATATCGAAGTCGATATTGTCCTTCGGCATCGGTTACCCCTTGTGAAGCACGGAATCCCTCTGCCTCGAAACGGACTAAGACATCAGCAATTGGTTTCCCATCAAGTGTAACTGAACCGGTGACTTGTCCAAGATTAGGTCTATCACCTGAGCTATCACAACCGACAAGTATTAAAGTCGTTAGTGCAAATAGACATGACAGACTAGTTAGTGAATATTGTTGTTTCATGTTGGCACGTCCCTATCTTAGATCCTCGACAGATGCTACTTCTTCACCAGCTCGCGTGGCGATTGCAGCAAAAATATCACTATCAGCATTCTCACTAATGAAGAGGGTTGACCCGTCAGACATGGCAAAGTGAGCACCTCCAGGATGGTCACTACCTGGGTACTCAGATAAGAAATTATTTATGCCCTCAGCTCCTGCAGGTGTGCCAACACTAGGACACAGATTCGGTGGATTCATAGAGAAGGCAGTAGGCAGTCCACCTTCAGCCCAACCATCTTGACTACGGAACATCCAATAAGCTTTAGAAGGTACCGTAGAACCATAAAGAGCTACAATCTCGGTGTCATCTAAGTAGATCCGTTGTAACTCACCAAGCATTACTGTTTTACTTGTACCATCTGTAATCTTGCTAATCTTGGTACCCTTGTTGAATTCAAATGGTCCGATTCTTTCGTAATCTAAACCGATGGTCCGATTTCCCGGATGTAACTTTCGAAACTCATCTTCGTTATTCCATGCATTACCGTTTCCAATATTGCAACCATAGTCGGTACCACCAGCATTTAGGCGACGTATGCCACTACCTAGCATTTGTGTGTCTTCTGTTCGAATGGAATCTCTTCGGCTTGGGCAATAGAACTGTTGGATATCTGTACCCGCGAGAGTAGCATTATTTTCCGGTACACTTGTGTTGTATCTACCAATATTAGATTGTTGATCCCACCGATCATAAATATTATTCAGTTCAATGAATGGCAAGATTTCGAGCATCCAACTAGTACCTGGACCGTTAGTACTTGTTGCATGATATGCTTGAACACGAGTATTGACCTGCTTCCCCGTATCGCATGTTTTACCTGTTGGAGTAATGCCCCATTCGCCAATATACTTCCCAGCTGGTGGAAAAGTACCTTGCTGCGATTCATAGTTCATCACAGCGAGTGCTAGTTGCTTTAGTTGATTCGTACACTGTGTTCGGCGTGCTGCCTCGCGAGCTGCCTGAACTGCTGGTAGCAATAGTGCAACCAAGATGCCTATGATGGCAATCACGACAAGTAACTCAACTAATGTGAATCCTTGTTGCCTCTTGCAATCTTTCCCTACGGCAAACATCTCAATACTCCTAGTAACAATGGCGGCCGAAGCATCGCCACGAGGCAATTAAAAAAACGTCTTATTCAAAAGTGCGCTTCGGAGCACTTTTATTCATCAATATCCAGATTGAGCCTACTTGCGATTGCGGAAGGCTAAAACGATTGCTGATGCCAATAGCAACAGGGATGACGAAGGTTCTGGTATCGCTACGGTTTCGGTAGTTGCGATAATATCATCGACCCAATAACCCTTGTTTTGTCCATCCGCAGAGGCATTCCATACTGAGCTGAATTCCAATCGGTTAATGCTTGTTGCACCTGAGTTGATTGGTAAGGCTGTTCCATTCGTTGCGGTCGTGGTAAATCCACCACCCGTGGTTCCGATGTCATAGGTAACCGTGCCATTCTCGAGAACTATTGAAAAAGCATAGGTACCTGAAGGACGCCCTCCACTAACACTGGTGCCGTTCAGATTGAATGCAAAGTTATTTGCAAGCAAATCACCTTCTGGTGTACCACTGCCGGCAGCTGAGAATGTTGTGGAATCATCATCAGCACCGCGCGCATATACTTGTCTTATGAGAGCACCGCTACCTGATACCAAGAGAAGCTCAAATACTTCGTTATCTGAAGCATCCAATCCGCGAATAAACTGATACTTAAACTGCTCTGTGTTGTTATTGCCAAAGCTAGCCATGTTCAGGCTAATGGTTGTCGAGTCTCCACCTGTGAATCCACCTGGACTTGCGAAGTCTGCAAACACTAAGTCTCCACCGCCTGAATCTGCAACAACAGTTTCAGGGTACGTAAACGAAGTAACAACTGAATTCGTAGCCATCTCGGTCATGTTATTTATGGGATTGCCCACTCTGTTCCCCACAGCCAGCGAGGGCCGGCTGCCACCAATCCCACCAACGGGTGACCCAGAAAAGCTGAAGCTACCTGCCGCTGGCGCTCCCAAGTCGGCGACTGAGGTCACTGCCGTTCCAGGATTAGGAGCATTTTCAAAATCGTGGCTGAAAATTGTTGTTGCACTGCTGATGCCAACCGATAGCATCAAGGTCGAAACGACCGTACAGGTATAAATCGTTAAGTTAATTTTCATGAGACACACCTAATAAAGTCAAAGAAGTATTTCGAGGAGAGAGATAGACAAGTAATTATGATCGACGTTTGGTCATTGCTAAGCTTGAAGCAAGTAGTACTAATAAGGCGGCTGAAGGCTCAGGAATCGAAGTCGCAGCCAATGCCGTGCTAGGGCTAGAGTTGTCGGTCCAGATTTGGAAGTCAGCAAAATCAACAAAGCCATCTTCATTCAAGTCTCCTTGCGATCTTGATGAAGCGTTAGATTTGAAGTTACTTGCGATGATATTGAAGTCATCAATATCTACGTTACCGTCCAGATCAACATCACCATCAGGGAATGGTCCTAGTGGAGTAACAATCGCAAAAGCGTTATCAAGCCAATAGCCGCTATTCTGTCCGTTAACTGCATCATTCCATATCGTGCTAAACTCAAGGCGACTAATTGAAGTAGCAGTGGAATTAATCGGTAGAGCACTTCCATTAACAGCGGTTGTAGTCCCAGAACCATTGGTAGCCGAAATGTCATAGGTAACCATGCTTGACGAAAGCGAAATGTCGACCAAGTAAGCACTGTTGGGACCACCATTAGCAACGTTCGTGCTATTAAAAGACCCAAATCCTTCAGCCAAAAGTTGACCGTCTGGAGTACCAGTGTTGCTTGCGGTCAACTCGGTCGAATCATCACTTGCTCCACGTGCGTAAAATTCGCGCGTTCCACCCGCACTGCCGTTGACAAAGAGCAATTCGAAGACTTCGTTATCTGAAGAGTCAAGACCTCGAACAAACGTGTACTTGAAACTACCTGTATTACTATTACCAAACATTCCAAGGGAAAAACTAATGTCGGTACTAAAGCTAGTGCTGGTAATATCCGCTGGCGAAGAAAAATCTAGGAAAAGTCGATCACCGGTTCCAGCATCAGCAACTTGTGTCTCTGGAAATGCACCTGAATAAACAACCGTATTATCAGCGGGCTCTGACATATTCGCGATATTCGTGTTTCCATTATGACCAACCGCTAAAGCGGTATTAGTACCCCCAATACCACCAATTGCTGGACCTGAGAAAACAAATGAGCCAACCGCAGGAACGCCAAGATCGGCAATGCTAGTCACAGCAGACCCAGTGCTAGGAGCGTTATCAAAGTTGTGGTCAAACACAATCGTCTGAGACTGAGACACGGAGGTCATGCCAAATAGAAAGAAGCAAGCAGCAATGGCAGGAAAAAAATTAACCGTGCGATTTCTGTTCACATTCACTTTGTTGCAAACAACCATCGAGACCACTGTGGACCTACGTGGTTTGCGAAGTAGAAAACTTAAGCAAGCAGCTATCAACCCAAGCAGTCCGGTGGATGGTTCTGGGACAGAAGCCGCAGCAGCTGACGAAGAAGAACTGCTGCTACCGTAGTTAGCAACCCAAAGATCGTAATCAAGCGAGTCAACGGTACCATCGTTATTGCCATCAGCTGCTAATCCGAGGCCTGAGCTGCCGAGAGAATCTCTCCAAACCGTGTAGTCAGCGGCATCGACAGTGCCGTCATCGTTGTAGTCTCCTAGAAGAGCAAGGTCAGGCAACGCACTGTAGAGAACGGAGCCCTCTTGGAGCACATTGGCTCCATCGGCTAGGTATTCAAGAATGATGTCTTGTTCGCCTGAAGTATTGAAGATCGTTCCAAGATTGTAACCAGAATTGCCTAGTAGGGTCTCAACACCTTCGGGAAGTAATTCAGACAGGCTAAATTGTGTCATGGTTGCCTCAAGCCAATCGGAAGTTTGATCTTCAAGACTATTCCAACCCGCAGTGCTTAAAGCACCACTTGTCGAGCTAATCTGATAACCATCGATTGCAACCGATGCATTCGATGTGTTTCGGAGCTGAGCTTCGCCAGTACTTGGGTCAACAATAAGAACGAGATCATTGATTTTTGTACCCGAGTAAATCACTTCACCAGTAACAACTTGACCTGTCGTAGTATCAAAGTATTCAAACACGAGGTCCTCCTGAATCGCTTGCCCAAAAGTTGAAAAGTCGGGTGTGAATGCTTGACCCAATGAGAAACCGGAACCAGAAACAACTGTTGCAGAGGTAGGTTTAAGTTCATTGAGAGCGGTCGAGCTTGGATTAGCTTCGGTCCAATCTCCATCAATGCCTTGATCGTCGAGACTGTTCCATGAACCAACACCAAGATTGCCAGAAGCGGATTCAATCGAATAACCGTTCATTGAAACCGCAGAACCAAATGGTTGAGTGATGTCTACCACACCGGTATCGCGATTCACTTCCAGCACAAGAGTACTTCGGATCGCAAGGCTAGTGATCACTCCATTACCACCTGGACGGGTTTCAATGACATAGCCTTGGCCAGGCACTCGGTTAGGAACGCGGATTTCCGAGAAGTTATTCCCAACCGTTGCTGAATCGAAAAGGTCCCATGAAGCACCTTCAACTGGAACTGCAGAGCCAGAGAACGTTGGGATCAGAATACCATTCAGCTGGACATTACCTGCTGCGGTCATGACTGAGTGAGTTGCACCAGTTATCTCGGCGTGGTAGCGTCCTCGACCTCCAATGCCAATATCTCCTGCAGAGGAAATCGTGACATCTGGCCCTGTAACACTTATGTTACGATTAAAATTGATGACCCCAGTTGTAGAAGTCAGCGAAGCGGTACCAGACATGCTAACCGTACTCCAGTCAACCTCGTCGGAACCATCCGTTTCAGCAGGTCCATTCAGGTTGATAACATTACTGCTTACCGAGGCACCTGACTCGATTGTTAAGAAGCCGCGGCTACCACCTTCAAGACCATTACCAATTTGTAGACCAGAGGTAACGGTAATAGTTCCCGGGATCGTAAGATTGTTCCCAGACTGAACTGTTAAACGCCCCACACTTCCTGCACCATCACCAAGCTTCAAGCCAGCGGGATTAAATGGAGTGGAACTAATCGTAACCGTAGCATCAGGAGCAGCACCAACAGTGACTCCTTCGGTGGAAGTAGAGCCGATGATCGCAATTTCATCGAGAGCCGCTTCAGGTACAAAACCTGTATCCCAGTTGCCATTGGTGTTGTAATCACCAGTGGCAGAATTGTAATAAACGTTTGTCGCTTGGGCATTAGCCTTGTCAACATTTGCAAAAGACACAGCCAATCCCACAATCAACATGGCGCACAAGGCACGACGGCGGCTGGCTAAGGCAATACTAAAACCTGCAATTAACAGGAGGCTAGTAGGTTCTGGAACTGACAAAAAGCTCAGACTTGTAGCTGGAGCGCCAGCCGCATCCTTCCAAACTCGGAAGTCGGTGAAATCAACAACACCATCACCTGTAAGATCACCATCATCGCGTGTTACCGATGGATTATTGAAGTTGCTCCGAATGATACCAAGGTCAATTGTATCAACAACACCATTTCGATTAACGTCACCAGGCACAAGAGCATTAAAGGTAACCCCGGTGTTTGCAGCGTCGTCAAGAACCAGTGAAGAGCCTGTGATGCCCGCAGCACTAGCTAGTCCTGTGGCATAAGTCCAAGCAAAATCACCTGCGAAGAGGGTACCTGAACCACCGTCATGTAAGGAGAGAACTTGATCGTAGATACCCGCGTTCACCGACAACTGGGTACCAACGTCGTACAACCCTTTGATCTCATCGGGCGTGAGGGGATTGTCCCAAACGGCAACATCATCCATTGCTCCATTGGGATTGTCAAACTCTGGGCCATTTGCAGCACGACCGATGAAAAGTGATCCATTAGGATCGGTCGAAATTGTGCGGTCAGCTGAGTTGTTGGAGGACCCATCGTAGCTGAACACTCCATCGATATAGATATCGATATCTGACATATCAGCTGCAGCTGGATCATCGTCTAAGATGTCTGGCATGACGACCGTTGCAAGGTGCCACACACCGTCGGTAAGTGTGGGAGTTGTGATCACAGGAAGTGAAGAATCAAGACGACCACCACCCACTCCCACCTCAAGGTGACCAGTATTTGCATCGATTCCAATATCAAACTTGGTGCCAGGATCACTGGTGCCACCAGCAGGGTTGTTGTTCGTTCCAAACGAAAGGTAGTTGTTTAGACCCGACACTTCGGTGGAATTCACCCAAAATGAAACCGTTCGAAGAGTATCTCCAGGAAGTGGGTTTGTCCCGGCAACGCTTGAAGTGCTACTAGTATTATTGAAGTCTATTGCACCACCAATGTTTCCCACTACACGGGAGTTTCCGCTATTTAATGTCGCGTCGTTTGTTTCGCCTGTGGTGCCGCCATTGAAAGAAGTTGGGCCAACGTTTTCATCAAAGGTCAGGTGAACTTGTAGAGCCCCAAAGGCAGGAGCAGCAATTAGTAAGGTTGCCGCAGTAACTGCGCGCCATGTCGTTAAATTGAGCATTGAGCCGCCGTCCAAGGATGTAGAAAAGCAAATGTGACAAGAGCGTAGCAATAGCTACAAAGACCCTAAAAATAAGTCTTCATTACCCTTGTATTTCCCGTTTGAGGGAAATGTGTCACTTAAAGAGATAGAAAAAACAGAAAAGAGAGCTGAGAAAGAAGTTGCAAGGGAGGCATCATTCAAATAATGCACAACTTAGTTGACATATTCTGTGCGGGGTATTTCATATTTAGATTTGAGATAATTCGTTACGGCCTTAAGTTCTTTTGTTTCTATGGCCCTGTCGTAGACGATGACTTCTGCGATGTCACCACAGAAGAAAGTATCAAGATGCCCGTGTCGGCCAATGACTTTTCTAGAAGTTCCAGTAGCGGGAGCAGGAGCTGAAGTTTTGCTCACAAGATCACCATTGATATATAGTGATGCATCGTTTTGCTCCATGTTGTATACGTAAGATCCTACAAATGTCGTCTCTGGAGGAAGGTCATGGCTGTGAACCCCTCCAGCGCGCGCGCTCGCACCTACATAGACGAATGCTTCTAGGCTACGCTTTCCATTGATATCTCCACCCAAACCAATTTGCATAACACCCCGCTTTGCAAGAGAAGTCATGTCTCGATGAGGCGGACCGTTATAGCTAAGGATCGATCCGGTAAAATATTTTGGTTGTTGGCTTGCTGTTTTGGCAACTAGAAGAATTGTCTGGCTTGGTCCTGTCTCCATAGGGGTGGTTACTAAGTGAGAATTCAGTCCATCAAATCTGAGGGCATCATAGCTGCCGTCCACATTCGTTACGAGTTGAGGCCGATCACTCGCTTCGGACTGTAGGGCATCATCCGGTACTTGATTGTCACCACAAAGGATATCACGCCATGCAACAACACGATTATCAATATCGGTTTCCACAAGCAAGTCAGCTGCCATCCAGAGAGAAAGCCCCTGAATTTGAGGAGCTTGGGGGAGTTCGGAGGCGGTCAAGCGAGGGTTTATTTCGCGGATAAATCGTCTATCGTCCGCTTTGAACTCGCTTACGGATACATCATCGGGGCTGTACCGTGCTGCTTCATGAGTTAGCAAGTGCAAATCACCAGTGGTTGGGTTCTCACCTTCATTACGACGTCTTGAAACTACCTCACCCTTAAAAACATGGACTTCCGAAACTCCGGTTTCAGCAACATCCACGGCAAACTCAGTTCCCAAGTCGATAACTTCTGCACAAGGTGTTTGCACAACAAAACCGGCTGCTCTACGAGGAACAACTGCCGTGATTTGTCCAACTGGTAGGATGCCTTTTGAAGGACCTTCGAGGTGAAATTCACTCGGTCCTCGAACGACTACCTTAGCCCCTGATTCATAGGTTACTTGAATCAGTCCTTCTTCAATCTTGAGGATAGTTCCGGAGACCAAATGCTGACCGTAACTAAAGGGATTGCCATCTTGTGACCACCGACAATCGATTGCCCCGGTTAGAGTAGCAGCAATTTCTTCAGCCTCTGGCTCGATCAAGGAGGTACTTTCCTGTTTGTCAACTTCGGCAACCATCAGGTTCTTTGTATCAAGATTAAGTAGCCCAGCCCCCCAGAGTGCAAGCAATAGGCATGCCGCAACAGTTGCAGTCCATGTAGAAAAAGCAGAGAAAGGATGCTGGGCAAGTTTGGCGCGAAAACTATTGAGTGGTAGCACAACGCTCTTTGTTCCCGCATTTTTCGTAATATTTTCTTCTTGAAAATGGGTATGTAACGCTTCGTGTATTTCCGCCCAAAGGGTGTATTCGTCGGCATTACTAGGCTCTTCACATAACCACGATTCAAGCAGCTTTTTTTGCTCTTCGCTGGCATATTCATCTGCGACAGCACTAGCTATTTCCAGCCAATCATTCATTCTCCGTTCCCTCCAATGGCTAAGCGTTTTCGAACACAAGAAGCGATTGATTTACGAGCACGCACCAAGAGAGAACGAACCGTGTCTCCTGACAAATCAAGTTCATCAGCAATCGACTGAGGTTTTAGATCAGAGAAATATCTCATTTTTAATACCAATCGAGTACGACCCTTTAGTCCAGCGATGCAATCACTTATTGCTTCTTTCCTAGCATCAGCTAAAGGTGCAGCACGTTCAAATCCTTGGGCTACCGCTTCCATAGATTCCGTGGTGAAAACCAGTTTATCTCTAGCTTGGTCTCGGAAATAACGCATGACTCGACGACGAGCAATCGACATAGTCCATGTCAAAAAAGGCTTTGTGCGATCGTACTTATGAAAGTGCAAAGCTGCTGCTTCTGCGACTTCTTGAACGAGATCTTGCGACACGTGTACATCAGTTACAAAGGAGCGAATGTAGGCAGAAATAGCAGGTTGTGATTTCACCCACAATCTAGCTAATTCTTGACGCATGGACGCGTTATGGTCCAAGCTATCCAAGCCATTCTCTTCATTCATAACTTCATACCGTCTAATTCGACATTCGACCAACAGTTGCTCCTCCTGTCTTTTCCACACCGGATAAGCATGTGCAAGAACTAATAGACAGATATAAGATTATTTCCGCTTTATTTAGATCGTGTCATTATTTTTATCGAAGTTAGCAGAGAAATTCAAACCAAGACACAATTCCTCTCGATGGCAATTTTTTCTAGGGTTGCCACAAGGAATGCCCCAATGGTTATCTAATCAAGTTAGACAGATTGAAGCTAAATCTAGTAAAAACAACTTTATATCAATTACTTAAAGATGGGGTAGTCTCAGCCCATTCCCAAAGCCATAGTAGATTCCTATTCAGAACGCAATGCTTTCATCGTTCGTCTGCGTCTTCTCAAAATATCTCTTCACCCAGTTTTTCAAGAAGAATCATGACTATGCTTAAATCAATATTTCTAGTAATTATCTCCAGCTCATTATCAGTGGCTGCTGTAGCTCAGGTTGAAGATTTTGATTCAATCAAACTCTACACCCTTAAGAACGAATCAGGTATGACCGTGAAGGTCACAAACTTCGGCGCAATCATTGCTTCGATGTTTGTGCCTGATCGTGATGGTAAAGCCGCCGATGTTGTACTTGGGTACAACAAGGTTGAAGATTATATCAACGCAGTAGATAAACCGTACTTTGGTTCGGTTGTAGGTCGATATGGAAACCGTATTGCGAATGGCGAGTTTGAATTAGAAGGAAAATCTTATTCTTTACTACAGAATAACGGAAAGAATCATTTGCACGGAGGAGCAGTTGGATTTGATAAAGTGGTGTGGGATGTAGATAGCTATGAAGAATCACGATCTCTCAAACTGTCATACCATGCCAAAGACATGGAAGAAGGATACCCAGGCAACCTACTAATCACGGTTTGCTACACCATTCAAGACACTAACACACTAACAGTGGAATATCATGCCACCACCGACAAGGCAACTCCTGTTAACTTAACACAACATACATATTTCAACTTAGAGGGTGAAGGAGCTGGAAATATTCTCAATCACGAACTGATGCTCAATGCGTCACATATCACTCCCGTTGACGCAGGCTTGATTCCTACAGGCGATTTTCTAAAGGTAGAGGGTACTCCGTTTGATTTTCGAAAACCTCAATCAATTGGTAATCACATTAACGATGACCATACGCAGATCAAGTATGGCGGCGGCTATGACCACAATTGGGTACTTGCCAAAGATAATACTTCCAAGCAACTTGTCCTTGCAGCTCAAGTCTCTGAGCCGAATACAGGGAGAATCTTGACAGTCCATACGACAGAACCTGGTATCCAGTTCTACTCAGGAAATTTTCTCGATGGTCGATTGAAAGGTAAGTCGGGCCGTACTTATAAGCATCGATATGGTTTCTGCTTAGAGACACAACACTTTCCTGATAGCCCAAACCAACCCAATTTTCCTTCAACGATCTTGGTTCCAGGTAAGGTCTATTCTTCAAAGACTACCTTTTCATTTACAACGAAGTAGACAGAGAGGTATTAGTTCCAGTCTGTATATTTAGGGGAAGCCTATTAGTATCATTTTCTAAGCTAGCAATAGAATCCGTAAGCGACGACCTCGAGGTTATGAGGCACGGAAGGGCGATTTCTGTAAATCGCTATCTCTCAGGCATTTAGCGCATTCTACTACTTCTTTGGTTGTCTGAAAATGATATGCAAGTATTAGCAGGTATTAGCATTTATTACCTTGCCAAAGAAGTAGTCTGATACATCGCTTGCAAGCTGCCAAAATCAAGCAACCCCAGGGGTTCAAAAAGTTTGTCACTCTGTTTTTCCCGTAGCTTGCAAGAAAGCGACTCCGATGCGTGATTGGCTGTCACCCCTCTTCTTTCTCTTTGCTCGATCAAATGAAGAACAGCTTCGGAGGCATATCCTCTTTTTGAAAGCAGAACTTGAGCTGACTCGAAAACGAGTGGATAAAAAGTCGCATCTTTCTTATCAATGAAGAACGACAACGGTTGCTTGAGCTAGGTGATGGCATCGGGCCTGATGTCCTGAAGATCGTATCGATTGTCGATCCACGAACTTACCGCAGATGGCTCGAATGGAGAACTGAAGGTAAGAAATCAACAAAGAAAATGGGTAGAAAAGGGACCTCCGAAACCATTCGGGAGATAGTCGTTCGATTAGCCAGAGAGAATCAGTGGGGGTATGGCCGAATTGTCGGCGAGCTTCGAAAATTGAAGGTTTTTCGTTGTGGTCGGACAACGGTACGCACCATCCTCAAAGAAGAAGGCATTCATCCTGGACCAAAGCGAAGTCCAGGTACTTGGGATGACTTTGTAAAGATTCATGCTGAAACCCTTTGGCAATGTGATTTTCTTCTCCAAGATGGTGATGGCTGCTAGCGGTTTACGCCAGGCATATGTACTGGCATTTCTGCATGTAAACTTACGTCGAGTGATTTGCTCACCAGCAACGCTCAAGTCAGATAATAAATGGGTTACAGTTCAAGCCAAGACTATGCTTGAACAAACCCACGGAATGGAATTGCCTATTCGTTATTTGTTTAGAGACCTCGACTTCAAGTACTCGAGGAACTTTGATCAGACCTTTGCTGATAATGGTGTTTTATAGAGCCTATCACTCCAAGGGCTCCTAACCAGAATGCCTTTGTCGAACGCTGGATCTGCTCAATACGATATGAGTGCCTCAATCGGTTTATCTGCTTCGGATTGGGACACCTTGATCACATCGTTTCTTGCTATTGTGATTATTATCATCACGCGCGCCCTCATCAACGAAAAGATAACAAGCCGCTACTAGGTGCTTGGCCTGAAGTTGATGATCCGCCTGACAAGGAGGATGAGATCGTTTGTCGTGAATGGCTTGGCGGAGTGCTCAAGCATTACGAACGAAAAGCGGCCTAAACTTCTTACCAATTAAAGCCATCGAAAAATCGCTTTGCGATTTCTTGATGCTACGCCCAATTGCATTTAACCAATGATTTGGGACAATTGAACCACTGCAAAATCAGTTTTCAAAGATCGAAACAACCTGCAAAACCAGGTTGAATTTGTGTGACAATCTTGTTGAACAGGACGGGCAGGTCAATCGCCACCTTCAGGATTGGGTGTTTGCACCCAATTGCATCATAGGATCATTCTTTCGTGGATCGGAGATGGTTTCCACTGGCGAAGCCTAAGTCTCAGATTTGTAATTATTTATCATTACATACTTGCAATTAGCCATAAGTCCATTAGAACAGTATTTCACTTCTGACATAAAGTGACTCCGCTCTTAGTTATTCAGCACCATCGATTTACAACATGGGCTTGTTGTCATGCGACGTTTTCCTATTTCTTGGGACAAGACACTCTGCGCGCTCGGCTTTCGCCGGAATGTGAAACGGATCAAGCGCGATCATTACCACCGAAGAAACCTTCAACTTGAAACGCTTGAATCGCGCGAGTTGCTTTCTGGAGAACCCTCTTTAGGAATAGAAGAAAATCATTGGGTTTTTAATGGCAGTCTTGAAAACCTTGAAGGCACCTCTTATTTTTCCAGCAGTAGTTCATCCTACGAATTAGTTAGTTCGGATGAGTACCACGGAAACGGCGCGCTTTCACTCAATGGAACTAGAAATTTCGTTATTGGGGATATAAATGACTTATATCGTGTGAGATCGTTATCGCTATGGTTCAAACCTAACGATACTATTGGAAAACAATATCTCTTTCAACATGGGGACGATAGCAATGGAATTGCATTAAGAATTAATGGGGATGCCATCGAGGCTGCTGCTGTTGCAAATGGTGATGCTGTATCTGTAACTTCAGAGGTTACGGCGACCGCTGGAAGGTGGCATTTTGCTGTCCTCTATTTTGACAACGGCGAACTCAGATTGCAGGTCGACAGGGCTACAAACGTTGCAACTGCCCAATTAAGTAACACCTTCATTCGAATGGATTACGAGCGGGGATACGCATTTGGGGCATATGGATATACCGCTTTTGGTGATGACAACACTAATTCTCATTCTGACCATGGTTTCTATAATGGATTGATCGACGACTTCCGCATTTATCGAAGTTATAATACTCTTAGTGATGAACAGATTGATGAGATTAGCTCCAGGAAAATGGGGACTCACTATTGGTCTTTTAATACCGATAACGTTGATGCCTATACCTCAATCGCAACCAGTTTACATCGAGGTGCTGAGGTAGAAAGTTCCCAGGCATATCTTGGGGGGGGAGCATTAAGATTAGACGGAGTCGACAGCTACGCCACAATCAATCAACCCGAGCTACAAAACAGCTTTGACAAGTACTCTATCTCAGCTTGGTTCTATGTTGATCGCGATACCGGCACTCAGCTAATTTTTGAGGAAGGCGGTACCACTAATGGCATTGCTCTTAGATTGAATGGATCAAACCTTGAGGGGGGGCTTAAGAATGCCGGCAACCTAGCAACCGTTTCTATCTCTGGCGTAAAGCTTAATACCTGGCATCTAGCAGCTCTTACTTTTGACAAAGGTGAGTTAAGTATATACCTTGATGGTAAATCTAATGTCTATTCTGATGTCGGTTTTGACAATGTACCTCCGCACTCTAGCCATGTGAACATCGGCGGCGAGAATGATGGGTCTGTATTCTCTTCGAGTCCGGGCTCTTTTCTATCAGGTGCAATCGATGAATTGAAAGTCTATGACAACACAGTACTCCATTCGAATGACATTAAGTTGCTCTTATCATCTCCGCCTCAAAAAATTGTTCCTATTCGTATAGAGGCAGAAAAATTTACTTCCAGAAATTCTGGAATAAGAGATGAATGGGAAATTAAGCAAGAAATCGAAGGCTACTCAGGGGCTGGTTATGTACAAGCTGTAGAAGATGACAACAGCCCAGGCTTTGTGGCAAATTTTAGTAATGAGACCCTTGAATATTCCGATGGTCGAAGCCCAAGGCTTGACTACAATGTTCATTTTCCTACAGCCGGAATTTACTATGTCTGGGTGCGTGCCATCCGAAGTGATGGAAGTCAAACAGGCAAAGATGATTCAATTCATATTGGCTTAGATGGCAAAGAGCTAGACAGTTCCGATTCAATTCAACTTGCCCCAACTTCCTTTAATAGCTGGGAGTGGTCTAATCGTGATATGTCCAACCAGAGAGTAACGGTAAATGTTGACTCTTCTGGTATGCACACTTTAAATCTCTGGATGCGTGAAGATGGGGCTAAAGTAGACAGAATATTGCTTTCCGAGCATGCCTGGTACACTCCGGATGTCACTGGGCCGCAAGCAAATTCATCCGCCCCCCTTCACGAAGGATTGGTAGGTCATTGGACTTTTGATAAAGCGCAGGCATATAGCACCCATAACAATGTTACAAGGCACTATACGAGAAGTCTTGCGGCGTCACCTTCTACTAATTGGTCTATATCACGAGTCCCTAATCACCAAACCCATCCGGGAGTACTTGGTTATCCTGGTAACAGCTCGATTAAGTTTACCAGTAATACTCATCGCTTCTATGTAAATGCAGGCGTTAGTACATATTTAGAAGATTCCACCCTAAGTATATGGTTCAAACTAAGGAACTCAGTATCTATAAATCAAGAGTTATTTTCACTATCCGGTAGTCGTTATGGTCTTTATCATAACGAGGAGGGAATTCTAACCTGGGGCAGCAAGAATCCAGATGATCCAAGAGTCGAGTATCATGGGAGTCCATTACCAAGTAACAATTCCGAGTGGATTAATTTTACGGGAGTAATTGACAAAACCAATGGGTTGATGTCTGCCTACATCAATGGTGATAGCGCTGGCTGGTTGAATAAAAGCAATCAAAATGCTCCAGAGCCTATTGTTGGATCAGCTTTAGATTACTCGTTCAATGGCGTTTTAGGATCCCCAAGCAATTCAATCGGATATTTAGATGACGTCAAAATCTATGACCGGGCTTTAAGCAGTGATGAGGTTCGTGTTCTAGGAACATACCCACATGCAGAGAATAACAACCTCATTGGTGAGTGGAGTTTTGATGAGGAATATTACTCTACAGACACTCAGAAGGTGTTCCGTAACTTATTCGATAGTGAGTCGCATGATGCAAACGCGACTGCAACGCTTGAATATCTTGATTTCACTCAACCGGGACCCGAGAGTTACGACTCTAACCTAGCAGTGACATTCCCCTCGGATAATACTGATGGCACAGTCTATTTAGGTCAATTACCGACTCCTGGATCGGGTAACTATACCGTTAGCATTTGGTTTAAATCTTTTGATACCAATAGCACTCAATTCATTGCTTCAGATGGAAATAAATTCAGTTCATCCGAAGGCTGGAGCCTGGCGATTCATGGCAATCAGCTTACCTGGAGGGTAAAGGCAAGTGATGCTTCATCAGCACCTGCAAGCATCACGCATGAATTGGCTGACAATAATTGGCACCATTTCGTCGGTGTAATTGATAGTTCTAGTGGGAAATTACGAGGCTATCTTGACGGGCAATCAGCCGGGTGGAGCCCGGGAGGCTTTGGGGCTAACTCAGACGCTTTACCTACATCGGCATCAATCTCACCAACAAATGGAATTAGGCTTGGACAACGAGCAGACCAAGATCCCAATTATCGACTTAAAGGGGCAATTGATGGATTGCGTATTTACACGGGCGCGCTAACTCAAGCTGACGCAATTAGACTCTATACCAACAACAAGACGATTGCCGGTGATTTTAATGGAGATGGATCAACTGAAATCATTTTGTCGAATGAGTCATTGCCTGAATATGGAACAAATGAATCGGTAGAATCTTGGAGTGTTCTTGAAGGGAACAAACGGAATTGGTTAGTTGAACGTACAACTGAATCAACACATAATGTGACTAGTTTCCGAATTCCAGACGAGTACCATCTCATTGACTACAACGGTGACGGTCGTGACGACTTGCTAGGCCAATACTATGAGTCAAGTGATTGGTATTTAATTGAAAACTCGAGTTTCGCTCCGGACAATTACGGTGGGAAATTTATAATTCATGAACCTTATTCATGGAGCTCTGCTTTCGATTGGGATGAACTAAGAGTTGGAGATTTCAATGGTGATGGTCGTGAAGACCTTGCCACATTAACACCTAGCAACACACTCTTAGTTTTCTTGTCTGACGGGACTGGGCTCAATGAGCCAATTTCATTCGCCACACTACCAGCAATCGTATCACCACTAGATGCTGAAATTACAATTGGTGATTACAATGGGGACGGGAAGCATGATTTGTGGATATCAGAGCCAGGTGCCTCCACCAATTCCGCGTTGCTTTTGTCAGATAGCACAATATTCAATGTTGATTACATTGAGTCACCAACTCTTGCATGGACTAATAAACTAGTTGGTGACTTTGATGGTGATGGTTCGGATGAAATTGCTGGACGAACTGACAATCTCTCAAATTGGCAAGTGCTACAGTTGGGCGGCCAATCGGAAACGATTAATGCTGAAGACTGGGGACATTCTCTTGGATCATTTGCTCAACAAGAGAATCTATCTGTGGGGGATATTAATAACGATGGTAAAGATGATCTAATTGGAATTGATGCAGGCATTTTGACTAACGAAACAGGCTATAACGATGACAAGTTGACATTCGTAAGCCTATCATCAAATGACGAACAGGTTGGGTTCTCTGCAGATGCCGACATGACCGATTGGTTCACAGGTTACCACCGTGTCGATTCTGAGCAGCTAGCAGATCCTCAGGGACCTTATCAGAATGTCATTGACATCTTTGAAAGTGTCTACAATCAAGTTTCACTCGAATTCTACCCTGGCTTGATGAAGGGGCCGGAAGCCACAGAGCAAACCAAATCTGCAAATCCTTGGGATCAAGCCACACTTTTGATGGAGCGACTGCAAGAAAGCAATTACGAAGCCGCTATTGTTACAGGTTTGATTGTTGTTGAATTTGATGATTTAAAAGCATGGCTGGGTACTACATCCAATTACGCTGCTTACAGATTAGTTAAGAATGCATTTGACGACACGGCTTTATCAACAGATTTCAGTCCACCCGATACAGGACTTAGTTTAGAAGAGAAGCTTAACCTACACGGTAGAGATGTAATCTTTCGGCATGCGTGGGTTCAAGTCAAGATTCCTACTGAAACTGGCTATGAAAACGTACAAATAGATCCTTCTTGGAAGCTTATGGATCCTGGGAAATCCGTAAGTATCGATACAAGTAATTCACAGTTCGGGTATTCTCCCATTACTGGAAGAAGTAGTCGCGGGCGTTATGATGAATTTGGTTTCTTGATTGACGCAGACGCAAGTCAGTTACCAGTGGAATGGTACCTAGAGCAATCGATGGAACAATTGGTAAGTGATCAATCGGGCGCAACATTAGCTGATCTGTTCCGTTCAAGATCAATAATCCAAAAAAGCTTCAGTACTTTACCAAAATTCGGAAATGAAGACTCAGCGCCTTACCAATACTTGGAGGGTACTACCGAAAGCTTTGATAGTTTCTCTAGACTTGCAGATGACAGCCGATTTTCCCATCATTTATCCGTAACTCTCAGCCACAATCGACTAGAAACTAACGACCCAGTCTATATCAGAACAGCCGAAATTGAAGGTGGTAATCAAGATCCATATTTGCTCAACAATTCCCAAACCTTTACTACAGAACAGTTCTTCAACAACTGGTATCTGGCCCCGGGAGATCAACAAGCATCTGCAACGCCACTTAGCAGTGGAGCTACTTCTTATTCAATTGATGTCTACTCTCCATTCGATAACCTTAGTAGCCGGCAGCAAAGCTGGCAATCCTTGGTTACGAATCCTCCATCTGTATCGTCAGGCAGCAATTTGTTTAAGCTGAGTGGCCATGAACAAAAAGCTATTCCTTTAGACGATGATTTTGTCGTAAGTCCAGATTCTGTATTAAGATTTCAGGCAAAAGGAGGAACATCAGACCGAACCTACACAGCTGGCACAACTGACAAAACAATATTGTATGCTGGAGTCGGTGTTGACTACGTAGATGCGAGTAACAACTCATCATGGGAGTACTTCACAACAAAAGATGATGACACCCTTGTCGGAGATAATTTGGCCAAGCTATTCCCTATCATCAAAGGCCAATTCGATACGGGTCCTGTATACCCGCCTGATAATCCTGATAGCGGGTTTGAAAAAATCAATCCCATCCCTAATGCAGGCCCTTTGGGAAAATATTATGGGGGTAGTAGTATTCTTCAAGGAGATGACACATGGCATCAATTTGAAATCTCTTTGTCAGAATACTTTCCAATTGGTCAGATCATTAATACCATCACTTTGTTTGAAATCGTTGACCCTGGGAATGAATTCGATATTGAATTTCGAAGCATTGAGCTAATTACCCCCTCTTCTGATGAGCCAATTTACGACTCGGTCTCCGGAGGATCGGTCGTTAGCCTTGGGCCAGGGCAGACGAGTACCGTTAATTTGACAGTTGATGCCGGACAGACCATTGGCCCTAATACTTATTTAGAATTTACAATCACAGACAGTGATCCAGACGCATCATCTACGAACCCAAGCTCGGTTTTATTTCTCGACGATGACTCTACGTGGGGTAATAACTCACCCGGCGAAGAAGCGATTAATATTTCAAATGATTTGTCAAGCGGCGTAGCAACTACTTTGCGTATAGCGGGCTTAACGAACACCACTAGAGTTGGGTTTGGGAGAAGTCCACACTTTGCCGATTTTACAGATCGCAGTGGCACAACCAGCATATCCTCTATAGCATTAAAGGAAGATATACTTTCAATACCACAGGTACAATGGGACACGATCGGTCGTTCAGTCTCTGTCAATGGAGTATCAGGCCTTAGCGGTCTCCCTAATAATACGGCAAACGTAATTCTTGATATTAATACCATTGGTTGGACATCTTTTACCGACTCAAGTGAATTGGTTTTTGATCTCCAGGGAACCGATTTGTCCTACGGAAAAGATTGGATAGGTCTGGAATTAATTACGTCGGACCAAAACTATACGCCCAAATATTTGTTATATGGTACGTCATCTGGCTTACCCGGATTCAACACCTCAACCAGCCAGAGTGGAAATATCGAGAGTGGGCGGACAATTAAAATCCCCTTGGAGGATTTAGGAGGAGACGGAAATAGAGAAAACCTGAACGAACTGAGGTTGGTGCTAAAGTCAACAGACACCAATCTTAATCACCTCATGCAAGTTTCTATTGGCAATTTCATCCACACTGCTGACTCGAAACCACTTGAGATTGGCCTCGAGATAGAAAATGCTCCTGTCGCTAAGATAGCCCTAACAGGAATAAACATAGACTCGCGAATAGGTTCTGTAGGTTACTACAACATTGATAACAATAGCACAAATCCATATCTGAATTATATCAACCCTAACACTAGCCCAGGTGCAAGGCTGAACGTTCAAACCACACATACAGGCCCTTCCAGCTTAATTAGTTCATCACATTCTAATACTTATTCATATACTGGTGACAAGTACGTAACTATTGGTTTAGATGCCAATCAATATTCTACCGAGCATTTGGTGGATTTAATGACAAGCATTAACAGGACTCGATTCCCTAACGGAGAACCATCTACAATAGATTCCATTCAGGCTTTTCAAAACTTGACATTAGCTACCTATTGGCATCAGTATAATACCTCTGCCTTAGCCATAGATGGCGCATTCAACACAACTGGAATACAGCGAAGAGTTGGTTCAGGCGTAACAACTTCTGAGCGATCGATTTACGACCTATCAGACTCATCATACAACCATTTACAATCTCGTATTCTGCCAGTAGAAGCTGCAGTCGACTTGCCAAATGGAGTTTATAATGCCTTAGACCTTGAAACGGGTGATTTTAATCATGAAGCGTTTCAACTTGTGGGCTGGAATGCTTCTGCACTTGAAAATGCTGTTCTCGAAGAGATCTATAATACCGAAAGCATTTCAACCATACGCGGTTTACATAATGCCTTTAATAATACCCCAAGCACGAGTCGTCAGACCGAAACTGATGGCATTATGGTATTCGAACGGGTTAGCGATATAGATGGCAATCCAATTGTTTATTGGAGAGGCAACTTAGGCAAAGATCTTGCTATGCCTGAAGGTGAGGTTGACGACGAAGGCAAACGTCCTGCAGACAATCTCCAGACGCTCGATGGCACGCAAGCATACGGTCCGAATAACATTGTCAGCGGCAGTAACATTGATCTCAGCTTTTTTAAATCTCTCTTAACCAACCATGTCGTTGAAGGAGAGAATGGGTTTGCTGAGAGCCTCTGGAATACGCTCACACATTCGGATAACGAGAAGGTAACCGTAATCGTAACTTACTTGCAAAGTAAGATTGGGTCTTGGGAAGGATCCGTTAATGTTGCTGATATTATTGAGAAGAGTGGTGATCGATCAACAAGTTACGCCATTCGAGCGCTCGATGGTACGACCACGGAAGGAGGCTATAGTGGTGGTATTAACTCCATTGATTTCTTACCGCCCACACTCCCTCCTACTACTTTTACTAACCAGACGTTTGCAGGAGACCCTGTTGCCGTTGCCAATGGGAACATGTTCAGAGATGAGCTTGATTTCACGTTCCCCAATTTACAGATCCCACTTGATTTCACTCGGCATTATGACGCACAGGGTAAATTTGATATTGGGCTCGGACTAGGTTGGGTCCACGCTTTTACCGGAGTGCTTTACCTCAACAACACAGATGATAATAACACTGCCCTTGATCGAGTTACCTGGATCCGAGGTGATGGTTCACAGCACACCTTCGAATGGAACAGCTCAGAAAATAAGTATGACATTCCCACCTCGTTGATGGGACATGTCAACATATCCCGAAGTGGATCAAGTCTGAGTGAGTTTATCTACAAAGAGAAGAATGGTACTACCCATTCATTTGATCTGATAAATCATGATGGAATTGAATTTGGTGGAAAGATTCTTGGCAGGCTCAGCGAAATCAGCAGCCGTAACGGCAACACGGTCGAGATTGACTATGAGTCTAATAATTCAGTAAGAGTTACCAGCGTCAAGGACACTACCGCTAATGACCGCGAATTACAGTTTAATTATTCAAACGCATCGAAGGTGGTTTTATCGAAGATCAATGAAGGCGCAACTGTCGAAGAACATCATTACCACATAGGCACGGGCTATGGAGTAACCGGGAACGTCCAAAGTGGACGTCGATTGATTCACGCCGACCCATTACCCAATGCCGATGGTTCCGTTTCGGAATATGCAACATCCTATGGATATTACACGCCGTCACACCTTGCATCGAGTAGCACGGATCTAAGACTCGGAAAGATGCGGACCATCGAAGAACCAGGGCATGGCGAAAAACATCTTTATGAGTATTACCTAAACGGCCGAGCATTCCGCGTTAAAGCCATTACCTCGGCTGGTGCTGATGGGGCATACTTCACCTCCGATGACACTTCGGACGATCAAATCTTCACGTACAACCTCTTTCGTAATTCAACCGAATTTATCGATGAGAATGGTAATGTAACGACCTATCATCACAGAGACGACGGACTACTAGACAAGCAAGTTCACGATGATGGTTCCTTCGTGCGGTATGTCTGGGGGCAGAAAGACGACCCCATTAATGCGGGTTTGATGCTTGAGTCGATTGATGAAACCGGGGCAAGTGAAATATTTGAGTACTATGGGCCTTACGACAATGCTGGCACGAGCTATCGTCGGTATGGTGAATTAAAGAACTCAGTTACGAAAGATGGTGTTGGAACACACTTTGATTATTTCGTTTCAAGCGACTCAACATGGAAGCATGTTAGTGAAATTAGCAAGACCACAACTTATCCAACAGATCAAGTCCAGGTAGACAGTGAAGGTGGCATCACTTTCACACCACCTCAGAATACACAACCTATAGAAACCTCATTCGTCCGAGATGCACGTGGCAATCTTCTGTCTCAAATAGATGCTCTGGGTAATTCAAGCAACTATCAGCGTCATGGATATGGCGTTACACAAAGTCATCTTCGAGGCTTGATCCATGCTGATCGTCAACCAAATGGAACAGAAAATTCCTATGAGTACGATTCAGCAGGAAATGTCACCTTCAGCTCTACGGAAGATATAGCAAACGGAAAACAGTTTTACGATCATCGCGGAAATCTGACTCACTCTGTGGATGCGACAGGCGTAGGCAGTCAGTATACTTACGACGAACGTGGGAGATTGGCTGAATCTCACCAAAGCCGTAGGGATGACTATATCGATTTCAGCGCGCATACCTTAACGGATTTCGGCAATCAGACGGGTCAGGCGAACGCCCCTTATAGTGAACCAGAGATACTCGACGGAGGCCGAACACTTCGTTTGGACGGCAACATTTGGCGGGCTATTGACTTAGGTACTGATTCGTTAGTACTTACTGAAGATACGGTAATTGAGTTTGACTTCAAATCAACACGCGGAGTTGGCGAAGGTCACACAATTAATTTCTACAAAACACCGAACACAAATGACCCAGCGATTCGTACGATACGCTTATTCGGTAGCCAACAAGTCGCCGCAGGAAATGACACTCGTTCGCTTTATCGAGGCGGAACCAAGTTGGGTTATGAAATAGGCGACGGATGGACACATTACCGTATCAGCCTAGCAGATGCCTTTGCTGACAACATATTTGATGGTTCGCTAGCTGCCCCTACTGCTTTCAGATATCTAGTCTTCGTCAATGATGATGATGGCATGAACTATGACGGCGGAAATAGCAACAATCCGATTCCTAGCGAAGGAGATAGCTGGTTCTCTAATGTTAGGATCTATCGTGAGTCTGAAGAGACAAAAGTAGGTTTAACAACCAATACCTACGATCCTAGCGGAAGGATTAAATCCACTACAGATGCAACGAATCGAACCACAACACTCGAATACGATGAACGTGGCCGATTAATCAGTACGATTGCTGCTGATTCGACGAGAACTACTTCACTTTACGATGGAGTTGGCAATCAGATTCTCACACTCGATCAATTGGGCAATGAAACACAATTTATCTACGATAATAGAAACCGTGTTATTCAAACAATCTTTGCCGATGGAAGTCAGGTTCAATCTAATTTCGACGGAGCTGGCCGAATAACAAAATCTGTTGATGCTGTTGGGAATGCAACCTTCTATGAATATGACCAAGAGGGACGACTATCTCGAACGTTTGGTGCCATTGAATATGAAGGTATCCAACAGCCTTGGGAATTACGTCAAGCTTACGATAGCCTTGGGCGTCTAGACTCTTCCATAGATGAGCAGGGGGTCGTAACAAAATACTATTACGACAAGCTGAACCGTGTTACGGCTACTGAGATTTTCACGGACAATACAGAAACTGACTCAATTTCGTTTGCGGTAACTGAGTATGACGCAAATGGTAATATTATTTCAGCATCCGTGCATGATGAAACTGATGTTGCATCATTTATCGATTTCAGCGCGCATACCTTAACGGATTTCGGCAATCAGACGGGTCAGGCGAACGCCCCTTATAGTGAACCAGAGATACTCGACGGAGGCCGAACACTTCGTTTGGACGGCAACATTTGGCGGGCTATTGACTTAGGTACTGATTCGTTAGTACTTACTGAAGATACGGTAATTGAGTTTGACTTCAAATCAACACGCGGAGTTGGCGAAGGTCACACAATTAATTTCTACAAAACACCGAACACAAATGACCCAGCGATTCGTACGATACGCTTATTCGGTAGCCAACAAGTCGCCGCAGGAAATGACACTCGTTCGCTTTATCGAGGCGGAACCAAGTTGGGTTATGAAATAGGCGACGGATGGACACATTACCGTATCAGCCTAGCAGATGCCTTTGCTGACAACATATTTGATGGTTCGCTAGCTGCCCCTACTGCTTTCAGATATCTAGTCTTCGTCAATGATGATGATGGCATGAACTATGACGGCGGAAATAGCAACAATCCGATTCCTAGCGAAGGAGATAGCTGGTTCTCTAATGTTAGGATCTATCGTGAGTCTGAGTATAAATCTCCGAAAGTTCAAACTGTTCGGAGCCATATCGACGCTTACGGGCGAGTCGTACAAGTGCAGAACTCGGATGGAACAAGCACTTCCACAGACTATGATGCGGCTGGCAGAATCGCTATATCAACTGACGAGCTTGGTCGACAAACCACCCAATCATACGACGCTTATGGCAGACTAGAAAGAACGACTCTCCCAGACCCTGATGGCAATGGCCCGCGCATTAGTAGCTACACTCGCTACGTATTGGACAGTGCAGGACGTGTTCTAGAAGAGAGAACAAACGGGAATCAAGAATCACTTGATGGTGAAGCCGTCGTAACTTTCAACTATAACAGCATAGGACAAGTAAGTGAGCGGCAAGATTACTATGATGGCTACATGACTTCATTCTCTTACGATCCTGCAGGTCGTTTAATTGCCACCACCGACGCTCTGAATTCCACCTCATATAATAGATACGATAAGTTGGGACGTGTGATCGAATCCCACCTAGCGGATCCAGATGGCAGTGGACCACTGTCTGCACCTGTTTCGGCAAATGAATACGATGATGCAGGGCGACTAATTAGAAGTACCGATCCATCTGGGGCTTCAACTTGGTTCACCTACGATTCCGCAGGTCGACTTAGAACACAGTCACGCTACCAAGCTTACGCACCATACTCTTCCGCCAAAAGCACCGATGGGCTTGCCACGATTTCATTAGGTTTTGGAGACGTCCCCAAGGGAGATTACAGGATCTCGATTAAAGAATCCACATTGCAGGAATTGCTTTTATTAAATGCGATTGGAGCTAATTTAAATCAGACAAGCGTGCTGAAATCTGCAGATACCTTTCCAGCAGATATAAGCTCAAACATTTCTTTTGTCGAGAAAGTGAATAACGATGGAAATACGTGGCATGTATTGTCGGATCCAGCGTCCATCCACCTTGACACTGGGCAGGACATCTTGCTTGACATCTTGCTTGGTGGTGATATTTCCAATTATGAAATTCCTTTGGATGCAATCCGCATTGAGCATCTTGCGACGCAAACCTTCAATTACGATATTGCTGGCAACTTAACGAGCCAAACTGATCCTCTCGGTCGTACCACTGATTTCGAGTACGACAAGTTCGGCAGAGTTGTTAAGACGAGCACACCAGACCCAGACGGTGATGGTGAACTAGTCTCACTTGTAACAACGACCCGTTATGACGACTTTGGAAATGTAATTGAAGTTGTCGAGGAACGAGGAGGAGGAGGTTATGAAAGGAAAACCGTCTACTCCTACGATGATCGTAATCGATTAGTTGAAGAGCGTGTTGTACAAGCATCTGTCGACCTCGTAAGCGACTTAGTAACCAAATATGAATACGATGCTGTTGGAAACTTAACAACAACGATCAACCCTATTGGAGTGGTAAGCACCACACGATACGATGCAATTAACTTGCCTACTGATGAAATCCTTGGACAAGGCACGATTGCTTCCGTATCTTCGGTTAATGATAAGACGCCTCTGCTTTTCCCAAGTACATTACCTAATTACGCAAATAATATTGATAATGGCTTTGGCACAACGCCAGCAGAAACATCGTCGGATGGCCTCTCACTAACTCTTTCAGGCAATGCATGGAAGTCGCTTGTCCTACAAGAAGAATATGCCATTAAGCACAACACAGTCCTTGAGTTCCAGATTGAGTATCAAGGAGAGGTTCCGTATATTGTTGTGGGGGTCGAAGACGACAATAATTTGTCATTTGCAGATTCTGATGGAATTCAGGGTGATGCTCATTTTCAAATCGCTGGCAGCTATAGCGCTCCATTCTTCGACAGATCTTATCATGTTGGTAATGACCTAGATGGCACCACTACCATATACTTGCCGCTAGGGGAGTTAACAGACTTTAGCTACTTAGTGAGTGGAATAGGAAGTGGAGGCTTAGAAGACTACCTGATTGACAGGCTAGTATTTGGCCTTTTAGATGGACGAAGTGTGCCTGACTCCAAGCGTGGTTCAGTTACCTTCAGCAATGTACGCCTTTACGAATCAGATCACATCCATACCCACTATCAATACGACACCCGCGGCAATTTGATAACAAGTCAAGTTGCTTCTGACCCACGAGGTATTGTCTCACAATACGAATATGACTTGTTGGGAAGGCAGACAAGTGAAACATTAGATTCACAGGGAGGCTCAGTATCACCTTCTTCAAGCCCTAGTGTCCGCACCTGGGAGTATGATGCTGTAGGCAACCTTTTGAAACAAACTCAGTCATTCAGCGATGAAACACCAAACATCAATTCTTCATTTAAGTATGACCGGTTGCATCGACAAATAATCTCTATAGGTGCAGACCCAATTACCGGTCAAGCTGCCCCAGCAGACTGGTCGATTAGCAACAACACTGAGGGAAGGCCATTCACTTCTCTTGAGTATGATGTCGTGGGTAATCTTGTGCGATCGGTTGATGCCGAAAGCCAAAGCAGCAATTCTCATTACGACACAAACGGAAATCTTGTATCTGCCCTGGATGGCAATGGTAACGAAACACGTTATCACTACGATTCAGTCGGAAACTTGCTGGCTATCGAAGATGCAGCTGGAAACACAACTCACTACACCTATGACTCCCTAGATCGAGTCCTAACAGAAACTAATGAGCTAGGGGATGCTCGCGTTTCTACCTACGACAATCAAGGAAACCTCAGCACCGTCACGGACCGAAATGGACGATCTCGTACTTTTGCATACGACTCACTAGACCGTCCAGTCCTAGAACGTTGGAGTGATGTTCCAGGCTTCCAGTTGGTGTGGCAATACGATGATCTTGGGAGGATCGTGTTGGAAAGAGATGGAGGCAACTTCAACTCATTCAAGTACGACGACTTAAACAAAATCATCACCCGCAGAAACTTCCATCCAGTCTATTCAGCTTCGATAGATGAACCTAAAGTTGAGTACAATTATCAATACTTCTTCTCACCTGACGTTGATAGTGATGGAGCATTGGTTTTCCATAGCCAAGCTGAGACTCGCGAGTCTGTACAAGGCACTCCCCTTGGCCTGCAAAGGACTTATTTTGATCATCAAAATCGTGCATCAAGAATCATCGATCAAGATCTAGACAACTCAGCCGGACCTGACATTGATAATAAAGACATCTTTCTGAATTATCATGAAGATGGCTCACTTCAATCAATCGACCGTTATGGAGATCTCGATAGCTCGACCAACGATTGGCAAACCAACCTCTTTACGTCCTACCAGTATGACGGACTAGGTCGTCTTAAAAAAATTGAGCACAAACCAAGTGCTAATTCAAATAGTCCACTCAGGGATTACGATTACAATTACGATGCTGCTTCTCGCATTACTGGTATTACGATTGATTCTGGACCAAATCGAATCCAAGGCTATGATAACGCTGGGCAACTCACATCTACAGACGGCACTTCGATCACCTACGACAAGAATGGCAACCGAGAAGCCTATGACGGGTCGAAAGTAGTAACAGACAAAGCAAACCGTCTAGTTTCTGACGGCACTTATACCTACGAATACGATAAAGAAGGAAACCGAACTCGACGCTCCAATATCAAGACGGGTGAGGTTGAGGTTTACACCTGGGATCACCGCAACCGTTTGACCAAAGTTGAGAAATTTACCGAATCCAATAACCTAAATATCGATTTTACAACACACACGTCATCGGATTTCGGCGGTCAGTCTGGCCAATACGTCAGTGATGAGTACTACGAAGTACTTGAAGAGGGTAGAACACTACACCTCTATAGCAATATCTGGCGGGCTATAGATCTAACCTCTACTCCGATGGACCTTAGTGCTGATACGGTCATTGAGTTTGACTTCAAATCGACACGAGACATTGGTGAAGGTCACAACTTAAATTTCTATAAAACCGCTAATACTAATGACCCGGATCGTCGAACCATACGACTACTGGGCAGTCAGCACCACTCCAACAATGATTACTCTTTGTACCGCGAAGGGACTGTCTTAGGGTATGAAATTGGTGATGGCTGGACTCATTACCGAATAGACCTTGCTGAAGCCTTTGCGGATGGCACCTTAACAGGAGAACCGACTTACAACTATCTAGTCTTCGTTAATGATGATGACGGGAAAAACTTTGATGGTGGTAATAGCAATAATCTCATTCCTGGTGAAGGAGATAGCTGGTTCTCTAATGTCAGGATCTACGACCGAGAATATCCTAACTCTACATTGGTAGAGAACCGAACAACCTATTATCACAATGCAGACGATCAAGTTGTTCGCCTAACTACAGAAGAATGGACCGAGTCAGATGACCTATTGAATCCCGGTGCCTATTATGACACCAACCATGAATTCCGCGTCTATGAAGGGGATGATTTAAGCCATGTGTTTAGCAAGAAAGAGACCTCTGGAGCTGGCATCCCGCCTGAAGGCCTTGTTGGACCTCCGCCCCCTGCTTTACCATGGAGTTCGTATCTCAAGGAACGTTATATCCACGGCCCAGCTGTTGATATGGTTCTTGCCGAAGAGCATTTCACACTATCAGGTAATTCAACCTCTTATTGGCTGCTTGGCGATCATCAGAATAGCATTCGCGACATCTATGATGAGTCAGGTACTCTTCGTAAAGAGATTGACTACGATAGCTTTGGAAAAATCATTGACGAGGTCTTCTACAACCAAAATGGTTTGATGATTCAAGACCCAATCAACTTTGATTTCTCCGAATCTGACTTGATTGCCTATGATCCAGGGGCACAAGATGGAGCCAATGATGTCCATTCTACCTACTCAGTCCTAGAAGATGGCAACACCCTACACCTAGAAGGTAACACTTGGAAATCAATCAACATCGATTATGAGGTGACTTCGAGTACGTATCTCACCTTTGAGTTTAAGGCAAACCAGGAAGGTGAAATCCATGCAATCCAATTCGATAACGATCTAAATCATGGAAACGGTTCTGACCGCTTTGGTTTATTTGGCATAGAAGTACCTGCTGCGGACCAAAACAGTACTTGGGTGCATGGGAATCTCTACAATCAATACGAAGAGCAGCTTCTAGGCAGCTGGGTAACTATCACGATTCCAATTGGGCAAGTTTTTACTGGGAATCGAAAGTACATTACCTTCGTCAACGACAACGACACTGAAAATACCGAAGGTACGAGTTCCTTCCGAAATGTGAGACTTTATGAACCCACCATCGGGATCCCACCTGAAGGTTTTGTAGGACCAGTGCCATTCGTTCCTGATCCTTGGAATTATGATGCTTCTGAACGTCCTGGGGCAGTTGAGCAGAACATTTGGTACGCCGGTCGCCCTTGGGATGAAACGACCGAAGCCTATGACTTCCGCGCTCGACACTACGATCCAAACACAGGTCGATTCCTTTCAGAGGACCCGATCGGTTTCGCCGGCGGGGACGCGAATCTCTACCGCTACGTCGGCAATAATCCCGTCAACTATGTGGATCCAAGTGGATTAATCCAAGCAGGCAATCCGTTGGTTAATCTGGGGCTGAACAGCGCAAGCACCGTAGCCTCTCGAGGTTTCGATCCCTACTCGCCCGTTTCAGGTGGATCGACGAGTGTGTTTAATTCGGTCTTTAATTCGACCCCTTCAGTAAGCTCGGTACCGAACAATACAGCACTAGACCCTTCGCTTGGATACCATTTGACGGCACCCACTAGAAATGCAACCTCATCAATTCACAATGTCGTTACAAACTATTACTCGAACCCAAATATTGTTGCGGCCGGAGAGCAGAAATCATTAGATGGATTTCGCAATGAGATATATAACAGTAGCACCCTCTTGGGAGCGGCCTATGATACAGCTACTGTATTTGGTAATGCTCATGGATACGCTACTTCAATGGCTGCTTCCCCAGTTATTGAACTGGAAACTATCGAAACGGTATACAATAACACCTCACAATTAAGCTCTTTAAACAGAGCTTATGTAACAGGTGGCACCTATCTAGCTTCTCAAGTAGGAATCCGCGGAATTGATGATGCGTTCCACACTCATGATGCAGTAGATGGACATGTGCAAAGCGGCTTTGAGAGGGCATTCGATTTTGGCAGCGGTATACTGCAAGCAGCTGGCCCTGTTGCCTCTGCTGTACGAGCAGCACCTACAGTTGCACGAACTGTTGAATCTTCGTCACAAGTCGCTTATCGGACAGCCCAAAGTGGGTTTGAAACCGCTTCGCGATTGCGTGTTGGAATAAACACGAAAAAATTAACCTCCCAAGTCAATTCGGGTGTCCCGCTAAATGTAGTTGAGGTAAGATTAGCCCCACCTAAAACGAACCCGTTGAAGGCAGGTGAGGGACAAGTAGGTACATACGACGATTTGATTGCAGCGGGGAGCAAGGGCGACAACATCACGCCCCACCACGTCCCATCTGCCAATCACATGAAACAGCACGGCGTTTCCAAGGGTGAAGGATTCTCCATCAACATGGAGCATACTCATCCCGGGAGTGGCGGCAGGCACCGACAGACCTTTACCTACGGTAGCCAAGCTGACGTTGGCCTCAGCCCAAGAGATGCTTTAGGACGTGGCGTCAGAGATGCCCGAAGCATCTATCAGCAAGATGGGCTTTACGATGCTTACATCCGGCAGCAGTTGCAGGAATTGATACGCCTGAACAAGCAAGCACACCCTGAGTTGTTCCTCAAGAAGCCGGGAGGATAAGCTCATGCTTGACAGCTTGATAACTCAGTTAGAGACCGAATTCACGAACCAGAAGAACGGCTATGTCGAGCGTGTGGAAGACCTGCTTGGTCAGGTTGCCGCATTGAACGACCCCGATTGCATCGGAAAGCTGCTCCCGTTCTTCGAGGATGATGCCGAATACGATGAGTTGATGTTCTCAATCATCCATACCATCGAGAATTTCGATGATGAGACGTATGTTCGTGAAGTCAGCAACCACCTTGGCGATTTCTTCGCACATTCACCACGATGGGCGGTTATCGTTCACATGCGAATTCTGAACTCTGCACCAACACTGTCAGCGTATTCAGAACGAATCAAAAGCCTTACCGTCCAAGAGCGGCTGACGGTTCGCAACGTGCTACAAGCTGTTCGTCAGAAGAACGCTAAGTTCCATTCGGCGTGTGACTCACTGATTGCCACGCTCTAACGCTTTCTCAAGCGAATGCCCGGCTGAGCCAACTTGTCATCCCCAAGCCAAAGCCGTAAGGTCCAAAAACTCATCCTCACAATAAATGCCAGGTCATCGACGACCTCGAGGTTATGAGAGACCACACCTCACCTACTGAAAACCCTTCGTTTATAGTGTTAAACTGAATTTACTACGGACCGAATTCGCTTGCAAGTCATAGCAACGGTTGTCATCTAATAGCAAGTATTGCAACTATTGCATTTGAAAACCGTAGTCGATTTCGAGCCTCTTCCGATCCCTGAATATCTGGGCAACTCCAGGGGTTCAGAAAGGTTGTCACCCTACTTATTCGGTAGTTTTTCAAGAAAGCGGCTCCGATACATGATTGGCTGTCACCACTATTCTTTCTCCTTGCTCGATCCAACGAAGAGCAACTTCAACGGCATATCCTCTTCTTGAAAACTGAACTTGAGCTGGCACGCTCACACGTGCCAAAGAGCCGCATCTTTCTGACCAACGAAGAACGCCAACGGTTGCTTTAGCTAGGTGATGGCATCGGGCCTGATGTCTTGAAGATCGTATCGATTGTTCATCCACGAACTTACCGTAGATGGCTTGAGCGGAGAAGTGAGGGAAAGAAACCAACCAGGAAGATGGGCAGGAAAGGAACCTCTGAAACTATTCGAGAGATAGTGGTTCAATTAGCTAAAGAAAATCAGTGGGGCTACGGCCGGATTGTCGGCGAGCTTCGTAAATTGAAGTTCTTTCGCTGTGGCCGAACCACGGTACGTACCATTCTCAAAGAAGAAGGCATTCATCCAGGCCCCAAGCGTGGTCCTGGTACTTGGGATCACTTCGTAAAGATACACGCCGAAACCCTTTGGCAATGTGATTTTTTCTCCAAGATGGTGATGACTGCAAGCGGTTTGCGTCAGGCTCATGTGCTGGCATTTCTGCATGTAAACTCACGTCGAGTTACCTGCTCGCCCGCTACACTTAAGCCAGACGACAAGTGGGTTACGGCACAAGCTTATTCAATACTAGAACAAGCTCGAGGAATGGAATTGCCGATGAGGTATCTAGTAAGAGACCTCGATTTCAAATACTCAAAGAATTTTGATCAAACGTTTGCTGACAATGGTGTTTCAATAGAGCCAACGGCACCAAGAGCTCCCAATCAAAACGCGTTCGTGGAAAAATGGATTGGTAGTTTGAAATACGAATGCCTAAACCGATTTATCTGCTTCGGGCTTGGACACTTTGATCACATCGTTTCTTCTTATTGCGACTACTATCATCATGCGCGGCCGCATCAACGGAAGAGCAATAAGCCTTTGCTTGGCGTTTGGCCTGAAGTCAATGATCCGCCTGACAAGGACGAGGAGATCGTCTGTCGAGAATGGTTAGGCGGAGTGCTCAAGCATTACGAACGCAAGGCAGCCTAGTACTTCTCCTACATCATAAGCTACCAATAATCGTACTGCGATTTCTCGATGCTGCGCCCAGTTGCATTCAGGCGATGATATGGGACAATTGAGTCGCTGCGTAATCAGTCTTTAAAGAGCGCAACAGCCTCAAATACCAGGTTCAATTTATGTGACAATCTAGTGGAACACGACGGATCCTGTTTTGCTACTATGTAATTGAGAAGCACCTTTGAAGACATCTACACTCTCCTATTCCTAGATAAGCATGAACGACTCCAAAAGATGGAGCCTGCAAGGCTTCGTAGAGCATTTTGAATTTCTTCATTCAAAGATGCATGACCATAAATTCGTGTGGATTCTCGGTGCAGGTGCATCAGTTTCGTCGGGCATTCCAACAGGGAGCGAATTGGTCAATCGCTGGCTATCTGAGCTACACATGAGAGAAGATGAAAAAAACTTGCCGCTAGAAAAGTGGGCAACACCAGAAACTCTCGACATAGCCGAGTTTTCTTACGATGAACGCCAGCTTCACTATTCCAAAATATATCAGCGCCGCTTTCGCGATTACCCCGAGGAAGGATATGCCTACCTCGAAGATATCATGTCTGGGAAAGAACCCGGCCCTGGCTATTCTATACTCGCCACTATACTCGCTACAGATCCCCCCAGGCATAATGCTGTCATTACGACAAACTTTGACAACCTTGTAGCAGACGCGTTGTCGATTTATACCGATACATTCCCGTTCGTGTGTGGCCACGAATCACTGGCTGGATTTGTCCGCACCACAATGCGCAGGCCTCTTATTTGTAAAATACACAGAGACTTATTGCTGGCTCCTAAAAACGATCCTAGAAATCTTCGTCGCTTAAATGACCAATGGGGCATAGCCCTTAGTGCCTTATTTGAGCACTACACGCCGATATTTATTGGCTATGGTGGGAACGATGATACCTTAATGGACCTTCTAGAATCACTGCAGCCTGGTGACATAAAGGGGCAGCCCATTTGGTGCTACTACAATGAGGACGAGCCAGATGACCGCATTGTAAAAGTTGTACACCAACACAAGGGGGTGCTAGTTCCTTGTCCAGACTTTGACTTATTAATGGTTCTCCTGGGTGAGAAATTGGGGATTGGTTTCCTAGATGAAGTGCTAGAAGAACGAGCAGCGTTACGTCAACAAAAATACCGTGAACGTATCAGCAATCTGAGTACTGTGGAATACCCTGCAGTTGCAGCAGCTATGGCAGCGACATTTGCACGTACGGATGGATGGTGGGCATGGCATAAGAAGGCACAAATGGAGGCTGACGTTGGCAAACGTGAGGCCGTTTACCTACAGGCTATAGACCACCTGCCACATAGTTCTGAGATGCACAATGCGTATGGCATGTTTCTTCATTTTGAACGCGGAGAATATAGTAAAGCCATAGCGGAATATCGCACAGCAATAGAACTTCAGGCGTACCCACCTGCTTACAATAACCTTGGTGTAATACATGAAAGCCAAGGAGAAAGAGCTCAAGCGAAAGATTGGTACACGAAAGCTACTGAATTGGCTCCCAATCGCATTGATTTTGCCTGCAACTACGCGGAGCACCTCATCGTAGAAGGTCGATATGACGAAGCCGCGATCGAATTGGACAGAGCCAAGAAGGCTCAAGAGAAAACGAAAAAAGCATCCGTTGCGTTAGCATTAAATACTGCAATACTGTCGTGTATAAGATCGCAAGACGATACGGCTGCACTCGAACACTTGACTTTAGCGTGTGAGGAAGACGTTGGAAGATACTGGACATTCGACCACCTCAAGGACACGCTGAAAAAGACACTGGCAGTACCTGACCGAGAGCTCTATCTGGCAATAATCAAATCTATTGAGGCAAAGAAAGTCCCGGACATGAAAGCACTCAAGCACAAAAGAGCTCAATCGTGCTCTAAAAGCACGGGCTGAAAATGGCAAACAAAACGAAGAAGAAAGCTATAGCCAGAAACCAATCAGCTAGATAGAGAATATTGATAGGATTGTAATTGTTTTTTATCGACGACCTTGAGGTTATGAGGAACCAGTGCGTAGTTTGTTGAAACCACTACAATTGCAGGGTAAAACGTAGCTTAGTACCTCTTTTGGGGTTAATCAATCGCAACCATTAGCAACCATTCACCACCATTCGTAACCATTGCCAAAGAGGGTACTTTTCCGCCTTCGTCCATCCAAAATTGGACGTCGGCGAATACCCCCAGGTGTTCAGAAAGATTGTCACCTCGGTTTTCACGGCCTTTTAGCAAGAAAGCCCCTGGAATGAAGAACTGGTTCTCTCCACTGCTGTACCTCTTGGCTAGCTCCAGAGACCAAGATTTGAGACGGCATATTGAGTTTCTGAAGGCCGAGAACGAAATGCTCCGTGTTCGTGTTCCCAAGAAGCACATTGTTCTGAATAACGATGAACGTGAACGGCTATTGAAGTTAGGAGAGGCCATAGGAACAGGAGTGCTGAAGCTGATAACGATTGTGCACCCCCGAAGCTACCAACGATGGGTCCATCAGAAAAGCCACGGTAAACCACCTGCTAAGAAAATGGGCAGAACTAAGACACCCAAACCGATCCGTGAAATCATCCTCAAAATGGCTCGTGAAACGGACTGGGGATACGGTCGAATTGTCGACGAACTCAAGAAACTCCGTATCCAGTGCGTTGGCCGAACTACGGTACGCACGATCCTTAAAGAGGAAGGTGTGAATCCGAGCCCGAAACGTGGTAATAGGACCTGGGATGATTTCATCAAGATTCACGCCGAAACACTCTGGCAGGTAGACTTCTTCAGCAAGTCAGTACTTACTCGTAAAGGCATCAAGCAGGCGTTTGTGCTGGCATTTATCAATGTGAAGATACGGAGGGTGTTTTGTTCGCCAAGCACTTTCAAGCACGATAGCACTTGGATGAAGAAGCAGGCAAAATCGCTGCTTGAAAAGGCCAAAGAAGCGGACCTTCCAATCAAGCATTTGGTCCTCGACTGCGACTACAAATACACCAATGATTTCAACGACGTATTTGAAGAAGCTGATATTCGGATAGAACGCACCGCTCCCCGAGCTCCTAATCAAAACGCGTTCATTGAGCGATGGATTGGCTCGATTCGGCATGAATGCCTCAATCAGTTCATCGCGTTTGGGCTCAGACATCTCGACTATTAGGTTTCTTCCTACGTCAAATACTATACGTCCGCGCGTCCTCATCAGAGGAAAGAAAACAAGCCGCTAGCTGGACGTTGGCTTGATGTCGACGATCCGCCCGACTGCGAAGAGCAAGTCGTTTGTCGAGAGGTGCTTGGCGGGGCGCTCAAGCAGTACGAGCGGGTTGCGGCTTAATCAACCAGCTATCCCCGCGAATATACTTCTCGCCATCGAGAATTGTGTGTCGCCTGCGGAATAGCATGCCAGCCTGCGAACTTTTCAACGACTGCTCCGGGCCGTATCTTGTCGTCTAAGAAGGCTAGCTTTTTGGTGCTATTAATGCGTCGTGGCTTGTCTTTTGGTCACCTGCAACACACCAATCGTTTTCCCATCTTCGCCACGGCTTTCAAGCAGTTTCTTCAGGAAAGAACATACATTTAGTTTCTTTTTGATAGAACACACTTCATCACTTTTAAACCAATCGAAATGTATTTTACTGCCGACGTCAGGCATTAACTTGAAGACTAAGCGCGTTTTATTCTCACTCCGTTCTGGGGTAGGTATCCCAATCGAGTACTCTCTCCCCTCCAACTCGCCGAGTGCTTTGTGTAAATCATTGCACATAATTTTTATTGCTTCTTTTTGCCCCTCTTCGTCCGAGTGTTGGAATGACGCACTAACGACTTGATCTTCTTCAAGCTCTAAATCCAGGAATACAGTTGCCGAATTAGGCAGCTGCGGCGAATCCTTCAATTGAACCTTTTTTGGGCGACTAGAAGCATTTTTGTCGTGCCTTGCAAGGGCTACTCGCATACCATGAAGTTCGCCTTCGGTGATCTCAACAATGTCATGGTCTTGAACGGTTTCGATGGCCCTTACTCGAATCCCGTGAGGTATCTTGAATGGTGTCATGGCGATAAATTCTGTTGCCGCAGTGAGGGGCTCGACTTCCACCGACAAATCGCAATCCTTCCCTAATTCGCTCAAGTCGAGCATCTTCATTTTTAGGGTAAGCTCAGCATCGAGAAGTTGACATTGAGCACTCTTCCAGTAAAGGGCAGTAAATGGCCTTTTCCACCTCTTTACCTCGTCATTCTCGCCGCACAACTTTTCTTTCTTAGGCTTAGAGTTTGTGAGGCTAAACCGCGCATCAATAAGGTCGTTTTCGTGGAAGTGATCTCCCCTTATTTTGGCAAGCGCAGCGTACGCTCCAAGAAACAGCGACACCGCGCGGATCGATCGATATGAGTCTTTCCCCCACAACAATAGACTGCTCTTGAAGAGCTTGCGAACTTCGTGGGCGTGCTGCACTTGCTTGCGAAGTACCAAGCTACTGTTTGCCCAGTCAGGCTCCAGTTCGGAGTAAGCCCATAGCTTTAAGGACGCCAGCCTGCCCCACCAGAGCGAAGCGTGCGAGCGGCCAGAAAGCAAGCCCTCGGCTTCTTCCAGGCAGTTCCAGGCGTCTCCAAGCGTTGCCCTGCGGAAGCGAGTCTTGTGCTCGTCTAAAGGCTCGGAAATATCTGGATAGCCAGGCTTGGATTTGCGACGAAGGTAGACTTCGGCCCTGCGGAGTCGAACTACAGCAGCAAGTTGACGGGCGTCCGACAGCCCTGCCATCGATAGGAGGGCGTCGGCTTCATTCAGTCTACGATGGGCTTCAAACCATCTACCGAGATAACCCAATGCAAGCCCATAGTACGCAAGAAACTCTACTCGTAGACGAAGGTCGTCGCTGAGGCTCTCCTCGTCCGGTGGGAGGTGCCTTATTAGGCTAAGAGAACGATTGCACAGAATGGTGGCCCAGACCCAATGTTTTTTTGCCGATTCCGAGCGGTTATCGGCGTTGGGTTCGCTTTCGCTGTTAAACGCTTCTTCGTGCCGCTCCTTGAGCCGGTGCGGGAATTTCCCAAGCATTTCGATGACGTCCTCTTCCCGTTTAGCGCGGCGAATGCAGAGGATGGTGTCGCCGAGCAACTGATCTAAGTCTCTACGGATCGTTGGGTAGTCTACACCTGTTATCGCGAGGTACCCTGACTCCCATATGTCAATCTCTTTCGCACTTTTTGGGATGTCTTTTATGGAATTTCGGCGAGAATAAACATCAATTAGTTTCTCCTTAAGTTTGCAGATGGAATGTGAGACTTTGTCATCTTGCTTGTCCTCTTCCAGCTTTGTATCTTTGAACACGTGGCCTAGTTGCTCAACGGCATCGTCGTTCCTCTCCACCTCAGCGCTAACGGGTGTGCTTCTTCGCAGCCCTTGGCTCGTGTACTCGCGTGGTTCTGATTTGCCCGGCCGTCCGGCTTCGACCCTTAGTGAAGCATCTTGGCTAGACAACTCATAAGCGAGTTCCACGACACTGTTAAATAAGTCGATGAGAAAGTTCGCGAATTCCGAGACCACCTTCACTGGTATCTGTTCCGTGTTGCACGAAGCGATTTGAATGATGCTCGAAAACGCAGTTGCTGGGCAAGGGTTGATGAGCTTGTTGTCAGGCGGATCACTTTTCCCGCATACGGCACTGAAGGCACTTTTAGCAGCTTTCTCGAATTCTATAAATTTCGATAATTCCTTGCCTGAGAAAATCGTTTTGCCGATAGATTCAAACTGCTCGTCAAACCAATTCTTTACTTTCTGCCCGCTAGTCTTTTTGTGATTGAACCCGCTCCCATTTAGATACTCAAAGCACTCTCGAAGCTCGATCGTCTTGGCATAGAGTGGGTATCCGTCCGGGCTGTGCAGCCAGAATGGCGACCATGGGCGCCCGATGCGGAGCAGTTTGACAATGCTGTACAAGGCAGCACGGAGCAGGCCAAGCCGATGGCGAAGAATGCGAACCGCTACGCGATCCTCTTGGGTCTCTTGGAGCTTATCAATATCCAGATTTGAAAAGCTCCAGGGGAGCGAGTACGGCGCGTAGCGAACAGCCGACAGGTAGTGGTACAAGCACTCAACGAAAGGTATAGAATGAGCGGTTGCAAAGAATGCCCTCTCGTACCAGTCGCCTATCCACAGATGGCAGCGGGATCGAGTTTGTCCTAGATACCCACTGAGCACCGGCAAATAATCTTCATCGGCGAAGGGATACATCTTCGAAGCGCTGTAGCCGGTCTTGGATTCGCCACTTTCAAGATCCCCCGCATCCCTTTTTTCCCTCTGGCGGGGATGGTCCTGCAGGAAGTGCTGCATCGCTAGACGGATATCTCGATAGGTCCACGAATAGCCTCCTGCCTTGTGGTGAAATACATTTTGATCACGGAGGTAGGTAACCCAACGTAATACATCCGACGCTCTTTCGGCATCGTTGTCGACTCCTTGGGTGTTGAAACGCCAAGGGCAAGGGTAGGCGCCATCAGAGAAAAATGCGGATGTGTGCCGCGACTGGCGGAAAAGCGACGCGCCATACAGAAATTCTTGACGCTTCGCCCTCTCTGTGGGAGGGAGTGTGCCGACCGCACTCTTGCCAGTAAGTGGCCTAGGGCTGTCTATTTCTCCGAACCCTAGCCAGTCCATCGCAACGCCGGTAAGAATCGACTCAAACCTTGATTCCATCGTGTCGTAACGATCGTCTCCGTAGGTGGGGTCTACGGATTCAATGGGGACTTGTGCGTTTCTTCGTTGCAAATCGATAAGCTCTTTGCGTTCCCTTGTATCGATGCCAGGGTTCGCATCAATCAGCCTCTGCCGATATGATTCTGCGACATTGGACTTGCGTACATAACGCAAACGTCTTGCCTTGCTTAGAGGCATGTAGACAATTCGGAAGCCTACTGCGCGAAGGAGCATCAATAGCACATGGAAACGTGCATATTCGTCTTTGCCCCATGGTACTTCGAGCCATCCCGAGCAAGCCCCGGGAACGTTGCGACCATAAAAAAAGAGAACCCAGTCACGAGCATCGACCTGAAAGTGATCTTCAATTAGGCTGGACAAATGCCGTTCTAATCGCTTCCAAGCCGCCTCGACCTTCTTTTTGTAACCTTTTTTTTTGCTAGTCTTGTTGGAGGAAGATTGAGTGATCCATCCTGCAATCAACTTGAGTGATTCCTTAGACTCGGCAGGTAAGAAGACCGAATGATCGAGCTGGAAGCGTCCAAGCCGTATGGCAATCACGCGGAGTGTATCGTCAACAGCTAGCTCGGGAGTCATGCAGTCTTGGAGCTCCATCCATATGCATTGCTTGCGATGCTTCTCACAGAGGTCCCAGAAAGCATGCCGGACTACAGAAATACCCTCAGTGAGTGTGTCAAAGGCGACAGCGTTCGACAGGTAAGGCGAAGAAGTCCCGCGGGCAGTGAAAGCGTAAGGGCCGGAATGGTTGCTTGGCCTAGACAGCCTGTATGAAGGGGCTTCGATTCGCTGCAGCAGGGAGTCAGAGTCCGTTTTTAGTAGTATTTCTTCTTCCTCGCCTGGCTGTTCGCAAATGACTTCGACGATACGTTTAGAAAGTTCATCACTTGAATTGGCGGCATTCATGCACGACAGGGTGATTGGCCGATCCCTAGAAACTTTTGATTCTGGAGGAACACGCTGCGTGTACTGAAACGCGACGCCACCACAAGGGAGACATAGCGCTAGTTCCTGGTAAAGCTCATACAAGAACAAATCAGCACGAAGTGTCTTGAAGATAGTAATGCGTGTTCGGTAGTCGCCTCCGTTCGGGGCGTTCAGATTGAACAACCGTTTCACGTTGTCGATATCTGCGTCGCTGTAACAGACCCAAAAGACATGTAACTTGTCGCAAGCATCAAGGGCATGCTTGATTAGTCGTACGCACCTCATATCTGACGCGGAATACCCGATAACGAGCATGTGGTGGAGGGGGTCTATATCGGCAGGGTGTTCACGAACACCGCTTCGGGGCGGCAAGAAATAGTCGAGGAAAGCGCTTCTGTCATGTTGACTTGGGGCATCATCGAGCGAGTAGTCGGCGCGGGTCTCAAGCATCTCGCCATGGAGTTTGACTACTGTGTTTTGAGCACGAACTGTAGTTGAGGAAGGCAGGCCGCCTCGCATGCTGACGGGGCAAGCCTTGAACGGTCGGTGCAGGTCTCGAAGAGTGTCTTCGATAAGGCTATCAAAGTTGGTGGTTAACAGCGTTCTAATACGTAAGGTACGGACCAAGTGTGCCAGCATCTTGTGCCCGATGTTGCCTTTTTTGCCTTCGGTTATGTGCTTATTAAAGCTGTCAATGACCGCACTGCTGTGCTCTCTGAGCACAAGGCGCCCAATCGGGGATCCCGAAGTGGTGACGCGTTCCAGATCTATGTCGACGGCTGAGAAGAATTGAAGCGTGGCTCTCCAGTCGTGCAGGGAACGGACGCCGTATTCTAAGATCGTGGCTTCCGCCGTCGGCGTGTCAGACTGCCGAAGAAAATCTAGTTCGTGTTGGTGCCGGTCAAGGCGCTGCCTAACTTCAGATGCGAGTTCTTCCTGGTTCCAATCGTAGTGTTCGGATCGCAGTATCCTGGGAGTCATTGGTCGCGAAAGGATGCTGGCGATGTGAGTGTCAATGGATACCGAGGCCATACTGGCCAGGTTTTTCGGGGCCTCTGATAAGACGTGGCTGACTAGGACCGATTGCTTGCGATGTGGATGCGCGTGTAGACCGACTGACTCGCAAACGTTGTCAAAGTGGTTGCGTAGCCATCTTTGAATGCCAACAACATCAGCGGCATGAGGATAGCGTGGCCACCCCTGGCGGCGGATGCTCCATCGGACAGGGAACTCGTCAGCTAGGTTGAGTTTCTCGCGTTCATCTAGGTCCGAAAGGACTAGGAACGCAGTAAATGCTAGAAATTCGGTGAATTCTTGTCCCATTAGTATGCCGGATGGTGCCGAGAATCCGCTACCGATGAAGGGCACGACTCCGTATCCTTGATCGATTTTGTTCTTTATTAAGGATGAAAATTCTCTCGACGTTCTACACACATAGGAGGCAGGCATAATGTCTTGCTTAAATTAAATCGAGGATGTAAGTCTTGGCAGAGATCACGGTGTAAGGCACAGAAATAACCTGTAGATCAAGAAACTAAAATTGTTGTCTCGCAATAGACCAACAGTTTGTTAAGGAACCTTGGTGACATAACTTGTGCACCCTGAAGACTTGATGCCGGAGGCACAGGAAACGCAGTTGCCCCAGGCACTGGTATTCGGAGTGTGCGAAAAACATACAAAAATTTATGCCTTCGTTGCTGCGTGGTGTTTTAGCATCGATAGCGCAGCGGCGACTTTTAAGTCCAATTCAGCTCCTTTAGTTGTCGACTTTTCGGCCAGTTTATCCACAGGCATATGTACAACTCTTATCGATTCACCATCGATGCCTCCACCTTCGGCTTCTTTGCTGAGCCCCTTTGCGCGAAAAAAAATTACTGTTTCGTTTGTTAGCCCGGGAGAGCTTGGGCAGCGGCAAAGCTCCGCCCAATGGCTGGCTGCATACCCTGTTTCCTCTAGCAGCTCACGCCGCGCAGCTTCTAGGGGATTCTCCTCGCCGAGGTCCCCGACCAAGCCACCAGGGAGTTCGAGAATTGATCGGCAAATTGGAGGCCTGTATTGCTGAACCAACAGGAGTTCGTCATTGCTGGAGACAGCGACAACCGCGACTACGAACGAGCCCGTGTTTCTGACCACATACTCCCATCCCTTATGAGTTGCCACACTTATATGCTCTCCGCTGTACGCCAAATTGTTCGAGGGACTTTGCTTGTTCATGTGCACTTAGGTCTAAAATTCTGCTCGCTTATGGGTAAGCAACCGCTGTATGAGACTGCATGTTTTGAGCCGGTTACTCAGCATCAAGAGCGTCCGCCTTTTCTGCAAGAAACCAAAGGTACATGGCTACGCCCGTAGCGAAGGTGCCGAAAACAAGGGCCCACAAAATACCTGGAATAGCATCTGACTGCCATTTTATGATGTCTGCGAAAAACGTATACGCAACGGTATGGCAAGCAAATGCCAAAAAAATGAGTAAAATCATGTACCCGAGGAAAGAGTCAGTAAACAAGCGATCAGCGGCACGGTCACCACAGTCTAGACTCTGAGACCAAGTGACGATCGACCGTCCTAGCCGGCAGTATGCAACAGTTCCACTGACAGCCGCGACAAGAACCGCGATACCATACAGTAAAACCCCGAAATGGCGTTGGTAGGGTGCATCCGAAACAATAGCCTCACTGTCGCTTTGTAGCACCCACATGGTCTGCAATAAACTGAACACAAGAAGCCCAACGCTGCTTGTAATCGCGATCATGTCGTGGTGCGTCATGTCGAGTGTTGCTCTAGCGTGTGTTCTCTCATCGCCATCAACGCGTGTAGGGAAGTGTTCTTGGTTCTTTAGGCTTGCTTTTGCTAGGCGACATACAGCAGTATGCCTGAAGATGCGAAAGTAGATGCCAATTGTGACTAGCACGGCAAGCGCCATCAGGACGGCCGAATAATCGGAGTTAACCTGGATGCCAAACCAGCAACCCAGGGAAATGCTGGTGACTACCGAAGTTAATACAATATGTACCGTTGATACGCCTAAATAGTTGAAGTCGCTTGCTGCTTTAAGGCTAGATTCGGAACTGTCTCCCGCAATGGCAGCCGCCCAGAAGGTGCCGTTGAGAACCATTCCGCAGTGAAGGTTTATCAATCTGAACGTTATGATGCCTCCGAGGATACTCAGTACGCCTAGGTGGATTTTGATTGGTGAAACCCCGAGTACATCGATCGCACGCGGTGGTTCATTTGCAATGATGTGATCAAGGTAAACGCTCATGATGGCGAATATCGTAGAAAACATTAAAATAATCTGCCGCCTTCTAGCCACAATGCTCTGGATCTCACGGCTGGTTTCGATTGTGTTACCCGGCGGTTTTATCATGCTGCTTTTTCGTGCTGGTTAAGGTAAGTACTGGCGTGCTTCAGCTTTTTGCAGACAGTTTCTTTCTGCAGTCGTTACTAAAAATCATGTACGCAAGCCTTGGCGTTGCCTGATTGCACATTGTTGCGTACTGTGAAGAGTCGTTATATCAACTGCGACTAGCTTTGCAATCTGAAGGGAGTAGTCACCGTGGTCGCTGCTAACGTTCAAATGAGCTGACACAAGGATCTTAAATATACTCTCGCATCTCCGAGCAATTGCAAGCTACTTGTTGGCGCTAGTCTAGAATTATATAAATTGGCTAAGCGATGGGCGGAACTCGGAAGATGTCGCATGTTACTTCTAGGCAACAGTTTATATCGAACGCAATCCGTCGCATCAAAACGTGCTTTTTGAGACGCCATTTCTGTGGTAGGGCTGATTGGGTAAAAACACCCAACTCGACCTTCGATGACCCAGGATCTTCTCTCCCCCCTCTCTCTAACTTGACCTTCCCGACGACCTCGAGGTTATGAGAAACCAGCCCGCGACTACTGAAAATCCTTTGTCAGTAGTGTTAAACTGAATTTACTACGGACCGAATTCGCTTGCAAGTCATAGCAACGGTTGTCATCAAATAGCAAGTATTGCATTTGAAAACCGTAGTCGATTGTGAGCCTCTTCCGATTCCTGAATACCTGGGCAACCGTAGGGGTTCAGAAAGTTTGTCAATCTGTTTTTTCCGTAGTTTTGCAAGAAAGCGGCTCTGATGCGTGATTGGCTATCACCACTGTTCTTTCTATTTGCCAGTTCAAGAGAAGAACAACTTCGTAGGCATATTCTCTTCTTGAAGGCTGAATTGGAGCTCACTCGATCACATGTGCCAAAGAGCCGCATCTTCCTGACCAACGAAGAACGCCAACGGTTACTTGAATTAGGTGACGGCATCGGTCGAGATGTCTTGAAGATAGTATCGATTGTCCACCCAAGAACTTACCGCAGATGGCTTGAGCGGAGAAGTGAGGGCAAGAAACTAACCAGGAAGATGGGCCGAAAGGGAACCTCCGAAACCATCCGAGAGATAGTGGTCCGATTAGCTAGAGAGAATCAGTGAGGATATGGCCGAATTGTTGGCGAGCTTCGTAAACTGCGGATTTTTCGATGTTTCCGGACAACGGTTCGTACCATACTCAAAGAAGGTATTCATCCAGGCCCAAAGCGAGGTCCTGGTACTTGGGACCACTTCGTAAAAATACATGCCGAAACCCTTTGGCAATGTGATTTTTTCTCAAAGAGAGTGATGACTGCAAGCGGTTTGCGTCAGGCGTTTGTTACGGTATTTCTGCATGTTAACTCACGCCGCGTAATCTGCTCACCAGCAACGCTTAAGCCAGATAACAAATGGGTAACTACTCAAGCTGAATCGATGCTTGAACAAGCACGCGGAATGGAACTTGCTGTGCGATATCTGGTTAGAGACCTCGGCTTCAAGTACTCGAAGAACTTTGATCAAACCTTTGCTGAAAACGGTGTTTCAATAGAGCCAACCGCTCCAAGAGCTCCTAATCAGAATGCCTTTGTCGAACGCTGGATTGGGTCAATACGTTATGAGTGCCTCAATCGATTTATCTGCTTTGGACTTGGACACCTCGATCATATCGTCTCTTCCTATTGCGATTATTATCACCACGCACGTCCGCACCAGAGGAAAAAGAACAAGCCGCTACTTGTTGTTTGGCCTGAAGTCGATGATCCACCAGACAAAGATGAGGAGATCATCTGCCAAGAATGGCTTGGCGGAGTACTCAAACATTACGTCGTGTGTCATCCATTTCGGAGTCTTATTACGATCTCGGCTCCTAAGTGGCGTTTTACGTTCAGCTGCCAACTTTGCAAATCGTTTCTTTTCAGAATCACGTGGCGTAAAACAATATTCGCTTGATGACCTAAGGAGATACGGTTTAAGTAGACATTGACCACGAGGTCCTATCATTACAACACGCCCCTTTTGATGATGCTCTGTTTTGTGAGAAGAAGGAACATAAACCCAAACCTCACCAGTTCGATCAATATCGCAAGGACGGATCGTGCAGATTTCTCCCGGTCTGGCACCTGTCAAACGTTGAAGCCTTACCATGTCTGCAACTACTTCAGGTAAATATTCAATGGTTTGATCGATGATGGCATCCTCAACATAGGAAACTCCAGGAGTTTCCCGGGCTTTCGTTCTTCCTTTTTTGAGTCCAGGTACGCTCTTGAGCTTGGTGTAGACAGCAGGTTCAAGAAGTTCGCTCTCAACGGCCCACTTGATCATCCGTAAAATTCTTCCAACCTGTTTATTGATATGGGATCGACTCCAATCCCGCTCGCTAATCATCTGCTCCCTAAGCTCTTTCAATAAAGCTGGCCCAAATTTCTCGGCAGGCAAGCTACCATGCCTGATTCTCAAGAAGCTCAAGACTTCGGCAATTAATTCTGCTTCGCGAGTTACCTTCCCATTTTTGCGATAATATGATTGGGCGTGCTTAACGAAGACTAAAACAACCTCATTGATGGAAATACTGGAACCATTTGCCTTACGCTTTATCAGACTCTTTACCGTTGTTTCTTGTTCTATCTCAATACCAAACTCTTCAGGTTCACCATCATCTTGCTCGTTAGTTATTCTCTCTTGCTATCTGGCAATTTCTTCACGATAACGATTGTGACTCTCTGGTGAACCGTGCTTGCCTAGATAGACTTGGCGGCGAAATACAGATACAACCGCTTGGCCAGTTGGCTTGTGCAGACGATACTTCGGGGGCTGTTTTTTAGATAGGGCATGATATGATCGATCACTCAAAAGGAACAACCAAAGAAGTAGTCAGCGATGGAAATCGCACAGACTACTTCTTTGAGCCTGAAAGTGTGCCGACCTGTCAACCGTTGACAGTAGACCTAAGGTCTTGTCTCAGCTAGAGTTACATAAGTGGCGGGGGCCGGATTCGAACCGACGACCTCGAGGTTATGAGCCTCGCGAGCTACCTGGCTGCTCCACCCCGCGTCATGTGAGCCCCATAGGTTATCTCACCCTGTTCGACTCCGCAAGTGGCAAGTGGCCACAAAAAACTGACATTTCTTACCGATTTAGATCAAAAAACCTTGTTTCTGGTTGGTGAATTGATTGTCGGGAATCAGCAAGGCCGATACCTTCGAAGTAGATAAAGAGAGAGGCGCGATGGCTACCTGTAGTGAGCCTTCCATCATAATTCATCCCACGGTGCAACTTCACGAGTGGATTCTTTTTCAGCTCCGCCGATAGGCCCGACTGAAAACCCCAATAAGGCTGCGCCGTCAACTCAGCCCTCCCTCTCCGAAGAAGCTCAACTCAGCCTGAATTCACCAATACAAATCTCAGGCTTGAACCCTAATCAGATCGTGGCAAACTCTTCCGAAGATGATGAATTGGAAGAAGAACCTGGCTTGATCGCCGGCCTTGCTGATGAATGGATTGAAGGGGCTCCAGCATGGCTCTTTAGCGCCGTAGTTCATCTTACGATCCTCTTGTTGGCCGCGCTGCTGGCCTTCTCAACGACCGAAGAATATCCGTTCAACCTGTCCGCTGCTTTTGCTGAGGAAAAGGGCGAACAACTTATCGAAGAGAATCTTGACCTCTCGGCAAACATCGATATCGAAGTTACCGAACAATCGTTAACACTTGATGATCTACAACCAGTGATCGATCCTCTGGCGATGCCAACGCCCATGGTTGTTGTACCCGAAGGGTCAGCCTTCACGACGGTCGTAGAAAGCACCGCAATTGGGGCTGCCCTCAACGGTCGGACTCCAGGTATGAAACAAGCCTTGCTGCAGAAGTATGGCGGAACCGAAGAAACCGAGAAAGCTGTTCTCGAGGGTTTAAAATGGTTGGCCCGCCAGCAGTTCCGTGATGGTAGTTGGAGTTTATCCGGAAAGTATGTGGATGGTGCAAGAACCGAAAACCAAGAAGCAGCAACAGCCATGGCGCTGCTTGCCTTCCAAGGAGCTGGTCATTTGCCGAACGATTCGACAAGCAAGTTCAGCAAGAACGTGCAAGATGGATGGGATTGGTTGCTGCCACGCCAGAACTCGGATGGGTCATTTTTTAACAGTGGTTCACACAACCACCGCTTCTACACGCATGCACAGTGCACAATTGCCCTTTGCGAACTCTATGCCATGACGGGAAATGATCGATACTTGAAACCAGCACAGAAAGCGATCGAGTATCTTGTCGATACACAAACCGAAGAAGGTGGCTGGCGCTACGAGGTAAAGTTCGACAGTGACCTCTCGGTTACGGGTTGGGTGCTGATGGCATTGAAGAGTGGTCGCATGGCGGGCATCCATGTTCCCAGCAGCACATTCCAGCGCGTTTCTGAATTCCTTGATTCCGTCAGCCGAGTTCAAGGTAGCCGGTATGTTTATGATTCAACAGAACAGTACAACCATGAAGCGTTGCCAACGATGACCGCCGAAGGGTTGCTCTGCCGACAGTACCTTGGCTGGCCGCGTGGGGATATTCGCCTTCGCCAAGGAGCTGACCACATCTTAGAAAATCCGCCCGTCTGGCGCGACGGGCGTCGTGATGTTTACTACTGGTATTACGCAACGCAAGTCTGCCGGCACTTGGGCGGTTCGACTTGGGAATCATGGAATCGCAAGATGCGCAAAGTCTTGCCCGAGCACCAAGTCATGCGTGGCCGTGAGCGTGGCAGCTGGGACCCACGCGGTGACTCGTGGGGGAAGATCGGCGGCCGCCTCTACCAAACCTGCATGTCGCTTTATGTGCTAGAAGTCTACTACCGCCATCTGCCTCTTTATAAACAAGATGCGGTTCAGCAAGCGTTCTAAACTTAAGACAAAGCCTTAGCTTGGATCTTTCCGATTATCGAGCCAATCGGTATGGAAGGTTCCCTCTTTATCAACTCGCTGATAAGTGTGAGCACCGAAGTAATCACGCTGGGCTTGCAGCAGGTTCGCTGGCAAGGTTTCGCGACGGTAGCCATCGTAGTAAGCCAAAGCGGTTGCAAACGCAGGAACAGGAATACCAAGCGTTGCCGCTGTTGAAACCACATGCCGCCAAGCTTCTTGGGCTTCATCAATTGCCTTGGCAAAGTAAGGAGCAATCAGCAAGTTCTCAAGGTTCGGATCGGCGTCGAAGGCTTCCTTGATTCGATCAAGGAAGACCGCGCGGATGATGCATCCGCCACGCCATAACAGGGCACAATCGCCGTAGTTAAGCGGCCAGTCATGTTCTTCTGCTGCTGCCTGCAACTGCACAAAGCCTTGGGCGTAGCTGACGATCTTCGAAGCATAAAGTGCTTGGCGAACTGCATCGATGAATGCAGTCTTATCGCCGTCGTACTTTGGCTCAGGGCCATTAAGCATCTTACTAGCACGGACGCGTTCCTCTTTGCGTGCCGACAATGCCCGTGCGTAAACGGCTTCGGTAACCAGCGTGCTTGGAGCACCCAGGTCGAGTGCGAGTTGGCTCATCCACTTGCCAGTTCCTTTAGCGCCAGCTCGGTCCATTACTTTATCAACCAAGTAACCGTCGCCATCAGGATCCATTACGCTAAAGATGTCACGCGTGATTTCGATTAGGTAACTGTCGAGGTCTCCTTTGTTCCACTCGGCGAAGACGTCGTACAGCTCGTCGTTCGATAGGCCGAGTGCTTCTTTCATCATTGAGTACGCTTCGCAGATGAGTTGCATGTCGCCATACTCAATGCCGTTGTGCACCATCTTGACGTAGTGCCCTGCCCCGCGTGGGCCGACCCATTCGCAACAAGGAATGTCTTCGTTTGGTCCAACCTTGGCTGAGATCGCTTGGAAGATTGGCTTTAAAGTTGGCCAAGCGTCAGGCGAACCACCCGGCATGAGGCTTGGGCCTTTAAGAGCCCCCTCTTCACCACCCGAGACACCCGTGCCTGAGAACAACAAGCCGGACTCTTCGACCGCTTTGGTACGACGTTCGGTGTCGGCATAGTAGGTGTTGCCACCGTCAATGATAATGTCGCCTGGCTCAAGTAATGGCGTAAGTGTTTCGATCAAGGCATCAACCGCTGGGCCTGCCTTAACCATTAACATGACCTTGCGAGGACGGTCGAGATTCTTGACCATCTCTTCGAGCGAATGACAACCGACAAAATTCTTGCCCGCTGCTCGGCCCGAAATGAACTCATCAACCTTGCTGGTTGTTCGGTTGTAAACGGCAACTTTGTATCCACGGCTCTCAACGTTAAGTGCCAAGTTCTCACCCATTACGGCCAAGCCAACGAGGCCAAAATCACAAAGATCGCTCACAATCAGATCACTTTCGCAGTTAAATCGAATCTACGGTTAGATGGGAACGCCGCCACAGACCAGCCGATTGGTCCTCCCATGGGGATACTGAAATCCCTTGCTTTAGGGCCATATCATCCCCGTTTGGAGGTGATCGGTCAATATGGTGCGGGACTAAGGACGTAGGGTGTGTGCAGCGAAGCGAAACGCACCAAATCCTGCTATTCTAAGAGTATGAGCCAATACCGCAGAAACCGTGAGGGCAGCACCTTTTTCTTCACCGTGTTAACCGAGAAAAGAAAACCAATCCTCACATCATATCTAGGGAGAAAGGTTCTCCGACAAGCAATTGACCAAGTCCGCCAGGAGCATCCATTTCAAATCATAGGATTCGTACTCCTTCCCGATCACATTCACACGATATGGAAACTGCCACCGAACGACGCAGATTACTCTCTAAGCTGGAAAAAAATAAAGGCAAGATTTACTAAGGCTTGGAATAGATCGGATGGAGCATCGCCTGATCGTACCAGAAGTCGCCTTAAGCGAGGTGAACACTCGCTTTGGCAACGAAGGTTTTTCGAACATACCTGTAGAGATGAAGGCGATCTCAAACGATGCCTTGATTATCTCCAGTCAATCCATTGAAACATAATCTTGTAGAATGCGTGAAAGATTGGCCATGGTCTTCGTTTCATCGCTACGTGAAGCTTGGAGAGTACTCATATGATTGGGGCAATTCTTCGAATTGGTATGGTGATGAGTTTCGGTATTTTGAGTGATGTGCAAGTGAGCAATGGTGCGTTAGGCTTCGCTGCACGCACCCTACGAAGATTATCCTTTCTTGGGTGGAGGTGGAGGCGGGGGAACTGGCTTTGTGGAAGTAGAATTTGGCTTGCCATTACTACCTCGTTGCTCGAAGCTAATGTTCTGATCTGTCATTTTTGCCTTCCTTCTTGGGAGGAGGGGGCGGTGGAGTGGGTCGACCTGGCGGATTTTTATCCGGGTTGGCAGCACGCTCACCGTTCCTTGCTACTTGCGACACCTCATTTGGAGGTGGAGTTTGTTCTTTGCTACCCATAGTTATCCCTTAATTCAATCAAAAATATGACGTCGAATTTATTTATCTAGTCTTCGCGAATTTGCTCCTGACTATTGGCTATAGGTACAAACTCCACCATTTCTACTTCGATTGTAGGAATTATGATTCGACTGACACCAGTTAAAGGTCTTTCTTTATTTTCGTCTAGCAACCAAACAGCATCCGCAAGAATAAATGAACCTTCATCGTGATTATCGGGCCACTCAACAGGCCAACCATACAATCTTCGTTCACCACTCAGGTGCAGTACCACATAAGTCTCTTTACACTCATAGAAAGTACTATACCACTCCGATGGATACGCAGTGTGGCGTGTTATACCAAGTTTCCTTAGCCAGCTATGTGGAAAGTCTGAATTTGCAAGTATAGCGATGGCTAGGCCTAACAAGGCAGCGACCATAAGTGCCCAGATTTGTTGTACATCATTGGTCCATGAACCAAAAGTGAAACATAATGTTCCGAGCTTCTCAAAAATCATTTTAAGAAGCTGAGTAATTGCCTGGGCAATAGTAGTAAAAATCAATGCCTGAACTGTTCTCTCAAAAGGAGATTTCGCTTTGTATGCTGTAAGACCGTAGTAAATCCATGCGGATAGAAATCCGGGCAAAAGGTAGGTAATAACTTCTACTACACTTGATGAAGGAACAGACATGCTTCAAACGTAATGGCATTAACCTTCTTGATCAACCAAATCATTAAAGATAATGAATGTATTATTTGACTGTATTGGTAATTGACTACTATATTTAGAGTAAGCAACTACCAAATTGAGCGAGTAAAAAACAAAGAGCAATTACCAAAAAAACGCCCCCTTGAATTTCAAGACGGCGTTATTCATAAGAGCGGAGGACATGGGACTCGAACCCACAACCGGTTGCCCGGCAACTGATTTCGAATCAGCCTGCTAGCCATTCGCTTATCCTCCGAAGGCGTACCAGTAGGATATATTCGACCTTCGGCCATGACAACCGTGTCCCGTTTGCTTTATTTCTCGGGCCTTTCTGGCGCTGGTTGTGCCGGTTCTTTCGGCAACCGCTCCCTAATGGGGGCAGCTTGTGACGATTACTCGGCCATCGGGGGTCGAATTGCTTCGGCTGTGCGGGTTCGACGTACTCTTCGAGATATACGCCCGCAGGACGCCGAACTGCTGCCATAGGTTCACCATGGCCGAACATCATGAGGAAGTCCCCTCCCCTCCAAGCATGAGTTGACCATCCCATGGAAAAAACGATCCGCATTGTAACTCGCGGCCAGAATGGCGAGATTCGCAGCAAAGACTACGCGCATACCGATTCGGTGCTGAAGATGCACACACAGATTGGTATCGATGATTGCTCGACCGACCTAAGCTTGCGTGGCTTGCCTGTCTTCCGTGGTCTGATTGGTCCTATGCCGGACGGTAAAGGGATCGTCCGATACGAATCACCCGAAGTCTTTGAGATGCTCACCAAAGAGTGGAGCGCCCCCGCACCGAAGCGAAAGCGTGTTCGCAAAAAGGCAACGCCAGTCGTAGATGCCGTCGCTACGCCGAATAGTGCCGCTGCTCCTGAAGCAACCGCCTAGTGATCTCTAGGCGAGGTGCTCAGCCAGCAATTCCATTGGATGCACGATGCGCAGCGAATTGAGCTGCGCATCTTCTTTACATGCCAAAGCTAAGTGATGCATGCATCCCGGGTTGGCCGTGGCTAGTACATCGGCCTTAGTTTTGCGTAGGTGCTCCAGCTTGCGATCAAGCAGCTTCTGCGCTTGGTCAGGTTGAGTAATTGTATACACTCCGGCCGCCCCGCAGCACCAATCCGATTCAGCGAGTGGAATAAATTCGATGTCAGGAATCTGCTTGAGAAGTTCCACTGGCTGACGAACAACTTTCTGACCATGTACTAAGTGGCAAGAAGCGTCGTAGGTAACGCGCAAACTCTTCTTGGTCGACTTAAGAGGAATGCCGCCGATTTCGAGTAACTCGAAAAGAAACTCTTGAACATCTCTCAGCTTGCTATCCCATTCTCTGGCTATCGATTCGTAATTTGCATCCCCTTCGAGCAATCGCCCATAGTGCCGAAGGTGCGAACCACACCCGCCCGAGTTGCTGATAACGGCATCGAACTCAGAAAGTGGTGAATCCCCTGCTTCGACGAATTGATCGAGCGTCCTACGAGCAAGTTCGCGCGATTGCTGGAGCTCTCCATTGTGAGCATGCAACGAACCACAGCACGGTTGATTGCGTGGTGTGATGACTTCGCACCCGGCGGCAAGAAGCACATCAACCGTGGCACGATTTACCCTGGAATAGGAGATATCCTGCACGCAGCCTGTGAGGACCGCCACGCGTTTTACGATCTTAGCCTCTGCGGGCAACTCTCTTCGCTTGATACGTGAATCACTGAACGGTCGGTCGATGATTGGCGACTTCGGTTCCAGTTCACGAAGTCGTTTAGGGGCAAGCCAAATCAAACCCGTCTTGTAAATAAACGAACGGGCCCACGGCTTCTGAGTAAATGAGATCGCCCAGGCTGCCCAACGCATCAAATGCGGATTCTTCATCACCACACTCATACCAAGCCAGCGGTAGAATGAACGCATTGGAGTTGCGAGAAGTTCCTCTTTCTCAGATGCTGCTCTTGCAGTCTCTAGCAGATGGGCATAGTCGACACCAGCAGGACAAGCGGTCGTACAGGCGAGGCAACCGACACAGTAGTCCATCTCTTCGGCGAACGCCTTGTCCAAAGGAAGAGCGTCATCGGCGATGCTTCTCATCAGCGCGATCCGACCCCGCGGGCTATTACGCTCGCGACCAGTCTCAACGTAGGTCGGACAAGTTGGTAAGCACAAGCCACAGTGCATGCATTGCTGAACGACCGAGTAGTCGAGCGACTTGAGCAGGTTCACTGGTTCTTGGTCCATATCGCGCCTACTCTCGATCGAAGATCTTGCCAGGGTTTAGCAAGCCGTGAGGATCGAGTGATCGTTTCACGAGTCTGAGCAATTCATAGCTTTGATCTCCCAACTGACGTTGAAGAAATGGCTTTTTAGCAACGCCAACACCGTGCTCACCGGTGACGGTACCACCTAGCTTGATCGTTTCGTCAACTATCTCTTCCAGTGCCTGATGAACACGATGCATCTCGGCTTCGTTACGTTCATCGGTTAAGAAAGTCGGATGAAGGTTGCCATCGCCCATATGGCCGAAGACTCCGATCTCAAGATGATGCTTGCTGGCACATTCAGCAATGAAGTGAACCATTTTTGCAAGCTCACTCCTCGGCACCGTAACGTCTTCCAAGATTGTGGTTGGTCGCACTCTTGCTAATGCGGAAAATGCAGCACGGCGTGCCGTGCGAAGTTGCTCAGCTTCCGCTTCGCTTGCTGCGAGCTGTATACCTTCGGCACCTGCCTCTTCAAGAATACGCTGCATTGCTTTGATTTCTTCAGATACAACGGCCGAGTGCCCATCGGATTCTAGAAGCAGAAGAGCAGCTGCATCGGTTGGCAGACCGAGATTAGCAAAGTCCTCCACGCACTGGATTGTTTTCTGATCGAGAAACTCAACCGTACAAGGGACAATCTTGTTGGCAATGATGTCAGAAACCGCCTGGGCAGCCTCTTCAATGTCATTGAAGGTCGCCACCATCGTTTGGCGAGACTCTGGCCTGGGCAGTAACTTTAGCAATACTTCGGTAACGACTCCCAAAGTTCCCTCGGAACCGATAAAAAGATCTCTCAAGTTATAACCTGCAACATCTTTCACACATGCGTTGCCGAGCCATACCTCATCGCCGCTGGCAAGCACGGCGCGGAGCCCCATCACGTAGTCGCGAGTCACGCCGTACTTAAGGCCACGCAATCCGCCGGAATTTTCTGCTACGTTTCCACCGATGGTCGAGATCTTTTGTGAGCCCGGATCGGGGGGATAAAAGAGGCCGTGCTTGGAGGCTTCCTCATCGATCTTCTGAGTGATAACGCCTGGCTCGACGCGGATCGTAAGATTCTTCGTATCGAGCTCAAGGATTTGATCCAATCCGGTGAGACAAAGGACAACGGCTTGCTCAACCGGTAAGCTTCCTCCCGACAAGCCCGTGCCTGAACCGCGTGTAACGAGCGGGCGCCCAGCCGATTGAATTACTTTGACACAAGGGGCAACTTGCTTGGTGGTTTTGGGGAGCACAACTGCTAAGGGCAACTGCTTAAGAGCGGCGGTTCCGTCAAAGGAATATGGTATGAGGTCTATTTTTTCTGTTAGGAGATTATCCGTACCGACAATCTCCCTGAGTTGCTCAAGAAGTTCCGTGGTGTCTTTATCGCTGGAAGAGGGTGAAGAGGTGCTCACCAACAAAACTCCGTTTAGTGAATGCTAATTGGACAATTCATCGGAAACTTCCTCCACGCGTTTCATTACACGCAGAAGGTTCTCCCCAAGAATGCCACGAATCTCTTCTTTAGTATAACCTCGATCAAGTAAACCCTGAGTGATATAAGGGTAACAAGCGACGTCCTCCAACTGGGTTGGCAATATGCTAACTCCATCAAAGTCGGAGCCAATACCAATGTGCTTGGTGCCAGCCACCTTAGCGATTTGGTCGATATGATCAAGCAGATCGTGGATCGAACCAGCAGGCATAGGGTTTTTTAAACGCCAAGCCGCAACGGTTTCAGAGACTTGATCTTCTGTCATCCCCTTTTCTCTTAAGTCACGACGCATGTTGAATATCTCGGTGTAGTTGTCAACAGCGGCGGGCACAACAAATGCAGAGAAGAAGTTGACCATAACCACGCCATCCTTCTCGGGGAGCATCTTTAGCACTTCATCCGGCACATTTCGTGGATGATCGGCAATTGCACGCGAAGAGGAGTGGCTAAAGATAACAGGAGCTTTACTTTCCGTTATCGACTGTTTCATAACTGGAATCGATACGTGCGAGATATCCACCATCATGCCAAGTCGATTCATCTCGCGAACAACTTCGATACCAAAAGAAGTCAACCCACCGTGACGTTCTTCATCTGTAGCAGAATCAGCCCAAGGGATGGTATCAGAGTGAGTTAGTGTCATGTACCTCGCACCCAAATTGAAAAGCTGCCTTAGCGTGCCGATCGATTCTTCGATGCAGTGTCCCCCTTCGACGCCAATCATCGAGGCGATCTTGCCCTCAGCAGAAATCCTTCGGATATCCTCTACCGTGAGAGCAAGCTCCATTTCGGTTGAATATCGATCAACCATCATTCGAACGAGCTCAATCTGTTCAAGCGTCATCGCTAACGATCGGTTCGATTTGGCTGTGTCAGCAGGAACCCAGACGCTCCAAAACTGTGCATTAAGACCTCCCTTTCGCAACCGTGGGATGTCCGTGTGAAACTGTGGCTGTGGTCTCGCGATATCAATCTTTGAGAAATCTGAAGACCCCTTGGTTCGTAATTCCCACGGGAAGTCATTGTGCCCATCAACCAAAAGGCATCCATAATGAATTTCTTCCGCTTCCGGTGTGAGAACGATTGGCTTGCGCTCTTCAGCTAGACTCGTGGACACAAGAATCAGCAATAATACGAATGGATAAAGCAGTTTCATCGTGAATACCTTTTGTGATTCGTATCTTGGGCTTACTTTTCTAATTCAGACCATGCCCAACGGTAGAGGTTCCGAGCATCAACGTATCGGGCATCACTGCTTGTAGCACCTAAGATAACAACGATCAATGGCTTGCCGTTTCTCTCACCAGCCGAGACGAGACACGCGCCGGCTGGTCCGGTAGTACCTGTCTTGATGCCGTAGTATCCTTCGTATTGAAGCAACCTATCGGTGTTCTTCCAAAGCACGTTTCGTTGATACCCATCAACCGAATCAAGTGTCGAACCGTGGAGTCTTGTCGCCACGACCTCACGAAACAACGCGTCCTTCATGGCAGCGTGGGCAAGTTTGACCAAGTCTTTGGCAGTGGTAACATGCCCCTCAGCAGTTAGACCGTGTGGATTTCGATAGCCCGTTTTGAGCATGCCTAGCTCTTTTGCTTCGGCATTCATAGCAGAGATAAACCGATCGTAGGAAGTCTCACCAGAGAGATCAATCTTCTTTCCAATGGTTTCGGCAAACGCAACGGAAGCGTCATTTCCACTCGGAAGCATCAGGCCGTAGAGTAATTCCTTGACCGAAATTTTTTCGCCAACGCGAACACCAGCGGTTGACCCACTCGTTTTGTCAGCTCGTTCGGAGAAGGTAATAATCTCACTAAGTAAATCGGGATTCTCTTTTGCCATGGAGAGGATAACATAGGCCGTCATCATCTTGGTTGTACTCGCGGGGTCGCGAATGATATCTCCTTCGTGGTCCCAGAGCACCTTACCAGTTTTGCCATCGGCAATCGCCCAAGCTTTACAGGTTGTGACCGGTGGACCGATCAATGAATCTTGTGGCTTTAGTGACGGAAGCTCACGCTTTACTTCCGAAGGTGGCAGGACTGGCTCATCCTCCATGACCAGCGTCCCGAGTGCTTTCCACGTTGCAACGTCCACTTTACCGCTTGGCTCTAGGCCAACAGAAGTTTGGAATCGCTTAACACCCGACTCGGTGTTGGGACCAAAATCTCCATCGACCCCGAGTCGTGGCCCCTTTTTTAGACGAGCATTAATCGTACGTTGTAACGCTTCCACGAGAGGACCATCAGCGCCAACTGATAGGATTCGTGCAACGCTAGGTGGCTCAACAACCCCGTCAGGCGCTGCAAAGTACTGATAAACCGCTTTGCCGATCTCCGCAGCCAATAGGCAAGCTTCATTGCTGTCGCTCCAGCTACGATCTTCGTTTTCTGCTGTCATGACACAATAGAGAATCGGACCGTGTGAAGATTGAATAATGCCGCCGTCGCAACGAGCTCGGCTTACCGCTCCCCCCTTGTGCGCAACCTTAATATCCGCAGGCACATGCAATGGCACCATGTCGCGATACTGGCAAGCATAAAGGTGATCCATCATCTCTTCGCAATACTTGGAGATTTGCTTGGCATCGGATTTACCATAGGGCTTACCAACTCCGGCACCAAATGGATCTTTGTTCGCAAGTTTTTCGAACAACGTGACTGTCTCTTCTGCTGACATGCGGCCAAGACCAAACTCTTCACTGAGCTTGGGATTGACGGTCGTATCACGGCGATAAACTTTAGAGTTTAGCCGAGTTGTCGAACAGCCAAGCTTGTCCATTAAGCTGTTGACTGCCTCGATTCCGACAGCATCGACAACAAGATTGGTAGCCGTGTTGTCTGACCAAGCCATCATCAAACGAATGGCATCACGCAATCGAATCGTCGCTCCATCACTGAAGTGTGGCGTCAGAATCCCTGAGCCGGGCACCTTGTCATCTTCTTCGAGAGTAATGACTTTGTCTAAATCAAGCTCTCCTAATGCCGCTTTTTCGTAAGCAGTGAGCATTACTGGAAACTTTATCATGCTGGCCGAGGGCATGGGGCGAGAAGCATCTACCGAATAGACTTGGCCAGTTACTAAATCCTTAAAACAGACGGTCACAACACCCCGATGCGATTTGATAAGTTGTGCCAAAGGATTTGCAAGCTTATCATCAAGATCACTAGCCAGGCATGGGGCCGACAAGACCAAGGCGTTGAGGATCAAAACCGAGAGGATACGTTGGTATAACATGGTGTTCATCATTCAAATTGACTATCGATTGCTTATTCAGCAGTTGAAAGTTTTACCTCTAAATGCCCTGACTCTTCTTCCAATAGAGTGACTCCGCTGCCTGGCACCTTGGGATAGATCTGTTTCCCTTGGTCTATTTTCACTCCGGTTGCGATGTCCTCAGACAAGAGAGCTGCGCCATCCATATCGACATAATCAAGAAGCGGGGCAAGCTGTCCGATGGCAGAAATACCGACCGTCGATTCTGTCATACAACCGACCATCAGCTTCATACCAAGATCGCCCGCCCGATCAATCATCCGACGTGCCGGCGCAAGCCCGCCACATTTCACGAGTTTGATGTTGATTCCATGAAATCGATTATGGCATCGATCAATGTCCGATTCGACAACACAGCTTTCATCCGCAATGATTGGTAGCGAGGCCTGTTCGTAAACCTTTGCTGCCCCCACAAGATCATCCGCCGGCAATGGCTGCTCGATAAACTCAACGCCGAGATTTCTTAATTCTGACGAATATTCAATCGTCTGATCGACAGTCCATCCGCAATTCGCATCAACACGAAAAACAGCTTGGGATGCCTTGCGTAGCTCACGAACAATTTTTAGATCGTCTTCAGTTCCAAGTTTGATTTTTATCAATGGCCAATCAGCAACCTCATTCAATTTAGCCACCATCTTGTCAACGCTATCGATTCCAATTGTGAAGTTTGAAATCGGCGACAACACCGTATCAAGGTCCCAAAGCTTCCAAAGCGGCTGCCCAACCAGTTTGCCCCATAGATCATGCAAGGCTAAATCGATGGCACAAAGAGCAAAGCTGTTGCCTCTTAATTCACTGGCGATTTCAGGAAGTAACTGCTCAATCAATTCGGCTGGATCATCAAACTCAAAGCCTTCAATCATCGGCTTTACTGAGTCTATCGCTGTTGTTAGCTCAGGAATCGTTGCGTGATAATATCGATTAGAAGTGGCCTCCCCGTAACCAGTCACATTGCCGGTGGAGAGTGATATGATCAAGGTCTCACGAACCGAGGTCGAACCTCTTGCAATCGTAAATACGTGCTTGAGGGGGAGTGCATATACTTTTGTGGTAAGCCGAATCAAACGGAACCTCCTGCTAATGTGATTTCATTTGTACGTGACCGATGGTAATCCTCAATCACTTGCACCAATCGGCCTGGTCCATGTCGAATTGGGTCAACCACAGGCAGCCCAAACTCTTGCTCTCGTACAAATTGTTCGGCGTCAGCTTCTTTGTTATTCAATCGCCGACTATTCATGGCGATTGCGATCACTTTGGCAGGAAATCCGAATGCGGCTAGATGCTCGTAGGCTTCTTTCACCGAATCGAGAGTTGGCATATTCAAATGCTCCATACCTCGCAAGTTCTTTCTTCCCGCTTCGTAGCAAAGAATCATCGCGTGCGGATTAGCACCATGAAGCAATCCCGTCGAAACAGCAGAAAATCTTGGGTGAGTAATCGTCGCTTGACCTTCAACCACCATAATTTCATGGTGTTGATTTTGTCGAACCAGTTTCTCGACTGCCCCATTAACAAAGTCGGAAACAACACAATCGATCGGCAAGCCATCTCCTTCAACCATGATACCCGTCTGGCCGGTCGCGACGAACTTTGCATTAGTACCATTCGCTTGCAGACCACGTGCTAATTCAAGTGCGGTCAGCATTTTTCCAACAGAGCAATCTTGCCCGATTGTCAGAATGCGGGTGCAATCTTCCGTGATACCTTGCCTGGTTGCCACGTCATGTTCATTGTTTTTGCGGACGTCCCACAGAGTCACATCATGTTCACTCGCCAAGTCGACAAGCTCAGGATCTTCACTCATAAACTCATGAAGTCCTGAAACGATAGACATGCCACGACTAATCGCCTCTTTGAGGATTGGCCGCCATTCGTCTGGAATCTTGCCACCAGCTGGGGCAATTCCAATCACCAACGTATCCGGCGAATCAACCTCACTAAAACTACCAACGATTGGTGTATTGTCACCTACTCCGAGCAGCGGCCCCGCCAATTTGCCCTCTTGCGTCGTATCATAGAGAGCCAGCACCTCATCACCGCGGTAACGAAGCAAAACATTCGCCGTCTTGGCTGAAAGAGGATCAGTTCGTCCCTGGGTCAGAATGACTAGGCGACTTCCCATAGCCGTAGAGGGATCGGCCATTGCTGCGGCGGGATTAGCCGTGGTTTCAGCAGGATTGGTTTGGCTAGAAGCCTTGCTCATGCTTATTACTCAAGGAATGCCAAGGACTTAAAACAACCAAAGTCCTTCTTGTCAATGTGATAGGTTAAGGGCTTCACGTACCAGATTGAAGCGCTGCGTGCGCAGAATGTTCGCACTCCAGCGCATGAGCGCATATGCAGACCCCCTAAAGAGCTAACCAGCAAAAAGCTCTTCGCAAATCGCCACCAGGAGAGCGTCGGAATCAATCTTCACTTTGGCACCCATTGGTAAAGGATAATTTGGGTGTTCGTGGCCTGAAGGGAATCCTGCTATCACAGGCACACTACAATTACTAAACATCTCATTAAAAAGATTATTGAGCTCAGTATCTGTTTCACACGTTTGGCAATCGGTGAAGTAACCCAAAAGAATCCCAGCAACTCGATCAAAAACGCCGGCCTGCCGAAGTTGCGTTAGCATTCGGTCAATCCGATAGGGTGATTCACCAATCTCTTCGAGAAAAAGAATCGCTCCGTCCCAGTCAGGTTCGTAAGGTGTTCCCAAAAGCGAATTCAATACCGCCAGATTACCGCCAACTAACCTTCCACTCGCCCTTCCCTGTGTAATTGCCTTTAGTTCAACCACTGGGTGCGACCCGACCAGTGAACTTCCCACCTTAAGACCTTCTAGCAACTCAATGGTTGCTTTTCGTTCATGGTTAACTTCGCTTGAACGACTGCCCCAACCATCAATCAGGTTAGGGCCAAGAATTGATACGAGACTACACTTCTTTTGAATCGCGGCATGTAAAGCAGTTAGATCGCTGTATCCGCAAACGGCTTTGGGATTACAGACTAAGAGACTGAAATCGACGAGGTCTAAGATGCGAGCGACGCCGTAGCCGCCACGAGCCGCTAAGACGAGTCTCGTCTCCTTATCAGCGAAAGCGGCATTCAGTTCATCGGCCCGATCAGAATCATTTCCTGCTAGATAGGAATAGCTGTTGCCAAGATTGTCACTTGTAAAATCTCGATAAGTTTTAACTTGGTATCCCTGTTTGACGAGATGATCCACAGCCTTCGTAAAGGCATTTCGATCAGGAGCACTTGCCGGCATGACGACCGAGATGCCATCACCAGGGCGTATCATTGGCGGAGATTTCAGTTCTTTGCTCAACACATTTCCTAAGTAAAGAAAAACCAGCCGAAGAATAAGGCTGCTGCCAGGCCTGCAAAGTCTGCAATCAAACAAGCTGGCAACGTATGGCGAAAACGCTTAACCGCAACTGCTCCGAAATAGACCGACAAGATGTAGAACGTCGTTTCCGTGCTACCCATCATCAATGATGCCGTCTGGCCAATAAATGAATCAGGCCCGTGCGAGTCGTAAATCTCTACCAAAACCCCACGCGAAGCCCCGCCGCTGAGTGGTTTCGTCAAGGCAAGCGGTAACAAGTCAAGCGTTACGGCGGCTTCCTCCATGCCAACTTTTTCCAACCCTTTCGCAGCAACCCAGCGCACATCATCACGGATGCCGCTTGCTAAGAAAACTTTGATCGTAAAGAGGATTGCGACCAAATAGGGGATAATCATCACCGCTACGTCAAAGCCTTCTTTGGCTCCAGTGACGAAAGATTCGTACATGGGTACGTTTCGCCACCAAGCTGCTGTAATGATTACGAGAATAACACCAGGGACAGTCCAGTTGCTGAAGGCATCCGCAAAGAGTTGCAAACTATCCATCAGTTGCCCCCCTGCTGTGACTCTTGGTTGACAACAAGCATCGGATTCGTTTTTGCAAAACGAGGCATCCTCTCCAGCCAACGAACAACCATCACACCCACAATCGTACTGACAAAAGTAGCCAAGATGATTCCAAAAACTGGCTCCGATGGATTTTCGCTACCACTTGCATACCTCAGTCCGATAATCGAGATCGGCACAAGCGTGACGCTGCTCGTATTGATCGTAAGAAAGGTTGCCATTGCATTGGTGGCGGTTCCTTTTTCAGGATTCAATTCGTCGAGTTCTTTCATCGCTTTCAATCCAAAGGGCGTTGCTGCATTATCTAGCCCAAGCATGTTGGCAGACATATTCATGAGAATTGCGCCCTGAGCGGCATGACCATTGGGAATACCAGGGAAGAGCCAACGCATGAGGGGGCTGAGTAATCTGGCCAACAAGTCGACAAGCCCCGCATCTTTGGCAACTTGCAACAACCCCAACCATAGAACCATGATTGCAATCAGGCTGATGCAAATGTCCACGGAGACTTGCGCACCGTTGAGCGCTGCTTCGTTTATCTGCTTGCCAATTTCTGCGAATTCATTGAGAGTAGTCGCCTCGGCTGCTTCCTCAATAGATAATTCCGTTGCTAAAGCCTTTCCGACAGGAATCCATGGCCTAATGACCATTTTAAGGGGGGCATAGAGGATGCCGATGAAGAGTAACCAAAACCAGATTTTGTTTAGCATAGCATGCCCTGCGCACAGAACCGGTGTAGTCAGTCCTCACGGGTACAAGCCAATGCTGACTACTTAAACAAGCCGAACGCCAACGTCCGACCGAACGATTGCCCCGCCCTGCCATGCCACACTACCGCCCACGACGACTTGTTGCAAGGAAAGATCGCAATCCGCGGTATCGCTTGCGCGAACCAGAGCGAAGTCCGCCGGTAGATTCAGATCGATCCTGCCACGGTCTTGCCAGCCCAATAGCTTTGCCACGGAGTGTGTCTCTTTTACCCAATCGCCAAACCCACCAGGCATGGCGATTGTTGATTCAGGAATCTCGTTCTCTTGGACGACTGGAATCCCAAGCTGATTGCAGACGATAGAAGCCGTTGGGTTATCGCCTCTCAATAGGACGGCAACCAATCCATTGACGGAAGCAGCCGCAAGCATTTGAAAGCAAGATTCAAAATCGCTTGGCAACCAATCATCGTAGGTAACCAACCCGCGATTCAATGCCATCGACTCACTTTCCACCTTATCAACAGCTTGTGAAAGCTGGTTCAAATCATTCGGAAACTGAATCGGGGTCAACAACGTGGTTGCCCCAACCGCTAAAGCTTGCTCAACATCATCGCCTACCACTATCCGACCTGGCATAACGACGTTGCCATTCGAAGCAAGAGTATCGATGCCACCATTTTCATGCAGGTCACCAACGGCTTCGATCACACCGAATTCATTGCAAGGGACACCAGCCATGCGCCCCGGGTAATTGATACCAATTTCTGCTTCCGTCAAAGTTCCGCCGGGTGATTGGGCAATCTCACTCTTTTCTACTAAGAGATCGAACATCAAGTGATCATGAAACTTAGGCAAATCGTGATAACTTGCAGCCTTGGCGTTATTAAGTTTATCAAGAGCTATTGCTTTCAGCGTCTGAGCAAGCGCAGCGTAGTGGAGTTTTTCAAGCTGATCGAACTGACCATCAGGCCAGCCACCTGCTTCGACCAAGATGACCGAGACTCCCTGACGTTGTACCCACTCTCCAAAGGCACGAGCCATGTACTCGATTCCATAACGTGAAATACGATTACCGCATTGCTCGCGAACCTTTTCACAGAACGTAGCTGCGACCAGTGTTGCTAGTTGGGTTGATTCGTTCTGAGAATTCTCTTCATCAATCGGAGGAACCAAAAGCGATACCGCGACAGGCTCGGCAGGCTCACCAATGGAAAGTCGATGGCGTTGGTTATGTAAGTTAAATCCATACCTCGGTTGATAGCTCTGGATCAAATCACGGAAGATACGACCCTCGGGCGTTGAAAACTGAAGGGCGTCGCGGTTGATATCGATTCCTTGGGCATTGTGCCGGATGTTTCTTTCCGAGCCATCAGGGTTAAGCCCCAGAACCATGCCAATCGTAAGATTGTCAAGCAAGCTTTTAGAGAAATCATCAGAGGAATGATTCACTAATCGATCAAGCAGGTTCAATAGAACTGTCGTATGGGTCGGCTCATTACCATGCATCTGGGTCCACATCAGAACACGGTGCTTGCCATTGCCCAACTGCAACAACTCGATAGGTCTTCCCTCATGGGATTTCCCAAGTTCAGTCCGAAGGACAGAGTCTGGCAAATCTGAAAGAATCCGATCTACCTCAGCCCGTATCGTCGCAGGTTTCCATCCGCCATAAGGGCAGGTAAATTTGCAATGTGATTCCAAGCTGTTCCAGTCAGTCATAACGCTTTACGCAGATCAATGATTCTAAAGCAATAAGCGGGCTACACCGCAGAGGCTGACCATAATACAACGACAAGTACAGCAACTCATCCCCCGAGAACACACGATGGCTTATACTGAGTGGAATATTCCAAAGGAATTGCATGTCAGCTACCCATTTTCGAATACTGACTATGGGTCTGCGGCTACGCATCTGCAATCGGCGAAATCTTACGTTGCAAATCCAAATTCAGTTTTTCCACAAGCTAGTGCAATCAAAATCCCGATTGCCTGGGAGCTCTTTAACCAATCAGCTTCGAATATGTTATCTCTTGATCAGCTTGTGCCAGTTGACCCAGAGAATGGGTCAGGTGGCTGTGGTATTTTGCAGGAATTTGTAGCCGGTGTCTCGCAAATATCACTGGCCGATCTAGCAATGCTAATGATCAAACTGAGTGACAACGTAGCAACGAACCTTTTGATTGACTACCTAGGTATGGAATCCATCAACCAGCGTCTGGAAGGCTTGAGGTTGTCACAAACGAGGCTGCGTCGCAAGATGATGGATTTCGAAGCTCGTGATCGTGGGCTGATGAATAGCTCAACTCCCTACGAAGCGAATCTCCTTTTGCAGGCGTTAATTAGTGACAGTCAATCGACAGATACATCTACCAAGCAAGCAGCTGCACAAACGATTGACTTACTCTCGATCAGCAAGGAGAGTCCCTTTACTTCAGCCATCCCATCCGGCTACCGCCTTGCGAGTAAACCTGGCATGCTACCAGGATTGCGAACGGAGTGGGCCATCGTAAGCGATGAGGCAGACAAACCGATCTACTCAATCTGCATTATGATTCAGAGCAAAGATCAAACCGTATCAGACAAGCACCTCAAAGAGATGCTCGGTGCCATTGCAGGAGCAATGCACCAAGATATGACTCGTTAACTTCCAATTGTTGCGGTTTGCTGACCAGCCAGCAATTCTTTTCTGAATGAGTGTGGTGTCTTACCGGTGTCTTTCTTAAAAGCGACGCCGAATCGAGTTGCATTCGCAAAACCACACGACAACGCTACTTCCGTAATAGATAGCTCTCGACGAGTCAGCAGGTCGCGGCTTCGCTCAAGTTGGACACGTCTTATTTCACGCGCTGGTGACCGCCCCAAATACTTTCGGAATTGAATTTCAAGACTACGGCGCGAAATAGGAACTTGCCGCAGGATGTCTTCCACGACGATGCCACGATGAGCATTGTTGCGTATGAAGCGAAGGGCATCGACAATCTCGGGATCATCAATCGCTAAGAGGTCGGTCGATTGACGGCTCTTAACTCCTTGCGGCGGAACTAATTGAGGCAAGACAGGTGCCTCTTCACCCGCCAGTATTAGATCTAGTAGTTGAGCGGCATCATGACCGATGCGTTCACTTGCAACGTTTATGCTAGACAGTGGCGGCGTCGAGACATCACACATAAGCTCATCCAAGCTGCCACCAAGAATTGCGATGTCATCAGGCACACGGATGCCAGCCAAGTGACAAATCTCCGCTAGTTGCCTTGCGTGCTGCGCGTCAATCGTTAGCACCGCGCTTGGCCTCGGAAGTGATTGGATCCAACGTTCAACACGTCGCTGCTGTTCCTCCCAACCAATTTTTCGTGTGGCGCGATAACCTGGTTTATAGACATTGCAGGGATATCCTGACAGCTCACAACGGCTTGAAAAGGCATTGCAACGCTTCTTGGAATAGAATGTGCTCGGGGGTGCAAAATAACCAAATTGTCGAAACCCGCGATCAAGCAAGTGATCAAGAGCCATTTCAGCTAGTCGATTCTCATCGGTGATAACTGAGGGCAATTCAGGCTCATCACAAAATAGGTCGTCAACATTCACCAAAGGGAGGTTTCGTTTTCTAAGATGCGCCAATTGTTGCATACTGCTAACTCGCGCTATGATCCCATCGCCGTTCCAACCGTCGGGCAACCATGACCGATGCTCATGATCTCTAGGATCAATAAGCAGGTGCCAGTTGTTGTTGCGTTCGGCAAAGTTTGCAATGCCCCGAATGATTCGACAACCTGCGCTGCTATCCGTTTCGACCATAACGGCAACTTGTCGCATAGAAGAGAGAGGATTTCCAACACTGCCTTCCTTAGATCCCTCTGGCAAACCAGGTGAACTGGAAAGATTGCTGGTATCAGCTGAGCTACGAACCATCGTGCTTCTCCTAATTTTTCTCACACCAAGCAGGGTGGATAACCGCTGCGGAATGCCAACCAATCTGCGTTGATATGCGCAATCCGCAAGATAAATTCCAAGATTACCTATCTTCGTGGTTTGTAGATAATCGGTTATAAGGTCAAGACTTAACGACACTCAGATTAAGGATGTCGCACAGTCGCAAAAAGTGATAACTTGCACTCAACTGAATCCATGTTAATCATTTCGCAAAGATATTTCTGCGCGAAACGCAGTGCATTTTCTCTTTTTTACGATAGATTTTCATGGAGCTACCATATTGGTTCAATGCTGAGCAATCATGCATTGGCACAAATCAACCAGATATTGTGAGAGTAAAGCTTGCCTGCGAAACAGATTACCGCGATTGGATTAATGAGTGGCACCTCGGCTGATGGGGTTGATGCAGCTTTGCTAAAAACCGATGGGGAACTCGACATAGAGTTCATTGGCGGTTTAACGATTGGTTACGACAAGCACCTTCGCTCAAGATTGCTCGAAGCCTCTCAGCACGACGTTCCAACAAGTGAATTGCTTCGACTTGAAAGAGACGTTACGGCCCACCATACCCAAGCGGTTAAACAATTGATGGCTGACTATCCAAAGGAATCGAGCAAAGCATCAGTCATTGGATTCCATGGTCACACGGTTCGCCATATTCCCCACGAACAACTAACCCACCAAATCGGAAATCCTTGGAAGCTTTCGCACGAATGCGACCTTCCGGTTGTTTCCGATTTCCGCAGAAAAGATATCGCTGATGGTGGTCAGGGTGCTCCGCTAGCTTCGATGTTCCACCGAGCGTTGTTCTGCAATGAAGAATTACCCGTTGCAGTATTGAATCTCGGCGGAGTCGCTAACGTTACCTGGCTTGGAGAGAAGGATGCCCTTATCGCCGGTGATACGGGCCCCGGGTGTGGTCTGCTTGATGAATGGGTTCAAGAGATGGCTGATCTTCCACACGATACCGATGGAAAATTAGCACTGAAAGGTACGGTTAATGAGGCTATCGTTACAGAGTCTCTTGAGGCGGATTTCTTCAGCCGACCACTTCCTAAGGCTGCCGACCGTTATGATTTTGATCATGTCGATGTTGCTTCTCTTTCCGTTGAAGATGGCGCAGCAACCTTGTGTGCGATTACATGCCGGGCAATTATTGATGCGGTCTCTAAGCTCCCTAAAAAACCGAAGACGCTGTGGGTTACAGGTGGTGGTGTTCACCACCCGGTCATCATGCAAATGCTGGCAGATCACTTCAAGAGCGTAAAACGAGTCGAAGAACGTGGTCTAAACTCCGAGACGCTTGAAGCTGAGTGCTTTGCTTGGCTTGCCGTGCGTCATATGAAGAAGCTACCGCTAACGGTGCCAGAAACTACTGGTTGCAAAGGCCCCTTGTGCGGCGGTGCAATTACTTGCTAGCAGCCAGTCGCAGGCAGCCACAAGCTCCCAATGGGGCAAGCTTTACGGACTTTGGAACGCATACACCAGATGAATTTATCGCCGCTAAGAATGCGCCTCGATAATACGGAGATCTTTCTAGAAGACTCCCCGCCAGCAATAGCTGGTAAGAATCTTCAATTTCAGAATGAGTCAAAGCTATCGCTAAGGAATCGGCAAGTTCTTTCGTCTCTTGCGTAACAATTTTGCTTGCAGCCTGATCCCCCTGCACTGCCAATCGAATGACGTGCTTCGCAAGTGATGCAATCTTGTGGCGTGGATTTTGGGAACGATAAACCCATCCTTTAAGATCCATCGGGGAGCTTATCCCAAGCTCTTCAAATAACGTTTTATCATAGGCAATGGGCTCAAGATAAGCTTCTTGCTCGCTAAGGAGGTGGCGAATCATTTGGCGTCCTAACGAATAGCCACTTCCTTCATCGCCGAGCAAGTACCCCCAACCACCAAAAGTATTTATCTGATCATCACTGCCTTTTACCAAGATGGCTGACCCGGTCCCTGCAATAACGCCGACCGTTGGTTTTTTGCTAATCGACTCAGCAAATAGGGGGGCTGTATCAGGAACAACCTGATAATGTTTGATCTGGGGTAACGTGCCTAATTCAAGCTGTAACTTTGTGCGTATGTCGTTGGAATGGCAACCGGCCACGGCCAACACAGCAGAATCAACTACTACGTTTGATCCACTATCAGAAATCGCCTGACGAATAGCTTGCTGAATATTGTCCGTTGCTTCTTTCCAACCGACGCTTAGTGGGTTACTACCTGCAGCAACGCCCTCACCCAGCACACAAAATTTATTCGTATTTTGACGAAGCCCCGTATTGTGATGAAGCTCAGCCAGCAGGGCATGAGTTTTTGTCCCGCCTCCGTCAACACCTAATACTCGATACGTCATACGAACAAAGACCTAGTGGTAAGTTACCCAACAGATTCTCATCGTAAACCGAGAGTCGATAAAGAGAAAGCAGAGAAAGCTTCTTGTCAAGAAGAACTGCTTATCGATGAGCATTGTCCGCTCGGACAGCACTGCCAAGGCGACCTTTATGCCGCTTGAGATGCTCATGAGCTTCATCAGCACCGATGCCATTAATTTGGCTTAAGATGGCCAGCTTTACATCGCCACCGCAGCGATTCAACAAATCGACCGCATGGTCTCGTTCAAGGCCAGTTGCTTGACTCACAATCCGAACGGCACGTGAAATGAGCTTGGAATTGGTTGGGCGCAGATCAACCATTAGGTTTCCAAACGTCTTTCCGATCTGAATCATCGCCGAGGTTGTAATGGTGTTTAGCACCATTTTTGTTGCGGTACCAGCTTTCATGCGGGTAGATCCGGTAATAACCTCAGGGCCAACGACGGGGACAATCGAATGGTCAGCATATTCCACGATCTGACCATTTTCGTTACAAGTCAGCGCGACGGTATAAGCCCCAACGCTTCTTGCATATTGCAAACCTCCGATGACGTAGGGCGTGCGTCCACTTGTTGCGATACCAACCAAGACATCACGAGCCCCCAAATCAATGTCAGCCATGTCGCTGGCACCGAGAGCAGGATTGTCTTCTGCGCCCTCAACTGCTGTGCGTAAAGCACTTTCTCCACCTGCAATCACACCCACAACTTGACGGGGATCGGTGTTGAATGTTGGAGGACATTCGGCTGCGTCAAGAACACCGAGTCTGCCTGAGGTACCGGCCCCTTGGTAAACTAACCGGCCTCCTCTCTCCATACGCTCAACAACTACATCAATCACCATGGCGATGGAATCGGCTTCACGTGCCACTGCTTCTGAGACCGTAGCATCTTCAGCATTGATAAGCTTGACGATCTCAAGTGTCGATAAACCATCCAAACCATGCGACGCGGGATTGCGTCCCTCGGTAGTTAGATGTTCGAGCGAAATATGAGGATCCGACATGCCTGTTGTTGTCTATCTTGATGAACTTGAAAATCAAGTCCAAACGTCTGTTGGGTATTACAAGCTTGAATGTAAAAGTTAGAACCTGAGTTCCAACCACCTGTCAAACTTATGAAAGCCAAGGAACCATCATTGGTCCCTACATCTCTTCTAACTACTCTACAGTCGGAATCAAATTGTTGGCATTGAATTATGCGCAGCAGAAAAACAGCATTGCGCAGTATGCTGGTTTGATGTCCCATTCGCCTTGTATATAAGGGAGAAATAAAGAATTGCTATCGTCCCGTTTTTTAGAAAATAGCGTCTGAGTTCGTTAGAATTGTCCCGAAACTGGGGACAATTCACTAAGAGTCACTTGCCGGAAAGCCATTGCTTGATGCCAACATTGCCACTCGCAAGCCCTGTTATTTCAACCGTCGATTTGATGATTCTGGGGGGATATCTCTTATTTACCGCTGGCTGGGGGTGTTGGAAAAAGAAGTCAAAACAGACTGAGGAATCGTATCTTTTAGGCAACCGATCTATCGCATGGCCCGCACTTACTCTGTCGATCGTAGCAACAGAAACAAGCACAGTTACCTTCCTTAGCTTACCGGGGCAAACCTTTGCTGATGGCGGGAATATGACTTTCTTGCAACTCACCATGGGATATATCGTTGGGCGATTCTTAGTCGCATGGCTCCTGTTGCCTCAGTATTTTGAAGGTGATATTTTCACTGCCTACGAAGTGTTGCAGAAGAGATTTGGCTCGTTAATTAGGCAATGCTCTTCGCTGGTTTTCTTGCTTTGCCGAACCTTAGCAGATGGACTTCGGCTATTGCTCACAGCCATGGCATTAGAGAAGGCTCTCGGTTGGGATTTTGAAATCTGTGTGGTTGCAATCGCAATCACTACCGCCGTGTATGCAACCTTTGGCGGAGTTCGATCGGTTGTAAAGAACGACTGTTTGCAGTTGGCTATTTACACGCTAGGAGCACTTATCGCGCTCAGCATCGTAGCGAGCAAAGTACCTGGAGGCATCGTGCAAATCGTACAGTTTGGAAACGAAACAGGCCGATTTCATCTGATTGATTTCGGCCATGGTTTCACGGACAAGTACATCAACTTCTGGGCAGGCCTTGTTGGGGGTTCGATCCTGTCGCTCGCCACCCATGGTGTTGATCAATTGATGGTACAAAGATATTTGAGCGCCGATTCTAAACAGAAAGCCTCATGGGCTCTTTGCTGCAGTGGCCCACTCGTTGCTCTGCAGTTTGCGTTGTTCCTTATCATCGGAATTGCTTTGGCGAGCTTTTATTCAATGCCTGGACAAACAGCTATTGATAAACCTGATGCCGCTTTTGCTACCTTCTTAGCGAACGAAATGCCTATTGGCTTATGTGGAATTTTATTGGCATCGGTCATGGCCGCAGCGATGTCTACGTTGAGTAGCAGCGTCAACTCATCCGCTGGAGTCTTAGTGAAAGACCTTATCGAGCCATTGCTTGGTATCGCTTCTGAGGAAGGCTCGATGCGGCGGCTACGTATCTCAACGGTATTGTTCACTTTCCTCCAAGCAGTTGTCGCCCTTTTAGCCCATCAGATTGGATTGGAATCCTCCGTGATTTCAGCAGTCCTAGCAATCGCCGGATTTGCCTTTGGCATCTTACTTGGACTTATGATACTCGGATTTCTACTCAAAGAGACAACCTCACTGGTTGGGCTGGTTGGGCTGGCCGCGGGGTTCTTCGCAGGCTGTTTTGCTTATTTCCAATCAGAAGTCAGTTGGCCATGGCTTGGTGCAATCTCTGCCGGCTCAACAATCTTAGCTGGGCTTGCTGCGTCAGTAACTCTTCCTAAGAAAGACACTCCTCATGCATAAAGCAACTTCATTATTATTACTTGCCGCCATGCTTAACCTTGCTCCGGCAAGACTTCATGCTGACGGTCCGGAGAACAATAGAAAGCTTTCTGGCTACCAAAGCAAACAGCTTCAGAACATTGATGCTCAAGTCAACTTGGCTCTAAGCGAAGGTCAGTTTGCTGGATGCGTCGTAGCAATTGGTACTCATGAGGAGATTGCTTATCTAAAGGCATTTGGGAATCGTCAGGTGGAACCATCTCCGCTTCCAATGCAAACTGATACACTCTTTGATTTGGCTTCTTTGACAAAACCGATTTCTACGGCCACTGGCATTATGCAGTTGGTCGAGCAGGGGAAAATCCGCTTGAATGATCCGCTATCAAAACACCTCAAAGATCTTTCAGGAGAAGGAACCGACAAGATTACGATTGAACAATTGCTAACGCACCAAGCAGGCTACATTCCTGACAACTCCATTGAAGACTACCAGCACGGCATCGAAGAAGCATGGAAGCGATTACTGACCCTCAAAACAGAAAATGAGCCTGGAACAAAGTTTGTTTATTCGGATGTTGGGTTTGAGCTTCTCGGATTGCTGATCGAACGAATTAGCGGCCAAAAACAAGATGAATATGTCAAACAGAATATCTTCGCCCCGCTTGCTATGCATAGTACCGGCTACCTACCGAATAAGGAACTTCGAACAAACGTGGCTGTGACAGAGCAAAGAGAGGGTCGATGGATGGTTGGCGAAGTCCATGATCCACGAGCCTATAAACTTGGCGGTGTTGCAGGGCATGCTGGTCTGTTTAGCACCGCAGAAGACTTATCTCGTTACGCCATGACAATGCTCCAAGGAGGGAAATTAGAAGGCTGCCGTATCCTCAGTCCCTATACGATTCAAGAAATGATTCGGCCGCGCCAAATTGGATCTTCTTGGCGCACCGCTGGATGGGATTCGCTTAGTGGGTATTCAAGCAATCGTGGTGAATTGATGAGCCGACAAGCTTTCGGTCATGGGGGATTTACCGGAACAGGCATCTGGATCGATCCTCAGAGAGATCTCTTCGTGATATTTCTTTCAAACCGTCTTCATCCCGATGGTAAAGGAAATGTGAATCCACTCATCGGCAGAATCGGATCGATAGCGGTTGCTGCATGCCTGTCTGAATGACCTTATAAAAACAGGCTCCGTGCATAAAAAGCTAAGCCATATCTCGGCAGCCATGCTGCTTCAAAGCTCATTTGCGAAATGGCTGCGCAAATCAGATAACGAAATCTGCGGTTTTCGGATAGGCTGAAGATCCAACAAGTCAGTCGTATCTCTGACCTCTTCAGTCTTTTCTATCCGTGGACTGGGGATTTTGATGACAAGTTGGTTTTATTGCAGAGCCATGCGCACCGTGAATAAGCACTTGAGGACCTGGATGTTTTTTAGTTTTATTGCTTCACTCTTGGCTGGAAGCCCATCGTCTGAGCGAAATCGAACCTTAGCAGCCGAGGCACTTGAACCTCGCGAAATGCTATCAGCTGATGGGCTCGTCTCGATAGGCTCTCAACCCAGCGGTGCGCTTGATGACAAAATCGTATATGTCCACGGTGGTCATGGTTACACCGCCGTGAGTGGTGGCTGGGGGTACCAGCGCCCTTTGCTACTCGACATGGTGGAGGATCTTGGAAACTCTGATCAAATGGCCGAGTTTGTTGACTACTTATGGGACGCTGGCGCAACAGTTGTTCCGCTTCGTCCAGTTGGTCATCAGCCAAACGAGGTTGTCATTGACAATGATGACACCGAAGTAACCGTTACTGGGTCATGGGGCGTCGGTAGCGGAAGTATTTACTTTGGAGAATCGGGCGATGACCCTTATCTGTTTGCTACGACCTCGTCTGTCGAAACCGCAACAGTAAGCTACCGACCGAACATTCCTGCCGAAGGATTTTATCCGATCTATAGCTTTGCACCAGCTGGATCGAATCGAGCCGAAGATCAACTCTATCGAGTTCACCATTCCGGCGGTGCAACTGAGGTAACTATCGACCATAGCCGAGTCGGTAATGGTCTCGTATACCTTGGTACTTTCCATTTTGAAGCAGGGACCGATGGTCATGTTGAAATCAGCAATCGATCAGACCAAGTTGGGCGTGTAGTCGTGGCTGACATGATACGCTTTGGTAATGGCGTGGGAGATATTGATCGAGGCAATGGTGTTTCGGGACAAATTCGCGAAAACGAAGCAGGTCTCTACTGGGTTGAATGGCACGTTGATCGGTCTCAAGGCATTCCTACCAGCTCTTATCGCACGTCAAGTGATGACCGCACCGCCACGGTATCACTTGCACCACGTTACGCGACTTACATGAATCAATCTGGAGTTGGAACTCTCTCAGACCGAGTCTTTGTAAGCTTCCACTCCAATGCAGGCGCAAGCGTAACCCGTGGAGTGCTTGGGCTCTATAACGGAAACAACCGTCCTTCAGCCGCAACGCCGAACCAATTCTTCTTGGCGGACACACTTGCTAGTGAAGTGAACGATGACATGGTGGCTCAGAACGGAAGCTTTGAGCACAACTGGTTCAATAATGGCAATAACGTAACGCTTGACCGTACTGATATTGAATTCGGTGAGATCAACAACGAACGCATCAACAACGAATTCGACGCGACCATTATTGAAACGGGGTATCACGACAACCAGCTTGACGCTGAGATGTTGCGAGATCCAAGAGTACGTGATGCCCTTGCACGCGCTACCTACCAAGGACTCATCGATTACTTCCGTGTGGTTGATGGAGGGGCAACTCCCGATATTGATGCCCCGCCAGCGATCACGGACTTCCGAGTTGAAACGAACGCTTCAGGATCCGCCACGTTAACTTGGGCGCCTGGTACTGCTTCCTCTTTCGCTGGCGACAACGCAACCGAGTATGTGGTATACGCCTCGACTAACGGATTTGGATTCGATGGAGGAACTGTTATCGCAGGTGGTTCGACAACTACCACAACACTAACGGGATTAGATCCAACAAAAACTTACTACTTCCGTATCGCGGCACGCAATGCTGGCGGTGAATCCCCCAGGTCAGAGGTTCTTGCGGCACGTCCTTCAACCGATTCTGACAAGATTCTGATCGTGAATGGTTTTGATCGCCTCAGCCGGAACTTGGTTCCCCAAGAGCCGTTCCCTGGTGGAGGAGCAGCCGATCGAATTCGCTTACGCAACGCCAATTCATTTGATTACGTAACGCAAGTTGCTGGCTCGATTACGAATCTTGGCACTTCGGCTTCTATTGCTTCCGCATCGAACGAACAGGTAGCCTCCGGCGCTGTTAATCTTGACGACTATGAAGCAGTCATTTGGATTCTTGGAGAAGAATCCAGCATTGACGACACCTTCAATCCAAGCGAACAGACCGCTGTCTCTGATTACTTAAGCCAAGGGGGCAAACTTTTTGTCTCGGGCGCGGAAATTGGCTGGGACCTGGACAATCTCAACAATGGCCGCACTTTCTACAACAACAGTTTAAGAGCAGATTACGTTGCTGATGATTCAGGCAATTACGACGTGAGTGGCACTGCAGGTTCAATTTTTGAAGGGATAAATTTCTCATTCGATGATGGAACTCTTTTCTACGACTCTGAGTTTCCAGACGTAATCAACCCAAATGCTGGATCTTCCGCAGCCTTAACCTATGACAATGGAGCTGGCAATGCGGCAATCCAATTCAGTGGCAATGGCGGCGAGCAAATCGTCATGCTGGCATTCCCTTTTGAAACGATAACCGAATCTCAAAAACGTGATGAAGTGATGGGAGCTGTGCTTGATTACTTTGGCTTCACTTCAAACCCGCCCGTCACACTCAATTTTCTCTTGGACAACGATAATTCCGCCCCGACCTACACAGAAACTGGTACTTGGATCACAAGTAGTGACCCTGGCTTCGATGGCGGCACACAGCGATTTAACCTTATCGGATTTGCAGGTACTGCGACTTGGCAAACCGATCTTCCCTTTGCAGGTGAGGCGGAAATCTTCGTCCAGTTTGATGCTGCCACAAACCGAGCTACCGGTTCAAACTTTACTGTAACGTCCGGCAGTGAAAGCTTTACGACAACAGTCGATCAAACCCAAAACGACTTTGCCTGGGTATCACTCGGTACACTCGACGCATCATCAGGTCCCATATCAGTAACTCTCGACGCGCTAAACAGCACGGGACCGGCAAACTCATTGGTCATTGCTGATGTTGTTCGAATCGATCTAACAGGATTCATTCCGCCTAACGGTGACTTCAACTCAGATGGTGATGTCAACGCAGCAGACTTTACCGTTTGGCGTGACACGCTGGGAGATACCGTCACACCCGGAACGGGAGCCGACGCGAGTAATAACGGACTAATCGACCAAGACGACTATGATATATGGGTGCAGACCTATGGGCTCTCTGTTCCCGTAATAACTCCTAGCACCTCAGAATCGGAATCTCTTGAGGTGCTGTCTAAAGCTCTTGTTGCCGATCAACCAGAGTCAGAACCAGCCAACACAGCTGCGATTTTGATGATCACTGAATCGATGCCAACACCTTTGGAGGATTCGATTTACTCTCCCTCAAGGCTGGCCACCGTAGAGGCAGATCGCTCGCAGGAGACGGCCCTCTTGGCCTATTTGAGCAGCCTTGATCTGGTAGCTGACCATTCGGAAATCGATGCATCAAACAACGAATACGCGCAAGATACTGAGCAAGAAATCTCCAGAGAAGGCGACTTGGAAGAGCTCTTTGAGCGGCTTTGAGTAAGGCATGCTCAGGGCCTGATTCTTCCCAAATTGCTTATCCATCAAGGTTTGCACCGATTAATCGTGCGCTAGCTTGATACGAAGCTGCGCGTAATAGAGATACATTTATCGGAAATACTCGTTAAGTTGGGAGCATACCCTCAATTAAGAATTTTTTGTTAATAGCAGATTAGGGAGAAACTACGTCAGGCGTGGGGAACTTAAACGATCTGGAATCAGAGAAGGCGGCAAATCTTTCTAGATCAACCAACAGCACGATTACCAGTTGTGCTGAAGTTGGAAAAACGACAGGCACCCAAGAATTTGAAAACTCAACCACATGAAATGCCCCCTGGCATGAGCCTCAATCAAGGATCATCTACCATGAGATTACAAACAGCCTTAGCCGCCACCATCGTGCTTGGTTTGATTGCATCATCAACTGATGCACAAATCATTTTTAGTGAGACATTTGACGACGCAAGCAGCTCGGCAAATTTCTCCACTACATCGGTGTCACTCAACAATGATGGTGCGGACCCTGCTGATGTCTATTCTGAATTTGGGTTCGACTATAGTGCCACTGGCTCCTCACGTTTGACTGCATCAATTGGTGCAGCTCCAAATGGTGGATCGTCAAATGGCCTTCTACTAGCTGCTAATGTTGGAGGAAACAATCGATCTTCAATCAATCTTTATCCAATTCTTAGTGGTGCTGGATTGAATCTAGATCCCAGTACGGGGTTACCAGTGATTGCTAGCAATTACAAAATGACTTTTGATTTCTGGGGTGGGGTAAACGATGTAGGAGGCACTACTGAATTTTTACAAATAGGTGCTCAAAGCAATGGTGACGGAAAACACCTCAATGGTTTTAGTGAACTAATTTCAGGAGTAGATCCTGATTCAGACTTCTTCGAAGTTAACATCGCAGGTGACCTATCTACTGACTATATCCCTCTTACAACTCGTGACGATGATGGTCCTGAAGGGCCTAATCCGCCAACACCAATTAGCGAATCGGCCCTAAACCATACCGACTCAACTCCACTTGCAGCTTTCCCTAATCCCCCTTACTCGGCACGACCTGAAGGTGGAGCTCCAGGTGAAAATTGGGCCGAAGCTGAGATTCGTCACGAAGATGGAATTACGACTCTTGCTTTTAATGGAACAGACGTACTTACAATTGAATTCTCCTTTTTTGCAAACGATCTAGGATACGAAGGGATGCCTTGGTTTGGATATACGGACTTCTACAATTCTCAAGCGGGTGGTGACTCAACTAAAGTTGCTGAGCCTGGTGGTAGTCCGCTTATAGGTGACTACAACGGTGACAACATGGTCGATGCAGCTGACTACACGGTCTACAGAGACACACTTGGCGATAATGCAATTCCTTCCGGATCAGGAGCTGATGGAAACAACAACGGCGCCATTGATCCAGGCGACTACAACGAGTGGGCAGACAACTATGGCAATTCAGGAACAGGGGCAGGATCCTCTTTTGATCCGTTGAACGCTAGCTTCGTAATCATTGACAATGTTGTCGTTGAGTTACTTCCTTCAGCTTTTTCTACTGCCACTACAGTACCTGAGCCAACTAGCTTGGTTTTGGTTGCCCTGGGCCTAGCAGGATTGGTTGCAAGAAATCGCTCATAAACTCATGGTGTTTGAGTAGCAGGTGGGGCGAGCAATACTTCTTGCTCGCCCTACTTTGTTGCTAAACAGAAGAACTGAACATAAGTGGTATTTGTTTCTTCCTATCTGAAATCTGACAGTAATGGAACTATTGTCATGGCAATGAAAAAAAAACGCAAACAAGGTTGCAAACGTCGAACTCAGGCATTCACTTTGGTTGAGTTACTGGTAGTGATTGCAATTATTGGCATACTTGTAGCTATGCTCCTACCTGCTGTTCAAGCAGCACGTGAAGCTGCAAGGAGATCCAATTGCCAAAGTAATTTAAAAAACATTTCTTTAGCAGTCCAATTGTTCGAAGGAGCGACCGGCAGGTTGCCTGTTGGCATGCGGACATCACTCACAAGCGGCACGAGATTAATACAAAATGATAAACGGTTCGGAGAAAGCTGGACAATTTCCATACTCCCTTATATGGAAGAACAATCATTATACGATCTGTTTGATCTCTCTAAACCAATCGCTGGCGGAGCATTTTCTCAAGGTTCTAGCGGTGGTAATTGGCAAAATATACAAGCACGAGGAACTGAGATTGAAGTTTTCATTTGTCCCTCAGATCCTTTCAACATCATTACCTATGCAGATCAGATTGTAGGTTCATCTCCAAGGAGCTTTGGCGACAACTGGGCCAGAGGAAATTACGGCGCTAATGCAGGAAGCTCACTTATCTATGGAAGATACAACAGCACTGATAGCATCGGCCAAGGCCTATACAACACAGGCCCCAAATCTTCTGGCTGGAAAAACGATTTGAGAAGAGGAGTTTTTGGACTTAATACCTCTCTTAAGTACCGCCAAATTACGGATGGCCTTTCAAAAACGATGATGCTTGGTGAGTTACGATCAGGTTTGACATCAACTGACCCTCGAGGCACCTGGGCCTTTGGTATTGCAGGTGGAAACATCCTCGCTGGACATGGGTATCGTGGAGACGACAGCGGACCAAACAACTGCAATCCAAATGCTGATGATGTACCAGCAGGTAGTGTAGATTGCCTTGGAGAAGACCAAGACATCGCAGATGGATTCTGCATGCCATGCCACAACGGCAGTGGTGCAGCCCAAGCAACAGCAAGAAGCGCGCATCCTGGCGGAGTCATGATTGCCTTGTGCGACGGTAGTGTAGATTTTATTACGAATGATATCGTGGCTAATAACACTGCTGTTGATTCACGTGGCTTACCACTTTGCTGTTCACCCTGGGATCACTTAATTGCTTCGAGTGATGGAGAAGCTTTAGAAGAACTTTAATATCATGTTAGTTTCTGTTCCCTATGTGGAAACAAAAATTGAATACAAAAATGATTATATGCCATTAATTCAGCTCAACCCTATTCTACTAGATCATTCACTAAGAGTTCTTCCAAAACAATCTACCGAATTGCAATGAGCTTTGTGACAACATCTATCAAAACGGAATTTTCCGAGGTGCCCGATGACTTATTATTCAATCAGAACATCTAAAACAGGTTTTACTCTGGTAGAGCTTTTAGTGGTGATCGCCATTATTGGCATCTTGGTCGCCTTGCTCTTGCCTGCTGTTCAATCAGCACGCGAAGCGGCGCGTCGGTCACAGTGCAAGAACCAGCTTAAGCAAATGGCGCTTTCCTGCTTGCTACACGAAGATACCCAAGGATTTTTCCCTTCTGGCGGTTGGGGAACCCGTTTTGTTGCGGATCCCAACCGAGGTTATGGAAAAGATCAACCAGGTAGTTGGTACTACAGCGTTTTCGCCTTCTTAGAAGAAAACGCGCTTCGTGACCTTGGTAAAGGAACCGTTGAAGGTTCAGCTGATTATGTGCAAGCAATCACCCAACTCCTCCAGACACCGGTCAAGACGTTCAATTGCCCGAGCCGCCGGAATATTGCTTTGGGTACTCACGAAAGTAATCGGCTGGCGTCAGAACATTCGTTTGTTGATGGGCTACAAGTTGCGAAGGGTGACTATGCTGCTAATAGTGGAGATAGTGCCTTTCACGCAACCGTTGGGAATAATGGTAAAATGCCAGGAGCTGAGGATCTCAGTGAAGCAGATACAGCTGATTGGGCTAATACCCGTGATGAATATCTAAGTGCAACATCCAGGAACCCTTTTTACCAATCAGGAGTAATCTACTTCCGTAGCGAAACTACCTTTGCAAAGATCAGTGATGGTAGCAGCAAAACTTATCTCATCGGTGAAAAGTTTGTTAGCCCTCTTGCTTATGATAGCAACAAAGCTTGGAATCTCTCTAGTTCTGATGAACGAAACGCTTCATATGGTGACAACCAATCTATGTATGCTGGCTATGAGTGGGATAACCAAAGAGTAGCTGCAGGCACAACATGGACTCCAAGAGAACGGTCAACATTATATAATGCGGCTTATGGACGGAGGGGCGTTGCCATTGAGGAATTCCAACCTGCTATGGACAACAACGATGACCTTTCTAAGAATTATTTAGCCTACGGCAGCGCTCACCCAGGCAGCATGAACATGTCCATGTGCGATGGTTCAGTCCGTTCCATCTCGTATGACATCAACCCTCAAACTCACCAATTCCTTGCGAATCGTGAGGATGGGCAGCCGATTAACGATAGTGATCTTTAAAATTCGCTGTTGATCACTTCAATTCAGCTAAGCTCTCGGCGTGTTGGTCAAGTGCCTCACGGACTGAGCAGTCTTGTTCGACAATTGGTGTTCCTATCCAGCGGCCATTGCTCCAGCGTGCTAGAAGGACGTAATTGAACTTACCAGTACCGTTCTCTTCAACACGGTTAAATGGAACCAAGGCGTAGAGGGTTCCATCCTGTTTGTCTGTCGCCACCAGAGAAGAATCGGGCTCCATACGTAGGTTCGGGATATCTGATTCCTTTGAGTCTGCCAGCGACTTATGTAAATCGGCCGTTAGTTTCCGGACGCTTCTAGCTAGATTGTCGCGAGCATAGGCTGTCTCATTTCGCATACGTCGTTGCGAGCGATAACCGCGCCGAACCCACCAAAAGGCAATTGCTGCTATAGAGAGAAGACCAATCAGCGTTAGCAGATACCCTAGCACGGCTCACTCACCAATAAGAGGTTGATGAGATTCTCACCAACGGAGATTCCATTGTCTTGAGGCAGTTGCAGCCTGTGAATTTGGCCCTACCTGTGGTGACTGAAGCTGCTGCGGCTGCCGATTTTGGCTGTATCCTTCGATGTGGTAGCCAGGAGCCAGCGTAGGAACTTGCTGTTCATAAGAGGGGTAATCGATTGCCGGAAGAGAGCTAGGAGCGTCAAACGAACTGCATGTCGAGGAAATCGGCGCTCGTTGGACACGCAGCAGACGCTTTGCTTCAGTCCCGGAGGCGAGGGGAGAACCAAGGACCAAGGGGGCATGATAACCAGGTCCATAACCATAGCCAATGCACTGGCAAGGCGAAGTTGGTATGTTGAACCAGCCTGCTCCGTTGGCATGTGAGCATAACAAAACTGCGATGCTAACCGTAGCTAATGATTTTAGTAGTTGCCAATTCATCTCGACGCCCTCACTTGGTCGACCCAAAAGACAAGCTACCATACAGGTAGCCCTTATCCTTCAGATCGAACATCGGGGCTAGCAACTACCAGCAGGCTACATGAATATTGCAACCTAAGCGAATTTGGAGTTCTAATGGTTGGGATAAGACAAACTTTGCGGGCAACAAAACTGGTCGTTTGTGATAGCTACGACCAAGCGACCTGTAATAGGTTTTCGATCCGCTCAACTCCATCGATACGTAAAACGGTCTCTTGGGCCATCTGTTTTTCGTAGTAGGAACCAACTTCTCCATGAAGTCGGACTTGGCCTTCGCCCGTTTCAATGCGAAATCGATTGTCCGCGAGGTAAGCCCCAAGATAGGGACTGCTGTTTAGTGCATCGTGAACAACATGGGCAAGATTGTTTGCAGCAGCACTGGCTGTCTGCGCAGCTTGATTGTCGGATGAAAGCATGGATTGACCTACAGTGGGAGGGAAGGCTCGATCAACACGTCTTAGATTTGATCGGCCCTCGCCATGATCTCAATACAGTCTCAATACTTGGCAAACTGTGAAAACTTAACAGTCCGTAATGGCTATGCTGGCTATAACGGTTGTCGGTTCAGCTGTCCAATACAAGCATGAATCACGCTCAGCCAAGCCAAGCTGGAAGCGTTCCGGCTTCAGGTAAGTTAACAACGTAGGCACTACTGACCGATTCATGCGAGCGAATCGAAGCGAGCGTCTCTTCCGAGACTTCACCATCAATGTTCAGTACACCAATCGCATGACCCCCTGGAGCATCTCGGCCCACTGCCATCTGTGCGATGTTAACCCCATGCTCTCCCAGCAGGGTTCCAACGGATCCGATTATGCCGGGGACATCTTTGTGTGAGAACAGAAGAAGCACACCATCTAGGAAGGCTTCCAGTCGGTAATCATCAACCGCTACCAATCGCGGCATATCGGAACCAAACAGGGTTCCAATCAGTTTGTGCTGATTACCACCGCCGCTGAACTCGACAGCCATGGAAGAGCGGAAGGCGCCTTGCTGGGTACAGCTTTCGGTCACAAGAGCGATGCCACGTTCTTTTAGCAACGATTCAGCATTGATCAGGTTGACTTCATCCCCCATCGCGTGCTCAAGCAGGCCAGCAGCAAAGGCGGAGGTCAGTACCTTGGTATCTTTGTCTGCCAACTCGCCACGATAGGTCATTCGGCAAGATTCAATTCCGCTGGGCAATATGCCTGCCGTCATACGGCCAAGGCGATGCGCCAAATCGATGTATCCCTTCAGCGAAGAAAGCGTTTGTGGGTCAAGCGCTGCAACGTTTACCGCACAACGGATGGCACCGGTGTTGAGGAATGACGAAAGCAGTTCAACCGCTTCCACGGCAACCTGTGTTTGTGCTTCCTCGGTACTAGCTCCCAAGTGTGGTGTACAAACAACGCCAGGCATGCCGAAGAGCGGACTTTCGGTGCATGGCTCATCAGGATAAACGTCCAGAGCAACACCAGCCAGCTTGCCAGCTTCAAGCCCTGCGACCAAAGCCGCTTCATCGTAGATACCACCACGAGCACAATTAACAAGTCGTGCACCTGGTTTAATGATTTCGATTTGATCGGGTCCAATCAGTCCGCGTGTTTCCTCGGTAAGAGGTGTATGAACGGTCAGATAATCAATGCGAGGCAACATGTCGTCGACCTTCTCGACAAGTTCGATGCCAAGTTCCTTGGCTCGGTCAGCGGACATGAACGGATCGTAACCAACCAGGTCCATTTCGAGAGCCTTAGCACGGGCAGCTACTGCCAGACCAATACGCCCTAGACCAACAATGCCAAGCGTTTTACCTGCGACCTGAGCACCCATGAATTTCTTACGATCCCAGCGTCCTTCAATCAAAGATTGGTAGGCAGGCGCTAAGTTGCGGCTCATCGAAAGCATCAATGCAATCGCGTGCTCTGCAGTACTGATCGTATTACCAGCAGGAGTATTCATAACAACAATACCGGCACGTGTAGCGGCAGGCTTGTCAATGTTATCGGTACCAACTCCCGCACGAACAACTGCCTTAAGTCGCGTGTTGCCTTCAAGTACATCAGGCGTGAGCTTAACTCCACTTCGACAGATAGCACCGTCGAACTCATTCAGGGCTGACTTTAGCTCCTCCCCTTTTAGTCCCGTACGCACCTCGTAGGTGATACCAGGGGCGGCTTCCAACATGTCGAGCCCTTCCTGGGCAAGGTTATCAAGAACAATGACGCTTGGCATGGAACCGAATCAAGCTTTCTTATCTGGGAGGAACTAAGTGAAGTAGGGTAGGAAGTAACCAATCCGTCAGGTTACCTCTAGGCATTTTGGCTGCTGAAATCGACCATAAAGTCACGCAGCTTCTCGACGCCAGCAACTGGCATCGCGTTGTAAATCGAAGCACGAATTCCACCAACCGAACGGTGCCCCTTGAGATCGGTCAATCCAGCAGCCTTGCTTTCGGTAAGGAATTTGGCTGACAGATCATCATTCGGCAAACGGAAAGCGACGTTCATAACGCTACGGCTGTCTGGCTTTGCGTGTCCGGTGTAGAACTCAGGATTTGAGTCAATCACCTCATAAAGCATGGCTGCTTTGGCTCTATTCTGCTCGAACATCTTGTCAAGTGTACCGAACTCTTCGATCAACCAGTCAGTCACAAGTCGGTTGATGTAGATAGAGAACGTGGGAGGAGTGTTTCCCATCGAATTCTCATCAATGTGGGTGTTGTAATTGAGATAGCTCGCCAAGCCAGCATCTGATCGTTCCGCAAGCTCTTTCTTCATGATGACAATGGTGACACCGGCTGGACCAGCATTCTTTTGAGCACAAGCGTAGACCATGCCATACTTGTTGATGTCTAGCTTGCGATGCAAGAAATCGCTCGAAGCATCACAGACAAGTGGCACACCAGCAGGCGGGGTTGGCTCGTCTGCGAATTGCACCCCTTGGATCGTTTCGTTGCAACAGTAGTAGAGGTAAGCAGCATTGTCCGTAAGATTAAGCTGCGACTGATTTGGCACATGATCGAAATTGCTGTCCGATGAATCGTAGGCAATGTTGACGTTACCAACCTTTTTTGCCTCAGCAACGGCTTTCTTACTCCAGCTACCTGTAACCAAGTAGTCGGCAGTTGTCTTGCCATTTCCCATGAAATTCATTGGGATCATCGAAAACTGAAGACGGCTACCACCTTGCAAGAAAAGCACCGAGTAATCATCAGAGATGTCTAGCAGCTTACGCAGATTATCTTGAGCCGCATTGATGATTTCATCAAAGGCTGGGCTGCGGTGGCTGATCTCCATGACGCTTGCTCCGACGCCAGGAAGGCAAAGCATCTCGTCACGGGCTTTTTCTAATACTGGCACTGGCAATGCCGCAGGACCTGCAGAGAAGTTATATAAACGCTCACCCATGGGGTATTCCATTCTTGTCGTTATTAGGGCCGTGCTTCTTAAGGCAGTACGCTTCTAGGTCTACCTTGTGTACTTAATGGGCGGACAAACTCGTTGGGAGGATGTTCACTCAGTCGTTATGTTGATTCCAATTTCTCATAGGCAGTTCCTCTAATACGCTGAGGTGCCTTTTAAGAAACCTGTAGTTTAGCTAGGTATCGGCAGCTTGGCGATGGCCCCCTCAGCACTTGGGTGGGTCAATATGTCGCAGAATGTTCTCGTTTTTTCTCGCGATCTTAATCATTCGCCTAGTCATATCTGAGCAGCCAGCTTACTCTCATGGAATAAAGCTGCCCCGCCCTTCCCGACTAGCTATCTCGCCATGGACAAGTTCCGCTCACTAGCCAACTCAGCAGCCAATTGGCTTCGTGGCTGGTTTGATCTTGCAAATTATCGTGGCACCGTACCGGGCGATTCTCTGACGATTACCATGGCGGCGATTGTCGGAATCCTCGCCGGCTATGCTTCGGTCCTTTTTGGCTACATCATCGAGGGGGTTACCGAGTTTACCTACGGGGCAGCTAACCATGCTCGCGTCGATAATACGTGGTGGAATATTGCTCTGATCGCTAGCCCTGCCTTGGCAATGGTCTTGGTTTCATGGATCACGAAGGTCTTTGCACCTGAAGTCCAAGGGCATGGCGTGCCCGAGGTCATCACCGCCGTGGCGCGCCACGATGGAGTAATCCGACCGCAAGTTGCCATCGTTAAGATTATTGCCTCTGGAATTACGATCGGCACCGGCGGCTCGGCTGGCCGCGAGGGTCCCATCGTGCAGATCGGTTCTGCCTTGGGAAGCACTTTTGGTCAGCTATTTAAAATGTCAGCTAAGAACATCAAGGTGCTGGTAGCCGCCGGCGCTGCGGCGGGAATTAGCGCAACGTTTAATGCCCCCCTTTCCGGAGTCATTTTTGCCAGTGAAGTAATCATTGGTACGTTTGCGGTCGAATCGCTTACGCCGATCGTACTGGCAAGCGTACTGGCCGATGTTGTGCAACAACATGTTGGCGAACATCGCCTGAACCCGGCGTTCCAAGATCTCGAATACCAATTTGCCGGCGCATGGATTCAACTGCCAAGCTATCTGGCGCTTGGACTTGTAGCGGGCATTGCTTCTGCGATATTCATTAAGCTTCTTTATGGAATTGAAGATCTGTCACAAAAGTGGTTTCCAATTTGGTGGAAACGCTCATTAATTCTCGGTCTGCTTGTCGGCTTGTTCGGAGCTTGCTATCCAACGAGCCCACCGGTTCTCTCCAAAGAAGCAGAAGCTGAAATTGAAGAACACCACGCCTTGCTGCCTCCGATTTTGGGTGTTGGCTATGGGGTAGTTGAGCATTCGCTCCACTTATCAATCGCAGGGAAAGACCACGAAAATCTTGAGTCGGCGATCAAAGTCGATCCCAAAGATGCCGAATCACCACTTCAGTTCAACTTCAATCCCTTCGAGACACTCTTTCGTGTCGAACCAGAAAAAGAAGTTGACCTTCCGCGAGATCGCTTATTTGCTGAGCTTCTTTGGCTTGCCCCTCTCGTTTTGCTCAAACCAATTGCTACCAGCATGACACTCTCCGGTGGTGGATCAGGCGGGGTATTTGCACCATCTCTGTTCCTTGGAGCAACCTTGGGAGCCTCGTTTGGTTTGATCCTAAATATATGGGCCCCCGACTATTGCCATTCTCCGGGGGTCTATGCCATTGTCGGCATGGCAGCCGTGGTTGCCGGAACAACCCAAGCGACCATTTCTTCCATCCTGATCGTGTACGAAATGACCGGGCAGAATGAACTTATCTTGCCAATCATGGCAGCTGCGGGAATGGCAAGTGTTGTTGCTAAACGGATAGACCCTGAAAGCATCTACTACAAGAAGCTCAGCCGTCGAGGAGAAAAAATCGCTCGCGGGCATGACCTTCACAACTTGGATCACGTTATGGTCCGCGACGTGATGGTTCGCCGCTTCCCAACGCTTAAGCCGGAGGATAATGCGATGGAAATTATCCGAATCGCTCGTGAACATCCTCATATTGAAAGCCTACCGGTAATGGGGCCGGACGGCAAATTGATAGGCATCATCCGCGCCGAAGATCTGCATCGGGTGCTAGACAGTGATATTTCTCCTGCCCTGGTCAATGCAGAAGATATCGCACTGCGCACTCCCCTCTCAGTACATCCTGCGCAAAACCTTCTCGAAGCCATGCGAGACTTCGGCGCCCGCGACATGGAAACCTTGCCAGTTGAGGTTGGGGCTGGTGAAAACCGACGTTTGATCGGGTTGCTCTTAAGATCCGACGTGATTCGTCGCTATCGGCAAGAAATGCTCTACAATCGTTGACCTAGTCAAGACATTCAGCGATTAGGGAATCTGGTCATCGCCATAGGCGGGCGGTTCATCGTTCAGCTCGCACAAAGCATTCTGTGCCGCACGCTGCTCCGATTCTTTCTTGCTTCTTCCCCAAGCTCCGGTAAAAGTCCGGTCACCAATTTTAACGGCCACTAAGAAGCACTTGCTATGGTCTGGGCCTTGCTCGTCAACAAGCTGATAGTTAGGAGTTGTACCTGCGTCACGCTGAGCAAGCTGTTGTAGCTGTGACTTATAGTTGGCCCCCGCACCACTTGAAGCAGTTAGTTCAATCTCTGTCTCAATGTTGCGAAGAATAAAATCCCGGGCATCATCACTACCGCCGTCCAGGTAAATGGCAGCAACCAAGGCTTCAAAGACATCCGACAGGACACTCGGCGGTACACCTGGCGTGGTGGTCATCCCTTTACCAAGGATTAAGAACTGCTCTAAACCTAGCTTTGCGCTGATTTTTGCACAGGTCTGACGACTTACTACCACTGACTTAAGCTTGGTGAGATCACCTTCCAGATAATCCGGGTATCTCTGGTAAAGTGCTTCACAGACAACCATGCCGAGGATGGCGTCTCCAAGGAATTCCATACGTTCATTCGACGCCAGCCGGTGGTCTGCGCCAGAGGCATGCGTCAACGCCGACACCAACAAGGTTGGGTCTTTGAAATGATATTCGAGGATCGACTCGCAAGCTTCGCGGTCAATTAGATCAGTAACGCCTTCGGACATATTCGCATTTTAGCCTACTAGAGTTAACGAGCCGAGCCCATTCTCAACAGGGAATTGGATTCTCCCAATGAATGTGGCATCGCCTTTGTCTCGAAACGGAGTAAACTAGAGGTTTCACACCTTATAGTTATCCGTCCCGCCTTGATTGCCGAATCGTTATGGGCTTAAACACGCTCTATCTTCCTGAACTTCGAGAAATGATCGTCACCAATGATCAGGTGGGGATGCGTGAATTCACCGATGCCATTCACCCTGCCCGTGTGGCTGAGTTTATGGAAGGGCTCGATGCTCGAGAAACTTGGCAAGTACTTCGCTCAGCGGATCTAGATCGGCAGGCAGAGGTATTCGGGTTTATCGAAGAAGATAAGCAAATTGGCCTTGTCGAAGCGGTCACTCAAGAAAACGAAGCGGAAGCGATCAGCCAGTTAGTTAGTGAACTACCTGCTGACGACCGGGTCGACCTTCTCAATAGTGTTGACGAGTCAATTGTTGAAACCCTCTTGCCGCTCTTCGAGCAAGATGACCGCCGCGAAACGATCCGATTGCGTGGCTTCCCCGAGGGAACTGCGGGTTCGGTGATGACGACCGAAGTGGCGAGGCTGTCAGAAGAATTGACGGTGGCCGAGGCCTTGAAAGAGATAAGTCGACAGGCAGAAGATCTAGAGACAGTCTATTACAACTATGTCGTCGACGAAGATGACCGCCTGATTGGCTTGCTATCAGCCCGCCAGCTAGTGACCCATTATCGCAAGCCGGAAACGCTTATTGCTGACCTTATGCAGCGAGACGTTGTTACGGTCCGTGCCATGGATGACCAAGAGGCGGTGGCTGACAAAGTAGCTACCTATGACTTTTTGGCAATTCCAGTGGTCGACGATAACCGCCGATTGCTCGGCATTATTACGCACGACGATATTATTGACGTCTTCCGAGCCGAGGCAACCGAGGACGCATTGCTCGCAGCTGCGGTAGCACCGCTTGAGGAAGGCTACTTGCGTACCCATTGGTTTACTCTGGTCCGAAATCGACTGCTATGGTTAAGTGTTCTGTTTGTTGCTGCTCTATTGACAGCCCTAGCTCTTCGGTCTTATGAAGCTGACTTCCAGAAAGTGAGCTGGCTGGTACTATTCATACCGCTTGTGATTTCAAGCGGCGGTAACTCAGGAAGTCAGTCAGCAACCTTGGTTATTCGGGGCTTAACTGATGGCCAAGTCAATTTGCGAGATTGGCTCCGAGTGCTTCGACGTGAGCTTGTTATGGGTGTCTGCTTAGGTGGAGCGTTAGCCATCGCTGGATTTGGCAGCGCTTGGTATTTGACTCGTATCACGGCTGAAGAGCCAGCTGAGACGGTTGCCGTTCAATCGATCCCATCACTACAAGAAGTTGCTGTGATTCCTATCACGCTTCTGTTGGTGGTGATATGTGGTACGCTTCTGGGCGGAGCTTTACCCCTCTTGTTCCAAAAGATGGGACTCGATCCAGCATTGATGAGCAATCCGTTTGTCGCCGGCATCATCGACATCGCGGGGATTATCATCTATATGAATGTCGCAATTCTAATGATCAGCCAGCTTGGCTCCTGATCAAAGATCGTCTTAGACATCAAGGACCGGATGTCCTACGTAGAGCTGTAGAATTTGGCTTTGAACTTTGATGGCGCGGATAAGCGTCCAGATCTGATCTTGGGAGAAACTTTTGGGTTCTGAGTTTGCCAACTCCTCGAGCTCTTCCGTCATTGCGGCATGCTGATCGGTTGCAAACTGAAGCTTCATGCCTGTTTGCTGCCAAGCTGATTGGAGAGCACGATTGTCTGAGAGTACCGATAAGTCGTCGTAGGCATTAGTTAACAACAAACAGAGCCTAGCAACGTCCTGGGGCGTCGCCTCTGGCTGAATTTGTTGAATGCGGTCGGCAAGTTGCTCACAGTTCATGGTGTACCGCCCCATAGCGGCTAGGCGTTCTTCACTCGGTTTCGTCGTCATCACGGTGTCGTTCTACGTTCGATCCGACCCTCGGACAAGATAATCCTAGGTCGGCACGGATGGCTAGGAACATTAAACTTGATATTCCTTGGGGCAATCGCCCCATTTTCCTTACCCCAGGGATCCGAATGATCAATTTATGCGGGAGGTATCAGATACACGAACCTCAGAGATCTTGTTTGGTCTAATCGTTACAATAGGTACCGTTCTCGAGTTGCTTGTGGAGCGCTCTACAAAACGTACGGTTGCCGATATACTGCACACCCGCACTATTTTACTCCTATATCAAGGATCAGCTGTGGCCAGCCTTGGCGTAAATATCGATCACGTGGCGACGATTCGCGAAGCCCGCAAAACCAATGAACCTGATCCCGTTTGGGCAGCAACCTTGGCGGAGCTTGGTGGGGCAGACGGCATTACCATCCACTTGCGGGAGGATCGCCGTCATATACAAGACCGCGACCTCGCCCTCTTGCTGCAAACGGTCGCCGTACCAGTCAATCTTGAATTGGCTTGCGCGGTAGACGTGTTGGAAATAGCCTGCCAAGCAAAGCCAGCACAAGTGACACTTGTCCCCGAAAGGCGTGAAGAAGTCACCACCGAAGGGGGGCTGGACGTTGTTGGGAATCGGGAAACAGTTGCGAATGCAGTTAAACAGCTAGATGACGCGGGTATTCGTGTCAGCCTTTTTATTGATGCCGATAAATCACAAATCGATACTGCCGCTGAACTAAAAGTTGACGGCGTTGAGCTTCACACAGGCCCTTATGCCCACGCGAGCACATCAGGTAATTCCGAGCCTGAGTTGATTCGTTTAGCAGAGGCAGGAAAAATTGCCCAAGCAGCCGGACTTAAGCTTCATGCAGGCCATGGCCTGACTTATCGGAATGTTCAGCCAGTCGCAGCGCTGAGTGGAATGTGCGAGCTAAACATCGGGCACAGCATCATTTCGCGCGCAGTCATGGTCGGCCTAGAAAGAGCGGTACGCGACATGAAACAGCTAATTAAAGAAGCCACACGGTAGATTGATTCAAACTCCTAGTTGGGTCATTTCACCCAATTCATGGTTTGATTGGGCGCCAAAGAAAATGCTTGCCCAATGAGTCCTATTTCTGTGACAATAGGTAGACAAGAATATTGCAAAAAGCCGGATACTCGAGTGGCTATATGCGATGGTTTATTGTCCAACTTATCTTTTACCTATATGGCATCTGAATGAACACTATTGCTAGGCGAACAGGCCTTCTTTGCTTAGTAGCAATTGCATCCATCTTTACCAATGGCTTTGCGATTTCTGAAGAGGTGGGAAAAACCTTTCCTCTGGCGAGGAAACTACTTGATGGTCAAGCACGTGGTGCCACGACCTTCTATAAGATTGGTGACCCTCTCTATACAGAGCTAGGTCGTCAAGCATTTCTCATTACAGCTCGTGAAGATTTTGGTCTCAAGACTCTCGACGGCTCTCTCTTCGAAAAAGTTGATCGCGAAGATCCCAACGCAGTGGATGTTGCCTTGAGTGTTGTCGCGGACTTGGGTGTTGATGTCAAAATCACGCGAGGCGACGAGTTACTCTGGGAACATCATCTTGCTGATCAAAGTGGTCCTGTGGGTACTTATCTTGCGATATGCCGCAACATCGAACCAATAACACACAATGAATTCGTCGAGGTCTTTAAAAATCTGGGTTATACCCACCAACCAAACAAGCGAATCGAATCAGCCCCACTTACCGAAGAGCAAGAATCCTTGCTTCTATCGATGAATCACATTGCCCAATGGATGGCATTAAGGTCCATCCATACAGACATCCGTGAGGAAGGAGAGTCTCCGGAGCGGCTTAGTGGTTTGGTTCGTGGCTATGCCAATCTTGCTCAACTAACTTTGCCGCTGATAGATATTAGGCACCAAGTCTACCGAGCCCGCGCGATGTTGTATGCCGAACGTCTTTACAATTTCGACCAAACGAAACAGATCGGGTTATGGACGCAGCAGTATTGTTGGACAATGTGTGGACTTATAAACACCTCGAACAATCGGTTCTGGTGGGCAGAGAAGAAGAAAGCGGAAGGTGATGCTCCTACAACCGGTGAAACTCCTCCCAACTGGCTATCGCTCCTAAAGCTCTACGGGGAGTTTAATTACGACGAACTAGAAAAAATCGCTTTCGAAGACGAAGAAAGCACTCTGCGAGAACTCGCCCAAACTCTTTGGTATCGTGCCATCGAGCAATCGAACTGCAAAATGCTCATCAACCAAGCAGGTGACCGCGTTCAAGAAGCAAACTACGAAGGTCTCTGGGTAAACGATTCGGAGTATTATCACAGTGGCGTGGGCAAAAGACATCAAGTGACAGCCTATGCTCCAATGCTTCACACTCGCCAGATGCGAAATTGGCTACCCAAGGTAGAAGAAATCCCTGAGGAGATCCCTGATCGGCTTGGTCGTAGCGATCAACCATTGGTACCAAAATCAATCGCCATATTGGCTAACAAGATCATTGCTGCCGACAAAGAAGATCTCAAGGAACCTTCTTTGGAAAATCTTGGCAGAACCATTGAGGGCTGGAACGTACTCCACTTATTTCGAAGAGCTAATTTCCTCAAGTATAGCCTCGGTACAGAGGCGTATGACGAGATCCTTCCTCAAAGGATTGTTTATAAGAACCACCCTCACGGAAGACTTATTGAATCTTACGCATTACCTCGCAACGCGAAGTATGAAGATTACGAAACTCTGCTGGGTGAATATGAATTCATCGACGGTAGTCGACGCACTCACTACGAACTTATCAACCGTACCCCTAAGAACATCACCTTCGCAAATACGACACGCAAGGAAGCACGTCGATTGTTATGGATTGCTACAAGTGATAACGAAGCTGACATCTCACATGGCATGTATGATTCCAACAGCCATGATGCGGAAGACATGTTGTATTATGCCGGCAAGCTAGGCAAAATCTCCAAGCATTCTCCGATCCGTCACTCGATCCTACTCCGCCATAAATGGCCTAAGATGAAACGGAAGCTAGATAAACACTTAGCGGATTATGGTCACTACCCTGCCGTTCAACGCTCTGTGGCTGCAGGCTTCATGCAAGATGGCAATCATGAAAAAGCGATCAAGCATTTTGAAAATTACATTGAATCTTCACCAGATCAGTCGGCAATCCACTCACTTGCTCAAATCTATTATGATATGGGAAGCGACGAATGGCTCGATACGCTGGCAATTACATTTGATCAACCAGACTTTGGCTTAACGCATGCCGCAGCTGCTTCCAGAATAGCTGCCACACTTATGCATGAAGGACGTTTCGAAGAAGCGGAGCCATGGGCCGAAAGGGCCGGCATGTCGGGATCTGCTTGGGGAATGCTAATCCATGCTGAAAGTTTAACCACGGTTGGTGAGCTTGATAAAGCAGAACAAATCGTTCGTTACGTTGATGGCCGCTACTCACACGATGGTTATAGTCGTTGGTGGTATTTCTGGGCTGCTGAAAACCAAAGTGCTAGGTACGACGAAGTCTGGGAAGAGTACCGTCAACAAATAAACGAGAATTTTGGGCCGGACCACGTGACCACTTTATTCACCAATGCGCGCCATGCCATGCTCATCGATGATTACGAACAAGCATTGGAACACTGGCAAGCCTATCATGAAAATACAGAAGGCTATTGGCCGATGATCCATCTGTTTCTCTGCCTTGATCATTTGGATATGACCGAAGAAAGGGACGAATTGCTGATCGAGATCCTAGATCGCGAGAAGACTAAGAATGTCCTTCGCCCTTACTACAAAACACTCAAGCATTTCCAAGCGGTCTTGAACGGCGAAGAATTTTCCACCGAGACAATCCGGCAAATCATTGATTTTGAAGAGAAACAAAACATCGAAGGATGGGACGTCGCCATCTCATTCATTACAGCCACCTTCTTAGAGAACCGGGGCAACATTGAGCTAGCCAACGAGTATTGGGAAGTCCCCGCTCGCATGGATAATCAAGATTGGCAACGGCTGGTTGCCTGGGTAAAGCTCCGCAACCAAGGCATCGAGCCCGCCACACTCAATGGCCGTAACTTTGAACGCCAACTCGATCCAACCAAACGTGAAAAGAAGCTTTCAGAGTAATAGATCCTTTCCTCTCATAGTTTCCTCAACGCTTAAGGCTTTGTCGGACGAAATTCCTTAGCAGAGGCATGCCGAGATCGGTCAGGATGGCTTCGGGATGGAACTGTACACCGTAAATGGACTTCTCTTTGTGAGCGAGAGCCATCACCGCACCGTCATTAGCCCAAGCAGTCGCATGCAAGTCGGTATCACTTAGGCTGGCTTCATCAACAACTAGCGAGTGATATCGACATACGGTTAATTCAGTCGGCAAGTCAGCAAACAGGCCATCTCCCTGGTGACGCAGCTTCGAAGTTCTACCATGCAGTATCTCTTTCGCAGTCGTTACCTGGGCACCAAAGGCTTCAGCAATTATTTGATGCCCAAGGCATACACCCAATATCGGAAAAGCATCCTGGCACTCTTTGACTAGTTCGATCGAGATGCCCGCGTCGCTTGGCCTACCTGGACCAGGTGAGAGAACTATCGCTTCAGGTGAAAGTTGCTTTACTTGCTCGATGCTAATGGCATCATGACGGACTACCTTGGTCTCAAAGCCAAGCAGACGAAAGTGTCTTGCTAGGTTATGGACAAAGCTATCGTAATTATCAATCACGAGGATCATGGTTCGATGAGCCCTCGTGCTTTGTGCCATGTCTCTTCGTATTCTTGCTCAGGATCTGAAGCAACAGTGATTCCACCACCAACAGGTGCTTGAAGCCAACCGCCTGACAGAGTCATGGTGCGAATCAGGATGCTGCTGTCCATGGCTTGCTGGCCATGTTCGTCTGGATGACTTAGGTAGAAAAGTGAACCGCAGTAGGCGCTCCGAGCAGTTGGCTCTTGCTCAACAATGATTTCTTGGGCTCGAATTTTTGGAGCTCCCGTAATCGATCCGCCAGGAAATACTGCTTTCAGCAAATCAGCAACATCGCATTCTTCTCTCAGATCTCCCTCAACAACCGATACCAGATGCTGAACATGGGCATATCTTTCTAATCCAAAGAGCGTTGGCACTTTGACCGAGCTATCAGCGCAGACTCTTGAAAGATCATTTCGCAAGAGATCGACAATCATTACATTCTCAGCGCGATCTTTTTCAGAATGGATCAGTTGCTCTCCTAACTCATAGTCTTCACCTGGTGAGTCACCCCGCGGTCGAGTCCCCTTGATAGGGCGTGTTTCTATTTCTCCCGATTCAAGCTTAACGAATCGTTCTGGCGACGCGCTGAGCAAATGCCAACGGCTACCGGAAAGATACCCACCAAACGGTGCCGCATTCTTCTCACGCAAGGACAGATACCTTGCCACAGGGCATTCGGGGGCCGGCAACAGAAGTCGCTGGGCTAAATTTACCTGGAAGGCATCCCCAGCGCGAAGATGAGCAATAACTCTGCGAATCGCTTGTAAGTAAGTATCCCTCGAAAAGTTACTAAGTATACCACGTTCTTCAAAACAAGGTGCCAATCTCTCCTGTGGTATCGTTTCTAATTGAGGATATGCTGGTGTGAACTGCTTTTCACTCATCAGAAGATCAAGCAACCATTCGGTTCTCTTATGAGCTCGTTCTTTTCTCCGCTTAGGGTCGGTTTCAGGGAGGCCTTGAGAAATGACCCAACCCTGCTCTTTTTTATTATCAAAAGTAATGACGAGATCATATAAGCCGACCGCTAAGGCTGGGAAAGTGAACTCGTCAAATTTGGGTTTGGGTATCCGTTCCAGGCTTTGCCCACAATCATAGCTGATGACACCAGCAGCCCCTCCTTGCCAAGGTGGCAAGCCTTCGACCGAGAGCAATCGATGCTTCTGGACCTTCAGCTGCAAATACACAAACGGTGCAGGTGTACCGACAGGTAACTCAAACCAATCAAATGGGTCGACCGCTAGAAAAGAATAACGCCCAAGGTGATCGTGGGTTTGGGCACTGTCAAAGAAGGCAGTATGAGGCAGGTGTGCTACCTTACGGAAAAGCTCCGTCATATCAAAATCCGGCAACGGAGTTACCAACGGCTCACAGAGAGTCGCGACATGTCTATCCGATCGAATGGTGCCTTCACTCAAGTGTTGATTCCCTAGTTGCCTGAAAAGTCCGGCAAGCGTACGATTCAGTCTATTCAACGTTCTTACAGCTATAAACCTAAGCCGAATCGACGATATTATCATGCCCCCAAAGGAAGAAAATCAATCCGAATCAGGTAACGAGCCAACAGTTAAGTCTAAACGACGAGTCGTTTTCCCTTGGGTTGTTCTCTTGCTCTACGTTCTGGTCTGGATCATTACAGAAGTCATCGACATTGATACGGAAATTCAGTTTATCTGTCGACTCTTCGCAACCATAGTTGCACCATTCCTTATTGGGTTTTGGTATCTCTTCCGTGGTCAGGCTTCTCTGCCGATACGCTTGCTTGGTGCTGCCGTTCCTTTTGTACTCTTCTTTGGGTTCTTTAATCTATTTGAAATCGACATGGACGGCCACGGCCGCTTTGTCCGACTTCACTGGCGTGGTGTTGAAAAACAAGATGAAAAGCTTGAGCAACTTGTTGCTAAACAAGAGGATCCAGCTGAGTCAGAATTTTCCATCACGGAATCGGATTATCCTGGTTTTCTTGGATTACGCTATTGGCCTGAAGTTACCCAAGTGAACCTAAGCAGCGACTGGGAATCGAATCCTCCTAAAGAGATTTGGCGTCAACCTATTGGTGCTGGCTGGTCTTCCTTCGCTGTTATTGGAGACCGTGCTTACACGCAAGAACAACGTGGTCCTCATGAATTAGTTGTTTGCTATAAAGCGTCTAGCGGCGAACCTCTTTGGACCTATAGCAACGAAACTCGCTTTGATCCGGAAGGGGTTATCGAAGCTGCCGGCGGCCATGGAACGCGTGCAACTCCGACCGTTGTAGTTGATAAGAATAATCGTGGATTGGTTATCACCCATGGAGCTACCGGCAACATCAACTGCCTTGATGCTTTAACGGGTGATCTTGTTTGGTCGCACAACAGCGTTGAAGAGTTTGGCGCAGTACCACTCACCTGGGGAAACAGCAGTTCGCCACTCATTATTAACACTAATGAAGAATCTACCATGGTAGTGATTGCTATCGGTGCACCGGCGGAAGGTGAACCGGAGGCATTTGATTCGACACTCATTGCTTTTGACCTGCTCACTGGAGAAGTCATTTGGAAAGCAGGTGGCAGAACAACCTCTTACGCTTCACCGATACTAGCCACACTTGCTGGAACACAAATGGTTGTCCAGGTGAACCAAAATTACGTCACCGGTTATAGCGCTGAAGATGGCGCTGTTTTATGGGAGCATCCTTGGCCAGGCATGAGCAACGGTGATGCAAATACGACTCAGCCTATTCCAATCTCTGAAAATCAAATCTTATTCAGCAAAGGATACGGCTACGGGGCTTCTCTGGTCGAAATCAAAAAGACCGATGCTGGATTTGAATCCAATCCGGTCTGGTCACCACCAGTTAAGACCATCATGAAGACCAAACTAAGTAACTTGGTTATCCGAGATGGTTATGCTTATGCCCTTGATGCAGGCATCCTTCAGTGCGTTGAAATTGCTACAGGTAAGAAACAATGGAAGAAACGTCGTCGCCCAGCAATTGGGCACGGCCAGCTTCTCATCGTAGGTGATCAGTTGCTAATTACCACCGAACATGGAGAGCTTGTTCTTGCGGAGCTAAATCCTGAGAAATTCGTTGAACTATCTTCGATCCCGATCTTGGACGAAGGGGAGATTTGCTGGAACAACCCAACGGTTGTGAATGACCTTCTATTGATGCGTAATTCAGTCGAGGCGGTTGCCTATCAGCTTCCACTCTTGGAATCGAATCCGTCTGAGTAGATTATTTTGGCGGATGCCGCAGGAGCCAATTCTCCAGCACGATGTGGCGAATCTTTGGTGCTCGCAATAGGTTTGTCTGCTGAGGCAAGAGACTTGATAACCAGGGCCTTCGTGCCAGTTCCTGAACCGCACGGATTCCAAGCGATTCAAGTGACCACGCCCCGGTAGATTGACGCACATTGTCCGCCAACCTTCGAAAGGTCGCTGGAATCACGTTTGGCTCAGGCCCGACGTGAACCAGAGTGTTGACGTCTCTCGAAAAGACTTGACCAACGACGTCCCACAAGCGTTGCGGCTTATCTGACCAATCTCGCAACAAGCTTCTTGTTTTGCCATCATGGTACGCTTTGCGACCAGTGACGAGAGATAAAACAGGAAGTTGTGGACCGTCTTCACTCAAGGGAACCTGCGACATCATCATGGCGGCACGGTCTGGGACATGCTTCGCACGCACCAGAGGAGAATGCAAAGGTGGCCACTTCGATCCGTTTAGACGGATGTTTATTTTTCTGGCAAGTCGTTTTCGCAAACCTTGCTTTAGTCGAGAGACGGAACTCCCCTGCCCAAGTATGAGCATGGTGTTTGGTGAAAGCACCGCGGAAACACCAATCATCCCCTCCCCTTCGCAAGTGATGTTTTCACATACTTCATGGACGGCATCTTCATCCAAAGCAGCCCCTCGTGTAAAGACGATGGCCATGGTGGTGTCTTTGGCAAGCTCGGCGCAATCTTCTGCCATCGCTAGCGGAATCCTTAGAACAGAGTCCGTATCGAAAGCGCCCGCTGCAGCGGCAGCTATCAGTTCTCCTAAGCTATAGCCAAAAGCACAGTTCGCGCGAAACAGATTGATCCCGTGCAATTCTCGACAAATTTGAAACTGAGCTAACTCAATCGCTGAGATGATTGCAATTGCTTCGGCATAAAGATCAAGGCCAGGTTCTATTTGGTCTTGCACAATTTTGACCAAATCGGTGGACCGACCAGTCACGCTGTTGCACAAATCACCCGCGTGCTCGAGATGCGACCTGACAGTGGGGCCATAGGCATCATGGGCCAGCAATTCGGGAGTTCGCCCCAGGTTCGTGATATTGTATCCACGAACGGCGATCGCGCTTGTCGGCAATCTGCTTTCTAGTCCCATCCCTCTCTCGCCCGAGGATAGAGTGTCTGCCCACTTACTAATACGCGGTGACACGATAATACGGTTCAGCAGGAACTCAACGCAATGGCAATATAGCACCCGCTATCCACAGAAATTGAGATTAGATTTAGACAGATAAATCCGGATGTAGGATTCAGACGGACTTAGCCATACCGCACCGACTGTAGGGACTCGAGATCAGAACGGTACGTATTAACCGCATAGGAAGTTCACCGTCTTGCGTGATTAATGAACTAGATTTTTCACTAGATAGCTTTTTTCAGTCCTTCAAGACCATGACGTCTCGCAAGATATAGCAAGACATTCGCTAACTCAGGAAGAAATCATGCTGACCGCTCAACAGTTCATGACAACTCAGGTGGTAACGATCACTCCCGAAGCATCGATTCATGATGCAATCAGTCTACTTGTTGCACGAAGAGTGAGCGGGCTTCCTGTGGTTGATGAGAATGGCATGCTGGTGGGAATCTTAACCGAGTTTGCTCTTTTGGCACTTGCCTACGACAAAAGTATTACCAACGACACGGTCGAGATGCACATGACACGTGATCTTCTCACCGTAGATTCAGAAGACACGGTCAACAAAATTGCTGACATGTGCATTGTTCACCGAATTCATCGCCTGCCCGTACTAAACAATGGCCGGCTGGTTGGCCTTGTTTCTCGAGGGGATGTTTTGCGTGCACTCTTTCAAGCCGAAGCTCCTGTAGGTGCTTGCTAACTAGCCGAATAGCAGGCTCAATCTGCTATCTATCGCGCATCCATTATGTTCTATCTGTATGGATTGTGCCATTTCTGCCGTCAGCATGAATCATTAATTGCTTGACTGCCCAGCTCTGTAAGCTAAATCATGCTAGATGTTTACCTCCCTAGGTGCGCTAGCTGATATGAACACGCTTTTGCTGATCGAAGAAGACCCCACTTTAAGAGCCATAATCTCGTTTCGCTTCGAGTTGCTTGGCTTTGAAGTACTTTCATGCGAATCGGGGCATGACGCAATCGAATGGCTTGCTAACAGTCTACCAGATGCAGTCATCGTTGGGCACTACTTACCTGATATGGAAGGTGTCGAACTCATTGATCGATTAAGCAATGAAGTGCGCACGAGTGAAGTCCCCGTGATGCTGTTGTCCCCCAATTCTGAGTTAGCAGACGTTCAAAAAGCTTTCAATGCAGGAGCGGATGACTACCTTGTCACCCCCTTCGACCCATTGGTACTTGAGAAGAAAGTTCGTCAACTGACCGAGACAACAGCTGAGTAATTAAACAAGAAGTGTTAGAATGGCCCGTTTAGGCGACATCCTGATTCGCAACGGTTGGATAACCGAAAGCCAACTTGAAGCAGCCCTGGCAGCCCAAGGTTCCGAAAAAGGAATGCTTGGTCAGATTCTGTTACGTCGTGGCTTGATATCTATCGATCAACTTGGAGATGCGCTCTCTGAGCAATATAGCGTTCCCTATGTGGATCTCATCCCTCAGGCGGTAAATCCACAGATTGCTCAATTGATACCCGAATCACTAGCACGTGAGCGAACCTGTATCCCGTGTGGAATCAATGGTACCAATCTCGAATTGGCCATGGTTGCTCCTGATGACATTGACACTATCAGTGAAGCCGAGTTGATTACTGGCTATCATGTCGTCCCCCGAGTGGCAATCGACTCTGCTGTCCAAGCTTCACTTGATCAAAGCTTCGATGACCGGATTGTTGCCCGTCAAACTATTATTGATATGAAGTTGGCCGATCTTGAAGCAGCTGAGATTTCGGTCAGTGAAGAATTAGAACCTGAAGTTACAGTCGAAGAAGAACAAGCTCCCGTTGTTAGGTTGGTTCGTTCGATTCTATTAGGTGCAATTAACTCAAATTCGAGTGACATCCACCTCGAACCACACACGCCAGAAATGCGAGTAAGATATCGTGTTGATGGTGAGCTTCAAGCCGTGATGACGATTCCCAACCATACGGAAGATGCCGTCGTAGCTCGCATTAAGGTCATGGCCGATATGGACACGACCGAAAATCGGCGGCCTCAGGATGGTCGACTCACAATTACCGAAGCCGGATCTCGCGTTAACTTCCGTGTTAGTACAATCCCAACGGTAGGTGGCGAAAAGGTCGTAATGCGTTTGCTGGACGAAGGCGGAAAGTCCTTCGAGCTCGCGAACTTAGGCCTTAGTGAAACCAACATGAAGAAGGTTGAGGCTTTGATCACACGCCCACACGGCATGATTGTGGTCACAGGTCCAACGGGATCGGGTAAGAGTACAACCATGTATTCGATACTCGCTAACCTCAACGCAGTTAATCGAAATATTGTTACGGTGGAAGACCCTGTTGAGTATCGACTCACAGGTATCAACCAAGTCGCAAGTGACAATGACCATGGATTAGGTTTTGCTAACGCTCTGAAATACATTATGCGTCAGGACCCTGACGTGATCATGGTTGGTGAGATTCGTGACCATGAAACCGCTGCGACCTCGGTGCAAGCAGCGTTAACGGGTCACTTACTTATTAGCACGCTGCATACGAACGATGCTATTGGCTCGGTGGCTCGATTGAATGACCTCGGAATCGATGACTTTAAAGTTGGCGGCGCGTTGCTCGGTTCAATTGCACAAAGATTGCTCCGCTCAATCTGCAATGAATGCAAAGAGCCCGTCAGTTTAAACCAATCTCTTTGGAACAAAGTTGCTGGAGATCGCAAACCACCCTCTGACGCTGTCTTCTATCATGGTCGTGGTTGCAAGAAATGCCTTGGCACTGGCTTCTCTGGGCGAATCCCGATTTACGAAATCATGGTTATGACCCCTGAGCTAGCCGAAGCTGTTGAAAAGGGTCGACCCGCCTCGGAACTTCGTGAGATTGCATTTAGCCAAGGTATGATTGAACTTGCGGATGCCGGACTAGAAGAGGTATACGCTGGTCGAACCACGCTCGAAGAAGTTTACTACAAACTTTCGAGCTAAGGAGCACACCATGCGAAGCAAAAACAAAAAACGGAATGCTCCTTCGAAGCAGAAAATTAAGAAAAGTACCAACAGCGGTTCTAACCGTTGGGAATTTCACTTGAATAGTTCGCAAGGCTTGAGCAAAGCTGAAGGGACAACTTTCCTGCGAAACTTGGCCACCTTGTGCAGCAATGGCGTCTCTCTCGCCAAGGCTGTCACGGCTGTTTCGAACGAGCCGGGCTTAGAAAAACGTCGCGGCATGCTCGATACGCTCCGTCGTCGAATTGAATCGGGAGACACTTTCAGCAACGCGCTTGCCTTGATGGATGATTCTTTCGACAAGATAACCATTAGCCAAGTCCGTGTTGGAGAACGAGCAGGTACGCTCCCCGAAACCCTTAGCCAGATTGCTGATCAACGTGAAAAGGCTGGTAAGATCAGGGAGAGGGTTATCAAGAAGCTTTCCTACCCAGCAGCATTACTGCTAGTTGGCGTCGGTGTTGTGGGTTTCTTGCTAACGTATGTCGTGCCCGTCTTTGAAGAAACTTACCGTTCTGCCAATGTCGCGCTGCCTGCAATCACCCAGGTATTAATCAAGATCGGTGCCTTTGTACAGTCGTATTGGTGGCTATTCCCCACAACGGCGATTCTCTTTGTGTTGGGAATTAAACAAATCCGGACGAATGACGATTATGCGAAGAAAATTGATGGTTGGCTACTAACCCTCCCACTGCTCGGTCCTTGGCTGAGAGACATTTCGATGCTTCAGCTAATGGAAACGCTCGGCTGTTTAATGGAGGCAGGCTTTACGCTTGCCGAGGCACTGGAAGAGTCAGCGGATTCGGTCGGCAACCGAGCTATGAAAAGCGGAGTCAAAGACCTGCATCAATCTGTCTTGCGAGGTGAAAAATTCAGTCGCAAAGTAGAAGAACAGTCAGATCTCTTTCCGCCGATGGTTAGCCAATTGATCATCGTGGGAGAACAAACAGGACGATTGACCGATTCAACAGGAGATATCCGTAAGATTTTGGAAGAAGAAATCCAACGCAAGTCAGACTTGGCAGTCGGAATTATCGAACCAATCCTAACTATCTCTATGGCCACGGCCGTTGCGGTTGTTCTGATGGCAATCTACCTGCCAATGTTCGACATGATAAGCACGGTGGGATAGTTCCATGCAACCTTACTTTGAATCTCGAATAAGAAGACCAGGACTAAGCCTCTTAGAACTGATGGCGGTCGTTGCTGTTATTGGCATCATCTCGACCATTGCGTTAACAACCGTCGCTCCGGCTAATACCGAAGGAAAAAGAACAAGCTGCCATCTGCATCGTGCTGAGATTGAGCTTCAATGCCAACACTGGAAGAATGCAAATGGCAACTACCCCAGTGCCACGCTATCTACGATTCAAGGTAACACCAACTACTTTCCCGAAGGGCTACCAACCTGCCCTGTAGATGGCACAACCTATACAATCGATACAACAACGGGCTTAGTTGTTGGTCACGACCACTAAATAATAGCAATCTTCCAAGAGAGTCGATCAATTATCACGAATTGCGGATTTTTGTCCACGTGCCACTTTTGACAACCTAACTTATAGTAATGCCGCGGAAGGCATACACAACATTAGATTTCCAGTCCTTAGATTACAAAAACTTTTAAAGAGACACGGACCATGTTCAAAACCACCAACAGCCGTCGCCAAGGGTTCTCACTGATGGAACTGTTGGCAGTTGTAACCATTCTTGGAATTATTGCCGCCATCGTTGTGCCTCGTGTTACTACATCAAGTGATACAGCAAAAGCTAAGGTTAATGATCATAATAAAGGCACTCTCAATGCAGCCGTTGAACGTTATTACATTGAGAATGGATCTTGGCCATCGGCTAACTTGAATGAGTTGGATAATGTTAACTATTTCCCAGATGGCCTTCCAACGAATCCAGTAGACAACTCAGCTTACGCACTTAATGCCACGACTCATCGCATCGACTAAGCAGCGTGATAATACAATCCAAGAAATCGATTAGCGCACGTCTTCCCAAGAGAAGACGTGCGTTTTCTTTACTTGAATTAACTACTGTTGTACTGCTAATCGGTTTGATTGCCAGCATGGCGATCAATCGCTTCGGACACGATACGATAAGCGTAACCGAAGCAGAAGGGTTTGCACGTCGGCTGAATATGGCGTTCAAGGTTGCCCAAAAAATTAGCATCATGGAAGGCGCTGAAGGGACTTTGCAATTTGATCGCTCCAGCGGGACGGTCACGGCATTTCGCATCCTACGAAGCACCTCCGGTGGCGATGTTTTATACGATACAATCGTACAAGTCCCCGAAGGAGTCTCAGTGACTGCTCCTGCAGATCGATGGCAATTCAATTTTTCTGGAGCCATTACCACTCCTGGATCTGGTGGAACGGTAACCGTTCAAGCACCTGGCTGGCGATGGGACCTCCAACTATTCGCTACAACCGGCCATTGCCGAATGACTCGATCAGCTCTCTAAAGCTTTGACGTCAGCCTGCTGCAAGCTACATTTCCTTATGACCAATGCACCCTCCGTACGCGCGAACCCCGCTGTAAGTTCCTCGACGAACTTCTCAAGACATGTGCGCGCAGGTTTCTCCCTGCTTGAACTCGTCATGTCGGTCGCACTCATGGGAGGAATGCTCGTACCTGCACTAGAGCTAGTACGCAGAGGCATTGAATTGAGTAGCGAAGTTGACCAACGACAACTTCTCGCAGGATACGCTTCCTCGCAATTAGAAGAACGCCTCGCCATTGTTGCCGCAAATTGGACGAATGGCACCTTCAGCGGCGACTATTCGAGTGATGGCTTGCCCAACGTCCGATATCAGACAACCTGTTCCGATGCCGTAGCGGATGGTGGTGTCGTCAACACCTTGATGGTGATTACTTCTACCACATACTATGATGCGAATGGCAACGATTCGCTTGATGCCGACGAGTTGAATTGCAGCTATCAAACGAAGCTTGGCAAGTTTGCAACGTATGAGGAGTTAGTGCTATGACTTCTCGACACACTCATCAACGAACCAGACGCGGAGTTTCCTTAATCGAACTCCTTTGCGCGCTATCGATAGGCGCCATCTTGATGGTGGCCACGATCTCGGTACTTCGTTCAACCCACAGTGCGTGGGAGAATCACGAAGCGGAATTGGTCCCGGCCTACAATCAGTCAGCTGTGCATCGTCATATTGTCCAACACACGAGACAAGCAGATGCTATTACTGCCATCTCTGGATCTTCGAACAATAGTGGTAACTTGACCATTCGGAAACCGGATGGGACGACCTACGCTTGGTCCTTGTCCGGAGGAAGTGTTACCTGTTCAGTCAATGGCAGCACTGCTGAACCTGTAGCGGATGAAATCGACAGCCTCAGCTTTACCGCATACGAAGCGAATCCTAACACTTCAACAACGACGGTTGGTGATATTCGCAGCATCGAATGTCGAGTCGGTATTAATCAACCACTCGGTGGTAATCGGACTACGTCTTCTTATATCTGGTTGAGGGCGTGGTAATGATTATGAATTCAAATAGAACAAGAAAGAATCGCACCGGGGCTACGCTATTATTATGCCTCTTTACCTTATTTGTTGTGAGTTCTTTCCTTCTAAATATCTACAGAACTGAGACGCTGCAACTAACTACGACACGTAACTTGATTGAATACGAAAGAGCACTCTACCAAGCGAACGCCGGTATCCACCATGGTTGTGCCCAATTGCTTCAAGATAGCTCTTGGAGAGGTTCCCTCAGTAGCGGCAACCTTCCACCGAATGTCTACCCCTATGGATATGAAATAACCGCAACGGATTCTGGCACCGGTGGAGTAACGATTCAATCAACTGGTTATGCCAACAATGGAGTCCGCACCGTTGAGGCTACAATCGAATTGTAGATTGGATATGAAAAGTATTATGAGCAACCAGTCGGATCGTCGCAAAGGTAGTGAAAGGCGTGATAAAAAGTCACGTCGTCGTCACGCAGACGCACGTACGTTATCCATCGAGTTGTGTCACTCGGTGCTTAGAATTGTGCTGGTAATTGATGATCCTAAATCGGACAAGCCTATCCTTAGGGCGGAATCCATCCGGTGGCGTAAGAATGCCGAGGGTTATAAGTCCGAAGAGAGTTTTCAAGAACTGGCAGACACACTTAAGGAATACGTTAACACCAATCGCTTGGCAGGTTGTCGGGTATCGTTTGCTCTGAGTAGCACACTTTGCGTCAACCGAGCGAGCAGTGGTCCTGTGACGACCGTCGAGAAAGAGATCTCTGAACTGCAAGAACGGAGTCAAATGTATCTTGCACTAGGGCCTGGTGATAAAACCACAGCAGTGGGACGAAAGCTGATCGATGCGCGCCACTCTCACGCTCTGGTGACGGTTGCAAGTCGAGATACACTCGACATGCTCGTAAGGGCTGCCGAGTCAGCAGGTTTGGTCGTAGACATTGTAGAATCCGCTTTAGTTGCCCTGAGCCGATTCCATGGTGTGACCAATCCTCAAGAAAGCGCGCCAGTTATCCTTGCCCAATTGGATGAGCAAAAGTTTGAACTCGGCGTCAGCCGTAAAGGGCAGTTATTGCATGAGTATCGTCCAAGTGCTGAGACAACGCTATCGGATCTTGGTAAGACCATTACGAACCACTATTCTAGATTCCAAAGATATTGCCAGCGACAATACGGTGTTGGGCATATGGACATCCAACAATTGCTGTTAGTTGGTGAACCATCGGAGATTAAAGAAACCAACACGGATATCGATCATGATCTTCAAGTCGGAATTATCAATTTAGATTCCATCAATACGATCTGGAACGTCGAGACTCCAGAAAAAATTTCTGAAGAGCTTGGAGCTGCTATGGGGCTAGCGCTCTACGGTGACTCACAAGGAGTTGGCGTTAGCCCAAACCTGATGGATCAGATATTTGAGGAGAAAGTCGAGCCGATTCGCCCATTCCTCATGAAGGCGGGGACTATCATGGCGGCCACGATCTTATTGGCAGCCAGTTTATGGGCATACAACCTTGAACAGCGTTATGAGATTGCCGCAATCCAAAAGGAAGTCGATCTTCAAAAACCACAAGAGCTTCGTGGTAAACAGTTATTCAAACAAGTGAGTGACAATAGCGTTGAGATAGATAATCTCGTGGCGCTGGACAAACGAACCCCTGGAGAAGCTGTTGGCCCACTCTTGAACGCACTCTCCAAGAGCATGCCCAATGACGTTTGGCTAAAACGCCTATTTATCACGGATCTTAACCGAGCCAAGGTCTACGGCATCAGCTACACCGAACCGGGCGTGTATGACTACGTCTCGCACCTTCAGCAAATCCCTGGTTTTGAAGAGGTCGCTTTGCTTGGAACCGCAGTTGATCAAACGCCCAGTGGCCCAGCAACCGGTTTTGAACTCGACATCACGCTAGCACCGCAAGCTTCTCGCGAGGTAGTTAATCATGAATGAGAATGTATTCAGCAAACTTTGCGCAGGTCCCCAGCGATGGCTATTTGTCGCAGTAGTTACTTTGGTAATAGCCGTAGTTTCTTTGCTGCCTCAGGTCGATGAGTATTTTGACGCTCGTACCGAACGTGCCAAATTACTTGATCAGCTCGATAATTCGAGTCGGGTCGTAACTCAGCTGCCAAAGTATGAACGGTTGGCAACTCAAAAGAAAGACCAACTCTTAGCGTTAAAGCAGATTGAAGTTGATCACGATCAGACACCTCAGCTCCGTTCTTGGCTTGTGACCCAAGCACGTCAAGCAGGTTGTCAGATCCGCCGTATCGACTTCAACCCATCAACGAAGCAACCTTGGAATGACCAAACGGACCCCATTGCGGAACCCAGCAAGAAATCTACCGAGTCAAAAGGGATTTTTGATTTGGAGAAACACCCCGTCATTTTGACGGTGACTGGTTCACCGCAGGAAATTAACTCACTCATTCGCAGTTTAGACGAAGATCAAAGAGTTAAGCACACCCAATCAATTGAATTGAAGCCCGTCGGAAGAAGAAGAAACTCTATCCAACTTGATTTAACCCTTTGGTATTACTCGTTGGTAAAAGCGACTACCTAGTTAAGCTTGTGAACTTGTTCTCAGGCAACACTTTGGTCAAGGATGACCTAATGCATCAAGTAATGAACCTCGGCAACCTGGTGATAGGTTTAGTTTCAGGGGTACCCTTGCGCCTTGTGGTTATCGCTGCATTATTACTATCCTTCGGCATCGATGCTCGACGTAATGTCCTGGCGCAAGGTCCTCAGCTTCCGACTGAGACCTCACCCTCGTCTGATATTAGTTCAGCTCTGCAGCGCAAGGGTGACCTTACTCTCAGAAATTCTTCGCTTGAGAACGCTATCTTCACCATCAGCGATCTTTGGAATGTCAACATCGTTGCAGGAGGAGTTGAAGGTAGCGTTAATGGGGTTTTCAAAAATGCCCCGTTGCGAGAAATTCTCGACTCTATCCTATTAAGCAATGGATTCGGGTACCGCCAAGTTGGTGACAGCATTCTTGTTAGTCCAATCGAGCAGTTAGGGCAGGTGAATCCTTTCTTTGTTAGTGAAACGATTCCGGTTGGTGTTAGCAATGTAAACGAAGTCGTTGATGCAGCTTCGCTCCTAAATACTCCAAACGGTAAAGTGCAAGCACTTTCCGCTGCCCAAGCAATACTTGTAGTCGACTTCCCCGATCGAATTACCAAGATTCGCGAGCTGGTGAAACAGATTGACGCTGCCACTCGGGGATTGGGTTCGCCTGGGGGATCACTTGCACCGCAGAAATTAGAAGTCGCTTACTTTAAAACACATTACATCTCTGCTGATAAAGCGGTCGATGCATTGAATGTGATCCTAAGCACTGAAGGGAAAGCTTCAGGCATGCAGGGCGAAGATCGGTTACTGATTGTGGATTACGCTGAAAACATTCAGATGGCTGAATCGGTTCTCATGCGAATCGACCGCCCTCGACCTCAAGTCAACATCAAGGCATTAATCTATGATATCAGTCTTGATGATATTGAAGAAATCGGCGTCAACTGGAACGTTCTTTCTAGCGGTGAAGCCGACGCGAATGGTATTCCAATCTCTGGTTCTGGCCTTGCCGTTGACGCAATAACCAAGGCTCCTTTCGATGCTGGATCGGCCGGTTCAAGTTTTACGTTCTTTAGTCTTGAATCCGATTTCAGCCTGGAAGCTGTTGTACGTGCTCTTCATCAAGCAACGGACTCGCGGCTATTGGCTTCACCAAATGTAACCGTTCTCGATAATGAACAAGCCAGCATTGAAAGTGTCTCCGAGATTCCATTCCAACAGTTAACACAAACTGCTGCCGGTGGCCAAATTGGAACGACCTCATTTAAAGAAGCTGGAATAAAGCTTGGGGTCCTTCCCAAGATCGCCCTTGATGGAACCATCGACCTAACTGTCGAGCCAGAATTCAGCAGCTTAGTTGGTTTCACGCCCGGCGACAATCAGCCGATTATCGACAAGCGAAAAGCTACAACTCGGGTGCGTGTAAACAATGGCCAAACCTTAATGATAGCAGGCTTGCGTCAACGCAACGATGTGGGAGATTTCAACGGCATTCCTCACCTGAAAGATGCTCGCTTCTTTGGCAACCTATTTCGCGCACGTGAAACTCAAATCACAGAAAGTGAATTGGTGGTTTTTCTCACACCGGAAGTGGTTGGTTACGGAGGCCTGCATGGCGATCGGGAACGGCTAACGGCAGATACCGTCCGCTGTCGATTGGATCGAATCCCCGCAGCTGAAGGCTGTCCGGGTTGCAACGTAGAATGCTACCCTGCCAGCCAATGCGAATCGTGTCAGCCGCAAGGAGTTACCCTGCCAAGCCCTACGCTTGAAGATAGTCGCGTGGAAGAGGTAGCGCCATTAGAACAACCGATTCTCGTTCCAGAACCACTTACAACGGAAACGAAGCCAAGCCTCGAAACATCAAACCCAAACATAACATCTCTAAAAAGAGAGATTGAAATAGTTGCCGAAAAATCTCAGCGGCCAAATAATTCGCAACTACAACAACCTACCTTTACAAAATCTCAACCTCGTCGACTTCCTCCTGTAGATCGAGAATTGGATAATTCTATCTTGCCAATATCAATCGCCGCAGGTGAGACGGATGACGTGGAAGAGCGTCCTCTCCGAGTAGATTACGACTCTCGATTTCGCGCTAAGGGAGAAGTATACTCATCAGGCGAGAAGGTAGCGAATCAGCCTAAGCCCGCTACCGAGGATAAGTCTTGGACCGATCGGCTCTTCTTCCATTAGGATTATGACGGTCGTAGGGTTATTTAGTAGAAGCGACTCGATCAGTTATAAAACCTACTTGCGCAAAATAAACCTATGCTTTCCTAGGTATTTCAACCACCTAGCCAAGCATTTGATTCATGCGATACTCTGCACACAAAACCTTAGCTGCCATCTCCACCTGCTTACTTCTAACCATTGGATGCGGTTCGTCGGAAGAGGCGTCAGTCGCACTCCAAGATGTCGTTCCTGTGGGCGATGCCACGAATACAGCGCAAGAGATTCAATCAGGCAAGCAATCCCCCGAATCAAATTCATCTGAAGAAAAGGTTTCGGAAAATCCCAAGAAGCATTTTCTCTTGGCGGATTTTGAACCTCCCTATCCAAACCGCGTCAATCCGTTTGCTCCCCCAACTCGTTCCACACGACAAGCTCAACGAAGTGGGAACTCGGAATCAAGCGTCGTATTGCTGGGATTTGCGAAGCTTGATGAACCCAAAGCAATTCTGAACATTGATGGGGTCGTCAGTCCACTGGCCAACGGCGATCAGCATGCTGGCGTACAAGTCATCGCGATTGAGCCTCCCAATGCGGTGTTGCAACGAGGACGAGATCGTTGGACTGCTTCGATCAATTAATCAAAGTGCCCTACTCCTCCGCAACCGTGGGCAAGGATTGATCTCCCCAAGGATTCGTCGCAACTTGCTCCGGCGTCGCGGTAAGCAGCTGATCATCTTCTCGGACTCGTTTTGGTCGAGCAATCCGAAGTGTACTCGCCTCTTTAGCTGCTAGAACGCAATTAATCATAAAGAGGATCGATGCTGCTGATCCAACGACGATTAACGTTACGAGGACCTTATCAAACGGGTAAGCATTATCGACGTAACGATCTAACGTCCAAATGGGGCTTGAGATATAGAGCGGCATGTAGTTGGCGATTCTTAATCGTGTTGTGACCGCTTCTATCATGTAAGGCAAACCGACACCGAGCAAAGCAACCAAGAGGAAAACGAGAAAGCTTCCAAGCATACTTAGTGGGGCAATCTTTCGTAGTCCCATGACGATTAACCGACCGAGACCTAAGTAGGTCATGCCGTAGACATAAAGTAATGGCCCATACCAAAAGTCTTGTGAATTTCCGTATGCATCCAGATAGAACATTCCAACAAAATACAGGAATGTTAAAAAAGTCATATTCACCGCGGCGAACATGTATCCTGAACCAGGCCCCGGATTTAGCCAGGTGAAGAAAAGTCTTCCAGAATAGCTTTGAGGGAGAGTTCTCTTGATACGATCAGACATGGTTGCCGTCTCACCGGACAACAATGAACCACCTAAATACCAATAGATAACCCCTACAGTAAGTCCAATAAAGAGAGCCTTGTGAGGAGCATCATAGAGAAGAACGCACGAAATAAAAGCAACCCAAACCGTCTGTTGTACTAAGGCAGCTATCCTTAAGGGCGTTGAACGATTCGCACTTACAAAGGTAATCAAACCGACTGTTGCATAGTAAATCAGACCAAGTGTTGACGCATAGAGAGAGAACAATACTGCGAATGCTGCCAAGAACTCTTCATCATCGATATTGAAGCCTGACGAAAATCCAGCACTTGAAACACTGCCTACAAGCAAAAAGAATGAGCCGAACAAAATGCCAGCAAAGAGAACCGATATGCCCACTTGATAGCGACGATCCTTAGACAACGCGGCCAAGAAAAGCCCAATGCACGAAAGGCCAAAGCTGATTAAAGTGACCAACAGCAGGAGAAATGAAATCGTTCCAATTCCTACACCGCGTAGCAAGTAGGAAAAAGCGACACACGGCGCAATAGCGGAAAGATATACCATAGCTTGTAGCATGGCACTGCCTAATTTTCCATTAATCACCTTCTTTGGCGTTAGCGTTGAAACTTCAAGCAAGTCACGGGTATTGGACTCTTGCTCAGCCGAAAGGGATCGATAAGCTGAGAATGGAACGACGATGACCAGTGGAAACGCAAGTATCGTAAAATAAACCACCAGGAAGATCGTCCCCGTCGAGACGTAATGAATACTCGGACCAATCAATAAGACAGCACCGATCGTAGCAAGCCAGCAACCGACGAGAAGCAACAAGAACCAAAGAATAAACTGTCGGCTCTTTAGCGATTGCCGAGTCTCTTTTACCAAGATGGGATTTAATCGGTCGCCAAGCCATTCAAGCGAACTACCGATCCATGTTGGGAATATCCCTTGCGTAGTTGTTTCGTCGATGATTGCCTCGTTACTCATTTGTGCTTCTCTGCCCTGCCGTTTATTGCACCCGACCTTCGGTGACATGGAGGAAGACATCTTCCAACGATTTTGACTCACCAGCAAATGAGGTGATTCGATATCCTGCATGGATCATTTCAGCAAGCAAATCAGCTGCCTTCTCTTCGTAATCCTCGTCGGTTGTTATTAGGGTCAAACTGATGTCCCCCAACCGTTCGCTGACCGCCTCAACATTGGAATGATTCTCAAGCCAAGCCTTTAGTAGTTCGTGATCTCCAATGGCCTGAATTCGGATCTGAGTCATTTGCTCAACCCGATTGCTGATTTCGTCAACCGTACCGACTGCTACCAACCTGCCCTGTTCAATAATCCCAACACGATCACAAACCTCGGCAAGTTCCGTAAGGATATGCGAGCTAATTAAGATTGCTTTACCAAGATCAGCTAACCGAGTGATCATTTCACGCAATTCGATACGCGCCCGAGGATCAAGACCTGCCGCCGGCTCGTCCAGCACCATCACCGAAGGATCGTGAATCATGGTCCTCCCAAGGCATAGTCGTTGCTTCATCCCTTTTGATAAGCCGTTGATTGGTTTACGCGCGAGCTTATCCAGCCCAGTGAAATCCATGGCATAGCCTAAAGCGGCATGACGCTGCTTGCCACGCAACCCGTAGGCACGAGCAAAGAAATCGAGATACTCTTTGACGTTTACATTTTCGTAGGTGCCAAAGTAATCGGGCATAAACCCAAGCCTCGCTCGCACGCGATCAGGATCTTCCTTCACAGAGAAACCATCGACAAAAGCGTCCCCTTGAGTCGGTTCATCAAGAGTTGCCAAGATTCGCATACTGGTCGTTTTGCCAGCACCGTTGGGACCAATGTAACCAAACACCTCTCCTGCCTGCACGGCAAAGGAAACATCATTAACCGCGTGGACATCGCCAAACAATCGATGCACACCACGCAATTCAATCGGCGGTGCTGAGTGGTGCGGAATGCGGCTCAGTTCGAAATCACCAGCGATCATTTCCACCTCCCGACGGTCACATGGAAGCTCCCACTTTCAACGACATTCTCGACACCGAATGGGGTTTCGACACCTTGTGAAGTGATTGCAATATAGGAGTAGGGAGGTACTTCGAGTCCTTTATTTCCATCAAGTCCTGATAGGCGTACAAACTCTCGATTCATTAGATTCTCTGTAAGGGTTTCTCCCATTGAGCTTCCACGATTGCGGTTGCCAGTAACTGGAACCACATCACGAACAGCATCAGGATCAGCCCCTTCAGGCATGACAGGAAGGTTATTCCTTTCGATCGTACGGAACGCTGTAACGGCATCAGAACGGTCAGTCGATTTCAATACCGTTTTTTCCTCGGAGCCGATTTCATTGGCAATAAACCACTTCCCCTTCTCCGTTTGAACCAATAGTAAATCAATTGGCACACCGAGTTGATTATCTACCTCCACGCGATCATCGGCAGCTAAGACTTCGATATTCTTGCTAGTTGCTGATGATTTCAGCGCTAAAAACTGAACTGCTGTTCGACTTGGGAACCAGCCACTCTTCATTTTCTGCTGGTTGTCTTGCCATGTAGTTAGTCTTTCATACCCCGAGTAACCACTCATTGAATCATAAATCGGGACTATAGGATAAATGGCGGTTCCCTTTGGGACCTTGATTCCATCCCTCGGTGCTGAGCCAGCATAAAGAGTCATTCGGCTCCAAGAAACCGCTTCCCCTTCAGGCTGATTAATATAAGTCAAACTTCTGGCCCGTGCTTGGTTGCCAAACCCATCGCAAATAACGCCGTACCCCATCAAGCAAAGCGTTATTAAGCCGGCAAATAAAGGTGTCGTTAAAACAAACAAATGCAACTTGTCAGCCCGCCACAGCAACCAATAATTTAAGGGGCCAATCATGAGAACAAACAGGGTGATTAGACCTTGAAACTCAAGCACGGGAGCCATGCCAATCCCGGGGATAAGCCAGTCAGCATACTGTTCGCTACCACAACTAGAACTAATACCGTGACGCTTGTTCCAATTGAACTGTGAAATCTTTTCGTAACCAGCCCGATTGGAACGTGGTTCGGCTGAATAGCCTTCGGTCGGATAGCTCTCAAATGCATAGACCTTCCCAAACCCATAAGGATGCCAGGCATACCAGCCCTGGGTATCAGGCTCCTTGGCCATACTGCGCAGAGCACGAACCATTGCTTGAGCCGACAACTCATTAATCAGCAAGTCTTGGACAGCGTTCGAATCGCCTGATTTCTTTTGGAGTAATGAATCATAATACCAACCTGGAGAACTTGTATTTCTCTCAGTGCTTTGTTCTATCCGATTGTAATTCCAAGGCTCCAGGTCAAGCAATTCGGCGATCTTGTCTTGGGTTAACTTTGACCGCTTACAGCGGGTTACCCAAAGGTTGCCACCTGTTACAACCCATTCTTTAAGACTCGCAATCTCTTTTGGCTTGGTCTTGATTGCCTTTTGTAAATGGCTCGCAGGAATGACCACAGCATCGGCAGAAGTGTAGTAGCGCCAATCATCCGTTAATGGCTCTTGTAGTTTCCCTATCGAAGTCTGGCCTGATGAATTGCGGGAGCTTGCCGAAATACCAAGTGATCCGTAGGGGGTGTATGCTTTGACCCACCCAGAGTTCCATTTACCCGCTTGGTTGACATTATTCAGAAACTGAGCGTAAGTAGTCGATAATTGAATGTCCTTCTTGCCATCAACAAAAACATCGACCCCCGTCCACCCATCGGTGTTGTTGTATGGGGGTAAGTAAACTTGCTTCTCAACACTGGTAGAGCCAGCTGGTAAAACCAAATCGTATTGGTGATCATCGATACTCTGGTAACCGTAATAACTCTTCTTGCTGATCTGTATCAACAGCTTACGATCCGCTTTGCTTGCTTTCTGGGCCGAAAGACTCAAGAGCAATGGTCGATAGCCAAACTCCTGAAATCCTCGAGTCTGAATACGAAATGAGAGTCCTGATTTTTTTGAATACACTTTCGCATTGGGATTGATGACACCTCCTTTATTTAGTGGCTCAGGAAGCGTGATCGCAACATGTTGAGAATGTGACCTCAAACAAACTAAGGAAAGAAATATCAACACACAACATCGTAAACAGCAACTAAGAAATCGCCAGTTAAACCTCATGCGAATCTCCTTTTTCCGAATTCAAAGCCTCAGCGTTCTCTTTAGGTAGAGACACCACGGCTGGTTCAGATGTTGCACCCGGCCGAAACAGGTTGGACATTAAAAAAAAGAGTGCCATTAATAGAAGCCATATCAAAAGGCTAACCAAGGCAAAAGTAATTCCAATGGCCCAAGGAGTTCCACGAGCTGCCTCTCGAAAAATCAAGGAGACGAAAGCAGCAACCGTGAGTCCAAGCAGCGCAGTTCGGATAGAAAATCGTGGGAGAATCATACCCCGATTGTTACAAATTGCGGCCCCAAGGCAAGCTTTCAAGAGAATCTTTTGAACACTTACCTTACTGGTAGATGCTGCTATTGCTAAAGTTTTCCTGCATTCGTCGCAGACCGCAATTGTGATACAGCATCTTCTGCTGCCGTGCGTACAGGCCCTTGCCAGTTTTCTGGTGAATAACACCCAGAAGTTTGTTTATTGTAAGCAAAGATGACCCCGCGCGAGCTATTCACAACAGCCCCTAATCCATTTTCATCAAAGCCACCCGCGACACCTTCAGCCGTTCCTCCTTGGCTACCAAACCCGGGAATCAAGAACCATGTATGCGGCATCGCTTTACGAAGTTCCATGAGTTGCTCAGGATACGTTGCGCCAACCACAGCGCCGGCTACTCCGTAACCGCACTCCCCTTTCGTACTCTCCGAGATTGCTTCAACATGTTCGCCGACTTGCCGATAAAGAGGGCGATCAACAAGTTGTTTATCTTGCCAAAGCGCACCGCCAGGGTTGGATGTTTTCACCAAGACAAAGATGCCTGCGTCACGTTCGGTTGCAACCTTGGTGAATGGCTCAAGGCTGTCATCGCCAAGATAAGGACTCACGGTCAGTGCATCTCCTTGCCACACGCTTTGGTTACCCAACCAACCATCAGCATAGGCCTCTGCGGTTGAGCCGATATCGTTCCGCTTGCCATCAACAACTACAAGAAGATTTGCTTCCCGGGCACGTTGAATCACTTGAGCAAGTGCCACCATGCCCGCAGCGCCAAGTTGCTCAAAGAATGCCACCTGCGGCTTTACGACGGGTGTGAGATCAGCAACCGCCTCGATAACGCCATAACAGAATTCTCGAAAAGCGTCGGCAACTTCGATGGGGCTAGCATTCTCAGCAGGCTTGAGTGGCTCTGGCAAGGATCCAACGCGTGGATCAAGTCCAACCATCAAAGGGCTTTGTTTGGAACGAACCGCCTCGGCTAACCGATCCATGAAAGCTGCCATGAAAGACTCCTAAGATACATGACCAAAGAATAGACGCCGCGAAGACCAAGTCCGAGACTTAGTTGAATTTCTTCGCCATGCGAACTTGAGCACGTGCCTGCGAAACGATGCGTTCGCGGCTTGCCATTTCAGCTTGACCGCTAGCACTCATTGCGATGCCTTCGCTCAGTTGCTTCTCAGCTTCTTCGGCATTCAACTCAGCAGCTGGTATCGCACGGTTGGTCAAAACCGCAACATTATCGTCAGCCACTTGAACAAAGCCACCATCAACAAAGTAGCTTGTCGTTTCTGAGCCATTCTTGATGCGCATCTCGCCATAACCAAGGCGTCCGATCATAGGACTATGCTTAGGCTGGATACCGATCTCACCGTCGAAAAGTTGCAACGAAATCGAATCGGCCGTGGTTTCAACGACCGTTTCTTCTGGCGTTACGACGCTAACTTGTAGTTGTGCTGACATTGAGTTTGTCCTTGGGCAGTGTGACCAATTATTCGGTCAGCGAAACTACTTTTGGCTTTTCTTCCATTGCTCTTCGGCTTGCTCGATTGGGCCAACATACATGAAGGCACTTTCGGGCAAGTGATCCCACTTACCATCACAGATTTCATTGAAGCTGCGAATGGTGTCGGCAATCGAGGTGAACTCACCAGGCTTACCGGTGAAGACCTCAGCAACGTAGAACGGCTGCGAGAGGAATCGTTCGATACGGCGAGCACGGTGAACGATCTGCTTGTCTGCTTCAGAAAGTTCATCAACACCAAGAATCGCAATGATGTCTTGCAGTTCACGGTAACGTTGAAGCGTAGTTTGAACGCGGCGAGCACAGTCATAGTGCTCCTGACCAACGTACTGTGGATCAAGAATACGGCTCGACGATGCAAGCGGGTCCACAGCAGGGTAGATTCCCTTTTCCGAAATCGAACGTTCAAGATAGATGAACGCGTCAAGCTGACCGAACGCCGTAGCCGGTGCAGGGTCAGTTGGGTCGTCAGCAGGAACGTAAACCGCTTGCACCGAGGTAATAGCGCCACCGGTTGTCGAAGCAATACGTTCTTGTAGGGCACCCATTTCACTAGCAAGCGTAGGTTGGTAACCCACAGCCGAAGGCATACGACCCAAGAGAGCGGACACCTCAGAACCAGCTTGCGAGAAGCGGAAAATGTTGTCAACAAACAACAGGGTGTCAGCACCGGTCTTATCACGGAAGTATTCCGCCATGGTAAGAGCCGAAAGTGCAACGCGGAGACGCGACCCTGGCGGTTCGTTCATCTGCCCAAACACCATACAGGTTTGGTCGATGACGCTTTTTCCTGTATCACCGATCTTTGCCTCTTGCATCTCGAGCCAAAGGTCGGTCCCCTCACGTGTACGTTCACCAACGCCAGCAAACACCGAGTATCCACCGTGCTGCGTAGCGATGCGTGCGATCAACTCAGTAAGAATAACCGTCTTACCAAGACCAGCACCACCGAACAGACCAGCCTTACCACCTCGAACAAACGGAGTAAGAAGGTCGACCACTTTAATACCCGTTTCGAAGATCTGGGTATCGGTTGCAAGGTCCTTAAGGTCAGGAGCTTCGCGGTGAATTGGCCAACGCTCTTCGGTGTGTACTTCACCGCGGCCATCAATGGGATCGCCGGTCACGTTGAAAACGCGGCCAAGCGTAGCTTCACCGACGGGAACACTTACTGGTTCGCCAGTATCAATAACATCGGCACCACGAATCAAACCATCGGTACTACCAAGAGCAACACAACGGACACGGCCACCACCAAGATGTTGTTGAACCTCACCGGTGAGGCTGACATCAACCCCTTTGTTTGAGATGCTAATTGTCACCGCGTTGTAAATCGCAGGCAGAGCGGTTACGGGAAATTCAACGTCGAACGTCGAACCGATAACCTGAGTGATCTTTCCGGATGATTGCGTTGCTGTTGACATAGTGTTAACTGCTGTTGGTTTTGGGCCCGGCAATTAGGCCGAGCGTCTTTAAACGTGTTTGATTCTTAACTAATTGCTTCGACACCGCCGATGAGGTCCATCAACTCGCTGGTGATTCGACCTTGGCGGGCACGGTTGTATTGCATGCTGAGGCTCTTAATGAGCTCATCAGCGTTTTCGGTTGCTGCTTTCATTGCAACGCGGCGGGCGATCTGTTCGCTCACGGCGGAGTCAAGGAAGCATTTAAACAGCTTTACCTTGAAGCTGGTTGGAACGACCTCTTCAAGGATGCTCTCTGGTGATGGCAAGAACTCGTAGTTTGAACTACTTCCGTCATCTGAATCGACTTCTTCGACAGCATCTAGTGAACCAAGTGGCAACAAGGTTTCGATAGCGACCGATTGGCGAGCAGCATTTTCAAACTTGGTGTAAACCACATCCAAGCGATCAATGCGACCTGCAGCATAGTCGTCAAGGTAACGAGTTGCGATCTCGTCAACTTCGTCGAAGCGAGGTTTATCTTCAAACTGCGTGAATTCGGCATCAAGCTCAACATCGCGGTACTTAAACCCGCCGATACCCCGCTTGCCTGCAACTTCAACCGTGCAGTTAGGAACCTCTTCATTGAGCTTGTCCCATTGCTTGAGACCAGTTCGGATGAGGTTACCGTTGAAACCACCGCAGAGACCGCGGTTAGCGGTAAGAACCAAAAGCCTAGCGTTCTCAACTTTTTCGCGTTGCTCCAACAGTGGATGACTGACCGAAAGTCCTGTCTTCGTCAGGTCAGCAACAAGTTGAGTAATGCGGTTGGTATAAGCAGTCGCTGCTGAGGCACGTTCCATAGCCTTCTTGAATCGCGCAGTTGCGATCAACTCCATCGTCCGCGTAATCTTGCGGATGTTCTTAACCGACTTGCGTCGTTTGTCGAGGAGTCTTGGATTTGCCATGGTAGTTAACTTTTGATTCTTGCAGCTTGTCTACAATTCTTACTTCGCTAGTTCTTATCTGCCATTAAGCATGTGGCTTAAACTGAGCCTTGAATTCAGCAATCGCGCCTTCGATGGTCTCGGCTAGTTCGTCAGAAATTTCTTTCTTGTCGATAATCTCTTGGCGAATCTCTGGCTTTTGATCGTGCAGGAAGGTAACAAACTGTTCTTCGAAAGCGGCGATGTCGTTGACTTCAACTTCGTCCAAGTGCCCCTGGGTACCTGCATAAATCAAGAGAACTTCATCGACGGTAGCCAAAGGCTTGTACTGGCCTTGTTTGAGTAGTTCAACCATGCGGTAACCGCGGTCAAGCTTCGCTTGGGTGTCTGGGTCAAGCTCGGTACCAAGCTGAGCAAATGCTTCCAATTCACGGAATGCTGCAAGGTCAAGACGCAAACCGCCTGAAACCTTTTTCATCGCTTTGATCTGAGCAGCACCACCAACACGGCTAACCGAGATACCAGCGTTCATCGCAGGCTTAACACCAGCAAAGAACAAGTCCGGTTGCAGATAGATCTGACCGTCGGTAATCGAAATCACGTTGGTTGGAATGTAAGCCGAAACTTCGCCTTCGAGCGTTTCAATGATCGGAAGTGAGGTAATCGAACCACCGCCGAGCTCATCGGATAGCTTCGCTGAACGTTCTAGCAAACGGCTATGGCAGTAGAAAACGTCCCCAGGGAAAGCTTCACGTCCAGGCGGACGACGCATCAGCAGTGAAAGCTCACGATAAGCAACCGCTTGCTTACTCAAGTCGTCGTAAACGACTAGGGCGTGACCACTGTTGAACATGTACTCCTCGGCCATGGCCGTGCCGGAGTAGGGAGCGATATATTGCAAAGGAGCAGGATCGCTTGCACCGGCGACGATAACCGTCGTGTAGTCCATAGCGCCCGCTTCGCGAAGCTTCTCAACCACGCCTGCAACGGTTGATTCTTTCTGACCAACAGCGACGTAGAAGCACTTAACGCCTGAGTCTTTTTGGTTGATGATCGCGTCAACGGCGATAGCTGTCTTGCCGGTCTTACGGTCACCAATGATCAACTGACGCTGACCACGGCCGATTGGCGTCATAGCGTCAATCGCCTTGATACCGGTTTGCATCGGCTCGCCAACTGGCTGACGCTCAGAAACGCCCGCTGCGATAACTTCAACAGGACGGCTGTTGGTTGTGTTGATAGGGCCTTTGCCATCAAGTGGTTGACCAAGTGGGTCAACAACGCGACCGAGAAGTTCGTCACCGACAGGTACGCTCAAGAGCTGGCCGGTGCTTTTGACTTCTTCCCCTTCGGTGATTTTCAAGTAGTCACCAAGGATAATCACACCAACCGAGTTCTCTTCAAGGTTGAACGCCAAGCCGAAGACTCCGCTGGCAAACTCGACCATTTCACCGGCCATGACGCCAGACAGGCCGTAAACTCGGGCGATACCGTCACCGACTTCGAGCACTCGACCGACTTCACGTACGTCGATTTGCGCATCGTAGTTGGCAATCTCTTGCTGAATGACTGAGGCGATCTCGTCGCTGTTGAACTTCATCGCGTTTCTCCGCAGCTTACTAGCCGCTTTGCCTGAATTAAATGTCTTATCAGAACCGGTGGTTCTGGGAAAATTCTTATATCACTCAATCAGCAACGGTAAACCGTTCTGGTTGGGTTTCAATCGCTTCGATTGTTTGGTTAACAATCGTACTGTGGGCTTTCTTAAAGGCAGTTCGGACAGAGCCGTCGTAAACGGTGTCGCCGACTCGCATCTCAAATCCACCAACAAGTTCGGGGTCGATCTCGACTCGTAAGATTGGCTCGACGCCCATCTTCGATCGTACGGTTTGTTCGATCTCAGCCAAAACATGAGGTTCTGTCTCATGGGCAAGCCGAACAAGCACATCGACCCGGTTATTCTCTTGGTTGAAAATCGTTTCAACCTGATTGATCACGGTGTTCAAAATGCCGATTCGCTCGTGTTGCGAAAGGACTTTCAAAAAGCTCAACACGGTACTAGGAACATGCCCGCCGAGAACCCGATCGAGGATCGATACTCGTTGCTCATGATCCAAGAAGGCCGACCCAAGCACCTCGCCAAACTTCGGATGGGTGACAAGCACTTCATCACGAATTGCGACCAGATCTCCGAGTAGACTCTCAGCTTCTGAACCCGCGGCTCCAAGGAAACCGAGCGCGTAGGTACGGGCGATTTGTTCTTCGGTAACGTCGATTACCGTTTCATCGCTAGTGCCGTTGGCCATGCTAGTTTCCCGAAAGTTACTTAACGAATCAAAAACAGTTCTTAGGAGTTCGCTTAAGAAGCGAGTATCCTACCCAGTTGGTTTAGTTGACACTTGGATCGCTACCGGCGACGCGTCCAAGAGCCTCTTGGACAATTTCGCCTTGGCGACCAGGGCCAATTTCTTGCTTCACAACCTTCGCTGCCAAGTCGATCGCAATGCCAGCGCTCGATTCAGCAAGCTGACGGACGGCCGTGTCACGAGCTTGTTCGATATCACGAACAGCTCGCTCACGCTCGGAGTCAGCAGCAGATTTGGCTTCAGCCATGATGTCAGCCTTAGTCTGCTCAGCGTCACGTCGAGCTTCTTCAAGAAGTTCACGGACTTCATCAGCGGCACCAGCCAGTTTGGCTTGGTGTTCTGCGAGCAGTGCTTTGGCTTCTTCGTGCTTGGCGTCCGCGGCGGCAAGGTTGCCGGTGATTCCCTCTTCGCGTGCTTTGAGTCCTTCCATGATGGGGGTCCAAGCGACCGCCTTCAGAACAAAAAGCATCAAGAGGAAAACGCCCAGCGTCCACAACGCGAGATCGGGGTCCGTGGCTAGCGGATTGGGATCCGACTCGCCGCCACCGTGAGCACCTCCACCATGGGCTGCGTCATCGTGGTGCGCATCCTCATCATGATCACCTTCCTCGTGCGTTTCCTCGGAATGCGAATCCTCGGCTTTCGAATCTTCTGCCTTAGCAGTCGACTCAGCCTTAGACTCAGATTCCTTTGCATCGTCTGCTGCCATCACAGGCAGAGCGAATACCATGAGCATCAAGAATAAAATACGGTAAAGCATGACTATCCTCGTATTGAGGCCTCATGTCAGGCAGGCTACGACGTGGTAACCCGCCTCGGACAGGAACAAGGGGCAACGCACCAACGGCTAAGTTATCTAACGAAGCCGATGCGAAACAAAACTAGGCGATAATAAAGCCAATAACGATCAAAGCGAAGAACGTAGCACCTTCAATAAGAGCTGCTGCGATAATCATGTTGGTTTGGATGTTGCTGGCAGCTTCAGGCTGACGGCTGATGCCTTCAACAGCTTGACCACCGATGCGGCCGATACCAAGGCCAGCACCAAGAATGATCAAACCAGCGCTAAGACCAAGACCAATTCGGCTTAGACCGATGATTTCAGCTTTAGCAAGCTCAACCTTTTGAGCGTGCTCAGCTTCGTCCATAGGTGCTGCCTGTGAAGGAGCTGCGGTTAGCAACACAGCCGAGAACAACAATGCAATGCGAATCCAGTTAGCCACGGATACTTCTCCCAAAATACTTAATAGGTCCGAAGGGAATCGGACGAGGTTTAGTTGCTCTGTAACACCAAGCGATACACGCTCACCTTAGTGAGGATGAACCGCCGCTCCGATGAACAGGGCTGACAAAAACGTAAAAATGTAAGCCTGCAAAAAGGCAACAAACAATTCCAATAAACTCAAGGCCGTCGCCCCCAGAAGGCTAGCACCCGCTACCGGGTACCAAATTGCTCCAAGGGAGTATGCGGCTGAGATAAATCCAAGTAATACGGCAAGCACCACGTGGCCGGCCAACATGTTGGCGAGCAAACGAACAGCAAGCACCAAGTGCTTGATAAGCAAACCGATAATTTCAATAACAAACAGTAGCGGAATCAAAAAGATCGCAACTGGTGCAGGTAGATCCATATGAGGAACCTGAGCTTTCAGGAACCCAACAATACCGAACTTCTCGATACCCACCTTGCAAACCGCTCCGAAAGTGACCAAAGCCATGATGCCAGTCACTGCCAGGGCACCCGTTGGTGAACCCATCCAAGGAAGCATTCCAAACAGGTTGCATCCAAGAACGAAGAAGAACATCGTCCAAAGGAATGGCAAGAAACGATCAGCGTCGTCGTGCCCTATGCAAGGACGTGCTACTTGATCTCGCAAGAAGACTAAAAAGGATTCAAATAGGTTGGCTAGCTTACCCTTGGCTGCATGGCCAGCTTTGATTCGTGTAGCTAACCAGCCAAACACAAGGATCGCAATGATCGCCACAAAGAGTTCAATCGCCATGAATTTGGTGAAGACAAAATCCAATGGCTGTAGGGCTCCGTCAATGACGGCATTGCCAGTGTTAGCGGTCCATATGGTTTCGTACTCAGGACCATGGCCGTGATCGGAACCTTCGATAGGTGTAGCCAAAGGCTGAGGGAGCTGTACGTGCCCGGAACCATCGCTTGTGAAGCTGCGCGGAAAATGGAAGCTCGTATCATCCTGTACGTGCTTAAAAAGTTCCGACGGTGCTAGTGGGTTTTTGCCAGCCATTTATGTTTGTCAGCCAGTCCTATTATCGACTTTGTTCATTGCTGTGGGCTTACGCTTGCGGGTAAGACCCAGTCGATGTTATGCCAGTTGAGGTTTTATCGGTCGGATTCAGGCGGGTGGGGTCATTTGCGGCTTGGTGCCTCAAAGCTTCCATAATTTCCACGCCAATCATTCCAAGGTAAAGGGGCAAGGCAGTAAGCACCGCCATTTTTTGCTCAAAACCTAAAACACGTATCGCAACTCCCACCATTACCAACCCGAGGACGGTTCGAAGCATCGTTCCGACGAGCATTCGATACATCTGATTGGGAATTGGTAGGAGGTAATTTGTAAAAACCACTAACCATAGGCAAGCGATCGATCCGCCGATGGAAAACTTCGCACCATCAGCTCCAGCAACCAGACTCGCTACGGCGATGACGCCCAAATAAAACCAAACCAGCACAAACAACAAGCTGAAAGGCTTGTGGCTATCGCTTTGATTGGATTGGTTGGGCAACATGCGGTTATCAACCTAAATGGATCCGAGGACATTGGCCCTGATGTCCTTGCAAGGAACACCTGGGCAATCATTCGGATTATTTATCCTGCGGCTTTCTGCTTGGCCGACGCTTTCCGAGCTGACTTAGTCGCCAGACTCCGTAAGCAAAGCCTCCCATAAAGCCAACGATGGTCAGCACAGGATTGGTTTCAAGCTGATTATCAACCCAAAGGGCTAATAAACCTGGAACCACCATACTGATTGCAATCGATAGGCATTCTGAGGCAAGCTGTGAAGCTCTGGCTGTTGAAGAGAGCCCTTCGGACTCATTCTCCACTTCGCCGGACTGTCCAGGATCCGCCATAAATACAACTCCACTAAGGGGTGAAGCAATCTTTGGGTGAAAACCACCCTCGACGGGTCAGAACGGCCTGACCTCAGACCATGTGCAAAACATGTTCACTGCGAAGCTAAGTGTCGTCAACAGCCTAAGTTGGAATTCGTGCTTTTTTTCACAAAGTCGCAAAATCGTCAGTTTGGATCGCATTTCTGAGCGTGCATTAGGAGGGTTTTGGGCCCAACAAAGAGCAGTCTGTTAGGAGGATTGTAAGAGCAAGCGACCGCCAGAGATCGTAAACCTTTATTTGGTAGTCACTTAAGAACAAACGACCGCATTCATATAACTACTTGCGAAATTTGCTTAAAATTGGAAGGCCGGTTAACATGGGTAAACATAAACCCACCTTATCCTAGCCATTGATGGCTATCCTGCCCCACCTTCAAATCAGTCTAACTGTCGATGAATCCTGCATCTCTTCGAACTCACAAATCCAAAGAATTAGCCCAAATGGCACGCCAGGCTGGAGTTACCGGCTGGCACTCGATGCGTAAAGAGGAGCTGATCTCGGCAATCTTAAAGGTTGGCAAACAGAATCAGGGTGCCGTCAACGGAGCCAAGCCAAAGCAAACACCTTCCGCGCCGAAGATCTCACGTGCAAAGCAGCGTATTCAAAAGAAGATTGCCAACATCCAAGCGGAAAAGCAGAGACTTCACGATTTGAGCACGGAGAACCGCTCCGAGGGTGGTGAAATACAAGCTGACCGATTAGTACTACTTGTTCGAGATCCCTATTGGCTCCACGCCAGTTGGGAGATATCGGCCAAGAGCGTCGAGCGGGCCCGCACGGCTCTGGGACAAGAATGGCATAACGCAGCCCCGGTTCTCCGTTTACATCGACTCGACGAACAAGGCACGACCTCAGCCACAAGACAAATCGCCATCCATGGTGGCGTTAGCAATTGGTACATCGACGTCATTAATCCGCCTTCGAGTTACCGCTGTGAAATCGGGTACTGCTCAAAGAGTGGTCGGTTCTACGGAATTGCTCGGAGCAACGATGTTGGCACACCAACACCCAATGCGGATTCGCGAGTGGACGAAAACTGGAACGACGTTGCCCGCAATGCTGATCGTATCTATGCGATGAGTGGCGGCTACAGTGCCACGGGTGCGAGTCTTGAACTGCAAGAGATGCTCGAAGAGCGTTTACAACGCCGATTAGGTCGCCCAGCCGATACCCGTTTTGGCAACGGGGCAACCACTCCTGAAGTGAACAACCTTCAGTTTTCTATTGATGTGGACCTAATGGTTCATGGCTCTGCCAACCCCCACACTCACTTGACGGTTCAAGGTGAACCGGTCGCTGTTCAAGCTGATGGGACATTCACAGTCAAACTGCCATTCCCTGACCGCAGGCAAGTGATTCCCATTGTTGCCTCCTCTGCCTCTGGTACCGAGGAACGGACTATCATTCTTGGCGTCGAGCGTAACACCAAGCATTTGGAAAGCACAAAACGCGAAGCTCCGCCTCGCTAGTTGGCTCGTCAGAGCGACTAACCAAATATTCCACGCTTGTTGAACGCTTTGCGGGCTGCTTCAGCATCCTTTTCAATATCAAAGAGTTTGTCCAAACGCGTGATCTTAAAAACTTCAGCGATGTCGCTTGAGACGGCGCAGAGCTTGAGTTTCACTTTGTAGCTCTGGCACTTCTTGTGAACTTTCACAAGCTTGCCAAGCATCGACGAGGACATGAACTGCACTTTCGTGAAGTCCATCACGACGCGTTCTTCGGTTGTAGCATCAAGGGCTGATAAGATTTCGGTCTCAAGCTTTTCGATATGAGCTTCATCGAGAAGACGTTGGTCGTCCACTTGAATGAAGAGAATCCCATCACGGGTTGCAGTCGTTATGGCCACGGAAAGGCTCCTTGCTAAATGAAGCTTGCGGGTACGATATCACTAATATGGTAACGAATCGAAAGTTGAAAAGCACGCGAGCTGCTTAACAATTTAGCCAGTAATTCAGCTAAGGCGGCTACTTAGCACAAGCAGCAGCTACGGCGCATCCAGCGCATCCACCTCCAGAACCACAAGCCCCACCCTCTGCCTCAGGTGTTCCACACCCTGGGCCACACCCTTCATCCAGAGCCGAGGCAAATTGGTCAAATCGAGCTTCCGCATCATAGGCAGTTGCAAGCTCCGAAGTGAGTGACTGAGCAATAGGGTCGGTCTCACCGAGGAAATAGAAGTAGAGACCCTGGCCATCAAAAAGGTGCTCGACATCCAGCAAGATTGAGCTAGATCCCTTCTCCGCTAATAAAGCAGCACACGATTCATACGCAGCGTGCCGATTCCGCTCGAGCCGTTCGGCAAGCATGAGATCACTGTCCGTCATTCCGCGCAGCAAGACTCCATCGGGTTCTTGAAGAGCAGTTTGATCATCACAGCTTAGAACCTCGCCCACCTCCAGACCCCGATTGGTCTTCACAATGACCTTAGAAGAACGTGGGTAAATCGCTGCATCGGAAGATTGAAATCTCCCGATGTGTCCAATTACACCAAGTCGAACGAAGTGAATCATTTGTGTGCGATATTGTTTCCAAAAGCTAGTGAACAACCGATTCTGGCGCATATTGAGGTCCCACGCCATACCTATTCTATCGGTCCTACGAGTGAATTAAGGCTAGAAATGGACTTTCACCAGGAAGCACTTGTCATCCAAATGGCTGTTTGACGATAATATGGGACTACCTGCCCGGCGCTCAGACACCATGACACGCCAGGTTCTCCCCTATTATCGATGCTCAACTGAAACTTCCAAGATGATCAATTCCGCTACCTCAACTGTCGCCCCATCCGAAAATAGCTCTCTTAATTGGGCGAGCATGGCGGACAAAGTCCTTGCTGGTGAGAAACTATCCATTGAAGAAGCCCATGAAGTGCTCGCTTGTCCTGACGACGAGATTCTTCAGTTGATGGATGCTGCCTACCGTGTTCGCCGTGAACACTTTGGCAAACGCGTTCAGCTTTACTTCCTCATGAACGCTAAGAGCGGTCTTTGCCCTGAGGATTGCTCCTACTGTTCGCAGTCGAAAGTCTCTGACGCTGAGATTCCCAAATACAACTTGCTCAGTCGCGACAAGCTGATGGAAGGTGCTCGGCTTGCCTCCGAGCAAGGTGCTTGCACTTACTGTATTGTTATCTCAGCACGTGGTCCAAGTGAGCGTGAGATTAAAGCGGTCGAGACGATCGTCCCCGAGATTAAAGACAAATACGACTTGAAGATCTGTGCATGCCTTGGCTTGCTTGATCAAGACCAGGCCAACCGACTAAGCGAATGCGGCGTTGATCGAGTCAATCACAACCTCAACACGAGCGAAAACTACTACAAAGAGATTTGCTCCACCCATACCCATCAAGATCGTGTTGACACCCTTGTTGCGGTCAAGAACGCTGGCATGGAAGCATGCTCGGGCGGTATTGTTGGAATGGGTGAACAGCCGACCGATGTTGTTCAAATGGCTGTGCAGCTGCGAGATCTTGGTGTGCACTCGATTCCGGTAAACTTTCTCAATTCGATTGAGGGGACTCCACTCGCTGGAAACAAAGATCTCAACGCTCGCTACTGCCTGAAGGTGCTAGCAATGTTCCGATTGGTTAACCCTGATCGTGAGATCCGCATTGCTGGTGGGCGTGAGCTTCACCTTCGTCACCTGCAAGCACTCGGACTCTATGCCGCGAACTCAGTCTTTGTCGGTGACTACCTAACTACCGAGGGCCAAGCCCCCGAAGAGGATTACCAATTGATCGAAGACCTTGGCTTCGAACCGGTGATTAACGAAGAACGTGCAGCATGCTAGCTTCCTCCTGGACGAAGCCGCATCTCTCCCGCACTTCCTATCTTACCCTTTGCGAATTTTCTTACTAATCGATTTAACCGGCACGTCATGGCATGCCGATGTAGTCGCTAGGGAATACCTATGCCCATTGCATAGCGGTGTTCCCTCTAGCCTTTGATCAGTCGCTCACAAAAGATGAGGAACGCAAGGATGCGGACCATGAATCGTATAAAGTTCGTCTTAGCCTTCGCTATCTGCTTTACAACTACGTTTGTAACTGCACAAGAAAGCGGTCACGCGACTTTGGCTGATCGAATCGAATCGCTCCGCAACGGCTGGGGTTCGGTACCATCCGTCGACATCCCTGAGGACACCACTGAAGCCCCGGCTGAGTTGAAGGTTCCTAAGCAATCAACCAACAAGCCATTTGCAGCTAAACGCTCTGCGAAACTGGCGAAGATTGAACCAAAACCGTATCAGCCAGCCCAGGCGGAAACCGAGGCCCGTGCTGAAACAAAGAAGCAACTTCCACGCGTCAATCCTCGCGATTTGCTCCCACGCAGCTGGCGGATTGCAGGCGAAAAGCCATCCGAAAGTCTTATTAATGAAGTTGAACAACCACCCGTTCCACGTGCTGGTAGCGCCATCTCAAAGAACACCGCCCAAGGTCCTGCGAGCAAGATTGAGAATCAACCCAATCGCTCACAAGCTGTCGCCTTGAGCCCAACCAATCGTTCACAAAAGCGACGCTCCTGGGCAGCCTCGGCTCTTTCTCGTTCGATTGCTGAGGAAGTCGCACAAAGCCTTGGCCCTGAGAATGCACGCCCAATCGAAGAAGCAAACAATGAAACGATTGAGCCAAACAACGACATAGCTGAGAACGATGCTGCTGAGTTAGCACCTACCGAAGACGTTGTCGCCGAAAAGACTCATTCGGAAGAAGCTCCTGAACCTATCACTTCACAGGAAGTCGCCAAAGAGATTCCTCAGACCAAAACAACGAGTGACTCAGCCGCCAAAGAGGCTCAACCATTGCGTGCGAAAGTTATCGCAAAACAAAGCAACACCGAACAAGTTACCAAGCTTCCCATGACCATAGGTAACGAGAAAGCAGAACAACCTTCAACCATATTCAATACCAAGAGCAATACTTCAGCCAAAAGCTTTCAAACCGATGTGGCAAGCGACGATGATGACCAACTTTTAATCACTCAAAAGATGCCGATCATCACCTATCAGGTTGCAGGCCCACGCAAAATCATCGTCGGTCGTGAAGCCATTTATCGGGTTACGCTTGACAACCGTGGTGATGCTGCTGCTGACCAACTGGACGCCACCATCAGCATCCCTGGTTGGGCAGAAGTTGTCGGTGCAAGCTCACCGACTGGCATTGTCGATCAACAAACGATTTCCGAGCAACCTCGCGAAATCTTCTGGAAGATCAATCGCTTGGCGGGCACTCAAAAAGCGACGCTTGACCTCAAACTGATCGCTCGCGTCGGTCGGCCAATTGAGCTGGGGGTTCAATGGAAGCATAGCCCTGTCGCTGGTCGCACCATGGTTGAAGTTCAAGAACCAAAGATCGAACTCAAACTAACTGGGCCGGACGAAGTCCTCTTCGGCAAGCAACGCACCTTCCGTCTGACGATCAGCAACCCAGGTACAGGCCCTGCTGGCAATGTCGCCTTGAAACTAACGCAACAAGGAAGCGAAGGTTCCGAAGTGAAGGAACTGCCAATCGGTACGTTGGCCGCAAGTGAACGTCGCTCGGTTGACATTGAGCTAACCGCTCGTGAAGCGGGACCGCTTAGCGTCCTTGCCACAGCAACCGCTGATGGCGACCTTAAGGCAGACATCACCAAAGAATTCCTATGTCGCAAAGCAGAACTTGCCGTTGAATGGCGTGGCCCTGCTGAGCGTTACTCAGGAGCTTTAGCAACTTATTTCCTACGTGTTCGCAACCCTGGCACCGCAGTCGCTCAGAATGTGGTTCTGAATGCCAAACTTCCCGCCGGATTCGAAGTGGTTAACAGCGAGGGAGCTAACATTGGCAAGGATGGCATTGTTCGTTTCCAAGCGGGCTCGCTCCGCCCCGGAGACGAAAGCTACTTCGAACTGAAAGGTATTCCGACGGCCTCAGGAACAAACAAGCTTGACCTTTACGCCGAAGCGGCTGACGACATTCGTTCGGAAGTTACTACCGCAATGACCGAAGTCATTACGCTTGCTGATCTGAAGCTAGACGTCCAAGACCCTAAGGGGCCTGTCGCAACTGGCGAAGAGATTGAATACCAGATCCGTGTTACGAACCGCGGCTCAAATACTGCCAACGCCGTGAAGATCGTCGGTCTCTTCTCTAACGGCATCGAACCGCATCACACAGTGGGTGCAACTAGCTCGATTGCTGATGGCCGCGTCGAGTTTGAAACGATCGGATCAATCCCAGCAGGTACGGAACGAACCGTCACAATCCGAGCCCGAGCCCACGACGCCGGCACGCACCTCTTCCGTGCAGAGGTCATCTGTCAAGAACTAGAAACCAAGCTCGCTGCTGAAGAGACCACTTTGTTCTTCGAAGACGAGTCAACCGACATCGCCACCAAGCCAGGTGAACGTTACGGCTATTAATACAAGAGAGAGGCTAAACTCCGAACGCCCGTTGAAGTCACGAGACTTCGACGGGCGTTTTGCGTTTTAAAGGCTGAGTACTAATGAAACCTTTCCATCAAGCAAGACAACCAATTTCATGCAAGTAAGATGACAACAATCGACGTCGGAGTTATCGACATAGCGAGTAAACGTTCGTGGCACTCACGACGAAATTCGGCACTTTGGTATATTGCTTGTTAATACACTCATTGATTCCATTTTTCATGAAATCGGATATCACCTCCTGGGTGATTTGATTCGCAAACTCCTTATTGTGTTGGGCACATACAGGAATGACCCAAGCAAGCGGAGTCGCCCAGTAAGCACCATTTTGGTAGGTCCCTGGCTCACAATCCTCCCAAAGGCACTCCCATTTTTGATCAGCTGGGGCAAGATGACGTAGCTGTCCTCGATAAAACAGCCCTTGCCTATTCTGGACGAGGTACTCAGCAATACGCTCCGCCTGATCATCACTAGTTAACTTCAGATTAACTGCCAGCGCGCTTCCCCATATATCTATTTGATTACAATCACCATCCGATGCCATGAACATGCCCTCTTTAGCATTCCATAAGGCGTTCATGTTTTCTTTTATTAGCGCAGCTCTTGATCGATACTCGAAAGGGTCTCCGCATTCAGATCGTTCACAAAGGTTTGCCATACGGTCGCATGCCTCGCAATAGACGATTGAGCAGAATAAAACTTGCCCTGTTTTCTTTACAATATCGGTAAACCCATAGACGCATTGAGGGTCTGCAGGATCGCTGTAAACAAGTCCTTCCTCTGAAAGACTTATGTGGTTTAGCCCTCGAAGAAGTTTCGTCTCAACTTGCTTGAAGAAATCAAAATCTTCGTGTTGTTCGACGTAGGCACAGACAGACAGTGCCATAAAGGCACCATTATCTAAAGCATGATCGGCAAGTTGATTGTTTGGCCCACCAGGACTGTAGATTGGTTTTCCATGCTTATTCACACGGTCTGGTATGCAACCATCTTCTCTTTGTCCTGCAAGAAGGTATTCCAACGAAGATTTGATTTCGTCAGCATCTAGCAAGTCACCGGCGTACTGAATCATATAATAGAAGTCACGTGTCCAAAGCGCGGCGTAATTGCCAACACCGTCAGGCGTATGCAACCAGGTCCCGTCATCCCCTTCAACACGACACCCTTCAAGTTGCTTAACCGCGGCTTCCTTCATCCAATCAATTTGCTGATCGGAAAGCCCATAAGGATTGTTCACCCTATCAGTATTCGCCTTTGCCTGAGTATCCGATTTTGTTGAAATATCAAAGCAGAAAAGATACTCTTGATCACGAAGATACATCCGACCGTTAGCGATAACAGGATGCATCCAAATCGCCCCGTTGGGTTGTCTGTTTTCCGATTGAGGAGACATTGTAAAACGACCATGCTCTTTCCAACCTTCGGGTGATGCCTCAATCAAGGCAACTTCCCCTGTCTCTTCATCAACACAGTAAAATCGATTTTTGGAATGGGCAATGGCACCTTTACCAAGCTCTTTCCGTTCACGCCAAACCTGCTTGCCAGTCATAAGATCTTGGCAAACCCATCCGATTTTGTCTGAGTAACCATAAACATAGCCGTCGAGAATAAGAACGCCTCCATGGTGATTCTTCATCTTTTTGTTGCTGTAGACGACGTTCGTGTCTCCTTCTTCCAGCACCTCGACAAGCATACACCCAACGCCATAACCTGTAGTCAGGTAGATATAATTGCCTGAAACCATGGGGGTTGGAACTACGGCTAAACGACCAGGCCAATCAACGGCCCAAAGAACTTCTCCACTTGCAGGATCAAGCGAAACGAGACGATGCATAAACAACTGCAGATACTGCTTCTTCCCATGGAAATTTGCAATCACAACGGATGAGTATTGCGTGACGTCATCAAGCTCCGTTGTTTGCCAGATAAGGTCACCTGTCTTTTTATCAAGTGCAACAATCCCACCCTCGCCACCAGGAGTTACGACAACGATATCTCCATCCACCAGTGGTGACTCGGAGTAACCGAACTGAGCAACCACACCACCATGGTGCAGCAAACTCACCTTCCACTGGCGTTTGCCGGAGTGTTTATCTACACAAACTAATGCACCTTTAGCCGAGAGTGCGTAGACGTAATCACCATCAATCGTTGGTGTACCACGCGGGCCATTACCGAACTCGCTCTTGTAGATTTTGCTCATCTTAGCGGACCAAACTCTCTCGCCAGTGCGAGAGTTTAGACAGAAAAGATGCTCTGCTTTCCCTTCAGTCCCCATGACATAGAGAAAATCACCTTCGACAGCTGGAGCGCTGTATCCTTGACCTAGATCACTCGCCAACCACTTTACCGGAGGACCATCTTCAGGCCACTCTTGAAGCAATCCTTTTTCATGAGAGAGGCCATCAAACTTTGCACCAAGCCAACGAGGCCAATCATCGGCAAGTGCCATATGGCAAGAAAAAATTAAAATAGAAAATAGCGATTTTGAAGCTGCAGGCATTTGAGATAAGGATTGCGTGGTCATATTAGGATAAGTAATGAATAAATGTTAGAATTATTGCAAGCGGTTTAATTACGATACGACAACAGAGAAAGAAGATCTTATTTACTCACAACGGGTCTGCAAACCATGGTTTCTACCTTAGACGCTAAATGAAGCTTGTTCTAAACAGATTACGAACAACAACACGTTGCGATTAGCCCTCACTTAACGGCTTATAAAGGATTGATGTAAGGCAATGTTTGATGATTTTGATGCCCTGACTACAGACAACGATGCTGGCTTGTCTCAAGGATCAGGCTGTTTACCACAGTTCATCTTCATGATTGTCTGTGTCATTATCTACATTATTTTTGTTGATTAAGTACCGCTGCTTTCTTTGGGGTTTTTCTGTTAAGCCAGCCTTACTCGTGACGAACCTTTGCCCCCCATTAGCCGTACTTGAAATAGGGGAGGTAACACGATGATTATCTCTCCACCACGCTCGCTCAAAAATTGGCGCCCACATAGAGATCGGCAATGCGTTTACATACTACGTAAAAGGTAAGAAACGTCATTAATTGGATAAGCAGTCAAAATAGTGATACATAAGGGTCAAACATAGCTGTAATTAGAATCTCATAATACCTGTTGGAGGGTCGTGCCATGAAGCGGTTTAAGAAGATCTTAGTTGGGGTCGATTTGTCGTGGGGCGACCGATTTGTATCCGAAGAACTCACCCCTCCTAACGCAGAGGCGGTACGCAAGGCACTTTGGTTGGCGGGATTGAATTCCGCATCGGTGCACTTCCTCTTCTCGTTGGACTTGTCTGCGAAAGCCCAAGAGCTAATTTCGGCTAGCAGCACAAACGAAGCTACCGTCCTAAACGAAGCGAAAGACCGCATGGCGTTGCTCGTGGAGGATGCCCGTGACAAGGGGATCGAAGCAGAAAGTCATGTCGTTGTTGGGAAGAGCTGGCTCGAGTTGATTCGTCAGGTCATTCGCAATGAACACGATCTGTTGATTGTCGGGTCTCGGCACAAGGGTGCTATCGAGGCGGCTTTCTTGGGAAGCACCGGCAAGAAACTTCTACGCAAGTGCCCTTGCCCAGTTTGGGTCACTCGAGCATCCGAAGATGAGCCAACCAAACCCATCCTTGTTGCCCATGATCTGCGGCCGGTTGGAGACCTTGCCATGAAACTTGGCTCTTCAATGGCAAAATTGCAGAAGGCTTCGCTTCATGTGGTGCACGCCTCCGAGTATCCAGAATTAGTTGATAAATTTCCAAGTGGTGCGATTAGTGAAGAACGCAAGAAGGCCTATCGTGAAGAGGCCGAACGGTACATCCACAAACAGCTTACCGCGGCTGACTTATCCAAACCTGCGAAAGTGCATTTTTCTACCGAACCACCGGACGCCGCGATCCTCCATTGCGTCGAGCAGAACGATGTCGGAATGCTTGTGATGGGCACGGTTGGGCGAGCAGGAATCCCCGGATTTATCACTGGCAATACGGCAGAGCGAATGCTGCCACAAATCCCTTGCTCTTTGCTGGCGGTAAAGCCACCTGGATTTGAATCACCGGTTTCACTTGGTTGATTTGTCGCAGTCGGGGGGTGCTAAATCTATCTAATTACTATCAAAGTTGTGTTGGCAAAGTCATGCTAGTTTTTAGCATTGGCTGAATTCTTAGATTGCAGAAACGTGCATTCATGAAAAAAGGAAAGTTGCTACTTACTACAGCACGTCTACTAAACCATAAATTCAAAAATGCAACAAATAGCTTCTATCTTTAGTATCCCCTACTCCTAGAACCGCCTAAAAGATCCCCAGCTGATCTCGGGCATCTTCGGTCATGCGCTCCGGCGTCCAGGGTGGTTGCATGACCAGTTTGATCTCAACTTTGTCAGTCTCTTCGAGTTTCTCAATCGCGGCCTTCGATTGGCTTAGCAGCTGCGGACCGGCAGGACATGCGGGGCTGGTCATGGTCATGTCGACAATGACATCGTGTTTGCCCTCTTCGCCATCGGTGATCGTCACCTCATAGATCAATCCGAGGTCGACAATGTTTACAAATAGTTCCGGGTCGATCACTTCTTTCAAAGCTTCTCGGACAGTGTCTTCAGCAAGTGCCATTGTAAGCTATCTCACAATTAGGTTCAGGTTGGTAGTAAGTTCATTATAAATCGTGATTCGTATGTGAACTAGTCATCCAAAGCGACCGTAGCCAAAGGTATTCACAGGAACTGATCCAAGGATCCTTTGTTCCTCGTGTGTCCCAACAACTAGCTTCTCCTCATCGCCTAAAGGTGCAAGAACGCGCCGACTCCCCAACCGAAAGCCCGATCAAAGGAATATTGAGCATGGCTGTAGAAACCAAGAAAGTAAACAATCGTCGGAAACTACGTTTTGAATCTTACGACGACCTGATTGCCGATGCGACCTCACTCGCATCCAACGGCTATCAAAAACTGGGCAATTGGGAGCTAGCTCAAATGCTCGATCATTTAACCAAGCTTCACATCGGTTCCCTCGAAGGGGGCGTACCGGACGGGCCACTTCCGTTTCGGATTTTGGCTCAATGGCTATTTAAAAGCACCTTCCTCAATAAAGGCTTACCAGCGGGTGCCTCACCACCGGACGCGTTGGTTGCCATCGTTGGTCCTTCGGATGATGTCGAAACCGAAGAAGCACTGCAACGATTCATTGAGTCTTGCGAACGGCTTAAGTCGAACCCTCATCGCGAGAAGCATCCCTTCCTAGGAAACCTATCTCGTGAAGATTGGGACAAATTCCACTTCCGCCATGCCGAGTTGCACTTAAGCTTCTTATTACCTGAGGCAGCAGCTCTATCTGCTTAGACATATCTAATCAGTCGACCAGTCGCACTTGTACGTCGTCCCCTTCGATCCGGACTTCGTGCGAGCGTGTGGCCTTTGTTGCTGGCATGCATAGCGCTGCGCCATCGGCCAGGGAAAACTTCGCTCCGTGCCGTACACACTCAATGTTGGGAACCTCGGCTTCAAGATCGAGAGGTCCATCACTAAGTGGCCCGCCATCATGGGTGCAAACATCGTCCAAGGCATAAAACTCGCCTGCGGCATGAATGAGTACGATTGGCTCAAAATCGACTTCCACCAACGTCGATGAGGGGTCACCGAATTCGGCTACTTTGCCAACGCTATGGTATTCGCTCATTGATTTGGCAACTCTTGAACACGTTTGCCGATTGCTTCACCCAATGCTTCACGCACACTTTCGATCGTGATACGGTCGAAGACTTGCTGGAAGAAGCCGGTCACGATCATGCGGACCGCCTCTTGGCGAGTGTAGCCACGTGACATAGCGTAGTAGACTTGGTGATCGTCAACACGACCACTTGTGCTACCGTGGGTACAGCGAACGTCGTCCGCTTCAATTTCTAGACCTGGAATTGAGTCGGCACGTGAAGCGGTCGACAGCATTAAGTTGTCGTTACGTTGATAAGCATCGGTGCGCTGTCCTGCTTCATCAACTTGGATCATGCCACGCCAAACCGTGCGAGAGTTGTCCTGCAATGCAGCCTTGTAGAGCAAGTCACTACGGCAAAAAGCTGCTTGGTGATGTTGATGCGTGTTGTAGCAAAGGTGCTGTTTGCCTTGCGTAAACATCACACCGTTGACTTGAGCCTCAGCATCTTTGCCAGCCAGAGCGACGCGTTGATTCACCTTGGCCAAGCGTGAACCAAGCGCGCCGATGGTCCATTGCAAGCGGCCCTGCTCTTCGACCACACCCTTTTGGTGAGCGAAGTGCCAAGTGCGATTGTTCCAGTTTTGAAGATTGACGTAACGAAGGCTTGCATCTTTACCAACGATGATCTCAATCGTCCCGTTGTGAAGAGCAGCTTCGGTATCGCTATCGCTGGCTGTCTCCATGAGAAGCGTCGCCTCGGCACCTTCCTCTAGAACAACGATTGTCTTAGTGAAGTCAGAAGCACCAGCACCAGCTAAACGGGATATAGCGTGTAGTGGCTTTTCGAGACGAACTCCCTTGGGCACGTGCAACACGACCCCGCCTGTCCAGCAAGCGTCATTCAGCATTGCAAATCGGTCGTAGGTAGGGCTAACCACTTCACGCTCAAAGAGCGGACGCAAACGGTCACCTTCGGTCTGCACAAGCTCGGCGAGACTACCGAAGAGGACACCTTTATTGGCGATCTCTTCGTCAAGTTCGCTGAGTATGGCCTGCCCGTTGATCGATTCGACACGACCACCGAGATCGACACCCACCGACAACAAACCTTCGCCAGTGGCTTCACCTTCAGGAGCTTGAAGACCAAACTGATCGAGCTTGAAGAGACGGATATCGGTACGCATCCACTCTTCGTCTTTATTGGATGGCCAACGTGCTTCTTCGTAAGCAGCCCAAGCTGCCTGACGACGCTCGGTCAACCAAGATGGTTCGCCAGTTCGCTCGGACATGAGCGACTGAAAGGTTTCCGAATTGAATCCGGTGACAGAAGTTGATGTCATCTTTATCACTAATTGTTTCTAGGAGGGCTCTGAAAAGAGCCCTTTGGAATTCTAAACTTAAGCCGATTGGTTGCAGGTTGGATTAACCAAGGACTAACCAACACTGCCTTCCATTTGCAGTTCAATCAACCGGTTCATTTCAACGGCGTATTCCATTGGCAACTCTTTAACAAGTGGCTCAATGAAGCCCGAGACGATCATTGAACTCGCCTCGGCTTCCGTAAGACCGCGGCTCATCAAGTAAAAGAGCTGCTCTTCACCAATTCGCGAAACGGAAGCTTCGTGCTCAATCTGAACCTGCTGTTCCTCGACTTCAATGTAAGGATACGTATCGCTACGGCTATCAGGATCGAGAATCAAGGCGTCGCAAACGACGTTGCTTTTCGAATCGATGGCGCCGTCCTCGACTTTGCAAAGACCACGGTAGCTGCTGCGTCCGCCATTCTTGCTGATACTCTTTGAGATAATCCGACCCGAAGTATTTGGAGCCGCGTGAACAAGCTTGGCGCCGGCATCTTGGTGTTGACCTTTCGAAGCAAAAGCGATCGAAAGGATCTCGCCACGGGCACCGGGCTCCATCATGTAGACGGCGGGGTACTTCATAGTGAGCTGAGAACCAAGGTTACCATCGATCCATTCCATCAAGGCATCCTGATAAGCCATGGCTCGCTTGGTAACGAGGTTATATATGTTGTTAGCCCAGTTTTGGATCGTTGTATAACGACAGCGGCCACCCTTCTTTACAACGATTTCAACCACGGCAGAGTGAAGACTCTCAGTCGAGTACATCGGTGCGGTACACCCTTCGACATAGTGAACTTCAGCCCCTTCATCGACGATGATAAGGGTTCGTTCGAACTGCCCCATGCTCTCAGCATTGATACGGAAGTACGCTTGAAGCGGGAAGTCGATCTTTACCCCAGGTGGAACATAAATGAACGAACCACCGGACCAGACTGCCGAGTTTAGTGCGGCAAACTTGTTGTCGTCTGGTGGAATGATCTTGCCGAAGTATTCACGCAAGAGCTCAGGATGCTCTTTGATGGCAGTGTCCGTATCAGTGAAGATAACCCCCTGCTCGGCGAGTTCTTTTTCAAGCGAACCGTAGACAACTTCACTTTCGAACTGAGCTTTAACGCCAGCAACAAGCCGCTTCTGCTCTGCCTCAACGATGCCAAGCTTGTCATAGGTCTCTTTGATCTCTTCGGGAACATCTTCCCACTTGGTGCTCTGACCTTCGGTCGGCTTGAGATAGTAATAGACATCGTCAAAATCGATGCCGATGTCACCACCCCACTCGGGCATTGGCTTCGATTCAAAGATTTCTAGGGACTTCAAGCGGAAATCGAGCATCCACTCGGGTTCACCCTTCATTTCCGAAATCTGACGGACGACTTCAGCATCCAAACCCTTCCGGGCTTTGAAGACACCGGTAGTTTCTGTCACGAAATCGTACTTGTTGATTTCCTCAGGTACCGATTCGCCTGATACTGGCTCGGTTGGCATCATGTCGGTCGACATGGCAATTTCCTTCTTCTATTTCAACATCCGCTATCGCGGAAAAATGTTACCGATTAATTCAGGTGTTACTTAAACAGCGGCAGCTTCGTCTTCTTGCATCTCGGTTTCGAGCTTTGCAGCTTCTGGGTAAGTCGAACGGATACGGTCGTATCCATTTTCATGAAGCTCGTGAGCAAGCTCCTGGCCACCCGTCTCGACGATGCGGCCACCGAGAATAACATGCGTGAAGTCCGGTGTATTTTGCTCGAGCAGCTTGTCATGGTGCGTAATGATCAAGATGCCCATCTCGGCGTCAGCTTCGTTGCCGATTTCAGCAATCGACTGGCTGGCAAGCTTCACGGCATCAACATCAAGACCCGAGTCGGTTTCGTCCAAGATGGCAAACTTCGGGCGAAGCATTGCCATCTGAAGAATTTCAGCTCGCTTCATCTCACCACCAGAGAATCCGTCGTTGACATAACGACGAGCAAAGTCGAGGTCCATACGAAGTTGGCCCATCTTCTCCTTGAGCTCTTTCCGGAACTCACGCATCGGAATGAGGTCTTCACCCTCTTTACGCTCAGGATTGCGGACGTTGGTCGTGGCATGACGCATGAAGTCAGCAAGCTTGACGCCTGGAATCGACATAGGTCGTTGGAATGCCATAAATAATCCAACACGAGCTCGCTCTGAAGCATCCAGTTCAAGAACATCGGTCGAGTTACCTTCGGCATCGATGAGTTCAATGTTCCCATCGGTCACTTCGTAAGAAGGATGTCCCATGATGGCATTACCAAGCGTGCTCTTACCCGAGCCGTTGGGTCCCATTAGGGCGTGTGTTTCACCACGCTTGATCGTTAGGTTCACCCCGTTGAGGATTGGCTTACCTTCGACACAGACATGAAGGTTCGTAATCTTTAAAGTTTGCGACATCGGTTTGCTACTAGCTATTAGTGTTTGTAAAAGTTGTCTTATTCTCTTATTCGCAACCAAGGTTCACCGGAGGCAACCTTGGAATGATTTGTTAGTTGCTGGCAGGTGGCGCCGTTGCTTCGCCATTGGCGGTAATGCCATTGGTCGATGGTTCACTGGTTGGTTGAAAGCTGCAACAACGGCCTCCTTCAAGTCGACACTCATCAAGCTGAACTTCTTTGCCAAGCAATTCAGAGAGCATGATGGTCTCCATGTCACAGATCAGGCGATCTTGTTCAGCCAGGGCTGGGTAGGGACACGAAAGGACGTTCAATACCGGCAAGCCGTTCTGTTGCTGCATATCGAGCGGTACGTCTCGCTGACTCATCAAGTGAATGACTTCTTGCATACGCTCTTCGAGCGATTTCTCCGAAGAAGTATTCACCGAGCTGAGTTGTTCCTGGTATTGCTCCGCCAGATGTTTAGCTAGACTTTGTACCAAACGATTGCGAATCGGCTCATCCTCGAGTGCTTGAATCTCTTGCCACATAACACGGGCTAGGTCACTGAAATTGTTTCCAGCACTGTCCATGCCGAGTTGGGTAATGTGATAAAGATATCCTGGGCGACCACGTCCAGCGGCATCCTCCGATTCGCGATCCAACCGACGCTCGATGTAACCCTTTTCCATCAAACGGTTTAGGCGCTGCCGAACTGCGGTTGCCGTTACTTCCATGACCTCAATCAATTCACCAACGGACCTTCCGCCATCCTGACGAAGGAATTCAAGCAACTTTCGGTCGTTTGGGTCGGTGACGCTCATGACTTCTCTATTCTTAGGTAGGTCGGACTTTTTGACAAGCCACATTGTCTAAAATAAGCGAGTTTTGTTTTTGTCGTAAAGTCTTGACCTGAAAGTCTTTTTTCTCTTTGATAGCTACATGCTAGGCGACCAAAGCGTCCGACTTCCTTGATAGCAACCCTACAGAGGGGGCTTCAATAAGTGGGACCTCCCCCCAACAACCAAGGTAGGTAACCTGTGTCGAGCGAAGCAAACTCTGATCCATCCGATACAAGCCAAGGAACATCTAGTGATGGATGGGGCTCCCGTATCGGCGTGATCCTAGCAGTAGCGGGTTCTGCTGTGGGGCTTGGTAATTTCTTGCGATTTCCGGGGCAAGCAGCGCAGAATGGGGGCGGGGCCTTTATGATCCCCTACTTCATCTCCCTCTTGATGATCGGGATTCCACTTTGCTGGGCAGAGTGGACTATGGGCCGTTATGGTGGGTCGAAAGGATTTAATTCCGCACCAGGGATTTACTCAAGCTTATGGCGTAATCCCTTCGCGAAGTATTTGGGCGTTATCGCCTTAATGATTCCACTTGTCATATACATGTATTACGTCTTGCTTGAATCCTGGTGCCTCGTGTACGCACTCGGTTATCTCTTTGGGGATGAAAAGCTTATCGGAGAAAATGCTTCCTACGGCGATTACTTTGGAATGGTAACTGGCAGTAGTGAAGATGGCGCCCTATTCGACCCTTCCGCCAGTGGTCGGCTTGGTTTATTGGTCCTCGTATTCGGAATTAATTTTTTCCTAATCTACCGTGGCATTAACAAAGGAATTGAAACCTTTTGTCGTATCGCCATGCCAATTATGGTCGCACTGGCTGTAGTAGTACTTATTAGGGTACTTACGCTAAGTCCAGTCGATGATCGCTCAGTTAATGATGGCTTAGGGTTTATGTGGAACCCTGATTACAAAGCGCTTGCCAATCCACAAACCTGGTTAGCGGCATCTGGCCAAATCTTTTTTAGCCTCTCGGTCGGCTTTGGCATCATTATAAACTACGCGAGCTATCTCAAGCGAGACGATGACGTTGTACTCAGCGGTTTAACCAGCTCAAGCTTAAACGAGTTTTTCGAAGTTTGTTTGGGTGGGCTTATCACACTACCAGCGGCATTCATTTTCCTTGGTGCGGCAGCGGGTGAACAAGGAACCTTTGGCCTTGGCTTTATGGCATTGCCTAACGTCTTTGCCCAAATGCCTGGTGGTCAAATTTTTGGCTTCCTCTGGTTCTTCATGCTGTTTATAGCTGCGATCACTAGTAGTGTTTCCATGTTGCAGCCTGTTATTGCTTTTCTAGAAGAAGGCTTTGGGCTGAAGCGTCACGCCTCCGCGGCATTCCTAGGCTTACTCACTGCGATTGGTAGCTTGTTTGTTATCTACTTCTCTAAGGACTTAGTCGCGCTGGATACATTTGATTTCTGGGTTGGAAGTGTGTTGCTCTTTCTGCTGGCTCTCGCACAGTCTCTCATCTATGGATGGGCTTTCGGAATCAAGAAAGCGGAAGAGGAGGCTCATGTCGGAGCCCACATGAAGATACCACGATTCGTGCAGTATATGCTTAAGTACTTTGTACCTGCTTACTTGATTATTATCTTCGCCGCATTTGTTTGGAATAATGCCTTAAGCCATGATACTGAAGTCGGCAGTATTGAAGGAAATTGGGTTGAGGTTCTTGATTCTGGGAAACCTACCGAAGACTTAATGCTAGCCTTTGGAGAGGCAAAAGTCCCACTCACAAAGGAAATGACATTTACGCCTACGGAGCAACAAAATCGCTGGCTTGCACAGATTCATTCTGATGAAGAAGAGCCTGAAACAAAGTTTCAACTTTGGCAGACCAATGGCAAGCTTTCGGCGATTCAGCATAAAGCTGGTTACATTGAAAACATTAGCAAAAGCCGTTCTGCCACATTCTCAATCTACTTCATAACAGCAATTGCCGTCTTCCTAGCCCTGCTTATTCATATAGCGGGAATTCGATGGAAGAAGGAAGGCCGTATTTAGCCAGAAATTTAATTCAAGTCAATAAAAGGAATCGATATGGATAAGCACGGCCTTATTGTAATGCTCATCTCTGTTACGTCGGTGTTCAGCTTGGTCAGCTATTGCATGTATCGCGTGCTAACGCTCCCGTCAGCAGATGTTAGCGAAATTCGAGGTGAGCTTGATATTGATACTGGGGATACCAGCGACGCCGACTGACCCAAGAATCACACCTTAGGGAAGTACTGCTCAACCACGGAGTAGAATTCTTCGGCCGTGTTGATCATCACGACATGCTTGCGGAATTCGCGCGCTCCGCGTCGGCCTTGGGCGTAGCAGCAGGCGAACTTGCGCATCAATACTGCCCCTTTCTCTTCACCGAATCGTTTTGAAACCAGACGGAAGTGATGGAGCATGAGTTCACGCTCTTCCTCAATGGTTGGGTCCGGTGGTACTGGCTCGCCACGCAAGGCGGCGGCAGCTTGTTGAAAGAGCCATGGTTTATTTAAGCTGGCTCGAGCGATCATGACGCCATCCACATCCCATCGCTGGAAGGCTTCGACAACGCGTTCGGCTGAATCCAAATCACCGTTGCCTATCAGTGGTATCCTTTTAAGGTGAGGCTTAATGGCTGAAATTAAATCCCAATCTGCCTGGCCACGGAACATATCCGCAGCCGTGCGGCCATGGACCGTTAAAGCCGCTGCCCCCGCGCCTTCGACAATCTGAGCAACGTCGATGATATTGATTTTGTCACGACTGCAACCGAGGCGTGTCTTCGCTGTAACGGGCACGGGATCGCAAGCTTCGACAACCTTCTCAATGATGCGTCCCATCTGGTCAGGTACACGCAAGAGATAAGACCCACTTTTCGCACGTTGCGTCACCTGACGAACAGGGCAACCGAAGTTGATATCGACCACCGACACCTTGTACTCGGTTGCCAGTCGATGACCAACTTTTGCTAGGGTCTCAGGATCATTGTCCCAGATCTGCACTGCGAGTGGTCTTGGCTCGCCAGCAACTCCCCAAAGTCGATCAGGATGCGTTGCCTCTTGCTCATCAAGCCAAACAAATCCCTTGGCATTCACCATCTCAGTGGCTAACAATCCCGAGCCGCCAAACTCACGAACGATTTGCCGAAAGGCGTAGTTCGTAAACCCAGCCATGGGTGCCTGAAGGATCGGCGGATCAACAAGCAGGTCACCAATCTTAAAGGGCTTGGCAAGGGGCGCAACCACCGAAGAACTACCAGTCGAAACAACTGGTTGATTACGATCTTTCGGCAAAGATGTCACGCCGTGCGACATGAGGAAACACTCTCAAATAGGGAATAACGGTTCAGCATTATATCCGCAGCATCCCGGTCGAATACCCATTTTGAGAGGGATATTCAATCAATATCTCGAACCGTAACCGCTTGGACGGAACTGCAGATCGCTGCCTTGCGCATTATCGAAAGTACGCCCCGAGGCGATTGAACTTGACCTTGTTCCAGCCGGAGTGCGGATCAACATAGCAACCAACCTGCGCGTGTCGATATTGCCAGGGGTCGCAATTTGGGAATAACGATTGATCTGCCAATTATAATCACGCGTGATCATGACCATCGCACGCCGATTCAAAGCGAGCAATTCGAGTGCCCGTATCATGCCGGTACCGGTGGTGTTCTTGGCACGATCAGCTGCAACCTTCGCAAGCCATTCTTCCGAACGCTTAACGGCATCCACGGCATCCTCTAGCTCGCCTAAGCGGAGCGGAATGAGTTCGTTAAGAATCCGCGCCTCTTCAGGTGCTGAACCGCTGGGAAACTTTTCTTTGAATCGAGTCACATAAGGGCCACAGAATGGGGTATCAATTGGCAAAACTCGCACGGAACTGCCCGTCAGGCGAGCCAAACGAAGCTGTGCCGCTCGGGCAGCTTTCAGCGAGGTATCCGTTCTCGTTGCATGTTGAATGATCGCTTCATTGAGTGAATTGCTGTAGGTGTTCACTCGCTTCTTTAAATTTTCAAGCTCATTCGCTTCGTGCAGTCCAAGGTAGTAGTCGGTTGTTGCCGAGCTCAACGCCCAGTAAGCATCAATAATCTGCGATTGCTTTTCGCGAGTCTCGCCAAGCGAAACGATTGAAGCAAGCTTGGTAGGTGTTCCGCTTAAACGAGAACTCCTCGGTGCCTTCAACATGTTGGTAAGCATCTCGTGGGCATCTCGTTCACGAGAACCAAGATCTCTGCGTGAGGCAGTGGACGATGCAAGTGTTGAACTACTTCTACCTGTCCTTGAACTGGCCGAATTCGTCGTTGTTCTGGGACTTCCATAGGTACTAGGGTTCGAATTGCCGGATCTCGCAGAAGAAGACTTGTTGCCGTACGTGGAACTACGGTTGCTATTGTTAGATTTTGTTGAGTTTACTGACTGGTTGGACCGTAGAGTATTGCTTGTTCCGAGAGTGGCTGAACTGTTTGCAGACTGATTGGAATAGCCACTATTACTCGATTTTGGTTTGGAAGAATTCGAGTAGGTGGAGCTTGGTGTTTGAGATTTGGTCGTATTGCTACTGCTTGACCTCTTGGACGATTGACTGGATGTCGCACTCGGTTGGGTAAGCGATGAATTGTACCGGCTACTTGAACTAGAAGAGCTGGGAGTTGTTCTAAACGAATTGCTGCTTTTATTGGATGCAGAAGATTGGCCAGACAACTTAGTCTGAGAATTTGCCGAGTTGGAAGTAATCGGTTTTACGTTGAATGAGCTTCCCGTCGACTTGCTAGAACCACCGTAACGATTACTTGAACTTGTCGTTGAATTTGTCCCCGATTTTTCATACGGGTTGGTCAAAGAAGAGGGATTATTGCTAGTGGAGGTGCCACCATAGCGGCCCTGACCATGTGCAAATCCAATGGCAAAAAAAACAATAACAATTGCAACAGCAGTACGCATCCTTGCACCTCGCTGAGAGTACGGGCTGAATTCACCGTTAATTCAGCTGGCACAGTTTTCAAAGATAGCGAGATTGGGTCAATGCCAGACTAGCCACGAGGCTAAGTGCTAGCACTCCGTAAGAGAATCAATCTAACTCTTCAAGCCAAACGCGTAGTTCATTCTCATACTCGCTTGCCAAGTCACCCCGGACAAGAGTGCGCTGGAATTCGGCGAGGCCATCGGTGCCCGTGTCTGCTTCCTCAGCACTTCCAAAGCGAACCATCGGATCAGGAGCAGTTAAACGATGGCAGATATTCATCAGCAGATCGCTGTCAGCCACTTCAGGCGGAAGGATGCTAGCAAGCCGTTTGGGCAAAGAACGCTTTGCTTCGAGAAGCTCGGCATAATCATTGATGCCAGCAAAGAGCGGTCTACCAGCAAGCAATTCAATGAGGACATAGCCAAGGCTAGCCAAGTCGGAACGAGGTGTGAATTCTTCACGCTCCAACATCTCAGGGGCAGCATACTGGGGGGTACAAGTCCGCTGTGCTGGCACATTGTTCAAGTCGATTGCCGAACCAATATCAATAATCTTTGGGTTACCGGTTCGCTTGATCATGATGTTGGAAGGCTTAATATCGCCGTGGACAATCTCTTCCCGGTGCAGTGCGGCAAGCCCGCCCAAAGTTTCGCGAACGATTGCAACCGCCATCCCTGCCTTCAATCGTGGTCGAATTGGACCGGCTGTAACAATCACGTTGTTGATGTATTCCCAACGCTTGTTGCTGACACGTTCACGTGCTCGTTCGAGCATGGCAGGCGTCAGCAAGAGATCCAGGTCGTAACCGTCGACCCATTCCATCTCGAGAACACGAATTCGATCGCGTTCGATAAAGTTCTGAACATCGATTAGATTATCATGCTGAATCTGGGCAACTTTCCCGCTCACTTCAGCCATGCGTCGCATCGCTTCATCGTAAGACTTTTCGCCACCATATCGTTCAGGCGAAAAGAACTTCAGCGCGACGGGAAGCGTAAAGGCATCAGCCCCACGCCGTTCGCTTAGATAGACGACCCCTTGGCCCCCGGTTCCAAGAAGACGCTTCAAACGCAAGTGCTCTGTCCAACCCAGTCGTTCTGACTGGACGAGATCATCATAGCGTTTACAGAGAGCAAAATTCTCGGCAGGCTTCGGTTGGTCACCATGAAAGGTGAGCGTTCGGCTTTGGTGAATAACAGTTGTGTTCATATTATCTATAGGGCGCAATGCCCGGTGTCACTGGTAGCAGCTTGGATTCCTTAAAAGGAGAATCCAAAAGTGAAATAACTACCAGTGATTGGTTACGTTGTTCTGTTCCGAAGAGGAGACTCTGTTGCATGACCCAAGCATTTAGATCAGCACAACACCTGTCGGCGTCGCTACAAGGACACCATCGCAGGAGTCTTCATCATACTCACGTATTACTACGCTTGCGAGATGACATTCGACTCTAAAATACAAAGAAAAAACAGTAAAAGATGTCGTAATCTCTTGGTATTCTTAGAGTTGGGCGTTCAATCGCTTAGCTTTTTGCTTTCCAAGCAGCATTCTTTGGCAGCGGAAAACCAAGTTGTTTGTCTGTCAGATTCATTAACGGCCGGTTTTGAAAAAATCGCCTCAGATTTTCACAGAAAAAGTCGGTCATATCATCAATACGGCGTGCTGCTTGACCACCCACATGTGGGGTAATTAAAACCTGGGCGTTTTCCCAGAGTAGGCTGTTTGGCGAAAGTGGCTCGACTTCGGTGACATCCAAACCAGCACCAGCTAGGGGCCCTGACTCCAAAGCGGTCACCAAATCTGCTTCGACAACCAGCGGACCACGTGCCATGTTGATCAACAGAGAATTCTCGCGCATTTTGGCTAAACGCTGAGCATCAAACATCCCTCGTGTTTGGTCATTCAGTGGAGCAGCTAGGATCACGATGTCCACATCCGACAACATCGCATCGAGTTCGTCCGCAGGGCGTAGAGTTTGGACATAGTCTGGTTTGTTGTCAGGGAACAAATCAGTCGCATGGATTTCACAGCGAAATGCATTGAACACTTCTGCCAAGCGCCTTCCATTGCCGCCAAATCCAACGATTCCAACTTTAGCGTAGTGCAAATCACGCGTGGGCCTTCGAATAAACTCTCGCTTCGTTTGTGCTCGGAAGAACGTTGGCAGGCTTCTTAATAAGCCAAGCGTCAATGCAAGAGTATGGTCCGCGACTTGATCGGCCAAAACGCCCGATGCGCTTGTGACTGGGATATTCGATTCTTGGACAGCCGGGACCAAGCAGTGATCCATTCCAGCTGCCGAGGATTGAATCCACCGCAATCGTCCCCCGTTTACCACTTCGTCCCAAGGAACCGGTACCTTAGCGTGTCCGCAATAGATGTCAGCCGAAGGAAGCTCTTCTGCAATCCGCTCTTGCCCTGCATCCACTAACTCAGCCTCAATGCCAAGTTCATCTGTGGTGTTTTGGATTTGGGCTAGGTGCTTCTCATTGAGCGGGTAACAAAAAACGATTCGCATAAAGATTCTTTAATTTCTTGGGGCAAGTTCAATCGGCGGTGACTATTAAAGGACTGCGCAATTCATTGAAGAAACAGTCCAAATAGGAATTTGATCGGTTTGGGTAGATACAATAATGTATTTCAAGCAAAAACCACAGTACAAGGACTATTGGCGTCTGCCTCGGGTTTGCTTAGAATCGGATAGTCGCCCACTTGAAAGCATCGTAACCAATATGCCCACCTCGTTACGATCATCAAGCCTCGTCTTTTAGCAAGCTAGTATTCATGCGACAACAATTCCCACTACTAATCGTGTTGATGGTCTGTCTCCGTTTGGCAACCGGCTGGCATTTCTTCCATGAGGGGCAAAAGAAGTTTGATGGCTCGTTCACGTCGAAGTATTTCCTAATGGCAGCCAAAGGACCGGTCGCCCCTTTTGCTAAAGATATTGTTAACGAAAATTCCGACCGCGATGCGTTACTTCTGAATCCCATTGAGGATGGTAAAACGACGGATGGCAGCTCCTATAGCGCCTGGTTAGAAGCAATCGAAAAAGAATGGCTTAGCAGGACCTCCCAGATTGGTGGTGATAAAACAACCGAACTTGCCGAGGAGAAATTGCAGAATCTCAAGACCTATTTGAAAGATCAATTAGAGACGATCCAAGATATTCAACACGAATCCTGGCGAGCCGAACAACTAAGAGATAAGAATCCGACTACAGAAGGCTCAGAACCAGCTCCGTTTGTCCAAAAACGTCTGAATGACAAAGATTACGAAATCAAACAATTGGCGGCACCAATCTTCGCCACAGCTGATCGCATTGAGCAAGAACTTGCTGAGGAAGTTCTTACTCAATTAGAGAACGATGGCGTTGGCAAGGCGAAGCTTAGCGAAGCGAGAAGCATTTTGCAGCCAACTTCAAAAATCGCTCGCATTGACTCCCTTGTTAAATGGACCGTGCTGTTATCTGGCGTTGGCCTCTTTCTAGGACTATTTACCAGGCTCTCAGCAATCGTTGCCTCGGGGTTCCTGCTGTCCGTTATGGCAACGCAACCCATTTGGGTTGATGGTGCTGACACCACTTATTTCTTCTACCAACTTGTCGAAGTAATTGTTTTGTTAACGCTTGCCTATGTCGGAGCGGGCCGTTGGGCTGGGCTTGATGCCCTTGCGCCTTCGCTTTGGACCCCTTCAATCGAGAAACGCAAAGAACTCTCGACCACGACTACCAACGAGAACTAATGATGGACTTGTCTGACGAAGAAAAAAAGATCGGCAAAGAAAACTACCAGCGTGTCACGGGTCATGTGCTTGAAAACGATCCAACGCGCCGTGAGTTCTTGCAACAAGCGACTCTGGCAGGTGCTGTGGCCACGGGAGGGTTTGGTGCAGCCTACTACGGGTATGCAAAACCAGATGGCGATCGGCTTCGTGTAGGCATTATCGGAACGGGCGATGAAGGAAACGTCCTTATCGGCGCTCTGAATCCAGAATACGTCGAAATCAAAGCCATCGCCGACATCCGCCCCTATAGTGTCTATCGCGCGTTCCATGGCGACTGCTACAGCCCATCAGCCCTTGCTGCACGCCCCGGACTTATTAGCGTATACGGTTACGCTGATGAAGAGGCCGCTCGTAAAGAGATTGATGTCTATTCCGACTACCAAGAGCTACTCGAACGGGACGACATTGAAGCAGTCATCATTGCTTTGCCACTTTGGATTCACCACCAAGCAGCCGTCCGTGCCATGCGGGCTGGCAAGCATGTGCTGACTGAAAAACTAATGGCTTGGGATGTTGCACAGTGCAAAGAGATGGCACGCGTAGCGGACCAAACGGGTCTTATGCTTTCGACCGGTCACCAACGGCATTACAGCATCCTCTACGACAATGCCGTTGATACGATCCGTCGCGGCATTATTGGAGACATCCACCACATTCGTGCTCAATGGCATCGCGGCAATCTACCCGGTCGTGACAGTTGGCAACCACCATTGCCCCAGTCGTTGTCACTGGAGGATGCCAAAAACGCACTACGTGCTGCAAGAAAGCTTTCCTCCGGTGCAAAAGAAGAAGAAGCAAAGATAAAAATGCTTCATAAGATCACCTTCGAGATCGAGGCGTGGCAAAAACGTGCTGACGACCCTGATAAGTATGGCGTAAAACCAAGTGAAGTTGATTTATGGAAGCGTAAAGTTGCTCAAAAACGAGCCCAACTTGAGGACATCTCCCTCGAAGCTACCGAGTACGGTTACCAGAATGGCTCGCTCGAAGGGGGCTATGAATACACACCACTTGAAGAACTCATCCGCTGGCGACTTTGGAATCGGACAGGCGGTGGCCTGATGGCTGAACTTGGAAGTCACCAACTCGATGCCTCGGGAATTTTCATAAGCTCGCAATTCGATTCGAAGTCAGGCAAACGAGCAAAAGTGAATCCGCTTAGTGTGACAGCCGTTGGTGGTCGTCATCTCTTCCCAGCTGACCGAGAAGTCGATGACCATGTCTATGCAACTTACGAGTATCCAGGCAAAGGGTACTTTGAAGATAATGATCCCACTATCGAAAAGGTAGCCGATCCTAACAAGAAAGTTGTCGTTACTTACTCCTCGATCAATGGCAACGGCTTTGGTGGTTACGGTGAAGTGGTGATGGGAACCTCGGGTACATTGATCCTTGAGCGAGAGCAAGAGACTCTTCTCTATGCTGGCTCAAAGACTAAGACCAGCGTTAGTGTTGACAAGAACAATGGCCTGGTCGATTCCTATGAAACAGGTGGCGGTCCTGCTGTGGCGGAAGTGAATGCCGTGACCGAGCAGGTTAGCCGAGGTTACCAAGAAGAGATTGAGCATTGGGCTTGGTGCATCCGCACTGGTCAGCCTCAAGAGACGCTGCACTGTTATCCGAAGGTTGCATTAGCTGATGCCGTAATTGCCTTGACGACAAACCTTGCCATCAAGGAACAGCGCCGAGTTGATTTTGATCCTGAATGGTTCGATCCAAAAAGCGATGCCGTTCCCTATGGCCGTAAACCAGATAAGGCTGACGCGGTCAAAGCGTAATCGTTTTCGAAGTTCACATCACTTTCACTTGATTCACTATCGATGATCTTCCTTTCTGCAGTATGGCGGGACTTATTGCTTGCCAACTACGAAATCGATCCAGCGATACTCCAGCCGTTCGTTCCCAAGGGGACAACCATTGACACCTTTGAGGGCAAAGTTTACGTCAGCCTAGTTGCGTTTCTCTTCGAAAAGACTTCGGTCCTTGGAATACCAGCTATTGGCCATCGGACATTTGAAGAGGTCAACCTTCGTTTCTACGTTAAGCCTGATAAAGACCCAAGCATTCGTGCGGTCACTTTCATTAAAGAGATCGTACCAAGCTCAATCATTCCTTTGGTTGCAAACAATCTCTTCAATGAGAATTATATTTCGCAGCCGATGGATCATGGCCGAAAGCAGAATGAAATATGGTATTCATGGGGACGAGATCACTTGAACCGCATCTCAGCTACGATCAATTACGAACAAGGACTACCGGATACCGGATCACTCTCGGAATTCATCACCGAGCATTACTGGGGTTACACCAAGGGCAACAATTCGACAATTGAATACGAAGTTAAGCACCCACGATGGAAAAGCTGTGAAGCAAGCGAATACACAATAGAAGTTGATTTCGCCAAGACTTACGGCAATGAATTCGGCATACTCAACCAATCTCAGCCTTCTAGTGTTCTCTTCGCCAATGGATCTGAGGTGACTGTATCCACCCCTAAAAGACTTAAACTCTAAATCGGAATTGTGATACAGCTAAAGTAAAAATAGTCAACATCACGCAACTAGCGGGCTCAGGAACAGGGATTAGCAATATCGATCTGACTGGGGAGTTATTGGCTCCCGAAGCTAATATCCAACCCTGATTATTTATCGTTACTGCTCGACGTATGAACCAATCTTGACTATTCGGTACTAACAAGCTGTTTAAATCTACCATGCCTTGATCGACCGACCAAAGGTAGGCACGCGTTGCCCCACCACGGGTCGAGTGAGACTCCCCAACGATCCAACCATCTTCATTAATGTCATTGGCAAAGTCATAGTTATTTCCCGGCAGGTTACCAAGCCTGACGATTCCTTCCTCTTCTGACCAATAAAAACTTCTAGTAACCCCCAATCCGTCAAGCGTAAACGTCCCCACAGCAACAGCCTGCCCGTTATCAGTCAGATCGGTTACACCAACGATGCTTAATTCAGGGAGCGATCCAAATGGCATGAAACCGTCATCCTCGGTCCAGAAGGTTGCTTCGTAACCGGGAGTACGAATTCCGCCTCCGATCAAACCTTGATTATTAATGGCACCAAACCGAGCATCACGCCATGTTCCATCTGGGCCGTGATCGCGATCGTCGAACTCGATAAGTCCTCCCGATTCACTCCAACGAAACAGGTCAAAAAGCTTAGGCTGTTGAAAAAAGTACCCAACGATCTCTCCATGATCATTCAGGTCGGTTAATTGCGCATCTTGGAATCCATCCAGTGCCCGGTAGCCATTAGTTGGGTCGTAAAAGAAGGGAGTGCGTGGAGCAACGGGGTCATCGTTGCTGGTAATCCCAAGCATCAGACCGTTATTATTGATGTAACTCAATCTGCGGACATCTTCTCCTGATAGCGAAGAGAATAGTTGTATACCGGTAGATTCAGTCCAATAGAATGGCACTTCAAAAAATGGGCTAGCATTCGTGTAAAGTTGTCCTATGACTTCCCCGCGATCATTAAGGTCGGCAGGTATCGTGACAGGGAAACCTGAAACCGTCCCAAGGTCTACGACTCGATACTTGGGAAAAGCTGCGTCTGCTTGACTAAGAAAACAGAGCGATAGCAAGAGCACCCCCAAAAGGGAGCGTCGCACAGAAAACCTCACGGAATAGTCGTGAAACATGAAAAGACCTAAGTGGAAGGAATAATACGTGTCAAATACGCTTATTCCCCTGCACCGACGATGGTACCCTCATTTTACAATGAAGTAAACATTCCCCCATAGAAAATTCGATTCCCTGTATCATTCCGAATCGCGGAACTTAGCCCGCCGTTATCTTTTCTATGGAATCCGTTACACTAAAGACGTCAGACGGCATGGGGCCGTTTTGATCTACCTACACTGATTAGCGGGCCTGTTGTGACGTTTGATATTCGCCATGCCTTGGATGGCTGGGAGTTTGACCCTGAGGATGTGACTGTTCGGTCAATCGAGGGGGAAGATGGTCAGGAGAAAATCCAGTTGCGGCTTGATCTGGGTATTCTCCAAATGGAGATAAGTGGTCGCCCAGACGGCAAGACAATTGAAGGATTTACCTCTTGGCTTGACCTCTATGAATCACAGCAAAAAAATCATGATGAAGCCAACCCGGATGGGGTGCCTTATCAGCTCGATACCGAGGATTGTGACCGATTGCTCCGCGAAGGGGTACAATATTATCACCGCTACATCAGCTTTTGGACGATGAAGCGGTACGAACTTTGCGCTCGTGACACGGAACGTAACCTTCGTTTGTTCCGGTTCGTTCGTGAGCACGCGAAACTTGATCGTGACAAGTTCCAATTTGATCAATGGCGACCCTACGTCATCATGATGCACGTTCGGGCGGTTGCGACTCCGCTTGAAGAGCTTGATCAGTTTGATGCCGCCATCAGCGCTGTCGAATCAGGTATTCGCCGAATCGACCAATTTCTAGTCGACTACGGCCAAGAAGAACATGCCGACAAGATCAATGAGCTCAGTTTTCTAAAACGCTGGCGACGTAAGCTAAGAAAGAAGAACAACCAAGAAGAAGAACCGACCGACAATGGTAATGAAGAGGATCCCGTTCAATCGCTTGAAACGGAGCTCGCCGAAGCGATTGAACAAGAAGACTATGAACGCGCCGCAGCCTTGCGTGATCAGCTTAGTCGTTTAGAAAATCCTCCACCCCCAAGCACTTAATCATGTGTGAATGATCATGCCGACGAAATTGGCAAACAAGTTGGTTAGGCACCTAAGCGAACTTGATTCGTTAGCAGTGTTGTTCTCTGCAGGTGTTGACAGCGCGGTTGTTGCCAAGGCGGCACATCTGGCATTGGGATCGCATGCGTTAGCCATCACTGGTGTTGGTCCAGCATTGGCTGAGGGGGAACTGGAAATCGCCAAGCAGACAGCATCGCTCATTGGAATCGAACATCATGTTGTAGGCACGGACGAGATCAACGATCCTCTTTATGTGATGAACGACAAGAATCGTTGTTATCACTGTAAGAGTGAGCTCTACAGCGTAGCGAAGTCTGAAGCAGAACAACTTGGCTATAGGAACTTGGCAAATGGAGCCAACGCGGACGATGCTTCGGATTATCGTCCTGGAATGATTGCAGCAAGTGAGAATCAAGTCTTAAGTCCGCTCCTTGAATTGGGCATATCTAAAAAGGAGGTCCGCAAGCTGGCCAGCCATTGGGACTTGCCAGTTTGGGATAAACCAGCAAGCCCCTGTCTAGCGAGCCGAATTTCTTACGGCCAAGCGGTAACACCTGAACGGCTACGGATGATCGACCGTGCTGAACAATGGATCAAAGCCATCAAGCGTGAAGGATCAGCTCCGATCCGTGAGGTGCGTGTAAGGTACTTTGCAGGTGACGTAGCCCGGGTAGAAGTCCAAGACGATTGGATCAATTATCTCATCGAACCAAAACTGGAAACCAGGATGCGTTCAGCTTTTAAAGAATTCGGTTTTCAAGAAGTTGAGGTCGATCCCAAAGGCTATCGATCAGGAAACCTCAACCAACTAATAAGCCTTGAATAACCGATTTATTAGCAACTTTTGACCAAAAGTACCGACTACGCTAGCTGAGGAATTCCTCCCAGCTTGCGTAATAAACTCTAGGGACTGCGCACTTTCGATGAGCTATCCCTGCAAAAATAGGGGGTAAACACCCACATATCTGGCATGTTTGTTAAGAATCGGCCAAATAAATTTGACCCGAGAATCGAAAGCCTGCTACAATTTCGGCCCAGGGAAACGAGGACCGCTGTACCCAGGTCGTCAAGCCCTACGCAGTGTATCTTTTTTGCAGTACGAACTTCGACCACGAAGCCCGGCGAGAAATTAGCAGCGTAGTGTGTCGATCTAATTGCAGCGGCTTTCGGTCCGGTGACGAGGTTCGTTAAATTAGCTGATTCTCTTTCACCACAACAGCCAACACGGCACGTCCACTCAGGACTGACGCTCTGTTGTTGTAAAGGCACCGACCTTATTACCTTTAATTTTTTGCCGTCTGGAAAATTACTTCGGCTCAACGGTGAGATCGAATTTTCCTTAGGCAAGCACTACGAGTTTGCGAAAGAGATAGCGAGATGCCGCAAGGTACCATCAAAAAGTTGACCGAGAAGGGTTTTGGATTCATCGAAGGAGAGCGTGGCGACATCTTCTTCCACCACTCTTCGGTTGAAGGAGTCCGGTACGACGACCTACAAGAAGGTACGGCCGTTGAATACCAAGAAGGAAGTGGACCAAAAGGTCCACGTGCTGAGAACGTCAAGGTGATCAACTGATCCGTCAGTGAATCGGTCCCAACACGTTTTTCTGTCACGGAACGAATCGAACACTTAGCGTAAACGATCAAAGCCGTCATTACTCAGATCATACTGAGTTATGACGGTTTTCTTTTTGTTTGCACTAATGGAAACTCTTTACCAACCACGTTCGTCCAGTAAGGACGACTATCAAACTTATCCATCAATCAAAACTATAAAGCAATGACTTACCTTGCCGACAAGAATCGATATTTGAACACAACCTATCGACGCACAGGCAGGAGTGGACTAAAGCTACCTCCACTATCGCTTGGCCTTTGGCATAACTTTGGGGGCGTTGATACTTATGAAACAGGACGAGAAATCGTTCTATCGGCATTTGACCGAGGCATCACTCACTTTGATCTTGCAAACAATTACGGACCGCCACCTGGTTCTGCTGAAGAAAATTTTGGCAAGATGATGGCCCAGGATCTAAAGAATTATCGTGACGAATTGATCATCTCGACCAAGGCGGGATACACCATGTGGGATGGTCCCTACGGAGACCACGGATCGAGAAAGTATCTACTGGCCAGTTTAGATCAAAGTCTAACAAGGATGGGGCTCGACTACGTCGACATCTTCTACTCCCACCGCCCTGATCATGAAACGCCATTGGAAGAAACCATGGGAGCCCTCGTTTCGGCAATCAAGCAAGGCAAGGCTCTCTATGCAGGCATATCAAACTATAACGCTGAGCAAACTCGACAAGCCGCTCAGATTCTCGAAGACCTTGGCCATCCCCTCCTTATTCATCAGCCAAAGTATTCGATGTTCGAGCGATGGGTTGAAGATCAATTGCTTGATGCGCTCGATGAACTTGGTGTCGGCTGCATTCCTTTTTCCCCACTAGCCCAAGGGCTTCTTACGGATCGCTATCTCAAGGGAATGCCAGAAAATTCACGGATGGCTAAGCCACATGGGTTCTTGAAGGAAGAGGCCCTTTCTGAAACGGTTCTCAACAAGATTATTGAGCTCAACGAACTCGCAGTCCAACGCGGTCAATCGCTTGCACAAATGGCGCTTGCATGGTTGCTGAAAGATCCACGCGTAACGACGGTCTTAATTGGAGCCAGTTCCGTCAACCAACTCGAACAAAATCTTGCTTGTCGTGAAACAGCAGAATTTAGCGATGAGGAACTGCAAAAGATCGAAGCGATTCTTCAATAACTTGCGGGCAAATATGACTAAAGTTTCTCAGTGTGTTTAAAGAAGATAATAAACTTACTAGCGCGTATCCAACCGGCACGATAGTCTCCATCGTCGAATTTATTATCAAGATTCAAATAAAAACTATCTGAGTAGACAGGCCTTCCTATTCCGCTAGGTGTATGAATTGATACTCCATAAAATGGGTAACTTGTCCCCGTCCCATTAAAGTCGTACTTGCCACCTATTGGCGTAGGCTCTGTGAAAGAAGCGCTATGCAAATAGTCTTGCAATTCAACTGGGACTTTTCCCAAATCTTCATTAGCCGGATATTCTTCATACAAGGCAACATACAAATCGATTGCTTTGAATAGCACGTGTATGTCAGACATTATCCTGTTCTGCTTGGCATCACTGGATATTTCCCTAACCATTGGCGCCGCAATAGCTGCGAGCAGAGCCAAGACGAGAACAACAATCACAAGTTCTACTAGCGTCATCCCACGACGATTGCTTATTGTGCTTGCAAGTTGTCTACTACGCCGTGATGCCATTTCAGGAGCGAGCTGAAGCTATTGGGATGTACGAGAATAATTCAGGCATTCGCAACGGCTTCTTCCGTTAATTGGCTAACCTCTTCAAGCTGTGATTCGACATTCTTGGATGGCTCAATGTCGTACTCGTAGGCTCGCAGTTTGTTTAGCCCGTCAAGCGCTGCTACTTTGTAGCACTCTGCCATGGTGGGATAATTGAAAACGGTATCACTGAAGTACTCAATCGTGCCGCCAAAGGCCATAACGGCCTGACCGATGTGGACGATCTCGGTCGCCGAGTCACCAATCACATGGATGCCAAGCACCTCCAAAGATTCTCGATGGAAGAGGAGCTTCAACATCCCTGTACGGTCGCCAGCAATTTGCCCACGAGCAATTTCTGAGAAGCGAGCAATTCCCATTTCGTAGGGAACCTGCTCAGAGGTTAGTTGCTGTTCGTTCTTACCAATCAACGAAATCTCAGGAACTGTAAACAGACCATAAGGAATTTCACCCATGCGATGGGTCGATGCTCCAAAGGCGTGGCAAACAGCTTGGCGGCCTTGTTCCATCGAAGCACTAGCAAGGGATGGGAACCCAATGATGTCCCCGACGGCATAAATATGTGGTACTTCGGTTTGGAAAAACTCACTCGCACCGATTCGCCCACGGTTGTCAGGATTCAGTCCAGCGGCTTCAAGATTCAAGCGATCCGAATCGCCTTGGCGTCCAACGCTAAATAGGACCGTCTCACCAAGAATCCGCTTACCGCTTTCAAGCTCAACAGCAACCGACTTGTCGGTCACGCGACGTACTTCGGAGACATTTTCGCCAAGCCGGAACGTCACTCCCATTGACCGAGCGGTATAAACCAGCGAATCGACGATCTCTCGGTCACAGAAATCAAGCAATCGCTCACGTCCATCAATGACGGTGACCTTCACACCGAGCGTGGCAAACATCAGGCCATACTCAATGCCAATAACGCCACCACCGACAACAATCATCGAACGTGGAATGTGGTCGAGGTTCAAAAATTCATCCGAATCAAAAACCGTCTTGCCATCAAAAGGAATATGAGCAGGTCGTGCTGGTCGAGTCCCTGGCGCAAGTAAGATATTATCGGCATCAACATTGATTGGCTCATCTTCCGTAATGACTTCCAATCGATTTGGGCCTACGAAGCTCGCTTCACCGACTATTGTCTTGATATCGTTTCGATCAAATTGATCTTGAATGACTTCCCACTCATTCGCACTCACTTCGGCAAGCTTCTGGCGAAGATCATCCATCGTGATCCCACCACGAGCACGATACTGCTCAGCATAAACCTCACGTTGGCGGAAGCCAGTCAGGTGAAGAATAGCCTCACGCATTGTCTTGGAAGGAATTGTTCCCGTATGCAGGCAAACCCCACCGACCAATTCACGAGCACGTTCAATAATGGCAACCTTCTTGCCGAGTTTTGCAGCTGCAATCGCAGCCTTCTGTCCGCCGGGGCCACTGCCGACTACTGCCAAATCGTAACGCATCGTGTTTTGCCTTCTATTTCGTGAGAAACAACTTCAGGCCGAGATAATTCAAAAGTGAATTCCCGGTAAAAAAGGCTAAGTCACCTCGAACCTGATGAAGTTATTCAACGAAGCAAGCGCGGCATTCTGTCTCTACACGGTAATGTTTGAATCGATTAAACCGATTTCGCTGCCTAAGCGAGAAGCCAATCGACCAACAGTTGAGAGTCTTCGAGAGTATTGACCAAGAGGTCAGGATTTTGGGCAGCGAGATCCTCGTGGCTTACAATACCCGTCGGAACAGCAACGGCATAGGCTCCGATTGATCGGGCGCAGGTAATGTCGTTAACCGTATCCCCGATGACAACGATCCGCTCAGCTTCCGGCTCAGTATCATTCATTTCGATATGGTGCTGAATAGCCGATTCTCTTGCTGTCGCGGCGATGTCGTTTCGGTCTGGATGATGATCACCAAATCCTCCAAATGCAAAGCGATCCCACAGATCATAGTAGCCAAGCTTTCGCTTGGCTGCTTGTTGTGCATTCCCGGTAAGCAAACCGACATGAATGTCGTCATGCTTTTCAAGTTCGTCAAGAAGCTCAACAACACCCGGTAGGACTTGTCCATCGCGCTTTTCCAATTGCACCTTAAGATGCCACAGATAGCCCGCTTGGAATCGTTCCCAATTCTCTTGCGAATTTTCAATCTCATGAAACTCGAACAGATCGCCAGCAATGCCACGGTCACTGCGTCCTGAAAAAGAAACTTGGTCGGTCAGCTCTTTGACACCAAATTCCTGCTTGAAAGTATCAGCAAAGGCATACATACCAGCGCGACCTGTCAGGACCAAAGTGCCATCGATATCAAAGAAGCAAACTTTCATAGCGGTATCTATTCCTAATTGAGTGGCTTCAAGCCACGTTCATTTCGTTGATCGTTTAACAATTTTAAGGCAGCGGGCTCATGCTTGAGCAGCTTCACTAGTTGCGAGGTAGAAACACCAAGCTGTTCGGCGGTTGCACTGGTCTCCCAATCATTCATCACCAAATGATCTAAGGCTTCGGCCAGAAGCGTTGGAAAATCTTCGTGCGATGGGTTGATTGCAAGTTTACCAGCCTTGGTGCGCGACGCCCACATTTCGCTCGGCTTGGGGACGCGTTCCGTTCGGATGGCTAACGCCAATCGGACTCGTAACCGAAAAGTGGCAACCTCACGATTTTTTTGTTGGCTCCGCTTCTCATTCGCTTCAGCCGCAACACCGGATGCTTTGTGTGTGAGTTCAACCGCGGTTTCGACTTTGTTTCGATGTTGCCCACCAGGGCCGCCGCGTCGAAGACGACGTTCGTCGCACTCGGCCAGCAACCTTTCGCCGGTTAAGGAAGCGGGATGAGGAGCCATCCGATTTAACCTTCTGCTTGAAGGTGTCGAGCAACTTCAACGGCAAAGTAAGTCAGAATGCCATCCGCTCCGGCGCGTTTGAATGAGAGCAAACTCTCAAGAACGACCATATCTCGATCCAGCCACCCCTTCTCCGCAGCGGCAGCAATTTGGGCGTACTCGCCAGATACTTGGTAGACAAACGTTGGTGCTCGGAACGCTTGCTTAACGCGAGTGACAATATCAAGGTAAGGCTGGCCTGGCTTTACCATTACCATGTCAGCTCCTTCGGCCAGATCGAGACTCACCTCGCGTAGCGCTTCATCACCGTTTGCCGGATCCATTTGATAAGTCCGCTTGTCGCCCGAGCCAAGATTGCCTGACGAACCGACCGCATCGCGGAACGGTCCATAGTAAGCCGATGCATACTTGGCGGCGTAAGCCATCAGCGTAACGTGGTCGAAACCTGCTGCGTCGAGTTCCTTGCGTAAGTAACCGATACGACCATCCATCATGTCACTTGGTGCAATGACATCGCAACCTGCCTCGGCTTGGCAAATCGCTTGCTTCGCTAACGCCTCAAGCGTTTCGTCGTTAACAACATAACCATCCTTCACCAAACCGTCCTGGCCGTGACTCGAATAAGGATCGAGTGCAACATCGGCTAAGATACCAATCTTATCGCCAAGTGAAGTTTTGATTGCACGGATAGCTCGGCAAACCAAGTTCTCTGGGTTCCAAGCTTCCGCGGCGTCTTCGGTCTTTAAGTCTTGCGGAGTTGCTGGAAAGAGTGCCACGGCAGGAATGCCTAGCGACGTGGCTTCTTCGACGGCTGTCACTGCCAAGTCAATCGAAAGCCGTTCAACGCCGGGCATTGATGTTATTGGTTCTCGCTGGTTTTCACCTTCACAGAGGAACAGAGGCCAAATCAGATCGGATACGGAGAGAGAATTCTCGGCAACCAATCGCCGAGACCAATCGTAACGACGTAAGCGGCGGAGCCGAGTTTGGGGAAAAGCTCCGAAGGAATTACTGTTTGATGATTCTGGCATAGCACAGTTCGGGTAAAAAAGAGTATCAAGACTGCCCTCACATCATCGCCCGAGTTCAGCGTAAAATCCACCGGGTACAACTCACCAACTTGCAAGTAACCAGCAGCCACCATGGCCCAAAACGAAACAGCCAGCACAACCACACCACGAAAAGGCCCTCCCGAGCTCCGCGTCGGGCCATTTTGCCTGACGTCGGTCGGGGTGCGTATCGATGGCAAGCCCGATCTGGAAGAATGGAAGGGCCCGTTGCTTTTCGCCCTCTGGTGTCAAAAGGCAGGTCCTTGGTGGATTGGCGATTTGCTTAACGCTGGCGAAACTGGATTCGGAGAATCTTTCTATGCGATGTGCGAAGGAGCAGTCTCCGGCGATCAGTTGAACCGCTATGCCTCGGTCGCCCGAAGGGTCCCCTATCGCAATCGCCGCCCTGCCCTCTCGTGGTCAGCCCACGCCGCCGTCGCCCGACTCGACAGTCCCGGCCAGCGTCGGTTGTTAGCCCTCGCAGAAAAGAACGGCTGGTCGAGCGAAGAATTACGCGTCGAAGCTCGGTTGTATCAAGAACAGCGTAAGCGCTGATCGCATTTGAAGTGCAAGAAAACTCAGAGAGTTCAAGATTCTTTTTGCGGGTTAGATTCCAACAGTCAGTAAGTTCATTCTGGCCATGTAGTTTAACAGCTGGAACTATTTTGCTAACTGTACTACTGGCATCTGCAATTCAATAATCCGCCTAGAGCAAAAATCACAACGGCAACAAAGCTTGATGGCTCAGGCACACTAACCGAAGTTGCGACTGGCAACTGGTTAGTAAGTTGATAGGTGTTTGCCCAGAGTTGGTAATCTAGGGTATCAACGACACCATCACGATTTCCATCGCCATAAATACCGCTGCCGGTTTGTCCGAGCTTGTCTCGCCAGATCGTATAGTCTGCGGCGTTGATGTAGCCGTCGTTATTGAAATCACCATCAAGTGGCGGCGTTGTGAAATTATTGGTGAAATCAACGACCACGGGAATATGGTCGTAAGTTCCAGATAATTCACGAAGTACAACATCATTCTCTTGTAAACCTGTTGCAAGCAAATCGGCCCCGGTCATGATCGTGGTATTCAGGACAAACTTGTTTGCCGTGGAAAGAACACTATCACTGTAGAGAATAAAGTCTAATATTCCCGGATCAAAGATTTGCGCATCATCACGCCATGTCCAATCCTCGGTTCCTGTTCCGTTGTGGACAGGATTCGCATCGGTAATAGATGTTCCATCCCAATCAGGTGGAGAATCGGGGCCATATCTATCATTATCGCTAATATCACCAGATAAAACTGTCTCAAGCGGTGCTCCTGAACTCACAATATTCAGATCACCTAGAACAACGAAGGGTGTGTCTTCAGGTACAGAAAAGGTAGTCACTCCACTACGAATAATCTTTAAATCTTCGATGGTCGAATCTGCTTCTGTTTGTCGAGTAGGCTCATTGTTACAACATGCCCAATGATCATTGAGCACCAGAAAGTCTTTTGAATAGGTTGCGTCTGGCAAGTCAATGAGAGCAGCCGCTCCTCCACGAGCAATGGGGCTTTGCTGGAGGAGAGGGTATTTACTCAAAATGACATTGTCAGAACGACTAAAACCATGCCAGCTGGAACCACCAGGCAAGGGATAGATTGAATTCATCAAGTTGATGACTCCAGAAACCGGAACGGTAACCTCCTGAAGGTTCAAAATGTCAGGTTGCAGGGCATTTACGATCCGTTCAAACTTTTCTGGATCTTCACTACTCTGGTCAAAAATGCTATTCCAAAATACATTATAGCTGACAACCCGTGGGTCAGTTGCATTGTGCTTGTCAATGAACGTTCCTGTATTGGCATGAACGCAAGAGCAAGCACATACAAGAAAGATCAACACAAATGAGTTTAATGATCTGCAATTCATTGATTCTGAGTTTTGAAAGCAATAGATATTTAGGCAGCTAAATACCTTAACAACCAAACATGAAGATTCTATTTCTGCACAGCAGTAAATTCAAACTTTCCGCCATCAAAGAGGCCTTCATCACTCAACTTTAGGGCAGGAATCACCAATAACGCCATGAATGAAAGGGTCATGTACGGCGCCCGAAGCGTAGAGCCCCAGGACTTAGTTATTTTGTCGAGTTTTCCGTAGGCGTCGCCAACTTCTTGGCAGGTACCGGTTGCCATGAGGCCCGCTACTGGCAGCGGTAAGGTTTCGCTGGCGTTTTCAGATCGACATGTGGCACTCAAACCGCCGCCCGCTTGCATGACGGCGTTAATCGCATCAGCAAGGTCTTCATCATTTGTTCCGACTGCGATCACGTTGTGCGAATCATGAGCAACGCTTGAAGCTAAAGCACCTTGCTTTAGACCAAAACCTTTAATGAAACTGATCGCGACGGGTGCTTCGGCATAGCGATTCACCACAACCAACTTCAGGATGTCTTGCTCGACATCGACAATGACTTGCCCGTTGACAACATTCGCATCAACTTCGATTGGGTCGGTAACTAGCTGTCCATCAATAGCGCCGATGACATTTAGCTTCTCACCACCGTTGTCTTTCCAAGCCAGTTCGGCTGCTTCCACATCGCGTGCAACAAAGTTGTTAGCAACTTCAGGTTCTATACGCGGGAGATTCGTTTGCCCGTTTTCTGCGACAAGTTCGCCGTTGATCCAAGTCTTTTGGACGTTGTAATCGGTTAGCGTGTCGACAAGGATCATATCTGCAGGATCATCAACTTGTAGTAAGCCAACAGATAGCGAGTAATGCTCGACCGGGACTTGGCTTGCAGCTCGTATTGCTTCAATCGGCTCCGTTCCATCAGCAACCGCACGGCGGACTAATGTGTTGATATGCCCTAAGGCTAATTCATCGGGGTGCTTGTCATCGCTGCAAAGCATCACCATGCCTGGGTGGGATGCGATAAGTGACTTGAGCGCATCAAAGTTTCTAGCAGCGGAGCCTTCACGGATGGCAATCTTGCAGCCGGCGGCCACTTTGTCGATCGCCTCTTCGAGTGTAAAGCATTCGTGATCGGTGCTCATACCGGCAGCAATGTAACGGGCAGCCTCTTCGCCGCGTAAGCCGGGCGCATGACCATCGACTGGCTTGCCGCAATCTTGTGCTGCTTTGATCTTTGCTAGGCATTCAGGATCCCCACCCAGAACGCCAGGAAAGTTCATCATCTCGCTCAGGTAACCGATTCGTGAATCGACGAGTAAGGTTTTGACTTCGTCGACAGTGATCGTTGCGCCGGCGGTTTCAAACGTCGTCGCAGGGACGCAGGAAGGAGCGCCGAAACAGAACTTAAAGGGTGAATGCTTGGCATTCTCTAGCATGTAGTAAACGCCATCGATGCCGAGAACGTTTCCGATCTCGTGAGGATCGCTCACCGATCCAACCGTCCCGTGAGTCACCGCCGCGCGAGCGAACTCGGTAGGCACAAGCATTGAGCTTTCAACATGCACGTGCGAGTCAATGAAGCCTGGCATCAAGTAGCCTTTGACCTCTTCACCTTCGGGAAGAGATTCAATCGAGGCGACCTTGCCATCGGCTACGGTAACTTCCGCGGGCGTGATACTCCCAGCGACGACATCAACAACATTGGCACGAATCGAAAACTGAGCGGACATGCGAAGCTCCTCCAGCAAGGCAGGCGGTTATTTTGGCAGGAGATGGTAGTATAGAGAGAATGCTAGCGTCCGTCTTGGGGCGAACGGGGCCATCACCGCTAGCACCCACTTTGCGGATTGCGCAAGGTTTTCTGGATATGCAGCCACCGGGGGCCGATATCTATTTCTACCAACAGTGATCCAGGGGGGCCTGGCGCGCTGCCTTTTTATGGTGACCGATGGTTGCATGGCACGGGCCAGTGGATTTGATCCAAGCTACCTCCCCGAAGAGGATCCTACGATGCGTCCATCGCTCGCATGCGCTATCGCGCTCAGTTTCACTCTTGTCATTCCAACAGCCGCCAATGCCCAACTCCAATGGCAGTCGAGCGGTGTTCAGCAAGCCTCTCACACGGTTGAAGCTCCGCCTGTACCTAAAGCGACTCCTGTTCGCATGCAAGCGAAAGCTCCACGAACTAATGCTTCGAGGGCTAATGCTACGAGGGCAAAGACTCCACGCGTTGTTGCTAGTCGCCCTGTCTCACCTACGGTGAAGCACCCAGCGGCTAACAAGAATCACGTCAACACGCAACAGATTGCTAAGCGAAATGCGGCAATGTTGAAACAAGCCGCTTATGTCATACCACAAACGAAGCCACAGCCTGGAGTTGAACAGGTTTGTTATAGCTCGGCGTGCAGCAGTGGGTGTGGCGTCCCCGTTGAAACAACTTGTGGATTCCCTGAACCAGGTTGCAGCGTCGATGTCGGATGTGGTCTGGCCATGGGCGAGCCATGCGGTTGCGGAGACGTCGGCTGTGTCGGGACATGTGGTCCTCAAGGAGGTATAGGCCTCGGATGCGATGACCGTGGTGCGGTGCCACTGGTACTTTATGTCCCTCCGATTCAAGAGCTGACCTTCAACGTCGGTGTGCAAGCATTTAAAGGTCCACTGGATGATGGGCGTGACCGCGGGAACTTCGGTATTCACGAAGGCTTCAATATTGGTGGACGCATGTCATGGTTGCCTTTCCCTAACTTGGGCTATCAAGTTGGTTATCAAGCAACTCACAGCCAATTGCATGGTGATGCGAGTGCAGCAACCGCTGATGCTCACACACAGCAGTTTGCAACGATTGGTCTCTTCCATCGTAAACCAGTTGGTTTGCAGTACGGGGTTGTTTACGACGTATTACAAGATGAACGTCAGGTGAATGCTGACTTTAGCCAACTTCGCGGTCAGATCAGCATCACCAACCCACGTGGCAATGAATTTGGTTTCACGTTCATGAGTCATATGAATGATACGCTCATCAACAATACGACCTTCCAAGCGGTTGACCAATATTTGCTCTTCTATCGCATGCATGGCCATGACGGTGGTGAGTTTCGATTCTTTGGCGGTGTGGATAGCGACAGCAAAGGAATCCTAGGTGGCGATATCGATGTCCCACTTAACAAGCGTTGGTCCCTGCAAACCGGTTTTACCTACCTGATTCCAGAAGAAGATAACGATGGAATCGGCAGCACTGAAGAAGCATGGAACATTGGAACCAACCTGGTTTGGCATTACGGCTCACGAGCCAAACGTTGCTACAAAGGACAGTTCCGCCCAATGTTTAATGTGGCTGACAATGGCAGCTTGATGGTGGATGATCGTCAGTAAGATTGCCTAAACTCACAATTCACTCACTGAGTGCCGACCGAGCCAGGCTCCTCTTAGGGGGGCGCCGGGCTCGGTTTATATTCAAAACCAGCGGATTCTTAACCAGATTGCCCCCGCTTGTGACCTTTCAGAATGGGTTATCTACCGATATGATAAGGGCTTATCGCAACCGAGAAGTTGCCGCCTGTCAGCCGTAGCTCGGCCTGACCAGCCGCAGGCCCTCGTGTTTGCTCGTAACCATAGAGGCACCCTTAGAACAAGAAAACTGTAAGAAAAACTCGATGTCCAACGAAAACAATTGGGACTCGTTGCTTGATGAGCTTGAAGCCGACGACGGCTCGCCGAAGCAACCAACCACAGAAACCGTAAGTAATCCTGACGAACCCCATGTCGAGGAAGCAACCGAAGAGGTTTCTGAAGAAATCGAAGTATCCGTTTCGGTAGAATCTGATGAATCAGAAGCCGAGGAATCTCCAACTCAAGAGACATCCGATCTTGAAGAGTCGGCTGATGCAGCGGTCGAGGAAACTGGCGGCTGGGACAGTCTGCTCGGTGAACTCGATATTGCTCCGACAGTAGTACCCGAGCGCCCAAAGCATACAGTCACGTTCCCACGCAAGAAAAAGGAACCGAAGCCAACCCCTGTTGCTGAACCTGAATCGATCAAAGAATCGACAACTGAATCTGAAAGCGATGCAGTATCTGATTCCACCGCGGAACCAACCCAAAAAGAAGATAACCGCAAAGGTGACCGAGGACGCAACGGTCGGCATCGTCCGCGTCGTCGTCAGCGCGAACTAGAATCGGTTTCAGAAACTGAAGAAAATTCCGAAAGCCCCTCGACAGACAAAGAAGAACGCTCGGAAGAAGGACGTCCACCAAGACGCCGACGTCGCCGTCGTTCACGTCGCGAAGAGCCTGAAGCACCCGTAGAGAATACTGCTGAGGAATCGACAATCGACGAGGTAGCAGTCTCTGAACCTGAAGCAGCACCTAAAGCTGAAAAAGCTGTTGCTGATCAGGAAGAAGAAAAGTCTTCAGGCAGTTCCTTAAGCTTCTCTGGCTGGTTCCCGTTCGCTTCACGGAAGCCTAAAAAACAAGTCACAATTGAAGAACCTTCGGAAGATGCAGTAAGCGATACTGACGAAAGTCCCGCCGACGAGCTACCTTCTGATCTCTTCAATGCACCCGAGCCCGAGTCGGCTGACGCTTTCTTTGCTCAATCGGAAGAAGACTCTACAGAGGAGGATTCTGAAGAGACGAAAAAACCGCGACGCCGACGCCGTCGAGGTGGCCGTCGCCGTCGTCGCCGTGATGAAGAGACGACCGAAGAGTCCAATGCTGAAGAAGTATCTGACGAACTAGAAGACGAATCGCTCACTTCGGAAGTCTCCGAGGAATCTGAAGAGGAAGAGGACGAAGATCAGCCAAAGCGTCGCCGACGTCGCCGTCGTCGTGGACGTCGTGGTAAAAAGCCTGCCGAAGCTTCTGAATCCATCGACCAGGAAGAAGATGAAGAAGAACTAGAAGAAGAAGTCTCCTCTTCCAATAGACAGAAACAACACAAGGACATCACTCCTTGGGATGTAGCAATCGGCGTTGTTGTTGACTCGAACATAGCGGCACGTGATGAACGTCCTTCAGCAGTCCGGTCAAATAGTCAACGTGGTGGCCGCTCGCGTGCTGGTCGTCGCCGACGTGGTGGTAACAACAATCGATCCTCGGATTGATCTTTAAAGACTACCGCACCAAGTCCCCCACCCAGCACTGTCGCCCAACCAAGTTGCTCCCATGAGTCGTCCACACGCTCACACCGAACCTGTCGAATATAGCCTCTCGCCCGAGGATGGAGGTTGGCACTGCAGCCACCTCTATTACAAGTTCGATAAGGCAGCCATGTACTCCATGGCACCAGTGCATCGCAATGCAGTAGCGGATGATTTACAAGCAATCTTCAGCGATACGAACGAATCGCTTCCCGTCCGCTGGCAACTATCAATCACAAGTGGCCATAAGGCAGATTTCTGCCTCATGATGCTCGATCCCGATCCCCTAAAGATCGATGCGGTTCATCAACGACTTATGGCCGGCCCAGCGGCACAAGTCTTACAACCCGCTTACTCGTTTATTTCCGTCACAGAGATCAGCGAATACGTCCCCTCGGTTGAACAATACGCCAAGCGAATTGAATCTGAAGGAGACGCCGCCGGATCGCCCGCCTATGAAGCCAAAGTTAAGGCGTATGGCGATCGGCTGGAAGGCATGAATAGGCAACGACTTACACCAGAAATCCCGCCGTATCCGTCGGTTTGTTTTTACCCGATGAATAAAAAACGGAAAGTGGGCGAAAACTGGTATAGCCTCTCAAAAGAAGAACGCAGTCGCATGATGGGGGAACACGCCCGCAGCGGAATGGCGTTCGCCGGCAAAGTGAGCCAGCTAATAACTGTCTCTTTTGGTTTTGATAACTGGGAGTGGGGGGTTACACTATGGGGAGCTAATCCACAGTATCTCAAAGAGATTGTCTATGAGATGCGTTTCGACGAAGCGAGTGCTCGCTATGCCGAATTTGGAGACTTCCTTGTGGGTTATGTGTGCACCATGGAACAACTTCTTGAACACTGTCACGTGAGAGCCTAATCACGCAATCGACCAATGCCTGCAAACCTCCTCCAACGGTTTGTTAATCATCGCATACTCTTGGTCTGACAGATTTTCTCTAGTTCAAGCTTCCCTTGTGAATACGCGCGCCCTGTCTGTGTATTTATCACAAGAAGAATGGAACAAGCTTTCGGATAAGTATGCTACCGGCACAGTCGTTTGCGTGTACAAGCAAAATGAGCCCCAACATGAAGAACCTTTCTTTCAATGCTCAACGTTTATGCCTCGTTCTGTTGAGCGTGCTATTCACTCAACCGCTAGCTAAAGCCGACTTGGTGCTTGATTGGAATGAGATTGCGACTGATGTCCTCGTGGCCAATACCGATCTACAAAATCCAGGAATGGCATCACGATCCATGGCGATGATGAACCTTGCTATCTACGACGCTTTTGCCATGACCTCATCTGACGGAAGAATGTTCTACGATTACGGATCAGGGCACAATTCACCGAACCTAAGTGCCTCGGGTAAAGTTGCTGCTGTTCAAGCTGCCCATACGGTGCTGAGCTCAATCTATACCGATCAACAAGCAAATCTCGATTTGCAACTGACCAACAGCCTTTCTCAGCTACCGGATGGTATTTCAAAAGAGGAAGGTATTACCCTCGGCATGTCGATTGGGCAATCGATTATCCAAAACCGGATGAACGATGGCTATAATTCGATGTCGCAGTACATGCCCACCAATGCCTTGGGCCACTGGCAGCCGGATCCGCTAAACCCAACGCAAGAAGCGTGGGGACCAGAATGGGGGAATGTCAAAACATTCGCTATCAGCTCACCGAATAACTTCTTACCAGCAGCTCCTCCGAGCCTCGATTCTCAAGAATATGCTGATGCTTACAACGAAGTAAAAGAGCTGGGCGAACTCAACAGCGCGACCCGAACTGCGGAACAAACCGACATCGGTAACTTCTGGGCTTACGATCGTGTTGGCATGGGTACACCAATGCATCTTTATAATGATATTCTTCGCCATATTGCTGACGATCAAGGAAACGATGTTAAACAAAACGCTGAGCTGTTTGCCAAAGCGGCAGTTTCCATGGCTGACGCAGGCATTGTTTCGTGGAACTCTAAGTTTGAATTTGATTTCTGGCGCCCTGTAACTGGCATTCGCGAAGGTGATCTTGACGGTAACCCTTGGACCGTGGGTGATAAAGACTGGACTCCCCTGGGTGCTCCAGGCGGCGGGGTGGTTGATAACTTTACTCCGCCCTTCCCTACTTATTTGTCAGGCCATGCCACCTTTGGTGGCGCTCTGTTCCAGACGCTGATCGATTTCTACGGCACGGACAATATCCCTTTCAGTGTCTTCTCGGAAGAAATTTCAGCCACACGTGACTTCAGCACATTCTCCGAAGCAATGATCGAGAACGGCCGTAGCCGAGTCTATCTTGGAATCCACTGGAACTACGATGACACATTAGGCCAAGTGGCGGGCAGCCAAGTCGCTAGTTACATCAGCGGCGGTGATTTTGTCACGGCAACGAGTGTTCCTGAGCCTTCCAGTTTGCTATTGCTTGGCTTGGCAGCTTCGTTACATGGCTGCAAAAGACGAAAGTAACAACCAAGTTGTTACTCAACCTTCAGATCCAACCACACAAGTCGGTGGTCGGAGGCTTTCACAGCGGTTGCTTCTGGCTTGTCTCCTTTTGGCCAATAGACACCACCGTCGATAATGGTTAATCCCTTTGAGGGAATAACATAATCAACGCGTAGGTTGCCGTACTCATCTCCGCTGAAGTCGGAAGTATCGTGGCTTGGGTCGCCTTTTTGGTCACCATTCAATTCGGCATGCTTCTCACCTGATGCTTTACCACCCTCACCTGTGGGTGAATAATTTCCCTGAAGCAACGGATGATTAAGCAGTTGTTGAATTGCCCCCTCTCGACAGTTTCCATCCATCGGGTCAGCATTCAGATCACCAAGAACAACGCAATGTTTGTCCGGTCCGATTCCCTCAACAGGTTGCCCCTTATCGTTCTTTAAGAACTCCACCGCATCCCCACCCGTTACATACCGAGCAACGAGTCCAATCTCATCATAGTTACGACACCCGTTGCGATCTTCAGGCCCATCAAAAGCAGGAGGCGTTGGGTGCGAGCATAACAGGTGCAACTTCTTCTCATTTGGTAACTGTACCGTGACATCCCAAAAACTCTTTGAAGAGAGTCTGAACTTCTCCAACAAAGTATCCGAGTAGTAAGGCTTGCCTGTGCTCGGAACGACTGGCAGCGAAGCGCCTGGGTAATCCTTCCATAGCAACTTTTGGAACGTATGCGATTCCGATTCAATTAGTGGGAACCGTGAAAGGAGAAGCATGCCATATTGCCCCGGATATTTTCCGTAGCCAAAAGCATCCGCTGGTCCACCGAGCTTGCCATCTTGGTCAAGATCTTCACCCGAATCGACGCCGGTATTCACTGGTTGGTAATAGAGGTAGTCATACTTTAGTAACTCTGATTTACGATCCCCCTGTTCTTCTGATAGAACGACGGGGAGCAGATAGTCATTGCGAAGACTATCAGGAATGCGAGTCTGATTCTCTTCAAAATCAATCTCATTGATGAGCAAGATGTCGGGACGAACCTGACGGATAACCGAGGAGATCAAACGAGCTTGCACCGAGTACCCACTGCGCAATTCTTCAGCGAGCTCGCCAGAGCGACTTCGATACATCGCCACATTGTAGGTTGCCACTCGGACAACTTCTTTAGTCGATTGGTTAGGAGCTTCAGCATGGACTTCCGGAGAGTTGCAAACTGTCAACCCGTTGGCAATGAGATAACAAGCGACTAGCAAAAACCTTGGTTTATTCTTCATGTTGATTTGCCAACCAGCCTTTTGGGAAAATGAAACAATCAAGCAAACTGTTCGGCCCTCATCGTAACAGTCGATCCGGAGCGTGACCAAGGATCCTTCGCAAGAAACCTCTGATTGCTGCCGTAGAAAATGCCAAATTTGCTTACAACTGCCGAGTCGAATCGCTACACTAGGGACTTCAAGCCCATAAGAAAAAGTGACATCTGCTGTGAGGATTTTGTGAGCAACCTATTCGAAGTTCAGCACCCTTTGATCGATTGCCATCTAACCAAGCTTCGCGACGCGGAAACTGGCTCCGACGAATTCCGTCAGTTGGTCCGTCGTTTGGCAACGCTCGTTGCTTATGAGGCAACCCAGGATTTAAAGACCGACCCTGAAAAAGTAGTTACTCCCCTTACCGAAATGGTTGGCAGCCGACTTGGCGAACGGGTCGGTTTGGTCCCAATCCTCCGTGCTGGTCTTGGCATGATTGATCCTATTCTTGATCTCATCCCAACAGCTGAAGTTTGGCACCTTGGTCTTTACCGTGACGAAGCGACTGCGCAACCTGTCGAATACTACAGCAAACTTCCACCAGGCAATCCGGTCGACACGGCATTGATTGTCGACCCCATGCTCGCAACTGGCGGATCAGCGATGGCAGCACTCGAAACACTGAACAAGTGGGGTGTCAAACGAACCAAAGTCGCTTCGCTCCTCGCTTCACGGGATGGAGTCGAAGCGGTTCAGAAAGAATTCCCCGACACGCAGATTTATGTCTGTCGAGTTGATCCAATTCTCAACGACAAGAAGTACATCGTTCCCGGCTTGGGCGATGCAGGCGATCGGATTTTCAACACGCTGAAGTTGTAATCGACCTCAGCCTATCGCCCACCAGAAGGATGCTTTTATGGAACGATTCATTAGTCTGCTTGGCCTATTTGTCATGATGTTAATCGCATGGCTTATGAGCACGCACAAGAAGAAGGTCAGCCCTCGGATCGTTATCGGCGGACTCGCTCTACAATTCATCTTCGCTCTGTTTGTATTGAAAACGGCTCCTGGTCAAATACTGTTTACCTATGCAAGCAATGCGTTCAATGCCCTGATCAGCTGTACCGATGCGGGTTGTGGGTTGCTTTTTGGCGATGGGTTCCGTGAACATTTCCTCGCATTTAGTGTGCTACCTACAATCATCTTCTTCTCGGCATTTATGTCGATCTTCTATCACTATGGCATCATGCAATGGGTGGTAGGCATTTTCGCCAAAGCGATGCAAAAGACGCTTGGCACCTCCGGAGCTGAGACTCTTTCAGCAGCAGCTAATGTCTTTGCTGGACAAACCGAAGCGCCGCTAGTAATTCGACCTTACATTTCAACGATGACGATGTCCGAGCTGAACTCCGTGATGGTTGGCGGCTTTGCGACGATCGCCGGCGGCGTCCTGGCGGCCTACGCCGGAATGGGTATCGAAGTGAAAGATCTACTGGCCGCTTCGGTTATCTCCGCCCCGGCGGCATTGCTCATTGCTAAGATCATGGAACCTGAAGTCGAAACCCCCAAGACTCTGGGCGAAGCGAAGCTCGAAATCAAAAGCGACAGCGTCAACGTTCTTGATGCCATCTCCTCTGGCACCGTGAGTGGCCTACAGCTTGCACTCAACGTGGGTGCAATGCTTATTGTCTTCACCGCGCTAATTGCTGCCGTGAATGGCACGCTCGACTGGGCAGCACATGCACTCGGACAAACTCACGTTGAAAATGGAGTCGAGGTCGGCAATTGGAGCCTTGAAATCCTCTTCGGTTACCTCTTCGCCCCAATCGCTTGGGTGATGGGCATCCCCTGGGAAGATTGCTTGCTCGCCGGTGAACTTCTTGGCATAAAGTGGTTTGCAACCGAGTTCATCGCCTATCAACGCCTTGGCGAGTGGAGTGCCGAAGGAAGTGGTGTCGAGCTTGCCGAGCGATCCAAAACGATCCTAACTTACGCGCTTTGCGGCTTTGCGAATTTCGCCTCCATTGGCATCCAATTGGGGGGAATTGGCGGAATCGCCCCGGATCGACGCCATGACTTGGCAAAACTTGGATTACGGGCGATGATTGGTGGCAGCCTCGCGGCATTTATGACCGCTTGTATCGCAGGAATTATCCTCTAGGATTCTCTTTTCGACACTCCTTTCACGATTAACCAACCAGCCATTCATGAAGACACTTTTATCCGAAACGGAACTTCTCGACGGCGTCAAACGCGTAGCTGACGAGATAAAACAGGCCTACGGTGACGAACCGCTGACCATCGTCTCGGTCCTGACGGGAAGTGTCGTGGTCGTGGCTGACTTGATCCGCATGCTAGAAATGCCGATCCGAGTCGGCGTTATCGAGGCGAGCAGCTACGGCGGGGCGACTACCACACGTGGCGAGCTGACGATCAACACCGAGCTTATGCTCGACATTACGGACCGCCATGTTCTCCTGGTCGACGATATTTTTGACACAGGCCATACCCTGGTCCGCGTAATGGAGAAGATGCAGGAGCTGAAACCAAAAACGCTCCGCTCCGCCGTCTTACTCCGCAAGCATGGCCGCCAAGAGGTCCAGGCCGTGCCGGACTTTGTCGCCTTCGATATACCTGATGAATTTGTCGTAGGTTATGGTCTCGACTACGACGACCTCTACCGCAATCTTCCGTATCTGGCCGCCATGGAGGATGAGGACTTGGCACGTCACAAAGAGATTGCCGGTACTTCGACCTCCTAGTCCGAATAACTGCATAAAAATTGCAACTAGGTCGGCACGTCACTTTCATGCATCGCTTAGCTTCTCTAAAATCGGGGAAACCTATCGCCCCCTCGATTCAGAGAAACGCATGTCCGCTGAGCAGCCTTATCTATCGATCCTCCAGGGCGTCGAGCCCGGCAAGCAGTTCCCACTCGATGCCGAACGGTCGGTCATCGGTCGGAGTAGTGATTGCGAAGTGGCGCTCGATGTCGCTGCGGTCAGCCGCCGCCATGCTGTCGTGGTTCGTAACGGAACCGATTACCTGGTCGAAGATCTCGGCAGCCGTAACGGAACCTTTGTTAATGGCATTAAGATCGAAGGACCAACCGTGCTCTCCCAGGGAGACCGAGTTGTTGTTTGTGATCAGGAGCTGGAATTCAACAGCCCTCAGCCAGTTCGCTCGCTCCTTGGAGGAAGCCTTCCCGCAGCCGACCAATCGACGCTCGTCCAGATGGTTGGCGATGAAGAAGATTCAGGCTCTTCTAACAACGTCATGGCTACCATCAGCCTCGGCTCGACCGGCGAGGGACTTTCACTCTCCGCTCGCCCCGAAGTAAAACTTGCCGCGCTGATTGAAATCGCCAACGGCCTGGGCCGGGCGCTCACCATCGATGAGGTTCTACCAAAACTGCTCGACAGCCTCTTCAAAATATTCACACAAGCAGACCGTGGCTTTGTCGTCATGCGACAAGAGGAAGATGGTCCACTGATTCCTGTCGCGACAAAAACACGTCGCGGCGATATGGAAGACCAGCTCCGCATCAGCCGCACCGTCATCGAAGAAGCAATGAACGGCCAGAAGGCGATCCTCTCCGCCGACGCAACCAGCGACGAACGCTTTAGCATGGCCCAATCGATTGCCGACTTTAAGATCCGTTCGATGATGTGCGTGCCGCTTATCAATAGCGACGACGAATCCATCGGCGTCCTACAAATTGATACGCTCAATCAGATGAGCCGTTTCACCGACGATGACCTCGAAGTCCTGGCCGCCGTTGCGAATCAAGCAGCCACGGCAGTCGATAACGCCCAGATGCACGACCAAGTCGTTGCCCAGCGCGCCTTGCAACGCGACCTCGAACTTGCCAGCCGAATGCAACGAGCACTTTTACCAGCAAGCCCGCCTGATAAAGCAGGTTACGGCTTCTTCGAATACTACGAATCGGCTCGTCAGGTCGGCGGTGATTACTACGATTACATCCAACTCCCCGGCGGTCGGTTCGCCGTGGTACTTGGCGACGTTGCCGGCAAAGGAGTTGCAGCGGCAATTATCATGGCAAAGCTTTCAAGCGATGTCCGCTTCGCACTTGCCACCGAACCCGATCTTGAAAGTGCGGTCAACTACGTGAACCGGGCGTTCGCCGAGCAGGAACTGGAAGACCGGTTCGTGACGATGTACTTTGCCGTTATCGACCCCACAACGAATGAAGTGACCATGGCGAACGCCGGGCACATGCCAGCGATGCTTCGCAAAGCTGATGGCACGGTAATCGAAATCTCGGAAGAGGTTTCAGGGCTACCGATCGGCGTCGTCGATGACTTTGAATTCGAATCGATGAAGATCACCCTCGAACCGGGCGAATCGATCACAACATTTACGGACGGCTTCAGCGAAGCGATGAACGAGGCAAAGGACCTCTACGGCATCGAGCGTCTGTTAGAAACCGTCGGCACCGAAGCAAAGAGCGTCGCCGACCTTGGCAAGCACGTACTGGATGACGTTCGGAAGTTTGTTAACGGTTACGCCCAAAGTGATGACATGTGCTTGTGCGTGTTCGGGCGCGAAGGGTAGTTAGCATTCATCATGTGGGATAAACGTTACGATACGGAAGAATACATCTATGGAACTGAGCCTAACGATTTCCTTAAAGCAAACTATGCGACTCTACCTAAGCCAAAGATATTGAGTCTTGCTGAAGGCGAAGGTCGCAATGCGGTTTTTCTTGCCAAGCAAGGTTTCAAAGTCACCGCGGTCGATAGTTCAAGTATTGGGTTAGCCAAAGCAAAGAAGCTCGCAGAAGCATGTGGTGTTGAAATCGAGTGCATCGAGGCAGACTTAACCCAATTCGATTTCGGCACTGCTCGCTGGGATGGCATTATCTCGATCTTCTGCCCTCTTCCTTCTGAAATCCGCCGAGCGGCTTACCTCAAAATGCTCTCAGGCTTGCGAACGGGGGGAATTTTTCTAACTGAATCCTATACTCCAAAGCAAATCGAGTACGGCACCGGTGGAGGTGATTGCACTGATACGATGCAGTCAATTAATACCCTTAAACAAGAACTACCAAGCCTGGAGTTCAATCACCTGGTGGAAATCGAAAGAGAGGTCATCGAAGGGACCTACCACACGGGCCTCGCATCTGTGGTTCAGGCGATTGGCAAGAAAGTTTCTTAGTCTCTCGCGGGGTAGGTGCTCTTGACTACCTTTATCTCATCCGTCATATAAATCTATCATCGCGGTTGATCGCAATAGCTAGAACACGTCAAAGGTAAGCGCGGGCGCCTGCCCTTCGAAGCTGAGCGAGGATGTCACTCCCCCCAATCACCCAGCGACGCTAGAAACTCACTCATCTCTCCGGCGGCGTGGGCGTCACCTTGCGTACGGGCTTCTTCGATGCCGTCGCGTAAGAAGGCACGGGCTTCGCTGACTCGGTCAAGCCGTACAAGTTGCTGGCCGGCCATAAAAAAGGCGGGGACGTAGGGCTTTTCATCTTTGGTCAGTTCTTCCAGCAGTATCAAACTGCGGTCGTTCTCCGACTCCTTGTCGAGCTCCATCGCTAAGCTGTAACGCAAGAACGTGTCGCTTGGGTCATCGACGAGCATTGCTTCGATCTTTTCGCGGCGAGTAGACATTCCTTATCCTTTTCAATACGGGCTTAATACTGGCCGTCGATTTGTAACAGTTTGCCATCGCGGGTGATTACATAGAGATCTCCCTCCGGCCCGAAATCCAACGCGACCGGCTGATCGATTGGTTGAACCAATTTGGCTTGGCAACGGAACTCACCGCCAGTGGGGACGCGGCTGTCGAGACGGTAAAGACCGGACTCTGCGTTAGACTCAGGCTCTTGGTCACCTTCCGGTTTCTCAGTAACAAGAGCATAAAGCAAACGATTGACCGGTTGTGGTTGTGGGCCAAGCTTGAGGGCATCGATTCTTGATAAACCGAGAACTTTGAATTCGGCAACCGGTGTGATTTCATGCGGGTTGATGAAGATCAACTTAGCGGCTCCCACCTGTGAGCTTGCCGTGACGAGGTGACCTTGCTCGTTGAACATCAACGCGGTGATCGATTCGTCTGACAAGATGTCAGGGTTTTCAACATTGGGACGAAGGCCATTAAAACGTTTGCCTCCAGAGCGAGACTGAAGCAATCGACCCTGATGAATTGCGAAGAGGTACCGCTGGTTAACGGCAAGCTGCTCAAAGGTAGCTTCGCTTGATTGTTCCGGTTGGTCTCGCAGCGTATCCGGGGTTCGGATCTCAAGCGTCTGAGATCGCTCGGTAGGGGTGTGAACACAAACTGAAGATTGTGCGGTGACCAGCTGAGAGTTTTCGGTCAAGGCAAGCTTGATCGGACCGACAGCCAGTCCCTTTAGCCACGCGTCTTCGACGGAATCGAGCTGGCCTGATTCAGGATCCCACTTTCTCAGTGTTCCCGTTTCACCTTCAGCAATTACAAGAACAGGGCGAAGATCCTTCGGTCCATTCGGTTCAAACGCCCAAACCAAATCGGTAGGCCCAGCCAGCCCTTCCGCAAGAACTTTCACTTCCTGTGCCGCGGCTGCTGAGATAACACCAAAGGAGATACCAACTATCAGCAAAACCAACTTCACAAGATGGGCTGACATTGGGAATTTCCTGGAGGATGCTGCCTTGTCGAAATGTTTGATCGAAGGTTACTCAGCCGGAGCTAGGTGAGGATGCTGCGATTCGAAGCTGCTGATCTTGTCGTCATGCTCAAGTGTCAGGCCGATATCATCCAGCCCGTTGAGTAAGCAATGACGACGGAACGGGTCGACTTCGATGTCGGCTTCAAAGCCGAAGTCATCAGTCAGCTTTTGGGCTTCAAGATCCGCTTTTAGCTGATACCCTTCATGTTTCTCAGCACGTTGGAAAAGCTCTTCGACTTGCTCTTCGGAAAGAACAATTGGAAGCATGCCATTCTTGAAACAGTTGTTGTAGAAAATGTCGGCAAAGCTTGGTGCAACGATCACACGGAAGCCGTAGTCTTCTAGTGCCCAAGGGGCGTGCTCACGGCTTGAACCACTACCAAAGTTACGACGAGCCAGCAGCACGCTGCAGCCTTTCGCTTCGGGTTTATTAAGTTCAAAATCGGGGTTTTCATTCCCCTGTTCATCCTTCCGCCAGTCCCAGAAAAGGAACTCGCCAAAGCCGGTTCGTTCGATCCGCTTGAGGAATTGCTTCGGGATGATTTGGTCGGTGTCGACGTTCGCCCGGTCCATAGCGACGACCAAGCCTTGATGCGTTGTAAATGGATTCATCTTATTTGGAATTCAGCAAGTGATTTTGATTGATTTGTTAGGCAAGTCGTCAGAGCCAGCTTAGCTCCAGTCTCGGACATCGACGAAGTGACCAGCACAAGCAGCTGCTGCTGCCATGGCGGGGCTGACAAGGTGAGTCCGTCCACCGCGGCCTTGGCGGCCTTCGAAGTTGCGGTTCGAGGTCGATGCACAGCGTTCACCCGGAGCGAGCTTGTCTGGATTCATCGCAAGGCACATGCTGCAACCAGCTTCACGCCATTCGAAACCTGCTTCTTTGAAGATGACGTCGAGGCCTTCTTTCTCTGCTTGTTGCTTAACCAAACCGCTGCCTGGAACGACCATCGCATTGACGCGGCCGGCAACTTTCTTACCTTTGGCAACCTCAGCGGCAGCGCGAAGGTCTTCAATACGACCATTGGTACAACTGCCAATGAAGACGCGATCAATTTCAAGATCGGTGATTGGCTGACCTGCTTTGAGGTCCATGTATTCAATGGCCAGGGAAGTCGTCTTCTGATCGGTTGGATCGTCAAAGTCGCTTGGATTGGGGACACTCTCGTTCACGCCAGTCACTTGTCCCGGGTTGGTTCCCCAGCTGACTTGCGGAGCAATATCCTCTGCTTTGAAGACAAGAGATTTGTCGTAGGTTGCCCCTGGATCGGTAGGAAGTTGCTTCCAACGCTCAAGAGCAGCATCCCAATCGGCGCCTTGAGGAGCGTACTTACGACCTTTGACGTATTCGAAAGTAACTTCGTCCGGTGCGATCATGCCGGCACGAGCTCCCCCTTCGATCGACATATTACAGACGGTCATACGATTCTCCATCGTAAGATTACGAATCGCATCGCCCGTGTATTCAATACAGTAGCCTGTACCACCTGAGGTGGTAATCTGACCGATTAAATAGAGCACCATGTCCTTGGCGGTAACGCCTGGACCAAGTTCACCATCGACGCGAAGCTCAAGCGTCTTAGGCTTGGTTTGAAGCAAAGTTTGTGTTGCAAGGACGTGTTCAACTTCACTGGTGCCGATACCAAAGGCCAACGCTCCGAAGGCACCGTGCGTAGAAGTATGACTGTCCCCACAAACGATGGTCATGCCTGGCTGGGTGTAACCAAGCTCAGGTCCCATAACATGGACAACCCCTTGGTTGATGCTGCCCAGGCCATAGTACTGAACACCAAAGTCAGCACAGTTTTCTTGAAGCTTGTCGATCTGAGCTTTCGAGATCGGATCAGCAATCGGCAAAGAACGGTCGGTCGTTGGGACGTTGTGGTCAGCCGTGGCGACCGTTCGCTCGGGACAACGGACCTTACGTCCGGCAAGACGAAGCCCTTCAAAAGCTTGGGCGCTGGTAACTTCGTGAACAAGTTGCAGGTCAATATACAGAATCGTCGAGCGACCCTCCTCGGCATGGACAACATGGTTGTCCCAGATCTTTTCAAAGAGGGTACGTGGCTTGGTTGAGTCGCTCATTGTCAGAATTTGTGGCTATACGATTCTGGATTAGTTCGGTGAGATGCCCGCGCCCTCGCTCAGCCGCAGACGTTCTCGGAAGCCCCATAGTATAAAGCATTTGAGGGGTGCTTGGTAGCTACTGCCAAGAGAGATTCGGCATGCATATGGTTCACCTGCGAGGCTTAGGCAAGCGCTAGAGCCGCTTCGTCAAAGGCTTTACGCTGAGGGCAGCCATTGCAGTTCCACCAAGCAGCCGCCTTTTCGGCGCTCCAGGTGTCATCCAGCTGGAGATCCATCAAGGCTAAGCGAAGCTCCTCGACGGTCTGGAATCGATCTTGGGGCGATTTTTCTAAGCAGTGTAGGACAATCTTCTCTAGCTCTTCAGGCACCCCGGGGGCAACTTCCCCTAGCGGGCGGACTTCTTCCGAGGCGTGGGCAATGATTACCTTCACGGACTGTTGATAGTCAAACGGAGCGCGACCTGAAAGCAGATAATACATCACGCAACCAAGCGAGTAGATATCGCTGCGAACGTCTGCTTCGCGCTCGCCGGTTGCTTGCTCAGGAGACATGAACATCGGCGAGCCCGTGATCGCTCCTTCTTGCGTTAGCTCAGAATTGTCTTCGCTACTGTTGACTGTTGGCTTTGCTAAACCGAAATCGAGAAGCTTGGCAACATCAAACTCACCTCCGCGGTGGGCACAGAAGATGTTAGCAGGCTTCAAATCGCGATGCACCAATCCCATGTCGTGAGCTTCGGAAAGTGCACGGCAGACTTGGTTCATGAGGTAGATGACTCTTTCAGGAGGTAACGCGCCAGCCATGGCGACCAGTTCGCCAGTATTGTGACCGGGAAGATACTCCATGACGTAATAGAAGGTGCCGTCTTCAGCGCTGCCGTAATCGAAAATATCGACCGAGTTCCAATGCGAGAGCTTCGCCGTCATACGGACCTCTCGCTCGAACCGTGCAAGGGTTCGCGGATCGCCTGCCTTCTCTGGGCGGATTACCTTAATCGCGCAAGGACGTTTCATCATCTGATGCTCAGCAAGATAAACTTCGCCCATACCGCCGCTGCCAATTCGTTTTGACAGGCGATACTGCCCAAGCTGCTTTGCTTCGAATGCCTCGCGACGCAGAGTATTGATGGTGTGAACACCAACGAGAGCAGTAACCACAACCAACAACATGACCATGGCTTGTTCAATATGATAACTTGCATGGATGTCTTGCTTCAGGCAGCTTTGGAATCCTGAGCAAATGCTATCCTGCCAGTGGGCAATGGCAAGTGGAGTTAGCCCCATTGGAATTATTACCCACATCGCACGGCGCCAGTTGTTTGGGATAAACAAAGCGTAAGTAAAGATGAGCAACATCCAAGGGACGATAATCACAGGGATATGTGCCGATTCTTTTAGGTTGGCTGCCAAATGCAAAAGCTTTTTGTCGTAAAGAACAAAGAAGAATGCCGGCAGACCAAAGACGAGGACTTCAAAAATCCTCAGCTTCGCTGTCGAGCAGTTCCGCACATTGTAAAGAATCGCCACAAGCAGCCCCATGACGACGGTTTCCCCGGCATGGGCATACCAAAGCAGACCACCGTCGGCGTGCCGCCAATCGTCTTGAACGAACAGGCTGCGAATCAAAAAAGCCCCGAAGCAGCCAAAGAACAGAGAGGCGGCAATCATTAGCCGATGCCGGAGAACATCCCTAGTTTCGCCGCTGAGCTGGGGAGTCGATCCCTCTACCAATCGTACGAGTCCACGAGCCGCAGCACCTATGGCTCCGCTCGAACTGCGCAGCCTAGGGCGGTTCGGATCACTGCCGATCGATTCAATTGAAATCGAACCACCGGGCTTAGGTAATCCATCTACCGGCGAGGCAATTGTTTCCGCATTTTCGATATCGGAATTGTGTGGTGTAGAGTTATTCACCAGTCCGTGCGTCCATTAGGGGTAAGCGCCATTCATGCCATACGCCCTTATATATTAACTGGTTCGACCCAAGATAGGCAGTCTTGGCCATTTCTTCTAAGGAAGATTATGGCAGATCTCGTAATACAAGACACATACAGGCGGATAAGCTCAGTTATCTGCTTCTAAGCTGCTCTACGCGAGACACTTAGGTTTGCCCATCGATTGATTTCTTCTAACGAAATCGCCTCCCAAGCTTCCGAATCGGTCTTGGGGTCATAGCTTGCCTTCCTGCGCAAGACTTCAGTTCCAGGATGGCACATACGTGGGAAATAGAACCAAGTGGAAGACAGCTCGTCATCGCCCACAGTGCTAGCGATGAGCATCAAATCGGTGTCCGCCAACGAATTTGCTAGGCTCATTACGCCTGAAGAAACGCTCCCCGGCGAAAGACGGAACTTCACGTCACATTTGGCAAGTGCACGATGGGCATCGATCAGCGCAAGGGGTTCAGCGTCAGCTGGCCGCTGTTCAAAGGGATCGATTCCTGTGTATTCAATGGTCGATTCTGGCGAATTTTTGGCAGCCAGATTCAACAATTCGAGGGTTTTGTCGAGGGACTCAATCCCAAACTCCACCATCCGAAGTGTCTTTTGCTTCTTGATGATTTTATGAAGCTGACGATCCGTATTGTCTTTGGCGAGAAACCCAAGGCCTGTGAACTTAAGAAAACTGCCTACTGCCATGCCACCCTGCTCCGCAGCTAAACCATGTCGAAGAATCTGCAAGAGTAACGACCCTGTTACCCTCGAATTGCATCGGCTCGGAAGAATACTGCTGTCAAGCTGAAGCAGCCCGGTATCAAAAATCTGCCCGAAGACAAAGTTAAACTCTACCGTTTTGGCTAGGTAACTAACCGAATTAACTAGATCCACAAAGCTGCTGACTTTGCATGATCGTTAAGGTTTGACAGAATGAGTCTTTGGTGATGCGTTGCCTTGCTTCAGAACTTCAGGCCATCTCTTGAAGTGGGCCAGAAATTGTTGCTCATAACGTGGACTTGCTTTGGCTAGCATTGACGAAAGAGGCTCATCAACCGATTTACTGCGCATGCAAGCAAGGTATTGCCAAAGTGTCTCGGAAGCTTCTTTAGGACCATGCAAAAGAAAGTGAACCCAGGCCCAGGCAAAAAGATAATCATCCTTATCAAAAGCATCGAATTCATTTTCTTGCTCAAGATCGACGATTCGATTCCGATGACCGGCATCGATCCGCTTTCGCAAATAATTTAGGTGTGAATCTCCACTAGCACGCTGCGAAGACGGGGCCTCAAAATACTCCGCCAACCCTTCATCCAACCACAATGGCAAGTTGGGCAAATCGGCATGAAGAAGTGCATGAGTACACTCATGACGAAGATCGACAGCTAATTCCTTTTGCTTATAAGCATATACGGTTGCCATCTTTCCATGCCGAATGAATAGTGCTCTTCGTTTAGAAAGCTTAGGGTGGTCAGCTTGGATTACCGAAAGATACTCTTGCTCAGAAGCAAAGAGTTGCACTTCAAGAGGTTGCCTGCTGTTTCTGAGCAGAAGAATTCTCTGTAGTTCCGCCTCGAGTTCTATCAACCCGACGTTGTGAGTTTCTGCTTTCGATAGTGGAAATGTAGAGCGAAAAACAAACGATCCAACCTGACGCTCATCAACCCAAACAGACGCTGGCTTAGCGGTGCATTTTGGTGCCAATAAGCTCACTCCCAGAGCCCCCGCACACGATAGCCACTCCCTGCGGCTTAAGACGTTCTTCGCTGACTGACTCATCCCGATCCAATCATAGCTCTAATGGCCAGTCGGATAATAACTCAACGCCTGATTCAGTCACGACATAGTTCTGCTCGAGACGAATGCCATGGCGTAAATCATCGTGATAAAGTCCTGGCTCGACAGTGAAAAAATCACCCACGGCAAATGTATCATCCCAATTGGGATTGAGCCTCGGAGCTTCGTGCGGGGCAAGACCAACTCCATGCCCCAAGTGATGATTGAAAGCCCATGGCTCTGCCTCGGCTAGCATGTGCTGGGCAGTTTCAAAAACTCCCTTACAGCTGACTCCAGGCGTGACCATTTCTCTAATCATATCAAACACTTCAGCAATCAGCTTCCAAGCTCTTTGTTGATTGTCATCTGCATCAGAAACAGCTATCGTTCGTGCATTGTCGGTATAGTAGCCGCCATAGCCAACACCAAGATCAAGAATCCAAAGCTCTCCTGCCTCGGCTTGTCGATCACGTGGCATTCCGCCACGGGCATTTGCCCGAAAGTCTTGACCAAAGTAGGTAAGCGGTTCGCCTAACTCTTTGACTGCAACCGACTGAAGCGTGTTGTAAAGATCTAACTCATTAAGGCCCGGCTCGATGATCTCTCTGGCGATTTCATACATCCGACGGTTGGCGTCATTCGCGCGCTTCATGACGGCCAGTTCATCATTGTATTTTTTGCGTCTTAGGCGGAACATAATCGAATCAACGTCGACACATTCGCCCGGCATCGAAATTACTAAGGATTGGGGGGCTACCGATACTTCGCAGCCAGATCGATTGGGAAAATCGATATTCAAATTATCGAACAAGGCGTTGATCGCATTTCCGACTTGCTCGCTCGCATCGCACATCGTTGAAAGACGTTTTTCAACGTAGGGAAAGATGTGATCAGCGACAGCAGGAATCTCGACTTTTCTGCTTGGGAGGATCAGCGTGACCTCCCCCTGGTCGTTGATCGCAGCAATTGATTTCCACAGTGGTCCAACGTAGGCACCGGTAAGCCACTGCACGGACTCATGTCGCATTAATGCAACAAACCCGATCCCACGACGTTGCATCTCATCAACAAGTGCTGCCTGGCGGCTTTTAATGGCTTCACGATCAATTTCGATGCTCATATGTGCTTAGAACCTAAAAAAGCAATAAATCAGGAATCCGATTTTTGAGAGTTATTGCACTGCTCAATCTTCTTAATTCTCTAAAGCGTAGAAGAAAGCTGACGGCATCCCTAGTGAGGGATAAGCTGAAACAGCCTGAATAGCGGCTAATCTCATTACGGGACACAACTCTCAAAGTGAGACCCGGAATTACTCTCTTGGCCTCAGATCGATCGATTGTCTTTTGCTTATCGAAGCATTTTTGGCATTAAACGAGCCTACTTTAGGTGTTTTAAACACTTTATTGAAAAAATAGGCCAGCTCACTGCAATTTGGTCCTCAGTTTGCAATGTAAGTCTTACAACGGCACTGATTGCCGCTTTTTATTGATACTTCATCATCACCTCGGGGCTGGCAGGAAACCCCCCAAAACTAATCTTGGTAGGAGACACACATGTTAGTACTAAGCAGAAAAGCTGGCGAAAAGATCAACATTGGCGAAGATATCACCGTCGAAGTTCGACGCGTGGCGGGAAATCGAGTCACTATTGCTCTACACGCCCCTCGAGACGTACGAATTCTCCGTGGTGAGCTTCAACAAGCGGTCGCTGAGTTCGAAGTGGAAGAAGTCCCAGCTGCTCAGCCAAACGTAGCCCCAACCGTATCTCATAATGAGATTCGCATTAGTCCAGTCTCAGCATCGGCGTAAGAAGGTATATATCGGCTTAAAATGCCCCAAGCTAGCTAAACATCAGCATTGACTGCATCGTGCAAGGTCCGTAGCGTTCCGGCACGGTCAGGTCCTATTCACTAATCTATTAGTGAGACTGCTGGCCAGACCCCTCTGCCCGAAAAGGGCAGTCTTATGGCCGGCATCCATGCGTCACCCAAAATGCAAACTGATAAAGAACTTGATCGGTTCGCTGGGAGCAATTTTGCTTCTAGCGGTGTCGATTCTTACTCTTGGGTGTGCAACCGGTGAGAAGTGGATTGAACGCCGCCCAATGGGGTCAGGCTACCACAGCTATCTTCCTATAGCTCCTTCTTCTGAAACAAGCTTTTCAAGCAGCACCCAACAGCTGGCAAATCAAGCAGGCCTGGATCCCCAATCCGACAAGGATCAGAGTCTCCTCATAGGCCAACTCGAAAACCGATCTCACACAGAACACGACGCTGAGATCGAATTCGCCTTAGCCGAGCTCTCTTCGGCGAAAGCTGACAAGATCATCAAGAAAGATCCCCAGCTTGCCATCGGCTACTATGCCGAATCGATAGTCCATAGTTACCACGTTCTTGAGGCTGACCCTCAACACCGTATCCCTGGTGTTACGCAACATTACAATCGATCCTTGGCTTCGATTCTGAAAGTTCTGCGAGAACAAAATCTCATTAAGCCAGGCACACGCGTTGAGTTACCGACCAGCCACACAGGCTGTATGATCGATATTCAATTGCATAGCCAACGCTGGCAGCGCAAGGACTTCCAAGCCTTCGAGTTCGCTAATGAATACCAAGTGCTGGCTCTAAGAAATCATTATCATACAAGCGGCATTGGCGTGCCGTTGATTGCAATACGTAACCACCCAGATCGAGAAGCAACCCACGATCGCTACTACCCAACCAAGCTCTGCTACCCGCTGACCGCATTTGCAAGAATCGAAAAGACCTCGCCTTACAATGCCGAGCATATCCGAGCAGGTGTCGATTCAACAAACGGTATCGTCCAAGCTTCAGCAGATTCTCATCAACATCAAGAAGCTCATACGGCAGCTCACCAGCAACCAAACGAACGGCTAATTCTTGAATTGCACGATCCGATGGATCACGACAAGATCAAGCTAGCCGGGCATGTTACGCCACTTGAAACCGACCTAACCACACCGCTTGCCTATAACCTCGATCAGCCTGAACTGCACGAGGAAGAACTTTCAACCCTCGGACTCCTGAGCCCCGGTAGTGTTGATCAGCTACAAGGGCTCTATCTCTTGGAGCCGTTCGATCCCAATCGCATTCCTGTGATCATGGTACATGGCCTCTGGTCGAGCCCTGCCACTTGGATGGAGATGTTTAACGATCTGCGTAGCGATCCTGTGCTTCGCAAGCGGTATCAATTCTGGTTCTACCTCTACCCAACCGGTGATCCTTTCTGGGTCAGTGCTTCCGAGATGCGTGCCGACATGGCCGAACTGCGCCAGACGTTCGATCCACAACGACGCTATCCCGCGCTTGACCAAACGATACTTGTTGGACACAGCATGGGTGGGCTCGTTTCACGACTTCAAACAATCGATAGTAAAAACGACTTCTGGAACCTAGTTAGTGACCGACCGTTTAATGAATTGAAGGCGACGCCTGAAACTCGCCAACATGTATCGCAGCTCTTCTACTTCCAACCAAACGCCTCAGTACGGCGTGTGGTTACCATCGGCACACCGCACCGAGGAAGCCGCTATGCCAATGGCTTTACACGTTGGTTGGGAACCAAGTTGATTGCATTCCCCATGACCAGCATGGCGAAAAGGCAACAACTGTTCCGCGATAACCCCAACTTCTTCAAACCGCAAATCGCCGCCCGTGTGATGACGAGTATCGATTCGCTCTCGCCCGGTTCGCCAATTCTTCAAACCTTACTCACAGCCCGCTCAGCTCCTTGGGTGGACTACCATAACATTGTTGGCGACCAACCACGTTCATGGTATTCAAGTTGGTACAAAACGCGCGGCGATGGCATCGTTTCGGTCGAAAGCGCACGGCTGGATGATCTGCCAGGTTTGCAGTCACAGATCATTGTTCCCGAAGCCCATGTATCAATTCACCGCCATCCCCAGAGCATTTCCGAGGTACGTCGCGTCTTGCACAAGCAATTGCACGAACTCGTGGCCTCGGAAAATCAACTTGCCGATAGCCTTCCACCGTTTGTCCCACAGCAGCCAAGCGAGAAGCTGGAAGTAACTGAGGAGAAGCCGCTGATTCTGCCAGTTAGCTATGCTGAGTAAGTTTTCTCTTGTTTCAATAGGGTGTTTCCCCCAGTTTGAGCACATAGAAAGCACAACTTTCTTCTTAGAAATTGCGGTTCGCCTACCATTTCTGGCACACTAAGGGGTGTAGAAGCAATCTGCTCTCCCCTTAGTAACGATAGGTAGTTAGCAACCGATTATGGCGACTCCTCCTGAAATCCTTACACTCGGCAGTTCCTGCGAGGCTGCCGACTCGGTGGTACCCAAGGCGAACCATCTAGCAATTCCCCCTTCCGATGGCGAACTGCTGATGCTGTTCGTCAATGAATCGGATGAGGTAGCCTTTGCTGAACTAATCGAACGACACGGGGCGATGGTATGGCACGTCTGCCGTGGCATTCTCTACCGTCAGCAGGACGCTGAAGACGCCTACCAAGCAACCTTCCTTTTGCTTGCAAGCCAAGCGAAACAAGTCCGCTCGGACGATTCTGCCGCGGGTTGGCTTTATCGAGTTGCTTATCGGACAGCACTTTCAGCCAAACGGCGAGCAAAGCGCCGCCGTGAAGAGCGACTAGAGAGTGAACCAACCAGCCAAGCCGAAGAAGCGTTTCCTAACCTGATGGGTCGCCAGATGGTAGTCATCTTGTTAGAAGAACTGCGCTCGATTCCGAAGAAATACCAGGAGCCTCTGGTGATGCGATACCTCGAAGGCCAAAGCCGTCGAAAGATCGCTGACCAAACAGGCACCACCATCGCCGGCGTACAAGGAATGCTTGCGCGCGGTAAGCAACTCTTGCGTAGCCGACTGATCCGCCGGGGCGTTTCGCTTTCGATTGCAATGGGCCTCATCAGCGCCGCCCACAAAGCCACGTTCGCTGCTCCCCCTCGATTGATTACCCAAACCACCGCCAGCTGCCAAGCCCTGGCAACTGCTGGAACCTTAACAACCACCTCCGCCGCCGCGGCAACTCTTTTCCGAGAAGGACTCCGATCGATGCTCTACTCTTCGATGACAAAACCGATGATGGCCGTCGCCGCATGCTCCATTGCCATGGCACTTTGGTTTGGTGCACCTGCAATTGGCGAATCGCTAAGTGAGGCTAAAACTCCTGAAGTATCTGCCGAGTTGACGCTAGAAAACTTGGTTGTAGCAGATTCTCCTTCGAACCAAGCAACCCCGACAGTGCAACTCCAAACAAACGAAGTAAATGAATTGCCTATTAATGGTGTTGCAACAGACCCTAAGGATGACATTGTACCAAATACCGTTTTCATACCGAGCGATCTACAAGGCTTGCGTTTCGGCGACATGGGCAGCAATGGCAAGAAACTCTCGGACACAGAACAAAGTAAATTACTGAAGGAACAATGGGCGAAGAAGCTCGACAAAGAAGATTCGCCAATCATTAGCAAAGAACCTTCCTTCAAGGAATTGCACCTTGAGCATGTCTATTGGAATCAAAAGCATGACCTACTTAAAAGGAAGGCTGGAGCAATTTTCCTTAAGTACAACGACAAGTCTTATGACGATCTAATGAAGGAAGAACGTCAACAAATAATCGATGCTGAACTTCTTACCTCAGAGATTTTTAAGGCCCAAGTAGAAATGCTTCGCCTTGAGCGAGAAATGAACCGTCGGGCGCTTGGGCTTGATAAGGCAGAACCACTCAGGGGAGGGGAGTCGTTATTCAACCGCCACTCAGACCAACCTGAGAAGTCACTAATAGTGCAGCAAACGGAAGCAACTAATGGCTCAATGCCTGAGCATCAGCTTTCGAGTGCCCTGGAATCCCAAGCATCCGCCAAGAAAGAGGCGGCTCAAAAGACGAAGGAGAATCTAGTTTCCCTCGAAGCTGGCAAGATTGAACTATCACTAGACAAATCGGGGAATGCTACTCATTTGTCGGCAACCTCAGGTAACCATGGAAGCGTTATAATAACTGCCGAAACGATAGATCCTCCAACATTCACAGTTCAAGATAAACCAGAGCTCTCGATTAACGAACTGAATCAGCGTGGTTGGCAATACTTCTATAAAGGAAAGAACAAAGAAGCTGAAGCAGACTTCCGTGAAATCCTTGGCCGCGACAAGAAGCATATGCCGGCTGTAAATGGACTTGCCTTTTCACTCCTGAATCAAGGCAACGTCAAAGAGGCAAAACCACTTTTTGAAAAATACCTGAAGAAGGAACCGAAGGCATCGGGGCCCTTGAACGGACTGGCCCGCTGCTTGGCTGCTGAGGGGGACGTCGATGGGGCGATCAAGCTCTGGGAAAAGGGGGCGAAGCTGACCCCAGGAGCAAGTGCCCATACGACGGCCTTGGCATTTACCTACTTTGAACGGAAAGAGTATGCCAAAGCGATTCCCCACTTTGAACTACTTGTGAAATCCAATCCGAAGAATGTTCGCTATACCGATGGTCTTGCTAAATCGAAAGCTGCGATGGCCAAACAAGGTGACAAGGTTGACCAACCAACGGGAGATATCCCGCGCATTATCGAACGAGGCGATGACAAACCGGACGGTAAAAAGTCTCTTGGCGGTAGTGGTCCATAGGGTGTGCCAACAGGCACACCGAGATGCTATGTGCGACGCGATTTTACTCATTGAACCATTTTACTGCTAATCATGACATTCGAGTTTGTCATGAGAAATTAAAATGGTGTGCCTCTCGGCACACCCTACAGGCTGGGTAAGTAGCTACCCTACGTGACTTCGTTTCACTAATACTGTAGGCTCGGAGAATACGGCCCGAATTGGGGCGGCTCATCCGAGTTTTTTTGGTGATGAGTGGAATGGGTACGAGTGAAGTTGTTTAATGGAAACAGAAAAGGTAGGTGCGAGCACCTATCCCTACGAAAATGAAATACTAGATTGATTTCATGTGACAAACTTGTTGAACAGGACGATCAGTGACAATTGTTGCAGCAAATCAACCGCTTAACGTCTAAGCTTCAACTGCAATAGCAGTTCATTTATCAGGTGACGACTTTTTGTACCGGATGGGTTCAGAAGAAGTAAAAAAAGACGTAAAAACTGAGTGCAGTTTTTGTCTATCGATAAGGATATGCTCAACTTCGTATAGAATCCTGTCACACACAGAGCATGGTGTCCATCTTAGAGTCGCAGCGATGAGATCTTCGCTGCATACCCATCTAAACAAGACTGTTAGTTCTTCACACGGCGAACACCATACTAATACAACTCTGTCTTGCGAGCATAACTGTGCATGTTTTAGTAGTGACAATGGCTCCTCAGCATCCAAAGATGCTTCTCCATCGAGAATTGTGTTAAGTCCTGAAACACGAAATTGCAACCTAAGGTCATCAAAAGATTCACGCACTCCTAAGGAAAAGTGAAAACCCGAGCGGAGTGAATGCACTGGTGTTAGGTCAACACTATAGTTTTCCATTATTATATTCCATAATCAAAAGTTGAGGCTGCAGCATTGCTTTCACCTGCCTCTTCAGTTAGAAACAAGGAATGGCAAACTACCGACGAGCAGACGCAGTCCGTAGGGTGTGCCAACAGGCACACCAAGATGCTATGTGCAACGCGACTTTACTCATTGAACCATATTACGGCTAATCATGACATTCGAGTTTGTCATGAGAAGTTAAAATGGTGTGGCTCTCGGCACACCCTACCGGCTACCGGCTGGATCAGAAAATGGTAGCGCGTAATGCGCAACCACTTGATACCATTTTGACCATAGTATTAAGAACAAGAGTAGTTTTCTTGTAGCAGCCAACAAGGCTTGATCTCTTAGAGAACTTGTCATGATTTAAGTCTTCCAAGCACGATATATCTTAGCAAGTCAGTCTGCCCCCCTGGTATTTTTAGTGGTTTAGCCTGAGAATTCGCGGTTTGCTTGGGGCTCAACAGCTTGCCCCTTCCACACGATTCCTCAGGTTAACAGAGATAAGATGTCACTACTGGTTGTTGGTTCGGTTGCTATTGATAATGTCGAAACTCCTACGGAACGCCGTGACAACTTGCTCGGCGGGTCGGCTTCGCACTTCTCCTATGCGGCAAGCTTCTTCACGCCGGTGAACTTGGTTGGCGTCGTTGGCGAAGATTGGCCTCAAGAACACACGGACCTTTTCCACAGCCGCGGTATCGACACCACCGGCCTTGTACAACAAGAAGGTGGCAAAACGTTCACTTGGACAGGCCGTTATTTACCGAACATGAACGACCGTGAAACGCTCGACGTTCAGTTGAACGTCTTCGGAGCATTCGATCCGGTTGTGCCAGAGAAGCATCGCGAATCAGAATTCGTCTTCTTGGCGAACGGCGTCCCCGTTGTACAAGAAAAGGTCCTTTCGCAGGCTAACTCTCGCAAGCTTGTCGTTGCTGACACGATGGACCTCTGGATCAACGAACACCGCGAAGACCTCGATCGTTTGCTCGGTCAAATCGACGGTCTGCTTTTAAACGATAGCGAAGCAAAGCTTTTGACTGGTGAAGAAAACCTCGTTGCGGCCGGTCATGCCGTCCAAAAGATGGGTCCGCGTTTTGTGATTGTCAAAAAGGGGGAACATGGCGCGATGTACTTTGGCGTTGATGCGGACGGCAATCCAGAGACAACCATCCTTCCAGCCTTCCCAACACGTGAAGTTATCGATCCAACCGGAGCAGGCGACAGCTTCGCCGGTGGCTTGATGGGTTACCTGACCGAGCAGAAGAATCTCGACAGCAAGACCGTCAAAACCGCCCTTGCCTACGGCACTGTGGTTGCGAGCTTCAACGTCGAAGGTTTTGGCCTCGATCGCATGAAGCAAGTCGACCGTGCAGCAATCGATGCACGACTTGAAGAATATCGTGCGATGCTCGATTTCTAAACCGAGTATACAAGTTACGCTTGTTGAAATATCATTGACCATTAGAATCAGGGCTTCGCATCCTTTGCTGAAGCCCTTTTTCATGCCCAGGTAAATTGAGTTCCTCCACACGAGCATCGACGTCCTGGGCTAACGGCATGCCGAGAATCTCGGCCGTGGCGACGACGCTTTTCTTGCTGCTTGTTATTCCTGCCACGATTGATACGGCACGACTCTGGCTAAATTGTCACAACAACATAGCCGAATGGGCCGAGCCGGGCTCACCGGTAGATGTGAATCACAAACGGTTTCTAGAACGATTTGGCAATCTAGAAACGGTTGCCGTCACGTGGTCCGGGTCGTCAATCGACGACGAAAGGATCGATCGTTACGCCACATCTTTAGAGCAGCACGACGACGGCAGCAAGTTCTTCAATCAAGTCACCAGTAGCAAGCAAATCCTTCAAGAGATCACAGCCGAGCCACTCAAGCTGAATGAGGCGGAAGCAAAGGCTCGCCTTATGCCATGGGGTATTGGACGCAACGGCCAGGATGCTTGGGTTGGGGTAGTCCTTTCGACTGAAGGGATAGAAAATCGATTTGCTGCCATGGAAACGCTACGTGAAGTTGCCGAGCAAATTGGTATCAGCCGCGATGAAGTTCAACTGGCCGGCTACGGTTTCTGGCTATCTGAAGTCGACCGGATGGCGGTCTCTTCACCGATGATTGCAATTCCTTTTGTCATTCTGCTAGTCGCAGTTCTGCTGAGAGTTAGCCTCAGGACGTGGCGACTCTCAATCGCAATTCTTGTGATTTCGCTTGGTGCTGCGATGCTCACGACTGCTTCGATTCACTGGACTGGCGTTCGCATGAATGCGGTCCTCTCGACCTTGCCGACGTTGGTTTTTTTGATCGGCGTCTCCAATTGTCTGCATATGGCAAACCACATGATCAGTAGTGGTCGTGAAAACAGCCTCGAAGCAATGCGGTATGCCTTTGACATTGCTTGGCGACCGACGTTCTTTTCTGGCCTGACGACCTCGCTTGGTTTGATCTCCTTACTAGCAAGCCAAACGCTGCCGATCCGTCAATTCGGAATGTTTGGGACCCTTGGCATCATGACCTCAACATTGCTTTCGCTGCTGGTTTTCCCTGGCATGGGTAGCTTAAGAGTTTGGCCCGAGGGTCGCTTCCGAAGTTTGACCGAGGCGAGCGTGACAAACACCACGCACCAAGGTTGGCAGCAGTGGAACTTCGGCATCAACCGAGCAAGGCTGGGGATTGTTTTTCTTGCGATACTCGCGTTGGCTACACTTAGCTTTGGTCTGGATAACATCGAAACGAGCGTTCAACCTGATGCCTTCTTTCGGCAAGGGAGCCCGCAACTAGTTTCTGCGACAAGCTACGAGGAAAAGTTCTGTGGTCTTGATTCGTTTGAAGTCGTCATTGACTTTGAAGATCTAGAAGCAACGCGGCTGATTGATCGCTTCATGGTCATTGATGCTCTTCACGAAGAGCTTAACCAAGTCAAAGGTATTCAAACAACGATCTCTGCAAAGACGTTTGCCCCTTCGGTTTCTCGTGGCGGCGGTTTTAAGGCCATTAGCCAGCGTGCTGTGCTTAACGACTATTTGGAGAACAACTCATCCGAACTCATTGAAGGCAAACTAATGGCCCTTGATGACAAGACCGAGTCGTGGCGCATTAGCTTGCGAGTTTCTAGCTTTGCTAAGTTTAATGAACTGACCCAGCATGTTCGTAAATGTCTCGATAATCAATTGGACAAACAAGCGGCCCTGATTGGAGCGAAGGCAAACTGGTGGAACTCGGGCTCTGGCGAGATGTTTGTCGCCGTCGAAAAACAGTTCTTGCGCGACCTGGTAAGAACTTACATAACAGGCTTTATCGTCGTCTCCCTGACCGTGACAATCTTGTTAAGAAGCTTGGCTGCGGGAATCCTTGCTATGTTGCCAAACATCCTCCCGGCGGTCCTCGTGCTTGGCACCGTCGGATTATTTGGCCTTACACTTGAAGTCGGATCGATCATGACCGCCAGCGTTGCGCTCGGCATCGCGGTTGATGACACTCTGCACTTTCTAGCTTGGGTAAGGCGAGAGTTGACCGACGGCGCAAAACCTCAAGAAGCCACACTCGCCACTTTCAAACATTGCGGTAAGGCAATGATGCAAACTTCACTCATTTGTGGCGCAGGTACCGCATTGCTCGCCATGTGTAGTTTTTTGCCGACGGTACGATTTGGCTTATTACTATCGGCAATGTTGGTTGCAGCGCTCGTTGCTGACTTACTTGTTCTTCCCGCCATTGTTTTGCTGTCGCCGAAAATCTGGAAAGAGAAACAGTTAACATCCTCAGAACATGAATGCTGACGGCCCGAGTTGGTTCGCAAGCTATTCTGCGATATACTGCAGCGATCAAACACATTAACTCTCACAAACTGGTCAGTGCCAGTTTCTCGAATGTCCAAGACCCGTACCTTTGTTGCTGTTGAACTTGATCCAACCATCGCCCAGCGTGCCGCGGCGGTGATCACCCGACTGAAACCGTACATGCCCAACGCTCGTTGGGTCGAGTCCGAGAACTTGCATCTGACGCTTCTCTACCTAGGAGAACTCTCCGATCAAGAGCTTGCCGAAGCGTGTAGTCAAACGGACTGGGTTGCCCGGGCTAACCATCCTTTCACGGTTCGCGTTGCGGGTATGGGAGCTTTCCCAAGCTTGAGTAAACCGAAGACCTTGTGGTTAGGTGCAACCGAAGGTGGCGAGGAAATGACTCGCATCCATAGCGATTTGGACGAGGCTGTTGGCCACCTGATAAGCAAAGGCGATAACTTGCCCTACCTACCGCATCTGACGCTAGCACGCCTTGCCCGAGGCCCCAGCGGCCTTTCACCGCGGTTTGCTGAAGTAATCGCCAGCCTGGCTGACTACGACGCGGGCAGCATGCCAGTCACTCACCTGACTGTCTTTGCCAGCGAGCTCCACCGAGATGGCCCTGAATACCATATGTTGGCCCGTTCACCACTCGGGATGTCACGTTCTTCTGGCATAGAGGAGGAATGAAGATGGGTTGCATGCATCAAGCAATTGGGGGTTTAACCCTATAATTGTCGATTTATTCGGACCAATTTACCATTCGCCCTCGAAGTTCTAGAAATAATCTTGCCTCAACCAGTGAACGCCGATACAGTATTCGTTCGTACACTACCTAGCGTGGTTCCTGACCACTCGGCTTGAAAACTTCTTCCTTCGCTCAGATAAAGGGGCATCAGCAATGGTTACTACTGCCACACCGAAACCAACCACAACCAAAACACCAGCAGATAGCAAGAACGCTAGCAAGCCAGTCGCAGCTACCCCAGCGAAGTCGTCTGCTAAAGTGTCCGCCCCTAAGAGCACCACAAGCCCCAAGAGCACCATGGCGAAGAAAAGCACCGCGAATAAATCCAAGAAAGCCGATTCGAAGAAGCCTGCCGTACCAGCCTTCCTCGAACAAAGCGACGATCTAAAGCACACTGTCGCTGCGATTGAAAAACAGTTTGGTGAAGGGGCGATCATGCCCTTGGGAACCGAAGCGGACAATCGCATTAAAGGAGTATCCACTTCAAGTCTATCGCTCGATATGGCTCTCGGCGGGCAAGGAATTCCCCAAGGCCGAATCATTGAGATCTTTGGTCCTGAATCCAGCGGTAAAACGACACTTGCTCTGCATGTGATTTCCGAAGCTCAAAAAGCTGGCGGCATCGCTGCTTTCATCGACGCAGAGCATGCCCTTGATCCGAGTTGGGCGAAGAAGCTCGGCGTTGACCTTGAGACCTTACTTGTCAGCCAGCCTAGCCACGGTGAAGAAGCAATGCACATCACCGAGATGCTCGTAAAGAGCAACGCTGTGGATATCATCGTCGTCGACTCTGTCGCGGCCTTGGTACCAAAGAAAGAATTGGACGGCGAAATTGGTGACTCACACGTTGGTCTGCAAGCGCGTCTCATGAGTCAGTCCATGCGAAAATTGACTGGTGCCATCGCCAAAAGCAAGACAGCAGTTATCTTCATTAACCAAATTCGCGAGAAGGTCGGCGTTATGTTCGGCAGTCCTGAAACAACCCCAGGTGGCCGCGCTCTCAAGTTCTACTCTTCCTGCCGAATTGACGTCCGTCGAATTGGTCAGCTCAAAGACGGTGAAGAAGTCGTCGGCCAACGTGTCCGTGCAAAAGTAGTAAAAAACAAGGTTGCACCTCCATTCCGGGTTGCCGAGTTTGATATGATGCATACGGATGGCATCAGCTATGAAGGTGACCTGCTTGATTTGGGTACAGAACAAAAGATCGTTACTCGATCCGGTGCATGGTTCCGTTACGGGGATATGCAACTTGGTCAAGGCAAAGAAAAGGCTCGCTTGTTCCTAAAAGAGAGCCCTGACGTAGCCGAAGAAATTAAAGACAAAATCTTGGCAGCAGGCGGTTTCGATGACCTGCTCTCTGTCAGCCCCGAGGAACGTGCCGACGATGATTCGGATGAGGAATAAACCGATTGGACCTCTTAGAGTTGGATTGCTCTATTTTCACGGCTGCTTGTTTGCCCTGACTTGTTGTGCGCTTCAAGCAGCCGGACCAAATGGCTCAATTCCTGAGGCAGTGGTCGCTCTGCAAGAGACCATTGTCGATTCTATCGAGAGCGTTGAGCCCTCGGTTGTTGCCGTACTGCGTTCAAAACGTCAACCGGCAGCGAATGCCAATCGAGTGAGACAATCGATTATCGTGCAGCAGAGGCTTGGTGGTCTGGCCGAGATCCCTGATCCCTTAACCGAATTCCGAGCGACTGGCCCCAAGGCTCCTCCTTATGCGTTTGGAAGTGGTGTTGTCATCGACAACTCAGGGTTGGTGCTAACTCAGTACCTCGTCGTGGAAAAGAACGACGACCATGAGATCGTTGACTATCAAGGAAACAGCTATCAAGCGACAATTCTCGCAGCCGACCCGCGCAGTGGATTGGCCATCCTAAAGATAGATCAAAAACAACTGGCCAAAGTTCGTAAAGAGAATCCACAAACCTTACCCGCACTTAAAATTGGTAGTGCTGAAGAGCTTCGTAAGGGCGACTTCATCATTGCAATCGGCAATCCGTATGCCATTCGTTCAGACGGACAACCAACCACGAGTTGGGGAACCGTTTCAAACATCGCACGTAAGGCAACTCCGCAAGAGAACCTCAACAACACTCCCGACGACCGGGGGACTTTCCGCACGACAATCCATCACTTTGGCACGCTCATCCAAACCGATGCAAAGCTTGGTTGGAATGCCGGTGGTGGAGCTGTGGTTAATCTGGCCGGCGAGCTGGTTGGCATTACAACCACTGCTGCCACAATCACAGGACACGAACAACCGGCAGGATATGCCATTCCTTTGAACAAGCTCGTTCGACGTGCGATCCAGGACCTTAGTGATGGACGAGAGGTTGAGTACGGCCTATTAGGAGTCACATTTAACTCGGGTGTGATCCAACAAGGGCTCCCCCCCGGAGTGAATAACCCATGGAACCGTGCCCGTCCATTAAACCAGCCTGCGGCTCCAGTAGACGTGAACAAGCTGCCGAATGGGGTCTTCCTAGATCAAGCCTATGTCGGCAGCCCAGGATACAAAGGGGGCCTGCGTAGCGGCGACCTTATCACGCAAATCGGCACGTACAGCACTCCGAACGCCGACGCCTTGCTACTTGCAGTAAGTCAATTCGGACCAGGTGATGAAATAGCAGTTGAATATTTTCGAGGTTCGAGCAAACAAACGACATCAATCACGCTTGGAAAAGCATTTGTTCTAGGCGACAAGATCGTAACTAAGCCCAAACCGGCCTGGCGCGGCATGCGCGTTGACTACAGCACCGCGTTACCCGGAAACCTTCTGAGACAAGCTTCGCTTGAAGGTAAAATTGACCCACGCGGTTGTGTTGTCGTCACCGAAGTTCTCCCTGGTAGCGTAGCTGATAAGTATGGCGTAAAACCCTACATGTTCATCTCACACATTGGTGACAATCGGGTATCAACTCCAGAAGAATTCTATCAGCTGACAAAAAATGATGACGCTACGATGAACTTAAAGTTCACATCGCAAGTCGAATCATCTAAAGAATAGCATCTTTGATTAACAGCCTTGGTGATGCATTTCTATTTTCTGCGTCGGCTCCAAACAAAAACGACAGTTGCTGAAGCAAATAGCATAACCGTTGTGGGCTCAGGTACCGGGGTAGCTGAAGAAAATGTGGATAAAGAGAGTGGGATGATTTGACCTTGCAGATCATCGATTTCACTAAAGTCCGGAGAATCATTGGCTAGCTCAAAGGCATCTCGCCACACCGTGTAGTCAGCAGCATTGACTACTCCATCGCCGTTACCATCCGCGTCGAGATCTATGGTAGACCCATAGTCTAAGACAAATTGATCGTAATCAAATAAATCAATAACTAAATTTGAATCGTAATCACCAGTCAAATCCAAGTACTCAACCGACAAATCAGTAATGCTTGTTCCCGCAGATGAAATCACGGTCAAGTCCTGTATGCCGGCTGTATCCCAGAGCTCTCCGAGTGATAGAACCTCACCCGGTTCAAGGCTTCCACTAAGCTCTTGTAAGGAAGCCTCAGCGATCGAACTAGTTGTTGACTGAATCACGAACCAATCTGAGGTTTCATCTAGAGTCATATCACCACTTAGGTCTAACTCACCAGTGATCCCACCAAGGTTACTTGGCAAAAGCGAACCTGAAAGTGAGTCGAACTGAAAACCATCAATTTGTTCAGCAGTACCCGACGGATTGCTAAAAAAGACTTCCCCTGAAGCCGTGTCCACGACAACATCAATCGCGCTAACAATTGGGGTTACCAAAAGAAAGAGAGCGGCAAAGCACTTTTTGGTCGTTTTCAAAATTCTATCAACAGCAACGAACAACAACTTCACCGTCGTAAGGGGCCAATCGGAAGGGTCTATCAATGGTTCGTAATCAAATCAGGCCAATATTCAAGAGTAGGCGAAAAACGCAGCTTTAGCAATGTTCCTGCCCCTCTAACTGCTTAATTCGCCATCCAAAGCAAGCATTCAGTTACAAAATCGTTAGATTCATTACGTTGGATTCCTAAAAAGCTCAGCGACCTATGCCGCTTTGACTCGTTGACAGACACCATCAGCCCGATAGTATGACTTAGATATCCCCCCGTTTTGACCTAAATAAAGCTTGAATGTAAGCATTTCCCAATCGGCCAATTTTCCAAATTGTCTGGCAAGAAATATTAGAAAGAGCCCAAGAATGCCAACCCCCATTACCCAGCTAGAATTCGCCCGAGCAGGTGAAATCACTCCTGAAATGACCTACGTCGCTAACCGCGAAAATCTTTCGCCTGAGCTTTTGCGTGACGAGGTTGCAAAAGGGTATATGGTGATTCCCGCCAACACGGTCCACTTGGCTGGTAGTTTAGAGCCTATGTGCATTGGCGTTGCCTCGAAGTGCAAGGTCAATGCAAACATTGGCAACTCGGCCGTAACGAGTGATGAAGAGGGTGAAGTCGAAAAGCTTCATACGGCGGTTCACTTTGGTGCTGACACGGTTATGGATCTCTCAACAGGTAAAGACATTGATGAGATTCGCAAAGCAATCATCGGGGCATCACCCGTTCCGATTGGTACGGTTCCGATCTACCAGATGCTCGAAGAGCTGGGTGGCGAGATCGAAGATATGACCCCTCAGCATTTCTTGGACATGGTCGAGCACCAAGCCAAGCAAGGAGTCGACTACATGACGATCCATTGTGGCATCAAGCTTGATCACTTGATGCACACCATGAACCGAGTGACCGGGATCGTGAGTCGTGGTGGTTCTTTAATTGCCAAATGGATGATGGCTCACCGCAAAGAGAATCCACTTTACGAGGCGTTTGATGATCTCTGCGACATCATGCGTCAGTACGATGTCACATGGAGCCTCGGCGACGGCCTTCGGCCTGGATCGATTGCTGACGCTAGCGACAACGCTCAGTTTGCCGAGCTTGATGTGTTAGGTGAACTCACCCTGCGTGGCCGTGAGCGGGGTACCCAGGTCATGGTTGAAGGTCCTGGGCACGTCCCGATGGATCAAATCCAAATGAACATGGAACGACAAGCCGAAGTTTGCGACGGTGCACCGTTCTATGTGCTTGGTCCCTTGGTTACCGACATTGCCCCCGGCTATGACCATATTACCAGTGGTATTGGTGCTGCACTGGCTGGTTGGCATGGAGCTGCCATGCTTTGTTATGTGACCCCTAAAGAACACCTTGGTCTTCCTGAGAAGGAAGATGTTAAACAAGGAATGGTTGCTTACAAGATTGCAGCTCACGCAGCTGACGTTGCACGCAAACGTCCTGGTGCTCAGGATCGTGACGACGCTCTATCAAAAGCTCGATTCGAATTTGACTGGAATGAGCAGTTCCGTTTGGCCCTCGATCCAGAAACTGCTCGTGCCTATCACGATCAAACACTGCCACAGGAAACTTTCAAGAGCGCCAATTTCTGTAGCATGTGTGGACCAAAGTATTGCTCAATGAAGATCACCCAAGACATTCGTAAGATGTACAGTGAAAGTGGAGAAGCTCTGGACGGCGATCGTCAGCCAGAACTTGTTCAAATCGCTGAAGGCGATGACGATTCGCAAGATGGTTAGTTCTTTGGCTTCATTCGTTCATATAGGATCCCTTGATATGAGATATCTATTAGGCCTCTCGGCTTGCTTGACCTTAGCCCATTTGATTGGGTGTGGAGTGGGAACTTCTGAAATTGGAAACGAGGCGATTCCCCCCAAGGTGACTCCGGTTGTTTTTAACGAATCTGAACTACCCACTGTCGAATTGAGTATTCCTGGACTCCATTGCGAATCATGCAAGCGGAGCGCCACTGCGTTAATCCAAGATGCGAATGGGGTAGCAGATTACAAGTTCGATCTCTCAACCAAAACCCTCACGATCGCGTACCAAGGTGATACATTTGACAACAACAATTTGTTGAAAACCTTGAATGAAGGTGGATTTAACAAAGCATCGGTTCTTGTCGAGGCGGCCGAGAAAAGTGCTCCTGCGCTAGAGGTCATTGATGACACCCCATCGGATGAATCCAATTAGCTTACAAACACCTCTGAAACAAAGGCGAACAACTTGAGTAGCTCATTTGAAAACGTCTCGGTCGTTAAGCAAGCCAATGTCTACTTCGATGGGCTTGTCAGCAGCAGAACCATCAAGTTCGAAGATGGCTCGACAAAGACACTTGGGTTTATGCTTGCTGGTGAATTTGAATTCGGTACTGACAAGCCTGAGCTGATGGAAGTGATCGGTGGCGAGATGGACGTGCAGCTAGCTGGTGAGTCTGATTGGGTGACCTACTCAACCGGCAACTCTTTTAACGTGCCAGGAAGTTCCAAATTCAAAGTCCGAGTTTCCAAGCTCGCCGACTATATTTGCAGCTTTATCGACTAATCAGCCAAGCTTCTCTCTTCGGGGCGATAGAACAAGGCTACAGGCAGCATAACCAGTGCTGCGATAGCAAAGGTCGTGTTGCGTGGTTGATTGAATTGATCCATTAAGTTCAAAGATACCTCAACCAATAAAGCGCCGGCAATAATTCCAATCCAATTGCATTGATTCATCAAGGCAATCATACGCCCCTTCTCGTCAGGAGGAGGAAGAGCCTGAACCGAGACCTGGATCGGCACAATGAATATTCCCGTACTGATGCCCGCTAGGATGAGTACAGGGTAGCTACCATATTCGCCAAGTAGATGCTGCTTAGGGCCTCCGCGAAGAGCAAGCAGTGATAAGCAAATCACGATTCCAATGGCACCAAGCAAGACAACCCTTGGATTAATCCTGCCCGCTGATAGTTTTCCACCAATCAGACAGCCAATCGGAATACCAATTCCAAGCATTGCCGCCAATAAACTGGTTCGATTGTCAGATAATCCGAGCTGGGTCTTTCCGAGCGAGTTAACGCTCTGTTGCACGATCCCTCCAAGCATCCAAAACATGCTGGTCACGATCAGCGCAAATAGAAGTTGTTTGTCTCGGTAGACAAGACGTAGCAGATCAGGTGGTACGAGGACGTCACTCCAAGAGAGTTTCATCTTTGGATTCGCTGCCTTAACAGGCCTGATGAGAAAAGCGGTTCCGGTACCAATGATTGCGATCAAAACGCATACACTTGCCCCCTGCCAAACGGTATCTTTTGCTGCTCCAAGCGTGCCAGCTAGCACCGTACCGAAGATGATTGCCATAAAGGTAAACATCAAAAAGATGCCGTTAGCTTGAGGCAAATCACGATCTCGAATCGTCTCAGGAAGAATCCCGTATTTAGGCGGTCCAAAGAACGCGCTTTGAAGTCCCATGAAAAAGAGGATGCATAACATTCCTCGCAAGCCGATTGATTCGTAGTAATAGAATCCAACAAGACCGACGATCATCACAACAATCTCGGCAACCTTGGCACTAATGATCAACGTTCGCTTACTGATCTTATCAGCCAGCCATCCTGCGAAGCCGGAGAAGATTAGGAAAGCAAAGGCAAAGACAATCTGTGCTTCAGATTGACGATCTTCCTGTCCGCCCTGGGCTACTTCTATCGCCGTTGGGGTTGCCAGCAAAAGAATCAGCTGGCGGAACAAATTATCGTTGAAGGCACCCAGGAATTGGGTAACACTCATCCCCCAAAAAGAGCTGTCCTGCAAAAGTGGCGGCAGATCGTCGGTCGTTTGGGTCGATGATGGTAATGGCTCAGGTAGCTCAGCTTGGTGGTCACTCATGGAGCAAAGTATGGGGCGTTTGCCTGTTGGTGGATAGACGAGTTTTTGTCAATCTATCGAATCGAGGGCCTCTTGATGGGCTCTGGCGATTACTTCAGGCAGTGGATACTCGTTGATGGGAATATCGAGCTTCACGACCTCTCTGAGCCGACGCCAGCCACGAGTAACGAGTTCCTCCTGACTCTTAACAAAATCTTCATCTAGGTGTTTCTTTGAGAAGCTTCCATCGCAAACAACAGGCGTAAAAGCTTTGTCGACGATAAATTGAGCAACCGAAGGATTGCACCGAATATGGCGTTCGGGGGTTGTATGGAGCACTTCTGCGTCGATTTTCCCTATAACGAATCGTAAATAGAGATCCGAATCGGTAATTGCGCCAACATCCTTCCCGCAAACTTCACAAAGGTATCCTTCGTCACATTTTGCCATTAATTTGACTCCTTCGTGTGCGGCTTGTTACGTAATTACTGAGAAAAATCGGTTCGTAACTCGTACTCAGCCAACTTCCCCATTACACTGTTACAGGAACGACTGAGCAACGGGTCCTTGTGTGGTAAGTTGCTTAGAAGTTGCACTTTACGGCCACGTGCAACCAAATGGCATAGCCGAAGCGCGTTCTGAAACCAAGCGATTTTGAATGAGCACTGACACAACACCGCCAGTCTCTCCTAACCCAAAAGTACTTACGACCCCAGATTTGCTCAAGGCGATCCTCAAGAGCAAGTTGGTCGATAAGCCAACGCTTCAGCGCGCACTTGGCGCGGTTCGTACGAAACTCGGTGGAACCTTGCCTGACAGTGGGGTGCCTGTTGCCGAACTTCTCGTTGCCTCAGGCATGATCACCGAATGGCATGCGACGCACCTTCTGCAAGGAAGAACGAAAGGGTTTTTCCTTGGCAAATATAAATTGATCCAGCACCTGGGTTCAGGTGGGATGGCATCGGTTTATCTTGGTGAGCATTCGGTCATGCGAACTCGCAATGCTATCAAGGTGCTCCCCAAGGACCGAGTTGAGAAGCCTGGATCACTCGAACGCTTCCAAGACGAAGCCCGAACAGCTGCTCTGCTTGATCACCCGAACATTGTTCGCACCATCGATATCGATTCGGTAGGTGATCGTCATTTCATGGTAATGGAATTCATTGATGGCTCGGACTTGGAACGTGTCACTCGTAAGTCAGAAAAGCTAAGCGTACCCAAAGCTCTTGGTTACCTCCGCCAAGCAGCTCTTGGCCTGCAACACGCACACGAACGTGGTGTGTTGCACCGCGATGTCAAACCGCTCAATATGCTGATCAATCGTGATGGAATCCTCAAGGTGAGTGACTTTGGCCTCGCCCGGCTGCGTCATGACTTTAACGAAGAGTTGGCAAACGAACAAAACACGGCAACCGTGGTTGGAACTGCTGACTACATGGCGCCTGAACAAGCCCGCAACAGCAACACCATTGATGGGCGAGCAGATCTCTACGCACTAGGCGCAACCCTTTATTTCATGCTTGCAGGAAAACCGATGTATACGGGCGGTACGCTGAGAGATCGCCTTGCACAGCATCAAATGGATCCTGCACCAAACCTGCTCGAAGCCAACCCCAATGTCCCTGAGGACATCGTTAGCCTCTATCAAAGGCTCGTTGATAAGCAGCCTGCAAACAGGTATCAAACAGCCACGGAACTCATTGGAGCGATTGACCGAATTGTAGCGCAAAATGAAATCCGGCTAGCCGAGGCTTCACCTCTTGAGAGCCTAGGAAATTTTGCTCCCGTCAAGACAACCGTTGGAAGTCACAGTGATGCCCTAGCTGATCTTGCGGCAGATCCGTCAGGCAGTGGCCCTATCAGTGGAATCGATAGCTTTGATCATGCCTCGGGCGACGATCCGTTCGGTAGCTCAGTCAGCGGCCTTGATCTATCTTCTTTTGACGATGAAGGAGCGAGCACCTTACAGCCGCTCAAGCCGTTGGCCCCTGCACCAAAGAAGAAGAAAAAGAAGAAGAAATCACAGGGTGATGGCCCACTCATTTCCGAAGCACAGGGGCGATTGATTGGCATAGGAGTGCTTGCTGCCATCGCGGCTGGCGTAATGGTTTGGGTATTTGCAACAGCTCAAACAGGCAACAGTAGCATTGATGCGAGCGACATGCTGAAGCTGAATGAAGGTGATAAAAAGTTCATCATTGTTGATGACGAATAAGTCTTCAGCTTGATTGATATCTTCTGCATAGATCTGCCACTTTACGGCATCACTAGTAGAGCCAATTCTATCGACTCGTCGCCTGATTCTTCTTCGCTCTCAGCAGCACTGGTACTTAACTCTTCTATCGGTTCTTCCACAACAACACCGTCTTGCACCATGAGCAATTCAAGTGCGATCTCTTGAGGAGTGCTATCCAATGTTGGTCCTGCACTAGCAGCAGCTGGAGCTTGCGTTACTTCAGGGGCTTGCAAGGCAGCGAGGGATGCGGCAGGAGCAGTAGCGGCACTTACGGTTTCAACGAATTCAAATCGACCAACCGTACCTCCAATGTTGACATAATACATGTACCCGTCTGGTCCTTGTGACATTTCAACCACGGTGCCAACCGACCCCATCACAAATAAGCTCTCTTCCAACGTGTTGTCGGCATTAATCGTCAAAGCACGAATGTTTGGATCGCCATAATCGGTATAGAAAGCGGCGTTCTGATACAGCTCGGGATAAATATCCCCGGTATAAAAATCGCCCATCACGATTGCGACGCCGCCATTGGCGTGTGAGCGGCTAAAAACTGGAGGTGTAGCCACTTCTCCTGAGTTGTAGAAAGCTTGGGCTTCGGCCAGGCCGTTGTATCCCCCTGTTTGAAGATTTTGGCCGTTGCCACCTTCGTAGTAAGGCCAACCAAAGTTTTGGCCCCGACCTCCGTTGATCTCTTCCCAAGAGACCCAACCAACATCACCAACATAAGGCAAACCATTTTCGGGATGGACCGCCATGCGGAACGGATTGCGAAGCCCTAGGTTAAAGACTTTGGACTGATCGTCGGTGATATCCCCCGTGTAGAATGGATTGTCGGAATAGCCATCACCTGTCAGCGGGTTAATTCTTAGCACCTTACCTGAAAGGCTATCAAGCCTTTGAACACGAGTGGTTCGAGGATCAACGCGGCCGTAGCTCGTTCCATCGCCGTTGGAAACATAAAGTGAACCATCCGGAGCGAAGGCAAGTGCCCCAATCGTATGAGACTGGCTGTCTGTGATAAGGATGTCATCAACGAAGGTACCATCCTCTTGGAGTCCAGATGCGGGCAGCCCCATATTGTCTGTACTGTCAGCAAAGGGGTTAGAGATGTTCTCCCATGTACTTCCAGTTCCGAGTAAGACCTTCTCGCTTCCAGGGACAATTGAGGTATAGCCGGTGGTTACATCAGCAGTAACACGCGTGAGCCGTGAACCACGATTACCAAAATTGTCAGGAGCTCCCAATCCACCGGATCCCTGGGCTTCTGGTGGATCGTAAGTATAGAGCAGATAAACGTAGGGATTATTCACAAAATCAGGGTGAACGGCCAAACCAAGTAAACCACGATCCCGCACGTTGTTGACTGGTGTGGTGTAATCGAGAAATACCCCTGGCTGAAGCACACCGTTGATGGCAAGTTTAACGTTGCCATCTTTTTGGGCGATATACATCAAATCATCTTCACCAACTTCAGCAAAATCGATAGCCGTTGGCTGGGTCAGCCCGGTAATGACTGTTTGGCCGCTGAATTGGCCATTGTCTGGTGTAATGGGCTCACTGAACAACTGGGACTCAGGAACGATCTCATAGGTTTGGCTTGCGCTGGACCATCGCAACTGCACAACTGCCTCACTACCTTTCTCGTAGTACTCCAATCGAATGTCGTAACGAACACCTGCTTCCAAGGCAATTTGACCGGCGTGCGCTGAAGCAGGTTGGTCGAACCATCTGTCAATGATTAGGACATCATTAATCCACAAACGAACGCCGTCATCCGAAATGGTTTGGAAGGTGTAAACCTCGTCAAAGCGAGGCAATATTTCACCTGTCCATCGGATCGAGAAATTATCTACAGGGACACGGATATGTGGCTGTCCTCTTCCCCAATCGAAGTCAATCGTCTCATCTGTCTGAATCGTAGCCAAAGAGTCAAAATTAAATCCTGCGTAATACTCACCACGAAGACCGTTTCCATTGCCAAGTCCAGGGCTTTCATCATCAAAGATTGAAATCGTTGTTGTACGCGGTTGCCCAAGGAATGCCCCACCGGTGACACGGTCAGCTGCAATATTGAATGTATGTGTCCCTTCATCGTCCGCGTCATCAATGATAGTCACGCGAATGATTTGCGTTGTTTGACCATCGGCAAAAACTACGGTACCTGAATTCGCTACGTAGTCTTCACCCGCGATGGCTGTCCCATCAAGCGTCGTATAATCAAGCGTCAATGCTCCTAACGATCCACCGGTGCGAATTACTTCTACGTCGACATATCCAATTCCATTTTCATCTACGGTGTATTGAGTATCGCCAAGAGAAAGTGTGCCGGCGTCTGAGTTGACTTGCCCGAACTTAAAGGAACCATCGGCATGAAGAGATTCACTTTGCCAAAACCCGGGTTGAATTCCAACTAGTGGCTGCCAAGTACCAGTAGAGAGTGTCGATAAATCTTCTGTTTCATACCTAGCACCATCTAAGGCAACCGCATCGATACGTAGATTTCGATCCACGGGGGTAAGCTGGTCGTTTGTGAAAGCAAGTTCAATGTCACTTATATCCAGCTGATTTGGATGAACAAACCAATAGGGAACAAATTCTCGCAGGTCGTAGTCGCCACCAATCGATTGATACGTTGAGACCGTACGCCCATCGACGATTAAGTCGAGTTCTTCTTCGCCGGTGCTACCTGCTGCATAAAACAGAATCTGGCTGCCTGTTGGATCCGCTGATGAATAGGCGAAAAATCCATCGGTATGTAGCGATTCCGATTGCGGGAAACTTGGTTCTATTACTCCATCAATCCAAGTACCTGTGCTATAGGTTGTGGCAGACTCGGTCTGCCAACGGATTCCATCGATCTCGATGGCATCGACTTTCAAGTTGCGATCTCCCTGAGGAGTATCACCATCGTTCGTGAAGGCAACCTGTATATCCTCTGGACGAAGCTTGGTTGGGTGCGTGTAAGTAAACGATTGGAAATCACCAAGATCGTAGTCGCCTCCAATGTTGTTCCATGTCTGGACAACTTGGCCACCGATCGATACCTGCATTGTTTCCGTACCGGTAGCTCCCGCAGCTAGGATCGTTAGCTCAGAACCAGCCTCGGCAGAATAATGAAACGCCCCATAGTTGGAAAAGATAAACTCACCTGAACCATAAGAAGGGAAGATCGATTGCAGATCATTATCCCATCCACCGGTTGACCAAGTCTGGGGTGACTCGGATTCATACTTTTGTCCAGCGACCCGGATGCCGTCGACTCGCAAGTCTTTGTTCACACCAGCACTATCGACCATCCTCACCACAACGTCATCAGCCGTGACTGTTACTGGGTGGGTATAGTTGAAAGTTTGATAATCACGATCATCAAAGTTGCCACCGATACTGTTCCATCGCTGGACTTCAATGCCATTGATTTCAAGTGCCATGCCCTCTTGACCAGAAAGCCCAGCAGCAAGGACTTCAATCTCCGTAGCAGCTAGCAAATGGCGAGATTCGAGTTGTTCAACTCGAAGTGATTTGCCGCGTCGGCTGGGAGTACGGTTTCGACGAAATAGGCTTCGATCAGTCATGTCGCACCAATTAGTTAAATTAGGCTGTCTGGGATGACTGAATTTATAGGCTCAATGACCCCCAGTCTGCAACTGACAGAGGATAAATCCCCCCAAAATGAGCCGATTTCAGAGCTAGCGAGCCCTCTGGTTCTTTTTGAAACCGTGGAAAATTAGGCCAAATCGCTATGGGGAAATCGACCTGCCTCCTGTTAGGTTGTTGCCATCAGCAAGGATTGTTGATTCCCCGTACCCTTATTTTCCCAGTTTCAAGGAATCCCGAGCATGGATGCTCGTCATTTGAAGCTCGTGCACCGAGCTTTCGCGGTAGTCGCCTTTGCAGCTGTCCTGGTGATAACGCTGCCAATTTCAGCAGCTACCTACAAAACGACTAATTTCGTTGTCACGGCTCCTAGCGAAGCCCTCGCCCGCGAGATTGGTGACTCGGCAGAAAAATGGCGAAATGATCTTTCGAAAGAATGGATAGGCCAAACGATGCCAAACTGGAGCAAACCATGCAAAGTGGTTGCCCATGTTTCTCCTCGTCTCGGTGCTGGGGGGGCAACAACGTTTGTCTTTGATCGAGGTGAAGTCACTGGCTGGGATATGCAAATCCAGGGGAGCCGTGAGCGGGTTCTCGATTCGGTCCTTCCTCATGAAATTACTCACACGGTATTCGCAAGCTATTTTCGTCGTCCGCTACCACGTTGGGCAGATGAAGGGGCCTGCACGACGGTTGAACACCAAAGCGAAATCGGCAAGCAAGAACGGTTACTGATTCAATTCTTGAAGACAGGCAAGGGGATTCCATTTAGTCAAATGTTTGCCATGAAGGAATACCCTAAGGATGTTCTACCGCTTTATGCCCAAGGACATTCGCTTACTCAATTCTTACTTGAGCGTCGTGGTAAACAAGCATTTATGGAGTTCTTAACTGACGGAATGAGTGACGAGAATTGGCGCAGAGCGATTGATGAGCATTACGGACATGAGAATCTTTATGCCCTACAAGAATCTTGGCTAGACTGGGTCCGCCAAGGACGCCCTCATTTGGCAATGGAGCAAGATGCTGTTCGACAAGTGGCAGCAACTGAACCGGCGGTTAAACGGGGTCAAGCCAATACGAATGTTGTTGCAAGCTACAACGCGGAAGAATCATCAGTCTATTCTATAATCCCTGAGGAACGTGCAACGCTTCGAACCCCTGCCCCGACTGAGTCGGTTTACGATACCACGTCCAAAGGAACTGTCTGGCGATAATCAGTCAGCCTTAAAACAGAATCCACCGGACAACGTAGTAAAAAACCGGTGCAGCGAAGCAAAGAGCGTCGATACGATCTAGCACGCCGCCATGCCCCTCAATGAGGGTGCCGTAGTCCTTCACACGTCGGTCACGTTTAATCGCAGACATTGTCATGGCGCCCGCAAAGCTCATTACGGCAATAAGTAACGATACAAAAGCCGCTTGCCAAAGGGCATCGAACGGGGTTTCACCCACGGTATAGATAGCAGCCCCAACAAGCGAGATTGTCGCACACGAGCCGAGAAAACCTTCCCAGGTGCGGCTCTGGTTAATCTCTGGGGCGATCACATGCTTACCGTATAGCCGGCTCCAGGCAAATTGGACTGCTTCGCTAAGCAAGGCGAGCGTTACCAAGAAGAACAAAAGCCAAGCGGTTTGGCTATGCGTCAGCACGTTTGAATCAAGGTAAAGCAAAGCGGGTGCGTAGCTTAAACAGTAAACGCAAATCAAAAGACCCGCCTGAATCTTTGAGGCTCTTTCAAGGAATCGCTTCGGATCACCCGCAATGGCAATTCTCATCGGAATGAAGAGGAATCCATAAACGGGTATCAATACGCTGAACAGATCAAAGGCGTTATTTGCAACTAGCAGGTACTGTAAAGGCGTGAAGAAAAAGAAGACCCAGAACAGGGCACGATGGTCTGAAAGGCGGGTTGGCGTAAGCGTTATAAATTCTCGGAGTGCCCAAAAGCTAATCAGGCCAAAAAGACAAACTGCCAGGGCTTTACTGAGGAATGCGACCGAGAGCAAGCAGCAGATAATCCACCAACTACGAACTCGGCTATTGAACGCATCGATTGCAGCTTGGTTGAGTCCCAAATGATGCTGACGGCCCAGGAGACGACCAATGAGCGTAGCGATGCCGAGCGCAAATACGACGGTCGCAGCTAATGCCCAGTTTTCGGAGGCCATACTCAATAACCAAGAGAATCAATCAATGTGGGTAGGTACGCTTTGTCAGACAAGCCAAAGCGAAGTCTCCATCATAATCCAAAAAAGGGGTCAGCTCATCCACCTCGCCGAGAAGTTTGTTGACTATTCGTCGTCTTCAATCGGGCTAAGATCGATAATTGCTTGTCGGGCACGTGCCAAAAAGTCGTTCTTTGCCTCGCCTGATTCAAGCCAAATGGGTGGACCAAATGTCACCGAAGAAAGCAGGGGAATGGGCAGATACTCATCACGTGGCAATACGCGTCCCATGTTATGCAGGTAGACAGGCACCAACTCTAACTCAGGCCGCTTTTTGCTGAGATAGTAGAGACCACTTTTGAATTGCCCCACTTGGTCACCATCGCTGCGTCCTCCTTCAGGAAAGAGAATCACCGAATACTTGTCACCCATTTCACGAAGCATAATATCAATCGGACTCTGATGAACCTTGACACTTCTACGGTCAATGAGCATCGCATTGTATGCCTTTGCGATGTGGGGACGAATCCAACCTTTGCTCCAATAATCTTTGGCCGCAACTGGCCGAGTTAATTCGCGCACTTCGTGCGGTAAGGCAGCCCGAACGATCAGCATATCGATATGGCTAGAATGATTCGCGTAGTAGACACGCTGACACGTGTCGGGCTGACAATCAACCCAGCGCACGCTCGCCCCGCTCATGAATCTGGCAAGGCCTGTCAGAAAGAGTTCGGTTAGCATTCGGTTGAAGGGATTTGATTGAGCGAATCGGGCAAACCCACATTATGACATGTGGGCCGCCTGCTTGCCATTCGCCTAGTAGAAACTGCCGTAGAAAAGCTATTCGGTATGGGATATTCCCTGCTGAATCATCTTCTGATATCCATCAACCATACTTTCTAGCGAAGCATTTTTGATTACCCAGGCTCTTCCGTTTTGGCCAAACTGATTGATTTTGATTGGATCAAACAATAAATCGACAAGTCGGCTCGTGAATGCCGATTCATCGCCCGGAGCAACTAGATGCCCCGTGACCCCCTCCTGAACCGATTCATGTACCGATCCAACATCAGTCGCAACAACCGGTGTTTCACAGCTTAGTGCTTCAAGAATGGAAACAGGATTCGCTTCGTTGTGGGATGTAAGTGCCAACACGTCCAGCGAGGAAAGCAAAAGGGGTACGTCCGATCGGTTCCCAAGGAATCGGACTGCCGCACCGGCAGTTCCTCTTTCTGAAAGCAAGCCAAGCTCCGCTGCAAGTTGTTCAAGCTCTGCCCGCTGAGGACCGTCACCTATTACAACGAAACGAGCTTCGGGAATCCTTCTAGTAATATTGCGAGCTACACGAAGGAACATTTCATGATTCTTCTCAGGACGCAAGGCCGCCAATATCCCCACCAAGGGAACATTTGGTCCGAGATTTAATTCTTCTCGAATCGAATTATTTTGAGGGAATGATTGAAAGCGATTCGTGTCAACTCCGTTGGGAATGACAACGACTTTCTCCTCTGGAAATTTTTCAAAGTCAATCAGAAACTCACCATGAGGCTTTGCAACCGCGATAAAGCGGTCGGTAATCGAAGTCAGCCAACGATTCATTCGACCGACCCCGTCTGGCCAACCGGTACTGTGTAATGCGGAGGCGATAAATGGCACACCCGCAGCCTTAGCAGCAAATCGACCCCAGAACATCTTGTCGCCAGCACCTACCGTCACGACAGCCTGATAACGTTTTGAGCGAATGAGTTGAACCAATCTCGGCAGGACTCGAAGGTCGTACTTGCTGCTAAGCAATCCTGAGTGGACCGTGATGCCTTTCTCGATGAGCAAATCACCCAAAGGTCCAGGTTCCTTTAAACAGACAACCTCCGGTTGAAACCTTTTTGTATCGAAACATTGCACAAGATTTACAAGCAGCGTTTCAGCACCTCCCACAGGCATGCTTGTCTGTACAAAAAGAATCGTCACTGGAGAACCCATCGGCTTCTCCGTACTAATCGACTGAGTCGTTTCCAAACTTGTCGGTTCAATTACTGCTGATATTGCTTCGGTACTCATGAGACTACTTTTGCCCGCTTGGGTCGAAGACGTGAAATGAAACCTTCAAGGCGTTCTTGTCCAACTTGATAGACTCGTTGTCGTTCATCTTGGGTTATCAAAAGTTCAGTGGTTAAAGAGATGAAAATCAACAAGGCCACACCAGCTAGACCCACATTGGGTCCGAGAGTAACAATGAATGGTAGAACGGCAGCCACCCAGATACCCAAACAGGTCTGCATGCCTAGGCGTCGATTGATGAGGTATTGAGAGGTAACCGACGCGAGGGTCGCGAGTCCGGTTGCTACTACCGCTCCCAAGAGCCCCCAGAGTGGCATCAATATTAAATTCAAGGCGACGTTAGCTACGAGTCCAACAAGCAATGGGAGCGCAGCCCGTCGTGACTTTTCCGTACACCACGTGTAGGTTTGGGCGACCAGCAGGATCGAGAACCAAATACAGCCTGCCACAGTCCAGGGCAAGATCCTCAGTCCGTCGGCAAATTTATTTCCAAAAGCATGTTCAAATAAGAGAGGGCAAATCCAAAGGACTGCTACCCCTCCAATGGTCATTACGATAGCCAAGATTTTCAAGCTAAGGTTGATTAGATTATTAACCTCGCGGCGATCCCCTTGCTCCCAGCTGTGACTCAAGTGCGGTGTCATGGCACCTACCAGCAGATTGGTTACTGAGATAAGTAACACCGGGACAATCATGCTTGAGTGATAATTACCAAGCATCTCCAAAGCATAGTCGGTCTCGAAACTGCTGAAATGCAGAATCATGTATCGATCAACCACGCTAAAAACATTTGTCAGGACATTGGTTACCCAAATCCAAATGGCGAATTGCATCAGCGGCGGCCAAAACTCTTGATTAGTAAGATGCGACCCTTCATCTGGCTTTACATCTACTCGCATCCACGCCCAAGTGGCAACGATGATAATTGAAAGCAAGCATGCGCCCCCGTAACCTGCAACCAGACTAAAGGCATCTGGTTTCCAGACGAGAACCAAACTCAGCGACAGTACCGTGAACGACATACTCTGTATAAAGTGCATGGTCGAAACAACGCGGTACAATCTCAGCCCGGCAAAAATCGCTTCAAAGAAGTGATGCAAAATAATGACTGCCATGCTAATGAGCATCACGGCCGCCAACGTTGTCTGTGTTTCATCTCCAAAAACAAAACAGGAGAGCGACTTGAGGTTTAGGACCATCAGGCCAATTGCTGTAGCTGCAAACAGCATGGTCCGCAGAGTTGTTTTTTTCAGAAAAAGCCCGAGTTGCCCTTGCTGTCGATACTTACCAAGATAACGACCAAATGATCCGGGGATTCCAAATACGACGAGCGGAGCGGCTAGGAGCATGAAGCCAATCGCCATCTCCCAAAGCCCCAGAACCTCCGCATCTAGCCAACGACAAAACAGCACAGCTCGGCCAAAGCCCACGCTTCGCTGGATCACGTTTACTAAGAGAACGACTAGTAAACTAGACAAAAGTGTCTCAGGCGTAAGGCCTTTGGCACTTTTGTTTACATCGTTCTTATTCGCTGCCGAGGCGGAACTCACGTCGATCCCCCAACAAGCTCCCGGGAAGCAGACAACCAAGATTCGTCGTCTATTGGATCACGATTACCCGTCTTACGTGGGTCAAAAGTCATCCAGTTGAGGAATCGTGCCCATTCTGGATCAGCGTGGATCCTTCGTAAGTGGAACGGCCCACGACTTATATCAATCTTACTAGGGAAGTTATACGCGCCATACGCAGAGCAGATTCCTTGTAGGCCAATTTCGCTTGCTAGCTGGACTGCCTCACGTGTCATGTTGTCTGGCAACCCAAAAGGGAACGCGAAATAATTGACCTTCTTACCAATCCAACGCTCAATATCTTCAACAGATCCTTGAAGCTCTTCACGAATCCAATCAGCATCGACTGACTTACCCATATCGGCATGAGTTCTTGTGTGAGCACCGATCTCGACCCCCGCTTGAGCCATCGCTCGTATCTGGTAGAGCGAGTTCACCTCAAGCCGAACTCCTGACTTCAGATCATGCTCAAACGCTAACTGATCATGAAGAATTTGAGTCGAGATAAAGTAGGTGAATGGAATTTTTCGTCGCAACAACAGAGGAACAGCAAATTCACAGTTGTCGGCGTAGCCATCATCGAAAGTAATCGCAACTGTCGGATGAGAGTTTCCCTCAACCAAGCGTCTTTGCGCCTCTTGTAGAGAAACAAATTCGAAACGCTCTTCCAGCCAGTCGATCTGGCGTTTGAACATCTCGCAACTCATGGTCCAGTCGTTGGGATGCGTATTAGCAATTCGATGGTAGAAGAGAATAGAAACAGGCGCATTGCCGTCCTTCACCTGCTGATGCAACCATCGTTGTCGCATCATTGAGGTGCTAAGGCAGTAGCCGTGAAGAAGTGTTTTGGTGATGGTATCCATCGTCTCTTAGGTAAGCGGTTATCAGTGGATGCAATCTCAAAGTTGCTATGACCAAGGGGCAAGCAGAATGACGCCCTTAACTCTTGCCTATTCAGCATCAACGGCAACTAAAAAGAGGGTGAGTTCCTCGAACTCAACCTACTTGCCGCGGTTAGCATGGCCCGATCCGAACAATCGGCATTCTCGTCATAATCGAATGGAAAAAGAGACTTGCAGCTAGCTTGGCAGACCAATCGCTTGGTACCACGACGTAGCAAAACCTAGATTTCAGCAACCAATATCAGCTAACTGCCCGGCAACAATCCGGCCTGTTTTGATGCACCTACTAGAACCTTCGATATATCCGATGAGCAATCGAGAAGAATCAACCCTATCGCCAAAAGACTTAGTAGCCATGGCTGTGAAGCACCGTTGGCTATTGCTGGCCCCTGCATTACTTGGGGCATTGGTGGCTGCTGCCAGTACTCAAGTGCTCAAACGCGATTACTCAGCAGACCAAGGGCTTATCATCCGTAGCGATGCTGCAGGCTACAGCGAACAACGGCTTGGTAAGTTCACGGATCTGTCCGAAATGAAAACCGTCCAAGAGACTCTGCTAGAACTTGCACGAAGTAAAAGCGTCGTAAGCGCTGTCCTGCAAGACGTTGGAATCATTCAAGCAGGATCAGCCCCTTCGGCAGATCAGCTTGATGAGTTTCGTGATAAGCTTCGCTTTACTCCGCCAGGTGGAGCCGAGTTCGGTAAAACGGAAGTCTTCTATCTTGGGATGCTAGACCCTGATCCCGTAATGGCCATCGCCAAAGTCGAATCGCTTACTCAACAACTTGATAAGCGACTCCAAGCACTCAGAAACCGACGTGCTGAAAGTATGGTTGCCGAGGTAGAACGCTCAGTCGCTATCGCCCAAGAACAGCTCAAAACACACAACGAAGCACTTAGTAAATTTGAGAAGTCCGTAGGATCAGACCTAATCGAACTACGCCATTTGATATCTCCAAACGGTGGCCAAAGCGAACTTGGACAACGTATTGGTTCCTTAGAAAACGAACTACGTGGCACAGAAACCGAACGTCTGCGAAATGAAGCACTGCTTAAGGAGCTGAATGTCGCATTGCAGTCGCCGGAGAACCTCTTGGCAACGCCTGATTCGCTACTGGCAAGCCAGCCCGGCTTGGCTCGCCTCAAGAATGGTTTGGTTGATGCGCAACTGAGCGTTGCTCGATTGAGTGGCAATCGAACAGACGACCACCCGATGGTTCAGGGTGCACGTAAAACCCAGGATCGTGTTCATCAAGAACTAAGCCGTGAACTTCCCGTTACAATCGCCGGAGTCGAACTAGAAATCAATGTCTCTCAGCAACAAGAGGCTTCACTACAAAGAAAGATTACAACGCTACGCGAGCGTAGTGCCAATCTCGCTAGCCGTCGATCTGAGTATGCCCGCTTGACTTCGAACGTCGAAGGACAAACACGGGTACTCGAAGGGGCTCAGCAGCAACTATCCGATGCGGAATCACATCTTGCCGGAGCAGCATCGGCAAGTTTGTTGGCAAAAATTGATGAAGCGGAAGTTAGCAACTACCCGCTTGGTCCAAGTCGTTCTAGCGTGACTGCTGCTGGTGGTTTGGCAGGTTTAATTCTTGGCGGTTGTCTGGTACTTACTCTAGGCAAGCCACCTCAACCACCCTCACGTAAGCAAAGCTTTGGATACGAGGAGATGCCTCGCGACGCACAAGACGATAGCTTCGCCAATGATTGGGAAGATTTTGGAAAGCAACAAGATTCCATAATGGCCTCACTCTGAAGACAGAAGGGAGAAGGTTAAATGGCAATCCCCTTCGGCATCTTAGCGATAGTATGTCTGTTACTGATGCGTTACGCGCCCCGACCTTCAGCTCAGATACTAGTTCTTTCAACCTTGGTAGTTGGCTATGTCTTTGGCCATGATTTCTGGCATAGAGATCTCGGGCCGATACCGTTAACGCTTGATCGAATCTTGCTGTTAACGATTGCTGCACAATTCGGTTGGCAGATGCTTCATGGCAAGCTAGCCCACACAAAGCTAACCAAGGTCGATTGGATTATTTCACTTCTGCTTGGTGTGTTGGTGGTTAGTTATGTCGCCAATCGATCGGGAACACCACCACAGCCTGACTCACCATTCTTCCGACTCATCATCAGCTTCCTTACACCAGGATTTCTCTACTTGGTCTTAAGGAATCAGACTTTCGATCATAAATCAATTCGATGGATGTTTGGCGTCCTCACTGTGTTAGGAACCTATCTAGCAGTGTCAGCCCTGCTTGAAACTACAGGCCAGTGGTCTTTGGTTTTTCCTCGGTATATAGCCGACCCAGAACTTGGCCTTCATTTTGGCCGTGCGCGTGGTCCTGGCTTGAATTCAGTGAGTCTGGGAGTCGTACTTTCGGTCTGTGCCGTAGCTGCATGGCTTTGGATGAAGCAGCTGTCGAGTTGGAGAAAGTTTATGGTGATACCCTTGATTGGACTCATGGGGTTAGGAGTTCTTCTGACCTATACGCGTTCAACTTGGCTTGGCTTGGCCGGTGCAATGGTCGTGGCCATCGTCTTTCAAGCACCGAAACCACTACGCAAAACCGCTCTCGTCGGCTGCTGCTTGATGGGAGGATTGTTCCTTGCCGTAGGCAAAGATGCTCTGGTTGGCTTAAAACGAGAAGACTCGGCAAGTGTGTCAGCTCACTCCGTCCAGCAACGAACCGCATTTGCCTATGTAACTTGGCAGATGTACAAAGACCATCCTCTAACCGGTGTCGGATATGGTCGTTACTACGACAAGAAGCTTCCCTACCTGAATGATCGACGTCAGTCGTTTGAGTTAGAGTCGCTCCGTCCGCTGCATCATCACAATACGTTCTTGAGTGTTTTGATCGAAACCGGCCCGCTCGGCTTGGCCGCTTATTGTGGTGTGTTGTTTAGTTTTATCGCACTCGGTTGGCGGATTGCCAATCAAGAAATCAATGGCAGTCCAGAACAGCATCTTGGGCTGTTTCTATTAGCAACCATAGTAATTTATTTACCGTCCGCGCTGTTCCACGACTTGTCGTTGATCCATATCTGTCAGTGGTTGGTATTTATCGCGGGTGGGGCAGCCGTCGGTTGTTGGATTAATAATCCACTCACTAGAAGAGCACATAAACGGACCCCCTCACAAGGAAGTATCACAGAAACGTCATCATTTCGTTGGAACAATTCGCACCCAACCACTTAAAGAAGAAACAAGATGAACCATATTCAAATTAATATGTTCGGCATGACGATTGACTCAATCTCACTTGGTGAGGCAGTCAGTCGTGTGGTTGATTGGGCACAAGAAGATAGCTTTGATTGTAAGTATGTCGTTACACCCAACGTCGACCACGCAGTCATGTTCCAACATCACGCAGGATTACGTTCATCCTACGATCAAGCAGCGATGGTCGTAGCCGATGGGGCTCCTTTGATCCTGGCTTCTCGTCTTCTAGGCCGAGCATTACCTGAACGGGTAGCTGGTAGCGACCTTGGTCCAGAAGCAATCCGCGAGGCATCTCGTCGGTTTATGTCTGACGGAGGCCAGAAAATGAGAGTCTTCCTCCTTGGGGCTGGTCCCGGTGTAGCTGATCGAGCTGCGGAAAAGATCCTGGAAGCAAATCCTGGAGTTGAAATCGCCGGCACGTACTGCCCTCCCCTTGGATTTGAAAAAGATGCCGTCGAGAATCAAAAAGCTGTTGATGCGGTCGCAAAAGCTAAACCTGACTTATTGCTAGTGGGCCTAGGAGCACCGAAACAGGAACTTTGGGTTAGTGAAAATCGAGAGAAGCTCGAAACTAGGGTAGCACTTTGCATTGGTGCAACAATCGATTTCTTAGCAGGTGAAAAGAAACGATCCCCCGTCTGGATGCAACACGCGGGCCTCGAATGGCTTCATCGGTTACTCTCGGAACCGAAACGTTTGGCCAAACGATACGCCAAAGATGCGTGGATTTTCCCACAATTGGTTTGGGGAGAATTCCGAGGTCAATTCCGTTAGGTAGCCTTTGAATTTAGGCTGCCCACCTGACGAATCCTGCAAGAGCGGTTAGACTCGCAGCATGGATTGGAACTGTTCAACAATTATTCTTACGATCGATGGTCTCCGCGCCTCAGCCTTAGGCACCTATGGAGAGACCAGCTACGAAACGCCCGGGTTTGATCGCCTCGCATCGGAATCAATCACCTATGATTGGTGCTACGCCGATAGCAACATTGCTTCGAACAATCTCAACCGACTCGTTGAAGAATATCTCTCTTTGCAGGAAGGTTCGCAGGCAGTTTTTTTTGCTTCTGACGATGTTAGCCTTCTTCATGACAAAATAGCGGATAGGTTTACAGAAACGACTTCTCTCGAATACGCCACAGGCATTTCGAATGCTGATTCCATTGCTCAAACGCAATGCGCTTCAGCGATTACCCAATTTGCTGAACAACTGACCAAATGGCAAGAGCAAGCATTCAACGCTCAGAAACCTTGCCATGCCTGGTTACATCTAAGTGGCTTGCATACGATTTGGGATGCTCCGCATACGATGAGTGAATCGCTACTTGATGAGGAAGACTCCCCCATTTCTCCGAGCATTGCTCCAAGCAAACTATCAGCAAAGGATGTTGATGACGCGACTTGGTGCGAATCCCGCTTTCATGCATCGTGCCGATTTGCAGCTCAGGTGATGGTTCTCGATGCTTGTCTAGAAGGACTGCTCGATTTTCTTGATGAACTTTTTGAAGGAAACGCCTGGCAGTTCATCCTTGTGGGCACCTCGGGCTATTCACTCGGCGAACATGACGAAATTGGCAGCAATGTTGGCAATCTCTATTCCGAACAGCAACAGGTTCCCCTGCTCTGGAAGACCACCAACCCCAAGGAAAGGTTTTCCCGGATACAAAACATCACTTTGCTCAGTGAGCTATTTGCTAGCACGCCCGAACAAACACCAACAGAGCACGACACGAAAATCTTATGCCATTCAGACACTGGAAAGCTATCCATTCGAACTGATGATTGGTACTTAATTCACTCTAAAAAGCCTGCTGAAGAGGCAGAGTGCGAGACGCAGCTCTTCCTAAAACCTGATGATCGCTGGGAACAAAACGACGTATTCAAGCTCGAAGAAGCTACCGCCGAGCGATTGCTAGCACACGCTGATTGCGACGACTCAAATCAAGAATCGAGCTAGCCTAAAATCGTGCAAGCATATAGATTATGCGTCTGGAATCGAGTGCCTTTTTAGCCGCTGTCATGGAATCGACAGCGACGAAATCAGTGCATTGGCAACTCGTGTTGACGTTTAACTACTGACGGACAAGGAAGTCCGATGCGGTCGTTCCGCGCAGAATGCAACTACACACCGGTACGCTCAGCAGCAACAGCAAGCCTTCTTGTAATGGTAATGTTGGTTGTCGCTGTCTCGTCTTTATGTGCGCAAACGGTCAACGAACTAACGGGCGAAGCTAATACGGAAGAGGCGTTTGAATCGCAAACACGTATCCGTATTGCTTTTGGGGGAGCCAAACCCACTATCTGGCAGGGGGAAATTCTCTTCCCCAACCTAAAGCCAAGCGAACTACAGCAGTTGAGCCTGGAACCATCAAGTGTCGGTGCAGCGTGGATCGAGGGTGATCGAATCAAGATTCGGCACGAGCGTCCAATTGGTCGCGATGCTTATGACATCACATTGCGTGGCCCAGTCGATAGCGAGATTGAAGTCCGACTCACCGATGGGATATCCGAACCGACGTCTGTCCGTTTAGTTCTGAAAGACATACGCAAGCAACCTCAAACGGCTCAGCTTGGCAAACTTGGACGATTCGTGGCGGAACGAATGCCCGATGACCGACTTCACGTCCGCTTTGATAAACCGACACGCATCTACGCTCCAGGCGATGAATTATCATTCGAAGTATCGCCGGATACCGAAGAGCTCGAACCGACTGATTTCTTCGATTTTAAAGTTCGGATGACACGAGCCAGGTCGACGGAAACTATCTGGGAATCAGAACCGACACGCCATGAAGTCCCTGTAAAAGGTTTAGCGAACTGCCCTGTATCGATCCCTCTCCCAGACAAGGAAGGTGTCTACAGCATCCACCTATCCGTGGAACGCCCAGCTGGCTTCACTTCACGTTTTCTACCCAATGGACAGGTCCGCCCGTTTACTGAGCGAAGTTTACAGGTGCTTGTCTTTGACAAAACCGAAAGACCCGTTCCACCGAGTGAATGGTCGATCTCACAAGAAATCAATCCTGCCAATGTACGTCAAACTTCACGTATTCCCGAATGGATGGACTGGCGACGCTTCGCTCGCGAGGAAGCGCCGGCAAGATTGGCAAGTTTTGAAGCAACTTCAACTCGTGAGAATCGAGTCGTTATTCCCTCTGCTTCGAAAGACCAAGATGGAATGATAGCAGCCAACTGGCAGGCTTTCACGCTACCGATCCAACAGCCAGGAGAGCCCTACCTCATCGAGGTTGTACACGGCAAGCGAGCGGAACAAGACCTTGAACAATCTCAATCTCTCGGCATCACCGTTCTTGATAAATCTTCGCAGGGTGAACTCGTCCCTTTGGCGGAAACCTTGATTCATCAATCCGCATCTTGGAACCCGGAAGAGAATGAATCGGTAAAGGTTCTTGTTTGGCCACACACAAATTCTCCCTTGCTGCTTGTGAGCAATCCATCGACTATTAAGTCAGCAGGTGTTGAAAGAATCCGCATCTACCGCCAATCTAATTCGAAGCAACCGAAGACGTCGCAGCGACAGCTTTCACTACGCTGGCGCAACCCCGAGCTGGAAAAAGCTGTGGGGGCATCGCTTTCACCTTCTCCAGGCAAACTTTACGAATATGCTGATCTGCAAACTCGCTATGAGGTGGCACAGCGCATTGCCGATCAAGTACAGATTTCTGGCGCAAATGGTGCCATCATCCCACTCAATGATCGTGGCGGGGCACTAACGTCGGTTCCTTCGTTGTCAGGGACACCTCTGTTTGACATGGCAACTTGGGCGTTAGGAACCAGCGACTTGCCCGCTATCGATCCCTTGGAATTACTGCTTCTCGAATTTGACCGTAGAAGACTTGATCTAACACCTTGTGTTTCATTGTCGAGCCCCTTGCCATTGCTTGAAAAACGAAGACGGATTGAGCAAAACGCAAGCTATCTTTGGTCGTTCAATTTGAGTTCCCCCAAATACAACCCACTTCACGATGGTGTCGTAGAAGAAGTTCGCCGAATTGGTATCGACCTCAAGCAATACTATGAGCATCACCGATCCTTAGGCCGCTTAGCTTTAGAAATTGGCTCGAATGGGGCCCTCATTCAACCCAACAGTTTCGGCGGCTTTGACCGCGAAACAGTTGATCGCTTCTTACGAGATAGTCGGTTGAACTGGCCTGACAATTTGCCGCGTGATTTTGAAACCCACGCTGGTGTAATCGAACAGAATGCCAGCGAGCCTTGGATAAGCTGGAAGAAGAAACAACAAGATCAAATTGCGAATTCACTAGCCAGTGCCTTTCGTTCACGTCGAGGGAAATATCCACTTATCATTACGGACGAACTCACAAACCATGAATCGCTTCGCCGAGCGGCTACTCCCAAGCTTGGGCGTCAAGTTGATTTGAAGGAAAGCTTTGCAGAAACAGGCATCCTGTCTCTGATGACTGCCGGTCGGATGTCGTTGGTCCATAATGTAAATGCCAGTGGATCTTCACCAAACAGACTTCCCAAAGAAACCTCTTTCTGGAACGCGATAGCTCAACAGAGAGAACTCCATTCTGCATCACAAGCAAAAACCAATCAGCTACTGGCAAAGCAAACTACGATTCGACTTGACAAAACTTCTGATTTCTTTGGGACGCTACAATCGCCAGATGACTTCTTACTAAAGGCGACCTACGCTTCGACAGCATTAACGGCACAGCGACTTTCCTTAGCCACAGCTGACACAAGCATTCCGTTCTTAATTGAAACTACAGGAACTGAACAGGGCTGGTATGACGAGGATTTAGTCAAGATGCGTCAACTCTTCACTTCGATTCCGGCAGATAAATTAAACACTGAACCCCAACCCAATAAGCAATTCCAAGACATTAAAATTGCAATCAACGAACAGTCACGCGACAAAGCACCTGGCACGGTACTGGTTGCCTCGAATCAAACCTCTTGGCAACGAAATGCCACACTCACAATTGACATACCGCAGCGTAGCCTTGCTATTCCCATCAATAGTGATCGACCTCCTGAATGGTTTGAATCGGGTAAGCATGCAATTCAGATCAGATTAAAACCCTACGAATCAATCGCCTGGAGATTCTCAAGTGTTGGTGTTGAGTGTCTAGGAACTCGCATCGACAGCGCCCCGAATGCGGTCGAAGAAATTCGACAACGCATCGAACGATTGAAGCTTGCCGACCATAGTGCTCGAAGAGTCTTTACACCACCTATCAACCCCTCCTTCGAAGAAAGAGAGCCGACGGGAAGTCCAACCGGTTGGCAGTTGACAAACGCAGGGGTCGACAAGCCAAATGGTTTTGCGGTCGATGGCAGTTATTCGTTGGCAATACACTCGGAAAGTGGTGAGGCCTCTGCTAGCTCAGCCCCCTTCCCTTTGCCTAACACCGGTCAATTAGCAATTCAATTCCAAGCAACCAGTATTGATCTAGCTCAAGATACTGAGTTCATGATTGAGTTCAGCACGGTAGATGGACAATATGAATCCCGCACAACGGTTCGGTCCAATCAGTTGCCGAGCCTTAGGAGTTCTGATGTGGAATCTTGGACTGAATTGATCTTTGCCGTTGATGATTTGCCCATCGATTCAGGTCAGCAAATGCAGGTACGCTTTGCATTAATCGGCCAAGGGACTGTTCTGGTAGACAATCTTCGCTGTGAAGATCTAATGCTGCCACTTCCGGCGTACATTGAAGATACGAAGTCCCAAAAGTTAGCCCTGGTTCAGCTTAAACTAGCCGCGGAGCAAGCTCTCGATGAAGGACGGCTGGCTGACTGCCAACAGATTCTAGACAGCTATTGGGGACAATTCTTAGTGAATAATTTTCCCCAACTACCGCCAGTCGTTCAGCAGGCGAACTCTAAGCCCGACGAGCAAAAATCGTCAAAGCAAGAACCGAAACAGCCAGAAGAGGAATCGGTTGCCGACCGCTTCCGAGGTTACTGGCCAAAGCTTTGGCGTTAATCAAGAGAATTAGGATCCGTCTGCTAAAGCCATCGGCTCCGTTATGGCGCTGGAAGCTAATGGATTCGGTTCTTCAATCTCTGGATAAACACCTGGCAAATCTTCAGCGTACCATTGATCAAGAATATCACGCCAAGCGCCAGGTTTCTTTACCTTACAGAAATCAGCCCGCACCTCTTTATGGTTTGGGTGCAGTACGGAATATTTGATTGCAAACTTACGCATATCAGGCAAACAACGATCCGCACCATAAAGCTCCTCCGCCAAGCGATAATGCTCTGCAATGACATCACGTTGCTCCCATAACGAGGGAGGAGCCGGCATTGGTTCGCCTGCGGCGAGTGCCCGTGTTTGTTTGAATATCCAAGGATTCCCAATGGCACCACGTGCCACGGTAACACCATCGACGCCCGTGTACTGCATCATGTCGAGACAATCTTGAGCAGTGAACAAGTCGCCGCTGCCAAGCACCACACGATCACCGGCGTATTCTTTCAGCTCCTTCAAGAACTCCCAACGGGAAGGGCCATTGTAGCGTTGCTTAACGGTTCTGCCATGTACCGTAATGGCTGAGACACCAAGCTCATAAGCTCGATCAAAAATCGTAAAGAAATTGTCACGGCTCTCTTGGTCATCATCAATGCCTCGACGCATTTTTACCGTTACCGGTTTCTCATCGGGTGTCGCTTCGCGGACACGCTCAATGATTTCGATGGCTACGTCAGGCTGACTAAGATGGAATCCTCCACGACACTTGCCGACAACTTTTTTGACTGGGCAGCCAAAATTGATATCGATCACATCAAACCCAGCATCGGAAAGCTTGCCGGCAGCAACGCCAAAGTCTATCGGATTGGCACCCATTAATTGACCGGCGACCGGATGCTCTTCCTCCGAGATATGCATAAAGTGGCGGGTTTTGGCCCGCTCTTTGAAAGCGACAACAAACTGATCGAGCATCACCTCACATAGGGTGTAAGGTGCACCAAAACGACGTGCAAGCGTCCGCATAGGCGAATCACTGTAGCCACTTAGCGCCGCCTGCACGACGGGAAAGTCGAGCTCTATATGACCAATTCGTAATGTCGGTAGCTGGAATGTCATGGCCGTTATTCTCGATTCTGTCCCGCTATGCCGTCAACCGCTTGGATGATTTCTTTTCGGACTTCATCCTCTGCTTCTACTTCAAGTTGCTGCCGAAGGGCTGATATTGCCAACTCGCTGGCATATTGTCCAAGTGCCCAAGCGGCCGCCATACGGACCAGTGGCTCTTCATCACCGAGCACCCTGGAAAGGATCGCTTCGCCACCCTTAGGGCGATTATTTCCCATCACGATTGCCGCATTACGAAGAATCCCCCTGCGACGTGGTCTCCAAAGAGGGGTCCCACGGAAACGTTCTTTGAAACCTGATTCGTCAAGCGATAGTATCTCGAACAGGTCAACCGGATTGTTCTCAGACCGAGCATCAAACGCTGCTGTTGCATTTTCAGTTAGTGCTAACGTAGCCTTCTGGTTCCAGGGACAAACTTCCTGGCAGACATCGCAGCCGAAGAGCCAATCTTTAACGCCTGAACGCAGTTCGACAGCGGGCATCTCTTTGTGCTCGATCGTTAGGTAACTAATGCATCGTGAAGCATCGAGCACTCTCGGTTCAACAAAAGCATCGGTTGGACAAGCATCCAAGCATGCTGTACAGGTTCCGCAGTGATCCTGTTCAAATGGCTTATCGTAAACGAGCTCTTGGTCCGTAATCAGAGCGGCCAAGAAGAACCAACTCCCATGCTGTCGATTCAAAAGGAGAGTGTTTTTGCCAATCCAACCAAGGCCCGCAAGCTGAGCAAATTCACGTTCCATAATCGGAGCGGTATCGACAACGCCCCGCGCGTTGGCCTCTGGAGCCAACTTACGAAACTCATCCGCCAAGGTGTGCAGCTTCGGCCGTATAAGATCGTGATAGTCTTGATCCCCCCAAGCGTATCGAGAGATTCTTGCCTGCTTTTCATCTGGCTTCTTAGGCTCAACCGTTTGGTAATCGAGGGTCATTACCAATACGGATCGGGCACCTTCAAGAACATGCTTTGGGTGTTCGTAAGCGTGGTGTCGATCCGCTAGATAGCTCATTTGACCGGCATAACCAGAATCTAGCCAATCGCTTAGATGTTCAAAGCCTGAAGGTGTCTGAGCCTCACACACAGCGCATAAAGAGAAACCTAGGGCCTTAGCCCTGCCCTTTATGTGCGATGTAAGTAACTTAACATCCATAACTTACGTCAAATCGATTGCTCTTGATAACTCATTGTTTTTTCTTGTTTTTCTGCCAGCTCTGATTAGCTTGGAGATATAGGCAAACTGCCAACCTAATGCGTTCCATGCCTCCTATCTCCCTCCCCATCAGTGTATATCACCATGAGCTTATCTTCACGACTCGCTACTTTCGTTGCCTTACTGGCTGTTACTTTCATCGGTTCCCAAGCTGCAGAAGCTTGTGGTTGGGGCAACAATTACGGTTATGGCATCGGCGGACTTTATCGTTCGCTTGACTATCCAACCGAGAGCCGTGTCCCTTATTTCGCTGCACATCCGCCAGTCTATTACAGCCAACCAGTGCCGCGCACCTATGGTCATAGCCCATTCGCCTACGGTCCATGGCACAAAACGCCTGAGATTATCGAATCAGCAACCCCGGTTGTGATCGAGAATCCTCACGCCAAAGAAGCTTCGCAAACCGAGAATAAGCAAGCAAAGATATCGGCACGCGTTGATCGTTCGGTATCGGTCGCTGCTGAAAAAGTGAGTGGTCCTCTGATGATCGAGAATCCTTACTTTGACGAAGTTCACTGATACTCGGTCTTATTCCTCCCTTTCATTTAAACAAGGGATGGTTGCGCGCACCTCTTAGATGGGTTAGGCTAACGGGAGATTAGCCCTAGCCCTCAGAGGAGTTGTAGCATGTCGCAACGGGAAACCTTGTTCACGAAAATCATTGGTCGGGAGATCCCTGCGGAGATTCTGCACGAGGATGATCTCTGCCTGGCGTTCAAGGATATCTCGCCTCAGGCACCGACGCACTTTTTAGTTATCCCAAAGAAGCCAATCGAGTCATCTGACACTTTAGAAGCGGAAGACCAAGAGGTTATGGGCCACCTGATGCTTGTGATCCGTGATTTAGCTAAGAATCTCGAACTAAGCAAAGGCTACCGTGTCGTTATGAATTGCGGAGAGGAAGGGGGCCAATCAGTTGATCACCTTCACTTGCATGTCTTAGCCGGACGTCCGCTGACTTGGCCACCCGGTTGAACAGTCTCCGGTTAATTTGCCATGGGTGAACTACCAACGACTTGGAACGTCCAGTTTGCTGCCAAAACTGACTGTTAGTTCGACCACGCTGGAAAGTTTTTCCAAGTACTCATCGCGGCTAATTTCGATTGCCCCAAGTCGTTTGGTGTGGGCAGTAATCTCTTGTATGTCCATAAGCCTAAAGCCACGCTGGCTGAGATGTGATACCAAATTTGCAAGTGCAACTTTCGAAGCATCTCTTTCATAGCGGAACATGGATTCAGCTGCGAAGAGGCCACCAATAGCCAATCCATAAACACCACCGGCTAGTTCGCCGTTGAGCCATGCTTCCACACTATGGGCATGGCCCAATTGGTGCATCCGACAGTAGGCCTCAATCATCTCGTCGGTAATCCAAGTCCCTCCTTCTCGCCCAGGGCCATATGCGCAACCACGGATGACTTGATCAAAAGCTTGGTCGATAGTGACTTCGTACTTGCCACTACGCAAAGTGCGTTGCAACCTTTTAGAAATATGCATTCCATCAAGGGGCAAGATGGCCCGTGGGTCGGGCGACCACCAAAGCATGGGAAAAGGCTCACGCGAGTCTTCCTCATGATATTCATCCGACATCGGCCATGGAAAGATACCATTTCGGTAAGCGTCCAACAGCCAGTCAGGTTGAAGAAGTCCCCCCACAGCCAAGAGACCATCCGCCTGGCTTTGCGAAGGGTGAGGAAATCGACTTTGTGTGGGAGATAGGGTCAAGCGATTTTCCCGAAGGCACGTGGATCCACAATTTCATTATGCAAGAGTCGGAGCAACAAACAAGCTTACCAGCCCGATAATTCAATTTACTCAAAACGCAAAATCCGCAGATTTATAGGGTTTAGCGATCTTCCTGCTTAAGTCGAACAGGTGCCTGAGGCGGCGAATTCGACTATACTGAATCGGCAAGCAATGAGTACCAATGGCATCGTCCTCAGGTTCGAGAAGTCCAGACGGTATGGCCTTCCTGCACGTATGTTCTTCTCAGGATTAGAAGTTATGGACGAAAATCCATTGAATAACGACACCGAGACTACCGCAGCCGCTACAAGCGAGACGCCCGATCGGCCCATGTTTGACAAGCCGAATCTGCAGCTTTCGGACCCAGACCCTTATGCGTTTGCAAATCGGATTCGCAAACTAATCCTGCTAGCATGTGTCATGGCGGCGATTGCCGTGATTCCCTATATGGCACGGATGGTTTCCTACGAAATTCGACGGGGACAAATGCAGGCCGAAGTTGAGGTTGCCACAGCTGCGATGGAAGGCATCGCCCCAACCTTGGGCGGCTTTGAGCAAGCCTCCCGATTGGTCGCCCATAAGGTAGCCCCAAGCGTTGTAAGCATTTATCGTCCAAAGATGACTCGAGAGGGTACTGTTACCGAAGGGGTAGGCTCGGGATTTATCGTCGACAAAGAAGGCTATATCCTAACCAATGAACATGTCGTTCGTGGGGCAAGCCAATTGCTGATTGAATATGGCTCAGGCAAGATGGACCAAGCCTACGTAGTAGGTACGGACCCTCAAACAGACCTTGCGCTGCTCAAGGCTACACCATCAGGCATGGTAGCTGCTTCTTGGGGAGATAGTGATCGACTAGATCCAGGCAACTTAGTTTGGGCTCTTGGGAGTCCTTTTGGTCTGGAACGTAGCGTGACCTTTGGAATCATTAGCTGTAAGGCTCGACGCACAGCAACACTAAAAACAATCAATGCTGCAAATGAAGTTTCTGTTTACCAAGAGTATCTTCAAACGGATGTAGCGGTGAATCCCGGCAACAGCGGTGGTCCATTGGTTAACCTTTCCGGTGAGGTCATCGGCGTTAACACCGCAATCGTCGGAGAAAAGTATAGTGGCGTCAGCTTTGCCATCCCTAGCAATATCGCCAAAGATATTTACGAAGAGCTCAGAGACAAAGGGAAGATAGAGCGTGGATACCTTGGCATTCTTCCTTATGAGTTGGATGAAAAACAACGACGTTTGCTCAATCTAGAGAGAGGCAAAGGGGTTCTAGTCCAAGAAGTTGTCCGCAACAGCCCTGCATCTCGTGCTGGACTCCAACGTGGCGACGTAATTCTGAGCTGGAACGGCGAATCGTTTGGCGATCCAACCTTATTAAGCCGCGAGATTGCATCAACGGATATCGACTCAACGGCGCAAATCTTGATCCGTCGCCTGACGAGTGGCTCTCCGAAAGACCTAACCTTGGACGTTGTGATACGACGCAAACCCGAAGCACGTATTCGTTAAGCTGTCGGTCGCAAGGAAGCCTTTTTAAATGCCATCGTTTTCGCAAGAAACCAAAGAGCAAATCCGCCAAGCGGTCGACATTGTCGATCTCGTCGGAGGCTACTTGCAACTACGACCTCAAGGCCGTGGCTATGTTGGTTTTTGTCCATGGCATGACGATACGCGCCCCAGCCTGCAAGTAAATCCAGAACGCCAGTCTTTCAAATGTTGGGTGTGCGACATTGGTGGTGACATATTCAGCTTCCTGATGAGAATCGAGGGAATTGAATTCCGTGAAGCACTTGAAATGCTTGCTGATCGAGTTGGGATCTCTCTGCAAGATACCCCGCAAGGTCCTCGCCCCGCGCCAGGCACTCCAGGGGATAAGAAGACCCTCTTTGCCGCCATGGCTTGGGCAGAAGCACAGTATCATCTCAATCTGAGCAATTCACCACAGTCCGACATCGTCAAACAGTACCTTGCTGAGAGGAATATCTCGCAAGAGAGCATTGACCGTTTTCGAATCGGTTTTGCGCCGACCGGTTGGGATTGGCTCCTCTCCAAGGCGCAGTCAGCGGGCTTCTCGCCTGCAGTTTTGGAACGAGTCAACCTCATCGCTCTGAGCCAGAGTCGCGGAAGCTGGTACGACCAATTCCGAGGCCGACTGATATTCCCCATTCGTGATGTCCGTTCGCGCCCGGTCGCATTGGGAGGCCGCGTATTGCCTCAACTAGCCGAAGCGGAAGAGAACTCCAACTACACGCCAGCCAAGTACGTTAACACCTCCGAAACACCAATCTACTCGAAGAGCAACACGCTCTACGCATTGGATTTGGCACGAGAAACGATCCAAAAAGAAAACCAAATCGTTGTCGTCGAAGGTTACACCGACGTCGTAGCAGCCCATCAGCATGGCATTACTAACGCTGTTGCAGCTTGCGGAACGGCTATGGGCATGGGGCAACTAAACCTCCTACGTCGCTTTACGGATCGTGTTGCCCTGGTCTTGGACGGGGATGAAGCGGGGCGTAAACGGGCCAGCGAACTGCTTGAGCTCTTCATCTCAAGCCCCGTCGATTTGCGAATTTTGACGCTGCCAGACGGGCTCGATCCGTGCGATTTCATTAGCAGCCAAGGGGCCGATCGCTTCAAGCAGATGCTTGCCAAAGCACCTGATGCTCTCGAGCATAAACTTCAAAGCGTTACGCTAGGGATGGAACTCTCAGCCGACAATACGCATGCAGCATCTCAAGCGGTTGAGCAATTGCTGGCAACCCTTGCGAAGCTACGGCCATCGTTAGGCGATGTTAGTTCGGAAACGGTTTTACGCGAACAGAGCGTACTTGGCCGACTCGCACGACATTTCCGATTGCCAGAAGAACGCCTCAGAACACGGCTTGCTGAATTGCGTAGCTCAGCAAAATCAAAGCCATTGTTTAGTTCTTCTAATAACGAGGAACCAACACCAAGTAAGCTTCAGCTTTCGGATCTATCTGCCTGGGATCGTGAAGCTCTAGAGTTGTTAGTCACCGATCCTCAAGCGGCAGAATCTCTGCTAAGTCAAATCGGTGAAGTCGATTTTCAATCAGTGCTAGCACAGCGAATTTTTTCCTATTGCCGACAATCGGCAGAAGAGGGTCTATTAACGCCTGACAAGTTACTCGCAGGAGTTGAAAACGAGCAACTGAAAAGCTTGCTTATTCAACTTGACGAAAGTGCTCGGGAGCGAGCCGGCAGTGACTTGCAGCTTCGAATCAAAGATTTGTTGCAACACCGAGATGACCGTAACGAGGTTGCCGAGCGTGGCGAACAGATCACAGCAATTCGAAAAGGAGAGTTAAACCACGACGAAGCAGACGAAGCGGTGATCGCACTGTTTGCTTCTCGAAAACGCCGGGAGTCTGGTCCCCTGTCCACGGATGGATAGGCAGTCTTTTTAGGTGTTGGCTTTTGAAGGTTACTAACCCGCAGTAGTAATCGATCTTGCCAAATTATTTGTCACTTCAACGGCGTGCAGGAAGCACGTGAGGAGCGACCATGTCATTCGCAGCTAACCGTACGGCATCGGATGCCCAGACCGATGCGGTTGATTCTCATCAAGAGAACAATCAAGACCCAACCATCCTTCCTTTCCCCAGTGAAGCTTCTGCTTCAGAAGCGTCCTCAGCTGAAGTAAATTCGCCAACAGCGAATCCACTACCTGCAGGCCCTCCTCCTGGAATCCCCGGCGGGATAGATGACCAGTTGCGTCGCCTTGTAGCCATTGGAAAACTTCATGGCAAGCTGACTTTTCAACAGGTCGCTTCCTATCTGCCAGACGAAAGCTATGGCACCGAGCGTATCGATACGCTCTTGACGGCCATTGAAGCCTTGAAGATCAAGGTCGTCGATGCTCCCGGTACTCGCAAGTTTTCGATTGATCAATCCGCCGACGGAGATCGTTCGCACTTGCTACGAGATGGATTGCCTTCTTCATCGAGCGATCCGATTCGGATGTATCTCTCGCAAATGGCTGAGATCCCGCTACTAGATCGTGATGAAGAGATTCTTCTTGCCAAGAAGATTGAAGTCACGCGTAAACGCTTCCGCCGTAATTTGCTTCGCAGCTTCTATGCCCTTGAGGCAACTGTTAAGACGCTTGAGAAAGTCCAAGATGGTGAATTGCCATTTGATCGAACGATCAAGGTGTCGCTCACCGAACGGCTTACGAAAGAACAAGTTCAAGCTCGCTTGCCACACAACTTGCGAACGCTTCGTAATTTGATGGATGCTCAAAGAGCTGATTATGCAACGATGGTTGATCGTCGGATCAATGACAAGAAAGCAAAACAAGCTGCTCGCCAGCGTTATATGCGACGCCGCGAAAAGATGCTAACGCTTGTCGAGGAGCTTAGCTTGCGTACAAAACGAGTTAGCCCGCTTATCAAAGAGCTCAAGCAATACGCTGACCGAATTGATGAAGTTCGTACTGAACTTCATGAGCTCAAAGCCACGGGGGCTCCAAGCGACAAGATTCATTCCGTCCGTGCCGAGCTATTGCAATTAACTCGTCGCGTCCTCGAAAGCCCTTCGAGTTTGCGTCGTCGTGCGAATGAAGTCGCACGTCAGTATCGTGAATTTGAAAACGTCAAACGTGAACTTTCTAGCGGTAACCTTCGTTTGGTGGTTTCGATCGCTAAGAAATATCGCAACCGTGGTCTCTCTTTCTTGGATCTTATTCAAGAGGGAAACACCGGGCTGATGCGTGCGGTAGATAAATACGAGTACCGTCGTGGGTTTAAGTTCAGCACCTACGCTACCTGGTGGATCCGCCAAGCGATCACACGAGCGATTGCAGATCAAGCACGCACGATTCGGATTCCAGTCCATATGATTGATGTGCTTACGAAGCTTCGCAACACCGCCAAGCAACTGCAACAAGAATTTGGCCGCACGCCAACGGTTGAAGAGATTGCCGTCACGGCAGATGTACCACTCGAAGAAGCGGAGCGAGTTCTTGACATTGGTCGTCATCCGGTAAGCCTTGATCGCCCTGTCGGCGAAGGAGATGACTGCTCATTCGGCGAATTTGTCGAGGATCACAGCACCGACAACCCATGCAAACTGGCGAACAATGGGTTGCTTCGTGACAGAATCGAAGAGCTCTTAAAGACACTGACCTATCGTGAACGGGAAATCATTCGCCTCCGCTACGGCTTGGCAGATGGCTACTCCTATACGCTAGAAGAGGTTGGTCGAATCTTCAAAGTCACCCGCGAACGTGTTCGTCAAATCGAAGCAAAAGCGGTTGCGAAACTTCAAAATCCCGTCCGCAGCCAGATGCTAGACAGTTTCGTACCAGAAGCTGTTGGTGAAGGGTTTGAAATCGACAACGAAGGTTTTGACGCTGCCGCTTAAAGAAACTGAATGGTCTCCAGGCCGGTCTTCGAACTCGAAGATCGGCCTTTTTTATTGTCCACACCGAGAGAGACGCCTCGGGGGACTTGGCATTCCTTGGTTTGCTAAGGATAACTATTAGCCGAAGCTCAGAATTATTCGAGTATGCCCGGAAGCACTTATGTCGACGATATCAGCAGCCTTGCTACGCACCATTCATCGCCTCCACAGTCAACTGACCGACTTGCGAGGTCGCTTGGAACGTGGCCCACGCCAAGTGAAGGCCCATCAGGCCAGCGTTGCAAAGCTTGAAGAGGATCTTGCTACCGCTGAGAACTTGGTCAAAGAAGCTCGACTGGCAGCTGATCGTAAGCAGCTTGATATCAAAGACCAAGAAGCCAAGATCGATAAATGGGGCGTCCAGCTAAACTCGGCAGCTAGCAACCAAGAGTTCAAAGCTCTGCAAGAACAAATCGAAGCAGGCAAGATGGCCGCCTCGGTACTTGAAGACGAAACGCTCGAGCTTCTAGGCCGAATCGATGAATTCGAACAAGGCGTCGAACAAGCAAAGCAGAACCTCAAGGCAGGGCAAGATGAGCTTGCCAAAGTCAAACAACATGTCGAATCGACTGCCGACACCTTGCGAACGGAGATTGCTCGTCTCGAACAGGATCTAGTTGGTTCGGAAAAAGACCTAACCGGTGATGTCCGAGCGGACTACGAGCGAGTGGTTCGCCAAAAGGGTGCCGATGGATTATCACCTGTTGAGGATGGCGTCTGTGAGGGTTGCGGCAACCAACTGACTTTGAATATGCAGGCAGACCTCGCCCTTTCTAAGGCAGTCTTCTGCAAATCCTGTGGCAGTCTTCTCTACCTACCTGAGTAAAATTGCCCAGTTCGATTCTGATTCGATTCGCCATCTAAGGCTAAATACGCCTTTACCTTTGGCCTGAGATTCGAGACAATGTGACCATCAACAGCAGGATTCCGCCTTGGGGAATCCTGCTGATTTTTATTTCATCAATTCACTTTTACAGCCACACGATTGTCGTAGGTTGTGAACTCACAAGGAGCCGACCGAGTGGTCAGCTCCGCAGCAAGCGACTGAGACCATGTCAGAAATCATCCCCATGACCCGTATCGGCTACGACAAACTACGAGCCGAGCTTGATGAGCTTGAGAACGTGCAAATGCCAGCCGTGACCAAACGGATTGCTGAAGCGCGTGCCGAGGGTGACCTTAAAGAGAACGCGGAGTACCACGGTGCTCGCGAAAGCCAAGGGATGCTGCAAGCCAAGATCAACATGCTAAAAGACAAGTTGAATCGCGCCTCAATCGTTGATATGTCAAAGCTACCTAAGGACGAAGTCGTCTTTGGATGCCGAGTTAAGGTGAAGGATCTCGACTTCGGTGATACCGAGGAATTTATCCTTGTCGGTGCTGGTGAAGAAGATTTCGACGAAGGCAAAATCAACATCACAAGCCCATTAGCTCAAGGCTTGGTTGGAAAAAAAGTTGGTGACAAAGCGGAGATCGAAGTACCAGCTGGTACCAACAAGTTCGAAATCCTTGAGATCAAATTCGACGAGGCGTAGTCTTTCTGGTCGGGCTTTGCAATTAAGCCTTAATTGACTCAAGATCCCGCACATCGGTCACTAACATACCAGCCGCCTGAGCGGCGGTGACGCCTGCGTCTGCATCCTCAAAAGCATGACAATACTTCGGATCCGCTCCGAGCTTCTCGGCTGCTGCTAGGAAAAGGTCTGGGGCAGGCTTAGGCGTTATCGGATCATCCGAGGTAAGGATCACCGGAAAGAGGTCGTAGATTCCGACTTGCTTGAGTGATAGCTCAACATTATGCCTACAACCGCCCGAGACAACCGCCATGGGCAACTTGCCGTGGTAATGACGGGCAACTTCGACAACAGGATCAATCGGACCTACCTGTTCAACTAGCTCACGAAACTTTGTCTGTTTACTGTTCGCTAGCGACTTTGGATCAATTTCGACTCCAAACTCGGCATTGATGATCTGAGTGATAATTTCCGTCGGCTTGCCAGCGTGATGATCGATGTATCCTTCAGGCACCTGAACCCCATAAGGCTTCAAGACAACGTTCCACAAAGAACGATGCAATGGCATCGAATCAACGAGGGTTCCGTCGCAATCGAAAATAAGTGCTTGGGTATCGGATTGAATGTCGATCATAGGTCTTCTTGATATTGGAAGTCTTGCTCACAAGTTACAACAAGAATAACAAAAAACGGCAACGCTGATAGGGCAGCGTTGCCGTATGAAGTTATCGTTAAGCTTATTTGGCTATCCGAAAGACCGAACTCGCTTAGCCCCTCTCGCTAAGAGCGCGAAGTTGGTCAGCGGTCTGTCCGAGGCTTGCCATGGTTGCCGACTGTTCATCGACTGCAGCAGCAACGGTTGTGGTGTTAACACTCACTTCGCCGATGCTCTCAGTAATCTTGTTTGTCGAGGAAACAACTTCGGAAATACAACTTTGGATTTTAAGAACGCTCTGTTCGATATTCTGAGTTGCACTGGCAGTTGCATTTGCTAGTTCTTTGACTTCGCTCGCAACAACGGCAAAGCTACGGCCAGATTCACCGGCACGTGCTGCTTCGATCGTAGCGTTAAGAGCGAGCAAGTTTGTTTGGTCAGCAAGTTCTTGAATGACGGAAACAACTTCGCCAATCTGACGACTGTTTTCGTCTAGGCTTTCGACATTCTTGCCGGTCGATTCAGCAATTGATTCAGCATCTTTTGCTAGGTTAGCCGTACGCGAAACACTTTCGGCAATTTCGTTTATCGAGGCAACCATTTGAGAAACGCTTGATGCAACGTCGTTACCAACTTCGATTGCCTTCTCAAGCTTCATATTCTCCGTAATATCGGTGGCGAACTTTACAACCTTGATTGGTTGACCCTTTGGATCAAGGATTGGGTTGTAGGATGCTTGGATCCAGATTTCATTGCCCGCCTTACCGAATCGTTTGTACTGGCCAGCATCATAACTTCCAGAGCCTAGACGATTCCAGAACTCGGTGTACTCTTCGCTCTTTGCGTATTCGGGGTCAACAAAAATCCGGTGATGCTGTCCACGAATCTCGTCGAGTGAATATCCCACGGTGGCACAGAAGTTTTCGTTGGCCGTAATGATGGTGCCATCAAGGTTGAATTCAATCACCGCTTGTGACTTGCTAATAGCGTCCATCTTGCCTTCAAGGTCGGTAAAGCGTTGCTTTTGTGCAGTGATGTCTGAAGCAAACTTCACAACCTTAATTGGGGTGCCATCTTCGTCGAACACGGGGTTATAGGATGCTTGGATCCAAATCTCATCACCCAACTTCGTATAACGCGGATACTCTCCTGCGTCAAAGTTACCACTGCGGAAATTGGCCCAGAATTGACCATACTCGGTGCTATTGGCATAAGCTGGATCAACAAAAATCCGGTGATGTTGACCTTGAATTTCTTCCAAGGTGTAGCCAACCGCACTCAGAAAATTATCATTTGCCGTGATAATTGTTCCGTCGAGATTGAATTCAATCACCGCTTGGGAACGATTGATAGCATCAATCTTTCCTTGCAGATCATTGTTAACATCATTAGTGGCAGTTACCACAGGTTCTTCAGATTGCTTTTCTCGGTTCCCACTAAAGAAAGTCATGATCTTCCTCAATTATTGATTTCAGTCAAACACCATTTCATTCATCTACTACCAGGAGATTCGCAGCACGAACCTGATGGCGATAATAGATAGTAGGTTTCATTAAGGTGCGTGCAGAAAGATTCGTCTAAATCGCTCGCTTGTTGCGGTAGTTTCGCAGAATAGTCATGCCACAAGACATAACCGTTAAATCCAGGTCATAACAATCGGAAAAACTGTTCGTTTCGAAAGCTTAGCCGAAGAACCCAAGAGAATAGAGCGTAAAGCCGCCCATGCTAAGAAGGACGGCAGCCTCTTTGAGCTGCGGGCGTCGGTATGCCATGCTGTAAGCACATGGGATGACAATCAATGTCAATAAGGTTGCAAATGCCAACCCAAAGACAACAGCACCAGTAAGGGGTTGCCAGAATTCAGCTCCACCAGAAACATTCAGCATCAGGGGCAGCAACCCGCCGATTGTTGTTACAGTTGTCAGCATCACCGGACGCAAGCGACTGACGCCTGATTCGACAATCGCTTCATCCACCTCTTTGCCACGTTGGCGTGATTGGTTCGTAAAGTCAACCATCACGATCGCATCGTTAACAACAATGCCGGTGAGACTAACCAAACCAATAAAGGTTGCCAAGCTGAAGGGGAAACCGGTGGCCCACATGCCAATCACGACACCAATAAACGAGAGAGGCACCGCGGCCATCACAATTGCGCTTTGTCGGAAACTGTTGAACTGGATCGCAAGAATTGCGGCAATAAGAACGACAGCAATAATCATGCTCCAAAGAAGATAGCCAAAATTCTTATCGCGTTCGTCGTTCTCTCCAGTAAATTCTGCTTGGATCCCCTCAGCAATCGAAGTGGGTGCACCATAGTAAACCTTGCTGAAGCCTTCGATCATTGTCTCGCCACCTTCAACTGGCTTGAATCCCAAATCAGGCAAGATCTCTTTAGAAAGCTGCGTGAAAACCATCGATGGAGTAAGTTGGTCGTCAACATTACATTTCGCAATCACTGCACGATTTCGGTCGTAGCGATTAATGCTAAAGACATTTGTATCGCGTTTTAGCTTGGCGACTGACTCGATTGTAGTTTTTTGTCCTGTGACGCTGGTGAGCATAATGCGACCCAATTCTTTTGGATTGCGCTGATACTCTGGTGCTACCTGAATTCGAAGGTCAACATCCTCATCATCCAATGAAATCTGAATACGATTATCACCTGCAATTGCAATCTGAACCGCCTCGGCAACCGCCGCATCGGTCAAGCTATACAACCCGATTACATCTTCTTTTGGCTCGACAATCAGAACGGGGCTATCAGGGCGATGGTCGGTTGAAACATCAACGGTCCCCTCAATCTCGCCCATGCGATCTTTGATCTTTTGGACAACGACTCCAAGCTGCTCAAGATCCTTTCCAGTAAGACGTACCGAAACTTCGGCACCTCCCGGAGGACCATCTTTAACCTCTTCGACGGTGAACTTCATCCCAGGAAGTGGTTTGATATTTTCACGGAGGTAGCGAATCACATCCTGCTCGACGATATCGCGGTCCATTGGCGGGACTAGCTCTACCTGTACCTGACCAAACTCGGGACCCGTTGCCGCATCCTCATCAATCCGCATTGCCAGAGCGCCGGACGAACCTGCTGAAGTGACGTAGTGCCGTAGGGCCCCCGTTTCTCTCCATCGTTCAAGTGGTTCCGTAATGACACGCGAAGCTTCTAAGGTTTGCTCAACGCTGTATCCGAGAGGAAGCTCGTATTTGACAATGAACTGCCCACGATCACTTGTTGGAAAGAAATTAAAGCCGAGATAGCCGACCAAAAACTTTGCCCCCAGAACGGCAAGCATTGCCCAAGCGAGCACAAAGGCACGATTCTCAAGCGAGAATCGTAGTACCCTGTGATAAATGCGAGTAAATGGATTTGTAAGTAGTGCCTTTGGTTTTGGCGCACCCGATTCGTCCTGCGAACGAGAATACCAACGTGCCGCTAAGGTCGGTATGACAAAGTGGTCTACCAGGATAGAACCAATCAGCGCAACGCTTACAACGATTGGCATTACGCCCATGAAGTCACCCATGATGCCCGGAACCAGAAGCATTGGCAGATAAGCTGCAACCGTGGTCAGGTCAGCAGCAATCACTGGGACGCCTACTTCATGGATCCCATCTTTGGCCGCATCGACCGGATCCTTCCCCATTTCTATATGACGGTGAATGTTCTCAGCAACGATGATTGCCCCGTCAACAACCATCCCTAGGACAAGGATGAAGCTAAAGATCACCATGTTCGACACCGGAACTTCAGCAAAGAACAAGAAGATCAAAGCGACAGCCATGCTGAAGGGAATTGCCAACAGTACAAGCACCGAAATACGTAATCCCATGGTCCAAGCAAGGATCACCAAGACCAGCATCGCTCCGAAGATCGCGCTCGACCCTAGCACGCGGAACATAACCCAAATCTCTTTCGAAGCGTCACGGGTCGTATCAAACCTAAGGTCCGGATATTGGACCCGAAGCTTATCGACCATGGTGTTGAGTTTACGAGCAGCTCCGAGCGTGTTGATCCCAGCCTCTTTGTTGACAATGATCGTAGCCCCCGGCATACCATCAAATTCAGCTTGGTTTAGCACCCGACGATAACCATCGACTACGTCTGCAACGTCGCGCACCCGAATGACTTGTCCTTGCTCGCTGCTGACAACGACTCCTTCGATATCCTTAACGGTGCGGAGTTTCGTTTCGTTACGGACCTGGCGATCAAATTCGGAAGTACTAAATGAACCCGCTGGTAACTCGGCGTGGAATGCTCCTAACGCCTGACGAAGTTCAGCCAGGGTGATTCCATACTCGGTCGCCATATCGGGATGAACGTTAACCTGAATTTCACGTTCTTTGCCACCGAAGAGCTGAGTGTTGGCAACGCCATCAACCGTCTCGAGTTGTTCTTGAACATCTTCGGCAAGTGTCTTCAGGGCGCGTTCGTCGTAACCTTCTGGGGGGGTGATGTTGACCAACATCAAAGGAAGGTTTTCGAAGTCAACGTCCGTGATAATGGGCTGAACCTCACGCCCGGCTGGGAGTTGGTTCCGTATTCGGTCAACAAGGTCTTTTACTTCACGTCGTGCTTCGTCTGGCAAAACGCCATCGAGGAAAACTACCTGCGTTACCGCTGACCCGCGCATACTGGTCGAGGCAATAAAGTCGACACTTTGTAGCTCCGTTAAAGCATCTTCAACTTTACGGATAATTTCGCTTTCAGCTTCCTCTGGCTGAGAGTCTGGATATGGAATCACCACCAGGACGATTGCTTTGGTGATGGCTGGCCCTAACTGAACAGGTGTTTGCAAGCCCGAGAACAGGGCCATCAGTAGGACCAGTATCGTAAGGACCGCTACCATGCGGGGACGTTCAACGGCGGCATCACTGAGTTGTTTCACGTTTACTGGGCAATCGTTACTTGATAGGTGGCAAGGTAGGCGTTTGGTTTACTTCCGGGCAGCATCAGCTGGAAGCGTGTTGTTACTGATAAACTCTTCTTCCAAATCAACTTGTGACGACGAAGCGATTCGTACTAGCTGGCCATTCCGAAGCCGTTGGTGACCACGTGTAACAATATGGTCAAATTGGTACGAAGTCGCAGGTAACAAAAGCACTTCGCCCTGATCGATCCAATCGTGAACTTCCACACGGCGTGATTTCCAAATCTCTCCCTGGCCAACATCCCAGAACATTATCTTCTTTTCAGCCATCGCTGGGTCTAGCGTAAAGAGGTAAGTCTTCCCAGATCGGAACAAAACAGATGGTTCGGGAATTTGATAAGCTAAGATTCGATCCGTCACAAGCTCTGCGGTGGCAACCATCCCGGGGCGGAGCAGTCCCTCTTCATTCGGGATTAGCACTTCAATCTCAAACAACCCGGTCGCTTCATCAGCCATAGCTGAAATGTGATGCACCTCCGCTAAAATCGCGGGCCATTGTCGTCCGCGGACGTCGGTCCCTTCAAGCTTGACATAGGCCTTAAAGAGTTTGTCATCCTCCGAAGCATTGGGGTCGAGTCTTGCCTCGGCAACTTCGCGTCGGCGCAATTCAAGCTCACGGATACGTGACTCTGGTACGTTAAGCACCAATCGAAGTCGATCATCTTCGACGATGTCAAATATGATCGTATGAGGATTGACTGATTCACCTGATTCGACCATCCGGCGATAAATAATGCCATCGACAGGTGAAGTTATAACGGCATCTTCAAGATTCTTGTTGGCAATCTCTTGGGCAGCTTTACGAAGAGCAAATTGGGTTAAGTCGTTTTGATAATCCGCCTCCGAATAAGCGCCAGGAGTCGATTCACGAATGCGTCGGCTTCGTTCTAAATCGGAGCCAGCTAATTCAAGTTGCGCAACCGCCTCGGCAACACGTGCCCGCAGTACCCGATCATCAAGCCGAGCTAGCACCTGACCTTTGCTAACTCGATCACCATCGTCAAGCTCCAAGCCTTCTTCGTTTTCACCCAAGGATGCCACGCGTCCACCGATCTCAAAGCCGAGCGAGTAAGTCTCCCAGGCCTGAACTCGTCCGCTATAACGAATCTTGACTTCCGACATAACGGGTTCGGCTTCTTTGGCGAAGACCAGCGACTTAGGCATTGCGATTGTCGGTAAAGGAGCCGTTCCCGAATCGTTGCCTAGACTTGCGTCTTCGAGATTGGGACGACTAACCCACCACATCACGGCTGATGCAAAGAGAGTGATCAGTACAAGAAATAGGTACCGACCGATATTGAGAACTTTTTGAACCATGTGATTTATTTGAATGTCTTCAGTCGCAAAGAGGCATCTGAAGGTAATTTCCTTACCTCGATTTTGATTCGATCCCCACAGCAAGGGGGATGCAACCATTCAATGATAACAGCGTAAAACCTGGATATGCTGGGCAAAAATCCAGTATCACGAGTTTCTGGTGTGCAATACCTATAATTCGTGAATGTTAGACAGACACTGCCCTGCGGGCAAGGTTCAAAGATGCGTCAAAGTTACACACCGGGTGCCTGCCCCGAAATGGCGGTCACATAAGTGCCGATCAGTGAAATAGCATTAAATGTCATATGAGCAACAACACAAGGTGTTAACCGGTGTGTTTGGCGGTAGAGATAGCCAAAGAAACAAGCGAGCACAAAAAGTGGAATCGGGGCGTAACCTTGCCCTTGATGAACGAAGGCAAAAAAGAAAGAGGAGACCAAAATTGGCCAATAATCTAAAGGTTTTGCTACTCGTTCGAGTGAACTTTGAAGCATGACCCGAAATGCGAACTCTTCAAAAACCGGAGCGAGAATTACAGCAAAGAAAAAGGCCGGCAGGTAAGCTTCCAAGGTTGAATTCTCAATCAACTGCTCAACCAGCGGGTGGGATGATGGCATCCCAAGTGTGAGCACTAAGATTGATTGAACAACGTAAACAGGAATTAGAGCCGCTGCGGCTGTTACGAATCCTAGAATCACATCCTTGGCAAATTGCTCAGTGCTGGTTGGCAAGCCGAAGTCACTCCACTTGGCACAAGAAACATTTCTATGCCATGCCACAACAACGACCATAAGCAATAAGTAGATCGCCGCCATGCTAATAGCGGCCTGAAAGTCTATGATGGGCGGCGCAGGCTCATCCTCTTGAACTGCTTGGTTGGCAATCATTAGGAGCGTGCTGAAGACAACAAACCCTGCGAGGGCCATTCCGCTCCATTTCCAAGGGGCGAGCACACGCTCTTCAAAAGGAATCGGGGCCTTCTTCTCAGAAATTCTTGCAAATGCCACAAACCAAGCAGCGAGCCCCGTTAAGGCCATGAAACCAAACAAACCAAACAACCACCCCATTAGCGTTGTTATTTCAATGGGTTCCTGCGCCAAGAGAAACTGCATCACGATGACTCCTCTGTCTGAGTCGCCATGCGATAGGCTGACTTAACGTATCCCCAACCTGACCAAACGGTGAGAATCACGGTTATCCACAGAAAAGCTTGAATCGTGAGGCAAGCGGTTCTCTCTTCCCAACTCCACCAGTCCGATAACAAAAGCAAACTGAGCGCTGCAGTTACGCACTGGAAGACCATCTTGTATTTACCAAGCCACTTAGCTGAGAAGTCGCCGCCCCGTGCTTCGACAAAACTGCGAAGCGCTGTCACTAATAATTCACGGGCAAAGACCAGTACTGCAGCCCAAGCGGGGATTCCTGACCCTGCTTCAGCAGCCAAGAAAACAAACACGCCGCAAATCAATAATTTATCTGCAAACGGATCGAGGACTCTGCCAATCTGGCTAATATGATTGAATTTTCTCGCCCACCAACCGTCGACCCAATCCGTTCCTGCCGCAAGTAAAAAGAGCACAAGGGCAACCCCGTGCGAATGGAAAGTTAAAGCAACAAAGCAAACGATCGTCAGCACGATCCGTGCGAGGGTGACCATATTGGGTACACTCGTTAGTGTCCCAACCGGTACCTCCTGCTCTTCAGGGGAATCGGTTATGTCTTCCATAGGGTGCAGTCTTTTCAGAAAAAGCGTGAAGCGATGCTGATAAGTTTACTCAGCGAGCTTCCCCCACGGCAACGGCAACCAAGTCATAATCTGTCCGTGCGACGACTTCGCAGGGGACAATCTTGCCTGATGCCAGACCTTCACCCGTTACGTAGGTGATGCAGTCGACGTCCGGAGCATCTGCCGCCGAACGGCCTATCCAAACGCCTTCTTCCCCCTCAACAGGAGAATCAATCAGGACATCAACCTGCTTGCCAACTTGAGCATCGCCCCACTCGAAGGCAACTTGCTGTTGAATTTCCATCAACTTACCACGACGCTCTTCTTTGAGGTCTTCAGGAAGATGATTCGGCAATCGAGCTGCCGGCGTATCTGGCTCAAGCGAGTAAGTGAATACACCAAGTCGCTCAAACTTCTCTTCGGCAATAAACTCGCTTAGTTCTTGAAACTCTTCGTTAGTTTCACCAGGGAACCCCGTAATAAACGTCGTACGCAAAACCAAGCCGGGGATTCGATCACGCAGCTTTTGGATAAGTTCTCTCGTTGGTCCTGATGCAACTCGGCGTTGCATACGCTTAAGCATGCGGTCGTTGATATGCTGAAGTGGCATATCAATGTACGGCAGAATCTTAGGACTACTGGCAATGTAATCGACCAACTCGTCGCTAAAGTACATCGGATAAAGGTACATTAAACGGATCCATTCGATGCCATCAATCTGATCCAGCTCACGAAGAAGCTCGACCAGACGGGGCTCGCCATAGAGATCCATACCGTAGTAGGTTGTATCCTGTGCAACGACAACCAGTTCTCGCACACCATCTGCTGCCAGCTGCTTCGCTTCGGCGATAACTTCTTCAATCGGCTTGGTAGCATGCTTACCACGCATTTTCGGAATCGCACAGAACGTGCAAAGCCGGTCGCAACCTTCGCTGATCTTCAGGTAAGCAAAATGCTTTGGCGTAATTCGGAATCGATCACGGTCCTCAAGTGGGCGGGCGGGTGCAGGCCGGAAGACCATGCGCTGCTCTTCTAAGCCACCAATCAGCCGATCAGCTACCTTCGTGACTTCGTCACGGCCAAACACGCCGACAAGGTGATCTATCTCAGGTCGATTCTCCAGCAACTCCTGCTGCTGACGTTCCGCCAAGCATCCCGAAACGATTACTCCCTTGAGCTTACCCTCACGTTTTAGTTCGAGCATATCGTCAATCGCAGCAAACGATTCAGTTCGTGCCGCTTCGATAAATCCACAAGTGTTGACAATAGCAAAATCGGCATCGTCAGCATTCGTGATTAGCTCGTAGCCATCTAGCTGCAACATGCCAAGCATGCGTTCGCTGTCGACCGTATTCTTTGGGCATCCCAGGCTGATAAAGGCGTAACGCCCTTTCGCTTTGTCAGCTCGCTGCAGTTCGTCGGTAAACGTCTCGGACAAAGGAGAACCTGTTCCTGTTTCTTGTAAGGATGAAAGTGTTAATCCGTTATTGTGCCGCCCATCGGGTACGTCTAGCAAGGCTTGGAACAAAAAACTGGTGCTTTTCCACCAAGTGCCAACCCCTTGTCACTCCGTTGCTTGTAAAACATTGCCGGTTTTGATTGATATTTGGCCACCAAATGATATAGTGTTCTTATGTTCACTTTTTCACATCGGAGACCGACAATGATTGCCGAGATTTCCACTCATGAATACCAATCCGCCCTTGAACACTGCTCCAGGAATTTGCTTTGGGAAGCTTCGGTTGATGCCCCACCGATTGACGCTGTCCAGCTTGCAGAGAACTTGGGCTTAGTGGTTGCCGAGGATAACTCGTTGGCTACCAGAGCTCGATTTGTCCGACTTGGGGGAAATTGTGGGACGATCCTGCTTGGGCCTGAAGATCGACCAGAGCGTCGGCAGTGGTCGGTTGCGCATGAAGTCGGTGAAGCATTCGCTTTTCGGGTATTTGAGTCCTTGGGGATTTCGCCTAAGGAGGCTCCCCCTTCTGCTAGGGAGCAAGTAGCCAATCAGATGGCATGCAGTTTCCTGTTGCCCATGCGATGGTTTCGATCAATCGGAGAGCAATGGGACTTTGATCTCTATGAGTTAAAAAGGATATTCTCCACAGCAAGCTATGAACTCATCGCGCGACGCGTACTTGATTGCCATCCTGAAACGGTGGTTGTTAGCGTCTATGACCACGGCATGCTCACATGGCGTCAAACCAATCGAGGCTCCGTAGCTGGCCCCCGTCCAGTCGAGAAAGATTGCCAGCGGCAATGCCATCAATACGGTGAACCGGTTTGGGCGAGCGACACAGAGACCTATGAAGCTGGCTTCCGCAGAGTCCGCTGCTGGCCAGTCCACGAGATCGATTGGCGCCGAGAAATCGTTTTAACCGAAGTCGAACCCGATTGGTGACATTCAAGCAGCAATCGGTAGTCTTTGAATCGTTGAAGGGTGATTTTTGCGACCATCAATCTGGTTAGCTAATTGCGACTGGCAGGAGATCCCAATACTTCGTTTATAAACCGATTCAATTGTCAGATTTAGTTCGTCCAAACTAACCGGCAGCCCAATAACTTCCGAAACGCCAAGTCGTCCAGCGGCTGCTACAATTTCGGTTCTAGGGAAGTCAACCATAGCGATCACTGGTATGCGATATTGATTTTTCCGATTCCTGTAACGGTTTGCAAACCCTGACAACCGAGCCGATTCGCGACCAGATATCTGGGTTCCTTGCCATATTCCTAAGGAAGCATGCGTAGGGCTTTGCTTTCCGTCATAGGAAATGACATACCAACCATATGGTTTAAGAGCTTCGCGAAGGGTCTCTACCATTTCACGGTCAGCATCGACTTCGACTAAGCGATAAGATCCATGTGAATCCTCCTGCATTCTACTTGTTGGCAATAACCAAGCTTCCAGCCAACGCGTTGCTTGATGCCAAAAGAGCCGCTTCCAACCTTCTTGTACCTTGCCGGTTCGTCCTTCCCCCTCGCACCAAGTACCAAGCAGCTGCATCAAGATTGGCTTCGCTTCCATCGATGCCGTGTAATTGGTAAGCCATTTGTGACTCGCTTCGTTGACCAATGGCCGAACCTGCGGCAACAGAATTAAATCGAATTGATACTCTTGCACACAAGGCAAAAGTTCGCCTTGCTCCCGTTGAACAACTTCGATCGGAAGTTGTTCAAGTAAAACCGCAAGTCCGGGGAAATGCTCATCCTCTAGCTTTCCAACAACTAGGATCCGCTTTTTAGATATCTGTGTTAGAGATGAGATTGAAATACTATTCATTATTCTTGTGGTCGTTCGATTGCTGTCGAATTAGGTCATCACGCGTAGCGTAATGAAATAGGCAATTCAAAGCCACGCCGCTCGCTTGCTAGCATGCGATCTTCTTTCGTGCATGCACTCAGCAAGAAAGTCTCTTGACGCTACGCCTCATTTTCAGGATTATCCCCCCGCTGTCGGGATGTTGAGCAAGGATGCTCAAGAGCGTCGCAGCAACACGCACCGCAATCCACTGGCAAGGAGGCCTGTGACTGTGCTACCAAGCCGAGCACCCAACGATCGCCATCAAGATGCCAACAAAGCGTCTTCTGATCGGTACTCTGTCCGTGAGTTGCTGCCATCAGCAGCATTCTTTCCTGAATCGAGTTCACCAACGGTTCAGGCGATTCAAACCGATGCGTCGGCCGTGAAGCCTGGCGATCTCTATATTCACCTAGAAGAATGCGATGCCGTAGGTGCCCAATGGGCAGAAGAACGCGGCGCTTCGGCTATCGTCGCCGAGCGTCTGCTCCCTGGTCTCTCAACTCCTTTGGCCATCGTTAGTGATATCCGAGTCACCCATCGATTGCTGAACGATCATTTCTCCGTTGAAGAAGATTCTTCCGAGAAAATAAGTACCCCATTGATTACCATCGCCGGCTCGATTGGCCGATCGACGGTGGTCGAACTCTTGGCGGCGATTTCGTTATCTGAAGGAAAATTGATCGGACTTAGAAACAGCGACCTAGAAGCTGACGGAACTGGGCTCGATTTGCCAGTCGGCACCTCTAATCAGTGGCTTGGCCGTTGCAATCGAAATCAAGCAGACTTTGCCTTACTCGCTGCGAACCCTGGCAGCTTCCCAACAAAACAAACTCCTTCGGTCGCTTGTGTAACGAACCTTCGCTGCGACGGGCTTGAAACCAGCGGCAAACGTCGTTGGAACTCAACAGCAGAGCATCGATTGGAAGTTGAAAAGTCGCTTGGCAATTTGACATCAAGCACAACTCTGGCCCTCAACGCCGATGACGCCGACTGTGTTGCTTTGTCCAGCGTTCACACAGGACCGATCATTACTTTCGGTGAACTGCCACACGCCGATGTGCGGGCCGCGGCGATTGAAAGCCACACTGGCGGTCAGGTTTTTATTGTCACGCATGGCAAACAATCCGGTGCGCTGTCTGCACAACTGCCAGGAGCAGCGTTCCGCTCTAATTGCTTAGCCGCGATTGCTACCGCTATTGCGATGGGATTCGACCTTCCAAAAGCGATCCGAGCTGTAGAGGCCGCGTTACCTCGCATGGGAATGCTTGAACCAGTCGTTTGTGGTCAGCCCTATGCCCTAAAGCTTGATCGCGCCATGCGTCCACTTGCTATACGTTCGGCGATCGAAGCTGCTCGATCCTCGACAACTGGCAAGGTTTTGGTCGCCCTACCCTTGCTTGAGAATGACAACCTAGCTCGTGAGCAAATCGTTGCGGCAGAATGCCTGTCGGATCGATTATTTGTCTCATGCACGCGAGATATTGACACCCATTTAGACGACACGACAACGCTGGTCGAAGATCGCCTTCAATCACTTGCATTAGCGATAGGATTAGCTGATCCCGGTGATGTTGTGCTCGCCCTCGGATATCGATGTGATTCGGATGATCGCAATCTATTGGATAGCCTTATCCGCCATCGTATGACATTTGAAGAAACCTAAACAACAACCAAACCAAAGGAATTCTGTCGTCGGTCACGTTTGATTGCGGGGTCAATCGAGACCACCCCCCCAGGGTCGAAGCCTACGAATCCTCGTTAAACGGTTACTGGGTCAACTGTTTAACGATTTGCTTCACGACGGAATTCACCGCTGAGCGTCGGGGTGGACACCCACCCCGGCTGCTCAGTAGATACACCTGAAAGGTCCTCGCATGAGTTCTCTACTGTCAGCTCCTTCGCCCCACATCATCTTCGCAGGTGGGGGATCAATGGAATACTTACATCCAGGAATGGCAGTTGCTTCTTGCATTGAGCAAAACTTGCCCAAGGCAAAAATATCGTTCTTCGGAGCTGGGCGGGCCATCGAACGATATGCGGTCCGAGCTGCAGGCTACAAGTATCACAGCATTCCGTCACGTCCCCAACCAGGTGGGGCACTCGGTGCTTTTCGATACCTAACCGACAACGCTGCTGGTTACTGCGCCGCTCGATGGATGCTGAATGAGTTACAAGCAGACCTTGTTGTCGCTCTCGGTGGACATGCTTCGGCTGTAACGTTCCGTGCTGCCCAAGCTGCACGTATTCCAACTGTGTTGCTAGAGCAAAATTGCTTGCCAAACGCGGTGACTCGCTCCATGGCAAAATCGGCAACTGCCGTCTGCCTAGGATTTGATGAAGCCGCGGCACATTTCCCAACAGCTACGCTCCCAACAATCACGGGCATTCCAAGCCGATTGTCTACTTCTCCTCAGAAGACCGTTTGCTCATTAAAAATCAATAAACAGGATCGATGCTTGGTAGTGTTTGGCGGGCTAGGTGGCGCTAGCTCTCTCAATCAGTCGGTTCCAATTGCTCTATCGAGAATGCCTCAATTCTTAAAAGGTTGGCGAATCGTTCATCAATCAGGCGAAGGACAACTGGTGGAAACCGAACTGAGATACAAGCAGCTGGGCATCGACGCCCTGGTGGTCTCATATATCGATGAGATCGGTGCCATCCTCGGTGATGCGGATCTTGCCATTTGCCGTGCTGGAGGAAGCACCCTGGCTGAACTATCCGAATCACAAACACCTGCGTTGCTTGTGCCTGATAAAAGAGCCGGCCAAGAAGCCGAGATGGCAAACGCCCGGATTCTTGAATGCCAGGGTGCTGCAAGAGTTGTGGAGGAAAGCGACCGCGAGCTTGCCGACGCTCTAACCGAGCAATTGCGGCCATTACTAAAATCCGAAGAAGAACTCTCTATGCGTCGCGAAGCGATTACCCGGTGGGCAAAGAATGGTGCGGCAGAAAAAGTTGCGGAAACCTGCCACAATCTGCTGGGCCTGAACTTCCAGTCGAATCGGCCCTCGCAAAATATCTCGCGGAATCATGCAATATCTTCCGCTGCCTAGCTATCCAATTCGCTGCTAGGTCGTTATACCGATAGAGATGATTTAACTTAGTGATTTGCTAGAATGAATCAGCCCACGAGACACATACTGCCTACCTGCGATTGATTTGGACCATTATGGCCGACAAGAAGTCAAACGATTCGAAAAAAATCTTACTCGTCGATGACGACGCTGAGATCATTGAATCTCTCCGCCTTGCCTTAGAAGCACACAACTACACGGTTCTCATCGCAAGAGATGGTAACCAAGGTTTGGCCCTCACCGAGAGAGAGTCCCCAGATCTAGTTATCTTGGACATGATGATGCCAAAACGCAGCGGCTTTCTTGTTCTTGAGAAATTGCGCCGCTCGGGCGAAGACTCGCCACCTGTGATCATGGTTACAGCCAACGAAGGAAGCCGACACAAGGCCTATGCGGAAATGCTTGGTGTCGATGACTACATCCGAAAGCCCTTCCCAATGGATCGGCTTCTTGAAAGCGTTGGTCGTCTAGTACGTTAGCGCAACAAGACGCTTACTATAGTGCCGTGGCTTAGTTATCTATCGTTAATTAACGCAATGCAATAGTTTTAGCCAGCGGTTCAATCACGGTTTCAACTACACAGTTGTCGAGCGCTTCAAAGCAGACATCCGAGAGCAACGAGAGCATCTCAACGTAAGTAACACCGGGGTCAAGGCTGCCATAGCGCCGAGCCGTAACGTAAACGCTTAGCTGATCTTCTTGGTACTCACCTGTTCGGATGTGGTACGGCGAAGTGCGAGTTTCAATTGCAAGACGGCATTGAGTACGGCACTCTTCATCCAATGAGAGCGTTAAGCTAGGCTCAAAAGCAATGTACTTACCTCCGCCAAGGGTTGAGAATTTCTCAAAAGCTGGCGATAAACCGAGCGCCTCGGCAACGATCTGATTGTGATTGCCACGGCAATTAAAATCGAACCCGATTAGCAAATCCATCGCTTCGCAATCAAGTGGGCTTAGCGACAACTCGTAGGGAGCTAACTCTAGGACCCGACGATGCTGTTCTACTGCTTGATTAATGTCACTTGGATTGACATACCCTGAGCCGATTCGCTTGGCATCGATGGCACACCAACGGTAGCTTCCACCATCTTTGTCTTCTTCTAGGACAAAGTCCCCTTTGTCACGAGAATAGAAATTACGCATCTCCGGGTAACACTTCTGCATTTGCTCGGCAAAATGCAGAATGGTCTCTCGATGACTTGAGAGCTCCATTTCTGTGCTGAGGTTCAAATTGAGGTAGAAATCGTCAGCGTAAGATGCGTATTGGTTCATGCCAATCCATTTGTCAAAAGTGCTTCAAAATCTTCCTTCCCGCGATCTAGATCCTACTTGTCGGCTCAAAAGGAAGCACGGGAATTGTACCGTTTTCAGACCCGATCAGGCAAACGGCTCACTTTGAAGAAAACGAATTTAGGCAATGTTCATTGAACGACTCTGTCGTGCGTTCTCAATCCAACCTTTCACTTCTTGCAAATCTGGACGCTTTGATCCCCTCAACGCCCGTTGTCCTTCGGACGAATCACAGAAAGGATCAACAAACTCAAGCAACTCGGTTGGCTTCATAGCAGAAATCTCTTCAGGCGTCGTGAAGCCGCTACCTACTAGGACCTGGGCATCATGTCCACGAAGCTCAGGAATCCGACAGACGAGTCCCGCTTGATGTTGCCATGCAACGATTACTGTCGAATCGATCTTCGAATGATCCAGCTGGCTAGCAAGTATCTGCGGGTCAGCGCTAAGCAAGTCGGTTACCGTAATCACACCGCAAGAGTTAAGCATCTCCGCCCGTTTAGTACCAATCGAAGGGGCATCAATCACCGGACTGCTTGCTTCCAAATAGTATCTAACTCGCTTTTCAGTGCTTCGGCTCTCGGTGCGACGCTTGCGAGTTGCTTTTCTTGTCGTACCACTCCGGCGACGTGAGTTCTCACGAATGCGACTGCCTCTTTCAGAACGGTTGCGACTCCAAGCGGTATACGAGGAACTCTTACGCCAGCGCTTACTCCCTTTCTTCGCATAGCTAATCCACTGACTGTAAGTATCACGACCATGTGACTTCCAACCACGGCTACGGAACTGATCAATGATCCATTGCAAGTCCGCCTCGGCAAGTTCGTCGACACTGAAGATGCCAATGTCGGTCAGTTGCTTGGCTTGCTCAAAGGTCAAACCATTCACAAAACATACGAGGCACAAGTGTGCTTGCCAAAGCGATACGAGTTCCGCGGTGACGAACTCGATATCCATTTCCTCAGCGACAGCACTCGGGTCGGCTTCAAGAAGATCACTAATTGTGCGTAATCGAGCTCGGCCAAATGCTTCTTCATGTCCTGCGAAGGTAATAGGAAACTTGTCAATCGAATCGGATAGTGTTAGCAGAGGCAAAGTTTCAACCACGGAAGTGGTAACGGTTTCTGTCCGCGGCTTAACTTCTTTCTCGACAACTTTTTCAACAACCTTCTCAATAGCTGGGCTTCGCCCAAGGTGATGGATTGCACAACCCAAAGATTGTGCTCGGTCAATTGCATTCTGATTCTGGGTTAGCACAAATACTTGTCGACCTCGCGTGTGGAGGTCATCCAATGCGGTAACAAGATTCGCGGTATGGCGGGAACCAAGATTACGGAATGGATCATCCAGCACGATTGGCAACGAAACGCCAGCTTCGCAGCAAGCATCAGCCAGTGCTAATCGCAATGCCCAAACTACCAGCCGAACATGCTCGGCATGCAGATGGTCTTGTGCTATCTCTAACCCATGTCGATCGAGGATAATCACCTCTCGACCACCAGACACGAGCCGTAATTGCGTCAGTTCTCCATCGCTCAGCTTAGCAAGGATATCTGATGCTCGAAGCGAAGCGCCATGATTCTCCGTAGATCGATTCGTTGCGCCACTTGCGATTTTCGCCTGAAGCGTTTCAAGCTCAAGTCGCCACGCTCGTAAATCGGATTGCTTTAGCACCTCGGTCCGTTGCTGAAGAAGTGCATCGCGGTCTTGCCGCAAGGCACTGAGCTCAGATTGCTTCGATTCGAGACGCTCCTGCAACTCAGCCTGTCGCTCCTCAAGTGGACCGATATCTACACGAACCGACTCTTCCGCAATGGGGTGCTCAATGCGAGCACGACTGGTTCGCCACAACGTTTGTCGACGGTCAAGCAACTTTTCGAGCTGGCAACGAATCTCGGTTTGCGAACGTTCGATACGCTCCGACTCATCAATTAGCTCTTGAGCCCGCAAAGCTCGATCTTGTTGCACAATCAAATCAGAGAGTCGTGTAACGTGATGATTCAGCGTTTCAACCAAAGGATTCAAGCGAGCATGGGCATCGTCACAAATGCAAATAGGCGAACCACTTGGCCGTGCAAAACGAGCAACCTCACTTTCAAGATCGACAAGCAGCCTTTGGGCGACGGCAACGCTCGCTCGTTGATCCGCCAAAGGAAGTTCAGGTGTTGAATCATCAGGGTGTACTTGAGCAAGCTCACCACGGACCCGCGCTAAACGGATCTCTAATTCACTCAATGTTTCACGCCAACGCTCAATCTGTGCATCCAGGTCTCGTACACGTGGCTCCCAATCCTCGGCAGCCTTGTGTCCTTCGGCTTCAAATGCAAGCTGGTTCAGCTGAGCATAGCGGATTCGGGACTCCTCTTCACCAAGCTGCGCTGTAACAGAAGCCAGCTCGTGTTGAATCTGTTGTATCGATGCCGCTATATCGACTTCAATCGCGTCAATCTTTGTAAGACGCTCTTCCAGTTCGTGGCTCTCAATGCGTCGCTCAGCAAGGACAGATTCAATTCTTTCCACCAAGTCATCGCGTCGCTGCAAAAGCTCACGATTGGTTGCTGGTTGCCATTCGGCAACCGTCTCAATACTCGTGTAAGGAACCGCTTCACGCCGCCGGTGATTAATCAAACGATTGAAAGCGGACGCCAGTTGCGGAGATAACAGGGCTGCAAGAGCTGATTGATCATCCTGCGAATCGAAGTAAATTGAATCGAGAACATCTGGTTCCACTCCATGGTGCCATAGATTGACTCCTTCGCTTGGCTGTTGATCTGTCGCCAGATTCTCTTGTGATATTGTCAGGCGTGGACCTTGCGGTTCAATGCGTCGCCGTAAATGGAAGGTTTGACGGTTGTTGCCATCGACAACCAAGGTGCCTGGAAAAAGACCTTCGCTCGTTAACCAAGGACGCTGAATTCCCGTCAGAAGATGTGTAAACAATCCCGCCAGTTCAGAGAGTTGTTTACTTGAGTCGGATGTTATCAAACTCAAACGAGAACCGAAGGACTCTTTGAGACTTTCGTTGCGGTGGGGAAACCCTTCCGTTACAAGATGCTTAACTCGCATGTGTCGCTAATACCCTCCCTGGGACGCACAGTAGATCCGCCTTCCAAATTCAATCGTTACTCAACGAATCCAGAGGCAATAACATATTTGCTATCGTTAAACTAGCGAAGATGGACCAAAACGGCAACGGCGACTTTTGCAGCATGGCGGCATGCCGCTGGTTGATGGCAGAGAATCAGTCAGATTCTTGGATTGAGTTCCCCTTCTTGGCGTACATTGCCAAGTCAGCCTCTTTCAACAATTCCAACGGAGTTGCGTCTGGGTAAGAGAAAGCCCAACCAATACTAGCTCCAAGCGGTTGCTCTGAGCTTGCCAGATGATTGGTGTTCTTGATGGCTTGCTTAATTCGGTTGGCTATCGGCTCGACTTCATGATCGCAAGAAATGCCAGAAATGAGTAGCACGAACTCATCGCCTCCGAAGCGGCCTATCACGTCTCCGGTCCGCAACGTGGTTACGATATTGCTGCTGACCTGCCGCAAGCACTCGTCGCCCTCCAGGTGGCCGTGCTTGTCATTGATCTGCTTAAACCCATCCAAGTCGAGAAATAATAAGGCAAAGGGGCGTTGATCGCTGAAGGCTAGCCATCGCTCAATCTCACGCTCAATACCAGCTCGACCTAATACCCCCGTCAGGGGGTCTATGTCTATGATTCCGCGGCTTAGAGATTCAGAGAGTGCTTGTCTAGCGATAAACTTGGGTGGTATGACCTCGATATAATGGACCGTCTCATCCACTTTCGCGACCCGGCAGTCTGGCTGCTCGATGCACCTTACGCTAACGACCAGGGCACTTTCGAGAACCTTGTTTATCTCACCGTTTTGCCGGTATTTGGGACTATGAATTAGCTGTTCCAACTCAGTTGGAATCTCTCCAGGCTCACCAAAAAGATCCACATAAGATGGGTTATGCCACAGAATCTTGCCCCGAGATCCCACCAAAGCTTGTGCCACAACCGAATATTCGGCGGCTAATTCAGCTGGTTTAGGAGCCATAAACAGAATTAATGGTTGGCCAAGGGTGTTAAATCACACCGCTTGAGTCTAATCAGCCTAATAGGGCGATTCCACTGGTCTAGCCACAACAAAAGAACTATCGCTGCGGCTAGCCGCAGTGGGATAAATGAGCTCAAAAAACATTATGAGATTTCAGGACCCGTCGCTATAATCTCCCTGTCCTACGTAAATCCCGCAATCAACCTCCCTCCTAGATTTGGCTTATTTGCCGACAAACCGCGGACTTCCAATTCTGATGGTTATTCGGCCTAAGCTGCCAGCTTCCTGACCTGAGAAACAACTCTCTGGCTGAACAGAGAAAGTTTTGCTTGACCCCCCAGAGCCTTCAATCAAGCTAAACACCCCAGGCCTTCAATGACCCAGCATATTGTTTGGCTAGAGGCATTTTTGGTTCTCCAGCAATCAAACGTTGATAGGAACCAGAGACTGATCGCAGGTGGCAGAGATAGCAGGCGAAATTAAGCGAATTGTTTAAGCACCTTTTGATCTACTGAGTTTTCTATGAGTAGTTTTACCCTCTGGTCGAGGAAGACCGTCCCAAATAAGCAACCAGATGGGGTAATGAACTTTCTCTTGTCGGTAGATCAATTTGAAGTTGCTGCGTCGGCTGAGAGGATGCGCGTCGATCGTAACGGATCACTGGTCTCACTCCTGTTGATTAAAGTTTCTGAGAAGCACGATCCAAAGAGCGATCTTGAAAAGTTGGTCTCATACATGATTGACCGACTTCGAATCACCGATACAGCAGGTTTCGTACGCGATGGCCGAGTTGGAGTGCTACTACCTGACACCGCAACCTCGGGAGCCTGGAAAGTAGCTGCCGATCTTTGCGAACTCTTCCCGGCAGGTGAACGCCGCCCTGACTGTGAAGTCATCTCCTATCCGGATGCTCCAATCACACGTAACCAGGATTCTCAATCGCAAGAATCTGATTCAGTTCCCGTAAACGGTTCTTCTAATATTACGAATGCGCCAAGTGGCAACTTCACTAAGTACGAGAACATGACGGTTGTCAATAATCCGTTCTGGAAACGTTCACTGGATGTGTTTGGTGCGAGCCTAGGTCTCTTGCTTTTTAGTCCGGTCATTGTTTCAGCAGCCGTTGCAATCAAGCTGACTTCGCCTGGTGGAGCTTTCTTTCTTCAAGAGCGTGAAGGCTTAGCTGGTAAGCGATTCAAGATGTATAAGCTTCGCACCATGCGAGATGATGCTGAGAAGCACAAAACAAAACTACGGAAACGAAGCTCACAAGATGGCCCTGCATTCAAAATGGATAATGACCCTCGCGTTACGACTGTGGGACGTTTCCTTCGAAAGACCAGCCTTGATGAACTTCCCCAACTGATAAACGTGCTGCGAGGCGAGATGTCCCTTGTAGGACCCAGGCCATTACCTACGGACGAGTCTCTAGCGTGCCAACCTTGGCAACGCCAGCGACTGCTCGTAACCCCGGGCGTGACCTGCATTTGGCAAATCTACGGTCGAAATTCGGTTCCCTTCGACGAGTGGATTAGAATGGATTTAGAGTACGCTTCCAAACGATCGTTCTGGTTTGACCTCAAACTCGTCGCCAACACGTTTCAAATATTCGTGAAACGAACAGGTAAATAACGCCACCCTAAGGCCCCTACCAAAACAACGCGCTTTCAATTTTGCTTAGCGCCATAACCCCACCCAACCTTCTCTCATAACTCAAAGAATTCATGTTCTTTGAGCACCTTGAGACTTTTCTTTGATTCGTCCCGCATGTCACAAGCATCAATTACGACCGACAAGATCGATCGACAACTCCCTCGGGTGTTGCAGATCGCTTTTGCGTGCGATCCCGACACCTCCATGGAGACGCGCATTGGTTGGCATCGTGCTAGACTCGCAGCCCTTCAGCATGACGTGTCCATCCTGACCGGGCCATGCTCTAACATCAAAAAGCTAAACCAAAAAGCAAAGGCAATTGGTCTCGAAGATCGATTGCACTTCCATAAAGTGGATCACTCATGGTGGAGCAATCTACTGAGTCAAAGTGCAACGACTTATTATTTAGGTCTTCATGCCTGGCACAAACGTGCCTATCAAGAGGCAAAGCAACTTCACAAAGACCACCCTTTTGATCTTGTTCATCAGACAACCTACTGTGGTTATCGAGAACCTGGTTATGGATGGAAATTAGGTATTCCCTTCATCTGGGGACCCGTGGGTGGTACCCAATCTTTCCCCAGAAATTATCTCTCACAACTTTCGATCAAAGCCGCTTGGATTGAACTTTGCCGTAACGCGATTAATGCTTGGCAGCTTCGATACTCACGACGCGTAAGCAATGCAATCTCTCACAGCAGCAAAGTAATCTCGGCAACTCAACAAGCACACGATGACTTGCTGATAGCAAAAGGGATTAAAACTGACATCCAAATCGAAACAGCACTCGATTTCCTCCCGATAGACACACGCACTGCACGCGATCCCGATAAGCCAATTCGTTTACTTTGGGCTGGAAGGCTTAAGGCTTGGAAGACACTACCGCTGCTCCTTAAGGCGCTTGCCAATCTCTCTAAAGAAGTACCATTTGAGCTTCGCATACTTGGCCAGGGGGATCAAGAAAGCGCATGGAAACGTCAAGCTCGCCATTTGTTAGCCGACAAGGAAGCCAACGGTTGCCTTGTGAAATGGCTTGGTTGGCCCGATTATCGTGAAACCCTTGAGCAGTATGCGTGGGCTGATGCTTTTGTCTTTACCAGCATGCGTGACACCTCAGGAACGGGTCTCCATGAAGCTTTGGCATATGGCACACCAATCATAGGCATGAATCACCAAGGTGCTGCTGACATCATGACTGACGAATGTGCCTTAAAGATACCAGTGACTTCACCTGCCGATTCGATCCAAGCCATTCAACAGAGCATCGAATTACTTAGCAACGATCCGGAACTTTGGAATCGACTGAGTGCTGGCGCCTTGCGCGAATCTCAGAACTGCACTTGGGACGCCCAAGCTGAATCGATGCATCAATGGTATAGCGATGTGCTTTCACAATCGGCTTCATTTGTCACCGATCAATCAATGACTACTCATGACTCCGAATCGACTTCTTCTGTCATGGATTGGAAGTCGATGTCATCCGTTAATCAATCCAACTCACAGATGCTTTCCTCCTAAGATTTAGTTTGCGTCTTATTATGGTCCGACAAAATAGCTTTAGCATGGGCTCACTCTTGGAGATGCTCTTCCGCAGGAAGAAGCTCGCCCTTGGGCTACCTATTCTCATCATCGGCATGGGACTAGCCATTGCGTTGTTCTTCCCTCGTACTTATCAGTCACAAGCTCGGCTGTTTCTGCAGATTGGTCGCGAAAGTGTTGCTATCGACCCAACAGCACAGACTGGCCAGCAGATGATCAGTTTACAACAACAAGGTCGTGACTCTGAAGTCACTTCAGCCATGGACCTCATGACGAGTCGACAAGTGATTGGCAAGGTTGTCGACAACCTTACCCCGGAGATGATTCTTGCGGGTGCCCCCTTGGGTGAAGGGGAATCCGAAACGAACTTCCTCTCCGAAACGATTGGCACGGCAATCTCTAGCCTCATCGCTACGATCAAAAGCATTGACCCAATCAGCGATCGAGAGGAAGCAATTATCAAGGTTGAAAAGAGCCTCGAAGTCGATTCTGAACGGGATTCGACCATGATCAATCTTGCCTACAGCACAAAAAGTCCACGTGGTGCTCAGATGATTCTGGATGAGATTATCAAGGTATATAAGGAAGAGCATCTTCGAATTCATCGTAACGATGGCTCTCATGAGTTCTTTAACAAGCAGAGTGAAGAGCTTCGAGCAAGACTCGACAATGCCATGGAAACCATTCGCAAAGAAAAGAACGCGATGGGTATCACTTCCATTAGCGACCGACGCACCAATCTTGAAAGCCAATTGCAATCGGTCCAGCTTGCTAGCTACAACTCCGCGAGTGAGCTTGCTGCCGCCGAAGCTAGTCTCGCCGATTTGACTATTCAATTAGGCAATCTTCCCGAGCGAATGATTGCTACGAAGAAGCAAGTCCCGAACGAAGGCGCTGATCTTCTTCGTGAACAACTTTACGCACTTAAAGTCCGCAAGATGGATCTTAAGGCTCGATACAACGATTCGCACCCGCTTGTTCGAGCGGTCTCTGATCAAGTGGATGCTGCTGAAGAAGAAGTCAATAAGCTTTCGGAGCTGCGTGAAGAGACAACCGACGATGTAAACCCTATCCACCGTGAGCTATCTCTGTCAGTTAAACAGACCGAAGGTCGGATCGCAGGACTAAATGGCCGACTCACGACTTTGGATGAGCAAGAAGAATTGATTCGCAGTGATCTTGAGAAACTAAACGCTGACGAAGTTCGTTTGCATCAACTAGAACGAGACAAAGATTTGCTTAACAAGAAGTTTTATCAATACACCGAGAATCTTGAACAAGCACGTATCGATGAAGCACTTGAAGAAGACCTAATCTCTAGCGTTAGCATCGCCCAAGAACCGACCTTAACCGAAAAACCAGTTAGTCCTTCCAAGGTTTTAGTTGGACTCGGTTCCTTAGTCCTCGCTTTTGCAGGAACCGGCGGCTTACTTCTTGGGATGGAACAAATCGACACAAAAGTCCGTGATGACAACACGGTTGAACGGATTGCCGAATTGCCCGTCTTAGCAACGATTCCCGAATCAAGCAGTCACAGCCGAGTCTATTCCTAAGCTTATCACGATCATCTACCCCCTGTTCAACGGTTCTTAAACCGGAGTCAGTTATGACGACAAACGTTCAATCCAATTCCAAAGAGCAAGCCACTTTGCCCATGGAATCAAATCCGACCCAAGCCCGTGATTTGCCTAAGCGTCGTGGAGCCAAAGTCTACGACAGCTTGCTTTGGAGAATCCAGCCGCTACTAGAAGATCAACACGGTGTTGCCACAACTATCGGCATCACTTCCTGTGATAAAAAAGATGGTGCGACAACGCTCATTGCCAATCTAGCTACCCGAGCGGCCGACCACGGACTTGGACCAGTTCTGTTGGTCGACTCTTGTGCTTCACGCCCGGGGTTAACCAGCAAGTATCGCTATAAGAACATGAAGGGACTTGCTGACCTCTTATCTGGATCAATCGATCAAAGCCAAGCCATTAGTAGTTCCAAAGTGGAAGGACTCGACATCCTTCCAATTGGAAGCCGTGGCTTGATTGATCGCATAGGGATTGAACCGCAACGGATGTATGCAGCAATGGATGGTCTGCGTGAATCTTACAGCGCGATTTTTTTTGATTTACCACCAGCTTCCGAGCTTTTGCAATCACTCTTGATCGCTCGGCGACTTGATCATGTGCTGCTTGCCGTTCGATCAGGTGTCGCCAACCGAAATCTTGTCGAAAGAACAGTCCATCAACTACGCACGGATGGCGTGAATCTTGCAGGAACCGTTTTAACAAGACATCGCTCTTACGTTCCCCGCTGGATTAGCAAACGATTCTAACCCGATAAAACAGTAGTAAGCTCTTGAGTAGCACGGTCACAGTCTCTGCGAAAACTCCCGCTCAGGGAGCCAGACGCCTTTCGGCAAGCTTGCCGAAGGGGGTATGGGTGTTTGCAGATCAAGCCGTTGCAAGCGTTACCAATTTCCTGACCTCAATATTCGTTGGTCGAGTTGCTGGACAAGAACAACTCGGATTTTACTTCCTTGCTTGGTCCATTTTCTTAGTTGCCTTTGGGCTGGCCAAAGCGATGGTCTGGACCCCCTACACGAAACAGCTGCATCACTATGAAGATGACCGGCAGAATACCTATACGGGAAGCGTTACTGTACATATTGGTTTCTTCTGTGCAGCGTTTTGTTTGCTAGTCTTACTTGGTGGATGCACTACCTATTTCTTCAATCCCAGTATTGGCTCGCTGTTGCTAGTCTTAGCACCTTGTGGTGCGATTATGCTGTTGCGGGAACACATCCGTAGGGTCTGCCTTGCAAGTCTTTCCGTTATCGAAGTCTTTCTTTTCGACTTGGCAGTTCTTATCGTACAAATCGCCGGGCTTCTTTGGTTAGTTAAACAAGAGATGCTCAGTGCACAAAGTGCTTTACTGATGGCAGGAATTGCTAGCGGTGTCTCTTTCATTTGGTTCCGGCTACGACGTGATCAGATCGTTTGCAAACGAGATTCATTTTGGCCTGATTGGGTTTCGAATTGGCGGCTCTCGAAATGGCTCTCTGCAGGAGCAATCTCGGTGCTACTTGGCAAACATGGTTACAGTTGGCTGCTTCCGATGATCACCAGTTTGGCAGAACTGGGTAAATTTGGATCGGCTCAACAGACACTACAGTTTGCCAACCCTATCTTGCTTGGAATCGCCAACTACCTCGGCCCCACTTCGGCTAGAACATACGCCAAAAAAGGAATTCGGGGGCTTTGGAAAGCAACGATTGTTTCATCAATGGTTGCCGGCTCAGTCATGTGTTTCTTCTTACTTCTGATGGGTTTGTGGGGCGAGCAATTCGTTCAGCTTATTTATTCACAAGGAGCCAACGGAGTTACACGTGCACTGCTATTAAGTCTTGGCCTCGGTATGCTGACCGAAGTCTTACTGATACCAATTGAATTTGCCTCGGTTAACCGAGGTCTTGGCCGACTGTTGATGTGGTCCGCCATTCTACGACTGGTAGTAAATGTCACCGTTGGTTTCGCTTTGGTTTGGCATTTTGGAGCAATCGGTATTGGTCTTGGTACTGCTTTGGGTGGCTTTCTCGCACTGATTTGGCATTGGAGTTCCCTCATTAAGGAGATCCGTCATGCCAGTTAATGCTGCGATCGCCTTCCCCGGTTTTCATGCCGATCGATCAACACACGATACGGTCACCAATGAGAATGTGAGTGAAAGTTTACGTTGGGGTCGAATTGCCTTCGCATCTTTGATGCTTTTTGTCCTGTTCATACAAGTGGACCACAGCTTCTCATTCGCAGGGCTCCAGGCGGCTGATGTAAAAGAAGAAAAACTCAAGGATCGTTACGTCGATCAGATCGAAAAAGGAGATACGGTCCGAAAGCTAATGCTCCTTTCGTTCGCAGCGTTTGGAGCTATGGCGACAATCGCTTGCCAGAATCGCGAATTGAATATCCAGCGCCCTGCCCTACTCATTTTCCTTACCCTCTTTGCTTGGGTTTGCTGTAGCTTCCTCTGGTCGGATGACCCTGGGTTGACGCTGCGTCGGGTCATCGTAGCAGGGTGCGTTCTGTGTGGTTCCGCGGGACTTGCCCGGTTGCTTCGACCAACGGAGTTGATTTACGTATCACTGATAACCATGACCTGCTTTGTGTCGCTTAGCCTGCTGCTGGACGTCAAAGCGGGTGGTCGTCCCTGGCTTAGCAGTCACCGATTTGGTGGCACGCTGCACCCCAACATCCAGGCCGCTTACTGTGGTGTCCTTGCCCTCGCAGCCTTTACCGTTCCTAGCGGTTTCGCTAGCCGATGGATAACGCATGGATTAACGCTTTACGGCATGGTGATGCTTTACCTGACACAATCGCGGACCAGCTTCCTGGCACTACTGATTGGCATGATGATGGTCTTCTTGGTCCGTCTACCAAAACGAATCCGGTGGATAACTCTCTTTGGATTTATCTCATTTGCCGCCTGCGCCATGATTGGTCTCAACACTCTCAGCCCGGGCGACAAGGCGACTTTAACTGGGACTGCGTTGATGGGCAGAACGGAGCAAGCCGGCTCGCTAACAGGCCGAGTTCCTCTTTGGGAAGAGCTAGCTACTTTCGCCAAGCGGAAACCACTTACCGGTTATGGGTACGAAGCGTTCTGGACGCCTGACCGAATTGCCGACATTGCTAAGAGTCAACAATGGACCATGCAGTCGGCTCACAACGCTTACTTTGAAATCACACTCCAACTTGGGTTTATCGGATTAGCTTTGGCATTATCCACGGTGCTTGTTTCAATGAACCTAACCCAATCAGCCTTTAATCGTTCCCGCGATGCAGGCTATGCCTTCCTCTACGGACTCATCGCGTTTGGCTTAGCCAACAGTCTGCTTGAATCTCATTTTGCAAAGTTTAAGTACCCGAGCACGATTGCTTTAGTTGGCTTACTGATGATTTATCTCTATTACCCAAAGACTTCTGATAAATCAGTAGTTATGGAATCGTGAATATAATGACCGACAATTCGCAAACAGAACTCTCCCCAGTCGACGTGACTGTGGTAGTAGGTAGCTATAACCGCGCAGAAATGCTAGCTCAAACGATTGAGAGTTTAATTTCAATCGACAGGTCGCTAGCTGAAGGTGGTCAATTTACTTACGAAGTAGTTGTCATCGATAACGCGTCGACTGACAACACTCAAGAGATCATCGCAAGATTTACCACTCCCGAGGGATGTGGCAATGCCGAAAGGGTACGAGGGTTTTTAGAGACCGAGGCGGGGGTTACTTTCGCTCGCAATCGTGGCATCAATGAATCTGCCGGACGTTGGATTGCGTTCCACGACGACGACCAAATGGCTCATCCTCGCTGGCTTGCAGAACTGATTGATCTGGCAACTCGTCGTGATCTGAGCATCGTTGGTGGAGCAGTCCACTTAGTACTACCTGAAGACAATCAGCGAGTGCTTGCTCCCCAGTGCCGTCAGCTTCTGGGTGAGAAAGTTGGCATGAACGAAGAGCAGCCATACGGTCGCAAAAGAATCCCTGGCACCAACAACCTTTTGGTCCGCCGGTCGGTACTCGACGAGGTGGGTATTTTCGATACGAGCATTAAAGATGGTGGCGAGGATGCTGATCTTTACCGCCGAATTCGAATCGCTGGCTATGAAGCATGGTACACGCCTGATGCCATTGTTTATCACCTAATTCCAGCCCCACGGCTTGGAATCGATTATATGCGTTGGACTGCGACCCGACATGGGCAACACCTGGCTCTCCGTGAGTACCATGATTGGGGTCGGGCTCGTCTGGCAATGATGATCGTGGGTCGCTTCGGTCAAGCGACTCTCAACTATCTACCTCGTTATCTGATGGCGTTAATAAGCTTTCAAAAAGAGAAAGCTATTGGCGCACGAGCGCTTCTATGGAGATCGCAAGCGTACCTAGCCAAAGGATGCCAATTGGCACTACTTGGCAATAAGAACCGTCCTCAAGACGCTTCGATGAATCTACGCGAAGGACGCGAACTATTAATCCGCGGTAAAGCATCCAGTTAGTTACACATCCTTAGATCTCGACTCCAATACATCAACCATGAGCACTACATTTCCAGGCGGGAACTCAACTTCAAATGTTGCCGAACTGCCAAACTCATCGACACAGCCAAAAGCTTCTAACCCAACTCAAGAGCATCTGCCAACTCTCCGAGTAGCACTCCCTGCCTACAACGAGGAAGAATCACTCGAACCTTTACTTATGTCGTTGGATAAAGTCTTGAGCCGCATGGGTCACCCCTACGAGTTCATCATAGTCGATGACGGCAGCAAAGATGACACCGCCGCCATTGCTAGTCGATTAAGCTTTATTCTTCCCGTGCAACTGATTCAACACGAAGTGAACCAAGGCTTAGCGGGTGCACTTAGGACAGGTCTAGCAGCCGCGGTCAAAGACTCCAAACCAGGTGACTTGATAATCACCATGGACTCTGACAACACGCACCCAGCTGGCCTGATTCCTCGGATGGTCCAATTAATCGAAGAAGGACACGATGTGGTAATTGGCTCTCGCTTCCAACATGGTGCACGTGTTATCGGCGTTCCCTTTCATCGAGAAGTACTCAGCATCGCCGCAAAATACATCTTCCAGCTTGTACTGCCAATCAGTGGTGTCCGTGACTATACCTGCGGTTTCCGAGTTTATCGTGCTGAAGTCTTGGCAGCAGCTCAACAGCACTACGGCGAAGAATTCGTGAGTGAGAAAGGCTTCTCATGCATGGTCGACGTGCTACTAAAGCTTCGACCGCTACGCCTTAACGAAGCCCGCGTCGTTATGGGCGAGGCTCCAATGATCCTTCGTTATGACCGCAAGGGAGGGGCAAGCAAGATGCGAGTCTTCAAAACGATTGGCCAAACGCTGTCACTCGTCTTCCGTCGTCGGCTTAAAAGCAATTAACCACGAACTGTTCTGCTCACTGCTTACAACTTCACTTTGATCGACCGCTCATGAATACCACGGACAATTCTAAAGAAACAAAGCCACATTGGGCTGTTGTTGGCGGAGGCATGCTTGGCCTCGCACTTGCTCATGAACTTACCAAGAAAGGTGTTAAAGTCACTATTCTTGAAGCAGCACCCGAACTTGGCGGCCTAGCCAGCGTGTGGCAGCTTGAAGATCGAGAGCATGGCAGTCTCACTTGGGACCGCCACTATCACGTCACCTTGTTGTCGGATACGAGACTTCGCAAGCTACTCGAAGAGATTGGCCTAGCCGAAGAATTGGAATGGGTAGAGACCAAAACCGGCTTCTATTCTGGTGGCAAAATGTACTCGATGTCTTCATCGATCGAGTTTCTGACCTTTCCACCACTTCGCTTCTTGGAAAAGATTCGTCTTGGCTGCACGATTCTCCTTGCTTCGAAGATCAAGAACTGGAAACCTCTTGAGAAAATCCCTGTGGCTGATTGGCTCCGCAAGTGGTCAGGCAAAGGGGCTTTCGAGAAAGTTTGGCTACCGCTGCTTAAGGCAAAGCTTGGTGAAGCTTACAAGACCACAAGCGCAGCATTCATCTGGGCCCACATCAATCGAATGTATGCCGCTCGTCGAACCGGCTTGAAGAAAGAGATGTTCGGCTATGTCCGCGGTGGCTATGCCCGGCTACTTGACCAGCTTGCCGACCACCTTGTTGAATCGGGTGTGGAAATCCGATGTGGTGCTCCTGTGGCACAGACCTATTCGCATGACGATGGACGCGTAGAAGTTGAACTAGCCGACGGCTCAGGCGAACGACTTTCGTTTGATAACGTTGCCTACACAACCCCTTCATCAGTGATAGCAAAAACAGTTCCTCAGCTTTCAGATGAACAGAAAGTACGCCATGAAGGGATCGACTATCTCGGCATTGTTTGTGCTTCAATGCTTTTGGATCGTCCTATCACGGAGTATTACGTCACCAATATTACGGACACCTGGGTTCCATTGACCGCCGTCATTGAGATGTCGACCATCGTCGATACTGAAGAACTTGGCGGAAGGCACTTGGTCTATTTGCCCAAGTATGCTCCTGCAGGTGACTCGGTCTATGAGAAGAGTGATGAGCAACTCGAAGAAGAATGGTTGTCAGCTCTTGAGAAGATGCATCCTCATTTCTCACGTGAACAAGTGGCAGCTTTCAAGATTTCCCGAGTCCGAAACGTGATGGCCTTGCCAACGCTTAGCTACTCAGAACGTCTTCCATCCATTGACACCGGCGTACCTGGTGTTTTTGCAGTAAACTCTGCTCAAATTCTCAAGGGAAATCTTAACGTCAATGAGACAATTCAAGTCGCTGACAAAGCGATTGAAGGGCCTTTGGCTGTTGCCTTAGCAACCGGCAAAAGAGCTACAACCAATAATCAAGAGGAGGGTGCTCGTGGCGAAGCCGATCGCGAGCTTGTCGCTCGATCTTGATAACCATTGGTCTTATCTCCGTGCTCGCGGAGACAAGACGTGGGAGAAACGGCCAAGTTATTTACCGGAAGTCGTTCCTAGGATTATTGATTTCCTAGGCGAACGTGAGTTGCCTTGTACCTTCTTTGTCGTCGGCGATGATTGCCAGAAAGAAGAAGATTGTCGTGCCATTGAAAGCCTCTCATTGGCTGGCCATGAGATTGCCAACCATAGTCAGTCTCACTTGCCTTGGATGGATACGCTTAGTCAGGAAGACCTAGAAGCACAAATCGTCGAAGCCCATCAAGCAATCATTCAGGTCACAGGAAAGGCTCCGATTGGATTCCGAGCGCCGGGCTTCAGTTGGACTAATGAGCTTTTCCAACTTTTGGTAAAGCATGGCTACGAATATGACTGCTCGATGTTTCCGACGTTCATAGGACCACTCGCCAGACTGTATTGCAAACTGAGTGGCAGTTACAAGAGCAACGATGATGCTCCTAAGCAACGGTTTAGTTCACTTTCAGACGCTCTGAAAACCCTAAAGCCGCACCATATGAAGGTGGGTGACGACACCCTTGTCGAACTGCCCGTCACGACCATGCCATTGGCGAGAGCACCGATTCACTTCACTTACGTTTCTTTCTTAGCACAAAAATCTCCTTGGGCAGCTCGCAAGTATTGGAACCTAGCTTCTCGTCTTTGCCGGCTGCGTGGCGTTGGCCCTTCTCTTTTACTTCATCCGCTTGACTTTATGGGCAAGGAAGATCTACCTGACATGGCGGATTTCCCGGGTATGTCATTGTCACGGACAGAGAAACTCGATCTGCTTACGGATGTATTGGAACGGCTTGCAAAATCACGTTCGATAGTCACCGTGGCGGAGCATGCTCGCTCCGTAAAGATAATTCCGGCAGACACTTCTGATAAGCAGATGATTACTACTAGCGCATAAAAAAACCGGAGCCGAATTCGGCTCCGGTACGCAGTGGGTAGCGTCCTTTCCAATAAACTGTCAGCCGCCTGAGCTGACCTACCCTTAGCTGTTTCGACGACCAGCAACAGTCAATGCTGCAGTCGAAATCATAAGAAGTACTGCCGAGGTTGGTTCAGGTACCTGAGTATCTGGTACTCGGTCTGTTGTGATGTTGATGTCGAAGTCTTTCTTGTCGATGGTAGCTGTCGTACCTTGGCCTAAGGTCGTTGCTAGCAAGATGTTATCCAAGGTAACGGTAACCTTGGTTACACCGACCTCAGGATCGGTGTTCAAGTGTTGAACCGCTGCGTCGTACAAGTCAACTTCGACCCCACCTTCCCAACTGATGGTTTCTTGTGGGCCGGTACCGATGATTGAGTGTTGATATTGACCATCATTTGGTGAGAAGGTCATATCGAAAGAACCTAGCTCGATTGGCATGACTTGGCCATCGATTTCATTGATGTCAATGTCGACGATGCCTGAAACGCTTGCAAAGGCGTCACCATCAAACACATTTAGCAACGTAGCAACACCGCTTTCAAGAATCTCAAGGGTGTTGATTGCGTAGCCAGGCTTTGCTGTGATCATGAACGTCAGCTTACCGTCGGTAAGATCCGTTCCCGTGCCATCTTGCGAAGTAGCTGCAAAATCACCCGTTGGTGCAAAGTCAAAGTTGTTTCCATTTGCAACAGGTTGACCAAACAGAGGGCTATCGTCACCTGAGGGTGATGACTCAACAATGTTTGTCATCCAAGCAGTGCCGCCCATCACGTCAGCGTAAATCATATCAGCTTGAGCTGATCCCGCGGCAAGCGCCATAGCGGTAATCGCGAAAGCAGATTTAACAGCGAAGTTCTTGAACATCATGACCTCTAAAGTTGTGTTTTCTTAGGTAGTTGTGGAAAGGAAAAACTGCGTGTCTCTTCGTGACTCTTCACTGCCCCGAGGTAGGTACACAAAAAAAGAGCGGCAACCAGAAACCACCAAGCACTCGCCCCCACGGGCATTGCTTAAAGGTGTCTGATTACCGCTCTTTATTAGGTCTTATCCGGTTAGGTGATACTTTGGCCGACTTCTATGGCAACCTTAGGTTGCCAATCGAAGCCATCCGATTTCTTCGTCTCTGTTTCCGTATGTTGCTCAACCAAACAGATGTCACCAACAAGTGGCAACAAAAAAAGCAACCATTAACCAACTCACACTCGAAACCAGCAAACTGGTCCGGGGAGTTAATTGATGGTTGCTTTCTTATTAGTTCTTCTCGATGTATTTGGTTGGGTGTCTTCGGTTCTTTCCCGAAACACACTAGTAGTCTAACCGAATGGTAAACGAGGTCAACAAAAGATCCTGAATAATTCGCAATTTCCTGAAAAACCCGCAACAAACCGTAAGTCATTGCTGCATAACTACTTAAGAAACGAATATGCCAGCGATGCTGATGCGATCAACATAAAAAGTACCGTTTTAGCCATTCATTGCCTTAGATAATGCCTGGGATAAGTCTTTTTCAAGGTCTTCAGCGGCCTCCAGGCCGACGGAAAGGCGAATCATTCCGTCAGTTATCCCATGTTTGGCCCTATCCGCGGCGTCATAGGCAGCGTGTGACATGCTGGCTGGTTGTTCAATCAACGATTCAACGCCCCCCAAACTCACAGCCAATTGGAAAAATTTGGTAGCGCCGACAAATCGCTTCGCAGCCTCAAAACCCGCTTCGAGTTCAAATGACATCATCGCTCCAAAGCCACCCTGCATTTGACGTTTAGCAATGTCATGCCCAGGATGATTCTCCAGACCTGGGTAATTCACCTTTGAAACCTCAGGTAATGAATCGAGCCAACGGGCAAGCTGCATGGCGGTCTTCGATTGTTCAAGAACGCGTAGTTCTAATGTCTTAGTACCGCGCGAGCAGAGGAAGCTTTCAAGTGGCCCCATGATTCCGCCCGTGGCGTTTTGCACATAGGCCAAGTCCTCAAAAATCTCTTTCTTACTCGCAGCTAAGAGGCCACCCATCAAGTCGCTATGGCCTCCGTAATACTTGGTTGCCGAGTGCATGACGATATCGACACCCAAATCCAACGGGCGAGTAAGCACAGGCGTAGCAAACGTATTGTCACAACCCATAATCGCCCCCTTCTTATGGGTAAGCTCAGCAACGGCTGCGTAGTCCGTGATAGTCATCCGTGGATTACCAGGCGATTCGACCCAAACCAATTTTGTGTTCGGTCGAAAACCTTTTTCAAACTCCTCAAGATTTGTCGAATCGGCTAATGAGACTTCAATACCGGCACGGCTGGCGATTTGATGAAGTAGTCGATAGGTTCCACCATAAATGTCTGAACCAGCAAGCACATGGTCGCCACTCTTCAGCGACGTAATCACACAGCTCGTTGCCGCCATGCCGGTGGCAAAAGCAAGTGCACCACCGTCCGGTCCGCACCCTTCAAGGTTTGCAACAGTAGTCTCAAAGCCATGTCGCGTAGGATTCCCACTACGACCATAATGAAACGGAAGCCATTCACCTGCTCCTGGCTGAACATAGGTGCTCGCCATATGAATCGGTGGAACAACGGCACCAGTCGCTGGGTCTTTCTCTTGACCAATGTGAATTGCACGAGTTCGAAATTTCATTGCCAAGCTTTCAATTCAATAATAATTGCGTTTTACCAACCTTTAAGGCCGCAGGCTTCTTGAGCACGCCGAAGGACTTCCCCTGCTTGGGCACGGGCTCGGGCAGCACCAGCTGCCAGTATTTCGTGAACTTCCTCAGGCTTTGCGGCCCATTCGGCACGTCGTTCACGAGCTGGCCCCCAGTAGCGTTCGGAAGCTTCTGCAAGCAGCTTTTTCACATCCCCATAGCCGAATCCACCACGACGGTAGGTATCAGCCATGTCGGTAAGTTCTTGTTCGTTGGCGACTAACTTCAACAGATCAAACAGTACATCTCCTTCAGGTTCCTTCGGCTCCTCCATCGGTCGGCTGTCGGTCTGAATCCGCATGATCTGCTTACGCTGAGGCTTTACTTCGTCAAAGACAGCCAACGTGTTGTTGTAACTCTTACTCATCTTCTCACCGTCGGTTCCGGGAACTCGGGCTGACTGATCGAGTACCTTCCCCTTCGGCAGGACAAAGGTCTCGCCGAAATGGTGATTGAAACTTTGGGCGATATCTCGGCAAACTTCAATATGCTGTAATTGGTCTTCACCAACCGGAACAACGGTTGCGTCGTAAGCAAGAATGTCTGCCGCTTGAAGCACGGGGTAAGTAAACAAACCCGCGTCTGCCTTGATTCCTTTGGCAAGCTTGTCTTTGTAAGAAACGCAACGTTCAAGCAGCCCCATTGGCGTTCCGGTTAACAGCAGCCAGCAAAGCTCGCTAACTTCTGGCACATCGGACTGCACAAAGAGGGTTGCTTTGTTGGGGTCGAGCCCCAATGCCAAAAGGTCAATCGCGCCGTCAATCGTGAACTGTCGGAGGCGTTCTTTATCTCGGACAGTTGTTAAAGCATGTAGGTTAGCAATGAAATAGAAAGAACCGTCATCAGCCTCTTCTTGTAGCTGAATGTACTGTTGGATGGCACCGAAGTAGTTACCCCAGTGAAACGGCCCGGTCGGTTGAATGCCAGATAGTGCACGCATTTTTTCGGTTAGTAAGATTAATTATTGAATTGGTAATAGCTTGAAATGGAATTATCCCCCTCCACTTTTAAGGGGAGGGGTCTATGTGCTCGTCTAGCAAAACTGACTTAATGACGATCTAGATGATCCACGATTGACTTCAATACTCCTTCAAGGTTCGCCAGCACTTCGTCATTAGTAAATCGAATAACATCGTACCCAAGTTCCTTAAGCCTACTTTCTCTTGCAGCGTCATAGCTTTGTTTGCCTTCATGACTCTCCCCATCAATCTCAATTACGAGTTTGCTTTTAGGGCAAACAAAATCGACGACGTAACTTTCAATCGGATGCTGTCGACGAAATTTGTTTTTTGCAAGCTTTCTTCCAGACAGAGCATCCCATAACAACTCTTCAGGCTTAGTAGCATTGCGTCGAAGTTCAACAGCGATCTGGCGAACTTTCGGGGAAACACGCTTACGCTTGGGGGCACAATTTCCCCCTCCCCTAGCCCCTCCCCCTGTAGGTGGAGGGGAATTATCCGCGGTTGATTTTTTACCTGGAATCTGAAGGGCCCCAACAACCTCGGAAACACTTGCTGCCCCCAGCTCGCTAAGTGCCGTGGGAAGTTCTTCAAGCACCTTCATCGATGCGGTTGGATTGTAAAAATTGACAGTGCCCATCTGAACTGCTGAAGCGCCGGCGATGAAGAACTCCATTACGTCATCGACCGTCGCAATGCCACCGACGCCAACGATTGGTGTTTGTACCGCTTGTGATGCTTGCCAGACGCAGCGAAGTGCGATTGGCTTAATCGCGGGACCACTGAGACCGCCAACAACGTTTGCAAGCATGGGGCGTTTTTTTCGCCAGTTGATCGCCATACCCAACACGGTGTTGATGAGGGTAAGTGCATCGGCTCCGCCCGCTTCGGCTGCCTTGGCCATGGTTGCGATACTTGTGACGTTAGGCGTCAACTTCGCTAAGATTGGTAAGGTACTGTTAGCGACCGCTTCTTTGACTACTTGTTCGCAAAGATTGGGGTCACTTCCGTAATCAACTCCACCCGACACGTTTGGACATGAGAGATTTAGTTCGATAGCTTCAGGCCGAAGTGAATCTTCCAGTTCACCAAATCGCCGAGCAAGCGTGACAAACTCTTCGGTTGTTCTACCGGCCACGCTTACAATTACGGGCGAACCGCAATTCTTAAGATACGGGAGATGATGCTCAACAAAGGCGTCAGCACCATCATTATCAAGTCCTATGGCATTGAGCATTCCGGCTGAGGTTTCAACCGTACGCCAAGGGGCATTTCCAGCACGAGGCTCAGCACTAATGGTCTTTGGTACGATGCCACCCAACTGATCCAACTGAACTAGGGAGGCCATTTCACGGGCGTAACCAAAAGTACCAGAAGCCACGAGAATCGGATTGGGCAGGTGCAACCTCCCCAGGCTGACCGAGAGATCAACCGTCTGCTTGGTATCGTTCGAATCAGAAGTTGTCGTCGTGGTCATCAGCGTTATTCAAGGTGAAGTCTTCCAAAGCTAGAGCGTACAGTTTATAAGCCCAATTCGCTAGCGATCCGTATCATTCCGAAGCGTGAGTTTTGCGAATAAAACTAAGATCTGCGCAGCAAAAAACCTTGGGCTACCTGTTGGCTGGTAGCCCAAGGCAATATCCTGTGTCGCTAGCCCAGCAGACTAGAGAACCAAACCGCTTGTACGGTAAGGTTTCATATGGCTAGGCGAATCGAGGAACCAAATCCGTTCCCACTCGTCTAGGAAGGTTCGAAGGTCTTCCGACGTGAAGATCAATTGCTGTGCACGTCGAGCCGGATCGGCTGAGTACATAGGAATCAGGCAACCAGTGCTCGAAACCAAGCTACAGGCCAGTAGCGTTGAGAGTAGCCATTTACGCATCGAACCGTACTCCTCCTTGAGTACCACGCATCATGAGGCGGTAAGCCAAACGAGCGTGTGTCAAACAATCAAAGTTAGTCTTCGTTAAAAGGGGTTGCGTCCATCCTTGGGCGCGAATTGGAAGCCTTTTGCATCAAGCTCCGGGAGATTAGCAGCGGAGAACAAACTCGTCGAGCTTAATTCTCAGCTGTGCTCAAGTAGCACCATATCCACCGTAACCTGTTGCACCTCCATTAGTTGTGTCGTTTGTGGGTGAATCGGAAGGCTGTTCCGACTCTTCTGCCTGTCCGTTTGCAGCTGCTGCAGCTGCCTGCTCTGCCTCCAGAGCCGCCCGTCGTTCGAGCTCGCGAACACGCTCTTCCATCTCTTTACCCGGTTTGAATGTCACGACAAACTTCTCAGGAACAAACACTTTGTCCCCGGTCCGAGGATTACGAGCTTTGCGTGCAGCCCGTTTTTTCACCTCAAAGACACCAAAGTTTCGCAGTTCAATCCGGTGTTCAGGATCTTCGACCAACGTTTCGACGATAGCATCGAACGTCTTCTGGACGATTTCCTTGGTCTTGAGCTGTGTCAGCCCAATCTCTTCGGAGATGGTTCTGACGATCTCTTTCTTGGTCACGATGGTCTCCCCTCGGTGAAAGGTTTGTCGGTCTGACGGCAGTCTTGTTAGGCCGTCAAAAAACACCCTTCGAAATAGGTAGGCTTATCGTCCCAAGTGTATGTCTGATAAGGACTAGTGTCAACATTTTATGCCAAGTCATGCCCCTCTTGAGGGCAATCGTGGCCTATTTGAATCCTAGTCAACGATTTTGCTAAATCCTTTGATTGCAAAGGGTTTAGCAAAACATTGGCTGGCACGCATGACAATTCAGCGACTCTTTTTCCGCAAATTCTTTATTCGCAATGACTTGCGATGATCACTTGGTAGCTTCCAGGCTAAGCCCGCTGAGTACAGAGCTGTCGTTAAGATTGGTATCGTCCCCCTAATCCGTAGACTTTAACTAACCGTTAGAAAGAATGTTATTTGCTAGCTGATCCACGAATTAAGCTGCTCTGGTTGCTTTGTCAGACTCTGACAACCTTACGTTGCTCTTCAATTTGCTCAAGCGAATAAAGCTTCCCTTTGCCACTGCCCGGGCAAACCTCGCAGGTCTCTTCCCAGGCCGCTTCGTTCTTCAGGGTTGAATCCCAGAATGGCCAGGTTCGGCATTGTCGAGGGCGAGCCTCGTAGACGGTGCATTTGCGCGACTCAGCATCCAAGAAGACACAATCCCCGTTGTCGTACTCAACCAAGCTTTTGCGGATGCCGACCTCTCGAACGTATTGTTTTTCAAAATCAACGACTTCCAGATCCATTAACGCAGCCATGGCAGCAATCTCGGCCTTGTTGAGCCAAACGTATCCTGGTGCACCGCTACAACAGTCGCCACAACCAGTGCATTTGAATCGGAGGCCATCCTGGTACCAAGGCTTCTTGGTCTCTGTTTTGTTCTCGGTTGTTGCTTTCTTTGCCATGTCAATCTCACAAAGTGCCGACGTAGATTCAGAGACTATTTAATAGCGTTTTGAGTACTTGCTGTCATGATCTTTTCATACAGCTCAGGCATAACACCATAGCTGGCTGCTAGAAGTTTTACAGGGTGTAGCGTCTCGATCGGTGCCGTTTGTTCCATTTGTGTACGGCAAGCTCCGCATTCAGTCGCCCCGATTTGGTAGTCGCCTGATCTAAGCGCCGAGAGCATTGGCAAGCCTGCTCTTAGACTGCTGCGATAATTCTTACGACTCAATCCAAAGGTGCCAGCCATGCCACTGCAACCTTTATCAAGACGCGTCGCTTTCAACTCAGGGATCAGCCGCAAAAGATTCTCTGAAGGAGTGCCAATGCTAAGCGCCCGTATATGACAGGGAACATGATAGGCAATCTTCACAGGTAAGGGTTGAAGATCCAATTGCAACTGTGAATCAAGGTGACGCCGCCAGAGGTAATGGCATGCTTCATAAGTGTTCTCAGCAACTAGTTGAGCATCTTCATCTTCAGGTAAGAGGTGCCGGTATTCATGTGTTAGCGCCAAAACTGCCGCCGGTTCGGTCGCAACGATTCGGTAACCTTGTCGAATTGCCTCGGCCAGCATGAGCACATTCTGCTCAGCAAATCGGATCGCCGTATCTACAGCTCCTTGGCTGATCATCGACATGCCACTGTGTTGCTGATCCTGAGGAGCATAGAACTCGATTCCGTGCCGACGGATAACTCTCTCAAAGGCGACCGCCAGCTCGGAGTCAAAGTAATTCGCGTAGGTGTCCACGAAGTAAAATACCTTCTCAGCTTTATCTGACTGATCGGATTCCGTAACGGCATCTATCGCTTGTTCTCTCTTCTTCTTTTTTGCCTTAGCAGGTAGATGCAAACGTCGCGAGGCAGCTTGTTTCAAATAGGGACGCGTTGCAATCTTCGGTATTTTACGACCCCGCGCTAAACCAATCGTTCTCTCCAACAGCCAACGGAACCAAGGGCGACGGAACAAGTGATTAAAGGTCCGCGGTGCTTTGGCTAACCACCAAGCAACAATGTCCAATCGCATCGATAGGTTGCCACTAATGGTTAAACCATTCGTTTTCACGTAGGCAGCTTTTGCTTCGAGCATTAGCTTAGGGATATCGACTTCCGCCGGGCAATCGAGTCGACACATGTGGCAATTGACGCAAAGATCAGCCACCTGCTTGGTTTCATCCTTGAGCAAAACTTCTGGATCAAGTCGACCAGTTAGAATGCTCCGTAACATGTTTGCCTTTGCTCGGGGCGAAGCCTCTTCGCGAGGCGAAAAACGGAAGACAGGGCACATACGTCCCCCTTCCTCTACCGATCGACAAACCCCACAGCCGTTGCACGCTCGAGATACTTTAAGGATCTCATCAGGATTCCAACTCAACTGAAGATCAACCAGTTCAGGTGTCTCTTCCTCAATAAGATTGTTGAGATCAGCTCCACGATAGGCGGTTACTTCTTGGAGTGATTCATCTAATCGGTTTGCCGAATCCGGTAACGTTTGCCGCCGAGTACGATGGGTCATACGCCCACCAGGGGCCGGCACCACTTTGCCAGGATTGAGTGTGCCGCGTGGATCGAAAATTGATTTCACCTCACGGAAAACATTCACCAGAGGCCCATGCTGACGCGAAGTGAACGGCGTTCGACTCAGCCCATCGCCATAGGCACCGGTCATCGTCCCTCCAAGTAGCCAGACGGTATCGTAAAGATCACTCGCTAGTGCCTCAAGTTTTCGTAAATCACTCGAATTAGAAACATCCAGCAGAGGGCGCAGGTGGATTTGCCCTTCGGTTACATGGCTAAAGACAGACGCCGTAACTTGCCTGCGTTTTAGGATCTCCTGCAATCGAGTGAAGAACTGAGGCATCGCAACAGGCGGAACAGCAATCGCTTCGACGCCGGTTGCCGCTCGGCGAACCCCTTTTAAGCCATGCAAAGTTGCAACGAATCGATCACGCAGATCTCGATACAACTTGCGATCTTCATCTGATTCGGCGACGAGAATCTCTGCCACCAAATCACGAGACTTAACAGCGTTTAGAATCTGAACAAGTTTCGAATTTAACTCAATCGCATCCCCAGCAACAACTTCAACGCAAAGGGCCGCTTCTGCTGCGCCACTTAACAAAAGTTCATACCGCGGATCAAGCTCTCGCGCTAAACCAATATGTCGCCGATCCAGCAAATCGCAGGCTGCTAGGTCAAAGGGCAAGAGTTCCTGAACTGCTTGGGCAGCACGATCGAGACTCGTAAAAGTCATCAACATCGTCCCCGTTACGTCAGGCTTTGCAACGGTTTTCAGGGTTAACTCAGAAATCAACCCGAGTGTCCCCTCACTGCCAATCATCAGTTGCAACAAATCGACACGACCATCAGGCAGTGTTGCTTTTTTTAAGGCATAGCCGCTGACATTGGCACAGTTGTGTGGCGAGTGCTCTCGAATCATTTCGGTTCTAGATAGAATCAACTGATTCAACTGACGAGCCAGGTTATTCTTACGATCCGTCTCTTCTTGTGTCGGTTCCTTGGAGGCCTCACCCAGAGTAAGGATCGCACCATCAGCAAGAACCAGACGCATTCCAACAACATGGTCTCGCATCGATCCGTAGAGCGGGCGATGGCTACCACTGGCGTCAATCGCTGCCATGCCGCCGATCGTTGTGACCAGCGTTGAAAAAGGATCGGGAGCAAAATGGCGTCCACTCAGCAAAAGTCGTTGATTTAGAACGGAATGCACTAAGCCAGGCTGTACGGTGACTTGATCTTCACCCGTGCTAAGTACCCGTCTCATAAAGCGAGAGAAGTCGATCACAATCCCTTCACCAAGACAACCACCAGCCAAACCACTCCCCGATCCACGGGCATGTACTGGCAAACCTTCCTGATCGGCATACCGAAGTGTTGCTGCCACGTCGGAGGTAATGCGCGGACGAACCACAACGCTTGGCATGATCTCGTAGAGACTAGCGTCGGTCGCATAAAGCTGGCGTGTCAGCAAGTCACTATGGACTTCGCCCGAGATTTGGCCACGCAGGTCTTCGGCAATCCGTTCGGGCTGAGAGGGCATGTAAGATCGACGGGGTTATTCGGCAGGCGGCGATCTTGCCGCGTAGAATGCTATCTTACCTTCGATCCCCACTAATCGGGTAGTCCAGCCTGATCTTCAGAAGAAGAATCAATCGCCCTCTTCAATTATCGCTAAAGGAAGGCGGAAATCCGTCTTTGCTGGAACCAGGTTGGTCACTTTGCTGAGAAACTAACTCGTTTAAGGTAACTAATAGCTTTTCGCTACGCTTCTTGACATTGGTTTCAGCCAAAGCCCTTAGCTTGGCTTCGTGAGAGATTGGCAAGCTGTAGGCTATTAGATCCGCCAGGAGGCTTAGCGGCGTATCTGGATCCAAGAGCCTTTGCAGCTGCTCCGGAATATCACCTGACGGTAACGCCTTGCGGAACAAATTGACAAGCTCGTCGTGAATCGGAGTTAACTCTGAAACCGAAGTTTCGGTCACTTCCTGTAGCAACTTGGCATTATAACGACGAAACGCCTCGGGCGGTTCCAACTCTTCGTCTAATTGAATTCGGGCAACTCCCACCACCAATAGGTTATACTTACCATCTTCGAATCGGTGGTGCGTCGCAATCTTCCCTAAACAAGCAGTCGGCTCCAGCGGCGGGCGGCCATGGTAATCGGATTGCCATCCTGGCTTGAGTGTTGCCATGGCAATCAACTGGTCCGAATCTAAAGCCGACTCGACGAGAGCACGGTATCGTGGTTCGTAGATATGCAGAGGCAGAACGACACCAGGAAAGAGCGATACGGCAGGCAGAGGAAAGACTCTCACCTTACCAGAAAAACCCCGAGGGTCGAAATCATCAGTCGACAGCTCGGGGTTCATTGGTTTCGTATCGTTTCGTTTTGATTTACCAGTTGGCAAGCAAATCAGTCGTCACTTGAAAATGCCATGAACAAACGTAGCACATACCAAAAGAGGAGTGCAACGGAAGCAAACAACGCGAGCGAAGCAGCAACGTACTTGTCAGCAGGATATTTATGAATGACGTTTGATGTGTCGTATAGGATATAGGCACAGGCAAACACAATCATGGCAACGCTAAACCATACACCAAGATGTAATCCAAAGATTGCACTCGCGATAATCAAAGCGAAGGCAGCAATACCAGCAATAGTTAAACCTGCCGACATAAATGAAAAATCTGCTTTGCTAAACCAAGCAATTGCCGTTAGTACACTAAAGAGTAAAAGAGTCGTTACTGCAGCGGCAGGTACAACGGGGACAGTCATACTGGCGCCTACTTCTGCTCCAAAAGGATTAGGCAAATCAATTGCCCTTAACTGAGCAAAGTAGAGTATTGGAGCAAGGAATAGGGATTCTGCAATGACGTAGACACTAAGTCCGAGATATTGCATTCCCTTGGAAGAGTCAGAATTAGCCCACATCTCGGCAATCCAACTAACCAACAAGAATCCTCCGAACATCATAATCATGCCGTAAGGAGTGTTGAGTAGTGTCTGAGTCATACTCTCAGCAATACCACTTTGGAAGTAAAACCACTCCAAAGCGACCAACGCATAAATTGCGGCGGTTAAGTGTGTGTAGGTCTTACGAACAAACGCAGCGCGGACATCGCCAGGGGCATTAGCCACGCTGTCGCCAAACAGGGCGTAAGGATTGTCAGCTAGTTGGGACTGACCATTCATTGCATTGTTTCCTTGTCAAATGACATTCGTTAAACGAGCTTCGTTTCTTGAAGCTCTCTTATAGGACAGGCTACCGGGTTTTCTCATGCGAGGTCAACATTTAGTTGACAGGTTTAAGGGAACTTAAGCCGTTCGCTATGGAAATCTCCCTCAATTTGGTAGAAATAACCCACAAGAGAACTGTCTAGATACTCAACTATACAATACGACCTCCCAAGACGATGGTTCCCTAGAACTAACCCCCTAAAGGCTGAATGCCTAAAAAGATAGCTAAAAAGCGGCCTGCCAAAGCGACTACGGGAACTCCCAAGGCCCCGCCTCTGCCTGAGGACCGAAAAGCCCAAGCTCGCCGTGTACTACGCCGACTTAAGGCGGACCACGGTGATGCGGTCTGCGCGTTGAATTACGATTCACCGGTGCAATTGCTCGTCGCAACGATCCTATCTGCCCAATGCACCGATGAGCGGGTCAACATTGTGACCGAGAAGCTTTTCGCCGATCACCCAACCGCCGAGGATTTATCCAAACTGCCAATCCGACGGCTTGAAAAGTACGTCCAGAGCGCAGGGTTTTATCGAAACAAGGCAAAAAACATCAAAGCGTGCTGTGAAGCTCTCGTAAATGAGTACGATGGGCAGGTACCGCAAGACTTAGAGAAATTGGTTCAGCTGGCGGGCGTTGGACGCAAGACCGCCAACGTTGTGCTCGGCACAGCGTTTGGAATTGCGTCGGGCGTGGTGGTCGACACACACGTCGGACGTATCAGCCGCCGAACCGGACTAACCGATGAAACTAACCCGGTGAAGGTAGAAAAAGACTTGATCGATCTGCTTCCACGCAGCCGATGGGTCGACTTTTCTCACCAAATGATTTACCACGGTCGTAGAGTATGCGATGCTCGACGACCTGATTGTCAGAACTGCTCAATGCGGCGGTTCTGTCCACGTGTAGGAGTCGAATAGCAACCGTAGGAAGCTTTTCGTCTTGCCAGGAAACCAAACCATATAGCCCTAACGGATTGGACCTATGATTCTTTCTGGAGTTGAAATCGAAAAACGACTTGGCTCAGACATTCATATCGAACCGTTTGATGCTGAGCGACTAAACCCCAATAGCTACAACCTGACGCTTCATAATGAGTTGATGGTGTACGAAGAGTTGGTTCTCGACATGGCTAAGCCAAATCGGGTTAGGCGTATTGAGATTCCGCCAGAGGGGATCGTGCTCAACCCCAATCAGCTTTATCTGGGACGTACTGCCGAGAAGACGACAACCCACAATCTGGTTCCACAAATCGAGGGACGTTCTTCGGTTGGCCGATTAGGTTTATTCGTCCACGTAACTGCCGGCTTTGGCGATGTTGGCTTCTCGGGCTATTGGACCCTTGAGATGTTTGCCGTCCAGCCCGTACGAATCTATCCAGGCGTGCCAATCTGCCAAATTTTCTACCACGAACTCACTGGCGAAGTAGAGGAATACTCAAGCAAGTATCAGCACAATCGTGACATACAACCGAGCTTGCTTTTTGAGGAGATCGGTAATGGCGAAGCGGATGATCCCCAACTACCGTTGGAATTTGGGATCGAACGGCCTGTCTCACGCTGATTGATTTAGCTAGCAGGAATCTCGCAAGAAGAATCGCCAAGCATGCGGCCAGCTAGCCTTGTGTAGGCTACCTGCCAAGCATCGCGAGTCTCATCATCAAGCAAGTTACCGATTTCTTGTTCGAGCATCCAGAACATCGCATCCGAGACCGCTTCGTAGCGTTCAGCAGAGATACCATTGATTGTATGCAAGCGTGCTAGCTCTTCGAGAGCTGGCACATCATTGAGATCGCCATCAAGATGATCGATTGAATCACCAAGAGCTTCGCTAAGGACGCTTTCTTGGCCACTTACCGATGTGACAAACAGATCGCGTACTTCGGGTTGCTCTTCAAAGAGACGTAAATAAAAGAGTCTAGCGGCATGATCGGAGCTTTCCGACACGTTTGCCCAAGAGTCTTGTACTAATTCAATTTGTCGAGGTGTCATCTTCCGCCTTGTTCGTGTCTAAGAGTATTGAAGTTAGGCAATCGCCGAATTACATAACTGCGAAATAGTTATCAACAGCAAAGTCAAAATTTTCTTTTGACATCACAACAGGTTTTTGCACGTAACGGCAATAATTGCGTATCTGCAAAATCAAGTCGCGAGGCTGACAGCAGCGGAAGGGACGATTTACTGCTTTGTAGTGGGTTTGCACGAGATACTCGACCGCCTCGGCGTTGTATTCAACCTTAAGAATACCGGCCATGATCTCCATCAATTTGCGGAACGACTCTTCGTCAGGGTCGGTGACTTCAATCTTGTATGGAATACGACGCAAGAACGCGTCATCAACCAGATCCTTGGGTTCTAGGTTCGTCGAAAACACAATCAACTGATCAAAGGGAACCTGGAGCTTCTTGCCACTGTTCATGTTGAGGAAGTCGTAACGTTTCTCAAGCGGAACAATCCATCGGTTGAGCAACTCGTCCGTGGTCATGCGTTGACGACCAAAGTCATCAATCACAAGAGTTCCACAGTTGCTTTTGAGCTGAACTGGGGCTTCACTGACGTTGGTTACCGGATTGTGGGTTACCTCGAGCGCTTCCATGGTGAGTTCACCACCGACCACAATCGTTGGACGTTTAATACGTACCCATCGGGCATCGAAACGTTGGTCACTAATAAGGCCATCCGAGGCTTCGACAGGAACTTCTTCGTGCATACTGGGATCAAACAAACGCATGACATCGCCATCAACGCCAATCGCACGAGGGATCCAGATATGCTTACCAAACGATTCGGTCACACGTTCAGCAATACTGGTTTTACCATTACCGGGTGCTCCGAAGAGGAACATACCACGGCCTGAATTAATTGCAGGGCCAAGACGCTCAAGCATGTTTTGATTGATTAACAGATCCGAAAACGCTCGCTTTAAATCGTCTTGTGTTGGATGCTGACCGGCAAGGCTCTGGTGTTTGACGCTGTCAATGTAGACTGACAACTCAACGGGTGCTGCCCCGCAGTACGAGCATTGATCGAGAGCTTTCTTAGCACGCTCTCTCCCCTGGCTGGTGAGCGTGTAGACATAGTCGTTCATCATGGCCGCGGCTTTATGCGCGACCATTTGATCTTTCTTCAACGAGTGCATTATCGAATCGACAATGCGGAAAGGAACCTTGATTTGGTCCGACAAATCACGTCCTGAAGCTTCCGCCCTTGCGTTCAACGCCTTAAGAATAAATTCTTCGACCAAGGTGTCCGATAGTTTAGCTTCAGCCAGTGAAGCCGGTTCGGTTGGATACCAATCACCCATAGATTCTTTCTTCTGAGAAACGACTCTAGGCTTCTCTTTACTTGCTTGTGTTGACGCGGAAGGTGGGGTTCCATTCCCGCCGGTTTTCGCAAACTCGTTAATTCGGTTTAGAAGATTATCAAGCGTATCTTTGCTGGCAGCACCTATTTCGTCAGCACTAGCTGCAGATGGAGCAGGCTCTAGGACTGCTGTTCCTTGTTCCATTGACATAGTTGTATTCCGTCCCCGCAATCGCCCCATCTCCACATGATTGGGCCGTAAAAGAAAAGGAGTGATTTGTTAGTGCTAGGGGAGTAAGCGATTCATAGCAAGCTTAGGTCAGACCAACGCAGCGAGCATGTCTTGGCGGTGCACTTGAAGCACGTGGCGAAAAATAAGTTCGCATATCAATGAATGATCCTATCGTTAGGATTGCAACGGTTCGTTGTAAGAGTTGCTCTCTAAGGATTAGTGATTCAGTTTCCTGAGAGGAAGATAGGCACCAAATTTCTCGCTAAAAACATAGAAGGGTAAGTTTTACTGCAAGCAAACTTGCATTCAAACGCCAGAATCTTACTTGCATAGTTATCAATCACGAATCAATTTGAGGACTTCTTTTATCATGGAAGAAAACTTCGATCCACTTTTCCAAAGACTTAGCAGCCTTTGTACACTCCCAACGATAGCCACACAGGTGATCCGAGTAGCGGAAGACAAAGAAACAGGAAGTCGAGAGCTGCTCGAATTGATCGAGAAAGATCCAGCTGTTGCTACGCGGTTGCTTAAGCTAGTCAATTCATCTTACTGCGCACTTCCCAATGAAGTCGCTGACCTTGGCTCGGCGATTACCTTGCTTGGTGATGATAGCGTCAGGAATCTTGCTGTCGCAGTCTCGGTCGCTTCAGTCTTCAAAAATAAGTCCTCCTACAAGGAGTGCGACCCGCATTGGCTTTGGGATCACTCGGTTTGCGTTGCTACCTTGTCACGTGTGATTGCAAAACAACAGGGCTGTTGCGATCCTGAAGAAGCATATCTAGTTGGCTTGCTTCATGATTTTGGACTAATCTTCTTTTGCCAGTTCCTAGATGATTTACTTCCCAAGGTTTTTGAGCAGTATCGAGAGTCCAACGACTTTCTCGAAGCGGAGAAAACGGTAGTTGGTTTTGATCACCTATACTTTGGTGCCGAGGTTGCCAAGAACTCAGGCATGCCGGAAAGAGTCTATTTGGCAATTCAACATTGTGAAAAGCCTAGTGCTCTTCCCGACCAAGAAAACAAGCTTGCCCATGTCGTCCATGTTGCCAATTATCTTGCCACACGATTTGGTCACAATGCCTTTGAGAGTCATCGACAGTCTGCTCCCGAGGAAGAAATTCTTGAAGTTCTAGGTCTCACCCTGACTGACCTAAGGGATTTATGGGACAATCTCGACGCCAATCTTAATGGCTTTCAAGAAATGTCACTGTCTTGAAATCATTGATAGGATTAATTCGATAGAGTTCCCCATGCAAGTCATTATTACTGCAGTTGGTCCCGACAACCGAGGCTTAGCTGACCCCATTGTTCACTCACTGACCGATTTGGGAGCCAACATTGCAGAAATCCAAATGTACGACCACGACGCGGAGTCAGTTTTCTCAATGCTGACACGCGTAGATCTACCTGCAGATCAATTCCCCAATGTCCAACCAACCATTGATCGCATCAGCAAAGAGACGGGCCTATCGATTCGAGCATGGAGCCCCGACTTCGAAGGACGGAAACCACGCATTGCCATTTGCTGCACCTTCCGCCCCGAAACACCAACCGCAATCTTAGATGCGATTAACGATGGACACATTCAAGCCGAAGCCTCGGTATTGATCAGCAACCGACCAAAGCTTGAGCATCTCAGCAAAGAATACGATGTTCCCTGGCGACTAATTGCCGATGATGAGGGAAATCCAGACGACGAGAAACTGATTGCCATCTGCGATGAGTTTGAAGTCGATTACGTTGTTCTCGCCCGTTATATGCGTGTTTTGCCTGCATCAAGTTGCTGGAAGTATGCTGGCGGACGAATCATCAACCTACACCATGGCTTGCTACCAAGCTTCCCGGGCATCCGTCCTTACCATGACGCCAATGCAGCACGCATGCTGACTTATGGCGCCACTTGCCACTTTATTGTGCCCGAACTAGACGCTGGCAATCAGACAATCAATCAGTCAACCTACTCAGTTCGACCTGGCGCTTCGTTAATAGAGATTATCCAGCAAGGACAATCAGAAAACGAACCTGCCTGCCTAGTAGAAGGGGTTCGTCGAGTCATTGATGGTGAAGTTCAATTGCACTTCAACAAAGTTGTGGCTGTTTAAACGAGACCACGATTTGCGCTAAGACATCTCATCGTCGCGCACCGAGGCAACATTCGATACTAACATTGGTTAGACTGATGGCATCATACTGATTGGTATCCGTACTAACTGGTGACCTATGCCTCGCACTCTTTTACCTCTGCTTGCTTACGCTATCTTCCTTGCCTCGTGTGCATTCGGGCAGGCATCGGAGCCAATGACGAAGCCCGTGGGCTTAAAGCCAGGGGATACGATTATGATTGTCGCTCCGGCTGGTGAACTCTCCAGCGAACGGATCACCATGGCCAAGAAACGCCTTGAAGCGATGGGATTCAAAGTTCTCCTGCCTGAAAATCTATTCCGATCCTGGGGTTACCTTGCCGGTCCTGACGAGGCGCGGGCTGCCGAGCTTATGCATGCCTTTACGAATCCTGATGTCGATGCTGTCTTCCCCGGAACGGGTGGGTACGGCACGATGCGTATGCTTGATCTTCTTGATTACGAAAAGATCAAAGCGAATCCCAAAGTTTTCATTGGGTTCAGCGATATTACGGGCCTACACATGGCCCTCGGCAAGAAATGCAACTTGGTAACCTTTCATTCACCCAATCCAATGTGGGGGCTTGGCAGTCATTCAAATCTGCATCCTTTCTCTGCCAAGTACTTTTGGCGGAACTTGCTAGCAAGCGAGAATCTTTCCAATGACGACAACCTCGGATTTCAATACGAAGTCCCAAGTCACCGCCCGATGGGATATTACTCTGCTGGCACCGCGGAAGGGGAACTTTGTGGTGGCAACCTAACGTTAATCGCTTCGCTAACAGGGACCGAGTATCAACTCGACACGAAAGGGAAGATTCTCTTCTTAGAAGATGTGCGTGAAGCACCTTACCGTATTGATCGTATGCTTCGGCAGATGAAACTGACTGGCCAACTCGATTCGCCAGCAGGGATTATCCTAGGCCAATTCAGAAAGTGTGAAGACGATGACGACCCGAGCCTCACACTGCAGGAAGTCTTTCTTGATTACTTTGGAGAGGTTGACTATCCGGTCGTGAATCTATTTCCTGCCGGCCACGTCACGCAAAATGCAACTTTGCCGTTCGGCGTAAAAACGAGGATCACAACAAACCCTGTAATGGTTGAAGTATTAGAGAATCCCGTTAGATCTCAACGCTAACAAACGCTAGCAGCCCCGCACTTTCTCTAAAATTCTTGCCACGATTGTGTGAAATTGGTCTTGTCAAATCCGTGGGCGACTCCTAAGTTTCCGCCGCCTCAATAAGCAAGAGGTGGTCTCCTCAGTGATAGACCAACATTTAATTCACAATTCCAGCTCAGCGCATGCGGGATGCGTTAATGCTGTACGTATGGCTGTTAATTTCACAGCATGCGACTGGTGAATTAGCAGAACAATAATCGATCGGGAACGATTTAGATGATCGCACACGGACGTTTGGCGAAACGAGTTAGCTCTATGAAATGCGACCTGAAATCATCAGGCGGCTTGGCATGGGTTTGCCTGCTGTTGGTAATGTTACTCACCACCCCAGTGGTTGCACAAAAGCTGCAAATGCCTGGTAGTGCTGGCGAGAATGGCACCACAAAGACCGCCGATGAGATAACCTCGGTGAACGATACTCCGTTCTCGGTCGAATCATCTGGCGATGTGGCCACGCCTGCTTCGTACAGTACTTCAGGGATGTACTACAATCCAACGCTTGGGTCACACGTTCGTGCCCGTTACAACACACAAAGCTATGGCCAAGAAAAAGGAAACCTTGATCTTGGTACGATGAAAGTTTGGGACCGTGGCAACAATACCGTCACCTTCTTTGATGGTCAGATCACCCTAAATGAAGAATCGCACGTCGGCTACAACCTTGGCCTTGGTTATCGCTGGATGGACCTACCTCTGTTCCCCTTCAGCCCCGACAATCAAAAAATCTACGGTGTTAGCCTTTGGACAGATGGTCAAGGAGCCGGTGGTGATAGTTTCTTCCCTCAGATTGGCCTTGGCTTTGAGATACTAGGCGACCGCACTGACTTCCGAACGAATGTCCACATTCCTTTAGGTCCTGAATCAAAAGACCGTGATTTCGTTAGTGGTGGTGAAACCATTTACACAGGCAACTTCCTCGCAGAGGAGTTAATTGGAATCCGGGATACTTCCCTAACAGTTGTCGATGGTGAACTTGCCGGACGTATCTCCAACCTTGAAGCTTGGTTGTTTGGTGGTGTCTATGGTTACTCGGGTGGTGAATACGACGAAGTCGGCGGAAAAATCGGCCTACGAGGTTACGCCACGCCTGACTTAGCTTTGCAAATTGCTTTGACAAATGACAATGTCTTCGACACCAATGCGGTGTTTAGTGCAACTTGGTTCATTGGCCGAACCCGACGCGAAAACCGTCCAACCGGTGCCCTTCGCGACCGCTTCCGTGAACCAGTCATTCGAAACGATTACGTAGCTTTGGCTTCCAAGTCGGTATCAGCTGCAAGCGATGCCTTACTGGATGTTAATGGTGATCCGATACGAATTGTTCACATCGACTCAACCGCAGCTGCGGGTGGCGATGGTACCTTTGAAAATCCGTTTAGCACACTTGCTGATGCGGGTGGAAGCGGATCGATGGAAGGGGACATCCTACTCGCCCACGCAGGATCGACCTTCGCAGCGGATAGCGTAACGCTTCAGGACAACCAACGCTTGTTGGGTGAAGGGGTTGTCTTTGATGATGGAAACGCTCTCACTACAGAGACCAACATTGACCACACCGTTACCACGCTTGATGGAAGCGTAGTCTCTCTGCCTGAGACAGCGATCGGTGCTTTCAGCTTAGCAGCTCCTACGATAAACAACACGACAGAAACCGCCATCTTACTGGCTGACAACAACGAGGTTAACAACCTAGTTATCAATGGTGGTGCTACGGGCTTGATGGGTGGAACGTTTGATCCGGTAGCAGGCACCAACGGTTCGGGTGACCAAAACATCCAGAACATTCAAATCAACAATACAACAGGTAACGCTATCGAACTAACGATGGCACGTCGTGACGATCCAAACAATGCTGGTCAATCAACCCTCGAAATGGATATTAACATCGACAATGTTGACCTCAACGGCATTGGTGGTGCCTATGGTGTCTTAATTAACGGCGATGCTATTGCAGACAATGGTTCGGGAACCGATGAAGATCATCGCGGCTTAGCAACCACAACGGCGGTTAATGAAAGCACAACAATCAACAACCTAACTATCGATGGCGGGACAGGCGTTGGTCTTGGAATTCATGACATCGATAATACAGTCGCTACGGTGAGTACTACCGGCTACATCTATGATGGTGATGGAACTGGCCAGGGTGCTATTGAGCTTATGAATTCGTCGGCGGACATCAACTTCGACAGCACATCTTCGATTACGAATACGGGAGGGGTTGCAATTCTTGTAGATGGCAATTCAGCCAATAATGCATCAGGTGAAAATGATGCCAACTTCCAATACAACGGTTCACTCACAAATAGTGCAGGGAACGCTGCTACGGTTCAAAATCTTTCTGGTGGCCTGGCAGAATTCACCTTTAATGGTGGCTTGGTTGACACCGGTGCAGGAGCCAGCACCGGCATCGATGTTAACAACCTAACAGGTGGAACGGTTCGTTTCTTGACCTCCAATTCTGCTAACCGAAACTCGATTAATTCAGGCGATGATCCCGCCATTTCAATCACCAACGTAACGGATTCAACCGCAAGTGTTACCTTCGAAGATTTTGATATAACAACTAACAATGCTGATGCCATTGTTGCTAATAACACCAACACAGACGGTCAATCATTCTTTAATGACATAACAGTAAATGTCACAGGAACCGGTCGTGGCGTTGCTTTGGATCAAGCGGTGGGCACCAACTTCACTACGAACTTTAATGGGCTTCAAGTCACAACCACATCAGGTACAGCTGTTGACGCCACGGACGCCAACTTGACTGTAGCTGCCGGTACAGATACGACACCAAATACGATTGAAACAACTGCGGGTGGAACAGCCTTGGCCCTGACTGATGTTTCCGTGAATGCAGGCGTTGCCTTTGACGAAGTCAACACCGCGGCTGGCACCACCAATGCCATTGTCTTGAATGACGTAGGTGACGGTCCTGTCTCGATTGGCTCGAATACCGGCACCGATGGTGCAGGCGGTACATTGATTACCACAGGAAACGCCGTTGTCCTTACCGATGTTGATGACTTCACAATTGGTGATATCAATATTCAAGCACCGGGCAATACTGCAATCGTGTCAAACAACGTGGACACAGCGGACTCGACCGCCAACAGTCTTACTATCAACAATGTTCATACAGATACCACCACGGCTGGAGCAACAGTGGCAACCGCGCTTAGTGTCACCGAAGGAGCAAGCGCAAGCGATCAAAACGTAACAGTCACAGACAGTAACTTCAGTGACACGACTGGCAACGCTGTTGAAATTGACAATACCACAGGTACTGTCTTGATTAGTGGAACGACTATCGACAATGGAGCTGGTGAAGGTATTGCTCTTACTGGTACCGGTGGCACGGTGACCATTGATAGTGGAACCACGATCAGCAATCAAGCTAGTACGGCTCTTGCAATTGATGGTGGCGATGGGCAGGTCAACTTCGACGGCACTATCACCAACACAGCTGCTAATTCGGTAAGCATTCTAAACAAAACCGGTGGCGGAGTTTCCTTCTCTCCAACAGCAAGCATTACCGACACTGGTACGGGTGTCGAAGTTAATATGAACAGTGGCGGCACCTACAACCTTTTAGGCAATTTCAATCTCGATACGGCTGGTGTCGATGCTGTCACGGTTACAAACAACACCGGTGCTAACATAACGTTTGGTACCCTTGATATCGATACAACCACAGGACGAGGCTTTGTTGCTTCAGGAGGTGGTACGATTGGAGTCAATGCAGGAAGCTCTATTACTACGACAACAGGGACAGCTGTTGATATGAATGGTGTTACGCTTGCAAATACGGGCGTAACCTTTGACAGTATCAACACCAATGGTGCAACAAATGGTGTTGTCCTCAATAATATTGATGGTGCCGGATCATTCACCGTTAACGGTGGTACGATTACCAACTCCACAGCCTCGGCCATCACTGCTACGAATGTTACAAGACTTCGTGTGAATGATGTAACCGTTGACGGCGCTGGTACAGATGCCATCACCCTCGACAACAATGATACCAACTTCATGGATGTCAGAATTGATAACTTTACCGTAACTGGAATCATCGCCGGCGAGGCAATCAACTCCACTCACACTGGCTCAGGTGCTTTCGATCTGGGTATCACCAACAGTTCCAATATTGGTGCTGAAGCAAGTGTAGTGGCTAGTGGAACCGGAGACTTAGACGTATTTGTTTCTAATACCAATTTCACTACAGGAAAGGACGTCACCGGCTTTGACCTGAGTATTGGTGGTTCACTCACAAGTGCCGACGTATCATTTGATAATGTCGATATCGTAACCAACGATGGTCTAGGTTTCGCGTTTAACTCAAGTGGAGCTGCTAATGTTAAATCTGTTCGGTTTGCAATGCTCAATGGCTCAGTCGTAAACAATAGCAATACGGCGAGTACGCGAGCCTTTGATGGTAACATCGGAGGAAGTACGACACTTGACGCAACTATTGAATCGAACGTCTTTAACAATTTGGGAACAGGCGATACGTTCTTGCTTTCGAGCACCGCTGGTGGAGTCAATCTTGACTTGAACCTCAACGATAACATAGCAACGTCCGGAAGCATCACGCTTGATAAAACTAATGGCACGTTCCGTGTGATTGATCGTGATAACGCTAATTCCAACAATAATAGCAACGTTATCTTCCTACCTGGCATAGGTGATTTTGACAGCATCAACATTGGCGATGTAAATCTACCAAATGATTGATAACTACGCTTAAAGAACTCCCCCCCAGTGACGGCTGCGGGCTTCTTAGTAAGCCCTCAGCCGTCACTTTTTTGTTGGTATCTAGTCGTTAGTTATTCCACGGGCTACCATAGCCGGATGATCTCTAAGAAACTTCAATGCCGAAGCTGTAGCTGGCAAACGACTAGCGGGCGTGATGACCTCATCTCTCGGCTTAGGCTGGTAGGACTTCTTCGGCGTGATAAAGACCCCGAAGAGGAGATCATCCTAGCACTTCTGGAAGATGCCGCCGCTCGGATGACTTGTCCTAGCTGCAAGTCGATTGGTCTCTCGGTTAGCGAAGCGGACGAAGAAGACTGGGACGATTGGCAAGCGGCCGTACTTTGCATCCATTGCCGAAAACCTATCCCGCCCGAACGAGTAGAAGCTCTGCCGAGAGTAAAAACCTGCGTCGAGTGCCAAGGCATGGAAGAGACGGGAACCCTGCCCGAGGAACCTGATTTCTGCCCTCGGTGTGGTGCTTTAGTTGAACTACGTGTCAGCCGAGCAGGTGGAATCACGCGATATAAGCGATTCTGTACGTCAGGCTGCCGAATTTAAGCACTTTCTGGCACTCTGGATGCTGATCAGCTAGTGAGTAGGCAATTGCGTGAGTATCATATCGTTTTGACTTAATGTACCCATCTTTCCCGATAGGGCCTGCTTTCCTGTTAGCAACGCCCCATTTATCTGCAACCTATGAATAGCAGCTTTGTCAAAATGATAAGAACTAAGTTCGCAGCACTTTGTGTTTTGATCCTTGTCAGTTCTTTTGTACGTGCTGGCGGTTACAAAGAAACTAGCGACTTTGCAGATGCAACCAACGCGGTCGTTAAATATGCCGAAGAGTACGGTGCCGAGAATACCTTGATGGTTGTCGACATCGACAATACGCTTCTTGCCATGAATCAGCCACTTGGCAGCGACCAATGGTTTGAATGGCAAGAGTACCTCCTAGAGAATGAACCTAGTTCTTCTTACTTGGTTGCCAAGAGCTTTTCAGAATTACTTGATGTGCAAGGACTGCTTTTTGCAGCCGGCACGATGCGTCCACCTCAATCGAATCAGCCGAAGCTCTTCAACAAGATTCAAGAGCTAGGCGTTCCGACATTGATACTCACCTCACGTGGCGATCAGTACCGAGCGTCTACCGAACGAGAGCTCATCGGGAACGGCTATGAGCCTGCCCGTAACGCAATCAAAGCGGAAGGCTTAAGCTTAGAACCTTATGCTCCCTATGACATAGAAAACTTAGAAGCGTCTGGATTGAGTGAAGCAGAAGCCAAGCAGTTTGGGCTGAAAGATAAGCCCCGCTTGGTAAGCTATGGCAAAGGAATCTTTATGTCAGCCGGCCAACATAAAGGTGCCATGCTGCTGACCGTAATTGAAAAGACCAAGGTTAAGCCCAAGGCGGTTGTATTTGTTGACGACCATTGTCGCCATGTGAACCGTGTTTACGATGCACTCTCTCGTCGCGGAATTGAATCGACCGTCTTCCACTACCACAAGGAAGATGACAATGTAAAACGATTCCGTTACAGTGATAAATCAGACGTCGCACGCCGTTGGGAATTACTCCAAACCGCTCTCGGTGAAGCTCTTTCTCCGAAAGAAGATAAGCCGGAAGCTCCCGCTGCGATGTCGGAATCCAAATCGCCAGCCAAAGCCCATTAATCTCTTTTAGAAACTGACGAGTTGCCCGAGTGCCCACGTTTGAATTGATCGCCACCTGTGGCTTCGGGCTAGAGACAATCGTTCGGCACGAGATCGAGGCGCTTGGCTACGAAGCCCGCGTTGCCCAATCGGGACGTGTGCTGTTTCATGGGGATGAGTCGGCCATAAGAGAGGCCAACCTCTGGCTGCGCACTGCTGAGCGGATATTGATTCGCGTTGCCACGACCGAAACAACCGACTTTGGTCAACTCTTTGACCTGGCTCGTAACGCCCCATGGCACGAATGGGTTACCGTCGACGGAGAGTTTCCTGTCCGAGGCCGTTCGATTAAGTCTCAGCTTTCAAGCGTTCCCGCATGCCAGCGGATCGTTAAGAAAGCGATCGTTGAACAGCTCCGCGAAGCTTACGCTACCGAGGAACTGCCCGAAACGGGTCCCCAGTTCCCAATCGAAGTCGCCCTGCTTGACGATCAAGCCTCCCTGTTGCTCGATACGACCGGTGTTGGCTTACACAAACGAGGTTACCGCTACTTTGTCGGTGAAGCACCGCTAAGAGAAACTCTTGCAGCTTCGATGATTAACCTCAGTCGCTGGCGACCAGAGCAACCTTTCTGGGATCCTTTCTGTGGTTCGGGAACGATTGCCATTGAAGCGGCGTTGATTGGCCGCAATTTGGCTCCTGGTTTGAACCGAGATTTTCTGTGTGAGACATGGCCAAGCATGTCAGCAGCTGAATGGAAGAAGATCCGAGACCATGCTCAGCGACTTGCTAAGCCAGACCTTCCCGAGCCGATTCTTGCAACGGACATTTCCCCAGAAGCCTTGAAGCTGGCTCGCCGTCATGCAGAAGCGGCAGGCGTCGCAGAAGACATCCATTTCCAGCAACGTGATTTTCATGACATTTCATCAAAGCGGCAATATGGTTGTTTAATCACCAACCCGCCCTACGGAGAACGCCTGGGCGAGAAGCAAGAGATTGAAGCCCTCTATCGCTCCATGCCAGAAGTCTTCCGCCGGCTGAAATCTTGGTCGCATTACCTTATCACCGCTCGTGGTGACTTTGAACGACTCGTTGGCCAACGAGCCAACAAGCGACGCAAACTCTACAACGGCCGACATGAATGCACGTTCTTCCAATACCATGGTCCTCGGCCTCCCAAAAAATCAAACATTCAAAGCGAACAAGTACCTGAGAAAATTGAAACCAAGGTCGAAGCGGAACCTAAAGCTGAATCGGCCCAAGCCTTCGGCGGACTGCGTGAGGAATCTAAGCGGCAAGCGGAGGAGTTCGCGAATCGGATCCGTAAACGGGCACGTCATCTACGTCGCTGGCCAACGAAACGTGGTATCACATGCTATCGACTCTATGAACGCGATGTGCCAGACGTGCCGTTGATAGTTGATCGTTACGAAGATGCACTTGTCGTCGCCGAATATGACCGACCGCATGAACGCACGCCCGCCGAGCATGGTGATTGGCTTGACTTGATGCAAAAGACGCTTGCTGAAACACTCGAAATGCCACGAGAGGCCATCTTTCTCAAGCGTCGGCAACGGCAACAAGGCGAATCGCAATATACTCGCATTGCCGAAGAGCAGGCAATTAAAACAGTCAACGAAGGAGGCCTTAAGTTTCAGGTGAATCTTTCAGATTACTTGGATACAGGCCTATTCCTTGACCACCGCTTAACACGAAGCAAGGTCCGTGAAGAGGCCAACGGCAAACGTTTTCTGAATCTGTTTGCCTATACAGGATCCTTTACAGTTTATGCTACCGATGGGGGTGCGAGTGAAACGACCACCGTCGACCTATCAGCAAATTATCTAGAATGGGCCGAGCAAAATCTCCGTCTCAACAATTTTGACCCCCAGTCAAACCACGAATTCATCCGCGCCGATGGGCGTGAGTTTGTAGACAATCTTCCAGAAGAATCGCTCTTCGATCTAGCGATTGTCGATCCGCCTACCTTCTCAAACAGCAAGCGGACCGAATCGGACTGGGACGTTCAGAAGGATTCCATCCCTTTACTCAATGCTTTGGCAAAGAGGATGAGTCCGGGCGGCGTGATCTATTTCTCCAACAACTTCCGACGATTCAAGTTTGACGAATCGGAACTAGTTGGGCTGTCCGCTCGAGAGATTAGCAAGCAGACCGTGCCGGAAGATTTCCGCAACCAGCGCATTCACCGCTGCTGGCGATTGGTCAAAGAACACAGCGACTAATCAACGTGGCTAAGGATTGGATATCGACGCCAAGTTTTTGGGTCGACACTCATCGTGTCTAAATGGAATGAGGGTGCAAGTCTTTCTCGTTTCCATTGGCTGATTTTCCAAAGACGCCAAAACTTGGCAATCCAAGCTTCCAGTTGTTCACTCGGGTAGTTCGGATAGAGTTTCTTTACAGCTTCAAGCGTTTTCTGTGGTGGTTCTAATCGCTCAATCGCTGAGCTTTCAATTGCATCCAGCACGTCATACGGCATCAAGTCGACCTCGTCAGTCTGGTCCGCTTCGTCGGGTCTCAATTCGGCAGTCGGTTGCTGAGCGTTGACATAACTCAACGCGGGATAGGAACGAATCCCTTTAGCAGAGTTCACTTCTAACCAACGAAGCCATGCTCGCAGATAGGCTTTATCAATTCCTGCGAGCGGTGCGAGACCACCAGCGGTATCACCATCCATCGTCATATAGCCGACCGACGCTTCGCTGCGATTCCCCGTGGTTAGTAAAAGGGAATTATTCACGTTGGCGATCATCCAAACGCCGGGGGCACGGACACGGGCTTGGATGTTCTGCAGAGCAATGTCATCCGTTTCCCAAGTTAATTCACGACCAATCGCATCCGTAACTCGGCCAACGTAACCATCGATCAAACTATCAACGGCCCATTCGTGGTGCTTGGCACCGACTTCAGCTGCAACCTCGCTTGCTGATTCACGTGTTGTTTCAGATGAGTTTTCTGTTGATTGATAGACGGTTGTTAGTAGTGTGGAGACTATCTCATTGGTCGCCATCGAACTATCTATTCGATCTGACATACCAATACGTTCAGCGAAGTGTTCGATTCCCAACTCGGCGATTGCTTGCTCAACCATCAAGCTAACCATCACCGCAACCGCCGAGGAATCTGCTCCACCACTAAGAGAAAGGACAAACCCCTTTGAGCGAGTTTTACGAAGATAGTCAAAAAGACCCAAAGGGACGGCTCGGGCAAGTTCTTCCTCTTTTGTAGCAGGCGTTTGATTTTGCTTCTCGGTAGCAGGTACTTCTGCCTCGCTTGGCTGGTGAACAAGCTTAACAACACGTTCTGAATCAATCTTCGAGTCACATGTTGGCACGGCCATATCGACGACCGTGAGTGTATGATCAGCATAAGAAAAACGTTTGCCTTCGACGATCATCTCTCCTTGGGAAGCAAACAAGCTGCCACCATCGTAAATCGATCGCCCTGATTCATTGCCAAGCAGATTCACATAGGCATATGCACCGCCGATCAGTGCGGATCCTTCGTTAACAAGTTTGCGCCGGGTATCTTGCTTGCCGAAGGCGAAGTGACTTGCCGAGGGATTTAAAACCAAGCCGACCGAATCCAAGTTCATTTGGCATGCGGGTCGATCTTCGACCCAAGCATCACGACAGACTTCAATACCAATCCGAACTGGTCCCCAATCAAACAAAAGATCGCCAACCGGATAACTTTGGCCTTCGAATTGAATCTGGCTAATTTCACTGCGAGGCCAAGGCTTAAACCAACGGGGTTCGTAATGAATGCCATCGTCTGCCATAAATTGTTTGCAATAAAATCCAGCAACCTGACCGTCGTCGATGACCGCCGCGGCATTGAATCGGGTTGGCTTACCATCGGACTCAACCATTAGCGGCAAACCGACAACAACAACCATTCCTTTGGTGGCTGATGCCAAATCAAAAAGGCTTTCAAGTGATTGTTGCTGGACATACTCCGCATAGAACATATCCTCGCAACCATAGCCAGTGATAGCTAACTCGGGCAGCAACAAAAGCTGTGTTCCCTCAGAACGTGCTTCTTCCAGAGCGGCAAGGATGCGATCTCGGTTACCTTTCCAGTCCAAGGGGAGTTGATTTAATGAAGCAGCTCCAACGCGGACGATCATTTCCGGTTCACTCATAGATATTCGTCTCGCAATAGTTTCAACGCGTGCTTAGCTACGATCGACTTGTGTATCTCAGGATGACCAATCAAGGTTATCTGCTTTAAGTGCTGGCCTGATTCACTTGTTACGACAACTGGGACAACTGTAGATTCGTTCTCAGGTCTTGGTGAGCCGACAAGAATAGCGAAGTCAGCTGCTTTGTCGATTCGGTGCCGTTCGGCTGTCTGCTTCAAAGATTGCTCATCTTCAGGGAATGACTTAGCTATTTCACCACCGGCAAAACCACCAACAATCGCAGATGCATTATCCGATGCTTGAATCATCCAATTACCAATCAATCCCTCGGTCATTGCCTCTTGAACCACCAAAGTTTTGTGTAACTCACTGAGTGATTTAAGCACCACCTCATGAAGCTCAACCTCACCTTCCTGGCCTGGGCCTTCAGCAAAGATTAGTTTTCCAAGTTTTTCGCGGATCGTCTGAAGCGTTGGCTTCATCTCTTCGTAACACTCTTCTTCGGTCTCACCATCGGCAAACAGACGCAATGTCAATGTGCCCTTGGTAGCAGTAATCCCAACACGTGGATAATGTCCTCGGCTGGTGATATTCGGAAGCATCTCTTCAAGACGGCTTTCTCCAACCCCGAAACAACGAACTAGATAGTGCCGAGTGATACCTGATTCTTGGGAGAGTGCTTCAAGCTGCGGATAGACATATTCTTCCCACATCTGCTTCATTTCAACGGGAACTCCAGGTAGACAGAAAAACCGAGCTGAGGTTTCTCTACTACGTAGCTTCATGGCAATGCCCGGTGCAGTGCCACCGTTGTTATCAATAGCCTCAGCGCCGATCGGAAAATCGGCCTGACGTCGATTGTTGGTAGGCATCTCTCGACCGCTGCGTCGGAACATTGCTTCGATTCGTTCAAGCGAATGGGCATCCGACTCGAGGCCAACGCCCGCAGCCTCTGCAAGCGCGTCACGTGTCAAGTCGTCTGCCGTTGGCCCAAGGCCTCCCGTCGTAATGACAACATCTGCTAGTTTTGCTGCTGAATGGAATGCCTCGACATTGATCGGTAAATCATCTCCGATTGTCGTATGCCTGACGACTTCGAAACCAAGATCGGTCAACCGTTGGCTGAGCCATTGAGAATTGGTATCGACCCGTTGCCCGGTAGTCAGTTCATCACCGATAGCAACGATCTCGGCACGGAGTTTCTTTCGTTTAGTATTTGTCATCCTGATCCTTCAAGCGTCATCACAACTTGGATATTTCCAGTTTGATCTTTTTCCATGGCTCAGGGAAGCGTCCAAGAAGATCAGATTGGCAACTAGCCATGGACTGAAAATCGATTCAGCCCTACTAAATTAGCAGCATCTGGCAAAAAACTGGTTGCCGAACCAAGAATCGTGCCTAGAGTCCTTGCTTCTGCCTCGGCAGCTTGTTAGTGTCTAGATATACGGGATTTGTGGCCGCTTGCAGCCGTTTCTGCTAAAGAGCCATCGCCAGTCTATCTAGAGCACACAAGTATGGTGCTATTGTGATAGCAGCTTTGGTAAATCGTAGAAAACGCTAAGTCGCCGCGGGGTTTCCGTAGGTGGCTTTTTTTGTGTCCCGACCAAATCCACACAGGACGTCGGTGCTGTTCTAAGCCACCCAATAAAACTGATTTACCCAGCTAAAGAGCTTAACTGCGTCTTAGCGGCAAGCTACGATGGAAGAAGAAGATGAGTACAAGCATGGCTTCTGTATCTGAAGACAAAACGAACCAATCAAGCCCTTCGGCAGCGCAAACGCAGACGGGTGTCTCTACCACTGCGGTACACGCCGGTGAAGCTCGCCAGAAGCCGGGTGATTCGATCACTGACCCGATCTTCTGTGCTTCGACGTACACGTTTCCTGACACGCAGTCGATCGTCGATTTCATCGAAGAGGGACACCAACGCGAGGAGTACGGCCGTTACGGCAATCCGAGCGAGAAGGTTGTTGAGGAAAAGCTTGCTAAGCTCGACGGCGCTGAATCAGCTATCCTTTATTCGAGCGGCATGGCTGCTTTTGTTGGCTTGCTAACTGCGAAGCTAAACCAAGGTGATGAAGTAGTTTTCTTCGATGAATGTTACCACCGTAGCCGTGAGTTCTGCAACAAGCATCTTTCACGCTTCGGGGTCATCACAAAAACCGTGAAGACGGGCGACTACGATGAAATGGCTGCTGCCATTACGCCAAACACGAAGATGCTTATCAGCGAATCGCCCACCAATCCACACCAAAGCTGCATCGACCTAGACCGCTTTGCCGAGATCGGCAAGAAGCATGGGGTTGAAACCTTGATCGACGCAACGCTTGCAACGCCGTATAACTTGCGTCCAATCGATGCTGGCGTTGACTATGTCATTCATTCCTGTACGAAGTACCTGGGCGGCCATAATGACTTGCTCGCAGGCTCAATCGCCGGTTCGGCCAAGCTGCTTGAACAGGTTCGCTACTTACGCGGCATCATGGGTGCGGTTAACTCGCCACAGAATATTTACTTGTTGCTTCGTGGATTAAAGACGTTTGAACTCCGTATGCAGCGCCATAACGAAAATGGTCTGGCCGTTGCACGATTCCTGGAATCACATCCTCGTGTTGAGAAAGTCTACTATCCGGGGCTCGAATCACATCGTGATCATAAGCTGGCAAAACAATACATGCGAGGCTTTGGTGGCTTGGTCACCTTCCTTGTCAAAGAAGCAGACTGGCGTGCAACGGCTGATGTTGTGGATGCTTCAAAGATTGGCCGCATCGCACCAAGCCTTGGCGGTGTTGAAACGCTCATCGAGCAACCACTCGTGATGAGTTACTTCAAATGTACGCCTGAAGAACGCAAAGCGTTTGGTATCCCTGATAACATGATTCGCCTATCGTGCGGCATCGAAGATACCGACGATTTGATCGCCGACCTCGACCAAGCACTTGGTCGCTAACTGTAGAAGACGTTGCATTAACCCACTAACGAAAGCAGGTCGCCATGGCGATTCTTGGCATGGGAACGGACATCATCGAATGTCTACGCATCGCCAAGATGATCGAACGCCATGGCGAATTGTTTATCTGCCGGGTCTATACTGAGCACGAAATCAACTACTGCGCGGCTAGTAACGCAGCCACACAGCATTACGCAGGGCGTTGGGCAGCCAAAGAGGCGGTGATGAAAGCCCTCGGCACCGGCTGGGTCCGCGGCCTCTCTTGGCGAGATATCGAAATCCGAAACACCCCAACCGGCGTCCCCTTCGTACGCTTCCATCGCGGGGCAAGAGATATCTACCAAAGAAGCGGCATCGAAAGAATGCACGTGACGATTAGCCACTGCCGAACGCATGCCACAGCCACGGCCGTGGCTGAAGGATAGGAATCGAATTTAATTCTTCATTCGATCGGTTTTACTTAATTCAATATCCGTCGGTTTGGACTGATAGATTTCTTTCGCTAATTTTTTGACATCGAATCCTACATTAGTATCCCACTCATACTTCTCAAGATCGACCTCATAGATCGTAGCTAACCAAAGCAAGGCACCAAGCTCTATCGGAATCTTTCCACCATGGCCTAAGGTGTCACGAAAAAGGCACTTGTTGCGATCTCGCCATCCGGCGCGCTTTACGACACTGATTTCAGCAAGTTTTCCCTCTTCGAAAGCTTTCCAAAGGCCTATCATCCACCGACCTTGCTGAATACACCGAAAATCTGTTCCTGGATATTGTTCTTTCAATTCTTTCATCACCCAAATCAAGTAGGAAAGCTTTAAACGATTCATAAATTCGTATTGCTCAAGCGTGCGATCCATATATCGGGGCCAGGGAAAGTGAATAACAATTATCGTTTTCTTATTATTTTCCAGAGCAAGATCTATCCACTTACGATAATCGTCAATGCTACTCATCAAGGGATAGTAAGTGAGTGCAAGTAAGTCAATCTCGCCCGACTTGAGAGCAGATTTAGCATCTTCCACTTGAGACGATCTATTGTTCCATAGCGCGGCAGGCGAACCGTTGGGACCACCTCTGAAAACCACCGTTTGTTGATGCTCCGTGAAACCAGCACGTGCGGGATGAGAATCAAACGCCTTTGCGATTGGTGCGAAAAAGCTATGCCCCATAAACAGGCAATTGTATCCCTTTGTTTGTTGATCTGGTGTATTTGCGATTGCTATCGTCCCGCAAAAGCAGATCACCAAATAAGCGATTGATAACTTCAAATTGATCTTATGAAATAACATATTCAAATCTCATCAATTACTTTGTTATTCAATATGCAGTTTATCTCGACCGTCGATAACCATACGCACATGGCATTTCTTTCCCTGCCTGAGAGTTTTCTCATGCATGAATTTTACAATCGTTATTTTACTGAGTGCTAGGCTCGGTACTGTAGCGGAACCAAGGAGATCCCCCACCAGTTCGAGAGAAATATCAGACTCTTCCAAAGCTACTTTTCCGAAGCAATACGACGAAATGGAAAAGGCAAACAGCGCAGCAGAAATGAGCCTTAGCGATTTCATATTAAATCACAGTGGTAGAGCCGTTCTGATAAAGAAGAGCTTATTGTCACCTCGAACTAAACGTGATTCAACTTATTCAAACCATTGTAGGCCGCAACTTTATAGCACTCGGCCAACGTTGGGAAGTTGAAGACGTTGTCGATAAAGAACTCAGCCGTTCCGTCGAGAGCCATCACAGCTTGACCAATATGGATCAGCTCAGTTGCGTCAGCTCCAATAACGTGAACACCAAGAATCTTGTGTGTTTCTTGATGAATGAGCATCTTCATCATGCCTAGCTCATCGCCAAGAATTTTCGCTCGGGCGATTTCACGGTAATGGGCGATTCCCGTCTCGTAAGGGATCCCTTCATCGGTCAGTTCTTCCTCCGTGGCACCGACCATTGAGATTTCGGGCACAGCATAAATACCGTAGGGGAAGAGTTTCGTGTTGTAGTTGCGCACATCGCACACATCCAGTGCGTGACACATAGCTCGGCGTCCTTGCTCCATGCTGGTCGAAGCCAAGGCAGGGAAACCAATCACGTCACCCGCAGCGTAGACGTGCTCAACATTCGTTTGATAATTGTCATTAACCTGCAAGCGTTCCCGGTCATCGAAATCAATGCCGACACTGTCGAGCCCAAGTGCCCCGCAGACTCCTTGACGACCAACCGAATAGAGCAGAACTTCAGCGCGTAAATGTTTGCCCGATTCAAGCTTTGCTTGAACTAGCTTATCAGGCCCACCGTTTCGACCTGTTTGTGAACTTGGTTCAGCATCAACTTCCTCGATGCATTCAACCTTCTCACCAAGACGAAGTGTGATTCCTTTCTGACGCATGAAGTATTGGAAGGCACCCGCAATTTCTTGATCAAGGAACCCAAGAACCTGATGTCGCCCTTCGACCAAAGTGACACGCACCCCGAGTGTCGCCATGATGCAGGCGTACTCAGATCCGATGACCCCACCGCCGACGACAATCATCGTGCGTGGGATGCGATCAAGCCGCAAGAGTTCGTCACTGGTAACAATACTTGTTTCATTAAACGGAACGTGATCGGGCTTTGCAGGCCGTGTTCCAACTGCAATCAAGAACTTATCCGCGGTGTAGACCTCAGGCCCATCCTTCATTTCAACCTGAACTTGGTTGGGGCCGATGAACTTGGCTGTGCCCCAAATAAGATCAACACCATTGCGTTCAAATTGCCCGCCGATCAATTCCCATTCGTGGCGAATGATCTGTTGCGAAAAGCCATGAAGATCGGAGATCGTCACATCTTTCTTTGGCATGTACGAAGAGCCAAGCAACTTACGTCGATCAGCACCCGTTAGCAGGACAACCGCCTCGCGAAGGGCTTTACTCGGAATGGTGCCAGTATTCACCTGCGCACCACCGAGCACGGGGCTCTTCTCAATGATGGCAACTGAGCGGCCTAGCTTGGCAGCTTGGATTGCACCTTTCTGACCAGCAGGGCCAGTGCCAATAACGATGACGTCGTAATGTTTCATGATTCAGGCGGGCGGGCTGTGGCTTGAAGATGCAAAAAATTTCCCGTTTTGCTTCCTCAGACCAGTGCTAGTGAATCAGCGGTGGGACTCTCAATTGAAACCACTTCCATGACCGTTCAGCTTTCAACCTACCATGAGATGGGACCCCTGCAAACGAGGGGCGGGCAGAATACCTGATCATGGGCAAAATAAGTCTTAAAGATCGTGCTGAGAAGATTCACAGATAAGCTTCTGTGACTTGCGAAATGCCTCGATATCGGTCGAGCGTCCCATAACGACCAGCGTATCCTCGGCATTGAACTTGGCGTCAGGGTCTGGATTAAAGACCATATCCCCATCTTCGGTGCGAATCCCAACAATCAGCAGATTATGACGCTGTCTGGCTGCGGTATCGCGGACCGTGCTGCCAACCAAATCGCTTGATTCGTGGATGCGAAGCTCCTCAAGATCCACATGAATCTTTTCATGGTTCGTAAAGTGGTCGATTAGCTCAGCAGCGTGGGGCCGCGTAACCAGCGCCGCCATGCGTCGGCCACCGGTAACCGCCGGCAAAACGACCTGGTCAGCACCCGCTTGGCGGAGTTTCTTCTCCGTCGCCGAGTGCTCACCACGAGCGATGATGCGAAGCTCTTTATTGAGGTTCCTTGCGGTAAGTGTCAGGAACACATTATCGGCGTCAGATTGAAGTGCAATGACCAAACACTCAGCACGTTCGATGCCTGCTTGGATCAGGACATCGTCATCGGTTGCATCGCCTACAACAACCAACTCATGCTGCAACAGCGCTTGATTAATGATATCAGCCTCCTTGTCGATCATTACGTAAGGCTTCTTGCGACGGGCAAGCTCCCCTGCAATCGTGCGACCTATGCGACCACAACCACAAACTATCGTGTGACCAGAAAGGTTTTCAATCTCGCGGTTCATTCGACGAACTCCAAAAAGTTGATTGAATTGGCCTTCGATCATCGTTTGGATGACCATTCCAACGGCATAAGCGCCAGCAAATCCACCGACAAGGATGACACCAATCGTAAAGAGCTGGACCTCGGCATTAACGTTACTCTTTTCACCGTACCCAACAGTCGACATCGTGATGACGACAAAATAGACAGCCGTCACCCAATCGCAATGCGTTAGGTACTTGTAGCCAATAACGGCTAAGACAAAGAATCCCCCTAAGAACGTAAGCCCGCGTCTTAGTCTACTTAGCAGGGACATTGTTTACTTAAAACAAGGAAAGGGGAGCCAATGGTTACTTACAGCTTATTATGTTCGATAGTCGGCGTTAAGTCGAACATACTCGGCAGTAAGGTCAGTCGTCCAAAAACGAGCTGAGTGTTTCCCTTCTCCTAAGAGGAGGACGAGAAGCGTATCTCGGTTGTTCTTCATGCTGTCCGAAACGGTTGCCTCATCGAAATCAACGGGTGTGCCATTCTCATACACCTGCAAGCCGTTGATCAACAAAGCAACTTTCTCCGGATCAAAAGGAACTCCCGCATATCCAGCGGCAGAAACAATTCTACCCCAGTTAGGATCAGCACCAGCGACCGCGGTCTTGACGAGCGGGCTATCAGCAATCGTTTTAGCAATCCGAATCGCTTCGTCCCGCGTGGCACAGCCATGCACTTCAACGGTGATTAGGTGCGTAGCTCCCTCACCATCAGCCGGGATCGAGATAGCCAAATCTTCGCAGACTTCAACAAGTGTCGCCCGAAAAGCGGCCAGGTCTTTGTCCGCAAGTGGCTCGCCACCAGCTGCTCCGTTGGCGAGCAGAAGAACCGTATCGTTGGTACTTGTGTGGCCATCCACGCTGATGCAATTGAATGACTCAACCACCGCTTCCGAAAGAGTAGCTTGGGCATCCTCGGGAAGGAGCGGAGCATCGGTCATTACGACGCCCAACATGGTAGCCATGTTGGGGCCAATCATGGCGGCCCCTTTCGCAATACCAGTGACTGTGATTTCTCTTCCACCGATGGTGACCTTTCGGCACCGAATCTTGTGAACCGTGTCGGTGGTCATCATCCCCTGAGCAGTCAATTCAAGAGATCGCTTGTCGTTGGCAAGCTGTGTGGCTGCTTTGCTGATGCCAGACGAAATTTTATCCATTGGTAAATGCTCACCAATGACACCTGTTGAGAGAACCAAGACTTGGTCCTCTTCGGCACCAATAGCCTCGGCCGTCAAAGCGGTCATCCGCTCAGCGTCGTCCATGCCTTGCTGGCCGGTGCAAGCATTCGCTACACCTGAGTTGATTACGACACTGCGAATTGAATCGCTGGGGGTCCGTTCCTTGTCGAGCAACACGGGAGCTGCTTTGACAAGGTTTTGCGTATAAACACCAACACCCACAGCTGGGCGGTCGGAAACGAGGAGCGAAAGGTCGAGCTTCGACGTATCCTCTTTGACGCCACAATAAAGGGCGGTTCCCGAAAAGCCAGTTGGAAATTGGTCAGCCATGATCGCAAAAATCGCTCACTGTGTTGGTGCTTATCTAAAGTCCTAAAGCAGGGCTGTCGTCTCTTCGAAACCGTGCATCAAATTAAAGTTCTGCACGGCACCGCCTGAAGCGCCCTTAATTAAATTGTCGATGACACTAATCACCAACGCTCGCCCACGAACAACCGTGGCATACACGTGGCATCGGTTCGTGCCGGTGACTTCTTTCGTCGAAGGAGGCGAAGCAACCACCTCAACGAATGGTTCGTTTTGATAGGCTTCATTCAAAACCGATTGTAGCTGATCAGCATCAACTCCTGCTGCAGGGACACCGTAGCAGGTGCAAAGTTCACCCCGATCCATTGGAATCAGATGTGGAGTGAAAAGCACTTCGACCGAGATACCACTGACATCTGACAAGACTTGGTCGATCTCTGGCATGTGACGGTGAGTTCCCACGCCATACGGAGTGAGGTTTTCATTCGCTTCAGGAAAGTGAAGCCCGGGCTTTGGATTCCGCCCCGCGCCGCTTACGCCACTCTTAGCATCAATCGCAATGCCATCCGGTTGGATTGCACCGGCCTTCAACAAGGGAGCAAGCCCAAGAATCGAAGCGGTAGGATAGCAACCTGGATTCGCCACCAGATCAACTCCGCGAATCGCTTCACGGTAAAGTTCGGGCAGACCGTAAGGTGTCTTGCCAAGTCGTTCGGCATCGGGGTGAGTCACGCCATACCATTGCTCGTAGACCGCACGATCGGTCAGGCGATAGTCGGCGCTGAAATCAACGACCTTCAAGCCTTGGGCAAGCAAGGTCGAAACCACCTCGGCACTGGCCGCATGGGGCAGACAAGCAAACACGGCATCCGCCCGTGAAGCAACTTGCTCAGGAGTTAGATTTTCAAGCTTCAAGTCGAAGGTGCTTCCCAGCGAAGGATGAACCTCGCGGATATGCGGTCCATTCTCTTGGCGCGTCGTCAGAGTCGTCACTTCTACCTGGGGATGACGAGCCAATAGCTTGAGCAGTTCGAGGCCCGTATAGCCCGAGGCTCCGTAAATCGCGACACGTATCTTTGAATCTGGCACTGCTTCTCGTTTCTGGCACGCGGGTAGCTCTCAACTACCAACCGCATCAGAAATCGCTGGGTAGTCAATTTGAGCCTTATATTCTAGTACAAACAAGGCTTATCCGCTACTGGCCCGACCTATCGATCCGTCAAGACCAATCGCTCACCAATTACACGAATAAGATCGACCGCCACCTGCTCTTTTGTGCCAGCAAACTCGGCAACGGTCTCTCCCTCGGGAGTGAGGACTTCTACCTGATTCTCCAGGGCGTGGATTGCCTCTACCCCGTTGGAAACCATTAAGTCGCAATGCTTCCGCTCTAGCTTCGCCAGTGCCCGAAGCCGATGATCCTCCGATTCGAGGGCAAATCCGACAACCCAACGATTCCCTTTGCTTGCACCTAAAGTAGCAACAACGTCGTCGGTTTCGACCAAATTCAACTGCAAAGGTTCGCCAGTCTTCGCAATTTTATCCGGAGCGACTTTGACCGGCCGATAATCACAGGGAGCGGCTGCACCGATCATCCCATCGCATTGCTGAAACTCTCGCGTCGCCGCCTCGAGCATCTCTTCGGTAGAAACCACAGGGACAATCCGAGCTCCCTCAGGATACGCAATATCAACAGGCCCCGAGACAACCACCACGTCATGCCCTGCCTTGAGAGCCGCATCGGCCAGCGCGGAGCCCATCCTCCCACTGGAGGCATTCGTCAAATATCGGACAGGATCAAGATACTGCCGCGTTGGTCCAGAAGTGATAAGCAATTTCGCCATGCCAGACAGCGTAGGCATTCAAGCCATGACTTGCAACAGCCCGAGCGTCTATTGAAGGCACGCCCTACAAATTATTGGGACGTCCTATGACTCTGATTTGTTAGATGGAGAGAACCCTCAACTCCAACATCTATTGTTTGCCATATTGAATTTATTGGCTGAGAACAAACTTGATTCACCTAAAAAAGGTCGACCGCATTTGGGACAACGTAAATGTCGCATTTTCTCTTGTGTATACATTCCAAATAAACCTTGTGAAAATGCAGCTACTACCGCAATAAATCCAAGCCAATAACCTACCACAGTCAATGCCATTACAAAGCCCATGATACAAAACATGAAAAAACGCTTCCATGAACCGTAAAAATTTTTGCGCAACTGATTAAGTTCCGTTAAGAATTCGTCATCAGATTTCACAAGAGTATCCTAGCAAGTAGGGTGCGAAGCATAATGAATTAAAGCTTAGGCCCCGCATTCGAGATATTTGCTCCTCCGTCCCCTTCGTACTTCTTGAAATTCTCAACAAACAGCTGGGCGAGCTTGGCTGCGGTTGCATCGTATGAATCTTTTTCTGCCCACGAGTTGCGTGGGATAAGGAGTTCGCTTGGTACGGGGCCACACTCAGTCGGTACTTCGAAACCAAAGATCGGATCAACGATCGTCGGGGCTTCGATGAGTGATCCGTCATGAATCGCATCGATCACTGCTCGGGTGTATTGAAGGCTCATACGAGCGCCGGTTCCGTAGGCACCGCCACTCCAGCCGGTGTTCACCAAATAGGCTTTCGTATCATGCTCACGCATTTTGTCCGCAAGCAGATGGGCATACTTAAAAGGATGCCAAACTAAGAACGGTGCTCCAAAACAGGCGGAAAAGGTGGCGATAGGTTCCGTCACGCCAACCTCGGTGCCAGCGACCTTGGCCGTGTAGCCGCTGATGAAGTGATACATTGCTTGCTCAGGTGTCAACTTGCTAACCGGTGGCAAGATGCCGAACGCATCACAGGTGAGAAAGATAATGTTGTGCGGATGACGGCCTCGGCAAGGAATCTTGGCGTGAGGGATATACTCGATCGGATAACTTGCACGGGTGTTTTCGGTCAGCGAACTATCATTGAAGTCAACGCGGCGAGTCTCACGGTCTTGCACCGTATTTTCTAGCACTGTCCCGAATCGAATCGCACCGTAGATCTCCGGCTCGCTTTTGGCTGAGAGATCAATGCACTTGGCGTAGCATCCACCTTCGATGTTAAAGACACCACGATCGCCCCAGCCGTGCTCATCATCGCCGACCAATTCTCTCTGCGGGTCAGCTGAGAGAGTTGTTTTCCCGGTTCCAGACAAACCAAAGAAGAGCGTTAGGTCCCCCTTACCACCTTCGTTGGCTGAACAGTGCATAGAAAGAACTTCCTGCTTTGGCAGCAAGTAGTTCATGATGGTGAAGACCCCCTTCTTCATCTCGCCAGCGTACTCGGTGCCGAGAATGACGAATTCTCCGACGGAGAAATTCAGCGAGACGCTTGTAGTCGTCTCCACGCCTTCGATGGAAGGGTCCGCTTCGGTTTCTCCTGCGTTGAAGATCACGTAGTCGGGATTGCCAAAGTGGTTTGACTCCTGCTGAGTTGGGCGAATCAGCATGTTGTGCATAAACAAAGCGTGATAAGGACGTGTGCAAATAACTCGCACTTTGATTCGCTCCGCTTCGCTCCAGCCAGCAAAGGCATCGACGACATAGATTCGGTCGCAATTGTTTAGATAGTCAATCGCAACAGCACGGTTTTTCTGGAAGGAATGAGTGCTGAGGGGAATGTTAACATCTCCCCACCAAACGTCTTCACAGCTGGTCGGCTCGTCGACAATTCTCTTGTCCTTCGGGCTGCGGCCTTTCTTTTCCCCCGAATAAGCTGCCAACGCACCGCTGGCGGTAATCTCAGCGTTATCGTAGCGGATCGCGTGCTCATAAAGTTCCGCAGGGGGAAGATTACGGTGTACTTTCACCGAGTGAATTCCATACGCCCCAAGATCGACTCTCCTCGACATCTGAGTTCCTTATCCCTCTAAAGCCATTCTATACCACAGTTACTAGCCGCCTGAGTATATCGGAATCCCTACCCCAGAAATTGACCAGCCCCTGTGGCACCTCTTCGTAATACTCATACAAAAAAGGATATTACGCCTTATCGAAAAGACGCAATATCCATCTACCATGATATTCGATTGTTAATTGTCTTTAGATCACAACAGGTTTCCCCAAATTGCGGCGGACAGGGACAAACTGCCCCGCGTGCATCAGTGGGTGAGACAACATCAGCGTGAACATTTGGCCTACTGTTGGGAGCATCTCGCTCATGCTTTCGATCGGATTGGGCTCATCCAGCTTAGCGTCATCCATCTCCTGGAGGGCAGCCAAAGAAGCAGCTCGAACTTTCTCTAGAAGCTCAACATATTCGGCCTTCGATTTGAAAAGCGAGGCATCATCTGAGCACTGGGAATCTCGGCTATGAGCCTCGTGAAACCCTTCAGGCAACTCGATCCCTTTACCTGGACACATTCCTTCAAGTAAACTGTTCTCCGATGAAACCAGATGTCCCAACTGCCAGGCGAGATGGTTACACCCTTCGGTTGGCCGATTCATCAGATCAGCATCGTCAAGATCGCCGACGTAGCTCATCAAGACCATATGTGCGATGTTGCCCGCTGTTTGAATTGCTTCTTTCGTATCCATGTCACTTTCCTAGTTTGAGTTAAATGTTTAGCTACATTTTGGGAATCGATCCAATATCGACATCGGGATCAGGAACATGCTTGAGCCCCCATTTCACCATAGAGAGGACAACTCCTTTTAGATCTTTACCCGCCTTTGTGAGGTGATATTCATAGCGTGGTGGATTCGTTTGATAGGGTCGCTTTTCAACGAGTTTTGCATCAACCAGTTTCTTCAGTCGGTCAGCTAAAATGTTCGTCGGAATGGCTTCCATCGAGTTAGCAAACTCACCGTAGGTATGGCATCCGAGGAGCAAATCTCGAATCACAAGCAATGTCCATTTGTCTCCAATCAAATCGAGTGTTCTCGCTACGGGACACGGCGAACGGTACGATTCATTCGGCAAACCTAGCTGGCACGGATCCTCTTTACGTTTCTTCTTAGCCATACCTCAACACCTCACAGCCACTCTACCAAGGCAGATTGACTTTCTTGAATCGTACGCATTAACTTTCATTCTGCAAGTCACTTTTTATTTTTATCGTTAGCTGATTCACAAACGGGTCGCGAATATCTAAACGACTGCTGCTAGCAAGGTTTTAAATCCCCAGGAAACAACCAGCCCGACGGTAAAGCTCATCAACGTTCCGATGATGATGTACTCTGCCTCTAGCCGATTCTCTTGGTTGGTCAGCTCGCCAAAACGAAAGACACTTTTTGCCGTGATGAGAAAACCGACGGCTCCGAGTTCACCAACAATTACAAACAGGTAGATCAACAATCGTTCCAAGCGACCAATAACGACTCCGCCGTCAGTGAACCCACGTGATAGGTCCTCTCCGATCTGATCATCACCACGATCCGCCCGCTGACGATCAAGGATCTCACGTTTGCTTCTCAATTGTCGACGAAGAAACCAGCCCGCTGGATAAGTAACGACCCATGCACCCACCAGAAGAATAAGGACTGATGTTAAGACAGGAAATTGCTCGACATAGGGAGCGAGCATTCGGTAGATTTTCTCAAATGGCGAGGGTGGCATAATGCTCCAACTTCCTGACGAGTAGCAGACTTTAGTCGGCAACTGAGCAGAATCTATCACAAGAACTTGCCTGGAGACAGCTTCAGCTCGATTTACAGGACAAAGACGAATAACAGCGCTATTGCACTGTTACCCATTATTACAGCGCTATCGCGATGTTTCGTCAGGTTTATTGCCCTGACTTTAGCTATATCAGGTCCCTAGCCCTGACTTCCTAGGGGCTAAAATCGTCTAACACACGGGAAATTGCTTCCCAACCAGCTGCTTCAAGGTGCTCATTAACTGTTTGCTTTGAGATCGGCGTGGGCCAGAGTTCACCAATTTCTGCTTGGGTAAGACCTCTCAGAGCGCCCGAGACCGCGCGGGCGCGGTTGTCGGTCCAATTGGTGTGGATAAGCGTATCGATCAGATGGCAAACGAGATCCCATCGTTCTGCGATGGCTGCGTCAGGATGCAAGAAGCGAATCGTACGACGACGTCCGAGACCTTCGTTAAGCGCTCTTCCAGATAGACGGAAGGCTTCCCCGTCTGCCTCTTCGATGTTGGGAACTCCGTCAGCCTCAGGGACGAAATCGACCGTTCCAATGGCGACCGCCATTCGAGAGTCGATCGAAGGTTTGGCTGCTCTCAAGGTAGAGCGCATAAAGACTGCTGCATGCAACGCCTTGGAAGCATCGTCAAATAGCAGTTGCCATGAATCACCGCTGAAGATGGCAAGCGGGGCAAGGGTGACCTCGCTAAGCCACTCACGCAGTAGCCGATCTGTTTCTCGTATCACTCCGGAAAGCTCTTGCCGTTCCGAGGCAGTGTAGCTGGACGAGTCAATCACGTCACCGGTTATGACGACATAGTCTTTGCCAGCAACGATTGGAAACATCCGCTACTCTTCCTTCTCAGTTGCTTCAGCTTTCTCGGCTGCTTCGGCTTTCTTCGACGTCTTACGTTTAGTCGCCTTCTTGGTGGTCTTTTTCTTAGTCGACTTTTTCTTTGCGGCTTTTTTCTTGGTCGACTTCTTTTTAGCAGCTTTCTTCTTCGCCTTCTTCTTGCCACCACCAGCGGCAGCGCGGGCAGCTAACAGGTTAACTGCATCATTGAAGGTCAGTTCTTCGGGAACGGTTCCCTTCGGTAGCGAGGCGTTGGTTTCGCCATCTGTAACATAAGGACCGTAACGGCCGTCGAGCACTTGAATAACGCCGTCTGTCGCAGGTGACTTCTCTTCGAAAACCTTTAGCGGTGGCTTAGCAGCTGCACGACCACGTCCTTTTGGCTTGGGTTGATTTAGAAGCTCAATGGCTTGCTCAAGCGAGACATCCAGCGGCGAAATTTCTGCCGGCAGCGAACGCGTCTCGGAGCCGCACTTAACGTAGGGTCCGTAACGTCCGTTGAATGCCGTGATTTTATCTTCTAGCTTCGGATGATCGCCCAATTCACGAGGCAAGGAAAGAAGCTTAAGCGCCGTTTCAAAATCGATGTCGTCAGGGCTCATTCCCTTGAGCAAGGAAGCATTCTTCGGTTTTTCTTCATCCTCAAGCGAGCCGAGCTGAATGTAAGGCCCAAAACGCCCGACCTTCAAGTAAACCGGCTTGCCGGTCTCTGGGCAGGCGCCGAGCGGCTCTTCAGCTTTGGCTGCTTGTGCCAAAAGGTCCAAAGCATAGTCAAGCTTCACTTCGTCCGGCGGTAGCTCATCTGGCAAGGAAGCAGTCTTCTCTCCCTTTTCAACAAAAGGTGAGTAACGACCAACGCGGACAAAAATCTCTTCGCCATCGTCTGCCTTGCCAACCAGGATGCGGCTGATGGAACGGGCATCGATCTCATCGATCTTGTTTTCAAGCTGTTGCTTGAGACCAGGCTTACCGTTGCCAAAGTAGAAGCTCTTAAGGTAATTCAGATGCTCTTGCTCGCCACGGCTGATCGAGTCGAGGTCGTCTTCCATCTGAGCCGTGAACTCATAATCAACCAGCGAAGCGAGATGGTCCTCAAGCAACTTAACGACTGAGAAAGCGACCCAGGTTGGCACCAAGGCGCCACCTTTCTTGAACACGTAATTACGTGCCAGGATCGTATCGATAATCGAAGCATAAGTACTCGGACGGCCAATGCCCTTCTCTTCCAAGGCTTTCGTCAACGCCGCTTCGCTGAATCGACTTGGTGGTTGTGTTGTATGATCCTTGGCTAGCAGATCAACGCACTTCAGTTGCTCGCCAATTTCGACTGAAGGCAAAGCCTTCTCTTGGTCAGCAAGCTGAGCATTGGGATCGTCTGATCCTTCGACATAAGCTCGTAGATAGCCTGGGAAGTCGATCGTCTTCCCGCTAACGGTGAAGATGCATCCTTCGCCTTCAATCGTAACCACAATCCGGCGGCCACGGGCGTTTTCCATCTGGCTAGCAATCGTCCGCTTCCAAATCAGATCAAAGAGCTTGAACTCATCGGAATTCAACTTCTCCTTCAGAGCTGACGGGACTTCAAACGGAGTACCTGCAGGACGGATCGCTTCGTGTGCCTCTTGGGCATTTTTTACTTTGCCAGAATAGAGCCGTGCATCGCTGGGTAAATACTCATCACCATATTCTGACTTAACCAGATTCCGAGCCTCTTCGACTGCAAGCTTCGACAAGTTGGTCGAGTCAGTACGCATGTAAGTGATATGCCCGTTTTCGTAGAGACCTTGGGCAACCTGCATCGTACGACGGGCTGTAAAGCCGAGCTTTCGGTTCGCTTCCTGTTGCAGGGTGCTGGTCGTGAAGGGAGCGTACGGCTTGGTGGTGTAAGGTTTTTCTTCGACGTTCTTAACGCGAAACTCGCCAGAAGCAATTCGATCAGCAAGGCCTTGGGCGGCCGGCCCATCCATCAAGAGCAAATCTTGGTTCTTGAGCTTACCCGTGTTTTGATCGAAATCTTTACCGGCAGGCAGCTTCTTTCCATCAACCGAGACGAGCGTCGTCTCCAAACGCTGGCGGTCATCATCCATCTTGGCAAAGGTGCCAATCAGGTCCCACCAGGTTGCCGAAACAAACGCCATTCGTTCACGTTCGCGCGAGACAATCAGCCTAACGGCGACACTCTGAACGCGTCCTGCAGAAAGCTTTGGTCGCACTTTCCGCCATAGAAGTGGTGAAACTTCATAGCCATAGAGTCGGTCGAGAATACGACGCGTCTCTTGTGCCTTCACCAATCCATCATCGACACCACGGGGCGAAGCGAGAGCTCCTTGGATTGCATCTTTGGTAATTTCATTAAAAACCAAACGATGGACCGGCACCTTGGGCTTGAGGACTTCCAACAAGTGCCAGCTGATGGCCTCTCCTTCGCGGTCTTCGTCCGTCGCGAGGTAAAGCGTATCCGCTTTCTTAAGCTGATCTTTCAGCAGCTTGATCTGTTTACTCTTTCCTGGCGTGGTCACGTAGATAGGCTGGAACTCGTCCTCGACGTTGACGCCAAGGCTGGACCACTTCTCTTTCTTGTACTTGGCAGGAATCTGGGCGGCTCCCTGGGGCAAATCGCGGACGTGCCCGACCGATGCCTCGACAATAAAGCCCTTGCCAAGATATTTGGCGATGGTCTTTGCCTTGGCAGGCGATTCGACAATCACGAGGGAGTTGCCAGTCGACTTGGTTGCCTTCTTCTTTGCCATGTTCTTGAGGTGGATAAGTGTTCAGCTATATCGATTGATTCATGTTTGTAGGTGCCACAATGCCTGTATCTGCTGCCCGAGGGGGGTAACCACAGTCACCATTAAATGTTGTCGATCTTCCCACAACCAACGGTTGTAGGGCCTCATGATCGACAAGCATTACCAGTAAACCTGAGGATTCAAGCAGGATCTGCCAAGAACCGCTCGGGTTGGGATTGCGTCAAAACGTGGTCTGCCTGAGAATTCGAGGCTTGGTTGATGTTATTTCCTCCACTAGTTGGTGGAATCAACATCCGAGTCAGCTTGCGAATCAACTAACGGCATGTTCCTCATCCTGAGTTACCTGTCAAAGAAAATGCGGCTGACTACTAGAGATTGTCAAGGGTCCATCCTCTAAAATTACTAGGGGGTCTCGACCTAAACCCAATTCCACGACATAACTTAAGTCAATTAAACAACTCGTGTGCGGCTTGCCGCATGCATGACTATTACCAGATACGATTAGGCGAAATGGCTACTCCCCTCTCAGCACTTAGTAAATACACCGGTCCCGCGATGATTGTCCTCGGGGTTCTGTTGATGATCTCCTTTGTCATCGGCGACGCCATGCCTGGACAAAACGGTCAGCAAGAAAATCAGAAGGCCAAAGATACCGTTGCGGCATGGAATGGCGGTTATGTCACCGAAGGCCAACTAGGCGAAGCCATCAAGCACCGCAACATCCTTGCTCAGTTTCAGCAACGGGTCTACCAGTTAGGACAAGCCAGCGCCGACGAAGCGGGTGTTGGCGAACTACCGCTGCGTGTCTCACCTGTGATGCTTCCTGTCAGTTATGAACAACGTGTCGAAGAAGACATCATCTGGAAAAAGATCTTTGCCCAACAAGCCCTCGATGCGGGCATGGTGGTTAGCGACGAAGTCGTTTCTGACTACCTAAACGCAATAGGACGTGACCGAGTCAGCAAGGATCAAATGCGTGAGATCATTCGCCGCATGTCCGACCGCGGAAGCCGTGCAACGATTGATTTTGTGTTCGACCTTCTACGCGAAGCACTGTTGGCACGCAATTACATTGCTAGCCATGCTTTTGCGATGGATACAACCCTACCGTCAGAACGGTACGAAGATTGGCTTAAGTGCAATGACCAAATTGTTGTAGAAGCTGCCCCGATTCGCTCCTCCGATTTCTTGGATCAAGTTGGCGAGCCAAGCGAGGAAAAGCTAAAAGAGCTTTTCGCCGAATTTAAAGAACGCGTTCCGATGAATGACTTCCTACCTGAGTATGAAGTTGAACTGCGATCACCGTACCCTGCCTTCGCACAGCCAGAAATGGTCAGCGTTCAATACTTGAAGGCCGACTTCAATAAGCTGGCTGAGAGCCTCGAAGAGTCAGTCACCGACGAAGAGATCGCCAAGTATTACGAAGAGAACAAAGAAAGCTTCATCAAAGCGGACGAAGCGCTCTTTGGCGATGATAGCCTCTTTGAAGACGACGATGAGGATGAGTCGACCGAGCAGGAAGAACCGGAAGAGAACGTTTCAGAAGAGACGGAAGCGGAAGAAGCTACTCTCGAAGAAGACACCTCTGAATCTTCTGAAGCTGAAACAACTGAGGAAGCCTCCGACGAAACCGACTCGAATGAAATAGCCGAAGAGACAGACGCCGAGCAACCTGCTACCGATGAACCGGTAGAAGAGGAGGAGGAAGAAGAAGAAACGGCTGATACCGAAGCGGAAGCCGAAGAAGCAGACGACGATAAGAAGTATCAACCACTTGAAGAAGTAAGCGACGAAATCCGTAAACGTGTCGCTCAACAAAAGGCTGTCGAAGAGATCGGCACCAAGATGCGTGAGCTCAAGCTTGAACTTGAACTCGCTTACGAAGACTATTTCTCTGAGGTTCTCGATGCTGAGGATCTTGAACAAGAAATACCATCGCCACCAGCGACGCTATCCGACTTGAGTCCTCTAGCTGAAAAATATGGCTTGGAGTTGGACACTATCGAGAAGAGCTCCCTGAAAGAACTTCGCGAGAATCCTATCGGAATGACTCGCAACCTAGAAGATTCTTCTACTCGCAACTACACCTACTGGGTCCGTTGCTTCGGTGGAGACAAACTTGAAAGATTCGAGCCAGCCCTACACTTCGATTCCGATAGCAACCTTTACTTACTCTTGGTAAGCGAACGTCAAGAACGCAAGGTCTTGAGCTTTGAAGAGGCTCGTGAGAAGGTGGTAGAAGCGTGGAGAAACCAAGAGGCTTCCAAGCTTGCCTTGGCTGAAGCCGAGAAGTTGGCCAAGGAGGCTAACGAAAATGGTAGCCCACTCTCTTCTCTGTTCCTTGAAGATGACGATCGTGGTTCGTTCGAAACGGCCCCGTTTGCCTTCCTACGAGTAGTAAATATTTCTCAGCAGGATGGCCGTATTACGCTGGGACTAAGCCAACCAGACCAAATCATCGGTGCTGGCCCTGACTTGATGACAAAGGCTTTCGAATTGAAGACTGACGAAGTCGGTGCAGTTCTCAACCACGATCAATCGATTGCTTATCTACTTCGAGTAGCTGCCCACGTAACTCCCGAAGATGAGCTTCACCGTGACTTCCTACGTGAAGGGCTAAGCTGGTACGGTCTTCGCCCAATGCAACAACGCCGCACCTACCGTGCAATTCAAGAGCTTCGTGACATGGTGTTGGAGAAGGCTGACATCAACTTCGCACGGGATCTAGATAAAGTCAGCGAACAATGATCCCCACTCATTGACCAAGCATAAAAAAGGGTAGCAGCTCAGTAGCTGCTACCCTTTTCTTGATTCATGGCTGTTGGATTCGATCAACTATCACGCTTCGGCTTAAGGATAACCGTAGCCAAAGGTGGTAAGGTGATTTCAATCGAAGCTGGTCGCATTTGGGCGCCAACATTGCTCGCCATCAACCCACCTGCGTTGCCGACATCGCTGCCGCCAAAGTAGGTCGAGTCGCTGTTGCTGATCTCTTCATAGAAACAAACTTCGGGAACACCGAGTTTGTAGCCCTTCCGAGGAACCGGAGTAAAGTTGCTGACCGAGATCAAGTAATCCTTGGGATCCTTCGCCTTACGAACATAGGCCAGGATGCTGTCATCATGATTGTGGCAGTCAATCCATTCAAAGCCGTTTGCATCGAAGTCGACTTCGTGCAAAGCAGGTTCGGTCTTGTAGAGATTGTTCAGGTGGGCCACGTAATTCTGGAGCCCTTGGTGAGTTTCCCACTGAAGAAGGTCCCATTGCAAGGACTCTTCGTAGTTCCATTCCTTCCACTGGCCAAACTCGCTACCCATGAAGAGCAACTTCTTACCAGGATGTGACCACATGTAACCGTAAAGCAGTCGCAAGTTAGCAAACTTTTGCCATAGGTCACCCGTCATCTGGTCGATCATCGAGCCTTTGCCATGCACCACTTCATCATGTGAAAACGGCAAGCAGAAGTTCTCGGTAAAGGCATAGATCAACGAGAAAGTGAGTTCATCGTGATGATACTTACGATGAATCGGCTCGTGAGAGAAGTATCGCAGCGTATCGTTCATCCAGCCCATGTTCCACTTCAGACTGAACCCAAGTCCACCAACATAAGTTGGGCGTGAAACGCCTGTCCAAGCAGTCGATTCCTCGGCAATCGTCAGCACACCAGGATGGCTTTCGTGAACCTTCTCATTGAAATTCTTTAGGAAGTCAATCGCTTCAAGGTTCTCGCGGCCACCATGTTTATTCGGTACCCACTCACCATCTTCACGGCTGTAGTCAAGGTACAACATCGAAGCAACCGCATCAACGCGGAGACCATCAATATGGTACTTGTCGAGCCAGAACAAGGCGTTGGAGAGCAGGAAGTTGGCAACTTCGTTTCGGCCATAGTTGAAAATCATCGTTCCCCAGTCAGGGTGTTCGCCCTGGCGTGGGTCAGCATGCTCATAAAGGGCCGTGCCGTCAAAATGACGCAGACCATGATCGTCCTTCGGGAAGTGAGCTGGAACCCAGTCGATGATTACTCCAATACCATTTTGGTGAAGCAAATCAATCATCGCCATCAAGTCTTGCGGCGAGCCATAACGGCTTGTGGCGGCAAAGTAACCAACCGTTTGGTATCCCCAACTACCGGTGAAGGGGTGCTCGCTGACGGGCATCAACTCAACGTGGGTGAATCCCATGCGAAGGCAGTATTCAACCAACTGAGGAGCGATCTCACCGTAGCTCATCCAACGGTCAGGATTCTTTGGATCACGACGCCAGCTGCCTAAGTGCAATTCGTAAACAGACATCGGGGCATCAAGTGCATTGTGTTGTTCACGCTCTGCAACCCATTTTGAATCGTTCCATTTATAGGAATCAAGATCCGTTACGATGTTTGCCGTCTTTGGTGGAACCTCGGCAGCGAATCCATAAGGGTCGCACTTCTCGACGATACGGCCGCCAAGTTGAGTAACAGCAAACTTGTAGAGGGTTCCGACTTCCAATTCTGGAATGAACAGTTCCCACACGCCGCTAGGAATGCGTTTCTGCATGGGATGAGTCTTTTGACTCCAGCCGTTAAAATCACCAACGATGCTGACCGCTTCAGCATTGGGTGCCCAAACAGCAAAGTTGATTCCTTTGACTCCATCAATTTCACGAAGCTGTGCCCCCAGACGATTGTAGGCATCGTAGTGGGTTCCCTCATGCATGAGGTGGAGATCGTATTCAGTTAGAAGAGGCTCGTAAGCGTACGGGTCGCGCATCGTTTTTTGTTCACCTTTGTCGTCTGATACTTTAAGCAGATAGTCGAATCCATTCGCATCAGGCTTACCGTTTCTGCCGGCCTTCTCTGTAGATCTGCTATCTTCGACTGGACAGATCGCTTCGTATAGCCCCGCGGGATGAATCTTTCTCATCGGTTGGGTACTTCCGAGCGTTGGATCGACGACCCACATCTGGTTTGAATCAGGCTGAAACGCCCTAACAGCCATTGCTTTTTGCCCATTGTTTACCAATTCATGCGGACCTAGGAGATCGAACGGATTTTGATGCCGACCTTCAAGTAGGCTACTCACGGCATCAAGATTCATTTGAGTTTGCACGGCTAAGTCCTTACTAGCAATTGATTTAAGTTAGATGATGTTCTGGAAGTGTTATTCTTTAATTCTCAGCCAGCTGCGCTTTGCAGCAGGGAAGACTCGTCCTGATCAAAGCGTATGGTTCGACGCGATCGACGACTTGGAACCACAACCATGGCAGGGCAATCCAGACGCCCTGGGGCGATGCTTAGTGGATAAGTCGCTTTTGTGTCGACGAAAGGTTTGCTGGATATGGCCGTCTCACGTTGAATCGGAGTGCTACTTCCACGGCAGACAACTGAGTGGAATGTCAGAGCTCTATCAACTCGTTGCCAAAGATCGGCATTTCTGACGGAAGTAAAGCGGCCAAAATTCTCCCAACGCCAATGATTATTGCGCCAGGTCTCGATATCTCGTTGGATCCCTTTACGGATCGATTGTGACTCGTTGACGAGAGTCACTTCGGAAGGTTGGTCCAAAGCTTCCAAACCACGAACGATTGCGAGTAGCTCCAAACGCTCTGCACAAGCGTCGAGCTCCGTATCGTGGGCAACGATCGAGATTGAATTATCTAATCCGTGTAGCGAAAAACGCCAAGTCATCAGACTTGTTGAATCGCTGAAATCAGTTTCAGCAATCAATACAAATCGGGGGCGATGGGCAAACATGGGGAGGGGTCAGCGCGGCTCGGTTTTTGGGGAGGGACAACGAACACAGAATCGAATAACTCTGGCGAGCACTCGATTTGGGAGTACCGTGCCGTTGCATGCTTTGCTATCGGCCCAAGAAACCTGGACACTTAAATTTTCCTAGACAAACAAGACAACCTAAACCTCAATCCTTACCAATTATTCAATTAAGGCTTGGCCTGACTCACCATCAACATTCAGACTTGGTAGCTCAAGTTAGGTAAATAAGTACCTGGCACCACTTCGGCTTATAACGATCAACCGGATTGTAAGTTCGAATTATTAGGATTGATTCGTAGATGTAAGGATATGGTGCGCAAAGCCGAATCATTGGGATCATGATCAGCGAGCTAGCCTTGTATTAAAGATGTATTGAGTATGACTTGATCCAAATGAATGTGATCATACGTGGATTCGTAAAATAATAGGAAGCATGTTGACCACAGTTACCATGATTTAAGAATGCGGTTTGACGATGAGAATTCAACCTAACGTTATCCAAACCGGCGCAATCAGTGCTGAGCAATACCTTGAAGCGTTGGATAAACAACAAAACGATCGACCTTCGCTTGGTCAGCTCGCTCTTGAACTCGGGTTTCTATCGACCCAACAGGTACGTGAGATTCTGCAAATCCAGAGCGAAGGTCACGTGAGTCGCTTTGGCGAAATTGCTCTTTCCATGGGTATGATTCAAAGAACGCAACTTGCTGAGCTTCTGATGGAACAGCTTGAACGGGAAAAGCCGATCCAATTTTACTTGGAAGAAATTTGTGATTGCAGCCCCGAAGAGATCCGTGCTTCTCTCGCCAAACAACGAGCCACAAAGAAACCTATTTTGGTATATAACTCAGACGAAACTAAGGAAACAAAAGCACCGGTTCTCTGCTAATCGACGCGGTCAATTGCTTCGGCCAGCATGGTCGGAATCTCGAGAAATCCTTCGATTAAGTCCGAGTGACGTGGGTGAATGAAGATTCGAACTCGTTTGACATAATCATCAAACTGCTCTCTTGCCAAAGTTTTCACCATAGGTGAAATCACTCCAAGTCGACGGCTGATCCCCTCTTTTGCAAAGCGAACCTCGACATCAAACTCGACTTCAAGCTCGATAGGTGGTGCATCAAAGAGAATTTCATGCGGTGCAATGATTCTTGATGTGGAACGGCTTAATAAAGTTGCAAACTCTTCGGCACAACGAACTAACCAAGGATAAGGCCGACGAGCTAGTTTTCCATAGAGTTCTGGCGATTCAAATAGGCTGTATTGAGCCATCCGCTTATAGAGCTTCCTAGTTGGTCCAAATAGACCGCTTAATAATTCCGCCGCGGGTCCATCACCAGCTGATTCAATCAGCCCAACGATGAAATCGGACTCGGTTCGCCTAAACAAGCTATCCAAGTCCGCGTTTCGATGGCAATGATAAAAGGCTCTTTGTAGCATTGCCGTTGCCGAGCGTACCGCATGATGCCAATACACTTCACTAAACATGACATAGCGAGCAAAGACCATCATTTCAGCAGCGGTCTTCCCTTTTTCCGTGATCGCTATTCCGTCGCCCGAATCGTTTACACAGAGACTGCGAATAAGACGAGTCCGATCAAAATGTTGGCCGTAGGGGACCCCAGCATGCAGGCTGTCACGCTGCAAGTAATCCGATTTATCGACATCAATTGGACCGGAGAGCATCGACCGAAGCAAACGCCCCTTTCGATCGGCTGGTTTGCCCGACAACATCGCCACCACGTCTCGTGGCTGGATGCCCCACTCGTCACGTAATGCGTCGGCAACTTCTCCTTCCAGGAGGAAGCTGTTGGCAAAAAGCTCGTGATCGGGAACCCGAGAGAGACCAATGTCTTCGATCGGATGGCAGAAGGGCCAATGCCCAAGGTCATGCAGTAGTGCCGAAACGATAAAAAGCTCGGCATCCTCAACGGCAACGGTTTTATTAAAGCGAGGGTCGTTTGCCAAGCTTTGCAAATATTCAATCGCAACGCGAAAGACACCAAGCGAGTGCTCGTAGCGAGTATGATTCGCTGCAGGATAGACGAGCCCAACGAGCCCAAGTTGGCTAATCTTTGTCAGACGACGGAACTCAGGAGTATCCACCAAGTGCTTAACACGTGGCGTCATCGGCACATCTACGCCAGGCGGCAGGCGGACCATACCCGTACCACCATACAGTCCAGCGATTTCAGGGATCTTAAGCAGTTCACTCACGCGTGAGGCTACTCGCTTACCAAGCCAGGAATCGGTGGCAAAGCCATGACGAATCGCAATAGTACAGTAATGATGAAATACATAGCACAGAGAAGCGAGGCCATGATCGGTTCCAGATCAAGCGAAACGAAACCAACGAATGTTCCAATGCCAACTGCAACCGCACCTGCGAACAACATTTGCCAAATTTCCAGGCCATTCTCCTGCCAGCCTGACTCGGCTATCTGGGAAGCGATCATCATGTAGATAAACCAAGCAGCGGCATAAACTAATCCACATGCTGTTGCACGAATCCAAAGGTTGGAACCGCTGTACGGTTCAAGCTCTTGATCTCGAAGGAATGAATAACCGGCCCACGCAACAAGTGGCCCAAGCAAAACAGCCCCTGTTACCAATACCTCATAAGAATTTGCCATCTCTTGACCGCGGAGTAAAAACGCCACGACAAGCGTCATCAATACCGATACCGCCACTCCAGTAGCAATCAGCGGATTGAATCCGGCATCGGTTTTTTTAACGGTCTTTAAAACCGAACGACCTTTGGCATCCTTGGGACTGTCGTCAGTTGGAGCATGAATGACAACCTGATCTTCCAACTTGGGAATCGTGATTGTCTGTTTACACTTTGGGCAAGGCCCCTCTTTACCGGCATGCTCATCGGCAACCGTAAAGCGAGCGTGACAGCCGGGACAAATTACATTTATGGCCATATCTCTGTTTCTTACAACGACGGGATATCTTAGAAGCAAACTCAATAAGAAGTGTCTTGATAGGCAGCCAACCCGCCGATCACAACAATAAGCTAGTCCATAGAATTATAGTTCTTGAGCTCATCTTCGTTAATCATATGGAAACCTTGTTGCTCAAGCGTTTCCGATCCGAGTTCGTTATTGTCTACCATCAAAGCGACTGCCGGTTTTGTCGTAGGAGCGGTCAGAAGGGGGTAAACCTGAATGATGTTCACCTCAGCAGCCAGCAGTGCTGTACAAATCTTGAGCATGGGCTGAGAGGAATTCGGCAGTTCAACTCCGATCAAATCAGACTCGACTATTGCTAATCCCGCACGTTCTAAAATCTCACGACCAGCTTCGGGGTCACTCAATAAGAAACGGACCAAAGAGCATTCATTCGAATCCGAGATTGTCAGTGCCACGATACGAACACCACTCCCTTCGAACCGGCGCACGATGCCCATGAGTTGGCCAACACGATTCTCCAGGAACACGGTAAATTGACGGATCGAGGGGTAATCTCGTCCACGTGCGGTCAGGGTATCACCCACGTTACCTTCACCAATACTCATGATTGATCCATTCTGAAGAAGCAGCGAGCCAGCAAGCAGCGCTATTGACAGCTATCAATAAGTCGTAACTATAAGCCTCTTAAAGGCTTGTTGCAAGCTGATCCTCCCTCATACGCCTCGCCCCTCGGGAATTCGGCATGATTGACCAATTTGAATTCGACTTGGATGTTCGCTATTACGAAACGGATGCCCAAGGTTTTGTGCACCATTCAAACTATTTTCGTTATTTCGAATTAGCAAGAGTCGAAATGCTAAAAGCCGCAGGATACGACTACGCGAAGTTTGAAGAGGATGGTTATCTGCTGGTAGTAAGCAAAATTGGCTGCCAATACCGCATGCCAACCCGTTACGGAGATACGCTGAGAATCCGTGTTACTACCGAGCGTGCTCGCGGCGCCCGAATCGACCATACGTACCTAGTAATGCGTGATGGACTTGTAGTAGCCGAGGGCAATAGCACCATCGCCTGCGTGAACCGCGATGGCGAAGTTCAGAGAATACCGCCAGAGCTCGAAAAAGCACGGGTCCGGGAAGAGAAATAAAAAAACACGTGGCTTACCGAGGGCTTATCAACCCTGGATAAAACCACGTGGAGGCGTAATCCTTTCGCACAAACTAAGCGGCTGTTTGGTTAAGCAACCAAACGAACCGGGTCGGCGTGTTCCTTCACACCCATAAGAAATTCTTCGAAGATTCTTAGATCCAAAGCGGAAGCGGTGGTTGCTTCAGGGTGGAACTGCGTACCCATGGCAAACCAATCTTCACGGATGCTTTCAATGGCTTCGATCACTCCGTCTGGGCAACGTGCCGTCACACGGAAACCTTCTGCTAGTTCATCAATCGCCATATGGTGACGACTGTTTACGCGAAGCTCTCCATCGCCATATACACGTCCGATGATCGAATTAGGGATAATCTCCAACGTGTGACGATGCGAAGCATCCAAAGGATCTTTGTGTGGCAAGGCTTCGGGGATGTCTTCAGGGATATGCAAGAAGAGATTGCCACCCATCGTAATATTGAGCAATTGCATACCAACTCCGATACCAAAGACAGGAGTTCGTCGGCGGCTGATGGCTTGAGCCAGTCGTCGATCGAAAAGCTCACGCCGTTCATCAAGCGGGCGGACGCTTGGGTGTATCATCCAGCCATCACGCCGTGGATCGAGGTCGGCACCACCGACAAGCATGACGCCATCGACCATATCAAGGACTTGATCGATGTCTTCGTCTTCACTCAAAGGGGGAAGAATCAGAGGAAGAGCCCCTGCCTCTAGAATGGCATCGTAATAACCACCTGGCACGTAAGTCACCGAAGGTTTGTCACCGTCGGTAGGACGAAAATCAGCGTTCAACGCAATAACGGGCTTAGACATCTACTGCACTCCTTTGCTCTGGTATCCCGTGGACACCTAATGTGAGAATCACAAAGTGGTTCGCTTCAAAGCGAGTAAGCAAGAAGAGTCAATATGTGTTAACGAATGCCACGCAAACGATTACCGTAGGTAATCGGGCCCCCCAAGAGGGAACTCAGCAACCAGTGGCTTCACCCATCAATAGGTAAAGTCGCTAGTAGTTTGAGTTTGCAAATGGATCTTCAAAGGCGTGAATACAACAACCGACAAAGTATCGGTCTCGTGTCTTCCATAACACGCCAGACTAAACATTCCAATCTTGTTGCCTGCAGTCGCAAGCGACTCGATCAGAAATCTTCTAACTGGTTTCGCTGTTCGGCTTTCTTTGTTGATCCTTGGGTTGATGACCGTTGTCAGGCGGTCTTATGTGCGGGGAATGCAAGATTTGCAACAAGGTAACGATGCTCACAGATAACTCAACCTAAACGGCACATTTTGCCCCATGCAAAAACGAAAGCACAACATCCTGTGGTTAACTGGGGTTTCCCACATAATGGGTAATCAGAATATTTTGCCACGTTTCGTTAGCTTCACACACTCTAACCATCTGATAAGAATGCACCTAAACTCTTTACTGGCCTATGGTTCTGGATACGGGGGCTTCTCGAATTGCCTCTCTATAGTTAGTTTGGCTCACTTCTCGATTAAGAACCAAGTCCGCCTGTAGTCAATTATGCAGTTCAAGAACGTCTGTCTAGAAGCTATTTCGCACACAATCCCCGAGGAGATTGTCACAAGTGCTGAGCTGGAAGAGAAGCTGAAACCTCTCTACGAGCGACTAAGACTCCCTCCTGGCCGACTAGAGCTGATGAGCGGCATTCGTGAGCGTCGCTACTTCCCTCCTGGAACTCAGCCTGGAGACATAAGCATTCTCACGACTCAGAAAGCTGTTGAAAAAAGCGGAATTGATCCTTCGCACTTTGGAGCCTGCTTGCATGGCTCAGTCTGCCGTGACTTCTTTGAACCTGCCACGGCTTGTCGTGTTCATCATGCGGCCGGGCTACCGAGCGATTGCGTCGTACAGGATGTCTCAAACGCTTGTCTGGGTGTTCTGTCGGGTGCTGTTCAAATCGCAACGATGATCGAGCTTGGTCAAATCAAAGCAGGTGTTGTTGTTGGCACCGAGACAAGCCGCCAACTGATGGAAAACACTGTTGAGAAACTCAACAATGATCATTCGCTAACACGCAATACAGTAAAGAACTCAGTCGCGTCAATGACCATCGGTTCAGCAAGCGCTGCCATGGTTTTGTGTCATCGCGACCTGAGCAAAACTAAAAATCGCCTGATTGCTGCGACGGTTCATGCTGAAACCAAGCACCATGGGCTTTGTCAAAGTGAAGGTTTAACCCAGGTGATGAATACCGACAGTGAACAACTCATGCACGCTGGTGTTTCAGCTGGAGTAGAGAATTTTGAGAAGCTGCTCAAAGAGACCGGATGGTCGCGCGAAGTGATCAATCGAACCTTCTGTCACCAAGTTGGATCAGCCCATCGAAAGATGATGCTTGAGAGCCTTGGACTCGATCCAGCAAATGACCATACAACGCTTGAATGGCTAGGTAACACCGGTTCAGCGGCTTTGCCAACAACGCTCTCAGACGGAATTGATCAAGGAATTGTCAAGCAAGGAGACCGAGTAGCCCTACTTGGTATCGGTTCGGGTGTGAATTGTCTTATGATGGGGATTGAGTGGGGAAGCTAAAGCTAACCTGCTCCCCCCAAGAAGACAATAAGAAGCGCTGCTACAACCACAATACCTAATCCTGAAAGCACCCAAACCCAAGCTGGTGTTTTGCTGTAGGGGTTAACAAACCCTGGCGGATGCAGAGGGTCATAACCAGCTTGATTCGTCGACCGCCGTGGCGATGGCTTGTCTTCTTCGTGAGGCTCTTCTTCTTCAAAGATTGAACGCTTTGTCGAAGATTGTGAGCTGAGATTTTCAAGCTGTGAACGTGAAGCCTTCTTCTTGTTGGAACCCCCCGTACCAACATCATCCGATAAAACACCGGAGGAAGCAGAGCTTTTGCTACTGCCGCTGGCAGGTTTCTCTTCTTCGAGAGGTGCTAGGCCAATGTCCTCGATCGTCCCTTGGTCACTGGACGCGTTGAGTTTTGCTGTGTCGTCAATCGGATTACTTCCGGCCCCCGACCCGCTACCAGCCGATTGGGTAATAGCGTTGTACCGACTGAGAATACCACTGCCGATGCCACTGCCAAGGCCGCTATCAGGCCTATTTCCACCGCCTACACCACTTCCGCTACCACCATCGTAGTCACGATCAGCAAGCCAATCGTTCAGAATAGTAGCCACTTCACCTGCTGTTTGTGGACGTTCCTCTGGCTTCTTTGCCATCATCCGTCGACAATTGTCTGCCAGAGACAACGGAATATCGGGTCGGATCTTGATCAAGCTTTCTGGCTCTTCGACCTGGTGCTTTAGGAGTCTTTCTGAGATGGTTCCCTCAGGGAACGGCGGACGCCCCGCGATAAGGAAATAGAGCGTGCATCCAAGACTATAAATATCGGCCCGTGCGTCAGCGTCATGGCTGTTGAGTGCCTGCTCAGGAGCCAAATAATCAGCCGTTCCAAGAACATTCTCTTCATTGGCGAGCGTCAGAGAAGTTTCATCATCGGTCAGCTTTGCCAGCCCCATGTCGAGCAGCTTGACAGTATTCTGTGAGTCAAGCAGCAAACAGTTGGCAGGTTTAATATCACGGTGTACCAATCCCATTTGGTGAGCGTGCTGCAATCCATTGGCTACCTGGGCTATGTAATCAGCCGCCTTGTTGTATGACAAAGGCCCGTTGGCACCAACAAGCTGATGAAGGTCTTTCCCTTCAACGTATTCCATCACGATGTAATGGGTATCCCCTTCGTTATCGATGTCGTAGACACGAACAATGTTGGGATCGTCCAGCCGAGCCGCAGCACGCGCTTCTAGCTGGAATCGAGAGAGATATGACTTATCTTTCACACGCTGTCGCGGTAGCACCTTGATCGCCACGCGTCGCTGCATCAAGACGTGTTCAGCAAGATAGACGTGGCTCATGCCACCTTTGCCGATGGCACCAAGCAACTTGTATTTGCCTAGATGAAAGCCGCGGTGTTTTCCAGCAAGCAGCTTGTCTGCTTGCCATTTTGTGATCAAACCCTCTTCGATCATCAACTCGGCAAGCTTCTCTTGATCGGTAGGCATCCGCCCGACACGCTCCTTGAGATTTTCAAGAAAGCTGTCGAGTTTCCCGGGCTGGACAAGATCACTCTTGCGCACGAGTTCGAGCAGTTTGTCAGAAGCTACCTGTGACATCCGTCGTCCGAAGGAGGACTCTCTCTAGGAATAAACCCGCTAGCGCAGGCCAATATATCTAACAGTGGGAAGTTGTAGAGTTGGGTGGGATAAGCTGCCGCCTGGGCGAGCCATCCGAGGCGCGCACCAGCAAAGTTTTGTTATTGATAATCGGTCGCACCACGATTCGCTAGCGGGGGGCAATCCGCAGGCAAATAGCTGCAAGCCGGTATCTCAACAGTATTTAGAGTATCACGGACTGCAAACTCCTGCCACCATTTTTGCGCAAATCATCCACGGATCCTGAGCACCTGGCCCTACAGCCGTTACGACTAGCTTTCTACTACCGACTTAACGACCGATTCGTCAAAGTAGTTAACACGCATTCCGGCATCTACGACCAACTTCTGAGCATTAATTCCAGAAGAGCGGGGACTAAGTAAAAACACTGCCATAGAAGCAGCTTCGGGCGTGGTCAGTGACTCCCCGCGAGGGATCACCTTCTCCGCATAGAGGTAAGAATCAACATACCCGGGGATGCCTGCCGAGGCACTCGTCTTGAGCAATGCAGGAGCAACGGCATTGAATCGGACCTTGCTGAAGCGACTAAAAGATTTCGCAAGAAACGTTACCGAGGAGTCCAACGCTGCCTTAATCGGTGCCATGAAACCATAATTCTCGCTCGCCATTTCCGTGGTGCTGATCGAAATCGTTACCACCGAGGCGTCCTCAGCAAGGCAATCCTTTAGGACATTGGACATCGCAATGAACGAAAAGCACGATATGTCAAACGTCCGCAGCATTGCTTTTCGCTTGGTCTCGTGAAAGGGCCGTGGGCCGTTTTCAATGTCTTCGCTATCGTAGTCGGCAAATGCAATTGAGTGCACCAAGCCAGCAAGCTTCTCGCCTCGCTCTTCGCACAGTTTGGCAACCTCTTGAGCTAATCGATCGATCTCTTCTTGTTGCTCGACATCGCACACTAGAACATCGGCGTCAGGACCGGCTAGCTTTTGTATCTGCTCGCGGCGTGCTTCACTTCGCACAGAGTAGATCACCCGGCAATCGGCTTCGGTGAGTTGCTTGGCGATATGCCAAGCGATGCTCTTCTTGTTGGCAACGCCAGCAACGAGAACCGTCTTGCCAGCAAGTTGCAGAAAATCAGCAGGCATCTGAATGTTCCTTCGGAATCAGGAAGCAACCGGGGCGACGGTGCAGGCAAACTCACAACGAACGGCCAGCTTGCCGGAAGATTCGTTGGTGACTTTTCCCTTCATGTAAAAAGCGTTCGAAAGATTCTCCGTCAGATCGACTTCAATCTTCACCGTGTCGCCAGGGCGAACCATATCACGAAATTGAACATTGCCGAGCCGAGTTGCTACCGGCACGCCACCGGCGTTGCCCTGCCCTTCCTGGGCTTCTTCGGTAATTTTGGAAAGCAAAACCGCACCCGCCTGAAGACAAGCTTCGCAAAGCAAAACGCCCGGCGTCAGTGGATAATCAGGATAGTGTCCCTGATACCAGAACTCTTCGCCGGTGAAGGTTCTTTTACAAACGATCCTCTCGTTGGTTTGCTCAACAACTTCATCGATTAGCAGAAAGGGTTCACGATGCGGAATTGCCGCTTTGATTGTTTCTAATGACATCTATCTCTGTTCTTTCGGATTAACCCGCTGACACATCCGCTACGACATCACGTTCAGCGGCGTCGGTCGAGGCGCTGCCGCCGGTCATGAGTGAGCTGTCGACCTCGTTCGCTACGATTACGCCGTAGTTCATCGCCCCAAGCCAACCTGACATGATGATGCCGACGCTACCTGCGTGGAACAAGCCTTTCACCTGCTGCGGTAAAGCTCGGCTGACGGCCAAGCCTTCGAACTTCGTGCCGAAGCTCGCTCCGTTGACGTGGTGTGTGTAATGGTTAAACGTACGCGGCGTTGCTGCTTCGACGTGAACCGCTCGTTCGCGAATGTTGGGCAAGTACTTATCCAACGCGTCGAGTGTCGTTTCGCAAAGATCTTGCTTGCTCGCCTGGTATTCTTCCTCCGGCAAATCCCAGTCTTCCCAGTGAGCGTTAGTGCTACTGACGACAAGCTTCTGGGGACGACCTTGCGGACGTGTCTGTGGATAATAGAGCGAATAGGTTCGGCTCGTAACATCACGAGAGAGCAGTTGCTCGGTGTTGAACGTCGGAGCAGTCGAAGTGAAGAGCAGATCTCCCATCGTTTCCTCTTCCATCGGATCGTCTGGCTTAAGAGCAATGTAGACCTGTGTGCTTGAGTTGTTCACCCGTACCGCTTTCGCTTCGTCGATGAACGACTTGTCGAAGACCTCTTCGCCTGCCAGCTTGAAGATGGTCGACATCAAGTTTGAGTTCGACACGACCGCATCGCATTTAATTTCACGCCCGTTGACGGTTACGCCGGAAATCTTGCTGCCTGCGTCACCGTCGGTCTTTACGTGAATTTTTTCGCAATCAGCCCGAATGGCAATGTCGACGCCATTCTTGCGAAGCTCAGCTTCCATGGCGGTAATCAATGCGTCGGTTCCACCTTTAAAGGTGAAGACCCCTTTCGACATGAAGTTGGAAAACACAATACCGTAGCTGATCGCAGGATCTTCAAGCGTACTACCGTTGGCGTAGGTGATTGGCTCCATCAAAAGGCGAATCACGTCTTCACGGCCAGGGAAGAAACGGTCAAACAACTGACGCGCGGTCGTTTCTTGATCATCATAGAAGTTCATTCCACGCGCGGTGTCAAAGAACTCGTTTACCGTGGCAGGCTCGACTTTGAACTCCTCGATCAGCAACTTCGTGAAGTCTTCACGCGTAAAGCTCGTCTTCAGCGAGAACATCGGATTGTCGAACCGAATACCGGTCAGCTGAACAATCGAGTCGGCGATCTCCTTCGTCCAATACCGACGGCAGCTCTTCACCATGCCATAGGGGAAACCGTGAAGCGAGATATCAAAGATGTGGTGTCCAGGACGTTTGAACCAAGTGGCCAAGCCGCCCAGTTTGTAGTGCTGTTCGACGAGCAGGACCGATCGACCTTGGCGCGCCAAAATGTTCGCCGAGGTAAGGCCAGCCAGACCGGAACCTATAACGACCACATCGTAGTGGTCTTTGACATCTTTCAGATGATCGCGAGGCATACTATTGTTGCTATAGGGTGTGTAACGTGAAGTAACAATTCGTCTGCCAAGCGAGCGTCTTCAACCTCAGTGGACATTCCCCCTCCACCGCTTCGGGGGAGGGGTTAGGGGAGGGGGAAAACCAGGGCATACGCCCTACGGTTGGTTGAACTCCAAAGCACCCTTCCCTAGCCCCTCCCTCTAAAGGAAGGAGGGGAATAACAACTTGATTAAGTCACTATCACGGCAATTCGGTATCGTAGCCGATTTGTGGGGGAAAAGTAACCGCTAATGAGTGGCCGGTTCGAGCGGATAAGGGCCATATTAGAACCGCAAAGACGCTAAGTCGCAGAGTAAAACTGGGCGAATGACACCCAACGATAGCCCCGCGTGGGGACGACAGCATGTAGCCAGGGTGCGTAAGCCCTTGGGTTCGATAATTTGAGATGGTCAAAGACTCAGTTCGTATAATTGGAAACGCGGTCTATCCAAACGATAGCACCACAGGGTGAATCAGAACTAACACCTGATTTATTACGGCGATACTCAAGCAGAACTCGTGGTTCTTTCATATCGGTTTCTTGTTGTTTCTGAGCCACGCCACTAGCTGAGGCTGCAAGATACTCAGTTGATATTGGCCACTCGTCCTCTTTAGCTCGAATTTCACTGCCTGCAGTCATTCCACCTTGGATAGTTCCCGAGACAAGATTGGTTTTCAAGCGGTAGTGCCATTTACCTTCTTTCTCGAACAAGGCGAAGGTTATTAAGTATTCGCCAGCCTGCATTCCACTAGCTACGCCCCAAGCATTGTCGACTCGAATCGAACCAATCGTTGAAGTGTTAGGAGGATCCCCTTCTAATTGCATCGCTCCATAATCACCCGTTGGGAGATTATTCACAACAGCTGCGACAAAAAACTCATCACCTTCCGGAAAATGGACTCGATAGGTCCAAACGTTATCACGAATTTCAGGAACTCGGATGGCATACACTTTTGTCTTATCTTCAACGGTTAAGCCACCACGTTCAGCCTTAAGTCGTCTATTAACAGCCACCAAGGCTTGATTTTCTTTAGCAAGACTTACGTTGTCCTGCCGGGCATGGTACAACCCAAATCCAAAGGCTGCCGTGGTCATCAACAGAAGCAAGTTCAGTATGGTGAACTGCATTCGACGTTTGGGCTTGTTTGAGTTTGCTTCCATTCTCTCGCCCTTTTGAAAAGTATCACTTCAAACAGTGAAGATTCGCCATGCCGATGCCGCTGACGATTGAGCCAACGATGCCAACGAAGCCTTGGTCGGTGCCGCAAATGAAGAGGTTATCCAGATGCGTTGTGCCGTCGAGTTGTTTTTCTGGGGCACCGTAAACGGCACCGTTGTCGTGGCCTGTAAAACGGACGATGGTCGTAGGCGTAAACATGTCCGTATCGATCACGCGGCCGCGATAGTCGGGGACGAACCGGACGGCGGAATCGATGATGCGGTCGTACCAGCGGATCTTTTCTAGCTCGTAGGGGCTCGATTTTATTTGAATCGATTCCTTCGGTGTTTGTTCATCCCCTTTACTGAGTTGATCCCAATAATCGTAGTTGGCAAGCACCGTAATGCGCATCGTCCCGCGGCCGCCGCGGCCATCATCCAAGCCTTTGCCAACACCATAGTCAAAGTTATTCGGGCTACAGATAACACCGGATCGCAGATCGCATGGTTCGGTGGGAACAGTCCAATCAAACTTGGGCGAATCGTTGAAGAAAGTAATCGTGCGGTCGTAGCCCATTTGCTTTGGATCAACATCAAGCGTGCTAATCGTCTCGCAGAAGCTGAGTCTACCAGGCGAGCGAGTTTGTGAAGGGTCGATCACGACCGGCTGACCATCATCGCAAAGCCGCATTGTCTCGACCCAACCTGCCGAGGAGAGAACGTTCTTGCCTTCGATGGTTTCACCATTCTCAAGTGTCACGCCTACGACACGGCCATCTTCGACGCATAGTCGATCCACACCCGTGCGAAGCTTAAGCTCACCCCCCATACCACGGAACTTTTTGACGAGGTGCTTTAAGATCAGCCGCACACCTGCCTGGGGACGGCCAAGTCCTTCAAGAAAGATGCTGCGGAACATAATGCAGAACTGTCCCCAGTCCATGTCGTGTTCGCGTGCCGAGCCATAGAACATGAGCGGACAGAAAAGCATCTCAACAAGCATCGGCTCAGTAAGATACGAAGCAACAACTTCGCGAGCCGAGAGTTGCTGGTGTTCGTCCGTTAGGTCGTCGTAATCTGCAATCGACTCAACAAGCCGACGGAAGTTGTCTGCCTGATCCGGGAACTGACGAGCAACTTCTTCTTGCAATCGATTGGGATCGTTATCGAAACCAATCGAAGCATCGGGAAAGACAATCTGCGAACCAATCTGCGGCGAGATTTCAAAGTCGTCCCAACTGAAACGCAATTGACGCAGCAACCGAGCAAGAGGTCCTTTGCGTGTCCCCTTTGGCGTGATGTTCGTCAGTGCATGGAGTCCGACATCGTAATCACGTCGGCGAAGTCGGTAAAACGAATTCAGGCCGCCAATGGTGGTGTGCTTTTCAAGCACACAGACTCGCTGATCATACATTGCGAGCCGTATGCCAGCAGCAAGCCCACTCATTCCAGCGCCGATGATTATCGTGTCGTACATGAGTGGGCAATCGAGGGTTACAGATCTGCGACGCCGAACTACTTGGCGATATCTTTCATCAACGGCGTTAGATACTCAACCGTGCTGTTCATGCTGGCCAAGTTTACGTAATCATCCTCAGGAATTTGAACACGGTGGCGTTTGCGCAATTCCATAACGATGTCGAGGAAGTCCATCGAATCGAGTTCCATCTGCTCACGGAAGCTCTGGTCATCTTTGAGATCCGAGAGATCTTCATCGGGGGCAATATCGTTGAGAATGTCGAGGATCTCGTCACGGATTTCCGCTGCGTTCATCGTTTGGTCGTTCCTGTTTTCTTGTCTCTTGGCCGATTAAGAGGCCAAATCTATGTGTTTGGTCATTAAACCTTGGAAATGATCAGGGCTGAATTGATGCCCAGCATACCGAAAGAGCTGTTGAGAATCGACCGGATGCCGCCAGTTTCTCTAGGTTCATTCAGAACAAGACCGGAAAGCTCGCATTCCGGGTCGAGATTGTCGACATTAATGGTCGGATGGCAGATACCATCGTCAAATGAGGGTAAATTCCCCGCCAGCTCCAGGGCACCAGCAGCACCCATCGCATGGCCAATAAAGCTTTTGGTGTTGTTGATTAGCGTTGATTCAGAACTCTCGAAGACGTCGCGGACAGCACTACATTCCTGGATATCGCCGCTCGGCGTCGCCGTGGCGTGGGTACTTACGATGTCAATATCGCTAGGATTGAGGCCCGCCCTATCGAGGGCCATCCGCATGCAACGAGCTTGCTCGGTCGGATTCGGAAGGACAAAATCGCTTGCGTCGGAGTTCATCGCATAGCCTGAAATCTCACCGTAAATCTTCGCACCACGCTCGACAGCATCCTCATATCTCTCAAGGATATAAAGCCCGCCTCCTTCAGAAACAACAATCCCGTTGCGGTCTTTATCGAAGGGACGCGATGCCTTGGTTGGGTCATCATTCTCAGCCAAAGCCCCCTGGCTTGCGAAGCCGGCGAAGATTCCAAACGTGTGGATACTCTCCGAGACCCCGCCCGCTATGGCGAGATCGCACTCGCCGAGCATGAGCATCTGGGCTGCTTGGATGAGTCCTGCGTTGCCGGCTGCACAGGCAGCGCCGATAGTGTAATGTTGCCCGGTAATACCAAGGTTGAGCGTAATCTCACCGGCTGGATTATTTGCAACAGTGCGTGGGTTGTGGTGATGGGTCCAAACCGAAGTGTCGTAGTCAAACTTAGAAATCTCGTAGATCTCGTTCTCAGTTTCTACGTTGCCATGTTCGGTAACTCCGACGTAAACGCCAACGCGTTGTCGGTTGACGTTTGGCCAATCGATGCCTGAATCAGCAATTGCTTCGTTAGCGCAGTAGATGCCAATACTACCCGCTCGAGTACCACGACGTACCTCACGTCGCTTCTGGTACTTCAGTTCATCAAAATCACAGATACCTGCCAGCGTCTTGCCGACGTAACGGATCTCATATTCCGAAACTCCACTCTTGCCATCCAATAAAGCTTGCCGGTATTCAGACAAACTGTTCCCGTTAGGCGAAGTTAAGCCAATACCAGTGATGACAATGCGTTGAGACAAAGCAGTTCCGTTGCAGTAATTAGGTATTTTGGATACCGGGCCGAACTTAGCAAGTTATCTGGGCAAGCTAAGGGGCTGAGGATAGTCTGTTGAAGCTAACGGGGCACTGCGGTTTTGACAAGGCGCGCTAAACCGGAAATGCACCGGAGAGATCGGTTTTCATCGGGAAATTAGGGATTCCTTGGCTGTGAGATACTCCAAGACGACTCAGTAGCTCATCTGCCCTAGGCTTCGTAAGTAGGCTTGCTCTAGTTTCGTTGCCCCATGATCTTGGGTCATTTGATCCCACTGTTTAGCCGTATCGGATAGAGCCTCACCGGGAGACATCGTCCCCTCAACCGCCCCTCTGACTGATTTTCCGAGCTGCTTGAGATACTCATCAATACCCGGGATACGCGGTAGTATGAGAGATTGATTAGCTCTTAGTGAATCGGCCAACGCGCCCGAACACAATTTCCCTCGGGTTTTATCTCCCCCCAACCAATCGTCGGACGACTTGGCAAACGAGCCACGTGGGTTGGCAACCTTATCACTGCAAGTGGTCAGCAAGCGACAGTTGGCTGGTGACACCAACCAAGCTGCGAACCGGAAAGCTGCGGCTGCGTTCTTTGACTGCTTCGTAACCGCAAGCAACTGCCCACTCGTTGCGAGCAAAGGAACTGGTAACTCGCGTTCAGGTATTGGCTCCCATGCGTTCTCAAGCGGACTGAATCGAACATCCGTTGGACTCATAGGGAGGACTTGCGAATATTCGCCAGAGTCCTCTGAACTTTCGCGGTCCGGCCAGATCATCTTGCATGTCTCGCCCGACTCACGCTTGGTTGCTAATACAAATTCTTCAAGAGCCCTTTCAAAAGGTGCTTCATTCAACTTTGTAACGAGTCCATCGTTGGGATCTTTCCGAAAGAGAGTCATCTCGCGACTTGGGTGAACCACGTAAGGTCCTGCCCAGGCAAGGTAGTTGAAAGCAAGCTCGATGTCGTCATCCGGAACCATGAGTCGGCTAGTTGAAACGGATTCGCCTTCTTTTAGTGCCAAGAGTGGTACCGGGCTGCCAACGGGTAAAGCCATTAGCTTCTTCCCGTAGACCGCCTCTTGAGTACGAATAAGAGGAAAAAAATCCTCGACAATGAGCTCTTCATTCTTAACGACGCTAGATCGAATTTCGCGTATTACGTTCTTTTCGCAAAGCTCTCCGAGATAACGTGAAGTAAAGATTATTAGATCCGCATCTGAAGCAACTGATGTAAATCGGTCGTTAGTCTCACTCAACGAAAAAGGAACAAGGGTGATCTCTCCCCCGCTCCGTTCATTCCATTCACCACGTAGTCGTTCGATAGCTCGAACCAAATCGGGGTCATTTTGTACCGCCACCGAGAGGTGAATGGCTGACTTCTTAGAAGATGCTTCTTTGGCTTCTTGTAATTTTGCTGAGCTATCACCTTGGCAGCCCAGCAGACCAACCATCAAGAGTACCAACAAAAAATTGGCTACAAGGTTGTGAGTACAGCCTTTGATTGGAAATCTCATCGTAACCGAAAGTTCTGAAATGCGTACTGAAAGAGGAATCCCGGCAAGGGGACAATACGCTTAGCCTTGCCTCGCCAGATCGATCCGGCAAGGGGCATCTCGGTTAATCGCTACTTAGCAGTGTGCTTAGACAATTTATTTAGCAGTAGAGTCAGTACCGAAGTAGGCAAGCAAATCGCTGTGCAAAGTCAAAGTCTTCACACAGTGATCACGGGCTTCTTCGTCACCGGAGAAGATGTTGTTTAGTTCATCCATCTCCGATTCTTCAAGCTCATCATCCAAATAGGCAGAGAGTAGAAGATCGACTCGGCTGATCGATTCATCAACCGGATTGGTTTGTTCTAAGATTTTCTTTTCAGCAGGTTCCATAGGTTGGCTCCAGCTACAGATGTATAAGGTGGGATAACTTGGGTGGGAGCATGTGGCTTTTCCAATAAATCGGTAAAACACACAATGCTAATTGAGTCTGATTAAGCTAGCACTCTCATATGCAGCTTCGGCAAACTCAGTCCGGTCAATCACTTGTCCAGACTTCAAAGGTAGGTCACCCCGCAACATTTATGCAAGGTTAAGGTAGGTGGGATTTTTGTGGGAAAGCCTTGAAGGGTACGATCGGTCTTCAAGCCACACATAAAATATAGCATTTGATGAGGTCTTTCGTCGAGCTCACGCTATATAAACTAACCAATCATTAACACAAAAATATGACCTCCAAATCTGGAAATCGGGCCAAATTTCAGCCAACTAGCCAAAAATGGCTGGAAAGGGTGCTCTGTTTAACAGTTTTTTTCATCTCCGGGGCCACACCAACTCCTCATGTCAACGAAGCTCATTATCTTTGCCGGCTGAAGTCTTATTGGGACCCGAGCTGGTGCTCAGGGGACCTATTCCTCGATTCTCCTGAGGCTCACCTGACTGTCGTATGGCTATTTGGCTGGATGACCTACTTTTTTTCTCTCTCGACCATTGCTTGGATAGGTCGTCTTATCAGTTGGTCGCTGGTCGCGTTTGCTTGGCAAAAATTATCCTTTGCCGTCTTGCCTCGTGACTGGTTCGCCCCTCTTACGGCAGCGCTGATGTTGGTTGGTACTGAACAAACCTACCTAGCCGGTGAATGGATCATTGGCGGTTTCGAAGCGAAGTCACTCGCCTACGGTTTTGTTCTATTAGGCCTCGGTGCAGCGGTTAGCAATCGTTGGAATCTCGCTTGGATTCAATTGGGAATCGCCTCGGCGATGCACGCTTTGGTTGGTGGTTGGTCGGTGCTTGCCCTCTTATTTGCAAATTTATCTAACTCTGAGAATCGATCCATAAAGTCTTTTTTCAGCATGATGCCTGGACTGCTGATCGGAGGTGCCATTGGCATGCTTGGCGTGCTGCCAGCACTGTTTATCAACCAAGGGATAGAACCGAATGTCGTTAGTGAAGCAGACCAAATATATGTCTTTTTCCGCTTACCACACCATCTGGCCCTGCTCAACAAAAGCCCCGAATGGATCCTCGAACGAGGATTCCGCCATGCGATTATCTTAGGGTTATTCTTTGCAACCCAAGCTCAGTTACGAAAGGTTCAATTACCTAACCCGATTGGCTTGCAAATTCTAAGGCGTTTTGCCTTGGGATCTCTTTGCCTATCGATCATCGGTTTTGCAATCCACCTGGCGGGGTGGAGCAATCCTGCTTGGGCAGCAAGTCTCCTGAAATATTACTGGTGGCGTTTGGCCGATATTGCTTTGCCAGTAGCTGTCTCGTTAAGCTTGGCTGCCATCGTAGCAGATGAACTGAAGAAACAATCTCGACTGGCAATTGTTGCTCTTGTCGGATGCCTCGCCTTGGTAACCTGGGGAATTGGCAAACACACCCTAGACCGGCTAGAAACCGGCAACGTTCCTCCAGCCGATAGGAGAATGCGGGACCATACTGCTTGGCTAGAGGTCTGTGATTGGGCAGCACAATACACGCAACCGACCGATCTTTTCTTGGTTCCGCAATCAGCACACACCTTCAAATGGAATGCGGGTAGGCCCGAAGTCGCTACTTACAAAGACATCCCTCAAGATGCGAAAAGCATGGTTGAGTGGCATCAGCGGATTCAAGATATCTTTCACATTGGCTACTGGGAAAATGGCTCGAAACGTTGGACTCCCTCCCTCTCTGCCTTGGGGACGCGGAAGTTGATTGAGTTAGCAAATCGCTACGGAGCTTCTTACGTCATCAGCCAGAACCCACTCAATCAGTACGGGTACCCAATCCAAACCAAGGTAAGTCTGCCAGTGCTCTATCGCACGGGTCCTTACACGGTTTACGACTTGAGGCGTTACGTTGAGAATAGTGACACCCGGGTTATTGAACAATCTCTTTCAGAAGACGCCACACCATGACCGAGCCTACCTTCCCAATTCCTTCAGAACCAATCCTAGCGGCAGCCCTCGACATGGATGGCTTGCTCGCCTCGAGTGAAGATGTTTATGAACGAGTTGGCTCAGTCACTCTTGAACGTCGCGGACGCACTTTTGAAGATGAGCTCAGGCATCGCATGATGGGGCTCCCCACGCCTAAAGCTCTCCAATTGATGATTGACCACCATCAGTTGGATGACACGGTTGAGCAATTAACCGAGGAAGGAGAATCGATCTTCTGGGAACTTGCCGAATCGATGCTCACTTCGATGCCCGGGGTCAATGAGTTCTTCGAACTGCTCGATCTAAAAGAACTACAACGCGGGGTCGTAACCAGCGGTACACGATCCTATGCCGAACGCATTCTGGCTAAGATTGGGGTGATTGACCGTATTGCTTTCTTGATCACGGCTGACGAGGTAAAGATTGGAAAGCCAGATCCTGAGCCTTATCTCATGGCCTCAGAAAGGTTTGGTATCCCGCCCGAAAGAATGATTGTGCTAGAAGATAGCAGCATCGGCTGCCGAGCGGGAATCGCCTCAGGAGCTTACGCCATTGCTGTCCCAAGTCCTCACACGGTTGGTCATGATTTCACCGGGGCAAAGTTTGTAGCAAACACGCTGCGAGACCCACGCATTCGTGAGCTTATCGAAAGCTACTGCTAGCACCTGGGTGTTTCAGGTTGCCTCTTTTTGGTTGATCGCCAAAGTCCGATTCAATCGTCATAACCCTACCTGCCGATGTAGACCCCATCAGGCTCATGCTGCGCGTTGTGTGGGCCATTTGAATCTCATTAAGAGAATTCGTGGGGGAACGGCAATGTCAGGCAAAACCAGTTTCTTATTCGCCATCATCGCAACTGCTTTGATTGGGCTATCCCAAGTTGGCTGCCGAGCTTGCGGTTCGAATCATGATTACGATCCGCCCGTCCAAGGCTGCCTCTGCGAAGCTCCTACGAGTGCATGTGGCTGTTGCAACAGCAAAGGCCAACGACACACTACCGCCAGAAAGGCATCGGCCTTGGGTGGCCATGTCATGGGCAGTGAGGTTGTTAGCAACGAAGTCATCATCTCGACGACTGAAGCTCACTGATCACTGCCATCTCGGAAGAGACGGTTGAATATCTCAGGATCGAATTCATCACGTGGGGTAAATGGCTGCTCCGATGCCACGGGTTGATCGTTAGACACGGCGTTTGATTCATTAGAAGCTGTCTGTGATGATCTTTTCTTCGCCAATTTAGATGGTTCCATTGCGAGTTCAGTAACAGCCTTCTCAGAAGTCTGATTCGAATCGGCGACTGATTGCACCCAATCTTCTAGCATGGCAATCCAAGCGTCTCGATTCCTGCCTGTTAGTCCAGGCCACTTGGCATGCGGCCCACGAGCCGCTTCGAGCAACCTACTCTCAGTAACCTTCTCCTGATTTATCGTGGCCAGGGTAGCCAAAAGATTCCGCCTGGTCGAATCCGTGCTGCTGTGACCACGTCGGAGACTAATATCCAACTGATACTCGTTATTGCTTGCTGCACGATGGCATCCCGAAGTGGTGCAATTGTTCACCAGTAAGGGTTGAATCTTTCGTGCAAATTGAGCGGCCTGCTCTTTATCGATACGCCATGATTGCTCAATTGCTTGCCAATCAATTTTCACTTGGTTGCTAACAGATTCTGATTCTATCGGCCTGGCTGCTTCAGATTGGGAATTAGCTGACTCGCTCATTTGAATCAGCCGGCGCTGGAGTGCTCGCAATTGGGGCGAGTCGGCATTCAGCTGCTTAGCGTCAAGTAATTCACGAGAAGCTTCCACCCAAAGTTCCTGTCCAAGGCACCAATCTGCCAGTCGAAGGTGGAAGTCGAGGGTTCCGTTCCTCCCAATCAACTGACTCCGTTGCCAGCGATATAAATCTTGGGCTGATCTGCCTCGCGTGAGAGTATCGGATTTCCTCACTTTCATTTGCCCTGTCGGATTTGTCACGATCCACTCATCTGTGGTTTCGGTAACCTCACCCTCAAGGACTGCTCCTGACTGCAAGAGCAACATTTCCGCACAACAAGTCGGGATCAAGCAGAGCAGTACGAGCCAAAACTGGCTAACTGCTAATGCTTGGGGATATTTCAGGGATTGTGCGCAAAAATTCATGCCTGGGAGCCTACTCCGATTCGGCAATCCGGGTCAACGGCTACTTCCAAGCTGGTAAAACCGGCAATTTCCGACATCGCTTCCACGAATCTTCACACTTCCGATCACTGGTCAGTCACCCTGGTTCGGGATAAACTCAATAGCTTACTTGTTGCCGTCCACCAAGACAGTAACGGATTATCCGATAGCAATTTGCAGTTAACGAGATAGGTCGATCCAGATCGACATGCAGACATGATGACATCAGTAGCTCTTCCTTTGGCAACATTAGAACTCTGGCTCACTCCGTTGTGGATGCTATCGGTCGGAGTCACCATCGGCTTAGCCGTGCTAGCGATTCTGTTAGGGATCCTATGGGTGGTGAATCGCTCGGCCGCTGACGCAGCAATTGCATCGATTCGCGAAAGCGTCTTCATGCCAATGCTTTACCTGGGCGGTGCTTTAGTCACCTTGCTCTTTGTAGCAGCTCCTCAGATGCCAGTAGACGAGATGATCGCCTCGCTGAAGCGAGTCGGTTCGGTCGGCACCACTGAGCGGACTGTTACGGTAGAACCTAATACCGAAGACTTGGCTGTCCCAGTTAGCCTCTTTGGCGAGGAAGTAACCAACTACGAAATCACAAGCGACCAAGACCTCCGAATCGCTGCAGATGTAAAAAGTGCCTATAGCAATCCGATGGCGGTTGTCCAAGGTGACGAGCCTTACGAATGGAACGTCAAAAGCAAGCTTGCCCGTGGCTTAGTTGGCGAGGTACCAACACTTTATTTAACGAACGATAGCGATGCCCCGGCCGAGGTCACCATGACCTTCTTGTCTGACATCGAAATGCCTGAGGTACACCGAGTTCCAGTGATTGCCGCCACGATCATTGGCATGGTGGTCTTTCACCTGCTTGTGCTTTGGCTCTTCCCGAACATTTCAAACATTGCAACCGCGACCGCTAAGGAAGCAATCTCGCAACCAATGTTTCTGCTCTTTACCGTCGGTGGTACTGTTGCACTGATCGCCTTTATCTACATCCCTTACAACACCTTTGGCGAAGATGTCAAAATGCTCAAGGACTCAGGCTTGAGCTTGATTATGATCCTTTCGATCATCTTTGCCGTTTGGACCGCGAGCGTTACGATCGCTGATGAAATCGAAGGAAAAACCGCGCTAACATTACTTTCGAAGCCGATCAGTCGCCGTCAGTTTATTCTTGGTAAGTATCTGGGAATCGTGCTTCCCGTCTTGCTGATATTCATCATGCTTGGCGTCGTCCTCATGGGGTGCGTTTCTTACAAAGTCGTATACGACGCACGTGAAACCTCCAACCCAACGCCAGACTGGCAACTTTGCTTCGATCAGATGATCAGCACCTCGCCCGGCCTTGTACTTGGATTCTTCGAGACCGTCCTCTTGGCAGCCATTAGTGTGGCGATCAGCACCCGATTGCCGATGCTGCCGAACCTGATCATCTGCGGATCAATTTATGTGCTTGGTCACCTAACACCGCTGATTGTGCAGTCAGGAGTTGGTAAGAATGAGTTCGTAGCATTCTTCGGCCAGCTAGTTTCAACCGTGATGCCAATGCTCGACCACCTGAACATCCAAGCCGCTATCGCCGCCGGCCAACCGGTGCCCTATGCCTACCTCGGCTGGGCAGGCCTCTACACGGTGATCTACGTCGCCGTGGCAATGCTCTTTGCATTGATTCTTTTTGAAGATCGCGACTTAGCTTAGTTTGCTGATCGCTTTGTGATTTGAACCACGGCGACACAGCAGGCACGGCGTAGTTCCTTTTTTATACAACCGCCGTGCTCGCCGTGTCGCCGTGGTTCTTTTTATCGACCAAAGATTAAGCGGCCTTCTTCGCTGCAAATCCAGGCACTTGCATGAATTGGCCGATACGGCCTTCGGCGGTTCCATCCCATTGATGTTGGGCGATCGCGGTAATAATCCGCTCGGCGACGGCGATGGCATCGCGGCCTGCGGTGCCGGGGACTCTAGGGGCTATGCCTGATTTTATTGCGCCCGCAAAGTCTAGTAGTTCTAGTTCGATAGCGTTCACGGCTTCAGAGCTGTGCGTCTCTTTAACAAGCACCTCTTCGAACATCTTACCGCCGAAAAGTTCTGCTTTTCGATCAGCCGAAAGCTGCGTTTGGTCAAACTCACGAAGCAAGACATCTTCGTTTGGCTTCACAGTAGTTGCTTCGCCTTTGGCAAAGTCAAGGCGGACAAAACCGCTTTCGCTGAAGACTTGCATTTCTCGCTTCAGTTCAAAGCTCACACGCGAAGCGGTCAACTGGGCAACGCAACCGTTGGCAAACGTCAGCTGCGTAGTAACCATGTCTTCATGATCACCACGCTCGGCTGAACCAAGGACGCAAATTCCCATTGCTTGAACATCAACAACCTCTGATCGAGCGATGGCTAGCGTCAGATCGATGTCGTGGATCATCAAGTCAAGCACCGCACCGATATCCGTTGATCGAAAAGTGAACCCACTAGTACGGGTTGCTTGGATAAATTTCGGAGCAACGATTGGCTCAGGCAGTGCTTCCAAGGCTGGGTTGAATCGTTCGACGTGTCCAACTTGTAGAATCACTTCCGCATCTTCAGCAGCAGAAACCATTTCATTTGCTTGCTGGACGTTCGGCGCGATCGGTTTTTCAACCAGGACATGCTTGCCCGCTTTGAGAAGCTTCATCACCGAGTCGTAATGAATCAATGTCGGCGTGGCAACCACAGCTGCGTCGATCTGTTCGATAACCGATTCAAGCTCCGCAACCGGGTTTGCACCTGTCTTCTCAGCCAACGCATTTCGTGACGACTCAATCGGGTCGACGACGGCAACCAAATCAAACTCGTCTGCCTTTGACGCGATATTCGCATGGTATCCTCCAAGCTTACCGGCACCCACAACAGCTAAACGAACTGGTTTCATAGCAGCAATTTCTGGTTGATGTTTTTTGAAGAATGATTTCGACATTCATCTGATTCCCCTCCTTCTTAAGGAGGAGACGTTTTTTTGGGGGGGTACAATCGATTTCCCCCTCCCCTAGCCCCTCCCCCGAAATGGAGGGGAGCAAAAATAGTATCGCAACTAGGCAGCACGACGGACGTCGCGGCCACGACCATGGCGTCCTTCGGACTGATGATCAATAAAGTCAAACAGCTTGGCGACTGGCTCAGTAATTCGGCCCGCGCCGTTGAGTACGTCCTTGGCTGCCTGCACTCCTACTTTGGATCGATAAAGTAATCGGTGAGCTTCGGCCAGCGAATCGATGTCATCCGCTACGAAGTTGTTTCGTTTCAAGGCTACAATATTGATGCAGCGTGGGCGGGCAGGAATACCTTCGCAAAGCATGTAGGGGGCAACGTCATGAAGGACTCGGCTCAATCCGCCGACGAACGCATAGCTTCCAATGGTCGAATAATGATGAACCGCAACTCCGCCCGATATCGAAGCACGATCATGGACATGAACATGGCCACCAAGCAAACTTGAATTGGCAATGATAATGTGATTGCCCAGCTTGCAGTCATGGGCAACATGAGCACAGGCCATCAAGAAGTTATGATCGCCAAGACGCGTAATGCCATCTTCTTTCTCGCTCGCGCGATTGATGGTCACCCCTTCGCGAATGACATTATTGTCACCAATGATAACGCGAGTATCAGTCCCCGCGTAGCTAATGTCTTGTGGTTCACCACCAATGACACTGTTGGCGTAGATCGTGTTGTTTTGCCCAAGCTCAACATGTCCCATCAGGGTCACGGAGTTGATCAATCGTGTCCCACGACCAATCACGACATCGGGGCCGACAACGCAAAAGGGGCCAATTTCGACGTCCTTGTCAATTTGGGCCCGGGGATCAATCCAAGCGTTTGCAGCAATTTTAGTTGGCATGATTTGCGTTCCTTCGCATCACATGGCCGAGGCTAGGCCGATCGGCGTTTCAAGTTTGAGTCGGGGTGAGATTCTAGCAGTAGCTCGACCAAATCTCCGTTTAGTCGATGCCCACTACAAAAAGCAACTACGTGTCCTGCAATCGCTTGTCCAGAGAGGGCCAAATCACCTACGACGTCGAGGATCTTGTGCCGAACGCATTCGTCAGCAAAGCGGAGTGAGTTTTCTAGCGGCTCTTTATCTTCGGCGGTGGTTGGCTTGTCACGGAAGATCAATAGATCCTGTGGCGTAACGTGTCCAGCAATGCCTTGCGATATTAAAGCCTGTGCTTCTGACTCGAGAATAAACGTTCGAGCAGGAGCAATTTCGTAGCGGAAGGATTGTTGATTCAAATCAACCACATACCACTGACGGCCTATCGAAGATTCTTCGCCGTAGTCGAGTCGATACTCGATCGTCAATCCAGGTCCAATCGGCGGACGAGCTTCAACCCAAGCTCGCTCATCACCACATCGGACCGGTCGTTGTACAATTAGTTGGTTGGCGACGGCACCTTGTTCAATGATGCCTGCCATCTCGACTGCATCAATGAATTCAATGGCCGAGCCATCGCTACCGGGCATCTCGGAAGAGGTCACACCGATTTCGCAATTATCGATACCCAATCCAACCAGGGTTGCGACAACATGCTCAATCATGGCTACTTCAACACCATGTTCATTGGCAAGAACTGTCCGGCGAGTTGCTGGCTGACGCAGTGAGACGTGAACAGGGACTGTGGCTTCCGGCTTGGTACGGCTGCCGTCGGCGACAAGATCATCGCGGACAAAATGAAGGCCTGTATCAACTTCGGCAGGCCGAAACTCTACTTTGGTCGTTATTCCTGTCCAATAGCCACGCCCTTCAACGGTCGTCGGTTTTGCCAAAGTTCGTTGAAGACGCGGTGGCGTCATAGTAAGCAAGCTCCCAAGTGGGGGATAAGTCCGTAATGGACAAGGGTGAACCAGGTGAGAATCTAGAAGAACGGTAATAAGCCAAGGCTTTAGGCTGGTATAAAACCAGCCCAAAGCGGCTTATCTAATGCGATCAGTTCGTGGAAGTAGCACCACCGGTACGAGCGGTCGAACTGTTTAGCATGCTGAGAACATCTGGGGTAATGTCAATCTGGTTCTGGAAGTGAACCGCTTTGTTGATCGCTCCCAAGATACTTTCACGATTGTTTGGATTCGCTTCTTCGCCGTTAAAGCGAAGTACCAAACCGATATTTTGACGCTTTGCGTAGTAGGCAATCGCTTGCTCAACTTCTTTATAAGTTTCGAAGTAGATCTTGGCTTCTTTTTCGACCAAGGACTTACGCTTCTGAGCAACTTCGACTTGAAGATCAGCTTTCATCTTCAAGGCCTTTTCATCAATCTGCTTGAACTCAGGCGAGCCAGGATTGTATTGCGACTTGCTTTTTTCTGCGTTAACGATGGCTTGCTGTTTTGCCTTCAACTGCGAATCGACAGCTTGAAAGTCGCCTTTCATGCCATCAATCGAGCTGCGGAAACGTTGGTGATTCTTAAAAATGTAATTGATGTCAACGACAGCAATTCCGTACTTGGATGTGTTTGCGCTTGCTGCGCTTTGAGCCAAGGCAGAGCCACCAGTCGAGGCGGCCACAAACATGACGGCCAGAGCGGCCAGTACCTGAGTCTTCACTTCTGCACTCCTTGCGGGGAATTCGTTGGCCTTCCGTGACCAAACAATAATGATTGAATAACTGAAATCATGTTGCGGAAATTGACCGAATACATGCGGGTTTCGGACACAAGGCATGACTTCAACTCGGTCGGCATTCTTGCGACTTCTCTGGTTCGCGTAAATAGCATTTAAGCCATTTTGCATGCATTCGCGACGCTAGCAAAAGAAATGCTCGGATTGACAAGGGATGCCTTTGACACAATCAAGCATGGCTCCTAAGCTCCCGCCCGAATGATTCGAGGCACCCTGCTCCAACAGAGTTGTCCCGAAGAAAGAATGAGAAAGCTCACTAAGCCTGCCTGGAGAGATAGCCGTGCCAACTTCACCCTCAGTCTTGACGGTTGATTCATCTGCCGAATCACGAGAGGTTCTCCAAGCACTTCTTGAGTATCAAGGCATAAATACGGTCGAAGCCTCCAACATCAATGAGGCTGTGAAGCTACTTGGCGACGCAGAAGCGGATGTCGTGATCATTGATTTCGACTCGATCCAGATTGATGAAAAAGAGCAATTGCTCCCGCTTTGGCACAAATCAGCCCTCTCGGACACCCCAATCGTTATCCTCGGAACGAATCGGCCAACGATTCCTGCTGATCTGGTAAGCGACTTTGTTCGCAAACCCTACCATTATCAGCAACTTCTTAATAAAATCTTGGGGCACCTTGGAGATATCCCCCAAGAGCAAGATCGCCAAATTAAGAAGTTCGACTTGAACTACTTCGATACGGCAATCCCCCGCAAGGCGGCTTAGCTAATTGCCCTACCCGAGCAAAAGTGAAGCAGGGGGATCCCCAATCAGGATACCACCCGTTTTATTTTTACCGACGTTGCAAGTGACAATTCCCCAGCAACTTTTCATTCAACGTCGCCGTCCCCGCTCAACGATTAAGTAACACCCCGCTCCCCCGTGCCTTCTCTTTTTGTCATCCAAGGTCGTGACCAAGGTCAGCGATTCATGCTCGACGAGCAAGAAATCGCTATCGGTCGCGTTGCAGGCAATTCCATCCAATTGCACGACACGGAGATCTCTCGCAAACACGCTACGCTGCAGGCAACTGAGAACGGCTACTTGATCCGCGATCTTAACAGCTCGAACGGGACTTTCGTCAACGGAAAAGGCATCCGAGACAAAGTACTCCAGAGTGGCGACCGCGTTCAGCTTGGCAGAACCCTGCTCCTCTATACTGGATCACAACAGGACGAAGACCAAACAGCAAACGTCAGCATTGTTCCTTCGACCGACGCAGCGGCTGAATCAAGGATTCTGCACGCCATTAGCCAAACCGAAGGTGCAGACTTACTCGCTACGCCAGCCGACCAGACACAAAGCCCATGGCTTGCAAGAGCGCGAAGCAACTTACAGCTGATGTACCGCACGTCGCTTGCGGTTAGTCATACGCTCGACATTGACCAGCTCCTTTCGAGAATCATGGACATGATCTTTGAATGGGTCGATGCTGACCGAGGCTGCATTATGCTCAAAGACGATCAATCGGATCGACTGAAGCCACACGTCCGCCGTAACCGTCGTGGAAGCATGGTCTCAGGCAAGAATGAATCAAACGAAGATGACGAATCGCTACAGATCAATATCAGCAAGACGATTCTTGATTACGTCGTTGATCGCCGTGAAGGGGTGCTCACCAGTAACGCAAGCGAAGATGACCGCTGGGACCCGGCGAAGAGCATCATGCGAATGGGCATCAACGAGGCGATTTGTGTCCCTATGCAAGGCCGCTATGGCTTGGTTGGTGTCATTTACATTGACACCTCAATCAGCGCCAAACAGCTGCTTGAGCAACAAAAAGCAAACAAATTTGGCGAAGAACACCTCAAGCTGATGATTGCGATTGCTCACCAAGCAGCCCTAGCTGTGGAAGACACTTCGCACTATCAAGCTCGCGTTCAAGCAGAACGGCTAGCAGCGGTCGGGCAAACGATTGCCACCCTTTCGCACCACATCAAGAACATCCTGCAAGGGGTCCGCGGTGGCAGCTACTTGATTGAGCTTGGCCTGAATGACCATGGCAAAGCGATCACAGCTGGAGAAGAGAACCCTGAAGCGGCGCTGCGTAAGTCAGCTTCATCGATTGATACTGTCCGCAAGGGTTGGGGGATCGTAGAAAAGAACCAAGAGCGCATCTCTTCGCTCGTCATGGACATGCTCACTTACAGCAAGGAACGGGAGCCAGAACCTGAGCCGGCTGATTTCAATAATGTGATAGGCGACGTCGTTGAACTGATGCAGACCCGTGCTGCGGAGGGAGGCGTTCGACTGAACTGGGAACCAGACGCCAACCTGCCAGAGGTAATGATCGACCCAGAAGCAATTCATCGGGCCATTCTCAATATCATGAGCAACGCGGTCGACGCCTGCGAAGGGCGCGAGCCGGCGGTCGTTTCAGTCTCTACGAAGGTCGCACCTGCTCCGGAAGAGTCCGGCAGTGAAGTCATACAAGCTATCATCAAAGATACAGGCGTCGGCATCGAACAAGACAAGATTGATACGATCTTCAACGCCTTTGTCTCAGGTAAAGGGGCACGCGGAACGGGCTTAGGACTTGCCGTCACCAGCAAAATCGCAGAAGAGCATCAAGGCAATGTCCGCGTGAAGAGCGAAGTTGGCAAAGGGAGTTGCTTTACTTTCGAGATCCCACTAGTCCCGGCTCCGGAAGAGAAAAAGAATCCCTTTGAAGGGATCGACGAGCTTGCCCCGGATGAATTCCGAGCGACTTTTGTCCAACAGGAAGAGCCTGAAGAATAAAGGCTTCATCGATGTTCGATCTGGACAAGTTGGATAAGATTCCGTTCTTAAAGTCGGTGGAATGGTTCGCGGAGTTACCTTCGACGAATGATCTCGCAAAAGAATTAGCCAAGACCGACACGGAACTCCCCGCATTGATTCTAGCCGAGCAGCAAACCGCCGGGCGCGGGCGGGGTTCCAACCGATGGTTATCCCAAGGGAATCAGCTGACTTTTAGCATGCTGATTGCTCCCAGCCAATTCGATCTCTCGATCAACGAAGTCCCAACAATCTCAATCACCACTGCCTTGGCATTGTGCCAAGCAATTAAATCAACAACCGGCATCGAAGCGTTAATCAAGTGGCCCAACGATGTCTATCTGCAAGATAAAAAACTGGCTGGCATTCTTCTAGAATCTCCCGTTCAAGATCGCCTGGTTATTGGCGTCGGCGTTAACCTAGATTGGGCACCAACGGATGATACTGATTTACGGATGAATGGAATCGCTCTCTCTGAACATGCTGACGAAAACCTTAGTGCCAGCGCGTTATTGATCTCCTTTATCGAAAAGTTCGAGTCGTTGCTATGCAACCTTAAAGCTGATGCACAGCAAATTGCAACCGATTGGAACGAACGCTCTTATCTAACCGGAAAAACGATAACCGTTGAGTCCGACAACAACCTCGTGACCGGATTATGTGGCGGCCTGGGGATACACGGCGAACTTCTGGTAAAAGCTGGTAGCGAATTCCTTGCGTTTACAACCGGGACGGTTGTCTCGATTGAGTCGGCTAAGACTTAAGCAGGTCGGTAAAGCCAGCTGCTGCTCCAACGTACGGGTTTTCGCGAAGCTCTTCACCAATGGTCGTGTATTCACCGTGGCCAGGATAGACAATCGTTTGTTCGGGTAGAACGAACAACTTCTCGTGTATTGAACTGAGCAGCGTCGGCCCATCTCCATCAGGAAAGTCGGTCCGGCCAATCCCTCTCCGGAACAACACATCACCTGCAATCAGGTGGTCAGGGTCATCTCCCTCAACTTCAAGCAAAAATGAAACATGACCGCCCGAGTGGCCAGGAGTATCAAGAACATTCCATGAAAAGCCAGCCGCTTGGTAAACGTCTCCGCCGGTGAGTGTCTGGTCCGCTGGCGGACTTGTTAGTGAAAAACCAAAGTTTGCGGAGAGGTTTTCTTCGGGATCGCTCAACTTCGGTTCATCACCGATGCCAATAAGCAACGGGCATTCAGGCCAACGTTCCTTCATAGCAGCGTTGCCAGCGATATGATCGGAGTGACCATGGGTGCATAGCACGGCAGCGGGGGTGAGATTGTTCTCCTCGATCAACTCGATGATAGCCTTAGGCTGAAGCCCTGGGTCGAAGACGACGCATTCGTTTGAGTCTTCTTGCCAGAAGATAAACGTATTTTCATCAAACGGAACCGAGACAATTCGGGCAATATGGATAGGCTTAGTCATAAAACAAGGCTTCGCTGTGCTAGCACATATATCGGTATTTCCAGACCAAGAGGTAATCTCTACGATCCCACAAGCTGCAGTGTCTGAGCAATCTTGCAAGTAAACTAGTCTAGACGAGTTGAGAAATTCGACTAGAGCGGAAACTTGCCTAGCTCAGCCATCCAGCAGACTTGTCCGAATAGTTGTCGATTCTCGGCTGGTAATTCTGCCGAGGCGGTTGCCCCGCCGGTTGCTCATCAGGATACTTGAATACCTGGTACCTCATGGGGAACCTCGTTAACGAAACGGACGAACGGATTTTACGTTACCTGATACTACGCAGCCGGAGAGAACGGATGCCCACCACCACGTCAAAGAAAATGATCAAAACTACGATTTGTCTGGTCGCTTTGCTTGGAATTGGCCATGCGGAGCTGGCTGCCCAAAACCTTACTCAGCCAGTCTATCGAGAAGCTACGACGCAGCCTGTCGCACAGGTTGCTCAAACCCCGGCGGCCATGCCTACGTCAGTCCAGTCGCCGACAGTGCAACAACGAGTCGCCCAACAACAAGTTGCTCAACAACCGGTGGTTCAACAGCAAGTTCTACCAAACGTTCCTCCATCTCGCGTGATCCAAGCAGGTGGCGTTCAAGCAGCTGTTGCCAACGCCCAAAGCTTCAATGTTGATCCACTTGCTGGTTCAACAATCAACGATGCAGTAGTACCCGCTTCTGCCCAAGGAGCCGCAACGCCGTTCGATCTTGAACAACGCCCAGGCGAGCATCCGCTGATGCCTATGATTCGCATCCTAAAAGAGTGCCAACAACGCATCGATGCCATTGCCGACTACTCCGCTACCTTTACAAAAGCTGAGCGAGTGAACGGCAAAATGAACGAAACTCAGCAAATGAAGATGCGTGTCCGACACGCACCCTTCAGCATTTACTTGAACTTCGTAAAGCCAAACCCTGGTCAAGAAGTTCTCTATGTCGCCAATCAGAATGACGGCAATATGGTTGCCCTTGCTTCAGGTTGGAAACGCCGAATTGGCAAAATGAATCTTGATCCCAACGGCTCAATGGCAATGTCGGGCCAGTTGTACCCCATTACCCGCGCCGGACTTCAAAACCTAACTCGTAAGCTAACCACGGTTGCGGAAGCAGATTCAAAATACGCAGAGTGTACCGTCACGTACAATGCTGCTGTGAAAATTGCCGGTCGCCCTGTGACGATGATTGAATCGACGCACCCCGTGCCACGCAAGAACTTCACCTATCACAAAGCTCGTATCTTTTTGGATCACGAATACAAGTTGCCCGTTGCTTACGAAAAGTACAGCTGGCCAATCCAACAAGGTGGCAAGCCACAGCTTGAAGAACGTTACATCTACACCAACCTAGCGTTCAACAACAACTTCAGCGATTTGGATTTCAGTGCTGACAATCCTGCACTTTTCCAATAATTCAGACTTAGCTACGGCTTTTGCGGGTCGCCGATTTACCACTCGAGGGTCGCTTATGCGGCCCTTTTTTTGGTTCTTTCTTACCTCGCTTTGATTCAAGGTAACGCGGATTATCTGCTTGGCCCGTCATCTCATAGAGGAAACGGCTGGGTAGCGTATCGCGAGACTTTCCCCATTTGCGCCGAGTCAGTGCCATCGACAGCGTCAATCGATCACGCGCCCGAGTAACCCCGACGTAGGCCAAACGGCGTTCTTCAGCAATGGCGACTTCCCCCATATCGATTGACCGTTTATGGGGCAGGATGGTCTCTTCCATTCCTACCAAATAGACATGAGGAAACTCCAGGCCTTTGGCTGCGTGGAGTGTCATCAAGGCAATTGCGTCACGATTTAGCTGTTTATCCTTGTCATCCGTGTCGTTTCGATCTCCGGTTGCAATCTCGTCGAGGAAGTCAGGCACGAGACCTAGGCCCTCGGTGTTTGCCCCCTCTTTCGATTCATAGGCAGCCGCCGCGTTGACGACTTCTTCAATCGCCGCCGTGCGGGAATCTCGGTCATTAGGATCTTGATAAAGCCTTGACAATTCAGCGTGGTAACGGACATCGCTTAAGACTTGCTCGACCATCTTTGGAAGAGGCATCGACGCGGCTTTGCGCCGCCATCCTTCAATATGGTCACGCAGTTCATAGACGCCACGCTTAGCGGCATCGGTCAGCTGTGGAAATTCTCGGCCGCTAGACAAAACTTGCCACAGTGGTACGCCGCGTTCGACGGCGGTTTCAACCAAGCGTTTACGGGCTCCATCGCCGATGCCACGTGGCGGACAGTTGAGAACTCGCAACAGCGATGGCTCATCGTCCGGGTTGGCAATAAGCTTCAAGTATGCCATTAAGTCACGAACTTCACGACGGTCATAAAAGCTCATACCGCCGATCAGCACGTAGGGCAAATTCGCCGCACGGAGCTCAGACTCAAAAGCACGTGGTTGCTCGTTGGTTCGGAATAGAATTGCAATGTCAGAGGGACGTACTTGCGAATCTCGACCATTTTCACGTAAGTATTTTTCACGTGCCTCGCCGCTGAGCCCCCAGCCACCTCGTTCTAGCAGCAATTGAATATCTTCAACGACTCGTTCGGCTTCGTCCGACTCATCCTTCATCTGCATAATGCGGGGTTTCGCTTCACCGATGCGATAGGGTACGAGTCGCTTTTCGTGGCGTTCTTGGTTGAAAGCGATCAGCGTGTTTGCGTAATCGATGATTGGACTTTGGCTGCGATAGTTATCTTCTAGGCGAACCACTTTGGCGTCTGGCCAATCCTCGTTGAATCGCAAAATGTGGGTTACCTCAGCACCACGCCAAGCGTAAATCGATTGATCGTCGTCCCCCACAACACAAAGATTTCGGTGCCCCATCGCCAGGCCACGAACGATTTCGTACTGGCTATGGTTTGTGTCTTGGTATTCGTCTACCAAGATGTGATCAAACCGCCCTGCTTCGTCACGACGTACGCTTGGAAATTTAACGAAGAGTTGCTCCGTCAAAAGCAGCAAATCATCGAAGTCGACCACGCCTGCTTTCTTCAGATTGTTTTGATAGCGACGATACGCAACCGCTGCCAAGTGATCACGATCAGTTTCGGCAAGCCCAGCCGCATCGGCGGGCAAGACCGATCCCATTTTCCAACGGCTGATGTTATTCAGCAGATCGGCTGGCTTGATGACGGCATTCGGAGCTCGGATCTCGCGCAATGCAGAACGTGCTTGCGATTCTTGGTCACTTCGGTCACAAATCGTAAATCGTTCGGGATAACCGAGCTTTGAGATATGTCGCCGAAGAATCCTGACGCAGAGTGAGTGGAACGTTGATATCTCTGGCCTGGGCTCTTTGACAGCCTTACCTTTCTTTGCGGCGGGCTTACGCTTCTTTGGCAAGAGTTGCCCAGCACGCTCTTGCATCTCGCCTGCTGCTTTGCGAGTAAACGTTACCGCCAAGATGCGCTCAGGTCGGATCCCAGACCGGATTAGCTCAGCAATCCGGTGAGTCACCACTCGGGTTTTCCCTGTGCCAGCACCAGCTAGAACCAAGAGCGGTCCGTTGAGCGTCTTTACCGCGTCGTGCTGTGCTGGGTTCAATCCGTGAGACATGCTTGGGTGGGGGTCGTCGTCCGTGGTGTCGTTATTCGCTGCTTTACGTGATTGTTGAATAGCTGAGGCTAGGCAATTAGCGAGGCTCTGGCAAGGTGCTGATTTGGTTGCAAGATCGCATTCGTGGCCGAATCTCGCACAACCACCGGCTCGGAAAGCCCACTAGCCCAAATCCCCCTTTCTTCGTTCTGCAAATCCTTTACCATACACGTTTTGCGAAACTTTACGGGCCCATTAAATCGGCTCCCAAACTGATAGAGTAAAACAGGCTATGGATTCGGAACATCGTCACGAACTGGAAGAAAACGCCCTAGCAAAATGGTTAGAGCGCGAGATCAAGGCGATCAAGCCTCAGCTTCCTTTGATCATCGGCATACTGATCGCCATCGGGGCGGGCATTTTTGGCTACAACGCTTGGAAAAACTACCAGGAACAAGAAGTTGCCAAACAGTGGCGTGACTTCTCCGTCGCGGTGACTGGCCAACGCCCTGATCTTGATACGCTGCAAAGTGCTATCGAAGATAATCCAGGCACTGACGTTGAAGAATGGTCCAAAATCACCTTGGCGGATGGCAAGACTTTCCAAGCGAGCTTGGCATTCATGACCGATCGTGCCAAATCAGAAGAACTGCTCGCTGAAGCGGAAGAGGTTTACAACTTGATGCTTGACGAATCGAGCGTCCGCGACATCAAAGGCCGTGCCAATTTCGGATTGGCTCGCATCCATGAAATGCGTGGCGAACTCGACAAGGCGAGCGAACAGTACGACAAGGTTCAAGGCATGTTCAAAGAGATTGCAACCGAACGAGCTGAGTACCTCACCAGCGACGTTGCTCGATCAAACTCCGAATGGCTTAACGGCGTGGTAGCAGCGACAACAACGGAAACAGACACGGAAGAAGATACCGTCGATCCAGAAGAGACCATCGATCCTGATGCCGCATTAGACGATCTACTTCGCGGAGCGGTCGGCTCCTCAGAGGAAACAGATGATGAGGCAAGCCAAGAAGAATCTGGCGATGAATCATCTGAAAAAGAGGAAGCCACCGAAGAAGAAACCACTGAATCATCTGACGAGTAATAACTTCGCCCTGATTTCATTTACGTGTAGCCCCAGCGAGATGGCACCATGGTGGACCAATCGCCGGGTGAAAGCGAACCAGTTACCTTTCCTTGGGAACACCTCATCACCGAGGAAGAACAAGGAAAAAGACTCGATGCTCTTCTCGCTAAGCTGCTAACCAGCCATAGTCGAACGCATTTACGCCGAGCGATCGATGCTGGGCATGTGCTTGTCGATGACAAACAGCACAAGCCATCACTAAAAGTGGAATCTGGGATGCGAATCGTCGTAGCTCAGCTAGCCGATGCCCCCGAAGGCCCTGAGCCTGAGGCGATTCCTCTGACGATTCTGTACGAAGATGAAGACCTAGCGGTAGTCGATAAACCGCCAGGCATGGTGGTTCATCCGGCCAAAGGCCATTGGGCGGGGACCTTAGCAAGCGCCCTAGCGCATCACTTTGGCAAACAGCAATTAAGCCAATCAGGCGGAACGAACCGTCCGGGAATTGTTCATCGACTAGACCGCGATACGAGCGGCGTCATCGTCGTTGCCAAACATGACCAAGCTCATCAGAATCTGGCTGACCAATTCCAAGCCCGAACGGTTGAGAAGACTTACTTGGCAATTGTCCAAGGTGTAACCGACCGTGATGCCGACCGGATTGATCAGCCGATCGGCCCGCACCCCAAGATTCGTGAGAAGATGGCCATACGGCCTGACCATCCTGATGCTCGAGATGCTTTGACGCATTTCCAAGTAGTTGAACGCTTCAAACGCTTCACCTTAGTGGAATGCCATCCGAAGACTGGCCGCACGCATCAGATTCGTGTCCACCTTGCCCATATTGGTAATCCGGTCCTTTGCGACAAGCAGTATGGCGGACGGAGCCGGATTACTCCCAATGAACTAAACGGTGGGCTAGCCAAGCCAGACGAATCGCCGCTGCTAGAACGCCAAGCGCTTCACGCTCATCGGCTAGCCTTCACCCAGCCGACAAGTGGCGAACGCCTTGAGATTTCATCTGAATTGCCAAGCGATATGAATGCGGTACTCCGCTATTTGCGTACTCAGCAGTCATAAGCACTAACCTGGCATAGGGAAAATCTAAATCTTGTTGTTAGATTTGCCTCAATCACTCCCAACACATGGGAGCTTTTCAGGCGGATACTAACTACAAGGAGTTTCTCGTGGGTTTCTTTTCTGAGTTCAAAGAATTTGCCATGCGTGGCAATGTTATGGATATGGCGGTTGGTATCGTAATCGGAGCGGCATTCAAAGATATTGTGACCGCGTTGGTTGATAAGATCATCATGCCAATCACGGGAGCCTTGAGCGGAGGAGCAGATCTTTCAGATCGTTCAACAACGCTCGATGTTCCAGCACTACCTGAAGGAGTTGAAGCACCCGTTATTGGCTGGGGAGCATTTGCCCAAGCAACCATTGATTTTATCATCGTTGCATTTGCCATCTTCTGTGTCGTTAAGATGGTCAACTCGTTGAAGAAGAAACAAGAGGAAGCTCCGGCAAAGACCCCTGAGGATATCGAGCTCCTTCGTGAAATTCGCGATAGCTTGAAGAAAGCTTAACCAGAGAGTCCGGTCGGCTGGCACTCAGGTGTCAGCCGGCGAGGAACCTTGTGCAAAAACTTCTAGGACGTCGGCGGTCTGCGCCGCTCAGCAAGCGTTACTCGGCCATTTTCAAGCTGAACTCTTCCAGCAGCCAGCAGTCGAAGGACATGCGGATAAGCTTCTTTTTCTAGCTCAAAGACCCGTGCTGCCAGTTCGTCAGCCGTATCGGTATCGAAGACTGGCGTCGGCTGCTGCCAAATGATTGGGCCGTTGTCGTAGTGGTTATCAACGAAGTGAATCGTCACGCCCGAGACTCGGCAGCCCCGTTCGACTACGGCTTCATGCACCTTGTGTCCGTACATCCCCTGCCCTCCGAAGCTTGGTAGCAACGAAGGATGGATGTTAATTACCCGCCCTGCGAAATCGTTTGGCAGTGGAGCAAGCTTCAAGAAGCCAGCCATAATTACGTAGTCAACCGATGCTGCACGGCATTCGGCATAGATCGCCTCGCCATAAGCGTCATGCGATTCGAAGCTCTTCCGTTCGAGCACTTGGGTGGGAATACCAGCTTCGGCAGCGAACTTAAGTCCGCCAGCGGTTGGGGAGCTGGAAATCACCAAGGCGATCTCCATTGGCAATTTACCCGCCTCGATCAGTTCAAGGAAGTTCTTTAGCGTTCGACCGCCACCTGAAATGAGAACTGCGACTTTCATTGGCTTGGCTTCGCTCATGGCGCTACGCGGACGAAGAGATTCGCCGTCGCGTCCCCCATGCGGACTTCGCTTGGATCAACATCCTTGATGACACCATGCTTGGCTGAATCCGCCAAAGTTTCACCCGTGATGTAATCCGTGAATTCATCCAAAGCCGATTTAAGATCGTCAGATTCCGTTTCCACTCCGACTTCAATTCGGTCCGTAAACTCACACCCTAGTTCCTTGCGTCGGTCTTGAATGGCACGCACAAGGTCGCGGGCCAAACCTTCGCGAAGAAGCTCAGGAGTAATCTCGGTTGAAAGAACGACCACAACACCCCGGTCGTTAGCAGCGGTCCAACCTGGCTTGGCATTGATTCGAACTTCGACTTCTTCAGGCAAGAGTTCAATCTCTTGGCCTTCTACGGTCAGGTTAATCTTGCCGTTGTCACGAATGTTGGCTAGCAACTCCGAACCACTTGCTTCATTCAAGGCGGCCTTAACTTTGGGCATAAGTTTTCCAAGCTTCTTACCAAGCAGCTTGAAGTTCGGCATGACTTCGTGATCGACGTACTTTTCAGGCTCATCGGTGTACGCAACCTCTTTCACGTTGAGCTCACCCTCAATCACTGCGGCATGCTCTTCCAGCCAAGCTTGGTGCTTGTTGTCAGCGAGAACGACCTCAACCTTTGCCAGTGGCTGGCGCACCTTAAGCTCAGCGGCACTACGTGCTTGACGACCCAAGGAAGCGATCAAGCGGACCTGGCTCATCCGTTCGGAAAGGTCTTCATCCAATTGCGATTCATCGACTTCTGGATAGTCACAGAGATGCACGCTTTCCGGAGCACCATCAAAAACACCTGCCAAGTTTTGCCAGAAGGTCTCTGCCAGGAATGGCGTAAATGGTGCGATTAGCTTGCTTGAGGTGATCAAACACTCATAGAGGGTCCAGTAGGCGTCAAGCTTCGAAGCTTCGCGTTTATCCTTCGCCCAGAAACGATCACGGCTGCGGCGAACCCACCAGTTTGAGAGGCCATCGACAAACTCTGTGATGGCAGCGCAGGCGCCGTAGTTGTCGTACTCGTCCATCCGCTCGGTTACGAGCTGGATCGTCTTGTTGAGTTCCGCGAGAACCCAACGATCGAGTTCGTCACGCTCAGCAAGAGGACGGTAGGAATCAGCTTTAGCAAATTCACTGGCAACAAGCTCTGAAGCTGTTTCGCCAAGCTCCTTGGCTGGATCAAACTCATCAATGTTCGCATAGATCACGAAGAAGCTGTAGCAGTTCCAGAGGCGGAGCAAGAACTCGGGGATCGAATCCTTGATCGCTTGTTCGCTATAGCGGATCGAAGTCCACGGGGGCTGGTTGGCATAGAGGTACCATCGGAGGGCATCGGCTCCGTAACGGTCGAAGATTTCCGAAGGCTCACGATAGTTTCGCTTGCTTTTGGACATCTTTTGGCCATCTTCACCCAGCATCAAACCAAGAACGATACAGTTCTTGAAAGGGTGAGGATATTTGGCTGCTGTCTTCTCTTCGCCCCATAACATCGTGCTAATTGCAACTTGCGAATAGAACCAACCACGGGTTTGGTCGATTGCTTCGCTGATGAAGTCGGCGGGGAATTGGCTTTCGAAGCGTTCAAGCTCAGCGCCAGACTCTTGACCACGATATCCCCATTGAGCAAAAGGCATTGCACCACTGTCATACCAGCAGTCGATCACCTCCGGAACTCGCTGCATGCGGGCACCCTCGGCAAACGGCGAATCGTAGGTAACTTCGTCGATGTAGGGCTTATGAACGCAGAGGTCTTCCGGAAGGTTGGGGTTGGCTACTTTTGCCTTCTCCCAAACTTCGGTTCCAGCAACGCCAGGCTTTGCGAGCAACTCTTCGTAGCAAGAGATTGCTTCTTGCTTGCCCGTTTTTTCACACTCCCAAATCGGAAGTGGTGTGCCCCAATAACGCTCACGGCTGAGTGCCCAGTCGACGTTTGATTCGAGGAACTTACCAAACCGTCCTTCTTTGATGTGTCCTGGCAGCCAGTTGATTTCTTGGTTGTTATCAAGCATGGCATCTTTGAAGGCCGTGGTCTTGATAAACCAACTCTCACGCGGGTATTGAATCAGCGGATCTTCATCCGCTCGCCAACAGAAAGGATAGTCGTGCAAGTATTGCTCTTGGAAGTAGAGCAAGCCACGTTCTTTCAAATCCCGAGCGATCTCTTTGTCACATTCCTTAACCCAACGACCTCGGACATACTCAGGCGCTTCGTCGGTGAACTTGCCATCAGGGCCAACACAGTTAATCAGCGTAGGACCTTCACCCGACTCGAATCGAGCTTGCTCAGCAACTAAGACTTCGTAGTCGACTTCACCAAAGGCAGGGGCTTGGTGAACGACACCCGACCCACTGTCGGTGGTAACAAAGTCGGCTGCGACGACTCGCCAAGCTAGATACTCTTCGCTGTCATCTTTGAGCTTTCCTCGCTGTGCTCCACCCAAAGCATATGGAACTTTACCAGAAGTATCTCCCACCTTTTCACGTAGAGCCAAGCGATGCTGAGCTGAGTCAAGCGTGTAATAACATTCAAACGGCGGCAAATAACGGCGACCAATTAGCTCAGCCCCTTTGCAAGTTGAAACCACCGATAGCTCACGCTTCAGTTTCGTTCCAATCGCTTCGACCAAGTCGGCAGCCATGATAAGCGTGTCGCCCGATTCGGGGTCTTCGACCGTGGCGTACTCGATATCAGGATGGACAGCCGCAAACTGGTTCGAAGGCAAAGTCCACGGCGTCGTGGTCCAAACCAGGAGCGAAGTCTTGGTTACTTGGCCATCATCAAGCAGGGGAAATTTGACGAAGACACTCGGATCAGCTACCTGACGGTAGCCCTGACCGACTTCGCCTGACGAGAGAGCTGTTCCGCCCTGAGCCCACCACCATACGATTTTGTGACCTTGGTATAGCAAGTCTTGGTCAAAGAGTTTTTTCAAACTCCACCAGACTGACTCAACATAGCTTTGATGATAGGTAACGTAGGCTTCTTCCAGATTGACCCAGAAGCCGAGACGCTCGGTCAGTCGTTCCCATTCTTGCATATAGCGCCAGACAGATTGCTGGCACTTTTGGATAAACGGCTCAACGCCGTGAGCTTCGATTTCTTCCTTGGAATGGATGCCGAGCTCTTTGCAAACTTCGACCTCGACCGGCAGACCATGCGTATCCCATCCTGCCTTGCGTTCGCAGCGATAGCCACGCATTGTTTTGTAGCGAGGGAAAACGTCCTTGATGGCACGCGTCAGGCAGTGGCCTGGATGCGGCATGCCGTTGGCTGTTGGAGGGCCTTCGAAGAAGACAAAGGGCTCAGCGCCGTCACGGCGGTCCAATGACTTTTGGTAAATCTGATTCTCTTTCCAAAACTCAACAATGGATTCTTCGAGCTTAGGAAAACTGACTTGGTTGTCGACCGACTTGAACATCAGGGATTCAGAGATCTTAGTAGGGGAGGATTCGTCCATGCTTCTGCCAGCAAGATTCCCTTACTGACAGCCCCCTAGTAGAGCAGGTTCAGGCCATTTCGCCGAGACGTCTTTCAGCGTGGCCAGCACCCAAAGAGGGGATTATGCGAGATTCTCACCTCAATCCGACGAGTCCAACATAAACCCAACAGTTGGCTGGATCAGTCGTCGAAGTCTTTGTCGTCCTGGAAGGCATCGCCTTCGGTTTCCGATTCCTGACCATCGAGGTCAGCATTGACGTCAAACTCCTCGCCTTCGCTATCCTGAAATTCAGGACCGAAGCCATCGTCCTCTTCCTCATCGTCCCACTCTTCTTCAAAATCATCGTCGAAATCGTCATCGAAATCGTCATCTTCGAAGTCATCAAACGGATCGGTCGACGGAGCAGGAATCTCGGCTGGAAAAGAATCCTCTAGCAATTCATCGCCAAAGCCATCATCGGAAGATTGATCGTCATACGAAGAGCCCTCCGACGTGGAGTCTTCAGTGTTTTGATCATCTTCGGGTTTGAGGGTGTCACCTTCGGACATGGCGGAATGATTACTACGTTGAGGGGTTGTCTAATTCTCTGTTAACAGTCATTCATCCGGTGAAGACTGCTTTCTCTTGAGGCAAAAAGCCCCAAGAGGGTATCCATCGGCAAGAGGACTTGCCAAAATTCTACTTAATTCTACCTGTTTTGGTAGGGACACAGATTACTCGCCAAAGCCGTTTGGTACTAGCCGTCAGAGGGACAATGTCGGAAACAACGCTCGATGTGATCGCCGTCGGGGCACACCCGGATGATGTAGAAATAGGCTGTGGAGGGACGCTAGCCCGCCTGGTCGAGCAAGGCCACCGGGTAGGAATCGTCGATCTGACCGACGGAGAGCCTACTCCAGCCTCACCAGGACCTGAGGTCCGCCTTGCAGAGGCAACCAAGGCGGCTGAAATCCTTGGTATCCACCACCGAGAAACACTTCCGCTGCCTAATCGCCGGCTCTTTGACGGTTTCGATGAGCGTGTCGCACTAGCTAAGGTTTTTAGGCGATTTAAGCCCAAGTTGGTGCTGGGACTGGGGGATCGGACCCCGCTGGCATCACCTGACCACTGGCAGGCGATGCAAATTATCGACGCAGCGGTCTTTTATTCGCGACTTTCCAAATGGGACGAGCATTTCAATGGGCTGCCAACACACCGGATCGAAGCTCAGCTGTATTATTCACTATCTTTCTACTCACTCGAAGAACGTCCGCCCGGCAACCATTTTGTTTCCGATATCAGCTCGACACTCGAGAAAAAGCTTGAATCAGTCAGAGCCTACAAGACCCAATTCCCTGCGGGTAAACAACATATTTTCTCGCGAGTTGAATCGATGAACCGCTACCATGGGCAAACAGCTGGCTTCGAGGCGGGCGAGTTGCTGACCAGCCCACGAACGATTGGAATTTCTAACATCATGCATAACTTGAATATCTAACTAGTGGCTTTAACGATACAAGGCTATTTGAATTTTTAATTACATCTCCCTTACGATCTCGCGAGCAGAAAATGGAAACACCAGAAGACTATTTCCCAGGAAGCAGCAGTCAAAAGAAGCCGCCAATCTTCAAAGCATGGATCCTCTTTGTCCTCGCCAGTAATGTTATTGGATTTTTCGTAGGATTTTTCGTTGGTGCTGTGCTTGGTGCAGTCTTAGTTACCCAAGGTTTAACGATTGAGCAAATACAGTTTTACTGCGGAATTGCAGGATTTATCACTGGATTGCCAATCTCATACATTTTTTTCAAATGGTCTGTAGAAACTTATTTGCTGCCAGACATCGACTAGAATATTAGTAGTTTCAACTTTGACAATGCTAAAGAATTCGTAATGGAACATCCCTATGGTTGGCTTAGTTTGGCCCCGCCTGTCGTTGCAGTCGCCTTAGCGATCGCCACGCGACGGATCTTACTATCGATCTTGGTCGGCCTCTTTGCTGGGGCCATGCTCACCTGCGGCGGGAATCCAATCGATGCCTTGGTTGCCACATGCGAAACTCATCTCTGGCCAACCTTTATTCAAGAAAGCAAGCTACGGCTTTTTTGCTTCACCATGTCGATGGGTGCAACGATTGGCGTCATTCACGCTGCAGGCGGGATGCTGGGGCTCGTTCAATTGGTCACGCCACTTGCCAAGACTCCACGCCGGGGACAGCTCACCGGCTGGCTACTCGGCCTGATGGTCTTTTTTGATGACTACGCCAACACGCTTCTCTTAGGGGGAGCACTGAGACCAATCTTTGACCGGTTAAGAATTTCACGCGAAAAGCTTGCCTATCTGGTTGATTCGACTGCTGCACCAGTCGCTGGCTTGGCGCTGGTATCAACATGGATTGCCGTAGAAATCGCCTATGTAGAAGAAGGGCTGGATAACCTCGTCACACCGGTGGATGAGGGAGTCAGTGCGTTTGGGCTCTTTGTGGCTTGCCTACCCTATCGATTCTATGTCATTCAGGCACTGCTCTTTGTTCCGATATTGGCAATCTTTGGACGTGAATTTGGCCCCATGCTTCAAGCAGAACGTACCGCACGTAAGTCAGATCTAGTTGACCAACGATCAGCTGATGCAGAAACACTCAAAGCTTCTCATTGGAGCAATGCTGTGATCCCGCTTGCAATAACGCTCACCGTAGTGACTGGCCTGCTGTGGATCACAGGTGTTTCAAATCTGGGCGAGCGGTATGATCCCAACGCTTCAACGTTGATCAAGCTGCGTGATATCTTCGGCTCGGCAAGCTCTGGCCTCTCCTTAATGTACGGTGGAGTCTCAGGACTCGTCTCGGCATTATTGATTGTAAAGCTTCGTAGCTTGCTGACTCCTAGCGAAACAACTCGAGCTATCATGCGTGGACTCATGGCCGTACTACCCGCCGTCGCCATTCTATGGTTTGCCGGCGCGATGTCACGCATGACAGGCAATAAGTCGGTCGATGGTCAAGTGACCGCGTTTGTTGACGGAGTCAGCAGTTTTGAGTTTTCTGACCATCGCCTCTATACCGGCGAGTATCTTTCTGCGGTGGTTCTAGGTGGTGGTGGCGAAGAACCAAGCGTATGGTTCCTTGCGTTGTTGCCAACAGGTGTCTTTTTACTTTCAGCTGTAGTCGCTTTTTGCACTGGCACGAGCTTCGGCACGATGGGTTTGATTGTTCCCATGGTTGTTCCTTTAGCGTTTGAAGCCCTCGGACCAGAGTCTGCAGCGGGGACCGACCCGTTGTTGCTTGCTTCTTTAGGTGGTGTGTTGGCAGGCGCTATTTTTGGTGATCACTGTTCCCCGATATCGGACACCACAATCCTTTCTTCCCAAGCGAGTGAATGTGACCATATGGCACACGTGCGGACCCAATTGCCTTATGCAATGCTCGTTGCATGCGTAGCAGTGGCATTGGGAACCATTCCTATTGGGTTTGGAGTGAATGTCTGGCTATTGCTCCCCCTTCAGACAGCCGCTCTTATTGTCATGTTGCTGCTGATAGGCAAAAAAGTGGACCCAATTCCCGCAAATTGATAACTCCTCAGAGAGGATCGTCATTCGGGGGGTACTCAAGCGACCTTCAGAAGAGATATTGGCCTGTTGCACATGGTGGTGCCTATGAGCCAAACGGAACCAGCACCCATCCCGCCGGGAACCATGCTATGCGTTCTGCTGATCCTGATACAGTAACTAAGAGCAAGCGATTTGAATCGTTGGCCGACTTTTGGCCGCACTATCTTTCGGCTCATCGCTTGCCGATGGATCGTGTCTTCCACTTTGTTGGAACGATGTGGTTCTTCAGCTGTGCTCTGTTTGCTCTGATAAACGAGCCCACTGTGTTTCTCTTTACCTTTGGCATGGTCTGTCTTATCGGAATCATTGCGATGACTTGGATCGAGCCAAGACGTGCCGCTATCCCTGAGATGCTCTTGATGATTGCGATTTGTGCAATTGCTTCGCCTATTCTTTTGCTGGGAATCGTTGGTGCTTACGCCTGGGCGTGGTTCGGACATTTTGTCATTGAACACAATTCCCCTGCTGCAATGCGATACCCCGTCTGGTCACTTGTGTGTGACTTTCGCATGTGGGGCCAGATGTTAACCGGTCGACTTTGGACCGGCGATTCGATGACGACAAATCAGTTAGCGTCGCTTAGAGTCGACAATTCTTAATCGCCGTTTCAAGAATCGCCTTGGCACCAAGCTTTTCCAGTTGCTCCATCGCGCCAATCACTTCTTTGCGACGGACCATGGCTCGAACGCTGTGCCAGCCATCCTCTTCCAGCTGATTGACTGTTGGGGAGCTAAAACCGGGAGTTACGGCTTCGGCCTCGGCAAGCTTGCTGCTTGGCACGTTGTACTCAAGAAGCGAGTAATCTCTGGCAATCACGACCCCTTCGATACGGCGGGTAATCTGATCCGCCAAGGCGCTGTGCTCTGTCTTTGGATTCTGAATCAAAACAGTTTGGTAGTGACCAATCGTATCTAGTATACGAAGCTTATTAGCGACAAGCGTGCTACCAGTTTCAACCAGGTCGACAATGGCATCGGCGATGCCGAGAGCGATCATCACTTCCACGGAACCGGTGAGTTCAACAATGTGGCCATGCGTGCCATGCTTCGTTAGGTAGTCACGCGTCACGTTGGGGAAACTTGTTGCGATACGATCACCGTTAAGATCTTTTGGGCCAGTTACCGGACTTGATTCAGGCACGCAGACCGCCAGGCGGCAAGCACCTACGCCAAGTTCCAGTCGAGTTTCCACCGCAGGCAATTCGACAGTAGCTTCGTGAACACCAGCTTCGGCAACTAAGTCGCTGCCGGTAATCCCCATATCGATTGCACCTTCGGCGCATAGGATGGGGATATCGTCGGTGCGAAGGAACGTAACATCGATATCACCTTCGATACCGCTTGAAGCTTTGACACGTGCAAAGAGATCACGGTTCTGCCGGCGATACTTTAAACCGGCATCAGCCAATAGGTCGGAAGCCAAGTCCGCTAAACGGCCTTTGCTAGGAACACCAATACGTAAGGGATTTGCCATTATCTATCTTATTTCTTGTTCTATTTCGAATCGTTTCGGCTAGCTTTTTCCGCTAAACCTGAAATACCAAAACGTCGGGCTAGCTCTTCTTCCACTTCCGACAACTCAACTCCACGCCACCGCAACAGTACCAAGGTGTGATAGATCAGGTCACCAGCCTCGTAGATAAAGTGCTCGCGCCCTGCATCGCCTGCTTCATCTGCAGCTTCGACGAGTTCCGCCGCTTCCTCGGTGACTTTAGGACCAATTTTTGCTGATCCACCACGCAAGAGCTTAGCGGTATACGATTTCGATTCCGCGTCATCCGACAGTTCAGCAGCACGCTGGCGAATCGTTTCTTCAAGCAGATCAAGAGGTCGCTGGTTGCTCATTGCCCGTTTGCTAATGCGTGTTTACTGAGAGGATGAATACGGTTTTGGCACCTTTCGGTGGCTCCCTGGTCAGGCAACAATACTGTCCAGAGCCCTTCAGCTTAAACCGCCTAATCGCGGCGGGGAAGCCATGGGACCGACACTCACCCAATTCTTCACTCAAAACAACCGGCAAAAGCCTCCTAAGATGCCCCTGCTTACCGAACCTGACTGCTGGTGCCTTGCCGGTGCCACCGCTGTTGGCAAGACCGAAACCGCCCTAAAACTGGCCGAAGCGATCAATGCTGAGATCATGTCGCTTGACTCGATGGCAGTCTATCGCGGCATGGATATTGGCACAGCCAAGCCCACCCCTGAGCAGCAAAGCGTGGTTAAACACCATCTGATTAACCTACGTGATCCTAGCGAAGAATTCAGCGTGGCTGAATACATCGCAGAAGCAGAGCGAGCGGTTGCCGATGCCCGATCTCGTGGTAAGCAATCACTCTTCGTCGGTGGCACGCCGATGTACCTGAAGTGCCTGTTGCGAGGTCTATTTGATGGCCCCAGTGCCAACCCACGCATCCGCCAAGAGTTGGAAGCGGAGCTGGAAGAGGTTGGTGCAGCTACGCTGCATGAACGCCTCGCCCTGGTTGATCCGCTTGCGGCATCGACAATCCACCCAAATGACGCTCGGCGTATTGTCCGAGCACTGGAAGTCTTCCGAGCAACCGGCGAACCGATTAGCCATCAGCAGATGGAATTTGAAGACCCGGCACCAGCCGATTCTAGCCAGGTTTTTGTTCTAAGACGCGAACGCGGAATTCAACACGAACGTATCGAACAGCGCGTCGATCAGATGATCGAAGATGGTCTTACAGAAGAAGTCGAATTGCTTACCTCCAATGGCAAAGCTTTAGGTAACACCGCAAGCCAAGCCGTTGGCTACAGCGAAGTGATCGAACACTTAAGAGGAGATTGTGAACTCGCGGAAGCCGTTGAGAAAATAAAAGCACGAACACGCCGATTTGCAAAACGCCAAGGGACTTGGTTCCGAGGACTAGAAGAGTGTCGGTTCGTTGATCTTACTCCTGAAAGTAATACCGAAGAGACAATTGCTTCAATTCTTGATATGCAGCGTTAAAAGAAAAATTGCGAGGCAAACGCGAATAAATACCTCGCAACTTTTCCCATGAGCAACTGTTGTATAAACTATTGAGTTTTTTGTTTTGAAGTTGCTATGTCTCTATGATTTGCGAAGACCGCTTAACGATCCCCCCACCACGCAGAACAGCAATGCAACAACGCTGGATGGCTCGGGAATAGCCGTTGCTTGCGATATCGAGGAGGTAGAGCCCGTATACTCCATCTGAAACACTCCATAGTCTAAAGAATCAATCACTCCATCTTCTATACCGGCATTGTTGATGAGCGATTCATCTGTGCTGTTTAGATTATCACGCCAGACGGTGTAATCTGCAGCATTGACAAACCCGTCTCCATTGAAGTCACCTGCCGTTGGACCAGCATTCAAGGTCGATATTTCAATTGAGCCAAAAGGGACGGTATCAGTAACCCAAACGTTAACACCAACAAACTGGAATCCATACTGAACGTGACGTCCAGCACCTGGATCGGTTGCAAGGCTAATCGTGTTGCCACCGGTTGATAACGGTGAGATGGTTTCGTTAAAGCTGCTATAGTCAGGAGCAAAGTCTCGAATAAAAGCAAAACCTTCGTGAGCTGAAGTCGTTGAGTCGGAAACGACGTTGTAAGTAAAATCAACTGTTTGGCCATTGAGTACATCGGTCTCTTCAATGTAAAGGTTGGCTTCCATAACCTTGTTACCTGCTTGACCAGGCCCACCTGGGTTTACTGGATCTTCAGCAGTTCCCGTCGTGTTCTGATACCAATATTCATTGGGGTCGCCGATAGTATTTGGCGTCAAGGTTAGCAAGCCATTTGCATCATCGAAAGTAGCAACGAGATCGGCGACTCCCCAGCCGCTTCCAAACTGAAATGCCCCGTCACCATCCGGTGCAGGCAAGTTGGAAACGTTCATGAAACCAAGCCATGGTTCCGTCGAATCACCAGGAGTCACCTCGATGGCCATGGCCAAAGAAGACGTACCAAACATTAATGCCACGGCAAGTAGCCCACTTTTAAAGACGTGCATCTAACCACCTCAAGTTGTACGGAAGAGAAGAAAAATAGCCCGGGTACTTGGAATTTCCAAACACCTCCTAATTCCGTGTTTCACACCATCCGAGAGACTAAGGAACCGGTGGTAAGGCCATGTGAAAACAGCAAATAGAAGTTGGACGAGAAAAGTAACTGTTAAGTAACAGTTAGTAACGAATTTAACTTTTGGAGCTTCAAAGTCAACAGGAATGTCGGTGAGAAACAAATTCTCAAGCTTCCAGAATGCAAAATCTCTTGAATTCCATCGTATCAATTCGACTTTGATATGACTTTCATTAAACCACACCCGACAAGTAACAGTTACTTTGTAACATCTGTTCTCATGAAGTAACTCAAGCAAACTCCCTTGGTCCTCTAATCAATTCTCAATACCTGAGACACAAAATCAAAAGATCACAATTGCTATTTTGATACTGCTGAGGACCTCTTATGCATCTAAAACTGAGTCTTATCACCTAACCCAAGTTACAAAAGTGTTAAGAATTGCTTTGCTTCATGACTCATCGATAACCTAGTTGCTATAAATAACAGTAAAGCTACTCACCAGCATTTCCTAAGGCCTTAAAATGTTACTTGCAATATCTCGAATCTCCTTGCTAACTCTCAGTATCATCTGTATTAGTCGCCAACTTGAAGCAGCAATTACGGTCGATCCTGATAACACCGGTGCGAATGACGTGACGGTGAACGGCGTCCCGCTGCATCTGTTTAATCCACTGCCTGACAATCTCGATTTGAGTGGGTTTGATCTCAGAATCGGAGCGGACGCAGATGGGGTATTGCAAATTGATGGTGGGAGTCATCTTGTCAATCAAAACTCTTCGCTTGGCACAAATGGTAACGCTAACATTTTAATCCATGGTGATGGGACCAAATGGATCACGGAACAAGCTCTTACCCTTGGATTCGAGACAAACACAGAAATCAAAGTTACTGAAGGAGCTCGGGTAGAATCCTCCTATACCAGCATCTCTCCATTCGAGCCTCTCTCACCCAACAGCTTTCAAATCGAAGTTTCAGGAGATTCAACGCAGTGGATCAATCAGAATGCAATTGTAGTTTCAGCAAGTGAACAAACTCAAACCGAAACCAATTTCATTAAAATTCTGGACAACGCATTATTGAAAACCAAGAGACTCCGAATGTTAGGAGCAAGCCTCGTAGTTCAAGATAGTGGAACGGTGACAACAATATCTGTTTCACAGAACTCATCATATAACGAATTTCCCGATTACCATGAAACCGACTATGATATGCACATCTCTCAAAATGCGTCTGTTAATCTTTCTAGCAGTGGGAAAATCGAAAGTCATAGAACGCTCATTGGTTACATTCAAAAAGAAGCCTTTGAAGCCGTTGCCCCAAGTGACCACCAAAACTCAACGAGTCCCCTTACCAGCCTCAATGGCTTTAACCACCCGGCGACTGTAAGCATCGACAATGCAAGCTGGCACAATGAAAGCGACTTTGTAGTCAACGCAACAAACTACCGGGGAGTCGAAGTTAAGAATTCCGGCAAATTGCACATTGGAGGTGAACTAACGGTTGGAACTGCATCGCCGATTAATGATTCTGGACAAGCCAATATTCGTGTCTCTGGCTACGGCCATGTTAGAACTGACAAACTCAACCTCTCCGAAGGTGGAAGTGTGTCTGTACATAACGATGGACTGCTCTCTAGCTTTAGCCCATATATTCGCTCCCACTTATTGTCGGATTATGTAGATATCGATTCGTTAGAAATAGCCCCAACAAATCAGGTTGAAGAGTTTTCGCATTGGGGTGGAATTACAGTGTATCCATTTAATTATAGTGAATTGGATATCAACATGACTGGTGGCAAACTGAATGTTGGCTCAGGTGGTAGAGTCTTTTCAATGAACACCACCATTGACGGATCAAACTCTACGGATCTTCGTGTCGATGTTACGGGGGATTGGACAAATCATGGCGATTTAACTGTGAAGTCGTTAGATAACACTAAAAACTTTTTCGTCAATCCAGAAGGTCATTTACGTATCAATGGAAGACTAACCGTCGAAGAAGACGCTAAGATTCAAGTTATACTTGGACACCTGCATGCAGACGAAATGGATGTTGATACCTTATCGAGAATTTTCATTCTCGTTGGGACTCTTTCAGGAAATATATTGCTTGAAGGCAATTCTAATTTAGCTGACATTTCTTCCATACATACTAATGGCATTCACAACACGGTAAAAGATACGATGTGGAAGAACCAAGGGGCAATCTACGGTTCAGGGAGAACAATCTTTGGGCTGAATAACACCGCTAATGCTGTTGTTAACGTATTGCCGAATGAAACGATGACATTCTTAGGAAACAGCCAAAACCATGGCATCATCACCTTGATCAATGGAGACCTTAATCTTGGATCTCGTCACGACGAGACTCGCTTTAGAAACTCGGGTGATATTCTGAATTTTGGTGGAAAATTAGAAGTAGATGGCCTACTTTCCAACGCAGGACTGATTCGTGGAAATGGTACGATCCGCGCTCAAGAAATATCAAACCTTGGTGAAATGGAATTCATACAAGGCGAAAGCCACGTTTATGGTCGTATCAACAATTCTCTAAGTTTTGTTCTCGGCGATCTTGTGCCAGTACAATCTTCACCAGCTCCATCTTACTCGACAGATGATATTCGAATCGCTGGCATTCAAAATCCTGATACGAATCAATTCCAACTTCCACGTCAGAAAATTGAATTACTTGATGGAGCAAACGTTACCTTTCATGATTCTGTTATATACTCCAACACAATTGAAGTTGCTTCTACAGCTACTGCAATTTTCGCTGGAGGACTACAATCGCCCCATGTCACGGGTAAAGGCAAAGTTATATTGGGAGGGGACATTCGTCCTCATTTTAACGGATTTCTTTACCGACCAGCTGTATACTACTCCAAACAGGATGAATCTGAATTAACCTCCTCACTTCTTTTGGACCCTGCCTACTCATATTTTCCACATAGTAGTAAGTTTGAAGGTGATGTCGAACTCCTCGACAATGCCACAGTACACCTAACTATTGCCGGCAGAAGACAACGCAGTGATGGCAGCTCTACAGGCACGGCCAATGACTGGATTTCTGTAGCTGAAAGCCTAACTCTCGATGGCACTCTTAATCTTAATATCAGTCCATCGGATAGCTTCCTCCCCGAGGAGACATTTACTCTGATCACTGCTGGACAGCTTACCGGCGAGTTTGACGCAGTCTATGGCCTCGATTTAGATGGTCCGCTGGAATGGGAACTCACCCAGACCGATACCGAGTTATTCATCACTGCGGTTCTTCCCGGCGACTTCAATAACGACTGGAGTGTCGACGCAGCTGACTTTACTCTCTGGCGTGACAGCTTTACCCTAACGTCTACCGCTGCCGTTGCACCTGATTTCTACGAACGGAAGCAAGCAGCCTACAATGCTTGGTTGGCTAACTATGGAGTCCGATTCGAGCGTCCTGCCTCGACCGGCTTGGCTTCCGCAGTTTCGATTCCTGAACCAAGCTCGGCATTGCTCCTTCTGAGTCTAGTAGCAATCGCATCAGGCAAATCGCGTAGAAGCTAGAACGTTACGGCATCAAAAAGAGCTTATGCTCGACGACGACTGGCGAACTTGGCAATCGCAGCGAGCGTTTGTTTCGTCTCACCATCAGGCAAGAAGTCGATGTCAGCGATTGCTTGGTCAGCATACTCGGCAGCCTTCTTCTGGGCATATGCAATCCCGCCCACCGCGTCGGTAAGCTTGCGTAACTCGGCAAGCGATTCTGGTGTTGGGTTGGTTAACCACTCTTCCAGTGAGTTGCGTGGGCCGTTGACTAAACTATCCCGTGTGTAGATGAGCGGCAGCGTAAGCTTTTGCTTGGCGAGATCGGCGCCAGTTGTTTTTCCGGTATCGCTTTCAACGCCAAGTAGATCTAGCAGATCGTCCGCAATTTGGAATGCCATGCCCAGATTGCGACCATACGATGCTAGTTTCTGCACCGCCAGATCGTCGGCATCGGAGTAAACCGCCCCGAGTTCGCAACAGACTGCACACAGCTCGGCGGTCTTGCCATCGATGATTTGGTAATAAGCTTCTTCGCTGAGTGTCAGATCCCCTTCGGCCAACGTCTGACGAAGTTCACCATGACAAACGCGATTCGTCGCCAAGCCAATCAGACGGCAAGCCTCGGCGCCAGCATGACTGGCAAGATAGAACGAGTGGGAGAACAGGAAGTCGCCGAGCAGTACGCTCGTTTCATTTCCCCAACGAGCATTAACGGTGTCGACATGGCGTCGAAGATCGGCTTCGTCGAGCACGTCGTCATGGACGAGCGTAGCTGTATGGATCATTTCGACCACGACACCGAGCAGTTCGTGTGTCGAGTTCACCTCGCCGACAGCTTTTGCTGCAAGAAGCAACAAAGCGGGGCGTAATCGTTTACCGCCAAGTCGGTAGCCATGTCGTATGACTTCATCAACTTTGGGATCTTCACTGGATAGCTCTTGCTGCAACCGGCTTTCAACACGCAGGAGCGACTGCTGAATTGGCTCGAATAGTTGAGCTACTTCGCTCGCTACGGGCGAGTTCGCAGGGCTTTTAATCGAGCTGGCAGGTTCAGGCGGCATGAATCAATCGACGGTCAAAGGGGCGAGGAGGCGTCTCAACAGTAAGACACAAAGCTCACCAAGCTGGTTCCCAACATCCTGCTGGTACCCCCCAATTCTACGAAGTTACCTAGTTTTTGCTACTGACCTAACCATTGAAATGTTCATTTCATTCTCACCTGGACAGCATGTCATTAGGTCGCATTCGATGTAAGTAAAAAGCTGGATGCGGAATAGTGTTCGATGCCAAGGAACTATGCTATAACCCGATAAAGCCAGATAAGCGGGAGAAACTTAATGTCAAATAGAAGTTTCGAGGAATCACTAACGCAAACTGACTACAACTCAGAATCATCCATATCTAGCACAACAAGCGATACAGGAATGGATGGTGCTGTCCCTTGGTTAGTTGGTGCTATACTGATGCTCCATATTCTCTTGGCAACCCTGATAGTTGCGGTTGAAGCACTCTTTTCCAATGGAATTATTGATCACAGTTTCTCAATCTCAATTCACTGCTACGGCTGTGTGCCACTACTCGCATGCTTAGTTACCTTGCTATGGTACACTGTTAGCCTGGTAGTACTACGCCTATTGCTTGCCAACAATGCGGCTCAATGTCCGAGCAAGGTGACTCCAATATTTAACTCAGCCTATTCGGAAGATCGCTGGGAGAAGCACCATCAACTCAATCAGCATCTTGAGAACTTACAAAGCTGGTGCCTCATCGCTTTGTTTGCAATTACGTTCTTTATTTACCTCTCGGGAATATCCTGGGCACTTTTTGCGACACCAAGCTTAATGGGCTGGGATACGTTTCAAATTCTTTGCACGACGTTCCATTACTTGATCATCGGTTTCGGCTTCCTCGTGCCTACGGTTTTGCTTCTTACATGCATCCCGGCAGCCGTGATTTCTGTAAAACTCTCACTCTTGAATTGTCCAGAATGTGACAAGAGATTTTCTGGGCCTTTACTTCTCAATAATGACAAGTGTTATCACTGTCGAATTCCCTTATATCAAGAATTAGCCTGAACAAACGAAGAAAGGCCTGTCCACTGCTGGACAGGCCTTTCTAAATATGATGGGGAAACCCTGCATGATCGGGACCACCATGCTAGGTCAGCTGCCTCCTGCAACCGCCCCCTATGTAAACCGCCTTGATTCTTGGCTAGGCAGATTCTTAGCCTTGGTTATCCGTCACTCAGACAAGCTCTTTTTTCGAGCCGATCAAAGTTTGAAGACGTTCGGCGAGCAAAGCTGCGTCGAAAGGCTTCTTGAACGTTTCGTTGATCGTCGATCGATCAAAGCTCATCGAAGAACCATCATCTGGAAGCAATGCGATCAGAACCGTTTCTGCGAAGTCGGTATTACGACGCAGGTTTTGGCAAATCTGAAGCGCCTCGACGTGGCCGATCGAGAAGTCACAGATGATGCAATCAGGATGGAAGCTTTCGGCTTGGATGCCGGCTTCAAACCCGCTTGCAGCGGTTTGCGTACGGAATGATTTTTCCGCTGGCAATTCACGCTTTAGGTTTTCGATCAAAACTTGGTCTTGAGCGACAATAAGCACTTTGGCCATTGCTTCGTCTTCAAGATCACCCAAAGGCATACCATGCTCTTTGAGGAACTTGATCAGGTATTCGCGAGGAATACGACGATCTTGTGATCCGGGGATTCGGTAGCCCTTGAGGCGACCCGAATCGAACCATTTGCTTACGGTGCGCGGGGCGACCTTACAGATCTTGGCGACCTGACCCGTCGTGAAGACCTTCATAGGGCTCTCCAATTCTCGTTGCAGTGTTCGCTTAAAGCAGCGTCGGTTGCTGGGTCACATCCAACGTGCCGTCTAACCCCCTTAGCGTCGCATGCCACGTTGCTTAGCAATCAGTCCCTGGCTAATGGCAATACGTAGACGCGTCTGGGTCGGGGTCCGTTAAGTTTGTCGTTTGTCGGTTTGGGTCAGGTCCTTCTGATCCGCTCCTTCGTACAGATTGCATCGGCTGCGAACGTCGTTGGGGTTTGTTGAATGCTGCCACTCAGGTAAGAGTTGAGGAAATCAATCTCTTACAATCCTGACAACCGTTACAAAGGTCCCAGTTTCGCAAGCCAAGTACGAATCCGTACTTATTCGACTGGTTGGAGAGGCCTGTTCGGCAAGGGGACAAACCACAGCATCGCTATTGAGATAACGACTCACATGCCTCCTCGATAGAAAACTACATTCCTGTAGTTGCCTACCAAGATTGCAAGCGTTGCAGTCCATATATCGGATGGATATTAGGCAGGTGCCCCCCCGCTTGTGTTCCCCGAGGCCCCGGCATGCAAACAAACCTTGATTCGTCTTTACGCAGCCGGACAGAGAACAACCCATCCAATACCTATATTCGTTAGAACGAGCGCGTAACTTTAGCGATGGTTACGACTTCACGCCGCTCGGCGCTGATTTTCTTGGTTTTCAGGTTTGTGCAGAGCCATGGGACGAATGTGCCCATCCTCGGTAACTTCCTCAAAACGGACAGAAACTTGCTTTGAAACTCCCGATTCTTGCATCGTAATGCCATAAAGCGTGTCTGCGCCGACCATGGTCCGCTTTGAGTGCGTGATCACAATAAACTGGGTCGAGTTGAGAAATTCGTTGAGCACATTCGTAAAGCGACCAATGTTGGCCTCGTCCAACGCGGCATCGACTTCGTCCAGAACACAGAAAGGACTTGGCTTGCTACGGAAGAGAGCCATTAGCAACGCGACGCAGGTCATCGTCTTTTCACCACCTGATAGCAATGAAAGATTGCGAAGCTCTTTCCCAGGCGGACAGGCAACAATCTCGATGCCACCTTCCAGCGGATCGTCGCTACCCTCTTCATGCACCATCACCAGGTCAGCCTCGCCGCCGCCGAACAGCCTCTGGAACAATTCTCGGAAGTGGCCACGGATGACTTCGAAGCTAGCAAGATACAGCTCTCGGCTGTCTCGATTGATTTTAGTGGTCAATCGAACCAGTGAGGTCTTTGCCTTTGTGAGGTCCTCGTACTGGGAAGAAAGCTCTTCAAAACGAGTTTCCAAATCGTCAAGTTCTTCCAAAGACTCGAGATTGACCGATCCAACGGAATCGACCTCACGCTTGAGTTGTTCAATCTCAGCGCGCAGAGCCTCACGATTTACCGAATCGATCGCATCGATTTGATTGTCGAGATGCTCGGAAAGATCAATCGCATGATCTTTCAATCGCTCGAACAGCGTGCGCAGTTCGGTTTCGCTTTGTTGACGCCGCAGCTCAACCTGTGCGACGCGGCCAAGCAGCTGTTCCGACTCTGCCCGATTCTCTTTCAGTAATTCATTGAGAAGCTGTCGTCGGGTGTAATCTTCACCCTCGTTGATTTTCGCTTGTTGACTTATTTTGTTCCAGTTGGTCAACTCGATTTCAATCTCAGCCAATCGAGAAGTTGCTCGGAGAATCGCAAGCTCACATTGTTCACGTTTCACGATATGCGAGGTCAATTCCGTTTGTTGACGGTCGAGCTCACGTTGTGAATCCTCGCTTAGTGAGGTCGCTTCTTGTGATTCTTGAAGCAGGGTCTCAAAGAGAGTCGTCTGGCTATCAAACGAAGCAAGCAACTCGGTTTCCCTTGCCGACTCGACGGCCAGTTCCCGCTCCAATTCGGAATGCCCTTGCTCCTGACGTGCAATTTGCTCAGACAAACTCAAAAGACGATCCGCTGAAGACTCGCGACTTTTTGATGAATCAATCATCAAAGTCTGAATCTCTTTTAACTTACCAGCAAGCTCTTCAAGCCGCTGCTTACGATTCTGTGTTGATGATTTGTACTGTCGATAACGTTCTTCGAGCGTTGCTGTCTGGTTTTGTACTTCGTGCAATTGCTTAGCAACTTGATCTTGCTGTTGCTTCAGAGCTCTTACCTGTTGCTCACTCTGATGTTTACCCTCGGTTAGTTCTTGAAGCGAATTACCTAACTGCTTGGCTTGCTCCTCGGTAACGTCCAAAGTTTGTCTTAAAGCTTCCGCTTTCCGACTTCTTGATAATGCTCCTACGTTATCTTCATGCGGACCAACCACGACGGAACCATCACCACCGATGACTTCACCTGCATAGGTTACGAACGAGAGCCCTCGACCAATGGTACGAGAAAGTCGAACAGCAGTTTCTAAGCGGTCAACAAACCATGTGCGTCCTAGCAATCGACGCAAGAAGGGCTCGAAGCGTTTTTCCGATTCCACAAAATCGGATGCACGCCCCATGACGCCCGGCTCATCGGAAAGATCAATCCGATCAAGTGCCGTGACATTCAGCGGTCCATCAAGTGTTTGAAATTTGGTTCGCGTGGTGAGTTTGTCAGATTGATTCTGAATTGCGTTTACCAACAGTTCACCAGAATCGACAACCACATCATTGGTCCGTGGACCTAAAGCGGCCTCAACCATGTTGGCAAGATCCACATCCACATGCAGCAAATCGGCAACAAGGCCAAAGACTTCGGGTACTTGTTCCTCACCACGGTTTGCACCAGCAAGCAATGTCCTTACGTCACGATTCAGAGCATCCAGGCGTTGCTCCTCAGTTGCCAGTACCTCTAAGCGATGTCGCATAGCAAGCTGCTGCCCTTGCAGTTGCGTTAGATGCTGGCGTTTGGCTTCAATCTCAGCTTGCTGAGTTCGTACAAGTTCGTCCGCTTGAACTAACTCTTGATTAACTTCATTTAACTGACCCTTTGTCTGCTGTTGGCGCTTTTCTAATTCAAGCAATCGCTGCTTAGTCTCTTGCAGTTCATCTGGCTGGGCAGCCGTATCTCCATGCACAATGCGAAGCGTCTTTTCGGTGGATCGAAACTCTTCTTGCAGTTGCTGGTGCTTTGCCTCAGCCTGCTTAGCATCATCAGCAACTTGATGCTTCAACTCCCGCAATTCTTCAAGCTGTTTCTCAGACGTGGCCACACGACTTTTGAGAGGTTCCAAAGCGACACGCACTTCGGATAGTGCGGTTTCACAATCGCGCAACGATTGTTCAGCATGCTGAAGGGCTTGAAGCTCTTTGCTCTCTTCGGTTTCTTTGTTCTGGTTCTGGAAGGTTATAAGTCGACTATGTGCTGAGGAGATTTGTTGATCTAGCTCTTCCAGCCTCTTTTGTTCATGTTCCGAAGTGGTTCGATCTCGGGTGATCTTCTCCTTGAGCTCTGCTATTTGAGCCTCAGCTTGCTTCAATGCTTGCCGAGCTTCACTATGCTTGACCTCATCTTGGGATAACTCTTCTTCTTGAGCAGAGATTAAACGCTTGGTTTCGGATAATTGCCCACCTAGAAGCCGCAGTTGATCATCAAGACGTTGCTTTTCCGTGAGTAGAGCTTGACGATCTGCCAAACCGAGCTGGATACGAGCTTCTTTCAACTGCTCGGATGCGGTTCGGAATTTCTGAGCCTTTCCAGCCTGTGAGCGAACTCGGCGAAGCCGCGATTCGACTTCGTCGACGATGTCTGATAATCGTAAAAGGTTTTGTTCGACTCGTTCTAGACGCTTCTCAGCTTCACGCTTCTTGAGTCGATAGCGGCTAATCCCTGCAGCTTCTTCAAACAGGCCTCGGCGTTCGTTTGGCGATGCTTGCAAAGCCGCATCAACTCGGCCCTGCTCAATGATGCAGTAGGCATCGGCTCCAACCCCCGTACCAGCAAGCAACTCACGAAAATCTTTTAGTCGGCCAGCATGGCCGTTGATTAGATACTCCCCTTCACCACTTCGATAAACTCGGCGCGTAAATCGAAGTTCTGGCTCATTGAGATCGAAAAGACGATTACCTTCATCATCGATTTCAGGATTATCGAAAGTGAGAGTCACTTCCGCTGTGTTGAGTGGAGCTCGCGATCCTGAGCCGTTGAAGATGACATCGGTCATCTCCTTGCCACGCAGGCTTCGGGGGCTTTGAGAACCTAGCACCCACTTGATCGCATCAACGACGTTTGATTTGCCAGAACCGTTTGGCCCAACCACAACGGTTACCCCTTGCGGGAACTCCAGCCGGGTCTTCTCGGCGAAGCTCTTGAAGCCGGCGAGTTCCAGCGACTTGAGCATCGGGCAACTTCAAGGGGTCAGAATGGACAAACAAATCGAGCGAGATACCTCAGACTCGATTAACGAGTTTTCTCATCGGAGAATAAATCTGGTAGCGGAGTGGCGACATCATATTGATTGGTGACCACGTTCTCTGCCTCCTCATCTTCCGCATTGATTTCATCACGATCATATTCCCTACCGGAAGTTGGGATTGCATCGACTAAGAAGCGAGATTTCAAAGCACCATCATGTTTTGCTTCCTGAATCGCTTGAACTACATCAGGATAAGTACCACCAAGCTCAACAATGGCACGGACAACTTCGTCAACTTTAGTCGAAACCGTTCGCTTTTCTGCAACATCGCCAGGGGTGAATCGACTAATGATCACTTCATCACCCGTCAGGCCGTTAACCAAGATGTCTCTTCCTGCGTCCAATACGAGGGGGAGCTCGAAGCGTTGGTCGGTACCAAACATTACAAGCTCAGGACGACCGCTGATTGTCGCATGAATCATGTCAGGCCCTTCTACGTTAAGCACGTGATAATTGAAGTGCCCACCCATTCGCTCAGCACGAATCATCGGGTCACTTTCATTCATCGCTAGCAAGGCACGGAACGCACCGTAACGAGTTTCACTGCTTTTGCTTGACAGCAATGTTCTTAGCGAATCGTAGGCGACGACATCATCCATCGCACTAAGCGCGGTCAAGGCATGAGCACGGAAAGCAGGAACCTTACGAGCAGACTCAACTAGGACGTCAACCGAATTTGTTTGGTCTAGGTAGGCGAGTGCTTCTGCTGAATAGAAGCGAACTTCGGCGTCTTCTGACTTAAGGCCAACCTCAAGCATCTCGATTGCCAATTCACTGCCGACCGCTTCGAGACGTAGTGCCGATTTTGAGGCGGTTAGTGGGTCGAGCAGTTGTTGCCCAAGCATGTTGACTCGTTCGTTCTGTGCGGTGGGTGATTCCCGAAGTGCGATGTTTCTGATCACCCGGACATAACGGGAAATGTTGTCTTGGTATCGATTATGAACGTGTAATTCAATTCGGTCGTCCGTCTTTGCTTCGGCAACGCCCTTCTTGTGGCCTGCATCATAGCGATGGAATCGGTCATTAATCGAAGCTGCAATCGCAGTCGCCATGCGGACCGAACTGTGGGAATCAGCAATGACAAGTCCTAGATGGCGATCTTTTAGGGAGACACCACCACCTAGGATTCGACCAGTTGTTGCAGCAGCAATGTCATCTTCATCGCTTGCCGATGGGTCAACCAGAATGGCTCCGTCTGCAAGCGCCATGACATGGCCTTCGCGAATCTGTCCCCCGAGTGCTGCCAACGGTGTTAGACGAGACTCAAGTACCCAACCTCCACGCAAACTTTCAGTTTTGCATCGCGTGGGCGTACGTACTTCTACATCGAAGCGGTCACCTTTACGGATGCCTGGCTTCAGGTAAGCGTGAAGCAACACAAGGGCAGTATCTCTTGATGCCAAGAGTTGGTTTGGCTTAGGGACATCGCGGCGACTCATTTCATCTAGCAGCACGGTCCTCTGAGGAATCGGTGGAGGGTCTTCCCCCGTTCCATCAAGTCCTGTTACTAGTGCGACGGCCTCCACTTTTTCATACTGCAATCCGAAAGGATGTGCGTACTTAGAAATGTAGGGAGTGCTGGTTACCTCAGTCGCCTCTTCCAGTTTTTGTTCAATCGACTTGTCACGCGACATGATCAATGAAGAACAGCCCGATGAAATTATCGTGCATGCCAGGAGCAATCCAATTCCACCTCTTGGTGAAGTTAGAATTCTTCGGAACGAATGTAATTGATTCGACTGAGGAAGTGACATAACCGCTTGTTCTCAACAAGTTACGCAATAAACAACGGCCTGCGCAGGCCGTCCCGTTCGCGGTAGCGACGCGGGAGAGTAGGCATTTTTCCTCAGTGAGACAAGACAGAACTGCCGGCCACCAGAATTAGGGAGGATCCCAGCCACTCGATGACCAAGGATGACAGCGAAGCATGCGTCGAACCCCTTTGATGAACCCCTTCACGGGCCCATACTTTTCAATTGCTAGCAGCATGTACTGGCTACAAGTCGGTTCATACCGGCAGTTTTTTCCTAGCCAGGGACTAATGAAGAGTTGGTAGCCTCGTACAGCGCCGTAGAGAATGAGCCCCAGGAGATAACTCGCAGCATCTGTCAAGAAACGAAGGCACGCTAGCATTGCTTTCCCTTTCGTCTTGCACGATCGCTCGTAGGATTACCTTTCCGATCTTGAATTTTTAGGGCGAGCTTCTTGAGTGACTTATCAATCATCTCGAAGCTTGGTTCACCTCGGTATCGGGGAATGCAGATGTAATCATTCGCAGGTAGTTCATGTTGTGAAAGCCGGAAGGATTCTCGCAACAATCGCTTCCACCGATTTCGGGAGTTGGCTTTGCCAACCTTACGAGAGACCGCAAGTCCCAGTCGTGGATACTCTAAATCGTTAGGGCAGGCATAAAGGATTAAGCAATGGTCCGCAGCACTCTGTTTGGCTGAAAAGACGCGGTCGTAATGTTCTTTTTTTAGAAGCCGACACGCTTTACCGAAGCGGAATCGTTGATTCTCATCCGCATTGGTCATGCTGTATCAGTCTCCTTGGAACTAACCGTGTCGATGTGAGTCTCCGCACTCGAGCGATTTTCTTTCTGCTTCGACTTATCGACTCGAATTTGTTCGAGAATTTCTGTCTGTCGAAATTTTGGTTCGAGGCCTCTTTGAGAGTTGGGCCTTTTACCCAAACGGCGGACCCAGCGTCCGCCGAGCAAGATAACGACTACTAGTGCAATACCGATGAGAACAATCCCCAACAGGGCGAGCATCATCGCTGCCTTGGTCGGTGGATCAATCGTATTGATATCGGCAAGTAACATTACATCTATTCTACCAACGAAGGTCGTCACGGACCGCTTGGGGATTTCGGTCAGAGATTTCAGCCAGTTGATCCCAATCAGCATCAGTCATCGATTCAGGAAGCACCAATTGGATCACGGCATAGAGATCCCCTTGGTTCTTGCCTGCTGGACGAATCCCTTGGCCTTTGGCTCGAAGTCGGGTACCGCTTGGCGTTCCCTTCTTTAGTGTCATCGTAATCGTACCGTGAGGTGTTGGAACATCTAACTTCGCACCCTGTGCTACTTCGGCCAAGGTTACCGGAACATCAACTTCCAGATTGTTTCCTTTGCGTCGGAAATTGGGGTGCGGTGCAACGTTGACTGTAAGCATGATGTCGCCCGATTCGCCGCCGTTTGCCGAAGGATTCCCTTGGCCACGTAAGCGAATCTTCTTGCCATCTTCTACGCCAACGGGAATCTTGACGTTAATAGTCTCTTGTTTGCCACCAGCTCGCTTGAGGCTGAGGCTAGTCTCACCGCCCAACACGGCAGTGGCTAAGGGAATAGTAATCTCGTGTGAGATATCCTCGCCGCGCTGAGGTGGTTGTTTCGTACGACGGCCCTGTCCGCCACCAAACCCACCTGCGGCACCGCCACCAAACTGCTTAAACAGATCGGCAAAGCCTCCCGCTCCTGCTCCGCCAGCACCACCACCGAAGAGATCGTTTAAATCAAACTCAACACCACCGCCTCCACCGCCCATGCCTCCCGGCCACCCCCCTGGCCCACCAGCACCAGCACCTGAGGGGTCAAACGCATGCCCAAAGCGGTCGTACTGTTCACGCTTCTTCTTATCGCCGAGAACTTCAAATGCAACGGTTGCGTCTTGAAATTTCTTCTTTGCCGATTCATCGTCCGGATTCAAATCGGGATGATACTTACGCGCAAGATCGCGGTAGGCTGTCCGGATTTCGTCATCCGAAGCCGACCGTGATATGCCAAGCGTCTTATAATAGTCTTCAGCCATCGTGGCCTGTGTTGGGTTTTGATTTTGGTAACCGCGATTCACCATACGAAGTTTGTTACTCCCTGGGGTTTGACTAGTTTAAGCAATTTCCTGCCTAGAACCGAGTGGTTTGGCAGATTTTTGCTTACCGAAAACAGGTTAAATCCCTACCTAATCCGCATGCTAGACTTCATTCTATGAACGAACTTAACAAATCAACTCGCCTCCTCAGCAAGCTAATCGGCTTAGTCTCAATGGCTTGGCTGGTCATGCCGTCGGTGCTGTTAGCCAAATCGGATGGGGAATTGGTCGTCGAGATCGTCGAGGTCGAGACCGGCAAGCAAGTTCCAAGCAGAATTCACTTGAAAGATGCTCGCAACCGAACGGTCAGGGCACGTGGCTGGGGCAAAGCGGGCCATGCCGATCATGCCTACATCGACGGCACCACAACACTTGGATTGAAACGAGGCATCTATCGATTTGATCTTGATGCTGGTCCCGAATACCGAACCGTTGCTGGGCACTTCGAAATTGAACGTGACGCGAATGATTCGAAACGAATCGAGGTTCGCCGCTTCGCCAATCTCGCCGAGGAGGGCTGGCACAGTACTGACCTTGCCGTTGCTCGTCGACCTAACGACCACAACCTTCTTCTACGTGCGGAACAGCTTGATTGGTTCGCCAATGTCGGCTGGGAATGGAAAAAAGACCAATGGGAAACCGTAGGCAAAATCGCGAAAGGGTATCAACCACCTGCTGGCAGCAGCGCCTTGTGGCACGATCCTCGGGGTATTGTTTGGCTGCACGATCCATCTGGTAATCTAACTCTTGAACAACTCCCCCAACCAACCGGCACGAGTAGTGAATTTCTCAAGCAAGCTCGTAGCAACGGCTGGAAAATTGTCGCCTCGCCTGTTAGTTGGGAGCTACCGATTTGGCTTTCCAAAGACCTTGTCGATGCTGTAGTAACACTCGACGGCTGGGCTGCCGCAATGTCCAAAAGCAAACAAGCTCGACTTGGTCGGCCACCGAATCATCCTAGGTTCAATTCACCACGAGGCCCGGGCCAATGGCGTGAAGTGATCCATCACCAGATGCTTGAGTCGGGCCATACGATTCCCACAGTGGCATTAAGTGGCTCGGGCATAAACGACAATCCGGTTGGCACTTCGAGAACTTATTACTATGTAGGCCAATCTGATTCTAAATTGACTCGCGAAGTGGCCTGGGGAGATCTTCTGTCAGGCAAGTCCATCGTTACCAATGGTCCCCTGCTAAGGCCTTTTGTTGAAGCTAAGCCACCTGGAATCGATAATGAGCTACCCTCACCGTTAGAAGTTCTAATAAGCCTGAACCTTGCCACCCGAACACCGGTTGATTACTTAGAGATTATAAAAAATGGAAACGTCGCAAAATCAGTCCGGTTAAAAGATTGGGCCGCCGCGGGTGGGAAACTACCGGCGATCCCCTTCGATGCCCCCGGTTGGCTAACCGTCCGAGCGGTTACGAACGCGGATGACTACTATCAGTATGCCAGCAGCAATCCGTTCTACGTCGGTAAACCCGGCGAGCGGGTCAGCCGCAAATCTTGCCAATTCTTCCTCGAATGGCTTGCTGAATACGGAGAGAAAAACTCTTCGGCAGACCTTTCTGCTGCCATCTCTTATTGGAAAAATCGTCAGAGCCAAGCAAATGCTGATTAGATAGCTAAGACAGAAGAGAATATTCTTACCCGTTTTGCTTGAGTCCTCCGTTAACTGGCGATAAATTCGACAGTTCTACTTACGAACTCCAAATGCCAATTGTTTTCTAGGACTCACTACCTGTGTCGCTTACTCAGCCGAAACCGACTGAAGATCTCAGCCCCGGCTCCTCGCTAAAGGCAATCACCAAGCTTGAAGATCGCCGAATCTCCGAGCTAAGCTTTGCGCAAAAATCGTTACTGTTTGCCGAACTTTCTCGAGCATCTTATTTCTCTCGTACTGTCGCTGGTCAACTTGCAAAGGACATTGGTTTACCAGAAACCCGCTTCTACGACCGTGACGGCGCCCAGGCTTATTGTTTCGGCAATGAGCACGACGCAGTGATCGTTTGTCGCGGCACGGAACCAAGCGAATGGAACGACATCAAGGCAGACCTCGACGCTGCCACCGATCTGGCCGAAACCGTTGGGCGTGTTCACCGTGGATTCAAACGAGAAGTTGATGACCTTTGGCCACGCCTCGAACAAGCGCTCGTCAGCAACGACCGAACGCTCTGGTTCACGGGCCATTCACTTGGCGGCGCAATGACTTCAATCTGCGCCGGTCGCTGTAAACTTTCGCACATCCAATCCACCCCCGAGGCAGTCTTCACCTACGGTGCACCGCGAGTTGGAAACAAACGATATGTTAACTACGTCCGCATCCCCATTTATCGCTGGGTAAACAACAACGATATCGTCCCGCGAGTTCCACCTCGCTTCATGGGCTATCGTCATGCTGGCCATGAGATTTATCTCAACCGCTTTGGCAAGGTAAGTGGCAAAGGAGGTATGTTCCGCGTCCACGACCGCTGGTGGGGATTCCTCCGCAACTTGACCCACTGGCGCATTGATCAGTTCGCTGACCACCTGATGGGGGAGTACATCAACGCCATAGAAAAGCTTGTCAATGAAGAGACCAACGGTATCCCTTCCAAGGGTTTGCTCAAACGGCTTAAGAAGCTAAAGGTTTCACCCGCGGGCTACAAACCGACTGAGAAACAGGCACCAGTTGGGTCGCCCCACTTCGAAGATGGAGTTGATCAGGCATCTGAAGAATTGCAGGCTGAATAGGTAATTTTTATTTGGATAAGCTCAGAATGAAAAACCTTGGTTAGATCAATAGTTAGTTTCAATAACGGACTCATCATCTACCTAGCATAACAAACGGTCCGCCGAGTAAGAACTTCCACACCAAGACCGTCAGCCAGTGAATAACAATCGCAGGCCAGATTGATTTTGTAAGAACGTAGGACGAGCCACAAGTCAATCCAAGTAGAAACACTACTAACAAGAATGCTGGTTGAAGGAAAACCTCCTTAGCATGCGGCACAAACAACAGGGCTGCGATCGGATGAGCAATCGTAAAGACAATGCTTGAAAAAATAATCTGCCTAATTGACTTGTATCCAAAGGAGCCGAGCGCGTCGGGTTTAATGAGAATCCATCGCCAAAAAAGTTCTTCTATCAGTGAAGGCAAAAAGAAAAAACCAATCACCAAGCCGGCTGTTCGAAAATCAAATGCAAAGCTGGGGTTAAGCTTTCCAAGCCCAGCCGATAAGTAGATCAGAGTTGCTAGTATTCCATAGGTGCAAAACAGAACTGCCAACCGTACTTTGTTATTGGCAATCTCTCCAAATCCGAGATACTGAATCCGATTGGCTATAAATGTCATACCAATTTCAAATAAGATGTGCATGAATAACACTAACTTGATGATCACACCCTAAGCTTAGAAAGCCTTGGCTCCAAAGGCATCATGTCAGGCTTGCTCGTTCTGTCAAACATTCCTCCATAGAAGCAATATAACTTTTGGTAGTTCGCTCTTAAAAGCCGCATCAGTAAATTGGGCAACTACTCTCCATTCGTTGGAATCTCACCAAAAACTTCTTGCAATGGATTGATACAAGCATAAAACCGGATGGTGTTCAAAAGAACACCTGACATGAATTCGGAGTTATTAATGCTTGCCAAACTCAGTACCTACAGCTTGCTCGGAATTGATGCGGTACCAGTCATTGCTGAGGTTGATGTTTCGCCTGGGGCGATTCCTAAGACCATCCTCGTTGGCTTGCCCGAAGCCGCTGTCCGTGAGGCAACCCATCGAAGCGAACGGGCCATCGTCAATAGTGGATTTATTCGTCCACAGGATCGAATCGTCATCAATCTCGCTCCAGCTGAGCTGCCTAAGCAAGCGGCGTCGTTTGATTTGCCTATCGCGTTAGGAGTGCTTGCTGGCAGCGGGCAAATTGATCTCGATCGACTCAATGAATACGCCGTCGTTGGTGAGCTCGCACTCGACGGAACCACTCGGCCAGTGAAAGGTGCCCTTTCGATGGCAATGGCGGCGGCTGAACAACCAGGGATTCGCGGACTCGTTTTGCCACCTCAGAATGCACGCGAAGCGGCGGTTGTTGAGGGGCTCGATGTCATCGCCGTGGATAGCCTTGCCCAAGCAGCAGCATTCTTCTCTGGTCAAATCGATCTCACACCCGAACCATGCGTGGTAGCCGATTTAGTTGCTGACCAAAGCCGGTACGAAATCGATTTTGCTGACGTGCGTGGGCAAGAGATGGCCAAACGTGCTATGACAATCGCCGCGGCGGGAGGGCATAACCTGCTGATGGTTGGACCGCCGGGCAGTGGCAAAACAATGCTTGCAAAACGAGCGCCCACGATTCTGCCGCAACTCACCACCGATGAGTCAGTCGAAACAACTCGTATTTACAGTTCGATTGGGCGTCTTGGATCAGGGCAATCTCTCTTAGCACAGCGGCCCTTTCGCTCGCCACATCATACGATTAGCAATGCAGGCCTCGTCGGAGGTGGTTCGACACCGACGCCGGGCGAAATCAGCTTGGCTCACCATGGTGTCCTCTTTCTTGATGAGTTACCTGAATTCAATCGTCAAACCTTAGAAGTACTTCGCCAACCGCTTGAGGAAGGTGAAGTGACCATCAGTCGAGCGATTGCAACGACTACCTTCCCCGCAGATTTCATGTTGATTGCTTCGCTGAACCCCTGCCCCTGCGGGTTCCGCAATGATCCACGCCGTGAGTGTCATTGCGGCGTCATCCAAGTCGAACGTTACATGAATAAGATCAGCGGGCCCTTGATGGATCGGATCGATATCCAAATCGAAGTCCCCGCGGTCGACTACGATGAGCTGAGGTCTAGCAAGCCGGGCACTTCGAGCATATCGATGCGAGAACAAGTCATCACGGCAAGGAACAAACAACTTACACGCACAAGACCTGTGGGAAGGGCTTTGTTGAATTCCCAGCTCAGCACACGATCCGTCAGGGAGCATTGTCATCTCGATGATCAATGCGCCAACTTGTTGAGAAACAGCGTCGAACAACTAGGGCTCTCAGCACGAGCTCACGACAAAATACTTCGAGTTGCAAGAACCATAGCCGATTTGGAGGCAAGCGAATCGATTGCTCCGCATCATTTGAGTGAGGCAATCAACTATCGACTGCTGGATCGAAAGCTATGGGGTTAGAGCCAACCGTCTTCCACTTAAGCATGCGGCGGTGGCCCTAGTGGATCATTAGGTGAAGGAGGCAAGTCCGAAGCGTGCAATTCGGCTTGCTTTCGAGGATCCTTAAATGCAATCTGAAAGAGTAACGCTGTAATAAAATATAAACCTGCAGGAACAAGCCAAAAGGTCATCCAATCTCCCCCTTGCTGGTCTGATGCAGATGACAAGTAGCTTCGTTCCAATCCACCGCAAAGCAACGCACCTAGAATATGCCCAACGCCTGTTGTAGCGAATGAAAGCCACCCCTGAGCAGCTCCACGGTTCTGTTTCGAAGCAAGCTGGTCAATATAGATCTGCCCTGCTACATAAATAAAAGCAAAGCATGGGCCATGAATCAGGATTGATAGGTAGACAGGAAAAGCCAATCCAGAGGAAGTTCCCCAAGCAAGTAAGAGATAACGAACAGACCAAGAAAGCATCCCAATCAACATCAACTTTTTCAGCCCGATCTTAGAAATGATCGTCGCCATACACATGAGGCAGATAACTTCCGACAACTGTCCTAACGTTAGAATCGCAGCGGGACTTTGAAATTTTAGATCGTTCAAAAAGGGGTTCGCATAGTTGGTATATGCAATGCTAGGCAAACATGCCAGCAAAGAGAAAAACAGAAAGAACAAGAAAATTCGATTCTTCATCAAAGAAGGACCAGCTTCTTGCGACTCTTCTTTTGAATCAGCGTTCGAGAGCTCTTTCTTGACGGGAGGTGTTTTCGGTAGAGTCAAACAGTAAAGCAACATGATGCCATGTGTCACGGCGCCGATAGCAAGAGGGACCCGCGTCGACTCGATCTCCTCTCCAACAAAGGTTGGCCAAAACCAGCCGACAAACAATCCTGCCGCAATCCAACCAACTGTTCCGAAGACCCTTACAATCGAAAACTCTTTATCCACATCCTTCAAGTGTCGAAACGCAACCGCGTTTCCAAGCGTTATCAGGGGTACGTAGCATTGAAAGTAAAAGAACATTCCCCAGTAGAATTCGGACTGAGTATTACACATATCATCATACATGAACCACGTAATCAGACCGCAAGCAAGATTTAGCAACAGCAAGATCTTTTCTGCGGATAAGTACTTATCCGAAACCATGCCAAGTAAGATCGGAGAAAGCAAACTCCCAATCGCCGCGGTAGTGGCACTGAATCCGATGAATCCTGGCTCAAAGATTGCGTCACCGCTGGGGGAGGTGTTTTCCTTGATGTAGGTTGCAATCGTGATGATCCAAGCAGACAGGCAAAAAAACTGGATGAACATCATCACAGACAAGCGTGCAACCATTTTCTTTTTTACTCTGGTCTGTGATTTGAGATTAGTGGCTAGGCAATTATCAGCCAAAAAAGAAAGCCCAACTCATTATGAGCGGGCTTTCAGAAAAAGTGGAGGATACCGGGCTCGAACCGGTGACCTTTTGGCTGCCAGCCAAACGCTCTCCCAACTGAGCTAATCCCCCGAAAATGTGCAAGGCAAAGTCAAAAAACAAGTTAATGCTTCATCTCTTGATCCCATGCTATCGTCTCAATCAGCAAGAATCCGTCAATCTTTATCAACGAATTCAGCAAACTGCTTGGGAACAAGTTCTTTGTTCGTTCCAATAACAGCAATCGAGCCTATTATGAATATCTCGCTCATTGAGAATTGTCAACGCCTAGCAGCTACGCATTTTCTAAGATGTCATCAATCGACGAAAAAACGTCAGACACCCACCCAGAGGCTAAACCCTCGGGGCTAAAAAAACTGATTATCCCAAGCCTTAAATTGCTAATCGGCTTGGGGATAATTGGGTTTCTCGTTTGGCAGATCTTTCAGAATGATGGGATTAACCGTCTGCGTGAGGGACCAATCGAGTATGGCTGGTTTGCTCTTGGCACCTTAGCAATGATCACCTGTTTGCTATTCGGAGCCATGCGGTGGATGTCCATCGCTTGGGCTGCTGAATTGCCGCTCTCTCCGACCGAAGCAATCCGTTGGGTAGCGATTGGTTACGCTTCATCATTTATATCACCAGGCAGTACGGGAGGGGATATCGTCAAAGCAACCCTCTTGGCCCATAAACGCCCTGGCTTGCGAGCAAGATCAATCACAACGGTGCTTGTCGATCGACTCATGGGTTTGCTCATCATGCTTATCTATGCCAACGCTGCCATCTTTGCGATTGGACTTCTAAACCAATCCTCTGGGATGGAAGAAGGTAGCAAAGCACTAACCATCATGTGCCGAACGATTCAATGGGTTGGTCTCGTAGCAGTCGCTTCCTTTCTCATTGCAATCGCACCAGGAGAACCATTAGCTAGGCTAAGCCGACTCTTTAGTTCGGTTCCCTTGTTGGGAAATCTGTTTGAAGGGATTGCGACCCTTGCTGGGCGTTACAACTCGGGCCGTCGATACCTATTGCTTTCTTTAGCGTTAGGAATGGTTGGCAACTTGCTAATGTTTGTTGCGTTCTACTGTGCTGCCAGGGCATTACCGATCAATCCCCCCAGTTTCTTGGAGCACCTATTTATAGTCCCTGTTGCAAGCGTTGCTGGTGCTTTACCGATTTCACCCAACGGACTAGGAACGACGGAGTTAGTTACCAAATACCTCTATCAATGGGTCGGAGCATCTGAGACCAGCAACGCGGTGGTAGCAGAAGACGATGGAACTTTGGTCGCCCTAGGATTTCGCCTCATCATGGTCGCCACCGCCAGCGTTGCAACAACCTACTTTATTGCAACTCGTCAGAAAGATGAACATATCCCAACGGAAGAAGAGATCAGATCCGAAGAAGAACAAAGTAAAGAGTAAATCCACCAAACCCTTGCGTCCGAATGTCACGTAACTCCAATCAACTTGTCTCACTTTTGCTTCGGCTGGTAAAAACGTCAGATGGCAAAGTCTCTTGGCCTCGAATACTTATTCTGGGTGTTGTCCTTCTGGTGTATGTCTTTCTTCAGCCAATCCTTGAGAAAAACCTGGGTGTAGAACTACCTGACATAACAGTCGATTCTCCTTCCAGCACAACACCAACAGATCGAGTCCCACCACATAGCTCGCCAAACCAAAAGTCGAATCCCCAAGCAGCAATTGAAGAGCTTGCTGATTTCCTCGAACCTTTGGGACGTGACTCTTACGTTTCACCAGCAGGCCTTCGGTACACACGCGGCAGCGAACATGGACATCGAATAGCTCACATCATGGCACATACCCAAGATGAGCCAAACCAGCAGGGACAACATGGAGTTTTTGACGCCAAAAAGCCGCTAGAAGTTTTTCAGTTGATCGACAACGCCTACCAGCTAGCCTTGCTCGGAGATCGCACCGACACAAACTATGAAGATGAACGGACAATCTACACAGTCAATCTTGGTAAACGAATTGGTTACATTGGTGGAACATCAGGCAAACGCCGCAATCACCCATCGGCCAAGTATTTGCGACTAGTTGTCGAACGTGATCGTCTTATCACCGCATTCCCTTATCGCCCTTGAGTAAACAAACATGCTTACGGTTGGCGAATGCCGAATCTGTGGAGCGGGACAACTTGGTATTCGCCGCTGCGGAAAATGCCAAGAACTTATCATACTATGCCGAGAGTGCGATGCCGCTTGGTATCAAAGCAAGCTTGAAGAGAAACCCGCTTACGCAGATGAAGAATCGATGCCCTGTCCTGCCTGCCAAGCGAGCTTATGGAGCGATGACTCCCACTGGGTGGGTAGAGATGAGGTAAAAACTTCCAGCTGGGTAGCACCTTTTATCAAGGGATCAAGCCTAAATCACGACTAATTGCTACTCGTCTGTTGCTGATTCAACTACTAGCATGTATATTTGAAGTATGCAGGGGTTCACTCTATTGAACCTTTAATAACTTATCTCTATGGTCTTCAAAACTGTTCGCAAACTATTACTAGCGATTTTAATTCTTTGCTGCGCATTTTCCAAACTGCCAGCTGCGGTTCTAGCACATGGCGATATTGTAGCGATGGATACCCACAGGGATTTCTATCGCATTAATCCATCGACGGGTTCGCGAGAGCTTATCTTCGCTAATAACAGCGTTCCTATTCCAGATGGGTATTCGTTTGAGGATTACCTCGGACTAAGCCCCGATGGGCATATTCTTATTTCCGGAACTCCTTTTAGTTTGCCAAACCCAGGCCCAACTGCTATTGAGATTTACAAACTGAATCCTGCTGACAACTCGGCAACCCGATTAACACGCTTTTCAGAGTCGGCTCTCGATTTCAACATACCTTTTGAGCTTCGCGACCCACTTAGGCATCTTGATCGTAACCCTTTAGTCGAACCTTCAGGGAGCTTATTGCTATCAAATAATTTAGGTGATACTTTTTATCGCATTAATGAATCAACCGGTGATATCAACAAGATATTCGAAATCAATTCCGTTGCATTCCCTCCTGAGAAAGAGGTTGTACTTCGATCGGGTAGAATTGTTAGCTTGGGCAGAAACTCTCCTGCTGAGTTTATCGAATCAAACGCAAGTATTAGGTCGATACCTGCTCAGTTTGATTTTGCACCTGAATCATTCGTGACTTTAGGTGAGAACACCTTAATTGCCTACGTACCCAGTTCGCAGTGGTTCCAGATACTAAACATCGACTCGGGTGAGATCATTGATTTCGCAAAGCTACAAGGTGCAGTAGGTGCTGGACAACCCGATTTGCAGTTCACACCATCACTTGATGGAAGCATTCTAATTGCCGGTTATGATGGAATCTATCGAATCGAAGAAGGGGCTGATGGACCGCTTGCGGCCACACAGATTGGTGGCTTTGCGAGCTTTATAGAGATTGATACTTTTTATGCGATCCCCGAGCCAACCGCAGCGTTCATTCTGCTTCTTGGCATGGTGCTGACTCCACTAGCTCACCAACGGCCCACCGTCAGCAAGTAGTTTCTGCAGGTGAGGCTTGTCGAGCACTTGGAATGGGCTGCGAAGTGGCTGCCAAGCTTCGCCACGCTGTTCGATTTGTTCTTCAGTAACCGGTCCGATTCGCTTTGCAGCTAACTGAAGATAGTTGATCCGCTCCGGCACCAACCCCATGATTCTTGCAAGCGTCGCGTCCAGTGCTGGCAAGCTTGTCCCTACAGCAACCAGCCCCATCTGCTTAAGGCTACCAAGGATAGGCCCATCCCCTTCCATACAATCAATGCCATCAACGATTCCGATTAATCGTGGCAATGTTGCATTGATATCAGCGACCGTTTGCGGAATGCCATTATGATGCAAAACGTTCTTTGGCCACCCGTATTTAATACCAGGGATAACACCATAGAGGTTTTTCATCGAAAGGGTCGCACCGACCCAGTGGTGGGTTTTCATCTTTGGCATCGAAACAACTAAGTCTGCTTCGACAACGCTTTCAGGAAGATAAAGCCCTTTGAGCTTGCTAAACTTTGATCGATTCCGACGCCAAGCGACTCGTTGATAGTTCAAGTCAGCAAAGTGAAGATCTGAATCATTCAAGGCTTCTCCAACGCCTGATTCAATCAATGCCATCTCCGTGTCACGAACATGGCCAGGCCCTTCACCCACGGTGACTGTGGCTCCCCAGGTACGAAAGACTTCAGCCGCAGCAATGATCATTGCTGGGTGGGTCGTCATATGAGGAATCTTCCGAGTCGGCTCTACTAAGTTTGGCTTGAGGAGAACCTTCTTTCCCTCCAGCTCAGTAGCATTCAGGCCACAAGCAATTAGTCCTTCGCGAATGGTCGTAACTAGATTGGCTCCGTAGGTTTGATTCTTGGCGACAAAGACTGGCGCCGTCTTCTGCATGAATTGCTTCACGGCTGAGGGAACAATTAATCCCGCAGCTGCAAGCCCACCCAGCGTCAATATCGTCCTACGATTGGGTCGATTAGGTTCTGAAAAACTCATCCAACGGCCTCCTGTTCCGAGGCGTTACCAGTTTGCTTTAAGCCGAAAGCTTCTTGCATTGCGTAGGCGAGTATCGCACTTTTATAGATACCATTTGTTCTAGCAAGTTGCTCAGTCGCACGGACTACGTACTCTCGGTACGTATCCATCGGAAATGACTTCGAATATCGAGATGCATTTGCTGATAATCCCAACAGTCCAAATGCTAAAGAAGAAACACCCGTTGGCTCGGCAAGAGAGTGCGCTAAGTAATCAAGTGTTTTATCGATCCGATCATCTTCAATGCCATAGTCAGCAAGCGCCCAGGCAACGATGCCAGTTGGTTGCAAGTGTTGCAGCAATTCTTGACCTAGCATGATGGTATTGCCGTAGTTGGCTCCACCGCTTGGCAAGAGGCGATCAATCAATAATTCCTTAGCTTGCTGGAACCGGGGTAATTCTACCTTTCCCACGGCATGAAAAGCCTTCACAAAGAATGCGGTCGGCTCGACCCACGAGTGTGTATCAGCAGCCCACGACCAACCTTCAAGCATGGTGTCATGACCAAAATTCTCATGAATCGGTCGAGTCCATGGCTTCTGAGCCAGAGCCCAATCAATTCCAGCTTCGACTGAGGTCCTATATTTTTGAGCGTCGAGTGTCTGCCATAATAAGATCGACAAACTGGTAGTCCATGCAGGTTGGATTTGGTCGATGGTCACACCTACCGACCCGTTAGTTTGCTGCAAACTGGCCAACCAGTCGGCAGCTCGAGTTGCCTCTTCTCTCAATTCTGCACGCGTAAGGACAAGTCCGGCCCAGGCGGTGGGCTCAGATGCATCAGGGGTATCGGCTTGGTAACCGCCGATTGGCTTGGTCCGTAAGTTATCAACCAACTTGCTGTAGGCATCGCGAATCGCTTGGTTTTCAGTTTGCTCAAGCATTCGACTTCTATAGTTATTGCAGAGTGCTACGCTATAACCGTTACAAACGGACAATACTTCTCTTATCGAAGATCGAATCTAGGAAGGCCTGTCTTTCTAGAAATGTAGTCTTACAGCCTGCTATCAATGCTGGAATCTTCTTCCTAAATCCGCCTCAAAGAATAGCGCAAGTTTTTTTCTTGTTTTATTTGACTCAAGTCAAATCTGACATAGGTTTCAAGTGTAAGGCGAAGCGGACACACAACCGCAAGCCAAACACTTTTCAAACGACTTATCAAAACGATTCAGTTTATTAAATGAAAACGGGTGACTCGGTCGCCAAACGATACAAGTTCGCTGCGTTTTCATCCACGAGAAAGGCTTACCAATCGCAAGGTTGGGTCGCAAAGCCAAGGGCCCTGAAAAGGGTAGCCAGGTTGCCGAAGGGTGAATCTCGGGTGAAACGCTTAATTGATTACCGGTTCCTAGCAGCACGATTGCGAACTAACTTCTAGGCAACTAGAAGGCTGCAAAGAATCAGCCATCGGGGGTATTACCCCGCAACTAGCAGGGCCTCTATCCAACGGACAAGCCCACCACCAGGAGAAGCAGCTATGAAGAAATTCGCACAAAAAGTACAACGGTTCCTAAAATCGGAAGATGGTCCAACAGCTGTTGAGTATGCAGTAATGCTCGCACTGATCGTGATCGTCTGTTTGACCGCAATCCGCTCGATCGGTACCAACGCAAACGCAACGTTTGCTGATGTTGCTGGTCAGCTTGGTGGCGGTAGCTGATCCTAGCCCGGTGGCTGGTCCCTGCTAGCCTTGCACTCTTTATGCCCTGGTCAACAACGGTGTTGGCCAGGGTTTTTCACGTTTCAATCCAACTGCTGTAGGAATGATTGTAGGGATTCTTCCTGCTATGCCACGTTTCGGATCACCGTGAGCTGAATTGCTGTTAGTTGTTACCGACAGCGCAAAGATTACGGGCTAAGTTTCAGTGCATCAATTATGCGATCGATGACAAAATCATTTGTCATCACGCTTTGAAACCGTATTGCTCCCTTAGTCCCACAGAAATACCATGCTCGACTTCGCCCAACTCTCTGACGCCGTAGTTGCAAACTGGCCAGTTTGGTTTGTCACGGTCACACTCGTCGTTGCTGCTGTCATTGATGGCTTGCAACTGAAGGTTCCAAACTGGATTACTTTCCCAATGATTATCAGCGGTTGGGTCTACAGCTTTACGTTGAGCGAGTATCCAGGCTGGGAAGGCCTTGCCTATAGCTTGATCGGTACGGTCGTTGGCTTGGCTCTCTTGCTACCTGCTTATGCTATCGGTGGTATGGGAGCAGGCGACGTGAAACTAATGGCGGGTATTGGTGCCTGGGTTTGGGGAACCACAACCGCTATTTCGTTCGGAGTCTCAGCCGTTATTGGTGGCATCATTGCCATCGGCATGGTCCTTTATAAGCGTCGTTGGGATAAGCACCACGGCCAGTTCTGGTCCATCCTGAACGAGATTTCATCGGTTAAAGACCCAGAGAAGCTCGCCGCAATAGCTGCAGAGCGTAAGCCAACCATGATGTTGCTTCCTTACGGAATCCCCATCGCTATTGGAACGATCGCTTACTTCGGTTGGGCAGGCATGCTTGTCTGATCTGGCCTTTAGCGAATGAGAATAAACAACTGACCAACCGACGATTGCAATGCCAGCACTCCGTCGGTTGTGTCGATTGGTAAAGAGATTTTATTGAACCGGCTGTAACGATTCTGCCGAAGTAACCGACGAGACACGTATTTTTACGGCGCTGGGATTCTTGCCACATGGTGGTAAGACAAGGCACCGCGGGGGGAATTATGCGACCTAAATCCTTGCTACTACTATCGCTTGCATTGGGGTGTGGCCTAGCTGCTTCCATTGGTGTTAGTCAATACTTGGACAGCACGAATCGCCCTGTTGCCCAGGTCGAAACGACGCCTATTTACGTAGCTCTGCACAATATTAACCTCGGCGACCCAATCACCGCCGAAATGGTTACGCTTCAAGAATGGCCAACGAAGAATGTTCCTGTTGGGGCAAAGACTTCGATTGCTGACCTAGAAGGTCGTCGTCCTCGGACAACGGTTGTCGCCGGAACACCAATTCTAGAGCCACAGCTTCTTGCTCAAAATGAACTTGTCGACCCAACTGTCGGTATTACACCAGGCTACCGCTTGTCAACCATTTCAGTTGACGCAGAAAAAAGCGCTGCCGGCCTTCTAAGCCCAGGCGACCGAGTCGACGTTTTGCTTTATGTCGCAGCAAGTACTCGTGAAGGCATCCCTTCTGCGATAACAAAAACCATTCTTCAAAACATCCGTGTATACGCCGTTGAGCAAGCGGTCCAACGAACTGCTGAAGGTGATGATTCAAAGAACATCCCTAAGACAGTTTCACTTCTTGTTCTTCCAGAACAAGCGACCAAATTAGCTCACGCACAGAATCTAGGTGAGCTTAGCTTGATTCCTCGTAATCCTAACGATGAAACTGCTACGGCTTACGACCAGACTGATACCAATACCATTCTTGGTGGAACGGGTAGCAAGAGCACTCGTATCCGCGAACAAGCACGCGGCAGTGCTAGTGGCCAGAATCTTCTCGGATCGTTTATGAACATGATGAAGAGCGCACAAACGACTCCTGTGAAGAAAGACAATACTCCACCGTTTCGAATGGAAATCGTCGAAGCAGAGGAAGTCAGCGAGATGTTGTTCGACCCTAAGACGCATACACCTCTGAGCGATCAACCAACCTACAGCTACGGCGCTCGCAAGAGTGTTTCAGCACAACCAACTTCTTTCTCATCCAGTTCGGAAGCAAACAAGGAAGTTTCTGAAGAACCAGCGAAAGAGGAACCATTTCCAATCGATCTAACGGAACACTAAAGATCGTTTTGGAATTGAATGGAAAACTAAAACGAGGGGGCCGCTAATTCATTCCCGAATGGATTAGCACCGTGTCGCACAGCGACGCCACAATTAAGGAAGTACAAGGATGTACCACCTATCAAATAGCTCAAACGGACATTCCACACGCCCTCTTCATGCGGTCGTGGCAATCTTGGTTGCCCTCGTCATGACGTCGACTCTGTCGGCTCAAGGGAGGTTTGGCAACTCGATTGTTACCAAGGTGGCAGGAGCTGGCGATAAGCTCGAGCTAACGACCAACTCAAGTCGTATCCTCACTATAGATAAACGGATTCCACGCGTTCAGGTTAACAACCCTGAGCTGCTTTCCGTCACGCCACTATCCGCAACGCAGGTGCAAGTTTCCGCTAAGAAAGCTGGTGTAACGCAAGTCAACCTATGGGATGAAGACAACAACATCCATACGGTTGATGTCTATATCTACGGTGATGTTCGCGAATTGCAGCATGCTTTGAAAACTCAATTCCCGAATTCTTCGGTCAAAGTTTACCGTTACAGCAACAGCTTGGTTCTAACCGGCTTTATTGATCGGCCTGACTACGTTGATCCAATTTATGAACTTGCTTCGGACTATGCACCGAAGGTCATCAACAACATCAATGTTGGTGGTGTTCAACAAGTTCTATTGAAAGTTAAAATCTACGAAATCTCACGGACCAGGCTTCGTGAACTTGGCGTCGATTGGGCTCATGTTTCAAGCAGTGGCGCTTTTGTTGGCACAAGCATCTCGGGCCTGTTAAGCAACGTGAATGTGGTCGATGGAGTCACCTCGCTCGTCGACACCGGCGGTCAAACTGTTGAATTTGCTGTCACCAACGGCAGTAACGTTTTGACAGGCTGGCTAGATGCGGTTGAGCAAAACAACATTGCTAAGATTCTCGCTGAACCGAACCTCGTAACAGTCAGTGGTCGCCCAGCTCAGTTCAACGAAGGGGGTGAGATTCCGGTCTTAATCCCACAAAGCCTGGGCCAAATCGCGGTTGAATACAAACCATACGGAACGCAAGTTGACTTCCTGCCGATTGTATTGGGCAACGGAAAAATCCGCTTAGAGGTCCGTCCTCGCATCAGTGACATAGACGATTCTCGCTCAGTCACGATCAACGACATCAACATTCCAGCTTTGACTGTCCGCCAGGTCGACACTGCTGTAGAAATGAATGCGGGGCAAACGCTTGCGATTGCTGGTCTTATTCAACAGCGTACCGAAACGGTTAAGCGTGGACTTCCCTATCTGGCTGACATCCCAATCCTTGGTGTTCCTTTCCGACGCGTAGGCGATGATGTCAATGAAATTGAACTACTCGTTATGGTCACACCAGAACTAGTTGACGCGATGGATCCACATGAAGTGCCGCCATGTGCACCCGGCATGGGAACCATTTCTCCAGATGACTGTGATCTGTACATCAACGGGAAGATGGAAATCCCGGACAACTGCAATGCCTGCAGAAACTATCAATGCCATCCATGCGAGTGTGGTGGATTCGCTTCACAGCCACGTTCGTTCGTTAATGGACTGGGTGCTCAGCAAGGCATGGAAGCAAATAGTTCTTGCAGCACATGTAATCAAGGGCATGCTGCAAATTATCAAGTATTGCCTCAAGGAGTGCCAACCATGGCAAGCCCCGAGATGGCCAATCCAGAAATGGTTGAGCCTCAATCTCTGGAAACAACTCCCGAAACGCTAAATGAGCTTCCTTTGATTGAGCCGAATGTACTTCCAGAGCCAGTTAGCAAAAAGAATGAAGGACCTTACTTGCCGAAAGTGACGCCAAGTTACGTCAATCAGCCGATTAAGAACTATCAGTCTTCAAAAATGAGTTCCGAAGAGACTGCAACACGGAACGCATTCATCGGCCCCGTTGGCTACGATCTCGACTGAGCATTCACACCTATGACTCGGAACTCACAAGTAAGAACATAATCTGCCATGCCTAACGTACTACGACTAGCGATTGTTGATCCCAATGATTCCTCTCGGGAATCGTTGAAGTCAACGCTGTTAGGTCTTGAAACGGTTTGGCTTGAGGCTGAGTGCTCAAAGTACGCGTTCTTCATGGACGTGCTTGAGAAGACGACTCCCGAAGTTGCTTTTGTTGCCGTCGACGATGATCCCGAACAAGCCGTTGGCCTTGTCGAAGAGATCTCCCGCACGCATCCTGAAACAGCTATCCTTGTTGCCAGCAATTCGACTGACGGCAATTTGATTCTCCGCACCATGCGGGCGGGTGCCAAAGAATTTCTTCCTCAACCAGTTCAACCGAATGATTTAGCTGCCGCGCTTCAGCGGATTGCAAAAACTAAATTCGGTTCCGAGGGGGGAGCGGGACAAGCGTGCAAGATTTACACCATCACAGGTTCAACCGGAGGAGTTGGCTCAACAAGTCTTGCCGTCAACTTAGGCTGTGAACTTGCAAAGAACAGCAACAACTCCGTTGTGTTGCTTGACCTTGACCTGTCACTTGGTGATGCAGATGTCTATCTTGATACGATACCTGAGTACACGCTGACAGACGTCGCACAGAATATCACTCGGTTAGATTTTACTTTGCTCAAGCGATCTTTGACCAAACATGCTTCGGGTTTGTATCTTCTGCCTCGGCCAGTACAGATCGAAGATAGTTCGTTGATCACGCGCGATGATCTTCAGAAAGTAATCAATCTATTGCGTGCTACCTTCACGCATATTATCGTCGATACATCGAAGTCCTATAACAAACTCGATCTGTTGGCGATGGGTTTGTCAGATGAAATACTCATGGTGACTCAACTTGACTTGCCATGCCTTCGTAATGTTGTACGGCTGATGATGTCCTTCGAACAAAAGGAAGACATCAAAGGTAAACTGAAGATCATAGTGAACCGTGTGGGACAAGGTGGTGCTTCGATTAGCCTGAAGAAGGCACAAGCCACTCTTGGCCAAGACATCTATTGGCAACTGCCTAACGATTTCAAAACGATGATCGAAGTCCGCAACAATGGCGTTCCGCTCCTCGAACAAGCTCCAAAAGCTCAACTCACGCGAGCTATCTCTCAGTTGGCGGCTGATATCTCGGGACAGAGCCTAGGAGAGGAAGCTCCCGTGGCGGCCACGAAATCGCGTAATTGGCTAGGTCTATGGCCAACCCGTTCCGAAGCGGAACCGGAAGAAACTACCGAAGCAGTCGACTGACCGGACAATCGTTACGATTGCTAAAACTGTTCTGGCAGTATCAGTCTACTTCTCCTGCGTCAACATCTATATAAACTTGCGTAAGCGGTGCGCGCTCTCTGAGCTATGTTTCCATGGAAGGTCTATGACCTAATCATGGAATATTTAGCTTAGCTAGGCACACAGAAGAAACAGAGATGACGCAAACATCCGCAACGACTGAATCTGTCGACCAAGGCAAGAATGCTGAGTTTGAGAATCTAAAACGTCGCATTCACTCCAAGCTGGTCGAAAAACTTGACCTGTCTCGAGTCGGAGAACTCGAAGGGGAAGTGCTGCGCCGCGAAATTCGCTTGGTAGTTGAACACCTCTGCGATACAGAAGACACTCTACTCAATCGAAGCGAACGTGAACGCCTAGTTGAAGAAGTCCTCGACGAGACCTTTGGCCTCGGCCCTATGGAGCTCTTGCTGAAAGATCCTTCGATCAGCGAAATCATGGTCAATGGCCCAAGAAACGTCTACGTCGAAAAGAGCGGCAAGCTCGTTAAGACACCTGTCAATTTCCGCGACAACAAGCACCTGTTACAAATCATTGACCGAATCGTTTCTCGAGTTGGCCGTCGGGTTGACGAAATCTGTCCAATGGTTGACGCCCGTCTGCCGGATGGTTCTCGTGTGAATGCGATCATTCCACCGCTCGCTTTGGATGGTCCTAGCGTGACGATTCGTCGCTTTGGTTCCAATCCACTGAAGCTGGAAGACTTGTTGAACTTCAAGAGTTTGACGCCCGAGATGGTTATGCTTCTCGAAGGTGCCATGAAGGCGAAGCTCAATATTCTTATCTCGGGTGGTACTGGCTCGGGTAAGACCACTTTGCTCAATACCCTTTCGAGCTTCATTTCAAACGACGACCGAATCGTAACGATCGAAGACGCCGCGGAATTACAACTCCAACAAGATCACGTTGTTCGACTTGAAACTCGTCCAGCCAACATTGAAGGCAAAGGGCGTATCAGTGCAACGGATTTGGTGAAGAACTCACTGCGTATGCGTCCTGACCGAATCATCATTGGTGAGTGTCGAGGTGGTGAAACGCTCGACATGCTCCAAGCGATGAACACGGGTCACGAAGGTTCGCTTACCACTTGCCACGCAAACACACCTCGTGACGCCATCGCTCGTATCGAAACGATGGTAATGATGGCTGGCTTCGAGATGCCCATTAAAGCGATGCGTACTCAAATATCCAGCGCCATCGACCTTATCGTGCAGGCTAACCGCTTGCAGGGTGGCCCGCGTAAAGTGACTCACATCACCGAAGTGCTTGGCATGGAGCAAGATACCATCGTCATGCAAGACATATTCAAGTTTGAAAAGAATGGCGTTGACGAGAATGGCCGAGCAATTGGTCAGTTTTATTCGACAGGAATTCGTCCTTCGTTTATGGATCGCCTTGAGCAAGCTGGTATCCGCTTGCCCGCAAGTACCTTCCGTGAACGCGTCATGATGCAAGACTAACCAGCAATCCACATAAGATCATCAATCCATGTCTCCGCTTCTGATATCGCTGCTCGTTTTTGGCTTCGTAACGGTGCTTATCCTTGCCGTCACGTCGTTTAGCAAATCGGGTGATGCTGAAGTCGAAGAACGCTTAACCGCGTTAACGACCAAAACAACCCGGAAATCGGAAAACTCCGATACTAGCTTGATGGCTGACTCCTGGGACAAGGGGGCCGGTGCCATCGAGCAGGCCATTGCCAACTACCTGAATCTTCAGAAGTTGTTCATCCAGGCTGATGTTTCCTTCACGGTAACCCAGTTCTTAGCTGCTTGCCTTGTGGCAGGACTGGTTGGATTCTTTGTGCCGACAGCAGCTGGTGTTCCGGTTAAATTTGCACCTTTCTGCTCATTGATCTTCGTGGCGATTCCATTTGGCTGGCTGATCATGAAACGTAAGAGCCGCCTCGGCAAGTTCGCAGCTCAATTGCCTGAAGCACTTGAGCTTATTGCACGTGCTTTGCGTGCTGGACATAGCTTGGGAGCTGGCTTGAATCTTGTAGCGAATGAGATGTCTGCTCCCATTTCCAAGGAGTTTGGCCGTGCATTTGAAGAACAAAACCTGGGTATGCCACTTGAAGAAGCGCTTGAAAACCTAACGGAACGAATCCCTAACCTCGACCTTAAGTTCTTTGTAACCGCAGTGATCTTACAACGTCAAACGGGTGGTGACTTGGCTGAGATCCTTGACAAGATTGGAGGATTGATCCGAGATCGCTTCCGCATTCATGGACAAGTTCAAGCCCTTACAGGGGAAGGTCGATTGAGCGGTATCGTGCTCCTGGCATTACCGCCCGTGCTGTTTATCGCTGTCTATCGCCTAAACCCTGACTACCTGAACCTTCTATTCACTGACGAAATGGGTAAGCAAATGCTCGTTGGTGGTATTGTCATGCAGCTCCTCGGAGCCGTTGCCATTCAGAAGATTATCAACATCCGCGTTTAGTTCATTCCGATTCAACCATTTACATTCCCCAACCATTCGACCCCCTGAAATTTCATGTTTACCTTGCTAGCCGTTATTAGTAGCAAACTGATGGTTCAACTCGCCAGCTTTGGTGCAGTTGCCGCCGGCATGTGGTTGCTTATGGAAGCTTGGGGAAGAATGGGCGGTGATGGACGTACGAATGAACGTCTCGATGCGATGAATGAGCAGCATTCGTCGAAAAACAAAACAGCAGTTAAAGAGAACAAGATGGCCCAACTCCTTGGGCAAGAAACTGCTAAGTTAGCCGCTCCGCTACAGCCTAAAACTGAAGAAGAGATCGGTAGGTTAAAACAGCGACTCCAACATGCAGGTTTCCGTGGAGAAGGTGCCGTCAACATCTTCCTTGGTACCAAGCTAGCCTGTCTGGTTTTCGGTTTCTTTGCCGGTGGTGGTGGAGCAGTTTGGACCAAAGGCCTAACGCAAGAAGCTATGATCATTACCATTGCGGTTGCTGGGGTAATGTTCTTCTTGCCAGATATTATAATTTGGTTCACCAAGAAATCACGGCAAGATCAAATCTTCTATGGTTTGCCCGACGCTTTGGACTTGATGGTCGTTTGCGTTGAAGCAGGGCTTGGTCTCGACCAAGCGATGCGAAAAGTAAGCGAAGAGATGCGCAAGTCGTACCAAGTTCTCGCTGAAGAGTTTGGACTATGCAACTTACAACTGCAGATGGGATCTCCTCGAAACCAGGTGCTTCACGATCTTGGCCAAAGAACTGGCGTTGATGATCTTAAAGCCCTGAGTGCCATCCTCATACAGGCCGACAAGTTTGGATCAAGTATCGCCCAGGCCTTGCGTGTTCAAAGCGATTCAATGCGTACACGCCGTAGCCAGATGGCTGAGGAAAAGGCTGCGAAGACGGCTGTTAAGCTAATCTTCCCACTAGTGATTTTCATCTTCCCTGCCATCTTCGTGGTGCTGGTAGGACCGGCTGCTATCACCATGGTCAACGAAATGTTCCCTGCCATGAGCGGTGGCAACTAGCATTTGCTAGCACTGCCTATCAATTGTTCGTAACTTTAGGCAATCTACGTCGTCTCTGTCGGTCCTATCCGATGTATGAATCCTTTTGTAGCTTGCTGCCCGATACCAATTGTACGCAGTAGGATACTGCGCATTGGGCACTTACCTAAGTTGCCAAACTCTAGGACGGAGTAATTCATAAGATGGCACGGAAGCTTTCTACAATATTGACACTCGTTATTCTCTCGCTGATGGTTCAGTCAGTGGAAGCCTTTTGGCTTGATGCTCTCTACTGTCACTTAGAGCGTGGTTGTCAAGAGAACGATGTTTGGCCAAAGCAATATCTGGCCGCAGATCGTGCCAATACTCAGGCACCTTTTAACGTCATGATTCAAAACGGCTGGCGTCGTCAGAATCTTCTTGGGCCGCATCATTTCAATCATGATTGCACGGCACTAACCGACGCTGGCAAGCTACGTGTTCAGTGGATTCTCACTCAACCACCCGCTCAGCATCGCCAAGTCTTTATTGAACGATCATTGAGTGATGAAATCACGCAAGCTCGTATTGCAGCCGCAACTGAGTTTGCTTCGACAGTCATTCGTGACGGCAGCGAGCCGAGCATCATGGATTCACACATAATGTCCACTGGTCGTCCCGCAACGATTGTGAACTACGTGAATACGACGTTCCGTGACAACATGCCAACGCCATCGCTACCTGATAGCAGCTACGACGCTAGCGGAAACTAACAAACAGACTTCGACACGGTGATACAACCTGGGGGGGTTATCGTGCGTTACTTCATACATCTTATTACAGCTTCTATCTCATTGGGTGTGGCAACTTCATCGATTGCAGCTCCGCTATCGATGTTACAAAGACCGAATCTAGTTGCTGGCAACTCAGTAATAGTTCAAGAGGTAGCTCCGCAGGCCGCAGAAGAAGAGACCAGTCGGTTTGGTTGGTTGAACCCCTGGTCAAAGAAAGCTAGTGCCGAGGTGGTTGCTCCTGCTGTTGAGTCAGCACCATCCGTAGCTCTTCCACCACAAGCGGTTTACCAAGCACCTACTCAGCCAGCTCCTTCCACGCCAGTGGTTGTTCCTTCGCAATCAGTAGCGACGATCCCAACCGCTCCAGCGCAACAATCGGCCACCGGCAGCACGACATGCCGTGAGCTTCGCGATCAGGGGCATGAATCTGACCGGCTAGGAAATCTTGGTGAAGCGGAACGCTTTTACCGCCTCGCCATCGCAGCCGATCCAACGAGCGCTGCTGCGGTGAACGACCTAGCGCTTTGTCTAGCAAGACAAGGTCAACTCGATAGTTCCGCCAAAACCTTTATGAAGGCAATTGGTATGCTTCCCGACAAGCCGCTCTATCGTAATAACATTGCGACCGTATTGGTTGAAATGAACCTCATTGAAGATGCCAAGTCACATCTCTTGACAGTCTACTCACCTTCAACCGCCAGCTACAATCTTGGACATTTGTTGAATAATCGTGGCAAGAAGGAAAAAGCATTACGCCAATTCCAAGCAGCGATTGCCGAGGACCCAACCTTTGCCCCAGCACAAGAAATGATTGCCTCGCTTTCACCAATGAAGCTGCCCGAGTACCGCCCCACGGTGGCATCAAGACCGCAACCTTCGATGGCTGAAACGGTGACTCAAACTGCGACTCAACCAGTCATTCCACAGGTAGCTCAAGCAGCTACGCCTCAGATTCCAACTTTGGCTCCTGCCGAAGCTCCCGGGACGCAACCTTACGAAGAGGCAACCACAGCAACGCCAAGCTTCCCACGACTTCTGCCACCCGTGATCAATCGTTGATCACCGAGAAGCCAGAGAGTCAACAACCCAAAGACAATGGGTATCATGCTGCTGGGTTCAGGAATCGTCTCCGCTGAAGCAGAACTGCTTAGCGTGTTGCCAAAGTTATCTCGCCAGATCTGGTAATCAGCGAAATCAACCATTCCATCATTGTTGCCATCTGCGTCGAGCTGTGACGTCGAGTTGTAATTATCTCGCCAAACGGTATAGTCTGCGGCGTCGACGACACCATCGTCGTTGTAATCTCCTCCAAGGGTTGGAGTGGCCAGGACAATGGTTAAGTATTCTCCCGCATCGACTGAGCCGTTGGCGTTAATCGCTGCCAAGACTTGCATCAAAGCTCCGCTATCAGCGGTTGCAAAATGAGCAACTGCGACTTGGATTTCGTCAGGCATTTCTCCAAACTCATCCCCCAGATCAATCACGCCTTCCAAGACGCCACCGTTTGCCCCAGTCATGGCTTCTACCGCCCCAGCATGATCAAACCAGGACTCGTAATCATTGTCGTTTTCGTCGGCTAAGAACGCATCCCATTGAGCTACTTGGCCGGTCTTGCCCCAATTTGCAGCAACTAACTCTCCCGCTTGCTCGGCTAGGTAAATGAAGACGTCGGCCCCTTCGCCAGCATCTTCTGTCGCGAGATAGAGTTGGTCTCCGATCAATTTCCAATGCAATGAGATACCCGATTCGGAATGGGCAAGCGTTGTGCCTTCGTCTAGGACTCCATCCATAACGAACTGATCAATCGGAGTTGAACCTTCGACAGCAAAGTGCCAATCAGCACCACCATTGTTGTCCCAAGTACCGGCTCCGTTGTTAAAGACCAGATCCAACTGCGAGATGTTTTGCGGCAAGCTGAGGGGTTGATCCAAAGTCCAAGCTTCTTGGTTTGTATCCCAAATGAGCAAGGCATCTGGGGAAAGAACGGTTTCCCAATTGTTGTATCCAATGTGGGCATAAACCTCCGATGCACCAGACAAGGGTCCGCCAACAGAGTCATACCAGAAGTTAACATCATCCCCTGCCATGGGGTTCTCTACGGAGAGCTCGACTTGGTCGCCCCTCGGTACAACCGAAGCACCAACATAGACATGCTGAATGTCGGTCTTCTGGATGTTACCGTAAGCATCAACTGCTTCGACATAATAATCGATCAGTGAATCTTCCACACCCGTGATCATGCCACCATATCGCAATGCCCTTGCCGTGGGGCTAAGAATTCCCGACGGAGGAGAAACATCGCTTGAGTTCATATTGATAGACATCCACTGCCCTACCTCATTACCGCCGGCATAGGTTTCGTTATCCGTGCTACCGAGTGGATTCACTCCATCGCCGTCAACTCGGTATTTCAAAGTGACGCTTTGTATTCCACTGACATCGTAGGCATAGGTCCAAACTTCGAAGTCGCTTGGTTCGGGAGTTGCGGCCCACTCGTAGCCACCTGGGTTGTAAGATTCTCTTTGAGGAAGGAAGACCGTGGGTGCCGTCGATTCGGTACCGTTGTGATTGTTCAAAAACTGGTTCGCCTCGGCCACGGCAAGGTTGCTGCCACGCGTGACGTTCGAGTCCCAAATTTCTGTTCCATCCCAGTACCAATGGTCGGATGCTTGAGCCTGTAAAAGATAGTGCCAAGATCTTTCGGTAGCCGAGCCTGTTCCATTCTTGACGTTTGACATGTTCGGGAAAACACTCTCACCACCAAGCTGCAAGTCATGCACCGTGTAGACATGGTTCTTGGCCGCCGTCAGGACAGCCCAAGAGTTGCGGTCGGGACTCCATCCGGTGTTAGGGTCAGGGTCACCCAACCACTTCTTAAACTCAGGATCCCCATTGTCAGCACCAGCCCAAGATCCGGCTTCAATATGAACAACATCATTTGGGTCGGGTGGAAACCGATCAAGGTAGTCTTGTACCGTGGTAACATCGTATCCGGAATTATTACTGGCCCAATTGACCATATTCTGAAAGTTGCCGTGGTAGTAAGCTTCACTACCACCACCGAAGTTATCCCCGTCGTGATGCAACATGACAAACATCGGATGAGTCGGATCGGTATTTAGGTGAGCGTACTGACTCATAACCTGCTCGTACTGCAAGGCGCCGAAACCGCCCCGTCCATCTTCGTTCCCTTCATATCGCGCAGCCGGTACGGCAACAAGCTTATCGATCTGACCTGTTGCCGGATCGACATGCTGGGCATAGTGTGGGCGATAGGCAAACGGCGCTGCTACTTTGCTAGGCGCCCAGAGGTTATTCAGCTGGACCCATTGATTGCTTGGAATAGCAGGATTGATTTGATCGGCTTTGTTTGGTGCGTAGAGATTTGATGAATTCGTATGGGGGTAATTCTCTACAGCCCGTTCGAGGTGAATGCTATCGAACAAGGTCCACTCTAAACCTTCCGCCTTGAGGGCCGGTATCATGCGGGTTGAGAACGCTGTCTCGGCAGGGAAGATCCCCTTTGAATAGGGAACATTCGCCCCCCAAGTATCATGATGGGCCTGCTTATGCAGTTTGATTTGCATTCGCATGTCGCGAGTATCAAGCAAGGGCATCAAAGGGTGATGGTAACCAAATCCAACCGCATCAAGGCGAGGATTACCAAGCGAAGTATTCATATTAATCGCTTGCTGGTAGGAAGACTCCCAGTTGTTCCACATCCCACCGTTAACACCTGCTGACTCAAGTGCGTTGAGGTTCTCCATCAATGAACCTGAAAAAGAAACTTGTGCTCCTAAGTGTGAAAGACTTTGGCCCGACTGAATTGCGTTCTTTGGCCAACTGGTATAGGGGCCAAATCGTTGGTTATGCACGTCGGTGATGCTGAACGAAAAACGACCGGATGCATCGGTCTGAGTGATCGATTCTCCTGGATAATAGATTGGCTGGTGCATGTGCCAAAGAAAACCGACATTGATCGGCGTTTGCGCAAAAAGGGTTGAACATGCATTTAGACAGGCGACGGCAACCAACAGCCGAATCACATATAGACGAGACATAAGATTCTGCAGTAATAAGATTTACGAAGAGAAGGCGTTTGGCCCTATTTCTAATAGGCGCCTCAACCTCGCTACTGGTAGCAGAATCTTGCTAGAAAATCCGAAAAGCCTATTTTTGCCAATGAGATTGGCGGCAATCCGCGATCGCTTAACGTGTAACTCGGTAATACAAAGAGCGTCCGAGCATCTCGCCTGGAATCAAGCAAACAAGTGCGGCAACAGAGAGGATCACGGAAGGAGCTGTGATAGCAGAAGCTGGAATATTCTTGGCACCCGAGGCAAGGATCTGGGCACCCAAGGGCATGATAATTCCACCAAGAATTCCAAGCGTGAATCGTATGGTGGTTAGCCTAGAGAATTCGCCGGCAAGCAGTTGTGCGGACCTTAAGTGTGCTTCCCCGTTGGCGTCTGTTGGCGAAGTACCAATCCAGGAGAAGAGGTAAGTCTCAGCCGCAAGTTTGGCCGCCATCGAGCCAGTAAGCACCAACACCAAAACACTTCCAACATCGCCGGGCATCTGTCCCTGCAAGGCGCGACAAAAAGTCCAGATTGCAAGCATCATGGCCGCACCGGTCGCCAAAGGGGTCACGACAAATTGAATCAAGACAGTCCGATCATTCCATGAACGACCTCCAAGTAGAGCAGCAACTCGGCTTTTACCAACTCGTCCAACCGTAAGGGAGCAGATGAAGTAAACGATCGCGCTAGCTACGACGCCACCTGCATACCAAGCTGCCGCCTTGGAAGGTAAGCTTGCAAACCCCATCACAATCAATCCGATGACTGCGGTTCCAATTGCTTTCTCTTGAGCAACTTGTCCAATCGATGCAATTAATCCGTCAGGGCCAAGAGCGTCGTTTCGATCTACCTGATTTACCATTGAACAAAAATTCCAAACTAACCGGTGGTTCGCATGCCAGCAGCTACCCCTTTAATGGAAAGCTGAGACAGATGTTGTAACTCTTCATTCAGGCCTTCGTCAGCTGCGTCAATTCGACGCATGACTTCTAGCTGAATAAGATTCAATGGATCGACATAGCGATTGCGTACTTTGATTGATTCCTTCAACCAAGGAACCGAGTCTAGTAACTCATTCTCCCCAGTAATCGCAAGCAATGATTTTGTCGCACGGCCAAACTCATCATCAAGCAGCTGGATGACTTCCTTCATCGAATCCGTATCGTCAGCTTGTTTTGCATAGCGATCAAAGACTGGACGATTTGACTTTGCTAAAGCAAGTACCGCATTGTTGATGGCTGCTTGAAAAAAGGGCCATTCACGATACATCTCTTGCAGTTCTTCAAGAACTTCTCCCCCCTGATCAACCAGCGGCTCAAGACCGCCGCCGATGCCATACCACGCAGGTAGCAAACAACGGGACTGGGTCCATGAGAACACCCACGGAATCGCACGCAAATCTTCGATCCGGTCTCCCTTCTTTCGCTTTGCAGGCCTTGAACCGATTGGCAATCCTTCAATCGCCCCAATCGGAGTCGCTTGGCGGAAAAAAGTTGTGAAGCTAGGATGGTCAACCAATTCGCGATAGGCTCGAAGCGAATTCGCAGCGATTTCTTCCATCCGTTCGCGATATCGTGTTGTATTATTCGCTTCGTTCTCTGAAGTGGATGCAATCAGAACAGCCCAAACGACCTGCTCCAAGTGGCGATGAGCAATGGCTGGATCATCGTAACGCTCAGCCAAAACTTCCCCCTGTTCGGTCAATCGAAGCGAGCCATGGAATGTCTCCGGCGGCAAAGACAGAATACTGCGAGCGGCCGGCCCGCCACCACGTCCCAGCGAGCCACCTCTTCCGTGGAAGAAGGTTACCTCGACGCCGAACGATTCGGTCAGTTTATTCAAAGCAATTTGACCACTTTGCAGTGCCCAGCAAGCGGCCAGATAGCCACCATCTTTCGTGCTGTCTGAATAACCGATCATTACAATCTGGTGATCACCACATGCAGCAACATGCCTACGATACGCATCGCACCGCAATGCATCGCCAAGAATTTGCGGAGCTGCGTGCAAGTCTTCAATCGTTTCGAAAAGGGGAACGATGGGTAAATGCAACTCCGAATCCTCAGGTCGCCCACCGTCAACTCGTTCCGACCAAGTCCATAGCCATAGAACCGTCAACAGGTCGCTTGGATTCGAAGTCATGCTAACGACATGACCACCAAGGCAATCGCCCCCATAACGTCGCGCTGACCGACGCAATACACGGAAGAGTTGAAGTGTCTTCTGAGCAGTTTCACTCAAATCAATCGGAGCGATATTTGCCGCGATAGGCAAGGTTTCCAAAAGCAGTTGCTGACGCTGTTGCTCGGTCAAATCTTCTTCAGGTTTAACCAATCCGATCGCTTGCCATAGCTCCTTCATTACTGAGGCATAAATCGCCGAATGCTGACGAACATCTAACCTTGCTGTATGAAGACCAAAGGTTTCAATTTGATCGATCCAGTGCTGCAATTCATAATTTGCAACTTCATCGTTGCCTGAAGTGACAAACACGTCGTAGAGCTTCACTACATCAGCATCGAGTTCCGCTGAATTATTGTAAGCGCCATCAATTCGTGGCTGTTCTTCGATTGGCTGGTCGGTGATTTCAGCCAGAGTTTGCTCTAATCGCCAGCGTATGATGCGCAACCAACGACGTGGAGTTTCAAACGGTGGAGTTGGCTCGATGATCTCATCGAGCAACGGCCACTTTGCACAAGCATCTCCGATCGGTTCGTACAGCGCTGAACATTCAGGCGTTTGGCGAACCGACAAACTCAATGATTCGATTAATCGAGAGCATTCTTCAAGATGTCGCTCAATGGCCGCTTCGCGTAACCATTGCAAAGTTTGTTGGGTAATCTCTGGCGTAACGAACGGGTGACCATCTCGGTCCCCCCCCATCCAAGATCCAAATGAGATCATTGAGGGACTACTAACCTTTTCACCAGGATAGACTTCAGCCAGTGCGCTACGCAACTCGGCTTGGATCCAAGGAATTGTCTTCCACAAAACAGGTTTAATCGAGAGTCCTCGACGAACCTCTTCGAGAACCGTTGGACGTGATGGTCGCAACACATCGGTCTGCCACATCTTGGCAATTTCTCTCTGCAAGAGATCACGCAAGCGTTTCTCTTCACGAGGTGTAAGTGCCGATTGATCGAGTCGGCTGAGCAGGCCACGTATCGCACGGAGCTTGGCACGCAGCGAACGCCGTTTCGCCTCGGTTGGGTGCGCGGTGAAAACTAACTCGATATCGACCTGACTCAAAACGCCAGCAACTTGGTCTGCTGAAAGGCCTTGCTCCTTTAATGACTCAACCGCGGCAAGGATCGATTCCTTGGGAGCAGCTGGATAGGTCTCCGTTTCACGATCTCGCAAAGCTCGGACACGTTGCCGGTCTTCCGCTAAATTAGCTAGCTCCAGAAATCCACTAAACGAGCTGATAACGACGCGAAGCTGTTCAGTCGTCATGGACTGAAGCAACTCGTCTAATTCGTCAGCGGCGGCAGTTTCGCCATCACAGAATCGTCGAGCGAGTCGACGAACCGATTCGACCAGCTGGAAGGCGTCATCACCAGCAAAGCGACGGACCGTGTCTCCAAAGGTACGGCCCAAATCGTCAATTTCACGTCTCAGTCGCTCGTCAGTCGCCATGGGGTGACCTGCAGGTTGAAGGCAGCGAAGGGTTAACAACTCTCAGATGATAGGCGTAAAAAAACGGCCCGCGGTTCGCCCTTAAGGGTGCCCACGGGCCGTTCTTACTAGCGGAGAGGACAGGATTCGAACCTGCGGAAGGGAATGACCCCTTCACCGATTTAGCAAACCGGCGCATTCGACCACTCTGCCACCTCTCCTGGTCTGTTAGGCATCGACTGCCTGAACACTAATAGTGTAGTTGTTTGCCCCCGAATCTCGCAACCCGTCGAATCGTCGGGATTGGAAAGAATCAAGACTAGCGATCATGACGTTTGGGGGAAGCTCATATGCTGCCAAAGCTTCTAGAAAATCCCTAATGCAGCCAAGCTGTAACGTACCACAAGGCCTGCCACGACCACGCTAACCATACTCATTAGCTTGATCAGAATGTTAAGGCTGGGGCCGCTGGTATCTTTGAAGGGGTCACCAACAGTGTCACCCACCACGGCTGCTTTATGAGCTTCGGTCCCTTTACCGCCATGGGCACCTGCTTCGATATACTTCTTAGCATTGTCCCAGGCACCACCCGAGTTGGCCATGAAGACCGCGACGCAGAAACCGCAGGTGAGGGTTCCCATTAGCAGTCCCAAAACGCCTGCGACACCGAGCGTCATTCCGACACCAACTGGAAGCAACAGTCCTAGCAATGACGGTCCAATCATTTCGGTCTGAGCTGCTGCAGTGCTAATTGCTACGGGGCGTTCGTAATCCGGTTTTTCTGACCCGTCCATAATGCCAGCCTTTTCCTTAAACTGACGGCGAACTTCTTCGACCATGCCTTGGGCCGCACGGCCAACCGCCTTCATCGTCATCGCACAAAAGACGAAAGTCGCCATCGCACCAGCAAAGACACCGATCAGCACCTTAGGGTTCATCAAAGTGGCATCGTAATAAACATTGAAGTCCGGAAGCGTTGCCTCCGACAGCGCCAACAAAGGCGTACTATTGGATGACCATATTGGTTTGTCAGCATTTGGATCATCCAGGATAGAAGGAATCCCTTCACCTGATTCAAAATCAATTTTCGTATCGTTTGGCAAGCCGTACCAGTACTTGGCTAACTCTTGTTCACGCAATTGAGTTGGCATGATCAAATACGGTTTGGCGTCGTAAGGATTGCTTTCTTCGCTAGTTGATTCAATCTCTACGAGGAATTGGTTGGAGAGCTTATACCAACCAGTGGCGTTCTCCCCTTCTCCTTCAACTTGCACAGCTGTGTTAATAAAGTCATCTGCCCAGCGGTCAAAGCCGTCCCGGACTCCCTCAACATAAGCCGCAAGCAAAGCCAAAGCGGTCAACGCAGCCGATCCGATTGCAAAGCCCTTACCTGTGGCGGCGGTAGTGTTGCCGAGACTATCCAAGGCGTCGGTACGCTGACGCACGACTTCAGGCATGCCTGACATCTCGGCATTACCGCCAGCATTGTCTGCAATTGGTCCATAGGCATCTGTGGCAAGCGTAATGCCAAGCGTACTAAGCATTCCCACCGCAGCGATACCAACACCATAGAGTCCAAGCGAGAAGTAACTGATGTCTACAAAGTTCCAACCCGTCGCAAAACCGAAGGAGAGAATTGTTGCCAAGCTGACAACAACCACCGGAGCCCAGACGCTCATCATGCCGTCGGCTACACCACCAATGATGATTGTTGCCGGACCGGTGACCGCTTGGTCGGCAAGCTTCTTCGTAGGAGTGAATTCGTCGCTAGTAACGTACTCGGTCCACCGACCAATGACTAAACCTGCTATGGCACCCCAAATAACACTGAACGCGACCCCTGGAATTCCAAACCAAGTGGTGACTTCCGTTGCAGGCATTAAAAACCAAGCGGCGATGATTGAAGCAACGATAACCAGCGAAGTTGAAAGGTTGATCCCTTTAGCCAGGGCGGCAAGCAAATTCTTTTGGCTAGCGTCTTCGTCCGTTTTGACGAGATAAATGCCAGCGATTGATAGAAAGATTCCTAGGCCCGCAATAACCATTGGCAACAGAATGGCCCGCATTTGAGCTTGCTCTGTTGTCATTCCTTCCGGAATCAAAACAGCCGTCGAGAAGGCGGCTGCACCAAGAGCTGCGCTCGCCAGGATCGACCCAGCATAGGATTCGTAAAGATCAGCCCCCATACCGGCGACGTCACCAACATTGTCACCAACGTTATCAGCAATCGTAGCAGGGTTCCTTGGGTCGTCTTCTGGAATGCCTTGCTCGACTTTACCAACGAGGTCAGCTCCAACGTCAGCCGCTTTGGTGAAGATGCCTCCTCCGACACGAGCGAATAACGCCTGAGCGCTTGCCCCCATTCCGAAGCAAAGCATCGTCACGGTGATCTCGACTGGTGAAAGCGGATCGAATCCCATCGCGGGCCAAATCCACTTTAAGAAGGCGAACCAAAGGGCGATATCCATCAAGCCAAGACCGACCACGGTTAGCCCCATTACGGCCCCAGAACGGAAAGCAATTTGCAAACCTTGATTAAGCGACTTCTCTGCCGCCGCGGCAGTTCGGTTACTCGCGGCAGTGGCAGTCTTCATACCAAACCATCCAGCAAGGCCACTAAAGAGACCTCCGGACAGAAAGGCAAACGGCACGAATTGACTTTGGACATTTAGACCAAAAGCGGCGTAAGCAAGCAGCAAAGCAACAACCAAAAAGAAGGCCGCTACGACGCGATACTGCTGCTGCAAGTAGGCGTTCGCCCCTGATGTTACGTAACCGGCAATTTCTTGCATTCGCTCCGTCCCTTGGTCGGCACGGATCATGGTTTGATAAAACTGCTTCGCTTGAATCAGTGCTGCGAAGGCTCCTAAGAAAGCAATCAGCCAACAGACGATCTCGACGGGATCCATGTCTGGTGTCTCCATTCTGTCGTTAAGCTATGCCTTGGCCGATCGTTGCTCACTTGATCGCTTCCGACAGTATTCCGTGATACCACAAGATATAAGCAGCCTGAGCTTTGCCGCTAGTCAGACGAGCCCATGTTGAGCCATCCAAGGCGATGAACTCACTGACAAGGTCCGAAGTTTACGCCTACTCGGCTCGGTAGGTCAACAGAAGCCTCGTATCGAGAGCCAGAAGTCACAAAAAATCCTACTTCTTGAACCAAATTTCAGCGCATAGGCTTATCGGATTTGAGTCTGGCGAGCTCAATCCTTCCTAGTTGAGTTGCCAGTACTTGAACCAGGGTTGATTGATTCGCATTTCTTCCAAGCGCCTCTTCCGCTTCAAGGCAGGCATCCAGAGCTTCGAGTGCGAACTCATCCTCGGTTGATATCACGAGGGTACGATAATGATCAATGATGATACGCATAAGCTCACGAAATCGAGCTCGTCTTAAACTCGGTTCCGTACCGGCAGCTTTGGTCTGTTCTTCTAGTAAGACGGCAAATCGGACAGGATCAATCCCTGCCTGTAGAGATTGCAAAATTGCTTGACGAGATTCCAGAAGGCCTGGATTACGCAAAGCCAACGCCTGGGTGACACTCCCATTCGCTTGTGACGCCAATTGGATTGATTCTTGTTCAGAAATAAGGTCCCCTTCTATCACTTGTTCAGGAAGGGAAACCAACACGCTGGCAAGTTGGTCATCCTCTAATGGGGCAAACCGAAACACTTGGGAACGCGAGCGAATTGTGGGAAGCTGCTTAGACAGGGCTGTTCCAATAAGAAACAAGACCGCTCCTGGTGGTGGTTCCTCAAGTGTTTTCAGCAAACAGTTCGCGCTTTCGACGCTAAAGGAATCCGCATCGTCGATAATCGCTACCCGCCGTCGACCCACGAGCGGCTTCAGCGAAATGTCATGACAAAGCCCCGTCTGATTTCGATGGTCAGCATCTCCCACAAACAGACTGATAGGCAAGCTGCTCTTCCCTTCAGGCTTGCTTACTTGCAGCAGGTCAGGGTGCGATCCAAGATCAAACAATCGGCAAGATTCGCAATCATCACAAGGTAATAAAGAATCGGCATCGACCGGTCCGCTGCAGAGCAATCGCTTAGCAAGTTGCAATGCTGTCTGGCGTTTACCAATTCCTTCTGGACCGACAAAAAGATAGGTACTAGCCAGCCGGCTACGGGCTATTGTGCGTTGGAACTTTGCCAACACATCTTCATGGCCAATTACCGTTTGCCTGTTGGCTTGTGAAGCTGCGTTTGTCATGGAGAAGGCATCCTTGCTTCACTGAGAATCATGATTCCGAGGCATTGATGGCTGCGAGCACCACTTTTCGTAGATCTCTAAGCTTCATGGGCATGACACCCACTCCGCGGTGATTGGCGACGTTGGCATTTGGAACCCACTTTGACTGGGCTTCTTCGAGCAGCAGAATGGCCGCCTTATCCATGGTCTGTTTGTCATCACCAAAACGATTGAAAGCATCCACAGCAGAAGCCCCAAGGGATGCCGCGCAGAAAACCGCGACGTCAGCCGCATCGGGATCGCTAACAAAGCGATTCAATGCACGGTCAATGTCTCCGGAAATCAATACGCGGTAACCATTCCGTTTGAATAGCTCACGAAGTAAATCTTGCCGCTTAACCGAAGATTCAACGATCATGATTTTGCGAGGTAAACCGCTCGGTCCAATTCCTTCTTGGCTAGCAAGATCTTGCTTCTTGTCGCCACTGGCAGCACCACCTTCAGCACGACGCACTGCCACTCGAAGATCGTTTAGCATGTCGCCCGGCGTTTGATAACGACGCGAGGGATCAAGCTCCATCGCCTTTGAGACGACCATCGCAATTGGCATCGGAACCGATGGCTCTAGCTCTAACAAGGGTTTGATGCTCTTGAACGTATCCCGGTTGAACTCTTTATTGCGTTCACGCCCCTCGGGCAAGGAACTCACTCCCGTGAGCATCTGATGCAACATGTAACCAGCAAAGAAGACATCGCTGCGGTTATCATCCTTGTGGACATTGGTTGCCTTTTCCAAAGCAGCGTACTCAACCGTTCTTGTAACTCCGGCGACTTCATCGACAGCCACCGAATCGAGTGCGGCGAGTCCAAAGTCGATTAGCTTCGACTCCCCTTCACTAGAGACCAGAATGTTCGAGAGCTTGAGGTCACGGTGCGTAATGCCTTGCCCAAAAGCATAGTGCAGTCCAGCAAGAGCGCCGATCATGATCTTACCAGCCTCAGCCCAATCAAACTTGCCACGTACCCGATAGAACTCACGAAGGTTTCTCCCTTCGATAAAGTCCATTACCAAGAAGTTCAAATTGGGGCGGGAAACGACCTCATGGATTGGCACAATATTCTTATGCTTGAGGGTTTTACCCAGCTCGCCTTCACGTCGGAAGAAGTCCGATATCTTTGGGTCCGCATTGTGTCGCGAACGTAGCACTTTAACGGCATACAGATCACCTGTCATGCGATGCACAGCCCGAAAGACCCGAGCAAATGAACCGGAACCGACGTTGTACAGGACTTTGTAGTCACCGTAGAAGTAACCGTCTTGCATGCCACGTGAAAGGCGGTCCAACTGGTAGTTGGTGAGATAGCCTTTGCGGACAAGTGCTTGGGAAAGGTCGTTAATCGACTTGCCGGTGCCTGCTTCTTCCCAGGCTGACCGGAGTTCTCCCTCGGAGATCACCCCCACGTCCAAGGCGCTCTGTGCAAGCTGATCTGCAGTGGCGGGGGTGCTCATGTTCCGGGGTAGTTATCGTAATCGGCTTAGTAAGTAAAGAATCTGCTCAGTGACAAGCTAGCCAGTGACTAGCCGCCAACTCAGTCACCCGATTCTTCAAATCCATCATTGCCTGTTAGATGATTCAATTTTTCCTGTAGCTCATTACGTTCACGACGAGTTGCTTCAAGATCAAACATAAGGTACTTCATGTCCAATCGAAGTTGACCTAAAGCATCTTGGACCAAAGTGAGAATTCGGCGTCGACGGCTTGTGCTTTCAACGACACGGTCAAGATAAGGACGCAACTCGGCTGACTGATTACCAGGAAGCGAGGCAACAGCTGCTAGCAGTTGCTTGAGATCCGATGGTAGATCTTTGGTGTTCGAATCAGCGGTCGTGTTGATGTTCGGCATAGTTGGTATCTCCAGGAAGGTGCGATACCAGGAGAGAAGCAGGCGGTGCGCCAAAATGTCTGGCTAAGCTCCCCAGATCGTACGCAAATTATTCTAAGCTAAGCACTTAAGTGGCTTCAAGCGGTTGGCACAAAAACCTGAAAAGTCGCTAGCATGTTGCTTTCAGGCAACATTTTTCTCTGGCCAAGTTGCCAAAATACTGCTACTTCGGCCCCATGAATACCTCTTTATTCAAGGTAACAGCGGCATTGGGGCCAACCTAAATCCCTAATGTCCTGAAGGCTTAACCAACTTCACGCTAATCCTAATAACCGACGTGGCAAGAGAATTCGCCTATAAATTGCTTCTATCCACGCTCTTGGCAGGGTTAATAATCCCCTCCACAGAGTGTTTGGCTGATGCCTGGATCGATTCTCATGATGGAGCCGAAACCGTTTGGAAATCCCCAAATGACAGTCAGGCTGAAATTGTCAGTCAAAAGCGGATTCGGCTCGGTAAACAGGGAGTTGCTTCTGACAACTCGGTAAGTGCCATTGGCGCTGAGCAGATTGTCTATCAATGCCCCATTGGATACTCAGCTTGGTGGTGGCGCGACGTCCCGCCTGCCGCAATTATCGATGAACTAAAAGTGTACGCCTCGATCCGAGCGACTCAGCCAGGCACGCTTCTAGCTGCTGAAATCGTTTTGCCGAGAACCATCGATCCCAAGACCAACACATCAATGCGGCTATTGATTCGGCCCCAGACTCGTAAGATCGCAGGCCCAGGAAATGTCGAGCACTCGCTCGCAGAGTTTCCACTCGCTGTAGCCCGAGCAATTCGCGCTCGCCGAATTTCTCTTGAGAAGCCTACAAAGATCGACCCGACGGGTGCCTATCTGCAACGCGTCGCCATCGGCACGCCAGGAGCCATCCAAAACGGTACCGTTTGGATCAAAGAACTTTCTATAGAAGGCATCGTTCAACCACTTAGCTTGGCTAAAAGATCACCCGCTAAGTCCCAATCAATCAATCAATTCGCTTCGCAATCCACCCCCAACTCTCAGCCAAGTGTTGAAAGTAAAATCACAACAACGGAAGTGAAACTCGGTAGCCATGGATTTCGAATTGACAACAAACCTTTCTTCCCGATCGCATGGTTACACCGTGGCGAATCTTTTGCCGAGCTGTCAGATCTCGGTTTTAACACCGTAGTTCTCAATAAGCTGCCAACCGAGCAACAACTGCAACAAGCTTCATTGCATAGCTTGAAACTTATCTGCCCAGCGACAGACAAAGATAACTTCCCAAAATACAACGCGTCTTGGTCTCCTGTCTTAGCATGGACCGTCGCGGGGTCAAGCAGCAAGCGAAGCCTAGATTCCCATTTGGCTCAGGTCGAAGATGCCCGTCAACTGCCTGAGTCGTTGATGCGTCCCGTTGTCATACAAGCCTCAGATACGATCAATGAGTGGAGTCGAATTGCCGATGGGCTAATCCTTGGACAAACGCATAGCCGATTGACCTCAGAGGATGACGCTCAACTCCGCATGGCCCAATCTAGACAACGTCTGTCGCCGGGGACACCTTTACTAGCTTCGGTATCGTGCGATCTCTCCCAATCGACGATGAATCAGATTGACGCGTTCATCGGCGAAGGAGTCACTCCCAGTTGGCTGCCCATTCAAGGTTTACAACATGCTTGTTACGAAGCCTTGGCCGCCGGCTGTCGAGGCTTGATTTTCCAGTCCACCGAACCGCTTCACGGCGCTGATCAAGCGACCTTGAGAACCAAGGCGTGGCTGAAAAACTACCTAGCCAACCTGAAACTAATCCGCCCATGGCTTCTCTCCCCCGAAGATCCGTTATTGCTTGAAGATGGAACTGGATTCTTGCTCGAACGAGATGGAGTTCGACTCGTAGTGCCCAGCCCTAACGGATCACTTACGCAGGATCACCTAGTTCTACCTGGTGTTGGTGGAGTGAATCAGCTCTATCGATTGACTCCCTGCGGGTTGAAGAACAGCCAAGTGGTTCGTATCAGTGGTGGAGTTAGAACCGACCGTCCTGCGGGATATGCTCAGGGATACTTGTTAATTTCCAATGATCCTCGCGTCGTGGTTTCGCTCAGAAAATACACGGCCAAGGCAGGACCATCGATTGCTAAAGAGATTGTTTCGCTTGCTACCGAAAGACTTGCACAAACCGAATCCTTGTCCGTCGAAAACCGAAAATTGATTACTACGAAACTCGGTGAAGCCAAGCTTGCACTGGTTCGCAATGAGTACCGAGAAGGCTACGACCTTGCTATGGGTGTCATAGATGCCATTGAGAAATCAGACCAATACCGACGAAGCATTGCATTAGAGAACCAGAATAACAGGCTAAGCAGCCCACTTTCAGTTTTACCATCTACCTTGACCGATCATTTTCGGTTAGCGCAGATACTGAGCGTCATGCCGCGTGGTTCCAATCGACTTTATGCAGGCAGCTTTGAAGACATGGATGAAGCACGGCGTCTTGGTTGGCGCCGACCAGCTGCGAGTCAATCAATCGAAGGGACCTCCGTTGAGCTTGTCGCGGGGAGTCCAATTCATGGCTCAAATTCATTACGCCTATCAAGTCATACCCCGAGTGCGACTGGCGAACTAGCACCCAAGATCATTTCTCCTAAGATTGAACTTGATGCCGGTGAGATGATTGAAATCACAGGCTGGTGCCGCGTCTCGCAAGACAATAAACAACGCCGAATGCCTACGTCATCCTTCTTGAGGATCGAAGATTCCTTAGGTGGACGTGAGCTATCGCTTGAAATATCAGAGAATGAAAATTGGCAGCCGTTTCAACTCCTCAGACGTGCCACTTATCGAACTTCGCTTGAAGTGACATTCTCCGTTGAAGGGACCGCTACGGCGATGATTGACGGAGTAATGATCCGTCCGATTCAACCCGCAACGAACCAAACCGGCACCGCGAGTCGGCCAAGCAATCAACCGAAATAGTCAACTGCGTTTTTAAACACCCTGAGCCCATCAACCTCGGCGTCTGACGGTCGTCGTGTCCACCGGGGATGCTGGCAGCGGTCAATAAATCGTTCTGGATGTGGCATCAAACCAAGCACACGTCCTGTAGAATCGCAAAGCCCTGCCGTGTTTCCAAAGGCACCGTTTGGATTCGTCGGGAACGGAAGTTGCCCCTTGGCAGCACCGTTTCCATCCGTATACCGAAGCACCACCTGGCCATTGGCTTGCAAGCTATCAAAAGCAGTTTGATCACGGACGCTAATCTTACCTTCGGCATGGGCAATTGGTAATTCAAGGTGCTCACACCCTTTTAGGAAAACCGACTTCGTCCCTTCAACGGCTAGCTTCACCCAACGTGCTTCGTAACGACCATGGTCGTTCCATTCGAGCGTAGCCTGCGGACCTTGATCGTCATCCACATCCAGCAAGCCCGTCTTCATCAAGACTTGAAAACCATTGCAAATGCCAAGGACCAGCTTGTCGGCATCACGGAATTGCTTCAGCTCTTCTGCGAGATTTAATCGAACCCGATTGCCCAACACACGACCTGCTGCAACGTCGTCACCGTAGCTAAACCCACCGGGAAAACATAACGCTTGAAAATTCTCAAGCTGCTTCGGTTCTTCAAGCAAACGGTTAATATGTACACGTTCAGTCACGGCCCCAGCAAGTTCGAATGCTTTGGCTGTCTCCTCATCGCAGTTCGTCCCTGGCGATCGAAGTACGAGTACACGTGGTGTTGGCATTTTTGAAAACCTAATCCTGGTTTATTGCAAATGAATATCTAATAGCTACGAGACAATCGGTTCTCACCAACGCAATGGTGCTTGCCATGCCTCTTTTAGTGAAGCGATGTCTGTTTTAATAACATTCCGCTTAAAGGCATGTATGTCAAAAGTGTTGCCTTCAACCACATCGCCAATCGCAGCATGCGGTACGTCGACGAGACAGGCTTTGAACTGATCGACTTGCTCGGGAGCAACTTCGCAGAGGAAACGGCTGTTGGACTCACTAAACAAGGCCGCCATGACCCGTTCGTTAGCTGAAGCAAATTCACCTTCCATGGGAGCATGAGCAAGATCGGCATCGACTCCCAAACCGCCTGCAAAGGCCATTTCGGCTAGGGCGACGGCAAGGCCCCCTTCGCTTAAGTCGTGGCATGCTAAGACGGTGCCCGACTTAATGGCTTCATGAATGCCTGCGTAGGTCTTAGAGGCCATCTCAGTATTCACCTTGGGAACAGCCCCTCCCTGTTGATCGTGAATCATGCCAAAGTGAGAGCCCCCCATCTCTAAGTGGGTTGCACCTACGATGTAGATTCGACTGCCAGCCTTCTTAAAGTCCATGGTCACAGCTTGGGTGACATCATCAATTTGTCCCATTGCACTGATAAGCAATGTGGCTGGAATCGCAATTGTCTGCTTGTTGCCATCGCCATCAATGTAGCTGAATTCATTATTCAAACTATCCTTACCGCTCACAAAGGGGGCCTCGAAAGCGATTGCCATGTCGTGGCAAGCAAGCGCTGAACGGACCAAAGAGCCTAGCGTTTCGCTACGTTCACAGTCGCCCCAGCAGAAATTATCAAGCAAAGCGATTCGCTTGGGGTCCGCTCCAACAGCAACCGAGTTGCGGATCGCTTCATCCACAGCACTAGCGGCCATGTGATAGGTATCCAGATCGCCATAGCGTGGGTTGATACCACAACCAATAACAATCCCTTTGCGGCTGCCAAGCTTTGGACGCACTACCGCAGCATCGCTTGGACCATCACAGGCTACACCGACTAGCGGCTTAACAACACTACCTGCTTGCACTTCATGATCGTACTGACGAATGATCCACTCTTTGCTTGCGACATTTAGAGACCCTAGGATCTTATGCAAGTCATCTCCTGAGTCATGATCGTTTGGTACTTCAAAAGGCTTTACTTCCACAGGCGTATAGCTTGCCTCACGAATAACAGGTGGTCGGCCGTCGTGAAGAAACTCCATCGAAAGCTCACCAACCAGTTCGCCATTGTAAAGTAGATGCAACATACCGCCCGGTACGAATCGTCCTATGACGGTAGCTTCGACACCTTCTGATTGGCAAAGCTTGTCAAGCTCATCCCAGTTTTCATCCGGCACGGAACAGACCATGCGTTCCTGCGCTTCGGAGATCCAAATCTCGGTATATGAGAGGCCTTCGTACTTCAGAGGTGCCTTTTCCAGCCAAACTTGGGCACCGATCTCCTCGCCCATCTCACCAACGGCACTGCTGAAACCACCCGCTCCACAGTCTGTTACCGCGCTGAATAACCCACGGTCACGAGCCTGCAAAAGAACATCGGCAACTTTTTTCTCTTCAATGGCGTTGCCAATCTGAACCGCCCCGCCCGAAAGGCTTTCACTTTCGCTTGTGAGTTCGGCACTGGAGAAGGTTGCACCGTGGATGCCATCACGCCCCGTCCGACCACCAATGGCAACAATCAAGTCATTCGGCTGAGGATATCCAAACGATTTGTCATGAGGAATGAGTCCAACGTTTCCGCAGTAAACGAGAGGATTCCCAAGATAACGTTCATCGAAGCAGACCGCTCCGTTAACGGTGGGGATACCCATTCGGTTGCCATAGTCACGAACTCCTTCAACGACACCTCGCATAACGCGTCGTGGGGGCAGCACCCCATCAGGCAGTTCTGCGTCAGGCGTTTCCGGCGGAGCAAAACAGAAGACATCCGTACTGCAAATAGGCTTGGCGCCCAAGCCAGTACCAAGTGTATCACGAATCACGCCCCCAAGGCCTGTGTTGGCGCCACCGTAGGGTTCCAACGCCGAGGGGTGATTGTGAGTTTCAACTTTAAAACAAATGTTGTCTTCGCCATCGAAAGTAACAATGCCTGCGTTATCTTTGAAAACGCTAACGCACCAGTCTTGCTCGCCCCACTTCTTTCGTAACGAATTGGTTGCTTCGAAAATGGTTTCCTTGAGCATGTTATCGAAATGACGTTCGCCATTCTCATCTCGGTAGGCAATTCGGCCAGCGAGTGTTTTGTGGCTACAATGCTCGCTCCAAGTTTGTGCAATCGTTTCAAGCTCGATGTCCGTTGGGTCGCGACCAAGCTCATCAAAGTAACGCTGCAAAGTCTGCATTTCTGCAAGCTGCAGGTAAAGCTGACCTTCGCGGCTTAGCTTCATGAGTGCTTCATCGTCGAGCCCTTTGAGGGAAGTGTGTAGAAGCTGAAACTTGTAAGGACTGCCTCCTTCAAGACTCTTTACGCCATGAGAACCAACCACTAATTGCTCAATGGCATCGTTAGCAAGCAGGCGTTCGCCAAATTTGCGAGCTGTCTGATCGTCCATGCCGGAGATCCAATATTTTTTCAGCGTCCGGACTTTGGCTCCGGCATAACCTAAGTCGGCAATCGCTTCCTCGGCACTCTGAGCTGTTGGGTCCATAACGCCAATCTTTGGCAAAACTTGAAGCAGCGAAGTTTGTGAACCATTCAGGCTGTCAGGAGAGTCCGTTAAAGAAGCGTCCGAGGGCTGACCCCAGATGGCCTCTTCAACCACTGCGTCAGAGAGCAATTGCTTGGCGATGACTTCGATGGCAGACTCGTCTAGCTGTTCCCCTTCGACTAGAAATCCACGTGCCGTAGCCACTTGTAGATTATCTATGCCAGCCAAAGTAGCTGCCTCGACCAACCGTTCGGCACTTCGATCTGGTCGACCTTCTGCCGGGCGTACATCAACTTCCCAAAGCATTTCGACGTTGCCTTCCTTGCTCAAGCAATTTCTGAAGTTCCTCAGCATTCGCCTCTTTGAGCGTTTGGCGATATGCCTGTAATTCTGTTTCTAATGATTCAATACCGTCGGCAATTGCACGACGGTTGGATAATAAAATATCTCGCCACAACTCAGCCGACCCTGCTGCGACGCGGGTCGTGTCTGCCCAGCCCGTTGCTGTCAGTGGCAAAGCTTCTTCCGGAGTTACTGATGCAAGTGCTGCAGCAGCGACATGTGGCAAATGACTTGTCATAGCAAGCAAATCATCATGCTGCTTTGGCGAAGCCGATTGAACTCGACAACCAACCGACTCCCAAAATTCAGTAACACGGGTCGTCGTTTCCGCGGTAGTCGTTGCCGTCGGAGTGATTACAGCTACTGCATCTTCAAAAAGATCAGCACGAGCTGATTCTGGCCCACTCTTGTGGTCACCAGCCAGTGGATGGGAACCTATGAATTGGGGAGGCGATGCTAAATTGGCAAATCCTTGCCCCACACTTTCTACAATGCCAAGCTTCGTACTTCCGGCATCGGTAACCAAACAGTTGGGGCTGAGTTTGGGGGCAATCTCAAGCACGACTGGGGCAATATTAGCAATAGGCGTCGCAACAAGTACGAGATCAGCATCCATGACACCTTGCTGTAGGTCCTGGGTAGCTTCGTCAACAACACCTAGGCGACAGAGATTGGCTGCGGCTTTCGCACTGAGAGAAACTCCCACGACTGAGCCGGCCAGTTTACGTTGTTTTAGTGCCAATCCAAGCGATCCCCCAATCAGGCCAACGCCTACGATCGCTACTCGCTGATAACGAGGGTCGGTCATAAGAGGGAGTCAGTTTCCGTTAGTTTGGGTGTCGGTCACGAGCAATGCTTGCTGATTAGTTTCTCCAGATGCCCAGTTTAGCAATCTCACCGAAGTACGCAGGGGGGTAAAAAAGAGTAAAAGCAGGAAGGATGGGTAGCCGAGAAAGAATGACATCTTCACGCCACCCTCAGCCAGAACGCAATCCTCCCATACCACCTAGTCACACTGATATTCCCAAACCTTATGAGATGAGCTAAACCATACGTAAGCTAGCGAAAATTCCCCCTTTTTTCCTACTTGCCAAGCGAGCCATAAGGTAGAAACAGGAACGATTGAGACTGTTTTGCCACGGATAAGGCCCTGTGGAAACGAGAGGTCGAACCGATTTGGATCAGTTCGACCGATTGCTACAAGCGTTGCGTATATAAGAATTGCAACGTTCATTGAAAGCCAAAGACTCATGCTATTTACAACACTTGCCTTACAAATCCGATCTCTAAAGAGATTTTTCGCTTCGTTTTTTGTCATTTCTTGCTGCTTGGTTGCATGCCAATCGGTCTCAGCTCAGCAATGGGCTTCGAAAATGTTTGACACCCAGAGTCACGACTTTGGCGTCGTTGCCCGAGGATCGGATACGGTTTACCGATTTGAGGTGAAGAACATCTATAAGGAAGACATTGAGATTTCTTCAGTAAGATCAAGCTGTGGCTGCACGAGCCCTTCGATTGAAAACCGTCGAATCAAAACTTATGAAAAGGCATACATCGTTGCCAAATTCAATACTCGAACATTCACGGGCCCCCACAGTGCAACGCTGACAGTCCGAATTTCGAAACCTTATCCGGCCCAAGTCCAGCTTCGCGTGCATGGGAATATCCGTGGAGACGTGGTATTCGAACCAGGTTCGGTCGACTTTGATACGGTCTCTCAGGGAACCAATTCAGAACGCACGCTGGGCATCACTTACGCGGGTCATTCGAATTGGCGAATCGATGATGTTCGTAGCGTTAGCGAATTCCTGGAAGCTGAGTTAATTGAAAAACGTCGCAACGGTGGGCGTGTGAACTACGACTTGTTGGTCCGATTGCGAGAAAATGCTCCTGCTGGCTTTATCAAAGATCAAATCATCCTTGTCACCAACGATCGTCAAAACCCACGCATTCCGATCGATGTCGTTGGCAAAGTGAATGCTGAGCTTACAGTCGCTCCACAGAACTTGGCTCTAGGTGAATTGACCCAAGGTGAAACGATCACCAAACGGTTGATCGTTCGTAGCAAGCAACCATTTGTTGTTACTAACGTCGATAGCGCTGGAGACGAAAGCTTTTCGTACACGACCTCCGATCAGCCTGCTACACGACAGATGATCACGCTCACCTATTCAGCAAATCGAGAACCTGGCAAGTTTGAAAAACCTTTGAAAATCAGCACAAGCCTTGGCGACAGCTACACTGTTAGCTGTCTAGCTTACGCAACGGTGAAGCCCTCACCACTAGAGGAATCAACCGCATCGCCTGATAGCTCCTCCACGAAGACTGCTAGCACGCTACGTTGATACTAAACGCTAGCAAGCTTCTCTGCCAATGATATTGCATGCGATCCTTGTCACCGCTACGGTTCGCACCTGATTCTGACTCCCCGGTCCGAAACGGTGCTCTGTCTTCTTGCAATATCACATCCACAAGAGCTGGCTACTCGTCTGTTTGTTAACGAGTCTGTTAACAGCAACCAACCTGTGCGCGCAGGTTTCACCTTATCAGCAAGCCACAGCAGGTAAGGAAGGTAACTTCAATATCCTGGATGCTCCAACCGCTGGTAAAGAAGTTGTTTCCGTCGAACAACCCCAGTTGCTGAATGACAAGAATGAGCGAATCATTACAAACGAGCCATATACCACCTCAGATAGCCCCCCCATGCTGTGGCCCGATGGTCGTCACGCTTGCCCTGATGGCGAGTGCTATGAAAAGCAAGGTTTTGGACCGCCAGTAATTTACGAAGAGAAGAATTGGTTCCTCCAGCAACTTGAGCTTAGAAGCTCCAAAACCCACGGCCGTGCGATGGGCCCCGGTGGCCCCTTGCGTGGAACGAGCTGGCTAAATCGTCCTTACGAAGTCACCTTCGAGTCAGGCGCATTCGTCATGACAAGCAGCATTGATGACAACGTCCGTGCGGCGAATGATTACTTTGCTGCCTTACAACTTGGTTGGGATTTTGACCACTATTGGGGCACCCAAGTCCGGGTCGGTTGGACGACCCCTGATCTGGTCAACACAACACTTAATGAAGGGTCTACTTCGGACAATTTGCTGCTGACCGATATTAGTGCGTTGTATTATCCTTGGGGTGATTCAAAGCTTCGCCCTTATTACCGTGTAGGTTTTGGGCTTACGCAACTTGAGTACTCGAATGACTCGGGCAATCGAGTTGATCAAACAATGCTTACGATTCCCTTCGGCGTTGGCATGAAATACCAAATCCGTCGCTGGGCAGCTCTTAGGCTGGAGTTCATGGACAATCTGGCGTTCGCTCAGAATGAGACTTCTACGCTAAATAATCTAACAATTACCGCTGGATTCGAATGGCGATTTGGTGGCCGTCCTGCGAGCCAATGGGCCTGGGCGGCACGGGGTGGTGCTTGGTAGTCTAGAAGGCAGCTCAGTGTGACTTCCTTCAAACGTGACTACATCCATGCCAACGAATCAGCCACCAAGAATCGCCATCCTCGGCGGAGGCATCACCGGACTTGCTGCTGCTTGGGAGCTAAAGAGCAATCATCCCCAAATAGAATGGCAGTTGTTCGAAGCCTCACCTAGGCTAGGTGGAGTTCTTGAAACGGTCAACCAAGATGGCTGGCTGATCGAACAGAGCGCCGATAACTTCCTGACGAAGATTCCTTCGGTCGTAACCCTTTGTAAAGAGCTTGGTATCCAAGATCATCTGCTTCCTACGGCCGAGGATCGACGACGTGCCATGGTTGTTCGAAAAGGTCGCGTGCTGCCGGTGCCTGAAGGCTTCGTCTTGATGGCACCCAAGAAGATCGGATCGATCATAGCCTCATCGGTATTGAGCTTGCGTGGGAAAGCTCGGCTAGCCTACGAGCCTTTTGTGTCGGCCAAGAAGACGAAGGAAGATGAGAGCGTCGCAAGCTTTGCACGTCGTCGGCTTGGCCAAGAGGCTCTGGATCAATTAGTGCAACCTCTTGTTGCTGGCATCTATACAGCTGATCCAGAGAAGCTTAGCCTTGCCGCTACGCTACCACAGTTTCCACGCCAAGAAGCTGAGTATGGCTCCCTGTGGCGTGCTAATCGCCAGGCAAAAGAATCGAGCGAATCACTCGAAAGTGGAGCCCGCTACGGCCTGTTTATGGCACCTGAAGGGGGCATGCAACAGATGGTTGATGCTCTCGAAAAAGCTTTACCTGAGGATCGTATTTCAAAACAGAATCCAATCTCTGCCTGCAAGCGAACCGAACGTGGCAGCTGGCTTCTGATTGGAGAGAATCAACTACCGCTGGGCGAATATGACGGCCTGATCTGTACGCTTCCAGCTTATTATGCAGCAACGGTAGCCGATAGTTTTGACGATGAACTTGCCGGGATGCTTAACCAAATCCCATACGCCAGCGCTTCGGTCGTATGCTTTGGCGTCCGCAATGATCAAATCCAAAAGCCTGTCAACGGGTTTGGCTTTGTTGTACCTGCAATCGAAAATCGGTCGATCATCGCCACGAGTTTTTCTAGCTACAAATTTCCTGGCCGATCACCCGAAGGACACACTCTGATTCGAACTTTTGTAGGAGGGGCTCTTAATCCCGAATTAGCAGATCTTGATGAATGCCAGATAATCTACAAGGTTAAGAACGAGCTGCGTGAATTGATTGGTCTCGCCGGGGAACCGATAATGGCCCGGGTGGTTCGTTGGCCACGACGTATGCCACAGTACCACGTAGGTCATCTAGATTTAGTTGCAAGAATCGAGCAACGCCAGGCAGAGTGGAAGGGGCTGCAATTCGCCGGTGCTGCCTACCGCGGAGTAGGTATCCCTCAGTGTGTTGCTGACGGAAGAAAAGCGGCGAGCCAAGTTGCTGAAGGTATTCAATAAAAAACGCCCTGGTGCGTTCACCAGGGCGTTCTTAATTCAGCGTGACTCGTTTTCTCAACGTTGCGCCATATGCACCGTTTCGACCTGTTGCTGGGCAAGAGCTTGGCGATTGACAAACTCTAGGTCAGCTTGACTTAGTCGCGAAAGTGGGACTGTTGCCATTTTGCCAGTTGGCTTAGCAAGCAAGACACTGTTACCATCGACCGAGACAAGTCGAGCAACGCATGAGAAGCTACCTGTGTTATCAACCCAGTTTCGATTCTCATCGCTTTGATATCCGCCAGGTTCTTGTAGGACTGAGCTGAAGCCACCGAAGAGATCGTCAAATGCTTCATCAGCTCCCTCGGCAGGAGCTTCTTCGGTTGTCTGTTCAACAGCCTCTTCAACTTCTTCCTCGCCGAATCCACCGAAGAGATCATCAGCCGCTTCATCAGTGGTCTCTTCCATGGGGGCTTCCTCTTCGGCAAATCCGCCAAACAGATCGTCAGCAGCTTCCTCGACAGTCTCTACCGCAGGAGCTACTTCTTCTACAACCTCTTCAACGGCCTCTTCCATAGGAGCCGCCTCTTCACCGAAACCACCGAAAAGATCATCAGATGCTTCCTCCATTGGGGCTTCTTCTTCCATGGCGTTGTTATCACCGAAGCCGCCAAAGAGATCATCTCCAGCTTCTTCAGTGGCTTCTTCCACAGGAGCTTCTTCTTCGCCAAATCCGCCAAATAGGTCATCCGCAGCTTCCTCGACAGTCTCTACTGCAGGAGCTACTTCTTCCACAACCTCTTCGACCGCCTCTTCCATAGGAGCGGCTTCTTCACCGAAGCCACCGAAAAGATCATCGGATGCTTCCTCCATTGGGGCTTCTTCCATGGCGTTGTCATCACCGAAGCCGCCAAAGAGATCGTCTCCAGCTTCTTCGGTCGCTTCTTCCATGGGAGCCATCTCTTCAGCTGGCATTTCTTCTACTACCTCGGCAGGCTGCTCATCGAATCCACCGAACATATCATCTTCAGGTTCCGTCGTGGTCTCTTCGACCATGACTTCAGGTTCATTAAAAGTAGCAGGCTCTTCATTGACAGTTTCAACTGGAACGATTTCAACAAATTCGTTTTCAACAGGCTCAGGAGGAGCTTCAAGCTCGACAGGCTCGGTTACTTCAGCAATCGGTGCGCTTGAAAATCCTTCCGATTCCAATTCAGGAACAGGAGCAACTTCCATTACAGGTGCTGGCGTTGGTTCATGAGCGTGGTCATCTGCAAGCGTAGGAGCAACATTCTCACTCTCAACGTACTCGTAGGACTCTCCATCGCAGCAATCAGATGAAGTCTCACAACCGCAAGACGATTCTTCGCAACTTGAATGGCAAGAAGTTTCACAGCAGGAAGTGACTGGCTGACAAGAACTCACACAGCAGCTTTCAACAGCGCAGGGATCGCAAGGATCCACGCCGCGGAAGCAATTGCCAATCAACCAACCGGCAGAAGCCGTATCGATGATCAACAAGAATGAAAGAAGGCATGCCAACAAACGGTGCGCGTTTCTGTACATCGTCTTTGATAACTCGGAATGAAAACGTGTTGTGAATCTTCTGTGTACCGGTGCCACGGTTTCCCATTAGAGCGAAGGTTTGTCCTACAAGGAAACCAATGAGCAGCACTTCATACTAGCTGCGAGATTGCCCATCCGCAACGAACCCAACAACAAAAACCACCAATTTGAGGGGTTCGGTAGTCTGCATTAGTTCAGATCGTAATGGGTCTGTAGATATTGCTGAGTCTCGACCATTCGGCGGTGCAGGAGCTCTGAGAACTTCTTCAGTTGGATTCGAGACTGCTGAATCGATTGGCTTTCGTTGATGGGAGGGTCCCCTGTAGCCAATAAATGTTCAAAGCGAACCTCATCTTCTGCCTGTTGTAAGCCAGCGGTAAACCACTCAGAAAGCCGGACATTCATCTCAAGGATCTTGGGATCAACGCCGTTGGTCTCTAATGCCATGAGATATTCACTAGCGTATTGATAGAGATTTTTTCGAACGGTCAGCCATTTGGCTTGTGAATTTTCTGTCGTGCTCGCGCGATTATCCAAGTCGCTTATCTTTTTATATAGAGTGACAAGATCTGACCAATGAGTAAGTGTCGCTGGGTAATCTGCCTTTAGGCTCTGAGCATTCTCACGCCCCTGCTCGATCGAAACCTGGAGGGAAGCAATCTCTGTTTTTTCAAATCCATTCGATTCGATCATTAGCTCTAGATCAGTTAATCGAGCTTGCAGTTCGGCGAGTCTTGTTTCTCGTTCTGCCTCGACCAATGAAGCCTGTTGTTGGAGCATTTCCGGACGCCAGTCCTCAGGAACCTGATCGATCAGTTCGGTCTGATCCATGGCGTAGTAAGCGACGCGATTGATATTCAAACCGACAAATGTGGCTCCCGCATAGAAACCAATGCTGGCAGCAAGCAGACCAGTCAGCAATTGGAAGATAGTAATTCCCCTTCGCTTGGAAACTGATTTCCCAAACATGATGCTTCCCCTCTAGAGGTGCGAAATGAGGTATCGTCAGAATACCCCTATTCTAAAGAGTTAGCTCAAGACCGTACCTTGGGACGTTGCAAAGCTCTTGGCACACACATACGTGTTCCCGCGAACAAACGGATATAACGATTATACGGTTGTTGCAGCGCGGCGTGCTTCGCGGCGTCGATCCGCTTCGCGAAGTTGATGTTTACGAATCCGGATCGTGTTTGGCGTAATTTCGACAAGCTCGTCCTTATCGATGTACTCAAGACATGCCTCCAGAGACATAATCCTTGGTGGCCGGACTTGGCTGTTATCATCTTTTCCCGCAGCACGGACGTTGGAGAGTTTCTTTCCTTTGACGACATTGACGACAAGGTCTCCCGCCTTGCAGTTTTCTCCAACGATCTGACCTTCGTAAACCTCATCACCCGGCTTAACAAAGAATATCCCACGGTCATAAAGTGCGTCCAAAGCATAGGCGGTCACAGAGCCTGGCTCGTTCGCAATCAGCACCCCGTTCTGACGATGGGCCACGTCGCCACGAAGCTCTTCGTAGCCGAGCAACGAGTGGTGAATCACCGCATTGCCTTGAGTCGCGGTGAGCAAACGACTCCGAAGTCCAATTAGTGATCGGGCGGGAATCGAGAATTCCAGGTGAACGAAGCCCGAAGCTCCCCCTTTGCTTCCCATCTTGATTACCTGAGCACGTCGGTCTCCGACCAAAGCCATCACGGCGTTTTGATGTTCTTCAGGCACATCAACCACGAGCAGCTCAATTGGCTCTTCCTTCACCCCCTCGTCATTGGTTCGAATCACCACCTCCGGCTTACCGACACACAGCTCGAAGCCTTCTCTACGAAGGTTTTCAATCAAAATCCCTAAGTGCATCATGCCACGACCTGCCACGCGATATTGCTCCATCGTGTCACCAGGAGAAACCTTCAAAGCGACGTCCGACCGGAGCTCTTTTTCAAGGCGATCACCAATCTGTCGGCTGGTAAGGTATTTGCCTTCACGCCCCGAGAATGGCCCATCGTTTACACGGAAAGTCATGTGGAGCGTCGGCTCATCAATCGAAATTGATTCCAGTGGGCTAGGATTTTCAACGCAGGCAATCGTGTCACCAATGCCGATTGGGTCTAGCCCAACAACGGCACAGAGGTCTCCACACTGGACCGACTCGGCCTGTTTCCGTTCGAGGCCTTCAAAAGTAAATAGCTGCCCAATCTGTTGGGTAGTCACCTCTCCATCAGGAGCAATCACGGAGATACGCTGACGGTCCTTCATTTCACCAGCAAAAACGCGACCGATGGCAATTCGCCCGACAAACTCAGAGAAGTCAATCGTTGTGACCAGCATCTGCAATGGTTTATCAATTTCAGCCTTAGGTGCTGGTACTTGATTGATAATTGCTTCAAGCAAAACTCGCATGTTATCAGGGCGTTCGTCATGCTTGAGGGATGCGAAACCATTTTTCGCTGAAGCAAAGATCAGTGGAAAATCGAGCGTCTCATCGTCGGCTCCCAAATCGATTAAGAGGTCAAACACCTCGGTAACCACTTCATCAGGCCGAGCATCGGGGCGGTCAATTTTGTTGACCACAACAATCGGCTTGAGCCCAAGACCAAGGGCCTTCTGCAACACAAATCGAGTTTGTGGCATGGGCCCTTCGTGGGCGTCTACCAAGATCAAAGCCCCATCAGCCATCTTGAGCACTCGCTCAACTTCACCACCAAAGTCGGCGTGACCAGGCGTATCGATCAGATTGACACGATAGTTCTTTCCCGCTTCTGATTGATAATTGATTGCGCAGTTCTTGCTGAAGATCGTGATCCCACGCTCACGCTCTAGATCATTCGAATCAAAGACCAACCCGTGCTGACCACCCGCCATCTTATTCAGATGCTCTTCTCGGTACCGGCCAGACTGATAAAGCAGTTGGTCCACCAAGGTGGTTTTTCCATGGTCGACGTGGGCAATGATTGCGACATTACGCAATGCTTCTGCAGAATTGGACATCGGGAAGGACTAAGTAGGAGGGATGTTGATGGTAGGCGTTTCGGGAGGAAATCTGAGCCCAAGAGTCTAAATCACCCATCAAATCCTGTCACTGCCGAGAATGCTGGAATGGTCAATTCTTCACTACTTAATGCGACAAATCGGGGGATATAAACCGAAATACCATGCCTAACCGACTCCGAAACGTCCTTTTCTTCTCTTATGCAAGCTTCGAAGGTGATTCAGGATTTAGTTAGGACGAACAAATAGGTAGGTGACTTGCGAGGGTCTAAATCGACAAACTTGTGATGCAAGGCCATCGAAAACTAGACCGCGTCAAGAATGTGACCAATAATTTAGCGAAGGTGTAGCCAGCTTATCCGATGCGCGTTAGGCTGAGCAATAGCCACTTAGAAGAACATTAGGTGAGCGACTGATCCCCAAATTTGGGTTCATTCGTTCCCCAACCACCCCATCGGAAGAGGCGGTGTCAAAGTCTGACACGACCAGCGATGTCAAACCTATTTGCCAACCCCACGTGGCGGGGTCGGGCAAGATCACCAGAGTTCTGTGCCTGTGTGAATCAAGAGAGACCTCCGATGAGCTCAGCGAACGCCTTGGGCCTCAAACCGAAGTAGTACCGGTTCGTTCACCAGCTAGGGCGATCGTTAAACTTGCCAAAGGTGGATACGACGGCATCTATGCCGATGCGGATCACTTCGCCCCCGCGGCTGACGCAACACAGCTTATCCACAACGTCCAGATCCTTAGCGGCATGCCTGATGGCGTTTTGCTTCTTGATCGTGATAGCCAAGTTGTTTGGGGTAATGGACGATTGCGTGAGTGGACTGGCAAAGAAGACATCGTGGGCACTAGCTTCTACACATTGCTAGGTGCACCTGAAATCTTGGGTCCTGAGTTCCAGCCATTCGACTCAGCCTTCTCGGAGAAGCGACCAACTGCATCAACGCTCCGCTGCGACGATAATCGCTTTTATCGCATCCACGCTGCTCCTGTCATGCACTTCGAAGAAGAGCAGCCGGAGCACCTCGTGGTGACAATTCGTGACGTAAGCGACGAACAACAGCAGCAGCAAAAGCTCGCCGCCATTCATGAGGTAGGTATTGAGCTGGCCGACCTGACCGCTGAAGAAATCACGGAGATGTCGGTTGAAGAGAGAATCGACCTACTAAAAGACAACATCCTGCGAGGCACTCAGGATGTTTTACTTTATGATGTTGTTGAAGTACGAACTCTCGATCAAGCAACCGGCGAACTTGTCCCGCTGCTAGCCCTTGGCATCAAGCCAGAAGCCGAACAGCGTGCTTTGCGTGCCGAAGTCAACGGTAATGGAGTTACCGGTTTCGTTGCGTCGACTGGCTCAAGCTATCTGTGCGAAGACACGAGCGAAGATCCGCTCTATATCGAAGGCGCTGTTGACGCCAGGAGCTCATTGACGGTTCCATTGATGATGCATGATGAAGTGATTGGAACTTTCAATGTAGAAAGTCCTGATCCGGGTGCATTCGATGAAAGTGATCGTCAGTTCCTAGAGATTTTCTCTCGCGACATAGCTATTGCGTTGAACACCCTCGAGCTGCTTGCAGCCGAGAAGGCGACTACGGCGGTTGCTAGTGCCGAAGCGATTCACAGTGCCGTCGCCTTGCCGGTTGATGATATTCTCAATGACGCCGTTAACGTCATGGAAGAATACATTGGGCACGATCCTGGCCTCTTCGAGCGATTGCAGCGAATCCTGAAGAACGCACGTGACATTAAACGGGTAATTCAAGAAGTAGGCCAATCCCTGGCACCTGTCGAAGCACGCCCCACCAACTTCCGCGATGAAGAAAACCCCAAACTTTCAGGCACACGCATCCTTGTCGTTGACGAAGATGAAACTGTCCGTAGCGCTGCCCACGATTTGTTAGAACGGTACAACTGCATCGTTGAAACAGCGCATGACGGCAAAGAAGCGATCTACATGGTCCGTAATCTTTCGGAAAACCAATGGTACGATGCCATTCTTGCCGATATCCGGCTGCCTGATGTGTCTGGTTATGAATTGCTCATGCAGATGAAAGAACACATCGAAAATCCTCCGATGATTTTAATGACCGGTTTCGGTTACGACCCAGGGCACTCGATTGTCAAAGCACGCCAAGCTGGATTAAAATCGGTCCTCTATAAACCTTTCCGACTCGATCAACTGATTGAAGTCCTTGAGTTAACGATTGACGATCACGAACAGTGATCTCCGTCCTCCCTGCCCGACCTCTCCCGTAACGACAGTGTCTATCTCCCCATGCTCTTGGTTTGCTTGTTAATTGCATTGTTGGGGCACGTATTGTTCTGGGTTGAGTTTAATAACCGCACCCATGGCATAGGCTGGCCGCACCGGTTGGTTGATGTTCTCACTATCGCCAGTGGTTTAATCTTTTTTGCTGCTCCAATCTATGCTTTTCAAAAAATGATCTTCGACAAACCTGCTGGATTGGCAGCTTTGTCGGAAGGCCCTATCGCCTGGTATGGGATTCTCTGCATCGCTGCCGCAGTGATTATTATCCTTTGGCGAATGAGTTTTACTTGGGACTCTCAACGAGATCGAAAAGTCTTCCTTGCAAAAACCGAAATCTACGACCTACGAGAGAAGACATCTTGTATGCCTACTCTTGAAAAGACGTTGCAAAACTCTTGGAACGAAGCACTCAAGCCACACTTTGAGCATCGCGAACATCCGATTGACAATCTCCCAGCAGATTTGGAAGGTTTTCGGATTGCTCATCTAACGGACTTCCACCTCTCGGGAAGAATTGGAATTGAGTATTTCCTTGAAGTAACTCACCTCGTTAACGAATGGCAGCCCGATCTTATTTGCTTGACGGGTGATTTGGTGGAACGAACCCCGCAGCTTGATTGGGTTGACGAGGTCTTTGGCCAGTTGCAATCCAAATACGGCAGTTTTTTCATCCTGGGAAATCACGACGGCAAGATTGATGCGCAAGCTGTCCGTGAACGATTAACAGCCTCAGGCGCTACGGACGTGGGCGGTCGTCACCTTACGTTCGAGACCGACACCGATACCAAGATTGTTCTTTGCGGAGATGAACGGCCCTGGTTTCCAGCGGAAGCGGCCCCCCTGCCTGAAGTCCCCAACAGTCTGACGCTTGGGCTTATTCACTCACCAGATCGATTTAGCTGGGCCGTTGAGAATCGTGTTCAACTCGCACTAGCTGGTCATAACCATGGTGGCCAGGTCTGCTTTCCATTCTTTGGTCCACTCCTTTGCCCCAGTCGGCATGGCGTCCGTTACGCCGAAGGCTCGTTCCACAAAGAACAAACCGCCATGCACGTTAGCCGTGGCACGAGTTCACTTTTTCCGATTCGGTTCCTTTGCCCACCGGAAGTTGGATTAATTACCCTGAAGAATCGCTCGAATGGGTAACCGAATCAGAATCCTGCCTTGCTGCTTCTTGGCAATTCCCATTGATCGATTGTCTTAGCTTTCTCTTCATTAACAGGATTGGTTAGCTTACCGATCTTTTCAATTTCGACGGTGACTTCGTCCCCAGCTTTCAAATAAACCGGTGGTGTTCTCGCAAATCCCACTCCTTGTGGCGTCCCAGTGAAGATAACTGTCCCCGGTTCGAGCGTCGTACTTGAACTCAAAAATTCGATTAACGTTGCAACGTCAAAAATCATATCTGACGTATTAGCCGACTGCATCGTTTGACCATTCAATGTGGTGCCGATGTTTAAGTCATTAGGATCATCAATCTCATCAGCGGTCACCAAGATGGGACCAAGCGGAGCAAAAGTGTCAAAGGTTTTACCTCGACACCACTGACCTCCACCACCGTTACGCTGCCAATCTCTCGCCGAGACGTCGTTCCCACAGGTATAGCCAAGCACATAATCGAGAGCTTCGTTCCGTGAAACATTCTTGCATGGCTTTCCAATCACGACCGCCAACTCAGCTTCGTAATCGACCCGTTCACTGCGCAAGCATCGAGGCAAAACAATCTCATCGCCAGGATGATTGGTTGCTGAAGGAGTCTTCATAAAGAGAACTGGCCGTTCAGGCAAGTCACGCCCCCCCTCCTTGGCATGTTCAGCATAGTTGAGACCTATACAAAGAATCGTTTTGGGCACAATAGGCGATAACACTTTTGACACATTGGCTTTAACACCCGTATCGCTTAACTCTCCACAGAGATCACCCACAGCAACGGAAACGGTTTGATCGGCATGTTGAATGCCGAACGATTCGTTACCATCTTGATCGAGAAACCGAATGATTCGCATGTATGGGTACTCCCTTATTGTTAATAGCAATTGTCAATAATCAATCGCCGAATATTCGATTGCATGATGATAGGTATTTGTTTGTAGGTCTAGAGCCCTCACGATTCACGAACTCTCTGCGACGTATCGACGCAATACGGATTTTGACATTGATTACCCACTGCACAAATCCGACAATAGATACCAATCGGAAGACAAATAACATGACGATAGAAGAAGGTTCCCCCCTCCTGCTCGCCCAATCATGACTGCCTATAGCTAGGCAGCCTCCCGCCTACCAACGAGCTACCAAAATGATGTTTCACGGAAGCCGTAACGATGCCATGCGTATGCTTGGCTTGTTCAAGTTCTCACAGTTCCGCACCTTAGTCGCTACGCTAAGTTGCTTGGCGATTGCCTCAGCCGTTGCTTTCTATCCCGAATACGAAGGCCTGAGCGATGAAGGTCACCGCGCGCTGTTTATCTTAGTTTTTGCAGCTGGCATGTGGATTAGCGAAGCGATTCCGGCCTTTGCAACAAGCTTGCTTGTGATTGGTTTACTAATCGCCTTGCTTGGCAGCCCCCGCGAAAGTCACCTTGGCAACCACGATTGGGAGATGTTCATCCAACCCTGGGGCAGTTCACTGATATGGCTCTTCTTCGGTGGTTTTTGTTTAGCGGAATCAGCCTCGAAGACTGGACTCGACCGATGGCTTGCCGCTCGCGCGATAGGCAAGTTCGGCAATCGCCCTGCCATGGTGTTGATCGGTGTCATGATCGTCACGGCCGTGCTTTCGATGTTTGTTTCAAACACGGCGACAGCAACTTTAGTGCTTGCCATGCTAACGCCACTGGTAGCTAACTTGCCGCCTGATGCAAAGACATCCAAGGCCCTTATGCTCGGCGTCGCATTTGCAGCAAACCTTGGCGGTATGGGAACCATTATTGGCACCCCGCCAAACGCGATTGCCGCTGGTTTGCTGACAGGTGACGATGCCATCAATTTTGCCCAGTGGATGTTATTAGCTGTCCCGCCAGCAATCTTGCTACTAACCATTGCATGGGCATTTCTAACAACCCTTTATTTAGGTAAGCATGCGTTCAAGCATGTTGAATCCTTAGCCTTTCATGTTGAACGAGCGGTGAACCCAATCCCTCAACATAAGCAATTAACCGTTATCGCTACGTTTGTTGTCACGGTTGGGCTTTGGATCACCAGTCCGCTGCACAATCTTCCTACGACCGTCGTCTCTTTCATCCCCATAACGGTCCTAACCGGTACCGGAATTCTGAATTCGAAAGATATCAGAAACCTGCCCTGGGACATTTTGCTATTAATCACGGGTGGCCTTGCACTTGGTGTCGGCATGAAGCATACCGGTCTAGCGACTTGGACGGTTGATCAGCTGCCACTGGATGGGTGGTCACCTTACCTGATGGTCCTAGGCTTTGCCTACACAACCATTGTCATGTCAAACCTAATGAGCAACACCGCAACGGCAAACTTGATCTTGCCAATCGCGATTGCAGTTCTTGTGAATACTGGCAACGAGGTCGGGCTCGCAGTGCCAATTGCCCTAGCCGCCTCGGCTGCGATGTGCTTGCCAATCTCCACACCGCCCAATGCTATTGTCTATAGCAGTGGGCATGTCAAAACTCCTGACCTTCTAATCAGCGGTCTCCTAGTCGGAATCGTTACGCCGCCGATAGTCGTAGCATGGTCTTCCTGGGTCTTGCCGATGATAGATTAATCCCCGCCCGTTTCAGGTGTTTCGCAATGAATTGGCCTAGGCCACCAGGGAGAACCGTTTAGGATGGGAAAAACTCCCAACCATTATGCCCAATCACTGCGATTCATCGTTCTATGTCTGATACCGCATCCGAAGCAAATACATCCTATCGTACGTCGCCTGATCCTGATCAAACCTCCATGCCTGGTGGTATTCCTTATATCGTAGGGAATGAAGCTGCCGAGCGATTCAGCTTCTACGGAATGAAGGCGATCTTGGCGGTCTTTCTAACTGAGCATCTATTTGATTCGCTTGGCAATGAAGATTTCTTGTCGAATGAGCAAACCAAGGAAACCATTGCCTACTTTAACGCAGCGGTTTACGCCACACCTTTTATTGGTGCAATTATCGCTGACCGATGGTTGGGAAAGTACAAAGTCATTCTCTGGCTATCACTTTTCTACTGCCTTGGCCACGGCGTGCTAGCTCTGGTTGATACTTCGCTAAGTGAGTACATCCGCCCTCGATGGATTGTTTTCACTGGCCTTGCACTTATTGCCTGTGGTGCTGGTGGCATAAAGCCGTGCGTGACTTCGCACGTGGGTGATCAGTTCGGTCAATCAAACAAACATTTGATGTCACGGGTTTACAACTGGTTCTATCTTTCGATTAATCTTGGTGCCTTCACTTCGATGATTATCACCCCGATTCTACTGAATAACCCAAACTATGGTGCTGCATGGGCTTTTGGAGTACCTGGAGTATTGATGGCGATTGCTACATTTGCCTTCTGGCTAGGACGTCACACCTTTATTCACATTCCCCCAGCAGGCCCCAATTTCTTATACGAATCCTTCGGACCCGATGGTCGAAGGGCGATGTTGAATTTAACGCCATTGCTACTATTCGTAGCGATGTTCTGGTCACTTTTCGATCAAACTGCCAGTGCTTGGGTCATACAAGCTAAGGATATGAATCGGGATTTTAACTACTCATTTCTACCTCAGATTTTGCCAGAATCCTGGCTAAACGATTCAGGTGGACTGACGATCTCACCGTCACAGCTTCAGTCGGTTAACTCACTTTTTGTGCTCACTCTAATACCGATATTCACGCTTTTTCTTTACCCTTCTCTAGAAAAATTCGTGAATCTTACCCCGCTCCGTAAAATCGGAAGCGGGTTGTTCATAGCCGTATTCTCCTTCGTAGTCTCCGCGTTCATTGAACAGAATATTCAAGCTGGAATCACTCCTCACGTCGCATGGCAAATCTTGGCGTACTTTATATTGACCGTTGCTGAAATCATGATTTCAATCACCATGCTGGAGTTTTTCTACACTCAGTCTCCGCCGGCAATGAAATCGGTAATCATGGCCTTTTGCATGCTTAGCATTTCGATAGGGAATTTATTTACCGCCCAAGTAAATAGAATTATCGTACGTGAAGATGGATCCGTGCTTTTGCCGGGTGCCAGCTACTATTGGTTTTTTGCCGGAATGATGTTGTTCACAGCAATTGCTTATCTCTTTTGGTCGCAGGGTTACCGCGGAAAAACCTATATCCAAGGGGAAGAAGAAGCAAACCTAGCGACTGCTGGCGGCGAAGCTTAAGCTATTTGCCAATGCAGAATTTGCTAAAGATCTGATCGAGCACATCGTCAGTCACCACGGCACCAACGACGCGGCCAAGCGATTCCAGTGCGACGCGTAGTTCGTGCGAGACCAACTCGTCACCGGCTTGCAACTTGGCCAACTCGGCAGCTCGACCAAGAGCTTGTTGAGCCTCCGCAAGACTTTCACGACAACGATTGGCTGTATCCGCGACAACGTCAGAAGCGGTTGCTTGCGTTGTAGCGAATAAATGCTCCGAGATGAATCTTACCAGGGATTCGATGCCAGCACCGGTTGCAGCACTAGTTGCTAGTGCTTCCGGTGGAAGCAAATACGATTCACCCTGCATGAGGTCTTGCATCGTTAAGACAAAGAACGAATCTTTCGAGTGCAGCTTGTGTGCTTTCTCATCAAACTTGGGTGCGGGAATACATACCAACTTAAGATCCGATTGATTCCGCAATTCCGTCACTCGCTCTTGTGAAATCGCATCGATCTGATCAATAGAACCTCCCGCCACATCCACGCCCGCACTATCGGCAAGAAGGAACGTGAAACCGTCTACCGAGAGCACCGCCTGCAAGGAATCCCTGGTTACGCCTGGCTGATCCGCAACGATCGCCTGGGGGATTTGTTCTTCAATTCCAAATTCATTAACCAAAGCATTGAACAGTCGACTCTTACCTACGTTAGGCTCCCCAGTGAGTAAGACGAGGGGCATCGAAGTTGCCGTTGATCGGCTTTCGGTTTTTGACTCAGCTTCGGCAACCAGTTTTTGGGCGTTTGCCAATCGGGCTAACAGATCGCTTTGCTCGACAAACTGCACATCTTCCTCTTCTACAAAGTCGAGTCCCGCTTCAAGATCCGCCAACAGCGTCAACAAATCCTCACGCAATTGGCTCAAAGGCCCACTGAGTCCACCGGCTAACTGTCGCAAGGCGATTTCCAACAGTTGATCGTGCTGGGCATCAATTACAGCAAGTACCGCCTCAGCTTGGGTCAAATCAATACGGCCCGCAATGAATGCCCGCAAGGTAAATTCACCTGGTGCCGCTAACCGTGCACCAGCGTTTACGAGTGAACGCTCAATCGCCTCAAGAATTGGCAAGGAACCAATCGTATGAATCTCAACCGCTGGCTGTTGTGTGTAGCTTCGCTTATCAGGCCAAACGCAAAGATCAACCTTCAGAGACTGTTCAGTCTTTGCGAGCTCAAAAGAGAGTTCAATCGATTGCAAGCGGGTTGCTCTAGTAACGTGAATTGGCTGATCAACTAACTTGCCAACAATCGCTAGAGCATCTGGCCCCGCAAGACGAATTATCCCCCGATCCGCCGCCCCTTTGGCCGAGCCGATTGCGACGATCGTTTCCTCCGAATCGGGGATCATAGCTTAACGACGCTTCTTCTTGTTGTTTTTCTTCTTGCCGGAGTTTTTCTTCTGACCACCGCCGTTGTTTGGCTTGTTAACCGTTGAACGGGTTGGGGTAAGCTTCTCGGCAACGACTGTTTGATCTTTATTAGCGGTTGGAGGTGGGAAGAGCTTACGTTCGGCAATCCCCCACAAGCTCGATGCAATAAAGTAAATACATAGGCCACTTGCCACTTTGAAGAAGAGCAAGCCCATGAAGCCCATCATGTACTTCATTAGTTGCTGTTGCAAACGCATCTGATCATTGGTTGCTTCAGGCATGAAGAGCTTTTGCTGAAGCAAAAAGAGGATGACTGTCGCAATCGGAAGGAGATTAAAATAAGGCCCTAGGGCAAACATTCCGTCGCCATTGTCAAACCAAGTCGGAAAGATGCCTGACCAATCGTAAAGCATGTCAGGCGCTGCCAAGTTAGAGCAGAACCGAATCGATTCGGTAAAAAGCGGTGCTTGACGCAACTCTACATCAACTGCCAGAGCTCGATACAATCCGAGGAAGATTGGTAGCTGGATAAAGATTGGCAAACAACCGGCCGCGGGATTGTACCCATGCTTGCGGAAGAGTTCTTGTTGAGCTTGGCTTCGTTTTTGGACGTCGTCCTTGTACTTCTCAGCAAGGCGATCCATTTCAGGCTTGAGCTCTTGCATCTTTAGCATGTTCTTGGCCTGTGATCGACTCAGCGGGAACATGCAGGCCCTCACCAAGACCGTTAGCAAGATGATAGCAATGCCATAGTTACCGACAATCGAGTTAAAGAAGTGCAACAGGCCGAGCATGATGCGTGAAACCGATCCAAACCAACCATAGTAGAGAACTTCACTCAATGAGTTTCCTTGGTCACCGTTGACGTTGTATGCCTTCAGCAAGGCGGGGAGCTTAGGACCGGCAAAGACTCGATAACCATCGCTAAGCGTATCGCTGCCAGCCCCCGAGGCACTGAGTAACTCTTTTTGTCGCATAAAGACACAAGTTGGGTTATTCCAAGTCTTTGCTTTGCCGCTCCCTTCAAGTTCTTCTGTGGCAAGTTCCGCCTTGACCGCAGCAAACTGAACGGACTCCAGGCTCTCCTTCTCAGGGATTACAATCGAAGCGAAATACTGGGCATCCACACCTGCGTAAGCGAGTGGTACGCCCTGCCCCATCGGTTCAACGTCGCCATCCGAAACACTAGAGCAGCCGTGTTGTTTGAAGTTTCCGTTGGCAAATTTGACTACAATGTCTCGCAGACCGTAGCCACTCCAACCACGGCCAGTCTTTTGGGCGTACCAATGCCCTTCAATCGGTAAACCATTTGGTCCGGTTAACTCGTAGGCGACTTGGCGATCCGCATCGGCCAAGTTCTTGATTTCAACATTGAGATTAAAGTGATAACCAGGGAAATCGAGGTCCTCACGGTTCGCTTCGGGCACTTCCACCAAAGTGAATCGTTTAACCACTTCTAAGGCAATCTCCGGAAGTCTTTTGCGAAATGTGATCGTCTGATCGGTTTCATCCGATGCCTCATCGACCAGCCAAGCTTCTTCAGCAAGCTGTTTGTTTGCCTTTAGAAGTTCGGGAGATTCTTCATCCACCCCATCTAGCCGTGACAGTTGAACCAAGAACGAGAGTTGCTCCTTGAAACCTTCAGGAAGATCTGACTTGTGTAGAGCGATGTTTTCCGTTTCAGGGCGTATCAGATTCAAAGGATGACGCATCAAGGTAATGGTTTTTGTCGTCGACTGCCCTTCTTGCAGAAGCTTCAACTCAATCTCATCACGTGGTTTCGATGCTGCTAGGAATTCGGTCAGCGCCACGTCAGATTGAATTTCGTCACTCTCAAGGGGTTCGCCTTTGCGAGGAACTAAACGAACGGATTTGATAACGTCCCCGACCTTTAAGTTCGCTTCAGCAGCAGGGGTGCCATCCCCTACGGTGCTGATCTTTGCTCCTTCAGCGTCAGGTACCAGGCCAAGCTGACCAAGATAGCCAGTGCGATCGTCCAGATCACGGTAATGCTCGCTAGATAGTTCTAAGCGTTTCAAGCCGGCACCGACATTGTCGAGCGTCAGCAACATACGATAGGGACCCGCCGTATCAGCGGTACCGAGCATGAACTGCTCGGGAGCTGCCTCGGGCAGGTCTTCAACTTCCTCGGCCGCTTTGGCGATGGCAACGTTCGTATCGTTCTTTTCTTCCTCAGTGACTTCTTCTTCCTTCTCCGCTGGTGGTTCGACCGGGGGCGTCATGGTGCTGTTCCACAGCATTAAGAGGGAGAGAGAAATCAGCATGAAAAAGAAAAATTGCTGATTGGATGACTGTTGGGCGTCGCCCTGGGGCCGGCGCTGATTCATGGCAGAGGATGGGGAAATGCCTACGGTAGTCGGCGTGCGAACCATCCGTGGCTGAGGTATTGGTCAGTGTTTACTTAGTAGGAAAGCTATCTAGCTCTTAGTAATTCGCCGCTTATCGCCCTTGCTTGATTCGATCTCCGAGGAAATTGTCCAAATCGGCAATTCCGTAGATCAAATTGCTAGTGACATCAATATCGTAGTCAACACGGTGGAACGTGATTGTCTGGTCTTCTTGAATAACGTAGCAAGCGCGGGGGTCGCCATCACGTGGCTGACCGACCGAGCCGACATTAACCATGAATTTTTGATCCGTTACGTCGTATACGTAATTCATCTCTTCAGGCGAGATAAAGTTGCGGCTTTCGGTAAAGACTCCAGGTACGTGGGTGTGCCCCTGGAAACATCCGCGAGTAATCAGACTGAAAAGCTTTTCCATCTTCTTCTGATTATAAATGTCCTCGGGAAAGACATACTCATTCACCGGGTTACGTGCGGAACCATGTACAAAGAGCCAATCTCCATCACGATGGGTTCTTGGCAAAGCGCCAAGGAAATCCCAGCGTTCGTCGGTTCGTTCGCGTGATGCTTTCGGATTCTCAAGCTGATCGCGAGTCCAAAAGATGGCTCGTTCGGCGCCGCTGTTGAATCCTTCGGGGTCAAACAGAGCACCTTGATCATGGTTACCAAGCAGAGCAACCTTGCAGTTGTCGATCACCTTATCAAGGCATTCACAAGGCTTGGGTCCATAGCCAATAACATCACCAAGGCAGAAGATCTCGTCGACCTGCTGATCTTTGATGTGGGCAAGCACTGCCTCGACTGCTTCGAGGTTGCCATGAATATCGCTAATGATTGCTCGTTTCAAAGCAAACCACCGTTATCTTCTAAAGTATCAAGGCTGCAACCACTCAAGCAATCGAGCCCCTTGGCTCAAAGATCGCTTGCAACCCCATACGAACATCTTGCTCGCCCGACTAACAATCGCTTTGTCAGTCGTCCCAATTGAAACGAAATACCTATTTGGATCAGACCCGCCATGAATCCGGACGCACCCCAGCAATTTGCTGAGCGTCATCACGAGCAGCTCAAGTTTCGTCTCAACCGGCTGGTCACCACACAATCGGGTAGTGGTGTTTGTGGCTGAATTTACTTATTCTGTAATCTTCTAAGACTAAATTCCCTATACACTTCGGTCAATCCCCAATGCCGTGCCAAGGCCAACGGGAATTGCCAGAACGGCCCAGTATTTGCCGATTATGACACCAATTGACCCTGCACGCCCCTATTTACTTGCGATTGAGACCTCAGGGCTTTACGGCTCGGTTTGCCTAGGCAGAGTGAACAGCGAAGATTCGCCAGAAGTGGTTGGCACGATCGAACTTACTCAATCAGAACGGTCGGCACGCACGCTTGCTCCGGCAATCCAAAGTTTGCTGGCAGATCATCAGGTGGAAACGAATCAGCTCGGAGCCATGGCAGTCACCTCGGGGCCTGGGTCATTCACGGGCCTCCGAGTTGGAATCACGACAGCAAAAACAATGGCCTATGTGCTCGACGCCAAATTGTTTGGCATCAATACGTTGGCGGTCATCTCAGAAAAGTTCCGCGAGGCAGAGTCAAACGTTTGGTGCTTGATCGATGCCCAGCGGAAAGAGTGGTTTTCATTCAAGCAAGAACCTGGCTCAGCAGCACGTGCTGAGTCAACTCGACTCACGCATAATGCACTCTGCGAAGCGCTCACACCAGGAGATCTTCTTGTTGGCCCCGAAGTAAACAAGTTGGCGGATCGTCTTGGTGAAGACGCAAGCAAGTACCGCTGGCAAGAAGAACCAATCTCTGCCGAGTCACTGGCAAAAATTGGATTGGCACAATGGCTTGGCAATGCCGACCTCGGCAGTGACCCATTCCAACTGGTCCCCGAGTACCATCGACCAAGCGCCGCGGAAGAAAACTACGACCGCCAGCAAGCTAAGCGTTAAGTTCAGCAAGCGATTCTTTAGCAGCCATGATCGTTTGATCAATTTCTTCTTCGGTGTGCGAAGCAGAGACAAACATTGCTTCGTATTGACTACATGGCAAATAGACGCCCCGACGAAGCATTCCCCAAAAGAACTTGGCAAACGCATCGGTATCGCACTTGGCGGCATCGTCCCAGCTATCAACAGGGCCTTCGTGGAAGAAGAGCGTCGTCATACTGCCAACACGCTGAACAACGTGTGGCACGCCTGCCGACTTAGATGCTTCGTCTAATCCCTCAGCAAGCCGAGCGCTTAGTTGCTCAATCTTTTCGTAGGGGGGCGTGTCACGTAACGCTTGCAGCGTCGCAATTCCAGCAGAGGTCGCCAACGGGTTGCCGCTTAGCGTTCCCGCTTGAAAGACTGGCCCCTCAGGCAAGATGTGCCCCATAATGTCGCTTCGACCCCCGTAGGCTCCAACCGGCAATCCACCGCCAACAATCTTCCCGAGCGTGGTGATATCTGGCTCAATGCCCAAAAGCTTTTGAGCTCCGCCTGAGGAGAGCCGGAACCCTGTCATTACTTCATCACAGATCAGTAGTGCGCCATGCTTGGTTGTTTGTTCACGCAACGCCTTGAGGAAATCATCGCTTGGAACCACGACGCCCATGTTTCCACAGACTGGTTCAAAAATAACACCTGCAATCTGGTCACCCTGTTCGGCAAAGGTCTTTACCAATGCCCCAGGATCGTTATAAGGGAGAACAATCGTGTCAGCAGCAGTTCCAGCCGTCACCCCTGGAGAATTTGGAACAGACAGAGTTGCCGCTGCACTGCCAGCAGCGACAAGAAGGCTATCGACATGGCCATGGTAATTGCCAGCAAATTTGACAATGCGGTCACGCGCCGTAAACCCACGAGCCAAGCGGAGCGCGCTCATGGTTGCTTCGGTGCCAGAGTTAACTAAGCGAACCCGCTCGACGCTCGGCACCAATTCAATGATCAACTCCGCTAGGCGATTTTCACCTTCCGTAGGTGCTCCAAAGCTGGTGCTTCCTGCAATCGCTTTTGTTGTCACATCAACAACTGGCTGGAACGCATGGCCAAAAATCATTGGCCCCCATGAACCGACGTAGTCGAGATACCGATTGCCATCAATATCGTAAAGATGCGATCCTTCCGCCCGATCGATAAAGATTGGCTCACCACCGACGGCGCCAAACGCACGTGCAGGACTATTGACGCCGCCTGGAATAAGTTGCTTGGCTTGCTCGAAAGCTGCTTGGCTTTTTGATTGGTTGGCAATAGTAGTTGACATGCTTGGTCCTTGGCATCAAGTTCGCATATTAAGTGAACTACTTAATGTCTGCCACACGGCTAAACTTGGCAAGCACCCTTCAGGGAGATAGTTACTTGGAATCGGCAGCTTGCAGATTATTGAGCAACTCTTTTGCACGCTTAAGCGAAGCTTGGTTCCTATCATTTTTTGGCATCAAGTTGATGAGTGACTCCAAAAAAATCTTGGCCTGCTCTGGTCGGTCTCTCAGCATCTGCTCCGCTTGTTTAAGCCGCTCATCGCAGAACTTTGCCAATTGCTCATCCTCAGCGTCGGCCAACAACGAATACCGTGCCGCTTCTCTTCTGGCGAGTTCTGCATAAACCTGCCGTTGTTTATGGTCAGCATCCACACCGTGCGGTCCTCGCAAAAGCTCCGCTAATTGAAAAAACGCCTCGGCACCTGCACGCGAGTTTTTTTTGGCCAATTCGTTTGCTTCACGATAAAGAGTCTCTTCAGCCGGTAATGGCTTTCCCTGACGAGAGGCAACTAAACGGCCCAATGAGAGACGCTTTCGCAACAAGCGGAGATCCATGATCTCGCCCCACTCTTGAACTTCTGCCAATCGTTTGTCGTTGGGAAACCGTTCGACAAACTCGTTGACCGAATCACGCGCAGAGTAATCAGTCGAGCCTTCTTCATGAGCCTCAGCAATTCGCTGATAAAGAGCATCGCTACTGAGTGGTTGAGTCCACCACCAGATGATACCGCCGATCATGCCAATCGAAAGTGCTAACACCAAGAGTTGACCTGCGAACAAACGCCATGCGGGTGCTTCTTGCTTTTCTCCATAGTCAACAGCCGTATAACTGCGAGTCGGTTCCGGATCAGCGATTTCAATCTCTTCAGCAACCGGTGACGCAACCATCGATTGGCTCGGTGTTGAATCGGTCATATATTCGACTGAGATGGCAGAATCATCATCGGAGTCAAGCGATGAACCACCCGATTCGTACTCTGTCGGACCGATAGTTACTGCGTTGCTAAGCTCATCAGAAACGTCGACATCGACCTCCCCGTCATAAACATCGAAGTCATCTTCAGCAGGTTTTCCCAGTGCCCTTACCATCGCTTCAAGATGCTTAGCAAGGACCAGCGTGTTAGGAAATCGATCCGCTGGATCTTTCTCGAGCAATTGGGCGATAACTTTTTCCAGTTGACGCGGCGTATTGGGTGCGTACCGGCCAACCGGATCAGGTGTGGAGAACCGTTGCAATTGCAACATGGTTGGTAGGTCGTTGGCACGAAACGGAGGACGACCGCTAAGGAGGGCATACATGACACCGCCCAAGCTGTACTGATCGCATCGCGAAGTGACAGGCTGGCCAGCCGCTTGTTCTGGTGACATATAGTCAGCCGTGCCGAGTACCCCACCGGCTACCGTGACGCCAGTCGATCCAAACAGCCGTGCGATGCCAAAATCTGCCAGCTTGGCTTGTCCTTTTTCGCCCAGGAGAATATTCGCCGGCTTGATGTCGCGATGCACCACGCCGTGATCGTGCGCATGCTTGAGCGCCCTGCTGACTTGGGTCGCAATCATGGCGGTTTCGCGCCAGTTGAATCGGCGCCCGTTGCGGAGCTCTTGCTCAAGACTTGGCCCATTGACCAACTCCATTGCATAGAAAAGGACTCCCTCTTCTTCGCCGTAGCCGAACAGACGAACGATTCCCGCGTGACGAAGCGTGCGAAGCGATTCGATCTCTGCTTCGAATCGATCGCGAAATCCTTCTGAGACCGCCAGATGAGGGCTTAGCGCCTTAACAGCGACAACCTCACCGGTATCGACATGAGTTCCTCGATAGACCGCTCCCATCCCCCCTTTGCCGAGGGTTTTGCCAATACGATAAGGACCAAGCTTCTCAGGAACCATAAACGCTAGCATAACCTATCAGAGAGGTTTCGTGATACACACTCTTTGAGCGTAATTGGCCGATTAAGGCCTGCTAGCAAAGATGCCGTCGTTGACCTCGCAAGCTTGATCTTGTTCATTCATTGCGTTTTCAGTAATTGAATCTCTGGTTTTCCCTCTACCGTCCCGATTTCTTCATTCACATGAGAAACGAGTCGACTATGCGTTGCTCAAAATCCCTTGTCACCCAGTTTCAACTGGTAGCTGTTTGCTTAATTATCTGTAGCACTGCCTCTGCTCAAGAAACCCAACAGTGGTATCCAGGAAGTAGCAACGGATTGAGGGATCCGAATCCAGTTATCGAACAAACAAGTTCTAACACAACAACCAACTCAGCTGGTGCTAGATACGGTAGTACTCCTGCTTTGAAGCCGCTCGCTTCTCAACCTGATATTACTCCTATTCCGAGTCCGAAAACAAAATCGTTGCCTAAGCCTAAGAGTGTTGCACCAGCTCAAAGAAGAAATGAATCTTCTTTGTCGAAGCGATACGGAGCTCCTCAAGAGCGACAACCTGTCAATCCGAAGGCAAATGAATTTCAAACGAGAATGACGGCGCTTGAAATGGCCGTTTCGACTGTCGTTGCTGAGGAACCGAACCTATGGCGATTTGAACCACTTGAACTTGAAGCAACTCAGCTTTTGATTCTGGCAAGCAATGAATCCGAACGTGAAATGGTTCGTCAGTTGGCAAAACGACTAGAAAACTTTTCTAATCTAGCAGACCGTTATCGCAACATTCGCACACAAGTCGCTAGTAACGATGGTCGAACAACGCAACCTGCAGCTGAATCAAGCAACAAACAAGTTGCTAAAACAAATGCAACGGCAGGATCAGAATATGACGCAGTCGGCGTACTTCGTCCTGTCGTATCGCAACGTCCTGGTGCACCAAAGTTCGCTCTTGTTGACAAACAGGGTCAAATCACCTCATTCGTAACCCCAAAGCCAGGCGTTGACCTACAACCACTCCTGGGCAAACGCTTGGGTGTGCGTGGTAGCCGCGGTTATATCCCAGAATACAAGCGTGAGCATGTCACCGCAGAACGTGTGGCAATGATCAGCGGTGGAACCACCATTCGATAGGCATGAATTATCGAAGTCGTTGTCGAAGCTGATCGGCCAAAGCGGCGACTTGAGGATCTGTATCTCGGAGCGATAATCTCCATGCTGCTTCGACCAGTTCTGGCCGCGAAGAAGTGCCAAGCGTTGTGATTGCCGCAATGCGTACCTTGGGTGAAGTATCCTGGGCAAGCTGCAACATCATTCGTGCGTGATATCCAGAACTCCCTGCTTGAAGCAAGATAACCAACTGCATGCGATCGGCTTCTTTCTCAGAAACGAACAATCGGACTTCTTCACGATGAAGCGAAGTGTAGCCTCGTTTGACTAACTCTTCTTGTACTTCAATGAGATAGGCATCAATGGGAATTAAGTCATCCTCATGCTGATTGGTTCCAGCTGGTCCTGAAGCCGTTGGCTTGGTCTCAGCTTTTTGCTGAGTACTAGCGGCAATAATCTCGTCCGCCTTTTCGTGAATGTATGTTAGTAGTTGACGATCAGATTGCTTTGCTACGGGGGCGACTACCGTTGAATCAGCATCGGGATCAATAATTGTCTTAGGTGGCTTGGTTTGCCAATCTGGCTTCCAACTAGGTTGCTTGCTTACAAAATTTTTAGGAGATGCTTCTTCTTTGATGGGTGATACAGCTACGGGCGGATTTTGATTCACCAGCGGAGTTGCATCGATTGGCTCAGGCGTAGACTCCGCAATGGGAACTGCGTTCTCTTCAATCTCAGCCTGGGCAATGAGTTCTGGTTCAGCTGGAAAATTCTCATCTCCAATCAGAGGAACATCGACCTGAGCGGGCATGAGGTCTTCTTTTGCCGGGGTAACGCTCAACTCATCCAGTAAGCTATCCGCAATTTGGATCACTTTGATTCGGTCTTGTTCAGGTAGCTTACTTGAGTGGCTAAGAACATGACGCGTGAACCGATTTGCCCACGATTGGCCACTCTTAGTGAATTGCGGCACTTGCCGCTTCACTTGCTTCAGTAGCTTGTTCAATCGTTCAGCTAGTTCACCTTGATCATTGGCAGCGGTGGCTGCGTTCCAGGCATCAACCCTTGTGAACAAAGCCTTACGAGATGCCTTTGCAATCGCGGGATCGCGGAGCGAGGCGTTCTTGACCAATGCCCCGACACTAGCGTCATCTAGTGCAAGAAGCATCTCGTAGACTGGTGCAGGTTCGTCTTGCCCTTCAACAGCCAATTGAGCAAATCGACCAGCAAGCCATCTCGAGGCAAGATGCCAACCACCAACGGCAAGGACCAACACCACCGCAAGGGATGCAGCAAGTTGCCAAGCTTGGCGATTCATCAAGATTTGAATTAGGCGTTTCATTCCGTATGACTTAATAGTGAATCCATTCACACAGTTGCTAGGAGAATATCTTCTCTCATGTTGGCACAAATACAAACAGCGGTTTAAACGGCTACTAATCCTTTCGACCTAGTGCTAGCACTGCGGTTTTGAAAGTAGTCTCACGTCGACCACTATTTACTGCCGAATTATCCCTAGGATTCATACAACTTACCATTTGGCTCATCGCCAAAACGAGTCAACGTCAAGCCTGGGGGGGAACGACGAATGGCGTGCAACTTTTGCGCACCCATAGCGATCAGCGTGACGACAAACTGTCGGCGCGTGCTAGCATCGCTTATTGCGTTGACTTTCTTATTGCTAGCTTCTGATAGTTTTGCTCAATCATCTTTGGCCAACGCGAGTGGTTCTAGCGACCGTTCGTACCGGCAGCTCTCATTGAAACAGATTCCATGGAAGACTCTCGATAAAGATGAGAAGAACAAGATTCAGGCTGTCGTAAGCAAACCAACCATGTATCGCCACATGCCGACACGTGTGGTTGACTGCGACCTAGAACTCTATTCCATGTTGCTTGACCATCCTGAGTTGGTTGTCGATGTGTGGGGCGTCATGGGAATCAGTAAACTACAAGTTGAGAAGGTTGGACCGCATCTTTATGACATGACCGACAGCACAGGGACGGTAGGCAAGGTCGAAGTCCTTTACGCTGACAAACCAAACGAGGTCCAAGAAGGCAAAACAGCCCGGATGCTCATCTTCGCCCGAGGCGTCTATGATGCACCACCGCTACCGCGTGCTATTCATGCGAATAGCGTCATGTTGCTTCGCTCGACACCCATCACGGAATCGAATGGGCGAACTTATGTGAAGACCGAGCTTGATTCGTTTATTCAAATCAAACGCTCCGCTGCCGAATTGATTCTGAAGGCAATCAATCCGCTGGTCGCTAAAACGGCTGACCACAACTTTGTAGAGACAATGCGATTTGTTTCGATGTTCTCACAAACAGCAGAGAAGAACCCAGAAGGCATGGCCCGTTTAGCGACGCATCTCACAAAAGTCGACGAGCCAACCCGCCGAGAGTTTATTGACGCCTGCAATGCAACGGCAAAGCGCTCGGCACAACGCGCCCACAACCGGCGTATCAATACTGCGAGCTTACCAAACGAGATGGCCCAGCCCAGCTACAGATAACCAAGAAAATCGCTACTTGCAGGAAACCTGGCTCTCAAGAAACATTGCTTTCAAGAGCTGTAATGTTCAAGGGCCATCTTTGCCATTCCTTTCAGATCAAGCTTACCTGATCCAAGCATTGGCATCTCTTCGATTTCTAGAAAACTATCGGCTGAAGGGATCCAGAGATTCGGCAAGCCGACAGCTTTAAGATGCTCGCACACCTCTTGTGGGCTCTTATCCATTGACAAGTGAAGCACGATCAGACGCTCACCCTTCTTCGCATCAGGAACAGCTGTCACAACCGCCAATTGCTCTTCCTCTTCATCACCGCCGAGCAGTTGTTGAATTTTTTCCTCGACGCGAATATGTGGCACCATCTCGCCACCGATCTTTGAGAATCGGCTTTGACGGCCTGTGATAAAGATAAAACCTTCCGAATCGATCTTGGCAATATCCCCCGTTATGTACCATTCATCATGGAACACTTGAGCGGTCTTCTCGTCGTCGTCCAAGTAACCCTGCATTCGGTTGGGACCGGCAACCTCAAGCATTCCCTCTTCGTCGACGCCAAGTGGTTCGCCCGTTTCGGGATCGACAATGCGGACTTTAACGCCGGTGACCGGTTGGCCAATACTTCCCTCACGAAGGTCGGTTGCTTCGGTCGTAGAGCGGCTAACAGGCACATTGACCGAAACGAGCGGGGCTAGTTCCGTAGCACCGTAGCCTTCGACAGGTCGAACATCGAATCTTGCTTCAAACGCATCGCTCAGCGATTGCGGGAGCTTCTCTGCTCCAACGACAACGACCTCTAGTGTCGCAAAATCATCTGGATCGACTCGTTTCAGATAGGATCGTAAGAATGTCGGAGTACTTAGTAAGATTGTCGCGCCACTCTTTTTGGCAAGCTTCGCTACCTGTTTTGCCTCGAGTGGATTGAAGTGATACGCTGCTCCGAGCCCCAAGGTGAGTGGTGTCCAGAGCGTAACGGTGTAACCAAACGCATGGAAGAAAGGGAGAATCCCGAGAATCACGTCGTCATCATTCAGCCTGACGACATGCGCCATGGCTAAAATGTTATGCAAGATGTTGCGGTGAGTCAGCTTGACCCCTTTGGGATTTCCTGTTGAGCCCGAAGTGAAAATAATCGTCACGACATCATCTAGGTCGATCTTTGATAGACCGAGTATTCGGTTGGTCAACCGATAAGGAGAGACATAGGCGCCCAGCACGCCCATGATCTTGTCGATCAGTTTCAGCTTGGGCTTAAGATCTTCGAGAAAAACAATCTCTGCATCGAGATCGACATCCAGCTTCTGCATCACCTTTCTGCTCGTCAGCACATGCTTGATGCCAGCCGCCTTAATGCAGATGTTCATCACCTCGGCGCTTGCTGAGTAGTTGAGGTTAACTCCCACTCGCCCAGTCAATGCCAAGGCGGCATTGACAATCAAGCCACCGTTCGACGGAGGGAGCAAAATTCCGACTCGTTCTTCATCCGTTTTAAGGATCTCACGTTTCAGCAGCCGGTAAAGAATCAGTGACCGCATGAGGATTTGGCCACCGGTTAATTCTTCTCCGGCAGAGTCAATGATTTTGCGACGAAAGAGTGCCTTTCGACAAACTCGCAGCATGTTACTTGGAAGCGGAACCGCATCCGTGAGGTCCCAGTCGGTATTTGAATAGGAATAGTCGTCAGCCACGCCAAATCCTGAAGGCAATATAAAGGAGCTATTTGAGAAATATGGATTAACTTCACCCAGCAAGCTAGGTATTATTAGTTTGCGTCCTTTTCGAGTACGATGCTAGAGCGATCCTTGTTTTCTCACAATTGTTATCGCTTAGTTCTTGTTTCTGGCAAAGGGTCACCCACTTCCACATTGAATTTATAACTGCAGAGTTAAAGTCTGTTGCGCCAAAGGAGAGCGTTTCGTGGCAAGTGTTTCTTTACATGATGTCCATAAAAGGTACCCAGATGGCTATCATGCCGTTCGGGGTGTAAATCTTGAGATCGAAGACGGGGAACTCATCGTTCTGGTCGGGCCTAGCGGTTGCGGCAAGTCGACCACTCTGCGAATGATAGCAGGCCTCGAATCTATTAGCTCGGGTGAAATTCGCATCCGAGACCAAGTAGTCAATGATGTCGCTCCCGGCGACCGTGACATTGCCATGGTCTTCCAGAATTACGCCCTCTACCCACACATGACGGTCCGGCAGAATATGGCGTTCGGTCTTAAGATGCGTCGTACGCCGAAGGCAGAAATCACAACGCGTGTCGCCGAAGCAGCCAAGATGCTTGGTATCGAACCGATGCTTGACCGTCGTCCTAAAGAACTCTCAGGAGGACAACGCCAGCGTGTTGCCCTAGGTCGAGCAATTGTGCGTGATCCTGCTGCGTTTTTGTTTGACGAACCGTTGTCAAACCTTGATGCCAAGCTTCGGGCCGAAACACGGACCGAGATCGCTGCTCTTCACGATCGACTCGATGCAACGATGATTTACGTCACGCACGATCAAGTCGAGGCGATGACCTTAGGTGATCGCCTTGTTCTGATGAACCATGGAGTCGTTCAGCAAGTGGACACCCCCCTGGAAGTCTATCGACGTCCGGCCAACCAGTTTGTTGCGACTTTCGTCGGTAGCCCTGCCATGAACCTGGTCAATGGACGAATCGAGAATGGACAATTCCAAGCTCCCGAGCTGAATGCTTCATGGAGTGTTGGCGAGGCTCCTGACGGACCTGCCGTCTTAGGCGTGCGCCCTGAAGATCTGATGCCAGCTACGGGCTCGGCGCCAGTCTTTACAACAGGCAAGCTTGGCACGGTCGAGCAGCTGGGTCACGAGACTCTAGCACACTACCACCTCTCCGAGTCAGCCGCAAAAGAGGATGCTGCTATCTGCATTGCTCGCTTGCCAGCAGAGTATGGAAATCCACAAGAGCCCGAGATGCCACTAACCATCCGGCCGGAAGGATTACATCTGTTTGCTGCAGATGAACAAGCGGCTCGACTGAATTGAACCGTTAATTGCAGCTGTTACTCATCACGAATCGAACGCTGTAGCTTGATTACGTGTGCCCGAACTTCTTCCATGTTCGGATTAAGGCGCAATGCACGACGGAATGAATCAAGTGCTGCGACAGGATTCTCTTGATAGAGATAACACTGCCCCATGCCGGCAGCAGCGGTGAAGTGGTAAGGGTTAATCTCGAGTGCTTGATGACAATTGCGAATCGCTGAGTCGTATTGCTCAAGATGATAATGAGCTGTTCCTCGTTGGCACCACGCTTCGGCAATCCATGGCGATTCGTGTATTAATTTCGTCGCGATGCGAATAGCTTCCTCGTATTGCTTTGACTTATTCAAACGGACAAGGTTACGCAGCGTAAGACGTTGCTCTCGGCTACCGACTCGGCACCACAGTTCGCGAATACCATTCTCGGCAATTGTACGAACTCCGCGATCACGATCATTCAGTGCTCGCCCAACGACGCTATTCGAGGTGTAATCCCCCATGAAACCAAGAGCAAGAATAGCAGCCCGTCGAGCTGAGCTGTCTCCGATAACGGAAAGACGCTCCAAGCTTGCACAGGTATAATGCTTAGCAACTTCTTTTACGAAGGTTGCGGAATCTTGGTCATCGAGATACTTACCATAGACGGCAACGATTCTCGGCATTTGTAACGATGGTTCTTCCACTTCGAGCAGCCTCAGGGACGCCTTGCCGCGGGCTCTTTCCTGAGCCAGTCGACAAAAATCAAGCGATCCTCTTCCATGTCTCAAAGGGTGGTGACCGTATGGAAGCACCTTCTGAGCGATCGTCGGGGGTAATGGATTTAAGCCCGCGTCAATTTTGTTGATGACGCAAAACCTAATTCCGAGTTTAATTGTGGTGTCCGATTGGGCAACGAAAAATCACTACTACTTGCCGAATCCTATGAATAAGAAGCAAACACTTTCAGCAAGTTTTTTCTTGACAGAGCCGAAGCGGCTGATCCTTGTTCTGTTTTGTCTGCTTTTATGGACCCCTCTGAAATCTTCTGGTGCCGAGCGATCTTACCCACGGCTAAAAACGCAGTTAGCAAAAACGACCACCATACATTGGGAAAACGTCCCGTTGCACGAGGCCTTGGTAAGGCTTGGCGACACAATGCAGTTGCATTGGTTCTTGGATCGGAGAATTGATCCCACCCAGCGGATCCAACTCAAGATGCAAAGCGACACGCTGGCAGTTGGTTTGGATCAGATGGCTAAGCGACAAAGTCTCACATTGCTCTGCTATGGAGAAACACTTTACATCGGGCCTTCAAAAGCAGCTGCGGCCCTCTCAGAAATACAAGAGAATAGAATCTTTCCCGCTTCCGCATCAATTAGCCGTCGGTTGAAGCAACGCAATAACACCTACTGGCCAAGACTTGCTGAACCCAAAAAAATTGTAACTGAACTAGCAAAAGAAGTGGGATTTCAAATCCAACCCATCGAAGCGATCCCTCACGATCTCTGGAACCAAGGTTCCTTGGGAAAACAGACAGCCGCGGAAAGACTCGACTTGTTGCTGATCGGTTTTGATCTTACTTGGAATATCGTTGATAGTGAGATACGGCTAGTGCCGCTGGATGTCAACGCAGCTTCGAAAACCACGGTCTCACTCTCCGATCAGATTAAAAGCAAACGATCCCGCAGGGCAAGCAAGAAAGACCCCCCTAAGACAGAGCAGCGCTACACACTACAGATCCAAGATCAACCCTTGAACGCGGTGCTAAACCAAATCGCTAACCAAACCGGCAAACAGCTTCAGATTGGGACCACTGCCACAGAGAAGATAAACCAGCGAATTTCAGTCTCAGTAAAGCAAGTGAGTCTCGAAGAGTTAATCGAGGAACTTTGCAAAGCGGCCGAGCTTAATTCGAGTGTTGAGAAAGATATAATTCGTGTTTACTTGAAACCATGAAAAAACCCTCGCTGAATTGCAAGGGCTTTAGTATTCGATATAGAAATAACTTATTGCTGCAAAGCTCTTAGCAACCGTGCTTTTCTAGTTTTTCACGAAGCATGTCGGCCGTGAAAGGTTTCACCAAGTAATCAGAAACCCCTGCTTGGATCGCTTCCAAGACACGCGACTTTTCTGCTTCGGTCGTCACCATGATGATCGTAACATCACCATCTTGCTGACGCACTTCTTGAATGACCTCGAGGCCATTCTTGCGTGGCATATTCCAGTCGGTCAGTACCAAGTCAAATTTACCTGGTTCGAATAGACCCATTGCCTCCTCACCATCGGCTGCTTCCACAGCACTTTCGACTCCAACCGCATTGAGCGATCGGAGGATAATTTTACGCATGGTGGATGAATCGTCGGCGACGAGGACACGTGCGCTCATGGTTCTACTACTCCAAGTAATTAACTTCAGCTGCTTTTCTGGTGGGTAACTCTTTATGATCGCCAGGCTATTGGCATCTAACGTGCCACTTTTAGGCCAGGGTGATACCGAAAGTTAGGTTACCCGCATGAAAGGTCAAATAAGTTTTTACTTAGTTGGTGACGTGTCCATTGCGACTTAGCGCATGATCTTTTCTAGCTGCTCTTGGATTGCCGAAGTGATTTTCCCTTTGGCCATCATCGCCGCAATTGGCAAATCGCCATCCACGGCAATCTGATTCTCTTCAACGAGTAATTTTCCGCCTATTTTGAAGCCAAAAGTCTTGAAGGAGAACTGAAGCTCATCAGCAGACCATTGCTGTTCAAGGTCCGATAACTGATCGGAGTACTTCTCCTGGAGCTTTTGAGAGAATCCCTGCAATCGTTCCAAAGCATCTTCTTTAGTAAGCGTGTGGGGAACCGCTAAATTAAATTTTGGCATCGTTTGTCTCAGCTAGTTTGGAGTGAATTAACGCTCTTCCATCAATCATGTAGGCAGAGCATCATTAGCCGCTCGGTTGAGAGCTTTCAAATCGGTTTGCAGAGCCTCGACCAATTGCTTAGATACTACCCCCTGCCGACCTCCTTCACAAACCGCAGTTCGAAATCCAAAGGCTGCTGGAGATGTTAAAACCAACCTCTGGATCTCATTCAAATGCAAACTTCCTGCAACTACGGTCTGAATGCCGTGGTCTTCTAGCTGCTTGACCAACCGAATGACCAGATTCACCGGAAGATGTTCAAGGAGACTACCATGTGATTTATCAAAGGTATCTAGCAAAAAATAAGGGACGTTTGTTCGAATAGCGAATTCTGAAACTTCTTCAATAGTAGGAGAGTTTGCCTTCTGATGATCTGCATAAGCGACCGCAACCAGTGAGGTTCCCTTCGGTAGCAGCTTGGTTATACAGCTAAGCTTTTCTTGCCAATCCTCATCTCTAGCTCCCGCCAGACCAAACTTGACGGCGTGTAACCCCATTGGGATTACATTCTGCGAATTCCAGTCAACAAGTTCCCCCAAAGCGGCAGTCACGGGCTTACGACCTCCAACTGCATGGATGATCAAACGGATCATATCCAGGGATGCTGCTCCCAAGGAACCGTGGTTTGGCTCCTTGATATCAATGATGTCTGCCCCACCGTCGATTGCAGCTTCGGCTTCAGCGACCGACCGAACGCTGACTAAGAGCTTGGCAGAATCAGTTTTGTTATCTTCATCTTCTCTTGCCATGATCGACGTCCTCAGCAACTCCACAGCTTAGGGGGTTTGGGTTGTCCTGATTGTAATGCCCAATCGTAACGACTTGCGGCGATTGCTATGGGTGGGCAATGGACGACGACGCCAGGCAAAGCTACCTTTTTACCCGATTGCAAATGTTCAAGCACCTAGGTGTTTTGGATTGGAAGCAGCCTATCAACTCAAATCGGTAGACTCTCGAACAGGAATTATCGAGTAAATCAGGAAGTAACCATGAGCGACGATGCAAATCACGATGACCATCCCGTACCAAGCAGCGGCCCTGTAATCGCAGCAATTGTTGCAGCAGTCGCATTGTATGCCGGCAGCCTACTTGGCGGTCTTCCCCAAAAAGGGACTGAAATTGTCGTAGCAGCGGCAGCTCATGGTCATCATGAAGAAGATCACAAAGACTCGGATCATGATCATGCCGACCACTCACAAGATGATCACTCAGATGACGACCATCCAGAGGAATCCAATTCGGATGATTCCGTAGAAGAAGGTGCTTCGACCGAGAATGAATCGAAACCGGAAGAATCGGACCACGAATCAGCAGCTCCTGGTGACCATGACCACGACGGTCACGTCCATGACTCTGAAGAGCACAGCTCAGACCATGGAAGCCACGGCATTTCAGCCGCTCCGCCAGTTTGGACCGTCACGCCCTTTGTGATTTTACTGCTCTGCATCGCAGTTCTCCCGCTAATTCCTGCAACGGAACATTGGTGGGAATCGAATGTCAGTCGATTTATCGTGGCTGCCGGCTTAGGCGTGCTTACGCTTCTCTACTACGGCACCATGCACGAGACACCAATCGACGGTCACTGGCCTGCCCACTACACGTCAGCTCCGAGTGAAGATGGTGGCTTCCAATTGGGACTCGTTCAAACGATTGTTGAAAACGCTATCCTACAAGAGTTCATTCCGTTTATCGTCTTGCTCTTTAGCCTTTACACGATCTCGGGCGGTATCCGTATCTCGGGTGACTTGCAAGCGAACCCGATGACCAATGCCATCTTCATGGCAGCTGGCGGTTTGTTGGCGAGCTTTATCGGCACCACAGGTGCAGCGATGCTACTGATTCGTCCACTGCTCGAAACGAATCAAGAACGGAAGCACGTCGTTCACACGGTCGTCTTCTTTATCTTTATCGTCTGTAACTGTGGTGGGTGTTTGTTGCCGATTGGTGACCCGCCACTCTTCCTTGGTTACCTACGCGGGGTTCCATTCTTTTGGACTTTCGCACTTTGGGAGCCATGGCTACTTTGCAATGGTTTGCTGTTGCTGGCTTACTTGCTTTTGGATGAACTTTACTTCTACCAAAAAGAGACCGAAGCGGACATCACACGCGACATCCATCATATTCGCCAACTGAAGTATGAAGGCTTGCTGATCAACGGCCCACTGCTTCTTGGTGTAATTGCAGCAGTTGCATTCCTTGATCCATCGAAGACAATCCCAGGCACTGACTGGCACCCTTGGATGTACTTGCGAGAGATCGTTCAACTAAGCTTGGTTGGCCTATCACTATTCCTTGGTAGCCAACGCATCCGTGAAGAGAACAATTTCAACTATCACGCCATTCTGGAAGTGGCTGCTTTGTTCAGTGGCATTTTCATCTGCATGCAACCTGCCTTGCAAATCCTTGGTGAACAAGGTCCAAAGCTTGGCATCGATGCCCCGATGGCCTTCTTCTGGATTACCGGAGGACTTTCAAGCGTGCTCGACAATGCTCCGACCTATGTCGTCTTTTTCGAGACCGCAAGAACCTTGCCCGACGTGGTTGGACAAACGCCGATCGCTGGCGTGGCTGAATCTCGCCTCATCGCGATCAGCCTCGGGGCGGTATTCATGGGAGCAATGACTTATATCGGCAACGGACCGAACTTCATGGTCAAGGCAATCGCGGAGAAGTCCGGCGTGAAGATGCCAAGCTTCTTCGGCTACATGCTTTATAGCTGTGCGTTCTTGTTGCCTATCCTGGCCTTTGTCGCCTGGCGTCACCTGTAAGGCAAATCGAAGCGGGATTGTTGCTTTTACGCAGCCAGCGTAAGCTAGGGGCCTAAGAGTTGTTCCGATGCGCCCCGTTTACCAAGCTGAAATTCCTAGGCTGTTTTGACTCACGAGACCATCCTTACTGACGAAGCCTTAGTTGATCTTTGTGATCGAATGCGCGGGGCAACCCGGATTGGGTTCGATACGGAATTCGTCTCCGAGGACACCTTCCGACCGGAGCTTTGCCTCGTTCAGGTTATCTCTGAAGGAAGTCCAGCCGGCGAGATTCTCGCAGTCATCGACCCTCAGCCGATCAGGGATATGACCCCTTTTTGGGAGCTATTGGCAGATGGAGACCATGTAACGATTGCTCATGCAGCTCGTGAGGAACTCAATTTTTGCCTCACCGCCATTGGTCGGCCTGTGGCGAATCTGTTTGATACCCAACTCGCTGCCGGACTTTGCAGTGCGGAGTATCCTGCGGCCTACAGCTCGGTTGTTCAACGGTTCTTGAATCAAAGACCAGCCAAAGGGGAACAGCGGACCGACTGGCGACGCCGTCCTTTGACCGACGCTCAAATCGATTACGCCTTGGAAGATGTCCGCTATCTGTTCGCTCTACATGACCAGATCACGAAGCGACTTGCGAAGAAAAAACGGCTTGGCTGGTTAGAAGATGAAAACGAAGCCTTCCTCGCCGAGGTTATCGAAGCTCGAACACGCAAGCGTTGGCGTAAAGTCTCCGGGATTGGGAAACTTCCTATTCGCAGCTTAGCCATCGTCCGAGAACTTTGGCTATGGCGTCAAGAAGAAGCCGAACGACGTGACCTGCCACCTCGCCGTGTGCTTCGCGATGATCTGCTCGTGGAACTTGCCAAGAAGAAATCCTCCTCGGAAGACAAAATCCGCAACATCCGAGGCATGCTGCACGGCCAGCTAAAAAAATCGATCCCAGATATCGCTGAAGCGGTCGAACGGGGCCTCAAAGCATCGACCGATGACATTCTAGGGCCACGCCGCAAACCACCCCCACCTCAGCTGAATCTGCTGGGGCAGTTCTTGACGCCAGCAATCACCAGCATCTGCAACCGAGAACAAGTTGCCGCCAGCCTGACCGGAACCGCCAGTGAGGTGCGCGAACTCATTAGTTATCGACTTGGTTTTGGCAGTGAATCGGATGAACTCCCCTCGCTTGCCCAAGGCTGGCGTGCCGAACTGGTAGGGAATCTAATTAACGACCTGCTGGAAGGCCGGAAATCAATCCGCATCTCCGACGCCAAGAGCGAAAAACCTCTTGAATTTGACCCAATTTAACGGCGTAACCCGAATTGGGACCGGCGCGATTTTGGTTGGCGGCTAAAGTCTTAGGGGTTGAAGGCCGATCCTGGTGGGGTATACTTCTAGGTCCCCAAACGGGGAATGAGCCTTACCATGCGGCTGTAGCTCAGTTGGTAGAGCATCACGTTGCCAACGTGATTGTCGTCGGTTCGAATCCGATCAGCCGCTCTCAGAATTTAGTTCTGCCAAGAAGCCAGCAGTTAACGTGCTGGCTTTTTTCGTGTCAGCGTACCTGCCATCCCGTGGTTGGCAGTATGGACACCCGATTTGCTGTTTTTTACCCTGAGAACCAGCAGAAATAGGGCTTAGCCCCTTCTCGGCAAGCCCCATGGCACGTTATCCTTTCGTGCTTGCATTTTATTTTTATAAGAATAAACATTGCACCTACTAACTAAGTATTTACAGCTTAGACAAATAGATTTGCTTTCGGTGTCCGATACCTTGCTTTACTGAGCAAGACTTCCCAGGACACCCATCCTTCCGAATACCCGGTATCCACGAAAGAAAGTTATGGCGGCCGAAGATCAATTGGACGAATCCACCGACACCGCAGTAGCCGACGAGCCACAAACGCTTAGCCTCGAAGTCGATGTCGCCTCACCAAGCCCCTGTGAGCGTCGTATCGCCGTGAAGGTTTCGCGCGAAGACATTGATCGCTACCTGGACAACGCTTACGAAGACCTGATCCCAACCGCTGCGGTACCTGGTTTCCGCATTGGTCGTGCTCCACGCAAACTTGTCGAGCAACGCTTCAAGGATGATGTCGTTCAGCAAGTCAAAGGCAGCTTGTTGATGGATAGCCTTTCGCAAGTGAGCGAAGAGCAAGATTTTGCTGCCATCAGTGAGCCCGATCTCGACCTCGAAGCAGTGGAGATTCCTGAAGAAGGACCACTGACTTTCGAATTCAACATTGAAGTCCGCCCCGAGTTTGATCTTCCCAAGTGGAAGGGTCTCAAGATCAAGCGTCCGGTTCATGATTACACCAGCGAAGAGATCGACACCGAAATCGAAAAGATGCTCTCGCGTTACGGTCAGCTAGTCCCTCACGAAGGGGAAGCTGCTGATGGTGATTTCCTTGTTGCAACAATTACTGCCTCGGCAGATGGTGAAGAAGTTGCTAAGGACGAAGAACGCCTTGTCCGTGTTCGTGAAACACTTAGCTTTATTGATTCGCGCATTGAAGATTTTGGCAAGCTTGCTGTAGGCAAAAAGGCTGGCGATACGATCGAAGCCAAGGTTACTCTTTCCGAGGATGCCCCGAATAAGGATCTACAAGGCAAAGAGGTTGAACTAAAGTTTGAAGTGGTTGAAGTTAAGCAACTCAAACTACCTGAGCTTACCGAAGACTTCTTGCAAGAAATTGGCAGCTTCGCATCGGAAGGTGACTTCCGTGATGCGGTTCAAAAGAACCTTGAGCGTCAACTTGAATACCAACAACAGCAAGAAGCACGTAAGCAAATCAGCGGCTTGCTAACCGAAGCTGCCGACTGGGAGCTTCCACCAGCCTTGCTAGAACGTCAAAGCGCACGCGAGCTTGAGCGAGCCATCATGGAACTCCGCAGCAGCGGGTTCAATGAAGCGGAAATTCGCGCACGTGAAAACGAGCTGAAACAAAACAGCGCCGCTTCGACTGCTTCCTCCCTGAAAGAGCACTTCATTCTTGAGCGGGTTGCTGAAGAAGAAAGCATCGAAGCCGAAGAGGGTGATTACGATCGCGAAATCTACATGATGTCGATGCAAAGTGGTGAATCGCCACGTCGCGTCCGTGCTCAGATCGAAAAACGTGGTCTGATGGATGTGCTTCGCAACCAAATCATCGAACGCAAGGTGATGGAATTGGTTCAGAAGGAAGCGAAGTTCGATGATCAGCCATTCGAGCCTGAGAATCAAAGCGTCGAGGCGATCCCCTTCGCAGCCGGCGGAACCGCTGACGCGATTCCTGAAGTTGTCGAAGAATCGAACAGCGACGAATAAATTCCGGACCTATTTAGCCCATTTTGCTAAGAAATCTCTGGGGGCAAGCGACTTTGCCCCCAGACCTCTCTAGTTGACTTATCCAAAATCGGGTTATGATTCTAAGACACTGGTTGCGTGGATTTCATGCCATGCGTCCTTTGACAGCAAACTTATCACTCATTTGAGTAATATCCTGACGAGGGGAGCCTCGTCAGCAACATCGATAAAGAAGGAGCTTCATGATGCACGGTTTCTCGAGCTTTGACGGCCAGCGCCAAGATTCGGCTGCCAGGGATCCTCTTGCAGCAAGCCTTGGCACGCACGGCTTCAAAGAGACTGGCCCTATCGATATTCAAGCAGCACGCGAATACCAGCGTCAGCGCCAGATGACGCTCGGCGATTTGCTCTTGGAAAATCGAGTTATTTTCCTTCAGGGAGAAATCTACGACGGTAACGCTAATGAGCTGGTAATGAAGCTCCTATACCTACAAAGCGAGAACCGCCGTAAGGATATCCACTTCTATATCAATTCCCCTGGCGGTAGCGTCACTTCAACGCTCGCAATTTACGACACGATGCAGATGATTACCTGTCCGGTCTCGACCTACTGCGTCGGATTGGCTGCTAGTGGTGGTTCAGTTCTGCTAGCCGGTGGCGAAAAAGGAAAACGCTTCGCACTGAAGCACTCGAAGGTGATGATTCACCAACCGCACGGTGGAGTTGGTGGCCAAGTCTCCGATATTGAAATCCAGGCCAACGAGATCATCAAGACACGCGAAACGCTCAACCAAATCTTGGCTGACCACACTGGCAAAACAACGGACGATATCCTTCAAGCCTGTGACCGTGACCACTACCTCACGGCTGAGGAAGCAAAAGAGTTTGGACTGGTTGACGACATTCTGACCCGCCCTCCAGGCGCTGAAGAAGACGAAGACTGATCTGGACGCTTCCCATTCACTTGACAAACAATCCAACCTGCCGAACGGAATCAATACTATGCCACTCATCCCTTACGTTATCGAGAAGAGCGGCCGCGAAGAGCGGGCGATGGACATTTACAGCCGACTGTTGGCTGACCGAATCATTATTTTGGGTTCGGGCATTAATGACGAAGTTGCAAACAACGTTGTCGCTCAATTACTGTTCTTGCAATCGGACGATTCCAAGAGCGACATCCATCTCTATATCAACTCGCCTGGCGGTAGCGTGACAGCTGGCATGGCGATCTATGACACCATGCAGTTTGTAACGTGTGATGTTGCCACCTACTGCCTAGGACAATGTGCTAGCATGGGCGCCGTTCTGCTAGCAGCCGGTACTGACGGAAAACGCCACGCTTTGCCAAATAGCCGAATCATGATCCACCAGCCTCTTGCCGGCATGCAGGGCACGGCGGAAGACATCTTGATTCATGCCACGGAGTATAAAAAAACCAAGGACAAGCTTAACAGCATCTTGGCTAAGCATTGCGGTGGTAAGAGCATCGAAGACGTCGCGAAAGACACCGACCGTGACAACTTCATGTCTGCAGAAGAGGCTTTGGAATATAAACTCGTCGACAAACTAATCGACAGCATTGGCTAACCTCCCCTGCTAGCACAATCGAAAACAAACGACCCGGAGTGTCACTCGACGTTGACGCTGCGGGTCGTTTTTCTTACTTATCACCCCATGAAATCAGAACGGGTGATATCGCTACGTAATCGAGGCTGGATCGGAATGATCTTGCTGTTGGTCCCTCTATGCGCTCTCATGACGGGCTGCAACAACGGACGCCAACTACAAGCCGACATCTACCAGCGTGAACTGCGCATGCAGGAAGATCGGATCTATCAGCTTGAAGACTGCGTCGAGGAATACCAAGCAATCGTCCGCGGCTACCGAATGGAAGTTGCCGAGCTAAAAGGGGACGGAGCTACCACGAAAAGCTCTAAGACGAATAACCCAACGGTCATTAAGCCGCTGGATCGAGGCGATTCAGATTCGAACCTCCAGTTCCAAGCCCCCTCTAAGCTAGTCGACGAAGCCCCCGCTTTTTCACCGACAGCTGCTGATGCACAAGAGTTTGCACCAACATTTATTCCTGAGACGGAGACCCTGCCGCTCCCAAGTGAAACTGCTGAAGAAGCTCCACCCTTTACTCCCCAATCCTACGAAGAGTCCCTCCCATCTCCACTGGTTGTTCTCACACCCGATGACGAAACGGCGATTGAGTTAGTCTCGCCGGTGGAGTCGGAGTCAGCGCAAGAGGCCCAAGAACTTGGCTCAGATCACCCGAGCACAGAACTTTCTTTAGCCCAACGCCCCATAGGAATTGCCATTGCCATTCGCAACGGTTCGCCAAGCGAATCAGGTATGGCGACGATCATGGCAAATTGCCGCCTTCTTGATGAAGGAGTAACCCTCGAAGATTTCGAAGGAGAGGTATCGATCATGCTCGCCGACCCTTCGGTCGTAGGTTCTCCCAAACGGATCGCTCGCTGGGATTACACCGCCGAAGAAATCCAGCAAGCTTGGAAACTCAGACCTAGCAAGTCGCAGAATTCAGTGATCGAACTTCCGTTGATTTTGCCAAAACATGTTCCCACAGACCGAACACTTGAAGTATGGGTCCGTATGCTCGAACCGAATGGCAAGAAACGTCTTGCTAACGTAGAAGCAGAATTTCTTGGTGATCCGATTCGGCTAATCAATGTTGAACCACTGGCAAAGAAAGTGCATTCGGTTCAGACGACGCCTCAAGATAAATCAGAGTTGCCATCCGAGATTTCTATCGTGACAGGCTCTATCGTGACAGGCGAAGTCGCTTCAAATTCATCAGCATGGCAGAAAGCAAGGCCAGATCGCTTAAAAGCAGTTCCAGAAGATTCTGGAATGATTCTTAGAGCTACCTTTGAGAGTCCGCTCAAATAATAAAAAACTCGCCGCTTCCCCCAACAGGAAACGACGAGTCATTGGGGCCCCGATCGCCCTGGCCTCGTTCTCTACACTTTGTCTTAGGATCGACGACGCATTGCAACACCGGCGATTCCTAGAACGGCGAGTACCGCAGTGGTTGGCTCAGGTACTTGGCTAATCGTGATACGTGCAACCGGCGTTGCAGATCCAGGAGCCAAACCTGCACCAATTAATCCTACAGGAGTTCCGGTTCCTTCAAAGTTGGTTAGGCCTGCATGGACCTGAACGACTCCGCCTTCGTCGCTAGAAACTCCACCAATCGTCGAGAAGGCAGCACCGAGCGTATCATTCAATTCGGTACCACTATCCCAAATGTCGGATCCGAAAATATCAATAACGAGTTCTCCGTTGAAGTTGCCTGCTGCATCAAAGACTTCGTAGGCAAAAGGATTGTCGTTACCGATGAATGCGTCGTTGGAAGGAATTACCATCGAAGCGAAGCTAAAGTAGCGATAGGCGGCTGGGTTAATCGTTGTCACCTCGGCTGTAGCGACTTCGCCGGTGTCAATCAGTGGGGGTTGTCCCATGGAAGACCCAAAGCCTGCAGGTCCGGTCACAACGCCTTGAATGCGTCCTGGGGCATCAAAATCGGACTGCAGTCCATCAACAATTCCATCTTCAGCGATGGCCTCAATGGCTGGCGAAGCAGCTTCACCCACATTGAAGGCATCAAAATCTCCGTTGTGGAATCCAAACCAGGTTGGGGTCAAAAAGAATCCTGTCGTTGGGCTAAGGTTTTCGACCGTGATTTGCAGGTCCATCGCTTGTGAGCTTTGCGGTAGGGTGATCAAAGTTGCGATTGCTAGGGTAGCTAAAGTACGATTCATAGTTGTGGTTCCTCAATTTTTGCTAAGTAATGTTGTGTGTGTGAGATAGGTTTCTGAAAGTTTTCTCACGGTTCATTAGCAAGCTCTGTCCGGTTAGGTGCACAATTGGGCGCGCACGGGTGCCTGTTCTCATCGTTTTGAAAGTGTTTGAATTAACTAGCTCGAATGAGCGTTCAGACAGTTAGTCGCAGCTGAGATCGAATGACTACAAGAAATCTGAGAATTTATTTTTTAGCGAGAAATCACCCGTCAATTGCTTCTTCCAAAGCTTGGCGGATGCGGAGAATTGCATCCTCTGATAATCCATCTTGAGACTCTTGATCCAAAAGCTTCTGGCGGACCTCTTCTGGCATCTCTGCCAAGATTTGTTCAACCAGTTTCATCTGGTTGACATACTGACGACATGCGCCACATGAAAGAAGATGCAAACGAGAAGTCCACCACTGCAGAGGGCTGAGCTTCGATTCCTGCTCTTCGGAGAGAATATGCGTAGCATCTCGACAACGTGCTGTAAGCATGAGCTTGGCGTTTTGTATCCATTCAGCCATCGATGTTACTCCCTCTCGGTCTCTTTTCCGAACCAACGAGTTTCTAGGCACCGACGAATCAGCAGCCGTGCTCGATGCAGACGCACAGAAAGGTTCTTCTTTGAAATCCCTTCCTTCTCACAGATCTCTGCTGAGGCCTCTTCTCCCAACATCCGACGGCTGAATGCACGTGACAAATGCTCTGGCATGTTAGAGGCGCAGCTTGTTAAAACCTCCCAAAACTCGGAGTTTTGGGCTAATTCCTCAGGCTTTTTGACTTTTGAGTCATTCGGATCGAGCTGCCATTCCTGGGGGATTTGATTCCATGAACCTTTTGCATCAAATTCCGAGTGTGCTGCTGGATCATGCTCTTCTTGGCCAGCCTTATGAATGAATCGATTCGTAGCTTTTGCCTGCTGGCGGTAATGATCGGCTATCTTTCTCTTAAGTATCCCAGTAAGCCATGTCTGAAAACTTGCCGTTGCCTGGAATCTTTCATACCCTTTCAACGCCGCAAGAAAAGTCTCTTGTACCAAGTCTTCAGCTATCGCTTGATTACTTACTTTGGAATAGGCGATCTTAAAGAGGTAGTCACCATAATTTGCCACCCACTCATCAGGTTGAGGAGCTTTTAGCGCAGGTTTCTCAATCAGCGTATCAGTAGTCATAGAATCGGTTCCAACAGAATGTTTACCGATTCAGTATTACTACAAGGTGAAAAAAGGTTGGTATGCTATCCCACGGAAGGAGGAAACTCATGCTTTGTAGCTACAAAAAAAGCTAGCCCCCAGTAAAAGAGAGCCAGCTTAATGTTCTTTGCCTGTTAGAGAATTACTCTTCTGCGCCGTCATCGTGGCTTTCTTGCTCAGCCGGGGCAGGCGAATCTTCCCCTTCCTCAGATTCATTCTCTTCGGAGGGTTGTGGTGTTCCCTTCGCAACTTCATAGGCAATTAAACAGCCGATTGCTAAGCAGATAGCATCTGCGATGGGAAAGTCGCCCTGCGGCTGTGTTGAGATTTTAATGCCTGGGACATCATCCTGAGGCGTAGTAGCAGCAACCTTTGGTTCCTCTACCTCTTCGGTGGTTTCCTCTCCATCATCAACTTCAGCCTCGGTATCTTCCGAAGGAAGAGATCGTTCAATCGCGGCGGAATTGGTTGTAGCCTCAGGCCGCTGGCTGACAATCATCTTGGTTGCGACGATCGGACCAACCACCATGGCTGCCAAAGTAGCCAGTACAGCAAGTGCCCCACCAGGATAACCACCATATTTGCCAATCGCGAAATTTCGAACGCAAAGCCCAACAGCTAAACCGACCGGCAGCATCGGCCAATACCCTTGGTCTCCAAATTGGCTAGTGATAACCGCCAACAAAAGTGACCCAAGTAACAACCCTACAATCGCCCCAAGGAATAGACGCATCGCCTGTGTCTCCCGACTAAGAATGATTTGCTCGATGAAGAGCTATAGAAAAGCGTGCCTGGAGTGGTGTTGGGTGAACCACTAAGCTTTATCCTAAGCCCCCCAGAAGAGGAATACTAGATTAATTAAGTCTTTCTATTGAGTTATTCGAATACATCGATCAAGTATTGGGCTAACTGACATGAAAAAAGAGCCGTGGCATCGAAGCCACGGCTCTTCAATCGTTTTATCTACTTTAAATCGTTTCTCAGAGCTTGCTAATACGCGAGATGAGGTCGACCGTACGGCAGCTGTAACCCCATTCGTTGTCGTACCAGCTGACAATTTTCACCATGTTGTCCGAAAGAACTTGGGTGAATGGTGCAGCAAAGATCGAGCTGTGAGGATCGCCGATAATGTCGCTAGAAACGATTGGGTCTTCGGTATAGGCCAAGATGCCCTTTAGAGGACCTTCTGCAGCAGCCTTAACTGCCGCGTTGATGTCTTCGGCTGAAACGGTTTTGCCTAGGTTGGCAACCAGGTCAACAACCGAACCAGTGACAACTGGGACACGCATAGCGATACCAGTTAGCTTGCCTTGAAGCTCAGGAATAACCAAGCCAACCGCCTTAGCAGCACCGGTGCTGGTTGGAATGATGTTTTGAGCAGCAGCACGAGCACGGTAAGGATCTTTGTGTGGAAGGTCCTGTACGTTTTGGTCGTTCGTGTAGGCGTGAATGGTGGTCATCAAGCCATGCTCGATGCCGAACTCTTGGTTAAGAACTTTAGCAACCGGAGCCAAGCAGTTGGTCGTGCAGCTTGCGTTCGAGATGCACTTAAGGCTTGCGTCGAGCTTGTCGTCGTTGACGCCAAGAACACAAGTCAGGTCAGCACCGTCCTTAGCAGGAGCGCTAAGAACAACTCGCTTAGCACCAGCTTCAAGGTGGCTGTCGTAACCAGGCTTGCCATCAGCAGCACGGCCAGCGAATACACCGGTCGACTCAACAACGACGTCAACACCAAGCTCGCCCCATGGGCACTCAGCTGGGTTGCGAACGGCGGTTGCTTTAATAGCTTTGCCATTAACAATTAAGTGCTCAGCATCAAAATCAACCGTGCCAGGGAAACGACGGTGGGTGCTGTCGTACTTTAGCAAGGTTGCTAGCATTTCGTTGTCGGTCAGGTCGTTGATAGCGACAACTTCAAATTCGTCCGAGCGCTCCATGAGGCCACGGAATGTCAAACGACCGATACGGCCAAAGCCGTTAATGGCAACTTTGATAGCCACAGTCAGATTCTCCTGGTAGGCGGTTTTCGGTATCAGCCAGTCAAAACGGGGATGCTCTGACCCTGGTCCCGAGGGGGAAAAAGTAATAGTGAGGCCCCCCTCTTATCTCGGGAGCCAAGCTCTAAACCGGAAAGTATAGTGATGGACACTCCCCCCCACAACCGTCCCCAACCGCATTGAATTGCCCGTAGGGTCAAACGGGGTAAGACTTTATCGAAACAGCAACTTACCTCTACCACTAGAATGTACAGCTTTTCCGATAGAACCAATTTTTAGGCAGAATGTCTTAAAAATAGCCTGATTGTGCCAACTATAGGCTAGCCAAGAATTTGACGCTCGGCCCTCCACCTTTTAAAGTAGTTGCTGAGGTGCAGCCCGATGTGCGTAGTGTTTCATTCCTAGGCTTTCGGATTCACTTTCGGGGCAAACCCTTTATTCCCAAGAGGTTACATAATGTACGGCGAGCTCATCCCGGTGGGCGGCGGCGATACCATTCCGCTACTTAAGAAAAAACTACTTGTTGGTCGCCGCGAAAGTTGCGACATCGTCCTGCGGTTTGCCAACGTTTCGGCACACCACTGCGAGCTGCGCATCGAAGATGGCTACCTCTACGTGCGTGATTTGCAAAGCCGAAACGGTGTGAAGATCAACGAAGTACGCACCCAAGATGGTCGTATCGATCCCGGAGATACGGTTGCCATTGCAAAGCACCGTTACAAAGTTGAGTATTCGCCAGCTGATCTTGGTGCTGTTGGACCACCACCGACACAAAATCGCACACTTGAGATCATGGGTGAATCGCTCCTTTCACGGGCAGGTCTCCAGTCGGCCGGTCCGAAGAAAAAAGAGCAACCACGTCGTTACGACCCAACGAACAACGACGCCGGCCAAATCAAAACGCCCGATCAAGCTTTGTAGGGCTAGATGGTCATGCGCTCTAAGGGATTAGAAGAAACGAAATAACCACGCATGGCAAAGAAGAAACGAAAGTTCCGCGCTGACTTTCGTAAGAACCATCAGTCCACGCCCCGCGACCGCAACTTGACCCGTGACTACGAACGGTCAGGCGATGATGGAACCTCAGACGTTGACAAACATGAACGCGTCTCCGGCAAAGGGCGTCGTTCGCGAAAGCGCACTCTCGTCGGTGGCGAAGTCGTTGAAGATGCTGCTGGGCAAATCGTCTTGCCCGACATTAATCGCGAAGAATGTGTCGAAGGTCGGGTCCTCAGGGTTCAAGGCTTAGTGAGCACCGTTCTTGGTGACAATGGAAAACTCTACGCTTGTGCAACGCGTCGCATCTTGAAGCAAATTGCAACGGATCTCCGTCATGTGGTCGCAGCAGGCGACCGTGTTTGGCTTCGTCCCGAAGGAGACGAGAACGAAGGAATTATCGAACGGGTCGAACCGCGCGAAGGGGTTCTCAGCCGCACCAGCCGAAAGCGTCAGCACCTGATTGCAACCCACGTCAATCAGATTGTGATTGTTGCCTCGGCAGCAGAACCTCGTATTAAACCCAACTTGATCGACCGCTTTCTTGTCACCGCAGAGAAGACCGGCATCACGCCGATCATCTGCATAAACAAGATTGATCTTATCGAGCCAATTGATTTAGTACCTATGGTCGGCGTCTATGCTCAACTTGGTTACACCGTGCTGCCTGTCTCAGCAGAGACAGGCTTTGGTATTGATCGACTGAGACAACGGCTACGTGGAAGTCGAACCGCGTTCACCGGTCAGAGTGGTGTCGGCAAGTCGTCACTGCTGAACGCCATCGAACCGGGGCTTGCCCTTCGTGTAAAAACCGTTAGCAAAGAATCCCAAAAAGGTCGCCACACAACAACCACAGCCGAGCTCTTCCCATTAGGCGAAGGAAGCGAAGCGGAAGGCTTCTTGGTCGACACGCCCGGCATTCGGCAGTTCGAATTGTGGGACGTCATCGCTAAAGAGGTCGCCGGCTACTTCCGCGAATTGCGTCCCTTTGTCAGCAGCTGCCGCTATCCTGATTGCACGCACACGCACGAAGATTTCTGTGCTGTGAAAGATGCCGTCGCCGACGGCTGGATTGATGCACGGCGGTATGAAAGCTTTATGAAGATTCAGTCGGGTGAGTAGCTATCAACCTATATCATTTTTGTTTTTATGCAATTTTCACAATCACCATCCGAGGAGTTTGGCAGCCTAAGCAAGCAGCTTCTAGAATCTCTTTCATACGGTGAAATGTTTGATGAGGTTTCTAAAGCAGTTCTGCTTTATAAACGAGGTGAATACCGAAAAGCAATAACCCTATTAGCCGCGCTGCTAGAAGTTACGAGCATCAATGAATTTGACAAATCAATGGTGATCGATTGCATCCGTCTGCTTGAGTTAGTAGAACTTGCCCAGCGAAGTAAGTCTGACATTGATATACCTCTCTCTCCTCCAACCAATAAAAAATCGGCTCACATCTACAAATCGATATCATTACTTGATAAGGATGGAACATTCACGGGATATCGTAACCATACGAACAAGAAAGCTTTATCACGCAATCAAAGTGTGCTTTTGAGATTATTCTATCTGTTTATATCCTTTATCTTTCTTGCTCTTTCAATCTATTATGGCATAAACAACCTAGACAAGGCTTATCCCTGGATTGAGTATGCCATACTTTCGTTACTGATTGTTATGGCTTTATACCCCGCGTATATGTCGCTATTCATGAACGACAAATCTCTCTCAAATGCCACTGAGATAATGATTGACAGATTTATTTCCCGTATTATCGAGTCGCTTTGGTGGAATTAATATTCTCAGATACCCAGGGGATAGCTTGGAAAAATCTATACGATGTAATATTTAGTGCTTCGCTCCACTTCATGCGCCTAAGTTTACCCTCTTATATCCCTTCGTGGTTCCCAACAAAACCAAACCGACCAGCAATGCCACGGCGCTCGGTTCGGGTACACTCACCGCTTCACTTGTTGAGCTAATCGAAGCACCGTAGTTGTTTGCCCAGGTGTTGTAATCACTGGCAACAAATTCGCCGTCCAAGTCGTCACGCCAGACGGTGTAGTCGGCGGCGTTGACGGTGCCATCGAAATTGAAATCGCCGTCCACCGCTGGCACCACATCTAGGCGGACATCATCGAAGTCGACTTCTAAATCCGATCCAGGGTAGGCTGGGTCAATCTCGTTGAGGTTCACCAAGCGAATACCAAGGTCGCTTCCGAGCCCAAGAGTTAAATCGTCCGTCGAGAAGATTACGATGCTCGTGGCCCACTCTCCATCGAGGATCAGGCCGCCCAAGCTGTTGTCGTCGCTAGCAACTGGCTGACCACCAACAAGCAAATCAACGCGATAGCCGGGGAATCCATCTAGAATGAAGTTCTCACCACTAACGGCAATGCCTGATGCAATGTTTCCAATCTCAACCTGCAGCGTGTAACGACGATTGGCGAGCAAAGGTATGCCTACGAGCGTCTGCTGCAAGCCGTATTCTCCTTGGTCATCGCTTCCAGCACGATTGAAGGCAATCGCAACGCGTTGCCCCTCGGGAGCACCGTCGGGAAAGTAAACGAAATCACCTGGGTTGTTTGAATCAGGCTGCGGTGTGAGCGTTCCGACATAAAACGGATTACTTGCCCCATTGCCAATAAGGCCGTTCGGATCATCGTAAATTTCCCAGCCGAGGAATGCCCCGAAGGTGAATTCATTGAAGTTCGCAGCCGAGCCTGCCGTATCTTCAAAACCTGGATTGACCACCGGCAGCGAAATGGCGTTGGCGAACGTTCCTGCAGTCAACAAAACAAACAGCGCAGCAGCTCGGAGTTTATCCACCTGAATCCTCGGCAGTTAAATAAGGCTAGACGAGAGTGCATAGGCACCCATCCGATAGCTTTAAGATAAACCGATAAGCCGAAGCAGGGAAGCATTGAAATCAAGCAGACCGACGCTTGAAGGCGAACCCAGCAGTTGCAAACGCAATAAGCAAAATCGAAGAAGGTTCAGGAACGGAGTTAGCAACTAACGTTGCGAACGACCCGCTGCCATTAGCTAATTCGTAGGCGGTTTTGAATATGACGAAATCACTGCCGTCGATTTGCCCATTGCCATCTTGGTCTCCACGACTAAAAGCATCGAAGATATCCAGAAGAGAGGTATCCATCCCCATATTCGAGCGGAGTTCGATCCAATCGGTCATATTGATGAGTCCATCTCCGTTGAGATCCCCGTCGGTCGGAGTAACATCAAGACGATTGGCCCACCAAGCTAAAACTTGTGAATCGGGTGCATCAGCAGGTAGGCCCATGCTGGCGTAGCGACTAGCAAGATTCGCTTCACGAGCATTGAACAGTCCGGCGGCATCCGGGTCAAAACTACCACCTTGGTCGTTGGTGTTCACCATCCAGGTGGCAATTCGGTTCTGTAAATCAGCAAGGACCTGAGCAAAGGCAGGGTCGTCCGCTAGGTTGTAGAACTCATTCGGGTCAGCTGAAATATCGTAAAGCTCAAACTCAGGTCGACTGAAGGTGAGGAAGTTTGCTTGCTCAGGTGTTAGCAATCCTTTCGCATTGAGGTCACGCATCAAGGTGTGAACGGGGTACTCTGCGAACTTATAAACACTCTCCATTTCATCATGCATATACGAGGTGTCAGGATTGAAGTTGCGAATCAACTTAAAGTCACCTGTTACACCAAATTGGTCATAATCTTTAACAAGCACGGCCCTTTGGCGATCAATAACATTTCCTGAGCGATCACGTGTTGCGTAAATCTCATCCTTACCATTAAACGTTGGGTCAAGGAAATCTTCTCCCACCATGTTACTCGGAACCGGAATCGAGGCTGCAGCGAGTGATGTCGGTGCAAGATCGATTAGGCTTACCAAGTTGTCGTTCGAAGTCCCCGCTAAGGTCGGTGAAGCAAAAGGGTCTCGTACGATTAGTGGGACATTGATTCCGCCTTCGTACAACCACTGCTTATCGCGAACATGAGGACGTCCATGGTCAGCAGTAAAGATAACGATCGTATCATCTGCCAATCCGTCCGAAGCGAGTCGGTTCAACACCGTACCAACACGTTGGTCCATTGTCTCGGCGTGGGCCAAGTAGTTGGCATAGTCAGCTCGCGCGATTGGATGGTCTGGATAATAGTCCGGCAAATCAAGGGCAGCTTCACGAGCTGGATCGTTATTGGCAAAGTCAAAGCCACTTGAACTACGGTGCGGCTGGAAGACTTGTACCTGATGGAAGAAGGGTTGCCCCGGGGCACGATCCCGCCAGTCATTTCCATCGAAGTGAGTACTCTGCCCACCTGTGAAATTGTAGTCGGTCTTACCATTACCCGAGACGTTGCTGTTACTGTTGCTAACAAAGTAACCAGCGTCCTGGAAATGCTTCATTACGGTTTCAACACCGCTAGGCAACGAAACTTTGCTGCCGGAGAGCGCTCGGTGGTTATGTGCTCCGAGTGTAGTTGCGTACATGCCGGTAACAAACGAAGATCGCGAAACGGAACAGACCGGTGCGGTTGAGTAGGCGCTGGTGTAGCTAACCCCTTCACTGACAAGTTGGTCGAGGTTCGGCGTCGAAATTCCTGGGGTACCATAGGCACTAATATCGGGGCTAAAGTCATCAGCAATAATCCAAAGGATATTTGGCTGAGCAATTGCCCAATTACCTGTGAATACGATAAGAGCCAACAGACTTGCAGCAAAAAAGCGTAGATGCGTCTGGTTCATAGATTTAAGAGCTTGCCGAGTTCCGTGATAAGAATCTGCATGAAATTGCAGCACTCTCCATCATAAACCTCGACTCAAAATCTGACGCGCCAAAAAACTTCGATTTGCCGCCAATCTTTGGGCAACTACTCAATACGAGGTGTGAAGTCAGCATCTTTCTCAATGCCCATTAGAAACTCGGCGATCAAATCAGCACATGCGTCGATATCTTCGAGCGAGATCATTTCGACCGCGCTATGCATGTAACGGTTTGGCACCCCAATCGCGCCAGCTGCGGCACCGCCTCGAGCTAATTGCAAGGCATTCGCATCGTTAGACAACCCACGGCCGTGGGCTGCGTACTGAACTTCAATCTCCGCCGATTCACTTGCGGCAGTTAGACGCTTTGCAACTTCAGGATTGATGTTTGGTCCACGTGCAACGACAGGGCCACCACCGAGTTTGATATCACACTCCTGTTTTACATCAATCGTTGGGCAATCCGTTGCGTGGGTGACATCCACGGCAATACCGACGTGGGGATTAACACCATAAGCACTGGTGGTTGCTCCGCGGAGGCCAATCTCTTCCTGCACGGTCGCTACGGCAAAGACGGCAACTTGCAAGTCGCCCTGCTCTTTTGCACGACGAGCTGCTTCGACGCAGACCCAAAGGCCGGTCTTGTCATCCATGCCAGGCGAATTGGCAAACCCGTTCCGCATCTCTTGGTAACCCAGTTCCAAAGTGACGGCATCCCCGATACGGACGAGCGACTTGGCTTCCTCTTGATCTTTGGCACCGATGTCAATCCAAAGATCTTTGGCCTTGACCGCGGTCTTGCGCTCATCGGGCTCGATCAAGTGAATCGCCTTGCGGGCGATGACACCTGGAATTGGGCCATTGTCGGTATGAACCGTCATACGCTGGCCAATGAGTTGCTGAGGGTCCCAACCGCCTATTGGCTTGGTGTAGATAAATCCCTTTTCATCAATGTGGGTCACGATCAGCCCAATTTGGTCAGCATGCCCAGCCAGCATGACTCGCAGGGGAGCGTTCGGATTGATCGCTGCGATGACGTTGCCATGTAGATCTGTTCGAACTTCGTCAGCGAAAGCCCCTGTGTACTCGCGGACAATTTCTTGCACCGCTTGTTCATAACCAGATGGACTGGGGGTTTCGAGAAGTTGCTGAAAAAACTCTTTGGCTTTGGCATCCATGGCGTACATGCTCGGCGATTTAGTTTGACGGCTAGTTCTAAGCGTGAGCTAGCGAGTCTAGCACCTCTGAATGTAGCCTCGTAGGGGCCTTTGGCGTCATTGCTAGCAGATAATCTGTAACGGCTTTGACGATTTTGCTTATTGTTCCGCCTTGCGAAAGTCGATCACGAATGCTGGTTACGCCTAGCTTGCGCGGGTGGAGTTTCTCTGACTTAAGATCAGAGGCTTAAGCAAAGACCGTTGACAGATCGGCCACGTGTCGGGGGGAGATTCTCTGATGAAGAAAATAGATTTTTGCCTTATCGTTGCACTAGGGTTCTTCCTAATCGGATTCACTGGCTGTGCGATCTTGCCACCTGGTAACTGCGGTTGTGGTGCTGAAATTGGCTGCGGTGTCGAAGCAGATTGTGGATGCGAAGTGGGATGTGGTTGTGAACCAGGTTGCAGCGTCGACTGTTGCGACACCTGCACCAACGGACGCTCCTATGCTGGTCAACGTTGGATTGGCGGCCACTGCGAAGGAATCAAATTCAACTTCTGCGAAGACTGCAACGCTTGTGGTTGCGAAACCTCTTGCGGCTGTGAGTCATCGTGTGCTTGTGAATCCAGCTGCGGCTGTGAACCTGCTTGCGAATGTGGCGACACCTGCGGATGCGGTGACATTGGCTGTTGCGATACTTGCGGGCCGCGAGGATGCGGTTGCGGGCTAGGATCAAACATCGCTTACGGTGCACGCTGCATCGTTGGAGAAGTCGGGCGTGTCTTTACACCACTATGCCGAGTCCTAGGCTGCGGCGGCTGTGCTGGTTGTGATAGCGAACTTTACTGGAACGAATGGCACAACGATCCACCCTGCTGCCACGACCCGTGCGACAAGTGCGGCAACTGGGTTGGCCCTAGCCATTAAACAATTCTGATTCGCATTACGTACGATTTAATCACGAGACAAAAACAATTGCCGAGCATTCCGGGTGGTTTGCTCGGCAAATTCTTTAAGGCTTTCTCCACGTATCTCTGCCAGATGTTTGGCCGTATTCACAACGTGAGCCGGTTCATTTCGTTTTATCTTCCGCACGGGCTCAGGTGAAAGATAGGGACTATCGGTTTCGACAAGCAAGCGATCAAGTGGAACCGACTTAGCGACTTCACGAAGTTCGTCCGACTTCTTGAATGTGACCATCCCGGCAAAGCTAATCATCAAGCCAAGCTCAATAGCTTCAGCCGCTCCTTCGGGCGTGCCCGTGTAACTATGCATGACGCCACGAAGTGGTCCGCGTTCTCTCGCTTCACGCAACATAACCAAGACATCCTCTTCGCATTCACGCATGTGGACAACGAAAGGAAGATCGCTCGATTGAGACAAACGCAGGTGGCGGTCGAAATAATCTTGTTGCATGTCAAACGGTGAGTGATCCCAATAGCGATCGAGGCCAGTCTCACCCAAAGCGACAACGCCATTGGACTCGGCAAGTTCTACGATTTGATCCCAGTCATCCGGTCCAGCATCCTTCACATCATTTGGCTGAATACCAACCGCTGCGTGAACCGTTTCAAACTGATTTGCCAAAGCAACGCAGCGACGGCTTGACTCAAGATCAACGCCGATGGCCACGATCCCCTCAAGCCCGGCTTCAACAGCCCGAGAGATGATCGCCTCACGATCTTCATCAAAAGGAGGTTGGTCGATATGGGCATGGGTATCAAAATAAGCGGTCATGTCGGTCTCAAAGAGTTATATTTTGACCCCTACCTAGATAGCAGGAGGGATCTCAGATCAGCGGCTACCTACTGATTTTACGTGTGGATTACCGTGAAATTATCACTCAACCACCTCCACAGAGGGGCAATCAAGGGCAAATAGGCTAATTCAATCTAATTTGTTGACTGTCAAGCCCCCATGTATACAGTTTATGTGTACACTAGTAGGGACCGCGAAATGTGACGCATGCTAGCATCACATGGTGGCGATCTGGAATAACCAGCCCCCTTATGTCACCCAAAAAAGTTGACCTAAGTACTTAAGCCTATAAAGAGTGGCAACGAAGCCCCTCTCAATGGATAGAAAATTATTATGAGAAGCCCCATTAGATTAAGGGGCGAAGCACGAAGCGAAGGAATCGGGCATGTTGGTTTTATCACGTAAAAAGAATGAAAGCATCGTTATCAATGACGATGTCAAGATTGTCGTTGTCGAAATCCGAGGCGACAAGGTTCGGCTAGGTATTGAGGCTCCCAAGGAAGTCCCTGTCCACCGAAACGAAGTCTACGAAGCTATTCGTCAATCTAGTGACGAACAGGCTAATAACGACGGTGTTACACAGAAGTAAAAGTCTGCTTATTGCTGCCCCGTACTGCCATAGAAGCTGTATGGCATTCTGGCTTTGATATTCTTAAATCATTCAAATCCACACACCAAAGCAGAATCTTATCTAGCTGGTTTATTGCCGTTTTCTTGCTCAGGCAACGCTTTGGACGTAGTTTTTGGCCAGTTTCGGTCAAGATTTCCAACAATCGGCGTCGACAATGCTCCTTCGGGTTGACGCCGAACATTTTGGCTATAAGCTTGTCCGTTTCAAAGGTTGCCGATTACGGTAACTGAATGGAGGGCATCAGCTGACTGGTAGTAACCAATTGGCGTCTGCCAACCACGGCCCCATCGTCTAGTGGTCTAGGACTCCGGCCTTTCACGCCGGCAACACGGGTTCGAGTCCCGTTGGGGTCACTACAAAGCCTATCAGGCTATCGAGTAGGATTAACTCGTATGCCAGATAGTAAGCATCCAAGAGCGGTGACTGGCGAATAGCTTGTCGCCGCTCTTTTTTTGTTTCCGCGGTGAACTTGGCAAACCTTCATCACCTTAGCAAGCTGTACATTACCATGCCAAAGGATTCACATCCCTACGATGCCATTCTTGTTGTCTCGTTTGGAGGACCAGAAGGACCTGACGATGTCATCCCGTTTTTGGAGAATGTTCTTCGCGGTAAAAATGTCCCTCGTGAACGTATGCTTGAAGTTGCCGAGCATTACCAACATTTCGATGGCATCAGCCCAATCAATCAACAATGCAGGGATTTGATCGCGGCCCTGGAGAAAGAGATCGCCACGCACGATCTCAAGCTCCCTATCTACTGGGGCAATCGAAATTGGCAACCGATGCTAAAGGACACCCTCCAGCAAATGGCGGATGATGGCGTCAAGCGAGCAATTGCTTACTTCACAAATACCTACAGCTGTTACTCAGGCTGTCGTCAGTACCGTGAAAATATTGCCGACGCAAGAGAAGCGGTTGGCGAGCAGGCACCGCGGATCGACAAACTGCGGATGGCATACAACCATCCAGCATTCATCGAAACGGTTGCAGAGCTTACCAAGCAAGAAATCGAATCCTTTGATGAAGCTGAACGCTCGTCCGCTAAGCTGCTATTCACAGCACACAGCATTCCGCTCTCGATGGCCGAGAACTCTGACTATGAAAAACAGCTGACTGAGTCTTGTCGGTTAGTGGCCGAACAGCTTGGTCATACAAATTGGGAGCTGGTTTATCAAAGCCGAAGCGGCCCGCCTCAGCAACCCTGGCTAGAGCCAGACATTTGTGACCGGATCGAAGAACTTCACACAACAGTCGATTTATCTTCGGTAGTTATTATCCCTATCGGATTCGTTTCCGACCATATGGAAGTTCTCTTCGATCTTGATACCGAAGCCCGCGAGCTATGTGAAAAGCTTCAGATTGCTTTCCGCCGCGCCCCCACGATTGGCATTCACCCACGAACGGTTAGCATGATTCGCGAATTGATTGAGGAACGCATCGCCCAAGAGCAAGGCGCTAACCCCGAACGCCCCGCCGTTGGCCAATACCCAGCCAACCACGATGTCTGCCCTAAGGACTGCTGCACCTATACGCCACGGCGTCCCCCAATGCCCGCCAAGAATCCCTAACAGTTAACTCAAAAAAATCGTCATGCGACAACTTGGAAAATCGGATCTCAATGTCACACCTGTTGCGCTTGGTTGCTGGCCAATGGCGGGCGTGACGACGCTTGATACCATCCACGAGGAAAGTATTGCCACAGTTCATGCGGCACTTGATGCTGGTATCAACCATCTTGATACGGCTTACGTTTATGGTCCCAGCGGTGAAAGTGATCACGTTCTACGAGACGCTCTGGAAGGTCGACGTAAGGAAGCATTCCTCGCTTCGAAAGTTGGCATCCACTACGAATCAGCAAATGGCGCCAAGCCAGAGATGACCCATGATGGGCGACCCGATACGATTGCCCGCGAGTGTGACACTTTACTCGATCGCTTGAATACTGATCATGTCGAGTTACTGTATCTGCATTCTCCCGATCCCAAGGTTCCCGTTGCCGAGTCGGCTGGAGCCATTGCACGCTTGATTGAATCTGGCAAGACTCTCACTGCAGGGCTCTCAAACGGAACGCTTGAGCAAATCCAAGAGTTCGCCTCGGCGTGTCCTCTCTCAGCGGTACAGCTTCCCTACAACATGTTGCAACGAGACATCGAAGAGAAGACCATTCCGTGGTGCCTTGATAACCAAGTTTCGGTTGTTGTGTATTGGCCTCTGATGAAAGGCCTGCTTGCTGGAAAATTGAAGCGTGACCATGTCTTTGCCGAAGGTGATAGCCGAGCAAAGTATCCGATGTATCAAGGCGAAGAGTGGCAGCGCAATCAAGACTTTGTCGACGTACTGAGGGAGCTTGCTGAATCGTCTGGCAGGACAGTTGTCCAAATTGTTACTCGCTGGACGCTCGAACAACCTGGCATCACTTCGGTTCTCTGCGGAGCGAAGCGTCCTTGGCAGATCGAAGAATCGGCAGCCGCTCTTACAACTCCCCTAACCGATACAGAGCATGCTCAAATCGCCGAAGCGATTTCTGCCCGTGGCAAAGCGGAGTCGAAAAGGTTGTTCCGATAGGCTGGTAAGGTAGCATTGGCTTACGCTACCCCCTCGTCACTCAGCCATCTATCTTTTCCAATAGCCGATTATGAAACGGGTTCTTCTCACCGCCTTTGGTCCCTTTGCTCATTGGGAGCAGAATGCAAGCTGGTTGGCTTTGCAGGCGTTAACTCGCGATATGCCAACCAGCTGCGAGATCGTGACACGACTCTATCCGGTCAACTTTGTTGAAGCTCGGGCACGTATCGCGAGTGACCTCAGCATGCCCTTTGACGGCATGATCCATCTTGGCCAATCTGCTAAGGCAACAGGCATCGAGCTTGAGCAGTTTGCCTTGAATGCCAAACGCGACATGAATGATCCAAAGGATCTATATTCACCTATCGAGCAAGATGGCCCTGCCGCGTACCGGAGCCAGTTGCCTCTTGCCAGTTTTACTGACACCATCCGCAATGAAGGAATCCCAGCAAAGGTTTCTACCAACGCAGGGACCTACCTATGCAATGCAATGCTTTATTGGTCACACTATTTTTCTCATGCTTGGGACGTTCCAGCATTATCGACCTTCGTGCACCTACCTCTTGATCCCTCACAAGTAACGAAATCGAGAGAAGACTATCCAAGTATGCCCGCTGAAATTTCAGCCTTTGCCATTCGTCTTGTGCTGGAAAGAATCGTAAGCCTTCAGCCTTCACAAATTGAACCAAGCTTAGCTTCTGGAACGGAGTTAACATGAGTAAGTTTGCCGTCTTGATTATGGCAGCGGGCCAAAGCACCCGCTTCGGAGATAAGCACTTCAAGAAACCATTCGTCGCACTTGAAGATCGTGCCGTATGGATTCACTCGGCTGAACGATTCCTGGCACGCGAGGATGTCGTCCAGGTCCTTGTCGTTATTTCTGCGGAAGATGAAGAAGAGTTCAAACGCCGTTTTGGCGCGAACTTAGCTTTCATGAATGTCCAATACACGACCGGCGGGGCGGAGCGTTCTGACTCAGTAAAAGCAGGGCTGGCTAAAATATCTGCCGAAGCAACCCATGTTGCTGTGCACGACGCCGCCCGACCATGCCTTGCTGATGGCGAGATCGATAAGGTCTTCGAAGCCGCGATGAAACATGATGCCGCAATCTTGGCGACGCCGGTCTCCTCAACCCTCAAGCGGGTCGAAGGTTCAACCATCACCGAGACTGTCCCCCGAGAATCACTTTGGGCTGCCCAGACGCCGCAAGTATTCAGCGTCAATCTACTGAGTGAGGCACACAATCAAGCGGGTTCTGGTCCCGTGACTGACGATGCTCAGCTGGTGGAACAGCTCGGTAAATCGGTCCATATTGTTGAGGGATCGGAAATGAACATTAAAATCACACGCAAAAGCGATCTTTCGTTCGCCTCAGCCATCCTCAAAGGCCGACCACGTCCTAAGCCAGATGGCTTTGCCCACCCTTTTGCTGATGACGATCTTTGGCGTTAATAGAAACTTGCAACAAGCATGTTCGCAGCAAGAACCTACGCCTGATGAGGACCTAGACCTTAAATGGACTTTTTCAAAGACCTTCAAGCCCGTGGCTTGATTCACCAAACGACCGATCCCGAGCTAGGAAAATGGCTCGCTGAGAAGCCTCGCACCGTCTATGCCGGATTTGATCCAACGGCAGATAGCCTGCATGTTGGGAGCCTACTTGGTTTGATCGTTCTCCGCCGATTCCAAAAAGCGGGACACCGTCCGATTGCCGTAGTTGGCGGTGCTACCGGCATGATTGGCGACCCAAGCGGCAAGAGTGCCGAGCGGAACTTGCTCGACAAGGAGCAACTAGCCAAGAACGTTGAAGGTTTGAAAAATCAAATGTCACGGTTCCTTGATTTCGAGGGTGAATCAAGCGCACTGCTAGTCAACAATCATGATTGGACAGCCGGGTGGAGTTACCTTGAGTTTTTGCGTGATATTGGCAAGAACTTCCCGGTGAATGTGATGCTTGGCAAAGACTCCGTCAAAAGCCGACTAGGCCGTGGCGACGATGCCAACGCCGGCGGTATGAGTTACACGGAGTTTAGCTACATGCTGCTACAAGCATTTGACTTCGTTCACCTCAGCCAAGAGCACGATTGCGAACTACAAGCGGGTGGCAGTGATCAGTGGGGTAACATTACCGCCGGCATCGACCTTGCACGTCGGATGCACTCAAAGCAACTCTATGGAATCACTTGGCCACTGCTCACCAAGAGTGACGGTACCAAGATGGGTAAGACCGAATCGGGTGCCATCTGGCTTGATGCCGAGCGAACCAGCCCCTATCAGTTCTACCAATATTGGATCAATGTGGATGATGCCGATGTCGGCGGATGCCTGAGAATGCTAACGGATCTTTCTATTGAAGAGATCGAAGCACTCGACGCCGAGCGGACTGAAAACGCCTCGGCACGCAGCAGTCAGCGAAAGCTTGCTGAAGAACTGACCATGCTCGTCCACGGCGAGTCAGGGTTAAATACTGCCAAACAAGCAACGGAGATATTCTTCGGAGCGGAGGTAACAGGTCTCAACGATAAGACCTTGGGGCAGATATTTGCCGATGTTCCAGCTGGTCAGATGCCCCGTTCTGCGCTGGATGGAGAAGGCTTGTCGATTGTCGAAGCTCTCAAAGCAGCCAATCTTGCCAAGTCTGCAGGTGAAGCTCGACGAACCGTCCAGCAAGGCGGAGCTTACGTCAACAATCGAAAAGTTGAAGATCTTCAACAAAACTTAACTAGCAGCGATTTGGCCAGCGAATCAGTAATCGTCTTACGTAGCGGTAAAAAACGTTATGCATTATTACGATTCTGCGTCGAATCGGAAATACAATCGGGCTAGTGGCAGGTTGATAACCTCCCCTGTTACTACCTATGATAGGGGACTACCCAGAGCTTATTGCTTTGGCCATTTCAATTCATCTTTTTCTACGTTTGAGGAATTAGGATGCCCGGCGAAGCCGTCATCGAAACACGTGCCCTATCCAAGGTCTATCGCGACTTTTGGGGTCGTCAAAAAGTTCGTGCTCTCAAGGCTCTCGACCTTGAAGTCAACCGTGGTGAAATCTTTGGCTTGCTTGGTCCAAACGGATCAGGGAAGACCACCACGATTAAGCTCTTGTTAGGACTGCTCTTCCCAAGCGAAGGTCAAGCTTTGATCTTCGGCAAAGAAGCAACCGACGTTTCAAAGAATGAACGCATCGGTTACTTGCCGGAAGAGTCTTACCTCTACAAGTTCCTTAATGCGGAAGAAACTCTTGACTTCTACGGCCGTCTGTTTGACATTCCCGTGGAAGTTCGCAAAGAGCGTATCGAAAAGCTCCTGAAGATGGTGAAGATCGACCATGCTCGCAAACGTCAGCTCCGTGAATACTCCAAAGGGATGACACGGCGTATTGGTCTGGCACAAGCTCTGATTAACGATCCTGAACTCATCTTGCTTGACGAACCAACCAGTGGTCTTGACCCGATTGGTACTCGCGAGATGAAGGACATGATCCTTGAGCTCCGTGATCAAGGCAAAACGATTGTCATGTGCAGCCACTTGCTTGCCGACGTTCAAGACGTCTGTGACCGAATCGCAATTCTTCACCAAGGCGAACTGAAAGAGCTAGGCCGCGTTGATTCTTTGCTAACGGTCGAAGACGTTACACAGATTCGCGCCAAGCAGCTCAGCCAAGCATGCCAAGACGAAGTCCGCGAAGTAATTCAGCGCCATCAAGGTGAACTGCTGGAGATGGACAACCCAACTTCGACCCTTGAAGACCTCTTCTTGTCAATCGTTAGTGACAGCGAAGCCCGTCCTGGCCGACGAGTGGTTCGGGAAGAACCCGCTTCCGAAGCATCTTCCGAATCTCAGGCTGCCGAATAACCCGCTATTGGCCAACTGTATCTAAGATCTGCTGCCCATAATTCGAATCAGCATTCAACGTAACCGCGATAAGAATAATTCATAACGATGGTCATTGAAGAGGAAGTCCTCCCGTATTTAACCTGGCTGATCGACGGGACCGGTGCAACCGGCATCGAAGGCGAAGGCGCGCTCATTCGATTTGGCGTGATTGCCATTTCGATATTGATCGCCACGATCATCATCGGATTCTTGGTTTCCCTTGTCCGTTATGGACCTGTGAAAGCAGGTGAGATTACCTATCGAACCTTGATATGTGGAACTGGTGAACTATTTCAGATTTCGCCAAAGCGTATTTTCGCTTTAGCATGGCTTGCCATCAAAGAGGCTTTCCGCCGCCGGGTATTTGTCTCGCTGATTATTTACGGCCTGATTCTGCTTTTTGCCAACTGGTTCCTAAAATCCGATAACGCCGACCCAGCACGAATCTATTTGAACTTCGTCCTGACAGCTACCAATTATCTGGTTTTGCTGATCGCTCTGTTGCTAAGTGCATTCAGTATCCCCAACGACATGAAGTACAAGACGATCTACACGATCGTCACCAAGCCAGTACGTGCGGGTGATATTGTCTTGGGTCGCATCCTTGGTTTTTCGATGGTCGGCACTTTGTTGCTCGCCATTATGGGAATTGGCAGTTGGATCTTCGTAAATGGAGCTTTGTCTCACACGCACGAAGTCGATACATCAACACTCCAAACCATAACCGCCCAAGATGGCACGGTGCTCGGTATCACAGGTAAGACTACCGTCGATGCCTACCACCGTCATTCGTTCGATCTTAATGCCGACGGATTTGGAAGCACTGTTACCGAAGCGGGGCACCGCCACACGATCACCAAGGAAGGTGACACCTATGTCGTCGGCCCTGCTGAAGATTACATCCGTGCCCGTGTCCCCAAGCGTGGCCGAATTGCCTTCGTCGACACCAAGGGGGTTCGCGTTGAGCGTGGCATCAGCGTCGGTAACGAATGGGATTACCGAAGCTTCATTCAAGGAGCCTCACAGGCCGCCGCGATTTGGACTTTCTCAGACATGTCGGCAGATAGCTTGCCTGTTGATGACAATGGTAACAAATACTTACCAGTCGATATCATCGTGCGGGTCTATCGGTCTTGGAAAGGCGACATCGATCAAGCCATCCAGGGCAGCATCCAGCTGCGTAACCCTGAGACCGGAGTGAAGTCTGCCATTGAGGTATTCCCAGCCCTAGATAACCAAATCGATTCGCGCACCTTCCCGAACGAACTGGTGGATACCGATCAGAACGACATCACCATTGCGGAAGATTTGATCTCCAGCAACGGAGAAATTGAATTGTTCGTACAGTGTCTCGACCGTGGTCAATACTTCGGCTTTGCCCAGGCAGACTGCTTTATCCGACTGCCTGAAGGATCACCACTTTGGAACTTCGTCAAAGGTCACCTCAGCATCTGGATGCAGATGGTTATCGTCATTGCAATCGCGGTGACTGCGAGCACGTTCTTGAGTGGACCGATTGCGATGATATTCACCGTAACGTTCTTGGTTCTTGGTTTCTTCCGAGACTTCTTCGTGAAGATCGCCATTGGCGAAACCTACGGCGGTGGGCCGGTTGAATCGTATGTGCGTATGATTACTCAGATGAACCAAATCTCTCCTTTCTCTAATCCTGATCATCCGGCGGTGATCTTTATGAAGAGCTTGGACGGAGTCCTTATGACGATGATGCACGCTATCTCGTTTGTTTTACCTGACCTGGGAAGTTATCTGGGGCGTGTTGAGTACGTTGCCAGCGGATTCTCAATTCCTGCGGATGCCCTTGGCCAAGATTTATCTGTTTGCCTTGGTTATGTTTTCGGCCTGGCAATCGCAGGTTACTTCTCGATGCGATCACGTGAGGTGGCAAAATGAACCAACGTAAAAGTTTTTACCGGAAAGTCACCTACGGCATTATCATTGCGGTTCTGCTGTTTCCACTCTTCAGGCTCAGTGCTCCTGAAACGCTTGATTCACCAGGCGGAACGCTGGCTCAATTGCGTGATGAGTACAACCTGAGCCAATCGAATCTCGGTGAGATTGATCCTTCGAGTGAAACACTCAAGCTGGCAACACTCGGACTAAGGGGTGTTGCAACTTCGCTCCTCTGGGATCGCGCGATGCATTTCAAAAAGGTGGAAGACTGGAACAACCTGAAGGTAACACTTGAACAGCTTGCCAAGCTTCAGCCAAACTACATCACCTTCTGGAAGTACCAATCTTGGAACCTTTCCTACAACGTCTCTGTTGAGTTCGACGACTATCACGACCGCTACTATTGGGTACGTGAAGGCATCCGCTTCCTCCAAGATGGCAACAAGTACAATCAGTTCAACCCCATTCTGCTTTGGGAACTTGGCTGGATTAACGGACAAAAAATTGGTCGTTCTGATGAGACCGAACAGTTCCGTCGTCTCTATAAAGAAGACGATGAATTCCATCCCGAAGACCGAACACCCGCCAATCGAGATAACTGGCAAGTCGCCAAACTGCGTTACAACGAATCGATCGCTTCGGTAGAAGAAAAAGGGAAAAGCTTTGGTAAGAAGAGTCCTTCGATCTACTACTCAAGTCCTTCAAAAGCTCAGATGAATTACTCGGAAGCAATTACTAAAGAGGCTCTTTTCGAAAGGGCAATCGGTGCTTGGAAACTTGCTGCTGATGAGTGGTATGATTATGGCAACATTATTCTTGAACACTCAACCGGAATGCTGCTTCGCTTCAACGAGCTCGATGAAGTCAAGAATGAAATCGAAGAAAAGCGATTAAAGCTAAAAGGGCTCTTTGATGGAGTCGAAGAAAAAGCGACAGCCCAAGCGAAGGCATCCCTAAACCAAGAACAGCTAGATGCTCTCGAAATTCCAAAGAAAGACCGGACCTCCAAGCAGGAGGAACTCGCCTACCAAGCCGAACGTGCTTTAAAGATCACGCCACAGAAACTTGCTGAAATCATCAAGGAAGATAATCCGGAGAATGAACGGATTGCCGCTCGATTGGTATCAGAAATCAATGAACTGGATCGCCGCGGCCGCTACATTACTGCGTACCGTGAAACCACTAATTTCGACTACTGGAAACTACGCTGTGAGTTTGAACAAGATCCTGATACGGTAAAAGCTCATGAGCTGATCTACCGTGCCAAGAAGGCGTTCGATGATGAAGCAGACCCGATTCTTGCCAAGGAACTTTATGAAGAAGGATTCCAGCATTGGGCTTCTGTCTTCGAGCGTTTCCCTGATCTGATCGATCCAGACAAGGGTGGTATCACTCCGGATGATGTGATGTATGAGATCTACGATTACAAAAAAGCAATCGAGCAACTTGATGAAGAAATTGCCGATGACTTCCCCTTATGGAATGTCATCGAGCAGTATGATTCCGAAGGTGCCTTCCGACTTGAAATCGCGAAACGTGCTCAACGCAAACTCGACGAACAAGCACTCAAGCTAGAAGAGCAAGAGAAAGAAGAATCCGAATCTGAATCAGAAGAGTCCAGTTCGGAAGAGTCCAGTTCGGAAGAGTCCAGTTCGGAAGAGTAACGGCTAGCCGTATCCAAAGCCCTCTTGAGCATTCCTTGCTAGCACTCGCATGTGCTAGCACACCGTTTAATTGCTACAACCGTTTTAGATCAGCTCGGATTCGCTCCGGCTAAGAACTCGTTGGGTCGATACAGAGGGAAGACGATTCCCGATTGTCGAATAATAGGCCCCAACAGGCAGAGTTCTGATGTTGATAGCAACAAACAATCTATTCTCGCGCTGGCAATTCTCAAAGTGGATGCTGGCTGTCGCCTTGGTAGCTGGTAACTCCGCAGCTTTGGCAGAAATTCCACTGCTGACGATTCCACTAGTTCACGAAGACTATAACGGCTTCGAGCAAAGAGACGCCGTTGCAACGACCGTGGCAATTACCTCCGACGGCAAAAAGTTTGCTGCTGGTGGCGATGATCATCGCCTACGGGTTTGGAATACAGAGTCTGGCGATCCGATTGAACGCATCGACGAACACCACACGGACTGGATCCGCTGTGTTTCTTTCAGCCCAAAAGGAGATCAACTCCTCTCGGTTGGTGCAGACCAATCTTTACGGCTCTTGAACTTTGAAATCTCCAGCCGTGGATCGACCTCCAAGTTGCTTGCTGAAACGGAAGCTGCTCTGTTTGGTGCGGCTTTTGATGTCGAAAGAGGCCAAATCGCGACTGTTGGCTTTGGGGATAAACTTCGATTATTCAATTCAGAAACAGGCGAAGAGGTCAAAAGCCTTGACCTTCCATGCAAGGATACCCGCGTCGTTAAAATCTCACCTAACGGCCGTTGGATCGCGGTTGCTGGACGCAATGGGGTTGTCCGCCTTTGGGACCAAGCGAGTAACTACTCTCACGATGATTTTCTATCCGACGGTCGTCGTGTCCGGGACATGGCATTTGCTGCTGATGGTGAAACCCTCGTTGCGGTTGGGGATGGCCCTGCCGTACGAATCTGGCGTTACGACAGCGAGAAGACCACCCTGCGAAGTAACTCCATCGATGGCGGTTTTAATCCAAACGCGGAAGAAATCCTAACACGTCCTGGCAAGAATCATTCGGTGACTTTCCTGACTGACAATACCATCGCCGTTGGCAACACGCTTGGAAAAATCACAGTATGGAACACGAGTGGTCTATCAGAGGTGAAAACTTTTGAAGGGCACTCAGGCACGGTCGCTTCGCTTGCCTGCTCACAAGATGGCTCCACGCTAGTTTCCGGAAGTTTTGACGCTACGGTCCGAGTTTGGAAAACCAATCTTGGTGACCGCGTGGCAACGAAACCGGAGAACAAGACACGCTAACTGTACAGCTCGCTAGGCAGCATGGATGCTTGCCCAGCATAGACTTAACTGATCATTCGCCGCGGTTTCAAGGAGGAAACCCCGTGAAGCTTTTCAGCAAACTACTATCTTCAAAATCGAAAAAGTCAGTCGCTACCAGTGAGCGACGCAAACGTCGTCAGCTGCGCTCTTCGCAAATTGAGCAAATGGAGCAGCGCTGCGTTTTGTCAGCCGACGTTTTGCTTGGCGGTGTCTACTTTGAAGAAGCAACCGGCGATGATTCCGAACCAGATATTCTCCAAGTCTCTTTCGTCGGAGGTGCTGAAGGGACGACGCTTGATCGTCTTGTGATAAGTGGTGACAAGCTGGGTGATGGCCTGAGTGCAGGTGATATCTTTTTCGATACCGAAGAATCTGGAACAGGTGCTTTTGAAGCGGTTGGATACACGTTGCTTGAAAGTGATGGCTTTGAAGTTACAGGCGTATCTGTTGTTGATGGTGGTACGGATATCGTATTTACTTTCAGCGGTTTTGACGCAGGCGAAAAGCTTGTCTTTTCTATCGATGCGGATGAACATCAAGGAACGAGTCCGATTGATGGTTCTCAATTGTCTAACGCTCTTGTTGAGGGGGGTGAGTTTGAATTTAGCTCCCTTGTTGGATCGTTCTCCGCACCCGGCTATGTCGACCTAGAACTATCAGGATTCTACTTCGACTTCTTCGATGACGAACGCGACGCGGCGGAGTTAGCTACGGGGTTAACTCTCGAAAACTTGCCAGACGACAAGTACGAAGCGAACGACGACAAAACCGACCGAACGGCGGGTGCCGTCGCTCATGAAAAGCAGTTGGAACTCGCCAGTCTTTCGGGACATGTTTACTACGACCAGAACGATGACGGAATCTTTGATTCGGGTGAATCTCCGATTGCTGGCGTTACGGTTGAACTATTAGATGCCTCAGGTAACGGCACAGGCGTAACGACCACAACTGATGTGGATGGTTACTACGAATTCCGCAATCTTGAAGCGGGAACTTGGGGAGCACGCGAAACGCAACCAGCAGCTTACTTCGATGGTAAAGACACCCTTGGATCACATGGTGGTAGTGTTGCCAATGACATCTTTACTGGTGTCCAACTCGATTACGGCGACCACGGCACCGACTACAACTTTGGCGAGATTTTGATCGGATCGATCGCAGGCCGCGTTCATGCTTCGCGCGATGGTGATTGCGACTACGAAGATCCTGATATTCTGCTGTCCGGTGTTGTATTAGAATTGCTGGATGTCGATGGCAATGTAATCGACACCACAACTACGGATGAAAAAGGCGAATACGAATTCACGGGATTAGCTCCTGGTGTTTATGGAGTTCGTGAGATTCAACCAGCCGCTTACTACGACGGCAGTGAACGAGTTGGTACCGCTGGGGGGACTGCCTCAAATGACTTGATCACCGGCATTAATCTGAATCAAGGAACGCCTAACGGAATACAATACGATTTCTGCGAGCATGTTGGCGCATCGATTTCTGGCTATGTTTATCATGACCAAAGCGATGATGGAATCTTTGATGCAACCGAATCGCCAATCGCAGGGGTGACGGTTGAACTGCTGGATGCTTCCGGTAATGGTACGGGTGTAACCACCGTCACGAATGCTTTAGGCTTCTACCAGTTCACCAACCTAACTGCTGGTACCTACGGCGTTCGTGAGACACAACCAACAAACTACTTTGACGGCAAGGATACGGCCGGCTCGCATGGCGGAGTTGCCGGGAACGACATCATCACAGGTGCCATCCTTGATTTTGGTGATAATGCAATCAACTACAACTTCGGCGAATTGCTTGCCGGTTCGATTGCTGGTCGCGTTCATGCCTCGCGTGATGGTGATTGTGATTTCGACGATCCAGACATTCTGCTGGAAGGGGTTGTAATCCAGTTATTGAGCCCCGACGGCACGGTCATCGAAGAGACGACAACCAACTCGGAAGGGCGATACAAGTTCGACAATCTACGTCCTGGAACTTACCAAGTCCGTGAGATCCAACCATCTGACTACTTCGACGGCAGTGAAAGAGCAGGGTCCGAAGGAGGAACAGCGACGGACGATCTCATTTCCGATATCAACATCGGATCAGACGTTGATGCGGTGAACTACGATTTCTGTGAGCATATCGGCGCAACCCTTTCAGGTTACGTCTATCACGACCAAAGCAACGATGGAATCCGTGATCCTAGTGAAGATCCAATCGCGGGAGTCACGCTCAAACTTCTAGACGGCGATGGAACAGACACCGGCATTCGTGCCGTTACAGACAGCAACGGATTCTATGAATTCACCGGTCTTGCCGCTGGTAAGTACTGTGTCATGGAGATCCATCCCGAGGATTGGATTGACGGCCTCGATACGGCTGGCTCACATGGCGGTGATGCTGACAACCCTGGCGACATGATCTGCGAGATCGACCTCGAATTCGGCGACAATGCCACAGAGTACAACTTCGGTGAACTTCTTCCAGGTAGTATCTCCGGTCGAATTCATAGCACCGAGGATGGTGATTGTGATTTTGATGATCCAGCAACCGCGATTTCTGGTGTAACAGTCGAGTTGCTTGACAAGGATGGCAACGTCATCGGTCAAACGACCACCGACATCAATGGCGAATACCGATTTGATGATCTACCACCTGGCGAGTACACCGTCCGAGAGATTCAGCCGGCAGACTACTTTGACGGCACGAGTCACTTGGGTTCAGGCGGCGGCACGATAATAAGCACCAACCAGTTGAGCGAAATTGAACTGGGCTCTGGCGAAACGCTTATTCACTACGACTTCTGTGAAGTACCACCAGCTCTATTGTCAGGGTATGTTTTCATCGATGGCGCACCTATCGTGGCATCCACTCCACCAGCTCCTGAAGTGATTGAGACTCTTCGTGATGGTACACGAACGGCAGATGATACGCCGCTTGCCAACGTACGAATCCTTCTGATTGATGGCATGACTGGGGATCCAATTGACGGTGCCAACATGTTGCCAGGAACATACGCTCCTGGTCCAATCGAAACGCTTACCGATGAGAATGGCTATTACGAATTCACTGGTCTGGCTGCTGGATTCTATGGCGTTGTAGAAATCGATCCTGCTGGCTTGATTGACGGCACCGACAACCATGGTTCCGCAGGTGGCTTGGCAATCAACCCATCAACCACCGATGCGACAATCCCAGTCGACACCTACCGTGGAATGTTTGGCAATGATGTTATCGTGAAAATCGATCTTGCCGCAGGTGAAGCCTCTGTTGAAAACAACTTCAGCGAAGTGGAAATCACACGGATTCCACCACCACCGCCAGAAACACCTGAACCAGAACCGCCGCAAGTCTTCCCACCTTTGACTTTCGACACGCTTCCAACAATACGTCCGCTTTTGCCACCACCAGTGCCTGAGACCTCGTTCATTGGCGGTTCAAGTATGATTGGCTATACATGGCACTTGAGTGTCATCAACGGCGGCCAGCCACGCTCGGCCGTGCTTGATTCAGAAGCTCGCATGCAGTTTGCTTCGACGGGTGGAGAGCAGAACGCATGGTCGGGTGCGGATCGTGATACGGATGATCTGCGTCGCGCTAAGTGGCAAATCTTGGCATCGGAAATCGAAGGGACTGACCTGCGTACTTTTGCTTTTGGTAACGAGGAAGCGATTCCTGTTACGGGGGACTGGGATGGCGACGGGGTAACGGACTTCGGTGTCTACCTGGCAGGCAACTGGTACCTTGATCTTGATGGCGATGGTGTTTGGGAAACCACGGACCTATGGGCAAAACTTGGCACGATTGACGACCTACCAGTCACAGGAGACTGGGACGGCGATGGCAAAACCGATATTGGCATCTTTGGACCAGCATGGCCCCGCGATCCTCATGCGGTACGCCACGATCCCGGCATGCCTGACGTAGCGAACCGACCTGGACCAATTGTTGCCAAAGTTAAGAACGTTCCACCAATCGAACAAGAAGCAACAAGTGGTGCTCGCTTGATGAAGCAACCTTCGGAAGCACCAAGACGTGAGGACCTCATTGATCACGTCTTCTATTATGGAACCGCGGGTGATACGCCAGTCGCGGGTGATTGGAACGGTGATGGCATCCGAACAATTGGCCTCTATCGTGGAGGCCATTGGACGCTCGACACAGATGGCGACGGCCGATTGACCGAGAACGACAAGCAAGTCGTTATGGGCCAAAGCGGTGACCGTGCGATTGTCGGTGACTGGGACGGCGATGGCATTGACGAGCTAGGTGTCTACCGTAGTGGCGAATGGCTAGCCGACATGAACGATGACGGCGAACTTGAAGCGATGGATGCCGCCTTTGCTGAGTCGGTCGATACAAACGGAGCCGAGTTGCCTATCTCTGGTGACTGGGATGGCGACGGTGCCGACGAACCTGGCGTTTACACGCCAAAGGCTGAGGGTGAAACGATTCGCGTTTCACGCAAAGCAGGTTAGCTCTCTTTGAGCTTCGTAATTTCAGCTTTCGCCTCAGCAATTTGCGTCTCAAGTTGGACGACCTCATCGGGGTCGTCCATCTGTTCTTTTGCTGCATTGAGTAGCGTTTGTGATTTTTCGATCTTCTTACGAAGTACTTCGATTCGCTTCTTAGCTTTCTTGTCCACGCCCGTTAATCCTTTTCGCTATTCAGAATCAGTTTCCTGATCGAGTGGTTCATTGATTGCAAGCTCAGCTGCAGGATCTATTCTAGCATCTGGCAAGTCACGGAACGACCGCAACATTGCTCCAAGAACAAAAACAGCCAAGGCGAAGACAATGGCTAGGTTCAACACGTTGGCCATACTTGCTTGGGCTTTCTTTGCCAAGTTGGTCTTTCCTGCAAGTAGGGCCGCTATGAACATGACGCCTAGACCGAGCAAAAACTTCACGCCAAAAAGTGGGTGATATAGTTTAGGTAGATTCTTATAGGCTTCGTTGAACGCAAAGAAATTGTAGAATCCACTCGCAAGCAGCAAGGCGGAACAGAACATAACACACATTGCCCAAGAACGACGCTTACTGGCATAAACGGTTGTTAGCCCATCTTCGCCAATGCTTGATTCCGAGGCGGCCACAAACCGCAGATAAATCAACCCACCCATCAATGTTGCACCACAGGTGGTATGGCAGACGCGCGAAAGTAACCCGATAAAATATCCAGCATCAAAGTTGGGTTCAGCATTAGCAAGAAGCAAATTAAAAGCTTCAATCATGACTCTCTCATTCAGTTAAACCAAGCTTACGAAGTGCTTGTTCTTTATTGTCCACTTCTCCGTCCAATTGACTAGCACGTGCCTGGGCAAGAAGTGATTTAAATTCAGGCCCAGGCTTCAATCCAGCTTGGATTAGATCAGCACCAACCACTAAGGGAGGTGGATCAAGCTCTTCCTTAGGTAAATCAAGTTTTGTAAGACAGAAATCAGTTACCGAATCGGATTGACCGTTAATTGCTTGATCGAGTTGGACAAGTTCTTGTCCTCCTTCATGCGACAATAACGGCTGCACTTCCGACCAACGTCGTTCCTTAGCATCCCGAAGATCGAATTGATGCTCAACCAACCACCCTGCTCGATCGGATTCCTTGCTAGTCCACTTCAAATCACGAGCCAGCTTACTTGCTATCTCAGGTTGCTCGGTAACCGAAAGTAAAGTGGCAAGAGCTAAGGGAGCGGTTGGGCTATGAAGCCTTTCCAGTCGAGAAAGCGTCATTCTTAGCTGACCTTTCTCATAATCGCATACAATAGGCAAGACATGCTGCAGCAAGCGAACCTCCTTGAGCAGCTCGAGCGCGTGGCGTCGGTTCTTATCAACCAACATGCGACGAAGCTCCATACCTATCCGCTCGGGGCTAACCTCTTTGATAGCCGGGGCATGTTTACGCACAGCATCAGCGGTTGAGGCTTCAACCGCAAATCCTAGTGTGGAACTAAACCGAACCGCACGAAGCATCCGTAGTCGATCTTCAGCGAATCGACGTTCAGGATCGCCAATCGCGCGGACCCGCTGCTTAGCGATGTCTTCCTCACCTCCAACATAATCGATTACTTCTTCTTCGATGGGATCATAGAACATTCCGTTGATCGTGAAATCCCGTCGCTTGGCATCCTCTTCGGCGTTTGTAAAGCAAACATCGGCTGGCCGACGTCCATCAAGGTACTTGCCGTCGGATCGGAAAGTGGCGACTTCGATTGGCGAAGCTTTGCTCCCCTTCACGGGCAAGACGGTAATCACACCGAACGAAGCTCCCACAGGAATCGTTCTCCCTCGGCCAAAGACATTTCGAACATCGGCAGGCTCGGCGGATGTGGCTATATCGTAATCCTTGGGCGTTTTGCCAAGCAGCGCATCGCGAACCGAACCGCCTGCCCAAAGTGATTCATAACCTGCTTCTCGCAAGTCACGAACCACTTCGAGAGCAAAGTCCCGTTCAATTTGTTCTGATTTAATTAGTGACATCAAGTCGTTCGGATTCGTTCAATAGCTTCGTTTATCTCTCCGATTATCTCTGTTCGAAGCGATTCATTCCAGGCAAACTCATACTTCCGACCTGAACGAAGGAAAAAGAGCTTAAGCGTTCGTGGTGAGATCCCTTGGGCCGACTCCAAAGCGAGAGCGTAAACGCCCAATTGGAATCGATACTGCATGGCTAAGGTTTCGACATTTGGCTGAGCAACTTGGTTCGTTTTGTAATCAACAATATGCCAACCATCTGTATCATCTTGCACAAGAGCATCAATATATCCACGGAGAATGGCATTTGGCTCGCCAGCATCCCCAGATTTCCAAGGTAGCAGTAGCTCAACCTCGCGGCAGACTTCTTTTGCCACGCTAAGCCATTGCCAATGCTCTGATCGAAGGAATCCATGCAGAATATCTTTGGCTTCTTCTCTTACCGCGGAACGATTCCGATAGACGAAATTCGGGGTGAGGGAAGAAACCCAATTGCTGGCCCCAGAGAGTTGCGTATTCAAATCTTCCGATAGATCAACCCGTTCCAATACGGCATGGATTAGCGTACCAAGTTCAGTGGCGTTACTACTGGTTTCATGCGTGACGTTTGAGTATTCACCCACGAGGTGATCACGCTGAATCTCACCGGTTAATCGTGAGATAGAGAACGTCAACAATTCATTTAAGTTGGCCACCACTGGCGCCACAAGAGCAGGCAATGGAACCTGCCCTTTGGCTTCCGGTTGAACTTGCGTAATGACCTTAGCTATCTGGCTACGCTGATTGCTTAATTTCTTTTTGAGCTCTGCCGGAGGATCGGGAATTTCGATTAGCTCTTTCTCAAGCAAGTCGTCAACGCGCAACAGCTTACCAGTCTCGACATCAAAGTGCTTTGATATGATTTCAAGCATGGAACCTTGCGAGAAATTCCTCTTGGAGAGTTTCTCCTCCTCAAAGGCTCCTGAGAAAATCAGTCGATCAGCCGCACGGGTACAAGCAACATAAAGCAAGCGTTCACGTTCACGCCGATCTTCAATCTTATCGATCGCATTGAACAAGTCGATGCCGAAAGCTCGTTTATCGGTCTTCTCACGCTCACCGCTTGGCCTGATCACAGGGCCAAGTTCTGGATGATAGGCAGCACATGGGTTGCTCGCATTGGCTTTGCGATCGAGATCGGGCAGGATGACGATTGGAAATTCCAACCCTTTCGAGCTGTGGATCGTCATGAGACGGACAACATCAGCGTCACTCTCGCTGGTAGCGGCATCCCCTTCGGTTGGAGGCTTACTGATGAACTCTTTCAGTTGCACAAGAAACGTACAGAGATCTCCCCCCGAGGCATCACAGATGCGCGCCTGCTCGATGAGTTTCTCCATATTGGCAAGCTTGCGACTACCAAGAAACTCAATAAGTAAAGTCGCATCATATTGAGTTGCTTCGAGTAATTGGGCAATGAGATCTGCAATCGAAACTTCATTCTTGATCTTTCGTAATTGAGAGAGAACCTTTGCTGCATGTTCAACGACAATTCTCTGGCCGGATTCAATTTCGACGGGCAGGTTACTCGCAAAGAGGTTTCGATTAAGGCTGCCACCTCGTGCTAGCCAGAATAGGGTCTCATCCAAAAGGCCAAAGAAAGGACTACGCAAGGCACCTGCGAGGGCGATGTCGTCGCAGTTACTCTCCACGGCCCGCAGTACGTTGAAAAGGTCGTAAGTCTCCTGCTGTGCGTAGAATGCCTTACCTCCGACGACATAGTATTCTAAATCGGCTTCTCTTAATGCCTCTTCGTAGTAAGCCACATCGCTGTGGGCACGAAACAGCATGACAAAGTCACCCGGCTTGGCTGCTCGAGCTTCACCTGAATTCTCATCCGAAACAATTGGTTCGGCTTTATCGATAAGTTCACGAACTCGTCGAGCGATTGTCTTAGACTCCCTCACAAGTCTCGTATGCTTATCAAGTCGATTCTTGCTCCAGGCTTCACGCCCTAGGGGCGTCCAAAGAAACTCGACACTGGGACTAGGAACAATCTGTGTTTTACTGGCCTTGAGGGCTTGATAGCCATCACCAAAAACGCGACTGAATAGCGAGTTGACGAAATCAATCACCGCTGGCTGACTTCGAAAATTCATGGAGAGCGGAAGACGGCCAGCCTCGGGTGTCGAAGCTTGAAGTCGCCGGAAAACTTCCGGCTCTGCCTGCCGGAATCGATAAATTGATTGTTTGTAATCACCGACAAAGAAGAGACGACCATCGGCCAACCCTCCCTCGGTTTCACTTAGCTCATTCGATGCATCTTCCTTGCCAACTGATTCGACCAAGGCACGGACAATGTCGACTTGCAATTGATTGGTATCTTGAAATTCGTCGACCATCAGAACCCGAATCCCAGAAGCGATTCGTTTCTGTTCGCTTTGAAACTCCGGGCTGGTCAGCAGTCGTTGGGTCTCTCTCATCAGATCGTCGTTGTCGAGCACCCCCTCAGAAAGCTTTCGGTTTCTATAATCCTTACGGACATCGACCGCCAATTTTTGCAGATAAAGACCTAGCTTAGCATTACGTAGCAGATCTTCGGCTGAAGTAAGATAACGCTGGCCTGCGATAACTTTACCAAGCCCGTTCTTAACGGCGGTGAATTGTTTTTTAATCTCACCGTCAGGAAAGTCAGCAACCTTGTAGGTGATTTTGTTCTCCCCTCTTGTCGCCCCCAGACGAGGAAGCGTCTCTCTTAGGACTTCAAATCCTTTTTCCGCTGTATTGGCCTGCTTCAAATTAACCATTGCTTGCTGAAGCTCTGCGATCGCTTCAGCAAAGCCCAGCGTGGCTGGCGTAACAGTTTCGAGCAAGTGTCCAAACAGTTCAAATTCTTGTTTGGCTGTGAGTTCTTGAATGTAGACCGGGAGGACTCTTTGCTGATAGAAACGCTGCCAGGCTTCAAGGACTTCTTCAGGGGATTGATCTATCCAGGCATCAAAGCCTAACTGTCCGTCCTGCGATGCCAACATCTCCAAAGCTTCTTTCAATTGACGAACGGAAAGCTCCGCCGCTACTTGAACTAACTCTGGATCTGGTTGGCCAGTCGTCAACAAGAGCTTTCGACTAAGAGTTTCATCGAGGCTTTGACTGCGTAGAATCGTCGCTTCGGCAGGATCAAGAACCCGAAACGCAGGATCAATCCCCAACTCGACCGCGCATTGGCGTATGAGCGAAGCGCAAAGCGAGTGAATCGTCGACACGCGGGCCATGTCGATTGTCTCTAGAATACCTCGCCAATGCGTAGCTTCCTCTCCAGTGGCTGACAGCAGTCGATCCCGACATTTCTTTCGAATGCGGTCACGCATCTCACGAGCAGCAGCATCGGTAAACGTGATGGCAATAATCTCGTCTAGCTTCGCGTGATCTTCGTCCACCTTCGGATCAAGATGCGATATGTACCGTTCAGTCAATACAAACGTTTTTCCACAGCCGGCGCCTGCGTCGAGTGCAACTCCTACGCTACGCGTCGAAAGTGCTTGCTTCTGTTCTTGTGTGTACTGAATGTTGCTCAAGACTCAGTCTCCGACTTGTCCTTCGGAGGGGTTGGTTCTTCAAGCGGAGGCCAGACTTTATCACGGCTGCGAACTTGGTTGATCCGACAGATGGTTTTGAATTCGCATGTCTGCCCGCAATTATCGTCTGAGTTGTAGACAGGGAATTCTCCTTGTCGAATCCCTGTAACCATCTCGCCAACTCGTTGTCGCACGGTATCGAGAGTTGCTTGCCAATCGTCGGTTGCTTCGACTACTCCATCACTCACATGAGCAGTTTCAATTTTTTCCAATCCCTGAAAACCGTTCTTCTTAATTTCCCAATAACCAGCAGCTAACAGCTTGGCATCCTCTTGAGCAAAGAAGAGTTCTTCCGCAGCCAAGGCATAAAGCGCCAGTTGCAACTTGGTACCTGAACTGATCTGATCTTGCTTTGTCTTCCCAACCTTACCTGTCTTGTAGTCGACAATCCCAAACAGGGTCTGATCACCAATTTTTCCAACATCAATACGATCAATTTTTCCAATAAGTAGCAGGCGTTCCCCGTTGGGTAGCTCCAGCGTATAAGCCTGATCAGTTGATATCGAGTCTTCTACCTCTTCTTCAGCTCCACCAGTTCGTGAAGGTCCAAAGCGTGCTTCGAAGAAGCGGGGCTTTAACGGTTCATCTAAGGTTAGCTGCTTGTTCAGTGCAGAATCAAATTTCTGGTACTGCTCAGGATATAAATCGGCCCAAGCAAGCGTTTCGGTCAGCTCGATTTCGGCTAGTGCGATCTCATGATTAGGCAAACTTCGCCGATGGCCCGCGAGAGAGATCGCGTCACGAAGGGCTTCGCGAATCGTTGACGGTGGAAGATCGCTCAGTTTGTCACCCGTACCAAGTTTCTCCATCAGTGCGGTATGAAACTCAACCATGGCATCATGCAATAACGACCCACGTCTTCGATGATCGATATCGAATCGACTTTCATCAAACGGAATTGCTTTAAGGACATATCTTGCGAAAAACTTATAGGGGCAGTTGGCGTAGAGTTCAAGCTGGCTGGCACTCCAATGATGTTCTGGCCCAAATTGCTTTTGCAAAAGTTGTTTGGCGGAATCAGAAGCGATGATCCCTTCTCCCGAGCCATGAGTTTCACTCATCCAACGGTCAACAATCAGCCCCGTATTGTTTAGCAACACCGCAGCCTTCTCGGAGGACGATTGGGCAATGACTTGCTCCAAGCCTTGCGATTCCCCTTCCGAGGCAGTTGTCATCGCAGCAAGACGTTGCTCGCGAGGTGAGCACGGCTCGTCAAGGAATTGCAATCTCCCGATCTCGTAGGATTCCCTTCGTAAGCTATCCGCTGGAAACAATCGTTCGAGTTCCGTCACAAAGGGGGAAGGCTGCATTGCTTGAGCCTTGCTATCCAGCGCCGTATAGGAAACCGTCAACGACTGACTCGGCAATGAAAGTAATTGCTGAAAGATGACCCGTTGTTTTTGAAGTGACTTTGCCGGATCCGTGTGCAACGAATAACCCTCGTTCACACCAGCGAACGATGATTCTGAGGTTCCTAGCAAGAAGAGGTGCTCACAGCCCAAATCGATTGCTTGCTCTGCAGAAACGACTCGCACCTTACCTTCTTCACGCATGGGTAAGTTAAGAGTCAGCAACTCGGACCATTCGCTGAGATAATGCAGTAAATCACGACAACTCAATAACCGTGCACCAGTTCGTGTGTGACTCAAACTTGTTTCTAAATCAGCCAATGCTTTTAGCAGTGCTTGCTTGGCAGCCTCATTGACCGGAATCATTTCACTGCCCGGCGAATATCCCAAACCTTGTAGTGAATCGCCTAATGCATCAAACCAATCAACTGGCGCGGCTTCCTCAGGAAGCTGACCGCAGAGGTCTTCGAGAAGTGCAAGTACTTGCATCGCTTCAGAACTAGCAGCTGATCCCATCCCTTGCACTTGCTGAATCACATAGGATCGACCTGATGGGATTCCCAAGGATCGAATGATCTCTTCCGTACTTCGTCGGTCATTTGCTGAAAGTCTGCCTAGGTCAGCTCTCGTCAAAAGAGCAAGTAGATTTTCTATTTTCCAGTCAGTAGCCTTAAGGGAAACCATTTGGCCAACAAGCCGAAACCAAGGTGATTGCCGAATCATGGGTACCTGATTAGCTACGACCGGGATCCCATATTCAGCGAACACCGATTCAATTCGGGGTCTCCATTGCGACAATTGATTCGTTGCCAGAACAAGCGATCTAGTGGATGCTCCACCTTCGACCAGTAGCCGTTTTACCCGGCGTGCCACCTGGCGTACTTCCTCCTGCTCACTTACTGCAGCGATCAATTCAATTGTTGTCGGCTTGTTTTGCCTTGGTTGTTGATCGAGATCAAAGACATGCTGACTTGCCCAAACTTGATCAGAGACAATTGGCTCTGGAATTTCGATCTGCTCAAGTTGATGCTCGATAGACTTTTCTGACAGTAATTGCTTCCAATCATCAAGATCTGAAAGTGAATCATCTTGACGGCCAAAGACGCTTACGACGGTCTTCTGAGAAACCGTAATCAGTGAAAAAAGCAGATCTCTCTCGATAGGGGAGTCTGGTAGCCAGCGGTCAATCAGAACTAGTGGTATGGTTGCTGATGATTTCAATATCTCCTTTGTTGCAACAGCATACCTGGCTGCCTTATCGTATATTCTTTTTGACTTGAGTTGCTTGCAGTACGCCGAATAGAGATTTGCAATCGCGTTGCCAACGCGTCCCTCATTGCGAATCAAGAAATCCGCCGATTCATCACTGCTGATTTTTAATTCACGCAATTGATCAAATCGATGACAAAGATAATTCACCAACCCTCGTGAAGAAGCCAACTCCTCAAGTAAACCAAGCGCACCGCGATGTTTTCGTTCGGCGACTAGCCGCCGGACCAGTTCTCGTTGTTGAATCTTTGATAAGGGTTGCCAATCGCTTGCCGACATCGAAGCCACGGCTTCGCCTAAATGGCTAAGGGTTCTCACCCCTGGCTGCAATTGACATTCCCCAGAATTGAAAGCAATCAGTCGACGGACCTCGTTTGCTCCGATCGCTGCTTGAGGAATCCACAGCATGGGGCCAACTAATTTATGAAGCTGAGTCGGCTTATCAAGGATTTCAGGCAATTGCTTATAAGCAACAAGATATTGCCGCAGGAGCTCTTCACGACGATCCGATGGAGAAGCACCCGTCAAAAACTGAATCGATTGTTGCGATCCCTGAGGCATCAAACATCCGTGAATTCTTGTCTATATCGGAGAAAACGTCGTTTCTGGCACCCAGGATAAGGCAATCCCAACGAAGAATACAGCGGATCGGCGGGTTGCTCATTGCGACTAACCGCCCAAAACCAATTGAATAACCTCATTGAATTGACATTCTTGCCATATCAGGCTACAATCCGAGGCGGAACAGAGGTTAAGAACATCTTGACATCGTTATATGTTAGTTGGCTTTTATTGGGCTGAGCAGGCATAAAGCGGTATGTTCAAGCTGTTTGGAAGATTGTACTGAGGCATTCTTACTAATCCCGACTACTTTTCTCTTGCAATAATTCAAGATGCAAGTGGTTGGTGGGTGTAGCCACGTTCGTGGCAAAAGCATCTATAGCGAGGGTTCTTCTGCTAATCTTTTCGTGTTTTACCCCAAGTCGGGCATATGCCTCCGAGAGTGGGTAGATGCAGATTGATGCTCTAGGCAGACATTATACCTGTCTACATTGATTTGTTTCCTCAAGCGATTCCAGGATCCGATTGGCTCCTGTTATTTCCTTATCCTATTTTTTTAATTTACTGGAGGTTTCCTATGAGAACGATGCAACGTTCCGAACGAGGTTTTACCCTCGTTGAGCTACTGGTCGTGATTGCGATCATCGGCATTTTGGTGGCATTGTTGCTACCAGCTGTTCAAGCAGCCCGTGAAGCGGCACGCCGTAATCAGTGCTTGAATAATGTCAAGCAAATTGCCCTTGCACTCCACAATCACCACGACGTCAACAAAAGCTTTCCTCTGGCATCAACACGTCCATTTACCCCAAGTGGAAATACGATGGCAACCAACGCACTAACGGGCAATTTAGAGAATGGGTCAGCTGCTGATGCAGATGTCGATGGCTATAGCTGGCTAGTTATGCTTTTACCTTACATGGAAGAAACAACCCTTTACGATAGGATCACGAAAGAATCGAATCGCTTCCGCACTGATGCATTCAACGCAAATAACACTCTTGATGGTACTGGTACCACAATGGCCTTCTGGGAAGTTGATTTGCAGAACCTGCGATGCCCAAGTTTCGATGGTGACGCCGAATCGGATGAGGCCAATGGTCAAGGCAGCGTTAAAGCGACAAACTACATGGCACTTCCTTCAACCCACTACATCGTACAAGGCACCTCGGCAAGTAACCTTGAGAACGGAAGACCAGGCAGTTCCAGCGGATGTAGTGATAGCTCTCCTTACTGCGGCAATGGCATTCTTGCTTTCCCCGGCAGCACTAATACGAAGAAAGGTTTCGCATTCCGTAGTATGACAGATGGGTCTTCAAAAACCATTGTGTTTACGGAATCACGAGACACTGGCTGGAATTCCTGGTACGCAGGCCTAACTTCTTACACAGTTGGCTTATGGCCTCAATCCGGTATTGAACCTGTGTCTGCAACTCAAGCTATGATAAATAGTGGCGATGCTCAAGGCCCTGTTGGATCATGGACAGTAAACGGAAATGCAAATGCTATCGGCCTTAACCAAGGTGCTCGACGTAGCAATGAGAGTGATCAATGGTTCTTCAAGCAGGGCGATTACCCACACGGTGGAAGTGACAAGAAATGGGGGCCAAGCTCTGCCCACTCAGGTGGTGTTGTATTGCACGGCTATGGTGACGGCCACGCGAATCCAGTTCGTGATAGCATCAATGCTGATGTTTACATGCACCTTATCACTCGTAATGGTCGCGAACCGGTCAGCACTGACGAATTGTAATAAAAGTTGTGCAAGCAACCCTGTTACAAAGAATACTTACGCTGGGGCAGCATTAGCTGCTCCAGCGTTTTTTATTCTATTATTTTTGATTCAATTACTGCCGATGAGTGAATTCCTAAAATGGACCTAGAAATCACCTGCCAAGAAACATCAGCTTTGCTTCAATCTGATAAACCAATGCTGTTGGTCGATTGTCGTGAGCCAGAAGAGCATGCGATAGTAAACATCGAAAGCGCCAAGCTGATTCCAATGCAGTCAATTCCGAACCAACTAGACTCAATCAAAGAGGGGCTAGAAGACATCGAGAAGACTCCCTTGGTTATCTATTGCCATCACGGCATGCGTAGCGCCCAAGTTGCAACCTGGTTGCGCGGCAACGGCTTCCCCCAGGCCCAAAGCATGGCGGGCGGCATTGATGCGTGGGCCTGCGAAATAGACCCAAACTTAGACCGATATTGAACCGTTAATTCCGATCATGCACTCACCCAATTACGGCTAGCTGGCTTTTTAGCTCTTTATTGTGCTTATTTAGCTAAGGTTGTTTATGCTAGTAACGGTGACTTTAGGGACCAACTCTGGTCTTGGACGCCTCTCGTCCTAAAAGTACTCGGAACAGGCACAAAGAATGAAAACCCACCGACTTTTATCTCTCACTTCTGCGGCTCTGGTTTGCTCATTATTGGCGAGTTGGACTTGCGCTGAGGCACCTAAGCCGAACATTGTTCACATCTTTGCTGACGACCTTGGAAAGGCATCCGTTGGTGTCTATGGCCAACTTGCCCGTGAACAAGCAAGCCTCCCCCATATCAAAACGCCTCATCTCGACGCCCTAGCTTCAGCTGGCATGAGCTTTGAGAAAGCTTACGCTGCCACCCTCTGCTCACCCAGCCGAGGCATGCTGATGATGGGCTTCAACCAAGCTCATAACGCCAACGACAGAAACACCGTGGCACCTCGTGCCCAAGATGTCTCCGTTGCCGAAGTTCTCAAGCAGGCTGGCTACAACACCAGCGTTTGGGGCAAGTGGGGTTTCGGTGGTAGTGGTGGAACCCAAACTGGGCCTAAGGAAGATGACCTTAGGCTAAACCCAACCGTTAGTAATCTTGATGCTTTACCGACTACAAATGGGTTTGATGAGTTTACCGGTTACCTCAACCACAGTCGGGCACATCGTTATTTTGTTAGTTCACTTTGGACTACTGACTCAACAGGCAACCCAGTCACCGGCGGACTCTCCGAGCAGATGCTTGGTAATATCGGACCAAACAACTCAAACTTACATGCAAACTACACGCATGACATCGTAGCGGCAAGAAGCGAACAGTACATCGAAGACAACTATCAAGATAGTGACCCCTTCTACATGCAGGTCAATTACACGATCCCGCATAACGACTTAGAAGCGATTCAATTTGTCCCAGGTTGGTTTGACGATTATGCCGGTGTCAATACTTCGAGTTGGACTGATAAAGAGCGATACTATGCGGCCATGATCACACGCATGGACAACAGCATAGGTTCATTAATCGATAAGCTAGAAGATCCTAATGGTGATGGTGACACCTCTGACAGCGTGATGGACAACACGATCATCATGTTTACGTCAGACAACGGTGCCACGAATGCCGACTTTAGCAACAGTGGATTAAATCACTTTGGTTTGCTCGATAATCCTTGGCGAGGCGGTAAGCGTGACCTGTGGGAGGGTGGTATTAACATGCCTCAGTTTGTTCGTTGGGATGGAGTAGTTCAGCCCGGCAGTTCGACCGATCACCTGACAGACCTTACTGACTTTATGGCAACGGCTGCGGACTTGGCAGGAGTTGATGCCCCCGTCGGGATCGATGGCCACTCACTTGCCCCTTTACTCACAGGCCAAGGGATTCAACGTGAGCGTGACTATTTAGTCTTTGAACATCATGAAGGGGACGGACCAGACCCTAACAGCCTCAACCCGCGATGGGCGATCATTCGTGGCGATTACAAGTTGATCGAATTCTCCAACGGAGAGCAACGCTTATACAATCTTGCAACCGACCCTGACGAGAACAACCAGCTTAATCAAAGCATTCAAGCGAATGCCGACCTCGTAACCGAGCTAACCTCGCTGGCTATCGCAGAGGGAGTTGAACAACCGGCAGGCTATGACCATGAGTATGGTTCGTGGAACGGGCCTGACGGTGGCGAACTAAACACCGGCAGCAACTGGAACCTTGCATCTGCTCCTGGTCCAACCTGGTCGACCGTTGTGAATAACACCTCAGGCACGGATCGCATCGCTCTTGCAAATAACAGTGTCGACACACTCGGCTTTGAAGTTCAAGGCGACAATGGTCTGCAGACGGTTCGCGTCTATCGCGAAGAAAAACTCACAGGCCGAAATGAAGTACGTATTGACGCAGGCGGTAGACTAAATCTTGACGACGCAACGCTTGAATCATGGCGCTGGACAGACGTTAAAGCAGGTGGTGAGCTTACCGGACATGGCACAGTTGAAGGTGACCTTTATAACATGGGCACGGTTTCTCCTGGTGTGCCATCCGACTTGAGCGAGGCACCTGCACTGCACGGCAATAATGAAATCCCCCTAGGCGTCGATACTGGCGTTGTAGCTGCTGTCACCTTCGACTTCACCGGTATCCAAGACAATGGACCAATCACGCAAACTTCAGCATTGAATCAATACTTAGAGGTCACACAAGGCTATGACCTTGGCTCAGGAATCTCGGTCAGACATACGACAAAACCTGGCTCTTCCGATGCCGGGGATGAATTCAATGTAACCGGATTCGCTGGTAATAATACAACCGTAACGGACGCTATCAATGGAGATGATTATCTTGGATTCAAGGTAGATCCTATTTTTGGGATTGAGATGTTAGTTGACCAAATCAGTTTTGAGCTTTGGAGAAATGGCTCTGGTGCCGCACAAGAATTCGCGATCCTTACCAATCTTGACGGTTTCTCAGCTGGCAATGAATTGGCAACTTTGAATCTCAATTCAGGTGATACTTCAACGCATGTGCTTACAGGTAGTTACAACGGTGGGCAGTGGACTCAAGATGAGGTTGATGTCCGAATCTATGGTTGGGATCAGGAAGGTGGATCGGGAAATACCCACTTCACTGCCGCAAGTATGACTGCCAGCTTCCGAACGATCTCTTCACCACCTGGTTCTGATGTGTCACTTGATCCAACTGGCATCCTTACACTCAATGGCAACTTCTTCCATATCGCCGGGGCGTTAATTGAACTTGATCTTGGAGGAGACAACAATTCAGACGCTCTCGATCCTGAGTTCGATCAACTCATCATCAATGGTGCTGCGCTTCTTGAAGGAGCACTTGAAGTTGCCCTCTTTGACGAAGGCCAGGGCGTTTTCGCTCCAGAATTAGGTGACCTCTTTGAAATCGTTTCCGCAACCGAGGGAGTAAACGGTCAATTCTCTTCGATTGACTTACCCACGCTTGGCGGAGGCCTTGATTGGGAAGTTATTTACAATAGTAATTCGGTCCAGCTCCAAGTGGTTGCTGTCCTAGCGGGTGACTACAACTTCGATGGCGTGGTTGATGCAGCGGACTATACGGTTTGGCGAAACAGCCTTGGTTCTACAGGAACTGGATTAGTTGCAGACGGTGATGGCAACGGTACCGTAGGACCTGAAGACTACACAATTTGGGCTTCCAGTTATGGCAATACGTCGTCAACATCTGCTACCAGTTCGCAAGCCATCCCCGAACCTACCAGTATGCTACTTCTTTGCTTAGGTACTCTCAGCATGCTAAATCCCAGCCGACGAAGTTAATTACTAACTCACAGCACAATGCGTGACTCCGCAAAAGCGACATAGGTTTTTCGTCTTCCTCTTGGCATAATGCTGTCAGAATCACTCCCGTGATTTCAGTCAACGGATTTCATTGAACGATCGTTGACTCAACAGGCGGCTTGTTTCAACTCAAGAGAAAGATCATGGATCTCAGTAAACGTTGCATAGCGGAATTTATTGGTACGTTTTGGCTCGTCTTTGGCGGATGTGGAAGTGCGGTACTTGCTGCAGCATTCGCGGCACCACTAGCTGATGGCACAACTACCAACCTCGGCATTGGTTTCGTCGGCGTTTCGCTCGCCTTCGGCCTGACGGTACTCACCATGGCCTATGCCATTGGGCACATATCCGGTTGCCACTTGAATCCCGCTGTCTCAGCAGGGCTGGTCGCAGGTGGACGATTCCCAATGAAAGACTTCGTTCCGTATGTCATCGCCCAAGTCCTAGGCGGGTTAGCTGGCGCTGCGGTACTTTACTTTATTGCCTCAGGACAAGAGGGTTTCTCCTTGGCTGGTGGCTTTGCCTCAAACGGTTATGGTGAGCATTCACCGGGTGGGTATGCAATGCAGGCTTGTTTTGTTGCCGAGGTGGTACTGACCTTCATGTTCCTTCTGATAATCATGGGTGCAACCGATAGCCGAGCCCCTGCTGGATTTGCTCCAATAGCGATCGGGTTGGGACTAACATTGATTCACCTGATCGGTATTCCCGTAACAAACCTATCGGTGAATCCGGCACGGTCAACGGCCCCAGCCCTATTCGTCCAAGGCTGGGCGATACAACAGCTTTGGCTCTTCTGGGCAGCCCCGATCGTGGGAGCAGTTATCGCCGGTGGGTTATATCGCTCGGTGTTTGAATCGGATTCATCAGAAGAATGATCTTTAATAAGACGCGCATTAAAAAAGCCTCTAGCAAATTTGCTGGAGGCTTTTTTTCGTGAGTGAGCCCGGCGCGACTCGAACGCGCGACCCACGGATTAAAAGTCCGTTGCTCTACCGACTGAGCTACGGGCTCGATGGAACTAGACTTTGGACTAACCAAAGGGGTTCCGCTGCTGCTTGCGAACAAGACAGGTCAGCATTCTAAACGGTTCACTCTTAATTCCTAGCGGGCAAAGGCCTGCTCGGCAAGAAAACCGAAAAGAAGCGGAGGGCACGGGAGTCGAACCCGCAACCGGTTAAACCGGCACCTGTATTCCAAACAGGCTGCTAGCCATTCGCTTACCCTCCAATGTGACAAACCCTAAGGTTCGTCACGGCTACTTGAAGTAGCTCAAATTGTAATCACCCCAAACGATTCGCCTAGGGAGTCACATCCATCAAGAACAAGTTTGGTCTAGTCGACCGCACCGGCACCTTGAATGAGGTTCAAGAAATCATCGTTGCTATCATACTTGCTCAGCTTGCCAGTGAGCTGCTCCATCGCATCGATGGGGTGCATGCTCGAAAGCGTACGGCGAAGCATGGTAGCGGCCCGTAGGGTCTCCGCCGAGAGAAGCTTCTCTTCGCGGCGTGTACCCGATTGATCCAGGTCAATCGAAGGCCAAATACGACGATCAGCAAGCTTGCGATCAAGCACAAGCTCCATGTTACCGGTCCCTTTGAACTCTTGGAAAATGAGCTCATCCATACGGCTGCCAGTATCGATCAGTGCGGTACCAACAATTGTAAGAGATCCGCCTTCTTCAAAGGCTCTCGCAGTTGCGAATAACTTCTTGGGGATGTCCATCGCTTTGATATCGACACCACCACTCATGGTTCGGCCTGTGTTGCCAACCCATTTGTTAAAAGCACGTGCTAAGCGAGTAATCGAGTCCATCATCAAGAAGACGTCCTTACCCATTTCAGCAAGTCGCTTGCAACGCTCAATGGTTAATTGTGCCAAACGAACGTGTGACTCGACGTCACAGTCTAGGCTACTAGCAAGTACCTCACCTTGAACCGAGCGACGCATATCGGTCACCTCTTCAGGCCGTTCGTCAATCAGCAATACCATCAGCGAAACGTAAGGATAGTTCTCACTGATCGCATGGCTAATTTGTTGAGTTAGAACCGTCTTCCCTGTCCGTGGTGGAGCGACGAGTAACGCACGTTGTCCTTTGCCAAGCGGAGTCAGGAGGTCCATTACTCGGGTGCTGAGTGGTTCGGAACCGGTCTCAAGACGTAACCATTCTTCTGGCGTGATGGGTGTGAGGTCGTCAAACTCTTTGACGTTTAGGTATTCTTCTGGAGAAATCCCCTCGACATCAAGCAGTTCCTTCAGGCGTGGCCCTTGATCCCGGCGCTGTTGCTGAACAACCCCGCTAAGCATCAAACCTTCACGCAGACCGTACTTTTCAATCATTGTGCCAGGCACAAACGGATCGACTCGTTCACGTGTGAAGTTGGTCTTTGGGTCACGCAAGAAGCCGTAACCGTTCGGGTGCATTTCTAGCACGCCAGAACCAGGTGTGATGGTGCCTGGAGGGCTGAACTCGACATTGCTTTCATTGCGTCGGTTAAAGCCATTCGGGCCACCGCTACGGCGACGTCCGCCACGGTTATTACCACCACGGTTACCACCGCGATAGCCACCACCACCGTTGTTGTTATTGTTGTTGTTTCGGCCGCGGTATCGTCCGCCACCTGATCGATTTTTCTTTGCCATGATTTTTTACGCTCTGATAAGCGTCATAGAAGATTGACTCCGAAGGAGGTAGAGCTGCCATCGTGAGTCTGAATTTTGTTTGGGTCCGTTGATTTAGACCACTAAGAAACCTTTTAGAATTGGTTAAGTGAAATCCCAATATCGGGAGCAAATTAAAGAGGCTGCTGAAATCAGCAAGCCAAGTGGGCAGTTGCAATGGATGCTGCCCCTAACATTTTTTCCTCTCTGTTCTCCTTGTTCTACCTATCGAAGGTTTGAGGATGAAAACCGGTCTATCGATTCAAATGCCCCTGATCAATCGGCCAAGAAACAGAGTTCTCTCAACATGAGACCTCTAACTATGACCACCAGATAACTGGTTGCTGTGGAACCTCGGTCCTGATCGTTGCAACAAGGCAGCGAACTATGTGGCCTAAAATCCCAAGAACGGAGGCATCTTGCCTTTTGAAATTCTTTGTACCCTTGTGCTGGAATCGCAAAGCGTCAGTGGCTAGGAAACCATTCGTTGGCTAGCCAAATCTGACAGGGAGCCTGTATCTCTAGCTGTTCAAACACCAAATCTGATGTCGTGAAGTTTCCATTCATGTTAGCCCCAAAGGGGAACATGGAATGCTTGCTCAAAGATGACAGAACAAATGAATCGGAGGGGTACCAACCGCTAAGTTTGCCAACCCAACCTTCGACAAAGTGTCAAATCGGTTTAGGCCTAAAATGGTATAAGACATCCATTCGGCCAATGGGAAATGCTAGTGGATACTAACATCAGGCTGGTCAGACCCCAGAAGTACCGAGCTGTGATCTAACGACCAAACTCTTATGTATCTTCCGTCGGAAGTATCCCCCACACTCAGGGGCCTGTCAAGCGAAGCCTGACGCAAAGCACACTAATTACCTACAATTAAGTAGAATGAGCTTAAATCGTGGCCAATTAATGTCAGCATCGAGCCATCTACTTACCAAGTACCCAAGATTACTCGCCGCAAAACCCGAATAATCGTTAAATATCCCCAAGAATTGGTGGAGCAATGGTCGATAGCCAATGTGGGTAGAAAGCCTTAATTCTCCAGATCGAGGGTCAATCAGACCCAAGGCGGCCCTTCTGGAGACTCTATATAAGAATTGTTCTCTATCGCGCAAGGATGCAAAGGTAAGGAAATGCTTCGAAAATTTGCTACACAGGCTCTGGTTCTCTGTACGTTGTTGGCCGCCGCCAGGTTCGCAAATGCCGAAGCGGTTCAGTGGAGAACCGACGTTACCAAAGCACGCCAAGAAGCAAGCCAGTCTGGCAAGCTCTTGCTGCTGCATTTCTATACAGACGTTTGCGGTCCTTGCAAAGCGCTCGATAAGACGGTCTTCAATCAGCAGACCGTTGGCTCTGCCTTGGAAACCAACTACATCCCAGTCAAGATCAATGCCTTCCATGCCCAAGAGCTCGTCAAAGCCTACGGCCTGACGCGCGTTCCGACTGACGTCATCATCACGCCAGATGGGGATGTCGTCAAAGTGATGATCAGCCCTAAGACTCCGATGGGCTACATTGGCACCATGGCTGAAGTTGCTTCAACTCACCGAGCCAAGACCAATCGCTTTGCCCAAGTCGCCGCAGCTGCACCATCGCCATCCTATGTGGCACAAGGATCAACCAACTTGCCACCCGCTGCCACGACTACCCCAGCGCTAACCAAGCCACCAACCATTCAAACGCCGGTTGTTCAACAAACGATTACGCCAACGACACCTGCCCCACAGCCAGTGGTAATCAACAACCCAGCTGTCACAGCTGCACCAGCAAAGGTCGAGCCAACTCAAGCGGCCCCGGCACAAGTTTCAACAACTAACTCACCAGTCGGTGACCGTTACGCAATGGCTCCAACTCAGCCTGTTGCCGCTCAACCAGCTTTCAACCCACAGCCGGTTGTTCAGCAACAACCAGTTGCTCAACCTGCCGTTACCCAAACACCGGTGACACAAGCTGCAAAAGCTGAACCAGCAACTCAAGCACCAACGAAACCGGCACCAACCGCTCAACCAACGGTTATGGCACAAGCGCCTGTGGCCCAATCAAATCAAGCATCTCCTGCAGCTCAAGCTGCCCCGGTTCAAAAACCAGCCGTTAAAGCTTCGCCAACGCAAGAGCCTGTTACGCCTATCACTCCAATTGTCGAACCAACTGAAAAGATCAGCGTTGCTGTTGATTCCAATCGCGTAAAGCAAATCAAAGCAGCTTTGCCAGTTGGCAGCCCTGAGCTTGGCTTTGAAGGTTACTGCCCTGTTTCGATGAAAGAGAAATGGCAATGGATCGACGGCGACGTCCGCTGGGGTGCGATTCACGAAGGCCGCACCTATCTCTTCTCGACCGAAGCCAAGCGTGACCAATTCCTTGCTTCACCTGAAAAGTTCAGCCCAGTCCTTTCAGGCGTCGACCCAGTGATCGCTGTCGAGCGAAACCAGTCGATCCCCGGCAAGCGTGAGTACGCGGTTGACTACGAAGGGAAGTTCTACTTCTTCGCCAGCGAGCAAACGCTAAACAAGTTCTGGACCAACGCAGCGGCCTATGCCAAAGGAACCGAACGCGTCGCCGCCACGCTAAAAGCAACCGGCACGCAACTCCGTTAAGCTGTGCTTAGAAATTGAAACGATAAACGCCTCGTTGCCAGTGATAGTAATGAGGCGTTTTTATTGAATAAGATGAAACCGCCGATCCAATCTCACTAGTTTCTTTCAATACGGACACACTTCCAGGAGGTCCATAGATTCATCAGTTCGGCCACTGGCAGTTCATCATCATTTCTATCTCTTATACGATTTAGTAAATCGCAAATGTCCCTTTGAGCCAAGATATCGCACTTATCTCGTTCAGCGATACTCTTACCTGCATTTGACATGCAAGTGCTGTGATCTTTCTGAGCATCATCAACCAACCCTCTCAGAGTCTTAAGCAACTCTGGATCGATAACAAGCAAATTGATGAGTGTGATGGAGTCAACTGACTCAAGAATTCGGATCGTCTCATTACTGGCCGATCCAGCATCCGTGTTCTGAATTGCAGACCGGATATTGATCAACTCAACATCGAGCCCATTGTCCTTTAAGTAGGAAGCAATACTGCAAGCGGCGGCAAAAAGTTGAAGAGCTTCTATGGGTCCCATTGTCGTATCCAAATAGAGAGAGGACAGAAAGTGGAATTACATCTAGGCAGAATCCTAGCGGAAGATGTGCCTCATTTCAAACAAATCATTGGTCTTAGGTAATAACACCCAAATCGAGATTCTTGGCGTTCGTGGCGGTTTCAAAAAACAAGACAAACGGTGTGCCTAACGGCACACCCTACGGACTAAGTGTACCCACGAGTATCTAATCGAGTAAGGCAGTTGGTCACTACCGACCTTCCCCCTACGCATCAAACGACATTCTACCGCTAGTTGGATATCACGCCAAATAAGACACGTGGCGCGCGTGGCGTCTTGGCGGTTCACCTAAGAAAATCAATGACCACAGGTTTTGCATTCGCAAGAACATGCCTTGCGATGATTCGTGATGTGACCGATCACGAGGAAGAGACCGCCGAGCGGGGTTATGAAATGGGCGATTGGCATTAAGAGTGCTGTGAGGGCTGTTTCGCCATTCACGGTGCAAATCGAACAGAAGAGTTCGTAGTTGGACTTAGCTAACTCTGGATTAGTCATGCTATCGGCCCTTGCTTGACAGCAATAGCCTTCCATGCCGAACGCTCCGAGAGCCAACAGCAAGATACCGGCAGTTCCCCAAGCAGCAGGAGCTAAGCTGCGGTGCTTTTGCCAACCTGGCAGGAAAGCGACCAAAGCCAACGTGAAACATATCAAGGTCATCCAGCGATGGAAGCCTGACTCATTCATCCAATCCAAACCGAGCGCTGGTAAGTAAGCCAACACTAAGGGCATGGCGGCACAATGAATGGCACAACTAATCGACGCAAACATCCCCGCCCAATCAGCCCATGTTTCGCTGAAGGTTGGCTGTGGTGCTGTGACGGATAGTGTTGGTTGATCGCTCATACTTACTTTGGAAGCCGATGATAAAAATCATCGTATACTGAAGAAACCGAGCCCCACGCCAGAGTAGTGAGCCTCGGTTCTAATTATATCTGATCGACTGCTTTTGGTCTTTACTGTTTATTCACATTATTTGTTCGAATCAAACAAGTGAGAAACCGAATCAGTCCATGTGCTTGACAATGGCGTCGCCGAACTCGCTGCACTTGAGCAATGTGGCACCTTCCATCAAACGCTCGAAGTCATAGGTAACGGTCTTCGCGCCGATCGCACCGTTGAGGCCTTTGATGATCAAATCAGCCGCTTCGGTCCAACCAAGGAAGCGAAGCATCATTTCACCAGACAAAGTGACACTGCCTGGGTTCACCTTATCTTGGTCAGCGTACTTCGGCGCGGTGCCATGCGTCGCTTCAAAGATAGCGTTACCAGTGTCATAGTTGATATTACCACCTGGGGCGATTCCGATACCGCCAACACAAGCTGCCAGCGCGTCGGAGATATAGTCGCCGTTAAGGTTGAGCGTGGCAATCACATCGTACTCGGCAGGGCGAGTAAGGATCTGCTGCAACATCGCATCGGCGATGACATCTTTGATGATGATGTCTTGCTTTGCGCCATGCGTGCCCGCTTTAATGACGTGCCAAGGACCGCCGTCAAGCTCGACAGCACCGAATTCCTTCGCAGCACATTCGTAACCCCAATCGCGGAATGCCCCTTCGGTGAACTTCATGATGTTCCCCTTGTGGACAAGCGTCACTGACGCACGGTCGTTATCAATTGCGTACTGAATCGCAGCCTTAACCAGACGCGAAGTCCCTTCACGGCTGACTGGTTTCAAACCAAGTCCGACCGAGCCAGGGAAACGAACCTTCTTCCAACGCTCAGGGAAGGCTTCTGATAGGATCTGCTTTGCTTTGTCGCAATCTTCAGTTCCTTCTTCAAACTCGATGCCGGCGTAGATGTCTTCCGAGTTTTCACGGAAGATCACCATGTCGGTTAGTTCGGGTTGCTTCACTGGCGAAGGAACGCCCTGGAAGTATTGAACCGGGCGAAGGCAAACATAAAGGTCAAGGATTTGACGCAGGGCTACGTTCAAGGAACGGATGCCGCCACCGACAGGCGTTGTTAGAGGTCCCTTGATACCGACCAAGTAGGTGCGGAAAGCTTCGAGCGTTGCCTCGGGCAACCATTCACCGGTTTGGTCGAAGGCCTTATGACCGGCAAGAACTTCCATCCATTCAATTTTCTTTGATCCACCGTAAGCTTTATCAACGGCGGCATCGATAACCCTTTGGCTTGCGCGCCAGATATCAGGACCAGTACCATCACCTTCGATAAAAGGAATGATTGGGTTGTCAGGCGTTTGGAGCTTTCCGTCAGTCATGGAAAGAGGGGTTCCGTTGGCGGGGGCGGACATATTGGCGGGGCTCCTACGTTTGCGTAAAGGTTTCTAGCTCTAGCGAAATCTAAGATCGACCAGCGGGTGAATCAGGAAGCAGTACTGCTCCCCCTTACGTCGGTCGAAAGCTTGCAAACCCGTGATTCTCGGCTCCCGAGGCCCTAGGGTCAAGCCATACCCCCCAAATCAGATCGATCTGCCGAAGGGAGGAAATCGTCCAACGAGCCCCACATTGAGGGCGATCATGGTACGATGGGAAGGTCTTGTTGGCATACTGCTATATAGTAGTCATGCAAAATGCTGACGAGACGTTCGCATGGATCGCGTTTCTGGAGCTACAAGGAGGTGAATCAACCTAGATCCCAAGTAGCCCGCCATGAACCACTCTTCTATTCGCTTTGCTACCAACAACCGTCGTGATTTCCTAAAAAATGCCAGTCTCGCAGCCGGCGGCCTCCTCCTTGGAAGCCACTTTTCTGGCCGTGTTCTGGCCAATCACCACGCCGAAACAGGAGAGAACGTGCCATTTAAGATCTCCCTAGCCGAATGGTCGCTGCACAAAGCGATCCGTGGTGGCAAGATTACCAACCTCGATTTCCCACAAGTAACCCGTGAGGAATTCGGCATTGAAGCGGTCGAATATGTCAGTAGTTTCTTTAAAGACAAAGCCCGAGACGAGGCTTACTTGGCGGACTTGGACAAACGCTGCAAAGACCATGACGTCAAAAGCTTGCTCATTATGGTCGATGGCGAAGGTCGACTAGGCGATCCCAACGACAAAAAGCGGGGTAAAGCGGTTGAAAATCACCGCCGCTGGCTGGAAGCTGCCGTTCGGCTTGGGTGCCATTCGATCCGCGTGAATGCCGCGTCCAATGGAGAATACGACGAGCAAATGAAGCTCGCCGCCGATGGGCTTTCGCGGCTTGGCGAGATTGGGGCCGAATATGGGCTGAACTTGCTTGTTGAGAATCATGGCGGACTCTCTTCCAACGGCAAATGGCTAGCTGGGGTTATGGACAAGGTCGATCGCAAGAACGTCGGCACACTGCCCGATTTCGGCAACTTCCGAATCAACGGCTGGGGCGAAGAAAAAGCAGTCTGGTATGACCGCTACCAGGGGATGGAAGAACTGATGCCCTACGCCAAAGCGGTCTCTGCCAAGAGCCGAGAATTCGACTCCGAGGGGAACGAATCACAGACTGACTTCTGGCGGGTCATGAAGATCGTTCTCGACGCGGGCTACTCAGGCTACGTCGGCATCGAATGGGAAGGTGGCAAGCCGGATGAGTACGAAGGGATCCGCCTGACCAAGCGATTGCTCGAAAAGATACGTGATCACCACAGTCAGCCTATCTTGCCATCGTGATAGTTTGCCGTCACCAAGTCCTCCAACCACGAATCAACCAAATCAGAAAAGCTGAAAAACTCGGGACTACTGTCCAAGTTTTCCAAGATGCTCTGAAAAAGGTTGAAATTCGCTTCTTTCTCGAGGCTTTTGACTAAAGTTCACCGGCCTCGCTGGACTGGACACCCCAGCGAACGGGAACCGAGGCTGTGCACAAGGTTTGTGCACGAAACTCGTGCACGAGATTTAAGCACCGGCTGACTTGTTTTAGGCAAAACGGCTTTGTCGCTGTAAGTGCATGCACTGCAAGGACTACCTCCACCGACTTGCCTCCCACGCATTATTGCAGCAAACGGCCGGGACTGGAGTTGGTCCCATCGCCAAACAAGCCTGGCAATAACGTCTGGAAGGAGACAGCCGCGTGCACACAAACCCACAACAAACTGGTCCACAACAAACCCCTGCTTATTCAGCCCCCTCCCCAACTGCTAGTACACAGTATCAGCAAATTCTGGGAATCGCCCAACAGCTTTATGCTCGCAATCCTGATTGGGTGACCTTTTTCCGCGAAGTCCTAGGCATTGATGGCCTGGCTCGCCGGACTTTCCCAAATTTCGACGATCTCACTGCTTTCGAGCGTAGCCCTGAGTTCGCCGAGATCCAAAAGATGGTCGTTCGCCTACGCGAAAACAAAGCGTCCGCCGATTCGGAAACCGAGCCAACCCGCGTTATTACCGTCCGCCTGCCAAAGAGCATGCACGAGTACCTACGCACCGAAGCTCACGACCTTCGTACCAGCATGAACAAGCTTTGCATTTCGAAGCTTCTTCAAGTGGTCGAGCAGGACATGATCCCTGCTGAGCGTACCGCACCACCCAAGCGTCGTGCTGCAACGCCAACGGCCCCAGCTACTAGCACTCACCCATCACAACAACCCGTTTCGTCCTACCAAAGTGCTCCAACGAGCCAAACGACCACTCCAGGTGTTGACTCACCATTCAAAGGTCACTTCGGCAGCTAATTTAGTTTGCCAGCGAATCGGAGAAACCTAAAAGGCAATCCTTCCAGCCGCCTCGTTCCAATTATTGGCCGGGGCGGTTTTTCGCTGCGCGGATTTGAAGTTGTACAAGATTTGCAGGATCGACTGGATGCAAGGGACGCGGATGGTCGCGGATGAGATTAGATAGCAGCGGATAGGGCGAGAAATGAAATCCCCCTCCCTTGGAAAGGGAGGGGCTAGGGGAGGGTTCCTTAGCAAAGATGAACCGCCAAGACGCCACGAGCGCCAAGAAGATTTTTTGAGACGGATCGCTGTGCTGAATGCTTTGATATGAACCACAACGACGCAAAGAACACGACGAAGTTATCTTTAATGCTAGCCTGAGAAGCTAGGCGATCTGCTGAAGTTTGAAAAGAATGTGTGAATTCTCTTGCGTTGATCGTTTTAGTAGGAAACATCTATTTTGTTTCTATGCTTCAACTGATACTTTCCCCACGCAAATTGAAGCCATTTTCAATTCGAGGCCTTTGGGAAGATGTTGAAACAAATCATGTTTTATTTTTACAAGATTCTATCTGTTGCGTTGATTCTTCAATTTGCTAGCATTTCAGATGCACAGCTGGTTTCACGTGATTTACATGAAGTCGGCGATGGTCTGTTAACTTATGATGAAGCCAATCAACGTGAGTGGTTGGACCTGCCTTATACGGGTAAATATACCAACGAAGAGGATTTTCTCTCTGCCTTGTCGCCGGGCGGAGAGTTTGAAGGTTTCCAGTTTGCTTCCGAGGAGGATCTACTCGGTCTATTCAGACTAGATGAGATCCAAAGATCAGACCGCTTTTTTATGAATGCGAATCTTAACAGAGTGGCAAACGGTCTAATTGATTTATTTGATTGGACCTATGAGGCTCGCGGAAGCATAGTTGGAACATGGACGGTCGCGAGTGGCCTTGTTGAGACTCACTTTGGCGATCTTTCAATTGGGAACCACTTATTTGATGGGACGACTATTAGTGTTCAAACTACTGGAACTGAGCTAGTACCGGGTACTCTTAACCGGCCCATTAATGGTCGCCAATTACCAAACAACGTATTTGTTCTAGACGCTCCAATTCTCTTCAATATCCCCGTTATTACTTTCTGGATGTACCGTGATGTAGAAATTCTCGCCGTTCCAGAACCATCAACGCTTGGCCTACTTCTATTTGGCCTAGCAGCTTATTCAAGAAGACGTCCCAGCTAACCGAACGAACTGGGAAGCCACAAACTATCCTGTTCATCCTGTCAAAGAACTTCTTTGCACTCGTGGCGTCTTGGCGGTCTATCCCGGCGCGACGGGGTTCCCACTAAATTAAAATCCGAAGAGGGCCTGTAAGCCGGGTTTTGTTGCGTGGCGGTTGCCGCGCCGGTGATCATTCCTCTAGGACGACAATTGCTTGGCGTCTCGAGCAACCGACCCGAGGGTACTTTGGTCGAGTCGGGCCGACTCTTTCCCTCTGCTTGGTCTTGCACCGGGTGGGGTTTACCTAGCCGAGCGTGTCACCACACTCGCTGGTGCGCTCTTACCGCACCGTTTCACCCTTACCTGTGAAGAGGGAAGCGTTCAGCGATCAGCCTTCTGCGATCAGCTAATAGTTCGCTTCCAAATAGCTGAATGCCGAAAGCTGACAACTGAGTGCTCCCCTCCCCCATCGGCGGTCTACTTTCTGCTGCACTTTCCCTAACCTTACGGCCGGTGGGCGTTACCCACCACCCTGCCCTTCGGTGCCCGGACTTTCCTCTCGTTGACAAGAAGCCAACCAGCGATCCCCCGGCCCTCTTCGGAAGTTAGTAGTATAGCATGAGTGAACCACAAAGACACGACGGGCACAAAGCGGTTATATTGAGTTGAGACATTTACCACGATTAACAATTCAGGGCACAACTTATAGATGTAATCAGCTCTTCCCAATGCCAAGTAACAAGCCAATCGAACCGACCAATCTCTTTCAGTTCAAGCTACGACACATGCTTGTGGTTACGACCCTTGCTTCGGTTCTGTTTGCTGTGACGGCTCATGCCACAAGAGATTGGACGATCACTGAACAGCTTTCCTTATGGGGAGCGATTTTTTCTCACCTGATTGGAATATCGCTCGGCGTTCTACTTTCACGTATTGCTATCCGGACAATACTGAATCGAATGGGTAAGATCCTGATACGTATTCAAGCCAAAAAATCAGAAAGACGTTACCTACGGAACCTTCTGATAAAAGGCTATATGCTCCTGAGTATTTTTGGATTTACTTATCTCCACTATCTTTTATTCGCAATCATTTTCGATTTTGATTTAGGCAAGTATTACGCGGCCTACCTTGCCATTCAAGGAGCATCCTGCGTCTTCATATCCTATAACGTCTCTTTCTTTAGCTCAGCTACCCACCCCTGGGAGCACTTAGAGTTACGCGAACATGGATTGCTCTTATCGACAAATAGGATGTCGACATGGGATCGCACCTATGTTTTGAAGTGGGAGAAATCGACTGGGGAACTACAATTCAAAGCACCTCGAATTAGAGTGCCACTTGTAATTGTCCCCGAATCACAGCGTGACGAAGTCGACCTTTTACTTGTTGAAAAAATCGTAAGAAAACCTCCGCGCACAAGTCCTTTTGAGGACTGAGCTTCTACAGGTATTCCTCTGCAAAGAAAATCAAAGCGTATCCGCAATATCAATGCCTGGCGAACGAACTACTAATAGGCCATCACTTTCCTACGCAGCTAGGTAGCTTCATGAAACGTTATTCACTTCGCATTTTGCCTCTGTTCATCGTATGCTTGCTCTTTACCGCAGCAATTTGGCCTGGACTTCCAAAAAGTCTAAAAGCTGCTCCCGCGGCTTCAGTTCCTGATGGTTACACTCCTCGTGAAGGAGATATCCTCTTCCAGTCACTTCCCAACTCGCCTCTGATTGATGCTATTGAAGGGGCAAGCAAATCCCCTTACTCACACTGCGGAATCGTTTCTTTGGTTGATGGAAAATGGATCGTCTACCAAGCAATCGGAAAAGTCCAAGCTACACCGATTAACGAGTTCATCCTACAAGCTCGTGACAAGAAAATGGATGCCTACCGTTTTGATGATGATCACGAGAAGCATATCGCTGAGGTGATCAGTAAAGTCAAAAACTATCTCGATAGACCTTACGATTTTCGGTACCGCATGGATGATGAAACGATCTATTGCTCTGAGTTGATCTACAAAGCTTTTCGTGACGCTACGAATGGCAAGGAACTTGGTGAGCTAACCCGACTGGGAGATCTTGATTGGCAACCACACGAAGAGGTAATTACTTTTCTTGAACAAGGTCCCGTGCCTTTGGACCGAATGATGATCACTCCTAAGCATCTATCTGAAGCTAATCAATTGGAATGCGTCTATTCCGGCATGGATTCCACCAATGATGAGTAATTCCTTGGGTCTTTCCCACTACTCACTTTGCGATATAGCAACTCATTTGGCTTCTCCTGGAAACTGTGATATTTTGCTTCCGTACATTCCGTTAACACGACGGCAGCAATCATGTCTGAGCAAAACAATCCAGAAAAAATCGAAGTCGGTTGCCCTTACTGTGATTACACGGCGATGGTACCCATCAAGTATGCGGGCAAGAAAGTTAAGTGTGCTGACAAAGCATGTCGTATGACCTTCGAGTTGCCTACCGTAGAAGAGATGCTGACAATTGTCGAAAGACAGCTTGCTGAGGAAGAATTTAGTTTAGAAGAATCCTTCGAAGCTAATCCTTATATGCAACAAGAGGACGAAACTCTGCAACCAAATGAAACGACTCACTACGTCCAAGCCTTCGCAAGCAACCCGGGCAACCTTTCTTTCAATATTCTTCAATGGTGGAAGTACAATCCGCTTTCGATTTCACTAGGAATAACGGGTTTAATCTCCTCTCTGGCGCTATGGGGGGGACTCGTTGCTGCTGGTTACCGTGGAACGATTCCAACAAAGAATGGAGGGGAAACTCCCATTTGGCTCTTCGGACCTGCGTGCTTACTTACGGCGGTTTTCTTTTCAGCTGTTAATTTCCGAAAGTTTGGCAAAGGGGATGCTAACCCAGGGGTTGTCATCTCGCTTGATCCTGTTTTGATCGCAGTTCCAACTGACTTAACTCAAGGGATTGGTGAGTTCCCGGTTCTTAAAATCGTACGTATCAAGCTAAAGCAGATTAACGGCAAGCCAATAAAGCTTGGCGACTGTGTACCGACGGTAGCTAACTACGCCGACACAGCTCCAAAAGATTGCGGCCATTGGGGAGACTTTTATCCCGACCCAGCACAGTACGCCACCTCGGATCAGAAGCAAATCCATCGTTTGCTCAACAGCTTTCCCCAAGAGCAATTCGATTTTATTGAAGAAGCGCTGAAGCTAATCGAACCACCCTACGAAGAAGGTCTCTACGCTCTCTGGTCGACGGATGAAAAACCTGCAGGCAGAAAAATCAACAAGCCTGCAGATTTTTAGCATGGAGAGCCAATCATTGCGTCTCCACACAGCGCAGCCTCTACTAATAATTCTTGGCAATGACGATCAGCCACCGAGTTACTTCAGCCAAGGGTGAAAAAGTAAGTAGTTGGCTTACTTTTATCTTTTCAAAAAAATCTGGCGTTTTTTGAATTTATCAGTTCCTTCGTTGAATCATCTTGCTACTATCGGTTTAGCACTTCAATCAAGAAGTTGCTCCTACCAACTACCCCACCCGTTGGCTGATAGAAGCTTTGGCGCTGTCAGCATCTAAAAGTCGAATCATCAAGTCGCGGCACCCCTACTTATTGGTGTGATGATCTGACATGTGTTACAGAACACGGCAGGATTAGGCGTTCTGTGTGTTCAAAGTAATAGGCGAAGAAGGTACGGAGTTCCTTCTATAAGGTGCATTCTTCAGGCGGAGAACAACCATGAATTACTTACGTCTGGAGCAACACGATGAGATTTGGCAATCTTTCAGGGAAGCGATCACTTATATCGATTTCCCGATTTAACTCTCTTATAGCCTTGATGATTTTTTCTTCACTCATGGCTTCCCCTAGCGTCTTTGCTGTCCAGCTTACTTTTGAAGGAGTTGGGACCTCTTCAGGAGCTGGTACCGGAACTTGGTCCGCAACTGATCCGATATTTGGTGGCACTTCCGGAGATCGTTGGAATATCGGGGATACTACACCTAACACAACTTTCACTTATGACTCTAATCTCACAACAACGATTGATTTGAATCTTTCAGGAGAAAGCCGAGGTATCGTTATAGGCAAAGGCACGCTAGCAGGATCGACCGCGACACTGAACGTCACATCAGGTGAAATTATTGTCATTGAAGATGGTACCAATGCTGGGGTGGCGATAGGTGTTCCAGGCAATAATGGTGAACACAATGGCGTTTTGAATCTCAACGGTGGTAATCTCACTATCCTAGAACGCGATCCAACACCCGCTAACAATCACACGGAACTTGCGATTACGCTACGTGGTGGAAACTCCCAAAATTCAGAACTGATCGTTCAGAACGGCAGTGTACTCACAGTTGATGAGATCGAAAATGTACACGATGGTTTTACCGCTAATTCCGACGGCGCAACCGGATTGTTCCGATTGCTTGACGGCACATGGATTGGTTCTCGATTTCGAAACAACGACACCACGGACCCGGCTAGTTCTGTAAGCATGATTGTCGATGGTGGAACTTGGCAAGTACGTCCCGATTCGGATGGGTCGACAGGAAGAAACAATCTCTTTATTTCAAACACAGTTGACACAATCGATCTTGCCGGCGATTTCACCATCGATACGGATGGCAATCACGCACAATTGAATCCAGTCCTTCTCGGAACAGGTTCAATTGTGAAAACAGGAGAAGGGATCATTGAAATACATGGTGTTTCCGACACCTACTCTGGAACTGTAGAGGTACAAACGGGTGAACTGCATGGACGTGGCTCGACGACTGGCGGCGTCAACGTCTCTTCGGGTACAATTCTTTCCCCTGGGTCGATTGCCGACATTAACGATTTCGGTTTCGGAAGTGCTGACATTGATGGAACGCTTGAGATTAATTTCGGAAGAACTGCGACCGACATTCTTGAAGTCACAAACGCACTTGATCTTACCGGCGCAACGATTGATTTTGCTGGCTTAAATGAAGCTAGCTTTCTAACGGGCGAATCACACGTGATTGCATCGTACGGCTCCCTCGTTGGATCCGAGTCGGTTACTGTCACTAACCTTCCAATTGGGTTTGATATCGATTTTGACTACATGAGCGGTAATCAAATCGCAATCTTCCTGACAGATATCCCTGGTGACTTTAACGACGACGATGTCGTCGACGCTGCTGACTATACAATCTGGCGAGATACGGTTGGCTCGACGACCGACTTCCGGGCTGATGCTGATCTCAATGGTGTTATTGATGACGTCGACTACGGCATTTGGGCTGACAACTATGGAATATCAATCGTAGGTGCTGCCAGCTCAGCATCAGCCGTTCCAGAACCGTCCGCAGCCATGATCTGCCTTGTTGGCTTAGCTGCCTTCTTACGCAAAAGAAACTAGTCAGGCGAAACCATAGCCGCGAGGGGTGGAAACTTCGCGTTTGTAACTTAACGAGCATTACGCTCGCTACAATTACACCGAACTTGAAAAGCGTTTAGTTCCCTAGGAGCTAGACGCTTTTGTTTTTTATCGCTTTGCGATATGGCCTTGGACTCATGCAGCCCCTAGCCTTGTCGGTTTTCTACTCGTAATATCTACCGCATGAGCATTCTAGGCGCACACATGTCGATTTCGGGCGGATACTACAAGGCGGTCGTGGCTGCGCATGCGGCGGGTTGCGAATGTGTTCAGCTCTTTACAAAGAATAATAACCAATGGCGTGCTAAACCGATCTCGGACGATGATGTCGCTAAGTTCAAAGACTCACTTGTCGAGCTTGGTATCAGTCACCCGATTTCGCATGACTCTTACCTGATCAACCTTGGTAGCCCCAAGGATGAGCTTTGGCAGAAGTCGATTGATGCCTTAGTGGTTGAGTTACAACGGGCTGAGCAACTTGGGATACCGTATGTGGTCGCTCACCCTGGTTCATTCACCACCAGCAGTGAAGAAGAAGGACTGACTCGGATCGCTAAAGGTCTTGATGAAGTTCACCAAGCGGCAGCTGACTGTACTTCGCAGGTCTTGCTTGAAACGACTGCCGGGCAGGGAAGCAATCTCGGATGGCGGTTTGAACACCTGAGCTCGATCATTGAACAGACAGCCGAGAGTGACCGATTAGGCGTATGCTTTGACACCTGCCATGTCTTTTCAGCCGGCTATCCGATGGAGACTGCCGAAGAATACGCTGACACGATGCGTCAACTTGACGAAGCGGTCAGTCTTGATCGTGTGAAGGCATTTCACCTGAATGATAGCCTGAAGCCGTTCGGTGAACGCAAAGACCGACACGCTGCGATTGGCCAAGGCGAGATGGGCCTCGAACCGTTCCGTCACCTAATGAACGATTCTCGATTTGCCGATGTCCCCAAGTACATGGAGACACCCAAAGGTGATGAGGATGGCGAGGACCTCGATGTCATTAACCTCCGCACGTTGCGCGGGTTGATTGAAAGCTAATAATTTCACTGCCGCGTTAAATGCTGTTATCCCCACCCTCTGAAAAAGGAGGGGGAATTGTCATTGTTGTCTAAATAGGCTTGGTCTCATCATCTTCAGTTGGTGGAACTTTCGGGATCTGACGACCGTGAGGGTCTTGGGTGGAACCATCAAATAGGGCGTCGAGTTTGGCTTCTAATTGTGGATCAAGATAGTGTTCCACAATATGTGCCGGCTCGTGGACATGGTCTTCTTTAATGCCGACTTCTTCGACAAGATACTTTTCCCAAAGCCGATGCGAACGAACAAGCTTGGCCGCTTGCTTGCGGCCCTTGTCTGTGAGAGTAAGAGATTCACGTTCTCGAACTACCATTTGCTGAGCGGTAAGGGTCGACAGCGCACGGCTTGCCCAAAAACCGCCGCCAATTGCTCTGAGAATCTCCTCGGCGCTGTTTGTCTGATGGCCACGTTCTTCGTGCCGGAATAGTAAAGCGAGTAAGTCATCGCGACGAACTTGCCATGCCATTCGCATCGAAACAATTAACTGGGCAAAGGCGCCATGTCGTGGAGAAGCAATTGCGGCAACCAGGTAGCCGACACCAGCTAAGCAAGCCATCATGCCCGAAGAAGAGACATCCCAAGCGACCGAAAGCTGAAAGCCAAGCAGACCATATAGCGCCGCTAAGCCAGCTGCGATCAGAGTCATTGGCGCCAAACGATCCGTAAGCAACTGAGCGGTTGCCGCTGGAGCGATCATCATCGCAACAACCAATATAGCACCGACCGCTTCAAACGAAACGGCGGCTGTCACCGCGACGAGCGCCATCACCAAATAGTGCATAGCTGTTGCAGAGAATCCCATCGTGGTCGCCAAGGCAGGATCAAAAGCACAGAGCCGCAGCTCTTTCCACAGCATCAGCTTGCAAAGAAGCAGCAGTATCAGGACACCAAGCGTTGCGACCAATGCCTGCGGCACTTGCCATTCATACCCAAGGAAACTGAAATCGTAGGTCTCCAGTACCGCGTTGAGTAGCGAACCTTCGTAGACGCACTTCACATCGAAATGAACCCCGTGAAGAAAACGCTTAACAAGTATCACGCCAAAAGCAAAGAGCGAGGTATAGACAACCCCCAATGCCGAGTCCGCGGAAACGCCGCCCCGTCGGCTGAGTGTTTCTGTCAGGAATGTTGTTAGTAGCCCCGCTGCTAAGGCACCGAGCAACATGACGCCAGTTCCAAGACTGCCGCTTAGCAGAAATGCAATTGCTAGGCCAGGCAACACGGCATGCGAAATGGCATCGCCCATCAAGCTTTGCCGCCGGATCACCAACATCGTTCCCGCCAAGGCGCAAGTCACACCAACAGCCACACTCACAAGAATAGCTCGTCCCGCTACCGAGTTTATCCACTCAATGAGCACAAAGCCAGCCAACGGACTACCGAGCAACTGCTCGATGCCGATTGGATTGGCAAGGTTGTTCATGGTGGCATTCAGCATCGTGCTTAAGTTTCAATTGGGTGGGGTGAAGGTGGTACTGGCAATCGGCCCTCAGCGGCAAGCTCTGCTTCAAGTTCTTTTATTACCTCAGGTGGTAACGCATGCTCGACATCGTCGGCATCTCGGTCAACATGATCCGTGGCAATGTCAGCACAACGGACCAGGAACAACTCCCAGAGTCGGTGGACTCGGGTCAACCGCATAGCTTCGGCAACTCCCTTTTCAGTCAGTCGAATCGATTCTCCTGGTGTTTCAATCAATCCCAACCGTTCTGCTAAGAGCAGGGTTCTCCAAGCCGTAAATCGATCAGCGCGGTATCGAGCATCAAGCTCCGACGTAGCTACTTCACGTGTAGCTGGACCTTGATGTTCCACAATTTCATAAAGCGAACGTAACAGGTGCTCGCGTTGAATGCGCCTTGCAAGTTGATTGCGGCGCATTGTGCTTGCTAATAGTCCTCGGTTTGGGGCAAACAAGACGCTCAACAAGAAGATCAAAGATCCGGTGAGCACAATCACTGGGCCAGGGGGGAGCAAACCTCCTTCTTCGTTGCGAAGAATTCTAGCCAGCAGATTATCTTCTCCAATAACGGGACTTGCTAGGATCGCTCCCCCCGCGGCTGCAAAGAATCCAATTAAGCCAGCCAGGATTGCAACTACTGAAAGCTTATTAGACCAATACCTAGCTGTTGCGGCTGGATAAATCAGCATGGCTGCAATCAGAATCACTCCACAAACGGGCATACCTAACACCACCACGACTACCACAGCAGCCATGATTCCAAAATCTAACAGCAAAGTATTCCAACCGAGTGACCGAGCGAAATCTTCATCAAAGCAAAAGAGTTTCAGTTCCTTGTGCAAGGCATAACATGCGAGGCCAGCAACCACGGTTGCTACGCTGAGTACAACCAAGTCTTTCATTCTCATGCTCGCTAATTCACCAAAGAGATAGGAATCAATCCCTGCTTGGCTTCCATCTGCTCGCTTTTGGATGACAGTTAGCAGCACAACACCAAGACCAAAGAAACTGCTCAGGGCAATCCCCATTGCTGCGTCCTCCCGCGTACGAGTCCAGCGCACTGCTAAGGCTATTACGAAGACACTTGCAATACCTGTGGCGGTTGCCCCAAGCCCCAGCACGTAGGTTTCTCTAACTCCGGTTAGGAGAAAAGCTAAACAGATTCCAGGCAGGGCCGCATGTGCGAGAACATCGCCCAGAAGAGCTCGACGTCTTAAGACTGCATAAGCTCCAACCAATCCTGCCAGCGCACCGAGCAATCCAGCACCAAGCGGAATCTTGATGCTTAAGGGGATAAGCAATGCTGTGAAAGGCAATCCGCTCAAGAATCAATCACCTCGCCCGAATCTTGTCGACGGATCGCTTCGGCAGCTTGGTCAAGAATCGTCAGACGCCCGCCGTATGTGCGTTGCAGATTCTCCGTGGTGAAAATTTCACTTATCGGGCCGGACGCTACAAGTCGCATGTTTAGCAGAACAACTTCATCAAAGTACTCTTGAACCGTTTGCAGATCATGATGAACAACGAAGACTGTCTTGCCACGTTCTTTAAGTTCTCGAAGTAACCCAAGAATCGCTTGTTCCGTTGCGGCGTCGACGCCAGCAAAGGGCTCATCCATAAAATAGACGCGGGCATCTTGAGCAAGCGCTCGGGCTAAGAAGACTCGTTGTTGCTGACCGCCTGAGAGTTGGCTGATTTGTCGATTGGCAAAGTCGGCCAGACCAACTTGCTCGAGACAATTAGCAGCCGTTTCGCGTTGGGCTTTGCCGGGACGTCTCAGCCAACCAAGACGACCGTAAGTTCCCATACGGACGACATCCTTAACCGTCACAGGGAAATCCCAATCGACCGATTCACGCTGTGGAACATAGCCAATCAAACGGCGTTGGTCTTCGTAAGGCTTGCCATAAATCTCAACCTTGCCGCTGGCAAGTGGCACGAGCCCAAGAATCGCTTTGATTAACGTAGTCTTACCCGCACCATTCGGTCCGACGATGCCAACAAGGTTTCCTTCGTTGGTGCTAAAGTCAATGTTCCAAAGGACTGGTCGTCTTCGGTAGGCAACCGTCAGGTCATGAACTTCGAGCGCCGGCGGTCGGGCTACGGGATGATCAATCATCGTTTTCACCACCCTCTTTCACAACAGATACTTCAGAATTTGCTTCGCCAACAAGGCCAGAAACGATCGTTTCGACATTGGCTCGTATCATGCCTAAGTAGTCATCGGCTCCCGAGCCAACGGGTCCCATCGCGTCAGCATATAGCTCTCCACCAATTCGAACCGAATGCCCTTGTGATTGACACTCTTCAACCAGTGCTTCGACGATTCGGCGAGGTACCGCGGATTCAATAAACACGCAGGGTACTTTTCGTTCAACCAACATGTTGGCGACCTTTTGCATTTGACCAAGATCGACTTCATCTTCGGTGCTAATTCCCTTCAGGCCAACGGACTCCAAGCCATACGCTTTGCTAAAATAAGCAAAAGCATCATGAGCTGTCACCATCATGCGAGATTTTTCAGGTACCGAAGCAATTTCTCCTTTGCACCAAGCGTCTAACTCTTGGAAATCTTTTTGCACTTGTGCAAGATTTGACTGGTAATGCTCCGCATGGCTGGGATCAAATTCGATTAGTTGGTTAGCTAGATACTCGGCACAGTCTGACCAAATAGCAACGTCATGCCAAACATGGGGGTCGTGCAAGTCATTAAATCCTTCAGGATGAATGAGCCGCTCGTCATTGGCGCTAAGTAGACCTTGCGTGAGGGCGATGACTTTCTTGCTTTTCCTTTTTTGAACTATGCTTTCGAAGACATCTGTCAGCTTTCCCTCAAGATGAAGTCCGCTGTAAACGATGAGATCTGCTCCATCGAGCTTGATCATATCTGATGGGAAAGGTTCGTAGAGATGCGGATCGATACCAGGTCCCATCATCACGGAGATATCTAAATGCTCACCTCCAAGCCGGCGAACAAGGTCTCCTACTTGTCCGGTCGTGGCAACCACTTGGAACTTATCGCCACCTTGAGAATCAGTCTGCGCCCCCGGATCGTTGCCACCTCCCGTGCAGCCAGCGAAAGCCAACAATAAAACGAGCGGCAAGAGAAATCGAAATTTCATATACTTACTCAGCGAGAGAGAGTCTTTAGGCGGGAATGGATTTAGCCTTGGCTAAATTCTGATTAGTCTTAGTTTATTTCTCTATAAGTGGCTGTCAATGCTACAAGACTGAGGATTATGAACAATGTTATGGCTAACCACTTCCTTCAAAGGGGCAAAATCAATATTTCGCAGGCAGTTAATTTTGACGGTTTCGTCAAAAAACGTTATTTTTAGGCTAGGTTTGGGTACTTCCCCTAACCGCACTCTCTTTAAGCAAACGTACCAACTCCAGTGATCTCAAACGTCACCTACTACAAGCGATACCGGATGGAAGCGGATCTGCGAGGCAATCTTTGCCCGCTACCTCTACCTGATGGCTATCGTTACGTCGCTTGGAATCATTCACTGTTGGAAGATCACGCGGAGGCAAAGTTTCAGAGTTTTCGCCAAGAGATAGACGCCTCGGTCTTCGACTGCTTGAGTTATCTGGATGGTTGTCGTGAGCTGATGCGAGCGATTTCTCAAAAACCTGGTTTTTTGCCTGAAGCTACTTGGATGGTTACATACGAAGCAAGTCCCCATTCCGAGTCAGAATCCTGCGGTACCATTCAAGGAATCCGTTTATCACCGCAAGTAGGCGGAATCCAGAATGTTGGTGTGACGCCGTGGCACCGCAATCGAGGCATCGGCCAAGCACTTGTGCGAGCTGCCATGTTTGGATTCCAGAGCCATGGGCTTCGCAAAGTACAACTAGAGGTGACCGCGGAGAATGTTGCGGCAATTCGAGTGTACGAATCGCTCGGTTTTCGTCGGGTAAAAACCCTCTACAAGGCAGTAGAGCTTGCGTGCTAAACGGGATCGCGTTACTGTCGCTAGATTAGCAAAACGTCGAAGACCACTTAGCAAGCCACATTGATGCCTCAAGATAGTCCCACAGAACGACAACTCTCCGCAAGTTCAGCAGCAGTTTCCTCTGCCGGAGTTGCCCAAAGCCACCTGCTTCCCAACGGAATGATTCTGGTAGGCGAGCCATCCGATGCGTTCGAGTCGGTTGCTTTCTCACTGTTGATTCCTGGAGGCTGTCAATACGATCCCGCTGATCGACTTGGCTTAGCATCGCTTACTTGTGAGATGATGCTTCGCGGTGCGGGTGACCGAGATAGTCGGGCATTTATCAATGACCTCGATTCTCTTGGAGTCGAACGGGGTGAAACCGTTGGGGTTACACAAGCCTCGTTCAGTGCGAGCACGCTTGCGGACAATCTGTTTCCTGCCCTGGGAATCTTTGCTGATTTATTGCGACGTCCACATTTGCCTGCCGATCAACTCGAAGCAGGAAGAATGGTTTGCCTCCAAGAGCTTCGCGGGATAGAAGATGAACCTGCACAGAAGTTGATGAATTCTCTCCGACTGCGTCACTATGGTGACCCCTGGGGGCGCAGCAGCTCAGGTGACCTAGAAGGATTGCAGGCTTGCACGATTGAAGAAATCCAAAAGTTCCACGCGGAGCGTTACTGCCCTGAGGGATCTATTCTCGCTGTTGCAGGAAAGTTTGATTGGAACACCTTGGTCGAACAGGTTGAAAAGTTATTCGGTGACTGGCAACCGAGCAACGCTTCAACGCAAATCGAAACTCACCCTGGTAAAGCGCAACTGCAAGAAGATTATGATTCAAGTCAGTCGCACATTGGAATCGCTTTTCCTTCAACACCTTATCGCCATCCTGATTATTTTCAGGCATGGGCAGCCGTCGGAGTCTTGTCTGGTGGCATGAGCTCTCGTTTGTTTAACGAAGTACGGGAGAAGCGAGGACTTTGCTACACAGTTTATGCTTCGTTACAAACACAAGTCGAACGAGCAGCTGTCTTTTGTTATGCAGGCACCTCTGCCGACCGTGCCCAAGAGACCCTCGACGTCACTTACAGTGAACTAGTCCGTCTTGCTGAAGGTGTCGAAGAAAGCGAACTCACTCGGCTCAAGGCACGCATTAAGAGTGCTTTGATACTCCAGCAAGAATCGACTTCGAGCCGGGCTGGTTCATTGGCTCGCGATTGGAGGCATCTCGAACGAGTACGCCCTCTTAGTGAGCTTAGCGATGCGATCGATGCCGTGACGGCAGAATCAATCAACGCTTATTTAAAAGAAAATCCACCAAGCAGCTTCACCTTTGCAACACTTGGTCCAAAACCACTTCAAATTCCGAGCTAATAAGCAACGTGAAATTTCTTAGACATACACTTTCGAATGGCCTTGAAATCATTGCCGAGGCAAACGATTCGGCCCATTCCTTGGGACTTGGCTTTTTCGTACAAACCGGCGCACGAGATGAATCTAACGAGATTGCTGGCGTAAGTCATTTTCTTGAACACATGGTATTCAAGGGAACACCGCGGCGATCGGCAGAAGATGTCAATCGAGAATTCGACGAGATGGGCGCTCACTACAACGCCTATACGAGCGAAGAAAACACGGTCTACTACGCTACAATTTTGCCCGAGTACCAAGCGGACTGCGTTGACTTACTTGCAGATATTATGCGACCAAGTCTTCGGGACGATGACTTCGAAATGGAAAAGAAAGTCATCCTTGAAGAGATCGAGATGTATCTTGATCAACCACCCTACGGAATGGATGACCGTCTGAAAGAACTTTGCTTTGGATCACATCCCATTGCACACAGTGTGCTTGGCACGGCAGAGTCGGTGAGTGCCTTAACCCCCGATGCGATGCATCGGTACTTCCAAAGTCGATATTCTCCGTCGAACCTAGTGCTTGCCGCATCGGGACGTGTCGATTTTGAAGCTTTGATAGAACAAGCTGAACGAGCCTGTGGTCAATGGGAACAACAATCGGTTTCTCGTGACTTATCAAGCATCTCTACAACAAGTTGCGTTGAGTCGGTGCAGCGTGATGGCGCTATGCAGCAATACGCCTTGCTTCTTAGCGGTGGCCCCGACGGGCGCTCCGAAGATCGCTACGCCGCGAAGCTGCTTGGAAATATCCTTGGTGATGACAGCGGTAGCCGACTCTATTGGAGCTTAGTCGACCCCGGAGTTGCCGAATCAGCAAGCCTTGGGCATTACGATTATCAAGATGTTGGCATGTTTTACACGTGGCTTGCCTGTGAACCAGAAAGCATCGAAGAAGTACTGCAAACGACGAATACATTGCTTGGTGAGTTGAACAATAAACCAATCACCAGCTCTGAGCTTTCACAAGCAAAGAGCAAGTTCAAATCACGATTGGTACTATCAAGCGAGAAGCCTCGTAATCGACTATTTAGCTTAGGTGGTGGCTGGCTTATGCGAGGCGAGTATCGTTCGCTGTCGGAAGACCTGCGCCAACTCGATGAAGTAACGCTGGATGACCTTCAGCGAGTTGCTAACGACCACCCTCTTGATCAAGCTGCTATCGTTTCCGTTGGTCCACTCACCGAAGTGGCAATCACCTAGGATGTTGAAACATGCTTGATAGCTGGATTGAAGAGAACCTGGAATGCTCGCTTGAAGAAGTCGGCATCGTCGTTGTTGACCATGGTTCTCGGCGCGCTGAAAGCAACGCTTTGCTGCACGAAGTTTCCGAGATGTTCCAACAGGGATCTTGCATGCCGATAGTCGAGCCTGCCCATATGGAACTTGCCGAGCCATCCATCGCTCAAGCGTTTGATCTTTGCGTTCAACGTGGGGCAAAACTCGTGGTAGTCTTTCCCTACTTCCTCTCGCCTGGTCGGCATTGGAATCAAGATATTCCTCGACTGGCAGCTGAAGCAGCAAAGAAACATCCCTCAGTAAAACACTTGGTAACTTCGCCACTCGGACTGCACCCTTTAATGGGACAAGTAATGCAAGCACGCATTCAGCAGTGCCTGCAACACGCCAAGCAAAATGGCCCAGCCTGTGATCTATGCGCTGGGACCGACAGCTGTCAGCTGATTTAATTCGCAAGCGTTGCTAGCGTGTTCATTAGTTTCAACAAGCTTTTCTGGTGAGTGTTGTAGGTGGTAGTCGATGAATTGATAAACCGTGTTCTCTGCGCGGTCGGTTCTGTTCATCCCATAAAACGCCCAGGAGAGCAAGGATGCTCACCTTTCCACGATTGCTGATGATGGCTCTAATTGCCACCTCGCCTGCCTTGGCGAGCGCTTACGAAACCTTCGTTCCAGGCACCGGCGAATTTCTTGCTGACTGCTCGGATAACTTCGAAGACGCAAACTGGTCCTATCGTCTGAACCTGCCCAAGAGCAGCCACGAGCAAGACGAACGCCAACGGGGACCAGGTGGTTACTCTAATAACAAACTGTGGCACGAAGGTGCCAAGCGCGGTACGCCTGATGTAGTGAAACGCGTTGCAACACCTCCTGGTGGTATCGAGGGAAGTGAAGGCGCCTTGATGTTTCAAACGCGTCTTTCAGGCATTCCTGGAAGAACCTCTGGCAAGCAACAACAAGATGACTTGCTAATGAAATTTGATCGTCGACTTGGGCGTTCGATTCCTGTCAATTGGCAACCAAGCTGTACCGTCCGTGTTTACTTGCCTGAGTTTGATAAATGGGAAAATCGAACTGGTCCTTCATTCGGCATGCGAGCTGACTGTCGTGGCCGTACACCGAAGGGTGATATCGAACCCTACTGGCCAGGAATGTTTATCTTGTTCCGCAGCGAAACGTCGCGCAAGTATGAAGAAGATTTTGCCAAGCTAACGGTCCGTGCTGGTAGCCGAGGGAACGATGTTCGAAGTTTCGATATCAAAGAGCCAGGCTGGTGGACACTTGGCATGTCCTTCACACCGGACGGGAAACTGCACTACTACGCAAGCCCAGGTGTTGATGACCTGACTGAAGAAGACTATCTCATGTCAAGCTATCCTTATAGCTACAAGTGCATGACCTTCAACAACTTCTTTTTCAATGTCGCGAACTACGATAACGGCAAGAGTTGGTCGACTCCTTGGGTGATCGATGATCCAAAGATCTATGTCCAACCACCTCAAGGCATGGAAGTTGCGCAGCTGTATCGCAAGCGAACCACACGCTCACGAACAGCGAACAGCAAGTACTACAAAAGCCGCTCGAAGCGCTAACACAAGCTGATATCAATAAAGCCCCAAGTGAAGTCGTCATGACATCATTTGGGGCTTTTTTTGTGCAGTCGCTGAATGCACACCATCACTGTAAACCATTGCTATATTGTGACTTAACTAACACAATGGAGAGTTGGCACCATGGTTGCTCAATAGGGTATCAGACCCAGACACCAATCCGTTGGTGTTTCCCCGCAATCTCAAGGAGGCCCACCATGACGAAGCTAACCACCCTATCTTTCAGCCTCGCTGCAATGCTTGGCGGACTATTTGCTAATAACTCAGCCAACGCCCAACATGCTCAAAGCATCAGCTGCTTGGCTGGTGAAATCCGTGCACAGATGGCCGTCGTCGACGCACAAGCCCAAGCGACTCTGGGCCGTTGTGATGAATACGAAGACGTACAGGAAGAACTCGAAGAGCTTTGCGAAGACATGTCACGCTTCGAAGCCTTATTAGCCGAACCGCTTTGGTCGGAACGACACGTTCGGCGACTAGCCCGTGCTGCTCGTCGCGTCGATGAACAGGTTTGCGAAGTCCGTGAAGAGATTGATGACGCCTTGGAGGATCTGCACGATAATCGACCCGTATTTCATCGCCCAATCCACCCCGCTTCGTACCAATTCAATCGAGGACCGATTCAGTACAGCTTCCCACCGCGATATGTGCCTGCAAGTCAATTTGGGTTCACGACTATTTCACATCGAAGTCCAATCAGCTACCGCTCTGGTGGAATCACGCTGACATTGGGCAGCAGTAGTCCACGAATCCGCTTGGTATCGGGACCTGAAGTATTGCCTGCTCCTGGCCCTAGGCTTTCACCTTGGGATACGTACCATCGTACGGGACGTCCGGCGTACACACAGCAATCGATCTTCCAACAACAAGTGGCCACAATCGGTGCCGTCCGTCACAACGCCGCAGCTGAAGCACTTTGTGCAGAAGCAGCCGAGCTCCGTTCGCTAACTCGTCAACTAGTGCGACTACTGTGTCACTAAGCGACTAATACAACAACCCGAAACTACCTATTTTAACAGCCGTTTCGAATACTAACCTTTCAGCCTCTAGCCTATCAACCTCGCCCTTCCCTAGTGCCCCGACTGTTCCCGTGGGTACGACGGATGAGCGGGGTTGTGGCGTTTTCTGTTCGAGAGATAATCATCTGAGGTGGTCAATTTGTCGATGAATATCGAGATATTCGACTGCTTGACGGTCTACTGGCAATTGGCGGATTGCTTAAAGCTGATTGCTGCACCAATTCGCCAGGTCAACTAACGCTTCTCTCTACTGAAGAATGGATCTCGCTATGCCACGCAACAGGACTTATGACAACGCCGCCAACTGCATTGGCGACACCCCTATGATTCGTATCAATCGTCTTGTTCCCGAAGGACACGCGACGGTCTATGCCAAGTGCGAATTCTTTCAACCGCTCAACAGTGTCAAAGACCGAATCGGCGCTGCGATGATTGAAGCGGGCGAGAAGAACGGCAGCATCACTGCCGATACCCATATTGTTGAACCAACCAGTGGTAATACGGGTATTGCCTTGGCATTTGTTTGTGCTGCAAAAGGTTACAAGCTGACGTTGACCATGCCAGAGTCAATGTCTATCGAGCGTCGCACGTTGCTAAAAGCTCTTGGAGCGGAACTAGTCCTTACTCCAGCTGCTGAAGGTATGAAAGGTGCCATAGCGAAAGCGACCGAGCTAGCCGACGCGCCTGGCGCATGGATGCCACAACAGTTTGAAAATCCAGCAAACCCAGCCATCCACGAAGCGACCACTGGCCCTGAGATTTGGGAAGACTCTGGCAAAGACATCGACTGCATGGTCGCTGGCGTCGGAACTGGCGGTACGATCACTGGCTCAAGTCGATTCCTGAAGAAGCAAAACGCTGACTTCAAAGCGATCGCCGTCGAGCCAACCGACTCGCCCGTTATTGGTGGAGGTTCACCTGGGCCACACAAGATTCAAGGTATCGGTGCCGGTTTCATTCCAGGAAACCTCGACACAGATCTAATCGACGAAGTTGTCACTGTAAGCAACGAAGAGGCGTTCCAATGGGCACGCCGATTGGCCAAAGAAGAAGGCATCATGGCAGGCATCTCTAGCGGAGCCAACATGTGTGCCGCAGCTAAAGTAGCCGCCCGCCCCGAAATGGCCGGCAAAAAAATCGTCACGATCATGTGCTCCCTCGGCGAACGCTACCTATCGACACCATTGTTCGAAGGCCTAGCTGGCTGAGCAGTATCCAATGCAAAAAACCACTGAATCCCGCGCCTAAGTTGTTGCGAATAACGATAGGGCGCGGGATTTTTTTGTTGCTGCCCCCTGACGTAATCCTTGTGGGCAGGTGACAATAGAGATATGGAAAATACCACACCGACAAAACGGAGCAGAGCGACCACACGGGCGCGGTTACCTGAATGGCTTCGCATGGGTGTGCCCTCCGGCAACGCCCTACCGATCTTCAATCAGACCAACGGTGCGGTTGATGGCAATTCATTGCATACGGTCTGCGAAGAAGCGCGTTGTCCGAACATCAACGATTGCTGGGGTCGCGGTACCGCGACGTTTATGGTGGCTGGTAAGGAATGCACGCGGGGTTGCCGATTCTGTAGTGTCGAGACACTTCGCACCCCACCACCAGTGGAAGCCGATGAGCCGGAACGTTTGGCTGATGCCGTTGAGCGAATGGGGCTGAAGTATGTTGTCATTACGGTGGTGAACCGCGATGACATGGCAGACGGTGGGGCAACTCATTACCGTGCTTGTGTTGATGCCGTGCATAACCGACTGCCCGAGACAGGAATCGAACTGCTAGGAAGCGACTTGGCAGGAGACAAACGTGCATTGGCACTTTTACTTGATGAGATTCCTTTGTCAGTATTTGCTCACAATGTTGAGTGCGTTCCAAGACTCGACAACGAGGTTCGCGACCGTCGAGCTTCGTTCACACAAAGCACAGAGATACTTGCCGAATCCAAACGACTAAGACCTGACTTAGTTACAAAGACAAGTCTCATGGTCGGCCTAGGCGAGACGGACGAAGAAATTCACGATGCCATGAAACGATTACGTGACGAAGCATCGGTCGACCTGATTACCTTTGGCCAGTACCTAACTCCTGGCCGACCTGGCGAAAGATTCTTACCTGTTGATCGCTACGTACCGCCTGAGCAGTTCGAACGTTATGCGGACCAAGCTTATCAACTCGGCTTTAGTGGAGTTGCTTCCGGACCAATGGTTCGTAGCTCGTTCCGTGCTGGTGTACTGCTAGAAGCGGCCCGCAAAGGGGTACGTGTGGAAACACTGCTTGAAAAAGAGTCTGCTACGCCAAATGATCTCGTATCGCTTGAAGCACCCAAGCAAAAGTAAATCCCTCTGATTGCAAGGCATTCGCAATGCAAATCTTTCTTTATGAGTGGATTACAGGTGGCGGGTTGATGGATCACCATGGTCCCTTGCCAGACTCATTGCTCAGACAAGGCAAAGCAATGGTCGAGGCCTTAGCAGAAGATGCGTCACGCATCGAATCGCTGAATGCCGTTATGCTTCGGGACATCCGCGTTCATTCGCTTGTAGGTCGTGGTGCAGAGATCATTGATATTGATTCACTCGCTGCACATCATAACGAATTTGATCGGCTCGCCACTGAGTCGGACCTGACAATTATCATCGCGCCTGAAACGGACAACATTCTTTTTGAGTTGGCACAACGGGCAGAAAGCTTAGAGGCACGGTTAGTCTCGCCCAGCTCACAAGTTATCAAACTAGCAGGCAACAAACAGAAGACTGCCGAGCAATTAAAGGCAGCTGACGTCCCGATCCCAAATGGCATCGAATTACAACCTGAACAGCGACTGCCTGAAGATTTTACCTATCCAGCTGTGCTGAAGCCGGTGCTAGGAGCAGGCTCGGAAGATACAGTCGTGGTAAACAATCATCTCGACATGCCACCAGCCTATGCTTGGCCTCGCCGTTTAGAAACCTTTGTGCCAGGAAAAGCAGTTAGTGTTGCATTCCTTTGCAGTCACTCAGGTAATCACCTTGCGTTACCTCCTACTGAACAAAGACTGACTTCGGATGGGCATCTTCATTATTTAGGTGGTGAGCTACCGCTGCCTCGTGGGTTGGCTGATCGGGCAGCCGCTTTAGCAAGCTGTGCTATTGTGATCCTTGAAAAACCAATCGGTTATGTCGGTGTTGATTTGGTTCTTGGTAATGACCCTGATGGCAGCCAAGATTTTGTTATTGAAATTAATCCAAGGCTAAGCACCTCGTATATTGGACTGCGACACGCTGTTCAAAGCAATCTCCTTCAACAGATGATCAATCAAGTAGAAGGTTCTGATTCGAAGGAAACCATCTCGCTTCGTACGCCTGACCGTCGATTGACGTTCGATGCCGATGGATCGGTTTACGATAGCGAGTAGATATATCTCGAGTAAAATGCCGCCATGGTAAATGAAAACAAACCAGCTAATTGGATTGGACTCGACATCGGAGGGGCAAATCTCAAAGTTGCTGATGCACAAGGCAACGGGCTTTCTCACTTCTTCCCTCTTTGGCAAAAACGTGATGAACTAGCATTAGCCATCCGTGAACTCATTTCCGAGTTTGGAATCGATTCCCACCATTTTGCCATGACAATGACTGGTGAATTGGCTGACTGTTACCGTACAAAACAGGAGGGAGTTGCTCACATCATCGATTCATCTCTTACTGCCATTGGTAATGCCGATTTGAGAATTGCGACAATCGATGATCGTTGGCTCGCACCTGTAGATGCAAAACAAGCAACGAATTTGGTTGCTGCGGCAAACTGGCGTTTAACTGCTCGGTATGTCGCATCGAACTTTTTCCATACGGATCAAAAAACACTTCTTATCGATGTAGGATCGACCACGACGGATTTAATACCTATTGATTCGGTCCGGATTGTTGCTCATGGAAGCACCGATACGGAACGATTACAAACAGGTGAATTAGTCTATTGTGGCGCGTGGCGTACGTCGATTGATTCTCTCGTGAGTGAACTTCCCTATCGTAATGGCCGTTGTCCTGTCATGCGGGAAAGATTTGCCACAACCGCCGACGCGTGGCTTATGCTCGGCGAGCTCGAAGAAGATTCGTCAAGGATTGAGACCGCTGATGGGATGCCATTTACAATCGACCATTCGATCGATCGACTGGCTAAACTTATTGGAGCCGACCGCACAACTTTCACCTTGAATGACGCCAAGCAAGTGGCGAAGGAAATTGCTGACAAGCAAATTCATCTCATTGCCCAGGCAATTCGCTCAAATGGTAATTGGCCGTTCGATAATTATTACCTAACAGGAGAAGGTGAGTTTGTAGCCAAACTCGTAGTCGATTCTCTTGAAGCCAATGCCAGGGTCATCCGCGCAAGCGAATCGGTCAGCTTCAATGGAAGCAGTTGCTGCCCTGCCTTTGCAGCGGCTTGGCTTGCAAGTCGGGAGATCGCCAAGTGACAGATTTTTCGAAAAGAGTTGTTGTAAAAATTGGTGGTAGCCTGCTAACGCATTCCAATCTACCTGCCCGGATCGAACAATGGTTAGACCAGCAAGACCCATCCACGCAGCATATTTTTATTGTTGGTGGAGGTGAAGCGGTTGATGCAATTCGACGTATCGATGCTTCTAATCAACTCTCAGAAGAGACTACCCACTGGGCAGCAATTGCCGTGATGGATCTGAATGCGAATTTACTTTGCAATTGGCTACCAAGTTGGCCAGTAATTGATGAATTCAAGCAACTCACACATTCTGGTGACACAAAGGCTATCTTTAAGGTTACTCCCTTCTTGCGTGAACAGGAACCAACTCTGCCCGGTATACCACTACCCATCGGTTGGCAAGCCACAAGCGACGCTATCGCCGCAAGGATTGTTGAATGCCTTTCAGCCGATCTGATTCTTCTGAAATCAATTGAAGTCCAGGAACCTTATGACTGGAAATCCTTGTCTGATGAAGGAGTTATTGACCCAATCATGGCGAGCATGGCTGACAGACTCTCCGTCCGTCTTGAAACGCTCCCTAAGCTGGCTTAAGGGATCGGTAGTTTGGGCTGGATATTGATCTTTGGCTTGCTATCATTTTCTTTCGGCTCAGCAGGACGCTTTTCCAATGTGACCGAGACTTCTTGCTTCTTCTTACCGCGTGTGATCTCCAACGAAACAGTTTCTCCTGCATCCTTGGTGCGGATTTCCCTGCGGAAATCTGTGATGTTGTTCGTCGGTCGATTATTAATACGTAAGATCGTATCACCAGGCTTTAATTTTGCTTTCCAAGCAGGTCCTCGGACTTCCTTGATAATTGGGGGCGAGGTATATGGGTTTGCTTGTTCAAGCCTCAACCCCATCCAGCCGGCATGAATGTCATCGCCCGTTAGCAGTCGGTCGATTCGTGAATTGATGAGATTCATTGGCACAGCAAATCCAATCCCTGAGTCGTACCAATCCTCTCCCCGTTGACCGACGGGGGCAAGAGGAGAAATGATACCTATCAATTCACCTCGTAGAGTAATCAAAGGACCGCCATAGTTGACCGCCGAGATCGCTGCGTCGGTTTGGACAGCGTTTCCAAAAAGTCGATTCGTAGCACTGATAATCCCAACCGACAAGTTCAATCTTTCGGGTTGATAACCACGTCCAAGTGCAATCGCTGTCTCACCAGGTCGAAGGGTATCACAAGTTTGAATTGGGGCCACCTGCAATTGAGATTCTTTCAAACGCAACAGTACGAGGCGACGAGCGTAATCTCTTGCGATGACTTCAGCCAATAGTTCTGATCGATCACCCGTTGAAACGATGATTGCCACGGGATCTCGATCTAAGTAGAGATCACTCGTTAACAGCGTCACTCCATCGTCAAGTAAGTAGGCAGTTGAACGTAAACTTTGAGTAAGGCTTGCCCCCAAGTCCGCACTATCCTGGCTAGTAAGGAACCGTAACTGCACGACGTGGTTTTGCACTGTATCAATGGCAGCTCGAATTGCCTGTTCCTTGAGTTGCAAAACTTCAACAGGCTGAGCCATAACTGACGTTGCAAGCAGACATGCGAGCGTAGCAATGAAAAACCTCATTCTAGCCCTCCCAGCTCGGTTGCTAGTTCGATCAATTCACCATCTCTCAAGATGGTAAGTTGCATCGGTTCACCTACTTCGATGGCAGCGGTCAAAGCGGCTTCAGCTTGTCGAGCACTGCTGACCGACTGCGAGTTGATCGAAACAATTAAGTCATCTGAAGCAAGGCCGGCATTCGCTGCTAGGCTATTCATATCAACATGCTCAATTAGTGGTGGAGCACGGTCAGCCAAGGTCGGTACAAAGCAAGCGCCGAATCGGCTAAGTAGTGACCCAGGAATCCGAAGTGTTACTTCTCGCTGGCCAGGAGCTTGGCTCGGAAGGTTATTGATCATGCGATAAGTCGCTTCGTAGAGTTCCTTGGGCTGAATCGCGTAATTGATCCAGTTTCCTGTAATATCGGAACGTGACTCCTTGCCAATCATCCCAACAAGACTTCCATAGCGATCCAATACAGCACCGCCCGCTGTCCCTGGATTACTAGTAACAGCATCCATCAGGAGAACCTGTCGACTATTCTGCTTGCTACCAAGTCGTGAAATAGAAACTTCTGCCAGCGATGAATAAGACGTTCTCTGAACGGTCATATCCTCTTCGCCCGTGGCAATGTTAAAAGTATTGCTGACAACGTACAAAGTCTGGCCGGGTGAGGCTTTCGAATCTTTGCTCACGCCAAGCTGATAACAAGGGATTAACTCTTCTTGGAGGTCAACCTTAAGAAGGGCTAATTCAGTTGAGGGATCGGAGGCGTGGAATTGTGCGCTAAGGCGTTCCCCATCATGAAAGACGGTCATTACATCGCCCGAACCGAGAGCAGGGCTATCGACCGTCAGGATCCAACCTTCGGCGGACTCATCATGATCCAAAGAAATCAACAAGCCGGTTTGATACGCTTCGACACCAGCAATGCCGCCTTCGCCATATAGTTTGACTATTGGTTTAGGTGCACCATCCCCAAGCCAGTTTGGCTGTTGTGCTGTGGTTATCGCAGAGATGAAAAACACGCAGACAAATGTGAAGGTGAGCTTCATGGCTTTACCTCCATTGGTTCAACATCCCAACGGACTTGGTATTCGCCGATTGCTTTATCCCCGCTGCTAATTCGCCATACAGCATCGGAACTTGTCATCGATTCGATCTCAACACGGATAGAGTCTTCTGCAACATCGCGCGTAATATCGAAACCAATTGGTTGTTTACTATCGTTATCAAACGAGACGTTCATCTCAATGCCACGGTGTTTGATGTGGAGAACATCTGCTGGCGCGAAGGATGGTTTCCATGGGAGTTGTCCGAGGTAGTAACAGTCATCCAATCGATCCGTTCCTGAATTTGCAAGTTGTTGATAGACCCAAACCGCGGCCAACAAGCCTGGGGCTTCACTAGGAACCGCTTGCTGGTCAAAGGCTTTGGTTGCATTCAGATGGAATCGTCCACGAGGCGATTGCCAATCAACGCGGTCAGCAGACACCTTAATAATGGACTCTTCTAACTTCCGATTGGTTAAAGCAAATGTAATCTGCTCACCATGCGGCCAAACCTGCGGTGATTGCACTTGATCAACTAATTCACGTGTAATCGTTCGATTAAAATGTCGATTCGTGAAGTCTTCTACCTTCTCGTAAAAGGCTTCCCAAGCTTCGGGCTCGGCATCAGAGGCCTCCTCTTTAGCAGGAGGAGTTTGTTCGGCTTCCATAGCACTCACTTGCTCGCGAAGTGTCGTAGGCAAGTGCAACGGCTTAAGTCGAACGGTCGTGCCAATCAGATCTGTTTGCCGACGGTAAAGAACATCCACGGGCCAGCCAGGGGGGCATACTCCAATGGCGTTTAACAATTGGTTTGCTGTATGGATCTCACGATCACCAAACATCAAGATTTCATCGCCGGGCCTTAGTCCACGCCGATAAGCATCGCTATCGGTTTCGATAGCATCAATAATTGCTTGGCTTCGGTCATTTTCGCCACGTCGACTCGTATAGACCGTAGCACCGAGAGAAGCATGATCGACAATTCGACCGCTCTTCAATTGAGGCACAAACCGCATCACTTGATTGATGGAAACGGCATAGCCGATACCTACGTTTACTCTCCCTCGTTTTTCAAACGATCCACGGCCGTTGATTCCTATCAAGTTACCGTCGATGTCAAACAGTGGGCCACCTGAGTTACCAGGATTAATGGAGGCATCCGTTTGCAGACAGTCGGTGTATTCAAGGAGTGAACCACTGGGCGGTTGATAGCGATGAACTCCGGAAATAATTCCATAAGTAATCGTTGGTTGAAAATCATGAGCAAGAAGAAAAGGATTACCAGCAACGATAGCCTCGTCGCCAACTCGCACCTTGTCACTATCACCAATCGATGCTGGTGTATAAGGCCCCTCTCCCAAGAGTTTGATCAAAGCAATGTCACCACAAGGATCAATTCCGACAATAACCGCCTGATGGGCTATTCCATCATTCGTGCCGACGGTCATCAAAGCGCCACATGGGGCTGTGACATGGAAGTTCGTAATAGCGAAACCATCTTCACTAATGATCACCCCGGTTCCACCACCATTGGCTGTGGCATCAAATATGGCAATGGTTGACTTTGAGATCTGCTCAACTACTTCGACGCGTCGCTGCTCAAAAGCTTCGAGCAATTCAGGCAACGGTTCGCTAGCAAGCAAAGGTTGCAAAGCAATGCCACAGAAGAGTGAGAGTATCAAAGGAATTCTAACTGACAACATTTACTTGGTGATCCTCGCATCGACAAAGTGAAGATTGCCGCCTGATGTTCCTTCTGAACTGGCTTTCACTTTAAGCGTGAGCACCCGTCCTGTTGTATCTGACTGAGGTAACAATAGATCCAACTCAGAAGGGGCCGCACCGCCAACCAAGTCCCTCTCATATAAAACTTCATTCCCTAATGATATTTCCAACGCAACAGCACCCGAGCGAGAAGTCAGCGGATCAATCCCCATGAGTCCCTTTAGCTTCCTACCCGATTGAGGAACACGAATCTGAACAATTGATCCGGTCCGTATGGCAATGCCCTTATCGTATGTGATCTCCCGGGAGACTCCTTCGAGTCTCGGATCATCATGCAATAAGGATAGAACACTGCCTCGGAATGATTCACCAAAACGAGGATCGTAGTTTATGAAATCGGGTACGCCCGACTGCTTAGACCAAGATGATTTCAGACGGGGGAGTTCATCCAACCAAAAGAGCTTTCCCGCAGAGAGATCGATACTATCGATTGCCGCTAGGGGGAAGGAGACCGATTGGTTTTGGGAGAGCTGGGCAACTGCTTCTCGGTTATCAGCATCAATTGAAATTGCTTTCAATGCCGATCCATCATTGATTCCAATGCCAATCAATTCGAGCGGAGTACTCGCCTGAGAATAGAAGATCACTCCAAACAGTCTTTCCCAGCTGACAGATATCGAGTCCCCTTCGATTTGGAAGTTAACCCCTTCTGAATTAAACGACTCGATGAATCCTTCAATCGAACGAAGGCTACCACTGGATCGACCCCGTACAATAAGCTGGTCGGTAGAAACTTCGGATTCACAGGCTTCTTGCCAATATTTGCTATCAACCTCCGACAATTGCTGAGGAAGTCGAATCGCTTTCAATTCACTCTTATTAATCGTGAGTTTCGACTCAGGATTGAATCCAGGTATGCAAACGATTTGATCACGCTGAACGTCAAACTGACTCAGATAAACGCGGCTACGCAGTTTGGTTCGGATTTCGCCGTAGTCGGCATCTACAGAAAAAGGGATCTGCGTTGGGAACTCAATACTCAATAGCTGATTCAAAGGTATCAGCCGTTCGTTATCCGCTGACTGGATGACAAGCTCTTGATCCTCAATTCGAATGAATTTGGCTGATTGACTTTCATCCAATGTCTTTACGATACATTCGACGGCCGTAGCCAAGCTACAAGAGAAACAACCTATAACGAGAGTCAACATTGCTCGTAGGTAGAGAGTTGAAATCAAGGCTGACCTCCTGGTGTCTCTTGGTAATTATCCTCCCCTTCAGCGAGCCGTTGGTAATAGCTCTCAATCAAATTTCGATAGTGTGATGGAAAATCACGGTCAATCGATTGAGAAAGCCGCTCACGTTCCGCTGGTGACAGCTGTCCCCAAGGATCACCCGTTGCGAATCGTTTGCGACCAACGTCTCCAGGGCCTTTTCCTTCGGCGGGTCTACTATCTTGAGCTGGGGTTCCACCGGGACTTCCTCCCGCTGAACCTTGTTGCTGCTGTTGTTGTAACTGCTGTTCGAGTTTCTTGATGATCTTGTCTAAATCATCAATCACATGCTGTTGTTGATCGGTGGTTGGTAGCTCGGTTTGACCCAAAGCGAGTCGACGTTCAATATCGAACATCCTCTGCGATATCTCAGTCAATTCCTTCTTTTTGCTTTCCAAAATTCGTGCGAGTTGAACCAAAGTCTGTTGACGCGATCGACCGAGTGATTGGAGAACTTCGTTGGAATCAACCTCAACGCCCTTAAGTACTTCGCTTGCTTTCTCATATTCGACAAGTAGATAATTCGAGGTAGCAATGAGGTAAACCCTCAAAGCGGGTGAGTAAACTTCACCCCCTTCGATGCAATCAAGCCATGCTATCGTGCCAAGGTATTTTTCGCGAAGGTAAAACTGCTCCGCAACCGCAAGTGCAACCGAATCGGCCAGCACGGGGTGCTCTTCCTGAAAACGTGCAAACCAATCTGGGACAAGAACTTTTGATTGTCCGTAGTCGACTTGTTTAATTTCAGGAAATGCGGTTTCAATCGTACTAAGTAATTTGGGGCCGACTCTCGAAATGATAATCTCTTCACCTACTCCAGTAGCAGACGGATCGATACTGGGTGGGAGATTCGAGAGGACAACCTCGTAAGATGCTAACTCACTTTCAACCGTAAGTGAATTCTCCGGCTTTGCCCAAGCTACCGCCGACGATAAGGTTAGCGCGATACCGAGGCATTGGCATAACCGAGCGGCAGTCTTACTCTGTGAAAGCATGGCTTGAGTTGATTCCTAACGTGACTTTTTAGCCGTATGGCGAGCTGCTTCAGCGAGTCGTTTTTGCTGGATCGCTAACTCGCGTAATTGGACAAGCATTTGCTCTCTGGTCGCTTCCCCTTCTTCGACAGCTACTTCCCAAAAACTTGTTTGACGTTTAATTCTCATTTGGGTCGCTTTAAGCAGACGTAACTCGGCAATTTGATTTACTAAACTGTTCTCACCTTGCCCTGATTGCCCCGAATTGCCTTGCTGTTGGTCTTTTTGCATTTGATCGAGAGTTTCTTCCACCGCTTTGAGCATTTCGTCAAGTGCTTCGATCACCCCCTGCTCAATTTCTTGCGTAAGTCGACCTGAACGACGATCTCTCAATCGTCCTTCCACTTGGTGCATGTCAGAGGCAGCTTGGCGCAGTGCTTCGGCAAAGACGAGCGACTGTCCTTCCTCTTCGATCAACTTAAGTGCTCGATCAGCCGACGCAAGGATTACCTTCTGCCGATCAGCCAATTTGTTTGTTTCGATCACCAAATAGCGTTCCGACTTTTCAGGACTAAGATCGTGAAGCTTTGAAGTCGAGGCATGCAACATCTCTTCACTTATTTTCATCTTGCGAAGTCGCTCGGCCAGGCCCGCCAGCATACGCTGACGTTCTTCTTCACGAAGCTGTCGTAGCTTCTCTTCAGCCTCTCTTTGGGCCGATTCGAGTTCGTGAAGTGCCTTTAATTGCTTTCGTTTCGCGTCCTCTATGTTTTGCTGATCAAGGTTCTGTTGGGCTTGCCGCATCGCGTCGCGTGCTTTGTCAAGGTTTCGGTCGACGCGTTTGGAAGGGTCGGATGGAGTAGCTTCTCCTGATTGTCCCTTTTGGCCCGGCTGTCCCTGTTGGCCCGGCTGCCCTTGTTGACCTTGCTCACCTTTTTGCGAATCGCCAGACGGTTTTCCTTGGCCCTTGGTATCATCGCCTGATAGGGGTTCTTTGGATTGGAGTTGCTCGGTATCAGCTTCAAGGTCTGCCTGTTCTTGAGAACTATTACCAGGTGGTTCTCGTTCGACTCGAGATCGCAATGAACGCTGAGAGCGGATCAGTCGGCGAATCTCTTTTTCGAGCTGCTCCCAAGCTTTCCGTTCCTTTTCAAGCTGCGACTCACGTGGGTCGGCAAGCACCAATTGATAGAGTTCTTCCAACTGCTCTGTTAACGTTGCTTGATCTTGCTTAGCGGTGGAAAGATTGCCACCCTCCAGAATATCCACAATGGAATCAAAGCGATCAGCCACACTCATCTCTTGAGCACGCCTAATCGCATTGCGAATCTGCATGGCTCGGTCAGGCTCTTCCGACTCAATGCTATCGGCAATGCGAAGAGCGATTTCTTCCAAGCGATCGAAGCGATTCGCAAGTTCATTTTGATCTTCGGCAAGACGTTCCGCGCAGAGTCCCTGAGTAGAAAAAACAACCATTAAGAGCACTAACAAAACGAATCGGAGGCTCAGTTTAGAAATCATCGAAACCTCCTTCCAATAGAATCCGTTTAGCTTGCTCACGCCGTTCTCGTTCGGTTAGCTGATTGAGTTGTTTCTGATCGCGGAGGATTGCTCGCAACGCAGTAACAATCTCATTATACGATTCATTCGTTTGCATTGCCTCAATCACAAGCGACAATACCTTAACCACATTGTCTGCCGAATCGGCAATTTGGGCAATTTCATTGTTACCGAGTGCCACGCTTTCCTGCCCATTTTCCTGCGGTTTGGCTACAGAAGGGGAATCCAGTCGCTCTCGCATCACTTTCAATTCACTAGCTATAAGCGACTTGAGAGGCTTAAGCACAGCGGAATCGAGTCGATTGGTTAGGGAAGATCGCCCAAGTCGATTGTTTTTTGCCTCATCGTGAATCGATTGAATCTGGGCAATTAAGCCACTGAGATCTCGATTCACTTTTTCTGTTTCAACTAGCCACTCACTTGGATTAGAGGCCAATTCTTCTGATTCTACAGAGCGGCGTAGAGAGTAAGCTAGACGTCGAGCATCGGAAAGAGTTGCTTCTAATCGCTTGCGAAGTTCACGTTCACGATCGCCCAGACTGGCGAGCAACTCTTCGTTAGACACAATCGTTAATATGAGCGGCTCGCTTAAGGAATCAGCACGGGGTTGAAGATCGTAGTAATCTTGCGCACCCACACGAATTCGAATGCGATCACCTTCACCCAGAGCTGACTCTTCTTTGAAGAGTTCCATAAGATCGATCTCTTCTTCCGAATGAATCGGCAACAACTGCGAGATTTTTAAGTCAATCTCTCGCTTGAAGTCACTTGAACCAGCGTCCGAATCGAGGTTAACTGGCTGATGTTCCAATTCAAAATAGAGACGCTTCACCGCATAGTCATCATCCACCTGAGCGAGAAGCGGCAGCAAGGCTTGCTTGGTGATGAGTCTTCCGTAGGTGATCATCTTCTCGCTAACTTTAGGCGCGGCATCAGGTTGGATATCAATTGGAATTTCATAAGGATGCTTGCCTTCTATTCCATGCTCGTCAGTTAACTGGAGGGAGAAAATGCCTGATCTACGAAGGGGTGGAAGCTCAACTTGAATTTCTCCTAACTCGTAGGTAGGTTTCAATTCGGTCGTAGCTTGATCTTCATTACTACTGCAAGTTGCGTGAACTTGACTTAGTGGTTTGCTAGAGCGAAGAGAAATCACGCATGACGATCCCTCAGGCAATTTTCCTAGCATGGACGGATTCAAGTCCGCTTCGCTTCTCTTAAGATACGCAGGTGGAGTTACCTTCAATGAAGCCGAGGTAATGGCGGGTTGATCGGTGGCTATTAAACGGACTCGAATTCGATCATCACCACCACGTAGTTTTAGTTCGGTATCACTCGTTAGGTCATCCAATCGAAGCAGATACGGTTGTGTCCTCAGTAGTCTTCCATCCTCCTGAGTTACCTCCATGACGCTACCAATACGTAGCATGTTTTCTGGGTACTTACGACCAAAGAGTTTCGACGATTTAACCGAGATAGCCCTGGGAGCTTCCGCCTTACCCACAAGTTCCGCATTGACTTTCAAGTCAACTGCCGAGTGTCTTGCGAAGTGCTTGACCCAAATCCCTTGAGCATCATCGAACTCAAACCCTTCGGGAACAAGCCGTACTAGTCGAGGCCATGTTTGGTTCGATAACGCTAACCGCTGCACATAGAAGGAAGCTTCGCTGGGAAACGCGATACAAGCAGTCAAAGCAGCCAAACCAGTGACGATTGCCATCCTTGCCCATTTGCTGCGAATTGGGCTATGGAATAAGCGCTCGGCGTCTACATCTTGTAATTCTTCATTCGCATGCTGTCGAGTTAGCGAACGCATTAGCATTGTTTGCTCGTCCTGCTTGGACTGATCACCGAGGCTCGGTGATATAGCAATAGGCTCTTCTACCGAAAGGATTAGGTCAGCTGCATCGGGCTTGGCACGAGCAATCAGGCCAACAATCTGTTTATCGCTTGGTTGATACCAAAGGGTAGGAAACACGCGAATCAGTAACCAACCTAAAGTTACGACTCCCAAAACGATCAAGCTATAACGACGGACATCGGCTGAGGGTTCAAATGTTCGGTCAAGAAAATAGCCGCCCCAAAGCAATATTATAATTGTCGCAGCAATTTGCCAGCTAAGGCGAAGCCATACAACTTCCGACAGTTTCTGACGGATTTCGTAGATCGTCTTGTCGAATTGATCCTTCATGACGTTATGCCAACCTCCACCATCTTCTCAGCAGCCATTCGATGGCAAGTGTCGAGGTCAGTCCGATCAAAAGATATCTTGCAATTCGGTCACCGAATTCTTCATCCAATGGACCAAGCACTAAACGAGTTTCAGCCCTGGAGGGAGTTTGGTCTACCAGCCTTGTTAATTCTTCACTTGAGTCGAGGTAAACACCACCCGTTGCTTGAGCCAATTCCTGTAGGTAATCAACGTCCTGAGTACGAACAGCACTCTCGCGCGGTGGAAGTATTGATTGGGTAGTCGCAACGAGAGGCTCGTCAACACGAGGCAGTCGTACAGACAACCGATATTGACCTTCTTGGTCTGCAACCCAGGAAGTCTCGAAACTACCAAGTTGTCCTTCCAGAGGACGTAAAGTTTGTGTGGTACGCTTTCCATCAGGCAAGCTCCAAACAACATTCAGTTCTTGTTGTTCACTGGATTGAAGCACTTCTTCGCGCATGACCAATCGGGCAGACATGGTCTGACCGATTTGATATTGCTCGCGGTCAAAATAGAGATTGGCAACGGCTGATGCCCCTTGCAACCGTCCACGTGCAAGGTGACGGAGATATCGAGTATAGAAAGCGGTGTAAATCTTCTCGTCTATCTTCCGTAAGCGCCACATCTCAGGGGTGGCCAAATAGCCCGCTCTACCAGCGCCAAAGAATTGGTCAGACAACAAGGTTGCATCTTCGCCAATATCGGTTTCAGAATCTCCTAACAACAGGTACGGTGTTGATCCTAGCTTCAACTCTGCCGTGGGGGCATTTTGATAGAAACCTTTCAACTCATTCCATGGCTGTTTGCCTGGGATTGGATCTGTCCCGATTTGTAAAAAGTCGGTCGACTCTGCTTCGGGTGCGACCAGTACTTTTTGCTCTTTTGTACTTGCTGATTGAGTTACGACAAGTGCCAACGGATCGGCTCGAAAGCGGACCGGCAATAACGTAGCCAACGCCGATTCAGGTGGTTGCTCGACAAGCTGGAAAGAGTTCACGGTTCCACCAATCACCAAAAAGCCACCCCCTCTTTGCGATACCCAGGTCCGCAAAAGATCGATCGCCTCGTCACCCAAGCTAAGCCAATCAACATCGTAGGCTACGACGACGTCGTATTCATTCAGTTCTTCTAGGTCGATTGGGAACGATTCACGCACAGTACGTACATCTTGTGAAATACCTCCTGTTGCCGACTGCAGAAGAGCATCTACTTCAAAGGAATCATCTCGGAAGAGTTGATTTCGGAGGAAGCGGTAATCCCTTAGTGGGGCACTCGCGATTAACATTACTTGAAGCTTTTTATCAATCGACTCAAAGCGTGCATCCAATAGCTTTGTTTGTCCGCCTTGTATGAGTTTGGCTATCAATTGGTATTTCCCAACCTGCGGAGGGTCCAGCTCTACCTTCTCGGTCACAACAGTCTCACCAGCAGAGACATCAATCGTCAGTCCCTTCAATACCTTCGCTGCATTAATCGCTTCTTTGAGTGGAATCTCTTTTTCCTGGTCAGTTGAAGTTTCTAACAAGAAGAATTCTACATCAACTGTTCCGCTGAAATTCCCCATCGCATTCAATCGGATCGTTGCCTCAAATGGGTCTCGGATCTGCACCTGCCGAGGGACCGAAAGACTTCTCAATTCAATCCGCTTTGGCTCTACTAACGAACCAAAGCCAATCGTGTGAACATGTACCCCTTTTGTTGCATAGTCCTCAGCAACTTTAGCAGCGGAAATCCCATCGGTTGTTCGTCCATCCGAGAGCAAGATGACAGCAGAAAGAGGCGTCGAAGAATAGTCTTCCAAAATCTTCTGAAGCGATTCCCCTAATCGACTTTGACTCTCTAGGGGCGAATAAAAATCTTCCGTCGTTTCATTACTCAACGTAATCTTTGTCGCCTGTGTCTCTTCGTCTGATGCAGGCATGTAATAACTGACCAATTCTCCACACCGAGCACTCACCATGCGGTGGGATTCGCTTAATAGCGATCCCAACTCATGAGATATTTCGATTGCTGCTGCGGATCGACTGATCTGGCTGCTGACGGGTGCCTCACTTGTTTGTGTGTCTTTTGCGAATGACATGCTTGTGCTGCTGTCCACCAATACAACAACACGCGAAGGATCGACCTGCTCACTAACCGGACGACGTTGCAAGGAAGCCAAGAGCGCTAACACCAACAGGATTGAGATGACTCGCAATGCAGCCAACCATTTCCATCGCCCGGGCATTAGGGCACGTTGTTCTCTCCATGCGACACTGATTGCGGACCAGATGGAAACCATAACTAACACCGCAAGCGCAGCCAACCAGCTAGGTTCACTGAGGATTGCTTCCCAACCTTCAGCTGAATACCTGGGTGTTAGCGCCAACAGCACGATAGGAAGATTGCTCATGCGCCCCTCCCCGCTTGTTTGGTCAGAGTCGATTTACCAGGGACGGCAGCCAAGTGGCTGCAACGCATCGCCAAAATGCGTTCAAGTATTAGTAAAGCCAGTAATCCTAGGGCGACCATATAAGCGGTTTCCCAAGATCGCCCTTCTTCGTCGGTGATAAAAACCTCATCAACAGGCAACACTTCGGCAACTTCTCCGAACATATCACGCAAATCACCAAGAGGTATCGCCTCAAGTTCCCCTTCGGCAGGATCGGTATTCGCTGCGAAGAGGACGCTTTTGCTAGCTTGATTCCCGCCCCCTAGCTGAGACACTCGATACGCGCCTGGCACAACCATAACATCGGCTTCACCGGCAGATTCCTCACGTAAAGTTTGCCATGCACTATCCTCAGCTCTTTCATCGACTCGCCAAGCTTCCCATGTCGATACGGAAGCGGGAAGGCTGCCGACAGTGATTCCAATTGGATCCGTTTGCGTTTGGCACAACCAACTTGCAAACTCATTCACCATGACGGGAAAGATAGGTAGCGTTGCCAAGTTGGACCAAGCAGCTTCATCGTTTGGTTTGGTTACCATGGTTAACATTGCCATGACCCGACCATTCTCGACGGCATGTTCCACGAGCAAGGGCTCGCCTGTCGGCAATCGAAGTAGGGTTTCGCTTTGTGTAGCTGGCCGCGTTGGTGATAGGGAAGTGTTGCTAACCGTCCTTAGCTGGTTACTAAGTTGCAATCCGTAAAAACGGTTAACACGAATCAACGGGAGAAAGCCGTTCCTTTGGCCTAACAAAACACGCAGGGACGGATGATCACTTACTTGTAAAAAACTTGTCGCTGAATCATAGGTCTCAGCTTGAGTCGGTAAATCAAGGGCATTTGGCATTAGCTGGGGATCACCCTGAAACCAATTGCTGTTGAAATAACTTGGATCAGCGTTTGGCCCTAAAGCAATGAACAACCCACCTCCTTGCTGGACATACTGCTGGATCGATTCAGTTGCTCTCCGATTGAGTCTCGTTGGATCGAGAATAAAGATCGCGGCATAGCGAGAGAGGTCTGTCGAAGCATCAAAAGAGTTCAGGCTGACGACAGTTGCTTGCCATCCTGTCGTAATGGAAGGATGAGGAGCCAATGCCGCTGCGTATGCAATCGCCTCAGGGCTATTTGATCCGTCAAGAACCAACACTTCGCGGACGGCGGGGATATCGACACAGATCAGCTGACGATTGTCATCACTTATGGAATCATCCGGTAGTTGGGCACCAAGAACCTGGACACCTGCCTCTTTGAACAAGAGAGGAAACGTTCGCGTAAGAACCTCCCCTGGTTGAAACGGTCCAAGCTCAACCGATGTTAAAAGTGAATTGTTATGATTGATTTCTATACTTATTTCACCAGTTGCTTGATCACTTCGGTTGGCAACCGTGACTTGGGCACGTGCCTCAACATCGACAGCGCGCGGGCCGGGCAATAGTTTAAGTTCAACCAGGGAGCGATTGTCGTGTGGCTCTTCAATCGTTGCACAAGAAGCCAACAAGCAATCTTTGGCCGAAGCGGCAAGAGACTCGACCGCTGCCTGAAAGTCAGCATCATCAGCATGATCGTGTCGACGGAAATCCGACAGCATCGTAACGTAATAACTTCCTTGCGAATCTCCGTTCGTTTCTAACCATTGCTTGGCTAGCAGAAGGGAATCCGTTGCCGAGACAGCAAGCTTGCTTGGCGTATCAACATACTCATTCAGCGAAGAAACATCGTCAACCGATTCTTTTGAAAGCGGGCCTGAGTATTTAATTAGATGAACCACCCCCCCCTGCTTAGTAGATTGGTCTAGTAGTCGATTGATTGCAGCACTTGCGGCCCCCCAAGGGCTATCCCCTTCAATTTGCTCCGACATGGAATAACTATCGTCGAGTATCACCAAGTGCTTGGCACCTTCGCCAGTAAACCAACCCGACAACTGCTCGGGAAGCTGCGGCACCGCTGCCAATAAGCCCGCGATGCCGATTGCCAACATTCGCATCAACAGCAGCAAGAGTTCTTCAAGCCGTGATCGGTTCCGATTACGTTTGCTACTTTCAAGTAGAAACTCCATGGCCGACCAACGAATCCGCTTACGTCTTCGCCGGCTGATCAGATGCACTACCAGTGGCACTAGCACGAGCATCGCACCAAGGAGAGCCAAACTGGGAAAAAGAAATGTCATCTGAGGAAGGGGCTTTAGGTTCGAGCGGAAAGCAGAGCAATGAGAGCCGTTTCAAGCGGCTCACTAGTTCGGATCAAGCGATAGTCGGCCCGTTGTTTGGCACAAGCAAGCCGAACCCCTTCCAAGTGTTCTTCGAGCGCTTTCAGGTAATCAAGCCGAAGGGCACGGGGGTTTGCGTTTAGTTCGCTGGCGGATTCAAGCCCTTCGAAACAGCTTGGGCCTTCGAAAGGAAAATCTAGCTCCTCATCGTCCATGATTTGCAGTACCAGCAAATCAGCCCCACGCGCACGAAGCGCTCCGAGCCCTTTGCTAAGTCCGTCGATTGGCGTGAGCAAATCGGATATAAGAACAGCCAAGCCGCGGCCACGCATCATCGAAGCGGTTTGTTCTAAGACTCCCTGCAAGTCGGTCTTAGCACCTTCAGCAGGACGGGCCAATGCTTCGGCGAATCGGTTAAGTTGCGTCCGATGATTGCTCGGAGGAACTCGTGTGACAATACGACTTGAAAAAGGAAGACATCCGACCGTATCGTGCTGCCTCGTTAGCAAGTAAGCCATGGCACACGCCGCGGTTGTGGCAAAATTGTGTTTATCGAGGCGTTCCTCATTGCCAAGATTCGGCAGTTGGGGTTGATAGTCCATACTGGCGGAAACATCTACAAGTATGGTCGCCCGAAGATTGGTTTCTGCCTCGAATTGCTTTACAAAGAATCGGTCCTGGCGTCCCCAAACTTTCCAGTCAACATCTCGCAAGTCATCCCCTTTGGTGTATTGACGATGCTCACGAAACTCAAGCGACCGGCCACGATAGGGGCTGCGATGTCTGCCGCTTAAAAAACCATCGACCACCCGGCGCGCACGCACCTCAAGACGGCCAACACGTCCGAGGGTTTCTGTTAATGCGTCATTGATGGGAGATTGCGACAAAAGGAAAGCCTAGATTGGTTTATATAAGAGTGCTCAACGAACCTGATAGCTAGACGTTTATCAAATCACGGAAACGTGGATCCGAGGAAAGATCTTCGTCGCGTGTTGGTGTGGCTTCCAAAAGCATCTCGATCACATCGTCCGGCGTGAGGCCTTCGCTTTCCGCTTGGAAGCTCAAGACGAGTCGATGGCGAAGGATCGGCTTTACGAGCATTTGCATATCCTCCAAAGCAACGAAAGTTCTTCCCGACATAAGTGCCCGAGCTTTCGCGCCAAGGATTAAATACTGAACTGCTCGCGGGCCAGCTCCCCATGAGAGATTCTCTGAGGCTTCAGGCAGGGCTTCTTGCTCTCCGACTCGAGTACCCCGCACCAAAGCCACAGCATAACGGATCAAGGCATCCGAGATCGGCATCGCCCGAACCATCTGCTGAAGCTGTAGAGTCTCTTCAGCCGTCAGAACGGCTTCCGCTTCCTCAGTGGTTGATCGGGTTGTTCGATGCGCAACTTCGACCTCCTCAGCAAAGCTAGGATAGCGAACGATTGCTTTGAACATGAATCGGTCTTGCTGAGCTTCTGGCAGTGGATAGGTTCCTTCTTGTTCGATGGGGTTTTGTGTCGCTAAGACAAGGAAAGGATCCTGCAATGGCCGTCGCTCCCCACCCACGGTTACCTGGCGTTCTTGCATTGCTTCAAGTAATGCGGCCTGAGTTTTCGGGGGTGTACGATTGATTTCATCCGCTAGCAGAATGTTGGTGAAGATCGGTCCTTTCAGGAAGCGAAGCTCTCTTTGGCCAGTAGCCCGATCTTCTTCGATAATTTCGGTTCCAGTAATGTCACCAGGCATCAGGTCGGGGGTGAACTGGATACGGCAATAGTCGAGACTCAAGCAACGAGAAAGTGTTCCCACAAGCAAAGTCTTTGCCAATCCTGGAGGACCTTCGAGCAGGCAATGACCTCGGCAAAAGAGCGTGATCAACAGAAGATCGATTACCCCTTCTTGCCCAACGACAACACGGGCCAACTGTTCTTTCACTCGATTGGTAGCTTCTTGAAGCTTCTGAATCTGGCCGGCATCAATTTCCGAGCTTGATTGGTCATGCGTCACGTTGATTGTCCCTTATTAAAATCGCTATGTCATCTCACCGCTATCAACGTTGGTAGATAGGCAAGTAGGCATTTTCAAGTTGCAAAATTGTTAAATTCAATGAGGTTGTATAGACGTCCCCAATGTAACCCTGGTTCCAATAACAAGCCTTGCCAAGTCGAGTGTTTGTCGTAGTTGCTTCATTAATCAACTTGCGATACACGGACTTGCGATAATCATCCCAAGTTTTTTCGCCTTCACGGTATTGCACCTGCGAATAGTAATACTGTGCGTAGTGCCAGTGGCCATAATTACTCGCCTTGTTGGGACCGATTCGCTTCTCGCAGTATTTCATCATGCGCGGAACATACTTGTCGTCGTATTCGCCCGCATTGTATAAACAAGCAATTGCTGCGGCGGTAATGGCCGGTCGACCTCCGCCTCCTTTGGAACTGTATTGAACGGCTCCGTCCCTTAGGGTGCACGAGTGAATGTATCCAATGGCTCGATCAATGATTTCTTTCGGCACCGCTATACCAGCATTACGACATCCGCGCAGGCCTTGCACCTGAGTTATTGTCGTCGAACCTTCGTCAAATCCGTTTCCATCTTTTGCACTAACATACCCCCAGCCTCCGGCAGCAGTTTGAGCTTTGCCAGTAAATTGAACGGCTCCATTCAAGACACGAATGATCTCCTCGCGGCGCTGTTGATCTTCTTCTTCACCAAGCACTTGTGAAAGAAAAAGCATGCTAAAGCCATGGCCGTAGGTATAACGGTCGTCCCGCAAAGGGTCACCAATCAAACCGTTCGGTCGAGCTTGACGAATCAGGTAGTCAATTGCCAATCGAAGCTGCGGTGCATACTCACCGCCATTGGGCGTGGAGCCTTCTGCAAGAAATGCCATACCACACAATGCGGTCATCGCCGTGGGGTACCGCCCCTGTGAATTCCAAGAGCCCACCGTACTCTGCTTGGCAGCGAGCCAACGCAAGCCACCTTCCGTGACACGATCTAACTCTTTTTGAAGATTATCTTGAGCAACTACTTGGGCTGGGAAGATCACCACAAGGCTGCCCAGCAGCAAGACCGACATAAGCGTTCTCAATTGCCAACGCTTTAGAGCCCGTGATATAGGATGCTTCCAATGCAATGTGCCGTTTCCTCTGAAAAGACTAGCGAGCCATTCTCTCTGCAAGGTGTGAATACCACCTGCTTCAAGTATACACATTCACACGCAAGAAATTCCAAGAGGAAGGTGCCAGATCGGAAAAATGATCGATTCCAAGAAGGAATTATTTTTTGTCCGGCTCGGTAATTGAGCCCCATAATTTCTTGAATCCTTCTTCGAATTCGTTTAGGGCAATCCCGCCCTTTTTTTCTCTTTCAACGGAAGCAATAGCAGGCGGAGACGGCGGACTCACCGCTTCACTCAGCTCAAATCGCATTTGACTGCGCCCCACTTGCAAGGTGATTGACTCCATCGGATGCTGTTCGACCAACTCACAAATCGTGATGAAATTTTTCCGTTCGCCTGGCAGGTGATCATTGCGATATAACGTGGCCCCCGTCCAACGGTTCGTAACCAAGATCCGATAGTCGCCTTGATTGGTATCAATTTCATTACGTTGCTTCTTGGATAAAAAGATAAGAAATGGAGAATTAGGAAGCAGATCTTTCATCGCCGCCATGCCATTCAGTTCAATTGGCCGAGGCCAGTGCGATTGCCCTGTAACGGGATCCAAGCAATACACGTTTCCCTCGACAAGAGGAGATGAGTCAATCGGTGTCAAACCTTTTTGGCGAAGGTCCGTATTGTTTTTGCTACTTAAGGCAACGAAGAGAGCTCCATCCCTTTTGAAGCAAGAGATCAACTTAACTTTTGATATTGGATACTCGGGATCTAAGTTCGTTTGAAATTGAACCTCTGCTTTGGCAATGTCTAAGCAAGTAAGCTTACGAGATGCATCAAGCAAATAGAGTTGTTTATTAAGCAACGTATATTGACTACCCGACAAGGGTGCTGTCCAAACGGGTTTCTTTTCATCCGAAGTAAAATCGTACAACTTCAGCTCACTTCGAGTGGAAGTCAGTATTTTTCCAGAGTGATACATGCGCCAACTGTTGCCTGGCACATACCATTCACCCAGCAAGCGACCGTCGTACTTAGAGAAAACATTTCCGGTCCGAGAACTTGTTCGACCGAGATAGACGCGATCCTCATGCACAAAGACGCGGTCGAAGCTATTTAAATCATTACGAGACCAAAGCAGTTTACCCGACTTGGGATCTAGCGACATGATCTTACCACCCACCAAGACAATCGCCCCAGCAGAATCAACCCAGAACAGACTTGGCAATTGATTTGAGTTGGTAGACCGTCTTTTTATCTCACGGGTCTTCTTAACTTTTGAGGGGTCATAGAATCGAATCGTTTGATAGTCCGTAAAGAGTGCAGGATCGTAGCTCCATGCCACCGATTCATTTCCTCTCTTAGTCTCCATGTTGTACGCATGCAAAGCGTTATCTAGCTGCACATAGAACATCCCATCCCAATAGCAAGGACTAGGTTGCCCTAAGTTTACCGCTTGGAAATTTGTTCTCAGTGAATCCTCCATAATTTCAGAGAAGCAGACTTCGCCTAGGCGATCTCGACACACGATCCGTGGTTCATCATTGCCATCGCTTATATAACGCCATGACAAGGAATCTGCCTCCTTGGATCTAACGGGAAGTCTACGTGAGATCGTGTTGCGTTGCCTGGAGTAATAGTATGAAGAATTCTGTCGATACTCGGTCTCTTGTTTTTCCGTGACCCAGTGTTGGACACGAACCTGGTTGGAACGCCAATTCGAGTTAAACCTATGAGCGACGGCACTCGCTTGTGATTGCTCCCCTGACGTGGTTGGTTTCAAGGACGACTCTTCAGCGATCTTTTCTTCGATCCATCGGTCTGCCCTCACTTGATGCTTGGGCGACATCATGAGTAGAGTCCTTTTCGCCTCTGGCATAACGAGTAACTCATGTCCCATTGCCTTGAGTTCCTCTTGGGGGCCACCTATCGCCGCATGGAAATCAAACAGTTTCGCCTCAAACGGATGCAACTTCTGCAAATCATCGGAGAATTCTCCTTTTGATTGCCTCTCAGAAAGTTTCTCTCTCTCCCCAGCCAAGGAAGCTAGACCAACAGCCATATCCTTCCGACTTTGAAGCTCTTCCTCTGAAAGCAATTCGGATTGAGAGGCTTGAGCAAGTAACTTTTCAGCTTTCTGATATTCACCCTCCGCGAGCATTCGGTCTGCTTGATCAAGCAACGACTGCTCTTTGTTGGGCTGAATAAACTTTTCAATGCTTGTCGGCGAACGAGAGTAAACTGCTCCCTGGTGCCAAATGAGATTGCCTAAGGCGATTGGGCTACGCAAAGGTCCTGGCAGAAGTCGTTCGTAAGTAACTCTTTGTTTATCATTCTTGCCGAGTGAAACGGATGCAATTCTTCCAGAACTGAGAGGAAGCAAATATTGGTCATTCAGCTGGATGCCTTCGCCAACAGGCTTCGAATTCCCTGGCATGGACATCTCCCAAAGAGATTTCCCATCCTTTATCGAGTAAGCACTTATCGAGTTAGGCTTTAGCACTAAGATCTGGCCACCCGGCACGTGATTTGACACACCAGCAACCAAGTTGCCATTTCGAATAACCTTTGACCAAAGCAATTCTCCAGTGCGACGCTCGTAGCAAGCAACCCGATCCGACTCAACAGGTGCGACGATGAGAGCATCTTCGAAAGTAAAGAGGGAAGTAGAACGCCAACCATCGCCGGTTCGAATTCGACGTTCCGCCTGACGAAGACCAATCTGCTGATTTCTCCTCATCTGCATTACTTTCAAAGTTTGATCAACAGGAACATAGCTGATCCACTCAATCGATCTTCGTAAAGGATTTATGGCCGCAACGATCCCATCACCGCCTGAGCAGTAGAATTTTCCATCCTTCCAGATAGGCGAATAACCAGTTAAGGCTAGGTGCGGTGAGAAGTCATTACTCTCTCGGTTGGAAATCGGTTGCTTCCAAAGCAGCTTTCCGTCGCGTCCATTGACAAGCAAGAAATAAACCATCTTCTCTCGCTCAGCGAGAACCGCTAGATAGTCCTCAACCGCGACCGGTGCCCCCAAGAATCGAAATCCTGAGTACTCTCCCTCAGACGCGGATCCATCGAGTATCCACTTCCGCTTACCTTGCTCGGGGATTGAAAAGGCCACAACTGCGTTAACTATGCTAGCGAGATTGGAGCGTCCCCAAAAGAAATGACGATCTTCGCTTGCCTGATCCATCGGCTGAGGCACATCAATTACGGCAAAGACCTGCTCAGAGTCACTGGTTATTACCCCGCGTGATCGGTCAAGCCATCCCTGCTGAGAAACTTCACCAGAAAAATAGGAACCTAGATAGTAACGCAGATGATCAAAACTCTCGCGGGCTCCTTGCTCAATAGCGAGACTGGTTGCCCACAAGCGGCGTCCAGTTGCGGCTTCCACTGCAACAAGTTGGTTGCTCTGTCTAAAGAGAATTTTCCCATCAACGGCAATCGCGTTGAGCGAAGTCAGTTGCGAGGCCCCTTCGGTCAAACGGCTTCGTGTTGCTTCGATCTCTCGCTCTTTGTTCACATCTGGGCAAGTTGCCGCCGTCCAAGCACGCCAAGGGGTAGGCAACGGTCCGCTAATCTGAAAGCTTCGGTCTGACTCAGCTTGTGGAGCAATCCAATTTTGGGGGCTGTGGCGTCGAAGCCATTTTGGCAATGGTTCCGAAGCTATTTCAGACCTTTGATGACGACCGGCAAACTGATCGTGGATTTGATCTAGCTCTTCAACCAAGCTAATCGATCCGCTAACTGTCTGATCCGAGGACTCAAGTTCCCTGGAAATGGCAGAAGCAAAGAGTTGATTTCCCAATTCACGCTCGACCCAGGCCCAAGCAATCCAAGCATCTTGCCCCATTGCCTCAGGCGGATTTTGAGCTGCCAGTTCAGCAAGCCGCTGTTGATCATGTTTCCCAACAGCACGTTGAACCTCTTTCTTAAGAGGTACTTCAATCATGGTTTGCAGCGTGCGGCGTCCCGGTTGAGGTAGGTCTGCAATCATCTTGGTTGCACGAGCCTTTAAGCTTGTCTGATCGACGAAGACCGAATCGTCGGAAACCTGAAGAAGCGACTGTAGGATTTTGACCGCATCGGAGTATCTCCGTGCTTCAATCAGCTTCTCAGCCGCTTCGATTTGACGCTCCCGTTCACGGTTTTGGGGGACCTGAGATCCGAAGACCAATTCGCTCCGATTCCAGTTTTCCTCCCCTTTTTGGGCAAAAACTGCATTTGGAGCAGAAAAAAACGCCAAAAATATCGCGGCCAAAATGGAGAGGAAAATCGAGTTCCCAGCGGGAAGAATCTCCGCATGCCATCCAGCCGATGGTTGTATCTGAAAAACACGATTGAACGTTACAAGTCTTTTATGTGTCATAACTTGCGTGATTAGGGGCTGCCTATCTAAATGGCCATAACCAACAAGATTCATTCTAGCGGTTTGTCCCGTTATTGAGGGTTGGGAAAAAGGTGAATGGGAGGGTTTTCTCGGCAAAGAGCCCATTTTTCCGCTTGTATTAAGGCATAAAGCTTCGTTTTAATCACGCCAATCGAGTGTTTGGCCGAAAAGGCTATCACCCGTTACTGTTTCGCCAGGAGTTCCTGGCTACCTGATCGATACGACCGGAGGACCCATCCCCATGGCGAAGGCCGCCCCCAAGCCCCCCACAAAGACTGAAATTTTCTCAAACATTGCCGAAGCGACTGGTTTGACCAAGAAGCAAGTTGGCGAAGTTTTTGACGCACTGGATGAACAGATCGAAAAGTCCCTGACCGGACGTGGCGCACCCAAGGTGTTTGCACTTCCTGGTCTTTGCAAGATCACCATCCAACACAAGCCTGCTACCAAAGAGCGTGAAGGCATCAACCCCTTCACCGGCGAACCAACCATCTTCAAGGCTAAGCCAGCGAAGAACGTGGTTAAGATTCGTCCTTTGAAGAAGCTCAAGGACATGGTCAGCTAAGACCATCTCAGCACAAATGCCGAGCCAAGATGCGCTTCCACTGAGGTGCATCATGGCTTAGGTTGTGTTTTACACGGCGGGCACCGAGTCCGCCGTTTTTCTTGCGCCACCGTATGATCCCCTGATTGGTTTGATCCACGAGCTATCCCTTGTCAGACGAATCTCCTCCACTGCACATTGTGCTGTTTCAGCCTGAAATCCCTTTCAATACCGGCAGTGTTGGTCGAACTTGCGTTGCTCTAGGTGCAAAGCTTTGGCTTGTTAGACCGCTAGGATTCCGTCTCGATGATCGCCACATCAAGCGATCAGGTATGGACTACTGGCAACACCTTCAGTGGGAGACGGTCGACAATTGGGAGCACTTGCAAGAAAAACTACCGTCGGATCGCTACTGGTTTTTCACGAAGTTCGGTGACTCCGACTACCTAGATGTCACCTACCAAAGAGGCGATGTGCTAGTCTTTGGCCGTGAGTCGACTGGACTACCCTCCTCAATCACCATGCCCGCCGAGGGACGCAGGCTTCGCATCGAAACCAAGCCTGAAGCTCGCTGCTTGAACCTGTCAAACGCTGTTGCTGTAGCCGCCTACGAGGCCGTGAGGCAATTTCGCGTGGGTTCTTAGACAACAAAGATTCATCCTCAGAGTGGGTGAATCCAGCCTGGTGGTCTTTATTTTCCACGGGAAATGCTTTTGAATAAGAGCTAATCAAAGAGTCATTTTCGCTCCTAACGCTGCTAAACGGATAGTTATCGCTATGTCGCTCGACCAAGGTTTTGAATCATTCATGACAGCCAACGCCCCTTTGGCGGAGCGGACATGGTTTGGAATTGGCGGCAACGCTGAATGGCTTGCTGCACCGAATTCGGTTGAAGAGTTGGAAGCTCTTGTCACCCGTTGCCGAGATGAAGGGGCTACGGTTCGACTCGTTGGCAATGGCTCGAACGTGCTGGTACAAGATGAAGGAGTTTCTGGGGTTGTCGTTACGCTTGAATCAGAAGCCTTCCAAAAGATCAGCATCGAAGGAAATCTCGTCCGCGTTGGTGGTGGCGCTTCGCTCCCCTCGCTCATTAACGAGACCGTACGAAATGGCTTGGCGGGGCTTGATCCGCTGGTAGGGATTCCAGGGACCGTTGGGGCTGCTTTACATCAAAACGCCGGTGGTCGCGGCGGAGACATCGGCCAATGGACAGTCGAAGCAACGGTGCTCACTCGGACGGGAGAAACTCTGACTCGCAATCGGGAAGAACTCTTCTTCGCCTACCGCCAAAGTAGCTTGGACGAGCTCGTCATCCTCGAAGCGGTCTTCCAGCTTGAATCAGAAGACCCTGCTGAGTTAACCAAACGCATGCAAAAGCAATGGATCGTAAACAAGGCGACTCAGCCGATGTCGCATCAGCGTACAGGCCAGATCTTCCGCAATCCACGCGGAATGAGCGCAGGCATGCTGATCGATCAGGCAGGACTTAAGGGAACCAAGGTCGGTGGAGCCGAGGTTAGCAGCCAGCACGCCAACTTCTTTACTGCCACTGATGGCACTACTAGCAAAGATCTGCTTGAGCTAATAGAGCAAGTAAAAACTCGCGTCCATGAAAGGATGGGAGTTGAACTGGAGCTAGCGATTGAAATCTGGTAATTGAGCAGGCTAGCGTATAAAGCACTCGCTTTCTGCTGCTAAATATTCCTAGCAGACAATTCCTGAGTGCTGCTTGATGTCAGGAGGACATTCACCGTGGCAGATTCCGATTATCGCTCATTTGGCGCTAACCTGCATCAGACCCTGCGTACCCATCGTGGGACGATCGTTAGCCTTGGTCTCTTGATTGCAGCTGGTTTTGGTGCCAACTTCGCTTGGCAGGCCAGCAACTCTTCGGTCGTCCATTCACCGCGTTATCAGGTGACCACCACAAGTATCACCATAAGCCAACAGCCAAACTGGCTGCACGCTGACGTCAAGCTAGAAGCCCTCAGTCGCAGCGGGCTCCTCTCGGATCCAACGAACGGAAAAGTAGGGGTCTCGATTATCGATCCGACCGATCAACTCGAAGAGCGCATTGCGACAGCTTTCGAATTTCATCCATGGATTCAAAAAGTCACGAAGGTAACGAAATCCCCTCCGAATCAACTTGCCGTTGAAGTCGAATACCGACGTCCTGTTGCCGTCTTATCGACAACGGCAAAAGAAGCAAATCAGATTCCGTACTACCCAATCGATGAAGAGGGAGTCTTGCTCCCACAAAAAGATCTGAGCCCGAAGGATCTTGGCTTATTACCACGGATCGATATCAAGCAACTCCAACCATCTTCTACCCCATCTGGACTTCAAGTGGGACAACGGTGGACCGAACCACGTATCGCAGGCGCTGTCGATATTATCCGCCGACTGGACCAACGTTGGCACTCTCTTGAACTGTTAGACATTCGTCCCTCGACAGTGCCAGAGATTCGAGGCAACCAACGTTATTACCTCTATGAGCTACGCTCGGATAGTGGGACAAAAATCCTTTGGGGAGCAGCGCCTGCGTATGCCCCATCTGGCGAGCATTCCTTTGAAGATAAACTTGCACGGCTGGAGAGTTATGTAGCAAGCTCAGGGAACCTCGGTTCAGTCCACTCAAGCCCAGCGCTTATTGATGTTCGTACGAAACTACAAACTCAGCCAAGGTTGGTCAAAAAAGAAAACGGCAATCAACCGAAGACTCGAACCGCCAGCGCTCCTGAGAAAGAGCCCAAGAAGACCGCCTCCATAGAATCTGAAACCAAACAGCGTTAACAGGCGTTTCTTAACGTTCTTTAGCGAGCTTACTGATTTCACGGAATGCTTCATCGGAAGCGCGCTCGCACCACTCAAACATAGCCGCTTCGGTTGTGGTTAATACCACACCGGCTGCTTCCATCCGACGCAATGCGATCTGATGGTCTTCTTCAAATCGTGAGCCAACAGCATCAGCAGCAACCACGGGCTGTAAGCCCGCCGCGATGAGATCCATAGCGGTCTGCTGTACACAGACATGTGTTTCAATACCTGCTAAGAGAACGTGGCGGATGCCATGCTCCTGAATCGTTGAACCAACTTCATCGCATGCCATTGCGCTGAATTCGGATTTACTTGCGATGGGATTCGGCAGCCTTTCAGCAAGAACATCTAACGTCGGACCAAGCTTTTCTGGCACCTGCTCGGTTCCAAGAGTCTTCACTCCAAGCACGGAGGCAGCATCCAATACTCGGCGAGTATTCTCAATAATTGCCTCAGCATTTGGTTGTGCCAAAAGCAATCGGGTTTGCACATCGATGACCATTAGCAAGGTCGAATCTCGATGCATCAATTCGGGACTTCGCAGTGGATTATCGTTTTTCATTCTTACTGTCGTTTCCAAAGGTCGCATTAATCACTTTCAGCTTAACGCATTTTGATTATGCTGGAAGCATCACTCTCAAGCGATCACTAGGAAGAATTTTTGTGTCAAAAGATCTAACCAAAAAAGCGATCTGCGACTGGTCCAAGAAAGACCTGCGTGAGCATTTTGATCTGCTGCGAACTTTGGTTGATTCCCCAAAGTATGCCTGTTTGAAATGCGGACGTGCGGCAAATTGCAAAAAGTCGCTCTGCAAGCCGACTTCTATGGGGTAAAACCTACCCATTCCTCAAGATTCGAACCTTCGGCCCCCTGGCGTGGGATGAGGGGTTTGTGACAATGTGCCTATGTCAAAACCACGCTTTCGATCCACAACCATTCTGACTGTCCGCATCGGCGATACCGTTGCTATGGGCGGCGATGGACAAGTTAGTTTGGGCGACACGGTCATGAAGGCCGATGCCCGCAAAGTCCGACCACTCTCCGATGGCAAAGTTCTCACAGGTTTTGCTGGATCGGCTGCTGACGCGTTTGCCCTGCTTGAACGGTTTGAAACCAAGCTGAAAGATTACCCAAAGAATATGCCTCGGGCTGCTACCGAGCTTGCCAAAGATTGGCGGACAGATCGAGCTCTCCGCAGACTTGAAGCCCTGATCGCCGTAGCCGATGACAGCGATACGCTTTTGATTTCGGGAACCGGCGACGTAATCCAACCGTCTGATGGAATACTTGGCATCGGATCGGGTGGTAACTATGCCACCTCAGCTGCCCGAGCCTTAGTAGAAAACACCGATCTAAGTGCTGAAGAAGTTGTTAGGCGGTCACTGAAAATCGCGGGCGATATTTGCGTTTACAGCAATCACAACGTTGTTGTTGAAACAATCACCAAATCCTAGACAAGCAATCAACTTCGATTGATGAGCAACCAAGACCTTACTCCCCGCCAGATTGTTGAGCAGCTTGACCGTCACATTGTTGGCCAAGCTGATGCAAAACGCGCTGTTGCAATTGCTATTCGCAACCGATGGCGACGTCGTCAACTTGAAGACGAGCTCAGAAGAGAAGTTGCTCCCAAGAACATCTTGATGATTGGCCCCACCGGGGTTGGAAAGACCGAAATCGCCCGTCGGCTGGCAAAGATGACGGGTGCTCCTTTCATTAAAGTAGAAGCTACCAAGTACACCGAAGTTGGTTACTACGGGCGTGACGTTGAAAGTATGGTTCGTGAGCTTGTCGAAAACGCGATAGGCATCGTTCGAGAAGAACAACGCGCTGAGGTAGAGGAAGAAGCAAAGAAAGCGACCGAAGATCGGTTGCTCTACAAACTGGCTCCACCTCCAACCACGATCGACGTCGGTGTCGATGCCGAAGATGCCTCGGAACGCTACGAACGAACTCGCGAGAAGATGCGTGCCATGCTTGTTGCTGGCGAACTCGAAGATCGCATGGTCGAGGTTTCACTCGAACGAAAGCCACAAGCGATGATGATACCAGGAATGAATCCTGGTGGCGGCGATATGGATTTCGACATGCAAGGCATGATTGAAAAGATTTTACCAAAGCAAGTTTCTCGCCGCGAAGCGACAGTTGCCGAAGCTCGCAAAATCATCTTTGAGCAAGAGTGCGAGAAACTAATCGACGAAGAGAAGGTCAATGCCTCGGCCATTAGCCTAGCCGAAGAAACCGGCGTTATCTTCCTTGACGAAGTCGACAAGGTAGTTGCTTCTGAGGGTGGCAAAGGAGCGGATGTTTCACGACAAGGTGTCCAACGTGACCTGCTCCCACTGGTAGAAGGAACAACCGTACAAACTCGCTATGGTTACGTTAAAACAGACCACGTCTTGTTTATCGCAGCGGGGGCATTCCATAAGGTGAGCCCAGCTGACCTGATGCCAGAACTGCAAGGTCGTTTCCCGATTCGAGTTGAATTGCAGGACCTGACCAAAGCCGATTTTGTTCGGATCCTTACAGAACCCCGTGGGGCTCTTACGAAACAATATAAGGCACTATTGGACACCGAAGGGGTCACAATCGATTTCCAGCCAGATGCGGTCGAAGCACTCGCTGAGTATGCATTTGAGGTGAATCAAACGACCCAAAATATTGGTGCCCGCCGACTCTACACGATCCTCGAAAGGTTGCTGGAAGAGCTCTCCTTCGAGGCGCCTGAGATGTCTGGAGCGGTTGTGCCGATTAATTCGGCTTATGTTAAGCAAAGGCTTGAAGAAGTAACGCGCAATGAGGACTTGAGTCGGTATATTCTATAAAGTGTTATTATTGGCTAGCTGAGGCAAATGTCCTTGCCCGGCATCTAACGGTCCCCTTATCTGTATATGCTGGTAAACCAAAGTGGAAAACGGCAATCCCCAAGCTTATCTAAATGACCTGGAGAACCAGGATAAAGTACGCGCTGACAACGACCCAAAATTCTATGTGCGTTTCAAATGGGTCGGAATAGCGATGCTTGGATTTATGGTCTGGAGTCTTTACGACGCTACTGTGAAGTACCCCATGCAGCTTGATCGTTACAACTCATGGAAAGGGTTACATTCGCAACTTGAAGAAGAAGGTTTAGACCAAGAACTCGATAAAGAGCTCTACGAACAACGCTTCTCAGATCAATGGCAAGCAATTTCCAACAAAGCCAATTGGTCAGTGCCGATTGACCAAACCGTCAAGGAACGAAAAGTCTCCGACATCTATTCCAACTACGCCTTTGCCGTGATTGGTGGTGTTGTTGGTTCTTGGATGTTGCTAACGGTTGTTCTCTCCAACGGACGTTGGATCGAAGTAACGAAAGAGGGACTCGATTCGAGCTCCGGAGATGCTGTGCTATTCTCCGACGTTACGCTGCTCGACAAAAAGCAATGGGATAGCAAAGGCATTGCATGGCTTCACTTTGAGAAAGAAGATGGCTCCAAAGGTCGGTTTTTAATCGACAACTACAAGTACATGCGCGACGAAACCAACGAAATCCTAAAGCGTGTAGAACAAGCCATTGGTGTTGATAAAATCCGTGGTGGTTTGCCAGAAGAAACGGTATCTTGAGTTAGATTGAGCAGACAGATACAGCAAACTACTGTGCTCGTAAGCTCGCTAGTTGATTGCAGGCATCTGATCCTAGGCCCTTAAAACAGAGAAGCCTCGCTTCGCCCGCTAGGACTTCTATGCTGATATGAAGAACTTCTTCCGGCAAGCAGTTGGCCACCTTTTCACCCCACTCGACGAAAGTTAGCCCCGCGCCAGCCCGCGCGTAGCCTTCGAAATATTCATCGGGCCCGAGTTCGAGAAATTCGTCTTCGTCTTTCAAGCGGTAGGCATCAAAATGGTAGATCGGCTTACTGCCTGAGGTGTATTCATTCACCAAGACAAAGGTTGGGCTCGTGACCTCTTCCGATACGCCAAGCTTCTCGGCAATCGCTTGTACTAATCGTGTCTTACCAGCGCCAAGGGTCCCTTGTAGCGATATGGTATCACCTGCTTCTAGTACCTCTGCCAATTGATGGCCTAGTGTGACCATCTCTCGTTCGCTTTGAATCTCGATCTTCAATGCTTCGCTCATCAGTGTTCGTAGCCCTTCGGTTGAAGCGGTTTAATTTCTCCCATCGGGCATTCGAGAGAAAGCCCCCCATCTTCAACGATCCTTCCTATCGTAATCAGCTGGCAATCACAGGGGGGATTCTGGCGCCACGCCGCGTAAGTCTGCTTGCTTACCGTCAGCAGTAGTTCGAAGTCTTCACCATCCGATAAAGCATGTTCGAACGGTGATCGTTCGCTTGTTTGAGCCATCTCTTTCGCAGCTGCCGAGACAGGAACTGCTTCTTCCTCAATCACGGCACCACAACCGCTCGCCTTGGTCAATCTTGCGAGATCCAGCGACAGACCATCTGTTATGTCCATCGCAGCGTGAATCAGCCCGGTCTCGGCAAGTCGAATCGCCTCCTGCACTCGCGGGCGAAAATCGAGATGCTTGCCTAAAAGGCTACCGCCAAGCTCACCCGTTACAAGAACCACATCGTCAATCTGGGCACCGCTTCTCAGCAGCGGCTTGTCGCTGACTGGTTCACCAAACGCTGTTACAGAAACAATCAAAGGCCCAGCGGTTCGGTTGGTATCTCCCCCCATGATTGGGCAGCCAAACTCACGAGCATAAGGCAACATCCCCACGACCAAGCGTTTGGCATACTCAAGCATGTTATGATTGCCTAGCACATCAGTTGGCATGGCGAGACTAAGCACAGCTCCTACAGGCCGAGCCCCCATCGCGGCTAGGTCGCTAAGATTTACCGCCAATGCCTTTTGGCCAATCTGCTCAGGCGAATGCTCCGACGTGAGAAAATGGACTCCATCCACTAGCAGATCAGTTGTGACAACGACCCTTGGATCGTCTAGCCGAATCAGAGCGGCATCATCACCAATGCCCACTTCAAGCTGAGCACTTTTGGGGAGTTCCCCCTGGTCGCGGAGCCATTCGACGAAATCAAGTTCCATAAGGTGCTAACGACAAGCTAGGAGTGAGATGAATCAACCCTACAGAGTAGCACCCGAAAAGCTTAATTTCTACGCTGGACAGATTAGCGACGAGAATTGGCAGTCGATTTGCCCGCAACTCGCATCTCGCCGTAAAGCGTTTCGTTGCCACGTAGAACGTAGAACTTTACGCCGCCGAGATTCGCTAGTTCTTTCGACTTCACATTTACAATGTAGTCGATGTCGTCCTGCGAAGCGGTCTCCCAACGGTGCATACCGACAAGGATATCCCCCTCGCGGATTCCCTTCTCAGCCGCTGGACCATCGTTTCGGATGTCAACCACTCGCATACCACCACGGTAGTTACTGTTACGCTTAGAGAAAGTGCTGCTTGGCTCCATTTGAAGATTCATTCCAAGCAAATCCCAAGTCCGAGAATCGGTTGAATCTGTTTGGGATGCAACAGTTCGATGCTTAACCTTTGAGCGAGGTGGCGTGCTTCCACTTCGCGAGACAGCAAGATTCATCGCCAAACGTTCGTTGCCACGGGCAACCGTCATATCAAGTTTGCTACCAACGCGTTGGCCGAGCAATGCTCGCTCAATGTCCAAAGGTCGCTCAACCGAGACTGTACCGATTTGTTTGATAATGTCACCTGGTTTCAACCCGCTACGTGCCGCGGGGCTGCCCGCTGCAACAGATTGGACAACTAACCGATCATCAATTCGTGAGATGGCTCGAATGCCGTGCCATTTCTTTTCAAGACGCTCAACGCTCATCAAGTTCGCTGCAATTTGCATCGCCTTGTTGACTGGAATGGCAAAGCCGATTCCTTGAGCACCTGCACGGACGGCAACGTTCACACCAATCATGTTGCCTTCGATATTGAGCAGAGGTCCACCCGAGTTACCTGGGTTGATGCTTGCGTCGGTTTGAATCAAATCGTCATATGCTTGAGTATCACTTACCTGCACATCGCGGTGCAGTGAAGAGATAATGCCACGAGTCACCGTGTGCTCATATCCATAAGCATTTCCCATAGCAATGACTGGCTCGCCTGTCATAAGGTCGCGTGAGGTACCGACCTTGATTGTTGGCAATGATCGTCCAACGCTTACTTTAATTACGGCAAGGTCCGTACGACGGTCATGGGCGACGAGTCTCGCGATATCTACCGAGCCGTCGTCAAGTGTTACGCGTATATTGCGAACCCCTTCAACGACGTGATGGTTTGTAAGAATGTAACCTCGTGGGTCAACCACCACGCCGGTGCCCATACCGTTGACTTGCTTGGTTGCGCCAGCTGCACCGTTTTCATCTGGCACCAACTTGGGGCCCTGGATGTTCACGACCGAAGGTCGGGCTTCTTGGATTGCTCTGACGATTGGCGTCATGCGAAGCTCAGAGACTTCAGCACCAAACGATGTGGCTGCGAGAAGCATACCTAGGAGCAAGGGTCCAATCCAGCAGACTGAAATCATCAGTCGACCTGGAAACGACGAACGGGGTCCTGAGACCAAGTCACGGTGGAGTGAGGTGGCGTGCGGCATCGGCGAGGCAGTGGCAAACGGAGGCGAGCTGAAGGCGTCTTCGTCAATCCGTCGTCAGGCGAACGGTAACGATTGTGCCGGCCGATCCCGTTGGTCGGCTGATGTCTGACATCGGGAAATCGCGATAACCGGCTCCAACCGCATAATCGGACGTCGTTAGAGTCTGCCTACTTTAACATCCCATAGTCAGATACCTCGACTTGAGGGGTAAAGACGGGCTGAACAGGCACTGGAAAGAAGCGTCCTGGAGGCCCAGGAGAGTTTGGAACTGCCGGCGGACGAGAGATTTTGATCACCTTCGGTTGCATTTCAGCCGGAGCATCCCAATCATCGGCCCAAACTTGTTCGGTGCTATCAGCATAGACTTCGCTAGCACAGACACCCCCTTCACAATGCTCAATAACCGCATCTGTAACGACTGGCGGTCCGCCGATGGCCCATTCCCTCCGCATGTACTCGGTGATGTCCTGAGTAACGGATGCAGGCTCGCCTGGCCCCGTCGGCGCAACAGCACACCCCGTAGCAAACAGAGCAAACAGTGATAACAAAAAAAGTCGCATCCGCTAGCATCCCATCCTTGGACCGAGCGTTCCCATGGCAAGCATGCCAGAGAAAACAAAAAAGGACCGCGCAAACGGTCCCCCACCCAATTCTAAAGATCGACACTCGTTAAGAAACGAGCCACTATAATCGGCAAAGTTTGCCTAAATTCCGCTTGGTGCTAGCGATGCAGATGGTATATATACGAATATACATGTTGATAAATGACATCATAACTGCAGCCACAACCATAGCTATCAAATGCCCAGAACAACAGACAACAGTCCTACTTTAAACGCATTCACTTTTCTTGGTTACGTTATCCATTCTATTGTTAGCATTATCTCGAATGAATCTCTATCTGCCGAATACTTAAGGACATTCAACGACCCATCTGCAACCAGTCAAGACTACTTTGGAGGCGGAGTGGCTATCGATGGAAATCTTGTATTGGTAGGAAATATTGGGGACGACACCTATGGGATTAGTACTGGGCAAGCGCACCTCTTTGATGCTGACACCGATAGCGTCCTCCTCACATTCAATGATCCTACACCAAACATTTATGGTCGTTTTGGTTATGGTGTAGCTCTGGAAAACAACCAAGTTCTAATAGGAAATTTTGGAGACGACACCTATGGTCGAGATGTTGGCCAAGCACACCTTTTTAATGCAAGATCAGGAGATCTAATACACACATTTGACGACCCGACACCAACTTCAGGTGACTATTTCGGAGGTTCAATTGCATTAAACAGCGACTTCGCTTTAATCGGTGCACCTTACGATGACACTCTTGGTGAAGACGTGGGTCAAGTTCATCTTTTTGATGTTACTTCAGGCAGTCTCCTACGTACCTTCAATGATCCTACCCCTACGCCTACTTCTTTCTACGGTGATGAATTTGGAAGGTCAGTAGCACTTATTGGTAATAAAGCACTAATAGGAGCACCAGGTGATAGAACACATGGAACTTTAGTTGGACAAGCTCATCTCTTTGACATAATAACTGGACAACTAATTCATACTTTCAATGATCCAACCCCAACTCCAGGGAGACTCTCGGGGGACGAATTTGGAAGGTCAGTAGCAATCTCCGAAAATTTTGCTTTGATCGGAGCACCAAATGATGACACCTACGATTTCCAAGTTGGGCAAGTTCATTTGTATGACCTTGAGACCGGAAATCTATTGCGAACTTTTGATGATCCAAATCCAATCAGGAACGGAATATTCGGAACCTCTGTTGCCATAGAAAATGGAACTATTCTTATTGGTGCCTCGAGAGACACCGTTCAAAATGAAGTTGGATATGCCTATCTGTATGATGCGAATACCGGTTTGCTCTTAGATACTTTGTCAGACTCAACACCTGTTGTGTCCGACCAAATTGGAGTCATTCTTGATGCATTTGGTAGTTCAGTAGCTATGGATGGCAATCTAGCTGTAATAGGAGCGCCTTTCGATCACACCGCTGGAGATTTTATTGGTCAAGTACATCTCTATCAATTCTCTGTGCCAGAACCAAGTACCGCTTACATGCTTTTGAGCACTACTGTTGTAGCGGTATTGGGAACTAATCAGCGAATTTTTAAGATAATCTGATTGGTCCCTGTTAATGGCCCCTCACAAGGCTTGATTCATATGAAAATCATTATGCTCGTCGGTGACTTCGTGGAAGACTACGAAGCAATGGTTCCACTACAGATGCTTTTGATGGTTGGCCATCAGGTAGACGTCGCCTGTCCTAATAAGCGTACTGGTGATTCGGTCGTTACCGCAATCCACGATTTCGAAGGACACCAAACCTACAGCGAGAAACGTGGGCATAACTTTGCTATTAACACAGACTGGGACGATGTCCAGGCGGAAGATTACGCCGCATTGGTCATCCCTGGTGGTCGTGCTCCGGAGTACCTACAACTCAACCAACGGGTGCTAGAGATCGTCAAGTATTTTGCCTCAAACAAAAAACCTATTGCAGCCATCTGCCATGGGCTCTTTCTGCTGAGTGGAGCAGACGTCGTTCAAGGCCGCCGCTGCCAAGCATATCCTACACTTAGACCTGACCTCGAACGTGCAGGCGCTATTTGGGATGAGCCCAGCGATTCATTCGACAGCGTCTGTGTTGACGGCAATCTGGTCACCGCCCCGGCGTGGCCTGCCCATCCCGCTTGGATGAGAGAGTTTTTGAAGCTGCTAGAAACCTAAAACTGAAGAATCTCAACCCCGTCATCTTCCAAATTCAATGCCTTCACGCCGCCAGGATATTGAATCACGCAGGGCTTTCCGGCGGAGGATTGGATGGATGCCTTTGTAAGCTTTCCATCCTGCCAATGAACGTCCACTTCAAAACCATCCCGGGCGCGGATGCCGGTGATGCTACCTGTGGGGAATGCAGCTGGTAAAGCGGGCAGGAGATCGATAATTACGACGCCCTCTTTTGTTCTCCTATGCGACTGCACCAACATCTCCGTTATGCCGGCGACCGCTCCGAAGTTGCCATCGATTTGAAATGGGGGATGGGCGTCAAAGAGGTTGGGATACACACCAGCACCGGCGCCACCATAGGTGGTGCCTTGAGAGTTCGAGGGAGTTAATAAGTTTCTCAACAAGAGATAAGCATGGTCGCCATCCTTCAAACGGGCCCAGCAATTTACTTTCCAGCCCATTGACCAACCGGTCGCACCATCGCCTCGCATTTCAAGAGATTTTTTTGCTGCCTCGAAGAGATCAGGTGTCTCCTCTTTGGTTATCTCGCTGCCTGGATGCAGCCCCCATAGATGTGAGATATGACGATGCTTGTTTTCTGGATGATCAACATCTCCTAACCATTCTTGCAATTGACCGTGTTTGCCAATTTGGTTGGGAGCGATTTGATCATATAGCTTGATCAGCTCACTTCGAAACTCTTCATCAACGCACAAAACCTCGGACGCGCTAATCGTATTCTTAAAGAGATTACGTATGATCTGATGATCCATTGTCGGCCCCATAACAAGGCCCCCCTGTTCGGGCGAATTTGAAGGGCCTGAGATAAGCCAACCTTTATCATTGCGTGGATCTTCCATCAGGAAATCAACAAAGAAGAGCGAAGCCTCCTTAAGGACTGGATAAGCTTCCTTGCGGAGGAAATCTTCGTCTTGTGTAAACTCATAGTGCCACCAAAGGTGTTGACTAATCCAAGCACCACCGGTCACCCAGATACCATGATTCGAGGCGTTGATAGGTGCAGCCCCTCGCCATAGATCGGTATTGTGGTGAGCCACCCAACCACGGCAGTCATAGTGGCATTTTGCGACCTTGGCGCCCGACTTAGCACAGTCTTTGACTAGCTGCAAAAAGGGTTCATGGCATTCCGAGAGGTTGGCCATTTCTGCTGGCCAGTAGTTCATCTCCGCGTTGATGTTCAGCGTGTACTTGCTTTCCCATGCGGGTGTGAGACTATCATTCCATAGCCCTTGCAAGTTAGCAGGCTGCGAACCTGGTCGACTGCTGGCGATCATCAAATAACGACCGTATTGATATAGGAGCGTCAATAGTTGAGGATCACTCGATTCACGAAACTCCTCAATACGCATGTCCGTTGGTTTATTAGCTTGTTCAGTCGATCCAAGATCGATTGAAACTCGATTTAACAGCGACTGATGATCCTGGATGTGCCTTTGACGAAGTTCTTCGTATGGCGACTTAACTGCTTTCAAAGCAGCTATACATGCTTGAGAGGGATCGGCACTAACGTCTTCAAAGGAAACAAAGCTTGTCTTGGCTGTGAGGATGAAGGTGGCACTTGTAGCATCCTCGAGGCGGACCTTACCGCCCTCTGATCGCAATTCGCCATCATACTCATAAAGTTTCAACCGAGATTCAAACCGCAGTACACTCTCATGATGCTCATAGCCATCGTAGCTGGAAGGACGGCCTGACAAGACAAGGGTTTTCCCCTCGTTCGTGAGGCTTGTTGATGACTCTTTATGGGGAGTAGAAAGCCTCGCTTGGCAGCTCAAGGAACCGGGCTGACTTGCTGATAAATGAACTACGATTACACCATCAGGATGGCTAGCAAACGTCTGCCGTTTGTAAGTAACACCACCCTGAACATAACTGACTGTAGAAATCCCCGTTTCAAGATCGAGCTCACGATGGTAATCACTTACCTCTGATTCGTTATCGAATTCGATCCACAAATCACCAAAGGCTTGATACCGCTCTTGATGGAGCGGCACGCTCATAAACTCCTTCTGAGCTAATCGTTCCGCCTCACGCTGCTTGCCCGATAAGAGGAGTCTACGAATCTCCGGCAAATGCTTGCTTGCCCCAGGGTGAGAGTAATCTCTCGGCTTACCTGTCCAAAGCGTATCTTCGTTGAATTGTATATGCTCACGTGCTACTGTCCCATAAACCATCGCTCCCATAGAACCATTACCAACCGGCAATGCTTCCACCCAAGCATCAGCAGGCTGGGTATACCACAACCTTAGATCGCCCCCCGAGCAGTTTGAAGGGAAACTCGCCAAGAGAAGAACTAGCAGGGCAACCAAAGAAGGCTTAACAAACAGGATTTGAGAATCACGCATGGAAATTGCTCAGTTAATAATCAGACGAATAATTTGATTCGACTTTGATTATCAACCGTGCGTCCACGACTTGCTACGGGTCTTTGTGTTGGAACAATACCACCAGCGAAGATATATTATTTCTTGGCGCGATAGATCAGATATTATGTCGATGGTAGCTTTACTCAGGTGTTTCTCCAGCCCGAACTGCTTCCCAAGCAGCTTTTCGCTTTTCATCCGTATAGTCGGCTGTCTTTCCCATCTCGCGTTTTGTTGCCCGCATCTCGGTCATAAACTTATCCATCATATTATTCAGTTCAGCAACGACCTCAGGATGATTTTCAGAAACGTCAGTGGTTTCGCCGATGTCATCCTTGAGGTTGAAGAGTGTACCTTTCTTGGCCCCCAAACGATCGCCCCACTTGTTTCTTGGTCCCCCGGGACTGACGTTCTTTACATAGAGCTTCCAATCGTTGTAACGAATGGTTTTGCCTGGAACAATAAATGTGTCATGGATCGGTTCCGCAAGTTCTTTAGCTTGCATGTAAGGCAAGATATTCTTGCCGTCTACCACACGATCTGTTGGAACCTGAGTGCCTGTCATTTCACAGAAGGTGGGCAACAGGTCAATAATGCCAGCAATTTCGTTATTCACAGAACCCGAGGGTATCTGCCCCGGCCAGCGCATGATACACGGGACTCGAATCCCACCTTCGAAACAGGACCATTTTCCATCGCGCAACGGCTCGGCAGTTCCGTGCCCATCAACAGTAATCTGTGGTCCATTGTCTGAAACAAAGATCACCAAGGTATTGTCAGCGATTTTAAGATCGTCAAGCGTCTTCATCAGCTCGCCAACCTGATAATCGATCTCCTGAACCGTATCACCATACTTGCCATGCTCGGAAGTTCCCTTAAATCTTGTTCCAGGCTGCCAAGGAACGTGTGGCATGGGAGAAGCGTAGTAAAGGAAGAATGGCTTATCACGATTCTCTTTCATAAAAGAGATTCCTGCTTCAAGCAAAGACTCCGTGTAAATACCATTCGTCTTTGGTTTCTTAAGTGGTTCTAGCTCTTCCAAGTCACGATATAAACCAATCTTTTTTGTACCGGCAAATCCCAGAAAGGTATCGAATCCATGGTGTGTCGCCTGAAAGCACGGCCAATGCCCCATATGCCATTTCCCCACGGCAGCGGTTGCGTAGCCCTTTTGCTTAAGCAATTCAGGAACGGTGATTTCATCTTCACTAATGCCGATTCGATCCCACCAATAGATAACTTCTTGACCATTAATTCGATCAGCATGGGTCCCAGTCATGAACGCCAAACGTGTGGGGGAACACGTGCTATGAACGTAGAAGCTATTGAACTTCATTCCCTCTGAGCAAAGCGAGTCGATATGAGGTGTTGCAATATCTTTGGCACCATAGCATCCGACGTCCCCGTAACCGAGATCGTCCGCCAGAAAGACAATAATATTAGGCAACTTGCCAGACTCAGCCGTTACTACCGAGCTTGACATAGCAACTCCAAATGCTATCAGGTTCGAGAGAACGAATTTCAAGTGACTTAGCATACCCAGCCCTTTTCTAGTGTATGTTTTGAGTGAATGATGCGTCGATGAAGAGATGCGTAACTATAGCTGACGAAGATGCTTAGGTTTATCAAACAGTGAGTTTGCTTTTTCCTCGGGTCCTGACCAACGCATATCGGCCATCCCCTTCTTCTTGTCAGGAGTAGCACTGAAGCTGTGCAGACCTTTACTCAAGCCGATGATTCCATAAGTTGCTCCTCCTTTCTTGGGGAGAACTTCCTTGCCAGCAACACGAAGTACCGTTTGCGTACCGCGTTTCTTATAAAAGGTGTAATAGCCATCGCGTGGAATCATAATGAAACCTTCAAACGCTTGGGTTGCGGAAACTTGCTTAGGCACCTTGGGTGCTTTTGATTTTTTGGCGGGATGGATCTCCATTTCGAGAACCGGCTCGATTGATGATCGCTTTGCAGGTTGTCGCTGAAAAGCCAACAACTCGGTTTTGACGCCCTCGTCATTGCAGTATTCCATCCAAGCAAAGAGTGCTTCACGCATTTCTTCGATTCGTGGGGCATGTTTTGAATCTTGAATCAAGTTTTCAAGGCAATTGGGATCATTCTCTACATCAAAGAATTCAAACTCTTCGCGATTGCGAAAGAGATGGACAAGCTTCTCGAAATGAGGATTTAATTTGGAAGCTTTAATGGCATCGCCAAACGAGCCACCTTTGGTGTTTCTTAACTGAGTCGTAAGAAATTTATTCTCGGGAGAAAGGTTGTAAACAAGGCGATACCTACCGTCAGTCACTGAGCGAATACCAAAATAATCTGTCCCATGGATCATGCCACGGGTCGTATGAATGCTAAAGGCATATTCTTTGCCTTGCAGAGAGGGATCTTCGAATATCGGCATGAGGCTAACCCCGTCTAAGCCATCCGGTACCAATCCACCGGCTGCCTCGATAAACGTTGGTAGGATGTCATTGTATTCAACCAATGCCTCTGACTCAGTGCCAGGGGTAATAACACCAGGCCATCGTGCAATGAAAGCGGACTTCACTCCATCGTCATAGCAGGTTGCCTTACTCAGAGGACGACCATCTCCTTGTTCTGATAAATAGATCATCAGGGTGTTACTTACGTAAAAATGCTTCTCTAAGTACTCAAGAACTGAGCCAACTTGATTGTCCATGAAGTTGACCTCGGCCAAATACTCCACACGCTTTTTGCGAAAGGAGGGCGAATCCACCATGTTCTTGGTTAACGTCAAAGAGGAAGCATCGAAGAGACTTCGATCCCCTACGGTATATGGTCCATGCGGTTGATGCGAACAGACGACCAAGCAGAAAGGTTTGTCATCCTCTTTCGTATCGGCTAGAAAACTATCAACCTTGGTAATGTCGATGCTATCCTGTCCCTTTTCCTTATCACCTAATCCCTCGAAGGGAAATACTTGCCCAGAGCCTAGATGCCATTTTCCTATGTGGGCGACTCGGTACCCAAGTTTTTTCAAATAGATCGGCAGCCCAATAACATCGTCGTTCGGTCGGCAGTGATTAGGATAGGAACCAGACCGGACAGGATAGACAGAAGTTAAAAGATTCTGACGAGTCGGAGCGCAAAGCGCGACCGCTTGATAACACTTATTAAACTTCAAACCTTGCTTTGCTAGACCATCAATATGTGGTGTTATGGAATCCACGCTCCCATAGCATCCGATATCACGATAAGTGCAGTCATCTGCGAGGAACAAGACAAGGTTCGGCTTATCAGCGGCATGAGAAGGCTTTATTGCAAACATGGCCAGCACGACTATCAACAGTCTAGGCAGTGCTATTGCAAAACGATGACGAAATGAATTCATACCGCCCCTTTAGATATCAGATTTCGAAAGAGTGTTCTTTGTTCCTAGAAACGCATACCAGATCAATTAGCATGAATTGGCCGTCCCTTAAGAATACAGATATCATCTCGCCTATACCGATGTCAAACACACGTTGTGAAAAAGTTGATCGGTAAGAAGAGAGCGAGTGATTTATTCGTTCAATCAATCGGAGATACGCAAAACAATCGCAAAAGACGGTTCGATCTATCGTAAAGAAGTAAGTCTTGAACCACTAGGATATGCCTCCGATCCGCAGCATCTGAAGTCAAAAGGTAGAAGAATCCCTATGCATCAAGAAAAGCTGAGCCTTCTGGTATTCAAGCAAATAGTACCGGAAACTGAGCAAATTGCGGCAATCGGACAGGTTTTGCGTAGACTCTTTTCGTTAAAGACCCGTTAAGTCGGTCAGCAATATGCTTGATATTGGAAACATTATGCTCACAATGAATAGATTCCCATTTATTTGGTTTTGGTCGCATGTTCCCCAATCCCCTTCACAATCTGACCGTAGTTCTTGTGCTTGGCCTACTCGGCTTGGTCGGTGGCGTCGGTACGGGGTTGCATGACTTATTTGGTTGTTGCCATAACTGTCAGCACGAAGAGCATCTCGCCTCTGATTTGCTAAATCTTAAACCTGGGATGGTTGAGTGTGATAGTGATTGCAGCAACAGCAACCGCTTACCATTACCCAAAGCTAGCCCGATTGTTACGGGCAGTGTCGCGGCGGACCAAATTTCTGGTTCGCATAACCTTCTGCTTGGTGCTGACTGCGCCATTTGCCAGCTACTTGCGAACTTTCATACAACGAAAGTCTCTCTTCCGATCCAAGTTTCACTCATTTCCCAAAGTGAAACAATCGTTATCCCTCGTCCTGTTAGCGCGGTTGATTCTACTTGTCGACTCGAGCCTTCCCGTGGTCCCCCTTCTATCAGTTGATAGGCAGCTCAGTTGAACCGAGAGTACATCCGTGATGGGTATCATCTTTAGGTCAATTGGGCATGTGTCGCAGCTTTGGGATACATACCAAGAGGGCATGTCCACTCTTAATGCCTCAGATCACCAAAAGGGACCTTAATGTAAAACCCTTTTGCTCTGCTTCCACTTCTCGCTGGAAAAATCCTCTGCGAGAAGGACTAAATGAGATGCCGTTCCATATAGATCACCAACTTCTGGCAGGAAAACAAACAGCGACATCCCGATGACGCTGAGACAAACCATGAACAAGTTTTCTAACCTATTCACAAAGATCTCTCGCCTTGGCCAAACTGTTGGTAAGGACATGACTGAGAGGGAGTATTTTGAATGGGTAAATCCTTACCTTCGGTCCTTCTTTCACCCCCTTGGTGTGCTGTTTGTTCTTGAAGTGGCCTCGATCATTTGCGGAATCCTAGTAGCCCCACAAGGGTTTATCGTTTCCGCTTCGGTACTTGCCGTCATTATCGTTGGTTGCATTTGGCCTTGGATAGGAATGAGAGGCGTCTCGTGCCAATTACGCTTTACTGCCATGCGAGGTGAAGAAGGCAAGCCCATTGAAGCTGAACTAATAGTCATCAACCGATGGCCATGGCCTGTCTGGGGCTTAGCCGTGGAGGGTGGCTTTGAACCTGCTGGAGAAGAAGGTGAAGAGACCGAGATGGCAATCTCGCGCATCGGAGGATGGTCGCGCGGGAACTATAGTTGGTCATTCACCCCCAAGGTGAGAGGCAAATATCCACTTACTAGCCCACAACTCGTGACCGAATTTCCCTTTGGATTGTGGAAAGCGAGAAAGCCTATTGAGGTTCAATCTCGGTTGATCGTGTGGCCCCATCGGTTCCCCTTACCACAATTCCCGATACCCGCTGGTGCCCCTTCTTGGGTTGGCCAATCAAGTGAAAATGCCGCGGGCGTTGTTGGGCATCGCACAACCGTGAGAGAGTACCGACAAGGTGACTCGATGCGTCAGATTCATTGGGCTAAGACAGCGTTGTACGACAAACTGGTCTCCTACGATCGTGAAGGACTCGCTGTTTCGGATGCGACAATCACTCTCGATACCCAATCCGATTTACACCCTGAGCGAGGTCCCGACTCAACTCTGGAGTGGACCATTCGAATCGCAGCAAGCGTAGGAGACACCCTGCTTCGCCAAGGCATTGGAGTAACCTTGTTATCCCATTCCTCCCAGTTCAGCTCGTTAACTGATGGGAGTAATCCTGCAGGTATGCTTGATTGGCTAGCTGCCCTGAATACCGACGACATAGAGTCCAATCGTAGAAGAATTTCTCCTAACCTTTCAAACCCTCAAAACATTTCGGTTCATATAACGACTGACTTATCCGAAACGACTTCTGGTGACTCGATTGTCTTGAGAACGGATATCGAGCAGCCAACTGAGGATCGTGACGGCAATGCAAAAGGGGGCTGGATAATCGTAGAAAAGGATAGCGACATACCAAACCAAATTCGCAAGGGATGGCGAGATGGCCCAAGGAGGGTTCACTATGCGATCTGAATCCGATTCGAACGGGCCATGCTTACTCCTAGTGTCTATATCAACACTCATGCTGCAACTTGCGCTTTGCGATCGGCAAGGAGTATTTGCGACCGAGTGGATCCACCTAGGCATCGCTGCAATCTTTGCTTCGGTGATTTACGTAGCAACGAAATGGTATGGAGATAAAAAATCAACGCGATGGTTAGTCACGACTTGTTTCTTGCTACTTGCGGTACTCCCTTTTGCCTATAACAGTTTCTTGCGTGCTGCTCGTATCTACGGCTACCTCTTTGATATCCAGGTAGCATTGGTTTTGCGAAACGCAATGCTCGGCTTAGCTGCGAATCACAACGCTAAGCGTGGGCATCGTTTCGCGGTGCTTGCGAGTTGCTTTACGGTCCTATTCAGTAGTCTCTGGCTAATGGACCGACTGATGATTGCCCTGCTTTTTGTTTACACCATTGTTGGGATGTGGTGGCTGATGGGGAGCTATTGGGAAAGGATTTGCGACTGCTTCCTTTCAAGCAGTGAACGCTATATTCCCTGGAAGCCACTTGGAGCTGCCTCGGGAGTTGGGATGCTCGGTTTGTTCATACTCCTCCCATTAACCACGGGGATTAGCTTCACCGCAGCCATTGATGGGTTCATGCCGAGTTCTGGTGGCACACGCTGGCAAGATGAGTTTGCCATTGGGGGTGTTGGTGATGGCCCACAGATGGTCCGTGCAAAGGATAATGCAAGCACATTTGGTCCAATTGAAAGTGAGCTCTTCTTAGAATCAAAGATGCCAAGCTTGTATGACGTCTTTAATGAGTTTTACGGAGAACCTCCCAAGCCATCTAGAAAAAGAGCGATCCCTCTTTCACCAAGCTTCATGCAACAGAATCATAAAAGGCTTGGTGTCAATAAACAGTCGAGTCGAGAATTCAACACCACCGGAAGACGCAAAACCGAGACCAAGAAAGCCAACGGCTCTAAATCACCTGCCCTGCTTCAAGTAGCAGGTCGCGTGCCGGCTCATTTAGCTCTGTACTACTACGATATGTGGGATGGCAGAAATTTATCCTCCTCGGAAGACTCATTGGAGAAAACCTTTTTTCTCGACAAGTCCGGCAACGACGGTCGAGCTTGGGCACGATATCCTGGCGAGGCTGAAAACGAATTGCTTCCCTACCGTGATCGCCATGAACTGAGAATCATCAATCTCAAAACCGACCGAGTTCCTGCACCGCCTAATTTCATTGGTATTCATATCGATGAGTTACATACAGAAACTCTCTTTACGACGACGATGGATGGTATGCCGGCAATGGATATGGATTTCATCCCGCAATTGTCGGTGTTGCATGTCGAGTCGCTTCGCCGAACTTCGCTTGCTTCGCCAAATTTAGTGACCTCAGAATCAACAACCAATGCGGAAACGAACCGCATACATGCTCTGGCAGAAGCATGGACTGCTGGCTTAGAGACAGATTGGGAAAAGGTCGAAGCAATCTGCAACCGGTTAAGAGAGCATTATACTCTCGATTTTGAGCACGAGACTTCGCCTGAAACGGAAGATGCTGTTGATTACTTTTTGTTTGAATCCAAACGGGGCCCCGACCATCACTTCGCAGTCTCAGCAGCTCTATTGATGCGTAGCCTTGGCTACGAGTCTCGAATTGTCAGTGGTCTGTACGCAGATGCTCATAACTACGAACGAGATTCAAGAGTGACTCCCGTCTATGCCGAGAACGCACACTTCTGGGTCGAAGTACTCGCCAAAGCACCTGAAACCAAGTTATCTGCCAACCGTGTCTATTGGTTGCCGTTGGAACCGACGCCTGGTTACCAGTTGCTACTCGCGCCCGAATCATTCTGGGCCGTCCTGATGAACCATACAGCACAGACTTTTCTCGCTTTGAAACGAAATCCGATAACAACGCTGGCTTGCCTTGCGATCCTAATTGCGTCCTATATGAAAAGAGCTGCCATTGGTGACTTAATTGTCACCGCTTGGTGGGAGATCAATCATCGGCTTGGTGACGACAGGCACTGCGTCATATCAACCCTTCGGCTCTTAAACCGGAGAGCCTATGTGCGGGGTAATGCCGTGGCAAAAGGCGAGCCCTTAAAAAGCTGGGCATGCGTAAAGAAGGAACTCTCTGATCAAAGACCCGAGGGGAATAAAACCTCGTTTTATGACCTAGCCAACTGGGCACTTTATGGCGAAGGGACTTCGCTTGATCATCCAACCAATGAAGTTAATTCGATCTGCCGTCAGGCTGCTTCTGTTGGCTTCCGTCCTGATTCCCAAAACAACACGAACACGAATACCCTTTCCGATAAGTGATCTCAATGACCACCCAACTTCAAGAAAACTCTCAACTTGCAAACCCTGTAATGACTGATGCAATTTCTTCCCTCCGTCAAGTATTAAACGATGAGATTCGTGGTAAGGAGGAAGTCATTGAACTTGTGTTGGCTTGCCTACTTGCTCGGGGTCACTTGCTTCTCGAAGACTTGCCTGGCCTAGGCAAAACGACGCTTGCTCGCACATTGGCTCATGCTGTTGGTGGTCGTTATTCACGCGTTCAGTGTACGCCCGACTTGATGCCAACAGACATCACTGGCTTTAACATGTTCAATCAGAAGACGCGTGAATTCGAATTCTGCGAAGGACCGGTTTTTGCTAATGTCTTGCTGGCTGACGAAATCAACCGAGCCACCCCAAGAACGCAAAGTGCTCTCTTTGAGGCAATGGCTGAATGCCAGGTGACGATTGACCGCACAACGCACAAGCTACCGAAAACGTTCTTCGTCGTCGCAACACAAAACCCGGTTGATAGCCATGGGGCTTATCCGCTACCCGAAGCGCAGCTCGACCGTTTCGCAATGAAATTATCAATTGGCTACCCAGCTCAAGCAACGGAGATGGAAATCCTTAATAGACACGTTGGTGAGCAAATCAAGGACGATAATCCTGAACCAGCGCTAAGCTCTGAATTGCTACTCGATATTCAGAACGAAGTAGCAAGAATAACTGTCGCAGAGAAAGTCAATCGTTACCTTGTCGACTTGGCGGAAGCGACTCGCAACCATCCTGACGTTAGTATTGGACTAAGCCCGCGTGGTTTGCTGATTCTTCAACGTGTTGCACAAGCAAGAGCCTTTCTAAGCGGTCGCAAGTTTGTAACTCCTGATGATGTACAAGAGGTTGCTATTCCTGTTATCGGTGTACGACTGTCAGGCAACTTCAGCTCGGCGGACAAAGTGACCGAGTCAATTTTGGCTGATGTTCCCACCCCACTGTGGGATTAAGAAATCTACTTTTACAATCCTTACTTAGGAATTTGATCGATGAACCGTCTTTATACAAACTGTATTGCCTTCACCTTATGTTTTGCCATTTTGGTCATTGCCGGTTGTGGCTCTCAAGAGCAGGCAAAAGATGATGGTCATGGCCACCATCATGATCACGACCACGGCGCCATGCCCAAGTCGTTTGCTGCTTCAGTTAAATCCCTTAAGCATGAGTGGGCTGAAATTTCTATCGCCATGAATGATGGTAATCCTGAAGGTGCTCACGACCCGCTCCACGAAGTTGCTGAAGTGCTTGGTTCAATGGCCGACTTGGCTGCTGAAACCGAACTCTCGGAAGATGACTGGACAGTAGTCAAGACCGAGGCAGAAAAGCTCCTCGATTCCTTCACAACAATCGACAAGACTTTTCACGATGAGTCCCTAGATAAGCTTGCCGCCTTCGAATCCGTGAAGACTGCAATCGATGACAGTATCGCCGTCCTGGAAGAAAAACTCTCCCTATTGGGCGATGAAGCGTCTGAAGAGGATCACGGGCACAATGATCATGATCACGGTGACCACGACGATCACGACCACGATGAACATGGTGATGATCACGATCATTAATCGAAGGCTAAGATGCGTGCTTTCATATCAATCGCATTTGAGAGCACGAAGATCAATTTTAGGGGCTTTGCAGAGACAGGCACATTTAGAGTTTTTCAATGGATGTTATTTTTTGGGGCGCAATCGTCCGATTTGCTGAGGCAGTGTTGGCAGGTGCACCAACACTGCTTGTAGGACTACTCGTCGCAGGGGTCTTGCGCAACTTGGTTGGCCAAGAAGCAACGTTCCGCATCTTCGGTGGGACAAGTTGGCGGAGCTTGCCTCAAGCTTGGCTATGGGGGATGCTACTCCCGGTCTGCTCAATTGGGGTCATCCCTGTCGCCTATGAATTGCGTCGTGCTGGTCTCAAGGGAGGGGCAATCTTAGCATTCGCCCTCACGGCCCCATTGTTTAATCCCTTGTCGTTGCTGTATGGACTGACCTTATCTACACCCGAAGCAATTTTATTGTTTGCGTTTGGCTCCTTGGTTGTGGTCACAACGGTTGGCCTCTTGTGGGATCGCCTTTTCCCAAAGAGTGAAATAGAAGTTGAAGCGATTGCATCGATACCTCCTGGTTTGTACCGAATCGCTTCAGTTGGGGCCGTTGCAGCAAGGCATATGGTTGGACCAACGTTTATCTATGCATTGATTGGATTCGCAGGCAGTATCCTTCTCGCGGTCATCTTTCCGTTCGCCAGTCTGACGGATTCGATGGCCCACGACGATGTGTTAGCCCCCGTCAAAATGATTGGTTTGGCGTTGCCCGCTTATGCCACGCCACTAAACGTCATGATGCAGGTTGGCAGCATGTTTGTGCATAGCAACTCGGTTGGAGCTGCCTACGTTCTCCTTTCCTTGGGGACTGGGGTGAATCTCGGACTTATTGTTTGGGCGTGGAAAACTTATGGTTTTAAGAAGGCAACCATCTTCTTGATTATCTTTATCCTAGCAGTAACCGCTGTAGCCTATGCAGTAAACAACCCACTCTATTTTGTGAGTTATGTTGAGCATCCTCACACCCATGCGTTTGATACTTACGCCTGTCCATTTCCATCCAGCAACATTTCAGATCTCCCAGCAAGAACTTGGAAAGAGATTTCTGAGAATGCCAAAATCCATGAGATCGCATCCACCATTGCCGTGGTCGGATTACTCTTCCTTGGCGTACTACTACGCAAATGGGACCCAGAGAACAAGTTGGAAGAAACTCTCTCCGCCCAGGAGAAACACCCCGAATCTGCCAAAGAAGCCTGGATCAATGTCGTGATTCCAGGACCTGTGTTGGGATTCATAGCAATCCTTGGTTTGATCGTGCTTAGCATTCTTGGATGCTTCGTCTATTACCCGCCAACCGAAGTTGCGCTAGAAGATATGAAGTACTACAAAACCGAAACCGTGCTTTATTCTTACTCGCATGATGTTGAAAAGGCGGTTGTTAACATCACGGCCTATGACGACGCGACTCGAAAATTACAAGTTGGCTACTACCTTCGTCACTGGCACGTCTCGGAGTTCCAGCAAGCGAAGATTAGGGCACTACTTGGCAGGCTCGAACAGCTGAAAGACATTCTTGAAGCCAAGGAGTTTGACCGCTCGAAAGAGGCGGCGAACGCCGTAAGCAATGCTCACCGACGTGTTGTCGAAGCATTCAGAGAATCAACGGAAAGTGGATCACTTCGAGTTAATGAGAAGTAACGTCTAATACACGATGGATGTGGTACGACAATCGCCAGGAAATATTAGTTGCAATCGTTGCAGTGACCGCGAAGTAAGATTTCGGTGATTTGCCCGAATCGTTCGCTCGCCAACTTGCTTTTCTTGGTTAATTCAAGTTCATCCAAACAAGTTACCGATCCACAATCGACACAGACAAAGTGAGGATGAGACGAGTGGTCCTCTTCAATATTGATTTGAAAACGCCAAACATGATCGCCAAGCTCAGAACGACGCAACAAATTTGCCGAGGACATATCGCTCAAATTCCGATAGATCGTCGCCTTATCAAAATCGTGGTCAATCAAGCGGTCAGTCACTTCAGCATGAGTCAGTGGAGACGAAGCGTCACGTAAAACCAACAAAGTGGCCACACGTGCCGGAGTTGCCCGCAAGCCCGCTCCTTGAAGTATGTCTCGGGCCCAAACGCGAGCTGATTTATCTTTGTTCATGCAAGACTCTCTGTTGTCACCAATCCGAACAACCAATCTGCCAATATTTGTCCCAATCGGGCATCAGGCAGATCCCCCCTACGTACAATTAACCCACGCCTACAAGCTTGGCAGATACTGCTATACTGTAAATAATATTAGCCACCTATTGCAATTGTATTGCATTTGCATATCATTCGCCATATTACAGACAACAACAATACCGGTCAAATCCCCTCCAGATTGCTGTGTGGGTTTGAAGAAGCTTGCATCCTGCGCATGCAGCTGGGCATTTTGTAACATTCAACCAATCGCTTGAGAGCAAGCAATACCCATGAACGAATCCCCCCCCAGCCCATCACGATTACCAGTGACCGTGCTTAGCGGTTTCCTTGGCGCTGGTAAGACGACACTTCTGAACCATATTTTGACAAATCGCGAGCAAATGCGTGTCGCGGTTATTGTCAATGATATGAGTGAGGTAAATATCGATGCGACGCTCGTGCGCGACGGAGGGGCTGATCTCTCACGCACAGAAGAGCAACTTGTTGAAATGACCAATGGTTGCATCTGCTGTACTTTGCGAGAAGACCTACTCATCGAAGTGGCACGGCTAGCCCGCGAAGGTCGGTTCGATTACCTGCTCATCGAATCAACTGGAATTAGTGAGCCGCTCCCTGTAGCTGAAACCTTCACCTTTGAGGATGAAGCGGGACGCAGCCTTTCCCAGCTTGCCAACCTCGACACGATGGTTACGGTCATCGATGCTGGAAACTTTATGAAGGACTTTGGTTCTTGGGACGATCTTGCTGATCGTCGAATTGGGCTCAGCGAAGATGACAACCGGAATATTGTCGATCTGCTTGTAGATCAAGTCGAATTTGCCAATGTCATTGTCATCAATAAGACCGATTTGATCACGCCTTATGAACAAGAGCAGCTTGAACAAATTATCCGTCGCCTAAATACGACCGCTGAGATTATTCATACCACTGAAAGCCGTGTTCCGTTGTCGGAAGTTTTAGGAACCGGTAGATTTCAGCTGGAAGAAGCTGAAGGTATGCCAGAATGGCTCAGTGTTCCAAGAGGGGAAGAAGAGACCGAGACGGAAGAGTATGGCATATCAAGCTTTGTCTATCAGCGCAATCGTCCCTTCCACCCCAAACGTCTCGCTGAGGCTTTCCAAGACAAACATGAAGAAGGTTTGTTCTGTGGAGTCCTTCGCAGCAAAGGGTTGATTTGGATCGCTTCTCGGCACGACTTAGCTTATGACTGGTCGCAAGCGGGATGTTCTATTCGCATGAACCCCGCAGGCTACTGGTGGGCAGCTGCTCCCGAAGAAGAGATGCCAACCACCGAAGAAGAGCTCCAAGAGATTCGCTCAAAGTTTACCGGAGAGTACGGAGATCGCCAGCAACAACTTGTCTTTATCGGCCAAGGCCTGGATCAGGCCCGAGTAGAGGCTCAACTTGATCATTGCTTGTTAACCGACATGGAGTTCGCCCAGGGGCCAAGTGTCTGGGATAAATACGAAGATCCTTTGCCACAAATCGAAATCGAGAACGAGGAGGCCCTTTAATGACAACGGCAACAAACACCAACGTTTACGATGTTTTAGTCGTTGGAGGTGGAGCAGCTGGTATCGGTGTGGCTATCACATTGAAACACGCTGGCATTGAAAACTTCGCCGTGCTTGAGCGTGACACCGTAGGTGCTTCATTTGACTCATGGCCAGCAGAAACACGATTCATCACACCCTCGTTCCCAACCAATTCGATTGGGATGCTCGACTTGAATTCGATCGCGATTGGCGTGTCGCCCGCTTATAGCTTGGAAGTAGAACACCCTTCAGGAGCGGAGTATGCAAAGCACTTAAGAGACATCGTCGAGTTCTTTGTAATTCCTGTACTCGAAAAAGTAGAAGTGGAGAGCATCGCCAAGGACGAAGATTTTTTCACGGTAAATACCAAAGGTGAAACCTTACGGGCCAAGCATATCATTTGGGCGGCTGGTGAGTTTCAATACCCAACTCTCAATGGCTTCACAGGTAGTGAGCTCTGTCGTCATACTGCAACGATTCCGAGTTACGAGGATCATGTAGGAGACGAGTTCATCATCATCGGCGGCTATGAAAGTGGCGTTGATGCCGCTTATCATCTGTCATTTAATGACAAGAAGGTCAAACTCTTTGACCGAGGGTGCCCTTGGAACGATGAAAGTTCTGACCCAAGCGTCGCGCTTTCAACCTACTCACTCGAACGAATGCGAGAAGAGTGGTTTGGGCAACACGTCGAGCTCTTTCCAAATACCGAAATTGATTCCGTTGAGTTAGTTGATGACCAATACGTTGTCACAACACAGGATGGAAATAAGTTTCACAGCAGCAATCCCCCAATCCTTGCCGGTGGATTTGAAGGAAGCCACCGATTGGTCGCTGATCTGTTTGAAAAACGCGAGGATGGCTTCCCCTTGTTAAATGAACAAGATGAATCAACCATTCAGCCAGGCATCTTCCTCTGTGGCCCTGCGGTACGTCATCAGAATCATGTCTTCTGCTTCATTTACAAGTACCGTCAGCGATTTGCTGTCGTTGCTAAAACTATCGCCACGTCCCTAGGCCTACAAGCCGAAGAACTGGAAGCCTACCGTCAATGGGGTATGTATCTTGATGATCTCTCCTGCTGTGGCGAGGAGTGTGTATGTTAACTGAAACGAATACAACTAACGTTGAAATTGAGTCCGCAGCCTTGAACAGTACTACAGCTGAAATGAATAGAGAAGTAACTAGCGAAGCTAATATGAGTCCACTTGCTAAGTATCTTAAAATCGAATGGCTTGGGCAGATGGTCGCCAGCATTTGCTGGATAGTCAGCGTTTTCGTGTACGGTATTGACGGACCAGGCGATTGGTTGCAGCTATCTGCAGCGTCAGCTTGGTTTGTTGCTAACGTTGCCTCCGTGATGAATGCTGAGTAATGTTCCGCATGTCTGCGCCAGTTCAAGCCAAAGAGCCAAAAAAGCTGAATGGCAAAGCCCTTAAGAATGCCGTTGATCTTTTCAGTCAGCAGCTATGGTGCTGGGGTCGCGACATATTACGTCCAGAAGGGAATTGGTTACTAGAGGTCGGATTCCAACGTACCAAAGTGCCCGAGGACCGCGAGAATTGTGTGAGCATGTACTCAAGGGAACTCCCAGGAGGCCAACGCGTTGTATTGCGAGGTTTTGGCGTCTTCTATGGCGATGATGCACTCGGAAGTATTTTTCTCGCACGCTACGCATTCCAACCTGAATATACAACACTGCCTAAGTTGGAATGTCCCCCTTGGTCGACGGATGACCTGCCAAAGATGGGCAAACCCTCGGAATCTCAACAAGAAGCCTGTGGGATATTGACCCAAGCTTTGATCAATTGGATCCATCAATACGAAGTAACAATCGTCGATCGCCTCGGAATCGAATACCGCCGGTCGACTCTCGAAACGTGGAACAATGGCAAGCGGCCCTTTATTGAGGCGGAAGACATGACCACGGCATGGTCTGAGTTATCACAACTTATTGCGACACCTTAAACAGATCCAATAATCATTTTTTCATATGAACGAAAACCAAATCCCACAAACCTACGAAGAGTGGCGAAGTTTCATCATCAATCGCTGCCGTGTCGAGCTATCAGCTAAATACGCACGAGAACGTTTAGTCGAATTACATAACGCCGAGAATGCAAAAACGAAAGCATTCGTTTCTCGGTATGGCAAAGCCCAGCTTGAGAAGACCATTTCCTAGCTCTCCCGGGCAGAAAATGAAATGGCCAACTGATCATCATGAATAAGAAACTCCCAGTAACGGTGCTATCCGGATTCCTCGGCGCGGGTAAGACGACGCTCCTGAATCATGTACTCTCTAACCGTGAGGGTATGAGAGTCGCGGTCATCGTCAACGATATGAGCGAAGTCAACATCGACTCTCAGTTAGTAGCTAATGGCGATGCGGCGCTGAGCCGAACTGATGAGAAGCTGGTCGAAATGTCTAACGGCTGTATCTGCTGCACGTTGCGTGAAGACCTACTAGCAGAAGTCGCAAACTTGGCTAGGGAAGATCGATTTGACTATCTTCTGATTGAGTCAACCGGCATCAGTGAACCGGCACCCGTTGCTGACACGTTCACTTTTGCAATGGATGATGATCTTCCACTATCGGAAATCGCCGAACTGGACACCATGGTCACAGTAATCGACGCAGCTAACTTTTTAGAAGACCTGCAAATCGGAAAAGATTTAAAGAGCATCGACCAAGCAGCCACAGAAGACGACCCTAGAACCGTAGCGGACCTTTTGACTGACCAAGTTGAGTTTGCGAACATCATCATTCTCAACAAAACCGATTTGATCGATGAACGTTCGCTTGCGACAATCGAAGCGTACATCGACCAACTAAACCCTCACGCCCTGAAGCTTCGCACTTCCTTTGGTCAAATCGCACCATCCCAGATAATGGGAACTGGTCGTTTTGATTTTGAAATTGCCAAGCAAAGTATGGGCTGGCAACTGACCCAACGTGGTGAAGGGGCAAGTGAAGCAGATGAGTATGGTGTTACTAGCTTTGTCTATCGTTCTCGTCGACCATTCCACCCTGGGCGTTTCCATGACCGCCTAAGCCAGAATTGGAATGGCGTTTTGCGTAGCAAAGGTTTCTTCTGGCTAGCAACACGAGTCGATAAAATCGGCGTTTGGTCACAAGCGGGCCGAGTTGCTCGACTTGATTTTGGTGGCTTCTGGTGGGCGGCGGTTCCACAGAACCATTGGCCTGACAATGAAGCTTTTCACACCGAATTACAAAGCAAGTGGAATCCTGAAGTCGGTGATTGCCGGCAAGAGTTGGTCTTCATCGGCATTGGAATGGATGAGATCGCCATTTACGATTCACTGCAGGAATGCCTACTTACCGATGAAGAGCTGGCCGCTGGGATTGAGAGCTGGCAGGGGTTTGACGATCCCTTCCCGAAGTGGAACGTCAGCTTGGAAGAAACCCTCGCAGCCCTGAACTAGGCTTGTCGGCTTCTCAAATTAACAAAGCTCATCACCGTCAAGAGCATGACACAAGCACTCGGTTCGGGAACAGCTTGTGATGCTGCCTGACTAAAAGCGGGAATAGATTGACCGTAATTACTTGCCCATACTCCATAATCTGCGCTGTCAACAACACCATTTTGATTTCCGTCAGCAGCTAGGTTCAAAGTAGAACCTAAAGAATCTCGCCAAAGAGTATAGTCCGCCGCATCGACCATTCCATCAAGGTTATAGTCCCCTTCGATACCTCCCACTTCGAGCGTAACAACGGTTGCGCCATAGTCGAGCGAAATGGTAAGACCTCCCCCCATGGATGGCAGCGTCTCGGTATCAAAGGTACCAACAAAACCTTCATTGGTTGTGAGTATCTGGAACGAGTCGCCACTTTGCGGCGTGTAACCTGCCAAGAAATTGACGCTTAGCTCGCCGTTCAACTCGACGTCGTTCGTAATGTCTGGGTTACCACCTAAACCCTCTGTGATACCAGTAATGATGTCGACCGAATCAAAACCTGTCGCACCAATATCAATTTGGATTTCATTCGAGGAACCAATAATGACGTCACGGGCATTCAGGGTCAGTGTGCCTGTCTCAGTCGCCGTGTCGCCGGGTGAAATAATGCCATTCGTTTCTAAAGTATCTTCCTGTATTAGGCCAAAGGGATCAGGCGCTAAACCAACACCGAATATAGAATTCGAGTTAGCAAAAGTTCCTGATCCCGAAAGAGTACCTGTATTAATGAATGGAAAGGTCCTATCAGCAAAGAAGTTAGACCCGCCTCCACCTGATATTGCTATGGCATCGTACCCGGCAGCAGCAAAGGTGCTACCCGTCTCGGCATGTATGGTCCCTGAATTCGTAAAAGTGCCACTACTTAAGGAACCTGCGGTAAAATCATAGCCATCACCTATGATGAAGGTACCTGAGTTATTCACAAAACTTCTCGAACCCCCTATGCCAAAATTGCTTGAAGGGCCACTTTCCGTTTGACCAGTTGAAAGAGTGACGATAGGCGTGTCATTAAAGATGTCAGTGAAACTGTTACCCCGCAATTCAATTAGGCCTGTGTTGGAATTTAGGTCCGCGTCAGCGGTGCCGGAATCTGAGATTCTAACCGTAGCGCCATCAATAGCTCGGACCGATCCAAAATCTACGGTGAAAGTTGACGTACTACGTTCGATCGTACTGCCAGAACCAATTGCTTCGAAAGTTCCGTTGCCGAAAAGATATCCTGCTGGTTGAAGCAGAACAGTGCTACCGTTGATTGCTCTCACCGTACCATTGCCACTAAAGCTACTAGTCGTTGCGCCACCTGCTGGATCAATGGTTAAAGGTGTCCCGTTGCTAATGCCGTCGGCAACGATTACCCCATCATTCACAATGCTGATTGTGTTTACACCGATTTGACCACCGTCACCAGAAATTGTGTGACCAGCTGCATTGGTGAATTCTTGCGTACCCCCTGCATCGTTGACGCGAGCATTGGCTCCGTCAAGAAATAGTGTCCCGGTTCCAGCGAGAGTTGCATCGGCGAATAGTTCAAGGTCCGTTGGCGAACCTGAACCATCAAGCGTGATAGTGCCATTATTGGTAACCGTATTTGTAATTCTAAAATCAGTGTTAGTTAAAACGGTCACTGAACCATTGAACGTGGTATCAATGAACTCCACGTTATCGCCAGTCTCAACTAAAATATCACCGCCATTGATGTTGCCTCCATTCACGGTAGCACCATTAACAAAGAAGATTTGTCCACCGGCTGACTCGATCAATCCGCCTGAATTGTTGAAGATGCCATCTCCGAAACGCAAAGTTCCCCCATTCTCTGCGCGAAGGGTTCCATTATTGGTTACTGTTCCAGCAGAACTGTTAGGATTGATAACCATCGTTTGCGTGGGAATGTCAGCAGTTACAATACCTTCATTCACAATATCAATCGAATTGTTACCAAGATCACCGGATCCTCGGATGGTGTGACTAGCGCTATTCGTTAACGTTTGGACTCCACCTGCATCATTGACCCGCGCCCCCGCCCCATCAAGAACAAGCGTTCCTGAACCGGCGAGCGTCGTCGCTGCCGAGAGCTCAAGGTCCGTTGGTGATCCCGAACCGTCAAGGGTGATGGTAGCATTATTTGTTATGAGTCCGCTGACTCTGAAGTCCGTGTTAACCGAGACATTCACTGAACCGCTGAATGTAGTATCGTTGAATTCCGTATTGGCACTAGATTCAATAAAAATATCTGAACCGGTTATTTCACCTCCGTTTACAACAGATCCCGTAGCAAAACGAATTTGTCCCGCCGAGGTTTGTATAAGTCCATTGGCATTCTCAAAGACTCCATCACCAAAACGCAAGATCCCGCCATTTTCTGCTTGGAGCGTACCATTGTTGGTAAGAACCCCTGAATTGCTCGGGTCTAGCAGAAGAGTGCCGGATGAAACATCCGCTGTGACTAAGCCATTGTTGATGATACTAATTGTATTAACACCAATGTCACCTTCACCACGAATCGTGTGATTGGTCCCATTGGTAAGTGTTTGGAGCCCGCCTGCATCATTGACGCGAGCATCGCTTCCTCCAAGGACAAGCTCTCCCCCGCCATCAAGTGTTGAATCAACAAGAAGTTCGATGTCAGCGTCGGGCCCTGACCCATCAACGCTAATGGTGCCATCATTAATAACACTATTCGCTAACTGAAAATCAACGTTCGGCTCAAGATTTATCTGTCCCTCATTCGTGATCGATGCTGCTGAATCAAAATTAAAACTGCGTCCCGCTGGTATCGTAAGAACCCCATCGGTTAGAACCGAAAGTCCACCAAGGGTGACGTTGACGTCTGCCACAGTTGGAGATGGCGACCCAACAACCGCAGTTTCACTAGAAACATTTGGTATGCCGTTATCCCAGTTGGCTACATTATTCCAGCTGCTGTCTACAGCGCCTGTCCAGTTAGAAGTCTGGGCTAAAAGAGAATTCGCCAAAAAGACTAGGGCGACAGAATTCAGAAGCGATTTCACATTCATTGCGGCTGATCCCAATGAGGTAGTCTGGATGATGTACGATCGAAGCAAACACTCGCTTTTCATTTATGCGGGGTAAGGGGATCGCTCCCGATTAACCAGCGAAACTAGTCATTTGATAGACGATACCGAACGAGATTTCAACAAACTTATCGAAATCTGGCCGTAAAAATCGGTAGACGAATTCCTTTCGTACAATCACATATTTATATCTCCGGTTAGATACTCCCCATCTCTTAACAAAAATAGCTAGGCCCTCGAAGCTGAGAGCCTAGCTGTTTATCTACATAGTCAATCTTAATAACAATTCGAGTATAGCTACTACCTTCAATTAGTCCGTCGTCTGACGTAAAGCAAGGCACCAATTGATAACATAACGAATGAGCTAGGTTCTGGCACAGCAGCTACTCCTGGCAAAGTGAAGGATGCATTTGGAGTGACAATCTCCATAGAGACATCAAGCGTATTGGTGCTGTCGATTAATGCGAAACCTGCACCTTGGACCCCTGCACTGGCATCGCTAAAAACATTGAGCGAATACGTTTTGCTAGGATCAAGAAGTACATCAAATGTGTACTGAAGCTGGACTTCGTCAAAGACGGTGCCAGGGCTGGTCGTGAAGATGCTTGAGACATCCATACCATCTGCGATGAACGATGCGCTCTGCTGAATATCAAAACGACTATAGAAACCACCGAACTCATTCATTACCGTTGGATTCTGTGGATCGGTTACATCAAGGAGCTTGACGTCGATACCTTCGCTCACAAAGGCGTTATCAAAGTTTTGAACGAGTGAATCAAAATGAATCTTTAGCTGAGCTTCGAGTTGGGCAATCTCTGGGGTGGGAGCAACCACCTGGAAAGGGATATTCGATTCCGTTTCGGTGAAAGCATCAACAAGATCACCTTCCGATTGCTGGACACTAGCAAACTTGCGTTGGTGTACAGCAAACTCTTGAAAACCGTTTTCAAAATCACCCTGAAAAGTAAGACTGTTTTTACCTGAGATATCTTGCAGTGGATCGGGAACGGTACTTGGAAAGAGATCGGTTAGTTCTTGATTGTTAAGTGGGATCCCATTCTGAAGGTCTGCGTTCAGGATCGTCTCGATCTGCTCCGATGGTAGAAACGAAATCCCTACCATATCAGTTGTCGTCACAACACCTGGAGTGAACCCCTCGGTGTAGGTGAGCTTAGTCGCTGCGCTAAAGTAATCTCCCATAAATTCCGGACGGTCAAAATCGAAGATGTATCGATCAAGTGTCACTTCTGGAAAAGTGGCCGCCGCGTAGTTTCCAAAGAACATAATCAATAACGTTGTCGCTACAGCTCTACGCATACTCAAGTTGCCTCATCAGAGAAAATGAAATGATTCTGACATTGGAAGTAACAACTTATAATTACAATCACAACGCCAACGATTAGCCGTGATAGTATTCATCAAGACACCAAACAGCTTTTCCAATAGTGATCTAGCCAGATTTTTCTCAAAGTTATCACTTTTGGACAAGCGACGATCTTCTTGCAGCGTAGAGACAAATTATGATTAATGTGCTGCTCAACGATTTCCATTGCAACTTTCAAATCAAAGTTCTGAAAAATCATAAAAGTAATTCATGAGTGTTAGCATTTCGCCAGATCTCCGCCGTCGCATCATTGACGCTGCGCTTGCTGCCGAACGGGACTACTCCGAGGGACTATCCGTAGCCATGATGGCAGAACACACGGGTATCTCTGAGAAGCATTTTCAACGCTGCTTTCGTGAGATCCTTGGAGAGAGCCCCAAGAGTTACATTCGAAGGATTCGAATGCAGTATGCCGCCTACCTACTTAAGTGGTCTGACGCTCCGATTACCGATATTGCAGCCAGAACAGGCTTCAACACACATGCTGGGTTTACAAAGGCATTTCAAAAATCGTATTCGATTTCTCCCCTTCAATTTCGTCAATCACGCAAGGTGTCTCCTTATCTTTTTTGCAAGGAAGATGCTTCAAGAGAGCTCGATTTCGATGACTTTGAAGCCTTAAAACTAACGGTGCGAATTGAACAAATGCCAAGTTGGCGTGTGGCAACCATGCGTCATGTGGGACCTGTTGAAAAAACCGCCGACATCTGGCCAAAGATGATTAAGTGGGCCAAGCAAAGAGATCTGTTTCACGCCGATACGATCTTTCTTGGAATCCACAACGATTACTGGGACAGTAACGCCGAAGGACGATATCGCTACGATGCCGCAGTCGTAGTTCCTGACGAGTTTGAAATTGATAACAACATCAATACCTATACCATAAACGCAGGTCCAGTAGCTATGACTGAGTTCAAAGGATCAATCTCCGAAGTGGACGACGCTTGGCGTCGGTTTGTTGATCAATGGTTGCCTATCAGCGGATTTAAGCTCAGAACTTCGTATGCCTTTGATCGGTATCCTTATAAAACCCTTGCCGGTGGAATGATTCAGAATATCATGACAACCTTAATGGGTATTCAAGCAACGCTATGCCTGCCGGTCACCAAATAGGTTCCACATCAGCAGGACTAAGGTTTGTACTTGAATCAGATCTAACCCCGAAATCTAAAACTCCAATAAGCTGTGCCATCGAATTAGGCCAACCTTTGGTGAATTGCCTTGGTTGATTACATGCGAAGTATTCAAAACAATAAACAAGGATTTACTTTAGTTGAATTGCTAGTGGTGATTGCAATCATCGGAGTGCTAGTCGCACTTTTGCTTCCCGCTGTCCAAGCTGCTCGCGAATCAGCCCGACGCACAAGCTGTCAAAACCATCTCCGACAAATGGGTGTTGCTCTGCAGAACTACCACAGCGTATCTCAAACCTTCCCAGCCGGCACGACGGCTAAACCGGGTACACCAGACCTTCTCTTCCTTAAGAATGCAAACATTGACTTGCTACCTTACTTAGAAGAATCCTCTTTGGCTGATCTCTACGATCCCGAATCGCCTTGGTGGATGCAAACTTCAACCGTTGCAAAGACAATCATCCCGATTTTTCTATGCCCTTCAGTATCGAACGAACTTGTTTCCGCTGATCATTTAGGCCCCATGGGACTCAACTATCCTGTTGGAGGGAATTTCGGAGCAACGCACTACCTATTTAGCAGAGGCATAAGCGATGCTTGGTGCTTAGAACAATTCGCGCCATCAGGAATCAGTGCCGTTGAAAATGGCATGTTCCAAATCAATCTACCGAAATCGATTCGGCATCTAACCGATGGAACATCGCACACTTTTGCCATGGGGGAAGGTAGCAGCGACCATTTTATCTGCGAAGGGATTGATTGCACTGAACCAAATTTTGGTACAGTTAACTATGGAAAAGCAGGACAAGGTTGGATCATTGCCGAAGTCAACGTCCCTGAACTCTTAAGCCACGATGTAGTCACAGCAAGTGTTTTTGGATCGACGATGGAAGCACTAAATAAAACACCAGTGACTGATACACTTATGGATTTATCAGGAGTTGTCGATTGCCGAAGCAGTCTTAACGGTGGACCTCATCGTACAAGCAACTTCCGGAGTTCCCACCCTGGCGGTGGCTTCTTCCTCTACGCCGACGCAAGTGTTCGATTTCTATCCGACAACATGGAAGGTGATGCTTACCAGGCTAACTCGACCATATCCGGTGAAGAGATCTTGATCGATTAATTCATTAATCTCCATAATCTCAAAGCACATTGGCATCGGATTGATAAGTAATCAAGGTGAGCTTGAATTACTAGTCCCTTGAAGCCTCAGTGAACTGGTTTAAGTTATGCAGACAGCGAAAAGATTTTCTGTTTCGCATGACTACAGGAATTGATCAATGGATTCGAACGTACCTGCCCGGGTTGGCATTCTAACCGTTTCAGATCGCGCCAGCCGAGGTGAGTACGAAGACCGTGGTGGACCAGCGATCCAAGAGTATCTTTATGAGGTTCTAACCACTCCCTGGGAACCGGTTGCACAAGTTGTTCCTGACGATCGATCGATTATTGAACCGACACTTATCAAGATGTGTGAAGTCGACAGCTGCTGCCTCGTGATTACTACAGGCGGAACAGGTCCGGCTGTGCGAGATGTGACTCCCGAATCGACTGAGGCTGTTGCTGATAAGTTGATGCCTGGCTTCGGCGAGCTCATGCGTCAGGTATCTTTAAACGCTGTTCCGACCGCGATTCTCTCACGACAAACAGCAGCAATCCGTGGAAACAGTTTAATCGTTAATCTGCCCGGCCAACCCAAGGCGATTCGTGAGTGTCTTGATGCGGTATTCCCCGCAATACCCTACTGCATTGATCTGATCGGTGGCCCTTACCTAGAGACTGACGAATCCCTCCTCGTCGCATTCCGCCCTAAGAAGAATTAAATAATCACTTCCTAGGAAACAAAAGTAGCTTCAAACGAAGGCTAATTTGAGGCGGGGTCTCACCATATACTTGCAATTCTATTGCAAGTATATATAACTTGCATATGTGCAATTATCCCGCAGGTAACTCCTCGCTGGGCTACCTCACCAACCGATGTCTAGCCCTGTAGTTCAACCTCAACATAGCATGCCACTCACTAACAAAATAACGCTTCGGCTTTGCAGAGTTGCGACAAGCAAACAACGGCAAATTTATTCGTCATTAGTTGGCTGTAAATTAGCGACTCTGTTGGTTGCCACAGTTTCAATCTTGGCAGTTTCAGGTTGTCAGGTTTCGCCCACGACTCAGTCGGACGGTCCAGCTACAATAAAGAGCACCTTCTCATCGCTGGACGATTTATCGGCCTCCTTCGCAGAAGAAGAAGGAATCTTTCTCGTTGAATTCTGTTTACCTTCAGATTGCTCTCATTGCAACAAGATCAAAGATTCAATCAATCAACTTTCGATCAATCAGCAAGAAGAGCTGACGATTCATAGTATGAATCTAAAGGAGTATCCTCAGTTTTATTGGGAGTTTAGCGTCTCAGCTAGTCCGAGCTACGTGGCATTTCTTGACGGAGAAGAAGTATTCCGCTCAGCCCGCCCATCGTCTGCAGATCACATCACGACTGGGCTAGGTGCACTAATTCCTAAAGACTCATCCAATGAATTAGTAACCACGGTGCAGTAGCTAGGCCTATAGTCACCTAGGAGAGAAATCAATGAGCTCATCGTCCTTTTCAGAAAGAGTGAGCATCGAACAGGTCGAAGAGGGAGTCGAGCTGGCCCCCAAGTTTGATGATCAGGGCTTAATCTCTGTAGTAACGACAGACTTCACCACGGGTGAGGTTCTCATGCAAGGTTATATGAATGCTGAGGCACTTCAACAGACCATCCAAAAAGGTGAAGCGGTTTATTGGAGCCGAAGCCGAAAATGTCTTTGGCACAAAGGCGCAACCAGTGGCTTGGTACAGCGCATTCGAGAAATGCGAATCGATGACGATCAAGACTGCGTCTGGCTGCGAGTCGACGTCGAAGGCGAAGCGAGTTGCCATGTTGGTTATCGCTCCTGTTTCTATCGATCCGTACCTGTTGGTGAGAACGCTGGTCAACCTTTGGAATTCAAAGAATCTGAGAAAGTCTTTGACCCTAAAGCAGTCTATGGCGATGCTCCAAACCCGACCCAGCTTTAAGCTGAAAAGCACGGCATCATAGACTTATATCATCCTAGAATCCACGCGATATCGTTCGCGGGATACACCGACCTAAGAGAAACGCCCGTGTGTAGCAATTGATTTCTGAGTTATGATTGTCTGTGGCTAGATAATGTGTCGATCTTATCTCTATTCTAGCCTCAAGATCGGCGACAATCTTAGGAATCAACTTGTCAATGCAACCTAACGACGCCCCAAGCAATAGTCCGCAGCGACGTTGGAATTGGTCACGTATCGCCATTTGGGCAAGCGTGATTCTATTCATTAGCTACATGATCCTGCTGCCGGCAGTCGACATGTTGATTCAGAAGTGGTCACCGCCCAAAACGGGACAAGTCATAGAAGACATGTCCTTCGCAGAGCAGGTGAGGTTACGAACCACCGAAGCAATTGTGGCCGTAATCTTCTTTTCGTTCGGTGCGTCAGTCGGCAGCTTCCTAAACGTCGTTGCTTATCGTGCCCCAAGAGGAAGATCAGTCGCCTTTCAGCGATCACATTGTCCCAGTTGTGGTGCACTAATCAGCGGTCGCGATAATGTGCCAATCTTGGGTTGGCTATTGCTTAACGGTAAGTGCCGTGACTGCCAAGAGCCGATATCTCGTCGCTACCCTGCGGTTGAGACCGTAGCGGCAGTACTGTTTCTTGCTCTCTATTTTATCGAACTAATCTCCGGCGGAGCGAACATTCCTGTAAGACGTCCCAATCTTTACAACGGGGTTGTGTGGATACTTCTCTACACAAAATGGAATCTTGTTAGGCTGTATCTATTTCATTGCTTTAGTTTGAGTGCGCTCCTCACCTGGACGCTGATCGACATCGACAAGCAAAAGATTCCTAATTGGCTTCGCTTATCAGCAGCCTTGGTCCTGGGCATGCTTCCAGCGATCTGGCCCAAACTTCTTCCCGTACACTGGTGGTGTGTTGGGACAACCACTTCATTTTCATCCGAATTGACAATATCTTCAGCAATTGTAACAAGCGTCCTTGGTGCACTAGCTGGCGCTGCCATGGGTTGGTTTAGCATGTTGGCGATACCAAGTGCTGGACGCAATGTGAGCGATTCTTCTAGAAGGCAAGATGATTCAACAGGCTTCGCCGCTGGGCATTCCATCAGCGCCGGTCTTATCGTTGGCCTAGCACTTGGCTGGCAAGGGGCACTTGGCGTATGGTTGCTGACTCTCTTGTTGCGGCCAATCATTTCTTGGGCGTCCCGATGGGCCAACGTAAACGAGCCTCGCATCACGCTCGTCGTTTTCGTTGCATTCTTCTTGCAATTAATCGGCTGGCGTTTGTTGTCGGTATTCTGGTGGCCGAGTGCGGGCACGACCCCAACCTCATGGGCGATACTGAGCCTAGTATTTGCCGGCTTATGGGGGATGAATCGTACTATTCCTCAACAAGTCAGCAGACAAGAAGAAACAAACCCTCACGAAAAGATAGCAGAACAAGTGATAATGATGGTCGAGCCTCCAACATCTTCACCCACCAATCAGAGCGAGTGACGAAGGAACTTGAAATACTTCATGCAGCCTAATTCTAAATTCATCGTTTAACAATCTTCTAGCGTCTGTAGACGGTTTCTCCCAACGAGAGTGTTGTCTCGATCCAGCGGTCATCCCATCCAAACAGTAACGCTCCAAGTGGATCGGGATACTCACGCCAATTGATGTTTGGCTTGGTAATAACCAAGCTAGCTTCTGCGCTATTTTCGATTCGGCCAACATCGGGCCAATCAACGAGATCAGCGTTCCCACGCGTGATTTGCCACCAAGCCTCTTCGCTAGAGGCCGGCTTGTTCTTTAATATCGCGGCCGTCGAAATCATTTCCTGTGCAACTCGAACCATCGATTTGTGATACCCACCACCGATATCAGTGCCAAGCGCAACATTAAGATCGGCATTTACGTAAGCATCTCGGTTCATAGCTCCACTTCGCAGAAAGCTATTGGCCACAGGACAGTGCGCAATAATGGCCTCGCTGTCCTTGATACATTGCTGCTCTCGTTCAGAGAGCCATATTCCATGTCCCAGAAGCGTTCTTGGCAGCATCAAACCAGCTTCTTCATAGACACCCGAATAATCTTCTATCCCAGGATAGAGTGAAGCAACGACTTGTAATTCAGCTTCCGTTTCCGCCAGGTGAGTTTGCACAAACGCATTACTCGATTTAGCGATCCGTCCGGCTTCCGTCATCAGATTGAGTGAGCAAGAGATAGCAAAGCGAGGGGCGAGTGCCGCGGCTACGACTGGGCTTGGCGAATGGGTCGAGTCAGGCCATTTATTGATGAGCTGTTCTGCATCCTCGATTTGCTCATCAGCTGGTCGCGAAAGATATGCGGGGCATTCTTGATCCATGAACACCAAACCAATCCGTGATCGCATTCGGTGTGCCAAGCACTCCTGAAGCGCAGCATCTACCGCTTTTGAATGCACTGTTCCAAAGGCAAAAATGGAGGTGGTTCCGAAAGAGAACAATTGCTTTATTGCCCTGGAAGTCGCATGGCGTGCATGCTCAGTGTCAGACCACTTTGCCTCCGCTGGAAAGACGGTGGCTTCAAGCCACTCAAGCAACGGCAAACCATGTAGTCCGACAACGTCAAACTGTGGCAGATGTAAATGGCAATCGACGAAACCAGGAAGGATTACGTAGTCCTTGCCACCCAAGTCAGGATTCGGATGAAGTCCATCAGAATTGACGCCGACGATTCTCTCTTCCGAGATTTCAATCCAACCTTCACAAACTTCAACCCGATGGTCTTCCTTAGGACAAATAAGCTGACCAGTAACAATCATTCCCGACTCGCGCACTCTTATTGGCAATTGCTGAATCTTGATATCACCAAGGACTTGGCCAATATCAGAAGGTCTATTTTTGAGAATGAGTCTACCACAAAGAGTGTGCCGCTGCCGAGACTTACTTGAAAGCTATCGATTGAGAGCAATCAGGGTTATCCCATCTGCTTGGTTAATGCTAAAAGCCCACTGGCCCAGCCAAAAACTTGGTATCAGTCAGATAGTCTGCACCTAGTTGAATCCGATCTCCTGATTGTGTTCTAAGGCTGGCTAAGCAAGAAAAGTAGCGTAAAATGCAACCCTGCAGAAACAGGGGTAGATGATAATCTGTTTATAAAAGTGCAAGCAAATAAAATGTCAGAATTGGATGACGTTGTTATCGTAGGTGCAGGCCTAGCAGGCCTCTCTTGCGCCTGCTATCTCTCAGATAAGAACATTCCGTTTCAGATTCTAGAAGCAAGTGACTCTATTGGCGGCAGAGTCCGAACGGATGAAGTTGATGGATATCTTTTGGATCGTGGATTTCAAGTCTTTCTAACTGCCTACCCAGAAGCTGAAAAACTTCTTGATTACGAAAAACTAGATTTAGTTGCATTCGAGCCAGGTGCCCTAGTAAGACATGACGGAAAATTCCATAGGTTTTCTGATCCATGGCGTCAGCCAAGCGCGATCTTGGCAACCGCTTTATCGCCAATAGCAACGCTCTTTGATAAACTTCGCGTGGCAAGGTTTCGAAATTACACTTCACGGGGAAGCATCGAAGCAATCTACCGTCGTGTAGATTACCCAACAATAGAGATGCTAACCAATCAAGGTTTCTCAAGCACGATTATTGATCGATTCTTCAAGCCATTTCTGGGAGGAGTTTTTTTAGATCCATCTTTACAAACTTCCAGTCGCATGTGTGAATTTGTCTTTCGTATGTTCTCCAAAGGGAAAGCAGCCATTCCTGCTTCAGGCATGCAGGTAATTCCCAACCAACTTGCAAGTAAACTTCCTGATGGCTCTATCAAAACTGACGCTGCTGTCGATTCAATCGATAAGACGACAATTCGACTCGTCTCAGGCGAACGCATTGAAAGTAGCGCTGTAGTTCTCGCCACTCCAGAACCAATTGCTTACAAGCTCTTGAACAACTCAGGTGTCGTAGAATCACAACGAGTAACTAACATCTATTTCACGAGTCCAAAAGCTCCTCTAAAAGAAAAGATTGTAGTACTAAATGGAGAAGGTAAAGGACCAGTCAACAACCTGAGTATTCCCAGTGAAATCTCACCGAAGTATGCACCACCAAGTCAATCGCTCATATCATTAACAGTTCTAGAAGATTACTCAAACAAACAACAAATGATGGATGATGTACTCAAGCAGATGCATGAGTGGTTCGGCCCTCAAGTGAATGATTGGAAGCACCTAAAGACCTATGAAATAGATTATGCTTTACCGACCATGCAACCGAATAATCAAGAACCTCTCATCAAACCTGCAAAAGTATCAGATACCATTTTTCTTTGTGGCGATTACTGCGATACCGCCTCAATAAACGGCGCAATGGCATCTGGACTCAGAGCAGCTGAAGCAGTGGTAGAATCGCTCTCAGAAGTCTGAATTGACGTTTATTAGGTCAGAAGGAAAAGAGCGGTTGGAGCTGGGGTCGAACCCTCGGTACCCTTGCACAACGCCGGTTTTCAAGACCGTGAGACTTTCATGGCATTAGTATGGCGTTTGGAGGACATTCATCTTGGAGTTTGCTGAATACGTCGATTCTTAGGCAAATTAACAGGGCACTTAAGCGGTACTTGAAATGGGTTTGCAAGGCCCGCTGTGTGTCAGATTTTGAGAGGCAGATGAATGCTAATATAGCAAATGCAATCTGGACTCGGTTGAAGGGGGAAGGTCACAGCAACTGGATCTTCCTTACAGAGCAATACGAAGATCAAAGCTCTAGCTCTACGAGTTCATTTGACTTACAAACAAATGAACACACTTGGAGCGGTGGATACAACTGGGATACCATCAACATTCCTGCCGATAGCTATCTAGCCAGAATTACGCCCATCGACGGTAGAGGCAATCAAGGAAGTTCGCTTATCACACAACAATTCATTGTAGATAACACTCCGAATCTCATAGGCGACTATAATAGAGATAAGGTAGTCAACGCCGCCGATTATACAATTTGGAGAGATTCCCTTGATGATGTCGTAAATGCATTCGCTGAAGCAGATGGAAGTGGTAACGGCCTAATTGACCAAGAAGATTATGATCTATGGCTGGCGAACTATGGACAAACCGAGACTTCATCTTCTCAAGCAATCACAGCAGTTGTTTCTCCTCCTTCAACTCCCTCTTCAAACCTACTATCCTTAAGTGTTCAGACTGAAGAATCAAAACTTGAGCCAATCCCAGTCGCCACGATTGATCGGGCATTCGAAGAACTAAGTGCTGATACAGAGAATCATGAAGCATCCCCAGCAACGGCTGAAAGTTTTTCTCTGAATCAAATGTTACTCCTTACGATTACCGCTCAACAAGAGAATGAAGACAAATCGATTGAACTAGAAGAAGATGATGATACCGAATCATGCGATCCTCAACTTATACTGTCTATTGATTAATAATCCTTGAGGTATTTTCTCTCAATAAGAGCCTCAGCTTCAAACACATCAAGCCCGTCATTGTCAACCTATACAATAAACTCCTGTTGATACGCACCCAGACCTCCTTTCAACGATTTACATAAATATACAACACAACTATGAGTTATACTAATAAATACAACTTGACACTTATTATCACAGCCTTCTACGGTGCGTTATTGTTGACCATCTCATCACCAGCACAATCCCGTGATAATAAGCCCGATGCCCAGATTGATTGCAACTGCGAGAAGAGAATAGAGATACGTGGGGATGTGTCACGAGCCACATACGATGGCGCTAAGGTCAAGGGAGCGACATCATCGGAATACTACCACAAGGAAGTGTACGGAAAAGAATTCTCCGCGATCATACCAGGATTGCCAGAGGGCGATTATGAAATCACTGTTTATATTGCAGAGACTTATTTTAACGTACCCAACGCACGTGTGTTTAGCATCCTCAGTGGCTCTACGATGATCGCAGAGAACCTTGACATCTACTCAAGCGCTGGATCATTCAGAGAGCATGTTTTAAAGAAAGTAATCCACCACCATGAAGACGCATTGGGTGGTCCGCTAGAGATCGAATTTCGCGCATCTAAAAATAGTGCAAAATTCAATGCAATTATCATCAAAGGAACTGAAGGAAATACCGTCGCCAGCCTTCATGCTTCTGATGTACTCGGATCGGATGAATGGGCAGAGCATATACCAGAGGTCTCTGGACCTAGACTCTACCTCGATACATCGCTTCCTTTTGAAACTCGTTCAAAAGACCTGATAAGACGTATGTCACTGAAGGAAAAGGTCAGTCAATTGATGGATTCAGCCCCTGCAATTGAACGTCTTGGGCTACCAGGATACGGATATTGGAATGAATGCTTACATGGTGTTGGAAGAGCTGGTCATGCCACCGTATTTCCACAAGCTATTGGTTTAGCTGCGACATGGGATACAGAATTAATCCATCGAGTTGCGAACACAATTGCCACTGAAGCAAGAGCCAAAAATAATGATGCTAGAAAATCATCCCCCAGCACTAGGCGATACTACGGCCTTACATTTTGGACGCCTAACATCAACATATTCCGAGACCCTCGCTGGGGCCGTGGACAGGAGACATATGGTGAAGACCCTTACTTGACAGGAGAGCTTGCAGTTGCATTTATCAAAGGACTTCAAGGGGACCATCCAAAATACTACAAAGCAATGGCGTGTGCAAAACATTTTGCGGTTCATAGCGGACCTGAAAAGCTACGACACACATTCAATGCAACTGTTTCTGAGCGAGACTTGTATGAAACCTATCTACCTCACTTTGAAGCAGCCGTGAAGCAGGGCGGCGTTGGTAGTGTAATGTCTGTTTACAACGCTTTTGAAGGAGTACCGGGACCTGCTAGCGATTTTCTCCTCACCGATATACTTCGAGACCGTTGGGGATTTCAGGGACATGTCGTTTCCGACTGTGGCGCCGTGCATGACATATGGAAAAATCACAACTATGCTGAAACCCCTGCGGAAGCAAGTGCTCTTGCGATCAAAGCGGGCAACGATCTTAACTGCGGTGGTACCTATGGAGCTTTAGTTAGCGCAGTTCGAAAAGGCCTTGTAAGCGAAGAAGACCTAGACCTTGCTTTAAAAAGAGTTTTGATGGCACGTTTTCAACTTGGTCTATTTGACAGCCCCCAGGAATGCGAGTACCTCTCCATTCCAATCTCTGAAAACGATTCCCACAAGAACAGTCAGGTCGCTCTCGAAGCATCACGCAACTCGATGGTTTTGCTCAAGAATGACGGAACCTTACCTCTAAATAGTTCTCAAATAAAATCGATCGCTGTCATAGGCCCTAATGCAAACTCTGTAAATGCGTTGATAGGCAATTACTCAGGCAAACCATCGCATCCAATAACTATCCTAGAGGGAATACGTGAACATGTTGGTAAGCAAATTACAATAAATTATAGTCATGGTTGTCCGCTTGCAATAAAAGAGGGAGAAACATTTACGATTGATAACAAACAGGCTCAGGAAGCATTATTGCTGGCAAAACGTTCCGATCTTGTGGTGTTTGTGGGAGGATATGACGCAACTCTTGAAGGCGAAGAAATGCGATCTTCATTCGTAGGTTTCGATGGCGGTGACCGAATATCGATAAGACTTCCCAAACCTCAACGAAAACTTCTAGCAGCATTAAGTGATCTTGATCGTCCCATAGTAATGGTAAACCTATCTGGATCAGCGGTTGCTTTCAGGGAGGAAGCCAAAGAAGTTTCCTCCATTCTACAGGCGTGGTATCCTGGTCAAAACGGAGGTAAAGCTGTTGCAGAAATATTATTTGGAAAGGCAAACCCGGCTGGACGATTGCCCGTTACATTCTATCAATCAATCGATGATCTCCCTGATTTTTCTAACTATAGTATGAAAGGTCGAACCTATAAGTACTTCAAAGGAAAACCACTCTATCCATTTGGGCATGGGCTTAGCTACACGACGTTTGAATACAACAGCTTACAGCTATCCTCAGAAACAATGAGTCAGACAAAGCAGTGCAACGTCTCTATCGCTGTAACAAACTCTGGCAACCGAACTGGTGAAGAAGTAGTTCAACTCTACATACAACCACAAGGTCTCAGCTCCTCTGATCCCATTCACGTCTTAAAAGGTTTTAAACGCATAGAATTAAAGCCTGGTGAGACTGCAAAGGTCGAGTTTGAATTACCAGCTTCATCCTTCCGACGATGGAATACCGCAATAGGCGATTACGAAGTCAAAGCTGGTAAGTACCTTATCCAAGTAGGTAGTTCTTCAAGCGATATACGCAAAGAAGGATTGCTGGAGATTCTTGAGCCCAACTGATTTTTTCAAAAATTCAATCAACCACAAACTAACAACAATTACTTAGCCTTCAGCCTTTCTAGATCTCGTCTACGCAAAGCAATCAAATATAAACTAAGTATTCTCTACGTAAACGACTATCTCTATCCCCGTGACCCACTTCCCACGATTGATATCAAGTTTAACGTATGGAAAAACCCGTGCTTAGATCAGCCGTAGTTGTTCATGTAGGCTAATCATGAGCAAATAAAAGCGGTCGGGGTGGGATTCGAACCCACGGTACCTTGCAGTACGCCGGTTTTCAAGACCGTGAAACTTTCATGGCATTTGCATGGCACTTCGAATGGGTTTGCATGGCCCACCGTGTGTCAGAAATGTGTCAAGATTCTATGCCATGCCACTTATCTCATGAATTCTACTCAGCGTCTCATTCAATTAGCTCTTACGATAAAAAAAATAGAGTCGTTCATTAAAAGATATGGTACTAACATCTTACGAGAAGAATTTTCATTAGTCATACTGAGATAATAGCATCTACAAAAATGACCATAACAATCTGCCAAATAACGACACAAGATGGCCTCTAGAGAATTAATCATTGTTTCAGGCCTACCTCGATCAGGCACCTCCATGCTCATGAGGATGCTTGAAGCGGGTGGTGTTGAGGTCTACTCTGATGGCGAGCGAACTGCCGACCGGGATAATCCTCACGGTTACTTTGAACATGAATTGATCAAAGCGTTATCAAAAGATGCCTCTTGGCTCTACGAAGCAAAGGGGAAAGCGATAAAGATTATTGCTCACTTACTGAAATATATCCCCAAAGACTTACCGGCTAAGATTCTATTTATTGAGCGGGATATTGAAGAAGTTCTAATGTCTCAGCAAAAGATGATTGATCGGCTTGGAACCAAGGCTCCCGCAGCCAAGCCAGAAGTTCTAAAACAAGTCTTTGCTAAGCAGGTGGCAGCTATCAAAGCAGACCTTGCTGACAATAGTGAGTCAACGGCTATTTATCTAAACTATCGAGACACGATAGCAGATCCCACCGCCGCCGTCTCAACCGTGGCTGATTTCCTTGGGATAGATCTTGATCTCGCAGCAATGGAAGAAGCGGTTGATAGCTCACTGTATCGCAATCGGGTCTAAGGTCTTAGAGATCATCTGAGTTATATATTTCTTCACCGGCAATCGATGACGCTGCTTTGAAGAGCTCTTTATCAACGTTTTTGGTAATGGTGCGTGTTGATCCATCAACAAAAACGAATTGCACAACTCCCGGATGCATCGAGCCGAAGTAAGACCACTTTGTATCGAACTGAGCATTGTCTCCAACAGTTGTACTTTGAGATTCTTGCCCCAGGTCAAGTCCATTGTAGGTGGGAAGAATGTTTGCCCCCATCCACATGAATCCAGTTGCGAAACCTCCTTTGATCTGGCCATCCCCTCCTTCAACAACTTCATCAAGAAAAGAGGCTCCGATAGACCCAGGGGCTTCACCAAACATCATGGTTTTACTTGTACCGTCGATAATTTTACCAAGGCGTGTCTTACTTCGTCTGCCAAAGACACCAATGAGATCTTTACCGCCACTATATACCTGACCATCGGGGTATTCGATTTGTGTATCGGGGTGTATGTAACCATAAACGCCAGAAACACCCTGATAATGCGTTAAACCAGCATTTACGAAGGGTGATGGTGGATCTCCACCCACACCTTGAACTGGAAAATTTGTATTCCTTAGCACAAATGTACTATCAAAATTCGCTACGCTTTCCACCCCAGATGTTGGATTGTTGTTGTGCCGATAAGATATCCTTGCGAGAGTCGAATTTGGCCTTTCATCTGGCGCTGAAGGACAAAGTAATCCTTCAATGCGATTACGAGCTACCTCATCCATGAATAATATATTTATAAAAATAAGATCAAACTCATCTACTCCTACAGAGTAACCCTCTTGCTTCATTTGATCATAGATTCCCATCTCTTCCATATAGGGGAGTATTTGAGTAAATACGCCAATCATTTGATTTGGGGTTCCCTGACCAGGATTCGCTTGGGCATTACCTGAAATCGTTTGATCTTTTGGACCTAAATAGCCAGGTGGAAGCGATCCGAAAGTAGACTCATAGTTAATAGCTGCTAGGCCCATCTGCTTTAAATGATTCAAACAAGAAGACCTTCTTGCTGCTTCCCGAGCAGACTGAACGGCTGGAAGGAGCATAGCAACGAGGATGCCAATGATTGCTATAACAACCAAAAGCTCAACAAGGGTAAAACCAGGATTGCTCTTAGAACTCTTATATGAAGTCATGTTCATACTCCAATCCATTCCTCTGTTATTTATTGTTGCGATTAGGCAACGTATTGTAATTATTACGCAAGCAATTGCTTTGCACGCATCTCAGCATGAGATGCCTTATCGATCTCTCCAATAGCACGGTAAGAGGCTGCAAGCGTTCGATGAGCCTCGGTCATTCTGGGAGCCTGTTTCGTACAAAGTTCGAGCGCCTCAATCGCTCCAGAATGATCACCCAAAGCGTGTAATGCCTTACCGATTGTAAAATGTGCGCGTGGGAAATGATGGATCAGCTCAGCAGCCGACAGGGCATTCTCCAAAGCCTTCTGATGGTTGCCTGCTTCCAAATCTACTTGAGCGATACCTTGCAATGCCATAGGACTTTCATCATCAATCGCTAAAGCTTTTTGATAAGCATCTCTGGCTAGATTATACTTCCTCATCGCAAGGTAGACCTGCCCAAGCTTGTTGTACAAACCAGGCAGACGAGGCGATGCAGCAACTACTTTTTGGAAGTAGCCTTCTGCTAATTCAATGTTGCCTTCAGCAAATTCGAGCGTTCCGAGCATCATATCAATACGATGGCTATCACATTCGGAGTTCGCCAAATAGTCGAGTAATTGCCGAGCTTCATGTCGTTCTCCCATCGCTAGCAAACAGGAAACCTGCATGATCTTCAGCGAGAACGCATCAGGTTCTGGTAGTTCGATCTCCTTGAGCACTTCTAACGCTGCTCCAAAAGCCTGAGCATCCATCAATGACTGGGCCAAAGAAGTTTGGTTGTGCGCAATGGTTTCCCGCACGGTCTTTTCTGAATCTTCCGCAGGAGCCTCGATATATCCAAGAGCTACTAATTGCTGTAGTGCTTCCTGAGCTTCTACCGGATCAAGCCGAAGATCATCAGGGTGCATACCGCAATCATCTTCGATCTCTTCCCAGGTTTCTATCCGTTGCGGCTCAAGCTCCGATGCCAGTACTTCGGAAAGCACTCTACCAGGCATGTCATAACCCGCAGGAAGTCCTAAAAGATGCAAAATCGTTGGACAGATATCTAAAAGCGAGGCACCATAGACACGTGCGTCCTTTTCGATCCCAGGGCCTTTCGCTGCAAAAACTCCAAAGGGTCGATGCCATTCAACAGGCCCAGACTTTCCTTCGCGAGGATCTGGCCTGAGATGGTTGTTGTAGTAGCCGTGGTCTGAGATCAAGATTACTGCGGTATCTTCCCCGGCCAAGGTAAGCAAGGTTTCTAGCATCATGTCATGGAATCGATAAATACCAACCATGCACTCTTGATAAGCTTCAAAATCTTCTTGAGTGACTTGCTCCATCTTAGGGGGATGGAATTCCATAAACTCGTGGCCGAAGCGATCGATCCCTTCGTAGTAGACCGCCGTGAAGTCCCAGTCCGTACTCGTCATGAGCTTGGTAGCCACTGTGTGCATTGTGGCAGTCTGAGCAAGCATTTGCTGTAATTTACCAACCCGGTGACCTTCTTGCTCAAGCAATCGCTCGGCATTGGGAATGAATGGTAATATCGCACTCGCATCTATTTCTTTCGGACGAACTCGCATTTCAGCAAGAGCATCCGACATTTCGGCTGGATGAACCGATGACTTAGGTGGCGGAGTAATGTCACCACCTTCAATTGGCTGAAAGACTTCAAACTGATTAGAAACCATCACCCCATCAATCGGCTCAGCGGGGTGGGAGGCATACCAACCAACCACATTGGATCGCAATCCCATTTGGGTGAGTACGTTCCAAATGGCCTTACACTTTCGACTGGTACTAGAAGACGTTCGTATTCCTTGACCGTCAGGATCAGGCTCGGTGAAGCCGTAGACTCCGTGCTCTCGCGCACGCTTCCCAGTCGCAATCGAATTCCACAGAATGGGTGAAAGAATCGGCTGCAAAGTTGCAAGGTTTCCCCAGGCACCGTCTTGCATCAGCTTTGCAGTGGTTGGCATGAGCCCCTTATCGATAAGAGGCTCGATCATTTGCCAATCAGCAGCATCCCAGCCAATCAGTAAGACGCGTTTCGGTAATCCTTCGGGCTGGCGTCTTTGAATAGACATCCTTACTTGGAGCCTCGTTTATTGCGTAAGGATAAGATGCCAAGAGCACCTGCTGCTAATAGCCCAAGAGTACCAGGCTCTGGCACAGCTGAAGCCGTTGCAGAAGGAACAACTCCATTACCATAAGAGGCAGCCCAAAGATCGTAATCCGCTTGGTCAACAACGCCAGCACTAGGGCCTTCTTCATCACCATTGCCAGCGAGATCAAAGTTAGTACCTAGGTTGTCACGGAAGACAGTATAGTCAGCTGCATCGACTACGCCGTCATCGTTGAAGTCACCTGGTGTACCTTCGGGGCCTGTGTCTCCTGCAAGGATCGTTGCCTCCGAAATGTCATCATACGCCCAATCATGAATCGTGAATTCACCGGCTGCGTTATTGATGGAAACTCTTACCCATCCATAGTGTAGCCCTGTCGATCCTGCGATAGGAAATCCAAATCCTATGAAGGCATCTGTTACTGAGTTGAACTGAGCATTTGGATTAAAAATGCCATATGCTAACGATCCCACAAAGCTTGGTCCAAGAGTCGTGGAATCAATCACATCACCCGCAGCTAAAGCACTTGCATAGTTATTATTGCCACCGGGATTAAAACCAACAATCTTACCTGGATAAGTATTAACCGTGGCCCCTTGATAAGGTCCACCAAAGAAGGAGTAGTTCTTGAGAATTATGTCTTCATAGACATCGCCATCTAAATTTAAGCTTTGTGAAAATCCTTGCACAACTGCAAGATCTTGCACGCCTGAGTAAACCACGCCAGCCTCAGCCTGCTGACCAGCGATTGCAGCGACCGCTGCACCAGCGGCGATTTTGTAAGTCGAAATTTTGGTATTAGCGTTTCTCTTCGTGGTGTCCTTTTTCATCTCTCTGTGATCCATTAGATGCCCGAATGAATGAATTGCTGTATGTGCTAAAAGTTCTAAGAAGTCAATTTCGTAACTGAATAGCAAGACATGCACACCCACTAACTTCACTTGCAGGTGCGCATGGCTGAGGAAGTCCTAAGCAGCGTTCTTACGACGACGCATGCAAGCCAAGCCAGCTGCGCCTGCAGCCAACATACCTAGGGTGCCAGGCTCAGGAGTAGCGCCCGCTTCGATGCCAACACCAGGAGTCGATTCATAACCCCAATCATGAATGACAAAAGTACCAGCGGCATTGTCAATCGAAACACGTATCCAACCAAAGTGGTTTGGACCAGAAATTGGAAATTCAAGACCAATGTAAGCATTAGTCGCGTTGTCGAATTGAGAGTCAGGATTGTTCGCATAGGCCATCGACTGAGCGAAGTTGCCCGACGCGGTCGCAGCAGCGTCAATCAGAGTTCCTTCAGCTAGTGCCGATGTGTAATTGAGGCCCGTTGTAAAACCAGCGGCTTTTCCTGGGAAGTAATTGACCGTAAGACCTTGGTAGTTACCACCAAACACATAATTCTTAAGAAGAACGTCGCCGGTACCATCACCATCGATGTCAAGATCGGTCGCGGTGAACTGAGCAACGCTAAGGTCTTGGACGCCAGAGTAAATGACTTCCGCGTCAGCGGAACTTGCCATCGCGCCAGCGGCGGCACTCGCAGCGACAGTGTAAGCAATTCTCTTTTGGGCCGTGCTGACGGCTTTGGAAGATTCAGTTTTGTTCAGGGACATTAGAGCTTATCTCCGGTGTTAAAGTAGAGCTTCCATGCTTGCCTGCACGAAAGGTGCCTGTCTGAGAAATCTGTCCGCCTAAACTTCATTCCGCCATAGCCGATGTTAGTTATGTGTCCATAGAGGGTCAACTACTGCGCATACAAAAAGCTAAAACGTGAAGTTTGATGCGCATCACCTTCAATCATTTGCGCATTAACATTTATCAGTCATGACGAACCAATAATGCCAAAGTCACAAAACCACCCAAAAGAACTAACGTATGCGGCTCTGGAATCGTAAACGCCGAAGCCGTGGATTGAGCGAGTCCATACTGGCTAACCCAGACTTGATAGTCCTGCAAGTCAGCTACACCAAGCGACGCTGTCTCGTTAGCTAGGGAATCATTCGACTGAAGACTATCTCTCCACACGGTGTAGTCAGCCGCATCAACTTGTCCATCGTCGTTATAGTCTCCGGCAAGAATCGAATCCGCTGTTAATTCAAGACTATAGAGTTGGATTGCATTCGTAAGGCTTGAAACCTTGACTGCATAAGTACCTGCATCAGCCAAGGTAATTTCACTTAAAGATTCACTCTCTCCGATTCCAGTTGCCGTGGCGGTTTCGATCAAAGTCTCGGTCTCACCATCCACTTGGTAGAGCTCAAGAACCAAGTTTGCAGAACTGGATGAATCAATCGTAGTGTAGGACTGGCTTGAATTTGCCCTAGTACTATAAACAGGTCCCTCAGGCTCAAGAGTGACACTTAGACTAATCGGGTCACTTACCTCAAAAGAGAAATAGTCCACGTCGATTATATTGGACAAACTTACAAAGTCGGTGTCATTGAGAGTAAGTGGCAAATTATTCGAGGGGGTATCGCCACCAACCAAAATATTTGTGCCACCAGTGATCACTCCAAGTGGGGTGGCATCCACAGCTCTGTTGTTTCCGTTGGGCGATAGTCTTTCAAGCGAGTCGCCATAAAGACGATGAGCACCACGAATGTCATCGACCTGTGGGCCTTCAAAACCGAATGAGGCAAAGGGCTCCATGAGGATGGATGCGTTAAATGATTCGGAATGGTCAAGCCCAATCGCATGTCCCAACTCATGCATTAAAGTATGTCGAAAATTGAAGGAGTTTTGTGACATATTGTTCCAACGAGTCGTGTCGGAAGTATCAAAAGTAATGTCAGAGAAAGGAATAAATCCAATCTGTGCGAGCGTCCCACCATTACCGTCGATTGTCGCCCCACCGATTCGAATGTCTCCCCGGACTCCCAGTGAGCCCGCAAAGCTTCCCACAGGCAGCCCATCATCGTTAGGCTCATAAACAAAATTGACACCCGAGACTTCTTCCCAGCGGTCAAAAGATTGTTGAATTAAAGAGAACCACGAGCGTTGCTCCAAAGACCCCAGTCCATTCTCACCATAGATATTATCAAAGTCGCCGATGAAATCGCTTAGCATAGAAATGCTTGGGATGCTCGTGCCATCTGGAACAATACTCCATGTCAGAGTGATTGGACTACCAATCAATGCGGTTGGATTATCAGTTGCTGTGCTACTCCACCGACCGTTCGATATGAAACCGTATGCAGATTGAGTAGTTATTAGAATTGATAACAAACAGATCGCGAACTGGTTTTTTGGAAATCTAGAAGACATCGGTACTTGTTCTGGTTTGATTGATTAGCAAGTAAACAATCCGCCTTGAATAAGGACCAGAATAACCCGATATGCTGTAAATTCCAACTCAATCGCATAAGTTACAGAAAGCGGTCGGGGTGAGATTCGAACCCCACGGTACCTTGCAGTACGCCGGTTTTCAAGACCGTGTAACTTTCATGGCATTAGTATGGCGTTTGGTGGACACTTGCATTGGGATTAGCTGAATACGTCGATTTTGGCATCAAACGACATGGTATCCACACTGGCTTTGAGTTGGGTTTGCATGGCCCAACGTGTGTCAGAAATGTGTGAGATTTTAATACTCATTATTGATTTAGCAATAAGAAAAGTAGCGTCTTCCGAAAAACAAGAAGCTTGTCGATAGAAGCAATAGAAAAGATGCGTTTGGCTCGGGAAGAGTTTGATAAATAAAGGAACTTGAAGATGCCTGTGTCCCGAAGTTGGCCAGCCAAATTGTGTAATCCTCATCGTCTATCACTTCGTTCTGGTTTGCGTCAGCAGCCAATTCAGTCGTTGAACCTAGCGAATTACGCCATACTGTATAGTCGGCAGCATTAACAACACCATCAATGTTATAATCCCCTGGAATCAACGCTCCAAGAAAAGTAACTTCTCCTGATGTGTAGAGCATACTTGTGTCCCATAGGGTTCCAAACTGGAATTCGATTTGGTCAAACGAACCAACTGGAGCAACGCCTGCCCAATCGAATACTTGATAAGAAGAACCAATTAGCATTGCTAACGATGCTAAATCTTCAAACTCGAGTCTCAGGGTTCCTCCCAAGCTAACGCCTATCCCTTCATCAAAGCTTATCGTTGACCCCCATTCTGCATCCTCAAATACTAGTTTCAGCGTAGCGGAGGTTGCGACTGAGAGACTATCGTAAACAGTGATAGGCACATCCGTATCGTGATTATAATCCCAAAGACGCATCACTTCATATTCTTCTAGATTAAGTCCGAAGAGATCACCATTGGGATCGATGGAATTACGCCTCATGGCTGTTGCTGGTGCATTAAATTCGGGAATCGACCTAAGATCTGATCTTGAAAAATCTGCGTAAGCTATATCTGTCCTATAAAAATCTACTTGCTGAAGATTTGAATCATTTAGTTTGGTATCTCTTAATTTTGAGCGAGCAAAACTTGCATTAGTAAGATCAAGTCCTGAAAGATCCCAGCTGGAAAGATCGTTACTGGCAAGCTTTATCTCTGTTAATCTCCCTACTTGGTAACTATTGGTCGAGTATAGGTGGGATTCGGTAAAGCCACGTTCTGTAGTTCCTGTAAAATCTGCTCCCAATACTTCTGAACCTGTGAAATTGAAATCAGACATTGTAACTCTATAAAAATCAGCGTCGGTCAGATTCAGGTATGAAAAATTCCAGTTGATCATCTCACTATACCGGAAACTAATTCCATACAAGCTACCTGATTGGTAACTTGCTGTTGAGTAGAGTTGCATAGGGGTTAGACCTGAATCGCTAGTAATACGAAAAGTCGCTCCATCAATCTTTGCACCTGTTAGCATTGCGTCAGTCAAGATTGCATCGCCCATGCTGGTACCCACCATGGTGGCATTACGAAAGTCAGCTCTTTCCAAGCTTGAGCCCCAAAAACTTGCGTCGGTGAGATCTTTCCCTTGAAAGCTCCAATCCCCTAAATCATTATCGCTTAGATCAATACCAGAGAGATTACTGTTTTGATAAGAGCTGGTTGAGTAAAACTGGGCCGTGGTGAATCCATTGTCTGTTACGGATTGCAAACGTGCCCTAGACAAGTCTGCATGTGTAAAATCTGCATTATATAAGTCTGCATTATATAAGTCTGCATATGCTAGATTAGCGTTGCTGAAATTGGCTCCATCAAGTGAAGATAGATTAAACCTAGTGTATGATAAATCGCGGCCCTCGAAACTCCATCCCTTTAGATCATTCCTTCGAAGATCCATGCCTCTAAGCTCACCATTTTGGTAGCTGCGAGTTGAATAAAACTGATTGACAGTAAACCCCCTTTCAGTAGCTGATGCAAAATTGCTTCCTTGGACAATAGAATTTGTAAAATCTGTCAAAGCTAAATTTGAACGACCAAATTGCGACTCTGAAAGATTAAGATTCGATAAATCCCACCCGGATAAGTCGTTCGAACCTAAACCTATTCCCCTAAGGTCTCCACTTTTATAGCTGTCTGTTGAATAAAGCTTGTCTGAAGTAAAACCTTTGCTAGTGGTGTCATGAAAAATTGCTCCTCGAATATTTGCGCCACTGAAATCTACATTAATCAGATTTGCATCATTAAAATAAGCGTTCTCCAAATCTGCGCCTTGGAAATTAGCATTTTCCAAGTATGAGTTCCCAAAGTATGCTCCAACGGCATTGGCATGACTAAAATCAGCATTGCTGAGAGTCGAATAAAATATCGATGCATTTGAGATGTTTTTTCCTGAAAAATCCCAGCCAGCTAAATCATTCGATTCCAACCAAATCCCTGTGAGGTCACCTGATTGATAACTATGCGTTGAATAAAGTTGTGATGCAGTAAACCCTGAATTGGTTACAGAATAAAAAGTAACTCCCCTCACATCAGAATCAGTAAAGTCAGTACCATTAAGATCAGGGGAATAAAAGTGCGAATCTGATAAATCTTGATTTGAGAAATCCCAACCCGCGTAGCTACCTCCTCCAAAATTGATTCCAGTCAAATCCCTCTGTTGATAACTTAGAGTCGAATAGAACTGTGAAGCTGTAAATGTGGTATGAAAGATTTGAAGATCATTTATTATGGCGGATGTAAAATCAGCATCAGTAAGATGCGACGAAACAAAAGTAACGTTTGATAGATTTTTGTTCGCAAAGTCCCAACCCGAATAATTACCGCCCTCAAACCAAATACCAGTAAGACTGTTCATCTTATAACTAGCGGTAGAATAGAGCTGATTGAAAGTCAGTCCGGTAAATTCGAATCTTCCTCCTTCAACACTTGCGTCAGTAAAGTTAGCATCCGAAAGATTGGTTCTGATAAACCTCGTCCCCTTCAAATTCGAATTTGCTAGGAATGCATCTGAGAGATCACTATTAACAAAATAAGAATTCTGAAGATCGTAACCGCTTAAATAAGATTTTGCTAAATCTCCTCCACTAACAGACATCTTTGAACTTGGATTTAAACCCGCACCATCGGGTACCGTGGTGGTAGATTCTCTTACACCCAAAGATTCGTTGTTGGGATCGATAAACTCCCATTCGTATATATCAGCCAGAAGTGGCTCACAAATCCCAATCAATCCAAATACGATTAGAAAAATCCTTATCGCACCTATTAAGCAATCCATGCTACCACAATCCTATTTTTAATTTTGAGTGATCTCGAAATCATATTAGGCTAATACAGCAGAGCGCTAACCTACGTTGCGCAAGTCGATATTATATTGCTTTTCTTACCTTTCTAGAACACGGGTTTGTTAAGCTTAACGATAGATTGACAACCTTGTCCAACGGTGATGAGCAAACTTACCAATAGTCCTAATTCCAAAAACAGCTAAAGAATATTGCTGAACACATGTCTGCCTTGAAATTCGAGCTCTTCAAACAGAATAAGGCGAATCGACGTAAGTCGTTACCAGCCAAAAGCGGTCGGGGTGGGATTCGAACCCACGGTACCTTGCAGTACGCCGGTTTTCAAGACCGGTGCATTCGACCACTCTGCCACCCGACCGTTTCAAGAAACTTCAAAGACAGAAAGCCCCAACGGGCTTGCGAATGATCCGAAAGTGTAACATCCAATCCCTTGGATGGCGACGCCCTACTGGCACTTTCTCTCGGGCTTTGCCCTCCCCTTTCCGGATCCTCCTTACTACCGGACGTGGAGCCATTCTGCCGATTGTAGGGACCGGCCGCCAAGGGCCTAGGTTCAGGCACTCTCGGTTTGGGCGGTTGCAAGCCGACGTGCGGCTCGATAAAATTTGAGATTCCGTCAAACAGCACTACGCTTGGCGGGCAATACCGAACACGTTTAATCAACCGCACAACTAACCACTGGCAACCTATTATGGCAGGCATCGAACGTCAGCGCGAAATCCGTCGTCGCCGTAAACGCAAAGAAACCATCACCGCAATGAAGGCTAAGCTCGACAAAGCAAGCCCATCGGAGAAGGTTGAATTGGCACGCAAGCTTCGCTTGATGACTCCTGGTGCTGAAGAGCTTATCGCTCGCTGGGGTTTGGAAGCTAACTAAGCTTCTCTTTAGCCGCTGATTTCAACAAATGGCGAGCTGAACTGATTAAGACAAACAGCAACTCTAAGGGGCGTTTACCGAGAAGGTAAACCGCCCCTTTTTGCTGTCCGATTCTTTCTCAGATTCTCCTCCTGTGACGAAATCCTCTTTGACAAAGTCAATCGTCACGACCGATCCCTCAGGATGGCTACCCTTAAGTAACTCGGTCGCTAGCGGGTTCTGCAACTCTTGCTGCATGACACGTTTCAGCGGCCTTGCACCATAAGTCGGATCATAACCGAGCTCGGCAATCTGTTCACAAGCGGCAGTGGTCACCTCCAAGCGAAGGCCGTTGCGTTCGAGCAGCTTGCCCAATGCGTCCACCTGGATATCAGCGATCTTGCGAACTTGCTCCTTGCCTAATGGCTCGAAGACAATCGTTTCATCAATCCGATTTAAGAACTCAGGTAAGAACCTAGCTGACAATGCCTCTTGCACTCCTTGTCGCATCTCTTCAGTCGAACCACCTTCAGCGGCAATCTGCTGAATCAGTTGGCTACCAACGTTCGAAGTCATGATGATCAGCGTGTTGGTAAAGTCGACTGTATGTCCGTGGTTGTCGGTTAAACGACCATCGTCGAGCACTTGCAACAACAAGTTAAACACATCCCGGTGCGCCTTCTCGATTTCATCAAGTAGCACTACCGAGTAAGGACGACGCCGAACCGCTTCGGTCAGCTTGCCCCCCTCTTCATAACCGACGTATCCGGGAGGTGCCCCGATGAGGCGACTCACCGTGTGCTTCTCCATGAACTCGCTCATGTCGAGCCGAACCATGGCATGCTCGTCATCGAATAACGTTTCCGCAAGTGCTTTACAAAGTTCCGTCTTACCAACGCCAGTCGGTCCACAGAACAAGAAGCTACCTATCGGACGATTCGGATCCTGCAAACCACTTCGGCTTCGGCGAACAGCATTCGCGACCGCTTCGACCGCTTCCTCTTGGCCAACAACACGCAGGTGCAAACGCTCTTCTAGGACGAGCAGCTTGGCTCGCTCGGTTTCGAGCATGCGAGTTACCGGCACGCCGGTCCACGCGCTAACGACCTCAGCGATTTCGTCGGGGCCAACTTCTTGGCGCAATAGCTTTCGCTTCTGATCGGTCGGCTTATGGTCTGACTCTGCCTTGCTATCCGCTTCCGCTACTTGTGACTCAAGCTTCGACCGCTCCGTTTCCAATTCATAAAGCTTCTGATACTCCGCTTCATCAATCGGCGCACCGGCGGCTTGGCTGCTATTGATCTTAACAGTCTGCTGATCGGCCGCGTGCTTCAATTGCTCAAGGCGATTACGCAAGTCGGCTGTGGAACCAACGCCAAGCTTTTCAGCTTCCCATTGTTCTCGTAACGAAGAAAGCTCACGGCGCAGGGTCTCCATCTCGGCGTTGATATCTTCAAGCCGTTGTTGGGCGTGGTCTTCGGTTTCATCCGCCAGCTGCCTCGCGGCAAGCTCTAACTGCACAAGCCTGCGTTGTGCCTGATCAATCTCGGTCGGCACGCTTTGTAGTTCCATCGCAAGGCGACTCATAGCTTCGTCAACAAGGTCAATCGCTTTATCAGGCAACTGACGATCAGCAATGTAACGACTCGAAAGCTCAGCTGCGGCAACCAAAGCGGAATCCTTCACCTTCACCCCTTCATGATGTGCTTCGTAACGCGGTTTCAATCCACGTAGGATTGCAATCGTGTCCTCGACTGATGGCTCGTCAACGAGAACTGGTTGGAAACGTCGTTCCAGGGCCGCATCTTTTTCGATGTGCTTTCGATACTCATCAAGCGTCGTAGCGCCGACGCAACGCAAATCGCCACGAGCAAGTGCTGGCTTGAGAAGGTTCGCAGCATCAGCTCCCCCCTCGGCCGCACCTGCACCGATAACGGTATGCAACTCGTCGATGAACAAGATGATCGAACCGGCAGCGTCTTCAATCTCCTTCAGAACTGCCTTTAGTCGTTCTTCAAACTCACCACGGAATTTGGTGCCCGCGATCAACGCGCCCATATCGAGTGCGACGACTCTTTGATTCTTCAAGCTAAGCGGGACGTCGCCCTGCACGATGCGCAGCGCAAGTCCCTCGGCGATGGCGGTCTTACCAACTCCTGGCTCACCGATCAGGACCGGGTTGTTCTTGCGACGGCGTGAAAGAACTTGCACGACGCGGCGGATCTCGGAATCACGGCCTATCACCGGATCAAGCTTCCCCGCTTTGGCCCGTTCGACCAAGTCGATGCCGTACTTTTCCAAAGCCTGAAACTTTCCTTCCGGCGTTTGATCCGTCACACGCGTCGATCCGCGCACCTGTTGGAGCGCCTTCAATAGCTCAGTTTCTTCGATGCCGTTGAGTTTAAGGGCATCCTTCGCTTTCGAGTCGGTCTTCACGAGCGCAAGCAGCAAGTGCTCTGTCGAGACGAAATCATCGCGCATCGCTTCGGCTTCGTCCTGCGAACGATTGAGTACCGATTGCATATCGCGCGAAGCTTGCGGCGGCGCACCGCCGGAGAGTTTTGGCAAATGCTTAAGTTCCGCTTCGACAATTTGCGTGAGCTGACCGACGTCGGCCCCCATTTTTTCAAGCACGGGGCGTACGACGCCGTCGCTCTCAGCCAAAAGCGCAGCGAGCAAGTGCAAAGGCTCAAGCTGCGGATTCCCCGCCTCGGCAGCAAGCTCCTGAGAGTGCTGCAAAGCCTCTTGAGATTTGTGTGTCAGTTTGTCAAAGCGAAATGGCATAGGACCTCATTTGGGTTGAAATTCTTCTTTGGATAAAAAAATAGCCAGGGCTCCTGCCCTGGCTATTCGCAATAGTCATCTGACTCTCTATTAGCGAACTTGGGCTCGCCTATTTGTCGCTCTACCCTTCCTTCACTTCAAACTCGGCATCAATGGCGTCGTCTTCGGCGGGGGCTTCACCGGCTGGTGATGGGGCATCGGCTTCGGCTGCTGGGCCAGCGGCGTCGGCGGCGGACTTGTACATCGCTTCGCTCATCGCGTGCGTTGCTTGTTGCAACGCCTCGGTCGCCGATTTGATCTCGGCAACGTCTTCGCCAGTGATCGTTTCGCGGACCTTATTAATGGCTGCTTCGATTGGCTCGCGATCTGCGTCGCTGATGGTTTCCTCTTGCTCTTTGAGCGTTTTCTCGACTTGGTAAGCAAGCGACTCGCCATTGTTGCGGGCTTCGATAAGCTCTCGCTTCTTCTTGTCCGCTTCGGCGTTTGCTTCGCCATCCTGCTTCATTCGTTCGATCTCATCTTCGGAAAGACCAGAGGATTGTTCGATCTTCACCGTCTGCTCGGTGCCGGTGCCAAGGTCCTTGGCTGCCACGTTCAGGATGCCGTTGGCGTCGAGGTCAAATTTAACTTCGATCTGTGGAACGCCACGCGGTGCGGGTGGGATGCCTTCCAGGTTGAACTGACCAAGTAGTCGGTTGTCGGCACACATTTCTCGCTCGCCTTGGAAGACGCGGACCGTTACGGCCGACTGGTTGTCGTCAGCGGTGCTGAAGACTTGCTTCCGCTCAGCAGGAATCGTTGTGTTACGTTCGACGAGCTTGGTCATGACGCCGCCAAGGGTTTCGATACCTAGCGAAAGTGGTGTAACGTCAAGCAGCAAGATGTCTTGGACATCGCCAGCAAGCACGCCCCCCTGAATTGCAGCACCAATGGCGACGACTTCGTCAGGGTTCACACCCTTGTGCGGGTCTTTGCCAAAGATGTCTTTGACAAGCTCTTGTACCTTAGGGATACGGGTCGAACCGCCGACGAGGACCACTTCGTCAATGTCCGATGGATTGAGCTTGGCGTCAGCAATCGCTTTTTCAACTGGAATGCGGACACGCTTGATCAAATCGTCGGCTAGCTTTTCAAAGTCAGCACGAGTGATGTTCATCTGCAAGTGCTTCGGACCGGAAGCATCAGCCGTGATGAATGGCAAGTTCAAGTCGGTCGACTGAGCCGAGCTAAGTTCCTTCTTAGCCTTTTCGCAAGCTTCTTGAAGACGCTGCAAAGCCATTGGATCTTGGCGAAGGTCAACGCCTTGCTCTTTCTTGAATTCATCAGCAACGTGATCGATCAAGGCTTCGTCGAAGTCGTCACCACCAAGGTGGGTGTCACCGTTGGTCGAGATAACTCGGAAGACTCCGTCGGCGACCTCAAGGATCGAAACGTCGAACGTACCACCACCAAGGTCGAAGACACAAATCGTTTCTTGACCCTTCTTATCCAGACCGTAAGCGAGCGAAGCAGCAGTTGGTTCGTTGATGATACGAGCTACTTCAAGACCGGCGACTTGGCCAGCGTCTTTGGTCGCTTGGCGTTGCGCGTCATTGAAGTAAGCAGGAACGGTAATCACTGCTTTGTTGACTTTGTGCCCCAGGTAGGACTCAGCCGATTCCTTCAGTTTGCGAAGGACCTTGGCCGAGACTTCGGGTGGCGTCATTTCTTGATCGCCAACTTTGACCTTCACGTAATCATCGGCACCACCGGTGATTTCGTAAGGAACCATCTTCTCTTCGCTAGCAACTTCATTATGGCGACGGCCCATGAATCGCTTAACTGAGTAGACGGTCTTGGTTGGGTTTGTAACGGCCTGGCGACGCGCAGGCTCACCGACGAGTGTTTCACCTTTGTCGGTGAACGCCACGACGGACGACGTGAGTCGATTTCCTTCTGGGTTTGGGATAACCTTAGCCTCGCCACCTTCCATCACGGCAACTACCGAGTTGGTAGTTCCGAGGTCAATGCCGATGATTTTTTCTCCGGCTGCCATGTTCTTCTCCTAACGGGAAATTGAATATTCGTTTAGCTCTGGCTGCCATTTGTTTTGGTGGGCGAACCTCGAGCGTCTGTTTTCTTGGACGACAGACTTATTAGCAAAGGCCGTGCCGACCGATAAGCGATTGTCAGGACTTGACATAAAGTGATGCAGCAAAGAGACTTGCGTCTACAGGTAATTGATTGGCGAATCTGGAGAGAACTGCCAATTCGTCAGCCAGTTTGCAACGTCTGTACAGCACCCCGCCATACGCCGCCATTTTGGCAGCATTCAACCTAGAACCTGTTTGCCGATAAGCGTTTAGGAAATCCATGCCATGGCCAAGAAAAAGCCCCAATCGGACAAACCAGCCCAGAAATCGGCAAACGTTCGTTCGTTGACCAGCCAAATTAAGAAGCTCGACCAGTCAATCGTCGATTCCGTGATTGAGCGTGCTGGACTTGTGCAGCAGCTAAGTGAGCTAAAACCTGGTGAAATGGCTCCCAGCGCGGATTTCAAACTACCTAAAAACTTGCCTGTGACAGCTGATGCATTGGACTCTATTCTGCGGGAAGTCGTTGCGAGCTCTCAGCAGGCGATCCATCTAAGGCGAATTGCCTACCTAGGGCCAGAGGACAGCTATAGCCACTTAACCTCTATTGCTCAATTTGGTGAAGCGAGTGATTTGGTCCCGGTGGCCACCATTGGTGCCGTTTTCGATGAAGTCGATAGTGGAGGGAGCGATTTCGGTGTCGTTCCACTTGAAAACTCTACCCATGGCAGAGTGAGTGACACCTTGGAAGCCTTTTCCAAATCGAATGTGCTAATCTGCGGTGAAGTTCCGATGCGAATCCACCATTGCCTGCTAGGCAAAGGAAAACGCTCTGACGTGAAGCATGTCTACAGTAAGCCGCAAGCTCTTGCACAATGTACCCACTGGTTGGCAGAACATCTGCCAGGCGCAGAACAGCATGCTTGGGCTAGCACGAGTGATTCGGCTCGCATGGCAGCTGAAAACCCTGAATTTGCAGGTATTGCATCTGCCCAGGCAGGAGCTCGCTACGGCCTTAAAGTGCTGGCAGCCAATATCGAGGACCAAAAGGACAACGTCACCCGATTTGCCGTGATCGGCAAGGAATCAGCTACTAAGACGGGCGACGACAAAACAGCTCTAATGCTAGAAATTGCCCATGAACCGGGCTCTTTGGCGGATGTGATGGCAGTTTTCAAGCGTCAGAAGCTGAACATGACCTGGATTGAATCATTCCCAATTCCAGGAAGTCATGGCAGATACCTGTTTTTTATAGAGTTTTTGGGCCACGCCACCGAATTGCATTCACGCAAGGCAATCGCAGCGCTAGAGAAAAAATGTACCCAACTCAGGGTCCTCGGATCCTATGCGCGGGGCGAGGTGCTCGGCTAGACTATCTGGCTTGGCTTTGGCTCCTAAGTCGGCCCTAAGCCCTTGCTATACCGTGAGATCACCCAATCTCAGAACATTCCGAATCAACATCAGCAGCATCCGTTCGCTCCATCCATGATCATCATTCTGAGAGAATCCGCTACCGAAGAGCAAATCGACCACGTCGTGGAGCGTGTCGAGTCCTTCGGTTACAACGCCCACGTTAGCCGCGGCACCTACCGGACGGTTGTTGGTGTTATTGGAGATGAAGAAAAGATTCGCGCCACACCACTTGCTGCGATCCCAGGCGTGGCAGAAGTTGTTGCTGTCCAGCCCGCTTTCAAGCTTGCCAGCTTAACAGCTCACCCTGAGCCTTCGATTATCGAAGTCGGATCGGGTGACGCGGTTGCCAAGATCGGCGGCGGCCACCTTGCCATGATCGCTGGCCCATGTGCGATTGAATCAGCTGAGCGACTTGATGAAATTGCCGGTTCAATTAAATCTGCGGGAGCTAACATACTCCGCGGCGGAGCTTACAAGCCCCGCACCAGCCCTTACTCGTTCCAAGGCATGGGCGAAGAAGGCTTGAAAGTGCTTCGCGAAATTGGTGACAAACACGGCTTGCCTGTTGTTACCGAAGCTATCGATCCACGTCACGTTGAACTAGTTGCCGAATATGCGGACATGATTCAACTCGGTGCTCGCAACATGCAAAACTTTGTACTGCTTACCGAAGTTGGTAAGACAAACAAGCCGGTCCTCATGAAACGAGGCATGGCCGCGACGGTTAAAGACTTGCTTATGAGCGCTGAGTACGTCCTATCTCAAGGCAACTCAAACGTGGTCCTTTGCGAGCGTGGTGTCAAAGGTTTTGATAACGCCACTCGTAACATGTACGATGTTTGCTCGGTTCCACAACTTAAAGAGCTTTCACACTTGCCAATCATTGTCGACCCAAGCCATGCAACGGGCCGACCAGAATTGATACCGAGTTGTGCACTAGCAGGTGTTGCCGCCGGTGCAGATGGGGTTCACATCGAAGTGCACAACAAGCCAGAGGACGCCCTGTCCGACGGTCCTCAAGCTTTGCTTCCAAACCAATACGCTGAAACGATGGTTCAGATTGGCAAGGTTGCTGAAGCACTTGGCAAGACTTACTAATGTATGTCCAACGTTATATTCACCTCACCTATAAACCCATTAATTGATCGCCATGCGTAAGACATTGATCGCCGGCAACTGGAAGATGAACACCAACCGTGCGGAGGGTACCGCCCTCGCTCAGGCCGTCGCCGCTGGAGCTGGCGAAGTTGGGGAAGTCGACCTATTGGTCTGCCCACCTTCGGTATACCTCTCAGCGATTGCCGACGCCATCAGCGGTTCGCCCGTTGCGCTTGGCGCCCAAAACATGTGCGACTGTGACAACGGTGCTTTCACGGGTGAAGTCTCCTCGTCAATGCTTAATGATGTTGGTGCTGAATACGTTATCCTCGGCCACAGTGAACGACGCACGATCTACGGTGAGACCGATGAGATTGTCAACAAGAAGACCGTGAAAGCTCTTGAAGCTGGATTGGCACCAATCGTTTGTGTTGGCGAACTGCTGGAAGAACGTGAGGCGGGTAAGACAACAGACGTTATCAAAACCCAATTCGAAGGCTCACTAGCTGGCATTACTGAAGCTCAAATCACCAGTATCGTGATCGCTTACGAGCCAGTTTGGGCTATTGGAACTGGCAAAGTGGCAACTCCCGAGCAAGCAGAAGAGGTTCATGCTGATCTTCGCCGTTTGCTCACAGAACGCTACAATGCGGATATCGCAGCACAAATCCGGATCCTTTATGGCGGAAGTGTAAAACCAGGCAACGCAGCAGACATCCTATCTAAGGAAAACGTAGACGGTGCTTTGGTAGGTGGTGCAAGCCTTAAAGCAGAAGACTTCCTCGCAATCGCAAAAGCTGGCTGAGTCATTACACTCGCGAAACCGTTTGCTTGATTGTGATTTCATTCCAATTGGCAGGGGCTAATCGAGCCTGTTGTCAAACAGACCTATATCAAATTTAAGATGTCATTCCTAATTCAAATTGCTCTGTCTGCGATGGCCCTGTTCATCATCCTTTTGGTGCTCGTACAACGAGGTCGAGGTGGTGGTTTGGCTGGTGCCCTTGGTGGTCCTGGTGGTTCAAGTGCGTTCGGTGCCAAGGCGGGTGACACCTTTACACGCATTACCATCGTCACGGTCATCATTTGGATCATCATGTGCCTTGCCGCAATCGGCTGGGCAAGCAACCGAGGTGATGCCCTCGACGCCGGTGGTGATTCGACGGTCATCACGCAAGATGAAGAAGGCATCGGAGCTGCAGCGGGTGAAGCTGACGCTGAAACGGCAGCACCTTCCGAGGATGCCGAAGCCCCTGTAGCCGACTCTGACGAAGAGTAAACGAACGCAACCTCCTGCGGAGGCAACCGTGCTTATTAGCATGACTGGCTTTGGTGAAGGCCAAAGCGAATCGGACACGATTGCCGTCATGGCAGAGATCCGATCGATCAACAACCGCCACTTAAAAATCAGTTTTCGTTCTTCCGACGGCTACCAAAGCCTTGAATCGCGAGTCGATTCGCTCTTGCGCGAAAAGCTCAATCGGGGAACGGTACAGCTGTCAGTACGCATTGAGCGTGTTGATTCAGCGTCGGATTACCTTCTGGATGGTGAGGTATTGGCAAGCTACCAAGAACAACTTGCCAAACTGCAAAGCGATGCCTCGAATAAAACGCCGATTGAGTTGGCTGCGTTGTTAACCTTACCAGGTGTCGTCAAACCACCAAGCAGTCAGAACGCCGATCCAGAAGCCGATTGGCCAACGATAAAAGAAGCCATCGAAGCTGCCGTCACCAAACTCACTTCGATGCGCATGAGCGAAGGAGAAGCTCTCGCTAAAGACCTTGGTGCTAACTGCAAGTTGATTACTTCGGAGCTAATGAGCATCGAAGCACGTGCTCCCCAAGTAGCTGAAGAGTACCGAACACGGCTTCACGAAAGAGTTGGCCAAGTACTTGAAAAGTTTGACGTTGGTTTAGAAGCCAACGACATTGTCCGAGAAGTCGCACTGTTTGTTGACCGGAGCGACATCTCGGAAGAGACGGTCCGCTTGCGAAGTCATATCGAACAGTTTGAAAGCACCCTGGCCGAAGGTGAAAATAGTGGTCGGAAGTTAGAATTCATCGCCCAAGAAATGGGCCGTGAAACCAATACGATTGGATCCAAAGCAAGCGATACACAAATCTCTGCCCACGTGGTAGAGATCAAGGCGGCACTTGAACGTGTTCGCGAGCAAGTTCAGAACGTCGAATAATCGCCAGTTAAAAGCGTCATCTTCCTTGCCAAAGTGTCTTTCCCATGAGCAAGAAACCAGGAAAATTGGTTATCCTCTCCGGCCCATCGGGCGTGGGAAAGTCGACCTTGGTACGAAAGCTCCTGGATCGGGTAGGAAACGGGATAAGACTGAGCGTCTCTGCGACAACCCGCGCACCTCGCCCAGGTGAGGCAAATGGCCGAGATTACCACTTTTTAAGCCCCGAAGAGTTCCAATCCCGTCGCGAAGAGGGTGATTTTCTCGAATGCATCGAGGTTTTTGGCCGAGGACACTGGTATGGGACCCTTCATCAGGAGGTTAAGCCTAGCCTTTTGGAAGGAATCTGGGTACTTTTAGAGATTGACGTTGACGGTGCCGAGCGAGCCTTGGAGAGCTATCCTGAGGCGATAAGCCTATTTGTGATGCCAGCCGAGGACCCGGACGAGGCTCAGCAGGTCCTGAGAGAACGGCTCGAAGCACGCGGCACTGAAGATCCTGAGTCGCTGGCAAGACGTCTAGAAGTTGCACGTCGTGAAATCGACCGACGCGACCGATACCAATACATCATCGTCAATGATGGCCTCGACGAGGCAGTCGTTGCGATCCACAACACGTTAATCAAAGAGGGCTTCGACGAATGATCGATGCGTTGAAAGAAGAGAGCATTGTCGACAAAGTTGGCGGTCGTTTTAAGCTAACCAAGTTGATCCAAAGCCGCCTAGTTGCGCTCAACGGTGGAGCACGTCCACTCGTTGATATCCAAACTAACGAGAAGATGGAAATCGTCGTGCAAGAGATCTTGCAAGATAAGATCTATCTCGATTCATCGAACAATGTTCAAACCAACGAAGAAGAAGCAGCTTCTTCCGAACCGCTGCCAGATTTCGATCTCGACAGCATTTAATTGCATATAAGTAATTGTTATTGAATCACGACTGAAGTGCAGGGCTCGCACAAGTAAAGCTCTGCACTTTTTTGTTTTTCACGATTCGTCTAACCAACTTTTCATCCAGGTCGGAGAACATGAATGGCTGAAATCTTAATCGGTGTCTCCGCTGGGGTCTCTGCCTATAAGACGGCTTCATTGGTAAGTCGCTTAGCGCAGGATGGACATGGCATTTCGGTCGTGATGACTCCAACAGCTGAAAAATTTGTTGGGCGTGCGACGTTCTCTGCCCTCAGCGGTCGTCGTGTTGTGGTCGACTCATTTGACATGCAGGACCATCCGCTTGGCCCACACATCGAGCTTGCCCGCCAAGCAGACCTTGTATGCATAGCACCGGTTACCGCTGACGTGCTAGCAAAGTTGGCGCACGGACACGCTGACGATCTGCTGACCACCTTACTATTGGCATTTGAAGGCCCCCTGCTACTGGCTCCCGCGATGAACCGCGAAATGTGGGCAAAACCAGCGGTCCAGAGGAACCTGAAGACCGTCTCCGAGGATGGGGCCCACGTGATTCAGCCCGGAACCGGCTGGCAAAGCTGCCGAGAGGTCGGTACAGGCCGCATGGCTGAAGCGGAGGAAATTCGCTCGGCAATTGACTCAATTCTCAAAGCCGCTACGACCGATCCCTAATGAACCTTTCAGCAAAAAGTCGGTCCTTCTGGGGCCTAGACATTTTGGATGATGCAAGGCATACTTTGAATCTGCAATCGAGCCACGATTAGCCTGTTTTGCAGCACCATTCCCCTGTAGCTCAGTTGGTAGAGCGAGCGGCTGTTAACCGCTTTGTCGCAGGTTCGAGTCCTGCCGGGGGAGCTTTGACCCATCGCCATATGGCGGTGGGTTTTTTTATGCCTGGAAGTCGAACCAATGCTCTACCTCTAAGTCTTTAAAAGAAAGAGGATAGATTCTAAGTCGCTTAGATCTCACTATAGGCAAAATGAATATCAGACCTTTGGTTCAGCGATACCAAAAGGGAATTCATCTAATCACTAATATCGCACCAGCTTATAGGTGAAACGATGCAACTACTTGAAAACAAGAAAATTGTACTGTTCGGAGGAAGTGGTTTCTTGGGATTGGCGATGGCTGAATACCTTCAATCAGCTGGGGCTAAGGTAACGATTGTATCTCGCTCAACACCAAAACTCACAGGGCAATGGAACCATCAAAACCTGGATCTCCAAAGACTGCGGCAAGCTAAATGCAATTTTCCTGCAGCGACTGTTATTCTTGACCGATCGCTAGAAGGTGCTGAGGTAATTCATTTCACAGGTAAGAGATATCTCTTGCGTGGGCGAGCCAGTACAGCGAATAGGAACAATGAGAAGTGAGCGTAGTCCTTCAAAGAAACATCTATTCGGAAACTCTTCAAATACTGTTCAAAATTCAATATGTGAACAACATGCAGGGCTTGAAAGAAATACTACACATTGATGTCTCTGCAGAAGACGTTGCACAGTCCTTAAGACACTATAGAGAAGGTGACTTTATTGGTCTTGGCAACTATCCGCCTGAGAAGAATCAGATTTACATGCGCTTACGGGACATGCAGATCAGCATTAACGTCGCAGTGTTTCGTCATCTCGGCTACGATATTCCTGATGGCGATATCGATCGAATCGTCAAAGTAGGCCCCGCTATTGCGATTGATTATTTCTATGGAACCTATTTTGATAATCGAGACGGTTTCCCTCGGGCGATGGGTAAACGGTCTGGAGGCTGGCTGGAAGTCTATCGCAATGGGCTACTTCTGGCCCTAATTTTATGTGACGAGGAAACGGTTTGCAAACTGACGGATTGGATCGATCCAACACTACCGTTTGATGAAACTTCGCACATTCTTACCGTTCACGACAATAATTACCACAAGCTGCTCGCTGAGTTCTTAAGGCCCTGGGATGCTATTAGCCACAACCTCAGGGAAAGCTTTACTCAGTGCAAATTGAAACGACCAAAATTGCTTCTAGATTGTTTGGGTTCGATCTGTGCAAATGATTCAGTCAAATTCTCATCCTCTCTTGCCGACTTTTTGATTTACTACAAGAAGACACAGTTCAACAAAGGCGGCTTTGACTCTCTGTTTAGCATCGAAGGGTCGATACTTTGGCACGTTGCAAATCGAGCAGGTATCGATCTGAAAGAACTATCCCAGAAACAATCAGCTTTGATTATGAACCGGGAATCGCTTGGGTTGGCAAGTTAGCAATCAGATCGCCACGTTCACAAACACCATATAAAAACCGGCCAAACGCGCCCCACTCGTGGCCGGTTCCAAAGCGTCCTATGACACTATTACAAGCTACGATGCGAAGCGCGAGGTCACTGCAGCACGTAGACTAGCCAGTCTACTGAGCTGTAACTTCTTCTCAGACTTAGGGCTAAAGTAATTTGGAACCTCGCTGACGTTTTTGGTGAACTCGCTCCAACTATGTCGACGTTTTAGGAGTTTATGAGCTCCTTCAACTGTCGTGTTGAGAATTTCAGGAGATCTTAAAATCCTTCTGATTGCTTGAACGTACTTTTGTGGCTCATCATATGGGGAGACGAGGGCTCCTGAATCATCCGTGTGGACGAGCTCACTTATTCCTCCTGAATCAGAAGCGATTACCGGAAGTCCATGAGCCATCGCTTCGAGTATTACATTAGGAAGGCCATCCCACTGGGAGGTATACAAAAATAAATCAGATGAACGGATCGGTAATGATTCAAAGCCGTTGTATGCACCATGAAACTTTATGTTTGCAATGCCATGGATGTGTTGGTCGGCCGGATCAAGATGAGTGTAGCCATAGACATTAAATTGAACTGGTTCACCAAGCAGTTCTCTCGCGATATCTGCTAGGATGTCTGGCCGTTTCTGGCGGTCGAGTCTGCCTGCCCAGAGTATTTGCAGAGGGCGTGATTCCGACCAACTTCTTGAGCTAGGCGTAGTTTTTGACTTGGTATAGTCAATTGGTTGATAATGACAGAACAGCTTAGCCGGGTCGAAATTAAATCGATCCTTAATTTCCTCTAGGACTTGTAGGTTGTCGGAGAACACTCCGGATAGGTGTTCAAAGCAGAACGGAAGGTGGTGGTAAGTGTAATTGACCCATCTCCCAGCAGGTTCTTGGTCAGAGCAGAACACCAAGCTGTATAAGTGCGAGACCGCTGACAAGCTTCCGCCATGTTGGATCATTGCGAGGTAGCCAATCTCGCTGTTAATGTTGTGTATCACTCGAGGGCTAAGCTGCAGGAGAAGCTTTGTCAGAACTTCGACCTTTTGGTCACGTCCTAGCGATCGACATAGGGTGCCGAATCTTAAGAAATCGGCTGTCTCTGGTAGCCGGTCTGCCCACTCGGACGGATGGTCTCGATCGGCTATCACAAGCAGCCGACTTGAAGGGTTTGCCTCAGCCATCGCTCGAACATAGTTTAGCACTTCTAAGTCCGCGCCGGCCTTAATGAGCCAGGGCACCAGGAAAACGGCGTCGTGTGGGCCACATGCAACGTCTAATAAGGCATCTAGTTCCGTAGTCAGGGCCGCGTTCTTTGGCTTCGTCTCGGTATAGGGGACCGGCTCGTATGGAGGGAATAGTGAAGCTTCGATCTCATGAATTAACTTCCAATCCGCATGTATTGGTGAGCTCTCAAGGTTTAGCTTCTGCTGGGGTTTAGGTTCATTCTTGGAGCCAGCTTCACTCGTGCCACTTAATTTGGATTGCAAGAATTCGCGTAATCGCCTACCCGCGATCTTCTTTGCTCTCAAAGTGATTTTATCCCAGAGACGATTTCTTGGAATTGAAATTGGAATTGGTTCTGGAGTGGGTGTAGTGATGTTAGAGCGTTGCAGAAAAGCAATGGTCTCAGCTGCTGCCTTGATCTCTATCTTAGCCGACGATTGCACTTGTATTCTATTTAGCAGAATTGAGCTACTTGGTGGTTCGCTCGTTTCCCCGTTCAACTCGCACGTACGAAGGAGCCCGTTTGGAACTAACAAAGGTCCGTCCCACGGATTGTCCCAAGGGGTGAGTGTACTTTCGAGTTGGGCAGATTCAGGATGATGCCGCATATCTCCTATGGATGACTCAAAGTGGGGTACAAAGGAATAGCTCCATTCAGGATGCCATATGGTTTCTTCAGGGCGGTCGCAGTTCTCGAATGCACGGAGGGCTTTTGAGATGAAGCCTGGAGTTACTAGGTCGCCGGCGGATACAACAAGAGTAAGAGCTGCATTGGTTAAGCTTGGTATTTCGTTTGGTTGCCTAATCTTGGATATCTCATAGGGCCCATCAAGGGTTTGAGGGGAAGAATCTTGCCTTGAATTAAAGCTTCCGATCCAGCAGGTATCATCGATTTGTTCAGCGTCTTGCAACGCAATCAATGAGCTACGTATGGTTTTATGCAACGAAGTAGGATCGCAACTACCTGTAATCAACAGGCTGCCAATCATCTTAGTCGGCGAGTAGATTCGGTACTTATACATGTAAGTGGTATCTAACCTTAAGGTCTTCAGGAGGCTCCTTAAGCCGCTCTGGATGATTGATTGTCGATATTGTTGCTGGAGCGTCGGAACCAGGTTTCTTGCAAGTCAGATAGAAAATGGTTCGGTGAGTAGAATCGATGCACACTTTGACGATCGATTGTATCTTTTGCAAACAATACGTTTCGTTCCGCGATACGTAAGCCATTTGGTTCGCTTTGCTTTCGGTGATGAAGATAGAGATTGAACATCCGCTCTCCAAGGTAGCCAAAGAGTCGGCTTTGGTATCCAAGCTGATGAAGATTATCAATATCGGGAGTAATGAGTTCCAGAGCCTCTAATGTTTCGAAGAGCCACTCTGCATAATCAAGAAAGAGATCGCTTCGCATTACAAACATGTTTAGGAAGTACGCTCGATTGCTTCCAAACACAGCTTCGATAGAGTCACTCATCTCAGGGTTGCGTTCTTTGATTATTGATAGAACGCGGTCCAGGTCTTCCTTGCGATGCACCAATGCATAGTGATCGTAGAGATTAGGGCGTTCAGGCAAGCCCTTAATCATCTCATGCTTTTCTGGTGTCATCATTCCATAGGTTTCATCGATATAGTAGACGCTGTCTCGGTAAATATCGCTGGGAAAGCAGAAGGCATCGGCAGTAGTACATGCACGTCGGACTTGACTATCTGTCCATCCATAGCGATGCGAGTGTCTTTTACTGAGCCCGTAAAAACGGCGGACTTTCGACCCCGTAGGAGTCATCTGCAGATAGCGGCGATAGTGAAAGAATCCAATGTAATCGGGATTGCCAAGAGCATCGAAATTCTTCCACGCCCAGTATTGAGCTGTAAGCTCGGCATAGCTGGGATTCTTGTGAGAGATATTCTCGCCCTGGTCGTCTCTAAGATAACTTCCCATGGCAAGCTTGGTCTTGGGATCAGCCTGAGCTCGACCTATATGTATTGGGCTGAATACTTGGCTAGACAAGCATGAATACGGCTTGTGGCAGCAAACTAGAATTTTAACAGTTGGTAAATCCATTTAGCTGGTCCTTCAGCAAAAGTGATCCGAGCAGGGAATGTATCGCTGCCTACTAATTTACATCCTTTTCCAGCAGGTTGTCCGCGAGCATCTGAGCGCGGGCGATAGCTTGATCCATATCGTAGTACCGATACTCACCGAGTCGTCCACAGATGAGCACATCTGATAGCTTATCAGCTCGATCACGGTACTCTTGATATAGCTTGTCATTCGCTTCGTCGGGGAACGGGTATTCGTAGTCACTAGGGTTGGTCGGGGTAACCGTGACTTCCTCGGTTAGAACGGTCCCGCGGATACGATTAGCGATCTCGGATGGCATCATATGCTTCCACTCGAGTGTGCGAATATGAGGCCCCGTTTCAGGATCAGGATTATTTACCTGTCCACATGGTTGAAGGCAGTCTGCATCAGGAAGGTATTGATGCGTCCGTTGCTGCCCTCGATACTTCAGTTTTCCTAAGTCGAACCCAAAGTATTCATCAATAGGACCAGTGAAGATGAGCTTCTTTGTGTATGTGAAGCTTTTCTGGTGTGAAAGGTAGTCGCAATTCAGAAGCACAGGGATCCCTTTTAGCATGTTACGCATTAGTGACGCGTAGCCGTCACTCGGGATTCCTTGGTATTTTTGAGTTTTCAGTCGTGGTTCGTCATCTTCTCGAACGTCAAACCTCTTGGCGAGTCTGCTGGAGAGTTCGGTGCAATCACAGCCCCATTGTTTTTCGGTGTAGCCTTTGACAAATTTTTCGTACACCTCAACCGGCATCATCGAAAGAGACGCTTCTTCAAAGTTTGCAGGTGTTCCAGAGAAGCTTGGAGACCACTCTTCACCAATATTCTGACGGATATAGCTACCTGCTATCGGCCAGTTCTCGAATTGTCCGTCGACTTTACTCTTAAGGCATGCCTCATACTTATGAAAGCTACTGAAGCGATTGACAAACTCCCAGAGGGAGTCGGAATTCGTTCTGAAGTAGTGAGGGCCGTAGGTGTGAATCCGGATACCGGACTCATGAGCGTGATCATAGACGTTCCCCCCCATATGCTCGCGTCGATCTACCACAAGAGTGCGTCTTCCGGCATCCGAGAGTGTCCGGGCAATCACAGCTCCTGTTAGGCCAGATCCAACTATAAGGAACTCTGTTTCCATTTCGCTATCAGCTTTAAGGGCAAGGGGGTACCATGGCTTCTTGTCAATGTTGGGAAACCAGCTAGTCTGTGTCGCTAGCAATCTGGCAAGTCGCACGAATTTAGCGAATAGGATTCTGAGCTGCAATAACAGTTAAGGGTGCCTACATGGCATAGAGCGACTATGAATAAACAGAAAGAATCGGCGCGGCATCTTTCATTAACTGGAATTTGACATGACTGTTTCATAAAAGTCCGGTCGATAGCTTCGTCAGTCAGGATCGTAGTTGGTTGAGCTACTATTCTTATCCCATCCTAGCGAGCCAAGCCTTAGAGAGGAGAAAAACTCACCTTGCTTCCATTGCTAGCACTGTTGGGTGTAAAGAGACAACCCTAGGTAGTCCTGATGGATTAGTTGACGCAGAAGCAGGCAACAACAAGCAGCTATAGACTGGTCCTTAAATTTAAAGGGACACAGGGAGACCTACTGGAACTTGAAACAACCGACTTTAGCTCAGTCCCTAAACCGATCGTGACATTTAACACATTTATGCCCGATGAGATTCAAAGACTTCTCAATCAAATTAACGGAAAATGGACCTCCGTTCTTAGCGGATCTTAGTTCCGCTTCCAGGCTATTGGCTGCTACTAGACTTTGCTCAAGTAACGCTTTGAACTCCATAGACTGCGGAGTCTCGTTTACAAGTCGTAGCAGTTCGGCGAAGTGTTCTCTCAGCATAAGTGCCTCGTGTGCCGGTTGTCTTTCTGGACCACTTTGCGGTAAGTCCCACCCCGATTGCTTAGCAAGAACCAACTGATCATAGGTCCGTTCCAGTTGAGCCATCCTACTTGCCAACGGTTCAACCTGGGACTCTTCCGGAAATGTACTCGCTATGGAATCCAACAGGGAAGCATCCAGCCTTTCAGCATTTCGTGCTGAAGCATAGAGGCCTTGATATCGTTTATCTGTTCCAACGACTTCGAGAACTCTAGGTGCACACGATGGGTCCAATAATCCTGCCCCTACCAAAGCAACTGCGGCAGCGGTTGGACTGCGGTGCAGACCGTGGTGGCAGTGGATATATATTGGGCCCGGCAAGTCTCTGACTACCTTAGCAAGTTCAGCCACTCTTTGATCGGGAATACGCCCATAGCCAATTGGCAAGTGGACGTATTGAATTCCATATTTCTCGGCCAGTTCGATTTGGGGGCGAACCCCATCGACACTGACAACGGATTTGACTTCTAGCTTACTGAGTTCTTGAAATCCAGCTTCACAATTAGGCTCTCCACCCGAGATTACTTTGGTATGGAGCTCGTAAACATTGGGCAAGTTGGATGACTGTAAATACTCTGGCTTCCAAGTCTGACTTGCTTGGTTATCATTTGGTGTATCGCAGTAGATTAACGAACCGACCACTAAGCCGAGGCTAAGAGAAACCGCTACGATTAACCAAGAAAACTGCTTCATGCAACAGCCCAACATTTACGCTTCAGGAGCTAACGCAGGATCTCTAGGCTCTTGACTACCAGTCGGTTCATCCTCTGCTTCGAGATCACCAAGGGCATATTGTATACCATCAAGCATGTGCTGCAGAATCAACGGCTTGTGAAAAGTTTCATTTCGGTGCCCAAAATTGGTGTAGAAAACCCGGCCTTCGCCGACTTGCTGCACCCAAGAGACCGCAACTTCTTGTGGTTTTTTAATCTTCTTCGTTACCGCTTCTTTGGTCATATCGAGGCTAACCAAGAAGCGAAGTTTCGAGGGACCGACAAAGGAATCTTTCTTGTATCGATAGATTTCATCATGATGCCAGAAGCCTTTCCCAGCGAATGCCTGATTGAGTCGATGCTCAGGTTCATCAAGCCGGAATGCCCAAGTTCCGTCGGCAGTCCAAGGGTGGGAATCGAAGATACCTCCAACCATGGAGATGCACTCTGGGTGCTCTCCAAAATTATCCGCTGCGGCGTGAATACCAACGAGTCCCTTACCTTGCATCACAAATTGCTTGAAAGCAAACTCCTGATCGGCATCAGGAAATCGGAGCCCAGTCGTGTTATTGAGAATAATGGCATCATAACGACGAAGGTTCTCTTCGGTGAAGACTTCGTAGGTATCTGCTACGTGTGTCTCAAAAGCTCCGGTCTGTTTGCCAATCTGTTGTAGGGCAAAATTAGCAAACGGAATCGAATGATGGACAAATCCTTCACAACGATAAAATATCAGAACGCGACGCCGTCGTTGCACATCAGCCGAAGCTGCTGTTGGTATTGAATTAAGAATTTGTTGCTGAGCAGCATCGTCAAGTGATGGTAAACCCTTCTTCTTGTCGATCCAAGCTGAATCCGATTCCGTCGGCGTTTCTAGCTCTTCGACCGCCATGATTGGAACCGGCAAAGGTTCTCGCAGGCTGTCTGCGTAGGTAAAGTAAATCGAAAGCAAAAGCAAGCTTACGACAAACGTTGGGAACGGCTTGGTCACAGTCATTAACTCCATGTGCAATGCAAAGGAAATGCAACTTACTTAGCATACGCAGCTAGGACTGTATTTCGTATCCCTTGCGATAAGACCGACCAAGAAAACTATTAGCTTGGTCGTCTCCAACGATTTGCTCCGTTGAGTTGTCCCACTGGATTTCACGGCCCAGCCGCCCACAGATTCCTGCTAGGTGACAAACATTTAGCATTTCCATATGGGAATGGACATCCGAGATTGGCATCTGACGCTCTCGCACACAGTGAACAAAGTTTGCCCAATGAGTTTGTCGAGAATTCCAATATTCATTGTCACCCTCAACTGCAAGCATTGGCATATCACGGTAGATTTTAGCGACTGAATCTTCTTTCAGTGGATTGGATTCTAATTCCTCAACCGGTTTACCAACCAAGCGATTACGATTGACAAAAATCCGTCCCTTCTCACCCGTGATAAGGATACCGTTGTCCGTATCGCTACGGATAATCATTTCAGCTCCATCCTCATACTTCACAACGAATTTGTATTTGGTCGAGGTATTGAATCGATCAGCTTCAACGGGATACCCATCTTTAAATTCAACCGGATGCTCGGCCTCTCCACTTACAGAAACAGGTGCTGCCGTTTGACCGTTGACTTTGAATGCCCATGTGCCAATGTCGACATGATGAGCTCCCCAGTCGGTGAGCTTTCCTCCGGAGTAATCATACCACCAACGGAAATCATAATGACAATTGGTATAGGGATGTCGGCCTTCCTTAGGCAGTAATCGAAAATCCGTCTTTGGTGCGGGCCCCAACCAACGATCCCAATTCAGGTTCTTCGGAACCTCAGCTATTGGTACCGAGGGGGAAGAATCACCCGCTCCGATGGCAGCTTGAATTTGCTTGATCTTGCCGAGGCGCCCCTCTGAAATGATTGCTAATGCACGCAGAAAGAGATTGCGTGAACTTCGTTGCTGGGTTCCTACCTGAACAACTTGGCCTGTCTCTTTCTGCACTTTGCGAATCAATTTCCCTTCATCAATAGTAAGCGTAAGAGGTTTCTCACAATAGATATCTTTACCACAACGCATCGCTTCGATGAGTGGCTTAGTGTGCCAGTGGTCTGGGGTCGCGACGTGGACAACATCAATGTCATCCCGATTGATCATGTCCGAGTAGTCTTCGTAGATGTCCGCTTTGTTGCCAGCATGATCATGATTCATAGCATCCGCATGTCCACGATCCACGTCGGCAATGGCAATGATATCAAGCCAGCCTTTGGCGGCGTTCATGTTTTCACGAGAAATACCGCCAGCTCCAATCACGCCGACATTCAATCGATCGTTAGGCGATGTGATCGTCTGAGCAATCGACTGCTTAGTTGAGAAGAAGTAAGGGACAGTCGCAGCCGACATTCCCAAGGCTGATTTAGCTAGAAAAATACGACGATTCATTTGTCGTTTAGACATTTCAATAAATGCTCCTGATCCGGAACTTGAGAAGAGAGGCCGATATCTACCTTACTCTTTATAAACCTCCGTGAGGCACCAAGAAACACTCTTGCTTGCTGAAGCTATGAAAAAGACTAGAAGTTAGAGCCTATTTTAAGCGTTAAACATTCCAAACTGAGCTGAAACGTTACTCGATAAGAGTCGAATTGGCACGGTATTTGACTGAAAGTCAGTCAGCCGGCTAACGAAGCAAAGGCACTCTTGGAGTCTTTGTACGAGATTGGGAGTCATCTGTCTCGGGTCGCAAGACGACGATCGCTGGCTCTTTAGATACCGAATCTGGCTCCTCAATAAGCTCGGTCTCAGTTGTTGCATATGATCGAGGGGTATCAATCACTTGCTGGATGATAAAAACGCCAACAGCAAGTACGAAGAGAGTCACCCCGGTCAGTGCCCATGCAACGCTAGCAGCGTCGGAACGCTTCTTATGCGCAGAAGGTGGGTTGATTGGAGTGGATAGATTGCTGCTGTCGGTCATGAAGTCGCTTTTTGCAGGTTGCCGCCATCACGTCAAGAACGGTACTAATTTTCATCGGCAACACGCTCGGCAATGCGTAACTTTGCACTCCGACTTCTTGGATTTGCTAGCACTTCTTGCTCACTCGCCTCGATTGGCTTGGGCGTCAGGATACCTAAGCGTTCATCATTACGAAAAGCGACTTTAACTAAGCGATCTTCTAGCGAATGGAAACTAATAATCGCCAGCCGGCCACCTGGCTTTAGCAGAGAAGGAAGCCGTTCAAGCGCTTTCTCCAAATGACCAAGCTCATCATTGACGGCAATCCGAAGCGCTTGGAACGTTCTTGTAGCAGGATCGATTCTTGAATCGTAATTCCTGGGGACTGCCCTTCGGATAACTTCAGCAAGATCGGCAGCTTCGGTAATCGGACGCTCTTGGCGTCGCTTGACGATCTTTCGAGCAATCCTTCGGCTAAGACGTTCTTCGCCATACTGATAAATGATGTCTGCAAGGTGCTCGGCTGAAACGCGTGCTAGCAGTCTCCAAGCAGGCTCGCCTTGGTTTGTATCGAAACGGAGATCTAGCTCACCTTCATCATTGAAGCTAAACCCACGTCCACGAGCAGCCAGTTGATCGCTCGACAACCCTAAGTCCAACAAGATACCGTCCAAGAAGACCCCAGCTTCTGGACCCAATTCTGAGTTATTCAGCACCTCGGGCGCATCGACATAACTCGAACAGGCGACCGCCACCGGCAATCCTTTAAGGGTCTGCTCAGTTTTTTCCACGGCGATCGGATCACGATCAAAAGCAATAATTTTACCATCCGGCTCGACAAGCTCAGCCATTGCACGGGTGTGACCACCACCGCCAAGCGTGCCATCCAGAATCAATTTTCCTGGCTTGGGATCGAGCCCCTCAAGACACTCGTTAAGTAAGACCGGAATGTGTACTGTCATAGTCGGCTAGAAATCATCCTACGCGGGCTTCGTAAGCCTAACACCCTAGCACGCTTTTCGCGGCTGAGATAGTCGTCTAGTTAAACGCGACATAAGGGCATCGCAGGTAAACCGCTTTAGTTATATGATTAGTTCTCGATTTTAACTCTCAAATCCAATCTGAGCGAAAACACGTCCCTTGATTGACTACGATTTACCTCGCGAACTAATTGCCCAAGAGCCTCTTGAGAATCGCTCGGACTCTCGGCTTATGGTAATCAATCGCTCGACCGATTCGATCGATCACTACCACTTCCGCGACCTGCCGGGACTTCTCTCCGCAGGAGACCGAATCGTACTGAATGACACCAAAGTCGTCCCAGCCCAACTTTTTGGACGACGCATTGAAACGGGCGGCAATTGGCAAGGATTGTTTCTAAGTGCTGAGCAAAATGGCGATTGGCGTATCGTCTGCAAAACTCGTGGCAAGCTCAAAGAGAAAGAAGCCATCATGCTCATTGATCGCGAAGGGCGAGATATTGAGAAACTTTGGCTCCTCGAAAAGTCGACTGGCGGACAATGGATCGTCCATCCAGAGAGCGATGCATCGCTTGAAGAAGTTTTGGCACGCGTTGGTCGCATGCCATTGCCTCACTATATTCGTGACGGACAAATGGTCGACAAGGATGTCGAAAACTACCAGACCGTCTTTGCGAAAAACCCGGGGGCGGTTGCCGCACCTACGGCAGGATTACATTTTACTGAGAACTTAATCCGAGAAGCAGCAAGCCGGCGCATTGACTTCTCGACCTTGACGCTCCACGTAGGCTTAGGGACCTTCCGGCCGATTGCGGACAAGGTGGAAGATCATGAGATGCACTCCGAGTGGTGTCATCTTAACGAGCAAGTTGCCGAAGCAATCAACACCAGTCGAAGTGAGGGAGGTCGACTACTGGCAGTCGGAACCACGTCCGTACGGACATTGGAAACTGCTGCTAGTCATTCTGACCAACCGGGCAAAGTGACGGCTTGGCAAGGTGAGACGGATATTTTCATTCGTCCACCGTATGAATACCAGATCGTGGATGCCCTAATTACCAATTTTCACTTCCCACGTACTACGCTCCTGCTCTTGGTAGAAGCCTTCGGCAGTACGGAATTGATGCAGCGTGCCTATGACACTGCCATAGCAGAACGCTACCGCTTCTACAGCTATGGTGATGCGATGTTAATTCTTTGATCTTGTTAGAGGGTCACGACCCTACCGCATTCGCGAGTTCTTGCGCTGAATTATCGAAACTCTGCCCCGCAGCATTCGACATTTGTAATACGGATGCGATACAAACTCCAGCTATGAGTGAAAGCATGACGGCATACTCAACCGCCGTCGGCCCATCCTCCGCGCGCAGGAAGCGCAAGATCTTTTGAGTCATGGTGGTGAATCCAAGTTGAAGTATGAAAAGTTGGCACTCAAACCAACTTAAGAATAGGTACTAAAAGCCTATCTTTTCTTGCCGCTATAGGCTTTCCTCATGATACGTTTTTAAGCGACTATCAAATCTTATGCTTAGGGATATAACGATTATGCCAGTACGATTAGTAGACTGTCCATGCGCATCAAAAAAGAGCATGGACAATTAAGTCTCATGCTCTTTGTGTATCAGTATTCGGTCAACCAAGCGTTAGGCTTGGAAAGAGCTTCCGCATCCGCAAGACTTCACAGCATTGGGATTGTCGAATGCGAATCCACGTTTTTCGATGCCATCGAAGAAATCGACCGTTGTACCATCCAGGTACAATGCACTCTTCTTATCAACGACAACTTGCACGCCGTGGCATTCGAAGGAGCTATCAGCCGCTTCGTCGATCTTGTCATCAAAGCCAAGTGCATAGCTGAAGCCGCTACATCCGCCGCCGGTTACGCCAATGCGAAGGACAGTGCCCTCTTGGAGATTCTGATCCGTTACGATTCGCTTCACCTCTTCGGCGGCACGTTCGGTAAGAACAACGCCCATGGATTTATCCTCTATAATGGTTTGTTCGGTAGGGTTTTATGGTGCACCCGAAACAAGGTTCGTTCGAGCGTTGGAGTTCAAGGTCTCTCTAGTATAGCAATCGGACCGTGGAGGGGAACGGAAGCTTTCGGCCAGATTTGGCCAAAATGCGGACGTATTTACCGCTTTAGGTAAGATTACGCAGCCTGAGGACCGCTTGTTCGATAGCAGTGGCAGCCTGAACGATCTCCTCCTCCGTCGTAAATCGACTCAATCCGATCCGGAGCGTGCACCGAGCTTCGTCCGCAGTCATGCCAATCGCTTGCAAAACGTGGCTCGGTTCTGGGTCCGCTGAGGAACATGCCGCCCCGCTACTGAATGCAAACTCCGGGGTCTGCATCATGATCGCTTCGCCGTCGATCCCCTCAATATGAATATTGAGATTATTCGGCAGGCGTAATGGTTGGGCATTCGAATCTCTTGACTGAAGCTCGGGACCACAGAGTCGAACACCCTCGACGTTGTTCTTTAGCAGTTGAAAGAGTTGATTCCGTAGTTTGGCTTGCCGTGCAGATTCTTGCTCTCGCTCATCGCAAGCAATACGCACAGCTTCTGCGAAACCAACGATGCCTGGCACGTTGAGCGTCCCGCCACGACGTCCCCGCTCTTGGCCACCACCAAGAATCTGCGGATCAAGTCGAACGATTGGATCACGCCGACGGACATAAAGAGCACCAACTCCCTTCGGCCCATGCAATTTATGAGCCGTGAAACTCATGAGGTCGATCGAGAGCTCATTCACGTTTACCGGCAGCTTACCAACCGCTTGGGTCGCATCGGTGTGGAGCAAAACGCCTTGCTCTCGACATACCGTGCCAATCTCAGCTAACGGTTGGATAACACCAATTTCATTATTGGCGAGCATTACGGAAACAAGGCAGGTCTCGTCGCGGAGATTCTGTTTCAACTCATCAATGGAAACAACGCCGGCTGACTCAGATTTTTGATCGCTGACTCCAAGTAACTCGACTTCATAATCATTCTTGGCAAGTCGTTGGAGTGGCGCCAGTACTGCGTTGTGTTCGGTTTTGACTGAGACCAAATGATTGCCGCGACGCCGAGTTCTTTCAGCCACACCTCGGATTGCTAGATTGTTACTCTCGGTTGCACCACTTGTAAAAACAATCTCCAGGGGATCCGCGCCGAGGGAGTTCGCGATTGTTTGGCGTGCCTGTTCAACCGCTTCGCGAGCGATAGCTCCGGGAGAATGGCCGATACTGCTGGCATTTCCATAGTGTTCGGTCATCCAAGGGAGCACCGCCTCGATAACACGTGGGTCGACTTTCGTCGTCGCATGATTATCGAGGTAAACGACCGAGTCCGACATTCGTACTTAGATTTCTCGCTGTCTGAATAATTCTAGGTAAAGAGAGCACGCATGGCGATTTGTGACCAGGTTTCGTATTGATCGATTTCCCCAAGCACCTCGTCAAGCGGCTTGAAGCAGGCGTCAGCAAGGTCGTCCTCACGTGGAGAAACCTTCGGCTCGGACAAATCAAAGCGATGAACAACGCCCAAGTGAACTTTACCAACTTCGGTTTCATCATCATTGATCAAACCAACGCGAGCTTCAGTATACTCGGTTTCAATTGAAACCTCTTCACTTAGTTCACGTTCGAGACCTTGTCGGTAAATGTCGGTCGTATCTTCTGCATGATCTAGCGACGAGATGTGACCGCCTACACCGACGCTGCGTTTTGCGCGAAGTCGTGCTTCACCACCCCCGCCACCACGTTGGTAGTTAAATAGGTGGACTGTTCCTGAAGGGGCAGTGAAGGTGAACAAAACGTATGGGATCAACTGCTTGAAGGAGGGATCCTCTTCCATCGGACCACGTGGCTTATAGCTCAGCTCGTTGCTGTTCAGCAATGGCTCCAGGTAACGTTCTACGTCGGTCGAGAACCCTTGGAAGTGCCCAAGTTCATGAAACTCGGCGGTAGGTACGACCAAGATTTGCTCTTCGACTTGTTCACTCGTTGCCGTGCTTGTGGACATGATTTGATTCCCTTCGGGTAGATATTTCCGTCTGACGGATTTGCCATCACTCTTCTTCGGTGATGACAACATGTTGCTCATCGCTATTGCCACGAAGTTCGGGGGCATACATGGCCGAGATTTGAGCTGGCAGGGCGGCAAACTTGCCGGGCGTCTCAGCTCGAAGTCGGTACTTTAACGTATGCGTTCCCCGAGGTAATCGGGTCACATAAAATGATACCCGCTCGTCACGGAATTCAACATAGGCCCCCAAACCATTCCCGTTGTAGCCACTACGAACATCGACCGGCTCAAGCCCTGCCCCCTTCGGATCTTCGATCAAAAGGTATTCGTAGTCGTTTTTGCTACTTATGGTTAGCTCTACCTCGACTAATTCACCACTTTCGACTTCACCCAAGTTAGGCAAATTCACCCGGCGATATTTCCGCTCTTGCGTCTTCACTACTGCTCCTTGCTGATCGACGGTTTCAGCATCGGCGGTGACTGGAATGAGCTTGGTCATTTTACGGTCGACCTTCACCTCGAGCCCTGCAACTCGGATGTCCGACTCCATGGTAAAGTTGGACAACATGCCACCAAGGTAAAGTCGATCACCGCTGAGCTTACGGATTTCTAGGGTATGTCTTCCCGTAGTTAGTTCTTCACCCGCCATGCGGAAAATGCCATCAAACAACAAGCTTTCGCTCGGCTGGATGGTGGTTGTGGTTTGCTTCTTGCCATCTAGCCAAACTTCTACTTCCATTGGCTCGGAGGCCGCTTCTTCGGAAGTTGCCAGTAGAGCACGATGATAGTCGGCCATTGCTTCGACGACTAAAGCGGTATCGCGAGTGCTATCCCAACGAGCCGCGTGTCGGCGGTTGTTTAGTAAATACTTAACCAACTTCGGAGCCAGGTCACCTTGTGGTTCCGTGGCTGAAAGCAACTGTAAGAAACTGGCATGCGTTTCAAACTCACTTCCATACCAATACCACCAGGATGTACCGCCAAGCTCCAAATAGGCGGTCTGATTCTCATCATCAACGACAACAAACTGCTTGAGATTGCGGATGACTCGATCACGATCACCTGTGATCGCTTTCTGTTCTGCTTGATCTTCAAGAGTTTTTGATTCCATATGCAAAGCTAATCCAATGAGCCCAAGACTATAGCGTGAAACCTTGAGACGCTCGTCAACGAGACGATCACGCATGCTCACATTGAACTTACCAGCTCTTGCAAGGGTCAGTTGTACCAGAGCATCAAGGTTGTCAACGTACTGTTTGTATGGCTTATTCTCATCAATAGGTGCTCCATCCATCTTGCAATTTGCAAGCAGACGGATTTGCTTAGCTCGATATTCCTCTAGCCAATTGATGCCACGATTAATTACCTCATCCGGCACCTCGACGCCGTTCTCACGGGCAACCAATAAACCTCGAATGACGACCGCCGTCGTATGAGCGGAGCTTCTTTCTTGGAATCCACTAAACCAGCCCCAACCACCGTCGCCGAGTTGCATCTCCGCTAGACGGTTTACCCCGGTACGGACGATCTCGTCCAATTCCTTCTGTGAGTAAACAGGATTGTGACTATGCCCCGGACCATCACGCTCAGTTTGCTCAATCGCATCAAGATCTACCTCCATATCCAGCAACACGCGTTGAGTAATCGCCGCGGGAAGGAACCTGTTCAGCGTTTGTTCCGTGCAACCGTGAGGATAGTCGATTAAATAAGGCAAAGCTTCGACCATGGCCCCGACCAATGAAGGACGGTAATGGAATTCAAGCAGCGAAGCTTCAGGTCGTCGCTTTTCAGGAATGTTGATTTCGAACGTTGCAATTGAATCATCTTTAGCAAGAACTTCGCTGAATGATTCAACCCGCTCCGCTCCATGCACTAAGACAGGCAACGTTAATTGCATTGCGTCCGAAGCATCCGGAGTCTCATCGGGTTGATCTGAGCTAACGGTCAATGCGATGGCACGGAACTTGACCTCACCTTCCACCTTCGCGAGGACTGACCAATCAACGCGGGCTTCTCCGCCTGCAGGAACCGTTACAATCTGCTCCGTATCGCTAGGAATAGAGACTCCCTCGCCGTCTGCTTCAAGCTTCACGCGAACTGACTGATCGACTGGCAGGTAGTTGTTCACAATGGCTGAGATGGTTGCTTCGTCGGTCTCAACCAAGAAGCGAGGGATTTGCAGACGGACCATCATGTCCTTGCGTGTAACGACTTCAGCTGATCCTTCGCCAACCCGTGTGCCCGAAGCCATCCCCCAAACGCGAATCCGCCAACTGGTTAAACTCTCAGGCAATTCGAAGGGCAATTCAGCAAAGCCATTCTCATCGGTTTCGACCGAACCGACCCAGAGCGCCGTGTCGGCAAAGTTTTTACGGACTTGGATGTTTGGTATCTCTTCGCCAACTACTTGATCTCTACCAGCTTCAGCATCAAAAAAGTCAGCAGATGCTTCTTGTGGCGATTCCATTATTTCTGATTCCAACACTTCGCGGGAAGCAGGTGCCATCATAGGAACAGGTGCGGATTGGGATAATACGACTCCACTCCTACGGCTATCGCCAACACCGCCAAATTCAATAGTCTTGTCCTCTTGACGATTCCATCGTTCCACTGAGTAGAGCCCCAAGTGCTGCATTTGCTTGATGCCTTTGGGAGTGACCACCTGTTCAATCCAACTCAGATTGTGCTCGGTTCGAGGATGATGATGCCAACGCCAATCCCAGAACTGTTTGCGAATGTCACCGATCATCTCACCACCTGCAATCGCATCGATACTCTTGTCGTAGATTGCGACAGTTGCTTGTCCTACGATTGGTTCACCAGTTTCATCAAGAAGCCGAATCTTTAAGCTTGCTTTTTGTCCAGGTAAGTAAGCATCAGCGGAAGGCTCTGCCTCGACTTCGATGATACGCTTCTTCGGCGGAACGACAATTTGCTTCGTCACCGAATGAAGCTTCCCTTCGGCTACGGTAATCGCTTCAACATAGAAGTTAGGCTGATCTACGGCTTCAATGGGCATTTCAAACACCGTGCTTTTCCCCTGCAAGTGGATCATCTCAGGCGTTTGATAAATACCTTGGATGGGACGCAAAAAGAGTGCGACGGTTGAATCGGGTGCGTTCGTGTTAATAAGCAGCTGCACCGAGTCGCCTGGCGAGTATTCTGTTCGGTCAAGAATCAGTTCTAGATCGTTGTAACGATATTCACTGTCATCGAACGCTTCGCCACGAATCGAGAACAAGACGCCCGCTTCGGCGCGTGCCTCTTCAATCGCCAAACTGGTGTATACCAATCGATACCGGCCAGGAACGGATGCCTTTACCTTGAGTGTTGCGTATCCTTCTGCGTCGGATGGTAAATTCCACGATTGCACTTCATCCTCTGGAGCGGGCTCTCCTTCCTCGCCGCCTGGCTTGAGTCTCATTAATTGCAAACGCCCTTCGCCGGCGACCGGCTTGCCGTCAGGCGTGCGGACCGAGACTGTTGTTGAGATCGTATCACCTGCAACATAGTAACCCCGATCAAGCCAAATCGTAGCGCGGACCGGCGACTTGGCAGCAAGCAGGTTAGAACTGCCGCTAATCGTGCGTCGCGATGCGTCGGTCACTTCGGCGATTACTCGGTAACGATAATCTTCGTTAGGATTCCTTGCTAAGGCATCCGAAGTATCGATTTTAAGCTCATAGGTTCCTTGCTCACTGATGTCGGCTTCCCCTTCAGCGACAAGTTCTTCAGCACCATTCCGTTGAGGAAACCAAGGTGGTTGGGGAGCAATACACCCCCAACGCCGCCAAGAGGGATGCCAATTGGCATCAATTCCAAGCCAACCATAGCCGCCGCCGTAAAGCCAATCCCAAGGCATTGGCGGATACCAAGAAGGATTGCTGCTGCTTCGCATAACTCGGTAAGAGACTTTGGCATTCTTCAAAGGTGAGCCAAAATAGTAGTCGGCATGAATCGTCGCTTTGAATGTATCGCCTAATTGAATTGGCTCCGTCGGCGCATCGACCGTGACCTTGAATTCGGGCTTTCGATATTCCTCAACACGGAACGATCCGCCGCCATGCCCAACTACTTCAATGCGATACCGCCCAAGCGTTCCGCTGCTTGGCACTTGGTAACTTGCTTCGACACCACCGAAATTATCAGCCGTTAGTTGTTCTTCCCAAACTTTATCGCCTCGTGGGTCGTGAATTCGAACCTGGAACGCCTTATGTGCGAATGGATTCTTTTGATTATCAGGTTCACTTTCATAACTCGGTCGATCGATCCACACCTTAAAAGAAACCGTGTCTTCGGGCAGATAGACGGGTCGATCCGTCAGACAGAAAGTCTTAACGCCAAGATCTCTTAACCATGAATTCGGATTGAACCAAAGGCCATCAAACCCAAGGTGAGCAAGTCGCCCTTCGCTTGTGGTCGCAATAGAAAGCCAGGAAAAGTTCTGACTCAGCTTCCTATCTTGTTCTTTAAGATCTAATAGCACTAAGCCATCATTGCTCGTCGTTAGACTGAAGCGTTTTGTCTCGATGCTCTTTTTGTTTGGTGGCCGAGAGGTAAATTGATCGTATCCAAGAAGGTCAATTTTGGCGTCAGCAACGGGCTTGCCAGTTTTACTATCGAGGACCATATATAGCGGGCCTCGGGCGGTTGTCTTTCGTGCGATCACCGTGTCTGTGATCCAGACAACGATGCGAGATTTACTGCTCTTACCAGCTGAAAGTTCAACTAAGTAAGCGCCCGGCTCTGTGAGAGGAACTTCGATCTCCGTGCGTTGATCAGCATGATCTTTGGCGAGTTCGATCTCGGACGTCCACTTGGCAGCGACCTCTCCTAGGTACTTCTCTTGGTTCTTTTGCAAAAGCCTCCAACCGAGTTGTTCCACCTGAAATTCATGGTGACTGATCTTGTTAACTTGATTTTCAATACGCTCCTGGATGTCGTTGAGCAGCTCTTTCACATCAACCGGCTTCGCACTAAAACTCAACACTTCCGCATTGCGATGCTTCACCAACAGCTTGGGAGCCTCACCCGAAAGATGCACCTTCGTAGGTAACCACACACACCAAGGATCGATGATTTGTGAAAGCCGTTCTTCAAGTCGCTTGCGAGCTCTTGGATGCTTTTCTGCCTCAATGGCATGGCGAAGCGCCTCGGCAGCTTTGCTTCGCTGGGTCCGATTAAGATAAGCTTGCGCGAGTGAATCCCAGTTTTTTCCTTCCCGGTAGAGTTCTAGATAACGATGTCCTTCAGGTAGCTCAAAGCGGCGAACTCCATTGGCAAGTCGGGCAATCGTTTCATGATCTTCAAGCGAGGCAAAATCAAACTGAGAGTTGGGCTTACCATCCTCTTGCCTTGGCGTCCAACCCATCCGATCAAGGTTTTGTAATCCGAATTGCGTTTCTAGAAAATTCGCATAAGCGGTTCCCGCACCGCGGTTATCACTATAGAACTGGATGGAGTGTTGCAAGTTGGCCCATCGCCAACGCTCGCCATCGGATTTGGCAGCCTCCCAACTATCAGGCACCTCATAGAGGATTGGGTTCCCTTCGTCATCAACAGGAGGATCACTTTGTTTGCCTACGCCTGCGTAGGAATTCCAGCCCTGGATCGGTTCGGGAAGATTGTCTAAATCTGTTAGCATTTGAAGTCGCCAGCTCCAACGGTAGCTGCGATTTTCCATTAATGCCAAACTTATCCGATGATAACAATTCGCACGCAGCAGACGATTCGTTTCGTCCTCTTTGTCTTTCGTTAGTTCAATCGCTTTGAGTAGATGGTTAATTGATTTGATACGATCAATTTCACCAACCTGCACGATGGGGTTATTACCACGCTGATTTCCCCGCACAAATTCACCTGCAACGATTGCCCCATATTCTGGAATCCGTTGATACGCTTCTCCGACCGCTGCGTGAAGTTCGGCTGAATCAGGATGACGACGTACGACCGTTCCAAGAAGCTCATCAACTTGGTCTATCCGATTGAGGTTCTGCAAGCAACTTATCGCCTGCTGTAGATGCTTTGGAGTTCCTTTAGCAGAATCGAGTTCTTGACGGTATTGGGCAAGCGCCTCGGCCCAATTCCCCTCCTTAAAGTGCTGCCCTGCGTTCATGGTTGAAGGATCCTTTGCTTCAACATGCATGGAGATCAAGCTCAGCGCAACGAAGAGCATCAGATTGAATAAACAATATCGTGAATCGGACTGAGACATATCTCGGTTGCCTTACGTACGGGTATTCCTGATTAGGACGCCAGCTTGCCTTCGGATTACGTCAATTGCAGCAGTCGCAACGCCCTTCCATACAACGTATGAGATAACGACGAATAGAAACAGTCCGAAGTTCCATCTTCTTATGAACTAAAGTTTTATGACAAATTCTCTCGGTTTCTTGAACCCTTTCAAACTAACAAACAATGTCCAACCTTTCGCTGGGTATCCGTCAAGCTTCGTCCGCGGCTAGTCGACTGAATCGGCTCGTTGATGCGGCTGTAATTGCCGGCATTTCGTATCTTGCGACGATGCTAACCCCCGCAGGCGGCGATGCAGGCTATACGCTTGTTAATGAGTGGATCGGAGTAACCGCTGCAGCACTGGTTGCTTTTCACGCCCTAAGCGAAGTTACTGGTGTCTATCGAAGTTGGCGTGGTGCCCGCCTACGTGGTGAACTTGGCTGCCTGGTGCTGAATTGGGGCTACACCATCGCAGCACTGTTGGGTCTCGGTCTGGTGACGGGATACAACATTCGATTCACCTACGAAACCAAGATTACTTGGATTGCCCTCACGCCGTTGATGTTGGTCTTAACCCGATTGGTAATGCGCACAATTCAGCGTCGACTTCAACTAGAAGGTTGGAACACCAAGAAAGTGGCCATCTGCGGCTGCAATGAGTTAGGGCTACAGCTTGCAAAGAATCTGAAAGAAACACCAGAGCTTGGTCTTTCGATACACGGATTCTACGAAGATCGCCATACGGAGCGTCGGAAGAACACGAAGAGCATTGATAAAGATCGTCGTCAGTCGAATCGTGACAAGAAGACTAATTCAAGACGATCTAACGCCCGTAAATTTGATCCTCCAGCAGAGATTGGCTCGATCGTCGGAGGCATTAATCAACTAGTCGAAGCCGCCAAGAGTGGCGAAGTTGATACGATCTACCTGACCTTTCCCATGCGAGCAGAAGAACGACTAAGAAAGGTACTGAATCGACTTTCCGATACAACGGCGGATGTGTACATCGTTCCGGACTTCTTTGTCTTCGAATTATTACACGCCCGGCTAACCAATGTCGGCGGTCTGCCTGCTGTTAGTATTCATGAAAATCCTCTTTATGGCATCGATGGCTTATTGAAGCGAGTTGCTGACGTCGGTCTTTCGACACTGATGCTTGTCGTGCTAGCGATCCCGATGCTATTGATCGCCCTAGCTGTTAAGTTGACCAGCCGAGGTCCCATCTTTTTTCGTCAAAAGCGATACGGGCTGGATGGAGAAGAGATCCTTGTATGGAAGTTCCGCAGCATGAAAACAGAACAGTGTCAGTCGGGGGAAGCTGGAACGGTAGTCAAACAAGCTACAAAAGATGACCCACGTATTACCAAGATTGGTGGCTTCTTGCGTCGTACGAGTCTTGATGAGTTGCCTCAACTCTTCAACGTCATCGGTGGCAGCATGAGCCTCGTCGGACCACGCCCTCACGCTTCGGCGCACAACGAAGAGTATCGCTCACTAATAGATGGTTACATGCTACGCCACAAAGTGAAGCCCGGCATCACAGGACTTGCCCAAGTTAAGGGATTCCGTGGAGAGACCGACACGCTCGACAAAATGGAGGGCCGTGTTCATTACGATCACGAGTACATCCGAACTTGGTCTTTCACGCTAGATATGGAGATCTTGTTCCAAACCTTTTTTGTTGTCTTTGGACACAAGAACGCTTATTAATTCTCACTAATCAATGAGCAAGTAACCCGCCCAAAAGAAGGGATGCTCGCCTTCGGAGGGTGGTGTGACTCCGTCATCATCAGGATGCTCGACACGTGGTTCTTCTTCAATTCGTAAAGGAGTCTCCTCAGCAAGTTCAAGGGAACGTTGCCAAGCTAAGCTAGCACCCTCTTGCTGAAGACCAATCAAGAATTCACTGACGAGCTCACTATGTCGGCGTCCGCCCGTAACCCAACGAGTTAACAACAAGGTGCGACTCCCTCCTGCTAATAACGAACAGGTCGCTTGGAACATTTCATCACCAAGCCGCTGTGTTTGTTTATCGGCGGACCTTCTTCGTGCTAACTTAGGAAGCATCTCCGCTTCGCTGTGAAGAGCACCTAACACCAAGCAGTTGGGCGCACGCCCGGGAAGCTGCAGCCACGACTGAACTCCTCGATTACGTTTTCGATCCATTGGTAAAGGATCAAGTTTCAAAACCTCTCCGCGCAGAAGTGATAAGTCGACATTCGTGATCAGCTGATCGGAAACTCCTTTTAGCACTGCTGGCGGAGTGACATCCGTTGTAAAGACGTTCTTAGTCCGTAGCGAAGGATCAATTTTCTTGCCTGCAGCGATGAAATCCCCTTGGCGTGGCTGGATGGCGACTACATGCTTGACCGAGGGTCTTTCAGTTCGATGGTCTAGCGCATGTCCAACGGTCGGCGAAAGACGAAGCGGCAATCCTTTCACAAGATGCGGAATATCACTTCCTACAGGCAATACACCGAAGGGGAGGTGCCAAGTAATGCCGTCAGGAACGATGGTTAGTTTCTTAGTGTTCGCAAAATCGATTCGTGACTTGGAAAAAAGCAACGAAGCAACTGCCTTGGCCTTAGGCTTCCATGTTTCGGATTCTAGCTGATCGAAGGTCCACTCTTGATCGCGACTATTGCCAGCGGTCTCTCGAAGAAACTCAATGATTGGTTCATTCAAGTCATTTTCAGTGCCGATTCGCCAACTGTGCTCACCTTCCGCTGCCAAGACCAAACCAAAGAACTCATCTTCTACCTGGTGTATTTGATAGATGATTTCTCCTTCTGCCAATCGGTTCTTTGCCGACGCTTTGTCAAAGTGAGAAGGAAAGATCAACGGTGTTGGAATACGGGAAAGGGCAAGCTGTGCAAGCTGAGTCTCTCGGATATCGAGCGTCTTCTCATAATCCTTTAACTGATTTCGATCGGCCTTAGTTAGCCCTTTCTCGGCAAAGAGATTCTCTTTGTCTTTTATGACTCGCCGCATCGCGTTGCCCTGTTGGCGGCCCTCCGTGTACAACGGGAGTCGATCTTCAAGTTTCGCGCGCTCAGCGAGTTCTTTTGCAGGCAACTTTTCTTTGGGTTGCTCCAGGAGCAAACGCATGTTGATTCGGCGACCTGCGTAATCTTGGGCTCGATAGAATGCGCGTCGACGCTGGAGATCTACAATCTCAAATAGACCAAGCTTTTCTTGACGAGACTGTACTGATCGGAACCAGCGATCAAACGCATCGTGCATGTCAGTCCTGAGCATCACCATGACGTCGAGTGGATCACTTGCCCAAGCGAGTGGGTGAGGATCGCCAAGAAGTATGCGATAGATTTCGTCAGCTAACCTTGCTGAAATCACTCCTTCATCCAGTCGATTATTAACAAGTTGGACTTGGAAACTACGTAATGAGTACCCGTAATGCTGTTTTGAAGCCGATTTCAATTGCCGTGTTGCTTCTTCAACATCGCCGTTCAGTGCGTGGGTCCTAGCTGCTAAGAATGTTCCATAGGAAGCAAGCCGTCCTTGCTTAGCTTCGCTTCGACGTCCGTAGAGTGTACCGAGCCTCGTGACGGCAGCACGAAATTCATTTCGATTAATAAGCTGTTCGATCGCCTGTAGATCAAGCTCCGCGGCAGTGTGATCAAACCCACTTCGTCGAAGCCAGTTCGCACCTGTGGCAAAACCGACAGGGGTAACCGATCCGGGCGATACCGCCAACTGAACTGTAATTTGCTGAGACGCCTCGCCCATGACGCTGAAATCTTCATAGGCAACGGCAGCAGAAAGGGATTCACGTAGCAGCGAACCCGCTTCTGGCGAACCGAGCGTTAAGCTTCCCTGGGCAAGCAACGCAAGACCTGTCAGCGAGTGCTGATATTGATTGCCAAGCAGCGTAGCTCGCTGCAAATGCGGCATAGCTCCTTTCAGATCACCAACTGATCCGGCTGCGAGTCCCCACCAAAGTTCAACCCACGCTTCGGACCAATGTCCCGCTTGGGTAAGGCTTCCACGGGCTAGCCGGGTTGCAAGACGTTTTTGTAAGTCGTCATGCTTTGCTAATGGGCCAAGCAGATAGCCTCGACGATAAATCGACCACGCAATTGAACGCGACACTTCTTCGGCGTTGAGTTTCCAATACTGAGCCTGTTGAACAATTCCGCCTGTCTCTGCAAGTTGTGAATTGTCTACACGACCTATTGCAACGAGATATGTTGTTGGCAGGTCGGCATAGACAACCGGGCGTGCCGAACGGGCCCAGTCGGGAATCCTTCGATTGCGATTATTATCAACCTGCGGCCCAACACGGAAACTGATCTGCTTTAACCAATCGGGCGAATCCAAGAACAGAAGTATCGCTCGATCAAAGTGTTCCAGTGCCGCAGGATAGTCACCCACTTGATAAAGCGTTTCGCCCATCATCGTGAAATAGCAGATCGAATCGAGCCACCGATCTTGAACGGTACGCACCGCACCGTTTATCTCTGACTGGAAACCACGCGTTGCGTTCCGGTACTCGGCACCATAGAGTTCCTCCATGGCAGCGTAATAGCTTGCCCCCGGAGTTACACGTGTCAATTGACACAAAGCCTCTTGCGATGAGCCAAAAGCTAGCGATGCCAGCAGCGCAGCAATCCAAGCACGATTACACCTTAAGTTGATTGAATTCATAGCCGTTTCGCCTCGGGGAGTCCCTGCTGTTCCTCTTATCCATGCTAGCAGTAATCGCCATTACTATCGATTGTCGAAAAAAGCGCCATCCTGTCAAAGTTTGATGATTATCCGGTCGATACCGGTTGTAACGACTCTCATAGGTAAGGGTCATTAACCGCTATTCTACCGGACACTTAGGTGTCTTCATCGCTTCGCCTTGAGTGAGGCATCAAACGGAGATGATTGCAATGGGAACTAAAAAGGCTTCGTTGTTTGTACGTGGATCGATTGCCATTGCTCTATTTGCAGGACTGAGTGCGACGACAGGCTGTCAGGTTGACTATGCCGGTCAAACCTTGCCAAGTCCATACTACCTAACCGACGACGTCCAGTATTTTGCTCCTGGCCCTGAGTTCAAGCTTTCAAAAGAAGCTGCCGCCATGAAGGAACAAGCCGAAGCTGTGGCAAGTCGCCCGCAGAGTAACTAGGTATTTCTAATTAAGCATCAGACACTAAGCTCCTACTACTATGCGTTTTAGTTGACGCATGAGGCTAAGTGTTTTGCTACGTAGTGTGATTGGTGCGATGTGTGTTGCCTTTTGCGATTCTCGCAAACCGGTTCTCAAACGCTGCTTGTAAGATTCATCACCGATTCCTAAATCAAGAACAAAATCTCCTTGTTCGATTGAGTCTCGAATCACTGCCGCCATGAGTATGGTTCCTACCCCTTCTTGATGTGACTGGTCGTGACCACGTCTCAGGCAGATAACCTCTCCACTGCAATGGTAGCCATAAAGAAACGCGACAGGCTTCTCGTGCTTGTAAAGCAAGCAAACGTCTAACATACCCGTTCGGGCAGCGGCATCGTGAGCATCCATAAGGAACTCACATACCTCTTCGTGACAAAGCGTGTTGCCGTCGCCATCAAGTTTAGACTGCCAGCTCGATTGAGCCACTTTGAAGCAATCCTCGTATAGTTCCCAACGAGGATCTCCTCCACCTTCACTCACGGGCTCAGGGCGGTACCTTACAAATCGATAAGGACTTGTCTCGTCATCAAGACGACGCAAGTGTCGACGCAGTTCATGTCGAGTCTTCTTGGTACGTGACTCAAGATACTCTTCCCAGTCACTAAAGCGAACGGTCTCGACAAGTGAGCTCTCACGCTTCTCTTCCAATTGGGGTGCAAGGCCAACCCGTCGCATCGCGTCTGCTGTCCGGCCAAGATCGATCTTCTCGCCCGGGAACCATCGAGGTTCGAAAATGTCCCACGTTCGTTCTGTTTCTGCAAGGTATCTCATCGCCACGACAAGCGTTGCAGTTTGATTGGGTCCAACCAAACTGAACTGCCCTCCCCAATCATCTTGAGGGAACGTCAGAACCTGCATCGGACCGAGGTGCGTTTTCTCGGTCTGTTCTACCAAAGGCAGAATGCCGATAGGTCTCTGATTATGCTTTACAACAAGAACACGAAGTCTCTTTTCACTCGAAAAGTGCTTCCAATAGACTTTTAACCACTCCAGAGTATTGAAGAAGCTTGCCCCTTTGGTTTGTTGATGCAAAAGAGTCCAATCGAGGTGATAACTCGAAAGAGACTCAATCTTGTCGATCTCAGTAACTTCGACCATAAGTGTGAACTCAAGCTGGTTTTCGTGTGGTTGGCAATGTACCACGACACTTGCAACCTCTGGGCCAAATGGGTCTAGCGTCATTTTGCCCCAGTATTCACGCCCATTACCCTTATGATCGGAACAATTCGACGTTGCAAAATGACAACCTGTTGCCATGAAACATCATCAAAACAGCCCCACTACTTTCTTGGTTGCATTTGATAAACTAGTAGCAAGTGTTTTATCACCCTGTCTCTTAGGCAAATAACGATGCAAGCCTCCGACTTTGTTCACGCCATCCATCAGTCACCTGTCAAAGTCGTGATGGCGATCACCGGCGGAGGCACTCGAGCCATTAGCCAGTTGGCTAGCGTTGCTGGAGCTTCATCTACACTACTCGAAGCGCATGTTCCCTACAGCGAATCATCCCTCACCGATTTGCTCGGCTGTGAACCAGAGCAAGCTTGCAGTGAGCAAGTTGCCAGACAGATGGCAATGGCATGCTTCCAACGAGCACGTGAACTTGATCCGATTGAACGGCCTCAAAATCTGATCGGCATTGGAGCAACCGCTGCGTTGGCGACCACTCGTCCTAAGAAGGGGGAACACCGAATCTATGTCGCTGCTCAAACGAGTCACCAGACTTATTGTCTAACACTTGAATTTGAAAAAGGCTTACGGGATCGCGATACTGAAGAGTCTGTCGCATCGCATGCGATCTTGGCTCTCCTCTCGCATGTCGCCGATATTCAGCCAATGGACCTGACGCTTACTCCCGACGGCATCCACGCCTCACTCGCAGAGTCTGAAGCAGACGAGGCATGCATTGATATGCTTTCCGGAGAGAGAGAGTTTGTCTCTTTCTCTGATGAAGAGAGTTCTGACTCGGACCTGCCAAAGCTCATTTTCCCTGGGTCATTCAATCCGCCGCACGAAGCGCACTGGAAGATGGCAGCTATCGCTAGCAAAGAAATTGGCAAGCCCGTCTGGTTTGAAATCTCGCTAACGAATGTCGACAAGCCCATGCTCGACTACTTGGAAATCTCCCGCCGCTTGCAAATGCTTCCTGAAGAGAACGTGCTGCTCACCATGGCACCGACCTTCATTGAAAAAGCACGCCTCTTCCCAGACTGTCTGTTCATTGTAGGAACTGACACACTCGCTCGGATCGCTGATGTCGATTACTACGCCGGCGGCTTCCAAGAACGTGATGCGGCAATTGCTGAACTACAACATCTTGGTTGTCGCTTTTTGGCATTTGGTCGTGTAGTTGATGGAGAATTCCAGGAAGCGGACGAGCTCCCCCTCCCCTCCGCCTTGAAGGAACTAACCCACTCCGTTCCGGAGAATGTCTTCCGACTTGACCTTTCATCGACAGAATTACGTCAGACGGAAAGAAATCTTCAAGCAGCCGAACCAATCACCCAAGAAGTTGAATCGATTTAGAAGCTCAAGAAACAACCGTTTCGAAAATGGGTCGATTGCAGATTGGCTCAATTCCTCTTACGATTCATCATGGCTTTGAAAAGCTAATCCATCCAGCCTTATCGCCAACTTAAAACCGACTCGCTCAGAAATGCCAGATTCGAACCAACCTTACTTCGCAGCTGTTGACGTTGGTGGCACCAACATCAAGCTTGGCCTCGTCGACGCGGAAGCCAATTCGCTCGCCTATCACTCGATTCCTACCGAGCAAGATCAAGGTGCAGCCTCAGCCGCACTGAGATCCGCTGAGTCGGTTCATGAAATGATTAAGGAGGCGGGCCTCGAAACTGCGAACTTAAAAGCAGTCGGTCTCGCAACGCCTGGGCCCATGGATATTCCTGCCGGTTTGCTTCACTGCCCTGGCAACCTCCCCGCTTGGCACAACGAACCAATTCGTAAGCATTACGAAGAGGCGTTCAAGCTACCCGTTGCTTTTGACAACGACGCCAACGCTGCCGCTTATGGCGAATACTGGGCCGGCGCAGGGCGAGAACTCAACAGCATGGTCCTCTTCACGCTAGGAACTGGTGTCGGTGCCGGCATCATTCTGCGTGATGCCCATGGCAATCCGCAAATCATTCATGGCGAACATAGCTGCGGGGGCGAACTCGGACACATCATCATCGATTCATCAGACGACGCTCCGCTGAACTCTCTCGGGGTGCGTGGTACGCTCGAAGGTTTCTGCGGCTCTTACGGTGTCGTCGCCCGCGCTAACTCCAAGATTGCCGATGAGTTTGTTGAGACCTCCCTGCGAGACAGTGTTGAAGGAGGCGAAAAACTCACTCCGCTGCTCGTTGCCAACGCTGCCGAGGCAGGCGACGAAGTTGCTATGCAAATCGTTCTCGATACGGCCAAGTACCTCGCACTCGGCGTCGTTTCGGCAATTCACTCGATTGATCCTGAGGGAATCGTCATCGCAGGCAACATGACTTTCGGCGGAGCAGGACATCCGCTTGGCGAGCGGTTCCTTGGCGAATTGCGTGATCAGACGAATGCCCGTCTTTTCCCAAATTTACGTGGCCAGATTCCGATCAACTTTGCTAAGCTGGGCGGTAAAGCGGGCTACATGGGAGCTGCTGGCATCGCGTGTCGCGATTTTGCCTAAACGCTTTCTCCGTCGCAGCCCGCGGTTCTCTCTCTTTAACCGCTAAGGATGGCTGCTATGACAACACCACTTGAGTCGCTGATCCAGTCCGGTACGAAACTTTGGCTCGACTCGGTCGATCCTGACCTAGTCACCCTCAATAAAGGCTTCGGTGCAACCGGCGCGACGTCGAACCCGATCATTATCTCCGGCTTGCTTGAGTCAGGCCGTTACGACAGCAAACTTGCCGAGCAAGTTGACACAGGCAACGACGACGCGGCCGTCGCTTGGGCCGTCACCGACGAAGTCGTCACGGCAGCTCAAAAGCAGTTCCACGATGTTTGGCAAGCGACTAAAGGAAACGACGGTTGGGTAAGCTTTGAACTCGACCCACTCCTCGAAGCGACCGACTGCCCACTTTCACAGGAAGAACGCATCGCCAAGTACATCCAACTTGGTAAAGCATGGAGCGAAGGCCACGACAACCGGATGATCAAAATCCCAGCAACACCTGCTGGTCTCGGGGCAGTAGAAGAACTCACTGCCGCGGGCGTAACACTGAACGTAACGCTCATCTTTTCGATGGAGCAATACGAAGAAGCCCGCGACGCCGTCTGGCGAGGCGCGCAGCGTCGCGATTCGCTCGACGCTTTCAAAAGTGTTTACAGCATCTTCGTTTCACGAATCGATGTTTATACCGAAAAGCACACCGCCGACCTATCCGACGCCGCCCAAGGAGAAGTTGGCATCGTCAACGCCAAACGGATTTGGCAAGCGAACCAAGCTTTCTGGGCTGACAAGGGAACGCCACTGGATCAAGAGATCATCTTCGCCAGCACCGGCACGAAGAAGCCGGAAGATCCCGCCTGGAAATACGTCGCCGCCCTTGCCGGCAGCGACATCCAAACGAACCCACCGGGCACAAACGACGCCGTCGCTGAAAGTGGCAAAACGTTCGACCGCCAAGTCGATCAATTCCCCTCCGACGAAGTCCTCGCCGACATCGACAGCAAAGTCGACTTCGCGCATCTTGAAAAGACCCTGATGGAAGAGGGCCTCAAAAAGTTCGCCGACCCGCAGAAGAGTTTGTTAGCGACGATCGCTGAGAAACGGGCGGCGTTGGTTTAGAAGGAATCTAAGCGGCAAAACCTTCATCCGGTAAGAAAATCATTGACGGATCGCAAAATGAACATTGAAGAGATCGGAGATGAAATAGAAGATTACACCTTTGACTATTGGTCAACTAAGTTACATGTTTCAAAGCTGGGATTACGAAGAGCCATTCAAGCCGTTGGTAACTCCGCAACTAAGGTCCGTAAATATCTGAATAGTGGCTTTCGATTGGCTATCAAAAGTGATGTCGGCACAATTCATAAAGTATTGCGTATTGGCTTTCAAGCTGATGGATTCTACGCAGTAGTTCCATATCATCCGGCGAAAAAAGGTCTTATTGTTACCATGCCGGTAGACTATAGCCAAACTGAATTCGTTGTGCCATTTAGTGAAATGGACCAATACACAGCCAGTGGTCCAGTCAAATTAAGCATTCATACTAGTGGTTTCGTACAATATTCAAGTGCTTCCTCACATAAAATCTTGTCGGGTTTCTGTAACAAGGAAAAAGCAGTTAGGGGCGCTGGCTTGAAAGCTCCTTTACCAGTTGAAGTAACTAGTGGTCCACTCTTTGGCCTCTCTCTGGCAGGCTTAAATTCCTTTAAAAAACTTTCCAACGAAGATGCAGAGATATTTGATCAAAATGACTTTTGGAATGATCCAAACATAGCTCATCTTTCTAATGAAATAAAAATCCTTGGTACAGAAGAATGGTTAAATACAAGTGATAAAATTGACCCATCGATACTAGAAGCATACCATATCGAGATATTTCAACTCCCATTACATTTACTCAAAGAATCAAGACTAGAAGACAATAAAAGATTGCTCGTTACTCAATTGCCATTTCACTCAAAGATTATGTTCAGACATACCTTAAGGGTGCTTGAGATACCTGGGATGCATTTCTTTTTAGGTGTAGCTGTTAAGCGATCAATCAAAATCGATGAGTATGGTGATTCTTACTATCAGCTAAGCGGCCCTGGGTGCTTCGATGATGAGGGAAATGCTAGAGTCTTAAACGCTACGTATCCATGCCCCGATGATATCCAGACAGCAAAGACGAAGTCTCTTGATTATGAGCAAAATGAATAGTCTTGTGGGGATAGTTGCTCACAACTGACTTTAACACCCACATTCCGCAACTTGTTCGTTGATTCGTATCGCAATAGATCTTTGATACGGTCTACAAGCGAATTGGCATACCAATCCTCATGAAAACAAAAAGGTAAGGTGACAAGCTCTTATCCAATAAAGCTTCATTATATGCGGCAAGATTATGTATTATTGTTCTTTCTCGAGGAATTTCCTGCCCCTAGGTGCTAACCCTTCAAAATCCAGCTGGATTCCTTCCATCACCCCTGCGTTAATATATGCGACAGTGGCGATCGAGTTCATGGAATCTGCAAGGGCTGCCTCGCTGAGCTCACACCATCGACAAGTACGATTCGAGGTATCAAGCGGTTCAAAACATTCTTGACAACAATGCTTTTGAACTTTGAATTCTGAGTTTAACCAAAACAATGTTTCGGATTGTGATCGAAAGAATGGATTAGCAAGGCGCCTGCTATAGTGCATTTGCAACGTTTCTACATTTGAATTTTCCGCCCATGTGGTCACAACGTCGCGTACATCTTCGGATGCATTAGCACCAATGATTACTTTTTCAAGACACTTGCTCGAATACTTTCCGAGCATTATACCGTCAATATCTTCCACTCCAGAGTGCGGAACAACCAGACGCCTTTCTTCCTCATATGACCAGCTCGTCCGTTTGCGAAAATAGGCAGCACGATTTGCGGAGGCAAGCAGGAACAACGTATGGCGATTCTTTTTCGTTGTACAAGCGTGACTGATCGCGTCCGCAGAAATAACAGCAGGCTCGTCGCTGTATTCAACGTCTTCCATAAATCCACCGTCAATCTCGGCGAACAAAGAATCTTCATTTAAGACAAGACATACGCCGGTAGAGAGTTGTCCATAGTGCGCCCACATAACAATAGATTCAGGCCGTCTAGAAAAACATGTGACCGGGGCTTGGGGAAGCTGTTTTAGGAAGTTTTCATAGTAAGCCCGTTCTTCGTCAGCCGCGAGTGGCTCATCTGGCAACAGGAACAATTCGTATGGGTCATTATACGACTGTGGTAAATTGAAGCGAAGCGTAAATTCCCCATGATTACGAAATGAAGATTTTGTGGCGGGCGGACCGAAATATTTAAAAAGAAGCATACGACGAGCACCTTTGACGAAAAGCTGTGAACATGGATCGAAAGCGGGCAGCATGACTTACATGAGCGATTGATTACCCAAACATTACTTTCCTTTCGAGTAGCTGTCGAGATTTCGGCATGCCGGGACATAAAGCAAATTTACTCTACTTGTTGTCACTCTTTGCGTGACACTGACAATCTTTAAATAATGCAATAAGGCTAAGGTAACCAACTGCTCATGAGTCTCAGTGCTACCCCTACTTTGTAAATCCTTCTACTGGTATTTCGTGGACCGCAAGGCATTATTGGTTAATCAGACTGAGTAAGATTCTGCGAAATCAAGCAGAGAATTCTAACGGCAAATTGAAAACCATGCACGCAATTAGGTATTTACACCTAAGAGCCAGTGATAGCTTAGAAGGTGCCTAAGCAACCCGATTGCAAACAAGTCTCCTAAAACTCTTGGCGTCTTGGCGGTTCCCCTCCCCCCCAAAAACCCTCCAAAAAACGCCCTTTTGTTTCTTGGGCTGGCGTGGGACAATGGTGGGCTTACCTGCCGGTGGCGGATGCTGCCTTGGCTTGTTGTCCCACCCTGCCATTTGATTCCGCTGAGAACTGCTGCTGATGTCGACTGACTCCGCTCCATCGCCCGCCTCGAAGCCTGCTGCTCGCAAGAAGAAAGGGAAGCACGATCCCTCGCTGATTCGCAACTTCTCAATCGTTGCGCATATCGACCATGGCAAAAGCACACTGGCTGACCGACTGCTCGAAGTGACCGGCACGGTCGAACAGCGCGAGATGAAGCAGCAGTTGCTTGACGACATGGAACTCGAACGGCAGCGAGGCATCACGATTAAGGCCCGCGCGGTTAGCATGCGTGCTGAGCACAATGGCGAGACCTATGAGCTAAACCTAATCGACACGCCAGGGCACGTCGACTTTCAGTATGAAGTCTCCCGGTCGCTCGCTTGTTGTGAAGGGGCAGTGCTACTGGTCGACGCTTTCCAAGGGGTCGAAGCGCAGACGGTGGCTAATGCTTACAACGCGATTGAGCATGACTTGGAAATCGTTCCCGTGCTGAACAAAATCGACCTGGTGCATGCTCGGCCTGAGGAAGTGAAAGAAGAGATCGAGCATACGCTCGGCATCGACCCTTCTGAAGCAGTTGGCTGTTCGGCGAAGACTGGCCTCAACTGCGAAGAGGTCCTGTCGGCAATCATCGATCGGGTGCCACCGCCGTCGGGCGATCCAAACGGGCCGTTGCAGGCGATGGTTTTCGATAGCGTTTACGACGAATTCCGCGGTGCGATTACTTACGTCCGTATTATGAACGGGACGGTTCGTAAGGGTGATAAGATTAAGTTCATCCAAGCAAACACTGTGCACGAAATCGTCGAAGCAGGACAACTTACCCCGCAGCGCGAAGCAAAAGACTCGCTCTCGGCTGGGCAGGTTGGTTATTTGATCTGTAACATCAAATCGCTCGGAAACGTGCATATTGGTGATACCGTGACGATGGCAACCGGCGAGCAGGCCGAGCCACTGCCCGGTTACCAAGAGCCGAAGCGAATGGTCTTCTGCGGCCTATATCCTTCGGATGGTCAAGACTTTGAGGCGCTGCGTGAAGCGCTTGGCAAGCTACAGGTGAATGACCCTAGCTTTGAGTTCGAACCGGAGACGTCTGACGCGCTCGGCTTCGGTTTCCGCTGCGGCTTCCTTGGGCTGTTGCACATGGAAATTGTTCAGCAACGTTTGGAACAAGAGTCCGACATGGACTTGGTTCAAACAGCCCCGAACGTTACGTACCGAATCACCACCAAGAGTGGCGAAGAGCTTGAAGTTCACACACCACAGCGTGTTCCGGACAATGGCGACATCGAAGAATTCTTGCAGCCAATCGTGCGGGTTAGCTTTGTACTCCCGACCGAGTTCATCGGCGGCATCATGAAGCTTTGCTCGGATCGTCGTGGCATTTTCCTAAAGCAGGAGTATCTTTCACCAACGCGTTCGATGCTGGTTTATGACCTCGCCCTGGCGGAAGTCGTTTACGATATGCACGACAAGCTAAAGAGCATCACGCGCGGTTACGGCACGATGGACTACGAGCTACGCGATTATGAAGCGGGCGAGTTGGTACGACTTGATATCTTGGTGAAAGGGGACCGAGTCGATGCCCTGTCCATTGTCTGCGACAAACGAGACGCCGAGACCCGCGGCCGAGCGGTTATTAAGAAGTTGAAAGAAGAGATTCCTCGCCACATGTTCGAGGTGCCATTGCAGGCGGCAATTGGTACGCGGGTTGTCGCTCGTGAAACAATTAAGGCGATGCGAAAGAATGTTACCGCCAAGTGTTACGGTGGTGACATCAGCCGTAAGCGTAAGCTGTGGGAAAAGCAGAAAGAGGGCAAGAAACGCATGAAATCGATCGGACAGGTCGACATCCCTCAGAAGGCATTCCTTGCGGTGCTTGAGACTGGCGAAGACGAAAACCGCAAGCAATAGGCTGCTTTGCTGAGAAACTGCACGGCTTGGCAGAGACTATCTGATCGGAAGAGCCTACGTAATCGGTAAAAATCTAACGATTTCGCGCAACACATTATTCCTAGCCTTCCCTTTGCGTCCCATTATATGGCAAGCTTTGGTTTGGGCGTGCTACCGATTTGGCCGAAGTAAGGTCTGGGTACCTGGCCCAGAGATTTCCAAGCGATAGAGCTGCATCAGCGGGATAGGCCTTCCTATGAATAAGTACATCATTATGGGTGTTCAAGGCTGTGGCAAAGGGACACAGGCAAAACTCCTTTGCGAAGCCTACGACTTTGTCCACATCTGCGTAGGCGATATCTTCCGCTGGAACATCCAAAGCCACACAAAGCTGGCTGCCCGCATCAAGCGGATCATGGACGCAGGCCGTCTGGTCCCTGACCAAATCGTGGGAGACGTCATTCGAAATCGTCTTGAAGAGCACGATTGGAACTTTGGTTTCGTGCTAGATGGCTTCCCTCGCAATAAAACTCAAGCCGAGTTTTTCCTGGAAAACTACGACATTGATGCAGTTATTCACCTGTTAGTCCCAGATGAGGTTGTAATCGAACGAGTCTTGGCCCGTCGACTTTGCCGTACTTGTGGCCTTGATTATAACCTGATTTACCACCGACCTGCAGTTGATGATATTTGCGACGTCTGTGGCGGTAAATTGACTTCACGACCAGACGACGTGGAAGAGACCATCCGCCACCGCTTGGCTGATTACCACGAGCATACGTCTCCTGTGGTCGATATTTTTGAGAGCAAAGGGCTTGTTGTCAGTGTCGATGGCTGCCAACGCATTGACGCTATCCAGCACGATATTCGGCAACAGTTGGGCCTGCGTACCAATGTTAGCACTGGCACGGACCATTCAGTGCCTCAGGTCGGTACGACGCTGAAGATCTCCCCGGAGAACGAGCAGAACAAATCGGCAATTTAGCGACTCTGGGTGCTTTGTTAGTAATTTGATGGCCGATTCGTTCACAACCTTCTTCTGGCCCTAGATATCTCCTTGGCAAACAAGGTTAATCCGGGTAGTCTCAAGCACTTACGAGTTAGTTTTGTGCCCTTGCCACGGAGGCAGCGACCCAGGCACAGCTAACCGTCTGTTCCCGCTGGAACGGACTCCGCATCCCATCAAAGAATTGGCACTTGTGCCAACGCGATATGCTCGTTGAGCGGCTTTCCAATCTTGTTAATCGTCACTGGCCGTGGGTAATCATTGGCTGGATCATTTTCACGGTCGCGCTGAGAATGATCGCTCCCTCCTGGAAAGATATCGCTAAGGATGGCGACCTTGATTATCTTCCTAAGCATGTCACCAGCTTGCAGGGTAAAGCTCTGTTGGAAGATGCCTTCCCGAATGAACGGGCCCACAGCCAAGTTGTTGTGACGTTGTCACGCGATGGTGAGGTCCTTACTCCTGAAGACAGACGGTTTGGTAGAGTCGTTGCCGAGCGCCTCGGTGAACTTGAAGACCTGCCGCTAGTCGACATTTGGGATGAGAACACACAAGTCGTTGGCAGCATGCTTCTTGCCAAAGAAGAAAAAGCGGTCATGGTGATCGCTAGGCTTACCAACGGTTTGATGGATGTTGACAACGCCCGCGTTCTTCACATGGTTGAAGATATGGTTGATGACCTCCGTAAAGAAGCGCCGGAGGGATGCGAGTTGTCGATAACGGGTTCGGCTATAATCGGTGGTAACCTTCGGTCGGCAATCGAGGAGAGCCTCAGCAACACCGAGATCACCACCGTTGTGTTGGTGCTCCTCTGTTTGATACTGATCTACCGTGCCCCGTTACTAGTACTGATTCCGTTGGCGACGATTGCCGTCTCCATGTCGGTTTCTTATGATGCGGTTGCCCTGCTAGCCGACAACTTCGGGCCAGACGATTTTGAGTGGTCCGACTTTAAGATTTTCACGACAACGAAGATCTTTGTTGTCGTGATTCTCTTTGGAGCTGGTACCGACTACTGCTTGTTCCTGATTGCTCGATACAAGGAAGAACTCGCTGCAGGAGTCGACCAAAAAGTCGCTCCTGGCCAAGCCTTGTCAAACGTTGGCGACGCTCTGGCTGGTAGTGCTTTCACGACGATTCTTGGTCTCTCGACCATGGCGTTTTCACAATATGGCAAGTTCCAGAACAGTGGACCGATTATTGCTGTCTGTCTGTTTATCGCTCTGATAGCCTGTGTGACATTTGCCCCCGCTTTGCTGCGAGCACTTGGCCCAGCTGTCTTCTGGCCGTTCGGTAAGAAGCTACTTGAACAGGAAGCAGCTCAAGAAGAAGCTCGCCAAAAGAATGGTGGATTATGGGGGTGGGTCAGTGATCTGGTAATGAAACGGCCAGTCACGATTTTGTTCATCTCGGCTTGGCTTGCAGCCCCGTTCTTGATTGCTTGCAACTTTGTCAAAGTAACGCATGACTTTGTCGCCGACCTGGATCCGACCAGTGTCTCCGTCGAAGGTGCCAACACGGTCCGACGCTTCTATGAGCAAGGAACCATCGCTCCGATGAAAGTCGTAGCACGCCTTGCTAAGGACTCGGTGGATAACGATGGAAATCCAATAGACCTAGGAGCTACTGAAGGTCCAGGGCGCTACTATATCGCTTACCTACATAAGCACCTCTACGACATGGAGACCGTTGCCGATGTCCGTAGTGCTTACTTGCCGACAGGTGGTGACCCAGCCAACCGCCGCACACTTGGTGGATTGGATGCAACCATTGCAGCCCATAGCCCGATTTCTTTAGAGACGTTCATCTCCCAAACGGGAGAATACAAAGGCCAAGTAACCCAGCTTAGCCTGATCTTGAACAAAGATCCTTTCTCGCTCGAAGCGCGTGACGAAATGCCGGGCATTTTGACCAGCTTGCGTGACTATGCCCAGCAAGAAACCGTTGACGGCACAGCTGATAGCGACAAGAACCCATGGTACCAAGCGCAGTTTGAGCTAGTTGGCGTCACCCCAGGTATGCGTGATCTGGAAGTTGTAACTAATAGCGACCGCACTCGCATTCAAATCCTCACAGTAAGCGCCGTCTACTTGGTGCTGATCTTTATCCTACGTCGCCCCGTCGCGAGTAGTTACTTGATTCTCACCGTGTTGTTGAGCTATTGGGCCACACTCGGTGGTACCTATATGTTCTTCTCATGGTGCTATGGCGATACGTTCCACGGGCTTGACTGGAAAGTGCCAATCTTCCTATTCGTGATTCTGATCGCGGTTGGTCAGGACTATAATATCTATCTTGCTACCCGCGTTTTCGAAGAACAAAAACAGCTCGGATTGCGTGCAGGTTTACGGCGTGCCATCGTACAAACAGGTGGAATCATTACCAGCTGTGGCGTCATCATGGCAGGCACGTTCATCTCGATGGCAACCGGTACGCTACGCAGCATGATTGAGCTTGGATTTGCGCTTGCGCTTGGCGTCCTGCTTGACACCTTCTTCGTACGGACGGTTGTGGTCCCCTGCTTCTTCGCGTTATTTGCCAATCGTGAGAAGGTTGATGAAGAACAACCCGAACCGACCTCTCCCGAATTCGACAAGCAAGCCTCCGCTTGAAACGTCGATCATTCTGCAAATTGATCAAGATCTAAGCCACGATCATCTGGGCCGATAAATCCGTTCGCAACGATTTCTTGGATCGTTCATGGTGAGTATTATCCGAGCCTCACCAAGAAATCGACGGTTCGTCGCCGTTGCATAATCTAGATATGTTTATCTTTTACTTGCTACAGGCGTCAAATAGCCCGAATGGACCATACCCATGCCTAAAATTCTTGTTGTTGATGACTCTCGTTTGACCCGTCGAATTATTTGCAAAGCGCTAACTGATGCTGGGCATGAAGTTTCGCAAGCGGTTAACGGCCAGGAAGGTCTGGAAGCTTTTCGTGAAGGAGAGTTTGATCTCGTACTCTCTGACTTATTGATGCCCGTGATGGATGGTTTCCAGTTCACCGAGACAATACGCAACGAAAGCCCCTCGACTCCAATTATTGTTTCAACTGCTGATATTCAAGAGAGTTCACAAGAGCGCTGCCGTGAAATCGGAGTGAATCGAATTCTCAATAAGCCAGCTAAGGCGGATACTATCACATCGACTGTTGAAGAGCTTTTAGCAACCTCTGAAATTGGAGGGTAAGCTCAATGCAACTTAATCAAGATCAGATTGATGCGCTGGAAGAGATAATCAACATCGGCGTAGGCCGCGCTGCTTCGACTCTATATGACATGATCGAACAGCATATCGAACTTCGCGTTCCGAAAGTGATTATCTGCGACGAAACCACCCTCAGCGATAACATCAGCGGAGCGAAAGAAACGCTAGATACGTCGGTTGCCCAGGGTTTTGATGGTGCCATCTCAGGCAAAGCAATGCTTGCCTTCCCTGAAAGTAGCGGTACGAATTTGGCAAAGATGCTGAGCGATCCTGACATCGAAGAAGATGAACTAGAAAGTGATCTTGCAGGTATTCTTGAGGAAGTAGGAAATATCTTCCTAAACAGTGTCCTCGGGTCAATTGCGAATCTGTTTGAAGATGATTTCCAATACACCGTTCCCGAAGTTCATGATGGTGTACCTGTAAGCGTATTACTTACTAGCGCAGTAAACAAATCGGAGTGCTTCTACCTGGTTGCCGATACCCGTTTTGACGTGGCTGATAGTGAAATCAGTGGTTCGTTGTTGCTTGTATTCAACACTGGAGAGTTCTCATCATTGCTTGACAAACTCTGCCAAGTCGTGGAGGGATAGGCAGTGCACCGGAACAAGACTCTGACAGTTTACGACAACATCCCACTCGGGATAGCAATCCTAGATAGTGAGCTCCAGGTACAAACGTGGAACTCTACTCTGAGTCGATGGTCCTGTGTGAATTCCGAGGACGCCATAGGCTGCTTTCTTGGTGAAATCCTCCCTGAAGCGAGAGTCAAGCAAATCAAACGAAGACTCGATGCCGTTTTTTGTCATGGACAATCGGTTGTTTTCTCTCCTTCGCTCAACCGTGCCATCCTCCCACTAAAGACCAGTTCGGGAGAGCCATTAATACATAAAGCAACTTTCTCACCATGTTCTGACGGAAGCAAGTGCACCCAGTTGGTTATTGAGGACGTCACTAGCAGCTTCCGCCAGCTAAACAAACTTCGCACGGAACGTAAGCTTCTGCATGAATCCGAGAAGTCTCTGAAGATTGAACGCAAAAGGCTCGTCAGTAAGAACCGAGCCATTATCGAAGCACAACAAAAAGCGGTCAAAGCAAACAAAGCAAAGAGCGAATTTTTGGCAAGTATGAGCCACGAAATTCGTACCCCGATCACCGCCATCAAGGGCTTCGCGGAAATCCTTGCCGATCGGATCAAGGACAAAGAGCTGAAGGAAGCTGCTGATACCATTGTTCGCAACGGCAAACACCTAACCGATTTGGTCAACGACATTCTCGATCTTTCGAAGATTGAAGCCGATGGACTTCTCCTTACTTACGAATGCTGTGAAACCCTCAATCCGCTCAAGCAAACGATCTCTCTCTTAGCTGAAAAGGCATCTAAGAAAAACATTGAACTAGGATATGAGCTTCACGAAGGTTACCCTGAAAAAATATTCACAGACTCACTTCGGCTACGACAAATTCTTTTCAATTTGATTGGCAACGCGATTAAGTTCACGGAAGAAGGATCGGTAGTTATTCATGTCAGCCGGTCTAAAAAACAAGGGTTTATCGAGATCGGAGTTACGGACACCGGCATAGGCATCCATGAAGAGAATCTGAAGATGATTTTTGATCCCTTCACCCAAGAGGATGGATCGATGCAACGCCGATTCGGCGGTACCGGGTTAGGCCTTTCGATTAGTCACAAGCTTGTGACCATGATGAAAGGTTCTATTCAAGTTAAAAGTGTTTTCGGAGAAGGAACCACCTTCACGCTCGAGCTGCCCATTGGATCGGAAGAGGAATTATCTGGCTACGAGAATGACGAAGTTCATATCCCCAGCCCGAAAAAACCTCAGCAAGAGAAGCCACTGGCGGATCTGAATATTCTTGTAGCCGAGGATGGCCCCGACAATCAAAAGCTAATCCGTTATCTCCTTGAACGAGCAGGAGCCAAAACGCACTTCTGTGATAACGGTGCCATTGCCAACGAATACCTCATGAACGAAACAGAGGGTTGGTCCACTGACTTGCTGCTTCTGGATATGCAGATGCCGGTCATGGATGGCTATACGACAGCTCAAACGATTCGATCTCGTGGCTCGAAGTTGCCGATTATCGCGCTGACAGCCCATGCGATGGATGGTGACCGTGAGAAAGCATTACGTGCCGGATGCAATGATTACGCTACCAAGCCAATCAATCCAAGCCAGCTTATCGGTCAAATTCTAGAGCTGATTACTCTCCATTCAGAACCATCTAGCGAATTGGAAGCTGTTCAATAGTGCGGTGGCCTTTCGTCAGGAAGATCCTCCGCGGCTTGCTGAAGCTCGACAAGACGCTTAACGGTATTCTCAATCGCATGGATTCTTGTATCCCTTGAATCGACTTCTTGACGAACCGAAGTGACAACTTCATTGAGCTCATTTAGTAAATGCTGTTGGTGAGAGAGCAATTCTTCAACGCGGATTAGATTCTGTTGTGATGGTTCCATCTCCGATTGACTACTGCCCGATCCCAACTCAGATTCCGTCAATCCGCGCCAAGTGACAAACGCCCAAGCTCCTATCATTGCAAGTCCGCCCAACGGAACGATTGCACCCAGCCAACGTAGTGAATCTCCCGCGAATGCAAGGACATAAAGCAAGCCGCTGAAAATCAAAATACCTGTGAATAGCAATCCTACAAAGATTCGCCAGGTTCGCTTCTCGGCTGAAATCAAACCAACCGCAAACAAAGCCGTTGCGCCGATGAGTTGGTACCGGCTCGCGGTGGTAAAAATCTCTACCCGATGCTGAAGGTCCGCTCCTTCAAATCCACTTGACTGAAGCTGATCTTCCAGGCCATGAGCACCAAATGCTCCAAGTGCAATTGCGGAAGCCCCCAGCAGGCCAGCAGATACTAGTGTCTTATTCATCGATTCAATACTTCCAAAATCTAAACTCAACAATCAACTCATCATGTCCTGCTGATACGCTTTTGCCAAGGTAACGCAGTACACAAGAGCCAATTTGCCGCAGCTTTGTTCTTAATCCTACCAATCACGAAAAAAGCCCCTCGTCAAATAAATGACAAGGGGCTTAAAGATTGGATTGTTCTCAGAAGCTACTATTGAGCAGCGATTCCGAGTCGTTCTTCTTCTTCCTCTTGGATAATAATCCGAGGCGTTACCATCATCATGAGACTGTTGGTCTCACGTCCAATACCGACGTTTCGGAACAGACGGTTGATGTATGGCACTTTCGAGAGCAACGGAACGCCGAATTCTTGACGACCTTCGCTTAGTCGCTTAATACCACCCAGCAAGACCGTACCACCGTCCGGCACACTCACCGTTGTTGTTACAGAGACAAACTGGAACGTAGGCAGCTGAACCGTTGTACCTGCCACGACTGTATTGTTGTCGTTGGCGTTCGAGGCGGATTCATTCACACCGTCATCGTCAGCGTCCGTTGAGGAGCTTGAGGTGCTATTGTTTGTGGTCGTCTGACCATCGAAGGTAAAGGTATCGACATCGCCGATCTCACTGAAGAACGGCACCACGGTTAGACGGACATAGCGTCGGTCGTCAGAAACCACCGCCTGAATCGACATCAGCGTTCCTTCGGAAAGAACCACAATCACCGGTTGTTGTGCAGCAGCAAATTCACCCACAACAGGAATCACACTGATCACAAACGGCGATTGCGAAGTATCCGATACAAACGCTTGCTGTCCGTTGAACAAAGTAACTTTTGGAGCGTTCAAGACGTTTGTACGCGAGTCACCTTGAGCTGCGTTAATCAGGAAGTAAGCTTCGATGTCACTCAGGATAGCAAACCCGAAGGTTGCAGCCTGCGTGGGGTTAAACCCACCGAAGGTTGGCACCGCGACGTCAAAGCTTCCCTGCCTGAACGGCAAGTCGAGGTCGGCTGTGATGGCAGGCAAGTCACCCGTCGCTGATAGGGTAGTACCAACGGTACCACTACTACGAGGACCTTCGTAGATACCACCCGCTGCGATATCGTCAAACCCATCGGTCATGTCATTGATATTCATATCGAAATCGATACCGATGCGTTCGAAGAAGTCATCACTTAGTCGAATGAACCGAACTTCAATCGTAACTTGCAAGTCTTGCAAACGACGAAGCTGTTCAAGCAAGTCAGCAATCTCTTCGTGAACCGACTGCGTTTGGCTGATCACCAAGCTGAGGTTGGTTGGGAAGGGACTAATCTCCGCTTCACCCCCGCCGTTTTCTGCCCAAGTGTCGCTGGCGACTGTTTGAACGATCAAGTCAATCAACGAATCAAAGTCCGCCGATGCAGCACCACCTAAGCCACCAGGACCTGTGGTGATCGGTTGATTACTACCAGTGAAAGGACCACCGTTACTGAAGTTCTGTGGAAGGATGTTATCCGCAGCAGTAACACCACCGTTGGCACCAATTACCGAAGTGATTGGTGAACGAGGATTCAACGCTGCTGCACTGTTGCCAGCTGCCGCCATGGCATCGTTAATCAATCCTTGCAGGCCTATATTGTTGTCCGGAACAAAGTTAGGAATCGGAACCACAAGGTCAGCAACGTAGTAAGGCTTAGTAACAAGATCACCGTCGCGACGTTCTAAACTTGTAACCTTAAGGACTTCGTCCTTGATCACATAACCCAGCTCGTACTGTTCTAAAATCAGGTTAAGAGCACTTCTCACTGAGATTTCATTAACTGTTGCATCAAACGAGATGGGCGTACTGCTTGTTACCCCTTCTTGAGCGAGACCTGTCTGATCAAGGTGAATATTCACACCTGCGATCTCAGACAATTCTTCCATCACAGCGCCCAGTGGCTTCTCGTCACAACGATACTTTACAGGAGTATCGAGACGCTTTTCAATTTCAAGTTCACGACGGCTACGCGTCGCATTAGCATCGGAGAGAGCTGTACGGTTCCTGATACCATCCCACGATGGTTCGTCATAATGTATTCCATTGTCAGGAACCACTTGTCCAGCAGAATTATCAACCCGCTCCAAAGTAGACCAATACATGTTTTCTTTTGCTTCGCGATTCACGTCATTCATCATATTACGACGAATCAGCTTTGCATTCGCCCAAACCTGAGCGACAACCGGATCATTTGGGGCAATTTCACGTAGTCGCATTGCTATGATTTCTGCTTCTTCGAATCGTTGCTCATCAACCAACTCATTGAATTTTTTGATCTGATCTGCAATGGTTTCTTGAACCTTTAGCTTGGTCGCTTGGTCACGTTGGACCTCGGCAAGAACTGCAGCGTTTTGTTCATCCAGTTCAATCTGTGAACGATTGTCTTCGATGTACTTCTTCGTATCAGCAACCGAACGATTGATGCGAACGATCAGTTGGCTTTTGTATTCTTCTGCTAGCCCCGAATCTTCGACTTCTTTACGAACCTCTTCGAGCATCTCAAGCGAGCGACGTGGATCCGCTGTTCGGATTTCACGAGATTCAACCTGAACTTGTCCAACGGTAGTGCTCAATTGACGAGCGAGAACCTTTTGGTCCGCTTCGACTGAGTCAATCATCGAATCAGAGAAGGGCGAAGGAACTGCCTCAGGAGCGACTGCGACCGGAGCTGGCTTCGCAGGTGCCGGAGCTGCAACAGCAAGCATCCTTAGGTGGCGTTCAAGACGTTGCTTGTCACCGGCAGAAAGCTCAGCTCGTTTTTGGGAAGCAGCTTGGAATTTTTCAAACGCGGTTTGGTTATCTTGATTCCGCAGTGCGGTCTCACCCTCAGCAAGCAAACTTTGGGCAGTTGGACCGGCTGGCACCTGCTCTGTAGGAACTGCTTTGAATGGTGAAGGAAGTTGAGCGAGGCGTGGCTGAGCTAAGCTTGGTTGGTTGGCTCCGCTGAGAGCGGGACCGATCAACGCCGCTGCTGGCTTTACCTGCGTCGAATCTTGGGCTGGCATGTGCAACGCTTGTTGAGCAACGTGCCCGCCTTGCGTGACGGGAAAGGACCCGCCAGCGGTCATCACTTGCGAATCGACCATGCGATTGTTTTGCTTGTTGCGAGCTTGAGTAAGCTTCCATGCCATCTTCGCTGGTGTTAGCTCACCCTTACCGAACTGTTGTTCGGGAATGTTCATTTTGCTTGCGTCAGCAGTTAGCTTCTCTGCTTTGGCAAGGTCGCCAGCCGCGAGTGCTTTATCCGCTTGGTCCACTAACCAACGGACAGCTGAAAGGTCTGCGATTGCTGCAGGTTGTGCGTAGCGGTCACCAGCCGAGGCTGAACTAGCATTTGTTGTGGGATAAGCCGTTTGTGCCTGGACGGGCGACAAACAGGCAAACACTGCGAAGAAAGCCAGACCACTTCGTGTCAGCCGATAATTCCATTTCGCGTTCAACTCAACTCTCCTTGTTGCGTTGGATCGCTGCGCCACGTCAAACCTACGGCCGAAAGCTGTAGGCAATATTGGACGCTTAATCCGCTAAGGGTTGCATCATGTATTGGTTTATGTTGTGAAACGTGCGTAAGCGTGAAAACACTCAGCACGAGAGTCGCTTCCTGCTTCTCTCAACGCACCAACCAAGCCATGGTCTCCGTCGAGACCGGTTAGAAGGCGGGACTTAATTAGCTGCCCCACAGAATCTGGTCAACACCAATTCGCTACCAGAGCGAGAAAAATCTACCTACCCGAATGCAGTGCTATCGTCGAGGTCGGCGTCCACCACGTTCATTGAACATGCTTCGCTCATTATCGCGGTTTCGACTGCGATCTTCTTCGTAGATAGATTTGTAACGTTCGACTTTGTCTTTATCTTCTGCCTGATTACGGACAAATAACGATCCGGTTGAATCCATAAACAGGACTTTCACTGGTGCCTTTTCATCGCGACTGATTTGATCTCCACCCGACACGTCGCAAAGGGTGATTCCTGTTCGGAAAGGGAAAGTATCTCGCTCAATGAGCCACTGTTGGTCGGAAGAGAGCGTTTCAATGTCTTTCTTGAAATTCATCACGCTGCCAAGATAGAACTTATCAATCGTTTCTGCCCGCATAGCACGACGATCTTCATCAAGATCGAAGGTGTTTACCAGAAGATTGACAGAAGGCTCACTGTTGGGCTTATCTGCCTTGGGAATCGTAGCTTCAGCAACGAAGACATCCCCGGCAAGCGGTACGGAAACGACTGGGCTAGGTTGGCTCCACTCGGCCCGAACGATGTCCGACCCGCCGCCGGCAGAGATACGCTCAGCGACATCTTTTGCTAGATAGCTTCTACGTAGACCGTTGCGTTTGTTAACGTCGGTCAAAACCATCTGAAGGCGGTATTGATAACGTCTACCTGGAATCACAGTAAAATCGAAGAAACGAACCATGTAGTGGGAAATCTCCTCGTCGAAAGACTTATCTCCACCACGGTTGCCACCTTGTGATCTTCTCATCGGACCACCCATTCCTTCCCGCCTCATCATGCGGGGGTTCATACGAGGGCCACGCTCCATGGCACCGCCTGCTTCACTTCTACCAAAGGGTGAATCGGGATCTTCAATCAATTCCGGATCCATGTCATCATCCATCGCATCTTGAAGTGCTTCGGTTTCTGCCATCAAGGGGATATCGTCATGGACTACTTGGTTTGCCTGCCAAGGCTGGCCAACCAGCGGCGGTAGCGGCATTGTTAAGGCAGGATGTTCGAATCGGTTGTCCATGATTGGTTCTTGGCCAGTAACCCAATCAGTAATCAAGTTTTGAATTTTTATATCCGTGACAACATTCTTGGATCGGCCGGACCGACTCACGGTAACGGGTTGCCAGTCAGGCTCTTGACCAGCAATGACTTCGGATCGTTCGATAAAGAATCCACGGTATTCAGGAACATCTGCTGAAGGATTGAAGCCTTGCGCATCCTCCAAGGTGTCCATATAAATTTTGTATTGTTCCAGGACTGGAACTTTTGCAAGTACAACGGCACAAGAAACACGGTCGATACGTTCATCTCCCTGAAGATCAACGCCCTCTTCACGCCGGTTAACATCATTAGGCACCTCACGGCGTCCTTTCATATCTTCTTCATCGTCACGACCACCAAAACGATTATTGTTTCCGCGTTTGTCACGACCACGGCGTTCGTCTCGATCTGATTCGGCTTCTCGGGACCGTTCGGCCTCAAGGGCCTCTTCACGTCGACGTTCTTCTAATTCACGTTCACGGCGGACCTCTTCATCAGCAAATGCCATCAGACCGGTAACCGACGAAACTTGTAAGCTCATGGCAGGTAACAATTCTGGATCCGTTCGGTCCACAGTGGGTGGCACAACGTTAGGGTTTAACGAGCCATCAGCCATGTAGGCTGCTCCGTTGATTTGACCATCGCCAGTCTGCACGGCATAAGAAAGCTGTTTGTATTCTTCATCAATCGAAAGCCAACGTGATTGCTCAAACGCGCTACTAGTCTGCGAGACGGCGCTGCTAAGTTCCGAATGCGTCTGGTTGATGCCTTTAATACCCAGCGAAGAATAAACCAAATAACCTGCCAAAGCTAAGAGCAGAAAGGCTACGATCTTCTCGCAGTGTGCAAAAAGAAGCCCCTTAATGCCGCCACTCATTTGATTACTTTTCATATTCAATTCTCAACTGAAAAGAACTATATGCGTTGTTATCTGATCAATACTTCTTTTGATGATTAAAAATCAACGGACGCTTCGTCGCTGCTTAGAAGTGATTCGTCAGGTTTGTTGAAGATGTAGACATTGCCTTGAATGATGACATTTCCAAGTCCGGGATTGCGATCAAATGCCTCAACATCGCGATTACCACCACCAAAACTCATTCCACCACTCAAATTTGAACCACTACTACTATCTTCAGGATTAACTCGAACTTGCTCAACTTCAATTTGAAGCGGAGCATTTGCAAGACGCTCGATCAATGCGGGTATCCAGGTCTCTTCCATCTCAAGAACCATACGAACAGGCAATCGTTTGTACTCGGTTCCGAAGCTGAAGTCACCTTCGGTAACCAAGCTGATAGGTTTACCCGTATCGTCGAGATACCGACCTATCAACACATTCTCATCTTCCCCTTGCCCAAAGCTTGAGCTTAAGTCACTGCTGGAATCGTCACCACTATAGGAACTTCTACCTGATTCGGAGAATCCAGTTCCACCCGTATTTTCTGGGACGAAAATACGGTTTGATGAATTATTTTGCGAAGCGGCATCTTGGCCGACTTGGAATTCGAAAATCGTTTGAATCGGCATGCGGCTATGACGACGAGCACCAGAAGCTTCGTTCGTTTGGGCAATGGCACGGAGCATCGTTTCATAGACCCAAAGGTCTTCTTGGGTTACCCAAATCTCGACTGATTTCGGGCGGCTTCCAAAATAGAGCTTTTGACGAACGGTATCTTGGTCAAGCCAATCGACTTTATGGGTTGGCTCAACTTCATTATTACCCATAGCGCCAGCCTCACCAATCGGAGGAGCAGAAATTCCTCCAGTGAATCCGCTGCCAGTCAATCCACCTCCACCGCCACGACTGCCTTCAGCAAGAACCTGAGCATCAATAATTTCGATAAGGTCGTCAAAGACCCCTTCGATATAGTTCTGATAACGATCACGCTCACGGGTTGAAATCTTATCCCCAAATTCAAGCTTGGCGATTTTCGACAAGAAAGCATTACCAAGTTCTTCAGGCCATTTCAGAGCGCCCGAAGTTTGACGCTCGTAAAGCTTTGCCCAGATTTTCAAAGTCTCTTCAGTCTGTAGACGAGTCTCTTGGTTTTGCTTCTCGTTAATCGAATCATTTGGCTTGAAATCCTTACCTTGCAATGTTCTCTGACTGCTAAATTCGCTTTCTATCATTCTTTTGCCATCGGCAAAGCTCTTAGCAACCGCGGTGCTCCCCATATACCAAAAACCAATGGTGAGCCCGAGCACGAGGACCAAGAGCACCCAGAAGTGGTGCACTTTAAGCCAACCGAGAATGATTCGTACTTGTTCCATGAAAGCTGCTAAAGGTTAAGTTAATTCTAATTCTATTTATTCAGGTCTGCGTTTACCCACATGGGCTCATTACGCGGTAATCAAAATTCCGAATCAAATTCATCCGATTCAGAGGGGTCAAGCCGATTGGCCTGTCGTTGGTTCTTGGGTGTCGGAGTCCAAGCAAACTGCAAGATGAAGTCGTATCGGCGTAGCTTCCAGACTTCAGGTACTTCGGGCTGATCGCTGTTACCAACACCTAACCCAACGGCAGTAGGCATTCCAACTCCACCAAAACTTGGTCCACTGCTTCTACCATCTTCCGCAGCGTCTGGTGAATAAGTGACCTTCTCAATTTTTTTCTTGGTAACGACAACCGGGAAATCGATACCCAATTCTTTATAGGTTACGTCGAGCATCTCTCCATCAACTCCATCCGGCAACTGAATCGTACCCTCTTCGAGTTGACGAATGAATGTTTCTCGAACGAATTGCTCACCTTCTAAACCGCCTTGATTATGGAAGTGATGCCCAACGAGTTGGATAACCCAACCTTCACCTGAAGGCCCTGAGCCGGTCCCCGCTCCGCTGTCTAAGCCAAACTCATCAACGGCTGGTTCTTCGAAGTCATCCTCTTCAAAGGAGTCATCGGTCTCGATTTCTTCGCCACTTTCCGCTGCTTCGGCTGCCGCTGCTGCGGCGGCTGCCTCGGCTGCGGCCTTTTCCGCAGCGAGTTTCTCTTGGCTCACTTCATCATAAAACGCTTGGACATTTACGAACCATTGCGAAAGGTCCGTGTACTGCTGGCAATCCATCGAAGTGATATGAAGTTCCGTTCGCGAACTCACGTCCTCAGCAGTACGCTGCTTTTCTTCAGGAGGTCGCTCATCCTTAGGCAGTGCATGCTTGATCGCTTTGTACATTTCGAGCCAGAGCGCGCGACCATCTTCGTTACTCTGCAAGTTGTCGCTGATCGAAACGACTTGATTAAATCGGTCCTTTGCTTCCAAGTTGTCGGATTCGTAACCAGAAACACGGGTGCTCATGCTTTGTGACTGGCGGATGGCATCAGACCAACCCGAGTCTTTTGTGCGTGCCGTCTGCAATGCGCTGACGTGGCTCGAGTAATTGACAAGCATGCCGGCCATCAGAATAGAAGCGGCAGCAACTGCCCAAGGCTTCTTGGCCCGAATCATCCGTTCGGTGATCAACTCGGTCGGCAAGAGATTTGTGGAAATCCGTGACTTACCGAGTGCTTGGATACACAGACCATAAGCCACAGGGAAGCTAAGTCGATTCTGCTCAAAGGCAGGATTGGCCGTCACACTACCGCCGGACAACGAGCGATACTCGTCAATCGATTCAACAGGCAGATCAAGATTCTGCCCCAGATAACGCTGCAATCCAGGTAGCTTCATGGCATTGCCAATCGTGACAACGCGGCCTAGCTCAGTATTGCGATTATTGCTTGTAAAGAACCCAATCGAACGTTGCACTTCAGCAACGAGGTCACTAAACACGGGTCGCATTGCTTGGAAGACCGACTTGGGATCTTCTGCCTTGGTGGCATTGCGTTTTAGATGCTCCGCTTTAGTGAAAGTTAGCTTCAATTCCTTCGTAAGAGCCTTGGTAAAGTGGCTACCACCGATAGGGATATTCCGTTGCCAAACTCGGTAGCCATTCGTGATAACCAAGTCAGTGGTATCAACACCAATAGATAGTATGACCGTCGATGCAGGCTGGCTTGCTGGGTCAAACTCGGCATCGTTCAACTCATCCAACAAATCAAAACAAGTAAAGTTGTAGACTGACAGCGGTGCTAATTGGATATGATCAACATCGATCCCAGCATTCTTAAGAGGCTCAAGTGCCGTTGCTACTTGGTCTCGCTTCATCGCAAAGAGACCAATTTCCGTCTCAAGGGCAAACCCTTCTTCTTGGCTTCCGCCGGCAAGTGCTTCGTAATCCCAAACAACGTCTTCAAGTGCAAAAGGAATTTGCTGACGTGCTTCGTATTTAACAATGTCAGGAATCTTCTTTGATTCCACAGGCGGCAATTTAATGAATCGCGCTAGACCACTTTGACCAGGGACGGACATTGCAATCCGGTCACCCTTGATCTCATTGCGAGAGAGAAAGGTCTTTAGTGCATCACTGACCAACTCTTCTGGTTCAGCATCGGGTTGGCTGAGAAGTTTGGGATACTCAATGTAATCAAACGCTTCGACGACGATGCGATCTGCATCGGTCTCATGTGGACGGCAGCGCAATGCTTTGATCGCGCATTGGCCGATATCGATTCCCCAAACGGCGCCAGTCTTCGCCATATCTTATGTAACCTCTCACTCGGTATAGACTTTTCAGTCACACCAGCAAATTGATAGAGACACTCCACTATGGAGTGTCGCCTTCTACACCCCGGAAAAGTCCGATGTTCCGTTTCTATTCTAATCAAATCAAAGACAATGTGCAGCATTCTTGGCGAAACCTGGGGGCTACGAAGTCCACAAAATCGGCTCAATCGGTCTACCCTACAGAACTGGAGATTTGGCTATTTCAGGCGAAGAATTCAATTCTCGCGGCTAGCTTAGCCTGAGGTCTACGTGATACGATGTCGAGCTGTAGTCGTGAGCCGACCTCGCTCTAGCTCACTTTGACTACCCGTTTACGCCTTTGCTCCCCGATTCGATCTGCTTTTTACGATCCATGATCATCACCATTGATGGACCTGCTGGGGCCGGTAAAAGCTGTGCTGCCAGAGCTTTAGCTCAACGACTCGGCTATCGATTTCTTGATACAGGCGCCATGTATCGGGCAGTTACCCTAGCGGCAAAGCGTCAGGGCATTGATATGTCAGATCCCGACGCCATGGAGAAAGTTGCCCAGCAAATCGATCTGAAGCTTGATGAAGACCGCGTTTTGCTGAATGGCGAGGATGTGACCAAGGAAATCCGCTCCTTTGATATCACCACCTCAACAAGATATGCCGCTGATTCCAAGGGAGTCCGTGCCCAGTTGGTTTGTTGGCAACGGGATATAGCCCAAGGTCAGAACGTAGTATCCGAAGGCCGCGATCAGTCGACCGTGGTCTTTCCCGAAGCTGAGTGCAAGATCTTTTTAACTGCAAGTGAAGAAGTTCGGGCGGAGCGTCGCTATTTAGATCTAATCAGCCGTGGTGAGCAGGTCACCCGCGCTGAAGTCCTTGCTAAGCAACAACTTAGGGACTCTCAAGATTGTAGTCGGGAAGTAGGCTCCCTTATTCAAAGTGAAGATGCCATCGAGTTTTCAACCGATGGATTGGCCCCCGAAGAAGTCGTGGATCAGCTTCTGAGAATCGTCGAATCACGTCGCGCTGCGATCTCTACTCAATCAAGCAACTCTGTTGAGAACTAAATCCGAAATGGGGTCCACAGAAAACGAATCAGCAAAATCCACCGAGGTGGCTACGTACCAAAGAGGGCTCCTCAAAAAATTTTGGTACTGGCTTACCAGCACTTCGATCTGGATCACCGCAAAGCTGATTTTTGGATTGCGAACCCACAATCGCCACGCCGTGCCGATGTCGGGTCCGGTTGTCATCCTGTCAAACCATCAGAGTCATCTAGACCCCCCTCTTGTGGGTGGTGCAACTAGACGTCAAGTAAGCTATTTGGCACGGGATACCTTGTTCAAGGGTGCTCTGGGACCTCTGATTCGCTCCTACGATGCCGTTCCAGTGGATCGCGAGGGGACAGGGCTAGCTGGAATCCGTGCAACTCTAAAAAGACTAAAGCAAGGCGGGGCCGTCTTGCTCTTTCCCGAAGGAACTCGGACCGAAGATGGTAGCCTGCAAGAGCTTAAGCCAGGTTTTATTGCTTTGGTTCGCCGAAGCAAAGCAACTGTCATCCCATTAGGAATGGATGGGCCGTTCGACGCCTGGCCGCGTGGCGCAAAATTTCCCAAGCCATTTCGCCGGATTGCCATGCATTATGGGGAGCCGATCAATCCGGAAGAAGTGAGCCAAATCAACGATGATGAGTTGCTAGCACTCGTGGCAAACCGAATATCTGAATCAATTCGGCAAGCTCGAATCATGAATGGTAAAGAGCGCTCCGATAAGTAATCATCACGTTGAATGTTGTTTCGGCCTTGGCAAGAAAGCCTAATAGTCCGGCTTTTGGCCAAATAAAAGCTGTTTTGGTCAAATAAAAAGAGTATCCCGTTGTTTGCAGATTTTTACTTTGCTACGATGCGGGACTGTTAAAAGGTTACGGGATCGTTGCTTGTTGCGGTGATTCTTGCTCATCCAGTTTGAGCCTCGTACCTAACGTATTCCTCTAACCCCTCAGGCGATTTCTCGCGCCCCTTGGAGCAAAAACACTCTGTTGGCTCCACTCGGTTGAAGCCCCGTTGAATATTTCTGATCCGCGATCAATTAGTCCTTGCTAAGTGATCCCAATTTTTCCAACGTGGCCGCAGAAACAACCTGTAAGGTATTTGAATCTAACATGGTAAATCGTAATCTACTCCGCGAATTTGACGTCACAGAAGAAGACCTGATGTTGGTCATGGGAGAAGAAACTCCCGATGAGGCGGACTGGTTGGCGGGTGAAGACGTATCAATCAACCAAATTGTCGAAGGAACCATTGTCCGTGTCGACGAAGAATTCGTCGTCGTTGACGTCGGTTACAAGAGCGAAGGCATGGTTGCCCGTGCTGAATGGGAACCTGACTTCGACGAATATGGCTACGAAGACGAAGATGACGAATCGGCACAGTCCGAAACCCCAGCTGCAACCGAACCACCACCAGAAGTTGGTCAAACGGTTCGCGTTCTTGTTGAAAACGTCGAAGACGTTTCAGGCCGTCACGACGAGCGAGGCATGCTCGTTCTCAGCAAGCGCAAGGCTGAGAAGATCGAAAAATGGCTTGAAGTCATGGAGAAAGTCCATGAAGGTGACGTCGTCACGGGTAAAGTTACCCGCAAGATCAAAGGTGGCTTGTTGGTCGACATTGGCGTCAATGTCTTCTTGCCTGCTAGTCAAGTCGACATTCGTCGTCCGCACGACATTGGCGAGTACCTCGACAAAGACATCCAGTGCATGGTTCTTAAGATCGACGATGAACGACGCAACATCGTCGTTAGCCGCCGTAGCTTGATCGAACAAGAACGTTCGGAAAAGAAAGCCGAACTGCTCAAAACCCTATCGGTTGGCGACCTACGAATGGGTGTTGTCAAGAACATCGCCGACTTCGGTGCATTCGTCGACCTTGGTGGAATCGACGGCCTGCTTCACATCACCGACATGAGCTGGGGCCGCATCAGCCACCCAAGCGAAATGGTGAAGATCGAAGACGAACTCGAAGTCATGATCCTGCACATCGACTACGAGAAAGAGAAAATCGCTCTTGGTCTCAAGCAGAAGTCGACCAGCCCTTGGGAAAAAGTTCCCGAGATGTTCCCAGTTGGTACTCTTATCAAGGGAACCGTAGTCAACGTCATGTCCTACGGTGCTTTTGTTAAGCTTGAAGATGGTATTGAAGGTTTGGTTCACATCTCAGAAATGAGCTGGACCAAGCGCATCAGCCACCCAAGCGAGTTGGTTCAAGTTGATGACGAAGTTGAAGTCGTCGTTCTTGGCATCAACAAAGAGAAGCAAGAAATCTCCTTGGGCATGAAGCAAACGCAGTCCAACCCTTGGGACAAGGTCAGCGAAAGCTATCCACCTGGGCAAGAGGTTGAAGGTCGTGTTCGCAACCTTACCAACTACGGTGCCTTCATCGAAATCGAAGAAGGAATCGATGGTCTACTTCACGTCAGCGACATGAGCTGGACTCGCAAGGTTGGTCATCCGAGCGAAATGGTCGAGAAAGGCCAAATGATCAAGTGCAAGGTGATCAGCGTCGATACCGAACGTCGCCGTATTGCTCTTGGTCTGAAGCAACTCGACGAAGATCCATGGGCAAGCGACATCCCAGATCGTTATCAACCAGGTGAACTCGTTAAGGGTAAAGTCACCAAGATCACCAACTTTGGTGTCTTTGTCGGCCTAGAAGATGGTCTTGAAGGTCTACTTCACATCTCGGAACTTTCAGATCAAAAGATCGAAAATCCCGAAGACATCTGCTCGGTGGGTGATGAACTCGAAGTCAAGATTCTTCGCGTCGATATCGATGATCGCAAGATCGGCCTAAGCCGTAAGCGTGTCGACTGGACCGAAGAAGAAAACGAACAGCACGAAGAAGAAGCTGCAGCCGCAACTGCTGCTGTTGCTGCTGTTGGCGAAGAGAACCTTAAGGGCGGCATCGGTGCTGGCGAAGGTCCACTCTTCAAAGCTGCCGGTAGTGATGCTCCTGCCGAAGAAGCCGCTCCTGCTGAAGCACCAGCAGAAGAGACTTCTGAAGAAGCATAACGACTGCGAAATTCACTCTTATGAGTGAATGATCGCTACAACCGAACCGATACGACGACGCGATGGGTAACAACCCGTTGCGTCGTTTTTTTTGTATCCACCCAACTAGGGGTCACAATCGGCGCACCATGCGCCTCTTTGCTGTTCGTGTAGTTTTGCCGAAATCGTTCCGATGATATTTGCTAGCACGAAGTCCTGCCCACCGAGCAGCGTGATCCTCGCTGCCGTCGCGCCTCCCCCCAAGCCTAAGACCCCGCCATGCCAGCCGCCACCAAAAAGCGTGCGACTAAAGGTTCGTCAGTACAGACACCTTTAGAGACGTACCTTCGCGAAATCAACGAAACAGCCCTCCTCTCGGCCGCAGATGAACGAGAGTTGGCTACTCGTATTGGCCAAGGGGATCTTGCAGCACGTGACCGCATGGTACGTGCGAACTTGCGTCTTGTGGTTAACATCGCCCGTGGCTACGCCGGTAAGGGTCTTAGCCTGCAAGACTTGATTGAAGAGGGCAACCTGGGGCTACTAAGGGCAGTTGAGGGTTTTGACCCAGCTGTTGGTACACGGTTTAGTACCTATGCCAGTTATTGGATCAAGCAATCGATTAAGCGAGCGTTGATCAACACAGGAAAAACCATCCGCATCCCAGCCTACATGGTCGAGCTACTTTCGAAGTGGCGACGCGCCTCGGCTCGCCTTACCGAAGAGCTAGATCGCACGCCGACGCCAGAAGAAATCGCGCGGGTTCTCGGACTGCCGAAGAAGAAGCTACCGATTATCAAGAAGGCGATCAAAATCTACAACGCAACGCCTCAGACAGACCAGGCAGAAGCTGGTTGGACGCTTGGTGATATGGTGATGGATGAAAATCAATTGTCGCCTGATGACCGACTCGTCGAATCAGATAGCCTTCGTCATGTTCTAGAGATGCTGAAGGAGATGGATGAGCGTGAAGCAACCATTTTGAGACTCCGCTTTGGCCTTGGTGGAATTGAACCGAAGACTCTCAAAGAAATTGGTGAACAGCTTGGTCTTACGCGTGAACGTGTTCGCCAAATCGAGACGGAAGCTCTAGCAAAGATGGCTGCAAGCTTAGATGACCCTCACGGGGTTAGCATGATTATGAAGCAAAAGAAATAACTATCGTTCACCAATCTACAAAAGTATAGAAGATCAATAGCGTTCAAGCCGTTCGATATCACTGGCTTGAAAGCCTGATTACTCTAATTGAAGATTGGCTATTTCCAAAAAAGCGATTGCGTAAAGCGTTGAATGCTCTTCAAATGCAACGAGAAACATTTTCTCACATTGATGTTGAGAAACACTTTCTGAAATTAATTTCACTACTTTCGTTTAAGTTCAAAGTAACAGTGGAATAACTTAAGTCATCAGGTATATTGCGAGAAGCTAACAAGATGGTCTTCATAAATTTTAACGCTTGGCAGAGCGTTTAATTAATTCTTGTTATTGACTCCTCGGCCTTCAGGCAACTTTTCAAAACTTGCCCTCCCTACGGGAGATTTAAGGACTCAATTAGCTTGGCACTGGTAATTGTTCCATGCCTTGAGTTTGTCTATTTCACTTCGTACGTTCAGCATTCATCAACTTAGTTGTTGGTAAAGATGCTGGCGTAAAGTACTTTTCTACGTCTGGAGATTGGCTCATGAGATGTTCTAACTTTCTAATCGCAGGTGTTGTTCTTCCCCTTTTTGGATTACTAGCAAACGCCACAGGTATTGAGTTGGCTAACAACGGAGGTTTCGAGACGGGTGATTTTACTGGGTGGTCTCAGTTCGAGGTAACACCTGGAGATCAAACCATCACGACCATCAACCCATCCACGGGTACCTATGCTCTTAAGATTGACAATCAAGTAATGGGCTCTAATTCTCTCATCAAGCAAGCAAATCTAGCCGCTGGCCAACTGCTACCAGGACAGGCAATCACTGTTTCTTTTGATGCAAGAGGTGAATTCGGAGTAGGTGGAGTCGCTTTCGCTCAACTTTTCTCTGAAGTAGATGGAGGTGGTGTTTCTAAAGCAGAATTTATTGGCGGAGGACCACTCGGCGTAGACCCAGATCCAAGTGTTTGGACCAGCTTTTCCTTAACGACCACGTTAGGTCCAGATGTCTCAGGAGGTGTCACCCTTCAACTCGAAGCACCAACGGCTGCTATTTCTGGTACCTTCACTACAATGTGGTACGACAACATCTCTATTACCGTCGATTCTCTACTACCACCTCCTGAAATCCCCGAACCAAGTAGCTTAGCATTGCTAGGCATTTCGGGTCTTCTTGTAGGACTTGGCCGCCGCCGTACTTAAAAGCAATTTACATAATTAGAATGATCAGCCAACAAAGCTGGGGTGAGCACTTCTCATCCCAGCTTTGTTTTTTGATGGATACAACATGGAAAATGTTGCACTTTTCAAAGAGGAATTACCTAGTACCACCGAATTGTGGAATAGACTTGATTGTGTGGAAAGCCGTTTTTATCACTCATTGATTAAGTCAGTACTGCTGCATACGATCCTAGATAGGCTTAGTACAAGAGACTTTGAAACAGCGGTTGCTTAAATAGATCCGTAGGCCCACATATAGAACGACAGATTTCTTCTCAAAGGAAATCTTTAATTCTCCCCGGCGAATATGACTGCCGATGATAGCCAGTAGAAAATCAGCGAAATTTTTGTAGTCTTAAAGGCATTAACCAACGTGGAACTCACCCAGCTACGCTACTTTGTTGTTATTGCTAGAAATGGCAGCCTCTCAAAAGCCGCTCGCGAACTTCATGTTTCGCAACCCGCTCTAAGCCGTTCGCTTGCTAAGCTTGAAGAAGAGCTTGGTCAACCAATCTTTGAACGACGTCCGCGCAGTATGGCACTGACAGACGCGGGAGCCCTTTTGCTTCAGAAAGCACTGGACGTCATCAACATCCTTGATGATGTTAAGTCGGAAATCCGCGATGATGGCAAGACGGGCCGTCTGCGCATCGGAGCTATTCCAACCGTTGCTCCCTACTTGCTTCCTGAGTTGTTACGTAAATACTCAAAGAAGTATCCGGACGTAAGTGTTGAAGTAACCGAACTAGTTACGGAAGACCTTATCAAGTCATGCGAATACGGCGAGATTGACCTTGCTATCCTGGCCTTGCCAATCGCGGCGAAAAATCTTGATACCGAGAAGCTATTCGACGAAGAACTTCTCTTGGTGCTACCGACTGACCACGACTTGGTCTCTAAAAAATCAATTAGCGTCAAAGAAGTGGAAAGTTATCCTTTTGTTCTCCTTGGCGAGGCTCACTGCTTAACAGATTCAATTGTTTCAGTCTGCAATAAGAAGTCTTTCCAACCGGTAGCTGTTGAGAGGACGAGTCAATTAACCACAGTTCAAGAACTGGTTAGTCTAGGACACGGCATCTCGATGATACCCGCAATGGCACAGAAGATTGATAACAATAAGAAACGCATCTATCGAAAGCTTACGAATCCGGTTCCCAAGCGAACGATCGCAATGGTTTGGAATCCTTATCGCTTCCAAAGTCAACTTCTTGAATCATTCCGCGACTTCACTCGGAAAGAGCTGGGTACATAAAAACGTGAGGGTTAGAATAACAGCGACCCGAGACAAAGGTAGACTGTCAACGCAGTCAAATCGGTCAATGTCAAAGTAATTGGCCCTGCTGCGATCTTTGGATCATGCCGAAAACTATGCAGAGCATAGGGTACCCAGACACCATACAATGCGGCGATACTCACGGTGATTAAAATGCTTAGCAATAAGCAAACAACGATTGCGATTTGTTGTAACCAAACTCCAGCAACAATTGCAACAATAACGGCACTCCCCAAACCAAGCATTAGACCGATTGGCAATTCGCGAATCATCGCTCGGACCGTTTTAGCAAAAGTGGTCCGTGTACCACTGTGAAGTGATTGAAGCGTCAGCGTGAGTGACTGAATGCTAACGCTCTCGGCAAGAGCAAGCACGATTGGTATGAACATAGCCAAAGCGATCGCCTTTTCTAACACTTCACTAAACCAACCCGCAACCACGGCAGCAGCCAGGCCACCGAGAACGTTGCAAAGCAGCCACGGAAATCGATAGGCGAAGGTGGTGCCGTAATTCGCTTTGCGAACCTCTGCCAAACGGACTCCGATTAGTTGAAAGAAATCCTCTTCATCTTCATGAATCTGCTGAGCAGCGAGCTCATTCATCTCGTCGGCATAGACTTCTACGTCTATCACACCCACCATACACCCTTTATCGTCGACTACGGGCAATGCCAGATATCGATGCAATAAAAAGAACTCACAAGCATCCATCAAGGACGCGGTTGAAGGTAATGTCACGATCCGTGAATCGATGATCTCCGAAATCTTTGCAGTAGGTTCCGACAGCAATAAACTGCGGGTCGATAAGACTCCAACTAGCTTGCCTGCTTGATCATTGACATAGAAATAAAGGAAGCGTGAACCTCTAGCAGCGTTTCGTGCTTCGGCAAGTGCCTGCTCGACTGTTAGGTCATTACGTACACTGATGTATTCCTTGCGGACGTGTTCGGCAACGGGCTCATTGAGGTGCGGCATGAATTACTGGTCCAATCATCTCGCTTTTCAAATGCAAGGTTCTCAATTCCAGTATAGCCCATTCAGATATCTTCAGGCGGTTTGAACCCGCGATGGGTAACTAGAGTGATCCGATTCCCGCGATCATTAAACTCAATCTTTTCCATATAGGCCTGAATTAGAAGCATGCCTCGGCCACCCAATGCTTCCAAGTTTTCGTCCTCACGACAATCTTTTACTTGATCAAGATCGAATCCTTCTCCCTCATCTTCAACACTCAGCCAGAATTGATCTTCGCTTGCTTTACAGATGGAGTGCACAAGTTTCGATTCGTCGCAACTATTCCCATGCCGAATGGCATTGGTAAGAGTTTCTTCAAGCGTCATTTGAATGCCGAAGTAATCTCGCCCCTCCCAACCAAGCTTGGCAATCTCTTCAAGCACCTCCTCGAGGAAAGGAAGATGATTGCCCAGTTTACTGGGGAACTTCGTTTCACCGGTCCAGGACCATTGCCCACTCACGGTCGAAACCTCAATCCAAGATGCTAATTGATGGGGAAGAGACTATTCGATGTGACGATTTCGTAACCATTACGTTGCACACCAAAGATTGTCCGAATGAGAATAGAAAACTATCAGTGAAGAAATGTTTAAAATCGGCTAAAGCACAGCCAAGGCATCCGCTTCATCATCTTTGATCGTAAACAGCTTAGTAAGCTTGGTGATAGCGAACACTTCGTAGATTTCCGGTCGAATATTGGTGAGTATCAATTTCGACTTGGCAACCCTTGCTTTCTTTTCAAAGCTAATAAGTTTTCCCAGTGCGGCACTGGACATAAACTCAACGCGTGAAAAATTGAGAACTATCTTCGGGCGGCTATCCTTATCGACTAAATCGATTAGCTCTTGGCCCAACTCTTGGATTTCTTGTTCATCAATAATCTTCGAATCATTGAACGTGACGACGGTAACGCCACTCGATTCAGCGAGACTTATTCGTTGTGGGGTGCTCATTCCTACAGTTCCTGCAAAAAACTACAAAGTCAAATTCGACCCGTGTGCGGTTAACCGGCCTAAGTGACCGACGTATCGGATGCAAGTTGAATTAACAATGCTTGGCTAGGCAAGCATGCTAAACATCTTAAGTGATCGTAGCGGAGAGCAAGAAACTGTCAAGCTGGGGAGCAAGCCCAAGGCTTACCCGCCAGGCTTCTTCATTGCCATGCTATGAAAGAACAGCACCGCGCCAACTGAAATCAAGCACCAACCAAGCCATTCAGGAGGAGATACCGTCTTTGCAGGCAATGTGGGTGGAAGAGCGGGAGCAGTCGTCGGATCAAGTCCAGCTTGTGCCCGCTCGGCAAGAAAGCGTGTTGTCTCTGGTGTCAGCACGTAGCTGCTTACCATCCGAAACTGCATTCCTAGCAGCATCAAGAAGATGGCCATAAAGAAAAACTGATTACGGTTTAGATCCATCATTTTCCTGCCAGCCCCGCTTCTAGGGCAAAAGACGTTGGTGAGGAATAGTCACGACTCCATAGTGAAACCTGTATTCAGATAATCGGCATTCTCGATTCAAAATCTGCTAGGTTACTAATCGGTGACGAATATGAGGATCATTAGGAATTGATGAATGAAAAAGGCTCTCCCCGAAGGAAGAGCCTTGAATCAAATCTGTATAAACAACAGTTCAAATCAGAAGGATGAAAGAGCCTCGAGCAAGGCTTCTTCGTCTTCCTGTTCTTCTGATTCGAAGGTTGCGAATTCTGCTTCTCTACCTTCCGAAAGAACTGAACTGTCAATCAGAAGCAACGCTTCATCAACCGATCCTTCTTGAACAGGCCCCTCAGGAGCTACAGCCGATTCGATGGCGAATGACTCATCTTGTGAGCCACCCATAAGAACCGAAGCTTCTAGCTCCAATGACTCTTCAGGAGAAACGGTCACAGGTGCAAAGCTCGCTGAAGCAGCACTTGGTTCCAAAGTAACGGGTGTTACAAAGATGGTTTCATCAGCTGGTGGCACAGGTGCCATCGCAGCTGCCGGAGCAGACATCGCATCACGCCAAACCGTGAAGTCAGCTGCGTTTACAACACCATCGTTGTTACCATCCGCTGCTAAATTAGTGGTCGATCCATAGGTTGCTGCCCACAAGTCGTAATCAGCTTGATCAACGGTACCATCGCCAGTGAAGTCAGCAGGTGATGGAGGTAGTGTCGACGTTGCAAGAAGATAATCTTCAACTTCCCCTAAGGTATCAGCACCGCTGTATCCGACTCCGGCTGAACCCCAACGGAATCTAGCCGCAAGCTCGGTTTCACTAGGGGCAACCTCAATACCAGTCGTATCGATAACAACTCGCGTAGTAACGCCTGAGGTAAGACCACGATCAAGGAGGATCTGCTCACCGGCGTCGTCCCAGTCACCATCGTTATTGAAGTCAATCCAAGCGTTCATTACTACACCAGTTCCCGTGGCAGTAATGTCAATCTCAAGTGTTGAGTTCGTGAGTATTTGATCACTCACCATGACAACGCCATCTTCGTCGTCAGCAAGACTGTTGTCGTCAGCATTTGCATTCGAAGAAGTTAAGGTACCTGGATCCGCATCAACCGTGCTTCCGAGGAAAATTCCAGGCACAACTAAGTGGCTTGCACCGTTGTCAGCAGCAGTCGTTGGGAAACCAACACCAGACAAGTCACCAAAGTCAGCGACAAAGTCCAAGGTAGCGTTATAAACTCCAAAATCAGGCGCGGTCGCAACTGAGTTAGCGATGATCGTAACGATTTGTCCACTCGAATCGGGAATCGTCTGACTATGGAACTCAAAACCTGACAAATCTATACGTAATTCATACTGTCCAGCGACAGCGACAGGTAAGTTGTAGTTGCCAGAAATGTCACTGATTGTCGAACCGACAAGGGTCTCAAAGACTCCGTTGTTATCGGTATCCTCGTAGAGCATCACGGGAACATTGGCAAAGCCTGTTTCCCCAGCGGCACGCGAACCGTTATTGTCATCGTCACCAAAAACTAACCCTTGGATTCCCTGAGGGAAGCCAACAAGGAAGTTTGCTGTGACGGGAAGACCTGGTGTAACGGTTTGACTAAAGATGCCATCAATAGGTGATACGAAATCCTCATCGTTTTGTAGACTTGATTCATCAATGCGTAGCGTAACATCAATTGCCGAATCAGTGCTGATGGCGATTTGATACTCACCCGAAGGATTCGTGATACTGCTAACTTCATCCTCCTGACGAATACCATCTAGGTTAGCATCGTAGTAGACGATGACACCTTCAACAGGAGCGTCCGTTGCATCGAAGACCGTGTCACCATCGGTGTCATTGCGAACTTCTCCACGAATATTAACCGGAGTTTCCACTGACAACAGATAGTCTTCAACTTCGCCAGAGTTAGCAGGACCATCATAGCTTAGTCCAAAAGGTCCCCAACGGAAGCGAGCTGCAAGTTGAGTTACGGTCGGATCAACGTCGGCTGGTGCTGTCACCGTAAGAACGTTTCGTTGATCTAGCAAGAGAGTAAAATCGTCAAAGATGTGCTCCCCTTCATCGTCCCAGTCTCCATCATTATTAAAGTCAATCCAGGCATTCAAAGAAGCCCCTTGACCACTTGCGGTGACTTGAATGTCAAAATCATTGTTAGCGGTAATGTCGCTTAGAAGGAAGACACCATCGTCGTCATTCACCCCGGTGAAGTCGTCTCCCCGAGCATCAGAAGTTGGCATCCCATCGCTATCAATATCAACACGCGATCCTAGAAAAACACCATCCATAACAACGTGGCGGGCACCGTTCTCTGAAAGCAGTGTGGGATAACCTTCGAGATCACCAAAATCTTGAGTTCTTGAGTCGTATACACCAAACTGCAGGTCGGAGATAACTTCACCCACAACCACGGTAATAGGGATCGCTCCACTGGTGGGTGATGTAATCGTCAAGGGAGTGGAATCATCAATCCTTACATCGTATGAGCCACCGATCTCTGATTCAATCGAGAAGGTACCGTCAGCCTGGGTTAAAGCACTTGGCTCAGGATTGGCCCCACTTGTATCCAAGACACCGTTGCCGTTGTAGTCGATGTAAACGGTGACTGCATTAGTATCGATGATTCCAATCTCACCTGCATCCAAAGTTCCACTTTGGTTAACGTCGTCAAAGACAAACCCTTGTACCAAAGCTGGCTCACCGCCAAGGCGTTGCAAGGTAAAATCAAACGTTGAAGTGGTGCCTGGAGTTACTTCAACGGTTTGACTTCCTGTGTTTGGATTCAGGAATTCAAGCGTTGTCGGAATCGAGTCAGGATCAACTGCAAGGACAATATCCTGAGTCGATGTAATTCCAGCAACGACAAAGGAATAGCTTCCATCGGCATTAACCGTGCCTGATGCCTCACCCGCATCCAAGATGCCATTGCCATTGTCATCGTGAAAGACTACGGCACCTGCAACACCACTTTCTGTACTGTCAAAGTTATTGTCTCCATCTTGATCGCGGTAAACATCCCCTACTGCAGTGATTTGCGTCAGAGCAGGATCAACTGTCATCAAGAAGTTCACATCCTTGATGGTTGTTGATTGCCCTTTGTTAAGATCAGGCGAAGCGAAGATCGGAACGTTGTATTTGCGCTGACCAGTTTGATAGTCAATGCTGCCGCTTCCACGGTCAACGTCAGCAGAATCAGCTCCTGAGGCTTCGCGTAACAGATTGACTTCCGAAGAATAATCTTTATCGATGATACGATCTTGTAGCTCTGAGTTAACGATGGAAATTTCATACTCGTAAACCCTGCCAAAGTCATTAAACCATTGATCATAGGCTGCTTGATAAGCAGCAGTTGAAACGAAGTCTAATGGGTTTGGTGGTTCTGGATTGGCTACCACATCGAACCAATAGTTACCGTCAGCACCTGTGATCGCATAATCAACGACACCAGTTGGGACTCTCGGTAATTCGTTACCTGCAGCGTCGTAGTTCTTTACGAACTGAGTTGCCTGAACAACTACATTTGAAGCAAAAGTCTCTTGGTTGAAATCGAAGTTCTGGTACGTCATTACGAAACCAGAGCTGTCAGTTGCTGGAATGACATCTGTCGTTCCTACTTCGGCACCATAGTTTAGCTGTGGCTCAAAGGTTTCAGCTGCAACAATGTCGGCAACAACAATGTCCAACAAGTTTTGACGCCAGATGTCCAGGTCAGCTTCACCTATGACCGACTCACCTAATGCGTCTACAACAGGATTGCCCAAGCCATCAATTTCGATTCCTGGATTTGCCTCAAAAAGACCAGGATGCATCTCGTTCAATTTTTCACCATAGACGAGGTACCATTCTTGAACCTCTGCGGCGGTATATGGTGAAAAATACTCACCAGTTGCTGCAGTCAAGGCTGCGAGTGCATCTACGTCTGAACCGATAGAACCTTTGGTAATCTCAGCCAATGCTGTGTACTCAAAGGCATCTACAACGGCATAACGGAAAGGCTGACCGGTGGTCTCATCAACCGTTTCATAGTAATTATTATTGTAGTGAACGCTGTCGGTGGAATCGTCTAAGACAATTTGAATCGTTTGCGTGCCACCTGCTAGGGTTGAAATGTCCGCCTGGCCAAAAGTGACATATCGATCGAAGTTAAAGACCTCGTCGCTATTCTGATCTTCACGTGCTTGGGCATTATCGTCAATGCCGATCTTACCCTGAATCCGATTACCGGTGGTCTCGACGCCATGCACTGAGACTTCGTATTCACCAGAGAACGACACAGGCAAATCGTTCCAGTTCTCTAGGACGATATACCATTGGCCATCGACTGTGCCAGCAGGAACATCTTCATTCTGAGACTCGGTACTGAAAATTTCACCCCAGTGACGGTTGGTTGACCAAGTCCAAGTTTGCCCTGCACCGACAGGTGAAGCGAGATTGATTTCCGATACTTCGTAATCTTCTTCCCCATCAATGAATGCCGTGGAGACGTCTCCCTGACCTCCATTCTCACTCGGGGTTACATTGATAATTGTGTCACCGCCGAAAGATTCATCTAAGATCTCAGCATTGGTAACCTGAACCCCCTGCTGTGATTGAGGTTGCTGGTAAGTATCACCAAAGGGATCAGTTGGATGACGATAGGCGTTCAATTCGGATTGAGTCCCGTCAGGCGACAAGAGGCTAACCCGAAGTCCACTAAGGTTGCCTGAGGCGACATTCGCCGTAAATTCAACCCATTCAACCGACATAAAGTCGGTCATAATCGCCGGGTCGATAGGAATTGCAACTCGAGAATCACCACGGCGTGAACCAAGACCCCAAAGCTCATTTCGATTAGCAAAAGGGGCATCTACGAGCACGCTGCCCAAGTTGGCACCGTCTGCTTGCAGATTCCCAAAAGAAAGCGGGGATAAAAATTCGCCATAATAGAATGGGTTAATCTCTTGCGTGCTAATACCACCTGGTATCTCAAATGGCCCATTCACCCCACCGTGGGTCTTGCCTTGAACTCGCAACAATTGATTTTGGATGGAAGAGGTAATCGTTACCTGATCTTCCAAATAGAGGTCGTAGGCTTCCCAGGCAAGTGCTAGTTGAACCGCCAACTCGGCGTCGACATTACCATGGGCATAGCCATACTCTTCTAAGTAGTCGCCGATACCCCAACTGACCGTAAAGCCAACACCGTTTTCAAATTTCAATTCGTTGTTAACGAGCGATGTACTGAAGGCACCTGTGGTATCATCAGAAATCCCCTTGTTTTGCCCCGACAAGGGATTAAACAAAGCGCTATTTGTAAGGTTGGGCACGTCAGGACGATTGGATCCGCCATAGATGTTAACAAAGTACCTAGGATCTACCCCAGCATTAGCAACATCTGCCGTGACGTCATTCGAGGATCCGTTGATAGCGAAGTTACCAAACAGTTCTGTGAATACTTCAGGGAAGTAAAAACGCTCAATACCATTTTCGTCGAAATAGCTGTATTGGTTACCAAAACCGGCCCATTGATCCACACCTGCCGCTGGATCAATAAAGACTTGTGGATCAATTCTTCCATAATCCGTTAGCAGAACACCATTGACTTCGTTGGTGCCATCTCCATCAACATCGATACCATTCCTTGAATAAGACGGAATATCGTAGACATCCTCGAAATATTGATAGGCATTAACGATCCAGCTTTCGTCAAACTGGTCAATCTGCTGAGCCGACATTAACAAAATCTGTTGCACGTCTCGATAGCTAAGCTTGGGATTTGCATCTAGCATCAAAGCGGCAACACCAGAAACTAATGGTGCAGCGCCAGAAGTACCACCAAAGGTCGACGTGTAGTTAATGTCTGGAAGAAAATCGTCATCAAGCTCTTGACCAAAGACTGGCGAACCGTTGTATCCATCTTCACCATTGTTGCCGCTTAGGTCAGTCGTGGTCTGCCCACCAATGAGACCATCCTCCAAACCAATACCAATGCCGGCAGTTTGAGTCGGAGCAACGACGAGTACGTTAGCACCGTTCTCAGCCCAAGAGCCCCGAGTTCCTGTCTCAGGGTTCGTGTAATCACCACCAAAGTCGACTGATCCAACGGTGATAGTAAAGCGATTAGCTAAACCATTATACTGTGAGGAAGCATAGATACCGACATCTTGGAAAGCAGGGTCATCGTGCCCTGCTCCACCAGAGTTGCCCGCAGCGTTGATGTTAATAGATCCGAGCGCTTCAATTTCTTCTACTTCGAATACGCCATCACCATCTTTGTCAATCCAGGTTCCACGCCCAAGTGTCGCGGCTGTACGTAGGGCTTCGAGTTCTTCAGGAAATAAACCAATACCGTTGGGGCGGCCATAACTACGGTTATAAATATCAACAACTTGGTTTGCGTTTGAACCATCGTCACCCGGTTGGGGCACTCCAGCAAACTGAAGAAATTCGAGCTGCGCAGACAAGGCTGGATCAACAGCTACAGGTGGCGCATCAAAATCACCAGGAATCAGACGAATAGGTATTAGATCAACATTCGGGGCTACACCGAGACCGCCCAGATCGTTGTCACGAGCACCAATGAGCCCCGCAACAGCAGTACCGTGACCATCGGTAACATCCTCGTAAGCAGGAACCGCATCAAGCTCAACAATATCGAGTGTTGAATTTCCCGTAGGATCAATCAGATCCGTTATAAATTCCAGGTCAGGGTGATTGAGGTCAAAAGCACCGTCCACGACAGCGACTTGAACCCCTGAACCATCGAAACCAAGATCCCAAGCACCAAGCACATTAATATCAATCCTTGCTTGCGACTGCAAGAAGGTTGGCGAGTCAGGCTGTTCAACCAACTGGCCTGTTGCCTTAAGGTGCCATTGATCTTGGAACAACGGATCGTCGGCGAAGTTGACCGACAACATCTGCCGATCTTCTAGGCGCTCGACTTCACGTCGCCGTTGTGCCTTCTTACGTAAGCGAGCTTTTTTGGATAGTGAAGGCCGTGATTTTTTGTTGCGTGATTTGCGCACTTCGTAAGTTCCTGTTAGTTGATCAGCGTTGCGTGAGGAGCGCGATGCAGGCTACTGGAATCGTTGTTGATAAAACTTGTTGCTAGTCAGGCCAACCATTACCTAAGTTGGCCAAGACATGATCGATTAGGTTTCGAACTTGCTTAAGAATCCGTCCGTCAAATTCAATTGGCCAGTAGATGTCCACCCCACTGGTTTCTCTTCCGTTAAAATCCTTGAGTTATTGATTGGGTACAAAAACTCGCAATTAGGCAAGTAAATCGTTTCCCGAATGCTCAACGATCTCAGCACATTAACCACAGTGTCTTCGCAAAGACAAAAGGGTTCTTGAGCTAATCGTTTGAAAGAGCAGGGAATATTCCTTAAGCGCTGTTTTGCGTGAGCAAAACGGTTCACTTCAGGGAACACAAGGAGCACAAAACACTCCAAAACCCCCAATCCTTCATATTTAACAGTAATTCAGACTAATTGGGCACCCGCTCAAGGTCAAACTTCTGACAGTTAAGGTTTTGTAAAAAACACCCCTCTTTGGGTGTATTCTACCTATCCAAGCTTGAAAAACTTTGACGACTGTAGGGAAACGACTGATTCAAACGGTCGTGACGTTCCGATAGAGACTTTCGAACGAAGCACTTCTACGGCCTGGGGTAGGCCTTGGAGGGCCCATTTGGTGGGCATTTCGTTCCGTTAAACAATTCAGCCGTCTCATAAAGAGACGAGACAACTGACGCCGACTCCGTTTCGGCAATCCTTTGGGGGGATATGATGATGGTCCGTACTTCGGTGCGAGTGCTTTTGAGCGCTGCATTCAGCTTGGCTTTGACTTTCGCAAGCAGCGGCTCGGCTCAACAAACTATGGCGTACCCACAGTTGGTCGCCGGACAAGGGGTTCAACAGGTCCCTTACTCTACCGCTGGTGAATACGTCACCGCTTATGGCGAGCCTATCGTTAACCCTGCAAGCTACAACAGCGGGATGGCCTGTGGCGGTGCATGCGGCGGGGGCGGTTGCTACGGATGCCAATCTGGTGGCTGTCAGGGTGGTTGTTACGACGGTTGCTATGGGTGCAATGGCTGCGGTAACGGATCTGGACTCTTAGGCCGTCTTGGCCGCGGCGGCGGCTTGGGGCTCTTCTCTGGATACGGGCAAAACACGGAGCAGTGTGGCCCGCATTATTTTGACTTCTCAGGTGAGTATCTACGTTACAGCCGTGATAAGTCTCTTATTGATGATTCAACGATCATTTCGACCTTTGGTTTCGCGAACGACGACCTAGCAAACATCGCAAATCAAGCAGCGTTGACAGGAGCTGATGTTGGTGGAGGCGATAGCAACGGCTACCGTCTAACCGGTCGACTAGATATCGGCGCCCTATCCCTCTTCGAGCTTTCCTACAGTGGACTTTATGATGAAGGGGGCGAGGCTTCTGCCTTTCAATTAGGTACTGGATCGAATGAAACTTTATTCTCGATTTTTAGCCGCTATGGTACTCAAACTAACGGCCCCTTAGGGATCGGTGGATCAGCAGGTCCTCCAACAGGGGAAGACTTTGAAGAAACCGACAACGCTCAGCAACACTCCATCCGATTTGAGTCTGAGCTTCACAACGTGGAAGCTAGCTATCGTCGCTACTGGGTAGGATATAGTCCTCGCATCAGCGGAACCCTACTGCTTGGTTTCCGGTATACCCACCTGAATGAAGAATTTGGATTCTTCTCTGACTCCGGTTCAAACAACAACCCTAACGGCGGTACGATTAATATCGACTTTGAATCGGATAACCGATTGGCAGGTTTCCAGGGCGGTGGAGACGTATGGATTACTGTAGTCCAAGGACTTCGCTTTGGAGCTGATATTAGGGCAGGTATCTATAACAACGATTACCAAGCTGCTGGTAATATGAACGCTTCGGATGGAACCCCAGCATTCACTACCGACGTCAATGGAAACCAAGTTGCATTCCTCGGCGAAGCTCGCTTTTCTGCCGTGGCGGATATCTCGGCTTGTTTGTCCGCCAAGGTTGGCTACGAGATCCTCTACATGAGTGATCTTGTACTTGCTGGCAGCAACTTCGATACCTTGATGCCCTATGGTGAAGTCAACGGTCTAACTACTAGCCCAATCAGCACAAACGGCGAAGCCATGTATCACGGTTGGCATGCAGGTTTGGAATACGTCTATTGATCGAATCATGAAAGGTTTTGCAAAATGCGAACCTTCATCGAACAACAGAGTCTTTTCAGCACCCAAGGGACACGTTTGTCTCTTGGGTGCTGTTTTTATTTGTGTAGGAATATTGCATACGACCCCGCAGATGTCGAACATTTCAGTCCAAGAACAACGTAGGCAAATTAGAGCTGTAAAGTATAATGGAGATGGGCGAAGTGGGCTGTAGTTTGCTTTTCCCGTGCTTCAATTGATGAGGAAGGGTATTCACCCTTCCACTGGACTGAGGAAGGAATCAACTTCATTTAATGGAATCCGATCGTAAACAGAGCGTTGCTAGTGAGTCTGCCATACTGGTTGGCGTCGAGCTGGCAGGTCAAACTCCTCGCAACGAAGAGCCCTTGGAGGAACTTGCTGGACTCGTTGAATCCGCCGGTGCCGAGATTGTTGGTCGATTGGTACAACGCCGCGAAGCTCCTGATAAAACCACTTACGTTGGTAAAGGGAAGCTTGAACAGCTTAAGCAGATGGTCAGCGGTTCTGAAGCTGACGTTATTGTCTTCGACAACGATCTTTCACCAGCACAAACCCGGAACCTTGAACAAGCGACCGGCACCAAGGTTCTTGATCGCACCGAACTGATTCTCGATATCTTTTCGACTCGAGCTCAGACGCGTGAATCCCGTCTCGCGGTTGAACTTGCTCAGCTTGAGTATTCGTTGCCTCGCTTGAAACGAATGTGGACTCACCTTTCACGTCTAAAGATGGGCGTCGGCATGCGTGGTCCTGGTGAAAAGCAATTGGAAACGGACCGTCGATTAGTAGAAAAGCGAATCTCGGAATTAAAACGCGATCTGGAAAAGGTTCTGCACCGTAAAGAGCGCGAGGTTGCTGCACGCAGTGATCGAATGACAGTTTCTCTCATTGGCTACACGAACGCAGGCAAGAGCACGCTGCTCAACAAGCTGACCGCTGGTGAAGTCTACGCGAAGGACCAACTCTTTGCGACGCTCGATACGCGGACGCGTCGCTGGCGACTGCCAGGCTGGGGGCCTGTTTTGCTTAGCGACACCGTCGGTTTCATCCGTGACCTGCCCCACCGTTTGATCGCAAGCTTTAAAGCAACGCTGGAAGAAGCAAACCAAGCTGACCTCTTGCTTCATGTCGCCGATGCCAGTAGCCCCTCGGCAATCGATCAAATCCAGGCAGTTTATGCCGTGCTGGAAGAATTGCACATTGAGGAGAAAGATACTCTCCTGGTTCTCAACAAGGCGGATCAAGCTGACGAAGCCGATCTGACGGTACTTGAAAAACGTTACCCCGGTGCCGTACGAATCAGCGCCTACACCGGAGAAGGACTCGATCGACTTGAGGTAGCAGTTAGCGATGCCCTCAGTCGAGGATTCTTAGAAGTTGATATCGAGACCTCCGTTGGCAACGGCCGACTTCTCGCCTATCTATCAAAACATGGTGAGATCCTCAGTCGTACATTCACAGAAGATTCCGTCACCGTTCATTGTCGAGTTCCCAAGAAGTACCTTGGCAGAATTTCTGATGAGGAAGCGAAAATCAAGCTGCGTACAGGACTTTCGGTAACCGAAACCGTTAGCACTCCTGAGCCAATCGATGATTCCTCGGTCGGTGATGTCGCTTAGCCTTTCATCTCATGTCAATTAGATAGATCAACATGAGACGACTCTTTCGATGGCGTAGAAAACTCGATGGCAAGCGGGCTCTTATTACGGGGGCGTCTAGTGGGATTGGTCGAGAGCTTGCGCTGCACCTCGCCGATGCCGGCGCTGATCTTGTCCTGTTAGCAAGAAGCGAAGAACGGCTTCAACAAGTCGCTGAAGAAGCAACGCAACGCGGCGTTAAAGCTAATTATGTATCTGGCGATGTAACCAGCCACGAAGTTCGCGCTAAATCACTCGAAATGTGCCAACAAGAATTGGGTGGTCTTGACTTGTTATTCAATAATGCCGGAGCGGGGGCATACGGTCGGTTCATCGAGGTTTCCCCTAACCGCTTACGCGATCTGATGGAACTCAACCTCTTTGCCGTTGCTGAATTTACCCGTGAGGCGACTCCCATGCTTATCGATGGTGAGGATCCTGCCATCATCAACATTGGCTCGATACTTGGTTGTCGGGGTATTCCCTTCAGCAGTGAATATTGTGCTACTAAGTTTGCGCTGCACGGGCTAACGGAATCCGTCCGACCTGAGATCGAAAAGCTTGGCATTGAGGTCATGTTGGTCGCCCCAGGAACAACTGAGACCGAATTCAAGAAGAACGTCATCGACGCTCAGGGTACACCACCTTGGGTAAGACGTGGCGGAGTTCCAGCCTCCTTGGTCGCACGCAGAACCTTGCGTGCACTTCGACGGCGACGTCGGATGTTTATCCCCAATATCTATGGAAAGTTGTTCGTTCTCGCCAATCGGGCTCTTCCGAGGGTACTCGACCGCATTCTTGAACGTTACGGTTGACGCTTTATTGCGAAATCAAACTTTGTACAGCAAACCAAATGAAGCTTGAAGTTCTTTACGAAGATGGCCCCTGCTTGGTGGTTAACAAACCTTCAGGCCTACTCACGCAAGCGCCGCCAGGAATTGACAGCCTAGAAATATGGGTCCGAGAATACTATCGCCAGCAAGAACAAATCGAAGGCAAATTCTACGTTGGCACCATCCATCGAATTGACCGTCCTGTAACCGGTGCCATTGCCTTTGGTCGTAACCATAGGGCAACCCAACGTGTTGCGAAGCAATTCCAGGAAAGGACGGTAAACAAAGTCTATTGGGCACTGGTTCAAGGCCGTGTAGAACCTGAGGAAGGAACTTGGGTTGATTACTTACACAAGCGTCATGGAATGGCACAATCAATCGTTGTACCCGAAGACGATCCACGGGGGAAAAAAGCAGTTTTGCACTACCGTGTCCGATGGCAGAATGAAGACATGAGTTGGCTTGAGATTGAACTCGAAACGGGCCGAACACATCAAATCCGTGTGCAAGCTGCTTCTCGAGACTACGCAATTATCGGCGACTCGCAGTACGGCTCGGAGCGGCCCTTCGGGATTCAGCATGAAGAGCTACGAGACCGTGCCATTGCCTTACATGCCCGTTCGCTTTCGTTTCGTCATCCAATGAAGGATGAAACCGTCCAAGTACTCGCGCCGATGCGATCCGCCTGGGCTGACATTTTCAGTGAGACTAAAGTCCTAGACCAAGGCCCAGAAGAGTTGCTTCGTGCCATCGAAGATTAAGTACTGAAATAATGAGTACTTTTGATTCGACCTCTTAAGCCGCTTTATAGAGCTTTATTTGTGGCTCAGAATCACGCAGTTCGTTGAGCAGCTTTTTAATCTGTTGACGGTATGATTCACGTTCCGCTGCCCAGCGAGCCTCAAATGCTTCATACTGACGCTGTTGACGGTTGAGTTCTTTTTCACGACCTTCCAGCCGAGCTGCGGCTTGTCCTAGATCATCGTGCCGTCGGGCTGCCCACTCTTCCACGGCGATGCGCCGCTTTTCAAGCGATTCGAATTCCGAACTGATCTTAGCCGAAGCTTCCTTTAACTTACCACGGCCCTCAGAGATTTGCTGAAGAGCATGTTGGTAGTGGTCGGCCAATTCGGCCCGCACTTTGGAAATCGATTTGGTCAGCGCAGCCGGCGCTAAGATGCCGGTAAGTTGTGCCCAAGTTTCTTCAGTAGCAAGTCGCATTTCCAGTAGCTCTCGCTGGGTGGTTTGCAACTCCGTTTGCATCCTCTCCAGCGCAGTTTCACGACGGTCAATTTCCGTATGGCGCCGTTCTGAAGATTCAATTATTGATTTTTGCTCAGCAAGCCACGCCGCTTTGTCTTCTTCAAAAGTATTTCGTTCAGCAACCAGTGATTGTTTTTCTAGATGGGATTGCCTTTCATGATCTTCTTTCTGTTTTGCAAGATCAGCCAGCTCAGCAGAGAGTACCGATTCAGTCTCCTCAAGAAGTACTTCCCGCTTAGCAAAAGCGGCCAAGGACTCCTGTAGTTCAACAATGCGTCGCTCGGCAACGTCAAGTCGTTCGTATCGATCAATGGCTGTTTCGATCTCTTGCTGACGAAGCTCAAGGCGTCTTTCTCGCTCTTGAAGATCCTTCTCGGCGATGGTGAGCTGCTCTTGGTACTGCTCGATGGAGAGTTCCTTGTGTTGGACTTCCGATAGGTCTTGGTCTACCTGATCTCGTCTCGCAGCAAATTCGCTCTCTTGATCCTTCAACTCAGCAGCTTTTTTATCTAATGAACAAGAACGCTTGTCCAATCGTGACTGCTGGTCGCCGAGCTTTGCTCGCTCTGCAGCAATCGTTTGGCTTTGCTCATCTAGCTCAAGTTGCCGGCGATCTAAATCTTCCTGTCGCTTGGCAAGTTCCTCCAAAGCCTCTTCACTAGGACCAGTTGTAGGAACCTCTCGACCTTCTAGCTCAGACTCTCGTTCATCAAGTCGTTTGCGTTGCTCTTCGATCCATTGCTCAGCGGAAGCAACCTTATCAGCAAGGTCTTGCTCTTGCTCGACAATCGCTTGCGAGCGTTTTTCGATAATGCGATGCTGTTTTTGTAGCCAGTCAGCCAGCTCAGTTGCCTGACCTTCCAAAGGGGTTGGCATTGGCAAATCGGGAGCCGTTGTTTCATTTGACTCAACCTCAGTCGCATCGGATGAACCAGCTTCGTGCGCTTGATCAAGACGCCGATTGGTCTTCTCGCTAATGGGACCAGATGAACTCGGTCCAATATGATTAGAACGTGAAGTTGGCTGATTAGTAGATTCAGAATTGGACATCGGGGAAGCTCCGGAAATGCTAGCACTTCTTTGCTAGCGCGTACCACAGGCATACGTATAGCTAATCCCCCCGTCTTGGAATCGACATCCAGAAGGTTATTGCTTCAAACAATTATGCCGATTATCCGGACTGCGCAAAAAGACAGCCCCGCTGCTAGCAACGGGGCCGTGCTTATGTTTATTTTGCGATGACGCTAGTTATGAAAAGGTCGTTACACCTTGGCAGCATCAATCGCTTCTTGGAGGCGATTCTTTGCTTGAACACCAACAAATCGATCAACGACTTCACCACCTTTGAAAACCATGATCGTAGGAATGCTGCTCACACCATAAGTTTGAGCGGCACCTGGAGCGTCGTCGACATTTAGCTTGGCAACTTTTGCCGAGCCTGTGTTTTCTCCAGCAAGCTCTTCAACAACTGGGGCAATCTGACGGCAAGGACCGCACCAAGGAGCCCAGAAGTCTAGCAAGACTGGCTCGCTACTTTGCAGAACTTCGGTTTCGAAGTTTTCATCCGTAATTTCAAGTACACCCATGGGGGACTCCTTTGGTTGGTTGGTGATTGACACCAAAGCTTAAGGCTGATGCCTTTTGTTATTAATCTTGTCTGGTAACCCCACCGGGTGGGTTGGATCATCTTTGTAGAAGACCCTGGGCGCTAACCCCTTACACGCTATGATTTTAGAGGGACCAGATTCTCTGTCAATGAGCGATTTACTATCTGAGTCAAACGCTTATGCCGGTCGGTCCCAACGTATTTACAGAACTCGCTTTGCTATCTATTACACAGGAAACGGCATTATGGTTCGCACACCCAGCACGATGCTCCCCTTGGGCACCCAAGCACCTGATTTTGAGCTCCCAAATGTTGATGGGCAAACTGTTACGCTGCAACAGGTTAGCAACAGCCAAGGCCTGCTCGTGATCTTCATGTGCAATCATTGCCCTTATGTGATCCATCTTGCCGATTCGCTGGCAAAATTTGCTGAGGAATACCAAGCGAAGGGTCTCAGAATCGTTGGGATCAGTGCCAACGATGTCGAAAATTATCCCGATGATTCTCCCGAATTGATGGTCGAGGAAGCGAAGAATCGAGGATATTCATTCCCTTACCTCTATGACGAATCACAAGAGGTCGCCAAGGCGTACCATGCTGCCTGCACCCCCGATTTCTTCCTCTTTGACCAAGATCAAAAGCTCGTTTACCGGGGCCAATTCGACAGTACTCGTCCCGGCAGTGGGCAACCGACGGGTGAGGATCTCCGTGTGGCCTGTGATGCCCTGCTAGCCGACGAAGCTGCTCCGGCTGACCAAGTAGCCAGCCTTGGCTGCAACATTAAGTGGAAGCCAGGAAACGAGCCTCCTTACTTCGGGTAAACGCTAGCACCGGATATTTGTTGAATCGTTGCTATTCGCCGCAAGAGCTGCGAATGATAGATTGTGTTGCTTAGATTACTTCTTTCGCAATCCCTTGGTACGGAAACCAGCGATGCGTCACTGCACAAAAATTCAATTTTGCCTGTTGGCACTCATGATGACTCTTGCCAGTAGCTTTGCGATAAAGGCACATGCTGAAGACTATCGCATCGAGACGAGAGTCTACTCGGCAGACGAAGAGGAATTCTCAAGCGAGACCGTCACGCTCTTCACAGGTGGTGTCGCTTACGATTTCCGAGACGCTGACAATCGAGTTACTATTTTCCGCCCAGGGGTTGCCGACAAGCCGGGTCGTTTTCTGCTGATTGATACCAAACGCAAAATCAAAACAGAAATTGCTGCCGAGCAGATTGCTATCGTCATGACAAAGCTGCGTCGTTGGGCAGCCTTGCAGAAAGATTCTTTCCTAAGGTTTACCGGCGATCCGGTCTTTCAAGAGAGCTTCGACCCAGCGACTGGCGAGTTGAAGATGACCAGCCAAGAGATGTCTTATCGCTTGGTCACGATGCCAGTTAGCAATGAAAAAACAATGAGCGAGTTGCGTGCCTTCCTCGATGCGTTTGCTCAGCTGCACACTCTACTAGAGGCAGGACTTCCACCTGCTCCTCGGTTGCTTGTGAATGAAGCCCTCGACAAACGGGACGTTATCCCGGTTGAAGTGGAGCTTTACTCGGGTCCAATCAGCGAAAAACCAAGCATTCGCGCAGAACATATGATCACTTGGAAACTATCCAAAATGGATAGAGACCGAATCGATCAGGCCCAGAATCAACTGGCAGAGTTCAAAGAAGTTGACAACTCATTCTTCAGCAAGAAAAATCTTGATCGTCTTGCTACCAGTGAAGAAGCCGATTCGACAAAGACGAAATGAAGCAGCCGTTCTCTTACAGCTGCTTAGTGCGAGTTCTAACCATTCCAGCTATTGCCATTAGCAATAGTAGAGCTGAACTTGGTTCTGGAATCGCCGCTGAATTGTTAACTTGGACATCAATGGCAACGGTTTCTAGACTGAACCCACCGCTATTTGTGACTTGGATTGCAAAGTTATACTCACCATTGACATTTGGGTTAAAACTGCCAGCTGGCGGAGTAACCAAACCGGGAATGGGTGAAGCTAGAAAACCAAACAACAGGTTCTGTGAATCTTCAAGAAGCGTAGCCGCGGGAGTTGGGCTGGCAAGAATTCCTGCGGTGAGGTTAATCTGACCCAACGTTGCTAAAGCATTATCCTGTGCAGGATCAAAGTCGTAGTAGAGATCAAATTGGTAATCGGCGATAACAGGCGTTGCACCATTGGTCCCTTCAACATCAATGTAATAATTGAAGTTCCAGAGGGCTCCTTCAAATGCGCTCTCTCCAGCGCCACCAAAGTTGCTTCCCGTTCCGGCAAGATACGTACCGGCACCATCATTAGTTACGGCTGGATTCGAGAAACGCTGTGTCGCGCTCATGGCAATCGTGATCGTGACATCGCCATCAACAATTTGTGTTGAGACAGCAACCTCTTCGTTTGGGATGCCAGTGCCACCGAACGTTGCTTGGTCGAGAGGACCGAAGGTGTCAAAGATAGGTGCAGCAATCAATGTGTGCACGCACATGAATGAGAAACACACCGTCAAGACGGCATGCGTAACAAGTTTTGAGGCCTTCATTAGTCAACTCGTTGCAAATTCAGAGGAGGGGGTGGTAACCTAATATCTACGTTTCTTAGTATTTGTCCACCTGTTATTAAGATTATGCTAAGCCATGAACAATTGTTCTAGGCAAATTTGCTGTTTTTTTTCTTGCATTGCCGCAAAAAGCGTCGAATTACCGAGAAACGACTTTTTCGAACGCTTTTTTCAGCGATTTGGTCATTTCACCCGGCTTCCCATCCCCGATTTGGCGACTGTCGAGCTTGACCACCGAGATAACTTCAGCAGCACTACCGGTCAAGAAACACTCATCAGCGATGTAAATGTCATGCTTTGTAAGGGGAGTCTCGTGGGTAGGGATGCCCGCTTCTTTAGCTAGTTCAATAACCGTATCTCGAGTAATGCCAGCAAGAATGCCAGCCTCAAGCGGAGGCGTGTAGAGCTCGCCCTTCTTCACGACAAAGATATTGTCACCCGTGCATTCGGCGACTTCGCCTTTGTGATTAAGCATCAATGCTTCAACACAACCAGCCTGCATCCCTTCGATCTTCGCCATGATGTTGTTTAGATAGTTCAGCGACTTGATTCGGGGGCTTAACGCTGCCGGATGATTACGAATGACGCTTGAGGTAATAATCTCAAGTCCTTTCTCGTAATACTCTGCAGGGTAGAGGGCAATCGTATCGGCGATGATAATTACCTGAGGATGATCACAACGATCAGGCCCCAGACCCAAAGTCCCAACACCCCGGGTGACAATCAAACGGACATAGCCGTCTTGTAACTCGTTTGCAGCAACGGTCTCAATTGTCGCGGCTATCATTGCCTCAGCATCGATTGGAATCTCTAGGCAGATGGCACGTGCTGATTCGTAAAGGCGGTCAATGTGCTCTTCCAAACGGAAGACTTTACCGCCGTAGATTCTCATCCCTTCGAAGACCCCATCACCGTAAAGCAATCCATGGTCAAAGACGCTAACCGTTGCTTCCGCAGCGGGGACGAGCTTTCCATTGATCGATACTTTGCCTGGCATAGGTTTTTTGGGGGCTAGAGTCAGAAGGTATATGCAATCTGCGATCCAAACAGCAGAAGGCCAATTCTAAGCCGGACACGCCAATCGGGGCAGTCCCCTAGAGGATTGAAAAGGGGCAAATGGGCAGGGCAAATGGACTATGCCTGTCGACGCCAATTAGCCCGCTCGGCCTCGCTGGCTTCGTTCAAAACGCGGCCATCAACCAGCGTGACGGAACGATCTGCCTTTTCGGCAATCGACCGATCGTGCGTTACCATGACGACCGTCAAGCCGTGCTCCTGGTTCAGCCATTTTTCTGCCTTCAGCTGATGAAGAAGATCAAGAACCCCTTCGCCAGTCGCCTGATCAAGGTTGCCGGTCGGCTCGTCGGCAAGCAACAGCCGAGGCTCGTTCATTAGCGCCCTAGCGATAGCGGTCCGCTGCATTTCACCGCCGGAGAGTTCCCTCGGTTTGTGCCTCATGCGATGCGATAGGCCAACCAAATCAAGCAACTCGGAAGCACGTTCGGTCAGTTGCTTCTTCTTAGACCAATAAGAGAAGACATTGTGACGAATCATCGACGGAGCAAGTACATTTTCAATAGCCGTAAGTTCTGGCAAGAGATGATACGCTTGAAAGATCATCCCAAAGTGTTCGTTGCGAAGAAAGTCGCAGGCCTTTTTGGAAAGGTTATCAATCCGTTTCCCTCGGTAATGAATCTCACCAGCGTCAGGGCTATCGAGCGTTCCTAGCAAGTGTAGGAACGTGCTCTTTCCGCTCCCGCTCTGTCCGATGATGGTGAGCAACTCGCCTGCATTGACTTCCAGATCGACACCATGCAAGACAGGTACCTCAAGATCCCCCTTGCGATATGCCTTCTTGATACCGTGGGCAGAAAGCAAAACGGTTTCATCCGCCATGGGGATCACTCGCTGAGGATTGTTCGTTGTCGCACTTGATGCCGAATCGTTTAGATAAGGATTGCTGCTCATTGAATTAGTCCCACCTCAATGCTGAAACAGGATGCATTTTTGCTGCTCGGTAGGCGGGCAAAACACTTGAGATAACAGAAATTAAGATAGCACCAAGAACAACTAGCATCACCGTAAGTGGTTCAACAATTTTGGGAATCTTGTTGAAGCAGTAAACGGATGGATCAAACACAGGGCTTCCCTTAAAGACCTCGATCATGTCTGCGATCTGGTCGAGGTATTCGACAATCAAAAGGCCGCACCCCATACCTATACTACTACCAATTACGCCAAGGATGAGACCATAGGTAATAAAGATACCCATAACACCAAATTGCCCAGCTCCAAGTGATTTCAATATCCCAATGTCACGTGTCTTCTCAACAACGATCATGAAGAAGATTGCTAATATGCTAAATCCTGCAACAGCAATGATCATGAAAAGCAATATGTTTAGGATAACAGTTTCGAGCTGTACCGCGCTTAGCAATGTGCCATGTTTGTCACGCCATGTGCTTATAACATACAGGCTCGGATCAAATGCGGCTTGGATCCTATCCCTTAGTATATCTGGAGAGACCCCTTCTTTGCAGCGAATTTGAATAGTATTGAAGTTTGCAATACCCGATTGTGGATCGATCATGCCTCTTAATGACTGAAGCTTCTGCAGTGGAACAAAGGCAAAAGTTGAATCACTTTCAGTGAATTTACTCTCATAAAAATCAACAACTGTAAAAAACGAGCTTCCTGGTTTTGGTGGTGTAGTAGACATTGGATATGTCACTTCGACATCGTCGCCTGGCAAAACCAAAAAACCCTCTGAATCATCTGAATATCTAAACCTTCCAATGTTAATACCAAGTACGATACCAGTGTGCTGCTCTAACGCTGGATCAAAAGTTTCACCAACGCCCTCTATCTGTCCTGCATTAGCAAATGGATCAAGAGATGGAATAGATTGTTGTGTTTGAATGACAGATTTATTTTGATTTGCAAGCTCTTTATCAAGAGCAGCCTTTCTTCGTCGATATCCCCAACCAGCATATTCCATTTGACGTCGCGGGATCAGCTTAGCTGGATCGTCAGCCTGGTGATCAAATGTATCATAGCCATTCTCATGTAGATTAAAGCTTAGTTTCTCACGATTTGCGGCATGCTGCATAAACTCTCCGAAATCACTGACATCTGCATACGTGCCTTCATCTATACCAACTAGCAAGATCTGTTTATTAAAACGTTTTCCATTACAAGTAAAACTTAGCATTGCTGGAACATTTGCAGTTGGACTCATGCCTGATATCAAATCCCCTGCTGCTTCATCTATCAGTTGCATATGCTTCGTGGCATCAGAAATACCATCCAAGCTTGCTGATTCAAAGATACAATCACCTAGACTGCCATGAAGTTGCTCGTGCAACTTACTGGAAAAACCTTGCATCACGGCATTGACCACGATCAAGGTTGCTACACCAAGCATCACGCTAATTATTGGAATTAGCGCGATCCAGCGTGTGCGGAGATATCGCAAACAGAGTACGAGTTTATACATAGTCGAAAGGTAACAGAGTATCGAATTGTTGGTCCGTAAGGACCGCGAACGCGAAACCTACCTAAGCATGCACAACTTCGCCACATCAACTGGGTGCTAGCACTGCATCAAGAAATGAGTCACGCCTCGGTCGGCTCTTCAGCCTCGCGCTTAGTTGAGCCTGTCCATGAAGCGTCAAACGAAAAGCATCCTGGGCCAAGTAGTAAAATTGCCAGCGATCCAAAGAAGTAGAAAGCTTGAAGCTCAAGAGCCCAACCGCCATGCCCGGTTAGGTTGAGAAAGTCACCCGAGTGAGCCAAGTAAACAGCCACCACCATGTTGCCCATCAGAACCAAGGCTGATAAACGCGTAAATAATCCGACAAGCAAAAGCAGCGGAACCAGAATCTCGCCAACATAGACGCCATAAGCCATGAAAGTAGGTAGCCCCTTGGCGGTCAGCATCCCTTCGATGGCTTCCGTACCGCCCTGAATCTTGGCGATGCCGTGAAACAGCATAAGGCCACCAACGGTGAGTCGCAAAACAAGTTTCCCCAGTGCGTCCGACTTGCTGCCCATCGATTTCTCTCCTGTGAAATATGTTAAAGCTTCCGAACCGTTCAGCAATCCTAGACCTCTTCTAAGCAAAGGCAACCTTTTAGGACGCAGATTACTTTTCTGGACGCAACAGCGGGAAGAGGATGATGTCACGGATCGTTTGGGAACCGGTCAGAAGCATGACAAGCCGGTCGATGCCGATGCCAAGCCCACCCGCCGGAGGCATTCCGTGTCGCAGTGCCCGAATGAAATCGTCGTCCATCTTTGCCATCGACTCTTCTTCATCGAGTCCCGCCAACTGATTTCGGAAAAGCTCCTCCTGCAAATCAGGGTCATTTAGCTCAGTGTAGGCGTTGGCAAGCTCCATCCCTTGGATGAACAGCTCAAAACGCTCGGCAATTGCAGGATTATCTCGTTTACGCTTGGTGAGTGGGCAAATGCTTGCTGGATAATCGGTAACGAAGATCGGTCCAACGAGCGCATCTTCGACCTTCTCTTCGAAGACCTCATTCTTAATCACGTCAGGGTGTCGTGGATTGCCGTTTTCATCGACCACATCAAAGCCAATCTTCTTGGCTAGCTCAGCAACCGCAGCTTCATCATTCGGATCGACGCCCGCATGCTCCTCAAAAAGTTCGTTATAGGTCTTACGCTGAAAAGGTGGGGTGAAATCGATCTCAGTTTCACCCCAAGGAAGCAAGTAACTTTCTTCACCTTTTACGGAACGAATCGCATCGGTGATGATCGCTTCGGTGAGGTCCATCATCGATTCGTAATTGCCGTACGCTTGGTATACTTCAAGCATCGTAAATTCTGGGTTATGCCTTGGGCTAATCCCTTCGTTACGATAAACGCGGCCAAGCTCAAAGACTCGCTCAATGCCGCCAACCATCAATCGCTTTAAGTGCAACTCAAGCGCTATGCGCAAATTAAGCGGCATGTCGAGCGCGTTATGGTGCGTCTTAAACGGGCGAGCCGCGGCACCACCGGCAACTCCATGAAGCGTTGGCCCTTCGACCTCGACAAACTTTTGATCGTGAAGCGTTTGGCGCACGCTACGTACAATTTCCGAACGTGCCAGAAAACGTTCCATCACCCCTTCGTTGTAAGCTAGGTCAACGTAACGCATCCGTTGACGTTGCTCTGGGTCGGTCAGACCGTGGTGCTTCTCTGGAGGTGGTTCGAGACTCTTGGTGATGAACGTCACGGACTCTGCGGCAATGGTTAGCTCGCCTGTGTTGGTGTAAACCAACATCCCATCCACGGCAATTAAATCGCCAAGGTCAAGCTTGTCGACCAATTCCCAAGAATCGCCAACCTGCTTCTTGCCAACCATCAGTTGCAAGTCGCCAGTCATATCCCGGATGTTCATGAAGATCAGCTTGCCGGCAGATCGGCTGAGAACGATGCGGCCCGCAACGCGGAGCTTAGGACCAACAACTTCACCTTTTTCGCCACCCTGTTCTTCATTGCGATCTGCCTTCCATTGACGGAAGTTGAAATCTTCCCCCTCGGCATCAAAGTCAGGCATGGCGACTTCTTTGCCATCCGCGAAGCGGTAGACAATCTCGGACGCCTGGGCGCGAGCATCGCCTACTTGGACAAGCCCATCAACGCGATGTCCCCAGGGATCAACGCCCATCGCTTCTATCGCCTTGAGCTTTTCTCGACGAGCTGCGTGTGGGTCGGTCGATAGGGCTTGGTCTTCAGGAGTCGCGTCGGTGGTCATAAGTGTTACAGTAAGGGTTGCTGGGATCGGTCGAGACCTGAGATTCTCGCCGACAAGGTGCCATTTGGTCAACGGCGGTGCATGGCGTGAGCGTCCATTTACTTGGCACAGTGGCTATTTCGCGATTCGCATGAGAATTTGACCATGCAGCCCGATCTTTCTACGATTCCCACTTGAGAAAGAATCGTCTGCCAAACCAAGTCATTCAGCGAGAAACGTTGTGAGTGAAAACACCCCTCAAGACGAAGAAACAACCGGACCGAGCGAAGCTCACCTAGCACGCAAATCGACCATTGGTCGATTGTTGAAGCTTATCGGCTGCGCTCTGCTGGTGATGCTGCTCGTAATTGTCAGCACCTTCTGGTACCTGTACCGAATGGCTACGGCGGAAGTTCCAGCCTATGAAGCTGCTATTGCTGCAACCCAAGACGAATTGCAGGTAAATAAAGATCGCCAAAGCTTCGAAAGCCAAATCACCACCGTCGCCAACGAAGCCCAGCAACCAACCGATTGGCAAGTGATCATCACTCAAGCCGAAGTTAACGCTTGGCTTGCGGAGGTTGGAAAATCAGAGCTTCCTGAATTACAAGAAGCAGGACTTAGTGAACCAAGAATTCTGCTTGATGATAACTCCGTTACGTTTGCTATCCGTAGCTACGTCGGCTCAACTAAGGGAGTTGTCTCAATCGCAGTTGATCCCAAGGTTACCGAAGGGGGTGAACTTGCTCTTACGATTCTTGAAACAAAAGTAGGCAAGCTGGCACTCCCGACCAGCCAGATCATGCAGCTTTTGAAAGAGACACAACTCGAAGAGCAATTCTACATACGGACAAAGCAGAGCGACTCAACCTGGACGATCATCATTAACCTGGTGCAGCTCTTCGATGCCGAGAAGATGATCCCTCAACTCACCGGCATTGATCTGCGTGATGGCAAGATTTTGATCCAAGGCAAAACGGAGGAATCGATCAATGAACCGACTGAGCAGTCGAACTAAGCAGCCGGCTCGCACGCGGCGGTCAACGCATCCACTCCAAGCCGGTCACAGAAGTCACCGAATGATTCACCCGACTCACGGTTCTCTTTGAAGTGAGCAAAAATTCGCCCAAGCGTCGGGGCAACTTCTTCTTCCGGAACCATGTCCTTATAAATCCAGTTCAGGCGATGTCCGAGTCGGCTACCACCAAGCAGTAAGGTGTACTTACCTTTTGCCTTACCAACCAAACCAATGTCTGAGTTGTAAGGCCGAGCACAGCCGTTCGGGCAACCGGTCATGCGCGAGGTGAAGACTTCGTCTTCCAAGCCAAGCTCGGCAAGAATCTTGTCGAGATCATCAATCACGGTTGGCATGTAACGTTCGCTCTCGGTCACGGCCAAGCCACACGTGGGCAGTGCTGGGCATGCCATCGACCAACGGCGTGCGTTGGAGATTTCTTCGGTCAGGGGCACCCCATGCTCTCGGAAAATGCCTTCAAGCGTCGCACGATCCTCTTCCTTGATGTCACAGAAAATAAGGTTCTGGTGCGGAGTAATACGTAGCGGTGGAGCCATCTTGGTGCAGATCTCGCGAAGCGCTTGCTTCAGGCGATAATCACCTTCATCCTTCACGCGGCCGTTTTCAATTGCTAGGCCATAGAAGTAAAGTCCATCGCCCTGCTCTTGCCAGCCCATGCCGTCATTGTGCTCGGTAACGACCACATCCTTTGGCTCGGCGAGCGGCTTGCCGGCGTACTCTTCAACTTTGGCTTTAAACTTCTCAACGCCCCAATTACGGACCAAGTATTTCATACGAGCAAGTTTTCGGTCTTCGCGATTTCCAAAGTCACGTTGCACCTTCATCACCGCTTCAGCAGCTGCAACCTCTTCACCCTTTGGTGCGTAACAAAGAGCCATACCAACGGCAGCGTAGGTGTCTTTCTTACTAGGAGTACGACCGAATCCACCACCGATGATGATGTTGTAACCGACAATCTCAGCCTCATCCCCTTCCCCTTCGGTGATTGCCAGGAAGCCGATGTCTTGCGAATAAATGTCTGCAGCATTGTCCTCGGGCAATCCGATGCCCATTTTGAATTTACGTGGTAGATAGGTCTTGCCGTAGATTGGTTCAACCGGATCAGCTCCATTCGGATCACCACCCCCGACGAGTTTTTTACCATCCCCTTCGGAATCTGTTAGCCAAAGCTCGTGATAAGCGGTCGTTTGCGGCTTGAAGTGTTCTTTGAGGTCAGCTGCCAACTTTTGCATATCATTGTAGACAGCATTCTTCTTAGGAATTGGCGAGCACATCATGTTACGTGCAACGTCGCCACACGCGGCAAGCGTGGTCAACTTCGCTTCGTTAACGCGGCGGATATGTTCTTTCAGATTCTCTTTCAGGATTCCGTGCAACTGAATCCCTTGGCGCGTTGTAAGACGAATCGTCGAATTGCCAAGTTCATCACCCATGGCGATCTCGGCAAGCATCTGCTCGCTGGTGAGCACACCACCTGGAATCACGGTCCGCGTCATCATGGAGTAATAACGTCCGCCAGGAATGCCTTTCTCTTTGGCTTCCTTGCGACGTTCACGGTCATCCTGCTCATAGGTACCATGATGCTTGAGAAGCTGCATGCTTCCCTTACTGAAATTTGCGTCCCCGTTGACCAACTCCTCGCCGATTGAGCCCCGCAGGTAATTACTCTCGGTTTTGAATCCTTCAACAGCACTCAATTTCGGTTCGTCACTCATCTCGAAAAACTCGGGGGTTTGCTAAAATTGGGAGGCCTGCGGTGTTTAATGCGTTTGCAGCCGCTATTCCAGTTGCAAGGTCTAAAGCATATCGGCAGTCGACGTTTCGCACTACACGTCTCTTTGAGCTATCTATGACTACGATTACACAGCTTTAGTTCGACGCGACTGATTGTCACGGCAGATTGAGGCCTGCTCTCATAGCTAAGATTGGCCCATAATGGGGCAGATGAGTGACTTGAATTCACATTCCGACCGGTCAAATTCGCAAGCTAAATCGGCTCCCAGCTCTGGGGGGCTGCTGGCAATTGTGCTAGCTACCGGCATGGGCGTTGGCCTAAAAATGCCTGCGCCAGGGACATTTGGGGCCCTCTGGGGGATTCCCCTCTGGCTCGGTCTTCAACAATTGCCCACGCTGGGCTATCAGATTTTAGCCCTCGGATTAATTTTTTTAGCTGGTATCCCCCTCTGCACGGCAGCTGCTCGGGAATTGGTATGCCGTGGCTGGTCGAAAACCTTCAAGGATCCTCAGTCGATAGTTATCGATGAATACGCGACCGTACCGATGGTCTACGCCTTCGTCCCAGCAGCCACATTTGGTGACTTCTCAGATACTTTGCCCTGGTGGATTCTGGGCTTTGCACTGCACCGAGTGTTCGACATATCCAAGCCTTGGCCCTGCCGAAATTTGGAAAAGCTACCTGATGGCCTTGGCGTCATGGCCGATGATCTTGTTGCTGCTCTTTATGCAGGCCTTTGTTACTGGGGCTTTTATTGGGTAGCCGGCGCGATATTTTGATGCCTGCTAATCTTCACTTTCAAACGGAATTCCAGGCGCGACATGGCAAACATTATTGACGGAAAAAAATTGGCTGCCGATATCCGCGCCGAGGTCGCCGAAGAAACCGCCAAGGTGATCCAGGAAAAAGGGATTACCCCTTGCCTGGCCGCCGTACTTGTTGGCGAAGACCCAGCCAGCCAAGTTTACGTCCGAAACAAGCACCGAGCTTGTGAAAAAGCAGGGATGGCAAGTCAGCAACACAAGCTTCCAGCCGAAACCACCCAAGAAGAATTGATGCAGCTGGTTGAGCAACTAAATTCGGATCCCGCGGTCCACGGTATTTTGGTTCAGCTTCCACTGCCCGAGCAGATCAACACCGAAGTGATCCTGCGGGCTATTGCACCAGAAAAGGATGTTGATGCATTTCATCCAGAAAACGTCGGCTTAATGGTCCAAGGGCAGCCACGTTTCTTACCTTGCACACCGCATGGGGTGCTGCAAATGTTGCGTCGCAACAAGATTGAAACCGCTGGTAAGAAGGTGGTGGTCGTTGGGCGGAGTGACATTGTTGGCAAACCACTGGCGGTGATGCTCGCCCAGAGGGGGTGGGACGCCACGGTCACGATTGCTCACAGCCGTACCGAAGATTTACCCGCAACTTGTCGCGAAGCGGACATCCTGATCGCCGCAGTCGGTCGACCCAAATTCATTGAAGCAGGCTGGATTAAACCAGGCGCCACGGTGATCGATGTCGGCATCAACCGGACCGAGGAGGGACTCGTTGGCGATGTCGATTACGCCCCAGCTGCTGAGGTGGCAGAATGGATTACACCGGTCCCGGGAGGTGTAGGGCCAATGACAATCGCCATGTTATTGCACAATACTCTCTCCGCTGCGAAATCTTATTGACAATCGCCCACAGGAAGTTGCACCCTCGCAGCAAAGTGGTAACCTAGGGGACATCAACGACGCCTGCATCAGGCCTCACGCTCATCTTGGCCCCAGCCAAGATTCCAACTAATTAGAATTCTTACCCGGTTTTCGTCATGTCAGAAGAAGCGACAGGTGCAATTTCCTTCAGCCGACTAATCAAGGTCTTGCTGCCGATTTTGGCTATTGCCTTTTTGGCAAATTACATGGTCTCTGGCTTGGAAGAAAAAGCCAAGCTTGAGGGCGAAAGCACCATGCTGAGCCGACTGCTAGGCAAGACGATGCAGGCACCAAGTGACTCGATTGAATTTGTCGACTCCGATGGCGACCTGCTTTGCGACACTCCTAGCGACGCGTCAGCTCCCGAAAAGCTAACCTTCGCCTATATCGCTTCGAATACTGATCCCGATACCACCGAAGTCTGGAAAGACCTTACCGATAAGCTGGCTGAAGCTACGGATCTTGAAGTTGAGTTTGTTAGCTATGCGACTCTTGACGAGCAGCTATCTGCCATGTCCAAGGGAGAACTCCATGTAGCTGGCCTCAGCACGGGTTCTGTGCCAACAGCCGCAAAGCACGCCGGTTACTGGCCTGTTTGTACCTTTGGCAAAGCTGATGGGTCATTTGGTTACACGATGAAACTTATCGTCCCCGCTGATTCAAGTGTTGAGAAACCTGAAGGACTTGATGGCAAGCGAGTTGTCTTCACGTCACCTAACTCAAACTCTGGTTTTAAGGCAGCGCTGATTTTCTTGATGAAAGAGCACGATCTGCTACCTGAACGTGACTATCAGCTCAGCTGGTCCTACGATCACGTTACGTCGATCAAGGCCATTGCAGCTGGCGAATATGATGCGGCTTCTGTCGCCAGTGACATTCTGCAACGTGTCACTGCCGATGGTGAAGTATCAGAGGATGCTTACCAAGTGATTTACGAATCCGAGCGTTTCCCTGCTGCCTCCTTAGGCCTTGCCCACTCTCTCCCCGATGATTTGAAGGAGAAAATCAAAGCGGCTCTGCTTGAATTTGACTGGACAGACAGCTCAGTCGCAGAAAAATATGGAGCGGGTGGAGCCGAAAAATTCGTTCCCGTCTCCTATAAAGATGATTGGGCCAACATTCGTCGGATTGACGATGCTGTCAACGAAGCCAAGAGCAGCAAGTAGCCTAAAGGCTTCGTTGCCGTCGGGCTTCATAAAGCAACACCGCAGCCGTTGCCGATACGTTTAGGCTATCCGCCACACCGTGCATCGGCAGCGAAACTAACTGCATTGACGCATCGCGCCATACTGAAGAGAGCCCCAAGGCTTCACTTCCAAGCACAATAGCGGTTGGCTTGCTCAAATCTGTTTCATGATATAGCTGTCCCGCCTCTGGCGAAGCGGCTACGATCTGAAACCCTTTTTGTTGCAACCAATCAACCGTCTCCGAGCTCTTGGCAACAGCAAGCCCTTTGCGAAAGACCGTGCCAACGCTTGAGCGTATTACATTCGGGTTGTAGATGTCGACAACCGAGTCGGCAACAACAACAGCATCAACTCCCGCTCCGTCAGCGGTACGCAAGATAGCACCAAGGTTGCCAGGTTTTTCAATGCCTTCAACCACTAAGACCAATCCATTCGGAGTGAGGTCGATTCCTTCAAGAGTTGGCTCTGTTGCTTTCGCAACCAAGACCAATCCATCTGCTCGATTCCCATAAGCTAGTTTTTCAAACGGTTCCGAGGCAACTCTCACAATGGGAACTTCCAGACGTCGTAGCTCGGCTAGTGATTCTTCGGTTCTTTCGCCGTCCGCTTCATTGTCAAGAAATGCCTCGACGGGCTCGACGCCAGATTGAATCGCACGAAGTGATTCGCGTGAACCGTCTATGAGCAGCCTGCCCGATTGACGCCGTTGCCTCGAATCGCGGAGTTTAATCACTTGCTTTAAGCGATCATTATGACGGCTTGTGATATCAGGCTCGGGCAAGATCTACACTCGAATTCTATGAGTTTGATTATCTTTTAGCACGAAGTCTAATCTAGTTAAGTCATTTGAATAGCCACGGGTAGCAGTCAATTTTACACATAAACACCACAACTAGTCTCTCTTTTGACATCCCTTCCGGTGACTCAAGAGGTTAATACAACCTCACATAAGTTAACCAAAAACGCTTAAGTCTTATCCATGAAATGACTTGCGACCCAAACAGAAAAGCTATGGCACGAGTCTAGCAATAGGTGGGATTGTTCCAATAAGGCCAGCAGGCCAAGACCAATCCCCCCTTACTTCAGGACTCTGTCATGTTCCGTCCCGCCTCACTAATGAATGTCGCCCTCGTCGCAATTCTCGCTGCGTCCCCTCTCGCCAACGCCGGTGGTCACAAGCACTTCAAACCACCCATCATCACAATCCCTGACTTCAAAGTTCCGGGACATTGCAACAAACCGCCGATCGTTATCCCTCCAATCACCCTCCCCAAACCACCGATTGTTTGTCCTCCCAGACCACCAATCATCCGCCCAAATCCCCCGATCGTTTACCCACCAACGCCACCGATCGTCTGTCCACCACGTCCACCAGTTATTTGCCCACCTAAACCACCGGTGATCTGCCCACCTCCTGTGGTGTGCCCTCCACAGCCTCCTGTGATTTGTCCACCACCTGTCGTGTGCCCACCTAAGCCACCAGTCATTTGCCCCCCACCCGTCATTAAGCCAATCTGCTACAAGCCAGTATGCCCACCCGTTTGCACCTGTCATGACTGGTACTTCGGCATGAGCCTGCAGCTTACCGATTCGCACTACGGCCGTGGTTTGCAAGTTACTAGCGTCACGCCAGGCTCGCCTGCCCATCACGCAGGACTTGAACCAGGAGACATACTTTACGCAGCTAACCAAGCCTCATTGCAAACTGCCGTAAGCAATGAACACGGGGTTCAACTCTTGCAATCGCAAGTTGTGGAAAATCAAGTACCTAGCTATGGCCATGTCGCACTAACTTCCGTCTGGGATGCGAGCACGAACCAAGTAGTGCGTCTAGATGTTACTCCAACACGAGAAGTCGAAGAGACTCCGGCTCCTACGACCCTCACCGCGATGGCGCTCTGATAACTCGACCACGGGATGATCGTTATGTCATGATACTTAAGACCCGTTCCGACAAATTCGGAATGGGTCTTTTTCTTTGCCAAAGAGTCCATGCTAGAAACTAGATATTATCCCCTTTACAGCCTAATCTGATTTCCTTCGCTTCGCTGGCTGTATAGACTGTTCAAAGCGTCGATGTCTCATGATTACTCCTCAAAGATACGCATCAAAAAATGTTTTTTAAGAAAACTGGTCTTCTCCTAACGATTCTTTCCCTAACATTAACTTCATTCTCAATAGTTAAAGCAAACGACGAAAAGCCACGATCGGTTATCGATTTTGATTTTGATTGGCGATTCTCGCTTTCGGATCCCGGAGGAGCGGAATCTAAAACATTTGATGACTCCAACTGGCGGAAGCTACATGTGCCTCATGATTGGTCGGCTGAGCAACCATTTGATAAAAAATTCGCCAGCTCGACAGGTTTTTTACCTGGAGGTATCGGCTGGTACCGGAAAGAATTCGATGCGCCTGCCAATTGGTCAGACAAAGAAGTCTCCATTGAATTTGACGGCGTCTATCGAAATAGTACGGTTTGGCTCAATGGTAAATTACTCGGCATAAGACCCAGTGGCTACACTTCGTTTGCGTATCGTCTAACACCACACCTAAAAGCTGGTGAAAAGAACGTCATCGCAGTTCGAGTAGCTCGTGAAGAGGTTGCTGACTCGCGATGGTACCCTGGGACAGGTATCTACCGCCATGTGAAGCTAGTCGTTACTGATCCATTGCATTTCGCTCGACATGGTGTCTTTGTTCGCATCCCACGAGTTACCGACGAGCGAGCCGATATTACTGCAGAGATGAAAGTTATTAACCGTTCCAAGAAACCAACAGATATACGAATTGAAAGCATTGTTATTGATCCCGATGGGAAACAACTCTCAAGCCAATCAATCAACGGCACGCTTCCGCCCGAAAGTGAAAAAGAGTTTGCTCAGTGGCAGGTTGTAGAGAATCCCAAAAGATGGTCTGTGGATGATCCGAAGCTTTATCAATTCATTACAAAGATTTATTCAGGCAATCAACTGCTTGATGAGATCACAACACCTATCGGCCTTAGAACCTTTCACTTTGATCCAAACTTGGGATTCTTCCTCAACGGCAAGTCAATGAAACTCAAAGGCCTTTGCCTGCACCACGATGCGGGGGCATTAGGTGCAGCGGTTCCTGATGAAGTGCTTGAACGGCGACTTAAACTAGTTAAATCAATCGGCGGCAATGCTGTCCGTTGTAGCCACAACCCGATGGCTGCTGAGTTCTATGACATTTGCGATCGCATTGGCCTGCTCGTAATGGACGAAGCGTTTGACGAGTGGGAACTCGGCAAAAGGAAGTGGGTAAAAGGTCGAAACGTGGGGCGTGCCAAGCGTGCCGGATATAACCAAGCCTTTGAAAAATGGGCAGAGCGTGATCTTGCCGAAATGGTACTACGCAGCCGTAATCATCCCTCGGTCGTTATGTGGAGCATCGGAAACGAGATCGATTATCCGGGCGATCCCTATGATCACCCGGAGTTTTTTGATCCAGCTGCACCTCCAGTCGACGAGGGCTCACCTAGCGCAACGCGATTATCTGTTGTGGCACCGAAGTTGATCTCAACAGTCAAGCGATATGATTCAACTCGGCCAGTAACGATGGCATTGTCCAACACGCCAACGGCCAACGGAATTGGTTTGCCAGATATGCTCGACGTAGCAGGCTATAACTACCAAGAAAAATTCTACGCACAAGACCACACTAACCACCCAGGAAGAATCATTCTTGGAAGCGAAAATGGAAAAGGGATGCGATCCTGGAGAGCGGTCGCGGAGAACGACTACATTAGCGGTCAGTTCCTCTGGGTTGGATTTGATTTTCTTGGTGAGGCAGATGAATGGCCAAACCATGGAAGCCGATGGGGTGTTTTTGATACTCGCGGATTTATTAAGCAGCACAGCAATCAATACTATCGTACTTGGGCATCCAAGCCGATGGTTAAGATCATCCCCCCACCTTCCGGATTCAGTAATAAGTTATGGCGAAGCCATTCCTCTTATCCTCGTTCTTACGTCGGTTCAATTGGTGAAAAAGTCACTTATCTGATTGATAGTAATTGCGATTCTTGTCGGCTGAAACTCAACGGTAAAGAAATACCCTTAAAGGATTACGATCAAAATATTGATTACGCGGAGTTTAATTACCAGCCAGGTGAATTAGTCCTCGAAGGCATTCAGGAAGGAAAAGTAGTAGCGGTTGATAGAATCACAAGTTATGGGGCCGCTACAAAACTACAGCTTACTGCAGACCGAAAAGAAATCGCCGCTGATGGGAAATCAACGGTACATATTGAAGTTCAAATCACCGACGACTCAGGTTACCTTGTACCACTATTCCGTGAAGGAATTCGTTGCAGCTTGGAAGGAAATGGCCGACTTTTGGCAGTTGATAATGGAAATCAGAATGATCCTACTCCACTTGCCAGCAAGACAAAATCGACCCACGATGGCCGCCTGATGGCATACGTTCAAAGCACCAGAGAAGCAGGAACCATTACCGTTCGCGCACAAGCTAAAGGGCTTCAGCCAGTGAAGCTTGTAATAAAAACGCTATAGGCAATAAAAAAGACCATCGATTTGTCGATGGTCTTTTCTTTATATAAAGTCATTCCTTTGTTTCTCAATACATGTCATCCATGCCTGGTGCTGAACCTCCCTTACCCTTCTTCGGGGCATCGGCAATCAATGCGTCCGAGGTAAGGAGCAACGTCGAGACACTCGCAGCGTTTTGCAACGCAGTACGTGTCACCTTCACGGGATCGATCACACCCGCCTTGACCATATCGACGTATTCGTCGGTCGCAGCGTTGTAACCGTTGGAACCCTTGGCGGTGGAGACCTTTTCGCAAACCACGCCACCATCTTTACCAGCGTTGTTGGCAATCGAAGTTAGTGGAGATCGACAGGCACGAACGACAATGTCGTATCCAACCTTCTGGTCATGTTCGGTCTCAGCAGGATCAACCTTCGAGGAGCAGCGAACCAAAGCGACGCCACCACCAGGAAGAATGCCTTCCTCAACCGCAGCACGAGTAGCGTGAAGGGCGTCTTCGACGCGTGCCTTCTTCTCTTTCATTTCACTTTCGGTGGCAGCACCAACGTTAACCTTGGCAACTCCGCCGGATAGCTTAGCAAGACGCTCTTCAAGCTTTTCACGATCGTAGTCCGAGGACGAGTTCTCGATTTCGCGACGAATCTGATCGATACGGCTCTTAATATCGCCCGACTTACCGGCCCCTTCGATGATCGTGGTGTTGTCTTTGTCGATGATTACCTTCTTGGCACGACCAAGTTCAGGAAGACCGATTGCATCAAGCTTGATGCCAAGGTCTTCAAAGACAGCTTGACCACCGGTGAGGATTGCCAAGTCTTCCAGCATTGCCTTACGACGATCACCAAAGCCTGGAGCCTTAACCGCAGCCACATTGAATGTGCCACGTAGCTTGTTAATAACAAGCGTTGCAAGAGCTTCGCCGTCGATGTCTTCAGCGACGATCAGCAATGGCTTTCCAGAGTTTACAACAGCTTCAAGAACAGGCAGCAAATCCTTGATATTGCTGATCTTCTTTTCGAAGACAAGGATGTAGCAATCTTCAAGAACACATTCCATCGATTGCTGATCGGTCACGAAGTAAGGTGATAGGTAACCGCGGTCGAATTGCATCCCTTCAACCCATTCAACGTCGGTAGCAAGGCTTTTGCCTTCGTCGACGGTGATAACGCCATCTTTACCGACCTTTTCCATCGCTTGCGAAAGCATTTCGCCGATTTCACGGTCCCCATTGCTGGCGACGGTACCGACCTGAGCCATCTCTTCGGTTGACTTAACTTTGATTGACATCTTCTTTAGCTCAGCGGTGATATCTTCAACCGCTTGCTCGATGCCTTGCTTCATTTGAATTGGATTGACACCAGCAACCACTGCTTTAAGACCTTCGTTGAAGATCGCCTCAGCGAGAACGGTCGCCGTGGTGGTGCCGTCGCCGGCAACGTCGGAAGTCTTCGAAGCGACTTCCTTCACCATTTGAGCACCCATGTTTTCGTAGGTGTCTTCTAGTTCAACTTCCTTAGCAACCGAAACACCATCTTTGGTGACGGTTGGTGAACCGAACGACTTTTGAAGAATGACGTTACGGCCCTTAGGTCCCAGGGTAACTTTCACAGCTCGGGCGAGCTTTTGCACGCCACGACGCATAGCATCGCGAGCTTCTTGATCGAAGGCGATCATCTTCGCCATAGTGTATCTCCTTTACGAAGTGTTTGTATGTAATGACGCCTTGCTCAGTATCCGAGCGGCGTATGATTTCTTTGAACTACTCGATAACAGCCAAAATGTCTGACTCGCTCATTAGCAAAAGCTCTTGATCGTCAATCTCGATCGTTTCAGGAGCGTAGCTAGTGAAAAGAACACGGTCGCCAACTTTGACTTGAAGCTCGCCACGCGAACCATCATCAAGCACCTTGCCAGGACCAACAGCAACGATGGTGCCACGGCTTGGCTTATCTTTGGCCGAGTCTGGAAGAACAATACCGCCGGCGGTAACGTCGCTCAAAACTTCACGCTCTACAACAACCTTGTCGCCCATTGGTTCGAGCTTAACTTTGGTCTTCTTCTTGGCAGCTGTTGCCATGGCTTGGTGTCCCTCTTAAATGATCAGGAATCTTTAGGTAACTGAAAAAAACGGCCTAGAAGACCGGTTCTAATTGATTGTTTGAGAACCCGAGAGAGCAGGCAGTGACTGCCAACTCGACACCGGGAGCCCAGTTGAATACCTCTATCCGCAATCGGTGGGCCAAAACTCGTGACGAGCCGAGAGAATTCCTTAACGAACTAGAATCGCTTTAAAACAAGAGGTTTTTTTGCATCACGGCAGACGGGAGGCCAGATTGGTCAAATGGCTACCTGAGCTTGCAAGTGCATCCACTGCCACATTGGCAGCATGGCTTAGCTGTAGTGACCTGGGGCTAAACCTCCCAATCAGCCAGTCCGACAAGCTCTTTGAACTCGCCATCACACCAATGAGTCAGGTCGTTCTGGTACCACTTGGAGAATCGATTTTCCGACGGGCCGCCAGGTAGGTTGGTCCATGCGGTGTCGGTCGTCATATCGCAAACAAAGTGGTAACTCGGAGCGAAAGTCGACTCTCGGCGAGAAGTTGCTTTCAGATGCCCCTGGAACGGCGTCGCATGACAACCACGCATCGGTGTCCGAGGTGAAGCAAAACCGAGGAGTCTGCCCGTGGTGGATCCCCCGAAGAAACGATTCGTAAAGTGGAAGGAATTCACTTCCGACCAAGGCGTTGGTTTTGTCAGCATCGCTCGCTCTGCGGCGTTACGAATCAGTTCGCCCTTATCACGGGTTCGCCACCAGGCGGAAGTCTTTTTCGGAAGCGCTCGGTCAACAGCCGTCAGGACCATGGCCGAATAGCCAATCCGCGTTGCTAGGTAAAGCATTCGGCGCCAGCCAATACCTTTCTCTTGCCCAAAGATCTCAAGCAACACCGAGCGGTAAAACGCCATGAAGAGTGAGGCTTCTTCACTCTCAGGATTGAATCGACAATCCCACGCTTCAAGTTTTACTCTCAGCAGGTGATCCTTCTCTAGGTGAGTCATCAGAACAGGTATCAATTCACGAGCGTGGATGCTCAACACATCGTATTGAAGATCTTGCATGTCGTTAACGGTCGCCTGCGGTAGCTCAGTCAAGCGCTCTTCGATTCGTCTCAATCGATAGTCATGCAAACCATGCGAATGCAATGGCGAGCCGTCCGCCATGTATAACTCTTCGTTTGCTGAAGCAACAAACCCACAGGCCGGGTCATATACCGAGGGCAAACGCTCAGCAGGAACGCGACCTTGCCAATGGTTGTCTTCAATCCATGCAGGCACGGGTACCAAGCCGGATGCTTTCTTCCTAACTGGTAGCCAGCCGCAAGCTTGCTTACCAATGTGCCCTTGTTCGTCGGCAAATACCCAAACAAGCGAAGGATGAGGCGATTCTCGCACTAATCGCATTGCCTCGGCCGTGTCGCCAGCTCCGATCACATCAAGCCACGAGCCGATCGATTTACCAGCGCCCGGCTGGTTTCCGATCCAAGCAACAGACAGGTATCGCCCTGGAGCATCGGGCTCAAGCGTGAGCGTTCCGACTTCGTTTTCATATATGCGTTCAACCTCTGGCTTTCCACCCTTTCGGATAATCTCTTCCGTACGAGGGGTGTAATCAAACCAATCTTCGGCGCGTCGGTATTGCCAAACCGGTTCTTCGTTATTCGATCCTGGCTTTTGGCGAACGTCCTCAATGAAGAAGTCACTCGTATTCGCATGCATGTAAGTAACACCCCATGAAAGCTTGGGTGTTCTACCGACCGCCATCAAAGGACAACCGGGAAGCGTTGCCCCCATGGCATAGTTGGGAGTCTCATCAATAGGCTGGTCTTCCGCTGGACCGCTTCCCCATCGCAACACTGCTTCGTACCAAATGGCAGGAAGGCGGTTGACTTCTAAGTGTGGGTCCGACGCCAACAACGCACCGCCTGTTTCGCTCCGCGTCGGAGCAACCGCCCATGCGTTGCTGCCAGCAAGCCTGGGCAAATCAGACAACAGCTCAAGTGCATCATCAGACATCTGCTTAGAGATACGCACTTCTTGCAAAGCCGCAAAGTCGACACCATCTAGGTAAGGGCTAAACAATTCCCGTAGCCGTTCATCCTCGATGCCAAGCTGGATCAACTCGAGCATCACCCGTTCTGCTTCTTGCTCACCCACGGCAAGGCCTGCGAAGCTGAGTAGATTGCCAATCAGTAAAACTGATTCAGCATCCCAAGGCTGTGGTTGAAAACCGACCGCCCACATCGGAAGCGTTCGGCCTATCTCTTCAAAACCGTCGTTGACGCCTCGGCAGTACCAATCAATTTGCTCACGAATCTTAGGATCAAGTTGATCGACCTCTTCAGTCAGCCGACGATGGATGCCTGACCGACGCAGAAAGCGATCCATCTCGAGCAACTCTGGCTTGTCCGAAATAAGCTCAGAGGCCTGTCCTGCCGCAACGGACCTAGCGAAGTGTATCTGCGTTGGACGATCTACTGCATGCATGTAGCCAAGCAGATAGATGGCTTCTAGCCAAGTCTCGGCGTAGAGGTGCGGTATGCCTGCCTCGTTACGGTAGGCATGATATTTAACTTGCGACTGTTTCAGTAGAAGAGGTTCCATAACTAGAGTGTAAAGCCGATCGCCAATCTCGGAAATGTTGACTTGCCGCGATACCAACCGTAAGTTTCTCATATCTTTACGAAACCTTCACCAAAGAAAGTTCATCCCTTGGCCAGCGAATCGCAGCAAACTTCGATCTCGCGTGACGAACGCATCAAGCAGCTCGGTCGGGCCTTGCCGTTTATCGCCCCCTGGCTAGTCGGTTTCTTCGCTTTGACGCTCTACCCATTTGCTGCGTCGTTATATTGGAGCTTTTGTCGCTATGACTTGCTGAACGAACCAACTTGGATCGGCGGTGAGAATTACCGTCGGCTAGCAGAAGAACTTTGGACGGGCGGCCCCTTCGGTCGTGCTCTTTGGAATACGCTCTACTACACGGCGATCAGCGTGCCGCTTTCAATTGCAATGGGCATCGGCTTAGCCGTCATGCTATCGCTCAAAGTACGCGGTGTGGGCATTTATCGGACGCTTTGGTATTTGCCTTCGATAGTACCGACGGTCGCAATGGCGATCCTTTGGATTGGCCTTTTGGACCCGCAAGCTGGGTTAGTGAATCACGCCTTGGTAGAAAATTTTGGTCTGCCCGCACAAGGATGGCTAAACAGCACGATTGAGGCTGCTTGGCCAGTGAGTTGGTCTGATCCCTTTCGGGGACAGCTCTTTGGCTCCAAAGACGCGCTCATCTTGATGGCACTGTGGGGCGTTGGAAACTTTGTCGTGATCTACTTGGCGGCGCTCGGCGATGTGCCTGAGTCATTAAACGAAGCGGCCCGACTCGATGGAGCCGGGCCGGTGCGTCGTTTCGTTTATGTTACCTTGCCGTTGTTATCGCCAGTCATTTTTTTCAATCTGGTGATGAGCGTCATCCAATCAGTACAAGCTTTCACCCAGATCTACTTGGTAAGCGACGGGACGGGCGACCCGGCGGGGTCTACTTTGATGCTGTCGCTTCACCTCTTCTTAGCAGCGTTTCGCGATCTGGAAATCGGATACGCCTCGGCCATGGCTTGGATTCTGTTCGCCATCGTACTCGGCGTCACCTGGTGGTTGTTCCGAACCTCGCAGCGATGGGTCTACTACCAACAGTGATCAGTCCCAATGTGATCAGTCTTCGGTGTAGATCTCTTCACCGTTACGGGTCGCCTGGGCACGCCAGATGTTTAGGTCGATGTCTCCTGTGACTGACCGAACCGAGCCATCCATCCGGGCGGTGTTGACCACATTGCCAGCGTGGTAGCTACGTGACGTGACCGCGGCGTAGGTGACACCGTTGGGATCGTAATCACCGTCTCCGTTGTCAGGACCATCACCATCTTCGTCCAACTCCCGTACTCGCCATGTGTTTAGGTCCATGTCGGTTTTGCCATCAAATGCACAGGTTACTACTGTATTAGGAGCAAAAAATGCCGTAAAACCGGCTTGGTGAACACGTCCATCAACCCATTCGGTATGACCCGTATCTGATTTCTCTTTACCACCGGTAGCAGCACTACACACCTGACTAAGACTGTCCTCAAGATTGTTTGGGATATCAGCTACAGTAGAACCACCATCTCGGTGATAGGGCATATACGCTTTCACTTCAGAGAACATTAAGGTCTTGCTCATACCATCGGTGAATTTTGCCGGAGATAGACCTCGACCAGGAACAAAAGCGCCATCTCCTGCGGTTTGATCTCTTTCATCGTAAACCTTCCACACTCCTCCATTGAAGGCATAGTTCAATGGGTAGTCCCGCGGAGTTCCGTCATCTTCCAGGCGTACTTCGTCCCTGATTTCTGAAGGACAGATGAGTGTAGTAATTCTTGTTGAACGAAGAAGTTTGTCTGTTCCGGGGTAATAGAGGTCTTTATAGCTCAGTTCAAAATCAATCGCGTCAGCAATCGCTAGTTCTTCTACATAGGGAAGTGAACGAGCTTGGGGTGACCAACGGAAATCATTCCCCTTTTTCTTACGAATGCTTGGGGGAAACTTTCCCGTAGCAGTTTGAAAGTTGTGCATCGCTAGAGCGTTCTGACGCAACTTGTTGCTGCACTCTGAACGGCGAGCTGCTTCGCGGGCAGCTTGAACGGCCGGCAGCAAAAGTGCGACCAAAATGCCGATGATCGCGATCACGACCAAAAGTTCAACAAGAGTAAAACCAGAACGCGAAGAGGTGGGAAGGTTATTTCGCATGGTGATCCAAGTTGGGCTGGGTGTCAGATTTTGCCAAATCTCTATCGCCGACCCCGAGTTTTTCTAATAAGACTCAGTATCAACAGGAGCAATTTCGCCATTTTTGGTTCAATAGTCAAGCCGTTTTCGCTATTTAGACAGGAAAAAGTTTCTTTATTCCAAAACTTAGCTATTCACCTAGATAACAAGAAAAAGCGAGGGCTCAAACGAGCCCCCGCTAACAGGGAGAGAGAGTCCTGGTTGTAATAAGCGTCCGACTGCTAGCGGACGTAACGGCCAACGCGGATGGCCAACTTCGCTGAGCGTTCTGGTCCTAACGCGATGCCGAGCCAGCCATCTTCGATCACAAACTGGGTCGTCGCAACACCTGCCAATCGTTCGGCTAGCTTGGGGTCGGCATCAGCTGGCAGGCGGAGCATCGGGACTTTTCGTCCTTCCCCAAGCACCTTACCAAGCGATGCATGAAGTCGTAGCCGGCTGGCGGGCCTGATCTTTCCTTCAATCTGTGCCGATCCTTCTTGCACAAGCCAAGCCTTGCCATCGATAACTTGCGGCACGTAATGCGTATGCACTTTTAGATTTTTATACTTCTTACCTCGAATCGACATCTGCCTAAGCGAAAGGGTCAGGCGAACTTGCCCTTCTTGGAAATCGACTCGGGCGGCGTCGGTATCCTGGAAAGTTAACGTGACGCGGTTCGATGGATCGACCTTTGAGTCATCCGTCTGAATGTCAAAACGTTCTTGGATCTGCTTGTGCAATTGGAGGTTAGTGAACTTATTCCCTTCAAGCTGCAAACCCTCCGCGGCATTGTTGATAACCGACTCGTGCAGCTGAACACTAAGTAAACTATCGGACGGGGCACGCATCCGTGGCGTATGAGCGGCAAGCTGGCCATCGTTTGCCAACCGCAATCGACCAATAAGGCGTGACTCGGTCGTGCGTAGCTCAATAGGATCGACTTCCAGACCAAGGCGTTCGGCACGATCTACGACTAACTCGCGATAACGAGCTTGCATCTTTTCAATCGCTGGATCGGTCTTCTGGTCAATGGTTGTCCGGATGCGTGCTTCGGTCTTTCGCTCCACCTCTTGCTTCACTCGCCCGCGAGCTTTGTTGTACTCTTTTTTAGCGGTCGAACGGGCATAGCTCCCCATCATTGGCATCCGGTCATACTTCGTTGAGATGCCAATTAGACGAGAAGACTCTCGATTTGCTACAACTTTGGTAGGCTCGACCTTTACCCCACTAAAATCGATAGCAAGGTTTTTTTTTGCGTTGAATGAAGTCTTACCAACGGTGCGAAGCTTTGCCGGTCCTCCGAACGAGACGGTATCCGATTGGATCGAACCCGCGGCGTGAATGCCGAGTCGCCAGGCATGCTCATCGGGAATCGTACGAATGTTCACTTTGCTGGTAGTCTGTGAACTGCCACGAACTTGACGCCCGGCGATGCGATCTTTTACAACGCCTGACTTCGTAGTCGGATTCCCGTAGAGACGCTTAATAAGATCATTCGATATTGCAATCCGCATGTTTGCATTGCGGTAGTTTTCGTTTATTGCTGAAGCCAACTCCTGATCGGTAGTCACCTTGCTCCCTTGGAGCATAGCAACGCGCTGGGCAATGTCGTTGGCTCGTTCTGCCGAAGGTGCTATTTCAAAGGCTTCCAGCTTGGCTGCCAACGTTAAAGGTTGGCGTTGTGGTGGTGCATTGATTTCCACTCGCGGCAAAACATCTCCAATATCTCCTCGCATTGCAAATCGGAGTTCCTCAAGTTGGTTAGCTCCAAAGACCTCAAGGCCGCGGACTTTGCGTTGCTTGCTGGTAGCAATCAGTTGATTTCTACGGCTGATATCAGTCTTCCAAGCTGCGACACGGCGATCGATGGCGTAATGTGCTCGACGAAGTTCGGTTGCCAATTGTTGGTTCTTTGTTTCTTCCGCTTGCTGATAAGCCTCATCAGCTGCATTGGCGACAACGGTTAGCGACCGTTGAATTGCATCCGAGGTCGAATCGGAATTGTGAGTCAGCCCATCCAATCGGTATGCCAACGACCAAGCCCAACCAGCAGCCTCGGGATTCTCTGCTAAGCGATCCAGTTGGTCTGCGAGTGCTAATGGAATAGGAAACAACGTCCCTTTCGTGCCTTTAAGCAAGTAAGAACGGATCGTTAAGTCTTCTTCCACCTGAGGAGCTTCTGCAACTCTCGTTGGCTGTAAGATGTTGCCAGTAGGACTTGCAAGCGGCAAGACGGACAAATCGGGAACTGCTTTGTTGCGGGCACGAATATTTGTCGACGCAAGTTTGTTGATATTTGAAAGGGCAATACGCCCGTTGATTTTTATTGAAACGTTAGAAGTCCACCAGGAGCCTGACTGTTTAATCGCAGCTAGTGAATCCCAACCAAAGATGGTCCAGTTCTTGAAAGTAAAGTACTGGTTGTTTGAAGCAACAAGGAAATATCTTGGCGAAGCCGCACTAATCACCGGCTGAGCAGGCAAATAAATTACAAGTTGCTCGGCATCCTCGGAATCACCGACGAGTGGTTCAAACGCAAGGTCATCTGATGTAATCTTCCAGATCGAATCATCGATCGAGACTTGTTGGAACGAAGGAACGGTAATTCCAAGAACAGCTTGATTCTCATTGGGCAACTCAGCAGGAACCGTGCTTAGATCTACAGGGGCGTAGTCCGCTGCTGGCCAATAGAGAGCCTTATCCTTTCTTTCAGGATATACGGAACTGTCTATGTCCAGTTTAGCTGCTTGTTGGCGCGCAGATTGGCTACTCAAATAGGCGAACAAGCTAGTCACCAAGACTACTGCACTGAAACCGAAAAGGAGAATCGGCGTCAATTCTGTTCTTTTTGCTTCCATGCCAGGCTGCCTCCTGCAGCTTCTCTCATTAAGCTAAGATAGGAAACACTTAGCTTGATTCCTGTTGTTGTCTTGACATTGCATTCCGATTGCACAAACAGCGCAATCATTTCCATGCTGGTAATTTCGGCAATATAGGGGCTCTAGTTGAGCTGCATGTGGAAACCGCATGCAATGAATGCATAAAAAACTCAAAAGCGACCACGCTCCGCCGACACCCCCCAAGAGAAGGTAAATGAATGCCTCAACAACGAATGGACAGATAACTTGCCCGAATCACTTTTGAGAATCGTTGCCATCGCCATCGGAGGTGCTCTGGGTGCAACCGCGCGCTACGGTGCGGGCCTGCTATGCGTCAAGCTGCTTGGAGATCGGTTCCCGTTTGGCACTTTGGTGGTAAACGTGCTTGGCTGCTTCATCCTAGGATTCTTGATGCATGAGTTTTGGTTGATCGCAGAGGAGATCGATGGGGAGACAAAGCATAGTAGCCCTATCTGGCACTCCGGCATCGCAGTTGGGCTTCTTGGAGGTCTCACGACCTTTTCTACATTTGGTTACCAAACGGTAAGGCACGTTGAGCAAGGCGAGTTCGGCTTTGCCTTGATCAACATCGCAACGAACGTTCTGCTTGGACTTTTTGCGGTCTTCTTGGGGTTAGGCTTAGCCAAGTATCTCACCAGTTAGACACAAAAAAGTGAGGCATCTCCCTGGAGGAAGATGCCTCTTTGATCAGAAGTTCCTCAAGATAAGGAGCTTCAAAGTTGTTTAGGCCTCGACCGCTCAGTCGAGTTTGACATCGATTTTGCGTGGTTTCGCTTCGGGACGCTTTGCGATGGTTACCGATAAGACGCCACCCGTAAGGTTTGCCTCAATGGACTCAAGGTCGGCGGTCTCTGGCAAAGTAACGCTTCGTTTGACCGTTCCAAAGCTTCGCTCGTTATGAAGAAACTTGGGGGCGTCTTCGCCACGGTTACGCTGCAAAGTTACGCTCAGCTCGCCACGATCGACTTCGATGTCGACATTCTCTTGTGAAACACCAGGGGCATCTAGCTCAAGGTGATAGTGCCCTTCGCTCTCCCAAACAGATACCGACGCGGCAAAACCACGAGACTCTGCTTGGTTCGGAACGCTCAAGAACTGCTTGAGAAGGGCATCAAACTCACTGATGGGGGCTGGGTTAAGAAAATTACTAACACGATTAGTAGGGGTACACTTCGACATATTTCTGCTCCTTATGGTGAACCGAAGGGTAAATTTCTATTCGGAAACACCTATAAGCAACCAGCGTGCCAAAATACGTCACAAAAACCCTATATTCTATCTATTAAAGGACTTACAACGCTATAACAGGAATTAAGCCAAAGCCCGGAATGCCACTTTGGCATCTCTGACGACGATTTCAGCCAACACAAAACCAACCGACGAGTGCCATTGTGGCACTTACTTGCAGTGAACGACGTAGGAGCCAGCGAAAAGGACGGCTGGTCGCTCCGGGTCGGTCCCTTCGATTTGCACAACGTGGTCAAGCTTAGCCTGCCCCTTCTCGCGAAGCATATCTACGAAATAATCCCAGTCCGACTCCGAGATGTGCAAACATCGGGCGGAAACCCTCTCGAATTGCACAGGCTCGTGGTACTTAATCGAACTACGTCGAATGACGGTAGAGCCCCGCTGGCCAAGATTATCCAGCAGAAGATGGGTCATCCCCCAACCAGCTATCGTGCAGAGGGCGTTCAAGCTCCCCGCGAAGGCGGTCTTATGCGGGTTACGGTTGGGTTCCAACGGCATAGAAACAACCAACCCCGACTGGTCGAATGAATCGACGGAAACTTCCATTTGGGCCGAGAGGGGGATTTCGAGTGCCAGCGTCTCAGCAAGCTGCTGAAGGCTCATCTCGGCAATTGAGGGGAAATAGGTAACCATTCGTCGTAATCGTCTTCCTTGGACAGCGTGTAGACCCTGAATCTACTAAATTGGACTCTTTCGGGCCACATGGGCAGAAGTAAGAAAGATGAAGTTGGAGGAATCTCGCGTACTGGGTAAATTCTAGGGAGTAGGAGAAAGAGCAATTGGTCTCGCCATCGGGGGCATTGCTCAGAAAACTAATCCATTCCCCATGCGCACGGAGGCGTCCATGGCGCCCCATACCCTGAGATTCGTACACGCCAGCGACCTTCACCTCGACCGACCACTCCATGGTCTGCACGAGGCGCCCGACGAACTTCGCGAATTGCTTCGTGATGCTCCGATGCAAGCCGCTGAGCGCGTCTTCGATACGACGCTCACTGAAAATGCTGACGGCCTTCTGCTCGCCGGCAACGTCATCGACCTAAAGAACGCTTCGCCGCGCGCGGTGATGTTCTTGGTTGAACAATTCAAGCGTTTAGAAAAACGGAAGATCCCTGTCTTCTGGGCCGGCGGAGTTCTCGACCCGCCCTCGGCTTGGCCTCGCAGTCTTCCTCTGCCAAGCAACGTGACTATGTTCCCAGGCGGTAATGATTCGACACACGAAGTCTATCGAGATGGATCCGTCATCGCATGCGTCATGGGCACCAGCTTAGCCGAAGGACATAAAGCGGATACAAGCAGCTTCCATCACGATGCTCACGGGCGCTACACCATCGGTGTTGCTTTTGGAACCAGCGACGCCCCAGGTAAAGAGGGCGACCGAGTTGATTACATGGCACTGGGTGGTCGAAAGCGACGCGCCACAGTTGACCACGAACCTGGCATCGCTCATTACCCTGGCTCTCCACAAGGTCGAAATCCCAACGAAGTCGGTCCTTCCGGCTGTACGATTCTACAAGTCGAAGAAGATGGTAAAGCTAAAACCCGTTTCGTTGCCACTGACATGATTCGCTGGCAAGAAGAGACGGTTGAGTTCACCGTTGGCGTAACGGCTGAACAGTTACAAACTCGTTTGCGAGAACGGCTCGACAAAGTACGTGCCAAAGCAAAAGGGACCGACCAACTGATCGCGTGGCAACTGCAAGGGGTTGGGCCACTAACGCTTGAACTGCGTGATGATGCTCTTTGCCAAGAGCTTCTAACCGACCTCCAGCAATATGCAGGCCGTACGCAACCAATCTGCTGGAGCTATCGCATGACTTGCGACGACCAGTACGAGCCACCACACGAACAACGTGACCAAGAAACCATCTTGGGTGACCTGCTAAGACAAGTCGAAGTCCTTCGTCACAACGAAGCCTTTGTGCTCGACCTTGGCGAAATGCTACCCAAGCCAATGCCCTTAAGCGAACTGAACGAGATTGCCAAACAGGGTGACTCAGAAGATCGCGTCGCCATCATGAATCAAGCTGCCAAGCTAGGCGTTGCTTTGATGATTGGTGAAGAATAGACACATCTACCAACACACTATCATTTGACACTTTGGCGAGAAGTTGAATCCTTCTCGACACCGTTATGAAGCTTACTGAAATTTACGTTGACGGCTTCGGCACGTGGCACGGTTTGCAACTTCGCAAACTCTCCTCGGACATCACGGTCTTCTACGGACCTAACGAAGCGGGTAAGACGACGCTGATGCACTTCCTCCGCTCAATGCTCTATGGAGTAACGGAAGAACGCCGCGAACGTTATCTACCGCCTCGTCTGGGAGGTCGTCCCGGTGGACATCTTGGCATTCTGGGCGAAGACGGACCGTTCGAAGCTGCCCGTTACGCCGAGCGGGATGACGATGATCGGGGCCGCGTTACGATCACCCTTCCCAACGGCGAAGAACAAGGGGATCGTCTGCTTCGTGAAGCGCTCGAAGCTGTTGATGAAAAAACCTTTAGCAACGTCTTTGCCATTGGTTTGGACGAAATCAACGAACTGGGGGCTCTTGAAGGTGCTGAAGCAGCTCGCTGGATTTATCGCCTTACTTCTGGTCTCGACCGCGTATCGCTCTACGATGTGATTCAAGGCTTGCGTGAAAGTCGCCTGCATCTGCTTGGCCCTGCTGGCGAACGTTCGAAGATTGTCGATCTTGTTTCAGAACGTGATCGCTTGCTGACCGACATCGGCGAGCTTTCGGTACAGAACCGCGTCTGGTCGAAATTGATGATCGACCTCGACGATATGGCTGCACAGATTGAGCAGCTTGAAGAAGAACTAAAAGAGGCGGATCGCAAAGCACGCCGTGTTGAAATCGGCCTCGGCTTGAAACCCATGTGGAGCGATCGCCAACGTATCGAAAACGATCTGCTTAAATACGAAGGGCTTACGAAGCTCCCTGAAGGGGCTATCGAAAAGCTTGATTCGCTCAACGGCAAGGTAGAAGAACAACAAAAACGGATTGCCGTAGTACGCGGTCAACGGCGTCAGCTTCGTGATGAAATCAACGAGCTAGAAATCAACGAGATCTTGTCCCGCAGTTGCTGCCGTCTCGATGCGCTGAGTGAGCAACAAGATTGGCTCGCCTCGCTTGAGCGCCAGTCCGAAGAGTTAACCGAAGATACCGAACGCCTTGAATCTCGCATCGAAAGCGAAGCGGGGCGTCTTGCGAAGCTCTGGCAACATAAGCCGGATCCTGAGGTTGCACCGGAACTCGACGAAGAAACGCTCGACGTTCTGCAACCCGCCGCCGATGAGATGGCTGCCGCCGAGGCAATGGTTGAAGAAGTACAGCGTGAAGTCGACAAGCGTCGCAGAGATGAACGCCAGTTCCTCGCCCAGATGGAGTCCGCTTACACCTCAGGCGACAAACTCGGCTTGCCGACCGACATTGAAGAAGCTGGTGATCTAGTTTCACAACTGCGTCGTCGCCTTAAAGCGGAACAGAAAGTTGAACAGTCACGCCGTCAGCTTGAAGATCTGGAACGCCAAGAGCGTGATCTCATCGATCGCCAAGTGATGCCTATTGAGCTCTACGTCATCATGGGAATCGTTTTCATCGTAGGCTCGGTTCTCTTCATGATGCCATTCATTTCAGCAACCGTTGGCTTCACTGGCTGGACATTGGTTGGATTCCTAATGGCGTTTGGAGTCTTTGTCGGTCGTTATCTAATTGAAGACTACGCTGCGGATCAACTGGATGAATGCCAAGAACAGCTTTCATTAGCCGAAAGGCAAATCGAAGAAGCAGAAGAAGAGACCGAGAAGCTCGACGCCGACATTCCGCTTCAAGAAGGCTCCGTTGTGATTCGTCTGCAAAATGCCGAACGTCACCTTGAAGAGCTCGAAAGGATGCTACCGGTCGAGACCGAACGTCGACGTGCGAAACAACAGGCGACTTCAGCCGAAGAGTCGCTGCGTACTGCCAAAGCGGAACTTGAGAAGGCAACCAAAGAATGGCAAACCGCTCTTCGATCCGTTGGCTTGCCCGATGAAACTACGCCAAGCGAAATCGAGAAGCTCGCTTTGCAATACAGTGGTTTATCGGACCTACGCACCAAGCTCGAAAACAAACAAGAAGAACTCGAACAGTGCGAAGGGGAATACGAAAAGGTTACCCGTCGCATCACGGCCATCGCTGAAGAATCCGAATTGGTTCTCGAAGAAGGTGAACCACTTGAACAGCTGGAACACCTACTAACCGAACGTCGCTTGCAACAAGGTCGCATCGACCATCGTAAGAAACTGAAGGAACGGTCACGTGACCTGAAAGAGAAGCAAGCAGGACTCGATAAGACGCTTGAACAAATAGAAACCGAGATCGAAACGCTCTTCCGTGCTGCTCACGTCGACGGGGAAGAGTCCTACCGTCAGCTTGCCAGTGACTGGGCAACCGTCGCTAAGCTCAACGAGAAACGTGAACGACTCTCGCGCGAAATCATCGCTGCCATTGGTACTTCAGGCACCGAAGAAGATTACCACCCACTGCTTGCCGCTGACATGATTGGCCGCCTTGAAGGGCAATTCGAGATCCTCTCCCAGGAACATGAAGCAATCGAAAAACGACTTCGCGAGCTGATTGTGCATCGCTCGACGCTCGAAGAGCGTCAGCAAGCAATGATCGAAGATACCTCACTTGCCGACAAGCGTATCGAACTCGATCTAATTGAAGCTCAGCTTGAGAAAGCAAAAGACCAATGGCGTGTCCACGCGTCAGTCGGCTCGATGCTGGAACTCATCCGCAGCGATTACGAAGAACACCGTCAGCCTGAAACGCTGATCGAAGCATCCAAGTATCTCGAACGCCTCACCCGTGGCCGTTACCCTCGTGTTTGGACCCCGCTTGCCGAGGATGTCCTTATGGTCGACGACCAAGACGGCCAAACGCTTCGCGTAGAAAATCTAAGCCGTGGTGCTCGTGAGCAGCTCTTCTTAAGCGTTCGACTTGCGTTGGTAGCGATGTTCGCCCGTCGTGGGGTTCAGTTGCCAATGGTTCTTGATGACGTGCTTGTCAACTTCGACGATGGCCGTGCCAAGGTCGCTGCCCAGGTGCTGACTGACTTCGCCCGAGATGGCCACCAACTGTTTGTCTTCACCTGCCACGAGCATGTCTGGGAGATGTTCAAAGATCTCGAAACCGATGTCCGTCGCTTGCCAGTCCGTTTCGAAGTCGAAGAAGAGGTTCTACCCGAAATGGAGCTCGAAGCCATCGAAGATCCGGTTGTTGAAATCGCCGAAGAGATTATCGAAGAACCCGAGCCGCAATTCGTTGAAGCGATGTATGCTCCCATCGAACAACGGACAAAAACCAAGACCATCACCAAAGAGGTCGAAGTTGAGGAACCGGTAGTCGTTGAGAAAGTTGTGGAAAAGGTTATCCCAGCAGAACCGGAAACACTTTATCCCACCGCGGCTCAGGAACAGGTTTACGGAGCAGCCACAAGCTATGGCAATACGTTAAAGGTTGGCCAAACAGAGTATGGCTACCAAGCCGCAGTGATTAAGCCAGCCCCATCCAACGGCAAGTCGACTGAAATCAGTTACACAACGCCACCGGTTGAACGCCCAACTACCCCTCTAGTACGTGAAGTGGTACAGGAAATCGACTATCAAAATGTCGACACCAAACCGTCAGATTGGATCGACGAAGCGAACCTTGCTTGGCAGCAAGCTCACGTTGACAACCGTGCGGATGAAGCGACCGCTGAGTAGATTAACGTGTTGATGGAAAGGTCACGGATGACGCGGATCGGGCGAATCTTCGCGGGTATAATCGGTAGGGTGCGCAGATAGATACAGCTTAAGCTAATCGCTAATACCAACGGCGTGCCTAGCGGCACTCCCTACTAGCTTGGTTCGAATTGAAAGTTTGTAGGGTGTGCCAAGAGGCATACCGAGATGCTATGTGCGTTGCGACTTTACTCATTGAACCTTTCGGCCGACAATCATGACAATCGATTTTGGCATGAAAAATAAGTGGTGTGCCTCCCGGCACACCCTACCTGCTTATAAGCACCCTTCGCTCTAATAAAAAATAAACCACGTAACATTAATAGGTGATAAAACGCCGTCAGACAGGGCGTATATATTAGTAATACCTAGAAAGTAATTAACCGACATCGACAGCACTACCACACACAGAATTATGATATATCTATAGAGGCCCAGTGATTTCTTTGTTTTTTTTGATATTCTTATTAACAGAATACACAGTCCCAGTATGAGAAATGATTCAACTGCCCCCCACTTATTGTGAATACGGCTATGTTCCCAACAAGTAAATACCTGCATCCATAGAAGTGAGGAAAGTGTGAAATGGAGTGTTACAAGAAACCAAAACACACACATAACAACACATCTTGCATCGGCTGGGCCAGAGCAGTCGGGGAATGGAGTTGTTCCGAATCGCATGTCTGATATCCTTTGCTGCAGAGCTTTTTATCAGTTTGTAGGGTGTGCCTCCCGGCAAACCCAACCTGCTCACAGATACTCTACAAAAACGGTAACGTCATATCCGCGAAGATCCGCCCAATTTGCGTCATCTGTGTTCTATTTTCTCTAAAGAAAGAAGGCGGTCACCACTAAGATTGGTAGCTACCCGGTTGCCGGCGTAGAGAAGCTCGGTACTTGTTGCGCAGATCGAGGCACGTTGTCCAGCCATAGATGTTGCCGGCCAATGAGGCGGCTAACACAACAAGCATACCCATGTTCGCAAGCGGATCGGGGCCTTTATTTGTTTGTTGATCAGCTAGGCGACTAACATCTGAGTTATTCGATCTCTCGACCCAGCCGTCGGTTCCGCCGGGAGTGTTACTATTAGTTGCTGCAACAGTCGTTGTGGTGGTCGCTGGCTGAATGCGATTGTTGAATTGTTGGTTGTTACCTTGTGTTGGCTGTCGGTTTGAAACGGTACTAACCTGCTGGTCTGGCCAGTTAGGGTTACTGTTAAACTGATTATTACTTGGCGGAGTCAGTAAGGGAGCATTAGGGTTTGCAAAACCACTTGGATTGTTACCTTGCATAGCATACTGCCCATTGCCATTGTTTCCTTGGTAAGAGGTATTGGCAGGTTGCAACGGTGGGGCTTGTTGGTTATTCTGCCCCTGCACGGTTTGCATGCGACTTTCGTGCATGAACCGATTGTTATTATTTGAATTGCTAAAATTGGTTGCGATTCCGTTATCAACTCGTGGTACTGAAGGATTCGTCTGCGGCTGAGCGGCGTAATTGTTTGGCTGGGTATTGAAACCTGAATTATTGTATCCGCTGTTGTTGTATCCCGAGCTTGGCTGCACTGAAGCATTGTTTGCATTCATTGGTGCGTTAAATGAGGTGGGAGGAACAACCCCGTTATTTCGTGCGGCTGCGTCTTCCTGTTGTTTCCTTTGCCAGTACTCCTCGTTGCCAATGTTGATTGTGTTATCAGCAACATCACCTAATGTCTTCCCTGTGGCAGACAAAAAATCGCGGGTTCCATCAAGAGCTCCTTGAGCAGCGTCTTGGACGCCGTGTCCGAGGTCATGAACGCTTTGGCTCGTAGCTTGTCCAATATCTTGCCCCGCTTGCTCGAACCCCTTTATGAACTTGTTGTCGGAAGTGGGGGGACTCGGTTGGTTATAGACCGAAGGTGCTTGATAGACCCGGTAAACCAACGGTTGTTCATCACTTTCCGAGACCGCGGGCTTAGCAACCTTGTAGAGATTGGTGTCATCTTTCGGATCGGTTGATTCTTTTGCTGAATCAACCGCGCTCTTCCACTGGACCGGCACCATTTTGCTTTCATGATGGATTGGCTCTTCTCCAAAAGAAGAAATTCCCATGCACAGGAATGAACAGATAAGCGTGGCACGTAGGAAAGTTGAACCCATGGAAGGCTCCTAAAGTCGCACGAAGTGATTCGTCGTTGATATAAAATGATCTTAAAAAACAGGCAAACGTGTGCACACTGACCCAACGAGGAATCTGTGCGATGACGCAAGCTTGTCTAACCTGGAATTCTAGCGAAAAGAGAGAAAAAGACCTAGGTCAGAGTTTCCACGCCTAGAATTTACGCCGTTTCAGCCTCTTTGAATCGGTCGATCTCTTTACGCAACAAACCTAGTAGGGTCTGCATGAAGGCAACCAGCATGGGGCCAACCAAGATGCCTATGGCACCGAGCAATTGGACGCCCCCAAGAACGCTCAAGAGTGCTAGCAATGGGTGGAGGTTTGACTGACCGCTTAAAACGTACGGTTTGATGACGTTGTCTGCCGAAGAGACGATCACGAAGCAGTAGATGGCAAATATTAGCCCAGGCCAAAACCCGCCAGGAATAAAAAAAGTAACCCAAACCGCGACTGGCACCCAAACCGCCATCGCTCCGACTAAAGGAACGATAGAAAAGAGCATCGTTAATACGGTCAGCAGGAAGACCGGCAGATTGATATTCTTTGACTCAAAGTCCGCGGCGGCTCCTTCGGGCGGGGTGATGTGGAAGTATTCAATGAAGTGGTAGCCAATCCCAGCTAGCAGGCCCTGGGCGATGGCAGTCACAAGCGTTGCCACCACAACGGCTCGACTAACGCTTGAGAACTGATGCAGCAGCTCACGTTCGTAAGAATCATCCATTGGTGAAAGCCGCATGAGTGAATCAATGATACCTGGCCCGTCTGCAAGAAAGTAGTAGAGGGCAAAGATCATCACGCCTAATCCAAAGAAGAAAGCAAAGGCTGCTTTAATTCCTGTTACGCCCAGCGGTACGATTGCTTCGGATAGGATACCGAGAACTGTCTGGCTCGCTTCGACGATGTCGAATTCATCACCAAAGTTTCCTTGGTACCACTGGTTGATATCAAAGCCTTCGTCGATATTCTCTCGGTACCAATCACCAAGTATCTTTGATTGTTCACCAACTACGACAGCAATCTCTTGTCGCTTTTCATCGTCGCTTAGATTGCGTATGACGTCACGCGTTTCGACCGCGGCGCGAAATCCAAACCAACTAAGCGGTCCCAAGAAAAGCAACGAAATCGCAGCCGTAGTTGCCAGTGCCGACATGTGTGGCCGACCGGGCATTTTCTTCTGAAACCATTCCAGAAGCGGGTTAAATACCACCGCCATGACGGATGCCAAGAACAGCGGCACCAGAAAACTGGACATTACCTGAAAAAACAGAATGCTTATCAGTATCAAAACCGCTGACAGGATAATTAGCGAGATGACGCTGGAGATGCCAATCGGCTTCTTGACCAGACCATCCTGGGCGTTGATTCCCGTTTTATCGTTATCTTGAGCCTTCATAGCACCCAATTCGTCGCGAGGTAATAAATCTTGCACAATGATAGTGTCATTTATTTCTGCTATTCTAGATCAGATAGCCGCACAATGAACTGTTAGCCTCGAATTAAGTAGAATTCCGATCCGAGCCGACCTTGTCAGATTTCTCCAAGAAAATATCGATTGTAATTCCTTTGCTCAATGAAGCTGAGTCGATTGAGGAATTGCATCGCCAGATCAGCGAAGTAGCTGAACAGCATCGGTACGACTTGCAGATATTGTTCATTGACGATGGCTCGACCGATCTTTCCTGGACCATCATTGAGCAATTGGCTCGGCGTGATAATCGTGTCGAGGCGGTTCGTTTCCGTCGCAATTTCGGCAAGGCCGCAGCAATGGCAGCGGGCTTCGATTTGGCAACGGCACCGTTTGTCGTCACCATGGACGCCGACCTTCAAGACGATCCAGCCGAAATATCGAAACTGATCGCACGACTCGAAGGCAGCTCTACCGAGTCGCCGGTTGACGTTGCCAGTGGGTGGAAATATGACCGGAAAGATCCTTGGCACAAAATCCTCCCATCGAAGTGTTTCAACTTTCTGGTCAGTGCGTTAACACGCGTCTCACTGCATGACCATAATTGCGGTATCAAAGCCTACCGTAACGAAGTAGTAAAAGAGATCAATCTGTACGGCGAGCTACATCGCTTCGTTCCTGTACTTGCTGATGCCAAGGGATTCCGCGTAGCGGAAGTGGCCGTCAATCATCGACCACGCGTCCATGGTGAATCGAAGTACGGTATGCGACGTTTGGTCAAAGGTTCGCTTGATCTGATCACGGTAAAAATCCTTACCGGATATGGTGATCGACCTCATCACCTTATCGGTGGGTTTGGCCTTGCCACTTTCTTGCTTGGTACGTTTGGATTGACGTATCTTGCTGTTCGATGGATGCTTTCCCGAGCGATCGAATCATGGGATATCGTTCATCTGCACGAGACCGCATCACTCTACTATGCTCTGACATTGTGCTTAGTCGGATCTCAGTTTCTGTCCGTTGGGATTTTAGCTAGTCTATTTGCTTCGTATTACTCGGATGAAACCAAACCGTATTCCGTGCGCGAGACGATAGGTCCTTTCAAGGACATTAGCAAAGGACCATAGTACCTTTTCGAGCTGAGTAAGCGATGAGCAACGATCTATCACACATGACAGACGAAAGTGAAGATCAAACTTCCAAGCAACTCCGCTGGGCTATCTATGTGATCCTAATCGCCCTTTCGCTTGGACAAGCTGCCGGTAAAATCCTCTCAGTCAATGATCATCGGCTGACGTACATCGAACACAACCGGATCAATCAAGCCGTTGAAAAAGAGCGCGGTACGCTCGAATCTTTGGGCCTTGAAGGTGAAACACTGGAAGAGGAGCTCATCGCCAAGAAGGCGGAATTAAAGCAGAAGATGCACCTACAGCGTCCCTTTCTGAGCGCCAATGATCGAAGCCGTTGGCTCGCCGTGCGTGCTTTGGTTGAGACCGGTTCGTTTGCGATTGAACCCATTCTCGTTGAACCAACATGGGATACCATCGACATGGTGAAACACGTTGGCCGTGACGGTGAGGAACATCTTTACTCAAGCAAACCAGTCCTGCTGATCACCCTGCTTGCGATTCCCTATTGGTTCGTGGTTCAACTAACAGGCATGACGCTGGGGACTCACCCTTACGAGATTGGCAGATCGCTGTTGTTGCTTATCAATGGCTCAGCACTGGCTATCTTTCTCTTAGGCAGTAGCTTCCTTGCTGAACGGCTGGGTCGAAACAACCTTGATCGAATCACGCTAGTAGCCGCCGCGGCGTTTGGAACGATGCTTTCCGCCTTTGTTCCGGTGCTTAACAATCACTTGATCGCAACCGCTTCGATCATGGTAGCCCTCGTCGGCTGGATTCGATTGATGGGATCCAATAATCCGATGCCAGGCACTTTGCTATTGGTTGGACTGGCTAGTGCCTTTGCTGCTGCTAACGAATTACCTGCCCTCTCATTCACAGGCTTAGTCGCTTGCTCCTTATTACTTCGGAGACCTAAAGAGACGCTCGTCTGGTTCCTTCCAGGCGCGTTGTTGGTGGGCATCGCTTTTTTCGGTACCAACTACTGGGCACATAATACTATTTGGCCCCCCTACGCCTATCGGCATGCCGATTCACCAGATCAAAATTGGTACGACTACGAATACACCATCAATGGCAAGACACGCGTAAGCCATTGGCGGAATCCATCTGGAGTTGACCGTGGGGAGGCTTCAAAGGCAACCTATGCAATTCATACCCTTGTTGGACATCACGGCATCTTTTCACTTACGCCCTATTGGCTGCTGAGCCTCGGTGGTATTTGGGCCTGGCTTGCCAAAGGAGATCGCCCACGCCGCGAAATTGCTTTCGCCACCCTGACGGTTACCGTCGTTTGCCTCTATTTCTTTGTCATGATGCGACCGCAAATTGATCGGAATTATGGCGGGATGACTAGTGGCTTCCGATGGATGTTCTGGGTTGCGCCACTTTGGCTAGCAACGGCTTTGCCTGTGGTTCACTGGCTTGAAAAACGTAAATGGGGACTCGCACTGGTCGGGGTGCTCTTGTTCTTTTCCGTTCTGTCAGCCAGCTATCCCACCTGGAACCCTTGGTCGCCACCATGGATTCATGCTTGGCTAAGTCACTTAGGCTTTGAAGTCTTGTAGATTCTACTTGGTCGATTTCACCACAGGTCCATCAAGCATTGGCAGCGGACGTCCCGATTCGCTCATCAGATCTTTGATGGTTGAGGTCGCAAAGACTTGTTCAACCATTTCGACAGCAGCGTCTAATCTTGCATGCATTGAACAGAGCTTCTTCTTATGACTCTTCAGTGCCAGTGGGCAACTGTGGATGCGTTTTATTGGATCGACAGCATTCAGCACTTCAAGAACGGTTGTCTCGGATGGATCGTGCGCCAGAGTGAAACCACCTTTCGCACCACGTCGAGAAGTCAAGATTCCCGCCCGTGCAAGCTCTTGCATCACTTTCGACAGATAGCTGGGAGGAACCTGGGTCTCTTCGGCAATGCGCAAGTTGCCAACCGGTTCGCCCTCAGGCTGCCTGGCTAAGCAAATCACCGACCTAAGGGCATATTCTTGAGTTTGAGAGAACATCCGACTGCTTCAGTTGTGCAAAGTATTCGTGTGCAAAGTTATTAAGAATCTAGTTAAATCCATTGTATCCCGTTTATTAGGACATTGACATCCTAATTTAAGCTCAATATATTCGGATAAGCCTGTCGATTATCCATTTATCACATCCACCCCTGGAGCATTCGTAATGAAGAAGCCGTTAGCATTACTTTTGATAGGTATTTTTGCCTGCACTTTCTTAGCTTTGCATGCCAATCAAGCAGAGGAGGCTACCTCTGAAACAGCCCCCGAGATTGATCGAGTTCGCCGTGAGGTACGGATGCTTGACGATATCTACAAAGGGGGAATCGTTACGATCACAAAGCACTACGTAGACGATGAGAACATGATCCCTGCAGGGACTGCTTTTAAGAAGCTATTTGTTGCCGCTGAGCAAAAGGGGTGGCACAAGGTGCGCCTGCTCGATGCGACCGGCGAACCTTACAATGACGAGAACGTTGCGGAAGATGATTTTGAGAAGATGGCGATCAAGAAGCTTGTCGATGGCGAGTACTGGGTCGAAGCAATCGAAACGCGCGAAGGGGTTCAGCACCTGCGTGTTGCAACACCAATCCCTGTGGTCTTCGCTAAATGCACCATGTGCCATGACAACTACGAAGACGTGAAAGAAGGCCAAGCCATCGGAGCACTTTCATTCACCCTTCCGATTGATGGCAAGTTGATAACTGATTTGACAAAAAGCCAAATAGTAAAATCTCAAGATTAGTTACCTGAGAATCGGTAGGACTAAAAAAGCGGCGATGTCGTTGGACATCGCCGCTTTCGGTTCGCACAAAGAGTAAACGGATTAGCTGTCGTGCTTACTCTTGTTCTTGCTCTTCCATTTCGAGATATTCATCAGCCTTTGATTGGCTGTCTGACTTTACCTCAGGTTTTTTGTTGGCAGCTTCTACTTGGGCTAATCGAGTCGCCTCGGTAGCGTATGCTACGGCCATGTGCATCTCTTCTTGCGAGAAGTACGGCTCTCGGACGATGTTTCGTTCAGTGCCCGTCTGTTTCGCAGCAAGCTCATCCCATGAGACTTTGCTATTAAGGTGCCAGACGGCTGCTTGAGAAGCGGCACGATTCAATTCGCCGGTTCCAAAAGCTTTCAATAGCTGAATCGTTTCGGGACTTTCCTTTAGGTATTTGTCTGCTTCAACCAATTCGTAAGGATTGCTTGAATTAGGAACTTCTTTACCATGATCCAAGCAAAGAAGATCAACTGTGATGCGTTGGGTCTTACCTGGGGCAACGCTAAACAGACCGCCACCGCCGCCACGGCCACCGCCGCCGCCGCCGCCAAGACCTTGGCCACCACCACCGCCACGACCACCTCCGCCAAATCCACCTCGGCCACCACCGCCACCACGACGTTGAGCGAGAACAGGCCGTGCAGCAAATGCATCAGGGATGACTACCTGAACTGGTTCTTCGGAATCATTCGTAAGAATAATTCTTCCCTTCTTGTCGCTGTTAGCAACAAACTTCACTTCGACTGCCCCTTTGTTCATTGCATCGAACAGATCCAAAGGTTCATCCGATTTAGTTACCTTCTCTACAGCGACAAGAGCTTGCTTATCTTTAAGAGGCTCAACTTCAGTCGCTTGCGTTTCAGCTACCGATGAAAGCTCCTTGACTTGCTCGGTAACAACCGATTCAACCGCGGTAGCACTTTCGTCGGCATTTGCCTGTGACCAACAAGTGACGGCTATCAAACTCGCAGCCATCAACAGATACAAAGCGGAACGGATACTCATTGGTTTTGATTCCAAAAGTCTAAATTGTGGAAGGCATGTCAAAATCAACCATGCCAATGTTTGTGATTCGTAAGGGGGTCTAGGATTATTTCAGTGGGAGATTAACAGATGCTCATAAAGACGCATCCCTCCCGAACCTCCTAGATTAACCAGCGTGGGCTAATCTTCCAAGCAACCTAGGCAATTCTGTCAGTTTTAGAGCTGAGCGAGCTCTAGATTGGCTGAATTTCCTCCTGATTGCCAATATTTTAGGTATTCAAAGCTCAACCGGCATTTCGACACCGTCTAGAAAGCTGGCCAAGGATCGGCTGCGATAGGGCTGCTGAAGCTTCCGAACCGCCTTGGATTCAATCTGACGGACTCGCTCTCGGGTAACCGAAAATATCTTGCCGACCTCTTCAAGCGTGTAGCTGTAGCCGTCGGTAAGGCCGTAACGAAGCTTCAAAATCTCACGTTCGCGGTAGCTAAGCTCGCCCATTACATCGTCAAGACGCTCTTTCAAGGTCTCCATGTTTGTGTCGTAAAGTGGGTCGTCTTCACGATGCTCTTGGATGAATTCGCCGAAGTAATTGTCTTCGTGATCGCCAACTGGTTGGTCGAGTGATAGCGGTTGCTTGGTCATTTTTAGAATGCAAGCCGCATCCTCGATTGGCATACCCGTGATCTCGGCAACTTCGTCAGCGTTTGGCTCACGACCAAACTGTTGAACAAATTCAGCCGTTACGTTGCGGACCTTGCTCATGGTTTCAATCATGTGAACTGGCAGACGAATGGTTCGGCTCTGGTCTGCGATGGCACGAGTGATCGCCTGACGAATCCACCAAGTGGCATAGGTGCTGAACTTGTATCCGCGTGCATGTTCAAACTTATCAACAGCACGCATTAAGCCTGTATTTCCTTCTTGTATGAGATCTAAGAACGAAAGTCCTCGGTTGCGATAACGCTTTGCGATCGAAACAACCAATCGAAGGTTAGCAGCTGAGAGGCGACGCTTCGCAGCATCGTAATCTTCACGACGCTCTTTACTGCGAGCTACCAAGTGAGCAAGCGTTGCAGGGCTTTCGTGCGTAATTCGCATGAGGTAGCGAAGCTCATGACGAAGCTCCGTTTCGTGCATTTCGTCAAGTAACTGGGATGGCTCGGCAAGCTGTTGTTTGATAACGGTCATGCGATGACCGATCTCATGCAATTGCTCCATGATAGGGAACAAGCGAGGCAAACGAAGATTCAACTCTTCTACCAATCGGATTACTTTGTTACGGCGGCTAATCAATCGACGCCAAGCTTGGCGACGGACTTTTAACGTGACTCGACGATCAACGGCAATCAAAAAATCTGATTCGTTTTGGTGCATCAAACCATGAATCGTTTCAAGATTAGGGCCCAAACGCTGCATAACACGCTTTTTCTCTGCGGTATTGGTTACCGAGATTTCAATCGTCCGGTCCAGGCGAAGCTCTTTGCTTTGAACCTTCTCAAGAAGTTCGATTGCTCCTTGAAGGACAAAGTCGTTGCAAAGAAGCGTGCGACGGAATTTTGTACGGGTCTTTTCAATCTGCTTGGCAGCACTGACTTCTTCGTCGCGGCCAAGCATGGGAATCTCGCCCATTTGCATAAGATACATGCGAACCGGGTCGTCGATGTGAGAAGAGTCTTGTTCTTCCTCTTCCGCCAAATGAGAATCTTCAATTCGATCATCTGCGACAACGGAGTCCTTGTCCGAGAATTGATCATCTTGAACTTTGGTCGATTTAACCGACGATGCGAGCTTGGTCTTTGGCACGGCGAACCTGACTAGAAGAGAGGCAAAGGGAAAAGCGTTCGACAGCTGTGATCCCTACTAAGCACGGCCTGGACCAAAACCGAGTAACGACTGCAAACAAACGCCTCAACTTCATTGCTAACAACCACTTACAAACAACGCCACTATTTGGTAATCCTGTAGAGATGTTGCAAAAAGAGAACCCATTTGCTTGACCATGTTGGAGAAACACAACCGATGAACACCATTTGGTTCAGTCAAGCAACCTCGTTGACGGATGCCCTCCTTTCAGATGAGATCAAGCTAACCGACATACAGACGGGTGCTGCGCTGCTTGATCTTCGTCATCAGCAAGAGAATGCAGCCCTTGGTCTTTTGGCAAAGGTTACCAAGACTCTTGGGCCAGCCCTCTATCTGAATCGAGAGCTTCTGCTTGTCGTTGCAACCGGCACAATCGATACCCAGCAAGCGGCATCGACAATCGCTAGTGTGATCGATCCAGAAGTTCGCAAAGCGATACGACTTGGTCGAATTACGGGTGACTCCTTGCTAGATCAGGTCGAGGAACTCGCGTCTAAAGATTTATTTCTTACCAATAAAGATGGTAGAAACTTGATCGATCATCCTGAAGAGCTGCTCTCTGTTTACGCTCATACCCCCCCCGCTGTAATCAGTGATACTTTCGCCGAAGGGGTTCAGATTGTGCTAACTCAATCAGCATCACCAGGCACCATGGCTCTTGGTGCCTACAGCGCTTCCACGGAATCTCCTACAAAAGTATTGACGCCGAAAGAGGCTGCTTCGATCGCGGCTGCCGGCAATATGGTTTGCTCTCCTTTACGATTCGAAGGTATCAACTTGAATGCTAGATTGGCTCAAGCCAAGGTAGTATCCCCGGCTGAGGTATCAATCCTCAATGTCGAATATGACGAGCTGACAACTGAAGAAGACCTTCCCGGCCTAAGCTATGTTGTCAGATGGAAACTGGCTGACGGTGAACTTCGGATTGATGACATCCAAGCAAACATTAAAAATCAAGAGGTAACGGTTACCGCTACATTCTTAGAAGGACATGAATTCACCTGCATGGTTAAGGTCGAAGAGAATCAATTACCTGCTCTTGAATCGGGTCTAAATAAGGTTTCTGGAGTAAGCTTGGATGCCATTGGCCCTAAGCTGGTCCTACTTACATCTCAATCAGACAAGGCATCGCTACGGAAGCTTGTATCACGATTAGAGCTATTACTGCACGACTTGGACCTGAACCGCGAACCCAATTCCCTACAAGATGCCATTCGGCCTCGAACCGTAGAGTGGAATTCATCGATTCCTAGCGAATCAGTGCTGTTTGGGCAAGAATGCCGATACTTGAAAGATTGGCTCGACAACTGATCACCCCTTTGGTTAACCATGATTCTCCCAAGCAATGCTATTGAAACTCGCGTCGATGATTCGGTCGGAACGATCATTCTCGATCGGCCCGCGCAGAAGAACGCATTAACTCGGGCGATGATTGTCGAATTGACACAAGCCTTTCGTGACATGCATCAAGAAAAGCGGGTGCGGTCGGTTGTGATTACCGCTTCTGGTGAAACTTTCTCTGAAGGACGCGACCTAGCGGAGTTGATGCCAAGCGATGATGTGGCTGCTGACTTAGCACGATGGGGGAAAGAAGCAGAAGAGATGCGAGATCTCCTAGTCGAGATGCTTGAGTTTCCTAAGCCAATCATTGCCGCCATCAATGGTCCCGCATTGGCAGCCGGTGCAGGACTGCCGCTCGCGGCGGACTATGTGATTGGCTGCCCGAAAGCTGAGATCGGATTCCCTGAACCTCGCTACGGAATCATAGCAGGTGTTTCTGCACCGTTGCTGGCGTTTCGAATCGGTACGGGCCAGGCAACACGGTTGCTCGTCTCGGCAAAGACAATTGATGCCCATGAAGCCGAGCAGCTGGGTCTCTATCACGAGGTTGTTGACTTTGATCTTCTCTGGGCAAGAGCCCAATCGCTTGGCAAAGAGATGGCCGAATCGGCACCCGAAGCGATTCAACTTACTAAGCGTCTCATTCTGGAAACAATGGGAGAAACCCTTCGTACGGAGTTAAGCAGTGGAGCGATTGCCGATGCAACCGCCCTAACAACCGAGGCAGCTCGACGAGGTCTGGAGGCTAAAAACGAGGGAAAATCACCCGATTGGGAATGAATTTCCCGATTATTTCCTAGGGAGAATTTGCCTCCCTTGGGTTTGTAACCTATTAGTTGAGTACCAGCAGTTGCGGTCATATGCTGACCAACACGAACTGCCGGTTTACCCTTTTCCACCACCCTTTTCATTTCGCCGAAAAAGGCAAACCCGTCGCGAGGCGGGGACGCAAAGCCATGGGTCTCACTCCTGAGATTGCCAGGCCACCGGACGCACTTGCCCGATGTCCTGCATCAGAATGGAGTAAGCCATGCGTCTTCAAGCTACCGACGTTCTATCGCCGCTTGACCGCCCTTTCCGTGCACACACTCTGAGTGCCTCACCCGATTCTGCTCTTCTAGCCGAATTGCAACGGAAAGTCGTTTCCTCCCCCCGTCAGGGGGCTTCCTCCATTGTTCCCCAAACTAGTGGTACAAGTCGTGTGGTGATGACGGTTTCTTAGCTGGAGGAGGCCTGTCAGGTTTTGCCAAGGGTGTCCTCCCTACAACTGGCAGGCCTCTTTCACTAGGAATCTCTTGAAAATAAGGTCTTGAGACTCCTTCCCTCGAGCCGATCTAGGCGTTATCCTTGTGCGATTCAGGCACCAAAAATGCCCGAATTAGTAATAACTCAACCCCGATCAGTTAAGCTCGGTCCCAGATTGTTGAGTGCCCCCTGCATCAAGGGCATGGCACCACGAAGGGAAACCCGGGCCAGAGAAGGTGAATCATGGCCAAAAGTGGCGGTAAGCGTAAAAAGAAAGTTGAAAGTGTCTTCCTCGTCTGTGAAGAGACCGGTGACTATAACTACACGATTCGTCGCAAGATGGGTGGTGAAAAGCTGCGACTAAAGAAGTTCTGCCCAAGACTTCAACGTCACACCATGCATGTTGAGAAGAAGAAGTAACGCAACGCGCCATCCCTTCTCATCATTCGCTAGTGATACCCTTAAACTGTCGAAGAGGTGCCCCGCACCTTTTCGGCGTTTTTTATAGATACTCATCAAGCTGCAAGGATGTCCCCCGTGCCCAAACGTTGGCAACATGCTGTGCACGATCCGGGTAGGATCGCATCGCTTGAGAAATCCGCAGGATTGCCATCCGTAGTTGCCCAGTTGCTTATTGCTCGCGGTATTGATCAACCTCAGCTGGCACGCGACTTCTTGGAACCAAAGCTGACCGGTCTCCACGACCCAATGCTGCTGCCAGGCGCTGCGGAAGCAGCCAGCCTCATCATGCAATCGATCCGCGTTGGTGAATCGATTGTTATCTACGGTGACTACGACGCTGACGGTATGACAGCCGCTGCGATTCTGCTTCGTTGCCTTCGTCTTCTCAAAGCTAACGTTCGGTTCTACGTACCGCATCGAATGGAAGAGGGTTACGGTCTTAATCCCGAAGCCTTGAAGCGTCTGGCCGATGAGGGTGCCAATACGATCATCACTGTCGATTGCGGAATCGCTAGCCTTGAAGAAGCCGATCTCGCCAAAGAGCTGGGCTTGCAGCTGATCGTAACCGACCATCACCAGATGGCCCATCGATTACCTGACGCTGCTTGTTTGGTGCATCCTCAATTACCCGATCACGATTATCCTTTCCACGGACTTTGTGGTGCGGCAGTGGCATTCAAACTTGCGTGGGCACTCTGTCAATTGGCAACCGAGGGCCAAGAAGGGCCTTCTTCGGAAGGCAGTCCGTCGAAAAAAGTTAGCCCTGCCATGCGACGCTTTCTGATGCAGGCCGTTGGAATTGCCGCAATTGGAACCGTCGCCGACGTGGTCCCACTAGTCGATGAAAACCGAATCCTGGTTCGTAATGGTCTGAACGCCCTACGACATGATCCCGTTCTAGGTTTCCAAGAGCTGGAGCGTGTTGCTCAACTTACCAAGAAACCTGAGCTTGGAGGCGAGGATCTCGGCTTCTCAATAGCCCCCCGATTGAACGCCGCAGGCCGCTTAGGGCAAGCCGAGCTTGGCGTCGAACTCCTCTCGACAGATGACTCGAAACGTGCTGCCGAGTTAGCGGATTACATTGATGAGTTGAATGAAACACGCAAGACGGTTGAGCGAAGCGTTCTACTCGCTGCAAGAAAACAAGCCAAAGAAAAGTTTGATCCGAAGAATGATCCCGCTCTGGTTCTAGCCAGTTATGATTGGCACGCAGGCGTTATCGGCATCGTCGCAGGCAAGTTAGCCGAACAGTACCATAAGCCGGTTGTGATCATTGCCTTAGACAAACTCGGACAGAAGCCGGGTACCGGTTCGGGGCGATCTATCCCTGAGATCAACCTGCACCAAGCATTCGCTGCCTGTGATGAACATCTTGAAGGACATGGTGGTCACGCAGCAGCAGCTGGCCTGCGGGTTGATCCAACAAAGATTGATGCCTTCCGGATCGATTTTTGTGCATATGTTGCAAGCCAAATTGAGGGCGCGCAACCTGAAGCTACCTTGCGTATCGACGCAGAGACTTCCCTTTCAGCACTCACTCACCAAACGGTTAGCCAGATTGAACGTCTAGCGCCCTTTGGGCATGGCAATCAAAGACCAACGCTGGCTGCTTCGGATGTGCGACTAGCTTCAGCACCTCGACGAATGGGGAGCGCTGGCCGTCACCTTTCGCTTGAAATCGAACAACACGGAATCAAACTCCGCGCAGTAGCCTTTGGTGCCGGTGATTGGGAAGATGAGCTGAAAGAGATCAACGGGCCTTTACGCATAGCCTTCCGGCCAGTCATTAACACTTTCCGCGGTTATCGCTCAGTCGAAATGCACCTGGAAGATTGGCAAACCGACTAATACTCTCATTATTAAGGCAATCACATGCCACAAGTCGCAATCAACGATCAAACCATTGAATGTGAAGTTGGTGACAACTTGAGAAGAGTCCTCTTACAAGCCGGCGTCAAACTCTACAACGGCCCAATGAAATTGATCCACTGTCGTGGCCTAGGCACTTGCGGGACTTGTGCGGTAAGCATAACAGGAAGTGTCAGCGAACCGACAGCGGTTGAACGTTGGCGGTTGAATTTCCCGCCACACAAAGATTCGCTTCAGAAAGGCATACGCCTAGCCTGTCAGTGCCAAGTCGAAGGTGACTTGACGCTGAGCAAGCTTGATGGCTGGTGGGGTCAAAACGCCAAATAAGGATTAACGTCCGACGAACTCGGGTTCGACAAGCTCAGGCAAGACACCCGCTTCGTGGCCCATTTTAAGGAACAAGCGAACTGCTTCACGGCCCTTCTCGCCAAAATCGCGAGTCCAATCGTTAACGTACATGCCAACAAACTTGTCAGCCTTTGCGTTATCCAGATCACGGCCGTACTGCAACGCATAGTCAAGCGCGGGTTGACGATTGTCTAGACCGTAGTTGATGCTTTGAGTCAAAAGGTCTTCGACTTGCTTGATCGCTTCGTCGCCCAGATCCTTACGGATCGCATTCGCACCAAGAGGCAATGGTAGTCCATCCGTTAGGTCATACCACCAAACGCCAAGGTCGACGATCATCTGCAAACCTTGATCGCCATAGGTCAATTGGCCTTCATGGATGAGGAGACCAGCATCGACTTTCTCTCCCTTGTACTCACCAGCGGCGACAGCAGGGATAATTTCGTCAAACGGTACGATTACGAAATCAAACTCTTGTTTAAGGAAAAGACGCAGTGCCAAAGTCGCGCTGGTCAATTTACCTGGAATCGCGATCCGTCTTGACTTGAGATCTTCGACCGAGCAAGCTTCCTTAGCAACAATCATCGGGCCGTAGTTGTCGCCCATGCTCGCGCCGCTGTTGCAGAGCATGTACTTATCTTGCAAATGGGCATAGGCGTGGATACTTACCGCGGTTAGCTCCAACTCGCCTGAGAAAGCGCGTTGATTGAGCGTTTCAATATCAACTAACTCATGCGTGAATTCGTAGTTGCCCGTATCAATCTGCTCTTTGGCAAGAGCATAGAACATGAAGGCATCGTCAGGATCAGGGCTATGGCCTACGCGAATCAGTTGCTTGGTGGCAGTCACGGTCGATATGAGGGGTTCACGGTTTTCGATGAATGGTAAAACTACCTCATATCATAGAAAACTGATCGATCCGGTGTAAGCACCCCTGTGATTCCGTCCAATATTGAGCGATTAAGCTTCGATAGAAAGGCCCGACTGAGGAGCGCCCGTTTTGCCTAAGTGTGGCATTGGTGGCTTCTTTAGGGTAGGAGCCTTAGCATTGCCTTTAGCCGACTGCTCCGTAAGCACTTTTTCGCAGGCAAGACGCCAGGTCTGTTGCTCAAATTCAAGAATCTGAAGCGCATCGGCCATCAGCTTATGGTCCTGGTTTGCGTAAACGCTTGTAAGCCTTGCGTAGACAAACTGATACAGTTGAACCAGTTTCTGGTTCACTTCCGATTCACCCTTCTTAACCCCAGCCAAGAGCTCAGCTACGATCTTCATCGTGCGCTGCAAGAGTGGCAAAGCGGCCGCTTCGTCTTCACGAATGAGAGCCTTTTCTGCTTCCCGTCCAAATCGCAACGCGCCATCGATTAACATCAAATGGAGTTGCGGAGCTGAAGCCGTCTGTACCTTCGCTTCTAGGTACTCGCGTTGTCCTGGAACTGGCATGGGAAACCTCTTTTCGTGGGGCTACGAAATTACTCGTTAACGGTTGGATTGGTTACTGGATCGTTGAATCGAAATCGGCTGGATACTATTGATCGCATCGATGTTGCTTTGCAGTCGTGAAACGGTCTCTTCCAACTGGAAGAACTCCAACAGCAAGGCTTCACGCTGACGGTCGAGTCGCGCGGTGATCGAATCGATTCGGGTGTTGTTGCTCTCAACTTGACGATTGAGTGTATCGGTCCGGCGGGTTAATACCGAATTCGTATCGCCAGCAAGGCGATCAATCGCGGTATCAAGCTTGGCGATCAAGCCATTGTCTGTGTCGGTGAAGAGTTGTTCCAAGTCCGTCGGATTATTGGAAAAAGCATCTTCAAGATCGGATCGATTAAGCGAAAGCTTACCATCGGCGACAATCGATATCCCAACCGACTCTAAGGAAGCAAAGGTGCCACCCACCGAGAATCGGCCTGAGACGATCCGAGAAAGCTCGGTGTCGACCTGCAATGCGACGTTCGTGCCGAGCAGGACACCCGACTCAAAGGTTTCCGCGTCGAATGAAGTGGCACTATTTAGGTTGTCACGCATTGAGTTGTAGGCATCAACGAATCGTTGAACCGCGTCAATCGCACCACTATTGTCTTCGGTCACTTCAATTGTGACAGGCTCATCGGAAGCTTGATTGACGGTGACATCAACTCCTGAAACAACGTTCTCAAAGTTATTATCCTCAGCAAAGACAACCACGTTGCTGTTTGCTCCACCAAGGGCAATCGCCGCATCCTCGGCTTGGCTAACTTCGGAGAAGCTGAGCGTTCCCGAGCTTGTTGTAATCAACAGATTATTAGCACGGCCCGGTTCGTCCGAGGTGATCGACAGTCGGTAACCGCTTCCGTCATTAAACACCGATGCGGTGTAACCGTTGTTTTGTTCGTTAATTCGCAGGACCAATTCACCTAAAGCACCGAGCTCGGCGTCGCCTGATCCAATGAGGCCCGATCCGTTGAGTGTCTGGGCACCGCTGACGGTGCTTGGCGCGCTGCCAGCGATATTCAAATCCGCTGCGGTCGTTCCTGTGCCAAGGTCGGAAACCTCTAGCTGATAATTGCCACCCGCATTGTCGATGATTTCTAAGCCGGTGCCTGAACTATTGAGGCCAGCTGTTACATCAAAGCCTGCATTCGTTGCGGCTGTGTTGATACTGTCAACGACGTCTTGCAAAGTAGCTGCTTCGCCAAGGGAAACGACGAACCCGCCGCGTGGTTCACCGTTTTCGATTGCCTCGGCATCGGCCGTAGGATCAATCGAGGCTGGCTTGATATAGATCACGCCGTCATCAACACCGTTGCCATCATTGAGTGAAGAGAGTGCCGTTTCAAGACCAGCTCCACTCAGTGAGCTAAGGTCAATCGATAGTGACCGCGAACCTTCAATCGTTTGCTGATTGCTGCCGTTGGTTGTTGTTGAGCTGCCAAGGATTCGAAGGTCAGCCGCTGTGGTGCCGCCTCGGCCATCCTCTTCCACCTTCAACGTGTCCGTTCCACCGGCGGTGTCGGTCAGAAGAATTCCGTCGCCTGCCTGATTGAGCGATGCGGTGACTTCAAGGCCAGTCGTGTTGTTGATCGTGTCGATCACATCGCCTAGCGTTTGAGCGTCTTCCGATGAGTCGAGGTTGATCAAGCTCCGATTTCCGGCACTGTCCGTGATATAGATATCATTGACGCTGTAATTGCTTATGCCGGTCAGTTCATCAAGCGTTGTGTTGTTATGTACGATTGCCAGATTCAATGAACCAGAGTCGGCGGTCGAGCCACTGGTGCCGGCAACCAATCCCAGATTAGTTGCCGTCTCTTTGCCGTCAGCAAAGTCCGTGACAGAGAATGTTCCGCTACCGCCTGAGGTGTCGTTGATGACCAATCCGTCACCGTTAGCATTAACGCCCGCTTCGACGCTGACGCCGCCGGCTGCGTTGATGAGCGATATGACTTCATCGAGCGTCTCAGCCGAAGAAAGATCGACATCGGCGGTGCCGCTGTTGGCGTCGGTAATCGTCACCGTACCGAGATCAAAACCGCTACCGCCATTCAAGTCAGCAATCAACGTATCTTGCAGACCCGTTATCAAGCGATCACCCGACAGCGAAGACGTAGTCGTCGTAGTGGCAATGCCAAGGTCAGCGGCCGTGGTGCCGGTTGAGCTGATCTCTTCGATATCATTGCCAAGCGCGGTCAACTCGATTCGAGTTCCGTCTGCCGAGATCGCTGCTGTAAGCTTACCGGTTAGATCATCATCGCTGTTGATACGATCGACGACATCACCAAGCGTAACCGCGCCGGTCAGGTCAACTCCGACAGCCGATTCACTCACGAAGGTGAATGACAAGTCATCAATCTCAGCGGCATCGCTAATCGATACGCCACCGCCACGGTTCAAGCTTGAAAGTAGTGTGTTGGAACTAAGCCCGACGACGTCCGAACCGGTGTAGTCTGAGCCATTCACGCTGAGGCTTGTTAGGCCAAGCGATTCTGCAGTGCTGCCGCCGCCTACTTCTTGGACGCGTAGCGTTCCTGATCCGCCCGAATCGTCGGTCAGAACGAATTGATCACCGTTGGTCGAAGCAATAATGTCAACGTCGCTCGACTCGTTGATCGCTTTGATTACATCGTCGACCGACTGAGCGGTACGTAGATCAATGATCGCCGTCTTGCCATTGCCGTCGGTCAACTTGATGTTACCGGCGTCGAAGCCGCTGCCACCATTGAGTTGACTAAGCTCGATGCCTGCACCAACTTGCCCCCCAAAGCGAACCGAAAGGCTTCCTGAACCAAGACCTCCGTCGACATCCAGAATCGGGTCCGAAATGTATTGGCTAGTAGTCGCGGTCTGAAGCGAAGTGAAGCTAAAGCTCCCCTTGGCGGGAGTCTCGTCGGTTCGAATCGATGCGCTGGCAACTGACTCATTACTGATACTCAGGCTTCGTGAATCGAACGTGTCGGTCTGAAGCGAGTTGGTGGTAAATTGCAGAGAGAGAAGCGTTGCTGCAAGCGAACCGACAGCGGCTTGCTCTTGCTGCAAGCCGACGTTTCTCTGCTGGATATTCGTCCTCGGGCGCGCAGCAATCGACATGAGCTGATCGACCGTCTGCTCAATGTTGATCCCGGTGATGAGACCGATGCTGGATTGAATGGAGGACATAGGACGTTGTTCGTTAAGCGATTCGTTGCGATACGGACATAGCTTGGGACTCTATAAACGTAGGTCACCCTGGCGCACTGGTCGCTTGCTAGCCCGTTAGGGTTAGGTAATTGCACAGAGCCGCATGTCTCTTATCGGCTGGGTAAGAGATACCGCTTCAGGTGGGTATGCGGAAAAGGGGAGGTGCTAGCAGCCGTTAGATCAGAAAGGTGGCATGAATAGAAAAAACCGACCCCGATTCCGTGGAACCAGGGCCGGTATTAGTCGTTTTATGCCAACTAGCATAGCTAATTGGTGTTTGGCTACTCTTAACCCAATCGGGATTAACCAAGTAGAGCCAAAACGTTCTGTGGGTTCTGGTTGGCGATAGCCAAGACCTGAGTACCCGACTGAACAAGAATCTGCGAACGCGTGAGGTTCGCTGTTTCAGCAGCGAAGTCAGCGTCACGGATCAAGCTCTCAGCTTCACTTAGGTTGGTAAGCGTGCTGTTTAGAGCCGAACGGTTCGAGTCAAGCGTCGTTGCTTGGAAAGCACCAAGACGACCACGAAGCGAAGTGATTTGGTCAATCGCTTCATTAACAATCGCAGCAGCGGTTGTTGGATCAGTCGATAGGTCCGAAGTACCACCCGATTGAAGCTGGTAAAGGCCACCGCTTTCGCTACCCAAGCGGGCAGTGTTTACACTGGTGATACCAAGACGAGCTTGCTGGTTCGAAACCACATCAGGACCAAGTTGGAACAACGCACCACCGCCGGTGATGTCAAAGGCAACGTTGCCTGTGAATCCAGCTGTAAGTGACAAGTTCAGGTCAAGCGTTGCGGTGTTGATCGATAGCGAGTTACCGTCACCGTTGGCTTGCGTACCGTTAATGGTAGCAATGATGTCAGCACCAACGTTACGTTGGTTTGCACCAACAGCCGTGGTGAATTCACCCGAAGGGGTTGTACCCGAACCTTCGGAGATAACACGAACATCAACGAAGGCGTCCGAACCGTAAGCGGTTGAAGTCAACTCAAGCGTGGTTGAGTTAGCGGTCGCTTCAACACCGGTCGCGTCCGAAACCAAGTTGATTTGGCTAACCAACTCGTCAATGGTTGTACCCGATTGAACGTTGAAGACTTCCGAACCGGTAGCACCCGATAGTTCGAAGACAAGGTCTTCGGTCAAACCACCACCGTTGTCACCCGAAGTCGAGTCGGTAGCTGTAGCAGCAACGGTAGTGTCACTCCCTTGAATGACAGTCGTTGCAACTGCGGTATCAACGGCTGAGGTGAAGATGGCAGCCCCATCACCATCGGTAAGGGCAACGATAGCATCAGAGATGTCCGTTACGGTAACATCGCCGCTAATATCAACAGTGATTGTATCCGTTCCCGAGTCGTACGAAGCGGTCGCAGTATTAGCTGTACCACCTGCATCGGTAAATGCAATCGACGTATCGTTGTAGGTACCTGTATTTCCAACGGTTGTCAGGGTGAAACCATCCGTACCGGAAGATATTGCAGCTTGACCAGTCGTTGTTACGGTACCGGTAAGCCCAGTAGCAGGCGAAGCTGCTGTTACCGCATCACCACCAGCTTCAGCCGAATCAAAGGTAATATTGAGGCCTGCAGAATCTACCAATGTCTCGAGAGCACCTACGGTAGTACCAGTGGTAAAATCTGCTGTGATTTCAAGTACGCCACTATTTATAGCAGCTGCGGCTGAACCACCCTGTATGAGTGAAACACTCGTGATAGCTTCGGCAGTACCTGTATTACCCGTTGTGTCGGTAATTGTTACAGTTCCGAGTTCAGCACCTAAATTAAACTCTTGTACACCTAGGATTTCTGCCGCTGTTGTAACATCAACATCAATAACAGCCTGAGCAGCTGTGGAAGTAGCTGGGATGTTGGTTACATCAACTTGAGCTTGGGTAGCAGCGGTGTCCACCGAAACTGCCAAGCTAACCGAACCCGTCGAACCAAGGTTTGCTTGGTCGATGTTAAGGTCGGAGATTTGTGCGAAGTTCGTACCAGCCGTGGTCGTGAAGTCAAGGCTACCATCAAGTAGGTTGTTGCCTTGGAAGGTTGTCGTTTGAGCAATTCGGTTGATTGCTTCAAGCGAAGAGTCAATTTGAAGCTGGTTAGCGTTCAATTGGTCTTCTGACAAAGCACCTGAGTTGGCTGACTCGGTTACCAAACCACGGATGTCGTTTAGTAGCGAGCTGACCTCAGAAAGAGCACTGTCCGCGGTAGCGATAACCTGGTTAGCACGTTCTGTGTTGCCGATAGCGGCTTCGATGCTGGTGATGTCGCTACGAAGCTTTTCGCTTGCGATCAAACCAGCTGGGTCGTCAGCACCCGTGTTAATACGGAGACCTGTGCTCAAACGAGTAAGCGCTGTGTTCAGCCCTTCGTTTGCACGCGACAAGTTGTTCCGGCCAACGAGCGAACTGACGTTCGTGTTGATACGTGTCATCGAAACACCTCAAAAAATAAAGTTCGTGTGGATTTTTTGGCTGCCCCGACGTTAGGGCATCCCGTGTAGTGTGGCGCCGGGGGAACCTCTTACCCGACCGCCGTTATCAATGGTGCGTCGTCCTAGTCGCTTAATCTTCTCTCTAACGGGCGATCGTGTGAAAGAGCGTGTCACCACGGCTCACTTCACGGCATCGGGCCAGAAAGTAATCCTGAAGTTTCGGTTCCAGGTCGCTTGATAAATCTTCCGTGAAGAAAATTCACCTATGCGACCATATCGTCTGCTAGCGTGGCAGGCGTGAAACGAACCAAGGTTTCTGACGCGGGTTCTACGAAGCGCGATGCTGCAATCGCGCCAGCCGTTACAGACGGAACTGCAATGATCGCCTAGGCCGTATAGCTTCCGAAAAACGGCCTTCATCCAAGACGTAGATATCCTGTTTGGTGGGTTAAGAAAATCACCCACAAGAACTCATAAGATTAAGTCACTAAGTATCAAATGCAGCGTATCTCATGCAGCTGCAAATCGAACCTAGCGGACATCGATTCTCTAGGCGATTGACCATCAAGACTTATAAGTCAACAAAGAGAAGTCAGAAAACGAGCAAGGCCCTGTTGGATGATCCAGCAGGGCCTGTTGTTTTTTTAATGGGGTCGCTTTCGGCTACTTCTCAGCCGTTGGGTTGTTGTTGATGCCACGGGCATCTTCGGGGGCAATGGTGCCCGCTTGGCGATTTTCTCGCTGAATCGCTTCGTAGACCTCACGACGGTGGACGGGAATCTCGACCGGGGCGTCGATGCCAAGTCGTACCTTGTCGCCGCGAACATCAACGACCGTGATAACGACGTTGTCGCCGATGATAATGCTTTCGTCGCGTTGTCGGGATAGGACCAACATGAGGATTGCCTCTTAAGGTGTCTGGCACTGGCCAGTTAGTTCATGCAAATTAATCTCAGCTGTTGGTAATAGCGAAACCCGCCTGAGCTAGCTAACAATCTCCAACGTCCTCAAGTATCGGCTGGAAATCGATCAGAACTCGAAAACTACCTCGCAAGGGCCGGTTGTGTCGCTGAGAACGCTGGCACCGGCTTTCGACTGGAGGTTTAATCGCTACAACGAGCAATCCTTACGCAAACCAATCCCCGACCGAGTGAGCCGAACGACTAAGCTGAGCGACGCAGCGGCAGTGTTGGTTCTAGCCAATAACGCACAGGATGGTCATCTTTGGCAACGATCTGACGACCCATGCGGCTCTCAAGACAGACAACAATGGGTGCTTTTAGGTTCAGCGTCAGACGATCTTCACCAGCAGTACTGGTATTTCGGCTAACGGTCACCACGACCTGAGGTTGGGTATTCTCAGGCATGTTGAGCGTCCCCAGGTCGCGGGCGGTGATGCGAGCGCTGTAACTTGGGACAAAACGGCGTGGGCTTACCACAGCAAATGCTAGGTCGGCTCGATCAACCGATTGAAGCCATCCGAGGCCTTCGTGCGTAGAATCTGCTAGCACGACCCAACGCTGACAAGTCTCCAAACCAATCAGTCCTAATGGAAATGTCAGTACGTCAGTATCTTGAACTTCGATTTGTCCAAAGCGAGTCGTCTCGATCCGCATGATTCCCTCCACGGAGTCGGCCAGTAGTTAGCGCAAAGAATGCACCCCTCGTGCATGCGCTGATACCGTTGGCATCGGCAATTAAGAACACTGGCAATGAGCCAAACTTGGGTACTGATACCCACAACGCGTTAAGGCTTGCCGGTTAGATAAAATCGAGAATCGAAAGCTGAAGCAAAGAAGCAGAAGTCTGCAACGATGCTTGCATCGAAGCTTGCTTCAGTGCATAATCCGAAGCGGCTTGGACGAAGTCGACATCGATTTCATCCGACAGGGCACTTTGCAAGTCGACCTGCTCATCTTCGATACGAGTCTTAAAGGATTCGAGGTTTCGAACCCGTGTGCCGATTTCGGCCCGCGCTAGGGTGACCCGATCGATGTCCTCATCGAGCGTGGTGCGCTCGGCGGCGATCGCTTCGGTATTGTTGTTCTCCAAAGCATCACGCAACCTGAGTAGCGTATTGAAGACACTATCAACTTCGTGCGGCTTGTTATCAGTTGAAGTGAGAGTTGCCGTCGCTGAAGAAGCTGACGTTTCATCAGGCCCGAAGAAGCCAAGCCGCTGACCAGCCCCGCCTGAAACTTCAATCGAATTGGCACCTGCTGGGTTAAAATCTACCCCGCCCGTTGTAGAGAATGCAATTGGACCAGTTGGTCCAGCGACAGCTGCTGACCCTGAACTACTTGCCGTATAGCCAGGTAGTGAAGAGCTGATTTCAGTAGCGATGTCACTTGTGTTTGCTGATGCACCGCCCAGGTCAATCGTTATCGCATTTCCAACAACACCCGAGGATATGCCACCCGAACCGGAATCAACAATCTCAATTGTGAATGCTTGATCAAATGCTGGCCCCACGGCATCCGCCGTAAGGGTTAGCGTATCAACACCGAGTGAAAAGTCGCCAGAAGAATTCGTACCCGCAACCGCCGGAGTGGTACCGGAAAGAGTAATGCCATTACCAACGGTCGCCAAGCTTGCCGTGACATTGCCACCCGTTACGGTATTGATCTCGTCGATTACATCCTGAACCGTAGTCAAACCTTCGGTATCGATAGTGTAATTGGTTGTGACACCAAAATCGGTAACCGCAATTTGTAGCGTGTTATCTATAAACTGATTCTCTTCTCCAACCGCTACGCCAAGACCATGGTTGAAATCCGCAAGCAAGGATTCAGCGGTATAGGTCCGAATGCCAAGATCCGAGGCTGTCGTACCGCCATTCTCGCCAATCGTAAAATCGGATCCACTCCGGCGTGACTGAATATCGATGCCTGTCCCAGCGGCATTAATCGAGGCTCGAAGGCCGTACTCTTCCCGATTAAAAAGGTTAAGCAAGTCCTCGACAGTCTCTGCTGAAGAGGTGTCGATAACAACTTCCCCCTCCCCATTGGTGATTCGTACTCCCGAAGCGAGATCAATCGAACCGTTGCTACCGCCAGTCGTAAGCCCTGCTCCACCATTGTCGTAGGTACCAACGAAGAACTCACCAGATCCTTCGGTCCCCTTGGCGGTGGCATCTCGAACGTCCGGCGAAACAACGAAAGTCCCCTCTGCGTTAATAGCCGCGGCGACGGAATCAGCGGTCGAAACTCCTTCGGCGATTGTCACAGTAAGTGTGTTCGTACCGGAATCATAATTTGCAAATTCAGCACCAAGCGTCGCCCCGTCAACCACATCGATGGTTAAACCATCGAAGCTAGATCCATTGATGGCTGACTCGATCAGGAGATCGTTGTTATCACCAACCAATTCAAGCGTACCGCGTGATTTATTCCCCTCGAGATCACCAAGCTGCGTCGTTTTAATCAATGTTGGATCTAGATCCGTACTGGTAATCGACGCAAAAGAAATTCCTCCGGTATTGATTCCTAGCTCAGCAGCGGTTGTCCCTTCGAAGACTTCGCCGATGGAGAGGTCTCCATTGGAAGTTGTGACCGTCAGGGAATTACCCGAAATCTCGACACGGGTCTGGGCACCATCGGGAAGATTTGCTTCGATAGTACGAATCAAGTCATCAATCGTAGACGCGTTACTTATTTCAATCGTGCTCGAAGTGGTAAGCTCGCCTGCTGCCGTAGGATCAAAAGTGAGCGAGATCACTCCATTCGGACTGATCCCGAGACCACCATTGAGCTGAGAAATCTTTGTTTCTCGCGTTAGTTGAGGATTAAGATCCTCTGTTCCACGAATTGCAGAGGAAATACCGCCAAAGACTTCGTTCCCCGAGATGGAAACATCAAACAGGATTCCAATGTCCGCAAAGGTTTGTTGGCTGAATTGGTTCCCTTGGAATTCAACATAGACTCCGCCATCCGTGTCGTTCATCACGTAAGGAGCAAAAGCGGTCTCGTTACCAGCAAAGAGATAATTGTCGGTGTAACGAGAGTTAGAAGCGTTTACAAGAACGGAGAGTGCTTCATCGACAAGATTGACAACCGCATCTCGTTCTTCCTGGGTACTGACTGTCCCGGCAACTGAAAGAGCTTCAGCACTCACTTCGTTTAGCTTCGCTGCTACGTCATTTAGAGCCGCTTCCGCAGTGATCAGGGAAGAAGTTGCCCCCTGCACATTCGTAATCGATTGATCTTTTCGTTCCAACGTCCTTTGCAAGACCATGGCACGCTGTGCCGAGGAGGCGTCGTCACTCGGTAGAAAGATCCGCAGACCGGTGCTGATCTGGGTCTGCAAGCGGAAGAGATCAAGATTATCCGCTTGGATTTGCGCAGCGAGAGAATTACGCATTAGCGCGCTACTTACTCTCGTCGTTGTTATGGGCAGGGTTGCCACGGGTCGTTATCTCATTAATCGTTAAATCAAAGGCTTATCAAAGTATCAAGCATCTCCTGGATCACTGTGATATATCGACCAGTTGCCTGGTAAATCCTTTGCAAGGAAATCATTTCTATCGCTTCTTCGTCAATATTGACGCCACTGGCTGCCTGGAACTCGGCGTTCAGCGTATCAGCAAAGATATTCAGTCCCTCAAGGACACTGCCTGCAACGGTCGACTTCTGTGCCAGTTCATTCACAAACTGTTCATACTGTCCGAGTATCGAAGTGCCCCCGAGTGCTTCTAGGGGTTCATCAAGCAAGCCCGCCAAGCGGACTGCGTTGTCGGTCCCAGCTCCGATGCCTAAGTTGCTCGAAGCAAACTTGGCGGCATTCTCAATCCCATCCAATTCGGCATTCACGCTGATGCTGTCAGCATCACTACCGGTGAAGAAGGTGTTCAATCCCAATGCAGCCAGGACATGGCTAGAATCACCCTCTGCATTGGTATCGCCCGAAAAGAAGAACTCCGTGTCGGATGCGTCGGTTTGAATTCTCAGGCGCCCCACTGAATCGATTGATGCCGAGATACCATTAACGGCATCAATCTGCGACCGAAGATCATTCAGCGTTGTGTCATCTGCACCGCCTAACAAGCGGATATTAATTCGTGTGGTCTCTTCATCACCGGTATTCTTGTTAACGACCGTGATATTAAACTCACCATTCTGAGGACTGAATGGTAAACCAGCTTGGTCGAGAGGCACATCCACGTTGGCGATACCTTCTACGCTGGTGAGATCTTGAAATCCGGTCAATCCTTGACCACTCGAAAACACCTTATTGAATTCGAAAATAAGATTCCCGGCCAAGCTATCCAGATCATCACGAAAGCCACCAATGATCTCATCACGTGCAGCAGTGAGGCCGTATACCTGACCACCACCTAGATCGAGTTCTTTATTGGTGTCGGAGAAGCGAATTGTTGCTGATGCAGCCTCTGGATTGTCTGACTGCTGAACATATACTTCACGTCGTTGGCCTTCAAACACAAGGAACTCACCGCCGACGGTAATACTAAGCCCGCCGCTAGGCTGTTCCTGAACCTGTGCACCAACCAGCTCGGTTAGTTGATCGACAAGAAGCCGTCTTTCAGTACGCAAAGCCCCCGCATCACTTCGAGAATTACCACCCCCTTCAACTTGGGTGATTCGAATATTCAGATCTTGGATCTGTTTGGCGAGTTGATTTATTTGGTCGCCAGCGACCTGAATCTGCTCATCGTACGAGGATTGGATCTGGGATGCTCGATCATCAATACGTTGAATCTCACCAGCTAATTTTTCACCTTCGAGCACTACTAGATTGCGAATCGATAAGGGATCACCCGTGGTTGCATTCAGAGTATCTTCGATACTGCCGAAGAAGCTTGTCAGACTGGTACTGAGGTCATTACTTGTCAGTTCACCAATCAGTCGCTCAAGATCTTTGTACGCGTTGTTCTGAATCTCGGCGCCGATCTTATCTTGATTAGCACCCCGAAGTTGTTCACCCAAGTATTCATCAAGAACCTGGGTGATGCTCTCGACTTGAACCCCAAGCCCGATAATGAGATTGCCCTTCTCCATCACGGGAGCGGGCGCGTAGTTCACTTTCTCACGAATGAAACCTTCTGTGTTTGCATTCGCAATGTTGTTGCCCACTACCTGCAGACCCACCTGCATCGCCTGCAGCGTATTGCTGGCAACCTGGAGTGATCCGAAGAGTGACATGCTTTGAACCTGTTTAGTTTAACGCTTAAATGAAGATGTGATTTGGTGGTAGCAGAGCTATCATGCGTCGCAATCGAGTAGAGCACCGCCGGCAGGCGAAGGACCCTCTTTTCGGTAAATCGGCGATTTCTCACCACCGGTGGCAACAATCTCTACCATTTGAGAGAGATGAAGCAGCGTCCGCTGTACTAGCACCCAGTTCGTTAGGCTCTGGTGCTGCAACAGTCGCATGCGTGATTGCCCCTGACGAATCGCGGGCTTCAGGCGATTTCGATTCTCTTGTGGCAAGGATTCAGCCAAGAGGCGAAGGTTCGTATCGGGCAGTCCTGCCTCGGAAGCGCTAGCAAGCATTGACTGCCTGCGTTGCTGGCAGTTGGAAAGTCTTTCGGCAAGTTCTTGTTCTCGTTTTTGCAACGGTTCAAGTAGTTCCGAATCGGCTCCCGCAACCAAAGCTTGACGCTTCTCTTCAAGTACCGACAGCAAGTCAGTTTGTACGGCGGACAATTCATCAAGCAGAGTTGCGATTTGCGATTCCCAATCGCCGGCATCGATCTCTTGTTTGGCTGAACTGTTTGTGGTGGTTGCTTGACTCATAGTCTTGCCTTATTGATTCCGTTGCTGTTAGGCAGTCGCGATGATTCTGATTTGTTGATCTCTAGCGTTGTCGTAATTGATCAAGATTTTCAAGCGAACTCGCATTGGCTTGCTGAGCGTGCTCTTGAAGCAGTGCCGCTTCTTTCGGGAACTGGTTACGGAACAGCGACTCAGCCATTCCGCTGCTACCGGTCGAAGCCATTTCCGAAGCGATTTCTTGATCTAGTTGGCCTTGAAAAAGCTTCTCAGCCTGCCCGCCATGAAAGTAAGCTGGCTCGCCAACAGTCTTTCGCATCGATTTAAGCATCGTGCCGTAGAACGACTCACCAACAAACTGGGTATAAGCCTTCTTGATATCCTGTGCTTCCTGCAAAGAAGTTTCTTTTGCATCTTGCAAGTTAAGAACTTCAGCAGGGGCTGACATCTTCTGAGCGATACCAAGTTGTGCTGCGTTGATGAAAGACATCCGTGTTTCTCTCTTTTTATTTACTGAACAAGTGCGGCCTAAAGGATAACCAGCTTGGCGTGTAATTTACCCATACGATGAATACCGCGGATGATTTCAATCTTATCCGTAGCTGGTACCTTCAAATTTGACAGAGCTTGTACAAGGCTCTCAAGCTTTGGCTTGCTTGTTTGTGTTGTGGAGATTGGCAACACATTTGCGTTATTACCGATCTCGATATTCAGATTACGGTGCGTGATGATGACATCACCGATTACTACGTCGCCACTAATTACGATGCTTCCATTGCGAGGATTGATCACAACGCGAGCTTCTGGCTCAACCTCATTGATCTTAATATCGAGCAGATCAGCAATCGAAGGAACCATGTCCGAACTTTCGGGGATCCAAACCCGGATGTTCGTGGCATCAACCGATTGAATAAAATCGTTTCGATTGTTAACAAATTGAAGCTGTTGGGTATTATCCAAGAACAAGTCGCCGTATTGCTGTGCAATGCTTTCGGTCACGTTGTTAGCAACCACAAAGTCAGCGTGGTGCTTATCAAGCACAAACGTTACCCAGCGATCCTTGGTATGAAACTCGGTAAAGACATCGCGCTCCATTTTGCAGCCATCTTGAATCAAGCCAACCGTTGGGTGAGATGGATCTTCGATCTGAATAGCACCTTGGCACAAAGCAAAGACATCCGTGTTCTGAGTATTCGGCCCGCGGAGTGATGCGAAAGCCAAACGACCGCCCAACAAGCTCTTCCCGTTGACTGCACTGACGTGACAATCAAGCTTCTCACCACTTCGCACTCCTGTCGCAGGGACGGTCGCGGTCACGACTACCATGGCTACGTTCTTCATCTTGCGAAGTGCTTCTTGAGCTGCAGGATCGAATCGCCCAGTTGATGAAACAGGATTGCCAAGCAGCTCCAAAGCTTGGTTCATTGCTCGCATAGTCGAAATGTCATTGCTTTCGCCTGTTCCATTCAAACCAACAACCAAACCAATACCATGCAGGGTATTCTCCTCTTGCCCTTTAACACGACAAATGTTGCGAAGCTTGGTTGCTTGAGCCATCACGCTAGTGGTAGCAATCAGCAAGGCGAAGATCGTAAGTGAGGTTTTTAATGTGTTCATAACTTGTATTTCTTGGTCGTTTGACAACTCAGCAATCAGGAATCTAAGAATCAAAACGCTTTGTATTTTCCGTACCAACGTTGCAGCCATCCACGTGAGGATCCATCTCGTACGGATCCATACTCACGTTTATCGATGCGAAGATTACTGATCGAATCTTCTCGCACAACTCGGTCCTGTCCGATTGCTTGGCGTGGCACGGTGCCGGTCAGGTAGGTCTCCCAGACCTCTTCGTTCACTTGAATCCGACGACGTCCTTCGATGACCAAGTTCTGGTTCGGACGAATGTCGACAATCTCTACAGCGATTGGGAAGGTCAAACTCTCGCGAGTTTCAATATCCGCTTCGGCTCGCAGTTGGCTGTTAACGGTACCACCTACGGTTGGATCACCACGTCGTTGAGGTGCTGGGAAGATACTATTCCCATCGAAGGCTAACCAATCGGTTAACACCGAGCTGAAAGCTCCTGTCTTAATTGTTTCGTTACTACCTTCACTCAAAGTAGTCGAACGATAATCAACCAGAACCGTAATCACGTCATGCATTTGCAAAGGACGTTCTTGAGCTTCCGGCGGCAAAGGTTGATAAATGAACGAGCTGTTCTCAATCGTCGCTGGCATGATGCGTTGGTTTTCCGAAACCGCTCTTAGCAGACTCGAATCTTGAGCCAACAGAGGTCCCGTCATCACGAACAGACATGCAACGATTGATAAGTTCAAAATACGATTCATCGGTAGACTCCCAATGTTGAACGGGCAGCCAATTGTGAGTTTAATTGCCCACCGCCAAGGACGGCCAATTCGGCACGACCAGTGACGCGAGCTTGTAGTACTTCGCCTGTATCAAGCGTTTCGACGGTAATCAAATCACCCAAGCGTCCGTCTTGTTTTGCAATCGCTTGCATACGAATTGTGATGCCACTGCTTCCGGTGCTGACCGTAACCGTTTCACGTCGGAGTACAAGAACGGGTGTTGTTGTATTCTTCTCGCTTAGCAACTCTTCGCTTCGTATCGTTCTTTTTGCTATACGTCCAATTGCTGATTCAATGCTTTCAAAGACCGGACTACGAGTCTTTTCGATCGCTTCCGGCAGAACGCCTTTAACAACCAGATGGGAAGCAGTGATTGTCTCACCTCGATTAATCATGCGAGAGCTTGTGACGACCTGTTCAAGCTGTATTAATTCTGCTTTTGCATAAGAGGGCTGTCCACCGAAAGGTGAAATAACGAACTTCCCTAAACCTGCCTTCGCATGGGTATTGGCAAGTGGTTCGGCGACCAATTCGCGCTTGCGGTAGTTGTAAAGCCGCTCGATATCGACCGGTTCGATTTCAATCTCGCCAATGGCAATCAGCTTGCCAGCTTCACCTTGCGAGGCAAGCCAAGCTTCCAAAGACTCACGAACTTGAATTTTGATATCAAGCTCCTGGCGGCGACTGATTTGGTTTACCGTTACAACTAAGTTATCGTTGCTTGGGCTGTTATTCAAACTTCGAAATCCGATACTAGGAGGACGTCGAACTGGGGTGGCTTGCTCAACCTTTGCTCCCGGCTTCTTTGTCACATCCTTCTTGGTCGATTGGGTTGGAGAAGGCTTTGACCTCAACCCTTCTCGGCCCACTTTTACACTGATCGCGCCGCTGAATCGATGAGCACTCCAAGCAATACCTTGAGCTCGAAGCATGTCACGAATCTCTTTAGCACGCAGGTGCTGAACCGTGCCGGTCGCAGGCGTTGGCATGAGTGGAATCGCAGACAAGCGATCCATAGCAGCGGCATCATTCGTACGAATATCAGCCACATCGCCTAGTCGGACAATCGTCCCTAACGGATTCGCACTCTCGCGTAAAACGATCTCAGCAGCGATGCCGCTTACGCCAAATAGCGAAAGGCTTATCAAGAACATCGCTGTGAGAAGTTGATGAATCATAGTCTTAAATCGTGCTTAAGGTTGCTTTACTGCTCGGGCTTAACGGCGAAGATTAGCGACAAGTTCCATGATCTCGTCACCCGCTTGGATCACTTGAGAATTGAGTTCGAAAGCACGCTGTGTATTGATCAAGTCAATCAATTCGGTGGTCGCTTCAACGTTAGATGCTTCTAGCATCCCTGAACGTAATGCCCCGACACCCTGCTGGCCGGGAACTTGGCCGCTGTTGGCATCACCGGAAGCAGTGGTTGGACGATAAAGGCTGTCGCCAAGCTTCATCAAACCATCCGGATTAGGAAAGGTTGTTAACGTTATGTTTCCAGCTTGCTGCAGCTGATCACTATCGGAAGTTGCAAACCAGACTTCACCAGTTGTCGAGATCGAAACGTTTGTTGCATTGGGGGGAATAGTAATTCCATCCGACAAACGAAAACCGGTTTGTGCAGAACCCAAGACAATCTCGCCATCAGCGTTCAGATTGAAATTACCCGACCGGGTATAGACGTTTTGCCCTTCAGGTCCAACTACTTCAAAGAAACCATTCCCTTCGATCGCGACATCCAATTCTTTTCCAGTTGTTTCAAAGGAACCTTGAATAAAGTCAGATTGGGTACTGGCGACACGCACACCAAGGCCTACTTCTACGCCCGTTGGAGTGACATTCCCATCTGCATCTTGAGCACCTGGCAGTTGGTACTGACGATAAAACAGATCTTCAAAGTTCGCGCGATCTTTCTTAAAAGCGGTTGTGTTGCTGTTTGCCAAGTTGTTGGCAATCACGTCCAGCTTGGTCTCCATCGCCTGCATGCCAGTAGCAGCGGTATAAAGCGATTGCATTCCCATGATTTCTCTCCGTTTATCTAACGGTTAATGAATGTGCGATTAACGATTGTTCAAGATGCGGCTGATCAGCGTCCCAGTCGCTGTGTCTTGATGACGAATCATTTGGGTGTTGGCTTCAAAAGCTCGGTTGGTTTCGATCATTTCCATCATCTGCTCGGTCGCATTGGCACCCGACATCTCACGGTAGCCTGAACGAACTTCACGACGTGCAGGAACCAAAGACTCAACCGTCGAACGGCTGGAGAAAAGGTTGCCACCAACCTTTTGTAGATCATCAAGCGAGCGAGGCTCAACCAAACCGATTGGGGTAAGTGATCCGGCTTGATCGAGATAACCTTTGTGAGTAACCGACCAAGGAGCCGAGGGATCAATCTCAATCGGCGAACCACCATCGTCAAGTAGTAAGTTGTTGGTTCCGGTCATGACAAGTTGATTCAGAGCGTTGGTCTCAAAGGCACCCGCGCGGGTAAGGTATGTCTCACCGTCCGGGGTCATTACCTGAAAGAAGCCATCGCCGATGATCTCCATGTCAGAATCTTTGCCAGTCCATTCCGATTTACCTGCGGTGAAGTCGGTGATGGTTTCGATGATCTTCACACCACCACCAACATCAGGACGTGTTCGTGAGCCGGCCAAGGCAGGGTTCTGTTGAATCGCTTCAGCAAAACGAGCTTGGAACGTTGCTACGTCTGGCTTAAAGCCAACCGTGTCAACGTTGGCCATGTTGTTGGCAATTACTTCAAGCCGACGCGATTGAGCCTGGGCTCCTTCGGCAGCGAGATACATTCCGTAAGACATGATCGTTTGATTGTGCTAGCAGGCTGGCCCCCCTGCTTGCGACCATCTCTCTAGGCATACCGTGTGCCAATCGAAGATAAGAATCCTCACTTAGGCTAAAGCCCGAGGGTTAAACTCTTTTCTTAGCCAGTGTGATTGCTAGCAATACAAAGCACCAAACTAGGCGGCGCAGAATGTGCCGATGATTCGAATCCTCATTCGGCAAGAAGTGCCGATCGGCAGAGATTGCCGTTAGCCCTGGCGGCGAACCAACAGCTCGGCAGCACCTTGCGCTAGCAATTGGTCAGCAACTGAGATACCAAGCTGCTCGGCATTGTCCATCTGCCCAACGCCGGATTGATCAAGCCGCTGGGCACCGTCCTCACTCAGGACAACAACCTCAAGACGAAGCTGATCATCTTCAACCCTAGCCCAAGCTCCGAGCGCTGCTAAGCATCCCCCTTCGAGTCTCGCCAAGGCTGACCGCTCGGCGGTGACGGCAGCGCGAGTAGTCGCATGGTTCAAAGCAGCTAATGCGCTAAGTGTCTTGGCATCATCGGTTCGGCATTCAATACCGAGAGCTCCTTGCCCCGGTGCTGGCAAAAGTTCCGAAGGGGGAATTACCTGGGCAATACGGTCTTCATATCCCAGCCGAGCAAGTCCAGCATGTGCTAGCAATATCGCATCGTGCTCACCGTCGTCTAATTTACGAAGTCGAGTTTCGACGTTGCCTCGCAAGTCCTCAACCACCAAATCAGGACGACGGTTCAAGAGCTGGGCTTTACGTCGAAAGCTTCCAGTCCCAACACGGGCCCCTTCGGGAAGATCGGCTACTCTATCTGCGACGCTAGAGATGAGAGCATCACCAATCGGTGCACGCTCGGGGGTTGCTGCTAGGGTTAAACCCTCGACAGGTGTCGTCGGTAAGTCCTTGAGACTATGCACCGCAAAGTCGATTCGACCGGCCAGCAGCTCGCGCTGAAGTTCTTTTGTAAAGACTCCGACCGAACCGATCGCTTCGATAGGGCCAACCTGTTGCCGGTCCCCTTGTGTGCGAATTTCGATGATTTCAACTTGCTGACCAAGCTGCTTAAGTTGGGCAGCGACGTAATCTGCCTGCCAGCGAGCAAGCTTGCTGCCTCGGGTTCCTAGTCGGAGAGCTTGGCTAGAATCACTAGGTACAACCAGGTCAGACATCGATCACTCAGTCGTCTCAGTCGTGGGAGTATCAGTCGGTGGGTCCTTCTCAGCAACGACAGGCAAAACCGATGGATTCTTTGATTCCATACTTTCACGCACGGATTGCGGAATCTGACTGTCTGGCACAACAACACCGCAACTGACGACAAACTGAAAGGCTTGGTCAATAGTTAGATTCAGGTCAACCGTCTCGCTCTTCTTTACGGTGATCGTAAATCCGGTGAACGGCATAGGAGAAGTTGGAATTAAAACGCTAAGTACCGGCTCATTAGCAGCACTTTCAATATCCAGTAAGCTTTCGCCGGTGACAAATGCAACAGTCCAAATCCCTTTGCGAGGATACTCAACTGCTACGATGCGGGTGATATCAAAATCTGGTTCCGTGAACAGAAAGTCAGTTACTTGCTTAACCGAGGTATAGACGTTGCTTACGAGTGGCAACCTTGTAATTAGTGCTTCGAACTGCCCCCAGAAGAAACGACCGATGCCTGCCGCCATGAACTTACCCATGGTGTAAAGCATGAGCAGGAAGAGCGATAAGAAGACGGGGATGACCAACCAGGGTTGCAACCAGGTCTGATCGACATAGCGCACATAGTAGTCACGCGCCGTTTTAGGCGATGCTTCTGAGCGTTTAAGCTCTTCCTCTACTTCGTTGTAAACCTGGGCAGGGATAAACAAGTTATCAGGCGTTTTAACATAAACCTGATCGACCGTTTCGATTGTCTTGCTGCCAGGTTCTGGTGGATTGTCAAAGTCAGTTACTGGACGAATGTCCGAGCCGTACTCAACGATGATATAACGCGTGATGTCCTCAAGCGGAGTCAACACATACCGAGCAACGGTATTGCCCACCCAAAGGAAAATGACAATCGTAAGCAACGGTGGCAACAAGACGCCCAAGCCGCGCAGCACTGCCCGACGAAATGGATCAAGTGAACCAGGGGGCGTGATATGGGGTTTAGGTGGTGGCGACATGCGGGTCCAGGCGGCAAGGATTGCACTGGCCCTTGGCGGATGCAATCAGTTCAAAAGCCTTCGACGATTGAGGGCACCTTCATTGTTCGGAATTGAGAGAAATCAACAAGCACCTACTACCGGCTGAAGCTAGAAAATAGGCATTCTAGGGAGCCTCAATTCCACCCAATACGCTTAGCCGCGACAACTAACACAACCCTTCCAGCCCCCGCTCGCTTCAAAGCGCGCGCCGCTTCGCTCGCCGTCGAGCCTGTGGTCAAAACGTCATCAACCAAAAGAATCGTCTTGCCAGTAGCCCTATCAGGCAACTGTGCTTGGAATGCAGAACGAACATTTGCCTTGCGTCGGTGTGGCGGCAATTCGGTCTGTTTGGCAGTTCGGACGGTACGTCGTAAGAAATCGCCTGTTGGTAAATCTCTTGTAGAAGCTAAACCTTGCGCCACCCGATCTGGCCCATTCCCCCCACGGACAACACGCCGAGTCCAATGCGAAGGAATCGGCACCACTAATGATCCTTCTTTCAAATCTTGAAATCGATCCATCCGTTTTGAAGCGAGCAACTGCCCCAACAACCTGGCAACGAGTGTGCCCGTCTGCTTCTTGCTTTGCAGAACCAAATACCTCAAGAGCCCTTGATACGGCCCAAGCGAAATCGTTTCGTCAAAATGCCATTTCTCTTCTCGACAACAGGCACAATCCGTTGGCCATTCTTGAAAGTTCCGGGAAGTACATGTCGGCACCGGTTCGGCACAACGCATGCAAACAGGATCATCACTCAGATTTAAATCCGCGTAACAACCATCGCAAAGCGATACGGCTTTCTCGTTCGCAGATAACGAAGCGTGGCATGCCAAACAACTTGGCGGAAAAAGGAGATCAAGCATCCCTTGCATGGTTGTCTTAATCGGTCGTAGCCAAACAGAATTCATATCGCGATTCTAACTGCTAGCATCGGGCTTATCCGTGTTGACGCAGCACTTTTTAAGAATCAAAATCCCGATCTATCAATACGCACCCAAAGGATTGGGGAATTCCTACCAATGCGAATCATCGATCGATACCTACTGCAACAATTTATCCAAGTCTTCCTGATCTGTTTCATCAGTTTGGCCGGCTTGTATACGGTGATTGATGCATTCGGAAGGCTTGATGATTTCAGTAGTGGTGACAAATCCTTAGCCGAATCGATGATGACCGCAGGTCGTTATTACGCCTTGCAGTCGATCAACTTTTTCAATCAAACCAGCGGCATGCTCGCCATGATCGCCGCCATGTTTACGGTCACTTGGATTCAACGCCACAACGAAATGACCGCGCTGCTGGCCGCAGGCTTGCCACGATGGCGTGTCCTTGCACCGGTCATCCTAGCGGGAATCGCCGTTGCGTTTCTTGCGACGGGAGTCCGTGAATTGGTTATCCCCGGCATGCGGAATGAACTCGCACTCGATTCGAAAGATATCTCGGGCGAACACGGAATCGAACTCAAACCACGCTACGACAACGTGAGTGACATCTTGCTCGGCGGTGAGAAAGCAGTCCTTGCGGCTGGCAAAATCCTTCGTCCCAGCTTTGTCCTTCCACCCAAGCATATCGTGACTTACGGCAAACAAATTGTTGCCAAGGAAGCGGTTTACTTACCAGCGGAAGGAAATCGTCCAGCCGGTTACTTGTTAACGGAAGTATCCCAACCGCTCGGCATTGATCATAAACCAATGCTCACCACCTCGGACGGCAACCCGTTAGTCGTAACACGATCCAACGGCGACTGGCTTCAACCTAATTCAGTCTTCGTCGTCAGCGGAGTTAGCTTTGAACTGCTCGCCGCCGGTTCTCAATGGCGTGACCTTGCTTCAACACCAGAACTGATCGCCGAGCTCGCCAGCCCGAGCACCGAACTTGGTCCCGACGTACAGGTGGCAGTCCATTCAAGACTCGTCCAACCTTTTCTCGACATCACGCTCTTGATGCTCGGCCTGCCGTTGGTCGTCTCACGCGGCGCGGGCAACCCATTCGTCGCCATGGGACTCAGCGTACTGGTCGTCACCGGCTTCTTTGTCCTGGTCTTAGGAGGACAAGCCCTCGGCTCGGGCGGTTGGTTATCACCTTCGCTAGCGGCATGGCTGCCGCTCATAGCCTTCGTACCAATTGCGACGGCACAGAGTGAAACGCTCCGACAGTAGATTGAGTCATTGCAAAGTAATGGGACGCGGATGAACACAGATGCGGCGGATATTTAATGTAAGCCAAACACAGAAAGTCAATGATGCCTTCGTATTCAAGATTGAGTTCTGCTTCTTTTATCATCGCATTCGCGATTGGATGTTCAGTTTGCGAAAACAGCGCTGCACAAACAAAATTCCAACTCGAAGGCCTATATGCGGATATTGCAGCGGAGATCGAATCACTAAATTGTGATACAGATATGGAGGCAGCGTGTGTAATTATTCATCAACGCTTTGACTCTTTGCCAGACAGCCAACAAGAGGAGGAGAAGGAACTACAGAAAAGGAGGCTAAGACTTCTTTTTCTGCTTCTATGGAAGAAATTATTTGCTTTAGAAGCGGAATTCAACAAAACAGATATGCCTGAATTTCCAAAGTTTCCAAACTTTGACTTATCACAAAGGTCGCCTTCCAAAGATTCCAACCATGCTTCCTCTCAAGAGAAGAATACTTTGGATGTCCCTTTCCGTAGTGGGATGTCTCCAGATGGCCTTCCTGATGGACCATTCAAAACGAACTATAAAAACTATCTTGAGGCCGAATCTGAATGCCATCGCCTGCGGGGTATTAAAAACGATCTTACTAGTATTCAAGATTTATTTAAGAAGATACTACTCTCAGAGGAATCCATAAAACTTGCTCATGAAAATATTGAGGACGAAGAATTCAACAACTACTTAGCTGAACTTTACGAAAAAAAGCACGCTGCTAAACTGAACAAGCAATAGTGAGTAAGAAGCAACGACTCACTCAGTAGCATCCTGTCGATCCTGTTAATCCCGTCAAAAATTTCTTGGCGCTCTTGGCGTCTTGGCGGTTTCCAATTTTCTAATCTGCGATCATCCGCCTGATCCGCGTCCCATTTCCTTTCTAGCTCCTACTCCTCATCCCGTTCGAATTCCACATCCGGGATTTGGGTAAACGAAATCCGCATCGGGGCTGCTTTTCGGGTTGTGTGCATCGAGGCGAAGTAGAGGCTGTTTGGGCCAATCTCTTCGTTGACGCTGTCGAGTGTCTCCGCGGCGCGCAGAGCTTGGCGGTCTTCGGCAAACAGCGGTAGACTGACCGACTGCACCGGGGTTAGGCGTGATAGGGTCACCGACGTTTTAATCGGACGGCCTCCCATCGGGCGTTCGCACCACGCTTCGGCAAACGCTTTGAGCAGTGTCGACGTATCTTGGCAACCGCCGAGCGGTACATACGCTCGCCACTTCGGCCAACCATCAACATAGCTAACCGTCATATCAAGCCGCGATGCCACGTAACCTGCCCTACGCAGCCGAGCGGCCGCTTTGTGCAGCAAGCGAATCATCACAGCGCGCACTCCTTCGTCGGTCCGCAGTTGTGGCGGCAGGACGTGCGAATGCCCAACGGTCCGGCGCCGCGTCGGCTTGGCGGGCACCTCTTCGCCACGAAGCCAGTGCCACCATTCTTCGCCGATAATGCTTCCCCAAGCACGAACCATATCTTTACGTGACAGCGCACAGAGCTGCCTCATGCTTCGGACGCCTTGGCTGGCGAGTCGGGCACGCATGTTACGGGCGATGCCGGGCATATCTTCTAGGTCAAGTCGGTGCAGTCGTCGTGGCAATTCTTCTCGCGTGATAACGCTCAGGCCGTTGGGCTTTTGTAGATTGCTGGCAACTTTCGCAAGGATTCGATTCGTTGCTAAACCGATAGAACACTTCAACGAGTCGCCTGCCAGGTCGGCAATCGCTTGCTTCACATCCCTCGCCACGCGCTGCGCTTCGGTGATGCCTTGAAACCGAGGATCGATAAGGCAGTACATTTCGTCAATCGAGCAAACCTGTTCAACCGGCAGGACGGTCTCGACGGCGGCGATGATCTTGTGATGCAGGCGAACGTACTCCGCAGGGCGAGCTTCAACAACGACGAGCCGAGGACACCGTTGACGGGCGATACCGATGCCGGTGCCGGTCTTAATGCCGTAAGGTCGAGCTTCGTAACTGACTGCAATACAACAAGTTCGGTCAGTCATGGTCGGCGCCACGGCAACCGGCAGACCGCGCAGCTCGGGCCTCAATTGCTGCTCGGCTGAGGCAAAATAGGCGTTCATGTCGAGAAATAAGTGATCAACCGTTACCATACATTTGTACAGTATCGACTGATCGGCGTCGAGTCAATCAACTTTAGTTAGAAAAGCTGTTAGCTATCAGAATTCAGTGGTCAGCTTTTCTGTACCAACTTTCCAAATAATGCGAGCCGACCGCTGATAGCTGACGGCTGAACGCTAAATCCGAAGGATCAACTAATGCCAAGTGCTGTAGGAATTACGCTCGAACAAGCCAACCAAGTTGTGCAAGCTGCGCTTGCTAAATCGACTGAGATTGACACCCTGATGAACGTTGCTGTGGTTGATGCCGGCGGCAACCTGACCGCTTTTGCCAAGCAAGATGGCGCTTGGATGGGATCGATCGATATCTCGATTAAGAAAGCACGCACGTCACGCATGTTCGATATGCCAACCGGTGCGATTGGTGAACTATCCCAACCAGCTGGCGCGCTTTATAACATCGAGCATTCCAATGGCGGACTCATTACGTTCCCTGGTGGCTTGCCGATTAAAGACTCCAGCGGCGAAGTGATCGGTGCTATCGGTGTTTCAGGTAGCACAGTTGAGAATGACCACATCGTTGCCGAAGCAGGTGCAGCAGCTGTTTAACTGCAGTTAACACGGCTCAAGCTAATAAGAAAGAAGGTGAGGTTCCTATCACAAGGAGCCTCACCTTTTGTTTAAGCTGTTTTTACAAAACTTATAAAACGTCTGTACTGTTAAGCGTTACATCGACCATGAAGTTACCGCTCAGGAAATTACGACCTAGTAGCATGCGCTGGCTCATCGTCGAACGGTCGTTTAATGAAACAAGCGTTGGTTGTTCGTAACCGTGATAAGCGAGTGGAAGCACAACGCAGTATCGAAGTTCCGAATGCTCTGAGTTTCGTACTTCGATGTAGCTATCAATACGGGTCTTGACCCAAGTTGATTCGCCTGCGTCATTAGTAACACGCAAGCGCGCCGACTTGCCGATGTTCTGCTCCGCTTCAAGCGAAGCATCAATGATTTCAAGATCTCCTTCGCCGCAATGGAGCGAAGTCATCCGAGCGCCGGTATCAACCCGAGCCGTGATTGCGATACCCGAATTGAGTTCGGTAACCCCAGCAGTCGCCCCAATGACTCCCGGCTTTTTAGTGCTTTTGAAGCTAGCCGCGGCGGTGACGAGAGAGACGATCACCAAGACTGAAAGTGCCAACAGAACGTTATTGATTGAGTTTCTCATACTTCCAGCATGGCGCGCCACTGAGTGCCATTCCAGAAAATGGGCTAGAAAGCACGAAGAATCCACAAAAAACCAAGGTCGGGTTACTCCGATTCTTCGGTTTTCAGAAAGCTTCAGGGACCGTTTTGGAAAATAGTTTCTTGTGAATCATTTCACAAGTTGAAGATATCTTACTCCGAATCAACGTCAAATCTCTCTAGTCGAAAGTTTCGGATCCAGACTGGTTCGTTCCAGAGAGTCTCTACTTTATCGGACGCTTCAAATGCTTCTATCGCAGGTTCAAATAAGAGATCGACCGTCCTTAGGTCAGCTTTTGGTCTCTTTATGATTGGTGCATCAATACCGTATGAACTTGATTGACCAACGGTCTTTAAATACTTTTGCAACTTGTGTCGCTTACCATCAATCACCGCATAGACAGTAAAGGCATAACCAACTTCGTCGCCAGCGGATTCTCTCGACTTAATTATCAATCGGCTTTTGTTCTCTCCAGCGGGCTGAAGCAGCAATCGATTTACCTTGATATACCCCTTTTTGAGCGGATGGTAGGTAGGATCTGTTGTCAGCTTAACGAGTGACTCGTCTTCCGCATAAACGTGGAGTTTCTGCTGGACCTCAATCACTTGCTCATGGACTGGTTTAGGCCAAGAGGATTTATCAAGAAAACCTGAGTTGAGCCCCACCAGCAGCGATGGATCGACATAGGCAACTTGAATCTTTGCGCTAAGTTTGTAATCACCTGGTTCGAGAGTGTTATTCGATTGATAGCTTTGATGAGAAAGATGCCTACCATGACGGGAGTATCGGTCATCTAAGTTAAAGGCTATCTGTTCGTTATCAATAGAAAGCGATTCGATACTCCAAACTGGTAAATAAGGAATTCCCGCTCCATCAGCCCAGTGAATCTCATGTCCTCGGATTTTGCATCGAATGATCTTTGAAGTTGATCGATACTTGCTGGAAAAACCTAATTGAAAGGCATTTCCAAAGTAAGCATCGCATAGCTCAATTGACTTTGGTTGGGATATCAATTGTGCCTGGTACGCAGGTAAAAGAAAATTCTTCTGCCAGCTCATGGTTGAATTGCAACCGCTTGGATAGTTGGTATTTATAAACCCAATTAGCTGTCCTATGGCAGCGTCAGCTTGCTGCGAAGTTATATCACCAGTCCCCACACGGCTAGCTAGTTCACGCCACACCCAAGGAGAATCGATATCCTTCGGTAATCGATCTTTTAGAATCGAAGAGGTTGAAAGAGCCTTTAGTCCCGACGGGCCTGAGGTGGCAAGAAATGGCTGGCTGATCCCAAGAACTCCCATCCCGAAGAATGGCATCAAAGTAAGAATAACACCCCAAAGTACAACACGACGATCCTTGAGTCGGTTACCAAGCGCAATGACGGTCAACGTAGCGAGTATAAAGGGTATGAACGACGAAAGTGCGATCACAACCACTCGAAAGACTTCGGGATAATGATTGAACGCATGCCCAAGCATGCCGATGCCGACTCCGAAGACCAGCATCAGGCCTAGCATGGTTTTCAGACTAAAACGAAACGGCTTTGGCTGCTCTTCCATCGAATCTTCCTAAATACTGATTCTTGGCACAACGCGTTCTGCTTCGCTAGCGACTTCAAAGTAGCTTGCTTTCTCAAATCCGAACATGTTGCCGACGATGTTCGAAGGGAACTGATCGCAGAGTTGGTTCATTTCGCGAACGTTACCATTGAAGAAACGGCGCGATGCGGCGATTCGATCTTCGGTGTTCGCAAGCTCCTGCTGTAGAGCCAAGAAATGGGTGTCCGCTTTTAAGTCAGGGTAGTTTTCCACGACGGCAAACAGACGTTGCAAGCCGATCTGCAGTGCAGTTTCGTCAACCGCTTGCTCAACAGCGGAACCTTCGTTTGCCATCGCTTGGTTGCGAAGCTTGGTTACTGATTCAAGCACGTCTTGCTCATGTTTGGCATATCCTTTAACGGTGGCAACAAGGTTGGGAATCAATTCGTAGCGTCGCTTAAGCTCAACCTCAATGTTTGACCAACTCTCACGCAAGTGTTGCCGTACACTGGCAAACCGATTGTAATTGGCAATGAGCCAAATCATCGGCAAGAGAAAGATGCCCGCGAGGAATAGAAAAGGGATCAATGCTTCCATTTCTTCCAGTACAAGTTAGTTATGTGATCGACTTTCAAGTGAAGCAGTCAGGTGGTTAGGCCAATGGTCATAAAAGGCCGATGCCCAACCGATCATACGCTGAAACTCTTCAGGCTTCCATCGTTTGCTGCCCGCACTTAGGCAGCAATATCCTTGTGATAGATCAATCTTCGGTGGCTCGGAACTCATCAAGAATCGCATCATGCGTGGATCAATCACGTCGTAAGCAAATCGTTTGTCGGAACTGGTGACATGAAATCGATCACTAAATTCTTTCGATTCAAAGTCGATGTCATCCCATCCCATTGTTGCGCTGACTTTATCAAAGAAACCTTCTTTACGAATGAAAAGGTCAGGCACCTGCTGGAAGGGTATTTCAACTAACAAATAGCTGAAGCGATAAGTCTTCGTACTGGACGATTTGCCATTGTTCGTAGTGATCTGGTAATGATAATCACCAGCCTGGAATGGCCAATCACGGTCATCAATCTTCAATGATCCATGGATGATGTTGTGAGCAAAACGTGAATGCCCACGGCTGAAGATTTTAAACTGCGAGAATTTCTTATGGTGCTGGCGATCACGTTCGGCAGTAAAATACCAGCCGTTCTGATCAGCAAAGAGACGCATCTCTTGTTGACGCTCTTTTTCCTTCCGGTGGGAATAGATTGCCCCAACGATAATCAATGTGATTACGATAGGGACGATTACAAAAAAACCCATGCCGTGGCCTGATATTGAACCTGAGGATTAGCCAACCTTGCTTACCGCTTATGTCATTCTGACAACGGCGGCCTCTCAATATTTATAAGAGTATAAGCGATTCGCTATCGGCTTGGGAATCTTGTCTTGAAACGATGAAAACCAATCATTTCATGTCACTTACCAGGTATCTTGGCCACCGACTACAGAATTCTCTCATCCATGCCACACTTCTTTTGAAATCCTGCAATCTCCACTTATCTTTTTCACTGAAAATTAGGCAAAACCCATTTCGAATCTCAACACGACTTGGCTCGGATCTCATTAGAAATTCAATCATCTGTTGGTCGATCAGGTCATAGGCAAATCTCTTGCTAGAACAAGAAATAAAGTACTTGTCGTTAAAATCAATCGATTCGAATGCGATATCGTATGCGCTAAACCTAGTCGAAAAGTCTTCTTGTTTTATCAGAAGCCCATCAATCGATTCGAAAGGAGTTCTAAGAAGTATGTAGCTAAAAACATTTTGCCCGGTTGGCGAAGTACCCAAATGCCACGACTTATCACTATAATGGAAGTCGCCGGTTACGAATAACCAGTCTGAATCATGGTCTGTAAAGCTTCCTCGAATCGTATTTCTGGTAAATCTATTCTCACCTTTATTGAATGCATGAAACTGAAGGTAATGGTGCTGCAGCTCTGTACTGATATTGGTCCCAAAATCCCACTCGTTCTCTTCAGCATACCTACTTAGCTCTTTGCTCCTTTTCCAACGGAGATAATAGAACTGCCCCAGCTGATAAGCCACATAAAGTAGCAAGATAGCTATGAAAATGTAGACGAAGACCATCGAATCCTTTCATTAAGCTGCAAATACGAACAACAGCTATTCGTTTCTATTCAGAAATCTTGCTATAAATCCGAGTGGTTTCAGCAAGAACCTGGTCTATCGCAGCAATCCTCAATAACAGTGAGCCCTAAAGAAGCTCCGCCAATCCCACAGGCATCCTCGGCCAAACAGGCGGTATGCTTTGGTTCAAGATAGAACTGAAGCACACCATCAATCACTTCAAACCGGTCAATAGAATCCACACTGACCGAACGTTCTTGGTGTTCGATCTCAACCTGGGTCTCGCCATCCATTCCCAGACTCTCGGTCAGCTGCATGATTCTCGTAAGCTTAGTTGTCGACAGGCGATGGTCCTTATCGTTCGCGACCAAAGTCTGCAAAACACATGCGACAGTCGAACGGGGTTTGCCACCGCAATCGACAAACTGCTTTTCAACACGCCCGACTTCGGTCACATGAAAATGGTCTGCAATCGGATTCCCAGTTGGAACAAACCGAAGGTTGTGGTCGGGATGGTCAGCCAAAGCTTGGCAAAATTCGTTGAGGTTCATATTCTTAAGCTTTCAAATCTTCAAGTTCAGCGGAAGAAGCATACGCCCGTGCGTCGTACCATTCGGTATGAGCTTCTTCGTCGAGTAATTCGGTTGGCAAGTTTTTAATTAGTGAGTAATGCTCGACAAACTGTTTGAATTCGTCTCTGCCTGTTGCCAAGCAATTGTAGAAGAGCAGCGCTAGTTCCGAGCCAGACAATTGGGCACGCAGAATGTTGGTATAACGCCGTTTATTATGGACGTCGCTTTGATCAACAAGCTTGATCGTAGTCGACAGATTTCGGAAGTAATGTCCAAGATCGGAAGCTAAGTGTAAGAAGAATTTGTCGCAAACGTTGTGTACCACCTCAAACGAATCTCCCTCGGTCTCTTTGGCGCTTTCGAGCGTTTCCAAAAAATTGCTGTAATAGAAATGAAAGCAATCGCGCCCATGCTTGGTACCATCATCAGTGTGAAGCGATAACTCACTGACAATTTGGTTATGCAGCGCCACCATTTGGAAGAAGACCGAATCGAAAGTTTGTAGCACGAAGGTTCGGTTTTGAGATTCTAGCTCTTTACGCTGGGCAATCATCTCGCGTCGGGATTCTTGTAGTTCTTCTCCTTGTCGACGAGTCGCCTGCATTTGAAGGCGTAAGGTAAAAATCAAACCAGCAAAGGCGAGGCCCGAGACTAACGCGCTCAAGCCGGCAAACATAATCCCCCTCTCAGCCGGCGTTTCCGGCAAGGTACTCAAGAAAGGGATCAGCTCATAAATGGTCAGACCAATGGTGAGAATCGCCAGCGCAATTCCCATCAGGATGAAACACTGAGCTAGCCAGTCCTGGCTCTTCAACCAATTGTTTGGTTTATCTGACATGGCTATTCTTGTAAAGCGACTTGAAAAAAGTACTTAAGACGATTCAATTTTTGATATTAATTCTTGCCAGAGTTGTTCAACTCCGACGGTTTTTGCTTGCTGTATAAGATAACCATTATCTAGCTTATCATCTCGAATCTTAAGGATACCTAAAATATCGCGAAGGTGCCGATCTCCACCTCCCATTTGGTGCCAGCGAAGTTTCTGGACAATGATGTCTTCTGCAGATAAGAAAGAAGATCAGATTGCTCCATGCGAGAGTCTCCTTGCTACCTCGGCTTGAAGTTGCGAAGCAGACCATTCGGGATGATTCTTATGCAACATATTTGTGATCATACTTGCAGCATATCTCCACATACTGTGAGATATAGCGATTCGCTCGGCAGGGCTTTTGCTACGTAAGACTTCTGCCATGGCGTCGTCGACCATTTCGATATGTTCAGGTAGCTGGCTGCCAGACATTTGTTGCTCTTGGTCTGTTTGACTATATGCCGTTTGATAGGTAACGAATTCAATGCAACGAATCACCCCAGCCCGACTTTTGCCAGTCGATCGACTCGTCAATCTTGAGTCTGAGATGCAGACTAAGCTGGGCGGCGTGGTGTTGGATGTGCCGAACATTATAGACGTGAACCTCGGCACGTGAGAAGCTTAGCCAATCGAAACCCGGCTTATGGGCAAGCGAATCTTCAGACTCACAGGCAATCACCTTGGCGGCTTTTGTTCGGCAATGGGTGAAATAACTACGGATAAAGCTTCGATCATAGATAGATTTCTGCCTGACAGGCTCGAGTTCTTCGTACCCATCAAAAATGGCTGAATGCTCATGGTGGAAAGTCTGATCCTTTAGCGAAGCGAGATCTTTGCCAAGATAAACGTCGGTGAAGAAGAGCGTATGGAAAAGGACCTGACAGAATTTAAGCTCCACAACCGGCTCAAGCCATAAATCGTCCGGACAGTTTTCTGCACAATTTGCAAGTGTGGCGAGCGAAGCTTCGTACTGGCCGAGCATGCTTTCTTTGAAGATTCCAATCATGGATTAGGAGCCTCAACTTTACTTTCTTCAGAAATTGAGGTATCAGCAATAAAGTGCTTATCTATATCACGTCGTTCGACTGGAACATCTCTAAGCCAGACTGCTTTATCCCAAACCGCTTCGACGTTCCCTTGCCGCATGCACTGCTCAGTAATGTCAGGCTCGAAAAGGAGATCAATCTTGGTAACGTCCTCAGATGGAGTTGGGAGGAAGACCTCCATTTTCTCTTGAAAGACACGCTCTGGCGAATCCCAGTATTGCCACCAACGCCCCTGAGGCCTTCGGCTTTTGAATCTGCCTAATTTATACTGTTTACCCTCCACTTCTGCAGTTACCTTCATTTCATATGTCACATGCTCCATGTTTGTGAAAGAACAGTCCAGCAAAAGTAAGCTCTGTCCGTCTGCCCCCCTTTGAAGCATTAATTTGTCTGCGGTAACTACTTTGTTTCTAAGCGGGTCATATTTTGGATCGGTAACTCTTTCAATTAACGGCTCATCATCAAGGTATATATGAAATTTCAAGTCAAAGGTTTTACTCCACTCTTTGACTGTTTCAGGCCAAACCTCTTTTTCAAAATAACCAACCTTTAGCCCTTCAATACTTTCAGGCCGCACATAAGCAAAATCTACTTCGATGGAGATGAGATGATCTCCTGCTTCGAGATTCTTGATCGGGATATTGATCATCTCGTTTGTGTAGTAGACAGTGTGGTCGTATGTCATCGGAATGTTGCCGCTATATCTGTCACTTGGCTGAATCTCGATGTCAAATGGCTTACCATCAATCAATACATTTTTATAAGACCATATAGGAAATAAGCAATTTTCATAATCAAACAAATGCTGTTGGTTAATAGTAAAAATAAACTGCAATTTTTTATCCGTTCTTCGAATTTTTTGATGCTGATGCAACTCGCCCATGGGACCATAAAAACAGTCCCATAGCTTTGTTTGAACTTTTTCCGGAAGCAAACCCTTGTCTTGTGCCATCTTCACGAATTTCATGCTTGATTTGGTTTCCAAGAATGAATTTGAAGGAACTCTTTTTTGGATTGTGGCTAAA
>OZ253585.1:1730000-3812209 GCA_965263145.1 Botrimarina sp.
TGTCAAAGATCATTCGAGCCCTCCAGAATCGCAAATGATGCTCAAAGCGTCAAGTACCTTCTGGAAGTTTTTTGAAAGTTCTCAAAACAAGTTTGATCGCTTTCAAATCTCCGTGAGCTGATGTTGATCGACTCACGCCCGCTCTAACTTTAGCTCGCTTAGTAAAAAGTTGCTCAGGGAGCCACTCGTCACTGCTAGCGAAAAGTAATAGCGAGGAGCAGAATCTTAGCCATCGGCGCCTGAGTGTCAACGACTCGAATCGAAATCTTTCAAAATTTCCACTCGAGCCCCCTCTAAGCCCCCAACCTAAGACAGGTTGCAACGCCTAGGTTAACCCTGCGTTTACAGGACAAATCCCTTTTGTCCCTACGCTTCCGGTGCCGCAAAGTTTATTATCAACACCAGCTCAGTTTTCTTTGCTTGAAAAGCAATCGATTGATTGCAGATCAACTCGAATACTGATTTAGAAACTATCCCAACCTAACCAAACTTGAGTACCAAGATGACTTGCCGAGGCGTTCGTGGCGCAACAACGGTCGATGCCAACGACCGAGATTCCATCCTTGAATCGACAAGACAACTTCTGGCTTTGATGGTTCACCGCAACGGAATCGACAAGAACGATCTGGCCAGTGCCATCTTTACCGTCACCAAAGATCTTGATGCTGAGTTTCCCGCTTATGCTGCAAGACAACTCGGCTGGGGGGAGGTTCCCCTAATTTGCGGCTACGAGATTAGCGTCCCCGGTTCGCTACCAATGTGTATTCGGGTCTTAATGCACTGGAATACCGAGACGCCTGCATCAGAAATCCAGCATGTTTACGCCCGGGGGGCAGAACGACTTCGGCCTGATCTAGATAACCTTCCTGCGGTAGACCTTGCCGAATTGGAGGATTGGATAAACGAGCAAATGAAGGAAGCCGGTGGTTGATTGCCGTGAATACCAACGCAACCCCTTGCCGATGGGGGTAATTCGCCGCTAGAATGCGGGGCTTACATTTTTCGTGGGCAATCAGATACCGACACCTCGGTTTCTGCTCACAAATCAATTCGTGGCAAGACATTACCGGGAGCTTACAAGTTGGGTACTAAGAAATCAGGCAAGGGTCGTCGCAAGTTAGGTCGTAAAAAACGCCGCATGCGAGCCAAGATCCGCCATCGCAAGAAGTGATAATCTGTAGCTGGCTCAAATCACCATTAAGCCAACCTATCGTCACTCACCATCTTAAAGCTTCGTGAAAAATATCACGGTCGAGTTGTCCTCAGGGTAGCTCGACCGTTTTTCTATGCGCTTAGCCTGTGCGTTTAAAGAGTTTTAAGCTCTTGGGTTCAGCCCTTAAGCCCCGAAGTTGCGATCCCTTTGATGAAGGTCTTCTGAGCAAAGAAGAATAGTACTAGTAGTGGCAAAGTAAATAACACCGCAGCTGCCATGAGTAGTTCGGTTTGACTCGAATGCGAACTGACGAACTGCTCTAAACCATAGGCAAGCGGGAACTTCGCTGGGTCACTCAAGTAAAGTAATGGCCCCCCATAATCGTTCCAGGCAGCAATGAATTGAAAGAGGCCGACGGTCGTCAAAGCGGGCCAACTAAGAGGCAATATCACTCGCCAAAAGACTCCCCATTCGCTACATCCGTCGATCCTAGCCGCATCGCTCAGCTCTTCAGGCAACGACCGAAAGAACTGTCTGAGAAGAAAAATATAGAACGCATCGCCAAAGAAAGTCGGCACGATAATCGCCGCCAAGGTGTTATATAAACCAACTTCTCTTAGCAGTAAAAAGCGAGGAATCATCGTCGCTTGCCACGGCAAGAGCATGGTCGCAATGACAATTCCAAAAACGATATCCCGCCCTGGCCAACGCAATCTTGCGAAGGCATAAGCAGCCAAAGAACACGAGAAGAGCGTCCCCGCGACGCTTCCAACGCAAAGCAGCAACGTATTAGAAAGGCATTGCCAAAACGGAAGTACACTGACCGCTTCGCGATAGTTTTCCCACCTTGGTTCCGCTGGCCAAAGCCGTTCTGGATGAGCCGCATACTCGGCACTTGACTTGAGCGAAGTACCGAGCATCCAAACCAAGGGCCCAGCTATTAGCAATGTCGTCAGCACCAAGGGAAGATGCTTTAGCAAGGATGTCAACGATTGCTTGATCATGCGGGCTGGGGCATGTGATTCACATGAGTCTAATGCTGTCAGTTATCAGAGCCCGATTCTACCGTTCTTGCATATTGCAGGCGAACCCGACTCGCGGCTTGTCGGAGTCGCTCTTCAGGTTCATCACCACGATACATGACATCTTGAACTGCAGAATTTACTTCTCGCAAGTAGTAGGGAGCAGCGGGAATTACTGGTGTCGGGTATTGATTGGGGCTGGCAGCCAACCGGACAAATTCAGCAAATAGCGAGTTCTCATTGAGAAAGCCTTGAAAGGTCTCCGTCGATGCGACAGCTTCGCTAACGGGAATCCAACCGCCTGCAGCACAAGTCTTTGCGGCCTGCTCTTCGTTGCCATCAAGGCCAACCCAGAATTTCATAAACTCCCAAGCTCCGCGAGGTTGGTTAGCCCCACGTGGAATAATAAAAAAATTTCCATTGATCCAACCAGCGTCGGACAATCCGTTCTCAGGAGCAGGCAAGGGAATTACACCATATTGGTCGATCTTGGTATTTGTCTTAGCCGCTTGGACCTCAGCTTCACAAATGTCGCGTACTCGCCATTGGCCATCCAGGATCGCGGCATAACGCCTATCAGCAAGCAAAGGAAAGCTGGTGCCGGTCAGTGCTTGATCGCCGGTCCGAAAGGTGGAGATTTGGTCCGCTCCCAAGCGGTCGGCGTAGCTGGCCATCCATTTGAGAGCTTCCAAATTGGCGTCGGCATCGAGCGTGATTGGATCATCAAGATCAGCATCATAGAATCTGCCGCCATGGACAATCGCCCAAGCCCAAAGCCGGCGTGTATCAGGAAGGTAACCAACTTTGGTGAGATTTCCTTGGTTAGTCACGTTAAACCTCTGCGCGATAGCATCAAGATCCTTGAGCGTCTTAGGAGGTTCAAAACCCGCCTCTTCTAACATCGAAGCGTTGTAGTACAAAGCACGTACATCAAGGCCGTTAACCAAAGCATAGAGACGATCGTTGTAGCTCCCCAACCGTTCCGCTGCTGGATAGAGCCAACGACGTATCGCCTTGATTTCCTCCTTGGAGGCAACTTCATCGAGAGGAATCAGTGCATCACGATTCGCCCAATCAGCGACGATTGGATCATCATGATTCATTAGATCAGGAGGATTTCCGCCGGCGACTGCCAAGAAGAACTTCAAGTCGAGGTTCGCACCAGGCATAGCGATGCCCCGAACGCGGTAATCGCTTTGGCTTTCGTTGAAACGGCGAATCACGTCTTCAACAACCGCCCGATCACGGCCTCCCCAAAAATGCCAGAAGGTGACTTCTTCAGTCCCCTGATCATTGGGTGATTTCAAGTTCTTTTGTGACGCTGACCTAGTGCAGCCCTGACACGCCAATCCAAGAATTAACAAAGAAAACAGAATTCGGTTCATCAATGAACTGCCTAGCGTGCAAAGTTGGGCTCCTGAAAGCTTGCAAGATTATAGGCATGCCGTCAATAACGTGTCGAATTTAGTTCTGGCTCGCTAGTTGAATCTCGGCTGAAGACGTAGTCTCATTCCAAATGCGGTGCTTCTCAATCAGCAAAATCTTCTGCTGCCCACGGGCATAGCAACGTATGTCGATCTCACCACCCGACCAAGCATGCGGTGTCGAAAAAGTCACTTTGAAGGAGCGTTCACCTTCAAGCGTAGTTTGACTGGATGGTCGCAGTTTGAAGAATGCGCCGCGCCGGTTGTTGAGCGTTCCGCTAACAATGGTCGCCCGCTTGGGCGGTTCGATGGTGATTGTTTCCGTCATGGTATTTGACTTCGACATTCCGCCATTAATCGTTGGCGAGATCGCGATGTCAGTCCCCAGCTTTCCTCCAAGCGATCCTCCGAGAGTCTTGTCGCTGGCCGAGCTCTGCCGCTGTTCGATTGGCTTTGTGATGTTGGTTGTCAGCAAGGTTCTTGGTGAATAATCATGAACCTGCAAGTCACTTTCGCTCGTCTCGATTTCGATAACGACATCTTCGATTCGACTCGCCTGACCACGATAGAGAAGCAGCGAGACCGGAATTTCAATTTCAACCAAACGGCGGTCAGGTTGCTTTAATAGATATGCTTCGGGTGTGACATCCGTTGCAACAATTGCCGAAGGAACATCAAACCCAACCTCCGGCTTGTCCGAGTTTAGGTCAAATATCTCACAGAATTCATCGATTTCCCCTGCAAAACAGTTGGGGGATACGAAAAGGATCAATAGTGATGCATAAGATTGAATTCGATTCATCGCGATCGGTCTCCCCTACAGTCGAGAATCAAGGACAAAAGAAAAGCTGTCGGCTAGGTTACGCAAGGCTTTGCGCAACAGTTCTCGATCTGGCTAAGATTCAGCGTTCAGCCGCTCGCGGTGCTAGCAAAGTTAGCCTGCGGGAGGTGTCACAAGCTCGATAACCGATTTGGCGATTTCTTCTCTTGCCCAAGGAAGTAGCTTGGGAAATGACTCGGGCAACTGTTCGAGTCCGACACGATTCATCACTTGATTCAACCGCATCGTTAACGTCTGATCATCATGATAATCTTCCAGGAAGCGAAGCTCCAAGAACTTACCAATGAACTCGGCAAGCTTGCCGACATCGCGGCCGCACATCATGGCAACCTGCTCAGCAATCCATTCAGCATCCGTCTCAGCAATGCAATCGTAATAGCGAACCAACTGTTCTGGCTCACGTTGAATCAGTTCATCATCCAGCAGCAGTTCAACAAGAATATGCCCTAGAAACCAGGGGCGCATGCTTGTCGATTCGCCAAACTCTTCTTTGATTTGTTTGGAAAACTCAAGCGAAAGTCGGCTGAATGCTTCGGACTCATGAAACCACAAATCGTCGGTGTGATGTTGTTTGATGCCGTAGGCAAGGTCGGCGAGTGGCGAATCCTCACGGTCGAGGAATGGCTCGACATGGCGAGTTCGACACTTGGTCTTTCTCGCTGCAACTGACAACCAATCAGGCACGGCCATTCCTGCAATGCGATAGACGCTCACGTTAGGTTGATGAAGTGAGTGCCAAGCGTGAGAGAAGTAATTCATGGCAAGCAGTGCTAGCGGCAATTGGATTTCATCGGTTGGTTTGCGTCCGTTTGCTTCATTAAGGCAGAAGTCACTCGCTTTGACTAGACGACATAACCGTTAAAGACTGCCAATCGTTGGGCTGTGCAGTTTTGGGCGCACACTGCGTTCGCAATCGGCCCAGCAACTCCTCGAATACCTGGTTTGCCATGAAATCTGTTCTTCTTGCCATGCTAATTGCCATCCTTGGCACCGCAGTCAATGCGGAAGAATGGATCGAGGCACATCCCGAGTCGCTTGAACCAGCTACGCCAAGCCCCCAGGAGGTTTGGTATCAACCATCTGTAGAAGCGGACGCTCACGAGCCTGGCACTTACAAAGATAGTTGGGCCCGGACAAAAAAAATTGATCCGACGATCCAGAACGGTCAACTTTCACCGCTACATGGCGCCAAGTATCCCAATCATCCAGAAATTGCCCCCTACGCGGGTCATTACGGACAAGGTCAAACGAACGGCACCTTCCGCTGGGGATGGTTTGGGGCTGAGCACTTCTATCCGCAAGTCCGTTGGCATGCTGGGTATAACCGCGAGGTCTACCGTTGGTCGAACCAACGTCGCTATTAAACCGAATTGCTAAGATTTGCAGAACATAGGCCTCTTGAGCGTCGCGGGGACTCTCCCCCCTGATGTCCAGGCTGGTATTATGTTCCTCAGTAGGGGATTCCATTACGCGAAAGCCCTTCTTCAAGATGCCTTCACCCGAATGATAATGCTGAGAGTCCTATGAAAGTTTTGGTTACCGGCGGTGCTGGATATGTTGGTTCACATGCAGTACGCCAACTCGTTGCAGCAGGTCATGATGTCCTTGTGCTTGATAACATGGTTTATGGTCACCGCGGCGCAGTCGACGTTGATCGTTTAGTCGTTGGTGATCTTAGTGATCGCCCTATGGTCGAAAAGCTCTTGACCGAAAACAACATCGAAGCAGTGATGCACTTCGCTGCTTACGCCTTTGTTGGCGAGTCAGTAACGGACCCTGCCAAGTATTACCAAAACAATGTCGTCGGCACGTTATCGCTACTTGATGCAATGCGAAACGTCGGAGTGAAGAAGCTTGTCTTTTCCAGCACTTGCGCTACTTATGGTCCACCTAAGACCGTACCAATTCCTGAAGACCATCCTCAATCACCTATCAGCCCTTATGGTTTCACTAAGCTTGTCATCGAACAGGCGATGGAAGATTACAAGCACGCTTACGGCTTAAGCTATGCCGCGCTGCGGTACTTTAATGCCTCGGGCGCAGCTGCAGACGGAAGCATCGGTGAAGACCACGACCCAGAGACGCACTTGATTCCTTTGGTACTTCAAGTCGCTCTTGGTCAGCGTGAACACATTTCAATCTTCGGTACCGATTACGATACTCCCGATGGTACCTGCATCCGTGACTATATCCACGTGGATGATCTCGCGACGGCCCACATCGCTGCGATTGAGAAACTCGAAGAAGCTTCTGAGCCAATTGCGATCCGCTGCAACCTTGGTACTGGCAATGGGGCGAGCGTTCGTGAAGTGATTGCCGCTTGCCAAGAAGTGACAGGCAATGAAATTGCCGTCGTCGAAGGGGATCGACGTGAAGGTGACCCGGCAGAATTAGTTGCCGATCCAGCAGGTGCAGAGCGTATACTAGGATGGCGAGCCAAGATGACTAACATCAAGGACATTGTCGCCTCGGCTTGGAAATGGCACCAAGCTAATCCTAAAGGCTTTGATGAAGCATAAAGTGATACGACGCACTCTCGTAATGACAGTCCTCATGTTACTGCTCATTCTGGGAGTGCGTAGCTTCGTTTCGCTCGGTTGGATCGTGCCACTGGTTGTCCATGGGAATTCCATGGCACCCCACTACGCCGAAGAAGCGATCACCGCTAGCCGACTTCAAGCTCCGCGGCGCTGGGATCCGATTCTCTTTCGTGACCCTCACAGCAGTGGTCAACTTTGGATCAAAAGGATCGTGGGCCTGCCGGGTGAAGTCGTGCAGTTGGATAAGGGAGATGTTTGGATCAACGGTCATCGGCTTCACAAAGATCTCGTAGATCAATCTAGAATGCGAATTCAGGTTGCTAAATCGGAAGAGCAATCGAAATGGGTAGCCGACCCCGGTTGGAAATACAAATCAGGCGTTTGGAGTTGCAACTCCACAGATAATCAATCGCTGCGACTTGCGGAACCTGTGACAGATGACCTCACATGTAATTCAAAGATCAGCCGCCGATTGAATTATGTCCACGACTTGATGCTCAGCATTAAGCTAAAAAGAATCACCGAGGGAGTGCTGATCTTCGAAATGCCACACTTTCAGGCAAAGCTTTCTAAGGGAGCTATTTCGGCTTATACCCACGGTGGAGATTGCCTCTTCAATAGGTCTTTGGATGGGGAGGAGGTTCAGCTAACGCTAAGTTCTTTTGACCACTCTGCTTTGATTGCCATCAACGGAGAAGTTGTCTTCCACCAACCTCTCAAACCAGTCTATCACGCTAAATCCCTGGGAAACTTACCAGGTATCTTCTCGAATGGCACATCTGCCTGCCTGAGGGAACTTTCACTTTGGCGTGACGTCTATTACACAGGGCCGTTGGACGACGCAACACGGCCCACGGTACCTACAAAAGTGGAAGTTGGCGGCTACTACGTCTTGGGTGATAACCCGGCAGTTTCGGTCGATAGCCGGAACTGGGATGCCTCGGCATCGCTGCCCAGTTCAGCCTGCTTGGGGGTAGTGGCCTCCCAAAAGAAGTAAGAATCCGCCTCGTTACTGCTCACCGACCTTGTACTTTTGGACATCATCGGCGAGCCTACTAGGGCGACATTTCGTTGGCATGGATCGTCAATTCAACTAACACACTTATTCGGCATGGCCAAAAAAAATAAAAAACCTTCGCCCAAAACTTCTCATGTTCGGACAACAGCCGAGTTAGGAAGTGGCAATCAGTCGCCTGTCCGCAACCGAAGTTTACGGTTTGGGCGTGAGACCATTGATGCTTTGGTCGTCGCTTTTGTGTTGGCTTTCCTAATCCGGACATTTCAAGCCGAGCAGTTTGTCATTCCAACTGGTTCGATGGCACCAACCCTCATGGGACGGCACAACGATATTGAATGCGCTCAGTCTGGTCTCCGCTTTCGCGTAAACGCAAGCCATGAGACAGCAGAAACAGAGAAGCAGATCGCTAAATCGACTAGAGAAGCTCTAATTCAGAGAGCCAAACGTCAAGGACGACGAGTCTCTGAGCGAGAAATACGAGAAGAAATCCGCAAAGAGATTTTGGCAAGTAAAAACTTAGCAGGCTTATCCCCTCAAACCGGATATTTGATGCCATTGAGAAATGACTCAGAGCTCAAAAAGCTGTTCCCCCAAGGAACACCAGAAGTAGAGAACGCGAAAAACTACGGCGGTGATCGCATTGTTGTCAACAAGTATGCCTATTCGTTCCGAGATCCTGAGCGTTGGGATGTGATCGTCTTTAAATACCCAGGCGGGGCGATGGCGAATTACATCAAACGTCTTGTCGGTTTACCAAACGAGACTTTACGAATCTTACATGGAGACATCTACACACACCCAGGCGAGGCAGATTCTGGAAAAGAATTCACAATCGAAAGTAAACCAGCAGACAAAGTGCTTGCGCTCCGTCAGTTTGTTCACGACACCGATTACGATTCAAAAAAGTTATACGAGTATGGCTGGCCACTTCGTTGGCAGAGCGATTCCGACGCTTGGGATGTTAGCGTTCAAGAAACAGAACTAAACGTCAAGCAAACATACGTAGGCAATAGCAATGAAGAAACAGCTTGGTTGCGTTATCAGCACACAATTCCAACAGAAGTCATTTGGGAGCGAATCTTAGCCGAACCGTCGCCGAATGAAGAGTTAAAAGAAAAGTTGGCGTCCTTCGCTAAACCCAAACTCATTGGGGACTTTGTTGCCTACAACGCAGGTATAGTAGCAGGTAGAGCTGCTCAACAAGGACGTGTAACCAGTGCACCTCGCACTGATATTTCGCATCGAGAGAGAGATCTTACCCCATTAGGGCTGCATTGGGTTGGAGACCTTAGTTTTGATACTCATATCGAAGTTAAAAGCGATTCAGGTTCAATACATTTCGATCTGGTTGAAGCGGGAACTCACTATGGTGTCTCAATCGACATCGTTTCGGGAGAAGCAAACTTCACGACCAGATCATTTGAATCTGACGAGACCATCGTAATCGCAAATGGAAAAACACCACTGCGAGGTCCAGGCAACTACGATGTTCGCTTTGCGAATGTTGACGACCAATTGTTACTTTGGATCGATGACAGTCTTGTAAAAATCGACGGTTACTACACGCCTGCTAGCTCCCTAGAGGCACGTAAGGAACTCATACCCCAGACCAGCGAATCAGACGCTGGAGATCTCGCTCCGGTTGGTGTTGGTATTGAAAATGCCGAAGTCAAAATCAGCCGTCTGCAAGTCTATAGGGATATTTATTACCTCGCAGAAAAACGCTTGTTCGCAAGAGATCAGTCCAGCTTCATTTCGGATATCGACTTGAAAGAAGTCAATAAGCGTCATAAGCACTATTCCTATAATGTACTGTATACTTTGGCAGAGACTCCTGAAGACTGGGACCTTTATGCAAGCAGACAGCATGTCGATTTTGAAATCGGAGATGGACAGTTCTTTGTTTTAGGTGACAACAGCGCCGCTAGCTTAGACGCTCGACTTTGGGCTGGTGGAAACGGCAATATGCCAGGAATACCAGGTGGGCCTTACCTTGAACGACATCTACTCGTTGGCAAAGCACTTTTTGTCTACTGGCCACATGCCTGGCATTCAATGCCTGGGACGAAAAAGTTGGTGCCACTATGGCCAAACTTTGCTGACATGCGATTCATCCGCTAGCAACTTGGCATCCTCTCTGGCATGCTAGCACTTTCGATTGAGGCTGTCATATGGGACCGTTCATGGTATCTCTAGGGAACTTTGCCCGCTGATCGCAGTGGGCTACGGTATCCAATCATTGCGTCAGGGAGGGCGCGCTGTGCCACTGCTCGAAGCCAAAGGTCTCGTTAAATCCTACGGTAACCGTCGTGTTGTCGATGGAGTTGAATTTGAAGTCGAGTCCGGCGAGATCGTTGGTCTTCTTGGCCCCAACGGTGCCGGCAAGACGACTTCCTTCCGCATGACTTGCGGTATGGTTGATCCTGATGCGGGAACCGTTCGACTTGGCGGCAAAGATGTCACGAATTGGCCCATGTATCTCCGGGCACGAGATGGCGGCATGGGTTACCTGGCACAAGAATCAAGCGTCTTCCGCAAACTAACTGTTCAACAAAACTTGCTGGGCGTCATGGAGATGCTCGGCATGGATCGGCGCACTCGCCGCCATCGCTGCGAAGAACTGATGGAGCAGTTTGGAATCACAAAACTGCGCCGCAGCCGAGCAATGTCGCTTTCAGGTGGCGAACGTCGACGACTCGAAATCGCACGATGTCTGGTCTCTAATCCGAAGATTATCCTTCTCGACGAGCCGTTCACAGGGATCGATCCGGTCACGATCGATAGCATTCAAGAGATCGTACGCGATCTTCGTAATAGTGGCATCTCGATCCTCATTACAGACCACCAAGTGCGTGAAACACTTGAAATCACCGACAGAAGTTACGTGGTCAAAACGGGTCGGGTGCTCTGCCACGGGCGGCCTAAGGAAGTGCTTAACAACGCCGAAGCGCGAAAACACTACTTTGGCGAAGGGATGGATGTAAGCCTTGGTGCCGCTTAGCAGGTAGCAGTAACAGAATGGCTAATTCCACTCGAATGTTTATAATCGCTTGCTAGCAACGATTCATTCGCCTAACTGACTGATGAGAATTCACCTTGTACGATCTTGTCGACACGCTCGGCATGACCTTCTTCCTCTTTATGGCAATTGGATTGCCATTGCTTGGTTGGTTCTTCATGGTGGCCGACTATCGAGCTTACTTACGTTCCTTGCGACGGGCTATCGCCGTTATTCAGTCAATGACACGCAAGAAACCGAATTGGATTTATCGTGAGGAATGGATCTCCGACCGCCCCGCCTGTTTGGCAGCATTCGATCTTGTTCCGCCTTGCACGCGAGAACAGGTGCTAGCAGCATACCGCCAAAAGGTAAAAGGGGTTCATCCTGATCACGGCGGTAATCGAGCTGAGTTCGAACGATTGCAACGGCATCTCGAAGAAGCATTGCAATGGGTTGATAGCACGAACGAACTGAGTTGAGAAGGTTGATCTTGCCACGGTTTGAACGTCTGATTAGATTCCCGTCGAGCCGGTCTCATTGGCGACTTTGAAGAGCAGGGAGGTTCTTCACCATCAGCCGGCCAGGGAGGTTAATTTGATGTCAGAATGCCCCGAGACGGATCGCAGCGAATCAACGACACTTCTGCAACTTTGCGAGATGGTTGGTGGAACTCTGCGTGGTGATGCAGAAACATCCATCAATAATGCCTGGCCAATCGGCGACGCCACACTTGGCAGCATCACACTGATCGATTCTCTCGATCGAATCAATCGATTGGAAGACTGTCCCGCAACTGCGGTGATTCTTCCTGAAGGTGCCCCTGATGTTGGTATCCCCTCGATCCTTTCCGATAAACCACACGATGCATTTGAGACCATCGTCCGAAGTTTTCGTAACCCACCTGCTCCTAAACCTGCGGGGATTCACCCAACGGCGGTCATTGACCCAACGGCAAAGATCTCAACACTTGCGTCAATTGGGGCAGGAGTTTTTATTGGAGCAGAAACGATCATCGAATCTGGTGTGACGATTGGAGCCAACAGCGTAGTCGAAGAACGATGTCGCATTGGCGCAGACACATGGATTGCTCCTAACGTGACAATTGCTTGGGGAACCCTTGTTGGCAGGGAGTGCAGGCTTCACTCAGGTGCTGTTCTAGGTGCTGATGGCTTTGGCTATCGTCAAGTCGAAGGTCGCCACGAATTGGCTGCCCAGATTGGAACCGTTGAACTGGAAGATCGGGTAGAAATAGGTGCCAACAGCTGCGTGGATCGTGGCGGGTATGGCCCGACTCGTGTTGGTGAAGGGACGAAGGTTGATAACTTTGTTCAGATTGCTCACAACTGCCAAATTGGAAAGCACAACTTACTTTGCTCTCATGTTGGAATAGCAGGCAGTAGTACGACTGGTGACTACGTCGTGATGGCGGGTCAGGTGGGCGTACGCGATCACGTAAATATCGGTGCTGGTGCGATCATCTCAGGACAAGCAGGCGTGACCAACCATGTCCCTGAAGGGGCCGTCATGTTGGGATCGCCAGCGATTCCGATGCGGGATCAAAAGTTGCAATTTGCAGCCGTATCAAAATTGCCACAGCTTCGCAAAGAGTTCAAACAGATGCGAAAAGAACTTGATGCCTTGATGCAGCAGCTCCAAGAAGCTTCGACCTTGGATCAAACAACCGACCGCGCCGCTTAATCACCTATTCGAATGTCTAGCACAGAATCATCTCCTAAAGAGAACCTTGGATTGATTGCCGCTTGGGGCGAGTACCCAGCAATCATCGCACGCAGCATGCGTGAGCAAGGGCATGAAGTTCACTGCCTTGCTGTCCGACGTCACGCGGAGGAAAGCTTGCGGGATTCGGTTGATCACTTCCAATGGATCGGTGCAGCGAAGCTTGGACAAGCCATTCGATACTTCAAACGGAACAACATCCAAACGGCAGTAATGGCCGGCAAGTTTCACAAGGTAGAACTCTATCGCCCATGGGCTTGGTTTCGTTATTTCCCAGATCGCGAGTTCATCAAACATTTCGCTTGGATCTTTCTTGGCACCCAAGCTGACCAAAAAGATGACACCATTATGGGTAGGTATATCGATGCTTTCGCTCAGCATGGCATCACCATTGTTCCTCCCACCAACTACCAAACGAATCTCTTGGTAAAAGAAGGAATCGTAAGTGGCAGTCCTCTCAATGCGGCCGAAGAAGCAGACGCCTGGTTTGGCTGGGAGTTAGCTCGCGAAATGGGTCGACTTGATGTAGGGCAGAGCGTCTGTGTCAAAGATCGGGCGATCATTGCCGTTGAGGCAATTGAAGGGACCGATCTATGTATCCAACGGGCAGGCGAACTTTGCCGCAGCGGGGGATTCACCGTCGTAAAGGTGGCCAAGCCCTCACAAGATATGAGATTCGATGTCCCTACGGTTGGGACAAAAACCCTAGAGAGCATCCGAAATGCGGGTGGCCGCACACTGATCGTTGAGGCCGATAGAACGATTGTTCTTGAGCAAGCACACTTCTCAGACCGCGCAAAAGAGCTTGATATCAAAGTAATCGCCTTAAAGGACAAGATTCAAAGCTTAGAAGCAGCGGCGTAATTAATGCCTCTTTGATGCTGCTAATACAATCGTCATAGCGTGAAACCGCACCGCAAAAGCGACAAAAACCCTAATATTCCAGGGCTTTTTAATCCATTTTTTTCTCATAAGTTGAGAATCTTTCCTGACATAATTTGTTGCTGTTTTCTTCTTAGCTGGTTAGACTTTAAGGTGCGAAGAAGATCTTCGTCTGGCAACAAGCATGGCATATCGCGTTGCCAAAACGCATTGAAAAAGCGACATGATTGACATCATCGAGAGGTCTCCTTAACGGGAAACCCATTCACAGGACGCTCGTGAGTAACACTTAAAAAACATTCATTCTTTTACTGCCCAATGCATCTGTTGGTTAGAGGCACCGTGATTGGGGTGGAAGGTAAGTGTTTATGTAGCTTTCCAAAAGATTGGGAAAGCCTTGCGACGCTCTCTGTGAGGGCAAACGGAACTAATGACACCAGGAAGTAACAACATCGAGCTACTGACGTCGCGGTCAGCGACCGATGCCGATGCATGGATGCTCGGACAGTGCCAAAACATTCGCAAAATTGCGAAGCATGCCGAAAAGGCTGCTGAGGTGCAATGCACCGTTCTAGTAACCGGGGAAACAGGTACCGGTAAAGAAGTTTGGGCTAAAACACTCCACGACCTCAGCCCTCGCCACGATGCACCCTTCGTCCCAGTCAACTGCGCAGCTTTAACCGCAACCTTGGCGGAGAGCCAACTCTTTGGTCATGAAAAAGGGGCATTCACCGGCGCTGCTGGAAGTAGTTTGGGTGTGTTCCGTGCTGCTGAAGGTGGAGTGGTATTTCTCGACGAAGTTGGTGAAATGCCTCTCGAATTACAACCGAAGCTACTTCGCGTTTTACAACAAAATGAAGTCACTCCGGTAGGATCTTCTCACCCAATCCCTATCAACGTACAAGTCGTTGCAGCAACGAACCGTGATCTCGAAGTCGAAGTTACTGAGGGACGCTTCCGGGAGGATCTTTACTATCGTCTGAACATGGTGGAACTGAAGGTTCCCTCTCTCAGGGATCGTCGCGAAGATATACCTGCGTTTATCGAGTTCTTTTCCGAACGTTTTTCCGCGAAATATAGCCGAAATCGCTGGAAACCCAGCGCAAATGAGCTTCACGATTTTTGTGAATATGCTTGGCCAGGAAACATCCGCCAGCTTTCACATATCATTGAACAAGGCTACGTGCTGGATACAAAGCCAGAACTACCAGTCGCCAAGACCAACAGCACATGCGATGCGAACCTGCCCTGCACTGACCTGAATCGGTTGCGAAGCATGGCTCTTCGACAAGCACTACGCACTACCGGTGGCCACAAGGGCCGTGCCGCTAAACTCCTTGGCGTTCACCCAAATACCATGACTCGATTGATAGCCCAGTCTGAAGAACACGAAGACTAGCTAGCGGCGAAGGACAAGCAAACAACTCGGCCCAACGTCAATATCGTTGCAAGCATCCAACACTGACACCACTTCATAGCACCCTAGGTAAAGCCAGGGTGCTTTTTTAATACCTCTAGCAAAAGGCAACCCAATATTTGGGTAATGCCAATATTACAAGCGATTACAACGCCTCACTATATGTGTGAAGGTTCACGTATCCTGTGAATCACACGTAGTCTCTTTCTATTCAAGTGGTGTAATCAATCTCAAGCAAAAGCGGGTCACCGTTCTTGTGAAATTTACCGCTAGCACAAAATGCTGATGATCGGAAGGAAGATATTTTTTTACCCCTTAATCCATAGGGGTATCTCTTCCTTCTCTTAGCTTTCTGAATCAATTGGCACATGGATCGCTTTAGTAGTTGCCATCGACTGACATGCTCACCGCCAAGCATCGCTAGCAGTGAGTTAGGAATCATTAGTCGGTGAAGTCTGTTTGGACTCTTTTCATTTTGAATCGGAGAAAAAGGATGAGTAACGAAAACAACTACAGCTACGAACAAGACAGCTACGAACAAGACAGCGCTCCACGTCGTGTACGTGCCGCCGCCAACGGCGCCGCTTCACGCAATGCTGCTAGCCGACGTCGTGCTAAGGCTCCAAAATCTGTTAACGGCATGCACCGTCGCCGTCGCCGCAAGATCGCTTGGTGATTCCAAACGATTAGGCTCACACACCTTGTATCTACCTAAATACGCTGCGCTATATGCGATCTGTGTGTGAGATCACATTAACTACCTCCCGACAAAGGACGGTGCGATGGATACATTTCACGCACGCGATTATACCGGTCTAGGAACACCTACCCCGAGGACTTCCTCAGCGGTACTGCCTGCCCGTGTAAATCAAAAGAGCACCGAAGCGCTCCCCTGGACTTGCTTGCTGCTCTCTTTTGACAAGTCGCGATTGAAAGCTCTTAGCCAATCTGCAAGCAATGCAGGCTGGCGAACTGTTGAAGCTAGCTCGGTGGGGGAAGCCATCCGCCACCACGAACGCTGGCTTACTCAGCTAGCAGTGATTGATCTAGGTGACATGCCTGACAAACAAAAGGAAACCTTCCGAAAGTTTGGCAGCAAGTATGTCGCAGGTACCCAATCATTACTGATGGTTTGCGAATCGGAAGGCTGCGTTACCTCCGAACTTTGGGCACGTAAGCTAGCAGCTTGGCTTTACTTGCCGGAAGTTGATCTTGCTGGAGATATTCAAAATCTCTATTCAGAAGCCATTAAAGTGGCAGAGAAAATGAACTTGCGACATGCAACTTGCTAGCAAGCATCACTCAAAGATCATCAGCTTAAAACGCATTAGGAATGAATCCTTTTGGGATTCGAAAAGATCCAACAGATTCCTGGAACAGTGGAACTGAGGCATCAGGAATTTATTGGCGCAGGAAGCGTTCGTTAGAAACTACAGAAAGGCAAGTATGCCTTTCGTAACTGATAGCGTAATGATGAAAAAAATTGATATCGACCACGATGAAGAGACAAACTTTGCTCCTCTCCGCCGTTCGGGTGACACGATCCGTCAGTCGAAACAACGGTCCCGCCGAAGAGCAAAGTCAAAGCGAAGCTCGAATGATAGAAACGCATTCGGAGGCATTCACCAAAGAGGATCTAAGTCTCGCCTACGCTAGTAGCCCCTGATTCGACAGACAAGGTCGGATCATACGCTACACCACAAAATAGTACCCAACCATGGCCGTCACGGCCTGATCTCACCACGGAGGAAGAAGATGCTATCTAATTACGCGAAGTTTGCCGTCCTGTTTTTTGTGTCTGCTCTGGCAAGCACCAGCCACGCCTCGATCATTAATATGATCCTTAGTGATGTCGACATCATTTACCAAGGTGGCGAAGCAATCATCTATGATGCCATGGCCCAAGCTGGCGGCAACCAAGATGTAACCGAAGCTGACAAATTGAGTTCCACTCTTATTGAAGTAGATGGCGTCATCCAGCCAGTCTTGACTGAATCGTCAATCGATATGCGTGCTGACGTCCTGCTTAGTGATCTCCCAGGTGTCTTACCACTTGGCGCTGCGGGTGTACAAAGCATCTCTCAAGCAGGTTTTGGATTTGAATGGTTCACTTCGACTGGTCACTTCCTGAAGGTGATGATCGAAAAAGTGGATATCATTCTGACCAACAACGTTTTCTTCTTTACAGCAGAAGGGACCGTTGATTCGCAAAACTTACCAGAGGATATGGAGTTTGAAGAGAACGTTACCCTGTCCTACGTCGCTTCACTACCTGCCGTGCAGCAAGGTGGACAAGAAACAAGTACCGCTTCCGCTTCCGGTGCATTAACCGTTTCGGGTAATGCGGTCCTCGTTCCAGAACCGGCATCTTCATTGCTCGTACTCGCCATGGCTGGAGTTTGTGTTATCGCTCCTCGCTTCGGCAAGAAATAAGGGACCAAGATTTAGAAAGGCGAAACACCTCCACCCACTTAGGTGCTTTGGGTCCTTTCTCTACAACACTAAAGCCACCGTGATTTTGCTCAATCGCGGTGGCTTTTTTTTGTTCTCACAAATTAAGAATCAACGATGCTCTAGCCAACCAATGAAAATCCGCTTGAATGGTTTAGACGAATCCACTCGTTATTGCTTTTATATTCACAGTGAAAGATCTGCCTCTCGACCCCTGGCTTAGTAGTATCGTACGCTCCGATTATCCGCCCGTGCTGATCAGGTATTTCCGGACAAGCTCGCTGTCTTGGTATTCAGATAGAATCCAAATGGATACTGAATCATTTGATTCGGGACTTTCTTCCCAAACAACATGGCATTTCTGCATTCTAAATTTGGTTCGATAACCAAAGAGATAGGTCAGGTCGCTAAAGCGATATTGAATTGCCAAAATCTAGTTCGATGTCCTCTGAAATGCAAATTGCACCCCTGCCAAAGTGACAGCCCACTACCCTCGTCGTCTTAGCCTTAAATCCTAAACCTAGCTAAACTCCGCGGTTTAGCACTACCTCTACTACTGGCACAGCACTTGCTTTAATAGGTCCGTCTAGGTGTGCGCCTGCCAATAAGTGCAGTCTGCCCACCCGTGTGATAACCAAAACGCCCCTGCTGCCAGCCCTCATTGGGCTGATTTGCTCGGGCTTGGAAACATATCCCTCACATTCGTAACTGCCTATCAGCCGGAGGATAACCGACCGTGGCAAAGCAGATGGTATTTGAAGATGACGCTCGTAAGCCGTTGGCGGCTGGCGTCGAAAAGCTCGCTCGAGCTGTTAAAAGCACCCTTGGTCCTCGTGGCCGCAACGCGGTCCTCGACAAAGGCTGGGGCTCGCCGAAGGTGACCAAAGACGGCGTAACCGTTGCCGAGGATATCGAACTCGATGACGCTTACGAAAACCTTGGTGCCCAACTCGTTAAAGAAGCGGCCAGCAAAACAAACGACGTTGCTGGTGACGGAACGACCACCGCAACGGTTCTTGCTGAAGGTATCTTCCGCGAAGGGTTAAAGATGCTTGCCTCGGGCGCTGATGCGATGGCCCTTAGCCGCGGCATCCACAAAGCAGTTGAAGCAGTCGGCGAAGCGATTCTTAAAGCTGCTGATCCTATCGAAGTTAAAAACAAGAAGAGCTTACAGCACATCGCAACGATCGCTGGCAACAACGATCCTTCGATCGGCTCAGTTCTAGCCGACGCCTTTGCGAAGGTTGGCAAAGATGGCGTTATCACAGTCGACGAAGGTCGCGGCAACGAAACAACCGTTGAAGTTGTCGAAGGGATGCAATTCGATCGTGGTTACCTTTCACCACACTTCGTCACCGACGAAGACGACATGGAAGCGGTTCTTGAAAACTGCCAGATCCTAGTCTTCGAAGACAAGATCTCCAGCGCCAAGGCAATGGTCCCATTGCTTGAAGCAATCAGCCAAGCTGGCAAGCCACTTTTGATCATCGCTGAAGACATTGAAGGCGAAGCTTTGGCAACGCTTGTTGTCAACAAGATGCGTGGCATTGTAAACGTCTGTGCAGTTAAAGCACCTGGCTACGGTGATCGTCGTAAGGCGATGCTTGGCGATATTGCAACGCTTACCGGCGGTTCAGCAATCTTCAAAGACCTTGGCATCAAACTTGATGGCGTTCAAGTCAGCGACCTTGGCAAGGCTAAGAAGGTAATCATCAGCAGCGGCAACACCACGATCGTTGGTGGCGGCGGTAAGAAAGATGCGATTCAAGCTCGTGCTGATCAAATTCGCGCTGAGATCGAATCAACCGATTCAGACTACGACCGCGAGAAGCTGCAAGAACGCTTGGCGAAGATCGCTGGCGGGGTTGCTCAAATTAAAGTCGGTGCTTCAACCGAATCGGAAATGAAAGAACGCAAAGACCTCTTCGATGATGCTCGTGCTGCAACGCACGCTGCTCTTGAAGAAGGAATCGTCCCCGGTGGCGGGGTTGCTCTGATCCGTTCAGAAAAAGCACTCGACAAACTTGACCTTGAAGGTGACGAAGCCCTTGGAGCAACGATCATCAAAAACGTGCTTAGCTACCCACTAACCTGCATTGCTGAAAATGCCGGTGTTGACGGTGCTGTAGTTGTTCACCGCGTTCGCCAACTCAAGGGTAAGACCGAAGGTTACAACGCTGACAAAGACGACTATGTCGACCTAGTTGCAGCCGGCGTCATTGACCCAGCTAAGGTGGTTCGCACTTCGTTGCAAAACGCAGCTAGTGTTGCCGCTTTGCTTCTTACGACTGACTCGCTAATCACCGACGCTCCAAGCGACGACGACGACGCAGGTGCTGGCCATGACCATGGCGACCCAATGGGTGGCATGGGCGGAATGGGTGGCATGGGCGGCGGTATGCCTGGCATGGGCGGAATGGGTGGCATGGGCGGCATGGGAATGCCCGGAATGATGTAATCGTAGAGTATTCAGCTCTCAGCGATTCGCACTCAGCTTAAACACAACAAGACAGCTTCTACGCGAAGCTTATTCATACACACATAAAGGTTTTATCATGGCTAAGAAGATTAACTTGCGTCCGTTGGACGACCGTGTTGTTGTTTGCCCTCTTGAAGCAGAAGAAGTCACTTCCGGTGGTATCGTCCTTCCGGATGCTGCTCGCGAAAAGCCACAACGTGGCACCGTTGTCGCCGTTGGCGAAGGCAAGTTGCTTGATAGCGGCAACCGTGGCGAACTTTCAATCGCTATTGGCGATGAAGTCATCTACGGCAAGTACGGCGGCTCGGAAGTTGAAGTCGACGGACAAGAGTACAAAATCCTTCGTGAGTCGGACATCTTGGCAAAGGTTGCCAGCTAGTCGCTTCTTTCCCTTACTGAAACATTCATCCGCATTCAAACGGAGTCATAGCTGTGGCTAAACAACTCATGTTCGACGATGCCGCTCGAGCCAAGATGATTGCCGGCGTCGAAAAGCTTGCTGACGCAGTGGCTGTCACGATGGGCCCAACGGGTCGCAACGTCATTATCAACAAGTCATTCGGCGGCCCAACGGTCACGAAGGACGGCGTCACCGTCTCGAAAGAGATTGAACTAGAAGATCCCTTCGAGAACATGGGCGCTAAGCTCGTTCACGAAGTGGCTGACAAGACCAGCAAATTCGCTGGCGACGGAACCACCACCGCGACGGTTCTTGCTCGTGCCATCCTCAAAGAAGGTGCTCGCAACATCGTAGCTGGTAGCAACCCAACGGCTGTTCGTCGTGGCATCGAGAAAGCTGCCGCTGCCGCTTGCGAAGAGCTCGATAACAACTCTAAGAAAGTTAACAGCAAAGAGCAAATTGCTCAGGTCGGTGCGATCAGCGCTAACAACGACCGTGTCATCGGCGATCTACTGGCTGATGCCATGGATAAGGTTGGCAAAGATGGCGTCATCACTGTCGAAGAAGGCAAGTCGACCGAAACAACGCTCGACTTTGTTGAAGGGATGCAGTTTGACAAGGGTTACTTGTCACCTTACTTCATCTCCGATCAAGGAACGATGGAAGCGACCCTTGAAGATGCTTACCTCTTGATCTTCGAAAAGAAGATTTCGAACCTTCGCGAGCTACTTCCAGTTCTTGAAGCCGTTAGCCAAAAGGGCAAGCCGCTTGTCATCATCGCTGAAGATGTTGAAGGCGAAGCACTCGCAGCTTTGGTTGTAAACAAGCTTCGCGGTGTGCTTAACGTCTGTGCCGTTAAGGCCCCTGGCTTTGGTGATCGTCGTAAGCAAATGCTGGGCGACATCGCTACGCTAACCGGTGGTACGCTGATCAGCGAAGATCTTGGTCTGAAGCTTGAAGCTGTCACACTTGAGCACCTTGGCCGTGCTAAGAAGATCAGCTCTTCGAAGGACAACACCACGATTGTCCAGGGTGCTGGTAAAGCTGCTGACGTTCAAAAGCGAATCGATCAGATCCGCCGTGCAATTGAGCAAGCGACAAGCGATTACGATCGCGAGAAGCTTCAAGAACGTCTAGCTAAGCTAACCGGCGGCGTTGCTGTCGTCTCGGTTGGAGCGAGCAGCGAAGCGGACATGAAGCAAAAGAAGGCTCGCGTTGAAGATGCTCTTCACGCTACCCGCGCTGCGGTTGAGGAAGGCATTCTTCCTGGTGGTGGTGTTGCTCTACTTCGCACTCGTGAAGCGGTTGAAGCTGCTCGTAGCTCAGCAAAGGGTGACGAAAAGATTGGCGTCGATATTGTACTTGGCATTCTTGATGCCCCAATCAAGCAAATTGCTTCGAACGGTGGCCTTTCAGGTAGCGTTATTGCGGATGAAGTTTCACGCAAAGGTAAGAACACCGGGTACGACGCCAACGCTGGCGAATACACCGACATGTTCAAAGCTGGTGTGATTGATCCTGCCAAGGTCGTCAAAACCTCGCTGACCAATGCCGCCAGCATCGCGGGCTTATTGCTTACGACCGAAGCATTGGTAACGAACTTCGACGATAAAGACGATGATAAGAAGGCCGTCTTGGGCAGCATCCGCTAACTGAGATTTACCTTTAAGTTATATGGCTGGGCCATCCATCAACTGAGTGGTGGATGGCCCGGTTTGTGATACAAGTTTGCGATTTAGCAATCGACCTGGCCAACGGGCTTCCGAATGTCTACCCAACGCTGCTATTACGAAATCCTGAGCGTCTCGCGCGAAGCAAGCGATGGTGAGATTTCCACCGCATATCGCAAGCTTGCTATCCAGTATCACCCCGATAAAAACCCGGGTGACGAAGAGGCGATCGCACGATTCAAAGAAGCTGCCGAAGCATTTGAAGTTCTCAACGATAAAGAAAAGCGATCCCGTTACGACCGATTCGGACACGCTGGAGTGAATGGCAACGCCGGCGGTGGTGGCGGAGCTGGTTTTTCTGACGTGGAAGATATCTTCTCGGCGTTTGGTGACATGTTCGGCGATCTCTTCGGCGGTGGTGGCCGTGGGAGAGCAAGAGCAGGTCGGGACGTACGCTGTGATGTTACGCTCACACTGCACGAAGCAGCTGAAGGAACCACCAAAACAGTCGAATACAAACGTCACGAAACCTGTGAAGATTGTGACGGCTCAGGCGCAGCCGAAGGGAGTACCCGCGAGACGTGTGGCTACTGCGGTGGTCATGGCCGTGTGATTCAGTCAGCCGGTATCGTTCGCATGCAGACCACCTGCCCCGCTTGTCAGGGATCAGGAACAATAATCAAAAAACCATGCCGAAGTTGCCGCGGCACGGGACAAAAGTTGAAGACCGTTAGCACCGAAGTCCGCATCCCTGCTGGCGTCGATGACGGCACCCGAGTTCGTATTAGTGGTGAAGGCGAACCGAGTACCAGCGGAGGTCCGCCGGGCGATTGCTACTGTTTTATCTCCGTTCTCGATCACCCACTATTTGAACGTGAAGGCCAGCATCTAGTTTGCCGAGTACCAATCACGTACACCCAAGCAGCACTTGGATGCGACCTGGAAGTTCCAACCCTCAACGGCCGTGGCGAAGTGAAGCTTCCACCTGGAACTCAGTCGGGCGATGTCTTCCGTATCGGGGGCCAAGGCATGCCCGATCCTCGCCGCCATGGACTTGGCGACTTGTTGGTTCAAGTGACCATCGAAGTTCCTAAGAAGCTTTCAGCTGAAGAAGAGAAAGCACTGCGAGAGCTTGCCGAGCTTGAAAACGCCAATGTCGCTCCCGAGCGGAAAAGCTTCTTCAGCAAGGTTAAAGAGTACTTCACCGCAGAAACCGATACCCCAGCAGCCAATTAATTTCATAAGACCCGTTTCAAGCATTCGAAGCGATGAGCACAGAAGAAAACAAAGAAGAACAAGCCGAAGCCACTACCCAAGAAGCTCCAGAGGTTGAGACTCTCGACCCTGCGGACTTTGAGGAGTCGGAAGAGACCACCGAAGGTGACACCCCTGAAGAACCTTCGGCAGAAGAACAGCTAGCTGAAGAAAAGGACCGCAATCTTCGTCTGCAAGCTGAACTGCAAAATATCTTATCGCGAAAAAGCCGTGAAGTTGCCGACGAGCGGAAGTATGGAGCCCTTTCGTTCATCCGCGACTTGCTGCCAGCGATTGACAACATTGACCGTGCTTTGGAAGCCGCAGGAAAAGAGGAAGACTCAAACGGCGGATTGACCGAAGGTTTCCGACTGGTGCGTCAACAATTGATCACGCTGCTCGAGCAGCACGAATGTAAACTGATCGAAACGACTGACGCCGACTTCGATCCAGAATTGCATGAAGCGATCTTGCAACAACCTTCACCCGATCATGAATCGGGTAAGATCATGATGGTTACACAAACCGGCTACCGCCTACATGACCGTGTCGTCCGCCCAGCACAAGTGATTGTTTCCTCCGGTCCTGCTGAGTAATCCAATCCAAGAGATTTCAAGGTAATCCATCTATGCCAACCTACGATTACGAATGCGACGCTTGCGATCACAAGTTTGAGCTCTTCCAGCAAATGTCCGAGGCAGTCAAAAAGAAGTGCCCGGCATGTGGTAAGCTAAAGCTCCGCCGTCTGTTTGGAACCGGTGCTGCGGTTGTCTTCAAAGGATCTGGATTTTACGAAACGGACTACCGTAGCGATTCGTATAAGAAAGGTGCAGAGAAGGCTAAGAAAGCTACCGATACGAGCAAGAAGAGCGACAAGAAATCGTCAGATAAGTCTTCATCAAGCTCTAAGGGTGATTCCAAGGCGAAGAAAACCAGTTAATCGCGGAAGAATCTATGCGTTGCCCAACTTGTGGAAAAGAATTCGACCCCAAGAAGTCAAATGCCCTGCCGTTCTGTAGCGAACGATGCAAGATGATTGACTTGGGTCGCTGGCTCGACGAGGAGTACTCGCTGCCGCATATCCCAGATCCAGACGACGACGAGCCGATTGAATCCTTCTAAGCCACGTCTTCTTGGCAACTACTCGCTTGACTGACAAACGGGCGCCAGAACAAAATGGTGCCCATGTCTGAACCTCGCACGCAACCGACTTCTTTGCAATCTACCAACATAGGCCATGTTGATTGGCTATCGGTTGCACCTTGGACTCTGTTGTTCCGGGTTCCTGGTATCGTATTTGGCAAACCTTTGTTGATTGGTATCGTAGGTTCGCTACTGCTGGGCGGTTGGCCAACGACCTTCTGTGAGTTAATCCAAACGGACCTGGCCTCGGCCTGGCAAACAGACGGTGGATTCGAATCACTTGCTCTTGGGGAACTGATTTATCAAGGTCCCTTCGCCTGGGTAGCCTCGCTGCTTTGGTTATCTGTCTGGCTCATGCTGGGTAGTGCAATCATTGATCATGCGGCGAGATCACTCTGTGGCCTGTCCGAAACTAGCATGGGGCGGTCTTTGAATCTGATTCCCTCTCGATTCCTTACAACGCTTGGTGGACTCTCATTAACACTTGGTGGCGTAGTCTTACTTACAGGTATCCTTTGGCTCATAAGCTGGCTTGGTTCCTTTGAGTTCCTACAGCCGGTATACCAAACGGCTTGGCCTCTGCTAACGATCTTGTTTGGTTTGCCATTACTCTTAATTACCGTCGGTTTAGTTGTTGGCTGGCCACTCATGTTGTGTGCTGCTGTGATTGATAAGTCGGATACCTTTGATGCTACGAGTCGGACGTTTGCTTATCTCTATCAGCGTGTTTTCCACCTTGTGTATCTAATCCTCATAGCAGGTGCTATTGGGGTCGTGTGTCACTGGATTCTTGAAGCCTTGCAGACAGGGCTATTCTTTACAATGGAACCATTCGATCAAACGGCTGACATCACGTGGGGCAAAAGAGTGCTGGGAAATTTCCTGGAAGGCTTCTATTTTGCCTACTTTTTTACTGCATCAGCTGCCATCTATTTACTACTCAGAAAAAGAGTTGATGACCAGCCAATGGATGACATGGCTGTTTAGTTACCAGCGAGCGAAGTGAGTATCGCGTCGATTTGTTTGTGGAAGGCACCACGAGGCATCACCTGATCGCAACCTGCTTGGGTTGCTGCTTCCAGCTTGGCTTCATGAACATGGGGACCGAAAGCGATGATCTTTGCTGATGGGGTTTTTTCACGCAAAGCTTCAACCAACCCGGATATGTCTGAGATCGGAGCCGTCAGATCAATGGCAATCAAGTCAGGCGATGAGAGGTCACTATCAGCCATTGCCTTGGCTGGCGAGATTGAAGTCATCACAACACCTGCGAGCTTTGCAGCGGCAGAGACTTTCGAAGTGGCCATCAAGTCAGTTGAAAGAAGCAATAGCGACATAGAGTTCTCGTCTAAAGTGATCCAGGGCCGACGAGACCGTCGCTGATTTGCGTTGCCTCGTTGAGCGGCATAACGAAGATCTTTCCATCGCCGATGTGCCCTTCCTTGCTTGTTCGGGCATGCTCTTTTAGGCATTCCACCACGGGCTCAACAAAGTCATCGTTCACAGCAATATGCAATTCTAGCTTTCGTAGTAATTGCGTTTGGTATTCGTGGCCACGAAAAGTTTCGATGTGACCCCGTTGGCGTGCAAACCCCATCGCGTCGGCAACCGTCATTCGGCTTACACCAATTTTGTGTAATGCCTGACGAGCCGACTCGAATTTCGTGGGTTGGATGACTGCGATGATTAGCTTCATGATGAATCCTCGGGCCGGAGTATAGCAGCCGACCGACGGCCTGGCTATTCACCGGAACGAAGAAACGTCATAGGCTTACAGGAATAAGGAGAATCCGCCTGATCCGCTTACAAGCTGGTCGGTTTCGAGCAACTTGCCAAGTCGGTCACTAATCTCATCGAGATGCGCTTCGGTATAGCGATCAAGCTCCGGCTTCCCTTTGAGCAGTTTATCGATCTCTTCCTTCAGATCCTTCAACTCAGCATACGCAAGCGTCTGACAGTCAGCCGGGGCACTGGTGCGATCCATGGCAATGCTAGCCAGCTTTTCGAGATAGCTACGTTGCAGGTTACGACGAAGGCTGTTAATCGCAGGCTTACGATTGGTGTATTCACCTTCCTGGAAGTTGATGACTTCATCAAAGATGATATCGGTCATACGCTCAAACAACTCGGCGTTAGTAAAGGCATCTTCTTCGGCTGGGATTTTGTATTCTGAGTCTTGGATACGGCTCAATGTTAAATTGCTCAACAATTGATCCATGACACGTTTTTGCCAATTAAGAATTACACTGTGAACAGGATAGTCTGGTCGTGGAGCCATGCTGACTCCCCAATGGTTCCATTTGCTTGAAGCTAACTTGTTGTAGACTTCCCCGGGAATGCTAAATGGTTCAGGACAGAAGACATGCTTTTCAATGAGCATCAATGCTTCACGCTGTTTTTTGACATCGACAATGACAAATGGTTCAGGTCCATTCGGGTCACCTTTGTGCGAACGATTGACGTAAACACCACCGACATAACGAGAGGCATTAAACATCGCTGCACCGTAGCGTCCAAGCAAAAGTCCAAATGCTTGGCGTGGTTTTTGGTAGCCATCTCCGTCTTCGACGAATTCATCGATAAGATTTGGCATCACTTCACCGATCAGCTTGGCTTGCAGTTCGGCGTATTCGACCAAGTCACTCGATAAGTCGAATCGCTTGCTATGTGGGTCAGGATCGATGCCCCGAGTATCTTCATCCGTGCTGAATGCAAGGCCCCGTTCGCCACTACGTGAAGCGATCTTGGCAAGCTCTTCTTTCTCATCTTTTAGTTGTTTGTATCCGTATTCAATCGCCCAGTAGTCGTAGGGTCCAATTGTTCTAGAAAAATAATCAGTCTGCTTCATCCCTTCAGGCATGATGACAACTGGCGTGTAATCCATTACCGAAGCGGTGATCCCTTCTTTGGCGACCAAGTCAGCATCTTGAATATCTTCAACCGAATGCAAGGTGCTTGCCTTGAAGTTATGTCGTAAGCCGAGCGTATGCCCGACTTCGTGCATCGTCACTTCCTTGAGGGCTTGCATAACTAGCTTGTCTAGTTTTTCAGGGCTTTGCTTTCGCACGGTTGCCATAGCATGACCAAAGGCAATTTGTTGCGAAGCACCAGAGAGCAGGCTGCAACTGCACCGCCCGCTGTGCCCTTGGCAACGATGAGCCGCATGGTTGGCTTGTTCTTTACGGTAACTCTCCAAATCGATAGCACCGCCGGTCATGATTTCAATCCCTCTTGGCGTGAAGGTTTCATACTCACGTTTCCAAGAAGTTAAGAAGTCTGAATCGAAGATAATATCAGCATCCAGGATTTGCCCCGTCAAAGGGTTGGTCCGAGAGGGCCCCATGGCGAAACCAGCATTCGACGTAATCCAACGGAACGTGTTGTAGTTAATGTCGCCTGGATCCCAAGTTGCGTCGTTCGGTTGCTGTTCAACATCAATCGCATCGTAATAGCCAGCTTTCTCAAAAGCTTTGTTCCACTCTTCGATGCCGTCGCGAATCGGTTTGCGGTATTTAAATGGAATCGTCTTTTCTAGCCAGAACTTGATTGGTTCCTTAGGGGTCGATACGTCGGCTTGAGGATCGACCTTCTGAAGATTCCAGCGGTTGATATAGCGGACAAATCTGTCACCATCATCCGTCTTCTTTGAGAAGTCTTTGATAGCTGTCAGGAAGTATCCAACACGATCGTCAGCTTCACGTGGTCTATAGTCAGTCTTAGGCAAGCGACTAATTGAGTAGTGGACGTTGACCGTCGCAGCACGGGCGTCAGCAACCGACTCAATTCGGCGTGTTCCGCTTGACGCATAGGTCGCAGCAACTTGAATCTCAACGTTCTTGTCGTACCCCTTTGGCTCTAGGAAGGTGCTTCTTTGTTTAGAGATGGCGTAACCGGGAAGCGATTGACTCAGTTGAGGCAAGTCACTCAAGAAGACCGGAGTTAGGTTGATGACAGTATTGGGGCCGTTCTTTGTCACGATGGGCAAGCTGTACATCACACTATCGGTGTAAGCAAGCTTCACGGCCTCGGCAGTTGGCGTTCCTTCTTTCGCACGGAAACGAACATTACGGCGCACGATCTGAATGTTCTCGCCCACTCGACGGAACTGCCAAACCCAATCGTCGCCAAAGCCCCAACTAAAACCACCCAGGATTGGGTTTTGTCCAATTCCTCGTGCGATGGTGATCAAGACAATGTGGTCTTTATCAAAGTCACCTGGCTTTAGCTCCGCGAACAATTTTTGATCGGAGTAGTGAAGCTTAATTAATCCATCAATGGACTTGGTATCTTTCAGCACTTTAGCAACAGGTGGATACTTAGGAGGCTCTTCCTTTGCTGGTTTGTCGTTCTCTCCGCCAGACGAATCACCCGCTGCGATTTCTGAGACGCTCTTTTTGGTGTTGGCATCTTCTGAGCTCTCTACTTCTTCCTTCGCAAGTGCCTCGCTTATCTCTTCCGAAAAAGCGAATTCGGTCTGAATAAGCAGACAGGCGAAAATCGTTAGTAAACTGCAAAAGCGAATCGAGAAGCTCATCATTTTAAGGCCTGCTACCCTTGCGTGCATTCTTATGAGCGAATTCCCTAATTAAGAGAATCCGAGAGTGAGTAAGTTCCGTTCTCTAGACAGCGGCGAAGTTGTCTATCTAGGCGACTACAAAATATAGCCTCCCTTAGCAAATCCGCCTGATTTACTTAGAGTGCATAATCGTTAAGTTCGTGTCGAGCCCCCTAGAATCGATACTTTCCAAATTATGAGAAGCTCTTCAGACCCTCCGCCGTTGATCGTGGAACGCATCAAGAAGCGTCTGCACCGGAGGTACAAGGTGAATGAAGAACATGAACCATCTCGAATCGTGTTTCGCCAACTAAGAGGCGGACACACCAAATCGCTCATTTGGCTGGTCGTTTTTAATCTAGACCATGCTAGTGAACTTAATCACGTTATCAAGATTCACGATCAAAACGTCCTACCAATCAATAAGCTTCGTTGGATTGGAGAAGCCCTACAACATTGTTATGAAAGTGGATTCAAACTGGTACCGAAACAAATCTCTGTTGAGTTCGTTCCAGATACCGTGAATGAGGCTTCGATTGTTGAAATGCTTACCTGGCATACAGGTAGCCCCCTTGGCCCAAATTCACCAACTGATCGAATGCGTGAGGCAATGAATACCCAACTTGGATTTCATACCTCTTTGTCGAGTCATTCTGATTCAAGCCGAGGAAAATCCAATGCCATCCTAAAACGAATACAACTTCTCGAATCTCTTGATCTAGCAAAATTATCCGTCCTCAACTTAGACGCTACAAAGCTGCGGGACCAATTGCTTGATGGCCTTATCCCCTGGGCTAGCCAAACGATGAGGCTTCAGCCAATTCAGGTTGATGCAAGGCCTGAGCACTTTCTGATTGCTGATGACAGAATGTCTGGCATGATCGACTTCAGCGCGATGGCAATCGACACGACTGCCGTGGATGTCGCTCGGCTAGCAGGTGAATTGGCACTCGGTAATAAGATGAAGTGGCAAACGCTCGTTTCTTACTACCTTGAGCAAGCTGATGCGGATTTTGACCAGCGGTTGATTCAGTTGCTCGATTGGTCAGGCGCCCTGCTCGGACTTGCTAACTGGTTTAAATGGCAAGAAACAGGAAACGTTACCCTCGAAGCCGCTAAGGATAGGATCCAGACGCTAGCACTCCGCCTTGGGAGTTCGCATTCTCAATAACAGCGTTATTTCGTACTATGGGTTCTCGCCAGCACGGTAAGCCAGCCCACTCTACCGGGTGTCTATCGGTGAACACGATGCTGCTACATAACGTGTATTCATGTATCGATTAGTCCGTCCAACATGAGTGGGTGGGCAATTCGGTACCCCGAAACTAACACAACTAAGCAGATATTTTTGATACAGGCGTCTTCATAAATGTTCGACCGAAGCGGTAACCCTTTTCCACGCGTCAGCTTTCGCCTAGCAAACCTTGCTAAAGTGATCGCCTTTTTGGCTTTTCTTTTACCAATTGGAATTGCTACGGCGCAAATTAACTTTACCCCTCCTGGTGGATCGGCGCCCGGCAGTGCCAACCCTGGGAGTGGCAACAACGGTGGCTTTGGTCAGCTGAACTTCGGCAACCTCAATCCTTTAGCTAAAAAAGAGAGTGAACCGGTTACGGTCATCTCATCATTCACGGCCGCTACCGAATCACAGCCAGCACTTCTGCGGATTCAAGCCACCATCGCGGACAGCTACCACATCTATGCCACCACTCAACCGAAGGGTGGCCCAGGGGCGACCGTCATCACGGTTAACCCCTCCGGCGATTATAGCGTCACTGGAAACCCAACGGCTGATCCAGCCCCCTCGGTTCATTATGATGCCGAGATCTGGGAGCTCGATGTTCACGAACATTCGGGCGTTGTCACTTGGTACATCCCCTTGGCAATCAGTGGCGATCCTAACGCAGCGAAAGTGACAGGCAATGTCAAACTTCAAGTCTGCGACGCCGACAGTTGCCTTCCGATGACGATCCCAATCGAAGCCTCATTGGACAGTGGTGCCGCGCTGGCACCGATTGAATTCGATGGTGGAGACCAACCTGCTGTAGCTCCGATTGATACAGCCATTTTGCTAAAGAACCTTAGCTTTGCGTTCTTGGGTGGTTTGATCTTAAACCTCATGCCATGCGTCTTGCCAGTGATTGGCTTGAAGGTACTTTCCTTTGCCGAACAAGGTGGCGAGAGTCGTCTCAAAGTCTTTGGGCTAAACCTTGCCTACTCGATTGGGCTGATATCTGTATTTCTCGTCTTGGCTTCTTTGGCAGTCTTTGCTGACTTTGGCTGGGGTGAGCAATTCACTAACAGCACGTTTCAAGTATCAATGGTGATTCTTGTTTTTGCCATGGCTCTCAGCTTCCTTGGCGTCTGGGAGATTCCAATCCCTGGATTTGCCGGAACAGGCAAGGCCAATGATCTTCAAGATAAAGAAGGTTTCTCAGGCGCTTTCTTCAAAGGGATTTTTACCACCATCTTGGCAACTCCTTGTAGTGGTCCCTTTTTAGGAACGGCCTTTGGATACACCTTAACGCTTCCGCCGGCGATGGTCTTTCTCTTCTTCTTCACTGCTGGGCTTGGCATGGCAATGCCTTACCTGCTGATCGGTATCTTCCCCTCTTTGGTGAAATGGCTACCGAAGCCTGGACTTTGGATGGAAACCTTTAAAGAGTTGATGGGCTTCACTTTGCTTGGAGCCACCGTCTTTCTGATTGGGTCCGTTGATAAAGAGAGCTACCTGCCACTGCTTTATACATTGACTGCTGTTGGCTTGGCTTGTTGGTGGATTGGCAGAACCCCGCTCACAGCAACTGCTGGTCAACGGGTTACCTCATGGCTCGGCGGAATTGCTACGGCTTGTGCGGTTGGGTACCTTGCGTTTGCTCTCTACGCCCCCAGTAAATTCGAGCTCGACTGGAAAGATTACAGCCAAGCTGCTCTTACGAATTCTGTTCAGTCAGGCAACATTACACTTGTCGACTTCTCAGCCGAATGGTGCTTAACTTGCAAGACCAACCTCAAGACAGCCATTAACACGGAGCGTATTAAGAAACTCGTGGAAGCAAACGGCGTTGTCCCCATGCTGGCAGACTGGACCGATGGCAGCCAAGCAATCGAGGACAAGCTCAATGAGCTTGGTAGTAATAGTATTCCGCTGTTGGCTATCTACCCTGCGAACCGCCCTAATGACCCGATCGTACTTCGTGATTTGATTACCGAATCACAACTTGTCGAGGCCCTTGAAGCAGCGGGTGCGAATATTCCTACTGAAACCGTTGAGCAAGAGTTTGAAGAGCCGACCATCGAGATCGGCACAACACAATCGAACGGTCAGCTTGCGCCGTCGTTTGGCTAGAGATCAATTGATCTTTCCAACAACAAAGTTCGGCAGTCCTTCATCGTCAAGTTGCTTTTGAATGCTATCGGCAAAGTGCTCACTAACAACGAGTGCTAAGCCAAGACCCATATTAAAGACCCTTGCCATCTCTTCGTCCGCGACGTTGCCCAGATTTTGAAGCCAAGAGAAGACCGCTGGGGCATCCCAGCTCGATTCGTGCACTGTCAGTGATCGACCTTCGGGAAGAATACGCTCAAGGTTCTCTTGCAAACCGCCACCGGTTATGTGGGCGATTCCATGCACTACTTGCTTCTTTCGATAGTGACCAAGCACACGGCGTATCGGTTTGACATAAATTCGAGTTGGTTCAAGCAAAAGTGATTCGACCGTTGCACCGTTGCACTCTTCAACCGTATCGCTCATCGAAAGACCAGCCACGTCAAAGACGATCTTCCGGGCTAAGCTGTATCCATTTGAATGCAAGCCGCTTGAAGCGACGCCTATTACAACGTCGCCTTCCGCTATCCGTGAGCCATCGATCAGCCGGTCACGCTCGACTACCCCAACCGAGAATCCTGCCAAGTCATAATCTTCTTCGCCATACAGGTCGGGCATGATGGCGGTTTCGCCACCGATCAAGGCCGAGTCAGCTTGCAAGCAGCCATCGCTGATTCCTTGTACAACTTGCTCCAAGCGCTCAGGATCATCCTTTCCCATCGCGATGTAGTCGAGAAAGAAGAGTGGCTCAGCGCCGCAGCAAAGCGCATCGTTGGCACACATAGCGACCAAATCGATCCCAACCGTGTCGTGCCGATTGGCCATTTGGGCCACTTTCAGCTTCGTCCCGACGCCGTCGGTGCAAGAAACCAGCACCGGATTCTTGTACTGACGAGCAAACAGTTTGCCGGCAAAATCAAGCTGGAAGAGCCCAGCAAATCCACCCTCCAGGGGGAGAACCCGAGGCGTGTGAGTTCGGCGCATCAATCGAGGCAGCTTTGCCATCGATTCTTGATAGATGTCGAGATCGACGCCTGCGTCTTTATAAGTAACTGATGCCATTGACCTTACGCTTATCCATGAGCTTTGTCCAATGCTCAAATGGTAGCCCGTTGTGTGAACAATTGTCAACTCACCCAGGACCTGATCCTGCACAAAATACCGGTCGAACCGGCAAGCGAGGAGCTAACGACCCGCGAAGCCTTAGCGAGGAAAAAAACTCCCCTGCAGGTTGCAGCTATTTGGGCCGAAATTTACTGCTACGCCATAGGTTTCGGCCACGGAGAAAGGTGTAGCAATCTAGCAGGGATGATATTTACTAGCTTTCGAACGACCCCAATCGACCGGTATGATCTTAAACCTACAGAACACGACCGCAGAAAATTTAATTACCGACCTCCCAGCTGGCTTAGTAATGGCACCACCAACGAAGTCGCATCCGACCCTTCAGTTTAGCTATCCGCTTCCCTACGGAGCGATTGTTCACGAAGGGGGAGTTCAATTCGCCGTCTACAGTAAGAGCGCAACGGCAATGCGCGTTTTGCTCTACAAAGATGTCAATGACCGCAATCCAAGTCGGCTGATTGAACTCAACCCGGACACCGATCGCTGGGGCGACATCTGGAGCGTCTTTGTTCCGGATCTTAAGCCAGGGGCTCTTTATCACTTCCAAGCCGACGGCCCTTACGAACCAGTCGAAGGGCATCGGTTCGATCCTCATGCACGTTTGATCGATCCCTACGCTAAGGCGTTAGCTGGAGAATTTCAGCGTGGTGATGATGGGATTGTTCGTCCGCCTAAGTGTGTTGTCGTTGATGATCATTTTGATTGGGGTGGCGATCGACACCTTCGTCGACCACTTTCTGAATCAGTCATCTACGAAATGCACGTTCGTGGATTTAGTCGAAGCCCAAGCGCCGATGTCGACGAGCCAGGCTCGTATCTTGGTGTGATCGAGAAGATCCCCTACCTGAAGTCGCTCGGCGTTACCGCGGTTGAGTTGATGCCGGTTCACGAGTTTCCAACCAACGAATCGGATGGTTCGAAGACGAAGCGAGCCAACTACTGGGGCTACGATTCAATGGCCTTCTTCGCACCGCACCGCGGTTACGGCCCTGGATTTGAATCAGGCGACGCGGAACCTGGCTCCCAAGTCAACGCCTTTAAGACGATGGTCCGAGAGCTTCACGCCGCGGGCATTGAAGTCATCCTCGACGTCGTGTTTAACCACACTTCCGAAGGGAACGAGTATGGACCGACCTTCTCATTCAAAGGGCTTGAGAACAACGTCTATTACATGCTCAATCAGGACGGTACCTACCGCAATTACTCTGGTTGCGGCAATACGGTGAATAGCAATCACCCGATTGTGCGTGAGATGATTTTCCATTGCTTGCGTCACTGGGTTTATAACTATCATATTGATGGCTTCCGCTTTGACCTTGCGAGCATTCTCAGCCGTAACCGCAACGGTGAACTCGTACCCAACCCACCGTTAGTTGAATACATTGCCGAAGACCCAATGCTTGCCGATACGAAAATCATTGCTGAAGCTTGGGACGCTGCCGGAGCCTATCAGGTCGGTTCGTTTGCCAATGGCCGTTGGGCCGAGTGGAACGGTGCCTACCGTGACAATGTCCGACGCTACTGGCGTGGCGACATGGGCATGACAGGTCCCATGGCAACGCGTCTTGCCGGTTCGAGTGACCTTTATCAATCAAGCGGCCGCAATCCGTACCATAGTATTAACTTCGTGACATCCCACGACGGTTATACGCTCAACGACCTGGTTAGCTACGAGCGGAAACATAATCTTGCCAATGGCGAAGATAACCGCGATGGCGACAACAATAACTATAGTGCCAACTATGGTGTTGAAGGGCCGACGCGTCGTTTACCGATTCGGAATCTTCGTCGCCGGCAAGCCAAGAACTTCATCGCAACGCTGATGCTCAGCCAAGGCGTTCCGATGATGGTTTCAGGCGATGAAGTCCTTCGCACCCAGCGTGGTAACAACAACGCCTATTGCCAAGACAATGCTACAAGTTGGTTTGACTGGAAGCTTGTTGAACGCAATGCTGAGATGCTTCGCTTCACGCAATCGATGATTGCTCTAAGGCTGCATCAACCTGTGTTGCGTCGAGATGACTTCCTAACCGGCGCTCCTCACGCGGCGGGCGATTTACCTGACGTTAGCTGGTATGGCACCGACGGCGAGACGGTTGACTGGAACCAAACGTTCCACAGCTTGGTCTGCCTGTTGGGAACCTCCGGCTTAGACGACCCAGCGGCACGACACGTGCTGATATTAATGCACTCGGGGGGCGATCCTCAGGATTTCCGACTACCGCGTCCAGCTCGCGGCCTCAACTGGCGTTTGGCGGTTGATACGGCAGCTGAATCTCCTGAAGATGTCTTCACGGAATCGGTTGGTCCCATGCTGCATCAAGGTGAATTGATCCGTATGGACCATCACTCGATGCGTTGCTACATCGCCACGGAGTAGTTGTTAGCTCAGTCGGCTATCTATCCAATTACCTACCCACCCCATCTGGTTACGATTGCCTGGGGTGGGTAACCTGTTTATGAATGGATGCCATTTCGGCCTCCTTGGGTTTACGAAATTCTTTGTCAGGCGCGTTCGAATGTCGAAGCTTGCAATTGTTGGTATTGGTGATGATGGTCTTGGGGCAGCATCGTCCTCCGTCCGTGACCTTGTCCTTTCTGCCGAAGTCCTCTTGGGCGACGAGCGTACGCTTTCCCTTCTTGGTGACGAAGCCAAGGGGAATCGTGTTGCCGTGAGTGGTGATCTTGAACAGCTTGCGGAAAAAATCCAATCAGTCTCCGACAAAACCGCCGTGATGGTCGTCTTTGGCGATCCGATGTTCTACGGCTTGGCACGCTACCTCACCGACAAATTTGGGAAAGACCACTTCGAAGTCTATCCTCACGTAAGCAGTATGCAATTGGCATTTGCTCGTGTTATGGAGAGTTGGGATGAGGCTTATCTGACTAACCTCGCAAATCATCCACTCCCAGCAGTTGTCGACAAAATTCGGTCCGCCGAAAGAGTCGGCCTATTTACCACAGACTCAGTCGGCCCTTCTCAAGTCGCCCAAGCGTTGATTGACAAGCAGATTGATTACTTCAACGCTTACGTTTGCGAGAACCTTGGTTCGCGAGACGAGAAAGTTACCCGTGGCAGCCTGAAACAAATTGCCGAAGGTAGTTTCGATTCACTCAATGTAATGGTCTTGGTCCGCCAAGAAGACGCACCTGACCGACCTCGCGAACTTGTTGGCCGTCGTCTATTTGGAAATCCTGACGAAGCTTTCCTGCAAGCAAAACCAAAGCGTGGTTTGCTTACGCCTGCTGAAGTTCGCTCTTTGGCGCTGGCCCAAATGGACATTGCACCAAGTAGCGTCATTTGGGATGTTGGCGCTGGCTGTGGATCGGTCAGTGTTGAAGCAGCGATGCTTGCAAGCGACGGCGCTGTCTATGCCATCGAAATGGATCCAGAAGACCATGGGCTCATTGAAGGGAATGCCGAACGCTTCGGCGCAACGAATGTCATTCCCGTCCTAGGCAAAGCCCCCGAAGCGTGGCAACAACTCCCAGACCCAGACGTTGTCTTTGTGGCAGGTGCAGGGCGCGAAGTAACAAGGCTTGCGGAGCTTGCATACGCCCGGCTTCGCCCAAATGGTCGCCTCGTTGTGAACCTGATTAGTATCGACCACATTGCCGATGCACGTGAAACGATTATGGGTGCCGGCAAAGCCGCAGGCCTTTCGCCTGAAGAAATTAACCTACGGGTTTGGATGGTCAATATCGCGCGTGGTGCTGACCAACTCGATCGGTTGTCGTTTGAAGCATTGAAGCCAAACTTCTTGCTTGCTGCTGTGAAAGGTTAAACGTCGTCTAGTTTCGCAATACGACTGTTAAGCTGATCTTGCCAACTTTCTGAAAGCAAATCGACCGAGGCTAATTCGATCGCTGCTGTGCGATCTTGTTTCTGATGATGCATGATGTTGTTAGCCTTTTCGAGCAACCACTCGGGTAGGGGACGTTCAATAAGCTGAATCACATCTCCTTCTTGTAGCACTCCTTCCTGCAGAACTCGCAAATACCAGCCGGTGTAACCATTCTGCTGCACTTGCAATGCGAGGTCTTTCACCCCCCAGCGTCTTGCCAACTTCCAACAAGGTTGCCTCGGTTGGGAAACTTGCAACCGGGCCGTTCCTACTTGCCAAACGTCACCAACGCAGACCGTTTGTTCATCTAGACCGCCGACTGTCAAGTTTTCACCAAATGCACCGCGATGAAAATCGCTCGGTAAACCGACGTCACTTTGCCAATGTTCATAGTGTTCGGCTGTGTAGACGCAGATCGCTTTATCATGCCCGCCATGGTTCTTCAGATCGGCTTGCCCGTCACCTTCGATACCTAGCTTTGTGACTTGTACCGCCCCCTCGACAGGTTCTTTAAAGATCGCAGTTGTCCAAGGCTTTTCCGCACCAGGTACTCCGGGAATCCCGTCGTAAGTCTTCGGTTTGCCAATTTGGACCGATGAAATTTGTCCCATCATTGTGCTCATTTATTTGCCAAGCAAAGATTTCACACCCAACAGAATATCGTCTTGCCTCATCAGCGATTCGCCAACAAGCATGGCATCGACACCTGAACTACGAAGTCGCTCAGCATCTTGGTTCGTCTTAATTCCACTTTCACCAACAAATACGATTTCCTCGGGAATCGAATTATGAACTTCCAAGCAATGGCCAAGATCAACCTGCATCGTATGCAAGTTGCGATTGTTCACTCCGACCAGCTTCGCACCCGATGCAAGAACTGATTCAAGATTCATCGGATCGTAGAGCTCGACCAAGCAAGTGAGGCCGATCTCGCTCGCCAGCTCGTGCAGTTGTTTGAGCTCTGCTGACGAGAGGCATTCAGCAATCAACAAGATGGCGTCCGCACCGGCGACTCGGGCTTCAACCACTTGATGCTCGTCCAGGATGAAGTCCTTCCGTAAGACAGGAAGACGACAAGCAGCGCGGGCTTGTTGTAGATATTCGAGCGAACCTTGAAAGTGTGGCTCATCGGTTAGGACACTCAGGCAGCTAGCACCGCCAGCTTCGTAGGTCTTTGCAATCGTTGCGGCGTCAAAATCCTCTCGGATCAAGCCAGCCGAGGGACTGGCTCGTTTTACTTCCGCAATCAGCTTGATTGGGCCACCATCCCCGTCAGGTCCTGGGCGGTCGGAGGCTAGGGCTCCAAAAAAGTCTCGCGTCGGGGGAGCATCTGGCAAGGCGGCTCTAAGTTCTTTAACAGATCGAGAGGCTTTCGCAGCTGCAACTTCTTGGCGCTTCCCATGGACGATTTTATCGAGGATAGTAGACATCAGCAGCTAGCATTCTTGGTTGAGGTTTCTACGACTTTGGCCTTAATCGGCATACCAAGAGGTCGGAACGATCTGTATCATCCGCTCTCCGGACCGTCTGTGCTAGCGTGCCAATTAGGAAAGTTTAGAACCTATCGATTTGGTCCAACTAGCAAATAAGTAATTACTATGAGCACAACCACGAATATGTCCACCGGCGAAACACGCGTTGAACGAGATACCATGGGTGAAATGCAGGTTCCTGCCGATGCCCTCTATGGTGCTTCGACTGCCCGGGCTGTTGACAATTTTCCGATTGCTCACGAGCCGGTCCCTGCTTCGGTAATTCACGCTTTTGGCTATTTAAAGAAAGCATGCGCGGCTGCGAACGAAGATCTTGGCAAGCTGGATGCCAAGCTGTCCGTTGCGATTCAATCAGCCGCTGATGAAGTTGCAGCCGGGAAGCATGACGCACATTTCCCAGTCGACATCTATCAGACCGGCTCGGGTACGTCGACCAACATGAATGCCAACGAGGTGATTGCTAACCTTGCTAACCAAGGACTTGGGTTTGGACTTGGCTCAAAAGGTGCTGACGGTGCCGTGCATCCGAATGACCATGTGAATATGGGTCAGTCGTCAAACGACACTTTCCCCACCGCTATGCACTTGGCAGCAGCCTTGCAGCTTAATACGAAACTCATTCCGGCACTGGAACGACTTGCTGATGAGCTTCAAACGAAGGCGGACAGTTGGGACAAGATCATCAAGATTGGGCGAACGCACCTGATGGATGCGACACCTATTCGCGTTGGCCAAGTCTTTGGAGGATATGCTGCTCAAGCACGCTATGCTGCAACTCGGGCTGGTCGAGCACTTGCTCGTATCCTTGAAAACATGCCAATTGGCGGTACAGCTGTCGGCACGGGTATAAATACCCACCCTGAGTTTTCAGCCAAAGTGTGTGCAGCGCTAAGCAAAGATCTGGGCATTGAGTTCAAAGAAGCAGATAACCATCCTGAGGCTCAAGCGGCTAAAGATACCTTCGTTGAAGCTCATGGTGAATTGAAGACAATTGCCGTCTCATTGACAAAGATTGCTAACGACATCCGCCACCTTGGCAGTGGCCCACGTTGCTCGCTCTTCGAATTATCACTCCCGGCCACCCAGCCTGGGTCATCCATCATGCCAGGAAAAGTGAATCCTGTCATTTGCGAAAGCGCCATGCAGGTCGCCTGCCGAGTTGTTGGAAACGACGCAACAGTTACAATGGCAGGGTTAGGAGGCGTTGGTTCAATATTTGAGCTCAACGTGGCGATGCCGGTAATGATTGATGCCTTCATCGAATCGACCTCGCTACTCGCAAACATGTCAAACGTCTTTGTTGATAAGCTGCTCACTGATCTGCAAGTCAATGAAGAACGCTGCAAGGAATTGATTGACCAATCTTTGATGATGGTTACCTCGCTTGCCCCGATTGTTGGCTATGAAAAGTCGGCAGCCCTAGCAAAAGAAGCCTTCAAGTCAGGCCAAACTATTCGCGAGCTATGCCTGGAACAAAACATCCTTCCTGAAGCGGAGCTCAACGAAGCGCTTGACCCCAGTAGCATGACAGAACCGCACGCTTAACGTACAAACACTCTTTCGGACAAAGGCAAGGAAGCCGTGTCACGGATTAACCGTCGTAAAAATCGAAAACAGTTAACCGCATGGATCATCGCGGTCGGTACTGCTTTGTGCGCACCAAGCCTTCTCGCCGAAGAAGCTGTCGACAAGAACGAGGCAGTCCCGATTGAAACAGTCCCGTCCGCCCAATCGATCTTGGTTCAAACCAGCTTTGAAGATGTCGAAGTCGCCGAACCGCCACTCCCATGGCCAGCTACCGACCCGATCGAATCGCAAGCTCCTTCGAAGTACGAAATCTCCTGGGCATTTCGAGAATCATCCCAATCTGAGACACCAAGCAAAGCCACGCCTCTTCCAATACAAGAAAATGTCCCCAAAGAACCTCAAGAGCTCGACCTTGGCAAGCTCATCAAAGAAGATAGCCGGCCCATTGAGCAATCCCTGAGTAGTGAGCCAGAAGAACCAAAGAATGTAATCCCCCAGGCAAAAGTTAAATTGCTTACGGCCAAGCAGCTTGAAATGGTTGCAGCCGAAGCAGATACGACCCATAAGCTGACACGTGTTATCAAGCATAGTAAGCTTGCGCTTTCGGTTCGTCCTATCGAGCAAGAAGCTGCCCTGAAAATTCATTCAATCGCCGCCTGGGCATTTGTTACGCGCGGTCAAATGAAACAAGCGAAGGGTGAATCCATCGCTGCGTTGCAGGACTATACCAACGCACTTGTGCATGATTCTCAATCGTTTACTGCTCGGCAATGCCGTGGCGTTCTCTTTGCCAAGTCGGGACAAATCAATGAAGCAATTATCGACTTCGACAAGGCCCTCACAATAAATCCAGACAGCATGTCGATGCGATTCAATCGTGCTTCATTATTGCTGTCTATGGGTGAGGTTGAGAAATCTCACATCGATGCAAGCTATGCGCTAGAACTATGCAAGACTCGGCAAACCGTTTCACCACGCATGCTCGCATCGCTTTACGAGTTGCACGGAACTGCTAGCCACTTGCTTGGCAAATCGACTCAAGCTCATCACTCGTACACCAAAGCCCTTAAGCTCTCCGATTCGAAGGGTCACCTCTACTTGAAACGTGGGTCGTTGTTCGCATCTGAGGGAATTTACCAACAAGCGATCGACGACTTGCTAGCATCCATCCAAGATGGCAAGCATGCCGCGAGTGGATATCGTCGGCTAGCTTGGCTATTGGCAACCTGCGATAATCAGCACTATCGTAACTACGACAAAGCGATTGAATCCATCGTTCGTGCCCGCAGTCTATCGCCATCGATTGATTCGGAACTCGAAGAGATCACCGCTGCCGTCTATGCAGCTGCTGGTGATTATCTCAAAGCGACTGAGCATCAGCAAAAGGCGATTCTTCTGACCGAAGACAGCCAAACACGAGACTCCTATCGAATTCGCCTATCGGAGTATCAAGAGGCGGTTAGTCAACCAGCCTCAACCACTCGCCAAGTCCGCCCCGCTTCGCACTCTAAAAAACGCTGGGTTTCAAAATAGGCAAAGTGTATCGATTTTGTCGAATATTTTGAATTTAGGGATCAGTTCAAGCTCTTAGATTCCGATGAAATGATTGCCAAGTGAATTCGTTCTGTATGCACTCCGTGTGTATACGAGCTTGGCAGGATGGACCCCACAGATTCGATATTAACTTTTCCCTGGTGTTGTCATGCGTCTTTTGCTTGTTGCCTTGCTAAGCACTGCTCCTGTTTTCTGCTCTGCTCAGGGAGTTGTCTATATTGATGACATTGAGTCATTACCAAAGTCTGTGTTGCAGTCACCCAACCTGCCTGGCAGTCTTGATGAGCGATCTGCCGTCCCTCAAGCACCAAATCGATATGCGGTGCCAACCGGACAAGAGATCCAGCTCACCGCGGCCCATACCTACAGTCAATCACGCAATCAGACAGCTAAAAACAAACCACAAGAAGCTCAAAAGAACGCAAAGAAGTCTTCCTTCTTTAGCAAGATGAAGCCAACCTGGCTCTTCGGAGATGGCAGTAAAGATGAGGCACCAAAGGATCCTTTCCTAGCCCATTCGCCAAGCAATAAAGAGGTCTATCGGAATCGAGTTGATCCAATTGCCACCTACGACGCATCGAATCAGGCACCCGTAACAAACGCTGCTTATTCGAACTCAAAATTTACTCGCCCAAGCTTTGGACTTACCAAATCAGCACCTGCTCAACCTTCTACGCAAGCAAAAGCAAGCAATAATCAAAACAAATCAAACCTTAAGAGTTCTCAAAGTATTCCCCGCCAAAGTGGTGGAATCGCCATGCGTAGAGAGTCCAAGCCGAAGGGATTGTTAAATCATCTCGGTTGGATGAATGACGAAGAAGAACCTTCGAAGCCAGCACCAACCAAGCCGTTGATTACGAAACAAGCGAAGCAACCCAAACCACAATCGAGGAAGTCTTTGCCTCGTCCTGAGCAGACCCAGGTACTGGCTCAAGGGCCTGCCCCGGTTTTCGTTGAATCGAAACAAACCGTAACCAAAGCAGATCAATCTTCCAGCAAACGTCTTCTATCCGCCAACAGTCACGGCGTTAAAGGCTTTGGATCCAAAGAACCTGTCGCTGAGGAAGCGTTACTTTCAACGGACAGCACTGACGCGGAGAAAGTTGTTGATTCAATTCCAGAAACAACTAATAACGTTTTGGTTGATAATATTTTGGAGATCGTTGAAGAAGAAAAGTTGATCGAACAGCCTGAAGGAGAAGCAATTTTTGCTTCTGACGAGATGACGCCAGGCTCTTCGGAAACGGAAGAACCTCAGGATGATGAAGCTACCTTTGTTGAGAGCAATGAGACGACGATTGCACAATCCGATGTTGCTGAATCAAGTGCGTCGAAGCTTTCCGCAGAAAAGGTCGATCCACTTGCGATCTTGGAACGTGAAATTGTTCAACCAGCATTAGCTCCCCAGCCCATGGCAAAAGCTACTCCTACAAAAGCCAAAGCACAGGAAGGGATTGCTGATGATGACACCGTTTTAGATGACACCGTTGTTGAAGACCTTGCTGCTGAAACACCAGCAATGGAAATCCCTATAGCTGAAACACCTGTTGCCGCTACTCCGATTGTTGATGCACCACTTCCAACACCGACCATTGAAGCACGGCCTGCTCAGCTACCTACCATTCAAGCTCAAAGAGTTGAATCTACCGTCCAGCAAGTGAAGGCTGCCGAACCGCTGCCGATTCCTTCTTCCGACTACATCCCTAAGCCAATCGTAACGCAAACCGCTCCTTCGGTTGCTCCAACTCAGAATCCTTTTGTTGAATCACGTGCAATCGTTGATCCTAACAAAGAGCCAACCGAGCGAAGCCGCATCCTGTTGAGCGAAGCTCATGGCTTGGCACAAGATGCTGAGAATATCGAACAATACACCGCCATCGTGCAACGCTGTCGATACGTGCTTGCGATTGATGATGCACCAATCGCTGTTGACTATGCCAACGAACTCGCTTCATGGGCTCTCAACAAGCGTGGAGAAGATCTACTTGACCAAGGACGCGACGCCGAAGCAACCGTCGATTTTAATGACGCAATTCGCTGCAACAGTGATTGCTGGCGAGCCATTCACAATTTGGGCGTCCTGCAAGCTCAGTCAGGCGATTACGAGTCGGCTGCCAAGCACTTCAACAAAGCACTTGCTCTAAACCCAGAATATGCCAAGGCCTATGCCAACCGCGCTGCCCTGCATGTTCAATCAGCAAATTATCAGCAAGCCCTGCAAGACTATCAACGTGCTATCCAAATCGATCCTGATTTGGCAATGGCTCACTCGGGCCGAGGCCGTGTCTGCCACATGCTCGGTTATCTGGAGCAAGCCCTGCGTCACCTCGATGCCGCTCAGCTGCTTACGCCAAGCGATGCCACGATCTGCCTAGGACGCGGAGACCTACTCGTTGATCTAGGCCGCTACGGCCAAGCTCGCCAAGCTTACCAGCAGGCGATTGAGCTTGAGCCAAAGAGTGCAAACGCCTATCGCAATCTCGCGTGGATGCAAGCGACTTGCCCAAGCAACACGTTCCGCAATGGCGAAGAAGCTCTTGCCAACGCCATTCGTGCTAGTGAACTAGCTGGTACGCCTGATGATATTACGCTCGATACTCACGCAGCTGCCTTGGCTACGCTTGGACGATTTGATGAAGCGGTTGGCATGATCAAAATGGCAATCGAAATCGCTCCAGCTTCGGACGTTTCAGCCTATACCGAACGTCTTCAGATGTACTTACGAAAGGAAGCCTTCCTCAGCCAACCATTCGGAATGGTCCAGTCGGCATCCTTTGAGGGCCAACCTGCCGAGACATCCACCCACTAATCTCTCACCTCAAGAAGTTCTCCCTACAAAACAAGACACCAAGACGAGGCACCAGCGGCGGAGGGGTCCGCTCCGCTGGTTAACGTAGGGGGGGAAGCGAAGGCCCGGCTGCATGCAGCCGGGCCTTTTGCTCATTCTACAACCTGAGATTTCTTTGCCCGCTGACTTTCCAAATCAGGGGTCCGCAATCAGCGAAGTACGTGCTAGAATGTGACACCATTGTTAATTCGCCCAACTTGTGAGTTTTGCCAGTAGCAGAACATCGCAACTCGCCAAAACAATGGAGCTCTGCTAACTCTGATGACCAAGCACTTGTTCGTAACAGGGGGAGTCGTCAGCTCTCTCGGCAAAGGTCTTAGCAGTGCCTCGATTGGCATGCTGCTCGAGCGTCGCGGCTTGAAAGTCCGCATGCAAAAGCTCGATCCCTATTTGAATGTCGACCCCGGCACGATGAGCCCCTACCAGCATGGTGAAGTCTACGTACTAGATGATGGCTCTGAGACAGACCTCGACCTGGGCCACTACGAACGTTTCACAAGTGGTCCACTGACCCGTGATTCAAACTACACGACGGGTCAGATTTATCAGTCGGTGATCGATAAGGAACGACGCGGTGAGTTCCTCGGCAAAACGGTCCAGGTCATTCCGCATGTCACCAACGAAATCAAAAGCTGCATTGCCAAAATCGCCGAGGCGGACGAAAACGGCGAGAAGCCTGACGTTGTGATCACCGAGATCGGCGGCACCGTCGGAGACATCGAGAGCCAACCCTTCATGGAAGCGATTCGTCAATTCGCTTTCGACGCCGGTAAGGATGAAGCTGGCAATCTAAACTGCTTGTTCATCCACCTCACGCTTGTCCCCTACCTGAAGGCGGCCCGAGAACTAAAGACCAAACCGACACAACACTCGGTCGGTCTGCTTCGTCAGATCGGTATTCAGCCAAACATCCTCATCTGCCGAACCGAGCAACCAATCAGTCGCGAGGATCGCGAAAAGATTGCTCTGTTCTGCAACGTTCCGGTTGAAGCAGTCATTGAAGAGCGTGATAAAGATTTCTCGATCTACGAAGTACCGCTTAGCCTACTTGAAAACCAACTTGATGCTCAGATTTGTGACCGACTCGGACTTCAAACTACGGAACCTAACATCGATGACTGGCGCGATCTGCTAAAACGGCTCCGCCATCCAGACCATGAAATTAGCATCGCCGTTGTTGGCAAGTATGCTGAGCATGTCGACGCTTACAAATCGATCTACGAAGCGATCGATCACGCGGGCATGGCCCACAAAGCCCAAGTCCGAATAGGCCGCATACGCAGCGAAGATGTCGAAGCTGAAGGACCTGAGCGCCTGCTTGCTGGATACGATGGCTTGCTTGTGCCAGGTGGTTTTGGCGAGCGTGGCATCGAAGGCAAAGTGCAAGCGATCCGCTGGGCTCGTGAGCGAGGTGTCCCCTTCTTTGGCATTTGTCTCGGAATGCAATGTGCCGTCGTCGAGTATGGCCGCCATGTCATTGGCCTCAATGGTGCTCACAGCACTGAGTTTGACAAAGACACCGAGCACCCCGTGATCTGCCTGCTTGATGAGCAGAAGTCGATTACCGACATGGGTGGCACGATGCGCCTTGGCGCTCAGCCCACGGCTTTAATGGAAGGTTCCCTTGCTGCTGACTGCTACGGTGCCGATTCCGTTAGCGAACGCCATCGTCACCGCTATGAATTCAATAACCAATACCGCCAGCAATACGAAGCGAACGGCTTTCGATTTAGTGGCACCAGCCCGGACGGCACCTTGGTCGAGGTGATCGAAGTCCCTGAACATCCTTGGTTCCTTGCTGTACAGTATCACCCGGAATTCAAATCCAAACCAATTGCCGCTCAGCCGCTCTTCCGCGGCTTCGTCGGCGCCGCGGTCAAGCACCGCAACCGTCGCTCGGAAGAACGTGCCAGCGCCAACCAAGACCAAACATCCGAGCAGCACTCGGCAACCGAATAAGCAAACAGAATACAATCAGGCAACAAAATGAGCGAAGAAAAGAAGATCATTATCGACGAAGACTGGAAGTCCCAAGTCGAAGCAGAACGCGAAGCCGCCAAGCAAGAGCCAGCCTCTGAGACAACCGACAGCGAAGCAACAACACCAACCGAGCCAGCTGCTGAGGGGGCTGTCGATCCCAACGATCCCCCGATGCCACCCGCTTCGATTGGGATGTTAATGTCGTCCTTGGCGACCGAGGCACTTATCTCCATGGGGCAATTCCCTCACCCCGTGACCGGCGAAACGACAACACGCAAGAATCAATCAAAGTATCTGATTGATACGCTAGAGATGCTCAAAGAGAAGACAACGGGCAATCTCACATCGGAAGAAGCAATTGCCCTGGATGATGTCCTACATCAGTTGCGCATGGCGTTTATTCAGATTGTTTGAATGAGAAGCGGTCAGTTACTACGATTTTGTGTCTTCAAGGTTACTTGAAGGACTGTAACCGCTAAAGAAAAAGCCGAGCTCGGTGGCTCCTAATCATGGACATCCAGTGCCCAAGGGTCGCTCCGTCGTGACTTGCATTCCGGCCGCTGACAACGGTCGGGTAAATATTAAAACAACGTGGCTAGGAGCCGCCGAGCTATCGGCGGGTGTTCGGTTTTTCGTCTGTTCGACTCTTCATCGCAGTATTTCTTATCCAGCAAGTTCTTCAAACAACTCACGGAACGTTGGCATCTGCTCGCCAATCATTTCACCCCAAGCGGTTGGATGCCAAAGCTCGACGCAAATCGCCGCTCCAACAATGACTACCGTGCCGCCTGGTTCGACGCCCAGCAGTTCTCGAAAGCCTTCCGGAACCACCAAACGCCCTCGCCCGGCAATGGGGACAACTCGTTGCCTCGTCGACAACAATCGGCCAAGCTTCTGAACTTGGTCAAGCTGTCGATCAAGCCGACCGCTTTGCAGTTTGCTGCGAACAAGCTCAGTCGTCTGCTCTTGCTTCACTTCCCACTGCTCACGATTCCAAAGAGACAAACAACCGGGACGTTCTTTTGCCAACAGGCATTCAGCAGCTGTTCGGGTCGTTGCTTCTTTTGGATTAACACCTTTTGAACCATCGCTGCTGAGTGCCTGGACGAACTCAGCAGGCAGGTTCAATCGGTAACGCTCGTCGAGCGTTCTTGTCGCTTCGCCAGTAAGCACAGTCGTATCGCAGCCGTAATCGGTTCGGGGGACTTCTGTAGAAAGTGCCCCGGGCTTACCGAGGCGCTCCAGCAGGAGCCCACCGTGGCTCACTCGCTTTCTTGCTGGGATCAGCCTCAGGGCTAATCCCAACACCCATGATCCTACGGGTTCAGAGCCCCATTTCAATACTCAATTAAGATTTATTTATGGGTTTTTAACCCACTTTACTTTCCAGCCTTCAATTACTGTGGTTTTCCGACCCACTGAAGCTCCCAAATGGTAGAGCCCTTACTACTGTTAGCAACAAGAGTTACGACTCCAGAGTAAGGGACTGGATTGAGAAAATTCAGCTCGATCTCGCACTTCTCTTCGGTTGCGATAAGCCACGTGACATTCCCCGCTAGAGACCTACTTACCTGACCTCGGTCACCAGGGATGGGCCCTTCATAATCGAGATAATGGGCACGATGATCGGGAAGTTGAATCGCTTCAATTCGATCCCTAGAGCAGTCATCAATCTGCAAAAACTCTGCCCAAGTCACAGGTAACGCCTCAATCGCCCAGGTCGCCAGTCGATGTTCCTCGGCAACATCGGGCCGTTCGATCATCAGGTCCCAATGCGAAGAGCGGCCAAAACCCTCCGGCACTTCATGCCGCAAAAGGACGAATCGCAACTCATCCTTGTTGTCGATTGAGCTGTTCATACTAGGCTTCATGCCTCCGCACAAAACAAGAAAATCTAACTAGCGGGGTTCGACAACCAGATTCAATTGGTCATGTTGCGTCACCGTATTGTCCGCAAGTTTCGACTGCAATACCAATGCAGTTGTTCCCTGTGCCAAACCATCGTAGGGAATCGTAAGCCGAATCGATTGTCCAACTGGAAGCTGAGCGATTGGTCCAAATTCCAAAGCATTTCCATTCACGCGAAACGGCACATTCGATTGCGAAGGGGTGAGCTTCATCGAGATACGACTACCCGAATCAAGAATACGGAAACTAAAATTCTGTAATGTCTGTGAAGAGGTATTCGTCAACACCACATCAAACGTTCCAGGCAAACCGACCTTGGCGTTGGAATTCGAAGTAAGTGTTCCGGTGAGTGGTGAAGCTACCGGCGTGTTGTTGTCAGTTCCACCAAGTGGACCAGTATTGGTCGCTTCGGCGATCTCTACCTGGCTGTTCTTTATCTGCTCACTTATCCCGTCCGCGTTGACATAAACAGTAAGATTGGCCGCCCTTGTTGGACGTATGCATCGAAACTGAACATTAAACGGCCGCGATTCACCTGGGGCGATCTCAGGGATGTCCCACTTAAATCCATTAGGCTGTATCTGATGGCCTTGTTCTGCCAGCGAGGGTTCCAAAGGACCATCGAACAAAATTTCCACCTTGAGATTTTTGGCTGCCACCGACCCGGTGTTGGTTACGCGGGTTCGTAGCTCGTAGATCTGACCAACCTCCCTGCGGATCTCTCCTTGTGAAACCACAGAGATTCTTGGTGGCTGTGGGGCTGGCGGCTGTTCAATGTCGAAACATTGACGGTCAAAGGCAGTTTCAGCCCCATTGGCGGTGACCGTCACCTCATGACACTGTCGCCCCGAGCTGATCGCTTGCAGTTCCAAACGGGCAATGTCCGACTCACCCGGCTGGAGATCGGGGAAGCTTGGATAGGTTATCTTACCGATTTTCTCGGTGTCGTACGGTGACGTTAAACCGGGATCAAACTTATCAACAATCTCGATGTTACGCGCAACAGCATCCCCCGTATTCCTAACGGTGATCGTGACCGGTATCGAGTCACTTGGTTTGATAATGCCTTGCGTATCACGACGAACTTTGACTTCGAGCTCGGGCCTACCTGATGGGGCAACTGGTGGCGAAGGTCTTGTGGGAGCAGGTTCGAATGGTGCAGGGATCACCGTGTTGCCCTGATCTGGAAGCGATGGTTGTGGTGTTTCAACAACCGATGCCGTTGGTGTCCAATCGATGACGACTTCGCCACCGCCAACTTCCAGGCGTGGGCTAGGCATCGAGCCACTCTGGGCAGGACGTACCACGGTCACGTTCACACGTGCCATGCCAGGTTGATCATCGGTTGGTGACACCTGCATGCTGGCACGGCCTTGGGCATCGGTAGTTGCTTCGGAAACTTGGCCTGACTCATAACCAAGCCGTGCCGTTGGACCTTCAACAACTTCATACTTAACGATCCAGCCAGCAATTGGAGCACCATCGCTTTGACGCTTGACCGTTGTCACCAAAGTGTGAGGTTGTCCTAGCTGGACAGAAGTTGACGGTGGTATGACCCATTCGGCATCTACCCAGTAGATGGTCGCTCTCGCGCGGCGGGTATCCCAGTTGGCGGTCTCGGGGGCTGAAGCGGTTACATAACTGACCCCTTCGCTAGCGCTAGTGACCGTGATCCACGCATCGCCGGGTCTTATCTGAACATCGTCAGATCGATCCGGTGTCCCACGGTTAATACAAGTATGAAACGGCGAAGTGTATCCGACAGCATAAAGGTTGTCATGCTTGTTTGGGCGCTGCCAAGGAAATCGCATGATGTCCAATTCACCTTGCTCGCCAACCGTAACAAATTGCCCCGCCCCGTTTGCGCCGAGCATCCATTCGACACGTCGGTTGGTACGTAGGTAATTGTTCTCGCCACAGACGCTCGCCTTGAGAATCACCTCGCTGCCGATCGGAGCAAGAATACGCTCGGGTGTGATGCTCAATGTCTCGGCAGGTTTTCTTGCAACCTGGGTCACAGCGTCAGTCACCGGGGTTGGTCGATCATTCCCAAAGCAGCCACAGCCACCTAGGCCACAATTTCCTAGCGGGCAGATTGGACATAACGGGCACCAAGGGTCTGAGCCACCGTAGGCAGGCGGAGCGACTTGGTTGCTGCTAGAAGGTCCAGGAGGGGTTCCAAGTGGCGAGACAAAGGTCGTTTGCGTACTGGGATCTGCCGGATCAGGCCAAATGAATAAACTTCGACCACTCGGATCGATTCTCGGCACCCCTGCGCAGCCGACGACCAAACAGATCATGGCCATGGCCAGAATCGCTAAGATTAGTCGGTTTGGGGAGGGATTCGACATACGTCCGTGTCGCTTGGGGAGGGAATAACCCTAGTTTCAGGTAACGAACCTATTGCGTACCTGAGGCCGGGGTCCGTCAAACGCTACCACCTGACTGTGGAAAAGTAGGAAGAGGGGGCCGAATACGTTGACTTTTTGCAACATCGGCTGACTATTGCAGGGGTTTTTCCGGTTCTAGGCCCGGGATACCCCAAATCTGCCTGCAGAATTGCTTAATCCCTAGGGGGTTTCTTGCTTTACCTATTTTACCCGATTAACATCAAAGCTTGGGCATTTTGCCACCTTGGGGCTCGTTCCCCATCCGTCCGGAACCAACTTAAGAATTCACCACGTTAGAATTCCACAAAGTCGCTCATTTGAGGCCACGCGATGCGTACCCAATCGATTAAATCCCTATCCCAATTCATCTTTGCCGTAGCTCTTTCAGTCTGCGTGCTACCTTCCTTCGCCCAATTTGGTGGTGGCGGCGGTGGCGGTGGATTTGGCGGTGGTGGCGGCGGTGGGTTCGGAGGCGGCGGTGGAGGCGGCTTAGGAGGAGGCGGCGGCGGAAATGGTGGCTCAGGTGTCATCGTCGATGCCGATGGAGTTCTCAGTCGCGTAGCAGCCGAAGATCCAAACGGTGACGTTTCACGTCAACGCATCGCTGAAGCACACAACCGACTTCAAGGCGACCTTGCCTCTTCAAGCAAGCTTCGCAAAGTTTCCCTAACCAAACTTGAAGCAGCCATTGCAAAACGGGTTGCGGCTGGCATGAGTCCAACCGACGCGATGAAGAATCTCGCTGGCTTAACTCAAATCGAATACGTCTTCTGCTATCCCGAAACGGGAGAGATCGTCATTGCCGGTGCAGCCGAGCCTTGGGCTGTTGCTCCCTCAGGACGCACGCTTGGCATCGAATCAGGCAAGCCAATCATCGAATTGCAAGATCTTGTTGCAGCACTTCGTGCATTCCCTCCTACCGAGCAAGGCAACGGTCCAGTTATCTACTGCTCGATCGACCCAACAGCTGAAGGCCTTGCCCGCATGCAGCAATTCCTTACGCAGTTTGGTCGTCAGGCACGCCCTTCCGATACACAGTTCATCGTCGAACAACTTCAAGATCGACTTGGCAAGCAAGTCGTGACGGTCGGCGGTGTTCCAGCCGAAACGCACTTTGCTCAAGTCATCGTCGAAGCTGACTATCGTATGAAGCTAATCGGCATCGGTCTTGAAACACCTGCCGTGAAACTTCGTAGCTACGTTGATCGTGCTAACCCTGCCATGGTTGGTCGAAATGCTCTTCAACGTTGGTTCTTTGTTCCTGATTACGAGCGTCTGATGATCAGCGAAGATGGCCTTGCTGCACAAATTGTTGGTGACGGCGTTAAGCTCATCGGCGAAGATGAAATGGTTTCAAGCGATGGTACACGTAAACAAGTTGGTGCTACCAACCGAGCTAGCCAAGCGTTTGTTACCTCGTTCACGAAAAGCTACTCAAAGCTTGCTGAAGTCAGTCCTGTTTACGCACAACTTCGCAACTGCATCGACTTGGCTGTTACAGCTGCTTTGATTCGCCAAAATGACTTCTACGGTCAAACCGGCTGGAAGGCTGAAGTTCTCAACGATGAAGAACAGCTTCCCATCAAGACTTATAACGCTCCCAAGCATGTCGCGACCGCAGTAAATAGCATCTGGAAAGGAAGCACTCTGATGACACCAATCGGTGGTGGTGTTCAGATCAATCCTTCCAAGTCGCTTGAACCTGTGAACGTTAAATCTGACGAATCGGGAGAACTCCGGTCCACACGTGATATCGCCGTCGAAGCAGCGGACGCAGACGCTTGGTGGTGGGACTGATTCAGCCCGATCAACAATACAACAAATCGGTTACTCCCCGATTAGCCACGGCTAACGGGGAGTTTTTTTATTGACCGTTACTACGCGCAAGTCGCAGACGTTGGTACCGGTAGGCCCGCTTTTGAGAAGGGCATCAATTGGTTCAAAGAAGCGATAGGAATCATTCCGGGCAAGATAATCCTCAACGGATAAGCCTTTCTGCCTGGCTAGTTGCACAACCGACTCATCAACAAAGGCTCCCGCGGCATCAGTCGGGCCGTCTTCACCATCGGTACCACCAGAGAGAATAGCAACGTCCTTGCAGTCATGTAGCGATTCCAAGGCAGCAAGAACCAATTCTTGATTCCGTCCGCCAAGCCCATCTCCGTTGAGTGTCACCACAGGCTCACCACCTGAGATCAGGCAGTTCGGATTCATCGGGCTTGGATCGTCACGCATCGTGATTGCTTGTTGTGCAATCTGTTTGCCAATCTGTTTGGCCTCTCCCTCAGGTTTCACAGAACTGGTCATGGCATGGTTATATCCAAGACGTTCGGCTTCCATCCCAGCTGCATCAACAGCCGTGGCGTTATTGGCTAGCAAAATGGTTGTCTGTCTACTCGCATCAAGGGGCTCAGCCGTCGGTTTTGATTCCAAGAACTTGAACAAAGGAGCCACTTCCGAGTCCGCTTCGAAACCTAACTCAACTAACACTTTGGAAGCATCCTGTGGTGTTGATTTTGGCATCACTGTCGGGCCACTTCCAATCAAGGAAAGGTCATCCCCGGGAACATCAGAGATGACAAGCGTCAAGAGCCGGGCACGCTTGCAGGCACGTGCAAGACCGCCCCCTTTGAAGTCACTCAAATGTTGCCGAACGATGTTCAGCTGCTCAATCGTCGCTCCACAGGCGGCCAGTTGCTTTGCGATGAAACACTTTTGATCAAGCGTAACGGGAAAGCTCGGCTGAGGAAGTAACGCCGAGGCTCCTCCAGAAAGCAAACAAATTACAAGGTCATCACTTGCAGCTTCATCCACGATTTGTAGCATTCGCTTTGTTGCTTGCTGCCCCTCAGGCCTGGGGGCATTTACGCCTGCAGGCCTACCGGCAACTAATTGAATGCAAGAAGCGGATCCTTGCATCTGAGGTAATTCGGTTCCGCCAGGAACCGAGAGGATTCCGCCTGCTAGGAACTTCTCCAGGAGATCTTCTCCTAGTGAATTGCCAAGAGCGCGAGCCATGGTCGAACCCGCTTTTCCACCGCCGACCACCCAGATGCGATTGATAGAACCAATATCCGCTTCGAAGAGATCGCCACGCGTTCCTTCAATCCGTAGATAGCTATTTTGCTCTACTTGCTCAACGGCAATGGAATGCTTGAAAAGCGTTTCTGGCTGAACCGCCGCCACTCCGGCATTCCAAATCTTCAGAGCATCTTCAGTCAGTTTTGAACGCATCGTTAGGCTCGCATGGTTCGTCCGCCTAAAGACAAAGCCGCCAAGCTATCTAGCTTGGGGAAATGAAGCGAAGAGCAATTAGTGGTCTTGTTCAATCTTAGAGATTTTCTCTAATCGACGCGAATGACGCCCACCTTCAAACTCCGTATCAACCCAAACCGCAACCATTCGTTCAGCAACGCGTGGGCTCAATAGATCAGCAGACATGCAAAGAACGTTCAAGTCATTGTGACGCCGCGAAATCTCGGCGGTGATCTCATCACCACAAGGTGCGGCCCGAACACCGTCGTATTTGTTAGCCGCGATGGCCATGCCGATGCCAGTACCACAAATCAAGACGCCACGGTCCGAATCACCCTTGCTTACCTTGCCAGCGACGACTGAGGCGAAATCAGGGTAGTCAACACTTTCGCCAGACTTTGCCCCTTCATCCGAGACTTCGTGGCCAAGGGATTCGAGCTTTTCAATCACCTTCAGCTTCAAATCAACACCACGGTGATCGCTTGCGACGGCTATTTTCATCGGAATGACCTTCTATTGCACTCGTGCGGGACGAGCTCTATCTCAAGGGAGGCTGTCTGTTTCGGGCGTGTAGTATCACCGAAACATAGCTTGATAAGGCTTTGATTATGACAAATCGAAGGGCAATCTGCTAGGACTGCTCACCACGCAACTCGGCCAAAATGCTATCCGCGTGGTACTTTACTCCCACATCAATCTGGTCCGCACATTCGCGATAAACCTCCATTGGGCCACCAATCGGGTCAGAAAGATCGCGGTCCGAAGGTGATAGTAGCTTGGTTCGTGAAGCCGCTTCGGGCCAGAAATCGACAATCGCCTTTCGATGCTGTTTGGTCATGGGAATGATCAAATCTGCTTGTCGAATTAACTGATCAGAAATCTGCTGGGCACTGTGTTGGCGAAGGTCGATGCCACGCTCGACAAGGATCTCTGCTGTTGAATGGCTTGCCGGTTGTCCTTGAGCAGCAGCTAGACCAGCCGAGGCAACCATCACTCCTTGGGCTTCTAACTCATCGATGCTAACGCCGAGTTCATCTGCCAAATGCTTTTGCATAATGCCTTCCGCTAAGGGGCTTCGACAGGTATTGCCGGTGCAGACAAACAGAATCAACATATAGGAAAGCCTTTCCAAGGTTTCACGACCAACGACCCCTTCACGCAACATCTCAAAACCATCCTGGTTTACACGAATAACCGAAGAGGCTTGTCCAAATCTTGCGGGTCCTTCATCAAGCACCAACGCCAAGTCATTCCCTAATGCAGCCACGCACTCCTGAGCGTTCGTGGCACTAGGCTCGCCAGACTTGTTGACACTCGTAAGAGCAATTGGCCCAGCAAGCATACGAAGAATGTCCTGCACTAGCTGATTGGCTGGAGCACGCAGACCAATTGTCCCACTCGGACAAAGATATTGATGCGTTTCCTTGGGCAACCGTGAGGCAAGTCCTTCGGGATGGCCCGAATCAACAACCATGGTCACCGGCCCTGGCCAGCAACGACGTGCCAATCGACGCGCCAAAGGATTCCAGTCGGGAATGTAATCCTCTGCATCATCAGCACTTTTTATGGCCAATGCAAAAGGAGACTTTTCATCACGTCCCTTCGCTTCTGCCATGCGGGCTACTGCTTTTGCATTGGTCGCACTTGCTGCCAAGCCGTAAACGGTCTCGGTTGGGATGGCAATCAGCTCACCTTCCACCAACGCCTGGACTGCCCGATGCACGACATCACGCGGATCATCCGCTTTGGCTACATCAATTACTAGTGGCGGCATGGAAGGTGGTCTATCTATTCAAGCAAAATAGGTTTAGCGAGAACTACAGCTTAGCGGGGGAACCTACGTCGAATCAACGGTATCTATTGATTGAGATGCTGCCTGCGCTTGCTTTTCCGCCAAATACTGCGGAAAATCGGATTGTTATATTGAGCTCCTCAGGTGGAACGTGATTAGCCCCAGGCAACCCGTGATCGATAATTCTCATCAAGACGAACGACCGGGCTGCCAACTTCGTCGGACAATCGATCGACGAGACTTCCTCTCGACATCCCTCGCGGGTCTCTCTGCATTGGCTCTGGGTGGCTGCGGTGGATCAGATGGTGCCATAAATTCTGGTGGGCTAGGCAAGCTTGATACCGTTTGGGGAGTGCATGGCATTGTTAAAGGCAGAATGCATAAGCCACGCGCCATGGCAATCGACCAGGATGACAATCTGTATCTGGTCGATTTCACTGCCCGAATATTGGTCTACGACGCTGATGGTAATTTTTTAAGGGGTTGGTCAACACCAGCTAGCGAAAGTGGCAGACCGACCGGACTCACTTACGACCCAATCGACAATCTGATTCTGGTTGCAGATACGCACTACTACCGAGTTCTTCATTATTCGCTCGAAGGAAAACTGTTGGATGAAAAGACCATCGGCGGTGTCCATGGTCATGGGCCGGGAGAATTTGGCTTCGTAACCGATGCAGTCAGAGACTCCGAGGGCAATTACTACATTTCAGAGTATGGCGAGTACGACCGAATTCAGAAATTTTCGCCCTCAGGTGAATTTCTTCTCGAATGGGGATCGCACGGCAACGAATTGAACCAGTTCAAACGGCCTCAGAACCTATTGATGGACGAGCAAAATCGGCTTTGGGTCTGCGATGCCTGCAACCATCGGATGCAAGTCTTCTCGACCGAGGGCGAGTTACTTTTCCATTGGGGCAAAGAAGGTTCTGAATTGGGTGATTTGTACTACCCGTATGATTTGGTAATGGACAAGTCAGGTGACCTGTTCATAAGTGAGTTTGGCAACCACCGAGTCCAGAAATTCACTCGCGAAGGCAAATCGCTTGGCGTTTGGGGTACCCATGGCAACAAACCAGGCGAACTTTGGGATCCCTGGGCACTTGTGTGTGACAGTCGCGGGCGAATCCATATACTAGACACACGCAATCACCGCGTTCAGCGCATCCTTGTTTGATTGGCAACCACCGAATGTTTGACTTTAGCTTCGCCTTTGACAGTGCTTGGTGGCTCGTGCTACTTGTGCTGCTACCCGTTCTGTGGGGGCTAAGCTATCGAGGTCTGTCAGGCCTAGGCGGCATGCGGCGCATCGCGGCTTTGGTGCTTCGCTCGCTTGTGCTCGCTGCATTGGTCTTTGCTCTTGCTGACATGCAATATCGCCAAGAGAGCGATCGACTAACGGTGATCTATCTGCTCGATCAATCGCTTAGCATCCCTGAAGCTCAGCGTGAGGCGATGGCGTCGCTCGTCAATGCTTCGGTTAAATCAAATCGGGACGACGCCAAGGAAGACCGTGCCGGAGTCATTGTCTTTGGCCGTGACGCCGAGGTAGAGTTACCACCCGTCGATTTCAATTACGAAATGCGACGTATTGAAAGCTCGGTGGATCGACAAGAGACAAACCTTGCCGCCGCCTTGCAACGTGCCATGTCGCTTTTCCCGCATGATGCTGCCAAGCGAATCGTTATCGTAACCGACGGAAACGAAAACGCAGGTGACGCCCTACGCCAAGCTCGTGCGATTGTCTCTTCAGGTGTGAGCATTGATGTGCTACCCGTTCCGCTCGAAGCTCGCAGCGAGACGTCAGTCGACAAGATCGCCTTACCTTCGGACGTTCGGCAGGGCCAGCCTTTCGAAACACGTATTATCATCGATCACCAACCAGGCAGCCGAGGCAGCGGCGGACAGTCTGGTAAGCTCCGCTTAGTGCGCAAGTCAGGCGATGTCGAAACCGTTCTTTCGGAAAGTCCCGTAACGCTTTCACCCGGCAAGAATGCATTCACCATTCGGGAAACAATCGATTACGCCGACTTCTACACTTACGAAGCTCGCTTTTTGCCTGACAACCCGGACGAAGATACTTCCGCTCAAAACAATGTTGCTACTTCATTTGCTCACGTACGTGGCAAAGGACATGTCCTGGTAATCGAAGATTGGGAGCATCCGGGTGAATTCAAACGACTCGTCGAAAGCCTGCGGAATGAAGAACTCGAAGTAACGATCAGACGAAGCGATCAACTCTTCAATTCACTTGCCGATCTTCAGCGATACGACACCGTTGTGCTTGCCAACGTTCCTCGCACCAGCGGGTTTGATTCGGGGACCGGTGCCGTGATGACCGATTCGATTAGCGGTTTCTCCGATGAACAGATCGACATGCTCGTTCGCAATACCGAAGAGCTTGGCTGTGGACTCGTCATGATCGGGGGTGACCGAAGCTTCGGAGCTGGCGGTTGGAATGATACACTGGTTGAAAAAGCGATGCCGGTTGACTTTGAAATCAAAGCGGCCAAGGTCACTCCGATCGGCGCGCTAGCGATGATCATGCACGCCAGTGAAATCTCCCGAGGCAACTATTGGCAAAAGCGCATTGCCGTCGAAGCAATCGATGCCCTCGGCCCTCGCGACTACTGCGGTTTGCTCACTTGGCAACCAAATGGCGACGAATGGCTTTGGGGAAAATCAGCCCAAAGTCCTCGCGGTGGGATGATCCAAGTCGGCCCGAGCCGTCAACTCATGAAGGCACGCACTGACCGCCTGTCGGTAGGCGACATGCCTCAGTTTGACCCAGCTATGAAACTTGCTGCTGCTACATTTTCCAAGCTCACCAATCCTGTACCTGCTATGAAACACATGATCATCATCTCCGATGGTGATCCGTCGCCCCCTACGCCTAGCACGATGCAGGCACTTATTAGACAAAAAGTTAGGGTTACCACCGTAGCTGTCGGCGCCCACGGTCCGCCTGGGCACCAAACCATGCAGCGTATCGCTAGCCAAACCGGAGGTAAGTATTACGTTGTCAACAACCCAAACGCCTTGCCAAAAATTTATCAACGTGAAGCACGTCGTGTGTCGCGTCCTTTGGTTCGAGAGATGAATCCGCCGCAAGCTCCCTTGTTGGTGATGAATCATCCAATCATTCAAGGTGTCGATTCAACGCCGACACTCGGTGGGTACGTTCAAACGACCGTCAAAGATAGCTCGCTTGTGGAAGTCATCCTCCGTGCCCCTATTCCTAAGGACGCAGACAGCTCGACCTTACTGGCCACTTGGAACTATGGCCTTGGGAAGACCGTCGCCTTCACCACCGATGCTGGTGCACGTTGGGCAAACGACTGGACTGGCTGGGAGGGCTACGATCGATTCTTCAGCCAAATGATCCGCTGGTCGATGCGACCGACTGGCGATACGGGTAACTTCACCGTAGCGACCGACGTCAAAGATGGACGCGCCCGAATCATCGTCGATGCACTCGACAAAGATGAAGAGTTCCTCGATCTGCCAACCATCGGCGGTGCTGCCGTTCGACCTGATCTGAAGTCTGAGCCACTCGACTTTGAACAAGTCGCCCCCGGGCGTTACGTCGCTGAGTTCGACGCGGAAGGGGCAGGCAGTTACATGCTGGTGGTCAACCCTGGTGCCGGTCAGCCGATGATTCGCACCGGGGTTAACGTCGGCTACTCCGACGAATTCCGTGACCGCGAAACAAACGAAGCACTACTAACCACCATCGCTTCGCTTGAAGCCAAAGATGGAAAGCCGGGTCTTAACCATAGTGAAGCGGCTGGCGTCGCCTTCACGGGTAAGAAAGCGACCGAGCAACTCGCTGCGGTCAATCCTTACCGTCGTGACTTACCGCCCGCCATCGCTACGCAAACGATTTGGCCACTGCTTGTCCTGATCGGCAGCTGCCTGTTCCTCGCTGACATATTTGTCCGCCGTGTACAGCTCGGCTTCGAATGGGTCGATCCCCTCATGGCACGCCTTGGCAGACTCTTCGGTCGTGAACAAGCAACCGCCGAACCGGCAACCATGTCTCGTCTGCAAAGCCGTAAGCGAGAAGTGCGTGAGCAACTCGAGGGACAAGTGGATCGAAAAACTTCACAAGCTCGTTTTGAAATGGACGAAGAGATGAAGACCAAGTCGACCGACTCTCCTCTCTCAGAACTTAACGAACCAAAAACGAGTGGGCCACGACCACAAACTAAGAAACAAAAACTGGCGGAAGAGACCAAACCAAAAGAAGAAGGCTACACTTCGCGATTATTAAAAGCTAAACGTGACGCGATGAAAGATCGCGACAAAGATAAATAAAGTACATCCCCCTCCTTCTTCAGAGGGAGGGGCTAGGGGAGGGTGTTTTTCGCTTAGGGTAAAGTAACGTTTACATTAGTGCTTTGCCCCCTCCCCTACCCCTCACCCGCAAGCGGTGGAGGGGGATAAACTAGAACAATTAAATAAACTGATAAACACAAACAGTTAAACTTCCTCTTACATAAACAAACTGCTATGTCATCTGGTGATACAACATTAGGCGAATCCATTGAGAAGCGTGCTGCCCTGTTTGCAGACCGATACAAGGCGGTCTACAAAGAGCTTGGCAAAGTGATCGTCGGGCATGGCGACATTCTGCACGGCGTGCTAACGTGCCTCTTCTGCGGTGGGCATACGCTGCTTGAAGGGGTGCCAGGTCTTGGAAAGACGCTCCTCATCAAAACGCTCAGCGAAGTTCTGGACCTCGACTTCTCCCGCGTCCAGTTTACGCCTGACCTGATGCCCGCAGACATTCTTGGCACGAACATGATCGTCGAAGATGCTGACGGCCGTCGTCGCTTTGAGTTCCAACGTGGGCCAGTCTTTACTCAGATCTGCCTCGCTGACGAAATCAACCGGGCGACGCCGAAGACCCAGTCCGCCATGCTTGAAGCGATGCAAGAAAAACGAGTTTCCGCTGGCGGACAAACGTTTGATCTCGAGCGACCCTTCTTCGTGATGGCAACACAGAACCCGATTGAACAAGAGGGCACCTATCCGCTCCCCGAAGCACAGCTTGACCGTTTTTTCTTCAAGCTAGTCGTCGGCTACTCAGGCCGTGAAGACCTGAACGAGATTCTCGAACGGACGACCAAGGGGACTGTCATCACGCCGAACAAAGTGATGGCTGGCGAAGAGATCCTTGAGCACCAACAGCTCGTCCGCGAAGTGATTCTCGCACCGCATGTGCAAGACTACATCGCTCGGCTGATTCTGGCGACGCACCCTAACGGCGAGCATGCCGCGCCGGCAACGAATCAATACCTGCGATGGGGAAGCAGCCCACGGGGCGCTCAGACCGTCGCCCTCGCCTCGAAAGTTCGAGCACTACTCGGCGGCCGTTACAACGTCAGCTTCGAAGACGTCCGCCGCGTTTACCTCCCCGCGCTACGTCACCGGGTGATTCTCAATTTCGAAGCCGAGGCGGAGAACATCGATCCGGATAATGTGCTGATGGAGATTTTGAAATCCGTGCCGGAGAAGGCGGAGGGGTAATTCCGACGTATTCTTTAAGCTCTTTTTTTACAAGATATTGCTGGTTTGTGATACTATGGTCTTTAGGAGCAATTCACATGAGATATCAACTCCCCCCCGACATTAATAAAAGCGTCCAAGACCATCTGGCAACAGGAAAGTTCCGGAATGAAGACGAGGTATTAAGAGAGGCAATGGAGCTTCTGAATCTTAGCCGTGCTGACCAAGAGTCCATCGAAAGAGGAATCGCCGACATGCAAGGATGCCGAACGCGACCAGCTAGTGAGTCAAACGCAGCGTTCCGCACTCAACATCAGATCCCCAAAAGCTGATGGCCTATCTCGTTGAGTTAACGAAGGAAGCTGAAACGAATCGCGATGATATTTTTCGTTACTATTTGGAGCGATCTGTTCAAGGAGCTCACAACTGGTACTTCGCCTTTGAAGAAGCGATTTCGATGCTTGGGCAAACCCCAGAACGCTTTGCAACAGCAAGAGAAGATAAGAAATACTCGCTGAATCTTCAGCAGATCAATTTTGGCACTCAACCGACTAGACCTACTCACCGGTTAATCTACACGATTGACGGCAATCGAGTTGTGGTGTTAGCACTGCGACACCTTCACCAAGATCGTTGGGGATCTTAATCAAGCTATGGAAAATGTGGTAAACCATTTTTCCGAGACTTACTATGCCAACCAAACTAAAAATTGCCATTGGTTGTTTAATCTTTCATTGCCTAATTCTTACCGGGATAATGATTGTTGTCTGCCAGGAAAATTTCAGAGAAGGTAAATGGAACTTAATGGCAATCGGCATCCAATCCGGACCATATCAATTTAGCGAAACAGATTATATCCTGTTTTCATTAGTTGCTATTCCCATTGGATCATTCTTTGCAACATTCACGATGCTAGGCAGTACAAAATTATGCGATTACTTTAAGGAACAATAAATCAGCTCGTCAGTAGTTTGCCATAAAGGTTATGGGAACCGAAAAGGTAGGTGCGAGCACGCTACCCTACGGAATAATACTCCCACTCCCCATCAATTTCAGCTACGATAGCAATATCCAGGCGGATAACTGACACCCCTCGCTGCTTTCCTGAGCCTCACCAACAGCTCGGCCCGCTATGCAGTTATCACTCAAACGCCTGCTCTCGACGCTTGTCTTCTTTTTGACGACCTGTGCGCTCGTGGCGTCGGTTTATGTTGCCCATGGCTGGAAGCTGAGCGATGCCCTTTACATGGTGGTGATCACCATCTTTGGCGTCGGCTATGGCGAGGTTCAGCCGATTGATACGCTTACGCTTCGCACCGTGACGATGATGCTGATCGTCGTTAGCTACGGCTGCATTATTTACATTGCCGGAGGATTTGTTCAGATGGTTATGGAAGGGGAAATCAATCGCGTGCTAAGCCACCATCGGATGACTCAAGGGATCGACAAACTGACCGGCCACACCATCCTATGCGGCTACGGCCGAGCGGGTCGGATCTTGGCGATGGAACTCAAACGAGCCGGAACGCCGTTTGTCGTGATTGATCAGGACGAAGACAAGCTAAACGATGCTGAGTCGCAAGGAATGTTAATCCTCGAAGGGAACGCCGTCGAGGAAGAGGTCCTGCTGCGCGCCGGTATTGAACGGGCTAAAGTCTTGGCGACGGTCCTGCCTGATGATGCGGCCAATGTCTTCATAACACTCACTGCGCGTGAATTGCATCCTGACATTGAGATCATTGCACGGGCTGAGAATCCATCGACTGAGAAGAAGCTGATTCGCAGCGGCGCGGATCGTGTTGTCCTTCCTGCGGTAATCGGTGGTCAGCGAATGGCGCAGCTGATCACTCGCCCCGGTGCCGAAGAGATGCTGACCGCCAGCGATGGCAACACCGAGCTGCAACACGAGCTTGGTCAGATTGGCTTGAAAGTTGACGAACTCTCAATCACTGCGGGCTCGCCACTGGATGGTCATACCTTGAGTGATATCGATTTGAAAGGGAACCGAAGCTTCCTGATCGTCGCCGTACGGAGAGCGAACGGAGAGATATTGGTTGACCCACCTGGAGACTGTGATCTTTCCGGCGGCGACACCGTAATTGTCCTCGGCCATAAGGGAGAATTGCCCCAACTCGCTAAACGCTATTCGGGGAAAAAAGAGATCCGATATCGAGGAGCAACGATGCAGGTTGAGGAGTAGGTCGGTATAATGCCAACAGACCTTTTTGCTCTTCCTCTCGGAACAAACTGTGGCAACAAATACTCGCGAACTTCTGACTCCTGATCTGATGGCGCAGCTTGAACGGCTTGAGCTGGTAACGCGCAAAGTCTTTCGTGGCCGTATGAAGGGTGAGCGACGCAGCTCGCGTAAGGGCCAAAGTGTCGAGTTCGCTGACTTCAGAAATTATGTTGCTGGCGATGACTTGCGTTCGCTCGATTGGAACCTCTACGCTCGGCTTGACAAGCTAATTATCAAGCTCTTCCTGGAAGAGGAAGACTTGCACTTTTACACGCTCATCGACGCGAGCCCATCGATGGCGTTCGGAGATCCGACCAAGCTCGATTATGCTATGCAGGTAGCTGCTTCGCTTGGCTTTATCGGACTGATCCGAGCAGATCGTGTGAAGGTTGAAACGCTCGGTGGGAAACAAAGCCCTGTGCTTCGCGGCAGACGCAGCGTTGGCCGTATGCTGGACTTCTTTGAGGGAGTGGAAGCGGACGAAGAGGTTTCACTTGAAGAAGGGGTTCGTCAATTCTGCTTGAGGAACTCCGGCAAAGGGGTCGTTGTTCTAATTAGCGACCTGATGGATAAACAAGGTTACGAGGCGGCACTTCGTTACTTGGTTGCTCAACGTGTGGACACCTACGTGATTCAAGTCCTTAGCCAAGAAGAGATTGACCCTGATGTGACGGGTGACTTACGACTGGTCGATTGTGAAGATGCCGACGTAGCCGAAGTAACCATCAGTGCCCCGCTTATCAATCGATACAAAGCAACGCTTGAAGCATTTACCTCCGGTGCTCAAGAATTTTGTGGTCGCCGAGGAATGAATTACTTGCTCGCATCGAATGAGACGCCCGTCAAGGAATTGATTTCGGGCTACATGCGTAGACGTGGATTGGTGAGGTAACAACGATGTTAGAATCTCTGTTCCGCAACACGCTTTCGCCAGGCCAATGGGCAATCCTCGCGGCGATTCCGCCAGCGATTCTGGCGCTCTACTTTTTGAAGCTCCGTCGCCAACCGCTTGAAGTCCCAAGCACTTACCTTTGGGCAAAGTCAATTGAAGACCTTCGAGTAAATAGCCTCTGGCAACGGATGCGTCAAAGCTTGTTGCTCTTCCTTCAGCTGCTGCTCATTGCGATGGCGATCTTCGCGTTGCTTCGTCCTGGTTGGCAAGGAACGGAACTAACAGGCGAACGCTTTATTTTCTTGATCGATAACTCCGCCAGCATGTCGACCACCGATGCAGGTGATGCAAAAGATTCAGCGAGACTAGAAGTTGCCAAAGCGAAAATCGCGGGCTTAATCGATCAGATGGATCGTGGCATGACAGCAATGATCATCTCGTTTGCTGGCTCGCCACAGGTGGTACAGCAATTTACCGATAACCAGCGATTGCTTAAGGAACGCTTGGCGACAATCGAACCGACGATTGAGACGACCGACCTGAGCGGTGCGCTGAAACTGGCTGATGGGCTGGCTAATCCGGCGCAGGTGACCGTTCAAGAAGGTGCGCCGGAGGTAGATGTCGTACCTGCTGAATCCGCGACCTTGTTTGTGCTCAGCGATGGTCGTTTTGCTGATGTGAAAGATTTTGCGTTGGGTAATCTTCAGCCGATTTATGTGCCTCTAGGTACCACCGAGACTCGCAATTTGGCAATTACCGCGTTGGAAGCACGACGAAACGAAACGTTACCTAACCTACGGCAAGCCTTCGTCCAGGTTACCAACTATGGGGCCGAGCCTTGTGAAGCGGTAGTTGAATTAACGCTCAACGGGACGCTTCTTGATGCCAAGAAAATTGCGATTCCTGCTGGGTTTGACGTTAAGGAAGAGAAGGCATCCGACAAAACCGGTGGCAAGTCTGCTGGCCTTACCTTTTCGTTAGGCGAAGCAGGAACCGGCGTCTTGAAAGCGACGATTTCTGAGAGCACGCTCAAAGAGACCAACGATCGACTTGCCGTCGACAATCACGCTCACACCGCTTTGAACGACGCCAAACCGGGACGGATTCTCTTGGTTACTTCCGGTAACGTTGCGATTGAACAAGCGGTCGCTACGGCAAGAACCTATCGCCTAGGTGGGGTCGAAGTCGCTTCGACAGCGGTGCTAACTTCCAAGAATCACCTCCGCGATGCAGCGGCAGGTGGATTTGATTTGATCATATATGATCGATGTCAACCAAAAGAGATGCCTCAAGCAAATACTCTCTTCATTGGAACGACGCCCTCCTACTGGACGGCAAGCAAGAAAGATCAAGAGAGCTCTGAAGAAGCAAGCACGACCATCGCCCCCCGGATCATTGATTGGAATCGTGCCCACCCGCTGCTTGCCCATATTGAGCTTGGCAACTTTGACATTGTAGAAACTAATCTGTTGAAGCCACCCAAAGGAGGAACATCATTAATTGATGCTGCCGAAGGTGTGGTTGCCGCCATTGCCCCACGCGACGGGTACGAAGACGCAGTTCTAGGCTTTCCGATTTTGATCGAAGAAGATGGTCGATTGCAGCGCAACACGGATTGGATCAATCGGCACAGCTTCCCCACGTTTTGGCTTAACACGCTTGAGTATTTCGTAACCGATACCAATCGGTCACGCAACATTCGCCCCAGCAAACCGATAGAAATTCGCCCGCTGGTAGCTACCACCTCCGAAGTGGTTGTCGTCAATCCAGAAGGAAAACCGCTCACACTCAAACGGCGTGGTAGTGAGCCCTTTATCTATCAAGCGACGGACAAACTGGGTGTCTACGATGTACGTGAAGCGGGCGAAACGATTGAGCGATTTGCCGTGAATCTCTTCGATCGCCGCGAGAGCGACATCCGTCTTCGAGAAGGGACGGGCGAAGAACAGGACATCGCGGGTCTTCAGATTGGCAACATCCAGGTCACTGCTACTGCCGGGGCGGCTCCAGCACGCAAAGAGTTGTGGCGACTTCTGCTGCTAGCTGCCATCGTAATCCTGGTGGTGGAGTGGTACATCTACCACCGTCGGGTCTATATCTAACGATTTCGGGGATTTGCAGGACCGAATTTGGCTTGGAAAATGGTCGTTCGGGCGAACTCTCTTCGAGTTCCCCCCTACCTTCGTCCGATTCTTGGGTTATACTTTTGCCTTGCCTAACAACGATCGAGGGGATGTGGCGGAATTGGCAGACGCGCTGGATTTAGGTTCCAGTTCCTTCGGGAGTGCAGGTTCGACTCCTGTCATCCCTACTTGATCATACGAGCTAGAGTCGTGATTGCTGAGCAGATTGTGATCTCAGCAATTTCAATTCTTCTCGCCGAAGTCTCCTGGGCAGGCTAGAATTCTAATGATAGCCTCAGGCTCTCGCCCAACTTACTTGTTTAGCGGTAATGGTGCTCCCATGGTTCGACTCAAAGGTGTCCTGCTGGTCCTTTTGGCACTCACTCTCTCTACCCCCTGCCAGGCGTACAACGAGTTTCAAAAGGTCTTTCTGTCGACTTACGCTGGACGTGAAAACCCAGAATTCCGCAAGGTCGCGAGAAAGGCAAAGTGCTACCTTTGCCATCAGGGAAAAGAGGATCGCAAGAATTGCAATCGCTATGGTGAAGCGCTGAAACCACTTCTTGGCGAAGAAGACAAGAAAAACAAGGAGAAGATCGCCGAGATGCTTGCCAAAGTGGCCGAAGAACTTATCGACAAAAACGACAAAGCAGCTGGCACTTTTGGCGAATTAATCGCTGCTGGTGAATTGCCAGGCGGCACGCTTGAAGAATGCAAAATTGAGCCTGAAAAGCCTGATGAGTCTGAGGTTGAGGAAGCCAAAAAAGAAGAATAATCAACACAAGTAATTCGCCCACAGCTCGGCTCTGAGCTAAAATATATTGACTGTTCTACTAGGTTTAGATCCCATTACTTCCTTTGTCAAAACTGAGAGATTCTCGATGTCGATGTTCCACCGTTTTGCGATAGCAATGTTCGCTTTTAGTGTAATGGCTTCAAGCACCTTCGCTATTCCACCGTTCTTTAAGCAGTTTCAGATTAAGTATGATGAATCTGCTGATGGCTATGCTGACACCGTCAAAGAGGCGAAGTGTCTTGTCTGCCACCAAGGTAAAAAGAAGAAGAATCTAAATCCCTATGGCACCGCACTGAGTGCCCATCTTTCGAAGAAGGACAAAAAAGACGTCGATAAGATTGTCGCTGCACTTGATTCTGTTGCAGCTGAGTCCTCTGATTCTGAAAAGAAAGACGCACCAACCTTTGGCGATCGTATTTCAGAAGGCAAGCTTCCCGGCGGTGAACTAGAAGACCTTAAGCAAGAACCGTGATCTTATAGTTTCACTTGACATAAAAAAGAGCCACCCGATTTAGGTCAGGTGGCTCTTTTTGTACGGTGAGAATAAATTCGAGTTAGCCCAGTTTGAACTTGTAACTTGCTTTCGTTTTGTAACTTTCACCGGGAGGCAAGATTCGCATGCCGGCATCAATCCCCTTACCTTCCAAATTGAAAGGATCGGGCACACAGGTGTATGGCTCAAGGCAAATCGCTTCACGGTGTGGCGGCAAATAGACCACGCAACTCACCATGCTTCGATCAAAGGTCTGAACAAACTGGCGTCCGGACGACTCATCGGTGAGTGTGGTAACGATTTCTTCGTTCTCACCCGGTGTCAAACGGAAAGGAGTATCGTATTCCGCTCCATCAATTGCCGTTCCGCCTGCTAAGGGATAGGAATTATCGATCGCCGTACAATCACCGGTTGGAATCAAACCTTCGGTCTCCCAAACACCATTGATGGGAGCATGGGCAAGCGTGTTCTCACCGTCCGAACCCTCAGCCATTGGCAAGCGGAAATAGGCATGCGTTCCGAATCCAAACGGAAGGTTTTGATCACCGATGTTCTCCGCTTCGAAATCAAACAACAACTTGTCTGCTTCGATCTTGTAGGTTGCCTTCAATAAATAATCGCCTGTCCAAAGATCAAGCACGTGGGGAGCATCAATGGAAGGCTGAAACTCGGCTGTCACTTGATCTTCTTGCTGATCCACTACTCGCCAAGCGTTCTTGAAGGCATAACCGTGCAGGGCATTGCCATCCGCTTCTACCGGGAGTTTGTATTCCTTCCCCTCGAAGATAAATTCTCCCTTGGCAATCCGGCCAGGGAAAGGAAACAGCAATGGGATGCCTGATTCAGCCGGTCCACATTCTCCGCTTGAGTAATTCGGGTCCGCCCAAAGGAGTTCGCGCATGGGCTCCGATTCGCCCTCGATTGGCATTTTCCAACTGTAGCAGTTGAAGCCAAGGCTCACCAAAATTTCTGCCGTCGCACCGGTCTCACGATGCTTAATACTCACAACATCCGAAGCCATGAACTTTTCCTCAGGTCAAAGGTCCTAACAGGACGAAACAACAATTCTCCGCCGCATTATGGTCTTCCCGTATCGGCTTGGGGAGGGTGCCTCTCCCCAGGGCAAAGGTACCAGAAAGCCAGAAAATCGCGTGATTTTTAGAGTTGGGTGAATTGACCAACCCGGCAGGAGAGTCTACGCTTTAGGGTCTGTCGCGGTAGGCCAGACCTTGCGTAACGCTACCGATTCAAGGGCGATTAGCTCAGTTGGCTAGAGCGCCTCGTTTACACCGAGGATGTCGGGGGTTCGAGTCCCTCATCGCCCACTCCCAAGGCACGTTGCGAATCACGCAACGTGCCTTTTTTCATACACTTACGCCAATTCCCCTGTCCTGCAAAGACTTACAGCAACGGCGAATGTCGGATAAGTGATCGGATAAGCGGCAAAAAATGTCGGATAAGGGGTCGCAATTGTCGGATAAGCACGTCTGACAGACCTCGAAATCTAACACTAAGGGACCAAGTTTCGCTCGTCATGTAGCCGCCAAAACCAACCGAAATTGGGCACGCTTGCAACGGTCAGGTCGGTGGCTGGAAACACCATCATGACCAGAGGAGGACTGCCCTATGCGAAGCCGCAAGACCAAGCTCAAGAGGAACAAACGAGGAACCTTTTCCAGAGAGATCGGCTACACCGATCTCGCCAAGAAACGCCAACCAAGGTTCGACCTTGGCAAGGACGAGAAAGTCGCTGAGAGTCGCTTGTCCCGTCTCCTTGAACTTTATGACGAGTGCCAGAATGTGAGCGGGCGACCCGTCTGGACCGACTTTGGACTGTACGCCGCTAGGCTGATTGCCAAGGGCATTCTTCAGATTCCCTACGGTCCTCAATGGGAAGTCCTCGACCGCATACACGATGACGCCAACATTGCTGACAAGTGTGCCGAGTACGTTCAGATGCTTCGTGTTCAACAGGCTCAATACCCTTCGTTGCACATCGTCCCATCGGATGAAGAGATGTACCGGTTCGGAGTGGGATTCAATGAGCAACTGGAAACAGAACTTGTCAAAGAGGTTGCCAACTCGCTTAGCAGTCAAGGTGTCATCACAAAAGGTCACGAGTATCCAGAGACTTTCGTTACCGGAACACTTCACGAAGCATTCGCTGCCTACGAAGCCCATATCGAAAAGACTGGACATCGGATCGACAAAGAGACTCTTAAATACTCACAACGGAAACGCCTGAAATACGTTGCGGTGCTTAGGCAGCAGCATCCCGACAGACCGCTCATGTCGTTGTGTAATTTTGATGCCGTAGCCGAGATGTTTAGTCATTGGGGGAACCGACCAGAGTATGCTCCCGGTAAACACTATAACCATACCTCGGCTCATCATCGACTCAAAGAACTACAACGCTTTCTAAAGTGGCTTGACCGCACGTCTGAATTCAAGTGGACGATACCCCGTGGAATCGAACAACTGCGAGTTAAATTCGTTAGCCGCCCTGAAGACGAGACAAACGGCTTTCTTAGCAAAAAAGTCTACACACCGGAGCAATTGGCGACGATTGTCCGCTACGGAAATGAGATGGATCGACTGCTTTTGCTTACAGGAGTGAATTGTGCTTTCGGAGCCGCTGAACTTGGGCGACTCTCGATCAAGGACATCATGCTGTTTCATCGCCACGAATTTGCAGAGCGAAGTAATTTTGCCACTTCGAGTAACGACTCGTTTGTTCGGATCGTACGTTGGAAGTCAGGCATGTTTGGAGAATGGCTCCTATGGTCGGAGACTGCTGATGCTCTGCATTGGGGAATCCAGCGTGCTCAGCGGTTAGGCAGTGAGATCGTTGTGTGCCGAGATAGTGGAGCCATGCTGTACCAAGAGAAGAATCAGAATCCGGCTGCTGGATTCAACAACAGATGGTGTCGTCTCCTGAAGCGGGTGATCAAAGACAACCCGGAATTCCCATATTATTCGTTCCGCACATTGAGAAAGACACTGCCGGACACGCTACGCCACAAATACAGCGATGATCTTGCATCCATCGCTCTGGCACACAAGACGACCTACAAGCCTGATAGCCTTCTTGAGGCTTATGGCAACAAACCCTTTGGGAGACTACACACCGCCATCCGTGAGTTGAGAGAGCACTTTCGTCCGATGCTCGAAGCGTAACCATGCTACTTCTATGGACCGATCTGCTGATCGATGATAAACTCGGTTCAGAAAGGAGCATCTTCATGGAGCGAGACATAACTTCTGCAACACCGTTTCAATTGATGCCGGAACTTCCCAAGTGGGAATACGAGGCACTCAAAGAGTCGATCCGGCATCACGGTGTAATCGTGCCTGTCGTGAAGGACGAGCATGGCACTTTAATCGACGGACATCATCGTGATCGTGCCTGTCGTGAATTGAAGATCAAGGATATTCCAACAATCACCTTGGCGGGGCTAACTGATGAGCAGAAACGGGATCACGCTTTGGTGTTGAACATGGTGCGGCGAAAGATCACTCGAAAGCAAATGCGAGCGATCATCGCTACGGAACTTCGCCGCCAGCCTGACTTGTCAAACCGATGGTTAGCCGAAATTGTTGGAACTACAGACAAGACGGTGCAGTCAGTCAGAAAACAACTCTTGGAACGTTCGGAAATTCCGCACGTGGAATCGTATCGTGCCAAGGACGGAAAGAGATACCCCGCCACTCGACTATACACGGAACGAACCAAACAAGCTGATCGAGCCAGAAATGCCCTCGCTACACTCGGCGAAGATGCCCCTCGAAAAACTGTCTCCCTGAAGCAACTCGAACGAGAAGCGAAAAAGAAGGTGCGGTCGAATCTTGTTCGAGGTCGCTACCGCAAGCCAGATGAGGCAGCTCCAATTCGTCTTTATCACTCCGACTTTCGTGAACTCGAAAAGGTAGCTCGAATCGAACCGGGAAGTGTCGATCTCGTTTTGACCGACCCGCCCTACAACAAAGCCTTCGTCGGTCAATTTGATGAGCTTGCCGAGTTTGCCTCATGTGTGCTCAAGCCGGGTGGTGTGTTTGCCTGCCACATCGGCGTGATCCAGATGGCGGCGGCAATGGAAGGGTTCGGTCGTCATCTTGAATATCGAGCAACAGCATTCTCAAGCTGGCTTGGAGACGGAAGCGTGATTCAAGAGTTGCAATGCGTGACGCAAACTACACCCGTCGTCGTTTTTAGCAACGGATCTTGGACAAGATCAACTCGTTGGTACAACGTCTTTCACAACGATGCTGCCGAACAAGATCTACACGAATGGCAAAAACCAATCGCCGATGTCGAACACTGGCTACTATCATTCTCCGACCCCGGTGACTTAGTATGCGATCCATTGGCTGGATCGGGAACGACAGCAGTGGCTTCTCGCAAGAATGACCGAAGATTTGTCGGTTGTGACATTGACCGTGACAGCATGCGAATCGCTCAACAACGGCTGAAAGATAAAGCGAATCTGATCGAGTCGCCTCTACTGTCGCTGGGAAGGGTGAAATAGGCAGAACGGACCAAACTTCAAGAACACCCAAGCCGCCAGATGTCGATTTAGCGGCTTTCTTTTTCTCTTTTTCAGAGGAGCAAAGAATGCGTGTTCTGATTACTGGCGGTCGCAACTTTGACGACACAACACTCGTCACAACGACTCTCGATGCGGTACATGTTTCGTCTCCAATCACAACTTTGATTCATGGTGTAGCCAGAGGAGCGGACACTCTCGCCGGTGAATGGGCATCTCGAAACGATATTAAAGTTGTCGCCTGTCCTGCAAACTGGAAACGATACGGACGTGGAGCGGGACCAATCAGGAATCGTGAAATGCTTGAGTTGTCTCCCGACCTTCTGGTAGCGTTTCCGGGTGGAAGAGGAACAGCCGACATGATTTCCGCTGCTGAGCAGAAAGGAATCCCGATCCGAAAAGCCTGACAACTTTGTAACAGTCATCTAAAGCCATCTGAGTTTTCTCAGGCGGCTTTTTTTATGCCTGAACGGACCAAGGGGCAGAGTCATCACTAACCCAAACAAAGGGAGAAAAGATGATTCTGATCCGAAAGGTCAAAGAAGAGTTCGGCTGGCTCGGCAACATGTCACCATATCCAGTCAAACACGAAGGAAAAACATACCGAACTACTGAGGCACTTTTCCAAGCCCTTCGGTTCGATGACGATGAGATCATCGAAACCATCCGAGAGCAGAAGTCACCGATGTCGGCAAAGATGATCGCCAAGAAGCATCGGGACCACATGGTCGTCCTGCCAATGAGCGAAACCGACCTCGACAACATGAGGTTGATTTTGCGACTGAAGCTGCTCCAACACCCAAGTTTACGGTCCGATCTGCTTGCCACTGGTGAAGAGCAGATTGTCGAAGATTGTACGAAACGACCACGTGGGTCTGGACTGTTCTGGGGTGCAGCGAATCGAGAGTGCGAATGGGTCGGTGAGAACTGGCTCGGTCGTCTGTGGATGGAGTTGAGAACGGAGTTAACGCAAGGATGCGACCTGCGACCGGACCGGATCGCAGCGGTAACTTTCTAGTAGCCGTCATGGTGGCGGCTGCATTTCAAGCCCACGCGTTCATTTGAGTGCGTGGGTTTTCTTTTTTCCTGAAGGAGGAACCCGCACTATGAAAAAGAACTTCACCATCACCGAAATGCCGTACCTAACTCGGCAAGAACTAATTGAGATCGCCGACAAGGGCGTCGAATGGGATTACAACCGGCAACTCTGCTCTGAAAAGATTCAACGGCTTCCTGTTCATCCGGAGATTGTCTACCCGGTCGAACATCACTTCCTCCATGAGCACAGATGCCTTGAACTGTGTGAAATGCACATGCGGCTGGTGATCACGATTCCCGGTTCCATCGCCACTGCGGATGTCCCACTCAGCTACTTCGAGTCACTTCCGAAAGCTCGCTGCATAGTGTGCAGAGACCAGATTGTCGCTGTGCTGCTTACCAAGGCGGACGGAAGCCCTCGGAGACTTCGATTCCACGAAATGAACCGAGACACTCGGCGTGCGATCTGCCACCTGATGAGAAAGTCAAAGGATCGCCGCACGATTGATTTTCTAGCAAGTCATACAAATGTGATGGCATCACATATTTGCTAAACCGTTTCGATCAACCCTTCTCAAGCCGCCTCCGGGCGGCTTTTTTCGTTTCAGGTCATCGCTCACCGTCACCTGACGACAGAGCGATGACCTGTTCTCTTTCATGCAAAGGAGATTTCATGACACAGAATGACACAACCTTGCTCGCCAGCTTTGACCGTAAGCTGCAATTGATCCGTGATCGAGTGCGAGGAGTTGCCGAACGTTACTACACGGCGGCATATCTCGTAGGCAGACCCGGCACGTCGAAGACTCACACCGTCGAGACAGAACTTGAGGGTCTCGATATTCCGTTTGTTCTTCGCAACGCACGAATGACACCGATGGGGCTATTCGAATTCCTTCACGACCACCCCGAACACGTGGTCGTCCTCGACGACATTGCTTCCCTTTTCAAGCAGCAGGCAGCTTTACAAATCCTAATGGCTGCTCTGGATGGTGATCCCGATCAACCTCGAACAGTCACTTACAAATCGAAGGACAGAGACATTTCGTTCGAGTTCACTGGCGGGGTAGTCGCCATCAGCAATGTTCCTCTGAAGAATGATCCGCTGGCGAATGCGGTCGCCAGTCGAGTCGTTCAGGTCGAGCACGAACCGACAGACGAAGAAATCGCTGCGTTCATGCGGACACTTGCAGAAAACGGCTACAAGGAACTCGGTGCAGATGAGTGCCTTGAAGTCGTCGAGTTCGTCGTTTCAGAAACTCGCAACCATGACCGCCGTCTTGATCTGCGTCACATGACGAAGGCGTGCGAAGATCGCCGCCAATGGGAACACGGTCACGCTCGGACAAGTTGGCAGGATCTCGTTCGAACGAGCTTGAACAAGATGATGCACGAGCCGAAGCCTTCATTATCGAAGGTTGATGAAATCGAAGAGCAGAAGCGTCGAGTGAAGGATGCAATGGAGCAGTTCCCAAACGACCGGAAGAAGCAAATCGAGATCACGGGTCTCGGAAAATCGACGTTTTACAATCGGCGTCGTGAGCTACTGATGGCTTGAGCGGAAACGTGGAAATCTGGAATTCCAAGTTTCCAACAACGCTGGACTCTGGACGCTTTTCATGGCGTTTTTGTCAAAACGGAGCGACTTCGTACAATCGAAGCACTGACGACGGCATCGCATATCAGCCGTTGATCTCGCTCCTATAACAATTCTCATTGCTTGCCGCACAGTGCGGCGATGCACCCCTTTCGCCTGACTATCCGGGCACCACATGACGCTACCGGTCTGCACCGAATGCGTCACAGAGCGAGGAGTTATTCATGACATACGAAGACTGTCTGCCACCACTGACACCAGAACATCTTGCTTCGCTGAGAGAGTCAATTTCGCAGCAGGGCATTCAATCACCTGTGATCGTTGATCAAAACGGCGGCGTGATCGACGGCTTCGCCCGGCTAGAAATTTGCGATGAACTGAAAATCCAATGCCCCCGCATTGTGCAGCAATTCGAGTCAGACGAGGAGCGTATTCGGGTTCGTCTTTCACTAAACGTCGCACGGCGACAACTCACTTCCAAGCAGAAGCGAGTCGTCATTGAATCGTACCTGAAGGGTGATCCCTCCATCGCCAATAATCATCTCGGCGAAATTCTCGGCGTCTCCGAGAACACGGTCAAAAGTGTTCGGAAAGAACTCGAAGCAACTTCGCAAATTGCGAAGTTGACAAAGTTCCGAGGCAAGGACGGGAAGATCCGCAGAAAGAACCGCCGTATTCTGGCTAACACGAAAAAGGAAGCAGAGAAGGCGAAAGAGGTTATCGATCAGGTGCCCGAAGGCAACAGCATCTTGAGTGTACCCTCTGCAAGAAAGAAAGCTCGCCTAGTTCGTTCGGAATCGGAGTCGGTTTTTGGCGACGAGTTGCTGCCGGAGACTGACGACGCATTGCAATTGTTGCATTGCCGGTTACAGGACTTGAAGGAAGAAGCTGGAATCGAAACCGGTTCGGTTCAATTGATCCTGACTGATCCACCCTACGAGCGAGCATGGATGGAGCAGTGGAGTGACCTTGGTGTGTTTGCTGCCGATGTGCTTACGGAAGGCGGGCTACTGGTAGCACACTGCGGAATCTTCTTTCTTCCTGAAGTCATGACATCCCTTGGGCGTCATCTCACCTATCGTTGGACGCTTTCAACGTCGTGGTCGGGATCAGGGAACACGCAGTTTGCCAGTGGCAAGTCTGTGCTCAACAAGTGGCTTCCCATCTTGGTTTTCTCGAAGGGGAAACCGAATTTTCCCAAGGGCTTCAGCGACACGATCCAATGTGATGTTCAAGAGAAGGAACACCACAAATGGCAACAGCCTGTCGAGGTCTTTCAGCGGCTTGCCGAAGACTTCTCGGTTCCCGGTGACTTGGTTGTTGATCCTTGCGGAGGCAGTTTCACGACCGCCATTGCGTGTGTTCAAGCAGCGGGAAGGCGGCGATTCATAGGATGCGACGTGGATGAGAAGTACGTTCACATCGGTCACAAACGGCTGAAAGAGGAACTCACAAGGCACGCATCAACACATAAGAAGCCGCTCGTGGGCGAACGAGCGTTCGATGATGATCCGAAGCCTGTTCATTTCACCTGCTCGCCTCGACCACAACGGTCTCGTCCGGCTGATAACCGGGTGATGTTGACGAATGGCGGCTCATAACCGTGCAAGGTCGTCAAACGCTCGCTATCAACGCCAGAAACAGGTTCTCGCTAACCGCCTGCGAGACAGTCGTTTGGGTGCCGTTGAACCAAGTTGGCGTCGGCTAATAGCTCCGATAGTCTGACCTGCTCCCACGGAACTTCTTCGACAACAAACCCGGACGACTTCTTCTCGTCGTCACGAAGAAATGAGCGGATGCTGCATACATATCAGCAAAAGGAGATTGTCCATGAACCAGCTATTAAGCACAGGCGATGTCAGCAAATTACTCAGCATCGCAAAACACAAGATCGAATACGCCATTGCCAACGGGTCGATCCCAGAACCAGAGCTACGAATCGCCAACAAGCGGATCTTCACATCGGATGATGTGCAACGAGTCGCCAATCACTTCGGCGTTGAATCAAAGATTGAAGAAGGAGCCTGACAAAACGAAGCAACCCCGGTGAATTTGAACATGCTGCTTCACCGGGGTGCTGCCAAAATGAAAGGAACAATTCCATGTCCCACTCAATAGTTAGAGTCTGCGATTCGGATTTTCGAACCGAAAGTTCGGAATCCAATGGCTTTGTGATTGTCGAATCGGAACGGGTAACATCGCTGCCGCAAAAGCAAGACCCGACTCCATTTCTCTATGTGCCTGAAGGATTCGATCCTCAAAAGCACTTGCCACCAGAGCGACGACACCTTGCTGATCGAGCAAGATATTTGCTCCACATCATGCACGCTCGAATGATCTTCGATCATCGAAAACGGAAAGACGGACAAGGCGTGCGACTCAAGGCTGAGTACCTTCGTAATTTCATGGGACGCAGCTATTACCAAGCGTTGCGTCAAGATCTCGAAGACCACGGCGTCATCGAGGTCACCAAGAAATCATGCACTGGAAGAAGCTTTGAGTATCGTTTCACTGCTGACTTTCGAACACAAAGTTGCCGACGCTACAAGCCTACCGATACTCGACTCATCAAGAAGCTTTGGAATTATCGGTCGAAGTCTGACAGAAATTTGACCTGTCCCACCCGCCGACATCTTCGGGATCAGTTGAGGCGGGTACGGATCGATGTTGACGCTGCCCGCAACGAGCTTGCGGGTTTGGATCTGAATGAAGAAGGCTTTGCCCAATGCTCAAATTGCCTGACGTGGCTTGTTGACCAAGAGTGGTACTTTGTCGCTGACGAATACGGTCGAGTCCACCACAACATCTCTTGTCTCAAGCGAGAACTACGGAAGCACTTGCGTGTTAATGGTCAGGGTCTTGTTGAATTGGACATTGCCAATTCCCAGCCTTTGTTCTGTGGTCTTGCCTATTGTCACTGGACAACCAATGGTTCTTCTTTGTCTGGTCTTCATTCCAAGGATTCCTTCTCTGGTGCCTTATCTCTTAAACAAGACAACATTGAGTCCTTTCTTTCTCCTATTACCTTCAACAACCAAGAACAAGAAGAGAGGGAAGGGAAACAAACAGACATACCTTTACAATGGCAGTTTGAGAACATCGTTAATAACGATTCAGTGAAGTACCTGAGACTCTGTGAACAAGGCGATTTCTACGAGTACTTGGCTGAAGCATCGGGTACAGACATCTCAATAGACAAGAGAAGGAACCGCTTCAAAGAGAAGGTGTTCTCACATGTCCTGTTTGCCAAGAAGAAGCACATGGCAAACCCATTGGCAAAAGCGTTTGAGTTAGAGTTCCCATCAATTCACGAGATGATCATCTCTGCGAAGAAACCCGACGATGCTGGACTGGCTCATTGGATGCAACGAGTCGAGTCGAGTTTCGTCATCGACAGAGTGATTGGCAGGTTTCATGAAGCACGCCCGAATGCATTCGTGCTGACAATCCATGACTCGGTGCTGACGAAACCAGAAGACTCTGAGTTCGCTCACGATCTGTTAATGGAGGAGTTTAGGCAGTTTGGCGTCCGACCAACGCTAAGACTCAAATGAGGATGCCTCGAAAGGCTAACAAACACGCACGAATTCGAGCGTTTCAAACTTGAGGCGGGGTCAAGCACGTTTGGAACACTTGATGCCGATATTCGATCTCACCTTGCCAACATAGATTCCAACTTTCGAACTCAAAGTTCGAATCGATGCGAAATCCAAAACCTTGACTAAAACCCGGAAATCCGTATTTTGTCCGCATCGACCTCAACAAAAACGTCATCGATGTCGGCAACATTGATGAAAGAGGGCGAGCCGACTCAGGCGGTGAAAGCAAACTCAATTTGAGATAAGCGTTGCCAACGTGAATTGCTTGCCTCGGCTCGTGACATGATCTACCGCACCGTAGACCGGTCTTCATTTGACGCACGAAATGCGTTGATTGGAGACCGGTCTTTTTTCGTTTCTTACACCAACGAATGAAGGAATACGTAATGAAGCTGAATGGAGTTCTGATCAAATCTGATAGGGCAATTGAAGCCGAACAGGACAATCGATTTCCGATGACGACAGCAAAGAAGAAGCTGAAAGAACAGCTTGGAGAAATTGGCGTGAAGGCAACCCTCTATGGGTGTGAACAACTTCTCGATCTGCATGGGTACACCGGCGAGTGGCATCACGTCTCGAAGTTTGCAAGAGAAGTAGATTATTACGATGTCGATGTTGTTGTAGGGTTGTTCAAGGATACTCCGTCCGAAGAACTCCTCCAAATCGCCAAGTCCAGCAAGCCCAAACGCAAGATTCACGAGCCAATCAATGTCTCGGTCAAACTCAAATATCGTGACTACACTTCACGTCACAATTACCGTATGAAGCATTATCGTGGACCTGCCACGGTCACTTCCGACTGGATCGAGTTCAATGGAAATAGAAAACGGTTGTCGGGCAAGTTTCTTGAAGTCCATTACCTGACGGATGAATCTCAAAACAAGGACAAGTAGTACCAACATGGGTCATGTGATACTCGACATACATGGAGAAAGAAAATGATCAGGAATACAGTCGAACTTGGTTGGAACTGCGGGAATGATGATTTTGCTGAAGTCGAAGAATTGTCTTCAAGATTGGAATTGTCTTTGCCTGAGAACGAATCGGAAGGCTCTTCGATTTACGGCAGTCGGTTGCGATATGAACTAGCTGAGTTCGGTCCCGTGGTTCCAGATTGGCACATGACCGTTAGCGATTCACAGGTCGAAGAGCTATTGGGGAAGATCAAGGGGTTTATGCTGGCAGCGGGACGGCGATTCTCTTCGTTCGAAGCGTTAGTTTTCGTCGCAGAAGGCGATCATTTTGGATCGCGGATGGTAGGAAGCTTGATTCAAGAGCAGAGAATAACCAACTTCACGCTGCACGAGGGGAATTGGTCTGACGAAGATTGTCGAGTAGTGGGGCAAACCGAGTCTGAATTTTCAGAACCAGTTTCGCTGGAATCCGTTGCTGTTACGGTGTACGAAACCTTGTTCACCGACTTCCAGCCTGTCGATGATAGTTGGCGGTCTGAGGGCTTCTAACGGAAGTGATTCACTCATATTGTCTCCGAATGAAGTGGTGTTTCTTGGTCAATTTCAGTCAGTCTTCTATGGGCTTGGGTGCGGTCGAAAAGGCTCCAAGTGTTTCCAGCTTCACCTGTACTGTTCGCATCACGACTACCGACAGACACATGAGTCATGGTGACGTACCAAAGTGCTTTCCGCACAGCTATCCCCTCCGATGTCTTCGTGTAGCTGCCTGCCAGAAGCTCCCGGTTGACGAAGTGGTTTTCAGGCCATAACGAAACCGAAATCTTGATTCCACGTTGAGCAAATCGATTCAACTCTCCCCTAACTCCGTTGAGAAGCCGGTCCTGCTCAATTCGTGGCATCATACGAAGATGCAGGTCGATGTCGCTGACACCGAATCCTTCGGGCAAGCGACAGGCAAGTTCAATAATTTGCTTCACGGTAACTATCTCGTCGTCACTTCCGCCACGAATTTGGGGAAGTCGTATCAACAACCAGTCCGCGTGTGTGCATATTGCCCGAAGTGCTTTCTTTTGCTGATCTCGTTCCCTTCCGACCAAACGTGGGTTCTGGTAGTTAGACCAAAAACGCGGTGACGTGAAGTGCCTTAACTCTGTACCGAGTTCGTCCGGTGGGATCGTTTGACCCGATACGATAATTTTCTCGAACGGTACAAGGGCAGCAGAGCGAATACCCGCTTCAACCCAATCTGACTCTTGATGCGGATCACCATTAGAATCTGGTCGTGGAACCGACAACTGATCCATGATTTGCATAAACAAGCTTTGGGCAAATTGTCTGTGGTTCGAATCTTGAAGCCTTGCAATTCGCGAACTCACTGCCCGCGTCCACCTATCGTCACCTAGCCTACAGACAAGAGCAGAAGGTGCCGCAGCGAATGGAAATAGGCAACTCTGAAGTTCTCGTATGACCTCGGTTCCGCTCCGTCCATCAGTATCGGAGATAGAATCGGGTGTGAGTAGAAATTCCGTGAGCATCACATGAACCTTTCTTTGAAATCAATCTCAAAGAAGTCATCAGGCCACGGCTGAATGAACTCACCTTTCACGTCCACATCGATGCGAGTTTCCTTTGTCGAACCTCCATCCTGCTTCAGATAGTAGATTGCCAATTCGTTTGTGCGAAGTTGGCGATGGATTGGGGCTGTCTGTGACTCTGTCTCGCGAATCCTTCTCAAAAGCCTGAGAATGAGATGCTCGCTGTGAGTCTCAATGATAAAGCGATGCTTGTTTGAGGCGATGGATTCGACAAACAGATCCGCGATCTCGGCTTGGAGTCGGGGATGAATGTGCAGTTCCGGTTGCTCGATAGCAAGCAAACGTTCGTCGCCTTCCAGTGCTAGAACGATAACTGGAACAACTTGCGAGATTCCTATCCCAACATCATTAGGGCGTAGTTCAATGTCCGATGTGTCCGGCACGATTACCAGCTTCGTAGAAGTTGGGGCATTGGCAAGGTGTGCTCCAACGTGCTCGTCGATGTCGTCAAATGCTCGACGAGACATCAGTTCTCGAACAATGTCGTCCGCGTAGTCCAATTCAAGATACGTTCTCCGTTCGATACGGCACCCGGCATTGAGGTTGTCCGCACCACCAAGCCACTCTCCCACTTTATCCACAAAACTCGAATCGCCATTCTGAAGGGCATCCCATGCACCCAGCCCCGACGCCCATCGAGAGGGATCAGGGAACTGTGGAGGGCGATAATCCCGTTTTGGCGTCTCTCTCAGCGGACCCAGATAGTGAAAGCGAGTTACCGACTCTCGAATGGCTTCCAACGGATACAGAAATATCCGCCCTAGAGCTTCCGTAAGATCCTCTGCAACTCGGCGAGCTAGTTGAGAATCGGTAGACAACTCTTCCAAATCACTTTCCGCAGGATCGCGGCGAACGAGTGGGAGAGAAGTAGCCTCAGTTAGAAGTGCGTCGGTCAATCCGGTGAGGAAATACCCTCCACCGGCATTGTTCTCAAACAGTTCGTCAAAGTACTGCACGCAGTACTGAAGACAGCTTTGCCCCGGTTCTTCAAATACTTCGTCTACGCTCTCAAGTCTGCCGTCTTCATCAGCCCATGTTGACAGCGAACTAAAGCTCGGATGCTGGGAATTGAATGTCAGCGTCACCCGTCGTCCGTCACTGCCCGCACTGATGCTTCCAACTTCCTCGCCACCGCTGATGATGGCAACTGACGACACGAAGGGTTTTCCTTGCAAGTTACTCCATGTAATCGACAACCTGACTTCGACAGAGTCAAATGCTCCGAAGTTGTCCAAGACGCCTGACGAGAATCGCTCGAATTGCATGATCTCGCTCAAAGCATCGAGCGGATCAAACCACGCGTTACTGTAGTCGCTCAAATCAACTTCAAGCCCCAAGGTGATGACTTCACTTTCGTCCTTTCCATGAACGAAGTTATTGAAACCACCAAGATCCACAAACTCGCCGCCTGCAATTGTATGATCAGGACTCAGATTGTGTCGCTCAAAAATCTCTCTTGCGTAATGAAGTGCGTGCAGGATCGTACTTTTCCCTGCACTGTTCGCACCGAAGAGCAGCGTAATAGGGCGGATGTCTAACCTTATCTGCTCTCGAATACCTTTGAAGTTTTCTATTGTGATCGCGGTAATCACTGTTCAGCCTCCTTGGGTTCCGGCGTCCCACTGTTGATTCCCTTCGCTCGTGAATACGCATTGCACGTTTCCTTCAGCGGGCAATCTGGATGGTCAGGAAGATCAAACCACTCGTGCGATTTACATACCCCGCCATGAATGTCGATGGCCTCACTAGGGCGAACAGTTCTCTGGTACATGCGACCGCCAAAGATGCCACAGAATTGATCGGTAGGTGTGTCTTCGAGTGAGGCGTTAAGCTCGCGAAACAAAACGCCAAGCAACTCGTTGATTTTTTCGAAAAACGTCGTGATCTCAGCGAATATGTCCTCGATCACCAGTGACTTACCGGGTGTTCCCAAACCGTCATGCATGTATATCAATGCACCTGAGTCGTGGTTCTTGTGACACGACCCAACATTTGAGTGAGTGATTTCATCCCGAAGTTTCAACAGAAACGGATACCACCCTGAAGTATCTCGCAACGTATTTCGTATGACTTCGGGGACACGTTCATCGAGTTCCTCTGAGTGGGCTTTCTGAAACGTGCCCCGCGTTGATTTCTTAATTCCCTTGTGGTTGGGGTAAACCTCGCATAACACGGCACGGCAACAGTCCAGCACCGAGTACTGTTCACAGAGAATCGACTCAACCACAGATGCAACTTCCTTGGCATTGTGTGTCGGAGAATACCCAGTTTCTTTCAGTTGTTGCTCATCGATGTCCAAGCCCTCAGCCAATCGATTCGCAATCTGAAACAGGTATCCAGCTTTGCTGTAATGCCCTACGATTCCACGAAGTCGCTTCTGCGTTCTTCTGTTAAATTCATATGTGGTTGGCCAGAACTTTGAAAATCGTTCGACCTCACCCCAGTGCTGTGGGGAGAAGAACATTAGATTCGCAGTTGGTCGGTCCTCAGTATTGCTCATATTTCCCTCCGGTTATCCACGGATTAGCACTTTGAAGGGCTGGGATCGAGCAACGCACTCACCATGACGAATGATGAATGCTTCGATCCAATGAGTTCCTCGGTACTCAGTGGCTTCCCATCTCACATGTTTCGATGAACCGTTACTCTCTTCAAACTCGTTTCCACGAAGACCGTCAGCGAGAATGGCATCCCCTCCGGTGTTCACAACCTGCCAACGCACTTCGTAGGGTTCGGGGACATTCGTTGTTGCCTCAAAACGAAGCCAGACGTTCTTTGGAACGGGTCGCTTCGTTAATGGCCAATTCGTTCGACTACGTGGTGAACCGGGATAGACCTTTCCCTTGACAGAAACTTGATATTGCAACCTGATTGGCCATGCTGGACCAACGCAGTGGGAACTATCTCCCTGTGCCGGAACCGAAGGTTCAGACCTCGTAGATGCTTTTGCAATAAGTCCACTTGGCTGAACACCCAGACTTGATGCGGCACGAGAAACGGCGTTGCTTCCCAGCACTGGCGACAATGCTCCAGCAGACTTCGTTAGTGTTCCTGCCTGCGAAGCGGACACAAAGTCATCGTGGACCTTTTCAAGCCAACTGAAGAACGCTTCACGTCGTTTAGGATACTCATTCCATTTGTCAGCAAAGTTCTCATCAGGGTCGACTGGATTCTGGACCCACCACTTGCCGTCATTTCGTCGTTCAACAAAGTTCGGCATGTTCTGGACGACGCCAGTCAGTGCATCAAAGAGATCAGCTTGATTCTCGTAGGCGTGAGCAGCAAGCGTCGTAATGATGATCGACACGGGGCGATTCTTTGGATCGTTTTGGAAGTGAACATCTCGATGCCTTTTGAGAAGTTGCACTACTCGTTGAAGTGGTGTCTTCACTTCATAGTCAGGAACCTCCTCGATGCTCATTTCATAGCGTATGGCATATGCAGCACGCTTCTGCCGCAGTACGACCTTCATTCGCTCCTTGAACCAATCCGCGTAGTCAATGGGGTTACTCCGTTGCCACTCTCGTAGTTCCGTGTCGGTCAGCAGAATCCCATTGGGAAGTCGCTGTTCATTTGGGATCGTGGGTAATACGTCCATGTGAAACTGCTCTGGGTAATCCAGTAACCAGCAACGCCGTGAAGATTCCAGAATCTTCTTGATGTCCTCACGAGCTTTGAGACGGTTTCCCACGCGATCCTTCAGTTCCTGCTGCATGGTGTTTTCTTTGCGGATCTTCAGGTGACAGACGAGGTCGATGTCGTACTCGTCGCGACCGAGCGGTCTGACTACCGTGCCGAGGCGAAATGAACCTTGGGGGTAGATGTCCGGTTCGAACTTTGAAAGCTCTGACTCTTCCCTCGCCAGCCAATCACCGATGTCGGTGTACTTGAGGACTGCGTCCTCATACATGTGGGTTGGAATATCCAAATCCTCCGTGATGGCACGGAGGAGGTCGGTCAATTGTTCCTTCATGACAACTTGCATTGTTTAGCGTCCTTTGTGATTGCTATGTGTAAAGTGGTTCGTACTTCGCGGCGTTGTGCTCTGCGAACTTCTCTTGAAACTGCGGCATCAGGATACGACTCACGTGTGCGGCTTTGCCGACGAGGTCATCTGCCTTGTGGACTCCATCTAGCGAGAACTCATCAGATGCGACTTTGGGATTCCATCGCTCGACGCGGTCTCTACCAAGCAGGAATGAGGCTTGGTTGTGAACTCCGATGCTCTGTCCCCGCATAATCACGTCTATCGCATCGTTGCCTGTCGCCCAAGAAAGCTTGCCGCCAGTATCCAACTTTCGTCTGCGATGGTTCACAGCGTCCGATGTGCCGATACTGAATACGTGAAGGCGGTCAAGCGGGACATCCAGCGTTCCATAAGCCTCCACGATCCCAACCATTGTTGGATTATTTGCCCAAACGCCCCCGTCAATTAGTCGGAGGCTGTCAACGTGTCGGGAGCACGGGAAATAGGTCGGTGCCGCACTGGTTGCCAAAGCCACTTTCCAGATGGGCACCTTCCAATCACGTTTCAGCCGTTCGGCGTGAGGAGTTCGGAAGAGATAAACATCATCTTCGCCAAGGTTGTAAGCCGGAATCACAACTCGCTTTGTACAGTCCGCGATTCGCTTGTCCTTGAAGCATTTTTCAAGTGCTGCCTTCAAAGGTTCTTGGGAGAACTTGCTTCCGAACCAGTGCCACCATTTGGTCGTGAGTCCAGACGGAAAGATCGTTGGACCTTTCGAAAGGTAGAACTCGACGATCTCACGCGGTCGCATTCCGATTGAGAGACCAAGAGCGATGATTCCTCCGGTGGACGTGCCGGTGATAAGGTCGAAGTGATCGACGATATTTACGCTCAGATCGTCTTCGATAGCTGACAGCACGGCTGCCGAGAAGAGACCTTTGATTCCTCCGCCGTCGAGGGACAAGATTTGAAACCGCTGCTCATCCATAAGTTACTTCTTGCCCTTCTTTGATTTTGAAGCTTTTTGGGCAAGAGCACTTCCGGCTGCGGATTTCGAAGCTTTGCTAGTGCGACCATCCTTGAGGGTTTTGGAAGCTGCGGTTGCTGCCTTCTTGCTAGTTTGTTTGGAGGGTGCCTTGGTTTGCGACAGGGCACTACCGGCTGCGGACTTCGAAGCCTTTCCGGTTGTCTTCGTGGTCAGTGTCTTGGATGCACTGCTGGCGGCTTTCTTGCTTGTTACTTTCGTGTTCTTCTTGGCCATTGGATTTCTCTCTTTCGATTTCAATGCCTTGATGCAGTCGTGAATTCGAACAACTCGAATTCTCTGGAAGAACAAAAAGCAACCGGTGTGCCAATCGCTACAGGGAACCGAAAACGCCGTTTTAATGTGGTTTTTTAAGGTCGCGATCTGAGTTATGGCCTCAGAAGCACAACCGTATTTGTGCCCTGACAGATGCGGTTGTGTTTGGGCGGCGATGGCATTCCACACGACTACAATTCCCCCTTGAATGCTCGTTGAACGAGGGAATTGAAGAGATGTTCAGACTCATCCGATGACTTCCGAAAAAGTTCCGCTGTCTGTTCGTGCGAGCCTAGAACGTCAGTGTAATGCTGTTGCAATTCAAAAGGAGGCAGATGAAAGGTATACGCAGCCAACTCCTTCCGATTTAGCTTGGGAATACTGGCACGTGTTGGAAGTGATTTCGTATACGCCAGAAACGCCTCTGAGATCAAAAGTGCGAACAGGAATTCACGGGTAGCCTTTCCTTCGACCGGACGAATGGGATACACATCCGCACTGCAAAGCCCTTTGAATCCCGGTAGGGCTACCTTTCTAAGATAAGGTCGAATCTTGCTGTATAGAACATAGCGTTCATCGAATAGAAACTTGCCGCTAACCAATCCCTCTTCCCGTGCCGTGAGTGCCGGAAGTAGTCTTCCGGTGTTCTTCTCGATGCGGTCGGGGCCAAGGTGGATGAGGTCAATGTGTTCATCGCCCTTTGGGTCCACCATCGGTGCGTCAAGAACCGAAACCTCACCAAAGCGGACTCTGTTCCAGCTTGTATGACGAGTTCGGGGGTCTCCAAAGAGTCGAAGGAAAACAGAACTACGAAGAGTGGAGAGTGTTTCTAGCTCTTCTTGTCGTTTGCGGCGAATGTCGTCGGCTTTGTCGAGGATGTCGGCGATCCGCTTCTGCTCGGACAGCGGAGGAAGCGAAATTTCCAAATTGCGAACCTGCTCTGTCGTCAGATTTTTGAAGATCGCTCCTACTGCACCGCTTCCGTTTCGCATCTTTACGAAATCCAAGTAGCGATAGAGAAACTCTGCATTTACGTGATCTTTATCGAGATTTCGTAAGCCGACAAAACCGTCATGGATACATGCGTCTACACTCAGAATTGCTGGCAGACCGGGAGCACCACTCACAGCGATAACGACATCACCAGATTTCATTGGGCGACTCTTGGCTGCTCCCTCTTCTGTTAGCGAATCGATTTTGGGAGTGACGTACATACCATCACGGGTCACATCCGCAACCATTAACCGTGGGACCGGTCCCCCGTAGAATCTGCAATCTCCTTTTGGCCGTGGACTGCTTCCACGAACAACCTCGCAAATGTCCTGAAGTTTCATCTGATCATTTCCTCCAACTCATTCAGGTCAGAGGCAATCTCTTCTTCAAGCTTCTTCAGCCGACCAATAATTACGATCGGTGGATCGTATTCTTCTTCCTCGTGGACGATTTCCTTGTAGCGGCTCAGTGACAGATCGTAGTCGTTGTCAGCAAGCTCCGACTTCGGAACAAAGAAGGCTTCGGCGGTTCGGTCAGAGAACTTCTTCCTTCCCTTTCCGCCGTCCCACTTCGACCACGCTTTCCGCAGAACATCCAGATCCTGCCAGTCGTTGTCCGCACCGATCTTGTCGCGTCTGTCGTCAAGCGTTTTGCCATCTGCCTGCACATCGAAAAAGAAAACGTTTTCGGTCTCGCCGCCTTTGGTGAATAACAGGATTGCCGTACTGACTCCGGCGTAGGGTTTGAAAACACCAGACGGCAGTTTGATGACCGCCTCTAGCTGGTTCTCTTCGACCAACATCTGCCGAAGCTGCTTGTGTGCCTTGGAGCTTCCGAAGGTAACACCGTCAGGAACGATGACGGCACAGCGACCGCCGAGCTTCAACATCCGTAGCATGAGGACGAGGAACAGCAGTTCGGTCTTCTTGGTCTTGACCTTACCCGTCAGTGTCTTGTGAACATCCTCCTCGTCCAAAGATCCTTTGAAGGGGGGATTGGCGAGGATGAGATCAAAGGCATCTTCAGCCCAAACCTTGGTTTCCTCATGGTCGGTAAAGTTGGTACTGAGTGTGTCTTGGTAGTTGATGTCGGGGTTGTCGATTTCGTGGAGCATCATGTTCATCGCGGCGATGCGAAGCATCGTCACATCGAAATCGAAGCCGTGGAACATATCACTTTTGATGTGCCTCCACTGCTTGGGAGTGATCATGTCGCCCATGTAGGTTTTGTCACCGGTCTCTTCATCGACGTGAATGCCGTCTGGCGAACTGAGTCGTTTTCTTAGCCCTTCCATGAACTGCACAAGGAAGCCACCCGTGCCGCAAGACGGATCGCCGACCGTCCACGACAACGCTTCTTCTTCGTTGCCTTCCAAGACCAAATCAACGATCAGATCAATAATGTGACGAGGGGTGCGAAACTGTCCGTTGATACCTGCGGTAGTCAGCTTGCTCAGCAGGTACTCATAGAGATCGCCCTTAGTATCACCCTGAGCCAGAGGCAGTGCGTCAATCATATTGATGGCTGACATCAGCAAGGACGGCTTGTTGATCATCAGCGTGGCGTCCTTCATGTATTGATTGAAGGTGTTTTGTGGACCATCTTCGGCAAGTTCTTTTCCCATCACACGGAAGTGCGGAAAGACTTCATCCCGAACAACTTCAAGCACCTTTTCTGCATTGGCTTCCTGCTTGAGTTGGCTCCAACGCAGGTGCTGTTTGTTCGGTGGGAAGTAGACACCGGGAAACGGCTTACGCTTGTGTTTGCGTGACCACTTTTTCTCCTCAGTGCTCTCACGCATGTCGAGCAGGCGTGCAAACATGAGGAACGAAATCTGTTCAATGACGGTCAGCGGGTTGGTGATGCCGCCCGTCCAGAATTCTTCCCACAGTTTGTTGACTTGGCTCTTTAGCTGTCCAGTTATCATTCTCAGTCGTCCTGCCTGATTCTTCGTATCGTTCGAGTCGGAGCCTATAGTTGCGTTTGGCAATGTCATGTCCCCGACTTGATGGTTAGTGGTTAGTCCTTCTTCGGCTGAAACGAGCCGATGATGTCAAAAAGTTCGTCTGCCAATGATTCCTCGAAGAGTCCGTCCAAGCTATCGCTATGCAGAGTCGTGAACGGAGCTTCGTAGAGGTCGTCTGTTTGGATGGAGCCAAACTTGGCAATATGGTTCTGCAACAGGTCCAAAAACTTGATCTGATGCGAAGCAAGGTTTGGATGAGCCTGCACAAATTCAGTGAAGCGGTCTTTCACCGCTTCTGCATCCATGCCGATGATCTCACGGATTGCTTGATCGAGAGATTCAGCTTGCTCGAAGTACTCCATTAAGTTGTGCAGATCGAGTCCCGGTTCCTGTACCAAGACCAGTGAGCATAAATCTTCCAAGTCGTTCTCGGTGACTGGTTCGCCAAGGCGGATCCTTCGCAGCGTCTCGTTCTGATCGATGATTGCCTGAAGTGCGTTGTTCACTCGGTTCGTGTACGCCTTCATGTCAAGATCGTCGAGCCGATCCAACTGGACCTTGTGCTTCTTGTACTCGACGTGTGCCTCATCTTCTTTTACGTCAATAACCACTGCGTCACGCTTCGGACCGTCATCCTTGCGTCGATACTGCACAACACCGCGAAGTTGCTCGCGAATCTGTTCGAGGGCACCAACCGTGACTTCATTCCAGAACTCTTCGCTTTTGACCTTCTCGATCACCGACAGCTTGGCTTTGACTTGAGAGAGATTGATCCGAAGGCTGCTGACCCAATCAATGATGGAATCACGCAGATCGGAGAATTTTCCGCCACCGCGAATCAACTCTGCCTGAGCTTGAGCGATCAATCGGTCAAATTTATACGCCTCTTCAAACTTGGCGATGTCTACCCACTGCATGAGCTGTGCAATATCGTGTTGCAACGTCGCCTTGGTAGCCGCGTCGAATTGGCGAATTACTCCCTCAGAAGAGACCGTTTGGACCTGAGTCCATTTCTCTTTGACCGGGATACTACCTGTCGGCAAATCGGTAACCTGCTTGCTGATCAAACCGGTTGCGAGTTCGAAGCCAGTGTTGTGTTGTTCTTCCAACGCGACTTCAGCAAGTTTCATGCGGGCTTCAAACACCTTCTCGCAGAGCGACTTCTGGCGAGTCGGCTCTGCTTGCTTGTAGTCTTGCTCGAAGCGTTCGAAGTTTGCCCAATGATCGAAAATCTGAAAGTGTGATTTGTCGAGACCGGGACCGAACAGGTCTTCGCACAATCGAGTCCCGCGACCGATCATCTGCCAGAATTTCACATACGAGTAGACAGGCTTGGCGAATACAAGATTGACGCAGTCGGGCACATCGACGCCGGTGTCCAACATGTCTACTGAGATTGCTATTCGTAGATCTGGATTAGTGCCATCCCCTTTGAAATCATCGATCAAGGACTCCGCACGAGGGTCATCACTGACGATGGTTTGGCAAAACTTCCCGCCATACTGCGGATACAAATCGTCGAAAAGCTCTTCCATGAGTCGAGCGTGCTTCATGCTACGGGCAAAGATGATGGTCTTGCCCAATCGACTTCCGACACGAATGCCGTTGTCCATGAGATTCCGCAGGATGATGCGATTGGTATCCTTGTTGTAGACAATCTTATCTACCTGCCCCTGCTCAAACTCGATGGCTTGCGGGAGCACTTCATCCTCTTCTAATTGTCGCTTCTGCTCCTTGGTCATCTTGGAGTATTTGATGCCGGTTCTCAGGAATGGCGTGGTGTGAGTGTCGACTTCGAAAGGTACGAGATACTTCTGGGCGACCGCTGTGGGATAGTCGTAATTCGATGTTGGATCGCCTTCGTCGCACTGGAAAATCTTGAACGTATTCCGAGCTACGAAATCGACAGGAGTAGCGGTCAATCCAAGTTGAAAACAGTCGAAGTAGTCGAAGAGTTGGCGGTAGCGGTTGTAAAGACTGCGGTGCGATTCATCAGCAATGATCAGGTCGAAGAAACCAGTGTCAAAGGACTCATAGATTTTCATCATTGCGGGATACGTCGAAAGGAAGATGCGATCCTTCGTATTTCCGGCAGATGCCCCCGTGACATAAGTGCGTGGTAATGATGGAAGGAACTCATTGAATGCGTTATTCGCCTGACGACGGAGTTCGCGGCGGTCACAAAGGAATAGAATACGCTTTGCCCAATTCGCATGGATCATCGCATCACACAAAGAGATTGCGACACGCGTCTTTCCAGTGCCTGTAGCCTGAACTATCAGGGCTTTGCGTTTCTTCTCGGCGAACTGCTCAACAACACGGCGGACGGCTTCCATTTGGTACATTCGCCCAGCAATCTTGGGATTGCCGCCGATCTCACTAACGGGTTGCTTCGCCTGTCGCTGAAACAAGATGTGTTGAAGGCTGTCTTTGGAATAGAAACCATAGATTTTCCGAGGCGGCTCACCCGCAGAGGGATGGTCATTCCAAATCCAAAGGTCGTAACCGTTCGTGTAGAAGATGACTGGTCGCTGACCATGCTCCTTTTCCAAAGCAACCGCGTAAAGCTCGGCTTGTTTTCTCCCCTCTGATGCGTTCTTGCTGGTTCGTTTCGCTTCGAGTACCGCAAGCGGTTTGCCATTGTCGTCCATGAGCACGTAATCGGCTTTGCCATCACCTGACTCAGTTGGCTGATCGGCTAAGGGATGCTCCTTTTTGACCTCATCGGTATTCGTAAGTCCCTTGCCGACATCCCAGCCCTCATCAGCAAGCATCTGATCGATGAGATAATTGCGAGTCTCCTCCTCGCTAAACGCCATCGGGTCTACAGCTTGCAACTGTTGTGTTGATTGCAATGCGGCATCTAAAGCGGCTTGCCGCTCTTCAACGGATGCTTCTGCTTGGTCGGCTCGTGAGCGTTCTCTTTCAAGATCACCAAGAAGCTTTTGCATTTGGGCTTCTTGGGCGGCGACTCGTTCAAGAATTGCTCGCTTTTCTCGACGCTGCTTAAACCCTTCAGCACCACCCTCTGGCGGCTCCTCGTATTGCGGACAATCCTCAACCTTTCCCCCGGCGTAATTTACGTGAAGCCACCGACCAACATTGAATGCTTCGCGAATCAAGCGTAAGGCTGTTGTTGTGTCACCTCTGTTTCCGTGGAGAGCGTTGTTGCCCTCCATGCGAAGTGCGTGAAGCTTCGAAAGCACTACTTCTGGAACGACATCCTTGAATGGCTGGTTGTGAAGAAGATCGTTGAGATTCGCCCGGTATGGCTTGGGTAGTCTTTGTTGGTGGTGAATCCACTCGACGATCTGCTCGCAATAGACACGTAACTTCGAGATCGAACCAATGGGGTCGGGATGTGCATACGCCTCCGCGAAACCGCCAAGCCCTGACAGTTCCGGCCACTTCGATTGTAGAAATTCGAAGTTGATCGATTTCATAAGTAAGTCACGTCCCGTATTCATGCTGGACCGTAAAGGCAAGTCGTGTGCCAGTCGGACAGCGGTCAATCATTCTTGTCATGATTCGGTGAGCCAGTCGCCTGTCACTCCGAGTCGCTTGAGTTGTGCATCCAGTGTCTGATAGTTCTTCATACCGAGAAGGCGTGCAGCTTTGGTTTTGACGCCATTGGCTTCCTCCATTGCACGGCGTAAGTAGTTGCTGCGTATGTCGTTGAGGTGTTCCTCAAGGTCGAATTCGTCACCCAGCGGACGTTCTGAAATCTCCGACATTGCCCTGCCAGAGTCCGGCATTTCGGCAATGGATGCGGCGACCTCTTTTCGCCCAATAGTTTTTCCATCTGTGAGTACTGCCGCCTGCATCAAGGCGTTGTACAACTGCCGAACATTGCCTCGCCAAGCCTGCGACTTCACAAATGAAATTGCGGAAGCAGAAAGCGATTTGTGCTCATACCCCGGTTGCTCTGCTTCGAATTGAGTGTTCAGAAGCCCCAGAAGTCGCTCTGCAATCTTTGGAATGTCAGACTTGCGGTCTCGGAGCGGTGGAAGCGTGATCGAGATACCAGCGAGGCGATAATAAAGATCCTCTCTGAAGTCGCCCTTCTGTATCGCCGAGAAGAGATCCTTGTTCGTAGCAGCAATTATTCTGACATCGACCCGACGATCTTCCTCGTCACCGAGTCGCCGTATGTAACGAACAGACGGTCCTTCTCCTGTTACAGGCTGAAGAACGCGAAGCAATTTTGCTTGTGTGTCCAAATCGCATTCGCCCACCTCGTCCAAGAACAGTGTGCCGCCATCAGCGACTTCGAAGAGTCCCTTCCGGTCTTTTTCCGCACCAGTGAATGCCCCTTTTCTGTGACCGAACAACTCGGATTCGAGCAGCGATTTTGCCAACGCAGCACAGTTGATTGATCTGACCGGCTTGTCCCGGCGATTGCTGGCTTTGTGAATTGCCTGAGCAAACATTTCCTTCCCCGTGCCACTTTCACCAACCAAAAGCACAGAAACGCTTCTGACCGCCGCACGTTTCGCTCGACCAACGGCGTCTCGAATCGCTCGGCTGTCGCCAGCGATGTCGGCGAAGCCTTCGATTTCGGCGGGGGCTTGGGCAGCCAAATGCTGAAGGTGGGCATCAGGGTCACGCAATACCTCTGGTATCACGTCAATCAGGTCGAAAGGGACATCCGTAACCCACGACTCACCTCCAAACGTTTCGTAAAAGGTCGCGGGGAATCGAGTCTTTCCGAGCAGCAGCCAGACTGCCGCCATTGCGGGAGTTCCGGGGCTTAGATGCAGGCAGAGATCCGTGTTCGCCCAAGATTTCGAAGCCTTGAGTGTTTCAAGCTCGTGATTCGCAAGTTCAAAAATCGCCGCATAGTCCGTGGGTTTCTTTAGCTCAACTTCACAGACGACAGCATTGGCTCCCAGCCACTTGGAGAACCAGCCATTGAACTCTGAGGGGTAGTTTGACAACAGCCGGACTTCATCAAACTGTTGAGTCTGAACAAGGGTCTTTGTCGGTCCCAGATCCCCTTTGTTCGGAAGTTGGCCACGCAAGGCGGACATAAGCTTCTCGCTCCGCGACTTGGAGGAGTTCGCAGCCAATGCTCGTAGGTCAGAATGACCTATCCATTGCACCAGAGTTTTCTTTCGGGACATTGCACCACTTCTTTTGTCAAAGCACAAATATATTTGTACCACATTTCGCGGCTACAGGCAACCCTGTGGACCAAACCCAGTCGTCGAAACTGACCACTTATATCAGGAGAACGGCAATGGCGAAGTCCACCAAGCAGATTCAAGAGGAGATCACCAACAAGATCGTCGAGTCACTCAAGGTGGGCACGATCCCGTGGCGAAAGCCGTGGAGCACGTCACCTAACTGTGGGGCACCGACAAATATCGTCAGCGGCAAGACGTATCGAGGCATCAATCCTCTATTGCTCGAACTGCACCGACAGGAACATGACTTCACCTGCAAGCACTACGCCACGTTCAAGCAGTGGCGTGATCTGGGTGCGAGGGTCGAAAGACGACCGGATCATGTAAAACCGGGAGAATGGGGTGCGGGCATCATTTACTACGCTCCCATCAAGAAGACGAAGAAAGATCCGGCGACTGGCGAAGAGATTGAAATCGAATCTTTTGGTGTATTGAGACAGTACACGGTCTTCTCAGCGGAGCAGGTTGAACTGCCGGACCATTTGCAACACTTGGTCGATGTTGAACCGGAAACAAGGAACGATGAATTCGTCGATTACGCACCGGCTGAGATTGCTATCACTGCGAGTGAGGCGGACATTCGTTTCGGTGGAGATCGGTGCTTCTACTCGCCGAAGACCGACCACATTCAGATGGTGGCGAAGCACCGGTTTGAATCGGAGCGAGCATTCTATTCGACGATGCTTCATGAATTGTCGCATTGGTCAGAGAAGCGGTGCGACTGGACCGGCTCGTACACAGAGGGAGAGCTTCGTGCAGAGATTGCTGCGGCATTCATGGCAGCGGAACTTGCCATTCCTCAGAGCGACGACCTAAGCAACACCGAAGCGTATCTCGGTTCGTGGCTCAAGCTCATGCAGAGTGACTCCCGCTTCATTTTCAAAGCGAGTGCCGCCGCATCGAAAGCGGCTGACTACGTGCTGAGCTTTAGCCGTAAAGCGGAACCGGTTGCAGTGTGATGGGACCGCCAGTGAAGAACGCCGATCAACATCGGTCGGCGTCATTTACAAAAGTGAGAAACCCATGGCACAGCGAACCCTTCGACAAGCGATTCGAGACAACCAGCGGCACTTCAAGTACGAACGAATTTTGCAGCGGATTCGCCTTCGGATCTTCGAGTACGAAGACGCAGGCAAGCTCGAAAAGGCTCAACAGGTGATCGCCAAGTGCAAAGCGATTTGCGGACCACGATGGGATTTGAGACAGAAGCGAATCCAAGACCAACATCTTCATCGAGTCTGGGATCGCTGACCACTTGACATTTCGGCTTTGGACCGGACCAATCTGAAGGATGAACCACTTCATGCCCAACACAGAACCGATCATCACCAGTCTGAGTCACGTCGTCGGACAGCAACGTGCCGTCATCGTGCTTCGCACCGCACTCGATGCGTATTGGCACGACCGATCCAAGAGCGATGGTAAAGAGTCGTTTCCGCATCTATTGATGTGCGGACCGGGCGGAACAGGCAAGACGCTTCTGACCGAGTTGATCGCCAAAGAACTCTGTACCGAATGCCATGTCGAGTTGGCTCAGAACATTGGCAACATCGGTCAGATGCAAGGTTTGCTGATGATGCTCGAATCAGAGCACATTCTGCTCGTTGATGAAATTCACGAACTGAGTGAGACGGTTCAAGTATCGCTGTATCGAGCACTGGAAGAACGGAAGCTGTTTCTCGGTGGGAATCGCAAGCCGGTGACACTGCCGCCGTTCACGCTGATCGGTGCGACGACGGACGAGTACCTGCTAACGCCAAGCATGAGAGACCGCTTCAAGATCCTGCTGCGACTTCAACACTACTCACACGATGAAATGGCGTTGTTGATTGATCAGCGAGCCAAACGCCTTGGCTGGGAAATCGATGCTGTTTCTGTGACACATCTGGCGGCTCGGTCACGGGGCGTGCCTCGTCTAGCCGTGCGTCTCTTGGAGTCGGCAAAGCGAGTCGCTTCATCAAAAGGACTGGACCGAATTGAACCAAAACACGTGGAGGAAATGCTTCTAATCGAAGGCATCGACTCACTCGGCTTCGATCCGGTCGAGCAACGCTACCTGTCGCTCCTGAAGGAGAGTCAAGGTGCGGTTCGGCTCAATGTCCTCGCCACGCATCTTGGTCTCCCCAAGCAGACCATCGAGATGTTCGAGCGTGATTTTATTCGCCTTGGTTTGATCTCCAAAGGCGACAGGGGGAGAGCATTGACGCCGAAGGGGATCGAACACTTGAGCAGGCAAGAAGCCTGATTTTTTTTGTGCCGGACCAGTCCGGTTTTTGAAAGGAACAAGTTTGATGAATGTGGGAGCCATGACCGACAACCAACCGAAAGCCGCTATCACCGTGAGCAGGATGTGTACGCTTCTTGAGATGAGCCGCAGCCAATTCTATTGGCATGTCCGAAAAGGGACGTTTCACTCTCCGCTTAAATTGAGCAATGGGCGACCGTACTACAACGCCAGCCAAGTCGAAGACAATCTCAAGGCACGAGAACTCGGCATTGGCGTGAACGGCGAATACGTTCTCTTCTACGAGCGAGATACAGCAACCTCCAACGCACCTACACCGGTAACGCCAAAGTCGAAACCCAAGCAGGACCACACCGAGTTGATGGACGGTCTGTCGGCACTCGGTCTGACCGGTCTGACGACCCCGCTTGTTTCCGATGCGGTCGATCACTGCTATCCGCTAGGGACTGCCGATCAGGACGAAAACGACATTCTCCGCACAGTATTCCGACACTTGAAGCGTGCGGGTGCTGGCTGATTCTTGTCTCAATTGTGGCTTGGGTCTGTTGCTTGATTGTCAGAGTTCGTTCGGACCATGTAAGGGAAGTGTCGGAGATTGATGCAGGTCTGTTTGATCTCCGTTGGTTGTGCGTTTGAAAGCTGTTTAGTTCTTGTGAGAAAGGTGTGCGAAAGATGACAGAAGACCGATCCGAAAGCGGTGCGGAATTAAGCACGATAAGTCCCGTTATCTTGCGTTCGCCTGAATCCAGCAGCGAAGTCCTCGGACCGATCACCCAGCAAGCGGACAATGACGAGCAACTCATCGAGATCTGGCTGCATGGTCGTTCCAAGAACACCCAGCAAGCTTACCGGCGAGAAGTGCAACGGTTCCTTGATGCGGTGGACAAGCCACTTCGATCCATCAAGTTGATCGACATCCAGCAGTACACGGACGACATCCCGCCGTGCCTGAAAGAGTCTTCGGTCAAACGAGCGTTGTCAGCAATCAAGAGTCTGTTCGCCTTCGGCTTCCGTCTGGGTTACCTCACGTTTGATGTTGGCCGGGCGATGAAGTTACCGACTCTTCGCAATGAACTGGCGGACCGCATCCTCAGTGAAACCGACATACTGCGGATCATCAGTCTCGAACCACAGCCTCGTAACCGGGCATTGCTCCTGACGCTCTACGCTGGTGGGTTTCGAGTTTCGGAAGTCTGCTCACTTAAGTGGCGTCATTTGCAGGAACGAGACACCGCAGGTCAGGTCACGGTGTTTGGCAAGGGCGGAAAAACTCGGACCGTGCTCATACCGCAATCGGTCTGGGAAGCAGTGATGAAGCTGCGAGATAGCGATTCATCCGAAGCACCGGTCTTCCGCAGTCGGAAGAAAGGGCACTTGGACGAGTCGGCAGTGTGGCGGATCGTTCGCAAAGCGTCGGAACGAGCAGGCATCGATAAGAATGTGTCGTGTCACTGGTTCCGCCATGCCCATACCTCACATGCTCTAGATCGGGGCTGTCCTATTCACTTAGTTCAAGCGACGCTCGGCCATTCGTCGATTTCAACGACCGGGAGATACCTGCACGCAAGACCGACTGAATCTAGCGGAAATTACCTGCTGTTCTGAACTGAACAAGGACATTGCAAATACCTCAAACAATTGTCGTCCTAGAAAGTGCCCAATTCTCCGGGTGAAACACCAAGCTTCTCCACCAGAACTGCAAGAGTCCTATGTTGAATATTTTCACTTTCGCCTCGTTCGATGCGAGCAATCGTCTTCTCAGTGACGGGAGAAAAGTCGCTCCTACGAAGTTGTCGTTGCAATCGCAGGCGGCGAATTGAACCACCAAGAGACGAGTCAGAAACTAGGCGATTCTTCTTGACCTTGCGTCGATAGTCAGGATCGTTTTCATAGAGAATTGAATCGGTTGATGCTTCGTAGTCACCTAACTGGACCGTCTGACCACAATCTGTAACGACGAATCGTGAGAAGTCGGGAGACGTTCCATCGCCAGACTTTGGAAACGATGAGAACGGGGCTGTGATGCTGTCGAGATTGCCTCGCCACAGTGTCACCGTATGACTAGCATCGTCTGTGAAACCTCCAATGAACAAGTCTGCCCGTCGTGGAGACTGAAGAACCTCGCCAAGTTCCTCATCAGGTAAGAATCCACCATCTGCACTGAACGCAATTCGTCCAAAGCACCGTCGCAGAGCGGTCATGCTTGCAAGATTCGCTCGATGGAGCAACAACGCATGTCCGAGTGACTTTGATGGCCAACGGACCGAACGAAGGAGTTGATTTGTGAGTTTCTCCTCGAAGCTGATCCACAAAGAAAGCTCGTCAGCCTCTTGTACACTCTTCTGAACTTCTGCAATCGTAGAGACTTTCACCGGACGAAGTTGAGCAAGATTCCGAACGTGGGTGACACCCCGGCTCAGAACAATTGTCTTCTCTTGATCATGTGTTGGCGTTGTCATTCAACCTCTCCCACTTACTCGGCAACTGCAACTTGGTTGTTGGGATACTTCTCATCCCACTTTTCGCAAAGCCATTCCCACACCGTCTGTTCATCATTGAGTCTCCCGTTCTTGATGTATTCCAGTAGTTCTTCAGGAATCTCATCCGGGTCAGGCTCCTTGTCCAAAAAGTCGCCGGACCTCAAGCTGATTCTCCATGTGTTAGTCCCGTTGATGACGGAGACATGAGGAGGCTCTAGCCTTTCCTTCTCTCGAATCTTCACCTTCCATCTCGCTTTCTTGAGCGTTTTGGAAAGTGAAAGTTCAACGGGCATTGATCAGGCGTCCTTTTGGTGTCATCGGTCATTTATTTGCCTGTATTGAATAATATGTCCTTTTGTTATTATTGTCAATAAAGGACATTTCAGACAGAACTGGAAGGAAGCCGCAACTGATTGCCCAGAAGGGAGATACGTCTCCATTGTGTTTTCTTGACTGCGGGTAGTTCTTTTCGACTTCGAGCGATTCTTAAAGAGAAAGTGTGCCTTGGTTGCAAGTGGCATTGCTGGAAAATTCGAGACGGCCACTCGCCTAAAGCACAAGTTCCAGATTGAGGAAGATCGAGGCTAAAGCTTCGGACCACTGGCAAGCGTCATCAACAACTCTCACCTTCAAGGAGGCAATGATGACGACATCAACCAAAACAGTGACAACTAACGGAGCAGACGAGATTCAGCGAAAGGCGGCGGGTGATGCGGACGCCGTGCAAAGTGGTGTGAACATCGTCGCCATTGTTGGAGCGTTCCACCGAAATCTGGTCGCCCTGCAACAGAGCGGTGTTCGTGGCGAGGAACTCTTCAACCATCCCGTCGCTCTCAGCTTCACCAGCAAGCTCAACTCGTTATGCCGAATGACACACGACCGAGAACTCGACGCCCTCGGTGCGGTTCGTCGAATCGAAAAGGGCGAAGCTGTCGAGTACGAAGTGATACCTCTCTGACTGCTTTCGGACCGACCATCTGAAGTGTTTCCCCCCACTTAAAACAAGGAGACACGATGATCACGATGAACGACAAGAAACCACTCTTCGCATTGGGCAAGGTAGTCACCACACCGGGAGCGATGGAGGCTTTGCAAGCCGTAGGGCAATCGGCGATTGAAATGCTGCAACGTCACGTGGTTCTTGACCCCGGCGAACTCGGCGAAGAGGACCAGCAGACAAATGAGGAAGCCGTTGCCAACGGCGAGCGAATCTTGTCGAGCTACTTATTGAAAGACGCAGAAACGAAAGTTTGGGTCATCACCGAAGCGGACCGTTCCTCGACCTGCCTTTTGCTTCCCGATGAATACTGAACCGGACCAATGCACAGAGTCAGCCATCCAACAAACCGAACACGAGAAAAGCCAATGGCACGTAGATGCAAGATCAGCAGAGATGATTTCCGAGAACGCTCGCCTGATGGCAGGCAAGTGGCTCGTCTCATCTCTGAAACGTTGTCTCTTGAACACCGAGAGTTTTCTACTGGATCTTTGGGTTACTCTGGGATCGGCAAGATCGAATTGCCGGTTGGTGATTCGCAGGTCAAGTGTCACGTCACCATTACCGCAGCTATCGTTAACAGCAAGTACGCCGAGTAGGAACTCGAACCGCTCCCAATGAATGTAAACAACGAAGGGACCAAGTCGTTCAAGTGACGACTCGGTTGCATTCTTTGAAACCCAACAATTCCAGTTGTTTTCTAACGTGCTAGTTGCCCACCCCCAGCACCGGTGCTGACTCCGGTTGTTACATTTTTTATAACTGGTGATTCGAGCATTTCTTTCTAAGGGTTGAAAGCTCCGACAAAGTCCGATTCGAAAAATCGCCGCCGCAATGATTAGCACTTCAGTGTCAGGGGTTACGGAAGCGAATTTAAGGCCGTGCCGTGCCTAACATCTGCATCCACCAGTCATATAGTGCGTCAGATCTACGGGGGCGAAAACGCCCAAAATCTTGGATGTTTTTGAGAACCTGTCCGATTTGATCGTCACTCATGCCAAGCGAGCTTGTCCAGCCGTGAATCAACTCACTGGTGCTGATCGTTGAAATCTGGTTTTCAGCGGCGATTCGGCACGCCTTCTTGTCATCCGTTGCGACGATCCAACCTCGTACTTTTGCGATGGCCAACACACTTGCTTCTCCATCGTCAAGTGATTGAGCGAAGTGAACAAACCAGTCAAGCTCCTCTTTCTCCGCAAGACAGCACACCACAATGACTCCGTCGTCAACACAGTCAGCCAGATCGATCTGTTTCGGGACCAACTGCGGTGGAGACTCGTTATCGTACTCCCGAATCCACAAAGCCTCCTCTTGCACATGCTCTGAAACATAGACGCTTCCGAAATGCTTGAAAATCGCCTTGTGATCGCCGGATGCCAATAGGTTGAGCAAACAGCAGGTGTCGATGATACGCTCGTCCATGTCTTTCTCTAATCGCTACGTTGTTCAGTTGAGCAGCATCCATCGACTATTCCATTGAAGTAGAACGATTTTCTCCCAACAACGAGTATTGGGACTCCAATTGAATACTTTGTATTTCGCCATCGTCCGACATTTCCGTAGTCGTCAGATATTGATTGACAATCTCTCTTGCAGACACTCGGTCGCACCGGAGGAGTAACGCCAACTCTCCTTCGCTTAGTTCGCCTTGATCGTATGCCTGAACTGCTAGAAACACGTAGCGATCTGGAAACCGGTTGTCGGCAACAGGGTGTTGTTGAAGTTTGAGCATTTGAGCGGCTCGACGAACTTCAAAGCGTGATTCTTTAAGATGATCTCGAACTCCCTTGGGAATCAACCCCAAGCCTTCGAGTCGAAGAGTCATTGCCTCAACAGAAACATAATAGAAATGACTAAGACGGCAGAGATCGGCGATCTGAAAATCACCACTCTCGTTGACAATTTGGTTGAACCGCCGCCTCACGGAAGTCGAGGGCATGAGGAACGCCATCGAGAAGGATTCAGCAAATCGTTCGTTTGCAGGCTTCCGCCCCGGATAGCTCAGATAATCGATTCCCGGCTTGAATCGATCCGTAATAAGATGTCCATACTCATGAAGCAATGATGCCCGTCGTCGCTCAGGAGGGTGCTTCCGATTCACCAGAATGACGCCCCCCATCTCGCTCGAATAGGCAAACATTCCAGCAACACGTGATGGCAAGTCCTCGTAAGCAATCCTCAAACCAACTTCGGCTTCGAGGAGACTTCGTAGATGGATCACCGGCTGATCACCGACACCAAGTCTCCGGCGTTCCTGTTCGGCCACGTCTTCCGCAAGTGCAACTGGACTGCCTCGGCCAATCGTAACCACGTCCGGATAATTGGTGGGAAGCGATACGCTGAGTAGATGTTCCAGTTGACGGTAGTCTTCTGCGAATTTTTGGAGGGCGGTAATTCCTTGTCCAATCTCAGAATCATCCACCTTCATTTGCTGAGCCACAGCTCGCAAATGCGGTTGAAGGTCGGAGAGTGGCTCGCCGGGACGCACAAGATCGCTGACTCTCTGCCCATACAGCTTTGCCAGAGCGACAATCTCCTCCGATTTTGGCTGTCGAGTTCCTTTTTCGACTGCAATCAGCGTCGGACGACTACAGCCAAGGTGCTTGGCTGCATCCTCTTGGGTAACGCCTCTGGCCTTTCGAGCTTCGGCGAGCCTCGGCCCAATGACCTTTGGGTCAATCTGTTCTAATGCAGGCATATCCAGTCTCCGTATATTCAAGCTGCCTTTGATGGCAGATCAATCATTTTGGTCCAATTGCATCCGGTCTCCTCTGCTCGCCGAATCAGTTCGACCCATTCGTTTCGGTATCGACGATAGAGATCTACGAGCGTTGTAACGGAAGAGACGTGATCGAAGACGTGGGTTTGTCGAAGATGCTTCTCAATACTCAGTGGTAGCTTTCCGAAGTCGGTTTCATTAAGTGAATCGACCTGATTCAGGAATGCAGCGAGGTAACGGCGTTTCTTGGGCGGAATCGCACTGCCACGGCTCAAGAAGTCGTATTGATAGTCTTGACGGTGTTCCTCAATACCAGCCGAATGCATTGCAAGTCGTCGGAAGAGGCAGGCAGCACACACTCCACATGATTGCTGCGGACCCGCTCGGTGAATTCGAATTGGAAAGCTTGGACAAGAGTAGGTGGCATTAGCGATCTGTTGCAATTCCGAGCGTGACAATGAAGCGACAATCTCGCCTTTCGTATTCTCCATAAATGGCAAGGCAACGTGAAAAGGACGACCAATGATAATCGTCAAGAACTCGGACATCAGGTGAAGAAAGTGAGGATGAGATCCTCTCGTTGCCTGCGAACCTTCCATCCCTGCCAGCAACGGTGCGTTAATGGCACCTACACCAGACTCGAACATTTCCAATTGATCGACACCAAACGCATCAGCAATCGCCGCCCCAACGGAAACAAAGAGAAATGCTCTGGATCGCTGACTGGTTTCTTCGGACTGGACCAATTTCGATGGGCTGCTCATCTCGAACGGAACAACAAGGGAATGCAGTTCACGTCCAGACAGCTGCCCTAACGACAACAGTTGGTGATTAACCTTGTCACCCAAATCTGAGCGATGTCGGATGGTGATCGGAACTATTGGCCTTTGGTCGGGCAGCGAAAGCTGGTGTGCCAAACCTGCTGCCGAATCCAAACCGCCGCTGTAGAGGCACAAACGTGGATTAGAGGGAAAGAACTTCGTATGAAGTGGCTGTTGCCACTCGATGCCAATGCTCTTGACAGCAGGGGGTGAGAAGCGAATCGTCCAATCATCGCCCGACACAAACTTCAACACATCGTAAAGTTGCTGGACGATGAGACCGTCGGACCAGAAGTCCGGCTCAGCCACTTCAAGAGCGAGCGAGATTTGTCGTGACCATGACGCCGAACCGCCTCGGCGATCTCTTTTGATGATCCTATCCGTGAAGAAAACGGCAGAAGCGATTCGGAGCAAATCGAGTAGCCTTCCTGCGGGAGGAGTTGGCACATTTTCGAGGAGTGCTCGCTCTCGACAGACGAAGTCGCATCCATACCCGAAGTGAAACGTCTTCGCTTCCGGCCATCGGGAGTCCCGAACTTCCAGTGAGAAACGGTTTGAGTGATGACTCATTTTCTAAATCCTGCTAAGAGTGATTCGCCAAGCATCTTCTCCGTCTTGTCAGCCTTATCACCGGGAGGTTTTCGATGGCCCGTTCTGCGGAGCTTTGAAGTAGGGTTCTCTGCAAGTTGTCGAGCAAGTCTCTCAATGACAGGCTTTAGACTGTGTGCTGCACTCCGAACGATACTCCGTGCTTGAGTGGTGCTGATTTCACTGGAAGATTTAGCAACCAAATAGGGAACGTCATAAAGGCAATTTTCGAGCGACTGATCTATAAAATGTGACAACTTATCTTCTAAGTCCCCGTCTTGGCCTGCGGCGTCGATCAGAAAATCCTTCACGTCATGAGCACCATCGATCTGTTCGCATAGTCCCCGTAATTGTTCGGGATCACCGAGGCTTTGGATAAGATCTTTGAGCGGGAGGTCTTTCTGAATCTGACGAAGGGTCTTGTATAGGCAGTCTGCCATTTTGTCGGTAACCTCTTCGACCGAACCGTAGTCGCAGATCGCTTGGGCGACTGACTGCCACCGACGAGCTTTCGTCGAGTCGAGATATTCGTTTTCTGCCACCGCAATGCCAGCCTTTTGGAAAAACACGCCAATTGACATTTCCTTACCAAATTATCGGCTTGAATTTTACAATGTCAACACTAAAAAGTCTTTTAGCAAGAAAATGTCAAGCAGTTGCAAGACCAATCAGCCTTATCTCTATTCAGGGCAAGGGCTTATCGTGTTGCAAAACTCACTAACAATTTAGGCGGCTTTACGATGATAGAGGCTGTGTGAGCGACTCGGCGGTTACGTGCAGCCCGCATATCGTGCAAAAAACCGTCTCTTTGTGCCTTTCCGTCTTTTTGAACATTCGGCCGGTTCAAGTGGCAACGGTCGGCTGCCAATTTGGGACAATCTCGAACTGCGAAGTGGCTGATTCCCATCAGATCTACTCTGTGCGTAGCAACCGGCTTCACTCAACATTTTGCCATCGTCGCTTTCCACTCAACGCCGTGTGGTTTGATGCCAAGTCCGTGCAAATGATAGGCGACAATGTGGCACGTCTCGTAAATGACCGTTTCCAGGACCAAGACTCAACTCAATCGTCATGCTTTCCTCTTTGGCAGTTCTTGCTGGGAAGGGGCATAGATACTGGTCCGAAAAGCACACGCCATTACCATAAACGAAGTGGAGAAGGAAGATCGTGCCCGACGAAAACAGATTCACCGCCGACTTGAGAGAATTACTTCAACGGTTGTCCGATCCCGTCACACCCTACACAGCCACCGAACTCCGATGTCGAATTGAGGCATTCGGCTGGGATCGCTGTTTGCCGATCCTTCGCTCTGAACTTCAAAGCACTTCTGGCGACGTGCAGCGACTTGTGCTCGGTGTGATCTCAGAAGAAGCCGACCAATCGGGAGCGGAAGCAGTCGTATGCCTATTGCCCCAAATAACCAACTGTTTGAGCAGCCAAGATAGGCACGTCCGTCAAGCGGCTGTTCTCACAATTGGATCCCTTGGCATGATGACAGAAAAGGTCTCTGACACTCTCCGAAACATCATCACGCAAGACGAATTAGCCACAGCACGTGAAGCCCTGACTGTTCTGATTGAACTCGACGACTCATTGGTCAGCAAGATTGTAGGACTGCTTCGGAAGCAATGACTCCACGCTTCTATCTGCGACGAGACAGCCGAACCTCTTCCGAATCGTTGTTCAACGGCGAGCCGAGTGAGTCATAGAACGGATCACCGCCATTGTCCTTGATCGCTTTGTACGCTTGTGGGTCCACGACCTTCACGAAGAAATTGGTGAAGATGTGCGAGCACAACCAGAACAGAAAAAGTGTCCCGAAAAACGCTGTAAGGACAAAGGCTGCCCACGGGGCGAGAATGATCGCCGCAAAGATCCCAACAGGCGAACAGAGAACTAGAAACCTGAATTGAATCAGCCAATGTGGTGTGCGGTCGTTGGACAAATGATTCTCCTTGGTCTTGATCTAAAAAGGAACATCTTCATGGTCCGTTACCGGGCAGTCGATTGTAAGATCGAGGATGTAGCCAACGCAGTTACAAAGCTTGCAACGCTCTGCCCAATGCGTCGTGAACTTGTCATCGCAGTTCCAAAGCCGCCCTTCGCCTTCGCAGTCAGGACAGACTTCAATCACTCGACGACCAAGGATCTGCTTGGGCTGACCTCCATCATCCTTGTGCTGCTCATTCACTCTTGATGGAGACCTCTGAAGCCTTGCCAGCCCGTTCAATGCCAAGTGTCAATGTCTTGCCAACAACTGTGCTACTCACGAATTTTACAGCCTGTTGAAGATCGTCAGGTTTCTTGCCATTGATGGTACGAATCACATCCCCTATCTGAAGACCAGAATTCTCAGCGATGCTTCCTTTCACCCAACCTTTGACAAAGATGACACTACGTCGCTCATCAAACACGATGCCAAACACCGGGACAACACGCCCCTGAACCAGTAACCCACTAATCTCATGATGAACCTGTTGCGGCGAACTGTTTGCACGAATCGTCAGCCGAAAAAGATCATCGATCTTCATGTTGGGTAACGGGAGTCGAATCTTCTGTTCGACACCGTCAGCAATTCCAAACTCCGTGGGCTGAACCAACGCTCGCCGCCTACCTCGTTTGCCGCTCTTCATGTCGAACCAATTGACGGCAATGGTTGCCTTTCCGGCATCAAGCTCGGAGCCTCGCTTGCCTGTCGAAACGACGACACCCAACAGCCCAACGTTATCATTGGTCAGTAGGAGCCGAATCGTTGAGTTCTTGCTCAGCGGGTAACGATCACAAACGAGCGTGATCGGTGGAGCCGTTCGGTACGAGTACGTGACAACGGCATCGTCTCCCTCGGCTGAGGTCATCAGTAGGCACTGAAACCGCTTGTCGAACCGAGTATTCGTGTTCGGAGTATCGAACCAGCCAGCGAATAGCGATTTGAAGTCGTCTGGCTCAGAAAAATCGTGGCAAAGTCGGACCAAGCCATCTTTGTTATGAAGAACCTCGGTCTTTGGCAACCGAGACGACTTCAACGGATCGCCACCAAATTCAGTGGCTTCTTCAAGCGGTTCATCCGTTGGCTTGACGCTTACGATACAGCTTCCGAACTCGTCGATCTCAAGCTTGATTCTGAGTTTCTCCTGAGCCTGTGAATAGTTTGTCATGACGCCGAAACAAATGATTACCGCCAAGATGTACCGCAGCATATTTCTCTCCTTCTGACTTTGTTTTATGTGATTTCCGCCTCTATCAGGGTGAGCGAGTGCAAAGTCGTCTGTAGCTCACGTTTCATGGAATTCTCACATTTCTGGTCCGCTTTGAGCTACTTACCAAGCCTCACTCGCTTCCATTGGTGAGGCGGACCACGGCGTCCAGTATCCACCTCGAATCGATCATAGGAAGCGGCTGGTGGGACTAACGACAGACCTCAAGAACGAATTGATCAACCTTGATGCCGGTTCTCACGAGAGCCGCCGTACAGTGATTGATATGACGGTCGAGAGGCTCAGGCAGATGGCTCACCGGATGCTGCGGAAGTATCCCGGCGTTGGACGTTTCGACTCGACCGACGACATCCTCAGCACCGCAGCGATCAAGCTGTACCAAAGCTTGCATGTCGTCCGTCCCGACACGCCAAGAAAGTATTGGGGATTTGCCGCACTGCAAATTCGTCGCACGCTTATTGACCTTGCTCGTAAGTATGCCGGTCCAGAGGGATGTGGGGCCAACACGGTATCTGGCTGCCAGCACAACGTCGAAGGCAAGGTCGATGACCGATGCGAGCCACTCAGTTTGGAAGCGTGGGCGGCGTTCCATGAGGCAGTGAGCGATCTTCCAGCAGATGAGCGGGAAGTCTTCGACCTATTGTTCTACGACGGATTGAAGCAGTCCGATGCTTGCAAGCTACTTGGTGTCAGTCTGGCAACTCTGAAACGGCGTTGGCTGTCGGCACGATTGAGTCTCAAAGATAAGCATGATGGAGCCTTTCTTGACTGACGAAGAAGAAGATCTGATCACGGACCTACTGGTCCGGTACGAAGACGTTCTTGATGAAACAGGCAAGGAACTGTCGGCAGAGGAATTGTGTGTTGGCTATCCGCATCTGACCGCTGAGGTTGAGATGCAAATAGCAAAGCTTAGGACAATAGCATGGACAAAAGATGATCCCGGTCGTCCACTAACCGACGATCTCGAAGCTCAGAAGAAAGATCTGTCCGGCACCGTGCTAGGTGAACGGTATCGGCTCGACGAATTCATCGGGTCGGGAGGGTACGGTAGCGTCTATCGAGCGGAAGACCTCAAGCTTCGCCGCAATGTTGCGGTAAAGATCGGGCATCGCCAGACGATGTCAGATCTGCTTCTCGACGAGGCAAGACGAGTTGCAAAACTCAAGCACAGTGGGATCGTCGCCGTACATGACTGTGGTACTCACGACAGTCGGATCTTCTTGGTATTTGAGTTTGTCGAGGGCGAAGACCTTGCTCAGGCATGTCGCAGCAAGAAGCTCATGGTTCGCCAGAAGGTTGAGATCGTGGAAAAAGTCGCTGAATCCTTAGCAGCGGCACACGCACTCGAATTGATTCACCGTGACATCAAACCTGAAAACATCCTCGTTCAATCATCGGGTGAAGTTCTACTGACCGATTTTGGTGTCGGGTGTACTTTGAACGACGTTGTTCACCGTCGAGTTGGCACAAGTGGCACGTTGCCCTACCAACCGCCAGAGGTTTTGTCCGGTGACATGCAACTCTTGGATGGTCGTTGCGACGTGTACGGACTTGGCGTAGTGCTGTTTGAGTTGCTGGCAGGAAAATCACCATTTGAGTCGTCAAGCAAAACTGAACTCCGAGAACAGATTCTCTTCCGCCAGCCGAAGCGGCTCAAGGAGATCGACTCTTCCCTACCCGTCGAACTCGATGCCATCTGCTCGAAGGCGATGGCCAAACATCCGTCAGACCGACACGAAAGCATTGGCAGCTTCGCCAAGGAACTCCGAGGTTGGCTTGCGAGTACGACCCCAAACAGCCGTAGAAGATGGCTGAGACTGCTCGGCCTGCTGCTGGTTGTGATGGCCGTCGTGGGAACCGTTGTCGGAGTGGCCAGCCTGTGGCCAAACGACATCAGCATGGTCCGTGACGACGTGTTGCTCTTTGGCGGTCACACTCGCATCGTCACGGACGTTCAGCCTACCCTTCCGATGACTCTTGAAGCGTGGCTTCGACCTGATCCGTATCATGGACAAAGCTGTCAGTTCATCATCGGAAGTGACATCCCCGGTGAATACGGCCTTGGTTTGGCCATCTGCGGCTCGATGCTCTCAGTCGAGTATGTCGAAGGCATGGTCAATTCTTCCACTCCCGTACCTCCAAGCCGCTGGTCGCACGTGGCCGTCGTCTTCGCCGAGGACGAAATTCGACTCTATTTCAACGGGAAACTGATCAAGACGGCTCCCCCATCAAGGCCGGGTGGCGACACACGCTTCGTCATTGGCAACGCAGGCGAGAGCAACCTGATCGACTTCTATCGAGGCCGGATTCGGTCGCTGCGGATTTCTGAGGGCGAGCGGTACTCAAGCGGCTTCGTGCCAACCGAGATACAGAACGACGTAACCGACTTGCTCACGCTCGATGTGACAATTCGTTGTCGTGACGACAAGGTAACTGACCAAGATGGACGCTGTATCGGGAAAATCGAACGGTTCTGACTCACTGGAAATCTTCTCCCCAACGCTCAGTCATGTGCTCACGAAGACCTTGTTCTAACGCTTCGAGGCACTCGGTCAGCGTCTTCTTGCGAGCGGCATCTTCAAAAACCGTTCCGCCACAATCGAGGGCCATTGCTCTGGAACGGGTCCATTCTTGATCGCCTATCTCAATCCAGCCGTGCTCAATCCAAGCAGCAATGGCTGGGAATCGCTCTTCAAGAGATTGTCCATCAAGTGCCATGGTCGAATGTCATCTCCCTGAGAGGCTCGATCAGGTCAACCATGAAGCGTTCTCCTTCTGCTCGAAGCTCGTCTGCTGATACATCCATGCCGTTGAGAATACCGATGTCGGTGGTTTGCTGGGCTTCTTGCAGGGCGTTTGCATCGTTCAGTAGCTCTTCGAGGCCGCTACCGATGTTTGTCAGCAGCGTATTCCAGCTTGATGGGAAGCAGACTTGAATGGCTTCAACCCAAGGTTGCTGCCATAGCTCTACTTCGTCTCGTCCAGCAAGTCGTGCGAGGGCGATCACACGGCCAAGATCTTTTGCTGAACGCAGGATGCCTCGCATCGATCCCGACTCGATACGGCTTGTACCGACCTCTGGATGCGAAAGCAGATTGGCGAGGGCCATCATTGATGGTGCAGCATATTCAAGCCCCATCTCTGACCGCAGTCGTCCTTGGGAAACGACGCCCAAGTAGCGGAAGCTTGGCAGGCCGTACCAACCGTCAGCAAGACTGATTGGAATCCATCGCTTCGCCTCCAGTTGGTCCTGTTCTGGGATGTTGAGGAACTCAATGAAGTATTCATCCGATGCAGGCGGCAAGAGGCGGATCGCACGGAGATCGTCAACCGGTTCCTGCTGTGCCTGTGAAAAACAGCCTTCGGTTCGACGCCAACCGAGATGAAGCAGTTGCTCGGTCATCTCACGGCAGGACGAGATGTTTCCTGCTGGGTGGATCACGAGATCAGCGTCTTTCGTATTGATCGCTTGTCCCTGCAACTCTGTGCGGTAGTGGTAGGCAGCGGCCAAGCTTCCCGTCACGAACAAGTGCTGGTGCAACTCGCTCGGCACATCAGCGGCGATCTGGGAAAACAGCTTGTAGGGGTCGAGTTTGTTCATCCAAGCCGTGCCTCTGGCCGCAGGTGGTTGATGAGTTCGTCTGCTTGCCCCCCAAGACTCATCTCGTTGAGATCGAGGGCGGTTTCGATGGGATCGGCGATAGGGAGGTCTGGTTCCTTGACCTGCTTGAAGAGAGGCTCCTTCCGCACCAACGCATGAACGACGAGATCAGGCGAGGCCGTCGTTGAGTCATCTAGCATCAGTGCTGGGTCAAGTTTTCGTACAAAGCCGAGATCGGCCTCACCGCTGGGTGCGTGATAGAGCACATCAAGACGTGGTGTACCGTTTAGGTCAAAAGCCGGATGCCACTGGCGTGCAGCAAGCACGCCTCCTACGGCAATGGGAAGCTGCTTCTGCTTCGTTAACCGTTTGAGTAACGCCTCAGGATCAAGCTTTCCGCCTGCTCGATTTCGAAAACGGAACGATACCCTCATCTCGTTCGAAAGGGCGACTAGCTCAGACCATGCATCGTGGGGAAAAAAGGCAAGTTCGATAGAACGATTCGAGTGCGACTTGATCAAGCGAGACAACGATCTACGTTCGAGGGCTTCTCGGATGGTCGGGTAGCTGCATCCCACGACTTCACCGAGCTTTCCAAGAGCAATTGGCCCTTCTTGTCGAAGCCAACGCACAAGCAACACCTTTACGATCTCGTAGAACTTCTGCCCCGGACGCTGCCTCACGTCGTGAATCGATGATATGTCAGTTGCTCCAGTTGATTTGCCATACTCGAATGCCATAGCGATATGGTGGGCCAGCCTGTCTTCGCTCGTGAGCCAATTCTCATCTCCGTCGATGGCAATCATGGCCAACCGATTCGCAACCGACCGAACAAGAACTTGCTTCGACTTCTTCCATTCCTCTTTGATGCGGGGCAATGACATGCGAGGGTGATCCAACACGAGATAACCTCGGTCGATGGCGGGATTTTCGCCGAGGAACATAGCCATCTGCATCAATGCCGAATGCAGTCCCCGACTGCTTGCAACCGCTCGCTGGACCTCGACCGCCGTCTTGCCGTCGTGGCTCAGATAGTCGATCTCCCCCTGATCGCTGGAAGCGAACTTGTCCAACCACAAACTGTCGTCTTGCTTCGCCACGGTAATCGGCCTGAAAATAAGGTGCAGCTTTCAATTAAAGGTAGCACCTTCAATTGAAGGTTGCAACTAAAATTCGTGCTGACGGGCCAGAAGCCACAAAAAACCGCTACCTACAGGGGTGGCAGCCGTAGACGCAGGATGGTCTGCATCGGCAGAAACAGACGCCGGGCGTCGTCGTGAGGCAGGAATCCGTGCTTGAGATAGAAGCTCTTTGCCTTATGGCTGGCGGCGTTGACGACAACGACACGGAACCCCAGTTCAGTGGCGAGATACTCGCTTCGCCGCAAAGCGTCGATCAACAGAAACCTACCACGCCCGTGCCCTTGGGCTGGCTCATCAACGGCAAGACTACCAATCAGTACTGCGGGAAACTCTGTCTCGAATAACTCGGTATATCGCTGGGAAGTCGATTCGCAGACGACACTGTGAAACGACAAGGTGTAGAAGCCTCTGACCGATTTCTGACCATGATCGAGCAAGACATACGTTTGAGCAAAAACACCCTTACGATCCTGTCGAAGCTCACTCGGTAGCCAGTCGTTCAGATCGGCTTCTCCACAGTTGAAGTCAAGAAACTCGTGGCGATCTTGAAACGATTCGACTTCCCACAGAGACTCAGACATCTTGACCTTCCTCCCATGACTTCTGGGATCGGACACGCTTCGCCAAGTAGAGGCGAGCCGCTGCTTTCAACGAGTTATTTGGCTCGCAGTCTTTCACTTCCAATGCTGCGAAGAAGGCTTCTTGGTCACAGTCTGACAACTCTGTCACTTGAGCGTCACGCAACACGTGGCGAGCTTCTCTCACCGTCGTTGCGACAACGAACTCGGTAATACTTTGTCCAAGGACCGATGCCGCCTTCTCTATGGTCTTCTTGAGATGCTTCGGCAAACGTAGGTTGATGCGGGTCTTGCCTGCTGAGACTTTCGACAAGGTATGGTTCCCTCACATGAATTAACATTGAATTGCTGCTGTCTGTCCATGGCAGACAGTGGGCAAGCGTAGTTGGTCCCTCTCTCTAAAAGAGTCGAATCGCCTGTTAGGAAGAGTGTGGAGTCCAAGTGAAGGTGTACGCCATGTGACAAATTGGCACCAACGGTTATCCGAGAATGTCGGATAAGGTCGTGGATAAAGAACGAGGCACTTGACGTAAGTCCTTAAATATCAATACTTAGGAAGTGACGAGTCGATTCCCTCATCGCCCACTCGTTTTCAAGCGGCTCAGCTTGGCTCATGCCATGACTTCGCTGAGCTTGCTTTTCTTTATGCTTCTCTACTCGGTAACTTCCCCAGATATTTGGCGGTGTGCTCTACACTCCTTAGAAGAATCAAGCGCCCCCGGCAGGATTCGAACCTGCGACACACGGTTTAGGAAACCGATGCTCTATCCCCTGAGCTACGAGGGCTTTGTATGTGCAAACCATGAGCCTAACTTCTTGGAAGCTTGCTCGCAACGGTTCGAGGAGAATTCGACTTAACGAGTGAAACCGACGTTAAACGTGAAGATTTGCTCTTCGTCGGTGTTGGCACTCGCGACGGGGAAGGCAAAGTCGAGCGCAATCGGAGCTGGCCCCATCGCTGGGACGGTTAGCCTTAAACCAAAACCAGGGGCGATGCGGAAGTCGTCAATCTTGACGCTCTCTTCAACCGTACCAAAGTCGCAGAACAAGAGGCCATTGATCATCCCGTCTGCTGAGAGAGGAAAGAGGTACTCCAGGCTGTTGAGCCAACGGAAATCACCACCAACCTCAGCATTATTTGGTCCGGCGACTGGCGATGCGCCGCGGAAATCGAAACCACGCATGGTCGAAAAACCACCTGCAAAGAATCGGTCGTAAACTGGCGTGTTACTACCCGTGAATCCAAGACGTGTTTGATAAATCAAAACGTGACGGCCCGTGTGGTCAGGACGCTCATTCAGCAAGTAATAGGTTCGGCCTTCAAACTCAGCGCGAGTGTAATCAAACGACCCAACCACCTGCTCAAGTGTTCCGGAAAGATAATACCCCTCGGTCGCAAGAAAAGGGTTGTTCCGAGTATCGTTAATAACACGAACCCCAAAGCCATGGAGTTGGTTATCACCGTTCATCTCAGCATAGTCAGGAATTGCGCCAAGGTTAGCAGCAGTTATTTCATGGATCTTTACCGACTCGCCACGATAGGTGAGCTGGGCCGACAGGTCGTTCTCAGTCCACTGATAACCAAGCCCAATTCGTCCTCCAAGGCGTTGTTCGTCCCAATCATCAAATCGACGATCGTAGTACGAACCTGAAAGACTCAAGCTAATTGGAGTATCTAGCAAATAGGGCTCGGTCCAACTCGCCGTGTAGCGCTGTACTTCAGAACCTGGGGCAGCTTCCAAGCGGAAACGCTGTCCGCCGCCGCGCCATGCACCGCGTCCGAGTTCACTGAAGCTGCGGGGTGGGTTTCGCCAGTCGAAGTTTCGTTCGTCGAGCAAAATCTGACCAACCAATCCCGCATCAGAGTTCACCGCGACCCCCACCATAAAACGGCCGGTTTGAGTCTCTTCGAGGTTTACAAAGAGGTCCACCATCGGATCGTTCGGAGCTGGTACCGGTGTTGGTGCAAAGACGGGGCTTGGAAAAATCCCTGTGTTTGTCGGAGCAGCAGGAATGGTTTCAACAACCGGGTTTCCAGAATAGGTTGAACCATAATTCGGTTGTGCGGAACCATAGCTGGGTGTCGTATTGTAGCTGGGCGTTGTGTTGCCATAGTTTGGTTGAGCTGCGCCATAATTATTTGGCGGCGGCAATGTTTCAGTAGCAGGAGTCGGCTGCTGCGTATACTGAACCGGCTGAACTTGGCCGGCAGCTTGGTTGTTGTATGTCGAAGTAGGATAGGCTTGTGTAACAGTTTGGTTAGGCGCCGAAGCACTCATGCGCTGTACGGTTCCAACCTCTTGATACCCAGCCTGGACGGCAGTCGGACTCGTTGGGGCGACTGCTTGGCCACCGTAGGTGTTTTGAGGTGCCGTAGTCTGTTGATAACCAGTTTGTGGGTAACCGGTCTGAGTTGTGACAGGTTGCGGCTTAACTTGTTGATAGGCCGTGTGTCGTTGCGGAGTTGACGGTTGAGCTGGCTCGCGAACTTGATAGACCGAAGGTAAGGGATTTCCGTAGGCGTCCAACGGTGGCTTACGTACCGTTGTTGGTTGAGCGGAAGAGGAAGGCTTCTCTGCGACTCGTGAGTTATTCTGCTCCGAAGGTCGGAAAGTAATCTGAGGTACCGTTCCAGTCGTTGGATTAGAATTGAATAGGCTGGATCTACTTAACCTGGTTTCGGCATCTTTAATATCCGAAGAGTTAGCAATATCTCCTGGCTTGATACCAAGACGGTTCATAGCGGTCTGCCTCCGTGTATGACTCTCTTCGCCATTAATTCTTACGTGAATCTGACCAATGCGGAATCGATCTCCTTCTTCGACGGAATAAACAAGATCAATCTTGCCAGGCTCTTCGAGGAAGATCGTCTCGGCGTTCACATCAGCATAGACGTAGCCTTTGCTGCCGTAAACATCTTTGATCCACTGGAGATCGTTGTTCAACTTAGCACGTTCAAAAGGCTGACCATCCAGTTGTTCAAGATTCTGTGAAAGAGTGCTTGTATCAAACTTTTCAACGCCAAAGAAGGAAACGTTTCGGATTGAATAACGTTCTCCTTCGTCAATCACGAATTTAATCGTTGCCCAGCCGCTCTCATTGTGGTCAATCACTCGGCCAACTCGTGCCCGGAAGAATCCGAAGGATCGATAGTAATCAGTCAAGCGATTGATATCGGCCTGAAGTTCTTGCTCGCGAATCTTTCCGCCCCACAGCCGATGGAAATGGTTCTTTGTTTTGATTTTGGTTCGAAGCTGTCCATCGGTTGCAAAGGTGTTGCCTTCAAACTCAACATTCCAAACGCGTTGCTGCGGACCCTCGGTAATCACAAACGTCACGCCCCGGTCATCCGGTTTGTTCCCTTCTTCAACGTGAACGACAGCTCGGCCAAAACCATTCTCTTTATAGAGGTCCAAAATCGTACGGCGTGCTTCTTCGACCGCATAAGGGTCAACCGCACCGCCAACACGGAGGTTGATCTCCTGTTCAATCTTCTTATCTTTGATTCGTTCGTTCCCAAGAATTTCTATATAACGGATCGCAGTCCGTTCAACAACTTCGAGAATAATAATGCGCCCTTCGTCGGTAACTTCAGAAAGAGGACGTACCGAAACAAAGTAAGGCAAGGCATTGAGCTTACGAACGTCATTGGCAACAACCCGCGGGTCGTAGGGCCGACCGATTCGGGTTTGCATTTGGCTCATGATGCGAGCGGCAGGGACTGTTTTATTACCGATCACACGTATATCTAATACCTCTTCATCCGTCGCAAACCGAGAAAGTCCACGAGTTACCTTCGGCTTATTTGATTGACCACCACCGGGGTTGTTCGGAAGGGGGGCACTACCAAAGCTGTTCGCACCGGGCCCACCAAAACCTTGGGCAAGAAGTTCACCTCCCAAAGATAAGCCGGCCAACAGCGCCATGGCGGTGATGATCTGAGTTGTGGTTTTAACTGTTCGTTGATTCATAGCGGTCGGCATATGGGTAGCTCGTCTTCGGTAGTGCTGAATCGGAAATAACCCAGCACAGTTCGTATGGCGGAGCCCCTCAAATAGCGAGCAAACAGAAACCGCTTGCCTGCCGTCGAGGGCATGGAACGTGCGGTAAGTAGAGGAATTCAGAGAATGCCACAATATCGCTCGCGCGAGGGGGGCTGATCTCGTGGCATTTGCTAGCAAAATGCGTGAGTGCTAGCAGCTTAGAAGTCACCGCCTGCGTCGAAGTCGGAGAACTCGTCGTATTGCTGCGGAGCCCGGTTGGTGAAGCGGGTGAAGTCGTGCAGCCAGGTCAATTTGATATCACCCACAGGGCCGTTACGCTGTTTGCGGATCAAAAGGTCGGCCTCGCCGCGGACTCGATCTCGATCCTCCTCGGTCGTTTGATAGTATTCATCGCGGTGGACAAACATCACAACGTCGGCGTCCTGCTCGATCGCTCCTGACTCCCGTAGGTTGCTAAGCTGAGGCTTATTATCCTTGGACGCTTCGACCTGTCGGTTAAGCTGGGCGAGACAGAGGACCGGCACTTCCAGTTCGCGTGCGAGGCCTTTCAAACGCCGAGCAATCTTAGCAACCTGCTCCTGACGGGGGTCGCTTGAATTGTCAGGGTCGATCAACTGCAAGTAGTCGATGGCAATGAGTGCCAAACCATCACGGCGTTTTAGCCGGCGAGCGGCTGCAGCGATTTCAGTCATCGTACGACTTGGTGAGTCGTCAATGTAGAGCGGTGAATTGCTGATCTCAGCAGCTGTTTGCACGAGCTTACGACTCTCGTCCGCAGTGATCTGGCCGTTTCGCAGACGGTGACCATTCACCTTTGCACGCGAACAGAGAAGTCGATCCCCCAATTCGAGCGAAGACATTTCCAAGCTCACAAAGAGCGTAGGATGCTTGTTGTCGATTGCGACATGCTCAACGATGTTCATGGCCAGAGCCGTTTTACCCATCGAAGGACGGGCAGCGAGAATCAGTAGCTCGGAGCCATGCAGACCGCCGGTCATATCGTCGTAGTCGTTGAAGCCAGTCTCGACACCGCCAAAGGCATGGTCGTGCTTCATGCGGGCATCGATCCGTTCGAGCGACTGATGAAGAACGTCCGTAATCGAGGAGAGTTGCCCTTGCCCGGTCGATTCGAGAATGCCGAAGACCTTCTCCTCAGCCCGGCTGAGCATTTGACGTGGCTCGACTGCTGGGTCATACGACTCACGCAGAATGTCGGTACTCGCTTGGATTAAGGAGCGAAGCGTCGCTTTCTCGTAAACGATCTTGGCATAATGTTCCGCATGAGCCGCTGTGGCAACCGCTTCGGATATTTCCGCCAGGTAAGAACTGCCGCCGACCGCTTCGTATTCGCCCGAATCCCTCAGGCGTTGGATCAGCAACATCGCATCGATGGCGAGTCCTTCTTCGTGCATCGTGAGCAGATGCTTAAAGAGACGTCGGTTGGAATCGTCAAAGAAGTCGTCAGGTTTAACGACCAGGGCTACCTCGTCGCAGACTTCAGGGAGCAGGAGCAGGCTACACAGGATTGCCCGTTCAGCTTCAATGCTTTGGGGAAGCTGACGCTCGAGAATTGATTCTTCGGTACGTCGGTCGGAGCTTGACTGATCGAAACGGCGTCGCTCGCCACCCGATCTTGCCCCAGCCTGATCGTTGCGTCGAAAGTTACTCGATTCGGCTGAGGACATGCGATCAGACTCCCTTATGATCGTTTATTTCGTATTTATCAGGCGGCAAAAAGAAAAGGCAGCGGCCAAGTGGCTGCTGCCTCCTCGTTAGTTTTGATTTTACAACATTTGGCAACCGGGCCAAAACGGTTGTGGAAAACTGGCTTATTCTTCGCCAACGGTTGGGACAACCCAAACCTTGAGTTCGCCTTCCACTTCGCTGGAAAAGCGAATTTTGACCGTGTAAAGTCCAAGCTCTTTGAGGACCCCTTCGAGCTTGATTTGGTCTGTCGATAGCGTGATGTTGTTCTTCTTGAGTGCATCCACAATCTCAGGAGCACCGACGCTGCCGTAAAGGTGACCTTCCTCGGTCGCTTTGGCTTCGATCGTGACGCTTTGCTTGCTGATTTCAGCAGCATACTTACGGAGCTCGGCTTGTCGCTGACGCTCGATCTCTTGCAGCTTGGCTTTGTGCTTCTCGACCATACGCATGTGGTGGTCGGTAGCAACAGTAGCCAAACCTTCAGGAATAAGGTAATTCAATGCGTAGCCGTTTTTGACTTCTACCACTTCCCCTTGCTTGCCAAGGTTCTCGACCGATTGGATCAAGAGTAGCTGAATGCCACCGTTAGGTCCCTTTGGTAGTCGCTTAGCACGCATTGGGCGCTTGAGCTTCTTTTGATTTGTCGTTGCCATGATCTCGGCTCGCTAGTTGTGGTTAACTGCTATGGTCGCAGCAGATTCATGTAGTTGTATTTATCAGTCTGAAAAGCTGGTTGCTAAATCAGAACGGGATATCGTCTTCAGGAGGAGCTTGGGGAGCTTGCGAGTATGACTCGGCAGGTGCCTGGTAGCTGTCCTCTTGGTAGTTGCCACCCTGTTGGGAGTAACCACCGCCGCCGCCTCGTTGAGGGCCACCGCCCCCTTCGCCACGACCGCCAAGCATTTGCATCTTGTCGGCGATGACGCGTAGCTTTGATCTCTTTTGGCCATCCTTTTCCCAAGAGTCAAGTTTCAATCGGCCTTCGATCAGAACCGACGACCCCTTGCTTAGGTACTGGTTGGCAACCTCAGCCGTTCGAGCCCAAAGCGTGACGTCCACAAACGTGGTTTCGTCGACCCATTGGTCACCTTTTTTGACTCGATCGTTAACAGCAAGTCCAATTTCCGAAACTGCCGTACCGCTCGGAATGTACCGAATTTCAGGGTCACGGGTGAGATTTCCAACAAGGATCACTCGGTTGTAACTTGCCATGTTGTTTCTCCTTGGAAGTAAACCATTTGCCACATCAACTTACCAAATCGGACCGTAGGTGGTCCAAGATGGAAGCTTTATTCCGCAGCGGTTGCTTCTTCTCCAGCAGGAGCCTCTTCAGGCTCGACCGCTGCTGGTGCGTCCGTCGCATGAGCCAAAATTGGCTCGACCAAACGTGGGTGAATCTTCAATACGAGCTGACGAAGGACGCCTTCGTGCAGGTCGCACTTACGATTCAGGGGAGTGATTTGTTGGCTGTCAGTACGGAAGTACATCAGCCAGTAAGCACCCTTACGTTGGCCATTAATGGGATAAGCCAAACGGCGTTCTTCCCACAAACGACTAACAAGGACTTCACCACCTTCGGCAGTGATCATCCCTTCGACTTCTGCTACCAACGCATCATGGTCGCGAGCAAACTTGTTCGCGTCCAAGATAAACAGGCCTTCGTATACGTTCTCAGCCAAGGTTTTAATCTCCGTTGCCTGCCGTTGCAGGCCAAGTAGCCAATATTTGGTTAATAGTGATATCTGCAGGAAACAGGGTTAGCCTGTTCCGTTGAATTGATTCATAGCTTCGGTGATTCCGCTGCCTACCCAACAAGCAACCGCAGCTGCCGCGTCGTGAATGGCCAGGTCAACTTCGTCTCGCTCTTTAGAAGAGAATCGGCTGAGGACAAAGTCACTCACGTCTCTTCCATCAGGCAGAGGTCCAACGCCAATACGGAGTCGGCTGTAGTTTTCACCACCAAGCTTTTGTGCGATGTCTTTCAAACCATTTTGTCCACCTGAGGAACCTTTCGCACGTAGGCGAATTCTCCCAGCCGGTAGGTGAAAGTCATCACACACGACAAGCAGATCTTCAATTGGCAGCTTGTAAAAGCTGACCGCTTGTTGAACGGCTGTGCCGCTTAGGTTCATGTAAGTTTGAGGCCAAACCAAAAGAACCTTGGTATCTTCAATCATTGCTTCTGACACATAGCTCTCGAACTTGGATTTGGGTGACTCGGCCAAGCATTTCTCGGCTAGTACCCGCATCAAGTCGAAGCCAACGTTGTGTCGAGTCGCTTCGTATTTTTTCCCAGGATTACCCAGCCCAACGACAATCTTCATAGCAAGAGATTCTTACGTGGCAGGGCAAAGGCAATCGATTGAATGCCCTAATCCCAAGGGAGTTATTCGCTATCTTCTTCTTTGTCTTTGCCAACCACTTCGGGTTCACCAGCTTCTGCAGCCACGGAATCCAACGAAGGAGCACCAGCAGGTGGCACACAGTGAACCAACATCGAGCTACCATCAGTAAGCATGGTCGCTCCCTCTGGTAGGTCAGTAATCTCAGCAACTGACATCGAACCACCTAGGTGAAGCTCTGACACGTCAACGTGTAGAACTTCGGGAATGCTCGCAGGAGCTGCTTCCAACTCAACCGTGGTTAGGACTTGTTCAACTACGCCACCTTCGTTTACGCCGACCGATTCGCCCTTCAGCTCAACTGGAACCGTAACGTGAACTCGTTCACCGGCGTCGACTCGCAACAAGTCAAGGTGAAGCAAGTGACGGTGGAAGGTGTCCCACTGCACAGCTTGAACCACGGCTTGCCCGTCAGCTGCGCCAGCGAGGTTAACCACCTTGGCGTTGTGCTGCAAAGCTGCACGAACTTGTTCGTGAGTGACCGATAGGCTGACTGGCTCTTCCTTGTGACCATAAAGGATCGCAGGGACCTTACCCTCAGCGCGAAGGCGGCGGCTGTTTGCCGAGCCAAGGGACTCACGGGATTCAACTTGGAGCGTGTCTGACATGCTCGGTTCCGTCTTTTGTTTGTATTCTTAAATGCGTCTTAGAACAGACTTAGTCGTCTGTTTTTTGGTGTCTCGGAGCTTAGGTTCATCGGCAAATTGGAGTCGTTCCGTGACAGAACCCCCCACTTGTGGCCGACAAACAGCCGAGAATCACGAAGTATGGCGGATTCCTGTCGGAATTCAACCCCTGAAAAGGCTACGAATCGAGCTGAAATTGGCATCCTTAAGCCCCCCTGGCAGGAGGCTAAGGCTCGATTTGTCAGCAGGGTTTGCGCAACCGGCCTAATTGTCGGCTATCCCGAGACTATTGCGGCAAAAGCCCACCCAAGATGGAATCTAGCGGAACAGCTTGCTGATAGACTCATTTCGGTGAATCCGCTTGATTGCTTCGCCCAAGAGCGGGGCGATATCAAGCACCTTGGTTTGAGCGATTGTCTGCTCTTCAGCCAGTGGGATTGAGTTAGTGCAGATTAGGCTTGCGAGATCGGCCTCTTCAAGCCGCTCTTTGGCCGGGCCGCACAACACAGCATGTGAGGTTCCAACATGGATCTCCTTGACCCCATGGTCGTGAAGTACACGTGCTGCCCCACGGATCGATCCTGCTGTGCTGATCATATCGTCAAACATCAAGGCGACTTTGCCTTCGATTGGCCCACCTAAGATGTTTGCCTGAACGGTGGTTGTCGCACTCGTCCGACGCTTGTCGATAATCGCAACCGAACCGCCAAGCCTCTTGGCATGCCCTAATGCTCGTTTGATGCTTCCTTCGTCCGGGCTGACAATGACCACGTTTTCAAAGTCGTCAATAAACTCGGAAAAGTGACGGTTCAGCACAGGTGCGGCATAGAGGTGATCGACAGGTACGTCGAAAAATCCTTGGATTTGTGCGGCATGCAGGTCCATCGTAAGGACCCGTGTTGCGCCTGCCCGCGTAATCAAGTTAGCGACCAGTTTCGCCGTAATGGGAACCCGACCTTCATCTTTACGGTCTTGTCGGGCGTAGCCAAAGTAAGGAATCACGGCGGTGATTCGTTCGGCACTCGCACGTCGGCAACTGTCGATCATGATCAACAGTTCCATGAGACTTTCATTGACCGGCGGGCAAGTTGGCTGCACCAAAAAAACATCACGCCCACGAACATCTTCATCTATCTTGCACGAAATCTCTCCGTCGGGAAAACGCCCGAGAGAGATTTGACCTAGCGGGACCCCTAGGAAATCGGCAATGGATTGGCTCAAGGCTGGATTGGCGGTGCCGCTAAAGAGCTTCAAGTCGTGCATCGATGGTAGCATTCGGAGCTAAAGAGAGAACAAGCCGGACGATTTGGCTGTCACTAATGGTAACGAACCGATCAAAAAAAGCGTACCCGCCTATTCTCCATTCATTCGAATCATCTCAGCTTCAACCACCGCCAGATCGTCGACGGTATTGATGCTAAGTGCTTCGCACGGTTTGAGGGCGGCCAAAGCTCGGACCTCTTCACCCTGCTCTTTTAGAATTCCAGGGGCGTCGGTGATGTAATACTCTGCTTGTGCGTTGTTCGTTGTTAGCTTATCGAGCGTTTGTAGCAGTGAATCATTGCTAAACACATAGGTGCTCATATTTACTTCGGTAATGGCTGCCTGCTCGGGCGTTGCGTCCTTTTGTTCGACAATACCAACGAAATCGCCTTCGGAGCTCCGAACAATACGCCCCAAACCTGTGGGATCGTCTCGGTGGGCCGTTCCCAAAAGACAGGCGGGATTTGACTTGACGAACTCATCCATCAAAGCTTCGATGGATGAAGATTGAAGCATAGGCGAATCGCCGGTCACAATCAGCACGGGACCTTCGTGCCCGGTAAGCTCTTCCTTACAAACCATCACGGCGTGCCCAGTTCCCATCTGCTCAGTCTGCTCAACAAAGGCGATATCTGCATCGCCGGAGAGCTCTTCTCGGACTAGATCCGAGCGGTGTCCAACGACCACGACAATCTTGCCGATTCCTGCTGCTCGCAGCCCATCAATTACATAGCGGATCATTGGTCGGCCACAAACTGGCACCAAGACCTTAGGCAATTCCGACTTCATACGGGTTCCCTTGCCAGCAGCAAGGATGACAGCGAGAGGGCTCGACATAATTTGGACTTCGAACGGGGGGGGTCGAACGGGGTGAGACATATGATCCATGAGCTGGGGGCTCATTTGAGGCCCATCATGTCAAGAAAATCGTAGGCCCGCCAGCGTTAGAAGCTGCTCTAAACTCAGATATTGAGAAGTTTTAACGCTCGATAGCTGGTAGACCCCATGGGGGCTAGCCCGGTATCATACGAGATTCCACTTTACGCCCCATCCCTATAGATAGGGCTTGCACCAACGATTCAGGCATCAAGACGTGATAACCGAAACCTTGATGCCGTTGCTGGGTGAGCCTACCAGGAGTATTTCTTCTGTGCGAGAAGCGATTGAAAAAGCTGACGTCCTGATTGAGGCGATGGGGTGGATACGTGAGTTTCGTGATAGCCTAACCGTTATCAAACTCGGTGGCAGCCTTCTTGAAGATGAGGAAGCGCTGCGTCACTTGCTGATCGATGTGGTCTTCATGGAAACCGTCGGCATGCGGCCTGTGATTGTTCATGGCGGCGGCAAGGCGATTAGCAAGGCCATGGACGCTGCTGGCATCGAGCCAAATTTCGTCCAAGGCCGACGCTACACGGACGATGCCACGTTAGAGATCGTCGCAAAAGTTCTTGGCGGAGATGTCAACGAAATGCTGGCAGAGAAGATTGAGCTTTACGGTGGCCGTGCGATGCCGCTCAATTCAGCTGGTCCAACGGACAACTGCGTCCTCTTTGGCGAACCGCTCAAGCTCACCGATGACGATGGCAAGCCGGTTGATCTGGGACATGTCGGAACCGTAACGGACGTTGACCGTGATGTGATCGATAATCTCTGCTTTGCAGATCAAGTACCGGTAATTCCAAGCATTTGTAAAACTAAAGAAGGGCAACTGTTGAACGTCAATGCTGATACGGCTGCGATGGCAGTTGCTCAAGCACTCGGTGCTGACAAGCTAGTTTTCCTTAGCGATGTAAACGGTGTCCGTACCGACAAGGATGATCCCGAGACGCTCATCCATTCACTCAATGAGAAAGCTGCCAAGGAGCTCATTGAGAACGGATCCATCGCCACAGGAATGATTCCCAAAGTGGAAGCTTGCCTCGACACGATCAAGAAAGGTGTTGGTAAGGTTCACATTATTGACGGATTGTTGCGTCACTCACTACTGCTTGAAATATACACTAACCAAGGGGTTGGAACCGAAATCGTCGGTGAACCTCGTTAGATAACCGCATGTCCGTTGTGCATTCCAGGCACACCAAACATCCCCCAAATCGAAAATCTGTCATGTCCACGACCGCCAGTTCGATGTCCGAAGCAACCGCAAATCTCTTTCAGCAGTACGTGGTACCAAACTACGGTCGCTATCCGGTCTGCTTGGTTCGTGGTGAAGGATCAAAGGTTTGGGATGACCAAGGTCGTGAATACCTTGATCTGTTTCCCGGCTGGGGCTGTAATTTACTTGGCCACTGTCCGCCCGCTGTTGTCGAGGCGGTTCAAGATCAGGTAGCTAAGCTCATCCACGCTCCCAACAGCTGGTACATGGAACCACAGGGCCAATGGGCCAAACTCCTAAGTGAGCGATCCTTCGGTGGGCAAGCATTCTTTTGCAACTCGGGTGCTGAAGCCAACGAAGCAGCGATCAAGCTGACGCGCCTCCATACGCCTGAAGAACGTTACAAAATCATCACCTTTCAGGGTGGTTTCCACGGCCGAACTTTCGGTGCAACAGCTGCAACCGCCCAACCAAAATATCACGAAGGCCTTGGCCCTATGATGGCTGGGTTTGAGTATGCTCCCTATGGGGACCTCCAAGCAGTTGTCGAACTTATTGACGACAAAACCGCTGGTATCATGGTTGAACCCATCCAAGGAGAAGGGGGCATCCGAATCCCGCCCGCCGGATTCTTGTCTGGCTTGCGTAAGTTGGCCGATGACAATGACCTGCTGCTCATTTTTGATGAAGTCCAAGCTGGCTGTGGACGAACCGGCGATTGGTTTGCCTACCAAGGACTAGGCGAGGAAGGCAGCAAGGTGACGCCCGATGTGATTACCCTCGCTAAGAGCCTATGCGGCGGAATCGCCGGCGGCGCGATGCTCACGACCGCAGAAATTGCCCCCAGCCTGCGACCTGGAATGCACGCTTCAACCTTTGGTGGTAATCCGATTGCTGCCCGAGCAGGGATCGCAACGATCGAGACCATCGAGCAAGAAGGCCTCCTTTCTCGTTCAGTTGAAATCGGTGACAAAATCGCCGCGAAGCTTTCACCTTTGGTGGAAGAATTACCGTTTGTGAAAGAGCTTCGATATCGAGGTTTGATGATTGGTCTTGAGCTAATCACCGACGGGGCTCCTATCGTGAATAAGTGCATGCAGCGTGGCTTGCTCATTAATTGCACACAACAAACGGTCCTTAGGCTGTTACCCGCGATGACCCTAACTGACGAAGAGATCAACCAAGGGTGTGATTTGCTGATTGAGGTTCTTCGCTCACACGAAGCTTAACCCCACGCTTTGCAGCCCCTACTCGTTGTAGTCACCCTCTCTACCCAAACGTCGTTATTCCTTCAACCATTGAGTATTGCTATGCGAAGTCTGGTTACGCTTGATGATGTTAGCAAAAGTGAACTAGAAACTATCCTTTCAATCACTGAGGACTTGAAGAACAAGTTCTCTCAAGGAATCCGCGAGCCGTTGTTGCCAGGGCGCATGATGGCTTTGCTGTTTGAAAAACAATCGCTTCGCACGCGTGTCAGTTTCCAATCCTGCATGACTCATTTGGGTGGTGGAAGCTTGATGCTGGGCGATGACGCCGGTTTTGGTAAACGCGAAAGCATAGCTGACTTTTCTCGGGTCCTTAGCCAAATGGTCGACGTCATTGTTGTCCGTAGCAAACAACATCAGACGGTTGTCGACATCGCCGAACATGCCACTTGCTCGGTAATCAATGGCTTAACCGATGAGGCTCACCCATGCCAAGCAGTTGCTGACCTGTTCACCATTAAGGAGCATTTCGGCGGTCTTGAGGGAAGAAAGCTCACCTGGGTAGGCGATGGGAACAATGTCGCTCGCAGCTTGGCAGTCGCTTGTGCGAAGCTCGACGTCGAATTCGTCATGGCCACGCCTGAGGGATATGAGATGGATTCCGCTTTGCTGGACGAAATCCAATCGGCCAACCCTAACGCCAAGATCTCAATCACGAGTGATCCGAAAGAAGCGGTCGCAGGCACCTCGGCAATCTATACCGATGTTTGGGCTAGCATGGGGCAAGAAGCAGAAGAAGAGAAACGCAAGAAAGACTTTGGGCCCTACCAGGTCAATGGTGATCTGATGTCGGCAGCCCCTGATGACGCCATCTTCATGCACTGCTTGCCTGCCAAGCGTGGTGTCGAAGTCACTGATGAAGTCATGGATGCCCCTTACAGTGTTATCGTTCCACAAGCGGGCAATCGGATGCATGCCCAAAAAGGAATCCTTGTTTGGCTACTCGCTTCCCACGCAAACCACTAACCAAGAAGAGACTTCTATGCCTCGCCATGATGGCCGCTCTAACGATCAAATCCGCCCGTTAACCATTGAACGCGGTTTTACTTCCGCAGCGGCGGGCTCTGTCTTGATTAAGTCAGGCAACACCACTGTTCTTTGCACGGCAAGTGTCTCAGAGAACGTTCCCCCTTGGCTTGCGGGCAAGGGACGCGGCTGGGTCACTGCTGAATACAACATGCTTCCAGGCTCAACGAGCCCTCGCAAGGACCGAGACCGTAAGAAAGTCGATGGTCGAACAACCGAGATCCAGCGTCTTATTGGACGCTCTCTCCGAGCTGGTATCAATCTGGATCAACTCGGCGAGCGACTAATCACCGTCGACTGTGATGTCCTGCTCGCCGATGGCGGTACACGCACGGCCAGCATCACCGGTGGGTGGGTCGCTTTGGCAGAAGCGATTGCAGGCATCGAGGACGAAGAGGGTAACAAGTGCTTCTCCTCAGCTGCCGAAAATCCGCTTCAACAGAGTGTGGCAGCTATTAGCGCTGGCATCGTCAAAGGCGAAGCAATTGTTGATCTCGACTATCCAGAAGATTCAACCGCTGAGGTAGATATGAATCTGATCATGACCGGCAGCGGCCAGTTTGTCGAAGTGCAAGGTGGTGGCGAAGGGACAACCTTCAACAATGACCAGCTAAGCGAATTAATCGCCCTTGGCACCCATGCTACAAAAGAAATCACAGCCTTGCAGCGCAAAGTCTTTAGTACTGACTGGCCACTAGCATACCAGCCCAGCTCACTAATCCACTACAAAAAAACAGCCGACTGATTGGAAATCAGTCGGTTATTGTAATTTATGCAAAAACGAGTGTAGCGATTAGCTACCACCGTTGCCAGCGTTGATATTATTATTGTTAGTCTCATTCGTAGTTGTATTATTCGTCGTATTATTAACAGTTGGACCACCGCCACCACTGACGAACGAGAACGATGAAACTTCCGAGACGCCAGAAAAGAATGGTACGGGGGTAACTCGGACATAACGTCGGTCAGCCGAAATGGTCGCGGTCGCTTGGAAGTTGGTACCGTTCGGTAACGTGATGATAACTGGTTGGAAACCAACAGCCGCTTGAGCTGCTCCCAAGGCACGTCGTCGGCGACGAACTTCATCTGGTCGTAGTGAAGTAACTGGATCATCCGCAAGTGAGCTAATTTGCTGGCTTAAAACCGCTTGGCTAACAGCACGCTGACGCTCAATTGCTTGGGCAATTTGATGCTCTTCGATTGGCTGCTTAAGCCGACCCTCAGCAAGCGAAAACTCGACGACGGCGTCTTTGCCATCTTCAAGTTGGAATTGTTGGCTTTGGTTACGCTCAGTTTCTGCACCTTTATCGAGGATAACCTCGACACTAACCGTGTTAGCAACAGGCTCACCCCAGACTTTGCGAACCGCAACGCGGTAATCACCGGAAAAGCCTTCAGAGCAAACGTAGGTTTCGCAATGTTCGTTGCTTTTCGAGGTGGCAGAATCGCCAATCAAAACACCGCCAGCAGTGGTGCGTGGTTCCATCGATGAGCACATGGTGCCACCAGGTTCTTGAACCGCGAGATCAACATCGGCATCGCCACTCCAGCTTACGCGAATCACACAGTCGCGACGCTTAGCTTTTTCAAGTTGGCTTTTAAACTCGTCGGCCTTCTCTTGCAGCCCTTCCGACTCAAGTCGAGCGATGAGTGCTTTGCTTGCAAGTCGAGCAGCTTCTTCAATGGCAGCATGCTCTTTAGCCCACGCTTTACTTAGGATCGAAGAAGATGCCCATGCGATGGAATCCATATCTTCACTTCGCTCAGCAGAACGAAGTGCAAGAGCATAGCTTTCATGCAACATTGGTTGATGTTCAACTGCCAAGCGGCAAACTTGTACAACTCGCTTATCGAATCCCAAACCTCGTAGATAGTCTGCAATCACCAAGAGGTGGTCAGGACTTGTGGCGAAATCGACAGCCGACATAATCGCTCGTTCGACTTCTTTGTCATCGGCACCACTTAGCTGCAAAGCGATTCCCAACGATTCGTACATCCACGGTTGAGCTGCTCCATTACGAAGTGCTGCGTTGATGAATTGAACCGTATCATGGAATCGTCGCTCTTTCATTAACTGACGAGCAGCATCACGAACGGCTGCTTGAGCTGGCTTATCACCCTCAAAAAGTAGGTTCCAAGATTGAGCGTCAGCCCCTTCGGCAGGTAACTGAATCGATTCTTGTTCTTGCTTTTGGGCAGCTGGTGCAACTTGAACTTGAGTCTCTTTTGCAACAGGTTGTACTTCTTCTTTTGGTGCAACAGGGGAAAGGGTTAGCGTGCGAGTTTCAATAGCTTGAGCGACATCAGGCACAGCAAACGCCCCGCCGCCACGACCACCGCCGCCACCGCCGAAGCCTCCGCCGCCACCACCGAAGCCACCGCCGCCGCCACCTCCGCCGAAGCCACCACCGCCGCCTCCGCCGCCGAAGCCACCACCGCCGCCTCCGCCAATACCACCACCAATACCACTAACTTGTGGCGTTTCGATTGGGATGACTAGGTCAGCGACAGGATAAACTTTAAAGGTCAAACGGGTTAGTGCCTCGTCTTCTGAGGTGATCAGAAGAACTTCGTCGTCAATCACGTAAGTCAACTCAAGAGGCTTAAGCATCAAACGCAAGGCGGAACGAAGCGAGATGTTTCGTAGGTTAACCGTGACTGGCTCGCTCGAATCGAGCCCAAGGTCATCCAAGCCGACTTCGTCGATTTGGATTTCGATTTGATATTCTTCACGAAGAAAATCGATGATCTCTTCCAAAGCGGTATCTTGGAAATCAAGTCCGCCACTGGTAAGTGGGCTGGAAAGAGCTCGATTGATCGCTTCCTCCGATTCACTTTTACCTGCAAGGTCAACCGCTGCGTACTCCTTACGGCGTTGCGTCAGGTCAATCCAAGTCTCAGCATCGGGATAAACAATCGGGGTCTCATCAGAGAATGGAATCGCGGATCGTTCGACGCCAGCCATCGCATCCAAGAACCCTTGGTCACGAAGGTCTCGCATCTCTTGACCAAACTCATAAGCTTCTCGGGCACGTCCCCAAAGTTGAGCCACACGTGGTTCAACCCCTTCTGGATTATGTTCACGAGCAATTGTGGCGACATCCTCGGCAGCTTTGTACTCATGCTCACGCATCAAAGCAGTAAACTTGTTAAGCAGTTGACGCTCTTGCTCACGCTTAAGCTCCATACGATCTAGTAGCAAGCGGCGCTCACGGCCAGCGGCGATCAGAGCTTCGCGTTCACGATCAAGGTCATCTTTAACTTGTAAAGCGCTGTTGGCTTGACGAAGCGTTGTTTGCAAACGATCTCGTAATCCAGCACGAACGGAGGAGACCAATTCTGGCGAACGTTCAACGTTCAGAAGCATAAGCTTCAAGTTTTGGATCGCTGTTTCAGGATCTTCACGCATAATGTCGCGAGCATTGGCGACCGTGTTTTGAACTTCTTTTTCAAGGGCTTGTGCGTAGACACTGCTGTTCCGTGTGACCGAATCAATAAAGCGTCCATCGATGGTTGCCTCCGCAGGAGGATAGTTTCCATCGTCGAAGTACTCTGCAGGTTGTGGGGAATCAACAACTTCAAGCTGAGCCGTCCGTACAAGCTTGAGGCCTTCCTCGTCAGTCGTAACTGGAGCAACCCCTTCTGGAAGAATGCTGTCGCCTTCCGAAACAAAACGCTGAACAGTTTGTGCCCGCATGTTGCCCGGATCACGGCGAAGAACGGCCTGACTGATTTGCGAGGCACCTTCGACATCGCCCATCGAAGCAGCATGTTCTGCCAACTGGGTCATATTGTCAATTTGAGCCAAAACATTTCGACCTGTCTCTTCGAGGCCAGCGGTACCGATCGTCGTCAGTGAGACACCGTCGTCTACTTTTGCCTGCTTAACGAGGCTTGATAGGTAAGCGTTTGTGTCGTTTGATTCAGGTAGTTCGCTTGCCCAAGAGGTTACTGAACCATTCACATTGGCCCGGAACTCAACTTCATTAGCGTCCGACGATGTTGAGCCGATAAGGATCGTATCCCGGTCGCTGCGTAGTGGAAGCATGCTTGCTGGGTAGTGTTTTGCCGAGCTTTGCTCTTCCGAAGGCCAAACAACGGTTGCTTTTGCCCATTGTGCTAAGGTGCGGCCAACACGTTGTCCGCGATTGATGTTCTCTTGATGAGCTCGATCAACCGAAAGGCCTTCGGCTTGGTCTGCCCAAACCATGGGTTGGTCAATGTAAAGGTTGCCACCTGTTAGGTTCGCCAATCGTGCGAGCAACGAGGAATCACGCTGTGGTCCGATAGCATAGCTTGATACGGCAATCTTATTTGATTGCATCTCGGCAGCAAGATTCTTTAGACGATCGCTCTTCATCATGGCGGTACTGCTAATGCCGTCACCAATATAAAGGATGGTACGCTGACGACCTTCCGACTGGCCGAGCATCTTCGCTGCGGTTCGAAGAGCACCATCCAGATCGGTCGAACCGAGTGGGAGTTCATTCTTGAGAGCACTCATCGAGCCAGCAAGTTCAGCAGAACCTACTGAGGCCATTTGCTTGCTCATTGGACGTGCATCGAGATCAGCTGCCACAATCTGAACACGGTCGTTCTCACCTAGCGAAGCAAGGCATGCTTCGACCGAAGAGAAAGCGGTGTCACGATAGACGCCCGTCTGACTAGCCGACGTGTCAACAACAATGACAACGTCAGTCCCTTGATTTGGAGTCGCCTCGATTGGACCAAGGCTTGCTGCAAAGTAAGTGTTGCCCAAACCATCGTCGAAGCTACGCAGCTTCATCGACTCGTTGGCTGATGCCAAAGAGCCACTCATGCTGAATAGGGCGATAAAGGAAAATAGGGCCGAACACGAAAGTCGTGTGAGGGTCATCTTCTGTCTGCTCCGCAGGAGACGCCGATAGGACGGCAAGTAGTTGAAAAAGGTAGGTATCTCTAAGTTACCCTTACTCCTCTAACATAGCTCTGTCTTGGAGGATTTGGGTAACTAGAATTTTGTAAAATTGGTTTAACTGCTTGGGTTTACGCATCTACCCAAGAGCCTCTATCTTACCCGTGCAAACCCCTTGGTTCCACTGGTTTCCGCCAAATTCGAATGTCCATCTGGGCCGATTGTGCCAATTGTTCGAATTCTGGGTGTCCGGGGGCCCCAAAACCTGCTTGAACTCGACTAGATCCGCTTCTCTTTCAGAAGCAAACTAGTATTAGCAAGTAACTTACGAAGAAACCGGGTGGCAAACCTGAACCTAGCTCGGTAGCTTCTCTTCCTTAGATTCGTTGAAAACTGACGTTCAATTCCCCTGACAAGCAATCAATTTGTCCAGCCTGCCACTCCTGATGTCCCAAGCCGAGACGCCTTCCCTTTCAGGGGGTGGGGTATTTTCGCTTGTTGTGGTCCTGGGAATCTTCGTACTTCTCCAGGTACGAAAAAGCACCTCGGTTGAAGTTCTTTTCCTGGGAGGACTAACTCTGGTCACCATCGCAGGCATTGTTTCGCCAGCCCAAGCGGTTGCTGGCTTTTCAAGTCCCCCGGTGATTTTGATTGGAGCTCTTTTCGCAGCAGCCTCCGGACTAAGGACCACTGGAGCACTTGATTGGCTAGGAAACAAACTTCTAGGAAATGCGGAAACCGAAAGGCAGGCGCTTTGGCGACTCTGTATCGTGGCGCCGATTTCTGGCATCGTTCTTAACACGCCACTTGTGGCAATGTTCGCTCCCGTGTTGATGGACTGGTGCCACAAACGGAAGGTCTCTCCCTCTCGAGTCTTGATTCCGTTGAGTTACTTGGTGATTCTCGGAAGCGTAATCACTGTGATTGGCACCAGCACAACGCTTGTCTGTAATGCGGCAATCACCGATGGGGACTACTCAGCTTATGAAAAACCCTTTGTTGATCAGCTTACTGAAATCCAATTGCTTGAGATCACCTGGATCGGATTGCCGCTTACGGTGATCGGAATCATCTACCTACTAACGCTCGCCCCCCGGTTACTACCAAATCGAATTGACTTACTTAGTGACTTTGGAGATCGTCGGCGTGAGTATCTGGTCGAGACGCTCGTTCAACCAAACTGCCCGCTAATCGGACAAACGGTTGAGAAAGCAGGTCTACGTCAACTGCCGGGGCTTTTCTTGATTGAGATCACTCGCGGTGAAGAAGTGATTACTCCCGTTACGCCGTCCGACATCATCAATGCCCACGACCGAATGGTATTCAGTGGTGTGGTAGAAACCATCGCCGACTTAGAACGTATCCCTGGGCTCATACCTGCGGTCGATATGACTTACGAGTCAGCACCCGCGGAGCGTTCCAGACGCTTGCTTGCCGAGGCGGTGCTTTCGAACAGTTCGCCTCTGATAGGTCGGACAGTTCGCGAAGCGAACTTCCGTCAACGTTACAATGCTGCGATCGTAGCGGTGCATCGTGGGGGAGAACGTCTTGAAGACAAGATTGGTGACATTCGGTTAGCTCCGGGTGACACCTTACTGCTGCAAGCGAGGTCAAGCTTCGTTGATGCTCACCGAAACAATCGTGAATTCTATTTGGTGAGTCAGGTTGGCGGTTCCTCAGCCCGAAGGCACGACCGAGCATTGATTGCAGGTGGTCTCTTTGCGCTGTTAATCCTTTGGCTTATTGTCGCCACCGTCGCTACAACCTATTGGGAGGCATGCCCAGCGTGGATATCCAATGGCATCCAACCTATGGCCGGTTTAGCAATCGTCTTAGCGATGATTGCAACGAAATGTATGACCGCTAGCCAAGCACGTTCGGCGATTGATATCCAGGTGCTAATCACCATTGCCGCAGCGATGGGCTTGGGATCGGCTCTTAACCAAAGTGGTGCTGCCGATTGGCTTGCGCATAATCTTGTCGGGATCTCAGAAACACTTTCTATCAGCCCCGCACTGCTGCCTTGGTTTTTGCTTGCTGTCACTTACTGCACGACCATGATCCTTACCGAGATCATTACCAATCAAGCTGTCGCTTCGATGATGACGCCCATCTGCATCAGTGTTGCCGCAGCGGGCGGGCTTAACCCACGGCCGTTCATCTTAGCCGTCGCCATCGCAGCATCCCTCAGCTTTGCTACTCCAATCGGCTACCAAACCAACCTAATGGTGATGGGACCGGGTGGATATCACACACGGGATTATCTGCGCGTTGGTGGGCCGTTAGCCATTATCATCGCAATTAGTGCTGTCCTGATGCTTGGGACGCTTTGGTCGTTCCAGCTTGCTGGCTAGAATTCTCATTTTCGGCCCGAACGAGACGAAGTAGCATAACGTAGAGCGTTTGTAACTTAATGTCTCTTCTCACATGACAATCAACTCTCACCCCGTACACAGCCTGAAGCTATGTATAAGAAATACTGCCTGCTCGTTATTGTTGGCCTAATTCTATCGAATTCCACTTTAGCCTTGGCTCAGCCAACTAGCCCTTCCGTCTCGCTTCAGGAATATACCTCTGAAGAACGATCCAACATCCGCGTCTACCAGCTTGCGAATCCGAGCGTCGTTAGCATCACAACGAGCATGGTCCGATACGACCGCATCTTCGGCTTACCGATCGAAGGACAAAGCGAAGGAGCTGGTTCAGGCGCAGTGATTGACAAGCAAGGTCATATCATCACCAATAATCATGTCATCGAAGACGCCGACGACATTACTGTCACCTTTGCAAACAACAACACTTACAAGGCGGTAGTTGTTGGAAAAGATGCGGAATACGACATGGCGGTTCTCAAAGTACAAGCACCCAAGAGTGAGCTTCAGCCTATCCAGGTCGGCAATAGCGATCAGCTTCTAGTTGGCCAAAAAGCCTACGTGCTAGGAAACCCTTTCGGTCTTGGTGGCTCATTGACTACCGGGATCATTTCAAGCTTATCACGTTCACTACCAAGTCGCGTAGATGAACGAACCATGACCGGAATGATTCAAACCGACGCTGCAATGAATCCTGGCAACTCCGGAGGACCATTGCTAAATAGCAAAGCACAAATGATTGGTATGTGCATTGCCATCAGAAGTTCGGTTGGTCAAAACTCGGGAGTCGGATTTGCAATCCCCATTAACCGAGTTCAACGTTTCCTACCAGAGCTTATTCAACATGGAAAAGTGTTGCGAGCTTACCATGGTATTGTGAGAGTAAGCGAAACACAGAAAGGTCTGCGATGCCACACCATCAGCAAAGGAAGCCCTGCTGAAAAGGCTGGTCTGCGTGGAGTTCGTGATGTAGTGAAAACCTATCGACGTGGCGCGGTCATTTATCGAGAAGTCTCTATTGATCAGGAGTACGCTGATTTCATTCTTGAAATAGAAGGGACTCCCATTCGCAACCACAAAGACTTCATTAACATCATGGACAGCTTCAAACCAAACCAACGGGTAATTTTCAAAGTGCTCCGTGATGGTAAAGAAATTGTGCTACCAGTAACCCTCGGAACAAACTAGCCCCTCGAAGTAGTGGACGTAGGAAATCCATTTCCTAAGTTTTGAAAGCGTCTTCTGAAATCATAAAGAAAAATGATTAGACCAAAGAATTACCATTACCTTTAGGTATATTTTTTCGATTGGCTCCTAACTCTAAGGCTGAACATAGTTTACTCGCATGAACTCAAACTCTGTGAGAGGCGATAGCGTAAACCAATTCACCAACCGCGATAAAACGCCGCACGCTGCCCCCTTGATCCAATCGTTCTAACCGGTAGGGTCTATCCATCAGCACGCTGTTTTGTGTTTAGGAGTCTTATTCCACAGCGTGCACACCTCCTGCCCTTACTTACCTACCTGATTTAACAAACTCTCAGAAATCGCCTTAATGACAGCGATTCCCCGAGACCTATCCCGTTGTGAATTCGTGCGCCTAATTGGGCAGGAAACCGCGTCGCTTACGAAGTCACAACCGCTACAGGAGCAGCAAGATGCTTACAAAGTTGATTCTCGTCACCATGGTTGCCGCATTGAGTGTTAGCGGCGAAGAAGCTTCCATTAACTGGGAAGCTGACTACGGCGTAGCCCTAGAACAATGCAAGTCACACGAGCGACCACTGCTCGTTGTTTTGGATGTTCCCGCCGACGCTAAACAACGCATTGCACCCGAATGGCTAAAGAACAAGAAGAACCTAGACAATTACGAACTATGCCACGTCGATGTCACGACTGACTATGGCAAGAAGGTTGCCGACGTTTTCCGCGTAAAGAGCTTCCCTCACGTAGCCATCATCGACCGCTCAGGCGACGTGATTCTATCTCGTATGTCAGGTCCTGTTTCGGAAGAGAAATGGTTATCAAATCTTAGCCAACACAAGCTAGGTCTTCGCAAATCCGAAGCACGCCGTTTCCAAGTTTCCAAGCCAGTTGTGAACCTAGACGGTGGCATCGTGAACTACCCAAGCAGCAAGCCATTCTGTAAAAGCTGCCAGCTTCGCAATCAATAATTGACTTGCAAGCTAAACGAATAAACCCCGCTGACGAAATATCGTTGGCGGGGTTTTTTTAGTTCTTATCTGACGCATCAAGCTCTTAAGCATCCACCCGTTCCTGGCCCGGATAGACTTCAAGCGTCAAGTCTTCAAACTTTCCTTCCCGGAAACGTTCTATTGCAATTGCCCCCATAACGGCGTTGTCTGTACAGAGCGACATCGGCGGAATGAATAACCGGTAGCCATTCGCTTCAGAAGATTCTGCTAAACGTTCTCGCAACCGACCGTTGGCTGCGACACCTCCACCGACACAGAGGGTCTTGTAGCCTGACTGCTTCAATGCGAGTTCGGTCTTTCCAACTAGACAGTCAACGACCGCTTCTTGAAAGCCGGCGGCGATGTTTGCAATCTCTTCAGCATCAGGTTTCTTGGCCTCAGCATCCGCCAGCTTGCCTGGTCCAATCAAGCGATAACGCACCGCGGTTTTTAATCCGCTAAAACTAAAAGCGAGTCGAGAAGGGTCATCGAGCAGGGGTCTTGGGAATCGGATCGCCTTGGGATCTCCCTCAGCAGCTGCTTTGGAAATGGAAGGACCTCCTGGATAAGGAAGGCCAAGCAGACTGGCAACCTTGTCGAAAGCCTCTCCAGCGGCATCGTCGATTGTTCCTCCCAAGGGAGTAAAATCGGTTGGTCCTTCGCAACGATAAAGATTCGAATGGCCACCACTGACGATCAAACCGATCGAAGGAAAAACCTCTTCACCGCTCGCTATCCGGCAAGCATAAATGTGAGCTTGCAAATGGTTCACCGCAATGAGCGGCAAACCGGTGGTCAGGGATATCGCCTTGGCAGCACAAAGACCAACCAGCAGAGATCCAGCCAAACCAGGTGTATTCGCAACGGCGATGGCATCCAAGTCATCGAAGGTTAACTTGGCTTCGCGCAGTGTTTCATCAAGAACGGGTAAGATTCGCTCAACGTGTGCCCGTGAGGCAATCTCTGGAACAACTCCGCCAAAGCGTTGGTGTAAGTCATGTTGCGAAGCCACGACCGAAGCGATGACTTGTAAATTGTCATCAATCACCGCCGCAGCAGTTTCGTCGCAAGTTGATTCAATCGTAAGGATTCGGACCACGGCAGCATGTTTATACGAGTATCGATCTAGTGAGTTGATCGATTGTAAATCGGCGATCCGTCAGCAACAGCCCCTGGTTTCTCAGATGATCAAATCAATAGTCGTACCAGATACCAAATCCGACCTGCTCTTCGTTATTTGGAAAGAATTGGTAGTGGGTACTCTTGCCGTTCATGTAATGAAGGCCAAGACGGAAGGTGCTACCAGTGTCACCACGCCATAACCAACCGGTTTGCAGTGTCCAGTCACCTCCGAAGTCGACTTCTTCCCGAAGATGAGCATTCGTTGCCACAAACGGGGTACCTGCTATGCCGGTTGGACCTGGCTTTGAGTACTCAGCCCCGAATTGGACCTCCCACGGTTCAGCACCCCCGGCAGTAAAGAAGGCATAGGCAATCTCACCGTAAACTCGAAAATAGTCGTTAACCTCTTGAGAGACACCAAAGATCAACGCATCTCTGACGTAGTTGATTCGGCTGTTCACCCCGGTACGAGCTATGAACTCATCACCCAAGTGGGAGCTTACGTGATAATAGCCGATCTTATAGTGAACCTTACCATCGTTCGTGTAGGTCAAAGGGACACCGAACCGAAAGTCCGAGGCATCGACATCTCGGTTCTCATCAAGATTCAGTCGAACGTTTGCTGCCCCCTCGATATCGAGCTGCCAACCACGTGGGTCCGAAGGATCACTTGAACCAAATCGAACAACACCACGACGACCGCCTAACGTGGCATCCCAAAGCCATTCACTACGATTAGTTGAAGACTCGTTGTGGATCGTATGTAGTGCAAATCGTGATTCTCTTGGCCCGGCCTGATAGGATCGATAGATCAACCCGTCGGGCATCAATTGCCAACGCCAAACGTTTGGGTTTTGACAATAAGAAGAATACGACGACATATCAACATTTCCAGTCGCCGATGTCGTATAAGAAGGTGACATCGTATAGTTTGGATCAACGTAAACACCGTTGTCCAAAACGACGTTATTTGCAGCATAAGCGCTGGCGAGCCGAACCTGGCTATTCGGATCGGTAGCTTGATTATGTGCAGCGATGTCTGCTGACAAGAATGGGTCGTAAACTTGCTGAGCCTCTGTCGATCCAATAAAACAAAGCACGGCGCTGAGCACGAAGCACAAAGTGCGCATCGCTACATCGAATGATCGGTTTGTTTGAATTGCGCGTTCCATCGCTTTGCCGCTGGGTCAGTTCATCACGGGGCCGCAATCCCTTGCGTTTTCGTGGCGAGTGGTAAAAGTCGGGAAGTGGGGAAGAATATCGACTGAATCGACTTCTGAGTAGCCCAACCTTAAATCGTCATAAACCATTATCAGATCAACCCTTTTACTTGCAACATTGGATCTAACGTTGTTAGTTATCTTACGTTAGAGTCGCTTTAAGGTTTGCTGCCAGTGATAGCTGATAACACTAAATCGACACTTCCGAGGGATTCTTCTGCGCAACAAGTCGCTCTAAATCAAGAAACTCTGTGGTTATCTTAGTGGTAGCAATAACGCTTCAAATTGAACATCTGACATGCCTAACAATACTGATAAATACGACTTAGCAATTCTTGGAGGGGGGATAGTTGGCTTAGCAACTGCTTATCAGTATCTACTCCGCTACCCCGACCAACACATAGTTCTCTTAGAAAAAGAAGACCAACTAGCACAGCATCAAACCGGGCATAACTCTGGCGTTTTACACTCTGGCATCTATTACAAGCCAGGCTCGCTAAAGGCAATTAATTGCCGTGAAGGGAAGCTAGCGATGCAAGCTTTCTGCGAAGAACATCGGATCGCCTTCGACATTTGTGGCAAAGTGATTGTTGCTATTGATGTAGAAGATGAACCAAGACTCCAAAAAATCTTTGAGCGGGGTCAAGCCAATGGAGTTAGCTGCCGGATGATTTCGTCTGAGGAACTCAATGAATTGGAACCACACGCAAATGGTGTCTCAGCGATTCATGTTCCCGAAGCAGGCATCGTCGACTATCGAGCGGTTTGTGAGAAACTTGGCCAACTGATATCAGAACAGGGAAGCAAGATAGTCACTTCAGCTAAGGTTACCGGCATCACTCAAGGATCAAAATTCGTTGGCATTAACTCAACTGTTGGAGACTTCTCTGCAGCGAGGGTGGCCAACTGCACTGGCCTCCATTCGGACCGAATAGCCAAGCTTAGCGGAGCAAAGCCAGGTGCCAAAATCGTCCCCTTCCGGGGCGAGTATTTCAAACTAAAGCCATCGGCAAAACATCTTGTTAACAATCTGATTTACCCCACTCCCGACCCTTCGTTTCCCTTCCTTGGTGTTCACTTCACACGCATGATCAACGGAGACATTGAGTGCGGGCCGAATGCAGTTCTAGCCTTGGCGCGTGAGGGATACACGAAAACTAAATTGAATCTATCTGATTTGGCAGAGTCTCTCAGCTATGGCGGATTCTTAAAGCTTGCGGCAAAGCATTGGCGGATGGGTTCAGGAGAGATGTGGCGTAGCATTAGCAAGCGGGCCTTTGTCAAAGCGCTGCAACGACTCGTCCCCGACATTCAAGCGAACATGCTAGAAGCGGCCCCGGCGGGTGTGCGTGCCCAAGCTGTACTACCTGATGGATCAATGGTAGATGATTTTCTGATCGAAGAAGCCGGGCAGGTCATCAACATCCTGAACGCCCCTTCGCCCGCAGCAACGGCATCCCTTCGAATCGGAAAAACGATTGTCGAAAAACTGGCGCCTAAATAAAAAAGCCACGCGAAACAATTCTGTTTCACGTGGCACATTGGATCTGACTTCTGATCTTTATTCATTAACCGCAATCAAGCGATCGTACTCTTCAAGCGAAGCGTTGTTCAAACAGGCTTCAATGATCTCTTTGCCAAGTGGATCAAGGTCTGGATGAAGAATCTCTTTGACGGTTTTGTGGAAGAATTCGCCAAGGAGTTGAGCTCCTTTGTCGTACGCTTCTTCGCCAACTTCGGGTTGCTTGGAAACATCAAAGAACCAGGTCCCGATGGTTTGACCTTCCACCTGAATCTTCTCTCTTTGATATCCAAGCAACGAGCATCGCGACTCTTTCAGTTCCCCAGCTGGGAAACCTGTCGCACCACGCCGTGCTAGATACTCGCGAGCGATCCATTGCGGTGAGAAGCCTACTTTCCAGCAACCAAGGTGTTGGTTCGGAATGAGTACAAACAGGGTCGACTTCGTATCAACGATTTGCTTCAGCAGAATGTTGGCTTGGTCGACTCGGCGACCGGTAGCAAATGGCCAGTAGGATCCTACACCCTCAGACTGCATTCCGCCTTGGTCAACGATCGAAGGATTCCCATGACCGCGAGGAGCAACCAATCGCCATAGCCATGCCAGACTTGGTGGTAAGACGTGGAATAGACCAAGGATGCCATAGGTCGGTTGCTCACGCGTGCAAGGCGGACAACGTACTCCAAAGCTTCGGATACCAACCGAGACGTCTCCTTCCACAATATCGTGAATGTAGTTTCGAGGAACTACGACACGTGGATTGGGACAGGGTACGCCCGGCTCATCTTCGGTATGTTCCCAAATGAGTGAAGTCGCTCCTGGCTTTGCTTTGATGTTGAGGAACAACAACGGACCTGGCGGATTGACGGTCAATCGTTCAAGGTTGGGATCAATTCCATAATCGGTAATGTGATTAACTCGAATGAACCACGCTTGCTCAGCATCCATGAGGCTTAGCTGATTCTTTGAATTACCATTGCCCTGCAAACCTGGGTGACAGAGTGCCATGTCATCGGTGACAGGACGTAAATCGCAACCACGGGGCAAGCTTACGAGACGTTTGTCACCATTGACTACGTTCGTTCCTAGTAGCAACTGACCATCGGCTGCCCGGTGCATGTGTTCAAGCATTTCACTCTTACCACCACCCGAGGCACCTTCGTGCATGATTGTGGTGATGTTGTCGTAAGGCGTAACAACTTGAACCGTCGAGCAGTGAGCCGTAGTCCAGGGAGTTTCATCCCGCTCACCCTTGGTGAGCAACATTCCATAGACCCCTTTCTTGGCCGAAGGACCGGGGTAGAGGTTGTAGCTGAAGAGTTCGTGAAGTCGTGTTTCATCGTCGAAGCGTCGGTTGTGAACAACAACCTGTTTGCCATCAAATTTGGTATGACGGAACGGCGGAGCAATGTAGACGACAGCGTCATGATAATAATCGTCTCCTTGCTCAAGCACTTCCTCAACAGGAACAATCCCTTGCAGCAAGGCGAGACCTAAACCAAAGAAACCTGCGTTTGCTGGGCAAATCGCAAGGCCCTTCATTGGCTCACCAGGCAGACCTGTTCGGAAAAAGAAACAAGCAATCGGTTGTTCCTTTAGCCACTCAAGGGTCTCACTACGAAGCGCGTCAAAATCTTCGCCAAAGCGTTCCTTGTAAGTTGTCTTGTCTGTAGTTTGTTCATCAGCAATCACCATGCAGTTGGGATCACGCCGACGCATATAAGGCTCAATATAGTTCGCAGCTATACCATTGTTGACACGGCAAACCTTACACTCTTCTACGAAGCCTTTTCCAGGAACCTCATAACCGACCGTGTAATAACCTTGTGCGTCGACTTGGTCATCAGGAACAGCCAGATTGACCAGTTCATCAACGCTGCCAACAACGGTCAAATTTTCGTTCGCCTCAGCCGCTTCGAGAACGGACATTGCTGAGTGTGAAAGAGTTAGTCCAGGTAGAGCCTTAACAGCCATCGTATCTCCAGGCGGTATAAACAGGACATGAGTAGTTTGCTATGTCATCAACTTAGACTTAAACACCCGACTACGCCAGCCTCGCGAATTTAGACAACTGAAAGGCAAACAAATGCTAAGCTCTTTTGGTTTGCAAACTTATAGAAAAAACGGTGCGGTTTTCGATTGAGTGATGCGACTATACGCCGCATATGCCGTCCCGGTTGTAAGCTTTGCGTAGAATCTAACCCGCAACGAAAAGCACACGAAAAAAGGCTCCCTTGCAGGAGCCTTTCAAGTGAGTCGGGGCGACAGGATTCGAACCTGCGACCTGCTGGTCCCAAACCAGCCGCGCTACCAGCCTGCGCCACGCCCCGAGCCATGGTCTACAGTCGTAGTCCAGCAGCTTGGAAGAGAGACATCATACCCACAAATTAGGTTCATCTGAAGTGGGGGATTTCGATGATTTCTCAATTACTCGGTACCGGTCGCTTTCCGCTGAGCTTGGGTAAGTTGGGAATAAAGTCGCTCAAATTCTGCGTTATCAGAGAAGTGAATCGTAATTTTTCCCTTCCCCTTGGCAGTCTGCTTCAAATCAACTTTCACGCCTAGTGAAGTTCGAAAATCTTTCTCGAGCTTTGCCAACTGAGCCGATCGAGGCGTGGTCGCTTGCCGGCTGACCCCATCCGATCCAACTACGCGGAGGCCTTCATCTGCCCCACTCTTGATCTTCTCTTGGACTAGCTCTTCGGTCTTGCGGACCGACAAACCATCGGCGAGTACCTGCCGGGCGGTCGACACTTGTTGACTCGCATCAAGCGAAAGCAAGGCACGGGCATGACCCTGGCTCAATTCTCCTTCTTGAACCATCTTCTTAACTTGATCGGGGAGTTCCAACAATCGGATCAGATTGGCAACCGTCGAGCGGTCAATCTGGATTCGCTTGGCAAGTTCTTCTTGGGTGCAATCGTATTGGCGAAGGTATTGTTGAAAGCTGTTTGCCTTTTCGATCGCGTTGAGATCTTTCCGTTGGACGTTCTCGACAATAGCGATTTCAGCCGTCTGACGATCATCCAATTCTTTAATCAGAACAGGTACCTGACGCCAGCCAGCTGCTTGGGCGGCACGCAATCGGCGCTCACCAGCTACGACCTCATAGCGATCCTCAACCTGCCGCACAACAAGGGGAGAGAGAACTCCATGAGTCCGAAAACTGTCTGCAAGATCAGCAATCTCGACTTCATCAAAATGCTTACGAGGCTGAAACGGGTTAGCTTGGATCACCGTTACATCAAGCCAACGTTGCCCTCTCTCGTCAGTAGAGAGGACTTCATTATCAGCTGGCGAGGTCGAGGCTTCGGGCTGGCTACTTATTTCATGAGTCTCAACAGCTGGCTGTTGCTCATCCAGCGAGCGGCCTAACAGAGCTTCCAGCCCCCGACCCAATCGACGTTGATTCGACATTTTCGAGTACCTCCAAGCATAACTCGATATAGGCCCGAGCTCCCCGTGAGCGCGGGTCGTATTGTAAAATTGATTGGCCATGGCTAGGTGCCTCGGCCAAGGAAACATCACGCGGTATGACTGTCTCGAAGACAATCTCTCCGAAGAAGTCTCGCACTTCGGCTTCAACTTCCTGGGTAAGTTCAAGCACCGGATCGTGCTTGGTCAGCAAGATCCCGCCAAACTGCAAGCGACTGTTACGACGTTGCATGACTTGTTTTATTAGTTCGATCATTTGTGTGAGACCTTCCATCGCAAAGTACTCACACTCAAGCGGCATCAGCACCTCGTCTGCGGTGGCGAGAGCTGTCTCCGTTAGCTTGCCAAGCGACGGTGGACAGTCGACAAACACCACATCGTAAGAACGCAGGCTGGCCGATAGATGCTCGATCACCTGTTGTGATTCAACGCCATCGATCCTTGCCAAGTGGTCTATGTCATGGAAACTTCTGCTACCAGGTAATAGCTGTAAGTTCTCGGTCGTTGAATCAATGACCGACTCACGCAGTAGAGTCTTCTCCACAAGCGGATGTCGCTCGGTCGGATTTCCACCAAGCGCGCTCGTGGCGTTGCACTGTGGATCCAGATCGATAAGCAGGGTCTCACGCCCAGCCATCGCGCATGCGGCAGCCAGATTCACGGCGGTAGTCGTTTTGCCGACTCCCCCTTTCTGGTTCGCAATGCACAGGACGATTCCCACGATCTTCTCCAACTCGATTAGCCAATTCATCTAGCGGCTCGATGAGCGAGCGGAGTGTAGCGATCTGGCACAGCGGAGAAAAGCTCAGTCAGGGTTAGCGATAGCACTCGCCTTGTTCCACGTGGAACATCTTGCCTCGGTGACCAAGAATTCCTGTTTCACATGAAACGAACAACGATCCAGTCTTGCATAACTGGCAAGCTCGTTTCACGTAAAACATGGATTAGCCGATTGGATTGAGCACCAAGCCACTTAGTAACTTGGGATAGAAGTAGGTACTCTTGGCAGGCATCCTTTCACCATGGGCGGAGACTTTTCGGATGTCTTCCAGCGAGGCAGGCATGACGATCGCAGCTAACTCGAAGGGATCGCCTGATCCGATTTGACCCGTCAGATCTCGTCCGGTGGAATCACCTTCTTGTAATCCCAAAACTACCTCATCAATCGATCTTACATATTTTGGTGCGGACGATTCGGGCAGCTGCAGTAGATCTTTTACTATCAGGTGGTGCAACAAACTCACGCCCAAACTCTGCCAATCGACGGATCGATCCGAAGTTATTTCGGTCATCCGTGCTTTGCCAAATTCTGTCACTTGGCAGAGAGTCCATGTTTGATCCTTGGCCGTGTAGAGAGCCATGGTTGATTGGTCATTCAGTTGACTGATTATGTCGCTGACTTCATTCGCAGCTTCAGGTCCTGTGGCAATTTTTTGAGCGGATACATGCTTGCCAAGTTTTGCGGCTAGCTCGTCAGAACCTATGGGAAGCACCCCGCGGAAGAGGCGATGCGTTGGCAAAACGATCATGCCTGGATCGCTCATCGAAACGCACATCATCAGGACAAAGTTGGCCGAATGATCCGAGGGGAGCTCACCGCCATACTGTTCTGCAATCTCAGCTCGATAAGCACAGGCGGTTTCATAGCGATGGTGACCATCGGCAATATAAACGGACCGACCTTCCATTAACGATTTGACAGATGCTATCGTCTCGGGATCGGTGACAGGGAAGATTCGGTTGCGCACACCTGCTGCGTCGATTGCCTCAAAAGGTGTTGCGTCTCCCAAATCTTTCTCCAGAGCCAACTGAACTTCGTTCGCTTCGTCAGGAAAGAGACCGAAGATTTGGCTCAGATTCGTTCGGCATGCTCGCCACAAATTCAACCGATCCTGCTTCGCTCCTCCGTGGGTCTCTTCATGTGGGAAGATATTTCCTTCACCAAACTCCTCAATTCGTACCCGACACATAAAGCCACGACGAGTATACTCTACGTCCGCCTCTACAAAGCGTTGATGATAGACATAGATGGCTTCGCTGAGTTCTTCCTGGATGATTCCTTTCGCGCGCCAATTGCTCAGCAGAGCTGCTGCCCTGGAATACTTATTGGGCTGATTGCTATTTGGCTCACCATCTCCATCCTGCTCTTCGGGAAGAATCAGACTAACAATGTTCTGTGCACTCGCTGCCAAAAGTTGCTCGCGCATCTCCGCATCAATCACATCATACGGAGGTGCGACAAGGTCGTTCAGGTCCCCAGCGGAATCGGAATATCGTAATCCTTGGAAGGGTTCGATCTGAGGCATTTTAGTTAGCTCCAATAAGGAATTTCTATCTTGCTGGACGTTAACGCTTGGGCACGAAAAAAGCTTCCCCCATTCCTGGAGGAAGCTTTGAAAAATTTCAATTCTGGGTAAGGTGAATTAGCAATACCCAGGAGCCAGGATCAATAACGATAGTGATCTGGCTTGTAAGGGCCTTCGACAGGAACGCCAATGTAGTCGGCTTGGTCTTGAGTAAGTTCAGTTAGCTTCACACCAATCTTGTCCAAGTGCAGACGGGCTACTTCTTCGTCCAACTTCTTAGGCAAGCGGTATAGCTTGTTCTCGTAGTTACTGTGGTTTTCCCAGAGCTCAAGCTGAGCAAGAACTTGGTTCGTGAACGAGGTGCTCATCACGAAGGAAGGGTGACCCGTCGCACAACCAAGGTTTACCAAGCGACCCTTAGCAAGGATGATGACCGAACGGCCTGAGTCCTTGAACGTGTAACGATCGACCGAGCCAACTTCAGCTGGCTTGATCTCATCTTTGGTCGCGCGGCCCGCTTCAACTTCTGCTTCTAGCCAGGCAACGTCGATCTCGGTATCGAAGTGACCAATGTTGCAAAGGATGGCGTCCTCGGGCATCTCGACCATGTGTTCGCCAAGGATGATGTCTTTGTTACCGGTGGTGGTAACGAACAGACGGCCTTCCTTAGAAGCTTGTTCCATGGTGGTGACTTCGAAACCTTCCATCGCTGCTTGAAGAGCATTGATTGGATCGATCTCGGTAACCAAGACACGACAACCGTAGCGTTGGAGGCTGTGGGCACAGCCTTTACCAACATCGCCATAACCACAAACGACGGCAACCTTACCAGCAAGCATCACGTCGGTAGCTCGCTTGACGCCGTCAGCAAGTGATTCACGGCAACCATAAAGATTGTCAAACTTGCTCTTGGTTGCTGAGTCATTAACGTTGATCGCTGGAACACGAAGTTTGTCTTCACGAGTCAAAACTTCGAGACGATGAATACCAGCTGTGGTTTCTTCTGAAAGACCACGGATGTCATTGAGTAGTTCAGGGAACTTCTCATGAACCATGTCGGTAAGGTCACCACCATCATCGAGGATCATGTTCAATGGCTCGCCTGATGGGAAGATCAAGGTTTGCTCAATGCACCATTCGAATTCTTCCTCGGTTTCTCCCTTCCAGGCGTAAACCGGAATGCCGGCCTTGGCGATGGCACAAGCGGCATGATCTTGGGTGCTGAAAATGTTGCAGCTACTCCAAGTAACTTCTGCACCGAGTTCTGCAAGCGTTTCGATCAAGACCGCCGTCTGGATCGTCATGTGCAAACAACCTGCGATACGGGCACCTGCCAAAGGCTTTGACTCGCCATACTTTTCGCGAAGGGCCATGAGGCCAGGCATTTCGTTTTCTGCAATTTTAATTTCTTTACGTCCAAACTCAGCTAGGCGCTCGAACTCTTCAGGTGAGCAATCAAGAACCTTGTAAGGAAGTCTCGCGGTTTCAACCGTCGCCACTATCGTCTCTCCATGAAACAAAGAAGTATGATTAGCCAATTGCTGGCTCGTTAGATTATTAGAATGTGACTCCACATCCTATATTTTTAGTTCGCTTTATAGTAGTCCATCGTTGCAAATACTTCTTTAAGAATCTTAGAAACTGGAAAGAGCTCGATCGACTAGATCGGATGTCAATCGTGCATCCTTTACGCCAGGAGCGCTCTCCACGCCCGTTGCGGTGTCGATGGCATCAGGCCGCACAATGCTTATAGCTTCGGAAACATTATTCGGAGAAATACCCCCCGCCAGAGCTAGATGGGTTGCGCCGAGTAGATGTCTTTCTTGGGCTAAACGATTCCAATCAACCTGCTTTCCGGTCCCACCATAAGCCCCCTTGGATGCGGCATCGATGAGCGCCATTTCGGGAATACGACCTTTTTGAACGCATTCATCTAGATACGATTCGGCTTCTCTCAATCCAGGTTCACCGATTCGGAAAGCTCGGATCAACGGAATCTCTTTGGGTAGGTCTGCTAGAAACTCAGGAGTTTCATCGCCATGAATCTGAATCACGTCGACGTCAACTCCACGAAGTATCTTATCAATCTCTTGGATTGAAGCGTTTACAAAGAGACCGACCTTAACGAGCTTGTTGCTAACATGAGAAGCGATTCGACTTGCTTGTTCGGCACTGATAGAACGCGGGCTCGGTTTATAGAAATTCAAACCAATCGCATCGACCCCCTTCTCGATCAGCATTTGAGCGTCTTCGGTAGTTTTTACTCCGCAGACTTTGATTTTAAATAACGACTTGTTCATATCTCACCGTCGAGTCCCAATCCCACTGCCGAGGTAATGCCCCCGAACGAATGCTAGCACTATACCGATTGCCGGTTTGTGAAACTAGGCAAATCAGAAGTTTTGGAACACTCGTAGCACTCTCCTACTGAAGCTTAGCAGGGTTTGTTGCCGATGCTGATGACGAGTCTCTGCTCATTAACTAGCAGTCATTCACCTAGCCAGTCCGCAACTCCCGACTAGCCTTCAATATAGATTAGGAAGCTACTGATGACGAAAGCCTTTGCCAGCTCTCAACGTGCCTTTCCGGTTCTGCCAAACACCGATCGGTACTTTGCTTCCGAATCTTCCGAGAACGCACGCACACGTTTATCCATGATTGTAGAACGTGGCGATGGTCCCGCTCTGTTAATTGGAGCAGCCGGCTGTGGCAAGTCAATGATTCTTGAAGTCATTGCTCAACAGTTCCGTAGCACGTTTCGTGTCGCTCGTATCAGCAGCACCACGCTTTGTACCCGACGCGCTTTATTACAAGCGATTCTTCACGGGTTGGATCTTCCTTACAAAGAGCAAGACGAAGGACGTCTTCGTTTTGCTCTGTCGGACGCGCTAGGCAATCTTCCACCGGTACTCCTTTTGGTTGACGAAGCCCAAAGCCTTCCAACCCGCCTTTTGGAAGAGCTACGCATGCTGACCAATCGTTCCAATGAAGGAACTCCCGGCTTGCTTCTGGTACTTGCAGGGACAAACGCTCTGGATGAAAAGTTCACACTGCCTGAACTTGAAGCCTTCAATCAACGGCTTTCTTCACGCTGTTATCTGTCTCCTCTGAATCGGGATGAGACTGCCCAGTATGTTCGTGCTCACATCGCCGCTGCAGGTGAAGATCCTGACCAACTGGTTGACGATTCGGTTTATCGAAACCTGTTTATGGCAACCGAAGGTATTCCCCGGTTGATAAATCAACTTTGTGATCGGGCTTTGATCATGGCAATTGAAGCGGGGCAAAAGCGTATTGACTCTGCCGTACTGCAATCAGCATGGTCTGACTTGCATCAGTTGCCAGCGCCTTGGTATTCGCCAGAGTCAGAAGAACTTGCCAAGGTGAGCAGCGAGGAACAGACCACCACACCTACGTTTGATGAGACACTTCAAGAATTTGAATCCGCTACTGAAGTTGAAATCAGCCAAGCGTCCGCGGTAGAAGCCGACAAGAAGTGTTGTTCAACTGATGGTGAACCATGTACTCACTCATGCAGTATTCCAAATTTCAATGCCGACCAAGCACTTGTCGAACTTGATTTGAGTAATCAGGTCGCCAAGGAAGAAGATCCTTGCATCACCTATGCTTTCCCTAGGAAAGAACCGGCAATTGCCGAACCGGCTGAATCGATCGCTCCCGAAGAAATGCCAACGGAACCAGTCGGCTTTGAACTGGTTCGTCCAATTATCAATAACTCATTTGACGAATCGCTTTTTGAAGAGACGCCCCAGCAAGATGCTTCACTTGAACTTAACGACTCTTTGGTGAATCCATTCGAGGAAGCGTTTGATGAAGAAGAAGTCGTGCTGGATCGATGCCTGAGCGTTGATGAGCTCATCAACGATTCGTTGCCACAGGTAAGTAACTGCCAAGAAATTAATTTTGGCAATATGTTTGGAGCACTCTCCCCCGCGGTTGAGAGCTTGTTGGATGAAGTCACCCAGCAAATCGATCAGTACAACAACGCGATTGGGTTGAACGTCTTTGGGCTTTCAACTGAGGGTTCCAGCGATAACGCCGTCACGGATGAATACGAACTAGATACCGAAGAATCGGACATCGCTGATCTGCATTCAACCGTTTCCACCTTCGAGGGGTTGAACTCGACAACGGACTCAGAAATCCTTATTGTCGAGGAAAGCGAGCCCTATATCGCAAGCACGGAAGTCGCAACGGCTGAAGTTGCTGTGGAAAGCGGCGCTCGCCGACTTGAATATCGCCAGCTTTTTGCCAATCTAAGGCAAGGTTAGTTGCGATAAGAAACCCTCCGATTCTTCCAGCTGGTTACAAGACAGAATGAAAACCCATCTCGTAACCGGCGGTGCTGGTTTCATTGGCTCACACATCGCCACGGCACTTGTCAATCGTGGTGATAAAGTCCGCATTTTGGATGACTTCAGCGGTGGGTTTCATCACAACCTGGAACACCTGAAAGATCAAGTCGAAATAATCACGGCATGCTCTTCATGCCCTGAGAAGTTAGCCGCTGCGGTCGAGGGAGTAGATACAATCTTCCACAAGGCGTCTATCGCCTCGGTTCCAGCTAGCTTGCGAGACCCCTTGAAGTCACATGCTGCTTGCTTGACTTCCACGGTCAACGTCCTGAATGAAGCACAAAAGGCCGGCGTACGACGCGTCGTGCTGGCCGCATCCAGTGCTGCGTATGGTGATCAGCCTTTTGTTTCAAAACGTGAGACCGACACGCTTGACCCCCTTTCGCCTTATGCTGCTGCAAAGATAGCTAGCGAATACTACTGCAAAGCATTCACGAAAAGCTTCGGCCTCGAAACCGTTTGTTTGCGGTATTTCAACGTTTATGGTCCACGCCAAGATCCCAATAGTGAATACTCGGCAGTGATTCCGATCTTTGTCAGCCGAATGCTCAGTGGCAAACAACCGGTCGTATATGGCGATGGACATCAGTCACGCGACTTCGTCTTTGTCGAAGATGTTGTCCAAGCCAATCTTCTTGCCTCTGAAAGCGATAAAGCGGTTGGTCATTCGATTAATATCGCATGTGGTAAGCAATCGAGTCTGCTCGACTTGATTGGCGCAATTAACATTGCCCTAGGCATTGAGATGGAGCCAATCTTTGAGGATGCTCGACCAGGCGATGTGCGTGAAAGTCTTGCGGATATTACGCTTGCTCGCCAACTACTAGGTTATGAGCCAAGAGTAGGGCTAACCGAGGGTCTTCAAAAATCGATTGATTTCTATCGGTCGATTGCCTAACCGCCATGGACACACAAGCTCACAAGCCTCGTCAGCTAGTTGCCATCGCAACGTATAACGAGATTGAAAATCTCCCAAGTTTGATCGAGGCGATCAAAGAGCACATGCCCCTATCTGATCAGCTGGTAATCGATGATAACTCGCCCGATGGAACCGGAGATTGGGCTGAAAAGCAATCGGAGTCCGACGCCAATCTGTATGTAATCCGTCGACCTGGCAAGCTTGGCCTTGGCTCAGCAACATTTGCCGCGATGCAGTTTGCCATTGATAATGGTTACGATCAAATCGCAACGCTTGATGCCGATTGGAGCCATCCGCCCGATCAACTTTCTGCATTACTCGATCTACTTCACACCGAGGCAGACGTAGCAATTGGTTCTCGTTATTGCCAAGGTGGGGCTATCGAAGGTTGGCCTTTTAAGCGACATGCGGCAAGTCGTCTGGTCAACTTGGCGGCTCGTTGGCTGTTATGGCTTCCGGTTCAAGATGCCAGTGGCGCAATGCGTGCTTACCGTTGCGACCTGCTTCGTAAATTCGATTTGGATACGATGCAGTGTACCGGCTACGCCTATCTCGAAGAGATCCTGTGGCGACTTAAGCACCAAGGAGCCCAGTTCAAGGAAGCACCAATCACTTTTACCGAACGACGTGCAGGCGCTTCCAAAATTAATCGACAAGAAGCTCTTACTGCTATTCGGATGCTCTTTCGGTTCGGCATAAAAGAGTGGACTGGCGTCTAAATGATGCCATAACATCGCTACGACCGTTACGACTTATAAGTTTAGAAGCGGTGTTGTGGCGGTTTCTTCTCAGCTTTTGAGTCTCTTTCTTGCGGCCAAACTCAATGACCTAGGTTTGGAAGTCGAAATGCACACTCACAAGTCGGCAGTAGCCGATCGACTCGAATAATGCAGGAAAAGAAGATGAAACGTATTGGTATCCTCACCAGCGGTGGTGACTGTCCTGGCTTGAACGCGGTTATCCGAGGGGCTGTTAAGAGCTGCCACCACCTTGGTTATGACTGCGTTGGTTTCCTTAAGGGATATGAAGGTCTATACGATCCTGTTCAATATGTTCATCTAACACCCAAGAATACCGAAGGTATTCTCAATCGAGGTGGCACGATTCTTGGTTCAACCAACAAGGGTCGCTTTGCTGCTACTGTTGGTGTTCAAGATCGCGTAGAGCTTGACCCTGAACTCATCCAAGGTGTCAAGCAAACGATCGATCAGCTTAGCATTGACGGCTTGATCTGCGTTGGTGGTGACGGTTCGTTGGCGGTTGCCCAACAGTTCCATGAGAACGGCATCCCTGTTGTTGGCGTTCCTAAAACAATCGACAACGACCTCTCTGCCACGGCATTTACCTTCGGTTTCGACAGCGCTATTGAGTGTGCTACTGACGCGCTAGATCGCCTTCACACTACAGCCGCGAGCCACGAACGCATCATGGTTCTTGAGGTGATGGGCCGTCACGCTGGATGGATTGCCCTTCACGCAGGTATTGCCGGTGGTGGTGATGTGATCCTCATCCCTGAAGTTAAATGGGACTACGAGCACGTCTGTCACAAGATCTTGCATCGTGAAAGTCAAGGCAAAAAATTCACACTGATTGTCGTTGCTGAAGGTGCCGAACTTCCCGGTGGATCAGTGGTTGGCGAGCAAGTGGAAGGACAACAGATGAAGCTAGGCGGAGTAGGCCGAGCTGTTGTCGAAGAGATCGAACACAAGCTCCATCGTGAAGCTCGCCTATGTGTGCTTGGTCACCTACAACGTGGTGGTAACCCAACTACCTTTGACCGCGTACTTGCAACTCAATTCGGTGCTCACGCCGTCCGATTGATTAAAGAAGAACGCTTCGGTGAAATGATCTGTAGCCGACCGCCTGAGATGACAAGCGTTCCTATCATGGAAGCGGTCAATGTCTTGCGTCAGGTAGACCCGAATGGCCCAGCGGTTCAAGCGGCCCGGGCCCTTGGTATCAGCTTTGGTGATCGTCCTGCCGATGGCTGCGGACTTTCTGCTTTTGACCAGATTGTTACCGACGAAGATGCCTTCGCCACCGAAGAAGAGGTCGCGGCATCCGAAGAACAACTTCATCCTTCAGAGCTCGTCTCGGAAGTCGTTGAAGAAGAGGCTCCTGTTGAAGAAACCACGGTAAATGAAATCGCAACAGAAGAGGTTACCGAAGCATCTGAACAAGAACCTGCTGAAGAAGCCTCAGTAGAAGAAGTTATCGTCGAAGAAGAAGCAATCGAGGAAGTCGCCTCGCTTGAACCAGCCGAATCTTTGGACGACTCGGAAGACACAGAAGCCGAAGAAGAAGTTGCCGGTGAAATTCTTGATATGGTCGCTGAAGCTGACGAAGCGGTAAATGGCCCTACTCTTGAACTTGAAGAGGAAGCCGTTGCGGAAGAACCTAAGATAGATCAATCAGCGTTCGAGCAAGCCTTCGAAGAGGTTGCTTTGGAAGAAGAGGCTGACGAGACTGAGGAAGCATCTGCTGAACAGGACTCTACCGAAGAAACTGAACCAACATCGGAGGAGCCCGAATCAGAGCAACCAGAATCCTCGGAGACAAAAACTCCCGTAGCCTTGGATCTCGACTTGGCAGAACTCGTTAAGCAGAAACTAGCAGCAGCATCTGAAAAGCTCGAAAAAGAAGATGAAGAAGAAGCTTCGAATGACGAAGCTGAGCAGGCCGAATCGCTAGCAGCGACAGCTGAGAGCCCATTCGAAGAAGATCCTCTAGCTGACGCAAAATCTGCTCTTCAAGAAGCTCTCCAAGCGGAAGAATAAAGCAAACAACTCGAAAAAGAGAAGGCTAAAAAGGCCGGCAGATCCAACATCTGCTGGCCTTTTTCATGCGCCTACACGCACTCGCTAGCAATTGGCATGAGACGTTGTTCACAGCAAACATAGCTGCTATTGAAGGCTAACCAATTGTCATTCAATCCAACGTAAATTGAAATCGCCATGTTCATTCCACTACTTCTATCCCAAGCAAACAGCGAAACTGCAACAAAAGCGGTGAAAGAAGCTGTCAAAGCAACAGCAGAAAAACTGCCGCCCGTTCAGGAAGCTATGAATCTGCTTTTTAATGGCAAGTTCGGCGAGATTACAACCGAACAGTGGTGGTTGATTGGTACTTCCGTTGCTATGCGTGTCGGTCTTGTTCTGATCCTTCTTTTCTTGGCATTGACGATTGCCAGTTGGGTTGGTGGGCTTGTTCGTTTGAGCCTCTCACGAATGAAGGTAGACCAAACTCTCTCAAAATTTGCGGCCAAGCTTGCTCGTTGGAGTATTTTAGTTTTGGCTGTTCTCGTATGCCTCGACACGTTTGGGGTTGGCATAACAAGTTTTGCAGCTGTTCTTGGTGCGGCTGGTTTTGCTGTCGGTTTAGCCTTCCAGGGAACCCTCTCCAACTTCGCTGCCGGGGCGATGCTACTGGTTTTCCGTCCATTCAAAGTTGGCGATGTTGTCGAGGTTGGTGGTGAACTTGGCATCGTTGATGAAATTGAACTCTTCACCACGGCGATGGACACCTTCGATAATCGCCGCATCATTATCCCAAACAGTTCGGTCTTCGGATCGACGATTGAAAACATCACATACCATTCACTACGTCGCGTTGACGTAGCCGTCGGCACTGCTTACGAAGCCGACATCGATCAAACCCGTGCTACCTTGGAATACGCGATCCAGCAAACCGAAGGGGGACTCACTGATCCGGCGCCGCAAGTTGTTCTTGATGGTCTGGGCGCCTCAAGTGTCGATTGGCAGGTAAGGGTATGGGCACCAACGGATAAATTCCTCGACGTGAAACAGTCGCTAACTCGCTCAGTAAAAATCCACCTCGACCAAGCGGGCATTGGAATCCCTTACCCTCAAATGGATGTCCATCTACCCAATCAAGAGGCAGCTTAGTCGCTTAGTTTCGAAAGCATTTTCGCAATCTTACGCCCTGTGACGCTTAGTGGCAGTTCTGCAAGCTCTTCACTAGATACCCAGCGCAGGGAATCCCTATCACCGCGTAGTCGACCACCCGTTCGTTTTGCTAAGTAACAATCAAGCGTGATTCGAAATCGAGTCACTGCATGCTTAATCTGTTTTAGATGACTACTGACGCGGCTTTTTACGCCTGTAAGAGATTCAACTTTGGTTTTGCATTCCTGTTCAATCGCCACGGGTGACTCCGCATCACGTGCAAACCGTGGAAAATCCCATAAGCCCGACCAGCGTTCGTCTGGTTGGCAACGACGCAACAAGTACCGCCCCAGACGGTCGGACACCACGACGGCAACTTCATTTGCATCGGCAAATTTCAGCTTGGTAGTTGTCGGCCCTAGTGAATCGATTTTTCCCTCATTATACCCAACACAAACCTTGTTGACAGGGCACTTGTCACAAGCAGGTTGCGTTGGCGTACAGACCAACGACCCCAGTTCCATCAAAGCTTGGTTGAAAGGGGCAATATTCTTATGAGGCAATACCTCTTCTGCTACGCCCCACAAGAATCTCTGACCGGCAGCCTTTGTTGGTTCGCCTTCATAAGCAGTGAGTCGTGTAAATACGCGGATCGTGTTCGCTTCGAGAATCGGTGCACGTTTATCAAGAGCGATTGATACGATAGCCCCAGCCGTATACCGGCCTATGCCCGGGAGCTTCATTAGCTCTTCAACCGAATCAGGCATAACCCCATCATGCACTTCAACAACTTGCTTTGCAGCGGCATGAAGGGATCGGGCTCGCCGATAGTAGCCGAGTCCTTCCCAGAGCTTTAAGACTTCCTCTTCATCGGCTTTCGCTAGATCGGAAACCGTGGGGAAGCGATCTGTGAATCGTTCAAAGTAGGAACGTACCGTCTCGACCTGAGTCTGCTGAAGCATGACTTCGCTAACCCAAACTCGGTAGGAATCACTATTCTGGCGCCATGGCAATTCACGAGCGTGCTTGGCATACCAAGTATTGAGTCGTCGGCGCAGAAGCTGCTTATCTTGGCTAGTAAAGAAAGCCTCGGACATCAGCGAGCCCAAGGTTGATCATCGCCAACTGGGATCGTCTTACGACACCAAATCACCCGGTCAGCATCCCCTTTGTAACCTTGGATACGATCAATCGGATTCTCAACCACGATGCCAATAATTCCCATCGTTTGTGAATCACTCATAACAAAGCGATCTACGTCAATCGGTTCTTCGGTAACGATATGAACAAAAGAATCTCCCAGTGGCATACGGTAAGTGATTAACTCACCCGCGTACTGCATATCGTCTGGAACCCCGGTCAAAAAGACTCCGCCATAGGGACGCTCGGTCCATTCAATCCAATGCTCGGCGACCTGATTAACCTGAGCTGTTGCTGCTTTGTTTTGGAAAAGTCGTTTGTAGTGATCAACCGCAATCATCTCGGATGCTTTTAAATCCGCGCTCGTCGAATTCAAATCCAGAAGTGAGATTACCTGCGCTAGGTAACAGAGTTCAGCGTAATGCTTGCCGAGAGATTGATCACGATTTTCTCCTTCCGATAGTGCAGCTTCTTGTAACTGCTTTACAAGAGCTTCCGAGTAATTGCTCGCTTGCTGCAATTCTTCGACACGATAGGTAGGCGCACCTTTCAAACGGTGCATTGGTAAATCTTGGGAGACAGTATTCTTTGGCTGAGTTGCAATCGTCTGGGCAGGCGGAGAGAAAGGATTCGGTTCGGTAAGGGTTTCAGTCGATGAGGAATATCGATCTCCTACCGAATCAATAGGTTGCGAGGAATTGGTCGATAAGGACTCGTTAAATGTGGCGGGTTCTAAAGATTGCTCTTCTTCCGATTCGGTTGCCGACACCGGCACGATTGGATCGGTTGATTCCTCCATTTTTTCGTCAAATCCAGAAGCTTCTTCTTTCTTATCATTGGCTTCATCAGATGAGCTGATATTCGTTACGCCATCAGCACGATCCGCGACAAGGTCTCCATCCGATCCAAATTGATTTGAGAAGATCACGTAACTCACGCCGCCAAGCACCAGCAATCCTGCCAAGGCACTCACAGGTCCGCCCCAGCGGTTTCGTGGGTGTTCTTGTTCATGGACCGTCTCAAGTCGATTGGCAATATCCGAGGGATCGAAGTGGTCTTCGATCACTTCCTGCAATTCTTCCTGCCGTTCGTCTTCACGTGTGTGAAACTCAGAGGCATCCTGTTCATCCGTTGTGGAAACACTATCCGCTACTTCGAATTCAGGAAGCTTGAAGGAAGCTGGTTCAGAGGCCTCTTCCGATTTGACACGGGCCAACTCGCTTTCACTGTCAGCAAGTTGTTGTTCGGCCTGCTGTAGGAGCGACTCGATATTGTTTGCTGATTCTTGTGCTACTTCAGGTTCCGACGGTGTTTCTGGTTCTTCAACCTGGAAGGTTGTATCGGCCGCTGGATTCGTCTCCTCGGGAGTTTCCAAAGAGAAGGATCCAGGCGTCCAATCGACGGTCTGATTTTGCTGCGCAGGCTCTTCAGGGGCTGACTCGTTGGCGTTCGTTTCAACAGCCGTTTCAGCCGACTCTTCAGCGGGATTCGTGAGCGAAACTCCCGTTGTTCGTTTTAGCCAATCCTCCAACGACTCTTGTCCTGGTGACGAGTTTGCCTCCTCGGCAACCTCAACCTTTGGCTCTTCCATCGATTCGGCTGGAGCGATGACAGTATCTTTTGATGCATCTAAATCAATCATTGGTTCATCAGGAGTTGCAATAACCGCCTCGGCAAGGCGAAGGCTGCGCATCTTGATCGCCCCGAGTGAAAACTGTCCGCCACAAGCGGGACACCGAATCGTATCAAATGGCTCCGCAGCTACTGGCAAAGTGAAGAGCGCATCGCACTGAGGGCAAGAGCCTACTTGGGTCGCCAGAAGATCATCATTGGATTCGTGAAAAGGCATCGTCGGCTCCTCCGGTCAATGCTTGCCGACTCACACATCGACAAACGAAACTTGCTGCTTGGAATGGCTGTAGTTCGGGTTGCTTAAACCCTACGGCCCTCGTGGCCTGTAGCGGTCGTATCCACCATTGTGCGCACTTAGGCAAATTATTGCAGCACTAGCTTGGCAAAGTTCATCTAATATTCGGGCGATAACGGACAAAAGAAGGCCTTTCTAACCCGAAAAGTCCTCCCAAATGCCGTGCGTTACGCTAGCGTCGCCCGCTAGCTCAATTCATAAAGCTCACCGAACTTGGTTTTGAGATGCTTCATCAACGGCTCATGAGACAGAGGCTTACCGCTGATGTTTTGGATCAATTCGCTCGGTGTGAAACATTGGCCATGTTGATGAACTTTACTGCGCAACCACTCAAGCAGCGGGGCAAACTCTCCTTTAGCAAACGCTTCGTCAAGCGGACCAAGCTCTTCGTTTGCTTGATCAAACATTTGTGAAGCGTACAAGTTACCTAGCGAATAAGTAGGGAAATAGCCAAACATCCCTTCACACCAATGCACGTCTTGCAAAACGCCATCGCTATCTTTCTCTGGTCGAACACCCAAGGTCTTTTCGTAAGCATCGTTCCAAGCCGCAGGTAAGTCGGCAACGGAAAGGTCACCTTCGATCATGGCTCGTTCTAATTCGAAACGAATAATGATATGCAAATTGTAAGTTGCTTCGTCACTTTCGGTTCGAATCAACGAGGGACGCGAGTCGTTAACCGCGGCATGCCAATCGTCGAGCGTGACATCTTTGGTCGCCTCGGGAAAAGCTTCGCAAAGCGAGGGGAAGAAGTACTGCCAGAAACCGCGACTTCTTCCTACCAAGTTCTCCCACATGCGAGATTGCGATTCATGAATACCAAGTGAGACCGATTCCCCCGGGGGCAACCCGAACTGATCTTTTGGCAAGCCCTGTTCATACACCCCATGTCCCGCTTCATGAATGATACTGAAGAAACCATTTACAAAATCGTTCTCGTCATAACGCGTCGTTAGCCTTACATCGTTTGGGCCAGCCCCCCCGCAGAATGGATGGGCTGTAACGTCGAGTCTTCCTGACTCGAAACAGAATCCAATGTCAGCGGCTGCCTGTTTACCAAATTTTTCCTGTATAGCTGCGGGATAACGGCGTCGAACAATGTCACCTGGAGCAACCTTGCCGGAATCGACAATGGCAGCCACAAGCGGAGCGAGCTCATCCCTTAAACCTTCAAGAACGGTAGAAACCTGCTCGGTCGTTTCGCCGGGTTCAAACTCTTCGAGCAACGCATCGTACGGAGTTGATTCATAGCCTATCGCGTCCGCTTGTTGACGACGCAGCTCGAGCATCTTTTCAAGCCATGGTTGGAAATGAGCAAAGTTGTCGGTCTTCTTTGCCTCAACCCAAGCAACATGCGAATGACCGCCGACGCGTGCAATTTCCTCAACCAACTCAACAGGCACTCGAACCGAACGGTCGTAGTTGCGTTTGATCTCTCGGATCGTACAACCTGCTTGGCTATGGGGATCCGAAGCAAGGTCACTTTCCACGAGTTCTTCAAGCCACTCGGCGATTACTTTGTCAGTTCGGCGACGATGGATCAAGCCGGCAAGGTACCCAATTTGCTCCGAACGATAATCGACACCCTTTGGCGGGAGATAGGTCATATGGTCCCAAGTGACGAGCCCTTCGATGGAACTGAGTAAAGCAGTTTCGCGGTAATGAGCGAGAAGTTTATCGAAGGTTTCGTTTGCTTGGCTTGCCATAGCGTCGAGTACTCGTTTTTATAGTTCAATGGAAATAATACCGAACGATGAACTCTTTCGTCGGTCGGTGTGTAAACTAATATGCCAACTATTGATCGATCCGTGAACCGTATGAGAAGACAATGATGCTTGATGCGTTGATCATAGCCCCCCATCCCGACGATGCTGAGCTTGGCGTCGCAGGGTCCATTCTTAAAATGCAACAGGCAGGCATGAAGGTTGGTGTGTTGGATCTCACCTCGGGCGAACCGACTCCGCATGGATCGCTTGAAATCCGAGCAGCCGAGACCGCTCAGGCGACAGAGATTCTAGGCCTTCAATGGCGTGAAAACCTTGGGCTTCCCAACCGTTCACTTGAGCCAACGCTTGAGAACCGGGCAAAATTGGCAACGGTCTTCCGCCGCACCAAGCCACGATGGCTCTTTGCTCCCTATTGGGAAGATGCTCACCCGGACCATATCGCAGCGACCAAACTCGTTGAAGAGGCACGGTTCTGGTCAAAGCTAACCAAGTCTGACATGCCTCACGAGCCTCACCATCCTGAGCGTATCTACTATTACTACTGCGTCCATCTCAAGATGACTCCGCAGCCGGCGTTTGTACTCGACATCTCAGACGTCTGGGAGAAGAAGTTCGCTTCGATCAAGGCTTACGAAAGCCAATTCATCACCGGTCGTCCGACTAAGCCATTTTCGTTTGTCGAAAAACTACGGGATGAGGCTTCCTATTGGGGAAAAACCATCGGCACCACCTACGGCGAACCAATTACAACTCGCGAACCACTTGGGCTTGCTGGTTTCAGTGAGCTGGTATAACGCTAGCAGCTAGCATCCGGTTTTTCTTAATATCCGGTTAGGAAAGATCATGCAGACCAGTAACTACGGTCGATCATTTGGAATGACGTACTCTCGTTGTACGCGCTAGCAGGGGGGCTGCTAGCTGATGCTAAATCAATCATGTTCCAGCGGCCCCTATCTCAACTGCTTCTTACACTGCTACTCATCACTTCGGTGAGCGGGTGCAGTTTGGTACTGCCTGAAGTAATGCATCAACCTTTGGTGCACAATCCGTTTCCGCAGTTCAGTAAGGTAGCCGTACTCCCGTTCTTCAATCAAAGTAACGAGCCAACCGTCGATGGTCGTCAGTTTGCCCTCGACTACTTTGCCGAGCTTCAATCGGTACCCGGCTTTGAGGTAGTACCAGTTGGCGTAGCTGAACGGACCGCAAAAGAACTCGGTATCGACCTTGCCAATGCAGAGAGCCGTCGTTATTTGGCCAACCAACTTGGCGTGGATGTGATCGTCATCGGAACGGTAACCGATTTCTCTCCCTACTATCCGCCACGTTGTGGAATGCGGGTTGACTGGTATGCAGCAAACGCCGGCTTCCATGAAATCCCTGCAGGCTACGGTTTGCCTTGGGGCACACCGCAAGAGGAATACATTCCTGAAAGCTTGGTCTTCGAGGCTGAGATGGCGCTTGCTCGCAAGCAACTTGAAACGCAATCACCTGATTACGAACCACCTAGGCCTGCAGTGCAAGCAATGCCTGATGCCAAGCCGATGCCCTCCGAGCCAAGACCATTTCCTATGCGGAAAAATGAAGGCAAAGCAGAAGCAGGAGCGAAAGAGTTCATGCAAGAAGAATTGCCAGCTCCAGAAGCGACAACCGTTAACAAACCGGTGACGTTTGAAGCTCCGATTGATGAAACGAAAGTCATCTCACCTGATAGCGTTACAACCGGTCCAATCGGAACGGATGAAAAAAATTCTGGAATGATTTCTTTGCCAACGAACTGGCCTGATGCACGTGGTTTCACTCCACCTGGACCTACGCCAATGCGACCCGCACTAAAACGCTTTGACGGTCCGGTTATATCGCACACACGGATTTTCAATGCTTCAGACACTGAATTTACTGCGGCTCTTGCCAGTTATGTCGGTTTCAAGGACGACGCTCGCACCGGAGGTTGGGAGTCTTACTTAGATAGAAGTGATGACTTTATCCGTTTCTGCTGTCACCTGCATCTGACAGAAATGCTTTCAGCGCGAGGCGGTGGTGGTGAATCAAGAGTGGTGCGAAGGTGGTCTCCTAGCCGATAGGTCATCGGTAGGGCAAAACAAGGTTGTTAATCGGAGTGACAATCTCCCCAACTGCCCACCCAGACCCCACCCGCTAGCTTGCTGCACGGAGGCACCAGCCGTGAATGACGACGTGAATGTACTCGCTTTGGTTAAAGGTAAAGAACGTTACCTTTTCCTTTATGAAGATGCCCAGCAAGCGGAAGCCCTTCGCGCTCTTGGTCGTCATGCTTCAAACCCGGAACTAAGCTTCACATGGTACGACGCTGCTGTACTTAGCAAGCGTGTACGCAGCGAAGCCAAGAAGCAAAGCCAGCATTCCGATCGATTCAGCGATCCGTCCGATGCCGTTTCGGATCATTCGTCCGACCTGGGTGGTCTACTCTAAGCAGCTCCCGCTAGGGGAAATTGCCTCAGGAGGAACACCGTGCAGCGACAGATTGGTCAATTCCTCCGACATCTAGAACGAGAACGGGGCGTCTCAGAGCACACGATCAAAAGCTATCGTGAAGATCTTGCCTGCTTAGCGGACTACCTTGCTGATGCGTCAGGCGCAACGCCAGAACCGTCGGCAATCACAACCGCAGATCTGCGCAACTTCACTGCGGCTTTGGCCGAAGCGGGATTCGCCAAGAGTTCCATTGCTAGACGTATGGCTGGCATTCGGTCGTTCTTTCGCTTCGGACAGCGTGAGTCATGGGTTAAGACAAATCCGGGTGAAGCACTTCGCAATCCACGCAAGTCTCGCAAGCTTCCACATTTTCTAACGGGCGATGAAATCGAACGTCTGCTGTCAGCCCCCAAGGCAGACACCAGCATGGGCAAACGTGACCGAGCGATTCTCGAAACGCTTTACTCCGCCGGGTTGCGGGTGAGTGAATTAGTTGCCGCTTCGGATGGAGATCTCGATCTCGATCAAGGGCTTCTTCGTGTACAGGGCAAAGGGCGTAAAGAACGCTTCGCTCCGGTAGGTTCTTACGCTGCTGAAGCACTTCGCACTTGGCTTGTTAAGCGACAACTGGCAGACAACGAAACCAAGGGTGAGCTAGCACCTTTGTTCACCAACCGCTTTGGCAAACGGATTACGACGCGAAGCGTTGCACGAATGCTAGAGAAGTATCTCAAAGAGACGGGCCTTGACCTGCGCACTTCGCCACACACGTTGCGTCACAGCTTTGCTACGCACTTGCTCGACCGTGGGGCTGACATTCGAAGCGTCCAAGAATTGCTCGGGCACTCAAGCCTAGTAACAACTCAAATCTATACCCACGTAAGTGCACGCAATCTGAAGGCGGCTTACGAAAAAGCTCATCCACGGGCTAGCTAGTCGGCTAAGCGGATTTCAAACTCGTTCTTGCCTCTGGCCACCTCGACTTGAAACTCCTTGCGCCTTTCAGCATGCGTGACTACGAGAAGATAGTCACCAAGAAAAACCCTAGCGTTTACTGCACCGTTTTCATTGGCTACCAAATCAAGCTCCGTCCACCAATCGTCATAGATCAACTTTAGGAACTCTTTACCGTTTGGCTTCACAGACCAATCGCTCCGGTACATGGCAGCCGTGGGACGCCAATGGGAGGACTCCCAAAATCCCCAAATCGTGATGCCTGTAACTCTCGGATGCGAGAACGCCGCCGTGAGAAAATCCCGCGTGTAATCTGCTTGCAGAGTTTCATCTTCGGTTTCAAAATCAAACTCCGTGATTTGGACTTCATCTACGATTGCGGCATAGCGATCTATAACTTGCCAAATTTCGCGAGGAGCAGTTAACGAACGTTGTTTGGAAAAGTGCGACTGTAGCCCAACTCCATCAAGGGGGGCTTCATGTTCACGGAGGTATCGTAGTTGGCTTTCTAAGAGCTCGCGGTTCTTTTCTGGTTGGCGATCTGCTCGGTCAAGGATTCCATACTCGTTGAGAAAAAGCTTGGCTTCAGGCATAGCTTGTCTGGCAAGTTGAAACCAATCGACCATCGCCTGATTACCTTCTGGCAAGAAATCCATCACTTCGTGATTCTTTCGAGGTTCATTCAGGACGTCCCAGGCATAGCAACGCTGCTTGGTAGTCGCGCCCATGAAGGCGATATGCTGTGAAATTCTCTGCTTAACAAATTCGTAATCCGACTCCTTTGGGGACCATTTTTCCAAAGGCTTATGCAGATCGGTAGGCAAACGCTTCTGGCTTGGCCAAATCAATACGTGCCCACGGACTGAAACGCCTTTAGCAAGCAGACTATCCACAACGCTAAGGGTCTTCGCCTGTTTATAGTCGTGCTCGCGGCTCTCTTCCCAACGGTGCCACTTCAGACCATTTTCAATCGTCGCGCAGCTGAACAACTCATGCACCTTATCGCGGTACTGCTTCCCATCGGCTGATTGTTTGGAATATTGCTTTACACTAACAGCCGTTCCAAATTGAAAAGCATGTTCCTGTTGCTCAAGCCTTAGCTTGACGCCAGGAATGGCGTTATCATCAGCATCCAAAACACGAATGCTAACTTCGGCTTTACGATGTTTCTCAATTTTCTCGGCTGCTTCAGTACGCCAAGCAGCATCAGACGTATGGCCCGTGTACGGTTCTTTCCCTACGGCAGAAACCGCAACGATTAGCAGCAGATAAACTCTCAGAAAAAACATCGTGTGGACTCGTTGAAACAGATCAACAAAAGACAACGCCATCACAGGTCAGCCTGTGATGGTTATCACGATTCTAGTTGGCCGCTTCTAGCGTGTGTGACAAATACGAGGGCAAAAGCGTCACTTTTTTGACACACGCCCTGCGTGACGTAGGTATTTAGCATCGCTTCTACACCTAACTGCACTTCAAGAAACACCGGCCCCTATCGGTCGGTCATGCCTACGATGAAAAGCAATCAGAAGAACATCGGGTCCCTCTTGCTTGTCGATGATGACTTGCATGTGCTCGAATCGATGACCGACTGGTTGCGTAGCCAAGGGCTCGAAGTCGATACCGCATCAAGCTACGAACGTGCTGTAGAAACACTTCGTGCTAAGGCATTCGACATTCTTCTCTCAGACATCCGCCTGCAAGACGGCGACGGAATGGACCTGCTAGAAGACTGCAAGAAGATTCGTCCGCAGACACAAGTCTTGCTGATGACCGGTTACGGAACAGCAGACGACGCGGTCGACGCCATCCGTGCCGGTGCGTTTGACTACCTGACGAAGCCACTGATCGATGACGAACTGATGATGGCCATTGAACGAGCCCTATCGGCTCGTGAAGTGATGGCTGAGAACAGTGAGCTTAAACAGCAACTGGATCGCAAACATGGCATGGGGAACATCGTCGGATGCGATGCCAACATGGTTCGTGTCTTTGATGTGATCGAAAGTGTTGCTGACACCCGCGCAACGGTTTTGCTAACTGGTGAAAGTGGAACCGGTAAAAGCCTTATCGCACGTGCGATTCACACCCGCAGTGACCGACGCGATGGCCCATTCGTCGAAGTCGCTTGTGGTGCCTTGCCAGAGAGCCTGCTCGAGAGCGAACTCTTCGGACATGTTGCCGGTGCGTTTACTGGAGCAACGACCAACAAAGTTGGTAAGTTCCTCCAAGCCGATGGCGGGACGATCTTCCTTGATGAGATCGGTACCGCTACGCCAGCGATGCAGGTCAAGCTATTGCGTGTTCTTCAAGAACTTGCCTTTGAAGCGGTCGGCGGAACAGTCACCCATAACGTCGATGTGCGTGTTGTCCTCGCGACGAACGAAGACTTGGCGAAGAATGTCGAAGAGGGAACCTTCCGACAAGATTTGTATTACCGAATCAATGTAATCAACATCGAACTCCCTTCGCTAAAGAATCGTGTAAGCGATGTACCGCTACTAGCCCAACGCTTTCTTGAAGAAGTCCGAGAAGATGCGAATCGGCCCAACGTGCTCGGATTCAACGAAGACGCCATGCAAGCCATGCAACGTTATCACTGGCCCGGTAACGTGCGTGAGTTACAAAACGTCGTGGAACGTGCCGTCCTGCTCGGCAAAGATGACGCAATTCAGCTGCACGACCTACCAGTCGAAATGCGAGTCTCCACAGGCGGCCCAGCCGTCTACACAGGCTATCATGGCCAAACCCTAAAAGAGGCGCTCGCGGGTCCCGAACGACAAATCATTCTCGAAGTTCTCGAACGAAGCGGCTGGAACCGAAACGCCACCGCCGACCAGCTTGGCATCAACCGCACAACGCTTTACAAGAAGATGAAGCGATTGGGCTTAGAAGAGCATCCTTCGGCTAAGACTTCTGTCGAGTAAGTCCTTAGACTAGGAAGGATCTATTTCCAGCACTCCGTCATCATCCTCTGGCGGTTCAATCCGAAACTCGGGTTCATGCAACGGTTGATCGACTAGCTTAAGATCCTCGGCGTGAAACCAAGTCTCTAGCAAGGTTCCATCGGTGGTTGTTATCTGATAGGCGATTCGGCTTTTGTGCGGCTGCCAGTGGCGCTCACGAATCTCGCCGAGCTGCGCGTCGTTCTTCATGCCATGTGGCAAGACTTCAATATGGTCGCCAATCTCAAAACCTTCTCCTTCGAGATCAACCCAGAGGACTCTCTCAACACGAATTTGTAATTTTCCATAGTGGAGAACGACCCAGGTGCCTCGATTATTAGGCTGAAGAACGGTCCCCTCTCGGCACCAAATACGTGGGCTTGGGATCGATTGCCTAGCCAGCTCGACATCCTCAGGATGGATCCAATCATTGCCATCTTCGGGCCACCAAGGAAAATGGCCATACTTGGGGTCAACCTTCAGAGACCTGATCCCATCATGTTGGCTTGACGTTGGATTGCTATCTGGTGTTTCCATATACCTATTGTAGGGATCACACCAGCGAGACAAGCAAGATTTCCCCGGATTCCTTTTCCGCCCGCATCCTATGCAAAAGGTACACTTGGACGGTTAATTCCGGATATAAAGAAGCAAGACCGAACAAACCGATCGCCTCCGCCTGCTGATAAAGCGAACCACAAAACAGCTTTCCCATGCGTACCGAACAATTTCTTTCCCATCATGGTGTAACAGTCAATCCTTTTGCCGAGGAAGACGCGCAGACGGACCAGGTCTTCCGGTCCCGCTGTACGACGATTCGGCATCCGGCGTGGGATAAGGTTTTTGGAAATACCACAACGCCTGCTACCTCCATCGTGTTTGGTGAGAAGGGCTCTGGGAAAACGGCGATGCGATTGCAGATTGCCGAAGCGATTCGGCAGCACAATGAAGAGGCACAAGAGAATGATCGCCTGTGGGTAGTTGAGTACGATGATTTCAATCCGCTGCTTGATCACTTTGCTGATCGATTGAGCGCTCGTAAACAACGCGACCCCCGCAAGGTGCTTGCCGAATGGAAATTGTGGGATCACATGGATGGCATCCTCTCACTTGCCGTTACCGATTTGGTCAATCTTCTACTCGCAACCAAACAACACCCGGTTGAGAGTAACAACCGAGCGACGATCTTCGACGCCCGACGCAATCTGGATCGATCACAAAAGCGCGATCTGTTGATGCTGGCTGCTTGTTACGACGCTTCTTCGGCTGAGCCACACGCTGAGCGCTGGGACCGACTGAAGGGTCGACTCTGGTTTGGAAGCTGGCGAAGCCGTGGCTGGTTTACGATGGGTGCTTTGGCAACCGCTCTTGTTTTCGGCCTGATCTCCTACTTCCAAAAATGGGGATTGTTATCAACCCCCTGGCCTTACCTTGCAATACTGACCGCTTGGTATGGTTGGGCTGCCAAATGGGTTCATCGAAACAATCTAGCCTGGGGCATCGTTTCCAGCGTCCGAGTGCTACGTCGTGAACGTTCGACGATCCGTAACATCCTCCGAGAGATGAGCGATCGGGATCTGGACAACCAACCGATTCCCAATCGCAGTCGCGCTGATGATCGGTACGAGATGTTCACTAAACTGACGGGTATCCTGAAAAAGCTTGGCTCAAGCGGTATGGTTGTTTTGGTAGACCGTGTCGATGAACCCCATCTAACCGGCGGTCAAGTTGAATACATGCGAGACTTCGTCTGGTCGATGCTCGACAACAAGTTCCTCAAACAACCAGGCATGGGCGTCAAGATGCTCTTGCCAGCTGAGCTTCACGATCACTTGCAGCGTGAAAGCAAGGATTTCCACCAACGTGCCCGGACAGATAAGCAGAATGTTATCCCATCGCTCGATTGGACCGGTGAAGCATTGCTTGACCTAGCAAATGCCAGGCTTGCTGGTTGTAGCGAGGGTGAAAACAAGCCAACGATCCGTGACCTGATCGATCCTGCGGTGAGTGACGAACGGTTGGTCGAGGCGCTTCGGTCCATTCGCACACCAAGGCACATGTTCAAGTTTCTCTATCGGTTGGTTTCGAATCATTGCAATTCGCATTCAGACACCGACCCGGTCTGGCAAATTAAGCCAGAGACTTTTGAGGCAGTTTTGGCAATCTATGCCCAGGAACAAGCCTCCGTCGATAGAGGGTTATCCGCAGGTTAAGCGCTGCTTATAGATACCCACCTAATAAAGACCTCGAAGTAATCCAAGAATCGGTAGTTGGTGCAAAAAACGACTTGTTTTATAGGTTATCTGCCTCTTTTAAGTTATTCAGATCTGAACCCGACTAAAACTCTCCATAACACCCGTTTATCCTATTATTACGTAATGTGGATAATAGCTTTTTGCTTTGGCATTTTTTTCAATTATGCCCTTGCTAGCCCCTTTTTCGTGTAACAAGCGAGTGATAACCTTTTCCACGCAGGCGGTAAAATCTGCGCTAACATCGCATTTCGCCTGCACCTAACAAATTACCTGTAACTCCTGCCTTGTTGGCGGGGCTGCTTTGATAGAGCAGATATTTATTGCGGCGGGACATTCGATGTCTCCCGCCAATCACCTCATGTGATGGGAGATTTTGAGATGAAGTTTAATGACATTGTACGTGCGTTTATGCTCGTCGCTGCAGTTGCTGTTGTTTTCTCAGCAGCTGACGCTCAAGCTGGTCTATTCAACCGTGGCGACGACTGCTGCGAACCAGTTTGCTGTGATCCATGCGATGACGGTGGCTTCCTAAGCCGTCTTCGTGATCGTGGAAATGATTGCTGCGAAGATACCTGCTGCGAACCTGAGCCTGTTTGCTGCGAGCCAGAACCAGCTCCTTGCTGCGAAGCAGAACCTGCTCCATGCTGTGAAGCTGAGCCTGTTTGCTGCGAAGCTGAACCAGCTCCATGCTGCGAGCCAGAGCCATGCTGTGATCCATGCGATCCTTGCTGCGAAGAAAAAGGTGGTTTCCTAAGCCGTCTTCGTGGTCTTCGTGACCGTGGTAACGACTGCTGCGAAAGCACCTGCTGCGAAGCACCTGTAGCTGATTGCGGTTGCGAAGCTGCTCCAGTTTCGGACTGTGGTTGCGAAGCTACCCCAGTTGTTGCTGAAGCTGCTGACTGTGGTTGCAACGGCTAGTCGCAGCCTCTGCTAGCACACTGCTTGCTAGCACGACTGTTTAACACAAAAGCCTTCGGTGCTTTTAGCATCGAAGGCTTTTTTCGTGCCAGAACTAAATAGCCTAGGAGTCACCTCGTCATGGGAGTACTTGCCTGCTACGCTCCGAAGATTCCTCACTCATGACATGAATCGAATGCCAGACTTCAAGGTACAACTCGACACCTTCCATGGACCGCTGGATCTGCTTCTCTATCTGGTCCGAAAAGACGAGCTTGCCATCGCTGAGATCCCGCTTGCCTCTCTCACGGAGCAGTACCTTCTCTACGTTGAATTGCTTGAACAGCTTGACGTTGATGCTGTCGGTGAGTTCCTCGACTTGGCTAGTATGCTGATCGAAATGAAATCGAAGCATGTCTTGCCACAAGCGGAAGAAGCCAACCTGGAACCGATTCGTCCACAAGAAGACCTAGTTGAACGGTTACTAGAATACAAAGAGTATCGTGATGCTGCAGAAGTGCTTCAGCAACGAGCCAACACCTGGCAACAGAAATACACTCGATCGATTCCGACTCCACCGGCACCAAGCATCGATCCGCAGCAACAACCTTTGCAGCCAGTCGAACTTTGGGACCTCGTCAGCGCCTTTGCCCGAGTGATCCGAGATCATAAAGCACTCGCACCTGAGCCTGAACGGGTCGTTTACGACGAAACGCCTGTGCATGTCTACATGGAACGGGTCTATCAGAAGATCTCAAGCACCGCGCAACAGGTCACAATCGCCATGCTCTTTGAGAAAGAGCAGATCCATAAATCGACTTGGATTGGCGTCTTTCTAGCTGTCCTTGAACTGGTTCGCTATCGCCATGCTCTCGCCTTTCAGCGCGAAGCCTATGGCGAAGTCTATTTACAGCAAGGAAGCGAACCTTTTAATCCGTCAACAATCTCTTTCGAAGATCATTCGAAAGCGGCTTAGTTGTCGTATTAGATAAAGCCCTCCCATTAGAGATTGCGTCTCCGGTTGAGTTGCCCCCGTGCAAGTTCACTCAAGATAGGTAGAATACCACCCTGCTATCTCCCCCTTAGAGCGAAGATCGAAACTGTGGTTCCTAACGCCCCACTAAAAACTATCAAACATGGCGATCTCACGATCGAAGGGTATTCGCGTGCAGCCGTGCAAAGTTACTGGCGAATCCCTGAGATGAGTCTAGGCTTCGACCTTGGTGCACAGCCGTGGAGTTTCATGGGAACCGAAAACTGGTTCATCACGCATGCCCACCTTGATCATATTGCCGCCCTGCCCGTCTATGTCGCAAGACGACGAATGATGAAGATGGAACCTCCAACGATTTTCCTTCCAGAAAAAAACGTTGATGGCGTCAAGCAGATACTCGCCGGCTTTACCTACCTGGATCGTGGTCGTTTGCCGTGCGAGCTCGTCGGTCTACAACCAGACGAAGAGATTGAGATCTCACGTGAGTTGGTTGTAACGACCCATGCAACCACCCATACCGTCCCCTCGCTTGGCTATTTAGTTTGGGATCGTCGGAACAAGCTGAAGCCAGAATATGAGGGGCTCGAAGGCAACGAGATCCGTGACATCCGCCTTACTGGCAAAGAAGTTTCTCGCGAAGTTCGTACGCCGCGCCTGGCATACCTTGGCGACAGTTCACCCAAGGGGTTAGACCAGAACCCCGAGATGTACGATGCCAAGATACTCATTGCCGAAATGACATTCGTTTCTCCTGAGCATCGCAAAGAGAAAATCCACAAGCATGGCCACATGCACTTGGACGATTGGGTTGATCGCAAGGATCGTTTCAATAACGAACTAATCATTGCTGGTCACCTCAGTACGCGGTACCATCCACGACAGGTCGAATCGATGGTCAAGAAAGCACTGCCAGGCATGCTTGATGGACGACTGCATCTTTGGCTATAGCTTTTGAACCAACAAATTAATTCACGGCAATGAAATTCTTGGTCGGTTTGAGTTGACCATCTTTGCCTACACTTAGAATGGCGAGAAGTTGGTCGGCATCATCAATGGCGGCGACTTCATCAATTCCAGCTTCAATTGGCGAACGAATCATTCGGCCAAACTGAACCTCCGTTATCTGCTTTTCGTTGAGAACAAGCTTCGGCACTTCAGCAACGGCAATTGAAGGAGCAAGTAGATTCTTTTCAATGCTAGAAAGGTCAACTTGCTTCGGATCAAGTCCTTCGCATGAACGAAAGGGGCCAATTTCTGTTCGTTCTAAAGCAGACATCACTGCGCTTGTACCTAAGGATTTGGCTAGATCTCGCCCCAGTGAACGGATGTAGGTCCCACTACCGCATTTGATATCTAGTACCAGCTCTGGATAGTCGTAACGCAGCAATTCGATTTTGTAGATTTTTACAGGCCGGGCTTTAAGCTCAGGTGTGTGTCCCGCACGCGCTAGGTCGTAGGCCTTCTTGCCTTTGATTTTGATTGCAGAGTAGGCAGGCGGAACTTGTTGGATATAACCTAGAAACTTATCGAATTGTGCTAGTATCTCAGATTCAGAAGGAATCGGCGCTTCTTCCAAAGCAGTAGTTGGCAACTCAATATCGTCACTAGGACTTGTTTCGCCAAGCCGAAACTTCGCAACATAACGCTTCGGCATTCGCTGGACGTACTCAATTAGTCTTGTTGCGGCTCCGACGCAGAGGACTAAGGTCCCCGTGGCGATTGGATCAAGGGTCCCGGCATGACCGACTTTGGCTGGTCGTACGAGATTCTGTACTCGATTGACGGCATCACGTGACGTAAAGCCTGCCGGTTTGTTAAGATTAAGGAGACCAAACATCGTTACCGAAGCACCTCAAACGTTCGTTGACTGTTGGCTGTTATCATAGCTTTAGGTCGACTACGAATGTACCCACAACCAAACACACGCTTTACCAGATAAATTCATTATCAGACAGGGAGAACAATTTGGAATCCGATCCATCTTCCATGGACAATCCATCCGATGAAACTTCAGAGAATCAACCAGAGCAAAAACTCTCGTTTGATTCGCTTGAGGCAGCACTCGCACATTACGATCTCTTCCTTGATGAAGATCAGATTGAGCAACTCGATACCTATCGTCACCTGCTTTGGGAATGGAATTCAAAGATCAATCTGACCCGCCATACGACAATTGATAAGTTTGTCGCTCGTGATCTGGTTGATACTTTGGAACTGGCAAAACATTTGGAACCTGAATCCAAAGTTCTGGATATTGGTTCTGGTGGCGGGGTGCCTGGAATCCCCTTGGCGATTTTGCGACCTGACCTTGATCTGTCACTTTGTGAATCGGTTGTAAAGAAGGCGAACGTCCTGCAAACCATGGTCGAGGATTTGGGACTAAACGCCCAAGTCTTTGCTAATCGAGCTGAGGATGTCCTCCAAGAAATTTCCTATGACATTCTCATTGCCCGAGCGGTCGCACCTCTCTGGAAGTTTATGTTTTGGCTAAAACCGCATAAAAAAGCCTTTAATAAACTCTTGTTAATCAAGGGCCCTGCCTGGGTCAACGAGCGTGGAGAAGCGCGTCATCGTGGCGTTTCAAAGGGTTTTGACCTCCGTCGAGAGAATGATTACCCAACCCCGGGCACCGATATGGTTAGTACGGTTTTATCAATAACACCTAGCGTATCCAAAAAATCGAATAACAAGGGACATCGTAACCACTAATTGGCTTGACGGTTCCTAGCCAATTCTCACAGTGGCGAGTAGGATTGATATTTCGCTTCGGCACTCAAGGGTATCGATGCGAGAATATTTACACCTGATTTTAACTGCTCTAGGAGCCTCGAATCGTGGCCGAAGAAACCAAGCCGGAACAAGCTTCCGAAGAGACCCCCCAAGCTGCCCCTGCTGAAGCTCAACGTCCTCGCGTTGAAGTTGACGACAAGAATGCCGATTGCACGTACGCAAATTTCTGCCGTGTCACCGGTACTCCTGAAGAGTTGATTCTTGATTTCGGTCTAAACTCACAACCTTACGGTGTTCCGACCGAACCTGTTGAGGTAAAGCAACGAATTGTCACCAACTACTATACGGCCAAGCGTATGCTTCAAGCACTACATATGTCAGTACAACGCCATGAACAAGCCTTCGGCGTTCTTGAAACGGATGTTCAAAAACGTGTTGTCTCTAAGGGACAAGCATAAGGCTCACAACCGTAACAATCGTCTTGTTCGATCTGACTGACTTCTTGCTCAGCATCATTCAACTAACGAACTATACTTAAAAGACCTACCTTCATCAGGATTGATGAAGGTAGGTCTTTTTCTTTTCAATCGTCACTCGAATTCAGTACCAGATTCAATCCATGGAATCGATATACCTCGATTACAACTCGACAACGCCGCTTGCGCCTGTTGCCCAAGAAGCGATGATTCCGTACCTTGCTGGTCGGTTTGCTTCACCTCACTCAGACTCAACGGATGGTTGCGCCGTTAATGAAGCGATTGAAGATGCCCGCTCTCAATTCGCTCGTTCGATAAACGGGCAGCCAGAAGAGATTGTTTGGACGTCCGGTGCCACAGAATCTAACAATCTTGCCCTTCGCGGTTTGTTGGAGCCTTCTCTCCAGCAAGGCATTACCCCACATCTCATAATCTCTAATTTAGAACACGCTGCGGTCGATGCCCCTGCAAGGCATCTCGCCACGATGGGGGTCGAGCTGACCATTATTCAAGTCAATGAACAAGGAATCGTCGAACCAAGTTCTGTCTACGATGCGATAAGGCCGAATACTCGCTTAGTAAGTATCGGACATGCCAATGGCGAGCTGGGGATCATCCAGCCAATCAAGACGATTAGTGAGATTTGCCGCGATGCGGAAGTCCTGTTGCACTCGGACATGGCGGTTTCAATGGGAAAAATACCAATCGACGTCCAAACCTTAGGCGTTGATCTAGCCAGCTTCTCGGGGCACAAGATTTACGCCGCCAAAGGAGTCGGTGCACTTTATGCCAGATCAGGAACCTTTCTCCAACCCTTGCTACAAGGTGATCAGTTCGAAAACGGCTGGCGTGCTGGTATGCCTAATGTGCTTGGAATCATCAGCATGGGAGCTTCCGCCAAGCTAGCCCATACCTGGATTGGAGAATCATCCAATCGCTTGGATGGCTTACGTGATCGATTGTTCAATCAGCTACAAGAAGAAATCCCAGCACTTGTTCAATTGGGCGGCGGTGAAACGGAACTGCTACCGAATACGCTTTGTGTTGTCTTTCCCTTGGTCTCTGCTGAGAGGCTACTGGAATCTATCCCTGAGCTACAAGCTAAGGCTTGCACCAGTGGCAATGGTAAATTACTTTCGATTTCTCGCCCACTAAAAGCTATTGGGGCTGACCCGCAAAAAGTGGCTGGGGCAATTAGCTTTGCCCTTGGATGGTATACGACTGAAGAAGAAATCGATCGCACCGCGTCCCTGCTGCTAGAAAGCTGGCAACAGCTGACTTCCTAGCGATTCATTTCCATTTCGCGCGACTTGGCCATAGCGTCTTCGGCCAGTTGGATGTAGCTCATCTCACCGGTGCCTGCGTAGGCTCTTTGAAAGGTCACGCTTAGCGCGGTGAAGCTAAAGGCATCGTTTGGTTCAAGTTCACAAACTTTCTTGGCATGCTCAATCGCCTTGTCGTGATTGCCTCGCTTCTGTTCGACGACAGCTAAAGCGGCATACGCAAGCGAATAGTTCTCATCGACTTCCAACGCTTCGTGCAGCTTGGTGACAGCACCATCCAAATCGCCGGCATCTTTGAGTTTATCAGCTTCGTTATAGAGCGTTACGGTATCAGACATGGCGCATATATAGGGTGTTTGAAGGGGCTCATCGCTAGCAGCGGGATGCTAGCACCAAGAAATAAATAATATACGAAGTGTTGGCCTTTCCTTTCAGGGGGTCTTCCGTTTATTAGGACTAATCCTAATTTAGGTTCCATGCCGATAGGGCCTATTATCGGCAGGCAGTTATTGCAGCATGCGATGCTAGCAAGCCTGACGCATTCCCGGCCGGAGTCGCTGTTTTGAGCATTCACCCAACGTCCGTCATCAGTCCCGAAGCCAACCTTGGTAAAGACGTCCAAATTGGCCCCTTCTGCGTTGTCGAAGCGGGAGCTGCAATTGGTGACCGATGCTGTTTAGCAGCCAGAGCGAGCGTTAAGAAAGCTGTCACGCTAGGTGAAGATAACTTCCTTGGCGAAGGAGTTGTCCTAGGTGCGCTCGCTCAGCACCTCTCTCCACCAGAGAATCCTGGGTCGGTGATCATTGGTGATCGCAACGTTTTCCGAGAGAACAGCACGGTTCATCGTGCCATGCACCAAGATAAAGCGACCGTCATAGGTGATGACTGCCTGATGATGGTCGGTGCCCATGTAGCCCATGATTGCTATGTCGAAAACAATGTCATCCTGACAAACAACGTCATGCTAGGCGGACACGTCACCGTTGGCGAACGTGCTTGCTTAGGTGGTGGCGTTGCGGTGCATCAACATTGCCGTGTGGGCCGTCTTGCGATGATCGGTGGTATGGCTCGCATTGTTCAAGACGTATTACCGTTCGTCATGATTGACGGTTCGACCGGTTTGGTTGTAGGTCTCAACCGTGTCGGTCTACGGCGTGCTGGGTTAGACAGGAATGAAATCAAAGACCTCAAAGAAGCTTACCAAGTAATCTTCCGCAGTGGGCTCTCATTAGACGAACGCTTGGCTCTGCTTGAAACGGACTATCCAGTTGGAGCTTGTTCCGAATTCTCCCAGTTCATGCAAGGCAGTAGCCGTGGCTTTGTGCGTGAACGCCGCACACCACCGGGTGGAACGATTCGTCCAATCCATGACGCGCTTGTTGATGAAGAGCAAAAAACACGTCGGCGTGCTGGTTAAACAACCGCAGAGTCGATACAAAAAAAGGCCGTGGTCCAATCTCGAACCACGGCCTTACTTATTTGTTTACAGATGAATCAGTTTGTTGAGTTAGTACTCTTTAGCTTGTCGCTCAAAAGCTTCAGCATCATCTGCTGTTCGACTTCTCGTGCTTTTGCTTCAGCAACTGTCTGAGCAGCAAGGTCATTGCCTTCGATAAGAGCTTCAATTTCTGCGGCAAGCTTTTCACCTAAGTTGGGTGAGAGACCAACATGGAAAACTTGTACGGTTCCGTCCTTACCAATGATCACCGAAGTAGGAAGGCCACGAACACCATAAGAGTTGGCAGCGGCACTCTCGGAGTCGAGTAAAACAGGTGGCTGAATTCCTCGATTAGCAAGGAAGTTTGCCACCGTGTCAGCATCCTCTTCTTGGTCCAACGCGTAGAAGACAACCCCTTTATCTTTAAACTGGGCAGTTACCTGATCGATAATAGGAAGCGCTCTAACACAGGGTGGGCACCACGTTGCCCAGAAATCAAGAACTACGACATCCTTACCGAGGTGATCAGCAAGGTTAACAACGGTTTGACCATCAAGTCCCTTAAGCTCAAACAGAGGAGCCTCTTTGCCTAGTAGTGGGCTTAGTGGTTTTTCTTCTTCAAGAAGGCTAGGAACAAGAGTGGAATCCTCAGGTTCTTGGTAATCAAAAGCATTAGCTTCAAACTGCTTTTTCAAGTCCCAGTTGTTGAAATCAAAAGTGACGGTGTAGTCAAATCTTTCGAATTGTTGTCTAGCTGGTTCAGTTATGTGGCTGAGATCGGGGACTACCTTTACTACGACTGGATTGTCGTCTTGGGTAAACCAAGCATCGAAACTCAACTGACCGCCAACTTGGAAGCGTGCGTGAAGTAGTGATACGTCATCGACTTCTTCTATCCCTACAACCTCAGCGCCAGTAAGCTGAGACTGGAGTGCAGCAGCTGTTTCGACATCGAACATGGAGAACACCAAACTACCTAGACCATTTGCAATTCCGCTGGCTAGCTCCGACTCAACAAATGTGGCAATCCCTTTGTTCGACTCTTCGAGTTGGTGTTTGTTTAGCTCGCCGACTGAAGTGAGCGTGATGGCACCGTTGCTGCGGACTGTGATTCCTTCAGGAACTTCTTGCCCAGTCTCGTCTTTGGTTAGCAGAGCAAACTTACCACCCTCACCTTTGGTGTAGTAGAAGATATTGGTATTCGAACTCTCATCTTCATTTTGAACGACACGTATCTCAACGCGGACATCTGTTGAAGCACCATTCGTTGCTGCCAAGGATTCAGCAGTTTTGGTAATCAGTGTGGCAGGATCAGCAGCAACAGCATCTTGGGCGATTGCACGCCCCAACCCCGAAAGCAAAACAACTGCCACGATAAGGCGTGCAGCGAATGGGAAAGTAATTTTCATGTTAGCCTCTGGTAGAAAGTTTCGAGCAAATCCCCTCGGAATTGCCGGCATTTTGATAATACGAATGATATTCCAATAGGGTCGTTCAGTTCCTAAAAAACGCTTCCATTCGGTGAATTAGGATACGCATGACATGAAACCGTCACAATTACTTTCGACCTAATAGAAAAACCTGCCCTCCATAGCGAAGGGCAGGTTTCAGAGATCAAGGTTTGATCTTTCCAGAAGCTTAAGCCTTGGAAAGAGCAGCTTGGGCAGCAGCCAAACGTGCGATAGGCACACGGAATGGGCTGCAGCTAACGTAGTTCAAACCAACTTCATGGCAGAAGTGGATCGATGATGGGTCACCACCATGCTCACCACAGATACCAAGCTTGATTTTCTTATTAACCGATTGGCCCTTTTCAACTGCTGTGGCAACCAATTGACCAACACCTAAGGTGTCGATCGATTGGAACGGATCCTTTTCTAGAATCTCTTGGCCAATGTAATCAGGAAGGAAACCGTTGACATCGTCACGGCTGTAACCGAAAGTCATTTGCGTTAGGTCGTTCGTGCCGAAGCTAAAGAAGTCAGCCTCGGTTGCCACTTCATCAGCGGTAAGAGCAGCACGTGGAATCTCAATCATCGTACCGATGAGGATACCAAGCTTGCCATCGAATTTCTTCTTAGCTACAACCGCATCGATGGTTTCTTCTGCTAGTGCACGAAGAACCGATAGTTCTTTGACGGTACCTACAAGTGGAATCATGATCTCAGGACGAGCATCAATCTTCTTCTTGGCACAGCTAATAGCAGCCTCGGTGATGGCTGTTACTTGCATGACAAGAATTTCTGGATAGGTAATCGACAAACGGCAACCACGGTGGCCAAGCATTGGGTTGGCTTCGTGAAGTTGTGAAACGCGGTTGGCAATCTCTTTAACAGGAACGCCTGTGACGTCGCTCAACTCCTTCATCGCAGCCTTGTCGTGTGGCAAGAATTCGTGAAGTGGTGGATCAAGCAAACGAACGGTAACTGGCAAGCCATTCATCGCCTTGAAGATGCCTTCGAAGTCTTTGCGTTGGTATGGCAAAAGCTTCTTAAGAGCAGCTTCACGAGCTGACTTGGTGTCAGCAAGAATCATTTCACGCATAGCGAGAATACGATCCCCTTCGAAGAACATGTGCTCAGTACGGCAAAGGCCAATACCTTCTGCACCAAAGTCGCGGGCACGCTTCGAGTCCGCCGGCGAATCCGCATTGGTACGAACACCAAGCTTACGGTACTTATCAGCCCAATCCATAACCGTGGCGAAGTGACCGCCAAGCTTTGGAGCAACCGTTGGCATTTCGCCGGCGAAGACTTCACCAGTTGTACCATCGATCGAGATAACATCGTTCTTGCCGAAGGTTTTGCCGCCGACCTTGATCTTCTTGGCTTTCTCGTCGATTTGGACAGCACCGGCACCAGCGACGCAGCACTTACCCCAACCACGAGCAACCACAGCCGCGTGGCTCGTCATACCACCGGTACTGGTAAGAATACCGGCAGCCGAGTGCATTCCGTCAACGTCTTCAGGGCTGGTCTCTTTACGAACCAAGATGACTTGCTCACCAGCGTGGGCACGATCAACGGCTTCTTCTGCGGTGAACGCGAGCTTACCGAACGAAGCACCCGGTGAAGCGGGAAGACCAATCGTAAGGGCCTTCATCTTCTTCTTAGCAGCAGGGTCAAACGATGGAAGCAACAACTGAGTCAGGTCGTTAGGCGGAATACGCATAACGGCAACCTTCTCGGTGATCAACTTCTCTTTAACCATTTCGCAAGCGATCCGCACAGCAGCAGCACCCGTACGCTTACCGTTACGAGTTTGCAGCATGTAAAGCTTGCCTTTTTCGATCGTGAATTCGATGTCTTGAACATCTTTGTAGTGCTTTTCGAGCTTGGTCTTGATCTTCATCAGCTCAGCGTGCACCTTCTTGCCGATTGTCTTATCGGTAGAAGCCTTCCACTTTGGCATTTCTTCAACAGGCTGAGGGGTACGAATACCAGCCACAACGTCTTCGCCTTGTGCATTGACAAGGAACTCACCGTAGAACTTGTTCTCGCCGGTCGATGGGTTACGCGTGAAAGCAACGCCCGTTCCCGAGTCTTCGCCCATGTTGCCGAAGACCATTGACTGAACGTTCACAGCCGTACCAGCGAGGCCGGTAATGCCTTCAATGCGGCGATAAGAGATTGCCTTATCCGAGTTCCAGCTCTTAAAGACCGCTTCAACAGCAAGTGCAAGCTGTTCGATTGGGTCTTGAGGGAAGTCTTGGCCTGCGTACTTCTTGTAAACCTTCTTGTAAGCAGCAACAAGCTCGATAAGACCTTCGGTTGGAACCTCGGTGTCATCATGAACACCGTACTTTTGCTTGATCTTGTCAAACGCTTCTTCGAAGTGCTCGTGAGCAACTTCCATAACCACGTCACCGTACATGTTGATCAGACGGCGGTAAGCGTCATAGGCGAAACGTTCATTGCCAGTTGCAGCAGCAAGGCCAGCAGCCGATTCGTCGTTGAGGCCAAGGTTCAGAATCGTGTTCATCATCCCTGGCATCGAGATCGCAGCACCACTACGAACCGAAAGAAGAAGTGGCTCAGAATTGTCACCAAAGTTCTTGCCAGTTTCTTTTTCAAGAGTCTTGACGTTCTTCTTGATATCTTCAATCAAGCCCTTAGGCAACTTTTGCTTTTGCTTGTAGTACTGATCACAGCAGTCGGTGGTGATGGTGAAACCTGCTGGAACAGGAAGACCAATCGAGGTCATCTCGGCGAGGTTGGCACCTTTACCGCCGATAAGTTCTTTCATCTTGCCATTGCCATCGGTGCGCGTCTTGCCGAAGTAGTAAACCATCTTCGACGCTGCAGGCTTCTTCTTAGCCATCTCGGGTTAATCTCACGTAAGGTTGAAAGATTGGTAAGTTGCTTGGCTTGAGCGAAGCTCCGCACAGCGAAGTCTCTCGGAACCTCAAGCCGTTTCCTCAATATCGAACCAACTCAAGCAAGCCTGAAAGTTGATTGCTCAAGGAATTGCAATCAGGACAATTGTAAGTGCACTCACTTAGATGCCGAGACGATCCATAAGATGGGACCCATCTCTAAGGATGGGACAGTCTCGCGGTTGGGATAATCCAATTCCCCTAGCGAGGCAAAAATGCCCGGCACAAAATGAGCCGAGATCGTATCCCCCACGCACCTGATTCGTCAACCCACTAGCACAGGAAAGCGTCTAAAACCGCCGAGTTTTGGCTGTTTCTAGATTCGGCACCTAGTCTGAAACTCTCCGCAAGGAAACGCAGTCTGATTAGAAAGGGACACCTAGGGCATCGCACAAGAAGGCAACATAAGGCTTCGAACGCTTGAAAGCGTCGGCTACTAGGTCAACTAGCCCATCTTCAAACAAGATATCATGATCCAGGGGCATGATCGCGATATGGTCCTTCCGTTTTAGGTCCTCAATCAGCGGATGCTCGGCATCATATCCTCGCGGGGGCCGTTTCAGCGAATCGCCCGCAAGATCCCAGGACTCACGAAAACGCTTATTCTTGCTGACCCTTTTCCAGCGTGCCTGATCAATGTCAATCGCCTCGCGGTAAGCATTCAGCTCGGGCGAGCATGGGTGCCAAGAACCGGCACCAAGAAAAACTTCGTTTAGATCGACATGAAAATAGAAGCCCGGCGCGTGAACGTCCTTGCCTGACTCATGTCGAAACTGGATGCCAAGATTCGTCTTATAGGGAGTCTTATCTTTCGAGAAGCGGACATCCTTATGAATCCGCATGAGTGATCCGCCAACCTTCTTCGGCACCGCCGTAAAGTGGGGCGAGATATTCTTGATCGGTTTTTCCATCGCCGTGATGAATTGCAAGGCGGGCGTCCGAACTTCATCTTCGAACCGTTGCTTGTTCTTGTCGAACCATTTCTTGTGGTTGTTGCGAGAGAGCTCTTCGTAGAAGTGCAGCATCCCGAGCGGGAAACCTGGGAAGGATGATTTCTTTGCCACGGTCGATTGCTCCACAATGCTCAAGAAATAGAAGTGGGGGGGGATAACAATTCTGTTTCTTAATTCTATAGGACCATGTACCGCCATGGAAGTGAACATCGCTTATCAAGGTATCACAAGTACAGCCAAGCAATTCACTGTTCAAAGCAAAATCTACAACCAGGTTTTGGCGTGAGTGAAGAACCTAAACCGCGACCAGGACTGTCCATTTGCAGTACGAAATCAGATAGCTTACATTCTTAAAAGTTATCTCAAACCATCTTATTCACATACAACAGACTACCGATATAAATGACTCTTATTGCTGTGTACATTGGCTACATAATTGGCATCTGCTTTGGTTTGCATTTCCTAATTTTACCCATACTCACAAACGGATTCCGCACCCGTTACTTCACTCCTCGCTGGTTATGGGCAATTGGAGTATTTGTATTCCCTTTTCTATTTACATCCGTGTATCAAAGTAGCCACTTGAAAATACCAAGCTGGAAATCTTGGGTAGTACGATTAACCATTGCTAGCCTTATTGCATTCATTTTGATGCAGGTTGGCAATAGAACGAATTCTTCCTCCGCATTTGAGCTCAAAGGGGTACTTGCAAATTTGTTTACAAGCGAAATTGTGAGCATTGAAGGAAGAACTGTAGAGATCTTCGGAGGAAATAAGATTGAAAACCCATCATCCTCGTACGCATTCGCTTCCTCTTTTGCTGTAGCTGCAGTTGGAATTTTTGCAGGAGCGATACAATTTTATGCGCCAACGTTCAAAGCGATTTTCCTAGCTTTGATTTCATTCATTGGTTCATGCATCACCAATGTGATTTCTTATGCCTGGCTAATCTCTTCCATTTCTAGTGATTCTTCAGGTGAGATAGTATCCATGATTCACGATACTCGGCTGTTCTACAACTTTCACTTGTGGTATTTGGTGGTTTTTGTGGGAGCAATTCTATGGGCTCGATATGACATCCAATTCGAATTGAATCAGCAGCTGAGTCGTAAGACGAGCCATTCGCTAGAGAATTAAGCCAAGGACCATAGCCAATGCTATATAGCCAGCATAGTTTTCTTCATACAAGACAGCAGATTTCTTTATCTCCAAAGAAAAACACCCCGGTCCAAAATTTGAACCGGGGTGTGTTAGTTTCTGTCTTGACCAGTTTCGCTTCGTTACAAAGGAAGTCGAAACCGCTATGCTTTCAATCCTTCAGTCGGTCGCTCAGTTGCAACCGCAATCGGATGTTGCTTCTGCTGGTGCTGGGCAAGGTGATTTTTGGATCATCTTGCAAGGCACTTGCACTTCGATCGTGCGTGGAACGCACTTGGTTACGCAGTAAGGAACCTTACGTGGAACGCACTTGTAGCTTGTAACGGTACGTTGTGCACATTGTGGTACACAGACGTTGTAACAAACGGTCTTGGTACGGCACTCAGGGACCATCTTGCAAACCTTGTAGGTGCAAGTCTTGGTTTCTGGAACCATTTTGCATACCTTGTAGCACTCGGTGCGAGTACGGCACTCAGGGACCATCTTGCATACTTTGTAGCAGCAAGTCTTGGTCTCAGGGACCATCTTGCAAACCTTGTAGCATACGGTCTTGGTGCGGCACTCAGGGACCATCTTGCATACTTTGTAGCAGCAAGTCTTGGTCTCAGGGACCATCTTGCAAACCTTGTAGCATTCGGTGCGAGTACGGCATTCTGGAACCATCTTGCAAACCTTGTAGCAGCAAGTCTTAGTTTCAGGGACCATCTTGCAAACTTTATAGCAAACCGTCTTGGTGCGGCATTCTGGAACCATTTTGCAGACTTTGTAGCTGCAGGTCTTGGTCTCGGGGACCATCTTGCAGACCTTGTAGCAAACCGTCTTGGTGCGTGGTTCGCAAACGGTCTTGCAGCAAGTAATTTCCTTGGTTTCACAACTTGGAACCCAAACCTTCTTGCAGCAGGTCTTAGGAGCACCTTGGCAAGCTACCTTGCAGCATTTGCCAGGGATATAGCAGCACTTGCAGCCACATGCGTCGTACTTCCACTTACCTGGCGTGCGGACCGTCTTGTAGTAGGTCTTACCAGGAACGGTGTACTGTTGGGTTTCCCAGCTACCGGTGTTGACCGTGATGGTCTTGGTGTAAGGAACCTTCTTGCGAACGTGATAGGTTACTTCACGTTGACGCTCTTCCCAAACTGGCTTGCAAACGGTGTAGCTGCGAGTTTTGGTTTCGTACACTGGCTTGCATACGGTGTAGTTAACTTCGCGCTGGCGTGTTTCCCACACTGGCTTGCAGACCGTGTAAGAGCGAGTCTTGGTTTCCCAGACTGGCTTGCAGACCGTGTAGTTAACTTCACGTTGGCGTGTTTCCCACACTGGCTTGCAGACCGTGTAGGTACGAGTTTTGGTTTCGTACACTGGCTTACAAACGGTGTAGTTAACTTCGCGTTGACGTGTTTCCCACACTGGCTTACAGACCGTGTAGGTACGAGTTTTGGTTTCGTACACTGGCTTGCAAACGGTGTAGTTTACTTCGCGTTGACGTGTTTCCCACACTGGCTTGCAGACCGTGTAAGAGCGAGTCTTGGTTTCCCAGACTGGCTTGCATACGGTGTATTGAACTTCTTTTTGACGTTGTTCAGTAACGTACTTGGTGTAGTTCACAACCTTTTCAACTGCAACACGGTCATAAACCGTGCGGTACCGTGTTTCGGCAACTTTATCCATCACAACCTGTTTCTTGGTGCGATAGATGGTTTCGTACTGTGGCGACGAGCATGGGTCTTGCTCGCAACATGCTGCGTCGGCTGAGGAGCCGGCGAACATGACGACCACGACAGCCATAATCGGCATGCCTGCATAACGTTTCATCGTGGTGTCTCCTTAAAAGACTGACTGAGGGGATTGGACAAAATGGTCAAGACAGAGAATCCGTCACGAAAGTTGATCGACCATGCGTGCTATCATCCCTTAGCCATTCCTTGCCAATTACGCTTTCCTCCCCCACTACCCGTTATCCCTAATTCACTTTTTCCATCTGGTCAGCACAGCCAGCACAAACGCACCCCAGTCTCCGAGGGGGATTTCCCAGGCAGATCGCAACCGGGCTGAAGGAAAAGAATACGCACTACCCAAATTGTGCCCTGGCTGATATTGGCGTAAAGTAATACTAGAGAGAGGCTTAGCGATCACGGCATCTGGAATTCCTTGCCAACAGCCCTAAACCAGATATGTCTGACGAGAAGAACAAAAACGGAACCGTCAACCGGAACGACGTCCCCAAGGCGGTCGTAAGCAGGCTGAGTCTGTACCTGCGCGAGCTACAACACCTGCTCCGTGAGGGAAAAGAGACTATTAGCTCTAGCGGATTAGGCGTCAGGCTGGGGTTCAGCGACGCGCAGGTCCGCAAAGATCTCGCCTATTTTGGCCAGTTTGGGCATCCGGGCGTCGGATATCGCTGCCAAGAGCTTGTCCAAGCAATCAAGCACATACTTGGCACGGATCAAGAATGGGTTGTCGCCCTCGTAGGCATTGGTAACCTTGGCCGAGCTCTGCTCGGCTACCGTGGATTTGCTTCGCAAGGATTCCGTCTAGCTGCGGCTTTCGACAGTGACAGTTCAAAGGTCGGCCAGCACTTTGAGGGACTGCTTGTCGAATCGATGGATCTGCTTGAACAGCGAATTCAAGAACATGGCGTCACGCTCGGCTTGATTGCGACGCCTGCCAGAGTGGCCCAGGAAACAGCTGACAGGCTGGTAGCGGCTGGCGTGACAGGCATCCTCAACTTCGCCCCAATCACCCTGAATCTGCCCGATTCGGTCGGATTGGTGGCGGTCGATTTGGCAACCGAGCTAGAGCAACTCAGCTTCGCAGTTGCAAGCAATCAGGACCTTTCTGACGAATCCACAAAGGCTTCGACTCCGGAATAGGAACAAGCAGGTTTTTTAGCGAACCTAGTCCCCACTTCCCGAATCTGTCTAAGAATGCTCGATTTGTTTGTGGGCAAATGCCGAAGGATTCGTTTTAACGATTTAGCCTAGAAACCCCGGTTCGCGTATTCGACAAATGTCGCTATACTGCTCGATTCGGCAAACAAAGCTGGCAAAAGCCACTTGCCGCTAACCCCGTAGTGTAATGGTAACACCAGGGATTTTGATTCCCTTATTCCAGGTTCGAGTCCTGGCGGGGTTGCTTTCTTCTGCTCAAGGAAGACTGCTCAACCATTGCATAAAACCACTTGTTTATGCACTTCTCTCGGTTAGTCTGAGGAGATCGCCAACGTGACATTCCTCTATCTTGAAGGAGACCCCATGAAGCTCCTAAGTAGCGTCCTAATGGTGTTTGCTGGAGTTGCTGCCTTTATCGCAGCCGAGTTTCAAGGCGACGATGATGTTGGCATGCCAATGATATTTGTTGGCTACGCTATTTGTGGGCTTGGCGTAATCGGCTGGCTTACAGCCTTCAATAGTAATGACAGTTCCCACGATTCTGATTCACAAGAACACAACTAAGTACGATTAATTCCCACTGCTGAATTTATATGCCGACCCTGACCAAAGAAGCTGAATTTGCCCTGACCGCTGTCCGAGAAGCTGCCCTGTTAACTCGACGCGTGCAAGCCGAGATGGTCTCCGATGCGCTAACCAAGGGTGATAAATCACCAGTAACTGTCGGTGACTTTGCTGCCCAAGCGGTTGTTGCCAAGCGACTTCAAGAAGGCTTAGGTGGAACGCTCATTGGCGAAGAGTCAGCCGACTCACTTCGTGAAGCGGAAGGCGCCAAGACACTCGCACAAGTCACCCACTTTGTACAAACGCTTTACCCAGAAGCGACACCAGAACAAGTATGCGACTGGATCGACTTCGGCGCAGCCGAACCTTCCGCAACCTATTGGACGCTTGACCCCATCGATGGCACAAAAGGGTTTCTTCGTGGCGATCAATACGCGGTCGCCCTGGGACTTGTTGAAAATGGCAAGGTATCGCTCGGCGTGCTTGGTTGCCCTGAACTCGAAGAAGCATCAAATCCAAACCGTGGCGGTGCCGGTTCTCTTCTATACGCCAAGCGTGGCGAAGGGACCTTCTGTCAGCTACTCGTAGAATCTTCCGAAGACTGGCAACAACTCTCCGTTGCAACGACCAAAGATCCCGCTGCGACGCGTATGCTTCGCTCCGTGGAAAAGGGACACACCAACCTCGGAGCGATCGACCACTTGGCAAACGCCATGGGCGTCACCGCCGAGCCGGTCGGCATGGACAGCCAAGCCAAGTACGCCGTCCTCGCCGCAGGGGGCGGTGAGATGCTCGTCCGCTTGTTATCGGAGGATCGTCCTAACTATCGTGAAAAAGTGTGGGACCAGGCGGCCGGTTCGATTGTCGTCGAAGAGGCAGGCGGTCGCGTTTCAGACCTCGACGGCAAACCGCTCGATTTCTCACATGGCCGAACCTTGGCTGAAAACCGCGGCGTAGTCGCCACCAACGGACACCTTCATGAAGCTGCCCTAGCCGCTTTGAAAGAGATCAAGGCTTAGCAGGACAACCTGTTTCGAAAACGCAAAAAACCCCTTGGCTCCTCCCATACAAACGGAACTTTTTCCGAGGGTACTTGTCATTTAGGGACAAATCAGTCAAGATGTGGAGCTTCGTTGGGCGATACCGCCTAACTCATGGCACGTGCAATCACCTAGTAAATGTACGCGCCGACCAACACGCACCCCTAGCTCAACTGGATAGAGCATCGGACTACGAATCCGAAGGTTGCAGGTTCGAATCCTGCGGGGTGTGCTTTCTCAAACGACCATCGCCAAAGCACTCGCAACGAATGTTGTGAGTGCTTTTTTCTTTGGCATTTTGGTGAGGTCACCTAAAAGGTCACCTGCTTTCCTCTCAGCACAACTTTCTACAATAAGTATCAACTACTGCATATGACCAAATTCTATGTGGGTTGAGCATTCCAACAAATCTATTCATGAAGATTTCTCGGTCTCAAATAGTCAATAAGAAGTGCTGGCCGATCTGTGCAAATGATTGTGGCTCCCTTATCAATCAGCCAGCCCCAGGCTTTGTCAGGCTCATCAACAGCTAGGTCATCCGTTTTGCCTGCACATAGATCTGGCCATAAGGAACTTGCCCAGATTCGCCGGTTGGCGTTCTTGATCTGTGGGAATGAAGAGAGCACCTCGGAGCTTTCTTTCTTAAAACTCATGACAAATGCAGGTGAAGTGCTTGTGTAGGATTCGATGTATTGCGATTTTGATTTTAAGCCATCGTAGACTTTGGGAAGGTAGTGTATATCAGAAAGTGTAAGCCCTAGCCTCGAATCTAACTGTTTTTCTAGCTCTTTCCGTGTGCAAGTTCCGTAAAGCAAAACCTGATCGAGATATCCAAGACGTTGTACAATGGCCAAGACGTCACTAAGACAATACTCGGATTTATCAAGATAGAGAAGAGCTCGGCCATTTATTGCCTCTACAGCTTCTTCCAACGTAGGGACTCGGTGGGTTGTTGGGATTCCGTATCCATTCTTTAGATAGAGTTGCTTTATCTCTTTGAGTGTGTGATGACTGACTTTACCAGTACCGGTAGTTGTTCGATCAAGTGTTTTATCATGCATCAAGACAAAGTGACTATCCTTCGTCATTCTTATATCTACTTCAACAATGTCTACTCCAAGCTCGATACAGTTTGTAATAGCTTTGATTGAGTTTTCAGGCGCGTTACGCCAGTCTCCACGATGAGCGACAACAAGAATCATTTCGTCTGGAGTATATAGTTGATCCAGTATCTTTATCGATCTTGATTTAGGTTCATCAGCAAAAGTGTAATTAGCAGCAATAAGTAAAAGGCAGATACCCGTTTGAAATATTGGTAGCCACATATTTGCGTTCCATTTGAATCAATAAAAAAGCCCGTCTCCACAACTAGAGACGGGCCGAGGTTTGTATCCTAACGACGGTTGTAAAGTGTGCCACAAAGTGCGATTGCTACAAGTGCTATAGCAGATGGTTCAGGGACTGCAGTGGTTAGGACAAGCCCACTGATTCCCGAGTTTCTTTCTACTGCCAGTACAACGTTGATCGGCTGAGAACTACTGTCTGCAGTAAAGGTTCCAATGACACTCGTAACATGCGCCACTGAGTCATTGTCGAGATCAAGCAATCCGCCGAAACCAGTCACTGAATTACCCACGCCATCGTCGACAACTGATTCAGAAATTCGTCCAGATTCAGCAGCTGGACCGAATAGTTGAATTTGGTAGGATTGCCCTAGATTTAAGTTATTAAGCGATATATTCAAAGCGCTTGCCCCAATTCCGCGTCCATCAAAAAAGACTTGGGATGCTAAGATCACATCAAGGTCAGAGTTACCAGTCCCAACGTTGTAATTGCGGCTACCCAACGTACCGTCAGAGGCATCCAAATCAAAAGATACTTGCGGAACAGCAACTGTACGGGTATTGCTCGTGGAGAAAGTAACGTTACTACCATCTCCTGGCAAATGATCAACCGCATCACCAAATGTTTCGAATGGGAAACCAATTTGACCAAAAGAAGCATCATTCCCATAGATTGCTTCGATTCCCTCAAAGTTGATATTGGTTGAACCAACAGAAACAGTACGAATAGATGGCTGTGGAGAGGTCATGAAAGATTCGTTGCCGGTATTATCTCCACCATTAACAGCATAAACGATCGGCCCGTAGTTGAGGTCTATATCACTATCACTGACAAGCTCAAACGCCGGTTGCCAGCTAATGGATGCTGCGTCTGCGATTGACACAAAAGAAACTAAAGCAGCCAGGAAAAGTATATTCTCAATTTTGTAATACATTAGTCATTCTCTAGAAGGTAAATGCAAAGTTAGTTAACACGTGTATTCATAATCGACGGATATCTATCACATTGATCTTGTGGGCGTTCTCCTTTGGTTTCTATGTGTGGATTTTGAGATGAAGCTATTCAACGACTTGCAAGTTTGAATATCGCTAGGTTTCCTTTGTCGGCAGCCACTTCGACTCCCAAGTTACTTTCTGTGTTGTATTCACTTGGAATTGTTTCGGTACCTTCTGAGTCAAGCTTGGAGATTCGAACACGATAGAAGCCAAGGTGAAGGCCAGGCAGTACAGGGTCATGTCCTTTAAATGAGACCATGCCAGTTTCGTCAGTAGTCCCGCTGGCAGACTCGTAGCCATCCCCTAAGAAGGGTTCAGGCTCAACAATTACTTTGGCCCCTTCAAGAGGCTTGCCGTCAAATATCACCTGCACGACTGAACCAACCAGCGAGGTTCCTGAATCGAGTAGCTGCTGCAGGCGGTCTTGTATTTCATTCTTCGTTAACGATCCGTTGCCATCTCGATCCAGTCGTTTTGAAGCATTGGCAACTGAAGGGCATGCAGCCATTTCTTCAAGAACAAGCAAACCATCTCCATCTAGGTCGTATAGTCGAAGTGCTTCTGTAGCAGCAACATCAGGTTTGATTTCAGGGAAGGCTGGTGCCGCGGGGCCACGGTTACAACCAGCAATGAAGATCATTGCGACAGCAGCAGACGCATGCACTATTTGTATTGATAGTTTCATTTTCATTAGTGGATTAAGATTCCGGTACAATGTCTTCACCGTTGCGCGTGCCAAGTGCTTGATAAGTATCTGGATCAATTTCATAGCTAATGATCCTCACGGAACCATCGCACATAACAGCGTAAAAGCCAGCATGGTGGGCACTCCCAAACCGATGGGATCCCGTGTCGAATCCAGGAGTATCTTGGAAAGGAAGAAAAGAGTTCAGTCGATTGAATATGCGACTAACGTCTTTGTCATGGCCGAGGTACATCGATCCATCGTCGGAACCGTCATCTCCAGTTTCGTACTTATTGGGATTAAGGTACTTTTCGGCCACAATAGCGGTGTGAGTGGTTCCATCCGTGATTCGAGCAGGCCTTATTTCACTCCGGACACTGATAACCCCGTTAAAGAACTTATTCTGCCGAGCGAGGAATTCACTATTACTATAAGTACGATTTTGGAACTGCCAATCGCATACAGGATAAGTCTGTAGGCAGGTTAAGGTAGGTCCTTCACCAAAAAGAAGAGTCGAACCTTCGTTAGCAGCGTAATCACTCTTAGCAACAAGTTCTGGCTCATCAGCATTGTAGGAGAGCTCGTCTCCAGGATAGCCTCTTGCTTCTCGCCGGCTTGGACAATAGAACATGGGAATGACATGAGATTTCTGAAGCGTAAGTGCAATCCGTTTTTCTTCTTCAGATAAGCCTTCTCCAACACTGTGAATCAACTCTTCCTCAAGGTAAGGAGTTATCGAATAAATCCAGCCACCAGGCTGTTTTTCTCCAGCACCTTGATCAGGGTCCCCCATCCATCGAAACCCCCATCCGTTAGATGGGAAAAAACCGTGTGAAGTTTGGTGAAGGAGACACGCGAGACCAATCTGCTTGAGATGGTTTTGGCATTGAAGCCTTCTCGCAGATTCTCTTGCCGCTTGAACCGCAGGAAGCAGTAGGGCAATTAAGATCCCAATAATGGCAATCACGACAAGCAATTCCACGAGAGTGAATGCCTGTTGTCTATCTCTTCTAATAGTCATTGCTTGCTCCTAAGAAAAAATGGCACGGGGAAATACTCCAACGGGAGAGTCAGATGTCTCCACCGCGCCATCCACCCCCACCTTTAGCGATTACGTCTTGTTGATCTGATGGAACCGATAAGCAAACCTCCTAAGAGGAGTGCGGACGCTGGCTCAGGAATAGCAGTACTGGTTGATACTACTGAAGAAGAGCCAAAGTTAGTTGTCCACAGAGTGAAGTCTGTTGAGTCAACCACTCCACCATTCCCATTTCCAGCAAGAATACTTCCGTCTTCTGTCGCACCAAGATTGTCTCGCCACACGGTATAGTCTGCGGCATCAACCTTTCCATCACCGTTGAAATCACCAGGTGTTCCCAATTGTTTTTCAGTAAGGATAATGGCGCTGATGCCGGCGTTTCTTCCTCGCTGAAGCAAAAAGTCGATCTGCTGAGTTGTATTGTCCGCCGTGAATGTCCCCAGCACTGTGGTGACGTGCCCAATGTTATCGGAGTCTAGGTCAAGGTGTGCTCCCACGTTGGTGACCGTGTTTCCATGCCCATCACTAAGGGTCCCATAGGGGCTTACATCTTTACCAGTACTGGAAGCCATGTAGGAAGGATCGATCGTGAGTGGATCGGATTTTGACACTCGGTTATCTGCTCCACCAATGATCTGTACTTGATAGTCTGTTCCAACGGTCAAGTTGTTTAGAAATATCTCAAGTGCACCGGCGTCTTCTTCAGGAAATCCCGCACCTAAGGACGCACGACTGTCCATGAAGACTTGGGAATCAAGAATCGAATCGAGCACATCATTCACTGTACCAATCGAGTAGTTGTCATTCTCTGGTGGATCAAAAAGCGTAGCTGGCTCGGGATCAAACCCAATTTGAGGAATCCCTACCGTTCTCTCATTACGAATGTCGAAGGTGACATTGAAATTTTGTCCTTCGAGATGATCAATAGCATCACCAAATGATTCAAATGGAAATCCAATCAAACCGAATGATGCATCATCACCGTATACAGCATCTATGCCTTCGAAGCTGACAGAAGCAGAGCCGATGGAGGCAACTTTTGGATCTGATAGAGTGGCGAGCGTAGCTGCAGGAATGAAGTCCTCATTGCCGATGTTATCACCTCCATTCTGAGCATAAACTAATGGCCCAAATGAGAGATCAATGTCGTTCTCAGTAATCAATTCGAAGGGAATTCCCCAGGTAACCTGGGCCGCAATCGACGGAGAGCAATTCGCTCCAATAATCAATATCGTTAAAGCAATAATTGTTTTCTTCATTGTAGATCCAGCTGTGAGTAATTATTGGTTAGTATGTACCGCTTTAAAATCAACTTCTTCGTGTAGCTCGCTAACGCTTTTAAGTGAGAAGTTTTTACGATCCCCTCGAGTCAGTGACTTTTCTTTGTCAAACAAAAGAGACTCACCCTCTCGAATGACGTACGAGTTTTCACTACTCGCTTGACTCGGAAAAACTTGCACTTCACCATCGAAAACAAATGTATAAGTGCTTTCATCCTCGTTGGATTCAACACCAAATTCAGTGCCCAGGTCGACGATGCGTCCATGGGGAACTTTCACAGTAAAGCCGTGAGTCGATTTGGTTTCACAAAGGGCAACCAACCTCCCTCGGTCCAGTGCGACAGCGTTCTTGTTGAGTACCCTGAACTGGGCTGGCCCCTCAATTACGACCTCTGCGCCGCTGCGGAATTGGAGAGCGACAAATCCAGACTTTAAAACGCAATCTTGCCCCAATTCAAAATCATCTCGAGATACCAAGTCCTCCCATTCCGCATCCGCAGTAGCAACCAAACTTGCAGATGGACCCTGATTGGACCATATGTACGAGCCTAAAAGTATCAACACAGCAAATGAAACAATCAGTGGAGTTGTTAATACGGTACTTAGATTTGGTAATACCGACTTAGGAGCAACAGTTGATATGACTGTGGGCTTTGAAGCAGTCCTTTTAAGAGAGGTTGCTTCAAACTTTTCCGAAAATGAACGTTCTTCTAAATCAGCTTTGATATTCGCTTCCGCTAAGACAGCTCCCTGCTCTTCAAGGGCAACATGTAGATTTAGGAACAACAGATAGCTTTTAATCCGGTCTGGCTGCCCGGAAAGTAGCTTCTCTAAGCGGTGTGATTCGTTTGAATCGAGCTTTCCTTCAAGAATTTTTTCCATCAGCATTTCAATATCATGTTGATCATGAATTGTGTTACTCATACTAGCTTTCCCTCCGCTAGTCTCCGTTCAATACATCGCAAGAGAACTTGCCTCATGCGGTGAAAGAGTTGCTTGATCGCTCCAACCTTTTTCCCTTGTTGCTTAGCAACTTCAGCGATCCTGAGATTGTCACGGTAGCGGAGCCAAAGGAGTTCTTTTCGATTCTCAGGGAACTCCTCAAGGCAATACCCTAAGGCTGACTGAACTTCCTGCAACTCTTCTTGCGTTTCTTGTTCAGAAACATAGCTTGATAGCTCGTCAATGAACTCTTCGCTAAAGAGAGTCTTCTCTCGGATTGATTTATTGCGATGTGCTTTGACCTGTAAGCGTGCAATCTTAAAAGCCCATGCAACAAAGTTGCTGCCTGGCTCGAAATGCTCAGCCTTGCGCCAAATCACCAGATTAGTTGCCTGCAGGACTTCCATGGCGGTTTCAGGATCTGCGGTCAACGACAACACATAGGCCCTAAGCCGTGTTTGGTTTGCAGTCAGGAGTGCTATAAGCTCTTCTGTTTCGTGTTTGTCAGGCATCTAAGAACTCAAGACGTGATCCAGCTTCAGTAAAGAAATTGATTCTCACTAAAGGCATATAAGAGCAACTGCGATTTGGTCACGCCATCTGCTAGGCAATTCCGCTTATTAACCAGAACTTAACATCCGCTTGATTGGGGAATAATTCTAGACAGAGCCATTCTTTTCTTGATTTGATATCACCTAGTACAACAACGCTTCATTGGCTCTCTAAACTGTTCAATAGAGATTGAACCACGGTATCCCTTCCCCTGTCCCCCGCGATTGGTCTACCCCGACCTATCGATTCAAATAAAATGTCTTATACCGCAACCATTTCGTTAATTTCGGTGATATATGTCAAAGAGTTACATAACATACCTCTTCAGTTTGTCTATTACGGTTTTATTCCTACAACCGTCCTGCTTTGCAGTTGAAGGTATGCGACCAAGTGATGGAGACCATCCTGGCAAAACAATCTGCTATAACAAGTCTACAACCAATGCAGAATTCATTGAGTTAACGTCTTCGAATGACATCACAAGCATAACTAGGGGGGCATTCCCTTCTGGTAGTGGAGGTCCATACCTTACCGATGTTGGCTTAATCAACTTAGAAAAATTAAGTCGCCTAGAAGAATTGACGCTCACAATGCTGCCTGTGACTGATGATGGTCTCCAGGGCATTTCCAATCTGACAAATCTTCGCAAATTGCACCTTGGCTACCAGTTGGACAAGACTGGCGTAACACATCGAACAATTATCCATTTAAGTAAGCTTCGAAATCTAGAAGATCTGTCTCTATGTGGTATACACCTAGGTGATTCAAGTACCGCTCATCTTAAAGAACTAACCAAATTAAAATCATTGCAGTTACACAACGCCAATATCTCAGATTCTGGATTTGAGAACTTCCAAAACATGATTAATTTGGAAACCCTTCATCTAGGCAATAACTTAATCACAGATAAGTCCATGCCGATTATTGGAACAATGGATAGATTGAAATCGCTTGACCTTAGAGTAAAGATTACTGATGAAGGTACTAAGCACTTAAGGAAGCTTGTTAATCTTGAGTGGCTCTGTCTTAACAAGACCGCAATTAGCGATCATGCAATGATTGATATATTAACGCTTGAAAAGCTCGAGTGGTTATCACTTGAGGCCACCGCGATTACTGACCAAGGACTAGTCAATATCGCCCAATTATCTAACCTCAACAATCTTAAACTATCTCGTACGGAGATTTCAGATCGAGGGGTAGATTCGATAGCAGAACTTCCAAAGCTTCAACGTCTAACAATAGCGGACACAAAGGTAACTGATGCGATTGTAGATAAGATTAAAAGCATGGAGTGCTTAAAGGATCTAGAAGTCAGTCGTGAACAGATCAGCGAAAAGGCGATTCAAGAGTTAAGGACAGCTCTTCCCGAGTTGAACTTAACCGTTGAGTAAAATAATCTGGGTATCTCTGCTGGTATCCCTCAGCTCAAACCGCTACTTGGCAATCATTCTCGACCTGGACATCAATCACTTTGTCCGCCTTCGCGAGCATCGATTGGCAATCTTCTGATAAGTTACGTAGCGTTACGGTTTTTCCTAGCTCTCGGTATTTCGCACAGATGCCGTTGATTGCTTCCATACCGGAGTGGTCGTAGACCTTCGTGTTCTTGAACTCGATAGAAACCTGATCAGGATCCTCACTAGGAGTGAATATCTCCTTAAACGACGTGACCGCACCGAAAAAGAGAGGGCCGTTGAGTTCGTATCTCTTTACGCCGTTCTCTTCGCTGACAACTGCATCAATGACATGTGACTTTTGCCAAGCAAATACCAGTGCAGAAATCACAACGCCTGCGGCTACGGCGATTGCTAAGTCCGATAGAACCGTTATCACTGAAACGGCGACAATGACCAAGAAGTCGCTTCGAGGAATCTTGTTCCAAAGTCGCAGGCTTGTCCATTCAAACGTGGCAATCACGACGATAAACATCACGCCGATCAGTGCTGGTACGGGGATCATGCCAATGCAATTCCAAAGTGGCGGAAAGACAATGAAGGCAAGCAAAAACAACGCGGCTGTGATACCGGACAACCGGTGACGTCCGCCAGAACGGATATTGATCATCGATTGGCCAATCATCGCACAACCACCCATGCTACCAAAGAAGCCGGAAACCATATTCGCAACGCCTTGGGCCATGCACTCTCGGTTACTTGAACCTGTGGTCTCGGTCAGCTCATCAATGAGGGTCAGCGTCATGAGCGATTCAATCAAGCCGATCGAAGCAAGCGTCAGTGCCAGCCCTCCAATGATCAGCAAGCTTTCAAAGTTCATCGGTATCGCAGGAACTGCAAATCGGCCTGCTATTCGAGTCGATTCTTGGGGCTCGATAGCAATATCACTGGAAGCTATTTCATGTGCTCGGTCATTGATGTCGGCGTAAAGTAGACCAGGCTTCTCCGCTTCAAACTGTTTTGTCTTCTCGGCCTTCTCGACGGCGACCTGCTTCATCTGCTCGACAGACTCGCTGACGGTCAATGCCTCGATCGGGGTGAACTGAACCAAGAGAGTCACTGCAACGATAGCCGCAAGCGTTCCGGGAATTGCCTTTGTCAACTTTGGCAGAAACTGGATGATCCCCATCGTCAGTAGGATAAGCCCAATGGTCATCAGCATAGCACCACCGGTCATCCAATCAGCAATGATATGGAACGTTTGCTCATGCTCATCAAAAGCAACACGGTGATTCGTCTTCAATTGTCCAAACTGAGCCATACCGATCACGATTGCCAGTCCGTTCACAAACCCAAGCATCACCGAGTGCGGAAGAAGCCGAACGAATTTCCCTACGCCAAATAGCCCGCATGCGATTTGTACTATCCCGCAAAGGATGACCGCGGCAAAGAGATATTCAATGCCGTAAAGGACAACGAACGCCGTCATCGCAACCGCCATTGCCCCAGTTGCCCCGGAGATCATGCCGGGACGCCCACCAATGAACGAAGTAATGAAGCCAACAAAGAATGCCGCCCAAAGTCCAACCGAGGGATCAACACCCGCGACGAATGCAAAAGCAACAGCTTCTGGCACCAACGCTAACGCCACGGTTAGCCCAGAAAGGATTTCGTTCTTGAGGTTTATCTCACGCTTGATAAGCAGATCAATCATTATCGTTTTCTCGGTAAGCTTAGACCCTAAGCTAACACTTAGACCAAGGAATTGGTTAAGCAGAGCTTCTTGGGAGCAATGCAACGGAACTTCTCAGGAAGAGTGCCGATTGCCAGGAGGGATTGAAAGGTGGGACAAATGGCGGGAGGCCCATCTCATACGGAGATAGACCAATTTATCGGCTCGCATTGTAGTTAAAACCTAGCCTTGTTGATAGATAAAATACCCCGCCGCAATTCGCCAGATAGAGCCCAAATGGGCCATAAATTAAGATTCCCCGTCACGAATACCCTGTTTTCATGCGTAGAATGTGGAACCATCCCTCTAGTCGTCGATTGAGCTCCTCATGCCGTCAACTATTAAAATGCTCCTGCTCTTGGCCCTCTTCGGGCTAAGTCCACTTGTGGCGGCCTCCGAAAAACCAAACGTCCTCTTCATTGCGGTTGATGACCTCAACGATTGGGTCGGCGTCTTGGGCGGTCATCCGCAGGCGCAGACTCCAAACATTGATCGACTTGCTAAGCGTAGCGTCTTGTTCACGCGGGCCTATTGTTCCGGACCAAGCTGCAATGCTTCACGAGCGAGTTTGTTACTCGGCTTGCGTCCCTCGACAACAGGGATTTACTCCAACGGACACGATTGGCGAAAGGCTCCTAGCCTGCAAGAAGCAGTTTCGCTTCCGAAGCTATTTAAGCAATCGGGTTACACAACGCTTGGATGTGGAAAGCTATTTCATGCTCATACGTTCTTTAATGAAAAGAGCCTCAAAGGCTATTACGATGCATCTGCTTGGTCTGATTACTATCCTTCATTAACACAACAGCTACCCGAGGAAGTACGACCTGAAGAATGGCCCGTTCATGGATCAGAAGAATTCTACCGTGGCCATTTTGATTGGTCGGCGCTTGACGTTGATGAATCGAATATGGCTGACACGAAGGTTGTTGCTTGGGCAAAGGAGCGACTTGCACAAGCATCCGGTGAGCCTCTCTTCTTAGCAGTGGGTATCTATCGTCCTCATCTCCCTTGGTATGTACCACGAGAATATTATGAACGTTTTCCTTTAGAAGATATTCAGTTACCCCATTGCCTAGAGGAAGATCTGGAAGACATTCCCGAGCCAGGTAAGAAAATGGCACGTCGCAAGTGGCACACCTGGGTAACGGAGAGTAACCAATGGCCCGCAGCAGTTCAAGCGTACCTAGCGAGTATGGCTTATGCCGACCAACAAATTGGCGACCTTATATCAGCTCTCGATTCAAGCAAACATGCCGAGAATACGATCATCATCCTTTGGAGTGACCATGGATACCATCTCGGCGAGAAAGAGAGTTGGGAGAAGTTTGCACTATGGGAACATACGACGCATGTTCCGCTTTTGATCTTTGATCCTAGGTCACCTAACCCCAAGGCAAAACATGAGTCGCCTGTCAGCTTGCTGGATCTCTACCCGACACTGATTGAGCTTTGCCAACTTGACAATCCACCCCAGGTTCTAGAAGGAACAAGTCTTGTCGAAACGCTAAGTAGCCCAAGCACTCCAACCGGTCGTGCTGTGATCACAACCCAAGGTAAATCCAACCACTCCGTGAGGAGTTTAGACTTTCGTTACATTCGTTATGCCGACGGAAGCGAAGAACTATACGACCATCGATCTGATCCCAATGAATGGCACAATCTCGCCAACGACTCGGGATATGAGAAAATCAAAGCGAGACTCGGCACTCATTTACCGACAACGAACGCTGACCCGCTGAAAAAATCTACTTCGAAGGAAGACAAGGAATCTCCCAAGTCTGAGCATTCAAGCTCGGACCAGTGATAGCGATCTTGACTGGCTTGTCCGCTCGGAGATTGCAATCAAATCGAACCTCGCCTGATTGATTCGCTATTGCAGTCAGATAGGTATCGCCTTGCCACAAACAAATCGTTGCTCCAGGAGTATCTGTCTCTAGCTGGAACGTCTGGCTTCCTGCTGTAAACGTCTCAGGAACTTTTGCCTCCGCCTTTCGTGGCGTTGTTGCCCGCATATCAAGCGTTGGATCACCCAGCAGATTCAGCTCGCAAACGCAGAGATGATAGTTGGGCGAGACTTCGGCATCGGTGGCCATATCAGCCTTGGCAAGCATGATTGCTTCGCCAGTAGTTTTGTTTTTTCCCAGACCGTGAGTCCAGTACCGCGTCATTGTCTGAGTGGTTCCATCAAGCTTTCCTTGGGTGACCATCAGCATCAAGTCAGACCGCTTGGCGAAGTGTGGTTTACCAGTCCGTACCGGTGCTACGATAGCAACCGATCCTCCCTTTGGTTTGCGAATCATGCTTTCGACAATCGACGGATCAGCATCGGCATCGTATTGGCCTGTAAAACAAGATACCGTGGTGATCAGCGGATAAGCGCCTTCGTTACTGAGTTGGTTAATCTGGCGAAGCGTGAAATAAGATTCGTCCAGCACCCACGCAGGTAAGAAACCATGCCCGTGCAGGTGAAGTTTGCCGGCCGACTTCTCGTTGATGAGCTTCAGTAAATTGTTTGCAGAAAGATCGTAGCTACCTGGGTTGTTTGGTTTATCCCAAGGTGTCTCATCCGAGAAATATCGGCGAGAAGAACCACTCTTCCATGCTTTGGCAACATAGTCATCCCAGCTGCGGCGTACTTTTGGATAGGCGACCGGTACTGTGCACGTGTAAACCATCTCGCTTGAAAAACTATCCGAAGGGTACTGAGATTCATATTGAATTACCTTCTCAGTAAACGCTTTTACATCGTCAGCGGTCCGAACAGGAATCCGGCCGAGGCCTATAGATCCATCAGGATAAGTAATCGCCGATCGATCATCCTCCCACTCGCCATAGACGCCATCGCTATCGGCATCCCAGTCGGTTGGACTGATGTAAACAATGTCGGTCGGAATACCATGTGGCTCAATCTCATGAAAGGTTGTATGCCCGCCCTGAACGACACCCTTGCCGCCTGGTGTGCAATCACCACCAAGAGCTACCCAGCGAGTTTGATGGTTTTCGATGTAGTCACGAACCAGTAAGCGAATGCTCTCTTGAACCGCTTTATGTGGGTGCGACTTTTTCGCCTCCGAAACAGTCACAATCTTCGTTCGCTTACCACACTGCGTTTTCCAATCGGCAAACTCTTGCCAAGAGGGGGCGAGTTCTTCGTTGGTGATCAACAGGACGGCGTAATCTACGTTTGATTTCTCAGTCTGCCCGAATGCAGGCAAAACTTGTCCTAGAAGACTAGAAATTGAGATCAAAACAACTAGCAAAGCAGACCGAAGCATCATCTCTTCTCCAAGTTGAATAACCAAACAGATCATCAGATGAATAGATATTAGAGGTCTGAATCTTGAATTCCAGAGTTCGTATCTGTGTTTTCACGAGAAGCACCACGAGCACCCATATTGTAAATAGCATTAACACCAAGTCCAATGAGTCCTCCGATTACGAACAGCATAATCGCTCCGCCAATATCGATGTATGCCGAACCTCCTACCAACAAAGCTAGAATAGCAATTACGATGAAAGCCGCGAGACACCCCAATCCACCTTTGATAAATGCTTTACCCTTGCTTGCCATGTGGTTTACTCTAAATAAATAAGAAAATTAATAACCAGCTTCCGCTTCTTTCAAACAGGCTTTGATCTGACGTACCGCTTGGCGTAGGCGTTCTTCGTTTTCGACAAGTGACATTCGCAAGAAGCCCTCCCCTTCAGGACCAAAACCGCTGCCGGGGCTGACGGCGACGTTTCCTTTTTCGAGTAGCAACATGGCAAAGTCCATCGTGCTCATGCGGTTGCGCCAGACTTCGGGAATGGGTTGCCAAACAAACATGCCTGCCTTCGGTCGGGAGTCCTCCCAGCCAAGACGCACCAAGCCGTCGCAGAGTGCATCACGGCGTGACTGATAAATGGCTGACTGTTCTTCGACGGCAGCCTGTGTATGGCGTAACGCGACGATCGCGGCGACTTGAATCGCTTGGAACATACCGTAGTCGTAATACCCTTTGATGGTACCTAAGGCATTGATCATCTCACGGTTGCCGCTGCAGAAACCGACTCGCCAACCAGCCATGTTGTACCCCTTGCTCATGGTGGTGAATTCAACACCAACATCAATCGCACCGGGTGACGCTAAGAAGCTTGGCGGCTGATAACCATCAAACGCAACATCGGCGTAAGCAAAGTCGCTAATAACCATCAAGTTATATTTCTTCGCCAGCTTGACCACTTCATCATAGAACGACTGTTCGACAACCACGCTCGAAGGATTATGCGGATAGCAAAGCAACAAGAGCTTGGGCTTCGGATAAAGTGTTTCGCAAGTGTATGCAATATCTGATAGGAATTTGTCACTGTCTGTAACTGGCAGTGTGATCACATTGCCTGAAGCTAACGCTACAGCGTAAACATGAACGGGGAAATAAGGCTTCGGCACGATTGCCGTATCGCCAGGTCCCATCAACGCCAAGCACATATGGCTGAAGCCTTCCTTCGATCCGAGGCATGTGATGACTTCACTCTCGGGATCCAGTCGGACGCCATATTTCTTTAGATACTTCGCGGCCACTTCACGGCGTAGGTTGGTAATGCCGTTTGATTTGCTGTAACGGTGATTGCGAGGATCACGTGCCGCTTCGACAAGCTTCTCGATGATCTGCTCTTGGGGTGGATCACTTGGGTTACCCATTCCGAGCTCAATAACGTCGTCGCCCGCTACACGTTTGTCATAGATCATTTTATTGATCCGGCCAAACAAATAGGGAGGCAAACGAGTTACTCGGTCAGCAACGCGGACTTCGAATTCAGGATCGATATTATTTTCAGCGGAGGACATGCTTCGCAAAATCGTGTAATAGGCAAGGTTTTGGGTAATTCTACCCAATTGGCAAGATTCGCAATTCTAGGGCGAAACCGTTAGTATACGCTCTTGTGGGCGAGGCGAATATCGCCCGATTCGGCGGAAATCAACGCGGTTCAGCAGATCCAAGGCCTTCTATATTGATCCTCCTACCGTATAGCACCGATGCCCCGGTTTATCATTGGCCTTATGCCACTGTTGGTTTGATTGTCGCCAACGTCTTAATATTTGTCGGAGTCCTAAGCTCTGGAACTGATCTAAGTCAATCAAATCCTTGGATTTTGGAATACGGCAACGGTCTGCATCCGGTGCAATGGGTTGGATCGGCCTTTATGCACCAGGGAATCATCCACCTTCTTAGTAATATGTTTTTCCTCTGGGCTTTTGGCATCGTTGTTGAGGGAAAGATTGGCTGGTTCCGTTTCTTGGCTATTTATCTTTTGATAGCGATCGGTGAATCTTCGCTTGAACAGTTGATCATGCTTGGCTACACGGGAGGTGGTGGTTCTTTAGGGGCATCAACTGCTATTTATGGCATCATGGCAATTGCCGCTATCTGGGCACCTGTGAATAACACCAGCTTCTTCTACTTTCTTTTCTTTCTCTTAATGGGGACTTTCGAAGTACCTGTCATGGGCGTTGCAGGATTCTTCATTGGGCTTGATATCATCTATGCCGTCCTGACTTTTGATGCAACTTCATTACTTCATATTGGAGGTGTTGTCTTTGGACTCCCTATTGGGCTATTAATGCTTAAGAACAAGAGAGTGGATTGTGAAGGATGGGATATTTTCAGTGTGAATGAGAGGAACAAACCGGGGGCTTCTAAACGAAAGAAAGAACGCGAAAAGGCTGCGGTCAAAAAAGTTGATGAGCGAAAAGAGAAGAGACAACAGCAACTAGCAGACAGCGCCTCAGAACAAATCCACGGACTCTTGCTCCAAGGCAACTCACTTACCGCTTATAAACTTTATGACAAACTCAAAGAGACCGGTGACGGCATCTCTCTTTCGACAGAAGACCTTGTCCTTTTCATCAAGACGCTTCACGCTGACAAGCTTTACGAAGAGTCAGTTCCCTTCATGGTTAAGCTAATTGAGGCAGAACCTAACTCGACGGATAAGACACGCATCAGCCTCGCACATATCTGCGTTGCAAGACTAGATCGGCCTAGCTATGCCTTAGAATTGCTCGATCAAGTCGACATCGCAAGGCTCTCTCCCGAGAAGCTTAAACTTCTGAAACAGCTACAAGCGAAGGCAAATCAAATGCTTACCGAGGGAGTTGTCGAAGTCGATGGGCCACTCGTTTCCTAATTAAAAAACGGCTCGTCTTGTGGATGTAACAAAACGAGCCGTTCTAAGAATTAGCTTAGCAGCTAGATCGCTTAATGTTGGCCAGAGGTTCTCTGGACCGATCCGTCACGCTTTCGTCTTGCTTGCTGTGTCTTCTTAGCAGGAGCTTGGCTGGTGCCCGCAAGATAGTTGTCGATGCGCGCTTTCGATTGGATGCGGCCAAACTCTTCGCTCATCGCGATACGAGTCTTTTTCTCTAGGATGTCCTCGGTCAGAATCTTACGGACTTCCTCAAGATTAATATCAAGCGGTTCAGTGTAACCCTCGCACTTAAGAACCAGGAACTTGTCACCAGCTTGGACAATCCCCGAGAGTTCTCCTTCCACCAAGGCAAAGGCTGCTTCCTCAAGCTGTGGCTGACCACCATTTCGTCGAATCGGTGGCACTTCGCCGCGAAGACTACGGCTGGAAGGTTCAATGGAATACTCTTCAGCAAGATCTCCGAAGTGTTCCATCGATTGATTTTCACGAGCCTTGGCCCAAACTTCTTGGGCTCGTCGGAGATTGTCTAGCACAATAGCACGGCAACGTACTCGGCGGCCATAGTTTGCTTCGAATCCTTTTTCAAGATCTTCGTCAGTAACCGTAACGCGTCCCGAGGTAAGTTTCTTGAGTGCGGCTGATGGCCAAACAGAATCACGATAGTAGATGGATTCGGAAACTTGTTGTTCGCTAGTTGCCATCTTGATCCATTGACCAAGGTCAGGTTTCCCGCTTGGACCAACAACCCCGGCGAGCATGGCAGCATGTTCGATTTCCGCTTGCAAGTCTTGCTGCGAGACATTCAAGTCAGCCCGCTTCAATTCCTGACGAAGCAAAAGCTGCGAGATTTCAATCTGTAAGGTTTCATCACCAAAGCGTTCGAGGCACTCGTTGCCAAGCTCTTTCATGGTGATCTGCACACCGTTCACCGTGGCGACAACGCCTGGCATCATCGAACGAAGTTTAGGATCGTTATAGACGTTTCTAATCGTGGCAGTACTCTGTAGCTTCTCAAAAAGCTTTTCAGCCTCGCCACGCAGCTTTTGATCTCGAATTGACTCAGACAGCTCACTACGTACTTGCGCCATCGGGACCTGACGTGGTGGATTACGGCCTTCGCACTTTAGGATGGCGTACTGGCCGTTGGATTCGACAATGTCCGATATTTCTCCTGGCTTCAATCCAAATGCTGCCCGTTCGATTAGTGGGCTTCCTGAGTAACGGAAAATTGGCTGAATAAGACCACCGATACTGGCGCTGTTTACATCTTCGGAATGTTGCATCGCAAGGCGAGCAAACTCTGTTGGACGAGCTTTCGCTTCTCGTAGCAGTTCAGCTGCTTTATCTCCGTCAGAAACCACAAGCAGCCTAGCCTGAATCGAAGCACCATAACGAGCTTCGTAAGCTTTTCGGACTTCTTCGTCGCTTGGCACCAGATCGTCCGCTGCGAGTTTACGAAGTGCGACAGTAGGCCAAAGGATGTCACGTTTGTATTCATTTTCTGAAATGCCGCGCTGGTTCATCAACAGTTCAAACCATTGCTCGCGACCTAGCTTGAAACGTTTTGCCATCCGATCAACTTCCGCTTCGATGTCGGCGTCCGTGATCTTTATGCCTCGCTTAGTGCAGTGATGCTCAATCAAACGTTTGTTGACCAAGCCTTCGAGAACAGTTTCACCGTGGCGTTCAACGCAAGCGGTAGCTAATTGCTTACGGCTTATATCCTTGCCGTTCACGATAGCCATCACGTCATGCTGAGGCCCGAACGAACGTGGTTCGTTTGAAGTTGCTTTCCGAGGAGTTGCTGGCTTAGACGCCTCACTCTGGGATGACTGAGCAATTGCCTCAGGGGTGCCAATTAAGCCTTTGAGTGAATAACCAATACCAGCCACAAGTAGGGCTAGAGCAGCAATTCGAATTACGCGGCGGGAACGCGAAGTTGTTTCTTGAATACTCTGATGTGAGTTTGCTTCCGCATCCTTGCGGGCCATAGTTCTCTCCGAAAACGATTGAGGGATCGTTAATGACGGCATGCCTACGAATCCGTTTCACAAACGGACTGAGGTAAGCCGACTGGGTCAAGTTGGGCTAACAGCGTATCACTCGCTGTGTTCCCCTCAAACAGCGAATCAGTTCAATCGAATTACGGATCGAAATAAACACGAAAAAAGGCCGCGAGTGCTAGCACTCGCGGCCTTGAGCGTTTTGTAGTTTGTAGTGGCTAGCTGCGGCGGGTTGCAGCAACGCTGGTGATAGCTAGCATGACCAAGATTGCAGTACTTGGCTCAGGCACGTTGGTGGTGACTGTGATACCGTTTGCAACCTTCTTTTTGATAAATGCAGAAGAACCAACTTCGCTAATCGCAGTTAGGGTATTGTCTAAACTGACATTAAGCTTAGTAGCACCAAACTCGTAGCTAACTCCTTCGTCAGCCAAGATTTGATCAATATCGAAGAAGACGGACCCTTCAAAAATTTCGGTGTAGGATAGTGATCCAGGTGAGTCAACCGAAAGTTGATAATCGCCATCTGAAGGAGAGAACGACATCGAACCCGTGACGGTAATTGGAGCAATCGGGGCACCATCGACTTCAGCAACGGTTACAAAGAAAGAAGCCGTGATGCTAGTAAATGCATCAAGTGAAGGATTGAATCCTCTGGCAAGAGTGGTGTCACCAAATTCTTCAAACTGGAAGTTGTTGATAACCGCGTTTGGCCCAGCAACGACCATGAATGTAAGAGTGCTGTCTACAATCTCAGAGCCTGATTCGCCATTCTCTGAATTTGCCAAGAAGTTTGCTGGTGAGAATTGAATGGAACTTCCAGTTGTTCCTGAAGGTGCTCCAAAGAGCATGGCGGAACTGTCATTTGGTCCTTCGTCATTGGACTCTTGAACGTTCGCATACCAAATATCTTCTGCCCACCAACCAGTCATGTTTCCATCACTAGAAGGCCCAACGTAAGAAATCGGGCTAGCTTCAGTACTGCTACCTACCAACACACAGAAATTCAGTGCTGATGCAACAAGAAAAAATCGAATTGTGTTGTCCACGTTAGATCACTCGGTTGTTAAATCAAAGCTGTAGTCAATACAAACGTGTCACTTGGGCCAATGCACTAGGCTTTAGTTTTCTCTGGGTACAGCCCACTTATGGCTCAAATGTCGCCAATGTTGGTTCCTATTGCAACCTTCTCTTGTAAATTTTCATTAAAAGGGAAAAACTTGGGATAATTATCCACTCTTTTGGCATCTTCTTGCAGATTTCTCGCGGATTACCGCCTATTGATCCATCACTTCGGACTCTTTAGCCTTGGCTAAATCGCTAGCTTGGTTCTCAAATTTTTTGGTCAGCTCTTGGACGTCTTCTTTGTAGGTATCCCGTTCATCCTCGGTTAGTTCCTTATCCTTCTGCAATTCATCAAGGTGCTTGTTCGCATCCCGCCGGACGTTGCGGATACTGACTTTTGTCTCTTCAGTTAAGTCCTTGGTGCGAGCCACCATCTTCTTGCGTACGTCGCCAGACAAGGCCGGGATGTTCAAACGGATAACTTTACCGTCACTTTGTGGAGCTAGTCCCAGATCGCTTGCAACAATGGCCTTCTCGATATCTTTGATGACAGACGGATCGAAAGGGCGAATCACCAATTGTTGAGGCTCAGGCGAACTCACACTGCCAAGCTGCTTCAGTGGTGTTGACGAACCATAGGCTTCCACCTTCAGCGAATCGACCATCCCTGGGTTTGCGCGACCTGTGCGGATACCGGTCAGGTCACCTTTGAGCTTATCAACCGCCTTTTGCATACGCTCTTCGGCATCGAGAACGATCTCATCAACATTCATGGTCAGTTCCTTTGTCGATCAAAGAATTGGTATCAATCTGTTTTCCAGTTCGTATATTTTAGTTTGCCTTAGCTACACTCGTAACCCGCGTACCGAGTTCTTCACCGCGGACAGCACGTTCGATATTACCATCGGTACGGTAGTTAAACACCATGATGGGCAAGTTATGCTCCATGCACTGGGCAATCGCCGTGGAGTCCATCACGCGGAGTTCTTGATTCCGTACATCGTGGAATGTTAGGTCTTTGTAAAGCTTGGCGTTTTCGTCTTTCTCCGGATCCGCACTATAGACGCCATCCACGCGAGTCGCCTTCATTAGAATATCGCATTCAAGCTCCAGCGCTTTCTGAGCCGCGGCGGTGTCGGTCGTAACAAAAGGTGCTCCTGTTCCTGCAGCACAAATAACGATTCGCCCTTTCTCCAAGTGACGGGTCGCACGGCGGCGTATATAAGGTTCTGCAACGCCATCCATTTTGATCGCTGTCATCAGACGAGTCTCACAGCCAAGCGACTCAAGCGCATCTTGCAATGCTAGGCCATTGATAACTGTTGCAAGCATACCCATGTAGTGGCCGGTGGCTTCTTGGATTCGACTTTCACCTGCAGTGAACTGTGCGCCACGCAGGATGTTACCGCCACCGATGACAATGGCAATTTCAGTCCCTTGCTGAGCCGCCTTATAGGTTTGGCTAGCAATATGAACGACTTCGCCCATGCTAATGCCACGCTCACCGGTGGGGGCAAAACTCTCTCCGGAAAGTTTTAGCAATACACGTTTGTAAGGTCCTTGGCTCACGAGATTGGTCGCTCTGGATGGGTGTCTATTTAGGGTGTCTGGCTAATGTGTGATTCCCAGACCGCTGAAGTGGGGAATCATTCAGAAAAAGTCTAATCCGCTTCGCGCTTTAGGCAAAACCCCAACGGCTCAAGTTTCGATCTTTCCAACCAGAAAAGCATCTTTCATGCAAAAAGGCCCTAAGTCGCTTCCGACCTAGGGCCTTTTAGAATATCAAATCTTGAAATGATGGGCCTTAGGCACCAAGCTTCCAAGAGGTAAAGCCCTTGAGCTTCATGTCGGCACTTTCGGCAATTTTGCCAACCGACTGCTTGTCATCTTTGACAAAAGGTTGTTCAGCAAGAACCTTCTCGGCAAAGAAGTTTCGCATGCGGCCATCAACCATCTTCTCGATGATGTTCTCTGGCTTACCTTCTTGCTTAGCAGCAGCAATCAAGGTTTCGCGTTCTTTTTGAACTTCGGCTTCGTCTAGTTCTTCTTTGGTGGTAGCCAAAGGATTCATTGCTGCGATGTGCATGCTGATGTCCTTAGCGACTGCGTCATTGCCACCTTCGACTTCTAGCAAAACGCCCGACTTACCGTCGAAGTGAACATAACCGCCACAGCTGTTCTCGACGCGGAGAATGCGTGACAGGTTGAAGACTTCGCGAATACGGTTTTCAAGGTCGTCTTTGACGTCCTTAAGGGTTTTGCCTGGCTGGCTTGGGCAATCTTGCGGCCAGAGCTCATCAGCGTTAGCAGCACCAGGGCCGGTTGCCAATTGCTTAGCCAAGTCGTTAGCCAATGCGATAACTTCTTCATTACCAGCAACAGGTGCTGACTCGACTTGAAGTTCAATCATCGCTGCTGCAGGGAGATCAACGCCTGCGCAGATTGCGATGCGACCTTCATCGGTCGAACGGTCACGACGACCGTCCATCAGCTTAACGCCCTTTTCGCGTAAAGCTTGAATAGCAGCCTCTTTGTCGCCACCTGCTTCGACAAGGGCTTTTTTGCAGTCCATCATTGGGAGCTGAGTCTCGTCACGCAGCTCCTTGACCATTGCCGCTGTGATTTCCGCCATCGGTGGGGGATCCTTCGTAGTGGGTGGAGAGCAAACGCTGTAGCGTTTGCCGGTGGGATTCATTGAAAACGAAAATGAAACGCCTACTCAGAGATTGGGCTCATTTCAGCGCCGTGGGTCCTCTTGATACCTAAAGCCAATAGCCATTTAGCTTAGCGTCATCTAGCTAGCTGGCGCGGCTTCAGCTTCCTTTTGAGCCTCAGCAACCATTTCGACATCGGTCTTATGATCAACGCCTTCGGCATTGGTTTGCTGCTGAAGATCGGCTTGGGCTTTACCTGCAACAATCGCATCAGCAAGAAGCTTGGTGATCAATTCGATTGAACGCATGCTGTCGTCGTTACCTGGGATTGGCAAGTCGACTTGCTCCGGATCACAGTCTGTATCAATCAGCGATACGACGGCGATACCTAGCTTCTTCGCTTCGCAAACAGCGTTCTTTTCTTTATTAGGGTCAACAACCACCATGCACTCAGGCAGGCGGCTCATCGTACGCATACCGTTTAGGTTGCGGTAGATCTTGCGATACTCTCGGTTGAGAGTCGATTGCATCTTTTTCGAGTAGCTGTTGATCGTTTCGCCATCGCGAATTGCTTCAAGCTCTTCTAAACGACCTAGACGATCACGAATCGTGCGGAAGTTAGTTAGCGTGCCACCAAGCCAACGCTCGGAAACAAACGGCATGCCGCAACGAAGGGCTTCACGTTCGATGGTTTCAGCAGCTTGACGCTTAGTACCGACAAACAGAATCAAGCTCTTTCGGCTAGCTACGTCGGCTAGATACTTCTTGGCTCGAAGAAGACCACGGACAGTTTCGCGGACATCGATAATGTGAATTAGATTGCGGCGAGCGTAAATGTACGGCCGCATTTTTGGGTTCCAGCGACTGGCACGGTGGCCGAAGTGGACGCCTGCTTCTACAAGCTCATTGACAAGATTTGCCATATTATGGGTATCTCCGTTGGCACATTCGCACTTCTACCAAGAAGGAATCTCAGGTAGTCCCAGTCCAGAATGCCTTCCGGCAAGCTGATATGGGTCGAACGTTTTGACGTGTTTGGCCCGAACAATTCACGATTTAGACCGGTCCTGAGTCGGAATGATCTATCTTTGCCGGTTCCCTCCGGGCCGGTTGAGGGTTTGGCAATCTCGATAGATTATCGGTCCTGGACCGTCAGGTCAATGAGAAGACTCCGCAGAAGTGCCAGTTTCATCCGGTCCAGCCAGTTGCGGGCTGCGGCGAGCCCGATTAGGATTCTCTATTTCACAAGTAACTATTTTGACAAGGTTTGTGGCGATCGACTCCCCATTCCCGGCCCCAGAATGTGGGCTGAGGGAGGATTTTGGCTCCAAAACCTTCAAATACCCGTTTACTCCCGCTGCAGGAGATCGAGTCAACTGATGCGTCACGTCCTTTCAGCCGTAGTTCAGAACGTCCCTGGTGTGCTTGCTCACGTTTCGGGAATGCTTGCTTCACGATCCTACAACATCTATAGCCTGGCAGTCGGTGAAACCGAAGTGCCTGAGCTATCGCGAATGACTTTTGTCGTCGTGGGAGACGATAACGTGCTCGCTCAGGTACAGAAGCAGCTTGAGAAGATCGTTACCGTCGTAAAAGTCGAAGATATCAGCAGCCAGGACCACGTTGAGCGTGACCTCATGTTGGTCAAAGTAAAGGCAGCTCCAGAAGATCGAACCGAGATCCGAGAACTTACCAAAGTCTTCCGCGGTCGTGTGGTCGACATTTCTCATGATGAGATCATGATCGAACTTTCAGGCCAAGAGAAAAAAGTCGAAGCCTTTATCGATATGCTTCGTCCATTCGGAATTATCGAACTCTGTCGTACGGGACGCATCGCTATGGTTCGTAGCATCGACCGTCCGTTCAACAGTTCACTGCATTCGTTTAAGAAGTAACCGATCAGGTTTACTTAAGCGTAACTTAGCTAAACCCATTTCTGCTAACCGCTGTTGGTTGGCCAACTTTAACCGTACTGATAACAAGAACTATGTCCGCCAAGATCTATTACGACGCAGATGCCGATCTGAAAGCCCTTGAAGGTAAGACCGTCGCCATTATCGGCTATGGCTCACAAGGTCATGCCCACGCCCAAAACCTTCGTGACAGTGGTGTCAATGTGGTGGTCGGCCAGCGTCCTGGCGGTGCCAACTATGACTTGGCCAAGTCTCATGGCTTTGAGCCTGTCTCTGCTGCTGAAGCAGCCAAGCAGGGCGATGTCATCAACATCTTGCTACCAGATGAAGTTCAAGCGGAAGTCTACAAGAACGATATTGCTCCCAACTTAGAGTCGGGCAACGTCTTGATGTGCTCGCACGGTTTCAATATTCACTTTGGCCTTATCGAACCGCCAAAGGGTATCGACCTCTTGCTAGTCGCCCCTAAGGGACCTGGTCACTTGGTTCGTAGCGAATTTGAAGCAGGCGGTGGTGTTCCCTGCCTGATCGCACTGGGAGACGGCGCAAGCGACGACACCTTCAAGATCGGTATGGCCTATGCCAAGGGTCTTGGCGGAACTCGCGGCGGTGTTATCCAAACAAGCTTTGCTGAAGAAACTGAAACCGACCTCTTTGGTGAACAAGCGGTTCTCTGCGGCGGCGTCAGTGAACTCGTCAAAGCTGGCTTTGAGACTTTGGTCGAAGCTGGCTATCAGCCTGAAATGGCTTACTTTGAGTGCCTTCACGAAGTGAAGCTGATCGTCGACCTCCTTTACCAAGGTGGCCTTAGCTACATGCGTTATAGTGTTAGTAACACGGCTGAGTACGGTGATTACAAGTCAGGCCCACGTGTCGTTACGCCAGAAACCAAGGCCGAGATGAAACGCATCCTCGACGATATTCAATCAGGCCGCTTCGCACGCGACTGGATGCTTGAGAACAAGGCTGGCGCCCCTAGCTTCAAGGCAACCCGTCGTAACGAGCAACGCCACGAAATCGAAATCGTCGGCAAGAAGCTTCGTAAGCTCATGAGCTGGATCGACGAAAAAGAAGTTGGCTAAGCCTAGCCTTAAGTAAAACATAATGCCTGCCGTGTTAAGTAATGCGGCAGGCTTTTTTTGATTAACACTTGCGTTGGCTAAAAGTCGCGATTATCCCGCAGGCTATGAGAATCAAAGTCGATGGCTCTGGGATGGCTGCAGCCGCTGCTGCCGTACTCTCATCTGCGCCGTAGTTGATAGCCCAAACATCGTAGTCTGAGTTACCGACAAAGCCGTCGTTGTCACCATCAGCAGGTAGGTTCTCACCTAAAGAAAGCCAACTGTCTCTCCAAACGGTATAGTCAGCCGCATTTACAACGCCATCACCGTTGTAATCACCTTCAAGAGGTGTGGTACCTGCCAAGAACTGAGATAGGTCATTCAAATCGCCATCAAAATAGTTTCCGTCGATAGGCGTGATGCCTCCGACATTCCAACTGTCGCTCCATTGCCAAAACGCCCAACTGTTCCAAACACCGAGATTCGCGTTAGTTGGCATATTGTTTGTGTTGTAGGTCCATCTTGCTAACCAGAGATCAAACGAACGAAGGCTGGCATCTAGATAATTATTCGTGTAATTCGCATTAGCGTAGATGATCACATCCACTCCGAGGCGTGACTGAACAACGGAATTAAAATCACGAACCCAGTCAGACAGGTAGGCACGCTGCTCACTTGTTGTGTTGATTTCAGCAGAGACAGGCAACTCTTCAACATCCAATACCGGGCGTAAGTATTCGCCTGGATAAGTCAGATAGTAAGATTCGATTTCATCGACAAAGTCATTCGCTTCATTGATGGCGTCTTGCTTGACAGGATCAGCCAAGGTTCCAACAAAGGAATCAGGTCGCGCATAGTGATATGCCCCAATCGGAACACCCGCTAGACGAGAGTTCGTCATATTGCTGTGAAATCGACTATCGAGAAAGCCAACCCCTTCGGTCGCTTTTGCGAAACCAAAGGAGACACCATCTTGGCTCATAGCGTTCCAATTCACATCGCCCTGAAAGCGTGAGACATCAACCCCAAGAAGCCCTGCATGAGAAACTTCTGTCAAAGCCAGTGAAACTACTACTAAAATGGCTACTGATGATCCATATCTCTTCGATAAATCCATGCCCACAAACGAACCCGCGATAGTTGAAACTGAAATTTGGTAATTCGGCCAATCCTTCAGCCTAATAAAGATCGCGGATAAGGTCTCACGCATTAGCGCACATTTTGCGCAAAACGATCTCGATTTAACGCCTCATGAGCTGTGCAGCGTAGGTTCATGTGGGGCCATCTCAATTACCCGCATGGACTTCCATTTACCTTGTAAGAATCGAAGAAAGTAAACGATCCCCATGCCGCCAATCCAACTAGCGATGATGGTCCAACAGCCATAGATACCTAAGTTCCAACGTTCAACTGCCAGATAGCTCAGAACTGCGAGTGCCGTTGCCATTACCATACTGACTCGCAGCACGAACTGGGTATCACCTGCTCCTTTAATCGCGCTGACGAAGACAATGAGCATCGCATCAAGGAAGTTGTAGCCAGCAACAAAGCAAAGCAATACTACGCCCATGTCGTAGACCTGTTGCTGGTGCATCTTTAGTTCGCTGGCGGTCATGGTGGCAGCTCCCTCAGCCGCTAGCTTATCGGTAAAAAAGTGGGAGAGGAGCAACTCCGGAAAACCAACGAATAAGACCGAAATAAATAACATATAAGCCCAAGCAATATGTACCGAAGTCCATGCCGATTGGGCAGCGATCTTCTCTTTAGAGTCACCCAAATATTGGCCCACAAGGATGCTGACCGCCATGCCGAATCCAACGATTGGCATAAAAGCAAGTGACCCAATGCTGAATGCCATGCTGGTAGCCTCTTTTTCGACTGCCCCAAGCTGGGCAACCATCATTAAGAAAACGAAGAAACCGATGACATCTAAAAGCATCTGTAAACCGCTTGGGCCGCCATAGTACATCATGCGTCGGAACAACTTCAGATCGAGCTTTGCTCGGTAGGTTTCAAACTCGGCGCGGTTCTTTGGCAAAAGGAACATCACCAAATAAACAATAGCTTTGCCCCAAAGTGAGATCGCTGTTGCCCACGCGGCTCCGGCGATTCCCATCGCAGGAAAAACCTCGGTCCCAGCGACCGTCAAGCCAAAGATCCACCAATAGTCGAGCACCAAATTTAAAATGCTAAAGATGGAATCAATAATCATGAGGACAACCGTCTTGCCTCTGCCGCTATAAAAACAGCTTAATACGTTGCCTATCAGCATGCCGGGTGCGGCAACCATGAGTATTTGGAAATACTCCGCTTGCATGGCGACCGACTGAGGATCCTGATCCGCTTGGGAAAAAATAAACCCAGCAAAAGGGATTACCAGTAATAAAAGCGGAGTGACGGCAAGGGCAAACCAAACTCCCTGCCAAACCGCTGATCCAATTCGCTTGGATTGATTGGATCCGTGATACTGCGCAACAAATGTACCTGTATAGGAGCAAATCCCAACCGGCAAGCAAACCATCGCCCACCAAGCGTTTGAACCGATGAACGACGAAGCCATCGCGGCACCAGACCAATGGCTCAGCAAGACGCGGTCAACAAATGTCAGAATGGTCCAAGAGAGGCTGGAGATTACCAGCGGAATTGCCACGCGGAATACTTCCGCACCACCTCCCGGACGACGCCACCAGTCAGTTGGGGCATCGGACTCTATCAATTCACTGGTACTAGAATCATTGAATTCGGAATCGGAAGCTGACTCCTTCGATTCATCTGCCAGCAGAGAAGCAGGTGGATGACTCACGATAGATGCGCCTATTGCGAAGGAGTAGGAGGGGACTGTCACAGCATGTCCCTAGACCATGACGATTGCAGCAAGACAAAGCAAGCGTCACAGGGTTCACTCCTAAGCAATTTTATTGATCATTAAAAATCAGCGAACGGGTCGTCCTCATCCTCATCAGAGGAATCCGACCCAAATGGATCTGATTCATCGCTACCAAATGGGTCCTCTTCCGAAGTTGAGCCTTCGTCGCCAGAACCAAATTCATCTGAGCCAAACGGGTCCCCGCCATCATCGTTCCCCTCAGTAAAGGGGTCGTTCTCAGACTCTGAATTATCAAAACCTTTGGCAAATGGATCGTTTGCTCCCGTGCCATCACCTGGGGAGTCTTCGGACTTGTCAGTCCCCTCTTTCGTTGCCTTCTCTTGATCATCTGCTGCATGATAATAAGGCTCATCGGCCCCAATTTCGTGGAAACACTGGACCAATCCATCCCGTGATACGAAGTAGAGTCTGTCGCTCAGATGATTCTCAACCGGCATCAGACGCTCTTTGCCGCTCCAATAGCCGATAATGTCTCCTGTTTCCGAGTCGATCACAGCGACATCGCTTTGTTGATTAACTGCATAAACATGCTTTTCAGATACCGAGACGACTTGATCCAAGCCTGCAGCTGTCCATTTTTCCAAACCGGTTTCAGCATCAAGAGCGTGAAGCATGTTCATTTCGGTGCCGACATAAAGGGTGCCGGCTACGGCAAGCGCTGGCAAGCCAACTCCCTCGCCGACAGAAGCACGCCAACGTTGCTTGCCACGTCGGGCGTCGATTCCGTAAACGTTGCCGTTGGCACCAGCAACCATAATGATGTCTTCGTACGAAGTAGCGGGGGCTAAAAGTCGGCCTGCCGAATCAAAGCGATAAGAAACTCCCTTGCCGGTTGTATAGGCCGCATAGAGGTACCCCGTCGAGGTGCACCAAACGACTTGGTCTTCGGCAATGATGGCATCGCTAAAGATGTTGCCTGTGGAAGCAAAAGTCCACTTAAATAAGTTTTTCTTTTTACCGACCGGATAAGCTTCCATGCGTCCATTCACAGCTGGAACAAAAACGAAGTCATCCGACAAGGCGGGGCTTCCACCTGGTGCGCCTTCTATACGCTTATGAAAAATCTCTTTTCCGTCTTCGGCATTGAGAACGTAAAGCATGGTCCCACTCACCATGGCAACTTTATCGCCATGGGCTGCTGGGCCGTAGGAAGTTTGTCCTGGCTCGCCAACTCGTACAGACCAACGCGTCTTTCCACTTTCAGCATCTAATGCTTGAACTCTTCCTGCACTTGTAAGCACAAACAAAGTTTTCCCATCAAGCCGAGCGCCAGTCACATGTTGACGCGAGGCGTCCAGCTGCACCTGGGTATACCAATTACGTGTGAGTCCTGCCTGACGAACTTGGATCTCAGGAATCAAATCTCCAAAAGCATTTGAGACCGTAAAGAAGCACAAAGCCAAAGAGAAATAACCAAAGCTGGTAGATGGGATGAAGTTCATCTTCTCGTCGTTTACCAAAGTGAATAAATCGTGGTGCCACGTTGTGTGATGGCAACGGGGGGGGAAATAACTGCCGCCTACTTGGGCTAGCACTCCCATCATAATCGCTCACTAGGGGGTCTGCACGGTTCTGTTTGCCCGATCTTTCCCCTTTTGTATCGATTGTTTTGGTAGTAGGAGTTAACGGACCGCTAGACCATTCGGCACGAGACTTTTACATTGGTACCAGAAGATTGGCTCATACTGTTAAACCTTACAGGGCCACGAGATAGGCACCCTTTTCGAGCCTTGTGGCACAGCATGTCCGACCCCCCGAGCAATGATGAATCCCAAATTCTGCAGCTGCAGAGAGAAGTGCTCGGCTATTTGAATTTCTCCTCAGGGGCAAGCGATGGCAAATTCCTTCAATCCTTGTCCGAGCTATTTCAACTAAGTCAAAATCAGAATCAGGGGAAATCAGCCGATTCGAAAGACCCTCCCAACCTGATTACTCAGATGATCAAGGGGCTTCAGGAGCGTCTCTCTGACCTAGCCGGCGAAGGAGGAGCGTTTGCTGATGCCAAGCAAGCCAAAGAGGTTCTGGATCAAACGCTTCGCTTTCATCAAACCTATCACAGCTTTCACCAAGACATCCTTTGGAGTTGCCCCGAGCAATTGCTCTGGCAACCTTTCTTTCTAGGCCGAGTATTCGAAACCGTTCTTGTCAGTGATCGGGAACTAGAAAGTATTGATACGATTCGCGACCGCTTTGATGATTACATTGGCTATCGTCCTGTAGCCGTCCTTGAAACGGACCAGAAGATCGAGCCTTATCGAAACGAGTGGGTCAGACCAATTCCGCTTTACATCGAGGAAGCAGGCGTTACTCCTTGCGTTTATCAAGAACTCATTAGCCAAACGCTTGAAATCCTTCGCGCTACGGAGCCCGATCTGCTTCGTGCTGCTTCGTTCGATCCTAGTCTTGTTGAAGAGATGTCGGTCGATCCGCGTGCTTATGATTTCGACCACCCCGTACATAAACGCCCCAATCATCACTTCGGACAGTGGGATCCCAATCGAATTGATCAGAAAGGTTTCTACCGCCGGTTTGTACTTCAACCGGTTGTGCTTTCCGCCTTGATGGAACGGCTTAGGGAATTCGAAACAACCGAAGATGAATCGATTCCCTACTCAGAACTCCTATACGAAGCAGCAGCTGTTTTGGCTGGGACGATACTAATGGCCTCAGGCATTAGTGGATCAGGCCCAAACACACATAGCAGTGAAGAAACTTTGTCAAGTTTGCTGCCACACATTGCAGCTTACCGAGATCGTTTCTATCAGGATTTGATTGAATGTGCTGAAGGTCCACATGCTGAACGACTGCGTGAAGAAGCCCGAGTTTTGCGTCAGCCTTTTGCTGGAGCTCGGCAACATCTGAATCATGAGATTTCACGACGTCGCGCAGTCCAATTGCAGAAAGTCCAGCTTGCCCGATTGTTCGCCCGAATGGGCCGACCTGACGCAGCATTGGAGCAGGCCCGCGAAGTACGTGTCGCCTCGGCTCGTATGCAATGCGAAATATACTGCCGCCTTACCGCAGGGCACCAAGCACTCGACGCGGGTGATCTTGAAAAGACCGCCGCGATGTTGCCTGAAATTGAGTCCCTGCTCAAGCGTGGCATTGGTTGCGGGGCCTTTGTCGATCCCTGGAATATTGTCGGCTTCGGTGGCAATTTCAGCCTTTTCCCCTCGATTGAAAACACGGTACGTGACTACCGTGTTGATGATTTGATCCAAATAATTGAACAGATGCTCGCCCTCTGTTCTCGAGCTTGGACCGAAGCGGCAGCGATTGACGACGAGCACTTCGAAGGAGTCTTTTCGGAATCGCTTGAACGCCTTTCCACATGGTGGGATCAGTTTGCTACGCCCATGGTTTCAGGTATCCGTCGACTTGTGGCCAAAGAGGTCGAAGTTTCTACCAACCTAGTTGCAGGTGCATTAAATGCTTGGCACAAAGCGGGCGCAGCCTCAGGCGATATCGCTTTCTGGGGTATGTTTGTTGACCAGTTTGATTCACCCAAGGCTTTCCAACTAGTCATTGAAGCACTTCTTGAGAAACAAGATTATGCCGCTTCAATGGCTTTGCTTATGCGATGGCTGTGCCAAGCTGAGATGACACCGCTCGAAGATGGCGAAGCTTCATTTCACACCCTGGCCGAGCGTTGGTTACTGACAGTTGAATCACTTGAAATCGATTCGGGCCACGATCGATGGGAACTCATTGCAAAGTTCTTTGATCACCTTGAAGCCAATGCTGAACACTATTGGGATGCACCAAGATTTGAACTTGGTAACTTCTACGAAGAAGAAGATCCTCTTGATGATTTGCTTGACGGTAGCCTAACGGAAGATGAATTCTTTGAAGAGGACGAATTGTACGGCGAAGATGTTGAAGAAGACATCACCGAGGAATACGAAGTCGAAGAAGAAGATGAACTTGGTCTGTTCGGTGCAGCCTACGATGAAGTCACCTATATCGACTCAACCGACGATGGGGTAGATGCCCCTTACTACGAGCCAACAAGTGACGAAACTCGCATCGAACTTGAAGAGGAAGCACAACGACTCGAATCTCGTCTTGCCTTCTTAAAAACAGTTGCCAAACTGTGGAAACATGCCTCGATTGCTTGGGGCATTCCTGGCCGTTCCAATTTGGAACGACGAGAAAAAATTGAAGCTTGGCTACAAGCAGCACTCCAGCGTAGCGTCGAACTAAACCAGCTTCTCGAATCGGTCTATCAGCACCGTCTTAGTTCTCCAGATGGTGACCATGAGTCGCTCGTCGAGTTCGACCGAATCCGGTCCGTGAAGGATGCCATCCTTGAAGGGGTAATCGAAACAAGTGTCGAGGTGGCTGACGCCCGACGTATCATGCGGGCTGTTGTTGGCGCATACGAATTGGAAGAAGCTCGACAAGAGGATGATCGGGCTCAGGTTCCAAAAGCAAGTGGAGCCGCCGTCGGAGTCCTTCGCGCCATCCTTTGTGAAGACCGAGAAGGAGTCACCGAGTATCTTCCAAGATTAAAAGAATCACTCCTTGCCGAAGAGTTGCTTTATGTACCAATCAACAACGGCGGAGATCCTCGCAAAATTGCTCGCGTCAGAGCTCTACACTGTCTTCTGAAAGATCTTTTGACTTGGCTTCCAAGACTCGGCATGATTACCGAAACCTCCGAACTGATGGCAGTCGCTCAAGAGATGGAACTCAAGCATCCGGTTGGTCGAGGTGCGGTAACCGAGTATGACCGTCTTTTCGAAACGGGTTATGAAGCCATCGTGCGTTGCCTTGTTGCTTCTGCAAGTAACTGGGGTACCGACGAGGTAAAAGATTCGCCAATTAACGAACTACCCACCGAACGGCAACCGGATGGACTGCTGGTTCAGTCACTTCAAGATTTAACGGAACAAGAACTGGAACGATGGCTAAAGCATAGCCGAACGGTTCGCTTAAGCATTGTGGAACGCTTTTCTGCTAGCCATGAATGGGAAAAGTTTATCCGCTTTATTGATCGATACGGTGGTGACATCTTTACCCAAAGGTTCCTCACCCTTAGCAATCTTCGAGCCATCATGCACCAAGGCGTTGGTGTTTGGCTTGATAATTTGAAACAGGAGGAAGAAGACGATTCTCCACGCCTGATCAAAGAGCTTGATAACACGATTTCGCGTGATGATGCGATTCGATCACTCTCACTTGCTATCGAATCAGTTATCGAAAACTATCGTGAATATCGTGACTACAACACAACAACTACGCAGTCAGACCATGGTGAGTTGCTTTATACGCTGATCGATTTCCTTCGACTGCGTAACGGCTATGATCGAGTCTCCTGGAATCTCAAACCGGTCTACTTGGCTCATCGAATTCTAATTAACAGCGATCGACCTGCTGCCGCCGAGCTATGGCGCCGAGCGGTTGCTGAGCGAACAAGCGAAGCTGCTGATGCACAATTAAACTCGCTTCAGAAATTGATCCAAAATTACGGCGTTAAAATCGCCGCGGTTTGTGAACGGATTTCCGAACGCTTTGTTCGTCCGCTCGTAATCGATCGCATCCGCTCTCACGTACGTCCCTCGATGGATTCCAACAGCGAGGAGTCAGAGATTCACTTTGCGATCCTACGTGAAGAGATTGCTGAGCTGATGGAAACTCCAACCGGAGCGGGGTTAGATCTCCCCGATTGGATTCACGCCATTGAAGAGGAAGTCGACAGTGACCGTATCCGTCAGCGTCAGCGAATCGATCCAGAAATGATGCTTCAACGAATCGAACAGGTTCGTCTTGATTGGCAACAGACCTTGCTGCAACTCTCTGCTGGTCAAAATAAACTTGAAAATGATGACTCGCAGGATGCTAGCTAGCTAAGGTTGGTCCTTCCAATCCCCCCATCTTCTCTTGCGATACTTCCAAGTTGCTGCGAATTTATCTGTCTGGATCCTACGTTTACTGAATCTAACCATTGCGTCAGGGATGACACGATGACTGTACACACACTTTCAATCCGTCTAATCATCGGTTTTATTTTCGCTTGCCTGCTGAGCTTTTCCTATGAGCTTGAGGCTCAAACGGAAGCTGACTTCGTTACCTTCTCGAAAAGAATCACTGAGCCAGGAGATCAGCTCGATCAATCCTTAACCGTTGCTAGCGATCTAAAGATCCGTAAACGGCAAGCTCAGGAGATCTTCGAAGAAGAGCAACGCCAATCAGGTCGTTACCAGCACCGACTCGTGACGGTCCGTTCGATCGAAGACGAACGCATCACGGAAGCTGATGCCCATTTTCTCGCTTCGGAAGAGAGATTCGAGACCAACAAAGCCAACGATCCGGTTGTTGGTAAAACTTATCGTTGCAAGATCAAGGATAATAAACTAACGATTCTCACCGAATCGGGTGATATTCCTCCGATTGCCGAGTTTCGAGTTGTGGCCCGTGCTATGGAGACACTTGGCAAACCGAATCCACTTGCGAGTTACCTCGTTGGCAAGCGAGTTGTTATAGGAGAAACGCTCGAGCTACCAAACAAGATTGCCCAAGAGGCGTTTGGATTGGATAAGAAACTTGGTGAGGTTGAGAAATTCACCCTCAAGCTTGAGTCCATTCATACGTTAGGAGCAGATAAAGTTGCCACCTTTAAAGCGGTGATTGAAGCAGCGGGAAGTGGATCTACTCAAATGCGACTTTTCCTTGATGGCGAAGTAGCAATCAATACCGCATCAAGCCGCGTTGTCTCGGCAAATCTAAGTGGACCAATCGGCATGCTCGAATCACGTGGAAGCTATGGCAATAACTATCTTGTCGATGGTACGGGCAAGATGCATTTACGCATTAGCTCGAAGTATCTTGAAGTCCGATAGTCCAGATTGGCCAGCGTCCTACTCAGGAAATTCTTCCATAACGGCTTCAGACTTAAAAATAGGAAGATAGCGGTAATAGACTTCTAAAGTCATTGTCGCCATGGCGGTGGTGTAGAGTCGCCCTCCTCTTTTATTATGACTGTCATTATGCCACCAGCTCCCAGCTTGATGCCCTTCTTTCTTCTGTTGTTTTATTAATTGCTCACGCATTTTTTCATTCCACCGCTCCCAAACAGGACCTTCCCCACCGGTGTAATGAAAAATCACTTGTGATGCATAATAATTATGATAGTAGTCAATTCTGTTGGGACCTTTATTTGCGAGGTATTTAACACCTTTGGCTAATCGAGGATCATCTTTATCCCAACCGGTATAAAGGCGGCTCAATAATCCAACGGAAGTCAACGCTGGTTTCTCTTTTTTATCCTTCTCATTTGGAAGATAACGATACCGACTACCGCCATGGGTTTGTACCGAATCTAAGAAGCTGACAGCCAGCTGAGATGTTCTCCTAGGTACCTTTATGCCTGCAAGTGACGCGCTTTTAAGCGCCATGATCTGCCAACCTGTAGCAGACACATCCCCTACTGCACGAGGGCTGTATCGCCAACCACCTCCCATCGGGTCTTGAGTATCAATGATATATTTGACTGCTGCTTGAGCTGGTTGAAATAGCTTTCTATCTCCAGTAATTCCATAAGCTTCGGTTAGAACTATCGCGGCAATTGCCTGAGAATACATCGTTCCCGGATTATTACTCCAAGATGCTCCTGCGTAATTCCTATTCTCTTCAGCCATGCTGATCAGCTCTCGCAAGCCTGCTTTAATAATCTGCTTGTACTCTCCCTTTTGATGAGTCTCGCCTGCTCCAAGAAACGGCAATAGGGCTAAGCCAGTACCCGGAATCAAATTTTCCTCGTACCCCCCACTTCCTAAAGTTCCAGGATTTCCGCAACGACCATTACATTCACCTTTGTTGTGGACGAGGCTCCAAGCACCATGCGAATATTGGTGTTTTGCGATCCATTTCAAACCTCTGGCTACTGCTTCTTCACTTCCAGCGGTGCCTCCGTTCGTAGCAACAAGGGCTGCTTTTGATTCACCTGATCTTCCATCAGTTCCAGTTCCTTGTGCACCATTGGATGATGAATCAATAGTTGAGGTCATCATCGAACTATCCATCACGGAATCAAGAGATGGCATTGGAGGAGCAGCGCTAGTATCAAGCACTTCGGTGACCTCTACCTCCATGACTTCAATCGGCTCGACCGTCGTTAGATCGGTTATGGTTTCGAGTGACTCAAATTCAACCGAGGTGTCCATGTCGAGATCTTCGTCCAAATTCTCATCAGGCCCCACCGTTGAAGTAAGCATGAGGATGGCGTCTTCACCAATCCTAGGCACGGTCAGAACAAGAGCCAGAAAAAGAAGCAGCATGTGAACCAGGAAGCTACTTATCCAGCCCATCACATCCGAATACTTGTTCCTAGCCGAGCCAGCATTCGTTGGGTCCTCAGGAATCGTATTCTGGTCAGCTTCTTTATTTGACTCAGAAACTGGCTTTTGATCAGATTTGGAAATCTTCATTACTGGAGTGGTGAATTAAAATTGGATTGCAGAAGAGGGCTGTTTGCCTTGTTCGTATTGTTGCTTTGTGGTTATTCCCGAATAATTGGCAAGATTCGAATGTCACAAACGAAATGCCAAAGAATAAATCCGCTTATACTAGATGATTGATGGCTTAGCAGACTTGTTCCCTGAATTGTCTTGTTGACCACAGAAAGTGAAAACCGTTAGGAGACCCAATTAGGGACCACAACAACTCAATGACCTTCAAACTCTCAACCTTCACTTACGTAACGAAGTGATCGCTATGTTTAAGATAATCAGTTTACGAATTCGCAACTACCTATTAGTACTCTCATTGTTCTTGAGTTCTGGCTTGTGCTATGCGAATGAGGTATCCAACGAGAATAAACAGCAAGCTTTAGCCGCCGAAAATAATAAAAGCGAAGCAAAAGTAGTCCAAATGGTCTATATTCGCTTACCTCTAAAAGGAAACGACGATCGACTTTATCAAGGTCAGATTCAAAGAGTTATCGATAAGCTTTCAGCAACCAAGCAAGATTCAAACGAAAGGCCAACTCTTGTTCTCGAAATAGTTCCAAGCGAGTCGGGCAAAACAACCGAATTCGAACGAGCTATACGATTAGCAAGATTCCTAACCAGTCAGCGTCTCTCTTCCATTAAGACGGTAGCCTATCTTCCCAAATCAATCGATGGTCATGCTGTACTTCTTGCCCTTGCATGCGAAGAAATTGCCATGGCACCTGATGCACAGATTGGGCTCGCAGGAAAAGATGAGGATGCAGGTGCGCCCTTGGAGCCAATTATCCGAGCCGGCTATGAACAGATCAGCCAAGCTCGCCGAACCGCCCCCGTCTCGGTCGCCATCGCCATGGCTGACCGTTCAGAAGCGTTGACACAAATCGAAACCGAATCAGGCATCGACTACGTCTTGAATAAAGACCTGATTGAAGCACGTGATACGGAATCGATCGTCGAAGAGACTTTGCTATCTCCTCAAGGAGACTTAGCACAATTCACAGGGCGCGAGGCACGTGATATTGGATTCGTACGCTATCTTGCATCGGATCGCAACTCACTTGCTCGACTCTTGGGAACCACGATTGAAAGCTTGAACGAAAATCGTGCGACACGCGATTCGTGGCAACCGGTGATGATCGATCTTGAGGGTCCACTCACCACGAATCTAGGTCGACGTATCGAAACCATCATTGGTACCGAAATCAAGGAGAATGGAACCAATTGGTTTGGAATCCGAATCGATTGCGAAGGAGGCGATTGGCAAACCGCCCTTCGTTTGGCAAAAACCTTGGCCGAGCTGAATCGCCAGGAAGCTCACACCGTTGCCTATGTACCAAGACGTGCCGAAGGACCCGCTGCACTCGTTGCACTCGCTTGCCATGAACTTGTTTTGCAAGAAGGGGCTGAATTAAAAGGAAGCGAACCCCTTGATGGCAAGAACCTTGGCAAGTTCAAGCTCGAGCCAAAGCAGAATCAAGACGATGCTGAAAATGATGACGATAAAGATAAAGACGAGGACGACGATAAAGATCGTCGCGTAGGTGCAGGCAAAAAACCAGTTGATCCCCAAGAAGAAGATCGCCTGCGGGAAGCTCGCGATGAATTGGATGCCCTGTTGCAAACAATCCGTGAAGACTTAACACCGAGCACAACAAGGACTTGGTCCTTGCTCGCCGCTGTAGCCGATGCCGATTTTGAAGTCAGCCAATATCGCAATCGAGAATCCGGTGAAGTGCGTCTCTTCACCGAGGCCGAACTTGCTGACCAAGACGATCCACGCAATTGGCAAGAGGAATCTTCCCTAGTCACCGCCGGCGACGCGGTGAAGCTTTCTAGCGAACAAGCTTCTGACTTCCAAGTCAGTGATCAGACGGTCTCGCAGTTTGATGACCTGGCTGCCCTTTATGGCTTTGAAACAACACCACGTACAGCAAAACCGAATTGGGCCCTCGAGTTCGTGGCGGCCCTAGCCTCACCCGGCTTTGCTGCTCTGCTCCTGGTAATTGGTTTGGTGGGCCTTTATATCGAGATATCCACGCCCGGTCTTGGAATTGGTGGATTCATCGCCGCGTTGGCCTTCACCCTTTTCTTTTGGAGTAAGTACCTAGACGGCACAGCCGACTGGCTTGAGGCAATGCTGTTTGTTCTGGGATTCATCTTCCTGCTGATAGAATTGCTTGTTCTGCCCGGTTTCGGTATTTTCGGTCTCGGGGGTGCGTTGCTGATCGTTTCATCTCTAATTTTGGCAAGCCAAACATTCATCCTTCCCAAGACTGAAGCTCAGATGAGCGAGCTTCGGGATACCTTGGCAACCATCATCGGTTCGGGGGTGGCATTTATGATCATTGGGATCGTCTTGCGCCAATACTTGCCTCACACTTCACTCTTTAGGCATATGACCCAAGTTCAAGACGAAGCCGACCGAATCGAGCAAGCCAATCGCGAAACACTTGCTCATTACGAACACTTAGTGGGACAATCGGGTATAACTACTACACCCCTAATGCCGTCAGGCCGTGCTGAGATTGCCGGCGAGATTGTCGATGTTATTACCAATGGCGAGGCGGTCGAACGGGGTGAATCCGTTCTTGTAGTTTCTGCCCAAGCGAACCGTGTGGTTGTTAAACCGATACGTGCCTAAAATTAACCTTGAAAGCAAAGAGGCGATGAATGAATCTTCTGGATGAATTCTCCATAGCGATCATCTTTGCCGCACTCGGGTCATTGCTGCTGATGGCTGAAGTCTTCTTCCCTTCAGGAGGACTCATCGGCCTGTTGGCAGGGTGCTCTTCATCAGTGCGATCTACTTTGCTTACAGCTATGGTGGCTTGGCGGGCGGACTGGGCTTTGCGGCCGCCGAGGTCGTTCTCGCGCCGATTGCCATTTACGCCGGATTACAGATACTGCCTCACACGCCAATGGGTAAGGTGCTTGTCGGACAAGCTCCAACGGAAGAGGAAGTGGCGCCGAACGATCCACGCCAAGCTCTTGTTGGGCGAGTGGGCATCGCCCGATCGAAACTCCTTCCCTCAGGCGCCGTTGAAATAGATGGTCAACTAATCGATTGTATCACCCAAGGACAAGCCATCGACCCAGGCGAATATGTGAAAGTGGTGGAGGTTAGCTCCAATCGAGTCGTTGTCCGACGTGCTGGCACGGAAGAGCGTCCTGATCCAGCAGCAACCGCCGAGGACCGGCTAGCCCGACCAGCAGAAGAGCTTGGGCTCGACGATTTTGACTTCGAGGCTGGCGAAGAGGCTTGAGAAATCTCCCCAGATACCATTAAACCCTTATAGTTATTAGGATTCCCGGCGGTAAAGCTTGTCCAACGCAAGCCTTATGCCTACAAAATAGATAGCCATCGCAACGGCGAGAGCTCTTAAGACAGAATATTTAGCGTGCATTCGTACTAGCCTTCAGGCTCCTATCAAAAGAGACAACTGTGATAAACCATCTTCTTCTCGGCGGCATCTTTGATAGCAACACTTTTTACATTGTGGTGCTCATCATTGCCTTGCTGGCTATGATTGCTTTTATTGCCTTTGCCGCTCGTTTTGCTCGTCTTTGGATCCAATCGGTTACCACTGGGGCAGGCATTGGAATTTTTGATTTGCTCCGCATGACCTTCCGAAAGGTCAACCCAACGGTCATCGTTCGTAGCAAGATCATGGCTGTTAAAGCAGGACTTACTGACGAAGAAGGTGTCACCACGCGAGCGCTTGAAGCTCATTACATGGCGGGCGGTAACGTGCCGCTTGTCATGCGCTCGATGATCGCCGCTCGGAAGGCAAAGATTCTGGATCTCGACTTTAAGCGAGCAACGGCCATCGACCTTGCGGGACGTAATATTCTCGAAGCGGTTCAAACAAGTGTTTACCCCCGAGTGATTGATTGCCCTGCCAAAACCAGCAAACGCCCAAGCCTTGATGCCTTCGCCAAAGATGGCATTCAACTGCGTGTCAAAGCACGTGTTACAGTTCGTACCAACCTTGAACAACTCATCGGTGGTGCCACCGAAGAGACAATCACCGCCCGAGTTGGTCAAGGAATTGTTAGTGCGATTGGCTCAGCGCAAACTCATGCAGACGTCCTTGAGAATCCCGATTTAATTTCAAAGACCGTGCTGGCAAGTCGCCTCGACTCTCAGACTGCATTTGAGATTGTCTCAATCGATATTGCGGACATTGACGTAGGCGACAACATCGGGGCTCGCCTACAAGCAGACCAAGCCGAGGCGGATACCCAAGTTGCCCGTGCTCAGGCCGAAGGCCGCCGTGCGATGGCTATCTCGCAAGAGCAAGAGAACTTTGCCCGCATTGAAGAGATGCGAGCTACGCTCGTAGAAGCCGAGGCAGAAGTCCCTCGTGCAATGGCTGAAGCATTCAACAGCGGCAAACTTGGTATTCTGGACTATTACAAGCTTCAGAACATCCAGGCTGACACGCAAATGCGTGAGTCAATTGCTGGCAACGATCAGCGTAAGTTTAACATTCCCGCCTCTTGATCGGATTGGATTGAATCCATGCCATTTGTGCAATTACCCTTGGCGGACTTTTGGGAAGCAGTTGGCCCTCTTCTAGTGTTCGTCTTTTGGATCCTCCAACAGGTCTTCTCCGCAAGCAAAGAGGAAGATATTGAAGAGGAAAAGCCAGCTCGTCGGGTTCGTATCGGCGAAGATGGCGAGATCATTGAAGAAGCAGTCGATCCCACTCAGCCCAAATCCATCGATGATTTCCTACGCGAAATAGGTGCTACGGAAGAACCAGCGGCTGGTGTTGATCAGGCTGAAAATGAGGCAGAGGTAATGCCCTCGCCAGTCGCCATGCCAGCACGTCCAATCGATCCCTTTGAAGAGCCGCCGCGTAGAAAACCCAAACAACGTTCCCAACCAGATCGTCAAAGGACTGAACGAAGTCGCCAGCAACGTTCTCCAAAACGAGATCAAACACCTCCGGCTGAGAAATCAACCAAACGTCAACGCGTCAATCAGCAGAAGCTTCCCGATGGACAGCTAACAGAACGCTCTTCCCATCTGGGAGAAACAATCGCCAGCGCCGATGATCGGATTGATGCGAGATTGCATCAGAAATTCGATCATCAGCTCGGAAATCTAGATGAATCCGATGGTGGCGAGGCCAAATCGACGAAGAAGTCTGAAAGGCTTTCTAAGCCGACCACCTCGATGAGTGCAAAGAACCTGCGTGATTTGCTATCCTCCCCTTCAGGAATGCGGGATGCGATCATCCTGAACGAAATTCTGACACGCCCCAGTGATCGCTGGGACTGACTACATATACTGGCCAAACAAACTGATTCCGCTATGCCGCTGTACGAATACTTATGCCGAGAATGCGACCAACAAGTTGAACTGTTGGTCCGAAGCCAAGACGAGGAGCTCGTATGCCCTCTCTGTGATAGTACAAAGCTCATGAAGCTCTTGAGTGTCCCCGCTTCGCCGAATATCGAAGGCTCTAGCACAGCAAATACCACCGATTCTGCCCCTTCGACTGGCGGTGGCTGCTGTGGCGGCGGTGGCTGCGGTTGTGGCTAAATAGGGCCAAATTCAGGTTTCTCCCTGCTGCTTGGTACAGCAAGGCACCTCAGGGACGGCAAAATCGGCACGAACCTCCCTCAGTTTGCAGACTGTCCCGATTAGCCGGGATGAACGGCCGGGGGGGTCAAGAACCTCTGATTTTACTTAAACCCCGCAAATTGACAGACTTTTCATCGCCTGACTATACTCTAGGGACGAGGCAACTCGGCTATCGGATGCTACATTGCCGATCGACGAGTCTCACGGAACTTGTCAGCGAGGGCTGACACCGTCAAACCAGATCTCATGCTTGCTGTTCGTTACAGCTTAGGGTTACTGAATCGATGAACTTCATTGGCAAAATATTTGTCGTTGCACTCACCGTGATGAGCATTGTCTTTATGGCTCTCGCACTTGCGGTGTATTCGACTCATAAAGACTGGAAGAGCGAACACGACAAGGTTCAAAGTCAGCTCACCAAAGCAAAGGCTGATTTCAACGCAGCTCAAAGTAATTATAACCGTGACAAAGAAAGCCTCGTTGCAGAACGAGACTCGGCTTTGCAACAGGTTCAAAAACTGGAAGCAGAGCGTGAGCGTCTCGAGCGCATCAACTCTTCTGCCCAGACACAGCTTGATGAACTACGCAACCGTGAACGTATTGCCATTTCATCGGTTGACTTCACCCAGAAACAAAACGACGCGTTGACTGAAGAAGTCCTTGGCTTACGTGACGAAATCCGAGAGAACCAAACTGGCAGAGACCGTGCCTTTACTGCGGCACTCGAAGCGACCGAAGACCTACAGGCAATTCGTAACGATCTAGAAGTTGCTCAAGAGATGTCTCGTTCACTTGTTGCTGATAATAGCCGCATGGCAAGCAATCTTCGTGCAAACAACCTTGATCCTGCCACCTCGGTTGACGACATCGTCCCACGAGTTAATGGCGTGATCAGCCGAACCCAACGCAAAGATGGTGTTCAACTTGTAGAAATCAGCATTGGCTCGGACGACGGTATCCGCGTCGGCCAAACCGTGGAAGTATTTAACGGCACCAAGTATAAGGGCCGTGTAGAGATTCTTAAGACCTCGCCAGACCGCTCGGTCGGCCGTGTCGATGTCCGTTACCAACAAGGCCCCATTCAGGAGAACGACCGTGTCGCAACTCGACTCAAACTTGGATGATGCCCCGGTTGAAACCATCGAACCAGCTCGTGGCGTTATCGTTAAAAAACCTGGCACAACGATTTATACCGTTCTGCTAATCATTGCCACTTTGGCGATGATGCTGGGATGCCTGTTCTTGTTCCTCGAACGAGCTCGCTATCCTTTCTAGGCAGACTTAACTGGACCGACCTGGCTGGGCTGATCAGGCTGGGCAAGTTCTATTGGGCTTGACCTTAAAGCCGGTCACTTTTGAGACCAACAAAAAGGCGTTGCCGATGAGATTCATCAGCAACGCCTTACTTTTTGTATCAATTGAAAGTGGGCCCGACTGGAGTCGAACCAGCACGCCCTTGCGGGCACATGCCCCTCAAAAATGTTTGCAGTTCACGGAGTGCTAATTACTTTGGTACCCATGAAAAGACTTACAGAGGTCGCTCGGGAGGTTTATTCCACTCGTCGAGTTAGCGTTAACCACAAAAAACAGGTTGAATACTACGTTTCAGAGTTCGCTAGGCTGAATGGCGACTCATTAGAATCGCTGAGACCTTCGATTGTTAACAGTTGGTTAAGCTATATTGAATCTCGAGGTGTTAAGCCAGAGACACTCCGCTCTTATCGATCTGCGATAGTATCGATCTGGAATGCAGCATTCCAACTAGAATTGGTAGAAAGTCCACCTGCTGGCCTGAGAAAAATATCTAGAGGGAATAGTGTTCCTACTGCTTGGACGCGTGAAGAAATTTGCAAGCTACTTTTCTATGCATGTGATGATCAGTACGCTGATTGGGTTAACTGTGTAGTTCAATGCACATGGTCTACTGGTCTAAGACTTTGCGACATATACCAATTAAATTCTGAAAACGTAATAGAAGATTGTTTCGTTAGACTTCGTCAAAAGAAAACCGGTAATCTACATGTTGTGCATTTGTCTTCTGATGCACTTTCTAGTCTTGAGGCAGTAGGTGGTGAGTTGCCTGAATTAGGTAGAACTACTGTAGCTAAATTATTCAGAAGACTAATATCTCGTTCATTGGTAAGTTGTGGTTCTCAAAGGGTGCTGAGAAGGTCTGCTGCGAGCTATGTAGAAGCTGAAAGGCCTGGTGAAGGAAGTAGGTTCTTAGGGCATTCAAATAGTTCCGTAGCTCATAAGTACTACATTGACACTTCTATTGCTCTAAATCCCGTATTAGGTCCTAGTAACAGAGTACTTCCTTTTTTAGGTTACTGAATATGAAGCATTATTTGTAATTGGTGGAATGGTTGGAAGGTGAGAATATGATTAGTAATGTGATGCCAATAGTCTGTAGTGTTTATATTTGTGTATTTGAATTTGTCTACAATCCGATTATTTTCTTACTTAGTATAATGATTCATTTGTAAGCTTGGATATCGCAGAGTAAATTAGCATATTCAATGATTGGCATGAATGTGATCTAAAGTTTCTCTAAGGAGACATAAGTGTTTCTTACTGGATTTGAGGTGACGAACTATCGTTCAATTGTGGATTCTGGATGGATTGAATGTAGCAATCTTGAATGCCTTGTGGGTAAGAATGAATCTGGAAAGACCTCCCTTCTGAAAGCTTTGTGGAAATTCAATCCTTCCTCTGATTTTCCTAAATACAACTCTGAAAAAGAATGGCCACGAGATCGTCGAAGTTCCGTGGACGAAGATGCACGGGTTGTCAGATGCCGCTTTAAATTTACGGAAGAAGAAGGGAATATCTTTCTTGAGAACGATCTTCCTTTTTGCAGATCAGTACTTATTAGCAAAAGATATAATGGCAAATATGGTTTTACTTTCGAGCCTGATCAATTAGCAACATCTCACTCCATAGAATATCTACTGAACGCCATAGAAGATAACAACTGGTCTCATACCGAAGTCGAAGGTGCGGTATCTTTTGAATTCGATGGATTACGTAAGGAAGCATTTAGTGAGTTAGTAGATGCCGTAGTGGACAAAGTAAGCGTTCCCGAACTATTAAAGATTGCCAACAATATACCTCAGAGTATTAAGAAATGGCTTAGTGATAACAACCCTAGTGATGGTGATCTTGCCCTAAGCGTGAGCATTTCTGAATCCATAAAATCTATCACCGCATCTTGGTCTTCATTAACTCCATTTCAAAAAGGAGTTAACTTAGTAAAAGACTGGATCCCTACCTTCATTTACATGGATAACTACAGAGCTTTCTCTGGAAGTGCTTTTCTCGATGAAGTAAAAAATAGAATTGATAGTGGTGAACAAAACTTAAGCGACGAGACTATCATCATGATAATGAAGGAAGCAGGCCTCGACATCGACCAAGAAGTCGAAAGGGGACAAGTCTTGAATCGTGAGCAACGAATGCTTGATATGCGTGATGCTGGCGCCACTTTAACCAACAAATTAAGTAAACATTGGTCACAAAAAGACTTTAGTATTGAATGCACAATAGATGGGCACCATTTCATGATGTTTATCTTGGATGACCGGGCGGGCGGTCTTGTCCCACTAGAAGAGAGATCCAAAGGTTTCCAATGGTTTTTCTCGTTCAATATGATGTTTATGGCTGAAACTAATGGGAGCTACAGAAATGCGATACTGCTGCTAGATGAGCCCGGACTTCATCTTCATGCTGAAGCTCAAAAAGATCTTTTAAATAGGCTACTAGCATATGCAGATAGCAACCAACTGATATACACGACGCACTTACCTTTCATGATTGATCCCAACCGTCTTGATCACGTCCATGTTTGCGAAGAGACTGATAAAGGGTGTAAAGTACATTGCAACTGGCAAAGTGCTTCTAATGACTCAAGGTTTACTCTTCAAGCTGCGTTAGGTCTGACTTGGTCACAATCTCTATTCGTTGGAATGCATAATCTAGTAGTAGAAGGAGTTACTGATTATTGGTACTTAAAAATGTTGTCTGCGTTTATATCACTGGTTGATACTGGTGGCCTAGATGAAAGACTAGTCATTACTCCAGCAGGTGGGGCAAGTAAAGTAACATATCTTGCTGCACTCTTGAATGGACAAGGTGCTAATGTGTGTGTACTTCTAGATGGTGACCCTGAAGGACTAAAATCTTACAATGAAATTGTAAAGTCATGGATTCTTAAGGATAAACTGGTTGTCTCATTGAATGAGGTTTTAGGGTCAGAAAATCCTTGTGCGATAGAAGATTTATTCAGCCGTGAATTTTATATTAAGGAAGTAGCTGAATCGTATAAAAGCGAATTAGGGCGTAAAAAGCTTGTATTAAAAGGTGACACAAATGATTCAATCGTCAAAAGACTTTCGCTGTGTCTTGAAGAAAAAATTGGTACTAGATTGAATAAAGGAAGGGTTGCCAAGAACATCATGGACAAGTTTAGATGTGAAGATGATTTTGAATTTGATCAAGCTACTGTGGATAACTTCAAAGCGTTATTCGAGAAGCTGAATGGTATCGTTGAAAGTTGGTCCAACAGTAACACGTAATATTATCTTTTAATTTTGAATATACTGGTCGGCCAAGATTGATAGACCGTCCCCATATGCGCCTTAGTTTCTGCTCCAGCCTTAATAGCTTTTCCGGTAAGAACCTCTTTACCATCAATCTCCTCAAGCAGCCCTGCCTTAACGAGTTTCTTCTTAAGCTGCTTATTTGTGATTCCAAGTTTTTTGGCTACCTTTGAGGTGCTTAACATCTCCGGCTGCATTTCTTTTTCTGATGATCTCTTTTCCTGAATCAGCTCTTGTTGCTCACTGACTCTGATAATTCGCTTGGCTTCCTCGGTCGCATCATCGAATAGACTTGCATCATTACTCGAATCAAAGCCTACTGACATTTCATCATTGTTGATCTGGCTGAACTCGTATAAGTTCATGGAAGTAATGATTCCACACTGCTCATTGAGGTAGCACTTCGCGTGAAGATCATGGCGGTAGTTGATCGTAATGAATTCTTGGACAGAAAGCCAATCGATCTGATTTGGTTTTAGTTTGCCTTTGCCATAAACGAGTTGGATATCTATCTCTTCTCGCCCTTTGTCGACTAGCAAGTCTTTGATTCGCTTATTGAGTTGAATGTACGGGCTGATGATTATCAGATACTCGCGAGCCCCCTTGATAAGCTCCTCAATCGCGTGGCTAGTGCCAGTCGTAGTAAGAAATTCCGCCATACCTTCGATTTCTGCTTCTTAGAAATCATAGAGTGTAGGTTGGATTCACTGGATGGTAAAGAATCGCAAGTGAATTGGGTGTTTTCCCTCATTTATATTCTTGATTCGTGACTAGGTAGATTAGGCTGTCTCCATGACTTCCATGCTGGAAATTGTTTCGTTATATTCCTGCTGTCAAGTGGCACATTGATGTCAGTTAGCCTTCATTACTAGTAGATTTTGTAATTTTTGTTAGCAGTATAGTATGAGACGGTTATTGAAGAACTGTAAACAAGATGGAAGTTCTTGAAGTATATTGATAAAGGTGACAAGGAACACGTAATGGCTAAGAAAAAGAAGTCGACTAGATCAGAAGCCACGGGAACGAAGAAAGATATTAAACAGGGATTAAAGTGTTTTGTGGCTTCTCCAATAGGAACACCTGGGTCACAGACAAGAAAGGCTACTGACGGGTTAGTTGATGATGTTATTGTTCCTGTTCTAAAGAAGGCTAATATTAGTTGCTTTGTTTCTCATAGAATTGATAAGACAGGTTCAATCACTAGAGATATCATTTCTCACCTGTTGGATGATGATCTATTGATAGCCAATCTTACCGAGTTAAATCCTAATGTGATGTATGAACTGGCTGTTCGGCATTCTGTACGTAAACCAGTTATTATCATTGCATCTTCAGATACTAAGCTACCTTTTGACATCAATGATCAGAGAACGATATTTTATGAAAATACAATGTTGGGAGCTGTAGCACTTAGACGTGATCTGTACAAAACCATATTGAAATGTATCAATGAAGAAGAGCCGGATAATCCTATTTATGACGTAGCTATTGAAACAATCATCAAAAGAGGTTCGGAAGAGGTTGATTCCCAAGATGCTGTTATTGGGCTGCTCAATAGAATTCTTATAAATCAGGATAGAGATAGAACTTCATCATCAACACCTAGGCTTAGAGCTCGCGCAAGACCTTATGTTTTTTGCGAGATAACAGTGAAGAGCCCAACTTCAAATCAACGTGAGTTCATCCAAGAGAATGTTGTTTCTGGAAAAGGTATTGATTCTGTTGAGTACACTACTGATTCAATTAAAATATTTTACTCAGGTTCTGTAATTGGGCTTGATAACATCACAAATCTTTTAGATGGTGGAGAAGTATTTTATGATGTAACTTTGCATGACCCATTATGATTTAGGCAGTAATCGGTGCACCAATCGCTTCCGGATCGTCTTCTTACGGCGACGCTTCCGGGTCAATCGGAGCACCGACACGAGCACATCTAACCCAGAGCATGATAGTTCGCTCTTGATCCTGTCGCTTAAATCCTGACGTTAACCAGTTGCGGGTTGTGTTGTTTTTACTCTTGGCTTTGTGCGAACGTAGAAGGTACACACCACCATTGTGAATGATGGATTCGGTGTCAAAGTTGGTACTGGTGGTTTGTGGTGCGAAGTTATCTATTATTGCAACCACTTCAGATAAGCTCACATCGACAGTAAGGCGAGCGGTGTCTTGGGAGTACTCTCTTAGCTCTGAACTAATTGAAACGCCTGTTTCGACGAATTCGACCGTTGAGGTGGTGCTTGTGCCTTCATCACTTACTCGCTGAACTCTGATTGGGAATTTGTCACCCTCGAAAAATGTTTGACTTTTGCCATCGCGGATGATCGAGAGATGTTCGATCAGAAGATCCGCACCATTGGTTTCTTCGGTTGCTGTGAGGATGGCATCTAAACCACCTCGTGCAAGGGCTGAGCTTGAAGAGATTGCCGAGCTCTCGGTGAATGCGAGCGAAACCTCAATTGAGGGTTCAACATCAAGGCCGAGCTCCTCAAGCGTTGAATTGTTGATTGACAGGAGCCAGTACTGTATCGCCCAGGTTGATACGTCGCTGGCTTCAATCTCATCAAGTAGGTTGATGATTCGGCTGAGTACTTGGATCTTGTCACCGATCACGACAAGACCGTCCTCATAAACCACAGCACGGCCGTCTCTTGATTGTAGAACCTGAATTGATTCTTTGATCTGTTGGGCATCTAGTCGTCTTACACGGCGGACTAGTAGAGCTCGGTCTTCGTCACGGAAGGTACCAAGATAATAAATGTCCGCGCCACGATTGACTTCAATATCTAAGCGTCGTGAGATCATGTTCATGATCTCTTCAATTGGTAAGTCTTTTGCTTCAATACTAACGGTTCGTGAGTCTAGTGATTCCTCAGCGACGAACGACAGATTCGTCTCGTTGGCTAGGAGCCTTAGCAGATCGGCTAGTTTCATGTTCGATACGGCGAGAGACAAGGATTGACGAGGTTTTGACCTTTCCAACTCCGTCGACGTCTTCCTTGATTGCTTGATCTCCTGGTAATGTGTCTGGAAGTCTTTCGGCGGGTTCGTCGTAATTCTTTGGCTTGTGTGTTGACAACCGGAGCCAGTCACCACCACTAATGAGACAACGACGATTAGGGTAGTCAATGCGTAGTACTTTCTTGCCTTCGTGAATTCCATTTTCGATCATCTCTCCAACACGGTAATTACTGCCATTAGAAAAACCAACGATTCGCGTACTAATAGCAACCAGAACAGAATCGTTAGCGTCCTGAACGTTGCGTTGGTGAATTTCCTTTTCAAGTGCTGCCAGCTGTTTGGCTTTTGCAGCACATCCACAAGAGTCCGAATTATCCGGTAAGGACTCGTTAAACTCCTGTATATCCTTTTCAGTAAATAGATCATCTTCCGTGAGCTCCGTTTCGGTCTGAGTCTGTTTAGCGTTGAGAGTGTTGTTAACTGTCTTCATCCATAGATCGAAAATGATATCGATACCGCCACATAGTAGAAAAACAAACAATAGGACGATGCCTGCGGTCTTGGTGAAGAGATAGGCATTCGAGAAAATGACCCACAGCCAGGTGGGGGCTGTCCAAACGAGTTGTTCGTTCTCGTTGTAGTCTCTCTTAGCAGGTAGCCAGGTAGGGCGAAGCTCGTATTCTCTTTTTGATGCGGGTGCAGTTGATACTGCCCGTGACTTGCCACCTGGTTCAGAGTGTGAAACGTAAAGCTTGTAGATATCCTCATCGAATCGATAGTAATCTCGTTCACTTTCTACCCACTTTTCGTCGGCGTTTTTCAGCTGCTCAATTCTTGCCGTCATTGGGCTGTATTCGCCCGTGATTGATGCCCACAAGTTGTAGAGATGGGACATTGGGATAGGGAATCTTGGATTAAGATTCCCTCTATCTTGCTTCTCTATCAGATAACGTGCGTGACAATGCTCATCGATCACGGGTGAGATTTTTGTCTTGGCCTGGGTGATAAACATCACCCTTTGCAGGCCGTGGTGCCGAGCTTCGCCAAGGAACTTTTGGTAGAGTTTCTCGCGGTCGCGATCCCTCTTCGGACAAAATACATGGGCTTCGTCAAGAATAAAATCTGTAGGAGCTTTCTCGAAATGTTCAGCTAAATCCCAAGGGCCCCCAATGGTTTTAGTTCTGCCGGTGCCTTTCCAATTCTCCCATGAATCTAAGGTCTCGTTATCGAGAATGTGTACTCGATTTTTGACTTCTTGAACTGTACAGCCTTTGCGTTCTGCTACGAATTCATAGAATGCTTCGGTCAAGGGTAGATTGGTTACGAGATTGAAATTCTTCCTAACCATTCTCCGTTGTGCGAGTTCTGAGACAATGACATAGCTTTTACCGTCACCACCTCTGCCGCTAACTGATGTGATACTGAAATCGTTGTTGAGTGTTGCCTTCATTATCCTAAGCCTGGAATGAATTTAAGAACGATTCGAAAGAATCCAAAAATGCAGAATACGAGATAGTAAGTCAGAAGAGCGTTCATAAACTCCTCAAGTGGTAGCCAGTAATTGACCATCGCAAGGAAATACCCGATGTCACCGGCGGTAAGATCGATGTGTACTGGCTGCACTCCTAGCCATTCGAGCACCGCAACGAAAGGGCAGAGAATCGGACTCAGCAACCAGACGAGAATGTCATAGGGACTGAACCATTCGAACCAGCCCTTCTCCTCATCGTCTTTGTCGTAATCGATGAGAACTTCGGGTCTATCTGCCTCTTCGTCATACTGGATTGGTGCAAGTGTCGGCTCTTGCGTTCCTGGGTTCTGTGCGTTGGTATCACTTACCAAGAGAAGAACAATTCCAAGTATGCCAAAGCAAAATGAAAGCTTAGGTACCATACGAGTACTCTCCTTATGAATAGAATGGTATTAGTGAAAGCCGAGTCATGCATATCTTGGAAGCAAGTATTGAATTCAATATCGATGCCTCCGCTGGGAACTACCCAATCAGGGAGGTAGCCCAGATCTATCCTGTATGAAATGTCTTCGCAGTTCTGGCCTACTTCGGTCCAACTAACAAACGAAGTGAAGAGAGTAGAAAGAGTTTCGAAGCAGTTCAGTTGGCAATCGTCGCAGATTTTGTCGCCGTCTTCATCGAAGCAATCTTCGCGTCGGACTCCTCCCGGTGTGCCTTCGTAGTCGCATTCGTCGCACACACCGTCGTCATCGTAATCGGGGCATTTGTCAGCTTCGCAGTCATCACAAGTGCCGTTTGAGTTGGCGTCGAGACAATCTTCGCGTATCGTTTGGCCGTTGATCATGGCGTCGCAGTCGTCGCAAATTTTGTCACCGTCGACGTCTTCGCATTCGCCATCGTCATCACCATCACCATACGATCCACCGCCGCCGAAGCTTCCACCTACACAGTCGTCGCAAACGCCATCGGGTTTGTCTTCTGGGCCTTCTTCGTCGATGCAGTCAGAGCGTACTGAGCAACCAGGTCCACCACAGTCTGCGTCACAGTCATCGCAGATATAATCGCAATCGTAGTCGGGGCAATCTTCGCGAGGATTCTCGCATTGAGGGACGGTACCGTCTTCGTCGCAGTCGTCACAGATTTGATTGTTATCTGCGTCTATGCAATCTGATCTAACTCCGCAGCCTGGTCCGCCACAATTGGCATCGCAAATGTCGGGTACTTCATCCCCGTCATAGTCTTCTTCTCTTGGGTCGCTAGGATCGCTGTCTTGGCAGCCGTCGCAGATCTCGTCTCGGTTTCTGTCGTGGCATGGGTTAACCGTGGTAGGTGTTGGGTATTTGTCGCATTTGTTTTCTGTCCCATCACCATCATCGTCTGCTTCGCCTGCGTCGTTCCATTCTGAACAAGTTGCTTCATCGCAGATGCCGTCGTTGTTTTCGTCGTTGCAATCGCTTTCTTCCCAGTCTGCATCGCAAATGTTTGGTATCTCGTCTCCGTCGTTATCCTTGTACGGTTCGCATTCTAATCGGTCGCAAATTCCGTCTGGATTTCCTTGAGGGCCTGTTAAATCTGCACAGTGTCCTGTATCTACATCGCAAGCGTTGGGTATACCATCATCGTCATCATCTGCTTGGCAACCTCGTCCTTGTGGCGTGATGTCTTCTTCATCAAGAATGCAATCGCCGTCATCGTCAGGGTCTTCGTCGTTGGGTATACCATCGCCGTCAACATCGTCGTCATTGCAGTTGTGATCGTTGTCTGCGTCGATGTTTCCATCTTCATGGTTTGGGAATTCGTCATCATCGAAGTTGCTATTTTCATCTACACAGGGGCAGTTGGGCTTGCCATCTCCCGGCTGTCCAAAGCCTCCTTGTGGTTGCGGAACTAGTCCGTTGTCGTAATCAACGTCACCGCTTGGGTTGTCGTCTCCTACGTTTGGGATCTGATCGCCGTCCATATCGGGATCGTCTCCGTTAAGCAAATGGTCTCCATCAATATCGTCATCGTTGATGTTCAGAGTACCGTCGGAGTCAATATCACAATCCAACTCGTTTGGGATATCGTCTCCGTCGATGTCTGGGTCTTCTGAGTTAAGTACCTTGTCCCCATCAATGTCATTATCTACGCAGTCGGGTACACCGTCATCATCGAGGTCACCGTCTGAGATTACGCCTGTTGTGCATGGGGTGGGTCCGCAAAGATAGGGAAGAGTGATTTGATAGGTTTTCGTGCCACATTCCGAACGGCTGTAAATGATGCCGCCAGGGCGGATAACGGTATCGTTGTTAGCTCCACAGTTGAACCAAATCTCTGCAACTCCCGTTTCACCTCGTGGGGAGGCTGGACACGGCCTATTGGCTGTCACGTTTGCGGTTGTTCCGATAATCTCAACATCTACTTCAAGGCTCTGGCCTGCTCCATGAGCATCATCTATATCAATCCACTCAACGGTCCACTGTGCGGATGCAGAGCTGGCTATCAAGAAAAGCCAGAGCAAGAAAACAATGGTTGCAAATAGAAACTTGTTCATCTTGTTTGCCTCATGCATTTAAGATGTTTTTGATGATTGCTGCTTTAGACCAAATTTGTAGTAGCAAGAATCCGCTCCCGATCCCTGCTGCCAATGTTCCCATTACAAGCCAAGTTTTCATGACTTGTATCAGATCAACTATTTGTTGACTGTTATCTATCAACGTTTGTGCTTGTTGCTCTGTCATTGGCTTATGTCTAAGTAAAGAAGTGAGCCTCCGGAGAGGCTCACTAGGTTCATGTTGCAAAGCGTTAGACGGCTTTGCCCTTCTTGGCGAACGCGCCAAGCTTGTAGAGAACAAAAATCAAAGCCAGAATTCCAGCTCCAACTGTGAAAGTCAGTAAAACGCCCCACGATGCAAACGAAGCCAAGCCGGTTGCAATGTCCGTGATTGCTGTTTTCTGAGCATCAAGAGCCGCCGTCATGTCTGTGGCTGTTTGAGCTGAAGCGTAGCTGCCAAGACCTAAGAGGCCAAAGCATGCTGCAGCTACTTTTGTGAATTGAGAAGCTACTACGATGTATGCTTCTTCTGCTTTCTTCTTGATCCAATTGAACATAAGAATCCTTCCTTTTCACTTGTACCATATCTTTGTGATATGCTTGACGTAATAAACGGTAAGGTAATTAATCAAGCCTATTATGAATCCCCAGCCTATGATGTGAGAGGTTGCGAATAGTGCTCGTGTTAATTCTTCCGTTTCCATGTTGTTATTCTTCGGACGTCATTTAGGCATTTATGTCTAGGCTGTGTAGTCCATGAATTCTTCGTATGGTTGGGGACCTGGTTCGAGCATTCCTTTAGCTTCGTACTCTTTGCCCTTGGCTAGAATCTTCTCTATTGAATTGCCGAAGGTTCCACGGATGAGTTCTATTGCGTACGCTTCCGCCTCTTCTGATGTAGTGGGTTTTTTTCCACTGCGTGCGATGGCTGTCTCTAAGCAGCCAATGGCTTGCGTTGTTAAACGGGTAACGTCGGGGATTGGTTTGTTTCTCTTGTCAAGTGAATCGTCTGAGATCCCGGCCCATTGTTGAAAGAGTCCGCGAATAACTAACCATTCTTTGTCAGTTGTTGCACGATCTTTGTTCTTGCCGTCATAGTTTGTTGCTAGGCGTGACCAGTCACGAGTTAGATAAGTGATGAGATTTGGCAAGTTGATAAAAAGATCAGTTATCGTGTCGATCTTCCGTTCTGCTAACTGCTCTCGTTTGATTTGGTACTCAATGCGTGTTGCTTTGTTGCAGTCTTTGCCGTTCCATCTTTCTTGCATGATCAAAGCATGCTTCGATTCGTTTGGTTTGTCTCTTAGCTCTTTTGCTTTGTCATAGACTCGTATTTGTAAGTCTTTACCCATGCGATAAGAGGTTGGTTTCGGTCCATCGTCGCCATAGGCTGCCCATTGCCTAGCTCGGCAAATGAATTTTTTTGGGTCTTGCAGCTTCTTGATTAGTTCAGTGGGTGATTGGTTCGGGATGTCAACGCAGAGATCCACGCGGTGAACTCTCGTAGTATGTAACTCAAAGAGAGCTGCCTGATTGAGAAAGTTGAGTGCTTGTTGCCAACATTGCTTGGCGCCGTAACGTGTGAGTGTCTCGGAGCCTATTTGCACACTTGCAGCAGATGAGTTCTCGACTCGATCAGGTTTGAGATTAAGTCGATACTGGATGCCTTCGCAGTTGATGATGTAGTTGTAATGTCCTTTGTAACCTGGCTTTGTTCTTGGGAGTACTTGGACGCTGCGCCCTGCTACCTCAGTAATTGAACCGACGGCATCGTTTTGTTTGGCGGCGTCTTGAGCTGGTGCCAAGGTGTTATCGAGACTGATGGCGAGAGTGGGGTGATAATCGCCCCAGAGTGTTACTTCCAACCAGTCGAATCCACCGGGTTTGCGGGTAGTTTGTGGATTTGAGGCTGTCGTGCTACTGATATCGACAGCCTCGCCAACGGCTGGGTAAATCGTTAGGTCGTCCATACTTACGCTCGCTTTCAAGATACGAAAAAGGGGGGCAGTGCCCCCCGCTAATCCACACTTTTGTTTGGTTCCTCGATCAGTCTTATCTGAGGAGGTCTTCGTTTGTTGTCGCAAAAAGCTTGGTTTGTTTTGGGTCGTCTCGCTTCTTAGGACGTCCCTTCTTCGGTACGTGATCCTCGGGTGCTATGGCACTGCTGAGGCGACACGTGGTGCACATCTTGTGCTTGATGCTTGTGTTTACGAATAATTCCTCTCCGCATAATTCGCATCTAGGCGGCTGCACTAGTTTCCTCCTCGTTTTCGACTTTGATCCCCTCCTTGTTACATTCGTAAACCATCTTGCGAAGTGTGTTGTCGTAGACCATCGTGTCCAATTGCATACGGTCTGCGATCATGCCAGCTATGCGGATCGCTACAGATTCAGTTCCGCAGGCTGCAATCACTCCGTAGTAACGATTGCTGATCGAGTATCGTGTTACGATTACGCCATCCATGGCTTATCTCCATATGGTTATAAGGTGGCCTTGCCGGTTTCCCCTCCGGCAAGACCTGGTCCCATCCCTAAGACCGTGGTTCAGTTCGTATGATTCCGCTTCGTATAAAACAGACCCACGTATAGGCTAGTAAGAATGTGCAACTCATTGGGTTCACCTTAGCGGCTAGTCTGATCTCTGGTTCTGCAACAAGGGCGGGTTGGGGGTGTGCCCCCGCTGACCGTCATCGCATCACCATCAACCCCCGCCTGGGGTGTAGGGTCGACGGCGACGCGACGAGGGCAACGGGGGCTAGGGAGACCCCCCATAGGACATCTGGACTTGGCCGAATTCGTTCGCGTTCTGTTCGTTGATTGGTTGTTCATACACGGGATTGATGATCTCTGGCTCTGGCTCGTTGTTCATGAGGTCTAAGACTTCAGACTCTTTATTACTAGTCATTTGCGTAAAGTAATCGCGTGCCATGCAGCCTGCTTGGGTTGCTGCTGCAACGGATAAGAACATCAAACCTAGTGCGACGAACAGTGCTGCGGGCGTTGTCATTTTCATTAGTCCTACCTGGTTAAGATGTGGAGGCCCGAAGGCCTCCAACGGGTGAAGTTAGAATGCTTAGTAAGAGCTAAGCCACTAAGAGGTCGACAACTTCAAAACCGAGCGTGGGGTTCGTGGTTTCTTTCTGGTTGCCTTGGCGATCCTTGTACTTCCGGATCGGGTGGTCGGTCTTTAGCTTAAGAACAGCGTTGACCTTGTACTCTTTGAACGGTTGGCCGTCCCGTTCTTGCTTCGTGAAACCATTGCCGGTCTCTTCACGTAGTCGTTCAGCAATGAATGCCTTGATCGGTAAGACTACCGCAGCTTCGCCTAGCTCGTACGCTACTTTGACCTTGGGTGAGACAAAGTCGTCTGATTCGTAGGCGTCATGGCCTTTGACGACCGCTTGTAATTTGATTTCCATGTGTACTTCCTTGTACGAAGCCAACAGGCGGGGCCTGATGTAGGGTCGTGGCGTGCCGCCCGCTGACTTGATTTCATGGAGTCGTCCCTACCACGACTTGTGTCATGGTGGGTTATATCGTTAACTGAGTATTCAATAAATATCATTTGTTTCCTCAGTTATCTATTTTTGCGAAATAAAAAGATTGATATGGGTTATTTTCCAGCTAGCATGGTAACTAGGACGCTTTCAAAGAACAACTCCAGAGGTCTTCCTGGGCCTCGTCTTTCTTTCTTGTAACGTGTTATTTCTGTTTTGAGTATTATGATAGATCTGCCTATCTTCATATGCTCAATCAATCCACGTCTGCACAACTGAGAGACTCCTCTAGTTGTGATAGAAAGCTCGTCTGCTGCTTGTTTGGTCGTTACGTAATCCCTTCCCTCAATTTTCATCACAGCACCTCCGTAAACACTGCTGAAAAAACATAAGTGGGCCCGACTGGAGTCGAACCAGCACGCCCTTGCGGGCACATGCCCCTCAAGCATGCGCGTCTGCCATTCCGCCACGAGCCCAACTAATAATTGTTTGGCCAAAAGAGGTCAAATCCTGTTTTGGCCTGCTATTGTCCCTCAGGCAAAGCCTTTGGGTAAAAAGCGAGAGGAACTCACTAGGATACCCACCAATAGCCTAAGGTCAACCACCCATTGCCTTTAGGTCCAAATCTTCCTTCCAATCGTAGCGATAAAATATGGCTGGATCAGCAAGTTTTAGCCCTACTTAAATGGACAGTTTGGCCAAAACGCGTCAGAATAAAGGATTACTGGAGGAGGCTTCTCTTTTCAAGCAGATACTGCAATAGCTTGATGCGCTTTTCACGAAGCAGAACTGAGGGACTCTAACATATTACTTATCGAAACAACCGATTCCCGATCAATTGAATTCCGGAGAAATGTGCTGAGCTGAGTTGCTTGTCGAAGTTATAGGAACAGCAAGCCATGCAACTTACCAAAGCACGTCCAGGTACCAGGAGAAAACAGAGATGAGGCCATTCGCAACATCAACCATTAACCGCAACCGACTTGCATTCACCCTTGTTGAACTGCTGGTCGTGATTGCCATCATCGGGACGCTGGTCGCTTTGCTGTTGCCAGCAGTTCAGGCAGCACGTGAAGCAGCTCGGTCGAACACTTGCCGAAACAATCTTAAGCAGCTTTCGCTTGCCTTGATTAACTACGATTCTTCTCAACAAGAGTTCCCAGGACTTGTAAATGAGATTCCAAACAAGGGAAGCACTAAAGGGACGAATGGTTCCTACACTGTTGGACGTCGCGTGAGCTGGGTAGTAATGGCTTTCCCATATATTGAAAATGGAGCGCTCTGGGATCGCTGGACAACAAGATGGCCAAATAGTACAAGTGCAGCTATAGATAGTGGCAATGACAATCGAAGAAGATTACACTCCCAACAATCGAATCGCTCATTTGCCCAAGTGATCCTAATGAAACGGTAGGAAGTCCAACTCTGAGCTATGTTGCAAATGCTGGCCAAGCATTTGGTGACGATTCTCGTGGTTCAACAGGCCCATCTGGTGCAATCGCGACCAACAAAGAGTATGGTGCCAACGGAATATTCTTTGATCACAATCAAAAATCTTACTATACATTCTCAGGCACTGCTAAGCAGATGGACGCGAAAATAGTAAAGTAAAGTCATCAATCGACTATATACAGAGTGGAGATGGCACCAGTAAGACGATGATGCTATCTGAAAACCTACACGCGCTACTACCTATACTTACACTGCCGATGAATTTGATGTAGTGGCTGATGGTACTGACAGTGTAGATGACGCTAAGCACCACTTTGGTTTTGTCTGGCACAACGACCGCGAGCATACTTCGGTCAGTGTTGCGATACAACAAGTAAATGGTTCGAGATTGGAGCCTCAACTGCAGATAGACTTACCCGGCATGTCAAGAAGCAGAATGCTTATCCATCTAGTGAACATCCGGGAGGTGTTAACATGGCCTTTCTGCGATGGTCATGTTCAGTATGTTAGTGACAATGTATCGACATTGCGTATTTACTGCTCAGATGATGACCACCAAATACAAGAAAGTCGAAGTACTTTGACGAAAACATTGGAACATCATCTTCAGACGCTGATGCATCGGACCGTAATCTGCCTCAACCAACAATGTCAGATCTATAAGCGTCGATTTCATTTCTTACTAAACATAAAAGGGAGCAGGCCATTTGCCTGCTCCCTTTTTTGTTTGTTTGAATTTAATCTGGCAACTTAGTGCTGTTGCTCTTCAACCTCAGGAATGAGCGACTTCTTCTCTTCCTCTGGTTTGCTTTCCGGAATAACAAAATCTTCGGGGACCTGTTGTTCAGCTTTGGCGAAGAGTGGATTCACAATGCTAAAGAACTCTTCAGCAAATTCCATGCAAACGCTGTCCTTAGCTTCTTCTTCCAAGTCATCCGTTCGGTTAGTGAAATAGAGCTTGTAAAGAATCCGTTCGTTTCCGTAGTACCATCGCGGATTGCTCTTAGGAACGCCCCACTCAACAATCGAGTTTGGCTCGTCTTTGTTGGGTAGATACCATGTCCAAAAGACTCGTTCTCCAAATTCGCCGGCGCCTTCATCCTTGCTGAACATCGAAGTACGGAAGGAGTTGGTTTCGCCTGATTCAAAAGTATGTTCGTAATGCTCTCGGCGCTGACAGGTAGTAAATCCTGAGGCTGGATAGCAGATTGATGGCTCATGCAATGACGTGTCCTTGGCGTGTCCCATGACAAGCCAAACACCAATGTTCTTACCTGTTTGCTTGTTGGTAAAGTTACATGACAGGTAACTTTTCGCACCAGCTACCTTCTGAACTTCCTCATCAACCTCACGAGATTTCCCTACCCAATCACCAAATTCAAGAGGAATTTCGTGAATCAAGCTGCCACAGTAGGCTCTGTTTCTTGAGTCATCGATCCAACGGTCCGTATTTATCCCCTCGACAATGGTCAGCGAAACGATTCCCAACAGGGCAACAGCAAATGGAATTATACGAAGCATACTCTAGTTTCTTGGAAGGTGGCGGTACGATGTGACTACAGAGCGTCTCGAACGAGGCATATATACTCTATTAACCCTAGGATTACTGCTCTTGATCGTCAAGCAATCTATACATTGCAAGAATGTCAAACAGCAAAAAAGCACATCTCTCAATAGGAAAGATGTGCTTAGTGTTGAAAAAGTTTCGCTGTTTTCCTATTTACCCAAGGTTCTATCGGCCTTGGGTGGCAGAGGTTGGCACCACGCTGCTGTCAACTTGATAGCCATTTGCTGATGGAAGACGGCGAATCTGCGGTTTGCTGGGAGCTGAGCTGAACAACCCAGCGGGCATGACTGGTGGGCCATCCAGGCTCTTCTTTGAACTCTTGGTTGCTGGTTCGACTAGGCTTGCATTGACGACAGTTGAACTGGCCGTCTTAGCTGGAATCGAAGCCTGGCTCTCCTCAACCCAAGTAACAATTTCATCTGCTGATCGCTTTGCTTGCCAATCGTTGTCTGAGGCAGGTGCCTTCCATCCAAATGGCAAAACGGGCGGTGCTTCACGTCCAGGACGTGGAGGATCAATAGGTCCAGGCCGTCCAATAGGTCGATTACCAGGTGCTGGTCGTTCTGCGGGAGCAGGTTGTCCTTGGTCCTGCTCTGGCCTTTGTAGAGGTGGCAACTGAATATCAAGTGGCTCGACATCAGGTCGTGACGCTTCGATCGCAGCTTCTACGGATTCCTCAATGGCTGGAGGAGCTTGTAAATCCTCCTTCTCAGGAGCTGGTGGATCGATGACCTCTTCGTCTGCCAAGGTTGGTTGTGGATCTGAATCACCCTCTTCACCTGGCCAAGTTCTCCACTTTTGCTCGTAGTAACCATAGGTATCTGCCTTAGGCCGACACGTACCACTAGCAGCACACGGTGGCGGAGTAGCCCCGTCAACACAGGCGAAGCCTTGGAGTGAACAATGTCCACAGGTATTGCCGTGTCGACACTGGCCTGTTGGGCATGCCGAAGCAGGTTGGTATTGCTGAACCGGAACGTAAATCCCACCACCCACACTCGAAGCGTTCACTTCTGGAGTGGCCATGCCAAGCAACGTTATCATCGACAGCATGACGGAGAGTTTATTCATCTTCGTAGTCCCCCAAGAACTTCTCGTTAGCCTGCAAACAAGCCGAGATCAATTCTGATTTGAATTCGCACTCTAGGTGTTGGTATTTAGATTTTTCCAAATGTAGTAGCGGTCTGCTTCAGGTGATAACACCTTAGAGCGAGCCTAGACCAAATCGCTCGATCCGGTTGATGGCTGCCGTGCCAAGTGAGACGAAGCCGAAGATTCGTTCAAAAGGTCGGGTTGCCTTCGAGACAATGGCATCGAACTTGACCAATGCATCCTCTTGGATAAACAGTCTGTCCCGCGGCATGAGCTGATAGTTAGTCGCCGTTGAAGCGCCGCGGCTAATGTCTTCCCAATTGACTTTCAGAATTTGTTCACAACCCTGTCCATTCGGGGCGGGGCGAGCAATCCAGATGTTTGTTGAAGAAACTTGGCTGATACCACCAATCGCTGCAATAGCATCTAGAACCGTTTCATTTCCCGTAATCGGTAGGGTGACAACGTTGTCACCAAAACCGCCACCTTGAGTGATGATGTAATATTTCTTGCTGTTATAGGCAAATACATCGACAATCACTTCAGGATCTTCGAGGTAGTTTGACAGTTGCTTCTCAATGGCGGTTTTCGCCTGCTCAATTGTCAGACCAGTAACACGCACTGATCCATAAGTTCCCAAGTTGACTCGACCATCGAGGCCTACCAAGTGCTCACCAGCGATTTGTTGGGCACCTGATGAAAATGCTAGCGAAACACTTACTTCGGGTTCGGCAAGTAGCTCGGCTAGTTTCTTTCGAATGGCGTCCTTGGCTCCATCGATTGTCTGACCAGCGACCTTCACCTTGCCATAAGAAGGACCTAGATCGACCATCCCTTCGGGGTCGACAGAGAAAGCGTCGCTAATTGGTTGGTCAGCGAGGGCTCCCGCGGCACGAATCAATAGACCATCGAACGGCTCAATCGTATGAGGCGGTTTGGGAACCACTTTAATTGCGTTAATAAGCAGGATGTCTGGCGGTTCGATGATGTATCGAGGCAATGACATCATGTCTAACTCGCGTGGTACCGGCGAACTTGCAAGTGGCTCAGGTGGAGCTGTTGGAATCGGTTCCCGAGGCGCGAAAAAGGCGGTGCAGCCAATCCCTTGCACAAGTACTGCAGCACAAAGTACCAACCTAAGGCTTCGACCCCAGTTACAGGCCATGGCAACGAGTAGTGAATCGTGTTTCATCGGCTTCTTGCCTCGCAGTGGGGCTATTGCTAGCACCCTGTACCCTAATTTAGGTAGTCTCCCCACCGAATCCATTCCGGCGGTACAATCGTTACTATCGGCACTGCCTGCCCCGAACTTTGGCCTAGCCCGCAAAAACCACCTATTCGGAACGACCGGCGAAATCGTGACAACCCGCAACTGGAAAACTGGGTCAGCCGGCTGATGCTTGGACAAGATATCTTGGTTGCTTCTGAGCCTCAGCCAACCGATTCTTGAGGGTTGTACCATGGTTTGATTGAAACCATTGGGCTACACTTAGCGTCTTGTAGGGATGTGCCAAGTGCAGGCACTGAATGCAAGCAAACTAAAATTACAAAACCACTTCGATTCGATAATCGAGCTTTGACAGAATAGCTGACAATCCTATGGCCAACACATTCCTTCATCCTCGTACAAGCGTCGCTGAAGAACAGGAAGCTGCTGTTTTCTCCTGGGAAGATTCCTTCCAGAAGAATTCCTACCTGGCACTACTTGGACTGACAGCACTGTATGTCTATAGCTATCTGAATATGTTCGAGATCACCTCGGGCGCCTGGGCATTGCCAGCTTATTCCCATGGCTGGATTATCCCCATGATAGCACTCTATCTGATGTGGTCTTTGCGTCCCAATCCAGAAGCGCAAGAGCCTCCGCGTGGACAGTCACAAGAGTCCTTCCTCGGACTAATGCCCTGCGGCAAACTGATGCCCGTCATTGGTGTGGGAACGTCGATGTTAGTGGCCGGCTTAGGTATGGAAATGCCAATGATTCAGTATAGTGGGCTAATTATAGCTTGCTTTGCTGCCTTGGCTTATATCATGGTTGGCCAACCTTTCGAAAGATCTGCCGCCCTTGAACAGTGGATAGGTGTTGCACTGATTTTCGTTGCGCTCTCTTCGCGTGCCTTCTTCTCATCGATCTACAACGTTCAGCCTTTGAACCGACTTTCGTTTGTCATTGGAATTTTTGGTGTGTTTCTCCTTGTGGGGGGATGGCGCTTGGTACGTTGGACTGGTGCAAGCTTAGGATTTTTAGTCTTCATGTTCCCCCTTCCGAGTGCCATTGAGAACATGCTCTTAGGGAAACTTCAAAGGCTGGCAACCATCCTGAGTGAAATGACACTGACCATCATTGGAATACCAGCAAGTCGAGACGGGAACAACTTAACGGTTGAAGGCCTCCCCCTAGAAGTAGCTGCTGCTTGTAGTGGTCTCCGGATGGTAACTATTTTCCTCGCAATGGCATTAGCCACCGTGGTTCTGAGCAAACGTCCTTGGTGGGACCAAGTAATCATTCTGCTCAGCGCAATCCCTATCGCTCTGATCGTTAATATCGCTCGAATCGTTGCTACAGCGATCCTTTTGCCTATGACCGAAGATGAGAGCGTTCGAAAGCTAATCCACGATTGGGCTGGCTTTGCCATGATGCCGTTGGCGATGGGACTGCTTTATTTGGAGCACAAAATCCTTTCGATGTTGAGCGTCCCCGAAGATTCTCTAATCGATTCACCAAATATGACCGGAACTTTCATGCCTCGTTAAACGTCAACCCTCTGTGGCGTTTACTGAACAAGCATGAGAGGTATGATGATTTCTCACATCACCCCGAGCCATTATGGATTTTGGCTGAATTGCTCTAATTCCTTGCAGCATCTGGAGATAGGTGTTTCAATGAATATTCAGTAACGCATGGCGCACGCGTTGCTTAACCTCAGGATGGCTAGATTGCTGGATGCCCACTCTAGTCAAACCACCAATCTCGTCTGAGTTCTTAACCAAACTCGTGACACTTTTGCTCCATCTTTAGTGGAGCTACCCATCCGGAGAGCTAACCCAATGAACAACCAAGATTCCAGCCACCCTAGTCCGGACAGCAACCATGCTCTGGTAGCTGCTGACACGAATGCCACTCTGCCATCAATCAATACCATTCCAGCTGGCCTGAGTGGAGTACACAACCCAGTTAACGAGGTAACCAAGGGTGGTCTAAGCCCTAGTTGGTTTTATCACTCATTGCGTAGACGCTGGCTACTAGCCCTAAGCTCCAGCCTTGCTCTTGCGACTCTAGTTGCAGGGATTATGTACTTCGTCTTCCCAGAAACCAACACAGCACAAGCACAATATAAGGTCTCAAGCACTCAGCTAAACCTTATTGATGATAACAGCAACTCAACTAGGGACGGTTATCTGATCTTCAAGAACACACAGCTTGCTTCAATCAGCAGCCCATATATTCTACAAGATGCCCTTCGTCGAGATGATATTTCAAATCTACCAATGTTCGAAGGCGTAGATAACCAAGTGAAATGGCTTCAAGACAATTTAAAGATCTCGTTCCCACGCGAAGGTGAAATTTTAACCATCTCACTCTCTGGTCCCTACACGGAAACTCACCTTAAAGCTGTGGTGGATGCTGTTAGTTCTTCCTACCACCAAATTGCAATTGCCCAAGAAAAGAATCAAAAGAGCATTCCGCTTGAAGCACTACGTGGAGCTTGGACCAATCTTAAAGAACGCATCCGATCGCGGATGAGTGAATATCAAAATCTTGCGAAGGATGCAGGTACCAGTGAAGCGTACGCGGGTGGATTTGACCCTGAAACCAAGTTTTTGCTTACCGAACAATCGGAATTGCTTAGAAGGAAAACGAGTCTAACGAATCAACTTTCCGAAGCGGCGATGCAATTCCAAATCTTCCAGCAACAAATGAATGACCCTTCCTACCAGGACCAACTCGTTGATCAAGCTTTGCAAGGCGATCCAAACATGGCTCAAATGCAAAATGAAGTCATGGTACTTGATATGCAAATTCGCCAACTTCAAAGCACTGTGCGAGGCGGTAGTTCAGCGCAGGTGCGTCGTCTGATCAGTCAACGAGATCGCCTCAATCAACAAATCTCGCTGACTCGTGAAGAGATGAAAGCAGCTTATGCGGGACAAAATCAAAACGAACCGGATCCAATGCTAAAAGCTGAAAGTACACGCTTCCAAATCATGCAAGCCATGAAGGGACGCGAGATTCAAGCTACGGAAGAACGGTTGGCTAAAATCCAAGAAGAGTTGATTCTCAAAGCAGAGAATAATACGGACTTGATGATTCGACTTTCCGAGATCGAACAGCTTACAGCATTAGAAAATGCCATTGCGAGCAAGATCCAAAGCTTGGAAGTTGAACTGAATGCTCCCGACCGGATTATCGGCGTTGGAGTTACCGATGGCAGTCGACCTGCAGAATCGGAAACTAGCCATGGAAGAAACCAACTCGCTAGGATTGCAATTTCCAGCCTTGGTGGCCTCAGCATCTTTGGCCTCACCTGCTTCGGTATTGGTTACATGGAATTCTTAAACCGTCGCTTGAACGGGCCTGACCAACTAGACGAAGGATTAGGCATCCGAGTCATTGGTACTTTACCTGGCCTATCAGGACGTAAGAAACTGAACCCCAAGCACCCAATTGTTGCTCAATTGAGTGAGTCGATTGATACCGTGCGGACAGCTCTGATGCATGAGTCCACCGCGAAGAAACGCCAAGTCGTAATGGTCACAAGTCCTAACACAGGCGACGGCCGTACCACGGTTGCTAGCCAATTAGCCGCTAGCTTGGCACGTGCTGGTCGACGTACCTTGTTGCTAGATGGCGACCTTCGACATCCGGCCCTTCATACACTGTTTAATCTTCCTCTTGAGGATGGTGTCTCCGAAGTTCTTCGTGCTGAAGCAGAAGTCCAAGATGTCATCCGTCCTACTGAGGCGGAAGGCCTCTGGGTGATGACCGCAGGTTATTGCGACAGCGATGCGACTCAGGCTCTGGCAACCGACCAAGTAGAGACGATTTTCGACAAGCTACGTTCTGAGTTTGATTTCATCATCGTTGATGGTGCCCCTGTTATCGGTTTGCCAGACGCCCTGCTGTTTGGTCAACACTGTGACGGAGCCATCCTATCAGTTCTTCGTGATTACACCTCGGTTCCTTCCATCCATAGTGCCTCAGAAGCTCTGAAGACAGTTGGCATTCGAATGCTTGGTTCGGTTGTCAACGGCGTGAAATGCAAGGCAGATAGTCGGGTTACCAACCTAGCTCAGGTGACGCCGAAAAGTGCCCAACGTCAGCTTGAAACGTCTGACATCTAAAAACGTTTCGAAACAGAGATTGGTTAGCTCTCAGGCAGGGTCTCCACGTGTGAGGCCCTGTCTTTTTTGCTATTATGGGGTATCCAATTTCCCCGATCCCTAGCGAATCAGCATGTCAAACAACCAACCGAAGAACGTCCTAGGCAAGCCACTGATTGCTTGTTGCAATGAACCGATGACAGGCTTCTATCGCGACAGCTACTGCCGTACTGGCCCTGGAGACATGGGGGTTCATACCGTTTGCGCCGAGATGACCGAGGAGTTCCTTGCCTTCAGTAAGGAACGTGGCAACGACCTTTCAACACCCAATCCGGCGTACGATTTCCCCGGATTAGTTGAAGGGGATTTCTGGTGCCTTTGCGCGCCACGATGGAAAGAAGCCTTCGATGCGGGGATGGCGCCTCGAGTGAAACTTGAAGCATGCCACATTTCTACGCTTGAATTTGCAACGCTAGAAGAACTCAAACAATACGCCGTCTGAGGGCAAACACAATCAAGTACCCAAAGCCAAGGAGACTAGATGCCGGCTCTGGTATTGCAATTGTCAGAGACCCAAGTTCTGAGCTGCCGAAATTGATGGCCCATAAGTCATAGTCTGCTTGGTCGATCAATCCATTGCCATTACCATCAGGTCCGGTGCCAGGCGTAACCGTTTGACCTAAAGCATCTCGCCACAAAGTGTAGTCAGCAGCATTCACTAATGAGTCACCGTTGTAGTCGCCCTCTAAACCATCGGTAATTTCAGTGACAATCAAATTGTCAAAAATTGCCCCGTTGGAGAAACCAAATTCGTTGTCTGGATTAACACTATTAAACGGATCCGAATGCCCCAACAAAATGCTTCCTGCTGCAAAGCTTCCAGAAGAGTTATCGAAGCTATCAATAACATAATCATTCACAGCGAATTCGATGAGATCTTCTTGACTCGAAATCGTAAGGACAACCCACTGGTTTTGAATACCAATGTCGGCAGCATTGCCTGTTGGTACGGAAGCGATTGTGCCATTGGGAATTGCTTCCCAGCCTCCTAAGTCCGTCTCAAGACTTCCGACTGATTCATAACGAAAAAGATCCACCGAAGAACCACCGTCGGAATCAAGTTGCCACGCTAGGCCATCGCCCGCATTGCTGCCGAAGCGAAGTGGAACATTGTTTGATCCTGAATGGAATACCCCAAGGGTTGCGTATTCTGTTGAACCGGTAAGGCCATTGTTATATAGATAGAGATCGACTTGGACTTGGAAATCACCACTGGGCAAGATAAAACCATCGAGTGTTATACCAACCGACTCGCCTTCGTCACTCACTGTTTGGTCCGTCTTGTTGGATTCTAAAAAAAGACCAACCGTATCACCTGTCGGACTATTTGGGGCGGAGGGGATGCTCATGATCCCATAGTCGAAGGCATAGTTGACACCACCATCGAACGCCAGCGCATTGTCTTCTTGGCTAATTCGAGGTGACGACCAACGCGTGGCACCAAGCGTATCGTCCCAGCTCTCGGTAGCGAGAATCTGCGCTGAGCATGGCAGCACAGATGCCATCCCGAGAGAAATACCGATTATCAAACAACGACAGCGCATAAAAAACCCAACGTTTCCGTAAGCCAAAACCGAAGGCAGGAAACGTTGAGTATAATTCGCCGTAATTCAAGTTGTGACACCGCGAGACGAAAATCGAGGTCGTTTTAGTGAACTCGCTGGCCCGGTTTTGATCCTTCATCTGGCGACAGAAGGAACACGTCCTCCCCGCCCAGGCCGCTGGCGGCAACCATGCCGGTGCTGACGCCGAATTTCATCTTGCGTGGCGCCAGATTCGCTACGTACATGACAAGACGACCGACAAGCTGATCTGGCTCATAGGCTTTCTTGATGCCCGCGAAAACATTGCGTTGCTCGTCACCTCCGAGGCTGAGCGTCAGCTGAAGTAGTTTGTCTGCCCCTTCGACGTGATTGGCTTCAACAACGCGAGCAATCCGAAGGTCAACCTTGGTAAAATCGTCAAAGACACATTCGTCCGCCAAAGGCTCCGCTTCCAGCGGTTCAGGTCCATCGTTCCATTTGGCTAAAACCTCTGCCAGCGGATTCTCGGTGGTCGATTCTTCAGCAGCTTCGGCTGCTTCCGTTTTGCTCTCTTCCATCATTGCTTGAACTTTCTCAGGTTCGACTCGGTTTAGTAAATGTTTGAATTTTGCGATCGAAGTACCAACCAAAGGTTGCTGGCTTTGATCCCAATGTTTGATCTCTTCGCCAAAGAGGTAGCCTACTTGCTCTGCCAACTTTGGCAACACTGGCTGCAGATAGACAACGATCTGACGGAACAAGTTTAATGCCACGGTGCAAATATCTTGCAAACGACCTGCCTGCTCAGGATCTTTGCGCAGCTCCCATGGCTTGTTGCTTTCGACGTAAGGATTCGCCTTGTCGGCCAACGCCATTATCAATCGCATTGCTTGGCTGTAGTCAGTCCGTTCGTATGCCTCGGCAATGGCTTCACCCGCAGCAGCTGCTTCGGCAAACAGGCCACCATCGTCAGGATACTCTGCCGAGAGGCCTGTCTTCTGTACGAACTTGGCAGTTCGACTCGCGAGGTTGACGACTTTGCCTACCAAGTCGGTATTCACTTTTGTAGCAAACTCTTCGAGCGACAAATCAAAATCATCGACAGCACTAGAAAGCTTCGAGGCGTAGTAGTAACGCAAGTAAGTTGGGTCCAGATGGTTCAAATAAGTCCGGGCCGAGACGAGCGTCCCTTTACTCTTGGACATCTTCTCACCATCAACGGTCAAGAAGCCGTGGATGTGAACTTTCTCCGGCAGACTGTAGCCAGCAGTCTTTAGCATGCCAGGCCAAAAGAGCGTATGGAAATAGGTAATATCTTTTCCAATGAAGTGGTGAACTTCACATTCGTCGCTTTGCCACCAGTCGGCAATGTCTTCGCCGTTGGCATCACACCATTGTTTAGTTGAGGCGATGTAACCAATCGGCGCGTCAAACCAGACATACCAAAAGTTACCCGGTGAGTCGGGGATCTCAAATCCAAAGTAAGGGGCTGGTCGGCTAATGTCCCAGTCTCTTAATTCAAGCGGCTTCTCCGCGGTACCAAGGAAGTGACCTTTTAGATAGTTGGCAATCTCAGGCTGAAGGTGATCACCCGATTGGGTCCATTCGTCCAAAAACGTATGCAGCTGCTCTAGTTCAATAAAAAGGTGCGTAGCATTGCGCAACTCGGGCTGTGCTCCGCTGAGCGTGCTCTTCGGATCGACTAAATCGACAGGCGAATAAGTGGTGCCGCACTTGCTACAATTATCTCCCGGCTGATCGGTTGCTCCGCACTTAGGGCAAGTCCCACGGACAAAGCGGTCTGCAAGGAAGGTACCCGCCTCAGGATCGAAAAGCTGCTCAACCTCTTTCTCTTTGACGAGGCCCGCTGCGCGAATCTTGCTCCAGATGTCACCACATAGCTCTCGGTTCTCAGGGCTATTTGTACTGCCGTAGTTGTCGAACCGGATCTGGAAGTCGGCAAAGTCACGCTCGTGGTCTTTCTGGGCCTCGGCGATAACTTCTTCTTCACTCCGCCCCTCTTTACGAGCACGGATCATGATAGCAGTGCCATGGGTGTCGTCAGCACACAGGTAAAGCGCCCTGTGGCCGCGTAGATTCTGAAAACGAACCCAGATATCGGTCTGTAAATACTCCACCAAGTGGCCAACATGGATCGGACCATTGGCGTAGGGCAGAGCGGAGGTAACTAAAATACGTCGTTGAGACATGCTAAGCAGCTATTCCTGTAAGAATTCAATCCTTGATGCGGCTGATTCTACCCTCGAATCGGCCCTAGGACGAGCCACTTCGGCACGCGGTATGCACCTAGAAGGGACCAACCGGGAAAGGCCCGTCCGGAGTTCTCTCTGATCGACTTCATGAAGCGTGAGAGACCTACGAATCAAGGCATTAGCTTAGCTTTTGTCTCGATAGCGATGATAGCACCTCCGGCCGCTTGGCCTTGTAACTTTTACTTACCTGGAACAAATTGCTTTTCACAGAAGCTAACTGCAGGAGGCAATTGGCGTCTGTGAGGTTCGCTTTTTGTTCTTAGACCAGCTGTCCAAGGAGGGACGACGATGGTCCTATCACGATCTATCTACTCATTTATTAGTCAGGCGCTCATTGGCCTAGCGCTCGCGGCGACTCTGCTGTCGGTCTCAGCAAATTCCCAACAAGTCGAGCTGCTCGATTTCTACCTACCGACTTGCGGCCCGTGTCATGCGATGGCGCCGACGGTCGATCGTTTAGCAGCCGAAGGAGTCGCAGTTAAGAAGGTCGACGGATCACGTGACGTATCGCTTGCCAGTCACATGCGGGTATCGAGCTACCCAACCTTCATTGCGGTTGTCGACGGCAAAGAGGTTGACCGCATCGTAGGTGGAACCAATTACGATGGGCTTCGCAGCTTAGTAGATCAGGCTTATGCACAAGCAAACTCTTCCAAGCCTACCGTACAGCCCACTTCGTTTGAACCACAAAGTATGTCGGTAAAATCGTCCGGAATGGCCGATAAATTATTGGCATCTTCGGCTCGGATCGTTGTCGATGATCCCGCGGGTCGTGCTTTTGGAACCGGCACGATTGTTGATGCCCGTCAAGGAGAAGCCTTGTTGGCAACTTGCGCTCATCTGTTTAAGGATGCTCAAGGGAATCTTCTGCAAACCGAGGGCCGTATCACTTTAGAGCTTTTCGATTCAAGCGGTTCACGCGTTAGTATCAAAGAACGGGTCCCAGGCCGATTGGTTAGCTATGATTTTGAAGCGGATGTAGCGCTGGTTAGCTTCCGACCTGATACAATTGTCGAACCAGTTCGTGTTGTCTCTTCACCCTCAACGGTTGTGAAGGGTGCTACCGTTTGCAGTGTTGGTTGCGATCTCGGTGCCGATCCAACGGTTCGCAACAGCCAAGTTGTTTCATTGAATCGTTACTTGGGGGCACCTAACATAGAAACCACCGGCGCGCCAGTCCAAGGCCGAAGTGGTGGTGGTCTGTTTAATTCCTCCGGGGAGCTAATTGGAATTTGCTTTGCCGCGGATGAAGAATTGGATGAAGGACTCTATGTAGGCATCGCCGAAATTCATGCCGAACTTGACCGAGTTGGTTTGACCTCACTTTATCAGCAAGGCCCGAGAGCTCCGATGGAAGTGGCTCCTCAGCAAGAAAAGCCTCTTGTTGCTAACAATCCTACACCATCAAACGAACTGCTTGCCAGCCAAATGGAACCTGTCGCTGACACACCAGCTCGCTCTGTGGAAGCAGCTGACAACAGCTGGCCAGAACCGGTCATCCGTGGACAGAATGCAATGGTTTCCGAAGCTTCCACCTCGTTAACCCCTGTTGAACAATCCACCATGCAGGAGGTTGTTCGCCAAGCGGCTGATTCGGAGGTTGTTCTTATGATCCGTCCGAAGACGCCGAATGGGCAGACCGAGGTACTTACACTTGATTCCAGTTCACCCGAGTTTGTTGCTATGCTTCGCAAAATGAGCAAGCCGGGCGTCAAGTAGCGGATCCGTTTTTAGCGCAATTGGAGCCGAAACAGTCGTCATATCCGGCACGTTTGAACTTTCAATCGAAACTAGCAATCAAGGATCAACATAAGCACTGCGTTGGATCGCAGTCCCTAAGCTAGATTTTTGCATGATGGCGAATTCCGTTTGCCACGATTGTAAACAATGTTGCTTGGGTTGGATGTCCTATGCTCGCGTTCGTATTCTTTGTAGCGGTCTTTAACCTAGCGGTTGGTTACGTTCTAGGCGGTGGAGAACTCCCTGGATTCCTTACGAAAATTCCCTTTCTAAGCAGGAAACCAAAGCCAGAAGTGTTTGACGTCGAGGATAGCCTGACTAAACCTGCAACAGTTATTCCATCTGACTCAGATACTCAATCAGCACCTATCCCGCAGCTTCAGGTACCTGCGGAAGTTGCAGAAGTGCTCAACACGCCTGTTGATGAGCAAGAACCAGAAGAAACTAGTTCACAAGATGAACCACAAGATGAATCAATAGCGGTAGATGAATCAGAAGCTCAATTGGTGGCGGAAGTCGAATCAAAAGTTGAAATTGAAACTGATGAAGAATCTCAGCTTAAGGGAAAAAAATCACCAACAGCAGAAGATCTACTGGCGGGACTCTCTTCGTTACAAGTAAAGCTTTCGGAAGCAAGTGAGCAACTAAAGGACCACCAAGACAATCCTGAAGAATTTGAAACTTGTGCAAACATGGTCCAAGAAGTCAATCATGATTATCTTATGAATGCACAAAGTACGGTTTCTAAACTCAACTCGCTTAGTGAGAACGGTGATCAATTAGCCGGTAAAGTAGGTAATGCTGTCGCAAAAGGTGCAGAAGAGGCTCAACAAATCAGCGATAAAATCGATAAGCTGCTTGATCATCCACTTGATGATGAAGGTAGAAGAAGTGTTGCTGAACACTCGACCGCTCTGACTTCGACTGTCGCTCTATCGTGTAGTGAAGCTGATAGTACCATCCATTCTGCTACAACAGAGTCATCGGCAGGATCAGGTGTTGAATCGAGCGCCAATGAACTTCTCGAGTCGATCGAGACTGCTATCGATAGTATCTCAGATAATAACAGCCTATTTCTTGCAGAAGCACAACTTGACCCGCTAAATACTTCAACACCGTCTGAAAAAGTCATGAGCACGATCACGAATGACTTAAGCGAATTAATAGCGACCGTTCTAGATGAAACACAGTCATACTCTTGCGAAGGGCGTCGCGTAATGTTCTTGAGTGGTGACTCATTAGATCAAGCGATCAATCGTGTTGAACAGCTTCGTCAGTGTTACGAAAATACAGTCTACAAAGACGGAAATGAAAGTATCACCGGAACATTGACCTGCACAATTAGTGAGATCAAAAAAGGAACCAACACAAGCGAGATTGATGCGATACTGGAGAAATCAGCCAACGAAGCCGATTCTCTTGGAACCAATCAAACACTTCATCACGACGGAGCTTTTGCAACACCAGTTGAACCGGTGACTCACGATATCTCGCCGAGAGTCATTGAAGTTACTTAGTCTCGCAGACGGAAGACAGCTTCGATTTCGACTGCCCAACCAGCAGGCAAAGAGATTACGCCAAAGGCACTTCGAGCGCCGACTCCTGCATCATCACCCAAAAGATCACGCATCAACTCGCTAAACCCGTTGATAACACCTGGCTGGGCCTTAAATTCTTGCGTCGATTGAACGAGGCCAAGGGTTTTAATGAGTGATTCAATCCGATTAAGATCTCCCACAGCAGCTTTAACCGACGCAAGCATTGCCAAGCCGGCAAACCGTGCTGCTTGAAAGCCTTCTTCAACCTCTAAATCTTGGCCGAGCGTGCCAACAACAAACGTACCATCCTCGCGAAGAGGGCCATGTCCTGAAGTATAGACGTAGCCATTCTCAATCAACGCTGGCCTATATAATCCCAATACCTTTGGTGCTTCGGGAAGTTCAATACCTAGCTCTTTGATTCGATCTTCGATGGACATGTTTCTTAGTTCTTGAGTAATTTCGGTTTCTTAGCTGGTGTGGTCATTTCAGGATTTGCCGTACGTCTTTTCGCTGTCGTAAGCTTTCTCCTGAATAATGCGAAGCCCACCCTCTTCGGTGACTTCACGGAAAAAGCAAGTAGGGTACCCTTCGTGACAAGCTCCAGGGCCTTGTTGCTCAACCTTCAGGAGAATCGTATCGCGGTCGCAATCCAAGCAGATTTGCTTGATTAGCTGTACGTGCCCACTCTCTTCCCCTTTATGCCAAAGCCGGCCACGGCTGCGGCTGTAATAAACCGCTTGGCCACGCTTGAGGGTTTCGTCATAGGCCTCTTCATTCATGTAGGCCATCATGAGGATTTCACCAGTCCGCACCTCTTGCGCAATCGCAGGAATCAACGTCTCTGGCGTTTTAAAGTCAGGTCTTTGTGAGGGGTCTTTCGTCATTTTAGATCATTGCGGCTAATCGCGCATGCCTCGTATTCTAGCCAGACATTCTCGGCTGAGAAGATTGTTAGCGTACTCCCATGAACCAATTATTGGTAGCCAAAACCTGCTTAGAATAACGATTGGTGACATTAATCGTACTAATCGGCAACATCGTTACGAGGCATTCCAGCTGCAAGTCCCTATTAAGTGGTGATTTTTCAGCCAAGCTGAGAATAGACACCCATTCGGACGAAAAGTAATAACGAACACGTACTGCCTCCCTCCCCCCAAACGAAGTTAATCGAAGCTAACAAGGCTCACCGGCCAAAGTTCTGAAGCGATTGACTAGGAGCATACCACTTTGGACCAATCACTCACCATTGTATTGCCTCTGCAAAACGCAGAACGAACTCTTCGCAAAGATGTGATTCGCACGCTCGAAGCGGCTGCAGAACTCACGAGCATGGTCGAGTTGCTATTGGTCGATGATGCTTCCACCGACGATACGTTTGATGTCGCAAAAGAGCTTGCAATCGAGTTCCCTCAGATTCGCGTACTTCGTCGTTCTAGCCAAGGTGGCTTAGCTGCGGCGCTTGAGCAAATTAAAGCTCGCGTCACCTCGGATGTAGTTATCGTTCACGATGGCCAATCGCGAGTTAATCCTGAGCAACTGCGTCGTATTTGGACTCAACAGCAGATGCTTGGATTAGTCCGTAGTCAAAATTCTACAAACGTTTCGTTTGCCGATCTTCGTCGTCCTGCTGTGACACAGCCAATGATGGCAGATGCTCATCGTCGTCTGCTTGGCTTTCAACGCTTTAACGTTGAACAACAGACGACTCCGGTTGAATCAAGCAACCCAACCGCGGAGAGAACCGACCAAGCCAACACACAAAAGCCAACTGGTCGAAAAGGAGTAGGTGCAATTCCCCCCTTGCCGCGTCCCAATCTGTTCGGTGCGATCTCCGATTTCGCTCGCGGTGAGTGATTTCGGCTGTTTTTTCCGCTTTTTTTGAGAATGTTGAAAAAAGATTTTTCGTTACTTTTTGATGCACAACAGTGGATCGTTTCTGAACAATGTGGTAGCAGCATGCCACATCGAGTTGGGTAATTTGTCTCATTATGATGCGGCATCTGATTTATTGCCGTAACGCTAAAAATAGTAAGCTTTTGCGACTATTGTTTCCTGCCGAGTAGATTCCTAGGATGCAATGAGTGGTTGGCAACGAGGGCAAAATCAACGCCCAACGAATCCTCCACTAACTTTTGCGTTCCCAATACGGCCAGGGGCAAACTGGATCGTCCTTTTCAAGACATTGCCCAACAGTTCTCTTGGCCAACCTAAGGCACGGTTAGGAGGTCTCTTATGAGCATGGCAGACGATTTCACCCTAGGTCCTGATTTCTCTTTGATTCCAAGTGATTCACTGATCAAACGCTTTGATCGCACCGAGCTGTCTTCCCAGAACCCGTCTGAAGAGCCTGTCGCTTCAAGCAAGCAGACAGAGCAGTCTGCGGATGAGAATCGACCTCTCCATCGCATTGCGGAAGTTCGAAAGCTTCAGGGTATCTCAGTTCGAAGCGCATCGCGCAGGATGGGGATTCCGATGGAACAGGTTCGTAGGGAAGAGAAGCCCGACTCGAATCTAACGATGGAAGATTTGGTTCGATGGCAACAAGCGTTGGAAGTCCCAATGATTGACTTGCTCGTTGACGAAAACGCACCGCTTTCAACACCTGTACTTGCACGGGCAAAGTGGTTACGCATTATGAAGACCGTCAAAGCATTGCTTGAAACTACCGAATCGGCCAATGTTCAACGCATGGCACGAATGCTCGAGGACCAAGTCCTGGAAGTCATGCCAGAGCTGAAAGACGTTAGCGCTTGGCACTCGGTCGGTCAGCGTCGGACTCAAGATGAGGTAGGACGCATTGCCGAATCGCCCGTGGCAAGCAACTTTGCCAACGATAGCCTTCGCTGAGATATCAGCCTAGCTTAAAGATGAATCGACTGGCTCTCTACCGCTTGGGTACGTTTAGGTAGGGAGCCAGTTCGTTATAGAGTTCCTTAGTTGATGTCGTCAGATAGTGTCCCTGCCAAACGTCGAAGGGACCACCATGGCGGTCGGTGACAACTCCGCCCGCTTCTTCAATCATCAAAGTTCCCGCTGCCGAGTCCCAAGGATGGATCTGCAAAGCCCAGTGGGCATCCAACCAACCAGCAGCAACATAGGCCAAGTTCAAAGCAGCTGAACCAGTACGACGGATTGCTCGGCACCGTTGGACTACCGCAATGAAGTCAGCCAAGTCTGTCGAATTGGCATCGACGGCAGGTGGAAGACTAACCGCCACAAGCGAGTTGCCTAGCTCCGCCGTCTTACTCACCTTCAATGGGCGATCATTCAACGTGGCACCTTCGCCACATGCCGCAGAGAAGAGCTCGTCACGCAAGGGATCGTAAATAGCACCGGCCACAACTTTGCCATCAATGACTGCGGCAATAGAAGTTGCATAGCAAGGAAAACCATGCACGTAGTTCATGGTTCCATCCAGCGGATCAACCACCCAACAGACTACCTCGGGATCACTTGGCACTTGCTTCACTTCGGACTCTTCGCCGAAGAAGTGGTCTTTTGGTCTAGCTGATAGAAGTGCTTCACGGATGGCTTTCTGCGAAGCAAAGTCAGCGTCAGTCACCAGATCGTCGGGACCCTTAATGTGGGTCTCGAACTTTTGTCGCCACTCCATCAAAGTCGCACCGCCACGTTTGGCTGCTTGATTTGCGAGTGCCTGAAGTTCGGTAACTAATGCCATAATTCCGCCCGGATCCAATCTATTTATGCTGTCTGTTCCCCAGAAAACGTTTTCTGCGACAGACCGTTAAACGGGTCAGATATCCCCTTACTTGCCCAGTCAGGTGATAACAGACACGAAAAGCACTTAAAATCAAGGGTTTGGAAGCTGCCAATGGCAGGATAATCTCCCCAGCCTGTATGTGTTACCACTTTCAAGGAAGAAAAGATATTGGGGACGAAGCCTGGAATTCACTGGACATGAACGCCGATTTTGTTAGCATAGGTGTTGGAAGAGGAAGAAACGGAGCTTCCAAATTATTGCCACCGTTTGGTGGTTGGCGATTGCCTAATAATTATTATCCCCGAAACGAAGCTCGGCCTCTTCTCTGTTCCGGCCCCGTCGATTCGCCCTTGGGTGTTCGACGGGGTTTTTTTATGCGCTCTTCCAAAGCGAGTCCTACGGCCTCGAACATCTCTTCAATAACGATAGAATGACGGGCTCATTCATCCTCAAAGCTTTGTGACAATTTAGGAAACCAATGTCTAAGCAAACAGAGACCCAAGTTAGCGAAGTTTGGAATCTCGCTGGCCATGAGGCAACACTCTGCTGTGGCAAACTTGTTGGGAAGTTTGATGCCAGCGCACCCAACGTCGGTCTTATCAACATTGAATTCAATGGCGATAAAATTGATGGTTCGCTATGGGGTTTCGAGTTCCCAACCGGCCAGCCAGTGCATTTGAAAGAGGCTTATCTTCGAGGCCACGATCTGGTCGCTCACTATGAAGCAAGTGACACCTATCCCTTTGATCTCTACTGCTACTGGAATGTTCAACCGACGGCCGATGGATCGGGTGCGATCATTCGACTTACGATATCCTGGTTGACAGACCTGCTTGATAGCGACCCCGAATTGATTCTTGCAACCTCCTGGCCCGGAAAGATTGAGTTTTCCGAAACCCGACAAGAACTGATCCGTAAGCTTGATAATGCCACGATCCGCGAGTTGCCCCATCCCTCGGATATGACAAATTGCGTCTATTCGGAAACGGGCAACCTGAAAGTTGATTTACCCTTTTTAGAAAAAGGGGTGATTCGCCGAGCTCGATTCGTGGCCATTCTTTTGCCTGAGAATTCTGATGAATCTGTCGCTAAGAGCGTCATCGAAGATTTCTGCAGCGAGCCGCTTCCGCTAACGACCTAGAAGCGTGGAACGGTCACCGAAGGAATTTCGGGATCGCCGATTTTGACTTCAACGGATACCGCGTTGCCAGTCACTTCATAAGGCTCACCGTTAATGGGAGCAAACTGGAAGTTGGGACGATTCAAGTCGACTGACTCTGCCAATGCTAAACACCATGCCTCAATGCGTGTTCGATCACGCGCACAGGTTGCTTCTGCCTCGGCAAGGTCGATGAGGAAGACCCGATGGGCGTAGAGATTGGGATCGTTCATAGCGGTCGAAACTGCTTGTTTATATGCCTCACGCCGGGTGTAGTAGGGACCTTCGGTTGCTTGGATGTGAAGCTCCATCGCCCGGAAATAATTCAATTCATCTTGATCAAGCAATTTGGTGTCAGGGTCTAAGAATTCGTCTAGTCTTCCTAAACGCTCGAATTGCTCTTTTTCTTCGTTAGTGAGCAGTCGGTTGGCTTCGCCTGATCGGATCGCTTCATAGCTGTGTAAAGCGGCAGATCTATCACCGATAAGCATTCGCCGATCGGATGGCCAATCGACCAAAAAATCACGCAGTCGGTTGTAGAGATATTCCGCGTCTGAAGCGGTCAACAAACTTTTCTTGAGAAGTTCACTCGTGACATAAAGAACATGTGCCCGATGCCTACTGCCTAAAACACGAGATTCAACCTTGCGTACTCGGCTCAACCAGTGTGCCCAACTCAAGGCACGACACAGGTTCTTAGTTGCTTCGCTGCTTTCTCCTGCGTGAGCATGATCATAGGCTCGGACCAAAAGAATCCTCACTGCGATGCGGACATTGTCCAGATAATCTTTTGAGTCGAAATGTCCAACTTCGTGCAGCACAGGGAAGTAGCACGAATCATAATCCGAAGCTTCAACTATTTTGCCAACCTGCTCAGGATACTTGCTTAGCAACTCAGCCGTTTCGGACCAGACTTCTGGATCGTAGAGAAATTGCTCCGAGTCGAATAACCATTCAGCACGTTGATAAAGCTCAAATCTCGATTCTCCTGCTAATGCAGAATTCAATAGCGGATAGGCATTCTCAAGCTTTTGGATTGCGGGACGATCCAAATGTGTGGGGTCCAGTCGCTGAGTCTGAATACTGGCGACCATCCGCGAGAGTTCACCAGACTCCGATTCGAGAGCGCCTTGAAGCTGCGCATATCGCTTCATTTTCTCAGCAAGAGACTCACGCTTTGCACAACCGACGACAACGATTGCCATCAGAATAAAAGTCAGAAGAGAATATTGCCCTGCAGACATCCTCATCATGCCAAGCCTCCTGCTGGCGGTTACGGATCAATAGTACCGTGATCGGACTAATGTCAGTAGTTTAGACGAGAACCCGTTGAGAAGGCTACTTTAGTTAGCCAGATTTAGTTAGCACGTCGAGCAGCAGGACGCTTCGCCTTTTGACGAGCAGCTGTTTGATCTTCGGATGAATCGACTTCACCCGAATCAAGTAAGGATGGCAAGTCATCGAATTCAACCATCTCGGCAATGCCAGCTTCGGCTAATTCACGTCCACCGATGTAACGTCCCGGGTTGATCCAGTTTCTCATCAGGTCTGATTCGACACCAAACATGCGTGCTAGCAAGTCATCCATATCGCTTTCAAGTTGCCCAAAATGCCGTGCCCACTCAGCCGCTTCTGCTAAGCCTACATTCTCTTCACTTTGCCAACGCATCGGATGGAAGAGTAAAACACTGTATGGGGTTACGATACGACGCTCGCAAGCGGCAAATGGCCAAAGCGTAGCTGAAGAACATTCACCGGTAACGATTCCCGTTGCACGAATCCGACGAAGCTTCATAAGCGACATCAATGACATGGCACAATAAGGGCTGCCACCGGGGGAATCAAAATAGATGGTGCATTCCTGGCCAGTGGGAACTCCCAACAGTCGGTCAGTAAGTTCCGCTTCGCTGTCAGTTAAGTCACCAACCATCGCAATTTCGATGGGGCCTTCTTCCTCAGCGTGAGGTGCTTCTACGATTGGTTCTTCAGAGGGATTCATAGTTGGGTACGAATTCAGCGGTTACATGATAAATTGAAAGGCATAACACAACACCACTCTTCTCTGGATCTATGCTTCGAATGTCTTCGAAGCATAAGATCTTAAAAGCAACCCATCCAAAGCTGTTACCAGAGATCTGGAAAGGCTGAAACATGGCCAGGCGAATCCCTCGATTCTGAACCAAGTGTTACCTATAAGTTTAGGAAAGTCTGGAGAATTTAACTACCATTCTCGGGCAAAAGAGCTCTGATTAGGCAACCAGGGGCCAGAAAATCCCGATTATGTGTCACAACCGTGGTGCCAAAGTCCGATTATTCGGCCAGGATAGCCTCCACCAGCTTATGACTCGATGCGCTAAGAAAGGGTATAATTGTCTTGTTGCGCTTGCCGTTTCTTAGGACTAACGCCCTATAATGTGCTCGTTTAAGCCAGTTCATTGAATCGGTTGAGATTGGTAATGAGGCTTTGCACTGCATATGCGCACAGAATAAGAACTCATACAAAATGGAAGAATTCGGCCTGCAAAATAGCTAGTCACCCGCGTTGTAGTAGACGATTTCTGATCTAAGAAGCTGATCAAAATCTCTTTCAGCAACTCGCCATCGAATATGCGTCAAGCCGTGTTGCTTAATAACCACCAATAGGAACCATGTCGGAATCCAGTTCTTCTGATCAACCCGAGACTCATCCAGGGGCAGCCGTCCCTCGTGCTGAGGAGGCTATTGAGTGGCGATTGGCAAGCCCAACGGGTGATCAATATGGACCCACGGTTCCCACCCTGTTTGCCCAGTGGATTACTCAAGGCCGGGTTCCTCATGACTGGCTCGTGTGGCGGACAGGTTGGCCAGAATGGCGTTTAGCAGCTGAGGTTGAATCGGAATTACCTGCTCCGTTGCCACCTACCGGGAGTTCTGACACACCACCTCCCATACCAGCCGATTCCGTTCCCAAGACATCAAAGCCAAAACCAAATCAATCAGTCGTAGCTACGCCGAAAGAAAAATACACGCAACGAAAGAAACGAAAAGCCCAAAGACAAAAGATCGTCATTGGCATCCTCGGCGTTGTTACCGTAGTATTAATCGTATTGTTAGTGTTCATGACACGTGGTGAATAACGACCTCTCTCCCATGACGAAAAAAATGCTTCGATCACGATGCCTCTCAATCGCGACTGTGTCTTTAATACTTGCATCAAGTTTTGCAACAGCCGAGACACTACAGTTAGCTGAATCGAAACTAAGTTGTGATGCACCTGCAACATGGCGAGTCGTGAAACCTGCCAATCGTCTGCTTGAGCATGAACTTGCCGTCGATCCCCCCAAGGATATCAAAGCAAGTCCCGCCCGCATGACCATCATGCAAGCGGGGGGGACCATCCAGGCAAATACCTCGCGCTGGATTGGCCAGTTTAAAGATACGGAAGCTGGAGCTGACCGCTCTGCTGCAAAAGTTGAGAAGCAAGAGATTAACGGCATGACGGTCACCACGGTCGAAATCGCAGGCACTTACATGGAAGCCCTTCGTGGCCCTTTCGGTCCTAAAACGCCTCGTGAAGATTACCGTCTTGTGGGTGCTATTGTTGAGACTGGCGTTGCAGGAAATTACTTCTTCAAGCTCGTCGGACCCGACACGACTGTTTCCCCCGCGCGTGATGCTTTTATTGACATGCTCAAGTCGCTTAAGAAGAAATCGGATTGATGGACCAACAACGCCTCTGGGCTCCCTGGCGATTGGGCTACATCAAAGGGACCGAAGATAAAGAGCCCATTCCTGAACCGGACGAATGGTTTCCTGGTGCGGACAAGGATTGCTTTCTTTGCCGCGCTGCAGCGGTTGATTCTAATCCCGATGTCGATGCTTTGTTGCTTCGTATCTCGCAAACAGAACATACCGTTACAGTGCTAAATCGATATCCGTACAGCAACGCCCACCTTCTGGTGAGCCCGCGCAGGCACGTTGCTACCCTATCTGATTTGACTGATAACGAGCATCTCGAGCTTCTACAGGTTATTACGACCATGACTGGCCGGCTGGAAGATCGCGTCAGCGCTCAAGGTTTTAATATCGGGTTAAACTTGGGCAAAGTGGCGGGGGCTGGCGTGCCGGGTCATCTCCACTGGCACATCGTGCCACGTTGGCCTGGCGATCTCAATTTCATGCCGACTACCAGCGGCACAAGGGTCATTCCGCAGGCACTTGAAGCGGCTTGGAAGTTATTGCGGGATGAGCAAACAAATCGTCCCTAGATAGCCGACAATGTTTGTGTCAGCTCACCACCAGTGCACTTCCTACCTACACTCACGGTCGCTCAAAATGCCTACTACGCTGATTGAACAACGTGAAAATGCCTTGCTGGCACCTTTTGCGATGCATTCAATTGACTCGGCAGGCCGCAAAGAAGCGGAGAAGTCGCACCCCTACCGTTCGCCTTATCAGCGAGATCGTGATCGCATTACGCACAGCTCCGCCTTCCGTCGCTTAAGCCGCAAAACTCAAGTTTTCACTCGGTTGCCACAGAAGACTGACATTGTGCATCCTCTTGGAGCTGGCGATTATCATCGAACCCGACTGACACATACGCTGGAAGTTACCTCGATAGCTAGAACGATTGGCAGAACCCTCCGATTAAATGAAGACCTGATCGAAGCACTTTCGCTAGGGCACGATGTTGGGCATCCCCCCTTCGGTCATGCCGGCGAAAAAGTGCTTGATGATTTACTCAAAGATCATGGTGGATTCAATCACAATCGACAAGCGGTCAGGATTTTTGAAAAGCTGGAACATCGATACGCTGATCGATCAGGTCTGAATCTCACTTTCGAAGTCCTTGAAGGCCAACAAACCCGCGGTGAGAAAGCACCCCGCGAAGGTGCCACGCTTCAAGTGAATCATGAAGTCGATGGCCGACTGCTTGAAACGCAAGTTGTGGATGCCGCGGACAGCATTGCCTATGACGCACACGATGCCGATGATGCATTGGAAGTTGGTCTTATTAGTTTAGCTGAGCTAAACGAACTTGCACTATGGCGTGAATCGGTCACTCGCGTGAAGAGTCGTCATGCTGCAATTAGTGACAAAGACCTACGCCTGGCAACGATTCATGAATTAATCGATCGGCAGGTTAGCGATCTTTTAGATCAAACCAGCGCTCGGCTGCTTGAACAAGGAATTGAGTCGACGGAGACCATCCGTAGGTCTCCCACCTTGGCGGTTCATTCAAATGAACTCTCAGAACAGAAATACGAATTGGAAAGCTTTCTCTTTCGTCAAGTTTACCGTCATCCGTCAGTATTAGAATTGAGAAGCATCGCAACCGAGGCTCTGCAAACGTTGTTTCATCGCAATTTGGATAACCCTGATTTGATCCCCGATGACTTTTCAAAAGCTTGCCAGAACGAGCCTTCTGAACGCCAAATCTGCGATTTTCTGGCCAGCCTAACCGACGACGCAGTACTAAGCGCCGGATAGAATTGCTTATTTAAAGCAAGAAGAGCGGTACGATCGTTCGGGTAAATTGGGTTATCAGGCTCTGAGAATCGCTCATTTGAACACGAAGCTCCTCCGAGATAGTGTTTCGTTTGTCTTCTTGATTCAAGGTCGGATAGAATTATGTGTATCTATTCGCACTATCCCCTTTTATTTCGGGTAGTGCTCACGCTGTTATTCATATGGTTTATTTATCTTGTTTCATTCCTATTCATTCCTGACTCATTATGGCCTTACTCATCCTCCGCTTGGTCTTCTTGACAGTGGCTGCTGGCATTGGAGTGCAGCTAATCACGTCGAAAGAGTTTCCAACTGATCCAAATTCACCGCCAATTGCGCTTGGCATTATCATTTTTGTTTCACTAATCGTGGTCGCGATTGACTGGTTTGTAAAACGAAAACGTTTGGATGTCATTACCTCTGTCTATTTTGGGCTAACAATCGGGCTCTTCCTCACCTATGTGGTCAAGCTTGCGCTGACTCCGATTCTGCCTACCCAAGAAGGTACCATCGTCGGGACCTACCTTCCCATGTTCCTTGGTGTGATCCTCTGCTACGTTTGTATCAGCGTGCTGCTGCAAACTAAGGATGACTTTCGGTTCATCATCCCTTATGTCGAATTCTCCAAAGAGACCAAGGGCCTGCATCCATTGATTCTTGACACTAGCGTTGTCATTGATGGACGAATCGCCGACCTGATGGAAACTCAAGCGTTAGAAAACCAGCTTGTGATGCCACAATTCGTCATCAGCGAACTTCAAGCGATTGCTGATTCAAGCGATAAACTTCGTCGAGACCGAGGGCGTCGTGGTCTAGACATTCTCAACCGTCTTCGAAGCGACAAACGAGTCGACCTAACGATCTCGGAGCTTGAAATACCTGAGTTCGAAAATCAGCCGGTCGACCAAAAATTGGTCCTACTTGCCAAGCACCTTGATGGCCGTGTGGTCACGAATGACTACAACTTGAATAAGGTCGCAAAGCTGCATAACGTGCATGTAGTTAACCTTAACGATATCAGCAACGCGCTCAAACCGATCTTCTTGCCAGGTGAGAAGATTGATGTCTTGCTTATCAAGCCCGGCGAAGAGAGCCACCAAGGGGTTGGCTACCTGGAAGATGGCACCATGATTGTCGTCGAGAACGGCCGCGATCACATCAGTAAACAAGTGCTAACTCAAGTCACTAGCGTGCTTCAAACCTCCGCTGGCCGGATGATCTTCGCCAAGTACGAAGGCCCGTCCGCAAAATCCTAGCTACTTGCCAGATTCTTCAAGCGGCTGTTCATCGTTTGGTGCTGCGCGCTCGACGATCAGATCAACCACTTCCTGCCACTGTAAATCAAGCGGCAATTCGTGCCCGGTGTTGGTCAGCTCCACTAGTTTTTTGTCCTCAATGTCAAGCTCTTCAAAGTACTTTATAGATGCCGGTGTACTGATGACGACATCCGAACTGCTCACGATCATCGTCACCGGAACTTTCCACTCAGCGGCCCGAGGCAAGTTCTTATCCATCAAGTCGAATAGCTGATCGATTACTACGGTCGGCGTAAACAAAGTCTGCCCAGGATGCGATTGCTTGGTCTCATCCTTACAGTCCATGCCGTAGGGTGAGCTGACGGTATCGACAAAGAAGAGCGTCCGCTGCGAAATCTCGTGCCACGTGCGTGTCGAAAGCAACGGGCTTCGACTGTCGGAGACTTTCAACACCGGCGCTAACAAAACACAAAAGTCAGCAAGTTCCGGCTTATCGAGCAACGCACCAATGGTTGTCGCTCCGCCTAGAGAGTGCCCGACGATACCTACACGATCATGCGACGCACGTAGCTCTTCAAGTTCACGATGCACCTCAGCAATCCAATCGGGATAGGTCGTCTTCCTATACTCCGACAGCGGTTCTGCAAACCCGGGTAGCCGCATTGCTCGGCAAGTGTATCCACGCTTTGCCAGTTGTTCGGCAACCAAGTCGTAGTGCCGCGGCGAAGCGTTGATGCCATGCAGCAGTACAATTCCAACACCGGTGTCGACGTCACTTTTAGCAGGCACGGTAAAGGCATCGCAACCTTCAAGCACTCCATTCTCGTCACGCTCAACCGTCGCTTCCCAAGCCGCCGCTTGCCGAGATAGATACCAGGCATAAATCCCGTCAGCCAACAAATGGAAAATTAGAAAACCGGCTACAATCTTGAGTATGAGCATCCCGCGTTTTTTCATCTCTGATTCAACCTCAAGCTGGCTTGGTCTTGCTTATCAGCCAATCTTTGAATCGATCTTCGCCGATCGTCCCTGCTGACAACTGATAAATCACCTCGGCCCATTCTTCATCGCTTACGATAATCTTATAACCATTCAATAATAGAAAACCTTCACATACAACCGCTGCGGTTCTCTTGTTGCCATCATAGAAGGGGTGGTTCTTACCGATTCCGTACGCATAGGATGCTGCCAAGGTGCGATAGTCTGGTTTGCTTGCAGCGTAATGCCAAAGATTCTTCGGTCGGGCTAAAGCAAACTCTAACAGACCGAAATCACGCACACCCGGTTCACCACCATGCTCTTCGATTTGTTGTTCATGTAGTTTCAGAACGACAGACTGTAACACCCATCTTGGCTCTTGCATCTTCTACTCAGCCAGCTTATTCAAGGCTTTTTTTCGAGCTTCCATTACATTTTGCATTACCTTCAGCTGTTGATCCGTCTCCACACTTGCTGGAACGAGGACTACCCCATCTTCCGTTGCAATCGCAACGACTTCACCACCAGCTTGAACGTCAAGATGTGTTGCAATATCGGCTGTCAACTTCAACGTTGGCTGGTTATCTACGAGAGTGACTTGTAATGGATCAGACATGGCACGGGGTTTCCTATTCGAGTTACCTCTCATTATACCATGATGACAATCTTTTGGCTTGCCTAGTTCGGCCATCGGGCGTAGACGCCGCTCGGAAGTTTACGCCCTTCGGCAGTTGCAAGCCAGAGGTTGCCACTCGCGGGCGGCTGCCCACAGTGGCCGACGATGGCGTCAGACAGATAAGCTGATAACTCTGCGATTCCAATGCCTGGGGTATGGCAAGTGGCCAGGAAAAATCTTCGTGACTCACTGGTCAGTTCTTTGCACAATTCCAACAGGTTAGGCAAATCCTGCTCGACACGCCACGACTCGCCCTTTGGCCCATGCCCGTAAGTTGGTGGATCAAGAATGATGCCGTCGTATTGCGACCCCCGCTTCACTTCGCGCTGGCAGTAACGTACGACGTCTTCCACAATCCAGCGAATCGGCGCCTCGGCCAATCCAGAGAGCGCCGCGTTTTCTCTCGCCAGACCGACCGAAGGCTTCGACGCATCGACGTGTGTTACCTCAGCACCCGCAACCGCTGCGGCAAGCGTGCTGCCGCCGGTATAGGCAAACAGATTCAAAACCTTAAACGGACGACTCGGTTCAATCTTCCGGTAGCGAGCAACTTGCTCAGCTATCCAGCGCCAGTTAGCAAACTGCTCAGGAAAGATCCCCACCTGCCCTGCCGGCGTTGGGGAGATCGCCAGTCGAATTGACCTCTCTTCACTAATTGGCACTTCGCACGGTTCCGCATCGGCCCACTTCTTCGGCGAAGGTTTCCAGTCACCGGCCGTCGCACGAGTTCCTTCGTAACGAGCAACTGCTTGTTGCCAGAGGGACCGATCCTGGATCTTGATCTCATCTGCCGCCGGGCAAGGACGATCCACCACGACCGACCCAAAACGCTCAAGCCTTCGGCCTTGGTGTTTGGATCCATACCGAAGTCAATCAATTCATAGTCAGGCCAGTCGGGCATCGGAATTGGTACTAATCCATCAACGAAGAACAGTTTGTTGCAAAGTGAGCTAAGAATCTCGCATAATGAACGCATGGAGACAACAGGCGAAGAGCAAACGAACCAGCGATCTTTTCAATTCAGTATTCGAATGCTGTTGTGGCTGGTAAGTATTATTGCAGTTGGAATGGGGGTCTTTGGACCTCTGGCCATTCTGTGGGTGCCAATCGCCGTGGTTCCAACTTTGTGTTGCATCATCCGGAGCAGTCGGCTCAGATTTTTTGAATTGGCAGCCTTATGGGGAATTCTGTTATTAATTGCCTATCCCTTAATCCCAAGAATAGCCAGAGGTTTTGGGCCAGCATTTAACACAGGTAGTCTCCAACGAATTGAAGCTGTTAATGATGAACTTAAGTCTCTACGATCCGCTTCATCGGAATATCTGCCAATGAACCTTCTTGATGATTCTGGCACCCCACTCCATAGCTGGCGAGTCAAAATCGCTACGAAATTCTTAGGTAGATTTCAAACAGAAGATTTAGACGTCTCTAAGCCCTGGAACGAACCCTTGGTCAATTTACCAAGCTACCGAAGATCATACTTCCCGACATTCCAAGGTTTCAAATATCTGAGTGAAGTAAAAACGAATCCTTCTTCTACTTTCAAAGCGGTAGTTGGAGAGGAAGCCGCTTGGAAAACCGACCTAGTGACCCAAGCAAGCGACATCACCGACGATCCTGCGAATACGATCATCCTAATTGAAGTATTAAACAGCAAGCATCCTTGGTATGAACCACGCGACTTAACAATTGAAGAGGCCATCGACCTGCTGACCGATCCCGCCAACTACCAATATTCGGCTGACCGAATTGATAATCACTTCTTCACTAGCACAATAAGGCGAGTTAACAATTACACTCCTTATGTGCTAACTGCCGACGGAACCCCAAGGCAGCTAAAATGCTTCACTTCGAGGGAACTGGCACGAGCTGCCCTCACAGAATCAGGCGGAGAAGAGATTGATCTCTCCTCCGAAGAATTCGCTGTTGGCTACGAGTTAGAAACAATCACTCGATACAACTGGGACAAAATCCTCGGGACTCTGGTATTTATCGTCTTAGCGATTGCTCCAGTTATTCCAATCAAATCTTCGGAGCAAAACAATACAGAAGGGCGGCAGCCCAGTGAATAATCCGCCGCGGTCATTTCGATTCAGCGTCCGCATGCTGTATTGGGCTACTGCTCTCATCGCAGTTGTCTTTGGCTTCTTTGCAACACCTTTTAATGTGATTATCTTCTTTGAACTGCCGGTTGTTTACTTTCTGCTCTGGGCTTGCCCTCGAACCCGAAGCCAAACATTGGCAACCTTAGTCTACTTGGCAATGTTGCAATTTGTTTGCAGTCTTACCTACCTGGGGGTATCCACTCCCAGTACGGTTGCAAGATCAAACAGCAGCAGGAACAACCTGAAGTACATAACTATTGTTATCCATAGTTACTCAAGTGTTCAGAGCCCAAAGTCTTTCCCACCACCCTTCACAACAAATAAAGAGGGTGAAAAGCTGCACAGTTGGAGAAGCATAATCCTACCGCACCATTACCCAAGGTTAGATACCATTCTTAAGCAAATCAATTACAAGCTTCCATGGGACGCCAAAGAGAACAATCATTTAGCTTCTTCAGAGACATATATCTACAGCAGCCCGAGCACTAATTTGGTTATCAATGGGATACAGCCATGTGCCTATCTGGCCATCGTGGACGAACAAACGGTATGGCATCCAGAATCACCTCGCCTCCTATCAGAGATAACAGACGATCCCGGCGATACGATTATTCTCCTCGAATATCTATCTTCAAATATTGCTTGGCCTGAACCTCGTGACTTAACCTTGGACGAAGCAATCGACATCTTGACCAAGCCTAAAATAAACACGGGAACGCAATCGGTTGAACTTGAGTACTTTCGGAAAGTATTCACCGATCCCTACACCGACTATCACCATATCGCCTTCGCCGATGGAAATGTCGAATCCATTCCTCCGATCAAAGACCCCGCTATCGCACGTGCCTTGCTAACCTGCAATGGAGGTGAAGACCTTTCCAACTGGCGGGAGAGTCTGGAGAAACCAATCCTAGAGTACTCTTGGACAGCGATCTTAATTCGCTGCTTGCAATTAGCCCTTTTTATAGCTGTTGCTACTTATCCCTATTGGCAAAAGCAGCCGCCCCCAACCACTAGCCCGGCGAACCTATCTGAGGGAGAATAGGTCAAGCCTGGAAAGGCTATTCCCTAGCCTCCAGCCTCTGATCCCTAACCTATATCCTCAAACCTTCAGCCCCCAACCCATGCCCCAACTCACGGTCCCCAAGTTTGCCGCCAAGAAGCAGGAGGGTGAAAAACTCACCGTTCTGACCGCCTACGATTACACGATGGCCAAGCTGATCGACTCGACCGGTGTCGAGGGTATTCTGGTTGGCGATAGTCTGTCGATGGTTGTGCAGGGGCATGGCAACACGTTGCCCGTCTCGCTCGACGAAATGATCTACCATGCCGAAATGGTTGGCCGCGCGGTTGAGAATGCATTGGTGATTGTCGACATGCCCTTCCCCAGCTACCACCTCGGCACGGCTAAGGCAATCGAGAACGCGGGTCGAATTCTCAAAGAAACACGCTGCCAAGCGGTGAAGCTCGAAGGGGGCGTCGATCAAGCTGACACGATTGCCGCGTTGGTCTCAGCTGGTATTCCCGTTATGGCCCACGTCGGCCTACGGCCGCAAAGTGTTCACCAACTCGGTGGCTATCGCGTGCAGCGAGATTTAGAACAGCTACTAGCCGACGCCCGCGCTGCCGAGTCAGCCGGCGCGTTCTCGATGGTCGTCGAATGCGTTCCGTCAGAGATTGCGAAGACCGTGACCGAGTCGATTTCGATCCCTACCATCGGCATCGGCGCCGGCCCCGACTGTGACGGCCAAGTCTTGGTCTTAACCGACGTCCTCGGCCTCAGCACCGACTACGTCCCCCGCTTCGTCAAAGCATACGCCGACCTAGGCAACGAAGCGAAGCGAGCGTTTGAAACCTTCCGAGATGAAGTACGCGAAGGGAAGTTCCCCGCGGATGAGCATGAGTATAAGTAGGGTGTTTGATAAACCACCAAGGCTCGAAGAGCACCAAGAGTTTTTTAGGTGAAACCACGGCGACACAGCGGGCACGGCGATGGTTTTTTATCTCATACCTATGAGTGCTGATTGGTGGTTATTTGCGTTCTTTAAGAGGAAACCCCCAGCTTATTGATTGGCGTCAAGATTCGACAAGAAGTCATCAAGGATTTGGTTAAATTTAACTGGCCGTTCCCAGAACATCATGTGCTTTCCTAGGTAAGCTGTTTTGGCAGAAGGGGTATTGGCTTTTATCCACTTATCTGCAACCTGCTGCATCTCTTCCCGTACGACGTATAGCAAGGCAATTCTTCCCTCCAGGGCAATAAGATCTTCGCTGTAATCAAGATAAAAGCCCGTGGCGTTTTGGATCGAGGCAACGGTGCTGGGCGTGCGGCTGGCGATTTCTTTAAGCCAGGTGACGTTCTCCGTGGTCGGTTCTTCGAGCATCCATTTGCTAAATTCTGTAATCACGTTCTCTCGATCTTCAATTATGCCCACGGTAAACGATTCGGCGTAGCTATCGGAATCGTCGTTCAAATACCAAACCCATTCTTTACGTGTTTTACCGGTAATCTTTGGGCCCGTATCGATCAAAACCATTGCCTTGATCTTGTCATCACCAAATTGATTCACATAGGCAAGCTGTTCGGTGACTCCGTAAGACCAACCCGCCAGGATGACTTGTTTTAGCTCCAATTCTTCAATCAATCGATTTAAATCTCTCGCATGCTGTTGATAAGTATGTCCCTCAATCGGCTTTGATGATTTCCCTTGACCACGTGGATCGAATGCCAACGCTTGATACTTAGTTGAATTCTCGAAATGGGAAAGTTGGTGTTCAAACACCTCGGTCGACATCATCCAGCCAGGGATAAAAATAATCGTCGTCTCACCACTGCCTGCGACTTCGTAATGGATAGTAAGGTCGTCACTTAACTGAATCTCCTTTGCCGCTAATTCGCCTAAAGAAGTCCATGACATCACAAATGAAAAAAAGAAAACAACCTGCTTATGATTCATCTTTATATGCCCAAAAGTTGATATTGATACCTACCATCGTTGCCTAATCAATATACCCATCAATTGCTTCTTATTCACTACTATCACTGCTGATCAAGCCAGCAGTGGCACCCTATTCTTCTATCATGTTTATCCTGTCAAAATCATCTTGGCGCTCTTGGCGTCTTGGCGGTTCCCCTCAACCTCGCACAAAAAAAGCTGGGCGATAAACACCCAGCTCATTGATTCTTAATGACGGGCCTAAAGACTCTGGCCCCTAACCTCTAGTCGCTAGCTTCTCAACTAAGCTTCTTCGATCACTTCCTTCACAGGCTGGACGAAGTGGGGCGACTTGCCTTTGGCGGTTAGCTCTTCGGCTTTCTTCATCGCCTCTTTCTTTTGGCTGTAGTCGTACAGGGCGACCCGCTTGAGCGATTGGTTGAAGACACCCCAGAATGCTTTGAGGCGGACTTCGGCGACAGCTTTGGCACGCGACTTACGCTTCGCCTTCTTTTTGGCAGCCTTCTTCTTTGGAGCGGCCTCTTCGGCGGCTTCGGCAGCTTCAGCCTCGGCTCGCAGGTCTTTACGGCTTACGACTTTACGGGCCATCAATACCTCGATCAATCAAACTAAACGGTTCATGGGTCGGAATCGGTTGCGTTGTGCCCCATAGCTTGAAGCCTCGCAAACCGGCGGAACTCGGTATTCTAGCCGAATTAGCGGCGAGCCACTACCGGCAACGCTCAGCAATCGGGCGTCAATCTTAGAAAATGCCTACCGGCAAAAGAGTTAGAGAGTGGTGGGCGGTGGCGTGGGGGCGATTTTGATCTTCATTTTGATCGCCGCCCGCGTGAGACCTTGCTCGAAATAGATGATCGGTCGCTGGGTCGCAACGCTGCGAGCCGGCTTTTCACGTGCCCAGAAGAAGTATTTATCGACCAGCTTCTGAGGCAATTCGCCCCGTTCGATGGTATCGATCACCGCGTCGATATAAGCAAATTCGCTTGGCCGGCGGACCTGTAGACCCGTTACGAGGCGTTCGCGGAGCGTCGGTTCTTTCTGGAGTGTCTGAGCTTCGACGGTAGCTGTCAGGACGGCTCCGAGAGTTACCAGCAGAGCGAGAACAATGATTGCTGAGACACGAAATTGATTGGACATGACGTTATGCCAAGGGTTTTTAGTAAGGCTTCTTGCTCTGCATTAGCAGATGAAAAGCATTCTCGCCACGTCAGGTTTTGGCGTTGCTGGCACTGATCCTCCCTGCCCTTCCAGTGAGGGGGGCCAAAAGCAAGATGCAAATTAGGCCTTTTCGGCGATTCATGAGACCGTTATGCTCGCTCGCCGTGACGTGAGTGGTTAGATTCATGACAACCTGCTAGCGTGACGATAGAAGAAGGGCAACGGACGAGAAGTTCGTCCCCGATTCGAGTAAAGCGTCTCTTGGATGCTATACTTGAGCGGCTGTTGAAGAACAATCAGCAGCAAACAAAACCAATCCGGTTTTCGTAATGAGAACCGATTACCGATCAAGCTTTCGGCCAAAATTCCGCCGGGAGGACCTAAAAAAGCGATTGGCCCAGGACGGCTATGGCAGTGCGCAGCACTGTTCGACCTGCGCCTTTTTTCGAGTGACTCCACTCCGACGCAATCGGTCGAAAGTTTGAAACATACGAGTCGTGGCTACCTGTCAGGTAGACCACGGCTTTTTTTTTACGCCCATCGCGTTAGGCTGGTGGTCTCTAAATCCGCCTAAACTCCCTCGCTAAGCAACGCTGCCCATGGCCACGACCGCAGAAATTCGTTCCGAATGGGCCGAGCTCTATCCGTTTGAATCACGTTGGCTTGAGCTGCCTGAGGGTCGCCTTCACTATCTGGATGAAGGTCCGACCGACAATGAGGGAAACCCCGACCCGGCTGCGCCGGTCATCCTGTTTGTTCACGGCAACCCAACCTGGACCTTCCACTGGCGTCGATTGATTGACGAACTAAGCGGCACCTGTCGCTGCATTGCGATTGATCATCTAGGCTGCGGACTAAGTGATAAACCACAGAAGAGTTTTCGGCTGGCAGACCGTATCCGTGATCTTGGAAGGCTGGTTGATCATTTAGAGCTCAACGACGTGACGCTTGTTGCCCAAGACTGGGGCGGAGCGATTGGCCTCGGGGCGATGCTTGATCGCAAGGAACGCCTCGCACGGGTTTTGCTTTTCAATACAGGGGCGTTCCCGCCATGGTTTGTGCCGCACCGGATTGCTGTTTGCCGGACGCCTGGGCTTGGCAAGGTTGGATTACAGGGGATGAACCTTTTCTCCCGCGCAGCGGTGCGGATGACCCTCAACCGTAGTAAGCTTGATCGTCAGATCGCCAAGGCATACCTATCACCATATGACAATTGGTCAAATCGGCGTGCAGTGTATGAGTTTGTCCGTGACATACCACGCTCGGCAAAGCACCCGACTTGGCAGACGCTGCAATCGATAGAAGAACGCTTGCCAACCCTTGCCGACAAACCGATCAAGCTCGTCTGGGGGATGAAAGACTGGTGTTTTACGCCCGCCTGTTTAGATCGCTTCTGTGAGCATTGGCCCAAAGCATCCGTCTCTAAACTAGACGACGTAGGGCACTGGGTTGTCGAAGATGCCCCAAACGAAAGCATTCAAGCGTTGAAGTCTCTCCTGGGAGAACCAATCGGATAAGGATGACGCGATGAAACAAGAATACCGAATCCGATTGGCAAAGGAACCATTCACTTTTTCCTCGGCTCATTTTATCACCTTTAACGGTAATACCTGTGAGCCGCTGCATGGGCACAATTATCGAATGGTTGCTGAACTGGTAGGGCCGCTAGATGAGAATCGATACGTGGCCGACTTTGTGGCTACGCAAAAGCAACTGGCCGCGATTATCGAGAAGCTTGATCATCAAGTTATCTTGCCCACAAAGCACCCTAAGATCCAGGTCCAAGAAGTGGGTGATGAGGTAATCGCAACTTTTGAGGATAAACGCTGGGTCTTCCCTGCCGAGGATTGTCAGCTGTTGCCAATCACAAACACAACTGCCGAAGAACTTGCCTGTTGGATTGGTGAACGGTTCTTAGAGGCATTTCACGAGGTGTTCTTGCAGCAAGGGTTTACGGAACTGATTATCGAAGTTGACGAGTGTGACGGTCAGATCGGTATTTGCCGATTTTCCGACCCCTAAACCGTTATTCCCCTATCTGTACACGAAGTTATCAGATTATTGCATTAGTAGATAGCTTTCTCTTTATGACAACCTAGAGTTGATTAAGCAAATAATCAAATCAAATCGACCAGCGGCTGTCCATTTGATTTCGGGTACACCAGCCAATGTAATTGACGCTCTAGGAATCGACATGAAAGTAGAACACATCAATCCGTTTCTGAACTCGGTTACCAGTACCTTTGAAACGATGCTTTCAGCGGAAGCAATCCGTGGTGATCTGACTCTTGGCGATTCAAAGAAACGCAGGTTCCCCATCAGCGGTCTGATTGGCATGTCAGGCAATGCTTGTGGGGTCGTAGTTATTAATGTCTCGCAGCAAGTCGCTCTAAAGATCGCTTCAACAATGCTTATGGAAGAGCAAACTGAAGTGAATGATGACGTACTCGATGCGGTTGGTGAAATCGCAAATATTATTGCAGGCCAAGCCAAGCTTGAACTGGAGCAGTACGATCTCAGCGTTACTCTACCTAACGTGATCACTGGTACTGATTACGAAGTTCGATTCCCCACAAAGAACCCACCGGTTGTTGTTCCCTTTGAAACAACGCTGGGGCCTATCTGCCTGGAAGTTGGATTTACCATATCAGAAGAAGTAGAAGAAATGGCCGCGGTCTAAACGAGACCATTACATCCAAAACACCATATGGCTGCTAGCATAGCTGGCAGCCATTTTCTTTGCGCAATCGTTAAAAACTCTCGCTAACGATTTGGCTTCAGGTCGATGAATGACAGGGAAGCCCTGAACTCTATTCAGGGGAGGCAATGCTTCGATAACACGAATCCAGCGTGCAAATACATGTCTAACGTTCACAATGCCGCCATTCTGCTAATGAGTTTACCTGAGGAACAGGCAAGCGCGGTGCTATCAAAATTTGATCACCAGATGGTAGAGCAAGTTTCGATTGAAATCGCTCACCTCAATCGAATCTCAGCAGAAGAGGAAGAGCAAGTCATTCGTGAGTTCGCTAATACGAACCCCGCTGCTGGAGGTGGTACAGGCGGTGCGAACAAAGCAAAGAATCTCGTGAAGAAGGCGCTCGGCAGCGAAGCGGGTGATACGCTTGATAACATCCGTCAATCGATTGAGGCACTCCCTTTTGGATTCCTGCGGAATGTCGATAGTCAAAACGTAATCACGTACGTGAGTGATGAACACCCGCAAACCATTGCGTTAATCATCTCGCACCTCCCTTCATCATTTGCGGCTGAGATTCTCAACGGCCTAGATTCAGAAATCCAGATGTCGGTGGTCAAGCGAATCGCTACGATGGGACAAACGAATCCTGAGATCATTCGAGAAGTTGAATCAGGATTGGAAAAACGGATGTCCAGCGTAATGAGTCAAAGCTTCCGCATGGCGGGTGGAGTAGAATCGATTGCCTCGATCCTCAACGTCAGTGATCGTGGTACAGAACGAAATATCATGGAAGGTCTTGGGAGTGAAGATCCCGATCTGGTTGAAGAGATTCGCCGACTAATGTTTGTCTTCGACGACATTGGCAAGTTCAATCAGAAGGATATGCAAACCGTTATGAAGAACGTCGAAAGCTCGCAATGGGCATTGGCGCTCAAAGGAGCTAGCACTGAGTTCAAGGATAAGATTCTCAGCAACATGTCGCAACGTGCCGCTGATATGCTCCAAGAAGAGATGGAATACCTCGGAGCAGTGAAACTCTCAGCGGTTGAAGAACAGCAGCAAAGAATCGTTGATACAATCCGCGGTCTGGAAGATGTCGGCGAGATCGATCTGAATCAATCAGGCGAAGAAGAAGAGTTGGTAAGCTAAGCATACACTCAGCAGATTACGGCCCGGGAGGGTTGAAAGCCAAGGCATTTCTTGCGACGCTTTTCGTTTGTCGCTGAACCATGAACCTTGAGCTGCAACCACCGACGGATCGCCATGTCGCTTAGCCCCATGATGCAACAGTATCACGACGCCAAGAAGGCGGCGGGTGATGCCATGCTTCTGTTCCGAATGGGGGACTTCTACGAACTTTTCTACGATGACGCGAAAGAAGCGGGGCGCATCCTGGGCCTGACGGTCACGACACGTGACAAAGGAAATGCTGCTGAGGGCAAAGAACCGGTCGCCATGGCAGGCTTTCCCCATCACCAACTAGAATCCTACCTTGGAAAGATTCTTCGGGCCGGTCGGCGCGCAGCGGTTTGTGATCAGGTAGAGGACCCTAAGCAAACCAAAGGCTTAGTCCGCCGTGAAGTCACACGCATCGTCTCAGCAGGAACCGTTGTTGACGATGAATTACTCGATCCTCAGTCAAGTAATTACCTAGCAGCGGTCGCTTTTGATGGGAAACGATCCACCAGCGAAGCCCCTTCGTTGGTCGGACTTGCATGGGTGGAAATCTCAACCGGCCAGTTCTTTGCGACAGCCGTTAACGAAAGGCAGTTGGTTGATGAGCTGATTCGGATTGATGCAGCAGAATGTTTAGTCGCCGATACAAACGATGCTCTCTTACCAATGGGCATCAGCGATCGGATGCTTGTCACCAAACGTGCTCAACGAGCGTTTGTTTATCGCAACGCCGTGGAAACCCTCCGTTCTCACTTCCAAACGAAAACACTCGAAGGTTTTGGGTTTGCTGACAATCCTTCAGGGCCAACCAATGCCCACGATACGCTCTCGCTATCAGCTGCAGGGGCGGTGATCGACTATGTTCGTGAAACTCAGAAAGCGTCGCTTGATCATCTTGATCGATTGCAACCTGCCTCGGCAAGCAAGACACTTGAAATTGATGCTGCGACTTGGCGAAGCTTGGAGATCACACAAACGCTTCGCGAAGGACGGCGTGACGGTGCCTTGCTTGGTGTCATCGATCGAACGGTAACAAGCGTAGGCGCTCGGATGCTCCACGAATGGCTCCGCAGGCCGTTGACTGATTGTGGTGCTATTAACGCAAGGCTTGATGCCGTAGGGGAATTTGTCGCCAACCAAGCCTTGTCCGCAACAGTTCGTGAACAGCTGAAGGGCGTTTACGATCTGGAACGACTAGTCGCGCGTGTCATGACAGGCAGGGCGAGTCCTCGTGATTTGTCTTGTATCGCTAGAACGCTAGCCTCCTTACCTGAACTCAAAGCAAAGCTCACAGGACGTTCCAGTGAACGTCTTACCAAACTCGAAGAGCGAATTGATCTTTGCCCAGAAGTTCGCGCTAAACTCGAATCCGCGTTAGAGGAAGATTGCCCCCTCACAAGTCGTGAGGGGGGGTTCATTCGAGAAGGCTACTCAGCTGAGCTTGATGAATGCCGTCAACTCATGGCGGGTGGCAAACAATGGATGGCCGACTATCAAGCCAACCAGATTGAAACGACCGGTATCCCCTCGATCAAAGTTGGCTTTAACAAAGTCTTCGGCTATTACCTCGAAGTCACCCATGCCCATCGAGACAAAGTCCCTGGTAACTTCATACGCAAGCAAACTCTCAAAAACGCTGAACGATACATCACGCCTGAGTTGAAGGAATACGAAGAGAAGGTTCTCTCTGCTGAAGATCGCGCGTATTCACTCGAATACAATCTGTTTGTCGAATTGCGTGACTTGGCGGCCTCGGTTGGTCAACGCTTGGTCGCGACGGCATCGGCTCTTGCAGAGCTTGACGTGCTATCCGGTTTAGCCGAGCTTGCCCGCTCGCGCAATTACTGCCGGCCTGAAATGACCGACGAGACGGTGCTCGATATTTCCGAAGGCCGACACCCGGTGCTCGATATCACGGAAGCGGACGGCACGTTTGTTCCCAATAGCTTGCGCTGTGGTACGGATTCTTCATCGGAGGGACCTCAAGAAACACTCCTGTTGATCACCGGCCCTAACATGGCGGGTAAGAGCACCTACATCCGGCAGTCAGCCTTGATCACGCTGATGGCTCAGATCGGGTCGTTTGTCCCCGCGCGTAGCGCTAGGATTGGCATCGCCGATCGACTCTTTGCCCGAGTTGGAGCGAGCGATGAGCTTTCTCGTGGTCAGAGTACGTTCATGGTTGAAATGACCGAAACCGCTCGGATTCTGAACACGGCTACTGAACGTAGCGTGGTAATTCTAGACGAGATTGGCCGTGGTACGAGTACCTACGATGGGCTCGCTCTAGCGTGGGCGATTACCGAGCATTTGCATGACGTGATTCGATGTCGATCACTTTTCGCAACACACTATCATGAACTAACCGAACTAGCTGAACGACTGCCGGCTGTGGGTAATCGAAGCGTAGCGGTCCGAGAACATGCCGGTAAAGTTGTCTTTCTTCACCAAATCGTCGACGGTTCCGCAGACAAGAGCTACGGAATCCATGTCGCACAGCTTGCTGGTGTTCCAAGATCGGTTAACGACCGAGCTAAGAAAATCCTTTCGGAACTTGAAAGCCATGAACCGAGCGAAGATGGTTTAGCTGCCCCGAAAGAAAACCGTGGCGGTATTCAACTCACCCTATTTGAAACTGCCGAGCATCCTTTGCTCGAAGAGCTACGAACACTCAACATCGATCGGACAACACCGATGGAAGCGTTTGAGTTAATTCAAGAATGGCGACAACGTTTGCTTGCTGAGCGATAAGACAATCTACTCAGCTTGGACTAGCGAACGAATCGCCGATTTGAGTTCGCGTCGAGTTGATTGTGAATACTCGATATCAAACCAAGCAACCTTTCCTTCAGCATCCAGCACAAAGACTCTCGGCATGCGTCCTTTGCCAAAGGCACTCTCTGCCTCTGACTTATTCATTCTCAAAGGAGTAATCCCGTCGGGGACCTTTGCTGTGACGCCCGTGCTGACAGTGATAACCAAAATTCCCTCTCCGCCAAAAGGTTCAGCTATCTCAGGTCCTAGATCCGAAAGGAGTGTGTCAGTCATCCAACCGCTTTGACCATGCAGAGCAACAACGGTCCCTTTCTGTCCTTGATACTGTTCGAACTTGGTTGCTCGACCAGCGGCAGTGCGCAGGGTGACTTCGGGCATTGCCTCTCCTACTTTGACATTACATCCTTCCTGATGCTCAGCAGAAAGAAACACAGCAGGAACGGCTATCAGCAGGGCGGCTAGAGTCTTCATTGTATCAATCGGGTTGCGGTCAGATTGCTTAAGGGGTGCCGATTCCAATCGGACACTACCATTCTGAGGCATCTGGGCCGGATGGGTCAACATCCCTTGGCAACTGATCTTCTAGCGGTACTATCTTGTGGAGTTATTATCGGCCACCATGGAATCGATTTATCAGCCGTATTTTGTAGGACAGATCTGATTGTGACAATTCCCGACTGGAAGCTACCGCCTGGCGTAACCCGAGGCGTTTGGGATTATGCCCAATCGGCTTCTGTCGCCGATGACTACGATGAATATCATGCGTTCAACACCCTTTTCGAGTTCGAAGAGCAAGTACTGCGTGAAGAATTCGGAGAGCCACAATCGGGCGAAGTGATAGCAGATCTCGGCTGCGGCACCGGTCGGGCACTTGTGCCGTTGGTGCGAGAAGGTTGGAATGGTTTGGCCGTTGATCTCTCTGAGGCAATGCTTGCTGTGGTTCGAGAAAAAGCTGAACTGGAAAATCTGACTATCGATTGCTTGCAAGCAAACTTGGTCGAGTTGAATAAATCAACGCTTCCTAACGAGTCAGCCACCCACGCGATGTGCCTTTTCAGCACGCTCGGTATGATTCGAGGCCGCAAGAATAGAATCACTGCTTTGAGTAATATGCGTCGAATCCTTCGCCCAGGTGGTAAGCTTGTTTTGCATGTTCACAACTTTTGGTTCAACCTTTATGACCCAGGTGGTCCTGGTTGGGTGCTACGAAGCATCGCAAAATCATGGTCGCCGAGCCAATCAACTGGTGACACAAAATTTGAACTCGGCGACAAGACGTTTCCTTACCGTGGTCTGCCAAATTTCTTCCTGCATGTCTTCCGTGAAAGAGAACTCCGTCGTGATCTGCAAGAGGCAGGTTTCAGAGTAAGGCGCTGGATCCCACTCGACGTAAAAAGACGTCATGCTCTCAAGAACAGTTGGTGTTTTCCCAACCTGCGTGCCAACGGCTGGATTTTGGTGGTTGAAAAACGCTAATCCACCGTGAATGCAGGAATATTGTCAGCAGATAATCACTTTTACTCAATTTTATTCAATGTTAATATATTTATTGTAACCTATCGACGCACATGTGGCGTATTAAGGTGCCCATCATGTGGGCAATTCTTCTTGGAACATCTCGCTAGCTCTATTCTCAACTTTTCAGCTAAGCATTCGATTAAGGCAACTTATGATAAACCAGTCGCGTTTTATTACAAAATCTCTTTGTTTGGTCTCATCTCTATTTCTCATTTCAATAACCCAATCGGAAACACAAGCCCAACCAAATATCCTGTGGATCATTGGCGACGACTGGGGAGCCCATGCTAGCGCCTATGGTACACCAGCGGTCAGTACACCCAATATCGATGCGGTCGCGGCTGAAGGCAAAGTCTACACCAATGCCTTCGTTACCGCGCCGGTTTGTTCCGTAATGCGGTCAGCTCTTATTACAGGGATGTATCAGACCGCAATCAATTCACAGCATCACCGAACGCGCACGAAGTCTTCATTGCCTACGGGTATTGAAACCATAACTGAGTACTTCCGTGATCAGGGATACTACACCAGCAATGGCAATGCGAATCAGAACGGCAACGGCAAGACCGACTACAATTTTTCCGGCTCGTTTGGATCGATCTTTGACGGTAACGACTGGCGTGACCGTCCAGCAAATACTCCCTTCTTTTCTCAAGTGCAGATATACGATCCACACCGTGGATTCCGCAATGAGAACAACGACCCGAATCGACCTGCAAATTTAGATTTGCCAGGCTATTACCCTGATCATGAATTGGCTCGTAAAGACTACGCAGATTACTTAGCAGACGTTGAAACGTTTGACAGCAAGGTTGGCACGGTTCTTAATCGACTGGAAAATGATGGCTTGGCCGACAATACAATCGTCATGATCTTTGGCGATCATGGCGCGCCACACATTCGAGATAAGCAATGGCTTTACGACGGTGGGATTAGGATTCCCTTGATTATCCGTGATCCAACCGGCACGTTCATCCCCAACGGCGAAGCAGGCACAACCGACGACCGGATGATTAGCCATATCGACATCTCGGCAACAAGCTTGTCACTTGCTGGTGCTTCAGTCCCTTCGCATATGGATGGTGTCGACTTCAGCGACTCAAGTTTCACTGGTCGAGATGAGATCTTCGCTGCAAAAGATCGTCTTGATGGGGTGGTTGACCGAGTACGAAGCGTCCAAGTTGGGAACATGAAGTTGATCCGCAACTTTGATCCAGGCACTCCCTACATGCTTGGAGACGTTAAAGAGAGCGCCTATAAGTTCCGACAGTATCCGGTCCACACTTTGATGAAGGTCATGAATGGTCGCGGTCTACTTACTCCCGGGCAAGCGAATTTCTTAACGGAAAGTCGCCCCGAATTCGAACTCTATGATCTGTCGACTGATCCAGAAGAAATGAACAACCTTGCTGAGGATCCCGCCTTTGCCGGAGTACTAAACGACTTGAATGGTCGTATCACAACCTGGATGGCGGACAACAACGATACCGGCGGTTTCGATCCTGATGCTGTCAGTGAATACAACTCAATGCAGAACAACCTAGATAATACAATCTCTGATCGAGTTGCACCTGATGCCACAGACTATGAGTACCTTGAGTGGTGGGCCGATCAATACAACATTGCAGACCTAAACCTCGCAGAATCCACACCTGACTTCAACCAGATTCGACTTCCTAACAAATCTTGGGAAAACACGAATCTCAATAATGGTGCCTGGAACGTAAACACTCCCCAAGGTTGGACCGAGCACAACAACACCGTTGTTCAGAATCACACCGCCAATCAAATGGCTGATGAAGCGCACGACGGAGCGAATGCTCTGATTCTGGATTCGGTACAAAGTCAGACTCGCTGGGCGATGGACGATAATTGGGGCAACCGCGTCGAATTTGGTGAAGCGGCTGGTTGGGAGATTGAACTGGAGGTTTGGGTTGGCCGTCGCTCAGATAGCCAAGGAGTTGATGCGGGCGTGCTGCTAGTTTCGTTGCAGAATACTGCTGGCGACCTCGTTATGAATGAAGTGTTTGATCTAGATGGCAACGTTGCACAAGGAACCTGGGAAAAGCAAACCTTCACCTTCCGGGTAACTGATGATGTCGTCAACCTTGCCGGTTCAGACGAACAACTATACCTTGCCATTGGAAACATTGTTCAAGGCATGACCAGCAACAAGAACGGCCGTGTATTGGTAGACGACATGTCGCTAACCATCACTCAGTTCTTGCAAGGTGACTATAACGATGACGGCATCGTCAACGCTGCCGACTACACGGTCTGGCGTGACAACCTTGGCAACACGGTAAACCCCTTCGAACAAGGTGACGGCAACGGTGACGGACTAGTCGATCAAGCTGATCATGATATTTGGAAGAACCACTTCGGAGAAACGCTCAGCGTTGCTCCTGCTTCAGCGGTTGAATCAGCCAACGCAGTCCCTGAGCCTGCAAGCGGCTTGTTGTTTGCAATGGCCGCGATCAGTCTCTCTTGCTTCGCTGGAAGAAAGTAACCAATCCGCCGACAAACAGCAGAACACCTGTCGGTTCTGGTACAGCTATCGAACTGCTTGGAGTCTGATCGGCTTGGCCAAAGTTTGCGATCCAGAGATCGTAATCTGCCGTATCAACAACTCCATTGCCACTGCCGTTGCCATTTAGCGAGCTTTCGTCGGTTGACCCAAGATTGTCACGCCATACCGTGTAGTCCGCTGCGTCGACAACGCCATCGTTGTTAAAGTCCCCCTGTATACCTGCTGGGGTAACGACCAGGCTTGCTGAATCGACCCAGACAGCCCCGTTATCGGTGCCAGGTTGATAAAAGGTAAATACTAATCGAGCCTCGGCTGTTCCAGCCGGTGCTACCGCATCGAGCATATGGTCAAACCAGATATTCTCTGGTGTAGAACCATCAAGTACAACGAGATCTGTTTCGCTGATAAAAGCACTCGACCCATTGTCTGCTCCGAATTCACTGTAGAACTCAATCGACATAGATATAACATTACTTTTTCCGAAGAGACTATCGTTGGATGGCGTAAAGAAACTCGCTTCGGCGCTAATGGTATCCCCTTCATTGACGGCGACTCCTTGGTAGGCGCCCGACTCGTTGGGCAAACCGCTGAATTGGCCAAACATCTTCAAAGCTTGGCCACCTTCTTTCCAGTTCGTTGTGCTTGTGGCAATGTTTGGTATCGAATTTCCGAATGTTCCCCAATCGGCAAGAGCGTTGCCCTCGTCAAAGCCTCCATTGACAAGCTCGGTTGGAAGCTCAGGTTCCGGAGCTACCCACCCCTCGGGTCGTTCCCAAACTCGGACGTAGTCAACCAGCAGATCAGCAGGAAAGGGTGTCGAAGGATCAGGATCACCACCAAAGAATCCTCCCACTGCCAAGTTAAGTGTAATGTTCTTCGGGGTTGCGAAATTGATAACCTGATCACTAGTTATGGTGTGGTAGTTCACCCCATTAACATAGAACCGCATTTCATCTGGCTCCCACTCGACGGTGAAATCATTAAACGTCGTGTGGAAGTTGACAGGAGTACCATCAGGATTAAGCGGGCTATGCTCGTCGTACACAACAATGCTTGTGTTCGGAACCGTGTTGTAGTGGTAAGCACTGCTAACTAAGTGAGGCTGAGACCCTCGGTTCTCCAGAATGTCAATCTCACCACCTGTTGGCCATGGAACTTCGGGTGAGTTTGGAAACAACCAAAAGGCTGGCCAATAGCCTTGGCCTGAAGTAAGTCGCATGCGAGCTTCGAAGCGACCGAAGCCAAACGTCTGCCAACTTTCCATACGACCCGAACGATACTGCTTGCCATCGATCGGCTGGTCAGAAGCTGTGATAACTAAGTTGCCATTCGAGGTAGTGATCTGTTCGGGCAAGTAGTATTGCAATTCATTGTTAAAACTGTCCCGACGTGTTAGTAGCTCCCACTCTGAAGTGTCGGGCGAAGCTTGATCAAACTCGTCGTTCCAAACGAGTTCCCAGTTAGGAACGATCAGGTCCCCTGCATGAGAGATAGCTGACACCATAAATGTGGTTAGCAAAAGCAGACTTCGGACAGCAACACGCTTACGAGTAATTCGTGACATACGGATCCCATGGACTCTCGTGCCATGAGAGAAGGCCGATTGGCACTGGAGAAAAGGTAATTGAGATGATTTTTAGTAATGAGCAAGGAGCAGAAACTCATTTTAAACCATGATTACCAGGTGTTGTAGCAATCGATCGTAAGTAACACTGTTTAATCGACCCTCTCATTTTATGAGAAATCCTCAATTCCCCCCCAATCAGCGGTATCTGTGGAATATCTCTCGACTCAGTGGTGTCCCGATTGCGTATACTACCGATAGTTAATGAAGCGGTTTAGCTGCTCTGCCAAGCAGTGACTGCTTAGCTACGATTCATCACTCCGTCTCAACACTCCTCAATCCGTACAACCTTCCTAGGTGCCTGGAATGGATACGCTCAACGAACGAATTTCTGAAGCTCACCGCCGTTTGGTTACGCAACAGTGGCTCGGCCGGCTCGGCCAGTCGCTTGCCGTAATGTTGAGCATTGCGATGGTTGCGATCGCGTTACCTCGTTTCGTACTTATCGAAGGCCTTCCGGCAAACTGGGATATGGCTTGGATCATTGGCTCAATTGTGACTGCCTTTATTGGATCTGGCATTTGGTCCTACTTCAATCACACTTCGCGTGACGAAGCGGCTGTCGAGGTTGATCTTCGTTATGATCTCCGCGAGCGTGCTGCGAGCAGCCTCCTGATGACCGAAGAACAACGCGCAACCGAAGCGGGCGCAGCATTGGTTGAAGATGCCCGACAAGCTGTCGAGCGGATTGAGGTATCGGATCGATTTGAGCTGATGCCCAAACGCCGCCCCTGGTTGCCACTTATCCCCAGTGTCTTGGCTTTTATGCTGATTGCTTTTGTTGGAACACGCGAGGCTGAGAGCCGGCCTGAAGATAAACCAACGGAAACAGCCAAGGAGGAAGTGAAAGAGGCAATCGAAAAATCTCGCAAGCAGCTTTCCGAGCGTCGCAAAGAAGCCGAGAAGAAAGGCCTCAAAGATGCTACAGGCTTGCTTAAGGATGTTGAGAAAGGAACCAAAGACCTCGCCAAGCTGGCTGACAAAGACAAGACCAAAGCGATGGTCAAACTCAATGATTTAGCTGATAAGCTAGAGAAAAAACGCCAAGAGCTTGGTGGGGCGAAGGCACTACGGAGGCAAATGAATCAGATGAAAGACCTTGGCAAAGGGCCCGCTGAGAAAGCAGCTCAGGCAATGCAACAAGGTAACTGGAAACGGGCTGCCGACGAAATTGCCAAGATGCAAAAAGATATGAAGGGGGGCAAAATGTCCAAGGAGCAGCAAAAGAAACTTGCTCAGCAACTTGGCAAAATGCAAAAGTCTCTCAAACAAGCCGTTCAGCAACAGCAGCAAAAGCAGGAAGAATTAAAAAAGCAGCTTGAAGCAGCTCAGCGCAATGGCAATCTGCAACAGGCTAGCAAACTTCAGCAGAAGCTTGACCAAATGCAACAGCAGATGCCGCAAATGCAAGCGATGCAAAAGATGGCTCAGCAAATGCAACAAGCCCAACAAGCAATGCAAAACGGCGATGCCAACCAAGCTCAAGCAGCCATGCAACAGATGGCTAATCAGCTGCAACAAATGCAGCAAGATGCTGACGCCATGGAGATGCTAGATGCAGCAATGACCGACATCCAAATGTGCAAGGATGGCATGTGCGATGGAAAAGCAGGCATCAAGCAAGGCATGAAACAAGGTCAAGGAATGGGCCAAGGCAAAGGACAAGGACAATTTCCTGGACAAGGGATGGGCGAAGGGATGGGGACAGGCTTCCGCCCTGATGAAAAGCATGACACAAACTTCCGCGACACCCAGGTGAAACAAAACGTTGGTCGTGGGGGCAGCACGTTTGGTGGATTGGTCGATGGCCCAAGCATAAAAGGGACAGTAACAGCCGACATCAAACAGGAACTCAATTCGGAAAGTGTCCAGCCTGCCGATCCGCTAACGAGTGAACGTCTTCCACGCTCACGCCGAGAGCACGCCGAAGAGTACTTCCGTAAGCTTCGTGAGGAACTCTAAAGGAGTCCCTAGCTAGCTTGTTTCTCTTTTTTCCGGCGAAATGCTTTGGTTTTCACCGCATCCGCTCCAAATGGAGATGGACGTCTGTCGAAGCTCGGCATAAATTGCGGGATAAGTAGTTTGCGCCGTCCGGGGAGTCTGGGCGGGCACCCTGAATCCCGAGTAGTCCAGTTATGAAGACTTTGCAACAAAGACCTGTCATCTCACTTGTCGCCCTGTTGATCACCATCGGATTGGTAATCGCTAGCACAAATGCCCAACAAGATTCCACTCCTAAGGCAAATGCTGCTGAAGCGGTCGCTGAGACCGCCTCGGAGGCCGCAACCGAGACGGTTGACTCAACCGCCGAAGCCTTAGTTGACAAAGCTGAGGAAACGGTTGAAGAGGCGACCGAAACCGAAGCGGATTCAGCAGACGAAGCTACTGAACCTGTCGAGTCAGCTACTACAGAAGCTCTGCCATCAGAAGAAACAGAATCGGTACCTGTGGAAGTTGTAAGCGAGGAGGATTCTGTTGAAGAAGCACCCACAACTGAATCTGCGGCACCAGTCGATACCATTCCTGCTACGCCGTTGGTTCCAGCAACTCCCGTGGAACCCTCCGCTTGGAGTGCTTTGGCAAGCAGCACGATTGAATCCTTCACCCCCATCGATGACGCCAAACTCGAAGCGGCTCGTTCAGAGCTTGCCACTCAAGCGGTAGCAGTTGAACGCTTTCTCAATCCAAACAGTAGCTTTGGCCAAGGTTGGCTCGACTACTTGGCTTGGGATGGCATCCAGTCACAAATCAGCTCAGGTGTAACTCCTGACTTGGCGGCTGCTAACAAAACGTTGGCACGTTTGCGTTCAGGTGCTGAAGGAGTGGAAAGCTACACACTTCAAAACTTCTCAGACAGCCTTGAGCAGTACATTGCCGTAGCAAACTTTGCTCGAGCCAAAGGGAACCAAACTCAAATCTACAAGAAGCAAGTTTCAGCTGTTGCAGATCTTCTGGACAACGCCGACCTAGGCAGCGCTCGAGACAGCTTTGAAGTAGAACGACGACTCGCTTTGCTATCGGGCGTTGGTTCGAACGCGTTGCTCGATTCGGCTCGATCTGAGTTTGGTCATCCTAACGTGCTGATCGACGTTTCGTCTGACTTTATCCAAAAGGTAGTGAATCGCTGCGTTAACGAATGCAAGCCGGTTACCGACTGTATTCTTGGTACCTCGATTCGTGGTACCGGTTGCACGGACGGTTTATTGACCGTCTCGATGCGTCCGGCCTACGATCGAGCATTGCTTGATTTCAGCCTCTCAGGCGTAACGAATTCGTCCACGCGTGGCGTTAACGGCCCGGTAGCTATTTACAGCAACGGCCTAACCACCTTCAGTGTTTCAAAGTCGATTTCTCTAAGCGATGAAGCATTCTATACCTACCCAGCATGTGCATCGGCCAAGACACGCTCAAACACCTGTGACATTAAGAAGATTGGTGGTGGCTTTGGAGCCAAGTTCATCGAGAAAATCGCTGAAAAGAAGGTCTCACAAAAACGCAATAAGGCTGACGCCATCGCTAGCGATCATGCTGAAGATCGTTATGAAGATAGCATTGACGAAGAACTGGATGAGAAGATCCAAGACGCTCGCCAAGATTACCTCGACAAATTCAAGAAGCCTTTGGCTCGCCGTGGTGCTTCGCCACAGAGTGTCAACTATTCGACCACTTCTGATTCGCTTCACGTCAATTTGATCCAAGCAACTGACAAACAGCTTGCCGCACCGGATACGGCTCCAACCGGTTCGCTTAACCACTCGCTCTCAGCCAGAGTTCACCAATCGGCCATCAACAACTTCCTAGCAGCAAGCCTTGGCGGCGCAACGCTTGCAAAGCAAGAAGCCAATGGCGAAGCAACCATGTCGGGCAAGATCAAGCCTGAGTGGATGGAGAAAGACGATGATGAAGAGGATGAGCCAAACGAAGACTTCAAACCTTGGGAAATCAAGTTCCGTGATACCCGCCCCGTTTCCTGCGAGATCCAACCTGAAGGGATCGCTTTGACGATTCATACGAAAGTTATCACCGTTGGTGATGAAACCTTCAAAGGTTGGGATCTGACTGCGAAGTTCGCTCCTGAGTTAGTCGACGGCGAATGGAAACTTGTCCGCCAAGGGCCAATCGACATGCTGCCAACTTCGTTTGACCCTCGCAAACGGAAAGGCCTTCGTAGCCAGCAGCTAGCACTGCGAGCGAACCTAAACAAAGCAGTCAACGAGCCTGAAGATCGCCTTCCTATGGAATTCGATATTAACTCGATTGATCTTTCGGAGAGTGATTCGCAACTTGAATCGCTTACCCTAGAATCGATTGACCTACACGATGGATGGGTTTCCTTAGGCTGGCACGCTGAATAAGCCCAACATCACCAGACAGACACGATCTGCGGCCCACAGGCATAAGCTTGTGGGCCGTTTTTTTGTGTCTCATCGATGTCAATGCTAGCATTCGATGAGGGTTTCATCCCGAAATGTCAAAGTTTGCCGGTTAGGCCGACGATAACAGTTTTGCTAGATGTTCTGGCGCAAGGTCTCGTCATGCCATGACGCGACGTGCGGCAGTAGCCCGGGGGGGCAGCAGTAACACGAGACACGATGTCTCACCGAACATTGGATTCTTGCATTGATTCAATCGAGTGAAGCAAGAAACCGTTTAACCTCCGTACGGGATTCCGCCATGGAACGGCAAACTAGGTCAAGCCTGTCGATACTTCTCGCCCTTGTAATCTTTGCAACGGGCTGTGCACCAACGCAACCCTTCTACTTCATGGAGGATGGCGACCTCTCGCACTATGTTGGTGTTGCAACGGAAATCGAATACCCGGACGTCGAGGAAGCTTCACTTGATGAAGTCACTGGTGCGATGGCGCCGCTAACTCTGCGGAACAGCTCCGACTACGAAATGTGGGACCTCACGCTTGAAGAAGCCACCCGCATTACGCTTTGCAACAGCCAAGTCATGCGGCAGTTGGGTGGTCTGGTTGCTGAGAATGCCCCGGAAACACTTTCGCGTAACTTGATCAACAGCGCTGCCGTTACGACAACTTACGACCCTGCCTTGATCGAGACTTCTACCGGAACCGCCACGGGTTCTCAATTCAGTGGAACAGGTGTCGAAGCGGCACTATCAGAATTTGATACCCAGCTGAACTCATCAGTCACTTGGGGTCGAAACGACCGTCCTCAGAATGCAGATGCTGCCGTTGGGTTCTTCCAACCTGCCAACCTGCAACAAGATATCGGAAACTTCAATCTTGGCCTCAGCAAGACAGCTGCAACGGGTACTCAATTTGGATTTGAAAACAATACGGCCTATGACTTCTCAAACGCAGGTGGTCGAGCAGCTCCAAGTGCTTGGAATACCAACTTTGAGATGTTCATCAACCAACCTTTGCTGCAAGGTGCTGGTTCCCAATACAACCGAATCGCTGGTGCTCAAACGTTTGACGCCTACGCTGCCAACGGGGTAAACCCATTTGATGGGGTTGTTATTGCTCGTATCCGAACCGATCAATCACTGGCTGACTTTGAAGGTGGCGTCCGAAATGTAATGCGTGATGTCGAACAGGCATACTGGAATCTTTACTTCTCTTACCGTGACCTAGAATCGCGCAAACTTGGTCGTGACAGCGCGTTGGAAACTTGGAAGAAAGTTGCCACGCTCTATCGTGAAGGTGCACGCGGCGGTAGTGCTGACCGTGAAGCTCAGTCACGTGCTCAATACTTCCAATTCAAAGCACAAGTTGAAGAAGGCTTGACCGCTCTCTACGCAGCAGAAACTCGCCTGCGATACATCATGGGCTTGGCCGTTTCGGATGGTCGTCTGATTCGCCCAGCCGACGAACCGACTACCGCACTGGTTGACTTCGATTGGCAATCGATTCATGGCGAAGCTTTGGTTCGACGCGTCGAGGTTCGCCGTCAAAAATGGGAAATCAAGAAACGTGAGCTAGAACTGATTGCTTCGAGAAATCACTTGCTTCCTCGCTTGGATGCCTTTGGTACCTACCGCTGGCTCGGAGGTGGTGATGATTTGTTCGAAGACAATCCTGCTCCTGGTTCTATTCCGTTTGCACCTGGAACCGGTGCGTTTAATGTCCTCACCGATGGGAATTACGAAGAGTGGGAGATGGGGCTTCGCTTCAGCCTGCCAATCGGCTTCCGTCAGCAACTCTCCTCAGTACGTCATCATCAGCTCCTATTAGCTAGGGATCGAGCACTACTTCAAGACCTAGAATTAGAGGTTTCGCACCAATTGGGTGATGCAATTCGAGATTTAGACTTGAACTACGGTCTAGTTGAGACCAACTTTAACCGTCGTGAGGCAGCTGCTCGTGAAGTAGAAGCTGTTCAGGCTCAGTACGATGTTGATATCGTAACGCTCGACGCCTTGCTGGATGCTCAGCGACGTCGATCGGAAGCCGAGACCGCCTACTACCGTTCGCTGGTTGATTACAACCTGGCGATTACCGATGTCCATTATCGCAAAGGTTCGCTTCTCGATTACAATGGCGTGTACCTTGCCGAAGGTCCTTGGCCAGGTAAGGCTCACTTTGATGCGATGCGACGTGCTCGCAAACGTGACGCCGGTTTGATGTTGGACTATGGTTACACCCGTCCGAGAGTCTTCTCAAGAGGTGCCCATGCCCAACGGACAGGAACTTCGTGCAACCTCCACAATGGAGATTGCGATTGCAACGAAGTCGAAATGATTTACGAATCAGGCGAGATGTTGATGCAACCAACTCCTGCCACACCGCTACCAACCACCCAATCAGAACAATCACCAACGTTTGGAGCCCTTTTCTCGGCACCTGCCCAAGGCAGTGCTAACCAGCAAGTGGTTGCCGTTGGTTATGAAACCGAAAGCTACGATTCCAAACAAACGAACCATGAAGCATTTCCCGTCATGCAGGCCGCTCACGAATCGGCAGAAGCCAATGACGGTCAGGTAGTCCAAGCAGTTAACCAGCCGGTATCCTCAGCCCATGCCCCCGTCGAACATCAAACGTCTCACCCGACTTTTGAATCTCGTTAGCGCACTGCAATCGGGCAAGGGCATCAATGCCGATGGTTTAGCTGAAACATGCGGAATCAGTCGAAGAACCGTCTTTAGAGATATCGAGTCTCTCAAATCGGCTGGCGTACCGATCGACTACAATAATTCGAATAAGCAGTATCGCTTAGATTCGACGCACTACCTTCCGCCATCAAGCTTCACCTTGAAAGAAGCGTTGGCACTTATCTTACTGATTGAGCGATCTACTCCAATTGGTCCAGGCTCATTTGCACAAGCTGCACGCGAAGCTTCAAATAAGATTGAACTGACCTTACCAATCGAAGAGCGAGAAAAACTACGTCAACTTGTAAGCACCATATCGGTTCAACCGCCTCCTACCAATCCGCTTGATTCTCAGAGCCAAGCTTACGATGTCTTCTTTCAAGCGAGCCTTACTCGTCATGCAGTAGGTATGCATTACGGCTGCCAAACAGACTATGAAAACATCGTAACCGAATTAGAGCCCTATCACATGTCATTCCAACAACGCAGTTGGTTTGTGATTGGTCATTCGTCACTTCATGGTGAAATTCGAACATTCAATCTTAGCAGGGTGCAACAGGCACAGCTGTTAGATCGTGAATTTAAGATCCCACCAACTTTTACCATTGAAAAGCACTTTGGTAATGCATGGGGGATGATCAAAGACAATGGTCCCGATCATATCGTTCGGCTAAGGTTTTCGTCACTTGTGGCAAGAAACGTCTCCGAAGTCCAATGGCATCCGAAACAAAAGTTTGAATTCAATGAAGATGGGTCGCTTGAATATCAAGTGAAAGTATCAGGCCTTCGTGAGATTGTTTGGTGGATCATGGGCTACGGCGATCAAGTAGAAGTAATCGGCCCCGCGAAGCTCCGTAAGCAGGTGGCGCTGCGTTATCGCAATGCCGTGAAGCTTTATGAAGATGACCTGGACTAAGCTTGAAGGTTAGTTCTCTGAGCCTAGGTGGGCTCGCCAATCGGGCCTTCACAGGCTACGCTTGTTTACATGTTTTTCTCGTTTGACGGTATCGATGGTGTTGGCAAAAGCACGCAGTTCGATCGGTTTTGCCAATGGCTCACCGACCAGGGGCATCGTGTTGTCACTTGCCGCGATCCGGGTAGTACCCCGCTTGGTGAATCACTTCGCGATCTGCTGCTCCACAGTGGTCCTGATCGGCCCATCGGCTCACGTGCCGAGATGCTCATGTACATGGCCGCGCGCGCTCAACTGGTTGAAGAGATCATCCGTCCCGCAATGGATGACGGAGCAGTTGTTGTCTCGGATCGTTACTTACTTGCCAACCTTGCGTATCAGGCACATGCTGGTGGGCTTGATCGTGAACTCGTTGCAGACGTTGGCAAGATAGCCGTCAACGGCGTGATGCCTAACCGCGTCTTTCTTTTGGACCTTGACCCCAAGGAAGCAGCTGAACGTCGGGGTCGACCAGCTGACCGCATGGAGATGCGAGGCCTCGAATACCAAACCCGCCTTCGCTCTGGTTTTCTCGAAGAGGCAAAGCGAACTCCCGAGGAGATTCGTGTTATCGATGCGAATCAATCCATTGAATCAATTGAGCAAGAAATCCAAAGCATTGCTTCTGAGATTCTTTAAGCTTGGTTTACCGAGGACTTCTCACCATGTTGTTCGGTTGAACTTTGTGTTTGCTTAGCAATCATGTCAGCAAACATGACAAAGCCGAAGCCTAAGATGGCAACGACCAAGCAAGTCAACTCACCGGATCCCCAACTGCTTGGCCAAACAGCTTCAAACTGCTTGTGCTTGAACTCTTCTACCTGCGGAGTAAGGTCCTCCTGAAAAGGCCAAACTCGTAAGAGTGAACCAATCATAAATCCGCAAAGTGTGGCGAGCGTCGGTGCGTTATACTTCTCTAATAACCAACGGATAAAACGACTAAAGAGCAGTAGCCCGGTTAGGCATCCGGCACAGAAAACCATAAGCGTTATGATTTCGCTACCAGTGGTTTCGCCACGTGGTAAACCTTTAATGATGCTAGTCATCTCTTCGTATTTTCCAAGCAGCAACAAAAGATGAGCGCCGCTGATGCCTGGCAGAATCATGGCGCTAATCCCAATGGTTCCGCAGACAAAGGTATAGAGTGGCCCCGGCATCGACTCTCGGTGGTCCAGTGTTGCAAGCCACATGGCAAGCAGCCCGCCGGCAATACCAAGGAATACACAAAACCATTTTTGTTTTGCAGAGTTAGTTTTTACCAAGCGACCAACCAAAACGCCCGATGCCAAAATCAAACCGAAGAATAGCGAATAGGTCTCCGGTCGATGGTGAGTAAGCAAGTGTTCAATCAGGGTCGCAAGTCCAACAACCCCTGATAAGATTCCAAACCCCAATGGAAGAAGGAAGCCAAGATCAATCTGAACGGCAGCTTGCCGCCATTTGCCACCCAATAGATGCCCAAGGAGCTTGCCATTGAAGTTGGACAATGCACTTAGGAGTCGATGATAAATCCCCAGCACCAATGCTACGGTACCGCCCGACACACCGGGCACGATGTCAGCGGCTCCCATCGTCAGACCACACAGTACGGTGATCCACATACGATTTTGGGCCTTTTTTGTGATTTCTTCGCGTTTATTTGTCATTAATTCCCTTGATTGGGCTTTTTCACTACTTCCAGGCCCAAAAACGATCAAATAGGGGCTTTAGGGCGTACAGGTAGGTGTCTTGGTGAGCAATTATCGCTCGATTCTGATTTACGTGTCGGCAAAGTTGGTATTTGAACACCAAAAAGAGCAATTTTGACGGCCAGATACTTGCTTTTACCGGCAAGTAAGCGCATACGCGAATTGACTCGGCTGTCAAAAATACTTTAGATTCACGCTTGGCAGCGTTGTCTGCATGGAGATTCTCGACAATATCAAGGCCTTTTTCCAGTCAGAGTCGATTGGTCAATTGGATTGACAAATTGTTTGTGCGAGGTGCTTAGGGCTACCGATTCTCTGTCAGACTTCTCAGCCAAAAGCAAAGCAAATGTTGGTAATCAAAGCAAAAATGAATAAACACAAAGCGATGATTTTCGACAGTTGTCTTACTAAAGGGTGCGTTTCACTCCCTAGCCCTTATCAAACATGCCGACAAGTCGTCATAACTGGACCGTAACACAACACACCCCAGCAAAGATCAATCTTAGCCTGGAGGTTCTTGGAAAACGTACGGACGGCTATCACGAACTCGCCACGATGATGGCTTCGATTCGTTTGTATGACACGCTTACTCTTGAGCGTTCTGAAGAAGCAACGATGTTAACAGTGCTCAATGGAGACCTCGCTCCAAAGAATTTGACACACAAGTCGCTTCCCTTCCAAGATATTCCCGTTAATGACGAAAATCTCGTTATGCGGGCACTAAAGCTTTTGCTGTCACGTGCAGGAATTGATCAGGGAGCAAACGTCCGCTTGGTCAAACGCATTCCTAGCCAGGCAGGTCTTGGTGGAGGGTCGAGCGATGCCGCGGCAGCGCTGGTTGCAGGTAATCGATTGTTCAAGCTTGGTTACAAGACCGAAGAGCTCGCCATATTAGGTGCTGAGCTTGGAAGTGACATCCCTTTCTTTGTGCACGTTTTAGGTGGAAGCGATCTTTCCTCCGGATCAAAACCTGGAATCGCGCTATGCCAAGGGCGTGGTGAACAAATCCACCCTCTATCGGTCAGAGCTTCAATGCCATGTGTCGTCATTAAACCGAACCATGGCATGAGTACCCCCGAAGTTTATAAGGCGGTTGAAAAGCAAGACTTTACTGAAGATGGGAATCATTCAAAAGCACTTCGGGACCTTTTAGTCAGCAATAAATGGCGAGAGATTGGCCCTTGGATAACCAACTCGCTTCAGGCAGCTGCCTTAAGGGTTTATCCAAATATGCGAAAAATTATAGATGCCTTGATGAGGATTCCCGTGTTGTGCCACCAACTATCGGGAAGTGGTTCGGCCTATTTTGCGATTTGCCGAACCTTAAGAGAAGCACGTCGCACTGCTTCGATACTTAGAGCGAATAATTTAGGAACCGTTTACGTAACAAGCACATGCTAGAGGATTGCCTGTTGACTAGGAATTGACGACAGCATACTTGGAGCCCGCAATGAATATCACTGAAGTCCGTATTAAGCTAATGGATGAGCCAGGCGACCGCCTAAAGGCGTTCTGCTCGATCACCTTTGACGATTGCTTTGTGATTCGTGATTTGAAAATCATCGAAGGGACGACTGGCCCATTTGTCGCCATGCCGAGTCGTAAGCTCACCGCCCATTGCCCAAAATGTGGCATGAAGAATCATCTTCGCGCCAACTTCTGTAACCAATGTGGTGCTCGCCTCGAAGAAGGTCGAGCCATCAAGGACGCGGATGGTCGTACAAAACTCTATGCCGACATTGCCCATCCAATTAACTCACGATGCCGAGAAGCCATTCAGGACCGGGTCGTAGATGAATATGAATCGGAGCTTGAACGGGCCAAGTCGCCAGACTACGTTTCACGCTACGATGATTACGATGGTGGCGATTTCTGCGAAAGCGACGTCGTGGTGACTCGTCGAGTTGACGAACCGCATCGTGCGAGTGCCTCGAATCGCCCGCACCATCCGCCCGAAGGGGATCCCGTGGAGTCTTCCTCAAACGGTGGCCCCCATCGTTCTCCTTCAAGGAGAACTAACACCCAATCGAGTAAATCAATTCCAACGAGCACCAATCAAAGTACAAACACTCCTTCCCAATCAGAAGAAAGCTCAAGCGGATCTGATCAAGGCTTCGGCGCCGGGATCTTTTAAAACCAATAAGCTTGGGGAAACGTAACATTTCCCTCAAGCTTATTAGTTTCTTCATTTTACCAGGTCGCCCGAAAGTACCGGGTTTATCTGACCGATACTTTTTCTTGTCGCGGGGAAGTTTTCTACTCGCAACGCACTGAACTTGGAACCATCACGTAATGGCTTGGCTGCATTCGAAGCAAAGGCATTGCGGATTAAGGAGATAGGGATGGGTCAGCCGTACGCTGGTCGTCCAGATGGGGAACAGGTACGTCAACTCGTGTTTGGCCTACTTGCCCAGAAGGACAACCTTCGGCTCGACGCAACTCAAATTAGCGAAGCACCGCTCGAGCGTAACGGCTCGCTGTGTGGTGTGTACTTCACACTCAGAGGACCCCGCCAGGTCCTTCTGACCGCTATTTGGGACTTCGAGACCGACACCCTGTGGTGTTACGACTCACGGGGTACGCGCTTTCATACCGAGCAGCTTGCCTAGCTAGCTAGTAGAGAGCAATCCTGTGCTTGACAGCCAGGAAACGTTTAGTATACAAATTAACACCAACGGGAAATCATTGGTGTTTTCACACGGAGGTATAAATCGACATGCTTGTGCTCTCAAGGAAAGAGACGCAGCGAATCCGCGTCGGGGATTCGATCGTAGTTTCGATAGTTAAAATTGCAGGCGACAAAGTAAGGGTGGGCATCGAAGCCCCTAGCGATGTCCTGGTTCTCCGGGATGAGCTAGAGGCCTGGGATCAACCAGGTAACGCTCCTGCGACTGAGAAAACCGTAGTAGAGCTTCCTACTGAAGCAATCTCGGCAATTAAGCAATCAGCCTAGCAGGCTGCTTGATGGCTGAGAGCTGATTCTTCTCTCAACAGATGCATCCGTTTGACGTAAGGATCGTGTACCATAGCGACCACCTCGTTACAGGCACACATCGCAAACCAAAGTCCCAAACGACATGACATCTGCTGAGAACATCCGGCAAGAAGATTTGCTCATCGATACCCTGGGCGAGTGCACGATTGACTCGCCCCTCGGCCCGCGGAAATTTACGCCCGACAACCATCGCGTCCTGTTCGACATTGTCTACGAGCAGCCTGAGTCGGGCACTCCCGAAGGACCTCCCACGATTGGCTTTGAAAAGTCAGGCTCCCGGGAAAAAATCTATTTCGATCCCGCCAAGTCGAAAGCGGCGATCATCACCTGTGGTGGTTTGTGCCCTGGGCTTAATAACGTCGTCCGCCAGCTCTATTACACCCTGAGCGATGCTTACGGTGTGCCCGAAGTCTATGGCATACGGCATGGCTACAAGGGATTAGTCAGCACAGATCCGCACCTTCAGCCGATGCTTCTAAAGGCAGATGACATTGAGTTGATCCATCACCAAGGGGGAACCCTTCTTGGCACCTCTCGAGGTCCCCAAGACCCTGTCGCCATGGTCGACCGCCTTTGTGATATGGGCGTGAATCTCTTCTTCCCAATCGGAGGCGACGGCACGCAGCGTGGTGCGCATGCCATCGCCGAAGAAGCCAAACGCCGAGGTGTTGACCTTTCAGTGGTTGGAATTCCAAAGACCATCGATAATGACATCCAGTTCTGCTTTCAAACCTTCGGCTTCATGTCGGCGGTTGCCGAAGCAGAACGTGTTATTGACCGTGCTCACATTGAAGCAAAGAGTGTTGAACGTGGTATTGGACTCGTGAAACTAATGGGCCGCGAAGCGGGTTTCATCGCGGCGGCAGCAACAATCGCTAGCGGTGAAGTGAATTTTACGCTGGTCCCTGAAATCCCTTTACAATTGGAAGGCCCCGATGGCTTTCTTGAAAAGCTGCGCCTCCGCATGGAAAAACGGGGGCATGCGATCATTGTCATCGCCGAAGGGGCTGGGCAATCGCTCCTTGAAGGTGATCACAAGGGTAATACGGATGCTTCGGGTAACAAGAAGCTTGGCGACATTGGTCCCTACATGAAAGAGAGGATCATTGATCACTTCAAAGAGATTGGTCAACCAATCGGCATGAAGTATTTCGACCCGAGCTATTACATCCGCAGCGTTCATGCGGGTGCGTTTGATAGTTTGCTGACCGAACGCTTCGCTCGACATGCCGTGCATGCTGCTATGGCCGGCAAGACCAATATGATTGTCGGCAATTGGAATGGCCGCATCGTGCACGTTCCCCTCTCGGCTATCGCCGGACGTCATCGTCGGCTATCTACCGATAGTGAACTCTGGTCCGCTGTGCTAGCAACAACACAGCAAGAGAATTGGTAGAAGTAGTCGGCTGACAGCTTTCAGCAGACCAGTTCAAACGCATTTTCCAGGTGCTTAACCTCGTTCGGTTTCCTCGATTCCCTTGGCCAAATGATGCTAACCACATCGAACCGAGCTGGATGATCGAGCATGTCATGCGTTTTTAGAAACGCCATCGCTGAGCGTGAAAGCCGACGTTGCTTAACGATCGTTACCGCCTCGGAAGGGCTTCCGCCTCGATCGTTGTGTCGCGTCTTTACTTCGACAAAAACCAAAGTCCGCCGTTCGTCCCGTTCATCGACGGCAATAATGTCGAGCTCACCGAAGCGATTCCGCTTGCCAAGCAGCAGGATGCGGAAACCCTTACGACGTAATATCTTAGCGGCGTGACGTTCACCCTTTAATCCAAGTGGAACGTTTGTGAACATTGTTACATACACTTTTCATCACGCCCGCATACCAGGAAGTTCCAACTGACCATTTATTAGTTGGTTCAATTTTACCCCATCAATTAGCATACAGCCAACAGTGTTGGCAAGCTCGTAAGCTGACCTTGTAAAGCGGCTGTTGGTAACAACTGCTGAATAACTGCATTGATAAAAATCCTTTCCAGTATGCACTTCTTGCACAGCCTTATTACCTACGCTATCTGACCATCTTTTGGCTTGTATCGCAATCGATGTGTTTTCAAAAATAACGATGAGATCAACCCCTTGGTCACCTGACACTGGAGTTTCTTTAACCCGAGCGCCGAGATGTTCAAAAACTTTTTTGAGGTATCTCTCAAACTCAACGCCTGACATTATATGGATATTCTCATCCAACAATGAATTTACGCGAGATCTATGAATGAATTCTATTGAACTCTTAATTCTCTTAACTTCATCTTTAATCTTCTTACGTTCAGACTTCCAAGAGTTCAGATCTAGAAGAAGAGATCGCAGCCTACTCTTATAAACACTTAGTTCCTTAATCAAATGAGATTTGCGACTGAGAATAATTGCAATCCGTTGCTTAGTTACTTCTGAGTCGCTTGAAAGAAGTATAAAGCTTACTGTTATTCCAATAAGGCATCCTAATATAAATCCAGTAGCTGCGAACCCGATAGTCAAATCTATTGCAACAAGAAAAACGAAACCAATGCCCACAGAAATCGCAATTGCAAGAAGTAGCTTTAAATACCATTTGTCGGCGAATGCCTGTACAGAAAAACTGAATGAAAAGAAGCGATTAAAAATAGCTCGTACTATTAATTCTATTCGGTAGTACCATATCTTTCTTCTAGACTTGCCAACAACATGCGAAATGTGGTCACATTTCGCGTTAACTTCGTTAAGCCTCCTATTGAGGCTTTCAAGTCTTGATTGATCTCTGGCTGATTCCATGCCGACATCATACAAAAAGAGCCTTAGCTTGCCATACAAACTAAGGCTCTTTTGCTATCTTGAATTATGACAATTGGTAGTTTAGCACCAATTAGCCCTTCTTCTGATCCATACGGCGTTCTTTCAGGCGGACTGCCTTACCAACGCGGTCGCGTAGGAAGTAAAGCTTCGCACGGCGTACGACGCCTGAGCGGGTTACTTCTACCTTGGCAATCTTTGGCGAGTGAACAGGGAACTTACGCTCGACCCCTTCGTTGTTCACGATTCGACGAACCGTGAACATCTCGCGTGATCCGCTTCCGTTGCGGGCGATGACAACGCCGCTGAAGACTTGGATACGCTCTTTGTTGCCTTCGAGAATTCGGGTGTGCACGTCGACCGAGTCACCGATCTCGAACTTCGGCTTATCGTCACCCTCTTTGAGGCTCGACTGTTCGACAAGATCCATTAGTTGTTGGGACATGGCTACAACGCTCGGCTAATTATGAAACGGTTAAATGTAAGGCTTAGGTCTCGTCAGGCAATTGGTCTTAGGACTACTGGCCTTCGGATTCCTGTTGATCTAGTAAATCTTGTCGCCGTTCGGTGGTGCGTCTTAAGGCATCCTCGGCTCGCCATTTGGCGATGTCGGGATGGTTGCCCGAGAGCAACACGTCCGGCACGGCTAGCCCACGATATTCTCGCGGGCGGGTGTATTGGGCATGCTCAAGGAGTCGATTGCCGCGGCTAAACGAATCCTCGATGCTGCTTTGCTCATCGCCTAACACACCCGGCACAAGGCGGATGAGTGTGTCGATGATCGTCATGGCGGCAACCTCGCCCCCGTTGAGGACAAAGTCTCCGACCGAGACTTCTTCGGGCTTGAGCAAGTCAACGACTCGCTGGTCAAACCCTTCGTACCGACCGCAGAGCAAAAGGATTCGCCCTTCGGTTGGTGTCAATTCGGTTACGAGGTCCTCGGCAAATCGCTGATCGAAGCGTCGCCCTTGCGGGGTCATCATCAGCAGCTTGCCAGGTTTTAGCGTTTGTCCCGGCTGAGTTTCATCTCGCGGAGACATCTGCTGGACAGCTTCGACACAGTCGACTGTGGGTTCTGGCTTGATCAACATGCCAGGTCCACCACCGAATGGTCGGTCGTCAACCTCTTTATGCTTTCCCTGGGCCCAGTCGCGAAGGTTATGAAGGTGAACACTGACCAACCCACGATCGATGGCCAACTTCAATAAACTTTGCGTTAGGTAACCCGAGAAGATCTCAGGGAACAGGGTAATACAATCGAAACGCATGGTGGCTCCTGTCGGCTGCCAGCCAGCCTTGCTGGCTCAATCGAATTGACTCAATCCAATTAACCCAGCCCGATTGCCTCACCCTCTTGAGACAGTTATTCGCTTTTCTCTTCTTCAGCAGGTGCCTCTTCAGCAGGGGCTTGCTCAGCTGGAGCTTCTTCTGAGGAAGCAGCTTCCGAGGCTGGTGCTTCGGCGTTGGCTTCTTCAGCAGGTTCGTCGCTCTTGGGAAGCGATGCTGGTTCGCCTGGATCGGGAAGCTCGACAGGCATCGCCATACGCTCTAAAGCTTGCTTTTGAGCTTCGGCGTGAGTGCCATCCGTGCCGTACTTCTTGATTAGGATCGCAACCTTTTCTGAAGGTTGAGCACCGACGCTAAGCCAGTGATCAACACGATCAGCCTTAAGGACCGCACGTGCATCGACATCGGTGATGTTCGGATCGTAGGTGCCCAATTCTTCGAGCACACGACCGTCTCGCGGTGAGCGCTTGTCCATCGCACAAATGCGGAAGAAGTGTCGGTGGGCTCGACCCATCTTCTTCATTCGGATACGTACTGCCACGTTGGTTTTCTCCAAAAGGTCACCCGGAGCGTCTACTGCCTGGCGGTCTGGGGGACCGGCTTCAGGAGAGGGCTCGCACAGGCGAGGTCATTAATAGTGTCGGAATTCGCAAGTATGGCGGCGCGGAGGGCGTTTTATCAACCCCCAAACAGACAATTCTGCCGAGGTTTGGCGGGCCGGGGATCTTACCCAATCCATACTCCAAACCGACGATTGGCCCCCCTCTATGGGTTAGCTGGGGGAGATCTGCAATCAGCAGGTCGTGCAATTATCGGCAAATTGCCCTGCCAGCTGCTTATAGATCAACGCTTTTTTTGCTTTTTGAGCTGTTTTGCTCGCTTCTGGCGATCTTTTAGGGCCTTTGCCTTCTCCTTGGCCGAAAGCCGTTTGCCGGTTCCTTGCTTCTTGCGAGAAAGGGCTCCGGTCGGATTGTTCATCATGCTTGACTGAACTTCCTTCATCATCTTCATGCGGTCGCCAGCCCCTTTGCCTGCCATGGCGGTCATCATCGGGGCAATCGCATCGAATTGCTTAACGAGATCGTTCACTTGGCTCGCTTCGACACCGGCACCAGCGGCAATCCGGCGTCGGCGATTCTGGTCAATCACCTTCGGCTTGCGACGTTCCTCGGGGGTCATCGAGTGGATGATCCCCTGCAAGCGACGCATGTCGTTCTCAGCATCCAGGCCATCGAAATCCTTCATCAGGCCGCCCATGCCAGGAATCATGCCGAGGACCTTCTTCATCGGCCCCAGGCGTTTGATCTGCTGCATCTGTTTGAGGAAGTCATCAAGCGAGAATTCGCCTTTGGCAAGCTGTTCTTCAAGTCGTTTCGCTTCGTCCTCGTCGAACTCTTGTTGTGCTTTTTCAACCAGCGAGACGATATCCCCCTGACCAAGAATTCGACCCGCCATCCGCTCGGGGTGGAATTCTTCGAGATTGTCCAGGTGCTCACCGGTACCCATGAACTTCAGCGGTACGCCGGTGACTTCCTTAACGGAAATCGCAGCCCCGCCGCGAGCATCACCATCGAGCTTCGTCATGATGACGCCATCAAGCTCCAAAGCCTCGTTAAAGGCCTTAGCACTGTTGACCGCATCCTGACCAGTCATCCCGTCAACAACCAGATAAACCTGCTCAGGATGGCACTTCGAGTCGATTCGCTTGAGCTGCTCCATCAACTCATCGTCGATATGCAATCGACCCGCGGTGTCGAGAATCACCGTGTCAGCCCCAAGCTTCTTCGCCTCGGCCACTGCGGCGTTGCAGACCTTGACCGGGTCTTGGGTATCTCGATCCGAGAATACGGGGATGTCAAGCTGCTCACCAAGGACATGAAGCTGATCGATAGCCGCCGGGCGCTGCAAGTCAGCTGCAACAAGCAAAGGCTTACGGTCACGCTGCTTGAGAATTCGCCCCAGCTTACCGCAAGTGGTCGTCTTACCTGAACCTTGCAGACCGCACATCATGAGGACCGTGACTTGGTCCTTCCCTTTGAGGTGCAGCGAATGGTCGACCGGCCCCATCAGGTCTATGAGCTCGCGGTGGACGATGCCGATGACCTGTTCACTAGGTCGCAACGACTTGAGGACTTTTTCCCCGAGAGCTTCTTCGGATACCCGCTTCATGAAGTTGGTGACAACTTCGTAGCTGACGTCCGCCTCGAGTAGCGACCGTTCGACGAGCTTCAGGCCGTCACGCATGTTCGCTTCGGAAAGCTTTCCTTGCCCGCGCAGGGTCTTAAACGCTGAGCCAAGGCTTTCTTGAAGTGCATCAAACATGGTCGTTATCGCAGGTTACGGGCAGTTGGTGTCCCTAGGTCCGTTGGGGATAGCCCTATAGTCTAAGGGAATCGCGGGCTTGTGGGCAATTGGTCAAGCTGAAGCAAGCAGCCAGAAAACGCCGCTTTTCGCTATCTTGCCAATGATTCAAACCTTGCCAACGCAAGAGTTTTAACGCCCACGGAATCAAAAGTGTTCCCTCTGGCGATGCTCCGGTTATACTGCCCTTGGACGATCACGACGCCGTCAGGAAGCACCAAGATCGCCACAACGCCAAGTCAGGAGCTATGCCATGCCGGTCGCAATGGAACTTTCGCGAATCATAATCAGCGAGATCAACGACCAGCAGGTTATCTACCTAAAAGAGATTGACGGCGAACGAACCTTCCCGATTCTGATCGGAGTGTTCGAGGCGACCAGCATCGATCGCCACGTCAAACAAATCGAAACTCCTCGCCCACTGACACACGACCTATTGGTTGCATCGGTCGAATCGCTCGGCGCAGAACTTCAAGATGTCGTGATCACCGAACTGCACGAGCATGTTTACTACGCGTCGTTACGGATCCGACAAGATGGTGAGCTGGTCTCGGTCGATGCGCGCCCTTCGGACGCCATAGCGGTCGCAATGACTTGCGATCCCCCACTGCCGATCTATGTCTCGGAAGAAGTTCTTGAGGATGTAATGCAAGAACAGAGTGGTGAATGAAGCTATCGATCTCTATCGCCAATCGATCAAAAGGAGCTAACATCGATGGTTAAGAAAGAACGCTTTACGGAAGAGCAGATACTCGAAGGCATACAATACGCTCTGCAAGAGATTGAACCACCTCGCAACAACGCCAAGTTTGATGGTGATACACAACTCTCTCAGTTTTTTACTGAACACATGGCTGGACTCGATGTGTGCCCTCTACAGATTCTTGAGTGTGTAGCAGAATACTTTGGATTTGAGTGGGGACAATCCCGTTGGCTGGTCTGGCTAAAATATCAACGGGTGGTGGATGAGAAATCTCAAGAAGAATGGCTTAGGGAAGTTTCTCCTACAATCACCTTTGGTCGATTGGCTCGGACCATTGCCAAGCATGCCCCCTTTATTCCGATACAGCCAGTAACCGTATTTGGAGTCAGCTGTGAAAAGGCTGGTGTTTTCAAAGGACTTTGCCAATTGCCACAAGCTAATGCAAAGCGTATCGCTCCATCAACAAGATTAGACAAGGTCGTTAGCCCTTGGTCTGCTAACGAATTCTTACGTCGTGCAAGGTGGGTGTGTCAGGCAGACATCAGTGACGCACCCAGGTATTGGTCGCTTTTAAAATTCAACCCATGGGACCTAGCGGCAGCTAACCTTGCATTCTACTTGACCAGCTCATTTTGCATGGCTATCGCGGTCGCTCAGACGGATTCGTTCAATGGCTGGATATATGCCTGGGCATTAATCGCTTTCATCATGGGAATCTTAGCTAAGAATTTCGTTCTGCGGCAAATATCAAACCCTTGGCCAGATGGTATCAGCACCTTTGGTGACTTAAGTCGATCTATTGTTAAGCAACGTTTATTGATGGATATTTCTAAGAATTAAATTCCTAACAAATATCTCGCCAGAAACTATCTGTGTTCTAGATGCGTCAGAGGAGTTGTCTTTAATCACTCTTCTGTTGGAATATCATGTCCCGCATCAAAGATAGAAGCTATCTGTACCCAAGACTCTGCTTCATAATGCTGATGCTATCGGTCTTCTTTTGGTACACGAGTTGGCCCACTTGGCTACCAAGGGGAATACTAGGCGACTATCCCAATTGCCTGGATCTTAAAGCAGACTTTGGTGACATCACCTTTGGGTTTCTTTCGCATCACCGACACAGTGGTTTGTTCTTCTCAATCAACTTGGAAATCTTGTACAAGTTTCATTGGGAAGAATGTTCCTACGGACATTATTGTGGCCCTCTTTATTGGCAATATCTTAATGGGATTAGCCAAAGTAATCTCTACCTGAGAGCTAACAACGGTACTTTTGTGTGGTATTGTCCTTACCGTTTCTTCATCGCATTCTGGGGAATCGCATTCTACAGAGCCAACAATAACTATCGAAATAGATTCTCTGATTTCTTTGTGATGAGTTTCATCTTATCAATTTTATTAACATTAGTAAGACTTAGAATCGTATTGCTGGTCGCCTTAGGCTTCAACCTAGTTACACACAGCTTCATACTATTCGGTTCAACTTGGTTTCTATTCTCATGGATCAGGAACAAACTGAAGGGCAAGATTCCGACGAACAGGCAGACAGTGAATTCATCACTACATTGATAGTCAGCCTTCCCGCTCAGAATGCCTCTAAAGATTCAGCTGAGCATATTGATCATGCATTGCGATGGCGACCAGCTGCGCGTCGGTTGCGGCATCGTATTTTTCCCGAAGGCGATCATACAATTCATAGACTTCGCACTCATCCCAATCCCATTCAAGGGCGAGGTCTTGCACGGTCTTACCGATAGCAAGCTCTTGCACAAGATAGAGATCGTCGTCACCGATTGCGGATTGAGCTGGCGCGCCATGGTCTAGCGCTTTCTTACGAGCCTCCCAAGTGGCTCCCCAAACCGTTCCGCCTTTGGCAACTTCGTAGACTGCTGACAAGATCTCATCCGCCATGAGACCTTTCTCGACAATGCCTGACGCACCCGAGGCTTTGGCAGCATCGACAATTTTTGCCGAAGTTCCTCCGGTGATCACTAAGACTTTCGCCTTCGTTCTACCGCGAATAGCCTCGATGGCATCCCACGGTGAACCGGGAAGATTGACGTCCATCGTCACCACGTCGGGCTCGTGTTCGATTGCCATCGCAACGCCGCTCGGCGCAGTCTGAGCAACACCAAGGATCTCTGCCTTGCCATGCCACGAACGACGAAAACCTTCCGCTAGTAAGGCGTGATCATCAACAACAACGACTCTAGGTAAAGTGTTCATACTAAAGCATAAAATACTTATGTATCCCTACACATGAAAACGGTTGTGGTTGCCCGTCAATTGTTGGGTCTATGATCCCAGAGGTATTCCTGAAGTAGGGATCATGCGGCCTTTAATATGCCAAGCCAATACCCAGATATGCTTGTCCAGTTTTACTTATTTAGCATCCGCGTCAGCTGCGAGTTCTTATCAGCAACGAAACTCCCATCAGAGACAGCATCGCCATGGATGGTTCGGGGACAGCTGAAGCACTGCTAGTTGCGGAACTGGAACCATAATTCGCAACCCAGGTGTCGTACTGCCATGTTCCAATCACGCCGCCATCAATGTCATTTGGTAAGGTGCCCGCCGGTGCACCGACATTGTCTCGCCATACGGTGAAGTCAGCAGCATCAACGAAGCCGTCGCCGTTGTAATCGCCAGGCAGTAGTGAGACGAGGTAATCAATTTTCACATTCTCACCATTGCTAACTATTGCCGTGGATACGAAGTCAGAAAAACCGCCACCGCTGAAGGTAACTTCATAATTCCCGTCTCCTGACACAGGAACCGTATAACCGCCCGAGTCGGTGCTGATGGCGAAGAAGCCTGAGCCGTCGACATCGACTCGCACGCCTGAGCGACCTTCGCCAATATCGTAGAAGTTATCTCCGTCAAGATCTTCAAAGACAACACCCGTGACAAAAGTTGCATCGCCAGTGCTGCCAAAGTTTTGGGTCACTAGCTGCGGTCCTACCGAACCGTTGGTGCCATTGATAACCCCGATTCCAGCTTCTTTGAAGTTCGGATTATGAATACTCAACCGGTGTCCCGCAGGGTTTTGCATCCCTTGGCCTGCAAAGTCTGGGTTATATGCCGGGCTGCTGGTGTTGGTAGTGTTGCCCCAGTCTACGTTGAATCCAGCATGGCCATGCTCAACCGAATCAGCGTAAGAAAAAACGTTCTCTCCCAAAGATCCACTGTAGCCAAACGCTTGTGCTCGATCTGACAGCGTGCCACCCGCAATATAAGGTGACGGTGGATTCGCTGATGAGACGTGTCCTTGAAATTCATTATCGAACATGTCTTGCGTATGAAGCTCTGCCATTTGGTTCAGATCTTCGTTAAAGGCGAGCGGCTCAGCGTGCTGCGCCATGTGGCCGTAATCAACCGCCCATTGGAATTGGCTTACAATATCATTGGTATCGATATTGAAAAAGTTGTAAGCAGACGTAATGTCTGAGTCTGTTTCATTCGCCAATCGATTTGCTTCTGCGATTGCATCTTCGCGGGCACGGTTAATGTGTTCGAGATAAAGCTGAGCATCAGCCGAGGGATTGCCAATTGAGTATTGGGTTTTGGATAATTCAGATCCAATTTGAATGTCGTCGATCCGCCACCCAACAAAGTCATCCGTTTGCGTGAATGCTCTACCCCCAGTGAAATCGTAGTAGAATCGAAATCGAGCATTTTGATTCGCGTAGGAGGAAAGGTTAACCTCTTTCAAACCAAAGGTTCCTTCTCCCTGATCACCGGATCCCGCCTGACTGTAAATGTCCATTGGCCAAGTTGCTCCACCATCAGTTGAGATTTGCACCTTAGCTACCTGTGCCGTGGTTGCCCACGAAAGACGACTTTGGAAAAACAGCTTGGTGTCATACGCCAATGGGATATCCTGATCTAAGACAAACCAATTGTCATTGAAATTCGGATTTGCCAAATGAAATGCGTATGACCCTTCGGATACGTAACTCGATTGGATTAACGAGTACTCAGAACCTGTCGCATCGATGACATTTCCCAACCCATTCTCGGCATCTTCCGTCCAAAGCGTCATCGCCTGAACTTGGTTCAGACAACAAGCAACCAATACCAATGCAGCTAGAACAAAACAACGAAACATGCCTACTTCCCTAATGTTCGTTTGATAGATTTGAATAACAAGTTCCGGAGAATAGTGAGTCAATCTGGCCACTCCTAGAGTAAACCACCCGGTCTGATAGCCATAGTGCTACCCGAGAAATACGTGCTTGAACAGCTTTGAATTCAAAATGCTATGCCAGCCGCTCGAATACTTAACGATTGTCGCAGCTAGGGAACTTTTACCGGGCGCCCTGGTCCTTCCAATCACGGCATATCGCAAATACAATGCACGGCTCGCTTTACATCCCGAATGCTAGCCGTGCAGGCTGGCTGCCTAACTCACCAGCTCAATCGACCCCTCATGCTACGTACCCACACTTGCGGCGAACTTCGTAAATCGGACTCCGGCAACCAAGCCACCCTCTGTGGATGGGTCGACAGCTACCGTGACCATGGCGGCGGTCTCTTCGTTGACCTTCGTGACCGTTACGGAATCACTCAAGTTGTCTTCAACCCGCCCGACAGCTCAGAAGAGATCATCGAAGCCTCAAAAGAACTTCGCGCTGAGTACGTTATTCAGGTCACCGGCAATGTAGCACCACGTCCTGAAGGAATGGCAAACCCAAAACACGACTCGGGTGAAATCGAATTGCGTGTCACCGAGATGAAGCTGCTCAACAAAGCGCTCACGCCTCCGGTCTCACCATCAGAGAGCGTTACCGAACTGCCCGGCGAAGACCTTCGCCTCAAGCACCGGTATCTCGATCTGCGTCGCCCAGTGATGCAACGCGCCTTGATGCTGCGTGACAAGATTGTCAAATCGATGCGTGACTACTGCGCAGATGAAGGGTTCATCGACGTTGAAACACCGGTCCTTGGCCGTTCGACCCCTGAAGGGGCTCGTGACTACTTGGTCCCTTCCCGCGTTCACCATGGAACGTTCTACGCCCTGCCACAATCACCTCAGCTGTACAAGCAAATCTTGATGATGGCGGGTTACGACCGCTACGTGCAGGTCGCCCGTTGCTTCCGCGATGAAGACCTCCGTGCCGACCGTCAGCCTGAATTCACCCAGCTCGACATGGAGATGGCCTTCATCGATGACGATGACATCATGCTCCTCATCGATGGCATGGTGCAAAAACTTGCTAAAGAGATATTGGATCTTGATGTTCAATTGCCGCTACCGCGCATGACTTACGACGAAGCGATGACACGCTTCGGCCATGACGCACCCGACCTTCGCTTTGGTGTCGAAATCGTCGACCTAACCGACCTTGCTCCGAAGAGCGACTTCGGTGTCTTCAAGTCGGTCGTCGAAGCGGGCGGACACGTTCGGGCGCTATGTGTTCCTGGCGGTTCGGACCACTACAGCCGTCGCGGCATTGACGCTCTCACCGAATTCGTCAAAGGCTTCGGCGCGAAGGGCCTCGCTTGGTTCCGTGTCGAAGATATCGACGGCAAGCCAACGCTTAACTCGAACATTGCCAAGTTCTTCAGCGATGAGCTCCGTGCCGAAATGGCCGAGCGACTTGATGCAAAAGTAGGCGACTTGGTTCTCTTCTCTGCCGATCAATGGCTAGGCACCTGCAAAGTGCTTCACGCTTTGCGTACCAAGATCGGCGACGAGATGAACCTGTACGACAAGGACGCAATGCACTTCTCGTGGGTCGTCGAGTTCCCGATGTTCGAGCGAGCCGAGGATGCCGACAATCCGCAAGCCGAGGGACGCTGGTCCGCAATGCACCACCCGTTCACCGCACCGCTGGACGATCACGTCGAATACCTCGACACCGATCCCGCCAAGTGCCGTGCCAAGGCATATGACTTGGTTATCAATGGCTCGGAAGCAGGCGGCGGAACCATTCGGATTCACGACGCCGAAGTGCAATCGAAAGTCTTCACGCTGCTTGGCATTGACGAAGAGACCGCCAAAGACCGCTTCGGCTTTTTGCTCGACGCCCTGCAATACGGCTGCCCGCCACACGGTGGTATCGCCCTGGGCATCGACCGCGTGATTATGTTGTTCGCTAAGCTCGACAATATCCGCGACGTGATCGCCTTCCCCAAGACGCAAAAAGCGACCGACATGATGACCGAAGCCCCCGGCACGGTCGACGCGAAGCAGCTTAAAGAGCTGGCGATTAAGCTTGATCAGTAGAGCGGTCTGCGATTATCTAACGATCGGCCTAATAGGCCGCGGATTGACGCAGGTGCGACGGATTTGCGCGGATTCAAAATAACTTGGGGTGCCATGCTCACGCGAAAGTGTGAGCATGCAGACTCGTGACCATTGCACCCGCCTCAAAGACCTTTATCTGTTCTTACGCCCTTCTTGTAAGAAATCACGCTATCTACTTCAACAGAAGGCTTGTAGTAGGTGGCATTACCATGAACCAAAAATGCATTGTCATCGGACGAGTAGACACATGGCATCTTAGCTCGAATAGACCCATCATCATATAGTGCATAGCTGGTCCCCCCGCTATGTGTGCTGAAGATAGAAGTAGCTACAAGCGTGCCGTCTGGATGATAGTATTCTTGCGATGTTATTCGACCAGCGAAATAGTGTTCCAAGAGTTTTATCTCGCCTGTTGGGTAATAGTAAGACTCGGTTCCAGTACCGTGAGAGAAACCTCGCTCATCAACATAATAGGTGCCTGGTACATATGCCCAACAGCAACAAGAGAGCACTATCAAAAGGCTCAAAATAACGAGAAGTGATTTCTCCAAATATGGAAATTTGTATCTAGTGCTATTTGATACCATGATATTGTGCGGCTATGTGAGACCATGGAGTAACGCTCAGGCTTTCTCTTCATCGGATCCACCGGCCTGCTTCTCACTCCTCGTAAATGGATACCAAAGCTGCGACCACCAGCCTCTTGGGACGGGGTGGCCGGCGATGCCGTAGCCGGTGGGCCATTCGTCTTTTGGGAGGTGATACGTTCCGAAGAGTCGGTCCAGGATGGGGAAGTGAACTGCGTAGTTGACGTTGATCGCTTCGCGGTCGATGCCATGATGCCAGTGGTGGAAGCGTGGGGTCGCGATAAGGTGTGTCACGAAGCCAAACTTGATTCGTAGATTTGAATGGACAAAGACCGAGATCAAGTAGACGAAGAAGATGTAGGCATACAGGGCAGACTCAGAGTAACCCATCAAGTACATCGGCAGCGTCGTGAAGGCTCGCAGCAGAATGACTTCGATGAAGTGCATCCGAGAGCCGGCGATCCAGTCCATCTGCTTTGCCGAGTGGTGCACCGCATGGAACTTCCAGAGCCAAGGGACTTCGTGAAACGCGCGGTGGAACCAGTATTGCACAACGTCCGTGAGGAACATGATCTCGATAAACTGAAGCCAAACTGGTTGGCTGGCAACCATTGCACGAAATCCGCTCGCCCACTCGGTCGCTGCTACAAGGTTTAGCGAGGGTGAAAGCGATAAGAACGTGAGCATCTGAATAAACAGGCTGCTGATAAAGAAATAGAAGAGGTCTTCGCGCCATTCATCCCGAAGGATCGGCTGATCATTCTGTTTGAAGATTCTTTCTATCGGAATGAAGATGACGCCCAGAAAGATCAGGTTGAGCAAGAAGAAATCGAGGCCAAAGTAAACCTTACTCTCACCCTGAAAAAGCCGAGTCGCTTCCGATCCGCCAATCAGCGTAGCGATGAGCACCAACGACATACCCACAAATCCGAGGAGCTTGTTCTGACGCAAGGTGACGCTCAAAACGCCTGCAACGAAGCCTGCAATCAGAACCAAATGCAGGGCAAACCGGATAACCCCGACCGGGTACTCCCCACGGGCATCCTCGACGGTTAGCAGCTGCGGATAGAGCAAACAAAAGACAGTCCCGAGGCCAATGCCACCGAGGACGACGCTGATCATCCCACTGATCCAACCACCACCAAACTGCCGGTCGTCAGATTCAATTTCATTGGTAAGTCGGCCCATCGATATCCTCGCGTCCCAATAATCGTGACTGTATTTATAAATGATTACTTCTTCTCAGCAGTTTTCTCTTTCTGTATTTGGTAATACAGATTGGCAAGAGTCTTTACCGTGAAGATGCCTTCTTTCTCTTTTGGCTTTTCCATTAAGAAATCAACCTGCATGTAGCTGTCGTGCTTAATTCCCTCAGCTCGTAAAGGTGCAAAGCTTGCTTTTATCTTGTCGTCCACTTCCGTTGGCTTCAGCCGGATGAATGGAAATCCTCGTTGATCAGCGAGGGCGCAAACACGAATCCCAACAGCGATTCCTAGCTGAGCATCGTTCTTGAAAACCGAGACATTGATAAGACTTTGAGTTTTAGAAACCGGGTATTCGTAGAGGATGAGCGCATCGTTCTTTTCGATCTGTTTCCACTCAGGTTTTGACTTATCTTCAGCAGGTGAGGTAATCCCAACACCGAGCAAGATAGCAAGGGCAATGAATCGGCATGCGTGACTCGACATGATTCGTCTCTCTTAATGATTCTTGTATGCTTAACTGGTATTTCGAATGATCTTAATGATATAGAGAAAGATCAAGAATCAAACTCATCTAAAATTGGGATACGACCAGCTCCTCGAGACACGAATCTAAGAACTCGTCAAGCTCCCTTGTTCCAATGACATCCTCACCATCACCGGCAACTAAAAAGGCTTCCCCTTCAAGGCTGCAATAGGCTGTCTCGCCATTACCAAAGTCAAAAAAGCTAACAAGATCAAACTCGGGGACGTAGTACTCATCCATATCTGGATCGGGAGTACCAGCGGGCATGACTTTCATTGCATTCCGCGGAACAAAACCACCATTGTCGCCTTCGTCGAGGCTTATACCGTCGAATGATTTATAAAGATTCCATAGTCGGCTAGGCATTACTTGCTCAACTGAATCACCCGTTCCCAGCAACTCGTCCTTATCTGATACAAGTTTGAAGTACGGCATCGTCTTAAGCTGAAAGCAGCTGAGATAAAACCATACCGATGCTTTGTGGTCGCGAGACTGTTTAACAAGGACTCGAACATTCTTGTCGCTTGAAATCAGCTCAGACAGCCGAACAAGCGAGCTTTCTTCCGTTGCTAATAGGGATTCCTTAAGCACCGATACGCAATTATTGTAGGCATGCTTCTCAACCTCAGAGAAACATGCCTGCACATCAGCGGGAAGATCCTCAAAGGCAATCTCCCACGGCTGTATGTCGGTCTTTCGTATGTATCCCATCGTGATTTTGATTCCTACCCTACAGAACTAAATATCGTAATACAGACAGAACTCATAAGGATGTGGACGCAGATTGATGGCGTCGACTTCGTTTTCTCGCTTGTAGGCGATCCAGGTGTTGATTACGTCTTCGGTGAAGACATCACCACGCAGCAGGAACTCGTGGTCCGCTTCGAGGGCGTCTAAAGCGGCGGCTAGCGAGGCGGGTGTCTTTGGTACCGCGGCGAGCTCTTCGGGCGCTAGGTCGTAAATGTCCTTGTCGAGTGGCTCGCCAGGATGGATCTTGTTTTGGATTCCATCGATGCAGGCCATCGTTAGTGCCGAGAAGGCAAGGTAAGGGTTTGAGCTTGGGTCGGGGCAACGGAACTCGATCCGTTTGGCCTTGGGACTTGGGCTGTACATCGGAATGCGGCAAGCTGCTGATCGATTGCGTTGGCTGTAAGCCAAGTTGACCGGAGCTTCGTAACCGGGAACCAAACGCTTGTAGCTATTGGTCGTGGGGTTCGTCAAAGCGAGCAGCGCGGGGGCGTGCTTCAAGATGCCGCCGATCGCAAAGAGCGCTTCGTCCGACAGGCCAGCGTAACCGCTGCCTGCGAAGAGTGGCTCGCCACCTTTCCAGAAGGAAATGTGTGTATGCATGCCTGAACCGTTGTCGCTAAACAGAGGCTTCGGCATGAAGGTCACGGTTTTGCCATGCTGGTAAGCGACATTCTTGATGATGTATTTGTATAGGCAAATATCATCGCCCATCGACAAAAGGTCGTTGAACTTCAAGTCGATTTCCGCTTGGCCGGCGGTGGCGACTTCGTGGTGTTGGCATTCAACGTCGAGGCCGCAGTCGATCATCGCCTGCATCATCTCGTTGCGGATATCCATCATCTGGTCAGCAGGAGGGCAAGGGAAGTAACCTTCCTTGTGCCGTAGCTTGTGACCAAGGTTGGGGCCTTCGTCCGTGCCGCGGTTCCATTCAGCTTCGACACTGTCGAGGCTATAGAAGCCGTGGCTTGGGGTTTGGTCAAAGCGGACATCGTCAAAGATGAAGAACTCGGCCTCAGGGCCGATGTAAACCGTGTCAGCAATGCCAGTCGACTTGAGGTAGTTCACCGTCTTGCGGGCGACGTTGCGCGGGTCGCGCGTGTAGTCTTCGCGGGTGATTGGATCTTGTACGTTACAGATCATGCAGATCGTGGGCAGCATGACAAACGGATCGATGAAGGCGGTCTCAGGTTGCGGCATAAGCAGCATGTCGCTTTCGTTAATCGCCTGCCAGCCGCGAATGCTCGAGCCGTCAAAGCCGAGGCCCTCTTCAAAGACACTCTCGTCGAGCTTGTCGACTGGGATCGTAAAGTGTTGCCAAACGCCAGGGAAATCCATGAAGCGAAAATCTACCGCTTTAATATCCTTTTCACGGCAAAGGGCGAGAACTTCTTGAGGGGTCATGGCAACGTCTCCTGCAGACTAATGAAAAGGACAGCAATCGATTGCTTGTTTTAAATTGGAACATGTAACTGAACATGTAACTAAAGAGGGGACCACACGACCTAGCAAAACCAGATTCGACAAAAGAGCCCGCCTAAGAGCAAACCATACCCGTTTGCCATTCGGTAATAAAGAGTTTGCCGCAAAAGAGTGCAGGATTTAGGCTTAGGTCAATTTGCCTAAGAGTGCGGTTTGAGGAGGACGAGTCCAAGTCGGTTTAACCTTTGGAATTCGAACAGTTTACCGAATTTGCTGTCTGTTTATGCTCGAAGGCCTAGGCATTGGGCAGACAATCGGCCCGTGAAAGGCTAAAATCGCGGTTCAACAGGAGGTGCTAGCGTCGGCATAGGATTTGCACTAACGGATTTTCCTTTCAATTCGATTGTAAGGTGTCGCAACAGGAGGCACTTTGCGGTCCTGTTTTCCCTTCTTTAACCGTCTGCTTGATCAACTTGGATTTGCTAAACACCTTCTGTTTTGCCTACCTGGTCGGCGGACCCAGTCAGAGGATGCCCAATTTTCTTGGGCGAGAATAGCGTGAGTACAGAAACCCTAACTAACGGCAAGGCGGGATCATCCGCCTCGGGCAATTCACGTCAGGCGGCGGTCGCAGCAGCTCATAGCTACCGTTCGTCCTCGACTCCCCTAGAATTCATCGATTCGACCCCAGAAACCGTCTTCGCTGAAAATGTCTTCAGCAAGGCTGTTATGAAGAAGCGTCTTCCCAAGACCATCTTCAAGTCGCTCATTAACACGATCGAAACGGGTGAAAAGCTTGACCCAACAGTTGCTGATGCTGTCGCGATGGCAATGAAGGATTGGGCGGTTGAAAAAGGTGCTACGCACTACACCCATATCTTCTACCCGCTAACCGGATCGACCGCGGAAAAGCACGATAGCTTCATGTCACCTACCGGCGACGGCGGCACGATCGCTCAGTTCAGCGGCAAAGAACTTTGCCAAGGGGAACCTGACGGTTCTAGCTTCCCAACCGGTGGTATTCGTCAAACGCACGAAGCCCGTGGTTACACCATCTGGGACGTTACTAGCCCTGCTTACATTCTTGAGAACGCCAACGGTACGACGCTTTGCATTCCAACAGCGTTCGTTTCCTGGACCGGCGAAGCTCTCGACAAGAAGACGCCCGTTCTTCGCAGTATGAAGGCTCTCGACGCTCAAGCTCACCGCATCACCAAGCTGTTTGGCCACGATGCCAAGGCATTCGTCGCTTCGACCGCTGGTCCTGAGCAAGAGTACTTCTTGGTCGACAAGGGCTTCTTCTACGCTCGCCCTGACCTGATCAATGCTGGCCGCACGCTGTTCGGTGCTGCTGCTCCAAAGGGTCAAGAGTTTGACGATCACTACTTCGGTGCGATTCCTGATCGCGTTCTCTCCTTCATGTTTGAAGTTGAGCGTGAACTCTTCCGCCTCGGCGTTCCCGTGAAGACTCGCCACAACGAAGTGGCTCCTGGCCAGTACGAAATCGCTCCAGTTTTCGAAACGGCCAACGTCGCAACCGACCACCAGCACCTCATCATGCAAGTGCTTAAGAAGGTCGCCAAGAACTACGACATGGAATGCCTAACCCACGAGAAGCCATTTGCTGGCCTCAATGGATCGGGTAAGCACGTTAACTGGTCGCTCGGTAGCAGCGAGCACGGCAACCTGCTTGATCCAGGTGACACACCACACGAGAACGCCCAGTTCCTCGTCTTCTGTGCCGCCGTTATCCGTGCCGTCTACAAGCACCAAGGCTTGTTGCGTGCGGTTGTTGCCTCGGCTGGTAACGACCACCGTTTGGGTGCAAACGAAGCCCCTCCTGCGATCATCTCGATCTTCCTTGGCGACCAGCTTGCGGATGTCTTCGAGCAAATCAAAGGTGGCGGTGCTGACTCTTCGATTCCTAAGGGATCGCTTGAAGTTGGCGTCGATACGCTTCCTCCGCTGGACAAAGACGCTGGCGACCGTAACCGTACCAGCCCGTTTGCTTTCACCGGCAACCGTTTCGAGTTCCGTGCCGTTGGTTCGAACTTCTCGATCGCTGGTCCGCTTGTCGCGATGAACACTATCGTTGCTGAGTCGCTTGACTACTGTGCTTCGAAACTTGAAGAAGCTACCGGTGGTGACGAGTCGAAACTCAACGGAGCGGTTCAATCGCTACTTACCGAAATCATGAACGAGTGTGGCACGATCATCTTCAACGGTGACGGTTACTCTGACGAATGGCACGCTGAAGCTGCTAAGCGTGGCTTGTTGAACAACAAGACCACCGCCGACGCGTTGCCAGTCTTGAAAGACCCAGCCGTCATTGAGATGTTTGGCAAGTACGACGTTCTTAGCGAACGTGAAGTCGAAAGCCGTTACGAAACGTACGTTGAGCAATACTGCATGACCGTACGCGTCGAAGCGAACCTCACCAAGAAGATTGCTCGCACGCAAATCTTCCCTGCAGCGATTCGTTACCAAAACGAATTGGCTGCTACCTGTGCTAACCTCAAGGCGGTTGGTTACGAGTTCGACACCAAAACGCTCGACAAGGTCACCGGTTTGGTCAAAGAGCTGCAAGACAGCATTGATGCCTTGGCAGAAGCCTCAGCAGACGGCTGCGAAGACTTCCGCAAGTGCTGCGACGTCGTCCTTCCAGCCATGCTGAAAGTACGCGAAGCGGCTGACGCTCTTGAAGCAATCGTCGCCGATGACATCTGGCCATTGCCAACCTACCAAGAAATGTTGTTCATCAAGTAACAACTTCTTGATTGGTATAAAATTTAGAAGCCGTGCGAAGTCGCAAGATTTCGCGCGGCTTTTTTAGTTGGTTTGCAGGGAACCGCCAAGACGCTGAGAACGCCAAGGATCCTGCTTGGGGTAATACCTAACGGGCATTAGAATGCTGTTGGTTGTGTGAAGGACAAGAAAGTAGGGTGTGCCGAGAGGCACACCATTAAAATTACGCAAGACAAAATCGAATGTCATAATTTGCTACAGAATGCTCCGAAGAGTAGAGTCGCAACGAACAGAGCATTTCGGTGTGCCTGCTGGCACACCCTACAAACTTGATCCAGCAGAATGAGGTGGCCACTGATGAAACGTAAGAGAGACTATGTGATATACGATCCTGCTGCGCTGGATGATGTTACGCTCTCTGCCGATTTTCTAAATGGCAAAGAACGTCTAGAATCCGCTGATTTCTGGGAAAAGTTAGCTTACGTCGCGGGAGCAAATGGTTTGACTTTCCAAGGAATCAGGCCAGCAGATTTTTTGAACCAAGTACTTGTAGGCAACACCGATTATGAACTTCCTATTGGATTGAAATTATTGCTGGCTGCTGATGATAGTGTCGTATGTTTGGCTTATTTGTATGACAGCTATGTCGAACTTCATTTGCCTGAAGTTTATTTACTTACTGGTTGCATGGAAGAAGATGTGAAAAGACGTTTGTACTTTTGGAAAGTTGCTGAAAATTTCGGGAAAGCGATCGATGTAACATGGACATATGTGGAGTGGGCAGGAGAAAAAAAAGCAGTTATCTCGATCAGTCCATTATTGATAGACATCAAGTCTCCATTTATGAACGAGCTGATTGCTTTGAAGATTAGCCAAGCAGCGACTGTGTTAGCGATCAACAAGCGGGTAGCACCGACTTTCACAAGCGGTGAGGTTTCCTGTCGGCAGGCGGCGTACTCGAATGATTGTCGGTGACTCAACGGAGTCCAACTTACTGGTGGATCAATTGCACGCAAAAGTCGGGTCTATCCACTTTGAAATTCCGTAGGGTGTGCCGATAGGCACACCGCTTGTCGTTACAGTTTCTTTACTTCCGTGCTGTGTTGAACGTTCCGTGTGCTGTCGCTATGCTTTGGCACACCCTACCAACTTCGGCCAAGACTTGGATGCTTGATTCAGATAGGGTCGATCAGTCTCGGGAAGAGAGCACGATCATGGCTCCGATTTCAATGCCCCAGATCGCGGCGGCGACAGGTGTTCCGAATAGGGCTCCGGCTATTACGACCTGTTGAACCATCGCGGGTACGGCTAGAGCTGCCATCAAAGTTCCAAGCACCGGCACCAAGACCACAGCAGCTAGGAAGAAACTGGCACACGATAAGCTGAAAGCCGTTAAGCAGACGATTAGCTTCTCAGAAAGCGTCGATTCATCGGCTACGGGTGTTTCGATTATTTCGCTTGATGTCATCAGAAAACTCCTTGGCTGAAGTACCGTTGTAATAATGGACTATAAGCGATTCGCTAAGAAAAAGGAAATCTTGCCCATAATCTCGCAATTGATCGACATGAAATGTCCCTAAGTTGCCAGTTTTATGCGCTGCTCGAGTTATGAGGAAATGATTTCCCCATTGGGTAACTCGTGGTATGCTGTCGCCACTTCTCGGAACAGCAGAGAGTTCATCATTTCCATTTGAGTTTCAACTTGAGGAGTCTCATGAAAACCAACTACTGTCTCGCCCTTACTTCTGCGTTTCTGGTCTTTAGTTCGGTAACTTCCCTACAAGCAGTTACGCTTACCGCTGGCGATATTGACAATGGTGCCAGCCCGTTTGATGCAGCCGACGATGCCCAACCACGACCACAATTTGCGAACTGGCTATTCTGGGAAACGAACAACCGCATCCTTCACAGCAATCAAGCCCTTGAGTTTGATATTGCTGCAAGCAATCAAGCGTTTGGCCATACCTTCAATGTTCCTGTAGGAACAATCGACTTGAGCCAGCCCGTCTTGTTCACCGTCAAATTCTTCGGTGGATTTGAAACCAACGATGTGATCGGATTTCAAGTGTTTGATGGTCCAGAAAGTGCTTCGGACACACCAACCTTTCCAACCACTGGTTACGACAATTTTGTTCCTGGGTTCCACAGCACTCATGGCACAGCTGGTTCGTCAGTATTGTCAGCTCCGATTACTGTCGACCTTCGCTCGATTAACGCTGCTATCGGACCTCTGGCAGGCCAAGACATTGCCAGCACGGTCAACAATCTTGGATACCTTGACGTACGAATCGCTGATGATACCGGGATTGATTATCTACAACTCAGCTTCACAGCTATTCCCGAGCCAAACGCCTCGATGCTGATCGCCCTTGGCTTGGTAACGCTAAGGCGTCGCATTCGCTAGTATGCTGTCTGCTCAAGCTCAAAAAAATCCCCCTCTTTCGACTGTGGGAGGGGGATTTTCTTGTTATTTCACAAAGCTCGAATGACTAACCAAGCACCGCTTTGACCCGGTCGATCGCTTCGTTATCGTCGTACTGCAATTTACCGAAGCCGTAGAGGGCTCCTTCGGCGACGGCCGCTCGTTGGTGCTCATCGTAGTTGGTTACGAGCATGACGGGCACCTCAGCGGTGGCTGGATCCGCTTTGATCTGCTTGATGATTTCCAGACCATCGGAGTAATCTTCATCGAGTTTACGATTGATGACAACCAAATCATAAGTGGCGGATTTGAGCTGCTGCATTGCATCGGCAGGCAGTTTTGCGCGGGCCATCTCGACATCAAAATGGGTGGTCAAAAACTTCGTGATGCCTGCATGGTCTGGATCGCAATTGCCAACGTCGAGTACGCGCTTGGTCATAGTAAATGCTCCGATAGTTTTGCCATCTTAGGTAGGCTACTGATCAGAAGAAGGTTCTTCTTCTGGCATTGATTCGATGGCGAATAGGTGGGTTCGGTTGGAAATGTACAGCACGTTATCGGCAACAATTGGAGTTGAGTAGACACTGTTGCCCATGTTGACTTCTCCTAGAGCTGGTACGGGGTCACCACCATCTTGGTTCATGGCAACGTTGGGATCTGCTGAGTGCTTAAAGATTGCGACGTCTCCATCTTCGTCACCGATGTAAACCTTGCCATCGACGATCAACGGAGAACCCCAAGCGGCTGAGTACATGTCGTAGGTCCAGTGAACCTTACCAGTCGTGGCATCCAGGCAATGGAAGATGCCACTGAAATCGGCGATATAGAGGATGTTGTCCTTGATGGCGACCGTCCCACAACTGCGATGCATCGTTTCGAGGTAGTCGTCAATCTCGCCGTCACCGTCGAGGTCCTGAGTACTGTAGTGCCACACAACGGCGGAGTTGGGGTTCGCACGGGCGAAGTCACCTTCATCAGGATCGACTGCTAAGATTCGCTTAGCGGGGATGGTCTTTTCTGGGTCAGATGAGTTGAATGCTAGTTCGGGGCTAACATCGCCACGCTTGGTGGGATCGATGCACCAGAGATGGCCTTGGCCTTCACCATGCTCAGGGTCTTGTCCCACAGCAACATAAACCAAGTCGTTATGCAGGACGGGCGTAGCAATGATGTTGTTGCGTGTGCCGGATCCACCAAGAACCCAAACCGAGTCTTTCGGATTGGCATCGAATTTCCAAAGCAGCTTGGAACCGCCGTTACCATCACCAGCAGGATCGAAACTGTAGACCCAACCGTCGCCGCCGCCGAAGATCGCTTGAGCTTGGCCACTAAGTTCACCGACCGATGGGCTCGACCATTGTCCATGCAGGATATTGCTGCCAGGCGACTTATCCGACCAAAGAAGCTTTCCAGTATTCTTATCCAGGGCGATGAAGCTCGGAGCATCTGGTGCTGGCAAGTTAATGTGTGATTCATCAAGGCCGTTGGAAGTATTGACCAGAAGAATATCTCCGTAAGTGACCACACTGCAGCTGCACATATTGTGCTGCGAGACGCCAAGCTCACGCATCATATCGAAGACCCAGATGACGTCAGCTTCGACCTTTTGGGTATGCTCTTCGTCAATTACTGGCCCATCGTTTTCACCATCACGAAAGCCTTCGGTATCAAGGCAACGAACTTCACCACGGCTGGTAACGAACCAAAGCTTCTTACCTTCAATCAAAGGAGCACAGCAAATGCCCTGGAGTGGCCAGTCATGGACGCGGCCTGTCTTCAGCTTTTCGCTTGAGTGTTGCCAAAGGAAGTCACCCGTCTCGCGGTCGAAAGCAATCAAGCAACCCAAGTCGACATTGCTTGGGTAACGAGCAATCCAGCCACCCGAGTTATTTGTGCCAACAAAGACCTTGCCATCGGCTACCACGGCGTTGCCGTAGGTTTGTGAGCCAAGGCGTGAAGCCCATTTGATATTCACAGCGTTGGAAGAATCCCATTCGCCAGTGCGAAAATCAAATTTGCCGACATTCCAATCAGTTGGAATCCCAACACCAACAGGGACATTGTTCTTGTATCCATCACCACCCCATTGGGTCCATTCTTTGGTGATTTGCTCCGCGGACTCTTCCGCTGAGACAATTGAGGAGGTTGTACTGAGTGCAAATAGTAAGAAAAATGCGATTGCGAATCGGAGGTAGGAAAGCATTTGAGATTAGCCTTGCTTGCTTTAGCTATTGGGGATTGAGTAGAGGTGCCTTTTTGAACTTTTGAGGAAATCAGTTCGGCGTAACGCGAAGGTTATCGACATAGAACTCGGCATCTTTGGCATCGCCGAATAATCCAGGACTTCCTTCGAGGTTTGGTGCTTCGTCGTTGAATTTAAGGGTCCATTCTTCAGGCTCTGCTTCGCCCCGAACCCAAACCTTAGCCCGCACGTAGGCGAGGTTCTTCTGTTCGTTTGGCACGACCTTAAGCTTCATGCGGTACCAAACACCTGGCTTGAGATCCATCTTCACGGTCGCTTGTGTCCGTTTATCATGGGTACACCAGCTGTAGAGGCGGGCCTCTCGACTTGGGCCGAACAACGCAAACGTGTACCGACTATTGATCAGCCCAGCGGTGGGTAGCTTCACTGCTGAGTCAGACACTGCTGGAAAATCGGGGACGTCATCACTGGTAGCAATGGTTTCCCCCGCAACCCCTTGTTGGAGTTGAATGTCAGCACGGACGGTGTAGTTCTTCAGGGTATGAGCACCCATCCACATACGGCTCCGCGTACCAAGCTTAGTGGTCGGAGCACCGGGTCGTGTTGGCAACTCGGTAGGCTTTGCTAGATAACGGTTGCCATCCTCTGACTCGCGAGGAACGTAGCGAATGCGACCACCAACCCAAGTTAGTGGCACCTTGCTATCCTTCTCATCAAAGTTGAAGCTCCAAGGAAGCGGAGGAACGATGCGAGTTCTAGCTCGTACTGAGACTCCATCGACTTCAGCCAAGATCAAAGCAGTCTGGTGGGCCTTTGACTTAGGTGCCTTGTAAATTCCGCTGTCAGAGATTTCACCAGGCCCCGCAACACCGAAGCGGATTTTCTTCGGATCCGCTTCACGAAGGAACTGACCTGCCGCATTGTAAAGCCGAACTTTGTAAGACTGTTCTTGGCCAGGTGACAAGAGAACATCCCATGGCACTAATTGAGCTTGGGCAACTCGCTTGTCATTGATCTTTGATTTTTTTGCTTTCTTCTTTTTCGAAGAAGACGAAACCTCGGCGTTAGGATCACCCAAACAATAGAGTCCCTTGCTTGTTGTGATATAGATTTTTCCATTGGCGGCGATAGGCGAGGCGTCAATCTGTTCTCGTCTCAGCGAAACCGTACTGAGCGTTTCAACACCATCTTCGGTTGGACGAAGAATATGTACTCGACCACCTCGTGTGGTTAGATAGATTTTTCCACCCGCCATAAGAGGTGAGCTTCTCATAACACGGCCAAGTGCTTTGCGAGTAACCAGTTCGCCCGTCTTGGCGTCCATGACCAATAGCTTGGCTGAGTCGGTCACTGCATAAACACGGCCTTTATAATAAATTGGTGAACTCTTTCCGACCATCTGTTGGTATTCGATCCAGAGCTGTTTATCTGTCATATCATTTGGTTCAGCTCCTTCGCCAAGTTGATTTCCATCCAAAGCGAAGAAAGCTCCCATCGCGTTGCCAATAATGTTCTCTTCACTGTGGCCTGCAAAGACATGGCCTTCGGGAGAAACGGCTGGCGACACGTTAAGACCACGACGCGAAATCTGGTATTTCCAGAGTTGCTTACCTGTACCTGGTTGCATCGCCCAGACGGCTCCATCCCCGGAACCAAAGACCATTGCCTCTTGACCACCAAGCTTAGTGATAGTTGGGGTACTGTAGGTCGTGTCATAAGGAATTAGGCGAGTACCGCTGAGCCAACGAATTTCGCCAGTCGCTTTGTCCATCGCCATAAAACGGTGAGCTGGCTTGGCCATGAGACTCCACTTTGGCGAATCCCCCCAGCCGATGACAACCGCTGAGATAATGACGGTGTCTTTGTAAATGATTGGAAAGTTAGTTCGGCCTCCGTAAGTAGACAGCAGCCCCATCTCTTCATGAAGACTACGCTTCCACACAACGGATCCATCTTTGCCATTTAAGCAGACAAAGTATCCGCAAACGCCAAGGGCGTAGATGCGTCCAGTTTCTGGATCGCCTGTCACGCTGGACCAACCAACCCGAGTATCTGGTACGTCCGAGAGATAGACGTTAAACCGATGCTCCCACTTCACCTCTCCTGTATTAGCGTCGGCGCAGACGATCTTCTCACCTTCATGCTCAGTCCCAGGCTGGTTTCGGATGATCGTATAGAGGTTGCCGGACATGACAACCGGAGTCGAACGCCCGGCTAGGTCTTCATTTTTCCAAAGAAGATTGCCCTCGACCCCTTTTTGGGGATCCCAGCTTTCAATGTAGCTATTCTTTTGGTCAGGTGAGATTCGATTCTGATCTGGCCCCCGCCAATTAGCCCATTCCCCAGCGAATACCTCGCTAGTGGGTAAAACTAGGGTAAATGCTAGCAGACAGAATGCGGATGTTGTTAGGTTTTCACTTCGCAGGTGAGCAATCACGCTTGCCAATCCCTTTGCCAATGTTAATAGAGTGAGTGGGCCAATTTTGAGCCCTTGGTGCCTAAACTCCCTATCATGCCGAGATAGGTGTCCAATATCCCTACATCCTTTGCCAATAAGCACTTGCGGGCAAGAGATGAATTGTCGCTTTTCCCTAAGAATTCTTCTCTACGTACTGTGTCAGGTTTCTGATCGACCCAAGGTAAAATTGGCACAACCGTCAAGGTCATCCCAAGCGATAAAACCACTCTAATAATCACTATAAGTCTTTTGGTGCGAAACGCTTGCGTCAGCTCAAGCGGTGTTTCTAACCAGGCCGATACGTAGCGTGCCGACGGTGATATTCACCAAGGCTGCATCCTCTGTTGACCCACTTTTTGAGTCAAGGATTGTCTCAACAACAAGGATGTGGACCCCCGCAGATCAGGAATCCACCCACCCGACTGACTCCCGGCACTTTTAAGTGCCCTTCACTTCGGCCTACCGCGTTATCCCTGATGGCCGTCAGGGTAGCCTCCACGCCCCCGACGTGGAGCGGCATCGCGCGTTGCCGGAAGTACGCCGGGGAGTGTGCGAATTGCTGATCTTGCTGAAGCTATGGAGAGTGTTTCGATGAAATGGAATCTTTTGGGAGCGCTATTGTTGAGCGTATCTCTAGTTAGCCCGAGCTTCGGCGGTGGCTTACTAGACTGCCTCTGTGATAGTGGATGTGGGGACGCTTGCTGTTCCGACTGCTGTGACGAACCTTCTTGTGGTTGCGAAGAACCTTCTTGCTGCTGCGATGAGCCATCATGCTGCTGCGAAGAACCTTCTTGCGGTTGCGAAGACAGCTGCTGCAACACCTGCTGCGAAAAAGAGTGTCTTCTAGAAAAAATCTTTGGTGGCCTCTGCAGCAAAGATTGCGGTTGCTGTGAAGAACCTTCCTGCTGCTGCGATGAGCCAAGCTGCTGCTGTGAAGAACCTTCCTGCTGCTGCGATGAGCCATCATGCTGCTGCGAAGAACCTTCTTGCGGTTGCGAAGACAGCTGCTGCAACACCTGCTGTGAAAAGAAGTGCCTACTAGAGAAGATCTTTGGTGGCCTTTGTGATCGTGGATGTGGCGACTGCTGCGAACCATCTTGCTGCTGCGATGAGCCAAGCTGCTGCTGTGAAGAACCTTCCTGCTGCTGCGATGAGCCATCCTGCTGCTGCGAAGAACCTTCCTGCGGTTGCGAAGACAGCTGCTGCAACACCTGCTGCGACAAGAAGTGCTGCCTTCTAGACAAGCTCTTCGGTGGTTGCTGTGACCGTGGTTGTAGCGACTGCTGCGAACCATCGTGCTGCTGCGATGAGCCAAGCTGCGGCTGTGAAGATCCTTGCTGTGGCGACGTATGCGGAAGCGCTTGCGGATGCGGCGACTACGACGCAGCTCCAGCAGAAGCTACTCCAGCACCAGCTCCTGCACCAGCAGAAGCTGCTGAAGAAGCATCACCAATGCCACCTGCACCAATGGCTGATCCAAATGCAGCTATCGGTCGTCAACGTGACGTTGTTCGTGCCAGCTTCGCACGCTAGTTCAATTGGCTAGGGATTTCCCTAGGCTGATTAACGAAAAGATTAAAATCCCGCCTCAAGTCATACTTGAGGCGGGATTCTTTATTTAACTGGCAACTATACTAAAATCTCTTTACATCCCTTGATAACATCCAACTGATTTGCCCTGATCGATGAGTCCCTCAGCATGATTGCAAAGCTAGGTCGTTTTATCACATCCAGCGTTTCTGATTCATTTGGCCTTGCTAAATGCTCGGGTCCTGGATTTGCAATCAAATGGTTATTCAAAATAGGAACTAATCTAAGAGAGTGTGTAAAACAGAGCAATTTTCAGCCGGCTGACTTAGCTATGGGTGAAGGCCCTTTCCCCGTGAGCCGCAAACATGCCAAGGCAAAGCTATCCGGAGATAAAGTTTTCTCAGGCATCCGTGAGATCTGGGTACGAGACGTTTATCTGCAGGATGATTACCTTACGATAGCGTCAGACGCGACCGTGGTTGACTTGGGCGCCAACATGGGCAATTTCTCGATGTTGGCGCTTGCCCACGGAGATAATGTTCATGTTGTCAGCGTCGAACCATGCCTATCGCTTATCACGCAAGTCGAGAAACAAGCGGCTCTTAATGGATGGTCTGATCGACTGACAACTTATCGAGGTTTTTTGGGTGGGTTCCGCAAAGAACAGAAAATGCTTCTTGAAGACACGGACTGCGAGGGTGTACCCTTCTGTCCTGTTGAAGACTTCATCGCGCAACACGAGCTTGATTCGATTGATTATCTGAAGTGCGATATTGAAGGAAGTGAATTCGAACTACTGACGCCCGACTCTCCGCTGCTCGCCATGTCCAAGCAGATCGCAATTGAAATTCACTATCCTGATGGTGATAAAGACGAGCTGTTGTCGATTTTCCGTAATGCCGGCTTCGAAATTGGTCCCGTCAAATATGATCCCAATTGTTGTACCGTTCTGGCAAAGAAACCAACTTAACCAACCTTGGGTGGCTGAAGCTTTTTGAATGCTTCTTTTGGCAATATCATATTGCGAACTCGTACGCCAAATTTTTCGCCTACCTTCACCGCTTCACCTTCGGCAACGGGACAATCACCAATACTGATTTCAAGTAAATCGTTGCATGATTTGTTAAATGAGATAATCGCTCCTGGCCCCAGTTCGACGATCTCACTGATAGTTTGTTTTTTCGAAGCAAGGCTGACCGAGATATCGAGCTTTACCTGCATATAGCTCAGTGTATTCGGCGGTAATCCTCGATAATCGGAGGGAACATTATCAAAGAAGCCTCCATAAGGTAACGGCTCTACTGAAGCTTGGCTCTCAGTATTGTCGCCCTCATCGGAGTCCTGCTCCTCTTCACTCTCAACTGAGTCATTGGCATAAAGCTCGGTTGGTTTAGCGATAGGCCAAACCATTTGCAAGAACCCCAGCGTTTCACCTGCTGCCAGCTCCAAGGAGGCAACATGAGCAGTTTCACTTGGTTCGGACTGCGAAAGTGCTGTCGGGATATCATCTACCCACCGTGCTTCGAAGATCTCTGCCATGAGATCCTCGGGCATCAACAGCATGCTAAGCTCTTGCGCAAGGGTACTCAGCTTGCTTTCGCCCGTCGGGTCAGGTGACTTAACCCACTCGGGCACCATTTCGCTCGAAGCAGGAAACGCTACAGCCACGCCTTCTTCACCAAACTGGAAGAGGAAAACAATGCCTCCTCCCGCTAGCGCTTCGGCTGAAGACTCCGCTTCGTAGGGGGTAGGCTCACCCGCCTTCAGAACAAACTCCGAATCAAACGCACGCCCCAGCGCACCCGCCGCTTCTTCAGCGTTGGTGGCAATCGCTTCAATGATCTTTGGACCAAGTTCTGGAGTCAGTTCGGACAAGGGATCGTTCCATGCATAGGTTTACAGCTGCCTCGTGCGCTAGGCGCAATTCACTACACTCTCTATCGACCACCGAAGCTGCAAACTTTGCCTAACCCCGTTTTCCACTGCTAGCATAGAGGCCAACTGACTGTCAGCCAGTCGCTATGGATTTCGTCGTTTTACGCGTATAATGCTGTGCTATCACTACTAACTTAAACCCCAGTTTGCACTCATGTCGACTGATCTTAGTCCCGCCCCCCAAGCCCCCTTGGACGGCGTAAAACCCTACAAATCGCTCGCCAACGAAGAGCTCCAGAGTCGGATTCAGGCGGTCCGCGAGTCGATGGGTTCGCAGCTTTTGATTCTGGGACACCACTATCAGCAGGACGAAGTTGTTGAGTTGGCGGACCTGCGTGGCGATAGCTACTTGCTGAGCCAGCTAGCAGCCGACAGCGAGGATTGCCGAGCAATCGCTTTTTGCGGTGTCCACTTCATGGCCGAGACGGCCGACATCTTGGCCAATCGACCCGAGAAGCTCGCCGAGCGAAATGGTGAACGTGTCCGTGTCATGTTGCCCGACATGGCAGCTGGTTGCTCGATGGCTGACATGGCTGCGATTGACCAAATTGAAGATGCTTGGGATCAACTCTCCGAGATCATCGACACCGAGCGACTCATCCCGGTCACTTACATCAACTCCGCCGCCAGCTTGAAAGCGTTCGTCGGTCGTCACGGTGGAATCGTTTGCACCAGCTCGAATGCAAAGGCTGCGCTTGAGTGGGCTTACGAGCGGGGCGACCAAGTCATGTTCTTCCCCGATCAACACCTGGGTCGTAATACCGCTAGCGGTATGGGCATCACCAATGACTTGATGCCTGTCTGGAACCCCCACGCTGACGAACTGGGTGGCAACTCTGAAGAGGACCTGAAGAATGCCAAAGTCATCCTTTGGCAAGGTCACTGCAGTGTGCACCAAATGTTCAAGCCAGAGCATGTTGCTATGTTCCGCGAGCAGCATCCCGGCATCAAAATTTTGGTGCACCCCGAGTGCCCACAAAACGTCTTTGAACTAGCCGACGAGTACGGCAGCACCGGCGCCATCATCAAGGCGGTCAAGAATGCCCCCGCTGGAAGTAAGTGGGCAATCGGTACGGAACTGCACCTAGTGAATCGCTTGAAGCAAGAATACCCTGAACAAGAGATCCATTTCCTTTCGCCAGTCGTCTGCATGTGCGCAACAATGTACCGCATCGACCTGGCGCATCTCTGCTGGACTCTAGAAAACCTCTACGCAGGCACCCCAGTAAACACGATCGAAGTCGATGAAGAGACCTCCAAATGGAGCCTCGTAGCGCTTGAACGGATGCTTGAGGTTAAGTGAGTTCTTTGAATTATCATTTAAATCCCTACTGGCCTTTCTATGGACTACGATAACGAGCTTAAGCTCGATAAGCATGAGATACGAAGCAATTAGTAAAAACGCACTAGCACATGACATTGACCGTTTTTTAGAAGAGCTCGATCAAGAAGTGGTTTAGTCGAAGACTACTAGGCTGTTTCTTGATGACGCTCTTTCTTCTCTCTAAATGGCCAGAAGGCTAATCCGACAAAGCCTACGAGACTAATGATCCTCGCCCAATTGGTTTGGTAACCAAGGATGATCGGCTGGTTGGTTCTTGCGTAGAGATCCCAATCTGCTGGCAATTCTTCCCCGCCTGCTCGGGTTAAAAGTGCTCTGGCTGTTTTACGATCTTCGACTCGACCAATCATCATCACGTGGCCATCGGCAAACGCAACGGCCCGTTGCATTAAGCCGTCGCCTCGATATCGGGTTGAATACCAGAAACCTTCCTCGACAAATTCCATATCGACTTTGCCGGTGAGGATATCGATTGCTTCCTCCATGGTAAGGTCCTCTGGTTCATACCACTTTGTGCCGCGATCTTTTACTTCGATAAGGAGAACCGTATGGGAATTTCCATCCTCTATTCCGCCTAGTGAGGTCGTGATTCCTCCAGCAGGACTCCAAACCGTTACTTCATCGACAACAGCAAAGAAATTACTTTCATTTCTGTCTGGTTCACATCTTAGAGTTTGGTAGTTGATTGAGCTTTGTCGTTCTAGAATTTTGAGGTTGACGGGATCATCCCAAGGGAGACTCTTATCAATATTTACGTATACAGGGAAACCGCTCAGAAAAGGCATTAGTTCAAAACGCCAGCTATGAAGTGGAGTTCCATCCTCACCCCATACATAAGGCCGAGGAAGTTGGCCATTGGAATCGTTGTAAACCAATAGGTTAATGGTGAGTGTCTTCGCTTTGCTCATGGCGAGCTGTCGATGGGGCACTGCACTTGCTTCCCGAGCGACCAAGATGAGGATGGTTCCAAACAACAACACAAACAGCATTAGCATCGCACTAAGCTTCCATCTAATCAGAAAGAGGTAGTGGACGCACAAGATACTGATAGAAGCCAATAACCCCCATCCAACACCAAAGGCATTCATTCCAAGGCATAGCAACGTCACGATCCAGAGCAGCGCACGCACGCTGAATTGGAATCGGGGCTGGGTGGCCATTGGCTCTTCAGGGCTCTTCATAACTGGAGTATAGCCGGCATAAACCTTGTGGCATCAGTTCAAGATCCTGCTTGTATTCTCTGGAATTGGCTATTTTTTGTTGGCAAGCATCGATGATCAAAAACATGCTGTAACCCTATACTGAAATTGGGCTTACGGCCGTCAACTATCCGTTGGATACACAATGATGCGTTGGAAGCCAAGAAATATCTGAATCTAGATGATTTTCGGCGTAACGTTTTTACCACCCCATACTGTATAAGAGTACGTAGTTTAGACAGGCGGCACTGTTCAAAGGTGCCATTTATTGACATTATCAGCAGAGCACCGCACCTCGTGTGTACTCGGCGCAGCAAGGCAGAATTGAACTAATGCCATCCTCACATTGCTAAGGCTCTTTATCCTTAGTTCTGCTGCGCGTCTCTAAGAAGCTTTGGACACTCCAAGCCTTTGTTGGATCGATTCAGAACCCAATTTTTCGACAGCTCGTTATTGATGCTGCGTTGTCGAAGATAGTAGCCTTCTAAAGTGTGGATGGAGATTATAGATCATTCGCTGTGTCGCTCGGTTGATACAAACCCGTTTGCACAATTGCAATGAAAACCACCCCGTCACCCTCAATCCTATTCTTCTCACTCTCCGTCCTGTTCTTGCTTGGCTTGTCAGCAAATGTTGACGCTCAGTTCACCAAGAAATCTGGCTATGCTGGAGGTGGTGGGGGTGTAGCGAACTCACTCAATGCAGATTGGTATTACAACTGGGGTCTTGGTGGTACTCAGAAATACACTGACAAACGCTCCAACTTTATCCCCATGTTCTGGAATGGTGGGTCGGTTAACAACAAGAACATCCAAAAGGTTATTGACGGTGGCAATACTCACGTTCTTGGTTTCAATGAACCCGAACGTAAAGACCAAGCCAACATGTCGGTCAACAAGGCAATCGAGAAATGGGAACAAATTACCGCAGGGTTTGAAGGTACCAACATTCAGCTTATTAGTCCGGCTGTCTCGGACAATGGCGCTGGCCAGCAGTGGCTCGTTAATTTCATGAATAAGGTTCGGTCTTCGAATAAACGGAAAGTCGATGCGGTTGCTTTTCACTGGTATGGCGCAAGCACTCCAAACAATATTCAACAGACTGCTCAGAATTTTCTTAGTCGAGTTTCGTGGTACCACAACACGTTTAACAAACCGGTTTGGATCACTGAGTTTGGCATCCACGACTGGGGCAATAAATTCTCTACCCAAGCGATTGCTAATGCCAATCGTAAATTCCTAGAGATTGTTATTCCTCAACTAGAGAGCCGAAACTACGTTAAGGGTTATGCGATCTACCCTTGGTTTAATGACACCAAACTTCTCAACAATGGCAACCTAACTGCTCTGGGCGAAGAGTATACGCGAACTCGCTACAGTGATAATGATTACAATCTTGGTGGGAATAACCGAGACGACATCGTTCATCTTAGTGGCGGGACACTTCGAAACAAAAACAAAAGCAAATCGTCTACTATCGAAGCGATTGATGCTCTTGACGAAACAAGCAGACTTGCCGGCGACGGAATCATTCGTGTCAGCAACTGGGCTAAAATACGTGAGGGTGCCATACTCGATGCCAATCTCGGAGGAACTCTTGATCTGACGGGTGCCAATACCTCGGTGAATGGCATGCTCAACCACAGTAATGGTACGATCCAACTTCCACGCGGCCGTGGGGTAGAAACCTCTGGCAGCGGGATGATTTCGGTATCGGATAGTGCGAAACTACAACTAGGTGGTTCGCGTGAAGGCGCCGTTGGCTTGAGTAAAGTATCACTCGAGTATAAGGGTGGAACCATCGATTCCGATGAGGGTTATCAATTCATCATGGGTGATGTGAACGTCACCGAGGATACGGTCCATACAGGCGAAGGAACTACCTTCATGCGTGGTAATCTGAGTGGCACCGGCAAGATTATCAAACAAGGTGCCGGTACGCTGAACATTGAAGGCAATTCAGCTAGCTTTTCAGGTGGGATTGTTATTGAAGAAGGAATGCTCAACTTCAACAGCATACTCAATGGTGACTTAGAAATTGAATCCAACGGCACGATGAGAGGTGGTGGTACAGTTCGAGGTAATCTTGTATCGCGTCGTGGAAATATCAATCTTTACGGGAATGGCGACTCCCCGAATTCTGACAGAAACAGTGCGACCGCAGGGGTTGCTCACGACCTTGTTCAGAATGGCTCCTTCCAAGAGACGAAAAACACACCGCTTGCTTCCGGAGATTCGATTCTCTTTAGCTACTGGAGTGATGAAGACAATGATGGCCAAATTGGTATCAACTTGGATGACCAAAACAATGTCCCTGGGGACAATGGTAATTCAAAAAACCATGTCTATAAGTTGCAAGCTGGCAGTAATGACACAGACTTCTTCTACCAAAACCTTGATCACGCATGGTCATCGGAAGAGACTCTGACCGTTTCACTAAACGCAACTGAAACACCCTGGCAATCTGGCGAGGGCAATCAAAATTCGATCGTTATTAATATTCAACACGAAGGCAGTAAGACGATTTGGTCGCAAACCATCGATTTGGATGGGACTTGGGCTAAACAATCAGGCAACTCGGATTGGGATGATTCAACACTTTACGAATTCACCATTAATCCAAGCGTAGATTTCCAAGGTAGCAGCGAAGGGTCCAAGATCCGTATTGGTGTTGAAGCAACCGAGGGTCAAAACTGGATAGACAACCTATCGGTCATGACCGACTTCGGGGTCACTTCCTCATCTCTTCCTGAAGACCTCAACGTATTGGGAGACTATATACAGGAGCCCGGTGGTAATCTTGAACTTAGTCTGATTGACCACGCTGAACTAAATCAACTCCATGTGCGCGGTGACATGAAAATCAACGGCGGCAGGTTGCGGGTAAATAACCCAAGAAACCTCGCCTTCCGTCATGGCGATAGCTTCCAACTTTTCACATTCCAACAATTCCAAGGAGAGTTTGATTCGATTCAACTCCCAGCTCTCTCGTCTGGAATGCAATGGGATACCTCGGGTCTCATGACAACAGGTACCATCACAGCGGTTGCGGTACCCGAGCCTTCGACACTCTTGCTTATGCTACTCGGCATGTCAGTAATCCGATCAGGTCGATCAAAATAAATCACCCGTCTCTTTTCCTAGCGGTTCAATACCTTATCTAATAAGCACGGAACCTTATTTGACAGATTGCACAATGAATATCTTTCGACAAGCGGTAACCTTTTTCCTCTTAGCAAGCTTCTTCAGCCTGGACTCTTACTGTCTAGCGGAACGTCCCTACGGAGCTGGCTCCTCGGATACATCAAGATACGCATTGGGTACGTACGTTTGGAACGTTATTTTCATTCAAAAAGAAGGTGGCAATAGTCAGTGGAATAACAGTCGAGTCAACACACATAAACAACGTGTTCGAGATGCAGCCCGCTTCTGGGAGGACAAAGCCAATAAACCTGGTCGTTTCAAGCCGGGCATCAATTGGCTAGACATTGAAGTGAACTTCGTCGAATTGAATGGTAGCAACATCATCGAACTAGACGATGTGAGCTCTTTTAGTAGCTATCCTAGAGCATTAAACAAAATTGACTCTAAGTATTCAGAAAATGGCACCTTATCCAGCCCTCGTGAATTCAATAATGATATGCGAGATGCTTACGGAAAAAACTGGTCGTTTACAACCTTTGTACGACCTTGGGCCAGTAGAGCCAGCGCTCTTCGGAATGGTCCCTTCACCAATGCTTATCGCGACGATAGTTGGCATACCTACAAACATGAGTTAGGACATATCTTTGGCGCTGCCGATGAATATGCCGAATCGGGCAGCACCACCAGCGACCGCGCGGGATATCTCTATGCTTACAACACCAATGCAGCGAAACATGCTGATGGAAGAAACAACTCAAGCAGCTGGAGTGCCATGATGAAAGTCACTTCAAGCACGAGTCTTTCAAGTGGCACTGTAAACGCGGTTGGTTGGCGAGATACTGATAATGATCAAATCCCTGATATCCTTGATACCGAGCCCGAACTGTTTATCAATTCATCTGATGGCAATCAGATAAATACAACTTCTTACGAAGTCGCCCTATCTGCCGTGGTTAACCCTCTGGAAAGCCCAAATCCGTTCATTGGCAACATGACGATCAACACCATCGAGTCTGCCGAATATCGTATTGATGAAGGCCACTGGGTTGATATCAACGCAATAGATGGCTCTTGGGGAGGATACAATGAAGATTTCGGCTTCACCGCAACGGGTTTAACCTATGGTGATCACACGATCGATGTCCGAGTTTTCAATAGTGTTGGCAACTACACTTCACAACGGCTTAGCTTCTTTTCCGCTATTCCCGAGCCTTCAACCGCTCTACTTGCGATGTTTGCCATCACAGGAATATGCCGTCGTAAGCGATAACAAAAGTTCTTGATATTTCCCCGTTACTAAGGTTAGTCGTATGGTGTTTAGCTCCTTACGAGGGTGCAACGTACAACTAACGACATGATTTAACAACGGAGAAGTACTAATGGCACTGAAATCCTTGCGCAACCTCTGCGCGCTAACTCTTATCTTTGGAACCTTCGCTCAAGCTGATGCGAATGTCGTCGGCGGGATGGTGACAGGTGGAAGTAGCGGTGGCGTTTTTGAGTTCTTACCGACTGCACCAGCAGCAGCTGGCCCTGATGAAACACAATCTCCTAACCTCATCGCGTTCAATGAGAAGCAAGATCTGATTATCCCTGCCCCTCTCTCTCTTGGACCGAATCCAACGATCCCTGCAGGCACTACCGTATCGAGTCACTATGTCATCTTTGATCCAGAACAAGCTTCAAGCCTGATCGGGTATGTTGATTTTGACGAACCTATTCTTGCATTGATTGCTGGATCGCAACCTCTGCAAGATACTGAATCAGCATTTGGCCTTAACACCACCACCTATACTTATGCCCCAGCTGTCGGCTTTGAGCTCAATAACACTGACTCAGCAATGATTGCCTCCGGCAATCCGAATCGCTTACTGATCCAAGCGGGCGCTGCTTCACCGGGAGATCATCTTCGTGTCCTAACGGGAACTCTGCCGGTACCCGAACCGGGTAGCTTGGCCTTGATTGGAATCGCGTCGCTTGCCTTGCTACAGCTAAACCGAAAGCGTTGATTGAAGCGATCTCTGTATCTTGGTGGTCCCTTTGCAATACTGTATCAGAGGGATTCACCAAGTTTTTTTGCGGTAAGTGCATTAGTTTTGCCTTTCGAAGGCAATAGCCAACATTGCCATTTTTTGCCAATCTAGTCAGACTAAGAGAAAGCGAGTTGCCCTTCCCTGAGCAGAAACTGATCAATCGTGCAGCGCAAGCTAAACTTTATTCCGACCAAGGCGACCTTTAAGCTCGGCGACAAGCTTGGCTCGGGGACCGTTGGTATTGTTTATGAAGCTACGAGTCCTGATCTTTCTACACCCGTTGCAGTGAAACTGCTTAACCCTTCGGTTTCGGATGAGCCGGCCATAGTCGATCGTTTTGAACGGGAAATCGTTGTGATGGAGAGGCTCAACCATCCACACATCGTAAAGAACTATGGTGGTGGTCAAATTGATGGCCAGCTCTTTTATGCCATGCAACTGCTCAAGCATGGATCGCTTAAAGATCGATTGCGTCGTGGTCCCCTTCCCTGGCCTAAAGTGGCAGCCTACGGAGCACAGATCGCTTCGGCCCTTCAGCACGCACACAATCATGGCATTGTGCATCGCGATTTGAAACCAAGCAATCTCTTCTTTGACGATAAGGGAGATCTGGTCCTTGGTGACTTCGGCATCGCTCGCGACTTGCAAGCCTCAGCCGACATAACGAACCAAGGGATGACGGTTGGTACTTTTAGTTACATGTCTCCTGAACAGATTACGGCCGACTCACAAATCTCAGGTGCTGCCGATCTTTATTCGCTTGGCTGCGTCTTATTTGAGATGCTTACGGGCGAGCTACCCTTCCGTGGTGCAAACTTCGCCCAGGTGTGGGAACAGCATTTGCGTCGCGATCCCCCCAGCATCCGAGAAGTACAGAGAGAGAATCATACTTTAGAACTCTGCCCTGAATGGCTTGATGATCTTATTCATCATCTGATGGCTAAAGAACCAATGGATCGGCCTTTCAATGCTCGGGCGGTACAAAGCACGATCCTTGGTCATATGTACGATGAGTTTGGAGAAGAGGAAACGAAAAAACTCACGCAAATGACCGAAGAAGATTGGGCCGCTTTGGAACAAGAAGACAAACCCAAGCTTTGGGTCCTTTGGGTTGCCCTTGCCGCAGCAGCAGCCTTGGTTGCCTGGACCGCTTCGCGCGGTTAGTCAGTACTCTTTGGTGTTTTCAAATTGCTACTGAGCTCTTGCATTACGATGGCGCTCCAAACTTGATATCCCCTATCGTTTAGGTGTAATGCATCCTCTCGAAATAGTTCGTCACGTGGCTGCCCCTCCTTTGTTAGCATGACATCCCAAATGTCAATAAATCCGAGCTTCGGGTCCTTCTCGGTGATGGCAAGGATTTCAGCATTCACTTGCTTATTTATCTCAGCATGTTTCCAACGTGATTTGCATGGCTTGATCGACAGAAAGTAAATCTTCGTGTCAGGCAGTCTCTTTTTCACACCATTTACAAACGTCTGGTAGTCCGCGACGACTTGATCTGCTGATTTACCGCCAGCAATGTCGTTGTCGCCGGCATAAAGAACCACAGCACGTGGTTTGTGCTTTAGTACCAGCAGTTCAAGTTGATCGATTGAATGCTCAATTTCCGAGCCGCCAAATCCGCGGTTAAGTACTGGGCCATTTAACTTGGGTAAGAAGCGTGGCAAATCCCAAAAGCGAATGCTTGAACTCCCAACAAAAACGACCCCCCCCGGCTCGGCTGGACTTTCACGGTCTTCCGCTTCAAACTCCTGCATCTTTGCCTCCCAGGGCCTCTCTGCCTGGGATACGGAGCAAGTCAAAACGACAGCAAAAGATAAAACAGAAAAAAACGCCTGATTCAGCCACTTTGTAAAGTACATGGCACTCCTCGGTAGGTTGTCGCTTCTCGGAATTTGCAAACTGCTCTAGAATAGCACGTTTGCCTTTGTAGGCAAAATTATGAATCAACATCTCGATTGAGTCCTCAACCTAAGCCGTTGGGCAAGAAGCCCTTCTGGCAATTGAAATATGCCTGCTTCTGATATTACGATCCGTGGTGCACGCGAACACAACCTCCAAGGGGTTGATGTTACTCTGCCGCGCAACCAACTAATCTGCCTGACTGGAGTGTCAGGTAGTGGCAAAAGTTCTCTTGCGTTTGATACTCTTTTTGCCGAAGGGCAACGACGGTATGTCGAAAGCATGTCGACCTTTGCGCGTCAGTTCCTTGGGCAGATGCCCAAACCTGATGTTGATCATATCTCGGGGCTAAGTCCTTCGATCAGCATCGCCCAAAAGCAATCCGGTTCGAACCCTCGTTCGACGGTGGGTACCATCACGGAGATTTACGATTTCCTTCGCGTTCTCTACGCGAGAGTTGGAAAAGGTTACTGCCCCGAGTGTGGCGATCCTATCACGGCTCAATCGCGTGAACAGATCATTGGTCGCATCTTGTCGCTTCCCAAGGGAACGAAGTTCATTGTGCTTGCTCCCGTTGCCAAGCGTCAAAAGGGTGAACATCGTGATCTGCTTGAAGATCTCATCCGCAAAGGATTTGTCCGTGCACGAGTGGATGGTGAGTTGGTACGCATCTCGGAAGCTCCCTCGCTGGATCGTCAGATGCGGCACGACATTGAAGTCGTTGTCGACCGTTTGACAATCAGCCCATCTATTCGAGGCCGTCTTGCCGAAGCGGTCGATTCCGCTCTTAAGATTGGGGGTGGCGGATTAATTGTTGCGTTGGATGCTGACGAAGCGACAGATGACCTCCCACAGGAAATCGTTGAAAGCCTAAAGAACAAGAAGCCTACACGTCCTGGATTACAGCCAGGCGACATCGCCCTGTCGGCGGACTTTGCATGTGCTCCCTGTGGTATCTCATTCGAGCCTCCTTCGCCACAGATGTTTAGCTTCAACAGCCCGCAAGGGATGTGCCTTACATGCGATGGACTGGGAGAATTTTATTCATTCGATCCGGATCAGTTAGTTGAAGAACCAGCGAAGTCATTTGCAGGTGGATGTATTCCACTTGTCGGTCGGTGGAAAGATCTTAGCCGATGGAAACGCCACATCTTCAAGGGCGTGGCCGAGACGATGGAGCGCAAGCTTGAGCTTGAAGAAGGAACGCTTCTAGAGACTCCATGGGATGAACTAGAATCTGCTCATCAAGAGATTTGGCTCTGGGGAGCTGGTGAAGAACATATCACGTACACTTGGCGAGCAGGCAAAGCAAGTCAAAAGTATGGTGGTCAATTCGAAGGTATCATTCCTGAACTTTTGGAAAAGTACCGAACGACACAAAGCAAGCCTCAGATCGCACAACTTGAAAAGTTCATGCGGGTCATTGAATGTCCCGACTGCGACGGCGCTAGGCTAAATCCCCAAGCAAGCCATGTCCGTTTGAAAACGACTCACGAACGGTTTGCTGATAAAGCTGAAAAGAGTCTGCCTGACGTTAGCAGCCTTGCCATCGACGAAGCGATAGACTTCTTCAGCAAGTTAGAACTTGGCCAAGCTGAACAGATCATCGCATCGGAGGTTCTAAAAGAGATCGTCGGTCGGCTTGGATTCCTAGAAGGAGTCGGACTCGAGTATCTTTCTCTCGACCGAACCGCACCAACTCTCTCTGGTGGTGAGACTCAGCGTATCCGACTTGCGGGCCAGGTCGGCTGTGGGCTTGTTGGGGTTCTTTACATTCTTGACGAACCCTCCATCGGCCTGCATCCACGTGACAATGACCGACTGATTGAAACCCTGCGGCGATTACGAGACCTTGGCAACACGGTTGTTGTTGTTGAGCACGATGAAGAGACGATGCGTGCCTCCGACCTTCTGATCGACTTTGGCCCCGGACCTGGTGTGAAGGGTGGTGAAGTTGTTGCAGTCGGAACTGCTGATGAAATTGCTAAAGAAAAGCGTAGCCAGACCGGTGCGTTTCTGGGTGGTCATCGAGCAATTGAGGTCCCCAAGGAACGACGCCTTGGCACCCTGCCTGACGATCATCCCTGCTTAAAGATACATGGCGCGACGCATAACAATCTGAAAAACGTCGACATGACGATCCCCCTGGGAGCATTTGTCTGCGTTACCGGGGTATCCGGCTCTGGGAAATCGTCCTTGGTGAATGACATCCTGATGGAAGCGCTGCGGCGCGACATCATGAAGGGCAAAGGAGAACCTGGCACGCATGAAGAAATCACCGGTCTTGAGCATATCGACAAAGTGATTTCGATTGATCAATCACCCATTGGCCGCACGCCTCGCTCTAATCCTGGTACCTATATCAAAGTCTTTGATGACATTCGTGCGCTCTATGCTCAGCTTCCTGAATCAAAACGCCGCGGTTATAAACCGGGTCGTTTCAGCTTCAACGTAGCAGGTGGTCGCTGCGAAGCGTGTGATGGCAACGGAGCCAATAAGCTCGAGATGGACTTCCTCGCTGACGTTTGGGTGACCTGCCAAGTCTGTGAAGGTAAGCGGTTTAACCGGGAAACGCTTCAAGTCGAATACAAAGGAGCATCGATTGCTGACGCTCTTGAAATGGACATCGTCGAAGCAATGAAGCACTTCGAAGCGATTCCACAGATCCATCACAAACTCAACACATTGCACGCAGTTGGGCTCGACTACCTCAAGCTAGGACAACCTTCACCAACCCTTTCCGGTGGTGAAGCACAGCGAATCAAGCTCGCAAAGGAACTCGTTAAAAAATCAACGGGCAAAACGCTCTACGTACTCGATGAACCAACTACTGGTTTGCACTTTGCCGATATCGATATGCTACTGAAGGTGCTTCACGGATTTGTCGACGCAGGCAACACGGTCCTAGTGGTTGAACATAACCTGGATGTCGTAAAAACAGCTGACTGGTTGATCGACATTGGCCCCGAAGGGGGCGCTGGTGGCGGCCTAGTGGTTGGAACCGGTACGCCCGAGACGCTTGTCTCCGCAAAAACAACTAGTAAGGGAAAAACAAAACCGAAGGAATTACGCTCTTACACGGCCGAGGCGCTGGCCCCGCTGCTCAATGGCCATGTATCAAACTCCAACGGCAAGCCGAAGAAACGTAAGCCAGTCACTGAGTCCAAGGCAATTGAAGTCCGTGGAGCCCGTCAACACAATCTACGTGGCGTCGATGCAACCCTGCCGCGAGACCAGATGACCGTCTTCTGTGGTCCTAGTGGCTCCGGTAAGTCGTCCTTGGCGATGGACACGATCTACGCTGAAGGGCAACGCCGATATGTTGAATCACTCGGCAGTTATGCCCGTCAGTTTGTTGGCCAACTCCAAAAGCCTGCGCTTGAGCATATTGAAGGCCTTTCACCAGCAATTGCTATCGAGCAGCGCACTGTTGGCCATACGCCACGATCAACGGTTGGAACGGTAACGGAAATCTACGACTACTTCCGCGTACTTTACGCTCGGCTCGGAGATCCGTACTGCCCTGAATGTGAAGAGTTGATCGGCACTCAAACCGCGGATCAAATAACTGACAAGGTGATGGCTGAGGAGGAAGGAACCAAGCTGCAATTGATGGCACCTGTCGACCTTGCCGCAGGTGATTCTTATGCAGACCTTTGGGACGACCTTCGAAAGAATGGTTATCGACGTGTCCGTGTCGATGGGCAGACCTATGACTTGGAAGATCCGCCACGAATTGATCGTCGTACACGCCACGACGTGGCGGTTGTTGTAGACCGAATCACCGTGCAAACGAAGTCGCGGGCACGCATTGCCGAAGCTATCGAAGCAGCTCTTTCGATTGGCCGTGGTGTGATGCAAGCTCTCTATCCAAACGACAAGCAGCCTGAAACAAGGTGGCGAGTCCGGACCCATAGCCAGCATCTTGTCTGTGAATCATGTGGTCGAAGTTTTGAAAAACTGACGCCGCACAATTTCTCATTCAACAGCTCGCTCGGATGGTGCCCATCATGTGAAGGCCTAGGCACCCAAACGGGCGCCAACCCGGCTGCTCTGCTTCGCGATGATGAGCTAACTCTAGCAGAGGGTGCCCTGCTTCTTTGGCCAAGCTTGTCCGTTGAGTTGTCACGGACAATGCTGACGGCACTTGCCGAGCAAACCGACATTCCTCTGGATGTCGCCTACCGCAAACTTACGGCTCGCCAACGCCGTGCTCTCCTCTATGGGACAGGCGATCAGTGGATCACCATTGAGCAAGCAAAAGGTAAAGCGAAGAAAACGTCCTCGATTCCACTCGGCCTGCGATTCCAATTCAAAGGCCTCTACCCTGCTCTGGAAGAAGCATCGAAACTTTCACCAAGGCTTCGAACTCAGTTGGAGCACTTGGTAGACGAAATCGAATGTAGCGACTGCGGAGGTAGCCGGCTTCGTGATGATGCCTCAGCCATGCGATTCCGAGGGGCTACGATCGAACAAATCGTCCGCACACCGCTCGGAGAGTTACTTCCAACAATCAAGAAATGGAAACTTGATCGCCGAGAGAAGAAGGTCGCGGGCGAGATCGTCAATGAAATCACCAACCGACTGACTTTCCTCAACGAGGTTGGCCTAGAATATTTAACCTTAGGCAGATCAGCTCCAACTCTCTCAGGCGGTGAAAGCCAACGGATTCGCCTCGCAAGCCAAGTCGGTAGTGGTCTGGTTGGTGTGCTGTATGTACTTGACGAACCAACCATTGGCCTACACCCACGAGATAATGCTCGTTTGATCGCTGCCCTTCAAAAGCTGCGTGACCTTGGAAACACGCTCCTCGTTGTGGAGCATGACAAAGAGGTTGTCGCTTCGGCAGATAAGATTGTCGACTTCGGGCCTGCTGCTGGTCGACTGGGAGGCCAGATCGTTGCTCACGGTACGCCTGAAGCGGTCTCGAAGAAACGCAAAAGCGTCACGGGCCCTTATCTTTCTGGCAAGAAAGGGATTCCGATTCCCACGAATCGTCGAATCGCCCTAAGCGATTATGGTAACGCTCAACAAAAACGAAGCAAACTGAGCAAACAACCCGCGACGAAGAAAGCAAACCTAAACACACCAACGCCTGAGTTGCCGCCTAGTAGCCAACGACTACGGATCATTGGTGCCCGGCACAACAACCTGAAGAATATCAATGTTGACTTCCCTCTAGGTGCGTTGACCGCTGTGACGGGTGTTTCGGGATCGGGTAAGTCATCACTCGTCAACGAAATACTCTACAACCAACTTTCGCGCACACTGCACCGTTCCAGTGCGATTGCTGGTTCGCATGATCGAATCGACGGCATTTCTTATGTCAACAAAGTGATCCGTGTTGATCAGTCAGCCCTTGGTAACTCGCCGACTTCGAACCCCGCGACTTACACAGGTGCGTTTGATCTCATTCGTCAGCTCTTTTCACAACTGCCGGAGTCGAAGCTCCGCGGCTACAACGCAAGACGCTTTAGTTTTAACGTGGCAGGTGGTCGTTGCGAAGAATGCGAAGGAGCTGGTCAACGCTGCATCGAAATGCACTTCCTGCCTGATGTCTGGGTGACATGTGAAACATGCAACGGCAAGCGATATAATCCGGACACGCTTGCCGTCAAGTATCGCGACAAAAGTATTGCCGACGTCCTAGAGATGTCGTGCGCCGAAGCTCGTGACTTGTTTGGCAACATCCCCAAGATTCGCCGTGTCCTGCAAACGCTCTGTGATGTGGGGCTCGACTACGTTACCCTCGGTCAAAGTGCTCCGACTCTCTCGGGTGGTGAAGCTCAACGAGTGAAGCTAGCCGCTGAGCTAGCACGACCTGATACCGGACGTACACTCTACTTGCTAGATGAACCAACCACCGGTTTGCACTTTGATGACCTCGCAAAATTGCTTGGTGTTCTTCATCGCTTGGTCGACATGGGCAACACCGTCGTAGTCATTGAGCATAACTTGGATGTGATCAAGCAAGCAGACTGGATCATTGACGTTGGCCCCGAAGCGGGAAAGACTGGTGGCCAAATCATCGCGACCGGCACGCCCGAGATGGTGGTCGAAGCCCAGAAGAAGCACAAGAAGATGAAATCGCACACAGCGATTGCACTCGATCCGGTGCTCGATGAAGGGCCTCACGAAGAACGTAAAATCTTTGACCCACACGCCGCCGACAAGTCAAGCAAGGACGACATCGATCTCGACAAAGTTGGCGAAGATGCCCAAATGCCTTGGGAAGCAAACGGAGCTCGCTGGCATACCCAAGATCGTGTCGCCCGCGACGGGTCTGCTGTTGAGTGGGATGGCCGAATTCTTGCTCGCCTTGAAGAACGAATTCAAGAGCTTGGTGAGTTTTCCCCTACCAATTGGAACCATCGGTCGGTGGTCGAAATCACTGGCACGAAGAAGTCAGATGGTTGGTTCTTCCACGCTTTGACCGGTGAACGCTGGCTCTTGAAACTGAAATTCCGAACCGCCAAACGAACCTTTCAACGCGATGATCTTGTCGTTGGACTTGATTTGAAACCACTTAATGATCTTGATGACATTGAGGCCTACGGATCGAAGCAGCGTGTTAAATGCAAGAATCTTACCGGCCCCTGGCAAGAGGTTCAGATAGCGGTTCACAATTGGAAAGAAATCGACACGCCCGTCTTCTGGGAATTCCTTGAGAAAGCAATCTCTGGCTTTGATAAACATGTCCACCGTGATGAGAAGAAACCAGAAGACGTGATGCCGTGGAAAGTGCTTGGTCAAAAGTGGCACTTGGCAAAGAAAGGATTTTCTCCAGGCAAGAAGATCGCCTGGGAGTATGAACTGTTGGAAGATCTTCTCGACATGGTTGCCGAGAACTCACCCGAAGGTGAATATCTGTGGAACAACAAAGTGCTCGTTCATCGTATGGTCGCCGGGCAGTCGACCCCTTGGGCGACGGTGGTAACCAAACGAGCAGAAAATATCGAACTCGCTCTGAACGGTCCTAAGGGTGCTTGGCAACTGGGGCAGTTCGCCAGTCTTGCGCCAGAAACTGAGCTGGATGATCGACGCGATGACCGGGATACGATTCGCCTTCGCTACCGTGATGCGAGTGAACTGGATCGTGATGAACTCGAATCATTCGTTCAAGAGCATCTGAAGTCTTGCTTAGCCTAGAAAGCTAAGCAAACGTATAAGTCCCATCAAATACAAATTCGGCTGGGCCAGTTTTGAAGAGACTGGAGTGCGCACTATCATTTGAATCGGGCCATTCGATGCGCAAGTCACCGCCTAACAGATGAACCGTTACATCACGGTCGACAAGTCCTTCAAGCACCGCCGCAACGACTACAGCACAAGCTCCGGTACCACAAGCCAAAGTTTCTCCGCTGCCGCGTTCCCAAACTCGCATCGTGATTTCACCTCGGTTGTGCACTTTAGCAAACTCAACATTCACTCGGTCAGGAAATGCTTGCGAGCTTTCAATACTTGGTCCCTCTTGCAGGACCATCGCGTTGGTGACTTCATCCACAAAGATCACCGCATGTGGATTCCCCATTGAAACGCAGGTGACGCTATATGGCAAGTCAAGATTAGGATCGAGATCTTTGATCGCAACGGAACGAACTTCTGGAAGATCCGAAACCACCGGGACTGACTCCGCTTTTAGTGCAGGTGCTCCCATGTCGACCCGCGCTGAGTCGACCTGACCTGAATCGTTAAGCTGGCAAACAATTTCTTTTACGCCAGTAGCCGTTTCAATCATCACGGGATTGCTGGTCACCAAACCTCGGTCGAGAGCAAACTTGGCAACGCACCGAATAGCGTTTCCGCACATGGCCCCTTCTGATCCGTCAGCGTTATGCATCTGCATCCGAAGATCAGCCACCTCGGAACTAGCAATAAAAACCACTCCATCGGCACCGATGCCGAAATGCCGATCGCTCATCTGGCGAATCATATCATTCGTAAGAGGAGGCATTCCTTGCGTGGCATCGATGTAAAGATAATCGTTGCCTGCGCCGTGCATCTTGGTGAAGGAAATCGTTAATGACATGTTCGGTCTATTTACTGGCTAATTGGTACCGCAAGATCACAGCATAATCATTTTGCTGATCTAGCGGATGGGTACTAAAGACCCTTTATTGCTGCTTCAGGTTCAATCACGCAAGATTTCGGTCGCGGCATTCATTCCACACGCTCCCATGACACCACCGCCCGGATGGCTGGCAGCTCCGCACAGATAGAGCCCACCAATCGGGGTTCGATGGTCCGCCCAGCCTGCTACTGGGCGGAAGCAAAAGAGCTGATTCGCGTTCATCGCCCCTTGCATAATATTGCCACCCGTGAGGCCATAGGTTCTTTCAATATCGACTGGCGAGAGAACTTGGCGATGCTCGACAATCTTTGGCAAATTGGGTGCATACTCGGCTAGTTTCGCCAAACAGCGATCCGCATAGGATTCTTTAATATCGTCCCAATTCGTATCACGTAAATTATATGGGGCGTATTGCACAAAGAGTGACAGCAAATGCTTTCCTTCAGGTGCAATCGTTTTGTCGACGCTCGTTGCCATTGTCATTTCAAGGATCGGCTCTTCGGCTGGCTTTCCATACTTCGCGTCGTCGTAAGCTCGGTCAATGTAATCCATCGTTGGCCCAACGTGCATAGTACCACGATGATGCTGAGCAACTTCCCCCGGTTCTGACATCCGTGCAGTAAACTGCGGCGGTTCACCGAGTGCCAAGTTAATCTTCATTGAAGCCGATGAGTAATCGATCTTCGCAACCGCTTCACGGAAGTCTACGGGCAAATCAGCTGGGTCAAGCATCCGCTCAAAGGTTAGATGCGCATCAACGCCTGATGCTACTATTGGCGCTTCTATCTCCACGCCCGGCTCAAGGGTAACACCAACAGTTTTTATATCGCCTTGCGAGCCTTTTGTGTTGATCTTTGCGATAGGTGATTCACGGAAGATCGAGACACCAAGCTGTTCCGCAACCTTTGCAATCGAAGAGGCAAGCCCTCCCATACCACCTTGGACATATCCCCAGACGCCCCTCGCACCGCCTGCCTCCCCCATCACGTGATGTAAAAGGACATACGCACTTCCGGGTGAATTGATTGAAGTAAACGCACCAATAATGGCGTCGGTTGCAAGGGTCGCCTTAAGCGCCTCGGACTCAAACCAACGATCAAGTATTGGTCGCGCCGCTCCGGTAAGCAACTCGATAGCCGCAGGCTGATCCGAGCCAAGGCGCTTCATTGCTTGGTGCAAGCTCCACATCTTGCGGGCATCTCGAAGTCGTTTTGCTATACCAAGACGACGCCAAGCTTTTGGCAATGGCAACGGGTCTGGGGCCGATTGATTCAGAGTCGGTTCGAGAATCGAGGCAACTCGCTCAAGCAAACTTTCATAACGAGGATAAGCGTCCGCATCCTTTTGGCTAAATTGAGAAATCTCTTGATAATTAAGCTCCTCATCAGGCCCCATTAGCAAGCTACGTCCATCGGGCAGGGGCGTAAATGACGAAGGATTCCTCGGGAGAATCGTGAGGCCATTCTCCTTTAGCTTCAGATCTTTGATGATTGATGGCAGAAAGAGGCTGATTACGTAGGCAGCGGTCGATACCTTATAACCAGGCCAAAGTTCTTCGGTCGTAGCCGCCCCGCCTAGTACATGACGTCTTTCAAACAACGCTACCTTTTTACCTGCCCGGGCAAGATAACATGCGCATACCAGTCCGTTATGGCCACCACCAATCACAATGGCATCGTATTTTTGCTTCAAGTCGGTCATGTCTCTCTTCAAATAGAGGGAAGGGTATTCTTAAGATCGGCTCTGAATAGGTGCCTCGCCGAGTTCCGTGATGTGTGGTTTAATTAAATCACTTACAGCAATTTCACCGGCAGAGAGAACACCCATGAGAACGGCCTTCCTAATATTAATCTTCCTCTCAGGATTCACCGCCATGTCAATCGCAGAGCAGTTTGACTATCCCAAAACCGAAACGGTCGACCAGGTAGACACCTATAAATCAACCGATGGGAAGGAAGTCAAGGTAGCCGATCCTTATCGCTGGCTTGAAGAAGATGTGCGTGAGTCAGATCGCGTCGCGGCATGGGTAGCTGAGCAACAAACACTGACCACTTCCTACCTCAACCGTCTTTCTGAACGAGAAGCTTTCCAAGAAAGGTTAACCGAACTTTGGGACTACGAACGTCAATCTGCTCCTTCAAGGTTTGGCAAACCCGATGAATGTCCCGTTCGTTACACTTACAGTCGAAATGATGGTCTACAAGATCAGTCGGTTGTTTACCTTACCGACTCACCCGAAGAGAAAGGACGTGTCTTACTCGACCCCAATAATTGGTCGGAGGATGGTACCGTTGCATTAACAAGTTTCTCCGTCAGTCGAGATGGAAAAACGCTCGCTTACGGAAAAAGCTCCTCGGGTAGCGACTGGAAAACAATTTACTTGATGGATGTCGATTCGGGCGAACACCTCGAAGACAAAATCAATTGGGTCCGCTTCGGCGGTGTCCGCTGGGCACCGGATGGCAAAGGGTTCTTTTACTCTCGGTATCCAGAACCAGAAGAGGGTCAGCAATATCAAGCTTCAGCGGAAAACCAAATGATCTGCTACCACAAGTTGGGGACTTCGCAGGCTGAGGATTTAGTTTACTACCAAGACCCCGAGCATCCTGACCGAACCGCGGGAGTTATTAATACCGAAGAAGGTAAGTACCGTCTGTTAACGGTTGGCCAAGGTACCGACCATCAACATCAACTCTTTTATCAAACAGCCGACACCGTTGCCGACCAAGATAATCCTCTTGGTTCTTGGATCCCGTTGGTTGAAGACTTCGACAATATGTTTTCACCTGTCGCCGTTGTTGGTGATGTTATGTACTTTGAAACCGACTTCGATGCCTTACGATATCGTCTGGTGAAGATTGATCTCTCTGAAAAAAGTATCCGTCCGTTCCGTGAACGACTGGTTGAAGTAATCCCTGAGCGTGATGCCCCGATACGATCAATCTCACTCATTCAAGACCAGTTCTTTGTCACCTATTTGGAAGATGTTGCCGCCTCGGTTCGCATTTTCTCTCTTGATGGCGAGGAGACAGGCAGCGTCGAACTGCCGGGTGTCGGATCGGTTGGTGGATTCGGCGGATGGCGTGACTCAGAAGAGCTTTTCTACACTTACACCAGTTACGACTCACCACCGACCTCCTACCGCTATGAAGTTGCTACCGGTAAATCAACAAAATTGTTCCAACCAAACATCAAGGCCGACCTTGATCAAATCACGGTTCGACGTGAATTCTTTACGAGCAAGGATGGAACCAAAGTTCCCATCTTTTTACTCCACCGGAAAGACTTGAAACTTGATGGCAAAAACCCAACTTTGCTCTACGGTTACGGCGGATTCTCGATCTCATTAACACCGGGGTTCTCTTCCAGTCGACTCGCTTGGGTTGAACGAGGCGGGGTCTTCGCACTTGCCAACTTGCGTGGCGGTGGTGAATACGGTGAAGAGTGGCACCTTGCCGGGAAGATCCATAAGAAGCAAAACGTTTTTGATGACTTTATCGCAGCTGCCGAGTGGTTGATTGATGAAAAGATCACTAGCAGCAAACATCTTGGTATCCAAGGTGGCAGCAATGGCGGATTGTTAGTTGGAGCGGTCATGACGCAACGGCCCGATCTATACAACGCTTGCCTGCCAAGCGTTGGTGTGATGGACATGCTTCGTTTCCACAGGTTCACCGCGGGGCAATTCTGGCGTGCCGAATATGGCTCGGCGGACGAACCTGACGAATTTCCAACGCTGCATGCCTATTCGCCCTATCACAATGTGCAAGACGGAGTTGCCTACCCTCCGACGATGGTCATGACAGCTGATACGGACGACCGGGTCGTTCCGATGCATAGTTTTAAGTTTGCCGCTGCTTTGCAAGCAGCACAGCAAAAAGGAGATGCTGGTGAGAACCCACTACTGATCCGCATCGAATCGAGTGCTGGTCACGGTGCTGGTACCCCTGTGAGCAAACGAATTGAGCAAGCAGCCGACGTTTGGGCATTCCTTTGGGAACAGACCAAGCGCTAGTCGCAACTTAAATCCCAAGCGATTTAGCTGTCAGATGCCAAACAAGTTCGCATTCGCCGTTGCGTAGATCATCGAAACTATCGAATCGAAGTGCGGCGATTGCTCCTTTGGCAAATCGGATATGAGCATGCGGCGAGCCTATCAGAAAGGCGACCAGACGCTCGACGTCTGGGTTGTGGCCGACCCAGCAAATGTCTTCCTCAGGGTACTGCTCGCACCAAGTGACCAATTCCTCAAAGTTGCACCCAGGCTCTAGTGCTGAGATTTGTTCAACGGTTGGATCGGCCAAGGTTTCTTCTGCTAAGATCCACGCGGTTTGCACACATCGAGCATAAGGACTCGTTGCAATGTGGTGTGGAGCAAGCCCTCGGTCAGCCAACTTGGCAACCATTTCACGATAACGTTTTGCCCCCTGCGGAGTCAGCTCTCGCAAAGAATCGTCTGGCCATTCGGGATCGCCGTAATGACCTGCCCAAGCGTGACGTGCGATAAAAAGCAACATAGCGACCCTTTCTCGTCAGAAAAGTAACCGCTTGCAGTATAACAGCGAATAAGCATTTAGCGTGAGCGCCAAATTTTCGATTCTTCAATACCAAGCTGTTGCTGAACCGATAGAATCTCCGTCTTAAAACGCTTAGCATCGACCGGATAGCCGGCGGTTGGTTTAATCCCGGGGATCTTCTCGGCCCAAAATTGGTTGAACGCTTTCATTGCTAATTCACGCAGCAATTTTGCAATCATCGAAGCAAGGGCGACCTGCATTTGCGATTCCCCCTTGCTTCGGAAACAGAACGTGCATTTACCCCACTGATAACGGCTCTCTGAGCGTGATTCGACGATTGGCTGTACCAAATGCTCAGGAAAATATTCTTGTAACAATCCAGCATAGCGATTTCTACCACCATGCTTATCAAGCGTCGCATAAAAGACCTCGGAGCGATCTAACAAACCAGTTTGCTCAATCAATGAACGGAGCAAACGAATGGTAGTATCCGACAGAGCAGCACCTTTGGTTTCATATCGCTCGACGAGAAGATTAAACTCTTCAGGAAAAACCATCCTTGCTCGCAAGAGTGGTTGGTCAATGTTGTTATTTTCTAATGATTGTTGAAGTAAACGCTGTGAGTCTTGAATCAAATCTGGACTCGCATCAATAGGTAAACCAAGATCAAACGCTTCGTGCCACGGTAGTGCTAATCGACTTGCTCCTGGATCAGCTTGTAAATGAGTTAGAAGTTTTGACCAAGAAGTTGGCAATTCAGTTAAGCAACTATGAACAGATCGCTCAAGTTCACGGAGCGATCCATGTGGCTTGTAGATTTTTTTAGAATCCGCAACTACTAATCGGCCCGACTTATCGATTGAATCGGTGATTGCTTCGCTTAGTTGATCGTAGAGGTCAACTTCTTCGTCTGAATTCACACACCAAGCGGTCGCACCGATCACGAGGGGACCGAGATTCGGTCCGTAACCTGCTTCGTCGAGTCCAAAAAGCCAATGCATATCGAAAGGCTAACGTGGTCGCTAAGGCTGAGCAATGCCTCGCATGACGATATCGCAAAACTCTTCGATCATCTGCTCGGTATCAAAGTTTTGTTTGACGGCGTTAACAGCCTTTCGACCAAGGTCCCTAAGCTGTTCTGGTGGTGTGTTTTTGATTTCGAGAATTTTATCAACCGCTGCTTGATCATCCCCATGCTTGAGTGACCAGCCGATCTGGTAACCGTCAACAAGTTCCGAGGCGTGACTTGGAACCGGACCAAAATAAAGGATTGGGCGACAAAGCGACATCGCCCCGTAGATCTTGCAAGGATGGATGATCCCCACCATGTCATCGCCAAGAGTTACTAAATGAACGTCAGCTGCTGAAAGGGAATAGCGAATCTCTTCTCTTGGTTGATAAGGCAAACTGATCACATTCTTCGGCTGATGCTCAGCGATGAGATCATCAACCTCTTTCTTGCGAACTCCTCCACCAATGAATGCAAAGACCAAGTCTTCTTGCTCTTGCAAAGCAAGGGCGGCTCGTAAGACCGTATCGATGGGATTGGTAAGTGAATGGTTGCCACTGTACATAATGACAAACTTCCCTTCCAAACCATGCTCCTTGCGGAAGGGATTATCATCGTGTTCAACCGGTTGTAGATGGTCTCCATGCGGCCATGGAGGCATGACGCACATCTTCTTTTCAACAGGATACTTCTTGTCGAGTCGATCTCCCATGAATCGGTCAAGTGCGACAATGTCCGAAGCCGACCAGAGAAGCCAACGATTGATGATGTTAAAAATTTTTGCCGGTATCGAATTGGGACCGATTTTTCCCATCGCAATGATTTGGTCAGGATTGATATCCATCGCCCAAAACTTAATTGGCTTACGCCGTAGTAGCCCAATTGCAACAGCAACAATGGATGCCATTGGCGGTGAGGTACTCACCAACACTGCAGATAGTCGTGGCGTGAAAAGTCCACGGAAAAACACCTGCATCAAAAAGAGCATCTGACCAAGCAATCGGTGGGCAATCGTCTTCTTCCCAAAGGAGGAAAACGGCATACGTTGGATTTCAACTCCCTCACGAGTTTCACGAAGAGGATACTTTATGGTCGGATCATCATAACCACGTGCCGAGGTGAGCACCCTAACGTCGTAGCCACGCTCGACGAGCGCCGCTGAAGCGTCTGCCATGTACTGTCCAACTGCTGTCGGATCAGGTACGTAAACTTGGCTAATGACTAAAATGCGTGGTTTCTTCTTGGCCCCTTTCATATTTTGGGGAGCATCCGCGGAAGAATCAGTTGCCATGAGATAAGCTTCCTAACAAGCGGAGGAAGCAATGCCAGCGCGAGCTTCACTTTCGGCGAGGGAAAGATCCGACTCAACCATCATCCTGGCAAGCTCAGCAAGCGAAACGGCTGGCTCCCAACCAAGTTCACGCTTCGCCTTGCTTGGGTCGCCTAGCAGGAGATCAACTTCAGCAGGACGGAAGTAACGTGGATCAACTTGGATCAAAACCTTACCGTCTGGACCAATGCCCTTTTCGTCAACTCCTTCACCTTCCCAAGTTAGTGGAAGATCAAGTTCCGAGAAGCAGAGATCACAGAAGGAACGAACCGTATGAGTTTCTCCAGTAGCCAAGACATAGTCGTCAGCCTTGTCGGCTTGTAGCATTCGCCACATTCCCTCGACATAGTCACCAGCAAACCCCCAGTCACGCTTGGCATCCATATTACCCAAGTAGAGGTTCTCTTGTTGGCCAAGCTTGATGCGTGCAGCTGCACGACTAATCTTACGAGTTACGAATGTTTCACCACGTCGTGGCGATTCATGATTGAACAGAATTCCGTTCACAGCAAACATATCGTACGACTCGCGATAGTTGCGAGTCATGTGGAAGGAATAAGCCTTGGCTGCGGCGTAAGGACTACGTGGCCAGAAAGGCGTTGTTTCACTTTGTGGGGTTTCGACAACCTTACCATATAGCTCCGATGAGGAAGCTTGATAGAACTTGCTGTTCAGCCCCAAGTCACGAATGGACTGCAACAGACGAGTCGTCCCCAAACCAGTTACGTCGCCTGTGTACTCAGGCACATCGAACGAAACCTTAACGTGGGATTGAGCGGCAAGGTTATAAACTTCGTCTGGATTGCTTTCGCTTAAAATTCGCTGAAGCGAAGATCCATCTGCAAGGTCGCCGTAGCAGAGTTTCAAGCGACGATCGAGTTCGTGAGGGTCTTGATAAAGGTGATCAATTCGTCCCGTGTTGAAAGACGAACTTCTTCGGATGACACCCCAAACTTCATAACCTTTTGACAAAAGCAATTCAGCCAAGTAGGAACCATCTTGGCCGGTGATGCCGGTGATCAATGCGACAGGGTTTTTGCCGTTGTTAGACATAGCTTCAGTGTTTTCGAAATAAGGGGGGGGGTTAGTTAGTGTCAATAGTTCGGAAGTGAATCTACAAGTATAGCTTACGAAGTCGCCAACCCACGTACTTCTGAGCTACTTTCTACATGGTCGCAGAACCATTTGTAAGTAGAAGAAATACCGTCAGGCAGCGAAATCTGGCTTTCCCAGCCGAGTGATTTCAGACGACCGACATCCAATAGCTTCCGTGGGGTGCCGTCGGGCATGGAACTATCGTAATTCAGTGGAGCCTCAGGGCAAACAATTGAGCGTATAAGCTCGGCAAGTTCGGCAATTGAGAGGTCCACACCGGTTCCAACATTAATTGTGCCTGGCTCATTATAGTTTTCCAGCAAATACAGACACGCATCAGCCAAATCATCGACATGCAGAAATTCACGTTTCGGTGAGCCCGTGCCCCAAATGGTCACCCCCTCACCACCTTGCATGCGGTAGTCATGAAACTTACGAATCAAAGCGGGCAGAACGTGTGAGTTCTTGAGGTCAAAGTTATCGTTAGGACCATAAAGATTTGTCGGCATTGCTGAGATAAAGTTACAGCCATGCTGAGAACGATATGCTTCACAAGATTTCAACCCAGCAATCTTTGCAATCGCATAGCCTTCGTTGGTTGGTTCAAGCGTACCGTTAAGCAGATATTCTTCTCGAATTGGCTGCGGGCAATCGCGTGGATAGATACAGCTGCTACCTAGGTACAAGAGTTTCTCGACGCCATGTTGCCAAGCAGATCGAAGCACTGTGGCGTGCATCATCATGTTGTCATAAAGGAAATCAGCCTGACGAGATCGGTTAGCATGAATTCCACCGACAGTTCCTGCGGCGTGAACAACATAAGCTGGCTTGTACTCAGCAAACCAACTGTCGACCCCTGCAGGATCACGTAGATCAAGCTCATGGCGAGTGGCAGTAAGAATGTTGGCAAAGCCCGCTTTTTCAAAACGACGCACCAAAGCCGATCCGACCATACCGCGATGGCCTGTAAGAAAAACGGGGAGTTCTCGATTAATAGCGTTATTCATAGATCGGAATGTCTTTTAGAAATAATTGCAACAGTTGAATTTAGTTTGGTGATTAGGTGACAGTCGCTTCGGAAGTCGAAACTTCACCACCAGTGTTCGCAACCCCGTTGGAACTCGGATTGCTTTTTGCAGCAGCAGCCCGTTTCTTTGCATCAATCAATGCGCTGCCAATCTTGCAAATCTCTTCCTCAATCGGCATGATTGTCTGGAGCACTTTCTGAATATGCTCGACCGTGTTTGATTCATGGTAGCAAGAGGTACCAGAGAACTCTAATTTGCCAATGTTCTCGCTACCCATCAGGATCGGATGCGACAGCTTCCAAACAGAATCAGGATCAAGCTCCGGATCTTTGGGGGCCTTCCAGTTTGCATAGAATGCCTCGTGTACGGCTGGAATATGGATAGTCATTTGCAGTCGTGTAAGATCAAGCTGTGTACTGTTTTCGACCAGCACGTCCCATAATCTTTCCCATTCATGATTCCCTTGGAGCCTGACGGTTCCATGTTTTGGCACCATATGTCCTGTTTCATCAGACTTAAAAGCCAGACCATGCTGACGGAATCGCTCACGAATCAAAGCAAATTCGATATGGCCAAAAGTCTTCGTTGAAATGAGGAAGGCGATCACCGCCAAAACCGTGACGAGGACAATCCACTCACTTTTCCACATGAAGCCAAGAACTGCACTAATGCAGGTAGTTGCACAAACGAGTGAAATAAAGGTGGTTGCTTGTCGAACGGTCCAACCTCGTGTGAGCAAGGAGTGGTGCATATGCCCTCGGTCAGGAGCAAAGATACTTCGCCCCGTCAAGTAGCGACGCAATATTGCAGCGGTTGAATCCAAGATAGGTATCGACCAGACAGCCATCGGAATAGCCATGGCAACAAAGGCGGTCGATTTGTTGTGGGTCATAACCGCAACCGAGCCAATGATCAGTCCAATGACCATGCTTCCCGCATCACCGAGGTAGATTGATGCAGGTGCGAAGTTAAATCGCAGAAAACCAAACAATGCACCGGCCAGAGCAAGCATAACAATCGTTTCTGGATAATGCCCACCAATGCCATTGATCGCAGCAAAAGTCAAACAGAGGACCATTCCCAAACTGGAAGCGAGACCATCGATCCCGTCTAACAAGTTGATCGCATTGGTTGCACCAACTAGCCAGAAGATAGAAAAAGGAATGACCAGCTTGTAATTAGCAAGGTCAAGATTCCAACCAAAGATGGAGAAGCGTTCGATTTGGAATCCGAGATAAACGAGCAAACTGGCAATGACAAGTTGACCAAGCAGTTTGTAACGGCCACGCATATTTTTGGCATCATCATAGAGACCGAGAGCAAGTGTTGCTCCCGAAGCAACCAACAATCCGACTAGCATTCGAGCATCGTTCTCAAAGAAAGTCGATTTAGCAGTCAAATCTGAGAAGATGAAGGATACGATTATCGCCAAGAGAGTCGCAAGAAAGACAGCAATTCCACCACCAAGAGAGACGGGATTCGCTTGGATCTTTCTACCACCTGGACGGTCAACAAACTCAAGTTTGATGGCGATCTTCTTAACTATCGGTGTTATCAACCAAGCAAGCACAACACTTGTTACGATAGCAACAAGGTAAGTAGCCGCTCGAAACTCCGAGAAGTTTAAATCAAAGATAGCAATCACGTGATGTAGCTCGTCGTTCAATAAGAGGCTTTGGTGAGAATTGACTGATGTATCCCTCTAGATAGCAGCAAAAGGTGCGCCAAAAGACAATCAATCTTAACCCCATTGGCTAACCTAATGCGAGTTATGTCGCATACTGGGTAGCCCACTGACTTTAATTCTCACCTATGCCCCCCTACGACGCTACCGGATAGGGAAAAATTGCCCAAAAACCCTTCAAATCTTGGCAAAAAGGTAACAATTTGAGATGTCCAATGATGCAGAAAAACATCATTCGATTACTAATCACCTTAGCATAATGGCTTTAATCGGGCTTAGGGCGATCTCGAACGTACTTCGCGGGTACTCCCGATACGATAACTCCCGGCGGAACATCCTTCGAAACGGAACTGCCACCTGCGACGAGAGCATTAGCACCAACTCGCACACCGCCTGTCACCAAAGCCCCTGCCGCAACCCAGCAGCCATCATCCAACCAGATCTCGGCAGGCATCAGGTCAAAGCTCTTCTTTCGATAATTGTGGCTGCCTGTGCAAAGATAGGCCCTTTGCGAGACGCAAACATGATTTCCAATGTGGACCGGAACCAAATTATCAATCCAAGATTCTTGGCCAATCCAACAATGATCACCGATGGAAAGAAGCCATGGATATTTGATTCGTACGTGAGGTTTGATTACCACACCGGTGCCGATCTTCGCGCCGAATAACCGAAGAATGCTCGGCTTTAACCGAGTCAAAATAAACCAGCCTGATTCAAAGAGTAGCAGGCTGGTGAAATACCAGAGGAGTTGCACAACGATTCCCCGCCCAGGTTGGTAATTTCCAACACTAAACGCAGAAAGATCAACCCAAGACTTGGGTTGATCTTCTGAAGTCGATTCCGAACGGTCGGTTGGTTGTGTCGAGTTGTCTACAGAATCAGACATTTCCGAGGACACCACAGGCTACTAGGTTTAGAGAGTTAACATCTAAACCTAGTTTACCTGCTTAAAGACAATCTTAACTTCCGATTATCCTTTGTTTTCTTCGGATTCGAGCATCTTTTTCATCTGCTCAGCCGTTACAACCTGATCCAGATATCGCAATTCGGTTGGCTCGGTGCCACCAGCGACGGCTGCTTGCCAGATTGCCTTTGGATCAATAGCTGCCTCTTTCGTCAGTTCAATCACTGCCGAATTATCGGAGACACTCGCGTCTACTTTCTTTACTCCCTTAACCACATATAGCTTTCGGGTAAGCTTCTTGGCGCAGGTGCTACAGTGAATCTCTACGACATCAATCTCGACAACGCCTGCTGGAAGTGCTTTGGCATCCGATTCTGACGATGCTTGCGCCGTAGCAACGGCCTCTTCTGCATTTGCTTGTACTGCAATTGCACCAATCAAACCGAAAAGGACCAAGAGAAGGACCAAGTGAGACAGTAATGAGTAAGGGTGTTTCATCGAAACTAATTCCTGATAGATGTAAAGAAAAAAATAAGCAGTGAATCTAGTTTTCACGGCGATAAACGCCATCCGCATTAACGAGGATGAGGCCATCATTAATCTGGTCGATTGTTCCTTCAACAACAACCACGTCCCCTTTGTTGAATCCGAAAAGTTCTTGAATACCAACCGAATGGGGATTTCCCTCTTCATCCACAAAGCTAATTGCGGCGATGGCCCTTGATTGATTTGCTGCTTCGCGAGCACAGAAGGGGCACTCCTCGGCATGGGCTTCCAAGTCTTCGATATCACCATCGCCAAGATGGCAAGCGAATTCAGCCGTCACCGAAGGATCAACAAGGAAAAACGTTGCTGTATTTTTCACCCAAGGGAAATCAGCAAATTGACCAGGCCATGGGTTAGGCATCCCACCGACATTGCCAACGAACACAACCTTCTCTGGGGCGTCTATCCCCTCATCAATCATGTCACGCAGGTCGAGCGTCGTAATTGCTCCAGAAGGCTCTTCCGCAAGAGTCCATTTTGACTTAAGCGACTGCATCAACTCTGGATTAAAAGATCCCGCAGCCTCTCTAGAGCAGCCAAGCATTGAGAACTGAGCAATTGCTAAAGGCAATGCCACGAGACAAATCAGTAGAATGTGCGAATGTTTCTTAACCATTTAATTTTCAAACCAATAACCGAGCTAACAGCAACCAAGTCTCTACCTCTTGGTAGGTAATCGCAGTTTTTCCTATCGAGTGCAATCTCATTTGCAATTCCTTTGCAACTAGATTCTATGCCCCAAAGTACCTCGTGGCAATGGTTTAGGCCCATCAGGGGAAGCTTTGCTGGTGTGCGAAGATTTTTTTCTAAATCGTCTCCAAGATACGCCAAATGGCGGCGAAGTTCCCTATAGAGCCATTCAGTAACGCCAAAGCGGCACAACTCTGACTGGCCTTCCTTTTTTTCCTAAATTCAAATTGTTTTTGGACACTGTGTCCTACACCTCCTACCCGTTTGAGGCACTCAGCCATGTGCAAAAAAATCGTTCTCACTGTCCTTGGAATCGGAGTCACCGCGGGCATTTTCCTTGGCGAAGATGCCTTCAGCTATTTATCCACGGCTTGCAACCGAGCAACCGACGGAGTGCAGGAAAGCATTCCTGTAAGCTTCCAAATTGACCGGGCTCGCCAATTAGTCAAAGAGCTTGATCCAGAAGTTCGCCGCTCGATGCAAGTTATCGCTCGTGAAGAGATTGCCCTTGAGCGTGTAAAAGAGCAAATCGAGAAAGCATCTAATCAAGCTGACGAAAGCAAAACCAACATTATCCGCTTGCAATCCGATTTGCAGTCAACTAACCGTCACTTTACTTACGTGGGCCATACCTACTCTCGTCAAGAAGTGACCGAGGATTTGTCTCGTCGCTTTGAACGTCACAAGGTGCACGATGAAACTCTTAGCCATCTAACCAAAATGCGTGACGCTCGTGAGAAAAATCTTGACGCAGCTCGCCAAAAGTTAACCGCTATGATAGCCGCCAAGAATCAATTGGAAGCGGATATCGTAAACCTAGAGGCAAAACAAAAGCTTGTTACTGTTGCCCAAGCTTCGAGCGACTTGATGCTTGATGACAGCCAACTAGCTCGTGCAAAAGGTTTGGTTGCCGATATCCGTTCTCGCTTGGATGTTGCTGCACGACTTGCCAATGCCGATACGGAATATCCGATGGAAATCCAACTGGATCCAGCTGCATCGGACGATGTCACTGAGCAAGTAGCTGCTTACTTTGGAATTGGCGATGACGATACCAAAGTTGCTTCAAGCGTCGAACCAAACGCCTCGCTCGCAAGCATCACGCTGGACTAGTTGAACAAACGTCACATGGCCTTCGCAAGACGACAGTCACGAAATTACGTGCTGTCGTCTTGTCAATTTGCCAGATCATCCGAACAAAATTAACTCTGCCGCTTAGTTTTCTCCATCACGGGCGATAAGATGTCACTCGTTACGCAAATGTTCGACAGAATTAATCCGATCAAGCCAAAAGCTGATTCGGATCAGTTAAAACGGCTTTCGACGAATATCAAATGCCTATCCGATCAGCTCACCACTCGTGGCTACGATAACTCAGGAGAAGAGATCGTGCTTGAGTACGAAAGTGATTCCTACGACGACAACCAACAAATGCTGTGGATTGATGGCGTTGGTGGTTACCTCATTTGTCAAGCTGAGGAGCTGACGCTTGGGCAACCAAGTTCGCCAAGCCGAAGTACAACCCAGGTTGCTTCGGGAGGGAATAATCTAAACTCTGCAGAGATTTTAATTCTTGCCGATCTCTCGACCAGGCACGTAAAAATCCATCGCGAACCAGGCGGTTATCTGGTTACACCTCGTGGCAAGACTTTTATCAATGACAAAGAGATCGAGAGTCCAACGCTCTTAAATTCAGGCGATCTGATCCAACTTGGCAATTCGGTCAAATTCGAATTCGGTAAGCCTCATGCATTGAGCGCCTCGGCCAAGCTAAACCTCCTCAGCAGCCATCGTTGCGAACCTGCCAATGACGGTATTCTGTTAATGGCGGAAAGCTGCGTTCTAGGCCCCAAATCCCATAGCCATCTGCGTTGCCCGAAATGGAGCGACGAATTGATTCTTTTCCGAGGAAGTGATGGCCTGCTGTGTCGCGGAAATAACCCAATTTTACATAATGGTGAGCTGGCAGAGCAGCCTGTTCGAATTCAACCAAATTCTCGCATTGAAGGCCAAGATTTCTCATTCTCCGTCGAAGGACTAGTGAAGAGATAGAAAACTGACTCGGAATTTGTCCCTCCCCTCGTGTGACGACTGAGTAGAATAGATGTCACTTATCACCCTCCGCAGAAAGCGCCCCGAAATGAATCGCGACGCCTCACCCGCTGCAGAAGAATCTCCCGACCCAGGGGGTGCTGCGCAGGCTGCCGAGCCTGGCGGGCATGATGCCCCAAACGACTCTGACAAGCCGCGCGGTGCTACCCGATTCCTTTATTCCACTGGCGATAAACCGCTTGAAGGTTACACCATCAAACGTGGCCTCGGTCGTGGTGGCTTTGGCGAAGTGTACTTCGCCACCAGTGACGCAGGCAAAGAAGTTGCCCTGAAACTCATCCGCCGCAATCTCGATATCGAACTCCGCGGCGTCCGCCATTGCCTCAATCTAAAACACACTAACCTGATTGGTCTTTACGATATTCGAACGGATGAAGCTGGCGACGAATGGGTGGTCATGGAATATGTGTCAGGCGTCTCGCTTGACCAAGTTCTTGATCAACATCCCAATGGGTTACCAGCCGAAGAAGCACTTGCTTGGATCCGTGGCATTGCCGCTGGTGTAAGTCATCTTCATGAGAATGGAATCGTTCACCGTGACCTGAAGCCCGGGAACCTTTTCCTTGAAGGAAACCAAGGCATCCTGGAAGGGGCCACCGTTAAGATCGGCGACTACGGTCTTTCAAAATTCATCTCATGTAGCCGACGTAGTGGTCAAACCGAATCGGTAGGAACAGTTCATTACATGGCCCCAGAAATCTCTGGCGGTCGCTATGGTCGTGAGATTGATACTTATGCCCTTGGGATCATTCTGTATGAAATGCTAACAGGCCATGTTCCCTTCGAAGGGGAAAGCGTCGGCGAGGTACTGATGAAGCACCTGACCGCCGAGCCTGATCTATCAAGGGTTGAACAGCCCTATCGATCCATTGTCGCCCGAGCGCTGGCCAAGGATCCTGAAGCACGCCTTAAGAGTGCTGAAGAGCTGATCTCGCTGCTGCCCGGAAGTCCCAAAGAATCAAATACTTCAAGCGAGACTGCGCAGCCAGACCCAAGTGCCCCAGTTGATGATGGCGTTTGGAGGCCGGTATCAACACCACCTCACAAGTCGACCGCACCACCTCGCGAGCCATTATGGCAAGCGATGGTTGATGCAAGTGACTCGGCACGTGAAAGCTGGCGCAGCTGGCAAGCTCCCCCGGTTGCTAAAGGGCTGTTGCTATTGGCTATGGTGGCGGTTGGCATCTTTACGATAGGAATTTGGGGTTCCGTCGCACTGATCCTATCGCTGGTCTACTTCGTTTACTACGTCATCTGGGCGCTCTTCTTGCAAGATACTTTTGCAGCTGAGCCACGCGATGCGACAGCAACACGGATTGCCCCGAACGGTCGCCCTTTGGTTGAACCTCATTCACCAGTTTCTACCAAACCAAATGCCAATAAGACTCGTTTAGTGAGCTGGCGTGAGAAGGCGATGAAAGAGCGCCGAAATCGGCCTCTTCGAGTGAAAACAAAGTCACTTATTGGCTCGATGATCATTTCAATGATCGTGGCCATTGGCTTCTCGTTCCTAGTCACAGGCTTAACTGATCCAACCGGTCCCAACGCTCTGCTGATGACCACTTTCTGGAGCGGGGCGATTATTACCTTGGGATCCTGGGCGGTCCTTATGGTGAATGCGATAAGTGATGCCTACTTTGAAGGAGAAACTTTACCTCGTCGCACCTTGCTGCTCTGTGCAGGGCTCGTAATTGGCTTTGTTGCCTATAACTTATCCAGTGATCTCAGCGTTCCAATTAATCTTGATATGACGTTAGATCACTATGATACCGTCACACACGAAATGAAATGGCAAGATACTGACGGCATTCAAATATCGGGAGGCTACGCAAGCGTACCTCGCTCAGCGTCAATCTTATACTTTGGTTTAATTTTCGTTCTGTTCCGTTGGTGGAAGCATGCTGACTATCTTCGCCGTAAACGCATCGGTCTTTGGTCAATCGCCTTCTTGATGGGGTTGGTTTGGCTCTCTTCCATCATCACGTGGTATCCACAGCCAACAGGCTTCCTATTGGCAGGTGGCATCGCCTTAGCTACCCAAATTGCAAGTCCCTGGTTACCCGCTTCCAAGCGAATTGAACTCGCACGGAAAGCACAGGTAGCTTGATGGTTCAACCTATAGTGGAGGTATCGGCATGGCTGTAGCACCTATTGGACTGCTAATACTTTTAGCAATTGGAGTCGGTTTTTTGCTGTTGCTTGCTGCTTTGGTTAAGCACGGCTATGGAAAAGCGCTCGCTATAGTTTTTGGTGGGGCTTTGAGCTTGCTTGTTGTGGTAGCAATGTTTGCATCGTTCATAAGTTTATCAGCCCCCACCGAAGTCACGGTGCAGGGTGAACTCAGTACGGCCCAACAGATGGCCGTTGACGTTATTGGCAAACCGAAGATTGAGCTTGAAAAGACAGTTACTGTTGCACCAAGCCCGGTAACTGCTGAAGTAAAAAACATCGCTGAAACAAAAACCACCGAGGCCAAGCCTCAAAAAGAGCCTGACGCTGATGTCCCTGAAACAACTCCTACAGAGAGAGTTATTAACGACGTTGAGACCAGTGATTCAAAGCCTGAGGATTCTGATCAAACCTTGGAAGAATGGACTGCTAAAAAATCAACTGAAGATAGTTTGATACTGACAGCCGAGCCATATCTTGGAACGGTAATTGACGGGCAAGGCAAACCGGTTAAAGCAATAAAAGTTGAGCTGATGAATCAGCTGACTGAATGGTTGGCGGACGAGGTCCCTGGACTGAATTACTACAGCAATTGGCTAGATAACACGCCCAACACTACCCTTGTAAATGCCCCTACTGGCACAACACAAGACGAACTCTGGAAACGATTCGTAGCCGACTACCATATCACCAAACAAACCACCTCCGTCGGTGATACAGAAACACTCAGCATCTCGGTGACCAATAACGGGGAACCGATGGTCTGGATCAGTGAACTTACCAAAAAACAAAATCTCCAACGGGCTCATGACTCCCGACTTCGGTTTTATCTCCTCGGTGGAGGAGGGACCTTCATTGGCTTGGTAACCCTGTATGGGTTGCTTTCGGTAGGAAGCAAGGAATCGGACCCAACAAACGGCTAATTCGAGTTGCTAAACTCCCCTCGTGTGGGAATACTAAAGGATCAATCACTGACCACAAATCTAACCCGACATAGAATGACGATCATGACCGACGAGCCGACCACGCCTGAGGCCCTGCTCGTCGCTGACGTTCGTCGCGGCAAACCGGAAGCTTGGAGCCGACTGATCAACGATTACGAAGGGCGACTACTCGCCTTTGTCCGAAGCCGGCTCGGCACGGCTCGCTCCTCAGCAAGCGAAGATGTCGTTCAAGAGACTTTCATTGGCTTCCTTAACAGTTTGCCAAACTACGACTCCCGACGACCGCTGGAAAGTTGGCTCTTTTCCATCGCATCACACAAGCTGACCGACTACTTGCGACGCGAAGGACGTCGACCCGCTGTGACACTTTCCTCAGGCAAGGGTGCCGATGGAAGCGACAGTGGAACCGGCTGGGATCTGCCAGGCTCGGCACGCCGTGCGAGCACGATCGCCCGAAGCGACGAACGCCGTCAGCTTGAAGAACAAGCTCTTGGCGATGCCTTAGCCGAACAGATTGAACTTTGGAAAAGTCGTAAAGACTGGCAAAAGATCATGACCATGGAGATGCTCTTCGTCTGTGGAAAAGGCAACAAAGAAGTCGCCCAGACAATCGGCATCACTGAACAGCAAGTCGCTAACTTCAAATACGATTTCCTTGCGAACCTCAAGAAGCGACTACGCAAGCAAGGTCTTGATGAAGAGATTTTTCCCGAACTCGTTGCCGCAATCAACCAAGGGTAACCACTGTGAGTTATTCGAACGCAGAACTACTTTCTTACCTCGACGAAGCTGCCTCGCCTGAGCGCATGGCAGCAATCGAGGAAGAATTGCGTTCCGATGACGAGCTACGTAGCCGTGTTGCAGGACTCGTTGCAGGCCGAGACGCAGGCCTTCATTCCCTAGGCGAAGTTTGGCGTCGCCGCCGGCTTACCTGTCCAACACGCGAGGAACTCGGTAGTTTTTTACTTGGCGTTCTCGACAAAGATCACGCTGAGTACATTCGCTTTCATCTTGAAGTGATCGAATGCCGTCTTTGTGCTGCAAGCCTTGAAGATCTTCAAGACCAGCATGCCACGAGTGCCGCGGAAGCAATCGGAGCACGTCGTGAACGTTACTTCCAATCTAGCGTTGGCCGACTTGGCGATAGCGACACAAAGTGAATCAGTGCGTACTGACTGGCATCACCGCTTGCTGTCTTTGCGATAGAGCGTTTGCCTTTTGAAGCAAAGTTGTAAGCTGTGCTGGTGCTAGATACCCTGCCGAGCCGGTTGCTACGCGACCCTCTTGGGTAAGTAGCAGGGTGGTTGGAAAGGCTTGCACTTGAAGAGCCTTTGTCTGTTCCGGCTGGCGAGATGCATTGATCTTCAGGGGAATGTATTGCTGATTCACGCTACCAATGACACCGGGTGATGACCAACTTTCACGCTCCATCTTACGACAATAACCACAATGATCGGATGTCACATAAGCCAAGATCGGCTTGCCTGTCTGCTTCGCCAGTCGCATGGCTTCGTCGGCACTCTCAAGCCAGTGAATTGCACCAGCTTGCTGTGAAGACTGATTCTGTGGAAACAGCGAATCGTAAATCGATTGTGCGCCAACTGATTGAGAAACAGCTGCTAGCGATATGGTCGTAACAATAACAGCTGCGAACTTATTCCAAGTGATGGTTTTTGCGATACGCATGGTGATCTGCTCCGATTGGTCGAATTGCGGTTGTCTGAACCTATTGATCGACCGAACGGATAGCTCGGTGCGTGACCTCCATCACACAAGAAAAAAGCAGATGGCCTTTCGAGCCATCTGCTTAGTAGTTTTGTAATTTGGAATACACTCTTGGCGATTATGCGCCACCCATTGGGTGGGTCGTTCACTCGGGCGGAGCGGTATCGTAAACGTAGTCATTAATCTGTGGTTGGTACTCGTTGCTATCAAGTAGCACCATTCCCACAAAGAGGACAAGGAAGATTACCGACCCAATCAACACAATGCTGTTAAGCAATTTGTCATGCTGGAGGTGCATAAAGATAACTGCGACAAGCAACGCTTTGGCTGTTGCAATGGTCAAGGTGATTGGCATGTCGAGCCATTCAAGGTTTTGCGGAGCATCAAAGATCATCGGAGCAACGTACTCAAGATGAACATTCGATAGATCGACATACTCTGCCACGACACAGGTCAGGATCGTCAGAGCGACGAGAGCGACAAATGTCGAAATCAAGAGCTTGGGGCTCGAAATATGGTGTCCGTGATCGGCCATTATTTTATCTCTTATCGTTTCTCAAAAACGCGAGTAGTCGTTTCTAGTTTCTTAGTGAATCAGGTACATCAACGGGAAAAGGTAAATCCAAACCAAGTCGACCAAGTGCCAATAGAGTCCAACGAACTCAATAGGACCGTAGTATTCTGCGTCGAAGTGGCCAAGCGCTGATCGTACAACGATCCAGGTGATGGCAATCATCCCAGCGATAATGTGAACCGCGTGGATGCCTGTCATAATGAAGTAAATGCTGAAGAAGTTACCCTCAAAGAAGACTGGGCTTTTCTCACGAGGGACCGCTTCGACAGCTGGCTCAGCTTCGCCCTCTTCATGATGGTCAGCTTCATCTCCATGAGTACTTGCTTCATGGTGGTCCGCCTTGCCGTGTGCATCTTCATCGTGAGCATGCGAGGCATGTGCCCCATGGCCATCCGCCCTCGCGAGTTCCTGGGCTGTCGGCATAATGCACTTAGCAAGCACAATACCGCCGCCGACGCCAAACAAGCTGATTCCAATCGCAGCCATGACCCAACCACGGACAGTTGCCCCAGCGGTTGCACGGCCTGCACCGTAAAGGCAAAGAGCAACACCAGCCACAAGCGAAATGATCATCATGCTGGGTACTCTATCATGCCAAACCCCGTGTGAAACATGGGAGCCTTCGACATACGTGTAACTACCAGCAGGGAAAATCCCTTCGTCCCACTTGTGGGTGTACTCAATGGTCTTTACACCCATGAACAAGCCAGCGCAAAGCAGCGTGAACATGTGGGTAAAGATAACCGTTCGGCGATCGTTACGCATGGCAGCACGGACACCCCAGGCGATTGCCAAGCTACTGGCAAGTAGCACAACGGTGTTGATGGCACCGAGCGTCACATTCAAGTGATGCGAAGCGTTGACGAAGACCTCAGGGTGGTGATAACGATAAACCGTGTAGGCAGCAAAGAGGCCTGAGAAGAACAATACTTCCTGAGCCAAGAAGAGCCAAATCCCGAGCTTGCCCGCTTCGAACTGTTGATCCAGATCTTCAAAGTGGTGCGCTAGGTGAGGATGGTGGTCGCCATGTCCGTGGTCATCGTGCCCATGGGCATGATCTTCGGCGTGCTCTGGTGAGGTGGCAGAGGTCGACATATTAGTTCAAACGTTACGTGTTAACGAACGGCAGTCGGCTGCTGTTCTTGTGTTTGGTAAATGTTAGGTAGTGGTCTCGGCCGGCACTTCGGCAGGTTTTGCCCCACGAGTCAGGTCAGGCAGCATCTCAACGTAACCGCCCTCATCTTCGTCATAGACAAAATCGTCATAAATGTATGGCTGTCCAACCCAAGGATGAACTTCAAAGTTGTGGTGCGTAGGTGGTGAGCAGCATTTCCATTCAAGCGTGGCTGCACCCCAAGGATTGGCAGGTGCCTTCTTGCCCTTGAAAAGGGAAATCAGGAGTGTTACCGCTGCGAGCAAAAGACCGATGCCAAGGAGGCAGTAACCGACCGTCGACATCTGGTGCAAGAATTGGAACTCAGGTTTGTAAGCGGCGTAGCGTCGTGGCATGCCTTGGGTTCCCAAAATGAACTGAGGGAAGAAGGTCAAGTTGAACCCGACAAAGACCAAGATGCAAGCAAAGCGAGCGGATGCTTCGTTGTACATGCGACCAAACATCTTTGGCCACCAGTAGTGCAGGCCTGACAGGAAGGCGATCAACGTACCGCCGACCATCACGTAGTGGAAGTGAGCCACAACGAAGTAGGTGTCATGCAAGTGAACATCAACAGCCAGTGCTCCTAAGAACAAGCCGGTCAAACCACCGATGGTGAATAGGAACATAAATGAAAGGGCATAGCACATCGGCGTAGCAAAAACGATCGCCCCTTTGTACATCGTCGTTAGCCAGTTGAAGACCTTGATCGCCGAAGGAATTGAAACGCTAAAGGTCAATGCACTGAAGATCACAGCAGCCAGTTTACTCTCAGTACTGGTGAACATGTGGTGTCCCCAAACCAAGAAACCAAGCAGAGCAATCGCAATCGAACTGTAAGCAATAAAGGTGTAACCGAAGATATGCTTACGGCTGAACGTTGGAATGATTTCACTGATGACTGCCATCGCAGGCAGAATCATGATGTATACAGCAGGGTGTGAATAGAACCAGAAGAAGTGCTGGAACAAGACCGGGTCACCACCCATTGCTGGATCAAAAATTCCGATTCGCAAAGTTCTTTCGCAAATCAATAGTAGCAAGGTGATCGCCAAGACCGGAGTTGCCAAGACTTGGATGATCGCCGTAGCGTAAGTACCCCAAAGGAACAGTGGCATCTTAAACCAAGTCATCCCCTTCGGACGCATCGTATTGACGGTCACCACAAAGTTAAGACCGGTGAAAATCGAGCTGAATCCGAGGATAAAGACCCCAGTTGTTGCCGCGATGACGTTCGTCTCGGTCGATGAACTATAGGGAGTGTAAAAGGTCCAGCCGGTGTCGAGGCCTTGCGTGAACAAAACAATAACAAAGAAGAAAGAACCAACCACATAGAGGTGGAAGCTCGCAAGATTCATTCGAGGGAAGGCAACATCCTTTGCTCCAAGCATCATCGGCAAAAAGATATTGCCAAGTGCTGCGGGGATACTCGGGATGATGAAAAGAAAGGTCATGATCGCGCCGTGAAGCGTAAACGCTTGGTTGTAACGATCTTGGGACTTTTGCAAGTCTCCGTCACCGAGAAGGTTTGGCGTTCCGTCCCAAAGCTCAAACCGAACCAAACCGGCATAAAGCCCACCGAGCAGGAAGAAGAACAGAATTGAGCAAAGGTACATCACGCCGATCCGCTTGTGATCAAGCGTGAATGCCCACGATTTGACAGCTTGCCAAAAAGTGGTTCCAGGTGGATTCGTTAAGTAGCTTGGTCCCTGTGGAATCGGGACAGGCGAAGCGCTGCCTCGATTGGAATCAAAACTGCCTTGGTCGGATGCTTTGGTAATCATGATAAAGCCGTTTGCTTTAGTCGGATCGTGTTAACGATGTTTATGTCTATCTTGCGTTTATGTTTAACTCAAAAAGCTAAGCCGCTTTTTCCTCGACAGCAGATTCTTCGGAAGCTTCCTCTTTGGCAGCTTCCTCTTCCGCTGCAGGCTCCTCGGCAGGAGTCTCATCAGCAGCCGATTCATCTCCATCAGCTGCTTCCTCGCTCTTCTCAAGTCCAGGAACTCCGCCGGCATCTTTCCATGTCGATGGAATATCAATGCCTAGACTTTTGTTTTGTGCCTTATGGAACCAGATTAGTGCGACGATTTCATGCTCGCGAAGCTGGCCTTGGAACGAAGGCATTACGCCCTTATAGCCATCACGAATCTTCGCCATCGGGTTAAGGATTGATTCGCGGATGTAGTTTTCATCCACGGTCACCTCTCCCTTATCGGTCTTCTGGATTGATCCGAAAGTATTCTCAAACGTGGGGCCTGTGCCAGCTTTACCATCAAGTGAATGGCATTGGGCACAACCACGTTGCTTGTAGAGTTTTTCACCAAGTTCAGAGGGTGAGTCTTCTTCGCTTGGCGTCATCGCCTTCTTCATCCAGTCACCAAAGGTGCCTGACTCATGGACGATCACTTTGGCAATCATTGCCGAGTGACCTTGGCCACAGTACTCGGTGCAAAACAGGTCGTAACCGTGTTTGTCAGCACCCGTTTCTTTGATCGTATCAACTCCAGCTAACTTTGCTTCATCATAATCTTCAGTCGGCTTATCAGCCTTGAACCAAAGCGTGCTATAGCGTCCTGGAACGCAGTCCATCTTCACGCGGAAGGCGGGTATAAAGAGGCTGTGGATCACATCATCGGAGCTCATGACCAACTTCACCGGCTGATCAACTGGTACGTGCAGGTTGGCATCAATATGGCCTGTGGGGTAGATGAATGTCCAACTCCACTTCTTCGCAACGACTTGGATTTCGTAAGCCCCTTCCGGCGGTGTACGTAGATCTAGGTAGTGAATAAAGCCAACGGCAAAAATCCAAATCACAATAAACGTTGGGATGATCGACCAAGCTGCTTCCAAGAGGTTGCTATGGTGCGGTGTATGTTCAGGCATGCGGCCAGGTTTTGCTCGATAGCGGAGCATGAACAAAACCATCAAGCCGATAATCAAGAAGAAGAAGAATATGCAGATCCATAGGATCACATGAAAGATCCAGTCAACATTATCAGAGGTTGCTTGCGAAGCAGACTCACGGAACCACAATCCTGCCAACGGCAGATTGACCATCAGTGAGTTCATTGGATCAGTTACAAATGGATTCATCATCAGTTATCCGTTCGAGACGGTTTCGTAAACGTTGTGATCTGTCGAGTTGTCTTCTTCGCGGGGAGCTTCATTTTCAGCTGTGGTTACTTCAATTGACTCCGGTGAATCTTTGTCTTTTGATGAAGTAACTAGCCATGCCCGTATCCAGACCGGTAAAAGCCCAAGAGCCAAAGCGACAATCGTAACAACTGCACCAGCGCTCATAATACGCCGGGCAACAGGCCCATAACGGCCTTTGGTTTCATCGTAGTGGAAGCAGTAAAGAATGATCTGATCAAGCGGCGAGCCTACTTTTCCTTCACTCGCTTCGACCAGTGATAACCGGACGGTTTGAGGATCGTAAGAGACTCCGTAAAGATAACGAGAAATCTTTCCGCTGGGCGTGATAACAATCTCAGCCGCGGTGTGAGAATACTCACCCGTATCAGGCACATACTTGTATCGGAAACCAACGGCGTTGGCCAAAGCTCGGATATTCTTTTGTGAACCGGTTAAGAATCGCCAGCCACTGGCAGCTCCCGCTCGACCGTAGAGCTTCAAATACTTCTGCTCGGTCTGCTTTGCTCGTAAGGTGGTTTCGGTTGGATCGACACTGAGGCTGACGACTGTAAACTCTTTACCAGCGGACCATTCCATTTCGCTGAGCGAGCTTACTAGGCCATTCAATTGCAAACCGCATAGCATGGGGCAATCGGAATAATTCAGCGATAGGAGCACGGGTCGCTCACCATCACAGATATCGCCAAAGGTGACGATATTGCCATTCTCATCTTTGAAGCGAAGGTCCATAGGAACCTGATCGCCAGACTTGTCATCAATGCCCACGCCCTGCATCTCGGGAGGAAGTCCTTCGACGATCTGCGCATCACCCTGAGCCGCTAACGCGGTTGTGAGCATGACAGCGATCAGGAATCGTGAGAACATTTTCAGGGGAAGCGTCAGTTAGTTTTTATCCGAGTTACTATTCTGTCTTATTAGCATCAAGTTGAGCTTGGCCAAGTTCGGCAACGACTTTATCCATCGCCTTTTCGATAGGAATCTGGTAGTGGGGGTTCATATTCGAAGGAGCGGCATATTCGGAGATCGATCCTAGTTGATCGGTCAAGGATTTCGCAGCGTCCATGTACTTCGGAGCGTAGACACGCTCATCAGTTAGCCGTGCGTCGACTTGATTATAAAGTGCGGTAGCAACCAGGATGGTTGCCACAACAATCACTGTCGAAACAACGCCCGAAATCAAAACCGCGATCGAGGCGACTCCATCAGGCTCAACGCCTGGCTCGCCAACATCACCGGGTAGTTTTTGGTTGGGATCACTCATCCGTTATCTCCAAGCTGTCAATTGACAGTGATAATCTCTAAGGTGTTTCGTTTGCAATTAGTGGTTGTGGTAGGTCAAGGCAATTGGCATGCGTGGGTCTTGTACCGGTAAGAGGTACTTACCAGCGGCACTAAATAACCAGACACCAATGAAGATGCCCAACACACCTGCCGTAACAATCAGCTCAAACCAAGGGATCAGCATTGCACCCGACTCGGATGGTTCGGAAAGCAATTTGGCTTGAGGCATGATGATATAAACCAAGTCGACCCAGTGCATGAAGAGCATCCAAACAGCCCAAGCACTGATAAATTTCTTGTTTCGGCGGATGGCACGTGACATGGTTCCTAGGAATGGAATGAACAAGTGGCCAAAAAGGAGCAGCGCGCCCCACCAAAGCCAACCACGTTCCCAACGCAGATCATACCAAAGGGTTTCTTCTGGAATCGCAGCGTACCAGATCAGCAAGAACTGACTGAATGCGATGTAAGCCCAGAAGACAATGAAGGCGAACATGAGCTTGGCCATGTCATGGTACTGCTCGGTCGTAATCGATTGGCTGAGGATGTTCTTGCCTTGCAGGTAGAAGGAAAGAAAGATCGCCAGTGCCATAAATCCTTCAAACGAGCCCGCAAAGAAATAAACACCAAACATGGTGCTAAACCAGTGTGGTTCAAGTGACATGAGCCAGTCAAACGCAGCGAAGTTCATCGTCATGGCATAGAGGACCATCATCGGCCCGCATAGCGCTTGCATACGACGAGCACGACCTAGTGGATTGTCCGTGTCTTGCTTCACCGAGATGCTGAGCATCGTGCGGGACATCCAAATCCAAAGTACAAAATAAACGATCGTGCGAATGGCAAACCATTTTGGACTTAGGTAATCAATCTTTCCTGAAAGAATCGAATCCCCAACAAAAATCCCCCGATCTGCCCAAGGATACAGATCTGGGTTCCCGAAGAACAATGTCAGCAGAATTGGAATGAACAGGATTGCGGAGACCCAAAGCGTGCCGGCAGTCAATTCTGCCAAGCGGCGAATTGGAGTTCCCCAGCGACCACCCGTCAGGTGGTGAGCTAAGACGAAAAACAGACCACCCAAGCCTAGAGATGTGCAATAGGTGACGCCAAGTAAGTAAGCATGCCAGAATCGATTCGTTCCGACACTCTCAAACATAAAGGCAATAACGGCCGCAGCTGCGAGCAGTAAAATGCCAGCGCCGATTGGCTTAACGGCGGCGGAAGCAAAGCTGCCGTCAGCTTGGCGGATTTCAGTAATTTCTGCGTTGGCAATGTTGGCCATCGTATTTTTATTCAGCGGGTGAAACTATGAAATATTCGGTCACAATCAATTCCAGGATGCCTTTGGACGGTTCCTGAACGATTGTCAATTAGCACTAGTTGCAGCTAGTTTTGGTTGCTTAGGGTCTTGAGCATCTCAGCCGGCACGTCAGCTTCGGTCGCAGCTCGTGAACGTTGTAATGCCTGGAGGTAAAGCACAATTGCCCAACGATCTTCGACTTCAATCTGGGCTCGGTAGCCAGGCATCATACGGACACCGTTCGTCACCGTGTGATACAGCTTTCCGATTGGCTGGCTCGTTACCGCCTTGGCATGAAGACTTGTCGGTTGAGTCCAAGTCCCTTGGGCAAGATCCATGGCTCGTCTGGTCACAAGACCGTCGCCGTCGCCACCAATGCCGTGACACGTTGCACAGTAAATATCAAAACGCTCGCGACCACGTTGCATCGCTTCATCGGTCACGTCGATGGGGAACTCCGTAACCCAGTCAGCGTTGATCTCTTGCTCAGCAGCTGGTTCCGCAGCTTCTTCACCTGCTTCCTCAGAATCCGTTTCGTCGGAATCAGAAACAAGACGGAATGGGGTGTCGGATTTAGGCAAGATGCTTGCCATGCTAGCGCCGGTTAGGCTTTCTAGGTCGTTAACACCGTAGTGAAGTTGGATGTTCTCTTTCAAGCCGCCACGAGCAATCGTGTAAGGAACCGCGGTTCGCATAGCACGACCGTCGGCAAATAAATCCGTAGTCGATTGGGCTTTGAACTTGGCCTGCGATTCCATGTCTTTGAAGAACGAGATACGAGGAATCGTTGTCGGGGCGTTTGTGCCTGACCAAATCCACAGTGGTGGAAGCAAGGCGATACAAGCGGAAATGACGCCGATCGCATACAAGAAGCTGGGCACCTGAGTCCCTTCAACGACTTCGTTGATCGGTTCAACAACTTCTGCGCCGACGGACTTCAAGTAAGCTTCGGTTTCGGCTTCGGCATACTTGGCGTCGTCTGACTCGATGAACAAGAAAAAACCATCCGTCGTTGCCGAAGCAAACTCTTCGCTTGAGAAGAGGGGGTTCGACAAGCGTGGGAGATTGTTAAGCATCAGCATGCCAAAGAAGGCACCAAAAGCTGATAGCAGAACGATTAGTTCAAACGTCACGGGAATATTTGCAGGCAAGCTGAAGTAGGGCTTACCGCTGATCGTGAACTGATAACCGGACAGCCAATTACCCCATTCGGTACCATTCGTGTACCACTGCATCAAGATCGCAATCGTGCAGCCGATGCAGCCCATACAGAAGACGATCCAAGGGAGGATTGTTCCCTTGGCTTTCAAGGCATCGTCAATTCCTAAGACAGGGAACGGCGTGAAAGCTTCGACGCGACTATAGCCGCTGTCGGTAATCTTCTCAGCCGCATGCACCATATCGTCCGGCGTGGCGAACTTGGCAAGCAGACCAAGTCGTTTCGGCTCGACAGGAGTTGTGGTTGTTGGCGTGTCTGACATGATTTCGATTTATTGGTTAAGCGTTTGCTTGTATCAATTGGTTGGCTATCAGCTTTTATTTTTACAGTTTGGAATGTCCGTCAACGTGGGCCATCACATGCTTCACCTCCGCCATTGCCACGATTGGCAAGAAGCGTATGAATAGCAAGAACAGCGTAAAGAACAGTCCAAAACTACCGATCAACATTCCTATGTCGATAGGCGTCGGAGCGAACTCTTGCCAGCTACCCGGCAAGAAGGCTCGGTCAAGCGACAAGATGATCACAAAGCGTTCGAACCACATCCCGATGTTCACAAAAATCGAGATGATGAAAATAATCAAAGGACTTTCGCGGACCCACTTGAACCAGAACAACTGCGGCGAAATCACGTTGCAAGTGACCATCGTCCAGTAGGCCCACCAGTTAGGACCAAACGCTCGGTTGGTGAAACAGAATTGTTCGTAAGGGTTACCGCCGTACCAAGCGATGAAGAACTCGGTTAAGTAAGCAAAACCGACCATCGTTCCGGTTGCAATAATAATCTTGCACATGCAGTCGATGTGACGCATCGTGACGATATCCTTCAAGCCGTACCACTCACGTGCCGGAATCATCAGCGTTAGGACCATACCAAAGCCACTGAAAACCGCCCCCGCGACGAAGTAAGGAGGGAAGATCGTTGTGTGCCAACCAGGTAACTGGCTAACGGCAAAGTCGAAACTAACGATCGTATGCACCGAAAGAACAAGCGGTGTCGCCAAGGCGGCCAACAAGGCGTAAGCCTTTTCGTAAACACGCCATTGGCTGGCCGAACCAGTCCAACCAACTGACAGAAGACCGTAAGCCATGCGGCGGATTGGATGCTTTGCACGATCGCGAAGCGTCGCAAGGTCTGGAATCATTCCCATGTACCAGAACAAGAGCGAAACCGTTGCATAGGTACCAACCGCGAAAACGTCCCAAAGCAGCGGGCTACGGAATTGCGGCCACATGTAAAGACGTGTATCAGGATACGGGAACAAATAGTACGCAAACCAAGCACGACCAACGTGAATACCAGGGAATGTACCGGCACAAACAACCGCGAAGATCGTCATCGCTTCGGCGAAGCGGTTAATACTTGTACGCCAGTGCTGGCGGAAGAGGAACAAGATCGCCGAAATGAGCGTACCGGCGTGACCGATACCGACCCAGAAGACGAAGTTAACAATCGGCCAGCCCCAGCTAACGCCGTTATTGTTACCCCAAACACCGACACCGGTAATGATCAGATATCCGATCAACAGACCGAACATGCCTGCAATCGATGAGGCAATCGCAAAGGATACGAACCAAATCACAGGCGGACGTGGATTCTCAGCAATCCGGCAGACCGTATCGGTGACCGATTTGTAATCGTGATCACCTTCCACCCATGGTGGATCGATCCATTCTTCAGGAACGGAGCCTAGCTTGCCGGCGGTAATTTCAGCGGTAGCCATACTGGTTTATCGGTTGGCGTTAAGTGTCGTAGTTTTGGTTATGTTCTCAGCTCTGCTTGTTTCTAAACTCTGAATCAAGCGTGATCTTTATTGCGGTCATCATGTTCGTGATGCTTCTCGTCATGATCACCTTCGTGATCATCATGATGATGGACAGCAAGCTCCTCGGGTCGAGCTAGACGAGGATTCGGGTTGCGAATCTTTGCCAAGAACTCAGTACGTGGCATCGTCATTAGCTCGGTCAGGATGCCATAAGCACGTGTTGCTCGTGACTTGCTAACCTTGCTCTCTTTATCGTTTAGGTCGCCGAACTGAATCGCGTTGGTTGAGCAAGCTTGCTGGCAAGCGGTGACCACATCGCCATCGGCAATCGCTCGGCCTTCGGTCTTAGCCGTGATGCGTGCCGCCGAGATACGTTGTTGGCAGTAAGTACATTTCTCCATGACCCCACGGCTACGGACCGTGACTTCAGGGTTCATGCCAAGTTGCATCAGCTCGTTGTTCGCTTCGTAATACTTCTTCGTATAACGGAAGTAGTTAAAGCGACGTACTTTGTAGGGGCAGTTGTTGGCACAATAACGTGTTCCGATACAACGGTTGTAAACCATGTTGTTCAAACCTTCGTCGTCATGCATCGTTGCCGCAACGGGGCAAACCTGCTCACAAGGAGCGGTTTCGCACTGCTGGCAAGCAATCATTTGGTGCGAAACTTCGGGGTTCACCAAGTTGGCTGGGTCGGTAACGTCTTCTGGATTGGCGACACTCTTGAAGTAGCGGTCGATGCGAATCCAGTGCATTTCACGGCCACGATGGACTTGGTCCTTACCAACCACAGGCACGTTGTTCTCAGCCTGACAAGCAACCGAGCAGGCGTTACAGCCGATGCACTTGGTGAGGTCAATCGTCATGCCCCATTTGTTGACGTCATCGTACTGGGGCAGATCCCACAACGGCTTCGTTGATCCGTGTGAACTATCTGAGTAGTGTGCCTGAACATCATGCGACATGTGTTTGGCAAAATCTTCATTACCTTGGTAGTTTTCAAGCTGGGCTTCACGAACAAGCTGACCTGTTCGGTAACCAATCGCTTCTAAACCACCTTGATCAATAGCATGGTGATCCTGCGTGGTTGCGAGCAGATAGGATTCGGTGGTTCCCGTGATGCTTACCCCTTCAGCAACAAAGCCGGTGCTGGCATCTTCACGAAGGGGATAAGCGTTAAAGCCAACCGGATCAGCTGGGGCGGGCAACCAAAGTGCTTTGATGCCGTCAGCGTAAAGGCCTTCGGCGGCTTTGCCTGACTCATCAATCAGACCGCCAACACGACCCGCTGCCGTTCGACCGTAGCCAAGAGCAACACCAATCGATCCAGCTGCTTGTCCAGGCATGACATAGACAGGGGCTTCGACTGTCGTTTCACCAACGGTTAGCTTAGCAACCTTGCCGTGCTCTAGGCCAAGCTCTCGGGCAGTGGCATCACTGACAAGTGCGGCGTTGTCCCAAGTGAGCTTTGTCAAGAAGTCGGGTGTTTCTTGCAACCAGGCGCTGTTAGCCAGACGTCCGTCCAGTGTCGAACTGCTAAGTGTGAAGACAACTTCTAGGGCATCATCAGCAACCGGCGAAGCGGAAAGGCCTTGCCCGCTGAGTGTGACACTTACTGGTTCGAAACTGGTGTAAGATTCGCCAGCTTCATCAGCAGTAAAACCATCATGCAGCAGACGGTTCCAAGCCTTTTCGTCAAGTGAACCAGCACGTTTGCGGATGGACTCTTGCACCAACTGACGCATAGCTGTCGAGACATCGCCAGCCAGCAGCGTTAGCAACTCGAGCTTCGAACGGCCACCAACCAAAGGTTGAATCAATGGCTGGGTCACACCAACCGATCCATCCCAGGCGATAACATCGCCCCACTCTTCAAATGGGTGCGTTTCGGGCAAACTCCATTTACAAAGGCGCGACGTTTCGTCGTCGTAGGTAGCTAAGCGAATGGTATTGGGAACTTCTTTGATTGCTTCTGCAAACGCAACACTCGCAGGAGCATCGTAGGCTGGGTTACCATCTAAGATAAGAAGCGTTTCAACTTTGCCCGCAGCAATCGATTCGGTCAGCTCACCGATGGTGCCTTGCGGAGTCTCCGCTGTGGGGACTTCGGTAAAGGAGATCGTCTTGTCGAGATTCTCAAGCAAGGAGTTAATCTCATGAGCGATTGCATGCACCAAAGCTGGCTGAGTTGCTCCAACCGTAACGAGGCTGGCACCTTTATTCCCAACCAAGTCTTGAGCAAGGACTTCCAAGAACTGATCAGCGGTTGGTTCTCCTTCGATCTTCGCGTTGTCTTTGCTAGGACCTGCCTTGATCAGATCACGAAGTTTCGTGAGGAGCGAGCCAATGTTGGCTGACTTCGCAGGAAGTCGGTGATCGGCTGCTGCACCAGTTGTGGTGAATTGACTTTCAACCGAGTAGAGACGGCTCATGCCGTGATCAGGATCACGTCCTTCAGCAAACTCACCTGCAAGTCGCGAAGCTTCCGGGCCTGATCCGACGAGATCGGAATCGAAGGTTGCGATGATCTTGGCATCATTCAGTTTGTACTGAGCACGCAATGGCTTGCCAAAGGCAAGCTCGGTTCCCTCTAGCTCATTCTTACTGGAGATTGGCGAGTGGGTGTAGAACTTCGCTGCTGGGTATTTCTTAGCTACCCGATCAATCGCATCAAAGAGCGAGTACGAATCAATAGCTGAAGTTAGTATTGCTAAGCCCGCTCCATCGCCGAGCGACTCGATTTGCTTTGCAAAGTATTTCTCAAAGTCGGCCCAGCTTTTAGTGAATGATTCACGGCCATCACGCATCAAGGGAGACTTAGCACGGTCTGGATCATAAAGGGCCAAGGTGGCTGCTTGCGTGAAGGCATCCGTCCCACCATTGCAAAGCGGGTGATCCGCATTGCCTTCAACCTTGATTGGCCGACTGTCGTAGGTCGTAACCAAAAGGTGCTTTGGTCCACCAGCCCACGAAACGTTGGTGGCAATATGCTGTGGGGCGCCTGGTATGTAGCCTTCAGGGCGGTGAGCCAGCGGGGCGATCTTCTCTGTTTCCCAGCGGCAACCTGCGGCACCAGCCAGAGCAAACGAAGCGCTCATCAACTGCAACCAACGACGTCGCGAAACGCCTTCAGGAAATTCCGAAGCGGCTTGCGGGAACTCACGTTCAACAAACTCTTGGAACGAATCGGTCTTCTCAAGCTGCTCGAGACTTCGCCAGTATTGGCTGACATTCGAGGTGGCTGGTTCGCTGGTTTTGGTAAGTGGAGTCATCACTACGCTTCGGAATAAAGTTCGCGTCGTTGTGCGTTTTATGTAAAACCAAGGCCTTAGCCCGGCATTGGTAGCTATCGGTGGCAAGTCGAACAGTTCGTGTTCGGGTTGATGCCATGCTCTTTGATCAGTTCAGCACCGATCTCTTCAGCGGTCCGCTCCATTGCAACTGCTGGGTCCCAATCAAGCTTTGTAACAAACTCTTTCGGGCGAATATGCGGAGCCGGGTTACGGTGACAATCTAGACACCAGCTCATGCTGAGTGGCTGATCTTGCTGGACGACTTCCATCTTGTCGATTCGGCCGTGGCAAGAAACACAACTCACACCCGCGGTAACGTGAGCTGAGTGGTTAAAGTAAACGTAGTCAGCAAGGTCGTGAATGCGTTCCCACTTGATCGGTTCACCCGTTGCCATGCTCTCCCTGACTGGTTGCAGCTTAACGCTCTCAACGTGGATAGCAGTCTTGGTGGTCACCCCTTCAGCGTTCTTGTAACCGTAGTGGCAGTTACCACAAGTTGCCGTTGGTGGAATGGCAGCCTTCGCAGCGACTTCCACGGTATTGTGGCAATAACGGCAATCCATTTTCAGTTCACCAGCATGAATGCGGTGGCTGAAGGGAACAGGCTGTGTTGGCTGATAGCCGGTGTACATCACCTCAGGCATCGTGCCATAGAAGAGCAGGGACCCTGCGTAAGCAGCACCGCCAGCAACGCCAGCAAGAACCATGATGGTGAATGTGTTAACCCAGGGAGGGAATACGAAGCGATCCACTTTGGTTTATCCAACTAACTAAGGCTACCCGAGGCAATAACCACAACCTAGCGACTGCAGACGTCTCGGATTTCTTTGGCTCGTAAGAGGTCAATTCAGAGAAGGTACCTAATTGGGTCCTTGATGACCAAGAAGGCGACCTGCCTGAGCCTAGAGAAGATACCCGCGCACAGACACGTTAACCAGTCGAAAAAGAGTCACACCCCACAGAGGGGTTATTCGGTCGTAAGTTACCTATACAGATTAAGTTAGAATTCCCGCATTGTCGTTCAAATGACGCCTTGTGGCAGGCACCCACTCAGCCCAAACCACCCAGTAAATCAAGACTGGAAGGCTGAGGAGCTACTATGTGGATATCCGACTTGGAAAAATTCTATTCAGTCACTGGCAGGCGAAAGCTGAACACAGACGATTTCGTCCTCGGTTCGAATATAAACCCGGTCACCGACCACTGCTGGCTGAGTTAGCAGATCCTGGGCGGAACTTGGCGAAACGTCGAAAAGATTTGAGCGAGAGAGAATTTCCATCTGCTCGTCGGTGCTTGCATCAACCAGCAACAACTCACCGCCACGCCCTATCACCAGCAAGCGGGCTTCTTCATCGTGATTAAGCCCAGCGACGACCGTCCCCGTCTCAGGAAAGGCATCATCGCTGCCAATCCACCGCTCGGTAATTTTTCCACCTCCCACCTCTAAGCAGAAGAGATCACTCCACAAACAAAAAGCTCTCTGATCAATTAGCACTGGAGTGCTTTGGTCCGAGGCAAGCATTTGGTATTCAGCGACAGGCTTGTCGATTGCTTTCCCAGAATCATCAAACGCATAAAGCCGAGTACCGTTGTTTTCTGTCATCACTAACAGGTGACCATCAACAACAGCTGGCGTCGGTACGTTGAAGTCACCCGTACGAGGTGGCTTCACTTTCCACAATCGTTGACCTGAGGCAATGTCCAATCCCATTAAGGACGTTCGGTCGTAGACAATCAACTGACGAACCCCGCCAAGCGTGGCGACCAGCGGCGAAGCGAACCCGTGCCGATCACCACCGACGCGCCAAACTTCTTTCCCGGTCTTAGGATTCAAAGCGACCCACGATGCTTTCTCAGCGCCAGGATTTACAATCAGCTTGTCATCAACGATCAAAGGTGAAGAACAAAGACCCCAGACAAGCTCACTCTTTGCACCATACTGAAGTCGCAAATGACGTTGCCAGACTTTCTTGCCATCATCTAGTCGGACACAGGTAAGTTGACCAAATGCTCCAAGCAGATAGACATACTCATCATGAACGAGCGGGGTCGCTCGGGGAGCGTTGTCGTAGTCTAGGCTACCGAAAGCTGGGTAGCGATAAGTCCACAGTGACTCGCCTGTGTTGGCATCCAGACAACGCCAAACATCAAACTGGTTTGCAATATCGCGATCACCAATCAAAACTCGGTCATCGCAAACGGCAATACCACCCAAACCTGAGCGAATCAGGCTTTTACGCCAGACAAAGATGGGCTCAGCAGGAAGAGTGTCAGGCAACCATCGAACGTTGCCATTTCGATTGGGACCAGCCCAGCCGGGCCAATCGGTTTTACTCTCTTCTGTAACCGGCTTGAGAGCCGTTACTTTTTTTTTACTTCTTCGGAGTACGACGAATCAAGCTGCATAAAGCCAGTTTTTGTTTCGAGAGCTTGCAGTAGATCACGATCCATGACAACGATCGTTACCAAAGAATCTTTGACGATCTTTTGGGCATCTTCGCTCAGGCTGCTTGAAACAAACGCCGTAATGAATGGGACGGACTCCGTGTTGGCAACGACTCGCAGGTCACCGGGCTGGATAGTTCCGCAACCTTCTAGCAGTGGTGCCGCGTAGCTGGAGATCACCGCAGCAGTTTTTGATTTGGGTCCAAGCTCGACTACTTTCCCCGCTCCGTCACTGCAGGCTCCCGAGATGTCCTCGGCCGGAGGATTGCTGTGGTCGATTCCGTGCGATGCCAATAGTTCGATTGCGGCCTGATGCTTTTCTTCGGAATCCGCAGGGCCGAAAAAGATTCGATAATCTTTCAAGTCCGTGACACTCTCAGCAGGATCGTCCTTGCATACGACTATCAAACCATGCTGTGTGAGCTTGCCATCACGGCCTGAAAGTCGCGCAATGGGCTTGATTTCCATGCCAAGCTTTTCGGCATCAAACCGAACGACCGAATCTTTTCCGATGATGATATCTGCTTGGTAACCACCAGCCTGATCTTGTCCCTTCTTCAGCGAACCGCCAAAGCCTATGCGGACCTCCCTGCCAAGCTTTTCTGACAAGTAGTCAGCAAGCTTGTTGTAGTCTCGCTGGGCGTAGCCCTCGACACAAGGGCAAGAGAGTGGCGCAGCCAACGGATCCATCACAACAAGCGTGATTGGATCACTGTCAGCATAAGCCATGCTACTTGCAAATAGTAAAGCGACCAGCAATCCAAATCGGCGCATCATCGAGCGCATAGGAAACCTCTTTCATCGATTGAACAAAATCCAGCACCAGCTACTGTATCTTTGGGTGCTGGATCCATTCAGAAAACTTAGTTGTTCTTTGCCATTGCACGGCCAAGGCTGCGGAAGAAACCTTCGAAACTATCTACTTCGATTTCAGCTGTATCTTGATTGCTAAACGTTGCGACAAGTCCCGACTGGGGATTATTCTCTTCGGAATAAGCAACAACTTCGCCATCCGCCGGGCGTTCGAGCATCACAATGTGATTGCGGGTGATATCAAGCATGTAAACGCGATCACCGTTAGGGCCAACAGCGATTGATACCTTTTTACAGCCAGGCACCAAATCTGCTTTGCCGACTAGTTCAATCAACTCACCTTCGTTGGTGAATCGTTTTATGCGGCCCGTTTCTGATTCAGCCGTATAAACCGTTTGGTCAGGACCAAAAGCAACGTTCATCGGGTTACAGCAACCGCCAAAGCCGCGCAAACCTTCCCGGTTGCCGCTTCCCCAGCTGCAAACTTCGTCGCCTGTTCGATCAAAACGACGTACCTTGTGTCGAGAATTTTCTGCGACAAAGATTCCATCACAGCATGCCTGAACGTCCATCTGTCCACAGCAACCACTGAGCTGCTTGACGATTAGCTCAGCCGAATCAAAATGTCGATTGGTTCGCCAAACAGAGAATCCGTAGCCTTGTTGAGCACCCGTGGCAAGGAAAACTTCGCCGTCAGCTTCGCTGATCGACGCGACTTTCATTTTGTAAAGCAATGACTGTTTGATCTTCTCTTCAATTTGCTCTTCAGTGAGCTCTTCATCACCTTGGTTCTCGACCATTTGCTGGTAACTATCACGTTGAGAAATCAATTGTTCGAGTACCGCTTCGTACTCTGTCTTGTCTTCAGTCGGCTCAGGAACCATGAATCCAGTTCCTCCGACGAGCAAGAAAGTGTTATCACCCGATTCAAAAACTTGAATATCAGGATCATCCGTGAGGTCATCGTAGATGGCGACCTCTTCCTGGGCAGCTTCTTCGTCAGCTTGGCTTTCTTCTTCCTCTTGTTGATCCGATTCTTCGGCGTTCTCTTCTGCGATTGGATCCGAATCCGTTTCCGTTTGCTCTGCGGCTTCTTTTTCTGCTTTCACCTTGGCTTCAAACTTCTCGACCGAGGATTCAAGCTCCTCAAGCTGTTGCGTCATCCAAGTGAGCTGTTGCTTGTGTGAAGCAATTACATCTTTGCGAGCTTTATCAAGCATCTCTTCGGTCGGGTCGCCGAAGGGGTGCTTTCCTTCGCCGACAAGTTCTCCTTCGATCGTATATCGAGAGAACTTGCCACTGCCTGCGACATATACGTGGCCATCCGAACCAGTGTTAATCGCTTCGGGTGCGTAAGGGAGTTCCCAAGAGTCAATCAAATCGCCGGTAGCACTAAAGCGACGAACATCGCCCGATTCACTTTCACCACAGGCTGCGAGGATTTCACCATCGGCAGTTAAGCAAAAGGTATGAAGCGATGTCTCGGGTAAATCACCGACGTGGACTTTGATGATCTTCGTCTGATGATGAGTCGCGGTGACGTTCTCTGCTGAATCAATATCGGTGGAATCATTATCGGCGGCTAATTCATTATCTTCATCTGAATCCCCACAAGGTTCTTTTTCGCAGGAGGAACTATCGCATGATTCCTCATCTTTATCGCAGCTATCTTCTGTACATGTACTCTCTTCGCCGTTCAGTCCCGCCTCAGGCTGAACTTCGTTGTTCTGATCTTCATCAGCGTTGACCAAGACATCTCGAAGTACAGATGAAAGAGTGAACTCATCGGCATTAATAGCAAGGCAATTAAAGTTCAAGAGACAACAAATAACCGCTGTAACCAACAACCAATTGATTCGCATGAAAGTCATAACTACCTCTTCTTGAAAGCCGGGAGGATGAGATGAGTCGCAGCGCGACTGCACCACTAATAAATAGCGAGCCGCTCCACGAAGTTAATCTGCACTTTATTTGTGACACTGCTAAAGTAGCAATTGTGCCGCTTTTAGTTCTCGAAAAAAAGAGAAATCAAAGGAAAATGCAATCTTGATTTAACAAGTAAGTTCACTTGCCGTTGATTACCCTTCGAATAAGAGAAGACAATCTTGCCGAAGGGTTCACAAAATTGGGTCTATGGCGCCAATTTTTTAAGCTTTCTCTGTAAAGTACGCCGCGGGATTCCTAGACGTTCCGCAGCACGGGTGATGTTTCCGCCGCAATCAGCGAGCACCTGCTGGATGTGATTCCATTCTGCTTCTGCAAGGCTTGGTGTGTGTAAAGCTGCCTCTTCCGAGGGGACAGGCACTTCGGTTTCACTGAGCACTCCGCTGCGACGAAAAGCTTCGAGAACCTGATCGGCGTCCGCAGGCTTGGTGACATAGTTCTCTGCACCCGCTTGCATCGCTTCCACCGTGCCGGCAATGCTGCCGTAACCTGTTAGCATGACTACCCGAGTGTGGGGTGACAATTGCTTCAATTCCTTTAGAAGCTCAAGCCCCGTCATGCCAGGCATTTTCAAATCAAGCACAGCCATTTCGGGTGGGTTCAATCGGACCGCCTCTAAGGCTTCCCGCCCGTCGGCAGCTGTTGTTACCTCTAGCCCCCGAGCCATCATGGCACGTGACATGCGCTCGCGCAAGAATTCATCGTCATCGACAATCAGCAAACGTCGACCGTGGGTTTGGCTATGATCCGTTGAAGAAATACTCATATCCGAGACATGTAAGTGCAGGAGGGAAAAACCGTTTCCTCGATCATACCCACCCAATCGATAGTTAGGTAAGGCGCCTTTCCAATTTGTCCCTTCGACACCATTTACGAATCATCGTTAACTTGAAAGAGGAAGAACAATCGTCGCTGTCGTCCCCGGCTGCGGACCATTTTGCCCACCATACAGCACTGCGGGGGATTCAAGCCGCAACGAACCACCTTGTCTTTCAATCACACTGCGGGCAAGAAAAAGACCAAGCCCCATCCCTCGCCCAGGTGGTTTGGTCGTAAAAAAAGGTTCACTAGCCCGTGACAGAATCTCTTCAGGCATCCCAGGGCCACAATCGCTGAAGACCAAGCGGATTGAATTTGCCAGCTGATCAATTTGCAACAAGACGTTTGCATCAGGGTCAACCTCGTCTGTCGCATCGATACCGTTCTGGATAACTGCCCGAACGGCTTGGGCAAGTGCTGTCTTGGGAGCAACTAATTCCAATTCTTCCGAAGCATTCTGCCAAACAACTTCGACTCGCTCCTTGGCATTCACTTCAGACAGGATCTCTTCAACCAGAGTCTTGGCAGTCAATCGTTCAGGCAATCCAGCGGTTGGCTGACCTGATTCGGTTGACATCCTATCGAGGATCTTCCGACAACGTGACAGTTCTTCGCGAATGAGGCGCATATCGTCAACAGCCTCTGGCGAATGCCCTTCTTGCTCCAATTCACGTTGGACCTCCGCTGAGGCGACGGCAATCGTCGAGAGTGGTGTCGCCAACTCATGAGCAGCTCCTGCTGCCAAGGTCCCCAACGCTTCCAGCTTCTCGGACTTTGCACGCTGTTGCTCTGCGCGGCGTCGTAACCGATCGCTAGTACGAAGTTCGCTTGTGAGCTTAGTAATAAAGTTAACTATCACCATCGCGCTGGCAGCGAATGCAACCCAGGCGCCGTAGATCACAATCGGTGGCGAGCTTGCTTCGAGCTTCTGAAGGGCTAGCAAGCTTTGCAAGCGGTTCGGCTCTTGCAATGATTCCACGGGAACGTGGTAAAACGTGAGTAGAGCAAAGCAAATAATTGCTAATCCACTCAGCAACCAAGCCCGCCATGCATCAAGAATCACGCCTGACAGCGCAAGGTTGACGAAATAGAAAACAACAAAAGGATTCGTCACCCCGCCAGTCAATGCGAGCATGGCAGTGAGCACGATGAGATCCAACAGCATCAAAGCGGTCAGTACGGCGTTCCAGGTTGACCGTGCTGTGTATCGATCATGCCGTAATGAAATCCACCAAGCGAAAAGTAAGTTCGTAATTCCCGTTACGCCAATAAGAATCAAGATCGGCTGAATGGGAGTTTCAATCTCTAATGGCCCAGCGACGAATCCAACCGTCACCAATTGGCCCACCATAGCCACCCACCGTAGCTTGGCAAACCAGACCGCATTGATTGCAAGGCGTTCACTTTGATTGGATGGTGATTCCAATTTCAACTACTCAATTCGATATAGGTGGATTCGGTTTAGGAGGCCCAAGGACTTCCGTAAGAATTCATTAGTTACGACTCGTTACACTTGTTGACCGATGTATTAGTTTCCCATTCCGGATATAAGTAAGGCAAGGCGTCAGTCCGCTTTGAGCTCGTGAGTTATCAACCTTTTTAGGTAGGTGAATGATCAATCATCCGAAACGTATTGCAATTGTTGGAGCAGGCCTCAGTGGCCTCACTGCAGCCAAGAGACTTTGTGAGGGAGATCTCACAGTCGAAATCTTCGACAAAGGACAAGGAGTTGGTGGACGCATGTCTGTCCGCCGTAGTGAAGATGGCTTATCGTTCGACCATGGGGCCCAGTATTTCACGGCACGGAGCGAAGCATTCCAACGTCAAGTCACCGCCTGGGAAGAAGCAGGTGCTGTGGCTCAATGGGATGCACGGTTTAAGTTGATCTCGGTCAACGAAAACGACGAAGTCGTCAGTAGCATCGACGCCACCCCAGCCGAAAGGTTCGTGGGATCACCTGCGATGAATCAACCTCTTAAAGCGTTGGCGAATGAACTGCAACCGATTCATATATCTACCCAAGTCACATCAATTAAGTTGCATGAAGGTCTGTGGCGTTTAACAAACCAAGAGGGAAATTCTCTCGGTGATTTTGATAACGTCATCGTATCAGCCCCTGCACCTCAATCGGCTGAGCTTTTGTCGGTAAGTCCGGCCCTTTCTAACGCTGCTAAGTCAATCGAAGTTGCGCCTAGTTGGGCATGCATGATTGGCCTTGAAGAAGAGATAGTGAACGAGATTGGTTGGGATGCAGCATGGATTCGTGGGTTAGAACATCCGCCCATACTTTCTTGGGCTGCAAGAAATAACTCGAAACCTAATCGCGATGTCGCCGGCGGAATATCAACCTGGGTGTTGCATGGATCTCCTGAATGGAGTCGACAACACCTAGCAGAATCAAGTGAAGTCGTAGCCGAGAAAATGTTCTCAGCATTCCAACGACTGATAGGTCAATCACTTGGCAAACCAAGCCACTTAGTTGCTCACCGTTGGCGTTACGCTTTACCCACTGCCATGGAAGACCATTTCCTACACGACCCTGAACGGGGCCTCTATGCCTGTGGAGATTGGTGCGGTGGTCCGCGCGTCGAGGGGGCTTTTTTAAGCGGTAACGCTTGCGCTGAGCACCTTCTGAAGATTAGCTAACGTCATAGCACCAACACCAACGAAAAACCCCGAGCAGGTCCAACCTACTCGGGGTTTTTAGTCCAGGGTGTCAATCAAAGGTGCGCCACCTTTTATAGCTGCGGGTCACGGGGAGTCGTTCGAAGTACTCGCCTGTCTCCATGGCGTTGAAGGTAGCCTCATGGTGTAGGGCTGGTAGCCGGGGGGGGGAATCAAGGTGCAGAATAATTTGGCCACTAACCTAAACCGAAGAAACCCGCTTCCTCATCAAGGTGCAGTATCAATTGGGTAAACTCTTCGGCCCACACCCGTGAGTCTACGAAGTCACCCCCAAAGTGTCAGGGGTTTTGCAAAAAAGTTCCTCAAAATTTAACTTGCCGTTATTTTTTGAAGTCTTTGCATGCGATCTGACTCCACTTGCAACTCTCCTTAATGCAGCATGAAGTGATTCTGAGAAGCGGAAGCCAATCGCAATCTATGCGTTTCTTATGACGATTCCCCATGCATAGTCAACATTATCCGGCGCGGCGTGGCATGATTGCGGTGCTCGCATAAGGTTAAGCCTTGCCAGGTTCCCAGAGCCAAACGCCCGTCGGTGATCGGCACATTCAGCGAGACCCCAAGCAGCGACGATTTAACGTGGGCAGGCATGTCATCGGGTCCTTCACAAGTATGCGTGTGTGGAAAATCCTCAGGAGCTATCGAGCAGAAACTAGTTTCCAGATCAACACGCACATCTGGGTCAGCATTCTCCGTGATGGTTAAACTTGCAGAAGTGTGCTGAAGAAAGAGATTTAGCATTCCAACCGAGACTTGGCTGATTTCAGGCATCACCTCTAGGACATCTCTGGTAATCAGATGAAAGCCTCGACGCTGAGCTGGCAGCAAAAGTGATCTTTGAATCCACATGGGTAAGCTCTCGGGGAGAGGGAAACGTTGCGTCTAAAAAAGTTTATTAGCATTAGGAAAACTGATAGCAGGGAGCGTGATATTCGGCAATCCGAATCAATTTGCCGTAAAGCATGTTATGTTAAGAAGTTAGGAATACTGAGAATCAGGCCCCTTGACACCAGACCGTTCAAACTGACAAAAGTCGCCTTATTAGCGCCCAGAAAAAACTTGACATTAAGCGCCAAGTAGTAATAATCCCGCATTCCAGAAGGGTAACACAACCTTTCAACGGGCGGTGGAAACCAACCGATGAGGGAACTTCCCCCCAGCCTTTTGCGGGCCGGTTTGCAAGAACTTCCAACGGAATTCTTGCTTGATTCGCAAGAGAATGGTCAGCTTGATGTTGGCATCAAGCTGATGAGCTGGAGGTTTCTGCAAGGAGGGATCGTTTAGCTCGATGTCGGTAGTCCTAGGAATTAGGGACACCTTGGTCGCTAACGACAGCCTAAAGAACAGTGCTGATATGTCTTGCCAAGCGATCTGACAGATAACTACTGATCAGATTTTGGACTAAGCGTCATTGGTAAGATTTCTTGATTGAACTTTTTTGCGTTTGAATCGGTCCTAGTTACCGGTACGGAATGCCAAAATTCAATTATGAACGTACGTCGAACTGTTCGAGCGATAATGAACAAGGAAGGATCACACAGCGCATACAAGGATGTATATGAGCAAATTTAACGCGGTCGTATGACAGTTAGAAGCGACTGCAAGAGATATTGGTGAGCGTCCAAGAAGCGACGCCGTTTTAGATGAGAAAGGTAGTTGTAACTATTATGCCTGATCCAACCCTACGTAACGTATTCGAAGCGATTCTCAAGTACGGTCACGACGAAGATTTTGTTCCTCGTGCCCACGACCAGGAATTTGTTCCAACAGCAGCACCTGCTGGTTCACCTGAGAAGCTTGAAACATTGGCTCAACGCGTTCGCAGCGGACATCCACTTTGGCACGACGAAGATCGTGCTGACTACACCGGCCTGACCGGCGTTGTCCGTCCACGCGACTGATTCTTTCCGACCTGTGGTCGGAATCAAACACCAAAAGCCCAGACAATCATTTGCTTGCCTGGGCTTTTTTTCTGTCTTCACCTTGCTCATTTCTCTCCTCATCCCATCTCTGCTAATCGAAGCAGGAACAATTGGGCCGGTTATGGCGTTTCTACTGATAACCAAACACTTGGCGATCCTCCACGATTTGCCTCCTGCTCTTATCGTGAATCTATGCTTTCAATGGTTGGTCAGCCTATTTAGGCTAAGACATACTGAACTGGCTTAACCATCATAAAGATGGCCTTGAGGTTGCGGTTCTAGACAGACGACGACACCCCTTGATGAATTTTCTCAACCGTGCCTTTCAAGACCAATCTCCGTGCACTCCTTCTCGCCGTGCTAGCTGGCGTTGCAGTAATATATCCAAGCGAAGGTACTGCCCAAGAGCAAGCTGCTACTGAAGCCAAGACAGGGTCGGAACTCCAGGAGAAGAATGCGTCTCTCCCCAAAGAGATTATCCCTCAGGACTATTTGATCCTTCCTCGGGTTGGCAACTACCGCCGAGGTGCGTTGCATCAAGATCCGATTGAATCCCAACTCGCTCGCTCTGATTGGGAAATGCCCAAGAGTGGCGATAAAGTTTTATCTTCAGTCGGAGTTGAAACTGGCTGGCGCGAAGAGAGTTCCCAGACCGGTGAAAGAATTTATGCTGGCGGCTATGCAGCAACCTCTTTCCAATCGAAATCTTCCAGAACAATGCTCATGGATAGCTCCGGCTGTGCCGCGGTCTGGTTGAATGGCCAGTGGTACGTTGGAAATCCTTACGGCCTGCCAAACCACGTGATCGTTGTCCCGATTAAAGAAGGTGAGAACCGCCTTGTTGTCCATCTTGCCAGTCCCAAGGCAAGACCGAAGTTTTACACCCCGGAAGCAGATCTATCGATTAGCTCAGCATTAGTTCCTGATGCAGTGATTCTTAGCGATAGTGAAGAAGGCAAATCCATTCTGACGGGCCCAGGATCAATTCGTATCACGAATACTTCCGATCAAGCTATCGAAGATGCCTTGCTGGTAGTCAAAGCCGAGGGTTTCAAACCGATTAAGACTCGTGTCAAATCAATAGCTGGTCTATCAACAATCGATGCTCCCATCAAGCTCCCAGAAGGAAGACTTGAATCAGTTGACGAGTTGAAAACACTTCGTATTCAAATTGAAGTTCATAACCAACCAAATGAGAAACAAAAGGAAGACGAGCAAAACGGTTCGGCCAAAGAGAACGTACTTGCAACCTACACCGCAGAACTAAAAATCGTTACTCCCAATGAACTGAGAATCGAAACTTTCCTGAGCAAGATTGACAAGTCAGTACAGAAATATGCCTACTTGCCTCCGAAGAATGCATCGGATATAGAAACTCCGCCTGCCTTGGCAGTAGTACTACATGATGCCGGTGAAAAATTCGTTGAGCTTTTGGAGAAATCAGAACCGCTCGATGATATTGCTCAAATCGCACCTTTCGGACGTGGGCTCTATGGCTTTGATTGGGAAGACTGGTCAGCTCAGGATGCTTTAGAGGCTTTGGCTGATCTAACAACAAAGAGTCCATACGATACCGAGCGAGTAGCACTCGTTGGGCGAGGCATGGGTGGCCATGGAGCACTTTGGCTCGGGTCGACCAATCCAAGCCGTTTCTTCGCAGTGAGTGTTTCAGACGGATGGCTCAATTTGCTTTTGCCAAGTGATGATCTCCCGCGTGATGTCATGTTGAAGAACCTCGCCAGCATGTTAGATCGGCGATCCAATGCTGCTGACCTGTTTGAACTTTCCGTGAATCTACGTAACACGCCCGTGAGGCTTTATCAGGCCCCAAAACATAAAGGGACCGCCCGGGCTGAGATGCTTGAACTGCGAAGCATCCTGGGCGGCTTCCATCCAAATTTTGCTTATCGAGAAGTAGAGCTTTCCCTAGCCGACAAAATAAAAGAAGCCGTCAAATCAGCCTCAGAGAACCGAGATCATCGACGAAGCCTCGATCCAAATACGGTTAAATTCAGATCACCTGGACTTGACGTGTTAGCTGAAATGAGTTGGGCAAAAGTTAATACACCTATTGCATCGGGTAAGCCTGTACAGCTGCATTTGAAGCGTGACAAAAAAGCGACACTCGTTGAAGGAACAACGGACAACATCCGACGATTAACGTTATCGCTCAAAGGCATGAAGCGAACCAAACAGGTAAAAATTCAACTGGATGGGCAAACACCTGTTCGGATCGCTTGGCCAAGCCGATCTTCTGAAATCACAATCGAGCGTAACGAAGAAGGCGAATGGGGAACCCCTCAACCGCCTGAGGTGGCATTGCTTAAGAACCTTGAAAAGTCCGCGGTAAGACCTGGTGGATTGAAATCTGTTTTTCAGAACAACCCTGTACTGGTCTATGGTACGCAAGGAAGCGATGACGAAAACCGTTGGGCAAAAGCCAAAGCAAACTACGATGCTGACATGTTCCGCTACCGAGGATCAGGTCGATTAGAAGTCGTCGCCGACCGTGATTTTAGAAACGATGACTACCTGAATCGCAACCTTGTTTGTTACGGCAATTTCCAAACTAACCGAGCTGCAAGAACCATCTTTCGCATAACACAAGTGAATGCCCTCAACAAACAGATCCGCATTGGTGAACGGCCCGAAATTGGAGATGATCTGTCAATCCTATTAGTCGGCCCCCGCATAGGAAGCAAAACCGCGAGCGTAGCGATGATTGGTGGTACGGGCATCGTTGGGATGCGCAATACCACCCGGCTTCGCTACTTCTGGTCAGGAGTCCACTATCCCGATCTGTTCGTCTTTGGCCCAAAAGCTATCTCTACACCGAAGGACGCTACACCGCTCGAAGATGTACGAGCCGTTGGCTATCGCGGCATCTACTGGGAAGTTAAGAAGGGCGAAATCGTTTGGCGTGACTTAGCTCTATAGGGCTCTATAGGAGCTGCCTTATTCTTTTGCTGCAAGCGCTTCTTCGACTGCGGCAACAAGTTGCTTACCCATTGGTTTGGTACGTGAACCGTAACGGGCAACTAACTTGCCATCACGATCGACCAAGAACTTCTCGAAGTTCCACTTCACTTCTTTGTTACCCTCTGAAGCGGCAACAAGATCTTTGTAAAGATCACACTTCTGATCCCCTTTGACTTTCACTTTTGAAAGCATGTCAAAAGTAACTCCGTAGTTCTTCTCACAGAACGAAGCAATATCGTCCGCTGAACCTGGCTCCTGACCACCAAATTGATTGCAAGGAACCCCAACAATAACCAAGCCTTGCTCAGAATACTTGTCATAGAGTTCTTGCAGCTTGCTGTACTGAGGCGTGAATCCACACTTGCTCGCAACATTCACAAACAAAACCACCTTGCCTTGATACTTCTCAGCAAGGTTTACCTGCTTTCCACCAAGCGTATTCATGGTGTGATTCAAAACGACTTGTTCCGAAACAGCCGCCACTCCAGCGCTTGGAAAGAAAATGATTGCTAGTAGAGTTGATAAAGCTAAAAAGGGATTCTTTGACATGTTGTAGACTCGATAGTGTAACGTTTGCGGTAATTAACTTTACAGATAACTACTCTACACAAGAGCATCGCGGGCGGCCAAAACTTTTGCTTGGGCCGATTCGGCCGAATCGGCCAACGCGGTTAAGTGACCCATCTTACGCCCGAGGCGAACGCCCTCTTTGCCGTAGAGATGAAGGGCTGCTCCCTGCTCCAGAGCATGGTCCCAATGTGGACAGTTCGACTGGTCGTTTGTCTCTCCTTGAGGATCTGCAAGCAAGTGATCACCAAGAAGATTTGCCATCGCAGCTGGCGAAACCGATTCGGTTGGGCCTAAAGGCAATCCGCACATGGCACGGACTTGTTGTTCAAACTGAGAGGTCTGACAAGCTTCGATAGTAAGGTGCCCCGAATTGTGCGGCCGTGGTGCAATTTCATTGACTAGCAATACGCCCTCGGCACATTCAAAAAGCTCAATGCATATCAGACCTACCGCATCCAAGGCATCGGCGACTTCAATAGCAATCCTTCCTGCATCAGACACAACATTTTCATGCAGTACGGGTGCAGGTAACAAGGAGACATCAAGAATGTGATTCTTATGCTCATTCGCAATCGGACCGTAAATGGCCGATTTGCCGTCGGTACCTCTTGCAACCAACATCGATACTTCGCGCACAAAGGGGACGAAGGCTTCGAGAATACATTCGCCCGGCCCGAGTTTTTGCCATGTCGCTTCAAGTTCTGAATTATCGCGTAAGACCGCTTGTCCTTTACCGTCGTATCCCATTTGGGATGTCTTGAGGACCGCTGGCAATCCGATGGTTTCGACCGCCTGCTTCAAATCATCCAACGATTTCACTTCAGCATAAGGACCGACGGGAATACCCGACACGGAAAGGAAGTTCTTTTCACGCAATCGATGTTGTGTGGTATGCAGCACGTGCGAACCAGGCCGAACGGGCGTGTGCTGTTCCGCTGCGGCAATCGCGTCGGTTGGTACATTCTCAAATTCAAGCGTGGCTGCATCGATGCTTAAGGCAAAACTTGCAACGCTGCGCAGATCGTTCAGCGATCCGATATGCTCAAAGTCTGCTACTTGCCCGGCAGGTGAATTACGGTGCGAAGAAAAGACATGCACGCGATAACCAAGTCGCTGGGCAGCCTGGACAAACATTCGGCCTAACTGCCCGCCACCAAAGACGCCAAGCGTCGCCCCAGGAAAGATTGGCTTCATTCCATCAGCTTGTTCTGATTGCGATTTAAGTTCGCTCACGAAAGTTCCTGCTGAAGAACCTTGTCCGTTTGATTCTGTCGCCATGCGGCTACACGTTCCGCTAATTCCGGGTCAGTGGTTGCCAAGATCTGGGCTGCTAACAAGCCTGCATTCTTGGCACCCGCCTCGCCGATTGCTAAAGTCCCTACTGGAACGCCGCCAGGCATTTGGACAATCGAAAGCAAAGAGTCAAGTCCACTCAGTGCCCGTGACTGCACCGGCACACCGAGCACGGGAAGCGTCGTCATCGAGGCCACCATTCCCGGCAAGTGAGCAGCTCCGCCTGCCCCGGCGATGATAACCCGAAAGCCCTGTTCGACAGCCGACTTGGCGTAGTCGCACAAAAGGTCAGGTGTTCGGTGAGCCGAGACAACTTTCGACTGGTATGAAACACCCAATTCATTGAGTATTTCAGCCCCCTTCTGCATGGTAGGCCAATCCGAGGTTGACCCCATGATGATCCCAACCAGAGGAGTGTCGTTCGATGAATCTGACGAATTTGCGGGACTCATCCCGATTCCCAATCATTTACAGGAGCGAAATAGGTAAGAATTAAGTATTAAAGTCTCGCTAACGACCCCCCTGCTGGTCAAGCTGGTCATGAGGGCAAACCATGAATTCTGGCTGCTAGAACACTCCATTTATGCAGAACATCGGGCCTATAAATCGGAAAAAGCCCTCAATCGACAACGACTCGCCACGACGAGCGATTCGTCTGACCTACCTTAATGGTTTTCTGTGGGCGATTGGCAATGGATTGGTTGCAACGACACTCGTCATCTTTTTGGCAAGCGAGCTCGGTGCTAAAGGATTAGCCATCAGCCTAATCTTGGCTTCGCCACGATTGGTAGGCGTGCTTCGATTGGGGGTTCCAGCCTTAGTCGCCAAACTTGCTCCAAGTGGTTTCGGCCGCAAAGGACTTTGCATTGCCACCTACATTGCCAGCGGAGTCTCGCTTGTCTTTGTCCCGTTCGCAGCAATTGGTGTCGGCCAATACGATCAAGGTTGGGGAATCGCAGCGTTGGTTGCCTCATGGGGCATCTATCATTTACTCGAATTCACCGCCACGGTGACGCTTTGGAGTTGGATCGGTGATATTTATCCTGCCAAACGGCGAAGCCTTCTGCTTGGACATCGAGAACGCTGGCTGGTGATTGGACGAATCCTCGGACTCACGGTCAGTATCCTCTTAGCATTGGCATGGTCTTGGCTACAACCCGATGCAAAAAAATGGATTCCGCTGGCAACGTCTGCTTCACTGGGAGCTATCTTCTTGATCCTTGCAGTCATCCCGCTCGTACTGATGCCTGCCATGGCAACCAGCCGCAGTGCCACACCACAAGCCCCTTGGCGAACATTGCTGCAAGCCTTCACGGAAAAACCTTATCGTCGGTTGCTGACTTACATTAGTTGGTTTGGAATTGCTAACGGTCTGACGATGACTGCTCAGAGCCTTTACCCCATCCGAATTTTACAATTCCAATATCAAGACATATCACTGATGCGTATAGGTATGCGGATTGGTCAATCAGCGCTTGCCCCATGGTGTGGCCGATTCATCGCAAGCAATGGAGCAAAGCGGCTACTGATTCCATGCCAGCTGCTTGTTGCGGTGGGGCCACTCTTCTATCTATTTGCTACGCCGGACCAGCGTTGGTGGCTAATTGGAGCCTACCTCGTTTGGATTGCCTACGCGGGGATCAATGTTGGGCTTGATAGTCTGAAACTTGGCCTCTCGGACCCAGACAACAATGGACCATTCGTTGCCGTCTACCATTCTGTTAGCGATCTCTCGAACGCCGTGTCGACAATCATTGGAGGGATCATTTACGATGCCTTGGGGCAAGAAGACCAAGAGTATGTACTTAAGTTATACGCTTGCCTCTTCATAGCTGGTTGGATTGTGCGAAGTATGTCGGTTATCTGGATCAATCGATTACTTGATAACAGGACATTGGCCAATCTCGACCCTGCAGGGTTAGAATAGAGACATGCTGAACCGCACTCAACTTATCGCAATGATTCTTCTTTCTCTTGGCATCCAAGCCGTTGGTATGGATACGATCACCTACCAGATGGAGGAGGAAGGGAAGCCATCTGCTAGGCAAACCGCCACTGGCCGTGTGATTGCTGAAGTATCCGACGGTGGCATGATCTTCGAAAGCGACGAAGGGATGCTCCTCTTTCTGCGTGGCAATGAGGTACTAAGCAAAAAAAGCGATGATCGTGAGTTCACAGCAGTGACGCCAGAAATTATGGGCGAACGTCTACTAAAAGAATTGCCGCCGAACTATCGGTTGCACACCACCAAGCACTATGTCATTGCCTACGATACAAGCCGAGAGTACGCCGAGTGGACAAGCTCACTACTCGAGCGGCTACACAAAGCTCTGGTTGCTTACTGGAAGAAGCAGAAGTTTGATCTCAAAGAACCTGACTACCCGTTACCAATTATCATCCACCGCTCGTTTCGTTCCTACCAAGCGGCAGCTAAACAAGATCGTGTAGGAGCGGGAGCGGTTGGCTATTACAATCTGCGCAATAATCGCGTTACGATGTACGACATCACAGGCAATGAAGAGCTTCTTGCCGGTGGATCAGCAAGGCGTGCCGGTAGTCGAAAAGAGATCACCGCGATGCTTAACACCCCAATCGGTGAGCCACTGGTTGCCACGATTGTTCATGAAGCAACACACCAAGTCGCTTACAACACAGGCATCATGCAACGCTTTGCTGACTTGCCAATCTGGCTTGTCGAAGGAATGGCGGTCTACTTTGAAGCGCCGGAATCAGGTAGCACTCGCGGCTGGCGAGGCATAGGCAAGATCAATTACCGACGACTGGATACCTTCCAGCGCAATCTGTCACGTTGGAATCGAAGCTCGCTACTAAGCATCATTGCCGACGATGCCCGATTGCGTGACCCGCGAACCGGCGGGGACGCTTATGCCGACGCTTGGGCACTGAATTACTATCTAATCAAGCGGATGCCGAAGCAGTATGTCGCGTACGTCAAAGAAATGTCGCAGCGCCGGCCATTCATCCCTGCTACTCAAGGAAGTGCTAAGGCAAAAGCGACGGCTCGAATCAAGCTTTTTGAAAAACACTTTGGAAGCATTGAAGAGCTAACGAAGAAACTTCCTGACTACTTTGATCGTTATTGAGTCAATTCTCAACTGCCCGCTCGCCAAGGTTTCCGTAGCGATGATAAACATTGGAAATGCTTTGTTCCTGGTGATACCAAATCATCTCGACGCGACCATGTAAAGTGATTGGTTCGTCTGCGAGATAGGCGAGCGATTGGTTCGCTGCTTCTCGAATGGCTGCTGGCACCTGTTTCCGATCAGCATATCGAATTCGTCCTGCCTGATCTGCTTTTATCAAATCGGAGAGTTCTTGGTCACTTTCGCGTATAAAATCAATCCTTGCTGCCCAGCTATCAGTGCTTCGGTCGAGCCAAGTAATAAAATCAACCAGAGAATCGCTCAGATCATCATACCAACTGATAACAGCCCTGGCTCCTGAAGTTCTGGCAGCAATCACACGGGCAAGAATATTCTCCGGTGTATCGCTTGGTGTCACGCGGATGCGAATAGCATACAGAGCCAAATACCGTCGATGGTTATCTTCTCCAATCAGCTGGAAGTGATCGTGATCGACAAGAAACTCTTGCATTGCCGCCAGTTGGCATGTTGTAGCAAAGTTGACTAGCTGAGTCGTATCCAACTGAAGTTCTGAACGCAACTTAATCAGCAATTCAGTGATGAGTGGATCATTAATCCCATCAACTGGCTGGGATTCGGTCTCGGTCGCCGCGAAGTTCATCGTTTGAGCAACGTAATTCATCCCACCAGCCTTCAGCCCTGGGCCAACGTTGCTCTTGCCCATGCCACCAAAAGGTTGTCTAAGCACAATCGCGCCTGTTGTCGAACGATTGATATACAAATTTCCTGCTTTGATTTGTGATTTCCAAATCTGATGCTCTCGATCGTCCAGGCTCTCTAGCCCCGAGGTAAGACCGTAGCCAGTTGCATTAACGATATCGATTGCTTGTTGCAAATTCTCGACACAGATCACTCCAAGCATAGGGCCAAAGAACTCCGTTTTATGTGTGTAGCTATTCGGCTGCACGTTCCACTTAATCGCAGGGCTCACTAAGCAATCATTCCCATCGATCGAAAGTCGTGGCTCGACAAGCCATGATTCGCCTGGTTCTAGTTCAGTCAATGAACGATTCAAATGACCGGATGGTTTATGAATCAATGGTCCCATTTTGCTTGCCAAGTTCCAAGCAGAGTCAACATGCAGACTACGAACCGCATCCGCCAGGGCATGTCGAAATTGCTCATCTTCGTACACTTCTTTTTCAAGCAACAACAACGAAGTTGCTGAGCATTTTTGTCCTCCATGTCCGAACGCCGATTGGACCACATTCTTTATCGCCAGATCACGGTCTGCCATGGCTGTGACAATCGTTGCGTTCTTTCCGCCTGTCTCAGCGTATAGCTCCATAGTTGGCTTTGCAGCAAGCATCCGCTCGGCAGTTTCAGTGCCACCGGTTAATATCACTACGTCAACGTCGTCGTGCGTTACCAACTGCTGTCCTGCGGTCGAGCCTCGGCAAGGAACGAATTGAAGTGCTTCACGCGGTACACCCGCATCCCAGAAGCATTGGCAAAGTTCATAGGCTATCAAAACCGTATCGCTGGCTGGCTTGAGAATAACCGTATTGCCTGACGCCAAGGCGGAGGCAACGCCACCGCAAGGGATTGCTAAAGGGAAGTTCCATGGTGAAACAACCGCCACAACGCCCTTTCCTTTACAGTCGATTCCTTCTAGCTGATCAAAACGACAACTCGTATCCGAATAGAAACGGCAGAAGTCAATTGCTTCGCTTACTTCAGGATCTGACTCTGTAAGAAGCTTGCCACCTTCGGCAAGCATGGTGCCAAGCAAAGTTCCTCGGCGATTGGCTAAAAGATCTGCCACTTGATAGAGGATCTCTCGTCGATGCTCGAATGACAACTCACGCCAACTTGCAGGATCTTCCTTTGCGCAAGAGACCGCTGATTGGATGTCCGATTCGTTTGCTTCACGATAATTGGCTACCACCTCGCCTGGACGCGAAGGATCATATGATTGTTTAGTATCCCGATCCAACTCCTCTTTGCCGTCAACAACAAGGGGAACTTCGATTGGTCCTTGGCTTAGTCGATCACGAGTTGCAGCAAGAATTTGCTTTGCCCAATCGGAATGCTGTGTCAGTGACCAATCCGTGTCTGGTTCGCCATCGAATTCGAAGGGAGTAATTAATACCGATTCAACGGGCTTTGGGGCAACTGAACCGGTTTCTAATCGGCGGTCCTGCATACGGCGTGGTGCATTGCTCAACCTAGGTAATCGTTGAAATGACTCAAGGAATTGATTCTTGAGCAGCTGCCAACTCTCACTTCCAACTTCAATGTTGAATGCATAACGAAGAAAATTACTCGGCCCGGAATTCTCATCAAGACGCCGCACTAAGTATCCAATGGCGTTGATGAAGTTTTCTCGCTTGCAGATCGGGGCATACAAGAGCACGTTGCCGCAAGCTTCGAACAAGGCGCGGCGTTGGTGGTTTGCCATACCTTCAAGCATTTCAAATTGCACCGAATCAAAGGCATCGTGTCGATGAGTCATCACGAGACCATAGCCCAACGTAAACAAATTGTGCGATGCCAATCCAAGCTTCACGGCTACGATGTTCTCAGGCTTCAATCCTTCTTGCAGCATGCGTGCGTAGTTTGCATCGGTATCAACTTTTTCTTCGTAAGGTGCCTGTGGCCAATCGCGAATGCTTGCTTCGACTTTTTCCATGTCGCCATTCGCACCTTTTACGATTCGGAGCGTCACCGGCGAACCACCTTGTTCAACACGGCTGCGTGCCCATTCGTTGAGTCTTTGCTGCAACAAAAATGAATCCGGTACATACGCTTGCAGAACAATACCTGCCCGAACCGATTGAAGCCCTTCACGATCAAGTGTCTGCATAAAGGCATCAGCCGTCAGGTGCATATCCCGATATTCTTCCATATCGAGATAAACCAGCTTGGTGACTTCTTGACCATCATGACGTGTAAATTTGCTTTCGCTTGCCGCTCGAAATAGTTCTTCAAGACGATCGCATAAGACATCGACCGTATGCTCACGAGCAAGTGGCAAAATCTGTGAATAGATCGTTGAGATCTTGACGCTTATGACTTCAATCTCTGGCTTCTTTAGCAGCGACAGATAGTGATCAAGCCGTCTCTTTGCTTCCTCCTCACCAAGCAATGCCTCACCAAGCTCATTTACATTCATGCGTAAGCCTTGGCTTTTGCGCATAGTGAGGTGCTTATCGAGGTGCTCTTCCTCAGCCGGCAAAACGACATTGGTCGTCTCTTGACGCATCTTCTCTTTTACCAACGGCATTGATACGCTGGGCAAATAGCCACCAAAAGATTGGAAGCCGCGCAACAAGGTTCTATCAAACAGTGAAAAGAAACGTGGGATCCCTTGAACATCAAGCAAGTGAATCAGTTGGTCGGCTGAACGATTCCAAGCGTCGCTTCGAAATGCTTGGTCAGTCATCTGCACGAGCGTTGTCTTATCACTTGGATGATGCATCATCCGATCTAGCTCGGCTTGTTGGCGTCGCTCTTCAGGAGATTGCAACCCAGCCGCCCGCCGTTGCAAAGCCGCAGCAACATGAATCGCCTGCTGCACTTCTTCCGGAGCTGATTCGTCTGGCTCGTAGATAAAGTCTTCCAAAAGTAAATCGATCTGACTTTTCACATCGGTAACATCGTTGGGCACAGACAGCGGCATGTTGCTTCCTCTCAGAGACGGGCCAAGGAATTAGCCCAACCGAACAATTCAGAGGTGAAGGCTAAATCCTCTCAGTCGCCAAAATGACGCGAATCGGCGCTCTCCGCTAGGCAAAAAACGGTAAATCGGTAGATCTTCCAATGGGTGGATTTCTGGCCCGTTAGAGCGAGCTTCAACCTATAGAGGATGGATATTAGCACATCGTTTTAAAAAGAAGAGGGCCTTAAACCATTACATATATGGCACTTAGGACCAATTGCGAGATTTCACAAACAATTAACTGTTTTTCGCGTATTGGTTTTGACGAATTTCATTTCGTATATTAGAGTTCAGTAGAAGTCTAATATTTGCAATGGCGGTAATCGGAGCGGTTAGCACATGAGTTCTCCCCTTCCAGCACCAAAAAGTGAAACAAGAGGGCACACCGGAAGTCGGTGGACCTTTTTCACTAACCACACACACGTTCTTGTACTGCTCTACTCAGAACCAGATCTCGTTCTGCGCGAAGTCGCTCAACGAGTTGGTATCACCGAGCGTGCTGTGCAAAGAATCGTCCATGAATTGGAAGAAGAAAATTTTCTTAAACGTGAAAAGGTGGGACGACGTAATCACTACCAAGTACTTGTGGAGAATCCACTTCGTCATCCCATCGAGTCACACTGCTCAATTGACGATTTGTTGAAACTGATTGTAAAAAAAGAAACCAACTCTTAGTCGATCGTCGAATCCAAACAGGCACTCTTTCAACACAAAGAATAAGCATCCGTTATGGGCCCCTACCTAGCAAACACTGAGCGCCAGCGAGAGTCAGAAGTGCTGCTGCGCCTTTGTCGGGAATTCGATATTGAGATCGAAAAAACTCGCTTAGAGCAGATATATCACGAAGTAAAAGTTGCTTGGCCAGGCAATCCCGATGAGCAATGGAGCAAGTGGATAATTGAATTCTGCAACAGCGTATCACTTATCGCTTCAGAAGTTCTGATGACCAACGAAGAAGCTCTTAACTTCTTCCGCGGCAATATGAAGTTGGTTCACTTTGATCAAGAGACTCAACAGACCGAGCTGATTGTTAACAGCAAAGGGAATAACTTTTTTATTGCCACGGGCTCAAGCGACTCGGTTCTTGTTAAGCATCGAGATCAACTAGGATCGGAATCGCCCAGGGATACGAGTCAACGCTGGGTGATGATTCAACAACCTGAGTTGGCATATATCCACACCACGCAGTCACAAAAAGAGAGACCTTCCAAGCGATTGCTATCGCTACTGCAACCAGAATGGCCAGACATCTGGATGATTCTGGTTTTTGCGTTCTTCGCAGGTGTACTGAACTTGGCAACTCCAATTGCTGTGGAAGCACTGGTCAACACAGTCGCTTTCGGCCAGCTACTACAGCCGTTGATTGTCTTGGCAATTATGCTATTCACCTTCCTCGGCTTTGCTGCTGTGATGAAAGGTTTGCAAACGTATGTCGCTGAAATCATTCAGCGAAGACTCTTTGCAAGGGTTTCTGCTGACTTGGCTTATCGATTGCCACGCGTCGAATCGGCTAGCTGGAAAAAGAATTATGGCCCTGAGTTAGTCAATCGATTCTTTGACATCGTCACGCTTCAGAAGGTCGTTGCAAATCTCTTGCTTGATGGAGTTAGCATCGTTCTAGCAACCTTTGTCGGTATGGTTGTTCTCGCCTTTTACCATCCTTGGCTACTTGGATTTGACCTATTTTTGATTCTGGTTGTCGGTTTCGGTTTGTTTTCATTAGGCCGTGGTGCTATCAGTTCGGGTATTGATGAATCCAAGATGAAATATCGCGTCGCGGCATGGTTTGAAGATATCGTCCGTTGTCAGAATAGCTTCAAAGGGGCTGGTGGCATCGATCTCGCATTCGACCGAGCTAATCAATTGACGGCTCAATACATCTCCACACGCAGCCAACACTTCCGTGTTCTATTTCGGCAAATTAGTTTTGTCTTAGGCCTCCAAGCCGTCGCCGGAACCGTTCTGCTTGGAGTAGGTGGCTGGCTTGTCATTCGAGAACAGCTTTCCTTGGGTCAGCTGGTTGCTGCTGAACTGATTGTAACAACGATCCTTAGCTCGCTTGCGAAGCTTGGAAAACACCTCGAAGGTTACTACGATCTTGTTGCCGCGGTCGATAAGCTTGACTATTTGTTTGATTTGCCTATTGAGCAGCAACAAGGTCAGATTGAGAATTTCGAAACAATCGAAGCACTTGATGTCAACTTCCTTTCGCTTTGTGCCTTTCCAGGTTGCAGAGCCGTTGATCTGAGTATTGAACCAGGGGAGAAGGTTGCACTATTTGGGCCAGCAGGTTCAGGTAAAACCTCGATTTGTCGACTGCTCTACGGGCTCGAAGAACCTCATTCAGGCCGTGTCGAAATCAGTGGTTACAACCCACGCGAATTGAGACCTGATGTACTTCGGTCTTGTGGCACTTTGATCAACGAAATTGAAATCTTCGAGGGGACTCTTATCGATAATATTCGAATCGGTCGCCCACTCTTGACAGAGAGACACATACGGAAAATCTTAGCTGAAGTTGGTCTAGAAGATCTGATTGTCCGACTACCGGATGGTCTTCAAACAAAGTTACTACCTAGCGGTGTGCCCCTGTCGAAAACCGAACAAATCCAATTGATGATCGCAAGAGCGATCGCCTGTCAGCCAAGTTTGTTGGTCATTGACGGACTTGTTGACTCGCTGCCGGACGAGTCGTACGAGCAGGTGATCGAAGCGCTCTTATCGGAGGATCGGGCAGGAACCCTGATTCTTGCAACAGGTAGAAGAACCATTGCGAATCGATTTAAGAAGCAAATTGCAATAGATACCAACACGCCTACTCTCCAATCCGAGGAGACTGTTTGATGGCTTCACAAAACGAACAACGTCAGAATCTACCGATGGGAGAAGTCGCCTACAATGAGGAGGCATTCCCCGCTTTGCGCCTCGTACGCTCAACAAGAATTATACGCCGAATTGGGAGGTTCTTATTCGTCCTCCTGATCATTCTCGTTATGGCAAGCATCTTTGCGCCTTGGCAGCAATCGATTAAGGGGACGGGCGATGTGATTGCCTTTGATCCTTTTGAAAGACCGCAACCAGTACAAGCGCCAGTAAAAGGACGGATTGCCGAACGAGGTGCTGGTGTCCAGGAGAATGCCTACGTCAAAAAAGGGCAGCTTCTATTCCGTATTGAAGATCAAGATCCGTTGTATCTCTCTCGTCTTGAGCAGCAAATGACTAATGCTCAGAACGAACTCAACGTGGCTGAGATGCGGCTTGAGCGTTCACGCGAACTGAAAATCAACAACGAACGGATCGTTGAAGTTACAGGAGAAGAACTTGAAGCGATGCACACTGCTCAAGATGAGTTAGTGCAAGCCTATGACCGTTTCGTCAGTCAGGAAGAGAACAAATTTGAAGCGAGCAAGAACAAGCTTTTGGCTAGTGAAGCTAAGTTTACCCTGGCAGAGGCGGATTATAAACGAAAACAGGCTCTCTATGATGAAGGGATCGAGTCGGAACTGAAGCTCCAAGAGAGTGAACAAAAATTCTTGGATGCTCAAGCGCAAGTTGAGATATCAAAGCAAGAATTGCAAAACGCTTCGATTGGCATTGAAGGCAAAAAGAATGAACGTGAAGCGAAACGTCAAGAATGGCAAGCAAAAATAAACAAAGTAGAATCTCAACTCGAAAAAGCAAAGGCTGAAGTAGCCAAGGCAGAAATCGACATCAATAAGACTTCCGAAGAGATCAACCAAAAACGTTCAAAGCTAATTGATCAACAAGGTAAAGTTGCCGTGCAAATGACTCAAGAAGTTCTAGCACCTCGTGATGGTTACATCATGAACCTAACCGTCTTCGATACATCCTCAATTGTAAAGCCAGGAGATCAGCTTTGCCGAATCGTACCACGAACGGAACAGCCCGCGGTACAGATTTGGGTAGCCGGCAACGACGTCCCGCTGATTACCACCGGACGAAAAGTACGCCTACTCTTCGAAGGTTGGCCAGCAGTGCAGTTCTCTGGCTGGCCATCCGTAGCGGTCGGCACCTTTGGTGGCGAGGTTGCCTTGGTCGACTCGACGACCGACCATCCCGAAGGCAAGTTCCGAGTTGTTATCTTGCCTGACCAAGAAGATATTCCGTGGCCCAAATATCCTTATCTCCGCCAAGGAGTACGAGTGAATGGCTGGGTTCTACTCGATCAGGTTCAACTTGGTTACGAAGTTTGGCGTCGCATGAATGGATTCCCTCCTTCGCTTCAGCCTAAGAAGGACGGTAATGAACGCAAACCACCAAAGATCAAGGTATGATCGAATTGCCCTTGTAAGCAGTTCTTGATTTAGACCAAATCCGTTCAATTAACATGTTGGCTACACCGTTGTGAGGATTCTACCGATAACTCCAGGAGTAGGGATTGGTGTATCTATTACTCGCATGCTAGCAGCGGTTATCAACAATGATTTTCGACAAGACTGTAGTCGCTGCACTGCTGTTTAGTCTGCTTGCTGCTAATGGCTGTCGAAGCAATTCGTCCAAGTTTATAGCCTATACGCCACCAACTGTTGTCACTGATCCTGCCGAAAAACAAGCCTCAGTGGTCAAAGGCTCTTCTTCAATAAACGAAAAGCCAAACGATGGTCTGCAACAGGCATTTCATCAGGAGGCAGGTCGGGCCTCTCAGGAAGAGGTCGTACCAACCGCAGCAGAACCCGAAACTGACAAGCTAGCATTACCAGCAAGCATTGAATCCTTGCCAGAAGCTGAAACACTTCCTGAGGAAGCGATCTCAATTGGTTCCGTTAGCGAATCTAAGCTCTCAGTTAACATCAGCTCGGTGGTCCTTTCGGTCCGCAATTTTTTCCCTGTGGTCAAACAGGCTGAAGCGAATCGGATCATCGCTTCAGGAGAAAGGCTTTCAGCTTCCGGGGCTTTCGATCACAAGCTCGATGGCTACAGCAACGTTCAGCCACTCGATTTCTATGAAAACAATTGGCATAAATGGTCCGTCAAGCGTGACACGATGTGGGGTGGCCAAGTCGGAGCAGGCTATCGCTTAGGACGTGGATCATTTGAACCGTGGTACAAAGAGCGGGAAACGAATGACCTTGGCGAGCTAGGCGTCTTTGCGATTGCCCCGATTGGTCGTGACCGCGCGATCGACGCAAACCGTTCTGAATTGTGGCAAGCTCAACTTGAACAGAACCGAGTTGAGCCGTTTATCCAATCCCAACTCATTATGGCTGTCCGAGAAGGGGCCATTGCTTATTGGAAATGGATTGCCGCATCAGAGATCCGGCGAATTCAAGAAGACTTACTAAAAATCGGCCTCGATCGAGCAGGGTTCTTGTCTACGCAAGTAAGACTTGGCGAAAAGGCACCGATTGACATTACTGACAACAATCGGATCATCCTCTCTCGTCGTTCCAAGCTGATCGATGCGAAGCGGAAACAACAGCAAGCGGCTATTAAACTATCGCTTTATCTTCGAGATGCGTTTGGTGAGCCTTTGCTCCTCGACAGTGAATCGGCCAGCGAATCGTTTGGTCCCGTAAACGAGCCTGGCGATATTGAAGATGCCTCGGACGTGAACCTTGCCTTGTCCAATCGACCAGAACTTCTTGAACTTGCTATTCAGCGTCAACAAGTTTCGGTCGCTTATCGCCAAGCTGCCAACGAAACTCGGGTTGACGTTGATGCTGGTATTTTTGTTGGGCAAGACATCGGAGCCGCAACAAAAGATCGAGACAAATCAGAAGCTGAGATCGAAGCAACGCTGATGGTGTCCGTGCCACTCGAGCGTCGCAAAGCAATGGGTAAAGTCCGACAGGCCCGTGGCAAACTAGCTCAACTCCGAGCAAAGACAGAGTTTGCCCGCAACAAAATCACAGCCGAAGTCCAATCAGCTAAGGCCGCCTTGGAAGCCGCTGCAATCAGGGTTGAACAGAATAGCGAAGCCTTGGCACTGACCGAAGAAGTCCAGCAGGCCGAACGTCGTCGGTATGAAGAAGGTGAAACCTCGCTGTTTAATCTCAACCTACGTGAGAAGCAACTCGCCGAAGCAGCTGCAGAACTAGTTTACTCAAAGCTAGAGTACTTTGTCGCCCTATCAGACTACGGAGCCAGTCTCGGCTTGGCAAACGATGAACTCTTCATCCTCTCAGCCGAGCAAACTACACCTGAGCGTGATGAATCAGAACCCGACCAGCAATAAAAAACACCAACCTACTCTTGGTAGCTTGGTGTTCTGGAGAGTAGCGGCAGAGGGACTCGAAATAGAGGTCTATTCCCCGGAGTTTAGGCTGATTTTGGAAGAAGCGCTGCACTATGCGCTGTATGACGCCACAAAATGAGGTTGTTGGGATAGTTAGATGTTAGTATTAGCAAGCAGCAATATTTCGAAAAACGACTTTGTCACAACTTATGTCTAGTTACTCATTTTTTTGCGTAGGACTAGAATTAGGAAGGGTCGGAACTTTTTTCAAAAGTCATGATCTAAAAATCATACTCGGTATCCATGGCCACTGCTAATCAACTCAAAGCGCTCCTTCAGAGCTATAGCGAAGCTGACGCAGAGAAATTCCTTTCTATTGCGACACAGATTGCTGCGCATGCAGCACGATCAGGCAAACCTAGAGTTGCTAGTGATCTTAAAGACCTAGTTGAGCAAATTCGACTCAAGCAAAAGAATGGAAAGGTTGGTGGTGCTGTTCCTATAGCAAGACCAACAGGTGAGCTAAGCACCATTCTTTCTGTTTCTTATCCCAAGACACGGTTCTCTGAAATGGTCTTGGAAGATAACCAACTTGCTGATTTAAAACGTATTCTCAAAGAGTTCCGACAGCACAATAAATTGCGTGACTATGCTTTGTCAGCGCGCCGAAAGTTGTTACTTGTCGGTCCTCCTGGCTGCGGAAAAACAATGACTTCCCATGCATTGGCTGGAGAGTTATCGTTACCACATTTCTCGGTACAACTACATGCGTTAATTACGAAATTCATGGGTGAAACAGCTGCCAAACTACACGCTGTTTTTGATGCAATGGTCGAAACTCAAGGAGTTTACTTATTCGATGAATTTGATGCTATTGGTGGTAATCGAGCTTTAAAGAATGATGTTGGTGAAATTCGACGTGTGTTGAATTCATTTCTAACTTTTTTAGAAGAAGACGAATCGGATAGTTTGATTGTTGCTGCTACCAATAATGTTGATATGCTTGACGAGGCGTTATTCCGTAGATTTGACGATATTATTGTGTATCAGCATCCTGGATCAACTCAAGCGATAAAGCTAATCAAGAACAGGCTAGCGATATTCAAAACCCAATCAGTAGATTGGGAAGAAATTCTTCACCATACCAAACATCTATCACATTCAGATATTTGTCGAGCTTCTGACGACGCTGCTAAGGATGCAATCTTAAATGATACAACTAAAATTTCGAGTGATGCTCTGATCCTCGCGATGAAAGCTCGTCGTTCGCGTCTCAGCATGAATCCAAAAAACCTCTTATGACTCAACATAAGCATTTCATTCTAACTAATACATCTTATAGTCATAATTACACCTCTACTTCTGGTGGCACAGGTCCCTTTCGCTCTCCACCAAGAGACAGCCGACTAGCGCATGGTCAAAAGTTAGTTGACCAATTCAATGAGATTAAAGAATCTGCGACCTCTCGTGAAGCAATAGAACCGAATTCAGAAGGCCTTTTGTTCCTACCTCTAAGTCTGGAAGGTGACGTTGGGGAATTTAATGGAGTTAAGTTCAGCGGATTAGACCTAAATAAGCTTGATAGCGAATCCAAGGGCATTCGAATCATAAATGTTCGCAAAGAGAGCGATCGACAAATTGCCACAATTGCAATTCCCAAGAGACAGCTTGAGTATTTCAAGAAAAAACTCACTGACTACAGAGACAAAGACGATGTACGCCAATTGAGTAACGGTTCGGTTTCTACAAAGCCAAGAAATCAGCAGCTGGTTGAGAGTATTAGCAAACTGCACCTTGCAACATTAACTGACTACTATACTGACAGTGACGACAATATTCCTGATGATAACGAGACGATCTGGTGGGAAGTTTGGTTAGAGTTATTACCCACAGATACTGAATTAGATGGCTTTAAACAGGCAATAATAAATGCCGGAATTGAGCTCAGCGACAAGTTCATTCGTTTTCCCGAGGTAGTTGTAATTCTGGCCCGAGGAAATTTAAATCAATGGATTAATGTCCAGAGCTTGTTTTCTCACCTAGCTGAGTTTCGCAGAGCTAAGATCGTTCCATCAGAGTTCATTGACTTACCCCCTTCCGATCAAGCTGAGTTCATTGATGATTTACTAAAACGAACAGTGTATGCAGATCAAAGCGCACCAGCAGTAACTCTATTGGACACTGGAATCAATCGCGGCCATCCGCTGCTCGGTGATGCTATTACCGAACAAGATGCGCATGCATGGAATGTAGAATGGACTGTAAACGACATTCAAGGTCATGGGACAGAGATGGCAGGAGTCGCCTTGTTTGGAGTTAGGTTAAAAGACCTTCTTCTGGAGAATGAGCCTATACAGCTCGAACATCGGCTTGAATCTGTCAAGATACTTCCTGATATAGGAGATAATGCTGTTCCTGACTATGGACCAATAACAACCGATTCGATGAAGTTGGTTGAAAGCAAATCTCCTGGTAGAAACAGAGTATATTGCATGGCCGTTACCGCGGATGATCGCGATAGACACCTACCAACTCTATGGTCTGCCACAATAGATCAATGTGTTTCTGGAATTGAGGGTAGTAAGCAAAGACTCATAACCATTTCTGCTGGTAATTTTCCTCTCAAACCGTCGGTGCAGTATCCCGACGAAAATCAACTCGCTAGTGTTAAGGATCCCAGTCAATCATGGAATGCACTAACCATAGGGGCTTATACTGATTTAGTTCAGCTCGAAGCTTCAGACTTATCCGGATGGAATCCAATAGCACCTAAAGGGTTACTATCACCTACAAGTACTACATCTTTGACATGGTCTAAAAATTGGCCAATCAAACCAGAACTTGTACTTGAAGGAGGCAACTTTGCTACAGACGGGTCTGGTAACAGCACGAATCCTGATGATCTTTCTATTCTTACTACATGTCTAAGACCAGGTAATAATTCACTTCTTGGACCTTTCCATGGCACCAGCCCTGCAGCGGCTCAGGCAGCACGTATGGCAGCTGTCATTCAAGCAAACTACCCCGAATATTGGCCAGAAACGGTAAGAGGAATGCTTGTGCACAACGCTCGTTGGACCAAGGAGATGGAGGAAGAGTTTCCTGCATTATCTAGTGCAGGAAGGCGAATAAAAATACCGCAGAATCGACTTAGAACATACGGCTGGGGAATTCCGGATCTAGATCAAAGCTTGAAATGCGCCGAGCACTTCGCAACTTTGGTTATCCAAGACTCTATTCAACCGTACTGTCTTGGCGAAGACGGAAATCCAAAAACCAATGAAATGAATTTTCACAAGCTGCCAATTCCTCAATCAAAGTTAAGAGAAATCGCAGAGGAAGAAGTTGAGATGAGAGTAACACTTTCATATTACATTGAGCCCAGTCCAGGCCGAAAAGGTTGGAATATCAATCATCGATATGCCTCCCACGGATTGAGATTCGATGTCTTCCGACCATTGGAAAGTATGGAGATGTTTCAGAAGCGACTGTCACGTGACTTCTGGGACACATCTACTGATAATCCCCAAAAGCGAGAGCGACCTGTCAAAGGTCCAGATGATGATCGACATTGGGCCATTGGTGAGGCAGGTCAAACAAGAGGCTCGATTCACTCTGACTTTTGGAGTGGTACTGCATCACAATTGGCTGATTCGGAGTATATCGCAATCTATCCAGTCACGGGATGGTGGAAAGAACGCCCTAGACATGAAATGGTTTGCAATAAGGCTCGCTATAGCTTAATTGTAACAATTCGCACTAAAAAAACCGACATTGGTATTTATAACTGGGTAGCTAACGAAATCGACGTGCCTGTTGAAGTCAAAGTTGATAGATAATTCCACTGCTTTGTAGCGGTCTACTTGTGAGATATAGATCGCGTGGAGTTTTGCTAAGATTGCATGTTATCCTCTGGCACGTTATTGCAAGGCAATTGGCATATTAAGTAATGTTAAAGCATTAATCGCTACTAAAACATAGGCAAATAAATATAGTATCCGATAAACAATAAATACATGAGCATACCGCAATCGATATCTCCGATTGTATAAAAGGCCTATACGGTATGCTGCGGATGGTTTAGCTAGAACTTCATCCGTAAAGTAAAAGCTAGCTCGGTAGCCATTATCTTTCTCTTCCTGTTCAAGTTTAGTCAAACGTTGGATCAGCACCATACGAACGACAGCGTAACTACAATAAACCAGAACGGTCAAGCATCTAAACGCATTTGGTTTCCATCCGTCGTACCAACCAGTATCTGAGTCGTTCAGTGCGTAGCGAAAAACTGCTGAATATAGCGGAATAAAATTGTCTTGGACTTCATTTCCTATTGCTCTTACCCAAAGAAGCAACCCAAAGAGAAGATACGGAACTAGAAATGCGATTATTGACAATATGTGTAGTGTTTTACGGTAGCCACTAAACTCCTTCTTAAGAACACTGTATTCGTCTCCATCGATAGTCATTGACTTCATTGCAGGAGTCAAACCACCATGATTACTATCGAGCCAAGAAAGAGAATCCCTATTCAACTTAGTCTTAAACAAAGATCTGAGCCGCTCAAATCTTGTGCCAGAATCAAAATAAACTCCTCGAAAATCACAATGCTCCAAGCGAGACAAACTAAAAATTGCTCCCCCAAGATCTGTTTCTTGATAATTAACACCTAGTTGGATCGTATCTGTCATATCCACGTCACGCAAATTCTGGTAACTGAAGAGGCAACTGGTAATTTTGGCATTCCTAAATGAAGCATTTGAGAGATCAATGCTATCTGTGCATTTCAAACCTCCAAAGACAATGTAGGATAAATCACAATCATCAAATATTGCTCCAGACAGATTACAATCTGAGAAAAACATGCCCCTGATACGTAAACTACTAAAGTTCGCACCAGCTAGATTAACCCTAACCAAACTGGCTCCGACTAACTTTGCTTCTCCATACTCATTAAGCCACTGAGCGAGATACCTTGAGTTCATATCCGCACAGCTAGAATGCAGTAACTTATTTTGAAGTTCTACTGCTTCCTTGCTAGGCTTATATAGCCCATATAGATTGCTAATGTAGTCACTTCCATGCATCTCAAAATTGAGAGCATGGTTGTAAGCATTTAGATATTCAAATTTCATATTTTAGACGAATATTTGACTGCGAAGATATCTGATCATGACACAAGCATTCTGGTCCCTCACAAGCAAAAGAGCAACCTACAAACAATGAGTTATATATGGCTAACTATGATCATATGCAATGTAATAGCATACCGGTACTAGTATTGGCGTGGCGCACAATTGGCTCGTAAATGCCTACAGAATGTCTCTTCGGTAAAGCACTGCCCTAAACGGGAAGGAGGGTAGGATCAAGCCCAAAACTGATAGTTGATAAGCTGAAGCCCTAATCTCGCTCATTTTTTTACGATAGATCCGGCCTTTTGTAATTAGTGCTCATATTTGAGTTAATCTTCACTGTCCCATTGGGCCATTTTCATTCTTGAGCTGGTTTGGCGTGATCATTCCTATGATAGATAATTTTTTCAATGTACTCTTCCATATAGTGATCTCCTACTCCAAAAAAACCTCCATCGAAAGACATCATTGGAACTGCAGACATAGTCGAATCTGACTGTGAATCATTTATTAGATTATCCTGCGATGAAAGACTTTTGATCAGATCAATAAACTCTTCCTCAGATATTGACGCACAGCCATCGGCAGACGGACTAGCCTTGAGTGTTGTACTGTCTGATGAATTCCCGATGGCTTCAAAGGCAGGTAAAGCCATCGGTAGAACTCCTTCGGAAGTGACGATTTCATCACCAAAGAACTTTATCCGCTTTCCACAATGCCAGTAGGCAGGAAGAATGCCACCGATCGATGGTGGTAAAAGCGGAACCGGGTCATCTTCGTTCATAAGTCGTAAGTAGCGATCTCCGAGTTTCTCATCAAGAAACTCGGCTAATTTCTTGTTGCCAATGCGTGGCTGTCCAAAGGTAACTAGGCCATCAATCTGAGCTCCTTGGCTTACCAGATCGTATGCGCAACATGCGGCCATCGCTCCCCCTAGGCTGTGTCCTGTAATCCAGACTTTTGTTTTATCATCAGTCAAATGCAGTCGGATGTTGTCCCTAAATTTGGCATACGAACCTTGAAATCCTTTATGAATCCCCTTCCTACGGTTGATATCTGATTTTTGCGTAAAATGAAAGTTTGTTAGCCAGTCAAACGCCCCATCAGTTCCTCTGAAAGAAATAACTACGTAATCATCTTTGGTTGCAATAAACCCATTTTTACTAAAGGAGTCCAAAGGCTCTGTTGTCTCGAATCCCATTTCTTGACAGACCTTGATGCGAGTCTGCTTATCTTCGTATGCAAGTCTGCTGAGCTCGGCAAGTGTTTGTACAGCTTCCCATTCGAGTTCAGGTTCATATGCGCGCCATGTCTTGATTATCCCCGGCACTGCTAGACATTTGGCAGAAGGCTTAAAAGCTTCAATTCGCGGTTCAGGTTCCTTTTGAATCTCTGAAGCATCAGGCTTCTCACTTATAGGGTTCTCTGAATCCCTACACCCACCAACGCAGACCAAAAGAACACTCAAGCAGATTCCACGGAGTAGGTCATTTGCATATTTCATCGCTTGCCTCCTGCAGGTACACCAAAACCTTTATGGCAGTTAAATGAATCTATTTGATTCGCCCTCTAATCAAACCGCTTCAACTGCCGCCAATTATATTGGATTAGTCAAGCTGAATGTTAATTGAACAGGGCAAGTTAGTGTTTTTGATCTAATGCAATTGGGTGAAAATACCCAGATTAACGCCACACGCGAAGTTACAGTAAAAGTCTTTATCTTGCGACATCTAGTTCGCAATCAAACACACAACAGTGACTCATTGAGACAGTGTTGCCTCTGTATTTGGTAATGAGATTAAACTTACGGATAAGCATCTATAAGCCGTATTGCCCAAGCTCAAATAACGATGGAATAGCGATTATGTTTGATAGTACGCTTCGCGACTAAAACCTTGCCAATCTAAGACAGAAGACCTCCAAACAAACGGCGTGCCATTTTTTGAGGCAAGCGAATTTTGGAATTTAATTCCACTCTCAATCTCGCGACGGATGTTTCCTGCTCAGCGATAGATCGCGATGCTGTTCTTGCCAGATCGAGAGATAGCTAAGCACTGCGGGTGTGCACACGGCACAGTTCAGAACATTAGAAAGGCGGGAGAGTCTGGCCAAATTAGCCAAAATTCGCTCGCCTCAAAAAATGGCACACCGTTTGTGTTCAGTAGTGCCTGATTCGATAGTTCTATTTTTTCAAAAGTGTTGCCACTCAAAGTGAGCCACTTTCCCCATATGCTGCCATTCGTCCCGTTAGGGATGTAAATACACTCGAATGAAGCATATGGGGTCATCTATGAAAACTGAGCAACAACAACCACTAACTTTGAATTCTACGCAAGCGGCAAAGCTACTAGGCATTTCACGTAAGCACCTAGGAAGGCTAGTTGATCGTGGGGAAATTCCCGTTCTGCCACTTGGAGTTCAACGTAGATTCTCACGGGAGGTTCTTCAGGAAATTGCTCGGGGAGAAAGGTCCACTGGTTCAGCAGAATAACCAATATAAAAACCCGGCTCACCAAAAGTTGTAGCAAGCCGGGTTCGAGTGAAGAAAACGAAAGTAGTTATATGCCAAACTTGGCTCACAATAATATGGCTCTGCAGGAAGGACCGATTCTTCGTGAATCGAGTGAACTTAACGATGGACGGTCAGGCAGATATTCGTTTGCTGAGCTAGAAATCGAGCATCAGCAAATGAAAGAGCCTCTAATTGATGGCCTCGCCCGTGTTGGAGAAACTATCAACCTCATAGCAAGCCCCAAGGTGGGCAAAAGCTGGATGGTCTACGACGTCGCTCTGTCAGTAGTTACGGGCAGGGAGTGGCTGGGCTTCACTACCAACAAGGGCAAAGTGCTGTTAGTTGATAATGAGCTTCATCCGCCAACGCTAGCGAAACGCATACAATCGGTTGCTAAGGCTCTGGCTCTTGAAGGTTGCGGCTGGAAGCAAGACTTTGAGGTCTGGCCACTTAGGGGCAAACTTAAGTCGCTGCAAGAGCTTTCAATCGATATCAACGAGGCATGTTCCAAAGGTGACTTCAAGTTAATTATCCTCGACGCCAAGTATCGGTTTGCTAACACCGAAGGCGATGAAAACAGCAATACAGCAGAGGCGCGATTCTACAACGAGATTGATCGAATTGCAGAAATCACCGGTGCCGCCATCCTGATGGTCCACCATGCCACCAAAGGCAGCCAAGCTGGTAAACGTGTTACGGACGTTGGAGCGGGCGCAGGGGCTCAATCACGGGCGGCTGACTGCCATCTAGTGATACGTGAACACGAGCAACCAGGGGCATTTGTCTTAGATGCTGCTGTTAGAAGCTTTGCACCAGTGAAAGCAAGGGGCATTAAGTTCACACACCCCATATGGAGCCTAGACACGACATTGGATGCCACCAAGTTAGCTGGGCGATTAGGCAAAGGGCACGATGCAAAGACTAATGAGGATACAAGCGACAAACACCGGATTCTTAAAGCCCTCAAATTAAACCAGCCTAGAACCAGAAAAGATCTACGGACTGCAACACAGATTGGAGACAAGAGAATTCAACGATTACTAGAAGCATTAGTTTCTGACCATCAGATTGTTCAGAAACAAACCACCATCCGGGGAAACCTTTGCTATGAATATCGACTTAAGTGATGGCGTGGACCACGTGGACCGTCCACGTTCAGACCACGTCGACCACGTGGAAGCGGTACGTCCCCCGCGTCCCTATAGGGGACGCGGTCCACGTGACCACGTCCACGGCACCGTTTCACCTGGACCGCTTGGTGATCCTAATAGGTCCAGTAGCAGCGACGAAGAAGAGATCGAACTCAATGCACCAATCGAAGCGGTTGAACTCTCGCCACTAGGTGACTTCATCAAGCAAGCAGAGATGCAATTACCTCAATGGCTCAATGCGGTTTGTAGCCAAGAGTAGGTACTACTTTTGGAAGTTTGGTCTGAGGGCCAAACGGAAGAGTACGAAATATTCACTCCCTTTCTTTATTCAAGAAGACTTTGAACAAGGAACCTTTTTATGAAAATCACAATTGGAAAACCAGGCGTAAGTTTATTTGCTGACGAGCACCGCCGAAACGAAGTTGTCGAACAACTAGCCGAAGAGCGAGGCTATCGTTGGATTGAGAACACTGACATCCTCAACAGTGCTGATCGAAGTATTGCTTTTAGACATCTACAGAGGCTTGAACGTGAAGCAATGCGGCAAGGCAAACCTAAACCAACCTTCCCCAGGCCTCAACCAAAGCTGAGAGCCACCGAGAAGCCCACTGGCAACGCAAAGCCAACAAAGCAAACGCAATCTACTCCTGAGAACGCGAAGTCGTTAGAAGCGAAATGTGAGCCTAAGAAGCAATCGCTTGGTTGTGGAACCCAAGTTACTCACCTGCATGCTGATGGAACCAAAACGATGAAGGCTTTGAAGTTCACAAGTCTTGAGCATCAAGCGGCTACAAGATGCTAAGCACGTCAAAAGTCTCTATTACAAACAACCCCTATCCTAGGAAATGTTATGAAGAATGTTCAACACATTGAAAGAGAAACGAACTCAAGTCATGAGCTGAATTTTCATCCAGAGAGACCAGATATCCCAGAACTGGTCAATCTGTCGGATGAAGATCGGGAATTGGTTCAGGACCATAATGCAGAATGTGAAGTGTGGTATCAAAGCTCCATTTCAATGGCAAACCGCATTGATATGGCAATGAAATCGCCACTTTCTCTAACCGCTAATGAGCTCAATTCTCTTCAACATGAAGTTCAAATCCATAAGCTTAGTTCGGCTCAAGAACTCGTGACGCTCTGTATTCAACGTGAAGAGATTGTTGCAAATCTGAGCGCAGGCATATCAGAAAATCAAAAGATTCTGAATGAAGAATTATTCGCTGCAAAAAAAGAGCTTAGAGATAAACTCGCTGCTTTGAATGTGAATAAGGATAACTATGGCGGCAATCCACACCAGTTTGATAGCTACTTAGGTAACAATCCCGAGGTGAAGCCACTAACGGCTAGAGCTGGTCATGCTAAGCAAGATTACAACCGCTCGAAGGACTTCCCTAGGCTTGCAGAAACTTCCACTCGCATGGCTAAAGATCGGCTGAACGAGATTGTAGCTTCTCGATTGAGATCTGCAGTGGTAACAGCTTAGTCCCGCTGGATGGATGGCTCGCGGGGGTCAGCGAGCTGCCTGTCTGGTTTGCAATCGGTGTGCCGTTTTTGGAGGCGAGTGAATTTTGGCGGCTTCCGCACCTTGCCTCATACTGAAGTGTCCCAATGGGCCAATTTGGCAAGATGCATGCCAATCGAATGCGGTGAGTAACTTTTGCTGCATTGAAACACCTAGAACCCTGCGGTTGACAAAGCCGAGCTGGGCAAGTTAGCTTGTAATCGTCAAAGCTATTTGGCCTTAGGGCCACAACGTACTACGGAAAATCATGTCAAATTCTCTACGGAAAATAGAGCGCGTTCGTGCGCGGGTGAGGGGTAGCCGCAAGGCCCCCGGGTGGTTTCGTAGCCGCCTGACATCGCCAGTGCACGAACGCGCTTTCTTTGCGCGCTTACTCAGCGTGCTGAAAGGAATCTAATCATGGTCTCAATCGTAGGACCTAGGACTCGGGGCCGACTTGCCCAGTTTGCCATTGCTTGGTGGTATGGCAGAGATGCAATCAATCGTTACAAGCCAATCTTGCGAGCTGAATTTTGCGAAGGTGATTCTATTGCTGAAGCGAGATTGCTCAACTCGGCAGGCTACCACGCAGCAGCTGCGGCAACAGCTAGAGCCATGCTGGAACGCAAAATTCGTAAAGCAGCGAAGTTGGCGGGTGTAATCCAAAGCACAGAGAACAAGAAAGCTACTTCGATAAGTTACCGCCTGGAGCAAGCTGGCCTGTGGCCGTACGAATATAACAGGCGTTATTCCAAACTATATGACAAGCTAAGCGGGTACATCCATGGCAACAGTTGCGATCAGCGGATAGTTGCTGCTGTCATCGACAGCGCAGAGATCTTATCGGTAAAGCTTGATGATTTGATCCTTACTTGTTTTGATCGATAGGGGGTGAATCATGCCAAAGACAATGACACGTCCGCTATTTGATCATATCGTAGCGTTACTGGACCAAGGCGACTTAGGTTACCTAGCAATAGGAAACCGTGTAGGCGTGAGTCCTAGCGCCGTTAGGAAGATTGCGCTCGGGAAACATTGCTACCAGACGGGAGCAACCAAGCCACGAAACAAGGCCTACATACCAACGCCTGAAGAAATCGAAGCCGAGTGTGCTAAGATCAGACGTCAACGGCATGAGGTTGGCTGGATGCCTCCCGAGTATGCCGCAATCACCGTGAGCTGAGGCTATATGCTGGGGGTGGGGTATGCCTGCCCCCAACGTTGAGTTGGTAGATTTCAATGTGAGAGAATTACTTGAATGAATAAATTTCCCAACTCAAAGGCACAAAATGTTCCCACTAATTACCGTCGATCAACTTGCTGAAAAATTAGATATCAAGAGAAGATGGATAATCGATAACTGGATAAATTCTGATGACCCTGTACCTCACTTTATAGATGGGCAAAAGTATTTCTTTGAGATTGAAAAGTTACAATGGGCTCAAGAGAAGATTGCTCATCATCAGAGAACCTACAGGGGTTAGTGTGTGATGGCTAGCGAATACCTTTTTGATGACTCGAAGTCATAAGCATTAGGGAGAAAAGGAAGCCATGTGCATCAAATTAGATGGGTAAGAGATAACATTTTCATGGTTGGTTGTAAGAATGCAAAGATTGTTCAATGCGTGTAGCAACTGGCAAAGCTCTTAATGATTGGATAAGCAACCAATCAAAATAACGAAAGGATTCGAAACAATAAATCTACAAACACCAAGCATAGTTATATGGCAAGCATTTCAAAACGAAGCAAAACGGGTAGCTACTCGATTCAATTCGAAGATGCTGATTCAGTTCGACGAACGATCTATTTAGGCAAAGTTCCCAAACGTGATGCCGAGACTATCAAACACCACGTGGAAGCATTGGTTCACGCTCAGATTGCTGGAACGGTACCTGACACTGCTACAAGTCGCTGGGTCGCTTCTGCTGGCGACAAGATCATCAGCAAACTATCTAAGGTTGGATTGATAGAACAACGACAGAACGCAACTCTGGGAACGTTCATAGATCAATTCATCGAAGGACGTAGGACGGATCAGAAGACTAAACCTCGAACGTTGTTATCCTATAATGCACCTTTTGAAAGTCTCCAGAAACGATTTGGAAACAACACTACACTGCGATCAATTACCAAAGCCGATGCAAGAGCCTGGCGCAATGCGATTGCTAGAGGAAAGTCGGAGAACACCATCCGTAAGTGGGTTTCAAAGGTTCGCACTCTCTTCAATGCTGCGATTGACAGCGAGTTGATCGACAAGAACCCATTCAACGGAATTCCCGCCGCCACGGTTCGAGTACGTGACCGAGATTTCTTTGTAACTGAAGAGATGGCCCAGAAGGTACTTGCTGCATGCCCATCGCTGGAATGGCGTCTGATCTTCTCACTAGCTCGCTACGGTGGCCTACGTTGCCCCTCAGAAGTTCTTGAGCTTCGCTGGGGGGATATCCTCTGGGATCAACAACGGTTCGTTGTCCGATGCGTGAAGGTTGAACACCATGATGGCCACGAAACAAGGATCGTACCTTTGTTCCCCGAGCTAGAGCCAGTGCTTCAAGAAGCCTACTATCAAGCACCAGAGGGAAGTAAATTCGTTATCAACCGAAGCCGCGATAATAACACCAACCTCAGAACACAACTTACAAGAATCATTGAGAAGGTAGGTCTTAAACCTTGGCCTAAGCTCTTCCAAAATCTGCGAGCAACAAGAGCCACCGAACTAGCCGAGCGATTCCCGGGACATGTTGCAGCAGCATGGCTCGGTCACAGTGTTCAGATTGCCAAAACGAACTACTGGCAAGTGACAGATGATCACTTTGAAGCCGCTACTGAAAAAGCGCTGCACTATGCGCTGCAGACTATGCGGGATCAGGGGGGAATAGGTGGGACTCAGAAAAATGAAAAGGCTATAAAACCCGGGATTGACGCAATTAGTCACGTCTTGTCCCACCTAGAAGTAGCGGCAGAGGGACTCGAACCCCCGACACGCGGATTATGATTCCGCTGCTCTAACCAACTGAGCTATGCCGCCGAGATGATGTTGGAATGGACAAGCCCAGGGCTCATCCAACCATCTTAAGAGCTCCACAGTTTAGCTCTCTTTATAGGGGACGTAAACACCCTGGATGTGACCATTTTCCGACTGAAATGGTTCGCTCTGCTATGCTTGGATGGGGATAAAAGGAAGTTGCCGGTTAGGAAATCCAGGCGTATCGCATGATGCACCAGATTGCTCGGATTCCGTCACGGACACCAATCTTCTTGCCCTCGTCCCATCCTCGGGCGTGATAGCTGATTGGGCGTTCGACGATCCGAGCGCCACGTCGGGCTAACTTTGCGGTGATTTCTGGCTCAAAACCGAATCGATTCTCGCGAAGATGAATGCCCCGCATCGCATCGCGTCGGATCGCTTTGTAGCAGGTCTCCATATCTGACAGGCGTAGGCCGGTTGTTAGATTTGAAAGGTTGGTCAGCATTCGGTTGCCAAAGCGATGCAAGCCAGAGCTGTTGCGCGAATTATTTTCCAAATAGCGGGATCCATACACAACGTCGGCCTCACCATTCTGAATCGGCTCAACGAGCTTGGCGTAGTCCGCCGGGTCATACTCCAAGTCGGCATCCTGGACAAGAACAATATCTCCACGGGCATGGGTAAGAGCAGTCTTAAGAGCTGCCCCTTTCCCTTTGTTGTATCCATGCATAATGACGCGGATGTCATCGTAATTTTGATTCAATTCGATCAGCCGATCTCGCGTTCCGTCGGTACTGCAATCATCAACGATCACCAACTCATCATGGACACCTTGCTGGCGAACTTTGTCGATGATTGTATCGAGAGTCGCTTCTTCGTTGAAAACTGGCATTAAGATCGACACCTTCAAGCGAAGACGATTGCTCGATTCGATTGGTGCAGCTCGGTCAATCTCCTGAGCTCGTACAAGGGCAGCCTCGGCGTCAGTGAGAGTTTGCTCAATCTGCTCGACCGAACGGAGTCCGGGCATTGGCTTTGTGGATGCCGTGTTCGGAGCAGGAGAAACTTGGTTCTCAACGGTTTCTTGCGGCTTGAGTTCAGTTGTGCTCATGGGACACCTGTCGTTTTGGGTGCTACTTGGATTCTAACACCAAGTAGGATTTTATCCGTCGGATTGTGGATTGTTGTTTTTAGTTTGCTTTGCGAGTTGTTTGCTATCAGCTTGGTTTTTAATCGTTTTTGCTTCTTGGTTACCAGTCCAATCATGCCTGCCTGGCAAGGCAGGCCAGGAGACCGATGTGATTGAGAAATGATCGGATACCAGACGGTCCGATTCAGCTATATGGTGCTTTGAACCCGGCAGATCGACTAACTCAGCACGTGCCCAAAGCTGTGCAACGGCATCTTGGTAGACGAGCGACCATTCTCTGCTATCAGACTCACTCCGGCTGGTTGCCTGAATATCTTGCATCACTTGGGTTGCGTTCGTGTAGCGACGATCAACCAGAACGAAGTCAGGATCACGGTGGCTGAGTACTTTGGTTCCGTCGATTGGGCCTGACGTGGCGCAGCGTGTTCTTGGAATAAGATCCCCCATCAGAAAATCGAAGTTCATGTCGACGATCTCCTGTGGATAGCATGTTCGGAATCGTCCATCGAACGAAACTGTCATGCGAGGCTCAAGGGCAGCAATGGCGTATTGCGCCCAATTGAAGCAAACGACCAGCCGTCCATTGAACTCCCGTTCGTGCATCCATTGGATGGCATCGACAGGGTAATTGGAACGATAAACCGGAAGGTCGCTAAGCCGATCGCCGAGCGTTGCTGACTGGATTGCGATAGTTGCCAGCAACAAGACGGCGATGGCTGAACGCATGGGCCAACCTAAAGCCATTGAAGATTTTGTCGGAATAGATTCTTTTATACGATCAATGACTGACTGCATATGAATCGGCAACCAGAATCCGCACAGGAGTGCGAAGAATGCAATATGCCGCAGATGTTTAGCAGCCTGCCAGCCAACCAGCAGGAGAATAGCTACACGAATCCAATCTCGATTCTTCTCGGTGAAGAGAAACGATGTGATAGCAACACCCAACAGCAAGATAAAGGGGACGAAGACCGGGTTCCCAGGCAGTGGAGGTCCCCATTCGGTGATCTCAGGTCTTGAGACGCCCAGCGATTCTGCAAACCAGAGGATCAACTCCGATCCGTATGGATTGATCATGAGCGAACCGAAGCAAACGGCAAGCAAGCCCATTAGACCTATGCCATTCATCCAATTATTATTCCAAAGTGCTTCCGTAACTGCTTTACCGAGGAATAACGCGGTGAGGATTGCCATACCGGCCAGTACTCCGCCATGCGAGTTGATCCAAACGATCAAAAGCAACGGCAACGGTAGCAGCCAACGCCAATTAACGGATGTCGATTCCTGTGCTCGGTCAGGCAACGCTCGATCTACGAGCCAAAGCAATAGGGCGCAGCAAAGGAAGCTAAGCAGTTGAGGTCTTAGTGGAAAAAAGGCTTCGAGATTCTTTGCCACCAACAACCCGATGGTGGCCATGACAATCCAAGAAGCTTGATTGCGGAATCCTGAGCTAAGGATCAATCCCAAGATCGAAAGTCCTAGCAAACACTTCGCGATCAGCATCCCTTGGATACCGAAGTTCTCAAAACCGTATGCTAAAGCTAGCTCGGCAAGATTCTCGTGGTTGATCCAGCGGTAATCTTCCGCAGTGAAGGTATGTGTCGCGGTTCGAGGGAGTTCTCCGTCGGCAATCCACTCTCGCCCATAGAGAACGTGCCCCCAGAGATCGGGGTCCGCCAGATTAAGAGCAAACGGGGTCGCACAAGCCAACGCCAGCACGGCTAGCAATAAGATGCTCAGCAGTTTTTCTGGTTTGTTGACCATGTTGGGGAACATGCCTGATTGGTTGCGTGGGGAGATCCGACATTCGATCATTGCTGTACTTACCCAGCGCGCAGATCGATTCAATCAAGCCTACAATGCAGAAAAGCCCCTACCGTTTATGGAGTAGGCATTGTTTCCCGAATCCTCAGTATCCTTATCGTTAGGACCGTCTTCATAGGGCGCGATCCGAAGGTTGGCAAAAAGGCTCAAGCTGAATCTTTCTGCTGCGTCAAGACCAACCAATTCTCTCAAGTCCAGTAATAGCAACGATTTAGTTTCGCCTTGGCACAGCTTGGCTCATCTGTTAGTTTCCCGCCTCTGGGCCATGACCTTTCGAGGTTGCGGTTCGGCATGACCTAAGAATCAACGATACGACTTGTGGCTCGGAGAGCGGCAAGTAGATGCATGGAGGCTGACATGGCGACTACCGACAAAAACCATCAACTGCGGGCACACATCCGTTGGATGATTCGTCGGGATATGGATCAGGTTCTTTCGATCGAGTCCTCGAGTTTCGAGTTCCCTTGGTCGGAGGATGAATTCATCCGTTGTCTGCGTAAGCGCAACTGCATCGGTATGGTTGCTGAGCAGGGCGAAGAAGTGCTCGGCTTTATGATTTACGAACTACACAAGACACGGCTACACATTCTGAACTTTGCTGTCGACCCAACTTCGCGCCGCCAAGGTGTCGGCCGTCAGATGGTAAAGAAGCTTGTGACAAAATTAAGCAGTCAGCGGCGAACTCGCATCTCGCTTGAAGTTCGCGAAACCAACCTCGCTGCACAACTCTTTTTCCGTGAAGCCGGATTCAAAGCGACTTCGGTCCTAAGAAGCTTCTACGACGACTCTCCCGAAGATGCGTACCTGATGCAGTATAACCATGAAGAAGATCCGATGGATATGATCTTCCCAATGGGCGATTCCCACCGTATGGCTGGCTAAAGAGACGACGGTTAGATTTCCACAATCGTGGATTCAATGCGAGGCAATTCAACCACGGCAATCGAATGTGGATTCGCTCGGTAAATCGCACCAGGGTTGAGAACTAATGTCTCGCCGTATCGCTCCATGGCTGCAATATGGGTATGTCCGTAGCAAACCAGTCGATACTTGTCACTCTGGGTGACCATCTCAAACCGATGTCGGTCGTGACTATGCAACAAGGCGATTGGCACGTTCGCTAACCGCAAGTCAGCAAACTCTTCATGACATGCGTGATGTTTAGTCGCCCGAATCGCTTTCCGTAGAGGCGCCTTGTCGTAATCGCAATTGCCGAAGACAAACTCAGTAGGCCAAGGTGTAAGTAGATTGACGACCTCTGGAGTGCCGATATCGCCACAATGGAGCAGATGATCAACTTCCAGGCTTTCAAGCATGCGAACTGCCTTACGCGTATTCTCAATCGCACCGTGAGTGTCGCTAATTATTCCCAACCGCATTTTATTCAACCTCGTAGAGAACTTGTTCGAGCTGACCGATCACCGGCTGGATCTTCTTATCAAACTGCTGAAGGAATGATTCATCTGCTGGAATTGACGCCATTAAAGTCAAGACTGGCTGTGCCGTTTCGATGGTAGTTCCAGGGTGAGGAATATCGGCAACTAAAAAACCGTGCTCGGTATTCTCAAGCCATGATTGAAATCGCTGATCCACATCTATCGATTGTTTCGCATAATAAACCACTTTGCCCCAATGATTTATCACTTTGGTATGATTGTCTCGAATAGTCTCGGCATGGAAGCAATCGATACCGTTGGTCCTCTCATGCAGCTCAACCGTTGCCGTGTAGCGTGGATTAATTTCTAAGAGCCAAAGCTCATTGTTTGAATCGATGAAATCTACCCCCACAACACCTTGGCAGCCAAGCTGATGAAGCCAAGTACCAATGGTTGTAAGCGTTGTGAATTGTGACTGGCTAGGAGTCGTAACTACCGCTCCACGAAATCCCCATTCCGGTTCACCGTTTGTTAAGTGCGACGCAAATCCCAATAGCCAAGCCTGTTCATCATCAATCAAATAGGCAGCTGAGCAAGGTCTGCCCGAAATTTCACGCTGAGCGAACCAGCCATTTTCATGAGCTTGGTACCAATCTTTGGTTTCAACCAGCTTGCTGATTCCAGCACCTGAACTATGGCGATAACTTTTGGCAAGCCAATCTCCTTTGATCTTCTCGCTGGATCGAATTGTTTCGGGAAATGCGATGTCAATCGCTTCACACTCAGAAGCTAGCCAAAAAGGATCTCTAAGTTCACGAAGCAACTTGCCAGAGTTCCCCCATAGAGGACACACTTCAGCAAGTTCATCAACCAGTTCGGGCGAGTTTTCTAAAGCTCCGGTGTAGATCCAAGCGTCCAATTGTTGATTCCTCATCCAGTCAGCAAACTGGGCAGGATAATCAGAAATACGCGTGACCTCAGCAATTTGGCAGAGATCAACATCACCAAAAAGGTCCGCTGCGATTGGCTCATAGCCTGCACGCCTTAATGACTGAGCGGCAGCACGGACGCTGGCACCGATGACACCAATGCGTTGCAACGTGGGACTCCTCACTCGTAGCTCGGACGGCCACGATATTTCTCGGCAGGGTACTTTAAATGGTTCTTCCGCATTTTGTCTCGTACCGTTTGAGAGAGATCCAATTTCAAAGCACCTGCCATCGCAAAGCAATAACCGACGACATCAGCAAGCTCTTCCCCCGCCGCAGCACGACGGTCAGGGTCATCGGCCAAGGCTCGTGACTCTTCCGTATCGATCCATTGAAAATGCTCCATCAATTCGGCTGCTTCCATGGCAATGGACATCGCCAAATTCTTCGGCGAATGGTAACAAGACCAATCACGCTCAGCAACAAACTCTTCCACCAAGCCGCGAAGCTCGGCGACAGTCGTTTCTTGGTCAGTCGATTCTTTCTGCGTTTCCATCTTGATCGCTTTTCGTCGGTTGAATTGTCAGATTGCAAACAGAGTCTGTATGTTACTTCAGGAGGCCCCTATGGTCACGGGTCGATCGGCTCCTACAATCTTGTAAAGGATTCATTACCTACTAGAACCGAGCTTAATAATGCGAATTGGATATCTCGACTGTGCCAGTGGAATCAGCGGCGACATGACACTTGGTGCCTTGGTCGATGCTGGCGTTGATCTTGCGGCAATCCAACAGGGGATCGATTCACTCGGTCTTCCTAGCTGCCGACTTGTCGCTTCGGAGGTTAAGAAAAAAGGATTTCGTGCAACTCAGATCGTTGTTGAACACGAGCCGGAGCACGCCCATCGGCATCTGAGTGACATCAGAAAAATGATTGAAGGAAGTTCGATCACGGATCGTCAAAAAACACTGGCCATTGATATCTTTACTAAGCTTGGTGAGGCCGAAGCACGGGCCCACGGGACATCCATTGAAAAAGTTCACTTCCACGAGGTTGGAGCTGTCGATTCGATCGCCGATATTGTTGGCTCGGCGATTGGCTGGGATCTCTTGGGGGTTGATCAGATTGTCTGCTCCCCGATACCGACTGGCACCGGGTTTATTCAGATCGCCCATGGCCGTTGCGCGATTCCTGCACCAGCGACTGCCGACTTACTGCGAGACATTCCTTTAGCAGAGTTTCCTGAAGGTAAAGAAGTGCAGGGTGAGCTAACCACTCCGACCGGTGCAGCTATTGTAAAAACCTTGGTGAACAAGTTTGGTCCACTTCCTGCGATGAAGATTGAGAAGATCGGCTACGGAGCAGGTCAAAAAGATTTTGACCATGCGAACCTGCTTCGCCTCTTTGTCGGTGAGAGTGTTTCGAAAACCGATGATCCGAGTAGTCCCCCCACAACAATCATGTTGCTCGAGACAAATCTTGATGACACGACGGGGGAACAACTGGGTGATTGCTTAGAGCAACTTTGGCAAGCAGGGGTATTAGACGCTTCGGTGCAACCGATTCAAATGAAAAAGCAAAGGCCTGGCGTTCTTCTGTCGATTCAAGCTCGTGTTGAACAAGCGGATGAGGTTTCTAATCTCATTTTCCGTCATACGACAGCGCTGGGACTTCGTAGACAACTCGTGGAACGAATCGTCCTGTCGCGTCGTAAAGTGAAGGTCACCACTCCGTGGGGCGAGGTATCTGGCATTGTTGCAACGCTACCCGACGGATCTGAACGGTTTTCGTCCGAATATGAGGATTGCAAGGCGCTGGCTGTCCAGTCAGGTATCACCTTCGCCGAGGTTACGCTGGCCGCCCAAGCCGAGTTTAGCCGAGAGCGATAAAGAGGCTTTCTCCCATCCAGGCACAAACCAAGATGATCATCTCCATCCAACCAATCTTGGCAACCTACCTTGAGCAAGCGATGCTTGCCCTGGGTGTTGGTATTTTGGTCTCAATCCTCTTGAGAATCACTTACCGAAGGTTGGGTCAACGGAAAAAGAAAAACTCATCTAAACCAATCGCCACGCAGCCACGACCTGATACGCCCTGGAGTGGTGCGTATCAAGATGCTGACGCTCAACTCAGTCGCAAAGAAGTTGAGCTTCATGAAATGACTCGTGATGCGACGGCCACCATCGATAATAAGATGATTCTGCTCCAGCAGTTAATCGCTCAAAGCCAAAAGCAGATTGATCGCCTAGAAGAACTACTAAAAGAATCAGAAGCAAGCAGTTCACAAAGCAAGTAACGCCTCGCGAATCGCTTCGATGCCTACGATCGGTGAACGACATTGATTCCCTTCGCAGAGATAGAGCGTCGGTTTGTTTTCAAGCGAAATCTTACCATCAAGAATTGGCTTGAGGCGTTCTGATTGGTAGCTTCCGTTAGGTGTACCGGCCAGAACAGTACACGGAAGGAACGAACGGCGTATCTCGGATAATAGCTCAGCGGTCCCTTCGCCTACGAGAATGACTTCGTAGCATGGACCCAACTGCCGATCCAAAGCGCATAACATCTGGCCCATAGCTCCGGGTGCCTTTTGCATCCAGATGGCGGTTACTCGCAGCGTTTGATCAGCGGCATTCAAGTACCGGTTCTCTCCAAGTAGACTACCCAATCGAAGTAGCACGGTTGCTGCCAAAGAATTCCCTCCTGGCGTGGCATTGTCAGTAAGCTCCTTGTTGCGAACGATTAATTCACCCGCTACATCTTCTGAATAGAAGAACCCACCTGAATCGGGATCCGTAAACTTCTCGAGCAACGCATCAACCAAATCAGCCGCTGCGTCGATGTACGACTCATCAAAAGTTGCTTCGTAAAGCGTAACCAAACTATTTGCCAAAGCGGCATAGTCGTCTAAGAATCCGTCGATCTTAGCAACGCCGTTGCGCCAAGTGTGTTGAAGCTTTCCTGACGAGTCACGCATCTTTGTTAGCATGAAGTCGGCTGCTTTTTGTGCTGCAATCAAATAGCGAGGTTCTTCAAGCACTTTGCTGGCGGTTGCCATGGCATCAATCATCAGGCCGTTCCAGCAGGTGATGATTTTATCATCAAGACCAGGCCTTGGGCGTGCGGTGCGAGCCTCAAAGAGTTTCTTACGCCCTTTCTCAAGCTTGTTCTTGAGAAGCGACGCGTCCATTCCAAGTTGCTTTGCCAGAGCTTCGATTGACTTGGGTAGATGCAATATGTTGCGCCCTTCGAAGTTGCCAATCGGTGTTACGCCGTATACTCCACAAAAGAGGTCGGCCTCTTCTTCGCCAAGCACTTTGCGAATTTCTTCCGGCTTCCAGGTATAGAAAAGCCCTTCCTCGGCATGGCCGTCGGGATCACCGTCAGGCAAGCTGTCAGCATCCTCGGTGCTATAGAATGCCCCTTCCGGATGAGTCATATCTCGCAAGACATAGTCCAACGTTTCGCGAGCGATACGAGCAGCCTCCTGTTTAAAGCTGTCCGTCTCTGGCAATGCCACAAATAGTTCGATGTATAACTTTGCAAGCAAAGCATTGTCATAAAGCATCTTTTCAAAGTGCGGTACAAGCCATTGTTCATCAACGCTGTAACGTGCAAATCCACCACCAAGATGGTCATAGATGCCACCTGCCGCCATACGATCAAGCGTATGGCGAACCATATCGATCCAGGCGGATCGCTTATCTGATTTCCAGATTCTTAGGAGTAACTCCATGTCCATGGTGTGTAGAAATTTAGGTGCAGCACCAAATCCACCATGCGTTGCATCGAATTCCCCTTCAAGTTGCTTAGCAGCTTGTTGGATGAGGGAATGATCAAGCTGCGGTTGCTCGCCCGCTACTTCCGTCATCTGTTCTAATCGAATCGTGAGTTGATCGGCCGTTTCGAGGGCTTGGTCTCGTCGGTTTTGCCAAGCATCATTCACTGCTGCAAGAACCTGATCAAACCCGGGCATCCCGCGCCCCGCGGTTGGGGGCCAATAAGTTCCGCCATAGAAGGGCTTCAAGTCAGGCGTCAGAAAGACACTCATCGGCCATCCGCCACGACCTGTCATCGTTTGCACCGCATTCATGTAGATCTGATCGAGGTCAGGACGCTCTTCACGGTCGACCTTGATTGAGATGAAATGCTTATTGAGATAATCAGCTAGCCCAGGATTTTCAAAACTTTCGTGCTCCATTACATGGCACCAATGACAAGCCGAGTAGCCAATCGAAAGGAAAATCGGTTTGTCTTGAGCTTTAGCAAGCTGTATTGCTTCCTCACCCCAAGGATACCAGTCCACTGGGTTATTCTTGTGCTGAAGCAAATAAGGAGATGACTCGTCAGCCAATGCGTTGGGCATGTGAGGAAAGCCGTTAGTTGTTGGGTTGGGCCTTGTAGTAAAAGCAGCGTAAACAAATCAGCATACTCAAATCAAAATGCTAGCTGCACAAATTCTATGCAACCAGCAGCTTACCATCTCAGCCTTGGTTGCCGAGGGTCTTAACTCTGTCGGGGGAATAGGTGCCCTAGAATGAGCCTAAAAAGGGAGAGTTCTATCGTTCCGAATATCGAGATTCTCCTACGCACTCCAACGGCACGAGAGTTGCTATCCATGAGCGGATTGATACGCAATCATACAAATCGTGTATCACCCTACCGCTAAATCTTTCGCCACAGCCCGCTGTGACGATCGACCCCACCACACCTCCCACCGACACCCAACCCCCCTCCCCAACCAGTGCGTAGTGCACGGCCTCGGCCCTGTTGCTGCGCACTTGTGTATTCTGGAAAAGAGCAAGAGTATGAAAAAAGGATTCTTAATTGACATGGATGGTGTCATCTACCGAAGCAGTCAGCTCATACCTGGCGCAGTAGAATTCATCAAGCTGCTACAAGATTGGAACCTTCCTTTCTTATTCCTAACAAACAACAGCCAACGAACTCGACGAGATGTTGCTACCAAGTTAAACCGAATGGACATGCCGGTCGGTGAAGAGCACATCTTTACCTGCGCTATGGCAACGGCCCGATTTCTAGCTCGCCAGAAACCGGGCGGGACTGCATACGTAATCGGTGAAGGTGGTTTGCTAAATGCGCTGCACGAAAACGGTTACTCGATTGTCGATAAAAACCCCGACTATGTCGTCGTTGGTGAAGGTAGAACGCTTTCGTTTGAGATGCTTGAGAATGCCGTTCAAATGGTGCTTGATGGCGCCAAACTGATTGCAACGAATCTTGACCCGAATTGCCCAACACAAACTGGTACGCGACCAGGCTGTGGTGCGATTGTTTCGCTCATTGAGCAAGCAACCGGCATCAAAGCCTTCAGCGTTGGTAAGCCAAGCCCCGTCATGATGCGTGTTGCTCGCAAGGAACTTGGCATGGCAACAAGCGAGACCGTGATGATCGGCGACACGATGGAGACGGACATCATGGGCGGTGTTCAGATGGGCTATCGGACTGTCCTTGTGCTGACAGGCACTACCTCGCGTGATGACTTAGCTGATTACGCTTATCAACCTGACACCATCGTCAATTCCATCGCCGATCTCTGCGACCCACGAGTCATTATTCAAGATGACATTCCGCAGCAATACAGGGAAGACGACACACCGCATGATATGTCTGCCTGGATTAAGGCACACAGCTAGCATTTAGATTTAAAAGCTAAGCATCGATAACGCCTCTCAAGCTCCCGTCCTCCGAGAAATAAGAGGCAAACCACCGGCTGAACTCCCCTAGGGGAAGGAAGTCGGTGGTTTTTTTATGGAATTATTGAACCGAATGCTCCGTGATACGACCATGATACTGACGGATCACCATGAGCAATGAACCTGACAACTTGAATAACACCTCAGACAGCCAAAAAGCGGCTGAGCAGCTCTTGGTGCTTCGTGCTCAACAAGGAGAGCAGGAAGCACTGATTGAGTTGGTGCGTAAATGGTCACCGCGTTTGCAACGCCATGCGATGAGACTCACCAATCGCCACGAGGCTGCTAAAGAGGTCATCCAAGAGTCTTGGTTAGCCATTGTGCGAGGCCTTAATCGGTTGGAAGACCCCGCCTGTTTTCGCCGCTGGGCTTATCGGATTGTTTGCAACAAGAGTGCCAACTGGATTCGTCAACAGCAACGTAGTCGATCAACCATGAAACCGTTGATCACTGACCCTGTAGCAGATGAACCCAATCAGAAAAGCAGTAACGAAATCGAACGCCTGCGAAGTGGACTACGAGAATTGCCTAGCAATGATCGCATTGTTTTATCGATGCATTATTTAGATTCGATGTCACTGGAAGAGATTGCTACGTCGCTTGCGATTCCTATCGGGACGACCAAGTCGCGGCTCTTTCATGCACGTAAACGTTTACGTGCTGCACTTAACCAAACTGGAGAAAAAACATGATCGAGGAAGAAGAACTCCTTCGCCAAGCTCTTCAGAAGGAAGAAGAGAATCACGATCTTGACTACGATCCGGGCCTTATTGAAGAAGTGGTCCATACTTTTCGTGGACGCCGGCGCTGGATTGTGGGCTACGTTTGGATAGCAACGTTTGTTGTCTCGCTATTCACTTTCTATTGCGGTTATCGGTTTATTATTGCGGAAACCGTCCAAACACAAATTGGTTGGGCAACTGGATTCCTCTACTTTGCTTTAATCGTGGCGATGTTGAAACTTTGGTATTGGGACGAAATGCGCCGCTACACCTACTTGCGGGAAATCAAGCGACTTGAAATCCAAGTTGCCAAACTAACCGAGCGAATTGAAGAGCATTTGAAGAAGTGATCGACTAATCGATCCAGCCTCCACCAAGCACTCTTGCGGGCTCAGTGGAATCGTAACAAACCACGGCCTGGCCAGGTGTGACTCCTTTTTGAGGCGTACCAAAGACAACTTCAAGCTTGGCGTCCTCTTTGAGCGTTACCGTCGCCGGCGCAGCCGTGGTATTGTAACGTATCTGTGCTTCGCAAGGGATTGATTCCCCCACGGGCAAATCAATGAGCCAATTCGCTTCGCTCGCTGTAAGAGACTGTCGATCAAGATCATCACGCTCGCCGAGCACAACGCGTTTGGTCTCCGGTTCAATACGAACGACAAACATCGGTTTGCCAAGCGCAATTCCAAGTCCCTTGCGTTGCCCTACGGTAAATCCTTCAATTCCAGGATGCTCGCCTAGCACCTCGCCGTTGGTATCAACAAATTCACCAGCTCGCTCTTCTGCCAAGGAGCCTTCGGCATCGAGTCGTTGTTTCACGAACTGGTTGTATCGGCTCTGAGTAACAAAGCAGATCTCTTGGCTATCTTTTTTCTGAGCAACATCCAAACCAATCTGCGTAGCAAGCTCGCGGATCTTAGGTTTCTCGTAATCGCCAACTGGCAACATCATTCTTGGTAGCAAGTCTCTACTGATGCCGGCAAGTACGTAGGACTGATCTTTGCCTGAATCGATCCCACGAAGCAGGGCCGGTCCCGCGTTTCGTTGTTGAAGTCGGGCGTAATGGCCTGTCGCAACACACTCCGCTCCGATCGAGTCAGCATACTCAAACAGCTTTCCAAACTTGATCCAATTGTTACATTGCACACAAGGGTTGGGCGTTCGACCGCGTGAGTATTCTTGGACGAAGTAATCCATGATCTGGCCAAACTCGGCATTCAGATCCATAGCGAAGAAAGGCATGCCGAGCATGTCACTCACTCGCCGGGCATCAGCAGCATCTGCCGCGGTACAACAGCCCTGCTTATGATCCAATCGCGAGACGACCGGCAACTGTGGCAAGCCAGATTCCTCTTGCTTTGAATCAAGCGAACAGACAGCCGGCGACTGTTCGCCATGGCGCATAAAAACGCCTACCACGTCGTGCCCCGCTTCGAGAAGCAAATGGGCCGCAACGCTCGAATCGACACCGCCAGACATGGCTAGAACAATTCGCATAGGCTCCTGCAATTTTCTAAAAAGGGGAACGAATCGGCGTTCCCGCTAGCTATTACTTTACGCAGACCCTCCCGCTTGCGTCAGCGGGTCGGTATAACTTTGTCTTCTGCTTCTTCAAAATCTCTGCATGGACCGAGTATAAACGTTATGGACAAGGAATGGATTGATCGCTCAACCGCGATCCGTGAGGCCCTGACGCAGCTCAGGGACTCTCTTTGACTACGCCGCCAAGAAAGAGCGGATGCAGCAGATTGAACAGGAACAGTCCGATCCTGGCTTCTGGGGCGATCAAGAAAAAGCCCAAACTATCATCGCTGAGCTAAAAGGCTTAACCGCAATCACAAGCCCGCTTGATGAAGCAATCAGCGCCTCAGAAGACCTCGATGCCATGATCGAAATGGCCGAAGAGGACCCATCCTTTGCTGAAGAAGCCCCTGCCGAAGTCGAACGGATTGAGGGACTGCTAGAGAAACTGAAACTCTCGGCACTCCTCTCAGGCCCCAATGACAGTGCCGGAGCGCTGATTACAATCAACGCCCGCGACGGCGGCACCGACGCCAACGACTGGGCCGAGATGCTCTTACGGATGTACCTGCAATGGGCCAGCAAGGGAGATTACTCCGCTGAGCTAATGGATCGGAGCGATAACGAAGAGGCTGGCATCAACAGCGCCACGTTTGCCATTCGCGGCCCCATGGCCTACGGCTATTTACGTGGCGAGACAGGCATCCATCGACTGGTTCGAATCAGTCCATTTAACTCAGAAGGTAAACGCCAGACCAGTTTCGCAGCGGTCGATGTCTCGCCAGAAATTGCTGACAACGTTGAAATTGAAATCAACGAAGCCGACGTTCGAACGGACACTTACCGCGCGAGCGGGGCAGGTGGTCAGCATGTTAACAAGACCGACTCGGCGATTCGTCTTACCCATGAGCCAACCGGCATTGTCGTTCAGTGCCAGAACGACCGTTCGCAACACAAGAACCGTGCCAGCGCATGGAAAATGCTACGAGCTCGAATCGCACGGTTTGAAGAAGAAAAACGTGAAGCCGAGGATGCGGCGAAGTACAACACCCAAGCAAAGACTGGTTTCGGATCACAGATTCGCAACTACTTCCTTCACCCAGACCAACGCGTGAAAGATACCCGCACCAAGTACCAACAGGGGAATTTCCACGCAGTACTGGACGGCGATATCCAAGGCTTCCTAGATGCTGTCCTTCGTTGGCGAGCTGGTCAGCCAGTCGAAGATGACGGTGAGGACTAGAGATGCCTGAGCTAGAGCAAGTTTCCACAACTAACGCCGGTATCACCGTCACGTTTGATTGGAATACCGACCGGTATGAGAAGACCATCCAATCCGACGCAGGGACTTTGAAAGCAGCCCTGTCGGACAACGTCGAGACGCCCGTCTTTAACGATCTGCTGCCACAGGATGGCTTGGTCTTCCTTTCAGGCATGTCGGACGACCGACATTGGTCGATGAGCGTCGAGCCAATCGACGGCGGTTTCGCCTTCGACATCGCTTGCCGTGCTAAATCCGAAGTCAACCGAATCGGCTCCGTTCTGGCAGGGGATACCGCCGCATTTGAGATCCAAGGCGAAGTGGTCAAAGACGCCGTCGCTCCGACGATTAACCAAGCTGAAAACACAGAAATCATCGCCGAAGCAAACAACAGCGAACCACCACTGACAGTTCACTATCGATTTCAAGTGCTGAATAAAGTCTAACTTCTAAGCTACTCAGCAAGCGTTGTCTCTTTCGTCTTATGATTATAAAACTTCGCTGGACGTGCTGTGCCGGTTGGTTTCTTTAAGGGGCGTACCCATATGTTTCTGAATCGGACCGGGTTGCCGTGGTCTTGTAGCATGATCGATCCGATTGGCTGGCCATTTTTATCTCGATTCTCTAGGTGCTCGTAGACGGGTGGCTGATGCCAGTAGGTGACGCCTCCCAGTGCGAAATGATTGATAATGACAACGCCATTATGGATGGCCGTCATGGTTGCCGGCTTCACCACCTTGTCACCCTCCATACGCGGAGAAGTCCAAATCAAGTCGTAGGTGTTCCACTCCATGGGTGGCCGCATGGCGTTTACTTGCGGGGGCTGTTGCTTGTAGATCGCACCGGCTTGTCCATCGGGGTAGGTTTCGCTTTGATAAGAGTCGAGAACCTGTATCTCATACCATTCAAGGAAGAAGACGCCGCTGTTTCCATGCCCTTGCCCACTGGCTCCTTGCTTCTTAGCCGGCGATGACCATTCAATATGTAGTTGGCAATCACCGAACATCTCTTTGGTAACTAAGTTGCCTTTGCCGCTAATAGCAACTCCATCTTCTACCTTCCAGCCATGTCCCTCTTTCCAAGAAGAGAGGTCAGAACCATCAAATAGAACGACGGCGTCGGAAGGGGGAGCTCCTGGCTTCTCACCTGGGGTAACGACCGGAGGCTGATCCCACTCGATCGGCGGAAGGTACTCAACTTGTGCTGAGGATGATTGAGCTATGGATGCAAAAAGAACAAGAGCGACCAAGCATTTCGCTCGGCTCGCGATCGATGAAAAAATCATGAGAAGAAATCGAGATTAGGGGTCTGTGGAAGTTCACAACATCCTAAGCTTAATCTTCGGGCTCGCCAAAGTCGACTTCCGACCAATCAACTTCTCCGTCCATCCCTTCATGGCTGACTGTTGCTAGAATTTCTTTCGCACGGTCCAGGTCACGTTTGGCGACCATAATCTTCACCCAGCCTGGGGCCTCGGCGATAAAGCCTGCAGTAAAGCCGCCAACCGCTGCGCAATGAAGACCTTCTTCTTCGAGCGATGCCGTGATGATCGAAGCCTGCATCTCGGTAGGCACCGAAGTTAGTAGAACCAACTCTTTAATTTGCTCAGACACGACGCACCTCGCTTTCGGATAAGAGAAAACGCTTGTCTGATCCCATTCTATCGTTTTTACGCATAACTAAGCAAATAGTTCAGCAATGGGAGTCCCACCTCCAGCCATCTTCATAGGTCGGCCATTCGTTGAGGTGTAGTTTTTACCAAGTGAAATACCAAGCGCCTGACAGACGGTCGCCATCAAGTCCTCGGAAGAGTAAGGATCGGTAATCACTCGGGTGCCATCCTCATTCGTTGAGCCAACCGTCAGCCCCCCTTGGATGCCAGCACCTCCGACCACAGCACTCCATGCTCGAGCGTAATGGTCACGGCCTGCGTTGCCGTTTATGCGCGGCGTGCGGCCAAATTCGCCCATCCAGATAATGACGGTGCTCTCAAGCAGACCACGTTCTTCCAGGTCGCTAACCAAGGCGCTCATGCCTCGATCCATTTGAGGAAGTTTCGTCTCTAGCTGATCGAAACAGTTCTGGTGCAAGTCCCATCCGCCGAAGTCAACTTCGACAAAAGGAACCCCCGATTCGACAAGCCGACGAGCCAATAAACAGCTCCGTCCGAAGCCACTATCGCCATACTTTTCGCGTGCTGCGGTTGGCTCGGAGTTTACCTCAAACGCTTTCATCTGTTCGCTGCTCATCAGCGAGATAGTTTTTTCGAGCACCTTAGCATGTTCACCCGCCGCAGGGCCACGACCTTGCTTGATGAAACGTTTTTCGATTTCATTCAGAAGTGCAAAGCGTTCTTCTTGTCGTTCTTTCTCAACAAGCTGATCCAGGTCACGCACACGGCCACTGTTATCTACTTGAAAAGGTGCGTACGCCATGCCGAGAAAGCCAGGACCGATACTGCCACCGCCGATCGAAACAAATGGAGGAATTTCAAGGCCAGAAACCTTACTCTCCATTTCACGAGCAACGACTGAGCCGTAGCTTGGGTGCGTTACGTTGGGATTGGGTACAAAGCCCGTATGCATGTAGTAACGACCACGGGTGTGATCCGCCTCGCGGGTACTCATGGATCGAATCACCGACAGATGCTTCATCTGCTTGGCAGTCTCAGGCAGAAGGCTACTGATTTGCATCGAGCCGGTTGTTGCGATCGCCTGTGAAGGACCACCGGTTGCCATGCCGGGCTTTAGGTCCCAAATATCAATCGTAGGTGGTCCACCGCCCATCCAAAGTAAGATGGCAGACTTGTGATTACGTCGCAACGTTTCGGCAGCTTGCGTAACGGTATTACCAAACGCAAAAGCGGTGGCACCAAAGGCGGCCGCGCTAGCCATGTGATTCATAAAGTGCCGACGGGTCATCCCGTCAGGTGTCCCATCGAACAGTCGGCTCATACGTTTTAACATGTTCTACTCCTAGGGAGTTATGATTGAATCATTTTTAGTGTTGAAGAATGAACTCATTGCTATTGAGCAAGGCCCACCAAATATCACGTAATGCCTCGCCAGCATTGCCTTCACGGGCGTCAAGCAGTCGGTTGCAAAGGCGGATCTCAGTCTTGTCCGGCTTCCTGGCAACAGCTGCTAAGTAAATCCTCTCGATGCGCTCACGATTGTTAAGCGACTTGTCGTTTGCGATTGATGCCAAGAACCCCTCTTCCTTGCTCTGTCCACCACGACGGGTCGAACCAATTGAAGTTGCTTGTCGCATCAAGTCACTGTTCATCATCGCCAAGGCTTGTGGAATTGATCCATTAAATGTAGTCGCTTCTCCATTCTCATCATTGCCAAAAGCAGTCGTGAATTGACGAAGCCAACGGTTGCGAGCTTGATCACGGCGAGCTTCGCTTAGTTGCTTATCTGCCTGTGTGGCGGTTATCAGCGACTCATAAATCTGCTCCGCGCTGAGCTGACGTAGGTAATATCGGCTGAACATAGGGGCTACGCCCAAAGAAGGATCATCTTCCTTGTTGCCTGACTTGGCTCGACTATCAAGGCCGTAGGCTTTGCTAGAAACAATCCAGCGAGTCAGACGATTCATGTCAAAGCCAGTCTCCTTGAACGCTTCGGAAAGTTCCATTAGCAGTTCAGGATGCGAAGGTGGATTATGGGGTCCCATGTCTTCAGCGGGACGTGAGAAACCGTAGCCAAAATAACGTTCCCATTCACGGTTTACTAAGGCTCGTGGAAACTCATCGGATTCAGCAATTAGGCTGGCGAGTTCTTCACGCCGATTCACCTGGGAAAGACGACCACTGTTGCCCCGCTCACGAACCGTCTGGCCAAGCTTGGGCTCGCTAGCAGTCCCCTCACGCTCAGCAAAGACATCCACCAACGAGGTGCCATCAAGGAAGACCGGGTAGGCAACCTTCAGTTTGCCATTTCGTAGTTCGTAGTAACTCTCAGCTCGGTCCGCTCCGACTGAAACGAGTTCAGCTGGAACAGGGCTTCGACGTCCTTCTCCGTAGTAATTGCGGTTAACAATTCTTGCAAAGCGACGGTTGTCATCCTCTTCGGAAACACGCTCTACGCGCGTCTGCCGGAAGAAGGCGTTCATTTCCCAAAACTGATTCTGTTTATTCTCGTTAAATGGGTGATTGTGACACTGGGTGCACTGCACAGAGACACCAAGGAAGACTTGTGATGTCATTGCCGTCGCCTGCACACCTTGCTCACCCATCTTGTCGGCAAGGAAGTTGGAAGCAGGATTGAAATCTTCATCCTCCGGGCGAACGCTCCCAGTGGCAGAGACCAGTTCGCTCATCAACTGATCCATTGGTCGGTTCTGACCAAACGTCTCACGTAGGTATTGCATGAAGCCAGGTCGTTGTGCCAACGAACGCCGATTCGTTCCGCCAGTTCTACCAATCAGGGTATTGGCCCATTGGGTTGCTAGCCAGCGAGCGCGTTCTTCGCCGTATTGGCTTCCAAGTAATTGATCAATGAGCCATTGGCGCCTCGCTTTGCGATCAACCTCAACAAATGCTTGCAGCTCATCGACCGTGGGAACTCGTCCGAGCAGATCAAGATAGATGCGGCGGGCCCAAGCTCCATCCGGCGCTGCTTTCGAGGGGACGATGCTCGATTCTTTCCAAGATTGCTCTAGCAACTGATCAATCTTGGAGATTACTTCGGCATCGGAGATGGTCTTTTGGGAACTTTCATCCTCAGAGGTGATAGATCCAGCTTTGGATATGTCTGCACGTACGGGTGTCTGGAATCCGGATAAATAGAACGCTAGACAGATGAGTAATGAACACCTTGCTCGTAAAGCCAGACTTGCCATCGAGAACGTCCTGCAATTTTTTAAGGAAAAGGTTTAGCGACTTCCTGTCTGATAGGAGTTTCGCCTGCTAGCTCTTATTTTATCCCAAGATTGTCGGAGGAAATGAAGAGCGAGCGTTTCTGTCGTATCCAACACCGACGAGCAAAAAGAATCTGATTTTTTTTGAAAAGGAATCGAGATAGCTGAAAATCCTTAAGGTTTTTATGTTTCACAATCGAACAGTGTTCTATTTTGAAACACCCTAAAATGCAACAGGCGAGACAAGGCCGTCTGTTCCTGCGGCCCTGCCTCGCCATGTGCATTATCTCAGAAAGTGCCTCTTCGGGCTGTTCCGAAACAAGTTTTTAGCTTGTTTACCCGTGATTTCTGAGATTAACTTCTCTTCAGCCTCTTATTGTCTGCCGACCCCAGCGCCTCTTCTGTTCCGTCCGCAAGGTTAAACCCCGCGACGTGGTCTGCTGACTAACAGTATCTAATGCAATAGCCGTGCCAATTGGTGAATAACAGGCTAGACTTCAAACCAACCAAAAAGAATCCGTTGTCATTATGACATCTTTTGTTGCGTACCTGACTACTAATGTGATCTTTGATATTAGTTTCTGGTTTAGCCTTATCAACGCAAACCTCTACAGCGCATATAGTTAACGCATAGACAACCTCATATGGCACGTCAAATGCCATAACTTACCTTGCTGATCGCGCGAAAAGGCCATGTGGCCACTCGTTGGGCGGACCCAGCCCGACGGTTCCCTCCCCAAGCTAATCAGGAGATCTCTTATGCAAGCTAAGAAAATTTTAAGGCGAAGCTTACTTTCGCTGGCTTTTGTAACCGCTTTCGGTTTTGCCAGCTTTGGTACTTCGTCCGACGCTGAAGCCCGTGGATGTTATCGCGGTGGATATGGTGGTTACGGCGGCTACGGCCGTACGTACAACAGTTATTACCGCGGCGGATTTTACACTCCGCGAGTTTACAACAATTACTACAGACCTCACTACTACTCACCTTACCGAGGTGGCGGCTTCTATTATGGTGGCCGTGGTGTGAGCGTTGGTATTGGTTGGTGATAAACGCCTGCGTCCCTGGCTACACTAAACAACAAGCCCGTGATGAGTGGCCTCATCACGGGCTTGTCATGTTTATGATTGCTTTGATCGCTTATCGGTCAAAGACCTTCTTAATCGAGTACAGAGTCGCTTGTCGTCCAGCACGTGCGATGGAGGTAGTAAGTGGAATCTCTTTCGGACAAACTGCCACGCAATTTTGTGCGTTACCACAGACCTGGATTCCCCCGGGCTCGGTCAATGCTTCGATACGCTCATCGGAGTTCATCTTGCCGGTACCGTGATCGTTAAAGAGCATCGCTTGGCTGATAGCATGAGGCCCGATAAAGCTCGAAGCGTAAGCTTCTTGTTGACGCTCTTGAAAAGCTTCGTCAGTTTCACCTGGCTTGCGGGTCAGCTCTACCTTTGTGTACTGAGGGCAAGCTTCAACGCAGCAGCCGCAAGTCATGCATTCGGAGAGCGGGTAGCGACGCTCTTGTCCTTTTTGAGCTTCTTTAGGCCCTGCTCCACGGTCAAGGTAATCATCGACCGGCACCCAAGCTTTGACCTTCTCAAGTGCTCCAAACATACGAAGTCGGTCCACGACCAAATCCCTGAGCACGGGAAACTTCGACATCGGTTTGATTTCAATCTCACCGGGACGATCTTCGAGTAGTTTGTCGACCAAGGCGGAACAACTCTGACGAACTCGACCATTGATGACCATCGTGCAAGCGCCACAAACCTCTTCAAGGCAGTTGTTCTCCCAAGCAACAGGAGTGGTTGCTTCACCATTGGAAGTTTTTCCCATGGCAGCAATCTTCTGCAGCACACTAATGACGTTCAAGTTGGGTTCGTAATCAATACGAAAGCGTTCCCAACGAGGCGTTTCGCCCGGGGTATTCTGCCGTTGAATGCGAACATCAAACGTTTTGGGATGAGATCGGTTTGGGGCAATCACTTGGTTCTCTCCGAATCGGCGGAGTTGGTTGTCTCGTAAAAAACTCTTCGTATCTCTTCAGCCAATTAGGTAGTCAGTACGGGTTCATTGGGCCTGGCTGACTGGCGGCTGTTCCACTCTTCTTCAATCATCTCAGCTCCTACCAAACCATACAATCTTGGGCGAGGCGGAATGAGCGAAGTATCAACTTCCTCGTAAGAAAGCGTAGGTTCTCCCTTATCGTCGAAGCTTGCGATGGTCGATTTGAGCCATTTTTCGTTCTTCGCCTCGAAAGCATCGCACCAAGCTTTGGCCTGCTGACGACGCTCAGATTCATCTTCGGCAGTCAGACCAGGCATCGTAAAGTCTGGTTTGAAGTGGGCTCCACGGCACTCATCACGAGCCAATGCTCCTTGCAGTAAAGCCTTGGCCAACGGGAACATGTCGCGGAGTGCCTTCGTGAAGATAACGTTTTGATTGGTCCAAGCACCTGTGTCGGACAAGGAGCAACGCTGAGCACGCTCGCAAAGCTCGTTAACTTTGTCCAAGCCTGCTTGGATCTGCTCATTACGACGAACTACCAAAGCGGCCTTAGTCATCGCGTCACCAAGCTCTTGGTGAATCAAGTAGGGATTCTCATTCGAATCTCCATCGCTAGCAGTCTTCATTAGATCCGACTCTTTGGTCTTCTCATCAGCCAGTGCTTTCTCATGAAGCGAGTCAAAAGCTTCATCAGCGGAAGATTCATCTAGTGACTTAAGAGCAGCATCAATACCAGGAGCAACAAACAGACCCGTAAAGATGCAGGAAAGTAGTGAATTAGCGCCAAGTCGATTAGCGCCGTGATAGTGGTAATCGCACTCGCCAATCGCGTAGAGGCCTGGTATGTCGGTCTCATGGTTGCGTGGATTGGCCGGATCAAGACCTCCATCAGCACCGCGGACATAGTCAGCCCAAACGCCACCCATCGAGTAGTGAACCGCTGGGAAAATCTTCATTGGATAGTCCCGAGGATCTTCGCCTTGGAACTTCTCATAGATGTTCAGAATACCACCCAGTTTGCGGTCAAGTTCTGCGCGAGGGATGTGGGTTAGGTCCAGATAGACGCATTGCTTACCAGCCTCGACGCTAAGTCCATCGCTAACGCAAACGTCATAAATCTCACGTGTAGCAATGTCGCGCGGAACGAGGTTTCCATAAGTTGGATAGCGTTCTTCGAGGAAGTAATAACGTTCCGATTCAGGAATATCGCCCGGTGAACGAGGGTCCTGAGGAGTGCGAGGAACCCATACACGGCCCCCTTCACCACGTGCTGATTCGCTCATCAAACGGCACTTGTCAGCGCCTGGAATCGCTGTGGGGTGAACTTGGATGAATTCACCATTAGCATAACGTGCTCCAGCCTGAACGGTGCGGCTAGCAGCGCTTCCGTTACATGCCATCGACATGGTGCTTCGGCCGTATAGCAATCCGCAGCCGCCCGATGCGACGACCACAGCATCTGCCTTAAACGAGCGGATTTCCATGGTGACCAAGTTTTGAGCCAGAGCACCACGGCAACGGCCATTGTCATCAAGTACGGGGCCGAGATAATCCCAACCTTCGTACATGGTGACTTTGTCTTCGGCCTTGTGCCGACGAACTTGCTCATCCAATGCGTAGAGCAACTGTTGACCGGTGGTTGCACCGGCAAAGGAGGTCCGCTTGTAGAGCGTACCACCAAAGCGACGCTGATCCCGGAAACCTTCTTTGGTGCGGTTAAAAGGGACCCCCAATCGATCCATCAAATTAATGATCTTGGGAGCCCAGAAGGCCATCTCCTTAACGGGTGGCTGATGCTGTAGGAAGTCACCACCGTAAACCGTGTCGTCAAGGTGCTTCCACTCTTCGTCGCCTTGCTGACGTGTCAGATCGTTAACGCTGTTGATCCCACCCTGGGCACAAGCGCTATGTGAACGTTTTACAGGGACCAAGCTCATACAATCGACCGCAACGCCCATTTCGGCAAGCTTCATGGTACAAGCCAAACCGGCTAGGCCACCACCAACGACGAGGACACGTTGTTCTGACATATCAATGACTTCGGGCTTAAGGTTTTTTACTTCTATAAATTCGCAAGGCTCAATCAGTCGGATGCGGACGTCATTCTGACGATGGTTCTTCAGCGGGCATTTCCGACTCGCTATCCTCTTCGTCAGTGCCCTCTTCGTTATGGTCCTCATCGCTGTGATCATCATGAGCAAGCTTATGAGGATTCGGAGCAACAGCACCCGAGGCGACTTTGGCATCGTACATTTGTGCTTCGATCTGCTTAGCCTGTTCGAGAGCTTCACCACTTCCTGTGGCCATCATTCCGAAAAGTCCGCTCAAACCGACAAACAGCAATCCAACTCCAAACACCGTGCAAGCTTTGAGAGCGTTGCTCTGAGCTTTTGGACTTGTCCATACGCCCCAGGTAATTCCCATCGTCCAGAGGCCATTAGCCAAGTGGAAGACACAAGCAACAATCCCGACGAAGTAGAAGAGAGCAACAATCGGATTTTGCAGAGCCAGCCCAGCCGTTGAGGGAGCGCTATAAGGGCGGAACTGATGACCACCCAGCGGTTCTACCATCGCTAGCCACCAGTCAGCATGGAACCAACCATGCATATGGAAGACGTGGTAAAGGATAAATAGCAAAGCAACGACACCCGAGGCACGCTGAAGCATGTAACGGACGTTTGAACCATAACGGTACTGGCCCGTGTTAGGCAGTCCGCCTTGAATAATCCATACGCCAAGAATCATGTGGAATAGCAAGGGCAAGAAAATCGTCACCCACTCTACCAAGGGTAGCAATTTCCCCAGAGCATGAATCGAGTATACGTTGTTTTGAAAAGTCTCCGGCCCGTTCAGCACGCTAGCATTCACCGCCAAGTGAACACACATGAAAGCGCCAACAGGGAGCAATCCTGAGAGAGAATGAAGCCGTCGAATCAAAAATTCGTGACGTTCAAGGAAACTTGGCTTAGCGTCAGCCACTTCGACCTCGCTTGGTATTTTGATAATCCATCTAGACCACTGTGCTCACAATACACGGTGCTCACATAAACAGCGGCCTTAAGTCTGGCAGGATCTCCTGTCCACACCTTGCATAAAGTGTCGGCAATCTCCGCCACTAAGATGAGTATTGCGGGTTCTCTGTTACGCCGCAAGCGAGTAATGACAAGTTTGGGTTCGGTTCTCTGAACCTTTGAAAAGAAAGCGTCCAGACCGCTCTGAGTAAGAATGATTTAGATCATTCTTGACCACGGAGGACTCAAGAACGAACCCATAACAAAACAGCCTGCCGAGAGATTTTACTCAAGGCAGGCTGTGTTAATTGTTATTTCTGAATTAGCGACAAATGCGACTAAAGCTCAATATCCAGCTCCGCGGCACGGCTACGGTATTCGTTCGCTAGTTGCGATTGGCCATTGGTGGTCAATTCTTGGGTGATAGCTTGATAAGCCTCGGCCAGATTCTCATCGATTTGGATGGCAATCATCAAAGAGCGAATCGATTTCTCGGAATCACCAAGCAAAGAATAAGCACGGCCACGACGATAGAAGTGTTTCGCTTCGGTTGGCTGGAGGCGGATAGCTTCGTTGAAATCATCCGCTGCCTTTTGGTAGTCACCGTTTTGCAAATGTGCCAAGCCGCGGTTAACGAAGGCGTGAATGTATCGGTCACTCACGGCGATTGATTCTCCGTAAGCACGAATCGCTTCGTTCATATCGCCGAGCTTAGCCCAAGCCATCCCTTTCCACAGGTTGGATCGAGGGCTGTCGAAATTGATGCTGGCCGCTTGTTCAAAATCGCGGATTGCGAGACGTTCTTCTCCAAGATAGAAGAAGCAAATACCGCGGCGGAAGTAAGCTTCGCCCATGGCAGGATTGTCTTGCAACGCGATGCTCATCGAATTGATTGCTGGGCCATACTGTCCCATCAAACGTTGAGCAACGCCCATACGGAAGTTCGTCGCAGCACGTGCCTGGGCAAGCCTCGGATCGTCCTCATCCAATAATTCTAGAAGTGCTTCGCAAGTAGCTTCGCAGCGAGCATAAGCAGCGTCCGATACAGCCTTGTCATCAGAATCCTTGCCAACTTCCTCTTGGACAGAAGCTAAGGTCAGATACCCTTGGGAATAAGGTGTGTCATCATCTTCATCCTCTGGCGTGTAGTTTTCAATGCTCTTAGTCAAGTCTGCTTCAGCAAGATCGTATTGCTTATCTTGCAAATAAACCAAGGCTCGATTCAAGTAGCATTCGTGGTTGTTCGGGTCGATGGCGAGTGACTTCTCAAAGTCAGCCAAAGCTTCTTCCATGTCACCCATGAGTCCGTATGCTTGACCACGATAGGCAAGTGCCTCTGCTTTTTGGTCAAACTCTCCCTCGGGATCCGCATCCAAGTATTTGGTAAGTGCCTTCTCCGCTTGGTCAAAGCCGCCGAGTTTGGCATAGGTTTTACCCAGATTAAATTGGTACTGGGGCTCGCTTCGATTCGCTTGGACAGCTTGCTGCAAGTCGGGTAACGCTTGTTGATAAGCGTTAAGAAGCATATAAACTTCCGCGCGAGTGTTAAGAATCTCAGGCACTAGAGCCGTTTGAGCTTGGCCGTAGGTTAATGCGTTTTTAAGGTCTTCCAAAGCAGATTCATACTCTTTTAATTGAGCATAAGATTTTGCTCGCATCAAAAGAGGAGCCGGTTGAAAACCACCAGTAGCTTCTACCACTTGAGAAAAGGCATCCGCAGCCGCTGCGTAATCGCCTTCAGCAAACAGCTGTTGACCATTCTCCAAAGCTGCCTGAGCATCTGACTGGGCCGCACCAAAGTCATCTTGAGCGGAACTAACCGACACGAGCCCAAGTATCAAAGCTAGGCTAGCAAGGTTTCGAAGCGAGCGTGTCATCATGGATGTGGTTTCGAGCATGTTCATCAATACCTCAAAGTGCAGGAAGACAACGATACAAGTTATCTCCTACCCAAGTGGAACAAGGGAATGTACTCACGAAGTGTACCACCTTAGGAAGGATCCGGCTCGAAAAGTGGATTGAACCGTTTAAGAAAACGGGTCAGCGCAAACGGCCTGTGTCGATTATGACGACACAGGCCGTTTGGTGGTTCCCATTGGGTCAAAGCCCAAAGCTTAAATCTGTTCAGCTGGTTCCGCTTCTTTGTCAGCAGCTACCGCTTTTCGACCGTAAACCTCAGAAGTCCGGGAATACTCGGTCGCGTACGCATCGGCTTCTTCTTCGGTGAAAGCGTGCTCAAGCGTTCGCTTGAATCGGCCATATTCATAGACATGAACTACCGAGTTCGCTTCGACTTCTGGCTCAGCAGGAGCTTCTTCCGCCTCTTCACCGTCTTCATCATCCGAAGTCAAGTCATCGGACTCTTCATCGACCGGTAGCTCATCTTCGGGAGATTCGTCAACGGGATCTTCCTTGCGGGACTTTTTGCGCCCCGGCTTTTTCTTGCGACGAGGCTTGAGATCATCATCAAGCTCTTCGTCCATCTCGAACAACGATTGAGCGAAGACGGGTTCCTCTTCCGGAGTCTCCTCTTCGACCTTCTTCTTAGGAGCACGCTTTTTGGTAGTCTTCTTTTTAGGCGCCGCCTTTTTCTTGGCTACCTTCTTTTTGGCCGTCTTTTTCTTAGCGGTCTTCTTGGCAGTTTTCTTCTTGGCAGCCTTCTTCTTCGGCTTTGATTCCTCGTCTTCGTCATCTACGAAATCAAGGTCGTCCACATCGTGGAACAAATCTTCTTCTTCGTCGCGTGGCTTCGGCATGGGAAAGTCCCGACGGAGCGGGGCTGTTTGAGGTTTAGTTGCTTTGTTAACTGCCTGATCCGCAAATGATCAAATCAATTCAACAAGACAACCGAAATGAATTGACGATCTTTTGCCCCTCGTTATCCAAGCCCTGATCCTTCGCTATGCGAAAGAGAGTTAGCTTGCTAAAGGACACGTAATCGCCACAGAACAACTGGCTTGGCTTCCTGATAGCTGGTTTATTAACTGAGGAGATAGCTTCCCTCAGGTTTACCGCACAAGTGCTCATCTGAACCGGCAGCAGGAAAATCGGTTGGCATTCCCATTCTCTAGGAAGTTGCCCAGTAACCACGATGGGTTCCTCGCTGTTTGAAGATCACAAGGACACAGATATCCGCCCCTCCAAACGCTGCGATGATTATCGACTGCTAGGATAGCTACGTCAACCGCGGACTTTTCCCTGTTTTACGGGTTTCATCCCAGTAGCTATCGCATTGCCACCTGGGATCGAGCCGCTTCAACTGCACGATCTAAGGCCAAATCACCGGCAACTTCGACTCCTCGGTAGCCTGCGGTACGCGATTCTAGTTGCCCATCGGCCATGCTCTTAGCGGGTCGCACGACGATATCGGGATCAACCCCGACCTTGCTGATTGGTTGACCGTTGGGCGAGAAAAATTTTGCCGTAGTGAGGCGGATGCCTGCACCCGACTGGGTCATGGGGAAGATACCCTGCACCGAGCCTTTTCCGTACGAGCGGAGTCCGACGATCGTACCACGGCGATTGTCCCGTATTGCCGCGGCAAAGATCTCGCTCGCTGAGGCGGAATCGCCATCAATCAGCACCACTAGCGGTACACGCCAGGTGCCTGCACGGTGAGCTCGGTAATCAAAGTCTTCCCCTTCGCTGCGGCCACGGGTGGATACCAAATTCCCTTGGGCAACGAATTTATCTGCTAGCTCCACACTTGCGGTCAGCAAACCGCCAGGGTTACCACGCAGATCGATAATAAGACTACGCATCCCCTGGCGATGTAAATCCCAAAGGGCTGCTTCTAAATCTCGGCTCGTTGTCTTTTGGAAGACAGGAACCTTTATGTAAGCGACACCGTAGTCGGCGTCGACGATGCGCGATTCTTCGAGGCTTGGCACTTCGACATGCTCACGGCGAATGGCAAGCACGCGTGGGCCACTGGCAACTGGCTTGGCTACTGTCTGAGCACCATCCTGCGACTTGGCCATTTGAACAACAGGTTGATTGCTCGCTGCCATAGTAACGTAGACGGTCGAACCCTCTTCGCCTGACAACATGGCCGCCGCTTCGTCGGTAGAGAACTTTGCTGTCGGCTTGCCATCAACTGCAATGATACGATCACCGGCGACAATGCCTGCACGAGCCGCGGGGCTTCCTTTAATGGTGCGTACGATCAGGAGCGCTCCATCATCCGCCTTGAGTTCAACCCCCAAGCCAACAAAGTTGCCTTCAATTTGCGAGTAAACATCTTTCAACTGACCAGGAGTCAGGAAAGATGAGTAGTTATCCAATCCGCCTGCGGCAGCCGTGGTGAACTCAAGCATCCAAGCCGCCGAAGGAGCGCCAAGGCGATACTCGGCTAATCTTGACAGGTTGCTTGCCAGTTGGGCAGCCTCTAGCCGAGAGCGGATCGCCCCCTTGGTAGAGACTTGCTTGCGAAGTTCCGCCGAAAATGCTTTGACTTGGGCTTCCGAAGCACGCAGTCCATGCTTGGCGGCAAACTGCTTGTCGTTGGCGGCAATCAGCACAGCCGTAGCACCACGATGGGCAATCGATTGCCACGGTGGGGTCACGACATAGTGGGATTCGATTTTTGTAAGCAGTTCAGAATAAAGCTCGGAAGCTTTTCGTGCGTCTAAAGATCGAACTGTATTGAAAAAGCTGGAATCGCTATAGCGTCGTTCCAGGCTATTGTGAAGACGTGCAATATCATGACGGCGTTCTAGCCGCTTGTCACCAGGGGCGTCACGCAATGCTTCTTCGTAATGAACCACCGCGTCAGCCCATTTGCCTTGCATCTCTAGTTCGCGGCCTTTGGCGAGGGCATTCTCTACACCGACAGGCATTGCCTCGGTAGCAATCTGAACGGTGTCACCACGCGGCACAACAGGCCGAGAAGAACCGGCCGGGGCTGTCGGTACCGGAGGAATGACACTCGATTGAGCAAAGGCTATAGAAGTAGAGACAACCAGTGTTAGCAACACTGGCAGCGTAGCTTTGCTTAGTGTTTTTTGATTCAAACGTTGAAGCATAAGGTGGCTCGTTCCGTCTCGCTGGGACAAACTCAATTGATCGCAAAGATCCTTGAGGCGAAATCCGCAAGCCTTGTTACTGCGAGACATCACGTGCCAAATGGCATGGGATGCGTTCGCAACAGGCGGGAGGGCGTGCGAATCAGTGGGCCGAGGAGTCGGGTCGCATCCCAGCTAACGTGGTCCTAAAGACAGAAGATCCATCCAAAGATGGGTCTTCTTACACGCTCTTCCGAATCCGTTCATGAAAGCAAACCACACAACCGTTGCGTTGTGGGTAGGCAATCAGGCCACCGAAATATAGATCACAAAAACAAGCGCGTCAAAAAATTGGTTAGCAAGTTTTTGAAGAGTCCTTGATTACCCAGGCAGAAGAACCGTTACAACGAGTCCACACCGTGAGAAACCGTTCCGGTTAGTCGGATTAGCCGAAGTGCGACCGCCTAGTCAAAGATTGTTTGCGGTCAAAAAAGTAGGTGGCAGCTTCATTGCTAGAAAGGCTGGTACTTCCAGATACCTGCTCATCAAAAATTATTAAGAGGAAAAGCATCAGCAGCCGAGGTCCATCAGCCGCACTGCCACAACTACGTTTGTTCCACTCAAGGGGTTCGAAAAAAATAAGATTTCCATTCTGCGATAGCACCTTCATCCCCCTATTTAGAAAGCACATCACGCTGGGTGGTCGTTGAACCAACGGGGAATGCTTGCTATCGTCTCAGGTTTTCAGCCACTTTCTGTCGTTCCCAAACCCCAAGCAAATCGGATGAATTCACCAAAGATTGAGAGAGCTCTACTGAGCGTCAGCGACAAATCAGGACTCGTCGATTTTGCTAAACGACTATCAGCTTGTGGCATTGAGCTCTTCAGCACCGGCGGAACTCGAGCCGCCCTGGAAGAAGCGGGACTCGCGGTTCAAGACGTCGCCGCCTACACCGGTTCTCCTGAGATGATGGGTGGCCGTGTCAAAACGCTCCACCCCCGCGTACACGGCGGCCTCCTTTGCCGACGAGACAACGATTCGGATATGGCCTCAGCCAACGAGCACGGTATTCTACCGTTTGATCTTGTCGTAGTGAATCTGTATCCCTTTGAGCAAACCATCGCTCACGAAGGCGTTACCCCCGCTGAAGCGATCGAACAAATCGATATCGGTGGTCCCTCGATGGTCCGCTCTGCTTCAAAGAATCACGCTTACGTAACCATCGCTAGCTGCCCAAGCCAATACGACCCGATTGCCGAAGCGATTGAAGCTGACGGTAGCACCACGATTGAGCTACGTCGTCAGCTTGCCGGCGCTGCCTTTGCACAGACGGCCGCTTATGACCGAGCCATCGCTGCATACTTTGAAAAACTCAACAAGGCAGATGCTTCGGAAGAGAGCGATACCTCCGATTCACTGCCCGAACGACTCAACGTGTCGCTCGTCCGGAAAGAGGTTCTTCGTTACGGCGAAAACCCACACCAACAGGCTGCTCTCTATTCGTTAGAGAATGCCCCAAGCAGTGCCTTGGTAAACGGCAAGCAACTCAACGGCAAAGCACTATCTTATAACAACTTGCTTGACCTCGATGCGGCTTGGGCTTGTGCAAAATCACTTCCTGTTCCTGGTGTTGCCGTTTTGAAACACAACAACCCATGCGGCGCAGCGACTGGCGACAGTGTTGGCGAAGCGACCCGCCGTGCATGGGAAGGAGATCCACTGAGCGCCTTCGGTTCGATCCTCGGGTTTAATGTCCCCGTGGATGCCGAGGCGGCTGAATGCCTTGCCGAGCCAGGCAAATTTGTCGAGGCGATCGCTGCTCCTGGCTTTACGCCAGAGGCTCTAGAGATCCTCAAGACCAAGCCCAAATGGAAAGCAAACGTCCGACTCGTAGAAATCGGTGCCGAAGAAGTCGAGCCTGGTCAAACCCTGCTTCGATCAATTAGCGGTGGTTATCTTGCCCAAACAGCCGATGATGGTGCCGATGACCACGAGTCATGGGAAGTCGTCACCGAAGCAAAGCCATCGACTGACCAGCTTAACGAACTTCGCTTTGCTTGGGCAGCATGCCGCCACGTTAAGTCTAACGCCATCGTATTGGCACGTGACTTAGCATTGGTTGGTGTTGGTGCTGGTCAGATGAGCCGCGTCGACTCGGTTGAAATCGCCATCCGCAAAGCGGGTGTTCGCGTGAATGGCTCGGTCCTCGCTTCCGACGCTTTCTTCCCGTTTGATGACTCAATCAAGTCTGCTAACGAAGCCGGGGTGGCGGCCGTCATCCAACCAGGCGGTTCACGTCGGGACCAAGAAGTGATCGACGCCTGCAACGAGTGCCACATGCCAATGATCTTCACGGGCAAGCGTCACTTCCGCCATTGATGCCGATCAGGCAACAGGTGATTCTTGGGAGACGGTTGCGTCTTCGTAGAACTCGATTGCTCCAGTTCCAACGTCATAAAGCGCTCCGACGACGATGACTTGGCCTGACTCAACAGCTCTGCGAATCGCCTCGCTTTGTCGGACGACTTCTTTAACTGTACGCAGCACATTCTGCTTGGCGACTTCATCAACGAAGTGTGGTTTTTCTTCGTCAGAGGTCTGCTTGTATCGATCAGCGTCGCTAGGCTCCATGACTTTTTGGATTTCATCCACGATCGCCGGTATATGCTTACAGCCCGTCGCTTCTTCGACGGAAGTATCACTACCCAAGAAATCGACTGACGCGGTTACCGCGCCACAGCGTGTATGGCCAAGTACCAACACAAGCTTAACACCTGCCACCGCAACTGCGTATTCCATGCTGCCCAACGACTTGGTGCCCGCGATGTTGCCGGCAACACGAACACTGAAGATGTCACCAATCCCAAGATCAAAAACCAGCTCTGTTGGAACGCGCGAGTCAATGCAGCTAAGAACCGCTGCCAAGGGGTTCTGCCCGCCAGCAGTTGCACAAACCTGTCGGCTGTAGTCTCTTGTCAATCGTGTGCCAGTTTGGAATCGCTTGTTTCCCTCTCGCAAGATATTGAGCACCTGTTTAGGAGTGGCTCGATCTTGAAGCTCACGGGAAGAGAAGTCGGCAAACTGGATCTCATCGTGCAATTGGTACTTCTCGCGGAAGCCACGCAGACTGACCTGAACATCATTAGCGGGCCCCTTCACCTCTTTAAACTCTCGGATCATTGAGAGCACGTCCGGATCGATGTAGTCCGATCCTGAAGCGTCAATCAGCATGTGCGTCCCCGGCTTGGCTTCCGTAAAGAGCAAGTCAAGCGAAGCGCGGTTGAGGAAGCTCACCTGATTAGCAAGTTCAACGTGGAGAATCTCACCATCCAGGTGGGTCTCGACAATACGACGAATTGGACGTCGCAAGTTACTATTTAGAATGAACAAGACACTAACCGCTAGTCCGATCAAAATTCCGATCAGTAAGTCGGTTAGGACAATTGAGAAAAGAGTTACAAAGAATGGAATCGCTTGATAAGGCCCTTCCTTGATCATTTGCTTAAACAGAGCAGGGCTTGCAAGCTTGAAACCTGTGTTAAGCAGAATCGCGGCCAGCGCGGCAAGCGGAATCATCTCCAGATAGGTAGGAATCATCGCTACACAGAGTATCAGTAAGAATCCGTGGAAGATTGCCGACCGTTTGGTCTTGGCTCCTTGGTTGACGTTAACTGAGCTACGAATAATGACCGAAGTCATAGGAAGGCCGCCGATCATACCGGAGCAGATGTTGCCAACACCCTGGGCAATCAACTCACGACTACCTGGTGAGTCACGTTTTTCGGGATCGAGCTTGTCGACCGCTTCCAGGTTGAGAAGCGTTTCAAGCGACGCAACGATGGCTACGGTAATCCCTGCGATATAGAGCTTTGAGCTAAACAATAACTCACGGCTGAAATCGGGAAAAGTAAGGAACTCACGAACGGTATCCCCCTTTGGCAAAGTAACAAGATGGCTTGAGCCGATAGCCCACATCTCCGAGTAGCCATCCATAATGAGTTTCATTACGACGCCAAGAACAACTACTGCAAGCGGGGCGGGAATTTGAGTTTTTTGAAGCCACTTGGATCGGCCCCAAATGAGTAGTAATGCAAAACAAACGACTCCGACCAACGCCGCCCCGTAGTGGAGGTCACCTTCAAAAACCGTCCATAGTTCGCTAAAGGGATTGTGGCCATCTTTTTGCTTGAAAGCATCATCACCTACTGGGTCACTATCATGCCCTACAAGGTGAGGAATCTGTTTCAAGATAAGAATCACCCCAATCGCAGCAAGCAGTCCACGGATGACACTCGATGGGAAGAAAGCAGAAAGTGCTCCTGCTTTTAATATGCCCAACACAATCTGAAGGATGCCGCCGATCACAACAGCTAACAGAAACGCTTCAAATGATTCAAGGGTAGCAATCTGTGCGGTGACGATCGCTGTCAAACCTGCAGCAGGTCCACTAACACTCGTGTGCGAACCACTCAAAGCTCCGACTACAATACCACCCAAGATGCCTGCAATGAGGCCCGACATAAGCGGAGCCCCCGACGCTAGTGCGATTCCCAAACAAAGTGGTAAAGCAACCAGGAAGACAACGACACTAGCACGAAGGTCGGCAAAAAGACCTTCAGGAGAAAAGACCGAGATTCCCTGCTTAACCATAGCTTGGGCCTATATTGATGAAAGAGTAGTTAACGGCATTGAATATATACGCAGCATGCTTTCCCCCATCAACTTCCTCGTGAAGAGGTAACTGCAGAGGCTTCATTTTAGACAGCCGCTATTGTCAAAAACAGCATAATCCGCTCCCTAATTTTGAGGAACCCCAGATAGATTCCTTCTTGGTTGATAAGAGGCAAATAAAAAGACGGGCCCGTGAACAGGACCCGTCTCTTTGAATTCAAAATCGAAACCGATTCAATTGATTAAGCTGTGGCGGTTGCTTTTGCAGCCGAGCGTAGAGCTACCAAGTAAGGAACCGGTTCGGAACCAAGAGCGTTAAGGACGGTACCACCTGCGGTGAAGCAGTGGGTAACCCAATCTGGTTCGCCGTAACGGTCAAGTGACTTACCACCTTCACCACCACCGACGTAAACTTCTACGCCAGCATCTTTCATTTTCTTAAGCTCAGGGACCCAATTCTTGGTGCCTGCTTCAAAACGCTCATCTTCGAACATGCCGAAGACGCCGTTGTGGAATGCAACCGCACCTGAGGTATCGCCAGACAAGAACTCGGTAACCTTGTCACTGAAAAGTTGGCTCGACTTGGGACCGATGTCAAACTGCTGGTCAGATGGTTCGAGCACTTCCTTGGCGGAGCCATCTTCGATGATCGAATCGCACGGAACCACAAACGTGATGCCCTTCTCACGACCTTCGATGACCATCTGCTTCGCTTGCTCGACACGCTCATCAGGAATGAAGTAAGGCTTATCGCTGTGGGCTGGATCTTCAGCAGCACCAATGCAGACAGGGTTGCCGTCGATTTGGCCAATAGCTTTACGCAATGCCATGGCTAGCGAACCAGCAGCAAATACTTGTTTGATCGTGCCACGGGCAATCATGGCCTCAAGGTCATCAAGCTTGTCGATTTTCAAACCACTAAAGACAACTAGGGCGGTCTTCAAGCATTGCTGCATGGGACCATCAAATTCACTGGCAACATACTTGCCCAAAGCAACACGCTGCATTGCTGCTGGGATAACGGTACTTGAAGCATCTAGCGAACCAGCGGATAGAGCTTCGTTTACGTAGACGCTTGCAACTTTCTCAGCGAACTCGTTTGCGAGCTTCGTAAGGTTTGGAACCAAACCTGGAAGGTCGGCTTCGCCTGCTTTCCAAAGAACGCGTTCAACGTCGTACTTACGAGTGTTCTGCAACACGATAACGCTGCCTGCGTCGGCTGCTTCGATTGCTTCTGCGACAGCTGGCAAGATGGTCATGGTCGATTCGTCCAGCCAATCATCAATTAGCTTGACTTCGCATCCAAGGATTTCACCAAGACGGCTAGCAACTTTCTCAAGGGAACCTTCTGGCTTACGGCCAATGTGACCGAAGATGATTTGCTTCCAACCTTTTTCTTGACCGAACTTTAGAGTATCGACCATTGAACGAAGACGAATGTCTCCTTCACCAACAGTAGCACCCGGCTTGGCGTCAACGTCACCTCGAATGAGCACAGGCGTGCCACTGGGAATGTCAGCCAACGAATCAAGGCGAGGGATCTGAGCCAAGTAATCGTTCAGCGTAAGCTCAGGAGCAGCATCGCGTCCTTTGAGCAGCATTTCACACCAAGTTTGCATCTCTTGGTCAGTTACCGACATGTCTCAGGTCCTCACTAAATTGGTATTGGTTAGGTCGGGTTAACGCCAATTCGTTAACCGGGGGGATTCTATTGGCAGGGATGATGCCATCCAGGGCAGCCAGAGGCTCCTTCCGAGCCCCAATAGAATACCAAATTAAGGGTGTCTGAACTAGGATCCCAATCCTTTGGTAAAACATGGTCGATATTGGCGAGGGAATGGCCTCAATCATCTTGATGGGATAAGTTTATTACTAGTTCTCCCCTCGGACCCATTACCCCATAGAATCTCCCTTGGCTGCTGAAATCTTTCACATCGCAAATAATCAACTCCAGGCAACCGAATGGGACCCTGAGCGGCTGGTTCCCTCCGTACGTGACGCAGATGCTTCAATAACGTCAAACGTCAAGCAAGCCCTCCACGAGCCCGTTGGATACCCTGCTTTGAACCGATCAATCACGCCGGATGATCGCGTAGCGATTGCGGTCGGCCATGGGGTCCCTTGGGCATACCAACTTGTTACGGGAGTTGTTGAGTACTTAATCGAGCATGGTGTCGCAGCTGAGCGGATTAGTATTGTATTCCCGACACAAAGCGATACCGATGCATTTCGGTCACAAAACAACAACCAACTCTCAGACCAAATCAGTTTCGAATCACATATTTCCAACGATGATGATTGCCTCTGCTTCACCGGCATGATGAAGCATGATCGTCCTTTGATGCTCAATCGAATACTACATGATGCGGATTTGTTGATACCGATTCTGGCGGAGCAACCAGCCAATTATTTACATGCGGGCCCATACGATGGTTTGTTTCCCGATTTCTGTGATTCAAAAACTCAAGAACGGATCACCCGAGTCCGTTCGATCGCTGGCGCCCGAACTCGTGGTGGTGACCATCTCGCTGAACGCCGTCGTGAAGCTCGTGAAGCAGGTTGGATGATTGGAGTACCTTTGCTGTTGCGCGTAATCCCAGGTCTTGATGGTAAAGAGCCAATCGTTCTTGCTGGTGAGCCAATCGAGCTTGAACAGGCTGCTAAGGAGCAGAGCCAAGGTACCTTGGCGGTTGACTCCGACCGACTTGCTGATCTCGTGGTCGTCTCGCTTGGACCGGACGCTGACCAACAAACTTGGGAATCAGCAGCGCGTGCATTGCAAGTAGCTGACGAACTCGTCGGCAACGAAGGGGCAATCGCTCTCTGGACGGATATTGATCAACCGATTGGAAAATCGCTCGGCAAACTCCTTAATAACGATGATTTTGATCGTGTGGCGCATGAGCTTAGTGAAGATTCGGGCTCCGAAGCCTGGGCCGCATGGCAGATTCTTCAGGCCCGCGAACGGGGATCGATCTTCTTCCGAAGCCAACTAAACGACGAAATCGTTGAAGAGCTTGGACTAGCTCCATTGCACGACCTTGAAGAATTGCAACGACTCGTCGACCGACGTGAGACGGTTATCCTTGTCCAGGAAGCGCAACATCGATTTGTCCGCTCGTCTGTTAAGCAAGAAATCGCATCTTGGGAGGACGACGATGAGTGATCCGATCCCTCAGAAAGGCTTTCTTGTTTTAGAATCATGGTCAACGCTTCATGCCGTCGGTAGTGACGTAGAGAAATTCTTGAACAGCTTCTGCACAAACGATCTTACCAAACTCGAATCGGGCGAAGCATGCGAAGCCTTCTTTACCGATGTCAAAGCACACATCTTGGCCTATGCCTTCGTGCTTAAGATGAATGACTCTTCATTTATCATTACCCTATCCTCTTCGGGTACAGATAATCTGCTGACGCATCTCGATCGCTATTTGATTCGGGAAGAAGTTGAGCTCAACATTGGAAATGAGCACATTTTCTTTACAACAAGAAGCTCTTCCTCTATCAACGCTCCAAGAATCGCAATCACCGCAATGGGCAATGAAGCTAGCGTATCATTACTTCAAACGGAATCACCTCAACCCATTCAAGATACATTAGTAAAGGAGGGATTCTCCCCAATTGATCCTTCCGTCTTTGAACAAGCAAGGATCTGCCGTGGTGTTCCGTTGGATCAACGTGATATCAATTCAGAAAATCTCCCGCAGGAAGTAGACCGTGTTGAGCAAACCATCAACTTCCACAAAGGGTGCTATCTCGGACAGGAACCGGTAGCAAGGATTGATGCTTTAGGCCAAGTGAATTGGTTGCTGCGTCTTTTAAAAGCGCCAAGCGGTTTGCTCAATGAGGGCGAAAACCTTTCGAGTGATGGCAAAGTCGTTGCCAAGGTACGGTCGGTCACGCATACCGCGGAAGGAAGTGTTGCTCTCGGTTTTGTCAGAAGACAACTGGCCCAAGAGGGGACAAAGATTGATTCAGAAGGGACAGCTGTAACTGTCCACTTGGTAGGATGAGAATCGTGACCGCTTCAAAGTAAGAATGATTTAACTTTCAATAACTTGCTCTTCAACAGCGTCGTCATCTTTTTTGCCACTGATTGCAATCGCTTCGATGCGATCCTTCACTTCAAAGTAGGCTGCAACGACTTCCGGATCCCATTGTTTCCCCGACCCATCTTTGAGAATCTCATTAATCTTTGAGAACGGCATTCCTTGACGATAAGGCCTATCACTTCCCATCGCATCAATCGCATCGGCAACTGCCATTATACGTGCTTGCATTGGGCACGACTCAGCAACCAATCCCTCGGGGTATCCACTGCCATCCCAAGCTTCGTGGTGATAGAGAACGATCGGAAGCACGTGTTGTAGCTCTTCCACTTCTTCCACGATTCTCGCGCCAAGCAGAGGATGGGATTTAATGTGATCAAACTCTTCTTCGGTCAACCCTCCCGGTTTACGTAGGACGGTATCATCGATACCGATCTTACCCACATCGTGAAGCAGCCCGCCCATGTAAATCGAGTTCTGTTCTTCTTGAGTGCACCCTAGTTGCTTAGCCAAGCATACCGCAATGCGTGCGACACGATCACTATGGCCGCATGTATAGGAATCCTTTGCATCAATCGCTGAGGTAATCGCTCTTACTGCACTATCGAGCAATATTTCTTTACGATGGAACAGCACTCGGTTGCCAGCATGAATGCTTAGGATATTAGCAACGCTCGTAATCAAACTAGCGTGCGTCTTGCAAAGTTCATTGTCACGGTTGTTGCTGTTCTGTTCGTAGTTGAGCACTCCGATCCAGCCATAGAACTGATCCGAGGTACGGATTGGAACAGTTATCGCTTGCTCAATCTGAGGATATCTCCAATTCGGAGAGGCGGTCGAAACTTGATCATGAAGCATGGGGCGATAGCTGGCTTCAGGACCAAGGTGTTTATAAAACGTATCGATCTCGGAAATCTGTATAGGCGACACCCCCGCTACAATCGTACGACCGTCAACTCGATCTCGATGTGAGGGGGTATTACTAACCGACTCTTGAGTAATCCAATTGACAATCAGACATTTGGCGGGAATGATCTCTGCGAGCCAACCAATGACTTCTTTGCTTATATCACGGACACTATGATCAAGTGAAAGCAGCTCGGTAAGGCGATGCAGAAGATTTAACTCTTCAAACGTCGAGATAAGTCGAGATGAAATGTCTGAGATTCGATCTTGCTGATTATCGACCCTGGAGTTGAGTCGATGATTCGAAAAAACGGACTCAATAAGCTTTAAGGTCGTTCCCGGGGTTGATACCCGTTGCTTGGATGCCCAGGAATAGAGTGATTTAGGATCAAGGCCAAGAATCTTGGCAGCGGATTCGACATTCGAAACAGACCGAACGAGATCCGTCACGACCAGGGCCATCGCAACTCGAGGGCGTTCAAACTCACCAACCTCAAGAGGCATCGCAAGCAGCATTAGCGGCGCATGGTCTTCGATCACTTCTGGCTTCTGAAGCCGAGAGACATGGTGGCACAGTGGCAACCAACGAAACAGGTCTATGCGAGGCCAACTCGATGATAACCGCGTAACGGTTCCGCTTGAGGGATCGACAACAGCACACGTTTGTCCTAACGCTTCATCCAGTCGAGACAACAAGGTTTCATTACTAGATGAATAGACCTCTACAGAGCTTGCATCACCTGGTGTTTTGACAGAATCTGCACGGTTGATATTTATTAGCTTGTCCAATTTTCTCTGCCATTCTCGAGGAACTTGAGAGCACTAACGAGACACAAGCCACACAGGCTAGCAGCCTACACAAACTGCATCAGTCAAAGCTCTTAAGAAATCTAGGCTACAAGAGTAGGTACTAAGACGCCTGATTGAGAGATATGACCCAAGTTCCAGGCGAGAGATAACGGCTGTGAGGGTTATTCCAAGAAACTTGGTTGGTCGTCACAAACAGCCCAATGGAACTAAGAACAAGCAGCCCAATCGTTCACAAAAACGGTTTATTTGGAGTCGCGTCGGCGGTATCGTTTGCTTGCCCGCTCCAAGATTTGGCGTTCTTGATAGGAAAGACGATCTAACCCTTCCGTGTGAAGCTTTGCAAGGATGTCATCCACCTGACGGTCCTCGGTTGCTTCATCCAATTCGGAGGGCTCAAACACCTCGGCATCTTGCTTCTTAGCTTGCGCTTTGAGCTCAACCAAGACCATCCGTTCATCGGAGTCTTTCCATTCGTCGAGTGATCTTTCACCGGAATCTCCGATTCGGTGTGGACCACGGATCCAGTTTGACTCGGTATGTGCTTGGTTATCTCGATGAGCGCCGAACATGACCAGGACGCTCAAGGCAACCAGACCGACTCCAGGCCATGCCCAGGGAGTTACTGGTGTCACCACCATCGAGGCAGCAACGAGCAGCGTTATTGAAATCAAGAAGGCAAATCGATAGACAATCTGATTGGCTGTTGCACGTCCAAACCATGGCCAAAGCAATGAACGCAATGCCTCACCTCCATCGAAAGGAAAGGTCGGCAACATGCTGAACAGGAAGAGTGGCCCATTTACCCAGATAATCAACTTGGCCAAAAGAATGACGGGAGTATCTTCTGTCAGGCTATTTAGGTTTCCTGATGGCCATAAAGTAGACAGTAATGGATCACCGTTTGTCGAAAGACAGATGGCACCCAGAACAAGCATGAGCAGGTGGAACACAGGGCCTGCCATTGCGACAAAGAGTCTCGCTTCAGGATCCTCAGGTAACAAGGGCGGACGAACACCGCCGCTTGGTCCGAGTACGAGTCCTTCCACCTCGCCATCGACATGCTTTGCTGCAAGCACGTGAGACAACTCGTGTCCTATTACGCTAATCAGATAAACGACCGCAGCCAATCCAAGTGCATAGGACTCACTTTGGAAAACTCCCCAAGCAATCACCGCGAGCATCAAGACTAGCGATACATGCAAGCGAACCGGAACCCCCAGCCAAGCACCAAACGGGGCACTCCACCTATCGGTCGTGTCATCTGGTATATGATTACCTTGCCACATAACCCAAAGAGTCACTAAGAGAGGGAAGAAAAACCTTGCATGTCGCGCGGGCCGATCTATTCGATTCTAACAGTCGCTAGGGGAATCGGCAATCGAACGTTGCGACAGATAAGCGGAGGAATGTCCACATTTTCTCCGCCATCAAAAACTACTCGACCGTTACGCTCTTTGCCAAATTACGTGGCTTATCGACATCACAGCCACGCAAGACGGCAATATGGTATGCCAGCAATTGGAGGGGGATCGACGTGACAATTGGCTGCAGATGCTCGGCCACGGCGGGCACATGGATCACCTCGTCTGCGATCTCGCTGGCACGGGTGTCCCCTTCATCGACGATTGCAATCACCGGGCCACCGCGAGCACGGATCTCTTCCATGTTTGCAATTACCTTCTCATAAACTGGTCCATTTGGAACGATGAATACACTCGGTGTGTTTTCGTCTACCAAGGCAATGGGACCATGTTTCATCTCAGCTGCCGGATATCCCTCGGCGTGGATATAACTGATTTCCTTCAGTTTCAGTGCCCCCTCCAAAGCGGTAGGAAAGTTGAACTGACGTCCAAGGTACAGGAAGTTATTACAACCCGAGTATTTGCCAGCAATCTGACGGGTCAGGTCATTTACCTCCAAAGCTTTTTCCACTGCCTCGGGAAGCATCTCAAGTTCGTCAATCACACGCAGACCGGCTTCGTAGCTCAGGTGACGCATGCGACCTAAATGCAAGGAGAGTAACGCTAGCACGACGCACTGGGAAGTGAATGCCTTCGTCGAAGCGACTCCAATCTCGGCACCCGCGTGGAGATAAATCCCACCATCTGATTCGCGTGCTATCGTACTACCAACGACATTACAAATTGCCAGCGCGTGGTGTCCCTTACGTTTGATTTCACGCATCGCAGCCAAAGTATCAATGGTCTCGCCACTCTGAGTGATCGCCAGCAGTAGCGTGTTGGAAGACATCGGTGGATTGCGATACCGCAGCTCACTTGCATACTCCACTTCGACAGGAATCCGTGCAAAGGTTTCCAACATGTACTCCCCGACCAAAGCCGCGTGCCAACTGGTACCGCAAGCGGTCAGTATCACTCGGTCAATTTCTCGAAGCTGACGTGGTTCGAGATTTAAACCGCCCAGGATAGCAGTCGCTTGATCTCGGTCGAGTCGTCCCCGCATGGCATTCCGGACGGTCTCAGGCTGCTCAAAGATTTCCTTAAGCATGTAGTGGGGAAATCCGCCGAGCTCCACTTCACTGGAGTCAATCTCAAGTTGCTCGACGCTGTGATCAACTAAGTCGGCGTTACGTCCAACAACACGAATCGAACTGGCCGAGACAACTGCTATCTCATGGTCGGCAAGGTAAACAATGCGGTCGGTATGTCCTACCAGTGGAGAACCATCACTAGCAATGAAGTGTTCGCCGTCCCCTACACCAATCACCAAAGGACTACCAAGTCGTGCTGCCAGAATCACCTCAGGGTAATCTCGAAAGATCACTGCTAAGCCGTAAGTTCCACGGAGCTGATTGATCGCGTTTCGTAACGCGTTGACCAAAATGCTATGCGGGTCAGGGTCATTCAGGTCGGTGATTTTTTGAAGTGTCTGGAACTCATGATCAATCAAATGGGCCACGACCTCGGAATCGGTATCGGATTGAAATTCATATCCAAGATCTGACAAGCGAGTGCGTAGTGATTGGTAGTTCTCAATAACGCCATTATGGACAAGTGCTAGCGATCCTGTGCCACCAAGGTGGGGGTGCGCATTCGTATTATTAGCTGGCCCATGAGTTGCCCATCGTGTATGACCGATGCCTAAGGACCCCACATGAGGATCTACTTGAACCGCTTTAGCAAGCCGTTCGATTCTGCCCGCCGTCTTGGTGACTGCTAGCTCGGTTCCGCCTGCTGTGCTGGTTTCAGCTGTCACCACGCCCGAACTGTCATACCCTCGGTATTCAAGGCGTCGAAGGCCGTCCAAAAGGTAGTTAACGGCCGACTCTGAACCAATATAACCAACAATGCCGCACATAAATGCTTTCGCCTATCTTTAGCTGCCCAATTCCAACTGTACGGAATGCAGGCATCTGTTTGACTAAAAACTCTTAATTCAAATAGCTTGGCTCACAGCACAGGTAACTCACGTCACGGTCCCAAGCCAGCGATTCTGCCCCCTGATCGTAGGAAACAGCAGCTAATCTATACAGAGAGATGCCTTCATCAAGAGAATGATTTCAACATTTTGACATGAAATCGTCGATCAGTCTGGCCTCGATTGGCAAGATAGGGTAACAATTCCGCCTCGGCACGGGAATTAATGTACCAAAGCACCCTCTGAAACGGTGCCAATCGACAGGAAGCCTTCGTTATGGATAACCAGCTTCAGCCCGCACTCGCAAACATTGAAAGCCAACAATCAAGGGCATGTGTCGTAATCCCCGCCCGAATGGCTTCGACTCGGTTGCCAGGCAAGATGTTGCTTCGTGAAACGGGACGATCCCTCATCGAACACACATACGAAGCGGCCACTAAGGCATTGCTTCCCGAACAGGTTGTTATCGCCACCGACCATGAAGACATCGCGGCGGAAGTCTCACGCTTTGGTGGAACGGCCCTCATGACCGATCCCAATCATGCGAGCGGAGCGGATCGAGTTGCTGAAGTGGCTCAGGCGTTGACTCAGTTTGATCTGTTTATCAACTTGCAAGGCGATGAACCAGAGATCGATCCTGCTGCCATTGATCAGGTAGTCTCTATTCTAAGAGACGACCCCCAAACCCCGATGGCTACTTTGGCGGCCCCCATTTCGGATCCCGAACAAATCAATGACCCATCAAATGTAAAAGTTGTCTTTGATCGTGAGGGGAAAGCTCTTTACTTTAGCCGCAGTCCAATCCCTTTTGTGCGGGATAAAGCAGTCGCCGCTACTGAAGGTTTGTATTACCACCATGTTGGCCTGTATGGCTACCGCCGTGAGTTTCTTGTTGAGCTGAGCTCGCTACCGATATCCCCACTCGAACAAGCAGAGAAGCTTGAACAACTTCGCGTCCTCGAAGCAGGAATTGATATTCGAGTTGGTCAAATCAAAGTGGCCGCTCCAGGCATCGACACTCCAGCCGATTACGCCGCCTTCGTACGTCGCAACTATCGCCGACTTGCTGCTTAGCCATTGCAATTTCTCAAATTCGCTGAGCTGGATTCTTCTTTTGAAGCTCAATTCTGCCTATGATGCCTAGACGCCTCAGCCAGAGCTGAGCGTACCTAGAATTTGCATCTCATGTAGAAAACCAATTTAGGCACACCATGTTTCGTTTCGCTTGGCTAATTGCATCTCTTTATCTTTTGATTGCGACGAATTCTTTCGCGGCTGAAAAGTTCAATGTCATCAGCTGGAACGTCGAGGTCGAGGGATCGGATGCTGATATCATCGCCGAGCAGTTGGTTGAATTGCCCCGCTCTGATATTTACTTGCTGCAAGAAGTCAGCAGTCGAAGTATAAACCGCTATGCAGCAAAAATCCGTGAAACGCTTGGCAATGAGTACAAATTCTTCGTCAGTTCGTTCGGTGGTCCTCACAAGCTAGGCATTATTGTCAATCAAGCAAGATTCAAAGTGCGTGGATTTACTGAGTTGATGAGCCACGGTGATTATCAACTGAATAATTGGCGAATGCGTTCGCCACTGGCTGTTGAACTGGAAACGAAGTCGGGCATTCGATTCAAAGTACTAACCGTTCACTTAGCAAGAGGTAACGCCAAGTTCCGACAAGAGCAAGCTAACGGTTTGCGTGAATGGGTTGCCGATCAAACAGAACCAGTTTTTCTAGCAGGTGATTGCAACTTTGACTTTGATATTCCTACCAAGCGTGGCAATCGTGCTTGGGAGAATTTCTTCCGTGACGACCTTTGGCAACTTGCTGAACCGACCGAGTGGATCGACACCAATTGGGATGATCGCGACGGCGACGGCAAGGACAACTACCCAGGCTCGACGCTCGATTTCGCAGCCTATCGAAGCGCGTCAACTCCGCTATCCGCAGATTGTCATATTGTCGTTCGTGAGGGAGATTTCCCAGATAACCAGCGAACCAGTGATCACCGTCCTCTGTCGATTGAAGTAACACTGGGTGAATAATCGTTACCCATTACCAAGGGGTTCAGGCAAGCTTTCGCTCGCCCCGCTTGACGAGAGCGATTGTCAAAGCGACGCTATACAGTTCGCAAACGACTGGCCCGGTAGCTCAGTCGGTTAGAGCAGGGGACTCATAATCCCTTGGTCGGGGGTTCGAGTCCCTCCCGGGCTACTTTCTTTGATCGATAGGTCAACTTCGTTTCATCGGTTCTGCTTTGACGTAGAGATTCTTTGGGGCATCGGAGTAGTACTTGAACATTGCAGGGCAGATCCAGCCTTCCATGGGGGGATCGTCCAGTTTGTAAAAGTTGCCGGTCGTGTCGCCACGTAGCCAAGTTAGCTTCTTTTGATACTCAGGGAATGGGTTAGCGCTGAACAGCAGACGAAACCCTTGATTGGCATCGGGGATGTCTTTAACCAAGATGTCAATCATCTCCGGGACACCAGCCACAAAAGGTTCTTTGACGAGCCCGACACTTTCGTCGTCGAAGACCCACGTCCCATCATGCACGTAGGGTGCGATTACCATAATCGCATTGGCTCTTGGACTCGGTTGCTGCCCCGGCAAGAGTTGGTAATTCCATGCGATCGCCCCTGCTGACAGCAGTAATACCAGGGCAATTGTCGCTAGAAAGCCAACGCGGATCTTCGGTGCCTGAGACTCGGTTCCGATTTGATCACCCATTGATTCACCTCATTAAATAGAAAAGGAGAGAAGAGTAAGATGAACTTCTGTAATTATACCGAGCATCTAAGTATGAGGCGAATAACCTGCTCCAACAAAAAAAGCCTGTCTGATCTCGCTATAGGAGAGCAGACAGGCAGGTCGTTAATTGCTGGGAGTTTCTACCAATGCTCGCTCGCTACGGCGGACATTTGATACCTCGTGTTGAGAAGATAAGTACTTGTACCTCACATACACTTATTGATGGTAGATACTACATTCCCTGAAATGCCTCCTCTAAACTATCTTCCAATGTTGCCCGACGCTCTCCTTCCGCTAAGAAGGCATACATTGCGTCATCGGAATCGTCCGAATCATATAGATCTGCTAAACCAAGCACATGTCCTAATTCGTGTGCTATAGCGGTATATAAATCCATGCCATCAAACTGCTCAGTTGTTGAGGTATCATTGTCTACATACCATCCATGGCCAGCAGCATCGACATCGAGATAAATCGTATTGGCTGTTTGCAAACCAATTGTTGCGCCTTTCAAATCAGCCACGACAAAGTTTACGTTAGCTAAAATCCTGGTATCGTAACCAAGATAACTCCAGTACCCGATGGCATCATCCACTAAGCCATCAACATCTGACTGATCAAGCGTTGATGTCGCTCCCACCCCAATGGAACTAGCCGTCAATGCTTGAGCAGCCAAGAGGATACCAGGCTCCAATGCAAGTACCCCAGCAACTTCAGTGGTATGTGCTAACTCGCTATCCCTCGATTTCTCTTCCTCAAAGAATACGGTCACGGATGTAGATGTTGACGAGCGATGGCGGATCAACCCAACGTCTGCACCATCTCGAGTTTGAGCATCGGTAAGAATTACTGGTGATGCACTACCTCCAATATCACCAAAATCAATTGTTCTATTACCATCAGTAACTACGTTCGCCGTACGAACTGCATTTAGGCTAATCTCTCCTGATGTAGCAGCACCTTGATCAATGGCAATATATCCAACCTCTTCGGTGGCATGTATTCCATCAGCAGCTTCTTCTTCTTGAAGCTGTATTTGGAAAGTATTGCTGTTAACATTCTGAATTCGTTCGACAACAGCTGCCGAATCGTTGGTCGTCATGACTTGCCCAAAGACCAAGGGCGTTGAGCTAAAAGATGAACCATACGTGACCGTAGTAAATGATTCATTCTGCAGATTGGTCTTACCAGCAACAAGCTGTGTGCCATCGGTCAGGGTATGTGTTCCCTGTTCAACAACAAGGTAGCCGACATTCTCCGCAGCATGGCCGCCGTCCAAATAATCCCATTCTTCGAATCGGATTTGGAAGCTATCAGGACCAACATTACGAACTCGAATTTCTCCATGATGGCTTCCATTGGTCGAAGATCCACCTGCTACGACAATCGGGTTCGTAAACGTTCTAGGCAAGTTAATGGTTTTCCAATTTCCAGTTACCCCGGTAGCTGTACCAGAAAAACCAACTTCTTGCTCTTGTGGAAATTCAGTATAAACAATCTCACTTGGATCAACTAAATTTTCAGTATCTACGATAAAGAATACGCCACCAAGGGTAACTCCTTGGCCATAGGGAGTAATACCTGGCTGCACATAGTGCGGTGCACCGGTTTGTTCAGCTACAACGCGAATATGAATCCCATCCTGATCTCGCCAGAAGGCCGTAGTGGTCGCGTTTTCCAATTCTTCAAACGTCCTAACTTCGGCGGCTTTTGTTTCCTGATTACTGGCCGGATCAAGGACACGCACATCTGCCATGGTATGGGCGGTGCTAAACTTGTAGGTCAAGCTGTCACCCATCTTCATTTCGGTAAATTCAAACCGGACCTGTTGAACAGGATCATTCCTAAGCAAAATGTCATGAGAGACTGACTCATCAAGCAACATCATAAATTGCTTTTGTCCATACGATCGTCTATAGACCTCGCCGTCTGAACGAGTCATCTCAAATGGGCCATCAGCTCTAATTTCAAACCTAGCAAACGTTTCTCCAGGCGATATGATTGATCGCCATTCGGGCTTCTCGACACCATTTATACCGCCAGTGATATCGGATCCGCCTTCATTATAAATATCCGCTGACACGGTGGTATTCGGAGTTCCCGTTAGCGATCCGTCTAAATCATAGACACCCGTTGCAGACCAGGCTCCATCAAGCTGACCTGTTGTCATCCATACCTTGTTCTCATCCTCAACATTCGCACCGAACGATAATCGATTTACAACATTGTTAAATGTCTTATCAACACCTGAGTGAGATCCGAGGGCAGCGTCTTCAAAGCGTTTTGTACCGTCACCATAATAATATTCATCGAAGTGAACATTATCTAAAGTGAAAGGACCGTCATAGTTACTCACCCCATAAAACCCGGGGCGATTATCAGCCAAGGTACGACCTTGAGCAATTTCTTCTGGCGTAACGGGTGTACCGACATTGTCAGAACGACCAACAAAAACGCTATGGTAGACATTCTGGTTCAACCTTAAGTAGACGCCCTCAAAAGTATCTGCCACTTTGAGGTCATTAAACGTCCCACCTTGGGTACGAGCAAAAACTCCCTTGACGGTTTTATAAGCGGTAAAATCGTTTACTGTGTAATCAGGATCTGTAATGGCATTGCCATTCATATTCTTGATATACAGCCCCCATTTATTTCCATGAGCAACATTTCCATCAAAAAGAGTCGGGCCTGATTGAAATTTACCAGGGCCGAACTCGTGGCGGAAAAAGAATCCAGTTGCCCCACCAACCGCGTGATTACCAACAAATTCGTTGTCCGGATGTTCTATCCAGTAGTTAGCCCCCTCTTCCGTTTCAGCATTGCTGAAATTATCCAACTTAACCGAGAGATTACCTTCAATACGGTTTCCTGTTTCATTTCCATCTTCAAAGAAGACTCCTGACTCTTTAGGACCCCATACGGCATTATTAAGAACCAGTGCTGAGCTTGATCCATGAATTTGGATACCATTATGGTGAATCGTGTTGAATGAAGAGTTTTTTACATACTGACCACTTACATCCCCGAGTAAGTGCCAGTGTGTAGCATAGCGGCCAAGACGTCCCTCTTGTCCCATGCTTTCAAAAGCGACCCCATCAACATGCATGACCCCGCCATTCATCACCATCGTATGACCACCGAAGCCGTCAGTGTAGCTATCCTCATCGCCTTGAATCGTAACGTTGCGGGTAAGTAACGCTACCTCCGCACGCATATCGATATCCCAAGTTCGAGCATCGGCTCCCGATTTACCATTGCTTCGTACATCTACTTCACCGTAGTGCATGTATTGGACGGGCGAATCAAGCGTGAGTGTCCTTCCGTCAGGTGATATATCTGTAATCGTGAATTCTTCTGATTGCGTCGCATCAAAGTCAGTTGAAGCAAGCCCAATTCGATCACCGATCTCCCAGCCAGGAGCTTCTGCAAGAGTAAGAGTGGTATCACCTGGACTGGCAGTTGCGTTAATCTGTGTCCAACTCATTTTAGAAGCATCAGCTGCATGCAGTTCGATCTGCGCATTTGCTCCCATGGCCATTAAATAGGCATTGTTATTCTGTACCACCATCTGAACTTGACCATTAGTATGGTCAGCCAAGTTCAGATCGAAATTTGGATCATCTCCAGTGAGCGTAAGAGTGAAGTTCGAATCATGAGGATTCGCTTCGGAACCAACTTCGAATGATGATCCAGCCATCACCAAGGCATAGTCGGTTGTGAACGATAAATCGCTACCGTCTTGAACCGTGAAGGTTCCATCTCGAATAATTAAGCCTTTAACCTCAGCGTTCTGATCAAGAATCACACGAGTATCATCTTCAATTACTACAACATCAGTAGCATCTGGAGCTAAACCATCGTCCATCCTCAAGTCAGACCAAAGTAAATCGCCAGCAAGCATTGTGCGATCTTCTAAGCGTTCTGCGTTAGATAAGATTGTCCTTCGCGCATTACTTAGTTTGCGCGCTGATGAGCGTCCGAAGTGCATTTTAAATTACTCCAATGAAGCGGCCCGAGAAAAGAAAAGAGGATGAAGGCCATGAAAAGTGGTTCATTTCTGGTCTAGACCGCAATGTCTATACCAAAAATGGGTAATTCATCCTAAGTATTTTTTATTGGAATGTCAATACTTTCTTGTACTCGCTCACAACCTTTGACTCCTCATCGATGGCACGGGAGGTGCTCCAATCTCAGCAAGAGGCAATTCAATTTAATTGCGCTGGATTCAGAAATAGATTTCTTAGCTAGGAAGAGATGAGCTGGCAAAGCTAATTAATTAGTCTTCATTCATTGCTGACTAATCACGTTTGCTGCTTCAGTACAGATCGCTTCCGCTTCTTCGATTGTTCTTGCTTCTGCGATCAAGCGAACAATAGGCTCTGTGTTGCTGGCTCTGATAAGCAACCACTTACGCTCTGACTTCCAATCAAGACGCAAACCGTCCATCCGGTCGGTAGCTGCGTTATCAAAATGCTTTTCGAGTGCATCAAACACCTCGGCAATCTTGTCGCCGTCGATGGTGACCTTCGTTTTGTGGATGCAGTATTGTGGAAGTTCGTCAGCAAGCTCAGCAATCGATAATTCTCGGGCAGCCATCGCGTCAAGTACCATGGCCATGCCGACAAAGCTATCTCTCACTAAACCGACCTTCGGATGAATCACACCGCCGGCACCTTCACCACCAAGCAAGGCATCGCTAGCCAACATTTCGTCAACGACGTTGGCTTCACCAACAGCCGAGCGACTAAAAGGAACGTCATATTGGTTTGCCAAGTCTTCGGTCACTTGACTACTAGAGCAGTTGCTAACAATCGGGCCGGGTGATTGACGCAACTGATGATCAACACAAAGGGCGAGCGTAAGCTCTTCACCCAAGTATCGGCCTGTCGCATCGATGATTGCCAAACGATCTGCATCCGGGTCCTGACAAAAGCAGACATCTGCTTTGGCTTCAGGGATTTTGCTTGCTACCTCGGATAGGTTCGCTTCGGTTGGCTCCGGCGGATGGGCAAACTGTCCGTCAGGCGTGTTGCCAAGCACCACCGCAGCGCAGCCCAAGAATTCTAGTAATGCTTCACCGAGAACCGATCCGCTTCCATGATTGGAGTCAAGGATCACACGGAATCCACGACTACGAATGCGTTCGACATCCACAATCGCTGCGACACGATTCAAATGTTCTTGGATGGTCTCTTCCAAGAATTCGTATTGACCAACTTTGTTGTGTTCAACATACCCAAGCTTGCCATCGAGATAGCGATCCTTGACTACTTGGCCGATTCCGGCTGGTAAGATCCGTCCATCGGAACCAAACAGCTTTAAGCCGTTGTATTCAGGAGGGTTATGACTAGCAGAAATTTGTACCCCACCGACACACCCATGTTGCTGAACCAAAACGCCAGCGGTTGGCGTCGAAGCGACGCCCGCATCCACAGCATCCTTGCCCGCCGCCATGATGGCAGAACAAACGGCTTGGGCAATCATCCCCCCAGTAGCTCGGCCATCTCGCGTCACCAAAATCTTGCCATGAGGTAATGAACTGGCGAATGTCGCCACGTAACGGGCTGCTAAATCGGGAGTAAGCGATTGGCCAATCACGCCACGAAGGCCTGAGACGCTGATGATTGGATCATTCATAGAGGATGGTCACAGAAGGGAAAAAGGAAAGGAATAGACACTCACTCCCAGGGGGTGGGATGCCAAAGTTTTACCCACTAATCGTTAGGTAGGCTCCCCCCTAAAAACAAAACTCCTTTCGATTTGCTTTTTCGTAGGTATTTTTGCCTATGATAAGGTGATGAACAAACATCTTCCGACTCGTCGTGATTTCCTTTCCGGCAAGGCGGCTCTTGCTTCAGCTGCAGATCTAATCACGACAAAAATCGAGGAGTTGCTTCCCAACCATCAGCAAACGACTCGCAAAAGAGCCAAACCACTGATGGTCATCAGTCGACGTGCCATGGCGTGCCAGTTTGAAGTACGCCTTGAATCCGAGGCAGGAGCCGACAGTGTTGATGCCGCGATTCGGGCGTTGGACAAAATCGAAGCGGTAGAAGATCGTCTAACTATCTACCGAGAGAAGAGCGACCTGATTGAGATCAATAAGATCGCTTCAAAAGGCACAGCTAGCATCCCCAATGACCTAGTAGAACTTTTTGAATTAGCAGGCCAATTATGGAGTGAAAGCAGCGGGGCGTTTGACGTAACGTCAGGACCGTTGTCACGTCTCTGGGGGTTCGATCGCCGAGATCCAGTTTTACCTGACCAGGTTGATATTGAGTCATACCTCGCTTCGGTTGGTTGGAAACAGGTTGAGTTTGATCCAGCCAAGAAGACAATTGAATTCTTGAACTCGGCCATCGAAATCAATTTCAACAGCCTTGGCAAAGGATACGCCTTAGATAAAGCTTGTGAGGTACTCACTGAATCGGAGATAAACAGCTTTCTGATTCAGGGGGGACGTAGTTCGTTAATTGCACGAGGGAAGAATCCTCTATCGAATAGTGAGGGTTGGCCGATTGGGATTCGCAATCCGTACGACCCTAAGGAACTCCTGACTCAAATTAATCTCAAGGATGAGTCGCTTAGTAGCTCGGGAAATGCCACCCAAGGTTTTTGGCATAACGAGAGACGACTTGGGCATTTGATCGATCCCCGTACAGGTTGGCCCACTGAGGGAGTTTTGATGGCAACCGCCATCGTTTCTGGATCCTCTCCGCTATCGGCGGCTAAGGCGGACGCCCTATCGACTGCTTTCTACATCATGGGTCAGGAGGCTACGAAGAGCTATTGCCAATCCCATCCCGAGGTTAGAGCGATTTTTCTCACAGAGGATAGAAGTCACCCAGGCAGCGTTTGGCTAGCATCGTTCGATTAAGCAGTTAATTACCCCATAGGTGAGGTACATCTTTCCTGCCCGGTCGGCTACAATTGCCCAATTCCCCTTATGGGTAAACCCGACTTAAGTGTCCCAGCAAAACTCGAATTATGAGTATCATGCCTGGGAATAGAGATATTGGCGACCAAGCGTGCTTGAATTTCTGACAGAACGTCTGAGCTACTTAGGATTTGTTATCTTCCTAACCCTTTGCGGTTGTGGCATTCCCATTCCCGAGGAAGCACCACTGGTCCTGGCTGGTGTACTTAGCGCTAACGGAACTCTGGAGCACCCCACGCTAGCTTTTGGCGCTTGCCTTTTAGGAGCCCTGCTCGGTGACTCGATCATGTATGCCATTGGGCGCCATTTTGGCCACGCATGGCTTACCAGACATCCATCAATCGCTCGATTCATTGATGCCGAGAAAGAAGGTAAGTTAGAGCATGCTGTCCAACGTCATGGCTTTAAGGTCTTGCTGCTAACCCGCTTTTTGATTGGAGTGCGTGGACCTGTTTACTATGCTGCCGGATCGGCAAAGGTTCCTTACCTAAGATTTTTGCTTTGGGATATGATCAGCGCAACCTTGGTCGTTGGCATTGTGTTCGGACTGGGCTATACCTTTGGGCCTAGCATCGAAAAGCTAATCCACAAATCGGAAGAGTTTCTTACCGTTTTAGTTATCTTGGCGTTTGCTGCCGTTGGAATCTTTTTCATCTACAAGCGTCAGACCAAAAAGTGGGCAGCGGAGCTAGAAGATATTGCCGAGCATGATGCCGAAGAGGCGGCTCGGGAAGAAGCCGAAAAAATTGAATCGGCTTCGGCTGATTCTTCTGAGAGTTAAGCCAATAAAAAACACCATCACCGGCAAGAATGCCCATGATGGTGTTATTGTGCTTTTCAGCTGCTACTTAAAAGTAGCGTCTGCTTAGCAACCGCAGCTTGGCTCAGCAACGCAGCAGCTTGGCTCTTCGCAACCGCAAGTTGGCTCGCAGCAGTCGCAGCAGTCGTTACGATCGAAGATGCCACGTAGGCAATCTAGGATACGGCAACGACGTCCACCGCAAGGATCGCAGCAAGCTGGTTCTTCGCAGCAGCAGCTTGGTTCTTCAACACAGCAGCTTGGCTCGCAACCGCAAGTTGGTTCAGCAACGCAGCAGCTTGGCTCTTCGCAACCGCAAGTTGGCTCGCAGCAAGAATCACAGCAGTTGTTTCGGTTGAAAAGACCACGAACGCGATCAAGGATACGGCAACCACGATCACAGCAAGGATCGCAGCAAGCTGGTTCTTCGCAGCAGCAGCTTGGTTCTTCAACACAGCAGCTTGGCTCGCAACCGCAAGTTGGTTCGCAGCAAGAATCACAGCAGTCGTTACCACCGCAAAGAAGGCCGAAACCAAAAGCATTAGCGTCCGAAACGCTACCTAGGACAATGACAACGCCCAAACAAAGGGTCGATGCAGCAATACGCAGGTTCATCTCTTTACTCCTAATAAAAACGTGGGGAGGGGGTATATGCTCGCTTTCACTTATCCGCTGCCCAAAAAAATGGGCGGCTGGCTCTCTAATGATGAGTGCCGGTCCTGAACGGAGAGATTCCATAGGAAGAATCTCAGTCATCCGTATCGACGACCCAGACCTGCAACTGGGGTGTAGTTGGAATTCTTTACCAAGTTTCTCTAATGCGATGATCAGCTGTAACGACTGTTCGCATCATGATTGTGAAAACGATTATTTCAGCATCGGACACCCAGCGAAGACATAAAAAAAGCCAAGCGAATGCTTGGCTTTCCTTGATCTCTGCTGATGTATGGAATCGGTCTACCGGAGTAAGGCTTCCTCTTCGCTCTCTTTTCGTCGCTTTGTCAAATCATGCATGGTGCGCCACCAATCTTCACTGATACCCCAAGCCTCATTAACAGCATCAATCAAGGGTTGAAAATTGTCTGTCGGTTTAAAGAAACAACGCTGTGCTCCCAGACGCATTGTTTCAAAAATGGTTTTTTCACTTACTAATCCCGTAAGCATGATGATTTGGATTCCTGCATCATGCTTCTTTAGTTCCGCTAAGACTTGCAATCCTGACCGTCGAGGCATGTGAATGTCTAGCAAAACAATGCGATGCATTCCCAAGCGTTGGACTTCTACGGCTTGGGTCGGATCGTGAAGCATCTCCGATTCATAGCCTGCTTTATTCAAAACGGCAGCGATCTGACGCGTGAACATCGGATCGTCATCAATATGCAAGACAGTTTTTCGGTTTGGCAACATATCATTACTTTCTGCATTAGGCGGATCGATTCGCACACCAAACTAAGTTGATGCGCGAACACGCATACGACAAGTATGGGACACAAAGCGTTGTAACAGAGACAAAAGGGTCCAAATTGTGAATACCCCCTAAAATTAGAGGTAGTATTTGAACCATTGGTAGAACCGTTCTTATCGATAAATTCATACTTGCATGGCGTGATCTCCACAAGCATCCGTCTAAGCTGGCAAATGCAAGAATCTGAATGCTATATCTCTTCATCGTTAGCCTTGTAAACACTAAATCGAAGAATGAGAATTCGTATGAACCCTGAAGATCTATGGGCGGACCAAGTTTTTCTTGATCTTGTGGGTGAGTTCGTTGACGTTCTGCCGGAACGTATAGAAGAGATTCGCCAAGCGGCGAGTCTATCAGATTGGACAACCGTTACCTCCCTTGCACACCAGTTGAAAGGGAGTGGAGGAGGATTTGGCTTCAGCGAGGTTTCCACGACGGCTGCTGTCGTCGAAAGCCTTTGTCGAGTTGAAAATCCTGAGCCTTCAATTTTGCAAGAAAAAATCGAGCTGCTTTCTGATGCCTGCCGGCAAACTAAGAAGCAGCTCGAAGAATATCGCTGTAGTGTTTAGTGCGTTCGGCTTTGCAAGGCTTACTCGGCTGCCGCTTCTACTTCTTCTGGCACACCGATGCGATCTTTACCGACATAGGGCTGTAAGACCTCAGGCACGATGATTGAACCGTCGGGTTGTTGGCAGTTCTCCAGCACGGCAATCAGTGCACGACTGCAAGCAACGGCTGTTCCATTGAGTGTGTGGACAAAATTGGTTCCCTTCTCGCCCTTCTTTTTGTACCGAATGTTCAAGCGGCGAGCTTGGTAATCGGTGCAGTTACTCGTACTGGTGACTTCACCAAATTCGCCAGCCTGGCCTCGACCGGGCATCCAAGCTTCGAGGTCAAACTTGCGATAAGCTGGTCCACCCAAATCCCCCGTGGCGATGTCGATTACTCGGTAAGGAATTCCGAGTCCGTTGAAGATCTCGCATTCTAAGTCACAGAACATATTGAGCATGTCTTCACTTTGATCAGGCGTTGTGAAGGCAAACATTTCGACCTTAGTGAACTGGTGCACCCGATAAAGACCGCGACTAGCTCGCCCAGCAGCGCCCGCCTCGGTGCGGAAGCAATGACTGATGCCACAAAGCTTTAGGGGCAAGTCTTCTTCTTGAAGCACTTGTCCAGCATACAAGCCACCAAGTGTGATCTCTGAGGTTGCCACTAAGTTGAGGTCATGATTCTCAACGCTATAGATCTGCGTCTCAGGGCCACGAGGAATGAAACCGACACCCTGCAAGATGTCGCCGCGTGCGACGTCGGGTGTCGTCATTGGCGTGAATCCTTCTTTCATCAAAAGATTCACTGTGTATTGCTGTAAAGCCAACTCAAGCAAAACTGCTTCGTTCTTCAGGAAATAGAACCCATGACCTGAAACTCGTGATCCACCTTCAAAGTCAACTAGATCATGTTGGTCGGCAAGATCAACATGATCTAGAACCGGAAAACCAAACGAATGAACTTCACTTTCGCCAAGGCGAATTTCTCGGCTAGCTGACTCGTCTCCGATTGGTGATTCGGGGTGAGTCATGTTTGGCATCGAACGAAGTATGACATCCGCCTCAATACTAATCTTCTCAAGCTCGGCTGATTTTGCATCCTTCGCTTCGCGGAGTTCACGCCCCTCGGTCTTGCGTTGCTCGCGCTCCGCTTCGTCTTTCGCCTTACCAATCGATTTGCTGACTTCGTTCGCTTTGCGATTCAGCTCCTCGACTTCCGACTGAATTTCGCGTCGCTTGACTTCTAGTTCGGCAAAGCGCGCCACGTCGGCCTTTACGCCACGGACTTCACAATTCTTTTGAACGAGTTCGACGTTATCAAGAATGAAGCGTTTGTCGAGCATCTTGTATCTGTTGGTTAAGGTGACGGGGTAAATAAATCAGAGTAGTAGATGGTTAGTCGACTTTTATTTCTGCCAAGGTTTGCCAAAGTTTGGCACTCGACTTAATTCCGCGGTGGAAATCAGTCAGACTAAATTTTTCGTTAGGGCTATGCGTGTTGTCATCATCAAGGCCCCATCCTAGCAAAAGCACGTCGCAATCGAGTACCTGGGCAAAGGTATTTACGACGGGAATCGAACCACCTTCACGGATAAAGACGGGACGATTACCAAACCCGTGTTCTATGGCTGCAGATGCTGCCTCCATGAACGGGCTTTCTAGGGAAAATACCACGCCGGGGGCGCCATGGTGCTCGATGATTTCTAGTTCGATACCAGGCGGAACCATCGGTTCTAGCAGTGCCTTTAAACCGGCGGTCACTTCCTCAGGAGTTTGATTCGGCACCAATCGGAAACTGACTTTCGCACCTGCCTTTGCTGGCAAGACCGTCTTTGCTCCTTCGCCTTGGTAGCCACTCCAAAGACCGTTGACGTCACAGGTTGGTCGTGCCCAACGGCGTTCAAGCGTTGAATAGCCTGCTTCGCCTGACAGGCCTTTGACCTCAAGCTGTTCTTTGAATCGTTCTTCATCAAACGGCAAACCGGCAAACTCTTCACGCTCTCGATCAGCAAGCTCTATCACCGAGTCATAGAACCCAGGCAGTTGAATTTTGCCGTCGGCATCAGTTAGCGAGGCGACCATCTTGCCAAGTACATTCGCCGGATTGGTAACGCCACCACCAAAGGTCCCAGAATGTAGGTCTTGCTTTGGTCCCTGAAGGAAAATCTCGTAGTAGGCAATCCCACGCAGTCCATACGTTACCGCGGGTACACCAGGTGCGAATTGCGAGCTGTCGCTAACGACAACACAATCGCAAGCTAGACGTTCTTTCTCACGGTCGACAACCATTTCAAGATATTCGCTACCGACCTCTTCCTCACCTTCGATGAGAAACTTCACTTGCATCGGCAGTGGTTTGCCTTGCTCAAGCAAAGAGGCAACCGCTAAGACATGCGTTAGCATTTGCCCTTTGTCGTCGGTCGCCCCACGAGCATAGACATTTCCGTCACGTACGGTTGGCTCAAATGGTGGCGTGATCCATTCGTCCAAAGGATCGGGTGGTTGAACATCGTAGTGGCCATAAACTAAGGCAACCGGTGCGCCTTCGACGGCTGGCGTTTCAGCATACAGAATCGGATTGCCGGGCGTTTGTAAACGCTCGACTTCCATTCCGCTTGATTTGAGTTTCGCCTCAATCCAGTCAGCTGCTTTGAGGATATCACCATGAAAAGCCGAATCGGCGCTGACGCTCGGAATCGACAAAAGCTCGAAAAGCTGTTGTTCGAATCGGGGTGCTTCCGCTTCGAGATATTGGTCAAGGCTGCTCATCGTAAGCGTTAGCTCTCGGTTTTATGGTGGTATTGGCCCTGGTTTCTTATCACAAGGCCTCCGCTTGCACCGTTTCACCAAGTAATGATTCTGTCTATTTACCCAATGGAACGGTCATAGTCCTGCGAATATACTTTCCATGGCTTGATCAAACCACCACTTCCGGCCACGAACTGGCCTATCTGCCCCGTATTTGCATGCATTTTCTATGAAACTCCGTACCCACACCCTCGGCTGCAAGGTGAATCAGTACGAAACGGAGTTTCTGCGCGAAGGCCTCGCCACGATTGGCTACGAAGAAGCCGAGAAAGGGGAAGAGGCTGACCTCTGTGTTGTTAACACCTGTACGGTCACTGCCGAGGGAGATGCCAAAAGCCGACAGGTCGTCCGCCGAATGGCTCGCAATAACCCGGCTGCAAAGATCGTTGTGATGGGGTGTTACGCCACACGGGCACCAGAAGAAGTTGCCGCCCTGCCCGGCGTAACCGAAGTGCTGACCGACAAACGAGAACTCCCCGATTTGCTTGGCCGATTTGGCGTGACGGACGTCCCCACCGGACTTTCGGGCCTTGGTAAACGAAGTCGAGCCTATGTGAAGGTCCAGGATGGCTGCACGCTGCGGTGCAGCTTCTGCGTCATCCCACACGTTCGGCCCAACCTTGCCAGCCGCCCTTTGGAAGAAGTCGTCGACGAAGTGCGTGGTTTAGTTGACAACGGCTACCGTGAAGTCGTTCTAACTGGCATCCACCTGGGTCACTACGGCGTTGACTGGAATCGACAACGCCCTACAGATAAAGAATCGTGGATTCGCCTTTCTCACTTAACCAGACGACTTGCCGAGATTCCCGGCGGCCCGACCGATTTCCGCGTTCGTCTTTCAAGCATCGAAGCGACTGAAGTAACCCGCGAATTGATTGACGTTATGGTCGATCATCCTGAGCGGATTGCGCCTCACTTGCATATCTCCATGCAATCAGGATCAGACAGCGTATTGCGCCGCATGCGCCGCCGCTGGGGAAGTCGTCGTTTCGTTGACCGCTGCAATCTACTTCGCGAAAGACTCGATCAACCTGCCATCACCACCGATGTGATTGTTGGTTTCCCAGGCGAAACGGAACAAGAATTCCAAGAGACCGTAGCCACCTGCCGCGATGCGGGATTCTCAAAGATCCACATTTTCCCGTTCAGCGCTCGACGCGGTACGCCGGCGTTTGACATGGACGACCAAATCCCAAAGAAACTCAAACAAGAGCGAGTTCACCGACTCGAGGAAGTCGAAGCGGAACTGCGAGATGCTTACTTTGAGTCTTTGCTTGGCCGACAGTTACAAGTAATGGTCGAAACGCCAATTGCAAACACCACGGATCGCTACGTTGGTACCTCATGTCGTTACGCCCCGGTAGAAGTCACTGCCACGCAAGAACATGTTGGCTCGTTTGTTACAGCCAAAGCGGGCGTAGTTGCTGATGGGCGAATCGTAGCTTCTGAATAACTATCCGTCAGGATACTGCCGGCAATATTCATATAGTGCCATGCAAGTTGCTGTCGCCGCGTTGTAACTAAACGGCAACCCCCAGACCGGAATCTCGACCGTATCGTGCAGCTCCTGAAGAATCTCATCCGTTAGGCCAGTTCGTTCGTTACCGACAACCAAAGCGGTTTTCCGTTGAAAACCGTAGTGGTGCATGTCTTGTGAGTCGGTGGTCTGCTCCAAACCGACTAAGCGATATCCATTCGTACGTAGTTGCTTTAAGACCGGCACGATCGACCGGCGTTGTTGCAAATCAATCGTCTCGGCCGCGTCGCGAGCGATCTCGGGATCAAGCTTCATCGGCCTACCTGTGGCAATGATTTGGGTTATCCCACAACAGCCTGCTGCACGCGCGATGCGAGAAAGATTCACACGGCTACGAAGCGGTGCGCAGACAACAAGCATTTCGCGAGGTTGCGCCAATTCTCGTGGGGGTCGATGCCGAACGTGTTCAAAAGACATGCAGAACAGCTTGAACGATTCGTGACCGAGTGTCGAGAACCAAAGCCAAATGGATATTTTGAGAATCAAAAAAATCGGGACAAATCTGCAAGCTTCGCCGAAGAACATCTTGGCGATTCGGTCAAGCCATGCCTAAGCTAGGCTGCATGTTTAATCGTTTAACTCTAGGACTGGCCTTCCTCGCCCTAGGACTTCTGCTCATTGGGTGGATCGTCTCGCAGGGGCAACTTCCCCCCGCTGACTTTACTTTCAACAATAGCACTGACATCAAGTCACTTGACCCAGCCGTGGTTACAGGTCAGCCAGAAGGTCGGATTATCATGTCCCTCTACGAGGGGTTGGTCCGCTTGGGACCTCGCTATCGCGAACCGCAACCCGGCATGGCGAAGAGCTGGGAGATATCTGAAGATGGCAAAACCTACACCTTTCATCTGAGAGAAGGTTGCAAATGGTCAAACGGTGACCCGGTCACTGCGGACGACTTTGTTTACTCAATGCAAAGATTCCTCTCACCAAGCACGACGGCCGAATATGCCTACCAAGCTTGGTATCTGAAAAACGCTCGCAAGTTTAGCCGTGCCTCTCGTGGCGTTGAAGTTGGCGATCCCGTGGAAGTTGAACTCTTCGAACGTGTTGAGGGCTCGTTACCCTTTGCACCTGGGAAAACCCTACGAGGAAAACTAATTGCCATTGAACCTGATCCGGATGCAACGGAAGAAGAACTCGCTGATGACGATGACTTCACGAAGCTCCGCACCTTCGTTGTTGAGATTGAGGGTAAAGAGATATGCTTCCGTATCCACTCGAAAGAAGAAGATTTCGATAATGCAACGGCCTGCAAGCAACTGACGCTCGACTTCCGCGAAGTTGGAATCCGTGCTCCTGATGCTATGACCGTGGTCATGGATCTTGAAGCACCAACACCGTACTGGCTTCAGTTGCTCGGTTTCTATCCTCTCTCACCAGTCAACCGAACTTGTGTTGAAACCTACGGTAAGTCGGACTGGGCGAAGACTGGTCGCATTGTCACGAATGGAGCCTACAAACTGCAATTCCGCCGTATTCGGGACCGGATCCGAATCGTCAAAAATCCTGACTACTGGGATGCCGAGAATGTTGAGATTGAAACGATCGATGCATTGATGATCGAATCGCTAACCACGGCGTTCAATATGTACGAGACCGGGCAGATTGATTGGCAACCACAGAATGACCCACTAATTTCAAAAGAGCTGCTGAAACTTGATGAACCTCGTGACGATTTCAACCCGCAGCCACAGTTCGGAACGTACTTCTATGCATTCAACGTCACGCGTCCTCCCTTGGATGATGTTCGAGTGCGTCAAGCACTTGTAATGGCAATTGATCGCCAGCAAATTGTTGACGTAGCTGGGGCTGGCGAAGTTACCACGCGTTCATTCGTTCCTCCCGGGCTTCCTGGATACACGAATGCGAGCTGTTTTGAAGAGGACGTTGCAAGAGCCAAAGAGCTGCTCGCCGAAGCAGGTTACCCCGATGGGGTTGGCTTTCCAAAGATCAGCTTGCTCTACAACTACCAAGAGCAACACCAAACCATAGCTGAACTGTTACGGAAACAGTGGCAACGCAACTTGGGTATTAACGTCTCAACTCGCAACGAAGAGTGGGGAACTTATCTATCAAGCCAACGCACCTTAAAATTTGATGCGATTCGTCGAGCCTGGATTGGTGATTACCTAGATCCGAATACCTTCCTGGATATGTTCGTAACGAACGGTGAGAACAACAAGACAGGCTGGAGTAACGAACAGTACGACAAGCTGATTGAAGAATCCCGCCTTGAGACCGATGCCGCGAAACGCCTCAAGATGCTGAACGAAGCTGAGGCGATTCTCATGGAAGAATTGCCGATTATGCCAATCTACAACTATGTCTCGCGCAACTTGGTTCGCAACCACATCCAAGGTTTTTGGAACAACCTGCAAGACACTCATCCGCTTCAATACATGAAGATTGATCGCAATCATCAGGGTCCAAGCGACTTTATGGTCCCCATCACGCGAGAAGTCACCGCCGAAACCACAGGCAAGGAGGCAACCGAATGACTTCGTTTATTCTGCGCCGCCTTGTTTGGATGGTTCTCACAATATGGGTTGTCTTCACCGTTTCGTTCTTTTTAACGAAGGCGATCCCTGGTGGCCCGTTCGATGCGGAGCGTGCTCTGCCTGAAGAGATCAAAGAATCGTTCGAACGTGAGTACAAGCTCAACGAACCACTTTGGACCCAGTACACCTATCACCTAGGGCGAATGGCTTCGGGGAATTTTGGTCGATCGATGAAAAAAGATTACACGATCAATCGTCTGATTTCCGAAGGCCTACCCGTCTCCGCAGCGATGGGGCTATTGGCTCTTGGTATCGCGTTTGTTGTCGGACTCTCTGCGGGTATCTTCTCTGCTGTCATGCGTGGTTCTTGGACTGACTTTGGGTTGATGACCATTGCAACCATCGGCATTGCGCTGCCCAACTTTGTGGTTGCTGGGTTTGCCATCTTGATTTTTGTTTTCTGGATACCTCTTCTACCAGCAGGTGGCTGGGGTTCGGTTCAGCAACTCATCCTGCCCGCTGTTTGCTTGGGGGCTCCCTACGCAGCCTATGTGGCACGGATCGCACGTACTGGGATGCTTGATGTTCTTTCGCAAGATCATATCCGTACTGCTCGAGCAAAAGGGGTTGGCCCTACGCTCGTTGTCTTGCGTCATGCGTTGCCAACGGCACTGCTGCCGGTGGTGTCATTCCTTGGGCCTGCCGTGGCGGGTGTCCTTACTGGATCGCCGGTAGTAGAACGGATCTTCGGTATCCCCGGTCTCGGCTGGCACTTTGTGCAGGCAGCACTCGACCGTGATTTCACCGTCGCCTGGGGCCTCGTGGTTCTTTATACCACCCTACTCTACAGCATGAATCTGATTGTCGACCTGCTCTATGGAGTTCTTGATCCTCGTGTGGAGTGGGAGTAACCAATGAGCAGCAACGCAAACAATAAAGAACTGCAAGCAGGCACTTCACTTACGCAAGATGCCTGGAGACGCCTGAAAAGAAGCCGCCCTGCGATGGCTTCACTTTGGATTCTGATTGCTGTGTTCCTAGGTGCATTCTTAACGCCAATCTTCCCACTTCAGCCGCCTGACCAAGATCAAACGAAGAAAGCTTTCGAACCTCCTACGCTGGGAGGTATGTTTGAAGAAACTTTCCGATTCGATCCAGAAGCAATTGCGCCTCTTTTAGAGCAACTACCTGAAGCAAACGCCAAGCTGAAAGAAGAACGCCAAGCTTACTTGGCACTCACGAAAGAAAAGCCGGAAGGAGACAGCCAGCTAGAGAAGCACGAAAAGCTAGTAGAGGCCCAAGAACGACGCGTCTCACAAGCTCGTGCAGCAGTCGAGATGCTCGTCCAACGCCCTTATGCGGATGCAGGTTATCCGAAGCTTGATCCTTTGGCTCGCACCATGGTACGCATTAGGCATACCCTGTTTGGGAATAAATCGCTGGTCTCAATATGCGGACGAGACAAACTTGGCCGGGATATTCTTAGCCGTATCTTTTGGGGAGCCCGTGTCTCGTTAATCGTCGGCATTGTCGCCACGCTGGTTTCACTAACGATTGGTGTTACCTATGGAGCTGTCTCTGGATATTTCGGCGGCTGGATCGATAACTTAATGATGCGTATCGTTGATGTACTTTACAGCGTTCCGTTTATTTTCTTAGTGATCTTCATTATCACCGTTCTGAATGAGCACACGGAGACACTTGCCGCTTACGGAGTGGACCGAATAACGATCTTTTATCTGGTCGTAGGAGCAATCTATTGGTTAACAATGGCCCGTGTGGTTCGCGGCCAGGTGATCAGTCTTCGGAATGAACAGTTTGTTGAAGCAGCACAATCGATTGGCGTGTCGCAAGCGTCGATCATCTTCCGCCATATCGTTCCGAACTTGTTTAGTGTGGTGATCGTTTACTTAACGCTAACGATTCCACGCGTTGTTCTGTTTGAAGCCTTCCTTTCGTTCCTCGGCATGGGTGTCGAACCGCCGGACGTCTCTTGGGGATTGCTCGCGAATGAAGGGATCAAGGTAATCACGCCTGTGAAGGTCTATTGGTGGTTGATCCTGTTCCCTAGCATGGCAATTGGAATCACCCTCTTTGCATTGAACTTCCTTGGCGATGGTTTACGAGATGCGTTTGACCCACGCATGAAGGATCGATAACGTGCATGGAAGCAGAGCAATCGATATTTTCTATAGCGATACGTTCAGGCTTCCGTTGCCAGACGGACACCGATTCCCGATGGACAAGTATCGACTCTTGCGAGAAGGGCTACTTGCGTCAAGCTTTGCTCATAGGCTCAATCTAAAAGAAGCCACCGCCGTTACCGACGAAGATCTACTACGTGTCCACTCGATCGAATACCTTCAAAAGATCACGCAAGGAACCCTCGACAAGGTAGAAGAACGTCGCATTGGATTCCCTTGGTCGCTTGAAATGGTCGAACGTTCTCGACGTTCCACAGGTGGAACTTGTTGCGCGGCAACCTCTGCCTTGGCAAATAGTGTAGGGGTCCATCTAGCCGGCGGTACGCATCACGCCTTTGCTGATCATGGTCAAGGCTTCTGCGTCTTTAACGATGTCGCTGTTGCCATCCGATTACTACAAAATCAAAACAAAGCACAACGTGCAATTGTACTCGACTTAGATGTACATCAAGGAAACGGTACGGCAGCGATCTTTGAAGATGACGATTCGGCCTTCACCTTCTCAATGCATTGCGATAGGAATTTTCCGTTCAAGAAACAGTCGGGCGATCTCGATATCGAGCTGCCCGAAGCCACCGGTGATACGGTTTACTTGGATATGCTGAACCAAGCTCTTGAAAGCCAGCTTCCTTGGGACTGTGCTGAGGTGGCCTTCTATCTGGCCGGGGCTGATCCTTTTGAGAAGGATCGTCTTGGCAAGCTAAAGCTAACTTCGCAAGGACTAATTGAGCGGGATCGATTGGTTTTCAATGCTGCCATCAAACGGCAACTACCGCTGGTTGTCGTTATGGCGGGTGGTTATACCGAACCACCGAGTGAGATTGCCTCAATCAATATCAATACGATCCAGACCTTAATCGAAGTTATTGACCAGAAGTCTGAATGAGCCGTGCTAATTGGGGCAGCATCTTTCGCATCGCACGGCTTCGATGGCTGATTGTACGCTTGATAGCTGGCCCCATCTCACCGAAGGTGCGGTGATACTCACGCAGCTCAAAGAGTGGGTCGTATCCGAAACCACCTGTCCCGCGACGCTCGGTCGTGATTCGTCCATGACATTCGCCTCGAGTTTGTGCCTGAACTACGCCGCTGGGATCGGAAAGAACAAGCATCGCGACATAGTGTGCGGATCGCTTCTCGGGTGGTAGCCCTTCAAGATTTTTTAGAACTAAGGTGTTGTTGGCTTCGTCCTCACCATGCTCACCAGCGTAGTGAGCCGAATACACACCTGGCGCGCCATCGAGAGCATCAATGCAGATGCCACTGTCGTCGGCTAAGACCCAATGGCCAACCGCTTTGGCGTATTCGGTCGCCTTCTTACGAGCGTTATGCTCAAACGTATCACCATCTTCATCGACTTCATGCGTGAGATCAGGAAAGTCGGCGAGGGTTTTTACGGTGATCCCGAATGGCTCGACAAGGTGCACGAGCTCATCCCGTTTCTTCTGATTACGTGATCCGATAACAAGCGTGGCAGTGGACATGCCAATAGCTTAACGAGCGATCACGCCGAGGGAAGCAGTCAACAAGGCGAATTTAACGACGCCAAGAGAAACCACTGCTGACTGTCTTCCTAGGAGCTTCGATCAACTCAGGACGAATGTCGAAAGTAATTGGGCGATAAATCGAAAGTCCATCCTTTTTCTCAACAAATACCTGAGCATACTTTGGATTGTAGCCACCAGCGGTCTGACCAACTTCGCTTGTGAAGAGCTGATTGAAGGTTTCTTTCGCTTCATTCACCGTGTTGGCATTCGCGGTCTTCGCTGAATTACGCTCATCCACGGGGACTTGTGGCGTATTGTATTGAGCACCAAACGTCTGAACAGTTTTTAAGACATCGGTCTTCAGTTGCCCAAGCGAGGTGACTTCAGCAAGCGGTACGATAGAGCCATCTTTCGTGACACTTTGATAAGATCCAACGGTCACGTAGCTCTCTTCGCGATCATGAAATTCATAAGCTTCCCAACCTTGACGACGCATCGCTTCGCAAAGCAGGTGGGCATCAGCTGCCGCCTTTGCTAGTGGGTCGACATCTGCTTTCTTTCGTTTGGCCGAGGTGGATTTGGCATTTGTCGCACCTTGCAAGACGCCTCGACCTTTGAAGGTAGCAACCTTCACGGTATAGCGTCCATCTGCTTTGAGGAGACTATATTTCAGTCCTTTGTTCATCTTCTCGACAAACTTATCGACTCCTTTGGGGACAAAGTACTCAGAAGGCAACAAGGGGTTGCGAGTCATGAATGCCGTTCGCATCGGCCCGTCGGCAGCTGGCTTTCGGCCAAGCTTTTCTAGCAATGCGGTTTGGGTCAAACGAATGTGAGCGTAGTTTTGAGAAGTCTCACCGTCGTTTCCGAGGTTGAGAGAACTAGGCTTGATCGATTTTATCTGAGCCAAGTGCTTTTCAGCCAGCGAATCTTCGACATGCGTAAAGTCGCCGACCAGTACGGCCCACTCATCACGCTGGGAACCACCCCGATAACGCATCTTGATTGGATCGCCATATTTGTCGACACCGCGTCCAAGTTGTTCGCCTTCTTTAGCGAACTCAAACGTCATTTTATGAACGTAGCATTTCATGCCATGTTGATTAGTCAATTCAGAACAAAGACGCGTCGCCTGTTGTTCGGCCCCTTCACCAGAGAAGGTGGTCGCCATAATGAGCCATGGTCCCGAGGTTTGACTCAGACTGAATGTCTGGTTCTCGATCGGAGCCTCAAACGTCGCTTGCTGAACCGGCTGTCTGCTTGGCTTAGCCTCTTCTTTCTTGGATCCGAAGGGATTCCAAAACTGGGCGGTGCTGACGGTGCAGCTAGCAACCAAAACGGCAGTAAAAGCGTAACGGATCAAGGAATTTGACATTTTATGGCCTCTCGGCTTGGAATTCTTCAAGTTTCGCCACTCGCGAACCGGGCGGGAAATTAGCAAAAGCGCTCAAGCAGACCTAGAGCAGTTCCAGAATGTCACTATCCATGCCCAAAAAGTGGGGGCTGAGACGTGCAAACAGGCTCTTTGCGCAGTAGGATTGCGAAAAGAAGGCAAGATCGGGGAACTTGCCGCGAAAGCTAGCTATCAATACCCCCTGAACACAAATAACTGGCTTTGAGCCTAAATTACGCCTGGGACAGGGCATCTTTTCTTGGAGATAAGAGAAACATGATTACTCACCGATTCAAAGGACTCCTCCTACTTCTCGCATGCTTGATTGCAACGCCAGTACCTGTGACGGCACAAGAAGCGAAAGAAGTCCTCGTTGTCGAAAATCCTGAAAGCGACAAATCCGAAAAATCGAAATCTAAAAAAACAGAGAAGGCAAAGTCGATAAAGAAATCGGAAAAGAAAAAGGAAGATAAGAAACCCGAAGCTACGAAAAAAAGTGCCGCCGAGCGTGTCAAAGAAGCCCGAGCCAAAGCCGCCAAAGAGCGTGCTCTTCGAGCCAAGGAACGAGCAGCTCGCAAAGCAGCTGAGAAGAAAGCACAAGAGTCAAAGACCGCTCGCTACGCTTCATTCACTCTAAGTGGGGCTATCCCTGAATCGCCGGGCGGCTCGGGACCGTTTAGCGATCTTTCAACAGATCTACGAAAGTTGATCGTTCGCCTCGATAAAGTGGCAAACGATGATTCACTACGCGGTGTTGTTTTACACCTACGTGAAGTCGCTCTCGGTGGCGGACAGCGTCATGAAATTCGCCAAGCCATTGGCCGTATTCGTGCTGCCGGTAAGCATGTCGTTGCAGATATGGAAGTTGCTACGGGTGGCTCCTATTTGATTGCCTCTGCATGTGACGAAATCATCATGCCTGAATCGGGCTTCTTACACATCCCGGGTATTCGAGCCGAGCCACTCTTCTATAAAGGTCTTTTGGCTAAGGTTGGCGTTGAAGCGGACTTCGTCCACGTCGGTGACGCAAAAGGGGCCGCCGAGCCTTACACCCGCAAGGCTTGGAGTAAGCCTGTCAAAAAGAACATTACATCTTTGGTGGATGATATGTTCGATCAGATGATCGACACCATTGCCATGGAACGGCCCATGTCTCGCCAAGCGGTTGTTGATGCAATCGATCAAGGCCTGATGACTGCAACCGAGGCAAAGAAAATTGGCCTGATTGATCACCTTGCTTACGAAGGTGAAATCCGTGGAATGCTTAAAGAGCATCAAAAGGCTGAGAAAGTTACCTTCGTTAAAAACTATGGCAAGAAGAAAGTTGATACTGACTTCAGCGGACCTGCTGGTTTCTTTAAACTGCTTGGCATGATGGCCGGCGGTGGTGACAAATCCAGCTCTCGCGGAAAGAAGATCGCCGTGGTATATGCTGTTGGCCCAATCATGACTGGCGAAAGCGAATCCGATCTCTTTGGCAATAGCAGCACCATGGGTTCGACGACCATCGTGAAAGCATTGCATGAAGCGAATGAGGATGAAAACGTTGCGGCTATCGTATTGCGTGTAAACAGCCCCGGTGGATCAGCCGTTGCAAGTGACATCATCTGGAGCAAGATCCAACAGATCGAAAAGCCAGTGATCGCAAGTATGAGCGACGTCGCAGCCAGCGGCGGCTACTACATTTCCATGGGGGCCGACAAAGTCTTTGCCGAGCCAACCACCGTCACAGGTTCCATTGGTGTGGTCGGCGGCAAGATGGCTGTCGGCCGCATGATGAAGAAGCTAGGCGTGACGCACGACTTGATTAGCCGTGGCGAGAACAGTGGACTGTTTAGCCCCTACCAAAAATTCACCGACAGCGAACGAAAAGCTCTCGTTGACATGATGGAAGACACCTACGACCAATTCACGGCCAAGGCAGCCGAGGGTCGAGGCCTTACCCAAGATCGGATTAAAGAACTCGGCGGCGGGCGAGTCTACACCGGTCGTCAGGCCGAAGAGCTTCGCCTCATCGATAAGCTTGGCGACTTGCGTGATGCGGTTGCTGAAGCCAAGAAGATGGCTGACATTGATTCGGATGAATCGGTAAAGATTGTCACTTACCCCAAACAGGAAGATTTCTTCGAATCGCTCTTTGGAAAGAATGAAGAGCAAAAAGAGGTTCGGATGCAGGTCCAACAAGCGCTGTCGCTTGGTGGTGCCTCGCCCGAATTACTCGAAGCAACGCAACGCCTAGCATTGATGCGAAAGATGTTCGGCCGCGAGCCAGTCGTGATGCTCACCCCATTTGAGCTTCACCTCGCTCAATAATTCGGTAAACCTCGAAGAATCGACAAGCAAGAGGCCGCTAGTGGCTTGACCACTAGTGGCCTCTCTTCCTAGACTGCCGGGCTGGTTTTGCCCGTTTTCCCCGGTCAAACAGTAGCCACTCAACAAAAGTCGCTGCTAAGTTGACCCGATTCTGTGAGAGACTATCCGTGCCTGGCGTTTGTATTATCGGCTTGCAATGGGGTGACGAAGCCAAAGGAAAGCTCGTCGACCTGCTTACTCCTCGCCACGATTTTGTTGTCCGCTACCAGGGCGGTGCGAACGCTGGTCACACCGTTGTAGTCGGAGAGGAAGTCTACAAACTCTCTCTGCTCCCCAGTGGTGTTCTAACCGAAGGCGTCACCAGCGTCATCTCAGGCGGCGTAGTTATTAATCCGGCTAAAGCAATTGAAGAGCTCGCCGAACTAAAAGAACGCGGGGTCGAGGGTCTTGAACAGAACCTAAAAATCAGCGACCGTGCTCATGTGATTCTCCCTTGGCACTTTGCCGAGGATCGCGCTTTAGATAAGAACACAACCGATGGCGAAAACATCGGCACCACGCAGCGTGGCATCGGCCCCTGCTATCGAGACAAAGTGGCTCGTTCACATGCTATTCGCATGGGTGATCTCTATCGCGACGACCTGCTTGATCGAATCAAGCACATTGTTGCTGCCAAGATGCCCGTCCTTCGCGCCATGGCTGATGGTGCTGACGTTGAAGAACTTGACGCTCAAGCAATCTACGAGCAGTACCGTGGCTATGCCGAGCAGTTGAAAGCTCACGTCTGCGATACAAACGATATGCTTCTCACCGGAGCGGAAGAGGGCAAGAAGATTCTCTTCGAAGGTGCTCAAGGTGCGTTGCTAGACGTTGACCATGGAACCTACCCTTTCGTTACCAGCAGTAACTCGAGCGGTGTTGGTATTACGAGCGGATCGGGCCTACCTGCAAAGTACATCAACCACACGATCGGTGTCGTTAAGGCTTACTCGACTCGTGTTGGCGGCGGACCGTTCCCAACCGAGCAAGACAACGAAGCGGGCCAACAGCTTCGCGATCAAGGGAACGAATACGGTACCGTTACCCGTCGACCACGTCGTTGTGGCTGGCTTGATGCGGTTGCTGTTCGTTACACCGCCCGACTCGGCGGCGTTGATACGATTGCTATCATGCTCCTTGATGTGCTTAGCGGCGTCGATGAAATCAGCATCTGTACCGCCTACGAACTGGATGGTGAAACTACACGTGCATTCCCAAGCCACGTGGACGATCTCCGCCGAGTGAAACCAATTTACGAGACGCTTCCTGGTTGGTCAGAAGATATTACTGGTTGCCGATCAATTGATGAACTACCTGAGAATGCCAAAGCCTACCTTAATCGCGTTAGCGAGTTGGTTGGCTTGCCTGTCTCGATCGTTTCGGTTGGCCCCGGCCGTGACCAAACCATGCTTGCTCAAGATCTGGATCAACTTCTTCCTTGATCCGACTTCAGCCCTAAACCTTTTGCGAATTTAAGTCATGTCAATCGCCGACTCGTTAAACGAGCTAACGCCAGATCAATGGCCGGCACATATTGCCATCATTATGGATGGCAATGGACGATGGGCTGAGAAGCAAGGCTTAGCTCGTGCAGCAGGTCACAACAAAGGAGGCCGTGTTGTCCGAGCCATCACGCGAGAATGTGCTCGACTGGAACCAGTACGCCAGCTAACGCTCTATTGCCTCTCAAGTGAAAACTGGAAACGCCCCGCTGAAGAGCTTGACTTCTTGATGCTGTTGTTAAAACAGTATTTGATCGAAGAACGACCTATCGTGATGGAGGACAAAGTCCGAGTCAACATGATCGGTCGCCGTGAAGGTATCCCCGATGAAGTTCTTGCGGAACTCGATACGACCATGGCAATGAGTGCCGACAACGATGGCTTACAACTTAACCTTGCCATCAATTACGGAAGTCGTGGAGAGATAACCGATGCGGTTCGTATCCTGGCTGAGAAGGTCAAAGCGGGTGAACTGCAACCAGACGAGATCAAAGAGTCCGATATCGCGGATCACCTTTATACGGCAGGAATTGCAGATCCAGATCTTCTCATCCGTACGGCTGGCGAAATGCGGATCAGCAACTACCTTCTCTGGCAAATTAGTTACTCCGAGATCTGGATTACCGACACCCCTTGGCCCGACTTTGATGAGTCAACGCTCCACGAAGCGATCCTGCAATACGCTTCCCGGGAGCGGCGTTTTGGTGGATTGAAGATCACCTAACCGAGTGCTTCAGCCATAACTCACTTAAAACAGGGTGCTTCTTTCTGTTTGACTTGTTAAAACAATAGCTAAGATTCTTTTTCGAATCGAATCCGATTCCTATATCGACTGGGTAATAACTTTGCTTCATTGGCGGATCATTCTTGGAGTGCTTTTGGTAGCCATTCTTGGTGCGCTCGTCTGGTTTGATAGTGCTTCCAGCATTGCAGGACATACGAGTCCCGGTTTGATTATGTTGCCCCTTGCTCTTGTAGGAGCCTTTCTTGCTGGAGGCGAGTTAGTTCGTCTATTCGAGCACGACCAAAACACGGCTGCACCGTCACGCTATGTTGTCGTCACAGGTACGATGATTGCCACTTGCTTTAGCGCAGTGCCTATGCTTTGGGCCGGACTACCCGGGGAAGGTTCCATTCCGGCAGTCGTTGGACGTGTCGGCTGGGTAGCGATTGGCCTGGCTGTCGGATCTTCGCTCGCCTTCATTTTTGAGATGCTCCGTTTTCGAGGATCAGGATCAGCAACCCATCGATTGGCTCTCGCAATCTTTGGCATTGCTTACGCTGGTGGTCTCATGGGATTCGTTATCCAACTTCGGATGCTCGCGGGTGGACCGTGGGGAACCGATGGTCGCTGGGGACTTGTCGCCTTGCTCTCGATGATGGTGGTGGTAAAAACCAACGACATAGGAGCCTATGCGTTTGGTCGCCTCTTTGGAAAAACCAAACTCGCACCGATTCTTAGTCCCGGTAAAACGTGGGAAGGATTGCTCGGTGGATTCATTACTTCGACGGCAGCAACCATGGTCACACTGGGCCCCCTCGCCGGTGCTTATGGGTGCACGTCCGAGCGAAGTTTGCCCGTCTGGCTAATTGGATGTCTTGCCTACGCTTGGGTGGTGGGCATCTTTGGAGTCATTGGAGATCTAGCTGTCTCGTTACTTAAAAGAGATGCACAACTTAAGAATTCAAGTAGCTGGATGCCAGGCTTTGGAGGGGTACTTGATGTGCTAGACTCCATTCTTTTTGCCGCTCCGGCAGCTTATCTCTTGTGGCTTTTGCGCTGTGTAGGGCCTTAAATCCCCCTATCGGTGTGGTCTTCTAACCGAACCAATCGATATAACCTTATGTCAATTCTAGGGTTGGGTCTCATGCGCACTCTGACACTAGTTCGCACCCCTACGAGTTAGGTATATTTAATCATGCTGAGTTGGCTGGTATCTGACGCAGCAATTCCCATCCTTTGTGCAACGGCCAGTGTGCCTACGCCTGACTGAATGATTGAAGCAACGATTCCGCTTGGCGGACCTGAAGAGACCGTATTGCTGTTTGGCGTCGGCGATGAGCACCTTAAGCGTGTGCGTGATTTGGTTCCCGCCAAGATCTCGACTCGCGATGGCCGCATCCATTTGACGGGTGATGAGCAGGCCGTCTTACAGGCGACTGCCATCTTCGAACGTTTCCGTGCAACCATTGGCCGTGAAGGCAATCTACTTTCAGACGAAGTGGATGCCATCCTAACCGAGGTTGTTGGTGGTAAGCCACGTGCTGGCAGCGAATCACAAGCGGTTGAAGTTCAGCATTCCAATATTAAGATCCGTCCTCGGACCGAAGGCCAGGCAGAGTACCTCGAAGCAATCCGTTCGCACGATATGGTTTTTTGTGTCGGCCCTGCCGGTACTGGAAAGACCTACCTAGCAGTCGCCGCAGCGGTCGAGGCATTGAAAGACAAAGAGATCCGCAAGATCGTACTCGTGCGGCCTGCAGTGGAAGCGGGTGAGAGCCTTGGATTTCTTCCTGGTGACTTGCAGGCAAAGATCAATCCATACCTTCGTCCGCTACTTGATGCTTTGGGCGAGATGATGGACTACGACCAGCTGAAACGATACACGGCTGATGACATTGTCGAAGTCGCCCCGCTGGCTTACATGCGTGGTCGGACGCTCAACAATGCTTACATCATCATGGACGAAGCTCAGAACACCACTGTCGCGCAGATGAAGATGTTTTTGACCCGCATGGGATCAAACTCCAAAGTTGTTGTGACTGGCGACGCAACCCAAGTCGACCTACCCATTGGAACACGCAGCGGTTTGACAGACGCCCTGCAACGCCTCGAAGGCATTGAAGGCATCTCTTGCGTACGACTCAATAAGAAAGACATTGTTAGGCACCGGCTGGTTAACCAGATCGTTGATGCCTACGAGAAGGGGAAACGGTAATGCGATGAGCTTTACCTAAACCATGGCATCCAATCAACAACAAACCCGAACGCGCAGCCAACGAGTTGCTTCAGTCGAACTCCCCCCAGGGCGGTTTTCGTCGCTGATTGAACGTATGCGCAGTGGTGCGGCGATGCTTCGGCTCGCTTTGGCATTAGTGCTTGCCTTACTGATGCTTGTGATGACACGTGGCTGGTCGCCACCGCGTGACTACTATCTGAAAAAGATTCCCACACGGGATATTGTCGCTGCCGTCGAATTCAAACAATTTGATGAGCGAGCAACCGCCGAGAAAAAAGAGCAGGCGCGTCGCTATGCCGAGGCGGTCTACGACAATGATCCGATCCCATTGGCCCAGCTAAAGTCGCAAGTCAAGAACGAAGTAAGCCAACTGGTCGCTTCGGAGACCTACGAAGCAGTCGATCAATCGCTTTGGCAGCTCTATCTACCTGAACGTGCCGAGAATACCCCTGCTCCAACGGAAGATGAACTCAGTGCGCAGTTTATGCGATTCAAGGAGTCGCTATCTGGCGAGGAAGAACAACGTGACTTTGACCGTGACCTGGATACCGTCTTTGAACCACTCGAACGTCAAGGCATTCTTGCTACCCAACCAATCGATGCCAACCTGGAACGGATTCAAGTTCAATTGGCAGGCAACCAAGGTTTTGAGACTGTTGTCGCCGTGAGAGATGCCTTGCTCGATAATGTCCAAGGGGATCTAAAAGCTTCGCTGATTTCTAATCTTGGCAACTTGGGTGTCGCTCAGCACGTCTTTGCTCGGGTTCAATCGGAACTTCCTGTTACGCTGAAGCTCAATCCCGAAGCTACCCGCGAACAGAAAGAAGAATTGGCAGCGGAGGTCGAGAAAGTCTTTCGAACCTACGAACGTGGCGAGCTGCTAGCCAAAGCGGGTGAGCCGATTGGTGAATCAGAGCTTGAACTACTAGAGCTTGGTTATAACCAACGTCTGAAAGATCGAACCGTTGCAGACAAGTTTATTCGTGGCGCATCGGTACTCTGGTGCTACCTGGGGCTAATTGCCCTCTGTGGCGTTGGCTTGATGCGTAGTGACCCGCAAATTCTTGATGAGTTGCAACGCTATACCGTTTTGCTAACCCTCTGTGCTTTGGTACTGGCTGGTATCTTACTTACCCATGGCCAATCATGGCGAACCGAGCTTGTCCCGTTGCTTTTGTTGGCAATGACGCTTGCGATTGCTTATCGACACACGACCGCAATGTTGATCACCGGTTCGGTTACGTTGATCTCCGCAATGGCATTAAGGCTATCACTCGCCGATACGATGGTGTTGGTGGCCCCGATGGCATGCTCCGTGGCGATGCTTGACTCGGTTCGACATCGGAGCAAACTTTTGCTTGTCGGCTTCGCTTCAGGATTGATCGCAATTGGAACGACTCTAGCGCTAGGTTTAGTCGAAGGAAAGCCATTCCTGCTGATTCTTCAGATCTCTCTCGTCATTGGACTTTGGCCAGTCGTCGCTGCTTCGTTGATGACGCTCTGCCTACCTATTGTAGAAAAGCTGTTCCACATCCAAACCGACTTGAGCCTGATTGAACTTGGCGATCCCGCTCATCCGTTGCTGCAAGAGCTTGTTCGCCGAGCACCAGGCACCTACAACCACTCGATCACTGTCGCATCAATCGCAGAAGCCGCCGCGGTTTCGATCGGTGCCCGTGGGCTGCTGGTTCGTGTTGGGGCCTATTTCCATGACATTGGCAAGATGCTCAAGCCAGGCTACTTCATTGAGAACCAGGGCCTTAACGGCAATCAACACGATTCGCTCGTACCGGCAATGAGTACGCTGGTGATCATTGCTCATGTGAAAGATGGTGCCGACCTGGCAAGACAGAATAAGTTGCCTGAGTGTATCATTGATTTCATCCTGCAACACCATGGGACGACGCTCGTTGAATACTTCTATCGCCAAGCTCAACAGAAAAAAAATGAAGATGGCGAAGAGGTCGATGTTGATGAAACTTCGTTCCGCTATCCAGGCCCTAAGCCGCAGTCACGCGAAGCGGGTGTCCTTATGCTTGCCGACGCAGTAGAAAGCGCCAGTCGGGCCTTGGTCGAGCCAACTCCTTCAAGGATTGAGAGCCTTGTTGAGGACATTATGCGTAAAAGGCTGGAAGATGGCCAGTTTGACGAAAGTGGACTCACCCTGCAGGAAGTACGCACAATTGGTGACAGTTTGGTAAAATCACTCACAGCGGTGTATCATGGAAGAGTGAAATATCCAGGCCAGGAGACTGCCTAACTTCAACGATGACCGACGACGAACATCAACCGTTACCACAAGTTGTGGTAACCAATCAACAATCTCGCTTAGCAATCGACGAGCAACGACTCGAGTCGGCCGTTCTGCATATTCTCACCGAGGCGGAAATTGAATCAGGCGAGATGAGCCTCGTGGTCATTGACGACCCTACGATGCACGAACTGAACCGGAAGCATTTAAATCATGACTACCCGACTGACGTGTTGAGCTTCTGCCTGGAAGAACGCGAAGGTCATCTTAACGGAGAAGTCATCGTCAGTGCTGATACAGCTATTGAGAATGCTGCCGACTACGGTTGGGAACCTGAAAGCGAACTTCTGCTTTACGTGATTCATGGCACGCTTCATTTAGTTGGTTATCGAGATAAAGCCGATGATGACGTCCTCGCGATGCGCGAAGCGGAAACACGTCATCTAAAGCATTGGGGAATCGAACAGCCTGAGGAAGAGGCGATCTACAGTTCCTCGGATGCAACCAAAGGAGAGCCACTTTCGTGATAGACGACCCTTTGCTGTGGACTGCCTTGGGCGCCCTTGTCTTTACCTGCTTGACGGCAATTGGGTCACGCGCCTTGCGAGATTTCTCACGAGCCGATCTTAAAGAAGTCTGCCAGCGCAACGGCAACAGTGGTCGATTCAGCCAAATCGTACTGCGTCACGAGCGGGTCTCGCTTGGCGTTGACATGATGGGTGCCTTTGCAACTTCGCTTTTCGTTGTTAGCGCGGCGTATCGTGGTGTTGGCGGTTTGTCACTAGGAAACGAAACGACAATCGACTGGCGACCTGTCGTCGGTATTGGAGTCATCGCAGGTTTAGCGCTTGCCATGCTTCGTGTCGGTGTTTCGTGGTCATTAACACGTCTCTACGGAGAAAGTTTCCTCTATCATACTTGGCCCTTTTGGCAACTGCTAAGTAACGTCTTTGCTCCCCTGCACTGGGTCACCAAACTCTTTGATACTGCCATCCATCGGCTGGCGGGCAAAGAAGCAGATATGCAGGATGACGAAAGCATCGAAGATGAAATTAAAAGCATTGTCAGCGAAGGACATCGCGAAGGCCTTTTGGAAGAAGATGCCCGTGAAATGATTGAAGGGGTCATTGAACTAAGCGAAGACAATGTCGCTCATATCATGACCCCCCGAACCGATATGCACATGTTGCAAGCTGATCTTAGCTGGGACGAACTACTTGCTGATGTCACTCGTGCTGGACACACACGGATTCCCGTCTACGACAACGGGCGTGATGACCTCATCGGTATTCTCTACGTCAAAGACTTACTGCCAGAACTTGCCAAGACCAATGAGTCTGACCGAATTTCGATCCGTGAATTGGTCCGCAAACCGAAATTCGTCCCAGAAACAAAGGCGGTTGACGATCTATTAACTATGTTTCAGCAGGAACGCACCCACATTGCAATCGTGCTTGATGAATACGGTGGCGTTTCGGGTCTCGTAACGATTGAAGATGTTCTTGAAGAGATCGTTGGCGAGATTGTCGACGAATACGACGATGAACTTGTGGAAGAGATTCGCAAGGTGTCCGACGATTCCTGTGAAGCAATCGGCAAAGCCCACGTTGATGAAATCAATGAAGTCTTATCAATTGAGCTTCCCGAAGATCAGGACTTTGACACCATTGCTGGATTTGTCTTCACACATTTGGGATACGTTCCCAATGTCGGAGAGCATATCACTTGGGAAGAGAATGTTCGAATAACGGTTCTCAAGGCAACAGGCCGACGAATTGAGCAAGTGCTCATTGAAAGGCTTTCTACCACTGCTGTAGAGTCTGCCTAGCACCCTCGCTGCTAGCATCGCTGGCGTTCTAACAGCTGATCGAGTGGCTGTCTGATGTTGACCCCGTTGCAACACCTTTCTACGGTTCGTGGCGCTAAGTGCTCCAGGGTTGGTGCGCAGGCATAAGCTTCCCCTATCCGAACCGACTGTATATCGAAATGCGCTACTCCATTTCTGTTTGCCTTTTGGCGGTGTTAACTTTTTCAGTTTATGGCAACACCACCCTTGCCCAGTTCCCGTCATTCGGAAGTCTCTTTTCTGGTGATGAAACGACTCCACGTGAAAAACCGGGTACCTCGGCATGGTGGGATCGCTATGAAGATAGCGCTGTATTTGTTCCAGGACAGGGCTATCAAGTTGAAGGATTCGAAGGGTTCTACGACAAAAAAGGGAGACCAATCGACGCACCGGTTGATGAGATTGGTGTCAAGCTAACCAATGAGCTTGACGCCGGTGGCGGTTTGATTCCTGGCTTAGACCCCAAGACAACTGCCAATCGTATGCGAGAAGCAATCGTTGGTGGCCCCAATCAGATTCAAGCTGAACAGTATCTCCAAGAGGGGATCCAAAAATTCAATGAAGGTCGCTACGGCTCGGCGGTTTCAAGTTTTGAAAGCGCCGCGGGACGCTGGCCGGGATCGGGGCTTGAAGCAAAGGCCATGTTCAATAAAGCCGAAGCTCTGTTCTTCGATGAGAAATACCAAGAAGCGGGAGATGCCTACATCGCCTTGCTAGAGAAACATCCTGGTACGCAGAGACTCAACGACTCGATTGAACGGCTTTGGTCTATCGCCCAATACTGGGAAAAGTCTTATTTCGAAGGCAATGCTGGAAGCATGATGGGTGTCAATCTAACAGATAGTACACGCCCTCGTTTAGATACGATTGGCCATGCAATTCGATTCTACGAAGCAATTCGACTGAATGATCCAACGGGTCCAAGAGCAGATGACGCCATCATGGCGACTGCTGGAATTCACTTCCGCCGTGAGAACTACACGGATGCCGACTACCATTACGGCTTGCTAAGACGTGAATACCCACGTAGTGAAATGCAATTCGAAGCCCACCTACTTGGCTTGCAAACTAAACTCCGGCGATATCGTGGTGCAGACTACGATGGCACGCCGCTGGAAGAAGCCAAAAAATTGGAAAACCGATTGCGTGTCGCTTTCTCGGGACGCCTGTCCGAGGAAGAGAAGACACGGCTTGGAGATACTCGTGCTCAACTTGCTGCAATGGTCGAGGAACGTGACCTGCGTATGGTTGAATACTACGAAGGAACCGAACACTACGGTGCTGCCGCGATCTATTTGTCAAAAATCATCAACGACTATCCTGATTCCCCAAATGCTGAAAAAGCTCGTCTACGTCTTGCCGAGTTGCAAGACAAACAAGCTGAACCAAGCACACGTATGGCTTGGTTCGTTGAGATGTTCCCCGAAGATAAGAAGACGCTAGCCTTAAATAGCGTTAAAGAGATTACTCCTGGTGGTTTGAATTCGGAAGGCTTAAGCCCTGATGAAGGACAAGTTCGCTTGGCGGATGAATCGGCGGAAGAGAGTGGCAATGACACCACCACCCGCTAAGCATACTTGGGGGAATCATTCTGTTATGGAAATCCGTAAATCAATCGTTAGCCAAGCCTTGATTGGTTTGCTATTTGTTAGCTCCTTTACCGGCTGCCTTGGTTATCGTGCCGGCAGCGGTTCGCTCTACGCGCCTGATATTCAGACGGTTTACGTACCAATTATCTCTTCCGATAGTTTTCGTCGTGATCTGGGAGAACGCCTAACCGAGGCCGTTGTCAAAGAGATTGAGCTAAAGACGCCTTACAAGGTGGTCGCTTCGCCGAATGCTGACAGCATCTTGGATATTCGCCTACTCGGAGACAGCCGAACTGCTTTGGCTGAAGATGAATTCGACAACCCGCGCGTCTTTGAAAACCGCCTGCGTGCCCAGGTTTCTTGGCAAAATCGAAGACACTTGCCAATGGCACCACCACAAACGTTTGACCTACCAGCGGGCTTTACGGGTGACCTGGTCGGAGTCGATCAAACGACTCCTTTGATCCTTGAAGCAGGTCAGACCATTGCTTCGCAACAACAATTGGCGATACAAAGACTCGCTGAACAGATTGTTGCGACAATGGAGACTCCTTGGTGAGCGATTCTAAACAAGTCAGCCGTTGCCCAGATTGGCAACTCCGAACAAGAAAACTCTCACTCAACAAAACTCCCCTGCTAATGGGGATCGTCAACGTTACGCCTGACTCGTTTTCAGACGGGGGCAAGTTTCTCGATCCACAATTAGCGATTGATCACGCTTTACGATTGGAAGCTGAGGGTGCGGCCATTCTGGACATCGGCGGCGAAAGCACTCGACCTGGATCTGATCCGGTGAGTGAACAAGAAGAGCTAAGCCGTGTAATTCCCGTAATCGAAGAACTTATCAAACGGACCGAGCTACCCCTCTCAATCGATACCAGCAAATCGGTTGTCGCCCGTGAAGCGGTAGCCGCTGGTGTAGAGATCATCAACGATGTGACGGGCTTGGAGGGGGATTCGCAAATGGCTTCCACTGCTGCCGAAACCGGCTCAGCAGTTTGTGTCATGCATAGTCAAGGCACGCCGAAGACTATGCAAAACGACCCATACTATGAGGATGTTGTCCTAGAGGTTTATCAATATCTGGAATCGCGACGTGACAGTCTCATCAAGCAAGGCATTGCCGCGGAGAAAATTTGCCTTGATCCTGGTATCGGGTTTGGAAAAACGACCGATCACAACCTTCAACTAATCCGTAACGTTGATAGCTTGCATCGATTGAACTCCCCTTTGCTCGTTGGTCACTCACGCAAGCGTTTTTTGGGTGAGTTAATCGGGGACATGAATGCCGACCGAACCTTAGCGACGGTAGCATCGTCTTTATTGCTGGCTACAAAAGGGGTCTCTATTTTGCGAGTCCACGACGTTGGCCCGGTAGCAGAATCACTCTCTGTGATGCGAGCATGCGTTGAATAACGCCATTTCTGGCTGCTAGCTTGCCCACATAGGAGCCATCGCCGTTGACCCGAGCTGTTCTGGCTGGGATACTCGATTGGTTACCTTTCCCGAACCTTTGCTAGCAAGCTACCCATGACCGCAGGATCATCCGTCAACTCAACCGCCACGCTGGATGCCCAACTCCAATCGCCGGAGGCAATTGCTGAGTATTGCACCCAAGTTGCCGAGCGTGCGAAAAGAGCATCAGCCGAGTTGGCCATCTTATCAGGCGAAGTCAAAAACGCATGGCTACGCCGATCGGCAGAGCTGATTCGCTCCGAGACCGCTGCTTTAGAAGAGGCGAATAAAGTCGATCTGGAAGCGGCTCCCGGTTACGGTCTTACAGACGCACAAGTTGACCGCCTTCGGCTAACGTCTGATCGAATTGAATCGATTGCCACAGGACTGGAAGAAGTCGCCATGCTGCAAGATCCAATCGGTTCGGTGATCGACTCGACTGTTCGACCGAATGGTTTGCGAATAAACAAAATACGCGTCCCACTGGGAGTGGTCTTTTTCATTTACGAATCACGCCCCAACGTAACGGCCGATGCCGCTGCGATTTGTACAAAGGGTGGCAACGCTGTCATTCTTCGGGGTGGGAAAGAGGCTTTCCATTCAAGTCGTGCAATCGTCTCTTTGCTTGCCCAAGCTGCTCGAGAGACCGGCATGCCTGAAGATGCCGTACAACTTGTAGCCACAACCAATCGCGAAGCGGTCGGGCAGTTTCTGAAACTGAGCGATCAGATTGATGTTGCTATCCCTCGCGGTGGCGAAGGATTGATCCGCCGAGTTGTTGCAGAAGCAACCATGCCTGTCATCAAACATTACGATGGCATCTGTCACGTTTACATTGATGCAGCCGCTGATGCTGAGATGGCTGAAGCAATTACGCTTAACAGTAAAACTCATCGTTATGGCGTTTGTAATGCGGCTGAATCGTTAGTCGTACACGCAGACGTTGCTGCCGAACTATTGCCAAGCATTGGACAATCTCTTACTTCAGCCGGCGTTGAGATTCGTGGTGATGATCGAGTTTGTGAACTCATCGAAGGCGCTGTTCCGGCTACAGAGAAAGATTTCGGTACTGAATACCTCGGCCCAACGATTTCAGCATTAGTCGTTGGCTCACTTGATGAGGCTATCAAACATATCAATCAATACGGATCGGGACACACGGATACGATCGTTACAAATGATCTCACGGCAGCGGAGAAATTCACTGCGGCGGTCGATAGCTCAGCGGTAATGATCAACGCCAGCACCCGTTTTAATGATGGGGGAGAGTTTGGCCTTGGAGCTGAAATTGGAATTAGCACTGACAAATTCCATGCACGTGGTCCCTGTGGCATCGACGAACTTACCAGCTATAAGTACGTGGTCCATGGATCGGGTCAGATACGCAAATAAGAATTGAGATAACTCGTAAAACGGTTGCAAGGAGTGCGACATGAGCGATGACAATCCACTAAGTCAGTCAGAAATTGAAAGCCTGCTTGGAGCTTCAGGTCCTTCTAACGAAGGATCATCCAGCAAGCAGTCTAATGCTCCGGAATCATCGAAACCTGCGGCTGCAACCGCAGCTCCTATCACAGGAAGTGTACCGACCCCTGCGGGCTTTGGTGGTGTTGCCATCAAACCTTTGCCACTGCCTGATGAAAAGATCACTAATTACGATTTCAAACGGCCTGAGCGCGTTGGCAAAGAGCAGATGCGAGCTTTGCAAACCATGCACGAAGGGTTTGGCCGAAACTATGGCGCTTCACTCTCAGCGCTGCTAAGAACGGTCGTAGAGGTAAAGCTTACCAGCGTTGACCAACTCACATACAGTGAGTTTGTTTTCAGCTTAGAAAATCCCACCTGTTTTAATTTGATTTCAGCAAACCCTTTGGAAGGGAGCTTAATTCTCGACATCAACCCATCTTTGCTGTTCCCACTGATTGATCGATTACTGGGTGGCGGTGTGGATGGTAGTGTTCCTGGACGTCGACCATTGACAGAGATTGAGCTTCGCTTGGTAAGTCGAATCACCGATCTCTTCTTATCCGAATTACGATCGGCCTGGGAAAATGTCATTCCGCTAGACCTGGAAGTCACTAACGTTGAAAGCAATCCACAGCTTGTACAGATCGTTCCGCCTAACGAAGTGGTTGTTCTGGTAAGTTTCGAAATCACCGTCGGGCAAACTCGCGGCATGATGAATCTCTGTATTCCGTTTAACTCGATTGAACGGATCGCAAATAAGCTAACAGCAAATAGCTGGGTTGCGTTTAGTAAGAAACCGTCGACGCCGGAATCGATTCAGAACCTCAGCGATCGTATTAGCGACTCGCCATTAGAAGTTGTTGTTGAAATGGCCGAATCGAATATTTCAACCAATGACCTACTTAGCCTTCGTGTTGGTGACATAATTAACACTGAAAAAGATATCCATCGACCGCTGATTGTGGCCGTTGAAGGTGAGCAGAAATTTTACGCCACACCAGGCGCTTACAAGGGCCACAAAGCGGTCCAAATCACGAAAGCAATTGAAGAGAGCCACATAAACATTGGCAACGGATCGGGTGAAGATGTTGCCTAATTAGCCGAAGCATTAGCAGCTTCGAGCCTAATCTCAGTTTGATCGGCAGTCCCCTTTATCTTTGGTAGGACGAGCAACGCTTCGATTGCCATCCAAACTTGCAATCCAAGGATCGCAAACCCAAAACAAAGCAGCGGCCATTTGTCAGCTCGGTTTGGCCAAAAGTCGTTTGTCACCTGGTGAATCATCGCCCAGGCAGGCATGGCGAGCATGACCAACATCGGCAACAAGGCAAACAAAACCGGCAAGCCGCGTCTGGCTAGATAAAAGACTAAAACCAATAGCGCCAAACCGGCAAGAAGTTGGTTTGTTGCCCCAAACAGTGGCCAAAGGATCAGACCACCTGTGCCAGGAACTCCTGCCGGTCCGGGCATCATCGCAACCGTTCCTCCCGCTACCACAGCAAGCGTTGTTGCGGCATATTTGCCGGTCAACGGCTTGATATGAAGTGTACCAGCTAGTTCTTGAATAACATAACGCTGGAGTCGCGTTGCTGTGTCGAGCGTTGTCGCTGCAAAGCAAGCAACCAAGACAGCAATAATGGCGAGGGAGATTTCTTTTGGGAAACCTAAGGCGGAAACAAAGTTTGCTCCCCCTTCAACGAAGGCACCCACCTTTTGCTTCAAGCTATGGTTCTTCCAACCTCCAACCTTAGACTCGGTTCCATCCGCAGCAACAACCGTCGTGATTTCTGCTTGGTACTTTGCTTTCCAAGCTTCACGGCCCGTGAGTCTTGAGTCTCCTTCGCCGATGCCCATTCCGAGTCCGGCACAACAGGCCAAGATCACAATGACTGCAAGTGCTCCTTCGAGGAGCATTCCGCCGTAACCGACAACCCGAGCGTCCGACTCACATTCCACTTGCTTGCTTGTCGTTCCACTCGCAACTAAGCAATGAAATCCGCTACAGGCACCACATGCGATGGTGATAAACAAAAATGGCCAAATGGGTGGGGCATCCGCTGGGATCTCGTCTGCAATCATAGGAGCGGCATTCAAGTCGGCCTCTCCGGTAAAACACGCCACCGACAAACCGGCAACGAGAAGTGCTAGTGCAACCATCAGCTGCTGACTATTGATGTAATCACGAGGTTGTAACAAAGCCCAAACGGGAAGGACCGAAGCCAAGAAGCAATAAATCAGCAAGATCACCGTCCATTGAATAATTGGATTACCATAACCGTTTAGTTGAACTCCAAAGAGTGAATCTACACTCGTAAGTGCGATCGGATACTGAACTCCCAACCAAACCATGAAATAGACAATCACCAAAGCAACGAGCGAAAGCGGCAGTAAACTCATCCCCCGCTTGTAGACCAAGTATCCAATCAGCGCAGCCAATGGCATGGCAACCCAGACGCTCAACACCGATTCAGGATAGGCACTAAACAATACAGCGATCACCAGTCCGAAGACCCCGATCACCACGGTCAGTGCGAAAAACAATACGACCAAAAAGAGCACTTTCGCTCGTGGCGAAATGATTCTTCCGGCGGCTTCACCAATGGTTTGACCACGGTTACGGAGGCTCACTACCAATGCACCAAAATCATGAACGGCACCAATGAAGATCGAACCCAAGACAACCCACACAAGCGCTGGTAACCAACCCCAGAAGACAGCAATCGCCGGCCCAACAATCGGGCCCGTCCCCGCGATGCTAGTGAAGTGGTGACCAAAGACGACCGACTTGCGAGTAGGCACATAGTCGACCCCGTCGTTCAACGCATGGCTCGGAGTCAAATTGTCGCGGTCCAATCCAAATACCCGCCGACTAAGCCAGCCGCCGTAAAACTTATAGGCGAGGGCTAAGGTGACAAATGAACCAAGGGCGATTGCAATCGTAAGCATAGGAGATCAACAAAAAGGAGAGGGCTGCTTCTGGGCAGGGATGAGCTAGCTATGAATGATAACTAACCCAAGCATAATCAAAATAGCTAACTTCCAGCCGCTTACACGATTTCTGGAAGAGCTTTATAATCGCCCTGTTGAGCGAGCATCGCTTTTATTTTTTCCTTAGCAATTATTGAATTTCCCCCTCAGACTCCGAGTATCTCCGTGCCAGAACATGTCGTAATCATTGGAAGTGGACCTGCTGGATGGACAGCTGCTATTTACGCCGCTCGTGCAAATCTTAATCCGGTTGTTTTTGAAGGGGCCGTTAGCGAAGTAAATCGTCAAAATGGCACGCTTCCTCTTGGTCAACTCGCATTGACGACGGAAGTAGAGAATTTCCCCGGCTGGCCCGCTGGTGACCTATCGGCCTACTTGAAGTCAGCTCTCGATGAAGAACACCAATGGCTAGCCGACATGCACCAAAAGGAAGGCTGCAGCGGCCCCGAGCTCATGCACTTGATGCGTCAACAGGCGAAAAACTTTGGCACCAAGATCATCACTGACGACATCGCAGAAGTTGATTTTTCATCACGACCGTTCAAGATGAAAAGCGCTGGCGGTGAAGAGATTGAGGCGCATTCCGTTATCATCGCCACGGGTGCAAGTGCTAACTACTTAGGTCTTGAATCCGAAGAGAAATACAAGAACAACGGTGTCAGCGCCTGTGCGGTTTGCGATGGGGCATTACCTCGATTCCGCAACAATCCTTTAGTGGTTGTAGGCGGTGGTGACTCAGCCGTTGAAGAGGCCGATTACCTCTCGAAATATGCCAGTACCGTCTATTTGATTCACCGCCGCGACGAGCTGCGTGCTTCGAAAATCATGGCTGACCGCGCAAAGAATAATCCAAAAATCGATATCCTTTGGAACACACAAGTCGACGAAGTCTTGGGTAACGAAGATAACGGTCTGACGGGTGTACGTCTGAAGTCAACCGTCGGTGAACCGGATCGCGAAGTGGAAGCTTCCGGCATGTTCCTCGCCATTGGCCACACGCCGAACACAAAGTTCCTTGGTGGTCAAATCGAGACGAACGACAAAGGCTACATCACCTGGACTGTACCGTTCCGTACCAACACCAGCGTTGAAGGTGTCTTTGCTGCTGGCGATGTCTCGGACGACTACTACCGCCAAGCCTGCACGGCAGCTGGCACAGGCTGCATGGCAGCTCTCGATGCCGAACGATGGCTGGCCTCGCAAGGCCTCTGATTGCAGAGCATCTGACTATGAGGGGGCTCTGATGAGATTGTCATGAGAAGCAAAGCTCGCTAAATTCGCAGCTGCTACTCCGATATCCATCATAAGCCCCTTTTAATAAGTACCCTAATGCAAAAGCTCTCCGTCAAACAAGCTCGCAACGAATCAGCCATTGGGACCCAAGCAAAACTTCAAGGCTGGGTTCGTACGCGTCGAGACTCAAAAGCAGGCTTCAGCTTCATTGAACTGAACGACGGTACTTCGCTTGGTAACCTGCAGGTCGTCGCACCGGCTGAACTTACCAACTACGAAGAGGAAGTGAAGCACCTCACGGCAGGTTGCAGTATCACGGTGATTGGTGAAGTAGTCGCGTCGGGTGGCAAAGGGCAAGCAACCGAAGTCCAAGCAGCCTCGGTCGAAGTGCACGGCTGGGCTGAACCGGAGACTTATCCCCTTCAAAAGAAACGGCACTCGCTTGAGAAGCTACGAGAGTGGGCTCACCTTCGGCCACGGACCAATGCCATCGGCGCTGTGATGCGAGTCCGTAACCAAGTTTGTCGATCGATTCATGACTTCTTCCAAGAAGAAGACTTTTTAAACGTTCAAACCCCGATCATCACCGCTAGCGACTGCGAAGGCGCCGGCGAGATGTTCCGCGTTACGACACTCGACCCGAATGAACCGCCTCGAGACGACGAAGGCAAGGTCGACCACAGCAAAGACTTCTTCCATCGCCCCTCCTACCTGACCGTTTCAGGCCAACTCGAAGGAGAGATCTACGCCTCAGCACTTGGAAAGATTTACACCTTTGGCCCAACCTTCCGTGCCGAAAATTCCAATACGTCTCGCCACTTGGCCGAGTTTTGGATGGTCGAACCCGAAGCAGCCTTCTTTGAACTTGATGACAATATCGATCTGGCTGAACGCTTTCTGAAGCGGATCGTAACTGACGTCAGTGCCAACTGCCAAGAGGACCTACAGCTATTCCAAGATCGAGTCGACAACACGTTGCTCGAGCGACTTGCAAAGCTTAAGTCCGATGCCTTCATCCGACTTCCATATACTGAAGCGGTTGAGATCCTGATCGTGTCGGATAAAGAGTTTGAGTATCCAGTCGAATGGGGCTCTGACCTGCAGGCAGAACATGAACGGTTCTTGACCGAGGAGCATTTCAATTCGCCGGTTGTACTGTTTGACTACCCTAAGACCATCAAGCCATTCTATATGAAGCTGAACGACGATGATCAGACCGTCCGAGCGATGGACGTCTTGGTGCCCGGCGTCGGCGAGATCATTGGTGGTAGTCAGCGCGAAGACCGACTCGACGTTTTGCTCAGTCGCATGGCAGAGCAAAATCTTGATCCCGAAGAGTACTGGTGGTACGTCGATCTCCGGCGCTACGGCAGTGTGCCGCACTCTGGCTTCGGCCTTGGCCTAGAACGAATGGTGCAATACGTCACCGGCATGGCCAACATCCGTGACGTGATTCCTTTCCCACGAACGCCCGGCAGTGCAGAGTTTTAGTGCTAAAAAGCCTACTAAGCGGCATCGTCGCCGAGGATTTCTAACAACTCAAGCGCGACGAAGCCCTCGGACAAACGGGCGGATGGCTTGCCGGTGGATTGTCTCCAGATTGATTTTGCCTTTCGGATATACTCTTCGCGAGACTGGTTGATCAGGTCCGCATCGAGCGAACTGACGGCGGCACGCCAGCGGCGGCCTACTCGGTCAAGCGCTTCGGCGTCACCGCCCAAGGCAGCAAAGACCGTGTCGTCCAACTGTTCAATCTGTTCAAGAGCTTCTGGCGGAATCGATTGACCGCCCGGGCTAACCACGCGGTGTCCAACGAATGATTTTTCCGCGCAGAGGGAATCTGCCTGGCCGCTGCTTGGGGGCAAAGGTTGGTCGAATCTTTCAGTCGAATAATCGTTGGACAATATCATAGCGCAATGGGGGAATGAGGGTTACCTTTAGGTCATCTCTCCTAAAAGGGAAGGAATTGGGTGGCTGTTCCGAGCGATCTCGGGCAACTACTCTAGGACGCTTAAGCTAAGGAAAAGGTTCTGGGTGACCAAAAATTCATTGATTGCGGACTATGCTGAACGTGAGCTGCGTAATCGATTAAATCGTTCCGACACGCCGATGGGCGAATCCGCCTCAACGGTCGATTCTTCATTGGGTTCAAAAGACTCCTCGACTGTTTCAGCCGTAGGAGTATTCTCTTCGGAAACGGTAGTCGTTGTCGCCTCGATATTAATCTCTGCTTGCTGCAGCTCGGCTGCCAGGGCGTTGTTGGCTGCTTGGGCTTGTAGCAACTCTTCGGTCCGTTGCTGCAATGACTTTTCTAGCTCGGCAACTCGGTTCCGCAACGCGGTAACATCATGTTCAAGCTTTCGTTCTTGCTCTGCCTCTTCGGATAAGTGTGAGGAAAGCTTTTCGCTGATCGCCAGCAAACTGTGAATCGTCTGCTGAAGTTCCTCAATTTGTGATAAGTGCTCGCCGGAGCCCTCGACGGTCTCTTCCCACAGCTGATCGACAAGAGCTTGGACTGGCTCTTGTGCGGTGCTGACGGGAACTGTGGTCATGGAATGTCTATCGAAAAGTACGTGGTTAGCCTTTCCCTATGGCAATGCGCATAGGTACCGCAAATAACATGGAGAGAACTCCCGGCTAATAAACTTAGGTCACATTTGGTGACGACGCAAACAGGTTTGCGGATATCAGAAGTGCCAATTCACCGACTGAGGTTAGTCACAACCGGACCAACCGTTACGACTTCATCGATTCGAAGAATCGGTCGAACAAGTAATGGCTGTCGTGTGGGCCGGCAGATGCTTCCGGGTGATATTGAACACTGAAGGCTGGTGCCGACTTGTGGCTTACGCCCTCAATCGTTTGGTCGTTGAGGCTCAAGTGAGTTACTTCCAAGTCGGAAGGCAAGGAATCGCCATCAACCGCAAAGCCATGATTCTGGCTAGTGATCTCAACGACCTCGGTCTTGAGATCTTGCACCGGATGATTCGCGCCACGGTGGCCAAACTTCATTTTGAAAGTCTTCGCGCCGCAGGCAAGTGATAAGAGCTGGTGCCCGAGACAGATGCCGAAGATCGGCTTCTTTCCAATCAAACTGCGGATTGTTTCAATCGCGTAACCAACCGGCTCTGGGTCACCAGGGCCGTTCGATAGGAAAACGCCGTCAGGATTTAGTGCCAGAACGTCCTCAGCGCTGGTCTGCCCAGGCACAACCGTCACGCGGCAACCTTGGCCGACCAAGTGGCGAGGAATGTTCCACTTCATGCCAAAGTCAAAAGCAACCACATGCGGACCAGTCGCTTCCGCTTCGGAGCTGCCACTGCCATCTAGGCGAGTCCACTTGCTAAGTGGCTCGTTCCACGCAGTCACCTCCTTGGCGGTCACTTGCTGAACCAAGTCACGGCCAACCAGGCCGGGGCTTGCTTTTGCTTTTGCTACGAGGCTGGCGTCGTCCAAGTCGGTTGTCGACAAAACGCCCCGCATGGCACCTTGCGAGCGAAGCCTGCGAACGAGTGCTCGTGTGTCGATCGATTCGATTGCCACCACGTTGTAACGCTTCAGGTAATCCGTAAACGATTCCTCGCTGCGGAAGTTGCTCGATACTCGGCTGCTCTCTCGGACAATGAAGCCGGCCAGCTGTGGGACTTCGTTCTCACGGTCAGCGGTCGTTGTGCCGTAGTTGCCGATCATGGGGTAGGTCATCGTGACCAACTGCCCCGTGTAGCTTGGATCGGTCAAGATTTCTTGATAGCCAGTCATCGAGGTGTTGAAGCAGACTTCACCGTCGGTTTCCCCCTCGGCACCAATGGAAACTCCCGTGTAAACAGTTCCATCTTCTAGGGCAAGCTTAGCGGCCCTAGTTGTGGACGCAGCAGAAGACACAGTAGCAGGTGTAGCGGCAGACATGGGCAGATTGGGCTCGGGGCACAGCGTTCGAAACAGACCAAAAGACGATCCAGAAATGGACCTCTTGGAACGGCTTCAGGTTCGGTTCAGATTGTCGCCTGCTCGGCGGTCTCATTCAACGGGTCAGTCGTTGAAGTTGGGTCGAAACGGTCGGTTCGCTGGGATTTCAGTCTGCGTGGCATGACCAATTTGGCAACTAATCCAGACAAACAGACTTGCAGTAAAGGAATGTCAGTGGATGTGGCCAACACAAAGAGTCCACGGCGAATCGCGTATTGGCTTTCAAGGCCATCCATAAGCCACTGGGTACTAGCCCATACGACCAAACCAATTGCCCCGAAAAGACCACCCCAAAAGAGGAGATTTGCCAAGAGGGATCCTTTTCCCTTCGGCAGGAGCAAACAGGCGCTGACCAGCATTGGACCTAGCAACGCGAACCAAAAGAGGTGATATCCAAGCAATGCACCCAGCGGTGATGCGCAGCCCCAAGGGCCACATATATTGTGGATATTTAACGCCTGGACCTTTTGCACCAAGCTCGTTCCCCAGATTGCCGTGCCCCAAACCGCCATACCAACGACAATCAGCATCAGCCTTTCCAACTGGGAAGGTTGTGGCGGAGTCTTCGGCTTCGTGGCTTTGCTGTCTGGGCTAGTCGAGGCGTCTGATGTGGTCGAGGCGTCTGGGATGGGATTGTCCCCCTGGTAAAAAAGTCGTGAGTTGCTCGATTATAGACATCCATTACCTGCAGGTAAGTGAGCCGTCTCGCAAAACTTGCCTGCTACGAAAGCGATCCTATTTTGTCTACAATACAAGGTATGAACGCTGAAAACCAATCTTGTGAACTCTCCTCCAACCCCGAGTTGGGCGGAGATCCCATAGTCAACATTGCTGCCTACAAGTTTGTCACGCTTACTGAGCTAGACGAACGCCGTGAACAGCTGCGCCAGTTAACCGGCGAACTTGGCCTCATGGGTACCATTCTGCTCAGCCCCGAAGGGATCAATCTGTTCCTGGCCGGGCCACGCGAAGGGATCGACCAGTTTGCCGAAACCATCCAACAAGATCCAGAAGTTGGCGAGCTCGAAATCAAAGAGAGCTTCACCGATTACCAACCGTTCAAACGGATGCTCGTGAAGCTGAAGAAAGAGATCATCGCCTTCGGTGTCGAAGGGATCGATCCGGCTGAGCGAACTTCGCCGAAGCTACCCGCCAAAGAGCTAAAGAAATGGCTCGACGAAGGAAAGCAAGTCACGCTGCTTGATGTTCGGAACGATTACGAAATCTCACTCGGCACGTTCGTGGGAGCCGAGCCGATTGGCCTCAAGCACTTCCGCCATTTCCCCGAAGCGGTCGACGCGATGCCCGAGGAACGGAAGGACGAAACGATCGTCATGTTCTGCACCGGCGGCATCCGCTGTGAAAAGGCGGGCCCGTATATGGAACAAGCAGGCTTCAAAAACATCTTCCAGCTCGAAGGGGGCATTCTCAAATACTTCGAAGAATGCGGCTCGGAACATTACGACGGCGAGTGCTTTGTCTTCGACCAACGCGTCGCGCTAGACGGCGACCTGCAAGAGACCGACGCGCCGGAACGCCTAGCCGGCACCACCGTAGGCTGGCGCAAACTGGGCGGCATGCCAGTGGGACAACAACGGATGGATCAGTTGAAGGCTCAGGAAGAAGCGGAGTAGCGGTCAGGGCTTTTATCGTAGGGTGTGCCAATAGGCACACCGATGAAATTAGAAATGGTGTGCCGTTGCTTCGCTTTGGCACACCCTACGCAACTGTCTTGGAATGCTTATTCCTTCAACGCATCAAGAACTCGTGGCACATGTGTAGATACCCAGGATTTGGTATTTTTCTCATTAAGCATGGCTTCCAGTAACGGAATCGCTTCAACGGCACCCTCCATATCTTCCAGAGAGATGACAGCCATCCACCGTCTCTCCCAGTATCCACTAGATTCAACTGCATTCATGCTACCGCTCGGAGTGTCTAACCACTGAGTGACAAAATCCAAGTACTGTTCTCGTGATTCTGGTTGAGCAAGTACATACAAGACCCCAGCTAGGTTTATCTTCTCGTCGACTTCCGCATACTTTCCACTGATAAATAGACTTGGCGGAACATTTTCATCCTTTAGAGATGCATATTTTTTTTCAAGAAAGGCAACGACCTCGTTGTCATTATAGCGGACAGCCCCAAGGGCATCGATTAGATATATTTGAACCAACTGATCTGGTTCGTTCTTGAGTTGCTCGAACAGACAATTCCCCAAACCATTAGCATCAATGCCAATTTCACTTATGACATAGGCTGCACGTTGTCTGATTTCAGCATTTTCATGAGAGACCGCTGCCTCAAGCTCAGCTGTCACATCATCCAGGTTGGCATGAAGAAAACTGACTTGTTCCTCGTCTGGTAGATACATTCCCATTTTTGCCCACGAGTTCACCCAAGCTTGAATGTGCTGTGGCGGACTCGAAGGCTTACCGCAGCCAACGAATACAATTAAAGCCGAGAGTAAAATCTGGGAGGCTCGCATTACAATGCATCTTTTGAGTTTTGAGGAGATGGAAAGCTCACACCATTGTAGCAGAATCGCTTGGAACGTCTCGAAACCCGAACCATTTTCAAAGTCCCAAAACCTAGCGGCAATTCAGGTATTGTGACAGGCAATAACGTGCATTTATACACGAATCTGAGTGTTACCCTAAAAAAGGATGGGCACCAAAGCACCCATCCTTTTTCGTTAGTCAAATCGATTCAGCCGCTTACTCCTCTTCAGGAGCATCCACTTCGTCGATAGCAGCTGAGCCGTTTGAGGCGACGACTTCTTCGCCCCCCTCAGGTTCGGGTACAACCGACGTTGGCATGGCGTCGGCGCCGGCTAGGCGGGAAATGCTTTCAGGGATTTCGATGCCGCCGACATCCTTCAGCACTTGCATCATCGGAGGCAGCGTGCCCGCCATTCCGTGCAGGAAGTCAGCCGTGTTGCTGCGGCCATCTTTGCCGCCGCCGTTTTCCCAGACCACCACCTTATCGAATTTGATGTTCGAGATCGCCTTAGCGGACGATTCGGCCAAGTTGTCGAGGTGTTCAAGCATCATCAATTGGAACGCTTCTTTCGCACCACCGCAGGCACCGACGATCTGTTTCAGACCTTCACCCTTCTTGGCCAAGATCTCGTACTGACCGCGAGCTTCCGCTTCGAGCTTGGCATAGATCGCGGCCGCTTCCCCCTCGGCTTCGAGTCGTTGACGTTCTGCTTCGGCCTCGGCTTCGACCACGGTACGAGCTTTTTCCGCCTTCGCGACCGCTTCTAGCTCGGCACGCTTTTCGGCTTCAACCCGTTCCGCTTCGGCGAGTGCCGCCTTGGCCATCGCGCGGTTTTGGACTTCGATAACGGCAGCCTCGGCCTCACGCTTGCGTGATTCACCTTTTTCGTAAGCTTCCGCTTTCTCGACCAACAAGGTCGCCTGCGATGCAGCAACTTTGGCCTCGGCCAGGTTTTCCCCGTCGACCGCGGCAGCGTTGGCATCGGCCACCGCGACCCGTTTGTCTTGCTCGGCTTGTTTCACCTTCACTTCACGTTGGAACTCGGCGGTCCGTTCACCAACGGTCTGCTCTTTGAGCATGTTCGCCACCTGAACCGCCCGGTCACGCTCGGCGGCTTTCTCACCAACGGTCTGTTCTTTAAGAAGCTCGGCGATACGAACCGCTTGCTCACGTTCCGCCTCACGAGTACCAATTTCACGTAGTTTGGTAGCGTTGGCGACTTCAACCTCTCGTTCACGCTCAGCGTTAGCAACGCGGATTTCACCCTTCTTCTGTTCGTCAGCAACGTCACCACGAGCTTGTTGGATCGCTTCGCTGGCGGCCTTCTGACCGATCGCGTCGATGTAGCCTGACTCGTCGGTGATGTCGGTGATGTTCACGTTGATCAGCACGAGGCCGATCTTCTTCAGCTCAGGCTCGACTGAGTTTTGAATGTGTTGCAAGAAGGTATCGCGGTCACGGTTAATGTCTTCGATCCGCATCGAAGCGACCACCTGGCGCAATTGACCGAAGATAATTTCCTCAGCCTGTTTGCGAATCTCGTTGGTGGATAGCTCCAGCAAACGAATCGCCGCGTTGTTCATGATCTCCGGCTCAGTACCGATAGCCACGGTAAAGACCGAAGGGACGTTGACCCGGATGTTTTCAATCGAGAGAGCGCCACGGAGTGGAATTTCGATTTGAATTGGATCAAGGCTCAGATAGCGGAAGCCCTGGATAAAGGGGATGACATAAGCAGCACCACCGTGGATCGTCTTAGCGGTTTTTCCGCCGCCGACGCCCCAACCGTACTTCACCAAGACTTGGTTACTACTACAGCGTTTGAGCGTTGACTTGATGAATGCAAAGATCACCATCATACCCGCAACAATTGCAAGACCGATCAGTGCACAAGTAATATAAAAACTTGTTTGATCATCTGGTGCTTGTGCCAACAACGGTAGGTTGATGGCGTGGTGGAATAAACTCGTCATAGTTAGCTCCTACTCAGTGGTTGTCGGGAATTGCTACTCTTGTTTATCTAAACTTCTCTTGTTTTTATGATTCGCGCGAAGCGACTTTGACCGTGTCGCTCGAGATGATGTCGGTGATCAAAACCGTTGCGCCGGTGGCAAGGCGTTCGGCATGGTCGCTGATCGCTTGGTACTCGACTGTTCGGCCTTGCATTTTCAGTTGGATCTTCCCCTTCATGCCGGGGTCGATGGGGACATACACTTTGCCAACGATGCCGACGGCGTTGCGAATATCTTCATTGCCATCGACTTCAAGTTTGAATATCTGTTTGAATGCCCAGTAGACGGCGTACAGCGCGCCAAAGCCGGCAGCCGACGCGAGGCCCAACGAAACGGTTGGGGTTTGCCCACCGCTAAGGCTTGCCATACCGACCAACCCGAAGAAGGTTGCCGCGGCGGAGAGCGTGCGGATCGAAATCATCTCAAGCAGCCAAAGGCCCCAAGAGTCAGTCGTGTTGCTGGCGTCAAAATCACCGCCACCGTCTCCACCACTATCGCCGCCGCCGACGTCATCCAGTCCTAAGTCGATTCCGTCTGCCATATCGCCCAGCCCGCCGTCATCCATGCCAAGCAGAATCATGCCGACTTGCAACAGCAGCACGACACCACCAATGATGGCAGCGCCGGTGAAGACTGACTCGAGTGATTCGGGATTTAGCAACGTAGCGACGAGCATGACCGGCCTCCTAGACCAGGACAAGTCAGCAGCCGATCGAGGCACACCCTCGGCGCCGGCAGCTGTAAATCAGGGTTCCAAAACGGTTTGTGAGAGTAGTTCGTCGAAAAGTGGGCAATCTTGCCTTATTCAAGAAACATTTTCTTCTAGTGGGAACGTGGAGTCAAAGAGTTAATGCAAAGTAGTCTGTAAAATGGGCATTCTTGGTAGTTTTCTACCAATTAATACCGATACTCATGGACGGTCAGAGCAAGGAAAGCTAACCTGCTCGTTTTCTAATTCCATGAAAGCTAGATGCCCAAGAAACGCCATAAGTCGAATCGCTCGCGAAGCTCGTCACAATCGGGTGGCAAAGGGGGCTACGCGGTCAAGAATTTGGGTGGTGAAAGTGGCTGGGTTTTTGTCCCGCCGCGAAGCGTCTCGGATCGACTGGAAGATCTCGAAGAAGTGATGGCGATGATCGAAGGAGGCGAAATTGAAATCGCCCAAGAAGAACTTCGCTGGTTACTATCTGGAAGCACGGAGTTTATGGAAGCCCACGCACTGCTAGGTGAGCTGGCAGTCGAGTTGGGCGAGGACTTGGAACTTGCTCGGGGTCACTTTGGCTTTGCTTATGCAACGGGTGAAAAGGCATTGAAGCGATCCAATTGCCAGGGCCCACTGCTTGGTAAAGAGACGGCCAATGCCGCGTGGTTTGATGCGGCTCGTGGATTGGCTTGGTGCTTTGAAAAGCAGGGCAAGTCAACACAGGCAGACGACATTCTGGCAAAGACTAGAAAGTTCGACCCAAGCGATCCAGCTGGTATCGGCGCGATGCTGGACGACCTACGCAGCGGTGGCTTGCCAGTCGTCACGCTTGGCTAACCCTGACTAGCATCAAGGAAGCGGTATATCCTTCAGCTCATACTTGATCGGCATACGGCGAATACCGGTTGGCGACGTATAAACCCAGACGAGCTTTGATAGGTCGACCTCTTTTTTGACTACTTTTTCCTCTTTTTCTTCTTCCGCTTTCTCCGCAAGATCTTGCTCGTCGTAGAATTCGCCTCCCTCGGGATTCTCAAGATCGAACAAGTAAGCGATACCGATCTCGGTATCGGATTGCATCGTCGTTTCAAAACCAACGTGATCAATTCGCTTGCCTTCTTCCGTAAGCAGATAAGACGGATTGTCAAAGACCCAACCACGGTGTGAAGCGAGCGATTCACCCGCATTCTCTAGGTTCAGTGTCATTTGAAGCTCCCAGATGGCGTTGTTTTTGAAAAGCTTCTCGAACTTGACGGTTGCATCCCCTTCGGTTTGGGTCGACGGTTGATTCGCTTTGGAAAGATCTTCAAAACGGAACGCGTGGCGTTTGCCTGGGATCACCGCCCGCATGGTTCCTTTGATCGACTCAAGCGATTCGGCAATGCCGACAGAGAGTTCAAGTGGCAGCACAAGATCAATCGCCTGCGAACCAGGAACGACTTCAATGTTAATCGATTCTTGGTCATTCAAAGGTAAAACGGGGATGCCTCCGTCGTCACGCACTTCAACTTCATCCAGCATTTGAGTGAGAACGATGGGCTCGAGGCGTGGCTCCCATGAGATTTCTAAATGAACATCGATGGAGCTTTCCGCTTCGTCGCGTAGACCTTGGGTACTGACTACGCGCAGGGGCTCGAAGCGAAACGGCCCGACGTAGGTTACTCCCTTGGAACGATCCTGCCGGCCCTCAGTACGGTCGATCAAGGCAAGTTCACCCTGCCCACCATAGGCGTAGATATCCATCAAGGTTTTGTCGAGAAGTTGGTCAATACCTTCCCAGAAAGGGACTTCGTCTAATTTGATCGTGACGTTAATGTCACCGGTATCTTGGCCAAAGTTTTCACGGTTATCACGCAAGCGATTGCCTGTCTGTTCGGAGATGATTTTTAGAACTTCAGCAATCGGCATTTGTTTAACGTCGAGCTTGACAATCGAAGTCGATGTTTCGGCCTTGAGAAGCTGTCCTTTTACTTTTTCTCGAACCTTGTTGAGTCCCTCACGAATCGCCGGAGGCAAATTCTCTTTGTCCGTCGGCAAGAGAGCAAGCAGCTGCTCGGCATGCCGAGCCGATTGGCCGGCAAGCTTCACTAGCGAAGCGACTGCTTCCGAACGTTCATCAGCCGTGCTTGCATCCAACTGAGAAATCAATTGGTTCACTTCACCAGAGTCGACCAGCGAGGTTGACATCGATTCCTGGCCTTGAATGGACAGAATGCCCATGAAGTTGAGGGCTGTGACAAGAATGAGCTGATGGAAACATCTAAGCACGAAGGTTCCGGTCATAACGGTACCGCGAGTGATAGGAGCCAATTGCGAATAACTAGTATGCCATTCTACTCGATTGACCAATCAAAGGCGAACAGCGGAAAGCATCGCGGGCTAGGTTTGCCAATGGGGGAAATCACCCAATTGCAATCCTTCACTCGCCCGATTCTGGAAGTACCTAAATGAAAACTTGCTCCCTTGGTTTGATGATTGCCTGCCTGATTTTGCCGACCTCTATCTCCAACGCCACGGAGTTCATGTTTGAAGCTCTTGTTGCAGGTAAACGGATCGAAGGCCAGCCTCTGAGTTGGGACAAGCAATCGATGACCGTACTCGGCCGCGACGGACGACTTCACGAATTCCCCCACGCTAAGGCAACCAACGGACGTAAGACGGGCGATCAATTCAAAGCCTATTCAACGGGCGAACTTCGCAGTCAATTGCAAAGTGAATTTGGCAATCACTACGAAGTCAATGCTAGCCAGCACTATTTGGTCATTCACCCCAACGGTCGCAATGACGTATGGGCTGGCCGGTTCGAGCAGCTTTATCGATCCTTTAGCAATTACTTTCGTGTGCGTGGGTTCTCGATGCAAGAGCCTGCCTATCCTTTGGTGGCAGTCGTCTTTCCAACTCGGACCGAGTACGATAACTACGTCAGACAAAGCGCCGTGATTGCACCAGCAGGTGCCCTTGGCCATTACGAACCACGTAGCAACCGAGTTTATCTCTTCAACCAAGCCGACGGCAACGAAGGTTGGGAAGAAAACGCTTCGACGATCATTCACGAAGCCACGCACCAAACTGCTTATAATGTTGGGCTTCACAACCGATTTGCCCCACAACCGCGATGGGCATGCGAAGGCTTAGCGATGATGTTTGAAGCCCGCGGTGTTCATAGCCCTCGTTCTGGTGATCGCCAGGCAGACCGCATCAATGCACAACGCCTTGTCGATTATCGAGATCTCGTAGCGAAGCAAGATCCATTCAAAGGCTTAGCAAACTTTGTCTCGACGGATGATCATTTCAAGTATCAAACGATTCCAGCTTATGCCAAAAGCTGGGCTTTATCGTTTTATCTGAGTGAAACACGTCCCCGCGAGTTTACGAGCTATCTAGAAACTCTTGCAACGCGACCTAACTTTAAGAACTACTCCGCAAGGGATCGTGTTGCTGATTTCCAGCAAGCGTTTGGTGATTTGGAAATGCTTGAAGTACACTTCAAACGATTCTTTGAAAAACTGTAAGATGATAAACACCTTCCGAGGGGTTCCGATCGTTCGGCTTGGAGCGGTCGTCGGCGTCGAGCGATATGCTCGGGCGCTGGCATCAACTTTGAGGTTCTCTGAAAGGGAATCGACTTTGCTTTCTAGGCAAAGGGCGTCGATACCAAGTATCAGCAAAGGCGGGAATCTCTTACCGACTGACGATGTTTTTCCAGTTAGGCAAAAGATTCGAGGCATCACGGCAGATGCATCAAATGCTTGCGGTGAAGCCTGACGGAACGATTCTTACCGATTATTAATAGCTCAGATAGGAGATCGAGCGGTGTCACTGAACCAACGCGACGGATCGAGTAGCGCGCCCTCCCCAGCGGCTCTACCTCAGAACAGTTACCAAGCCAACTCACGCGCTGACTTTGTAGGCCTTGCCTTCGCTGTCGCCTTGCCCGTGCTTTTGGTACACCTGTTTGTTGTCAAACCCATGACCACTCACCTGACGCAACTCCGGGGACAGGTGACTCAACTAGAGCGGCAGGTAGAAACACTTAGCGCTCAAAGCAAAACCGCACAAGATACCGCTTCTCTGTTGGTCTCGCTAACGGACCAAGAAGAGACACTCGACCGAGCTGAAGAAGCCTTAGCTAGAATGGCTAAGATTCAGCGTCAATTAGCAATTGGGCTCAACCAAGCAGAGCTTTCCATGGCACGGCTAGGCAAGCTTGATCAATTCCGAGAGCAGATCGATTACCAAGTCGTCATGATCGATCAAGCCAATCGATTAACTAAGCAAATTTCGACAAAGCTAGAGAATGTCGCTGCTAATCACAGCCGAGTCGTCGCCTCGACTGATCGGATTGAAGCAGCCAACGAATCGCTTGACGGGTTGGTAACGCTCGAAAAACGCCTTAACTCACCGCTGATGGGTACGGAAGAAGCATCCGAGCGACTGGACAGCTTGGTCGCCTTGAAAGAATCGGTGCTTGACGAAACCGAGAACCTACCCGACGCTTTCGACACGCTCGAACTGATGGTCGCTTTGAACAAGGATATCGCCAACGCAACACGGGTCTTCGAGCCTCTGCAAAGCATGCTTGCTGATCTGGTTTTGCTAGAGCCCTCAATCGCAAGGATCGCTAATCTTGTTGAGCCTATGATGCAACGCTCGACGGTTGGAGAGTTTGAGGGAACTCAGTTGCGACTAGTGCTTGATGAGTTAAGACGTCGCCATGCCCAGATCACTCAAAAGTCTAATCGAGAAACTGGCGTAGCCAAGAATGCCAACAAAGAGTCAAGCTCCACGAGCGAAGTTGCCGCCCTCCCCCAGGATGAAACCTCGCAAAAGTAATCCAGGCATCTCAGCAAGAGGTGGAATCGCTCGGCCAGTAGAATGCTTTGCTAAGATCGACCCCAGGGGTCCGGGGTCGATCCATAGTAATCGGTTAGATTGCATTTGAACGGGCATATAGGCGAAGCGACTGCTCGCCGAGCGAAATCCCCTCCTGAACCAGCTCAAAAGCCAACTTGGAATCAGGCCACCCCATCGTGCTAAGCACTTGATCCAGCACCTCTTCAGGGCATTCGCCGTTAAGTTCAACCCGATGCATCATCGGATCGTCTGAACCTTCCGGTTGGAATTCGTGCATGTGGCCATTCAATCGCCAAAAAGCCCCCTCTTCGTGACCTGTAACCAGAAAGAACCCGTCCGGTTCACAGTCACAATGTGTTTTGGCTAGAAGCTCTTGCTGCATCTCTTCAAAGCTGACCGGCATCGTTGTCAGGTAACGAGGAGGTCCGCCTGACTCGTTCTGAATGGTTTCGAGCATGTGACCATGCAGCTCTATCTCAGGTCCTTGGGTAACCTGGCCAGGATAAGCATAGACGTTGGCGTGAAGTCGAATCATAGCTCGTCAGGCAAGCGGTGGCCCATCTTGTCCCGTTTGGTTGCCAGATAAGCAGCGTTCTCGTCATTAACCGGTGGGACGATAGGTACTTGATCGACGACCTCAAGATCAAAGCCACCGTAAACGACCGCATCAAGCTTCTTTGGGTTGTTCGTTAGCAAACGAATCTTGGATAGGCCAAGATCCTTCAGGATTTGAATCCCCACGCCATAGTCGCGAGCATCGGCCTTATGGCCAAGTGCCAAGTTAGCCTCGACCGTATCCATACCATGGTCTTGCAAGTGGTAAGCTTTGATCTTCGCGGTTAGGCCTATGCCGCGGCCTTCTTGAGGAAGATAGATAACCGCACCAACCCCATCGGCACCAATCTGTTGCAATGCCATTTGCAATTGGTCACCACAGTCGCAGCGTAGCGAGCCAAGCACGTCCCCTGTAAAACAACTGGAGTGCAAGCGAACTAGCGGCGCGTGACTTTTACTGAGATCACCGAAGACAATCGCCACGGGCTCAACATTTTCATACTTAACTTTGTAAGAAATAACCTTACCTGAGCCATGCTTGGTAGGCAAATCTGCTTCGGCAGTTCGCTCGACAAGCTTTTCACGAATGCGCCGGTAAGCAATCAGATCTTCAATCGTAATGATCGGCAGGTCAAATTTTTCGGCAAGGTCGTGGAGCTCATCCCGACCAGCACGGTCACCTGTTTCGTCTAGTATCTCACATAGAACGCCTGCAGGTTTCAAACCAGCAAGGCGCGCAAGATCAACTCCGGCCTCGGTGTGTCCAGCCCGGCGTAAGACGCCCCCTTCCTTAGCTACTAGGGGGAACATATGCCCTGGTCGTACAAAGTCGCTGGGCGTACTGCTGGGATCGCAAAGTGCGTTGATTGTCGTGGCACGCTCCTCGGCTGTGATGCCAGTCTTAGCCGTTCGGTGGTCAACTGAGATGGTGTAATTAGTCTGCAAAGGGGCGTCATTAAGAGATTGGTCGACCATCATTGGCAGCCGCAATCGCTCGGCAACGTCAGGCAGCAGTGGCATGCAAAGCTGGCCCCGCCCATGGGTGATCATAAAGTTCACCGTTTCGGGCGTTACCTTCTCCGCGGCTGCGATAAAATCGCCTTCATTTTCACGATCTTCAGCATCGACAACAATGACAATCCGTCCAGCAGCAATAGCGGTTACTGCTTCGTCAATGGTTGAGAATTTGGTGGACACGGTTCCCTCGGTTAATTTCGCCTGTCTCAAACCACCCTTCTTGGAACTACTGAAGTAGCCGAGGGCATGGCTTGGAGTTTAAGATAGTTTCAACTCTTTAGTATATGCACTAGAGAGCTTCGGGACGACCGCATTGGTACCCTTACAGTTGTTAAGTCGAGGAATCTTTAACCTTGTTGAAACCATCAGAGACTGGCAACAACCCAATTGCTCCGCTTGGGCAAGAAGAATACGTCGAGCAGACCCACTTCTTCCAGCTGCTAGGAGAAAGAATTGCCCAGAATACGCCCGCCCAGGAAGCGCTCTCCTCGATTCGGGAAGAGATCCTAGCAACAACCAAGCTGCCCATGGCGATTGATTTCATCTTGGCAGAGCTACGTCATGCGGGTGTCATGAGCAGCGCCACGAGCCAGCTCAAGCATTACTTCACACCGTTTCAAACCTATATCATTCGGGAAGCGGAAGAAGAGCGTGGAAGGTTCGACCTAAGGGTCGGCCTTGAGATCCTCTCCACCGAGGCTCTCTATCGCTCCGGCAATTACGGCAAAGGGACCCCCTCGCTGCAGGGCCTTTTCTTGTACCATTTTGAAGTTCTGTGTCGTAATCGGCTTTCGTACGACAAAGGTCTCTCCGCCGTTGCCGCGGATCCGGTCTATCCCAAGCCTTGGCGAACTTGGATCATGGCAATTCGACATCAAGTTGGAATGATCGATATTGCCGATTTGATTTATGTCCAAAGCGAACATGCCCAGAAGCTTTCAAATAGATCAGACGTTGCAGAGTCTGACCCTGAGCCACTCTTTGGCGAGCGCGAAGGACGTATTGCCTTGGCGAATCGAAAAAAAGACCCTCTGTATCTTTTTAACTCACTTCACCGACAGCTTGGGCACCCTGAAGTGCCGCGTACGAAGCAGGTTAATCCAGAGCAGTCCCTGCTCCCCCAAATGGCTCGGCGGATGGAACAGCTCGAGAAACGGATCAAGCTACTCGAAGAAGAACAACGCGGAGGCTTTGATCTGAGCCAGTTCTACGAAAAGCCTCCCGGTGGCCCCTGATCAACTCCTAGCGAGCAGTCGCGCAAAAGTCGTATAAATTAGTCCGGAATCACTGTTTATTGCGGTTCAATAGCTGCGCAGGGCGTGATAGACTCCGAACTAGTGTCCGGACTCCTTTGACTCAACAGATCACGGACTATGGGCACCTTTGGCTAGCGGCAAACCACGAAGGCTTGCTCGCTATTATTTTATCGCCTTCGCTGCTGCCGGAAAGTTTGCAGCCAATCGGCTTTTCCCTTTTGATAAGACAGTCGTAGCACCGTGCAATTCCAGCTCAGTTTGGAAAGTGAAAGCTCCCGCTCAGCCTACCCTGAATCTCCGGTTGCCGTTGATCAAGGTGTCTCCACCGCGGATGTTATTCGCCTGATGCAGGCTGAAAAGGCAGGAGTCGTGCTCGTATGCGAGGGGAATGAGCTCGTTGGGATCTTTACCGAGCGCGATGTGCTCAAGCTGATGGCCCAAGGGTCCGATCTCGACCAACCAATCTCCAATTATATGATTTCGGACCCTGTAACCGTCTCAGAAACGGAGACAGTGGGCGATACCATACGTAAGATGAGTGAGGGTGGTTATCGTCACTTGCCTCTGGTTGATGTCGACAACCCGAAGAAGCCACTTGGCATGATCGATGTTCGTGGAATCGTCCACTACTTGGTCGAGCACTTCCCCAACGCGATCTACAATTTGCCACCCAACCCCCAACAAAAACCTACCGAGCGTGAGGGAGCTTAGTGCTAGCGTCTACCTTGGATCACAGCCAAAAGTCCCTTCCCAAAAAAAAGAATTAAACTCACAAGAATCTGCCCCAGTTGGGCCTAGCAAACCAATTTGCCAAGCAGCACAATCAACAGATTCCTTTTGCCGTTACCCTTAATCATTTACCGACATGTCCACCGCGACCGACACCCCTGCTCCTAAAAAAGTTGAAGAACTCGTCGAAGCCACCGTTCGATTCTGTGGCGACTCCGGCGACGGGATGCAGTTGGCTGGTACCCAATTCACCAACACCTCGGCCCTAGCAGGTAACGACGTTGCGACGTTCCCTGACTTCCCTGCTGAAATCCGGGCCCCGCGCGGAACGCAAGCTGGCGTCTCCGGCTTCCAGGTTCATTTCTCTAGCAAAGAGATTTACACGCCCGGCGATACGGTCGACGCCTTGGTGGCCATGAATCCTGCCGCCCTTATTACGAACCTCACCGACTTGCGCGATGGTGGAATCCTGATCTGCAACGAAAGCGCCTTCGACAAGAAAGGACTAGATCTAGCAGGTTACAGCGCCAACCCGCTCGAACCTGGCGGTGTTGAAGATCTTGAAGCGAAGTACAAGCTTCACAAGGTCGACATGACCAAGATGACTCGCGATGCGGTCAAAGAATATGGCCTCAGCACCAAGGAAGCTGACCGTTGCCGAAACTTCTTGGCAATGGGATTGGTCTTCTGGATTTATGGTCGTTCGCTTGAACCAACGCTTCGTTTCATCGAAACGAAGTTCGCCAAACGTCCTGACGTGGTCAACGCCAACACGGCTGCCCTCAAGGCTGGCTACAACTATGGCGAAACGATCGAAGCGATCGACACCCAGTACTTGGTTGAAAAAGCCAAGCTTGAACCGGGCACCTATCGAAGCATCATGGGCAATACTGCTCTTGCTTGGGGCCTCATGACAGCTGCGAAGCTTTCGGAAAAGCGTCTCTTCTTGGGCGCGTATCCAATTACTCCCGCCAGCGACATTCTGCATGAGCTTTGTAAGCACAAGCATTACGATGTCCTTACGTTCCAAGCAGAAGACGAAATCGCTGCGATGACGGCGACCATCGGTTCGGCGTTTGCTGGCTCGATGGCGGTAACCGCCAGCAGCGGACCTGGTATCGCTCTGAAGGGTGAAGCCCTCGGCCTTGCCGTCATTACCGAACTACCAATGATTGTGATTAACGTCCAGCGCGGTGGTCCTTCAACCGGCCTGCCTACTAAGACTGAACAGTCTGATCTTTATCAAGCACTCTTTGGCCGAAACGGCGAGTGCCCGATGCCAGTCATTGCTGCCCAAAGCCCTGGCGACTGCTTCGATGCTGCCCAAGAAGCTTGGCGATTGGCAGTCCGGTACATGACACCTGTCTTCTTGCTCACTGATGGATATATCGCCAACGGTTCCGAACCATGGAAGATTCCATCATTCGGTGACCTCGATAAGATTCCCGTCTCACACCCTGAACCACTCGGTGAAGACGAGAAGTTCAATCCTTATGAGCGTGATGAACGATTGGCTCGCCCTTGGGCATTGCCGGGAACTCCGACGCTAGAACACCGCCTTGGTGGTCTTGAAAAGCAAGACGTCACAGGCAACGTCAGCTACGACCCAATGAATCACCAGCACATGATCGATACACGTGCTGACAAAGTCGCCCGAATTGCTGAGGACATTCCAGCTCAGGAAGTCGACGGCCCTGAAGAAGGTGACCTGTTGGTCCTTAGCTGGGGCGGCACTTACGGTGCTTGCTTGTCGGCCGTCCATCGTGCTCAGGCCGAAGGCAAGGCAGTTGCTCATGCTCACCTTCGCTACATCAACCCGATGCCAAAAAATCTTGGTGAAATGCTAGGCCGATACAAGAAGGTCTTAATGCCTGAGCTAAACAAAGGCCAGCTTCGCACCGTCATCCGAAGTGAGTACCTCGTTGATGCGATTGGCTACAACAAGGTCCAAGGTAAACCGTTCAGCGTCAGCGAGTTGGTTGAAAAAATCAACGAGTTGGTTGGATAGTTACCCTCTCGAAATTATCGTTAACACATACCAATACCACACATCAGCAATCCACTGCGAAACTACCGAGAATCACCATGAGCGTTGACCTCTCGCTTCCCGTTCTCAAACCTGCCGACTTTGCCAGCGACCAAGATGTCCGTTGGTGCCCAGGTTGTGGCGACTATTCGATCCTCGCCCAAATGAAGAAGGTAATGCCAACGCTTGGCATTCCTCGCGAGAATATCGTGTTCATCTCCGGCATCGGCTGCTCAAGTCGTTTCCCTTACTACATGAACACCTACGGCATGCATACGATCCACGGTCGTGCACCTGCGATTGCCACAGGTCTGAAGACCACTCGTCCTGACCTACAGGTTTGGGTCATCACAGGCGACGGCGATGGTCTTTCCATCGGCGGTAACCACTTGATGCACTGCATCCGTCGAAACATGGACCTCAATATTGTCCTGTTCAACAACCGTATTTATGGTTTGACGAAAGGCCAATACTCGCCGACATCTCCGCTTGGCATCCGTACCAAGAGCACGCCAATGGGTGCGATCGATAACCCGTTGCATCCGCTTTCGATTGCCATCGGAGCCGAGGCAACTTTCGTAGCACGTTCGATCGACACGAACATCAAGCACCTTGGTGCTACGCTCGCCCGGGCTGCTGAGCACAAGGGGACGTCGTTCATTGAGGTTTACCAAAACTGTAATGTCTTCAACGACGGTGCATGGGACTATGCAAAAGACCGTGAGACCAAGGCAGAAACTACGCTTGAACTCGAACATGGCAAGCCATTGATCTTCGGCAAAGAGCGTGACAAGGGAATTCGCCTCAACGGCCTCGAACCCGAAGTCGTCCAATTAGACAAAGGCATCTCAGAAGATGACTTGCTATTCCACGATGAGAAAGCTCAAGAGCCTAGCCTAGCTTACTTGTTAAGCCGTATGCGATACGAAGATGGCTTCCCTGAGCCAATCGGTGTTTTCCGCTCGGTCGATACCCCACGCTACGATCAACTTGTAAACGAACAGATTGAAACCGCTACTAAAGAGCGTGGCGAGGGTGATCTCGACGCCCTCTACCGATCTGGCGAAACCTGGACTGTTGAGTGAGTCAATCACTCTGATCCCTTCACAAGACTGTGAATTGCTATGCTAGTTTGTCCCGCATGCGGAGCTACTGACTTAATCGAAGGGTCGGATACCTGCGAGCATTGCAATGCCTCGTTAACGGACGTTTCGATTAGTGTTCCCCGATTCTCCATTGAGTCGGATCTTGTGCGTGACACCGTCAGCGAACTCCCCGTTCACCCTCCTGTGGAAATCGATCCAACCGCAACCGTTGGCGAAGCGCTGACTTTAATGGTCGATCAGGGAATAGGTTGCGTTCTGATTACCGAGGACGATAAGCTCGTTGGAATCTTCAGCGAACGCGACGCTCTGTATCGGCTAGGAGTTGACGCGGAGTCGAAAAAAGAGCTATCAATCTCTGAATTCATGACAGCTAATCCAGCAATCATTTCTGCGGAAGATAAAATCGCTTTTGCTTTGCATAAGATGGATATTGGTGGCTATCGTCATTTGCCAATCATGGATGGTGAAAAGCCCGTCAGCCTCATCTCGATCCGCGATTTGCTCGCCTACATTACTGAGCATCAAGCTACGACGTCCGATCAATCGTGAATCGATCCGGATCGTCAACTCTTAGCATTCTCTGCTAGCAAACCGGCGACCGATACACAATGAGCGACATGCATGCGCACAAAAGTGACCAGCTGATGTTGAGCCTATCTTGCGGTTTTGTGTAATAAGCTTTCTCGGATTTAATACACCTTCCAGGCGGAGTAGGTTACGCATGGCATCCCAAGCATTCATTCAATTGGCTTGCTGCTTAGTTCTAATTCTGTCCCTTTGCCAGACGGGCAAAGGGCTTGAGCTTTTCACTTTCGGTAAAGGCTCAGATAGCGAAGAACTCACCGAGCCGGATGGCTTTACGGTTGATATCGAACATGGCACACCCAAACCAATTATCGATACCGTTGGTTGGGTAATCGGTATTCCGAACAAAATCTTGCTGTGGGATAGCCGGGTAGATAATCATGATGTTTCGCAAGAGACGGTCGAAGAAACCGTTGATTTCCTTGTGCAGAATCAAGTGGACGGCGTCAAGATTCGCGTCAATCAGTATGATCCCTTCGGAGAATGGAATCGTTTGATGCAAAATGATCGCATCGGACTTGGATGGCGAGCCACTGTTGGTAGCGTCTATACGCTTGGTTACTCGGTTATTCCGGGGCGATTGTTTGGTCGCGATTGGTACAACCCTTACACGGACTCGGTTCACGTCTATTCAGATATCCCTTCCTTGGCCATGGAGCAAGCAGCTCAGGCGAAGGACGTCCACGAGCGATCCCATCCAGGATTCTATTCCGCCATGCGGCTGGTTCCTTTGGCCGGCATTGTTCACGAAGCTCGCAGCAAGCAATCGGTTTTCAACCACGTTGACGAGTACGGCACGCTTGATGAACGAATCGAAGCACGCAAGGTTTTGCATCCACAGATGGGGACCGAAGTTGCCGGCCAGGCTGCGATTTTTATCCCTCAAGGGGAGGCAATCATCCAGTTGACTGGCGCAGCGGTTGGTCACCTGGTCGGAAACTATCAAGCCAACCAAATCACAGCCTACGATGAGCTATTGAGGGAATCTGAGCCAAACTCTTCGGCAACCAAGAACACGGAAATCTCATTACCGCCGCTCTTCTCAGCTCCAGCGAAGCTGAGCGATCAGCCATACGGAAATATCGAGCAGCCCGTCTCGCTGCCGACATCCATTGGGCCAATGAGCTATCCAAGAACGGTTGAGCAAACCAAGTTCGACGAAAGTAAGCCAATCACCTTCGGCGGTATCGGGTTTCAGCGTTAACTTATTCGCTTGGGTTAATCCATTCAACGAAAGCTTCTTCGATAGAAGTGCTGTGGATCAACTCCCCACCAATATGCCCTTCGAAGCAGGCGACCAGTGCAAGCAGGATCAGGCCGGTTCGCCATAAGAAACCACCAAACCAGCTTTCCGCTTTTGCCGAATAGAGTGCGAGCAAAGAAACGAACAACGCAACGATCGACATCGCGACACCAATCCAACGGTGACGGCAGAGCGTGTCTTCCCAATCGATTTCGTTCCACTCAGCATAACCTTGCAAATCGGCATACCACCAACCAGTAATCGAAGCGACAATTGCTCCTGCCGTTCCAATGAGCAAGCAGGTAATTGGGATCTGTTGGCGCCAAGTTGGTACAAAGAGACCGATCACGACAAATAGTGCTCCCAGTACCCACAAGGCAATAGGAAAGTGAATCACGGCGGGGTGCATGACGGCAAAGAAATCGGGAGATCGTGCAATCAAGGCACCGTAATCATAGCCTTCTTCTTCAGCCCCTTCTTCCTCAACAGCGGCCTCAGCGTCATCTACCGGTGCTTCCTCCTCGGTAGCTTGCTCCGTTGAAGGTTCCTCATCGACTGGGGATTCTTCGCTGGTACTATCACCAGCAGTTTCTTCGGTCGAGGTATCGGAGGTTTCAGTTCCGGGTTCCGTACTATCTGAACTTGGGCCGTCTGAATCGGAGCTGGCTGAGTCAGAAGTATCTTGAGTTGACTCGGCAAGTCCTTCAGAAGGTTCCTCCGTTGCAGAAGATTCTGCTTCCGATACTGCTTCTTCTAAAGCTTCGACCACGGAATCGAGAGTAGTCGATTCGTTCGCATCAATCGCGGGTAGTTCAACCTCAGTGGCCTCTTGGGCAACTACGAATGAAGTTGTTGCTATCAGACCTAGAATCAGTAAGGCAATGAAAGACCGCTTAACGAAGCTAGCCATGGGATTCCTCGTAAGGTAGTTGGAGTAAGGGCTTGTCCGCCTGAAAAAGCCTTACCTCCATCATACCCAGCTTGGCAGGTGAGACAAACCGAGGTTTATGCCTCAGCAGCTTCATCTTCTGATTTCTTACGGGCTAGGGCACGCAACATCACGTAGAAGACCGGTGTTAGGAAGAGTCCCAAGATGGTGACTCCCAACATGCCACTGAAAACAGCGGTTCCCAGCACACGACGCATTTCATAACCTGCCCCCGTTGCGATTAGGAGTGGGATAACCCCCAGCACAAACGACAGGGCGGTCATCAAAATCGCTCGCAACCGAAGTCGGCACGCTTCGACGGCAGCATCAAACCGCGATTTACCTTCGTCTTCTAAGGTCTTGGCAAATTCGACAATCAGAATCGCATTCTTACAAGCCAAAGCAATGAGCACGATAAAACCGATCTGGGTCAGAATGTTATTGTCCATCCCTCGGAACCAAATACCGGTGATGGCAAAGAGCAAACAAAGTGGCACGATCAGAATCACCGCGAGCGGCAGAATCCAACTTTCATACTGAGCAGCCAGGGTCAAGAAGACAAACAACACACAAAGCGGGAAGAGGAACACAATCGTGTTACCAGCTACCTTTTGTTGGTAAGACAGATCGGTCCATTCATATCCGATGCCGGGTGGCAAAACTTCCGCGGCGAGCTGTTCCATCGTTTGCAAGGCTTGTCCCGTGCTGACGCCCGGCAGTGTATTTCCTTGAATGTCCGCCGCAGGATAGAGGTTGTGGTGTACCACTCGGTCAGGTCCAGTACGGCGTTCTACTTCGACAAAGGTTCCTAGTGGCACCATCGCACCGGTAGCACTACGAGTTCTCAAGCGTGCAATGTCCTTTTCGTCATCACGGAACTGTGAATCGGCTTGGGCGGTAACTCGGTAAGTTCTTCCAAGGTAGTTAAAGTCGTTTACGTAGAGCGATCCTAGATAAATCTGCAAAGTTTGGAAAACATTACCGACCGGAACGTCAAGCATCTGTGCTTTGTCGCGGTCGATGTTGGCATAGAATTGGGGCGCATTGGGATTGAAGGTAGTAAAAACACCTGTCAGGCCTGGCTGCTGACTACCAGCACCCATCATACGGTAGGCAGCCATTCCAAGATCCTGGAATCCTTTTCCAGTACGGTCTTGGATCATCATTTTAAATCCACCAGCATTACCAATACCACTAACTGGTGGAGGCATGAGCGAAATAACTAAGGCCTCATCAATCGACATGAGGCTTTGCTGGAGATTTAGCAGAACTGTTTTTGCTTCTAGCCCTTTTTTTGCTCGCTCTTTCGAATCGGTGAGTGTTAAGAAAATAGCTCCCGTATTAGGACTGACACTAAAGGTCAATCCTGAGAACCCGCTAAAGGCTACCGAGCTATCAATACCTGGTGTTTCGTCAGCAATGCGAACTACTTCTTTGACCACTCTGTTAGTACGTTCAAGTGATGCCGCATCAGGTAGCTGGATACCGACGATCAGATAACCTTGGTCTTGCTCAGGAATGAATCCGGTAGGCACCAACTGAAACCCTTGGTAGGTCATGAAGAGCAAGCCACCGTAAACCACCAGCATCAATAGGCCGACTCTTACAATACGACGAATGATGCCCGCATAAACGCCGCTTACTAGGTCGAAGACGTAATTAAACGGTATGAAAAACCAACCGAATAGTAGATTCATTCCGCGAGTAATGAGGCCCGGCTTCGCATCAGCAGGTTGGAGTAGAAGGGCACAAAGGGCAGGGGTAAGCGTTAGCGAGACAAAAGTAGAAATACACGTCGCTGCGGCAATCGTAATCGCAAACTGTTGATAGAACTGACCGCTAATACCAGAAACGAATGCAGTTGGAACAAACACCGAGACCAAAACTAGCGTGGTAGCAATCAGTGCCGATCCAACTTCAGACATCGCTTGCTTGGTTGCTGAATTCGGAGAGAGACCTTGCGCGATAAGCCGCTCGACATTCTCAACAACCACGATGGCATCGTCCACAACAATACCGATCGCCAGGACAAGTCCAAATAGCGAAAGGTTATTCAGGCTGAATCCCAAGCCATTCATAATGGCAAAGGTACCGACCAACGAAATGGGGATGGCTACAACAGGGATCAATGTCGCTTGCCAACGCTGCAAGAAGACGAAAACCGTCAGCACCACCAGGGCGACCGCCTGTGCCAGGGTGACAAACACTTCGTCAATCGACTCTTGAACAAAGTCGGTGGGATTGTAAGCAATCGTGTAATCAAGACCCGATGGGAAGGTTCCCTTGAGATCTTCCATAGTTGCCTTAACTTCTGCCGCAGTCGCAATGCTATTTGTTCCAGGACGCTGATACAGCAAAATCGCGATGGCGTTATCACCGTTTAGGTAACTTTGCAGCGAGTAATCTTGGGCTCCCAGCTCAACGCGGGCTACGTCAGAGACTCTCGTCACACGACCATCTTCACCACGCTTCACGACAATATTGGCAAACTCATCCGCAGTTTGGAGACGTCCCTGACTGGCAACCAACATCTGAAAGTCAGTCGGCTTGTCGAGCGGTGGCTGTCCCAGCTGGCCTGCAGCAACCTGTACGTTCTGTTCACGCAGGGAATCAGCGACATCCATTGCCGTTAATTCAAGCGAAGCGAGCTTCTCAATATCGAGCCAAATCCGCATGCTGTATTCGGTACCACCGAAGATCTGAATATCGCCGACTCCGTCGAGACGTGCCAAAATGTCCCGGACTTGAAGGTAAGCGTAGTTGGCGATATAAAGCTGATCCAAACTTGCGTCGGGCGAGGTCAGGTGGACCACCATCATGATCTCAGATGATTGCTTCTCGGTCGTCACACCAACCTGACGAACCTCTTCTGGCAAACGGGGCAGGGCAGTGGAGACGCGGTTCTGGACCAAAACCTGAGCTTGGTCAACATCCGTGCCCAAAGCGAAGGTAATCGTCAGGGTCATTGCACCATCGTTGGTTGACTGGGATTGCATATAAAGCATTCCCTCAACACCGTTGATCTCTTGTTCAAGCGGCGTTGCAACGGTCTTAGCAATCGTCTCAGGCGTCGCACCGGGATAGCTTGCTGTTACAACGACAGTTGGTAACGCAATCTCGGGGTACTGGCTTACGGGAAGAACGAAGTAAGAGATCGCCCCAATAAGCACAACAACAATTGACAGTACCGATGCAAAGATCGGTCTGTCTGTAAAGAAGTGAGCAATGCTCATTGAATATTCCCTCCTGCATCAGCAGAAAGGGTATGACTTATCCAATCCGACCGTGGAATGAACTCGAACTCATCAGGCAGTCCATCCCCTTTACCAAGCTCAATGGTTGTCTCTGTAGGCATTACTGCTTTTGCATCTCTTGCATACTGCAATCGTTGCAAGCCTTCCACAACAATTGATTCGTTGGCAGCCAATCCTTCGAGCACAACTCGAAGTCCGTATTTCATTTCGCCGATTTTGATTGGTCTACGTGAGAATTCGTTATTTTCATCGACCACAAAGACATACTGCGAAGCTTGGTCGGTTGCGACGGCGGAATCGGGAATCAAAATCGCCTCGTATTGGAAGCTGCCTGGAATTCGAATCTTGGTAAACATCCCAGGAGTCAGCACGCCCTTAGGATTCCTAAAGATCGCTTGGGCACGAATCGAACCACTCGAGCGGTCAACTTGGTTGTCGACAAAGTCGAGGTGACCAATATGGGGGAATCCTTCTTCGTCGATGAGTGACAAGTAAACCGGCGGTTTACGATTAACTCTTGCTTCAGCATCTCGCTCGGCATCGAGTCGAATGTACTTCATCAAAGCACGCTCGTTGGCATCAAACGTACAATGAATTGGATCGACCGAGACAATCGTAGCCAGCAAGGATCCTCCACCTAGCGATCCACCTCCGACCAAGTTCCCGTCGTTGACCAACTGTTCACCGATTCGGCCTGTGATGGGAGCCGTAATGCGGGTGTAGCCTAGATCAAGCTCGGCGGCTTCGACCTGCGCCTTGGCAGTTTCAATTGCTGCCTGTGCGGCAATGACTCCAGCCTTGGCTGACTCGATTCCCGCATCAGCAGCGTACAGGTTCGCTTCGGCTTGGACCGCTTCACTCGACAAGACATCGAATTCGTCTTGGCTAATCGCTCGGCTGGCAACCAGCGGTTCGTTTCTTCGAAGCTGTGCGGTTGCCAATTCGGATGCCGCTTGTGCTTGGCGACGCTGAGCATCGGCTTCATTTTGAGAAGCCAACGATTGTTGATAGCCAGCTTCCGCCTCAGCTTGTGCTGCTTGGGCTTGAGTTAACTGTGCTTCATACGGTCGGGGATCAATTACAAAAAGCAATTGTCCCTTCTGGACTATCTCACCTTCGGTAAAGTGAGTTGAAACCAAATATCCGCTCACGCGAGAGCGAAGCTCAACGGTCTCTAGAGCAGAGAGCCGTCCTGAATAGGCGTCCCATTGCACCGTCGATTTGCTGATTGGCTTAGCGACTGTTACGGGAATCGGCGCTGGGGGGCCACTTGGACCTTTAGGCTGATTCGCATCTTGGCAGCCCACAAGGGCAACGACTGACAGAAAAATAAGGCAAGATTGCTTAAACATAGACGAACTCAACAGAGAGACAGCTTCGGTCAGATAGTATTTCTATAGCCTACTTCATGGAGGTTCTACTTGCCACCAAGTATGGCCCACCTGTAGAGATATAGTGTAATATCTGAACATTGGATGCCAATAATCGCAATGAGGCATCAAGAACCGATCAGCCTGCTCAATCAAACAAACGAATCCGACTCATCACACCCTCCAGCTAGGAGTTCTACCGTGGCTAATCCGAATTACGAAATAGATACCGATTCCGCCCAAGACAGGAAAAAAAGTTCTGGTGGTGGCTGCCTTAAAGGGTGCCTTATCATCGCTCTTATTCTGGTTTTAATCGTTGTTGGACTCACGGTCGGAGGATATTACTACCTTAAATCTCAAATAAATAAATACACCTCAGACACTCCGGCTGAGATTCCAAGTGTAATGCTCCCTGCAGAAGAACTTGAAGAACTACAATCAAGAGTCGAATCGTTCAAAAGTTCATTTGAAGAAGACGTTAAGCCTGATGAACAAGGATCCGAGAATGTTGAGTTGGTTCTCACCCAAGATGAAATTAACGCATTAATCGCAAGCAACCCAGATTTTGCTAACCGAGTATTTATCACCATCACAGATGGTAAGGTGAGTGCGGACGTCTCTATACCTTTGGACGAAGTTCCGATGGCTGGAGGACGTTATTTGAATGCTTCTGCGTCTCTGAACGTCTCAATGGGAAATGGTGCTCTCTTGGTGACTCTTGCCGATGCCAGTGTCAATGGAAAACCGATTCCGAAAGAGATTATTACTGCAATGCAGTCTGAAAACCTTGCCGCTGAACTCTACAAAGAGCCTGAGGCTGTCAAGGTAATACAACGAGTTAAAGAACTGAAGATAGAAGATAAACGGATTATCCTTGTTGCAACTCCGCAAGCTTCTTCGGATGAAACTGCCGAAGTGTCTGATGAGAATACCTCTTCCGACGAATAGCTAAACGCGTTCGAGCACAGTCGCAATGCCTTGGCCTGCACCAATACACATGGTTGCTAGGCCAAGCGTTGCTTCTTTGGCAACCATCGCATGCAGCAGGGTCGTCGCAATACGGGCGCCGCTTGCGCCGAGTGGGTGACCAATGGCGATCGAACCGCCATGAACGTTGACTTTCGCTTCGTCTAGCTTGAGCATTCGCATGCACGCCAGCGATTGAGCAGCAAAGGCTTCGTTAAGTTCAATGAGGTCAAGGTCTGCCAGTTCAACGCCAGCACGCTTTAGTGCTTTCTTAGTCGCCGGTACGGGGCCAGTTCCCATGACACACGGATCGACGCCGGCGACGGCCGTCGCGCGGATCTTGGCAATTGACGTGAGGCCCAACGATGCCGCTTTCTCTTCCGACATAACAAGCATCGCTGAAGCACCATCGTTCAGCGGCGAGCTGTTGCCTGCTGTCACGGTTCCAATACCCGGCATGAAGGCAGGGCGAAGATTCGCCAACTGCTCTACACTCGTATCAGCACGAACGCATTGATCCTGTTCGACTTCAATCAACAAACCATTCTCATCTCGGCCCGGTTGAGGAACGATTTCGTTTTTAAACAATCCTGCCTCCGCAGCCTTAGTAGCCTTTTGGTGGCTTGCCAAAGCAAAAGCATCCTGATCTTCGCGCGAGATACCTTGTGACTGAGCTAAGAACTCAGCCGTTACGCCCATCATCAATGCCCCCTTGCTCGTGTACTCAAACAAGCGAGGGTTTAGGTCGACACCCGAATCCATTGGAAAGTGCTGCATATGTTCCACACCACCGATGATCTGCACATCTTCGGCTCCTGACTGGATGGCATGTGTTGCTTGATTCAAAGCCTGAAGACTGCTGCCGCAAAGTCGATTGACGCTCGCGCCACCAACCGACGCTGGCAGGTCAGCCATCAAAGCAACTAGCCTCGCAAGATTCAAACCTTGCTCACCTTGTTGCTGAGTACAACCAAGTAAAACATCTTCAATCTCAACAGGATCAATGCCTGTCCGCTCAACGATCGCTCGGACAACGGCCACCGCGAGATCATCCCCACGAGTCGCCCGATAAACGCCACGCTCAGGATGGGCTCGACCAATTGGCGTCCGAACGGCATCAACAATAACGGCTGTTTTCATTCGTATATGTGGTTGCTAAGAGGGAACTAAGATTGAAAAGGGGAGGGCGTTTAACTAGCTAGTTCGTAAAAGCGTTTACCTTGCTTCGCTGCATCGAGGAGCATCTCGGTTGGCTCAAAGCGTTTTCCTAGCGGCTCGAGCGGTTTCAACCTCTCAAGGATTGCTTCGGCTCCAAGTTGATCAGCCCAATGGAACAATCCACCTCGGTGAGGCGGGAAACCAATTCCGAGGATCAGGGCGAGGTCAACATCGCGGACATTCTCAGCAATGCCCTCCTCGACCGCTCGGGTAGCTTCTAGCAGCATGGGCATCAACATTCGGTCGCTGGCAGAAAGACCATCGGCTACCGGTTTAACCCCCAACTGCTTCGTAATCGCAATCAGTTCGGCACTCGGCACAGCACGTGGTGGTTTGCCAGGCTTGGTCGGCGTGTAATCAAAGAAGCCTCTACCATTCTTTTGTCCAAGCCGACCAGCTTTGACAAGCGGCTCGATGATCGGAGCGGGCTGCACACGATCTGACATCGCAGCATGAAGCACTCGACCAGCATGCAGGCATGTATCCAAACCGACGACGTCATGCAACTCGATGGGCCCCATTGGCATCCCGAATCGTTTAGCTACTTTGTCAATCTCTTTCGGATCGACTCCTTCGCCTACCATCATGGCCGCTTCGTTCATGTAGGGCATCAACAGACGATTGACTAAAAAGCCAGGTCCGTCATTTACCACTACTGGGGTTTTGCCGAGTTGGCGAGAGTAGTTGACCATGCGGGCGATGGTTTCATCGCTTGTCTTTTCACCTCGGATGACTTCAATAAGCGGCATCTTGCGTACTGGATTGAAAAAATGCAGACCGCAGAATCTTTCTGGATGCTTGAGTCCTTCGGCAAGTTTTGTAATCGGGATAGTTGAAGTGTTTGAGCAGAGGATCGTTTTATCGCCGAGCGTTGATTCAAGCTTTGCGAACAATTCCTTCTTAATGTCTTCTTGTTCAATGATTGCTTCAATCACGACGTCACAGGCGGCTGCTCGTGAAGGATCAACTACCGGTGTGATTTGGGAAGACCGCTGAACCGCAAGCTCGGGGTCAGTTGAACGAGTTAACTTATTAAACGAAGCTTCACGCACAGTGTTTGCAATGCCTTGCTGCAATGCTTCGGGTCGAGCATCAGAAAGTTGAACGTGAACGCCTCGTTTGATGTTTGCCGCGGCGATGCCTTGCCCCATGATTCCAGCGCCGATTACAGCAGCGGACTTGATCGCAGAATCGGGAGCGGGCTTAGCGCCTTGTTTCTTAGCTCGATCATTCAGGAAGAAGACGTTCAGCAAGGAACGATTCACGGGCGAACCAAACAGCGGTGCGAAAGCCTCCGCTTCGGCAACACAGGCAGCTTCTATATCAAGCATCGAAGCTTCGATCATCAATTCCAATGCAGCCATCGGGGCAGGGTAGTGGCCCTTGGTTTTTTGTTGAATCACCGCGCTGGCTGTCGCACCAAGGAACGCCAGCTCAGTTTCGCTTTGCTTGATTGGCTCTGACCAACGCTTGCGATCCGATAACCAGTTGCCTGATTCTTGCTCGCGGTTCACCATTCGGATGGCGGCTGCTTTGAGTGAAGCCCCTTCGACTTTTTGCATTGCCGGATGATTGCTCACCAAGTCATCTGCCAACCCAAGCTTCAGAGCTTCAAACGGAGCGATATTATCTCCAGCGGTGACAATCTCGACGGCGTTGGCTAGCCCAATCATCCGTGGCGTGCGAGCTGTCCCGCCCCATCCGGGGAATAGTCCAAGCTTGACCTCAGGGAAAGCTAGTTGCGTAGCGGGTGAATCGGTCACGATGCGACGATCGCACCAGATCGCCATCTCTAAACCGCCACCAACGCACAAGCCATCAATCGCTGCAATCGTCGGATAACTGCTTTTCGAAAGCCGTGCGAAGAGCTCTTGGCCTTTTCGACTAAGAGCGATGATCTCTTCGGCAGGATGATCAACGCTTGCGGCAAACTCCGTGAGGTCTGCCCCTGCGATGTAGATTCCAGGCTTTGTAGAAGCGATGATCAACCCACGCGCATTGCCTTGAGCGTCGATCTCGTTGAGCCGATTCTCAAATTCTGTGAGCACGCTCGCCGACAGTATATTTGCCGACCGACCTGGCTGATCGAGCGTCAGTAGAGCAATCTGATCATCGGTCCATTCGAGCTTGGTCGCCGCCTCAGCAGCAGATTGATTCGAATCCGCCATCCGCTTCCTCTCGGTGCTTGATGAGTGACTTTGCCACCGGCAGTTAGGGCAGGTTAAGCAAACGTCCAGTAAGAGCTATGCTTAGATCGTAGCGCAAGGAGTAATCAGAGCCTAGAGCAGCTGGAAAAACCACCGTGAGCACGTCACCGAAACCGCCTATTTTAACTACTCAGCAACAAGGACTTCGGTTCGCGCTAATGCTGGCCATCGTGCTAGTATTAGTTGTTCTTTACCGATTGTTTGGGGGTGGGGGGATAGAAATCTCCGTCGGTCAGGATGTTGCCACATCGCCCGCATCTTCTTCTGGCAATCCGTCGGAGCTGATCTCACTTGAAATGCAACGAGAAGAGGGAGACACGATCGAGCCACTTGCTGACCCGATTAAGGTTGCTTGGAGGCCCGAAATGACACTCCTGGATGCCACCAAGCAGGCAGGGGGGCTATCGAACGAGTGGCGTAGCAAGTGGCTGACAAGTGGCAAAATGTACCGCCTGATCGAGCTAGGAGGGCGTACTGACGATGAAGAATCAAGCCTGTATTGGCAGTTTGACCTCAATGGAGAATATGGCAAGCAAGGTGCCGGTCAAACCGTTCTTCAGCCGGGAGATAGCGTCTTGTGGCGATTGGCACCCTACCGGTAGAATACGCCTCACTAGAAACACCTTAATATTGAAACCGACTGGCCAGCTCAACCAATGCCTAAATCTAACGATACCGTCCTGAAATTTGTTGTTTTCAGCCTCCTTGTCGCGATTGGCGTCGCTGGACGCTGGGGTCAGCCCGATTGGTGTATTACGCCACTAGCTGCTACAGGACTTCTAGCTGGTTATTGGTTTCGTAATCCCTTGGTGGCCATGATGGTGCCAGTCACAGCAATGTTGATCTCAGATATCGCACTGCCTAGCTACGATTCGTATGCGGTGTTGTTGACCGTATATTTGGCCCTTGGAATGTCTGCCCTGATTGGGCGTCCGATGCGTCGAGAGATTAGTTCAAAGCTTGCAGGTCTAGCTAGGCTCGTAAGCTGCTCGATTGGACCTGCCATGCTCTTCTTCGTTTCGACGAACTTTGCCGTCTGGGCATCAAGCGAGCGTTACACTAAGACTCTTGGCGGATTGACCGAGTGCTACACCGCTGCCCTTCCCTTCCTGCGTCGCATGCTGGCTGGCGATATGGCATTTGTTGCCATCCTGTTTGGTGCAGCCGCAATCGCTGGTATCTATTCCTTGTCTGGGATCAAAGAGACGCGCGAAAGCAGCACTGCCCAAGCAACTTAGATTGCTTTGATCACTCGTGATTCGATTACCTATGAATCGTCACTAATTTGTAGCACTAAAGGCATCGACCGCATCGTCGGCAACTTCCTCAATCGGCATCAAGACTTCAATCTCCTTGTACATTGTCTTGATCGCTAGAGTTGCATTGAGGTCCGTAACCTCTTTCTTGGCAACTTGTTCAAGAGCATCCGAACAGGCTTGCTTGATCTTAGTAATATCGTTTTTTTCAATGTCGCTAGCCAAGGTTTCTGCCACCTTAAGAGCGTCATCAAGTTTTTTGAGAGGATTCAGAGCAGTGCTTCGGATGAGCGTGTACTCGCCATCCTCATCGATAGCAATGCGTGAGTTGATATTCGAACGGCCTGTGGTCATTTGATCCCTGCCGCCCCCTTCGGACATGTCCTCAAACTTGGTTGCGACCTCGTATTCACGTTTGGCGATATCAAAGGCAAGCTCTTTTACCGCCGCGGCAATCACGTCTGTACCAGCAGCACCGGCTTTTGGATCTAGATCATTGAGCATCGCAGCCATTTCAACGCGTGCGTCCAATCCTACTGTTTCGTCGGCCACCCGTTTGGTAATTGCTCGAAGGATTGCGGGATTAGAGTTCTTCGTATTGGCGAGTCCTTGCGCCGCCTTAAGGAATATCCAATCACGGATCTCCGGTTCGTAACTGCCTTGAGGCCCGTTCATCAGAGTCGTACCGAGCAAGCGAACTGTCTGAGACTTTTGCCTGTTAGGTAACTTACTTAAGTAACGTGCGTGACGCTCCATTCCAATCAAAGAACCTACCAGCAAGTACTGCGGATAACGATCTCGGTCATCCGATTTAAGCACCCTATCCCCAATCGTGTAGAGCATCGAATTTGCTTCAGGCTTCGGAGTCGGTGTAGCTACACCTGGCCCTGCGTACTCATTATCTATGCGACCAAGAATCAACAAGGCGTTATACCGCACAGCAGGGTGATAAGGTCCTGCCACCTTGGCACGCGCCCAGTCATAAGCAGTATCACTGAGGAACCGCTGGGTAGCACCCGTACTAACGGTAATGTACTTTTTAAACAAGTCATTACGCATTGGACCAATCAATTCCAATCCATCAGGAGTCGATTGTGTCATTGCCGGGAAGAAATACTGATTGAAATACTTCTTAAACTGTTCAGCATCGGCAGGATCACCAGTAGGGCTTTTCACGTAGCGAGACATGATTGTGCCTCGGCTGCGTAGTGAAGTGTCAACTTGGTCACTTCTATAATTCTGCGCATTCACTGCGCTTGGACCCGAGGTCACCGACAGAAACAAACCAACTAGTATCCAACAAAAGCGTGGCAGCACGGCCTCGACTCCGAAAACGAAAGTAACCAACAAGGGTGTCGCTAGAGGGTTACATGCAGACGTAACCCTCTATAATTAAAACAGTTCGGGCAGGTTAGGAAAGCCTCTCCGATCCCCTCCACCCTAGCAACCAGCTTTGTGAACTGTCAAGTTTTCAGTGGCTGAACTGAGGGATTGAGGCACGATTTTCCGCACAATCGGGACAAACCTATGACGCTGCTCTATTACGACCCCCATTTCCTCCGACACGAGACCGGCGGACACCCTGAATGTGCAGCCCGGCTGGAGCAAGTCATCTCGCGTTTAGACCGAGGAGGACAGCGAGCCCGGTGCACCGAGCCAACCTGGTCACCTATCAGCCAAGCCCGCGTTGAAACGGTGCATGATCCAGAATACTTAGGCCAGATCCGATCACTCGCAACCCGCGGCGGAGGTCGTGCTGAGGCAGATACCGTGGTGAGCCCCGCGTCGGTCGATACGGCCTACTTAGCAGCCGGAGCTGCGGTCGACGCCGTCGAACGTGTCCTTCGCGAGGAAGCCAAACGAGCCTTATGCCTAGTCCGACCTCCAGGCCATCACGCTCGGCGTGACACGGCGATGGGTTTCTGCTTGCTGGGTAATGTCGCCATCGCAGCGGCAGTAGCAGTCGAAGAGCTTGGGCTCGAACGCGTATTGGTCGTTGACTGGGACGTCCATCATGGCAATGGCACACAAGAGCGCTTTTACGATGATCCGCGTGTCGGCGTCTTTTCAATTCACCGCTGGCCTTTTTACCCTGGTAGTGGTTCCGACGAAGAGACTGGCATCGGCGATGGATTGGGTGCGACACTCAACCTACCCGTTAAGATGGGCACATCACGTGACCGGTACCTTAGCTGGTTTGCCCGTGAGCTAGAAAGTTTCGCCGATAAGCTACGACCCGAACTGGTTCTCATCAGCGCCGGCTTTGACAGCCATCGGCTTGATCCCGTCGGATCGCTCGACTTAGAAACCGAAGACTATGCAAGCTTGACGCAAACCGTGATGGGTATCGCAGCCACGCATTGCCATGGCCGATTGGTCAGTGTTCTTGAAGGGGGATACAATCCACCAATCTTAGGCGACTCGGTAGCGGTTCACTTGGATGAACTCTTGGAACGCGATGCCGACGAAGCAGCGGACTTGGAAAGCTGAGTTAACCAAGCATATAGCGCCGTGAGTGAGAGAATCGTTAACAACGTTTACTCATCTCCAAAGACCCGAGTGCTCTCTTCACGTCGAATTGGCTGGGCAAGATCATCTGATTCAACCGAAACCGAGACACGTTGATCGCCAGCTTGCACGCCACGCAGGCGGACTCGGAATGGATATTTCTCGTTCGGAGCCAGACTCGCAACAGGTGCAAAGGCGACGTAGCCACCCTGCACTTGATGACCCACTTTGCCTTGAGCATCAAGAACTTGCATTCCCGTAGGTGCCTGAATAGTAACTCGGACATTGGAAGCAGATTTAGTTCCTTCATTGGTTACAACAACGTCATAAACTGCGTCGGACCCAACTTCGATGGGGTCTTGTCGGTCTCGGATATCAAACGACAGTGAAACAACCCCTTCAACGCTAAGCTGCTTGCTGTCAGTTGCTTTGAGGCCTTCGCTCGATTCACCACTGACCTGAAGGATATGGTCACCCGCTGAAACGGGAAGTGCGACAACTTGAACCGCACCTCGCTCCCCTTCTGGTAGTTCAGCTAGGCTCCAGTATACGCTGTGACTAGCAGCATCATACTCACCCAGGTTGTTTGCTCGAACAAACTTCAAACCTCTTGGCAATTGGGTAACAATGCGGACATCCTTGGCAGGTGCCGTACCTGGGTTATCGATACTAACGGTGTAACTTGCTGGACGTTCTAAGTAACGACGTTTTGGACCGTCGACGGATACGGCAAGCGCTGGCGAAACCACTTCAAAAGAAACACTCTGCTCAACCCTTAAGTTACCATCCGCAACCGCGGTCAGACGGTTCACTACGGTACCAGCTTCCTCGGCGGTCAGCATCAAATCCAGATGGCGAGTCTCACCGGGAGCAAGCGTACCAATTTCCATTTCCAACGACGCACCAGCTTCGTGTCGCATTGAAGTTGGAACTTCCTCGATCAGGACAACACCGGTAGCTGTCCCAGTGCCGGGATTATGAACATCGATTTTGATTGGTTGCTTTTTGCCGACCATCACTTTTGATGGTGATGACAAACGCAATGCGATTTCAGGTTTGGTACAGATTGTCTTGGCGGACGCGCTAGCATCAAACGAGACGGTCGCAACACTGCCAAGCGTACCCTGCTTTTCAGGTACGACACGCATCTCGACGCTTCGCTCTTCACCCGGGTGAAGTGTTCCAAGATTCCAAGCAAGGCCGGTACCACTTTGTTCGGCAGCAGGAACGGTCTCTTGAAGACGTGATCCCTCGGGAACCTCGTCGCGTAGCGTTACATTCTTGGCGGTTTGCGTTCCTGTATTTCTAACCGAGATGACAAATCGGCATGGTTGTCCAACGCGCGATTCATTCGGCCCCCGTTTTTCGATTCGAATCCCGGGTGTTTGTGGTCCTTCAAGTCGTGCATCGCCTGGCTTGCCTGTGCCTTGAGCAACAGGCATCACTTCCATTGCGGTTGAGGTTTGCCTATTGCCATTGCTTGGGTGCGAGTTTGTTTCCGATCCCCAGTTTGTCCCTTTAGCAACGTTACTTGAACTAGCTGGCATCGAGTGCCGGCTGGCAACTTTGGTATCCATCAATACCGAATGTTCGTTAGGTGTCGTTGCAGTAGGTTGAGAAACGGGGGGGTTGAATGGTCGTGGCTCAGCAGCCGTTGCACTAACAATGCTCGTTTGCGTTGGCTGATGGACTGGTTGGTCCATGTGGATCTTAGCAATTGGTGCAGTAATGCTTTGTGTATCTCCCATTGGAATGGAATCTACGGGAGCTGGTGGCTTTTCCTGCTCGGGGGCAGAGAATGCAACCCGCGCTGCGTCGCTAGGAGGGTTGCTTACGGCAGGCGTTGAGTTGTATCCACTTCTGGATGGTTCACGCAGTGAATTGTTTGTTGCAGGCGCTGCTGAGCGAAGTGGATTACTGCTAGGTGATTCTTCAAAGCTATCTTTTGATTCACTTCGAAGGCTCACGTTCAGTGAATCTTGAGCATCGTAACGGACCACCTCTTTGGCAGGTGTGGTTGGCTCATTATCTGATGCGGCTGGAAGTGATGGAGCACTTTCACCGGGTGCTTGGCCATAACGATCTCCCGCCATAGTCTGTATTGGCTGGGCAGCAAAAGGATTCAGCTTGGCTGACGTCGACGGGTTGCTGGAAGATGGCGGCGAAAACGGCTTAGGCTCTTCAGGCTGTGTCTTTGTTATGCCCGGCTGAGCTAGTTCTTCAGGCTTAGTAAGGGATTTCGTCGCCCAGGCTTCAATCGCTTTTTCTTTCTCGGCACTTGGACCTGCCCAAGGGTCTGATTTGGACGGGTTGGTCAGTTGCTGTGCGAAAACAGCTCCGCCAACAAAGAGTGACAGGAATAGTATGTAAATTGAATTCTGATATGGGACGCGCAACATGGCATCAATTCCGGGGCTTGATCGGATTTGCTAATCAGCCGAGCATAGAACTTGTCCACGCGCAGCCGTAGCCGGTGAGGCTAAGTAGCAAATCGCACCCCAGTTAGGAATACCGTTTCAGCTCGAAGACCGAGACTGCTAGCAATGCTATTTACAGTAAGCTAGTGCCAATAGTGAATAGGCAGTTGATAGATTGGGGTCTGACTCAAGCCAACGCTCATTCTCGTTGGTCCAACTCCCATCTGGATTTTGAAGCGAAGCTAGCTTAGTAGCGAGTTCGGAACGCCAGTTGTGAGCGTTGCCATCAGCATCCTGAAGATCATCAACCTTCATGGTGCCCAATGCCTTGGCAAAAGTGTGGTAGTAATAAAACAGACCTGAGGTGCCCATGCCTGGATTCGTTTCAATCGTGTAATTACGAGAGATCCAGTCATAGGCAGCCTTAACGCGTGGATCACTCTGATCCAGACCTGCATAGATCATGCTTTTCAAGCCGGCGTAGGTCATCGATCCGTAGCTGCGGAGCCCACCATTGTCAGTATTTCCCGCTTGGCTAGAACCGCCGGCGGCAGGCGTGTAATAAAAACCACCATCTCCCACCAAGGCAGCAAACTTAGTCGTGTTGTGCTCCGTTTCCAGGTTTTGTGTTCGACTAACAAAAGCCAACGCACGTTGCATCGCTGGATCTTCCTTGCCGCGTCCCAGTGTATGGAGGGCATCGATGAGGAACGTGGTGTTTGACAAGTCAGGTCGACCATGCTTGCCGTAACCAGCACCACCGTAGCTAGTGCTCTCTTGGCCGTGACCTTCTTCTTCATCCCACTGCAAGCCTTTAACGAAGGCTTCTGCAGGGGCAAGAGGCTTCGCATACTTCTGGCCAATGTCATTAAAAGAAGAAGCTTTTTTCAAGCATTGAATCGCAACACAGGTTTCATAATTGCGATACTTGGCCTCAGGGTTGCAGATGCTTCCATCTTCTTGAACAAAGCTAAGGACATAATCTAAGGCATCACGCACCAAAGGATCGGCAGGTGTTCGGCCATGCTCCATCAGTCCCGTTGCAACAAGTGCTGTGATGGCGGGACCGAGGTGGCTGCTAAAAGAACCATCTTCGGCTTGCGTAGTTTGCAAATAACGCACCGCGTTATCAACCATTGGGCCTACTGTTACTTGGCCTTGGTTCTCAACGCTTCGCTCTTCAACAGCCGTTTCGGCATAGGCCATTGGGGTTAATAGCACGGTGAAAACCATGCAGCACAACACCATCGAACGCGAAATTAGTGTAACCATTGAATTCCAACCTGTTCCGTTGAGATCATCAGATGTGTAAATAGTGATAGTAGTACTCTACAAGCATATTCTGCCTGCGAGGATCATGGCAAGCTGGCAGGGAGTTGATTAAGAAAAAAGTGACTCCCAAAGGAGTTACTTAAACAAAGAATGCCATCCAAATAAGAAACAAGGTCCAGATCGTCAGGAAGATAGCTGCGATGAAAACCGATCGCTTGGCCGCCGTGGTTGACTGGACACTTTGTTCCTCAGGCAAGAGGATTTCTGGCTCGGATTGATCCTTCATCGATAAGCACCGTAGTGAATGGGCAAGCTAATCAATCGTTCGAGCTGGAATGCCCATCTTCGATGGGACAAAAATCATCCGAAAAGACGATTTGTCTTGAGAACGCCTTTTCAAAATCGTAGACATCGTCAAAGTCTTCGCGCCGATCGTGCTCGGTTTTACGCATCTGGCCGATGTCAATGAGGTTGAAAACTATTTCCCCAAAGTCGCCAGTTGATTGAATTCCCCAGTGCTTAAAAACACTGCGAGCCAACAAGCCGTATTGCTCAATAGCAAAACGCTGAATCGCTTGGCAAAGTTGCTGTCCTGTTACGTGGCGTTCGTCTTCTTCAAGCAAGCTTTCTTCAGTCGACTGATCAAAGAACTCGATTTCAACTTCCAGTTCCTTCTCCGTGAGGTCGTCCTCTTCGTGCGCAGCTTGCCCCAAGCCCATTCGCTCTTGCCCATAACGGAGGGCATCAAAAACGAATAGATAAGCTTCAAACTTATACCGCTTATCACGGCGAAGCAGCTCGGAAAAAGGATGCTTCGGATCGAGCATGTATGTCACGTCTGGCTATCTACCTTCAAGGATACTGGATGGCGTCTTCACACCACGGCTGCCCCCAATTGTAGCATCATCAGACGATGTGGCGAGTTATCTAAGTGCGCAGAGCAAGACAAAAATTCACCACTTTAAGGCGTTGTTTGCCTCGGAACCAGGAATTCAGGCCATTTTCCCAACTAAGGGAGGTTCCCACTACTCAGCCTCAGAGTTCGAGTTTTTCCCATCTTTGGGCTGTTTTGTCTTTTTCGACGATTGGGAATTATCCTGATCAGTGTCATTGGAATAGGAAGGATTCGAATTCTTGAAAGACTTCTTTCCGCTTTTTAGGACCGTCTGCACCTGATCCGCTGAAATCATGATTCGGCGGTTATCTTCCGTTTCTACCAACAACTCTCCTGAAAGGATCTCTTGCGAGAGCACCTTCATTTTACCATCGCGAGTGAGCACCTCAGCGCCGACTCGGGGTAGTTCTCGTTGGAGGTCTTGGTAAGTGTCGTATTCGTAGCGCAAACAACACTTCAAGCGACCACATCGGCCCGATATCTTGGTTGGATCAAGCGTTGCTTTTTGCAACTTGGCCATCTTCATTGAGACTGGTGGCATTTCCGATAGGTGGGTGGCGCAGCAGACCGGTTTACCACAGTCACCGTAATCGGCCAGCAGCTTTGCTTCGTCACGAACGCCAATCTGACGCATTTCAACTCGAGTACGAAAATCTTTGGCAAGTACCTTCACCAACTCACGAAAATCGACACGCTGCTCAGCAAGGTAATAGATGACAACACGCTCACCTCCGTAGAGGTGTTCAATGTCGATAAGCTGCATGTCCAACTTCGCTTCGGCAATCCGCTGGCGGCAAAGAGCATGCTCGTCTCGCTGTTCTTGAGCAAGGTGACGCATCTCTACCTGATCGTCCGAGCTAGCCAAACGAAGTATTTGACCCGTTTTGGAGTCATCCATTTGGCTAAGAACATGATCGGTCGCTTCACAGAGGACTTCGCCATGCTCCTGACCACGATGCGTTCGTGCAATTATTTTCTGTCCGCGCGCATAGCTATCCTTCGCACGACAGGAAAAAACGCCCAGGTGCCTCATAACACCGTATCGAACTACATACTTTGGCACGAGAAGCAATCACGAGGGGAAAAACGTCCTAGCTACCAATAACGGAACCTCAAAGCGTCATCTATTGAATGACGCTTTGAGAAGTTCTGGGTAGCCCATTCCTATCAACTTAGCGTTTGAAACGAGATAATCCCACCCCGGAATAGCTTTCTGAACTGACTAATCGAAGTCAGCCAAGCCACAGCGAACCGCAATTTTGAGCAGTTCGAGAGAGGTTTTGGCTCCGAGTTTTTTCATCAATCGATATTTGTGATTACCCACGGTACTATCGGCAAGTTGCAAATGCTCGGCCATGTCTCGGACCGACATCCCCTGCCCCACAAGTTGAAGTATGTCCAACTCTCGCTTGGTTAGGCTATCAAGCTCAGGTGGCAATCCACGCCGTGCGGCATGGGTAGTGCGAAGCCTTAACGAACCTTCAGGCTGTGATTGTGATGGCTGTTCAACGTGCAAACTTGGCTGTTGAATGGCAGTCTCTATCTGTTGAATCAGCTCGCTCCAGCCAGAATGGCTACTAACATTTCGGCAACATGAGCAAGGCTGATAATTGTCACGAGTAATCCTAAAGATGGGGGTAAGCGATTTCTCCATCTCAGGCAGGCAATGGTCCGCTAGGATTGCTACAAGACTTGTCTTCGCAAAGTCTGAATGAGAAACCGCGACGACTTGATAGCAACCGGTCCCTGCTAGCTTCTCTGCATAAGCTTCTGCATCCATGCTATTGAGAAAACAAATTCCAATTGTTACTAACGCTTGATTGTTACGCTTGTTCAACGCTTCTCTTCCCAAATCTGATCGTGACGTGACTGTAACCGATGAGCTTGCTTGTGGTTGGTGATAGAGGTTCGGATTACTGCCGTGGGAAACTCCTTGCGTCTTCAGTGATTGACCATGATAGTTAGTGAATTGTTCACTTTGATTATTTTGAAAGTGGGAATATGGTGGCCGATCGGATGGTGGTCCATTGGAATAGGAACCACTATTAATTGTTGCGTAATCCGTGTTTTTACTGGTGTTTGGCAAATGCGTTACTGGTTGGTGGATCATGGAGGTCTCCAAGACTTAAAGGCAACAAACCATTACTTGATGGACACCCTGGACTCTCAATTCATTCGTGAATCAATCCAATTTCTTGGAAGAAACACGCAACTCCTTGTGGGTGTGTCGCCTAATTTGGGGTCCAATCTTCAATTCACCAAATCAGCGTTCGTGTTTAGTTTAGATAAGGTTATAGAGCAACATGTATACGCAAATACTTTAACCACAATAGTTTGTGTAATTCAACACTAGGTGAAATCATCCTATACTGCGTCACACAGCTGTCACTACTTGTATTAAGAGTTACCGTAAAAACTTTTTACTAATGCTAGATACTGCGCGCGTAATTGGGTGTTTTCACCCAATTTTGCATTGTCATTCTGAAAACTCGATAAGATTAGCTAGCCACGGTAATCAGCGTGGCAATTCAGGCAAGATTTTTGAGCGCGATTAAAAGCACGTTCCGCTGCGGGTTGATCTTCTTGTTCAGCTGATACTGTCAATTCATTGGCAGCATCTCTTAACTCTCTTGCGTAAGCCTGATAGTCCTCATCATCTCCGTCATATGCTTCAGGCTGCACAAGAGCTTCAGCCAACAAGGCCAACAACTGAGCTTCGTGTTGCACCTCTTCGACATTATCAGCAAGCTCCCTTCGATCAATTGACCAGACTGCCAAACGATCTTCATGCGCGACCTTCATCCTACGCATTACGGCACCGCGACTTGCGTAACGGCTCCAATCAATCTCTTGCTTTGGAGCATCCAAGGTTGGACGCCCACCACGAATCAGATCGCTAAGATTATCTTTGCCACGCGAAGCTCGCTTGAAAGAGTCATCATTGGCCTCTAGTGACTCCTCTCCCGTAGCATAGACTTCCCTCAAACGATCAGCGATGTCTTGCCAGCGCGGTGCCTCGTCATGTTCAACAGTAACAGCGAACATCAGCGAAATTATCCCCATGGCATCTTCAGCTGCTCGATAGGACCCAGACTTAAACCGGGCAGGTGACTGCAAAGCTTTGGTTAGCTGCTGATGCTGGCGTTTTATCTCAGTTTCAAGAATGTCCGCCTCAACCCAATCTGACCAAGGTCCGTTGCCATTGCGTGGTGCCTCGGAGTTATCGCTTTGCTGCGCATTATTGATTTTACTCAGATCAACCCGTTGGGGACGTTCCCCCTGCAATTCTAGGAAAGCATTCTCGGGGAAAACCGATTTCTCCTCCTCCGAGAAGGTCGGCGGCTTCACACGCTGCTCAGGCCTAGGTTCACGAGCTATCAAGTTCTGCCAAAGGGCCAAGAGAACCAAAACAAACAAAAAACCGCGAGTAACTTGATTCGACAGCACTAGATTCATCGAGATTCTCATCGGTTTTCTCCGGTCTAAAAACGGCCGAATGGCATGGGGGTAGGTGCGTGCTTTCTACGCTCGTGTTACCCTATGGCCAAGGCAAAGTTTCCCCAATCTCTATTCTAGCAGTGACCAGGCCGACGGGCCACATTGCTAAGGATGAGATGACGATTGATAACTTTGAAAACCGATCAAGATTATTCGCAACAAGCAAACTATTAGAACTATGTCTGACGCTCTGCTCGCCCAAGTTGACCAAGCTGTCGCCGATAAAAAACTCACCGAAAGCGCCTCAGAAAATCTACGTGCCTGGCTAACTGAAGACCGTTACGTTGAGTACGCTCCGATGGTAAGTGAAGCAATCGAGGCAGGTGATTGGCAAACGCTTGATGACGTCTTTTGGACCATCATCCCGTTCGGAACCGGCGGGCGTCGCGGACGCATGCATCCGTTTGGATCCAATGCGATTAATGATCGGACCATTGGCGAAAGTGCCCAAGGGTTGGCCGACTATGTACGAGAGACTCTCGGCGAAGGAGCCGAGCTTTCTTGTGCTATATGCCGTGATACACGTCACAATGGCGAACGATTCGCCAAGCTTTGTGCAGAGATTATGGTTGCCGCGGGCTTCAAGGTTTACTTCTTACAAGGTTTTCGCAGCACACCGGAGCTATCCTTTGCGGTTCGCTACAAGCGTGCCAGCTGTGGCATCATGGTCACCGCAAGCCACAATCCTCCAACCGACAACGCAGTGAAAGTTTATTGGTCAAGCGGAGCGCAGGTTCTGCCACCACACGACAAAGGAATTATTGATCGTGTGATGACTTGCCAAGAAATCAAGCGAGCTGATTTCGATCAAGCCGTTGCTGATGGAAAGATCGTTTTCTGTGAAGAAGAAGTCGATGCCGCCTTTATTGATGCGGTACTCACTCAGTCAAACCCTGGCCCGCGTGATCTGAAAGTTCTTTATTCACCGCTGCATGGGGTTGGGTCAACTGCTGTGGTACCGGTTCTTGAACGTGACGGATTCACCGATGTTGAGGTATTCGGCCCCCACGCGAAACCTGATCCTGATTTCACCAACGTGCCAGGACACGTCTCTAACCCTGAGCGTCCTGTCGTATTCGATGCCATGATTGAACATGCCAAGAAATCAGGAGCTGATATCTGTATTGCTTCTGACCCTGATTGCGACCGGATCGGCATCGCTGCTCCGCTTGAGCCTGGAAGTGACGAGTGGAAAACGATCTCGGGAAATCAAATCGGCGCTTTACTGACTGACTACTTCTTGGAGGTACGTCGTGGCTCGCTTACGCCTGAGAACTTCAATGTGATCACCCTAGTCACGACTTTGCTCACGAAACGAATCGGTGATTCCTATGGGGTAAAAACCGTCAATGATCTGCTAGTCGGATTTAAGTGGATCGCCAAGGCGATAGATGATGGCGGCGCAGACAAGTTCTTATTTGGTACCGAAGAATCACATGGCTACATGGCTGGTAGCTATGTCCGTGACAAAGATGGTGCCTTAGCCGCGATGATTGCTGCTGAGCTGGCTGCGAAGCTAAAAGCGGATGGCCAAACAATGCATCAAAAACTTGAATCTCTCTTTTGGCAACATGGTGCCCATGCGGAGCGGACCATCAATGTCCAAATGCCAGGCAGTGGTGGTATGGCCCGTATGAAAGAGGTGATGGCTCAGTTCCGCACCGATACGCCGAGTGAAATTGGTGGGTTGGCAGTAAGCCGACTGCGCGATTATCTGAACAACGAGCAAATTGCCGACGGTCAGAAATCTCCCCTGGAAGGGCCCACTGGCGATCTAGTTATCCTCGATCTTGACCAGGAAGGTAACTACGCAGCATGCCGTCCAAGCGGTACCGAGCCGAAGATCAAGTTTTACTTGTTCGCCTACACCCCAGCTGAGCAGCTGCATGATATGGCCGATGCGTTGGAAGAGCTTGAAAAACGCTTGGATGGTATGGAAGCTTCGTTAAGAAAATTCGCTGGCGTTTAACGCTGGATTACGGATTGTGACTTCCGATCGTGTGGGGCTTAACATGCCCTGTAATGGGATCAACTTCGTAAGCAACTCCCGAGATAGGGCAGATGGGTGCCGTTCCTGGAAGCAATTCTTCGGCGGTTCCCTCAAGGTCAGAAATGGAAGTGGCAGCACTACCGTTCTGTAAATAGTATCGCTCCAACAAGGTATTAAGTTGGCCTTGGTGGTGCTGACAGAGTTGCTCTTTGGCGTTCTGAGAGTTATTAGCAATACGTGGAACTACCACAGCGGCTATAATTCCGAGGATAGCTACTACTGCTAGCAACTCCATTAGGGAGAATCCGCAACGTAGAGTTGTTCGAGACATTTACTTGATGGCTACTTTACTGGGATTCAATTGGCGAGAGAGTCACTTAAGCACCTAAAGATTAGCTCAGACTAGACAGGCAGATTGGCTTGGTATCGAATAATCTCCGATAATGCCGATCTTAACGATCACACAAGCGAAATCCGTTCAAACCATACAGAGCCATATGTGGGAAGAATTTTTTAGCACAACTCCGGTTGTTCCTTCGAAATCCTATTTGGAATGGGGTCCTTGGTTTACCGTGATCCTTTGGCTTTTTGTGTTTGGAGGCTGTGTCGGCAGCTTTCTTAATGTCGTTATGTTGCGTGGTGCGAAAGGAGATGACTACATCTTTGCGCCCAGCCGCTGTCCCGTTTGTCAGCACAAAATCCGATTTTGGCACAACCTTCCATTACTCGGGTATCTCTTACTGCGGGGACGCTGCTACGATTGCAAAACACCGATACCGATTCGTTACTTCCTATGGGAAGTCGCATTCGCTGCCCTGTTTGTTGCAATTGGAATTGCAACACCTTGGCTATAGCTTGATTCGGAAATGAACCTACCTGCTACTCATATATAACTTCTCTGAGAATACAGGACATCAGACGATTTTCATGCCAACGACACTCACTTTTCACGGCGCTGCCAACACGGTCACCGGTAGCAAGTATTTACTTGAAACTGACGATGCGAAGGTCCTCATCGACTGTGGAATGTTCCAAGGTCTCAAGAAGCTAAGGCAGCTTAACTGGGCAGGCACTCCCTTCAAGGCTGGCGCTCTTGATGCCGTCCTATTAACCCACGCTCACTTAGACCACACCGGTTACTTGCCGCGTGTTGTGAAAGAGGGTTTCACCGGACCAATTTATTGCACGCCGGCAACTGCAGAACTGGCCGAGATCATCATGCTCGACTCGGCAAAGATTCAAGAGTACGACGCTAAGTACGCTAACAAGAAGGGATTCTCAAAACATAAGCCTGCCCTGCCCCTCTACGAAGGCAAAGATGTTTTAACCACCGTCAAGCAGATCAATTCCCGTCCGCGCGGAGAGTTCATCAACATCGCAGGGTCTGTCTGGGCGCGATTCCACGACGCGGGACACTTGCTTGGATCAAACATGATTGAGGTCGAAGTTCGTGACCCACAAAGAGAAGGCGGTCCTATGCGAATTCTCTTCTCAGGCGATGTTGGCCGTTACGATGGCCCGCTTTACCACGATCCAAGTCCGCCGACCGAATGTGACTACTTGATATGCGAAAGCACCTACGGCAATCGGGACCACCCGGAAACGGACCTACTTGCTTCCTTAGAAGAAGTCGTCCACCGTTCGATAGAGCGTGGCGGCGTCATGCTGATGGCGTCGTTTGCCATCGGGCGTGCCCAACAATTGATTTATCTCTTGCAATGTCTCAAAGGTGAGGGCCGAATCCCTGACCTGCCGATCTATCTTGATAGCCCCATGAGCTGTAACGCGACGGACATCTATCGCGATTTCAATGAAGATCACGACCTGACTGAAAGCCAGCTGGATGGTGATAAAAACAATGATTTAGTAAATGGTCGCCCAGTGCTTGCTGGCCCTGCGGTCCATCTATGTCGTAGTGCAGATGAATCCAAGGCGCTGAATCACCTCAAGGGCCCTGCCATCATCATTGCAAGCAGCGGGATGATGACCGGCGGACGGATCATCCATCACCTCAAAGCTCGGTTGCCAAGTCCTGAAACGACGATTGTTATGGGGGGTTATCAAGCCGTTGGCACCCGTGGCCGTCGTCTCGAAGAAGGAGCTGAAACACTCCGCATGCACGGCATGGACATCCCTGTTAAAGCGCAGATTGAAAAGATCCCTGGCCTGTCGGGACATGCAGACCGAAGCGATCTGATTCGCTGGTTAGGTCACCTCAAACAAGATCCCAAGCAAGTTTTCCTTACGCATGGTGAGCCAGATTCGGCAGCCACACTAGCAGACACCTTGCGTACGGAGCGCAACTGGGACGTCACCGTTCCCGATCTTACCGATAAGCACACACTTGTTTGATTCAAACTCAAACATAATCAATACAATTCAATTTGATATGAGAAGGTAGTGAGATAATGACGGAACCTGAATTTAGTTTAGATGCTCATCACGAAGGGTTGCCTGAGAAGGTTGAAGCCAACCGTCAAGCGATCATTAACTCACCCAGCTATGTCCTGGCGGAAAAAGATTTTGTCTTTCTCAAAGACGAAGCCATGCGTCCGGTTAGGATGCAACTTGAGCTACAAAAAACAGAAATGCTTCTCAAACGAGCTGGCATAAAGTCGACGGTGGTCGTCTTTGGTGGAACTCAGATCGTTCCGCAAGAAGATGCCGAACAGCGTTTGGCTGACGCCAAGGCAGAGCTTGCAAAGAACCCCGATGATCACAAAGCTCAGCGACGCGTGCTCCGCTCGGAGAAGCGACTTGAAAAGAGCCGTTTTTACGAAGAGTGTCGAGAGTTTGCCAAAATCGTTTCAAGCACCTGCCAAGTGGATGGTCATTGTGAATACGTAATCACCACCGGCGGTGGCCCTGGCATCATGGAAGCTGGCAACCGAGGTGCGTTTGACGTCGGTGCAAAGAACGTTGGACTCAACATCGAGCTACCGTTTGAACAAGAACCAAACCCGTACATTACTCCAGAGCTTTGCTTCCAGTTCCACTACTTTGCCATGCGGAAGTTCCACTTCATCCTAAGAGCCGCGGCGCTGGTAGTCTTCCCTGGTGGATACGGCACCTTGGATGAACTGTTCAATACGCTCTGCCTGCGTCAAACAGGCCGTATGCAACCTATCCCGATCATTCTTTATGGAAAAGATTACTGGGATTCGGTCATTAACTTCCAAACCTTGGCAGATGAAGGTGTCATTGCTGACGAGCACCTCGAGTTGATTGATTACGCTGACTCGCCTCAAGAGGCGTGGGATATCATTGCCAAGTTTCACGAAGTGAAATAATCAGCCTCAGCAATTCGAAATCCTTTTGAGTGGGTTCGAAAAGCCTTATGCCGGGTGGTTGAAGATGTCGATTTAGGTGTCCATGGGTTCATCCATCAAAGCTATACAAGAGCCAAAGCGACCACGTGGTATTTCGAAACATTGGAAAGATCGCCTCGATTGATATAATCGGGTGGGGGTGATAAGTATCCCACATAGCTCGATCAGCAAAGAACCAAATCGAGTCGGTCGCCGTAATAGGTGAAGTTAAATATTCAAAACGCTAGACACGCGAAGAGTTGCTTCGATGTGGACCTCCAGTTTCTCTCTGCTTTCTTTACTGTTGCTCGGTGCCAGCGGCTGGATGCTCGACGCCCACCGTCGCGATTGGTTGCGAGTTGCTCCCTCAACGGACCGCAACAAGGCTTGGCATTTTGCCCGGGCTCGGTACCTGCGTCGCATGACGGCTACCGGTGCGATTGCTTTGGTTGGCGTTTTGGTTGGAATCTGGCCAATGATTCCGCAACAACCACGTTGGGTTCTTGCCTACACAGGCGTTCTTTCCTTACTTGCCCTGTTGATCCTCAGCTTTGGTTTTTACGATGCGTTTGCATCCGGAAGTTATTACTCTGAAAAGTTGCGTGAAGAGAGCTCACAACATCGACAAGACCTGATGGAGCTCATTGAATCAGAGCATCGGACAAATTCCCAGAAATCAAAAGAAGACTAAAAGAAAGCTGCCTCAATGGTCTTATAAACTTGGGGCCGTTTACAGTTATTCCTGGGCAGCTAAGATGGGCACTCAGAGAGATCATCCTCCTGCTCACCGGCTACCTGCACAATGATTGACCCTCTTCGTTTTGCTATCGCCATGATCCCGCTCGCTTCGTACTTGCTTCTGATTGGAGCAATCAATCGAAGCAGCAAGCCTGTGCTTGTCAGCGGTGCAAGTGATTTGGCTGCGCTTGCAGCAGCCCTGACTGGTCTTGCGTTTATTGGACCCATTGAACTATTTCGGCCTGATGCAGCCAGCGGAGTGATGGGCAACTATATTTGGCTTTCACTCTTGGTCTTTTATTGGCTGTCCGTTGCTTTAGTCGTGATGCTCTGCCGGCCAAGGCTTGTCATCTACAACAGTACGGCAAAGGACATCCGCCCTGCCTTGGTGGAAGCGGTTAGTCAAATCGATTCCGAAGCAAGATGGGCGGGCGATAGCCTTGTGCTGCCGACGCTCGAAGTTCAACTGCATCTTGATTCTCATCCTATGATGCGAACGGTTTCACTCGTTGCAAGCGGAGGACAACAGAACCTACTCGGTTGGCGACGCCTCGAAAAATCGCTAGGGCGCTCGCTACGTACAGTAAGTTCAGCGCCGTCACAAACTACCGGTATCCTACTGGTTAGCGGCATCACCCTGCTCTTGATTAGCGTCCTTGCCGTAGCAAGCGATCCCCAGGCGGTGATGGTCACCTGGAAACAACTAAGCAGTTTCTGAGGAACTGTTCGAAGCGTTGCTTGATGTCACCGGTTCGTCGGAAGCCTCAATGCGGTGAAAGACCACCCGATACGCTTGGTAGCCTTCAGCGATCTTGTCACCATAAATGGCGTGTAGTTCCTGCTGCAACGCCTCAACAGTAGGAAATCCGTCGGGAATAGCATCTTCGTCGGAAAGTGCTTCAAGCTCGATTTCCTCGACAAGGGATACTCGGATGTATCCCACACCGGGAATGTAGCTCCTTTGCCCCGATCGCATGCGTCGAAATGGCCAAAGGCGGATCGTTTGCGTCTTTTGGCCGGATCGAATCTGCTCAAGAAACTTACGTTGGAACAATAGCATCGAATCCATCCTAAAAGTTCTATCGGAAGAAGAACCCAGAATGTACTCAATTTTGAAGCGGACCATTTTCTGACAGCAATGTATGAGAGACACGTGTCTGTCATTGCGATTTTGCCTAGCACCAACTGTTTGCAATTGTTTCCCAGAATTGGGCAATAACCACTGCAAGCTTAGGCAATTAGTTCGCTAATTGGCGAACCTTCGTCCACAAGTTTTATGGGTCGTCCAATCAGACTATCGTTCTCAAATTCTGGATCGATCCCCAAGGTAGTGAAGATGGTTTGGTAAAGATCCTTAGGTGTCACCGGACGATCAACCACTTCGGAGCCCTTCTCATTGGTTGCACCAATCACTTGCCCACCAGCGATGCCTCCCCCGGCGAGCCACGCATTGAAAGCTCTTGGGAAGTGGTCGCGACCACTGTTAGCATTCACCTTGGGAGTTCGGCCAAATTCTCCCATCCATATTACGAGGGTCGAATCCAGCATGCCGCGCTGATCAAGATCGCTGAGCAATTGAGCCATTGGCTGGTCAATCTGGCTAGCGTTCTCAGCTACCCGTTTATGATTTTCTTGGTGGGTATCCCAACCACCCTGGGTGATCTCAACAAACGTGACACCTGACTCAAGAAGCCGACGAGCAAGTAAGCAACCTTTTGCAAATCGACTTTCCCCATAAGCTTCACGAATCTTCTCCGATTCTTTGGATAGATCGAAGGCATCCATGCTAGGTGAAAGAATCATCTCGCTCGCTGCTGATGTCATTTGACGACGTGCTGATACGACGTCGGTCCCCTCTGTCTTAGCAAAGTCGTCTTCAAAGTTCTCTAGCAAGCCAAGCCGTCGCTTGAAACGATCAACCGAAGTTGCGGGTCGAGCATTTTGGGGTGGGCGTTCTGGATTGCCAATTGCCAATGGTTCGAAAGAAACATCTAAGAAACCAGCTCCACCAGAGTTTTGACCATTGCCACCAATGCGAACAAAGCTTGGCAATTCACACGAAGCATTACCAATCTGGTCGGCTATGTTCGAACCGAGCGAAGGAAACTTTACGCCACCCATCGGTAGATAACCGTGGTGCATGAGGAATTGAGCCCGAGGGTGGCTTCCTTCGCGGCTTGTCATGGATCGAATCAGCGCGATTTTATCTATCTGCTTCGCAAGCTGCGGGAAGTTTTCCGAGATATGAATGCCTGGAACCGAGGTTGCAATCGACGGAGCGGAACCATTCTCGGGCTTGGGATCGAATGTTTCAAACTGGCTTGGCCCACCTTGCATCCAAAGCAAAATGCAGCGTTTGCCCTGACTGGCGATGGCCTCCGAGGCGAGGCTAATCCGATCGGTCCAGCCAAGCATCGCCGCCGCGCCGCCTGCCCCCAGCAGACGAAGAAAATCTCGCCGAGCAAATCCTCCATCGCGATTTACTTTGACATCAATCTGATGGGTAAGTCGCTGACTCATATTATTTCCTCGACAAGTAAAGTGGAATGAAGTCGTTTAACAAAATCGCTTGCACAAACAAATTAACGGCGATGGGCAAATTCAGCTGAATTTACGAGTGCCCAAAGAAGGTCTTCCCAAGGTTGCGTTGAGTTGGGCATTTTGGCCCGATAAGCAAGCGCCTTTTGGAGTTCGTCTTCTGTTGGCTCGCGAGAAAGTGTCTTCACATACAACTGATTCACAATCGCTGTATCATCTTTTGTTTTGCGAATCATTTTTCCCAGCATTGTGTTCTTCGTATCACGCACATGGCGATTAATCGCGGGTGTGTTCATCAAGGCGAGTGTTTGAGGAATCGAAGTCACTACCGTCTCACGCGACAAGCTTGGATCGTAGCCAAACGAAGCATTGAAAACCTTGCGAGGAGAACCACCGCGCTGACTGCCAACTCTTCCTAAAGACTTCTCTTTGATATCCAAAACCTGAAGCAAGGAATCAAACAACACATCCCCACGCAGAGGCTGCGCGATGCTGGCGGTCATCGGAATCTCAGATGGATTACGGCGTGGTCGGCTCTCGCGCTGATAGGCCTCGGTCAGCATGACTGTCCGGTAAAGCCATTTCAGGTCATAACCACTTTGCTCGAAGGCTTTGGCGAGGCGTTTGACAGTCTTAGGAGCCGTTGGGGTCCTTTCCGGGCCAATGTCATCAATCGGCTCGTAAAAACCTTCCCCAACAAGTTCAGACCACACGCGATTCACCAACGCCGTCGAAAACCAAGGGTCCTTAGTGAGGCTGTCTGCCAACGATTGACGACGCTCAAGGTCAGCCGTACCGATCGGTTTTTCTAAGCCTGTCAGAAAGAACTTGGGTTGGACCATCTTGCCAATTTCTTCCGGCTTATCCAGATCTGGCATAAAGTGCTCAGGCCAACCACGGCGGTTGATATTCTGCGGCGGCTTACGCTTTGGGTTTAGCTTATTGTTATTACTGTGGACGATAAAAGTTGGTGGCCGAGATTTCGGCTCTTGGCGAACTCCGATGCGTGGAAAAAATGCGGCGAGTTGATGGAACTGTTCCCGCTCCCAAGAATCCCAGGGATGGTCATGACACTGGGCGCATTGAATTTGAATGCCAAGGAAGATGCGCGATACCTCCGCCGCAACTTCTTCAGTCTGTCCATCCTGCGCAAGCATGATTGCCGTCGCACCATTCTCGACTACTTTGCCTTCAGCCGTGATGAACTCACGAGCTATGGCATCCCAAGGTCGGCCTTCATTGATCCATTTTGAAAGGTCACGCAGGAGCGAATCTTCACCGGTACCTATACGTTCTTGAATCTTGCGAGAAAGGATCACATCTCGCCAATAACGTGCTTGATTCGTACCGAACGATTCTTGCGCCAATAACTGATTGATCAGTCTTGTTCGTTTATTTGGCTTCTTATCATCAAGATAAACTTGGCGCTGCTCAGGTTTAGGAATCTTTCCCGTGATGTCGAGATAGGCTCGTCGGACAAACAGAGAGGCATCGATTTTAGGCGCTGTGTTGGATCGATCATGGCCAAGCTCCTCAGCCAGGAGCTTATCAAGCTGCTTTGCAACCTTAGCTGCATCGGGGCCAGCCAGAGCGACCACGGAAGAGAACATCAGCCAGGCAATCAGGCTCGACTGAAGCAGACGGTAAATCGACATAAGAAAAGGCTCCTGCTGGGCAGAAAATGAGGTCTCCCAAGTTTAACCCCTTCCAGAGAACATTTGTTCCGAAAAAAACCTCAAACCCCTCTAAGTGAGGGGTAATGGTCTCTCTATGGCGCACCCACCCATCGACTTTATTTGACTCACACAGAGTACGTAATCTAGGTAGAACCACTAAAAAAGCCTGTCGAGAGACTCGACAGGCTTTGGATGTTTTGAACTTTGAGCGGAGCAATGCCCCACTGAAGTGATTAACGCTTCGAGAACTGGGTTCCACGGCGAGCACCGTGTAGACCTGGCTTCTTTCGTTCCTTCATACGTGCATCCCGTGTGAGGAAGCCCTTCTCGCGAAGCTTGTCTGAAAGCTCACTATCGTGCTTAAGAAGAGCACGGGCGATGCCCTGCATGCATGCTCCGGATTGGCCAGTCAAACCGCCACCGTGGACTCGGATGATCACATCAACCGATGAACGTACTTCGCAGTGATCAAGCGGTGATACAACTGCTGCACGGTGTTGATCAATTGGGAAGAACTCTTCCATCTCACGGTTGTTAATCGTGATTTTGCCACTTCCAGGACGGATGCGAACACGAGCAACGCTCGTCTTACGGCGGCCAGTTCCAAGGGCGTCGATTACTTTTTCAGCTGTTGTCATGTGATTCTGTCTGGCTGAGGATCAGCTAGTTGGTTTGACTGAACTATTACGTGAAAGATCAGTTAACAGTAAATGCCGATGTGAATTCTTCTGGTTGCTGAGCGTGGTGGGGATGCTCCGATCCGGTGTATAGCTTCAGCTTATCAAGCATCTTGGTAGCTAGCTTGTTCTTTGGAAGCATGCGGCGAACAGCTTCTTGAAGAATCTTTTCCGGGCTCTTTTCCAAACGCTTCTCAGCCGTGATCGTGCGTTGGCGAGGATAACCCGTGTACCATGCGTAGGTCTTCTGTTCCCACTTCTTGCCGGTGAACTTAACCTTGTCACAGTTGGTTACGATGACGTAGTCACCCGTATCAACGTGGGGTGTATAGGACGGACGGTGCTTGCCCATCAAAACGGTGGCAATTTGGCTTGCAAGTCGCCCAACAACTTGGTCTGAGCCGTCGATGATGAACCACTGAGGCTCGACGTCGGCTGGCTTAATCATTGTTGTGCGTTGATGTTCGCGTGTTGTAGCCATGAGATTTCGTTCGGAATCTATGCAAAGGTTAGGCGAGAGCTAGGCTGGTTCAGAAAGCCATCGGCATACCGGCAGCCAAAACTCTTGGGGAACTCAGCAAGATACCGATCCTCGGTCGGTCAGACAACCCGTCGAGTCGAGCAAAACGGGCGGAAAGAGCCAGAATTTCCCCATCCGCCACGCCAAACGAATCCAACTGGCAAGATTTGCCGGTCACGGCAAATGGTTATCCAGCTGCCCCCCCAACGAATACCTCGAGCTTGGCAGCCCAGAACTCGGCTGTCACGAGCGGCACAGACTAGCGAATATCGATATTCAGTAATTCGATATTCACTGGCGCATCTGGGAGGTGGTAAACCACACCAATAAATGTTCATATGAGCCAATCAGGCGTTATTTGAGCACTGATAAGGACTTACGGAGGTAATCATGATCATCGGCGTGCCTAAAGAGGTCAAACCGGACGAGTACCGCGTCGCAATGCTCCCAGTTGGTGCAGAAGAACTCGTGCTGCGCGGACACCGGGTTCTTGTCCAAAAAAGCGCAGGGGAAGGGTCCGGCCTTCCTGATGAATTCTACAGCGAGGTCGGCGCCGAAATGGTCGACACGGCTGAAGAGGTCTTTGCCAGTGCTGATATGATCGTGAAGGTCAAAGAGCCCCAACCTCAGGAATGGACCCTGATTCGTCCTGGTCAGACGGTCTTCACCTACTTCCACTTCGCTGCCAGCCGCGACCTGACAGAGGCAATGCGTGAAACCGGCGCCACGAGTGTCGCCTACGAAACGCTAGCAAACGACAACGGCAGCCTGCCACTACTAACACCGATGAGCGAAGTCGCCGGTCGCATGAGCATCCAAGAGGGGGCTAAGTATTTAGAAAAGCCACAGATGGGCCGTGGTATTCTGCTTGGCGGAGTACCTGGCGTAGCGCCTGCCCATATCACGGTCATCGGCGGTGGAGTTGTTGGAGCCAACGCCGCGAAGATTGCTGCCGGCTTCCAAGCCAATGTGGCGATCCTTGATGTGAACATGGATCGACTTCGTTACCTGGATGACATCATGCCTGCAAATGTTGACGTCCTGTACAGTGACCGTCACACAATCCGGCGACAACTAGAACGAGCCGACCTTGTTGTTGGGGCTGTTCTGATACCAGGTGCAAAAGCACCGATGCTCGTTCAGCGTGAAGACCTTAAGCGAATGCATCCAGGCAGCGTTATTATCGACGTAGCTATCGATCAAGGTGGCTGCATCGAAACGTCACGACCAACCTCACACGCCGAGCCAACTTATTTGGTTGACGATGTGCTTCACTACTGTGTCACCAATATGCCTGGCGCGGTTGGTCGAACTAGTACCTTTGCTCTTTGCAACGTCACGCTTCCCTATGTGATTCAAATTGCTGAGCAAGGAATCGAAGCGTCGGCAGCCAAGTCAGCACCAATCGCTAGGGCAATCAACATCCACGAAGGTAAGATCACCAACCGCCCTGTCGCTGAGACCTTTGAAATGGAATACTCGGATCAATTCGAAGCCTAATCTCGTTAGGCAGCCCATAGATCATCTCCACAGCATATCAGGTATGGAAATAAAACTCCGTCAGTGGCAAAACGAAGATCTGGATCGCTTCGCGGAGATGAATTCCGACACTGAGGTCATGAGGCATTTTCCTTCTTGTCTCACACACGAAGAATCGGAAGTGATGTTCCATAGACTCCAACAGTCTATTCAAGACCAAGGATGGGGATTATGGGCTGTGGATGTCGAAGGTCTGGCTGCTGGATTTACAGGTTTATCAAAGCCAAAGTTCACATCGCACTTTACTCCATGTGTTGAAATCGGCTGGCGATTTCGTAAGGAGTACTGGGGGAAAGGAATCGCTTTTCGTGCTGCCCAGCTCGCCGAGAATTTTGCTTTCAGAGAACTCCAGTTGGAGACTCTTTATTCCTTCACCTCCACTACCAACATCCGATCACGGAAGTTAATGGAGCGACTTGATTTTTTAAGAAATCCCGAAGAGGACTTCCTGCATCCGAACCTACCTGATGGTCATCCATTGCAGAAACACGTACTATATCGCAAGCGAAACCCAAACCTTGCCTAAAGGACATCCATGAGCACGACCAGCACATCTGTCACCCCCATCGCCTGGACTGGCGGATGCGATGGGTTTCTCACCTTGATCGACCAAACTCGACTTCCGGTCGATTTAGTTTATCTCAATTGCAATACCGTCGAATCGGTTTGGCAAGCGATCAAGGCGCTCTCGGTCAGAGGTGCTCCAGCGATTGGTATCTCAGCCGCTTATGGTGTTGTGCTCGCGCTTTCGGAAGATGAGGAGAATCCTCCGCCAGAGACCTTCCCACTTGCGAAGCGAGCCGCCCTAGAAGCATGCGATCACTTGGCAACCAGCCGACCAACTGCCGTCAATCTCTTTTGGGCTCTTGATCGGATGAGGGCGGTTATTGAATCGGCTGATGAAAACTGGACTGCGACCCAGCTTGCTAAACGCCTGCTTGCCGAGGCTGTCACAATCCACGAAGCAGACCGAGCGCAATGTGCAGCCATTGGTCGGCATGGCGCTGAGTTGCTCTCTCCACTGGGTAAAGGAACGGGCATCGTCACTCACTGCAACACTGGCATGCTTGCAACCGGCGGCGATGGCACGGCGCTCTCCGTCCTGTTCACTTTGCACGAGGAGGGCCTGGAGCCAAAGGTCTTTGCTGACGAGACACGTCCCTTACTGCAAGGCTCTCGACTGACGGCTTGGGAGTTGATGCAGCGTGGTGTTGATGTCACGCTGATCTGCGATTCGATGGCAGCGCCACTTCTGCGCGACGGGAAAGCTCAGGCGGTCATCGTCGGAGCCGACCGAATCACTGCACGTGGCGACACCGCCAATAAGATCGGCACTTACGGCTTAGCGGTTCAAGCAAAGCACCATGGCGTGCCGTTCTATGTCGCTGCACCAACCACGACGTTTGATCTTTCGATTGAATCAGGAAGCGAGATCCCTATCGAACAAAGGGCTGCTGAAGAAATCACCTGCGGCTACGGAAAGCAAACCGCCCCGGACGAGGTGAAAGTCGACAACCCGGCGTTCGACGTCACCCCAGCCGAGCTGATTACGGCGATCATCACCGAACGGGGCGTGATTCGTGACTTGAGTGTAGAATCAATTAAAGCTCATTGTGGAGATTAGTCAGCTCAACCGCTCGTCGATTAAGTATGAAGTCGAGTAAGATATGAAACGGTTCAAGCCAATCACGTTTCTACTATGTCTACTTATACTCTGTTGGCTTGGCATGCAAGCGATTCATGAACTTGGCCATTGTCTTGCCGCACTCTTGAGCGGCGGAACTATCACAAAGTTGGTGCTTGATCCATTAAGCATTTCTAGGACCGATGTTTCACCTAACCCCCACCCAATGTTTGTCGTTTGGGCGGGCCCTCTGTTTGGCAGCTTGGCTCCCCTAGCCATTTGGAAATTGATTCCCCAAATCGCAACACTTCTAAGAACTTGTTGTGGCTTCTTCGCAGGATTTTGTTGCGTTGCTAATGGAGCGTATCTCTTATTCGGAATCATCGACCACGTTGGAGATTGCGGAACGATGATTTCCCTTGGATGCGGGAAAGCCGTCATAGGGACCTACGGGTTTACAACCTTGCTTATCGGACTAACCATCTGGCACCAGCTTGGCTCTCCTACACAGCTACTCAAGAGCTCCGACTGGTGCAGTGCGGCGTCGGTCAGCGTCGTTTTGGGCTGTCTCTTAATACTCACGTTGATTGGCAAAGTTTGCTTTCCTGGGTGATTTCCGTCTACTCACCAACCGCAGCAAATCGAACCTTCCGTTCAAACACTCGTTCGAACAAGGCGACTTTGCGACGAGCTGCCCAGAGGTCGAGTTCCGCGTCGCCGCTTGCTTTGACGGCGATCTCAACTTCTTTACTTGTAACTTTGGTTGAGAGTTCGGTGATCTGCTGCTGATGGGTTCTATCAAGGGCCAAAGCGAGGCGCAATATGGCCGCCATCTCGGCGACTCGGGTCTGATTTTCATCCGAGAGTGCAGCAAACGGCCGGTGCTTTTGTTTTGGACGAGCACCACGGTGATAGCGTGCAATGTTAGCAACAATCTGCAACTCATCCCGTTCAAAACCGGGTAGGTCGCTATTGCGAATCAGCTGGAAACTATGTTTGTGGTGTCCATCAAAGTTGATCAAGTAACCAACGTTAGCAAGAATTGCTGCTGCTTCGATCAGCGGGCGATCTTTGATGTCCATTCCTAATGGCACAGCGAGCTGTTCAAGTAAATTGCCAGCAAGCCATGCCACTTGCTTTGCATGATCAAGGTCCGTACCGCATCGCTCCGCAAATCGTTCAACCGCTAAGCAACGTTCTTCAGGCGTGACAGTTTTATCGTTTGGCTTGCCTGACTCAAGCATCGTCAATAACAAACCATCACGGACACCGCCCGTATGGACCTGAACGACATTCACTTTCAAGTGATGCATGATTCGTTCTATGACGAGTAATCCTGCAACGATGATGTCAGCACGTCGTGGGTTCAGCCCAGGCACCTTATGGCGTTCTTCGAGAGTTTGGTGGGCAAGGTCGGAAATGAGGTGATGAACCTCGGCACGATTCGCGCGGAAACCCCGGACCGAAGACTCTTCGTCAGATGCTACCGTCGCGGTCATCATCGAGGCCATTGCGGTGAAGGTTCCACCTGCTCCGTAAAGCATAGCAGGAACAAAGCCGGGCTTCTTGGCGTGTTTCTTTAGTTCACGATCGATATACTTCTCAGCCTGACGCAGGTCATTCTGTTTGCAACGAGAACCAAGGCCGCAAGCTTCCGTCACACGCACTGCTCCGAGACGTGTTGTAATCATTTCTTCCACAACACCGTCGAGCGCTAACACTATCTCTGTGCTACCGCCACCAATGTCAGCGATGGCGACCGGTCGATTGCTAACGTCAAACGCTCGGGCAACGCTAAGGAAGGAGAGCCGTCCTTCTTCGCGAGCAGAGATGATTTCGATCTCAAGGCCAATTTCGTCTTTGACTCGCTTACAAAACTCATCGCCATTCGTCGCATCACGTACCGCACTGGTAGCAATGGCACGGATGGCAACAGCTCCTTGGCCCTTTGCAATGTTGTAGAAACTGCGAAGCGCAGCGATGGTCGCTTCGATAGCGTCATCAGCGAGCGAACCCGTTTCGGTAAGCGAAGCCGCAAGACGTGTATTCTCACGCTCTTCATCGAGCACGCGATAGCCACCCATCGTGGCTTGGGCAACGACAATTCGAACACTGTTAGAGCCGATATCAATCGCAGCAAATCGATCACCTTCTTTCGGTCCCGTAATCGCTTCACGCTGTTGCTTGGAGGTCACATGCTGATCGGCTGCCGTACTCAAGAAGCATCATCCTTTGGTGATAAGTTGTAACGAGTAAATCGATTGAGCGGGTATCGATGAATTAGTTCAATTCAGGTCAACATCAAGTCTAGCTTTCTACTTTGATACTAACGTGTCATGCAAAAGGAAGCCACCCGTCAGACTGGTTCTGATTGTAGGAGTCGTACGTGTTAGTCTGCTTGGCCGTTTGACATTACGGTTGCGGGTATTCACAAGCGGATAATCAGTAGCAAGGAGAACTGCACAACGGTTGGTCCAGGAGGGGCCTCGTAGTGGCAGGCGATGGTCGATCTCGGCGGAGCGGCTATCGAACGAATACGCGGGAACGGGAGTCCCCAATCATGTTGAAGCGATCACTCTATGCAGTCGCTATGCTTGCAACTGCCACCGGTTCGGTTCTTGCCGATCCAGGTTATTATGCTGGTGTTGAATACCTGCTGCTTTCACCACAAATCACCAACCGTGGTTTCGATAACATTTTTTATGTCGGTGCTGCAGCAAGCGTCGAAACCGACGGAGTTATTGACGACGGCCTTGAGAGTGGTGTTCGTCTGACGGTTGGCAAAGAAGCTTGTGATGGATTCGGCGTACAGTTCCGTTACTTCCACTTCGAATCCGATTTCGACTACAGTGGCGAATGGGATGGTGGTACGCCCATTCTCATTAACGGGCTAGTTGATATTGAAGCTAATGCCATCGATATCGAAATGACACAACGGGCTCAGTTCCGCGCTTGGGATCTAGTTGTCTCCGGTGGTTTGCGATATGGCAGCGTCGAGATAGCGCAACCTGGCGGTCTGTTTAACGGCATACCTGCATTGGTCTTCAATGGACGTAGCGGCGTTGAGTTTGAGGGCGTTGGCCCAACGTTCTCTATCACCGCACAACGCCCCATTGGCAATCGTGGATTGTCGGTTGTAGGTCGCGCTCGGACCGCTCTCTTGTTTGGAGACATTGATCAAACATACGCCTTCCAAGGCCCTCCATTCGTTGGCGCGATCAATGATGATTTTGTTCAGGTCTCTGAGTTCCAACTTGGTCTCCAGGCAGATCGTCATATTGGCAATAAGACCGTTAATCTAGGAATCTTCTGGGAAGCTCAACGCTGGGATAGCGACTCCAACGCCCTTGGCGACCTGGGACTTCACGGCCTAAGCCTCATGGCTGGCCTGGGATACTAAGCGTCGGTTCGCAATACCGTCTAAGCAACGCTACAATCAAAGGGTCACGGTCTACAACAGATCGTGCCCCTTTTTTTATGAACACCTCCATGCAGGAAATGAACGCATGAATCGCTTCCTTTCGAATTCAAGTTTTCAAGCAATCGCCCTTTTAACAATGCTTTACACCGCCTCGGCTGAGGAGTTCTTGAATTGGAATCAATGGCGCGGCCCAGATTCGAACGCTCTTGTTGAGTCAAACGATTATCCTCAACAACTATCACTTGATGACAATCTGCGTTGGAAAGTTCAACTTCCAGGCGAAGGAAGCTCAACCCCGGTCACTTGGCAAGAGAACATCTATCTGACATGCGTTGTTGCAGGTAAAGATACCGTCTGTTGTTTGAATGCCGAAGGCGATACGCTTTGGCAAAAGCAACTCGGCAGCAGCAGAAACGCAAAGCACCGGACCGCAACGGGTGCAAACCCTTCGTTAGTAACCGATGGAAAACAAGTCTACGCTTACTTTAAGAGTGGTCTGCTTGCTGCCATTACGATGGAAGGTGACATTGCATGGAGCGTCAACCTACAGTCCGAATTTGGCAAAGATACTCTATGGTGGGACTTGGGAACCTCTCCCGTACTGACAAGCCAAGGGATCTTGATCGCGGTTATGCAAACCGGGGAATCCTATCTCGCCACTTTTGATAAACAGACAGGAGATGTCGTTTGGAAAGTTGATCGGAATTTTTCAACCCCTGAAGAATCAGACCAAGCCTATACAACTCCAATTGTGACTTCGATCAATGGCAAGCAGGTCGTCTTAGTTTTCGGTGCAGACCACTTCACCGGTACGGATCCTAAATCAGGTGCCGAGTTATTTGCCATAGAGGGTTTCAATCCTGATGCAAGAAAAATGTGGCGGAGTATCGCTTCGCCTACAATTCTTGGTAACTTTGCGGTCGTTCCTTACGGGCGTGGCAATTATGTCTCAGGAGTAAATCTTTCAGAGTGTTCAAGTAAGACTGAGAGCCCAATCTTGTGGACCCAAGAAGGTATCGGTTCCGATACTCCAACCCCCGTGATTCGTGGCAACCAAGCATTCATTCTTGGTGATAAAGGGACGATCACTTGCCTCGATCTTAAGACGGGAGAGGTTAACTGGAGCAGCAAACTACCACGTTCTCGGACTAAGTGCTTCTCGTCGCCGCTGCTGCTAGGTGGCCTGCTCTATTGTTTCCGAGAAAATGGCACGGGGCATGTCGTTGACACACAAGCAGAAGGTGAAATTCTATCTTCCGTTGATCTGGATGATTCCATTGTTGCACAACCAATTCCGTATGGGGATAGAATGGTTATGGTTCGGACACGCCAGAATCTGTACCTTTTTGGTAATTGATCGATAGAACTTGCGAATACAATAGTTCTTTGGTTGCTTTGCTTAACAGCTCTTTGTAGTTATCCTGTAATCTACTTTCGGCTCGTCAATTCGCCGACCTTCCCTTGCACGATACTCTACCCTTTGAAATCCCACCACTATGGTGCATATCGGACACATCCTTGCGAGCCGAAATCTCTCCTATGGTGGCCCAGTTGTTGCGTTGGCAGGATTGGCAAATCAACAGGCTAAGAGCGACAGGGTCTCTGTCTACTACGAGTTCACATCCGACGGCAAGCCTTCACCGCTGGATGTTTTCAATCCGATTCAGCTCCCTAGTCGGAGCCTCATGAATCGATTTGGAATAGGTGATTCTCTCGAAGCTCACATGAGAGCTTGTGAACAGTTTCGTGGAGTTGATGTCCTTCATATTCATGGAATCTGGGAGGACATCCAGTGCCAAGCAGCTCGATATGCGATATCGAATAATGTTCCGTATGTGATTCGAACTTGCGGGATGCTCGACCCTTGGTCGCTAACCAATCGGAGTCGATTCAAGAAGAAGCTCTACTTGAAGTTACAACTTCGCAAGATGCTTGAGAATGCCGCTGCCATACATTTCACAACCCAACGTGAAGCCGAACTTGCAGCCACGTATGCACGAGATGAGCAAGTCATTATCGAACCGAATGGAATCGACTTGACAACTTATGACCAACTGCCCGAACGAGGTGCACTGCGTCAGCGACTTGGGATTGATGAACGCCCTTTGGTGTTGTTTCTTGGACGGATTGCTCCCAAAAAAGGCCTCGACATTCTTTTGCCTGCCTTTGCCAAAATGGAAAAAAAAGAGGCCGTGCTGGCAATTGCTGGTCCTGATGAAGCGGGGCATGTCAAGCAAGTGAAAGAAATCATCAATCAGCTTGGCATTTCCGATCGGGTCTTCTTTACTGGTTCGTTACATAACCAAGAAAAGTTGCAAGCGCTTGTCGACGCCGATTTATTTGCTCTGACCAGCTACCAAGAGAACTTTGGCAATGCCGTCCTCGAAGCAATGGCTTGCGCGACACCGGTCCTGATATCAGATCAAGTCAATTTGTGTGATGATGTCATTCGATCTAATTCCGGGATTGTTGTTCCACTTGACAGAAAAGCAACGACTGCTGCCCTAAACAATGTGCTCGAAGACCGCGAAAAAGCAGAGATGTTAGGACAAAATGGTCGTGAGTTTGCCCAGAATCAATTTGCTTGGCCAATGATTGCCTCACGCTGGGATAAACATTACCAAAGCTTCAAGAAATTGGCAAAATAACCCCTGCATTCCACTACAAGCATATTCTGTTCTAAATCGTCATGAAAGTTCTTTGGTGTTGGACTCGTCTATCTGGATATATGGCTTCGGGGTGGCGTGCGCTAAGCAAGTACGAAGATATTGACTTGAAAGTCCTTGCATGGGGAACTGAAAAAGATAGTGAGGTAGCTTTCAAATCGGATTTGGTAGATGGTGTTGATTGCCATCTCATGCAACGTAAAGAGTACGAAGACTTTGAAAAGATACGAGCAATTGCTGACGAGTTTCAACCTGAGTTGGTCGTCGTCTGCGGCTGGATGAGCGTTCCCTATCAGAAACTCGCACAACATCTTGCTCCCAAGGGAGTGACCGTCTTCATGGGAATGGATACTCCCTGGGAAGGTCGTTTTAAACAACGATTGACACCCTATCGTTATGGCTCATTTTTGAAGTGTGTCGATCATGTTGTCACAGCAGGTGAACGAACTTGGCAGTATGCCAAGCAACTGGGCTTTGAAGAAACCCAAATCCATCGGCCCGTTTATTGTTACGATTCCGAAATCTTCTACCCTGCCGAAGCTGGTAAGTATTCTCCAAAAGATCGTCGTCGCTTCTTATTCGTCGGACGATACGTTCCGGTGAAAGGCTTAGATCTGCTGATCGATGCTTATCAATCTTACAGGCAGCAGGTTGATAACCCTTGGGGATTCACCTGCGCGGGAATGGGTGAGCTGAAATCGGAACTAGCTAAAGTCGAAGGGATTAACGACGTCGGTTTTACCGATCCCCGTGACCTCCCCGAGCTTTATCGTTCTCATGGTGCCCTGCTTTTGCCAAGCTATCATGAACCCTGGGGTGTCGTAATCGCTGAAGCAATGGGCTGTGGCTTACCAGTGATTGCTAGCGAGGCTTGCGGTGCAGGAGTCGATTTGATTCGACAATATTGCTCGGGCATCGCAACTCCGACCGGCGATACAAAATCACTTCTCGAAGCGATGCTGTGGATGCATCGAAACGAAGATCAACTGGATGAACTTGGTCAAACAGCCGCTCAGCTAGCACTCCCCTTCCGTGCCGAAAAATGGGCCGAACGTTGGCATGAGTGGATTCAATCGAGCGTCACATAACCCCAACTCGATTGCTGTTTCTCTCTCTAGTTTCCGCATTTCTGCGGTAGATCGCACTTGTATCGGTATGCCCGTAGTTGCTAAAAGCTCCGCGCGGCGTGCAAGCTCCCTTGATGAAGTCGACGGTGCGCTGCGATCAAAAGAACTTGGGATGAAGATCATGAATCGAATGATAATGTCAACAAAAACTGCTCGCTGCCAAGCTGATTGGTGGTGCCGATGCCTCATCGTCTTAGCAGTTTTGACGACAACCGCTGCATCCCCACTCTTCGCCCAGTCTGAATCAACAAACTCCGGTGCAGTGGCTCTTTTGATTCGGAACCCGAATACCTCAGGCAGTCAACCACCTTTTGCTCTCACCGATCAATATGGACGCATCCAGCGCTACATTGAGCCTTCACCTGGTATAGACCTTACCCCTCACATCGGAACCAAGGTCCGCGTAAAAAGCGATACCGGGAAAATCTTACTTTCATCACAACTAGAACTCGGATCAACGAGCGCTCAATTAAAACCGCTCAAGACAAGCCAAAGACAATCGTCCACAGGCACGCCAAAAACTCAAAGATCACAGCCTTCGGAATGGAAGCATAGTGGTCGATTGTTAACTCCGATTGAAACAGTCCAATTCGATGAAGACGTACCAGCAGTGAATGAAGATCCTGCTGCACCGATCATGCTTGATGAAATTCTTCCTGATCCCAACGTAGAAGTTGATTCGCTTGAACGCAGCATCGAAACTAACCGTGAGGAACTTTCGACAGATGATTACGAACCAAACAATTCAAACCTTGAATCGGTCGAACCACTAGTTATTGAAGAATTACCTCTCCAGGGAAGCGTTCGGCATGATCCTGTTATCGAGGGAGATTGTGAATCTTGTCGAAACAAACCGAACAAGTCGTATCGGTCCAGAGGCCGCTATTGCGAGAACTGCAACCGAGGTCAGTGCAAGAGATGTAATGATCTTTCGTGCTGTCCTGCCTCGGAGCCAGGTATCTACGGACGTGCTGAGTACACCCTTTGGTGGTTTGATGAAATGTACACGCCACCGCTTGTGACAAGCGGAACCGTCGCCTCCGAAGCGGTTCTTGGACGCGATGGAACACAAGTTCTGTTTGGAGGTGACCTGCTTGACGATCCGCGTAGTGGATTGCGTCTGACGCTCGGTGCTTGGCTTGATGATCAACGCGACTTCGCGATTGAAGGGGACTACTTCATTACGGAAACTGAATCCATTGGCTTCCAAACAAACGATCTCACCGGCGCAACGGTTATCGGACGACCCTTCTACAACCTTTCGCCCACCGATACAGATGGGGTTACGATCCTGCCACCTGCCGAGGATGCCGAATTGGTTTCATTTCCAAATCTCGTTGCGGGGACTGTTGGTGTCCAAGCCCGAAGTGAATTTGATTCATTTGGCCTACGACTAAGAACGGGGCTCTGCTGTAAAGAACTTGGTTGTGGAACCCCTTGTGGTCGACGTGGATGCAATTCGTGCGGCCCCAATTATGGCGGGAATGCAACCGCCATTTATCGAATCGATTTCATCGGTGGTTATCGATACGCCAACTTGGATGAAAGCCTTGCCATCAGTGAGAATCTAACTTCATTGCAGAGCGCAAATCCTGGCAGCTTTCTCATCAACGATCGATTTGATACGGACAACGAATTCCACGGTGTTGATCTGGGAGTTGTCTCAGAATGGGAAAATAAGCGCTGGGCTGTCGAACTAACCAGTCGTATCGCTATCGGATCGACGCGTCAGCGTGTAACGATTAACGGCTCTACGACCACAAGCAATAACGGTGCTTCGTTTACTTCCTCAGGTGGCCTACTGGCGCTGGACAGCAACATCGGTACCTACAAACGAAGTCGATTTGGCGTGCTGCCTGAGTTATCCGCAAGACTGGCTTACAAGGTTCGACCTGACTTGCGCCTGAGTGTCGGCTACTCGCTCATGTATTGGGCCAACGTTGTTCGCCCTGGTGAACAGATCGATTTGAGTATCGACCCGCGGTTTATCCCCCCCGCTACCGCGACCCCCGTTGCCTCGTCCCACCCCCAATTCAATTTCCACGAGACCGGTTTTTGGGCACACGGCCTGAACTTTGGAATCGACTATCGCTATTAAACAATTCCCCTGCTTAGAAGGTTTTGAACTTCAGGCATGAGGAATCAATACGCCCTCAGTGAGTACTCACGATGCGCAAACATACTCGCAAGCTGCGACACGAATCACTTGAAAGCCGTCACCTGTTAGCGGTTGACCTTGGCCAAATCGTCGGCACCGTTACGAACGATCTCTCGGGAGATGGCGTAACTACTGCCGCTGCTGTAGGACATACGGTCGAACTCTATCTTGATGATGGCGACAGCACATTCGATCCGGTTAGCGGTGGTGGTGGTGACGCGCTGCAAAGCTCGACTACGTCGGATGCCTCGGGTAACTATTCGTTCGATAATCTCTTGGAAGGCAACTACTTTGTCCGAGTCGTTCCGACCGCTGGGACTCAAACCCGTGCTGGTACGGATGTTTCATCGCTCGTTACTTTCAACGCTACGGACGTGATGGGAACAACGAATCTTACCATTGATGATTTCACGACGGCTCAGACGGTCAGTGTTGATCGTCTTGTGAGCGATGTTGGAACCGTATCGGGCGACGGAGTTGTCGACGACGTAGGAATAACCGGTGGCGAGCAAGATCTACGTGTCGAAGTCACTGCTGGCGTTGGAAATGTGACAGCTCTCTCGGCCTTCAATAATGGCTCAGCCGTTGTCTTATCTCTTAGTTCAGCATCAGGCGTCAACGGCCGCATGGTTGCTACTTGGGATGGAGATGACAACGACGGTTCAACCGTTGATCATAGTAACTTAGCACTTGACCTTGAAAACGGTGGTGCCAATTCCGCATTCGCTCTAAACATTGCTACCGATCAACCGGATGGATCGCTTATCATTCGCGCCTTTAGCGGCGCTGGTAATGTCTCGGAAGCAACCTTCGATCTGGCTGGAGCCGATACCGACGGCATTATCAACGGGACAACCGGTGAAGACATTTCGATCAACTTCACTGACTTCGCAACCACCTCGGGGACCGGGGTCGATTTCACGAACGTGACCGCCCTGCAGTTGGAATTAGACTTTACTGGAGCTGGTGAAAACGGGTTGGACGCCCAGATTGAAGTCCTTGGTGTCGTTGGCTTCACAACCAGAACTGCTGACTTCACGGTCCTCAACGAAATGAGCCTAGGCGACCAAGTCTGGATCGACCTGGACAATGATGGAATTTTTGAATTAGGCGAATCCGGTATCGCTGGTGTCGCGTTGACTCTCTACGAAGATACCGACAGCGATGATGATTACCTGGATGAAACTCCCTTAGCTACCACCACAACCGATGGATCAGGCAACTACTTGTTCACGGGTCTCTTCCCTGGTGACTATATCGTGCAAGTTGATGCTGCGAACTTCACTGGCGGAGGTGTGCTAGAAGGACTGGCCTCAAGCACCGGCAACGACTCCGGTGGTTCGGCTCCTGATCCGGATACGCCTGACGCGGATAACACCGACAAGGGAACCCTTGCTGCTGACACAAGTGTAGTGAGCCTTGGCGTCACGCTTCTGGGTAATGGCGAGCCAATCAACGATGGCGATACCGATGCCAACACGAACCGTACACTCGACTTTGGTTTCTTTGGCTACGACTTAACGATCACGAAGGTTGTTGATCAAGCGACAGCTGCACCCAACGATACTTTGGTCTATACCGTGGTCGTGACCAATAGTGGACCTTCCACAGCGACGAACGTCGATCTGACAGACACGCTTCCCACCGGAATAACTTTTGTTTCAGGAACGACAACAGTGGGCGGACAATCGGTTGTCGGAAGCGGCGGAAGCCCGACCGTGACCTCGACCATTGGAACTTTGCTCTCCGGTCAATCGGCAACCATTACGATTAATGCCACGGTCGATGCTGGGACTTCGGGTCTGATTACCAATACAGCAGTAACTTCCGGTACGGATGAGTCGGATACCACTAATAACACTGCTACCGCAGATACTACGATTCAACCAAACATTGATTTGGCAATAACTAAGGTTGATGACGACAACAACCAAAGTCTCTCACCCGGTGATTCGATTTCGTATACCCTTGGCGTTCAAAACAACGGCCCCTCGAGTGCGACTGGCGTGACGGTTGTCGATGTCCTTCCAACGGGTTTGACTTTCAATCCAACGGGATCAACCGTGCCGGACAGCACGGTGGCGGTCGCTGGTGGAACTCAGCTGACCTACAACCTGGGCAGCATGGCAAATGCGGCCAGCTCAAATATCACAATCAATGCGACGATCGATTCAAGCTTCACCGGAACGCTGACCAACACGGCGACGGTCTCAGGCAATGAAACGGAAACGACGACAGCAAATAACACCGCCTCCGCTGAATCGGTCGTATCAATAGAGCCAGCTTCGATATCAGGTTTTGTCTATGTTGATACGGACAATGATGGCAACTTTGATTCGGGTGAACAGCCAATTGCAAGTGTCTTAATTAGTTTGACCGGAACAGACATCAACAGCAATCCTGTCAGTCAGACGACTGTTACCAATAGTCTTGGTTTCTATTCGTTCAACAATCTGATGCCAGGAACCTATCAAGTTTCTGAAACTCAACCAGCATTCTTCCCCGATGGCCAGGACTCGGCAAGCTACCCAGGTGCAACGGTTGGATCCGACCTGATTAGCACGATTGTGCTCGGTGCGGGTGACGATGCCGAGGCAAACAACTTCGGTGAATTGCCACCAACGCTTTCCAAACGTAGCTTCCTTGCTTCGAATATCTTCTAGAGAAGATTAACGTCGTCGAGCACGGAAGAAGTCGGTTAGAATCTTTCCGCATTCTTCAGCTAGGACGCCCGATATCAACTCACATTGGTGATTGAGACGCTTATCGGTAAGTATCCGATAGAGGCTCTCAGCAGCGCCCGCCTTGGAGTCAGACGCGCCGTAGACGACACGTGAGATTCGTGACTGGACAATAGCACCGGCACACATAGGGCATGGTTCGAGCGTCACGTACAAGGTACAGTCTTCCAAACGCCAAGCGCCGATTGACTCGGCAGCTTGCGTAATGGCAATCATCTCGGCATGGGCGGTCGGATCCCGAAGGGTTTCACGCTGATTATGAGCCGAAGCGATAATCTCACCGTGGCGGACAATTATCGCTCCCACAGGGACTTCGCCCTCGGCAGCCGCTTGTGTGGCCTCCTGCAGGGCTAACCGCTGAAAATCGAGATCTTCAGGTTGTGGGAACATGTCTTACCGAGATATCAGTCCATTTCGAAAATATTGGAACTCCTCAACAGGCGAGGCGTCGTATGATAGATGACACCCGCCCAGCGAGGACTCATGGGTTAATACCCTGCCTAAGCTGATTGCTTAAATCAACCCCCACGACAACAAAGCCTCACCTCCAGGCATTGCTTCCCATTCATGCCCGCTCAAGAGATACTTACTATCGAACCTGCTGAACCAACAACAGCGGCACGTAAGACCCGTCTAAAGGCTGTGAGCAAATGGGCTCTGCTTTGGTCAGTCTTAGCTATTGGCTACTGGCTAACGATGCTGATCGCAACGCACATCCCTACGCCAGAAATGGTGATTGGCGGAGCGATGGAGTTTGACAAGCTACTTCACGCAGGTGCGTACTTTGTCCTCGCAACTGTCTTGTTCATCACGGCCCGGAGGCTTGGAAGTTCAAACCGGCTCAGAACAGGTTTGCTCATTGTCTTCGGCGTAATTACCTACGGCGCAATCGATGAATTAACGCAACCTTACTTCAATCGGAGCTGCGATTTGTCTGATTGGATCGCTGACTCGATTGGCGTGCTTATAGCCTTTGCCATCGACCGACTACGCCCGCACAAAAAACTTCATATGCAGGAATCAGTATCCAATGATAAGGGTATATCGCATCAGTAGTTTGGCGTCGGAGCGCGGAAGTCATCAAGACTGACGGTCTTGAACCAATCGATGGTCATCTTCAAGCCTTCATCCAGAGCAATCTTTGGCTCCCAATCAAGCTTCTCTTTCGCTAGCGAAATGTCTGGCTGACGTTGAGTTGGGTCATCAGCTGGAAGGTCTTTGTGGACAATCTGGGACTTCGAACCGGTGATCTCAATTACCTTTTCAGCAAGTTCGAGAATCGTAAATTCACCAGGGTTACCGATGTTTACAGGACCGATAAAATCGTCGGGTCCGTTCATCATGCGAATCATCCCTTCGATCAAATCGTCACGGAAACAGAACGAGCGAGTTTGGCTTCCGTCACCAAAGATCGTGATGTCCTCACCGTGCAAAGCTTGACGAATAAAGTTCGAAACAACTCGGCCATCAAACGGATGCATCCGCGGGCCGTAGGTGTTGAAGATACGCACCAAGCGAACGTTGACTTTGTTATGGCGATGGTAATCCATAAACAAAGTTTCTGCGGCACGTTTACCTTCGTCGTAACAAGCACGCAGGCCGATCGGATTAACGCAACCACGATATGATTCTGGTTGCGGGTGAACTTCAGGGTCACCGTAGACTTCGCTGGTCGAAGCTTGCAAAATCTTTGCGTTACAACGCTTTGCCATGCCAAGCAAATTGATCGACCCTAAGACCGAGGTCTTCATCGTCTTGATCGGATTGTATTGATAGTGGCCAGGAGCTGCAGGACAAGCCAGGTTATAAATCTGGTCGACTTCTAACCAAAGCTCATGAGTGATGTCATGACGGATTAGCTCAAAATTTGGCTTATCCAAAAGATGAGTCACGTTGGATTTTTGCGAGGTGAAGAAGTTATCAACGCAGATAACATCGTGCCCTTGGTCGATCAGACGTTCGCAAAGATGTGAGCCAAGAAAGCCGGCACCGCCAGTAACAAGGATTCGTTGTAGTTTCGACATGTCGATTGGATAGTTACCGTGAGAATTGTCGGGAAGTTAGCCCCCCAGTCTGATCGAAATAAGCCTGAAGGGCAAATCTCTTCTTGGTCTCTTCTTCAAAAATTCTCAAACTAGCGATGTGGTCGCTATTTGTCACTTTTTGCAGCCAAAACGGCTCAGCCCGAATAATCGCCTCAATTGGATTTACTAGCCTTAAACGGTTAGACTTGACCGCGCGATCCTAAAAAACCAACCTCAGGCGGCACCCATGTACACAGCGTCACTTGCTACGAAGCTCGTTGGAATTCTCTCACTGCTCTCACTTGCGGTAACTACGGAAGCTGGCCAGACGTTGCCGGGCGGTGGTGGGTCACAGCCCTTCAGCACCCTACAACCAACCACAGCTGTCAACTATCTGATCCGAGTTTCTGGTAGTACAGCAGATTTGGGCGAAGTCGGTATGTTTGCCTCAGACATTGCCCCAGTAGGCTGGGCACGACCTGAAGGACAACTGCTGAGCGTCGATGACAACAGCGACCTCTTTTCACTCCTTGGAACCACCTTCGGCGGTGACGGTGATACAAACTTCGCTCTGCCTGACATGCGAGGTCGCCTGCCGGTTGGTGCTGGATCGCTATACTCGCTTGGGGAAGAAATCGGTTCTGAAACAACGAGTCTCTCGCAAAGCCAAATGCCAAGACATAAGCATACCTTTGGCAACGGATTTGAGACGGATCTTTCAGGTGATTCACAGACACATTCCAATATGCAACCTTCGTTGGCCTTAACACCCATCATCGCTGCACAAGGGATTTTCCCTTCGCGTTCTTCCACTATTGTTGTTCCTTCAGAAAAAGAGACAGGTTTGGAAGCAGTAAGTGCTGGCTCCTCCGATCCCTATGTCGGCGAAGTCACTTGGATAGCTCACGACACCGTTCCCAACGGTTGGCTACGGGCGGAAGGGCAACTGTTATCAATAGGTCAGAATCAGGTTCTCTTCTCGATTCTAGGAACTCAGTACGGAGGTGATGGACGCACTACTTTCGCATTGCCAGACCTACGAGACAGAACCCCGGTCGGTACTGGTACCGGTAGTGGTCTTGAATCTTACAATGTAGGCACTCGTCGTGGATCAGAGCTCGAAGGGCTTAACCCCGACCAAATACCTTCCCATTCACACCCGATGACCAATGGCTTACAACCAACCGACCCCTTTGGTAATGGAAATCCGCAAAGCCATGTACAACCAACACTTGGACTTACCCACTTAGTAGCTACGCAAGGGATTTTCCCATCCGAGCCAGCAACCATAGAAACTGAGACCGATGTACCAATTGAGGCGATCGGCTCGGGCGATCCTTATCTCTCTTCCATCAGTATGTTTGCAGGCAACTTCGCGATTCGTGGATTTGAAAAAGCAGAAGGTCAGTCGCTCCCAATCAGCCAATTCTCAGCTCTATATGCACTGATCTGGGATGCCTATGGGAGCGATAACATGACCCAATTCAATTTGCCTGATCTGCGCAGTCGAGCAACAACACACCATGGAGCAGGTAGTAGCTTGACCGCTCGCTCCCTTGGGGATGAATTCGGCGTCGAAGAGAGCAGCCTTAGCGAAGCCAACCTCCCGTGGCATATCCACACTTTCACGATCACCTTGCCTGGAGACTTTAACGACGACGGAATCGTTAATGCCGCAGACTACACCGTCTGGAGAGATTTCCTTGGCGTGCCTGCCAATCTACTACCCAACGACGTTGACGGCGGTACGGTCGGCCAAGCTCAGTATGATACATGGAGCCAACACTTTGGTCTGACTTTACAAGAGAACGTTGATTCAATCCCACTACCGGCTCTCGTAAGTGTTCCTGAGCCAAGTACCTGGATGCTGATCTTGATGGGACTTGCGAGCAGTTACTCACTCCGCAGGCCAATCAGGTAGGTCAAACTTCTTTTTGACATTCTCCGTATGCTCTGTGAAGTGCCGCTCCATCTGTAGCATCAAACCACGAAGCGTCCATCGGCTGCCCGGTGCTCGTTCATCTAGATCGATACCATCTAACAAATAAGCAAATCGGCGGACGTACTGGCTAACCCGTTCCATCTGTTCCGCCTCTTGGGCTCCGGTCCAGTCGGGGTGGGCAGCGACGTAATCCTTCGGCATCTGCTTAGGATTCAAATCGACTTTCTCAAAGGTCGGATCAACTGCTGCAAAAATCTCGGAAAAGAAGAGTAACTGACGACCCATCATGTGCTCTGGATTCCAGCGGGGCGTGTGCGTTCCGTTGCTTGGCTTAAAGTTCATTTGCTTCGCCGAGAGAGGTTTAAAAACTTCTTGGGATGCAGAGCAAGACTTTTCCATGCGAACAAGCAACTTGGCAAGTTCAGCATTTGGTTTCCAAGACTCGGAACCAAGCAAAACGAATGTCGTCTTCTTCCACTCTGCTTGCTTGGTGTACCGATAAGCAAATGTATTTCCCGTCACATGAACCAAATTGATTTGGTCAAGGTAATGCATCAATTCTTTTTTTGTTTCATCAGCCACCTTGGCACTTCTACAAAGCAATAACACGTGTTGAGGCGCTATTTCGATAAGTCTATCGACCAGCTCAGCACCTGATTCGGCATGGATCATGATTGCTTGTAATTTTGTTGAATCAACTTGAGGAGGAGACTCAAGATACCTAGACGCTGGAGCAGCAGTGTTACTTGGGACGTACCAAACACCCTTCGGCAAAGGTGTTACATCGTAAAGTTTTTCGTGCTCTGTCGTCTGTGTGAAAGATTCAATCGTAAGTTTTGAATCACCCCAGTAGCGGATTGCCAATGGGTAGGAGCTTTCGCTCTCTCCTGCTGAAACCAATTGGGTAAATAATAAAGCAGTCAACAAAACAACATGGCGGAACATTTAATTCACTGAAGTATGTGAAACAGAGGATTAGAAAAAGGACTCCGTGATTCTACGCTGCCAGCTGAATCGGGCTAGTCTGCAGGGCAAGCTAAAATCGATCAGGTGTTAGCTCGTTCACGCTTTCGGTGGGGAGCAGGTGGTTTCGCTTTTGGGGCATCTGCAAGTAAGCGGAAATGCCCTTCGCCGAGCAGTTCGTCAACGCGGCGTCGTAGCTCAGGGGTCAGCTCGACTCGGCGGCCCGACTCAAGCAGCACTCGACCACCATCTTCCAAATCAAGCCGTAGCTTGAGACTCTTTTGGCCAGGGTAACCACGCACAATTTCACGCAATGTTTCGAGCTGCTCAAGATCACCCGGCTTCTCTTGGATGTCAATCATCACGCCGTTGGTAAAGCGTGCTGAAAGCTCTTCGATCGGCATGATTTCATCAACGATCAAGTTGACTTCTTCCGCCCCAGGCCGACGGTCAATCTTTCCTTTTACGCCGACAATTGCGTCTGCCTCGACCAAGTGCCCATGCTGGGCAAACTGTTCAGGCCAAAGGATGCAGCGCATGATGCCATCCATGTCTTCGAGGTCCCACATCGCATATTTGGATGGCATGCCTGGCTTAGGATTTTTCGTGTGAGACATTTTAATGGCGGCAAGCATACCACCCATGATCACTTCGGTACGATGCTCAAGTTTCAAACAGCTGGTGCTGGTATGCGAACAGAAGGTCTTAAGCGTCTTTTCATGTTCGGCAAGAGGATGGCTCGTCAGGTAGAAGCCAAGTACCTCTTTCTCCATCGTGAGTCGTTCTTTTTCTTCGTACTCAGGGACATCAGGCATGCTGGCCGCTGCGGCTTCTTCATCTTCCGCCTCATCAAAGGAATCGAACAAGCCCTTTTGCCCACTCTTGCGGTCGGCTAAGGCGGAAGCCCCCGCCTGCATTGCTTTATCGATTGCCGCGGTAAGCGAAGCTCGATTGCCGCTAAAGCAATCCATCGCTCCGCTTTTGATCAGCGTTTCAATCGTCGATCGATTACACGAAGAGGGATCGATCCTTTCGCAGAAATCAAACAGATCCTTGAAGGGTCCGTCTTCTTTACGGGCGGCAACAATAGCGTCGGCTGCTCCGCCGCCACAAGCTTTAATCGCGCTAAGGCCAAAAGCGATCTTCTTACCATGCTGCTCTTCTTCCGCGGCATCAACGACCGCAAAGTCCGAAGCTGACAGATTCACTGAGGGAGGAACCACCGTGATGTTCATCCGTTTGCAATCTTCTAAGTGCTCAACTAATGAGTCCTTGCTCTTGAAGTTACGGCCAGGGATATCTCCCGTTAGCAAAGCAGCCATGAACTCAACCGGATAGTGCGCCTTCAAATAGGCTGTCATGTAGGCAATCAACGCGTAAGCGGTCGAGTGGCTTTTGTTAAAACCATAACCGGCAAACTTTTTGATCATCTCAAAAAGCTCCTCCGCTTTCTTTTTATCGAGCCCCATCTCTTGAGCTCCGTTTAAGAACTCTTCATGGAACTTGGCAATCATCGGAAGCTTCTTCTTGCTAATCGCCTTAATGCAAGAATACGCGCTGGATAGCTCAATGCCGCCAAGTCGATTCAGAATCCGCATGACCTGCTCTTGGTAGACCATCACGCCATGCGTCTCCTCAAGAACCTCTTCCATCACGGGGTGAGGATATTCGGCTTCGCGTCGGCCATGCTTCACTTCGATGTATTGATCGACCATTCCCCCTTCTAGTGGACCAGGTCGATAGAGCGCAGCGGTTGCGATAATGTCATGGAACTTGTCCGGTTTCATTCGCTGCAACAGGTCGCGGATACCGCCCGACTCGAGCTGGAAAATCCCTTTAGTCTCGCCGCGGCAGAGCAGGGCGTAGGATTCCTTATCTTCCAAGGGGAAGGCGTAAGGATCGACGCGCTCGCCGGTGGTCTGCTCGATTAGATCGATACTCTTCGCCAGAATCGTCAGGTTCCGAAGCCCAAGGAAGTCCATCTTCAACAAGCCAGCACGTTCAACGTCGCCCATGGCCCACTGCGTGATGACTTCGGTTTTTCCTTTGACTCGCTGCAAAGGAACATATTCTTCGACAGGCTTCTGAGCAATCACCACCGCCGCGGCGTGCGTACCAACGTTACGAGCGAGACCTTCGATCTTGCGTGCGAGGTCGAGCAACTCACGCGTTTCCGGATCTCCTTCGTAAGCGGCTCGGAGTTCGTCGGACTGTTCAAGAGCTTGGTCAAGGCTGATGCCCAACTGATCAGGCACCATGCCGACGATCTTGTCGACTTGAAAGATCGGAATTGACATCGTACGGCCAACATCTCGGATAGCCGCCCTGGCAGCTAAAGTTCCGAACGTCCCGATCTGGGCAACGTTCTCTTCACCGTAGGTGTCTTTAACGTATTGAATCACCTCGCTACGACGTTCCTTACAGAAGTCGATATCGATATCCGGCGCTTCGAGTCGACTTTCGTCGAGGAACCTTTCAAAAAGCAAGTCATACCGAAGCGGACAGACGTGACTCATTCTCAGGGCGTAACAGACAAGCGACCCGACACCTGATCCCCGAGCCGTGCAGGGAATGTCGTTCTCAACGGCGTAGCGGACAAAGTCCCAAACGATCAGGAAGTAATCTGGGAAGCCAAGCTTGTTGATCACTCCCAGCTCACGATCAAGCCGGGCGATCACTTCGTCCGATAATTCGGAACCAGGCTGCTCGTTCTGCCATCGGTCAAGATCGTTGGTATAGCGTTCCTTCAGTCCTTGGATACAAAGCTCTCGAAGGTACTCTTCCGACGTTTTTTCATCAGGAGGCGTAAAAATGGGGAAGTAACGTTTATCAAGATCGAGATCCAACTCGCACGAATCGGCAATGATCTGGCTTTGGGCCAGTGCCTCTTCCATGCCCGGCATGGCGGCGTACATTTGCTCGGGCGAACGTAAGAAGAACTGATCACCTTCCATCTTCATTCGATTGCAATCTGTGCGGAAACGCCCCGTATTGATGCAAAGCAAAACGTCTTGTGCCTCGGCATCTTCTTGATTGACATAGTGGGCGTCGGAGGTGCCCACCAGTGGCAGCCCCATATGGTTTGCCAAATTGACGGTCAATTCTTTTGCCTGCTTTTGGATTTCCACACCGTTGTCTTGGATCTCCAAGAAGTACCGATCACCAAAGGTTTTGCTAAACCAGGCAGCAATCTCTTCGCCTCGACCCATTGCCTCTTCTGCTGTGTTGCCTGCAAGCAGCGTACGGCTAAGCTCACCGCTTACACAACCGCTAAGGCAAATAATCCCTTCGCTATGGGCTGCGAGCAACTCTTTATCAATCCGAGGCTTGTGATAGAAGCCTTCGAGATAGGCTCGGCTTGCCATCTTCACCAAGTTCTTGAAGCCAACCTTGTTCTTCGCCAGCAGCGTAAGGTGATAAGCCGCCTCCTTAGCCCGAGATGCTCCCCCTTTATCAAACCGACTGCCGGGGGCGATGTAGGCTTCGTAGCCAACAATTGGATTGATGCCTTCGTTGCGACACGTTTGGTAGAATTCAAGCGCCCCATATAAGTTGCCATGGTCGGTCAGCGCCAAAGCGTTCATCTCAAGTTCTTTAGCGCGCGTGACCAATTTCTTGATCTGACTAGCTCCGTCGAGCAAGCTGTAGTGGCTATGGCAGTGCAGATGCACAAAGGGCTTTTTGGCGGCTTCCATGTCGGCAACACAAGGAGTGGGGCGGCGATGTAATTCTAAGGGAGATTGATCTTACCCCTTTGAGAAAGAATTATCCAATCACCCTCAAGCCCGAGGTTTAGCGAGCAATTAGCCAAATGGCTAACTGCCAAATAGTTATGGGTCGCGTGGTTCACCAATCGTACGTAGATATTGGGCCAGCTGGGACTGGATGTCGAGAAGCTCTTGCCACCGTTCTTTATCGATTACGACAGGAACGTCGCCATCCTGGATCACCACGCCGTCGATGATCGCACGAGAACGAGTATGAAAATACTCGACAAGTTCAGCCAGTTGTGCACTTTGAGCTGGGCTAAGACCTTCGGGAAGTTCAGGAGGCCCTGGCATGTGCAAAGTACTGGGGAACGCGTTTGAATCTTCGATATTGAGTTCGATCGAAATCGAATCACTACTGCCAGAGGGAGCGGGACCTGTGACAGAGATGTCACCCAACGGCAAAGACTTTTGAGCGCTAGGTCCTTCATCGCGAGCCTTGTCCATCTGGTCGGCAATTTGCTCGCGCGTACCATAGAGCAACGTTGAACGACCAACGTGGATCAAGTCACCATAGCGGAGAATCCGCAGCTGGGTTTCTTGACCATTGACGCGAGTGCCATTGGTGCTTTCTAGATCGGTAAGGACAACCTTACCCTGATCCTCTTGGATCTTTACGTGAAAGCGGCTAATTCGCTCGTCATTGAGTTGGACAGCATTTCCTTCTTCACGACCAATCGTGATCGGGGTCTTTATTTGGTCATAAACCACACCCCGATCGGCACCGTCGAGAACTTGTAGGGTGATCGTAGCCATAACCGCCGTAGATTCTTACGAATTTTGCTCACTCAGGTGGTGCCCTGGAGAAAGTGCATTCTCCGCCTGATTCCGAGCAGCACGCCAACCAGCCACCTCTTGAGGCTGACTAAATTATCTCGATTGGGGGGTAATTAAGTGCAAAAAACCGACCCGAAATCTCTGAGACGACCTTCTAATATAATCCTATCGAATAGCACTAACAAGCAATCAGAAATTCGGCCAATTGGTACTATCTGGCGTCAAATGCAATCGCTACTAGTGTTATGAACACCATTTTTTGAGCATTTTACCCTGCTTTCTAGCATGGTTCCAAGACCGTCTTTTTTATACTAATTGATTCAGCATAGCTGTTTGAAGCCTCACAATCGCTCGATTAGTGATGCTCTATGTTTGAGAGATTCTGCGCGCTGATGGGGAAATCCGTTCATTTTGAACCTCCCCTCCGCTACCTAAGACTTGGAATTGAGGTGCCAAGCCTTTTCTCTCTCAACGGAACTTTTAGGCAAATCTTATCTTTCAGACGAGTGCGGACTGTTATGGAGAAGAGGAAATACGGATTTAAGCGTGGACATATCGAAACTCTCGAACCACGCAATCTACTCGCCGCAGATTACCCTGCCCTGAATCTCGCAGAGTTTCAGGGCACGACTTCAGATTCAACCTCAGGTGACACTTTCGCCAGCGAAGCAACCGATGGCATCGTTTCCAATGATTCGCGCTGGTATACCGACTCTTCAGGACCTCATTGGTTGCAAGTTGAGCTGAAGGCTCCCTACCCTGTTGGATCCGCACACCTTTATCTTGGGTTTAATGACAGCAACACGGTTTCGTCATTCTCTGTCCAATACAACAACGGTTCAGGCTGGCAAACTGCGGCTAGCGTTACTGGCAATACAGCAACGGACGTTAACTTGCTGTTCAATGAACCAATTAATGATGCCACACTTTGGCGTTTCTATTCCACTGAGAACGTCGTGCGGGTAAAAGAATTCGTCTTACTGCCTCCAACGGCAGATGGCTCGGCGCATCCGCTTGGAACGGGTGTTGATCTGAACCTTGCTTCCCAACGCGCCCCGATAGCCTCGTCCAAGAGTTCAACCAACTACGCTGTCAATGTGGTGGATGGTTTTGTTGATGACAGTTCTCGGTGGCTTTCAAATGGATCAGGATCGACGACCCACACCATCGAAGCGAATATACCTTCCACCCATGAAGTTGGATCCATCCACCTTTATTCCGGTGTGGGAACTGGAAGTGTCCTCACTGATTTCACCATCGAATATGCGAATGGTTCTGGCTGGGTACCGATTCCAGGAGGAACCGTCTCATCAGGCTCCATTTCAGGTAACTCGGTTTCGGGAAACACTTCTGATTCACTGATTGTGAATTTCTCTTCATCGGTTTCGGCAAACAAAATTCGCGTCTCGTTCGATGGCGGTTACGGCCGAATTCGTGAACTCGTTGTCCTGCCTGCGAATGTTCGCAACGACGGGATTACAGGCTATGAGATCGGCACTTCGGTTGAATATGCTGCCCCGCCGTCAGACAGCTACACCGACTACGATGATGATTGGTACCGAATTGCAGCCAGGTCGAATGACAATTCTCTAATTACCGATGCGAATGGTTCGTCTCAAGCTGACTCCAATACGACAGACGAAGAAAAACAATTCCAGTTACTGTACTCCTACGCTTCCGACGCATTCCGAATCCGAAACCGTGATACTGGTAAAGCGATCGAGGTAAAGGATGCATCGACGGATGCCGGAGCCCCTATCGTAGAAGGTAACTTCTCCGCCGCACCGCATCAGCTCTGGCAACTTGAACCAACCAGCAATGGCTACTACCAAATCGTCAACGTTTGGTCAGGCATGGTGCTTGAGACCAATAACGGCAACCCCAGGATAGTGACTCAACAGCCGAAGGATACTTCCGCTGATCCTGATGACAATCAGGAGTGGAGTCCATTTCTTCAAGAGAAATATTGGAAGAAAGGAACCGGCGGTTGGGTTGGATCCTTCGGCACTGGCTGGGCATATGACTGGGCTCGCAATGACCCGAATCCTTCAAACTCAGAATTCTTCTACGCACCAATGCAACACCGCGAAGGCTGGCCTAACTTAGGCACCCTTCATAAACGGTATAGCGATTGGAATAACGACGTTAAACAAAACATATTGCTTGGTTTTAATGAGCCAGATCGTCCAGACCAGGCCAACATGTCCGTTAACCGAGCTGTTGAGCTTTGGCCACGACTCGAAGCGATGGATGTACCTGTAGTATCGCCCGCTCCCGCACTTGGCGGTGAAGATTGGTGGCTTACGCCTTTCCAAGACCAGGTCGATAATCTTGGCTATCGAACCGACTACGCAGGTGGTCACTGGTACGCTGGCCCAAGTGTCGACAACCTCTTTGCACACATCAACGACTTACAAAACGACGGCAATGGCCGTGATGTTTGGTTGACTGAGTTTTCGGTAGTTGACTGGTCAGGCGGTTCAGGAAATTGGTCTGAAGAAACAAACTACAACTTCATTCTTGAATTCCTCTGGCGAGCTGAGAACAAGAACAATCTCGATAAGTACGCCATCTTTATTTTCACGGGTAATGGTCCGACGAATCCTTGGGACATGTCGAACCCTCGTTCGAACTTCCGTTACAATAATGGCTCATTAACTCCGTTCGGCAAGGCTTATGCTGCTTGGGATGGTGATAAAACAATCCGCGACGATACAGCCTACATCCTCCATAATCGAAATGCTCGCCATCGTGTTCGCAATGATGGTGGCAGTGGTCCTGAAGCCTCTTGGCTGCGCCGCGAGGATGACTCGGTTCAATGGGCGATGCAGGATGCTGGCAATGGGCGGAAGTACATCACTTCGTTAGTTGATGGCCGTCGCTTGCGATACAACGGGTCGACTATCGATTATGCTCCTAGCGGATCAACTGGCTCGTCCGTGGAATGGGATATCCAACAAGAGCAGTATGGCTGGCACAACATTGTGCATTCTTCTACGGGTGAGTACTTACGACTTGTCCGACAGAACGACAGTAACAACGCTCCGACGAATCAATACTTTGAAATGGTGAGCTCCGCGGCAGCTGCTGGCTACAGCAGTACCGACTGGTGGTTTGTTAAGCCACAAAACGCTGCGGTCGTTCCAGATTTCTCACCTCCCGAGATTGAAGAGTTTGTATTCAATTCAGATTCCGATCAGTCTGTCGACTTAGTCTTTAACAAGAGCCTAGACACTGGGACTATCGATCAATCAGATTTTGTAGTTACTCACCTTGATACAGGGGAAGTATTAAATCAAAGCGATTGGAGCATTACACTTGTTGGACGCAATAGTGTTGAACAAGTTACGATCAACATGCTCTCGACGCCACTTACCGATGGAAATTGGCAAATTGAGATTCTCGGCAACAGCTTCACCGATCAATTAGGCAATCCTGTTGGTCAAACAACCGAATCCTTCAGCGTCTTGGCTGGTGATGCCAACGGTGACTTAGCCGTAGATGCCTCGGACTACAGCATCTGGGTACAAAACTACGGCTCAGTCAGCAACCTTGCTGCTGACTGGAATCGTGACGGTGTGGTTAATGCAGCCGACTATACGATGTGGCGTGACAACCTTGGTGAATCAATCACCGCCATTGCTGCTGCATCAGCTCCTGTTGGATCGATAGTTTCAACTCCAGTCGCTGAAACCGAATCGTCTCAGCCAGTATCTCTTAGCCTAGTTGTTGAAGAATCACCCGAGGTTGCTTACCAAAGGAGAATCTACACAGGTCTTCGCAATCAATCAGCTCCTGCTGCACTTCAATCGCTTGAAGCAGCCTTCGAAGAAGGAGTAAACGAGACCGAGGCGCCGCTGGAAGATGAAATGCTTCTCATACAAGATGAACCCATTTTGAGCGGATCAAATAACCGGGAGATTCGCAATCCTCTTGGTCGCAACGAAGAAATCGAGGAAGCGATTCAGATTGCACTAGAAGATTCGCAACAAGGTGAACTTGATGATTGGCTTCAAGGCTAATCGCCGCTCGCGGGCTAATCACCAAAGCTCCCACGCTTCAAACCAGATCACATAGAGTCCCAGCAACAGGTTGGTGACTCCGTGTGCTGCAACGCAGTCCCAAAAATTCTTCGTTCGAATCATCAACCACGTAATGAGTGAGAACCAAACGAGCGATGCTACCTTCTCAGGATGGTAGAGCATTGGAAACGCGGTGCCGACAATCATGGCCTGGGTCGTTAGTTCTCCGAATTTGACTTCCCAGAACTGGGGGCTAACCACGTTACGCAACAACCAACCTCGGAGCATCAGCTCTTCAAACAAGGGGACGATCACGGCTAGCCCGAAAAGCCTGATCACGATAAAGGCGTAGCAAAGCGTTGTATAACCAAAATGCTCAAAGGGATTGAAGGCACTTCGTGGTCCAAAGCCTGTAATCGAAAGTATCCCCATTAACGGGCTCTCCTCGCCGATCAAGGCAATGAACTTACCTTCGAGGTCTAGGCGACAAATCGCAACCCAAAGAACCACGCCAACCACGCCAACGACTATTGCTAGGGGCGAGACTCGAAACTTCCACTGACGCCATGCTGGAGCACACAAGGCAAGTACTCCGATGGTTAAAAGCAATTTGAAGGCATAGACAAACGGGTATTGGTCATAGCCAAACCCAAAGAGTCCCGGTTCGCCAGGAAGGCCAAACTTGCCCGGGGCAGTTGGCTCGAACATGCCAAAAATCATGTAAGCGAACATCGGCAGCAGATAGGGCAGTGGATGTCGCATATCTAGCCAGATTGGCGTCTCGGCATGCTGCTGGCCAGTGGATTTTTCCTCGATATCGGGCGATTTGTCAGTCATGTCGTCTGCGGGAATTGTCTTATGATGGTAGGCCCGAACCGGCTCCGGCTGGCTTGGTCTTTCAAAAGTAGTCGATTCTGGTCGGCTAGGGGTTCCCGATTAGGCTGAAATAGGCATTCCAGCGACAAAATGCCTCCAAATTTACGGCTCAACCGGCCTGTTCCAGATCGACAAGGATGCTAAGATACCAAGCTTACCCTGGACGCCCTAGGCTTAGCGTGCGAAAGCACCATTGTTCAAGCAACGGGAAGCCAGCGATTCGGCGAATTATCGCCCTACGACCTACCTTTCACCTTCACCCCATTTCACGACAGTTAGCACGGCCGACCTATCCTCGCAAACAGGTAGCGAATCGGCACGGCCGAGCACAAGGACCCGATCATGAACCTCAAGAACGTCCGCAACATCGGCATCTCAGCCCACATCGACTCCGGTAAAACCACCCTGAGCGAGCGGATCCTTTTCTACGGTGGACGGATTCACAAGATCGAAGACGTCCGCGGCGGCGGCGACGGCGCTACGATGGACCACATGGAACTTGAAAAAGAGCGTGGTATCACGATTACCTCCGCAGCGACATCGCTGCAGTGGGACAACCACGACATCAACCTAATCGATACACCTGGTCACGTTGACTTTACGGTGGAAGTAGAACGTTCGCTTCGCGTTCTTGACGGTGCGATTCTCGTTCTCTGCTCAGTGGGTGGGGTACAAACTCAGTCAATGACGGTCGACCGTCAGATGAAGCGATACAAGGTTCCTCGCCTCGCTTTCATCAACAAAATGGACCGTACCGGTGCTAATCATAAAAGTGTTGTGGAACAAGTTCGTGAAAAGCTTGGCGCGGATGCTGTCTTGTTCCAACTACCTGTTGGACTTGAAGATAACTTCAAAGGCGTTGTCGACTTGATCACCATGAAGGCTTATTTCTTCGATGGCGATAACGGCGAGAATGTTCGCGAAGAAGAGATTCCAGCCGACATGAAGGATGACGCCGAAACGGCTCGTCACGAAATGCTCGAAGCGTTGTCGATGTATGACGATTCGCTCATGGAAAAGATGCTAGGCGAAGAAGAAATCTCGCACGATGAAATTCACAAGATTACCCGTGACGCAGTTATTAACAGCTCGTTCACGCCTGTCTTCCTGGGCTCTGCTTTTAAGAACAAAGGGGTTCAACCTCTGCTAGATGCGATTACTCGCTACTTGCCATCACCTTTGGATGTCACCAATAAAGCTACTGACTTTGAAGGGAACGAAATCACCCTTGAATCGGATCCAAACAAGCCACTTGTTGCCATGGGCTTCAAAATCACGGACGACGAGTATGGCCAACTTACCTATACCCGTATTTACCAAGGTAAGATTGAAAAAGGAGGCACCTATTTCAATCAACGGACCGGCAAGAAAGAACGCTTCAGCCGAATTGTTCGGATGCACTCCGATAAACGCGAAGAGATCGACTGCACCTCAGCCGGTGACATTGTCGCTATTATGGGAATCGATTGCGCTTCAGGTGACAGCTATTGCGATGAATCCAATTTCTGCAACCTAGAAAACATCTACGTTGCTGATCCTGTGATCAAGATGTCCGTTGAACCGAAGAGTCGCGACAACGCTGACAAGCTTGGTAAAGCATTGCAACGTTTCCGTAAGGAAGATCCAACTTTCCACGTTAATACTGACGAAGAGACCAACGAAACGATTATCGCCGGGATGGGTGAGCTTCACCTTGAAGTTTACATCGAGCGAATTCGCCGTGAGTATGGCGTTGAAGTCGAAGTTGGTGCTCCCAAGGTTAGCTACCGTGAAAGTGGCCAGCAATCATTTGAATTCGATCACAAGCGTAAGAAACAGTCGGGTGGCTCTGGTCAGTATGGCCACATCGTAGGCGTTATGCGTCCAATGACTGAAGAAGAGCGTGAAGAAGTCGAAGAGGGCAGCGAACTCTTCTTTGAAGACAAAATCACTGGGGGCCGTATTCCTAAGGAATATATCCCAGCGGTTAAAAAGGGCTTCGAAGAGATGATGGAAAAAGGCCCAGTTGCTGGTTACCCGGTTGTGGGAATGGCAGTAGAGCTGATCGATGGTTCCTACCACGATGTTGACTCAAGCGACATGGCGTTCAAGCTTACCGCCCGTGAATGCTTCCGTGAACACTTCAATCGCATGAAGCCAGTTCTTCTTGAACCAATCATGTTGATGGAAATCGAATGTCCTGAAGACTTCCAAGGTTCGGTCGTTGGTCAGGTGAGCTCAAAGCGGGGTATGGTCGTCAGTACCGATACCGTTAACAAGCAAACCAAGATTATCGCTGAAGTGCCACTGGCAGAAACCTTCGGTTACTCAAATGACCTACGTAGCCAAACTCAGGGTCAAGGTAGTTTCTCAATGGAACTACATAAGTACTCAGCAGTTCCTTCGAATATCCAGGGTGAGATTGTCGAAATGCGTAATGCTGAGAAAGGCTAAATCGGCTATCTGTTCGACATAGCTAGTCTAGTCGACCTAATCCGACCAAAAGCCACCCGAGCCCTCCGCTCGGGTGGCTTTTTCATTGTATCTCTGCGAGATATTTGCTCGCAATTCTCGCCAAGTCGGGTCACAATGAAGGGGCACCAGAGAATCGCTCTCTAGTAAACCTCAGCCAAAGCATCGTGCTTCGAATGGAACCAGTCAAAGACCAGCCATCGACCAAAGCCCCCGCGGTTCAACGTACACCGTGGATGATCATCCTTGGGGTGGCTGGAATCGTACTGGCGACGTTTGAAGTTCCAATTCCTATCCTGACTTGTTTGTTTTTAGTTGGTGCAGGTATGGATAGCGACTTGGCTCGACGTGCAGCTGTCATCAACAGCATGCCCGGGGTCAGCATGATGTCTCCCGTTCTGACGGGCCTCTTCAGGCTGCTATATGGAATCCTTTCTGCGACGCTTTTCATCGTCGCCTGGGCTGCACTGCAAGAACAGTGCAGTTCGCTGCAAGACAGGATCTTGTTGGCCGGCGATCTACTGATTTGCCTCGGCATACTTGCTTATCTTGCGCATCGATCACGCGCCATCGCTTAAGTGTCTAGCCAAGCTTGCCGTTTAAGACAGCTTCTAATACGGCATCTTTAGGCGAAGATTTCTCCGATCATCAACCGGGATAGCTCTTCAGCTGACGGACTGCCTAGAATAGGGCTCTTCGGCTGACTCTTGATAACTACTCGTACCCATATGTCTTCTATGAACCTCACACGCATTGCTTTTCTATTACTTGGAGTTTTCACCACCACTCTTGCTTTGGCGGATGATTGGCCACACTGGATGGGACCGGGACATGACGGCGTATGGCGCGAGACTGGTATTGTGGAAAATCTTCCAAGCGATCCCAAAGATTTGAACGTCAAGTGGCGAGTCCCTTGCGATCTCGGCTACTCAGGCCCAGCAGTCTCGAATGGTCGAGTATATGTTTTCGAGTATGAAAAGAGCCAAGGTGAAATCACGAACAATCCTGGCGGCAAAGACAAACTAAAAGGCACAGAAAGGTTACGTTGCCTTGATGCCAGCTCCGGCAATGAGATATGGCGTTATGAATACGATCGCCCGTACCGCGTCTCTTATCCATCCGGTCCACGCTGCACACCAACCGTCGATGACGATCACGTTTACATTCTTGGAACTATGGGTGATTTGACTTGCCTAAAAACGGCAGATGGATCGGTTGTTTGGAAGAAAAGCTTCAAGAAGGATTACGACGCGGGTGCACCGCTTTGGGGTCATTCGGCTCATCCCTTAGTGGATGGAGATACGCTCTACTGCATGGTGGGTGGCGAGGGGAGTGTTGCTGTCGCCCTTGATAAGCAAACAGGCGAAGAGAAATGGCGAGCCCTTTCTGCTTATAAAGTCGGCTATTGCCCTCCTTCGATGATATCTCATCAAGGTGAGAAACAGTTGGTGATCTTCCACCCGGAAGCGGTTAATGGCCTGAATCCAGCCAGTGGCGAAGTGCTCTGGAGCGTGCCAATCAAGCCAGAGTTCGGCATGTCGATCGCTCAACCGAATTTGATCGGAGATCACTTATTCACCTCAGGCTATGGCGGTGGGGTGTCCGTCTATTTTAAGCTACCTGAGGGTGATGAAGAACCTGAGATCATTTGGTCGGGCACGCCCAAGACCTCCGTCTCGGCTGCAAATGCGACCCCTATCGTTGATAGCCGTGGCGAAGTCATCTACGGCTGCCATGCCAATAGCAGCATCCTTGTGGCTGTTGACGTTGAAACAGGGGAACGCCTCTGGTCGACTCGCGAGCCGACGCTTTCAGATGCCAAGAACCGTCGTGCACGTCACGGCACAGCGTTCCTTGTCCGTCAGGGCGATTCAGATAACTACTGGCTAATGAGTGAGAATGGTGACTTGATCGTCGCCAACTTGACCGTTGAGGGCTACAACGAGATCAGCCGGGTCAATATTCTCGAAGCATCAGGGGGAACCTTTGGTCGAAGCGTCGTCTGGAGCCATCCTGCCTACGCTAATCGTTGCATCTATGCACGTAACGATAAAGAGATTGTTTGCATCGATCTCTCGGCAAAGTAGGGCACGATCGAATAGTTAGTACCGAATAGTCAGTACTATGGCCGCAGGCCGGGTGGCAAGCCGTTGGGAAACTTCGATTGAATGACCTGACGGATGTATTCCATTCGGTTTGCTGGCTTGGGGTGGGTACTCATCATCTCTGGAGGCCCACCACCTGGCGACGCTTCATCGAGAACCTTCATGACGCCGATCATGGCGCGTGGATCGTAGCCAGCCAGGGCACAGAGTTCGACTCCCCAGCCATCGCTCTCAAGCTCGTCCTCGCGGCCATAGCTCATGCTGATCATCTGAGTAACCATTTGAGCCATCCGGGCGGAGTTGACGTCCCCACCGGCAACTCCACCGGCTTGCGCGAGGCCAGCAAACATTTTCTGTTTAGCCATTCGTTCGTTACCATGTCGCTCAATGACGTGGCCAATCTCGTGACCGACCACACCGGCAAGCTCTCCATCGGTTCCCAGCCGATCATAGAGTGCTTCCGTGATGAAAACCTGCCCTCCTGGTAGTGCAAAGGCGTTAACGGTCTTAGGATCTGCCAACAAGGTGAACTCGAATTGGTACGGGTTACGGAGCTGTACTTTACCGCCAATTTCTTGCTGGCGTTTATTGATCCAATCCTCCAAAGCTATCAACAGTTCTCGCCCAACGGCATTCACACGGGCAACGTCAGCTCGGCGTCGTGAAGCTCCCCCATGCTGACGAACCATATCAGGGGCCGCCTGCCGACCGAGAGCCATCTCCTGATCCTCTTCCGTCAACGCGACCCGTTCTGAATTGCCTGTAATCTGGTTGGTGTCACCCGGGTTGCCGTAGTAAGAGAGCAGAGCAAAGAGGGCGAGTCCCAATGCCATCAGAAGCCGCATCTTGAGGCCGCTCTTCGAACGGCCCGATTGAGACTGACCGCGCCCCCCCATGCCAAACATGGGACGCTGGCGGCCATAACCTCCACGGGTCTGACGCGTGCGGGTAGGCATCGGGAACGGAAATCCAGCCATAGGGCAACTACTCTCGGAGATGGACAAATGGTTATGTCAGAGAGTAATAATCTAGCAAAAATGGCTAAAGAAGTCTCGTTTTCGAGCGAAGAATTCAGGAGCCTTTTGCTCACAGTTCTCCTACGACTTCTTCCCCTGCAATCGTAGCAGCCGCATGCCAGACCTCTTCAGAAACTGAATCCTGGACAAATCGGACACTACCGTCCGCCATGGCAACGTTCACACCACCAGGATGCAAACTACGGGCAGCTTTCCAGCCGTAAGGGGTCCATAGTTTATCGAGACCGGAAAAGAAGCCTAGAGATGCTCCAACACAGTCAAACTCTTCCGTGTTGGGTGTGTAGTAGTGATTGTATAGCGAGCAACGAAACTCACCGTTTGCCCATGAAAATCCTCTAGGGTCCCTCGAATTCCAACCATTACCCAACCGGCACCCGGTTTCACTTATAGGATAGATGCCAGACCGATAATCAAAATCAGGGTTGTGATTATCACCATCACTTGGTTGCCCTAAGATGCTCTCACTTAGTAGCGCAGTCTTACTTAATCCATCGGTAACTTGGCCAGTGCGGACTTGGGAATTGATGCTAAAAATTCCGTCCGTATCAAAAGCGGATCCTTTATCACTGAATTGCAGTTTCTCACTTCCAATTCCTACTCCAGTAGAAACAGCGTAATTGGTGGGCCCATAATCCGGATCAATCCTTACTTGTTGGTCACTAGGGCAAAGAAATTCAGGAATCAGGATTCGAATCCCCGCAGCATTCTCTGTCGTAGGAACTAGCTGAGGATAGGCATACATTGGTAGACTGAAGTCAATTGCGTCATGGGCTGCTTGATTCTCCATGAAAGGAGTAATCAGCGCAAGGGCACTCCATCGATACATCGTATGAGGTGCTTTAGGCTGATTGGGATTTGCCTGCGAGATACTCCCTGAAGGAAAGTGTCTTTTAGAAGCCTCAAAATTGTGCATCGCAAGACAAACTTGCTTCAAGTTGTTAACACAAGAAGTACGACGTGCCGCTTCGCGAGAGCTTTGAATTGCCGGAAGTAGCATTGCCACCAGGACACCGATAATGCTGATAACCACCAAAAGTTCAACCAAGGTGAATCCAGCGTTATCGGTTCGGTGACTGTTATCCCCAGCGATCAAGCTTAGCGTCTCCGAGCTGTAAGGATCATCGTGCCAGCGAAGGCAAACATTATCAATGTACTGGGCTCAGGAACTGCCGTTGTATTTGCCACAATAGCTGGAACCACAGGTGCATGAGCAATACCACTAATCGGAGGTAGCGTGCTGGTGATGGTTTGGATCAAGTTGCCATCAATGTCATACTCAAGAATTGCGCCACGGTTATCAGGCCGACGAGTCAAGCCTAGCAAGCTTACGAGTAAGGTTCCATCCTCGGATAAGAGAATCTCCGAAGGTGAATTACTGGGACTATTTGAGTCAGCCGTTGGCGGAAGTGGATTTGGGATCGAAGGGGGGATCACGGCAAAGGTTTGGCCATCGGTTCCGTCTAACTTGTAACTTTTAATTTCGTTATCAAACAGGTCCGTTACGAGGATACGATCTTCGCGATCAAGATTGTCACGCCAGATAGTGTAGTCAGCAGCATTAACGAACCCATCACCGTTGCCGTCGGCAGATGGATTGTTCGAACCATACAGAGCAGACCAAACGACATAGTCATTTTGTTCAACAACGCCATTCTGGTCGTAATCACCGGGTGCCTCTAGCACAAAGGGATTGGAACCACCCAAAGTAGGCAATGGATTGTTCTCGTCAACCAATGTTGTAATCGTTCCACCATCAATTCTTTTAATTTTGCCATCTGCAGCTGCCTGCACATTGCCGGTTACAGCAAGGATCTCTCCGGAAGAAAGTTGGCTAAGACCTGAAACAGCATCTCCAACATAATCTCCAACTAGTATAGAAGATAGTTGAGCCCCAGTGCTTGAATTGTAAGTAACAACATCACCAAAAAATGTACCGGCTACTACGTTTCCGTTGTCTTCAATATGCAATGTTGAATAACTATTCTGGGCCTCTGCAGTAGCACCAATAAAAGCAAAAGTCCCTGGTGCAAAGCCAGGAATTAAGGAAGGGGGTGCAGTACCTGTGATTGCATCGAATCGCATAATGGTTGCCGCTGCTGTCGAGACATAGACGTATCCATCAGTTGGGTGTAAGACGACGTCTGTTGGAAAAGCAAAGACAGGAGTCTGGCCACTATAAATCTCAGGCACAAATGTCGATGCAGTTCCATCAGAGAGATTTACCTTCAACAAACCGTTCAGTGCTGAGCCTCCTTCGGATGAGTCAGGACCGAAAAAACTCGTGGCAAAAACTTCTTGTGCTGAAACTGTCATTGGCTGAGTAACCCCCACCACAACCATTGAAAACATCGCTATACAGAAAGGCATGTACTGCCGAAGTGAGTAGGTCATTACCGAAAGGCCTTCTAAGAAAAATCTTGGTGTCGTTCAGAGCTGTTATTCTCGGGAATTTCTGTCCCAGGAAAGTGTCAAAATGTCCTGACATGGTACTCACCCAGGGGGGAGAAAAGGAACCGGCTGGCTGAAACTTTTCCCCGACCTACGTGATTAAGCCCTTGTACGAACAATGTTTAGATCGGTTCGCACAGAATTCGCGAGTTTTCTGGAATGCTAGAGACTTCTTCCAAACTTCAACTTTGACACCAAGGCTAGGCTGCGACTCGTTCTTTAAGAACCTTAAGATAACCATCTGTCATCTGTTCAAGAGAAAATCGGCTGTTGACCCAACACTGGGCAGCGTGAGTCACTTTTGAAGCATCCTTAGAATTGAATGCTTCGGTGGCAGCTGAAAGCAATCCTACAGAATCGCCAGCCTCAAATACCCACCCCACCTGGCCATGCAGTCCTGGATCGGGACAGATGATCTCTTGGCAACCTCCCACGGGCGTTGCGATCACTGGGACTCCGACTTGCATCGCCTCGATCACTACGAGAGGTAACCCTTCACGATGCGAGGCCGACACAAACAAATCTGCCGCAGCTAAGAGCGCACTCACATCATTTCGGAAACCGAGCAAATGGACACGATCTGTGAGTCCTTTTGTAGCAATCAATTGCTCCAACGATTCACGTTCAGGGCCTTCACCAGCGATCCAAAGATGCCAATCTTTTCCTTGGGCAAGGGCTTGGCCTAACGCTTGGATCGTTGTGTCAAACCCCTTTACAGGAAGTAAGCTGCCAACGCTAAGCAAGTGCTTTGTGTCATCATCCCCAAACGACGAGAAGGTTTGATGCGATTTGGCAATTTGCTCCTCTTTCAAAGACGTTGTTGGTAGGCCGTTGTAAACAACTTGAAGCTTGGATTGCTTTACTCCAGCTTTTAAGCATTCTTGCTTGGCTGCTTCAGCAACACAAATGATATCGTCCAGCAGCTGATTGTGCTTCCAACCTGAGTTTACCGGAAAGCATGTATGGCGAATGCCTATACGGGGAATTGACAAACCAATCGTCGCCAAACCGCCATAAGTGATGGCATGAGGATCATTCAGCAATAAGACGTCGGCATTTTGTTTTTGTACCCAATGACGAAATCGCCATAGTGCTTTGGGTCCACGACCTTTACCGGGAAGTCTTAGATTCTGAATTCGCTGCTCGTCTGCCCAATTGGAGAACGGGCTCGACTCAGGCGCTGAGGTCATCACCGTGACACCACGCTCCTGCAGTGAGAGCAGAAGTTGGGCAGCCACGTTTTCGCCACCACCCCAAGTAGTTTGAGTGCTTAAAAATGCTAGCTGCATAGTAGAAATTAGGGGCTGACCGATTGTTATTCGTTGCATGTATACCGTGCTAGAAAAACAACTGCAACCGCAGCCAGTAGTTACCGGACTTAGTTTGTGCTAGCACCGATGATTACGGTTTTACGCTTCTAAAGCATCTGGTACGTTGCCTCGGCAGTCGTATGAATGATATGCCTGTGAAATCTATTTAATGCACGCATTCTCTTGTGGTAGGAATGATAAGATAGTGATCAACTCAATTCGCAAATACTTACGTAAACAGAGGAAGCTCCGTGAAGTCCGTCGTTGGGAACAGGCTGGTTGTCCTGCTCCTCCGCCACATCTGATCAAGCAAAGAATATTGCGGCAATATGCCGAACAGTATGATTGCAAAATTCTTGTTGAAACAGGTACCTTCTATGGTGACATGATCGACGCCTTGTTAAAGGACTTTTCAGAACTCTATACCATTGAGTTGAGCCAAGATCTTCACAAAACCGCCTGTGAACGATTCAAAAATGAATCCAAAGTTCACCTTATCCAAGGTGACAGTGGCAAAGAACTTGCCAAGTTGGTTCCAACACTCAACCAACGTGCGTTATTCTGGCTTGATGGACACTACTCGGCTGGTGACACTGCACTGGGAGATAAGGAAACACCCGTTTTCGAGGAACTTGATCATCTTTTCACGCTCTCCAATCAGGAGCATGTGATCCTAATTGATGATGCAAGAGAATTCGGTGGAAACCCGGCATACCCGAGTCTTAAGGCATTAGAAGCGTTTGTTCAGGATCGCTTTGATGGGTATACCCTTTCTGTTGATACCGATATTGTCCGGATCATTCCTAACATTATTGGTACATCGAACTCTAAAGCAGCTTAAGTAAAGCGATGCCAACCGAATTGTAGAAAACTTCATGCTAGTAATTCGTCTGCAAGGTGGCCTTGGTAATCAAATGTTTCAGTACGCCTTTGGCCAAGCAATAGCAGCCAAAGTTTGCGGTTCCGTCTATTACGATGATTCCTCTTTTGTGACTGATGCCTTGCGAGATCGTGAGATCGATGCATGGCAAGTTGAGATACCGTTAGTTCCTGTAGCAGTACGTCATCGCTTTCCAAAGAAATTTGGTGGTCTTGGGTTAGGTTCTAATTTGCTTCGAGGCTCGATGCCACTAAGCCGTGTGCGAGAAAAACGGCCATATCGATTTGACCAAAGATATCTTCAGGAACGTCGTTCAGCTTATTACGATGGCTTTTGGCAAAATCAATCGTACTTCGAGGCAGTCGCCGACAAACTGCGAGAAAAATTCCAACCAAGACAACCACTTGGAAATCACTCGACGAAGCTTCTTAGTCAGATTGAGAAAAATCACTCCGTAAACGTGCATATCCGGCGTGGCGATTATGTGAACCATCCTGTTCATTATGTTTGCGATATGACCTACTACGAGCAAGCCGTCAGCCAGCTATTATCGAAGTACACTGGCCTCCACTTGTTTATCTTTTCGGATGATCCTGAGTGGTGTGAGAAGAACCTCGATTTCCCATGTCCAATGGCGATCGTGGACAGCCGAAGAGGTGCACCACCGCATGAAGATATTGTTCTTATGCAACATTGCCGACATCACGTTATCCCTAACAGCTCTTTCAGCTGGTGGGGCGCTTGGCTGAAACACGATTCATCGGGCGAAGTCTATGCACCTGACCGGTGGTTTGCCGATGAGAGCTTTGGTGGAGATGCAATCGCTCCTAGTCACTGGCAACGCATTTGCACGCAGTCAGCTACCTCACAACCAATCGAAAAGGCAGCATGAGCTCTAAACCAATAGTAAGTGTGGTTATGGCGGTGCATAATAGTGCCCCCTACCTGCGTGAAGCACTGGCAAGCGTGCGTTGGCAATCACTCACAGACTGGGAGTGCATCTGCGTTGATGACGGCTCAACAGACGAAACTCCATCTATCTTGCAAGATTTTGCCAACCAAGATTCGCGGTTTAGAATCTTTCGGCAAGAGAAATCAGGTATTGTTCCCGCTCTTACTCTGGGTGACGGGCAGGCACGCTCTGACATCATTGCACGCATGGACAGCGATGATGTGATGGTTCCAAGTCGACTGGAAATTCAATACTCCTACCTAAAAGCTCATCCTGAGTGCGTTGGAGTCGGAGCCAACGTTCAACTTATCGATCCGATGGGGTCGCCAATCGAAGTAAGCAAGTATGCCCAAGATCATGCTGAGATTGAACATCGCTTATTGAACTCATTAGGTGGCACGCTTGCCCACCCAACACTTATGATGCGGCGTCAGGCGGCAATCGACGCAGGTGGCCATCGTCCTGAATATCCATGGTCCCACGATGCTGACCTGTTAATGCGACTAGCTCAGATTGGCAAGCTGGTCAACCTATCGGAAGTTCTCCTCCTCTACCGACAACATACGAAGAATTCTTGCACTACGAAGAAGATCGAAATCCGTGCTGAACTTCGTAGCCTGCTACGTGAACAGCACGAAACTCGCGGTATGACGATGCCAGAGGAACTCGACCAATCTCTAGCAAAGCCTAAGAAACAAAGCTCGATGGTTGGCAAGTGGGCACGACGTGCCGCGCGCAACGGTTATCATCAAACCGCTTGGAACCTTTGGCGAGAGCAAGTACGACAATCGCCCGTTAGTATTGAAACCATGCGAGTATCTCTAGAGATGGGTCTGCGAACGACCTTGGCGCTAGCTAGTGGCAAACAGGGTGTAAAGCTCCGCTTACCTGATTGGAGAGAGTGGGACTGTCCCTCCTTAGATAATAAAAAACAAGCGGCTGCCTAGCAGGCAACCGCTTGAGAATAGGATTATATGAAAGCCTAAGCTTACTTGGGTGCGAGCGTTGCAATGATGCGCTTGCCTTGCATGCTTGGCCCTTGCTCTAGCTTAGCAACGTCTTCCAGCTCTTTGATGACTCGGTTCATCAGCTTAAAGCCCTCATCGGTATGAGCGTTCTCACGACCGCGGAAGATGACCGAAAAGACAACTTTGTCTTTGTGATCAAAGAAACTACGAGCTCGATTGATCTTTGTCATAAGATCGTGCTCGCCAATCTTTGGACGCAGCCGAACTTCTTTGTTCTGGCTTTGGTGCGTATGGCCTTTGTGGTGTCGCTTCTTTTGTTGGTACTTAAATTTGCCGTAGTCCATGATTCGGCAAACAGGAGGTCGCTCGGTTGATGCGACCTCAACTAAGTCCAAGTCAGCTTCGCGCGCGCGGCTGAGTGCTTCTTCGGTAGGAATAACCCCAAGCTGGGTACCATCAGCATCGATGACACGGATGGGGGAAATGCGAATAGCTTCGTTGATGCGTTGTTGATTCTTACGACCGCTGTCTCGGTCAGAAGGTTGTAAACGGGACAATTGTATTCCTACGGGGGTGAGAAAAAGGCAATTTGCGCGACCTGTAAGTATCGGTCATAAAGTAGGGTTACGTCAACTCTAGGGACTATTTCTCTGCGCTAAACAGAATAAATCCCGGTTGTCTCGCATCGAGACGCCCCCCTTTTGGCGGCAATATCAGTAAATCCCGTACCAAAAAGCGTTGTTGTAGGGGGTAACTATTTCAAGTCGCTCAGCTTATTTACGTCGACCTGCTTACCAACGATAAGAAGTACTTGATCAGCAGCAAGCTTGTATTGGCCACCTGGAAACATCTCCAGTTTGCCTGTCATCGTGTCTTTGACGCCGACGACCCAAATATTGAATCGTTTGCGAAGCTCCAATTCTTGCAGCATTTTGCCAGCATAGGCATCCGGAGCTGCAATCTCCAGGAAACTGTACTCAGGATCAATTGGCAGGAAGTCAATCACATTTGGCCAGGTCATCCGATCAGCAAGCTGACGGGCAATCTCAATTTCTGGGAAGATCACCCGATCAACACCCAAGCATTTAAGAATGCGGGCATGCTCATCGGTTACCCCTTTAACGACAACTTGCTTGGCCCCGAGTTCTTTAGCATGCAACGTTGCTAGCATGGATTGGGTAATGTCTTCTCCCATGCTGATGATCACGCCATTGGCCGAATCAACAGGCAAGTGCGACATCGATTCACGTTCACGGGCATCGCCGATGACGGCTTCGTAAAGAACATCTTTGAGAGACTCAACGCGTTCTTTACAGCTATCCATTCCCGTCACGCGACAGCCATTTTCGCTCAGCCGAACTGCGAGGGCTCCGCCAAATGAACCAAGGCCTACAACGACAAAGTGTTTATAGTCTGCCATGAATATCTCATGCGTGTTTTGGAAATGGGAAGCGAACTTATCGCATCCGTCCTATTATCGGTCGCTTGCTGGGTGAGGATCAACCCACCATCGGGTCTTCGTTCGGGTACTCAACCCGTTCATCACGCTCGCTATGCGACAGGGCAACAAAGGTCGAAATCGGGCCCAATCGGCCAAGCAGCATCAAGAGGATAACAACCGCCCTGCTTAAATCGGTTAGTTCGGTCGTCAAACCCGTTGATAAACCGACGGTCCCCAGTGCCGAGACAACCTCAAAGAGTAATTCAAGGAATGATCCTCCGCTGCTTTGGTGCCCAACCTTCGATTGTTCAATTACCAGCAAAGTGGTTAATGCCAAGATAGCTACAACAACAAACAGCATTGCAGTCGCAACAGCTCGTTCGACACTTCTTGCCGGTATGGTACGGCGGAAATAGTTAACTCGTTTGAATCCCTGGAAAGTTGCCCAGGCGCGCATCACGATGATTGCTGCTGTTGTGACTTTGAAACCGCCACCCGTCGAACAAGGTCCTGCGCCAACAGCCATCAACAGTAAACTTATGAATAAGGTCGCGTTTGTCAGATTGGCTACGTCGACAGTATTAAAGCCTGCTGTTCGACAAGTGACGCTATGCATCGAGGCCTTCAGAACGCGTTCACTAACAGAATCGCCTTCAAGCGCTCCGTCTGATTCGAGAAAGAGAAAACTAACAAAGCCAAAGGCCAATAAGACCGCGGTCCCAATGAGCATGATCTTCGTGTGAAGTTGCAAGTGGTTCCATCGATCCGCCCAAGGCAGATGGCGACTACGGCGCAGGTCGTTAATCACTGGAAAACCAAGACCGCCAATGATAACCAACACGCCAATTGTAAGATTAACGACCCAGCTATCGGCAAAAGGTACCAAACTAGAATCGTTCAAGGAAAAACCAGCGTTGCAGAAAGCCGAGACTGAATGGAACAAGGCATGCCAAACCGCCTCAGGATAGGTGCTCCATAGCCCGATCTCAGCAAACCGACTGAAGTTCACCAGATTATAAAAAGTGAGGATCGCAAATCCGACCAATTCACAGGTCAGCGTCAGCGCGAGAACGTTTCGTAGAATCCTGCGCAGGTCCGTCTTCTGGTCAGCTCCAAGCGTTTCCACTAGTACCATCCGTTGGCGAGCGCTGCCACGGCGATCAAACTGCATCACGATAAAGGTCGTGACGGTCATGATGCCAATGCCGCCAAGCTGAATTAGGCCGAGGATTACCATTTGGCCTAAGAAGGAAAAATCTTCAGCCGTTGATCGGACAATCAAACCGGTGACACAAGAAGCACTCGTTGAAGTAAACAAAGCATCCAACGCCGAAATCGGGTTCGCTGGATCGCGCGCGCAACCAGGAATCAGGTACAGCATCGCAAAGCCGACCAGAATGAGAATCCCATACCAACTTAATGAAGCTCGGCCTGGGTAACGATTTATCGAACCAACAAATTGAGGCATGTATTTATTTCGGCATGAAGACTGCCGGGGGTGGGAAGCTTGGCAGGGCCTCTATTGTACCAATCGTGACCTGGGGAGGGATGGGGTCAGCCAAGCAATGCTAGTCAGTTTTTCCTCTGCTATCTTGCTTGTTTTTCCCAGTTAATAACGCCCGTATTAAAAAGCGAGGGTTTCCAATTAAGTAACGCTGCCAGAGTCGCGTTGGGTCTGCTAGCAAACGGGCGGCCCATTCATGCCCAGCGTCGCGAAGCCATTGGGGACCTCGTTCTTGCTCATCAGTGAAATAATCGAACGTCGCCCCTAAGGTCCAAACCACCGATGCTTTGATCGCTTGGCGATACTCCAAGACCCAATGCTCCTGGATCGGTGACCCCATTCCAACTAACACAATGTCAGGTTGAAATTCGCTGATCCGATCAAGAAGCCGCTCGGTCTTTTCGGGATTAAGATAACCATCGTGCGTTTCAATTTCACCCAACGGACCTGTCTGTTGCTTGATATTCTCAACCGCTTGTTCAGCCACGCCCGGTTTACCTGCGACGACAAAAACACGTAGCTTCGAATCGCGGAATGCTTCCAATAATTCAGGCAACCAATCCGCCGCGGTCACACGTGGTGGATCAGGCAAATCCTGCAAGCGAGCTCCCCATCCGATCCCCTTGCCGTCGCAATAGACAAGGTCACAACATTGATTGATAAACTCCGTAAGCCTCTCATCTTTAGCAGCTAGGTTAGCGACGTGTACATTCAGGTAACTTACCGTTCGCTGAATCCCATCAGACCTACCTAACTTGGCTGCTTGAATTACCCAATCAAACAATTGCTGCCGATTCACCGGGTCAATCGCAAGCTTGGTGACATAAATCCTTTCTGGAACATGGGGTAAACAAGTATGTGGCGGTTCCACAATCAGAGGATCACTCACGACGGAACCTCTTGCTGGATTGACGGCATTACAATAGACCCAGCAAGCTGATCAGCCCACGTGAGTAACCGTTTTGCTTGCAACAGTCGGTTGTACTCTTCAGGTACGCCATCAAACGCATGCTGTCGAATTTCCTCAGAAGACAAGTATCGCCTCAATGCCGTTTCAATCGCTGATTGATCATGCTGATCGGCAATCAGCGGATCGGCAACATGCTCTTTTACAAGTCGTACCGTTGCGGAATCTTCAGGGCCAAGCACAAGCATTGGTCGCTTAACGGCAGCGGAATCAAAAACCTTGATTTTGATGTCTTGGCTCTCAGGGCCCGTATGGACGAGCAATAAATCCGCTTGTCGCGTAGCAGACAAGGATTCATCGTATGGCTTCCAGCCGGTTAATTTGATTTCAACAAGATCAGGATTCTTCGGCTCTGGAACTTGTTCAATCACACGGCCAGCAAGTGTGAATTCGAAGCGAGTCTTTGTTTCTTCGGCTATCGCATCCAGTGCCGCAACCAATGTCTCAAGCGAGTGGTTCTGCCAAAGTGTTCCACTAAACAAGAGACGAACAGTCTTCTCCGCACCGCTAGCTTCCACTGGTTCATTGAGGATTTCTTGAACTCCCGTTGGGTCAAATCCATTGGGGATCCAGCGCCACTTTGAATCGTCAGAATCGATTCGCCAAAAGCTTGCAGGGAATTTCTTCTCATGCCGACTTTTGATTTTGTCAAACGTCTTCCTGCTAACAACAGACAACCCGTCAGCAATGCGCAGAACATTCCGCTCAAGTTTTCGGTTGTAGGCTCGGTAGGCCGAGTTGGGATGTGGGAAGAAGGTTGGGTGAAACCAATCGTCTCGGAAGTCGGCTATCCAGATTAATTGATCACCGTAATGCTGCTTGAGTGACTTCCCGGCCAAATGAATACTGCTGTAGGGGCTAGAGGTGAGTACCAAGATGGGCTCTTCCCCTGCATATTCATCTATCACTTCAGCAGCGGTCTTAGTTAGTGGACCATTCGCAAAACGACGTTGATCGGGCAGCAGCAACCATGGCCGAATTCGCGAAGCAAGACCACGTCGTTCGGTTGCTTTCTCTAATTGCGTTGGCTGAGTTTTTTTGGCATCTTCACCACCACGGGCAAGGCGAGCGGGATCAAAGATCGTTGGTCGAATGACCTCGGCTTGTCCTTCGTAAGACTCCTTCGGCTGGTAGTAAGGATCTCGCTCGTGCGCTTCAGGCGTGATGACGACGACATCATGAGCCGAATCATCTGCATAAAAACCATTCACCCATCCCAGCATGCGTCGAGCACCGGGACCACCGATGGGTGGAAAATAGTGGGTGAGCAGAAGAATCTTCATCGTAACCATGCCAAGGCATAGCAATGCCAATGGCAACCAAAAGTTATGCACATGGGAAGTGAATCAGGCGGGACGGGACCACAAGGCCCCAACTACCAGCATGATTCAAGCCTCACCGCATAGCAAACTTTAGGAGAGAAGATTAGTCGACTTAAACTTGCTCAATATGCAAACCACGACTGCGACGCTCTTTACGACGAGCATCGTCAATCATGTCGGCAATTTTTCGCACTTCAGCAATACCTGGAAGCATCAAAACCGGCGTCGTTGCATCGCTTGAATTAAGACGAATCGTCCCAACCCCGAAAGCCCGTTCAACCGGACCTTGGAGGTACGTAACATCATCAATGTCGATTAACTCAACCCGATCGACAGTTCGCCAAAGCAAACCAGCCTCGTGAACGAAGCGTTGATTGCTCAGAGTGTAATGAACGCTATAGCGGCGATACGCATACCAAAGCCAAATGGTGACCCACATCAAGGCAATGAATCCGATTAGGTATAGCCATGCACTAGCGGAGAACGCAAACAAGAGTGCGATGATTGGTAAACCAATCGTCGCAAGACCTGCACATCCCCATGTGCCGATCATTGCAAGGTGAGAATAGCTTCCCATCCAGAGCTGATGCTCTTCGTCGTCCGGATCGGCATTGGTTTGCATGCTTTTGGCTGCCTCGGTAAATCGTTCCCTGGGTGGTAGCGAGCGTGGGTCGACAGCTGGCTCTAGTTCTTCCGGGGATTCCGAATCAGGTGTGTTGCTCATGGAATCGGGTCGCTTGGGTCTCAGTGGGGAAAGATCGGTAGCGTTAAAACAGGTAAACCGTGCATAGCTATTGAGGTTATTTTGAGGGAATTATACCGCAACTTGACTGCTAGCAATGGTTACCATTCGCTTCAGAAAAAGAAATCTTTGCATCGAAATCCAAAGTTAGGTAAATATAAGGGCTAATCAAGTATCGAGGCGACCCTCAGGCGGGTATATTACTCACATGCGATGCCCTTATTGCCGCGTAGATAACGACCGAGTCATCGACTCACGAGCCAGCCAGGATGGTGCTGCTATCCGGCGTAGGCGGGAGTGTGTCGGTTGTGGACGGCGTTACACCACTTACGAACGCCCCGAAGAGACCACCATCAAAGTGGTCAAGAAAGATGGCTCTCGCGCCCCCTTCTCCCGCGAGAAAATCCAACGTGGTCTCGAAAGAGCTTGTTGGAAACGGACTATTACCACACGACAAATCGAAGCGACCGTTGATGCCATCGAAAACGATGTCTACCAAAGCTTTGAAACCGAAATCGAAAGCCGTGAGCTTGGCTTACTCGTGATGGAACACTTACGGGAACTTGATGAAGTTGCCTTTGTCCGCTTTGCGAGTGTTTATCGTCAGTTTAATGACGCTAACGACTTCTTTGAGGAATTACGCCCAATGCTTGATGGGTTACATCGCAAAGCGCCGCGATAAAGATTTCTGAGCTTCTTAATTCAACTCGTCACACATGCTTAAGACTCGGCTAGACAAACCTGCTAGCACTTCTTAGATTCTAAATAGTTGCTTCACATGAGCCTTTCATAGAAGCCACTTTTCACTCCAGGAGGGACAACATGAATCTCAACGCATTCTACAACGAAGTCGCCAAACGAGCCGACACAGGCGGTACCTCAATCACCGCTGCTGAAACTCGCCGCGTGCTTTCCGAAGCATTCCAAGTCTTGGGTAGCCAAGACGCTGCAGTCGCAACCGACATCGTAGCTAAGGGACTTGCTGCCGCTGCAAAAAAGAAGCCTGCTAAGAAAGCAGCCAAGAAAAAGACAACGAAAAAAAGGAAGGCGGCTAAGAAAAAATAGCCGTCCGTTTCGAATGGAATCGAACCTCAGGAAAGAGAGCGAGTGCTTGGCACCCGCTCTCTTTCTTTTTTTCTGCAATTACAATAGCCGGTTATGAATCAATCTCGCTCGGCTTATCTGCATGTCCCCTTCTGCCGCCATCGGTGCGGGTACTGCAACTTTGCGGTCGTTGCTGGGCGTGAAGATCTTGCTGATGATTACTTGGATGCAATCAAACGAGAGCTTAGTTGGCTTCAAGAACCTCGCTCGGTGAAGACACTATACTTCGGTGGTGGAACTCCCACCCAACTACCTCTTACGAAGTTACAAGAGCTGTTAGAGCTGGCCAAACATTGGTTTCCTCCAGAATCATCCAGCAAGTTTGAGTGGACAGTTGAAGCGAATCCGGCAGATATACCGATCGATTCGATTCAAATGCTCGCCGACGCAGGGGTAACACGCATTAGCCTCGGCGCTCAATCATTCGATGATACAAAACTTAAAAAGCTAGAACGGGACCACACTGCTGAGGACATTCGTCAGACAGTCGTTGCTGCCCATGAAGCGGGACTTGCGGTTTCAATCGACTTGATCTTCGCTGCACCCGACGAAACTCTTGGAGCGTGGCAACAAGATCTTCGCCAGGCAATTGAGCTGAATACGAGTCACGTTTCAACCTATGGTCTCACCTACGAGAAAGGGACAACCTTCTGGTCCCGTCTACATCAAGATCAGCTCAACGAGGTGGAGGAAGATTTGCAGCGCAGCATGTATCTGTCCGCGATTGAAACGCTCTGCCAAGAAGGCTTTGAGCACTACGAAGTATCTAATTTTGCGAAGCCTGGCCGACGGAGTCGACACAACGAAGCCTACTGGGCAGGCCAAGAGTACTATGCCGCTGGTCCCGGTGCCGCACGATTCTTGGATGGTGTCCGCGAAACGAACCACCGAAGCACTACCACGTATATCAAGCGGGTTCTGAACAATGAACCACCCGTTGCTGAACGTGAAGAGCTAACCGCTGAACAACTTGCCCGAGAGCGATTAGTCTTTGGCCTCCGCCGCTTGGAGGGGGTCAACTTGGAACATTTCCATCCAGCAACTGGGTATAAGATTGAAAATCTGGCCGGCGAAGAGATCACCCGCCTCGTAAAGCTAGGTATGCTGGAGCAAAATGACACACACCTGCGGTTAACCCAAGAAGGTTTGTTAATAAGCGACGCCCTCTGGCCTGAGTTGTTGTAGAAGATTGTCTAACTTGTAATGGCTTCATGCATGGATGCTTCGAATCAAACAAAAACGGGCCTCTTCACACCGCAGCGTATGCTTGTTCTTTTTGCGCTCGTAGTTGCTGGTGAGTCGGTCTTCTTCTTACCCTTCGTTGTTGCACGGATTTTCCGTCCAGCTCTGCTCGAAGTCTTTGACATTACGAACAGCCAGCTTGGTAACGCCTATTCGATTTATGGTATGGTCGCCATGGCTGCCTATCTACTTGGTGGCCCGCTGGCGGATATCTTTCGGCCACGATTATTGATTGCCATTTCGCTAATCACAACTGCCCTTGGCGGCTTTGTCTTTCTGAACTTCCCTTCTGGGAATTTGCTGTACGGACTGTACGCCTACTGGGGATTAACAACGATTGCGCTGCTTTGGTCTGCTCTGATTAAAGCTACCCGTGAATGGGGTGGCGAACTTTCGCAAGGGACCGCATTCGGCCTCCTTGATGGGGGACGGGGACTCCTCTCGGCCGCGACAGGCAGCATTGCGCTGGTCATTTACTCAAGATCAATGCCCGAAGATGTTGAGTCCGCTACGCTCGCGATGCGTGAAGATGCGCTGACCCAGGTGATTCTGACGTTTGGAAGTGTCACCATATTCGCTGCGGTATTGGTTTGGTTTGTACTCCCTCGCAAAGATAAGACCGCACCTGAGACGAATCATAAGCCACAGGAACAAAAGCTATCATTCGCTGAATTGCGTCGTCTTGCAAAGATGCCAATCATTTGGCTGCACGCCCTGATCATCGTCTGCGCATACGCTGGCTTCAAAGCAACGGACGACTTTGCCCACTATGCAAACGTGGTACTAGGCATGGATGAAGTCGAAGCGGCACGAACGGGAACCTATTCTCTCTGGGTTCGGTTCTTTTCTGCCGTTGGGTTCGGCTTTATTGCTGATAAGTTCAGGCCAACAAGGATGATTGCCATCTGTTTCGGGATATTAATCATTGGCAGCTTGCTGCTAAGTTTCGAAATGGTTCCTGTTGCGAATAGTACGTTCTACCTACTGACGATTATCTTCACCAGCGTTGGAATCTTCGCACTGCGTGGTCTCTACTTTGCAATTTTAGGCGAAGGGCATATCCCACTTGCTTGCACTGGGAGTGCAGTCGGCTTGATCTCAGTAATCGGTTACACGCCTGACATCTTCATGCCCCTGGTGATAGGTAATCTCCTAGACCGGCATCCTGGAGCGGCTGGTCACCACGAAGTCTTTATGGTGGTGGCAGGCTTTGCCACGCTCGGCCTTTTGGCTACGCTGCTATTTATACGATTGACGAGCCAACCGACTGAAGTGATTGCGAAGCCAAATGACCGCGAAGAAAGCCAACTTGACTAAGCTGCCGATTACCAATGCCAAGGCGCTCGATCTTGTTTGCCAGCTGATGGCAATCCCTGCCAAAGGGGGCGAAGAGCGGGCGGTTATGGATTTCCTTTCCGCACAACTTCCTAAAGGCTCGCCAGAAATCAAGTTCGACAACGCTCATAAACGAAGCGAACTTGGCGGTGGTTGTGGCAACGGCATCTTGAAACTGCCCGGCCGTGGTCCGTTTGCCAATGCACCACGCCTATTGTTTTGTGCTCATACCGATACGGTGCCAATCTGTGTTGGATCGAAACCAATCAAACGTGGTAAGCGAATCGAATCAGCCGATCCCAAGACCGGACTCGGCGCCGATGATCGCAGTGGTACCGCGGTCTTGTTGACGACATTGCTTGGACTACTGCAAAGCGATGTCCCTCACCCGCCGATAACTTTTCTCTGGTTAGTGCAGGAAGAGGGAGGGATCAATGGTGCCCGTCACGTGGCAGTTGGATCACTCGGTAAACCGAAGTTGGCGTTTAACTTTGATGGTGGTTCGCCAACTGAATTGACGCTCGGAGCAACCGGAGGCTACCGAATGATGGTTGAGATAACCGGCCTTCCAAGCCACGCTGGCATGGCACCCGAAAAAGGAATCAGCGCCATCGGAATCGCTTCGCTTGCCATTGCCGATTTGGTTCAGAACGGCTGGCATGGAAAGATTGAAAAGAAAACACCAAGCGGAAAAATTAAAACTGGTACGTCAAACATCGGAACACTCGATGCGGGCGTGGCCACAAACGTTGTTGCCGAGAGCGCTCGACTGCATGTGGAAGCACGCAGTCATGATCCGAAATTCCGTGCCAAGATCGTCCGAGAAATTGAATCTGCATTCAAGCGAGCGGTCAAACAACTCAAAAGCTCGGAAGGTAAAGTTGGGACTGTTAATTTCGATGGTGACCTAAACTACGAATCGTTCCGTCTTAAAGAGAACGAGCCGACAATCGTTGCTGCGAAGAAAGCAGTAGAAGCTTGTGGTGGTACGGTATCGGAACGGATTGCCAACGGGGGACTTGATGCCAACTGGATCACCGCTCACGGAATACCAACCGTTACCATTGGTTGCGGCCAACACAACATTCATACGATCAGCGAATACCTCGACGTTGAAGAGTATCAACTTGCTCGACAAGTCGCTTGGAAACTAGCAACCCAAGACTAGCGAGAGAAAGTCCATGGAACGCGACGACGAGCTTTGCCTTTGCTTTCACATCACACGGCGTAAGGTCGAGAACTACATCCGTATTGAGAAACCGCGAGCGCCAGCACAGCTAGCAGATTGCTACGGCGCCGGCACCGGCTGCGGGTGGTGTCGCACCTTTCTGAAGAAACTCTTCGAGGCTGCGAAGGCAGATGAGTCCAGCGCAGCTGAATTGCCTGATGCATCAAGCTATGCTTCCGGACGAGGCGATCATGTTCGCTCCGGCGGCGGAACACCACCCCCAGGCGCTACGCCAATTGAATAGTCCTGGGCGCACAGTGAGGATAAGCTCCTGTTGCTAAGAATGGTGAGATTTTCTAGACTCCCCGTCCTGATTCAAACCCCCACTTAGTCATTTCCATATGACGCGTTTCGGAAGGAAGCCGAATGCCATTCGATAGCCAAGAAATCGTTAGCCAAGTCAATCAACTGCATGCAGAAACGGTCGCGCTTTGGCATCAAGAACCAATCGCCAATCCTTATACCGGTTTGATGTCGGTTGTCTGTACTCAGTCTTCGTTTAACTATCAGCTTTGGCATGAAGAAGATATCGCCCGAAGCCGCGATGTTACGGACGAAAAAATCGCCGAAGTGAAACGTGCCATCGATGGATTCAATCAACAGCGAAATGATTGGATCGAGAAAATCGATGAAACTTTGATTGAGATGTGCAACTCGCTTGGCGTAGTTCCAGAAACAGATGCCAAGCTAAATACAGAAACGCCCGGTTCGACGATGGACCGACTTTCGATTATGTCGCTCCGAATCTATCACCTTAACGAAGAGCTTGAGCGTGAGGATGCAACGGCTGAGCACAAGGCCAAGGTACAAGAGAAGCTTGATCGATGTGCGTTGCAACAGAAAGACCTCTCGCAATCGCTTGTTGAATTGCTAGACGACATCTTCGCAGGCAAGAAGCTGCTTAAAGTTTATCGCCAAATGAAGATGTACAATGATCCAACGCTGAATCCGTATCTGTACAAATCAGGTAAAGCGGCTTAGCCAATAAAGGCTATCGTCTCTCGCGTTTGCTAGTGAAGAACAGCTTAATGAAGGTTACGTGCTTGATTAGGTAATTGTGAGTGATAATCTTCCACACACTCATCGTTTCTTTCCAGCCGTAACCATTTTCTTTTAAGAATTTATAGGCCTCTTGGTACGCGCCAAAAGGTGGTCGCGCGTGCAGATAGACGCGTTTTAAGATCCATCCGAAGCTACGACTTTTACGGTTGTGCATGAATTGATCATGCCTACCACCGTAGTGTCTTTTTGACTGGATAATGATCCCTTCGTAATCATTTCGAGCTGGGTGCTTAATAATCGCTTTTGGCTCATATAAGACCGTTCGACCTAAGGAGTGAAGGTTAGTTCCCCACTGGGTATCACCGCCTGACATAATTTTATCGTTGAAAGGCCCAACTTCATCAATGATGCTGCGCAGGGTGAACATGTTTGCCGTGGCAGCAAAATGCCATTGGCTGACATGTTTCTCTTGCTTTAGTCCGAATATCATATCGAACAACTCAACTTTATTAGGATTGTCTGGATCCTTAGCAAAGAGTTCGATAGCACCTCCGATTTGACCATCAAATCCTTCCATTGAAACAGCCTTGATACCTTCTTCCAGCCAATTGGGTTCAGGTATGCAATCCGCGTCGGTGAACGCAATGATTTCTCCTTGGGCAAGTTCGAGCCCTTTATTCCTCGCAGCGTACGATCCAGGTTTCGATTCTTCGGTGAATCGACAAAAAGAATAGCTTTCGACCAATTCTCTAGGCGGGTCATCCGAGCCATTATCGATGACAATTACCTCAAACTGGTCTTGAGGAACCGTCTGCTTGGCTAAGGCATCCAAGCAAAGCTTGAGTCGATCAGAATCGTTATAAGCGGGAATGATGACTGAGGTTTGCATGATGCTGCTATAGTGTACTCATAAAATGCTTGTCAAACATACCGTCGGAAGCATCATACTAAATGGCCTAACTTGACATTTGTACCACGCAATTTTAGAAACTGTCGAAAATCGAACCTTAGTGCATCTTCCTTCAACATAGCCACACCAACAGCAGAGCCTTTCCAACATGTCGGTAGATTATTTTTGTAGTAAAACAATTAAGGAAGATCTCAAAGGAAAAACAGTTCGCGGCGGCTTGATTACCATTATTGGCCAGTGCGTTCGTATTGTAATTAGCCTAATTGCTATCCCTATTCTATCGCGGCTACTTTCACCCGAAGACTTTGGCCTTGTTGCCATGGTAACCGCTATAACAGGATTTGCAGGAATGTTTGTCGATTCTGGTCTAGCGCAATCAACCATTCAAAAGGACAAAATCAATCAGCAGCAAATATCCAATTTATTCTGGTTCTCAAGTACTGTTGGGCTCTGTTTGGCAGTGATATTGTGCGCAATATCTCCGTTGTTAGCAATGTTTTATCAGGAACCTAGGCTAATAGCGATCACAATAGCTATTTCAATTTCTTTTGTTCTTTCTGGCATGTCGATTCAGCATCTAGCACTTCTTAACAGAGTGATGAACTTTCACTCAATAATCAAGATGCAAATCATAAGTCAACTCGCTTCAAATGTACTCGCTGTGCTTTGGGCATGGATGTTTGGAAACTACTGGGCACTGGTGATTTTGACAATCTCAGCATCTCTATTCAACTTAATTACTTCTTGGATACTCTGTGACTGGCGACCAACTTTTCCCCGAAGCGAAGACAATACTCGTGGAATGATTGCTTTCGGAGCCAACCTAACCGGATTTCGCTTCGTCAATTACTTTGCTCGTAATTTAGATAACACCTTAATTGGATGGTACTGGGGTCCCTCACAGCTAGGCTTTTACAGCCAAGCCTATAGACTGCTGCTCATTCCTTTAAACGTCATCAATCAGCCAGTATCCAACATCGCTACCCCCGTCTTAAGCAGACTAGTTAGTAATCCACCCAATTATAGAAAAGCTTATATTCAGATACTAGAATTGGTCCTGTTGGTAACGACCCCTCTAACTATTTGCATCTATTTTGGTCGCGTTGAAATAATAGATTTGGTGCTTGGCAGTCAATGGAAGGAAGCCGTTCCTATCTTCGCTTGGCTTGTAATAGCATCGGGTATACAACCAATTGGCAACTCCACAGGTTGGCTCTTTGTCAGCCAAGGTCGTGGAAATGATATGTTCAAGTGGGGATGCATAAGCTCATTTATTGTCATTATTGCATTCATCATTGGCTTGCCATGGGGAGCAATCGGAGTAGCGAAGTGTTATGTGCTTGCCGAGCTTTTCGTTCGTTCTCCCTTCGGAATTTTCTATGTTACTCGCAATGGAGCTGTTTCCTCTAAGTGCATTCTTAACTGTATCAGCTTCCCTCTCTTACTCGGTGCTTTTCTGATTTTGATACTATCAGGAATCAAAAGTAGTTCACTCTTACCTGAAGGGGCATACGGTCTTCTTTCGCTCGCTTTACTCACCCCAGTGACATGGACTATACTGCTGCTTTCAACCGTTCATGGGAGAAAAGTCCTAAGACTTAGTCTTTCTCAACTCCAAGATAGCTTTTTGAAGCGACCTCAGAATTGATACAGGGTAAGGCCATAGAAGACATCCAACTGAGCAAACTAAACATGAAGAACATCGAACTTTGGAAACCATCCAAATACGAACATCACCAAGGTAATTGGAGAGGATCTCGGGATAAACAACATCTTGACCCCGTCTCAAAGGTCATTGCTGATCGTATCGCGGGCTTTTACCAACAGGTTACAGGAGACTACGCAAAAGGTGATCTTGTTGAGTACGGTTGTGGACGCGTCCCCTTGTATGGTCTTTATCGAGATAAGTGCTCCTCCATTACGTGCATTGACTGGCCTGGATCGCCACACGATGTCTCACATGCAGACTACCTTTCCGATCTTAATTATCCAACAGAGCTTGATTCCGATTCTTTCGATACAATCATTTGTTCTGATGTACTTGAACATCTTCATTCTCCCGAAATAGTCCTTGCAGACATGCACCGAGTCCTACGCGATGATGGTATTGTCTTGCTAAATGTACCATTCTTCTATTGGATTCACGAAGCCCCCTACGATTATTTCCGCTATACGAGACATTCACTAAAATACCTCTTTGAAAAAACAGGTTTTGAAATCCTCTTACTTAGAGATCTTGGGGGAAGATACGATGTCTGCATTGATATTGCAACTAAAGCTTTTCTTAGAAGATTCGGTGGGGGAATCATTCAGTCTTTGTACAGCAAGATGACCTCTTGGGATATTGAATCCAAATCATTTGAATCTGGAACGCCTTTCCCACTTGGATACGGAGTGGTTGCTAAGAGGATCTAATCGTCTTATCAACAATTTTGAGTTAAAGCTAAGATTCATCTTGAAAAACGTCGTGTTACCGAGAGCATCTTATCGTCACAAATATTTCAAGCGAGTACACCATGGGTTCAAGTGATTTAGTTAACGCTTGGCTTTCAACAATGCACTTTGGCGTTGGCAGTGAAGTTTGGATGCATCGCCAAGCTATGTTAATGGATAGACTCAATCTGACGGTGTATACCAAACAACTTCTTAATAAAGAAAAATTTGATACCACTGGTCTTGCTGTCGAAATCATACCGAGTCTTGATCGTATACCTAAAAATCGGTACGTGGCTTTCTTGAAGAAGAAATACTACGATCTTCAGAATCGCCCAACTTACGCAGGCCTGAGTATACCACCTAAGGAAAGAGAGTGGTGGGAAGCAAAGATTGCCAATAACCGTCCTCAGGTTGCTCTTGGGCATTTCGGAGTTTGGGCTACTGATTACTTTCCGATTTTTGAGCAGGCAAAAATACCATACGTCGTTCACTTCAATGGATACGATTTATCTTCTGCTCTTAGAAGCCCTACCTACAAGAAACGTTTGGAGAGTCGAGCACCTAAGTATGCTGCCTGTGTTGTTGTAGCAGACTATATGCGGGAATGGCTAGTCGATCATGGTGTTGCGAAAGAGAAGGTTCACTTCATTCCCTATGGCGCTCCGAGTAACGATTACCAAGCTTCTCAATCAACAGGTTTAGAGCACTGTCGATGCTTAGCCGTGGGACGGATGGTAGGTAAGAAACGCCCTGATTTGACAATCAAGGCTTTTGCCGAAGCTGTGGAGGATTACCCGAATGCATCGCTTCGAATGATTGGCGATGGCCCTATGCTAGATGCTGCAAAATCTATCGCTTCAGAACTGAGAGTCCAAGAGAAAGTTGCTTTCCTAGGCTATCAAGGACCTGAGGTTGTGCGGGAAGAGATGGCAAAGGCATCCATCTTTGTTCAACATTCGGTTATTGGCGAGAACGGAGACAAAGAAGGTTGGCCTGTCGCAATTGCTGAAGCCGCTTGTTCAGGTCTTCCAATTGTCTCAACACGACATGCAAGCATCCCTCAGCAAGTTAACGATGGCGTCAGTGGGCTATTGTGTGATGAGGGGGACTGGAAATCGATGGCAAAGAATCTATCGACCCTGTTTAAGTCGCCTGAGCTGAGAGTAAAAATGGGTAATGCTTCTCGCGATTTTATGCTTAATTTCGAAACGAAAGATCAAGTGAAAAAACTCGAACAGGTCATGCTAGACGTTGCGAATTAAGACGGTTCAAAATCGACATGGATGCGAGCATAAAGATTATGCTGAAAATCTTCGCTCCCGCCGTCGCCAACCCACCGCGCACGGTCTTACCCTTGAGATCTTTGCGCAAGTTCTCTTCGGAAAAGTAGTCGTTCTTAGCCATTCAGGAACCTTGAGGGCCAAATGAGCAAAGGTAGGTAAGTCGTATAGACGTTTGCTCTGGCAGGGTGGTTCCCATTCTCGTTGGTAGCTGCCTCGTCTGCAATCTCCCCTCCAAAGAAATACCTAGTATCCTCTGTTCCCCTGCTTTCAATTCACAGAATCTGAATAATCGGAACTCCGGGTGAAAGAGAGAATCGACCAATTACACTAGGTGGGCAACGCGAGGAGTCTGCTCGCTAATCTGTCACTCTCAACCCCTTCGACAACTACCTGCCATGAAACATCGTGTAGCGGTCCTCATGGGCACTCGGCCCGAGGCTATTAAGTTGGCCCCCGTTATTGCTGCGCTCGAATTTGCCGATGATTTTGAGCCCATCGTCATCAACACGGGCCAGCATCGAGAACTAATCGATCAGGTTGTTACGCTGTTTGGCATTCGGGTTGATCGCGATCTGGCTTTGATGCAGCCGAATCAAACCCTTGCTTCCCTAACATCGCGATTGCTCACAGCACTTGATGAAACCCTAGTTGCTTATGATCCAAAGCTTGTGCTTGTTCAAGGCGATACAACGACGGTCCTATCAGGTGCTTTGGCAGCTTTTTACCGCCGCATTGGTGTCGGGCATGTCGAAGCGGGCCTAAGAACTGGCAACATGAAATCACCTTTCCCCGAAGAAGGTAATCGTCGGCTTACGACTCCGCTTGCGAACCTTCACTTCGCACCAACCGATCAATCTCAGCAAAATCTTCTCAATGAGATGATCGATCCGAAAAGCATCTTTGTAACTGGTAATACGGTTATCGATGCTTTGCACATGGAACTAAGTCGACAACAAAAAGACGGAGTTGGAGATGAGCTTAAAGCGAATCTTCGTGAGGTTGGCGGCGAAGACCTGTTTGATCGTCCTTCGGTACTAGTTACTGGCCATCGTCGTGAAAATTTTGGTGATGGTTTTCAACAGATTTGCTCAGCCTTGAAATCCTTGGCTAGCGATTTCCCGGAAACCCTTTTCATCTACCCAGTTCACCTCAACCCGAACGTGAAAGAGGTGGTTCATGAGCAGCTTGGTGACCTTGAGAATATTCGCTTGCTACCTCCACAGCCGTATAGCGAATTTGTCGCACTGCTTGATTCTTGTCGTGTCGTTCTAACTGACTCAGGCGGTGTTCAAGAAGAGGCACCAAGCCTTGGCAAACCAGTACTTGTCATGAGAGATACGACCGAACGCCCTGAAGGGGTTGATGCAGGAACCGTCAAGCTCGTTGGCCCGGTAGCAGATGCAATTATCCCTAATGTGAGCGAGCTTCTCACGAATGATGCCGCTTATCAAAAGATGGCTGAGGCGGTAAATCCTTATGGCGACGGGAAAGCATCCGGAAGAATTGTTGATGCCTGTCGCAACTACCTTGGCTAATCATCTCGCTTAGCATATCGCAAAAAAAATCACGGGCCCAGTTCCAAGGAACTGGGCCCGTGTCGTTAATAATCAATCAAAGATGTCGCTTAGCGGCGAAGGAATCCAAGGATCTTGCATCCGTCGTCACAGCAGTCATCTTCACAGCAGCTGCTTTCGCAACCGCAGTCGTCACCGCATCCGCCACAGCTGCTTTCGCAACCACCGCAAGCAGGAACTTCTACTTCCTGAGCAACCATCTTGCAGACAGTTACAGGAACTTCCTTTTCAACGGTAACAGGAACGCAAACCGTGTAGGTTTCGGTCTTTTCTTCAGGAACACAGTTGTAGCTTGTGACCGTGTAAGTTTCGCTCTTTTCTTGAGGAACGCATACGGTGTAGCTAACTTCCTTGGTCTTGGTTTCAGGAACACACTTCGTAACCGTTACCTCTTTGGTGCGGGTTTCGCAGCGAGTCTTGCAAACCTTAACGGTCTTGGTGCGGGTTTCAGGAACACACTTGTAGACGGTGCAGGTCTTGGTGCGCTCTTCTGGAACCATCTTGCAGACCTTTACGGTCTTGGTGCGGGTTTCAGGAACACACTTGTGAACTGTGTAAGTCTTGGTGCGCTCTTCGCAGCGAGTCTTGCAAACCTTAACCATGCGGGTCTTGGTTTCAGGAACACACTTGTAGACAGTGTAGGTCTTGGTGCGTTCTTCTGAGCGAGTCTTGCATACGTTAACCATACGAGTACGGGTTTCGCAGCGAGTCTTACATACGTTGTAGGTGTAAGGAACTTCTTCCGTTACACATTGGTAAGTGGTGCAAGGAACTTCTTTGGTTTCACAGGTAGGAACCCAAACCTTCTTGCATACAGTCTTGGTGCCACAACCACCGCAGTCGCCGCAACCACCACAACCGCCACCGCAAGAAACTTCTTCTTGAACGGTTTCGTAGTGACCACCACGAACTTGAACCGTCTTCATAGTGGTAACAGGAACTCGCTTAGTAACCGTACGTGAACCGGTCATAGTTTCCGTGTAAGGAACTCGAACGGTGTACGATTGCTCAACTTGCTCGGTGTAAGGAACTTGAACCGTGTAGGTTGAAGTCTTCTCTTCTGGTACGCGAGTCATAACCGTGTAGGTTTGCTCAACTTCCTCAGTGTAAGGAACTTGAACTGTGTAGGTCGAAGTCTTTTCTTCTGGCACACGAGTCATAACTGTGTAGCTGACTTCTTTTTCTTCCCACGAAGGAACCATGACCGTGTAGGTCGAGGTCTTTTCTTCTGGTACGCGAGTCATAACCGTGTAGCTGACTTCCTTTTCTTCGGTGTAAGGAACCGAAACTTGGTACTCAACGGTTTTAACTTCGTCGACCTTGTTCATCACGGTGTACTCAACAGTCTTGGTACGTTGTTCAGGTACCATGACGGTGTAAGTACGGGTCTTTTCTTCGGTAACAGGAACACGCTTCATGACCGTGTAAGTACGCTCACGTTGTTCCTTCTGGTACTCAGTGGTTTTAACCGTACGCATTTCGGTAACACGCTGAGGTACGTAGATCGTCTTGGTTGTTACACCACAACCACCACAATCGGCGGTAGCTTCACAACCACAATCACTTGCAGGGGCGGCACTGCAACCACAATCGCTCGAAGCTTCTGCGGCTGAGCAGCCACAGTCTTCACAAGCAAAGGTGCTTACAGGAGCTACCAGCATTGCGATTGCTGGCAACATGATAAATAGGGAACGCAGCATGTTTGGATGTCCTCCAGTTTGAGTAAACACGGCATCTGTTGCCGTAAAATAGGTAGCTTGGTGAAAAACTAAGTGAATAAATTCTTGCTACAGGGACACTCCTTGCTGCCTATGCAGCCTATGTCCGAACCTACTACCGTTGCGGTAATTACGATCCTTGCAGGAGGCCTATTTTATAGGCCTCCGGAAACCCGTCAAGCAAATATCACCTAACCTTCCCAATTTCTCAGTATCATTACCAATGAATTCAATATCAGCAAAATGCGACAATGAGAAAGCTGTTTCCCTAACCTAGGTCATCCAGTATGAGAGGGCATATATTTCGGCACAAATTTGCCGATTGACCCTTAAAGGGAATCCAACTGCGCAAAAAAGTGCGGCCTGCCGCGACAGACCGCACTTTTATGGCATTAAATCTGGGGTAAATTCCCCTATTAATTCACGATATCAAGTAGCTCAATGGTGAATACCAACGTCTCGTTAGGGCCGATAGCTCCGCCAGCTCCACGTGCTCCGTAAGCAATATCAGCGGGTAGGAAAACTTCCCATTTGCCGCCAACATTCATTAGCTGAAGAGCTTCGGTCCAACCTGAGATAACTCCACCGACAGGAAATTCAGCTGGCTGACCTCGTTTGTAGGAGCTGTCAAAGACGGTTCCATCGATCAAGGTTCCTTCGTAATGACAACGGACTGTGTCCGAACCAACTGGTGAATCACCATCGCCTTCTTCGATTACACGATATTGCAAACCACTTGGGGTCTCGATGATGCCTTCTTTTTTACGGTTCTCAGCAAGGAATGCTTGTCCTTTTGCCAGATTCTCAGCTGCTGCTTCAGCCATTTGTTTTTCTACTTTCTCTCGAAGTTCGTTTTGGAAGCGGTTCATTACCGCACTGATTTGTTCATCAGATAGTTCAGGTTCAGCCTCGGTGAGTGCATCGCGCAATCCCGCAACCAAACCGCCAAAGTCTGGTTCGATGTTGTCCTGCTTCAGCTGGCGCCCAAAGCTGAGGCCTAAGCAATATCCGACCTGACGTGTGAATTGGTCCTCAGTTCCTTCGGCAGGAACTTGGTTGTTGGCAGGCATGTTGGTAGGGAGATCTTCTTGAGCTAGGCATACTGAGTGCATAGCAACAAGCAATCCCAGGGTGCACAAAAGGTGACTTTTCAATTGGGATGCTAAGGTAAGACTCTTCATGGGTTTCTCTGTTCGATTTAGTGAAGATTCGTGTAGAGCGAACAATTGATCGTTTTGCACGAAACCTCTGTCAGGATTGGCGTCAAAACAACTTACCACACCAGAGCGTAAGCTAGTTCACGGCCTAGGAGTACGAATCAATAACCATGGGTGGCAAAGATTCGACCTTATAATCGCAAACTGTTATACTACAGGGCTGCCGTCTTGATCTAGCGGCTGCTCATCCCAACAGGCGATTGATCGACAAATATATTGCCTTACCAACCAATAGTATCGTTGGCCCGCTAGCATATGCTAGGCGGCTCAGTTTCATGCTTCGACTGACATACAAATCCACCGCTTTTACGCTAGTAGAACTCTTGGTGTCGATTGCAATCATTGGAGCCCTCGTCTCGTTGCTCCTGCCTTCGGTCCAAGCAGCTCGTGAATCTTCCCGTCGCTTAGCATGTGTCAATAATCAGAAGCAAATCTGTTTGGCAGTTGCTAACTATGAATCCGTAAACAAACAACTCCCAACGGCAGGTACATACGCTCCGCCAAGCAGCGCCCTTAGCTTCTCTTATGAAGACTGGCGAGTCGATCTTCAATCTGGCCCCAACTATAGCTGGCTTGTTCAAACCCTCCCATTTTTGGAAGAAGGAAATTTGTACGATCGCATTGACTTCAGCAAGCATATTGCTGAACAAAACTTGGCGGTTTTACTTGCTCAACCTAGCGTATTCATTTGCCCCAGCGATGAAACCTTCGGTTTGTATTACACATCTGACAATGACCATCAAAACAAACCCACTGCACAATTCGGAAAAGGCAACTACGCAGGTTTTTCGAACCCCTTCCACATCGATAGCTTTTACCAAGCAGGACCTCTAGCCCACTATGGCATTGGCATACAAAAGATAACAGATGGCCTAAGTTCAACCATCCTCCTGTCTGAAGTCAGGACACGCGATGTATCCGACGATCAGCGAGGAGCCTGGATGCTTCCCTGGGGAGGATCTTCACTGCTATCTCTTGATTTACATCCATTTTATTACCGCTCAAGTAATAGTGAATTAATTGATCCAGATAATTATGACTTTCGATATAATCCATCTTCTGTCGGTTTGAATCAAACACCCAACAGTCAGCATGCTGACGTTTTGTATCATTGCTCGGATTTGGCAGGAGCGCAATTCGAAGGGCTACCTTGTAATAGCCTTTGGCGTCTTTACATTTCTGCAGCTCCTCGCAGCCTGCATCCTGGTGGAGTCAACGTAGGTTTCCTCGACGGGCGAGTACAATTTTTGTCAGATGATGTGGATGAAGTTAGAATGCTCTACATGATTAACATTTCTGACGGTGAAGTCATTCCCTCCGAGTAGTTCGCAGCTAGCAATCTGGAACAGCAAAGCAAATGGCACCCCCAAAGAAAAAAAAACCTAAGAACACCTTGCTTCCAACCTACGTTCTTGTCGGCCTAGGCTTAGCTCTTATCGTCACGGGAATCTCTTGGAAACAACTCACGCCGACTTCGTCGTTCTGGAATGCTAAAGATGCTGCTACGCTTGCCGAACTACAAGCAGCAGCCCATGCAGAATCGATTCCTGAATCCGTTAAGTCGCGAAAAACGGAATCCACCGTTCACCAACATCCAACCGAAAACCCTCAGTCGGCAAGAGCACTCTACGAATCAAAGCAAGCGGAACTCAATCAAGCAAGACGCAATCATGATCGTTGGGGCTACTGCCTAACGGGAGTCGGTGCACTGACCGCTTTTGCCGGATTATTAGTGGGTCGATCATTCGGTTGAAACGGTCCGACGCATTTACGACCCCCTTCTTTTTGTGGTACCCAGGCGCTAGTCTTACAGCATGGCGAATGACCTACCACCCAACGAGTCCGAAAAGAAACCAACCGTTGTTGAGCAAACTGCTGACGGTCAATCGGTTGGCGAAGAAGGTTCTGAAGCACCTTTGCCGAAGACGCAAAGTGAGTTTTTCGAACGAGCGGCTGTGAAAGTCAAATCCAAGTTTCCCAAGACACCCGGCGTTTATCTTTTTCAAGATGACAAAGGTCGTGTCATCTACGTTGGAAAAGCAAAGAATCTCCGGGCTCGGGCGGGTAGCTACTTCCTCAAAGCAGCTGCCGAAGATCGTCGCACCGCGACACTGGTCACCGAAATCTACGATGTTGATTATCTCGATGCGGATAGCGAAGTTGATGCACTGCTAGTCGAATCGCGATTGATCAAAGACATCCAACCAAAATTCAACCGTGAACAACGAGACGACAAGTCATTCCCGTATTTGCAAATCACCACGCATGAAGATTTCCCACGGGTAGAAATCACTCGCGAGCCAAAGTCTTCAGCAGTCAAGCTCTACGGCCCTTTCACAAGTGTCTACGCGCTTCGTGGTGCATTACAAGTGCTTCAGAAGATATTCAAGTTCCGCACCTGTTCGCTGGATATTGATGAGGATGATAAACGTTGGCGTTGGTTTCGGCCTTGCTTGTTAGCTTCAATCGACCAATGCACCGCTCCCTGTAACCTGCGAGTTTCCAAAGAAGATTACCGTAAGGACATTGCACGACTGAAAACCTTCTTGGAAGGAGGTCGCAAGAAACTACTTAAAGAACTTCAAGCTGAAATGGAGGCTGCCTCCAAAGAGCTACGCTTTGAAAAAGCAGCCCGAATTCGTGATGAAATCAATCTACTAAATCGCCTTGATGAAAGAGGCGAGCTAGAAGAGCACCAGCAACCTGAGGTCTTTTATGTCGATCCAAAGAAGGGAGTTAACGGTCTACAAAAAGTTCTAGGCATGGCGAAGCCTCCTAAGGTAATCGAAGGGGTCGATATTGCTCATCTTGCAGGGCAAGAGACGGTCGCCTCGGTCGTTCAATTCTTAAACGGCTTGCCGTTCAAACCGGGCTATCGACGCTTTCGAATTCGAGAAGTTGAGGGCATTGATGACTTTGCAAGCATCCGCGAAGTGGTTGCTCGCCGCTACCAAGGAAAGATCCAAGCGCATGAAGCCTTTCCTGATTTATTGTTGATCGACGGTGGTAAAGGCCAGCTTGGCAAAGCGATGGAAGCGTTCGAAACGCTCGGCATCGAGCCGCCTACGGTTATTTCCTTAGCAAAGAAGGAAGAGCTAATTTATCGCCCTGGGCAGAGCGAACCGTTACGCCTTAGTCGACATGCGTTTGCGCTTAGGCTACTCCAATACGTAAGAGATGAATCACACCGATTCGCTCAGCATTATCATCATCTGCTTCGCAAGAAGCGAACACTCGGTGAATGATTCTATTTTGAATCGACGGCAACGATCTCTTTCAGATCGACTTGCATGAGAGGCTCTTCTTCAACGGGCTCTTCCGGCCTTTGGGGGCCGATTAGCTCGTAGGTAGCAAGTGAAACGCGGATTGATTCTCCTGTATCTGACAGCGAATGATCTTCACGCCATGCCTCAGCAAAACTGCCAAGCATCTTCTTCGCAGCTTGTTCATCCAAAGGAGTTGCAATGAACCGACGCATCGATTCCACATAACGCGCTTCTCCTAGTTTATCGCGGATCGTATCATCGTCGAGGAAAGTCTCATTCCCTTCAGCATCAATGGCATAGAATTCGGGCCAGACGACCGTTCGTTCAGCGATTTGATCAAAGAGCGGATAGCAAGCCAACGGCCAAGACTTATGCATCCGTCCCGCTCCCAGCAAACATTGAGTGCCAAGGATGATCGTAGCAACAATCATCAACGGGCGCCATCGCCAGCTCGGAGCCCAATCCGAAGAGGGTTTCTCTTGATTCTTTGGAATACTAGGGATTGTGCATGCTCGGCTGTCGGCAACTCGGCGATAGATACTCCAACCAATCGCAGCTACCGGGGGGAGATAGATGATCGGAATGAAGGGCCAAAGCAACGGAACACGCCATGCGATCTGCTGATAAGCATCATACCCTTTGGCTGACTTCCAATCAGAAGAAGAACCCTGGCCGCCAGCTGGAGCAACTTTCCAAGCAGCATGCATATCCTTCATTAAGGCAGCATCATCAAGATGTCCAAGCCCTTCCGCTTCAACTGCTTGCCGGTCTAACGCGTTCACAGGCTTAAGCGATTGAAGCCAGTCAAACTGATTCAAAATTGCCATCGTACGACGGCAAAGTCCGCAGTTGCCGTCATATAAAACTCGAAGTGGGGCACGAAACAACCGGCCTCCCAGCCAAGCCAAGAGTTTCTGCCAATCAACAAACATGACATACATCACCTGCAATGTCATGAAGCTGATGTTCATCAGAATGTTCGTCAAGTTATGAAACGTAATACCCATAGTTGCCCATATCGCCCGTGTTGGGCGCCAAAGCAACGCAATTGGCAAGAAGAACTCAAAGACCACTGCATAGAGCGAACCCATTGGGCCCGATAGTGGCATCTTGTGTAGCGGAATCGGCGGCTCGTAGTATTCCAACTCAAACCATTTCTGCAACATATGGTTTTCAAGGTTATTACTAAAAACCCAGGCGGGGCCGTTGCTAGCTATCTTCCAGAATCCAGGGAAGAAGTAGACCGTTGCTAAGATCATCATACAGATGCGGAGGGGCATTCCATATCGAACCGCACGGTGTGGTGCCGAGACGATTCCTTTGTCCGCATTGCGGAATGCACGCCAAATCGAATCTAACGACAGGGCATCACCACAGCGCGAACAGGCGAGCACCATTCCAATCATCATAACGTGGTGAAGATGGTTAACCTTGCCCGAAAGTTGAGGGATACCAATCAAGTAGATCCCAAGCACTACGCTCAAAAGTGTCGAGAATCGAGTTATCAAACCAAGCGTGGCCATCCCTGCGGCAATGGTCGCAATGGTTAGAGCGGGGCCAACCACCTCAGGTGTGATCGGCAAGAATTTATAAAGCATGCCTGCCAGGAAAGGCCATTGATACATCTCTCTTGGCCACTCGGCATAAGTCATGATCGGCTCGGTACGGAGCAGATAGAACAACATGCCAAAGGCAGCAATTCGCAGCACTGCCAGATTCAGTGGTGAAGAAGAAGCATAGAAAAATCGTTTAACTCTTCGTCTTGCCACCTTGGAACAGATTAAAACTCCAGCAACAACTAAGCCAAGAGTTGCCAGTGCCGAGCTTTTTAGAGCATAACCTTGAGCCCAATTGAGATACCATTCGCGGCTAGCATCGAATCCTGCTCCCTCTCGGTAGGCACGATGGTTGGCAATCTTCTGATCAAGCCAGCCGAAAGACTCGCCGTCGTAAGCAGCCCCCAGCAACCGAGGCATAATCAATTGGCTACCAATAACAATTGCTAGCCAAGCAATCACCAACAGAAGTAGCGTGATTTTCTGCCCGAGACCTAGCGGAGCGTTCCGTGTGAATCGGTGTTCAGATTGGTCTTTTGACATGGGGAAGGAGCGAAGGGGGAGTGGTCGGATGGATAGCATTCCAGCCGACGGAGGATATCTTCACTCTAATCAATCCGACCGAGAAAGCTATCATTCTGAAATAACTTTCCCGGGGCCGATTGTCGAATTTATTGCCAACCAGAGCCTTAATAGCGAGATTTAGGCTTTTCCTTAGGCTGGGTAGCAACTTGTACCTGGCTTGAAATGTCACCCTTGAATTTGGTCCAGACTCGAGCTCCTGCTTTCAGTTCAGCGACTCGTCCCTGCATTGCCTCACGGAATCGGTCATCTCGGATCTGACTTTTTATCTCTGCCTGAACCTTAGCAAAGGAGACAAAACCGGCTTCTTCTCTTTCTAGAACTCGCACGATGTGGAATCCAAAGGGGGATTCGATAATGGGACTTAATTGGCCAGGCTTCAGACTAAAGATTGCCTTATCGATTTTGTCCGAGGCAAGAGATCCTTTAGTCGTCCATTTGTGCAAGCCACCCTTACTTGCTGTGACTCCTTGAGAAGAAGCTTTGGCGACCTCGGCAAAGCATGCTTGACTCGCAGGTTTCTTAGCTGCATCCTGATAAACCTGGTTGCCAAGCTTTGCAATGGCCGCATAAGCTTCGCGCTTAGATGGGTATCTGTCGAAAGAGACCATCAACTCTTCCCAACGAGATCGGTCAGGCTTTGCATAATCAGCTTGATGCTCCTTGTAATATTCAAGCATCTGATCATGGGTAACTTCTTTCTCGAATTCGATAGTTTCCGTCAGCCAACTTCGAGCGATCATCTTGCGATTAAAATCTTGGCGGCGTTCTTCCAGCGAGGTACCATACTGAATCAGTTTCACTTCCAATTCACGAACATCCTTAACCCCGATCCGTTTCATTAACTCGGGTAGCTCTTTAGAAATGAACAGGGAATCTAAGCTCTGTTCAATCTTAGCCACATCAGCCTGAGGGTTGCGACTTCGAAAGTCCGCGTAGAACAACGCCAGCTCGAGTCGACTCATCAAAAGCTGTTCGGTTAGCCTATCCTTCACAAGCTTCAATTCTTCGGGTGGAATCTGATCGCGTTGTGCGTTAGGCATTTGAGACAATCGCATATCGAGCAACATCTCAACTTCCCAAGACAGCTCACAAGCAAGAATCACTTGACTGTTGACACGAGCGAGCACTTCACAATCTTCAAGCGGACTAACGTTCGATGCTGCTTGAACTGGTGCCGCAAACAAGAGAACCAAACCGAGCAATCCGATTCGCTGATTAGGGCCGATTGTTATTCGATTTTGCATTGAGCCGGAACTTATCACCGAGCCACCCGTCGTTTCTTTTTCATGCGTATAAACTACATCACTAACCGCGCAGGACCGTGCGGGCGGCGGAGTCTACGCACCAGACACACTTGGCTGCAAGAGCGATTCAGCCAACTCAATGAGGCCCGAATCGTTATCGAATACCTCGGGGATCGGAAGGTAAGCCTCTCGGCTATCGGCGATACGCAAATTGCTATCAGAGCTAGCAACCAATTCTTGAATTAGCGAAGGCTTGGTGTAACCAAAAACGAGGTACTTATCCTCACGACGAATCGCTTGGATGCCCCATTGATGAGCCCATGTCCGGAGTCTAGCCAAGCGTAGCAACTGCTCTGCTTCGGGTGGTGGAGGACCGAAGCGGTCGGTCAACTCGGCTCGGAAATCTTCCACTTCGGTTTCCGTTGCAGCACGAGTAAGACGTCGATAGAGATCGATGCGATCTCGCTGATGTCCTACATAGCCTGCCGTTAAATAAGCTGCTGAGGGGAGATCAATAGCAACGTCAATGGCTGCCCGAGGTGCCAGCTGTTTCATTTCTCTAACCGCGTTTTCAAGCAACGAACAATAAAGTTCGTAGCCAACCGAAGCAATGTGACCACTCTGTTGCGTGCCAAGCAAGGATCCTGCGCCGCGAATCTCTAAGTCACGCATCGCCAGGGCAAAGCCTGCACCGAGTTGACTAAACTCTTCAATCGCTCTTAAACGTCGGGCTGCCTCGGGCGAAAGATGACGATCTTCATCCACTAAAAGATAACAATAGGAACGTCTACCACTACGACCTACGCGACCACGCAATTGATGTAAGTCTGACAATCCATATCGGTCGGCGTCATCGATGATCATCGTATTGGCATTCGGAATGTCGAGTCCACTTTCGATAATCGTCGTTGCCAGCAAGATGTCATACTCATGCCGCACAAATCGTGTCATCACATCTTCAAGTTCTCCGTCAGCCATTTGGCCATGACCGACTGCGATTCGGGCTTCGGGTACAATCTGCGATAACCTGGCGGCAACATTCTTGATGTCATGAACACGGTTGTGGACAAAGTAGGCCTGCCCTTCACGATTCAATTCACGTAACAGCGCATGACGAATCATTTCTTCATTGAATCGAGTCACCCGCGTCTCGACAGGGATTCGATCCGCGGGTGGTGTCTCAAGGTTTGAGATGCTTCGCACGCCCAATAAAGCCATATGCAACGTCCGCGGAATTGGCGTAGCGGTCATGGTTAGAACGTCGACCATTGATCGAAGCGCCTTGAGACGCTCTTTAACCGCCACGCCGAAACGCTGTTCTTCGTCGATGATAACAAGCCCCAAGTTGGCGAGTTCAACATCGCTCGACGCAAGTCGATGGGTGCCAATTAGAATATCGACCGCTCCTTCTTTCGCAGCGGCAAGTGTCTTGGTCTGTCGCCCTTTCGAGACGAATCGGCTCATTCCTTCGATAACAAAGGGAAACTCCGCCATTCGTTCACGGAACGTTCGCAGATGTTGCTCAGCAAGGACAGTCGTTGGGGCAAGGACAGCAACTTGATAGCCAGCATCGATTGCCTTGAACGCGGCGCGCATGGCGACTTCTGTCTTTCCGAAGCCTACATCCCCACAGAGCAACCGATCCATCGGCTTTGGTTCTTGCATATCTTCTTTGATCGCAGCAACCGCGACAGCTTGATCTGGCGTCAAGTCGTATGGGAAAGCTGCATCGAATTCACGCTGCCATTCAGAATCGTCAGGGAATCGAATACCGGGCCTTGCATCCCGTTTGGCTTGAACTTCAAGCATATCCGATGCGAGATCGGTAACCGCTTTTTGGGCTGCCAACTTTTGGCGAACCCAACTTTTACCGCCAATCTTCGCCAGTGGCGGTTTCAGCTTCTTACCGCCGACATACTTTTGTACCAGTTCAATACGCGAGCAGGGAACGTAAATACGCGTTCCACCATCGTATTCAACCTCAAGATGCTCTTCGGCACGCCCCTCTTTCTCGACGAGCTTCATCCCACGGTATCGCCCAATACCGTGGGCAGCGTGGACAACTAGGTCCCCTTCACGAAGTTCCAGGAAAGAGTCAATCGCTCGACCAGCGATCTGCCTACGCTTGCTGCGTGAAACATCATGTCGATTGAATAACTCGGCAGAACTGAGCACGAGTGTCTTAGCGGAAACATATCGGAAGCCGCTTGAAAGATGGCCTTCGACAAACGTCAGCAATCCATTTTCTGCAAGCGGTGAATCACCGAGTAATTCATTAAGACGATCTGCTTCGGCTTGCGTGGTACAAACGATATAGGTCTGTTGTCCACGTCCGACGGTCTGAAGTTCTTCACAAACACGTTTCAACTCACCACTGAATCGCTCGACTGACTCAAACGCCAAGTGGGCGGTCTCTTCCATCGAACCGGTTGGAACGCCTGACATCGTAACCGAAGGATAGCGATACAACTCTGATAGGGTTGTCCGAACGCTGTGCAATTTGCTTGCATCGACAGATCGTTCGTGAAAGAACTTTCCTTCTTCTTGTAAGTCAGCTGGCTCAACCAGTGAGAACCACGGTGAGGTCGACCCGGACAGATGCGTGGTGAAATGGGCACGGCTAGGAGCCAACGGATCGAGCATCGTCACGGACGAACTCTGCAAGGATCTCAAACTTCTTTGCGTGCTAACATCAAACTCACGAATCGATTCAACTTGGTCCCCAAAAAGTTCAATTCGGACAGGGTTCTCAGCTTCAGGGGCGTAAAGATCAACAATGCCACCACGAATAGCAAATTCGCCCGGCAACTCGACTCCGCTTGTCTTATGACAACCATGGGCTTCAAGCCATGTTGCTAACTCATCGACATCCAAGTCCGAATCGACTTCGATGGAACGAGTAGCTGCAATGATTTCGTCAGGCGAAGGAGTTGGCTGAAGCAATGCCTGGATGCAACTGATGATCAGTCGGGGTGGCTTACCTCGACTTAGCTGCTTTAAGGTCCGAAGCCGCGCACCGTAGGCTTCATCCTGAACGATTCGTTCGTCTTGGTCAGCTTGCAGGGCAGGGAAGAGGGCAACCTCTTCTTGGCGCTCGTGAAAGAGTGAGAGATCTGTTGCGAAGCTATCAACATCGCCTAGGTGAGGTAACACAACCACAACGGGGCCATCATTCTGCGAAGCCAAAGCTGCCGCAACTAAGGCGCGCGAAGCTCCCCAGACACCGCCCAGTGCCCCAGCATGCCCTTCTGTCAGGCTGCTAATAACACGAGCGAAATCCTCTTGGTTGTTCAAGATTTCGGTCAGCGAGACAATCGATCCTGCAGCAGGAATGCTCGCTAGTGGCTTGGTGCTCACATCCGCAGTATACCGAAGCTACCCAATTCGGGCATCGGGAGTGCGCATAAAAAAAGCGAGCGGCACTCGAGGCCGCTCGCTTAGCTTGTCTGAGTAAGTCTCTAGTGAAGAATCACCACTTCAGCCCAAATTGCTCGCCACCGCTTGGGCCGCCAATGCCACCTTTGAGGTTCTTATTCCCCTTTTTGCGAGGTGCTTTAGGTGCGTCGGCTGGAAGTGGCATGTCCTCATCCGCGAGCTTCTCCTCCTTAACAGGAGCTGCCATCAAAGCTTTCATCGAAAGAGCAATGCGTTGCTTGCCCATATCAACGGAAAGGACCTTTGCTTCGACTTCTTGGCCTTCGCTAAGGACATCGCTTGTCCGATGGATACGCTTATGATCTAGCTCAGAAATGTGAATGAGACCTTCGACACCTGGCTCGAGCTTTACAAAGCCACCGAAGTCCATGATCTTTGAGACCTTGCCTTTGACGACCGAACCAATAGCATACTTTTGGTCAGCCTTATCCCAGGGATTCTCCACCATCTCGCGATAGGAGAGGGCAATCTTGCCGGTCTTTGAGTCGACTTTCTCGACTTTGACCTTAACCGCCTGACCTTCGCTAAGGACATCCTTTGGATGGGTCACACGGTCCCAGCTCAGTTTGCTGACGTGGATCATACCATCGACACCGCCAAGATCGACAAATGCACCAAAGTCACGAAGTGAGCGAACCACGCCGTCACGAATTTGGCCTGGAGCCAACTCGGCTAGCAACTGATCTTTCTTAGCTGACCGTTCACGTTCCATAACGGCACGGTGGCTAAGAATTAGGTTCTTCTTGGAACGATTAGCTTCGGTAATAACAGCGGTTAGACGTTGGCCAACATATTCTTCTGGGTTCTCAACTCGGTAGACAGAGATCTGTCCCATTGGCATGAAGCCACGGATACCCGAAACGGTGCACTCTAGGCCACCTTTGTTTTTGCCAGTGATAGTAACTTCTACCGTTTGGCCAGCTTCGACTTCATCCCAGTTACCAACATCAACGGCGGCGGTAGGAAGCGTTAAATCGTAGATGCCTTCGTCAGTATTATAACGGGCAACGACGACTTCGAGATCGGTTCCTACTTCAGGAGCATGTGAAGCGGGATCGGCCTTTGCATCTGATTCAGCAGCTTCTGCAGCCTCACCTTCGGCAGGTGCTGCAGGAGCTGGAGCCGTTGGAGAGGTCTTTGGCTCAAATTGCTTTAGTGGCACAACCCCTTGTAAGTGGGAACCAAGGTCAACAAAGACCGAGTCACCATGCACACGAGCAACTTTGCCGGTTAGCTTGGTTTCAGGTGCCAACTCTTGAGGAGCGGCAGCAGCGCTCGATTCCATGACATCTTCAACCGAAGTGCCAGCCATGATCGATTCAAGCTCTTGCTCTTGTTCAGGCGAAAGTTGATCACGCACACTTGGTGGTGGATAGTTCTTAGACTCTTGAGGAACTACGTCACCTTCGGTAACGGAGTGAACTGGCTTGGGCTTGAGTTGTTCTTTCTCGGCGTCCCCTTCGCGCTGGGTACCAATCCGGATGCGCTCGCTTGCCTTTTCCTCGCTGGTATCCTCAGCTTCAGCAGGACTAGATGCTGCTTCTTCAGCGTCAGCATATGTAGTACTGGTATCGGGCGAACAAACTTTTGCCGAACTTTCCTCAGCGGGAGTTTCGTCCGGCTTGGCTTCCACCGTTGCTGCTTCAGAAGGAGCAGTCTCTTGAGGTGGGGCTGAAGGGGCAGCTTCAGTTTGTGTTACAGATTCGTTAGTCGTTGCTTCGTTTGTTGCAACTTCTTTTTGATCGGCTGTTTCAACTGCCGACGTTTCGTTATTCATCCAACTCAGAGCCTCGGAAGAGTCCGACTATTTAAACATCCTAAAAATAGCCGGTCGTTAAAACCAAGCATCGACCCATCCGCCGATGCTTTTCATTCGTGTCAGTTTACCCACGCGATGGCGTAAGTTGCAACGATCCGATAGCAATGATACTCAGAATCTTAAAGAAACTAAGGCGTTACCATCCCACGATTTGACTGCTGTAGATGGCGTAGCTTCTCCGCAGCGCCTGGTATCACATTCATGGCATTCTCGTAATAAAGCTTCTTAAGAGCCTCTTCTGGCAGGTTTATGCCGTGAATTCGCCATAATCCTTGTGGGGGGAACGGATTTTCTGCATAAGCAAAATACTCATCTTTGGTTTGAAAGAAACGCCAATGTGGCAGTAATCGGCCCGCAACACGTGGGCCATCCGTTCCAAACATGATCCGATCTTGATACTTCAAGAAAAACTCACGCGTGGTATAGGGTTGGCGACCGAGTTCGGCAATTCGAGAGGAGATTTCAACAACTAGGTTGGGATATTGGTCAAGCCATTTGGAAACCTGGGTAAGGTCTTCCGGCGAGTTTGCCATATGCGCACCGATGAATTTGGTGTTCGGATGTCGCTTAATGACTCGGTTGCGAGCCTCTAACAGAGATTCCCGCGATGGCCATGGTCGACCCGTTGGATCGAGGCCATGAAAACTCCAATCAGGGTGCCGACTCAGCTCTTCCCAACGCTCGTTGGTTTCGTCAATCGGTTCAAAAAAAGCAATTGGGTCAGCCGTATGAATAATCACAGGCAGACTGAGTTCACCACAAACCGACCAGATGGGGTCCCAACGAGGGTCATCAATCTCAATGAGCGAACCGTCAGGATTCCGGTAGCCAAGCCCCAATTGCTTAAAGACCTTCAAGCCGCAGACGCCTCGCTTCTTTGCCTCCTTTAATTCACGCACCATTCGTCGACCGAATTCGGGCCGATGGCAATCCCATGTGGAAGGTTCTTCTCTTTTGCCAGACCCGATCCATGCGATGTTGGAAAAGACAAGAAATCGTTGTTCGTATGGCTTTAGATACTGCAAGTGCTCGGTAAGGTTTTCTCCCAGCTGTCCATCTAAGCTGACACAGAGAGCGACGTTATGCTCGTCCATCACTTTGATGAACTCGTCTAGCAACTGTGGTGCGTGGCGAAAACGAATGCGGGGATGAACATGAACATCAATAACAGGAAACTTTGCCCGCGATGCCTCGCTTCGTTTTGCTTTCAGCTGAGATTTGGGCCTAAACTGGTCCAGCGCCAAGGGGCGCCCATCACGACCATCCAGCAAGTCAGTCTCGGTTGGCTTTTCTTCCGCATGAAGAAGCACCGATGGCAGAGCTATTAAGAACAGCAGGCTAGCAAAGCTACGCATCATTGAATGAATCGAGGCAAGGTGAATGGAAGGTTATGGCTGAGCTATTTCATGCAAGCCTAGGCAGGTCTTGCCTAGCTTTCCACCATAATTGCCCGCGGTTATTGCCAAAAGCTCTTCACCAGCAGCAGCGTGAATTGCCATACGCATTGCTTCACGGACCGACACTTCGTCCCGACCGTTGATGATAATCTCATAGGCAACCTTTGCTCCTGGAACCAAACCTGTAGCAATGCTAGGCCCTAGGGTTGGGCAGAATTCCTGATTGGTCGAAGCGATCAGCTTTTTGTATTTCGATCCAACTTTGCTACCACTTCGACAAACACCTCCGGGGAAGGGAGTGATAACACCAGGCTGCTTTGCAATGATATCAACGGCACGACGTGCAGCGGCGAGCGTCTCCTTTTGGGTGCTACCTTGTAAAATGAGATTTCCCCCCGCCAAGCCTCGGGAGATGCCAATCGTTTTCGGCAGCTTAACGCTCCCCTCCATAATGGGAACAATCCAAGAAGAACCATCCTCGCTTTCTATTTGATGGCCATCTCCGAAATAGTGAAGGTAATCACCAAGCGGAATGGTTTTCTCCGCCGGATCACAACAGTCCCTCAAACTCAGCGTTGGGCAGGTTAAGAAAGCTTGGCCTATGCGGTTTTGGATGGCCCGCTCTAAGCCATCACTGCTAAAAGCAAATGCCATGACCGTAGCCTGGCTATCACCGCGAGATTCAACACCGATCTCACAATCGCAGCCGATGACACTGGTGCCATATCCACAAAACTCATTCAGCCCGGCATCAAGCCAATAAGAATCCTGCGCGGAAATCTCCAAACGCACATGCCAAGCGCCAAATGCCTCGGCATGAGTATCGATGATTTCAGTGCCCCGGATATTCATTTCGCTTTCTGATATTGGCTAGGAAAAGTCGCGTTGGAGATTTGGTTGCTTTTCCTCAATGCTCCCAAAAGAAGCTCAACCTCTTCGTGTACAGGAGGAGTTTGGAGAACTAGCAAACATCCCGCACAATAACTAACCTGACGATCAGGAAAGGTACCATCCCAAGAATCGGGATCTACACACTTTATCGCTCTGATCAGTTCATCAATCTGTTGGTCTCCCTCTGCAGCATTCAACAAAAAATCTTGAATCGGGTACACAACTATAACTGACCGATAGCATGCTACATCATCAGAAACAAGGAGAACCACATCCCGGTCTATAAACAACGTCATTTCCAGGGGAGCGAGGAGGATTTCCAACGCTTGCTGCATCGTTACATCTTTCAGATCAACAGAGACCTCAACCTGTTCCGTTATGCCTAAATCGGTAAGTGACGTTTCGTCAATCATCAGATTCAAAGAGCCAACATCGCAAAGATACTGCACGACCTCTTTGAGTGGTTTCTTATTGAAAACAACTTGATCAAGTTTCTGCTTGAGCTTCGATTCAGTTTTAACCTCGCACTGAACATCATGAGGATCTTGCAGTGGAATCGACGTTGGTAAAGTTGGCACATCTGTCGGAGAATCCTGAGCAAAGGTTTCATTACCCAAGCAAAACAGAAGCAACCAAGCAAGAATTGCAGAGCCACGCATCACCAGCCTCCTCAACATAATTAGGATTGTTGTTACGAAGGCAAGAGTAGCAAACTTGCTTTCAGTGGTCAAAAAGACTACACCCAGGTAATTTTTCCACCGCATTCATAGAGGCCATTGCGGATGAATCGGCACCAACGCAAAGTGAGCTCCATGCGGAGATCTTTCAGCCCAATGCGATCAAGCCGTGAGTCAGCAGCCGTTAGAAGGACTTTCTTGTATGGCAACGGTTCTTCATGAAAAAAGCCGAAGCCTTCATCACTGATATCCCGACCATGGACAAAATGCTCGGTGACCGGAGCAACAAACTCTTCTGTCCCTTCGAGTGGCTCTAGCTTGAGTCGATACGGAAACTCATGTCGAGTTGCTGAGCGATTTGAGAGTCTACGGAACCGACCGGTCTCTTCATCAGCAGCTTCTTGGCACAACCCCAGAAGCGAGGCTAGTGGTCCTTCTGATTCCAAAACGCTGTCAGTAACAAAGCTCAAAGACGACATAAGAACCTCTGGAATAGCAAAACCAAAGCGGACCTTATTTCAAACAACAGAGGTTTGACAAGGCGATGGAAGGAAAAGTTCAAAAGATTAACTACCAACAGGTAGAGAACCCCCGCTGATGAAGCATAGGTTACGATCTGGCGACTCTTGTGATATTTATCCCCTGCTTTTGGCCGTAAACTGTCCTGAATACCGTCATAATCGGACGACCTAATTGCAAACCGCTACTTACCCCGCGGTTACCCAACCGATGCCAAATAGAGCGAAGCTCAAAACACTTAGAAAAGAAAGTACGGCCAAATAGTCTCGTTGAAAGAGCGGTTCTGACGCCGTGATATGTGCCTCCCAGCGGGTTGACTCCTCAGACCAATCGCTGAGTGCATTAGAGGATGGTTGCCGCCCTGAATGAGTAGCGCTCTTTGCTCTTAATGTCTCTCCAATAATGCATTTCTCGGGAGTTGGGAGAGAGTGATAACTCGGGAGATCCGGTTCTTCTTGAGGTGACAACGACTCATGAAAAAGGTCAGGCGCTGGCCTCAAGGCCTCGCTTAATATTCGGCAGCATTCACATCGAGCGATATGCTGTTCAACGAGATCGTCATCAGGTCGGCCAGTCGGAAAAGGGCCGGAGGTCAAAATATAAAACACCGAGTCGCAGTCCATCGCTACGTCCCCAAGCAGACCAAGCCAAGCTAGATTGCTACGGATAAGCAATCCCAGCTTAATTTGATATGCAAACAAGTTGTGAAAAGATTCAGGCGGTTGAAAAGAGAAGGAGCTCCCGGTCTTCAAAGTCTTGGTTGAGAGTTCTCTTCTTCACAAACCATACACCTCTTGGACCGGTAAATGCTAGATCAATCGGGACAAAATTACACAAACAAGCAAAATTGAGATGCATAGACGCAACGGCGAGTTTTACTTAATTTGAGTCAACCAACTAGCTCTTGGAGTACTTTCAAAACCTGTTCATCGTGTCCATCCACTTTGACGCGCTTCCAAAGTTTGGCAACTTTTCCGTTGGCATCAATCACGTAGGTGCAACGTTGGATGCCCATCGACTTTTTGCCGTACATGTTCTTCTCACGCCAAGCACCATACTTATCAGCAACCTTGTGGCCAGGGTCGGCCAGTAGCGGAAAGTTGAGGTTGTACTTGTCACGAAACTTTTCGTGGCTTTCCACATCATCTGGACTGACACCAAAGACTTTTGCCCCTAGTTTCATAAGCTTTTTTTCGGCATCACGGAACGCACAGGCTTCTTTGGTACAGCCCGGTGTATCGTCCTTCGGATAAAAATAGAGAACCACGGGGCTCCCTTTTTGCTCAGATAAGCGAACCTTTGACCCATCATCTGCCGTCAAGGTAAATGCCGGTGCGCGTTTGCCTTCTTCAATCCAGCCATCACTTGGGTCGCTCATCGTAGCCTCAGTTAAATTTGGTTTGTTTGTAAGCTTGGCAGACGTAATCCTGCGGAAACTAAATTCGTAAACAATATCGGGCCCTCTGGGAAGGTAGTCCTTCGCCCAGTGGATTCTGGCCATGCTATCACGCTCTGTGTGATAACCGTGTACCAAGCGCGAAGAGTTAGCGAATCCGGGCATTGATCGTCGTTATTGTGCGAATCTGGTGTCGAAAAAGATTCAGGAATCAGGCAAAAAGGCCGTTGATGGAGCGGTTTGGGTGGATTTCGCCCAGCTTCCCCATCGCGATTTGTTCCTGAAGCGATTATCCTAGAAGGGAGAAATTTACATGATACGAACTCCATCTGCGGAGACCATCATCGCGTCGCTACCAGATAACAACCTAACCGGAGACGCGGCCTCGGACCGCCTTTCCGCTCATCCTGAGCCCACGATCGACCAACCAGTCAATCCGATGGAGGCCCCCGCGCCTAAGCACCCCCAGCAGCCGGCGGATCAAGCTGAGCGAAGTCTGGAACTCGCTATGGCCGCAGCGAAGACTGCCCAAGAAAACCGAGGGCAGAACATTCGGGTGCTCGATATGCGTGAGATCACCCCAGTGTTTGACTACTTTGTTGTCGCCACAGGCAACAGCCGTCGTCAGCTTCATGCTATCAGTGAAGAGATTGACCACTGCTTAGAAGATGATCTCGGCGACAAGCGTATGGGAATCGAAGGTTACGACGAAAGCCGTTGGATTCTACTCGACTATGGCTCGATCGTTGTTCATCTCTTCGACGAAGAGACCCGCGATTTTTACGCCATCGAAGATCTTTGGAACGATGCGGTCGACGTCACGCTTCCTTGGGACGACGAATCGCAAGAGCAATCCTAAAAAAACTGGCCAGCTAGGCACCCGATGCCTTGCCAGTTGGCCTTTGACCGGCCATCCTGCGAGGCATGAACAACCCACTCGCCCAGCTCCGTCGACGCTTTGAAAACGCACTAAGCACCCTCGTTGGTGATAACCCCGAGGTGGATCCCGCTTCGCTTGCCCAAATGGTCCTGCCAAGCCAGGACGCCAAGTTTGGTGATTACCAAGCCAACTGTGCAATGCCCTTGGGCAAGAAACTTGGTCGCAAACCGCGAGACATTGCCGCTGAGATTGTTTCTGCCCTGGCAACTGAAGCAGGCTGGGAAGCTATGTGCGATGTACCAGACAACACCGACGAGATGATCGCTGGTCCTGGTTTCATCAATATTCGACTACGCGATGATTGGCTTCTTAAGCAACTCATTAGCGCCTCAACCGATGTGGATCGACTTGGTATCGAGCCAATCGACTCGCCGCGTAAGTTTGTACTGGACTACTCATCGCCTAACGTCGCCAAGCCAATGCACGTTGGTCATATTCGCTCGACCGTCATCGGCGACTCACTCTGCAAAGTGCTCCGCTTCCTTGGCCATGATGTAATCAGCGATAATCATATCGGCGACTGGGGAACCCAGTTCGGCATGATAATCTACGGCTACAAAAACTTCGCCAACGAATCTGCCCTTGCCGAAGATGCGGTCGCTGAGCTAAGTCGCCTGTACAAGCTCGTCAATCAGATTGGCGATCACCAATCGGCCGTCAGTCAGAAGCTTCCTGATCTCAAAGAGAAAATCACAGCAGCCGAAGCTCGAGTCGCCAAGCTGGAAGCTCTGCCCGAAGAAGAAGATCCTAAGAAAGCAAAGCAGGCTGCCAAGAAGCTTCGCCAAGCGGAAGGATCACTTGCTGATCTTCGCAAAGAGCTTGCTTCAACCGAAGCTAAGATTGCTGGCTTTGAATCCGATGCCGATCTCTCAAAGAAGAGCGAACAACACCCAAACATTGGTCAAGCTGCCCTGGCCGAGACAGCCAAGCTTCATGCGGGCGATGCCGAAAACACGGAACTGTGGAATCGCTTCTTGCCTGCCTGCTTGGACGAAATTCAAAAGACCTATGATCGACTCAACGTAACGTTTGATCACACGTTGGGTGAAAGCTATTACCACGACCGTTTGGCTGGCGTAGTTGATCAGCTAAAAGATAAAAATCTCGCCGAGGAAAATGATGGTGCTCAGTGCGTCTTCCTCGAAGGATTTGATGCACCGTTTATCGTGCAGAAGAAAGATGGTGCTTTTCTCTATTCCACAACCGATTTGGCAACGATCGAGTATCGACTCGAAGAGTGGAATCCTGACGCGATTCTCTATGTGGTTGATCATCGTCAGTCGCTTCACTTCGATCAACTGATCGCCACCACCCGATTGATGGGACACGAGGCAATCGAGCTCAGTCACGTTTCCTTTGGTACCGTCCTTGGCGAAGATGGTAAACCATACAAAACCCGCAGCGGTTCAGCCGTGGGGCTAATGGGGCTACTCGACGAAGCGGTCGAACGCGCCTACGCCATCGCCGAGCAAAGCAGCGTCTTAGAAACAGACGAAGAACGTCAAACCGTTGCTGAACGGATTGGTATTGGTGCAATCAAGTATGCCGACCTTTCGCATAACCGCACAAGCGACTATGTCTTCTCCTACGATAAGATGCTTGCCATGAGTGGCAATACGGCTACGTACATGCAATACAGTTGCGCTCGCGTTCGTAGCATCTTCACCAAGGGTGGGTTTAATCCAGCGGAAGTTCGATCACAGGGAGCTGCGATCCAGTTTACGCATCCTGCTGAGCGAGCATTAGGCTTAGAGCTACTCCGTTTCGCCGAAGCACTCGTCCGTGTTCAATCGGAGTACAAGCCAAATCATCTCACTGCCTATCTCTTCGAGCTAGCAAGCCGATACAGCGAGTTCTTCGAGCACTGTCCAGTTCTGAAAGCAGAGGATGAGTCAATCCGCACAAGCCGATTGTTACTTTGTGACTTGACCGCCCGGACCTTGCAGCTAGGATTGTCGCTACTAGGCATTGAAACGGTCGAACGGATGTAAATATCCAAACACATACCTGGACGGATCCCCCAGATGCTAGCAGCAATCAGGCGACTCGTTTCTCTTCGAAATGTCGGCACGACGATTTCAATCTTGCTTGCTTTACTCTTGATTCTGGCCGTTGTCATACAAGCAGCAACGGTTTCCCAAGCTGCACCGAATCGAATCAGCGAATCACCCGCAGATAGTCAATCGATTGTATGGCCTGAACGAAACAAGCCTGGAAGATTCAAATTTTCGTTGAATAATTCGTTGCAGTTTGATTTTGGTTCGGCTGACAAAGGGATCTATGGCAATTGCCATATCTACCAATTGCCAGTGAAGTTTAAAGGCTATCAGTTCCAGCAAGGATACGTGCTGTTGATTGATCTGTCAGGTACTGAGATATATGAGCCGCTCAAAATCAACATTTCATCGAAAGGTGATCAACTCGTTGCCGAGAATCAAAACTGGCTTTATGCAGGCCTGCTTCACAGCAAGACAAAGCCTGCCAAAGGGACCATCATATTCCTGCCAGGCATCGAGTCTTTATCGAAGCACGAGATTTCTATCCTCGAATCAATTCAGCAGGCGGGATGGAATGTTCTATTTGTTACGGTTGGAGAGCGTACCTTCACCAGAAGAACTATTTCGATTGTTGATGAAAGTGATGACCCCTCCATCGAACATGACGAGGGAGCGACGAAGTTTGCAAAACAGATCGACAACCATTTGGCAGACCGCGCTTATGGTGTGGAATCGATGCTGCAATTTTTGCGCAACAAGAAGCCAGAGTTTCTTCAAGAACCGATTGCACTGGTTGGATTAAGTGCTGGTGCCATATCACTGCCGGCGGTTGCCGCGAGAATCGATCCGCCTGACGCAGCGATTCTAATCGCCGGTGGCGAGAACGTGGCAAAGATCATGGCCACAAGTCCACTCTTCAAAGAGCATACCTACATAAATCAAACAAAAAGATATACAGTTGACGGAAAGACTGAAATTTCAACCAATCCGGTGACTGATCCGGAAGTGCTTAAAAAACTAGTCGATGAAACGCTGGAGTTGACGCATTTGGATCCAAAGAAGACAGCTAAGTCGCTTCAGAAGGTTCCAACGTTAATGCTGCATGCCAAATATGATTGCGTAGTTCCGGCTAAGACAGGCATAGCCCTTTATCACACGCTTGGAAAACCTGAGCGATGGACTTATCCCTGTGGACACGTTGGTTTGGTCTACATGACGAAATGGAAAATCCATCCGGTTCTTGAATGGATTGAGAAAGAGGCCTCAACTCCCTAAGTATTGTCTCGCGAATTATCGAGTAGGCAACCAATTCAAAGGCATTCAAATACCATCTATTTATATTGTGAATTGTATTTTGCACCATGGTGTGATTAGATTCTTGCTTGCATATTGAATCTCAGGTGGGGATAATCTTTGGACTGATTGTGTCGAACACAACAGCGCGACAAAAACTCCTCAAAACAACCTCTGAGAGATCTTGGCATGAACGACCATGGGCAAGGGTTCGATAATCATTCGGACGACACGGTTTCACGTCGTCGATTCATCAAGCAATCCAGCGCACTCACAAGTACCGCTCTGGCTGGTAGCTGGGTTCTGGGAGGAAATGCTCTCGCTCAAGAGACGCCGGTCAACGTTCAATCAGGCGGAGACCAACTCAAGATAGCGATCATCGGCTGCGGCCTTCGTGGCACCGGTGCGATCGATAAGTTGCTAAGCCTTCCTGGTCGCGATATTAAACTCGTTGCCATGGGAGATGCTTTTCAGACTTCCATCAATCGCAGCTTGCGTCAAGTTACTCGCAAACATGAAGGCAAGGTCGATGTTCCGGCAGATCGACAGTTTGTTGGATTGGATGCTTACAAGAAGGTCTTAGAAACGGAATGTGATTTGGTCGTTCTGACTACCCCGCCCGGCTTTCGTCCTTTCCACTTTGAACAAGCGATCAAAGCTGGCAAGCATGTTTTTATGGAGAAGCCAGTCGCTGTTGATGCGCCCGGCGTGCGTCGTATTATTGAATTCGGTAAAGTTGCCAAAGAGAAGAATCTTGCCGCGGGAGTTGGACTACAACGCCGCCATGATCCGAAATACATCACGGCGATGAACCATATCCATGATGGCAAGATGGGTGATGTCCTTCTGTCACGCGTTTATTGGAATTCCGCAGGCGTTTGGGTCCGCACACGGGCGCAGCTTGAACGGTCTCTCAAGCGAGTTCCATCAGAACTCGAATATCAGATCAACAACTGGTATTACTTCACTTGGCTTTGCGGCGATCAAATCACTGAGCAGCATATTCATAATATTGATGTCAGCAATTGGGCAAAGAGAATGGTCCCTGTTGCCGCCAACGGGCAAGGCGGCCGTGAGGTACGCAACGGCAAAGACCATGGTCAAATATTTGATCACCACATGGTTGAATTCACCTACTCCGATGGCAGCACGATGTTGAGCCAATGCCGACACCAACCTGACTGTTGGGTCCGAGTTGGCGAAGAATTCAATGGAACCAAAGGTAAAGCCATCACCGGGCTTCGAAGTGCTTGTAAGGTCACTGTTGGCGATGATGTTTATTCCTACGACGGTCCCAAAGTAGATCCTTCTGTAAAAACTCTCTCTGATTTGGTCGACAGCATCTATGCTGGCTCGCCATTGAATGAATCGGAAGTTGGTGCCATGGCGACCATGACAACGATTCTTGGTCGAATGGCGACTTACTCAGGCAAACGAATCACCTGGGACGAAGCCTACAATTCTGACCTGGAGATTGGCCCACATGATTTGGCATCTTGGGACCAAGAGCCTCCCTTCAATCCCGATGAAAATGGCGATTATCCTGTTCCCGTTCCCGGAAAAACCGTCGTCCTTTAGTTTGCCAGCTACTTCTCCGAATCAACCTCGCTGAAAGTCACCCATGAGTTTGCAATTCTTGAAGTCGATTAGTGCGCTAGCAATTCTTCTGCTAGTAATTGCAAAAGCAGGTAGCACAGAAGCAATCGCGCCTATCAAGCTTGGTAAAGGCATTGTAGCGGAGAGACCTAACGATGTCCCTTGTATCGAAACCGAACAAGGTTTCATGATCCCTTACACCGAGACCATTCCCGGCACGAAAGTCACGTTTCAGATGACTCCCGTAGCTGGTGGTGAATTTCTTTTGGGAAGCCCAGCTTCCGAACCAGGGCGAAGCGACGACGAAGGGCCCCAGGTGAAAGTTAAGGTTCAACCAATGTGGGTCGCTTCCTGCGAAGTCACGTGGGCTGAATACAAAGCATTCTTCAAACAGTACATGACTTTGAAGGAGATTGAAGATCTTCGATACGCAAAGGATCGCGCAACGAAGGGCAACGATAGGTCGGCATTAGAAAAGCACCTCGCTGATGGTACCGAAGTTGATGCCTTTACATGCCCCACACCGCTTTACGATCCTTCGTTCACCTACGAAGCGGGTGATGCCGACGACAGTCCTGCGGTAACGATGACTCAGTATGCTGCGAAGCAATACACAAAGTGGCTCAGCGGGATTACGGGTCGCGAGTATCGCCTTCCAACCGAAGCCGAATGGGAGTACGCAGCAAGAGCGGGATCAACAAATGCCTATTCATTTGGAAATGATGCGAATGAGCTTGGCAACTACGCTTGGTATGAAAAAAACTCTGATGAGAAACTTCATGCCGTTGGTACCAAGAAAGCTAACTCGTTTGGTCTTTACGACATGCATGGAAACGCTGCTGAGTGGGTTCTCGATGCTTACTCCGAAGCAGGTTACCAATCGCTTGCTGACTTAGCTCAGAAGAAAGGTGAACCTGTCGCCAAATGGCCAACGGAACTTTATCCGAGATCGATCCGAGGAGGCTGCTGGTTCGATTCTGCTGACAAGTTACGCTGTGCTGCAAGGCATCAATCGGCTGATGAAGATTGGACCCTCTCGGATCCCAACCTTCCGCTGAGCCCTTGGTGGTTCACCGAAGCAGAAACGCTTGGCGTAGGCATGAGAGTCGTTCGGCCGCTACAGCCAATGTCAGATAATGTAAAACAACGTGTTTGGGAAGCCGATTTTGAGGACTTGCAATTAGACTTAGAGGATCGCATGGCCGAAGGTCGCGGTACTCGTGCCCTAGCAACGCCGACTCTTCCCAAAGCGGTTATCGAAGTGCGAGAATCTAAATAACGTTACCCAACTATCAACTCTGAGGAGCAACCGATGAAGCGTCGCCATTTTATTCAAAGTGCTGTAGTAGGCGCCATGGGAGCTAGCTCCGTTTCTGCTATCGCTGAAACCGAAGAAAGCCAATCAATGAGTTCTAATATAGGTCGTTTCAAGCTGAAGTATGCCCCGCACTTCGGAATGTTCCGCCAGTCAGCTGGTAAAGATCTAGTGGACCAACTCAAGTTCGCAGCTGACGAAGGCTTCACCGCCTGGGAAGATAACAACCTAAAGCGTCGTCCTGTTGCCGAGCAAGAACGTTTGGCAAAAGCGATGGAAGACCTTGGCATCGAGATGGGTGTCTTTGTCTGTCATGGCAATTTTGGAAAGATCACCTTTGCGGGCAATAATAAAGCTGATCGTAAAGTGGTTCTAAAAGATATACGCGAAAGCATTGACGTTGCGAAAAGGATCAATGCCAAGTGGATGACGATTGTCCTCGATGCTTTTAACAACCGCCTAGAGCCTGGTTTTCAGATGGCTTACTGCATCGACTTGCTTCGTGAATGTGCCGAAATTCTCGAACCGCATAATTTGGTGATGGTCATGGAACCACTCAACTGGTGGACCAATCATGCGGGCCTCTTTCTTGCAAAGATTCCTCAGGCCTATGAACTCTGTCGTGCTGTTAACAGCCCAAGCTGCAAGATTCTGTTCGATATCTATCATCAACAGATCCAAGAAGGAAACCTCGCTCCTAATCTAGACCGCGCTTGGGATGAAGTTGGTTACATCCAAGTGGGTGATAACCCAGGCCGAAAGGAACCTGGCACGGGTGAAATCAACTATCGATTCCTCTTCGAGCACCTTCACAAGAAAGGCTATCAAGGAATCATTGGCATGGAGCACGGTAACAGCAAGCCAGGCAAAGAAGGTGAACGCGCGGTGATTGATGCCTATGTCGCAGCGGATGATTTTTGATCAATTGACTAAACCGAATCTCCAGCCAGCGCGCCGGTACTGAAGGCGGCCTGGAAGTTGTAACCGCCAATAGGGCCATCCAGATCAAGCACCTCGCCTGCAAAGTAAAGTCCATCCACAATCCGACTTTGCATTGTTTTGGAATCGATTTCTGAAAGATCAACACCACCTGCAGTAACCTCGGCTTTTTTAAAGCCGAGCGAACCGCGAAGTAACACTGGGTTGGCTTTGACTGACTGCAAGATTGCGCTGCGTTCATCCTTTCGTAGTTCAGCAAGCCGACGATCTTCGGGGACGCTTGCTAATTGCAGTAACTCCTCAACCAAACTTCGGGGCAGCTTGTCGGATAAAAAACCAACAATACCTCGTTTGCCATGGTCAGCCGCTTTACCGATCAGCTCTTCCCGAAACTGCTGCTCTGTTAAATGCGGCAAAAAATCACACTCCGCTATCCAACCAGCCGAAGGGCTTTCGGTGACAAACCGACTCGCGTCCATTGCTACAGGACCAGAGATGCCGAAGTGGGTAAACAAAAAAGAACTTCGTCTTGTACAAACGATCTCTTTATTGGCATTGCGAATTTGAATCTTTACGTCAGGTAGCGTCAAACCTTGCAAGGGTCGCATCCAAGCACAGCTCGCTTCCATGTCCGCGGTAAGGGGAACAAGCGCGGGCCTTGGTGGCACGATGCTGTGACCAAACGCCTTTGCCCAAGCATAGCCATCGCCAGTCGTACCACAGCCCGGGTAGGATCGCCCGCCAACGGTGATGATAAGCTTTTTGGCAATTAAAGTTTGTTGATTGGTGGTAACAACAAAACACTCTTCTTGCTTAACCAAGGAAACGACCGCTTCTTCCTTTGCTAAAATTGCACCCGATGCTTTGAACATGCGGAGCAAAGCCTGTTGAACATCGACCGAACGGTTGCTTACTGGGAAAATCTTGCCTGTCTCTTCGACCTTGGTTTGAACCCCTTCGGCATGGAAAAGATCAATCAGCTGCTCTGGCGTAAGATGTGACAGCGCTGATCGCAAAAAGCGAGCTTTTGTCTTACCCGATTTGCCACCTACCAGCTGTTCGTATGCCTTGGCAATCTCGGCAGGCGTGTTGTCGTGCGTCAGGTTGCAACGCGTGCCGCCTGACATCAAGATTTTGACGCCCACCTTACGGTTCTTCTCAAGCAAAAGCGTTGTAAGACCTCGATTAGCAGCACGTTTGGCTGCCATCAAACCGGCGGCGCCAGCACCAACAACGATCACATCGTAGTCGTTTTGACTCATGTCGATTCAGGCGATCTCAAAGACCTTCGTTCAGCGGCTTCAAATCCTCTGTAACAAAGAATCCATCCTTGCGGATCAATTCATCATCAAAGTAAATCTCTCCGCCGCCGCAATCTTCACGTTGTATGAGGACAATATCCCAGTGGATGCGGCTTCGGTTGCCGTTGTCCGCTTCTTCGTAAGCTTGCCCCGGGGTGAGATGGAAGCTGCCGCCGATCTTTTCATCAAACAACGTATCAAGCATCGGACGACGGACACGGTTGTTGGTTCCAATCGCCCATTCGCCGATGTAACGAGCGCCTTCGTCCGAATCAAGAATCTGATTCAGTCGCTCGGTATTGTTTGCCTTGGCGTCAATGATCTTGCCATCTTTGAAAGTGAATTCAATGTCTGTGAAGACAGTTCCTTGATAACGGCTGGCGGTGTTATAGCGAATCGTGCCGTTAATACTGTCACGTATCGGAGCGGTGAAAACTTCGCCATCGGGGATGTTATACTCGCCACTACATGGAATGACCGGAATGTCTTTGATTGAGAATTGAAGATCTGTACCTGGTGCGGTGATGCGGATACGGTCGGCAGCTTGCATGCGTGCAACCAATGGCTCGTGTGCCTTGCTCATCGCAGCATAGTCAGCCGTGCAGACATTGAAGTAAAAGTCTTCAAAGTCACGAGTCGGCATGTCGGCTGCCTGGGCAAAAGAATCCGTGGGATAACGAAGCACCACCCACTTGGTTTTTGGAACACGATATTCGTTGACATGGCGTAGCCAGTGCTCTTGGTAAAGATCCATCTTCTCAGACGGCACGCCAACAAGCTGACTCGCATTAGCCGATCCGCGGATGCCGATGTAAGCCTGAACTTTTTCCATTCGGTGACGTTCCAGCTGACCAGAAAGCTTCATGCTCTCTTCGGTCGCTCCCATGTAGAGTGCTCGCTGAACAGCAATGTTCTTCATTTCCACGAGCGGTGTGGCACCTCGTTTGATAGCACCTTCAACCAAGGCACAGACAAGCTGCGATTCGGGAAGATCGATCGCTTCGATCAAAACGTTCTCACCTTCTTGAATACGGCAACTGTGGTCGAGCAGAACATTGGCAAGTTGATCAATTCGTGGGTCGTGCATCGTGCTATCAAGTTGGGTTAAGGCGAATGAATCGTTTGGTGAGTGGTATTCTCTCATTCTCCCTTCGGTTGGCAAAGTGCCCTTCTTAACGATTATTTCGTTCATTCATGGCTCAATTTTACCGAACAACGAGGAATCTGATCTGAACGGAAATCGACATTTCAACGTATAATTGAATAACCGTTCATACTTTTGCGCTGGACGTTTGTCACTTTTCAGAAAGGGAGCCTCGCATGTCTGTATCGATTCCTCCTACTCCTTCGAGCGATGACCAGGAAGTCTCTTTCGCTGAAACTGCCTTGAAATTGGGTGGCAAAAGTGACGACGAAGCGCGCCGGACCGGCGCCATCGATAAAGCGGATGACCAAGTCGAATCGCTGTTTGCACCACAATATCAAACGGTCAACAGCCCCGCTCACCGAGCCGTCTGGCAACGACAAGTTCCTATCGAGGAATTCCTAAGCACACCGGCCAAGCCATCTGCAGAAGTCGAGCAGATAATGCAAGCGTCGCTCGACGTGGTCCGACGCCATCAGCAGGCTGGAACCATTGAGAACGAAGAAGGCCGTGTCCGCGAAGAAGTCCTTGCCGAACTTGGTGAAGCTGGCTACTGGGGTTTGTTGGTCGATAAAGAGTATGGCGGCAGTGGCGCAAAATTCTCGTCCGTAGCAAACTTCATTGGTCAGATGGCAATGCTTGATGGGACCATTGCTGGCTTGGCTTCGATCCATGGTTGCATTGGCGCTGTCGACCCAGTCAAGACTTTCGGCAATGCCGATCAGAAATCGAAGTACCTACCACAGCTTGCTTCGGGTAAACGGCTAAGTGCCTTCGCGCTCACTGAACCAGGTGCGGGTAGCGACCTCACGGCTTTGAAAACTACCGCGACACTTGAAGGCGATCATTACGTTGTGAATGGCGAAAAGTTATTCATATCAAACGTCATTCCTGGCAGAACAATTGGACTTGTCTGCTTGATTGATGGAAAGCCATCGGTCTTAGTTGTTGATCTACCTGAAGAAGAGAACGAACAGTTCCAACTGAAAAAGTATGGAATCTATGCTTTAAGGCATCTCTACAATCGTGGGATTGTTTTCAACGGTCTGCGTGTTCCCAAAGAGAACTTGCTGGAACCGATTAAAGGGGACGGCCTTACCATTGCCTACCATGGCCTGAATCTAGGTCGAGTATCTCTGTGTGCAAACGCCTCGGGGTCGATGCGCCTGATGCTTAAAGGCATGATTCCTTGGAGCGAGTATCGAGTTACTTACAGCGAACCGATTGGCAACCGAGAGTTAGTCCAACGCCGCATGGGCGAGATGGCTGGACTGATTGTCGCTTGCGACGCCTTAGTCGCTTGGTGTGCTGACTTGCTTGACCGAGGCTATCGAGGCGAAATGGAATGCATAATCGCTAAGATCTTTGGCTCCGAGGCTCTCAAGACGGCTGCTATTGAACTCTTTATGAAGACCCACGGCGGACGTTCCTTCCTTGAAGGGCATCCGTTTGGGGATAACGTGCACGATTATCTTGCTCCTTGTATCTACGAAGGAGAAGGCGAGATGCTTGGCATGGCGTTCTTTAAGTCGCTGGTGAAAGATCACGGCAAACGTTACTTCGAGCCTGTTGGCAAAGCGTTGGCAGCTGCAGGCATCCAGAAGCCGAATCCACTGAATCCCAAGCACGCCCTGATCCTTGCGGGTGTGGCTGGTCCTTACGTCCGTTGGCGAAGCGGTCGTCAGCTGCTTGGTGGATCGATGCCAACACTGCCAGACATGCCTAAGACCTTGCAAGTCCATGCCGAATATGCTTGCCGAGAACTTCCTAAGATGGCTCTAGAAATCGATTCAGCCATGCAAAAGTTCCAGCTCAAATTGGCAGATCGACAGTGTCGTATGGCTGAGTTGAGCGGTCGTTGTCAGGATTTGATTACTATTCTCACGACCGCCATGTACGCTGCTCGAAGCCAGGATGAAGTCGTTCGCGCTGCCGGCGATTTGGCTTGTCAAAAGCTACGTCAAAAACTAACCGGCAAACGGCCTTCAAACCGTTACTTCAAGCAGATCACCGCCCTGGGTCGAACTATTGCAGCAGGCGAAGCTGATGCAGACACCTCGCTCGGATTAGGCAGTGTTGACCCTCACACTATCTTACAGCAATATAAGTCTTAGTGAGTCGCTTCGTTTGAAACGAGTTGCTGCTTTGCATCCCGCAAGCTGCGGTAGGTAGTTCCAACAAAGCGTTCGAGTTTGCCGGCCACCGTTTTTGGTCTGACGTGAAGCGTACGAGCCGGCAAGTGCTCAGCTCGCCAACTTGATTTGTAAGGTTCATCACCACGGAGCAAATCGAAGCACGTTCGGCCAGACTCAATAGCATGCTTAGCCATGGCAATCATCGATAAATGACCCGCATCCTTTTCTAAGCCTACACTGCTAATGCCACCTTGGTAGGCATATATCGTACGGTCATCCTGAGGTGCATATTCGATAGCAACCGGTTCGCCATCCAAACGGAGCAATGCCATATAGAGCTTCCCGTCTGCCAATAGCTTTGCGCTCGCCAACTGATGGAATTGATTGAATTTCTCACAAGCAAAAACCCCCTCTTCACCCATCCCTTCGCGACGTTCATTGTGGAGTTTCACAAGTAGTGACCACATGGCCATTCGTTGTTCTTCTGTCGTAACGACTTCGACCGTAGCCCGCCCCGTTTCAAACCAATCGCGTACCCAACGACGGAACTTCTTTCGACGGTTCTTTGACAGTGAACCAAGATAACTCTCCCAATCTTCTGCTAATGGCGCAGGGAAAGATCCGACGTCATTGATCCATTCCGTATCGAGATTTGCCTCCTCAAGCAGTCGGAAAAGCTCTTCACTAGCACGGTCTCCTCGGTCGATCGCCTCGAACCGCAACCGATGCCACCGCTTGGTTGCTCCTTCAACGATCCAATTCGCAACAGCAGTCACCACCGCTGGTTCCTCTTCGGCGGATGCCACAAGAATCGTTGAGTGATCGGTCGAAGCTCGGCCATCGCCAAGCCAACGCAGAGTCTTTCCTAGATAGGAATGACTCTTCACGTAGAAGGGGGCAATGCCTGCGAGTCGGTCTTCATCCCAAACAGCCAAGACAGACAGCTGCAACTGCGCATCGGACTCGCCGTAGGCTTCCCACCAACTGATGAGCCACGCAGGCGATTGCAGCGGCGAAGGGAGTGGAAGCTGGTTCCACTCCTCTTCGATCTCTCTTAGTGACGGAAGATTATCGATTAGCTGTAGTTGCATGGAATACATCCTTGAGCGGAAGTGCGAAACTAAACAGCTACTTCTTCGTGACGGCCTGCGCCGATACCTTCTTCTCCCTCATAGAGACGGAATCCGTCAGGCGAGGAAGGATCAAGTTCAAAGGTCTTAGGATATACCCACTGCTCTTTCTCTTGGCCGAAGAACTTGCCAAGATATCGGTCTACACGAGCAATAAATTGCTTGGCGTGAGCAGTAAGTCCTTCTGCTTCGATGCTGTTACAAGCAAAGCCAAAGCGATTTCGAAGTACGTGATTGCACGAGTGAACGTTCAAGCGTCGTCGCGCAAGTGGATTCTTATGCTCGGTTGAAAGCGAAACGTTCAAACCAGAAAGGTTCTCAACGCGGTGCGGTGCAAGCTGTGGCCAGGTGATCAGCTGGCCTGGCTTCGCATCGTAGACCAAAGCGTATCGGTCCCAATCAGAATCGTAAGGAACGTCTTCGGACCATTCGCCTGAGCAAACTTTCTCCAGCACCAAAGGTGAAGCGAAACGCTTATCGAAGTGTGGATAAACCCAGACTCGCTTTTCGCCACGGATGTGCCAAAGCATGTTCACCGGCATATCAACGTGATAGGGGACCCAAGCTTTAGGAGAGCTGATTAGCAAGTTAGCTGTGCGATCTTGAGCCTTGAAGTGGGATGCTCCTTCTTCTAGCTCGGAGAAAAGTTGGTTGATTACCTCAGCATGGGCTGGCTGACAATCAAGCATCCGGCGGCAGTTGATCCAAATGTGCCCTTCACGGACCATTTGAACCAATTCATCACCAGGGACACCGTTGCGATCTCCTTCACGCCAATCAAATTTCTCAGTCGTCTTTCCCATCGTGTTGACACTGAGATGCTCGGCTGGATGAGAATCGAATATCTCAGCCAAGGCATCATCGGTAAACAGACCTGTTTCCGCTAGCTGATGGTTTGCAACCAAGACACCCCGTTCGAGGGTTTCAAAGTCATCCGTCTTCCAATCCGACAGCAAGGACTCGTTCTTTGACATTCGTCTGCTACTTATGGTTGTGTGTGCGAGGTAGGCAACAGGCCTGGGAAAAGGAGATTCTTACGAAGAGATTTCGAGAGAACCGTTACGCAAACATAGGTTACCGATCGGTAAGTAGCAGAAGACTCTTTGCAGAAAACCGTAACCCGTCAGGCCTTAGAATCGCGCCAACCGTACCCACAGAGGGACGGTGTCTAGCCACCCATGGCCGAAGCAACTTGGTAAACGATCAGTGCAGAGACATAAGCCAACACGCTCATATAGACCAGCTGGAAGATGGGCCAGCGCCACGTGCCGGTTTCGCTTTTGGTTACCGCCTGGGTAGGCAAACACTGCATGGCAAGGACGTAAAATACCAGCAGGCTCAGACAAGTTGCCGTTGTAAATACCGGCATCCCTGCTGAATCGGTTGCACTTTCCAAAGCCGCCATCAAAGAGGTTTCATCCCCCTCTTCGCCCAGTCCGTAGAGAATTGAAAGAGTCGAAACGACAACTTCACGAGCAGCAAACGAGCTAATCACGCCCACGGAGATCTTCCAATCAAATCCAAGTGGTTTGAATACGGGTTCAATCGTTCGTCCAAGCCGTCCTGCAAACGAACGTTCAAGTTGCAACCTCGTAAGCTCAACCTCTGCCGCTTCTTCGTCTAGCTGGGCAAGCTCCGTTTGGGTCACCTTAGGCAAATCGGCAAGCTCTGTCTTTGGATAGGTCGCCAGGAACCATAAGACAATTGAAATCACCAAGATTGTTGTACCTGCTGTCTTTATAAACATCCAGGCTTGGCTAAGAACTTCCAGTAGTGCTCCCTTAAGCGAAGGAAGACGATAGTTTGGCAGCTCAATAACTAATGCCCGGCTTTCACCAGGCAAGATTGTCTTCTTCAAGACGAATGCCGCGCCCAAGGCTGCTACAATCCCCAAGAGATACGAGCCTGCAAATACCAAAGAGGCAGCTCTTGCATCACCGGGAAACAATAAGCCAACCACCATTACGTAGACTTGCAAGCGTGCCGTGCAGCTTAGAAGCGGGGCAACTAAGATCGCAGCGAGTCGATCTCTTCGGTTATTGATAACTCGTGTCGCCATGATGGCTGGGATTGCACAGGCGTGTGCCGATAGCATTGGCACAAAGGCTTGCCCTGGCAAACCAACGCTCCGCATCAAGCGATCCATCACGAGGGAAGCTCTCGCCAAATAGCCTGAGCCTTCCAGCAAAGCCAACAGGAAGAAAAGCAAACAGATTTGAGGCAAGAAGATAAGCAAACCGCCGACACCGCCGATAATGCCGTCAACGATCAAGCTCTTCAGATCTCCGTCCGGTAGAAACTGGCCAACCGTGTCACCAGCCCAGCCGAACAATCCGTCAATCAGATCCATTGGCAACGAAGCGAACTGGAAGATCGCCATAAGTGTGCCATACATTATCAAGGCAAAGACCAACAATCCGCCTACGGGATGTGTCAGTACCGAATCCAAAGCGTCAGTCACTCGGCTTGGTGCTTGAAGGTCACCCGAAAGTGAATCTTCACGTACCGATTTAGCCCAATCAAATCGCGAAGCGTAGCTACAGCCACTGCAACTAGCACAAGCCGAGGCAGCTTCGTCGAGCTGCGGAAGCAATTGCTCTGCTGCGACAGTTCGGATCGATTCAATGAGTTCAGGGATTCCTTCACCACTGCGTGCTGAAACGTTCACCACGGGGCAACCCAGACGCTCGGTTAGTTTCTCCACATCGATCTTCAAACCTAAACGATCCGCCAGATCAAACATGTTGAGTGCAACGATCGAAGGTATCCCTAGCTCAAGCGCCTCGAGCGCGAGCGGTAAGTTCCGTTCGAGATTGGTAGCATCTACTACAACGATCAATGCATCAGGACGATCAACCCCGTCACGTTCACCACGCAGAACCGCCGTGGCAACTTCTTCTTCAGGCGTTGTGGGAGTAAGGCTATAGAGTCCAGGCAAATCTACTACCTGAACCGAACCGCACGCAGGGCCTTGCAACATACCGTGGCGATGCTCGACGGTGGTTCCAGCAAAGTTCGCCGTATGGGCGCGCATGCCGGTTAGGCGATTGAAGAGAGAAGTCTTGCCCGCATTGGGATTTCCAACCAGGGCGATTTGCGAGATGCCTGCTTGCTGGGTCAGATCAACCTGAGGAAGTTCAATCTGAAGTTTACTGTCACTCACAACTGGCAGAACTCAATAACATTCAATGTGCGAAGTGATAGTTGACTAAGCAGCAGGAACCAGTTGAATCGCGCTTGCTAGCTGATTCGACAACCCAATACGCGAACCTAAGACACGAACTACCCAAGCTTGTCCTTTACGGAGAATTTCTACCTCGCAACCTTCGCAGAAGCCAAGTGATTTCAAGCGATTGGCGTCGGTGTGTTGGTCATCAATTCTAGCTACACGATAAACCGTGCGTGCCTCAGCCTGATCCATGGAAAGACTGTCGTTTTCTCGGTTTCTTGCAATCATGTTTCTAATGGCCGGTAGATAACTCGTACAAGGCATGCCAGCATTGAGAACGAATCTCAATTGCACATAGGTGATCTTAACTATCTTATCGGCTGGAAACAAGGTGTTGTTTGAAGCGATTTTGGCTATCAAGATGGCTTCTCAGCCCTAAACTGGGACCACCCCCACCCAATGGCTGCTTTTGAACCTGTGGTAGTACCCATGCATCAGTTCAGCATTCGGACGCTTCTACTGCTGATGACCGCGGCTGCCCCCGTTGCTTATCTATTGGGGCTGATGACTAATCATGATCTTATCAGTTATCAACTCGGTCCCTTTGGGATGATGTGCTTTGCAGCGACTCTCATCTTGGTCGTATTGATCATTCTTCAAATGATATATCGATCAAGTCGAGAGGTTGGGCAATGTCTAGATCAAGCTTACCCATGGCTCACTTTTGGTGTCCTGTCAACGGCCATTCTCACTCCGACAGCTATGGTAATTGGATGCGCTACAAGTGGGCTCTTTCGATTACCAATCTCTTTCTTCTTCGCAATCCTTACCCTGACTGTGTATCTAGCCCTCAGACTTCGGCTATCGATTTATACCCGAGGGATTGCCTACGGCAGTAAGTTTATTTCATTCGAAGAATACGATTTCCTATTTGCCTTCAATGACAGAATGCTACTGGTCTTCAAAGCGAGCCGGCCGTTTGATTTGGCCAAGGCAATCAAGAACCGAACACTCTATCGAATCCAAATCACTAAAAGAAAGGCATCTCGCTGGAAGGAGCTTATCGCTGAACATCAGGGTTGCCCTATTGAACAATTGTCACCTCAGATAGATCGTCTTCGCAAAGAGTATAGCCGATGATCATTCAGCCAAGATTTCTTCTTCAACGATCTCTTGCTGTTGTTGTTCAACGATCTTATCTGAAGAGCTTGGCCAGGTTGCCAGGACGCCTGCAACCATCAAGAAGAATGCGGCGGGAAAGAATGCCGTGCTAGGGGTTTCACTCAGGAATACCCACGCTAGCGCAGCTGCCAAAATAAACTGAGTCATGTTCAAGATGGTAACGATCTGACCACGGATATGCCGCATGGCGTACATCACCGAGGAATGCCCCAGGATGGTTGGAATCAGCACGATGGCAGCAATCCATTTGTATTCGGTCTTCCATTGCAAAGTACTCCAATCAGTAAAGAGCAAAGAGATTGCAATTGCAATCAAACCAGCTGATCCAAACATGGGGACTACATAGAGCCAGTTGGTTGGGTGATGCCGAAACTTGCGTCCTAACGTCAAATAAAGGGCTGCCAGCAGCATTGATGTTAAACACATCGCATCCCCTGCTAGATGCTCAGGCATCAATTGATAGTCAGAAACGAAGAGTATGACCAATCCGAGAAAAGCAAAAAGGGTTGCTAGAATCTCTTTGCGATTAACTCGCTCACCCACGATTAGAAAGAGCAAGAAGGGCGTAACAATTGGCGAAAGATTTACCAACAGAGAACCATTGGCTGCCAAGGTCATTCGGGCACCCATGATCCAGGTGATGAAATGGGCAACCAAGACAACTCCTGGGATCGCAGCATCGCGTAGGTGACTCCAATTGAGATCGTCACGGTGCTTTCGCCAATCGTGAATCGCAAAGGGAGATAGGATCGCTGTCGCAAGAATTAGACGAAGTCCTGTCAGTTGAATCGGGTCAATCGAGCAGAGCTTGATCCAGATCACGGAAGAAGCACAAGCGACTACGCCAACAAAGAGCCAAAAGTAAGCCATGGCGTTTTCCAGATCCCAGCCTAGACGTTGAACAAAAAGTGACAGACGTCGCCATCTTGCATTTCGTAGGTCTTACCTTCAACTCGCATCTTGCCGGCATCGCGGATCGCTTTTTCTGATTCGAGTTCTACTAGGTCATTAACTGAGTAGATTTCCGCACGAATGAATCCTCGTTCAAAATCGGTATGAATAACACCAGCTGCTTGCGGGGCGGTTGCTCCAATCGGGACAGTCCAAGCACGGACTTCTTTCTCACCGGCAGTAAAGTAACTTTGCAAGCCAAGAAGCTTGTAGGCCCCGCGAGCCAAAACCGCCAGTGCGGGCTCTTCAAGGCCGACGCTTTCAAGCATCTCCTTCTGATCTTCTTCTTCAAGTTCTGCTAGTTCAGATTCTAAACGAGCACAGACAACAACAACTTCTCCACCTTCTTCTTTGGCACGATCACGAACGCGCGTGACAAGTTCACTCTTCCCTTCTAAATCATCTTCTTCAACATTGGCGACGTAAAGAACTCGCTTTGCGGTTAGCAATTGAAGTTCGCTGAGGATCTTTGCTAGAGCTGGATCGTCATAGGAAAGACTTCGAACCGGCTTGCCTTCGGCAAGTAGGGCATAGCACGCTTCGAGAACTTCAACGCGTTGTTTCGCCTCTTTGTCGCCCGTCCGAGCATTCTTTTTCGCTTTCTGTAGCATGCTTTCAACCGACTGCAGGTCGGCAAGCATCAACTCGGTATCGATGGTTTCGATATCACGAATCGGATCGACATCTCCGTCGACGTGCGTGATGTCAGCGTCATCGAAACAGCGCACCACATGTAGGATGGCATCAACACTGCGAATGTGCGATAGAAACTTATTACCCAGACCTTCTCCTTCGCTTGCACCACGGACGATTCCCGCAATGTCAACCAGCTGCAATATTGCGGGGATAACTTTCTGCGGCGGGATGAATTTCGTGATAATGTCCAGCCGACCGTCCGGGACTGATACCGCACCTACGTTCGGTTCAATCGTACAGAAGGGGTAGTTCTCGCTTGCAATGCCAGCCGAGGTGAGGGCGTTAAACAGGGTGCTTTTACCTACATTTGGTAGGCCAACGATGCCAGCTTCCATGGTCCGATTGCGTTGTGGGAGGGAATGTGTCGAAAGGGGCAAGACTTCAGCTATACTGACAATCGAGCTGCCGGTACGGCAATTCTAGGCGACTGACGCCGTGTGACCTAGGGCCTGACAGCCCGATTCACCACGACCTGCTTCTCTGCTCGTTTCCCAGTGATAACCGATGGTGGCGTAGCCGCCACACGGAAGAATGCTAATAATGGAACAAAGCGTACCCAACCAATACTCACTAGATTCACCTGCTGAAGATCGAACCAAGTCGATCGATCTTGCATGCGTATAAATTTCGAGGATTCTGATGCTAGCTTCTTATCGTAATCTTTGGTTAATTTGCCTTTGCTCTCTGACGACAGTGGCCCTCTGCATAGCGGCCGAAAAATCACAAGGGCAAGAGTCGGCAATCTCAGAAGCGGCTGAGTCAGAGGTTGTCGATCCACCCGCTGATGAAGAAACCATCAGCGAGGAACAAGCGACCGAAGAAGAAGCGACCGAAGCCGATGATCCTGTGGCTCCAGTAGAAAACCCAGAGGCAGACGAAGCTCTCGAAGAGATCGACGCCGACAATCCCGGGCAAAGCTACCTGGACGAAGCGATCGACAAGAAAATCAACGCCCAAAGTATTAAGGATCTCAACGAAGTAATTGACCTTGTTGATTCCGCCTTGGAAGAAGGGCTCGATGCTGATAACACGAGCTTCGCTGAACAGATACTCGTTTCAAGTCTGATGCAACGCGCAAGTTCGCTATCAGGTGCTGTTTTGAAACAACCTCAGCCCAATCCGAATCAAATGAATCGGATTCTACAACTCCGCATGTTCGCCCTAACTGACCTGCAAAGGGCAGTTAGCCTTGATGAGAATCAATTCGAAGCTTGGATGCTAATGGGCAGGCTTCAGTCGTTGGCGGGTGGCAACCAAGGCGAAGCACGTCGAGCTCTGACAAAGGTAATCCAATATGCTGAGAAAGCCAAAGATGACGCCCAGCTGCAATCAATCCCTATTGATAGTTTAGCCCAAGCCTTCGCATTACGTGGTGCAGCGCAACGTGATTCACAACGTCGGCTGGATGACTTCACCAAAGCGGTTGAGCTTGATACGGAAAAAGTGGAGTATCTCATCCTTCGCGCCCAAGCACACCAAGCGGACAAGAATTTTGAGAAGTGCATTGCCGACTTGGATCAAGTGATTGAGAAAGCGCCTGAGAATGGCAAAGCCTATGAAATCAAAGCGTTAGCTCTCTTGATGCAAGAGAAGGGCGAAGAAGCCCTCGAAGCCTTTAACAAGGCGACCGAATTGGCTCCCGACTCGGTTGCTCCCTACCAATATCGAGGCGAGCTCTACAACAAGCTGGGTCGCGTTGATGATGCGATTGAACAGCTTGACCGAGCATTGGAAATTGCTCCCATGAATCTTGCTTCGCTACTAGTTCGAGCTGAACTACTGCTTGCTAAAGCCAACGGTCTTGAGCAACCTTCTAGTGAAGAAATCGCGGAAGAGGTCGAAGACTCAGCGGCACAAGAATCCGCACTTGAGCGGACTGGCCAAGCGATGGAACTCCGGACTCAAGCCTTGGGTGACATCGAAAAGGCGTTACGAATCCGTCCTACTTTGGTACGAACTCATGTTATGCGAGCTCGTGTCCTTTCGACCCTTGATCGTGAAGATGAAGCTCTCAAGATTATGCAAGAGCTTGCCAAAGCGGCCCCTAACAACCTGGAAATCAACCTCCAATTGGCTGCTTATTATATTGATCTAGGAATGACCCAGGATGCGATTGATTCGCTCAGTGTGGTGCTAGATCTTGATCCTGAAAATGTTGTCGCTTTGAAATTCCGCGGCGATATGCGACTCACCACGGGTGACCACGTTGGTGCGGTACAAGATTTCGCAACCGCCATAGAGCTGGGAACCGACGACACTGGCATTTTGAACAACTACGCCTGGGCATTGGCAACCTCGCCCGATTCAGAAGTCCGTGACGGTGAGTTAGCCGTCGAGCTTGCCACCAAAGCGTGCGAAGCAACGAACTTTGAAGAAGCGCATATTCTTAGCACACTGGCCTCGGCCTATGCCGAATCGGGCAACTTTGAAGAAGCAATCAAGTGGGCTGAAAAGGCAGTCGCAAAAGCAAAAGAGCAGGGCGATGAAGATGCCTACGACGGACAGCTCGAAGCAGAACTTAATAGCTATCGGGACGGAAAGCCATGGCGTGAAATTCAACAGGAGAGCGGCACAACCGCTGGTCCTGAAGGGGAAGAACGTCCTATGGACGATGCTGTTGAAGAGTCAACCGAAGAAGACTCGCAACCCGAGGTTGACCCCACCGAAGATGAAGGCTCTCGGTCGCTGGACTTCTAATGAGCGAAGCTTACCAACGCGCCATCGATTGGCTCTTTGGTCGAATCAATTACGAACAAAGCACGCCAATCCCCTACTCTGAACACGGCATGAAGCTCGACCGCATGCGCGAGCTATTACGCCGCCTTGGCAATCCCCAAGATCAATTAGCGATAGTGCATATCGCTGGGACGAAGGGAAAAGGTTCAACGGGCACCATGATCGCCAGCATCATGCAGGAGGCCAATCATCGCGTTGGCGTTTATAGCTCTCCGCACCTGGAATCCTTTACCGAACGTTTCCAAATTGACGGTATACCATGCTCGCCAGAAGAACTGGCTGAGCTAATCGAGCAATTGAAGCCGATTGCCGAAGCGATGGACTCGGAGTCATCGGGGCTGGGTGGCCCGACGTTTTTTGATCTCTCCACTGCGATTGCCTTTCTCTATTTCCATAAACAAGAAGTTGATCTTGTCGTGCTGGAAGTTGGGCTCGGAGGGCGCCTCGACTCGACCAATGTTTGCCAGCCATTGGTTTCAGTAATCACAAGCATCAGCTTTGACCACATGAAACAGCTCGGCAATACACTCGGCGAGATTGCTGCGGAGAAGGCAGGAATCGTTAAGCCCAAAATACCGCTTATTAGTGGGGTGAATTCTGACGAGCCAGAAGCTGTCATCCGTAAAGCTGCTCTGCAAAATGATTCTCCCTACTATCGGATTGAGAAAGATTTTTACCTCTCTTCAGAATCGAAGGGCTGGTTCTATTCAAGCAGCCAATCAGACGGACCTAAGATAGGGCCAATTCAATTTGCATTGCCAGGGAATGCCCAAGCTCGTAATGGGGCTGTCGCATTGGCAACGATTGAATGTCTTCAATCCAAAGGCTGGGAAGTTTCGCAGGGTGCGATGCTTGAAGGATTATCTAAAGCGAAACTCCCAGCACGATTGGAATGTTTCAATACGACGCCGGTGACAGTTATTGACGGGGCTCATAACGCCGCTTCGGCACAGGCACTTGTTGATGCGTTGCCTGAGTTAGCACCGAGTGCTTCAACAAGAACCCTTCTGCTTGCGATGGCTGAAGATAAGGAAGCGTCCGGGGTATTGGACGCCTTGTTGCCATCATTTGACCGCGTCGTCGTGACACGCTTTGTAGAAAACCCCCGTGCGCGGGAACCAAAAGCACTGGCGGGGTTTGTTGCCGAGCACCTCAACAAGAAGAAGTTAGAAATCGATTGCTATCAGACGCCGGAAGATGCGTGGTGCCATGCGGTCCGTGAGACCGATCCAGCCGGAGTAATCGTCGTAGCCGGTTCTTTCTTCTTAGCAGCCGAGGTGCGACGGCTAGTGGTTGATAAACTGAATGATTAGTTGCTGCTAAACCAATCTTCGCTGAAGAGATCGTCAACAATCGATTCCGCCGCTGGAGGAAATACCTCCGATTCGTTCTGAGATAGAAGAGTCCTTTGCTCAAGCCGCTGTTGCTTTTCGGTACGGACTTCTTCTTGAAGTTGTTCAACTAAGGAACGAATATGTGGGTCCGCCCAGGGAACCAAGTCGCTTGGACGAAAGCGTGGCTTGGTCTTTGGTTCTTCAGTGGGCAAACGATATTGTGCGGGTAGTCGATTGTTCATGTCTTCGTTTTCGGGCGTAGCGACAACAACAACACAGCGAATTTCAGTAGTGGTGACCATGGTCTTTTTCCTTAACTTCCGAATGGATGAGATGTTTCGATAAGTGCTGTCCGGGGAACGATCGCTCAAGCCGAGCTGGGGGTGGCTTTGAGCAAGGACCTGGTCGCCGGCAAAGGCGAGCAGCCAAGTGGTGCGGGCCACTTTGGCTGACCGCTATGACTTAATGCACCCGGCGTGCCAAAACGGAATTAGATATTTGCAAGAACTGCTTAGAGAGCACCATTGCCCTAGAAATATAGGGGTATTGGGTCCCAAATAATAATCGCTGAGGGTGCTAGCACGAACTCGGCTACAACCTTCAGTTACGGTTTGTAGTAGTTCTTTCAATCATACTACCAAGCTTTGCAATTCGGCTGCTGAGTGAAAGTGATCTATTTTTCAAGCAGCTCAACCGCCCGAGCAAGTGCGGCATCGGTTTCTATTGCTGGTTCTAGTTTTTTACTTTCAGATTCATTCTCGGAATCGACCTCATTTTCGGGCACGAGGTCCCGTTGTTGGCGCCATTCGAACCATTTAATTTGTTCTTCTTCGCTTAAGGGGACTTCATTCCCCACATCTGGCATCACGCCCCAAGCTTCTGTTTCGAGTGTGTTCGGAGCGCGGTGAATATTCACTCCGCTCGGTCGCCAGTAACTGGCAGAAGTTAACTTCAAAGTTCCTTTGCCCGATTGAATCGGTATTAACTGTTGGACGGTTCCTTTTCCATAAGAACGTTCGCCTACAACAGCCGCACGGCCATTATCTTGCAGAGCAGCAGCAACAATTTCACTGGCACTTGCAGAGTTCCGATCCACGAGGACAACCATATCAAGCCCTTCGAACTCATCCGATGAAGTCGCCGAGTATTCCTGTATGGTCTGCTGATCTCTACCACGGATAGAAACAATTGGTGAATCCGTAGGTAAAAATAGATCTGACAATAGAACAGCCGCATCCAATGAACCGCCTGGGTTGTTCCTCATATCAAGTACGACCCCTCGAACACCTTGGCTGATAAGATCACGACAGGCATTGTCGATCTCTTCAACGGAATGATTGCCGAATGAAATCAGCCTAAGATGGGCTATCTTAGGGTTCGATAGCAAACGGAATTCCCACTCACCATCGCTTTTACGCCGATCACCAATCAATGAGGGGAGCTTGATAATTTCGCGAACCAGTTCTACATCGAAAGGGGTTTCACGCCCTTCTCGATTGATTGTAAGAACCAAAGACGAACCTGGTTTTCCACGCATACGTGACAAAATCTTGTCGAGCGGCTCTTGTGGCAAAATTGGAGTTCGATCAATCTGCTCGATGATGTCTCCCTTACGAAGCTTTGCACGATAAGCAGGCGTCCCTGGAATGGGTGGTTCTGCGATAATTAGCCTGCGTGGCTTCTCATCCATTCGGATTCTAATGCCTACACCACCAAACTCTTGACGCATCTCATCGCGTAACGGCTTTGCGATGCTCGGCCTGAGATAATCCGAGTGAATATCGCCTCTTTGCTTCAGTACCTGGACCATGCCCTGCATGGCCCCTTCAAACAGTTCTTCATCGTCGGGCTCAAAGAGTGAGTAATCATCGATCAGCTGATAGCCGTGGCTGACGTACCTTGAATAAGGATTTGGCTGATTATGGGCAGCGCAAAGAATCCCAATGCAGAGGGCTGCAAAAATCAGCGAAAGATTACGCAGAGGCATTCGTGGACGACCAGTATGCGAAAGTTAGGAGTGGCAATTCTCTAATTATCGCCGCGTTCTTACTGATGTGCCAAGTCCCTATGCCTTCAGATCAGCCAGTATTAGAAGGTTTACGCGCTTCGTCGGAATCGACGGAGACGTTTGCGCAGTGATTCATGATCTGAATCAGCAAGTTCCTGCTCTGTCCGCCATGAGGAGGCGTCCGAGGTATCCAGAGCAGAATTGGTCTCAGGTGCTTCTACCGGTTTTAGTTCGAGCTTCTCTTCGGATTTTTCGTCTGTAGCAACTTCAAAAGAATCATCTCCCGTCGGTAGGATGGCAAGAATTTCTTCGAGCGCTTGCTTATGTTCCTCGTCGACCATTTGGCTAATTGACGCTTCTTCAGTCGGCTCAAACCAATGAGGCGGCGGTAGAAGCTTAATGGTCGTCTCTTCAGAAGCATTTGCCGTTTGGTTCGCACTCAATCGCTGAACAAATAACCAAGCAGCCGGAAAAACAACTGCTACTGCAATTAGCGACGTTGGAAACCAGATTATCGTGACGACGCTGAATTCATGCGCTGGACCAAACGAAGTCAACCAAAACGGACTTACCCCAGCGATCATGACACAAGACGCAACCGTACTGGCAGGTATCGACCGGAGCCAAGATCGTTGCAACAAATCATAATTGTCGATGCCGTCATTGGATACAACCTGCATCCAATTTCGGAATTGCAATGTTTGACCAAGGGTAAAACAGACACCAATCATCACAGCCAAGATAGTCCCAACACCCATTGGTTGATTCAAGACCTTGGCTAGCCCCAAAGTAACGACCATTGTGAATAGAGTTGGGGCTATCAGGGCAACCACTAACTGCTCGCTTCGTGTTCTAGCGATTAGCAAACAGGCAGTTCCAAGCAGGGCTACCGTAAGGGCCAACGGTTGCGTTCTTACTGCTTCCCGTTGCATCGCATCGTGTTGTTTGGCATATAAGGTCGGCACCACGTTGGCGGTTTGCATAAACCAAGCTTGGTCCTCAGCAACACGATTTGATTGCGATAAGAGACTAAAAGATTCGAAGCTTCGATTCGTGGCAAAAGGGAAACTCATACCGGCAACCAGCATAAGCAACAAACCAACAATCAGTGCTTCACGGTAGCGATCAAAACCCCAATCCAGCTGCGCGTTTAACCAGGGATCGACTTCATGCTGTGGCTTTTTGGGAGACAACCCTAGTTTTGCCAGGGCATCAAGTGACATTGGCAGCAGCGACAACAGCAATGCAGTACCGACGAGAATACCAACGGAAAGATAGATTGAAACGCGCTGAACAGGAACCAGCCCACTCACAAGCAACGAAAGTAGAACGATCGCGCTAACGAATGCGATTAGTAAGTTCGCTTTCCAAGTCTGCTTGAGCATATTCCACGGTGCTGGCATATTGTCAGTCGTTATTTGGTTTGCTCGATAGCTTTCAATAAGCTGTGTACCCGTAGCATAGGTAAGGCTAAAGACTAAAGCAGGTAGCATCAGCAAAAAGGTATCTGCCTGGCTAAGCCATACTTCCGACTGCCCCAGAAGCGCCCAATCAGCAAGCTTTGCATAATAAACCAATGAAAAAGTAATTAGCGACGCGATACTAGCAATCATAGCTAGAAGCAAAGTGAGGCGAGCTTGGTTAGTCAGCAAGTAATACAAACCAAAACAAGCAAGCATTGACATAGGAACTAACCAACCAATGATTCTTGCCGCTTGATCTGCGACAGCAAGATTCTCAACCACCGGTCCACCTAGATGAAGCCGCTCAAGGGCAACACCACACTGTTGAGTCGCGATCAGTTTAGCTTTATCTATAGCTGCACGAACTCCCTCTGCTGAATCAATCAACTTGGGAGATAAGGTGACGGCAAGAACGCTGGTAGCTTGGGATGATTCGGTTGAAAGATCGATCGTCCTAGGATACCAAGGCCATGCAAGCGAAGCATTGGACGTTTCAAGTTTTTGCTGTAGGAGATCAACTCGTTCCTTCGCAGCGGAAGAAGTATCATCCCATCCGATCAGAAAAAACGGCTCGGAAGAGGCCATCCCTGAGAGGATGGCATTATCTGAAGCTGCTCGGATCGGCAGCCATTCTTGATTATCCAACTTTAGCGAAGCAATGATCTTAGGAATCGCAATTGGTGTCATCGAAAGAACGAAGACAACAACGAGCAAGAGCCAGAAGCCAACCGTTTGCCCAAGCAATGCTGTTTGAAGAAACAAACGGCTCTGATCGCCCATGCTTGGCTCTTGACTACGTGACGTAGCAATAGAAGGCTCGGCATTATAGCGGTCACTAGTCATTATTACTTAGCATGGGTCATGGCAAAGGTCGATCACATTCGCTGAGTTCAGCTGACTCATCGGCCTACCAAAAGAATTCCGATCCAAAGGTGAACCCACGATAGAAAACATCACCAGTGGTTCCGGCAAGGGCTTGAGTTCCATCAAAGGAGATTTCGTTGGGTGCCAAGGCTAATCCCGTTAGATACATCAACTCATAGCCAACACGCAGCGAGATGTTTGGTCGTATGTGGTAACGTCCAGTCACTCCCGCTTGTAAGAGATAATTCAACGAGTTCTCATGTCCCTCGTTTGAAAAATTGTCGGCGGTGCCGTTGGGACTGTTTGCAAACGTCAGGTCGTGCGTCGAACGAGCATCGTTAACGTACATTCCATGTTTCGAGAAGAGCGAAACATTCCAACGATCCGTTTCGTAGGTCAACCCATGACCAAACTGGACACCAAAGAGATTGTTGCTCGTGCGAACATTCATCTCACCAGACACCCCTGCACCGATGGATACAATGTCGCTAGCAAGCCAATCGAAGTCTTCTTGCAATTCAAAGTAACGGAGGCCAGCAAGATAACTTTGAGTCCAGCCGGGCGAAGCCTTGCGAACCCAAGTACCCGAAGGGGTCAACTCCATTTGGTCCTTACGCATTCGCTGCGTTACGTTATAGTTCCATTCAAAGCTATTGAAATGGCTACTGTAGGAATAACTTGATTCATTAGCTAGATTGAAAGAAGGAAGTGTATTTGGAAACACTCCTCCGGTTAGTTCGTTTGGTACCAAAAGTGGAAAGACACTAGCTTCAATACTACCTTGGTCAACCCATTCAGCTCCTCCCAAAACAACCATCTCAGCTGTATGATCGCGATTCTTGGTATCTCTAAATAGAAAGCGGCCAAGTGCTATTCGTGCAGAGCCATCAGCATCAGGACTGCTTTCTCCAAGCTTTCGATCTCGGGTTAAAAGCCGTTCATCATTAATAGATGAATCAAACATCAACCGTCGGCCATCGCTATCCCAAGTTCGGGTCAAGACAACGGCATCGATATCCATATACCACAAGCCACGACGGAACCAAGTTCCCGTGCTTTCAAGCAGTGGTTGCATGTCCGTATGAAGAGTTAGTTCATCCGTGATGGCGGATGTAATCGTTTGATATTTGGGACCCTCAATGATCGCATCCTCAGGAATCATCTCCTGAGTTATCGATTCGTCGCCAACATGATTCTCGGTTGAATAGAGAACTGATTTTGGTGGTGCAGGCGCTGGAATATCTTGGGCTGTTGCCAAAGAGGCAGCAACCATTCCCAATCCCAGGCAGGATGCAACGAAACGATTTATCATAGATTTGAGCGATTTGGCCACGGTTGATTCTCCTCCGAGCTCTTCTGTCTTCACGCTGCGGAGCGGTCTTGTTCTACTCAGATCCTTCGTCAGGCACCTGAAACAGCTCCCCCCTAGCGGATGGCGACATAACATTCGCCAAGGTTCTCATCGGCACCAAACGATCCGCAATACAGGAATTACCGACAAAATTGACAGAACAGCTACAACCCGCAAGCTTTAACAGGTGTCATTCGTTCGGCAGTATGACCTGAACAGCCTATTTGGCGGTGGAGCCCTGCCTGCAAGGCGTTAGAATGCGGGTGTGGTAAACCAGCCACGAACAATTGCCGATCCAGGGTTGCTAGCACTTATCGACCCACTTAATACACCTAAACAATGCCTCGAAAAGGCAGTAAGCATGGCTCTCGACCCCTACTCCCCCTGTCCTTGCGGCAGCAATAAAAAACTGAAATTCTGTTGTCCCGACTTGGTGCACGACCTTGAGAAAGTGCATCGCATGCTCGAGGGAGATCAACCACGGGCGGCACTTTCGCACCTTGATAAAATGCTAGCGAAGTCTGACAGGCCAGGTCCTTTGCTGGAAATGAAGTCCACCATCGAACTCACGATGGAAGACTTTGATGCTGCACAAGACACCGTTGATAAACTGATTGAACTGGAACCACAGAATTCATCAGGTTATGCGCAACGAGCGATTTTGATAGCAACCCAGCAGGGGGGGAAAGCAGGCGCTTTAGCACTACAGCAAGCGCTGGAATTGCTCGAAGATGAAATGCCACCCCGTGTGCTGCAAGCAATCGGTTCGGTTGGACAAGCTCTGCTTATCGAAGGCAACCTAATAGCCGCTCGGGCACACCTTTGGCTCTACCAAGGTATCAGTGGCAAAGAAGATTCGCGTGCCATGGAACTGCTGATGCGGCTAAACCAATCAGCTGGCTTACCTCTTTTGCTTCGAGACCACGCCTATCTGCGTGAACTTGAACTTGGGCATGCTGCAGAGACCCAGCATGATCACGCCCAGATCTTAGCCAGCCGAGGCCAATGGAATCGTGCTGCTGAACAGCTAGCCGATCTATGCGAACAATATCCGGATGAACCAGCGCTCGCTTTCAACTGCGGAATCGTTAATGGTTGGCTTGGTAAGATCGACGAATTTATCGCTGGACTGCGTCGTTTCGCTGAACTCTCATTCGAGAATCCAAAATCGACCGACGACGCCATCGAAGCAGAAGCTATCGCTCAGCTACTTGATAAGAATGATAGCAGTGAAACGACAAAAGTCGTGCGTGCCGAATATGGCGTGTCAGATGAAGAATCACTGATTGATCAACTGACGCGTGACAAAAGAACGGTTGCTCATCAGTTGGATGCCACCGAGCTAGCAGCGATTGATGGCCCGCCGCCTCGCCAAACTTGGTTGCTACTTGATAAGCCACTGCCAGAAAGTGGAGTCGATATCCAGCCAGAGCAAATCCCTGAAATGCTTGGCTTTATTTCTTACTACGGCCGTCAAACAGACCGTGAAGAAAGGCTTGAGCTAGTTGCCGAGCGTGGTACTCAACCTGAAGACGGATCACTAGAGAAGGCAAAAGCGGTACTAACCGAGATCAGTGGCAGCGCACTTGGTTCTGCTGGTGAGGAGACCATTACCGGCGAATCGGCTGCAACGGATGCCGCACTAAACACCCGTTGGCACTTCCCGGTCGATACGCTCCCGAGCCGACGCCTCGAACTACTTAAGGCAGAACGGTCGAGGGTATTGTTAGAAAAATGGCCTGTTACACCACGGCCATCATTGGGTGGCATCACGCCAAAGGAAGCTGCAGAGAAACCAGAATTGAAGCGGCTTCTTGCAGCGACTCTGCTAATCTTGCAACAATCGGCCGCAGGTGTTGATGCCGAGATCTTCTCAGAGCTTCGCACGCTCTTAGGAGTCGATCAGCCTAACGACATTAATCCACAAGAAGTGGAAATTGATCTGATTCCCCTGGCACGGGCATATCGAATTACTGTCGATCAGTTATCCGATGATCAAATCGTTCAGCTCTATGAGCGTGCTACGATGGCAGGTGCCAACGAAGTGCTTCAGTCGCTAGCAAAAGTGGCCATCGATCGTGATTCGCTGTCGGAGCGAATCCCTCGAGACGAACTTTATTATCGACTGATCTCGCTAGAACGCGATCTAGAAGTGTCCATGAAATGGATTGCCAAAGCAAAACAAGAGGCTGACGATGCGGGCAAGAGTAACGCGACTTGGGATATCCTAGAACTTGAGCTTTGCGTTCTTCATGGTCAAAGTGAAGAAGCGAATCAACTCGTTCAACATATTCGCAATGAACACCTCAATGAACCTGGCGTTGCCGAACAGTTGTATCAGCTTCTCTATTCCTTAGGCGCAATTCCACAAGCGGGAGCAGCGCCAGCTGGCTCAATGCCCCCTGCAGCAATGCCAGCCAGCCCGGAAGCAGTTGCAGCTCCTTCGGCAGCGGAGGGGAGTTCCAAAATCTGGACACCGGGCGACGACTCGGGAGCAGGCGGTGACAAGAAGATCTGGACTCCCGGCTAAAGATGGCTACTTCCTCTCATTCTGAACCAATGCGCCGAGCAATCCAACTTGCAAGGCAAGGAGAAGGCCACGTTGAGCCTAATCCAATGGTTGGGTGTGTACTTATGAATCAAGGCGTGGTCGTTGGTGAAGGATTTCACGAGCGCTACGGCGAAGCCCATGCTGAGATAAATGCCCTTAAATCGGCGGCAGATAATGCCAAGGGTGCAACCGCCTACGTAACGCTTGAGCCTTGTTCTCATACTGGCAAGACCGGTCCTTGTGCCGAAGCACTCATCAAAGCAGACATTGCCGAATGTGTCATCGCATGCCAGGACCCCAACCCGGAAGTCAACGGAAATGGGATTGCCCTGCTTGAAGCCGCAGGCATCCGTTGCGAAGTAGGGGTGGAAGAAGAGGAAGCAGCCATATTAATCGCACCGTTCACTAAGCTTATGCTGAAGAAGCGCCCATGGATTATTGCCAAATGGGCTATGTCACTTGACGGCAAAATTGCGACCCACACGGGCGATAGCAAATGGATCAGTGGTGAGGCATCACGCGAATGGGTGCACCAACTCCGTGGCCGTGTTGATGGTGTTCTTGTTGGCGGTGGGACCTTGCTAGCCGATGATCCGATGCTCAATGCACGTCCCCCGGGACAACGTCTTGCAACGCGCATCGTGATGGGCGATCACCGTCCGTTGCCAGTTGAATGTAAGCTCTTTGAATCCGCCAGCGATGAAGCGGCTGGGCCTGTCATGCTAGCCGTTTGCACGAACTATCCCGAATCCGTTGCCCAGCAACACCGCGACATGGGCGTAGATGTCTGGCGTTATGATCCTCGCTCCAATTACATTGACGACTTACTAGTCGAATTAGGCAGACGCCGGATGACCAATGTTTTGGTCGAAGGAGGCTCGAAGCTGCTCGGTAGATTACTTGACCAAGATCAGATTGACGAAGTCCACGCGTTTATTGCCCCCAAGTTAATTGGTGGAAATGCACCAACTCCTGTTTCCGGGATTGGGTTCGAGCGAATTGTCAATTTAAATCTATTTGATAAGATAAAAGCTGAACAAACCGGCAATGATTGGCACCTTTGGACAAGACGCTCACGCTAAATTCGAGATCACAATAATTGCTGTCCGCAATTAATGTGTAAATAATGGCATAACCGTCTACTTTTCACTAAGCAACTCTTTTTCACCAAGCATTTGAGCCTTATAGCGAACTGCTTGTACTTTGTTAGTTTGTCTTCGTTGGCAAACAGATGGATATTGGGGAGCCGCCTGATTTATCCCTAATGGCCTTCACTACTTTATAGATCCCACTTGTGGGGTCTCACTATCCATTGGGAGTACTTATTCATGAGATTATTTTTTACCTGTTTATCTCTAGCAGCTATCGTTTGCTTCGCAGGTTGTACGGCTGAGACCCAAGAAGAGTCGACGACGTCCGAACCTGAAGCGACCGAAACAATGGAAAAAGAAGAACCGGCAGAAGACGAGGCTATGGAAGCTGAGTCCACCGAAGACGAGGACATGGAGGAAGAGCCTACCGAAGAGTCCAACTAGCTTTCTACTTATTCCAAAAAACGATGCGATAACGGGATGCCTCACACGAGGTGTCCCGTTTTTTCTCATTTTATTAATCGTCGACAAGCTCTAAGGTTGCCCAGCAGCTCGGGTCTTCGTCGTATGGCATGCCTGGGCCTGAGCTGAAAGTCTGGATTCCTAGCTCTCGATCAATCACTGAGTAATTGAACCCAAGGCTTCTGTACTGTGATGGATCGTAGCCAGTCAAAGCTACTGCGGGCATAAAGCAAGCCATCGCATAGCCCTTGTCAGTCACCTTAGACAACACCTGCAATTCACGTGGACGAACAGGCCGAGCGTTTTCACGAGCACGGGTAATCAGCAATTGATCCGCAACCGGATTCACGTTCCCTTTCCCTGCACCACGTGGAGCAAAGGCGTAGCGGGCGCAGAATTTTGTAGCCCGATGCAAATTATGAGTTGCTCGGGTATCAACCCAAACTTGCAATCCATCACTTTCGTCTAGCCGTGAATCGTGGCACCAGAGTGCCTTCGATTTTTCTTTCACGATGACATTCATCGCAATGCCGTGCGCTGCCCAGGCCATCCGAACATCAGCAAATCGACGCTCCGACGAATCGGTTTGCTGATCGAGCGCTGCCAAGTCGGGCAGGCGATACGATTCATCAAGCACGACCCCTTTAGGAGACCAAATCGGATCAAACCGACGAATCGGGACGGATACCTGAAACAAGAACCGTGGTGCTAGCAGGGAATTGATCGATTGCGATGGATCGCCAGGTGGGGTTGGCATAATTATTCTGAATCGGATTCGGCGTCAGCTGGTCGTGTGTCGAGACAGATCAGTGTCCCTTCGTTTCGCAAAACGAGCAACCCTCTACTTAAAGCAGGCGCCGAATAACAGGGAGACTCAAGCAAAGGCTCTTCAGAAAACCAGACAAGCTTAGGTTCTTCAAAATCAATTTCCATCACGGCAAGGTGCCCATGCTCACCCCACAGGAGCAAGCGGTCGTCGGCGATGATACCAGTACCACGTTCAAGATCTGACTTATAGCTCCAAACTTCTTTGCTACTCTTGATATTGACGCAACGAAGTGCCGCTGAGTCGTTTCGGCTCGACATGAAACCGAAAACGTGCTTGCCCACTTTCATTAACGGATTGAATTGGCTATCTAACAAACGGCGATTTCTCCATGCGATGGCATGACTTCCATCAGGCTGGCATGCGACGCACAAAGCGCCAGGACCGGGACCCGTAACCATCAAAACGCGGTTGTCCCACGTAATGGGTGATGTCGCATTCACTGATGCGGGCGCCTTCGGAAAAAAGCTCTCAAACCAATGCTCAGTCCCATCAACAGGATCGAGCGCGACAATCCCTTCATAGGTAACCACAAACAAAGTTGGCTTGCCATGAGGGTGCCCCAAGCGAGGAGTTGCGTACCCTGCGCGGTGATTGGTGGCTGTCCAGAGCGTTTCACCAGTCTTCAAATCGAGCGCAATAACACCAGCTTCGGAGGAGCCAAGGTTGATAACGATTCGCTCATCATCAAGATACGGGCTTGCTCCGAAACCGAAGAGTCCTTCCTCAAGCGGATAATCTTCCGAAAGATCACGCTCCCATACGACCGAGCCATCCTCCAAGTTCAAGCAGCGTGCTTGCCACTGAGCTCCAAATGTGTAGACCAATCCATCTTGCACAGCAGGGGTACTGTATGGGCCGCTGCTGTATTCGAACTCGCAAACGTAGGTGGTTGGATATAGGTGCTGCCAAAGTGAAGCGCCGCTTTCCAAATCGAAGCACTCAACTAGTTCTTCATCTTCAACCCGATGTAGAACGATCACTCGTCCGTCAGAGATAATTGGCGTCGAGTAGCCGATACCAACTTCGTTTCGCCAAATTTCTCTTGGACCACTTGTTGGCCAATGATTACATACGATGCGTTCAGGAGAATGGCTATCGTTTGTAGGACCAAACATCCGAGGCCAATCGGAGTCAACAAACGTGAGCGATTCGGGCTCTTCTTTAGTCGCCGCTTCCTTATCAATTGGTTTAGACTTGGCTGACTTTTCTTTGGGAAGCGACTTGGGTTTGTCACCAAATACTTCGAACCGATTATTTCCCTTATTCGCCTTAGCAGTCGGAGCAGGCTTTTCATCAGCGCACCCGACGAGGAAGGAAACCGCTAGAAAGAGTAGACAACAGAATGGTAGAGATCTCATGGTGCCGAATTGTAGATCGCGTTCATTAAGAAGCTGTGTAGAAGCCTAAAACAAACCTTCTAGCGGTCCGCCACTTGCTGCCATCGCTTCGACCTTGGCAGTCACTTCTGGATCTTCTTCTAAAATCGGGGCGTGGTGTGGCTTGATTCGGGCGTCGATCACCAGTGGACCTCGGCAGCCCCAGTGCTTTCGATCTACGAAGGGACTAACTCCAGCGACATCTGCCGATGGATTTGCCCTCGTGAAGGTCGCCCAAAGGAAGTTGTTTATGCCGTTTGGCCCATTGGGTGTTGCAAGAAATTCAGAATCATCAACGACCAGAATCAGTCGGAATTGACAAAGTGGATGATCCAATGGCAGCTGCTTGCAGAAACGTTGCAAGTCCTCTGATGCTCCTGACAAAGCATCACCCAGCGATTGCGTTTCCACCTGCTCTCCAGACAGTTCACCGCGCCGGACGGCATCGTAATCAAAAGTTGGCTTTGGTAGTTGAGGACCACCTATTGCAACAACTCCTGGCATAGCAACCTTGGGGTTGCTGAAACCATCAGGCAAGGTTCCAACATCGCCTGGCAGCTCCTTAGCTAGGTCGAATTTGGCTGGTCCTGCGGCGGCGACGACAAGCTTCGAGCCAGCATTGAGTCGGTCGCCCGAATAGTCGAGCGTATCGATTGTCGTTTCCGTCATAAAATGCAAATCACGCCGCCAATCAACACGGCGTAGCATTTGTTCGAAGAATGGCTTGATGTCGTGTAGATCATGCAAGGCGGTTGCTTCATCCTGCCAGCAACCAACATCAGCAATCCACAGGAACTTAGCAAGCGAAAGCTGACCTTGGCCAAGTATGGCGTTGGCCTGTGTTAAAATCTCTTGCGGCCTAGGCTCATCAAGGAACGGCATGTATCGCTCACTGCCAATAGCTAGCAGCAAAGGATGCACGCCCGCGGCGTCCACGGCGTTAACACCCTTTACACCAGGCAACACGCTTGGAATCACTGGCCCAGTAAGGTCATGGATCAGCTCACCAAAGCGAGTGTCCTCTTGCGGTGGCCGACCGACGACGGTGAATGCCCAAATTGGATCGGGCCGGTGATAAACGTTATCAACTTTCAATACCGGGAATGGATGCTGCAAAGAATAGTAACCAAGGTGATCGCCAAAGGGTCCCTCTGGTTTCATCAGAGGAGAAGAATTCGTTTGGTCCGAAGGGATCACTGTTCCGCATATTGCAAAATCCGCGTCAGCATAAACGGGCAAACTATCATTTCGACGAACCATGCGAATGCGTCGTCCGCCTAAGGCACCGGCAAAAGTTAGTTCGCTCATTCCTTCAGGCAAGGGCATAACAGCGGCGAGATTCATTGCCGGCGTGCCACCTATGAAAATGTTTACGCGGAATGGCTTACCAGCACGCATAGCGGCAGCTTGGTGCACTCCAATTGATCGATGCAATTGATAATGCAGCCCGACTTCAGAATTCTTCGCATACTCGTTGCCAGCGATCTGGATCCGATACATGCCAAGATTACTTTTCATCAACCCGGGGGCTTGAGGGTCTTCAGTATAGACTTGGGGCAAAGTGACGAAGGGTCCACCATCACGTGGCCAGCTAACCAAATTTGGCAGTTCGGAAAGAGTGGTTTGGTTCTCAACAATGGGCCCCGAGCGAACTTGTTTTGGCAACATCCGAATTGCCGAAAGGGGGGCAGCCGCATAACTGAGCGGCGATTTAAGGGCTCTTGTTGGGTCGACTTTGAGATCGATCAGTTTTTGAACCGCTCGATAGGTGTCACGAAACATGAACTGGGACCGTTCAAGTGTCCCGAACAAGTTGCTCACCATCGGAAACTTGCAGCCCGTGACGTTGGTGAACAACAGCGCGGGCCCACCTGCTTCGCATACGCGACGGTGGATAGCGGCTGCCTCTAGGTAGGCATCAACTGGCGCATCGATTTGACGCAAATGCCCATGCCGCTGCAGGTCTTCAACACATTGTCTTAGCGAACGATATCCCATAGCGACAAAGCAGGCTCTTCGAGGTGATTTTCAATAGGAGAACGTTCGTAATGGTGGGATCGATTAGATGCAAACCGTTAACAGTTAGTGCACTTTTCTTTGTAGCTGAAGACCTTCTTCACCATGATGGGTCAACAACAACGCCCCTACGCCAGCAAACTCAGCAAACAGATCGTAGATGACCGCTTCTTCCCCGGGCCACGGGTATGCAAAGATTAAATCAAAATCATCAGCATCAAGGCCAAGCTCTTCGTAGGCGTCAGCTCCGTCCGATCGTAGCCAGGTTACTTCTCGATCAAGATCATAGGCATGGGCATCAAGGCATTCTTCACCACCCTGCGGGACAAAACTGCCACGCACAAACTCTGCTTCAATCGAGTGATCGTCAGCAAGAGCGATGGCCGTTTCAACCAAGTCAGGTTCAATTTCAATGCCGATTGCATCATAGCCAAGAAGAGCAGATAAGCAGGTAACGCTACCAATTCCGCTACCCCATTCACAAAAACGCCCACCCGCTGACAGGTTCAATTCCGTTATTTGTCGGAGTGCATGATAAGCCGCTACGAAGTCGCAAGCGACAAATGCAGGAATCGGCTTCTCTCGATGCTCAAAGTGAAATCGTTCGACACGATCATCCGCATCATCCAGCAGATCCCGAACCTTGGTTGGTAACGTTGTCGGCGGAATGTCTAGAAGGATTTTTTCAAGTCGCATAGCGCTACTGCTACGTGGAAGTTGACGAGCACCCTATCGGGACTGCCAATAGCTTAGCAAATAACCAAAAAAAGCCATCCCCAATGCCTGCTTGTTGAACTGATCAATTAGACCCTAATTGACCAGCCTCGGCGCCACATCACCAGGAGAATCAACCACCAAGCCGCGACTAAGGTGATGGCATAGACGAGTGAATTCGACCGAGGATCTTGCAAACCTACCGTCGAGCAAGCGGGAATAATACCATTCTGATAGATCCAATTCTTGAGGGTCAAATCTCCCACCTTAAGTATGGTCATCAGGCGCGCAACCAGCCCCGAGGCTACAAAGACAAAAATGGCATTCACACCAACCATCTGAAAAGCAATGGCAACACGACTACAGGTTTTGTTCTGTTTGCCCCACACGTCAAAGAGCAGTAAGCAGCTTGCCAACGTGATCATGCCCAGACCTGCCGTTAGCAAGACAAAGGTTGACGTCCACAACGCTTTGTTAATTGGCATAGATACACCTGTCGGATTCTCAAGCGATAAAGCCCAAGCAGCCAAAAACAGAATCGAGCCTATCAAGATTAAGCCCAAACATTGTTTTGCCGTAATGCTGCGACCTGCCAAAGACTGTCCAACACGATAACCGAGCAAAACTGTCACGATGGCTGGCAAAGTACTTAGCAATCCTTCCGGGTCGGTTGGCTGAGAAGTGGCGCGAGTCCACATATGCTGTTTGCCAATCAGAGCAATATCAACTTGCCTAACAACGTTAGAATCACGATCCAGTCGTTCCGTTGCAAGAACCTCGGCAGGCAAGTTGGCTAGAGTGATCCAATAGCCAACAAGGATCACAAGCATTAGCACAAGCTGCCAAGTCCGACTCATGGTCAACACGATAATCGAAGCGACACCATAACAAATCGCTATACGCTGCAAGACGCCGGGCCAGCGCAAAGTATCGAGATTCCATTCAGCGCTGTTGCCTAAAGCAAAATTAAAAATCCTTCCCGAGGTATTGAGCAACAAGCCAAGCAACAAGAGAGTGATGACTCGGCGGACAATACGATAACCCAAAGCCCGGTTAAACTTCTGGTCGCCGGTGGTGTACTTTCGAAACGAGTACGCCATCGAAACGCCAACCATAAACAGAAAGAATGGAAAGATCAGATCGGTCGGCGTCCAGCCATGCCAAGCGGCGTGAGCAACAGGCCAATAAAGTGATCCCCAATCGCCTGGATTGTTTACCAAGATCATTGCAACGATGGTCGCTCCGCGCATTACATCAAGTGCTACGAGGCGGTTGGCGCCAGCGGGCTTTGCCCTACCGGCATCATCGGCAATGTTTGCGGAGGCCATTCGGACCTACCTCATAGGCGCATGGATAGTTAACAAATCGCTTATTTGCAAGAGTTATTCTAACCCGAATCGGAAGAGGAATGCTCCCTAACGTCGCGCACGAGCATCTCCCATTTGAGGCGTCACTATGGTAGACTGGGCAGCTTGGCGCGAAAGTCTCGCCAACGAGTAATGCAATCCATGAGATTGAATATCGAAGTTCAAATAGAACACTCATCGAATTTTTCGAACCATTACCTTACAGAAACCCCATGGCCGATTCGATCAACGTTGGAATGATTGGGACCCGCTTCATGGGTCGTGCCCACTCGAATGCATGGCTTAAGGTAGGCAAGTTTTTTGATATGCCTGTTGAACCGGAAATGCATACGGTCTGTGGCAGAAGTGAAACTTCCACGAAAGCTTTCGCAGAACAATTTGGTTGGCAGAACGCGTCAACCGATTGGGAAGTGGTCATTGCTAATCCAGAAGTTGGCATCATTGATGTTGGTACCCCAGGTGACACTCACGCACCAATTTCAATCGCAGCAGCCAAAGCAGGCAAACATGTGCTTTGTGAAAAGCCACTCGCCAATTCGGTTGAAGAAGCCAAACAAATGCTCGCCGCAGTGCGCGAAGCGGGTGTGTGCCATATGGTCAACTTCAACTACCGCCGAATGCCGGCAGTCTCGCTTGCTCAGCAGATGATTGCTGCGGGCGAGATCGGTGAAGTTCGACACGTCCGTGCGGTTTATCTTCAAGACTGGCTCGTTGATCCTCAGTTCCCAATGAGCTGGCGGATGCACAAATCGATTGCCGGCACCGGTGCTCATGGTGACTTGAACGCTCACCTGATTGATCTGGCACGCTTCCTCACCAGCGACGAAATTACCGACGTTGTTGGCGACATGAAGACTTTCATCACCGAGCGGCCTGAAGCAGACGGTTCGGGTATGGGGCAAGTCACCGTCGATGACGCGGCAATTTTCCTAGCCCGGTTTGCTAGTGGGGCAATGGGAACCTTCGAAGCAACTCGTATGGCGCCTGGACGCAAGAACTACAACTATATCGAGATCAGCGGGAGTAAAGGTTCGGTCTACTGGAAGCTAGAAGAACCAAACGAACTTCACTATTTCAGCACGGAAGATCCAAGCGGTCGCCAAGGCTTCCGAAAGATCTTAGCCACCGAATCAGAACACCCTTACGTTGCAGCTTGGTGGCCACCAGGACACATGCTTGGATATGAGCATGGCTTTGTTCATGGGGTTTATGATTTCTGCTCAGCGATTGCTAATGGGAAAGCGGTCGCTCCTGATTTTAAGGATGGAGCTCAATGTGTTGCCGTGCTGGAAGCTGTTGGCAACTCGGTTGAAAGCAATGGATGGCAAAGCGTCGAGATCATTTCTTGACACACGCACGATCAATTTCAATTTCGTGCAAACTAAATACCTGTTTCGCCTATCGCATTTGCATCAACTATGGCAGACCTATCCGATCGACTTTCTAAGCTCTCTCCAGCCCAACGTGCGCTGCTAGAGAAACGACTTGCCGCGAAAAACGCGTCAAACTCTTCTACTTCGAAAGTTGCAAGCTCACCCGTTTCGAAATCTGCCCAAGCAGAACCAATCGCTGTTGTTGGGATGTCAGCCCGATTTGCCGGCGCAAAGAACCTTGCTGCCTATTGGGAGATGATCCGCGAGGGTGTTGAGGGAATCGTCGAAGTCCCCGAAAATCGGTGGCCGGTTGATGAATTCTATAGCCCAACACCCGAGGCTGGTAAGACAATCACACGCCGCGGCGGTTTCCTCGATGGTATTGATGAGTTTGACCCAACCTTCTTTGGTGTGACGCCTCGCGAAGCAGCTAGAATGGATCCACAACAAAGGATCCTTCTCGAAGTCGCTTGGGAGACACTCGAAAACAGTGGCACACCGGCAGATCAACTAGCTGGTTCTGACACCGGGGTCTTTGTTGGCATCGGGGGGGCTGACTACGCGAAAATCCCCAGCCGTCTGGATGACTTTTACCAACGCATTGACGCCCACATGGGAACCGGAAACGCGCTCTCGATTGCCGCCAACCGAGTTTCCTATGTCTTCGACCTACGCGGACCAAGCCTTTCGGTCGATACCGCCTGCAGCAGCAGTTCGCTCGCGGTTCACCTTGCCGTTGAAAGTCTTCGTCGCGGTGAGTGTAGCAGCGCCTTGGCCGGTGGCGTGAATGCGATCCTAACGCCCGAGACAACGATTGCCTTTAGCAAAGCACAAATGCTTTCACCTGAAGGACGTTGTCGCCCCTTCGATGCCGGTGCGAACGGTTATGTTCGCGGTGAAGGTTGCGGGCTGGTTTATTTGAAACGCCTTAGCGATGCAGAGCGTGATGGTGATCCAATTGTTGGTTTGCTCCTTGCAACCGCCGCAAACCAAGATGGTCGTACGTCAGGCATCAGTGCCCCTAACGGCGAACGTCAAAAAGCTTGTCTACGCTCTGCTCACAAGCAAGCAGGCATAACGTCAGCGGATATTGATTACATCGAAGCGCATGGCACCAGCACTCCGCTAGGTGATCCGATTGAAATGCAGGCTCTTTCGGAAGTCTTCACTGCTTCGAATGCCAGCAATGGCGAATCACTTCCACCGGTCCGGGTCACAAGTGTTAAAGCCAACATTGGTCATACAGAAACCGTCAGCGGCGTTGCAGGCCTGATCAAGACGCTTTTGCTCATGAAGCATGGCGTCATCCCACCGCAACTTCACCTACAGTCGCTGAACCCCCATATTCAATTGGACGGTTCTCGAATTGATATTCCGCGTGAGTCGATTCCATGGGAGCGGAGTACACGACCACGCATTGCTGGAGTTAGTTCGTTTGGCTTCGGTGGTACTAACACCCACTTGCTGGTTGGTGAAGCTCCAGTCAAAGCTCCCGCAACTCAGCCAACCGAACGCTCCTGCCAAGTGATCAAATTGGCTGCCAAGACACCTGATCGCATCGAAGAACAAGCTGCCCAGCTCGCAGATTGGATTGAAACTCACACGGAATCATCGCTTTCCGACTTAGCTCACAACGCCAATGTTGGTCGAACTGACTTCAACCATCGGGTTGCCATTACCGCCTCAACAAATGGGGAACTCGTCGAACGATTGCGTGCCGTCGCATCGGGAGAAAGTCCCAAGGGAGTTTCCCGTGGCAAGGCGAGCGGCCTAAGCAACGCTAAGTCGGTTTGGCTTTTCACAGGCCAAGGTTCTCAGTCGGCAGGCATGGGGCGCGGTCTTTACGATACCGAACCAGTCTTCCGTCAAACGATTGATCGTTGCGACAAAGCCTTGGCTGAGGTTTTGGAAGATCGTCTTGTTGATATCCTCTACGGAGGTGGTCCGGATGACACTCGTGTCAACGAAACACGTTACACACAACCTGCTCTGTTTGCTGTTGAATCGGCACTCGCCGCTTTGTGGAAGTCACGTGGTGCGAAGCCGGATGTGCTGCTTGGACACAGTATCGGAGAGTATGCCGCCTGTGTAACTGCTGGTGTCTTTACGCTTGAAGAAGGAGCACGACTCGTTGCTGAACGGGCGCGATTGATGCACTCGGCTCCTGGCCATGGAAAAATGGCGGTCCTCTTCTTACCTGAAGAGAAAGTAGCAGAAGCGATTGCTGGGCGTGAGAACGAACTCTCTATCGCTGCGGTTAACGGTCCTTCAAATACCGTTCTTTCTGGTAAAGCAGAAGCGGTTGAAGAAGTCTTCGCCCAATTGGAAAGTGGAGGAGCAAAAGGCCAGATGCTGGTCGTCTCGCACGCATTCCACTCGCCACTGATGGATCCGATCCTTGATGAGTTCGAAAAGTTTGCCGAAGGAATCGAGTTCAAAACCCCACGTATTCCAATCGCTTCGAACTTAACCGGCAAGCTTACTACGGACGCTCCAACGGCACGTTATTGGCGAGAGCACTTACGCGGGGCTGTTCGGTTTGCTGACGGAGTGATCCAGGCTGCCAGCTTTGGTGCTGAACATTGGATCGAGATGGGGCCCTCGCCCGTTTTACTTGGCATGGCACGTCGATGTGAACCAGACGTCTCGCGCGAAGCAGTGCAATGGCTCCCTTCGATTCGCCCTGGTCTTGACGATGGCACGGTACTAGCTGATAGCACCGCTGCACATTACGCCCATGGTGGGACAATCAATTGGCGCGCCATGGACCAAGGGCGTGAGCAGAATCGTCTACTCATTCCAAACTACCCGTTCGATTTGGATCGGTGTTGGTACGAAGGAATCGATGCGGACTCCACACGCAAACCAATCGCTTCCTCCAGCGCTGGCTCACCTGCTTTGGGTGCTGATCTTCCGCTAGTTGGCTCTAACAAGATTTACGAAACCGGCATCTCTGCAACGGTGCCTGCCTACTTAGGTGATCACCAGGTTCAAGGTTCCGTTGTAACGCCTGGCGCGTTCTATATCGAACAAACTCTCGCCGCCGCAGCTGTTCGTCAAACAGACGATTCATTCGCACCTCTGCGGGTTGAAGATGTCAGTATCAAACAAGCGATGTTCCTTGTTGAAGGGACTCGTCGTCGGGTGCAGACGACCGTAGCACCAGAATCCAACGGCCGGGTAGGAATTGACGTCTACAGTACGCTCGATAATGAAGCGGACCCAAGTTGGGCGCTACATGCTTCGGCTCAATTAGTCCTTGATAACAGCTCGATTGAGACGCCTGACGCTGCTGATCTTGATGACTGCCGTTCGCGTATGGAAGACAACCCACGGCATGATGCGTTGTATGAGATCTTTCAAGCTCGTGGGCTTGAGTATGGATCGGCATTCCGAATGATGGACGGGGTCGACCGGACGGGTTTCGATGCGGTTTCGCCGGTGACACTAACCGATGAAGTGCGTGCTGAGCTGTCTCGCTATCAATTGCATCCCGTCCTGGGCGATGCCTTAATGCAAACGCTCGCTTGTACCTCTCCTTTCGAACCCGATGGGAGCTACTCACCTTATACTTACGTCCCGGTTTCAGTTGACGCGATTCAGTTATTACGTGAAGTTCCAAGCGATGCACCACTGTTTACTTACGCAGTACGCACAGATCCTGCTCCCGACTCAGAAATAACGAGCCCAGAAAATTTCTCCGGCAATGCCTACCTAACGCTCGAAGATGGGACACCCATCGCAAGCTTCCAAGGGGTCCGTGTTCAGCGACTTGGTGGAGCAAGCGAAGTAGAAGAGACCGATCCTACGGCATGGCTTTACCGAGCCAACTGGGAACCGATTGAAATCGACTCCAAAGCCGAGCTACCAACAGGCAATTGGCTTATCTTTGCCGACGCAGGCGGAGAAGCCGATCGCTTTACTTCAGCTGTCGAAGCAAAAGGGGCCTCATGCACGATCGTCCGCGCTGGTGATGAATTTGGGTTTGAGGTAATCGAAGGAAACGGTCACCCTGCTCGAACCGAGATGACCATCGATCTAGCCAATGCTGATCACTACGACCAGCTACTTGGTGTGGTTCTATCAAACCCAACAGGTCAATTGGCTGGGGTTGTCCACTTCGCTTCACTTGACCTCAAAGCGAATGATGGGTTGGTTTGGCAAGAGGCCCTCCGATCGGGTGTTGGCTCTGCGATGCGGCTCTTACAAAAGGGTGCGCGGCGTGGATTATCAACAAAATCAGGCTGTTGGTTTGTTACGCGAGCCGCTCAAGCAGTCGCGGACAACGACCCCATTTCGCCTGCTCAGGCAGCAACCATCGGTTTGGTGCGGGTTGCTCAAATGGAGCATCCTGAACTTGGCATTCGCATGGCCGATCTTTCAGGAGAGACAAACAGCGAGCTATTGCTTCCTCTCCTAGCAGCTTCAGCCGGAGGTAGTGATGAAAACCAACTCGCATTGCGAGATGGTAAATGCTTCGCTTCACGCCTTGCGAGTGACAGCACAACGGCTGAAACAATTCAACATGAAGCTGGGACTGCCATGTCGGTTCCAACCGACCGACCTTACCAGCTTCGGATCCCAAGGCCCGGTTCGTTCGATGCCTTGCGCTACGAACCCATCGAACGTCTTCAACCTGCGGAAGGGCAAGTCGAACTCGAAGTCCACTCAGCCGGTTTGAACTTCAGTGACGTACTTAAAGCACTTGGCTTGTACCCAGGAATCAAAGATACGATTGTACCGCTTGGTATCGAAGCCTCGGGCGTCGTCACGGCGGTCGGCCCTGGTGTTGAGCACCTCAAGGTAGGCGATTCAGCGATGGGCGTTGCTCCATACGCGTTTGGTTCGCATACGACAACAACTGGCTACGCTTTAGTCCCCAAGCCAGATCATATTTCGCATGACGAAGCATGTACGATTCCGATCACCTTCCTTACGGCACACCACGCTCTCGTGCGGCTTGCCCACCTTCAACCAGGAGAACGAGTTCTGATCCACGCCGGTGCGGGTGGTGTTGGACTCGCTGCGATTCAAATCGCTCAGCATCTTGGGGCTGAAGTCTTTACGACTGCTGGTAGCGACGAGAAGCGTGAATTGCTTCGCTCTCTTGGCGTAAAACATGTGATGAACTCGCGGACACTCGACTTTGTTGAAGAAATCCGTGAAGCGACTGGGCGTGAAGGGATTGATGTTGTTCTCAACTCATTACCGGGCGAAGCAATTCCCGCCAGCCTTGGTTTGCTTCGTGCCTATGGGCGTTTCCTTGAGATTGGCAAGATCGACATCTATCAAGATCGCAAAATCGGTCTGCTGCCATTCCAGGACAACCTTTCGTACTTTGCAATTGACCTTGATCGCGTACTGCGTGAACGCCCTGACTATGTGCGAACACTTTTTGCAGAAGTCATGGAGCTCTTTGAATCAGGCAGCTACAAGCCTCTCGCGCTGACAAAGTTTGCCGTCGAAGAGACAGCAGCCTCTTTCCGATACATGTCGCAACGAAAGAACATTGGCAAAGTGGTTGTTGGTGTTCGGGGAGACGAAACGAAACAAGAAACACAAGCCAGCATCTTGCACGCAGATGGGGGATACCTCGTTACGGGCGGTCTTGGAGCGCTAGGTCGCCGCTTGGCTAGTTGGCTGGTCGACAATGGGGCAGGGGGCGTTGCACTTCTTTCTCGTCGGGCTCCAGATGAAGCAACCCAAGCTGAGTTAGAGGAACTCAGTAGTCAAGGAACACCTGTCGTCGCCTTACAAGGGGATGTCACCGATCTTGATTCGCTACAGTCAGCAATCAAATCATTACCGAGTGAGTTCCCCAAGCTTCGTGGTATCATCCATGCTGCTGGGGTACTGGACGATGGCCTGCTTGCCGATATGACCGAAGAACGGCTTGAGAAGGTAATGCTTCCCAAAACCGTTGGTGCTTGGAATCTCCACGAAGTTTCTACTGACGCGTCGCTTCCAGTTGGCGAGCTCGATTGCTTTGTCCTCTTCTCGTCGATCGCTGCTGTGCTCGGCTCTCCAGGACAGTCGAACTATGCCGCTGCCAACACTGCTCTTGATGCACTGGCACATTGGCGACGCTCGCAAAATTTGCCAGCGGTTAGTATTAACTGGGGCCCCTTTGACGGAAGCCAACTTGCTGGTGGCGGTATGGCAGCCGGCGACAACGAACAAGCTGTCCAGCAGAAAGGAATGGGGCTGCTCGGCGCCGATGAAGCACTCCGCCTGATGGGGCAGATGCTTTCGATTGACAATTCCCCGGTACAATCGGTCGTGATCGATGCCCACTGGGATGCGATGTCTCGACTGCTCATGGGCAGATCAACTCCGTTACTAGAAGACTTGCTAGTCGAATCCGATTCAGGCGGCAGCAAGGTTGACTCGGCACTTCGCACTCGTTTAGTTGCTGCTTCAGCAGAAGATCGTCGCAATGAGCTAGAGATCATCGTTCGAGATGAACTAGCACGCGTCATGTCAGTTGACCCCGAGCAACTGGATGTCGAACAGCCGCTCTCGGCACTTGGCCTCGATTCGCTCATGTCACTTGAGTTGAAAAACAACTTGGAAGCAAAGCTTGACTTTACGCTTCCTATGGCGAAGCTGCTCGAAGGTCCAAGCATCCATTCGCTTGCCGAAGTAACCAGCGATGTGCTCACTTCCTCTGGCGACGGATCGGAAGCGGAAGAGTGGGGTTCATTGGTCACGCTTCGAGCAGGGTCGGACGGTGCAGAAGATCCACTCTTCTTTATGCCCGCCTTGGGTGGCGATGCCCTTTGCTATCGCGAACTGCAAAAGCAACTGAAGACCAATCGGCCACTGGTCGCTTTCCGACCACGCGGGTTGGACAGTGCGGCGCCTCCGCACAGCAAAATGTATGAGCTGGTTACCGACTATGTCGCAGCGATTCGATCACGCCAACCCAAGGGACCTTACTATTTGGCAGGTTGGTCGACGGGCGGGGTGACTGGCTTCGCCGTGGCGGAAGAGCTCGAATCACAAGGCGAGGAAGTTGCCTTGCTTGCTCTGTTTGATACACCTTTACCATCAGTCTACGACGGCATCGACATCGACGATGATTCAAGCTTCTTGGTCACCGTCGCCGACTTTGCTTCGCACTTCACGGGTCTCGACTTTGGCGTTTCGCTTGAATCGCTGAAGAATTTACCAGCTGATAAACGCTTCGATGCCGTGCTTGGCGAAGCTCGCAAAGCAGGCATGTTCTCGGACGATGTTTCAGACGACTATCCACGCCGTATGACTTCGGTTGGCGAAGCCTTGGTCCGTGCTTCGCAGAAATACCGACCTAAGCCACTCAAGGGGGGCGTCCACTTCTTTGCACCCAAGATCCCCGGCGCACTTGCAAACCTTGCCCCGGTCAAAGGTCTCAACGAAGAGGGTTGGCGCGACGAAGTCGGTCAAACTTTCACGCAGTATGCCATTAGTGGCGATCACTTCACGATGATGACCGAGAATGGAGCAGCCGAGATCGCCAAGGCTCTGGATGAGCTGCTATAGGTTCTTACGCCTAGAAGATAAGACTTACTCTTGACGTCTTCGTTGATTTGCTTGCTAATTTAAGAACGGATTCACCCAAAGCGTTGAGGAGCAACTTGCGATGAAGATCTCGGTCGTCGGATTAGGACAAGTCGGATCAGCCACAGCGCACGCGCTCCTCTTAAACGGTGTCGGATCTGAAATTGTCCTTGTAAATCGAACGCACGAAAAAGCACTGGGCGACGCGCTCGACTTAACCCACGCTGGCGCTATGCTTCCTAAGCCACCAACGATTTACGCTGGTGGGGTCGCAGAAACGGCTGGCTCGGATCTGATCATTCTTACCCTCTCAGTCCCCACCGAGAGATATGGCCGAAAACTCCTGGCAGAGGGAAACGCCAAGCTCTTTAGCGGAGTCATCCCCGCCTTAGCCAAGGCAAGCCCTTATGCAACATTCTTAGTCGTGACGAACCCTGTCGATGCGCTTACTTGGCACGTGCTGCAGATCACCGACTTACCGCCGGAACGAGTGATCGGTACTGGAACGGTCATCGATAGCGCCCGGCTGCGAGTCGCGCTTTCGAAGCATTATAAAGTGCACCCCAACGATCTTCGGGTCTACGTCCTTGGCGAACATGGCGAAACGCAAGTCCCTGCGATCAGCGTCGCCTCCACCGGCGGTACGGGATTTGACTCGCCCGAGACGGCCTTGGCAATCTTCCAGGAAGCAAAGCACTCTCCCATCGAAGTCTTCAATTACAAAGGCTATACGAACTTCGCCGTTGCCCAATCAGCGGTGATGGTGGCCGAGTGCATTGAGCTGGACGAGCTTCACACGCTACCAGTTTCTGCAAAGATCGATGGCTACCTTGGCGTCACAGACGTCTGCGCTTCGCTGCCTTGTATCCTAGGTCGTCGTGGTATTACACGTCAGCTCTATCCAGAGCTTTCACCAGAAGAGCAGAAGGCGTTCATCGAAAGCTGCAATTCGATCCGTGAAACGATTGCTTTGATGCAATGAGCCATTCTTTACATCAACTTGGTAACCGTATCGTTGTTGTGGGCAGTTCAGGATCAGGCAAAAGCTCTTTTGCCAATCAGCTTTCAAAGAAACTCGGCATTCCACACCTCGAGTTAGACTCGATGCACTGGTTGTCAGAGTGGACCCCTGAAGAACCTCAACGATTTCGCGGTCTTGTGGAGAAAGCTGCTAGCCGAAATAGCTGGGTATTTGACGGCAATTATCGAATTGTAAGAGATCTCATCTGGCCCCGATGCAATTCTATTATTTGGCTCGATTACTCGCTTACCACGTGTTTAAATCGATTGGTAATCCGGAGCTTGAAGCGTGCTTCAACTGGTGAACTCCTCTGGGGTACAAACCGAGAATCCTTGAGACAGAATTTCTTCTCAAAAGACTCGGTCATACTCTGGTTACTTAGAACTCATTCCAACAATCGAAAAACAATCTCCGAAGATACCATGAACGCCGACTTCTTTAACGACGGTGCTCCCGCCAATCTCATTCGATTAGAATCTCCCAAGAAAGCTGACATATTTCTGGCGGACCTGAACTTCCCACATGCAAATTGTCTCTAGGCCCTCGCTTGGAAGGCGATTTTGCGAGACAATCATCGCATGCATTCTCCTTCCCCCATGCCAACGCAAAGAACAAACGTCGCCGATCGACTTGCCTTCATGGCTGTCAAACGGCCTGACGATCTTGCGTTGATTGTTGCAAAAAAAGGGAATCAGTTCGAAGCGATTACCTTTACTAAGCTCGATCAAGAAGCAACGCACATTGCCCTCGGCTTGCGTGCAATGGGCATTGGTCCTGAGCACCGCATTGCTCTGCTCGTTCGACCAGGCATTGAATTCGTCACACTTGTCTTCGCTCTACTGCGTAGCGGAGCAACGATGGTCTTAGTCGATGCAGGGCTTGGTCGGTCGAATATCGTCCGCTGCCTTGCTTCAACTGAGCCGGATGGTTTTGTTGGAATTCCCTTGGCCCAAATGATGCGGCTCGTTAAGCGGAAACAATTCCCCAACGCAAAACTGAACGTGACGGTCGGGCGTCGCTGGTTCTGGGGGGGCGAAACGCTCAACAATCTCCGAACTGCTGGCCGAGTTATCCGCGATGAAGGAACGCGATTGCCAAACACCTCGGCAGATGATCCTGCGGCGATTGTTTTCACTTCAGGCAGTACCGGTCCGCCCAAGGGTGTCCTTTACCGCCACGAAACGTTTGTCACCCAAGCAACCGAGATCCAAAGCCAATATGGACTCGCTCCTGGTAATGTTGACTTGGCGTGCTTCCCGCTGTTTGGATTGTTTAACGTCGCCTGCGGTGTGACGACCGTTTTCCCTGAGATGGATTTTTCTCGTCCTGCTGATTGCGATCCAGTAAAGCTCATTACTGCCGCCAACCATTGGAATTGCAACCAAGCTTTCGCCTCGCCCGCTGTTTGGGACAAACTGAGTCGGCACTGCGACAAAACGAACGACCAAATCCCTTCGCTTGAAAATATCTTCTCCTGTGGTGCTCCCGTCACTGCGCCGATCATCAAACGGACGCTGCAAATGGTCGCCCCACAGGCGAAGCTTCATACCCCCTATGGTGCAACCGAGTCGCTGCCAGTAGCCACGATCGAAGCCTCGGAAGTTCTGACAGAAACTTCCCTGCTAACCGATCTCGGTGCCGGGGTTTGCGTTGGCCGGAAGTTTGATTCTATCGAGTGGCGGATCATCCGCATTACCGACGAGCCAATTGAATCCATCCAGGAAGTTGAAGAACTCCCCCAAGGTGAGATCGGCGAGCTCATCGTCCGCGGCCCACAAGTCAGTCGGCAATACCTTGCCAACACACCTGAACTTGAACGCCACAACAAAGTTTCAAAAATCACCGATGGCGATAACGTTTGGCACCGCATTGGCGATGTTGGCTACTTCGACGATGAGCAACGCTTCTGGTACTGCGGCCGTAAGTCGCAACGCGTCGTGACCGGATCGGAAACCTTCTTCACTGAACGCGTCGAACAGCTTGCCAACACAATCAATGGCATTCGTCGGACGGCGCTTGTTGGTCTTGGCAAACGTGGCCAGCAACAACCGGTACTGATTATTGAGAAAGAATCAAACACCCAGCGATCCGATTCTGAATTGTTGGATGACTTGCGTGATCTCTTGACGCATAATGATCGCAGCCGTGGTATCGAAACGTTTCTCTTCCACCCGGAACTACCAGTCGACATTCGTCACAATTCAAAAATCTTCCGCGAGCAACTCACCGAATGGGCCGCGGCCAATCTCTCTTCCCTCAAGTAACCCAACATCGTCAAACACTCCTGATGAAATACCTTGTCACTGGCGCCGGCGGATTCTTGGGTCGTTACCTTTGCGAACAGCTAATCGCACGTGGTGATGAAGTACGTGGCTTTGCACGAAGCGAGTATCCTGAACTGATCGAGCTTGGCGTTGATATGCGGCAGGGTGACTTGGCTAATCGCGAGCAGATCGCAAACGCTTGCGAAGGTGTTGATGCGATATTTCATGTCGGCGGGCGCGTCGGCGTCTGGGGGCATTGGCTCGATTACTTCCACGCCAACGTCCAAGGAACGCTGAACCTGCTCGGCATTTGCAGCGAACAGGGAATTGATCGTATGGTCTTTACCAGCAGTCCAAGCGTTTCGTTTGACGCTTCTCGTTGGGATTGCGATCAGCGCGGCATCGATGCTTCGTCGCCCTATCCAACCAAATGGCTTTGCCATTATCCACACAGCAAAGCGCTAGCCGAACAGTTTGTCCTTACGCAAGACGACACACCCGTCAGTGGGGAAAAAACTCTCCGCACCACCGCACTCAGGCCACACTTGGTTTGGGGGCCACGTGATCATCACCTGACAAAGCGACTGATCGAACGAGCTAAGTCAGGCCAACTCCGTCGCGTTGGCGAGGGCAAGAACTTGGTCGATATGATCTACGTCGAAAACGCCGCGCAAGCTCACGTGCAAGCGATGGACGAACTCCGCCGGCCCGAACCTCGCAACGCTGGCAAGGCGTACTTTCTTTCACAAGGCGATCCGGTCAAATGTTGGGAGTGGATTGACGAGATTCTTGCTCTGGTCGATTTACCCCCGGTCGAAAAAAGCATCTCCGCCAAGAAGGCATACTACGCCGGCGCGATGCTTGAATTCAAACATTGGTTAACACGCGACTTTGAAAATGAGCCGCGTATGACTCGTTTCGTTGCCCGGCAGCTGGCAACCGACCACTGGTTTGACATCACCGCCGCGAAAGAAGATTTCGGGTATGAACCGCGTGTTTCAACCGAAGAAGGGATGCGAAGGTTAGGGGCTTGGCTAAGCGAAGTGGGGGAAGAATAGAACGCGGATGACGCGGATTGGACGGATCTTCGCAGATTTATTATCTCGCAGGATACGTGTAGCGACGCGAAACGCATCTCTGAGCTAAGGTATGCTGGCGCGCGCACTGCACTCTAATTACCACTACCAGTCACTTGACCAGATAAGTGAAGGATTCTCACAACCTTGCTCTAAAAAATAACACGCGACATCAATCGCAAGATCCAACCCGACTATTACATGCTCTGGATAAACGGGATCTTCATATTCAATTATCTTTAGAACTGTTTGCGATTTCGTTAATGATGGCAGCACCATCATAGGATACTGATCACCTAAAGTAATCTCACATGTGAACCTGTTCTTGTATCCTCCGACAATCAATAAGTTAGAACCATCTTCTTTTTGAAGTGAAACCTCATTTTTTGTAGCACCATCCATAATTTTAATCGCATCCACAACAATAGATTTACTTGGGAAACTTATTGCTGGCAGAGATTTATCGGGTGATTCGTTTGAGTAAAGCTTCATTATTAAAGCATCGCTGATAGGCTTCGTGGCTTCTAAGGTTAGTGATTCATCCGCGATGATCCGCGTCATCCGTGTTCTATTCTTCTTCCAATCCAACCCACTCAATCTTTGTTGGCCGACGTTCCATCGCAAGCGCGGCGCTGTGGGCATCGGCGACTTCGATTCTTTGTGCCCAACACTTGGTCATGCCCATCACGTTTGTCTCCGGAGGAGCGGTGGTGCCGCCAGTCGGGTCAGCGGGGGTTTCCAACGTCGGCAGAGATTCACCAACGCCACTGCCAACCAGTTTGAGGATCGATTCCTTTAGCGCCCAAATGTGGAAGAACTCGGCTAGCTGGTCGGGCTCGGCTTGGCTCTGGATTCGTTCTCTTTCTGACGCGCTATACCAACGGCCTGCCATCCCCTCGGCTGAGCGGAGTTGGCGGTGACGCTCCAAGTCGATCCCGACCGGGTCCTTGGCAATGGCAAGTAGAGCCAATCCGCCGGAGTGGGTGAGGTTGAATTCGAGTCGGTTTTGACCCACACCAACCAAACTCGGTTTGCCTTTTGGGCCATATTCAAATTCAATTTCTTTGGGCAAACACTCCAGGAATTGAGCGAGCCAAGCCCTCAAACCAGTCCGAGCCGCCACGAAGGATACGGCTAACCGCCGTTTTGCGAAGCTGGTGGCCCGATCTTGCTCTTGGGGGCTGAGCAGGCGGTAAAGCTCGTCAAACCGCTTGTCTGAAAGTGTCAGCTGCCAGCACGCCAAACTCACGCACCCCTCTTCTGGGTGGCAATTAGGTGTCGCAGTGTGGGGACCCGAACGTGAGAGAAAGCTAAAAAATTCGGGCTCTTCGCAGTCTAACGGAGGGGGCGGTAATGACATCGGTCGGCTTAAAGAAGTCGGAGACAAATCTCCCGAGTTGCTTTCCTATAGGGTGTAATTTAGATAAACTAAGTCGCCCGCTTTGGTTTGAGGTCCGTCCGCGTGACCTCCCGAAGCCTGGCATCGCATTGCTCAACGCCCATATTATCATGGCGCGTGGCAATCTAGGGATGGAAAACCAAGCTGTGCGAATGCTTAGCCCTTTCCCGGCATAATAGCTGGTAGCAGTACCCTTTGGGTATACCTGCCAATGAAAAGCCCAATCGCCTAGCGAATGGTGGCTCCCTGGGAAGGGAACTTAGTCATTTCCATCCTAAGGAGGCGCTGCTGAAGGCAGCGCATGCGATGCAAACTTCTTCGCCAAATAGCATGCAACCGTCGGGCCACAAAGCAACGGAATGGGCCGATGATGCTGCAACCCTTGCTGGGACATCCGCTACGAAGCTTGGTCGAGCAAGTGGCTCCCAACCGTTTGCGACCCTGGCCACGATCGTAGCCGAACGCGCTCAGTCGGAACCAGACGCGCAGGCTTGTGTCTTTATCGCAGACGATGGTTCACGTATTACGCTAACCTACGCCGAGCTAGATCGTCACGCTGCGGCGATTGCCGTACGCCTGCGCACGATGCTCTCACCTGGCGACAGGGCGCTGTTGGTTTATGCGGCAGGTCTTGAGTTTGTGACCGCCTTCCTCGGCTGCCAATATGCGGGCGTGGTAGCCGTCCCTGCAACGCACCCCAAGCCACGTCGCCCCCTGCCACGCATGCGGCAGATCGCCGAGGATTGTGAAGCGACCGTTGCGTTAACAGGCAAGGCAACACTTGAAACAATTGACTTTGAAAAGCAAGAACAGATCGTTCGCGATTTGAATTGGATCGCAACCGACGACGCCACGATTGATGAAGTCGATCTGAGCAATTTTGAACGGCACGATTCAACACCTGAAAGCTTGGCCTTTTTGCAATATACTTCGGGTTCGACCAGCGATCCGAAAGGGGTGAAGGTTTCGCAGTCAAACCTGTCAGCTAACCTGGAAGCGATTCGTGTTTCGTTCGGTCTAGAAAAAGATGCTGACTCGCGTGAAGTTGGAGTCTTCTGGCTTCCGGCCTACCACGACATGGGTTTGATCGGCGGTGTTTTAACTCCGCTATTTGTCGGCGGAACAACAGTGCTAATGTCTCCCAGTTCGTTCCTGCAAAACCCCATGCGTTGGCTCGGTGCGATCTCGGAATACCGTGCCACGATCAGCGGTGCCCCAAACTTCGCCTACGATTACTGTGTTCGTCGAACGAACCTTGAACAACGGGCTGAGCTTGATCTGAGTAACTGGCGTCTTGCCTTTAGCGGAGCTGAGCCAGTCCGCGCCGAGACACTTCATCGTTTTGCCGAGGCGTTTGAACCTTCCGGATTCAACGCTCGAGCTTTTTATCCTTGCTACGGCTTGGCTGAAGCGACGCTACTTGCTGCTGGCCCTGACCATGACGACAACCCAACCTTGCTTGCCGTTGATCGAGCAAGTGTCGGCGCCGGGCAAGTGAAACTTGCTCCAGAAGGTTGCGACGAAACCACCCAAGAACTTGTCGGCTGCGGAAAAGCACCTGCTGGGCATCGCGTCGTTGTGATGGACCCGCAGAGTCGCCACGTTCAGCCTGAGCTAGCAGTTGGTGAAATTGTCCTTTGGGGTCCCTCGGTAACGACTGGCTACTGGGACCGTACCGATCTCAACGATGATATTTGGATTTCACCAGTGGGTGATACCGAATCGTATTTACGAACGGGTGACCTAGGTTTTGTTCATGCCGGAGAGCTTTTTGTGACGGGTCGTTTGAAGGACGTTATCGTTCTTCGCGGTCAAAATCACTATCCGCAAGACATTGAGCAAACAGCAGCTGACGCACACCCCGCCGCGATGCCTGCTGCTGCTTTCACGATCAACGAGGACGTTCAAGAACAACTCGCTTTGGTTGTTCAAGTGGAGCGTACTTTCCCCAAAGATCGCCACGATGAAGTTGCCAAGGCAATTCGCATGGCTGTTTCGCAAACACACGGGCTTGATGCCACCGTGGTTGCATTGATTCGTCAAGCAACGCTCCCGGTCACTTCCAGCGGTAAAGTACAACGCTCACTCACCCGCGAACGTTACCTTGATGGCGATCTGAAGATCGTTCACGAGCTCAAGCGTGGGGGTCCAAAGAGCAAAATCGATTCAACTTCTGTTTCTTCCACTAACTCCGAGAAGAAGGAGATTCAACCAAGGACAGCTGCCGAGATCGAAGCTTGGCTGGGTGCGTGGTTGGTTGACCGACTTGATCTTGAAGCGAGTGAAATGTCACGCGATCGGCCTTTTGCTGAGCTTGGTGTCGATTCGCTTACCGCGGTAGAGCTTAGCGGGGAACTTGAAACCGAGTTTGGAGTTCCGCTACCACCCGTTGTCGCTTGGAACTATCCAACACCTGCGGCATTGGCTGGCTACCTTGCCGAGAAATCGAACGGGACAGATAAGCCAGAAGAAGAAGTCTATGCCCCTGAGCCACCAGTTGCTGCCGCTGAACCGATCTCTGAAGCAGACAACGCGGAAGTTGAATCGCTTCTTGCCGAGATTGAAAACCTCAGCGACGAAGAAGCTGCTAAACTGCTTGGCGAAATGTAGCTTTCATTGAGACATAAAAAAGGCCGACTTGCTCGCGGGCACGTCGGCCTTTTTCTATTATGAGCTCTTAGTGACTACTCACCAATCGCAGCCAAATACTCTTGGCGATTTTCACCTTCACGAACTGCGTAACGGTGATACAAACGCCCGTCAGCAGGAGTCGATGTCGGGAAACAGATATTGCCCAGCTGATTGCGGGCAACTTCAAAGTAACCGTCAGCGGAAGCTTTGAAAACAAACGTGGTTCCCTTTTCATTGGTTACGTAGATCAATCCGTTAACAAGCACAGGTGACGCACTAACGGGCCCACCCAAACGGCGTTTCCACATTTGTTGACCATCACTAGCACGCCAGCAAAAGACCACGCCGTTATCAGACATGCCGTAGAGATAATCGTCGACAAGTAGCAATGACTGTTCATAGCACTTCACGCGGTTCTGCCATACGATCTCATGATCTCCATTCATTTTCACAGCACAAGTGAAGTGGTCGGGGTAACCACCGCTAGCAAAAGCGAGGCCAAGCGAATGATCCCAAACCATCGTACCGCACGTCGCGCCGGTTGAACCAGGAACGGACCAAATCTCTTTACCCGTGCTCGCTTGATAGGCAGCTAATTGGTTATTACCACTAATCAAAAGCTGGCTTCCACCCTGTGCTGGAACTATCGCAGGGGATGAGTAGCTCAGGTTTTCTGGTCGGTCAGTTTTCCAAACGTGTTTGCCTGTTACTGGATCAATACCAACAATACCACTCCCTTTGCCATCAAACTCAGAAGCAATGACAATAACGCCTTCGCTCAAACGTGGAGACGATCCGAATCCAAAACTATACTTCTGTGGCGTGAAAGGAGTTGCTTCGACTTGCCAAAGTTGATTCCCCGCTAAATCGAAAGCGGTCAGCATCGTTGAGTTATTATTCAGAAAGAGTGCGAAAATACGTTCGCCATCCGAGGCGACGGTAGGACTGGCATGGGTATTGTTAGGATGAATCTCCCCAGGCAGACCACCTTGGTGAACTTTGACTTCTTTCAGAAGCTTGCCTGACTGCCGGTCAAGAATCAGCAGCGATTGTGTCTGGGCGACTTTGTCCGAGGTTGTGAGATAGATCTTCGATCCAACCAAAGTTGGAGACGAGTGTCCTTCGCCAGGGATCGGTGTCTTCCATGCCAATCCTTGATCGTCGCTCCATTCAGTAGGAGCAGTTGCCCCCTCATGAGCATGATGATCACCCGTTGGGCCGCGCCATTGAAGCCAATCTTCAGCCGAAACACTTTGGAGAGAGAAAACGAATGAAAAAGCAAATGTTAAAAACAGCTTCCCGAGCATCACAAAGTCCTTTTGCAGGTGTTATCAAAAACAACTCTTGCCAAGCTCAACACCGATCACTCGTAATCCGTAGTGCCATAAAATGGTAACGCGTCGAGTTGGGTTTGGGTGACAACTTGCTTAACAATCGCATCGACCTCTTCATCCGACAAGGGGCTTACGATCGATTCGGCCGGTCGGCGCGCAACGGTGTAAACTTGCACCAGCTTAATTTTGCCACCGGCACCCGACACTTCGTTTAATCGTTGGCAGTAGGCGTTGATTTCATCCGATGATGGACCCTCTCCATTCAGCTTTAAAAAGAGGGACTGGATCACGATTGGCCGTTTCGTGGCAGCAGCGCGAAGGTTCTCAAGTACTTGCTTGAAGGGAATTTTTGTTCGTTCAATCATTTGATAATACTCATCAGTACCGGCGTCGAGCTTGGCCCAGATTTCTCCCTGGTTGGCATCCAAAATCTCAAGCCCACGTTGAACATGAGGCCGATGAAACATCGAAGCATTCGTGATGAGTACCATTTTCACTTCGCTAAGCTGCATCTCACGCTTGATACCTGCACAGAGTTCAATCAGCTCATCAAAATTCTTGTAGGTGGTCGGTTCACCATCGCCGCTGAATGCCATGTCATTAAGCCGACGGTACTGTTCAGGCGTATTGGCAAACTTCTCGGTCTTGAATAGCTCACCTGACTGAACGAACTCAAGTACGCTGTGCAGTTCTTCCAGCAACTGGCCGGTTTCAACAAAGCGAGTCTCGGCTTGGCTCCGACGGTCGACTTGGCAATAGACGCAATCGAAATTGCACACTTTATCAGGATTCAGATTCACCCCGATTGAGATGCCTCCCGATCGTCGGCTCAAGACTGGATAGACAAACCGATTTTGTTCAAACTGCCTTTCATGCAGCGTATGTAGTTTTAAGGTGGATCGGTGCTGATCGCTCATTGGACAATGGCTCGGGGTCTGATATCACCTAGCCAATTCTACCGCACTGTAGTCTTGATGAGCAGTGTCAAATAGACACATTCATTAAGCACTATCCCGCAGGCCGACACAGCACAAGCGTCGGAAGAGATCACAACGGTCGGCAAGTTCATCCGTAGTGCCAACATCAATCACCTGACCATGATCCATCACAACCACACGATCAGCCAAAGTAAGCGTACTTGGACGATGGGTAATCAACAGGGTTGTACGATTACCAAGAAACTCGGTCAGGGCATGGTGGATGAGCTGTTCGCTTTCTAAGTCGATTTGGCTAGTTGCCTCGTCTAGAATGAGCAGCTCCGGGTCGCGAAGAATCGCACGTGCTAAAGCAATCCTTTGACGCTGGCCGCCCGATAGGCGACCTCCACCAGGTCCAACGATCGTATCATAACCATCTGCTAGGCGCTCGGTTATGAAAGTATGTGCGTGTGCCTGACGAGCAGCCCGTTCAATCTCAGTAAACGTAGCTCCAGGTCGCCCGTAAGCGATGTTTTCAGCAACCGTGTCATTGAGAAGCTGTGCCTGCTGGGAGACGACACCAACGCGACTCCTCAGATCCTTTAGACCAGCATCTCGCAAATCAATGTCATCGTAAAGAAGGCGTCCCTCGGAGGGATCATAAAGCCTTGCCGGCAGAGTGAGTAGCGTACTCTTACCGCAACCATTCGGACCAACGATTGCAATCGTTTCGCCAGACTGTACTTCAAGGTTCACCTCTTCAAGCACCGTCTTTTCAGGTGTGTACTGGAAGGAAACGTTTTCAAAACGCAGTGTACGCCAAGGTTGTGGTAAGAGCTTCGGTTCTTCAGGATCGGATATCTTAGGCTGACGATCCAACACGTCGTAAACTCGTTCAGCAGATGCTGACGCTCGTTGAATATGGTTGAAAATACCCGACAGCCTTCTTGCTGGATCGCTCATACCGGCAAGCATCGCGAAGAAGACTGACATTTGTCCGTGGGTTAGCGGCGTCTCGCTAATGGGTATACCAAGTAAATGGGTCTGTTGGTTCAGCACCAAGTAGCCACCTGCCATAGCAGCGGTAACAATCATGGCAACGCCGACGTTCTCTGTCAGTGGACTTGCCAACGAATCATAAAAAGCGATCCGCATATGACGGTGGTAAAGCTCGTTTAGAGATTCTCCAAAGCGTTTATTCTCGGCTTCTTCTCGAGTGAAAGAACGAATCAATCGAATGCCCTGCAGCGTTTCCGTAAGTGATTCATAGACACCGGAAAGTTCTTCCATCGCCCGGCGATTGGCACGTTTTAACGACTTACCGAGCCACCGTATTGCTAGTGCAGCAAGTGGGGTAACAATGACGGTCAACAAGAGCAGCCGCCAACTAAACCAAGCGGCGCCTACAAAGCAGGCAGCCATCTTGAGCGGTTCACGAATCGCTTGACCAAACAGTAGTTGCACACCATGACCAACTTGGGAAAGGTCAGCCGTGCAGCGAGTCATCAGGTCACCACGTCCACGCTCGGTAAACTCATTCAGATCAAGCCGCAACATTTGCCAAAAGAAATCGCGTCGCATCTCAAGCGTGATCTTGCCACCCAGTCGTGCAACTAGCACCATGTTAAGCACGCGAAAAATGTTCTTGATAACCGTTCCTACAAGTACAAAGGCGCAAACGCAGCCCAATGTCTTGAAGGGGGTATCGGGCAACCATTTTTCAGCAATCGGTCGGATCTGGTTAATGCGGTCAAGCTTGGCCTGCATGTAACCTTGGTTCTCACGGACCGTGGCGATCTTTTGAACCAGCTCAGCTTCTTTGTCTGGTGAAGCGTGTGGAATGGCCATCGCATAATCGATTCGCTGCTGTTCAAGCTCTTCGATTTGCCCCTCTTGGAGCAAAGCATCTTCAGCAAGCCATTCGGGAATCGAATGGTCCAGCATAATCGCATCAACTACCGGCCAAACGGCTACGAGATTCGTCGCCCAAAGGACCGCCACCAATAAGGAGGTTGTCAAACAACCTACAACGGTAGCAGGGTAATTGAACGCCAAACGCATTGCGCGGGCGAATTGATTCATTGATCGTCCATGACAAACGCTACGCGGAAAGGGCCGCCATGCCCAGGCCGCAGGTGGATGCTATTTCACATTTGCTCAGCAGATAGCATTGCCCAACGGATTGCCGGGCGACCACCGTTTTATCAAAGAACCGAACTAGAACCAACGCCGACGTGGGGGAGTTGTTTGCCTAGCTGCTAGCACCATTGTCACTGCTAGCAGCCTTTCCTTGGTTCCGGTTGCGCCAGTCGCAACGAAAGACTGGATTATCCCAACTGGCAGGCCGATACCTGACCAACAAGCAGACCCTATCCGTGAGGGCCGATCGTTCGGCTTGACCCAAAAAGTTGGCACGGCAAGAGGGGCATACTGGGGGGAACCAAACGATGAAGACAATCTACGCCATGATGGCGGCTGCGCTCATCACGACGGGCGTCGGATGTTCTGCGCTAAACTCTTGTAATTCTTGTGGCCCTGATGGGTGTCACATCATGCAATCGCAAATGGCACCTCGTGCCTCGATGCAGAATGGCCGTTGCAATGATAACAGCGGAATTCTTGCAAAGTGCGGTTGGTTGAACCTTGGTGGCAACCAAGGTTGTGGAGACTGTTGTGAACCTTCCTGCGGATGTGAAGGCGGATTATTTAGCAACGGTGGTTGCTATGGTGGCGGGTGCGAATCTGGTTGTTGCAACAACGGCTGCCTACAAGGCGGAATTAGTCGACTTATTGACTGCAATGGCTGCAACGGAGGCCCTTGCGGTCAAGGTGGTGGCTTCTGTGGATTCTGTGGTGGTGGAGACCGAGCATACAACTTCAATCCAGGACCTCCAATTGGTCAGACTGCTTACCCTTACTACACGGTCCGTGGACCTCGCGATTTCTTGATGGCTAATCCACCTTCGATTGGCCCTCGTTAATTGAGATGGAACTTTCTAGTTCCAAAGATGTTATAGCCGCGTGAACGGACTCACGCTCAACGCCAGCCGCCAGCGATGCACGGATGCATTAGGCGGCTGGCTTTTTTGTTATCGTCGGCTGCCAACGCAAAATACCGAGCCAGCAATCATCATCAACAACGCAGCTGATGGTTCGGGGATGGCTGTGGTCGTGCTCGTCGATGAACTCGAAAAACCATAGTTATCAACCCAGACTTGGTAATCAGCTTGGGAATACTTATCTCCCAGGCCATCTCGCCAAACGGTGTAATCAGCCGCATCGACTTCGCCATCACTGTTGAAATCACCCTCAACGAGGCCACTCACCGAGGAAAAGCGACGAACACGACCGTCGCGTTTATTGAGAACGTAGATTTCGTTGTCCGGACCTAAGCCATAGCGCAGGTCGGATCTTCCCAAACTTTGGTTACCGCTTGCATCACGCACGATTTGTAAGAATGATTTGCTAACTCCGTTGACCGTAAGCTGTACTGCTTCGATTGGTGCAAGAAGACCATCATTTAGATTCTCAAGATCGGTGAAGTCCTCTCGTTGTACGAGTTGATCCACATCGGTAACAAAGAGAGCATTCTCGGTCTCAGAAAAATCGCCGAAGAAATACTTGCCACGCAAGGCCGGCACTGCATCACCCCGGTAGACAAATCCGCCGGTCACCGCGTACAGAGCATCGACCGAGTTGTTATTGTCAAAATCGTGATCGTACTGAGCAACCGGATACGTGAGCGCATCGTTTACATGACTGGCGGGAAGTGTATCAACGAAACTGGTGGAGGCTAGCTCGAAAGTCCCTTCGCGCTCGCTCCAGCCGTAGTTGGCTCCAGCTTGGCCAAGATTGATTTCTTCAACATTCAATTGACCAATGTCAGCGATCAACATTTTTTCGCTAACCGGGTCCCACGAAAACTTATGTGGGTTTCTTAAACCATAGGCCCAAACCTCTTCAATCGTATTGGCTACACCAGCAAACGGATTATCGTTTGGTATCGAATACGGATCGTTTCCCGAAGCGATGGGATCAATCCGCAAGATCGAGCCATGAGGAAAACCCTTACCACCGCTGTTTGGTGCATTAGTCGAAATATTCTGGGCAGTATTGTTCGGATCGCCCGCGCCGCCACCATCGCCAAGAGCGATATAAAGCTTGCCATATTCCGATTGGCCCGCAGTTGCAAGCGGATTGAATCCTATTGCACCAATGTTATGGTCAAATTGAGGCTGACCGATTCGCATGAGTTCACGGTAACTGCTGGTATTTACCGTACCATTGGCGTTAAGCATCCATTCACCAACGACCGAGTCATGATCCAGACCTGGCGGCGAATTGAAAAACTTGGGTGATCCAATTCCACCGGCAAAAGCATTTCGACTGTGCGAAGTGTAGAATTTTTGATAGCCATCGGTGCCTGGATTATTAAAGTCAGGATGAAAGGCCATCCCGCGCAAGCCGGTTTGGAAATCTACGTTGAAGTCTGGTACCACAGCACTCAGATCAAGAAATAGCGTTGACGAAGGATTTGCCGCTAAGGGGTCAAAAGAATAAATCTTCCCTCGTTGATCAAGCACATAGGCAAGGCCTGGTGCCCCACCGGCAACAAGCTGCTCAAGTCGCGGAGCTTGTCCTGAACTATTAGGGATTGTGAGAACGTCTTCCAGTTCGAGTGACCAACTGGTCAGCGGAATGGTCGCATCAATGGGATTACCAGCAGGAAGAACCGCTTGGCTATTGTAGCTAACTAAAACGAACAACAACGCGAAAGTGCCAATGCGGAACGCGATGGTGCCAGCGCGGCACGAATCGAAAAGGGCCATGGTGTTGTATCAAGAGATAAATTCGACGAGGCAGTCAAAAGCCTGGGTGCTAGCCTGCTGCGAGTTCTCGCATTCTACCCCGACACTTTATCGGAGTCACTATTTCAAGCTAATTAATTGTGAATTAAACGGAATGCTAGTCCAATAGCGGCCGTTTCGATTCGTAGAATTCGTTTACCAAGCGAGACACCTTGCCAACCAAGCTCAACCGCTTTGGCATACTCTTCCTCGCTAAATCCCCCCTCAGGACCGATAGCAACTGCGCAAGAATCTTTCGCATTTGCGCTCCAGTCAAACCGTTCGTCGGTTGGGTGGGCTATCAATCTCTTTTCAGGTAAATCAATCTTGAGAAAATCATCCCACGACAACGGGTCATCAATCTGCATCAATCGATTGCGCCGACACTGTTTGGAAGATTCAATCACCAGCCGGCGCAGCTTTTCCAATCCATTTACTTTGGGTGCGGCAACGCTTCTTTTTGTAACAAGGGGCAACACGCGTTGGACGCCGACTTCTGTGAGCTTCTCAATTAACACCTTCTGGCGATCACCCTTTGGCAAGGCAATGCCCATGGAAATGCTAACCTCAGCTTCACGATCTATCGCAGACTGCTGACCAACCTCCAACGTGAGATCGCGCCTCGAGGTCGCTTGAACCGTTGCGAGGTATTCATCACCCGAGCCATCGAAGAGTGTTACTTCATCACCAACAGCAAGCCGCATCACATGCAAAGCATGGTGCGCTTCTGTACCTGCTAGCACGGTGGTAGCGCCACTTTGCAAAGGTTCGTCGGAAAAGAATCGTTCGCTCACGGTTTTCTTGCTACTTGGGGATCATCAAAGGGGGCAATGAAGTCGTAACCTCGGTTTGCCGATTATGACGATAGCAGCCCACTCTTGCGACCCGGTGCTAGCACTCAAGACGACTCTCCGATTAGGAAATAATTCGATGTATTTAAATCATTGGGGATTTGTCACCACACCCTTCAAGCAGATTTCGGCTGATCCCTATCCGACCGAGTCGCTGGCCGAAGCGACCGCCCGCGCGGACTATCTCATCAGCCAAGGCCGTCGGATTGGAGTATTGGTTGGCGAACGTGGCGTTGGCAAAACCACTTCATTGGCTTCCATCGAAACCGAACAACGACGCTCTGGAACCCAAGTCGTACGAATCGATGCCGAAGCGATTTCCTCACGCGAGCTACTTTGGCGACTTGCCGAGGGACTCGAATCGATGCCCGATCCGGCAGACACGGTCATCCAACTCTGGCAGCTAATCGAAGATCGACTCCGCGAAAATCGCTTACAAGGTCGGCCAACCGCGATGCTTGTTGACGACGCATCGGACCTCGGACCGGATGTACAGCAACAGTTGGCTCGGCTGGCCAAGCTCGAATGCTTTGCTGATGCGAAGTGGACCTTGATCTTGGCGATGCATGATGGATCGTTGGGCAGAATCAATGAAACCTTGCTTCACTTAATTGATTTGCGGATCGACCTAACTCATTGGAGTTCGGAAGAAACTCATGGATTTGTACAAACATTGCTCGTTGATGCTGGGCGTTACGAACCGATTTTCAACGACCAAGCCATTGATCGGATTCACGACCTGACGCAAGGCTTACCGCGTCATGTGATTCGCTTGGCTGACTATGCTTTGCTAACGGGTGCTACCGACCAGGCCAATTCGATTGATGCTGAAATTGTCGAACGGGCATTTCAGGCTCTACGTTGGAGTCCAACCACGGTCACCCTGGCCAGTTAGTAGCAGTCGTAACGATTATCTCGCCGAGCAATGGTTCCGATCTGCAAGCCACAACGACTCTTCTTGCAACACAACCTATCCTTGAGTAGACCGTTCTCTCGTTGTACTCAAGATGATTCATTGCTGTCATGTTGCCGCTATCGATCCGTCAATCAGCGCTGCTAGTTGCCCTCTTGCTTTCATTTGGTTCCGCCACTGCGCAGGAACTGCTATTCATCACGAACGATTCTTCACTTACTTCAGACGAACAGTCCTATAAGAGTCAATTCGAAGCGTGGGGTTATACGGTAACTACTATTGTAGATACTGACTCCCAATCAAATTATGATGCGGCACTCTCCACATCCGATGTTGTCTACGTTTCAGAGGATGTCATATCTGGTTCTGTAAGTTACAAGCTAAGAGAAACAACTGTCGGTGTCGTTTCAAGTGAAGGTTGGTTAGACAATGAATTAGGATTTAGCACAAGCGATCCATACACAAGCGCTCAGACATTAATCCTTGTTACAGATAATAGTCATGAAGTAAGCGCTGGCATGTCGACTGGATTTGTTGCCATATTCTCTAGCTCGCAGAATCGAGTTTTAATGAGTGGCACCACAGCCTCGGGAATCAACACTTTAGCCACAAGTAGCGGTGGCAATGTAGTTCTAGCTACGCTAGATGCTGGAGCACAACTTGCCAATACTTATAACGGGAACAGTACGGCATCCGGCAGGCGAGTTCGTTTGCCATGGGGTGACAGTACCTTCAACTTCTCCACGCTAAACAGTACTGGACTTGATCTCTTGGAGAGATCCCTTGAATGGGCAGCGAGCTCAGGAACTTCGGGTCTTCTTCTGCATCTTAAGTTAGATGAATCCAGCGGAACAACCGCTTCGGATTCATCCGGTAGCAATAATCATGGATCGTATGTTAATAGCCCTCTGCTAGGGGAGAGTGCTATTCGAAAAGATGGTGCTACGTTTGACAACGCTTCGGACTATGACCGAGTGAGCATTCCTTCAACTATCGTTGATGGAAAAACAGAACTAACTGTCGCCTGGTGGATGAAAACCACGAACAACGATTCACAAGCGATTATTAGCGGAGCTAATTCGAGTCAATCGAATGAATTCTTGATTTTCTTTTGGAGCAGTACAAGGCTTAGCGTTTGGACCGATGGGCACTTCGTTGAGTTTCAAATTGAATCGGTCGGAGATGATCAATGGGAACATTTTGTGGTTTATCACAATCGAGCCTCGGGTGAAACCGAGCTCTATGTAAACGGAAAATATTATGAAACCAAAACCAATCATGTTCAAACCGGCGGATATGAAATCAATTCAGGTGGATTGATCATTGCCGAAGAACAAGACAGTGTCGGAGGTAGCTTTGCTACCAGTCAATCCTACATTGGTTCACTCGATGATATCCGCATCTATGACTACAAATTATCGGAATCGGAGATTGCAGATATCTACGGCCTGGTAGGTCACTGGAAGCTTGATGAAACAAGCGGAACAACCGCGTATGACTCCTCAGGAAGAGAAGACAATGGCACCTACACTGGCGGAATAACCTTAGGCGAAGAAGGCCCAACTGGCGAGACATCAAACCTAGCTGCCCAGTTTGATGGCAATAACGACTACGTTGACTTACCAAGCATGCAGCATGAGTTTGGTGATGGTTTTGCAGCCAGCATGTGGGTGAAAGCGAAATCAAATCCTGCAAGCGGGAGTTGGCATGCATTCCTCTCGATTGCCAACGGGACCTACAACGATGAAATCTGGGTAGGCTGGCGGAAAGATTATGGTTTCTACTTCTACGGAACCGACTTGGCCAATGGTGATAGTGTGGAATCTGTCTCAGATTCAATTGACTTTTCTCTTGATACTTGGACACACGTCATTGTCAGTGTTGACGAAGATGGTTACGTAACTCTTTATCAAAATGGATCAGTAACCTTGAGTCCTGATTTCATGAGCTTACCAACAGGAGTTAACAGGAACTTTGCCTACATTGCTGATTCAGTTTGGGACGAGAACTTTGATGGATTACTGCACGATGTGCGATTATACAATCGCCCGCTCACGAGTGAGGAAATTGCAAATCTCTCCTCCGATACCTCATCTGGAACCGGTATCCGCATCCAGAGTTGGGTTGAAATTCAATAAGCGTTAACGCAAAGCGGTTAGCTTGTCACGTAGCTTAGCGACTTGCTTCTCAAACCCTTCTTGATCTTTGCGAATACGATCAAGGATCTTGTCACTGCTTGATTTAATCGTCTCGGTCCATTTGCGCACATCGTCTAGCTTCGACGCGTGTTTCTCAATATCGTTAATCGCTCGGTCAATCGATTCGAAATCAGCTTCTTCGTTCTCGTTGGCACGTTGAAATTCAATGACACATGCCCGGGCAATCTCGATGGCGGCTAGCAGAAAGGGATCCGTTGCCGGGTCTTCCGCATCCCAAACGACAATGATGTCATTGCGATAGCGTGCCAGTGGCCGAGTTCCTTCAGGGGCACTTCGCTTTGAAAAGATAAAGACTCCAAAATCGGCGTTGCGGTTTTGGCGAGCCATGGAAAGTTCTTCCAATGCCTTTGCGCTGGTGTACTTATCCGCTTGCTTCATTTCGAAAACGATCCGTGATCCAGCCGCGGGCGAATCAGGGTTTAGCGTGATGACGGCGTCGCCGACTTTGCTGTTCCGCACCATGCCGGTGGTGTTGCCAGTCGCTTCAGCCAAGTCGCCACGCTGTTGGGCTTGGTCTTGGAGGAATGCAAAAGCGGCCTCTTCAAAGTCATGCCCGTGCTGAGTGCCAGCTGCGTCACTAATTCGCTTCTGGGTCAGCCGTGCCAAGGACTCTTTGACTTCCTCTTGAAACTCAGCGTTGGTTTTAACATGAGCTTCTAAAATGGTGCGTAACTCGTCCTTTACGCGTGACAGGCCTGACTCTTTATTGTCGAGCGAAAACTCACTGCTGATAGTCCGCTGTGCCCGATCAACATTCTGGACAAGCCGGCTCAGCGCCGAGTCCTCTTTATCCAGTGAAAACTCTTTGATGACTTCATCGATCTTCTCCTGAAGGTCTTTGCTCAAGTCGCCATGCTTGCCTGTGAGTTCACGGATCAGTCGGGCGAGTGCTCCTTCTTGGTTGTCGAGCGAGAACTCTCGCAGCACTTTATCTCGCTGATCGATCAGTTGCTCATCAACCATCTTCTGTAAACGTGAAAGCAAACCGGAAGATTGCTCAGGATCAAGCTGACGCATCAATGAGCTTTCCGGACCAAATTGGTCGGCAAGCAATTTTGATAAGGGGGAACCATCGCCGTGTAGTTGATCTTTCATCAATTGCGAAAGCTCACCATCGTCGCTCACCAGTCGTTGAACGCGTTCAGCCAATCGACCACTGTCAGGATCAAAATAATCCTTGAGTGTCTGCTCGGTCTGCTGCTTTGCATGCGTCGAGTGCTGCTCGAGCGCCTGTTGAAGCTGTGTGATCAATTGCCCGCCGGCATCTTTGACTCGGTCGGCATCGACGCGACTCGTGGCATTTTGAAGTGCTAGCACTCCAATCCGCAGTGCGTCGAGCGCTTGCTGGTTCCGATCACGCCCCTCGGCAATGGGAGCGAGCATCGCAATCACGTCTGGATCGCGAACTTCCAAGTTCAATGACAACAAGACCGGCAGCGGCTCATTCTCATGCTTGGTTTCTTCTGCTGCTTTTTGTGTTGCCTTTACCGCCTCATCCCAATCAAAACTCCCATCGTCAAGTTTCGTATCATCATCCGCCGGCAAATCGGCGGGATCAAAAGGGAGGGCATGCTGGGCATCTTGCGACATGAGATGGCTTCCTATCAAAGAATGAGAACTACCCTTTTGTACACTGTTCAGCACCTTTCGCCAAAGCCTGCTAGCACAGATTTTTTTGGCAACCGCGTTGGCATAGGGCAAAACGGTCTCAACTGCTATGCTGCTGGCCCTAAACTGGCCCCATAACGCTTAGCATGGAAGCTAATCGCATGAAATTGTTACGCCCTGCTACCATCCTTCTTTTGGTCTGTCTCGTTGCAACGAGCACGAATGCTCAATACCAGCCGCAACAAAACTACCAACCCCGGCAGTATCAGCCTCAACAGCATCAGCCACAACAACCGCAGCAACAGCCGGTTCAATATCAGCCCGCCCAGGGTCAGCCAGTCCAGCAGATTCAACCTGGCCAAGTCCAACCTGGCCAAGTCCAACCTGGCCAAGGATTCGTTCCACAAGGCTTTCAGCTGAACCAAGTTGAACAAACCTATCTTGATCAAGTGCTTGATCAGTGGGAGAAGCAGAGCTCGCAAGTAAGTACGTTCTATTGCAAATTTACAAGGCTCGCCTACGACCCCGTGTTTGGCCCAGGTGCTTCGCAACATAAGCATGAAGAGTCTGGCGTGGTGAGTTATCAGAAGCCTGACAAAGGATCCTTCCAAATTAAGAAAGTGAAAGCATGGGATGCTGCGAAACAGGAATATCTTGAAAATCCCAACATCATAGGCGAGCACTGGGTATGCGACGGGAAGTCTGTTTTTGAGTATAAGAATGAGCAGAAGCTACTTGTAGAAAGACCAATTCCACCAAACATGCAAGGAAAAAGCATTGTGGATGGTCCTTTGCCATTCTTGTTTGGTGCCGAAGCAGCCAAGCTGAAGGCTCGTTATTGGATGCGAATCGACCATCGTTCGGAAGAAAATCAGATTCGTCTTGTAGCCGCCCCAAAACGCCAATCTGATGCGATGAATTATCGGTTTGTTGAGCTGATGCTAGACAAGCAGAAAATGCTTCCAGTAGCCATGCAGGTTCACCTTCCCAACCAAAGCCGCGCTGTCTATACGTTTGATATTGCAGGTGCAAAGGTCAATAACCGAATCAATCAGCTTTGGAATCAAATGTTCCAAACACCGCGAACACCGTTAGGTTGGAAGAAGGTCGTGGAGGATCCAACGACTCAACAAATGGCACAGCCTAATCAAGGCGCTGCCTTACGTTAGGTGAATCTAGCGAGCATCAAGCACCGAGTCATATACCTCGGCCACATTGCGTGCCATGGCTTCGGAGCTAAATCGCTCTGCGTGGCGTTCCCGGGCAGCTTTTGACATCGCTGGATAGTCTATCTTGCGAGTGACGATTTGCTCGAGCGCCTCCGAAAGCTGGCTGACGCTTCCAGCTTCGACTAACAGGCCGGTTTCACGGTGAAGGATCGCTTCGCTAGTGCCTTCGCAACGGGTCGCCACCACTGGCAAGCCGGCCGCCATCGCTTCGAGTACTACCATTGGCAAGCCCTCGCCAAAGAGGCTCGGCAGCGCAAGGACATCGACTTTGGCCAGTGCCGCCGGAACGTCGTCGGTAAAACCTGCCCAATGAACCGCTTCTTGCAAGCCAAGCCGCTCGACATGATCAAACAATTCGGCTTCGTAATGAGGTGTTTCGAACGGGCCGATTGCTTCGAGGCGAATTTCATGGCCATGCGAACGAAGATTCGCCAGCGCCTCTAGCAGCACCTCGGTCCCCTTGCGTGGTCGGAACAGCGCTACCATGCCAACGACTATCGGTTTCACTGGTGTTCGTCTGATTCGCGCACCGGGTGAATTCTTCGGCAACACTGGCACCCCATTCAGGACGCACGTCAACCGATCCGCATCGTAACCGCAGCTTCGCATGTGCTCGGATAAGGTAGGTGATACGGTGATTAAACGCTGAACGTTACGGGAAGAGAATTTTTCAATCCAATGGTTGACTTGATTTGTGATCCATCGGGTCGAATCGCGGCTCGTGGGACTGTGCACGTGATAGACTAAAGGAATGCCCAAACGATTGGCGGCCAACGCGGCAATCATTAACGAACGTGGCGTATGAGCATGTAATAACTCGAAGTTATTCTCTTGGGCATATCGGACTATTTGTTTCACCGGGCGGAAATCAAATCTGCCACTCATGTCGCATTCCAAGAGTGGTGTACCAATCGATTCACGATTTTCGGCAAAGCGTCCTTGTTTCAAACAAGCAAAACCGACCGAGTAGCCAAAACCGCGAAGCTGAAGCGCCAAGTGATCTTGAACCCTCTCGGCACCAGCGAAATGCTCGCCATTGATGACGTGTAACACACGGGCTTTGATAACCGACTGACGAAACGGCACGGTGATGGCCGGCTCGGGAGCCGATAGACTGATTGAATCCAAACTTGGATCGATCTCAACCGATTGAACCATGGTTCCAGCTCTGCGAAAGAGCCTCTCAGGTACGTTTTGGAAAAGTAGCAGGACAAGCGCAAGGGTGGCCACAGACACACCGAGTATTAAAACCTAGCTTGTAAACAGCCCTCGTGTCGGCAATTCAACCAAAACTAACGGTTGTACCGATTGAACTAACGGACTGCCCTGATCCCCTATTCATTTCCCCCTACAATAGAATTCTAAAGCGTCGAGCGCGCTCTATCGCAATTAGGAAACCGAGGAGTTCCAGTTGATTACCATCACCACAACCACCGGCGACCACAGTACAGCCGAACGTATCGCAACCGAATTGGTTGACCGAGGCTTAGCAGCCTGTGTTCAAATCAGTGGGCCTGTAACCAGCACCTACCGCTGGGAAGGGAAAGTCGAGACCGCTGAGGAGTGGATCTGCACGGCAAAGACAAACAATGAGACCTTCTCGAAAATTGATCAACTCATTACGGAGATTCACCCCTACGACACCCCCGAGTTGATCGCGACACCGATCACGCATGCTTCCATCGCCTACGAAAAATGGCTGCGCGAGCAGATCGGTTGATAACGGCATGGTTCGATGATTTGAAACCTTATAAGCGGATGTCTAAGATTGCTGGGTACATTACTCCCGCCGAACAATCGCTGAACAACATGATGAATTCTCGTACCTTGATCGCAAGCCTGGCGATTCTCAACCTCTTTATAATTAACTCGGTAAGTGGGGAACAAACATCCTTCAAGCCTGGCGAGGTTTGGCGTGACATGGATGGCAATCCAATCGATGCACATGGGGGCGGATTCCTTTATCACGACGGCGTCTACTATTGGTACGGAGAGATCAAGAATTCACGTACCTATACGCCAGGAAAAAAATACCCTCGGAACAGTTGGCGAACTGATGGGATCGGGGTGAACTGTTACAGCTCAAGTGATCTGTTGAATTGGAAATACGAAGGAGCTGTGCTGCCCGCGGTCGATGATCGCTCACACAAATTCGGGAAGCACCGTGTTATTGAACGCCCCAAGGTGATTTATAACGCTAAGACGAATAAGTTCGTTATGTGGTTGCACAACGACAGCCCTGACTATCGTGATGCCATGGTGACGGTCGCGGTTAGTGATACACCTACGGGGAAGTTCACCTACCTTGATACCTTCCGCCCCAACGCCGGTGTTTGGCCAATGGACTTTAGTGAGTCTGATAAACAGCCATCGCAAGTGAATCGTGTTGCACGTGATTTCGAAAGTGGTCAAATGTCACGCGACATGACTCTGTTTGTTGACGATGACGGAACCGCCTACCACCTTCATGCCTCAGAGGGAAATGCTACGTTGCATATTTCGCAGTTGACAGATGATTACCTCCGTCCCGCTGGAAAGTACAAACGTCTGTTTATTGGCCGTTCAATGGAAGCGCCAACAATCTTCAAACAAGAGGGTAAGTACTACTTCATTGCCTCAGGCTGCACTGGTTGGGCACCGAATGAAGCACGGTCAGCGGTCGCGGAATCAATCTGGGGCCCCTGGAAAGAACTTGGCAATCCGTGCCGAGGAGAAGATGCCAAGCTAACGTTCCGTTCCCAAAGCACCTATGTGCTTCCAGTTGCTGATCGCCCTGGAAAGTTCATCTTCATGGCCGACCGATGGAACGCCAGCAACCTACGCGACTCTCGCTACATCTGGCTGCCTGTGCGTTTTGACGATCAAGATCGTCCAACGCTTCATTGGCAAGATGAATGGAATCTGTCGGAGTTATAGATAGATCTTCATCGAGATCCTATTCTCTACAAATCGTTTACCATGAGCGATTTATGGGGTCGACGCACAATTCTCCTACCTACTGCGTAATTTGGCGGTATGCACAACAACTGTAGGAGGAACAAGCGATGCTTCAGACCAGAAGAGCTGCTGAGCGAGGCCATGCAAACCATGGTTGGCTAGATTCGTATCATACGTTTTCCTTTGCAAGCTACTACGATCCCAACCAAATGGGCTTTCGCTCCTTGCGAGTCATGAACGAAGACCGAGTTGCCCCTGGCCAAGGATTCGGTACACATGAACACCAAGACATGGAAATCGTCTCTTTTGTCTTAAAGGGTGCGCTCGAGCACAAAGACTCGATGGGCAACGGCGAAGTCCTTCGGCCAGGTGAATTCCAACGAATCAGCGCCGGTAAAGGGATCACACATAGTGAGTTTAACCCTTCGGATCGTGAGATTACTCACTTCTATCAAATTTGGTTGCGACCCGCTGAGAATGGAATCGATCCAAGCTATGAACAGAAGTCATTTGACGCAGTGGGACGCCAAAACCAATTCCAATTGGTAGCTTCACCCAATGCGGAAGCTGGTTCGCTACTGATCCATCAAGATGCAAGGATCTACCTCGCTGAATTGGAATCTGACAAGCAGATCGACTTTGACCTACCAACCAATCGCCACGCTTGGCTGCAAGTCATGCATGGCAAGGTAAATGTCAACGAAGAACCACTGTCAACGAGCGACGGAATTGCCATTAGCGACGAAGCAAATCTAAAGATCCAAGCAACGGAGGATTCCCAGATTATGCTTTTTGATTTGGCATAAATAAACGATTCAATTTATGCTTACCCAAAGATATGAGCGCCGCGGGCGGGACGAGTGGTGAACCAACGAGGTTCGATGCCGGTTTTGGCTTGGTATGCTTCGCAGATTTTCTTAGCGACTTCTTCGGCCACGTCTGATTTCACAAGCGTTACGGTACATCCGCCAAAGCCACCGCCGGTCATGCGCGAACCGTAGACGCCCCCCTCAAGGCCGATTGCTTCGGCCAGTTCGACTAAGATATCGAGCTCTTTACAGCTCACTTCAAAGTCGTCACGCAACGAGTTGTGGCTGGCGTACATCAATTTGCCTAGCTCTTCCCATTCACCTTGAGGAATCAAGTCCGCTGCTTTTTGTGTCCGAATGATTTCGTCCACCGCGTGACGGGCACGTTGTAAATGGACCCCTTCGAGTGAGTCGACCGACACACCGTTGTCGGCCGCTTCGCGGAACGAAGCGACGCCGAGTTTCTCAACCCCCTCTTCGCACTGTTGACGACGCTCGGCATACTCACCACCGGCGAGTTCGTGCTCCACTTTGCTGTTGATGATAAGAACGGTTACGCTTGGATCGGTCAAAGCAACAGACTTCGTTTCAAGTGAGCGACAATCAAGCAGCATCAAGTTGTCAACATCGCAAAGGGCCGAACTGAATTGATCCATGACGCCGCAAGGAATGCCCGCGATGTGCTCTGCCTTTTGGCAGTTGAGCGCCTTTTGCTTGGGATCAACATCAAACTTGCCGAGGGATTCAATCGCGGTGGCAATGCCAACTTCGAGCGCTGCGGAGCTAGAAAGTCCGCTGCCAAGTGGTACGGACGAATCAATCATCGCGTCAAACGCTGGCGAAGTCATGCCAGCTTCGTTGTAAACCTTTAGTACGCCGTTGGCATACTTGGTCCAGGAAGGTTGCCCCTCTTCTGGTTTGCCTTCCAAGTTAAGCGTACCGATCTCATCGATAAGCGTGCTACCGATCTTCACTGAACCATGATCAGCAAGGTCGGCAGCCACGACCGTATAGCGATCAATCGCCATCGGAAGCACGAAGCCATCGCAGTAGTCGATATGCTCGCCAATCAGGTTCACACGCCCAGGAGCTGCAGCAATGCAAGTTGGCGCCCGACCGAACTTTTCGGTGAAGGCAGCAGTAACCTCTTGGACAACGGTAGCGAGAGGACGAGCGATTTCTTGGGCCATTCGAGTGCGCCTAACTAGCAGAGACGTTGGGTGAAAGCTAAAGACGAAGAGCGGTAATGCCTTCGCCAATTAGACATTAGACCCGATAGTATAATCCACTCGGTGCAGATTTGTAGTATCCCTAGTGGAAATTAGGCCTCTGGTGAATGTCTGTTTGCAAAATCGTGATGCCAATCTACGGCTGTGGAAGCTTGCCAAATTCGTCTTTCGGGGTCTCAATTCCTTGAGTTGACCTGGATTATAGATTTAACTTTTCAATTGCATAAACGAGGGTAGAATCTCGGTAGATTACACTTTTCCTATTACAACGTCGTGAGTGTTCACAAATGGAAGATACATCGTTTACTAAGGTTGGTTTTGTTAAGACCTTCATTTTGCCTGGGTTACTGATCTTTCTTGTGCCTTGTATTTCATATTTTTTCTTTAAGCATGTTGAGAGCACTTACGATGAACAGGCCCGCACTGAAATTATCTCTCAAATCAAAACAGATCCTGACTTGAGCGATGAAGATCGCAAAAGTGCCCTAGAGCTTTTTACAGAAGTTCCTCTATCTAAGTTAATCGTCCATGAAGAATTTGAGGAAATGATCGACTCTCAAGCACACTTTGAGTATTGGTCTTTTCGGTGGGCAATTCGGTTATCGTTCTACTCAATCGTATCAGGAATCGCGATCTTTTTTGCAGCGGTTATCTGTGTTCTTTTTTCATTGCATTCTCAATACGTACAATACCTCAGCCTGTCTATCGGTTGGCAATTACTCCGATTCTATGGTGCCTTGCAAGTCATAATTCAAGGCATCCTCTTGGTCGCCCTCAGTTTTTGGGTTACTGCCTTCTTTGCCGAAAGCTACTATCCAAAGCTTATTTTCATTGCCGGTGCTGCGGCATTGGTGGCTATGGGGGTTACTATCTATGCCATCTTCAAACCTCTTGCTGATGATTCGGAACTCGAGGGAGTAGTTATTGGAAGAGATCAGTCTCGCTCTCTTTGGACTAAGCTCGACAGCATTTGCGATAAGGTGGGAACCGATCCACCTGACCAAGTCATCGCCGGGATTGATAGCAATTTCTTTGTGACTGAGCACCCGATCAAGACAACAGATAAGATTGCATGTCACGGACGGACGCTCTTTATTAGTTTGTCACTCTTGAAACAACTGAATGGTTCAGAATCTGATGCTATCATGGCCCACGAGATGGCTCACTTCAGCGGCAACGATACGATCTTCACAAAGAAAATCTCACCTCTCTTGAATCGCTACAACAACTATCTCCATGCCCTCTATGAAGGGGGAATAACGCTGCCTGTTTTCTATTTCATGAACTTCTTTCGCGCCCTCTTTGAAATGTCGTTGGGCAGACTAAGTCGTACTCGAGAATTCCGTGCTGACAAAATTGCTGCGGAAACTACTTCGCCAAATGATCTCTCAGGGGCACTACTAAGAATCAGTTCTTACTCGGCGTATCGAGGCAAAGTGCAAGAAGAGATTTTTATGAAAGAAGAGGTTCTTGAAAGTGCCGATATCTGTGATTTGATCGAGGAAGGTTACGAAGAATACGCCACTGGTTTTCTAAACACCCCTGATGTCAAAGTCTTTCAAACGGCACACCCCTTTGATAGCCATCCGCCTCTTGGTGAACGCCTCGAAGCGGTCATGTCTCCGATTGATGGAATTCACGCAAGAAATGTCCTTGAGCGTCCAGGCGATGGCGAATGGTTCGATCGCATCGACTCCGCTGAAGAAATTGAAGATAAGCTATGGGTGAAATTCGAAGATGAGTTTCTTAAAGCACACTCAGAAAGTTTGCCGTACCGATTCTTACCCTCGACTGAAGAGCAAACCAAAGTAGTCGAACAAGCATTCCCTGAAATTAGCTTTGAGGGAAAGGAAGGCGCTCTAACAATCAACTACCAAGGACTTCATTTTGAAAAATGGGACGACGCCCTCAAATTCAACAAAATCAACGATATGGAATTAAGCGATAGTGAAGTTCTTACCATCAAACACAAAGAAGATAACAAATCTCAAAAGTCGAAAATTAAGTTGAGGAAACTTAACGACAAAAATTCTGCCCTTGAGAAAATCAATGAATACTACTCGCGGTATCAGATAGCTATTGCCTACCAAGAAGAAATGGCTAAACAACAAACTGATAAATCAAAAGAGGAATCAATCTCTTAGAATTTTCAATACTCGTTCTGAGCATCCTTGCCCGTTAGGTCGGCTGAGGCACTTTCGGCTACTTGGCGGACTGTTCGGGCATCGATCTCTTTCTGCAGCAACTCGACTGCTGCTTCAAAGCTCATTGCGCCCAGGTCTCCCTCGATTCGGTCACGGACGGTGACGGTCCCTTCGTCGCGGTCTTTTTCACCGATGACGAACATGTAAGGAATCAACGAAAGCTGGCCTTCGCGAATCTTTGCGCCAAGTTTTGCGCCGCGGTAATCCCCTTCGGCACGAATGTCGGCGGCACGGAGTTTTGCTTCGATCTCGCGGCCGTACTCTTCGGACTTCTCACTGACGGTAAGGATCTTGACTTGGACGGGTGCCAGCCAAAGCGGGAAAGCCCCGGCAAAGTGCTCGATCAGCACCCCCATGAAACGTTCGAGCGAACCGAACGGAGCGCGGTGAATCATCGCCGGACGGTGCGGCTTGTTGTCGGATCCGATGTACTCAAGATCGAAACGATCCTCACTTGGCAAGTTGTAATCGAGCTGAACTGTTCCCAATTGCCATTCGCGGCCAATGCAATCTTTAACAACAAAGTCAGCCTTCGGTCCGTAGAATGCGGCTTCGCCCGCTTCGATTGAAAGACCTGGAAGATTCATCTCTTCGCAAACCTTTTGAATCTCTGCCTCGGCGTGGTCCCAAAGTTCTTCGGCGCCGACGTACTTGGAACTATCAGGATCACGGAAACCAAGACGCACCCGATATTCGTGCATACCGAGCGACTTCAGAACCATCTGAGTCATGTCCAAACAATCGCGGAACTCTTCAGCCACTTGTTCGTGAGTACAGAAGATGTGAGCATCGTCCTGAGTAAACCCACGCACGCGAGTCATACCCGATAGTTCGCCCGACTGTTCGTAACGATAGACGGTACCGAACTCAGCGATTCGAACCGGCAAATCACGATAGCTGCGTGGCTTCGCTTCGTAGATTTTAATATGGTGCGGACAGTTCATCGGCTTGAGCAAGTAACGCTCATGCCGATGTGCCCATGCGTCAAGAACCTTGGCACGCTCTTCGGCGGAAGCAGAAGGATCGACTTCTCCATCAAAGCCAAGGACCTTCGCCGCGGTCAGAAGCTGTGCTTCTTCTTCTTCGGTAACGGTTCCTTCCCGCAGTCTTTCGACTAACTGATCAATAACTGGTCCCGCCGAATGCTCGGTTAGCACAGGGAATTGCGAATCGCGATAGTAGGGGAAGTGCCCCGAAGTTTCAAATAGCTCGACGCGTCCAACATGCGGTGTGAACACCATGTCGTATCCACGGTTGCGCATCTCTTTCTTGACAAAGTCTTCGAGCGTCTGACGGATGACGGCCCCTTTTGGAAGCCACAGAACCATGCCGGATGCTGAGTTTTGATCAATCGTAAATAGCTCAAGCTGCTTACCAAGAACGCGGTGATCACGCTTCTTGGCTTCCTCGATCTGCTCTAAGTGTGCAGCCAACTCTTTCTTGTCAAAGAAAGCGGTCGCATAGAGTCGTTGCAGCTGTTCGTTCGATGCATCTCCCTTCCAATAGGCACCCGCGATACTAAGCAGCTTGAATGCTTTGCCGATGTGCGAAGTTGAGGGAATGTGCACACCACGACAAAGGTCAACGAATTCGCCCTGCCGATAGAATGAAAGTTCTTCCTCATCGCCGAGACCCGTCTCGACGTGTTCAACTTTGAACTTTTGGCCCATCTCTTGGCAAAGAGCTAGTGACTCTTCGCGTGGCTTGTCGAGTCGCTCGAACTCAAGGTTCTCTTTGACAATCTTCTTCATCTCCGCTTCGATCTTCGGAAAGTCTTCTTCCGAGATCGGGTTGGGGAGCTTCATGTCATAGTAGAAACCGCTCGAAGTAGTTGGTCCAAAAGCGAGTTGCACATCGTCGTAGAGACGCATCACCGCTTGTGCCATGACGTGAGCACACGAGTGACGCATGATCGAGAGGGCTTCGGGATCGCGTTTCGTGTAAAACTTGAGAGCGAATTCCCCTTCGGCTGGGAGCTGCCAAGCGAGGTCTCGCTGGGTGCCATCCACTTCTGCCGCAATAGCGGACTTGGCCAATCCAGGGCCAATCTTCTCTGCGACTTCGAGGCAAGTTACCGGTTGTTCAAATTCAAGTTTCGCGCCGTCAGGCAGGGCAATCGTAAGCATGGACCAGATAGTCAGTTAGGGTAATCGGGGTACCCAGTCCGACCCCCATACCAAGGAGGCCGCGAGCACCCGCAATTGGGCAGACCTCTATCGTAGTGGCAAACGCCCGAGAGGGAAACATGGGGGGGTGGTATTGAGAGGCTAGAGGCCAGGGATTAGGGGCTTGAGGATACATTTATCCTTGAATAGTACGAACGTTTTTCGGATCCTAAATAGGGTGGTTGGCGATCAAGCTTGCCGTGGTTCGGATTCGACGGCAGTACTCGGTATCTGGGTGATAATCCATTCGAAGAATAGTCTTCCTCCCGCTGACTTGGAGTGTAAATTAGATGTGTCGTTTTTTATGCGTGTTAATAGGTCTTACGGTAGTGCATTCAGGCTGCAGCGGTGATCGAGGCTTTCCCAAAGCAAAATACGATAACATGTACTGCGTTCTTCCAAGCCCAGACAATTACCCCCCTACCAGAATTCTTTCTACTCGTCATCATGAAAAGTTAGCACCTGTTTACATGAAGTTAAGTAACGGTAATGTTTACTTTTTACCGGATCTAACTAAAGAGAACGTCGAAGAGTTTGCTGAATTAGCAGGGTGGGGTGAACCTAATTGGCCATATTGCACAGATCGTTATACTTGGTTTAAGTACTACGAAGGTAGGATATGTTATGTTAAATTACATAGTATCACTAATTCTCCGAATGAGGTTTTTCGAGTAAGCATGAACCCTGAAGGCCCGTTCCACCCCTTGCCTAGTACCAAGGAAGAACTGATTGCGATTTTTGGTGAGCCCTTGGAGTGGGGTTATTACATGCCTCCACCAGGACCTTGAGGTGAGCATATCATTGCGTTTTCTGATAGCATTGTCGAGTAAGGCGAAAAGCTTGATCTAACCCATGTGGGTAAAGATGCGGGTGGAGAGAAAAAGTTTTCCCCAAAGGCAGGTATCTATTTCATCTGGCCAAAAGAAATGGCGATGCCAAAGAGTGATGAGGTTGGGAAGGAATACGAAGGACCAGGATTTATTCAATTTCTTCTTGGAAAGAGATAGGGTTTCCGAAATAATCAACCTCGTCGTGCCCTATGTGCCGTCGCGTTTCCATCCAATCAATCACTTCAACTCACCCACACGGATCTCTCGAAAGTCGATCTCCATCTCTCGGCCAGCGTGTACTTGAAAACCGATCGGGCCTTTCTCCTTAGCGGTGTCGCTTTGGTAATTGAGCACCTGGGTTCCGTTCAGCCAGACCGTGTAGCGGTCTCCGAGGGCAACGATTGTCATGCGGTTCCAGTCATCTTGCTTGAGTACGCCAGCGACCCCCGCGGCTTCAACCGGATACTTGCCTTGCGAAGCGATGTAGGGCGAGCCGGTCATGTCTCGTTTTAGCGAGTAAGAAACCCCGAGCTGGATTTGCTCGTTCTGAGAGCGGAGAAAAATACCTGAGTCGATGTTCCCACCGGCGAATTGAAACTCGAACTCTACAATAAAGTTACGGTACTCAGCTTCAGTCCAAAGAATCGACCCGCGCTGCTTGGGATCACTCTTGCCATGCAAGACGCCCTCACTGACTGACCACCAAAGATTATCCTTTGGCGCTTTCCAACCAGTGGTATCTTCGCCATTGAAGATCGAACTCAACGCCTCATCTGCGATGGCAGTATGAGAGAGAAGTAAACAAGTTGATAAGAAAAGTGTGCGGATCATAGGAGATAGTCTATAAAACCCAAGGCGACAATCAAGATTCTACGACTGGTTATTCGCTTACCACTTCCCCATCGTGACGGTTGCCGTGGACTCGATGCAACTCAGGATCGACATCGAAGCTGATCGCATGGGTCGATCCATCGCAATAGACTGCCTGAAAAACGCCCGGATGTGCGCTACCAAATCGAGTTGAATGCGACTTACCATAGGTGTCAGGCAGGGGTGGATGCTGTGTTGTGCGGTGATTGTCGTTATTGAAACCGGTGTACATGTTCTCGCGATCCGATTCATCAATGAAAACATCTTCGTAGCCTTCGACCTGGACATGTTTTTCACCAACGAGATACGTCTTCGAAGTACCATCGGTAATCTGAGCAAGTCGAACCTTGCTGCGTTGGTAGCTTACCCCCGTGTAGGTTTTTGCAATTAGCGTGTCGGGCAGATCAGGGTCGCTATGGTCATTGAAATCGGCGGATTCATCCCACTGAAATCCTGGGCTATCTGCTTCAGACAAAGTCACTGGCCGTGTATAGTCGCTTTCTGAGTTGCCAATGTCACCCGCATTGATGGCGTAGTCTGAATTGACTCGCTCGGGGATCATGAACTCGCCCATATCGAGTGTTAAGTACTGATACCCGGGTACAAACTGCGCCTGCTCGATTGGCGCCATCCTGCGTCGTGTTGGACAATTGAACATAGCAATTGGTGTTGAGCATCGCTTGGCAAAAGCATCAATGCGTGCTTGACCCGTCAAGCCTAGACCAAGTTGACGCGTGGCGGTGTGCTCAAGGTAATCGAGCGTATTAAAAACCCAGCCACCTGGTTGGTCTTTGCCAACGCCACGCTCAGGTTCGCCGAGCCAACGATAGTGCCAACCGCCCGAGGGAAGATGGTTATGGGCTGCTTCGTGTTGCAAGACAGCTAGCCCGATTTGCTTGAGGTTGTTAATGCAATGCGCCCGACGAGCCGCTTCACGGGCAGCTTGCACCGCGGGTAAAAGAAGAGCAATCAAAATGCCTATGATTGCAATCACGACTAGGATTTCGACTAGCGTGAATGCCAATTGACGTCGCCTACAAATAGAAACCAACATGACTCACCCACAAGATTTATCTGACGAGTAAAGGTACGGGAAGAGCAACTACAACCGCAATGCATTGTAGGCAATTCGCGTTACGAAAGACAATCTTGCCGACTAAAAGTTCACAAAAGAGATTGACGCTTCTGGAATAAGTCACCTTTGCTTGGCGGTAATCACCCAGTTACAAGAACATCCGCAAATGCTGCTTGCATGGCATCAAGTCCTTTTTTGCCCTCGCCGCCTGTAACGACAACACTGATATCGACTTCACTGGTGCCAATCAACTCGATGTTGATGCCTGCTTCACTTAATGCTCGGAAAATTCGTGTTCCTACGCCCGTATGGCTGCGGACTCCGATTCCGCTGACACCGAGGATGTCAATCTTCGGCTCGGAAGAGACTTCACCTCCAACCTTGTCAGCCATCTTCTCAACAACCGCCAGAGCGGTCGGCTCTGAACCACGCGGAACTGTGAAGCCAACGTTCGTGTGCCCGTCGGTTCCGATATTCTGAACGATCAGATCAACAAGAACCCCCTCTTTGGCAATCGCTTCAAAGAGATCAGCCGCGACACCTGGTTGGTCACTCACACCGCGAAGCGAAACAAGCGACTGACTATCATCAAACGAACAGCCGTCAATCGTAAGATCTTCCATCGCCTGCAATCGGCTGATAACCGCTTTGGCATCCGCTGTGCGGGCTTGCTTGGCAGCTGTGATGGTCTCTTCAAAACTCGTAGTAGCATCGGGAGCTGTCTCGAGTCCGAACTCGCGGTGAGCGATGCGAAGTGCTTCGAGACCGCGGTCACGATCCACAAGACATGAGACTTTAATATCACTGGTCGAGATTGCATGGATGTTTATTCCTTCGCTAGCAAGAGCGCGGAACATTCGATCTGCCACGCCCGACTGATCCGCCATGCCAAGACCAACAATCGAAACCTTTGAGACAGTTGCATCATCAACAAATCGCTCCGCTTGCAACTCTGCGACTGCTTCTTTGGTTGCTTTATGGGCTGCTTCAAGATCGGCCTCAAGCACGGTAAACGAAATGTCAGCTAGGCCATCCGCACCGCGGTTCTGAACAATCATATCGACAACAATGTTGGCTGATGAAAGCCGCTGTAATAGCGCAAGGCTTGTACCCGGACGGTCAGGAACGCCATAAACCGTTAGGCGAGATTCTTGCTTTGTGAGTGCTACTCCACTCACCGGGCGCTCTGCTGACTCAGGAATGGGGCCAATGATCGTACCGGGCTGATCAGTAAAGACACCACTGTTGCGAACATGAATTGGCACGCTGAATTTCTTGCCAAACTCAATCGAACGACTGTGCATGACCCCTGCGCCGAGGCTAGCAAGCTCGAGCATTTCGTCATACGAGACGTGGCTCATCTGACGCGCCGCTGGCTCAATGCGTGGGTCGGTCGTAAAGACACCATCCACGTCGGTGTAGATCTCACACATATCCGCGCCAAGCACGGCAGCCAACGCCACGGCGGTGGTATCACTACCGCCTCGGCCCAGGGTAGTGATGTTCAGATCATCGTCGATCCCTTGGAACCCCGCAGCGATCACGATGGCACCATCTTCCAAGTGCTTCTTCATGCGGTCGGTACTAATCGACTGAATCCGAGCCTTACCGTGCGAACTGTCGGTGCGAATTCCAATCTGACCACCGGTAAGGCTAACCGCTTTACCACCAAGGTCATGAATCGCCATCGCCATCAAGGCCACGGAGACTTGTTCACCCGTCGAGAGGAGCATATCCATCTCGCGAGCCGAAGGCTTCTCACAAACCTGGCCGGCAAGATCGACTAGTGTGTCCGTATTCTTCCCCATGGCCGAGACGACCATCACAACTTGATTGCCTTGCGATTGAGCCCGAAGCGCACGACGAGCAGCAGCACGAATTTTTTCCGCATCGGCAACACTCGTGCCGCCAAATTTTTGAACGATAAGTGACATGTGATTTATTACTTCTGAGAACAGAACCGCCAAGGCGCAAAGACGCCAAGGACTTAATCTATTGGGTTAATACAATGCGTTGAATACCATCTTTCAAGAGCTTGACGTTGAAATTTATCAAAAGCCCTAATTCTAACTTTGTTGCCTTGAGGTAATTAATGACTTGAGCATGATAAATCTGATGTAACTGCTCAACCGCTTTGAGTTCGACGATCAATTCCTCACCGACAAGTAGATCTAAGCGTGCTTCTCCGACAGATAAACCTTTGTAATCAAGATTTATTGATTTCTGTGCTTGGAAAGGTACCTTCCTTAAGGTGAGTTCATAACAGAGTGCTTTTTCATATACTGACTCAAGAAAACCGGGGCCCAAGTATCGATGCACCTCAATGGCAGAATCCACAACTTCTGTGGCTAACTGATTTACCCTTTGTGAAGGTTCTCTCATACCTAACGGCTCTTTGCGTCTCAGCGTCTTGGCGGTTCAATCCCCCATTACTTTTTCATGAACCAAGCCATTGCATCCCAGCCTTTTTCAAAAGCTAAGTCGGATGCCGCGGCGGTAACGTCGTGATATTCATTTGCCCCATCGGCTTCGATACCTGTACCTGCCATGGCAATTGGCACGTAGCCGTGGGAGTGTTTCTTCGTTGACAAAAAGGTTGGGTGGTCTGGGCTGACCATAATGCGCCAGTCGTCAAACGATTTCAACTTTGCCATCAGCGGAGCAACGATTTCGCGGTCAATGGCTTCAATTGCCTTGATCTTTTCGTCGCCACGACCTTCATGGGAAGCTTCATCAGGTGCTTCGACATGCACACAGACAATATCGTAATTGTCCAAAGCTTCGATCGCATACTTACCCTTTGCCGTGTAATCGGTATCGAGATAGCCGGTGGCACCCGGCACTTCGATTCGATCCCAGCCAACCAAAGCTGCAATGCCGCGAAGAAGGTCAACCGCGGTAATCATGGCACCTTTGGGACCGTACTTTTCGGTGAAGGGGGTTAAGCTTGGTGCTCCTCCTTGCCCCCAAAGCCAAGTGCTTGTGGCTGGCGATTTGCCAGCGGCAAGGCGTGCTTCGTTTACTGGGTGAGCTTCAAACAGCTTTGCCGTCGCGTCCATCAATTCAACTAAGACGTCGCCACCAGGCCCTTTGGGATGCGCATCTTCAATTACCAAGTCGGTCCAGTCGTGAGGAGCTTGTGTCCGAGTATCATTACTAAACGGTGCCGCCAACTTATCACCACGCCAAATGAGCAAATTGCGGTAGCTCACGCCCGGTACAAATTCCAATGCTCCGTTGAATTTGGGGTCGCTGGCAATCTCTTTCTGCACGTCCGCCAAGAGGGCAGTCGACTCTTCTGTGCTGATATGACCTGCGGTGAAATCTTTCATCACAGGGCCATCATCCGTCCGGTCGACGGTAACCATATTGCAACGGACGGCCCAGTCACTTGGAGCTAAGGTAATTCCCTGAGCAGCTGCCTCCATCGGTGCTCGACCTGTGAAGTGCTCAAACGGGTCGTAACCTAGCAGGGACAGGTTGCCAATTTCTGAACCAGCAGGAAGTTCGTCTGGCGTGTGACAAGCTCGCGCGACAACACCTTCGGCAACAATAGCATCCATGTGCGGTGTATTAGCTGCTTCAAGGGGAGTCTTCCCCCCAAGAGAAGCCTGAGCCTCATCAGCCGCACCGTCTGGGATAATGATAATTTGTTTCATGAGTTATTCCTATGTGAACCACAAAGGCACTAAGGGCACAAAGTATCATAACACGATCCTCTTGATGCCACTTTTGAGATACTGATTGTTAAAGTTGAGCAGTAATCCTAATCGTAAATTGGTAATTCTCAGGTAAGTTAATAACTGAGCATCATGAATAGGTAACAATTGATCAACTGACTTTAGTTCGACAATTAACTGGCTTTCAACAAGCAAATCAATGCGAAGATTAGCATCAATGCAATGCCCGTCGTACTTGATCGGGACTTCTAATTGTGTTTTATGCTTTATCCCTCGTTTATCGAGTTCGTATGCAAGGCACTTTTCATAAACGGATTCAAGCAGACCTGGCCCCAATGCTGAATGGACTGCAAAGGAAGCATTTAATACTTCCGATGCGATTCTCTCAGTCTCCTCGGGAATTGGTCGATGCATAATAATCGCAGATAACTTTCTATCCTTCTTCTCTTTGTGCTCTTAGTGCCTTTGTGGTGAAAATCAAAAACCTAATCCAAAACCAACATACTAACAGGTTCTGATTTCACTTCTTCTAACTTCGCGATCGCTGCGCAGGCTCGGTTGATTGCACCGTCGGTTGTATCGTGGGTCATGATCACTAGTGGGACCACGGTTCCTTCGCTGATTGGCTCTTGCTGAAGGAACGAAGCGATCGAGATCCCTTCATTGGCCAAGGCATTTGCCAACTGGGCGATCACGCCCGGCTCATCAAGTGTATTGACCCGAAGGTAATAACGACCCGCTGCGTCGGCGGGGTTGGCTACCTCGATACGCTCTGACTCATTTGACCAAAAGCCCAACGTTTGGAACGTCAAGCGAGTTCGTCCGACCGCGGTATCAACCAAGTCTGCTACAACGGCAGAAGCGGTTGCCATTTGCCCGGCACCTGGACCGTAGTAAAGCAATTCGCCCACGGCGTCGGCGGTTACACGAACCGCGTTGAATGGACCACCAACGTCAGCCAATTGGCTACCATTGCGAACTAGGGTTGGCCCAACACGAAGTTGCAAACCTGGTTCGGTAAGCTGAGCAATGCCGAGTAGCTTAATCGTGTATCCCATTTGCTGAGCAAATCGGACATCCGCCAAGTCGAGCGTATCAATGCCCCCACGCGGGATAGCTGCCCAGTCGGCGTGTGCACCGAATGCTAAGTGCGAAAGAATCGCAAGCTTCTGCGCGGTGTCCGTCCCGTCGACATCCATCGCCGGATCGGCTTCGGCATAACCAAGTCGTTGTGCTTCAGCGATCACCTCGGAGTAAGGAACTCCTTCGGCATGCATCTTGGAAAGGATGAAGTTACAGGTGCCGTTCAGAATTCCCGTAAGCGACTCGACCTGATTGCCCGAGAGGCATTGGCTTAGGTTCGTGATAATTGGAATACCACCAGCGACCGAAGCTTCAAAAGCAATCGTGCGGCCATGCTCGCGCGCGGCGTCGAAAAGCTCGGGGCCGTGAGCAGCAAGTAACGCTTTGTTTGCGGTGACGATGTCCTTGCCCGCAGCCAATAGCTTGAGAACCACTTCACGGGCAAGATCGACTCCGCCCATTAGCTCGGCGACGACTTCGATCTCCGGATTGTTGACTATGTCATCAATCTGATCTGTCAGCACACCTTCGGGCAATTCGCAATCGCGAGGCTTCGCAAGATCACGTACCGAGGCAGATTCGAGCCAAAGGACCCGACCCGCCTGACGCGCCGTTCGGTCGCCATGGTCAAGCAAAATCTTGGCGACTCCCGATCCAACAGTTCCAAGGCCAACGAGGCCGACTTTGGTCTTTTCCACGGTATTCACTGTAAATGGGTACAAAACGGATGCGAGCGACCAACGGTCATAGCCTTCTGATAGTAATTGGCCGATTGCCCAAAGGTCAACGGTGGGCGAGGTTTGCGCTCACGAAATAGGCGGTTAGAATCGTGTGTCTATCGACTTTTTGCCACATCCTTTGGCATCACCAGCCCCCCTGACGACCACAGACCCTGAATGCCTCGTTACAACCCTGCTGAGATCGAACCCAAGTGGCAAGCCTATTGGGATGACAAGAAGACCTTTGCCGCACCGCGCCTACCAGCGGACTCGGAGAAGAAATTCTACGCCCTCGATATGTTCCCTTACCCCTCAGGCGATGGTCTTCATGTGGGGCACCCTGAAGGTTACACCGCAACAGACATCATTTGCCGGGCCAAGCGCATGCAAGGTATCTCGGTGGTCCATCCGATGGGCTTTGATGCCTTTGGTTTGCCGGCTGAAGAGCACGCCATCAAAACGGGTGAACATCCTCGGATTCAAACCGAGAAGAATATTGAAACGTTTCGACGTCAGCTGAAGATGCTTGGCTTCAGTTACGACTGGGACCGTGAGATAGCAACGACCGACGTCGAATATGTTCGTTGGACGCAGTGGATCTTCCTACAACTCTTCGATACTTGGTTCGACCAGGATCAGCAGAAGGGTCGTCCGATCTCCGAGCTGCCGATTCCTGCCGAGGTTAAAGCAGAAGGGGCAGAAGCGGTTCGACGTTATCAGGACGATCATCGCTTGGCCTTCCAAAGCCATGCGCCGGTGAATTGGTGCCCGGCGCTGGGAACGGTTCTTGCTAACGAAGAAGTAATCGATGGCAAAAGCGAACGGGGCGGTCACCCTGTCGAACGCCGACCACTTCGGCAATGGATGCTACGCATCACCGATTACGCCGACCGATTGGAAAAAGGGCTTGATAAGCTTGATTGGCCCGAAGGAGTGAAGGCGCTGCAGCGCAATTGGATTGGCCGCAGCACGGGGGCAGAAGTTGATTTTCGGATAGCGGTCAGCGGTCAGCAATCAGCAGTCAGCCAAGAGGTCGGTAAAGCTTTTCCAGCTAAGCCAGAGGATGGTGTTCTGCGGGTTTATACGACGCGGCCCGACACGCTCTTTGGTGCAACCTACATGGTAATCGCTCCAGAGCACCCTTACGTTGATCGCTTAACAACGCCAGAAAGTACCGACGCGGTTAAGGCTTACGTCGAGGCAGCTTCGTTCAAGAGCGACCTGGATCGTCAAGAACTCGCTAAAGAAAAAACGGGGGTCTTCACCGGCTCTTACGCGGTTAACCCCGTCAATGGCGAGGAAGTACCGATTTGGATTGCCGACTATGTGCTAATCAGTTACGGTACCGGGGCGATTATGGCGGTACCTGCCCACGATGAGCGTGACTTCGAATTCGCCGAGCAGTTTAACATTCCTATCAAAGCAGTCGTTGATCCAGGTGATAAGGTAAGTTCTGAAGAGCGAGAAGAAATTCTTGCAGGCAAGCGAGTTTCGCCGGACGCTGGGGTTGCGATTAACTCAGGTGAATTTGATGGCACGCCGACTGCTGAGTTTAAGAGGAAGATAACCGCTTGGCTGTCCGGCTACGGTCTCGGACAAGAAGCAGTTAACTACAAACTACGCGATTGGCTTTTCAGTCGACAACGATTCTGGGGCGAGCCATTCCCAATTGCTCATGAGCTAGATGAAAACGGTGAACCAACCGGCTTCATCAGTACGGTTCCCGAATCCGATTTGCCGGTAGATCTTCCGCACTTGGAAGACTTCAAACCACACGGCCGACCTGAGCCGCCTCTTGATAAAGCGCCGGAAGAGTGGCTCTTCCCTACGATTAACGGCGTGAAGTGCAAACGAGAAACCAACACGATGCCGCAATGGGCTGGCAGCTGCTGGTATTACCTTCGCTTCTTGGATCCGAACAATGACACGTTTGCTATTGATCCGGAGATCGAGAAAGCGTGGATGCCGGTTGATCTTTACATCGGTGGTGCCGAGCATGCCGTGCTTCACCTTTTGTACTCACGCTTCTGGCATATGGTGCTTTATGACCGTGGAGTCGTCAGCACACCGGAGCCGTTTGGCAAACTCGTTAACCAAGGGATGATCCTTGGCGAGAATGGCGAGAAGATGTCCAAGTCTCGTGGCAACGTTGTTAACCCTGACGAGGTTGTCGAAGAATATGGCGCTGACGCGTTGCGGCTTTATGAGATGTTCATGGGGCCGTTGCCTGACTCCAAGCCTTGGAGCATGGATGGCGTGAGCGGCGTGCGGAACTTCCTTGGTCGAGCTTGGCGTCTGATTATTGATGACCGGTCTGACGAACCGAAGCTTGCTGAGGGAATCACCGAAGATGAGCCAACTGCTGACCAACTTCGCATGCTTCATGCAACGATCAAAGCGGTGACCGAAGATATTGACAAGCTTTCATTCAACACCGCCATCGCAAGGATGATGGAGTTTGTCAACTTCTTTAACAAAGAAAAGACCCGCCCGCGGGCCTGTCTAGAGCCATTCGTTCTGTTGCTTTCACCTTTTGCACCGCACTTGGGTGAAGAGCTGTGGCAATTGCTTGGGCATAACGAAACGCTTGCTTATGAAGCATGGCCTATCTTCGATGAAGCGCATCTAAAGCAAGACACGATCGAACTGCCAGTGCAAATCAAAGGGAAAGTCCGGGCAAAGATCAGCGTCGCAGCCGATGCCGACAACGAAACGATCCTTGCAGCTGCGAAGTCAGAGCCAAAGATCGCCGAGTTAATCGATGGCAAGGAGATGATCAAAGAGATCGTCGTTCCTGGCCGGATGGTTAACCTGGTCCCCAAGGGTTAGCAATTACTTGGTAGACTAGCTGTTTTGCTTGCTCTTCTTCATCGCTTGGTAGGCACGCCAGTTTGAGCGTGAAATGAGCACTAGTCGTTTCAGTTTATAATATCGCCAAGGGGGAACTGAACGGATTGCCGTCTGCTCGAAAGGCTCTTGCCACACGTGGTGGTTGGGGTGAAGTTTCGAGCCGAAGGGATCCCACGGCTTCGGAGACCCAACGAAGTGATAAATACACTTACCAGGTTCCCCAATGTTATTAACAGCCGGGTATAGCTGCGTATTGAAGCGGCCATCAATGGAATGGTAATCGTCATGAAAGGCGACATTTAAGACCGCCTGATCAGCTGATTTAAAACAACCAGGATACGTTTTTGCGGTCTCCTTTGCGATGCTTAGGCCATCGATCTTTCGATAGCGATCGAGGTTGATGCCTAAGACCCCCGCATTAAAAGCCATCCCCTCAAGATCAAGCTTGGCTTTAATATACAAATCTTTTTCTAACGCCTTACCGCGGATTTGTTCGCCACAAGCGGCAAGCGTGAAATCGTCATGGATCAGTCCAAAGAATTCTTGGAGATCAAGGTTCACGACAAGATCTGCATCCAAGTATATGCACTTACTATAATCTGGAAGCAAATCGGCCAGATAAAGCCTTCCGTAAGTTGTATAGTTTCCATGAAGCGCGTTGCCACCCGGAATCGGTTCGGGCGAATGGTCCTCAATAATCAGTCGCAACTTCGTACCGATTTGATCCCAAGTCTCCTCCAGCTTTTTTTTATGGCGATCCTTGACCTTGTCACAAAAAACGTAGACATCAAAAGTGCCCTTGGGATTGCTCAGTGCAAGTGAGGCAAGCGCTGCGTGCAGGCCAGGGAGCATTGCGCTATCAGTAAAAAATGCGACTGCGGTCTTCATGCCGGCTTTCCGATGGGATTCACTTGAGTTTGTATCGGGAGGGAGGTTTGTTGCCGTTAGGCAGACTGCGGCAGAACCTTAGCACCGAGGCTTGCCGATAGCAAACAATACAGTATATCTTACGAACTGCGTAGGCTGGACAATATCTTGGTCTAATGTGATGCCATTTTTCTAGGACGAGCCACTCGACGATTGAGCTCTGCTAACAAAGGAATTCACCAGCTTGTTCTTCGCATATCCGTTTTTCTGGTTATACTGTGGGCTCTCATCGCCCAACAAATAATCTTCTCAAGGTAGATTGTTATGAAAAATGTCGTTGCTGTAATTCTTGGTGGAGGTCGCGGAACGCGTCTGATGCCACTTACCGGTTACCGCTCAAAGCCTGCTGTACCGCTAGCTGGTAAGTACCGTTTGATCGACATTCCTATCAGCAATTGCATTAATTCCGGCTTGAACAAGATCTATGTGCTCACGCAGTTTCTCTCGGTTAGCCTGCACCAGCATATTCGGGGTTCCTATCGCTTTGATTCGTTCAGTGGTGGATTTGTTGAGATTCTCGCCGCACAACAGACCATTGAAGATGATGCCAACAAGGACTGGTACCAAGGGACTGCCGACGCGGTTCGGAAGAACCTGACCTATTTCCTTCAATCCGAGTTTGATTACGTTCTGATTCTTTCCGGAGACCAACTCTATCGAATGGACTTTGAGCGCATGCTCGACGACCACCTCCGTTCAAATGCTGATGTCACCATCGCCGCCAAGCCAGTTGCACGTGACGAAGCGGCAGGACTTGGCATCATGCGATGCGACAATTCGGGTCGAGTCACCGGCTTTGTCGAAAAGCCCAAGACGGAAGAACAACTCAACGAGGTCGCCATGGACCCCGCTTGGATTGATGCCCATGGCATTCAAAGCAATGGGCGCGATTGTCTTGCTTCGATGGGTATTTACCTGTTTAGTCGTCAAACACTTCTTGACGCTCTCTCCAACAAAGAACACTCGGACTTTGGAAAAGAGATTTTCCCCTCACTGATTTCCGATCGCCATGTGCAATTGCATGCGTTTGATGGTTACTGGGAAGACATCGGAACCATTCGTTCGTTCTATGAATCAAACTTGCAAATGGCGGATCCTAACCCAGCCTTCGAGCTTGCTTCGGCAAGTGCTCCGATTTATTCACGTGCGAGATTCCTTCCTCCAACACGGATCGATGGAGCTGATGTGTCAGGCAGTCTGATTGCCGATGGTTGTTCCATTGAACCGGGAGCCAAGATCGAAAACAGCGTCATCGGCTTGCGATGCAAGATTGGCAGAGATGTGGTTATTCGCGATTCCATCGTGATGGGTAGCGACTTCTATGAAAGCCCAGAAAGGCTTGTTCAGAACCAACAAGAAGGTATCCCCAACATCGGCATAGCCGATGGTGCCGTGATCGAAGGAGCCATTTTGGATAAGAATTGCCGAATCGGTCCTCAAGTCCATATCACAAACACGACTGGTTCGTCCGACTTTAACGCCCAGGATGGGTGTGTCGTTCGTGACGGGGTCATCGTAATTCCCAAAAACGCGGTTCTCCCCACAGGTTGGAAACTGGGCTAATTCCGCAAGATTGTGGGAATATCCGGTCCGTTTAAATCAACGGTTTTGCCTCCGTACTTCGCGGCATAGACGGATCGGCTCTTACCGCTAGAATAAAGAGTCTGTCAGGCCAATTTGAAAATCCCACGTTTGGTGGGATTGGCAACGACGGACCTTTTGATCTTTCTTGGTTGGAAACAAGCAATGACATTTACAATACGTTTTGCATTGACCCTCTCATTAGTTTTTACTTGCCTGTTGGCTTCGTATGCCATAGCCCAAGAAAATAAAGATGAGATCGGTGCGATTGAAATCTACGACGGGCCTCCGATTTACCTTGATCAACCCGAAGCACCTCCAGCTCCAATCGAAGTTGAATCTCGTGATTCTAAAGTCAAGTATAAAGACTCCGAAGATATTCGTTTTGAACGCCGAATGATTCGCTTCTCAGACGATACCTTCACAAGTGATGGCCCTTATAAAGAGTTCTACAAAGGCGGGCAGATTTTTTCCGAAGGTGCTTTCAACCGAGGAAAAATGGAAGGGCCCTGGAAGTTCTATCACGCGAATGGCCAAATGGCGAAAGAGATTACTTTCGACGCCGGCCACCCCAATGGCGCTGTCAAAGTCTATGACGATGCTGGTCAACTGGTAGCTGAGCGAAACTATGACCAAGGTAAACGTTCGGGCACCTGGAAAGTTTACGACACCAAAGAAGGGGTACAAACTTCCGAGCAGACCTACACCAATGGCAAAGCCAACGGAGTATGGAAAGTCTGGTACAAGAGTGGTCAACTTCGCCAAGAACAAAATTTCAAGGATGGCAAACTAAACGGAAAAGTTACCGAGTGGAGCACCACGGGTGACAAATCAGGCGAAGCGACTTTTGTCGAGGGTAAAATGGAAGGAACCAACACTATTTGGCGTGCCAATGGTGAAGTCATCGAACGGATTTACGAAGATGGCAAACTGAAATCGCAAACAAAAACCCCCGCCAAATAATGATTTCCCAAGGCAAAATCATTCCTTGATTTTGTTATGAACCATTAAATACGCCCTGCTATCTCCTCTTAGCAGTGCGTTTGTTCCTCGTTTCTTTGACCATCAATAAAGTGCCCTATGTCCAACCTGCCTGATCATTCGCCCAAGCAAAATGATGGGCTATCAGAGCGGGATTCCGAGTCAGAAAGCACCAATCAATCCGGCAACGGTCAACGACAGCTCAAGGATCTATTCTCAAATCCAGCCAGCAATGGCGGGAAACCAAACTTTTTGTTCTACGCACTGGTTGCTGTAGCTCTTGGTATTGTTGTTAGTCTTTTATTTACTCCCTCCCGAGTAACGATTGATTACAGCACCTTTGTTGATCAGGTCAAACAAGACAATGTCTCAACGGTTCTGGTCCAAGGTCGCAACCTTCTAGGTAAATTTAAGACCCCTCCCTCGGTTTCGATTCTTGAAACGGATGAGGAGAAGAAAGACCAAGAGCCCTCGGATAAACAACTCGCCGAGCGTTTCTACGTTACTCTCGGTTCCTCGGGAGTCAGTGAAGAGCTTGAGAAGAAACTTGAAGCTCACCATGTCAGGGTTTTATTTGAAGAACCTTACGATTTTGATAGTCTCCTTGCGTTTATTTGGATCGCGTTGATGATTGGCTTGGCGTTTGTCATGATCAATTTCCTTCGTCGAACACGCGATCAAATGACCGGTGGCGGAATGCTTGGCAACGTCACAAAGAGCCCTGCTCGCCGATACGAAGCCGATGAGGATACCGAGAAAACCTTCGAAGATGTTGCTGGCCTTAAGGGCGTAAAAAGCGATCTGAAAGAGATTGTTGACTTCTTAAAAGATCCAGAGAGCTTCCAAAGACTCGGAGCCCGAGTTCCCAAAGGGGTTCTATTAAACGGTCCTCCGGGGACTGGTAAAACGCTACTTGCCAAGGCGATTGCGGGCGAGGCAGGTGTTCCATTCTTCTCGATCAACGGCTCGGAATTCATCCAACTGTTTGTCGGCGTCGGCGCGAGTCGTGTACGTGATCTCTTTTCGACAGCGAAAAAACAAGCGCCTGCTATCCTCTTTATTGATGAAATTGACGCCATTGGCCGCCAACGTGGTGCCGGTTTAGGCGGTGGCCACGATGAACGTGAGCAAACGCTCAACCAAATCCTGAGTGAAATGGATGGATTCTCGCCAAGCGAGACCGTTATTGTGATTGCGGCAACCAACCGGCCCGATATTCTCGATCCAGCGCTCCTAAGACCTGGACGTTTCGACCGTCATATCACGGTCGATCGCCCGACAGTTGAAGGACGAGAACAGCTTTTCGAAGTTCACTCACGCAAGGTGCTGGTTGCTGAGAGCGTTGATTTCAAAACACTTGCCAAAGCAACGGTCGGCATGACTGGTGCGGACATCATGAACTTAGTCAACGAGGCAGCCCTGTGGGCGACTCGCAATGATAAAATCTTCGTTGAGCAAGATGACTTTGAATACGCACGTGACAAGATCTTGATGGGGGCGACTCGTGAAGAAGTTCTCTCGGAGAAAGAGAAGCTTGTCACGGCCTATCACGAAGCAGGGCATGCACTGCTTGGCTGGCTCGTTCCTAGCGGGAATGAAGTTCACAAAGTGACAATCATTCCTCGCGGCCGGGCACTTGGTGTCACCCAATACTTGCCGGCTGAAGATCGTCACAATCATTCCGAAAGTGAAATGAGGGCCCATCTTGCAATGATGCTCGCAGGGCGTGCAGCAGAAGATTTGGTTTTCCACGATCTGAGTGCAGGTGCAAGTAACGACCTTAAGCGAGCAACCGATATGGCTCGCCGAATGGTTGCTCACTGGGGAATGAGCGACAAGATTGGGCCCGTGGCACATCACAACGGACACGATGATCCGTTTCTTGGTCGTGAGATAGTTCAAGAACATCGTCCCTATAGTGAGAAGACAGCCGAGCTGATTGACTCAGAAGTTTCCGAGGTACTGCACAACGCTGCTGAACTGGCAACAAAAACCTTAACCGACCACCGAGACAAGCTCGACAAATTGGTAGAAGCACTTCTGGAACATGAAGAGATTGATTCTGATCAAGTTGAATCTCTGATTGGTTCTGCGGTTGAGTTAGAGAACTCCCCCCTGGCGCCAAACCGAGCTGACATTCCCGACCATCTGCCCGCTTTGGCACGATCGGATGAAGAGGAAGAAGACAAAAGCTAATCACCTGACGAAGTAAAACACCATGAGCCAATCCGAACGAACTCGACTTGCCCACTTGGTCTTCTTCAACCTGAAGGATCAAAGCGACGAATCTTGCGAGAAGCTAATCGAGGCTTGTGAAACTCGCTTGGCCCATCAGCCAGGCATTCTCTTTTTTGGCGTCGGCCTACGCGGTGAAGAATTCACCCGGCCGGTCAATGCCGACGATTACCAAGTCGGATTGCACATCGTCTTCGAATCGAAGTCGGCTCATGACGTTTATCAAGAATCTGATGATCATCAGGCGTTTTTGGCTGAAAATAAGCCCAATTTCGCCAGCATTCGCGTCTACGACACGTACGTTTAAGTACCAGTCTCCTGACTTCTTCTAACCCCCATTTCGAGGGGAATGAGTTTTGGTCGACAAAGGCTGGCTTGCTGCGCAATTGAAACTTCGCGCAATCACCCCAAATCGCCTACAATGGCAGGTCGACCTAACCTGTTTTTGCCTTGTTTCGATCAGCCATCCGCTCGAATTCAAGGAGACCCGAATAAGCACCCCATGTCCGGCCTCGATTACCAAACCGACCACTTCATCAACCGAGAGTTGAGCTGGCTGCAGTTCAACGCTCGTGTTTTGGAAGAGGCCCAAGACGAATCGAAGCCACTGCTTGAACGCGTAAAGTTCTTGGCCATCTTTTCATCCAACTTGGATGAGTTCTACATGGTCCGAGTGGCAGGTTTGCGTGAACAGGTATTCGGCGCGATGGCACCGCAAGACCCGCCCGTCGATGGACTGACGGCAATGGACCAGCTGCGTCAGATCACAGCCAAGGCACGTGAACTCGTTCAGCAACAGTACGCATGCTGGAATGAATCAATTCTCCCCGCGCTGAACGAAGCGGGAATTCGCATTTGCAAGGAGTCAGACCTTACCTCTGATCAGCGTAGTTTGATGGATGAGTACTTCCGTCAACGCGTACTGCCAATTCTGACTCCCATGGCAATCGACCCAAGCCACCCAAGTCCTCGATTTCATAATCGGGGCCTCTATCTCGCAGCAAAATTGAAACGCCGCGAAGGGATTGGTCCTGAGCGGATGTGTGCCGTTGTACAGTTGCCTCAGATGACTCCTCGGTTTATTCCCGTTGAGCCAGGCAAGCGTGATGAGTTCCTGATGCTCGAAGACTTGGTTGCCTCTCGACTGACAGAAGTCTTTGGAGGTTACACCATCCAATCATGCGGTGCCTTCCGAATGACGCGTGACATGGATATCGAACTCCTCGACGAAGAGGGGGACGATATGTTGCGTGCCATTGAATCCCGTCTTCGTGCCCGACAACGCAGTGAAGCAGTACGACTTGAATCAGGCCCTCGTCTAACTGGCGAATTGCTTGATGTGCTTATCACCGAAGAAGAACTTCGCACCGGAACGTCGGAAGGAGACTACAACGAGATTTATCCCGTCGATGGGCCGCTTGATTTCACCGCATTGCATGGGCTCGTCGGATTGGTAAACCGCTCCGATCTGCTCAACCAGCCCTTCTCGCCACGCACACCTATGCGGCTACGCGACGAGCGTGATCTGTTTGAAGAGATAAAGTCAGGCGATATTCTGCTGCATCATCCCTTCGACTCGTTCCGCCCGGTTACGGAGTTCATCGATAAAGCGGCTCGTGATCCCAATGTCATGGCGATCAAGCAGACCCTATACCGCACCAGCGGCGATAGCCCCATTGTTAACTCGCTTATCGAAGCAGCCGAATCAGGTAAGCACGTTACTGCCTTGGTAGAGCTAAAAGCACGCTTTGATGAAGCGAACAACATTTCATGGGCACGCAGATTGGAACGTGCTGGTGTTCACGTCGTGTTTGGCTTCATGGATTTGAAAACTCACTGCAAGTTGGCCCTTGTTGTTCGCCAAGAGGGAAGCAAAGTCCGCCGATACGCTCACCTAAGCACTGGTAACTACAACCCGAGTACGGCACGTATCTATACCGATATGGGTCTCTTCACGGCCGATGCGGAGATGACCGAAGAAGTATCAGCGCTGTTTAATTTCCTAACAGGATACTCGCAGCACAAAAGCTGGAAGAAATTAGCGGTCGCACCCCAGGATTTGCATGACAAGACAATTGAACTAATCAGAGAACAAGCGGACCGTGCCAGGAAAGGGAAACGAAGTTGGATCTTTGCCAAACTCAACTCGTTGGTTGATCGCGAAACCATTGAAGCGCTTTACGAAGCTAGCGTTGCGGGCGTACCCATCGATCTTGTCATTCGAGGCATCTGTTGTTTGAAACCAGGACTGCCAGGCATCTCTGAGAACATTCGTGTTCGAAGCATCGTTGATCGCTACTTAGAGCACAGTCGCATTTTTGTATTTGGTGAAGGTACCCGGCAACAAGTTTATTTAAGCAGTGCTGACTGGATGCCACGTAACTTCGAGCGCCGAGTAGAAGTAATGTTCCCCATCGAGGATCCGGTGCTTAAGCAAGAAATCGTTGGCGAAGTAATACCAATTTATCTGCGTGATAACAAACAAGCGCGCATTCTGACATCGACCGGTACTTATGTTCGTGCTACGCCACAAGGCAAAGACACGGAGTGCCAAGCTCAGCTAGAACTTTGTGCGATGGCAAATGCCCGACCGCGACGTTCAACACGCTCAAAATCCCGCAAGCGGAATAAATCCGCCCGAAAGAGCTAGCTTAAGCTTAATCAAACACGCCGAATCGTTCATTTCGCTCATCAAGCACGGCGTTTGCCACCTCTTTCATAAATGTGACCTCTCGTTGCATCCGGCGTCTGAAAACAGGCGAAATCTCCCATCAGACACGGTCAGAAAAAGTTCAATCCGACCGTTTTTCTACTTTGCGATCGCACAAGATTTGAACAAACATTACCGTTTAACTAGTAAGGAATGTGACCCATGGTCTCCAAAATCACTGCTGCTTTCGCAGTTTTAGCGTCGTTTACAGGTATCACTTACGCCCAATGCCAAAACGGCCACATCGCCCATCACGAACCAACCGTAACGATCCACCAAGTCGTTCATCAAGCTGAACAAAGCAAGAACATTGTTGAGACTGCCGTTGGCAATGAGAACTTCAGTACTCTCGTCGCGGCTGTTCAGGCTGCAGGCCTAGTCGACGCCCTTGCAGGCGAAGGCCCCTTCACTGTTTTTGCTCCAACCAACGATGCTTTTGCAAAGTTACCAGAGGGAACTGTTGAAACCCTTCTAAAACCAGAGAACAAAGAGAAGCTAACAAACATCCTGCTCTATCACGTGGTGCCTGGTAAGGTCCTCGCCTCGGACGTAGTAAAGCTACACGAAGCCGGAACCCTACTCGAAGGAAACAAGGTCGACATCAAGGTTGAAGACGGAAAGGTCTTTGTCGATGGAGCTCAAGTTACTGCAACTGACATCGAAACAAGTAACGGTGTCATCCATGTCATTGATGCTGTCATCCTACCGTGAGATGTAAATGAGTGTCGGTGCAATCAATCGTTATGAAAGTGCGTGCGTGGGTTTGGATAGCAAACCCACGCACAACTCCTTAGCTAAGAATCGGTCTATGTCTGATCAACCACAACCTCTGCTTCCGCGAGTCGCCTCCGGCGATCAAGCAGCGTTCGAGGAATGCCTCGATCGTTACGGCGGATTAGTTTGGTCTTTAGCCAAACGTTATTGCAGTTCAAACACGGATGCAGAAGATGCAGTGCAAGAAGTGTTTGTTGCGGTATGGAAGAGTGCTGATCGTTTTGACCCTGCGATTGCTTCCGAACCAACCTTTATCACAATGATCTGCCGCCGTCGTCTTATCGACATGCTACGGCGGAAGAAAACCTTGCCAGCCGTCGCTGGCAGTGATGTTGAACAAGTTGCAGCAGACCCCGTCCCCTCAGGTGTTGAACTCACGGATGAAGTCCAACGAGTTCGTGGATTTATGACCAAACTCTCGGATGAACAACGCCGAGTACTCGACCTATCGATTGGGGAAGGTCTCACCCAGACACAAATAGCCGACCTAACAGGTTGGCCTCTTGGAACCGTTAAATCCCACGCTCGTCGTGGAATCGAACGTTTACGTAAGTTAGTCTCAGCCGCAAGCGGATCAAAATGGGAGGGCGCATCATGAGTATTGCTCCCGAACCAAACCGCATTGAAGAGCTTCTTGCCGACGAAGCAGTCTTCGGCCTTGATCAGGCAGATCGTAAAGAACTTGATCAATTGTTGGCAGAGAATCCTCATGCCGAGACCATCGAATTCGAACAAGCTGCCGCAGCATATTACATGGCAGCCGCTCCGCTTGAAATTGAATCGATGCCTAAGCCGCTCCGTACGAAAGTGCTAACAAGTTGTTTGGATTCAATTCCGTCGGTTGCAACTTCCAGCAACACGAATCAACAGCCTAGCAACCTCGCCGGCTGGGTGATGGCAATCGCTGCTGGTTTACTAATCGGCTTCTTCCTTCGCGGTGTCGATGTTGATCCCCCTCTGATTGCTTTGGCAGACCAACGAGCTGCACTCCTTGATTCTGACAAGGGTATTGTCCAGATCGCATGGACCGCTACCGAGGCTCCCGAAGCGAAGGGTGCCACGGGTGATGTGGTTTGGAGCAACACGAAGCAAGAAGGCTACATGACGTTCCAAGGCTTAAAAGCAAATGACCCGACCAAGGAACAGTATCAGCTTTGGGTCTTCGATGCGGAACGTGATGAACGGTATCCAGTCGACGGAGGTGTCTTCGATATTCCTGCCGGCGTTGACGAAGTGATTACACCTATCACTACCAAGATCAATGTGACGAATGCAACTTTGTTTGCTATCACGATTGAGAAGCCTGGTGGTGTGGTTGTTTCTGATCGTTCGCGTCTGCCGCTGCTTGCGAAAGTGGAATAGCAACTGGCTCACAAGCAGCAACTGAACAAAAAGCTGGTGATTTCTATTGCCTTTAGCCGAAGAAAATAGTAGTCTTCGCACAATCTTAACAATACAGGCACAACTTAGAGGCCGCGTAGCTTCTTAAGAATTTGATCGACTAACAAGAACAACACCATCAGGCGGCTAAAGCTACGTCGACCCTACACCCAAAAGGAGTAGGTCAGGATGGAACCGTTGTTGAAATGGCTATCGGTACTGGTTTTTAGTGTTACCGTTCTCTTTGCAGCCGAGTCGGTCACCGACCGCGGACTTTGGCACAGTGTTCTTGGCGGGCTTTTGATCTGGATGGCCGCCGGGTCAATTCTGTTAGCCGCTTTAGCGTACAGCTCGTGGCGCATTACGATCCTTGCTGAGCATGAAGAACATTCAAAGCCGATCATTCTCAAACCACATGCAAATTTTTGGAGCCAACGGCGTCGGAGTGCTAGCATTCCGATGACAACTTTCCAGAAAGCAGCTTAAGGCCGAGTGAATCTGCTCTCGCTCTTGCCATCATGGCGGTAGGTTTCTATTCTCCTCCCGCTATGTTCTGCACTCTGCGTACATCTCGAATTTGTATTGTTTTGTTGAGCACTTTGATTCTTAGTGCTTTGGCCGGATGTCGTTCTGTCGAGAGTCGGATCGCTCCTTCAAATCATCGTGATTGGGCTCCCGACCAAGCCCTTTTGCCTCGTGCAGAAATCGATGGCGATCAAATTAAGGTCCGCAATATACGAAACTGCAAGTACCTCACTGCCGACGACTACGTTGTCGATCATTACGACAAGACCTTTGATCTAAACAAGCTTCGCGGTGTCGATTTCATTACGATGCCATTCGGTCCGGTCCCTGCGCTCGCGCATACGATGGTCAGCTTTGAATTCGAAGGAGAGCGGCCTAGCGATCCACCTGAACATTTGGCGGTCAGTGTCGAGGTTCGCAAAGAGAAGGGCGAAGAAACTTTCAATCCGCTGCTCGGCATGGCGCAGCAGTACGAGATCATGTACGTCATCGCCGACGAGCGAGACCTGTTGCACCGACAAGCGGTCGTCCACGACGGACCGACTTATCTCTACAAAACCGTTGCTACGCCCGACCTTGCTCGCAAAATGCTCATCGGCATGTTAGAGCGTGCAAACGAACTGGCCGACGAGCCTGAGTTCTACGACCTGATTCGCAACAACTGCACGACGAACATCGCCGAGCATATCAATGACGTCAGCCCAGGACGCCTGAGTTACGACCTTGGCGTCTTGCTCCCTGGCTACTCTGACCAAAAGGCATACGCCGAAGGCTTGCTGGCTGGGATTGGCTCGTTTGAACAGCTGAAACAACGAGCATTGATCAATCAACGCGCGAAGATGGCTGCCAAAGCGCCTGACTTTTCCGTGGCTATTCGTCAAGAATCACTTGTTCGATAGGCTCTATGCCAATGCAAAGAAGCCTGCGTAGAGACTCTTCCCCGCAGGCTCCAATCGATTGGTAGCATCGCTCAGTATACGACCGTAAAGCGGGCAAACATGCCGTCCAAACTAAGGTCACGGATCATGTGCGCGTTTTGAGCTTCTATGTGCGAGTCCGTAAAGGTTCGGCTATCAGCCATATTGAACCAGTTCACCATTTCGTAGCCCGTCCCGAAGTTAACGTCGAACCCACCAAATGATTTGTTGAAATTGAATGCCATCGCCATTTCTAAAACAGGCGTCATTCGTGTTTCGGCATAACGAACATCTGTCGGAACGCCTGGTTCATCGTCTGGCAAGAAGGTTCGAGTCTCGATGCGTCCGAGAATCAAACCAAGGCTGTTATCAAAGTTCAAGCTCATCCACTTACAAATGTGCCACTGAAGGTCAGCACCAAGAAGGAAACCACCACCTTGGTAGTCGGTTGTTTTAAAAGCGTTGTACGCCGTCTGAAAGTCTCCACCTGTGTAGGTCACATTGAAACTTTCATCGAGCTTCGTCGCACGTCCGCCGCCTGAAACACGAACATTCAGACTATCAGTTATCTCCAATGTCTGACCAATGCTTAGGTCAAAAGTCTGGTAATCGAAATTGAAGTTCGCATTAACCGAAGTTGCGCGATCGTCCGGTGTGATGGTTTCAACGCCAAGTGAATTGATATTGTCTGAATCGTCATTCTCCGAGTTGTCACTCGAAATGAACGTCGCACGAATTGGGCCTGCATAGGCATCGGAAACGTTGGAATCAAAATCGGTGTAGTTAAACATGATTTCGGGTCCATTACCCCCACTCGTTCGCTTACCGAAACCGAGTCGATATCCGCTTGAATAGTCACCCCCAAGAGCCAAGACGGTCCCAACCGGTCCGCGGTCTTGAACGCCTCCAATGTCCGTGATTGCAAACTCAACATCCGGCGTACGAGGAGTCCAATACAAATAATCCATTTCGAAGATCCAACCATCAGCCAAAGCAGGTTCACAAGTTGATAGACCCAGCAATAGCATCGCGCAGCTTGAAAGGGAAAGTAGTTTCTTTAGCATGATTGATCTCCTTTGGAAGAGAGCATGTTTCGTGTACCCAAGAGTCACCGGGCCGTGCTCACCCTAACATTCACCCCACATAGCCGCAGCAAACGCCACGGCAATCCAACCAAGCAGGGGAATCCACCTGACTCCAACCAGGCGCACTATTCGGAGAACGACAACATCACAAATAAGCGATTCAAGGAGACGAATCAGGAAAGGCCGCAAAAACGGACCGCCAAGTTCAGGTCAGTCCGATTGTCCGGCATGTGCGGCCACTGCAACGACCTTGAGTGCTACCACTCACATTGCCGGCAAAATCGCGAATGGCCGAACAATCGCCACACGCAGGGTAAGCGGACTGTATTAGAGGGTCACATTCCCTTGTACACTGAGTTTTAGCAAATGTGCCCTTTTGTGTTGTGGCATTTATGAACACGATCCAACAACTCAATAATCAACTGTTTAGGACCTATGAAAAATTCCATCGCTGCTTCTGTCTTAGTGGCATTTTTGCTGATTAATGAATATGGCATCGCGGAAGCTCCAAGCATTAGCACCATCGCGTTTGGTTCGTGTGCTAAGGGAAATGCTCCCCAGCCTGTTTGGGATGAGATCCTCATTCATAAGCCAGATCTGTTTCTCTTCTTAGGCGACAACGTCTACGTGGATCAGTTCGAACCACCCAAGGGACGTGCCGATATCACTAAGGCTTACGATCTGCTCGCGACTTCGGAACACTTCAGTCGCTTCCGGGAGAAGTGCCCAATTCTCGCAACCTGGGATGACCATGATTACGGCCTGAACGATGCGGGCAAAGAGTTTTTCCTCAAAGTTCAATCACAAGAAGAGATGCTAAAATTCTTCGCCGAAGAATCGGGCTCCCCGCGATGGAAGCAAGAGGGTGTCTATGGCGAGTGGAGCTACGGCCCTGTTGGTCGCCGCGTTCAGGTGATTTTGCTCGATACGCGTTACTTCCGTGATCCTTTGCAAGAACGAGAAGGGGGACGCGTTAGACCACTCGGCCCTTATGTTGCAACTAGTGACGATTCGGCAACGATTCTTGGCGAAAAGCAATGGGCATGGCTTGAAAGCTGCCTCAAGAAGCCAGCAGATGTCAGAATCATCGGCTCAAGCATCCAGGTGGTTGCCAAAGATCATGGCTGGGAATGTTGGGGCAATTTCCCAACAGAAAGAGAGCGACTTTACTCGCTGATCAACAAGACAAAAGCGTCGGGCGTCATCTGCTTATCAGGAGACCGCCACACGTTTGAAATCTCATGCGACAAAGACCCGATGCTTCCCTACCCGCTTTACGACATCACCTCGTCGGGTCTGAATCAAAATGAAGAAACGGTTGAAGAGAAGAATCCGTTCCGCGTTGGGCCCTTGGTTCGCAAAACCAATTACGGCCTTATCCAAATCGACTGGAATGCGAAACCAGCCAAGATCACGCTAGAAGGTCACAGCTTGCAGGGTGAGAAGATCACCTCCGAAGCGATCACGCTTGATGACTTGGCAATTCGTGAGTGAATATAGCCGATGGATTCAAGAGTTTGGGAAAACATAAGGATTCATCTTCAGCAAGAATTATTTCATCAAGAGGAAACAACCGCTTGACTCTCCAGTAACAGGAGCCCCTAAGATAGCTCAAGAAGGGTGTTTGATGATGTATAGCATTGGTGAATTTTCAAAGATCAGCGGGCTCACAATTAAAACGATCAGGTATTACCACGAACGTGGTTTACTTGAACCGGTGGCAGTCGATCCTCAGTCGGGGTATCGCTATTACGATGACAGAAATGTGGAATCCGCCTTTATTATTCGATCGCTTCGAGACTTAGAATTCTCGTTGGACGACATTGCTGCGATCTTGGCCGAGTATGGTGATGATCAAGATATCCTCGAACATTTAGAGCATCACAAAAACACCCTCGCTGAAAAGTTATTGCACTACAAGAATTTAGTTCACACGATTGATCGGTTGATTAATCAAGAACGCAAAACACGGCAGGAGCATAACATGCCTAATCAAACCTACGAAATCGAAGAGCGGCTGATTGAACCTCTTCTCGTAGCTGGCTTACGTATGACTGGCAAGTATAGCGACTGCGGCCAAGGGTTTTCGCAATTGGGGAGGAAAGTAGGAAGATACATGGCCGGCAAACCGATGTGCCTTTATTACGATGGAGAGTTCCGAGAAGAAGATGCCGACTTTGAACCTTGCTTTCCGCTAAGAAAAGAAACGGCCGCTGATGGCATTAACGTACGCACCTTGCCAGGCATTCGTTGCGTCACTCTCATTCATCATGGTCCTTATGAATCGCTTGGTAGGACCTACGCCAAGTTGCTTAAGTATGTAAAAGAATGCGAATATGAAATCTCGTTGCCTACGAGAGAAGTTTATCTTAAGGGACCTGGAATGTTGTTTAAAGGCAACCCAAAGTATTACCTAACCGAGGTACAGATTCCAATCGATAATTAAGCTCGTGATGGGTTTAGAAAATGAAACACGGCGATACCGTAGGTAAGGGTGGAACTTGATCACTTGGCAACCTACCGTCTAACTGGCTTTGGAGCATTAAAATCCTTGCCGTGCATGTCTTGCCGCGTGGCTCTAACTATATCAATGATATGCTGCTGGGGTACCTTTGCTGGCTTGCCTGGAGTGTGTTTGATCGCAGCTTTCCCCTCTCTCATCTCATACACGCTCTGAAGTACTGTTGCTGGCATAGTTATAGCCTAATCTGCTATCAACCACTCTTTGGCACAGCCTGCGATTTCATTCTATAGTACAATTAGTTGCCCACGACGTTATTCGTCTGCACAAAGACATTCGTTTCCCATGAAGAGGACTTAATGGACAAGACATCTCGGCTAACTTGGTTGGCTGCGCTCCGTCTCTGGTCCGCCGCGCTCAGTCTTCTTCTGGCAGCAACTCTGTTTGTCTCCATTGGCAACTCCGAGCCGCTACAGAATGGTTCTGCTACGATTCCCTACAAAGTGGTCGAGGTTTATCCCCATGATGCAAACGCTTTTTGCCAAGGCTTAGTCTACGACGGTAAAACCCTCTACGAATCCACCGGGCTGAATGGTCAGTCATCGGTGCGACACGTCGACTTAGAGACCGGTAAGGTTCAAAAGAAGCGATCCCTCAACCGCAGGTTGTTTGGAGAAGGCTTGGCGCTGGTGGATGACAAGCTTTACCAGCTCACTTGGAAAAGTGGCGTCGGCATTGTCTACGATGCTAAGACACTCTCTTTCATCGAGCAATTTCGCTACCGAGGTGAAGGCTGGGGTTTAGCCTACGACGGAAAGCATCTCATCCTGAGCGACGGATCGTACCGATTACGGTTCCTTGATCCAAAGACGTTTGAAGTTGTCAGGACCGTCGCGGTCAAAGATGGCAGACGCCCCATCATGCGACTTAACGAGATGGAATACATCGGCGGTAAGCTTTACGCCAACATTTTGTTTTCCGACAAGATCGTTGTGATCAATCCTTCCACTGGAAAAGTGACCGGCTGGCTTGATCTTACTGGCATCAACCCCAAACCGCTCGGGCCCGACGACGTCTTGAATGGCATCGCCTACGATGAAAAATCAAAGCGAATCTTTGTCACCGGGAAGAACTGGCCGAATCTGTTTGCGATTAAGTTGGAAGATACAGGTGAGTAAGTAACTACTTGAGGAATCCTATATGCAATATTGGTGTATCCAGGGCACACTATAAATTAGAAAAGTCTCAATGCTGAATCTGTTCCTGGCTTGAATCCAATTTCTTTTAGCTCAGATTCGATTTGAATAACACGCTCAATCAATACCTGCATCGATAATTCATCTTCGCCAAGCGTATAGTGTATGGATCCTCCAAGTCGTTGTTGGCAATATTGCACAGCTTTGTCCATGCGTTTAAAAATATCAACTGGTTGAATGGTACGTGGCAGATTGAAAACAAAAATCAAATCGCTTGTTTGCAATTTGCCAGCAGCGATTTGCTCAGGCAGAAAGTATCCTGGAGAGGTAGATGTCTCAACGCTGAAAAAATAATCATCTCCCGCAGCGCCATCATTTACCCAATGGAAACAATCCATATCACCCCATTTTAGCCCAAGGCACAGCATTACATCCCAGATTTCCTTGCCGTCGAATAACTTGTTATTGTCTGCGACAAGATAGATCGCCAGTGTCTTATTATATTTTGTATTCAATCCTGATAACTTTTCAGAGTAGTGAGCTGCTTCACTACAGGATTTACTCATTTCCAACTCACAATCACCAATGTGCTCGGCTACGATGGATTTAACAGCATCAAATCTAGCCTCATATTCAGATGCCATTGCAGGCTTAAATTCAGAATTCCAACTTTGGTTGTAGTCGTATGAGATTTTTAAATCCGTCACATTCTGAGGCCCATCAGCCGATATAAGAAACGTCCACAAACCAGATTCCATATCCTTTCCGTAAAGAGTACATGAACCGAATTTATCTCGAAATGATTTGTTGAATAGCGAGAAAAGTTCTTTCGCATCTGCAGTTTTAACCTGAGGAAAATCAATGCCAATCACCCATTCAACGCATTCGTCGGGTAGATACTCTTTCCGCTCAACATCTAACTTTCCCGGTTCTAGCTTCATATCACCAAGAATATATTTTGCGTCCTCAGAACCTTTGCTAGGTAGAACTTTATTTGCCCGGGCTTGACTTTCGCTATCCGTACTTAGATACAAATTTTTATGTGGATATGGAGGTAAGTTCTCGTGCTTCGATCTGCAACCGAATGCAAACGCAATAATCAAACACACCATTGCTAATAAAGATAATTGTATAATCATGACATATGTTTCAGGAAATACTTATCTGGACATTAGAACAAACCGTCTCGCATCTATTCTTTCTCCCACATGCACTATGGGTCAGCTACCTTATCAAAACAGCTACGAATGAATCGATGATAGTCTATCTAGCCAGATTGATTCGAACCTTCATGAACATTGAAAAGCAAGTTAAGCACCTAGACTATTGAACTCCCCCACTCTCATCCACCATCTCGGCCGTGCTACCCTGGCTCCAAAATATTTCCAAAAAACCCTGCGAACCTTTCTATTCCTGTGGTGTCATGCGGGTATCGGGCCTGAGGGCAATTGGTGGTTTCGCCTCAAAACGAGGTGAAATCTTGCTTGACGGACCTGCAAATAGCTGAAAAGCTACTGATTCTGTCAGATTCTGGGCTCCAATCCTGGGTTCTGGCCGAATACTATTATTAGAGACCTTTTTGTCGGGCCCCCTGAGTTAGGGGTGACCCTGTAACTACTTTCTCTCCAAGCCGTGCCCCTTGGTCCCAAACTGGACAAGGGTCGCCAACCGCCGGAGCGTAAAGATGAAGACCATTACGAACATTGCAACGACTATCAATCCTGCCATCGCCATCGCGGCCATCGGTACGGGCATTGTCGTGAATGTGCTATCGGTCTGCTCATCACGTTCAGGTTGGCATTCCTTTATGCACGGCAAACGTGGCGTGGTCGTGGCGTTAAAACGCCGTCTCGTCGACCTCGTGGATTATTGCCGCGATCTGGGTTGTCTGCTGATGACCAGAGAACCGGCAATGCCCCTTTGTTTTGAGGGGACCAGTTGCTTCCGGGCTGAACAGATAAGCCAGCCCAGCTTTGCCTAGTAGGGCAACAACTGACCGGGCTCACTGATTTCCAGTAAATCACTCGGCCCCAAACGTTGAACCTCGCAAAGCAGCAACGCTCTGCCACACGGCCCTGGGCAATTGCACGCATTTGGTGCTACTTACTCGCACTCGCATCGCGTCGCACTTCCCACCGCTAAACGGTCGTTGGCTTCGTTGTTTTTGACTCAGGACTTTTTGACTCGCTTCGTGCACTTAGTCGCTTTAGTCAATCAAACACCCAAAGAGTTTCGCCACAAACAATCACTGCTCGGCCCCTGAATGGATCAGACCGGCCGTTAAGAGAGAAAGCAATACGATGACCGCTCTAGCACAAGAACTTGAAACTACCACTACTTTCGACTCGCAAACTTTTACCCGTGACGAGAACGTCACTCGGGCTGATCAAGCACACGAGCTCACTGGCCCACGAGTAACGCTTGCAACGGACGAGCCAATCACCACGGCTGAATTGGTTGTGGCTGCTCAAGCAGGCGACCGTGATGCGTTCGGCGAGTTGGCTATCCGATTCGAAGGAATGGTTCAGTCGGTCGCACTGCGTCGATTGGGAAACCACGCTGAAGCGATGGAACTTGCTCAAGAAGTTTTGCTTCGAGCCATGGACCGTTTGCATCAGCTCTCCGAGCCTGCTGCTTTTGGTGGTTGGATTCGTTCGATCACCGTTCGGATGGCTATCAACCGACAAGTCCGACGTCGACGAACCATTGATGCCGAGCCTCAAACTTTGGAGGCAACCTGCATCGACGAAGCAACGCCGTTCGACTCGGCTGTGAGCGTTGAACGTGCTGAATTGGTACGTGATGGTCTTGCTCGCCTAGGCGAGATGGACCGTGATACGCTTGTGGCGTTTTACGTCAAAGGCCAATCGCTTATCGAGATGAGCGAAGCTTTCGACGCACCGGTCGGTACGATCAAGCGACGTCTGCACGTCGCTCGTAAGCGTCTGGCAGCTGAGTTGGAAGACGTTTTGGCAGTTTGATTTGAAATTCAGAAATAGGATTCTACGCTCCTAAGCAGTCCCCCTCCTCCACTTGTGGGGGAGGGGTAAAGGGAGGGGGCGGAATCTTCAAAACACCTTGCCTAGCCCCTGCCTCTAAAGAAGGCGGGGGATTGCTACGGTAAATAAGGCTTGAATTTCAACTGGGGTTAACAATCAAAAGTTATCCTCAAATTGACAAAAACTTCCATCCCAAGTGTCGGGTCGGCCATGTCCTTTCTGATTAACTAAGCGAGCAGGGGGTCTCTTCGTAGCAGTGTCGAAGAGCACCTCACTGCTCTTTTTGCATTTAGGCAGGAAGAGAAAGGGAAAGAGGTCCGGCTTCTGCTACTCGTCCAAAGGGATAAAGCCAGAGGTTACAAACAAGGAAAACTTGCCCGTGGCGGGTGTTTTATCCTTGTGGTTGATGCATTTTTAGGTACTTGTGGGTTCTAGAATTCATCCGCTACACTTTCTCAGCTTGTTTTCCTCAAAGCTAATGTCGTAGTCACTTTGCTGAAGATGCAATCAAGCCTAAGCCATTTCCCAATATGCAGTGTTCGCCACAAACTTTGTAAGGTCACAAACTATGAATGGGTGGGTCCTCTATCGTGAATCGTCGGATCTCTTGCGTGCTGAAGTTTATGAGCTGAATCGACTTCGACAAGTTGCCGATCAATGCGGGATTCAACTCAGAGTTGTCTCTCCTGAACAAGTTGACTTGGTTGTCACACGAGATGACAGACACAGTGTACTACTGGATGGCGAAGAAGTTGCTTTACCAAATTTTTTACTACCACGGATGGGGGCATCTACTACTTACTTCGCATTAGCAGTTATTCGACACCTTGAAAGGCTTGGAGTTCAAACGTTTAATTCCTCTCAAAGTATCGAGACGGTGCGTGACAAGCTCTTCACTCATCAGATTCTCGCTCAGAGTAATTTGCCTGTCGCTAAGACGATGTTGGCAAAGTTTCCAGTTGACGCGGATGCTGTCGAGCGACAACTTGGATTTCCGGTTGTCGTCAAGACAATTTCTGGATCTCAAGGGACAGGTGTTTTTCTTTGTGAGACAAAATCACACTTTGAAGACCTCATGCAACTTGTAGAAGCTACTAAGAGCAATGCGAACATCATTTTGCAGGAGTTTATTGCCACAAGCCATGGACAAGATTTACGAGTCTTTGTTGTAGGCGGTAAAGCCGTTGCTTGCATGAAGCGAAGTTCGCAAGATGGTTCCTTCAAGGCAAACTTCAGCCGGGGTGGCATAGCCGAAGCTCACGAGCTGACCCCAGAAATTGAATGGTTAGCGGCTGAAGCAAGTCGCCTACTGGATCTTGATATCGCAGGAATTGACCTTCTTTTTGATGGCGATCATTTCAAAATTTGTGAAGCTAACTCTTCCCCTGGTTTTGAAGGCATGGAGTCTTGCCATCAGATCAGTGTACCGGATCATATTTTTTCATTCGTCCTTGTACGTCTAGGACAGTTTGAAAATTTGCCACGTATGGCAACACAGACGATCGACCCCATTATCAGCACGCATAATGAATCAAAGCTCCCAGAAATCAAGGAAAGTGAATAATTTGGGCATAGCTTAGAGATCCGAAGGTGTTCGAAAGGAAAACTTGCCCAAGGCGGGAGGGAATGCTACTCTTGGAGTAAGGCACAGCGGATGGCTGGGCCTGAGATTTCCCCTTATCCAACAGGCTTGTTCAAACATGTTTCGTATTCTTCTGGCTGCTAGCTTCGTTGCCGTCGTCTCTCCTCTTCTTGCAGAAGAGACCGACCAAGCTGTTTTAAATCAAGAAGCTTTGGATGAGATCCGTGAGATCCGTGGTTCGCTCACTTTAGGCGAAGCGATGGAAGGAGACGCAGAGGCTTTCAGCAAAGCGCTCATCACCGTCGTATCGGACGCCGCAGCTGATGAAACCAACAAGCAAGAAGAAGCAAACAAAGAACCAGAAGTCTGCCCCAATGGTGGTAGCTGCTGTGAGAATGTTTCTAGTAAGGTCATCGCCAAAGCGATGATGGCACGCTTTGGGCAACAAGCAAATGACCGTGTCACTGATGAGGCCGCGCCAGTGCTGACCGTGGACTTTCCAACACCTCCTCCAACAAGCGGTCCAGAAAATATAAGAGAAGTTCACCCAGGGCGGATGGTTCCATCACGACGTACTAATTGGAATTCAAACCCTACCGCTTGGCAAAGCAATCAACGATTGGCCGATCAATTACGCCCTGCGCCAAGTGGGCCAAATAATTCAGTTAATGGATATTTTATTCCTCACCCACACCACCCTGGTCCACACCATAACGAGAACCACCACATCATCCACACGCTACGAGAGACCGCTCATGAGCTAGACCGAATTGCTCATCGTCTGGAAATGGCCAATCTTTGTGATGCGGCCGATGAGATCCGCGACGCTGCTTGTGAATTACGCGAAGAAGCACGGGATCTTCTCGATGAGAATCATGACGAGGATGTGGAATGCGATGAGGATGAGTGCGAAGATGACCATGATCATGAAGGCCATCACCATGATGAAAGCCACGATCATGACCATGACGACTGATCTCTACAGTCCCGCGTGACCCTAAATCCTTAAAAACAGTGTGTTTAGGTCGCCAATGGCTGTTTGACACCTGGCCCCTCGCTCTTTAGTCTGTAAGGGGTACCGGTTTGCGCTGAGCGAGGCTTGGCGACTCTCTAGAACCGGTACGGCAACTAATCGCAACTTGAATGACTGCCCCGGAACCATCGCTCGCTATGTCCAAAATCGGAAAATTCCTGATCAAGAAGGGTCTTATTAGTAAGGACCAATGGCAAGAAGCAGAGTCGATTGCCAGTAAGAAGGGCGAGAAGGCCGAACAGGCATTGGTTGAATTGGGATACGTCTCAGCCGAACAGTTGGCTCAAGCACTGGCTGATATCAACGGCTTTGAATTTGTCAACTTGCAAGACGTACCGATTCCCCCGGCGATTGTTGAACTCGTGCCCGAGTCCGTTGCGCGTGAAAACGCTGTCATCCCAATCGAAGAGGGCGAAGGTTCGCTAAAGGTTTGCGTCAGTGACCCAGACGACTTCGAAACAATTGAAAAGCTGCAGTTCATTCTGAACCGGAACATTGACGTTGCCATCGCAACGAAGGAGCACATCCTCGAAGCGATCAACCGAAACTATGGCCAAATGGGCGACGAGTCAGCTGACTCGATGCTGCAAGAATTCACCGATACGGCGATTGACTTTACCGAAACCGAATCGGATGAAGATGACATTGAAAGTGAAGTCGACGAAGCGTCGGCTCCGATCGTTAAGCTCGTTCAGCTGATGATCGGCGAGGCGGTTCAGCTTCGTGCCTCGGACATTCACGTCGAGCCATTCGAAGATCGCATCCGCATTCGTTATCGAATCGACGGTGTGCTGGTTGAACGAGACAGTCCGCCACGCCGTCTGCTCGGAGCGCTGCTTTCGCGGATTAAGATTCTTGCGAAGATGGATATCTCCGAACGTCGCCGGACGCAGGACGGCCGGATTAAGATTACCGCCGGTGGTAAAGAGCTTGACCTACGGGTGAGTATGCTCCCTACCAACCATGGCCAAAGCTGCGTTATGCGGCTGCTCGATAAAGACAACATTAAGGTGGGCGTCCGTCAGCTTGGTCTGTCCGAGCGTGACTTCCGTGTCTTCAACACCTTGATCCGCCGACCGAACGGTATTCTTCTTGTGACCGGGCCAACCGGTTCAGGTAAAACAACGACGCTTTACGCGGCGATGAATGAACTCAACCGACCTGACCGGAAGATCATCACGGCTGAAGACCCGGTTGAATACTATCTTCCAGGTATTAACCAGGTGGAAGTCCGACACTCGATTGGTCTCGACTTTGCGATGATCATTCGTGCGATGCTTCGTCAGGCACCGAACGTTATTCTTGTCGGTGAGATGCGGGACTACGAAACTGCATCAATGGGTATTCAAGCTTCGCTTACTGGTCACTTGGTATTTAGTACGCTTCATACGAACGACGCCCCCGGCGCCGTGACGCGGATGGTCGACATGGGCGTGCCCGCTTATTTGGTTGCCGGTAGTGTGATCGGTATTCTTGCCCAGCGGCTTGTTCGGGTTGTTTGCAAGAAGTGCAAAGCACCGCACTCGCCAACTCAATATGAACTCGACGCGGCCGGTATCACTCCCGAAATGGCTGCCTCGGCAACCTTCATGCAGGGGCGTGGCTGTAATCATTGCGGTGGCAGTGGCTATCGTGGCCGGCTGGGTGTCTTTGAATTGATGACGATGAGCAGCCGCATCCGCGAGCTTGCCTTCCAGGGGGCTTCGACCCAGGATATCCGCAAAGAGGCGGTCAATCTCGGCATGACAACGCTTTACGACGACGCCATTAGCAAGGTTTGCCAGGGAATTACGACCCTCGACGAGGTCTTCCGAGTGACGAAGAAGAGCTAATAACTGGCTATTTTACGCTAAAAACTGACAAGAGCAGCATCACCTGACGCTCGGGCTTGCTTGCAGCCAGCAGATTCTCGCTAAGCCGTAAACCTTTTCAGGCAAAATAGTTGCGAAATATCTCGCTTCTTGCGATACTTATGGCAAGGTGCAGGAGTCTTTTCACGTCGGTTCAAGTCGGAACAGAGCCCTCCAGAAAACCGTCACCTGCCCACCTAATGCTTGTTAAACTAGCAGGTTAGGAGAATGTCGGAACCAGGCAGATCACTTGCTCAACAAGTGGTTCGTTAGGACCGATCTCCACTTATCCACCACTGAGAAATTCCTAGCAATAAAGTATAGAGAAGACGTCGCGTATGGGCACGATCCTCATCGATAAACTTCTGCAAGCGGTTGTGAAGCAAGGCGCTAGCGACTTGCACATTACCGTGGGTCAGCCACCAGTGCTTCGCCTGAGTGGTCGTATGCAGAAGCTCAAGACCAAAGTGCTCGAAGAATCGGACACGATGGGACTGATGAAAAGTATCACGCCCGAACGTTGCCAACAGGAATTCCAAGAAACTGGTAGTACTGACTTCGGTTTCGCTTTTGGTGAGCAAGCTCGCTTCCGTGTGTCGGTCTTCCGTCAACGCGGTAAAGTGGCAATGGTCCTTCGACAGATTCCGGTTGATCTCTACACGATGGAGCAACTCAAGCTGCCGGAGATCTTCAAGAAGATGATTACGCGGCCACGTGGTTTGGTATTGGTGACAGGACCAACCGGTTCGGGTAAGTCGACTTCACTGGCGGCAATGATCGACTACCTCAATGAAAACGTTGACCACCATATCATCACGATTGAAGACCCGATCGAATTCCAACACAACCACAAGAAGTCAACCATCAACCAACGGGAAGTTGGTACCGACGTGACTTCGTTTGCCGAGGCAATTCGCCGTGCGTTGCGTCAGGACCCTGACGTTATCCTCGTGGGTGAAATGCGAGACCTTGAAACCATCGAAGCTGCAATCACTGCGGCGGAAACAGGGCACATTGTTTTCGGTACACTGCACACGAGTAGTGCGGCCGGTACGATCAACCGGATTATTGACGTGTTCCCAACGCACCAGCAGGATCAAATCCGTACGCAGTTGGCTTCGTCAATCATTGGCATCCTCTCACAGCAGCTGCTGAAAAAAGTCGGCGGCGGGCGTGTTGCTGCGTTTGAAACTTTGGTTGTTACGCCTGGCATTGCAAACCTGATTCGAGAAAACAAGATTTTCCGAATCACCTCGTCAATTCAAACCGGTGCAAAGCAGGGCATGAAGCTACTTGATGATCACATCCTGGAACACTACGCCGATGGCTTTGTGACTCGCGAAGACGCGCTCGCGAAGTGCAACAATCCAGAAGACCTCGCCGTGCGAATGATCCAAGCTGATAAAGGAATGGATAACGACGACGATGAAGATGATTATTGAGCAAAGAGATTACCACTGACAGAACCGAAATCAGGCAACCCGATTTACCTAACGATTAGCTAGAGACAGGACAAACGCCACCATGGCAATGCGTCGCATCGGACAAATTATGGTCGACATGGGCTTCATCGATGATGAACAGCTCGATTTGTTAGTCGACGAACAAAAGCAACACCCGGGCCAACTGCTCGGTCGTGTCGCCATGGATATGGGCCTGATCAATGAAGATCAGCTCACCCAGGTCGTCGCTGAGCAACTCTTGTTGCAGGTCGTCTCGGCGCACGAAGTCACCATCGACAAAGATGTCGTTGCCATGGTCACAGAACCGATGGCGCAGATGTATCGCGTGATACCGATTGCCTTTGACGGGGACACGCTATCGGTCGCTATGTGCGACCCACAAAACATCAGCGTACAGGATGAACTACGAACGTTCCTTGGGCACAACATACGTGTTCTTGTTTCAAGCGAATCGAGCATCAACCTTGCTCTTGAACGTTATTACGGTGAAAACACCGAGAGTGTCGAGTCGATTGTTGAATCGCTCGAAGAAGATAACGAACTAGCCGCTGCGGCCGCCGCGCTTGAAGCCGAAGGTCCGATTGACCTGACAAGTGTCGAGGCGCTCGCCGACAGTGCTCCGGTTCGTAAACTGCTAAACATGGTTCTGCTGCTAGCGATTAAAGACCATGCAAGTGACCTTCACTTTGAGCCTTTCGAAGATGAGTTCCGCATCCGCATTAAAGCGGACGGTGTGCTCTACGAGATGGTTCCGCCGCCACGTCACTTGGCGTTTGCGATTACTACGCGGATCAAGGTGATGGCGAATCTCGACATTGCCGAACGCCGGATGCCACAGGACGGCCGGATTGAACTCACCGTGGGTGGTCACCCGGTCGACTTGCGTGTTAGCGTGCTGCCAACCATTTTCGGCGAAAGCGTCGTTATGCGGGTTCTCGACCGATCGGTTGTGAACCTAAGTCTCAGCAATGTTGGCATGAACGACCAAACCATGGAGACGTTCCGCCAGGCGATCATTAAGCCCAATGGCATCGTACTAGTTACAGGACCAACGGGTTCAGGTAAAACGACAACGCTGTACTCCGCTTTGTCGGAACTCAATACGGTTGAAGACAAACTCATCACAACCGAAGATCCGGTTGAATACGATATTGATGGCATTGTGCAGGTACCGATTGATGCTTCGATTGGTAACACGTTTGCCCAATGTCTGCGGGCTATTCTTCGCCAGGATCCTGACAAGGTGCTGGTTGGGGAGATTCGCGACCTTGAGACTGCTGAAATTGCGGTTCAGGCATCGCTCACGGGTCACTTGGTCTTTAGCACCCTGCATACGAATGACGCCCCGAGTACGATTACCCGCCTCAAGGACATGGGGGTCCCCACGTTCTTGATCACGGCGACGGTCGAGGCGATCCTTGCCCAGCGGCTGGTTCGCCGCGTTTGCAGCCAATGTAAGGAAGAATACCAGCCAAGTCAGGAAGTCTTTGACGACTTGGAACTTTCCGCAGAAGATGTCAAAGGAAAAAGATTTTACCGTGGAGCAGGCTGTGAAGTTTGTAACAATACGGGCTACAAAGGCCGTGTTGGCCTGTTCGAATTGATGGTAATGTCTGACAACTTGCGTGACATGATCATGCAAAACTGTCAAACTGAAGAGCTGCGCAACGCGGCTGCAAAGGAAGGCATGGTGACCCTCCGTCATGCGGGGATGGCGGCAGCCTATGAAGGCACCACCACTCCCGAAGAGGTGATCCGCGAAACCGTTCTCGAAGCGTAAAATCGAAAACGGATACGAACACTACAACCGATGAAACGACACCGCTTGTCCTAAGCTGAATGCAGGCCCTAATAAGGCCGGCCTGTTTCCGAGGGAAACACAACGATGCCAACATTTCAATTCGAAGCGATGGACGCCACCGGCGCCGAGATCAAAGATGTGATCGATGCGCCAAGCGAAGAAGAGGCACAGGCTACCATACGCCAGATGGGCTACTTCGTGACGAAAATCAACGTCAAGAAGCAGCGCAAGAAGGCGGAATCCGGCGGACCTCAGAAAAAAAACCGAGGACTTGTCTTCGGAGGCGTCAAATCAAAAGAACTAACCGCTTTCACTCGCCAATTGTCTATTCTGCAAGACGCGGGTCTACCGATTCTGCGCAGCCTTCGGATTCTTGCCGAACAAGCCAAGCCGGGTCGCCTGAAATATTCGCTTGAAGATACCTGCGATGAAATCGAAGCAGGGGCAACACTGAGCGAAGCGATGTCTAAAAGCCCAAAATGCTTTGACCGACTTTATGTCAACATGATCAAAGCAGGCGAAGCGGGTGGTGCGCTTGAACTGATTCTTCAGCGTCTTGCCGACTTCAAAGAACGGTCCGAATCGCTGAAGAAGAAAATCCAAGGTGCGATGATCTACCCGATTGTGGTGGTCACCGTTGCCATTGGTATTTTGACGTTCATCATGATCGCCATCGTGCCGGCGTTTACGAAGATCTTTGACGACTTCGGTCTCGAACTGCCGTTCATGACTCAGTTGCTTGTTAACATCTCCAATTGGGTTGTTAACTACTGGTTCCTAATACCAGGTATCCCGGCGTCGATTTGGCTCTTCATCAAGCTGGTACGTAAGTTCAAACATGGCCGCATCGGCTGGGACCAATTTATTATTAAAGTCCCGATTTTCGGTGGTCTGTTTGAAAAGAACATTCTTGCCCGAACAACACGAACGCTCGGTACGCTGATCGCTAGTGGGGTGCCAATTCTCGAAGCACTCACCATTACGCGTGACACCGCTGGCAACGCAACGTTCGAACGGATGTACCAAAAGGTGACCGATGCGATTAAAGAGGGGGAAGCCATTGCTGCTCCGATGAAGGAGAACTCGGTTCCCGGTTTCCACATCGTGGCAGCCATGTTCTGGTTCCTATTCATCGGCGGACCGATTGGGCTTCTAATCTACTTACTAAAATTCCGTCAACGGATTGTTGACGACATTGTTATTAACATGGTCGACGTTGGCGAAGAGACCGGTGAGCTCGATACGATGCTCTACAAGGTGGCAGACGTTTACGACGAGGCAGTAGCGGTTTTGACTGACAGCTTGACCAAGTTGCTCGAACCGTTGTTGGTGATTTTCCTCGGTGGTGCGGTCGGCTTTATCGTGATCGCGCTGTTCGTGCCACTGGTTTCGCTGATTGAAAACCTGAGCTAAAAGCTGCAAGACATAAGACAAGCAGGGGCAAACTGCTTAACAAAGGATATACCTACGATGCTTAATTCGTTCCCTAAGAACCGTTCCGCAACTCGTTCAGCGTTTACGCTGGTCGAATTATTGGTGGTGATCACTATCATCGCGATCCTGACGGGGTTGCTGATCGTTGCTGCAGGATCCGCGATTCTTGCCGGCAAGCGTGCTTCCATTAAGGCGACTATGAACAACATGGACGCCGCATTGGAAGACTACAAAAATACTTTGGGGAGCTATCCGCCTGCCACGCAAACCGACGGTACAAACGGACTAAATGACGACAAAATCCTTTCTGCATTCAAGCGTCACTTGAAAAAGGCTTATCCACAGCACCGCGAACCGGAAGGCTTAATTGAGGCCTTAGTTGGAATGAATACGAGTGGTGACACCAATGCAAATCTTCCAGGCGGAATGACTGCGGCTGAAGCTCTGGTCTTCTTTCTCACCCGCATGAGTGACGATCCCCGCTATCCAATCTCTGGTGCTGGTGGTCCTTCCTACGCAGGCTCCAACAGTCAAAACGATCCTCTTGATGGGCGTAGCTGGTGGATGGAACTCAAGACCGAGCAACTTGGTCCTCGTGGTGAAGATGGGTATTTTGATGGGAGCGATAACCGTTTTATCGTCTACGATGACCCACAAGTCGCTAATGGAACACGTCGCATCAATTTCTGGTACTTCAAAGACAACAACGACGTCTCGCCGTTTCTTTACTTTGATGCCTCGCGCGGCTCAGGTGTCAATGCTTCAAATGATACACCAGCCTCGATTGGTGCAGGTTACACGGGTCCTGATGCTGAGATTCTTAACGAACTGGAAAACGTCTTTGCTATTAAAACCGAAAGTACAAGTGCGAATGCAGCCAACCGTTATGTCTATGCGAACAAAGGCAAGTTCCAAATCTTGCACTGTGGAGTGGATGATCTTTGGGGTATCTTTCCAAAGATTAAAAGCAATGACAACACAGAGCTCGTAGATCCAACCGATAGCACAGAGAGTACGATTCTAAGCCTTACTTATCCAGTAGGTCCTTGGACAGGCGATATTCGCGATACGCTCACGAACTTCACCGATGGCACCCTTGAGGATGCCCAGCCATGAGTCTTGTCACGCTTAAAATCCGAACTTATCCGATTCGGCATCGTGGGCAACGTACCTGTCCTGGTATGACATTTCTCAATCGTGGTATGACACTTGTCGAGTTGTTGGTTGCCATGGCAATCATTGCCACGCTTGCTGCCATCGTTTACGGCACTCTCTCCGGTGCTGGAGAAACGGCACGTGAAGCACGTACCAAGCAGCTGATTACGCGTTTGCACACTTTGCTGACAGATCGATACGAATCCTACCGTGACCGCCGCATTGACGCTCCGTACGACGGCACGGGCCAAGTCCTCGCTGGGCAGCGATTGCATGTCTTACGCACCACAATGCAGATGGAACTGCCTGATCGATGGAGTGATATCACGAATGCCTTAGTTAAGGATCTTTCTCCTACCGATGTTGCTGACTCAAATTTTAACCCGGACGCAACCATCGGTCCCAACAAAGTTGCCTATCGGCTAACTCTAACAGGTGAAACTGCCGTAACGGATGACAGTCCTGTTATTAATCGAACCGCTTTGAACCGGCTTTACTTGCGACAGTATGCACAGCTAGATACAGATGATTCTGATAAGATTCGCCAAAACCAAAGTGCTGAGTGCTTGTACTTAATCATTATGAATGCCACCGGCGATGGCGAAGCTCGCAGCATGTTCAAAGAGACCGACGTTGCTGACACCGACGGCGATGGAGCTATGGAGTTTGTCGATGGTTGGGGTAACCCGATTCACTTTGTTCGTTGGCCCAAAGGGTATACTTCGGTTAGTTCACTAACGAATAACGATTCGATTGATAACCACGACCCATTCGATATTTTCCGAGTCCATACTAGCGATAACCTTGGCACTGCGCAAGCGGAACATCAAAGATCGGCCAATCGTCTGGTTCCCCTTATCTATTCTGCTGGACCTGACGAAGTGTATGATATTGCCACAACATATTTCGATGAGAACAGTGGTGAATATTTTAGATATGAAAGTCTGCCTTTAAGCCTAGGTGACGGCACTCTACAGTCTAATGGTAGTTTTGTTTCACAAACTCAATTGGTACTAAACCCGTACCAAATGTTAGATGCTGGCAACGATATCGAAGTAGGCGATGAGATGGATGCCGACGAGTTTGGAATCCCCAATGCTGGGGATGGCGATCCGACTGGTTGGACCGATAATATAACAAACCACAACATCACGGCGCGCTGATAGGTGCGCCCTGATCCGAGGCGCGACGCGGGCCAGAGACTTTTGGAAGAGCTTCTGCGGGCAAACAGAGCTCCCAAACGATAAAGAGATGCGTCGTATGAAAACTTATTCACAAATAACCCCGCTTGCGGGGCGTATTGATCCTCCACTTGCTGCTTGCAAGCCCGGGAAGGTTCTATCTACAGACCCCCAATTTCGTGCCGCGCGTAGCAACAGCAATCGCCAAGGGATGACCTTGGTTGAACTACTTGTTGTGACCGTGCTGCTCTCGATTTTGGTGACGACCGCCATCCCGGTCATTTCGCCAAACAATGATTCTCGAAAGATCCGTGAAGCTTCGCGGTCGATCAATGCCTACCTCGCCGCTGCCCAAGCTAAGGCGATCGAGACCGGCCGGCCATATGGCGTGGAGTTCACTCGTCTCTCAGACAGCACCGGTTCCGGCGAAGACAATGGTGCTTGCATTCAGCTAACCCAAATCGAGGTGCCACCCCACTACACGGGGATCGATAGCAGGTCCGTTGCACGCATCAAGGCAAACGAAACTGACAGTGGACATTTAGATCCTAGTGAACCTTACAGCTTACAATTTATACGTCGCGACGATACTTCAGCAGGCAGCTCATTACCCCCAGGATACGCTCAAGATCTCTTTCCCCCTTCAACGATCCGCCCCAATGACATCCTCGAATACAAAGGGCAGCGTTTCTACGTCATCAGCAACAATACGGATGATAATGGGTACTGCACAGCGAATGGTAACAACATCAAGCAAATCGGCTTAGGCCCAATTCAATATCACGTCAGTGAAGACGGCCCAACTGCCCAAGATGCCGTCGGTTGGGAGCGAAATGACTATGTACCAAGTTATCATGAGCATGGAAAATATATCCTACAAATACTCCCCTATCTTGAAGAGACCAATCTTCAGACTTATGCCTTAAATGACCTCCAAAGCAATTTTAATTTCTGGGCAGAACCTGCTTCCTACAAGATCGAACGCCAGCCAACGCCTTCTTCTGCCGAACCGCTACAACTCCCAGCGGGTATGGCCATTGATATGACGGCTTCGGGCGTTGACTTAGATGACAACACCAGTGGTCGGTTTTATTTACCAAGCACTGATCCTGATGACATCCAAGTATCACAATCTCCTCGTCTGGTTTTCAAACCTTCAGGACAAGCGTGGATCCACTTGCCTGGTCAAGAACCTAGACCAATCACCGGCAATCTGACACTTTGTGTTGGTCGCGTTGAACTCGTGAATTATGAAATTGAAGAGGAGTATGGTCAAAACACGCAAGACGACCCAATTGACCTCACGGCTGTCTACGATGCTATCCCAGAGAGTGATACTGTCGCCATTCGTGAAATCACAGACAAATACAACTGGCTGAACATGGATTCCCGTTGGGTTGTTGTAAGTGGTCGTAGCGGTTCAATCACCACCGTCCCGAATAGCTTCGTAAACCCTGATACTTCCAACCTTCGTGACATCCAGGACGATAATCGATTCGGGATCGATGAGCAACTTCTCATCGCTTTGCAAAACACTCCGACTCGTACCTCAGCAGGAGGTCGATAAACGATGCTAATTAATAACCTCTTATCGGTCCGTTCCCGCCATCGCAGCGCGATGTCACTTGCCGAGGTATTGGTCTCGATGGGCATCATGACCATCGGCCTGCTGGGCGTCGCTGCGCTCTTCCCCGTCGGCGGTCGTCACATGCAAAGTGGCGACATTGCCGATAACGCCAACGCCATCGCCCAAGCCGCACTCGATGATGCCATCATTCGTGGTCATTTGGATCCTGAGAATTGGATTATTCTGGATATTGACACGGTGAAGCCTACGAATGGAACAGTCTCACCAATATCCATTGGCGAAGCCCTGCGTGGCGGTCTTGCTTATCAACAGCAACCTGCAGCTGCTGGAGTAACTAATTTTCTAAAATCACGTTATATGAATGGTCATTATGGGGCAGCTTACATCATTGACCCCATTGGTATGGCCTCCGCACTTGATTTAGAAAAAGGTAATCTAGAGCATTACCAAGATCGCAACCGTTCAGAAGATGTAAGACGTTTTCCTGCAACAACAGATATTGTGTTTAACAATAACGGCGACCACCCAGGCTCGTGGTATCCTTGGGATCTTTCAACAGCTGATCCTAATTTCCAATCTTGGCCTATACGAAGAGCAACACTATTAAGCGATATTGATTCTGATTGGTCTAACGTTGGGTATCGGATCATGGATTCTCAATCCAGGATGCTTTTTCAAGCAAATGATGACTTAACTCAGTTCCTGCCAACCAACGGAGATAACCCTGCTCGCCAACGATTAGAAACCTATTTTGACAATAACAATAATGCCGTCGCAGCAAAGCGACAATCTAACGGTAATTACTCCTGGATCATTAGTGTATCACCCGGTTCAAGCGAAGCTCGCGATGCTTTAGCCACCCATCCCGATGCTTATCAATACGATGTCTCGGTTGTTGTTTTTCATAAAAGAGTTTTCCAAGCTAACGATGAGAGTAATGGCAATAACCCAATTAAAGGTGTCCTCGAAGCGGAACGCCTAGTAAACGCCAAAGTGGTTACCACAGGGATCTCCGGCGGGGAACTTCTCCTAGAGAAAAGATCTACCGAAATTGGGGAGCCTTACGATTCATTCGAAAGTCCTTTCGAGAATCTTCGTGCTGGTGAATACATCATGCTCACCGGTCCGCATCCGCTAAGTACGAACAATCGCCCAATGCTCTTTATGCAGTGGTACAAAGTTCAAACAATAGAGGACTCGGGCGTTCACAATATCAATGGCACCAATGTTACCCTTAGCCGTAGCGATGATCCTGATCCTGATGATGATGACGTCAATGAAACAGTCCTGGTGTCGCTCCGTGGACCAGACTGGCCTTGGAAACCGGGCACCAACTTAGCGAATGATCTTCGCGTCGGTATCATTCCTGGTGCAGTAGCGGTTCATACAAAAACGATGCGACTCGAATCGGGTAGCGATTGGGGGCTCTAATCCACAGAGCCTCTCCTACCAGCCTGATCTTTTCGTAATCCTTGCTGAAAACTCAACCTGCCGGGCAAAGCAGGTTGCTTGAATAGAGAAGTTACCCATGAAGAAATCAAATCTGAAATTACAGAAAAACAACCGTCAGCGTCAGCTACTCCGCGCTCGCGCTAGCGACCGCCGCGGAGTGCTCTTGTTGGTTGTGCTGAGCATTCTCATTCTCTTCTTGCTTATTGGCACCACGTTTATCCTCACCGCAGGTCAGCACAAAGATCGAGCCAAGATCCTTGAGAAGGCGAATCGTACGACGTTCCAGCCCGAGGACGTTTTGGAACGTGCCTTGATGCAACTAGTGCGTGATACCAACAACCGCCATTCCGCGCTGCGCTATCATAGTTTGCTGCGTGACGTCTATGGCGGTGATGGATTTGTTGGCCAAGTCCTAATGAGCGGTCCGGTACCTGTCATGGAAGATTTTGATGGGGATGGCCAACCAGATAGCGTTATCACCGCACCACGATTTGCTGGACCTGAAGACTTACTTCCCAACAATGACTTAACCAACGGCCAACTAGTTGATCTCTATGTTCAAGATGCTCTTATTGACGATCGATTCGATCCCTCAAATGCGGTAGGGCTCGATTTAGACTCGAATGGGCTACCGATAAACTATTCTCTCTCATTAAACTCCGCATACTATAACGGCTGTTTATTGACGCTGATGGAAGGTCCGTGTCGCGGTATGTCGGTCAGGATTGTCGATTATGACACCTACATTCCTACTGGTACGATTAACAGTCAAGTCTTAGGCCGACTCCGAGTCATGGTGCCTCAACGACTGGATGGATCTCCGATTAGCGTTGCTTCTGATGGATCCTTACCTGAGTTTTATGACAATAGTGGTGTGGGCTACCGCTTCATCGTCAATGGCCGACCCCACAACGGGACCGGCGTTGGTTTCAATGCTATCACCGATAACGACGATGCGAAACTCACTGCACTTGAAGCAATTCAAGATCCCAGTAGAACTTTCTATTATGGTATCGAACTCGCACTAGCACCGAACTCTACTTACTTCAATCAGAATGGTTTGCAGTATTTAGTTGCACAAGCAGGCAACAATCCCTTTGCAGGATCTTTGCCTATTGATGCTTTTAATGATCTACGAGATGGCAGCGGCAATTCGCTTTACCCCAACTTTCCCGGGCCAGGTGACACGGACGAATCCTACGACGCGCCTGATTTCCAGAATATGTTCCTTGCGCATCAGTCGTTGACGCCACGGTTCCGAGGACGGTTGAGGAATCCTAGTAATGGAGCGGTCATAGATCCGGCTACCTATGGTCGGCAAGATAACGCACCAGATCTGATCAATCTAAAAAACGTCACGATCCCCTCGCTTCACCGACCCGCGCTGGCGAACTTCTGGTTCCATCGTTTGTTTAATTCGGACTGGCTGAGTGGTCTTAGCGAGCTAGAACGTTATCAAGCGATTCTTGATCCCTATGGAACGCTTGGCAATGACTCCGAAGTGGCTGCTCAAGTCGCTGCCATTAAACGCCGCTATTCCATGCGACCGACCCGTGATGATCATCCCAACTTTGATGGAAGCAATTATTACTCTCAGAATGACCTTGCCAGTGGGTTCGTGAATCCAGTCAATCTGAATAACGGTCTCATCACCGCACCGACTTGGGAGATCATCGGCCCCTGGGATGTCGATAACGATGGTGACGGGGTGCCGGACAGTGTGTGGGTTGACCTTGGTCTGCCGGTCCAGAAGACCGAGGATGGTCGATTCTACAAACCGCTAGTTGCGATGCTCGTCGAAGACCTCGACAACCGACTTAACGTCAACGCCCACGGTTCGCTTGATCACTTTGCGAATACAGAATTAGATGGTTCGCAACTGATAAACGGCACACTAATAAAATCTAATCTCGCGCAAGATTATAACAATCCACGAGCCTTGCGCAGCTCAGACCAATTGCCAACCGGCATGGGTTATGGCCCGGCTGATATTTCACTTCGGTCAATTTTTTCGCCACGCTTGCCATTGTATGACATCCAAACCAGCAGTTCGTTATCAGGCAACCCGCAATACGATGATTATGCTCGCCTGTTGATCGGTCGCCCTAACCCGGTAGACAATGGCCGTAGTGTTGCTGATGCCATGAACCTAACGGTTGATTTCGGACGCTATGGTTCACGCTCAGCCGAGCTAAACATGGGCATTTCATCAGCGACACCAGGTAAAACCTTCGATACGACCGACATCACTTCGATGGGAATGACGCGTGAATCGCGTATCCCTTATGACTTTCCAGGTTACCCCAACTTTGCGGGCGAGCTGTATAACAACTTTGCAACTCTAACTCCACAAACTCCCTCCGGCTACGGCGAAGTTCCAGACTTGATCGGTCGCTATGCAACGGCTGTCTCAGCCATTGGCAAGCCACTCTATGAAGCGAAATCGGACTTTCAAACGAACCCAAATTTAACGCTGCTTGATGACTCGCCTTACGAAATTGATCTTTCGATAGGTGGACGACGTGGGGTTCCTTCCGAGTGGGAACTCGTGGCCAGCTCGGGCCTCGTGAGCGAAGATGCCCCCTATTCACCCGCGGAGCTTGAACGCATCTTGCGTGCAGGGGATGCCGACGTGGGAGAACTTCCTAGCCGATTGTGGGATGTAGTCGATGCATTCGATCCAGACAAATCGGTCTACGAACGTGGCATCGCAGCCGGTTATATTAACGAAGACAATTATGCCGGCTCGCAACCCAACTCCCTGCAGCGTGTCGTAGCCCAAGCAACAACTTCGATCACACGTCGTCAGGTCACGACCGACAGTTACAGCTTGCCTGTTCCGAACGAGAACTGGACAAGCCGCCTACTGCTTGGGGCGGATGGTTTACCGGGACTGCCTGGAGTTGATGATGACAACGATGGAGTCGTTGATAACGCAAGTGAAATAAGTTTTGTCGTCGGAACTTATACCTACACACCGAATGATGGTGATCCCGCAAACGACTGTGATGATTACTTCGTAATCATGGGAGATCTGCCCCCATCTGGAGCCAGAATCACCGACTATCTGAGTTATCGCATTGCTCTTGAATTCGCAAAGAATAATACGACGCCCGGCCCAGATGACATTAACAACATCATGCATGGGGATGATCGACTTGATGTAGCCAATGTACGAAGCGGTCCTTACACCCAAGGGGGTATGCTCGCACCCGAGGTTCTTGCTGGACGCAAGATGAATCTCAACCGACCTTTCGGTGATGGGCGTGATAACAACAACAACGGAACCGTTGACGAGCCCGAAGAAGCCGGCGTTCCAAACCTTCAGACTTTAGCAGGCATTGATTACACATGGACTGATTCCAATAGCGACGGGGTTAAGGATCCAGGCGAACAATTACCTTATGACTATACATGGGTCGACTTAAATAACGATGGAATTGAAGATCCAGGCGAACAAGCACCCTTTGACTACACGGGTGGTAAAGATGTCAACGGTAGAGGGGCTGTATCGGGAACGACAAGAATCCTTGATGATGGTCCAATGGCCCGGCAGCTTTATGCGAGGCATCTATACTGCTTAATGTTGGCTGTCATGGATGAGAATTATCTCGCTCCCTATGACGAAAATGACCCGCAGGTGCTGCATTATTTGGATCCTTTTTCACGCGGAAGTATGGCATTCCAGATACGTAAATCCCTGCAAAGCAATCCTCCTCCGGGATATCCATGGCCTGGATATTTTCCCATACCCGATCCAGCCTCAGCACAACCTCAAGAAATCCGTGCTGCTCATGGCATTAACGCACGACGAATCGCTATGCATAAGTTGACTTGTCGACAAGTTGCACAATGGGCAATCAACTGTGTTGACATGCGAGATCCCGACTCGGTACAAACACCGTTTGAGTACGATGAGAATCCCTGGGATGGATGGAATGTCAATGCGAATGGCACTTTCTTTCCCTTAGACGGTGACCTAACGACCGATGAAAATTACGGAATGTATCGTTCTTTGTCGGGTGGCAACTTCGATACAGTACAACCAGCCGATGCCAGTGTTGTCCCTGCGTGCCTGCGTACACGTGGAGTCGTATGGGGTGCTGAGCGACCAGAAGCACTTTTAACAGAAGGCCTGGCAATACATGACCGTAGGCTCGAAGACCTTGATCTTGATCCCGATACTGGGGGAGGAAAGCCTGATGACGACAATAGCAATGGTGATGACGATGGCTTGGTAACAAACCAGTCTAAAGACACGCCTGATAACGACCTTGATCAACGGCTCAAGCCCGCTGGTCGAACTTATGTCGAAATTTACAATCCATGGACCGACGGCGCAAACCTTGCTGCTGAATTATACCGTGATGCTAACGGTTCATTCCGTCGCTATGATTCAGATGAAAGTGGATCGGTTGATGTAGGCGATGACTTTATAGAAGGCTTACTTCTAGATCGTGTTTCGGAAGGGCGATCAGCCAATCGATTACCATCCCCCGTTTGGCGAATGGCATGTACTGAAACGCACCCTCTTGTACGTAATGCAACCATTCCTGATCAAGCCACGATTGAAATCAATGATGATCCCTACACAGCCAAAGTCGCAGGGGGGAATGGTAATGGGGGCAAGTACTTCGACTTAACAATCACTAATGGACAATGGGAGTACGAAACCAACCAATTCAGCCCTCGAATTCAGGACGAGGAAGACGATAACAGTGCTAGAAATGAAGTTGGGAACGATACCGGTAAAAATTTGCACACTTTCGCCGGTGGCAAAACTCTTCCAAAGCTCCCAAAGGCTCTTTTGAACTACTATCAAGCTTTCTATGACAATACAGAAGGTCTTCTCGGACTCAATACGAACTCGGTAATTGACAAGAATAAAGAACTGGCACCCCGTATTACCGACCCCGACTTCCCTTCGTTTGATCGTCAAGCTCAGCCAGAAGATAAGGGGTTTGTAACGGTAACCATTTCCAATCCCGGCCTTGGTATTGGAAGCAACAAACTTGAACGCCGTGTTTTAGCAAAGCCTAACGAATACCTAGAACGCATTTTCTATTTTACCGGAGCTCCTTCGGTCAAGGTGGTACCAACCATTGGTAGTGTTCGGGATCCAATTAATAGCTCGGGGCTCCACATCCCCAATCTGTTTTATCAAGTAACCCTAATGGATGGGTGGGATGACTCCATTAAGAGAAACGCGGGTGGTGACGACCTCAGTGGCAATGAAACTTATATTGATTTAGCTAATGACAGTCTTGAACTAAGCTCGACCAATGCAGGTTTCGTAGACGGAGAGTTTGGTGAACCTCGGGCTGCCTTGAATGTTTATATTAGTCGGTTTCCTGCTCTTGACTACTTCGACACCGATGGTGACCACCCGACCGATATCCATGATTCAAATGGTCCAATAGAATCTGTCCCCTTATCGCCTATACTCCCAGGTCGATATGCCGTCGTGGGGACTGCCGGAGAGATTTTTGGCAAAAGCACAACGACTTACGATACACAGACAAGCCTCTCATACGACAACTTGGAAGATCGCTATACGACGATCATCTCTCGATCCTTGCGTAGCACAGAACCTGCTAGCAATCCTTCGGAGCTAGAATTCATAAATCCTCCTGATGGACTCGCCAATCAACAAGTCGGCTTCCGTCGCATCGAGATGTTCCCAAGCACCAATCCAAATCGGATGCAGTTTATTTTCCGAATGAATGGTGGATTTAAGAGCGGAACCCGAGAGACCGAATTGATTAACATCGGAGGAAATTCTGGTGCCGTGAATGTCACCGACCCCGTGCAATTCTCAACGGTTGAACCACCTGATGACACCAGCAAGGAGATCACTCCTGCGATACAACCCGTTGTGGCTATCCCTATGGAAGATTTTACGATCTCCGAACCACTTGATGGCTATTTGATTCGTCAATTGGAACTAGATCCTAAACTGAAACAAATATTCTACAAACACCCTAAAATTAGAAATACTAGTGATGATCCCGCAGAAGGAGGATTCTATAGTGTCGAAAATGGACGAAAGCTGGCCGGATATGATGAGCCTTTTGATCTTCTTCCTGAGCTCGTTGAAAATCAAACAACTCCAAACTATCGGGCAATGCACCTACAACGGCTCGCGAATCCTCGCCTATCTTGGAATCCGCCTCCCATTACTGCCTCAGGCAATATCAATGATCGGCACGATCCATCGCGCCCAGTGAACCCTTATCTCACGATTGACTCTCTGTCTCTTGACCTAACCTCACTGAATAGCACAAGCCAAAAAGAAAGTGAGCTCGAACGTAGACCTGCTGATCCCTCAGTTAATGGACCAGAAGTTCGGCACCAAGTAAGACGTGATCCCCTACCAACGTTCCCCAGTGGAACAAGAGGTAATTCTCGACCCTACACCAAAATCACCTTCCAATCCCAAGAACGAGGTCTACACGGGGCTATTCCCACCACAGGAGAACCACTACCTAGTCGTACACTATGGAATCAAGATCGAACCACCGGAAGTGTTGAGATCTTTGATCGTAAACGAACTGGAGTAAGCCTCTCTCCACGCCAAAAGATTAACTTTAATGATGCTAGACGTGAGGATTATGAATTTGGTACGGACGAGGATTATGCAGGAATCAAATATCGTGAAGCAGTCTTAGACTATCCATTACGACATAGCCTTGGTTTTGCTAATCGAGCCTTTGGTCGTTTCTATAACTACGAAACCGATGTAGCAGGTTCAAAAGCTGATGACATTGACCTCGATCGTGATGGAGTTGTCGCTGATTACGACTTAATTGGCACGCCTGAAGTTACCTCAGATGGAAGTTCTGATGACGCAACTACCCCTGTCTTCCATTGGCCCAATCGTCCCTTCATCAGCGAAGGAGAGGTCATCCAGGTTCCGATCTGGAGCAGTTCGCGGATGTTGACGTATTACTCGGTCTACAATGCTGCCCTTGAAAGGCAGCCAAATCAATATGATGGTGAAGCCCTAAGAAGGAAGGAGAATGACTCTGATGGTAACGTTGAAAGTGTACCTGCAAACTTAAATAATGCTGATGAAGAGTTCACCAATCGTGAGCGCTGGCGTCGCACTCATATGACGTTTGGTCATCTACCTAACTTTTTCATGACATCAGCAATTCCGTCAAGGCTCCGGTACTATGTTGTAGTCGACGATGTAAAAGAAGTTGATTCTAGAAATCAGCCAATCCTCAATGAACCACGTGTTGTATGCCAAGGAGCACCACACTTCTATCGGATCCTTGACTACCTGCATGTCCCTTCGCGATTCATTGGGACCGACACCTTGTTAGATCCAAATCAATTTGCAGCGGTCTCAGCCGAGGTGGATGACCCTCGCCGTGAGTTGGCAGCACCTTTCAACCGCGTCGACAACTATCGTGAGCCAGGTAAGGTGAATCTAAACACCGTAGTTGGCCAAAACGATGGTGCTAGAAGAGGTACTGATGGTTCAATTGTTGGTGAAAACAAGGACCGCTGGTCGGAAGTCTACGATGGCATCATGCACCGCTATAAAGATGAGAATCTGATTGACTACACAAACGGCAGCTTGATTCAAATGGGACATCTTGGCCCCGCATGGCGTGACATTGAAAAAAGCCGTCGTGGATACACCGGTACTGGTGGTGGTTTGCCAAACAATCCGATGTATTTAAATCCAAACTTCCCAACCTTCTTCGCCAACCCATTTCGGGCAGAAGGAGAATCGTTGAATGTTCCACTGTTCCAAATGCGACAAGAGGAAGTGGTAGCGGGTAGACTAAGACCTCATCACTATTCGCCGGGCAATCGGGTATTAGATCGAAACGGGAATTTAGTCGATGGATCTGCATGGGGAAATCGAGGCAACGATGGCTTCATTGTTGATAAAGATGGGGTTGGTACTGAAGACAATAACGGCATTCGTAACGACGCCAACGAAGCCGGGACCGGTGATGATCAGATCTTAAGGCGAAATTCAGTTCCACAAGCCGTTCCAAACGCAACGGGGAATGCGAATGACACGCTACCGCGCATACCACTCATGAGTGGTGCGGCACTTGAGCCTTCGATTGATACCGAACGGAACTCGCATTTGCGTTACCAGCCGATTACTCGTCTTTCAAACCTGACAACTACTCGTTCAGGCGTCTTTGCCGTCTGGATGACCGTTGGGTTCTTTGAAGTAACCCCAGCCAGTGACAACCCTAATATTGCTGCCCGTTACTTCATTGACGGTAATGCAGACAATGGTTTTCTTGATCCTGATAATGACGGCAGATACGAAGACCTCTTCTTCCGTATCTATCCTGATGGATACACGCTTGGCAGAGAAATAGGCCTCGACACGGGTGAAAACAAACGTCATCGTGGGTTCTATATTGTCGACCGCACACGTCCCGTTGCATTTAAGCCAGGCGAGGATTTGAATGTCGACGATGCCGTGCTTCTGAGGAGAAGAATCGAGTGAGCGACCTAGCCCAGGTGACGACCGACACCGACCATCAGCCGAGCCATCTTGGTTGGTGGATCGTATTGGCTGTTGCTATTGGTTACGCGTGGTGGATTCTTAAGCCGACAATGAGCCACGCCGAACGCTTGCCTGCTTTGCAAGTTGAAGGGTGGACGAACGTTGCCAACTTTCCCGAAGAGCCCGCACTAGAAAACCTTTCTGGTAGCTATGTCTTGGTCGATGCCTGGGCGACTTGGTGCCCTCCTTGCCGGCGTAAGATGCCTGACCTTGCACGGCTTTATGCTGACTGGCAATCACAGGGTGTCGTTTTCCTTGGCATCACGCCTGAACCAGTGAGTGAGCTTGGAGCCATCGAAGAGTTTGCCGAAACCGTACCCGGCTTTGACTGGCCTGTCGGTTACGGTGGCAACCGTTTGCTACATAACCTGGGTGTTAAGGCGTTTCCAACGCTTATGCTATTTGACCCGGAAGGGAAAGAGCTTTGGCGCGGACATAAGACACAAGAACTAGAAATCGCATTAGCCCAACATGTTGGCAAAGCGGGCTAAGAGTCGGCCAGCTTAATTGATGTCGGTGGATAGGTGTGCTGGTGGCACACGATGCTACTCTTGACCTTCACGGACCACTTCCCGTAGGTACTTCACGCTCGGCTTGCCGCTTCCAGGCATTGGCTTGCCGATTAGGTAGTCCGTTGCGTAACGCAACCTCTCGCGTGGTCGCTCAGGTACTCGGAAGTTATCACCCTTCTGCATAATCGCACGCTGCAAGGGAACCTCCCTCACAAGCGGCATAGCCCCAAAGGCTCTCGTACCGGCTGACTCGACGGGAAACCAATAGCCGTTCCCCTCAGGATCTTGCATATAGAATTCGGCATAGCAGTGCTTGTAAACCCAAACCATTCGGGCTGGTATTTCCGCCGCGCGGCAGATGGCAACAAACAAGGCTGATCGTCCGTGACAGTCGGCAATCTCTGAGTTGAGTGTCTTCAGCGCGCTGGTATCTTCCATTTCAGAATACTGAATATGGTCGAGCACATAATCGTAGTACGCTTCAACACGTTGCCAGTCTGAGAATTCTTCTTCGCCATACTCGGCTTCAAGATCAGCATCCACTTGGCGCACGATCTTCTTGATCTTCGAATTCTTTGATTCAATAAAAGGGCTCGGCCCAATGAATCGACGCAGCTCGCGCGGAACACGCTTTGCGATTACAAGTGAATCGGCCAACTCAGGAGGAAGATCAAGCGTTGGGCGAGTGGTCACTTCGTAAGTAATGACAACGCGCGCTTCTTCGTTCGCTTCGAGGTAAGGAATCGAGATGAGAAGCTGCCGGGCAGCGCCTCCTTGTAGTTCACGCTCATCGAGTGGCTCGACCTGTGGCGTTACTTCGGTGTTGGTGATTTTCAACGACTGTTCAGGGCACTCAAGCGGCATGGCCACCATCGCCTTAATGTCACGACACGCACCATTACGCGCTTTAACGATGGCTCCGATGCGGAAGGGAAAGACAACTGGCTCCCCGTATCGCGAAGTAAGGCTCGTTGCTTCTGATGAATTTGACGGCTTTGTCTCGCTTTGTGGCTGATCGACCTCGTCCATTAACACGGGGTCGCTCAAGACCGGCTCATCTTCACCAAGTAGCTGTGCCTTGGCACAGGGAGAAAAGAGAACCAGGATCAGAAATAGAATTTGCCGGGACATTGCAACAGCTTAGGAATGAAGGAGTTTACACTCCTATTGTAGGTTGCCCGCTAGGGAAAGGCGCAATAAAAAACCCCGCAAAGCATGCTCAGGACCAACATGCGGTGCGGGGTTTATCGCTTCAGCGAGAGAATGGGAGCTCCTCACGCTCGACGCTTATTAAGCCAACAGGTGGACAATTCTGGGAGGGAAACTTTCGTCCTAGAGCTTAATCATTTCGACAAATATCAGTTTTAGTTAACAGTTGCAGGACCGGGGTCACGTGTGCCTGCGTCGGTTGGTTGGTAGGTCGAATCATAGGATGGGAGATCATAAGACGGGGTGCTGATCACGCCACCTTGGCAATCGCTACACGAAGCGGACCAACCCGAGTCAACCATGGGGCTAACCATGGGGTAGCCACCGTATCCCAAGGTTTCAACGCCCGAGTATCCACAGCTTGGATCGTAAGCCATGGTCGTAGGCGGACAGCTTGGACAAGCAGCAGCCAACGGGGCAACCGTCACTGGTGCAGGTGCTGGTACCGTTGCAGTTGGACCACAGTAGGCGCCACGACAAATCATGTCACGTACACGACGGCAACATCCGCAACCAGTCACACTGGTAACAACAGTTACAACAACCAATAGGGCTAATAGCTTTTTCATCGGATTCATCCTTTGATACGTCTGCTGGACGCCGGGAGGGCAACAAACGAGGGGTGGTCTTCAAATGACCGGCAGGACCGCGGGGAGGGTAATGTCTAAAACGTTGCGGCTGCGAAACACTACCTCACGGTTGATGAAGTGCAAATGAAAACGTTGATTTTTTTCAACATCCACCCGACCTGGTGGGAGAACACGTGCTAGAGTTACTTCGTAGGGAATCTGTCGCAAATGCTATGCGCAGGTGCTACGTGAGAAGGCATGGATTGCCAAAACGGATTTTTTGGGAACGTCGGTCCAAGAATCGGACTGCCCCGGCAACCCTATCTTCCTACAGCAACCCCAAACGCTATGACGCATCCCACCGATTGGCAACGACTATTGACGAATCGACCTTCTTGGTTGATTCTTTTCGCCGTTACTCTTTGCACAGCCTTTGCGGCAACTACCGCCTTTGCCGATTGCACGGGCCGGCAGGGTGATCGTATTCTGCTTGTTAGCACCCGACCGGTAGGCTGCTCTACTGATTGCAACCGCTTGTCAGCAAGCAGCTATGCTGCTGAGAGAATCTCAAATAAGTGGGTCAAAAGCGATACAACTTCACTGCTTGCTTCGCTCAACCCGTCGATTCCAACCGTTGTTTACGTTCATGGAAATCAGATTGATGCCTCCAGCGCACGCAAGCGTGGGCTAGATGTCTATCGTTGTTTGACTCGATCTGCTTGCGATGAGAGACCTATTCAGTTTGTCGTTTTTTCATGGGCTTCGACAAAAGTCCCCGGCTTGTTGCGTGACTACCGAGAGAAAGCAGCCAGAACCCGACCTGTTGCTGCTCAGCTTGCTTGGGTTGTTAACCAAGTACCAGAAGGCGCACCAGTAGGAATCCTTGGTTACAGCTACGGAGCACGTGTCTCAAGCGGAGCTGCCCACCTCCTAGCAGGAGGGGCACTCAATGGTTTGCGTTTGTGTGAAACCAGTCTCAAACGACCAATGCGTGCAGTCTTTCTAGCTGCGGCAGAGGATGCCTGTTGGATAGCCCCAGGTCGATACCACGGTATGGCGTTATATCAGCTTGACTCGCTGCTGGTTACTTGCAATCCGAAAGACCCAGCGATGAAGTTTTACAAATTCGTCTCAAAGATAAGCAAACCAACAGCTCTGGGTTATACAGGGCCAAAAGGGCTTACTGCCGGGATCTCCTCTCAGGTCCGCACCATCAATGTCAGTAGCTCGGTTGGGCGAAGCCACGACCTCTACCGCTATCTGAACGCCACGGGCGTGATGCGAGCCACCTGGCGGCGGCTCACCTTTTCGGATCTCCCAACGGCATCTGAGCCGACTCTGGCGATGGCCAACAAATAGCCATTTTTAGCCAGACCTCCGACCCTTTTCGGGTTAAGCTATTCAGAGGATATTGGACCTGTAGGCGGACAGGACACCTTCGGATATCCGCTTCGCGATTGGTCACACGACTTCCAGATTAGCAGAACTACGATGGCTTCACACCAAGTCTATTACAACGGCAAATGGGTCCCCGACAAAGGACATGGTATTCCCCTGACTGACCTGGGCTTTGTCTTGGGTACCACTGTCACAGAACGTTTGCGAACCTTCCGTGGCAAGGTCTGGCGACAAGCTGAACATCACCGCCGTCTCCGCCGGTCGGTTGAATTGATTGGGCTTGATCCAGCAATTGCTGATGAGCTTGACGTTGCTGTCTCACAGTTCGCCAAGAAGCACGAGCCATTACGCCTTTCTGGCGATGACTGGACAATCGTTGCCCTGGCCACCCCAGGCGACGGACATCATCCTACGCTTTGTGTGCATGGCTATCCTTTGCCATTCCAAGATTGGGCCCATTACTTTGAAGAGGGAGTCCGCTTGCAAGTGACTTCCGTGCAACAAACCCCCGTCGAATGTTGGCCAAGTGAGTTGAAATGCCGAAGCCGGATGCATTACTACCTTGCTGATAAGCAGGCAAAAGAGATTGAACCTGGTGCTCGCGCCTTGTTGCTAGATCGTGCAAACAACGTATGCGAAGCTTCGACGGCTAATATTGTTATTTATGATGGGGAGTCAATTATATCACCCCCTAAGCACCGCATGCTTCCAGGCGTCAGCCTCGGAGTTCTTGGCAACTTGGCCGAGTCACGTGGCATTGCCTATCGTGAAGAAGATCTCACGGTTGATCAGGTAATCAATGCTAAAGAGGTTTGGCTAACTGGCACTTCGATTTGTATCCAACCCGTCGTTAGCTGCAATGGCAAACCGATCGGAGATGGTAAGCCTGGCGCCGTTTATCATCGGTTCTTAGCAGCCTGGAACGACTTAGTTGGGCTCGACATCGCCGCGCAAGCAACCAACCGCGCAGCTGCGCTGGCACACGCTGATCACTAATTTGAAATTTTATTGGTATTTCCTCTATGACTATTGGCATTCATTTTTTTGGAGCGGATTCTGACCGAGAGAGCTTCCCAATAGCAGCGGCTCTAAATATTGGGAAGAAAGAAGTTTTTATTGGAGCTGATAACAGTCGCTACTATAGACTTTATGAAGAGGCGCCTAAGCGTTGGAAGGCAACGTCAGCTGAAGAGGCAGACCTGCTAGTATATCCCTATCCCTATTCAGATAGTGATGAGGTTAGCGAAGCAGTAAAGCTTGGAAAATCGCTTAAGAAACCTTGCATTTTTTTTGAGCTAAGTGACTCAGTTCAGCCGTGTGAAGTCTCTTATGGCTTGGTTTGTCGAAACTCGATTGAGAAATCAACAATCAAATCATGTGAACGAGTATTTCCGGCATTCTCTGATGACGTTGTTGCTCAATCAGATTCTATACCTTCGCCCATTACGAAGATCCCCAAACCATCAGTAAGCTTTTGCGGCTTTGTTGGAAGTCCTTACAAACGATTGTTTTACCGTTTGCAAAATCGGGCCCAGAAGGTAAGAGGTTTATCTCTTCGCGAAGAGTCTATGCGTAGGCTTGAGAAAGACCGTCGTGTAACTACTGATTTCATTCGACGAACGGCATTTTGGGGAGGAGCCTTGGGAAGAAATAAAGAACCAAGTCCCGAGTCTCGCTTGAAAGTACGACAAGAATACCTTCAAAACATGGCAAACAGTCCATATGTTTTATGCTTACGAGGAGCTGGCAATTTCTCTTATAGGTTTTATGAAACCCTTTCCATGGGCCGCATCCCTCTGTTTATTAATACAGACTGCGCACTTCCTTTTGAGAATTCAATTGATTGGAAGCGCCATGTTGTATGGATTGAAGAAGACGATATTTCCCAACTAGCGGATAAGCTATTAGCCTTTCATGAAAGCATTAGTGAGTCGGATTTCCTAAAGCTACAATCAGAGAATCGCAAGCTCTGGGAAGATTACCTTCGCCCAGTTGAAGCCTATGAACAGCTCTTTGTAGAACTACTTGGAAATCGTCTTTGAAGATTACCAATAGCATCCACCCTCGATTTTTTGAAATGTACTAGGTCTCTCAGCTTCGCTGGGATGAACCCAATGGCTATTAAAGAAGACGTTGTGCTCAGGCATCTTCAACCAACGGTTTCCTAGAATGCCAAAAATCAATTGAGTTGGTCCTCCAAGATGGATCCCAATTTTTCCGATACGTTTGGCATGAACAGCGAGGGGCAAAGACCATGCTCCTGCACCAATGATCGCAACATCAAATTGTGAATCTTCCATTTGTTGGCATAGGTCATCGAAACCAGCCTTCCAAGTTGGGTATGGTGATTCGACCAAAGCTGCTGCAAGTGGAGTTTTTATCGTCTCTAATTGGTATGGCCCAGCCATCTCAGGCTTCTTTTCCCAAACTTGTTCGAGACAAGCATGCTGCTTTTGAATTGAATCTGCAAAAGGTGATATTGCTAGAACCTTCTTTCCGCGGAACAAACTCATCCATGGGCTTTGCCAAAGCTGAGGCTCAAGACAATTGAGCCAAACTAAGGATGCCTTTGGGCAATAATCCCTTACAACCAAATATTCACCATAGTTAAACCAAACCGCTAAACAATCGATATCAGGCAAAGCATCTAGCATTGTTAAAGCGAAATCAGTAAATCCCTCCGATGAATTTGGAAAGACACCTGCATTCGTATATAGCCTTTCTGATCGCTTATCCCAATTTTTGCAGCTGCCATCAGAAGATCGGTTTCGTAAATAGCATTGCAATCCACGTAATTCAGACTCACCGATTTTTCCTAGTGCTCCGACTCCCGTTGCCATGATTTCACGGACAGATTGGTGTCCTTGGTCTTCAAAACAAATATTTCGGCCAAGGTATTTCACCCTCTCCAGCCAAACTTTTTGCCGATAAATCGGTCCTGCCAATCTTTTGATCGTCTCTTTCATGAATTGTTCAAGCTGAAGAGTTAAAGCAAATTTGGTAAGCTTTTATTCATCGCATATGCAAATAAGATAGGTTATTGCAATAGTCCACTAGGTTCAGGTACGTAAGACCGATACAGGTATCTTAGCATGGATCCGAGAAAACGCGCCCGTCAAAAAGCGATAGACAGACTCGGGCTAACTCTGCCTATCACGGAAGAAGACGTCAAGCAAGCTTACCGACGTCGTGCCCAAAAAGCCCACCCAGACCATGGTGGTTCCGCCGAAGAGTTTATAGAGATCCAAACTGCTTTTGAAGAAGCTCTCGGTTTTGCCAAGAAAAGTGGTAAGCGACTTCCATGGCTTGGTTCCCAGCTACCGATCTATATCGCCCAAGAAACAACGCTTGAATTTCTTAACGAATGGGGTGGACGATATGTTGTGCATCAACTTGAGTGGCTTGAGAATACCGTCGGCGAAGACTTCTCAGTGATGGGAGATCGGCTTGTTGAAATAGACCTTTCTGGTCTAGGACTCGAGGACGATGATTTCGTTCGATGGGGTGTCCAAGTTGAAACACTTCCTTTTCTCGAAAAGCTAAATCTGTCTGGCACCAAAGTCACGTTGAATGGCCTCAAAAAGATGCCAATGATGAATTCTCTGCAAGAACTTAATTTGAGCGATACATCGACTTCGCAATTGGACCGACTTCAATTCGCTAAGCAAAGAAATATACCAAACGCTATTGGCATCAATCTCACCGGAAAATTGATTTCCTTTTTTGGTCGAATATAGTTGTTTTCGTAACAGCGATAGATGCCCTAAGTTCACTAAGGTTGATTTCCCCTCATGATTCGCGTTTCCTTCCTTTCAATTGTCTTCCTTTTGCTCGTTTCGATCGTGTGTTGTCAAACCGGTTATGCAGAGGGAGTTAGTACTGATTCTTTGCATGGCAAAGTCATGTGTGGATATCAAGGATGGTTTGCCGCTGAGGGAGATGGTTCTAATCGAGGTTGGACACACTACGGTAGTGAAAAAATGTTTCGTAAGGGCATGTGCACTTTCGATCTTTGGCCTGATCTCTCTGAGTTTGATACCGATGAGAAGTTTCCAACTCCACTAAAGCATCGTGATGGAACAACGGCCTACTTGTTCAGTTCCTATAAATCTAAAACGGTTGATCGACATTTTCGTTGGATGTCCGATTTCGGCATAGACGGTGTCTTTGTCCAACGGTTTGGTGTCTCTCTAAAGTCTAATGAGCAAATACGGCATCGAAACCAAGTAACGAATCATGTTCAATCAGCTGCAAATAATCATGGCCGTACCTGGGCAGTCATGTACGATCTTTCGGGCCTACGACCGGGCGAGATTGAAAGCGTCATCATGGAGGACTGGAAAGCTTTATCCCAACGGATGAAGATCCACGAAGATCCGCGGTATCAACGTCATAACGGTAAGCCCGTCGTTGCGATCTGGGGTATTGGTTTTAATGATGGCCGTCGTTACTCGCTAGATGAATGCCAACGTTTGATTGATTTCTTACAGAACAATCCAGAGTTTGGTCAGAATTCGGTCATGCTTGGCGTGCCTACCCATTGGCGTACACTTCAAGGTGATACCGTATCTAATAAGAAGCTACATGAACTTATTCAGATGGCGGATATCACAAGTCCTTGGACAGTGGGAAGATATCGATCACCTGAATCAGCTCGTCAGTATGGCAAACAAACACTTCGTGAAGATGTACGATGGGCTAATGACCACGGCATTGATTTTATGCCGGTTGTCTTTCCTGGTTTTAGCTGGAAGAACTTGATGCACACGCGCGGTGTTGAAGAACCGCTCGGAGCTATTCCGCGTTTGAAAGGTGAATTTCTTTGGACCCAAGCAATCGCTGCTAAAAAGGCTGGTGCCAACATGATCTATGTTGCCATGTTTGACGAAGTTGACGAAGGGACCGCAATCTTTAAGTGCACTAATGACCCACCTGTTGGTGACATTGAGTTTCTAACCTACAAGGGATTACCCAGTGATCATTACCTTTGGCTAACTGGGAAGATAGGGGAACTTTTGCGAGGTGACATCACTTCCAACGGGCAATTGCCTGCTCGTTAAATCACAAATCGGTTCAATTCTAGACGGTTCTAAGTCCTAATAATTGTATGATTTAGGCTTTGCGCGTGACAAATGGGTATGGCAGTTTGTACAATCACACATTGCACCTAACCTTTTCTCTATCATTGTTCTTATCTATGGAGGGTCAATCATGGCCACCTTGTCCAAGTCCGTTGCTCGGCCAGCGGTTCGTGATACCCAGTGTCTGATTGGTGGCAAGTGGGTTGATTCTGTCAGCGGTAAAACGTTTGAAACGATTCATCCTGCTACGGAAGAAGTCATTGCCAACGTCGCTGAAGGGGACGCGGCTGATATTGATTTGGCCGTCAAAGCAGCACGCGAAGCCTTTGATAACGGACCATGGCGCACCATGGATGCCCGAGAACGTGGCAAGCTAATGCTTCGTCTTGCTGACCTCATCCAAGAAGAAGCCGATAATCTGGCTGCCCTCGAAACACTTGATAACGGTAAACCAATCAGCGATTCCCGCGCTGCCGACATCCCTTTGGTGATTGATTGCCTTCGTTACTACGCCGGTTGGGCTGATAAGATCCAAGGCTCGACAGTGCCAGTCCGAGGCGACCACTTCTGCTACACACTTCGTGAGCCAGTTGGTGTGGTCGGTCAGATCATCCCCTGGAACTTCCCCGCACTCATGGCAGCCTGGAAGTGGGGACCAGCCCTAGCGGCCGGTTGCACCATTGTGATGAAACCTGCCGAGCAAACGCCATTGAGCTGCCTTCGCATGGCCAAGCTCGCTTGTGAAGCGGGCTTCCCGCCTGGGGTTATCAATGTCGTTCCCGGATATGGCCCTACCGCTGGCGCTGCCCTTGTGAAACACCCGGGCGTCGACAAGATCGCTTTCACCGGCGAAGGAACCACCGCCAAGATTATCGCTCGCGAAGCAATCGATACTTTCAAGCGGTTGACCTTCGAGCTTGGTGGTAAGAGTCCCAATATCATCTTTGCGGATGCCGATCTGGATGCGGCTGTGGCAGGCGCTCACTTTGGTCTCTACTTCAACCAAGGACAATGCTGCTGTGCCGGTAGTCGGGTCTATGTTGAAGATTCGATTCACGACGAGTTCATCAGCCGTCTGACCGAACGGAATCAGAACCACCGTCTGGGCGATCCTTTTGATCCGGAAACGCAACAAGGTCCTCAAGTCGACCAAGCTCAGTTCGATAAGATTCTTCAGTACGTCGAGTACGGCAAGCAAGATGGCGCCGAGTGCATAACTGGTGGCGAACGATTTGGCGACAAAGGTTACTTTGTTGAACCGACTCTCTTCACGGGTGTCTCGGATGACATGCGAATTGCTAGAGAAGAGATCTTCGGCCCTGTGATGAGTGTGCTCAAATTCTCAGACGTTGATGAAATCTCTCGCCGTGCGAACGATTCTCTCTACGGCTTAGCCGCCGCGGTTTGGACACGTGACGTTGGCAAAGCCCACCGCTTTGCTTCACAACTTCGGGCAGGCACTGTTTGGGTGAACTGCTACGACGTCTTCGACGCTGCCGCACCTTTCGGTGGATTCAAGCAATCGGGCCACGGCCGCGAACTTGGCGAAGCGGGCTTAGAAGCCTACACGGAGACAAAAACCGTGACGATTTCCACGAAGTAATTGCTGATTGAACGACTTCAATCAATTAAGATAGAAGAAAAGGTCTTCCTGCTAGTCAGGAGGACTCAGACCCTCGGTAGACCAGGCGGCTACCGAGGGTTGTTTTATAGACGGAGCTTATTATTTATACGACTTGATTTGCTCGGTAGTAATGTCAAAGTTGAAAATGTTCTCTCCCTTTATAACGGTACGGTTTCCATTGGGAATCGGGAAGCGACTAAAGTTGTAAGGAGATTTGTCTTTAGAATGAAAAATCATCACTCGGTGATCTGCAATAAGTGCCCCATCATTCTTCGAGTGGGTGGTTAACGAGTAGTTACCCTCGTTATCTAAATGACCATAAGCTGGACGCCCCGCTTCGGTTTCTCCCTTGGGCGCGATGGGAAAAAACATCACTTTGCCAGCGGTGAATGGTTTACCCTCGATCGTAACTGTGCCTGTCACCGTAGCCAAGTTATCTTGGCCCCCACATCCAAGGATAAATGTGAGACAAATAAGTAAAAGCACTCGGTTTGAAATATTACGCATAGGAATCTGAAATACTAAAAATCTTCTAACACATATCCATCATCACGATGGCCTAGTTTTAAGAACACAGCAAGATCTAAATTCTCAGATAAGAAGTGAACAGATCCATCCACGTAACCAAACTGTGCACCAGAAGGATGCCAACTAAATGAGCAGTCTTCCTCATAGCCATCCGGAGCTAACATTCGCTCCTTGTCTTGTTCTGTTAAAGGGAATGATCGAACCCCGCCAATTCCACAATTGATAACATCATGTACCTTGAAAAGCACTGCTGCATCCTGGTCAGAGGTACCGATCCACATTGGAAATTGTTCCATACTATCGGCAACGTAAGCTGATTCGCCAACAATAATTGTCTTGCTTGTGCCGTCCGTCACATGCCTAATAGAAACAGTTAAACTCTTAAGCGGTGTTTTATCAAGCTCATCGATTGCCCCATCTCCGTCCAAATCAGCAACATCACATTCACCGGGTGATAGTGATCCATTCAGAGCTTCATCCGTTCTGAGGAAAATCCCATGATCGCAATACCCGCGGGATCCTTTGTAATGGCTTACTGCGTGTCCATAGTTTATCCCTCTCCTTGGACTGGCTCCCACGAAACTACCGTCTGGAACATAATCGGGTAAATCGGCAGTAGGGCACCTAAATACATTTATGATTGTATCGCCTCCTGCTAGTGGTAGCTTGCCAGCTCTTTTAGCAATTCGAAATATCAAGGGTTGCCAAGGGTTGCCATCATAGATGATTCCGTTGTGAGATAATCCGTTGTTTACGATGAGGTCATAGACAGATTGCTCTTCCAATTGAGGCAAAATCCTTGATGCCCACCCAAGACCATCCTCATTGAATCCTGAAGCAGAAACGGAAGTATAAGCACCTTGCGGAAAGGCTTTGTGCACATCGTGGTAGTTGAGAAGTGCGAGCCCTATCTGCTTCAAATTGGAGGTGCACTGAGCGCGCCTTGCAGCTTCACGTGCGGATTGGACAGCAGGTAAAAGCATGGCCACCAAGATACCAATGATCGCGATAACCACGAGCAATTCAACCAGGGTAAATGCTAGGCGATGTTTATGCATATCTAATCCACTTCTTGAGAATACAAGTTCCCATAAACAGCATTAGCTGAGTCTGAGACTCAGCTAATGCTGTAACTATTTTTACTAAAATGTATCAGTCTTGACGACGTGCAATCCCGAGGATTAAGCCACCAAAAAGAAGCAGTCCAGCGGATGGTTCAGGTACGCTACTAATGAGTGCTAATGAAGCAGATGGCGTGCTAGGCGAACCAAAGCTAGATGCCCAAATTGCGTAATCGGCGCCATCTACTACGAAGTCGTGATTGGGGTCAGCCGCTGGGTGATTTTGCTCGGTGCCAGTCTGATTCAAGGTATCACGCCAAACGGTATAGTCAGCTGCGTTAACAACTCCATCACCATTGAAATCGCCGGTGATGTAGTTTGGACCACCAAGAGTCGTGGTTAACTTGGTTCCATAAGGAACACCTTTGTTTGACTCAATAAAACCTGGCTGTGGAGCAGGTGTTGAATCGTCATTGTCATTCGTTGGGTGAGGATCACCCGATTGACGCCAATCAGCAAGTGATGTCACCCCCTGAGATCCTGATGCAAGTTTGTCAGTAAGATTCGAAGCATGCCAATCATCAATGCCATGTCCCGTTGAATTTCCCCAACGTCCTATGTACTCAATCTCATAATCAAGCACTTGAAACTCTGCACCCTCTTCGATGTTTGGTTCAAATCCTGGTGGCAATCCCAAGAATGGATCTTGGACTCCAAAATTAGCAGTGCCGTATAGGCGGCCTGTTTCAGTTTCATCACCTTCTGAAAAAATTCCAACTGAGTCAAGAATGGTCCACCCTGCCGCTCCGTTGGCGTTATCTAGTCCGTCGTTTCCAACATCCAAATCTTGTCCTAGAGTTGGGGCTGATCCGGAATCATTGCGAATGATCATGGCGGTAAAACCACTATTCTCAAGTGCACCGGTGCTTACCGTACCACCTGATGGCAAGTCCGAGGAACCAATCGTGCTGGTTGCCCCATTTCCATAACCAATCAAGCCACCTGCACCAGCGTTTACCAGGTCGGTTGCATCTGTATTGATTTGACTAGCAACGTATCGGCTGAATTTTTGACGTAGTAGAAGAAATCCATTGGATCCTAGTTGTGCGATGCTTCCGTTGTTAGCAATGTTGAAATCGAAGATGTGTTCGATGATTCCAGCATCGCCAACACCAAACTCGTCCATCTCATTTTCAAGGAATATAAGGTAGTGGTCTTCTAGCGACATGCTTGGAACGTCGCCACGTATTTCGATGTATTCATCTACCGAATCACTGCCTGCCCCACCAGGATCGAGAAAGATTTCGTTGATATAAAGTTCAGCTTGGAGTGAAGTTGAAATCAACGAGGTAGCTACTAATGCTATAAGAGTAAAACCATATCGAAAGTGCATGGCCTGTAGATCCTTTGTGGGTGGGAATCAAGTGATTGCTGAAAATTGAGCGTGTACGAGAAAAACGGCAGGTGACTACTTTCTCGTCACCTGCCGTTTTTGAGTTACTATCGCTTAACGACGACGTGCTGCAACTAGCAAGCCGGAAAGAACAACAAGCGAAAGGGTCGATGGCTCAGGTATTGCAGCTGAACCTGGAGAAGCGGTCGAAGCTTGGAATGGTGGGATGATTCCATCGCCGCCTCCAAGACCAACACTTTCAATAGCACCCGATGCATTGCCAACCGAGCTGAATGCAGCAAGGGAAACATCATAAGAAGCACCATCAAGAAGACCGATAACTTCGTCTGGGTCTGGGTAGGTTTCGGTGTCAAGAAGAAGACCTCCAGCGGTAGGATCGCCCAACCAAATTGTTGGTCCGTCAACCTTGCTGCTGCTCAAACCAGAACCACCATCGGCAGTACCAACAACTACTCCAGATATGTTGTTCCAAGTAGCATTCCAAGCAGCAAGAGCACCAGCTGCGTCGGTGAAATCATCTTCGTAATCGATAAGAACGATTACTGATTCACCAGGGGCAATTGAAGTGATGCCATTGATGATATCAGCTTTAGCAGGATCTGGCGAAAAGTCGTCTTGATAAAGCGATCCATCAATCGCTTCAGTGTAAGTCATGTCACCAACGTTGGTGATTTCAAACCAGTCAGAAGTTGGGTCGGGGTTGGTTTGGCCGAAGTAGATTTCGGTGATTTGTAGGTCAAAAGCAGCGTTTGCAGTCGAAACAAACGCAAGGCAAGCAGCCAAGAAAGTTGCAGCGATCTTCATTAGGATCTTCTCCAAAGGTGGGGTCACAAAAAAAGTGATAACAGGAGCACTTCTAGCTGGGGGCAAGCGCATCGGCCCCACAAACTGGGAAGGAGTATGAAACAGCTTCATGAAGAGGGTGTTAAGAAAAGATTCTCTTTTAACGAAGTTGTCAAAAGCTCTAGTAGTAGTTTTCTTAGTAAGTTCTACCCCAATGACAAGTGTATCTAATTACTCTAAAATCCCGTCGTAAATTTAGACTTACCAAGAGACTAGTTAGTCGTATGAAATTACTTTTTCTTTGCACAGGAAATTCTTGCCGTAGTCAGATGGGCGAGGGGTGGACCCGCCATTTGAAGGCTGAGGAAATTGACGTCTATTCTGCTGGAGTCGAGACCCACGGCTTAAACCCCAATGCGGTTAAAGTGATGGCAGAAGCGGGCGTCGATATTACGTCACAGAAGTCTCAACATGTTGATGAATTCAACGAGGTTGAGTTCGACTATGTCGTCACGGTTTGCGATAACGCGGCTGAATCTTGTCCGATCTTCCAGGGTGATGCCAAGGTAGTGCACCATCCGTTTGATGATCCACCGAAGCTTGCTAAAGAGGCAGCAACGGAGGAGGAAGCTCTCGATGCTTACCGACGTGTGCGAGATGAAATCAAAACTTTCGTTGAAGGCTTACCAGGCAACCTAGCCTAATTAATGGCTTGATCGTCTGGAGGGGTTACCAATTGGCGACCAAATAGTCTTTGAAGAACTTACCCCAAGCGTGGTTGCCACTGCTTATCCCATCAAAGATGGGATCGCAAATCCGTGCCGCGGCGTCGACAATGTCGAGCGGTGGATGGAAATCAAGCTCTTCTTGTTTCCGCTTGGTGATATGAGCTGGATCCTCATCAGTGATCCATCCGGTATCAACACTATTCATATGAATCCCGTCCCGGATGTAATCTTGCGCCGAGGTGCGCGTCATCATGTTAAGCGCCGCCTTAGCCATATTGGTATGCGGATGCTTGTCGGTCTTATACGCCCGATAGAAAATGCCTTCCATCGCCGAAACATTCACAATGTGTTTGTCACGTGACGCAGTGCGAGTCATCAAAGGCTTCAATCGTGCGTTCAGAATAAAGGGAGCAATCGCGTTGACAAGTTGTACCTCTAATAGCTCAACGGTCGGCACATCGGCCAATCGGAGTCGCCAACTGTTAACATCACGCAAATCGACTTGCTGTTCATCAACGTCGTATTTGCCTTGCGGAAAGAGCTGATCGCCCGTTCGGTTATTGTGCGTGTCGTCATCCCCTTCGACCAATGGCAATTGCGATAACTCAGCAGCCCTTTCAATTCCAGCAATACTTAACCGAGCCAACGTATCAGCTCCGTCAGTCAACAAAGTATCCGATTGCTGCGCTTGCGAACGGAGTTCTTCATAGGAAGCGAGTAATGGCTTCGCTTCGTTTGGTAAAGAGTCAGCAAGCTCTCGTTCACCTTGCATGAGGTGTTTATAAAAACCGGGCGGACGGCGGACAGTTTGACAGGCGTTATTCAGGATGAAATCAAGCTGTGGTAAGGTTTGGCAGAGATGATCAGCAAAGGCTTCGACGCTTGGCGTATGACGAAGATCCAAACCGTGAAGCGTTAAACGATCTCGCCAATCGGCGGCATCTTGTTCCTCCAGAAAGCGTCGTGATGCATCTCGGGGAAACCGAGTTGAAACTACCACATGAGCACCAGCTCGCAGCAGTTTCAGTGCTGCTTGATAACCAATTTTTACTCGCCCACCAGTAACCAAAGCGTAACGACCTGAAAGGTCCGCCGATTGATGTCGTTTGCGCCAATTCAGCGCCGCGCAGTCAGGACATAGCGAGTCGTAGAAGTGGTGAAGCCGATCAAATAGGCGTTTGCACGTGTAGCAAGCTCGCGGCTCGGATAGTTTTTCTCCAAGCTCTTGCTCCGGTAGATCGACTTTTGGTGGCAGTGCCGGCTCAAACGGTTCAGGTGGCGAAGACTTTTTGAGTTGCCGAACGCTAGGAGTTGCCTGGTCTGCCAACTGGGGCACGCCAGCAAACGGTTTCTCTTCAAGAAACTGCGCACGGATGCCGGTCTTAGCAAGCAGATCACGATCTTGTTGTTTCTTCTCTTCAGCTTTCTCACGCTCAGCGGCTCGAAATTTTCTGGCCAGTTGCCGGCGCGTCGCTCGATCAGGAAAAGCGGCTTGCTGAACTGCTTGAAGCCAACGCAAACGCTCTTGGTCGCTCAGATGCGCTAACGCTCCACGATCCTTAGCAACTTGCTCAAGCGTATGAATCGCATCGAGTAAATGTTCGCGTGTTGTTTCCTCGGATGCTTGATCATTTTGTGGATCAGTCGCATCGTTCATTCGGTCATCAATCGCTTAATAGGAGCTTCAATCGCATCAGCCCAAAGCTGATAACCCTTTAAATTAGGATGGAGAAGATCGGGCATAATTTCTTTAGGCAAGTTACCCTCTTCGTCAAGAAAAACTTGATTGATGTTGAGAAACTCGACCCGTTCATTTTCATCAAGGGATGCAATCAGAGTGTTGATCTCACTATTTCTCTTACGAAGAGGATTATCAGCCGTTGCACCCCGGGGGAATATTGCCAGCAACAAAACTTTGCAGCTTGGTGACTTAACTAGCAACTGCTGAACAATCGTGGATACCCCTTCCGCGGTTTCAGCGGGATCGGAATCATGATTGTGGCCTGTATTGTTTGTGCCAATCATCAATACATAAAGCTTCGGATCGAGCCCTTCAATCTCGCCACCTTCTTCACCAATGCGCCAAAGGACATGTTCGGTCCGATCTCCGCTGTAGCCGAGATTTAAGGCGCCAAAGGGGGCAAACTTCTCTTTCCAAATGGAAGCTCCAGTTTTTTCCCAGCTGTGCGTAATCGAATCGCCCACAAAGACTAACTTGATAGAATCAGCCCGATTCTGTTTTTCTTTGAGCTTCGTTTGATGACGATTGACCCACCACTTAGCTTCTCGATCAACTGGATTCAATGCGTTTGGCAAATCAACGGCTGTTTCAACCGCTTGGCTTTGATTGGGCAAGGATTGAATCAAGGTGGTGACAATCAAGATGCCAATGGCAAGTCGAATATTCATGTGATTCTCTCTCATCGATTTAATCGAGAAGTCGAACTTCAATTGTTTCAAAAATTGCCGTGCCACCTGGATCATGACACTGAAGTGCAAACGTACCGCTTGAAAGGGTTCGGCCTGGGTAACGGTTCTCATCTTCCGCTGCGCCCTCCGGTTCCGTGTAGTCGACTGTCACTTTGTCATCAACTTTAACGATGATGCGTTTACCTTGGACGGTTACGGACTGAGTAAACCAAACATCATCTTTAGCAGGTGAAACATCTTTGATGTCTTCGATGTCGTACAAGCCACCCGTCTTTTTTGGGTCGGTGTACGAATTGTTCAGCTGAACTTCGTAACCTTTTTGCGGCCACGCAACCGTATCGAACTTAGTATGAAAATACATACCCGAATTAGTTTTCGGCTTGAGCATTACCTTGCATCGCCATTCAAAATTCTTGAACTGGGCGTCTGCAACTGGTCCCACGTAAAAGAGGTGACCCCGTTCACCGTTGAGAACTAGCTTCCCCTCTTCAACTTGGAACGATTCTGGGTTCTCATTCGCTTTCCAGCCGGTTAAGTCTTTGCCGTTGAATAGTTGAATCCAATCGCTGGCTTCTTCAGCAAATCCGACGGTGGTAAACATCGACAAAAGAATGGCAAGCAAAGTCGTTCGCATAATGATTTCCAGGTGATGAAAAGAGGAAGGACACCAGCCGACAAGTCTTTATAAAATAAGCAGCTTTCGATTAAACATCCAGGTTTTTCACGTCGAGGGCGTGTTTCTGGATGAATTCTCGCCGAGGCTCTACCTGATCACCCATCAAAACACGGAACAAATCGTCAGCGGCGCCGGCATCTTCCATCGTGACTTTAAGCAGAGTTCGGGCTGCCGGATCGAGCGTCGTATCACGCAATTCCTCGGCATTCATTTCACCAAGACCTTTGAAGCGGATGATTTGTAGCCCACGTTCCCCAGCAGTTCGAATAGCCGCAGGTAGTCCTCGCAAGTCATCGAGGCCGGTTTCCGTATCGCCACGAACAATTGAGTAGCGAGAAATCTCTTCACCGGTCCGTTCTTGGGCAATCAACGATTCGATCTCAAATCCCATTTGGGAAAGATCACCAAGCAACGTGTTGATCGTGCGGACTTCGTGCATTTCGATTACACGAATACGCTGGACGGTATTGGCTTCACCATTCAAAGCTTCGCCATTTTGAGAAGCGTTGTCGGCTTCCTCTGCACCTACGACCGTGACTCCTGAGTCGACGATCAACTCACCGCCGCTTGCTTTCTCTTGTTCTTCGATAAAGGCATCAAGATCTTTACGCGAAGTAAACCAATGCTCAGAAATACCATGATAAACGTGGTAGACAGGAAGCTTACCCGACTCAGGATCAAGACGTTCGGAGTGAATCTTGAGCGAAACGCCACGACGCTCAAGAGCTACCAACGATTCTTCCATGGCTGCAAGTGTCCGAACGAGCTTAGCCATTTCGTCACCTTCGACTGTAAGGCCGTCGCTGGTGACTAGTTTGCTCTCGCCAAGACCCAGGTCAAGAAGCTCGCTGCGCATCTCTTCTTCGGTCTGAACATAGCGAGCTGGTTGCTTCCCTTTGCGAACACGGAACAACGGTGGCTGAGCAACGTAGACGTGGCCTTTGGCTACCAAATCATACATTTGGCGATAGAAGAACGTCAAAAGGAGAGTCCGAATGTGCGATCCGTCAACGTCGGCGTCCGTCATGATAACAACACGGCCGTAACGACGCTTTGAAACATCTTGTTCAGCCCCAATCCCAGCACCGATTGCTGCAATCATGCTACGAATTTCTTCGTTCGCAAGGACTTTATCATCGCGGCTTTTGTAAGCATTGATGATCTTACCTCGAAGTGGCAAGATGGCTTGGAACTCGCGTCGGCGGCCACCTTCGGCTGGACCACCCGCCGAGTCACCTTCCACGAGATACAGTTCACACTTGTCAACTTCTCGACTTGAACAGTCGCGAAGTTTACCTGGCAGACTCCCGCCACTGAGCGCCCCTTTGCGTTCGCGAATCAGCTGGCGTGCTTTGCGTGCCGATTCTCGTGCTTCAGCCGCTACAAGACCTTTCTTGATAATCACCTTGGCAGTCTTTGGATTCTCTTCCAGGTATTTCTGCAAGTACTCGCCAAAGATTGAGTTAACGATCCCTTCAACTTCGCTGTTACCAAGTTTGGTTTTGGTCTGGCCTTCGAACTGCGGATGTGGAACCCGACAAGAAATGACCGCGGTCAAACCTTCACGGACATCCTCACCTGTTGGGGTAAGGTCCTTAAAGAGGTTCTCTTTCTTACCGTAATTGTTCAAGGTACGAGTAAGTGCCGAACGGAAACCGCTAAGGTGAGTACCCCCTTCGGTCGTATTGATGTTGTTCACATAAGTGTGAACATTTTCGGTGTATTCGCCTGAGTATTGCAGAGCGATCTCAATTGAAACCCCTTCGGATTCTCCTGAGACATAAAGAACTTCGGGGTGAACCAAATCACTCGCGCGGTTTAGGTGCTTAATGTATTCACGGATACCATCTTCGTAGTAGAACGATTCGGTTTCACCGTTGCGTCCATCCGTGATCGTGATTCGTACACCTTGATTCAAGAATGCCAATTCTTGCAATCGTTTTTGCAGCGTTGAATAGTTGTACTTGGTCGTTTGAAAAATCTGCGGGTCTGGTTTGAAGGTGGTCTTTGTTCCCACCTTGTCAGAAGAACCTGCACGGCGAACAGGACCCTTCGGAATCCCACGTTCGTACTCTTGGTGGTGAATGCCACCGTCCCGACAAACTTCCACCTCAGACCATTCGGAAAGGAAGTTCACCACGGTCACACCAACACCGTGCAAACCACCAGACGTTTGATAGGCACCTTTGCTGAATTTACCGCCAAACTTGAGGACGGTCATAACCCCTTCAAGCGTACTGACCTCACGATCGAGTTGTTCGGAAAGCTGTTCGTGACGCTCAACAGGAATCCCACGGCCGTCGTCAGTAACGGTGATCGATTCATCAGGATTGATCGTGACGGTGACTTCACTGGCATGGCCTGCCATGGCTTCGTCAATTGAGTTGTCCACCACTTCGTAAACCAAGTGATGAAGTCCGCGCGAAGTGGTATCGCCTATGTACATACTGGGTCGCTCGCGCACGTGTTCCAAGTCGGAAAGGTGCTCGAGGTCTTCTTGCCCGTACTCTTTTTTTGTCTCGTCTGCCATAGTCTTCTAACGTTTACGAATTTTCCCGATGCGAAATCGTAAGGAAGTAATTTTTGCTTCGGGAAGTTGTTGTTGAATCTTCTTAAGTAGTTGAGGTCGCTGGAAATTAATTTCTTGGAGCAGGGTGCTATTTGCTACGAGGATTTCTAGTACGCCCCGTTTCATCCCGGCCACTTGCGTCAAAGGTGCAAACGGTTCACCAATCGCATCATTCCATACGGTTTGAAGCTGCTCAGAACCTTGCCGATTTGCATATCCTCGAGTGGTTATTACTTGGTTAACAATGTTTTTGATTCCACGTGGCTGGCGAGCATGAAATCGTTTTCTTTGTCGCTCAGCACGATCGGCTAGGTCGCCCAGTTTGTCTGATGTATCAGGGTCAATCATTTACGCTCGGTCCTGAGCCAATGGCATGATCACATAACCGTAACCATCATCTACCGAAGCAACCGCAGCCGAATCACCGTCGGCCAGATCGATTGTGAATGATCTATCCGCATCCAAAGTTTTTAGGAAATCTGCCATGTACTTCGGATCAAGGCTAATTGTGATTGGTTCTCCTTCGTAACTGATTGGTAATTCAACACGCGAATCACCAACTTCCGAAGCGCGACCCGCCAAAACCAACATTCCTTCACCAAAGGTAAAGTTGACTCCACGGCTATCTTCGCTTGTGACAATCGCTGCCTGGCGAACGGCTGCGAAGAAAGGCCCAACGGTCAATTCGACTTTCGCCGAATCACTACGCTGCGGGAAAACATCGCGCCAACGTGGGAAGCGACCTTCCAATAGGCGAGTAGAAAGCGTGGCGGTAGGACTGCCGATCAGAACTTCGTTTTGCCGGACTGCAAGTTTCACCGTCGCAGAATCATCCGTTAGGACTCGATCAATCAAATTAAGCGAACGACCCGGGATGATTGTCGCATCCCCAAACGGTGCTGCACCTTCGGATGAAGTTATGGTCCCTTGCATTTTTGCCAGACGACGGCCATCGGTTCCAATCGCAAGAAGCGATTCACCGTCCTGCTCAATTTTGACTCCGCCCAGAGCATAACGGCTACTATCGTTATCCGTGGCAAAGATTGTCCGCTTGATCATCTCTTTCAAAAGACCAGCAGGAATCTCGTGACAAGCCGATTCTTCAAAGGCTGATATCGGAGGAAATTCATCAGCACTCTCGGAACTGAGCGTAAAAGTGCTTCGCTCACCGCGGATAATTGTTTTGCTGTCCTTGACCTCCATACGGAAAGTCTCATCGGAACTTTCACGTAAGATCGAACTGAATCGACTAACAGGTAGAAGAACCGAACCGGCGGATTCAACTTCAACACCTTCCACAACATGACGGATAGCTACTTCTAAGTCGGTTGCCTGAAGTGTCGCTTGGTTTCCGTCCGATACCTCAAGCTTAACGTTCTGGAGAATCGGTTTCGGACTACGAGCAGGCGCAACAGCAGCAACCGTTTGAAATGCATTCAGTAGTTGTTCGCGATTACAAGTGATCTTCATATCAGGTCGTTTCCCTTCGCACCCGTTTGCGAAGTAAGTAATTAGTTAATTAAATTATTTGATAGTAGTTAGTTGTCTTGTTTTGGTGTCAATCGAGGCAGCGTTAGCGAAGTAAACCAAAACCGCTTAAGACTTTACCGATAGCATAACTGGGTGGAAAAAGTGTTGACGATTCGTTTACTGGATGTCGTTGGGATGTTTGTTTTTGTTGACTCTTGTTGAGATTGTTCACAATGTCGAAAACTCTCTGCAGGAAATATCCTCTTCAACAACCCGTGCGCGACGACTTTTCAAGAGACGTCAATTAAGCTTTTAGTCTTCAAGGTTTACTGAGCTGGGCAAGACTCCTTAATTTTTTGTCGAAGTTCTTCCACCGCTGATCGCAACGCTCGGTCATTCGGAAGTCGATCTTCAATCCGATTAAAGTTGTGCATGATCGTTGTGTGGTCACGCCCCCCAAGGAATCGGGCAATTTCTTCATAACTCATCGGAGTTAATTCGCGAGTTAAGTAAGTGGTAATAGCCCGCGCTAAGACGTAAGTCTGTTTTCGAGAACTGCTTCGCAAGTCCCGAAGTGTAAGCGAATAATATTTTGCAACGATACTTGCAATTAACCTTAGCGGTGGAGTATCTAGTCTTGGCAAGTCGGCTAGGTAAGCTTGTGCTTGACCAAGGGTCAGGACGTTTCTTTTGCCAAATCGTTGTCGAATCTCTTGGGCAATTCTTTGTATCTGACGAACATCGCCCGTTAAGCTGTTGCTGAGCGATGTAAGGGCTTCTTCTGAAGCTGGTGCTCCTGTTTGAAGCAAGTGTTGATAAAGCAGCTCAAGTCGCGTTTCGTTAGCTGGAGCCGCGATTTCTACTGACAGCCCCGAAGCGATCCAGCTTAATAATCGCCGGGTTAAAGCTTCAACGTGACCTGGCGGCTTGCCAAAAGTTGTTACAACCATTCCACCGCTTTGTTGGATGGTTGCAAAAGTGCGCATGATCTCTTCTTGAAGCAAATCGTTTGCAGGCAACCGGTGAAGATCTTCGACAACCAGGAGCTTCAATTCTCGGAAACGTTCTCGGAACAGTTTGATCTGTTCTTCTCGGATCGAAAGATCCAGCCGTCGACGAAAATCAGTAGCCGTGATTAACAGCGAGTCGTCTTCATCAAAATCTTGTGAAACAAGTTCGTGAATTGCACCTGCGAGTAAACTTTTTCCACAGCCGCTTGGACCAACGAGAACAAGCGGTGAAGTTTTACGGAGATCACCTATTGGTGAACCGTTCAGGAATCTTCCAATGACTTTGGATACCAAGCGATTTTCTTTGCCAGCAACAAAAAAAGCATCCGAAGGAAGCGACAAAATGCTTACTTCTGATGGACAAACGTGCTCATCGAGTTCAGCCGAAGAGGGATCAAATTGATCAGCCACTGACAGCTTAGGCCCTGACGAAAAGCTCTTGGCTTTCAGTCGGCGCCGGGCGGTATTGTCAGCACTGTTTAGCATCTTGTTCGCGACGCCTTTCGCAGGGTAAATCGATGCCAAACCAGATGGTAAGCCGGCAACATAAGAGCTTCTCTGGGAGCATCAAAAACGAGCTCACTGGAAGAACGAAATTCTACCCGATTTAGGCACGAATCGGGAGCCACCGAAGCCCTATTTGCGAGCGAAACCATGGACTATTTCGTGACTGGAAATCCACGACAAACTTCGCGAATTTGCCCTAATGCGTCGTCAATATCTGATTCTGATGTTGTCATTCCTAGACTAAACCGAACCGTGCTGTTGACAATCTCTTCAGGCAAACCCATTGCTTGCAAAACGGGCGATGGTTCGCTCGAACCACTCGCACATGCCGAACCGCTAGAACAGGCAACTCCAGCTAAGTCAAAGGCCATCACCAAAGCTTGGCGATCCAAGCCGACAAACGCCGCGGATGTTGTCTGACAAAGCCGCGGCGAGTCTTTTCCGATGATTTCCAGTTCTGGATGAATTTCACCGAGTTTTGTCTCAAAACGGTCTCTCAATCGACTGAGCCGGTTGGTCCATTCCTGTCGGTTCTCTTGCCAAGCTCTCAGCGCCGTTGCCATTCCGACAGCCAATGCCACAGTTTCAGTACCTGGGCGGATGCCCGACTGTTGGTGACCACCATGCATCTGTGGGGTTATTTGCACACCATGCTTGGCTAATAATCCGCCAATACCATTCGGTCCATTGAACTTATGAGCCGAAAAGCTGAGCGTATCTGCCCCAAGATCAAAAAAATTAACTGTCGACTTACCCACCAATTGGGCCGCATCGATATGAACCAAGGCGCCATGATCATGGGCAAGGCTTGCAATTTCTGGTATCGGTTGAATAACGCCGGTCTCGTTGCTTGCTCCGATGATGCTCACCAACTGAGGCTGAGTTTCTTCGAGCACTTGCCGAAGATGATCTAGATCGACTAAACCGGATGGCAGGGCATTGAGAAACGTGACCTCTTGCCCTTCATTTTGCATTTGGACGGCGGTTTCAGTCACGTTGACATGCTCAAGACCACTAACAGCGAGCCTCTGGAGTTTTCCGCTGCCAATTCCCCTTAATGCGAGGGTGTTTGCTTCGGTAACGCCGCTAGTGAAAATCAGCTGGTCCGCATCCATTCCCGTCGATTTGCCACCAAGCAGTTCAATTAGCTCTTTTCTAGCTGCTTCGAGCGCGCGGCGTGATTTTCGACCCAAATCATGCTGACTTTCGGGATTTGCATAAAATTCACGCTGCGCAGCCGCCATCGCTTCAATCACTTCATCCAGCGGGGGCGTTGTCGAATTATGGTCTAGGTAGATTTGCGGAGGCATAAGTCCAGTATACGCAGTCGCTCTGCTAGCAGGTCACCCCTGATTGATCTTGCTGCTATTTGCCAGGGCAAATAGGGTCCCCTCTGAAAGGGTCGATCAGAATGCCCAAATCGGGTGAATCACTCAACAAGCCGAGACCTCAGATGTCGAAATCAACTTCCACAGGACAATCACTCTATCGCCTGACTGTGATGGCTGGGACACTATTTGTCGGTTCGATGGCAGCTTATCTGTATGGCCCACCCCCGGAACGTGTTGCCGACCTCTTGAACATGGCCATAGGTAAGCTATCGGAAATCACAGATCAGCTGAATGAACATCGAGATTCAAACTCACCGATTGCCGAATCTAACCCGGTGATTGCTCAAGCTTCGGCCCATCCAGCCACCGAGTCAGCACTTTTTGCCCCGCCACCGGTAGCCAGCGTTCTTCAAGAAACGACTATTTCAGCTGGAATGCAAACTGAAGTGGATCCAACCGAGCCACTACGACAAGCTGGGGCGACTCAAGCTTCGGTTGTTCCCTGGGGGAGTGACCATTCGCTCTACCGCGCAGCAGCGAAGATTCCGGTCAGCCCAGGCGGCCTGACTCGCCAATTGGATGCGATTGCCGAAACCCCAGAAAAAGCTGTTCAGGCAGTATTAGCTCAAGTAAACATGCTTCGATAATGCCACGGACAAAGGATCCGAAGCGATTATGCTGCATTCAGAATCTGATATCGTGCTGAAGCGGAAGATATCCGAGCTGGAGGCGGTGCTCTGGCTATCTGATGAACCGATCAATTTGCGCAAGTTAACCAAATTGTGCAATCTCTCAGATGTTGCTCAAACTCGTGATTTACTTACGAAATTGCAGCAAAGGTATCGCAAACGGGGCTCTGCTTTTGAGTTATCTGAGGTCGCAGGTGGAATCCAGCTGCTAACCATGCCCAGGTATGCTCCTTGGCTGAGCAAATATGCGGGTCATCGGAGCGGATCACGGCTGAGCTCCCCAATGATGGAAACCCTTTGTATTGTGGCCTATCGACAACCAGTTTTACGTGCAGAAATTGAGGCGATTCGGGGTGTTGGCTGTGGAGAACTCTTGCGTCAGTTGCTAGAGAACGATTTACTGCGTATTACGGGGCGATCCGAGGAGCTTGGCAGACCGCTACTTTACGGTACAACTAAGCGGTTCCTTCAACTTTTCGGATTACGTAAGATCGAAGACTTGTCACAGATGGGTGCAGATCGAGAACCCTCTGGACCGACAAACAACAACACAACCAATACAAGCGTGAAAAAGGTTGCATGACCAAAATGGACGCTCGGTTGGTGAACTCAAGCGAATGATTACTGGATTGGTGGATATAGAGAGATTTGGAACATGAGTAGCACAACCCTTTTTGCAAAACCGACTGTCATGGGATGCTGTTCGCTTGAGCGCTCGCGCCGATTAGCTTCTGAACAAACCACAAGCGGTTTGATTTGGGCATATACCCCAATCGAAGATGAAGAAGAAATCGAGTACGAAGACATCTATGATGACGATGAGGAATACGAAGACGAAGACGAGGATGGATACGAGTACGAGTATGAAGATGGAGACGAAGAAGAAGAGGACGACGACGAAGACGTCGAGTATGAAGAGGACGATGAAGAGCTTGAAGATGATGAAGAATGGGTAGAAGTCGACGACGACGAGGAAGAAGGCGACGAAGACGAAGACGTTGAGTACGAGTACGTCGATGAAGATGATGACGAGTACGAAGAGGACGATGAAGAGTTCGAAGGCGATGAAGAGTATGAGTACGAAGACGCCGACGAAGAGGACGAATATGAATACGAGGAAGAAGACGAAGACGACGAATAATTCTTCGCTCGCCTAACTAAACCCAACTGTACAGCACTCTGTGAGTTAGTCCTTCAACTGAAACAATCGACTCAAGGCTCGTAGCAAACTTTGCGGCGAGCCATTTTTTGATTCATCACGCAACGATTCCATTGGAGGATGAAGCATCTTGTTCATCAATCGATGAGCAAATACTTTAATCTCTTCTTTGCTGTGCTCGTCTAGGTCAGGAAGCTTGTTAAACAAGCGATGCAACTCTGCTTCTTTTGGCTCTTCAAATTCTTGGCGTAGCTTAGCAATGACAGGGGCCGAAATCCGGTGCCTGATTTCAGCAAAAAAGTCTTCACGCTCTTGTTGGATAATCTTTTCCGCTTTAGGAAGCTCAAGATGTCGAGCCTTTCGGTTTTGCTCACAAGCGGCGGAAAGATCGTCTATCGAGTAAAGATAAACTCCAGTTTCATCGCCAATGCGTGGGTCAAAGTCCCTTGGCATTGACAGATCCAAGATGAAAAGCGGTTTCTGCTGACGCGCTTCGCCCACCAAGTTGCGATAATCATCAAGCGAAACAATTGGTTCACCGGCTGCGGTGGTGCTGATTACAAGGTCAGCGTGTACCAGTTCTTGGTAGCGCTGATCAAAGGCTGCTGCCGACCCTTGCCAACTATCAGCCAATTGACGAGCTCGATCAAAATTTCGATTCACAATGGTCGGATGCTTGGCTCCTTGATCCGAAAGATAGCGGAGCGTCTCTTCTGCCATTTCGCCGGCACCTAGCACTAGCACATGCTTATCATCAAACCGTTCGAAGATCTGACTAGCAAAGTCGGCAATCGCAACGCTTGGAATACTTACTCGATGTTGATGCAGTGCGGTCTCGCTGGCGACGCGTCGAGCGACACGCAGTGCGGATTGGAAAAACGCATGCGTCAACGGCCCAGCAGATTCTACTTTCTGTGCTAACTCATATGCCTGTTTCACTTGCGCTAGGATTTGAGGCTCACCAAGCACCATGCTGTCGAGGCTCGTAGCTACTCGGAACAAATGCTCGACAACTTCTTCGTCCTGTAGCGTCACTAGGTGAGGTCGAATTTCTTCGACAGGCAAACTATGTGCTTCGGCAAGATGTTTAGCGATCAGGCCCGGGCAGGGGGGTAATTGGTCTGCACCCGTGGCGGCATAGAATTCGACTCGATTGCATGTCGATAGGAGAACTCCCTCGGCAACGGGGAACCGTTCGTGCCAATCTGCCAAGGCGTTTTCAACCTGATCCTTCGTAAAGGCAATCTGTTCGCGCACCTCCGCCCCCGAGCGGTGATGAGAACAACCTACCATGCGAAGTTTCATGTCGTGTGTTGATTAAATGAAGTTAATTGGTGGAACTGGCTTCGATCGTATTTTCTGCAAGTTGCCCATGCGTGTCGTTCATAAAAGTGATCGAGCCAATGGCAATCACCAAAAACAGGAACGAAGCAACCGTTAGGTAGGCAACCCTGCGCCCGTGACGAGCAGCCGGATAAAAGGCTCCGAATAGGCTCGCTATGAGTAACCAAATTTGCATGGCGGCAAGGCTCCAAACAGCCGGGTCGGTAAGATACGAGTAGCCATCAACGCCCAAGTTGCGAATTTGTCCAAGAATCACTCCCGAGACAAAGCCAACAGCGACTAGCCAAACCGACATCGTCAATGCTCGAGCGTTGAGATTTTCTAACCATTCGAGGCTAGGCATGTTTAGCCCCTTCCAAGGGGGCAACTTCTGCTTCAGCCGATAACTCTGTAGCAAGTACATCAGACCAGCCACGAATCCGACGCTAACGACGACCGTTGCAAGTAATAGCGAGATTCCATGAATCTGACCCCAGAACGCGGATGCTCTTCTGGTAGAAAATGGCTCATCACTGGCTGATTGAGAAAACCCAATCAACCCAAGCACGATTGGCAAGAGAAACAGCCCAATTGTCCAGCGTTTGCTGACTAATGAAATAAAGAACGCCAACGCAGCTACGATCAACGCAGCCAACAAGCACCATTCGACAGGGCTGGATAACGGCGGTGATTGCTTACCTGCCCGTAGGGCCAGGTAAGTGATATGAGCAAACAGGCCTGCCCCCACAAAGGTGCGACTCAGCAAATGACCGCTTCCTTGCAGAAATGTTCCTGTGGAGCTGTTGGCAAACTTTCCGTTCTGCGCACGCAAGATAACAGCAAGTAGCTCAAGGATCAGCGCAACCGAATAGCTCGCAGCAAAGCAAAACACCGTGATTTGCGTAAGATTCATAACTTGGTTGCTTATTGGCCGTTGCCATTCGAACTGCCGTTCGGTGCATCAAGGCCGTAGTCCTTAATCTTTTTGTGCAAGGTGTTTCGATTGATGCCAAGACGCTGAGCAGCTTTGATTTGAACGCCGTCGCACTTCGTCAATACTTGTGAAATGACTTCGCGTTCAACACGGTCAACGATTTTGCTGTGCAGGTCATCCGATTCTTCTTCCGCCGAAGTGAGGCCGACCTGAACGAGTTGTTCAGCTAGGGATTCAAAATCGAATTTCCGGAAGACCTTCTCCGTTGCGTCGGAATCACCACGTACCGCAGCCGGGAGTAGGTCGTAAGTTAATTCATCCCCTGGTGCCATTACGACTGCACGCTCAATGTAGTTCTGAAGTTCACGAACGTTACCTGGCCAATAATAATCTTGCAAAGCTTCGGTCGCTCGCTGTTCCAGGTGCACGACATATCGGTCGTTTTCTTCATTGTAGACGTTCAGAAAATGCGAAACCAATGCGGGGATATCTTCACGCCGTTCGCGTAGCGGTGGCAAACAGATCGGTACGACATTTAGTCGGTAATAAAGGTCTTCGCGGAAATTGCCTTCGTTGGATTCTTCCAGAAGATCGCGGTTACTGGCGGCGACGACGCGCGTATCCACTCGGATCGTTTGCGTATCGCCTACTCTTTCGAATTCTCTTTCTTGCAAAACGCGAAGCAGTTTCACCTGTAGCAGTGGCGTTGTGCTGTTGATTTCGTCGAGGAAGATCGTCCCCGTGTGGGCAGCTTCGAATCGGCCGGTTCGGTTATCGATTGCCCCGGTGTATGCACCACGGACATGGCCAAAGAGCTCGCTTTCAAGCAGATTTTCACTCAAGGCGCCACAGTTAACACGAACGAATGGACGCTCACGACGTTCGCTCAGATCGTGGATCGCACGAGCGATTAGCTCCTTACCCGTACCGGTTTCACCGAGCAACAAGACCGAGGCCTTGCTCGTTGCAACCTGGCGAGTAAGACGGTAGACCGTCTGCATTGATTCACTTGAACCAATGATGCCAGGCAGTGCGGCGATGTTATTAACCAGTGGAGCCACTTGCGCGTTTAAGATCCTTTATTGTTTTTGGGATTCAATGGCGTCGAGCAACGAACTAAGCACTTGTTGTGTTGCTTCGTCCGAAAACTCACTTGCGTTGTATCGATCATATTGAAGTAATATCTGATCGCGCGAAAGCAACAGACCATGTTTTTCAATACTGGTCTTGAATGCCTCGGCGGCAGCTTGGCGAGCCTCAATAGGCATTCCGCGAAGGCTGGCACGATTGGCAAGTTCCGCTTGACTGCTTGGTGTTCCAAGTTCGGCCAAGGTTTGACTTGTTGATTGGTCCGTTGGGTCATTCAACAACGCCTCAAGAGCAATCCGATGGTTACCCAGGTGGTAAAACGAAGGACCCTTGGCAAGCAACCCGCGGATCCAATCACGTGCTTGTTTCGCCTGAGCTTGACGAGTTTCCAGATCGGCAACCTTAGCGTTGCGGAGCTTGTCCAATCGGTTTGCCAAGTTTTCAACCGCCTCGGGCGTAACTGGACGGGGAGTTGAAATCATCAATCCACCCGTAGGACGATGTTCAACAGCTAAGGTCTCTGCCTCCGCTTGTCGGCCAACCGGCGAAAGCAGGGCGACCGGCAGACTGCCACCGCTGGCGGTTCGTCGTAAGCGGAAGAGAGTTTCACGGATATTCGGACGAATGATTTCAAGATCGATGAGAGCCAATTCAACGTCAGGCGTATCAATCAGCTTTTCAATCGCTTCTTTTCCACTGTGGTAAGGCAATGCTTTGTAGCCAAGCGGTGCAAGCATACTGGCCATTTCCGATGCTCGTGATATTTGTGGCATAGCAACAACAGCGACCCGCTCGCCGCGGCTGCTGGCGAAGAAAATGAGAGACTTTACAACGCGGCTTGAACCAGGGAAGGGCGTCTCGGGGTTAATCTGCATAATTGCTTGCAAGGCAGCAAAACGGACCGATGAGTGGGACGCTGAGAGTGCGTTGGCTAGGGCTGAATGGCTTCCGCCTGAACTTATCAGAGCGATGCTGTCGGCTCGTTTGCCCAGTTCGTCACAGCAGATTGCAGCAGCAGCCGGATAAGGTTTTACCAAGCATTCCTGCAAACAATTTGACAGCTCGGAAATGCTAAGTGAACCGAGTTGCGTGGAATTGCCTGTTGCTTCAAGTGTCAGAAGTAAAGCTTGCCGTTTTTGTTTCGTGGTAGCCATCGATCCAGCAATGGCAATCTCGTCTCGGGCAAGTTGACTGGCAAGCTGCATCGCAACGCTTTGGGCATCAACGAATTCAAAAGGCTTTTCACCTGAGCCAGACCAGACAATCTGGTTCAGTTCATTCATTGCAAACGGGGGTGGCCCGTCCAAAAGAGTTCCTATGATTCGTTCAAGCAGATTCAAAGACTCTGATTGACGGATCGGTCTGCCAGTTAGCTGCTGATAAGACCATCGTGCTGCGCCGCCAAGTTTGCTTTCTGCTGGCTCAAGCAGAGAAGGGCGAGCCATCAGGGCTGCTGCCAAGGGTGAGTGCAAATGGTCAAGCTCAGCGAGTCGACCTAAAGCATAGACCGATTGCGTTTGCACCGAAGCGTTCGAGTCATTTACAGCGGCACACAGGAAGGGTACCGAACCAGGTTCCATTGCCACAAGTGCTTCACGCAGCTTTGCTTGTTCGGTCGAGTCATTTGACTGACGAATCGCATCAAGGCATTTCACTACTCCCAGTGGCCCAAGCTGACGAAGCGACTGCAGCGCTTCGATCTGGCTATCGGGCGTGCCATCGGTAACTTGTTGAATTAGCTGGTTAATCGTTTCGGGTGACTTGCGGATTCGATCCGTTGTCGCGAGGCATTGATCAACGAGGTCAGCTGTTGTCGGAAAGATGCGGGCAATGCGAACTAGCTTGGCAGTTCCGACTTGGCTAACGAGTTCGACCATTTGAGCTTCAGCCAATTCTAGCGCTGCGAATTCCGCTGCAATCGGCTCGGCTGCATTGATTTCTTCGAGCCCTATAAGCGCACTGATCGCTTCGACATAGTGCTTTGGCTTGGTGCGGGGCAGTTGCAGAACCGCATCCACTGCGGGACTAACAACCCGTTCAATCACAACCTCTTCAGGTGGAGCAGCAAAAGCGAAACTGCCTAATGCAAGCAGGAGCACACTCAGAAAGAGCTTCGCGGTCCTCATCAAGCTAAGTGATTTTAGATCGGTCATGGATCGGCAAATGTGCGTTAAGGTGTTATTCAGGTTGTTCGTCCGATAGCTTGGCGATCCATGCCTTGGTTTGCATTGCAACTTGGTCCGGGTGAGTTGAGCCGACGCTTTGGAAAGCTTGAATGGCCTTTTCAACTCCCAGCACTTCAAAAACCGACTCATCCAGCGTTGAGTCAAGTTTCTTAAACTCTTCCATTGGCAAGTCACCCAGGCGAACCCCTTTCTCCATGGCAACGCCGACAAGACTGCCAATCAGGCCGTGCGCGGTTCGTTGAGGAATTCCTCGATGGATCAGGTGTTCCATCAAGGTCGTCGCATCGAGGTAACCCCGGTCGAGTCGTTCTTCGATTGCTTCGCGTTTCAGCTCAGCGCCTGCAACCAAGGGAGCGGCTAGCTCGAGACAGATTGCAATCGTGTCGACTGCATCAAAGACTCGCTCTTTGTCTTCCTGCAAGTCTCGATTGTAGGCAAGCGGCAAACCCTTGGTTAATACGAGCAAGCTTTGCAGCGAACCAATCACCCGGGCTGACTTGCCGCGGGTTAGTTCAAGTACGTCAGGATTAATCTTCTGTGGCATGATCGAGCTGCCCGTACAGAACGCCTTGGGTAGCTTGATGAAGTTAAATTCGGTGGTACTCCAGAGAATCCACTCCTCTGCCCAACCGCTCAGATGCACAGCAACCAGCGAAAGCGCCGCAAGTAGTTCAGTTGCAAAGTCGCGATCGCTCGAAGAATCAAGGCTGTTTGACACAAGGCCTTCAAAACCAAGCTCATCCGCCACCATTTGCCGATCAATCGGAATCGTTGTTCCCGCTAGAGCCGCGGTTCCTAATGGCAGTTGATTGACTCGTTTACGGCAATCGGTGAGCCGTTCGCGGTCACGCTGGAACTTTTCGATATAGGCTAGCCAATAATGATTTGCTAGCACTGGCTGAGCACGTTGCAAGTGCGTATAGCCTGGCAGGATGACTTCCGAATCTTTTTCGGTACGGCTCAGAAAAGCTCGTTGAACTTGTTCTAGTAAATGATCAAGTCGGTCAATTTCATCGCGGATCCACATTCGAAAGTCGGTTGAGACCTGATCGTTACGGCTTCGGCCTGTGTGCAGCTTTCGGCCAACGTCACCGATGCGCTCGACCAGGGCCCGCTCGATGTTCATGTGAACATCTTCAAGCTCCTCTTTGAATTCAAACTTGCCAGCAGCAATTTCCCAACCGATTTCGGCAAGGCCAGCAGTGATTTGATTCTTTTCGTCATCGGTCAGAATTCCGACCGTAGCGAGCATATTGGCGTGGGCCACGGATCCACGGATATCGTGAGCGTAGAGCCTTGCATCATACGAGACGCTTTCGGAGAACCGTTGAACGCGTGCGTCAGTAGCTTCGTCAAAGACACCACCCCAAGTTTTGTTGGCATTCTCATGGTTGCCACTTGGTTGGTTGTTGGTCGTCGAAGGATTATTAGCGAGCGACATTGCCTGTGAGCCTGTGACCCAAGTTGGTTGGGTAGGATTGGGTTGGTAGCCTAGTAGGGCTAGTTCTTAATTTGCGGGCAGCTTTGGAGGTAGGAGGATCTTGGTGGGAAAGTATCAAGAGCTGCCCCTCCGCCTGCTGGGGTTTAGGTGTGCCTAACCGCTGTGCAGGCCAATCTACTATTTTAGTAGGCCCAAACCGCCAATGTCAACGAGCTAACCAGCCGTTTAGCCTACTTAATAGGCAACCAACTGGTCTCTTGGGTTCGCACTTTGGCGTCAAAGGTGGAAAAATCCTGCCAATCCGGCCCAAGATCCAAGCGGTTCAGACGAACGAGACCTAGCGGGTGAACCGTATGTCCATCGTGGATAGATGGTGCTTTGTTCATACCCATCACGCGATAGGTTCTTGGAGTATTAAGATGGAAGAACTGTTCAAAAGCTTGTTTTTTCTACCTCCCCCTTTCAACATGGTGGTGCTCATCATGTTAATAATTGGCCTGGGAAGTACCATTCAGGCGATTTCGAAGCACCTGACTAGATATGCTGACAATCGAGCTGCCGAGCGGTTCAAACTTGAACTGATTCAATCAGGCTTGAGTGTCGAAGAAGCACAACAATGGGCTTCGATGAAGGTCAAGGGAAAAGCGGTTCCAGAAACCGATATGATTGCTGGCGATTTGTATTAGTTTGCCAAGTAGGTAGGTGTAATAATGATAATGTCTTTCATGCCACCTTCGCTAAGCGAAGAGATGTTTGTCGTGATGATGCTAGTCATCGGCGGCCTGATTACGATTGCCACCGTAGCGATCGGATGTACTTTGCTCGGCGTGATCAACGCCTGCCATAAACGTGACTCGGTAAACAAGCTCAAACACGAACTCCTTGAGCGCGGCTACAGCCCTGAAGAGGTCATCGCGTTGATCGAAGCAACACCACTCCCGACAGGTGGGTTGGACCGGTATTTGGCAACCCGAGCGAAGCGCGGGTGATACGAACCAAGGTGGAGATTATGAACGACAACCAAATGGTGGTCTGCATCATACTAATCGTCGGGTCATGCCTAACCGTAGCCACTATTGCGATAGGTTTGCGCCTTCTGAAGCTCATCGATGATTATCATAGGAGAAGTATTGCTGCCGAGCTAAAGAGAGATCTCCTAGAGCGTGGTTTCAGCTTTGAGGAGATTGTCACGCTTATCGAGACGACGCCTTTGCCGATCAAAAGCGAGGCTCGGTTTTTGACGAACCGGGCGAAGCGCGGGTGATTTAGATCAAAGCAAATACTAGGATTTCACAACTAAGGTTTCCCAACCATCGTAAAGACCCTTGTTTTGTTCTGATAATTCAACAAGAGACATTACCGTGTCATGTATCCTAGAGAGCTCTACAGAATCTTTACGGTAAAAGTGAACGCAATAAGGACTGCTGTTTTCAAATTCACACTTGGCTTCTTCGATCAGAAATCCCAACTGTTGAACAGTATTTGTGAAATCAGTTTGTGTTTCTTCACTATTAAAGTATGCCCAATGATCTACTCTTCTAGGTTTTTGTAATGAATCTCCGTTGGACCGCAAAGAATCGACTACTTTCCTGTTTTGTATCCAATGCATTTGTTCGGGATTAGGATAAAGGAAATCAAAATAGTACGACCATTCGGAGTCTTCCTTCTTGTTTATTTTGTACTTCCTTACATCAGAACTAGGAATTGTATCTTTCACTATTTGTTTTAATGACTCGTCACCATCTTTTTTTCCATAGAAAGCAACTGACTATATGCTGTTAGTGCGTACTCGACCCGCAAAATACAAATCAGCTTTTAGTGCCTTCTGGTGTATATCATCTTCATAAGATCCCAGCACCTCTGCATCACTCGAAGTTCCTAATCCATGTTCTCCTGGATCTGTGATCTGTATTAGACATAAGTGCAAGAAGTTGTGTGTATTAAATGGACCAGTATTTTGAAAATACATGTTGAGAAATATAGAAGCCTTCGAATCACCAACTGAGCATAAATAGAATTCCCATTCCTTTGGGACCGCAGTTGGTTTGTGATCTATTTTGGACATATTTATCATTAGGTTGTCAAAATCAAACCAACGTAAATCGTTCTTGCAGGCTCTCAACTTGCATCTCTTCTTCGGCGAGTGCTTCCATTGCCGTGGTTGCCGCATCGCAGGCTTCGATGGTTGTTAGGCAGGGTACTCCGGCTGCCGTTGCCGCGGCGCGGATGATGCCTTCGTCAGTGCGGGCACCTTTGCCAATGGGGGTGTTCATCACCAGTGCCACGTTTTCTTCTGCCAAATAATCAAGCAAGTTGGGGCGGCCTTCTTGAAGCTTGTTAATCTTGACCGCTTCAACTCCTGCCTCAGCCAAGGTGGCCGAGGTGCCGGGCGTTGCGAGAAGGCCATAGCCCATGGCAGCCAAGCGTTTGCCGATCTCGACGCCCTGCGCTTTGTGCTTGGGCGAGAACGAAAGGAAGACGTTCCCTTCGCTTGGCAGGACGGTGCCGGCTGCGAGTTGGCTCTTGGCGAATGCCATGCTGAACCGGGGACTGATGCCCATCACTTCGCCAGTCGAACGCATTTCGGGTCCAAGGACGATGTCGATGCCTCGGAACTTGCGGAACGGGAAGACGGCTTCTTTTACGGAGACATGACTCGGAATCGGATCTTCCGTGATACCTTGCTCTTTAAGTGAAACACCAGCCATCACTTTGGCCGCGACCTTCGCGGCAGGCAAGCTGGTCGCCTTCGCAACGAATGGAACTGTTCGGCTTGCTCGGGGATTTACTTCGATGACATAAAGCGTCGGGACCGTGACTGATTCCCCTTTGTCGTTGGTTTGCGGTTCGTACTTCACGGCGTACTGGACATTCATCAAGCCAATGACGCCCAGGTCGCGCGCCAACGCTTCGGTTGCTTGGCGGATTTCTTCGAGCATGTGGCGTGGCAGGCTGTAGGCGGGAATCGAACATGCCGAGTCACCCGAGTGAACGCCTGCTTCTTCGATGTGTTCCATGATGCCTGGGACAATGACGGTCTCGCCGTCGGAAATTGCATCGACATCAACTTCGGTCGCTCCTTCTAGGAACGAGTCAATCAGCACTGGCTGGCCTTCAGCAGCGATAAACGCTTCGGCGACGAATCGATCAAGCTGCGAGTTGTCGTAGCAGATTTCCATCGCGCGGCCACCAAGCACGAAGCTTGGTCGGACAAGCACGGGGTAACCGATGCGTTTGACGATTTCGCGAGCTTCGTCCATGGTGCGGGCAATGCCGCTGTCTGGTTGACGAAGGCCGAGTCGGTTGATCAGTTCCATGAACTTTTCTCGATCTTCGGCATCTTCGATCGCATCGACGGGGGTGCCGATGATTGGCATGCCCGCGTCCTTGAGAGCACGGGCCAAGTTCAATGGCGTTTGTCCTCCGAACTGTACGATCACCCCGTCTGGCTTTACCGTATCGGCAATGTTGAGGACATCCTCGACCGTCAGTGGTTCGAAGAAGAGCAAATCGCTTGTGTCGTAGTCGGTACTGACAGTTTCAGGGTTTGAGTTCACCATGATCGATTCGATGCCGAGCTCACGCAACGCAAAGCTTGCGTGGCAGCAGCAGTAATCGAATTCGATGCCTTGGCCGATTCGGTTCGGTCCGCCACCGAGGATCATTATCCGACGGCGTGGGTTGCCTGACTCATCAAGCGAAGGAGCAGGGACTTCATCTTCGGTTTCAAACGTCGAATAGAAGTAGGGAGTGTAGGCTTCAAACTCGGCCGCACAAGTATCGACCGATTTGTAGACCGCTTTGATTCCGTGCGAGAGTCGTTCTTTACGGACTATAAGCGGATCAACGCCAAAGATCTTTCCGAGCTGGAAGTCAGAGAAACCTTGTCGCTTTGCGGTGCGAAGCATCTCGGGAGTCAGCTTGTCGAGACTCTCAAGAGCACGCAAAGACTCTTCCGTTTCGAAGATCTCTTGCAGGTTATCGAGGAACCACGGATCGATGCCTGTTTGGTCAAAGATCTCTTGGGCGGTCATGCCGGACTTGAACGCATAGCGAAGATGCCAAACGCGTTCCGCACCTGGGACGGTTAGTTTCGCTCGGATTTCATCTTCTGTGGGGCGTTCGGATCCTTCATTGATGTGCCAAAGATCCTTGTTGTCGCAGCCCCAACCTTGAGCACCAACTTCGAGGCCCCGTAATGCTTTTTGGAAGCTCTCTTTGAAGGTGCTACCGATGGCCATCGTTTCACCGACGCTTTTCATTTGCGTTGTGAGCGTGGCGTCAGCTTCCGGGAATTTCTCGAAGGCAAATCGCGGGATTTTCGTTACGACGTAGTCAATCGAAGGTTCGAAGCAGGCAGTCGTTTCGCGGGTGATGTCGTTTGCCAATTCGTGCAATCGGTAACCTACGGCAAGCTTCGCAGCGATTTTAGCAATCGGGAAGCCGGTTGCCTTAGAAGCAAGAGCACTCGATCGGCTCACGCGTGGGTTCATCTCAATAACGATCATGCGGCCATCTTTTGGATTGATGGCAAACTGAATGTTTGAGCCCCCGGTTTCGACGCCAATTTCCCGAATCACGGCCAACGACGCGTCCCGCATACGTTGGTATTCTTTGTCTGAGAGGGTTTGTGCTGGTGCCACGGTGATCGAGTCGCCAGTGTGGACACCCATTGGGTCGAAGTTTTCGATCGCGCAGATGATGACAACATTGTCAGCGTTGTCTCGCATCACTTCCATTTCGTACTCTTTCCAACCGATGATTGATTCTTCGATCAACACCTCGGTGGTCGGGGAGAGTTCGAGTCCATTGCGGACAAGATCGTCAAACTCGGCTCGGTTGTAAGCAATCGACGAGCCGCTGCCACCCATGGTGAAGCTGGGTCGAACCACGGCAGGCAGGCCAATTTCTTCGAGCAATTCTCGGGCACGTTCGACGGTGGTGACGGTTTCGCCTCGACAGACGTCCAAGCCGATCTTGTTCATCGCTGCTTTGAAGCGTTCGCGGCTTTCGGCTTTGTCAATAACATCAGCCTTAGCGGCAATCATCTCAACGCCATGCTTAACGAGCACGCCGTTAGCGTCGAGATCCATGGCAAGATTCAACGCAGTTTGGCCGCCAAGCGTTGGAAGCAGAGCATCAGGCTTTTCACGCTCGATAACTTTTTCGACAACTTCCCATGTGAGCGGTTCGATGTAGGTCCGATCTGCCGTTGCCGGATCGGTCATGATGGTCGCTGGGTTGGAGTTAACCAGCACCACCTCGTAACCCTCTTCACGAAGTGCTTTACAGGCTTGCGTTCCAGAGTAGTCGAACTCGCAGGCTTGTCCGATAACGATGGGGCCAGAACCAAGGAGCAAGATTTTCTTGATATCGTCGCGACGTGGCATAGTAAGGCAGTCGTAGGGTGGCGGCGGAAGGCAAATCGGGCGGTTTTCTACCCTTGGACCGATCTGAACCCTATAGGTTCAGGCCCGATCTGGGTAAATAAACTTGTCCAGGTTACCACGCCACGGTGCCATGATTCAACGGGCCAAAGAGCGTAAGGGTCTAAGATTTAGCCTTGAGAATTGTCTGCCGTGGGTAGCTTACAAGCCGTTGGTGCAGGGCTCGCTGAACTCACTTGATTCCAGGGCATTCGCGAGAGCAGGATGCCCATCCCACAGGTGTCGGTAAGGCCGGCAAAAAGAAGCCCCGCTCCGACAAAAGCAGGCAGACCTATCCACAATGGGTTGATGAAATAAGCCAAAGCAACGCCAATCAGAACAAGCGACCCGGCAGCGATTCGAACTTGCCGCTCGAGTGAGATCGCTTTCTTACCACGCTGTACATCAAAGCCAGCCTCTTCCCAGGCGAGCATGCCTCCGACAACGACGATTGCATTACGTTTGCCAGCGGCGTTGATCTTTTTGCAAGCCATCGAAGCACGTTGACCGCTACGGCACATGACATAGAGAGGCGCCTCCTGATCTTCACCTTCAAGATGGGACGGACTGAGTGAATCTAACGGTAAGTTCTTTATCCAATCGACATGAACTTCGCGATACTCGGCTGGGGTCCTTACATCAATCACTTCGATGGGCGATTTCTTCTGAAGCTCATTCAGTTGCTGGACGCTAATGGTTTCGTAGGCTGACATGATTCATATCTTTTCTGATCTAAAAGAACCGACTTTCAACGCACTTGATAATGTCTTGCAAATGTGGCTCGGCGATTTCGTAATAGACGCAACGACCTTCGCGCGTGCTGGAAAAGAAGCCACACCGTTGCATTAACCGAAGGTGCTCGGAGGCGACGTTTTGTGGAACATCGCAATCGGCGGCAATCTCTCCGACGGTATACCGACTATGGAGCAACAGCTGAACCATGCGGAGTCGTACCGGGTGCGCAAGAATCTTGAGGCACTCGGCAGCTTGAGTCAGGGCATCAGGATTCGCGGGCTTGATGGATCGTTTCCGCTTGGGTTTTGCTTGAGACATCAATATATCGTAACCTAACGATACATAGATTGCAATAGCAGAAAAATTAAGCAAAGACCCTTAAGAAAGTTACCAACTACACTAAGTAGCAGTGTGGCTTAGCTATTCGCGGTTACTTGAGTACTGGCTTCGCGAAGATCCAGAGCATCGTGGATTGCCATCGCAAGATCCCAGTCTCGGCATGGCTTGGTTAGAAAACGATAAACTTGGCCTTGGTTGACCGCTCGGACGGCCGTATCGGGGCTTGGTTTCCCCGTGAGTAGAATTCTCACGGTTTCAGGGAAGTTCTTTGCAACCCATTTAAGGTAATCTGTACCACGCATGCCGGGCATGCACTCGTCGCTGACCACAACATCAATAGTATTTGATTTGAGCAAGAAAGCAGCTTCCTCTGCGCTGTTGGCTGTTAGCAGAGTGTAAGGCTGGCTGCGCAGAGCACGCATCAGCCCTTGCAGCAGATTCTTATCATCATCAACAAGTAGGACGGTTGGTGTCACGGTTTGCCCCTGTATATTCTGTATCGATTCAACCAAAGGCAGGTTCTTTTTGAACCGCAACGGTGATTTTGATCGGCTGTTGGATCGTTCGACTTTGAGCGTATCGTTGCAATCGGGTGAGCATTGTCTCACTTACCTCTTGCCCTTTGCTAAGCAAGATCGATCCTTCTTCATCAATTAAATGGTCGGCCAGCAAAGTACCAGCTGTAAGTTCGGCGAATGAGATCTCTTTTTCGACAAAGTCAATCTCGTCTTCGATGATCTCAGTCAGCGTGGAAAGCAGTTTGGGATCGTACCATCCCTCTCGATGGATCATGATGTCAAGCGCTGCATCTGGTGATTGGCCAATTTGGACAAGCTGATCATAGTCACCAGCTACCTTTAGCAGGCGAGATCCAAGCGGGATGCCTTCCTCTGCGTGTTGATTAAACTCAGAGGTTGAGCCATCATAGCGACAATCTTGTAAGCCCACGATTTCTGCTATGCCTTCTAGGCGTGGGATGCTGGCGATCAGTTCACTAGCAAGTCGGGGATGAAGATCCACGCTCTCTTGTTCGCCCGAAGATAGCTCTTCGCCATTAACGACCTTTTGGATTAGATCTTCATCAAGCGTGATGTATCCAACCGGTGCAAGCATGGCGGCAATTTCAAATTGCCATCGATCTTCAATCTGTAGTCGATCAAGAATCTTTTGAATCAATCGTTTTATTCGGGACGAGCGATTGAATGCTACTGGATTTACTATCGAAAGGATGTCGGTTAAGACGCTGATACTGCCTGTCAGAGTCTTAGAAACTAATTCACGCTCAGCGGTGATGAGGCGGTAGTGTTCAATCGCAGCATGAAGAGTTTTGCTTAAACGATCTTTATCGCATGGCTTGTTCAGGAACCGGAAAATACTTCCTTCGTTGACCGCATCAACCGCAGTACCTTGATCGGCATTGCCGGTGAGCATGACACGCACGGTCTCTTTATTCAGCTGACTGACCTGACGTAGGAACTCAACCCCATTCATTCCCGGCATTTGCATATCGGAAACGACAACAGCGTAAGGCCCCTGGGACTGGATCAATTCGAGCGCTTGCGTAGCACCTTCTGCGAAATCAGCTTCAAACTCCCGATGTAGTTGACGCTTCAATCCTCTAAGGAGATTAACATCATCATCAACGATTAAGACTCTTTTGCACATATTCATTAAGCCTCAGCTATTACGTTGGCTACGACACAATCTTGCCAGGCGGATAAACGCTCAGCTAGTCCGAGTCGTTCTAGATAAGGGAGGCAAACCGCATCGATGGAGCCATTTGCGTCTAAAGGTGATTTCTTTGCGACCAACTGGTTAGCAACATGCACCGCCGTTAAGGGCCTGAATTGATTTTCAATGCAGCTTTCAGGTCGATGATGCCACGCCACGGCTTCAACAATTGGGTTGGGAAGTCCCCAAAGATTTAGTAAGTAGGCACCTACCATGGCGTGATTGGTACCAAGCACCTCTTGTTCAACTTGCCAAAGTTTGCGTCCAGTAGATTCGGCAGTTGCAATCACTTGTTGGTACTCATCGGACAAATACGACATCAAGACTAGCATGCCAATGTCGTGTAACATGCCAGCTATGTAGGCATCTTCGACTTCCTGCTCACAGGTGCTTTCTTGGGAGGCGATTTCTTTTGCCAGCATTCCGACCTGAAGACTATGTTCAGTGAGGCTTGTCAGAGTACTCGCTTTGAAGGTGTTCAATTGGAATTGGCAGAACACGCCGGCCATCAATACGAGTGGCTTGATGCGCTCGATGCCAAGCAGCGAGACAGCATGTGTTGGATCGTTAACTCTTTGGGGAAGGCCAAAGAACGACGAGTTGACCAACTGAAGGATCTTCGCGGACATGGCCATATCTTGGCTGACGAGTGATCCAATCCGATCTACCGAGGCGTTCTCCGAGTAGATTTCTTCTTGTAGATCGGTATAGACCTTGGGCAAGCTTGGTAACGACCCGATGCCTGCGACTAACGAAGAAAGCTTATTGTCCGCAAGTTCATTTTGCAACTTGAATGACTTCTTAACGACAGAAATTAAATACTCAGCATCACAGGGTTTGTGCAGATATCGATGCGCAGGGCCGACCGAGCGGATGACCCGTTCTTGATCCGATTGTCCAGAAAGGATGATTCGCACCGTGGATGGATAGTTGTATCGCACGGCGGTAAGCAGTTCGAGGCCGTCCATACCAGGCATCTTCATGTCGCTAACGACTACGTCAAATTCATTGGCAGCAAGGCGTTCGAGCGCCTCTTCGCCTCCACAGGCGAATTCCATATCCCACTCATTGCGGCAGCTGCGAAGCATGCGTCGCAATCCGCTGAGGACATTGGGTTCGTCGTCGACAAACAAAATTTTCATACAAGTGGTCTCTGGAATTGGTGCACTAATCTTCGATGGGTAGCCGTATAATAAAGGTAGTTCCCTGACCTTCTTCGCTTTCAACGATCAACTCACCACCATGCTTCTCGACGATGGCGTTGTAGGCGATTGAAAGGCCTTGACCGGTCCCTCGACCAACATCTTTCGTTGTGAAGAAAGGGTCATAAATTTTCTGACGTATCGATTCAGGAATTCCCGTTCCTGAGTCAGTAATACGAATTTCGATTACCTCCTCATCCTGTCGAGATGAGATCGTGATTGTCCCTTTGTCCGTGGTGTGTTCTCCCAACTTCTCTTGAATGGCATGAGCTCCATTGACCACGATATTCAAAATCGTCTGATTTAGATCACTTGGATGCACACTGACCATGGGGAGCTTATCATCAAGGTCTAGCTCAAGGTCGGCTATGTATTTCCATTCGTTACGACATACTGAAGTTGTGCTGGTGATTGCTCGATTGATATCAATCGGTGATTTGCTGCTCTGGCTCGGGTGTGCAAAATCCTTCATAGCTCGAACGATATGAACGACACGTTCCACGCCATCGATTGTTTGTTGGATTGCTTCAGGTACTTCCGTACTTATGAAATCAAGATCAACGGCTTCAATGGTTTTCTCAATTTGTGCTGCTAACTCTACGGTAGGTTGTGTGTTCTTTACCGCAGCAGATAGTTCTTCGTAGAGCTTTAGTACCTTGGTTAGGTCTTCAAAAGCCTCTCCAATGAAGCGAGCATTGTCACCAACATATTGGATTGGAGTATTGATTTCATGGGCGATGCCGGCAGCCAATTGGCCAATCGATTCAAGTTTTTGGGCTTGAGTCAATTGTCTTTCAAGTTCAATACGACGAGTAACATCGCGGATTATGGCCGTATTGATCCACCCCGAAGGAAGTAATGCGCTACTTAAAGAGATCGAAACAGGAAATAAGTCTCCATTGTTTCGGATTCCCATTGGGACGAACTTATTGTTTTGTGCCGAAGCATTGTCTAAGTCGTCACAAGATCGCCCATGGGTATTCTTAAAAAGTGAACCATAATTACGCCCAATGGCTTCTTCTTTTGGGATACCAAATATTCTTTCAGCAGCAGGATTAAATGAATCAATAGTGTTTTCTTCGTTGAAAGTAACTATACCTTCGGCGGCATTGTCCAAAATAGCAGAGGTTCTTTCGCTCTGCTCTCGTAAAGCTGCAGTCGAACTGCGTAGCTCTTTACGTACATCAGCTAGCTCTTCGGTTACAAGTGAAAGCGTTTCCTCTGCTTTCAATCGCAATTCGATCTCTTGATCCAATTGATTCTGTAACGCATCTGTTTCAATCATCTTACTGTCCTTCAAGCCAGCAATCATTCCGGCGGAGTGCTACGTAACATCGGAAAAAAGAAACGCCTGTTTGCCTAGAAAAACCTAGGTCAGTATCTCATGTATCCGAGGAAATTGTGCCTGATAAGCGTGGCACGATGACCGGAGGTAGCGTTTGTTCCGCTTGTTTTGCCAGGGTGAACGTATTACCCGAGATAGTTTCTGACACAAGAATAGATTTTCTCGAATTCCATAGGCTTGCGTAGGAACTCATCAGCACCTAGAGAGAGAGCCTTATTCTCAACCCCATAATCGAGTTTACCTGAGAAAACGATAATCGGGATGTGCGACGTTTGCCGATTGCTACGCAGGCTTTCAATGACACTTTCCCCATTGCCACGAGGCATGCAGAGATCCACAAGAATAAGATCTGGCTTCTCAGTACAGGCCAACCAATAACCTTGAGTTCCATGGTAAGCAAGGAGAGTCTCAAATCCTTTTTTGCGAAAGTTACGACTTAACGAACCGACCACGTTTGGATCATCATCAACAACGAGGATTGATTTTGCGGTAGAGTTTACTTTCTTTGGGCTGCTGCTAAATAAAGCGTCTTCTGCGAGTAACATCATGATTAGTTTTCACTAGAAGGTGAGAGATTGTTTAAGACGTGAGCGCAATCCACCTGTTAATTACCAGAGGCTTATACATCTCAGCTGGGAATCAAGGCAGATTGATAATGGCCTGACAGTTACTCGCAGTCTGATCAGGCAGATGAACCTCACGAAGATGAAAATAAGAAAAGGATGGTGACCTAGAGCTGGCCCACAACTGAAACTTAGGTCATGAAATAGATATATGCGACAAAAAGCCTGAACGTTTCTTAGTCAACAACCCACCCTCGTTCGAGTTTTCGGTACTATCAATACAAAGCAACTCAGCAATAAATTACCACCTAATAACCACGTTGTGCTAACTATTTGATCACGATATCAGGGTTTGTCCATTTATTTTTGGCTTGTAACTGCGGTTTAGAAATTGCACGTTCACTAACTTCTACTTTGATGATCTTATCGATACTTACCTTCAACGACAAACCGTTGTGTACAAGAGTCCCAACTAGCAAGAAAGTTCCTTCATCAAACACCATACCATCGGGTTGAAATTCCCATGGAGAAGTATCATCTGTCTTCGATGACAGAACTTCAAGATTGAGACATTTCCCTGTCGTGATTGCCCGCATGATAATGTCCATTATTTCATTACGACGATCATCATCAATCGACTTAATACGCCTCATGGCATTGATCAGCATGCATTGCTGCTCCTTGAGAGTGCTCGGCAAGAGTTTTAGTAGAACTTCTGTGGCTCGTCTTACTCTCTTTCCTCGTTGGGTAGTTAGTGGAAGTGCCGAGACATTCGCATGCAATAAGAGCTCCGACAAATCATCAGGACTGGGAAGTAATTCGTAAGGGAAGATACTATCATTGATTTGATAGGTACTCTCGTTCGAGTCATAACGTACGATTACGCCCGCTGACCTAAGCGTTTGTAAATCACGAAAGACCGTTCTCTTACTGACATTAAGCTGTTTAGCAATGTCGGTAGCATTTAGGTACTCTCCTTGCTTAAGCAAATTGGCAAATGAAAATAGTCGCTTTACGCGGTTGTCTTTTTCACGACTGCTAACACTTTTAAGACTTCTTGTCTCGCTAACCATGACTTATCCAACCTCCACATTGATGGAGTTAGATTGAGCGCCAGTTCCGTCATCGGCTATATAGATATCAATCGACTCTTCTTGGTTGGGATCTAATACGAGTTCGAAGTAGAAGTATCCTGAAGAGCTAATTGAAACACGCTGTTTAAACATTTCAAAGTCTAAGACAATGAACAAATCTTCCACTAAGTTGTCGAGGTCTTCTGCCCAACCTTCTACAATCCACCGGTTTGATCCCAAATCGGTTGTTGTGGCACTTGATACAACAGGAGCGTTATTCTGGCGGTCAACGTCAACAATAAGATTGGACTGTACACTCAAGCCATCTTGATCAGTCGCTTTGATAATAAGATTCGCGCGGCCAGATTCGTTAGATGCCGTATTGAGAATCAATTCTCCCGTAGTCGAATTGATCGATACGGAATCAAAAAGAGAGGGGTCGTCATTGCTTACAACAGTGTAAGTGAGTTGGGCGTCAGTGTCCTCAGCGTCTTCGAATACAGAGTACAGAGAAATAGCATGGTCGATGGCATCATCTGTAATTTCAACAGCATCAAAACCTGTGGAAGTTGGAGCGTCATTAGAGACTCCTTCAGGATCGCCTGTTGGTAGGGTCTCCAATAGGTTGTTTTGCACTTCCTGCCAGTCGCTGGTTTCTATCGTTCCATCACCATCGACATCAGAGCTGGCTTCGTAGGTTGTGTCTGTAGTATCTTCACCAACATGGTTGTAGATCGTCAACAGATTATTGTAATTGAGAAGATCAATATCTAGAGTATCTCCTGGAAGCACATTAAATAGAAATTCAAAATCACCACCCGCGGTACCGTTGCCACTCATAGTACTTGATGAATTCACCCACTCTCCATCAAGGAGGTTACCATCCAAATCAGTTATGGGATCTACTCCATCGGCATCAAGGTCTAGCATCAGACGATCAGCCTCCAAAGGTGAGCTAAGAGTCCAAACAGCTGTGGCGTCTTCTGGGGTGTAGGAGAAATCAAGTATGCCATAGTCAACATTGTTAATTCCGCTGATCGAAAGATCTTCGGAATCGACATAGACATCTTCACTGAACTCGATGCGTACTTGATCGAGATTATTCCAAGAAAGCGTATCTTCTTGCTCAGAAGAGCCGACGGGGATGGTATATCCATCTGACCCAATATGGTCATAAAAAGCAGTTGACCATTCGGTACTTGCTAGTGAAATGCTACTCACCGTCGGCAGTGATACCGAAAGAACTATCCTATCTTCTAGCCGTTCAATATTACTGAGTCGGCTACCAAATCTGCTTCTATATAAGGACTTTAGAGGCATTATGTACTCCCTAGACATGCAGGAAACTAGGGGGACGCGGTGCCATAAGTGCGTCACCCCTCCCAGCTCTAGTCGAGGGCGCAGCCAGAAGCGGCCAAAAAATTCTCAATTTTCTAGAGAGATTCTCTAGAAAGACATCTAATGTTAAAAAAGATTAGTCAGAAATTTGTTCTTTCCAAATAAGACCTTCTAGATAGGCCGACTTTTCTTCCTTAGAGCACCAATCGAGCGGATGGAGAAAAGACTTAGGTGCGGGTGGTTCTTCGATTCGTTCTATAGAGGATAATTTTGCAAACTCTTTTAAATTGCGATATGGATCAATTAATCGCTTTCCATCAAACGACTCAGCTTCTTCTAGCCCTTGTATCGCAACAAGTTGTTTTAAGTAGGGAAATCCAATGCGCAATTGCTCTTTCTCATCTTTTTCAACTAATGATAAAAACTCAAGCGTTAAAGTGCAGCAACGTCGGCATGCTTTTTCTGGTTCGAACAGAATCATAGGGACGGTGTAAGATTGGGGGAGATCTTGTCCGTAGTTATTATTGAATAATGCTTGTTTCATCATAAGCATTTTAATTTTTTGATTATTTGGGGCAGCACGATGGGCTTCAACAAGTAGTTTTTCCATCTCTAAGCTTAAATGGCGATTTCCTTCTCCCTTTATTATCCCACCAAAAATCCGTCTTGCATAATTATGGTTGACAGCAACGTTGAAAAATCCATCTACTTCATTTGCCATGCGATAGCCTGCTCCAGGACTACTTAGACCATCTTTAAGGTTAAAACTATAACTAGACATGGAAATGTCGAGAGGATCTCTGCTTAATCGCCAAGCCTGCAAAAAATAGTCAATCGCCGGCTCTGGCTTTCCTGCGTTGATTAATGAATTTGCAAGCCTACGTAAGGCTCTTAAGTCTTCAGGATGGTCTTCAACATAAGGGCCTAAGAGTTTGGTGGCATCACGGTCCTCGCCCGAGGCAATCATCCAATCGGCACGCTTAACAGTCACATAATCCCATGCCGAGGGGAAATACGCGATGCAGCTGCTTGCTAATAAGAGTACTCCAGTCATAGCTGCTACAGTGGTTACGGGCTTTCTTCTGACGTATCGCGATGCTATTGAAAATGGCGAATGTAGTTTTTCAATCGTACCGATGATCTCATTAAAAGAGCTTGGCCGATCTTGAGGATCGACTGACAAGCAGCTCAAAACAAGTGTCCGCAGCACAGGATCGTACTTGGCAAGTTGGGGTTTCCAATCATTTCTGACAGAAAGCAATTCTAGAATAGATTTTGCTGACCGCTGTCTGTTTGATGGTTCTGTGAAGTTGCAGTAGGGGTGCCTGCCAGTAAGCATTTCAAACAGAATCACCCCATAAGCAAATACTTCGGTTTTGATCGTAGTCGAAAAGTCTTCTTGCAGATTCTGCGCAATTGCTTGTAGCTGCTCGGGCGCCATGTAGGGCAGTGTGCCACCAACATGCTTTGATGAAAAATTGTGAGAGTGGGATAGATTGAAATCAATCAAGATTGGGGTGCCCGTATCCGTTAGCAATATATTGCTCGGTTTTAAGTCACCATGGTAGATGTTCTGAGAATGAATGTATGAAACGCCAAGAGCAATTCCCTTGGCAAGATTGATAACACAATCTTGATAGGTTTGATTCGTCAGTATTTTATTACTGCGTTCATTTGAGGATTTTATAAACTGAGTGGCTCGATTTGGTTTGCCAGATTCGAACGATTCCTTGATGGCCATTTGGATAGTTTTGTCGCCTAAGTAAGGCATGCATATCCACGTTAAACCGGTTTCAGAATCCAGTCCCGTTGAGAAGATGGTAACTACATTTTCGTGAGAAAGTTTTGCCGCAATGGAAGCCTCATCCAAAGAGAATTGCATTACTTTGACAACGACTTTTCGGTAATCCAGTGATACTTGTTCAGCTAAGTAGACACGAGCAGAAGCTCCCCGGCCTATCTCTTTTTTGAGAATGAAATCTCCGAAATAGTCTTCTTCAGACGGCCAATCCTGCTCTCCATACAGTTGGAAAAGATCAGGATTATCAGTTAGATACTGCTCGACTTCAACAAGTCGATAAATCGAGTGTGCAAGATCTTCAGGAACTAGGTTTGAGAATCTTTTGCAAAATCCCTCTGGTGTGTGAGATGAGGTTGCCGATTTCTTACTGCGATATTCAGCTTGGACTAAATCTAGAAAAACGGAGCGATCTTCAATCAGGGAAGGTTCGCTAGAGACAGCCATAGCTAAATCCGCTTCATTTCCAGACTCCCAACGCTCAAGAAGTTTTTTTGCTGAAGACGAGTATCTTGAAAGGTTTGCATCATTAAACGTAGAGTCTAATAAGCGATTGGTTGTACTTGGCCTGTCAGTCATTGTAATAGCGCTTTTGTTACGTCAGCCAATACTCTTCTAGCGCTTCGTGCACTCACATCTTCCATCTGCTCAGCAATTTGCTTGTAATTTAGCCCGCTAATCCTTAGAGAGACAATCTGCTGATCGCGTTGGCTAAGATTTGATTTAAGTGCAACCCACTTTTCACGGGAGATTGCGATCTGACTAGGAGAGTCTTCTCTACCACCCAATGCCCCGTTTCCCGCAATAATATGGTTGGCACAATCTTGTTGAAGACTTTTTTCATCATAGGAGCCTGCTTCAGATCGAATATCTCTTGAAGCGCAAACCGTATATTTGCGGTGCTCGTCAATTACTCGGTTGGCAACAATTTTAGTTAACAGTGCGACCAGTTGAGCGGGTTCATCAATACTCAAAAACTTTGTCCTTTTGAGTAGAAAAGATCCCCAAATCGAATTCACAATATCGACCGAATCTACTTTACTTCGAATTTCTCTCGGCAATCTTTTTCGTACTGCTCTTTGAATATGACCCGAATATTGCTCGGTAATTATCCAAGCAGCTTCTTCGGACCCATCCTTCAAATCTTGCATCAAAGTCTTGAACGTATCTAAGTTGGCAGAGGTCTTGTTGATGACCTCACCTCGGTTTCGTTTATGACTTGATGACATACTAAAAAAAGCCCTTTCGGAATTACCGCAATTTCACTCTTCTATAATTTCTATTGTTGGTATGTGAGCTCAAAAGAGAAGGTCGAATGCGCAGACAGGGGGGAATAGGCCAAGATAAGCAGCTTAAACTATCAGTTTTATGTTTGTATAGCTTTAGTGTTGAATTAGTGTTTGTCTATTTCGTTTCTTGCATGAAGTGAGCAAAATTGTGCATGCACTTAGCATTAAGCAGCAGTTTGGTTCTGGTACGTTTGTTACCGTGATAGTTGCCAACACTATCTGATTATTTCCGTTCCTGTTGGAATTCAAAAAAGCCTGGAAGCCAATGCCTGACTCAAACCAATGACTTGATAGGTTGAAATCTCCGGGGTTTAGATCGTATGCAATTAGTTGAAAGGTACCCTCCGTAGACATTGTAGTTGCGATAGAAAGGTCAACCAAAGTGCCTCGCTCTCCATTATCTAAGGGTTGCTCGAAGGGAGGTGCTAGGGGGCCGCTCTGAACGTTAAGAGAGCCATCACTATTAGGAACGATTAGAAGTGGTCCTGAAAAGAGAGGCGTGTCAGAGGCTGAAGTTGTCAGAGTCGGTAGACCCTCTGTTGTTCCTACTGGAATCAACAATAAGTTCGCTTGGCCAAGTGATAGTATTTTATTGGAAGGACCATCATTGATGATTTGCAGCTCCAATAGAGAAGCTTCTCCTGAAGAGATTGCGATTTCTGCTGTTGTGTTGGCAGAAAGATCATTAACTCCGATATGAACTGCAAGACAATGCTGAGCTTGAAAAAACAAAAGGGAAAATAACAAGGACGTAATCGTTAAGCGCATGGTGATGCTTCCAGGGGGGCAAAGAGATGAAGATGCTCGGATTGAGAGCAGAGATACGTTCTAGAACAATCAGCAAGAACAATAATTCTTCATTAGGCGTGGGAAGCAGAGATTGGGATCGATAAGTATTTAATCTAGGTAATTAGGCAAATAGTACCAATTTCAGGTCTGATATGCAATTTTTTTCTGACACGATATGATTTATTGCAACAAAGATTCGCCGTCTTGCCTGTTTGCACCTGTATACCAAGAGAAATCATCAATCTCGTAAACCAGTTTTCTTACTGACCCATCGCAGTAAAGCATATTCAGGCCACCGGGATGAGCACTGCCGAAGCTAAATCTATCGGTAGGACTACTTGAAAATGTCCCATCTCTGGCAGGCCTATAGAATGAAATAGATGCAGCAGAAGCCCCGGGTGGACCAACGGGTCTAGAGGCAGCAAATCGATGATTATCCAGGGCATAGCCCGAGTACATGTTGTTGTCATCACCAGCCGAAAGACCCGTCAGAGAATCTTGAAGAGGTAGATACTTTTCTCCGACTAAGAAGGTCTTGCTGGTTCCATCCGTGATTTTTTTCAAGCTCACGGACCGGTGCAAGTGAGAGATACCCGTGAAATCATGGTTGTCAGTAATGCTATCCCAATAGGTCCCTGTATATCCTTCGGCTAGGTTTGAGGGACCTAAACGACGAAAGGCATGGGAAGTCCCAGAGTTGATTGCGTAGTCAGTTTTTGCAACCGAATTTGGTGATCCAACGGGTCTAGGGGCCGTTTGATAGGATCGGGTACCAACCTTCCAAACTTGCGATGTCCGGCGACTTGGACAGTTCAAGATAGAGATCGAGGTCCCGAGCAATCGATTGACAGCATTTACTGTGCTTATCCTAGACTCTGATTGGTATGCGTCTTTGATAGACCCCTCTTCAAGGTTTGGTAGGATTCTATAAATCCAACTACCAGGTTGATCCTTGCCAACTCCTCTTCCTGAAACAGGCACCCAAGCACGTCCCCAGCCACCTTGGGGAAATTCTTTGGCAGTATCATGGAAGGTAAGGAGTCCTACACCAATTTGTTTTAACTGGTTCTTGCAACTGGTGTTTCTTGAAGCTTCTCGGGCTGCTTGAACTGCTGGCAATAGCAAAGCAATAAGAACTCCAATGATTGCTATAACCACTAAGAGTTCAACTAATGAGAACCCGAGCTTCCTCTCTGAATATGCTACTTCGTTAGGTGTAGAGAGATCTTTCATTGCCTGAGTAACGCCCAAAATTGATAGGCCTCAAGTTTCATTACAACTCTGAAAAACGGTAGTGCAGCTGCCGAAGAGTATAGCAACATCTAGCTAGATTACCAATTTGAACAAAAGCCCGTTTATTGGGACCTGAGCTTATTATGCTAGTGGGCCAACAACACACCTGGAATGTAAAGCAAGGCATGCGTCAGATAGCTGTGTGCCCTGAAGAGAAGAAGATCCCTAGTGATTGCCTATGAACTTGGACATTAGCCGATTCGTTCACTGGTGATCTATCCTCGTGGTCATTCTCAGCTTGCCATGAAATGGAGCGATATGGTTCCTTTCAAGCCACAAAAGTCGGTCAAGAAACGATTATCCTGAGCGGCTTTATGTCTATTTCAGAAAATTAGGCCCAATTTCTCCAATAGTAGAGTGAAATAGTTTGAACCTCACAAATATATAGATGAGAAGACTTTTCACTACCAAATAAACGCCTCGTTCGTAGGCACTTTCGGGCGAACTTCGTTGAGCAAAGCAGATCAAAGAGAGCAGTTTCTTGCGCTCCTTGCTGAGCATGAGGCGCAGTTAATGGGCTTCCTGTGTGCCATTACGCACAACGTCCATGACTCAGAAGATCTGCTTCAACAGACGGTCATCACTATGTGGCAGAAGTTCTCTGATTTTGAACCAGGCTCAAGCTTTGTTGCATGGGGGTGCAAAATCGCTCGTTACAAAGCCTTGAACTCGATGGCTAAGCGAACGATGTCTGCGTTGGATGACGATGTGATCGACATGCTTGTGGTTTCACAGCAAGAACAAGATATCGAGCTTCGGAATGCTCGGAGACGAACTTTGAGTAAATGCATGAACAAGCTTTCCGATAAAGATCGCCGATTGATCGAAGGAGCATACCGTGGTGGCCAAACCATCAAGGATTTAGCCCAAGAGATGGGTCGATCAGTATCAGGGCTCTATAACTCGCTGGCTCGAATAAGAAAAGCTTTATACCGCTGCATAGAAATGAACATGAAGAGTGAGGGGCTCTCATGAGTGATAATAAACAAGATAAAGAGTTAAGCATTTTCGATTTAGCTTGCCAGCAAAATCTCAGCGAATCTCAAAGGCAAGAGCTGAATGATTTGCTACGGAACTCAGAGAAAGCCCGGAGTGAGTATCTCGACTATCTATCGATGCATGTAGATATCAATAATCGTGTGCGGGTCTCCCGAGTACGCCAAAAGTTTGATGACTATTTGGTACGGCAAGAAACCCAACCACAAGCTGGAAAGCAGGTAGAAGTTAAGCCAGCCTTGCAATCAAAAAGATTGTTTATCAATCAGCTGAATATCGTCGCTACTTTGGCTTTGGCTGCCACGTTGCTTCTCGCTTTCTTCCCCGCTTCTTTCTTCAATTCGTCAAGCAGCAAGGTTGCTCTCGTTGATTCGAATTCAATCCCTACTTCATGGCCAAATTCGGTTGCAAAAATAAATCGAGTTGATGGAGTTACCTGGGATCCTGGAGCCGAATCGTTCCAGCAAGCCGACTACGTTACGAATGGAGAAAAAATCTCCTTCGAGAAAGGATTAGTTGAGGTTGAGTTTAGGCAGGGGGCAATCGTTTTGCTTGAAGGTCCTGCTATGCTTGTTCCCAATGGTAACAATCATGCCACTCTCATTGGTGGAAAGCTTGCCGCTTATGCCCCACCTTGGGCATCCGGTTTTCGTGTTGATACGCCTGGTATTGATGTTGTTGATCATGGCACTGAGTTTGCTGTGAATGTCTTGTGGGATGATGGAAGCGACCCAGTTGTAAACGTGGTTGTTACCGAAGGAGAAGTAGAAGTTCTCCATTCCCGAGAACAAGATGGACGAAGGCTTAAGGCTGGCGATGGAGTTACTTCCACTGGGGGTAAGGTAACCGACGGGGATGATTATGAAGCTCGCCGGTTGACTGATTTGCTTCCCGACGTTGAGTATCTTAAGAATTCAAGGGTTGTTGCCGATCGCTGGGAAGAGTGGGTTGCAGGCATGGATGGCGAACCACGTCGCGAAGGTGCCTGGCGTTATTACACCAACATGAACGGTAAGTTTGGTGACCCATCTTCTTATCAAGAGTTAGTTTGGGACTCTGAATCATCTAGTTACCGACTACCTCAGCATTTGATCCATGGTGAGGTGGGACGCTTTGTCCGCGTGCACCGTGTAGGTGGTCACCCGGGTAAGGGACGCAATCAGATGGCTGATGAGATCGATCGTTATTCCATCACAGCCTATATCGTACCGAGCGACGGCACCTATCGTATTGAGTCAGGCTGGCTTGAAAGGCTTTGGTCTAAAAGATGGAACTTGGACAGTGTGCTTGATGTTTGCGTGCATGTAAATGATGGTCCCATTCTTTCACGCCACGTCTGCCATCGAAATTCGTTTGTGGCTTTTAATGGATCGCTAGGTGAATTGAAAGCTGGGGATGTTGTCTATATCGGAGTTGGTCCAAATGGCGAAAGCCATGGTGACCGTTTCCGATGGGGTTTTTATATCGTAGAGGAATAAGTGCTAAGCGAGATTACTTTTAGATACAACTGAAATAGAGAGAAACTCTATGACACCTTTTCTTATATCGGGTTTGTTCAAATCCAAAAAAATTCGACACGGTTTCACGCTCGTTGAGCTGCTGGTGGTGATTGCCATCATTGGAATCCTTGTCGCCATGCTATTGCCGGCCGTTCAATCAGCTCGTGAAGCAGCGCGCCGTAGTCACTGTCAAAACAAATTGAAGCAAATTGGTTTAGCATGTCTGAGCCATGAATCAGTACACGGTAACCTGCCAGCAGGTGTTGAAGGCAAGAATCTTTTTAATGACGATGATTCACCGGGAAGTAAACAAGAAGTTGGCATGTCGTGGGGAATAGCAATTCTTCCCTACATTGAAGAACAACAAACCTACGATCTATTTGATTTCAGTGGCAATAACAATTACTTAACTGATACGATAAATTCATCGGGCGTAACAAATCGTGAGGCTGGCCAGAATAGCCTTTCAATCTATGTTTGTCCTAACGACATCTATGCTATTGAACCTTTCTTTGCCCATGGAGTGGAATGGGCAGCTAGTTCTTATCGCGCTGTAGCAGGATCAATCGATGTTGCCAATCAAGGTGGAGGTTACGTTTGGTGGGATCGTCTGAACGCTAACAATGTCGGAATCCAAGGCCGCAAAGAATATAGTGATTATCGTGGTGCTTTGGTGGCTTCGAACAAACGGATTTCGATGGCGCCAACTAGATTAAGCCAAATCACGGATGGTACTTCAAAGTCAGCTCTCGTTGGTGAGTTTCATCCTGGCGAAGGGGCTATCCGACGCAATGTTTGGGCATCGGGTTGGCGATATCATAACAAAGGGCATTTCATTCGAGATGGGCTTGGCCGCAGTTCGATCTATCGTACTTCAACAACTGAAGAATGTCGGAAGTCTGCAAGAGAGGTTCCGCCAGGTTTAGGTGGAGAGCCATCGCTCTGCTTCCGCTCTTTTTCAACGGTTCATGCTGGTGGAATCATCCAGTTTGTTTATTGCGATGGCTCGATCCATTCGATCCGTGATGTGATTGATGACGATGTCTATCTTGCTCTTGGCACCATTGCTGGTGAGGAGGTTATTAATGATGACATTTAGATTACACAATTGCTTGACATTCATATTGCTCACAGCTGTTTTGCCGCTAGTAGGATGCGGCGGTGATTTCCAAGTAGCGCCTGTCGAGGGCGTTGTGACACTTGATAATCAACCGCTTGCGAATGCAACCGTTTACTATCAGCCACAGAGACGCGGTAGTGATCCTGTGGTGGGGCCACCTTCAATAGGAGTTACTAATGAAGAGGGTCACTACTCGATGCGTTTAACAACAGGAGAAAGCGGCGTTGTTGTTGGTTCCCATGTCGTAAGCATTTCAACTTTTGAGTCTCGCATGGTTGATCCTCAAAACTCGGATCGAACGGAAATTGTTTCGGAAGAAAGTGTTCCTGCACGATATCGATCACCCTCGGAACTAAAAGTCGACATCACCTCTGGTGGTGACGACGAAGCAAACTTTTCTTTGATGTCAAAATAAATCAACTTATCTAATCGAACCCTACCTATTCACATTTCTCATCTTTATCAGCCTCAATGATACATCTACAGGAGTGACCTCATGAGACTTCTAATCTGTTTTTCTCTGCTATCGGGTCTGTTATTTGCCCCGCTTGTCTCGGGTGCAACCATCTCTCAAGGAGATGTTACTAGCAGCCTGGAAGGGACAATCTTTTTCGATGATGCACGTACCGGTGGTAGTGACATCACCAAACACGACGACCAAACGCCGCTGACCGTCCAGCGTTATTTGGATTTTGATGGTGATAATTTAATAAACGATCCACCGGGTGTACCCGGAACTCTGACGATTCAAGGATTCGGATTTGCTGCAGGCAATAACGGGACAGCACCAAATGATACGAACGATGCCGTTGAGCTGGATCTAACCTTCATTTACTTGGGGCAAGACCAGAATCCAAACTCGGCAGACGATGTAGTTATTGGAACGGAACGGGTTTCCTACAACTACGTTGGCCCTGGTGAATACTTTGTCAACTTAGACTCAGATCCCTCCGTATCGATTGATGGCTTAGGCAGCCGCATTCGAATTCAGATCCAGGTTGTCGATACAGACAACGGTTTTCGGGAATCGTTGCGTATCAAGCAAAGACCATCCGATCAGCAGTCATTTAACGGGGTACACAATGGCGCAGTATTGAGTGTCTCAGGCTCTTTTGCGCCTGTTCCGGAGCCTTCATCCATGATCGTTCTACTGGCGTTTCTTGGTACCGCTTCACTAGCTAAGAGACGAATTTAGTTTTTGGCTGAACCAGCGTGCATGGGGTGGCATGTTGGAGTACTACTCTTCTACTTTTCTCATCTAGGATTAATACAAAAATGAACACCACAAACCAGCTACGGTTTGGCTTATCACTGTTCGCAATCGTATTGATTACGTCTGATATGCTTGCCGCTGATTTTGTTAAGGGGTACGTAAAAGAAGGGAATGATCCATTACAACTAGGGTCTAATTTCCTCTTTGACGAGGCAGCTTTAGGGGGTGGTGATGCAGCGATCCAAACCGCGCCTGCTTCGTTCGGATGGGTTGCCGAGTATGCCAATCTTTGGGATATCGGCACCCCGGTATCAATCACCGGACTTGCTCTTCCTATTCATTCCAACACTGGAGCAGGTACTAATGCCACTCAGAATGGTGATTGGACATTCACTTTCTTTGATCTTGGTAGCGGTGCTGATCCTGATGCTTTTGATGGATACGACTTTGGTACCCAGACAGGTGAATCGGTCATTGGGACGGCATCGGCTACTTTTAGTAATTATGGTCTCGATGGTGTCGCTAATCAGACGGATGAGTATTACGTCGTTTTTGATTCTCCAATTAATTTTACTTCCGCAAGCACTGGTTTGGCTTTTCATATGCAAAGCACAAATACAATGCGTGTGAAGGTGAATACTCCTGGAGCAGCAAGAAGAGCTAGTCGTGTTAATCTCGACGGAACTGCGATTACGGGAACCAATAACTCCTTTGCTGCTACGCTAGCAGGAACTCCCGTAGCCTTTGATCCACCACCTCCACCAGCACTCCCTCACCGTTTGGATGCTTCCTTGGATACCCCAGGTAACATTCGTTGGGATACGGTTGCTCCTTCACAGGAGGTTTACAATTTCCAAACCGCTGTAGGAGGGGATTACAACGGCGATGGTACGGCTGATGCTGCTGACTACACCGTTTGGCGTGACAATGTCGCAGGAGATGCTGATGCTACATTCCAATTTGGAAGTCGTGATCCAAGCAATAGTGGTGTTATCAATTCCCAAGATGGAACCTTTTGGTCCTCGAACTACAAAAACACTCATCAAGTTGATGTAAATGACCCTTCCTTTCCTGGAATTACCAAAGCTTATGTGACAGGTGCCCGTGGTGAGGCGAATGTCTTCGAAACCCAAATCAATGGCCTTCAAGCAAGCCGTCAAGATGCTTCGTTTGAGGTCTGGTTCAAACCAGACAGCCTCACTGGTGGTGAGCAAATAATCTACGAAGTGGGTGGTACCGGGACAGGTAGTTATATTTCTTTGGATGGTGATGAGCTTTCGTTCTATGTGAACGGTCAATTCAACGGCAATGAGCAGACGCTCTCAACAACTTTGACTGATACTGACTGGACACAAGTTGTGGCAGTGATTAATAACACCTTCTCTGCTAGTGCAGCCTCGCCTGATGACTTTATTGAGTTATACGTCGACGGTGTTCTTGTCGGATCAAACTCGGGTGCCACAACGGATATTAATCGTTGGGCAGGTGGCAACCAATCGGGTCTTGGTATTGAAGCAGGTAACCTTGCAGCAGGCGGTCCGATCTCGGGTGACACTGACACTTCTATTGAGCTTGCATTTGAAGGTCAGATTGCCATTTTTGAATATGCCAATGAAGCGTGGGATGCGACTGAAGTGAGTAATCGATACAACGCAATCACATCGCCTCTTCTTTCATTATCAACCGCTGTTCCTGAGCCCTCTACGAGCTTGTTATTTGTCGTTGGAAGCTTGTTTGGGCTGAGAGCTCGTAAACATTGATTTATCCAAGCAGTTACTAGATTCGCAGCTTTGAATAGCAAAATGTGTTTTCTGATCTCTATGCATGATGCGTAGAGGTCAGTCATTGGAGAACGAATGTTTAAATTTCAGGCTACTACTGCGCTTATGCTCATACTAGCTGTGCCTTTTTGTAGTGCACAGCAGAAGAATGTGGTCCTTATCATCAGCGATGATGCGGGTTGGGCTGACTATGGGTTTATGCGTAACGCAACCTCAGCAGCTGATCCTGGCAATAGTGGTATTGTTCCAACACCACAAATGGATCGCTTAGCATCGATGGGGGTTACATACACCAACGCATATACAGGGAGTGTGTGTTCTCCATCGCGTGCGATGATCACCAGCGGACAGTATGGAACACGGTTTGGCTATGCTGCAAACATATCGGCATCTACATCATCGATTAACACAGCATCGACCGTTCAAGGATTGCCGACTTCCATTACCACAATTTGGGAATGGATGCAGACGGCTGGCTACGACACAGCAGCTGTTGGTAAGTGGCATCTGGGAGAGCATGCTAATGGTGGCGGCTTATTGGGTAATCGTCCTGAGAACCAAGGAGTTGAACATTTTGAAGGCATGTGGGCAGGATCCCGTGGCTACTTTGTCGATGGTGCGACTGGCAGTCAAACGCTTCGAAAGACTATCTCAGACGGGGCTGGAACGATTAGCTCCAACACGGTCGTCGAAGGTTCTTATACAGGACAATATGTTACCGATGTATTCGGAGATCAATCCGTTGATTACATACGCGACAAAGCGGCAAATGATCCAGATCCATTCTTCTTGTATACGTCTTTTACTGCACCTCATACTCCGATGCAGGCTACAGCGAGTGACTTACAGTTTATCGATTCACTAAATGAGCCTAGCTTTACTGGGAACCGTCGGCTCTATGCAGCGATGCAGTACTCAATGGACCGCAACGTAGGGAAGATTCTTGATGCGATTGAGGATCCAAACAATGACGGCGATACTTCCGACAGTATCGCCGACGATACCATGATTCTCTTTATTAATGACAACGGTGGCGACTGCTGCGACTCAGGACCAAACTCGAGTGACAACGGTGACTTGCGGAATGGCAAAGGAAGTCAGTTTGAGGGGGGCATGCGTGTCCCCATGATCGTTGCAGGAGGGGGGGTGAACCTCTCGGCACACGGTACTGTTTCATCCGATCTGGTCCATTCTATTGACTTAGTTCCAACGGCGTTTGAAGGCGCTGGCGGGGCTAGCTTTGCGGCAAACGACGTGATTGATGGAGTTAACCTATTGCCATATATCAATGGAGAGGTCTCTGGCGTTGCTCACGAAGACCTCTTCATCAGTCGATTCACAAATCGACAGTCAGCTGTTCGCAAGGGTCCATGGAAGTACATGTACCAAACGAGCAATGGTTACCAACTCTATAACTTAGATAACGATTTAGATGAATCAAACAATGTCGTCAATGACCCAGCCAATACAGCTATCGTGGATGATATGCACCAACTATTGGCGAGCTATCATGTCCAGATGGATAAGCCGCGTCATGATAATCTTGCATTATCAACAAATGCATTCGATCACTTGCGATTCCGTGAAGACGCTGTCACCAATGCTGCATTCAGTAGCTCGAATGCTTGGGTTGATGGGGATAGCCCTGGTGCTCCTCTGAGTGCTAATTGGACAGATGGTTATGCCAACAACCGTATGACTTTCCGTGCCAAGGCATCTGCAGACTATACTGCCACCAACGATTTCACTTCGGTTGGTGGATTTGGTTTTATGACCAATCAACTAAATTTAGAAAGTGCTATAACTCCATTAGCTGGGAATTACACAGCGACGATTAATGGTTTGCCTTTGATGATGACGGCTGACTTATCTGGTACCAATCCCGCTATAAATACCAATGCTACTGACGCGGTAGCAGGTCAATTTACCTTTTCCGTAAAGACCCCGATTGACGTTTATGATGACCTAACCATTCAAGGTGATGGCAATCAGAATTTCGTCTTCGACGGGAAAATTCGTGAGTTTCGCCCTGATAAAAACATAACGAAAGTTGGCACAGCAGATGTGACTTTTGGCGGCGGGGTTGAAGTTACTGGAGAAGTTGATCTTCAGGGTGGTAAGGTTGCTTTCACTGATGGCAGTTTCCGCGGTGATCTAAGAGCTCGCTCAGGTGTTACGGTTCAAGTTGGAGAAGTTGGCATAGTTGTTTCTTCTGGTAATGGTGGTAACTCAGAACCTTTAGAGATTGTGACAGCAGGCCTTGATTTGAATTTCGATGCAGCCCTGGATATTTCAGGCGACTCGATCTGGAATGATTCCTCAGACACACCGAGTAACCTTAGTTTCAGTAGCCCAGCATCATATACTTCCGTTGATACGGACACCTTTCCTTTTTTGAGTGCTGCTTACAACATCCCTCTCAGTGGCACTGCCTCAGGGCCTAGTGACTATTTCGAAGGAGGTAACCCAAGAAGTCGACAAGATGGCACATTTGAAGTTGTATTCCAAGTCACGGATACATCAGCTGGTAATGATCAGGTTCTCTTTGAAGTAGGAGGAGCTGGTCGTGGTGTTGCCATGATATTGAATAACAACACATTGAAGTTCAATGTTGATGGTGATGCTGGAGACATTGACCTAACAACACCAATCACAGCCGGTTGGCATCATGCAGTCGGTGTCGTCGATCTTCAATCGGGAGGAGATACGGTTAATCTCTACCTGAATAATCAACTTGTAGGATCCATCTCAGGCCAAACGATTGATGATTGGGCTGGTGGTAATCCCATGGGATTAGGTGGAGCAGCAAGTTCAATCACAGGGGTAAGCGGTACGGCTCAACCATATCACAACGAAATCGCTGTAATGCGATACTACCGGAATACTCTCTTTGGTGCGACGGAAGTTGACCAAAACTATCAATGGTTGCTTCAAGAGGTTAATGAAACCGAGGAACAACCGGCGATACTCTTGGCGATTGATGGGGATTTCACTCTAGAAACTGGTAGCTTGCTAGAAATCGATATTCTTTCAACTGATGCCTTAGATCAAGTTTCTGCAACAGGCAGCATGAATCTTCAGGGTGATTTGTCAGTGTCAGCATCCAGCGGATTCTTACCTAATGTCGGGGATTCATACCTAATCGCATCAGCGAGTGCACTTAATGGAAAATTTGATACGACAAGCTTACCAAATCTTCCAGCCGGCATGATGTGGCAAGTCCAATACGGCACTTTGGACGTATCGTTGCTAGTAACCATCACTGGTGATTACAACGGAGATGGCTTTGTTAACGCAGCCGATTACACCGTTTGGCGAGATTCACTCGGACAACCCGTTTCCCTTGGTACAGGGGCTGATGGAAATGGTGACGGCATGGTCACCTCAGCTGATTTCGAAGTTTGGAAAAACAACTTTGGTGCTAGCGTTGCACTGAGCCTGAGTTATGTCTCGGTACCAGAGCCTTCTTCGGTACTAACAACAGCTTTTGGCGGGCTAATACTAAGTTCGCTGAATCTCAGAGAAGGGCTAAATAAGTAGGTAGATAACGACCAATGAGCATTCGAAATCTGTACGTATTATTGTTTGTATTCACCTTCATTGGTGGACAAGCTGAGGCTGCGTCACCCAAGCTCGGATGGGCAGGAGGTGATGCGGGTGATCACAATGCGTCCAATGCGAGTTGGTATTACCGTTGGTGGCATGAAAAACCACCTAGCGCCGCAGGGACCTTGTCGGAGTTTGTTCCACTAATCAAGTTTCCTAACAACTTGCAGAATAAGTTGAACATCGTCGCTAACTTTTCTGATGTTGATACGCTGCTCTACTTAAATGAACCAGAAAGAGCTAACCAATCTAATGTTACTGTCAATGATGCACTCACTCAATGGTACGATGTTCAAGCTGCCTTGCCGAATCATAAACTAGTAAGCCCTGGAGTTTCTGACGATGCGGCTGGCATTAGCTGGCTTACTAACTTTATGAACGTAGTAGAAACTCGCAATGCCAATACAGACCCAAACGATGATATGCGCGTCGATTCCATTGCATTTCATTGGTATGGAGCAAGCAATCCAAACGCGGTAAGCGCCGCCAATAACTTCCTAAATCGTGTTGAGTGGTACCACACAACCTTTAATCGACCTGTCTGGATTACTGAATTCGCTATGCATGACTGGGAGGGTGATAATCTGACCTCTGAAATGATTCAAGCTAATGCACAGTTCCTAGAGATCGTGCTACCCGAGCTTGAGTCTCGTAGCTATGTCGAAAGATACTCTTACTACAATTGGTTTGACGACGCAGCAATCTTTGATCAAGCCAACGACCGTATGCCAACTCCTATTGGCGATGTCTACATGGATACAATCCAGTCGGGTGAAACGAGAGATCTTCAAGGGATTAGTCTTGGTGCTGATGTTGTCTATATGCGAGAAGGGACTCTTACAAACACAGGCCCAGCCATCACCGAAGCGATGAGGGCTCTTGATGCTCTGGAAGGGATTAACACCATTACGGCATCAACTGACTGGGGGTTAGCCGATCGCAACGATGCCTACACGAAAGTGCGTCCTGGAGCAACTTTACGCAAAACCGGATTGGGTGCTATCAAGCTTAATCGTGCCATAAACAACCAAGGGACCATCCATCACATGGAAGGAACTTTGAGCTTAGAAGATGGACCCTACAGTGGTGATGGTAGAATCATTGTTGATCAAAACGCGACTCTGGAAGTATCAGCTCAAGACGGACGTGGTACCTATATCTTGGCTAACTCTGACTTGGAGCTTCATGGTGATGTTAGTGGACCTTTGATCCTCCAGCAAAACTCAATGCTGATCAGCAAAAGCAATAGCGCAACCTTTGGCGATAATCTAACTCTTAGAAGTTCGATCATCGAAGTGGGGGGCCAAGGTTTCTCCTCCGGGCCTCCCAACGTTTTTCCTATTAGCACCGGTTTGCAATTGAACTACGACGCAGCGACTGATACTCCTGGTGATAATCAGTGGGAGAACACAGCTGGTTCGATTCAACCTATGGCGTTTGCATCCAACACAATTCCAACCTCGGTGTCGGATCCTGCTTGGCAAGGTATAACGGCTGCTTATTCAATTGCAGGGAGTGGGCCTGCTAATGGTTTGAATGGCTACTTTGAAAGCGGTGGGCCACGTAGCCAACAAGATGCAACATTTGAAATTGTATTTAAAGTCGACGATACGAACGCGGGTACGGATCAAGTTCTTTTCGAAGCAGGTGGTACCAATCGTGGAATCGCTTTTGTTCTTAATAATGACACTCTGACGTTTAACGTTGACGGTAACTCGGGTGATATTGATCTTAGCCATACGCTTTCGACAGGATGGCACCAAGCTGTTGGTGTTATCGATCTTGCGTCAGGGAATGATACCGTCAGTTTGTTTATCAACGGGGCTCAAGTTGGTACGCTCAATGGACAGACCATTGGTGACTGGGCTGGAGGAAATCTTGCTGGAATCGGCGCTGCTGGCGACGTTGCAAGCGGTCTTTCTAGTGGTAACGGCAATGCTTTTCACGGTGAAATAGCGATCGCTCGATATTACAACAATCAATCATTCGATTTGTCGGAAGTACAGCAGAACTACTTGGCTATCACCTCGCCTTTACCTCCTGTTGCTGATCGTCTTTTGGTTGAAGGTGATTTGCGTGTTGAAACGGGAAGTGAAATTCGACTGGATATTAGTGAAAGCGGAATAGCTGATTCGGTACAAGTCGATGGGGCTCTAGTACTCGTTGATGCCGTATTGTTTGTATCTTCAAACGATCAAAATTTTTCATTGGGAGATACGTTTAACCTCTTCGATGCAGCAAGCACCCTTGGTGAATTTAATTCAATCACACTGCCTGCTTTATCTAATGGATTGAGCTGGAATACTGAGCTTCTCAGCGTCGATGGAAGTATCCAAGTCGTTCTCACAGGTGACTACAATGTGGATGGATTTGTAGATGCAGCAGACTACACCGTCTGGCGAGATCAGATAGGGCAGTCAGTTGAGCCTTACGACGCTGCTGATCCCAATGGCGATGGCGTGGTAGATCAACTTGACTACGATGAATGGATGAATAACTTCGGAAATGCTTCGTCGATCACTCTATCGACTGCGATACCTGAACCATCATCATTTATGATGCTCTTGCCAATCGTCTTCATCTCTGCAAGGTACGGGAGGCTATTATGATTAACCGCCGACAATTCACCCAGCTTGCTATTGGTGCAGCCGCGATTTCGATGACACCTTCTGCATTGGGGAAAGAAGCAACAAAGCTAAATAAGCGAGGATGTTGTTTTACCACCAAGCAAGGTCAAAATTGGCAAGAGAAGATAAAACTACTCAATCCCTCATGGATGTATTCATGGGGACCCGATCGTCCGAGTGAGCTAGACCAAAGCATCGAATTTATGCCTATGCTTTGGGGACCAGGTAAAACAGAAAAACGAGCCGTAGTGCTCGCCAAGATTCGAGGCTCCGTCGTTAAAGGCGAAGTTAAACAAGTCCTTGGATTTAATGAGCCAGATCAAAAAAGCCAATCGAATATTTCAGTCGAAAGAGCTATTGAGGTTTGGCCAGAACTTATGGAACTTGATGTTCCTCTAGTCAGTCCTGGTTGTGTGCACCCCGATCGGGATTGGATGATTGATTTCATGAAAGAAGTTGATCGTCGAGACTATCGCGTAGATGCAATCGCTATTCATTCTTACTCAGGTCCTAGTGCCGTTCATTTCTTACGCCGACTAGAAAAAGTGCATAAGATGTTTAATCGTCCTCTCTGGATCACCGAGTTTGCTGTTGGGGATTGGCAAGCTAAGAAACCAGAAAAGAACCGTCGTCACCCAGAAAAAATCGCCGAGTTCATGAGAGATGTATTGCCAGCACTAGATGAGCTTCCCTACGTTCAGCGATACGCTTGGTTTAGCGCATCTCAGAAGAACCCGAATCTAGGAACTTCTGCTCTGATTGATGAATCAGGCAACTTGACCATGCTTGGTGATATTTATGCAAACCACGGGACGATAGACCATCGAAAATACACCTGATCTTGCCGTACTAGACACAAGAGTGTTAAAGAGCGGCTTTGACGTGCTACTACCCGTCAGAGTCTTTTTTCGTAGCAACTAGTCTTACGCTGAGCGGGAGACAAGTGATCAGAATTCTGTACCACGCAGTTACTAGAAACGACCTAAGGTTCAAAAAACCCCTAGAAATAAAGAGCGCACCTGGCAGGACTCGAACCTGCAACCCCTGGTTTCGAAGACCAGTGCTCTATCCAATTGAGCTACAAGTGCTTAGGGATCTTGATCGACCGCCATCAGGCTGGCCATCAAGGCTTGCTATAGGCTACTGGAAGTAGCCCAAAGTTTCTAGGACCACGGCGACAATCACCATGAAGATGACCGTCCAAAGGCCAAATCCTCGGGCGTGAGCGAGAATCGACTTCATCTCTTCGTGTCGAGTACCGGCGTAGACCAGACTCACGCATAGGATGATCGGCGGGGCGTACCAAAGACGATTCATCTCGGCAAGCAACGGCAACAATGCCAACAAAGGGATAAACATATTCTCAGTTCTCGCTGCTAGCTGCTCGGGTCTTCGGTCGATTGGTTGTCACGATTGGACGCTTGTTGCTTCTTCTTTTTTCTTGGATCTTCAACAATCATCGGCCCTGAGAGCGCATCGTAGACCACCAGCAAATTCAGCAGCCCTGCGATTGCCGTCACGACTCCTCCCAATTCAAACAGAAAGCCAAGCTCCGAAGCCCACTGGTCAAGCTGCGAGGCATGTTCCACCAAGTTGCCACTCAAGTCTTCCGAGGTGAACTTGTTGCCATTTGTATCAATATTGCTACTACTGGGTGGATAAAACCAGTGGGTTAGAAGAGGACCCTGGTGAAGGTTAAAACGTTCGCGCTGAACCATGGCTGGCAATGCGACCGCTCCAATACCGCTTTGGCAAACGAACTGCCAACGATCGACGATAAACCCTGCGGGAGGATAAAGCGGCTTGGGCGAAGCAAAAGCAACTTTGCCGCCGCCAAGGATCATGCCGTATAAGAACAAAGGAACCAAGCATCCCATGAAGAGCAAACCCTTGGCAGTTCGGCCCTGATAAAGGTGACCAGCACCAGGGAAAATCCATGCCAACAGAGCACCGGAATAGGGGTTTGGCGGATCGACGATCTGCGCTTCGATTTCGTCGATTGCAATGTCTGGGATTGATTTCGTCATGAAATGCTGATGGAAACGAGTCTGGCCAGCGTGGGTATAAGTAAGTTGATTTATTCTAGGAAGCTTGCCAAAGGCCTCATTCTAGGCGTTAGCAGGTACTGGGCTACCCCGAACCTGCCGTTCGTGCTGTTTACAACGATTTGAGGGGCAAAATGGGTCGTTGTTCCTTGTGCCTGAAGCTGGCTTGCCACTTTCTGTCGGGTAAGCTTATTACAGACCGGAAGGTAAGCTCCCCAAATAGTTGCAATCTCCCTCATCCCCACGCTAGCACGCTTATCCTATGCCCAGCGATGTCATCATAACCGGCGTGGGCATTATCTCGCCCATCGGAATTGGCGTCGAGCAAGTTTGGCAAAGCATTGACGCTCGGCAGAGTGGTGTAGTTCCCATCGATTCACTTGCCGAAGTGGGTTGGGTCGCACCGTTCGGCGGGGTTGTTGAAAACTTCGAGCCGAAAGAGCATGTCAAACCTCGCAAGAGTTTGAAAGTCATGTCCCGCGAAACGCAGTTTGCCTTCGCAGCAGGTGAGATGGCTTGGGAGAATGCCCACCTGGATGGATATGAGATCAACCCTGAGCGAGTTGGTGTCATCAGTGCAGCTGGCTTGCAGTATTGCCCTATCGATGAATTGGCCGATCCGATGTCGGCAAGTCTTGGTGAAGAAGGCGAAGTTGATCTGGTCCGCTGGGGTGAAGCGGGCATGGGCCGCATGTTTCCGCTTTGGATGCTTAAATACCTTCCCAACATGGCGGCTTGTCATGTCGGTATTCGTAAGGATGCCCGTGGGCCGACCAACACGATTTCGCATGGAGATACTTCGAGCCTCATTGCGCTTGGTGAAGCAGCGGAAACTATTCGTCGTGGTGCAGCCGATGTAATGCTCACGGGTGGTACGAGTTCTTGTTTGGATCTGACTCACTTGCTGTGGGGTGGTTCAAAGAAACTGTCCAAAAGGACGGAGGATCCCGCAGCCGCTTGCCGACCATTTGATGCTGATCGGGACGGTAGGGTCAACGCCGAAGGCGCAGCATTCTTCGTTTTAGAATCAAGAGAACATGCCGAGCGTCGCGGATTCGGTTTGCGAGGGGAGGCCAAGGAGGCTCGGCCCTTAGCCGAAGTCAGCAAAGTAATCACTCGTAGTGAATGCGTTTTAGAAAACGGTTTCCAAGGGAAATCAATCAACCAAGCCGTTAGCAGGGTTATGGCAGAATGCCAACTCTCGCAAGGTGATTTGGCAATGGTGAAAGCCCACGGAAGTAGCCAGCTTGAACTCGATCAGATTGAAGCAACGGCCCTTGCCGAAGTGATTGGTGATACGCCAGTAACCGCACCTACTAGTTTCATTGGATCCTCCGGATCGGGTAGCGGCGCTGTTGAATTAGCGATTTCGCTGATTGCTTGGCAGGAAGGAATTGTACCTGCGACTCTGAACTATGAATCACCTGATGAGAAATGCCCACTGAATCTCTCTTCAGAACATCGACCAGCAGCAGGTGAGGCACTTCTGGCGCTTAACTATGCAAAATCAGGTCAAACGTCCGCAGCGCTTTTGAAGCGTGCAGAGTGACTCACTCTAGTTCTTCCAGATCAGTAGAACCGAGTAGTTGAGGTTATGCGGATCGACGCCGTCCGGCTGACTGTCGTAACGGTCGGTGGCTGAGAACTTGAGACTTAGGTTCGATGGTTGAACGAGTTCGATTTCCAAACCAATGTCAGCCAAGATACGATAGTTGTTGAAGTTTTCCCATTCGGGGAAGTAATCCATCTTGGCGTACAGTTTTCTTGTTTTGCTCAGATACTGTTCGTAGTTCAGTCCGAAGCTCGCTTCCGGGACCCACTCTTCATCAGGGCCACCAAACTCACGGGAGGCACCTGAACCCAAGCTGCTAGATATTTTAAGCGTTTCGGAATCGATCCACTGGTAACCAACACCCGCGTTGACGTTGACGTTTAGGTCAAACGCTTGGAATTCGTCATAGAAAGTTTGGGACATCATGAACAAGGTCCACGGCGAATCGTCAAATAACCAATCGTAACGCATGTCGAGCAGCGCGTTGCTTTGGACTTCAACACCTTCACTTTGGTTTTTGTTGTAGTAAAGGCTGGCATCTAGCTTGTAATCTTTCCCTTCGCGTTTTATGAAGCCACCGGTTCGCATACTGAATGAATCACTCGTACCGCTCGCACCGTTCAGGCCAATCTCAAATCCACTATCCCAAGGAGTTGGCCCAAACCAATACGTTGGGTAATACCAATGAACGACCTGCTCCGGTTCGGCTGTCTCTACTGAGAGTTCCTCGGTGACCGACGTCACTATGGAATCACCAACCGGCTCCACGGCATCGGAGGCTTTGGGTGGCTCTTCCGTTGGCGTGGGTAAAGGCTCAACCGGTTCGATTAGTGTGACCGGTGCTGTAGTCGGGTAGGGGGCGGCAAACAATGGTTCTGTAGCATTGCTTGGTATCGGCGTGACGGGCGCCGGCGTCGGTTCCACTTGGCCAGTTGGCTCTAGAAGCGATTCGTACTGGCCATGCGCGCAACTGACTCCTATGAAAAGAGATGCGAGTAGACTAAGCATCCTAACCTGGGAGTAAGCTGATTTAATGTGCGTGAATGTCGTCATTTTTTTGGTCGTCATCTTGTCCAATTTCTCTCGACCAAGAGAAATCTTGGCGCGAATCGAAGAGCATTGCTTGAGCAAAGAGGAAATACTTATTTTCTGGACCCACAACAAGACGGAACGCCGCATCTTGCTATGCGATTAGGGCTGCTAGCATAGAATGCAGTTAGAGAATCTTTCTATGTTGATTCGCTCAGGACCGGTCCACACCGCTTATTGGAACAGTACGCGATTTAAAATAGGAATAACGCACCATGTTTTCATCATCCATGCACGCCAGACTAATACCATGTTTGACGTTGCTGCTGACCATCCTAGGTGCTGAGTGTAATGCTCAATTCACGGCCCGATCGACAATCAATGTCACAGGATGGGGGAATGTTGATACCGAGACAGACTACATTCCTAACGTCGTATTCAGTGAGAACGGCCTTGCTAGCTTTGAAGCACTCAAAGCGCAGGCTGTCGCTGCCCGGACGTTTGCTTACTACAAGATGAATCTTCAAGGGTTCATCCTCGACGGTACGGCTGACCAAGTCTACGGCGGCCCGAATCGAGCACTTGCCATCCACGAAGCGGCTGCCGCTGAGACCGAAGGAGAGATCCTATACATTGAGAACTTCTCAGGTTCCGATATTCTGATCGCAGCCTTCTATGTCGCTGGGGCAATCCCAACAGGTCCATTCGATCCGTCAAACCCCAGCGCGATTCCTAACCCAGGTGATTCGGATCCAACCAGCACTCAGCAATGGGTGACTTATACCTACGAGAATGATTTGTCGGGTGGGTTCAACACGGGAACACCACTCGGTTTTCAAGGAACCCCAACCAATCCCAACTGGCCAAACCGTGGTGCGAAGAGTCAGAATGGTGCCGACTTCCTATCGGACAACAGCATCTCGTATGTTGATATCTTGAAATACTTCTATGGTGCTGACATTCAATTGCGAACCGCGACAACCGAAGGGACCGGCATTTCATTTTCTGAGAAAGTCTTAACCGACTTTGATAACTACAGTGATCGATTCGGTGCAACCTTCGATGGGCATGAAGGCTACTTCAATCGGGCACCCGATTTCTCTGGCAGTACAACTACCAATGTGGCAGGTTCAACCGCAGAGCGGTCCAGCGCTGAAGCTCAGTCGGGTTCTCACTCGCAGTTGATTGACATTACTTACGATGAAGGCCAAGGGGGCGACTTCCTGTTGCGTCACCTTTCAGGCACTCGGTTTAGTGATTTTGGTGGTTCGAGTAACGCCGCGTCCCGCGTTTCCAACTTGCAATTTGAGGCAATCGGCTCCGTTGGTTTCTGGCTAAAGACCGACGATCCAGGCCTTGAGGTAACGTTAGCCCTCGATGATCCTACGACAGCCGAACGGGGTATCTTTAAGGAAGTCATCGCCGACGGACAGTGGCGCAAGTACGAATGGTTCTTAGAACGCGATGATGACTGGCAAGCGTGGGTCGGTGTTGGCAATGGTGTTGTTGATGGGCCCACCATCTCGCTCGATTCGATTCAGATTACCGGTTCGAGTGATGCCCAGGTTTACCTTGATACGATTTTCTGGAATCCAACAAGCGTCTTCGAAACGCGATTCCTTGGTGACTTCAACAACGATGGATCCGTTGATGCGGCCGACTATACCGTCTGGCGGGACAGCCTTGGCACATCAGGCAGTGGACTTGCTGCGGACGCAAATGACGACGGAACCATCGATTCGCTAGACTACGATGTTTGGGTAACCAACTACGGCACCTCGCTTTCAGCCACCGCTCTTAGCACGGCAGTTCCTGAACCAAACGCAGCGGTTTTGTTAGCTACTTCTAGCTTGTTGTTTTCTCTTCGAAATAGACGAGTCAGTTATTAAAGCCCACGGTCGATGAACCCGAGGTCCAGGCCGAAGACAAACAGCATGAGGCTAATCAAGAAGAAGAAGCCAACCATGTGCAGTGCGATCATGACCTTCTCATTCGCAGGACGACCGGTAATTCCTTCCCAAAGGAGGAAGACCATGTGCCCGCCGTCGAGTACCGGGATTGGCAAAAAGTTAATCACAGCTAGGTTGGCTGAGATCATGACCAAGATCATCAAGAAGGCACCAAAGCCATCATAGGCGGCGCTGGTTGCAACACCGGCGATTGAAACAGGTCCACCTAATGCACGAACGGGAATGTCGCCACCAATCTTCTTGAGAAAGCGGAAGACAGAGGTGAGCTCATGGCCAGTTGCTGAGAGTGCTTTTGAAATACGCTGAACGGGATCCTTTACTTTATCCAATTGTTTTAACGAAGTCATGATCGTGCCACGTTGATACGTGTAAGATCCTTCAGCGGACTCTGGTGTGAGTGTCACGGTATGGTTTTCTTTGCCACGTTTGATGTCCATGACAACTTTGAAGTCAGAAGATTTGTTTTGGATACCTGAAAGAACGCTTGGCCAGACAGATTCCTTTTCTGTTAGCTCAATTGGATCAGCATCCTTGACCACATCATCATCTTTATTTTCTGATTGGAATAAGATGGAAGTGATTACGTCGCCAGGTTGAAGGTCCACCTCCGAGGCGGGACTTCCTTCGACGATGGCATCAACTTTTGCATGCAACTTGCAAGCAACGCCTAAGGTATCCAGAGCAAATTGATCGGTGCGAAGTGACTGCCAAGTTGCAACCCGAGGGGTAACTTCAAGGTCGACCTGATCTTTACCACGCAAGACGGTGACGGTGACCGATTCGCCTGAGGACGCAAAGGTACTCAAGCGATCATCAAGGGTTACCGGATCCCAACTCTCTTGACCCTCTTCGCCTGAGCCAATCGAAATTCCATTAACAGAAACAAGGATGTCCCCTTCGGCAAAGCCTGCATCCGCTGCAGGGGAATCGACTTGAATCGTAGTTACTTTGCCAAGTGTTGGAACAATTCCCAGCCGTTCCATAGGATTCGGATCGACCGTGATTTCAACTTCTTTCGGATCCAATAAAGGCCCAGGAGCATTGTCGGGGTCGAGCTCTCCACGCTGTACGGTGTAGGTAACTGCTTCCTCTTTGTGGGCAATCAATTCGGTTACAAGTTCGTTAAATTGGCTGATCTTCTTGCCATTGATCGCAATGATTTGATCATTGTTCTGGAAGCTATCTGCTGCAGGTAATTTGGCCGCGGCTCCGTTTGGTACAAGACAATTCTTAGGAGCAAGCCTCAAGGTATTGGAGGGAAGTACTCCAACCATTGGGATAGGACCTGTACGGTCTGCTTCAAGTTCAATCGTTTCTGTCGTGCCAGAGGCTTTCTCGATCTCACAAACAATCGGTTCCTCTTTCGAGCCGAGCATCACCGCTTCTTGGAGATCTTTATAGGTCGGATTCTCGACATCATTGATCTTTACGAAGCGGTCGCCTGGCATTAGGCCAGCTTCCCAAGCGGGGCCGCCGGGTGAGATGTTGCCGACAACGCATTGAGTTTCTGGCACGCCATAGCCGTAGGCAATCCAGGCAAAGACAAACGCAAAGATGACGTTCATGATCACGCCCGCCGAGATGATTGCCATCCGTTGCGGAACGCTCTTCGCCATGTAGCTACGGCGGTGGACGAAGTACTTCTCGCCGTTTGGACCGGTAACTTCTTTGGCGTCAGGCGAGCCTTCCAGTTGCTTGGATCGTTCCAATTCTTCAGCCATGCTGGCGACGTTGTCCTCTTGGCCAAGCATTTTGACGTAACCGCCAAGTGGCAGGATGCCGATGCCGTATTCGGTTTCGCCCCACTTCTTGCTGAGCTTCAACCCGCCGATATCGAAGCCGACCATGAATTTGTCACACTGAACGCCGCACCATTTGGCGACAGCAAAGTGACCCAGTTCGTGAACAAAGATGATGAATCCCAAACCTAGCGCAACTTGGATGCAGGCCCAAATGAACGGCAATTGTTCGGAGAAGAAACTGTTGGTACTTTCAGCCAGGATTGGCAGGTCAATGAACATATATAGGTCGGTTATTTGGGATTTAGCAGTGCTGATAAGATCTCGTTTGACGCAAGCTGCTTATGAGTTAGTTTCGTTTACGAAGCTCAATTCTTGGAGGTTTAGGCAAATACCCAGGTGATGACCTCTTGTCGAGCCCAACGGTCTAGCTCAATCAAATCATCGAGCGTTGGGTTCGCTTCGTAGTTATGGGCTTCGAGAATGCTACGGCATGCCGGAACAATCTCGGTAAAGTGTAGCTCACCGTCAAGGAAAGACTGGACGGCAGCCTCATTGGCCGCATTTAGCACGGCGCCGCTGGTTCCACCGGCCCGAGCACACTCAAAGCCGAGTTCGAGTGCTGGGAAGCGGTCAAAGTCGGCTGGCTCAAAAGTAAGGGAATGGGCCGCTGTCCAATCGAGGCGTTGGGCTGCGCCGGGCATACGATGTGGATATTGCAATGCATATTGAATTGGCAGCTTCATGTCAGGAGGACCCAACTGGGCGACGACCGACCCGTCGACAAACTCAACCATCGAATGAATGGTCGACTGGGGATGGATCATCACTTTGATTTGGTCAGCAGGGATATCAAACAGCCAACGCGCTTCAATGACTTCGAGCGCCTTATTCATCATGGTGGCTGAATCGACGGTGATCTTTGGGCCCATTTCCCAGGTGGGATGAGCAAGTGCTTCATCGACGGTTACCTGGGCCAGTTGCTCTTGTGGCCAGGTGCGGAAGGGGCCGCCGCTGGCGGTTAGCACAATGCGGGCAACTTCGTCTCGTCGGCCACAGCCGAGCGACTGGAAAACGGCACTATGTTCACTGTCTACCGGCAACAACCGTTCCGATTTAGCAGGATTACAATCATCGGTGATATCCTCATCAAGCATCTTGCGAACCAAGGGGCCTGCCATGACCAAGGTTTCTTTGTTTGCTAGGGCAACACGCTTATTAGATTCGAGTGCGGCAAGTGTGCTTTGCAAGCCGGCACTACCGACAATGGCTGCTAGCACGGCATCGATCTCTTCGGACTTTGCAACCTTTTCGAGTCCTTCACTGCCAACGAGTAGTTCGGTCCCTTTGGGAAGGCCTTGCCATGCATGCTCGGCTGCGGACTGCTCATCGGTGGCAATGACATAGCGCGGCCTGAACTCTCGGGCTTGTTCTTCCAGCAATCCAAGTCGGCTATGGGCCGAGATGGCAGTCAGTCGCAGAGCTCCTTGGCTTGCACGAATAACTTCTAGGGCATTGCGGCCAATGCTTCCGGTCGAACCAAACACGGCGACACGGCGAGCTTTGCCCGACGGGGAATAGCCTGCAAAGGTAAGGTTGTCTTCAGGCGTTGGCATGATGAAACAGGGTTGGTTGGGGGAATGGGCGAATGGGTGGCTAGCAATCCGGTGCTAGCAGGCTGTCCCCATGGGAACATCCATATGGGAACAGAGCACAATCATTCCCGAATCGGTTGCACCGTTTATACCTGTCGGGGGGGCTTAGGCCGAGATCATTTGCTTTGCCTAACCAACCACAGCAAAAACCGTCCGACCTGACCCCAGTCATGGCGGTAATATGTTGGTAGGATTACCCTTCCAAGTAATCGCCCAGCTACCTGGATTGTAGATTTTGGGCGTTTTTTGGACAAGGTGGAGGCCAATCAGGCTGATCCGACCACTAAAGCGAACCATACGAGAGAAACTGCCGTTTTCAAGGCATGGGGATAATCCCCCCGAAAGAGAAACACACCTTCTAAGACGTCAGTCATAAATACACACCCCCAGAGGGTGTGCAAACGATAACTTACATTCTTGATCACGCATTAGCGTAGCTATGGATAATCAACCAAACGAAGAAAACAAAAACTCCAACGAGAACAACAAGAAGCCTTCCCAGGGAAGCAACTTCTTTTGGTACTTGATTGCTCTAGGCTTGCTGTTGCTTGTCTTCATGACCTTCCGCGAAAGTCAATCTTCGATTGCAATCGACTGGTCTGACTTTGAGCAATTGGCCAAAGAATGCAATCCGCAGGATAAAGAGCAAGATGGCGCCATCGAGATCACTCGGGAAGTGAACGGCGAAGAAGTTCAATACAAGCTTTCGCAGCTCGATAAGATTGTTGTTGGATTCACATCAGTAACCGGTAAGGTCGATCGACTTTTGGTCCTTACCGAAACCGAAGAGGGAACCGAGCAGGTCGAGCCACCTGAAACCGAGACCGTTAGCTTTGTGGTTAACTGGAACCCCGCGATGCCTAAGCCGGGTGAGATGCTCGACAAGTACAACATTGAGTACAAAGGCGCTAGCGGCCCCAACCCAATGCTGGAGTGGATTCCAACGCTTATCATGATGGGGCTATTCATCGCTATTGCGATCTTCATGATCCGCCGCATCGGTGGTGCCGGCTCACCAATGGCCTTCGGCCGCAGCCGTGGCAAACTTTACGCTCAAGAAGATCTGGAAGTTACGTTCGATGATGTCGCTGGTATTGAAGAAGCGGTTGAAGAGCTCCGCGAAGTAGTCGACTTCCTGAAGAATCCTGAACGATACCAACGCCTTGGTGGCCGCATTCCTAAAGGGGTTTTACTTGTCGGTCCTCCGGGAACTGGAAAGACTTTGCTTAGCAAGGCCGTCGCTGGCGAAGCGGGCGTACCGTTCTTCTCGCTCAGCGGTTCTGACTTTGTTGAGATGTTCGTCGGCGTCGGTGCTGCCCGGGTCCGCGATATGTTCCAACAAGCTGAACAACGTGCACCCTGCATCGTCTTTATCGACGAGCTTGATGCCCTAGGCAAAACTCGGGGCAATGGTGCCGTTGGTAGCCACGATGAACGCGAACAAACGCTCAATGCGTTGCTGGTTGAGATGGATGGCTTTGGCACCAATAGCGGTATTATCGTAATGGCGGCAACCAACCGCCCCGAAACACTTGACCCAGCACTCATGCGTCCTGGCCGTTTCGACCGTCATGTGTTGGTTGACCGACCTGACGTATCGGGTCGTGAGCATATCCTCGACGTTCACTTGCAGAAAATCAAAGTTGACGCCGACGTTGACGTAAAGGCACTTGCCGGTATCACCAGCGGTTTTGTCGGTGCCGACCTTGCCAATATGGTTAACGAAGCCGCCTTACTTGCTGCCCGTAACGGCAAAGAAGTCGTCGGCAAAGAAGAGTTCTACGAAGCAGTCGAACGGGCCAGCATCGGTCTTGAAAAGAAGAGCCGCATCATTCTCGACGAAGAGAAGCAACGCCTAGCTGTCCACGAAGCGGGGCACGCTTTGGTTGCCTATTCGCTGCCAAACACGGATCCTGTGCATAAAGTCTCGATCATTCCTCGGGGCCTGAGTGCTTTGGGCTATATGCAACAGCGGCCCGAACATGACCGTTATATGATCACCAAGACGCAGCTCGAAAGCCGCATTCAGGTGATGCTTGGCGGTACATTGGCTGAAGAACTGATCCTCGATGACATCGGGTCAGGTGCTAGCAATGACCTCGACCGAGCGACCGAAGTCGCCCGCAGCATGGTGATGGACTACGGTATGAGTCGACTCGGTCGTGTAACTTACCGCGAACGGACGACCAACTTCCTCGGTGATGGCAGTGGAATGCCGATGCAACACCACAGCGAGCAAACTGCTCGGGAGATTGACCAAGAGGTCAAGCGGATCATCGAAGAAGCTCTGGAGCAGACTCGTCGCATACTCTCGTCGCGTCGTCCTGCCTTGGAAGCAATCACTTCCTCACTCCTGGAGCATGAGGTAATCGACGCTGACCAATTGGCTGAATTGATCGATCATTCAAGCCCCGAACCAAAAATTGTCCCGGGCACGCATACCGAGCGGAAAGCAGATGCCGACTCAATAGGCGACAATAGCGGCAACGCATCGAATGAATCAGCAGGTGGCTGATCAATAAATATCAGGTTAAATCTGGCAAGAATCCGCTTTCGGTTGCCTAGACTAGCGTGCTTTAGACTGTGATACTGATGGGTCAATTGGCCTGGTGCCATTCCCCTGATTCCTGCCCCCAACTGCGAAGCACGTCGATGACGTCCTACAACCTGACGCACCTCAAGCAGCTTGAAGCTGAGAGTATCCACATCATCCGCGAAGTCGCTGCCGAGTTTGACAACCCGGTCATGCTCTACTCGGTCGGTAAAGACTCGGCCGTGATGGTCCGGTTGGCGGAGAAAGCCTTTTCGCCAGGGAAGCCTCCGTTCCCTTTGATGCACGTTGATACAACGTGGAAGTTCAAAGAGATGATCGCGTTTCGTGAGAACTTGATCCGCAAAGAGCTTGGCTGGGATCTGATCGTCCACATCAACGAAGAGGGCGTCAAGCAAGGCGTCGGTCCTTACACCCATGGTAGCGCGGTTCACACCGACATCATGAAGACGCAAGGCTTGAAGCAAGCGCTCGACAAACATCAGTTTGATGCCGCGTTTGGTGGTGCACGCCGGGACGAAGAAAAGTCGCGGGCGAAAGAACGCGTCTATTCGTTCCGCGATAAGTTCCATCGTTGGGATCCAAAGAACCAACGCCCCGAGTTGTGGAACGTTTACAATGGAAGGGTCCATAAAGGGGAATCGATTCGTGTCTTCCCTCTCTCGAACTGGACTGAGCTGGACGTATGGCAATACATCCACTTAGAGCAAATCCCAATCCCCGAGCTGTACTTCGCTGCAAAGCGACCAGTTGTTGAGAAGGATGGTGTCTTGATCAATGTCAATGATGACCGCATGCCGATTGAAGAGGGCGATGTCATTGAAGAGAAGATGGTTCGTTTCCGAACTCTCGGCTGCTACCCACTAACCGGGGCGGTTGAAAGTGAAGCAACTACGCTTCCAGAAATCATCCAAGAAATGCTCCTAACAACAACCAGCGAACGCCAAGGCCGAGTCATCGACCACGACCAACAAGGTTCGATGGAAGAGAAGAAAAAAGAAGGGTACTTTTAGAAATGACGAATGCAGAATGACGAAAGCTCATTCTGTAGCAATGTCTATGTAGTTTTATTATTCAGTTCGTCATTCGTAATTCCAACTTTGTCATTCCCCTACTATGTCTCACCAATCTGACTTAATCGCCACCGACATTGATGCTTACCTGGATCAGCATGAGAACAAGGAGCTGTTGCGCTTCTTGACATGTGGATCGGTTGATGATGGTAAGAGTACGCTTATCGGTATGCTGCTTTATGAATCCAAGATGATCTACGAGGATCAACTCGCAGCGATTGAGCAAGCTTCGGCGACGCATGGTACGACCGGAGGTGGGTTTGACCCGGCGCTGTTGACCGACGGGTTGAAGGCTGAGCGTGAGCAAGGCATTACGATCGACGTGGCGTATCGCTACTTCTCGACCGCTAAGCGAAAGTTCATTATTGCAGACTGCCCCGGTCACGAACAATACACTCGAAACATGGCGACCGGCGCGTCGACTTGTGACTTAGCGATCATTCTGATCGATGCCCGTCATGGCGTGATGACGCAGACGAAGCGACACTCGTTTATTGTTTCCCTGCTTGGCATCAAGCACGTTCTGATTGCCGTCAATAAGATGGACTTGGTTGATTGGTCGGAAGATCGTTTTGAAGAGATCAAACGAGACTATCAAGAGTTTGCAACGCGTCTGGACATGCCAGATCAGCACTTCATTCCGATCAGTGCTTTGAATGGGGACAACCTGCTTGAGCGAAGTGAGAACTCTCCATGGTATGAAGGTTCGACCTTGATGCACCATCTGGAGAATGTCCATATCGCTTCGGACCGCAACCTGATCGATTTCCGTATGCCGATTCAGTACGTGAATCGTCCTAACCTCGATTTCCGCGGATTCTGCGGAACGATTGCTTCGGGCAAAGTTAAGAAGGGGGACGAAGTGATGGTCCTCCCTTCAAAGAAACGCAGCACGGTTAAATCGATTGTCACTTACGAAGGCGAGATCGAAGAGGCGTTTGCGCCGCTTGCTGTCACGCTAACCACGGACGATGAAATTGACATCAGCCGTGGTGATATGATCGTTCGCCCTGACAACTTGCCGGAGGTAAGCGACCAGTTTGATGCCACCCTCGTTTGGATGGCAGAGGAAGCGATGACACCGGGTAAAGAGTATTGGATTAAGCATTGCTCGAAGCTAACCGCCGGTCGCATCAGTACACTTCGTTATGTGATCGATGTTAACACACTGCACCGAAGTCCAGCTCCAACCCTAAACTTGAATGAAATTGGCCGCTGCCAAGTTCAGCTGAACGAGTCGATTGCTCTAGACGGTTACCGTCGCAACAAAGGGACCGGGGCGTTTATTGTTGTTGACCGTGTGTCGAACGTGACGGTCGCAGCAGGGATGATCCTTGATCGCAAAGCGTCCAAGGACGAAGACCTATGGGAGAAGGAAGCAGCCGAAGGCTTGGCTGCCCGAACAAGCCCGGTTACGCCCGAAGAACGCTCAGCTCGTTATGGCCAAAAGCCCGCCACGATTTTGCTAACTGGTCCACCAGCAGCAGGTAAGACTCCCATCGCCAATGCCTTGGAGCGTAAGCTCTTCGATATGGGCCGAGCCGTTGCAACCATTGATGGCCAAAACATGCGTCGCGGTTTGAGTCGAGACCTTGGATTCAGCATGGACGATCGTAGCGAAAATCTTCGTCGTGCTTCGGAAGTCGCCAAGACGATGAACGCCAACGGTTTGGTCACCATCGCTGCTTTTGTTGCTCCGCAAGAGTCGGTTCGGCAAAAAGCGGCCGAGGTCGTCGGTAAGGACAATTTCATTGTGGTTCATGTCGACGCACCGGAAGAATGGCGCCGTGAACACGACGAGCAAGGCGTATATGCCAAGGCAGACGCCGGTGAGATCGTCAACTTGGTTGGTGTTTCAATCGATTACGAAGCTCCTGCCTCGCCTGACCTAGTCGTAAAGACTTCGGAGGCTTCCTTTGACGAGTGTGCTTCGCAAATCATCGAATTGCTGGAAGAACGTGGCGTTATCTAGCAGCGTTTCTTGAGCAATCCAATCGATAGTCCTATCCCGAGTAGTAGAAAGCTGCTCGGCTCGGGGATGGGGTAGCTTACGTCAAAGAATGAGCTTCCGCCAACCATTTCCCAATAACCCGATTGGGCGCTGGAGGTGCTCAGCAAGGGACTGCTAACCGGCCTGCTGTATTCCTTTGAACGAATCGATTCTGGCGACATCCATCGAACAGGCCCAACTCCGCGAAGATCTTCAGGGCCACTGTTGGTGAAAAAGAATGATCGGCCCGCTTCTGCTTCATACGGCCCTTCGTCTGTATTCACAACGAAATTGCGGGCAGCGATATCGCGGTGAATGATTCCTTCTTGGTGTAGGAAAGTAGTCTCTTCGAGCGAGAAGCTCACGGAGATTACACTTCCCGGACTTCCCGGAGCTGAACCTGGTTCGTAAAGGATGTTGGTCCCCGTTGTTGTTTGTCCTTGATAGAGAGGTCCACCAGCTGCGCCGGGGGCATCTACCTCCAAAGCAATAAGTGTAGGGGGAACTGCAAAGGTAATCCCACTGGAATGTCGAAGCGTAAGTGAGAACGTATGATCAATCGTAATTGCCGAAGATGTTTCGGAAGCCAGTAGACAAACGAGTCCTAGAAGAGAAGTCGTAAGAAAGCCAGTCGGATGACCAGTAGTTGGTGTTCTGTAAGAGTTCATGAGCGATATAATCAACGAGTGTGATGAAGAGTGTAGAAACAACTGATGGATAGATCCTGTTTCCTTACTGGGTGTTTTAGCGATACTCTTGGTGTATTGCAAATTGAGCTCCTTTTAGTCCTCGGGGACAATCATGGATGCGTTGACTGATAAAGAGTTGTTTCTTGCCAGTTTGACTCGTTGTAATGCAGTCGAAGGTTTCTTGACCAACTTCTATGTCGATTTCATGAATGCCGATCCGGCAATCAAGGAGAGATTTCGTTACACAAAAATCGAACGGCAAGTCCGAATGCTTGCCGAGTCACTTCAGGTGACCAGTGATGCAATCAGTGGAAAGCCTGAAGCGTTGGCAAGGCTTAAGGAACTTGGGCAAACCCACGATAAGTATCATCACAATGCGCGACCCGAATGGTATTCGATATGGATCGATTCCCTAGTGGATGCGGCCAGCCACGCTGATCCTGAATGGTCAGCCGAGCTAGAAACAATTTGGCGGAAAATGCTCAGTTTCATCACCCATCGAATGGGCTCGATGTACGAAGGTTAGTCTTTTTTTCAGGCACTCCGCCTGTTCACGCCGCAATCTCCCCTTGGGAATCTTCGCTTTTCTCGATATGGTTTTGGCAATTGCTTACCTCTTAATATGCCTTCCAAGAATGCTCTGCGACCATGGAACTACTTACAATCAGCGGATTGTTTACTTTAGCTATGCTGATCCTGCTTCAAGCAGTTTTGGGTTTTGACAACTTGCTTTACATTTCGATTGAATCAAAGCGTGTTGCTGAAGATCGCCAATCCTATGTACGCAAGATGGGCATCGGTTTGGCAGTTGGACTCCGAATCATCCTATTGTTTGTTGTCATGAGGGCGATTGATTCTTTTCAACAACCTATCTTATCTCTGCATGAAGAAGGAGCCCTTGGCTGGATTGCTCATGGAGAAATCAATCTCCACTCGTTGATTGTTTTAGCTGGTGGAGTTTTCATTCTTTATACGGCTCTGAAAGAGATCATGCACATGTTGGCGATTGAGGATCTCCATCATGGAGAGGATAAAAAACCAGCATCAGTTGCAAAAGCGATCGCTTCGATTGTTGCCATGAACTTAGTCTTCTCATTTGATTCGATTCTTTCGGCAATGGCATTGACGGATGATTTTCTGACCATGGCCGTTGCGATTGTCATCAGCGGAATCATGATGATTGTTTTGGCCGATACGGTTTCAGAGTTTCTTAAGAAGAACCGACTTTATGAGGTGCTGGGTCTTTTCATCCTTTTCATTGTCGGTGTCATGCTCATTGGCGAAGGGGGCCATTTGGCTCATCTGCACTTATTTGGTCACTTGGTCGAGCCAATGGCAAAGAGCACGTTCTACTTCACGATTGCAATTTTAGTAGTCGTTGATATCGTTCAGGGACGTTATCAAAAGAAGCTGCTGGCACAAAAACATGCTGAAATCGTCGAGAACTAAGCGGGTAACACATATCTGCGCTTAAGAGAGAAAACCACACGGAGAAAAGAGTAGGAATTTTTACCCAACCAGCTAAGTTGGGAAATGCAGAAGGACGGGACAACTTTCAATTTGTGCGTAACAAGCAGATGACATCGTTTGTGATCTGTGCGGTGCGCAACCCCCTGGAGTTTGTTCCAATGAGACGACCTACCCTGATTCTACCCCTCTTTATTGTTTGCATTTTTACAGCTGCTCTAGCTCATGCTGTAACCCTGGCACCTTCGAGCCTTATCGAAGATGACTTCGACACAGATACCTCGGCTGACTACACCGTAGTTGGTGGTGCAGACGGCACGATCGCCTTTGCTTACGACTATTCGGCTGACGGCATTGCATCGGCACCGAATTCTGGTGGCAGCACCCTTGGTGTAAAGATCACCGCAAATGACACTGCCGGTGCGTCGGATAGTACAACCGTTTGGAACAACACTTCAGTTCCTTACGCTTGGTATCAGCTTTCTATTGACATCTACATGAACGTTGGCGCTACCAGCGGTACAACCGAGTACTCAGGTGCAGGTGTAGCCGGTGATGGAGCTTCAGTAAACACTGTTTTCTCGCCAATTTCTGGCACCGGTCACTTCCTTTCAATGACGGGTGAAGGTGGCTCTGGTTCCGATTACCGAAGTGCAACACCAGGTGGTAACCGCACTCCATCAGGTGATCCTGCCTATCTAAACAGCACAAACACTACCCAGTCTTTTGGTGACACTTACGTGGCGATCTTTCCTGGTTCTGAATATGATTTCGAGGGATCGCCGGGTAATGCTTGGACAACACTCACTATTGACGTAACACCGGGCATTATCACCTATTCGCTAGATGGCACGCCCATTATTCGAGAGCCTTTTGATACGAGTCAGGGTGACCAAGTTAACTTCCTTTACTCTGACGTATTTGGTTCGGTTGCAAGTCCCTTCCAGGCGAACTTTGGTATCTTCGACAACCTAACGGTTACCGAAATCGTACCCGAACCAGCATCAGCTTTATTGCTAGGTCTTGCATCGCTAGGTCTAGTAGCACGTCGTCGCTAAGGGGTGGAGCGTCGGCAGAAGAAGCCAGGGGTTATGGCGGCTTGGTTGGACCAAGCCGCCTTTTTTTGCGCTGATTGCGAGGCTTTATAAAGCTAGAAGTTGCTAATGATCGAACTAACGGTCGTGAAGCCTTGGCCCCAAATCAGCTCAAGCGGGATTGCCGCGTAGAGTCCCCGGGTGAATACCTGTTCGATAACTTCATCCGCCGTTTCAATTGGCGTTTTCGGAATCAGAACGATATCCGAGTCACGAAGCCATATCTCATCAGCCGGAGCAGGTCGACGACCGTAAAGTGCTCCTCGTAAGTCGAGCATCGTTGCCATCAATCGCCAATCTTCTCCTCGGCGGAAGACGATCACCTGCCGCAAGTTGGCACCAACTTGCCAGCCACCCGCCAAGGCGATAGCCTGCATCGTTGTTGTAGGGCCTGTCAACTCGAACTGACCTGGCTGGGTGACTTCGCCCAATACGTAGACAAAACGTGGTGCACGTTGGACAAGGTCGGCAGTGACTTGCACGCCCGGAATGGTCGATGCATATCTCGCATCAATTTCGGATTTCGCTTCGGCCAGCGTGAGGCCTTGCAGGTAGACGCTACCTAGCCCAGGCAACTGAACCTTTCCTGAAGGAGTAATCACAACATTTAGCTGCCGACCACCAAGCTGGCCACCTCGGCTATCGACCGTGTCGAGCAAGTCTTCAAGTCGAGTATTTACTTGAACAGGCGTAACCGTGATTGCGGGGACGTTGTAGTACGCTTTAAAGCGTTCTTCCAAGTCAGCTTGAAGCGATTCCACTTGTCGCCCGGCACTGGGGACTCGTCCGACGAGTGGAAGTGTTATCATACCGTCTGGCTGGACAACCACTTCGCGATTAAGGCTATCTTCAGTAGTTGATTGCTGAGCGTTACCGCCTGAGAGTGGAGTGGAACTACCTGCCGTCAATGACTCGACACGAACTCGGTCACCTACTTGTAATTCGTAGGGGCGTGCCAGGACCTGTCTGGTTCGAAGAAAATAAACCGCCAGTGAGTCATCGACTCGTAGTCGATACGAAGGAACATGTGCCGTTCGAGCATTGCCAACATATTCACCCTGGGCGTATTGTTGCCAGTCGATCATAGCGCGGGCATCCCAACCTGGCTCGCCCCGTTTGCCACAAGGGCCCATTGCCGAAGTGGAATCGACTCCCCAAATCGGATGTGGTGCAGCAGGTCCTAGGCCGGTGACTCCCGGGTTAAGCTGAGCAGCTGTTTTCCTCGGTAGCAACCGGTCAGTCGTTGCGGTATGCATCGCGACAGCCGTGCCAGTTAGTTGATTCACGATAGGCCTTGAGTTACCCCCCGTAGTTACTTGCATGGGCGGAGGCGCAGCGCCAGCGGGTAAGCACGAAAGGACCAGAGAAAGGCAGCACCCTACGGATACAAAAAGGCTCGCGACATTCGTAATGCGTTGGGTAGTCATAAGATCTATTTTCTCGACCAATGGCGATGGTTAATTACGAATGTGATGACTAACGGTAATAGGTTGAATCAGCCGAACCTGGGTTTGCGACATACGAAGGGGTCGCGGTTGCTTGTTGCGGTTCGGTGCGATCCCAGTTGGTTGCTCGCTTGGCCATGTCGACCGCTTGACGCCAAGCGCTGCGGGGTTCTTGCGTTTGCGGTGTAGGCTGAGTTGCTTGAGCTTGAGGTGGGCTTTGGCTGACTGTTTCAGCAGCCTGGGAAGCAATTGCTGGATTACCTGACTGGAAAGCCTTCGGATCAACCCAAGTAACGCCATGTCGGCGGGAAACCTCGTTGTTGGCATACTCTCGTTGAGCAACACGTCGTGCTGCGTTGGCTAGCTTGGTTGCCTCGGCTTGGTTGCCGAGTGCTTGCTCAACAGCAGCCAAGTTCTCGTAGACCGTTGCGTTGGATGGCTGCTTGGCAGCATGGCGAAGCATTGACTGGGCCGATTCGTAGTGACCACTCTTGGCAAGCCTCACACCCAGCTCATTCGCAGCGAGATAGTTCTCTGGATGTGATGTGACAGCAGCTCGATACATGACATTGCACTTTTGGCCAGCCGTGGGGTCCTTCGACTGGGTTTCAAGTCTTGCAAACGTCTTGCCAAGTCCGTAAAGAGCCATCGAACCAGCCGGTTCGTTCGCAACCGCTTCGCCTAGCAAAACCGCAGCATGACGAGCATACAGGGCAGCCGCTTCCTGGGCCGACAATTCAATCGGTGTGATATCACCATTCAGCAAGGGGGTTCTATGTGCCGCGGCGATTTGGTTTGTCTTAATGTCCACTTCTAAGAGATTGCCTTTTGGTAAGAAGTCCTCTGCTTCATCAAGTGCACGTAAACCTTTTGCCAAAAGCTTGAGATGCTTGTCGCTCCGTGTTTCAGAATCTTTGGCGACCGCTACCTGGCGTAGCACCGAAATGAACTGATCCCGAGCAGCATACAATGCTCCTGATCGGCCAAGCGAGAAACCAGCCCTCACTTCCGGCATCAATTCATCATTGATCTTCTCCAGCGAGGTACTTCGCAGAAAGAGATCTTCATCGATTGGATTGTGTCCAGCTGATTCAATATGCTTAGGCTTGGACTCGGTTTCGATTTGCGTTGAATCGAAAGCGGGCTCGTTTACCAGCGGAGGTAGTTCATAGATGCCCGGATCAGTATCTACCTGAGTCGGTGTAGCTGGCCGAAGAAGTGGTCCTGCTAGTTCGAGCGATTCAATATCTTGTGAATCTTGAGCAGGTGCCGGCGATGGTGTCGGTTCAACGCGGTTATCCAAGATAACCGGGGCTGACTCAACCAAGGCTGGTCGAGAGACTTGATTTGCCAGTGGTTTGCTATGAGAAATCAACTGGCTTGGTACATCTGTCTCTTCAGCTTCAGCGACATGGATCTCCATCTCAGTCGTCGAGCCACCCATCACCCATAGCGTGACTGCTACGGTGATCATCGCTATAGCCAGTAAAGCTGTTCCTGAAAGGAACAACAAAGAGAGAATGGCTCGCTTTTTTTGCGTGACAGTCATCTGCGTGGCTGTTTCCCTGCCTAGTTGGATAGCGTTTGGCATTCCTTTGCCAACGGTCTAACGCTGCCCCAGCCAGCGACTGGAACATAACGACATGGGTTAGATTCGACACGCCAAAATGCTTTCAATCAGCAAAACCGAACCCCCGGCAATCGCTAACAGCAGACGCCGCCGGCATAATCGTTACAGGTGGTAGCTCACTGGCAAGCCTTTGCTAGCAGTGACAGCAGAAAGTGGAGTGTTGTACGCCGCTACGCCACGTTTGCTGTTGCTTGCGTTGGCGGTTATCCGGGGATAAGCTTTTTACATGACAGGAGTTCCGTCGTGGAGCGGAGCCGTGGTGAGTGTGATATATACGGAAGTATGCTTCATATCATCCCCTGTCAGGTACTATGCGGCTTTGTGCCGTAGAATTCTTGTTATCAGATAAGGGGCACCCATGGCAGATGACCTAGTCGAATCGTCGATGAACTTCGACCTCGAAAACGTGCGACCGTTTCTACAGCGTATATCGTCGCTGATCGAAATCGGGTTCGGACCCGCTGAGATTGATCACGTTGTCGCGCTTGCGGACAGCATGCAACATGATGACGAGCAAACCCTCGAGTTTCAGATTCAGCTTGGGAACCAGCGATCAACATTTCGTGTTGGTATCTTCATGGACGATATCGACGCTCCCGACATGTACTTCTTCGGGCCGGCAGATCTCGCCGAGCGGATCGATGCCGAGATGGATAGATTCTGTGAAGAACTTGGTATCTGAGCCGCGCCGCCTAACCATCGACTACAGTTGACCGGCGACGCCCGCGAGTATAATGAAGTTGTCGGTTTGGAGTCTGCTTCCGCGGGCGGCCGGCAACTGAGCCTTTGTCGTTCGTCAGACAAGACATTTCTCACAACGTGACTTGGAGGCAGATTATGCGAAGGACCGCTGTAATGATTGTCGTCATATTCAGCTTGATCGCGATATCGCAGGATGACACTCCAAATTCGATTCCCGACAATAATTTACTCAAGCAGCTTTTCGACGCTGATCAGAGTGACAGAAAGAACGGTACAATTGACCAAGAGACGGTCAAACGTGATGCTGGTCGTCGAAAACAGATCCTCACTGAGTTGCGGAACGGGAGAATTCGAACCGCTGCCGACCACTATCACGCCGCGATGGTATTCCAGCATGGTGAGTCCGCTGATGACATTCGGCTAGCATTCAGCATGGCGTGGATGTCAGCTCAAATAGCCCCAAAGAAAAAAGACCGATCTCTTTGGCTTTCAGCAGCGGCTTGGGATCGCATCATGATGTGTGAGGACATGCCTCAATGGTATGGAACGCAATACGTCGCCGACGACAACGACTCTGCATTCAGACTCTATCGGATTGACGAGACGGCAGCTACTGACGACGAACGATTGCGATTCAAAGTGCCTATACTAAGTGAGGCGAAGAAACGAGTTGAAACCCTGAACCGTACTCTGCTGAAAACATCTGACGAACCAACGCATGCACCGGAGAACGCGAAACCGGTCGAATCAAGTGGACAGTCACCCGCGCGTTCCCGTTGATGCTGAAAGTTATGTGGCAATAGCAACGCCGTTCCCCGGTTACGCTTGGCATGAAACCTGAGACTCGCAGATACATCACCGTAATCGCCGTGCTGTCCATCGGCGTGATGTTGGCAACATCGCTCGTGACAAACCCTGGCTTCACATCAGTCGGGCTTGACAAGGCGACTGATGTTGAACGCGTATTCGGCTGGCCTTGCGAGTACTACGCCGACCTTTGGAAAGCAACGAGTGCGCCTGCCCCGTACCCCGGTATTATCGCTGTGCTTCCGATTCCGCCCAGCAGTATGACACTTGCATACTCTGATTTTGACATCTTCGCTCTCATGCTCAACGGCATTTTCATTGCATGTTTCGCCATCCTGGCCATACTTCTCGGGTACAGTATTGATCGACAGCGCGTTGAGCCAATAATTGGCATGTCCTCAGTTGGGTTAATCCTGCTGGCGTGTACAATTTTCCTTCTTGCTGACACGGTTGGTGCTAGCTTGTGAGCCCCCAAGCCACATAACAAAGCCGTGAACCGGAGCACTCGTTCACGCGGCAACTGAAATCAAAGTCTTCCGTTCGTGCCCGGTTACGGCAGGCGTTATCCGAGTAGAACAAGGAGACACAACGCGACATGGGCTGGATAAGAAAACTCCTCGGTGTCCCTGACGATGTCTGGGCAGCTGCGGCTGGCAAGCTTGGTGCTGAGTTTGTTCAGGGGGAGTGGCTTGCCAACAGCGAAATTAAGCTTTCGCATCGCGGTTTCCCCATCACGCTTGGGACTGAACTTGACGATGGCAGACAGTACACCAGAGCTGTACCAGGCATTTCTCTCAATCCCAGAACAAGACTTGCAATGCTTCCGCAATTCAAAGGGCTTTTGGGATCAATCACGAGTAGATTGACAGCGCGAACGACAATCAAGATTCCAGCCCTCGGTGAGGACTACCTTGTATATGGAGACGACGAAAGACTTGCCAACGAGATTTTCGGTCATCGCGATTTCGTATTGGCCTTGAAAGGCATGACACAGAATTCAGAGATTGTGGTCGCAGAGATTGTGGTCGGATGTGCCTTAACTGTTGAATTATTGGCTGATGAGGATGATGGCAATTTCTATGTGTCCGTTCGCGATGTATTAAAAGACGTTCATCAATTGGTCGCCTTGGTCGACCTTACAAGAGTCCTACTGAACGTATTGGACGAGAACGGTTGCCTCGTTGTTGATTGATCGTGGGTTCGGATAACAAAGGCATGAACGCGGAGCCGCCGACAGCGCGTTTTGAAGTGGAGCATCAACCGCGGCGGCCCGGTTATGCCAGACGTTAGGCGACAGTCTCACGAGCCATCATCGTGCCCACCGAAATCCGCACATTTCCACCAATGCCAACCAGGCCTTGCCACTATTGCCTGAGCCTTCAAGGTGACAGCGTATTTGCCGACTTCGACATCAGCGATACCGGCCACGTGTACCTTCGCCGAATATCGTTTGACGGCTATGGCTGCTGTACGGTCGCCGAAATAAGACCCATGAGCGCTGAGGATTCTAGTAACTTCGTCAAATGGATTGAATCCGATGACGTGGAGAATGATGGATTACGCGTGAATCTGGCGAAATACTTCAACGAGAATATAGATGTACTTTGGTCAGATGCGCTAGCGGACCATGAGTTGCTATGAAGTCGCCTAACCACCGGCTGCAGTTGACCGGCTGCACCCGCGATGGATAATTGAGTGGTCGGTTGGGAGTCTGCTTCCGCGGGCGGCCGGCAACTGAGCCTTTCTCATTATGTGCAAATCGGAGCATTAGATGGCAAAGAAACGGCGAGTACGCAAGAAGACCCCAGCCGAATTGGCTGACCAAGCGCTCAAGCGTCGATCCCAGCGCCAGCACATGATTCGGACCGCGGCACACGCCGCAACAGACCGACTGCCCAAGAAACGTGCCGATTTCATCCGAAATGTCGCGGGCGATTATTGGGTTAGCGACTTCCATGATGCTGATGAAGAAGCGTTCGAGCGTGAATCCCGGAAATGGAATCGCCTGCGGACTCAGTTCCTGCGTGATTGCGAAGAACCTTTGGAGTTTCATCTGTTTGCGGCGATCTGGAATTGCGACAGAGGCATTGCCCCGCTGCAGCGGATTCTAAAAAGCGATTACTGCGATGCGGGTACAGCATTGTGGCTCTACTGGGAGAACGACCCGTATTTCTACCAAGCGTATCAATACGTCAAAGACGCTGAAGGCTGGGAGCGTGAATGGCTGCAGGTCTCTCGCGCAATTGAGCGTCGCTTCCGCCGCAACGACTTTGCCACATCTAAAGTGCCGTTTGACCCAGAACCGTGGGTAACGGATAAATACGCAGACGCCGACTGGGTCGTGCATCAAATTCCCGATGTGATGTACGTGCCGACTGGCAAGCCAAGACGTAAGCGTCGCACATAACGACACAATGCATCGTAGCCGCGTAGCCGAGTTGTTTTTGATAATGGAGAATCTCTCGTCGCGACCGGGTGATTTTGGACGTTAGGGAGACAATGCGTGACTCTCCATAATTCATAAGCAGACGCTACTGAAAGGGCCATGCAGCTTGCCCGGGATTTCATGCGCGAGCAGGACAGTCGAGGGTGGGATTGGGATCTCGAAGCGACTTACCCCGATTCAATCGATCCTGAGTATTGGGGCGAAAGATCTCCACACGATGGGTAGTCTGCGTTCAATATAAGAAGAATGGATCACTGTTAGATGGGCCAGCCGTAATCAGTGTCAACATTGCCGATAGCAGCGCTGCCTTCATGGAGTCTCCCTAACCACCGGCTACATTTGACCGGTGTCGCAAGCGAGTATAATGATCTTGTCGGTTTGGAGCCTGTTCTCCGCGGGCAGCCGGCAACTGAGCTATTTACGTTCTCCAAAAAAATCATGACGACACCAAAGAAAACAATACTGCCACCACACGTTATCAGAAGCGCAGAAACTACTCCGCTCCCGCCAGAGGACGCGATTGCAATTCACGAGCTTCTCAACCGAGTTTATCTTGCCGAAGACACCCGTGATCCCGTTGCGCTGAAGCAACTGGTTGCCGAAGACTTTGTTCAGAGCCACGCGGTGTTCGGCCAACTTGAAGGACAAGATGCTTTTGCGGAGTGGGTGATTTCCAATCCACAGCTATTTGACGGCATCCGACACCAGGCGATCAACACTGTCACAAGCGGCGTCGACGAGACCACCGCTCTAGCAGTAGGGTATCTCATCGTCACACAGCTTTTTTCCGACGATGAATCTGTAGCGGCAACGCTGCCCAAGACCCATCACCTCGTGGACTTGCCCGATGAAACCTATGGGGAACAAGGCGGTGGACTCTACACGCTACTGCGCGTGAGTCACCTTCGACCTTAACTCTATCGCTTCTGATCCTTATCCGGAAAGTTTCAGACGCCGAAGGCTAAAATCCTCAGCGTTATCTATTGGTGAGGCTCCGTCCCCAGGCATCATTATCGGGAAAGCCCGATTCGTAAGCTCACTGACACTGATCTAGCATTACTGGACACTGCGGAACGCGACCAGGTAAAATACTGGCAACCTCTGACTGTCGGAAATGCTGCGTTCAATTGGTGGAATTAACTACCGATAGCGACATAACAAGGGGCTACACTGAACTTGCAAAGTGCTAGGCAGCATTACTTTGAAGTTGCTGAATTATCGGCTCGACGTCGGAGCTGGGATTTGAGATAGGTCGCCAAGTCCTGTGCCATTGGGGCGTGTCCCCTGGGTCTCGACACCAGTCTACTAGCGTACCAGTTGCATCGTAAATGTAGGCTGGTCTTCCCGATGGAAGGGCTATTCGAGGTGTGTTGCTATTTGGAAAGCCAGACAGCTGAAAATAGATACTTGGATCACTTTTTCGCTTCACGTTAGTTATGAACTCTGGAGCGCCGAAACGTGCCAAGTGGTCGTCTATTGTTTGGACACCCTCTGGATATACCGAGGAGGCATATTGCCATTCTCCTGCAAATAGTAGCAGAAGCACACCGAGCACTAGAAACAGTGGCGACCAACGCCAAGTTTTTCGAAGAACGTGTCCAAGCATAATGGTAAATACCCTCTAGCAATCCAATTTGCAGGTTTTCCTTGAAGTATACCACAGTGTTCCATCCCAGTTGAACTAACTTCGGATGGACTCTCTGAGGAAGAATTCTGCTGTTTTCTTACCGTCCGCTTGGTGCGTACTGAGTGACCCACATTTGCTGCTAGACAGCTTCCTCGAATTCGACCCTTTCCGGGAAAGATACACCCTTACCATATAATCCTATCCCTTTGGTCGTCACACCCCAAAGCAGCAAACGCATTTGGTCAAAACAACCGCTTCTGTTTGTCAGGAACCAATGGCTCAGCGTTGAAACCTTCGTCCAAGAGATGGTCCACAAACTCTCGGGGACCATGAGTGCAGAGCACCCGTTCGGGATTCACTAGTCGGGCGAACTCGATGAGTTCATCAAAATCAGCATGGTCCGACAAAGGCAAGGCATGGTCGACTTGAAGTCGGTACTTTGTGCTCGGGTTCTTTGCCCAACCGGTGATGGCAATCGAAACCGTTTCGCCAAGTCCGCCAAGGCGGTAGCTTTTCATGGTCTTAGGAATTGTCACCACGGCGTGGCCAGGTTTCGGTTTTTCCTCGTAGAGCGAAACAGACGCATCGCCCGTTGAGAGCTTCATGCCGCATTTCTCGTAGGTCTTGCTGATGCGCCAAACTTCGCGGTGCTGTTGAACCGGGATGCCATGCGTGGTGAGGATCTTGGTCGCTTCTTGGCTTTTGCCGAGGGCGTAGCCATGCACCACAGGAGTTTTTCCTTCATCTAAGGCGGATCGGACTAAGCCAACTAGCTCTTCGATGACTTGCTCTCTTGGTGGCAATCGATAATCGGGCCGGCCGAAGGTTGATTCCATGATCAATGTCTTCGCATGGCGCGGTTCGGCTTCGACCGAGGTGAGCGAAGCTCCAAGCTTGAAGTCACCGGTATAGAGAAACGAATCGCCATCCGTTTCAGCAAAGAGCATGGCCGAGCCAAGGCAGTGTCCAGCCGGTAGGGCGGTTAGCTGGGCCGAGCCATATTCGATTGGTTTACCCAAGGGCATTTCTGTCACCGGCCTACGACCGAGCCGGCGCCAATAGAGCTGGGCGGTTTCTGGCGTACAGAGGGCCATCTCATGCCGGGCCATGTGGTCAGCGTGGGCGTGTGAAACAAACGACCGAGGTTGGCGACGTCGGCAATCAACCCATAGCTGGGCTGCGGGAAGGTAGATGCCATCCTGATAAACGTGCAAACCGATACGCCCCTTGCTGAGAAGAAAGGAATCTGCGGAATGGGTACGCTACCCCGACCGCTCCGGTCGTGCATAATAGCCTGTTCACGAACAGCCGCTCACCCCCTGACTTCCGACAGCACGACTTTCATTATGTCATTCCTAGAGATCCTCGTACTTGCGATCGTGCAAGGGCTAACCGAGTTTTTACCGGTCAGCTCGTCAGGACACTTAGTTGTTGCCAATGCGATTCTCGAAACGCTTGGCCGTGAACCGACCAAAGATCTGATTGAAGTCAGCATCGTTTTGCACTTAGGAACGCTAGCAAGTGTATTGGTTTATTACCGAAAAGAGATTGCCAAACTGTTTGGCGAGGATCGACGTTTGATTCCCATGTTAATTCTTGGGACGGTTCCAGCGGCCATTGTCGGTGTGGCAATTAAGAAAGGTATCCCAGAAAGCACGGCCAACTCGATTCTGGAAAACGTTCTACTTGCCGGGCTGATGTTTCCAGTGACAGCAATCATTCTGATCTTTGCAACACGAAAGAAGCCTGGCGAAACAAACTATGTTGATCTCAATTGGCGCAACACGCTGCTAATTGGCATCGCTCAAGCATTTGCCATCTTGCCCGGAATCTCACGCAGTGGTTCCACGATTGCGGCGGGGCTTATGACGGGGCTGGATCGTCAGAGTGCTTCGACCTTTGCCTTCTTGCTTGCAATCCCTGCGATTCTTGGAGCGGGTGTTCTTGAAACGCTCGACATTCTCGACGAAGGCTCGACCGGCACTCCGATTGGTTTGCTGTTGATCGGCTTTGTCGTCTCTTTTGCCGTCGGGTTGGGCGCCTTAAGTTTGCTTATACGTTGGGTACGCCAGGGCAAGCTGGATCTCTTCGCTTGGTATTTGATCCCACTTGGAATAGCGGTGATTGCTTGGCGTATGTTTGGCTAGTACCTAAGATGAGAGGTTGTTAATGGACCTGCTTGTTTGGGATGGACCAAATATCGAGGAAGTTCCAATCCTTGGAAATAGCCTGCCGAAGCTTTCGTTTGGCGATTTGAAGCATCTTGAAGTGATTCACCACTCTTCGCCTGGAGGAAATGACTTCCTCCTTGTGAACGCTGGTACGTCCATGCCACTTCGCCATCTACGTACATCTCAACCTTGTAGGTATTCGTAGTCACATTTACGGTTTCAACATTACTTTTACGAGTAAATGGATTCCCACCAATTACTCGATAGTCAGTCGATTCGCTTTTAGATTCTTTTCTGGCAACAATTCTTGTTAACGCATTGGGATCAAGAACCAGGCCCGCATCTTCTATTGCTTTCTCTAGAAAGCTGCGGGCTTCACTATCAAGACCCCCGCCCACTCGAACGTCAACTGAAATGGGAGTCCCAGGTTTAACCGCTAGGATCGAATCGGGGTCTTCAACTTGATCCCACTCATCCGGTGCAATTGTTTGATTAGGGAAAAGACCAGAAGCTCTTCCCGATTTTGAAGCCAGGAAAGTGTAGTCATCATATCCGAGGTAGTTGCGAGAGCTATGTGTGTATCGATGAATAATGCGTCGTTCTTTCAAGGAAAGAATATCAACACCACTCGATCCTCGAACAACTAGATTAGTGCCATCAAATGAGATTGATCCCATTTGTTCATTATTACATCGCACTAAAGACTTATTGTGGAAATCACGAATCAGTTTATCTTTCTTAAGATCCCAGACTCTGACTCGTGAACCAGTCACAACTGCTAACTTAGAACCATCTTGGCTAAAGCCGATGGCACCTCCACGACGAGGGCCATCTTTTAACCATGCCAACGTATCACCCGTCTTGGTATCAAAAATGGCGATTCCTTCATCGGTTGTTACTGCAATTTGATTCATCCCGGGGCTTAGGGTTGGAATCGTCCAGCCATCGACGCTCCAGCGCAGTTCTGCTTTGGCACCATTGATATTCCAAGCAACTAAATCGCCTTTGCGATTTAGGGTAAGAAATCTCTCATCGTCCAACCAACGCACCCATTGCATGTCCGTTGACCACATTTTGTCATCGGTGAAAGTTCGCCAAGAAGCTAACAGCTTAGTCTCTTTGGGGGTTAATTCGTAAATGTCAATACGTACAGCTTTATCTTCTTCGGCTACAGCAACAATTCGCTTTCCATCCGGCGATAGATCTGCCTTTTGGGTGTCTGCTCCGATGGGGACAGGATTTAACGCACGGCCTCGATTCACATCAATTAGCTGAACCATGGCGGGAGTTTTTTTGAATGGGTCAATTGTGAGTATAGAAACTCTCTCTGGTTTTTTGTGTGCGTAAGTAATGGTAGATAGTTGGCCACTCATGCCCCCTGGGTAGGCCGCAAGTTTGGCGGCTTTACAACGACTGGGTGACTTAACCCCTGAGGGCACGGGATCCAGTTGGAAGCTTCCTGGATTGGGAGCATTAACTAAGATTTCAATAACCTGTGACCAATCGCCCTCTTTGTCTCCTCCAAGACCAGAGCCACCTTTAGTGATAGGCTCAGCAAAAGGATCATCACTATCGTATTCCACTTCGCTTGTCGATGAGCCAGAGCTGTTCATACGGCTTTGGATACGAGTGAGTGCTACTTGTGCAGGTCCCCGATATTGCGCCTGACCTCTTCGCTGGACTTTCTTGAGTAGCTTTTCACTCTCCTCGGTGCCAATTTCGGCAAGGATATTGATCGCGCTGAGGACTTGTTTCTCTTCACCTATCTGTGCCATTGCAATGACAGGCTTTTCAGCCACAGGGCCCATCTGCTTAAGAGCCTCTTCAATCTCGTCGCCATTGAAAAAATCACCCAATTTGGTTGCTAAGGTTTCAGCAGCTTCCGGGGAATTACTATCCACTAAGGCATCAACTACAGCATCGCTGAGTCGCATCTTTGATTTTTCAAATGATTCAATCAGCACTTTCGTGCTGTAACTCCCTCCCCAATGGACTAACCCTTGAACGGCCTCTTTGCTGGGGCCATGCCTTGATTCCAGGGTCTCGGCACGAAAGGCTCTTGCTGCACGGTTTCGTACTTCTTTGCTGACAGAATCTGGATCAACCATCAACAACCGACCAGCTGCTTGAGTCTTTTCGTGGGACGAACCAGATTCCAGTTTCTCAAGTTGCTCAATTACCCGGTTATCAAGACTGGACTGGGCAGTGGCATTGCTCGCCGTGATCAATACGACAAAGAGTACGATTGCTGGCAAGAAAACCGAAATATATCGAACGAAAGACATGTTTTTTCTCGTAGGAACAGAGTTCGAAGAGAGGGTGATTCCCTGCAATATATCCATGTGGATAACCAAAATCGATAATTAATTGTCCTCTTTACGTGCAACAATTTCCATTTCTCTGGAGAGATGGCCATTTCGCCACATTGTCCGTCAAAAGTTGGTGGCTAGACTGATAGAAATAGCCTAATTAAATAAAAAATATTACCAGATCCCCACAAAAGAATCCGTCCCCGATATCCCATGCCCTCCGAAGAAGAGATTTACCAAGAGCACATCTTGGACCACTACGAAGATCCGTTTCATCAGGGAGATATCCAATCGGCAACGCATGCGCATGAGGATAAGAACCCGCTTTGTGGTGATGTGATTCGGATCACCTTGCAGCTTGATGATGATGGCAAGATTGTTGATTGTGGGTTTGACGGCGAAGGATGCGTCATTAGCCAAGCCTCAGCTTCGATGTTGCTTGAAGAGTTGCACGGCAAGTCGGTTGAAGAAGTAAAAGAGTTCACAGCTGAGCAAATGCTTGAACTTTATGGCCCGCGCTTAACCCCCAATCGGCAGAAGTGCTGTTTGCTTTCATGGCGGGTAATTCAACAAGCCATTTATTCGCCCGTTAAGCCCTAAGAAGATTTCCTCTTCGTTGAATACTATTTCATCGGATCAAAGCGGAGTAATTGAAGAGAAGTGTCCGCCGACTCGCCACAACTATTAAGTGAATCGTTGCGTAACGATTTTCCCATTCTTCAACAACAGGTGCATGGTGACAAACCGCTGATCTTTCTGGACAGCGCTGCCAGCAGCCAACGTCCTCGCCAGGTGATCGACGCAATCACAAAATGCTACGAACAAGATTATGCCAATGTGCATCGCGGCATTCACGTTTTGAGTGAACGATCAACCGATGCCTATGAGGCTGCCCGAGAAACAGCCCGTGAATTCCTGGGTGCTGCCCATGCTCATGAAATTATCTTTACCGGTGGAACCACTGCCGCGGTAAATGCGGTTGCCAGAAGCTGGGGGGATGCCAACCTCCAAGAAGGTGATGAAATTCTGCTCACACCGATGGAACACCATTCGAATTTGGTTCCATGGTTTCAGCTTGCCGAACGTAGCGGAGCCGTGATTAAGCATATCCCTATGTCCGATGATGGCATTTTACAAGTTGATCAGCTTGGGGAAGTTTTATCCGAGAAGACAAAGCTAGTTGCCTTCACGGCGGTAAGTAATACACTTGGCACCGTGAATCCAGTCAAGTTGATTTGCGAAGCGGCCCATGCTGTGGGAGCGGTCACCTTAGTTGATGCAGCTCAAAGTGCACCGCACATGGCAACCGACGTTCAGCAGCTGGGCGTCGACTTCTTGGTCGTCAGCGGTCACAAACTTTGCGGCCCCTCTGGCATAGGTATTCTGTACGGCCGAGAATCATTGCTCGAAGCGATGCCACCATTTATGGGCGGTGGCAGCATGATCAATCGTGTGGAGCTTGACCGCTTTACGCCAGCTGCGTTGCCTGGAAAGTTCGAAGCGGGAACACCACCGATTGCCCAAGCAATCGGGCTGGCAGCTGCGATTGATTATCTGAATCAGATTGGCCTCAACCGGATTCATGCCCACGAGCAAGCACTCATCAATTACGCCTGGCCCAAGCTTGCCGAGATTGATGGAATCCGGCTACTGGGTCCTGACCCGACGGTTCATGGCCCAAATTGTCGGGCAGGTCTTGTGAGCTTTGTGCTTAAAAGGCCGCATGCCCACGACGTGGCTCAGTTACTGGATAACGAGGGAATTGCCATTCGGGCTGGCCACCATTGCACCGAGCCCCTGCACCGTCGTTTAGGCGTGAATGCAAGCACACGGGCCAGTTTCTATCTTTACAATCAGGCGTGGGAGGTCGATGCCCTGGCTGAAACCCTGCAGAAGAAAGTGGTTGAACGCTTTCGACCCACAGGTCGGCGCCGTAGACCTCGTAGTGAAAGAAGCTAGCACCGGATGGTCTGCGAAGAATCTTCTTGAAGCGACTAGCCAAGATAAAATGCGGCTAACCGCAATTCTCTGCGTTGTGGCGCTGTTTCTGGCCAGCTATAATGCGACGCTTGCAATTTAACTCTTAGGTAAACAAGAGAGAGTATTCCACCTCGGTTCTTGTGCTCTGAAATGGTTAGTTCGCCTGAACTATCATACTCAGCAGCCGGGCGTAGCAGGTGATAGATAAACGCCCTATGCGATTTTGGCTGCTGGATACCATTGACGAATTTGAGCCCGACGTTCGGTTAGTCGGTTCTAAGCAAGTGACTTTGAGTGAAGAGTACCTGCAGGACCACTTTCCCGAGTTTCCGGTCCTTCCGGGGGTCTTTATGCTCGAGGCAGCAACGCAAGCATGCGCTTGGCTGTTGCGTCTAAGTGAGTCTTTCGCCCACAGCATTATCTCGCTAAAAGAGGCCAAGAACATCAAGTACGCTGACTTTGTTAAGCCGGGTAACCAGCTGAAAATTGAGGTTGTACTTGTAAAGAAGGACGAACGGGATGCTACGTTCAAAGTGACTGGTAAAGTTGGCGACTCGGTCAGCCTAAGTGGCAAGTTAGTTATAGAACGTTACAACCTTTCGGATACCGATCCTTCGCAACGTGAAGTAGATGCACAGGTAATCAATTACCTCCATGGAATTGAACAAAACATCTGCACGAAGATTTCGGCAGTGACAACCTAATCGACCTATAAGGCTTACAGACTTAAGCCTCTTAATTTCCTTGCGAGCCGCAGCTCGCTAACACTATCGACAGAAGAGACGACATGCCAAGCAAAGAAGAGATTTTCGACCAAGTACGCGAAGCTCTCGTTGATGCCCTTGGGGTTGAAGATGACGAAGTTACGCCTGAGGCAACCCTGACGGGTGACTTAGACGCAGAAAGCATTGACTTTCTCGACATCGTTTTCCGACTTGAGAAAGCCTTTAACATCAGCATTGAGCGTGGCGAGCTCTTCCCGGAAGACATTCTGACGAACACAGAATTCGTCTCGGATGGCAAGCTCAACGATGCTGGTATGGAAAAGCTCAAAGAGCGCATGCCATTTGCCGACCTTTCTGAATTTGAAGCCGATCCTCAAGTTCAAAAGCTTGGAAAGCAACTTACCGTGCAAGACATGTGCAACTTTGTTGAGCACAAACTTGCTTCCTAAGACTTACCGGCTTTGATTTGCTTTCTTGTTAGGTTGCTATGCGTTGGTTTTGGGTTGATCGATTTACCGAATACGTCGCCGGCTCGCATGCCGTCGGCGTTAAAGGTGTTGCGCTGTCAGATGAAATTATGCATGATCACTGGGATTGTTATCCCGCCATGCCCAATTCTCTGATTGCCGAAGGAATGGCCCAAACCGCTGGCTTGTTGGTAAGTGAGCTCTACGAATTCCAAGAATTGGTTGTCTTGGCAAAGTTCACCAAGCTCACATTCAACGGCTTGGTACGTCCTGGCGAGACAATTAGCTATCGTGCAGAGATTGGTCGCCGCATGGAAGCTGGGGCTCAGTGCACCGTGGTCGGCACCGTCACGACCTCCGAAGGAGAGCGTGAACAAGCTCGTGCAGAGATCTTTTTTGCTCGGCTTGCTTCTGACGACGACGAAGTGTCTCGCGAAAAGGGTTTGCCGGCCCGATTGTTTGACCCAGCGGATCTTGTCCGATGGCTGCTTACAACCGATGTTTTCACCGTGGGAGTCCGAGAGGATGGTTCGCGGATGAAGCCTGAAGATTATGGCTTGCCAACTCTTTCCGCCTAGTCACTTCATTGGCTCAGGGGGCGAATTCTCGTTAAACGCTGGCCATCTCCGCGTTGTGCGGAAGACCCACAGGCGGATATATTGTCCTTACTGGCCATGCCACCCGAGCTGGCCTTATTAGCTGTTTACCTAATAAAGCGGTTTATCCATGCGAAGGCGTGTTGTTGTCACTGGCATTGGTTGTGTTACTCCTCTTGGCCATACGGTCGATGAACTGTGGGGGAATCTGATTGATGGCAAAAGCTCCGTTGGCCATACAACTTTGTTTGATGCCTCGGCTTTCCCGACAAAGATCTCCTCGGAAGTACGCGATTGGTCAATCGCTTCGGTAGGGCAAGATCCTGAGGTTTGGTCTAAGCGCGGACGCCACACGCAATTCGCAGCCGGCGCTGCGACCCAAGCGGTTGGTGCTTCAGGGTTAAAAACTGCCGAACAAGGTGGAGCCGTTGATCCAACACGCTTTGGCGTTTACCTCGGAGCAGGTGAAGGCCAACAAGACTTTGCTGCTTTCAGCAAGATGATGACTGCCGCAATGGCCGGTGGTGAGCTGGACATTGCCAAGTTTGTCCGTGAAGGACTCGACAAGCTAGATCCTCAGCAAGAGCTTGAACAAGAGCCCAACATGCCAGCTGCCTACTTGGCTTCAATGTTTGGTGCTCAAGGACCGAATTCAAATTGCCTAACTGCTTGTGCCGCAAGTAGCCAAGCGATTGGCGAAGCCACCGAGATCATCCGCCGTGGTGATGCCGATGTCATGCTCTCGGGTGGTTGTCATAGCATGATTCACCCGTTTGGCGTTACAGGCTTTAACTTGCTAACCGCCCTTAGTGAGCGCAACGACGAACCGCAACGCGCTTCACGTCCGTTTGATCGTGAACGAGATGGTTTCGTTCTTGGCGAAGGGGCTTCGATGTTAGTGCTAGAAGAGTATGAGCACGCCAAAGCACGCGGAGCCCAGATGTATGGCGAACTGCTTGGTTACGGCGCAACGGCTGACGCTTTCCGAATCACAGACACACACCCCGAAGGCCGTGGTGCAACGAGCTGTTTAAAGATTGCTATGTCTGATGCGGGCGTCAATCCAGAAGACATTGACTACGTAAATGCTCATGGAACAAGCACGAGCGTAAACGACCGAGTCGAGTCACTTTCACTCAAGCAAGCACTTGGTGACATAGCCTACAAGGTGCCAACCTCTAGTACCAAGAGCATGATGGGACACCTGATTGCTGCTGCCGGGGCTACCGAGTTAATCATCTGCTTGAAAGTGATTGCAGAAGGCAAGCTTCCTCCCACAATCAACTACGAGAATCCTGATCCTGATTGCGATTTGGATTACATTCCCAATGAAGCTCGTGATAAGCAATGCAAAATTGCTCTTTCCAACAGCTTCGGTTTCGGCGGTCAGAATGTCACACTTATAGCAGGCGCTGTTTAATCTTTCTTGATAGGGGTTGATAATTCCATGCCTCGTGCGTTCCATACGGACTATCCTTGGGCCAACCTTGATATCGAAGAACGAATTCTGGCAGAGGCAGATTGCTCCATCGCGGATTCTCCTGACAATCAGGAGGAGACCCTCATCAAGCACGTTGGGGACGCCGACGTCATTCTGACCTGTTGGGCTAAGGTGACATCGCGTGTGATCGACTCTGCAACAAATTGCCGGCATATCGCACGGACTGGTATTGGTCTGGACAACATTGACGTCGAGTATGCCACGAGCAAGGGAATTCTTGTCACGAATGTTCCCGACTATTGTTTGCAAGAAGTAGCCGAACATGCCTTAGCAATGGTTTTTTCACTGGCTAGGAAGATTGCGACTTCGCATCTGGATACCAAGCAAGGACGCTACGATCTGGTAGCAACACTTCCCATTGATAGGATTGCGGGTAAGACGATCGGAATCGTCGGACTCGGTGGAACCGGTGAATTATTAGCGAGTATGGCTCGGGCAGTCGGAATGCGAGTCATTGGCCATAACCGATCACAACAAGTTCCTATTGGGATTACTTGGGTGACGATGCACGATCTATTCGATCAGAGTGATTATGTCTCACTGAACGCCCCGCTGACTGAACAGACACATCATCTGATGAATGCAGAAGCATTTCGAAAGATGAAACCAACTGCCTTTCTCATTAACACAGCACGTGGCGGTCTGGTTGACCATGCTGCCCTTGCCGCTGCTCTCGAAGCTGGTGAGCTTGCTGGCGCGGCATTGGATGTCCAAGAAGTCGAGCCACCTGACCTTTCGCAGGCACCTTACAATGATCCACGGGTAATTGTTACTCCCCACACGGCATTCTGCTCGCCTGAGGCGATTACCGAGCTTCGAACCCGTGTTGCCCGTCAGGTTGTCGACTATCTGCAGGGGCGAACCCCCGAGAATGTGGTTAACCGCCTTGGGTAGTCTGGCTCACCGTTTCTTAGGGCCTTACAAGCGGAATATTCATCCTCTTTGGAACCTGTTCGGTTTGCTTTTTGCTACTTCCTAATCGACGACCTATATATGGGTGGACCCTTATCGTTTCGCTCAACCTGTTGTGAAAAATCAACAGGGATCTTCGACTGACAACATGGCTTTTAGCGGCACGGAAATCGATGAAATTCGCGGCCTCGCGGCACACTCGGAGCAGTTGCTCGCGAGCCTGCAACAGCGCGCGAATGAATCATTGGATCGACAACGCACTTATCTCGAACAATTTGGTGCTGATGCTACTGGTACCATTGAGCAAATCGCAACTCAGATTGCCAGCGAGATAGCTGAGGAAATCTGCGTTCAACAGAATGAGCAAATCGCCCAAGAGCGTGAAGTCATTCAGCAAGAACGTGCTGAGTTTGAGCAGCAAAAGCAAGCATGGGAGCAAGTTCGCGACGAGGTCGAAACTGAACTTGCCAATCGGGAACGTGAATTGATCAAGCAGTCAACCGCACAAGAGGTGTCGGTTGTTACTTCTGAGCTAGTCGAGCACTATCAAACTCTCGAAGCTGCCCACGAAGAACTGCAAAGCAAGTTCGATATGGCGCTTGAAGATCTTCAGCGCCATCGTGATATGGTTGCTCAGCTTGAAGAGCAGTTGGCAACTCGCCCAGAAGTTAGCGAAGAGGTTTCTCAAGAATTGCATCAGTTACGCGCCGAGCGTGATCACTTGTCACAGCAAGTGACTGACCTTGAAAACTGTGCTGTTCCACAAGCTTCCTCAGCCGACATGGACGAGCTTCGGGTCCGATTCGAAATGGCAGTGGATGAAGTTCGATCTCTCAAGACTGAAAAAGCTGAGCTAGAACAAAAACTGGCCCAAGCTCCGACAGCAAGTTCACCTGCCGCTGCAGATGGTGGCTGGGAAGCTCAGAAGGCTCGCATGCTAGCCATGCTTAGCGAAGAGGATGGTGACTTTGACGAAGTACGGGTTCAGGAGCGAGCTTCGATTGAAGGGACGATTCAAATCACGGATCAAATTGTCGCTGAAAAGGACGAACTCATTGAGTCGCTTAAAGACCAGCTAGAACAAAGTGCCTTTGATTCTCAATCATCAAGCGACGAGGATTCGTCCATAGAGGTAGTTCATGCAATTCTTGATGAAGATGAAGTCATCCAGCAAGAACGTGCCCGTCTGGCTGATCTAGAAAAGACCTGGGAAGAGAAGCTTCGCACGGCCGAACTAGAGCTATCTGTCGAACGAGCAAAAATCGCCCGCGCTCAATCCGAGATTGAAAAGCAACAGCAAGAGCTCGATCAATATCGAATGAGTCAGGGAGGCAAGGGCGATGATGGCGCCGGCAGGAGAAACTGGCTCAACAAGCTTGGGCTGAGCGAAGACATCAAAGATTAACGATCTACCGAATCACCTTTTAGATGATAGATGGCAAGGGGAATGCCGTCGGGTCCTTCGAATGTGCTTAATGTAAACTTCCCCTGTACAGCAATCGGTCGGGTGCTGAATTCAGTCGACTTCCCTGGGACCATATCCACTAAGATGCAATCGTAGATGGCTGACCCCGGTCCAAAGCAACATTCTTTGTTGTCGCGCATTAGCACAAACTGTTTCAGTCCGGTACTGCGTGCGGTGGGAAGAATATAACCCCAGATGCGTATTTTCTTGCCATCCAGCTGACGGATTTCATCCGTTAGGAGAGAGTCTTCAAATTTGCCATCGACTTCTATATCGAATTTGATGTCATCAAATGTTTTGTCAAGATAAGCCTTGGCCTCTTCTTCTCCAGAAACAGGTTGGATGCTGATGGGATCTTGGTCGGCTGTAATTTTGAGCAATTGCTCGCTAGCATCTTCCAAAGGACGACCGCAACCCAAGCTAGGCAATAGCAATCCCACGGAGAGAATTGCAAGAACGCTTCTTAGCGAATTGCTTGTGATAGGTTGCATGTTCAAGTTTTTTCGCGAATTGGCTACACGACGATCAGCGTGCCACCTTAGCATCAGTCTTTTACATAGTCAGCAGCAATTTTATAGGTTAGTGGGGTGCCATATTCGGGGTTACCTGGACCGACACTAAGCGTACCGCCAACACGGAAAAGTCCTGCGTGGTAGTCGGTTGTCATACCAGGTTCTAGCTGAACTCGTACTTGGTCAAAGAATTTAACCGCCGAGGGATCACCAAAGCAGCACTGATTGTTATCGCGGACTAACAGAAAGTTGTTGATGTTCTCAGTATAGGTAATCGAATCGGGGCGAATGAAGCCTTTGATGAAAACCTTCTCCGTAATCAGTTCTTCGATCTCCTTGGGGATTGGATCACGACTAAGCATGTCCGCTTCGTCAGGTTTCATATCAAGGAATGAGGTTCGTATGTAACCGTCAGGTACTTCGGTGAGGTAGATGAAGGTACTGGAGCCGATACCAATAACGAGGAAACTAACCGACATGAGAAGCCCCGCCATGGCTAGCTTCTGTCCGGTAAAAACCTCCGGCGCTTCGCGGATGGTTTTCAAAGCGGATAGCGATATGAAAAAACCAACAATCGGAATCGGTGCCAACATCAGGGTGTATTGCAAGCTTCCGCTTGCATTAAACAAGATAGCAGAAGAGAGCAACCCAAGCAGCATCGCGAGGATTGCTCCGGTATAAATGGATCGGTACTCAAGGGCATCGTCGTCGTGTATGTTTTCGTTACTCATGATTCAATGGATCTGAGGTTGAGTTATTAAAGCGGTTTAAGGTTAAAAGTTGTTAGGAAGCGCCGCCACGTAGTATCCACCAGAATAAGCCATAGCAGACAACAGCGGCAGCCAAAGGGACGGTTATCAATAATACCTTGCCAGGTGGGCCTGCCTCTTCTTGGTTTTTGGCAACCAGGGGATCTTCGGAAGTTTTACGAACAACTTTTGGAGGTTCTTCTGCGTTGCCATTTGAATTCATTGCGGGAATAGCATCTTCGGTCACTTCGACGATTCCCTCGTTGGCTGAACCATCCTCAAACATGCCATCCTCGGTTAGCACAGGAGGAGGGGTTGAGCTTTGTCGGGCATTGAGGAGGAAACCAAAAGCGGCCATCTTGCGAGCTCGTGTAACGGATTCAGGATGGGCTTCCTCGATCCAGGCAAGAGCTTCCTTAGCCTGATCGGCGACTTCCCCACCCTGTTCGGATGCTACATCCAGATAAGTCACAATCGGTTCACGGACGTACTGGTACTTCTCCGAGTCTACGAGACTGATCTTGAACATTTCGAAAAGCCTTGGGAGAGTCTCCCAATCTTTCCAGCGTGAAAGATCGGTGATGACTTGGTCAGCAAACTCATCACTTTCGAGTAGATGCCTAGCCGATTGGATAACGCGATCAATCGGAATCAGATCGGTCTGCTCATCGCCAAGGAATCGCAGCGCTAGCAAAGAGGCGTAAACATGTGTGAACTCTGCTTCCGAGTCCGTCAGAAACCGTTTGTCTATTTTAGCAAGCCCTTGCTCCGCAGCGCCTTCTTTCGAACTGAGCATTAGGTAACAGGCGATCATCGCATCAAGGCCGAGCTTACGCTGACGTTCATACATGCGATTTATCTCTGGAAGAATCATCGCCCCCCACGGGCCGCCATGTACAAGCGAAACAGCAGTCCCTAGCTCTGCAGCAGGGTCCAGCATTCGAATATCAGAAAGGATCATCGCTTCGACTCTCTGACGATCAGAATCATTTCCGCAAATGCCAAGCATTAGTAGGAAAAGCCGACGACGGCTTGGACTGATGCTCGTGCTTTCAATCCACTCAATGAGCTGAGCGCGATCCATTCGGTCGCCTAGTTCTATGAGATCGCTATTAGGCGAGCGTGCGAATTCATCGTAAGCATCTTGAGACAGCATGCTGTCTTCATGTTCAAGATAGTCTTGAAAGAAGGCGAGCCGATCTCCTCCACTTGTGGGGATATCAAAGAGCTTGGGTATGTAATCGACTGCGATAGGTGTTAGGGGTAGGGGGAGATTCCATTCCGGAGGCGTTCCGAGGCCGCGGATTAGATAAACGGTTTCTTCATCAGGCTCACCGAAGTAAATCGCTTCGATGATCTTCTTCCCCTCCAAGTGTTCCTCTCCTTTGAAAACTTGGATAATCTTAAATTTGGCGGCTCCCGAAGTAGGGTCAACAAAGCCGTAGGGAACGCCACTATCGCGCACTTCTTCAGCAGCGGGAGCTGCCTCGATCATCTTTGCCAAGAGGACGACAGAGCTTGATTCAAACTCCTCACTTAATGTTTGGCTCTCCGCAATACAGAAGGAACAAGCTGCTGCGCGTTCTGTTGGAAACCCAACCACAAGCAATCCAAGCAAGATCCAGATAATGGATAGCGAGCGGGGTCCTACTTTGTGTTGCTTTGGAACCATGGATACGTACTTCATTGGTTGTTTTGAAAGACTTTTTAATTCTACTCCAACCACGAGTTGCTCGGCTACCGAAGTGAGTTGGCGACATCAGTCCGATAGGCGCTAATGGCAGGCAAGAGTCCTGCCAACGCTGCCACAGCCATGAGTCCAGGGATGACCGCTAGCTCCCAGGGGTCGAATTGCCAGAAGGCAAGTCGAATACCGGTCTGAAACTCCACGTAGGGGGCGGCCAATGCAATCATTCCATGCCCAAGCAGGATGCCAAAAATCCCTCCGGCGAGTGACAACAAGACACTCTCGGTAAGGATAATCTGCATGACGGAAGCTCGGCTTGCCCCGACGGCACGCATGATGGCGATGTCTTGCGAACGTTCATTCATCGAGTTGTAAATACTAACCAATATGCTGATGGCTGCCACAACCACAATCAGAATCGTCAACACAAGCAAGACGATACGGATTGGATCGACGATGCTGTGCAGCAATTGATCAATGATTCCAGCTGGCGCAACTGCCTGAAGCGCCTGGCCCGCATCTTTGTTGATCCTCGTATTGAGAAGTCCTGAGAAGAGATCATTCGTACACAGAACCAAGATCGAGGTGACTTCTCGCTGATCGTAGGGTAAAGGTTCAATCAAGTTACCGGAGTTGTCGTAGAGCTTATCTGGAGCGAGGGTCCCTTTTAGTTCTTTTGGCCCTGATTCAACTCTCTGTACCGAAGAAGTCTTGCTATCTGCCAAAGAACCGGAAAGCGTCTCTGTTGGGTTAGTTTTAACATCGGTAACGATTGAGGAATCGATAACGGAATCCTCTGACTCTCGGATTCCAACAACCGAGAACTCATTCGCTTCGCTAAGACCTCCTTGAAGGCGACGAATAATCGAAATCCGGTCACCCTGTTCCCATCCAAGTTCACTAGCAACCGCTGCACCAGGTACGAGTTCGCGAATCACTTCGTTCGACGGCTTTAAGGCGTGACCGCTAAGAAGGTAAAACCCTTCAATGTTTACAAAGACGACGTGATCGTTCGGTGTCCCGGTTGAATCCAGAATTCCCGTTACCTCAAAAGCTTGTTCATTGTGGGTGTCGTTACCGGAGATACCGCAATTGATATTTATTTTTTCCCCGACTTTAATGCCGGATTTCGCAGCTACTACAGAACCTAGCACAGTCTGATAAGCGTGGTCACTTCGGAAGTTTTTTCCCTCACTGAAGGTGTACTCTAGTGGCTTACCATCGTCAGCCATGCCGTATTGGATTTTGTCAAACAGATCGGGCGTCGTAGCGACCACGCGATAACGCTGGCCACTCGGATCATCAAAATCTTGCTCGGGGTCAAAGCTGTCACCCATACAGTAAGGAATCGCCACGGCAGTCATGTCAGAATACTGACCATCAACAAATTGGTGGTAGTAATCGTACGGGACCGGATACAGAGGAACGCCAAGGTTGTAAGCAGTCGTTAACACAAGCTGCAGCTTGCCACCTTTACCCCCAACAATCAGGTTATAACCCTGAGCATTGGAGTTGAACTGTTTGACGGTGACCGAATAAATAACGATCACACAAACCATCGCCACAACGCCAAGCGCCATGGACAGGGCAGTCAACGAAGAGGCAAGCCAACGCTGGCGGATATTCTTCCAAGCAATGCGCCAAAAACTCATTGGGGAGCCTCCTCAGATTCAGGGGTGCTCGAAACCAAAGGCTGAGAGGCGAGGTTGATTTCTTCCAAAAACTCTACTCTTTCAAATTGATCGGAAACTTCCGGAGCGTGAGTGACTAGCAGCATCGCAACATTCTCTTCACGACAAACCTCACGCAAAAGGTCAATCACTTGTTGCTGATGACCTGGGTCGACGTTTGCTGTTGGTTCGTCGGCCAACAAGAGGACGGGACGATTCACAAGCGCTCGGGCGACAGCAACCCGCTGACGCTCGCCGACCGACATCGCTGCTGGCTTATGGTGAAGGCGGTGATCCAGTCCAACTCGTTCAAGCAAATGAAGTGCCCGTGACTTGTCTGACTTCTGTCCCGTGAAGGTCATCCCTAGTTGAACATTCTCAAGAGCGGTAAACCCTGCCAATAGATGGAAAGTCTGAAAGACGTAACCGATGTTCCGTGCACGGAATCGATCTCGCCCAACTTCGGGAAGCTTGGTGATCTCAATCCCTTTGATCGTGATTTTGCCTTCGTCGATGGCTGTGAGACCGGCAATGGAGTTTAGCAGGGTGGTTTTGCCGCAACCGCTTCGACCGCGGAGGACAACTTGTTCTCCAGCTGATATTTCGAGCGTTGGCATGTCAAGAATCGGAAGCGCCGATCCATCGGGCTCGCGATAAGACTTGCGAACATTAACTAGTGAGAGCATATTCTGATGACTGCGTGTAAATGGAGGTCATGCGTGATGGTTAGCCGTAGGGTGCTAGCACGCAGGGAGGCAGATCCATGTAGGGGGGACTTCGGTGGTATTATCTTCAAACGGAGTTGGTAATTCTTACAGAATACGAGGAATCTTCGATCCGTAAGCCGAGCTCCTCATTCTCTTGGATGTTCTAAGTCTCGGCAAGTACAGCAGATAAGAAGATTATGCTAAGAGCGTAAAACAACCGAGCTAATTGGCACGCAACCTGCGTTTCTGTAAGACATTCCTAGGGAGAGCTTTATCGCTCGAAGGGTTCCCGATCCAAGTTCTTTTCTTATGCTCAGCCTCCCGCAACTGAGCAGATACAAAAAAGGCCATCAAGTTTCCCGCAACTTGATGGCCTCTTTTCATGGTTTGTCTAGGCTCGTTTATTCGTCGGCATCGAAGAGTAGCCGATCAACACAAGCAAGCCCCCCCAGAGCGAGGGCAAAACCGACAAAGGCACCTGCCGCTTTGGCTGAATCACGTAAATACTCGTGGGAGGGGTCCGAGGTCTGAAGCGTGGCAATCCAGCAATAAGCCCAGTAAATCGCTAAACCTAGCGAAATCCAAGCCACGATTAGCGCAACCCAAGCGGCCAATTCAATTGTTCTCTCAAATATCCAAGCCATTTCTAAGACCTTCTTTTGAACTACACCGGAACTCAACTGGTGGCATCGTGATGTTATAGCTCGACTATACCAAATGATGCACCCTGTTATACCGGATGGTGCAATCGGATTCTTGACAAGAGGTATGAGTAACACTGTACCTCAGTATGCAAATTGTAATAGATGACCTAAGTGCAGGTGAAAAAAGCCTCCGAAACATAGCCGGTGTATCTAAATGCAAGATAATTGCAAGTGCCTGGTGATCCCATCAAAATGTGCATACGGTGTCCTATCGAGCATAAAAGAATCACTTGTTTGCGTGTTGTAATCTCTTTTTATTACAGCTTAAATACACAGAACTGTGCTCATGTAATTAACGGTTTTTTCTAAGGGGTCAGATTACAATTTCAAGTTTTTCTTGTCTTTGGGCTGGATTATTTCCTCTTTTTTGTTCTATTGGTACAAATCACCCAATTTTGGTGTTATCTTTCTTAGTAGCTAGCGGTTTGATCATTGAAGAGATGATGACTATCTCGGCTACTATCAGCTTCGGGGCCTTCTGAACATTCACCTTAGCTGAGCGATTTTTAGTGCTCTTGATAGGCAGCAAATTAAGTGCTGATACATACCTATCAGTAAGGGCTTTTACATTTGAGTGGAGTTATTTTCGTGGCAAAAAAGAAATCTAGCGTTAACAAGAGCCAAGCAATTCGTGACTACCTAAAAGCCAAGCCTGAGGCTGGTCCAACCGAGGTAGTTGCAGAGATGAAGAAGAAGAATATCAAGATTACCCCAGCCTTAGTAAGTAATGTCAAGAAGGCAATGAATGGTGGTAAATCGACCGGTAAAGGGGCTAAGCGTGGTCCTAAGCCAGGTCGCCGTGCAGCTGATCAGCTTAGCATCAATGATCTGCTAACTGCGAAAGAATTCGCTGATAGCGTCGGTGGTGTCGATCAAGCGGTAGCCGTCCTGAAAGCTCTCGATAAGCTCGGCTGATAGACTTCTCTATATCGAACAGACAAAAGCCCCTAGTAGAGCATCTCTACCAGGGGCTTTTCGTTTAGTCTTCTGAACTTGTGCCTAAACCACTTGCTGAGGCAAGTTTACTCCCGGTGCTGGGAGGACGGTTTCACCTAGCAGGAATTCATCAATCGCTCGGGCCGCACCACGTCCTTCGTTGATAGCCCAAACGACGAGGCTCTGACCCCGACGGCAGTCACCTGCGGCAAAGACCTTGGGCACGCTGGTAACAAATTTCCCATGCTCTGCTTCGATTGTTGTCCAGTTACCTCGTGGCTTCTGAGTTGCAAGGCCTAGCTTTTCCACAAGAGGTAACTCAGGCCCAACAAAGCCGGTTGATAGCAGTACAAGGTCAGCGGGCCAAACCTTTTCGCTTCCTTCCACTTCGCTAAAAGGAGCGCCCCCTTCGACAGGCTTTGACCAATCTAGGGTAATTGTTTTTACACCGGTCAATTTGCCATTCTCACCGATAAACTCTTTGGCAAGGGTTTGATACTTCCGTGGATCATCTCCATCTTTTGCCATCATCTCAGCATGAGAGTAATCGATGCGATAAACCTGTGGCCATTGGGGCCAAGGGTTTGAATCACGGCGTTCTTCGGGCGGTTGAGGCACAACCTCAAGGTTTACGATGCTCTTCGCACCATGTCGCAGTGACGTGCCGATGCAGTCGGCACCTGTGTCACCACCACCAATTACTACGACGTCGAGCCCTTCGGCAGACAAATAAGCTTTGTCACCAAGGTTTGAATCCATCAAACTCTTCGTATTGCGAGTAAGGAAGTCCATAGCGAAGTGGATTCCTTCAAGCTCACGTCCAGGGCAACGTCCGGTAGGATCGAATGGTTTTGTTGCACCTGTTGCAAGCAAGACGGCGTCGAAGTCTTCAACCAATTCATCCGGGTCGACGAATTTGATTGGAACTTCGCGTTCTTGCATGATGCTAGTCATGTGGCCTGGTTCGAAATCTTCTTCTTTGCCGACATGAGCACCTGTGATGAATTCAACTCCTTCAGAACGGAGTTGATCGACACGACGTTCAACAACGCCCTTGTCGAGTTTCATGTTGGGGATGCCATACATGCAAAGACCGCCGATGCGGTCAGCTCGTTCGTAAACGACAACCGTATGGCCAACGCGGCGAAGCTGCTGAGCGGCCGCCAAACCGGCAGGACCCGAGCCGACAATCGCAACTCGTTTGCCGGTTTCGTTCTTGGGAGGTTGTGGCACGACCCAACCTTCTTCCCAACCACGATCAATGATTGCGTTTTCGATGTTCTTGATCGTAACCGGTGGATTGGTGATACCAAGCACGCAGGCCCCTTCGCATGGCGCGGGGCAAGCACGCCCCGTGAATTCAGGGAAGTTGTTAGTCTTGTGCAGACGATCTAGCGCAACTTGCCAATCATCTCGGTAGACCAAGTCATTCCACTCAGGGATCAAGTTATCGATCGGGCAGCCTGTATCGGACTGACAGAAAGGGACCCCACAATCCATACAACGAGCGCCCTGCGTTTGCAGGTGCTCAACTGGAGCTTGGGTGTAAATTTCAAGGTAATCGTTCGCTCGCTCGACGGGGTCACGATAAGGGACCGTTTTGCGTTCAAACTCTTTGAAACCAGTTGGTTTTCCCATGGTTCAATGCCTGTATAAATTAGACGTTAGCCGTTTGTGTTTCTTTTGATTTGCGTTCCATCAAGACGCGTTTGTAATCGGTTGGCATCACTTTGATGAATTCGCTAAGCGCTTCATCCCAGCGATCGAGTACAGTAGCAGCTGCCTCGCTGCCAGTGGCATTCTGATGCTTCTCGATCAATTCCTTTAGTTCGAGGATATCTTCCTCGTCGACAACTTCCTCCAGCTCAACCATGCCAAGGTTGCAGTTTAGCCTGAAAGCGTCTTTGTCTGGGGCATGGACATAAGCCACTCCGCCTGACATGCCTGCCGCAAAGTTGCGTCCGGTTGGACCCAGTACCACGATGCGACCGCCGGTCATGTATTCACAAGCATGATCACCAACACCTTCGATCACCGCGTGGGCACCACTGTTGCGGACACAGAATCGTTCAGCTGCCCGACCACGGAGGAATGCTTCGCCACGGGTTGCTCCGTATAAACAAACGTTACCGACAAGGATCTGATCCTCTGCCTTGAACGTTGAGTTCTTCGGAGGATAAACAACCACGCGGCCGCCTGAGAGGCCTTTGCCGACGTAGTCGTTGGCATCACCTTCAAGTTCTAGCGTCACGCCGTGAGCTAAGAAGGCACCAAAGCTTTGGCCTGCATGGCCGTTGAACTTGAAGCGGACCGTATCATCTGGCAGACCCGCTTCGCCGTACTTCTTAGCGATTTCGTTCGATACGATCGTGCCAACGGTTCGGTCTGTGTTTACGACTGCCAACTCAGCACGAACTTGCTCGCCCGATTCGATGGCTGGTTTGGCTAGGTCGACCAAGCGTCGCATGTCGAGAGTTTTCTCCAAGCCGTGATCTTGTTCCTGGGTGCAGTAGCTGCCTGCATCAGGATAGGGCCGTTCGGTTGGAGTCAATAGTTTGGTCAGATCCAAGCCATCAGCTTTCCAGTGTTCGATGGCGTCGGTTGCATCAAGGCAATCGATGCGTCCAACCATTTCGTCGATCGTGCGGAAGCCTAGCTCAGCCATTAAAGCACGCGCCTCTTCGGCAACCATGAATAAGTAGTTCACGACATGCTCTGGCTTGCCCTTGAATTTCTTACGAAGCTCAGGGTCCTGCGTGGCGATACCAACCGGGCAAGTATTAAGATGACACTTACGCATCATGATGCAGCCAAGTGTAATCAGCGGAGCGGTTGAGAAGCCGAATTCCTCAGCACCCAGCAGGGCAGCAATTACGACGTCACGGCCTGTTTTTAAACCACCGTCGGTTTGCAGAACAACGCGGCTGCGAAGGTCGTTCATCATCAACGTTTGATGTGTCTCGGCAATGCCAAGCTCCCAAGGAAGGCCAGCATGTTTGATGCTTGTAAGTGGTGACGCGCCTGTGCCACCACCATCGCCTGCAATCAGGACGTGATCAGCGTGGCCTTTTACAACGCCCGAGGCAATCGTACCAACGCCAACTTCTGAAACGAGCTTCACGCTAATGCGAGCCTGACGGTTGGCATTCTTCAGGTCGTAAATCAGCTGAGCAAGGTCCTCAATTGAATAGATGTCATGGTGAGGCGGAGGGCTAATCAAACCGACGCCTGGTGTTGAGTAGCGAAGCGATGCGATGTAATCGTCGACCTTCTTACCAGGCAGCTCACCCCCTTCACCTGGCTTTGCACCTTGTGAGATCTTGATTTGAATTTCATCCGCATTGGTGAGGTAGCTGATCGTGACACCAAAGCGTCCTGATGCGACCTGCTTAATGGCCGAACGACGTGAATCGCCGTTGTCGTCAGGGGTCCAACGCTTTGGATCTTCGCCCCCTTCACCCGTGTTGCTTTTACCGCCAAGACGGTTCATGGCAATCGCAAGTGATTCGTGAGCTTCGCCAGAAATGGAACCGTAGGACATGGCCCCTGTGCAGAATCGTTTAACGATATCCGCAGCAGGTTGTACTTCGTCTAGTGAAATCGGTCCGCCATTGACGCCCGACTTGAAATCAAGCAAGCCACGCAATTGACACCGGGTGCGGCTATCAAAGTTGATATGATCTGAGAATCGCTTGTAAGCATCTTTGTCACCAGCACGGGCTGCGACTTGAATGTCAGCAATTGCTTTAGGCGACCACATGTGGCGTTCACCTTCGGCACGCCAGTGGTATTCACCTGGGTTTGGCAACACAGGTAGTTTCATACCCGCTTCGGGGTAACCAAGCTTGTGGCGACGCAGCGATTCTTCCGCAATGACTTCAAAGCTGACGCCCTGAACTCGGCTGGCCGTGCCTGTGAAGCAGAGATCGATCACTTCATCCTGCAAGCCTAGAGCTTCGAAAATTTGAGCTCCCTTGTAGCTTTGTAGGGTTGAGATCCCCATTTTTGCCATCACCTTGAGCATGCCCTTAGCAACCCCGGTGCGGTACTTTTTGACCAGAGCATGGTCTTCAGCGGTTACGGGATCAATTTTTTCACCGTCGGCACCTGCATCTACGGCGGGGTGGCTGCTGCCTTCGCCATACTCTTCAGGGCCAAGTGTGTCAGCAATGTCATCAAGCATGCCGTCACGGCGAGCTTGCCAAATTGCTTCGAAGGCAAGGTAAGGATTGATTCCGTCGGCACCGTATCCGATTAGCAAACAGTGGTGGTGAACTTCGCGAGCTTCGCCTGATTCAAGAATCAGACCAACCTGGGTCCGCTTGGAGGTTTTCACCAAGTGTTGGTGAACCGCGCCGACTGCAAGCAAGGCACTTACGGGAACTCGTTCAGCCGAGACTTCACGGTCTGAAAGGACGATCAGAGCATAGCCTTCATCAACTGCCGATTCTGCTTCTTGGCAGATGCGGTCAAGAGCAGGGCGTAGGCCTGACTTGCCTTCGCTTCGGTCCCACGTAATATTGATCGTCTTCGTGCGCCAGTCGCTCGATCCATCACCATGTTCCACATGTTTGATCGAAGCGAGTTGCTCATTCGACAAGATGGGGTGTGGTAAGCGTAGGCGATGGGCGTGGCCTGCTTCGGTTTCAAGAAGGTTCTTCTCAGGCCCGACGTAACACTCAAGTGACATGATCACTTCTTCGCGAATCGAATCGATTGCAGGGTTGGTGACCTGGGCAAAGAGTTGTTTGAAGTAGTCGTATAGCAAGCGTGGCTTGTCTGACAGGACCGCCAAGCAGCTATCGTTACCCATCGATCCGATCGGGTCTTTTTCAACACGCAACAACGGCAACAGCATGAACTTCAGCGTTTCAATCGTGAAACCAAACGCCTGCATACGCTCAAGCAAGGTTTCCGAATCAAAACCATGTGATTCCGCTTCAGGGTGCAAGTCGTTGAGCTCAATGCGATTCTCTTTTAGCCAATCACCATAGGGACGTTTGGCAGCGAAATCTTCTTTGAGTTCATCATCCGGAATCAAGCGACCTTGTTCAAAGTCGACCAAGAACATACGACCTGGTTGGAGTCGGCCTTTGAGTTTGACGTTCTCAGGAGCGACGTCCACGACGCCGACTTCACTTGCCATGATCACACGATCATCATGCGTAACGTAGTAACGACTCGGACGTAGGCCATTTCGGTCAAGCGTTGCACCAATGTATTTACCGTCGGTAAATACAATCGAAGCTGGACCGTCCCATGGTTCCATCAAAGCTGAGTGGTATTCGTAGAATGCCCGTTTCGCTTGGCTCATCGTGGCGTGGTTTTGCCATGCTTCGGGAACCATCATCATGACTGCTTCTTGAAGCGAACGACCACTCATAAGCAAGAACTCAAGCGCGTTGTCAAACGTTCCTGAGTCGCTACAGTCAGGTTCGATTAATGGGAAGAGCTTCGGTAGTTCTTGGTCAAAGAGTTCGCTTTGTAGAACCCCCTGACGAGCGTACATCCAGTTGGCGTTCCCCTTAACGGTATTGATTTCTCCATTATGGCTCATGAAGCGGAGCGGTTGGGCACGGTCCCAGCTGGGAAACGTATTCGTAGCAAACCGCGAGTGGACCATCGCCAAGTGGCTTTCGAAGGTTGGGTCCATCAGGTCAGGGTAATACTTATAGAGCTGCTCCGTGGTGAGCATCCCTTTGTAGATGATCACTTTGGTGGACAGCGAACAGATGTAAAAGACCTTCGATTGTGTTAGCGATGCGTCATTGCGCAGAAGGTTACTAGCTCGTTTGCGAATCAAGTAAACCTGACGTTCGAAGGCGTCTCCCTCGCAACCGTCGGCTGCTTCGATGACGAGCTGTTCAATCACAGGCTCTGCGTTGCGTGCCGTGGGGCCAATGTTTGCAAAGTCTGCTTTGACAGGAACAGGACGCCAGCCGACGAAGCGTTGGCCTTGTTCAGCAACAATCTTCTCAACGGCAGCTTTACACTTAGCACGCTCATCTTCAATTTGCGGCAAGAAGACATTACCAACGGCAAATCGACCTGGATCAGGCAGATCGACCCCCAAGTCTTCCTTCACAGCGGCGGTTAGGAAGCGGTGTGGCAGAGCGGTCATGATGCCCGAACCGTCGCCTGTGTTTTCTTCACAGCCGCAAGCACCACGGTGATCCATGCGACGCAAAAGGTCTTCCGAGTCGACAACGATTTGATGGCTCGGGACGCCTTTGATTTGTGCAATGAAACCAACACCACAAGCATCGTGCTCAAAGGCAGGGTCGTAAAGGCCTTGTTTCTCTGGCAAGTGAAGTAAGGGAGTGCGTTTAGTCATTTTTCGTGTCGTTCCTGGGAACGGTATCGAGAGAGTGAAGGTTGTTTCTTATGGTTTCCAGTCGTTTAGCTAAGCGGTTGCTTGACTGGCTAGGGATTCTTGTGAGTTGCGAGCCACATCGTCCGGGGGGTCACTCGCATGCTCTTTGAGGAGTTGCATGAAGCCTTCGGCGGCTTCCGACAGAAGAGAATCTCGCGGCGAGATAATCCCAAGAGGTCGAATCAAAGGAGGTTCTGACGAAGTTCCTTCAAGCCGAACCCGACAGAGGGTGCCCGAAGTGCATTCGCTGACGAAGACCGTCTCTGGCAAGAGAGCAATCCCTTCGTCTACTTCTACAGCGCGTTTGATGGATTCAAGGTTGTCAAACTCAGCAGCTATCTTTAATTCACAGGGATGTGAAGAAAGGAATCGGTTAATCTCGTCCCGCACACGCAAACCGGGGGATGGCAGTACTAATGGTTCCCCGCAGAGTGTCTTGGACGTTGCATAACTGGCAGTCGCCAGGCGATGGTTTGGTGGAACCGCCACGGCATAGGTCTCTTCACGCCATGGCATCACTTGAAGTCGATCCGTCGAACGGGCGTAGCTGACAATGCCTAGATCGGCTTCACCACTATTGACCGCTTCGTAGACTTGGTCAGGGTGCATGTAGACAACCCTCAAGTCGACCTCTGGCTGAGTTGTCCGAAACTCACCAACCAGGCGGTGCATCTGAGCCACACCGACCGAGTAAATGGCAGCGATTGTCAATCGCGATGCCGAGGCATGGTGCATGGTCTGCACTTGGTTTTCAAGTTGTTCGTATCCCTTAACTAATTCGCAACAACCTTGGTGGTAATGTTTCCCTTCGGGTGTCACGACAAAGGGGCGACGCGATCGGTCAATGAGCTTCACCCCGAGGCGTTCTTCCAACTGATGAACCAGTTGGCTGACATTCGGCTGTGATACGCCGTTGAGCTCGGCAGCTTTGGAGAAGCTTCCGAGTCGGACAATATCGCAGAAGATTTTCAGTGACTTCAGGTGCATACTTCTTGCTGGTTAGTTTCGGGTTGGCAGATAAGCCAATCGCATAAAAGGCCTTCTAGCATTCGCCAGAGCAAAGTAAGAGTAATCTAGGCAACCCCATACAGTCAATGAGCCCACACCTAGATTGGGCTTAGAGAAACCATAAGTAAAAACCCTAAGGCATTACTGGGTAATACCTTAGGGTTTTTTGTGGTGGTAGTGAGGTCGGTCAGGCTGGTTGAATAAGTAGCCTTAATATCAGCGGCCTGCACGTTTTCTGAATTCGTAATCATGCCCACGGTCACGGATAACTTCAGCTGAGATGATCTTATCCGGTAGTGGCTTTGGACCTTTGCCTTGGGGGTCGACTCGGTTCAGAGCGCCAAGCACTCCAAAACCTTCAACCACTCGGCCAAACACGGTGTGGCGACCATCGAGGTGATCGGTTGGGACAAAAGTGAGAAAGAACTGGGAACCGCCGGTATCTTTCCCCGCATGTGCCATGCTCAGTGAACCGCGGAAATGCTTGCGTGCATCTTCACGAAAGCACTCGCAAGGGATCGTGTAGCCTGGCCCGCCAGTTCCTGTGCCTGTGGGGTCACCCCCCTGTGCCATGAACCGTGATAGGACACGGTGGAAGACAACATTGTTGTAGAATCCATCTTTTACAAGCGTGATGAAGTTAGCCGTCGCGGTGGGTGCTTGATCTTCAAAGAGTTCAATGATGACTTCTCCTTTGCTGGTGAGAAGCTTTACGCGGGGATTATTGTTTGCCTCGGCTTCCGCTTTGCGAATGGCTTCCTCCGCTTCCCACATCTTGCGGTACTGGTCACGCTGTTGCATGAATTTTGAGGCGATACCGTAGGTTTCCTGCATGTATGGGCTACCTTCAGGCTGTTTATTCAAGATGCCACTTTTAGAAATCGACTCAGCGTACTTGTCAGCTAGGTCGTGCTGATTTGTTGTAAAGGCGGCTAGGAATGCCCAAACAGGAAGATCTTCCCGTTGGTCTCCTCCTTCGATCAGGGCTTCCAGAATCGGAAGAGCTGCCTCGTAATCATCACCACCACCTTGAGGGCCGAGGCCAACCATTTGGTATTCGACAACTGTCATGAGTAGGTTGGTGACCTCATCATCTGCACCGGGGTTCGCTTTGTATGCAGCGATGCCTGCCTTGACCATGGCGTCGACCTTCGGTTGCGTTTCAGCAACAAGCTTTTTGAGGCTATCGTTGATCGCAGGTCGCTCTGACTTCTCGGCGACTTGGTATTGGCTACGCAGGGCGTCGATATTAGAGATTGCCGCTTTATATGCTGCGACTGCATCAGCAAAGGCCTTTGCCTCATTTCCGACAGTTTGTTCGGTTGGGTTGGTATTCGCCATATCTTGTTGTGCCGCTGCTGGTGAACCTAACAGCAATGGCATCGTGCCGATACAAGCAATTAAGATTCGCAACATGGGAGGTCCTGTCTAACGGGTTTTCTGATGAGGTTGATTCCAGATTTACATGCCAGGTCTTGGCTTTCTGTCCGGGGATGGACTCGCCGAAGGTGGCCTATCTGCTTACGATAGCAATTCTTGATAAGTTCCCCCAGTGTGCTAGCTAAGACATGCCTCGACCCAAGCGAAACAACCAAAAAAGAGCTTCTAAAAGCGGGGCTACCACTCCAGAACGTGCGGAGATGGATGTCGATCTACGGATTATCGGCGGCAAATACCGCGCTAAGCGCTTAGTTTATGAGCCCTTTATCCAGGCTGGTAAGAAAGTCACTGATGGAAACGAGGCGGTTGTTACTAGGCCGATGAAGCATCGCGTCCGCGAAGCAATTTTCAATTTGGTCGGCCTTGAGGCAGAAGGGAAGCACGCGCTCGACCTGTTTGCCGGGACTGGCGCTTTAGGATTGGAGGCCCTCAGCCGCGGCGCCCAACGGGCAACCTTTATCGAACGACACTTGCCAACCGCTGACGTTGTCAAGCAGAACATCGAAACGCTTGGCGTCGAGTCGGACTGTGAACTGTTAATTACCAGTGCCTTCCTTTGGAGTAAACGAGACCTTTGCGGCAAATCAGACGGAGTGAGTCCCCCGCCTGCACGCCGTGGAGGACGCTTGCCTCAAGAACATCGATTGCTGGCTAAGGAGTTGCCATGGTTGGTATTCATCTCGCCACCTTATGCGTTCTTCATCGATCGCGAAGAAGAGATGCTCGACCTGATTGGTGCTATCATTGAACAAGCACCGCCAGGAAGCGTTGTTGTTGTCGAAGCGGATGAACGATTCGATTTTTCCAAATTGCCGGGTGATCAAAAAGAGCATCGCAGAGATGATGGCTGGGACGTTCGAGAGTACGCACCCGCTGTGGTTGGCGTTTGGCGTTGCTGACCTTATCTATTCAATCAGGGGTAGCAAACGATATGTCAAAGCATCGCGTCCTTGCAATATGCCTTTGCGGAGCACTCTTTTCTATGAACCTTCTATCAGCAGAAGAGCCACAGATAATTCCTCTTTGGGAGGGCGTCGCACCAGGTTCGGAAAACTATATTGGCCAAGAAGCCTTAACCCAGGAATCGCCAGACCCGCGGCCAACACGTCGGCTAAGTGGCGTTGCCCAACCTACTTTGAAAGTCTTTAAGCCAAAAGGTGAAAACACAACCCGCTCTGCCGTGCTTATCTTTCCTGGCGGAGGGTATGAGTTCCTCTCGATTGACAAAGAAGGCGACGACATGGCCCGTTGGTTTGCCGAACGCGGAGTAATGGGCATCACGATCTCTTATCGTCATGGTGGTGGTATGCATGAGCACCCTGTTCCGCTTAATGACGGTCATCGAGCGATTGAATTGGTGCGCCAACATGCGGACGATTGGAACCTAGATCCGAATCATATCGGGGCAATCGGTTTCTCTGCCGGCGGGCACCTGGCCGCCAGCGTGGCGACTCATGGAGAAGCCAATCAGCGACCAAGCTTTGTAGCATTGATATACCCGGTAATCTCAATGCGTGAGGGGACTACTCACAAGGGATCGCGTAGGTATCTAATGGGTGAGCAGTCGGATGAAGCAAAGGTCACGCAGCTCTCGTGTGATGAGCAAGTTGACGAATTATCACCGCCAGCTTTCCTGGCCCACACTACGGACGATTTCGTGGTGCCGGTTGATAACAGCATTCGATATTACAACGCATGCCGAAAGGCTAAGATCGATTGCGAGCTACACGTTTATCCCAAAGGTGGCCACGGCTATGGGATGCGGCAAGGGCCAAACTGGTCAGAGGCGCTCGAAACTTGGTTGCAATCAGGCGGCTGGATGGCCGGCGAATCGAAAGACTAAAACTCACTCAACTCAAGCCATTCCACTTCGAGAGTTTCAAGCTCATCAGTAATTTCTGCCAAGCGTGAGTGAATCTCTTGGGCTTCTTCGGCGTCGGTGACCGTTGCTTGCTTTTCGGTGAGTAATTTCTTTTCTTCGTCGAGCTTAGCGATTTTTCGTTCGACACTCTTCAGTTTCTTCTGTGCTTGGCGATCCGCTTTGCCTTTTGATGGAACGTTGCCATCAACATCATCGTTGGACTTAGCAGGCGCTTCGCTTCGTAGGCCAGCATCGATCTCTTTTTGGATGCGATAGACGTAGTCGTCGTAGCTCGACGGGAAGCTAACAACGCGCCCCTCACGGACTTCGATCACGGCGGTTGCCACTTCTCGCATAAAGTGCCGGTCGTGGCTGGTGAAGATAACCGTTCCCTCATAACGCTTCAACGCATTGGCAAGCGCTTCAATGGTTTCGACATCGAGGTGGTTGCCCGGTTCGTCGAGCACGAGGATGTTGTGCTGTTCGAGCAACAGACCCGCGAGTACCAGTCGGGCGCGTTCGCCTCCGCTGAGGACATCGATCTTTTTCTCGGCCTTGTCGCCAGAGAACAAGAAACTCCCCGCGACATCCTTAATTTGCTGGGTCTTGGTGCCGGGGACTGCTTGGTATTCCAAGTAGTCGAGGACGGTTTGCTCTTTGCGAAGCGTCGTGTAAACATGCTGAGCGTAGACACCAATCTGGCAGCCGAAGCCCCATTTCATATCACCCGACTTGACGGGCAAGGATTCGCAGAGGGTCCGCAAGAAGGTGGTTTTACCTTGCCCATTATCACCGACGATGCCAACTCGCGATTGATGATCGATCTCAACGTGGATCTCTTTTGCAATGTCTCGGTCTTCGTAACCAATCACCAGGTTTATCGCCCGAACGGCGGTCCCTTGGCGTGGGGTAACTTTGGGAAATGTAAAATTGACCGACGCCTCTTCGCCGGCGACTTCGACCATCTCGAGCCGTTCAAGCTGTTTCGCTTTGCTACGAGCTTGGCTTGCAGTGTTGGCGTTTGCCCGGTTGCTTGCAATGAACTGCTCTAGTTGCTTCCGTTTACTTGCCGTGGCAGCGTTGAGACGCTGATCATGTTCGCGCCGTTCGGCAAGGTTCGACAGGTAGCGATCCACATCGCCGGGGAACATGTTCAAATCACCACGTGAAAGCTCAAGCGTATGAGTACAGGTCTTCTTCAGGAAAGAGCGATCGTGAGAGACTACCAGTACACCAGCCTTGAAGTCTTTTAGGAAATGCTCCAGGAGCATTTGTGTACGCAGGTCGAGAAAGTTTGTCGGTTCGTCAAGAATGAGTAAATTGGGATCATGCAGCAACAGAGCAGCTAACTTTACTCGCGTTTGCCAACCACCGGAAAGCTCTCGCACCGGTCGGTGCAACATGTCATCGCCTAAAGCAAAACGCCAAGCGACCTGGCCACAGCGCCAGTCGGGTTGGTTGCTGTCGCGGAGCAAGAAATCAAGTACCGTTTCGCCGTCTTGAAATGGATCATGTTGGCGCAGGTAGCCGAGGCGGAGTTTCTTGTTGCGGACGACTTCGCCCGCGTCGAGTTCTTCGTCTCCGAGCAAGATGCGACAAAGCGTCGACTTGCCAGCCCCGTTGCGTCCTATGAGCCCGACTTTTTGATCGTCGGTCAGTGCGCAGCTCGCGCCATCAAGCAATATCTGCGGGCCATACCGTTTGTGGGCATCTTGGAGCGAAAGGACGACGGGCATGACGTAATGTCAAAGGAAGGGGCTAAGTGATTTGATTTGTTGTGGGATTGGGAATCATCCTTTATAGCATGCAGCAATCGTCCAGCCCAGTGTTGATTGCTTATTACCCGTTGAGGCTACAGGTCACAGGTTCGGCGGCTGGTTTCCTGAAGAATGAAACCACAGCAGCCAAGCAGCTGAGAAGGAAGCAGCTCATGGCAAACCAATCTCCCTGGGCGGCATACCAACTGATAGGACTTGAGGGTAGAGGAACCGTTGTAATAAGGAATTCTTCTTGTTGTCGATTAGAGACTGCCAGCTTTGAACCGGTTGCGGAGATCGCCGCCGACAGGCCCCCGTTGGCAGCAATGACCATCGGTCTGCCGTTTTCGATCGCCCGAAATACGTTGCAAGCTAAATGCATATCGAGTTCACTCGAACCCCAGAACCAAGCGTCGTTGGTAACGTTGACGATCAAGTCAGGTGACTGATCCTGCGTATCAAGTTTTGCCACATGGCGGCGTACAACGTGTGGTACGACCGATTCGTAGCAGATCGTTGCGGCGAGTGTAACTTTGCCACCTCGTTTCTTGGTGATCGTCATTGCTGTCGGGCCATCACCAGGTTTTAGGCCACCCGCCATGGGAGTTAAGTAGTAGAGCGCCGGCATGTTGCTAGCGAAGGGGATGTACTCGCCGAAGGGGACTCGATGATTCTTGTCATATATCGAGATTACTTTGCCTGTTTCATCAACTAACACCGCGCTATTGAATACTTCGGTTTCTTGTTGTTCAAGATCGTCTGTCGCATTCGTCCAATTGAAATGATCAATGCCCGATAGTAGCGGTGTTGATGTTAAACTTGCAAGTAATTCAAACCATGAGTTCGTATTCTCATAGACGGCTAAGATATCCCGATGAGTATCTACAGGAGGATCAACTTTATCTTGAAAAGTATAGATGGGCGTCCGAAAAATCGATTCGGGCCATATCATTAAGTCGAGCGGCGTTTGGCGATCTCTTGCTGCTTGAGTAGCTGCAATTGCTAGGTCCCTGTGCTTATCCATGATTCGTTGTGAGCGATCCGGATCTGGATCCCAGGTAGCTAGTTCATTGCCTTGGATAAGGGCAACGCAGACGGAGTTCGATTTGCTTGCGAATGCGGTTTCGACAAGAACGTTCTTGGAGTAAACGACCGAGATCAAAATTAGACCAACTGCCGTTAATGGCATGCCAATGCGATGAGCTCGGCAGGGAGTGCCAAACACCATTTCATAAAAGCAAGCAGCAACAGCCACTAACAGAAACGAAACGCCATAGGCGCCAAGAACATTGGCGATCTGAATTACCCATAGTTGATCGGCTTGGGAGTGACTAATCGCCCCCATGAGAAAGCCGGTGAAGAGATGCGCTTGCAGGAACTCCAGCCCTGTCCAGGCGACCGCCGCGGCGATCCAGAAGGGGACCTTACCATTTTGATAACCGCGTCGGGTGATCCAAACAAACAGCAGAGGGTAACAACCTAGGTAAGCTGCCAAGAGAGGCCAGCCGAAAATTGTCAGTGGATGCGGTAAGCGAATCCAATGTAAAACAGCAAGCCAATACACCAAGCCTGATAGCCAAACGCGTAGCCAATCACCTCGATCAAAACTATCAAACCGATGAGCGATGTGAAGCCAACCGAGCGGTGCTATCCAGGCCAAAGGCCAAAGACCAAGTGGCGGTTGAGCTGCCCAGAGTAGCAGGGCGCTTAGTAATCCAAAACGAAGGGTAGGGAATCGTTTAGTTACACTGACAGATTCAGATTCGCTCACCGGAGGTACGACTCCACGTTGTCGTGCATCTCGGAAACCGCCTCGAAAATTTCATCAGACGTTGCACCAGCAATCAAGGTTTTATGCATGTTGCGCCATAAGAAACCAGGTAGTTCAGCTCGCTCAGCGGCATCTTCCACTGCCTTGGCAATCGCCGGTGCTAGCTCTGGATGCTTTTCGCTAAGAACAAGCAGAGCGTTAGTCTTGAGTGAAATCTCAAGCAGGGCGGCGTGGTCGGCACCATGTATTCTTCGCAGGTTGTTACCTGTCCGAGCAGCAGCATCCAGCAGCGTCGTTACTTGGCTTGCAACTTCTTGACCACTGGAAGCAATCTGGGGCAGAGGGATTTCAAGCTTGTTAGATAATACCTCGGTCTCCTTCGCCCAGGTTCTGATTTCTGCATCGGTTGCCCCCTCGTTGGCTGCTAGATGAGCTAAGCCAAGCTTGCCACCGAGAAGCCAAGCCAAGTGGCGAGTGTTGTAGCTTAAGACAGGAACCGAAGGGAGTGGCTTAATGCTTGCAAGTTTGGGAGGAGCTTCCTCCTCAAAAGTTGGCTGCTTTGGTGTAAGCGTGGTGATCGTTTGCGGAGGATCCGCTGTCGCAGGTTCAACCGGTTGCAATGATTCATTAGTTGGCTCGATGATCGGTTCGGTAACGCTTGGCGTTGTTTTAGCAACAGTTGTTGGTTCCTCCTGTTCCCAGGGAAAGCGCTTGGCTGGTTCAGTTACAATAGGTTTTGCTTGGATTGGATCATTTTCAAGCGGAGCTGTCTCAACATCAGCATAGCGCGAACCGGTAAGAGGTTCGTTCCGGAAGTTTGATTCAGGTTCTTCAATAGGCTTAGCTATTGGAGTCTTGTTTCGAGGGGTCTTCGGAATATCAAATTTGAGCGGCTCGGTCACGGCAGGAACTGTCGCCCCATACCGGCTACCCAAAGAGTTCTGATGAATTTTAGCAGGTGGTGGTATCGTTTGAGGAATTGCCTTGGCCAAATCAGATGGAGTGGATTCGGTCTTTTCCTCCGATGTTGTTTCGGGCCTATCTGATTCTGAAGATGCGACATCGGTCTCCTGTATCATTGCGATAAGGGGATCAAGCTCTTCTTCGGATTCTTCTTTCGAGGAATCTTCCGTGGGATCCGCGACAGGAAGGGTATCATCCGTACCGCCGAAATAACGAGCCGCTTCCTCAGACAAGTCACCCGCTTGTTTGTCGTCACGCTTCCAGGGAGGCACCGGCTTGGAAGCTTCTTTCTCGACCAATGTTTCAGGTTCCGGGTCTCCCTTCGGTTCATCTTTTTCTAGATCATTTGGCGTCGATTCGGACTCGGCCGCAGGATTGAATGGAGCTGCTTCCTCTTGATCGTCAGCCTGCTGCTCATCGTCATTGTCTTGCTCACCATTTATAGCGACCGGCTCATAGGCGACTTCCGACCAACAGCCAACTTGCATGCTGAGGACACACATAAGAAGGAAAGCTATGATGGGCCATTTACCAGCCGCTGGTATCAAACGAAGAGAGCCGTACTTTTGAAAAGCGTTGTTGGGCATGAACTTAAAGCGAAAAGTATCGCCAGTTGGGAGTCGGTTATCTCAAGCCAACCAATCAGGCTGAGAATTATGTGGGTTAGCTAACGATTCTAGTCATTTTCAACCCATTGTGGCCAGTTAGATGTGCCGAATGGGCAAGAATTGGTCCCCTCGCTAGACTACAATGAGGTCCTCCAAGGTCGGAACCGTTACAGCTTACCAATCCCAACCAACCTCGATCAATCTAGCTGGTTGCTGCCACCCATGTCGGATTCCGATCAAATTGATAGCACCCAAAAGTCTCCTGGACGTCTTTCCCGAAGAAGGTTTTTGAAGTATGCATCGCTTGGCACGCTATCGGTGGGTGTTGGTTGCGGCCTATACGCTTGGCGTGTCGAACCGCATTGGGTGCAAATCACCCAGATGCGTATGCCGCTAAGAAATCTTCCCCAATCTTTAATTGGCAAACGAATCGTCCAGCTAAGCGATCTACACATTGGCCCTGTGGTCGATAACGACTACCTACGAAAAGTCTTGGGTGGCATTGAATCTCTGGAACCCGATTATTTGATCCTGACTGGCGACTTCATGACGTCGGTCACGGACGAACAGATTGAGCTTGTCGTATCCACCTTAAAGGAATTGCCACTACAAAAAGTAACCACGATTGGCATCCTTGGTAATCACGACTACGGCAAAAATTTCCGACAGCTAGCTACGGCTAACAAGCTTGACATCGCTTTACGCCGATTGGGCATCACTATGCTGCGTAACGACGTCGCCGAGATAGACGGAATACAGTTCGCCGGCATCGATGATCTTTGGGCAGGGAATGATCGCGTTGAAGCGACGGTTGCAAATCTAAGCGAAGCGAAGCCGACCATCATGTTGGCACACAACCCTGATCTGGTTGATCTTGAGGGTTGGCAATCGTTTGAAGGCTGGATTCTTTCAGGCCACACCCACGGCGGACAATGCCGACTACCGTGGCTTGGCGCACCGGTCGTGCCGGTGAGAAACAAGACTTACGTCGAAGGACATCACAAGCTCGGCAAGAACCGTGATCTATATATCAACCGCGGCTTAGGCTACAAAGAACGCATCCGCTTTGGTGTCAGACCAGAGGTGACCATCTTTGAGCTTGTGGATATTTAAGAGTTTTTAGCAGCTTTCTTAGCCGCCCGTCTTCGTTGCCAGAAGGCAATGAACGTCACTACCAAAATGCCCGCGGCGAAGCCTAGTAAGACTTGCGTCCAAGCGGCGAACAGGACAATCTTATGTACCAACGAGCCATGAGCTTGGTTAGAGTGCGGAAGCTGGCCTGTGTATTTGGCGACGTGATGCAAAAGGCCCGCGGCAATGTCTTCGGTCGGTAACTCCTGGTGACAGGCGATACAGGTCCCTTCACGGCTGATGCGGGCGCGTTCTTCATTGTTCAGCGGACGCGAAAGTCGGAAGTGGTGGCCAATCGTTTGCAGCTGGTTCCCCTCTTCATCCACAATGCGTGACCAATCATCGGCCAAGCCTTCAATCGCTTCCATTTGCGGACGATGTTGCTTAGGAAGGATCTCGCCGTCGACCGTTTCGAGATCGACAATCGTTTGCTTGTCCCAGCCACGGACAGTTTTGCCACCGTCGATGCCATGGCCGAGAGCCTTGTCAGAGTTGTGACATGATTCACAGGTACGAGCATCTTTGGTCGTTGTATGCGGTTGAACAGGAGACATATCGATCGCCAGCTGTCCTTCATCGCCAGAGCCTTCAGCTCCTCCTTCGGTGCGGAAGATTTTGTTGGTGACGATTGGTTTTCCGTTCGGTCCAATAATAGTAACCGAGGGCTGACAGCCAGGCGCCAGCGGGGTGACGCGGCCTTCGCCATTGACGCCCATCATCGGTTCTTCCCAACGAAGATAAGAACGCTGTTCGGTAACCTTGCCAGGGATTATCGTATCGTAGTCCGATTCACCTCGGTCCGTGGCGTGTTCTTCCTCTTGGTGCTTACGACCCGCTGCGACCCAGTCGAATCCTTCGAGCGACTTGTCACACTCGGGGCATTCATCTTTTCGGCTGTAGTCGATCTTTACATGACAACCGTAGCATTGTGGGGTCCAGCTTGAGTGGCATGTATAGCATTCCATCCGTTCAAGGTGTTTCGAAACTCCTTGCATAGCAATAACACCTCGCTCGCTCACTTTGCCATCGGAAATGAGATCCTTCAGGGGCTTCATGCGAATGTCTTTTCCTGCGGCGGTGTGGACAATGATGTCGTTGCCATCACGAACAACGTTCTCAAAGGGGTTGCCACGAGCGGTTATCAGTAAGCCATCTTTGACTTCGACTGGTGAACCTTGCAGCGTGTGTGGCAGTGCCTCTTTCGCAAGACCACGGGCAGGACCAACAGCAGGCTTTTCGTCAAACTCATCCATGAAACCCAGGGGCAACTCCCACGGGTATTTGTCCGGCGTCCCATGACAGTCAGCACACTCAATGGCAACCGCTGCGAGGTTGGCCGCGGCAATGAATCCATCGCTATGCACGTCGGTCGAGATGTGGCAGTCTTGGCAAGTCATTCCCTTCTGGTAATGAATGTCCTGCTGCATGGCGATATAATGCTTCGAGTGCAGATCAGGCTGGGGACCACCATCCGCAGCATAGGGCGATACGTAAGGCGTTTCCATCAGGCCTTGGAACGAGACGCCGATCCGCTTGCCACGATCATGGCACGTCGTGCAGGTTTCGACCGGAATGCCGCTGTAGGTTTTGCCATGAACGCAGACTTGCGTTTCGCGTGTCCCTTGGATCGAGTGTACTAATGAGTGACCCGTTTCTTCACGTGTGATCGTTGGGTCACCCCCTTCGTAGAAGCCTTCGTTGCCATAAGGGATATGACAGGCCGAACAACCCATGCCGCGGAAATCACCACGACGCTGCCGACCTTTCACCGCCAAGTGACATCGTTGGCACTCTTGCCGAAGGTAGGTAAATGCCGCCAGCTCTGGATTGTCATTAAGCTTGTGAAGCTCTTCTGGCTTTAAAGCATCGGGTACCGGCTCATGCTTGTCGACAAAGACTTGTGGCTCAAGCTCCTTTAAGTGTTGCATGTATTCGCGGTAAGAAGCAGTCCCAAGACGCTTGTTAGGATCCTTGGGATTCTCAACCGCGTAGTTGCCAAACTTATGTTCGTAACCAGTCAGCGAGCCGAACGCCCAACAGACGCCTTGAATCTTGCCCGCCTCGGTCATCATGAGGCTTTGCCATTGGACGCGAACTTGCTCCTCGTGACACTGCCCACAGGTTTGATCGTTCACCCAGGGACTGCTTGGATCGGCAAAGAAGTCAGCATCGCCGTGTGCCTTCTCTTTATCTTCCCGCTCGTTGGGATCACCACCATGGCAGACGATACAGCCAGCCGGATCGCCGAGCGATTCACCACGGGCCATGATTTGAGCCAGCATCTGTGAGCCTGGTTCCCGAATCATTTCGATTCCCGCATGGCACGCCATGCAGCCCGACTTAGCCGATTCGGGATAGTGATCAACCAGAAGTGGGCCACTCGTTTTTACGGGGACGGTTGGAGCATCCTGAGCGTTCGTCGGACCTATTCCTAAAGTCAGCATCATCAAAGCCACCATGATGAGCCGGTTAACGAACAGTTGTTGGGAATGGAGATGCTTCAAAGGTGAACGCTTAAAGGGGGATATCTTGGACAAGTTTGCCACGGTTTGGATGACTCTTAGTCTCGGGAAACCCAACATAGAATGCAAGCCAGCCAATTCGTTCGCCAATTGCTAAGCGATATTTATTTGAAGAGTCGATGAAATTCATCAGTATCGACCATGAGGCAAAGAATGATTCTGGACTTTCTAATCTAGTCGTCAGAGAATAGGACGATTCATCATGACGCCCTCGAATTGAAAATCGATTATGAATACCAATCGTCGCCAATTTCTTCGCACCTCGGCAGCTTACGCGCTGGGCTTCGCTGGCCTTCGTACGCTTGTTAACCCTGCATTTGGTGATTCGCTTTCGCCAAGCTCAAGTTCTCAGATCGGGTATGGCGAGCTTGTTTCTAATCCAAGTGGATTGCTCGATTTACCTAAAGGATTTTCTTACCAAGTCATTGGTGAGGTTGGCCAGAAGATGGACGACGGTCTCTTGCTCTCAGCCATGCCTGATGGAATGGCAACCTTCCCGGGACCTGACGGCTTGACCCTCATTGTTCGTAACCACGAAAACACAGCGATGAAGGATGGACCTTTCGGCAAAGGTGGCAAGCTCGATGAAGAACGCTACGCCAAAGTCGATGCTTCAAAGCTATACGACGACGGGCAGGGAGAACTTCCTTGTACCGGCGGAACCACCACGGTCGTTTATGACACCAAGAATCAAAAAGTCGTTAAACAATTTCAAAGCCTCGCTGGTACGGAAAGGAATTGTGCCGGTGGACCAACTCCTTGGGGCACTTGGATCAGTTGCGAAGAGACCGTCGACAAGCCGGGTGTTATTCTTGAAGGTGACAAACAGGCTAAATTCACCAAAGCACATGGCTATAACTTTGAAGTTCCTGCCACTGCTGAAATTGGAATTGTTGATCCGATCCCACTTGTTGCCATGGGCAGATTCCGCCATGAAGCAATTGCTGTAGATCCTGTCAGCGGCGTTATCTTACAGACCGAAGATATGGACGATGGCGCCTTCTATCGTTTCTTGCCCAACAAGCCTGGCAAGAATGGCGAAGCGGCTGATCTGCAAGCGGGTGGCAAACTCCAAGCGTTGATGATTGTTGATCATCCTTCGATTGATACACGTAACTGGAAGGGTAACCAAACCGTCAAGGTTGGTGACAAGTTTGACGTCCGCTGGGTTGATCTCCAAGAGGTTGAATCACCCGACGATACGCTTCGTTATCAAGCCTTTGAAAAAGGTTGTGCTCGGTTCGCGCGTGGCGAGGGGATCTGGTACACCACTAAACAAGACGGTTCCGACAAAGGCGAATTCTACTTCGCATGCACGTCAGGTGGCGACAAAGAGAATGGCCAAATCTGGCGTTACACACCAAGTTCGCAAGAAGGAGAATGGGGCGAGAAGAGCGAACCAGGCACGCTTGAGCTCTTTCTCGAACCGAATGATTCCAACCTGATCGAGAACGCCGATAATCTGACGGTCGCCAACTGGGGTGACCTCATCGTTTGCGAAGACCGCAAAGGCCCTATCGTTCGTCTCGTAGGCGTTACGCCTGACGGTCAGTGTTACACGTTTGCTAACAATCATGTCGGCGGTGAGTTTGCTGGTGTCTGCTTCTCACCCGATGGATCAACCTTGTTTGTCAACCTTCAGTCCGTCGGTAAGACGGTCGCCATCACAGGTCCTTGGTAGTAGGATCTCTTGTAATGAGGCCATATTGAGTAGGGCCAAGGCAGAGCTGATTTGATAGAACCTCGCGCTCACGATTCGATCAGATGTAATACATCTCGGTCGATGAGTTTGCTGACTCGACGAGTTCCGATAGCGTAACCGAACGCAACTGGTCACGCGCCGACTGATCGGCTTTGCCGATTACATTGGCAAGCGCTGTTGCCATCGGGGTTGGATCGTCCAGGTTGCTTCCTTCTTTAGTAACCCCTTCAAGAAGGTCAATCGCCTCGGCAATTGTGATTTGCTCTGGTGAACGAGCCAAGCGATAGCCGCCCGACTTACCGCGCGTGCTAATCACCAGACCAACTCGTTTAAGCTGCTGAAGAATCTGCACCAAGAATCCCTCGGGGATCTTTGCATCGGCAGCAAGTTCGCGCACCGGCATCGGGCACGGGTCACTATGTGAAGCAGCGAGCTGCAAAAGGGCGAGGCAGGCGTACTCGGTTTTTGCTGTTAACATAGCCCATCAGTATACGCGGTGTCCTATTGAGTGGATAGCGATTAGATACCGCCGCCGCCCTCAACCGTATGTAGTCCACATTCGGTCTTCTTTCTGCCTGCCCATCGACCGGCACGTTCGTCATCGCTGCCATCAGCCTTCTGGGTGCAGGGCCAGCAGCCAACGCTTGGATACCCTTCGTCATGCAGAGGATTGTAAGGAACTCCCTCTTTCATCAGGCGAGTCCAAACACTCTTCGAGGTCGCATTCGCCAGCGGGCTGATCTTCACCAAACCGAATTTGCGATCCCAGGCAACTATCGGTTGCTTGGCACGAACCGGGCTTTGGTCACGACGAATGCCACTCATCCAAGCAGTGCGGCCTTGCGCGGCACGTTCGAGGACTTTGATTTTCCGATCATGGCAGCACTGATCAGGGTTCTCTTTGTAGAGAGGACCTTTGTGCAACGCTTCGTACTCAGGCACCGACAACTCAGGCTGGAGCATATCGATTTTCAGGCCGTACTTCTCAGCGATCCGATCTTTCAGGTCGAGCGTCTGTTGGAACTGGTAGCCGGTATCGAGGTTAAAGACATAGGTCTTCGGTGCGAGCTTTGGCAACAGCGAAAGCATCAAGCAACCTTCTGGCCCGAAGGCGGTTCCCATCGCAAGGCCATCGCCAAACGTTTCGCCCGCCCATGCAAGAATCTCGTCTGGCGTAGCGGTTTCAAGCCGTTGGCTCTCCATGGCCAGATAGGCGAGGAATTCCTTCGAAGGATCTTCCCCCTGCTTGGGGGCTGCAGGCATCGGTTGTGGTGTGAAAGGCATGGCTGAGGTGGTCATGTTCCGAATTCCCCGTCGTTTTCCGACAAATAGGGGCAAATGGGAGTTTCTGATCGCTTAATTATTACCAAACGAGTCAACATAATCAAGTATCGTCGAAGCAGACCATTTGGTTCGGTCGAATATCATAAAAATATGAGAATAACCCGGATAATCGGCAGAAGTGACTAGTTTGTGGCGGCGAGGCTTCGTTTCATATCACTGTAAGTGAAAGCCACGAGGCAAGGCTCATGTACTTTAATTGATATGGTTGCCGCAGCGATTGCGGTTTTATCAATCGATTCCAAGGAGTTTGGCAATCCTTGCTTTCGTCTATTTGGAACATCAGTAAGTGACAACTTAAGAAGAGCGCACCGGGGAGAGATCTGAAGATGAATCAGAAGAGTTTTGCTGTAGGTTTCTTATTCCTCCTTTCTTGCAGCTTTTCTTCTGCTGAGGAAAAGTGGAATTCTCTTTCCGTACTACAAGAGAATCGCGAGAATCCCCATGCCACGATGACTACCTACCCAAACGAGCAATCAGCACTCAAGTTTGATCGCGCAGAAACACCTTGGTTTCAGCTACTGAACGGCGACTGGAAATTTAATTGGGTAGCAAAACCAAAAGATCAAACCAACGGGTTTCATCAATCAAATTTCGATGACTCAGGTTGGGATCTCTTAACGGTTCCCTCAAATTGGCAAAGAGAGGGATATGGCATACCACTGTATACCAACGCGATCTATCCGTTCCCAAAGAAGGCACCAAAGGTACCGACCAATAATAACCCGGTTGGTTCTTACCGACGTTGGTTCACGCTTCCAACCGATTGGACTGATAGAAAAACATTTCTCACCTTTGATGGCGTTAGCTCCGCATTCAATCTTTGGATTAATGGTGACTATATCGGTTACAGCCAAGGCAGCCGTACGCCGGCCGAATTCGATATTACTGATCACTTGAAACCTGGTAAAAATCTTGTTGCTGTTGAAGTCTTCCGTTGGAGTGACGGTTCTTATCTTGAGGATCAAGACTTTTGGCGATTTGCAGGCATCTTTCGTGACGTTTATCTCACTTCGCGAGATTCGAGCTTCATTCGCGATTTCACCGTGAAGGCGGAGATGGATGGATCCTTTGCCGTGGAGGCAGACATTGTTGGTGATGGAAAACTTACGGTCACTCTCCTTGATGCCGATGGCAAAGAGGTCTCAAGCAAAACAAAAGATAAGATCCCTGGCGTACGAAATTGGAGTGCTGAAGATCCCTATCTGTACACGGCCTTGATTACCTTGAAGGGCTCATCTGGTGAGCTGATCGAATCGATCCCTTGGAAAGTGGGATTCCGAACTTCTGAAATCAAAGGTGGTGTGTACTTTCTCAACGGGGTTCCGATCAAGTTCAAGGGTGTCAATCGACACGAACACCACCCAATCACTGGACAGGTGGTTGATCGTGAATCAATGTTGCGTGACATCAAGATGTTTAAAGAGAACAACATCAATGCTGTCCGTACCAGTCATTATCCGAACGTACCTGAGTGGTATCAACTTTGCGACGAGCATGGCATTTATGTCGTTGATGAAGCCAACATCGAAAGCCACGGCTATGGCAATCATAAGAAGAACAAACTAGCGAATGACCCCGCTTGGGAAGAGGCTCACCTCGATCGTGTTAGACGTATGGTCGAGCGTGACAAGAACCACGCCTCGGTGGTTGTCTGGTCACTCGGGAATGAAGCGGGTAGTGGCGCAAACTTTGTGAATGCCACCGATTGGATTCACGAGAATGATCCTTCCCGTCCCGTGCATTACGAGGGGGGGGATAAGTCAGTCGGCGATTTCGCCTCGCGAATGTATGCAGGAGAAGCGTGGATAGCCAGAGGGAAACGACCCTCCATTCTGTGCGAATATACCCATGCGATGGGCAACTCCAATGGTAACCTCAAAGAGTACTGGGACGACAACATCTACAAGAACGAAAAGCATGCTGGTGGGTTTGTCTGGGATTGGATGGACCAGGGGCTGACAGAAGATGTGCCCGAAGAGTTCAAAAAGAACATCGGCAAAGGTCCCGTCAAAGAGACTTTCTTTGCCTATGGGAGTTGGTGGCCGTTGCCGTGGCATCATCAAGGAAACAATGGCCGTAACTTTTGTATGAACGGCTTGATTGGAGCGGATTGGACCCCGCACCCAGGTCTGTATGCCATCAAGCACGTTTACCGAAATGTGCATGTCGAGCCAGTGGATGTTTCCTCCGGCACCTTCAATATCAAGAATTGGTACGACTTTTCTTTAATCAATGATCTTGTCGAGGGCGAATGGATTCTCGAAGGCAATGGCAAAGAAATCGCCCGAGGGGTACTCGAAGATCTCGACATTGAACCTCGTAGCGAGAAGAGGGTTAGGATTGCTCTTCCTAAGTTTAAACCCCAGCCGGGCGTTGAGTACTTTGTGACCTTACGTTTCACAGCCAAAGAGAGCTTCAGCTCATTAGTTGACGACAGCCATGTTTTGGCGATTGAACAGTTCAAGCTTCCCGCATGGAAAGAACCTGCGTTGGTTGATGCCTCAAGCTTTGATCAGCCCAAGGTCGCTACGCGTGGCGATACTACGATTGTCCATGGTGATGGTTTCGCGATCGGCTTTGACCTATCAACCGGTGCGATGACCAAGTACCGCTACCAAGGGAAAGACCTTCTTAAGCGTGGGCCTCAACTCGATCTCTGGAGAGCCTTCACTGACAATGACGAAATCCCAATCCGCCGTGGTGGATATGGCAAAGATTGGCGCGACGCGGTTGCGAATCAAAAGAGTGTTGATGTAGATATTGAGAAGCTCAAAGCAGCCGTGCAGGTTACAGCTACTTATGAACTTCCTACGGTGAACTCGATCTATCAGATCACTTACACCGTACTAGGAAATGGCGTTGTTCAAGTAAACGTCGCCCTGGATATTGCTGCCAAAGAGAAGCAAAAGCTACCTCATCGCATTGGAACGGAGTTGCTTGTCGCTGGCGGCTACGAGAATATCCATTGGTTCGGAAGAGGTCCGTCGCCGACTTACTCCGACCGAGACTACGAACGCGTTGGTCTTTTCAATAGCACCGTCGATGAAGAATGGATTGATTACTCACGGCCTCAAGAGAATGGCAACAAAGTTGGCGTCCGCTGGGTTGCTCTTACCAACGACAACGGCGAAGGCTTACTTGTCACAGCCAACGGTAGCCCACTATCGGTCGGGGCAAAGCACTACTCGAAGGAGACGATGGAAGCGTCCAAGTACTCCTTCCAAATGGAGCGTTCCGGCGACATCTACCTGAACATCGACGCCAAACAACTCGGCGTAGGAGGCAACAACAGCTGGGGTAAAACTGCTCTGAAGAAGTATCTGCTGACCGAGAAGAAGCCAAGCTTCTCGTACCACATCCATCCGCTTGTTGATCGGGAATCGATTGATGAGATTTTGAGTAAACCGGTCGGGGCGGTTTCGGTGAATGCTAAGCGGAGGAAGTAAGGTGGGAAATGCACCACGGCGACACGACGGGCATGGCGAATTTGGACAGGATGAAAAGGATCGACAGGATAAAGAGTGACACCCCGCAAGAGTATTGGTGAAAGCTGAGGATAGGGAAACTAGGATTACTCGGATTCTTTTCTGTGACTCGGCTCTTCCACTGTTAATCCAAATAGAAGGAGTACTATTGCAATAATCAAAGACCCTGTGAGGATGACAGGCCAGCTTGAGAATGTTGCAAAAGCTGGGGCCATATCACGAAGTTCAGAGACTTGCAGAACATAGGAAAACTGTCTGGTCAAGATCATCAACAGCAGCCAACCACCTAAGAAATATAGCCCACCTGAAAGCCATGCCATGCTGCGTTGGGTGAAGGAGTCAATGCTGTAGCGTGCTTTTTGCCCCTCTTCGATAGTGATTCGCTTCCGATCCTCGGCATCTACCTCCTGGATTGCTTTGGTTCTTTTGTTTGGGTCAGGCTGCCAATCCTCGGGAGCATCATCGGGCTTGGGCTCATCCACCATGGCATCTTCAAAGCGATAATCAACAAAGCGATAATCAACCTTCTCAGGAATCCATACGACACGTCTTCCTCGTTTGACGAGCCATGCATTGTGTCGGTGAGGCATCAAGTCAGCGGCTAGATGAAGATGGTCAATTGCCTGTCGAAGCCGTTCATCAGAGATGTTTTTGTCTTGACGGTTTATTTCATTCGCTTCGTCGATCAGATCTTGTTCACTATTGTTCTTAATCAGCTCTGGAGCCGCAATCTGATAGACGAATTGAGCAATTACGATTGATAAGGAAGCGCCGAATGCTAAGAGCCAACCGGTTGGCATCACTTCAGGAATTGTTGCTCCAGTCAGTCCATTGGCAACATTCAGAAGTAAATCGGATCCTTCCAGTCCGTTTGGTAGATTGGCAATCTGCTCTTGTAATTGATCATTGGCAGATTGGATTGCACCGTTTTGTTTTGCTATCCAAGAACGTGCTGGTCCCCATATGCCTGCAATAAGCGGAACGCTAAACAGAGAGTAGTAAGAGACTCTTGTTAGGATTGTAAGTTCACCTAAAGATCGAACAACTTCCCAGTTTGCAAGATCATACAATCTTAATTTCGATAGAGCCCACTTCGGAATTCCAAACAAGTCTCGAAACAGTAGGAAATATCCTCTCTCTTTGGCAAGGAATGGCCAGACCTTTTTTCTCCAGGTTATATTGAGTGAAGAAAAATTAAAAAGCTCCCTTAGTCGAGTTCGTTGAACTTCTTTACTTAAAGCAAGTTGTGACAGCTCCAAACTTGCCGTTCGCAAATCACAACCGTAGAATTCAATTTTACTCCCAAAGGTCGCCCCGATGAAGTAGGCCCCCTCCCCAAACGTCACCCCGCCGAAGTAGGCCCCCTCCCCAAACGTCACCCCGCGGAAGTTGGCCCCCTCCCCAAACGTCACCCCGCCGAAGTAGGCCCCCTCCCCAAAGGTCGCCCCGCGGAAGTTGGCCCCCTCCCCAAACGTCACCCTGCCGAAGTAGGCCCCCTCCCCAAACGTCGCCCCGCGGAAGTAGGCCCCCTCCCCAAACGTCACCCCGTCGAAGTTGGCCCTCTCCCCAAAGGTCGCCCCGCCGAAGTAGGCCCCCTCCCCAAACGTCACCCCGTCGAAGTTGGCCCCCTCCCCAAAGGTCGCCCCGCGGAAGTTGGCCCCCTCCCCAAACGTCACCCTGCCGAAGTAGGCCCCCTCCCCAAACGTCACCCCGTCGAAGTTGGCCCCCTCCCCAAAGGTCGCCCCGCCGAAGTAGGCCCGTGCAACTTGTGAACCTGTTAGTAGAAACCGTACATTACTGAGATTGAGTTCATTCGCTTCGACACTTTCTATCTTGCAGCCGAGGAGGGGGACAACGATCCTCTTTTGAGGATCTGACTTTGAAAGTTGTTCCACCAAAGGTCGTAGAAGCTCTTTGCCAAGATCGATCGGGTCAGCACCCGGGTTATCATCCCGTAAGTCGACTCTTTTTAGGTTTAAGCTTGCAGCGTGCTCTTCGATGGCATCGAATTCTTTATCGACCAGATGTTCTGTCTGAAGACAACCCGCAATTACTTTCTGGAGAACTTCGGCGCGGTCTTCACCCTCTTTGACCAAAGGGGGGAGATCTTTGTAATCATCATCCGTCAGAATTATGTAATCATCGTAAGGCACAGCTGCTACTCAGCGATTGAGGTGAAATCAATGGGTGGAGGAAACGTCTGCCGTTTAACTCAGCAGTTTAATTCAACTGAATGTCAGGTGAGTAGAGTTTGAGGGATTAAGATTCGAATTCAATTGCCATCGAGCGTTCGATATGCTCATAATTGGGTCGAAACCCCCAAGTCAAACCGAAGGACCCAAACCGATGACCACGCCTGCTGAATGGACCCAGAAGCGATGCCTTCCTTGCGAAGGGGGCGTTGATCCGTTGACGATTGAAGAAGCTCGCGCGCACCTTGCGGAGCTTGATGGGTGGGAGCTTAATGAAGCGGAACCTGCCGGCGTTCGCATTCGGAAGGCGTGGCGTGTTAAGAACTTCATGGCAGCGATGGATTTCTTCCAGCGCTGTGCTGAACTAGCCGAGGATGAGAACCATCATCCTGATCTGCATGTGGTCGGCTATCGCAACGTGACCGTCGAGTTGTGGACGCACGCCATCGGTGGATTGTCCGACAACGACTTTATTGTCGCTGCGAAGATTGACCAATTGCCAATCGAGTTGGCATAGAACGGCTGGTTTTACTGCTGGTGGTTCCTAGTCACCACTGATGCCGTAGGAGTTTACGACTTCCAGTTTGTTGACCACGCGGTCGACGCCGTCGATGGATTGGACCAAGCTTTGGGCAGTTTGCTTCAAGTAGAAGCTGGGGACCTTGCCTTCGATAAAGAGGACTCCGTCATCGGCGTTGCAGTGCAAATGCCGCAGGAACAGATGCGAACTCTGTCCGAGCCGGTCGGTCGCTTTGTGAATAAGTCGGCGTTTTTCATCCATGGTAAATGCTCCGTTTTCTAAGATGAGATTGTGGAATCTTGGGAAGAGTGAAGAAGAGAAAAATCGCCACCGAGGGTGTGTCATGCCGATGTTCGGGGAGAACCGTCGGCGTGCCTCTTCATGACACCGGTGGGCGGTAAAAAGTTTCCACCTGATTCGATTGTCGAGTCACCTCCTGGGTTCGAGTTGACTAGCCTGTTAGATGAGAGTGCGAAACATTCCCAGGCTCGCATGCCGGAACGCCTCAGTAGATAGGATGCCCCAAACTAGGGCAGCGGGTAAATAGCAATTCACACACCGCGACAATTTGTTCCTGTTAGAATGCTAGCTGATTAACTTCCAACACATTGGAGACCTACAAGCATGCAAACCTTTCAGGCTTATGTCGTGCGCGAATCCGAGGGTTCCATCACTTCAGCGATTGAAGAATTGAGGATGGATGATCTCCCTGCTGGGGAGGTAGTGATCCGTGTTGAATGTTCTTCGCTAAACTACAAGGATGCCCTGGCTTGCCAAGGTAACCGAGCCATTGCTGGCGAACTGCCGCACGTACCTGGCATCGATCTGGCTGGAGAAGTACTCAGTAGTGAAAGCGGTGACTACCAGCCGGGCGACAAGGTTCTTATCACAGGCTACCGCTTGGGCGCCCCTGACTGGGGAGGATTTTCGCAAGTCGTGCAAGTCCCTGCCGAGTGGATCGTTCCAATGCCTGAGGGAATGTCAGCCAAGGGGGCGATGGCCTACGGCACAGCAGGTTTCACGGCAGCCCAATGTGTGATGGCTGTGACCGACCGGGTTGCGCCTGATGCGGGGCAAGTAGTTGTCACCGGCGCAACAGGTGGCGTTGGTTGCGTAGCGCTATCGATCCTCGTGAAGCTTGGTTACGAAGTGGTGGCGATATCAGGCAAAGAGCATTTGAAGGAGACCTTGCTTCAGATGGGGGCCAAAGAAGTTCTTCCACGTGAAGCGCTAGCGGATGAAAGTGGCAAGCCAATGCTGCCAGCCCGTTGGGCGGCGGCAGTTGATACTGTCGGGGGAGAGCCTTTATCGACGCTTGTGCGATCTACCGATTACCGAGGTGTTGTAGCCGCATGTGGATTGGTGGCCGGAGTTGACTTGCCTCTGACGGTTTACCCCTTCTTGTTGCGCGGTGTGACGCTCGCAGGCATTGACTCAGCCAAGTGCCCCCGTGAGCCCCGGTTGGAGATATGGCGTCGCCTTTCAGGCGATTGGCATGTTGAATTACCCGAACGGATGATTCGGACGATTGGGTTGGAAGATTTACCACCCGAAGTAGAACGCATGCTTTCCGGCAAAAGCGAAGGGCGGACGCTATTAGACCTTAAGTAGTTATAGCTAAAGAGTTACACCAAGTTTTCGACAGACATGCTTGCTGGTTCGCTTGATACGAATTTGCCGTTTATGCCACTAGATGGGGGTGCTTTGCTGTTGGAAGAGTCTTTGAGCCGATGGAAAACTGAGGATTCTTGATTGCAATTGGAACGACTCGTTTCATGCCAACGTATAGAATCTTATTAGGTAGAGTCCCTGATTGATGGGACACCCATGGTTTGATGTTTGATAAAGGCCCTGAGCGATGACCAGTCGAATTACTGCAAGCACGCTTTTATTGGTTATGATTCTGATTGTCAGCGGAGAAGTATTTGCTCAGCAAAGCTTGTTGCAAGATGTATCGAACCGAATACGACAACGTGATATTGGGACAGGTTATGATATTCAATCAACCAATGCCCAGATCATGAGTCAGGTGCGAGCGAATGTTCCCGTTGCCGCTGGATCACAAAATTTATCTACGAACTCCTCCCTTAATCGAGCTCGCCCCACAAAGCCATTTGCAAACGCAAGTCCGCGAAGTACGGTTAGTCCTTACTTGAATCTTTTCAATGAAAATCTGAACGACAATACTGATAACTACAGTGCCCTCGTTCGACCGATGCTAAATCAACAGCGGCAGAATCAGCAATTCCAACGAGCCGGTCAGCAGCTGCAACGACAGAATCAAGCTCTGAACGCTCGCTTTCAGCAACTTAGTGCTCAACCCTCTTTTGCTATTCAGGGTAATGCGAATATCTTCACAACAGGTCATAGTACGTTGTTTAACAACACATCACACTACTATCCAACTCGACGCTGAGTATTCCTGTGGGTAGCTGAATTGGTTAGCCATCGGTGCTAGCATTTTGGAATAGGATCTATCTCGTCCTATTCAGTGATATCTGATAGCGTCCTCGCAGAATTCTTTACTGCGCGGTGCCATACGGAATGTTTGACGAAGTCAAAACAGAAGAAACGCAGCCATCGGGCTCGTCTTCGGATCTTGTTACGACAATGCTTGATCGGCCTGTGGCAGATGTTGTTCGGTTTAGCGGTCGACTTGTTAAGACATGGTTCCACGGTTTGATCGATCCGTGGCGATTGGGTAGACGCATTAGTAATGAGCCCGATTCGCTTGCTCAGCCTTTCGCTTTTTTGGTTGTGATGCTGTTTACTATGGCCGTCAGTTGGCGTTTGCTTTGGGCGATGCTTGATGTGAGTTTTATCGATGACGACGACCTTGATATACTTGGTGATCTAAGCATCGCAATGGAAGATATCTCGCTAATGCACATGGTGCTCGCCACTTTGCCCTGTGTTCTGGTCGTTCACCTTGGGGCATGGCTAGTTGGGAGATTTTTGCAGTGGCTGGCTAACAGTAGAAAGTGCCAGATACAAACGGTCGCATGCTATGTGGTCGGCTGGCAAGCGGGAGCGATTACCGCGGTTTTTGTTCTTCTGATTCTATTGCAACTCTATGGTTATGAGCCGAGAGGGGCAATGAATGATGAGTTTAATGACCTTCTACCCTTTGTTGCTTTGTTCATTTACACCTGGGGTGGCCTGATTCTACTGCCTTCAGTTCTTGCCCAATTCAATACGACAGCGGTGTGGAAGTCGACTTCTCTCTCGGTGGTATCTATATTCGTTAGCGTTTTGTTCATAACGACAAGCACGATCACACTAGCCGTCAACAGTGACTTCAAAACCGTAGGACTTGTTCAGGCGGAGCGACAGATTGATAGATGGGCAGGTGATCTGCAAATCAACAAGATTGATACTAAGCTGCTAGATGCCCCTGATCGCTTTGAAGTTACCTTGGTTTTTAATAACCGGTCGGACAAAGTTCTTGTTGTGCCGTTTCCTGATGAGATAACATCAGTAAAAGCAGCCAAAGTTAACCGCGGGATCTATCAAGCAGAGATCGTTACGTCCTCTTTAGATTCGTTGCCTGCTAGGACTATGGTGCTTGAGCCAAAGCAAACCGCCGTGGCGAGTTTCAAAATGCAGATGACTCAGCTTGAGGCACCCAAACGGCCCAACCAATTGGACCTAGGATTCTTACTCACATACCATTTGCGCAACCCTTTAGAGTCGGTGTTGCAAAAGAAAGAAGCGTATTTCTTTTTGCCATGTGAACATACGCTTTATCAGCTTGCGAAAGAGTCTAAGAAAAAAACGACGCTTCGCTAGATGCAAAACGTCGCTTGGTTTTCATGTAGGTCAGGTTATTCAGTGGTACCGGTGTTGCCACCTAGGGCTTTCTTGATCAGTCCGACAACAAGAGTTAGCAATGCACCACCGCCAGCGGCTGAACCCGCTGCGCCAATATTTCCACTTCCGCCGATGTTCTCCAGTAAGCCAAAAATATCGACGAGTTGACCGCCACCGATTCCACCTGCTGCACCGAGGATCGTCGCAAGCATTTTGTTAAGTGGTAGGTTTTTAAGCAAAGCACCGGTGACATTACCACCTACGGCACCACTTACCAATTGAATGATTAATGGAACTAAAGCTTCCATAGAAATCCGCCTTTTTGTAAGAGATGAGGATGCCGGAACAGGTAACCGAATGATGAGAAAACCTGCCTAGAACGAATGGCACCCAAAGGCACAGTAGAAGCTAAATCTCCGATAGAGGCAAATCGTATGCGTTGAGCCGCATGGTGGCGACTCAACGCAAAAATAATTAATCATCATCCTTACGAATGCTTGCCAGCACGGTGTAATCTTCCAGCGTTGTGGTGTCGCCAACGGTCTCTTTGCCGGCGGCAATGTCACGCAGTAAGCGACGCATGATTTTACCACTTCTCGTTTTAGGCAGGGCACCGGTAAATCGCACGTCATCTGGTTGTGCAAGCGCACCGATCTCCGTTCGTACGTGTTGCTTCAACTCCTTGCGAAGTTCGTCGGTCGGTTCGGCATCTTTGAGTGTGACGAATACGGCAACCGCTTCCCCTTTGAGATCATGTGGTCGTCCAACCGCAGCAGCTTCAGCAACTGCGGGGTGAGAGACTAATGCCGACTCGATTTCAATGGTAGAAAGCCGGTGCCCCGAAACGTTTAGCACGTCGTCGATTCGGCCCATGATCCAGTAATAGCCATCTTTATCACAGCGAGCGTTGTCACCAGCGAGGTACTTGCCTTTAACTTTGGACCAATAGACTTCCTTAAAGCGTTCGTCGTCGCCCCAAATGCCGCGTAACATGCCTGGCCAAGGGTGAGCGATTGTTAACATACCGCCTTGATCAAGGCCTACCTCTTCACCATCTTCGCCAATGATTTTGGGAATCACGCCCGGAAGTGGCTTGGTACAGCTACCAGGTTTGGTTGCTATGGCACCGGGAAGCGGCGACATCATGATGCCGCCCGTCTCGGTCTGCCACCAAGTGTCAACAATCGGGCAACGTTCGGCTCCGATCTTGGTGTGATACCACATCCATGCTTCCGGATTGATCCCTTCGCCCACGGTACCAAGCACACGGAGGCTGGAAAGGTCATGCTTCTCGACGTGTTCATCACCCCATTTGATGAAGGCACGGATTGCTGTTGGAGCAGTATAAAACGATGTAACTTTGTATTTTTCAACGATTTCCCAAAAGCGATCTTCAGCTGGGAAGTTAGGGGCTCCTTCGTAGACGACACAAGTCGCCCCGGCTGAGAGGGGGCCGTAGGTGATATAGCTATGTCCGGTGATCCATCCACAGTCAGCTGTACACCAATAAATATCCTCATCACGATGATCAAAGACCCATTCAAAAGTTTTCTTGGCCCAAAGGTTATAACCAGCGGTGGTGTGCTTGATGCCTTTAGGTTTACCGGTCGAACCACTGGTGTAGAGAATGAATAAGGGAGCTTCACTATCAAGCGGTTCGGCAGGGCAATCATCCGATGCTTCTGCCATGAGATCTTGCCACCAATGGTCACGGCCTTCATGCCATTGGACATCCGATTCTACGCGATCGAGAACAATACAATGTTTAACGGTTGGGCTTTTAGCGAGTGCCTCGTCCACGGTGTTCTTGAGGGGCAGAACCTTTCCACGACGCCAGCCGGCATTAGCTGTGATAATGGCAACCGCTTCGGCATCATTGTTTCGATCAGCAATCGCCTCGGCGGAGAACCCCGCGAATACAACGGAGTGGACTGCCCCAATCCGGGCGCAGGCAAGCATAGCGATGACCAACTCCGGCGTCATTGGCATATAGATGGAAACTCGATCTCCCTGTTCAATGCCAAGTGACTTCAGCGAATTAGCAAACTTGCAGACCTCTTGGAGCAGCTCTTTATAGGTGAGCGTACGAGTATCGCCCGGTTCACCTTCCCATAGGATAGCCGTTTTGTCGCCACGCCCCTCGGCGACGTGTTTGTCGAGGCAGTTGTAGGAGACATTTGTTTTGCCACCAACAAACCACTCGGCATACGGTTCGTTCCAACGGAGCGTTTCGGTAAACGGCTCAAACCAATGCAGTTCCTCTCGACCTGTTTTTTCCCAAAAGGCGACCGGGTCGGCAGCCACCTCATTCCACAGTTGCTCGTAAGCTTCCAGAGAGGGGATACGGGAGTTAGCTGAAAATTCAGCTGAGGGAGGAAAAAGTCGTTCCTCTTGCATAACAGTGGCGATCGAAGCACCGCCGCCAGAAGCAGATTCGGCCATGATAGGGACTTTCTATCGTTCGTAGCGTGACGAGAGGGTGAATAGACGAGAACCTTTGGCTCTCTCTCAACAAGTCTACCGAAGCTAGGCCAACTCTGCAAAAGCCCTTAATAAAATAGAGAGGCTAGTGCGCAAATATGCCGCAGTTGCTTGCCAGACACATTGAATTTGTATTGTCTACCCAAAATTACAGGAACTAGATGTTAGCTCGGTACCGTCCCAATTGACGAAATCAATTAGCTCCCGATTGAAAGCAATCCGATGTCACCAATTGGACATACGCTCATGGGGATTGCTGTGGCGCAACCTGTGGTAAGAAGAGCAAAGCACCTCTATACAGCAATTGCCATGATTGGCTGTTTTGTAGGGATAGCAAATTTGCCTGATTGGCCTTTGCCTAATTGGGGGCACCACCGTTATGACATCAGCCACAGCCTCTTCGTAAATGTTGGGCTGATCATTGGGGCTTATGTCTTCGTAAAATCTCTTAGAGCATTGAAGTATAACTCAAAGTTAATTGAATGGGTTTACCAATCCTTTAGCTGGCTGACTTTAGCTTGGCTAAGCCACCTTTTACTAGATAGCTTTTATTCGCATGGTCTTGGGGTCGGAATTGGTTGGCCAATCAACGAGTGGCGTTTAGTCTTTCCTATACCCTGCTTCGACAACGTTCATATTCACGAGAGCATTCTTTCGGAACACAATTTGAAAGTAGTTGTTGTGGAACTGCTTTTTTACCTACCAATTGTGGTGGTCGTCTATTTGCTATCGAGAAACGGTCAGCACTCGAACGGGTAGAGTCCCTTTACGGTTGCTTAAAATCCACGGCGACCGGGATGCAAGACTTCCAACACCTAGCACAAGAAGCGTGCTGGTATGAGCTTCGGGTACTTGCGCAGCCGCAGATTCACTTGTGGTTGAAGTGCCAAAGTGAGCCAGCCACAGTTCGTAGTCTGATTGGCTAACAACGCCGTTTCCCGAACCGTCAGCTGGTAGGTCGATTCCTGTTTGACTAAGTGTGTCACGCCAAACGGTGTAGTCGGCAGCGTTTACTTCACCATCGTTGTTGTAATCCCCCGGTAAAGGATCGTCGTTCCGTTGCCAGTAGCGGACATAATCGACATGCATTGTTTGTGGCCAAATGGTCGTCTCGTTGGGATCACCACCAAACCATCCACCAACGGCTAGATTAAGGATAATGTTCTTCGGGGTCTCAATGATCGGTCGATCTTCGGTTTCCGTGACGACGTGAGCCAAGACGTCATCGACGTAGAATCGAAGTTCTTTGGCCTCCCATTCAACGGCATAGACGTGGTAGTCAGCGTGGTAGTCAACTGGCTTTCCATCAACGACTGCCGCAAAGGGACGAGTCACATGTTCGTGTTGATCGCAGCAAGGGCCTGGATCTTTTTGCCAATGGTAAGCGCTGCTGACGCGCGTCGGTTGACTTCCACGGTTCTCCAGAATGTCGATCTCGCCACCGATGGGCCACTGTACATGATTTGCGTTGAGCCAAAACGCTGGCCACATCCCTTGTGATGTTGGCAGATCGATTCGAGCTTCAAAACGACCTTCGCTATAAAGATCTTTCGATGTTATCAGCCCTGATTGATAAGCTTTACCCTCGCGTGGAACATTGATGGCGGTAAGATGCAGACTGCCATCCGAAACTTCCACTTGGTCCGGATGGTAGTACTGCTTTTCGTTGTTGTAGCTATCCTTACGATCCAGCGCTGTCCACTTTGTCGTGTCCAGCGTGTCACCATCAAACTCATCGTGCCAAGTGAGATCCCAGCCAGGACGATCTGCGATGGGATCCTCAGCATGCAGTGTTGATCCAAATAAGAGGACCAAAGCGAAAGTCGTTGCCGCTTTGCTAAATGAGTTCAGCATGAGAGTGAGAGCTCTTCCGGATAAAAGAAGTTTTGAACAGACTCCTAAGTATATCCTGATCCGGGCTTCATCAAAGAACAAACGGGCGACTGCACTCAATAGTAACGTTACCCATGGTCCTTAAAGTCTTTGGTAACGTCGTTTCCTTTAAAAAGAGTTCGGTATCCCGTTGCGTTACGTCAACTAATCTACAACGACATTTCCTTCTTCGTTGGTTACTTTGACAAACAGTTCGGATAACCGAGTGGTCATGGGGCCGATGTTGCCATCACCAATCGTGCGACCATCGATTTCGCTAATCGTTGCAATTTCGCCCATGGTGCCTGTGCAGAAAGCTTCATCAGCGCGATGCATTTCGCTGGTTGAAACGTCTCGCTCGACACACGGAATATTGTTCTCTTTGCAGATCTGAAGAACTACGGAACGAGTCACTCCTTCTGGGCAAGACGTCGTGTGGGGAGTCGAAACGATTCCCTTCTCTACAAAGAACAAGTGCGTTGCGTTGGTCTCGGCTACGAAACCACGACTGTCGAGCATCACGGAATCGTCAACACCGGCAGCGTTTGCTTGGATCTTTGCCAGAATGGAATTGATTAGATTGTTGTTATGAATTTTCTGATCAACCACGTCGGGATCGGGGCGTCGAACCGAAGAGGTCATTAGCCTTAAACCGGTCTTGTCATAAACAGGCATTTTGAATTCTGCCAGAACGATCAACGTCGGCCCGAATTGATTCAATCGAGGGTCCATACCACTGGTGATTTTCACTCCACGGGTGAGCGTTAATCGAATGTGTACTTGATCACGCATCGAGTTAGCGGCAAGCGTTTTACGGATCTCGTCAATGATATATTCCTGGGAGGGAATCTCAGCGAATGCCATTGCTCGGGCCGAATGTTGCAATCGATCGATATGTTGCTCTAGACGAAAGATGCGTCCGTCATATAGTCGAAGACCTTCCCAGACAGCATCGCCTCCTTGGACAACCGAGTCAAAAGGACTCACGCCTGCTTCATCGCGATGGATGAGCTCGCCATTGATGTTGATGAGAAGATCTTTGTTACGGGGATCAAACTTTTGGAGCATAGCTGACTAGTTGGGTAAATCGCTGGGGGGAGGGTGATTTGTAGCTTGATTGTAAAAATCAAATAATACGCTCGGCGTATAGTCGGTCGTAAAGTGGCTGGCATTCTGCTAACACTCCTTCGAGCGACTCAGGCAGAACCGCTTCGCTCTCTTTGTAAGGAGCAAAGCCTGTGGTCTTGGCAACTTTGTCGTACCACATGGGTGCCCAGGCGCCATCCGTGTCGCGTAAGCCTGGTTCCCAAGAGAGCATCGATTCTTCGAATTCAACGCCGATTCGTTCGCACAGTTTGCTTAGAATGCCACGAGGATCAACTAGCACATCACGCGAGTCGATTACTGGTGGAGGTGAACCATGCTTGGCAACCCAACGTTCAAACAATTCGACCTGTTGAGGTAGGCCCGTATCTTCAGGTGAGGGATCGGGGAAGAACTCGGTGAGTGAAATCAATACCTTGGCAGGATCACGAATCAGTAAACAGTTCGTCAGGCTATCAACCCAGTCACGGTCGATGTTCGGCAACAGATGATGGGCCATCTGTTTCTGGTAGTAAAAAGTCTTACCTTCAGGAAGTGGGCCGGTGAGCTCTTTGACAACCTTGCGCCAATCTGTTTCATGACTAGCGAGTGTTTCCGCATAGCCCGGGTGGCGCTCGTCCTGAGTGACGGAGAGGTAATGGGCATAGAGAGGCTCATCGCAAACGATAGCATCGTTTCGTGAACCCCAGCTTCGCATCATGGCGGTTGAGATGTTGCGTGGACCTGACCACATGGCCAATCGTATGACTTGCGTATTTACCTCAGTCGTAGCCATCGCTTTTCTTGGTGAATTGAGGGGAGGGGGATTTCATGGGAGGATCATCGTAAATGCTTAAAAGAAAGTGCATTTACCCGATTGGCTGAGTATAAAGAGGTAGGGCCCAGAGGGAATGGCCTCCTTTTCAAAAAAAGTCGGACTATTCCCGGGATACGAAGCCCCGAGGAGGTGTCTCCTGCTTAGAAACACCGAGAACCAAATGCCAGCGGCATGAACTCCTCTGATTCGCTCCAACCTGAACCTGATTCCTCAGAACACCTGGCTCCAGGCCATGTGGCGCTGATTAGTCGGCTTATGGACGAACGGGCCAGTTCACTGGTGCTGTATGCATCCCAGTGGACGGACGAGCCAGAGGATTGTGTGCAGGAGGCATTGGTTCAGTTGGCCATACAGAAAGAGTTGCCCCATTCGCCTGTCGCTTGGCTTTACCGAGTGGTGAAAAACCGAGCATTGAATCGGGCCCGAAGCCGACGCCGTCGCCGAGATCGCGAGCAGGTCGCTTGGCAACTCCGATTGGCCCATCAACCGCACAGCGGTCTTCCAGGAACCGGGGGGGAGGTAGAGCCGGGCGAGCGTCTTGATTTGATTGACGCGCTCGCCCGGCTCGATGGAGAGGCACGCGAGGTTGTCTTGCTTCATGTCGAAGCAGGGCTACCCTTCGCAATGATTGGTAAGGTGTTGGGTATGTCCACCAGTTCTGCCCACCGCCGCTACTATCTCGCTTTACGAAAACTACAACGAGAATTGAATCCCGCTCCCTCACTCAACCTAGAAGACGATTCAAGCAGAGACCAATGACCAATTTTCCTTTACAACCAGGCGATGATCCGACAAGGGGCGATCATGAGGAAGAGTTTGTTCCTTCCCTGGATGATCCGGAGTTGCGCCAGATCGAAGCTGAGCTTGCTAATCGATTGATTGCGCAGCCGGCGCTGTTGGATCGCGGTAAGATCCTGCATCAAGCTGGATGGGAAGCTGCCCTGGCAGCTAAGCAAGAAGTCGAAAGGCAAGCAGACGAACAGCAGACGGCTGCTTCTTCTATGATCGCTTTATCAGGTTTAGGTTTTCGGGACTCACGATTGGCCGATGTTTTGAATTGGTCGGGTGCGACCGCGACTGTCGCAGCAGTTGGCATAGCGGTAGTTCTTTTTATCAAAAGTCCAGTAGAAACAACCAGCATTGAGAATTCCATTGCTGATGTTCCAACGATTGCCAACGATGACACATTAGCAGACACCCTGGTTATCGATGAGAATCAAGAGGTTAATCTATCGGAATCCGATAACAGCGCGACCGTTGCTTCCTCGCAAGAAGAACAACGGTACGAAAATACTTATGAAGCTGACCAACCAAGCCGGCCCATCTATCGAGCAGGCGCTGGTGGTTTTACTCCCGGCGAGATTGAATCCCTCTTGTCTGGCCGACCCAGAGCGAGAGCTAAGAGTTCTACTACTCTGCAAGATTCTCCCATCAAAGATCGGCAACAGCGAAGCAATCGTCTTGACTCCAATCGGATCGAGCCAACCGCTTTCAATTTGATGCGTGAATGGATGATACATGCTCCGCCGAAGAAGAAGTCATCCGACCTTTAATTGGATAGGCACTCATACACTCACGATTGAGAAAGAGATATGTACCTACGTAAACAAACAATAACGATTGTGGTTTCAGTTGGACTCTTAGTTAGTTGGGTTGAAGTATCAGTTGCTCAAATCACCGAGTGGGTTCAAGAAGATCAGCTGACAACGGTCAAAATGACGATCACTCCAGCCGATGAACCGGTCCCAGCGCTCAAGCATCAGTTGGTTTCGAGGCCTCATCAAATGCGTAATGGTAACGCTGCAACCCATTATTTGCGTGCATATCCGGAGGGTGGAGTCGAAAAACATATTGATCATTGGAAGAAGGAGCAGGGTGAAGATACCTATGACTGGCATTCACCTGAATATTTCCTGCTAGACCAGCTTCCAAAAGAAGCGAAGCAGATGGCAGAAGATTTTGATACAGAAACCAAGTCCTACTTTGAACCTGCCTCTAGATGTCGCACAGCTGATTGGGGCCACGATCTTTCTGGTATGAGCGGGATAGAGATCATCAGTTTTCTTCTGCCTGAGGTTCAGGCAGCAAGGAGTATCTCACGGGTTCTTGCCCTCAGGACCCGAATTGCACTTTCTGAAGAACGGTTTGACGATGCCATCAATTTGATGCGTATCAATTACAAGTTAGGACAGGATGTCAACCAAAGTCCCTTCTTAGTTTCATCACTGGTTGGGATTGCCATTACTGGAATTACTGACCAGTCACTACTTGAGTATGTCGCTCAGCCCGGCGCGCCGAATCTTTATTGGGCACTTGCCGAGATGCCTAACCCGCCAATCTCTGTGCGAGAGGCTCTGCGTCAAGAAATGCATTTGGCCAAAAGGTTGTTTCCCGTTCTTGAATTGCCCAAAGAGAATTCACTCGCCTATGCCGAATGGAATGCACGATGGAATCAATTTGATCAACTTGCCGAGATGCAGTCATTTGTCGGTGGGAACAATACCTCACTACAGGTAGCCAAATCCTTCATAGGGGTCGGAACCGGGCTATTGGGCTACAGTCATGCGAAAAAACGACTGATTGAAGTTGGATATGCAATGGAAGACGTCGAAAAGATGCCCGTCGGGCAAGTCCTCGCTATCTACTCTTCCTATGCCTATGATCGGGTAGCTAACGAGATCGAAAAACGATACTACATTCCCTTTCACCTACGTGATTTTTACAAGGATGATCCTTGGGAAGGTGTTGAATTCTTTGGTGACAACCCCGATCGTGAAATCGTACCTGTTGCATCGCTTCTTTTGCCAGCAGTTAACGCTTGCGTTCGAGCTGAAGCTAGAGCCACTCGAAATCATACAGTTCTACAGGTCATTGAAGCTATTCGAATGCACGCTGCGGAGAATGACGGGAAGCTGCCTGAAAAGCTTAGTGATATTACTTGCGTGATTGTTCCTAGGAACCCAGCCACCGACAATTCGTTTGCATATCGACTCGATGGTTCAACCGCCATTCTAGAATTGCCCAAGTCGGACGGTTTTAATCACGCCTGGCGATACGAGATCCAAGTTGCCCAGTAGTTCACTTTCATTCTCTCTACAGTCATCCACACGCATTGAGTTAAATCATGCCTACCAAATACCTCAGTCTGTTTGTTCTGCTGTTGATCCCTGGCTTTCTGCAAGCCGAAGAATCACCACATGCTAGTTACTTAGAGCCCGGGAGCTTTCTTGTTGCCGAAGTCGCCGTTGAAGAGGCAATTGTAGTAGCTCAGGCAAATACCCAGAGGGTTATTCAGTATTGTAAAAAAAACGGCATTCCGCTGGATGAAGAGATTGACGAGGCAGCCATTGGTCAGATCCGCGGCATGCTGAAAATCGCCCAAGGATTTGGTATCGAAACAGCGACGGTCTATCTTTCAATTGAAGGTATAAAAGATGGATATGGTCCCCTGATTGTCTTAAGGGTCAAGAAAGGAACCAGCGTCAAAGCGACCCATTTAATGTTGCAAGGGTTAATGATGAATGAGCAATCCATTCCCTTTAGACTCGAACTAGGCGTTGATGATGATTCGATTTTGGTGGGAATGCCAAAGGCAATTGCTCAGTACAAGAATGTTGAACCAGCAACGCGTGACGATATAACGACTGCATTTAATACCACGGAAGGAATTGCTCGATTGGCGTGCTCGCCGGGAAAGGATGCTCGTCGTGTGATTCGCGAGCTTTGGCCTTCGCTCCCCCGGCCTTATGAAACGCTGTCCGGTGAGTTACTTGCTGACCGACTGTTGCACGTGGCTGCCGATATTCAAGTCGACGAAGCTCCCCAGCTCTCGGTTCGTTTCCAATTGACGGATGACCGGTCAGCGGAGTTGACAAGTGAATTATTGCAGATTGGGTTTGCTCAAGCTTTAACACAACTTGCGAAACAAGATCCTTCAGCGACTGAGCTAATTAACTTGCTACAAGAATTCCCAAAGATTCAACAACACGAATCAACGGTCGAGGTGCGACTTGATTTTGAAACAAAAGGCCAAGAGCTCCTCAGTCAACAGATCACTGCAGCCATTCTATCTGCCAGAGAAGGGGCCAAACGCGCCAGCCGCATGAATGATTTCAAGCAAGTGACATTGGCGATGTTGAACTTCTCCAGTACGAACTTGCAATTCCCGGCACCCGCAGCCATTTGTGATCCCCAAGGAAAACCACTTCTCTCCTGGCGGGTTGCGATCCTTCCCTTCCTTGAGCAAAACGCACTCTTTGACCAGTTCCATCTCGATGAGCCATGGGATAGTCCACATAACATTAAGCTTCTGGAGACGATGCCAGCCGTCTACGTCAACAACCGACATCCGGAGCTTGCTGCTCAAGGAAAGACAACCGTCGTCAGGGCGATTTTTAATGGCCATGGTGAACGACGAGAAGCGACACGTGACAAAGAGTTCACACCTACTGAGCGAAAACTTGGAACCAAGGTGTACTACCTAGTTCCATGGCTTGAATTTGCTGACTACGTCGATGGCACTTCTAATACGGCGTTGATTGTTGAGGCGGACGGTGCCAGCGCCGTACCTTGGACCAAGCCCGCCGATTGGGAAGTCGATCTCAAGAATCCAAAGAAAGGGTTATTTGGTAAGCCCAACCAGAAAGGTAAATCAGCTACGACCTTCATTGGTTTTGCTGACGGATCGGTTCAACGAATGAATGAAACCATCGATCCGGAAATGCTAAGGCGTATTCTCGATCATCATGATGCTGAATCTGTCGACCGGAAATCGAGCGGCTTGGAATAAAGAATTCGTCAGAATTCTAAAGCCGTATCACTGCGCGGATGCCGGCAAGTAGTGCCGTATCGACATTCTCACGAGCAGGAACAATTACTTGCAAGTCAGGTGTGATGTTCAGCCAAGGTGTGGCTTGCCAGTTGTAATAGAGTTCGACACCGTGACCGTTTTGAATAGGTCCAAGCGTGGCTTCGATGATCGGTCCAATTTCATCGCTAGTGCCGGCAACAAACCATCCTGCACCAAAGGTATCTGCTTCATGCCCACGGTGTGGATTATGTCCGCCTATGCCAAAGCTTAGGAACCAATGCAGTGGATTCGCTTCGTCATCAGCAATACCTGCCCGTCCAAAAAGGCCCCAACCCCGAGCCGGGTTACAGGGATCAACATGCAAGTACTGGTCTGCGTTCCAATACACCGACCACGATCCGCTTGTTTCGTTAATCGCCACATTTGGTAGTACGACGCGTGGGTCTTGACCTAGTGATGTAAAATCCCGACTGTTCCAAGTTCCCCCAATGAGTTGGTGTCCTGGTAATCCGCCGAACTTGGTTGGTAAACGAAGCTCAAGTGCCATGGCAACACCGTCTTCAAATAGTTCATTAAAGCCTGCTGTATCAGCGGTGTCTTGAGAATTAAGCAGGGTGTAGGAAACTACCGGTGTTCCTTCATCACCAAGGATGACAAAGCCGCAACCGAGCGTAGAGTAAGGAATCGTTCTGAGCGTGACCGGGTTCGCAACGAACCCAACGTTAGAGAATTGTGTCTTGCCACGGCCGTGAGCAAAAGCGTTCAAATCGCCATCGAATGTATCAAGCTTTCCAAAGAAGACCGCGGTTCGTTCACTAATAAATTGAGTGAACAAAAAGTTGGTGATCATAAGATCTTCATCATCACGGATAGGTAGATCAGCCAATACGGAAGCTGGTAAGATTGCCCCAGTGGCTTCGTTAATATTCTCACCGAAGCGATGCTCAGCGCGAATTTTCAGCAGCAAGCCTTCTTGAACACCAAGCTTTCCAAAGTCGATGTTGGTAACATAGTCACCATGACCGCCGTATCGGAATTCTCTTTCTAGTCCACCGCGAGTTACACCTTGGTAGAAGTGTGCAACATCCAGTTCAAAGGTAATTCCACGGCAGGCAAGATAGTCACGGTTGCCACACCAATCACCAGTCAGACCCTCTAGGGATTCTTGAGCGAATGCCGTGCTTATTGCCGTAGCAAGAATTGCAAACGCAAGACCGACAACTGTTCTTCGTTCCATGGCGTATGGCATCTTTGCTTGCCAGGTTATTGCGGTGAGATAGGTCCGTACTTGTTTACTAAATCGACCTCATAGAGGTGGTGTGCTTACTAGATGCACGGGAAATAGAAATGGAGGCCATAGGTCGAGTTTAACGGCAAAGGTTGCCACGAAGTTTGCTTAATCGCGGGAAGTCCTATATACTCCTGTCGATTTTGTTGAGCACATTAAATTAACAACCCTTAAAGGGCGGAATCGATGCGAAAATCTTCAAGTTATGCCTATATAACGTTGTTTCTAACAGTCTTTTCATCAGTTGCCTTGGCAGCAGACCAGCCTAACATCCTTGTCATCTGGGGTGACGATATTGGTATCTGGAACATCAGCCACCACAATCGTGGCATGATGGGGTACGAAACCCCCAATATCGATCGCATTGCTAAAGAGGGGATAACTTTTAGCGATTATTACGGACAGCAAAGCTGTACTGCCGGGCGTGCTGCGTTTCTGAGCGGCTCGGTTCCTGTGCGTAGCGGTATGACCAAGGTCGGCTTGCCCGGCGCTAAAGAAGGTTGGCAGACGACTGACGTCACCATCGCTGGTGTGTTGAAAGAGCAGGGATACGTCACTGGTCAGTTTGGCAAAAACCACCAGGGCGACTTGGATACCCATCTGCCGACCAATCATGGCTTTGATCAATTCTTCGGCAACCTTTATCACCTCAACGCGGAAGAAGAGCCCGAGAATCGAGACTATCCTCGTGACTTTGTTATGCCAGACGGTCGTACCTTCTTAGAGACTTACGGTCCTCGCGGGGTTCTGAAAAGTAAAGCCAATGCCGACGGCACCCAAACGATTAAGAACACCGGTCCCCTGACCAAGAAGCGGATGGAGACCATCGACGATGATACGGTCGCCGCTGCTAAGCACTTTATTACGGAGCAAAGCAAAGCGGGCCAACCATTCTTCTGTTGGTGGAACGGTACTCGCATGCACTTCCGTACTCACGTTAAAGAAGAACATACCGGCATCAGTGGCAAATCGGGCAACGAGTATCATGACGGAATGGTCGAGCATGATATGCACGTTGGGCAGTTATTAGATTTGCTTGATGAGCTTGGCATCGCTGACAACACGATTGTCCTTTACTCAACCGACAATGGCCCGCACTACAACACTTGGCCCGACGCGGCGACAACTCCGTTCCGAAGTGAAAAGAATTCTAACTGGGAAGGTGCCTATCGCGTTCCATCATTTGCACGTTGGCCGAGCAAATGGCAATCTGGAGTAACACTCAACGGCATCGTTGCCCACGAGGACTGGCTACCCACGCTAGCCGCAGCTGCAGGCGAACCAGAAATCAAGCAAAAATTGCGTGAGGGAACCGAGGTCATTGGTCGCAAATACCGCAATCATATCGATGGCTACGATATGAACGAGTACCTTGCAGGCACCTCAAAAGATTCACCTCGCAAAGAGTTTATCTACGTCAACGACGACGGCGCCATCGTGGCTCTTCGACTCGGCGATTGGAAGGGAGTCTTCCAAGAGAATCGTGAAAAGACGTTCCAGCTCTGGCGTGAGCCTTTTACCGAGCTGCGAATTCCTTTGCTTTTCAACTTACGAAGAGATCCTTTTGAGAAGGCACAACATAACGCCAACACCTATCACGATTGGTTCCTTGATCGTCCTTTCGTAATCGTTCCAATGCAGCAAATTGCTGGTAAGTTTTTGAAGTCTTTAGTCGAGTATCCACCAAGCCAGACACCTGGGTCGTTCAATCTTGAGAAGATTCAGAAGCAAATTGAGAACGCCAACCGTGGTGGCTAGCCTGCATTCGCTTTCAAACTGGTCTGTTATGAATACCTCCTTTCGATTGGCATCCGCAGTTCTTCTTCTCGCAATCTCAACCCATGTAGCCGACGCACAAGCGTTGGCTTCGTGGGCTGAGAGTGATTCGAAAGAGGCGATTGTCAATTTTGTTGCAACCGTGACAGATGAATCGAACTCTAAGTTCGTTCCCGAGGCGAAGAGAATTGCTGTCTTTGATAATGATGGCACCCTTTGGGCGGAACAGCCGCTCTATTTTCAATTGGCTTTTGCCATAGATCGTATCAAGTACTTGGCTCCAATCCATCCCGAATGGAAAACCGAAGAGCCTTATGCTTCGATTCTTAAGGGGGATACAAAGAAGGCACTCAGCGGTGGCAAAAAAGCTTTGCTTGAGATCATTGCTACAACCCATGCAGGAATGACGACTGACGAGTTTGAGCTTGCGGTCAGCGACTGGATCAATACTGCCCGCCATCCGAAGACAGATCTTGCCTATACCGACATGACCTATCAGCCGATGTTTGAATTGCTTGAATACCTACGATCAAACGGATTCAAAACCTACATCGTTTCAGGCGGTGGAATCGAGTTTATGCGGGTCTTTGCTGAAGAGGTTTATGGCATTCCGCCGGAACAAGTCATTGGATCGAGCATCAAGACCGAGTTCCAGATACAGGATGGTGAGCCCGTGATTGCTCGACTTCCTGAGATCGACCTCATAGACGATAAAGAAGGGAAACCCGTTGGCATTAACAAACACATTGGCCGACGGCCGATTGCCGCGTTTGGAAATTCCGATGGTGATCTGCAAATGCTCCAATGGACTGCCGCTGGCCGTGGCGCAAGATTCTGTCTAATTGTTCATCATACCGATGCAAGACGAGAATGGGCCTACGATCGTGATTCGCACATCGGAAAACTTGATGCCGCACTTGACGAAGCGGCTGCTAAAGGTTGGACCGTTGTCGATATGAAGAACGATTGGAGAACCATTTATCGCTCGAAGTAAACCGACGAAAAGTAACCCAACATAAAAGCCGACCAGGGTAGCGATTGCCACCCTGGTCGGCTTCTTTTTATTTCATTATAAGCCTTGGGTTACTTCCGAAGCTTGGATTACTTCCGGCGTCGCAAGGCCAAAGTAGCAAGTCCGCCAGCAAGTAACATGGCGCTAGCCGGTTCGGGTACTGGTGCGGTTTGATTGAAGGTCAGGGTGTAATTGACCACGTTGCTTGAGGTCTCTTGCAACCAAAAGGAATGCGTGCCCGGTCCGAGTGGCATCTGACCACTAAAGAGACTACCGGATCCTCCGTTGAATAACTGGAAAGCATCAACATCGCCAGCCCCTTGGCCAGCGAAAGCCGTGTCTGCAATGTAACCGGCGAAGCTTGATCCAGGATTGCTTGGAGAGAACGTGAAGCTATCGATTGTAATTGATGTGATCGCACCGCCCGCTGGTACGATGATCGAGAAGTAATCGGCATCACTATTGTCGGTTGCTCCCGTGTTGCCATTGTCTCCGATGTCACCAAGGATACTGTTGGCACCGGCTGAGGTGTTGATCAAGGTTGGCAATGCCATGTTGCCAGACAGGTCACCAGAAACCGATTCGTCATAAACGGTGATGGCAAGAGAAGAGGGACTGATCAACAGACAGACCAGCAGCGCAGAAATTCTCATCGGGTAAATCCTTGTTGATTAGATGTAAGCCCCTGCAGGTAGTGAGTATAAGCAGGTGCCAGCAAGAGTGCAAACATATCGGCAAAACGCTCGTTTTGAGCAGTTTGTCTACGAATCAATGTTGTGAGTTTGTCTGGTTATTGCGGTGAAATTACGAATCCTGCAACTCGGTAGGAAACACCTTAAAAAACTTACTCTCCAATGATTTTAACGAGCGCCCGTTTGCGCCTTCGACCATCGAACTCGCCGTAGAAAATCTGTTCCCACGGGCCGAAATCTAGTTTTCCATCTGTGATGGCGACAACAACTTCCCGGCCCATGATTTGTCGTTTGTGGTGCGCGTCGGCGTTGTCTTCGCCGGTCCGATTGTGATGGTATCGCTCAGGCGACGGATCAAACGGGGCGAGCTCTTCGAGCCACTTCTTGTAGTCACGGTGTAGGCCCGGTTCGTCGTCGTTGATGAAGACCGACGCGGTAATGTGCATCGCGTTGACCAAACACAACCCTTCTCGGATCCCACTCTCGTCGAGTACCTCCCGCACATCGGGCGTGATGTTGATAAACTCCATCCGATTGGGAACGTCAAACCAAAGTTCTTTGCGATACGATTTCATAGGATTGTTTCGAGGCAAGAAGGTTCATCACTTTGGTGCAAAACAGAACACCAATTTCCCATTCTTTCCATAATTGTCAATATAAAAGCAAATCGTGGGTAACGCGGATCGGGTATTTGGTTGACTAGGTTCAGCTAAACAACATGAAGATTATACCCATGTTTTGAATGGAAGGACGAAGACCAATTCGACATCCGTTGGCATGACGAATGGGTTTTTGGGTTCAGCAGAATAGACGACTCTAACAAATTATTTGGATTTTCTACGAACCTCTCTATTGGATCCACGTACAAGTCTTTATTAGTTTTGACCATTCGGTACAATAGGCGTCGTTTTGAGTAGCCAATATGCCTTGGAAAAAGCAATTCGATCCGAAAGAAGCACTGCAAAAGGCGGTTGAGGTCTTTTGGCGCAACGGGTATGAAGCGACTTCGATGACCGAACTGCTTGAGGCGATGGGGATTCAGAAGGGGAGTTTTTACGACACGTTTGGTAGCAAGCGTGAAGTCTTTTTACTTTCCATCGATCAGTACGAAGAGGATCGTTTTCAGCTTTTCCAGGAATTGATGCAATCAAAGTCCCCACGCGAAGCCATCCTTGGGATGTTGGATCTTGCCAAGCGAGAATCGCTTGCGAATGTACGAGATCGATCTTGCTTGGTCGTCAATTCACTGCTTGAAATAACGCCCGACGATCCGGAGGTGCAAGCGAAAGTGCAATCAATTCTCCGTAGGCATGAGAAATTGTACGCGAAGTTAATTCGACAAGCTCAAACGGAAGGGCAGATTGATGATTCAATCGATCCTTTAAGCGTGGGAAAGGTGCTTGTTGGTTTAATCATTGCGATGAAAGTCTACGGAAAAGCGAAAGCACCGCCCTCAACCATTGATGCCTTGCATCAGCAAGCATGCCGGCTGGTCACACAAAGTTAATGTTTTTTTACCTGTGTTTGTACCGAGTAGTACAAACAATTGTTTAAATCAAGTCGAGGACAGCTAGATGAGTCAATTATTAGAAGCAAAGACTGCGATCATCACGGGTGCAAGTTCTGGCATTGGAGCTGAGACAGCTAAACGTTTTGCCAAAGAGGGAGCTAATGTCGTTCTCGCTGCTCGGCGAACGGATGTAGGCGAAGCGATCGCCAAAGAGATCAATGGTTCTGGCGGTAAGGCAATTTTTGTCAAAACCGATGTCACTTCGTCCACGGATGTGGAATCGCTTTTTGAAAAAGCGATCCAACAGTATGGAAAGATTGACATTGTTTTCAACAATGCAGGCTACGAAGGAGATGAGCTCACTTTCTTGGTTGAGGAAAAAGAAGAGAATCTAAGAAAGATCCTCGAAGTCAATCTGATTGGCGCTTGGCGAGTCATGAAGCACGCCGTGCAGCATATGAATCAATCGGGCGGAGGATCGATCATCAACACAACTTCCGTTGCAGGTCTGCGTGGCTTTGGCGCATTCTCTTCCTATGTCGCTTCAAAGTTTGCATTGGAAGGACTAACTCGTTCAGTGGCTCAAGAAGTAGCTGAGAATAAGGTTCGTATCAACTCGGTTGCCCCGGGGCCGATTGAAACTCCGCTGTTGGACAGAGCAACCGGCGGCGATCACTCAGCATTTAGTTCATTAACCAAGATGCAACGTGCGGGTACGCCTGAGGAAGTTAGCGAAGTAGTTTTGTTCCTCGCTTCGGATGCTTCTAGCTACATTACGGGGCAAGCCATGGTGGTTGATGGCGGTATGCTTGCCTGAATCATTAGCAACAAAGAATGAAACGAAGCCTGCCAGGGGATTAGTCGAATCCTTGGCAGGCTTTTTTACATTTAATACCGACTGCTGAATTTAACGATTATGCTGATTAACTTGGCTGCGGTGTGAGGTTGCTGTCATCGAGGTGAAATGTCGATCTGTTGCGATAGCGGGCGTTCTGCGCGCCGTTGTTTTCACCGTTTACCGACCGGGGTCGACTCTTGCCGATGTTCGAACAGCGTAGCCCAAAATTTGATGTGGTCGCGATCACGCTGGCCGCCGGTACGCTCTTCTTGGCTATTTCTTTAGCAAGCTACAGCCCAGCGGACCCACCGGGCCAACTCGTTTGGCCGCCGGTGCAACAGATTTCCAACGCCTGTGGCACCGCAGGGGCGCATGCTTCGCACCTGTTGCTTGAGATGCTTGGCATTGGGGCTTGGTACTTGGTTATCTCATTGGCTGCGGTCACCGGTTTGTTGTTTTTTCAACGCCAGATCGATCAGCCAGTTTTACGCACGACTGGTTGGTTGATGTCCTTGGTGGGGATCGCAACCATTGCTTCGATGAGCATCACCAGTTGGACACCAGGACCAATGATTGGTGCTGGCGGCTATGTTGGTGCTATGGGGCAAGCTTGGCTGACCTCGCACTTTGCCTTCGCTGGCTCGATGCTGTTGGCTTTTTCACTCCTGCTTGCCGGTCTGCTTCTAGCGAGTGACTATATCCTATTCCGAGCAGCGGCTACAGCGTCGAGTGCCACCCTCGCCGGAGCAGGGCGTGTAGCTACACGACTTAGTGGCCGTACTGACCTAGAGTCCGACTCGGAAGAAGAGTACGAAGAGGATGCCACGGATGAAGATGAAGCGGACGATAGCGAATGGGAAGAAGTCGACGAAGATGAGGATGGCGAGTGGGAAGAAGAGGTCGAGTCGGATAAGCTCGACGATGAAGAAGAGTCCGTTGAATCACCTAGCGGCATTGGCAGTAAAGTTGTAGGTGGCTTAGGTAAGATCGCATCAGCTCTCACAGGTAAAGCAACAGCTGAAGAAGTTGCTGAGGTTGAGGAAGAGGCAGCCGAAGAAGAAGCTGCCGAGCCTGTCGAACAAAAGCCAGCCAAAGGTCCTAAGCTTAAAAAGCCAAAGACCAAGAGCGAGCGTGAGGAGATCATCAAACAGCTCGATGCTGCGGATCAAGAGACCGATTTCGATTCGGACTACGAACTACCTCCAGTCGATCTGCTGCTACCAGCAGAAGATGTAAGCTATGACGAGCACGAGAAGGAAGTCCGTCGCAAAGCTCGGATTCTAGAAAAGACTTTCGCTAACTTCGGCTTCAACGTGAAAGTGGTTGAAGTCGAAACGGGCCCAGTGATTGCACAGTATGAGGTTGAGCTAGAGCCTGGCCTGCGTTTGTCAAAGATCACCGGCTTGGCCGACGACTTGGCGATTGCACTACGTGCACCGAGCGTCCGGATTGTTGCACCGATCCCTGGTAAAAATACGGTCGGTATCGAAGCACCGAATGATACACGACAGATTGTGCGATTGCGTGAAGTGATCGAAGAGACCGGCACGCAAGCTCGCCGCATGAAGATCCCCGTTTACCTTGGCAAGGACGTTGCTGGCAATCCGATGGCGGTCGACTTGGCGGCATTGCCTCACTTGTTGATCGCCGGTCGTACCGGTACGGGTAAGAGTGTGTGTTTGAACTCGATCATTGCTTCGATCCTGATGACTCGTGGCCCTGATGAAGTGCGGATGTTGATGATCGATCCGAAGATGGTCGAACTATCTGGTTACCGAAAGCTGCCGCACTTGATGCATCCGGTGGTGACTGACATGAAGAAGGCCGAGGCAATTCTCGCCTGGGCGGTAGACAAGATGGAAGAACGCTACACGCTTCTTGCACGGGCGGGTGTTCGTCACTTGACCAGTTACAATCAGCTTTCGGAGGAAGAACTTCGCGAACGGATTGAATCGGCTGATGGTCAGAAAATGGATGACGCTACATGGAGCCTCATTCCAAAGCAGCTGCCGTTCATTGTCATCGTTGCTGACGAAATGGCTGACTTGATGATGACCGCCGGCAAGGATGTTGAACAGCACATTATCCGCCTCGCTCAAAAGAGCCGAGCCGTTGGTATTCACCTCATCCTCGCGACACAGAAGCCGACGGTTGATGTTATTACCGGTCTGATTAAATCGAACTTACCTGCACGGATCGCGTTCCAGGTCGCCAGCCGCACTGACAGCCGCGTTGTGCTTGACGAAATGGGAGCTGACAAACTGCTGGGCAATGGTGACATGCTCTTCCTCTCGCCGGGTACGAGCATGCTCTTGCGTGGTCAGGGTACTTACCTCTCGGACGATGAGATCACCAGCGTGGTTGATCACGTTGGAACCGATGATCAGCAGTTCGCCGCTGAGCTGATGCAGCTGAAGACCAAGGAAGAGGAAGAGGCAGCCGAGAACAAAGCAGGTAAGATTAAGAACCGCGATGAGCTATACGAGTCGGCAGTTGACATCGTCGTTCGCGAGCGTCGTGGTAGCGTTTCGTTATTGCAACGATGCCTCGGTATTGGATACGGCCGCGCGGCACGCCTGATTGACTTTATGGCCGAGGATGGAATCGTTGGCGAATACAACGGCTCGCAAGCACGTGAGATTTTAATCACAGTTGAAGAATGGGAATCGATGACGGGTGACAGCGAGGAAGAAGATGCCTCGCCAGCCGTCGCGACCGAGCCAGACACCGTTGTGGAAGAGACCGCTCCCTGGGAAGACGAATCGGACGAAGCTGCTGAAGAGGCGACCGACGAGGATACCGTAGAGGAAGATGACGAATGGGAGTATGAAGAGGATGAGGGGGAAGAAGATGAAGCCGGCGAAGACGAAGAAGTAGCCGAAGGTGAAGAGGACGAGGAAGATGAGTGGGAAGAGGAAGAAGACGAGTCGGATGAGGAGGAGTGGGAGTACGAAGAGGAAGAAGACTCTGAGGACGACGAGCTTGAATCGGACGAGGAGGACGACCTCGCCGAAAGTGCTTGACGCCTCGCAAATAGCTTAATCTAGGCAAAAATCACATCTCAGGGCCCACCCCACAGCCTTTGTTTTTCTGTTAGAATGGTCCGTTTGCTTACCTTGCTCATAGATGGCCAATGAACATCGCCGTTCGCCAGGCTGTCCCTTACTAACGTATCCCTATCCACTATCTGATCGCCCCGAAGATCATGACCCGAATCGAACTGTACGACACAACGCTTCGCGATGGAGCACAAGGCGAAGGCGTTAACTTCTCGTTGGAAGATAAGATTCTAATTGCCCGTCGTTTGGACGAGATGGGTTTCGATTACATCGAAGGGGGCTACCCACTTTCGAATCCAAAAGATGCCGAGTTCTTTGAAGCCCTAGCGAAAGAGCCACTCAAGCAGAGCAAACTCTGTGCGTTTGGCATGACGCGTCGTCGTGGTATGGCGGCTGCGGGTGATCCGGGCATGCAAGCGCTCATGGCAAGCGAAGCCCCCGTGATTACCATTGTGGGTAAGACAAGCGATTTTCATGTTGCCGAAGTATTGCGAGTTTCTGAGCAAGAGAACCTCGACATGATTGCCGAGACAGTCGCTTACTTCGTTGGCGAAGGCCGCGAAGTAATCTACGACGCAGAGCACTTCTTCGACGGTTGGAAAGCAAATCCAGCGTATGCTGCCAAGACAATTCAGGCGGCTGCCGAAGCTGGTGCAATGCGTGTTGTCATGTGTGACACGAACGGAGGTTCACTCCCTGAAGAGATCACCAAGTTAACTGGCGAAGCCAAGCAGGCGGTCTCGGTTCCGCTTGGCATCCATACGCACAATGACTCAGAACTAGCGATTGCCAACTCGCTCGCTGCTGTCGATGCTGGGGCGACACAAGTGCAGGGGACCATCAACGGCCTTGGTGAGCGTTGTGGCAATGCCGACTTGATTTCGACTGCCGCCAACCTTTCGCTTAAAAAGCAAGGCTATGAAGTCCTTGATGCCGACAAAATTAAGCGTCTTGCTGAGTTGTCTGGTTACGTTTACGAAATTGGCAACATGCTTAGCCGCAACAACCAACCGTTTGTTGGTCAAAGTGCTTTTGCTCACAAGGGTGGCATGCATGTCCACGCCGTGAATCGTGTCGCCCATAGTTATGAACACATTGCCCCTGAGTCGGTCGGCAACACGCGCCGCGTTTTGGTCAGCGAACTTTCAGGTCGTTCGAACATCATCGCTATGGCCACAAAGCTCAATCTTGCTGAAGAGAAAGAGCTGATGGATCGCGTTTTGAAGGAAGTCGTCGAGCGCGAAAATCGTGGCTACCAATACGAAGCCGCCGAGGCGTCGTTTGCTCTTTTGGTGAAGCGACTTGCCGATACTTTCACGCCACACTTCGATCTTGAAAAGTATCATACGATGGTCGAAGGTGCCGAGTCGGGCCAACCACTCACCGAAGCAACAATCAAGCTCCGCGTGGGTGATGTTGTTCGCCACGAAGTCGCCGAAGGTGACGGTCCCGTGAACGCCCTAGACGGTGCGTTACGAAAAGCTCTTTCGGAGCATTTCCCGAAGCTGGCCGAGATGTCGCTAGTTGACTACAAAGTTCGTGTCATCAACAGCGAAGCCGCCACCGCGGCAAGCGTCCGCGTGGTAATCGAAAGCCGTGATGCCGATGGTGAAACTTGGGGCACGGTTGGCGTGAATGAAAACGTCATCCAAGCAAGTTGGGAAGCTTTGGTTGACAGCATCGAGTACAAACTCTGCAAAGACGAGAGCTAAGAGGAATGCGATAGACTTCCCCTCCACCTTCAGGCGAGGGGGCAAACTTCAGCAACCCTCTTAAGTTTGATAACATCCTTTTGTGTTAATAAAGATACCTAACATATAGCTGTTCTAAGTCCCCCTCCCTTAATCCCTCCCTCGAAAACGGCGGAGGGGGACAGAAGGAACAAAACAGTTCTTAAATCAATGACCACAACGGCAATCAACGAACTCCCTTCGCAATACGATCACACCGCTGCTCAAGAGAAGTGGTACAGCTATTGGGATGAAAAAGGTTACTTTCACGCCGATCCTCAGAAGGTTCTTTCAGGTGAGAAGAAACCCTTCTCTGTGGTGATTCCACCGCCGAACGTTACCGGCGCGCTGCACTTGGGCCACGCGCTTAATAATACGCTGCAAGATATCATTGTCCGTCGTAAACGGATGGAGGGCTTTGAAGTTCTTTGGATGCCAGGCACCGACCATGCCGGTATCGCAACCCAAGCGGTTGTTGAGCGTCGCCTTTTTGAAGAAGAGAAAAAGACCCGCCACGACCTTGGGCGCGAAGGTCTCATCGATCGGATTTGGAAATGGAAAGCTCAATATGAAAAGCGAATCACGGGTCAGCTAAAGCAACTCGGCGCCTCGTGCGATTGGCAGCGGCAGCGCTTTACGCTTGACGATCAATGCGCTCGAGCGGTGCGTGAGACTTTCTTCAAGCTCTTTGCCGACGGCAAAGTTTACCGTGGCAAGCGGCTGGTGAATTGGGATACGTTCCTCCAGACCGCCGTTTCGGACGATGAGGTTTTTCACGAAGAGGTGAAGGGCCACTTCTGGTCGTTCCATTACCCGGTCATTGATCCGCAGTCGGGTGAGCCGGAGCAGGTGACCATCGCAACGACGCGCCCCGAGACTATGCTCGGCGATACGGCCGTAGCGGTTCACCCCAACCCAGCGAAACAGCTCGACAAAGTGGAAGTAGAGCTTAAAGAAAAGCTGGCCGCCGCTGCGGAGAAAGACCGCGAGCCAATCGAAGTGCAGATCGAAGCCCTCGCCGAACGGCGCAAGACGCACTTGCCAACGCTTGAGAAGCTGCGTGATATGGCACAGCGGGGCGTGAAGCTGAAACTGCCACTTGTTGGCCGTGAGATTCCCCTCATTGCGGATGAATGGGCAAAGCCCGAACTCGGTTCTGGCTGTGTGAAGATCACTCCAGCGCACGACCCGAACGACTACGAAGTCTACGGCCGTAATCAATCGATCGGTGCAATTAACATTCTTAACTCGGACGGAACGCTTAACGATTCGGTCCCTGAAAAGTACCGCGGCCTGACAATGAAGCAAGCTCGCAAAGCGGTAATTGCCGACCTAGCCGAAGCAGGTTGCCATGATCCGGAAGCAGATGTTGAAGACCGGCTGATTGACCTCGCGCATAGTGATCGGAGCAAGACGCCGATTGAACCGTACCTTGCGGATCAGTGGTTCATCCGCATGGACGAACTCGCCCAATCGGCCATGGATGCCGTTACGGACGAGAGCGTAAAGATCATCCCTGAACGATACGGTAAAAGCTATCTCGATTGGTTAAGCGAGAAACGCGACTGGCCCATTGGTCGTCAGCTTTGGTGGGGGCATCGTATCGCGGTTTGGACCAAGCCATTTACTGATGCAGATGGTTTAGAAGAAATTACTAATCAGTTATCTACGATTGAAGACGCACTAGTTAGCGAAGACGATCTCTCTTTTGTTGCGGAGCATGACTCTGATACTTTTGAAGGTGTTTCTTATGTTTGTATGAAGGAAGAGAATTCAGAAGCTGAGAGGATTGCTGAAGAACTGGGATTCAGTCGTGAAGATGACGTTCTCGATACCTGGTTCAGTTCCGCGTTGTGGCCATTCTCAACTATGGGTTGGCCAAAAGAAACCGACCTTCTCGAGGCGTTCTATCCGACGAGTGTTCTCGTTACTTCGCGTGATATCATCACGCTCTGGGTCGCTCGAATGGTGTTGATGGGTTTGTATAACAAGGACGAGATTCCATTTCCTGAGGTTTACATTCATCCCAAGATTCTCGACGGCTTCGGCGAGACAATGAGCAAGTCGAAGGGGAACGGGGTTGATCCGCTTGATGTGATTGAGCACTTCGGCGCGGATTCGCTTCGATTCGGTATCGCTTACCTCACGACCGAGACGCAAGACGTTCGCATGCCAGTCGAGTTTGTCTGTCCAAGCTGCCGTGCTTCGATCAAGCAGACCAAGAAGAACCGCATTTTGCCTCGCGTTGAATGCTCGGAGTGTGGTGATTCGTTCCGAACCCAATGGGCCGAGAAAGAAGAAGACCTCGCACTGCCACGCGGGCCAGTAACGAGCGAACGGTTCGAACTTGGTCGTAACTTCTGTAACAAGCTTTGGAACGCTTCACGGTTTGCCCTCACGAACCTTGAAGGATACGAGCCGGGATCAGTCGAAGATGCCGATCTTCGGGTTGAAGACCGTTGGCTATTGAGCCGACTTGCTTCGGTGACAACTGAAGTTTCCTCAGCGCTTGACGAGTACCGCTTTGCTGACGCAGCACGCTCGCTTTATGACTTCGCTTGGAATGAATTCTGCAGCTTCTACGTGGAAATGACCAAAGCCCGTTTTGCTGAAGAGGGCCCAGACAAGCAAGTAGCTCAGCGCCTGTTGGCCCACGCACTCGACACTTTGCTTCGACTGCTGCATCCCATGACGCCATTCTTGACCGAAGAGGTTTGGCAACTGCTTGCAACCGTCGCGCCGGTACGTGGATTGGTTGAACCTACCGAAGCGGCTGAATCGATCTGCATTGCTCCTTGGCCCGAGTCGGAAGCCTCACGCATCGACAAGACAATCGAAGAGCAGTTTGCCAAGTTCCAAGCAGTGCTTGGCGCCGTGCGCGAAGTTCGCCAGTCGCAGAATATTCCCAACAAAGAGTCAGTCGAGTTTGTTATTCGCTCTGACGAATCAACTGCCGACTTACTCAAACCGATGCAGGCATACTTCACCCAGATGGCCCGTGCGACGGCAGCCACGATTGGTCCCAATGCCGAAGTGCCTAACATAGCAGCTAGTAAGCCATTAGCTGGTTTTGAATCTCCGATTGAAGTTCATGTTGACGTGGCTGCCTTCATCGATGTCGAAGCTGAAAAAGCACGCCTCGAAAAAGAGCAAGCCAACCTGACTAAGTTTGCCAAGGGTATGGAAGCGAAACTTTCAAACGAAAAGTTCGTTTCCAACGCCCCGGCTGAAGTCGTTGAACAGCAACGGGCAAAGCTTGCTGAGACAAAGACCCAACTCGAAGCGATCACCGCCGCGTTAGGCAAGCTTGGTTAGCATCAAGTTATCATACGGAACAATCAACATGAGTGAACCAAAGGTTGTCGACTTTCATGGCAGTGAGGTAGTTGGCTTTAGTACTTGTACTACGAACGAGCAAGAAATGAAGCCTGAGGGTGGGAAGATTGGTCCCCTCTGGCAGAGGTTTCATTCGGAGATACCTGTTGATAGTCACAATTACCAACAGGTTTACGGAGTTTACTACAATTACGAATCAGACGCCAACGGCGAGTTCAATGTGCTTGCCGGATATTCACCGCAAGGCGATGTCTCGGTTGATGGTCTTGAGAAGGTAAGCTTACCAGCCGGCAAGTACCTGGTTTTCGAAGCCGAAGGGGAGATGCCTCAGGTCATCATGCAGTGCTGGGCAAGAGTCTGGGAGTATTTTTCATCAGATTCATCCATGCACGAGCGTTCCTATCTTTGTGATTTTGAGTTCTACAAAGACTCCTCTAGCGTGGCGATTCACATTGGTGTGAAGTGATTAATGCAAGTATTCTCTACCCTAGATTACCTAATCGGTTCGTGAAATTATTCACGGTCGCTGTAAGTTCTTATTCGATGGCAGACCTTGTGAAAGTGTTCACAAGCGGCAAACAAAGATGTGCCTATTTGTGAGAAACAAGTTTTCACACGTAGCCGCGTCGCTATACTCAAACTGCTGTTGGTGTGGCCAGTAGGGCATGCGTGACGGCCACTCTTTTCTTTTTTGGTCCCTTACAAGTTTGGAACTTGCTTGAGGGATACACTCTTTCTTTAGGAGTAAGCGTATGCATACGATTGTTGCTCGTGATTTCATGGTAACGAAGCTCGTTACCCTTCGACCTGAAGTTGATGTTCTTGAAGCGGTTCAAATGTTGATTCGTAATCGAATCTCAGGAGCCCCCGTCATTGGCCCTGGTAATGAATACCTGGGGATCTTTTCCGAGAAGTGCTGTATGCACGTTCTGTTGGATGCAACCTACGAACAGCTTCCATCAAACCATGTTGGTGTCTTTATGGATACCGACGCACGAACGATCACCCCTGATACGCAACTGCTGAGCATCGCCCAAGCTTTCTTACTAACGAATGCTCGGCGTCTACCGGTTGTCGAAGAAGGTGAGTTGCTTGGCCAAGTCAGCCGGCGTGACGTAATCAGCGCAGCCATGAAGGCATTACACGGAGACCGTATGAAGAAACCTTCGTTGCTCTACCTGAGTGCATTACTCAGCCGCGAAGAATCACCCATCTCTTAGTAGGTGAGATTTAACGAAAGATTGAACTGGCGCCAGGAAGCTGCTTGCCAATCTCCTCAAACGATAGGGTACCACGTCCACCCGGTGCCGCGTTGAGTAGATTCAGCACTTCCTGGGGGCCGTTCAGTTCGGTTCCAAGCGCTTGTTGCAGTTGGCCCAGGTTTTGGTCCATCGAGGTGAGCTTTCCATCGACTCGATGACGGGCGTCGGTGATCAGTCTTTGTGATTTTCTTGCTGCAAGATCACGAACAACGTTGTTGAGCGATTGAGCAACGGAAGTTCCGAGCGAAGACCAGACCTTCGCCTTTGGGTTATCCAAGGTTCCGGAAAGGCTGACACGCGTTGCCGCCGAAGGCATGTGTCCAATACCTGCGACGAGAGAACTCTCTATCGCCTCTTTCATACGCGAATTGCCAGCCAAGGTTGGGTTCATCCGAACATCTTTTTGAACGAGCTGAAGTTCACCTGAAAGCTTCTCGCCTTCGATGCGAAGGCTGATCGATAAACTGGCGGTGGTTGGCTCCATGTCGATGGCAATGCTTTTGCTCGAACCGAGTGTCATTGCCGGCGTACTGAGCGTATGGCAGTCGACCGTGATTTCATCAATTGCGATGCTTCCAGTCCGATCAAGCGAAGCTTCGATCTTTAGTGGTAGGTTGCCCGCAGTGGTCATCTCGATTGTTAACGGCTCGCTATGCATCGAGGGTTGAGTCGTAAAGTTGCTAATGAGCCCATACATTGAAACAGGCTGACCAGCTAACAAGGTGGAGCCTTCGATATCAAGCTTACGAACCAATAGATCAGGCCGTGCCTTGACGCCTTGGAATCGGACGTCGGTTCCGCGTGATCGTTCGACCGCACGACTATTCGCTTTGCCGGTAGGCATCATTTCGCGTGACCAACGAATCCATGCGATCAGTTCCGAGAGAGGTTCTGTGATTTGTTCGCCCAGAAGATAGGAAGTGAACGATTCGGAATCAAGCTGATTGGTTTGAAAGCGGCGTGCCAGCAAGGCTTCGTCGTGACGCCGTGCTTCGGCAACCTGGGCTTTCTCAGACGCTAGCTGGCCCGGAAGTTCATTCGTCGCCTGATTCAATTCTTCCAGTTGCCCCTTAAGCGAACTGATTCGTTGTGGCAAACTACGAAGTAGATCCGCGTTACGCAGCGGGTTCGAACGAGCTTCGTAGAAATCGACTTTTAGTTGTTCCGCTTCTTGGCGAAGCTGCTTTGCGGATTCTTTCAGAGACTCGTAACGTTCGGGCCACCGGTCGGCCATCTCCTCGGCGAGTTGAACCGATTGAAATTCACCCGCAATGTCAGTGGTCAATTTGCTGCTCAGATCGTCAATCCAAGCATTGGCTAGCTTTTCTGCAGAGCCGGTTAACCATTCGGGTGCGGCAACCTCGGTTGGCTCTCCTTGTTCATCTAGGAGGACGCCACTGTTGGTACGAGGCGTATTGAATCGGATTCCTTTAACTGACCCAAGTTCTGCGACCGCTTTGCGTCGGAGGAGTGAATCGATTTCGAAATCGAGATCAATCGAATCCGCTTCAAGAAGGTTTTCCATAGGGCGTTTTGGATTAGCGACCTGAAGTCCTTCAATCGTAGCATGCGCGTTCAGCAATGAGACACTTGCCTTCGCTAGCTCAACCTTCGCGCCCGTGGCGGATTGGCCTGTTTGAATGACCGAGGAGCGAAGCAAATAGCCAGCGGTGAATTGCAAAACAAAGAAGAGCAGCACAACGCCAATAAGGCGAGGCAGTACGTATCCAAATCGAATGTAACGGCTCATGGTCTATTCCTAGTCGCTTTAAGCTCTTCGGTTGATCTTTGCTTAGCCGGTCAAACCCAAACGTGAAGTAATATCAGCTCCGAGAAGCCAACGAGTAATTCGATATTTAAGGATCATTCTTACCAAGGTCGGACGCAGGCGTTTGACCAGCGAATCACTTGCTAGGAAGACCGGATAAGAAACGTAGAGCCCAACTAACAAGGCGCCCATGGTCACGGTATTGTGGAAGCCAATCCAAGCACCAAGAGGGGCGTCATACAGCCAACTATACGTAGCCTGCAAGCTGGAAATCGTTAAGACCTTTGCACCGAGTGTGTGCAAGAAGGGATCGATCCAGGGAGTTAAGCTAGCAACGATGCCCATTGCACAAAGGCCAGCCATTCGATTCACACGTAAGGCGGCCAGCAGAAACAACAAGACACATGAAAGTAAATTGCCCGTTGGTAGCAATCCAATCACAACGCCAAGCGTGATGCCGGCAGCAACTTGTCCTGAGGATTCGTTAGCCAATAGGATATTCGCGATGTTTCGCAGCGGTGTGGTAACCCAATGAATCATGCAGCACCAAGTAAATACAAGGAGTTCGACTGCGCACCAGTGCGCATTCCTCGTTAACTTCGGCAAGCTTTAGCGATTGGCTTGAGTGAATCGATTCTGCCGCTGGGTAGGTGATAGCAATGAAAGCTGATAGAACCAGACTTTATGCTTGCAGCCAAGCGTCGTCCTCTTTCGTAAAGACCACCTGCTCATGTGATAGCTCGGAAAGTTGAAAGTTCTCTACGAATTCTTGGGCTGAGCAGAGTTGGCGATCACCGAGTCCTGACCAATCTGCCAGCAGACCAAGGAGCCGTTCAGGCGTGACCCCTTGTTCACGATAGAATTGGATACGGCTGTCGCCGTGTCGCTTCGCTAGCCGACGCCCGTCAGAACCGACCACGATTGGCAAGTGTGTGTAAGTTGGCGGAGTGCCAAGTTCAAGTAGTTGATACAACAGCATCTGCCGCGGGGTAGAATCAAGCAGGTCGTCGCCGCGGACAACTTGATCGATTCCCTGCCGAGCATCATCAACGACAACTGCCAGCTGATAACTTGGCGCACCCCCTTTGGTAGCCACCAGAAAGTCGCCCACTTGTTGTTGCGGATTAGCTGAGCAATTGCCTGCAAAAATATCTTTGAAGGTGACTTCCTCATCAGGTGTAACGACTCGCCAAGCAACTTTTGGATCTTGTGAGAAGTTCAGCGAGTTGGCAATCTCAGGCCGACAGATGCCTGGATAGCGCAGCTCGTGATCACCTTGATTAGGAGCACTTAGACTTGCAGCCAGGATCTGTGACCTTGTGCATTGGCAAGGATAGACCTTGCCATTCAGAGCAAGCTGCCTTAACGCTTGGTGATATGGCTGTAGGTCGGGGGTTTGGTAGTACGGCCCTTCATCCCAATCGATCCCAATCCATTGCAATAAATCAATTGCTTGTTTGGCGGCATCTTCTTTAATTCTCGGGCCATCGAGGTCTTCCATTCGCAAGATGACTTGCCAACCTTGTTGCCGAGCGATTGCCCAGTTGATTAAGAAGGTGCGCAGATTCCCTAGATGCAGAGCTCCGGTCGGCGAAGGGGCAAGACGTGTTGTTGGCATGCCAACAGTCTAATCGGTGAGGGAAATTCTCACAGATCAAACTTTATGCCTTGGGCAAGCGGAAGAGCGGTACCGTAGTTGATGGTGTTCGTCGAGCGGCGCATGTATTGCTTCCACGAATCAGAACCGGACTCACGTCCGCCACCAGTCTCTTTCTCACCACCAAAAGCTCCGCCGATTTCGGCACCAGAGGTACCAATGTTGACGTTGGCAATCCCGCAGTCAGATCCGGCTGGGCCAGTGAATTGACCAGCTTCACGCACATCACCAGTAAAGATGGCCGACGATAGACCTTGGGGAACGTTGTTGTGAATCGCCATTGCCTCGTCAAACTCTTCATATTCAACAAGGTAAGTAAGCGGGGCGAAAGTTTCGTCGAGCATCACCTCGGTCTGAGCAGGCATCTTTACTAGAGCAGGCTCAACGTAAAAGCCACCCGCCGGAACACCTTCGGCGATTCGATTGCCACCGCACAGGAGTTCGCCTCCTTGGCTAACAGCCGATTGTATGCTGGTTTGCATTTTCTCGAAGCCTGCGCTGTTTACGAGCGGACCAACAAGAATTCCTTCTTGTGTCGGATCACCAATCGGTAGCGTTGCATACGCCTTTACCAGAGCATCCTTTAGTTTGTCTGCAATATCACGATGGACGATAATCCTACGCAGACTTGTGCAACGTTGACCGCAGGTTCCAACCGCGGCAAAGACGATGGCACGGACAGCAAGTTCTAAGTCAGCCGTCGGTGCAACAATCATGGCGTTGTTGCCGCCCAGCTCTAGTAAGCTTTTGCCAAGTCGAGCGCCAACAGCTTCTGCCACTTTACGCCCCATAGGGATCGAGCCAGTTGCCGAGACAAGTGGCACCTGCTCGTTGGCAGCCAGCGCTGCACCGGTCTCTGCTGCACCAAGAACAACCGCGCTCAGGTTGTCCGGTGCTTCGGGCATATCGGCTGCAGCTCGTAAAACCATTTCATGACAGGCAAGCGAAATTAGCGGAGTTTGCTCAGATGGTTTCCAAACAATCGTATCTCCGCAAACCAGAGCGATCATCGCGTTCCACGCCCAGACAGCGGCAGGGAAATTAAAAGCAGAGATCACACAAACCACGCCGAGTGGATGCCACTGCTCAATCAACTGGTGTTCAGGTCGTTCACTAGCAATTGTCAATCCGTAAAGCTGACGTGATAAACCAACGGCGTAATCGCACACATCAATCCACTCTTGAATTTCACCTTCCGCCTCGGCTGGTATTTTACCTGCCTCCAAGGTGATCAGATTTGCAAGTTCCGCTTTGTTTTGACGTACTAGATTGCCTATCCTCAAAACCAACTGTCCACGAATTGGCGCAGGGACTGTTCTCCATTGGCAAAAGGCATTATGAGCGGCGCTGACTGCCTTCGAAACATCCTCAGCGGTGGCCGATCCGAAGCTACCTGTTTTAGCTGCGTCAATAGGAGAGACTGCTTCGAACGAAGAGCCACTACCCGTTGCGTAGGTGCTACCGATAGCTAAGCCAGGGAAAACTCCGTCCGATACCGCTGGTAACAACTCTTTGGGAAGGTTCATCCGAGAGATTCCTCCGATATGAATATGAAATAATTATCCTTCAATCGACGCGATCGGTGCTCGCACACTCGTCGCCGAGGAGTAAGGTTCGCCGAATTCATTTTCCATGAAGTCGGCTAGCACGACGTCTTCTTGGCGAACAAACCCCTTGCTTGGTAGTTTACCAAGTCGATGCAAGTCGACTACAGCACACATGCTTGTGGCCGTGGTAATTTGAATTGAACTGGCATCAATGTCGTGGACTTTACCGTGATAAACCTTCCGAGCGTCGGCTACTTGCATGTAACGGCCATCTCGCCAGCCAGTTACCGTGCTAAAGATGAGTACGACATCTTGGTTCGTGCAGGGGATCGCCGCTTCCATCAGTTCCTTGAGCAACTCACGTCGGTCATAAAACCTTAAGCCATGCAAGAGGAACATCATCAAGTCACGGTGGCCCGTGTAGCGGACTGTCTTGTAATTAAGATCGGTAACTTTTCCGTCGAGCGTTTCACAAAGCGTACCCAAACCACCTGAGGTATTGAACGCTTCGTAGTTCACTCCGTCGAGTGCGAAGTGCTCTAGCCCTTCGAGCGGCTGAAGATCAAGACGTTCGCCTTCGCTGATTGCTTCACACGGGTTGCAATACTCATTGATCAAGCCATCTGTCGACCAGGTTAGGTTGTATTTCAACATGTTTGTTGGATAGAGCGGCAACGCACCGACACGCATCTTGACGCGATCCAGACGATCGAACCCTTGGCAGAGGTCATAAGCCAAGATGCCAATAAAGCCCGGTGCTAGACCACATTGAGGCATAAAGATTTGCCCCTCGGCTGCACTTTGTGATATCTCTCTTACAGCTTGCGTGGTTGCAACATCTTCGGTCAAGTCGAAATAACTAACCCCTGCCTTGAGAGCGGCACGTGCAATTCCTTGGTTTTGATCAAAGGCACAGGCCGATACCACCGCACGCTTTCCCGTGAGCAATTCGACAACAGCTGATTCGTCAGTCACGTCAACGGTTTGAGTTGCTACCGGAGTTTCTTCGTGCAAGCTCTGGCAAGCTTCTGCTGAGATGTCAGCAACTAACACATCGTAATGTCCCGAGCAATGGAACATGCGAGCAATACCACGCCCAATCTTGCCCGCACCAAGAATAACAACAGGGAACTTTTCCATTTGGGCTCTTTCTACTTCGTGTTGGTCGATTCAAAAATCTTGTCAGCGCTTTGGGCGATGAAGCCGGGGTAGAGTTCCCCTTCAGGCGTTGGGTAACGTTTAGCAAATTCGTAATAGCAGGTCGGCACTTCGTGCGTCTCTTCGCCTGCGAAGGGAACTTCCATCCGATCAGCCAATGAGGAACCTTGTTCAAGCAGCACTTCAGGCGAGCCTTTCACACGGCCACCGGATTCGTTGATCTTATAGCCAAGGCCTTCAACAACATTCAGTACATCTTCCACTTCGGGATACTTGTCCAGATAGTTGACCGCAATCGTGAAGTGATTCGGACGAATGCCGATGCTGGCAACCCATGCCGCATATTCACTTTCAGCCAACAGTGTTTGATAGTCCTCCCAAGAGATTGGATCCCACAAGCGTCCTGACCAAAGGACCGAGGGATCGGCAACCTGAGCGGGATCGATTTCCTCAGCAATCCGTTTCAGTATCTCTTGGACTGGCTCGGAGAGTTCTTGAACGCGCAGTTCTGAGACAAACACACGCGGCATTTTTGAATCGGGTGGAAGGTAGCCATAGGCCGAGAGCTTTTTTGCCTTGAAGTCGTAGGGTTCGTAGGGGGTGTAACCAAGGGCTAACAAATGGGGTTCAAGAGACTTCAACCCTATCGGTTCGAGCGCCAAAGTGCGAAAGGCGACATGGTCATTCAGAACAGTTTCCCCCTCGGCTTCAAAGGCATTCTTGATTTTCTCTGCCTGTGGGGTCATCGCCACATAGTCTGCCCACAAGTGGTCGTAGAATTCTTGGATTAACATGGCTCGCTCCTTGGTGAAAAAGCCGCGAAAGCTGCTGCTGGTCAATAATCGCCACCTATCTTCTGATACTAAGCCAACGCATAACCGAGGTAAAGGATTGGTTTTGCGCAAGTCGTCCCTGCTTTTCAGCATAATTGCCATGTTGATTAGCCAAATAAGCGGTCCCTTTTAAGCAGAAATACCAACAGCTGCGGCCCTATCTTTGTCGACACAAACAGCTATACTACGGGGCTCAGTCAGCCAACTTGGCTGCTGTTATACCCATTACACCAAGTGGTCAGGCCAATCCCGCAGGTTGAGGTCCGACCCGCCGAAGCTCGCCTTGATACATCCTGAATCAAAGATTCGGACGAGGTAGCCGGCCAACCGGAGAACTGAAAAATGCCAAAGCAAAAGACTCACAAAGCAACGAAGAAGCGGTTCCGCCTCTCGGCGAAGGGTAAAGCTATGCACCGTCACAGTGGTACAAGCCACTTGGCAGGTCGTATGAGCCAAAAACGTAAGCGTAACTTGCGTGGTACCACATCGACGACCGCAACGAATTCAAAGATGATTGCAAACGCTCTAGCTGGTAACAGCTACTGAGCCTCTCTGCCGTTCATTAATGTTGTCTGACGTTTTCAGACACATTCCCCGTAAACAAGCTCGTCGGGCGTAAGAACAGCAACTCGAAGTCGGACTACATAACGGCTTCATGTTGCGGCCTGGATAAGCACAATCCCTTGGAGTCACTCTCATGCGTACAAGAACTGGCGCAGCACGTAATAAAAAGAAGAACCGCCTCTTTAAGAGCGTTAAAGGTAACCGCGGTGGTCGTAGCAAATTGTTGCGTACCGTTAAAGAGACCGTCGTTAAGTCGGGTGCTTACTCGTTCCGCGACCGTAAGGTCCGTGCTCGTGAATTCCGCAAGCTTTGGATTATCCGTATCAATGCCGCATGCCGTGCTCGCGGTCGTCGTTACAGCGAATTCATGAACGCTATTAAAGAGCTTGGCATTGAGCTAGACCGAAAGAGCCTTTCGGAAATGGCAATCCACGATGCAGCTGCTTTTGACGTTGTCTTTGAGCAGTGCGAAACGGTCATGAAGAAGAAAGAAGAAGCGATCGCCAAGGTACAAGCTGAGCAAAACGAAGCTCGCCAGAAGGCACTTGCTGACCGTGAAGCAAATCGCAAAGCTCGTGTTGAAGCGAAGGCTGCTGCTGGAGCTTAGTTGCTTCGCCTATGACGGCTGTTCAAATTATCCGCAGATAGTAGGCCCTTTCTCCGTAGATAAGTAGGCACTCCCGTGGCCCTTACTGATTTCCTCGCCGATCTGGATCAATTCGCAGCTGACGCCAAGTCGGCATTCGAAGAGGCATCGACCCTTGATGCCATCGAGGCTGCTCGCGTTGAGTTTCTCGGCGCGAAGGCAGGGCGACTCAAGTCGATCCAAAAAGGGATGGGCAAGGTCGACAAGGAAGATAAGCCGACTGCAGGCCAAAAGCTCAACGCGGTGAAAGGCTTAGTCGAAGCTGCTCTGACTGCTGCCCAAGAGAAGCTTTCTTCCGGCGCTGATGAATCAGAACGTGAAGCCTTTGACATCACGCTACCAGGCGTTGCACCTTCGCGTGAGGTTTATCGCCTTGGCAAGATGCATCCGATCTATCAGACGATTCATCGTATGAAAGAGATCATGGGCCGCCTTGGCTTCACCGCGGTGGAAGGCCCTGAGATCGAAGACGATTGGCACAACTTCGAAGCGCTCAACATTCCGCTCAGCCACCCAGCCCGCGATCCGCTAGATAACTTTTATCTCTCAACGTCGAAGGTGACGACTGACGCAAAGGATGGCGAAGTCGAACGCGTACCAGCTTTAGGTCCTGACGGAAACCCGCTCTTGCTTCGCAGTCAAACTTCAACCGTCCAAATCCGGACGATGGAGCAAACTAAGCCGCCCGTTCGGATCATTTCGCTCGGCCGTGTTTATCGACCTGATACGGCCGACGCAACGCACTATCCAATGTTCCATCAGATCGAAGGCCTTTGCGTTGACGTTGGCGTAACGATGGCTGATCTGAAGGGCGTGCTGCAGATGTTCTGGGAGGCTTACTTTGGTGAGCAACTCGACATCCGCTTCCGACCCAGCTTCTTCCCGTTTACCGAGCCAAGCGTCGAGTGCGATATTTGGCATGATGGCAAGTGGATGGAAATCGGCGGCGCTGGCATGGTCGACCCCAACGTTTTGCGAGCTGTCGGCTACGATCCGGAAGAAGTGACCGGCTTTGCGTTTGGTCTCGGCATCGAACGGATCTGCATGCGACAGCACGGCATCACGGACATTCGCGATCTGTATACAAACGACGTCCGTTTCTTGGCCCAGTTCTAAACCGAAAAGAGAAAATGATGGTCCCAAAGATACTTATTATCTTGACCATCCTGCTGGTAGTTTTTTGTATCGTTTGGTTCGTAAATTCGCTGGTTCCGATTCAGGCATTCGGCCTTTGGGCTAAAACACTAATGTTCATTGCATTGGGGACTTTTGTTTTTATTGCCATCAGCCTCAAGCAGTGACAAGCTGCTGGAATGTCTCAGAAAGACTTTTGATACTACAAGATAAAAATTTGTTGAGTCATACCCATGATCGTTAGCACCGATTGGTTATCTGAATACGTTGATATTTCAAAACTGTCACTCGAAGAGTTGACCGAACGGTTAACGCTGACTGGTTTGAATCTCGAAGGGATTGAGACAGTTGGCAAGGATACGGCTATTGATCTGGAAGTTACCAGCAATCGTCCTGATTGCTTGGGTCATCTTGGCGTTGCGCGTGAGATCTCCGTGATTTGGAATCAAGAACTTGGCAAGAAGGAACCAGCGCCAGCTGCCAAAGGTCCAGCAGTTTCAGACGCAACGTCAGTCACGGTCGAAACGCCCGAGCTTTGCCCTCGCTATACAGCTCGGCTGATCAAAGGAGTAAAGATTGGCCCCAGTCCAGAATGGCTTGCCAGTCGTTTGCGTACGCTCGGCATTGCTGTAATTAACAATGTGGTTGATATTACCAACTACGTGATGATGGAGATCGGCCAGCCGCTTCACGCTTTCGATTACGCCAAGCTCTCCGGCGGCAAGATTCTTGTCCGTAAAGCGAAGGCCGGTGAAGAATTCATTGCGATTGATCACAAAACTTACAACCTAACCGGCGATGAAGTTGTGATTGCCGACGCCAAGCGGCCTGTTGCTTTAGGTGGCGTTATGGGCGGTGCGGATACGGAAGTCTCCGACACGACGGTTGATGTTTTAATCGAGGCAGCCGATTTCGATCCGCTGACGGTCCGCGGCGCAGCACGCCGACACGTTTTGTTTAGCCCCTCAAGTTACCGATTCGAACGGGGTGTCGATCCTGAAGGAATCGACTGGGCAAGCCGACGCTGTTGTGAGTTAATACTCCAGCTAGCCGGTGGTGAGCTTTGCGAAGGGGTCATTGACATCGCTGCTTCGGTCAAAGAAAGAACCTTCGACGGTGACCTAGCCGACATCGAACTTCGCTATGCTCAAATCGAAAGAATCCTGGGCATCGCAATCCCAACCGATACGGTGCGCCAGATTTTGACCGATCTGGGTTGTCGTGAGACAGCGAATAGCGATGTCAGCGTTAAGACGATCCCGCCAACGTGGCGTGCTGACCTAACGCGCGAGTCGGACCTGATTGAAGAGGTCGCCCGTATTTACGGTTATGACAAGATCCCAACCAAGGTAAGCCTTGGACTGGTCGCTTCAACCAAGGGCCGTGAAGATACGGTCATTGAGATCGTCCGCAATGTCTTAACCGGTGCCGGTTTTGATGAAGCGTTCACTCTTAGCGCTGTCGAGCCAGAGCTTGTCGAAGTCTTTCGTCCATGGTCGTCCGAGGCGACGGTCGACATGGGAGCTTTGTCGACTAGCACCGCCGTGCTACGTGGAGCCAACTGCTTGCGTCAAAGCGTTGTGCCAAGCTTGCTGCGTTGTCGACGAACGAACGAAACGCTTTCGAACCCCGTGGTTGAGCTCTTTGAAGTTGCCAAGGTTTACTTGCCGCTCGATGGTCAGCTTCCCGAAGAACGCCGCGTGCTGGCCCTTTCCACAGGCGGTGGTTACTTGGAGATCAAAGGCGTCGTCGAAGCGATTGTTGCTGCGGTTGCTCCCTCGGCAGAAATCACCATAGCACCAACCGCGGGAGGCATCCTTGATGATGCCCGTAGTGCAGGCCTACTACTTGGCGGTGTGCCATTCTGTCTGCTTGGTGAGCTTAGCAGCGAAGGGCGCGACAAGTTTGACCTGCGTGGCGATTCCTCGGTCGCCGAGATCGATCTGCGAGTTCTCGTTGAAGCAGCCGAACTGGTTGCTACCACGAAACCACTTTCGAACTACCCGCCGGTGACTCGCGACTTGAACCTCGTCTTCGACGAGTCGGTCCGCTGGGCGGACGTCGAAGCAATCGCTTGGTCTGCCGGTGGTGACTTGATCGAACGAGTCGAATTCCAAGACGACTCCTACCGCGATGCAAAGCAACTCGGCGAAGGCAAAAAGAGCATTGTCTTCCGTGTCGAACTCCGTTCGATGGAGGGAACGCTCACCAGCGAACAGGCCGACGCCGTGGCGAAGGCAATCATCAACGGCGCTGAAAAGCAACTCGGCGGCAAACTACGGGCTTAAGCTTAAGCGGACCTGATTTGGACAGGATTAACAAGATAAACAGGATGATGATTAAGAATCCTGTCAATCATGTTCACCCTGTCTTGCCTCTTTCTGAGCTAACTCAAGGCTTTCCACGAACCTTTGGTAATCGTCAACCGAATCGCTCGGTGGGCATTCTTTGACATACCGCTCGGCAAACTGTTTGGAACAGAGTAAAGGAACTAGGTGTTTATTGTTATCTCTTCCAATTCAAATATTTCATCTAGCAATCTTCTTGCCCTAAGAGCATTCCAAAAACCGCTTCTGCCATTAGGGATAACATACGAGGTGAATGTAGTTTGCATTGATGATGAAAGTCCTACCCAACTAGGCGATACCATTTGCAACACAGTTGCAAATATTCTCTTATTCATGCCTTTTAATGATTGGCAAAGGTATAGTTCCCAAAAAGACGACAAATCCATTCTTGCCGCGTAACGAATTCCGCAAGGCGAGTATGCGCAATAAGCAAAGAAATTTTTTTGCATAACCGGAGATGGATCAATCCACGCAAGCCCGACGTTTTTGTATTGTTGATCAGCTTGTGTAAGTCGCTTGTCAAGTTGTTTATAGCACTCCTTAACTCGATCACGCACCTTCCTTTCCGAATACAATCTTTTGCATTCGACAAAAATACGTCTTTTATTTCGAGTTGCGACTACATCGCAATCTTGCAATAAAGTTACGCTGTAACCAAGTCTCAAGAAATACGCCGACGCTCTAATTTCTAAAAAATAGTTTCTCCCTTTATCACTCTCATATTTCTCTAGAGGATCACCGTCAAGCGATTGTTGAAAAAGTATGCTTGGGATTTCTATCCTGTTAGAGGTTATAAAGCTTATGACCCAAATTAGCTCATGTATATCTCTTACAAGTTTTGCGCAAACTACGGGCTCAAATTGTTGATGACCATTTTTGAGTGAGTTCAAGAAATTTCTGTATGCTTTAAGACGTATGTTACCTTTGTTTACTCCTTGAGCTAGCAGGTAATGACATGATTCTTCAAGAGATTTTTCCATGCTTGCTATAGATTCAGGGGTATGTGATTCAGATACGTTCATTTATCTATATGGATGGAGATCAACTTAGACAGTGATTATGTTTGGATTAGTATACCCCAATGAACCAAACGGCTGGCAAAACGATTTATGATTACTTCTCCGAACAAGTTCGGCAGCAGCCGCCGGCGCAGGCGATTGGGTCGATTCACCTAAATGAACTTCATTGGACAACTTGGAGTGAGCTTCACTCGCTCGTCGAAGCAGAACGAGAGCAGCTTCGTTCCGCAGGGGTTAGTAAACGGGGCGGTGTTCGGTTGCCTGAGCATAATTCTATTGCTTGGATCGTCTCGAACTTGGCGGCTTGGGCTGAAGGAGCGGTAACTTTGCCGCATGATTGGGATGGAGTGACCGAAGGGTTCGATGCTTCGCTTGCTGCCATCGCAAAGACGTCCGGCACGGGCAGTGCCCCACGGTTTGTTTATCTTTCACATGAAAACCTAACGAGCAACGCCACCACGGCAAGCGCGGTTTCGAAGCCGATTGATGAAGCAAACAATGACGAACTCCGCTTGTCTTTCTTGCCGTTTAACCATCTGTACGCCCGAGTTTGTGATCTCTATACGTCGATCATCCGTGGCTCGCGGCTGGTGATGGTTGAAAACCGTGAGACGATCTTTCGTGATTGCAAATTAGTGAAGCCGACGGTTGTTAATGGGGTCCCTTACTTTTTTCAAAAGGCGATCGACCTTGCAGAGCAACAACAGATGAGCTTGCGTGAGTTGCTCGGCGGATCGATCCGACGTTGCTATAGTGGCGGCGCGGCGCTCTCACCAGCGATAGAACTACGATTCCAAGATTCGGGTATCCCACTCTTGAATGGTTATGGCCTGACGGAGACTTCTCCCGTCGTGACGATTAGCACGCCAACGTGTCATCGTCTTGGGACAGTTGGCAAACCACTGTCTGACGTTGAGGTTCAGTTTACTGAGGAGGGTGAGCTTCTCGTTCGTGGTCCGAATGTGATGCTTGGTTATGGTGATGAGCTCGGCAGGATCGATCCGGTGGCGACCAACGAAGTCGTTCAAGAAGGTTGGCTTCACACGGGCGACCTTGGCGAGCTCGATCAGGATGGTTTCTTAAAAATCACCGGCCGCAAGAAAGAGGTCATCGCACTCTCGACTGGCAAGAAAATCTCACCCGCCATGGTTGAGGCCAAGTTGGCTGCTTCAACTTGGATTGAACAAGTTGCTCTATTTGGCGAAGGGAAGAAAGGCCTCACAGCATTGATCGTCCCCAACCGTGAACGGCTGCGTGCCGAAGTCCGGCGACAACGGCTCTGGGTTTGGAGCAAACGCCAAGCGGTGCGGCACGCCAAGATCCGCGCGATCTATCAAATGGAGATCGATCAGCTGCTGAAGGACTCACCAAAAGAGCATCGGCCGCATCGATTTGTGATCCTTACCAGAGGATTTGAGCAAGCCCGAGGCGAGATCACTCGTAAGTTGAGTTTGCGTCGAGAGGTGATTGCCAATTCATTCGCGAAAGAACTTGAGGGCTGAATCGTCTTAAGTCCTTAGGATTCGTCAACTTCGGCTAAGAAAACCTCCGCTTAGCGGTTTGACGATCCGCCCACCAATCCGTAATAATGAAGGACTTGGACGTTTTCGGACGGCACGTGATGAGGGGTCTCTGTGACAGGGGCCGCGCGAACCTGGTCAGGGTGGAAACGCAGCAGCCATAAGCATGAGTCTTTGGGTGCGGGGACCTCTCGTCATTTGCCGTCCGGTCTTGTGTTTGTTCACAAGTCATTTAAGCAGAAGTCGGCTCGTGTGTCGCAGTGAACTCCACGCACACGAAGGCCTTATTCACGAAGGCAAATTTCTTCATGGCCGACGCAATCGTAAATCTTGAGGGTGATTCAACATCGGGCGAGTATGTCGTCGTCGCGCGTCGGTACCGACCGCAGACCTTTGATGAACTCATCGGCCAGGAGCATGTTGCCCAAGCGCTCAAGCAAGCGATCAACACAGGTCGTATTGGTCACGCCTATTTGTTCACAGGAGCTCGCGGAGTTGGCAAAACCTCTGCCGCCCGGATCTTGGCAAAGGCCCTCAACTGCGTTCAGGGACCGACGGCGACACCATGCAACAACTGCGATGTTTGTAACGCGGTTTCGACCGGCGATGATGTCGACGTGCTCGAGATCGACGGTGCGAGCAACCGAGGTATCGACGAGATCCGACAGCTCCGCCAAAACGCCGGCATTCGGCCTAGCCGCGTTCGGTTCAAGATCTACATTATCGACGAAGTCCACATGCTCACCAAAGAGGCCTTCAACGCACTGTTGAAGACCTTGGAAGAACCGCCCGAGCATGTGAAGTTCATCTTTGCCACGACCGAACCGAACAAGATACCGATTACGATTCTTTCACGCTGTCAGCGTTTTGACTTTGCCGGAATTGAATCAGGTTCTATTCAGCAACGTCTTGCTCAGATCGCTCAGGCTGAAGGGGTTTCGATCGATCAAGAAGCGTTGCAAATCCTTTCGGTCCGCGCGGCGGGATCGATGCGGGATAGTCAATCGTTGCTTGAGCAGCTGCTGGCCGTCGCCGGTAGCGACATCACCGCCGACGAAGTCAACTCGCTGCTTGGTATCGCGCCGGCAGCCCGAATCGCTGAGCTTGCCAAGCTGCTCGCTGCACGCGACGCAGCCGCTTCGCTTTCGCTCCTGGATGCGACAATTCGCGCTGGTGCTGATGTTGGTCAGATGATGGACCAGCTAATGGGCTACATGCGGGACGTGATGGCAATCACGGTCGGCTGTCCTGCCGAGCGAATGCTCTACGCTTTGCCTGCTCAGTTTGAGGAAGCCAAAGAGCTTGGCTCGCAACTCGGTGTGAATACGATTCTCGCGATGCTGCAAATCCTTGATCAGAGCGCTGCTCGAATGCGTGTTAGTTTGCACGAGCGAACTTTGGCCGACATGGCGATTGTCCGGCTCGCAGCGCTCGAAGACTTGGACGCCCTCGCGGACGTGGTTGCCGAGATGAAAGCAACTGGCACCACTTCGCAACCAAGCAGCCCGGCAGCAGTTCGCCCCGCTCCCGCAGCAAAACGTTCAGTGCCTGTGGCTCCCGTAAGTGCTCCACGACAAGAAGAAACGCCGCCACGAGTTGCACAATCTGCTTCGAGTGTTACTGAGCTGAATCGTGATGAAGCGACACATACTGAAACAACAATAGCTGAGTCTGTCGTTGAGGAGCCGAAACGGATTGATGCAGCAATTGAGCCCGCTTCTGCACCCTCAGCTGTTCAAGTCGTCGAACCTCCGCCAGCACCAACCACTCCCCAACCAGCCAGCGAGCCAAATAGGGAAACCAGCAGCGAACCCAACCGGGATTCAAGCCGGGAACCAAGCCTCGCCGAGCAGATGGCGGCAATGACAAAGCAGCAGACGCAAGCTCCTCCCAAACCCAAGCAGGTTTCACCCGCACCCGCTCCTTCCCAGGAGAGCGATGGCGCCAGCTTGCAGGAGGAACTCAAGGCGATGCAGCGAGGCGGCCACTCACGACCCGTAGCCACCACACCAAGACCTTCGCGACGTGAAGTGTTAGCCGAAGTCGCCCAACGGCCGCTCGTCAAGAAGGCGATGGAACTGTTCGAGGTTCCACCAGACCGAATGAAATACCATCCGCCGCGTGATTCTTAAGCGGCGATTCAATAGAACATAGAGTGTATAAACAGAGAGAGAAAAAACATGTTCAAAGGACTCGGCAACCTTGCCAATCTTGGCCAAATGATGCAGCAAGCGCAGCAGATGGGGACCAAGATGAAAGAGATGGAAGAAGCACTCAAAACCAAACGAGCAACCGGCTCAGCAGGTGGCGGCATGATCGAAGTTGACGTCAACGGTGCTGGCGACGCGCTTGCCGTCCGCATTGATCCGACGCTGATCGAAAAGCAAGACCGCGAAATGATCGAAGACCTTCTCCCCGCAGCGATCAACGACGCGATTGCCAAGACCAAGGAGCTCCGCGCCGAAGCGATGAAAGACATCACCGGCGACATGAACCTGCCCGGGCTGGATGACATGATGTCGAAGTTCGGTGGTGGAGAGTGAGGTTTACAGGATTGGACCTGGATTCCGTCGTTAAGATCAAGGTTGATTCAACTATCATCTTCCTTGCGAAATATCTTCCAAGCAATTCCATAAAAAATCGTCAGTAGGCATAGTATCCATTCGAATACTTGTAGATGAAAATACCTAACCACGTACCAAGCTGCGTTGGGATCTTCAGCGGCCTTTATTTTTAGTACTAACATTGGCAGTACCGCAAACAGAAGTAGTAGCCCTAAGGTGACGTAGTATTTATAAGTCATCGCTAATCGCTTTTCTTGCTTTGACAGAAATGCTTTATCTAGTATTTTATCGAGATACTTTATAATGAAGCAAACGAGATCTACAAAGATTATATAACCGCAAGTTAATTGGTTGTTATTTATTCATCGATTAACTAATCGATCATAATCTTGATTCAAGTCATTAGCATGATACCCGATTGGCTGAATCCGTCTGGCAAACCAGTGAGCCGTACCAAGTATTTGTTGGTTGGCGGCTTGCTTATGCTCTTCAAGTATCTTGTTGAAGCAGTTGTGATTCATCAGACGACTGGCCAAGATTACAGCTTCATTGACTTTATCAATCCTTCGCTGATGGCAAGGAATGTCTTCTTGGCCGAGGGGCCTGAGTGGCTCGGCTTTGCTTGGTTGCTGTGGACACTCCCTTTTGTCTGGTCTGCCTTGGTACTCAGCATTCGGCGAATGATCGATGCGGGCAGGTCGCCATGGAACGGTTTGTTTGTTCTTGTTCCGTTTCTCAATTGGCCATTCATGTTGGTTGCTTCATGCTTGGGTACTCGCAGCCAAACGAGTAGCTCTGCTTTAGCTGAGCGAGCATCGATGGCTCTCAATTCGAGGAGCGAATTCAGCAAGAAACACAGCAAGTTTGCTGCGTTTCTCAACGCGATATTAGTAGCAATTGTTTATGCCGCTACGGTCATGGCTTTCTCGATCTACCTGCTCGGTGATTATGGAGTCGTTGTCTTTATGGGTTCACCTTTCGTGGCCGGTGCTACTTCGGGATATTTATTAGCTCGCTCAGGGCATACGAAGTGGTCCATCATCATCGGACACGCAACTGGTCTCGTATTTACACTGTTTGGTTTATTGCTTCTCTTTGGATTCGAAGGAGCGATCTGTTTAGTGATGGCCTTGCCGATATTCTTACCCATGACAATCTTTGGATCAGTCATTGGTCTTACGATCGCAATGGTCCCTGAGATTAGCAACCAAAAGAAGGATCAAGGGATGTTAGGCGCCTTGCTCTTCTTGCCCCTGATCGGCGTGGCTGAAACACAGTTGGTTGAATTGCCCGAGAAGATGGTCGAGTCTTCGCTTGTGATTGATGCGTCACCACAAGCGGTTTGGGATACGGTCATTGCGTTTCCGCCGATCGAATCGGAGCCTCCTTGGTATTTCCGTTACGGGATCGCCTCGCCCAAGTCAGCCTACATTGAAGGGGAGGGCGTCGGGGCTATCCGTTACTGTCAATTTACGACCGGCGATTTTGTGGAGCCGATCACCGTTTGGGATGAGCCAAACCACTTGGCGTTTGATGTTACGTCCCAGCCTGATCCAATGACCGAGATGACGCCGTACCGCGAGATTCGTCCGCCGCACCTGTATGGGACCCTCAAGAGCAAGCGAGGTGAATTCGTCCTTGTTCCAATCTCTGAGAACCAAACCAAACTCATCGGCCGCACTTGGTACGAGATCGACATGAAGCCAATGGGCTACTGGACCGCTTGGACGAACTGGCTGTTGCACCGCATCCATTATCGGGTGCTTGATCATATTAAGGTAAGCGCGGAGGAGAGGTTGAGAAGAAAACCTAAGTTTCGTAAAGTAGGTATCCGCACCTACCTTTAACGCTCAGAATTCTGAAACGTGAGCTTTGATATAACTGCATTGAACGATATCTTTGTTTACGGTCTACCTATCAAATTGGTATGACAAACTTAATGAAAACGAAAAAGGTAGGTGCGAGCACCTACCCTACGCGACTGAACTCCCCAAAATACAACATCAATATTAGCAGTTTCTTCGCCAGTTTTCGGGCTCCTAAGAAGAAGTTGTTGGAGACTAACGTTATAGTCCCAAATCTTAAAATATCTTTTTGACGTAAACATCACCTACTCAATGAAAAGGGTTAGGGACTTCATTGCCAAATTTATCAATCCACTTGATTTTTGACCACAATTGTGGGTTTTGCTGTATCTTCAATAGCTTAGTAGGGTAGGTGCTCGCACCTACCTTTAACACATCATTAATTATTAATCTTACGCGATGAAAGATGTCTAACTGACGGAAAAAGAAAAGGTAGGTGGAAACCACCTACCCTACTAAACTACGAAAAGGAGTGGGAGTATCTTCCCAGAGGGTATACTGCAGGCATACTTTTAGAAGGGAAAGGATGTGAGCTCTTGGAAGAAGGTTGCTACTTAGTCGCTGAGTGACTGAAAATTCGAATGATTGTTTTTCAAATTTTTGACTTAATGTCCCATGAAGGCCGCGCTGGGGCGATGGGGTTAATAGTACAGGTTGAGCAGTACTTTGGTAGGGTAGGTATCCGCACCTACCTTTAACGCTCAGAATTCTGAAACGTGATCTTTGATTCAAAAGACATTGAACGATATCTTTATTTACGGTCTACCTAGCTAATTGGTATGACAAACTTAATGAAAACGAAAAAGGTAGGTGCGAGCACCTACCCTACGCGACTAGGAAACAACCTTCTTCCAAGAGTTCGTAACCTTCTCCTTCCAAGATTATGCCTGCACCATACCCTTTGGGAAGGTTCTCCCACTCCTTTTCGTAGGCAAGCAGTCGCACTAGTCGGAGATTTAGCTGGATGTCAGGCTGCTTAGAGTTGGTTAGGCGGGGATCATCCTTGAACAAACCTGTAAAAACAGTACCTAAATGTAGATCACCTGAAGCGATTCGTCCCATTGCGATATCTTGCCCCCCATGGCACCAAAACTCAATAATTTCAAAAATAATCATTTTGCTTTTCTAGCTCTAATATAAAACAGCTCCACCTCAAGGGGTGTGAGACTGGGTGAGTGTTTGATGATGGAATGGGCATCTATAGTCATGTAGGGTAGGTGCTCGCACCTACATTTAACACATCATCAATTATTAATCTTACGCGATGAAAGATGTCTAACTGACGGAAAAAGAAAAGGTAGATGGAAACCACCTACCCTACGTGACTAGCTAGCTTCACGTTGATAGTAAGTTATGCCTTGATCTCGACCAGATTCAAATAGCAATAATCTACTGCAATGAGGACAACGTAAACCATAAATCGCTACTGTATTTATGTCGTCAATAACAGATGAGACAGAGTCAAATTCTTCTTTACTTTCAATATCGTCAAGCTGTTGTTCCGTTGTCATCAAAAAGGCATGAGGGTGCGGAAAGTCTACTGTGCTTATGATATGTTTACAAACACACATAATTTTACCCATTTTTAAATCTCTTACGGTAATACAATTACTTGTTGTATGTTATTAGCACCTGAATTTCTTAGACGCAACATAATATCTCCAAGATCATCAGGTGTTACAGAATTGTAGGGTAGGTGCTCGCACCTACCTTTACCGTATCTTAGCGCAATAGCTTTACGCGATGGAACATATTGAACTAACATAAAAGTAAAAGGTAGGTGGAAACCACCTACCCTTGCATGCTTATCTCAACACATCAAGATTTTCTTCCGGCCTTTCAACCCACGTGTAAAAAGTGCCGTCGGATCTCCCGCTTTGGCCGTTCAAATCCCCCAAATTACGACCAAAATCGCTTGTATGACTCCCCCAATTGGGCCAATTTTGACGCCGAAATGCCAAATATAAGCTAGACTTACGGCAAAAGGGTGTTTGACCTTTCCACCCTTGGGTCGCTATGGTACAGCAGTTGCATAGCGACACCCGGCAATTTTTCAGTCCCGCTTACAGGCAGCAGGCAAGGTAAACGATCATGCGAATGTCCTTCGGACAACAGATGCAGATGGCGCAGAAGCAAGTGCTTGCGCCGCGCATGATCCAGTCGATGGAGATCCTGCAGCTGCCGATCCTCGCGCTGCAAGAACGGATCGAGCAAGAGATGCAAGACAATCCTTGCCTCGATCAGGTGGAGCCCGATGCCCAGGATTTCGACGCAACGCAAGTTGAAACAGCTGAGGCGACAACCGTCGAAGAGCGTGAGCTTGTCGTCGACGAAGGGACCAACAACGAAGATGACTTCGAGCGACTCGTCAGCATGGCAGAGAATCTGCCGGACGATTACGAAGAACGGAGTCGACCTTCGCAAGGACAGATGGAAGCGGACGCTGACCGCGCGCACGATCAGATTGCGAACATGGTCGCCCGACCCGAATCGTTGTCTGATTACTTACAGCATCAACTAACCTGGTTTGATGTCGACGATACAACGCGTGCGATGGCCGAGCGAATTATTTATAGCTTAGATTCCAATGGCTATCTGAAAACACCGCTCGAAGAGCTGCTGCCACCGTTGCCGCCCGATCTGAATGGTGATGCTGAAACGTATCGCAAAGAGCAAGTCGCCCTGGCCGAGAAGGCTTTGAGCATTGTTCAGCACCTCGACCCGCCAGGCGTGGGAGCTCGGTCGCTGAAAGAGTGTCTGCTGCTACAACTCAAGCCGGGCGTTCCGTTTTACGATGAGATGAAGACCCTCATCGAGGATCACCTGTCCGACTTAGAGAACAACCGACTGCCGCAGATTTCGAAGAAGACGGGCTATTCGATAGAGTTGATCAATCAGGCGTGGGAAGAGCTTCGCCACTTGAAACCAAAGCCTGGGGCTGACTTTGCCGAGTCGACCGTTCCAAGCGTGACGCCAGACGTCTTCTTGGATCGGGATGACAACGGCAAGTATGTCGTCCGGCTAGAGCAGGGCGAATTGCCTTCGCTTTACGTTAGTCCTTACTATCGCAAGTTGTTGCAACGTGCCTCAGGAGCGGATACTGAAACGCGTGAGTATATCAAGCGGAAGGTTAACTCGGCCCAGTGGTTGATTGAAGCAATCGAACAGCGCCGCAGTACGCTCTCACGCGTCTCGCAGGCGATTGTCGATCACCAGACGAAGTTCTTGGATGAAGGCCCAGAAGCAATCGAGCCGCTGAAGATGCAGCAGATTGCTGACAAGGTTGGTGTCCATGTGACAACTGTCAGCCGGGCGGTTGATGATAAGTGGATTCAAACAGCCCGTGGGATCTTCCCGCTAAAACGATTCTTTGTAGGTGGTACGACCGGGGCAGATGGTGAGGAAGTCGCCTGGGACCGCGTTCGTCTGAAGCTGCAAGAGATCGTCGATGGCGAAGACAAATCGAAGCCACTCTCTGATGATGCCCTCGTTGCCGAGCTTGATAAAGCAGGCATCAAAGTCGCAAGACGAACGGTCACGAAATACCGTAAGGCGATGAGCATTCCAAGCAGCCGACAACGCCGCGAGTGGTCGGATAAGAAGTAACTCTTAGAGAACTTCGACTTACATCGGTGCTTTAGGCAGCCGGCGAATGTAAGGTGGTTGCTCGCACGGCGGTAGAATGCCACCAGTCTCGTCGAGCCAGACGTCACGCTCTTCTACCGAAGCATAGTAGCGAAGCCATGTTTCAGGATCGCCGCTCGTATTGGCACAATCCCAGTGCAAGTAAGTCTTGCTACGGTTTAGCTTCTTTTCATAAGCGGGCAGAATATCACGAGCGATAAGTGTGTATAGCTCGCGGTCAGCCAGGTGATCAGTGAAGTCAAGCACAATGTTCTTGGTGAACAGGGCTTGGACCGTGCTGGCCAGCAGGTGACGAACTTCTTCGTCGGAGAGGTCTTCGTGATCGTTTAACCGTAGTACAGGTTCAAACCATTCAGCAACCGGTACCATGGGAGCACGTTCCCATTCGAGCATCGACTCAAGGAAGTCGTTCTCGCTACGAGTGGTCATGCTTGCCGCATCGACCGAGTCGATCGACTCGTCGTAAAGCGGCTCCAGTTCGTTGCGCAGCTCCGCGTTGCGAAGGAGGCATTCGACTGGGTCTTGGTCAGGTTGGTTAGGGACAAACATGTTTCGGATCGGCAAGTTTCACAGAGGGGCGTCGAGGTGGTGCCTTGTGCGGTCGAAACCATCAAGCTTCCCCCCAATAAGCTTCAGGGTCTCTCGGTTGCCACCCACCCGGTTGAAGGGTGCCATGTGGCAAAACTCAATCGCACAAGTACGACTTTATCAACGGCAGGCCGCTGACGGAAGCGATTCGTGGCTTGTCAAACGAGGTCTTTCAAATTCCTACAATGCGCGAACGGTACAAAGCGCAAGGTCTGCCGACCTGGCTTGCGCAATCGTTACAATCGATGCCTGCGGCGCTAGCTTGTTGTGAGATGAGCTAAAGTTCCACGCCCATCTGCCTCATCAATAGTTTCATGTCATCCCAGGTCGATCGTTTGGCCGACGGGTTGCGGAGCAGGTAAGCCGGGTGATAGGTGCAGGCGACCTGGAAGCCATCCTTCTGATGGATCTTCCCGCGGAGTCGGCCTATCGGTTGGTCCGTTTGCAAGAAGTTCTGTGCTGCGACAGCTCCTAAGCAGCAGATAAACTCGGGCTGGATTAACTCCAGCTGGCGAAGCAAGAAGCCGCGGCAGGCAGCTGATTCTGCCGGATGTGGGTTACGATTGCCCGGTGGTCGGCACTTGAGGACGTTAAGGATATAGACTTCGTCGCGGGTTAGATGGCACGCTTCGATGATCTTCGTAAGCAGCTGTCCAGCGCGTCCGACAAACGGTTCGCCAAGGCGATCTTCATCAGCACCGGGAGCTTCCCCCATGAAGCATAGCCGAGCGTTTGGGTTGCCAATTCCAAAGACCGTTTGCGTGCGCGTGGAAGCCAACTCTTCACATGCCGTACATGCCGTGACTTGTTGCTGGAGGACTTCGAGCGTTGCCGCCGTTGCGGGGGCAATGCTTGGAACAGATGGCGGGGTGCTGGGAACCGCGGTCGGGGCAGGATCAATCTTATGAGATTGTTCCACCGTCGGAACATTCTCTTTAGGTGGCGTGAGTCCTGGAGTAGGCTTAAGAGCAGTCTCAGGAGCAACTGGAGGAGAAGTGTTTGCCCCCACACTTGCATCAAAGTGCCCTTTAGGCAGATTCAGCAGACCTGCTGAGAGCAGACTTTCAAGCCGCTGGCGCACCGCTCGGGGCGAGTTATTCAGGTTGTTCGACTTGTCAGCCATGAGCTGAGAATAGCTGATTTCGGCACAAAAGTCAGCTAGCTTGCTTATTCCACACGCAATGTTAAGCACTTCGCGACGAACGACTACTAGGAACGCCCTCGGGTAACTATCATAGGGTGTTCCTGAAATCTAAATAATACGAGTAGTTGAGTCATCTAGCCCATGGGCATTCCCCAAGTCGCCATCGTTGGCCGGCCAAATGTTGGTAAAAGCAGCCTGTTAAATTGGCTTGCTGGGGTGCGTGTCGCCATTGTTGACGACAAGCCGGGGATTACGCGCGACCGCATCGTTCATCTGATGGAGCATGAAGATCGCTTCTTCGAGTTGGTCGATACCGGCGGTATGGGGCATATGGATGCCGATGAATTGACCGAGGACATCGAACAGCAAATTACCAACGCCATCGATACAGCCGACGTCATTCTCTTTGTTACAGATACTCGGATGGGTCTTACGCCGATGGATCAAGAAGTCGCCAAGCGACTTCGCTATTTGAAGATCCCCGTTATTTGCCTTGCTAACAAAACGGACGACGAGACTTTCGATAACCAGGCAGACGAGTTCAATCGTTTAGGGCATGGTCGCCCGATCAAGGTGAGCACGCTACAGAATCGAAATCGCGCGGTTCTGATGAACCAAGTCATGGACGCGCTACCGCCTGAGACCGACGAAGAGGGAGAGCCAACCGAACCGGACATGAAGGTTGCCATCGTTGGTCGGCGTAATGTTGGGAAGAGCACCTTTGTTAATACGCTAGCCGAAGCGGACCGGATGATCGTAAGCGATGTACCAGGCACAACGCGCGACAGCGTTGACGTCCGCTTTGAATTGGACGACAGAGCGTTTGTTGCCATCGATACTCCAGGTCTGCGTCGAAAGCGAGCGCAGTCGCAGTACGACATCGACTTCTACGGCGCTCATCGTGCCCAACGCAGTATTCGCCGAGCGGATGTTGTACTTCTCTTCCTTGATTGTAGTGAACGCATCGGCAAGGTTGATAAACAGCTCGCCGATTATATTCAGCAAGAGCATAAGCCTTGTATCTTGGTGGTAAACAAGTGGGACAAGCTGGCTGGCTCGATGCCAACCGAGAAGTGGGTTACCTATTTAGGCGACAACTTCCAAACGATGCGTTACGCACCAATTGCATTCATCACAGGCCAGACCGGTAAGAACGTGAAGGCGTTACTCAATCATGCTTCGATGCTATTCAAGCAATCGCGCGATCGCGTTAGCACCGGAAAGCTGAATCGCTTGGTGCGGGATGCCATTCGCAATAACCCTCCACCCGTTTATCAAAACCGACGGCCTAAGGTTTATTATGCAACGCAAGTGGGCGTCCAGCCCCCAACGATTGTGATCTTCTGCAATCAGCCATCGGCTTTCTCGAAGCCTTATCGGCGTTACTTGCTAAACAAGCTGCGAGATGAATTGCAGTTCCCAGAAGTGCCGATCAAGCTTTACTTGCGGCGTCGCGACAAGGACGATACTCGTGACGAGATCAACAAGGAAGACAGGTAAGGCAGTTACCAATATCCCGCATCAATATAGGCAACATTCTTTGCAGGACAGAACCAATACATTGCACCACTTCCATTTGATCCTATTACGCTATGGAAAGTTTCTGAGGAATCACAAGCATGCCAGGAGACTAGATCGGTAGACTGGGAGCTAGGCATTATGGGAATAGATAGACCACCACGTTCTACTGATGAGTATTCTCCATAAGATTGCCATCTTGCATCTAAGAATTTGATTAGTTGTTCTCTTTCAATTGAGAAAGCTGCGACGAAGCCGTTTCCACCATAGTTTTTATGGATGGAAATATTGCATGCGTTCTCTGGCATATACCTTCGAACTCTACTATCCTTCAACTGTTCATAGTTTTCGTATTCAAAGTAACCAAATCGAAAATGGTCAAGTGCTAACTGAATAGTTGTGCATGAGGGAATGAACGCAACCAGGCTCGTTATACTGAATAAGGTTAGGGCTCTTGCCATCTTCCACTTCCTTTCGGAAGCGATCATCACAACAAGTACAAAAGAAATAGCAACCAACAAGCACGTGAGTTGGAATGGCAGCACCAAAGGCCAAAACATATTCCATTCAGCAATAAAAGTAATGATGATTATTACTTTAGATTCTACTCAACTGTTGTGACTTCAGCGGTAGCAATCTGGTCAAGATTAGCTGGCTCTTCAGTTGGACCAGACAATTGTGTCAACAGAATGGCGCCACCTACCCATGCCAGCAAGAAGCCGAAGACTTCGCCGTAATAGATCAGATCGTTCCAGCTAAATGAACGTCGTCGCATGGTTCTGGTAAATGGTGGAATGACTTTCGTTTTCGACCCTACTGCATTCAGGAGGCCGAACTCTTGGAATTACAACAGGGGTCGACGAATCGGGCAATCCCAGTTGAACCCGTTCTAAGAGGAAAGCCGTTTTATGCCAATGGTTTAGCTAGCACGGGCAAAATGGGCAGAAGCCCGGACAGCTTTGATTCCTGCTAGGAATATGCCTGTTTCGCACTTCTCGAAGGGGGACGTAAGTCGGAGAGTAATGGGCGACATTTAGGCTATAAACCCCCTAGATTTCAAGCTTTAGCAAGATATACTTCTAAGTTCCCGACCCTGGTTGCCGATAGCACCAGGGTGTCACTTATTGCCGATAGTCTTCGGACCGTAGGAATCTTAAACGGTGACAAGATAATTTGCTGGCAATGCCAGTAAAAGAGGGCGCGTAGCTCAGTTGGTTAGAGCGCTTGCTTGACATGCAAGAGGTCACAGATTCGAGTTCTGTCGTGCCCACTCTCTTTTTCTCGGGGTATACTTGTCTTTTCCCGAGGTTTTAGCGATTGCCCCCATTCTCTCGGCAGGTTATTCTCTTGCCCATAGATTTAGGTGTAGGACCTTCCGGATAAACACATTCACTGAATGTGACGCTCTCTTGGTAATCATCCCAGAGGCGGTGGTTGGGTCACTCGATTTCGAAGCAGTCGACTTGATGGCCAGTTTTTGGTTGTTCTGTTTACGACCTCTTTCGACGGCGAATGATTATCTTGCCCCTGACAGCTCCAGCAGCATACATACTTGCTGTACCGTGGTCGTTAACCACGTCTGTTGAGCTGATATCTAGGCAACTGATACCTAAACGACGCCGTGTAAGTTTCAGACCTCCGTTTAACGCTGGAAGTAGGTTTGCGCAGACTTCCTGCCGCTGAGGGTCTCGCTTGATGTCGGTAAGAACAGTGGCCAACATTCGCAATTAATCCGACAGACCAGAGACAGAGCAAAGATGGAATTCTCAAAGCTAGGCCTAGCCGAGCCAATGCAACGTGCCGTAGACAAACTCGGTTACGAAACTGCTACCCCTATCCAGTCATCAGCGATACCAGTCGTCCTTTCAGGCGCAGACCTCATTGGCTGTGCTCAAACCGGAACCGGTAAGACTGCTGCGTTCACCTTGCCAATGCTTCATCATTTGTATGAGACAGGCAAGTCGTTGCCGAAGCCAACTGAAGTACCACAGCGAGAAAAGTCTTATAAGAAATCAAAGTACGGACGCCAACGCCGTCGCCCAAATGCAGACAATCGCCCACTGCGTGCGTTGGTCCTTTCGCCAACTCGTGAGTTGGCAGCTCAGATTGAAGAGAGCTTCCGCCGCTACGGCAAATTTACTGGTCTTCGTTCAGCATTAGTTTTTGGTGGCGTTAAGCAAGGCCCACAAGTTAACGCGATACGTCGCGGTGTTGATGCACTGATCGCAACGCCTGGCCGATTGCTCGACTTGATGGGGCAAGGGTTTATTGATCTCTCTCAGATAGAGCTCTTAATCTTTGACGAAGCAGATCAAATGCTCGACATGGGGTTTGTGCCCGATCTGACCAAAATTGTCGCGCAGGTTCCTAGCGAACGTCAAACGCTGATGTTCTCAGCAACGATGCCCGACGAGATTCGTAAGCTTGCGAAGAAGTGGCTTAAGAATCCTGAGTCGATTGACGTGACGCCTGCCACTGATACGGAAAAGCGAATCAAGCAGTCGGTTCATTTGGTGGACAAAGGAAGAAAGCAAGAATTCTTAGCCCATTACCTGCAAACGACAGACCGTTCGCGGACATTGGTCTTTAGCCGTACCAAGCACGGGGCGGATAAGATCGTTAAGAAGCTTATCAAGTCCGGCGTACATGCTGCTGCGATCCATGGCGACAAGAGCCAAGGGGCACGCAATCGTGCGATTCAAAAATTCAAAGGTGAGAACCCGCCGGTGTTGGTGGCAACAGACATTGCAGCACGTGGCTTAGATATCCGTGATGTAACGCATGTTGTGAATTACGATCTTCCCGACGCTGCTGAGACTTATGTTCACCGCATCGGTCGAACTGGCCGAGCGGGTGCAACCGGCACGGCAGTCTCATTCTGCTCCGCACCGGAGGCAAAGCTACTCAAGCAGATTGAACGTTTGATCAAAGAAGCGATTGAGATCGAACCTGCGGTTGAAGGTTTCGAACCGACCGAAAGGTTCGTTATGCCAGCGGACAAGAAATCAGGCAGACGCCGCCCTCCACAACGTGGTAGCCGCGGGCCAGACAAGCCTCGAGGTGAAGGTGACAGAGAAAACCCACGCTCTCGTAAACCAAAGGCGGAAGGAGAAAGAGATCGACCTCGCTCACGCAAACCGAAGCTCGAAGGCGATAAAGAGAGGCCACGTTCTCGCAAGCCAAAGAGGGAAGGGGAAAGAGAAAAGCAACCCCGCGCTCGCAAACCGAGAACAGAAGGGGAAAGAGAAAATGCTCGCCCCCGCAAGCCGAAGAAACCTTCGAAATTGAATCGACTAGGAGGACAGAGAAGCACGGAAGAGTCTAACGATTCCTACGAATCCCACGATTCCGACCGTTCGAATACCTCTGGCAAGAAGAGAGTTAGTGGAGGAAAAGGCCCCAAGAAATCTAAACGCAAGCCTAAGTCGTTTGGCAACAAGAAAAAGTCTTACGGCGAGCGCTCAACGACTGAAAATGGAAACTCCAAAAACAGCTCACGTCCTGGCAAGCCGAAGCCCAAGAAGAGCCCAGCCAAGAAAAAGAAACGCCGCGAAAAGCGGATAGCAGCAAAGGCTAACGGCTAGACTCGGCGTCTGTTCCTAGGCATCAGCCGTTGTTTGTTGGAACTCGGGAATCCGCTTCAGGCCAGGATGGCTTGGGTCGAGGTTGTGGATCTCTGCAAGCATGGCGTTGCACTCCATTTGATTGCCAAGCCCTGCGTGGCCTAGCGCCATCATGTGGTAGCAATGGATCTTGTTGCGACGCGTTAGGCTATCTTCAAAGACTAAGAAGTCGGGTAGCGAGACGGCGAAGAAATCGATCTCCGGTTCATCGTCTAAATGCTTTTGGCCATATTCGATAAGATTCATGAAACGGTTGTTTGCTTCTTCTGTGGTGCCAAGCTCAAGATGCGCTAAGCCTTGAAAGAAGATCATCTCAGGTGGCTGGTCATTGTAGTAAACCGCAGCGGTTGGTTCGCTAAGTCCTTGGGAAGCGCGATCAAGATATTCCTTAGCAGAGTCTTGGTCACCTGAGGTTTGGTAGGCAAGGCCCATCAAGTAATGGATGTCGTTTTCTTGGGTACCGAAGAGCTTTCCTTCACCCAAAGAATGTGGCCAACATTCGGTTTGCTTTAGAAGCGAAATAGCATCGTCTGGTTTACCATCGAGGATTGCTTGGCGAGCTAAAGAAGTGATGGCAAAAACAAACTGAGCAGGAACCTTCCCTTCGCCACCTTCCCAGGGATGGAAGTTGCGAGCAAGTATCCTCTCAAGTGCTTCTTCGTGTTTGCCAAGCAGATTTAGCAGTGTGACATGTTCGATATACAAGTCATCTCGGTTGCTGAGAATAGATTCGTGCTTAGCAAGGCGGTCGTAGCGTTCTTCGATTGAATGACCTAAACGCTTAGCTAACTGATCAAGTTCGTATAGCAGGCGGGCGTCTTGAGTATCGCACTCAAATGCTTTGAGATAGGCTTCCCAGGAACGACTCGCATCATCCATCTTGTTGAAGTAAGCGAGCCCCAAGTTACGATAGGCCGTTGGGAAGCTTGGATCAAGTTCTGTAGCACGTTGCCACATCGCAACCGCACGTTCTGTCTGACGAAGGTGGTATAGCAAGCAGCCGAGATAATAGGGAGCTTTTGCGTCACTTGTGTTCTTCTCAACTACTTGTTGCAGTACAAGAAGCTCATCGGTGCGATTTGGGAAGCAGATCGTAGTGGGTAGTTTTGCAGCTGCTTCACGGTCAGCTTTTGCTGAGTCATCGTTGCCTGCCAGTTCGTTGTAGTACGACCGAAAGTAAAGCGGCATTGGTGTCGAAGACGACTTTGTCTTCTCAAGACAGTGAGTCATTACCTCGACTGCTTTTTGATAGAGGCCTGAGCTTGCGTACTCCCAAGCAATCACTAAGTAGTTGCGTTCTTCATTGCGTAAAGCAGCTTCGACCCGATCGAATTGATTTGTCTCGCTTGCTTCTTCCCAAAGGATTCCAAAGTTGAATGAGTCCTTCTTGAGGGCTTCGTTGACTGCTTGGGTAGCCTCTTGCTCACGCCCGAGGAGTCTTAATAGGGTTACTTTCAAATGCCAAGCACGATGGTCTTCGGTGTTGCGGCAGAGTGTCCACTCGATGCGCTGCAACGCTTCATTATAGTTTCCTGAACGAGTCTCTAGACGTGCGATGGCTAAACCTGCAGCCGCTTGCCAAGCTGCGTTCCACGTTGCTTTGTGGTAAGCATCGGCTGCTTTTTCGTAGTTGCCTTGCCACTCAAGTGACATGCCGAGTTGATAATGCGCTTCGCCAACATAAGGGTTGGGGTTATGTCGCGTAAGTCGCTTTACGGCAGTTCTTGCGTAGCTTTCAGCCTCAACGAATTGACCACGACGAATACTAAGCGAGGCCATCGACATGTTGTTACGAGAATCTTCCGGATCACGTTTGAGGGCTTCTAAGTAATAAGACTCCGGCAGACGAGTTGCATGACGATATTGCTCAAGGTGTTGTCCAGCCAGGAACAAAGCTTCGGTCGAGTCTAACTTCTCAGGGCTGTCGATTGCCGTCGCAGGCTCGGGCACCGGGCGTTCTTCCTGCTCAGCTGGTTGCCATGAGACAAGTTCCGATCCGTCACTGGCGAGCACAGCTACACGGAGTTCATTAATCGAAGTACCCGATGGCAACTCGATAGTTTCTTCGAAAGGTGATTCGGGACCAAGATCAAGCGTCTTACTAAAAACTTCCGAATTATCCTGTACGACAATGACTCTAGCATCATTTTGCAAGCTTGTTGCATAGGCACGCAAAGAGAGTTGATCGCCTTCCTGATTCATGCCGATTGCTGCGTCAATGGTTGCGTTACCAATCTGGGCAACCTTCTTGTAGGGCATGAAGTATTGTGTAAAGGATTTTTGCTCGCCTGGCATCAACCAAGAGAAGTCAGGTTGATTGTCTGTAAAGACACCACACATTAACTCAATGTAGGGTCCATCACCGTCAGTCAGCTGACGATCCCAAGCTTGGCCAAAATCGCTGTGCCCCCAGGTCCATTGTTTTTTACCTGGGCTAACGTGGTGGTCGCAAACGTGCAGCAGCCCCGCTTCTTTACTATGGTCATAACTTCCAACGAAGTTGTAATCACTGTGGTAAGCCATGTAAGAAGTGGGGACCGGGATATTGCGATAGCGGCTGATGTCGGTGCCTGGCGAGTAATCGACTTTGTAGTATTCTCCAACCGCAACAGGGAAGCTGATGCTATCACGCTTGCCGTGGTCCATGACGGCATGGACATCTGGTGGGAAAATCGATTGATGATCGTCGCCGGCTGCCACTGCAGGGTTGGCCCACCACAAGAAGGTTTGCGGCAAGTCCGTTCGGTTGGAGAGTTGGACTTTTATTTCTAGATAGGCTTTTCCAGGATTAAGCGTTAGGCCATGCATTCCTTTTGTGCCATACATCCGATCAATTTCTGAACACCAAACCGTGCAGGCACCCTCTTCGGTCTCTTCGATTTGCCATTCGACAGGGCCGTAGGTATTAGGACGATGGTGTTGTGGCCAGTTGAATTCAATACCGCCACTGATCCAAGGACCAGCAAGTCCCACGAGGGCTGGCTTGATGACTTGGTTGTAATAGACAAAGTGGTAATCGTTTGTCTTGTCGAGTGCCATTTGTACGCGACCACCAAGAGCTGGCAGTACCATGATCTTGAGGTACTCATTCTCAAGGAAAACCGCTTCCCATTCTTGAGGTTTTGGTTCGTCGGCCACAGTCTCGATTACCGGATAGGGATAGACCACTCCGCTTGATCCCTGGTAGACACGTTTTTCCAGGAACATGGGATTAGGGTTAGGGTTGCCGATGTCATAAGTAGGAATTGTGACATGCTCAGCCCAAGCCTGAACGGATGAGGAAGACGACATGGAATTGCCTAAAAATAGACCTAAAGAAGATGGAAGAGTAGGTTTCGATTGGTTTCGATATAGCTAAGAGTAGCAACTAGAATTGTGGTGGTGAACCAACGATTAAACTTTGGCGCGTCAGTCGAAGTCAGCGGCGCGTTATGGAATAATTTTGCTAAACTTCTACTGTCTTCGTGCATTTATTGCCCTGATTTGCATCTGGTCAGGCGCGATCTGCGAAATATTGGCAGTTTTTTACTTTCCCATCCTTCAAGGTCCTATCTGTTGAATATTGCAATTGTCGGTGCCGGTGTTAGTGGGCTTGTAGCCGCAAGGCTTTTGTCACTGAAACATGACATCACGCTTTATGAAGCGGATGACCGACCGGGTGGGCATGCTCATACCCACACGGTTGAGGTCGATGGCGAATCTGTCACGATCGACACCGGTTTCATGGTGTTTAACGAGAGAACTTATCCGCTCTTCTGTCGTTTGCTTGAGATTATCAACGTCCGATCGAAGCCAAGCGACATGAGCTTCAGTGTCCGATCGGACGTTGACAATCTTGAGTATGAAGGGGGATCGCTCAATGGAATTTTTTCTCAGCGTACAAACATTTTCCGGCTAAAATTCTATCGTCTACTTGCTGACATCATTCGATTTAATCGATTGGCTAAAGCATTTGTTGCGAGTACAGAAGATTGCGAGATAAGCGTTGGTGATTTTCTGAAACAATCTCAACTTAGCGAAACCTTCTTTCGCTATTACTTGCGACCCATGACCGCGGCCATCTGGTCTGCAAAGCCAGCAACGATTAAGGATTTCCCGGCGCACTTTCTGTTTCGGTTCTATGAAAACCATGGCCTGTTGCAGATCAAAGATCGCCCTCAATGGCTAACGATTGAAGGTGGCTCGAAGAGTTATGTTTTAAAACTTATCGAACCGATACGTGACCGTTTCCATTTGGCAACTCCCGTCCAGTCAATTCGCCGAGTGAATTCGGATGGGGAGAAGGTGTTGATTAATTCAAAGCGAGGAGATCAGATTTACGATGCTGTCATCATGGCCAGCCATGCTGACCAGTCGCTAAGATTACTCTCCGATGCTGATGAGACAGAACAAGATTTTCTGAAAGCGTTTCCTTATCAGGAGAATGAAGTCTACGTTCACACTTGTGATTCGGTTATGCCGAAGAGAAAACGTGCTTGGGCAAGTTGGAACTATCAGACAACGCCAGATGAAGAAGGCGATGATCAACGTGTCCAGGTGACCTACCATCTCAATCGCATCCAAGCGTGTCAGTCCCCACAGCCAATCTTCGTTACGTTAAATCCAATCAAAGAGATTGACCCAAACAAGGTGATCAAGAAGCTAAACTACGCTCATCCTTGCTATGAAATCGCCTCCATTAAGGCGCAGGAAGGTCTTGATTCTTTGCAAGGTTACCGCAAAGTCTACTACGCGGGTGCTTATACTGGAGCTGGATTCCATGAGGATGGAACACGCAGTGCGGTCAATGTTGCAAAGTGTTTCGGTATTGAACTGGAAGACCTTGCTAGCGAATAATAAGCCTTATCAATCGCCCAGATAAAGTGATTCATGCAAACAGCTAGTTGTCTCTATCGTGGCATGGTGATGCATCACCGCCATCGGCCTCAAAAGCGGAGGTTCCGATATCAGCTACAGTGGCTCTACCTGAATCTTGAAGAGATTCAAGATTGTGTGTCTAAGACGTCGCTTCTCTCAACTAGCCGATTTGGGTTTGTCAGTTTCTTTGAACCAGACCACTACGATTCGCCATCAAGTCGTCGGGAAGAAGTGCCGTTGGCTGAATTGGTTCGTCAACGTCTGCGAGAATCAGGAATTGATTTCGAGTACGGGCCGATCTGCCTTCTCACGCAACCACGCAGTTTTGGCAGTTTTTTCTGCCCTTTAAGCGTATACTACTGCTTTGATGCATCCGGCAGTCGACTAAATGCGATAGTTGCTGAGGTGACCAATACCCCTTGGAAAGAGCGTCACGATTACGTGATTGATCTAACCAGCTACGATTCCCAAGATGCCTATAACTGTGTAACCAAGAAAGACTTTCATGTCTCACCTTTTCTCCCGATGGATATGGAATATCGCTGGCGACTTCTGGTGCCGAGCGATTGGCTTACCCTGGCGATTAACTGTACCCAAGGTGATACCTGTTTGCTTACCTCGACGATCCGATTGCAACAGCAGCCGATGACCTCTTCATCGCTTTTCACGGAACGCCTCCGTCGTCCGTTTGCTTCGCTTAGTATTCTTTCAGCTATCTATTACGAAGCATTTGTGATGTGGACAAAAAAAGCAACGTATTACCCCCATCCAAAGTAACCGCCCCAGGGCAGATAGTGAGTAGCGATGAGTCAGCTGACCAGTAATCAAGAGGTGATCAACCTTGCGTCTTCTTCGACGTGTCCGATGTCACACCATACTACTGGTTGGACGAATCGATTTTTCCGCGGGAAAATCGTTAGTCATTTGAAGAAGCTCGAAGGGGGAGCAATTCGTCTCGTTGATTCCCAAGGAGAAATCAGCTGCCGAGATTCGTCGCTCACGACGGCAACCATCCAAGTACACAATCCAAGATTCTATCGACGTGTCGCGCTGGGCGGAGGTCTTTCAGCGGCGGAGTCATATATCGATAGAGATTGGTCAACCGACAATTTGCCTGCTTTGTTGCAGTTGTTTGCTCGAAATCTAGAAACAACAGCCAAATTGAATGGACGATATCAATGGATGGCAAATCTATGGCAGCGTGCTCAGACTTTTGGCCACAAGAATTCGCTTATCGGAAGCAAACGGAATATTGCAGCTCATTACGATCTTAGTAATGACTTCTTCAAGCTATGGCTTGATAAAACGATGACCTATTCGTCTGCTCTTTGGCCTACTGAGGACGCCACACTCGCTGAAGCATCCACCAATAAATACGACAACTTGTGTCGTCAGCTTGATCTACAGCCTGGTGATCGAGTGTTAGAGATCGGCACGGGCTGGGGAGGTTTTACCCAGCATGCTGTTCAAAAATATGGTGTGCATGTCACGACCACGACGATATCTAAGCAGCAGCATGATTACGCTGAAGAGCGGTTTAAGAACGCTGGTATTGAAGGTTCCGTTGAGTTACTCGAATCGGATTATCGAAATCTCACGGGCCAATTCGACAAAGTCGTCTCAATTGAAATGATCGAAGCTGTTGGTGAAGAATTTTTGCCGACTTACTTCCAAGTTTGCAACGATCGACTAAAGCATGGTGGCATGTTTGGCTTGCAGGCGATTTTGATGCCCGATCATCGATATGCTAGTTATCGCCAATCGACCGACTTCATCCAAAAGCACATCTTCCCCGGTGGAATGCTCCCCTCGGTTGGGACGATCTCGCAGGCGATTGCCAAACGAACCTCGTTGGTAATGGATAACTTTCTTGAGTTTGGCTTTGATTATGCTCGGACGCTTGAACAGTGGCGTACCGGCATGTACGAGAATCTCTCGGAGATACAAACGCTTGGTTTTGATGACCGTTTCATTCGGCTTTGGGACTATTATCTTTGCTTCTGTCGTGCTGGTTTCTTGGAGCGGAAGTTAAACGTCGCGCAGATTACCTTTCGCAAAGTCTAAGCAATCCACAGGAGTTAAGCTATGAATCTCAATGCCCTGGCGGAACGACGATGGTTGCCTGACTCTCTGATTCGATATGGTATTCGAAATCTCCTCGGTCAACGCGCCCAATTTGCTGAGCAAGAAGTTGCCAAGCATTCTTCCGAAAAGCTAAACCAACAGTTTGCAGCTGAGATGCGAACGCAATCGATGATGGCATTCCAGACCGATGCGGCTAACCAGCAGCATTACGAAGTACCAACACGATTGTACGAACTCAGTTTAGGGCCGAGATTGAAATACAGTTCAGGTTACTGGCCTGAGAGCGTGAGCACGCTTGCCGAATCAGAGGAGGCAATGCTCAAGCTGACCGCTGATCGGCTTAATCTACAGCCTGATATGTCGGTCTTAGAACTAGGCTGCGGATGGGGTTCTCTTACTCTGTGGATGGCGGAGCATTATCCTGATGTTAACATCACCGCGATGTCGAATTCGGCGACCCAACGTGATTACATTACTCGCCAAGCAGAAGAGAAGGGATTGCATAATTTAGAAGTCATAACAGCGGATATTAATGAGTTTGTGCCAAGCCAAAGATTTGATCGTGTCGTCAGCGTCGAAATGTTCGAGCATGTCCGCAATCATGCTCTGCTATTTAAGAATATAGCTAGTTGGCTAGAAGATCGTGGCGAGATGGTAGTTCATGTTTTTTGCCACCGTCATATGCCTTACCTGTTTGAAACGGGAAAAGGAAACGACTGGATGTCACGCCACTTCTTTTCCGGTGGCATGATGCCAAGCGAGCATCTATTTGCACAATACGATGAGCATCTAAGCATCGCAGATCAATGGTGGATATCGGGAACCCATTACGCCAAGACCTGCCGAGCATGGCTAGATACGCTCGATGCGAACTATTCCGAAGCAGTGCAAGTCTTGGAGGATCATCCTGATGGAGCGATGGTGCAAGCTCAACGCTGGCGAATGTTCTACATGGCATGCGAAGAACTTTTTGCCTATCGTGCAAATTCAGATGAGCCCGCGGGTGAAACTTGGGGAGTTGCTCACTACCTCTTCGTTAAATCACGGTGATTCACTAAATGAATAATCCCTTGCTGATTAACGCTGGAGTGATCGCAGCACTGATGATTTTGACTTGGCTTGTCAGCGTCTGGCGACGTGACGCGAGCATTGTCGATCCCGTTTGGGGCGCTGGGTTTGTTTGTGTAGCCATTGCCTCGGTTTTGCAGCAAGATGCCTTTCAGGGTTCTCAAGTTTTGCTGCTTGGCATGGTAACGATCTGGGGCTGCCGATTGGCAGGTTATCTAACTTGGCGAAAGCTGAAAGAACCAGAAGAAGATTATCGCTACCGGGCGATGCGTGAGCATCATGGCCGACGTTTTTGGTGGATTAGCTTGCTTACTGTATTTCTATTGCAAGGGATCATCATGTGGTTCGTTGCTCTGCCAATTCAGTTTGCGCTCACTGCAAGCGAGATGAGACAACCTTCTACTCCGCTTTTTTTGGCTGGCATTATCGTTTGGTTAATCGGTTTAATCTTCGAGACCTTTGGCGACTGGCAACTCCATCAATTCAAATCCAATCCCGCGAACGAAGGCAAGGTACTTGATACCGGATTGTGGCATTATACCAGACACCCCAACTACTTCGGTGACTTCGCCGTCTGGTGGGGGTTGTGGTTAGTTGCCTTTGCGGTTGGGTGTCCGCTTTGGACAATTGTTTGCCCGCTGGTGATGAGCGTACTTCTGATGAAAGTCTCCGGAGTGACGCTTACCGAAAAGACGATTACCACCCGTCGGCCAGAATATGCTGAATATCAGCGTCGGACCAATGCTTTCTTCCCTTGGTTTCCAAGTTCGTAGTTGGCTGTGTTATCCGTTGTTGTATATCACCGGCATGGTGCCTTGCCAACGCAGCCAAAGATCTTCATCTGTGATCAATTCCGCCATGAAGTGAGCAACATTGATTCGACTCGTCTTACCCGGGTTAAAGATGGCACTTCGGGTAGGAGAAAAGTGAACCGAGTAATCGCTCACTTCTGATTCGTTTTTCAAGCTGTCGGGACGAACGACAGCCCATTCGATGGAATCGTGATCTTGACCAATTTCTTTTCGAAAGAAGTTAGCGGCATCCTCATTGTCAGCATGTGGAGGTAATGTCGAACGGATGAGCCCAACAATAGCTTTCTGAGAAAGTGGAACTGGCTCGAATTGATCCTCATTTCGGCAACCAGCCGTATTCATCAGGACGTACTTAGTCGGCTTCGACTTATCTAGTTTTGAAATCAAATTGCAAAGCAGCTTAGCCGTATCGGTAACCAACCGGCGTGGTTCGCCGTAAATGCCAGAGAGGTTTAGGTTATGCCCCAGGCAACTTGCTACCGCATCGCAATCGTGTAGCAGGTCCCGCAGTTGATCGTTGCTCATGTCGAGCGCTGTTCCAACGGCTAGTTCAAGACGCTCATCAACACGTAGCGAAGGAGACAACTTGCTCTCGTCACGAACAATGGCCTTCACGCGATAATTCCGATCAAGCAACTGTTTAACCAGCAAGCTGCCGGTCGCACCTGTAGCTCCTACAACAAGAACATTCATTTCAGTCAATCAAAGGGAGGGGATCTCTACAACATTCTTCCAAAGTGGAACCTGCTGTTTCATCTTATCAATAAATTCATCCATGGCGGCAATCGCTTCTTTTCGATGTGCGCTTTTGATTGTTAGTCGAAAAGAGATTTCACCCGTCGCGACGATGCCAATGCTATGTTCAACATAAATGGCTTGAATACCGTGCTTAGAGTAAATCTCTTTAGCTAGCCGGGACAACTCTTGCGAGGTCATCGGCTCGTAGGCTTCGTATCGTAAACCTGCAATTGGGTTGCCTTCCTCATTTGGGCGAACAACCCCTTCAAAGACGACATTCGCTCCATAACCAAGGATCTTGGGAAGCTCATCCGAGTTATTCTTACTCTTGAGAGGTCCCTCGCAGAGTTTGATTTGTATTTCACTTTCAGCCATCAAAACTCACCCTCCCGAAATCATGCCGATTAGAGCGATTTCTGAATCCGGATTGATCTCTGTTTCAGGGGGCACGAATTCGCGATTCACTGCGAGGCGTGAGGTTGCCAGTGATGCCTGTATTGCAGGAAGCCTATTACCGAGCTCATCAAGCAAGTCGGTAGCCGAAATAGTCGCTGATTCAAGAGTAACGTCAACTTCACGCGAACCGGCGAGCGTTGCTTGGGGACCAAACAGTAGGACTTTGAAAGTTGCCATGGCGAAGGAGAGGGGAGAGGTTATCCACCAATAGAGGACATCGTGCGGCTAGGTTGCTTGAAGAGATCGGTGTTGATTTGGTGGCCTGGGCCTTTTGCCGTCACGGCTGCTTGCATCTGCTCAGCCAGCTTAGCATCCGTTGCACCCTGACGCATTTGATCGCGAAGGTCAAACTCCTCAAGACTGAACAGACAGTTTCGAATCTTGCCGTCGGCGGTAATGCGGAATCGGTCACAGCTGGCACAAAACGGTTTGCTAACGGTTGGAATGAAACCGATCCGCCCAACACCGTCAGCAAACTCAAACTCTGTTGCTGGGCTGTTGGTCTGTTTGGCAGCGACAAGTGGCATGATCGTATCGCTTAAGACTTGCTGCACTTCACCCGCAAAGAGAACTTTATCACGTTCCCAGCTGCGCGAAGCATCCAGCGGCATGTACTCAATGAACCGAACTTCTAAGCCGGTCTCCCTGGCGAATTTTCCGAACGGTACGATTTCCGATTCGGTAACACCACGCAGCGAAACGACGTTTATTTTGATCGAATCAAATCCGACACGCTTGGCCGCTTCGATTCCGGTGAGAACTTGATCGTAATTGTCACGTCGCGTTACTTCGGCGAATTTCACTGGGGCGAGGGCATCAAGACTAATGTTCAACCGTCTAAGGCCAGCCTCGTATAGTTCCTCTGCCATTCGATCCAACAGCACCGCGTTGGTCGTCATCGCCAGATCGTCGAGTCCTTCAATGGCACTTAGCATTCGCACCAATCGTGGCAACTCTTGCCGTACGAGTGGTTCGCCACCGGTGAGGCGAACCTGATCAACACCGAGCTGGACACCAATCTTTACGAGCCGTTCTATTTCCTCAAACGTCAGCAACTCATTGCGTGGCGCAACGGGGATTCCTTCTGCTGGCATGCAATAATGACAGCGCAGATTGCATCGATCCGTGACGCTCACACGCATTTTTGTGTGACGTCGGCCAAACGTATCGACAAGCTGGGTGACAGGCAACGGGATAACAACTAGGCTGAAGGGCTGGTAGGACAGCCTTCCATTCTAAGCAATCCGATTCCATTCGAACACCAACCAGGGAGCATCCCTTGGCAACCACGGTCGAGCTACCACTCTATGTCTTAGTGGGCGGAGCCAGCCGCCGATTCGGGGCCGATAAAGCAAGCCATCCACGCTACGGCGTTCCTTGGGCACTGCACGTCGGTAAAAGTCTCTCTGCGGGGCATGAAAACGCTCAGGCACAAAATTCAGCAGAGATCCCTTCGTTTTTTGTCCCGGAGATCGTCCTGGTTGGCAATTTGTCTGATACTGCCGAGACGGATCCCAAGCTAGCTTCCTTGCGGAGGATCTCAGATGCCGTTGAGAGGGCTGGACCTTTTGGCGGTTTGCTTGCTGCTGTAAAGGACCGGCTTGCTGAGCACGGAGATGGCTTGCTCGCAATTGCTTCATGCGACTTGGTGGACCCAGAGCCGAGTTGGCTTTATCCCTTGGTGAATTCGCATAGCGCGAACCGGTCGCTTGAGGTCGCTGCTTACTCAGACCAACCGACCGCAGACGATTCGTCGAAGAAAGGTCCTCGCTGGCAACCTTTCCCCTCGCTCGCGCATACCCGTTGGGCGCGAACTTTATTCGCTTTTGCTGAGACAAACACCGTCGCTGAATCACAGGATTACTCCCTTCAGCGCCTGTACCAAAAATCAATTCACCAGCGAGTTGCATGGCAGCAAAAAAGCATGACTGCAATTTCCACTACCGCGCCACCGCAAGCGAATACCCGTTCCGAATTGGAAAAGTTAAGTGGAGAAAGCCCTTAGGATTTCTACCTCTAACACGCCAAAGAGATTCATCACCTTTCCACCGATGATGAAGACCGTTTAATAGATAGCAGACAAGCTATTGGCATATTAACAGGACTTGCCAAATCTCGGCAAGTTAAAAATTACGCAGCCGATAGCACGCTCTGCGCATCAGAGACAGAATGCTCTCAATTGGGTCTTTTATACCCATTAAATGATGAAATTCGCATTCTTATACCCAATCTGGCATACTGACCATCGAACAGAGAATGAGAGGTGGTCTTCTTCATGTCCGAACTTACTGTAACCGTAACGCCCGAGGAGATTGCGAAGCGTAAGCGTCGTTCGACGCTGGTGCTGATCGTGATCTCGATCTTTGCGCTGTTTGGCTTTCTCGCCTTCTGGTTCTTTGGGCCGAATCCAAAGATTGTTGTTTCGAAAGAGACAACGCATATCACCGCGCCGCTGGCTGCGGATGGGTATCCCGATTATTACGCCGTCTTGGTTGCCGACATGAAGCAGGGCACCACGCCGGAGAACAACGGGGCATTGCTTGTCCTGCGAGCAGCTTGGCCAGAGTATGACGATCAATTCACCAAGGAAGATGAAAAGAAACTCTGCGCTGAACTTGGATTAGATGAACCTCCTCCGGAAGAGGAGCGGCTAATACCTATCGATAGCCCTTCAATGTACCCATCAGCGCACAAGTTTATGTGCAGCCTTTTGGATTTTCCAAGTCCTGAATTCAAAGCGGACTTAATGCGGATCGTAGCCAAGCATCAAGATAATTCAGATGGCTCCTATGAAGAATATGTGGTGGAAGTTGAGGCTTTGTATCCTAAGCATGGGTTAGAGATACACTATGATTCAGAATACCATCCAAGCCGTTATGACATTCTGTATTATGACGAAGAATATTCTGTATATTTTGTATTAGGAGGATTCCTATGGGAGCCAATTGAACGGCCTTGGACACGCAATGACGCACCGTTCCTTGCCGATTGGCTGCATGAAAATCAAAAGGCACTTGATCTTGTTGTTGCTGGAGCTGCGAAGAAAGGTTGGTATTACCCACCACCTGAATTACTGCGTAAAGAACGTGGCCAATTCATCTACGACTTTGATAACATTCGAGGGATTGCGAATGCTCTGCTAACAAGAGCATATCTCCAACTCGGGAGTCAGCGATATCAGGATGCTTTGATCGACGCGATTGCGTACAACCAGTTGGCAAACCATCTGGGAAATGTTCCTTCGCGTGGGATGGAAGGGATTGCTGTAGGGGCTCATTCTCAAGCCTACCAGTTGATGCATCAAATCATCGAAGCTGAGGGAATTACCAAGCAGAAGTTGTCATTGCTTTCAGAGCACCTGGACCGACATCCCCCCACCAATCGAATAATTGATATCTACGATAAGCAAATACGCTATGGAATGATCAGTCCTTTTATGACTAGCTCTTCTCGGCAGTTTGCTAAACATCACTACCATGAAACACAACATTTTCTGTTGGACTATCTCCATAGCACCTCCATCGATTGGAATGTTTTACTTCGAGATCAGAATGAGTATTTCAACCAATTAGTCACAGCTGCCAAGTTGCCAACATGGTCCCAGCAAGAGGCCGCTTTTGACAACGTTTCCTATCCCATTTCTTTTGGCTTTGATGTGGTTGGAGACCATGACTATCTAGATCTTCTAAATTTATTGACTCGCAGCGGCCGCGGTAAATGCTACTCTGCTCTGATAGCTGGACAAGATAGTTGGTGGCATACAGTAAAGGGTGAATTTAGCCGCAATTACTTTCAACGAAGTGCTTACGAGACCGTTCGACTGCATTTTGCGATAAAGCAGTATCAAATCAAAAATAACTCACTCCCAGACTCTCTGGATGCTTTAGTACCCGATTATTTGAAGAAGCTCCCTGCCGAGCCGTTTTATAAAAGTCCCTATGGCTACAAGAAAGTAAATGCAAGTACTTATTTGCTATATAGCAACGGTAAGAATGGCATCGATGACAATACTAGCAACCGCTTGTGGTATGGCGATGTTTGTTTTGAAGGACGAGTTTTCGTAGATCCTTATTCAGATGATGTTTCGGAGGAAGAGAAAGCAATTATCGAATCAATTCCGGAGGAAGCCGACGATGTGATAATTCAAATCCCACGGCCACTTCTCCCTTGGCCATGGGAAGTGGATTAATATCAGGTAAAGCATGTCCGAACTGACTGTAACCACAACGCCAGAGGAAATTGCGAAGCGCAAGCGTCGTTCGACGCTGGTGCTGATCGTGATTTCGATCTTTGCGCTGTTTGGCTTTCTCGCCTTTTGGTTCTTTGGGCTGAATCCAAAGATCGTTGTTTCGAAAGAGACAACGCATATCACCGCGCCGCTCGCGGCGGATGGGTATCCCGATTACCACGCCGTGATGCTTGCTGACATGAAGCAGGGCACCACGCCAGAGAACAACGGGGCGATTCCCTTCGTTCGGACGTATTGGTCGAAAATCAAAGAAGAGTTAGAGCCGGAGCAAAGAAAGTGGTTGCTGAATGAGCTCGGTATCGAAGAGCCCTCGCCGAGGGATTCCCTGATGCCGATCGATACACCGGCCAATCGCCTTGGTGCTTTGGAGGTGTTGCGCAAACGACTCAAGAGACCTGAGCCAGACGCCAATGATTTGCTAAGGCAACAAGTAGGTGAAAGCGACCCCAATGAGATCTTATTCAAGGGCCCTGTCGAAGAGGCAGTGAAAGATAGTCGCGTCAGATATTTGTTCTCTTGTTGCGAACCAGTCGGTCGGCCATGGACCGAAGAAGAGTTGCCGTTTCTTGCTGATTGGTTGGAACTAAATAGAGAGGTTCTCGATCAACTCTTGGAAGGATTAGAAAGCGAATCTTGGTATTTGCCGATTTGCCCACCAAGCACAGCAAGGGGAGATTTGTTCAATACTTACTACTATTCCCAAGGTATGAGGGATGCAGCACGTAAGCTTATGACTCGTTCGATGTTCTATCTTGGGAAGCAGCAATACGATAAAGCTGCCCGGGACGCGATGGCTACCCTTGCCTTGGCAAAGTATACAGCAAAAGGGCCAATCATCGTTGATAGGTTGGTGGCAAATGCAGTTGCTGAAATGGCGTATAATCAGATTCGAGTAATTGCCGGAAGATCAGATATCCCAGAACCAGTACTCCGGAATCTTTTAAACGAACTTAATAGAGGGCCAATCGATCTAGGGTATACCAAGTGCCTTGATGAAGGGGAGCGATACTTCGGATTGCAGATGGCTTTAGGAAACGACCGCGATCAATTTTTCGAGAATCTATGGGGCGAAGACGATACCTCATCTCAAATCGCTAAGTTTGTGAGCAATCGCATGTCGGTCGATTGGAACCCACTTCTCATTTCAATTAACAGAGACCGAGATCGACTTGTTGCTATCTCCAAGCTTCCTACCTGGAAGCAGCGGGAAGATGCTATGGATGCATACAACGCCAAGATTCAGAATAATGCCCAAGATCTAACCGATCCTGCCACTCTAGTAAGTGCCTTATTGTCACCAACCAGACGTGGCAAAGCACTTGCCGATTATCAAGCATCCATGGAGAATTATTGGGAGTCGATCTTGACCTCAGGATTCGAGCTAAAACTTGATTTTGAACTAACATGCTTGAGTGTAGCGCTAGCTCTCTATCGTGCTGAGCATGACAAATACCCGGAAAGTCTTGAAGAGCTAACTCCAAACTTGATTCCCAAAGTTCCCGTGGATGCCATTCAAAACAATCCCTTTCAGTACCGAAGGATTACCGAGGAAGGCTATGAAGGCTATCTGATCTATTCACTTGGAGTGAATGGTGTGGACGATGGGGGAAGCTCTCAGAGTGGATCATCTTCTTTCTATCAGGAGTCATTCCAAGGCATCGTACCTGAACAGTATGAAGCTTATGAAGATGACTTAGAATGGGATCTTATTCCAGTCGATGCTGACGACTACAGCTATCGGCTTCCTAAAATCCCTGCACCCTGGCCGTGGGAGAATTCTGATTTTGAATTAGAGTGAAGCAATTACTTCTTTCGCCGTGGGGCACCGTGGCAGAAGTTAGCGAAGCTGTTCATGTCACGGCCGTAGAAGGTGTAGACGATTTCGTTTCGGAACGGAGTGTCAGTGTAGCGTCCGCCGATGACGACTGACGTGCCACGTTCAATCAACATTTGGGCATGCTTGTTGAATGACTCAACAATGTCGGGCTTAGACTTGATGTAAGAGATACTTACCCAAACCAGATCGGCGTCGAGGTCGATTGCGGCACGATAGATAGATTCAAACGGGATGTTACTTCCTAGCAGCCGAGCATCCCAACCTTGTTGCATGAGGACCAGCGTGCCGAGCTTGCTGGCTAAGGTGTAGTGATCATTCTCAAGGGTTGCACCAATGGCGATCGGGGATCCTTCTTGCTTAGGAGGCAGAGCGGCTGCTAACCGATGCAGCGCTCGGTCGACCATGCCGCAAGCTTGACGTTCCTGATAGACCGCCATTTCGCCAGACTCCCAGCAGCTGCCCACCTCTTGCATGGCGGGTGCGATCAGCTCATCAGCAATCTGTGCGACTGACTTTCCACTAGCAAACGCTGAGAGTATGGCTGCCTCAGCCGACCGAGAGTCGTCTACTTTGAACGCTTCGACTAGCGACTTGTGGGAAGAGGATACTTGAGCAAATGCTTCTTCGGTCGGTGAAATGCCAAGCATCTCAGCAGCCCGATCTGCTTTTCCTTTGGAGCGAGCAAATTCGAGAACTGCCGCCATGGTGACCCGCCGGTGGCCGCCTGGGGTCCTGATCGATTCGAGTGATTCTTGGTCGCACCACCGTTTGACGGAGGATTCACTCGACTGAAGGATGTTGGCAACTTCTTTGGTTGTGAGTAGTTTTTCCATGGGAAACTCGCGTCTCTTTGCAACAGGTCCTACAAATTATGTGTCTCTCCATAGATTCAAATTCGTCCAATAGGCCCAAGTAGGATTCAATTAAATCGACGAATACGTTTATTATAGCTCACAAAAACGGCCACATAAAATGTAGGTAAAACGATCAGCAAAGATATGATACAAAAATAAGGCATTTAAATATCTTGATATGGATATTAATGCACTAAAAATGCACTTTATTGCTTTGCGTATGAACGAAATAGTCGTTTAAAAAACGACTATTTGGCGTGTTGAAGCTCTGATTGCTCTCATATCGACTTGATTTCCTGAAGAAACACGCGCTCTTCATCTCCCAGTTGAGAGCATTTGATTCCGGTGCCCTTTGAGCTGCCCCTGATGAGAGATAAGCGGCGAGGGATACCTGATTGCGTTGGTTCCTGAGTTGCACATTTTTCGGTGTTTACAACCTATGACGATTATTCGTGGGTCAAATGTTACAGTTCCGTAAAGTCTTCGCAGGGAGGCTCGACGCCGTTGGCAAGCCAACTAAGATAGAGGACTAACTCCAACTTAAGCTGGGTAACCGCGTTTTGGAATTAACCTACCTTAGCCCAGCATGCCAGATTGTCTGGCTAGAATCCTCAGAGCTCCTCCCGGATTGAAGAAACGATATGAAGATTGCAGTCATCGGCACAGGTTACGTCGGTCTTGTTACGGGCACCTGTTTTGCGAATAGTGGGAACGATGTTAAGTGTATCGACATCAATGAGGAGAAGATCGAAGGCCTCAAGAATGGCGTGATCCCTATTTACGAGCCAGGTCTCAAAGAGCTTGTACTTCGCAATGCAGAAGCTGGTCGGCTTCACTTTACGACGGATACTCCTGGAGGAGTCACCGGTGCTGAGATGATTTATCTTGCTGTGGGAACTCCCCAGGGAGACGATGGATCAGCCAACCTTTCCGCCATGTGGGCGGTTGTTAAGGCCATAGCGCCGCACATCAATGAAGATGCCATTGTTGTTACAAAGAGCACAGTGCCCGTTGGTACCAATGCAACGATCTATAACATGCTTAAAGAGTTGACCGGTCGCGAGTGTCATGTTGCAAGCAATCCTGAGTTTCTGAAAGAGGGTGCTGCGATTGATGACTTCATGAAGCCAGACCGAGTTGTTGTTGGTGTTCGCTGCCAAGAAGTAAGCGACAAATTGCATCAACTCTATGCTCCTTTCTTGCGAACCGAAAAGCCATTCTTGTCGATGTCACCTGAGTCAGCTGAAATGACTAAGTATGTCGCGAATGCTCTGCTTGCAACCAAGATTAGTTTCATCAATGAGATGGCCAACCTTTGTGAAAAGATGGGTGGCGATATTAATGACGTTCGTCGCGGTATTGGACATGATAGCCGAATCGGTTTTGCGTTCCTCTTCCCAGGCGTTGGGTATGGTGGAAGTTGCTTCCCGAAAGACGTTCGCGCTTTGACTGCAATGACGCAGGATCATGACTGTGTACCTGAAATGCTCAAGGCAGTAGATAATGTCAACGAGCGTCAAAAGACGATGCTGTTCAACAAAGTGGAAGCGGAATTTGGCTCGGATCTAAATGGCAAACGAATTGCGATTTGGGGACTGGCATTCAAACCAGAAACTGACGACATCCGCGAAGCACCGGCTCTCGTGTTGATTAAACAACTTCAAGAAAAGGGAGCGACGGTTGTTGCCCATGACCCTGAGGCAATGGAGAACGTTAAGGCAGAGACCGAGGGAGTTGAGTTCAGTGACCACATGAATGACGCTCTGAAGGATGCTGATGCCCTCTGTATTTGCACTGATTGGAAGGCTTACCACCAACCCGACTTTGCTGAAATGTATCAGTTGTTGAAGTCGCCAGTCATCTTCGATGGCCGTAATCTTTACGACCCTGAGCGAATGAAAGCTCGTGGGTATTGTTACCACAGTGTTGGTCGCGTGCCAGTTGATGGACGCAAGTAAGACTGAGCGTCAACTCAAACAACAAGAAACCCACGTTCACTTGAACGTGGGTTTCTTGTTGTCGTGGTATCTTAAGGAAGGCAAATTACTAGTTGAGTCTTTTACCCGTCGGTAGGATGCTCTCAGCCGACTCGGTTGGGGGAGCCGTTGAGTTGCCAATTTCAAACCAAGCTTGCTGGGCATCTAGTTTCGGGCCATGGTGATTCTTGGGGTCGTTAATCTTGAGGACTTCTTCAAAAGCAAGTTGTCCTAAGTGACGTGAATCTTGGCAAACGGCAGTCATCCGGGGATAGACCATATTGCGTGTATCGCTGTCATCGAAACCAACAATCGAAAGGTCTTCCGGAATGCGAACACCCAGGCGGTGAGCTTCGTTCATCGCACCAATAGCAACCAAAGGATCGGCGATAAAAATTGCAGTCGGTCGGTCTGGCTTGCTCAGTAGATTTTGTAGTAATTGAGCGCCATCCAGGCGATGGGGAGGAACGCGACAGATTAATGATTCATCAAGGATTCGGTTCTCATTCAAGACATCACGATAAGCCAGAAGTCGGTCTAAGTGGTCACCATCTTCACGTTCACAGGCGGCAAAAGCAATTCGTTTGTGGCCTAGTGTGACAAGATGTTGAACCGCATCACGGCTGGCGGTTTTTGAATCAGCGTAAATAAATGAAACGTTTTCGCAAGCAAAGTGATCGCCTAGGATAACCAGAGGAAGACCTTCGCTTGCCATCTCTCTGACAAGTGTTCTTTGATCCGCGGTTGATCGAACAATCGCCCCCATGATTCCTTTACGGGAGAAAAACTGACGCAGAGTTTCTTGCGGCGATTTATCTCGTTGAATATCAACCACGATCAAGTCGTAGTTGGAGGCACGCATCGGATCGACCATTCCTTCCATGCAGGAAGAATCGTAAGGACTGCCGACGGCAAAAACACCTGTATAAATCAGGGCGATTGATTCAGGGGTTTTGCGACTTCCCCCAGGGACGTAGTCACAAGCCTTAACGGCCCGAAGGACAACTTTGCGTAGTTCAGGATCAACGGTCTCGACACCGTTCATAACGCGAGAAACGGTTGCTATCGAAACGCCAGCTTCCTTGGCAACTTGACGAATTGAAGCCATGGCGAAACCTTGTTTTTGAGAAAAGAAAAAAGAAACTGTTTCCCAATAATGCCCTCGATTGTTACTAAAGTCAAGTAAGTAACGCATTTTCTTCGTCCATAACGTTCATGCCTAGGTGCGTACTACCCGCTATAGCTCGCATATTTGACTAAATAGCCAAAAATGTGTTGACAAAAAGGTGGATGATGAACAAGATGGGAACGTGTTACTTAATTGTTACCGGCTCAGGCGGATTCTGAGCTTGACAGTTGAGTAGCGGCTCAACGTTTTGTTCTGGGGTGGAACACCGAACGACCTGAGCCACGTTGAGGGACCTGATCCTTTGCCTCGCAAGTATGCGTTAAGGCAGGGGAGGGCAGCTCCTGGCCTTTTCAACCAACTTATCGTTTTGTTGCTTATCGCAACGTCGCTCTTTAGGTGACATGTTCAGGCGGCCTTCTCTGAACAACAAATTGATTGGCATCTAAGAGGAATTTGTTCCAGCAGTCCGCGTTGTGTGGACTCACTTTTCATTTGTTGGAGGGAGAATCTAATGATTCGCTTCAGTGCTGCACTACTTGCATGTGCTCTTTTGGTTCCGTCTGTACAAGCTGCGACCGTTACGGTCGGTGACTCATCCGCACCTTGGATTGGGTTTATGAATGTTTCGAACTTGCCTGCGCCCGATGGCGACGGGGCATTTCAATTTGGAAGCGGTTGGGGCGTGCCTGACCTAACAGCAACCTTCGATGATCCAAATAGCCAAGTCATCATGTCACCAAACACGATTGGTGATCCCAATGAGTATTGGTACCAAGGTGGCCGCCCAGGTGAAGATCCTGGTGATCCCAACGACAATGGTGGACCAGGAGCCCTTGGTAACAAAATCATGGAAGCAAACCTGTTCGTTCAAGAATCAGGTACGCTTGATGGTCAAACTTTGACCTTTGAAGGTGAAGTCCTTTCGGACACCACGACTGCTGCTCACGCAGTTAATATCTTCATTCGTGACTTCGCATCAGACTTCTCTTCATTCAACGAGACAATTATTCCAGCAACTGTTGGACCTTTCAGCATTAGTCTAGCGATCGATCCAGGTCCAGGACGTAATGTTCAATACGGATTCCAAATGGTCGGTGAGAACGTATGGGTAACCGACACTGCACCATTCGGTAACGTTGTCTTTGGTCCATCGGCAACAGAAATTCCTGAACCAGCCACAGTGCTACTAGTTGGAGCTGGGTTGCTTGGTTTCGTCGGTTCACGCCGTCGTAGCTAGGTAGCCTAACAGATAGCAGCGGGGTGGGGTTGAAGGCCACTTCGCCCCGTTGCTTCTCCTATTGCAAGTCGCGGTCTTCCCGGAACAGAAGACATACGAACACCTTAGGCTTATCTACTCATCACCCTCGTTTGGACATCTCGGTTGGGAGCATACCGATGCGTAACTTTTCTATTCAGAACATTCAAAGAATCTGCCTGACCCTTGGAGCGACGTTGTTGGTTGTTTTAGGAACGACCCAAGCCTCCGCCCAGGTGATATTCAGTGACGACTTCAATGGGACGGGAAATGTCGACACAACGAAATGGCGTTTACCATTTGATACCGAAGGAACCTTCGTTGGGCGTACTCAATATCGTGGCGACACGGCTGTGGACATGCCCCAGAAAATAGGTGGTAATGCTGAGTTGCACCTTGATACCTATTCTCCAATTGATCCTGGGAATGCTTTCATTGGGCACGATTTGTTAACCAAGCGAAATTTTGCCGTTGGTGGTGGTCTCACTATCGAGTCGCGACTACGCCTTGCCCCCTCGGCAGCGCAATCGTCCGTTGGTGGTCAAGTTGGTGGATTTTTCCTCTTCGATGTCACTCGAGATACGCCAGCGGGATCCAACAATATCGTTCGAGATGAGATTGATTTTGAACTTCTTGGTAACGAAGTTGTCAGCGGAAACAATCGTGTTGGAACCAACAACTGGAATGATGGTAATTTCGCATCGAGTGGAGATCTTCAACTTCACACCGTTGGTGGTGTCGATCTAACCCAATTCAATGACTACAAGATGGAGTGGACCCCTGACGTCATCAAATGGTACGTCAACAACAATCTTGTTCGTGTCCAAACCGAAGATGTCCCTGATGACCCAATGAAGTTGCATTTCAACGTTTGGGCCCCTGACTCAAGCTTCTCTGATGCCTTTGATGCAGCGCTTCAACCAACAGCAGTTGAAGCAAACAATACACGTTACACCTTGCAGGTTGATGATGTTTCGGTAACTCGACGCAACACGACGATTGGGGCGAACCTGTTAACGAATGGCGATTTTGAAGGAGATGATCCTACTGACATCAATGCTGTACCGAAAACGACTACAGACACCTGGCTATCGTTCGGTAATGTGTTTATTGAATCGGAAGTTGAGAATTCTATTCCTGTTAACCCAAATTCAACTGGTAGTCTTTTTGCTCTAAAAATGTTTGGACCTTTTAATGGTGGACCCGATGCGAGTGGTGTGCTTCAAAACGTTGTGGCGTCACCAGGTCAGGTCTTTGAGGGAAGCGTTGATGCGATAACTCCTCTCTTGGACAGCATCGCAGGTAGCGAAAATTTCAACACTTTCTCAGTATCGTTCTTAGATGCTAATGGCGATGTTATTCAAGAGGCCTTTGCTGATCCTGGAAACATAGTTGACACCAACGCAAAAGATTTTCCTCTTCTTGATGGTCGAGACACCAACATGATTGAAGATCAATGGGTCTCAGGAACTGTAAATGCTGTTGCACCTGCAGGAACCGCTTACGCCCGTATTAGCTTGTTCTTTATCCAGCTAAATAATGAAGGAGGGGCAAGTTGGTTTGATAATGCATCCCTGACATTGTTGGATGCGACTACGGCTCCGACTTTGGCAGGTGACTTCAACAACGATGGCACGGTTGATGCCGCTGACTATACCGTCTGGCGCGACAACCTTGGAAACGGCAGCGAAGCTTCGCTTAATGGTAACGGTGATGGCTTAGACGGTGTTGATGCTGGTGACTATGCCCTGTGGGCAGCCAACTTCGGCAACACCGCTTCTTCCTCAGCAACCGCTGCAGCTGTACCTGAGCCATCCGCTGGCGTGTTATTGCTTGCTGGTTTGCTTCTTTGTAAACGACGTAAGTAGATCCAATTAAAAGTTAATTGTTCTTATAGCAGATATTCGTAATTGGTAAGGGATTAATAAGATGAAACGTTCAGTGCGTTTGGCTTTCACGCTTGTTGAACTTTTGGTGGTGATTGCCATTATTGGAATCTTGGTAGCAATGCTCTTGCCGGCTGTCCAGTCGGCAAGAGAGGCGGCACGCCGAATGAGTTGTGTCAACAACATGAAAAACATCGCCCTGGCGGTTCATAACTACCACGATGCGAAAAAGACTTTTCCTATAAGTATGGGATTTTCAAACGCTGATCAAGGCAAAGGAGAGGGACCAGCCGCAGGGTGGATTCTCGCAACGCTTCCCTATCTAGAAGAGGGGATTCTGTATGACCGATTTAAGGAAGGTGGGGCTTTTGAAGGGAAATGGCGTGTTGGGCAGGGAGCTCGACCTCAGGAAGGTAGAGGGCTTGGTTCAATTAAGAACAATGTTAGTGTTCCTGAGCTAATGGCTACCCAGCTGACTATCCTTCAGTGTCCTTCTGATGAAAGCGTAGCTCAAGTTTCGGACCAGCAGTATGGCTGGAGAACAGTCCCTGTGGCTACTACTAGCTATAAGGGGGTAGTTGGCGACTCACAAATAGGTGAATCAGATGGCACGATCCACACCAACCTAGGAGGAAATCCTCCCAGTGGTGACTACGACAAGCCAGCCGAGCCACATACGACACAAAATGATTGTCACCGAGATACCCGATGCAAAGGTATATTTTTCCGGCAGTCATGGCAACGACCGGTCAAATTCTCGTCCGTCTCGGATGGCACGTCAAAGACATTCATGATTGGCGAAGATATACCACTCTACAATTATCACTCAGTAGCCTTCTACTCAGATGGGGATTGGTGCAGTTGTAACATACCAATTAATAATGAGCTGGGAGATATTCCAACGCTGCAAAGTGTTATCGATAGAACATACCCTTGGTGGAACTATCGTAGTTTCCGTAGCCTACATCCAGGAGGTGCAAACTTTGCCAAAGTAGACGCCTCAGTGCAGTTTGTTAGCGATACCATCGATAACGTTTTCTACCGTACTAGCTGCACAAGAAATGGTGGCGAGACCTTCTTTGATAACTAATGCTTTAATCTAGAACGCCATCACATACATATGCCAAAGGGGAGTATCCTCATGAAGAATGCCAAGTTCCTTCCGTATGCACTCTTAGTTTTATTGATAGGTGTATATTTTGTTGTTTTTTATGATCCTTTGAGTGCTAATGTCGTCGGGAAAGTTTACTGGAATGATGAAGTACTAACTCTTGAGCAATCACAGCGGGGGGAGGTTGTATTCAGGCCAGTCGAAGGTGGTCCAAACTGCACTGGTGTTATTGACGCAGATGGCAATTATTCTCTTGGAACTGGTAGCCGTGCTGGGATCTTTCCTGGAGACTACCTGATCTCAATCAGTGTCGTGGAATTCATGGAATCGGATGATCCAAGCGCACTTCCTGCAGGGTATCGCGTTACTCCGAATGAATTTGCTAGCCCCTTAACTTCGGGATTAACCTGCATGGTTAAAGGGGGGGAAAATGTTCACGACATACACATTAAAGGAGTGGCTAGTTCTCCACCTGTAAGTTCTGATTTGCTAGCAGATAAAGGTTCGAGTGAAGTCGATAAGTCACTAGTTTCAGAATCTACTAACGACCAGTCAGAACAAGAAGACAACTCATCTGCTGATGCTGAAGTCGTCTCGAACTCCGATGCTATGGCGGAGCAGGAAAGCTTGCCAGAAGTGGAAGAGCCCAAAGTGGAAGAGCCCAAAGTGGAAGAGCCCAAAGTGGAAGAGAAGGTGCAAGAATGATTCAAGATAACGATTCCAAAGAGTTTCTTACTACTCATGGATTACGTCTTTTGAGTATAGGGCTGGTTCTGATTGCGGCGGTAGGGTGTGGAAACGGCCTCGCAAAGGTGACTGGCAAGGTAACTATCGATGGCACTCCATTAGCTGGAAAAGAGCTTGTGGAAGCAAAGATACTTTTTTATCCGGAAAGTAGCTCAGGGGCTCCTGCAATTGGAAAGCTCGACGAGGATGGGAATTACCGCCTGACTACTGGTTCACAGAAAGGCGCAAATCCCGGGTCCTATATGGTGAGTATATCAGCTACCGAGATCATTCCTGCCAAAACAGAAAATGGTCTTGCAAGTGGACGTCGCCTTACCCCTAGTAAATACGCCAACCCGCGTACGTCTGGTTTTAAAGTTCTTGTTGAATCAGGCAGCAATAGTTTTGACTTTGAGTTAGAGCCTGAGCCGAAGCGATCTTCGCGCGTTTCACGACGTCAATAGATCTCCCGATGATTGAGGATTGATAAAGGCTATTAAGCCATTGCATACGAGTAGACAGCTATGAGAAACATCACGCACAATCAGCCAAACCCGAACACCATTCAGCTTTCTGTTGTGATTGCTTTTTGGTTGGGATTGAGCGTATCGGCCATCGCGCAGATCACAGGGCCTCCTGTTGAGAGCATTGTTGATGCTAACAAGGGAGCTGTTGAGGATGCAGCAGCTGATGCCACCGATTCGAAGGTAGACAATAACCAAGAAGGCGTTGTCCGCTTTGACGAGCTTGAAGGTTCGCTCGATGAAAAAGCGAATCAGATGCTTAAGCAGATGACCCTCAAGGAAAAAATCGGACAGCTTGTTCAGATCTATCCTAATGATCAAGAAGTTACCGAGGAGTTCGCAGCGGAAATTCGAAATGGCTCGATTGGATCGATCTTCTATCCAGGCACAGCTGAGGTCGTCCGGGAATCGCAACGAATCGCCCGGGAAGAATCGCGGCTTGGTATTCCTCTGATTGTTGCCCGTGATGTTATCCACGGATTTCGAACGATGTTCCCCATCCCCTTGGGCCAAGCTGCCACCTGGGATGCTGATCTTATCGAACAAGCGGCTAAGATTTCCGCTGATGAAGCAGCCTCAGAAGGCATCGATTGGACGTTTGCTCCAATGGTTGACATTTGCCGTGATGCTCGATGGGGTCGAATCGCTGAGACCCTTGGCGAGGATCCTTACCTCTGCGGGCAGCTTGGTAGTGCGATGGTGCGTGGCTTCCAACAAGAGACCGACGAAGGCCTTGATGGGGTTGCCGCGTGTGCAAAGCACTTTGTTGGCTACGGGCTTGTTGAAGGGGGACGAGATTACAATCGTGCTTCGGTTTCACAATCAGAACTACACAATGTTTTTCTCCACCCGTTTGAATCATCCGTGGTGTCTGGTTGTCGTACGATCATGACGACCTTTAGTGAGCTAAATGGCATCCCCGGCACTGGCCATGAAGAGCTTATTAACGGTGTACTAAAGAACGATTGGAGTTTCTCCGGCGTTGTGGTAAGCGATTGGGCTTCGATCACGGAAATGATTGCCCACGGTTACAGCCGTGATGAGCGAGAATCCGCTATCGACGCTATGCTTGCCGGCGTAGACGTTGACATGTGCAGCCAAGCTTATAACAAATACCTACCATCGTTGGTTAGGAACGGGAAAATAAATGAAGAACGCTTGAACGATGCAGTGCTTCGTGTTCTGAAATTAAAACTCGAAGTCAAATCGGATGCCGATTTCAAGCCATACGAAATGCTTCAGGAAAAAGACCTGCAAGTCGCACGTGACATTGTTACCCAAAGTATGGTCCTTCTTAAGAATGATGGAGCCTTGCCTTTGGTGAAAGATAGTCTGAAGAAGGTTGCGGTAATTGGCCCCATGGCCCATGCACCACTGCAACAAATTGGCTGCTGGTCGCTTGATGCCAAAGCAGAAAACAGCATTACGCCCCTAGCAGGTTTAATGATTGAACTTGCTGGACAAGCCGAGGTTGTTTACTCCAAGGGAGCTGTTAATACTTTCTCTGACGATGAACGCTACCTAAAGGAATCGGTCGAGGCGGCTGAAGGGGCTGACGTTGCTCTTCTCTTCATTGGCGAAGACACCACCCTCAGTGGCGAAGCACGTTGCCGCGCCGACATTCGCTTGCCAGGTGTTCAAGCTAAGCTTGTTAAGCAGATCGCTGAGACCGACACCCCGGTGGTTATCGTTTTCATGGCTGGTCGTCCCTTGTCGATTGGCAAAGAACTTGAGCTGGCTGACGCCGTTCTTTATGCATGGCATCCAGGAACAATGGCAGGGCCTGCTATTGCTGACATCTTGCTCGGCAAAGAGGTCCCATCCGGGAAACTGCCTGTTACGTTCCCACGCGAGGTTGGTCAGATTCCTCTCTATTACAACCATCCAAACACGGGCCGTCCCGCGCCAAAGACTTTCCGCCCACTATTTGGATCGGGCGAAGAGGATCTCGCGCAAGAGAATCAGTATAGATCGCACTACTTGGACGTTGTACCAACACCTCTCTTTCCGTTTGGCTATGGACTTTCCTACACCGAGTTTGAATATTCGGATCTAAAGATCGAGGAGGGATCACTTTACCCAGAGGGAACACTCCGCATTTCAGTGAAGGTCACCAACACGGGTGCTTATGATGCCACCGAAACCGTTCAGCTCTACACGCAAGACAAGTTTGCCAAAGTGGTTCGCCCTGTGCGTGAACTGAAAGCGTTTGAGAAGGTTACCATCAAGGCTGGTGAATCAGAGATTGTCGAACTCGAAGTTCCCGCTGATCGATTTGCCTACGTGGACAACAGCAAGCAGAAAGTGTTAGAACCTGGCGCGTTCAACGTTTGGGTTGGAGGTTCTTCGGAAGCTGAGCTGATGGGTAAATTCCGAATCGACTTGCCAGGTGCAAAGTCCAATAGCTCACGTATTCAGCAAGCGAAGCTGGAAGTTGAGTAAGAATAGCGATTCTTCTGACAACTAGTCTTCTGGCGATTGTTCTTCAGGGTTAGTCTCTTGTTGATCCTGCTCTGGCTTAGGCTTAAGCCTGCCAGCATCGCGCAACGCCTTGCGCAGTACGTAGTCGAGCTGTCCGTTCACGCTACGCAGATCGTCCTCGGCCCATCGACGCAGAGCGTCGAGGACTTTTGGATCAGTTCGCAGTAGAAAGGACTCTCTAGGCACGTGAGTAACTCGGGCGTTGCGATGCTAGTCAGTTAACCATCTTAGTTATGAAGGGTTCCCGTATTCACAACCGGCTGGGTATGACGGTCGCTACAGAGAACAACTAGCAGGTTGGAAACCATCGCCGCCTTACGTTCTTCGTCAAGATCGACAATATCATCCTTGGCAAGGTGTTCCAGTGCCATGTCGACCATGCCGACGGCACCTTCGACAATTTGTGTACGGGCATCGACAACCGCCTTGGCTTGTTGACGCTGAAGCATTGCTGCAGCAATCTCAGGAGCATAAGCCAAGTGGCTGATTCTTGCTTCAATGACTTCAACGCCAGCCTTGCCGAGGCGTTCTTGAATGTCACCTTGCAGTTGGTCTGACACTTCACGCATACTACCGCGCAGAGATATCGTTTCGTTATCTGGACTATCGTAAGGATGACGACTGGCCAAGCTACGCAGCGCTGCTTCGCTTTGCACTTCGACATAGTGTTGATAGTCATCCACTTCAAACAGAGCCTCAGCGGTATCAACAACACGCCAAACCACAACCGCGGAAATCTCAATCGGATTCCCTTCTCGGTCATTCACTTTGGATGGCTTACCCGCCGAACGAGACTTAGCTTGGATCACGGTCCCTTCGGCATTCTTTTGTTCGGGTTGGCTGGTAGAACCCGTTTCGAAGTTACGAACGCGCAGCGATACCTTCTTCGAGGTGTAGAAGGGGTTTACCCAATAGAAGCCAGACTCTTTGATCGATCCGACATACTCACCAAACAGCAACAGCACGCGAGAATCATTCGGGGCGACTGCTTTGAAGCCAATCGCCGTAATGATTGTGACTGGCACCAAAAGGACGGCTGGAATGATCATCAATGCCGATTCAGCACCGATACCCGCGATGAACATGAAGAGTGCAAATGCGAGCATCAGAACACAGCAAAACAGAGCAAACCAACCCGTCATCGGGCGAGTTACTTTTTCGTGAATAAGTTCGTCTTGTTGACTCATGATAAGGGTCTCCTTCAAAAAAAGGGAAGCGATAACAATATGATATCACTTCGCTATCATCAGTCAAGTCTTGCCGCTCTTGTGTTGATTTCCTTGAATTTCTCCTTCCTGGCGGTGAACTTCCAGTAAATATGGATGGTCCCAGCAGCTAGCCGCGGCTAGACTCGGGTGCTAGAGACCGTGAAAGTTGCGTTTTCCCCTAGAAAACAGACCCAGATGGGTGATTTATGCTGCTGATTTTGGACAACTACGACTCGTTTACGTACAACCTTGTCCAGCGCTTTGGAGAGATCGATCCGACGATTGATATTCAGGTTGTCCGAAACGATCAAATGTCAGTTGATGAGCTGCAAGACCTTAATCCACAACGAGTTGTGATTTCTCCAGGCCCTTGTACCCCAAACGAAGCGGGGGTCTCGGTCCCTGCGATCGAACGATTTGCTGGGAAAATACCTCTTTTGGGGGTATGCCTCGGTCACCAATCGATTGGCCAAGCGTTCGGGGCAGAAGTAGTCCGTGCTGACCGGCTCATGCATGGCAAGACCGACTCGGTTCATTACGGAGAATCGAAGCTACTGGAGGGTCTAGAAAACCCATTTCAAGCGACTCGTTATCACAGTCTCGTAATACGCCCAGGCACTCTGCCTGAAGAGATAAATGTGACCGCCTGGTGCCATGAACCCAATGGTGAGCAAGTCATCATGGCTGTCGAACACCAGGATTTTCCCTTATTTGGAGTCCAATTCCACCCTGAGAGTTTCCTGACCTACCAGGGAACGGACCTGCTAAAACGGTTCTTGTCGGTTAATTAGCCCAATTCTCGTACGGCTGGCCGTCATTTTCTCTGTGACTAAGGGAATTCTTGGGATCCTCCCTTTGATCGTTGCAATACGTACGACATGGACTGACGAATAGCAGATCGAATGCCCATTGGGCTAGGAATATGTCCTTAATCGTTGACGCAATGTGGAATGCTGGCGAAGATAGAGGCATTGGGGATGGAACACCCTTGGTGTCGGTAGGCCCGTAATGTTGTGGTGAATTTAACCGCTGCGGCGATCATCGAGGTACCTACTGAGTTCATATTCCCTATCCGAGTGATGAATTTGGGCATTTAACGGAACAGATTCTCCCCACCCTTGGACCGAGCTATACGAATTGTCTTAGCTGACAGTTTGTCAGGCAAAGGTTCTCAACCCCGTCACCGAACAGAACAAAATGTTTGCAGGCACTTTAAACGTAACGAGCTCCTTGATGCGTAATCAACTGAATCAGATCGCGGGACTGCTTTTGGCGACTATTGTCGTTATAGGTACCACGCCCAGCTTTGCAGCAGTCAATACGGGTGGTGATGTCCCTCAGGCAGGAACAGGTTTTGGTACGATTACCACTGACCTGAACGGCGATAACATCGCCGATACCATCGATGATCAAGGAAACAACGTTTTCGACTTCTTAGCAGATCCTGATGACCCAGACGGTGGTGCAGGTGGTCTTGCTTGGGACGACCCACTGATTTGGGTTGACTATGAAACGGACCAAAACATTTTGGTTGGTGAGGTAGGCTCTGGCTCACTTGAGATTAATGGTGGTAGTGCTCTTCGTTATCAACACCTCGTACTGGGGGGTGCAAGTGAGACCACCTTTCAAGGAACGAATCGATTCAATGGCGCAAGGCTTGATCTTCAGACCGGAGCTACATCCACTGCAGATTTTGATTTCACCAATGCAATTGGAGCAAATAATCTCCCAACGGCTGGCGTTGGTGTTATGACTGTGACCGGTTTTGGTAGCACTTTCAATAATGCGCCAAGTGTGATTCCTGGTGAGTTTGCTACAGCGCTTATTTTTGCTGAATACGATCCTTTCGGGAATGGAGGTAATCCAACACCTGATAGTTCAAGTCGTCCTCTTGCTGGTGGCAACACAGCGGGTGGCGGTTACGACGTTCACGTGGGGCTACTGGGTAGCGGTGTCCTGAATGTCGATTCAGGTGGTGCCGTCCAAATTCAAGATGCTTTGTTTGTCGGACTTGGTGATTCGGCCAGTGGTACTGTGACGGTTGATGGTTTCGGCTCATCAATTACTGCCTATGGTCGGAATATATTCAATTCCATGAATGCTGATTCGTCGGGGACCCTGGACTTCAGTTCGATCATCGGTGGGCATGGAAACGGGTCTCTGAACATCAGCAACGGTGGACGTGTTGATATGTTTAACGGTGCTTCTTTGGGAGCTGCTAATTCAACTTCCAATCTCGGTGGCACAAGCACGGGTTCTGGAGCAGTCCTTGTTGAAGGGACAGGTAGCGTTTGGAATGTTTATGCTTCACGTGCTATCAGAGACCCTTCACTAAATACCGATTCAGAGATCGCCTTGGCAGTTGGCGAGCTACGAGACCGTACGGATATGTTCCCAAGTAAGGCTTTGGGGAGTGGTATTGTCGAAATTCAAACAGGCGCTCGCGTCAACGTGACCTTCTCTGATAATTATCAATCAACAGCAGCGAATAATTCCAAGATGGTTGTAGGCTTCAATGGTAAAGTCGTTATGGCTGGCGGTACTCTGTCGGTTGAGGACGCCTTGATCAACGATGGTAACTTCCAAGGTTATGGACAAGTGGATGCCGGTTCAGTTTCCAACTCAACTCTCGGATCGATCGATGCTGGTGGATCGCTTTCGACTCAAAGCTTAGATATTCAGATTGCTGGAAACTTCAACAATGATGGTTCACTTTCTGGCCAAGGCTCGATTAGCTCTTCGACATTCTACAATGGAACTCAATCGACCATCTCCGTTGCAGACGGCAACAAGTTAAGAATTATTGCCACAGCCGAGAATGAGCGTAATCCTGGCGGTGCCGATGGATACAGTGAACATGACGATGACAATTTGAATCCCTCGATAGGCAACTATCGATTGATGACTGATGCAGATGGCAACAACGTCGTGGATGGAGCTGACGCTCAATTCTTTCAAGCCAACATTGGGAACATTGAAGTTAGAGAGGCTGAGATACTATTTGGTCGTGCCGAAGCGATTGATCCTTTTCAGCCTGTCGACCGAGCTCAAGCTTTCATCAACGGTCGCTTTGCTTCGGTTGATACCTCGGATCCTTTTTCTGTAAATCCAGCCCCAATTGCTGGAGATCCATCCTCGGCATTTATGGGATCGGGTTCACAACTTGCAGATTCAGCAGTTGGAACAATTACCTCAAATGGCGGTACACTTGATTTTAGTAGTAATCTTTTCAACACAGGTGTCTTAGCATTTACTGGCGGTGATAACATCGTTATCGGTAGAGTTCTTAACGCACGCATTGACTACGATCCTTCAGCTGATACGGTCTTGAATTCCCTGCCATTTGACCATGACGGTGATGCACTTACTCCTGATATTAGCTTGACCGCAACTAATGGGCAGCTCATTCTTCCTGGTGTCATTCTCGTTAGTGGTGATAGCACATCGGTCACCTTTACAGACAATGTTGAAAACGAGGGAACGATTGTTGTTGGTCCAAATGAATCGGTTGCAAATTTCTTGGGTGATTTTACCATCGCCGGGGGGACCATTGAACTAGATAGTGGGTTCTCATTTAACGATTCGGCTGCAATTATAGTTGCAGGAGATGTTCGCATCGAAAGTGGTAATGTTACGATTCCAACCGCGATTGCTCCTTCAGCTGGCATGTCAATGACACTGATTGAAGCTGGTGAGCTTGATCCTGAAAGTCAGTTTACGAATCTCGATCTACCTGAACTCTCAGGTAATCTTCATTGGGACATTGTTTATGACACTATTGCTGACGAGGTTCGACTTGAGGTTGTTGAATCAGTTGTTGTAGGCGCTGACTTCAATGGTGATGGAGTTGTTGATGCAAATGACATCTCAGTTTGGAGTTCTCATGTTGGGATCCTTAGCGGAGCATCAGCAATTCAAGGTGATGCTGACTTGGATGGCGACGTTGACCTAGATGACTACTTGTTGATCAACCAACAAATCGTTACTGGTGTTCCCGTGGCGGCTGCAACTTCCAGCTCGCTATCCAATGCCACGTCGATTCCTGAACCAAGCAGTGCCACCTTGCTTATGCTGGCGGCAAGCGGATTGTGCGGCGCACGCCGTCGTGGCTAGCGCGATATCAACGCTAGCAATTTAACGCATTAGATTGCATTTTAGGGCGAGGCGATTCAGGTCGCTTCGCCCTCTTGCGTAGATTCTGACGTTTGGGCTGGACCCACGTGTGGTTGCCTGCCGATCACCAGAACGAGGCCCGTTATGTGCCGCTATGCGCAAGAGGGGCCGGTCGCATGCTAACCCGAGGGGGCAAGCTCGAAATTATCGTCGACAAGGATGTCACGATCAGCTTGTTAGCAGAAGGTCACGGAGGACGTCATGTCAACTCGCATCTATCGCAACCTAAAAAACACTGCCTTAGGAATGGGCCTCGGATTGGCTGCCATGCCTGCCTTTGCCGTAGAACTATCATCTGATGTCCAGGTGGTTGTTTGTGACGACATACAACTCGACTCGGTATTGGTTTCCTCTCGTCTTGCAAGCGAAGATGAAGCCGAAAGCATGAAACGAGTTCCACTGCTTGAGCCTATCTCACAGGTCTCCGAATACGAGCCCGAGCTTGCCGAGCCATTGTCCGTTAATGACGTTCGTTCGGTTGAGCACGTTGCCAGCTTGCCGAGCAACAAAGCAAAATCAGCCAAAGTTGATCCTGATCAATCGCGATTCCATGGCGTTCAAGCTGGTCTAACTACGCTTGACGAACTGCTTACTGAGTGGGGGGATCCGGCCACCCGTTTCTATATCGATGGCGAATCCAAGCTACAACGTGGCGAAGTTCTTCAGTACGATATTGAACCGTTTGCTAACGTCGAGACCCTTGTCGAAGATGAGCTCGTTCAAGTGGTTCGCGTAACTTTATCAACCCCTTCCACGATTGAGAGTTTAGTAGAAACGCTCAGCTTGGAAGATTTCGAAAACGTTGAAGTGATCGATAACGAGTCAGGCGACATGCTTGCTGTGACGGTTCCGGAGAAGGGGCTCACCATGCTCACCGAATCTGGCACTGCTCCCGGAGCAAGCAAGGTAACTCACTTGGTGTTGCAAACCCTTGATTCACATGCCTTTGCTATGCGTGCGGAGCAGCGTGGACCCACGCAATGCAGCAAGAATCTGGACGACCTAGAGCGTTCCATTTCAATTGATGCCAACAACGCCCATGCTCACTGGCTTAAAGGAAAAACGCTTCGTCTAACGGGTCAAGCCGAGGATGCTGAACTCGCAGCAGCCGAGGCGGTTCGACTGGATCCTAGCAACCACGCTCACTTGTTACTTTGGGCTCAATGCCTGGCAGACCTGAATAAGCATGACGAAGCGGTCTTGAAGACTCGTAAAGTAATCGATGAAACGGCTTCTGATTTAGTGCGTGCTGAGGCATTCCACAATCTAGGCTTGTTGGCAGCTATTGGAGACTCATCCATTGCTGACAAAGCGATTGGATTCCATAACTCGGCGATTACGCTTGCTGATAAACTAGCAACCAGTAGCGATGACATCGAACGACGTGCAGCAAAAGATCTTCTGATTGATGCACACTTGGCAATCGCAAACCGTATTGCAGAACGTGATTATCCAGAAAAGACCGAGACGGTCGCCCAGTGGATTGGCCGTGCTTCTGGCCTAGCGGAGGAACGCATCAGCAACGATGGCGGTGGACTTGAACTTCGCTTGCTAGTTGCACGCGAAGCGTTGGGTGCTCTTGCTGAACTGCGTCCAGCTCTTGATCCGAAACCTTGGATCGAAGAAGCCGAAGCTACAGCAAGACTGCTTCGCGATGAAGTAACCGACCCCTTGTTCCTTTCAAAAATTGAATGGGATCTAGGTGTTGCACATCAGTATGCGGTTCGAATTGAACATGCACGCGGCAATAAACAAGAAGCGATTGATCAGGGCAGCAAAGCAATTGATGCCCTGTCCGCTGGAGCAGAACCTCGCACATCGCATCCAATGGCTGAACAGGTTGTTGGCGAGCTTTACTTTTACATCGGTGCCATCAATGCGGTACACTTCAGTGATCATGAAGAGGCGGTTGCTTGGTACAACAAATCGCGTCCGATTCTTTCCAAAGGTAAGCCTGAGAGCGATTTCCGCGTTGATCGAAACCAAGGTGAAAGGTTCGTCAGCATGGCGGTTTCTTACTGGGAAGTTGGAGAGAAAGATCTTGCTCTTGAGCTGACCGAATCGGGTGCCCAGCAAATGCTTGACGCCGCGAATGCTGGTGTCATGCCAAAGTCGAACCTAAAAGTTCCTTATGGCAACCTTCGCATGATGTACAGCTCGCTCGGCAATAAGTCAGAGAGCAGCCGTTACACCGAGCTGTTTGTTTCCCACGGCGGTGTGGTCAACAAGCCGGCGAAGACCTCGGTCGCAAGGAAGCCAGCCAAGGAACCGACCAAAACGGCACGATCCGAATCGGGGCCAACCCGTACCGCACGTCATGGTCGTCCAACCGCTCGGAGCACAATGAAACGATAGATTCTTAGAATCTAAGGGCTGTGACAAATCACCATCTTGTCTGATGGGCAAGATCAGGAATACTCAATAGGGTCGATTGACGCCATCTTCGCGTCATTCGGCCCTGTTTTTGTTTCCAATCAAACTGTCATACCCTGAGGTTACTAAGATGTCACGAAGCGGTGCAATTACCTTCAAAGGCAATCCGATGACTCTGGCTGGCGAGGCGGTTGCCGCTGGCCAAGCTGCCCCTGATTTTACGCTCCACTTTTTCCAAGATGGTATGCAGTCGCTCTCGCTTGCAGACCTAAAGGGAAAGCCAACCCTGCTCAGCGTTGTCCCTTCGCTTGATACAGGCGTATGTGCTATCCAGACGAAGAAGTTCAACGAATCACTTGCCGATATGGGTGATTCGATCAATGCGGTTACGGTCAGTCTTGACCTTCCGTTTGCCATGAACCGCTTCTGCGGTGCTGAGTCGATCACCAACATTCGCGTGGCCAGCGATTACCAAGAGCGTTCATTCGGCAATGCCTTTGGGACTTTGATCGAAGAACTCAAGATCCTTTGCCGCGCTGCATTCGTATTAGATGCAGAAGGTAATCTTGTGCACGTTGAATACGTTGGTGAAGTTACCGATGAACCAGATTACGACGCTGCCTTGTCAGCGATTAAAGGGTTGCTTTAATTCGCAATGAATTAAATGACTATTCGACCAACAATTGTGTTGCTGCTCTTGCTTCCAGGCCTTGCTTGGAAGCTGGCAGCTGCGCAGGAGTTAGAGGATGTTCAGCTTGGTGATCCTAGCCTGACAGCAGGTATTGCGGATGCGGACCGAGTGACTTTGGATGAATTGCGTCGTTGGTTAGCCGACGCGGATAATCATCAGCCATTACGCCCCATTCCGCCTCGCGGACAGTACAGTGGGAACTCGTTGATCGTTGGTCTCGAAGAGAACCCAATGACGCGGGCGAAGATTGAGCTCGGACGACAACTCTTCTTTGATAAACGCCTCTCGCGTGATGAAACGATTAGCTGCGCCTCTTGCCATCAACCTGCTAACAGTTATACGGATGCCCGAGCAACGGCCATCGGAATCGATGACCAAGTAGGTCACCGCAATTCACCCACGACCATCAATCGACTTTTTTCATCTGCTCAGTTCCATGATGGGCGTGCGGCTTCGCTTGAAGAGCAAGCAATCGGACCAATCGAAAATCCTATTGAGATGGGGTTTACCCATGAAGAAACGGTAGCTCGATTAGCTAAGGTGCCTGGCTACCAAATGCAGTTTGAGAAGCTCTTCGATGAAGGGCTTACCATCGAAACGGTTGGCAAAGCCTTAGCGACCTTTGAGCGAACGCTGGTTTCAGGCACCTCGCCTTGGGATTACTACGCTAGGTTACGATCTTTCCAAGATGCGTATAGTGAAGACCTTGCGGATCGAGAATTGCTCAAAGAAGAAGATCCCGACTTGGCTGAAACCTATGACCGACTCTTAATGAATGTCGCTACTCACTCGATTTCTCCCGCTGCGAAACGAGGTGGTAAGCTTTTCTATGGTGGCCGACTAAACTGTACGACTTGTCATGCTGGATCAAATTTTACGGATGAAGAGTTTCACAACATCGGTATCGGTTTAGACCGTGAGAGTAATCACGATGTTGGCCGAATTGAAGTTACCAAGGATCAAGAAGATCATGGCGCATTCAAAACGCCGACGCTTCGCAACGTCGCCCTGACGGCACCTTACATGCACGATGGTTCGATTGCTTCACTAACGGAGGTGGTTGAATGGTATGTCAAAGGTGGGCATGCCAATCCACAACTTAGCGAGCATATAGAACCGCTTAAGCTTACTGATCAAGAGAAATCAGACCTAGTTGCATTCTTAGAGTCGTTAACAGGCGATTTGCCATCGGTTAACGAAGGCTCGCTTCCTGAGTGAGAGAAACAGTTTTAACGCGTTGGACGGTTGAAAGGCTGACCAAGCGGCTGGGCTGTTCGGTAATCTACCGAGCGAATATCTTCAACCTTTGTCACCTTACCTTGGCGAAGGTCATAAGTGATCTTGCCCGCAACACTTCGAGCAGGCGGACGATTGGGATCGTTCTGTACCCAGATGCTAACACCGCGCTGAGCATTTCCTTGCAGGACAAAAAGCTCTTTCAGCTGCGTATAGCTGGCCGAGGTTGCCTCGGCAGTAAACTTGGTAACCTTCTCTTCCCCTGACGAGCCTTCCAAGCGGACGTTGCCAAGTGCTTGAAGCTCAACAGGTCCAAGTGAACGAGTGCCATTTTGTTGTCTAGGAGCACTGAAGCGTGCGCCAGGGTCTTCGTGGACTCGAAGTTCATCACACTCGATCAACACCACGTCACGCGGCAAAGCTTGGGGCGAGTTCAAAGGCAACTCTTGATCCCAGGCAAGCACGGGACCATAGACCCCTCGGATTCGTTCGTGGAAGCGAAGAGAACGTGAATGAATGTTACCACTAATACCGCGTTGGAAATTCAGACGTAGATAACTTAGTTTAGCGTCCGACGTGGGAGCTTGTGGCATGCTTGGTTGCTGACCGCTGAATTGAGAGAAGCCTTGATTTCCGAGATGCACTGATCGGACCCAACCTGGGCCATGCCCCGAGATTTCGCCTGTCGATTGGTTGATTTTTAAGGTCTTGAGCTTTGCCCGTTCGTGTGAGCGCTGACCAACAGTATCAGTTGAGCGATGATCAATCGTTACCCCGCCAAAGCATTCAACCTCGGCGATATCGACTTCTCCTGAATTTTCGCTCGAACCGCTATTCAGATTGATTGGCTGACTCAGTCTAGCCGCTAATCGATCACAACGAAGCCACCCTTCAGCTGTTTCGGCGAAGACTTCACCTCGTAACTCAATTTCTTTGCCATTGAATTGCAAACCGCCGGTCCACCGGACCGTCGCTTCGCCCTGGAGCGAAGTCAGACCCTTGGGTTTTCGACTTTGACTGAGATCAAAGCGAGCATCTCCCGGCCCATCAATCCACATCCGATTACGAAGCTGATCGGCATGCAATTGTTTGGCCCAAAGACGTATTCCCTTGCCAGTAATTTGCGCAAGTCCAGGGCGATCAATTCCCGTGCTATTGGTGCTCGCCTGCTGGCCATCAGCCGTGCCTGCCACCGTTAGACGGATTCCCTCTTCGTGTAGGCCATCCACACGCAACTGCTGACCTGCGACTCTTAAGGGAGTTTCCATTGTCGACGTTGTCGGTTTCTCTTCAAAAAGAACACTACCGGAGCAGAGCAAGCCAGTTGGTTCAGCACGCCGGCCGAACAGACCGACATCCAATTGCAGGTGTTCGGCGGAAAGTACGTACTGACGTTTGGATTTCGAATTGTATTGCTGATTGGAAACAATAGAGTTTTGTTGTCTAGGGATCGCAGCAGTCGTTGTGTTGCTACTGGTTAATTGATTCGGTGCATCAGCGAGTTGATTACTTCCTAAACGTTGATCCATAGGGCGAAACCAAGCCACCAGACTATTGGTCCGGCCAATTAGTTCACGGCCACGGAAGTCGACTGCCCCGTTGGCATCGACTCGTTCTGGGATAACCGCAAGGCCTTCACCATTGATGTCAGCCTTGCGTAGTTCAACCGCTGGTCCTTCTCCATCGGGAGCAACTTCACGGAATTGAATGCGAAGACTGTCCGCTTCCATTCGGCCAAGATTCGACGAGGCGACCGTTGGTCTGCCATTTACTGTTAAGATTGGCTGTCCTGCATGATCTCGGTTGAGAACCACTGCCGGTGCCGAGCCATCAACTCGTTTCCAACGCGTTTCAATCACCCGTTCCGGTTGATCTTCTTGAGGTGTGATTCGCAACCAGCCAGGACCTGACATGGTCATGTTTCCAATCGGCGAAAGAGCATCCTCCGGTGGAGCTTGATAGTCGATCCAACCTGCTTGGGCCTCGTTCATGCCGTTGGCTATAGTCGCTGGCGATCCGGAAATTCGTAATCGTCGATCACCGATCCACGCTTGAATTTTCCTGCCACGCACCGCGGATTGGGTTGCTGGTGAGTCCAGTCGAACAGGATTTCCTACCGCTTCGACTAGATAAGGTGCTAAATTACCAAGTACTTCACCTTGCCGCTTCGCTAGCTCAGGCTCATCGGCTGGATTCAACTCAAGCGGTGCTCCTTGTTTATCTGCAAAGTGAAAAAGAAGTTCTCTGCCGATAAGCGTATCACTCGGCCCTTCGGCCCGTTGCATAACCGCTTGTACATTCTCTTGGAACGAGGCGACAAATCGTGTGAAATCAAACCGAAAGGGGCCATCGCTACGGATGTCGATTTGTCGAGCTTTATCATCCGCTGAAGTAAGCTGCACGGGCCCACGCCCAGGAATGTTTCGTACAGCGACACGATCTTGCTGTGGGCTACCAAGAAGATTGCCATCAAAGGATGCCATCTCTTCAGGCAAAGCGATGGAAGCTTGAACTTCGGTTCGGATTTCCAGTGAAACGATTCCTGCAATCGCAAGCCCTGACTGTCCTGGGCTGAGTTGTTCTTCACGCAACAGACGAATTTCAAGCTGACGGCCTGATCCACTATGAGGACCCAAACGGAACTCACATGGAGAGTCCGTAAAGATCAGGGTTTCTTTCAGACGTAGATCCCGAGTGCTGACATAGAGATCATCATCTGGCGTCGGCTTGTTCATTTGGCTGCGGATAACCAATTGCCCTGGGAAGTAGCCTGCTACTAGCCGACCAATCTGTCCTCGCGTTGGTCGAAAGTTCTCGTCGAATTGTAGCTTTGCCCCTGCCGGTGCTTCGACGATGATTGCATCGTTCGGGGGAGTCGATCCAGGAACACGAGGTGTGGGGAAGCCAATGATCGCACAGCTGCTTAGCTCCACTCCGCCGCGATCATCCGGTTTGTAATCATGCAAGACAAGCATGACCTGACCATTTTCAATGATCTTAGGCGTACCGGTCAGTGACCAATGGTCAGCAGGGAAGTAATGCGAGAGAAGCTTTTGATAACGAAGCAAAGGGGCTCGTCCATTTTTCCAACTCTCTTCACCAATATCGGTCGATTGATGGGCGACCGGCGTGGGTGTCAGCAAAGGCACCAGCGCAAAGTCATACGCCCAGTAGGCAACCATCGTTGCTACCAAGGCGATGCCAGCAAGGCTGATGCGTCGAAACATTTGGAAGGTGCCTCTACTAGTGTGCGGTTGGTGTGGCTGAGGACCATCGTCCTGAGGTTTTTAGCAGAGCTTCGACCAGTTCACGGACAGCCCCGCGGCCTCCTGGTGTCGTGGTTATCCAATTCGCTCCCTGCCGGACTTCCTCAGCAGCATCGGCTACAGCGACACCAAGACCAACGGCTTGAATCACAGGTAAATCGGGCAGGTCGTCACCGATATAAGCGATTGCATCCATCGATAGCTCGTTCTCTTCGGCTATCTGTTTCACGACTGAGAGCTTTTCTCCGATCCCTTGCTTGATGATGGCAACGTCAAGCTCTTCAGCACGACGTTCGACAATGTTTGATATACGCCCTGTTACGATTCCAAACTTGCCGCCAAATTGTTGCCAAAGCCGAATACCAAGCCCATCACGGACGCTAAAGGTTTTCGACTCAACGCCAGCTGAATCGAACGTAAGTCCCCCATCCGTCATGACGCCATCAACGTCGGACAGCAGCAGCTTGATCGGTGTTGATTGTTCCGCGGTAAGCACAGATGTTGCTTTCAATGAAATGATTGCTAAATAAAGGATCAGCTAGCTGTACGTCCCTCTTCGTCATTGAAGAGACGGACGGTTGGTCGATCGATCTCATCCTCCTTAGACGTTGAGGTCTGTTTCATGGATACGACATCGGTCACGTCGACCAAGCCAAGGGGATAGCCTTGTTGGTCAACAACTGGCAACTCGCTGAACTTTCGATTGGCAAGCAAATCTACCGCTTCGCTCATGCGGGCGCCATGCGTAATCGTTGTTGGATTGGCTACCATCAGTTCTTCAATAGGCTGATCCAAAGCCGATTCATCACGATGTTCAAACAGACGGGCAAGGTCACTGTCGGTAAACAGACCTGTGAGCTTACCCTGTTCGTCAACTAGCATTACCGCGCCCGTGCGGCGGCCAGGTTTACCGCAACCGACAATGACGTTCCGGACCGTTTCCGTTTGCATTGCAACACGACACTCATTCAGAGGACGCATGGCATCATCAACGCGTGCCAGTTTACGACCAAGCGATCCGCCAGGATGGTACTTGGCAAAGTCTTCTGCTTGGAAGCCACGTGATTTGCTTTGCACTAGTGCCAGAGCATCGCCAAGAGCGATCATCGCCGTGGTTGTTGTGCTAGGTGCTAAGCCAAGCCAGCACGCTTCGTCCATCTGACCGAGTGGTAGTACGACGCTTGCAGCGCGACCTACGGTGCTCGTCTCGCGAGCGGTAATGGCAATGACGGGGACGTTCATTTCTCGAAGACTTGGCAGTAACTGAACAACTTCTCCCGTTTCGCCACTTTGGGAGAGCATCAGTACAACGTCACCTTCTTTGACTCGGCCGAGATCCCCATGAAAGGCTTCAGCCGGATGCAGGAAGTGGCTTGTCGTTCCGGTCGAGGCCATCGTGGCGGCGATCTTTTGACCGATCAGACCTGCTTTGCCCATGCCGGTGACGATCACGGCACCTTGGCAGTTATCGATCAATTCCAGCGCTTCGGTAAACTCAAAACCGAGCTGTTGCGATGCCCGCCATAGGGCCAACGCTTCCCGTTGCAGGACTTCCCGAGCGGCAGACAGTTTTTCGCCACGGGTCATGATCGGTTGTTGTTCGAATGCTTCTGCACGAAGAGCCATGGCGCGTCTTCCTTGACGTTGCCTAAAGTTGTGTGATGCAACTCGGTGTTGGATGTCATCCCGTGACAAACATGGGTAATAGGGAGCTGCTTGTTTCGTAAGGGAAGAGTCTAACCGGAGCAGACGTTTACAACAACGCGAACCGCAGCGATAGCTGCTTGTCATGCAAGTTGCTAGCACTCATGAAATGTGTTGTGACCTTGGCGCATAAAAAAAGCCCCCAGAAAAGCACACGTCCCAGGGGGGCAGAGGACGTAGGATCTTTTCCGGGAGCGATTGGACGCAGGATCATCGAACCGGGGGGGGAGGTAAGATGAAGGCGTCAATTTTGTACGAAGCGGAAGGAGACATCCGTGTCGTCGCGACCGCAAGTCGAGAACCGAGGTTCTCTCCACGCGGATCGTTCTTCTTCAAGCTCTTAGGTAAGAAGTTAAAAAAGATCGTTCCGTGGTGTTGGCGTTTGGCTCATCCGTGAATCAAACAACCGACTCGTGTGGCGGGAGAATACGGAGCTAAGCGATTTGCATCAATGGCGATTTGACAATCTCAGGAAAAAAATCCATGCGTGTGCTAGCAAGAGATTCTTGCAACCTCAGATTCATGCAGTGAGAGTCGCATTCGAAAAAAGCTTTCTATAAAGCTCTTGGAGAGTGCTTGCAAGAATTAGCCTAACGCATCTGCCAGCCATTTGCCGGTATGGCTAGCTTCGACAGTGGCTAAATGTTCTGGCGAACCAGCGGCAATGATGTGGCCACCTTCTTGTCCACCCGTTGGGCCAAGATCAATCAGCCAATCAGCACAGCGCATCACATCGAGGTGATGTTCAATTACGACAACCGTGTTGCCCGAGTCAACTAAGCGATTTAGCACACCAAGCAGACGCTTCACGTCGTCGGCATGCAGGCCGGTTGTTGGTTCATCCAGTAAATAAAGCGTATGCGTTGCTTTGATCGACCGTCCTGCCGACTGAGAACCAAGCTCCGAGGCAAGCTTGATCCGTTGTGCTTCACCACCGGAAAGCGTGTTCGATGGCTGACCAAGCGATAAATAGCCAAGACCAACTGCAGAAAGAGCTTCGAGAGTCGGTTGAATACTTGGCACATCCGCCATCAATTCCAAAGCGGAATCGATCGGCATTTCGAGTACATCGGCGATTGAATGGCCTTTGTACAAGACCGAAAGGGTTTGACGATTGAAACGTTTACCAGCGCAGGTATCGCACGTGACGTACAGGTCAGGCAGGAAGTTCATCTCGATCTTCTTCTGACCTTGGCCCTGGCACTCTTCGCATCGGCCACCTTTTACGTTGAAGCTGAAACGACCAATCTTGTAGCCACGTTGGCGGGCAAGTTTTGTCTTGGCAAAGAGTTTTCGGACTTCGTCAAACACACCGGTGTAGGTGGCAGCATTGCTGCGTGGTGATCGGCCAATGGGGGATTGGTCAACCTGGACAAACCGATCAATTGCCTCGAGCCCCGCCATTTTCTCATAGGGTCCTGGCTTAGCGGCAGCTCCGTTGAGATCGCGTGCTAAAGCCCGTGCCAGCGTGCCAACCACTAGCGAAGTCTTCCCGCTGCCACTAACGCCAGTCACGCCGACGAGTTTGCCGAGCGGGATTTTTAGTGGGTCACCTTTTAGATTGTGTAGCGTTGCACCTGTAAGTGATAGCAATGGCTTGGGAGGATCGAGAATCGCTTTGTCTGACGGCTTAGCCTTGGTTGGCGATAAGCGTCGTTTCTTAGGAGTCTCGATTCGAAGTTTGCCGGACAGGTATTGGCCGGTGATAGAATTTTCATCCTTGGCAACTTCTTCTGGTGAACCTTCGGAGACGATCTCTCCACCCAAGGCGCCAGCCCTTGGGCCAACATCTACCAGCCAATCCGCGGATTGCATTAACGCTTCGTCATGTTCAACAACAATGACCGTATTGCCTTGCTGTTGGAGATCCCGCAGCGCGCTGATAAGTCGATCATTATCACGGGGGTGAAGGCCAATAGATGGTTCGTCTAGCAAGTACATGACGCCAACCAAGCCACTACCAATGCCCGTTGCCAAGCGGACCCGTTGCAGCTCACCACCCGAGAGTGTTGAAGCGGCACGGTCTAAGGACAAATAGCCGACGCCTGATTTACGAAGAAAAGAAAGACGTCGATTGATTTCCGATAGCAACGGTTCGGCAACGACCTGTCGATCATCCGCAAAGACTTCACTCATCCTCTGTGTGATATCAGCAAACCAATCACTTGCGTTGCTGACGCTCTTGGCGGTCACTTCGTGAATTGCCAAGTCGTTGATTTGGCAGCTGCGAGCCTCGGGACGCAAGCGTGATCCCTCGCAGTCAGGACAGATGACCTTACCACGATAGGGCTGTAAGCGGTCGATTACTTTTTCTTGCTTTGTTGAGCTGAATTCTTCTTCTAGAAGCAAAAGTAGCCCGAAGAAATTCTTGCTGTCACCGGTTAAGAAAGTTTGGACTGCCTTGGCGGGCCAATCGGATAATGGCTTATCGATATCCACTTTTAGTTGGGTAAGCCAAGGCTCAATCGTCGTAAAGCGTTTCTTGCGGCTGGCGGTGGTGATTTCTCGCCAAGGAGAAATCGCTCCCTCAGAGATCGACTTTGATAAGTCAGGCAGGACGAGTTCGGGATCGAATCCTTCGATCTCACCCATTCCGTCACAAGCAGGGCACGCACCATAGGGGCTGTTAAAGCTAAAGGTACGGGCTTCAACTTCCGCGATGCCAATCTTGCAGGTTGGGCAGGAATAACGGGTGTTAAAAAGCCTTTCGTTCCATCCATTCGCTTCGTTGTAGGCAGCGGCTCCGTTACTTGCTGAGCCGTTACTAGCGTTCTTTTCTTTATCTTCCCGTGTTTGGTAGACGACTTGAACGACGCCATCGCCATGCTTTAGAGCAAGACGAACCGACTCGCGCACACGCTCTTCAATCCCTTCGCGTATCACCAAGCGGTCGACCACTGCTTCAAGGTCGTGAACTTTCTGCGGTTTTAATTCAGGGAGGTCTTCAATCGGATAGGTAAGACCATCAAGCCGCATCCGAACAAAGCCCGCTTGGCGTGCTTGTTCGATGGTATCGGTATGCTTTCCTTTTCGACCAAGCACGAGTGGTGCGAGTAACATCGCGCGCGAATCGAATGGCAAGTCGAGTATGACCTGTTCAATCTCTTCTGGTGATTGTTGTGAGATCGGCTCCCCGCACTCAGGGCAAGCCACGTTACCAGCACGGGCATAAAGCAGACGGAGGTAATCAGCAATCTCTGTGACAGTACCGACTGTACTGCGAGGGCTATGACTCCCTTGGCTTTGATCGATGGCGATCGCGGGCTGGAGGCCTTCGATTCGTTCTACATCGGGACGCTGTCGCTGATCAAAAAACTGACGCGCGTAGACACTTAGCGAATCGATGTACTGTCTTTGCCCTTCGGCAAGCAATGTGTCAAAAGCAAGTGAACTTTTTCCGCTGCCACTGACGCCAGTGATGACAACCAGTTGGTTGCGTGGTAGATCAACGTCAACCTCTTTGAGGTTATGTTCACGAGCGCCGCGAATTCGGATAGCAGACTCGAACTTCGTCTTCCCCTCAGTGGGAGGGCTGGAGCGTTCGATCTGGGAATCCGTGACAGTCATTCAGGGTATCGAGTTGGCTGTTCGAAGATGAAATGAGAGCAACTGCAAGACGCGACTCCCTAGAAGAGCCCAAGCATCGGAAGCGCAATCGTTTAGTATACCGCTCGAACGGGGAAACTAACAGCGACCAAGGGGCGTAAAACCAGCGTAAAATAGGGCACTTTTCGCTTCCACCTGCCATCACAAGCCGGTCTATGTTATTTTTTTGTCATGTCAGAAGAGATATTCGCCATCGATGTTGGAAACACTCGTCTTAAAGCGGGACGGTTTGCTACGCCCAGCGGGTGCCTGTCGAGTGCGCAAGCAGGGGTGCTGCCGATAGCCGCGCCTGTGATACCTGAACCTATTGAATCCTTATCAGGTTCGATTGAAGATTTTGAATCAGGTGCTTTAGCTGAATTGCTTTCCCAATCGTTAACGGAGAAGACTCACTTAGCCATTGCAAGTGTTAGCAAACCTATTACTGACCGATTGGTTCAACTTGCCGATTCACTTGATCAATCGATAGATACGTTGGTCATTCCGACAAAGTCTTTTCCAATTAAGCTCTTGGTCGATTATCAAGAGCGACTTGGAGCTGACCGCGCAGCCGCAGCTGTAGCGGCAGTCGCGCTGCGTAAACCCAACACGCCGGTGATTGTTATCGACGTTGGTACGGCGATAACGGTTGACCTGGTGAACGCTGCTGGTGAGTTTGAGGGGGGAGCCATTTTGCCTGGGCCTCGTCTAGCAGCCACGTCGTTAGCTGAACGAACCGACGCACTGCCTTGTGCGGATATCCACGAATTGGACGTAGCACCAGATGCGGTTGGGCGGTCAACCGAACCGGCAATCTTGGCCGGAATTTTTTGGGGCGCCGTCGGGTCGATTCGTGAACTCATTGATCGGCAGCGTGACCGATTGACTGTCGCACCGCAAGTTTTCCTAACGGGCGGAGCAGCGCCGTCGATCGCCAAATTGATAGGCGGACCCGACTATACGGTTAGACATGTTGAAGATCTAACTTTGTCGGGCATTGTGTTGGCTGCACAGCAGCTTGTTGGTAAGTAGCTATGAGCAATACGAAAACCATGGCATCGGTACTAACAGCACATGGACGAGGTGCCATTGCGGTAGTCAGAGTAACAGGTGCTGACTCGGTTGAGCTTGTTGATCGTTGTTTTCATACACCCTACAAGCCGTTTCGGGAGAGTTCTCTCAATCAAATCCGATTTGGCCGATGGAACGGAGCTACCGGAGAAGAGTTGGTAGCGATTCGAACTGCTGAAGATGAAGTTGAAATTCACTGCCACGGTGGCATCTCGGCAAGCACGGCGATTCTTGAGAGCTTAAGTCAAATCGGTGCCAAACAGATTGAGGCTGAATCCATTCAAAGCCGAAATCAGAGCATCGAAGCTGAAGCTTGGAATTTGTTAACGAAGGCAACGACGGAACGGACTGCTGCGATCCTTTTGGATCAAGCTAAGGGAGCCTTCACGAGAAAATTACAACAAGTAATCAAACTCGTAGAAGAAGACCCAAAAACTGCCCTTGGGGAGCTCAAACGACTCGTTTCATGGAAGCGACTAAGCGAGCATCTCATTCAGCCATGGCATGTGTTGTTGGCAGGGCCCCCTAACGTGGGCAAGAGTAGCTTGATCAACGCGCTCGTTGGATATGAAAGAGCGATCGTTTACGACATGCCCGGCACAACTCGTGATGCGGTTTCAGCCATAACAGCAATCAAAGGTTGGCCTGTGCAATTGTTTGATACGGCTGGTTTGCGTGATTCGACAGACGCCATCGAATCCGCCGGGATTGCAATTACTAAGCAAATGATTGAGACTGCCGATCTAATTATCGCAGTGAATGATCACAATCATGCCGATTGGCAACTTCCCTCGGAAGCTAACAACAAGCCACTGATTCGTGTTGTCAACAAATCAGACCTTACTAAAGAATTGGCTTCACCCGCGGATGCCATTGCAACCAGTGCCGTAACCGGTGAGGGGATTCAGGTCTTGTTAGATCAGATCGTCGAGAAGCTCGTTCCATCCAAACCAGAGCAGGACGAAGCGATCCCGCTTCTTGCTTCACAATATGAAACACTGGATGACGTCCTGGAACGGCTCAAATCGAATGACCTCGATTCGACGAAAGGACTTCTGCAGTCGCTGCTAGCAGCTAAATGAACTTTGAGATTCAATTCTGCCTAGAATGGCTCATTGGGTTTGAGGCGTGTGACGATTAGGTAAGGGAAGGTCGGTTTGCGATCTACGAAACCTAATCGCTTGGAGTCTTGTCATGGCCTATCGCTACTCGCTTCTCTGTTTTGCCGCTTTACTTGCTCTGTCGGCAAGTGCTGAAGCTCAGGTAGGTGGTAATCGGCAAGACCCTTATGCCTCTCGTATCTTGTTGGGGCCTGAATCATACACCTGGCAGTCGGCACGTGGGCCCGTGCAGCAAGCATCTCACACGACGGCACGACATAGAACGCCAGTCAATCGCACCCAGGCAAAGCCATTCAATACCGTCGTGAATCAACCAACGGTTAGTCCATACATGAATCTATATCGTGATCAGACTGCAGTTGATATTCCAAACTACCACATGTTTGTGGTTCCTCAGCAGCAACAGCTAGAGACCAACGCTAGACAGCAACGAGTTCTTAACCAAATGCAACAGCGTGTGAACCAAGCATCTCACATTGCTCCAACGGGTAACTCGCCCTACTCACGCACTGCCCGGTATGGTGATACTAGTCACTATTACCCTGGCCTGAACCGTTAGGTCGGCTCATAGGTTAGTCGAACAAGAGAATGCCATACGCACGTGGCGAGCTCTTATTCGCCGAGCGTTGATTCCATTTTTCGCTTGAAGGGTTATTGGGCTTAGAACGCTCAACGGATATCGCCCAAGCCGTACTGCTAGAGGGTCGCTCAGGCATAAGCTCTTCGATTGGAATAGCGAGTTCTGCAGTCCAGCTAGCCCCGTCACGGCCGTTTGCTACAAACCAAGAGGGTTGCCACTGTCGCAGGTGGTTGAGGTGATCACGAGTCCAACCTCGTTTATCAATGATCAGTTCATAGGAAGATCGATAGTCTCGGTCGGTATCAATCGTAAGTTGTACCCGGTCGTACGAATCGAGATTTGTATCACGCTGCCGTGGTGTGGAATGATCAATCGTTGTTCTTGGAGATTCTAAGCTGGGGGCGTGGATTGCCACGAAGAGGAATCCGTCATCGTGAGCGAATGAAATGCTTGTTCCATTCTGATTGGACGAATCGGAAAGGGTAACCGATTTTGTTTGTGCCCAGATTGGCTCATCCAGGTTGCCATCAAGTAAAGGACGGCTGCTGATTCGAAATGATTGTGCTAGCGGCATGGGAGGGGGCGTTTTAAGTGGTTTTCCCTCTTTGCGTTTTGTAAGCCAAGTCTCCGTAATTGCCGCCTCGAGCCAAGCCGGTTCAAGCGTCTGCTTGGATAAAACCTGGGCGAGAATGTCAGCCTCCTGATGTTTTCCTTGAGAACGCAGGATAGCAAGTTCAGCAAAGCGGATTTCAGGTTCGGCATAAAGGGATGGCAATGCTGTTTTCAAATATTCAATCAATCGAAGTGATCGGTCCCAATACTCTTCAGGGGTGACCGGGTTTTCCGGTTCATCAGGGCGCATCTTCTTCGACTTTGCCTGAAGCGAGGGGAAGTTCATCAGCGTGCGCTGCTGGAAGGGGGTAGTCTGTTGCTTAGTTAGCAACCAGTTGGCATTCTCCGCGCTAGCGTAATGCTCAATTAACCAAACCAAGGAACCTTCTGCGCGAGGGTGATCGATGTAACGTCTCGCAAGTAGGTAATAAGTGTCGGCAGCTAGGTCGGTTCGACCGAGCTTGCGGTAACCTTCTGCGAGTTGTGCCAGTTGCCTAACACCAGCTTCGGTATCGAGTCCGCCAGTCAAGTTGATAACTTGATTCGCCCAATCGGAGTTTTTTGTTGAGACCGATAGCAAGTGTTCAAATTCGTTTCGCTTCTGAGCGAGGCGTCGCATCTGATCGAGTCGGCTCGCTGGGGGGACGGCTGGTTTAAGTCGGGCGATGCCATCACGTGCTACGCCAAGGCTCGCAAGCAAGTCACCACGGTCAGAATGTGTAGCCGTTGTTGAGGAGTAGACTGCTTCGCTTGTGAAGAGGCATTCATATTCCAAGGGGGATTGATGGTGAAGGTCACTCACAAAACTCCATGTGTGGTCAGCCACGTTGGATGGAGAATCACCCAGCTCAGATTGGTAATCGTGAATTTTGAATAGCTTTCGACCAGCTAATTTTTGGTCAGCTTGAGAAATGATGGGGCTGTTGTTATCACGGACGTGAATTCGGTAGCTAGGTTGCCAGGGGGGAAGCCTCAATTCAGTAGGTAGATTTGTGCGTGCTAATTCAATTGCCTGATCAATGGCCCGGCGGAATTGATCATTGGATGCGTTCTCATCTTCGGAAGTAAGAATAGCCAACGGACGATAAGTGAGTAGGTGCTTTGCGATACCGTGGCTGATAACTTTTAGATCAGCTACTTCGTTTGATGTTGAGGTGAATCGCCAATCAAATTCGGTATCGCTGCATCCCATTGCAAAGGATGCCTCATTGAGCTTGGCAATATGATCGCAATGGCCAAGCGTTTCGGTTGGCATGTTGGTGCTATAGAGCACCCCACGATAACCGTGGCCAATGGTTTGTGAAGCAATCACTTCGGCGGCTAACTGTGTGGGCGATGAAGTCAATAAACTCAGGCCTGCTTGTCGATTTCCACCGCGCTGCGGTCGCCAGGTTTTTCCCCCATTGGTTGTTGAGAGAATGGTTCCAAAACTTCCGACCGCCCAACCATTCTGGCCGTCAACAAAATGAATATCACGAATCGGGGTGGTGATGCCGGTTGGTTGTGCATGCCAGCTAATCCCTTGGTCAGGTGAGTAAAGTACCAAACTGCCTGGGGCACCGGCGATCCAGATTTCTGATCCAATCGCTTCAATGGCAAACCAATCGAACCATTCCGTGAATTGCTCGCCAGGTGAGTTCGGAGGAAACCGCCAGTGTCGGCCTTGGTCATTGGTAGTTAGGAGTAAACCTCCATCGCCAACGAGCCATCCTCTTGATCGGTCGATCAATTCTGTATCGTGGATTCCCTCCAGCCGAGGTTGGAATCCAGTCGGCACCGCTTCCGATCCAGACAATCGTCGCACCATACCACGAGAACTTGCCAAAATTCCTGACGTTCCATCAGAAGTAAAACTTGCCGACTTCCAGCTGATTGGTTCGCTACTAACCAGTGGGTTCCAGCCTCGACCTCCATCGGTGGTTTCGTAAAGTCCCGATGGATTTAGTGGTGTACTATCTCCAACCGCGTAGCCACGTCTGCGGCTGAAGAACTGAACTTGCCGAAGCCTAGCAATTTCGCCTTTGTTAGCTTGTTGCCATGTCTTACCACCATCTTCTGTCTGAAGAACCACGCCTACGGATCGATGTGTGTAACCAGTAACTCTACCTCCAACGATCCAGCCTCGTTCTTTGTCGATGAACGAGATATCATAGAAACTACAGCTGACTGGAAGCGTTATTCGTTGCCAGCGACGCCCACCATCGGTCGTTCTGAGCAGAGTGCCACGATCACCAACGGCCCAGCCGTAATCAACATCCACAAACTGAACTGCATGAAGAGTCGCTTCTTCGGCAAGCTGCCTCTCGACAGTCACTTGCGATTGAGCTTCGTAGCAGACTGAGATAAGGAGGAAGACAAAGAGCCAGACAGGAACTAACTTGGTTCCAGCTGGTAGTTGATCAATGAAAGCGGACCGGGGTTGCATCCTTGCGACCTGGGGTGGAAGAAAACGTACGCATACTCTTCGATTAGTGTACCCAAACGATGCCACGCTCCCTACACGGAATTGGTCCATCTGTGCCGATTCTAATGGCCATAGCGGGTAAAAACTTGCCGCCATCGGTGAACCATAAGCTAAGTTTGATGGTATCCCTCCCTGGTTTCTGTGCTAGCACTCATTGATTTCATGACCAACGCCGATCAATCACCTCTTGAGCAGATCCTTGCTCAATCACAAACGCTCTACAGTCCACCCGAGGTGGCCCTTGAGATTGTGCGTCTTACGGAAACCAACGAGGTCGATCTACGGGCGATTCGAACCTGCTTGGAGCGTGACCCTGCGCTCGCAGGTAAGTTGTTGAGAGTAGTAAACAGCTCACTCTACGGCCTTAAGGGAGAGGTGAGCGATCTTAACCAGGCAATTGCTTTGCTTGGTGTGTTGCCATTGAAGATGTTGGTCCTTGGTTTTGCGTTGCCTGACGAGTTGTTTACCAACATCATGGGCGATGTGCTGAAGCGGTATTGGACCGAGACAATCACACGTGGTGCTGCCGCCCGATTGATCGCAAAGTTGGGTTGGTCGCGTGGAAGTGACGAAGCTCAGCTTGCTGGCCTGATGCAGGGCATAGGGCAACTTGTGTTGATGCAACAGTTTGGTACCAGCTATACCTCCTTACTTGATGCTGCGGATCAGGTTCCTTCGCAGACTGATTTGCTACGCAGGAAAGAGATCGAAACCATCGGGTTTGATCATCGTGAACTCTCGGCTGAACTGATCAAGTCATGGGGTTTGCCCAAGCATCTGGTCGAAGCCATATCACTTCAAACAACACCGGAACAATTGGCACTCAGCAAGCATGCGGATATTGCCCCATTGGCTCAAACGCTTCGTCTTGCCGATCTATTAACCCAGCTAGTAGTTTTCAAACGGCTAAAGATGCTACCTCCTTTGATCGAAGAAGGTCGAACTTACTGCCAATTAACAAGACGACAGATCAATTCCTTGGTTGAAGAGTTGCAACCAATGGTCAGTCAACTTGCCGAGGGGATGTTGATTGAGCTCGATGGAGAGCAAGACTACGGGGAGGTGCTATTTCAGGCGCACACTCAACTCTCTTTGGCATCAGAACAGGGAGCTAGCGTGCTGTTCGGAGTAAAACCGCCTAGCAAAGAGCTTGATCAAGATGATCAACTTTGCAAAGAGCTTCTCGAAGAGTCAGAAGCGTTGAGCCAGGCCGTTAAAGACTTTCTGAATCGGGACATCTCTGATCCGCAGGAGAGTTTCGATAATAAGAAAGCCCACGCGGGTAGCGACTCAAGTCGACCACCGCACCATCGCGCAGTACGTCAAGGACGCGACGTTTTGATTCAGGAGGTCGATTGGATGGCGGCCACTTGCCGTAAGTCACGCACTCCTTTAGCACTTGCAACGCTTGAGTTCCATGCAGACCAAGCTTCTGGTATTACCACGGATGAGGTTGAACAAATTCAGCGTCAATGGGCAAAGTGCTTTCAAGAACATCCTCGCTTCGATGAAATCGAAAAGATGCGATGGGTAGCTCTCACCCAAGGGCGTATCGCTCTTATTTTCAAAGGTATCGAGCGTATGGAATTGTCACGCATGCTTTCAGAGACCGCAACCGATTTTGATCTTGAATATCAAATCATGATTGATGCCGGGGTTTCTTCAGTGGCACTGATTCCTGCTAATTTTGAAGCGGTCAAACTAATTGATGCCTCGAAGCGTTGTCTCGATGCCGCACTGGGAACAAGTAGTTCCACCGTCAAAAGCATTGAGGTCTATTGAATTAAAAAAAGAGCCCGACTCCGAAAACTCGGAGCCAGGCCCTTCCTGTGATGGGTTTTTAACGATTGCTTATCAGACAACGTGAATAGGCAGTGAGATGCCTACTTCGCTACTCCGTTGACGTGGGTATTCAACTTCGGGGCCGACGTAGTAAGGATCCGTTGTGACGGTTTCATAAGCATAGAGGCTGCTACCATAACGTTCACGGTCAGCACGGCTGCGCCAGTCAAAACGTTCCAGATAGTCTGGGCGAGTACGAATCAGACGCAGGTCTTCGGCGGTGGTGCGTGGCAGCTCTGAACGGACAACCCGCGTGTCATAGTAGCGAGGCGCGGTGTAGCGAGACTCAGCTACCCGAGGGCGATAGCGAGGTTCGACCCGATGGTAGTAAGGGCGATAGGCCGTAGGGTATCGCAGGGAATTGTAGTGGGTATCACGATAAACGGTTCGCGCAGCTGCTTCGGCAGCCCACTTGGTTAGGATCGTTTTAATGACGGTAAGCGATTCGCCACCTGTCTGTTCGAAGGCAACAGCCTTTGCGTTTTCCCAACGAACTTCGTCCTGAGCCAATTCAATCAATTCGTGTCCCGTGTTGGTCAGTCTGACACAGGTCGCGCCATTTAACGTTCGGTCTACTTCACAAAGATAGCCGCCATCAATCAACAGGCGAATATGGTAGCGAACCCGTTCATCGATTTCGCCACCGCGCAAAACGCTGGGAGCACAATCGGGTCCTTGGCTTTCGATATCAAACAACAATTGACGGAAGAGATTGAGATCTCGTTTCATAGTTGGCCTTCCTTTGCCGGTATGGCGTCCGCAGGGACTTGGGATAACTTGATTCGCAGTCCGATGATTGCCTCCAGGCCACTCGAAACGGTCTGCGTAATGTTTGCGGCGATAATGATGTTCCATCTTGGCAAGTTGGGTCAACCTCGATTCTTTCGCATTCACCTGCGGGTGCCCAATCGGTCACAACATGCTACGATCCTAATATGAATGAAACGCCTTCAAATCAGTCAAACTCTGGCGAATCCAACTCACCCAAAAGTGCTAGCACTTTCTCGGTAGAGGTTGGAGACGATCGTGAATTGCGTGCCTCGGATCTAAGATCCTCTGCCGAGGGGACGGTAGCCACCCAGCAACGCCGCATTCGATTGCCGTTGATTCTGTTCTTAGCTACCTGTCTAAGTACCTTTTTTGTGGGAGCCGCTGATTGGCGTCCTACAGAACACATGGCTACATGGCCGCAGATCTTTGCAACCATGAAAGGCAATTGGCAGCAAGGGCTTACTTACATGGGGGCCGTGCTGGCGATCTTGCTTACGCATGAGATGGGCCACTTCTTGATGACATTGCGTCACCGAATTCCGGCAAGCTATCCCCTTTGCATTCCTGTGCCGTTTAACCCGATCGGTACCATGGGCGCCGTTATCGGTATGGAAGGGCTGAAAGCCAATCGACGTGAGATTTTTGACATCGGTATCGCCGGACCTTTGGCAGGTCTTGTTGTGGCGATCCCTTTGCTTTGGATTGGTGTTAGTAAGATCGATCTACGAACCGAGCCCTTGCCTGGAGAAGTTCAGCTGAATAGCCCATTGATGGTCAAGTGGATGATTGAAGCTCAACATCCTGAGGTACTGAAAGTCGCAGGCCCGCAACGTGCCGAATGGATTGGCATCTCGCAAGTGAATGCCTTCTTCATGGCGGGTTGGGTTGGACTGCTTGTGACCGGGCTCAACATGTTGCCTATTAGTCAGCTTGACGGAGGGCATACCATTTACGGCCTGTTTGGACGTGATGCTCTGACCTTCGCTCGCGGCTTCTTGGTTGTGGCTATCACTTATGTCGTAATCAATCTAGAACAAGCCGCCGTCTGGACCCCGATGCTTATCTTGGTGATCCTGATGGGGGTCGACCATCCACCTTCATCGGATGATGAGGTGGAACTTGATACTCCACGCTGGGTGATCGGGGCTGCCTCGCTTGTGATTCCGATCCTTTGCTTCCCACTGCTAGGTCTAAAGCAATAGATTGGGCTATGCGGTCGCAGGCTGACCGAAAGAGCCGGTCTGTAAGAAGTTGCGAGTCAGCTCTGCTGTTTCACGCGTCCAAAGCACACCTGTATGCCAACCGCGTACGATTCGATGTTCCGTTAGTCCATCTACTTTCGTCTGACCAGCTCGTAGGACGTTATCGTTGCTTGCTTCGAGGACACCAACACGATGTTGTGAGCTGACAGGTCCAAGCTGATTCACGAAGCTGTCAGGGGTGTCACGCAGCTCAATCAAAGTAGGTGAAAGCCAGCCGTAAACCCAAGTCAATTGTGTTGCAACATGCGAACCTCGGTTCGGTGGGGCAATCATGACGATGTTGCCGAGGTTCTCTGGCATGGGTTGCTGCAAAGCACAGCGAGTGACGATGCCACCCATACTGTGAACGACCAAGTGCACACGGTCGTAACGATCAGCAAGGTTGTTAATCACTTCGGCAAGTTTCTTGCCATGGGATTCGTTTGACCACCAGATGGATGGGTAACCATAAAGTTTGGTCGAGAAGCCTGCCCGTTGGATCCTTCTTGCTAGGGGAAACAAAAAGAAGCGAGTCGAAGCAATACCGTGGGTCATCAAGACAACTTCTCGTGAGAGATCACGTGAATTGCCTTTAGTTCCTTGATCGGATTGATTGTTTTGCTTAATCATCACGCTACCCTTCGCAACCTATGACATCCGGGATGCACAACAATTCTAGTATGCAAAAAAGAGAAGGTTGGGTCGAAGCTTCAAAGGCTCATCGATTTAGCAGGCAAATAGTCTATTTCCACTGTCGAAGCGCCCAAACGGAGACGATGGCACCCAGCGTGGCGGATATGAGTTGTGCAATCGTCCCGGTCGCTTCAAAGCCAATAAATTTCAGCAGAAAGCCTCCGACAAAGGAGCCGATTACTCCCATCAAAGTCATGCTGAAAATTCCAGCCTTACCCGCACCCATGATTAGCGCAGCAAGCCACCCTGCAGCAAAGCCAATTATTAACATACCTAGAATTGCGCCCATGTTAGCACTTCGTCAGGGGGGAGCGGATCTTGGTAAAAAATGATATTTATCAGGGAGCCAGAAGTAGGCGGCCTGGTGCAGCAAGGAAACCTTTGAGCTCATTCACAAAGCGAGCGGCATCGGCACCGTCGACGATGCGGTGATCGTAGGTAAGCGACAATGGCATCACGAGGCGAGGCTCTACGGCTCCGTCGACCACGGTCGGAAGCATTCGACTTCGGCCAACTAGCAGGATGGCAACTTCGGGTGGATTGATGATCGGAGTGGAATACATTCCGCCAACAGCACCCATGTTGCTGATGGTAAAAGTACCGCCACGCATCTCGTCGATGGATAGTGAACCTTCACGGGCTTTGGTGACCAAGCGATCAAGTTCTGACGTGATTTGCGAAATACTCATGCGGTCAACATTGCGAAGCACAGGAACCGTCAATCCTCGGTCGGTATCAACGGCAACACCAATGTTGATATACTCTTTATAAATGACCTGGGCGGCATCCATATCAACCGAAGCATTGACCACAGGATGCAGTTTCAAGGCTCCTGCGATGGCCTTAATCAAGAAAGGCATTTGCGTTAGCTTCATTCCACGTGCAGCGTAGTCAGCTTTGCTTTGCTGACGCATCTCTTCGAGCTCGGAAACATCAACGTCATCAAAGTTTGTAAGCTGAGGGATCGTTGTGTAGCTGTTAACCATGTTCTTGGCGATCGTCTGACGCATGCGTGACATCTTCTCGACACGCACAGCACCTTCGCCGTCGGAGCTGGCAGCTCCAGGAGCAGTTGAAGTAGGAGCCGCAGCACGGGCTTGTTCTTGAACAGCGCGGACATGGGCATGCACGTCTTCTTCCGTGACGCGTCCACCACTTCCCGAAGGACGAACCGAGCGAAGATCGACGCCGAGTTCACGAGCTAAGCGACGGACCGAAGGGCTCGCAGCGGCAGAGGAATGTCCATCTCCTGGAACATCAACCGGTGCCGGTGCCGCTGGGGCGGGTGCCGGTGCGACTGGCGCCGGAGCGGGCGCTGGTGCAGGGGCTTGTGCAACTGGTGCTGGAGCCGGAGCTGCCGGAGCTGGAGCTGCCGGAGCTGGGGCTGGTTCTGGCGCAGGAGCAGGGGCTTCAGCAGCGGGTGCTGGTTCAGCAGGTGGTTCAGCTGGGGCCGGTGCGGCAGCGCCGGCTTCGATTTCGAAGATCGCAGCACCAACGGCGACCGTATCTCCTTCGCTTACCAATATCTTGGTAATGGTTCCCGCTTCAGGGCTTGGAACAGGCATCGTCGCCTTGTCAGTTTCTAGTTCAAGGAGGTCTTGGTCCGCGGTGACCGTTTCACCTTCACTGACAAGGATCGACAGAACGTCGCCCGATTCAACATTTTCACCAAGGCTTGGTAGCTTAATTTCAGTTGGCATGATTGTCTCGATGGTTCAATCAGAACCGTTATGTTTTTGATTGTTATGCCACACGGCAAAGCAATCGGAGATGTGTAACTTTAAAATTGTAAGACGTCGAATATCGTTGGCGTTCAGTGCTTAGGCGTATAGCGCCGACACTTTATCGCGGTCGTAATTGAAGTCGTTGATAGCACCATCAACAACCGAGGAGTCTACCTTGCCATCTTTCATTAGCTTGTAAAGCGTGGCGATGACGACCGACTCGGTATCGACTTCAAAGTGACGACGCAGATTTTCGCGGCTTTCGCTACGGCCCATGCCGTCAGTACCCAACGCGAACATGCCGTTAGGGCACCACTCGGAAACTTGCTCAGCGAGGCAACGCAAGTAATCGCTTGCAGCAATGACTGGTCCATCGGTCCCTTCCAGCTGCTCTTCGAAGTACGATTTCTTTCGAGGCGAGGTTGGGTTAAGCATATTCCAACGTTCGCATTCTTGTGCTTCGCGACGTAGTTCGTTGTAGCTGGTAACGCTCCAAACGTCCGAGGCAATGTTGTACTTCTCAGCAAGGATCTGCTGGGCATCAAGAACGCCGTGCAGAATTGAACCGGAGCCGAAGAGTTGGACTCGGTGTTCCGCGCCGTTGGTTTCTTGGCTATTGAGGCGATACATCCCTTTGATGATTCCCTCTTCACAACCGGCAGGCATCTCGGGCATCATCACGTTCTCATTTTCGAGCATGATGTAGTAGATGCACGTTTCATTCTCGACGTACATCTTTTGCAAGCCGTGGAAAATGATCACTGCCGTTTCGTAGGCGTAAGCAGGATCGTAGGCACGCACGGTTGGGAACGCGATGGCGTTTACAAGTGAGTGACCATCTTGGTGCTGAAGGCCTTCGCCGTTAAGCGTGGTTCGACCAGCAGTACCACCAAGCATGAAGCCCTTGGCACGCATGTCAGCGGCTGCCCAGACAAGGTCACCAATACGCTGGAAGCCAAACATCGAGTAGTAGATGAACATCGGAATCATGTTCACGCCGTGCGATGAGTATGCGGTACCAGCGGCGTTAAAGGAACTCATCGAACCTGCTTCGGTGATTCCTTCTTCGAGTAGCTGACCATCTTTGGCTTCCTTGTAGTAAGCAATTTGGTCGGCGTCGACAGGCTCGTAGAGCTGGCCAGCATGGGCATAGATACCAACCTGACGGAAGAGACCTTCCATACCAAACGTTCGGGATTCGTCAGGCACGATAGGTACAATCTGCTTTCCGATCTTCTTATCGCGTAGCAGATCACCTAGCAATCGAACAAAGCCCATTGTGGTTGACATCTCTTTGCCAGGGCCTTTGCTGACTAGCTTGTCGAGCGTTTTGCCATACTCCTCAAGAGTTGGCACTTCCATAGTAACAGGAGTTGTCGAACGTGCCGGAACCGATCCACCCATGACTTCACGACGCTCGCGAAGGTACTGCATTTCAGGGCTATCTTCTGGTGGGCGATAGAATGGCGCTTCAGCAACTCGCTCGTCCGAGATCGGAATACCGAACCGGGTGCGGAACTCACGGAGTTCCTCTTCATTGAGCTTCTTATTGTTGTGAGTCATGTTACGGCCTTCGCCCGCTTCACCGAGGCCATAGCCTTTGATTGTCTTTGCAATCACAACGGTAGGCTTGCCATTGCGTTCACAAGCTTTTGCGTAGGCAGCGTAAACCTTTTCAGGATCGTGACCACCACGTTGCATCTTTTCAAGCTTGCTATTGGAGAGATTCTTCACTCGTTCGAGTAGCTCTGGGTACTTTCCGAAGAACTTCGAACGGATGTAGTCACCACCGGCAACGACATACTTTTGGTACTCACCGTCGACGACTTCCATCATTCGCTTAGCGAGCAGGCCATCATGGTCAGCTTCAATGTAGGGATCCCAATCGCTACCCCATACGACCTTAACCACGTTCCAACCTGCGCCGCGGAACGTTCCTTCAAGCTCTTGAATAATCTTGCCGTTACCACGGACAGGACCATCCAGACGCTGAAGGTTACAGTTGATAACAAAGGTTAGGTTATCCAGGTGTTCACGCGAGGCGAGCGTGATGGCGCCGAGTGTTTCAGGCTCGTCGCATTCGCCGTCACCAAGAAATGCCCAAACACGTTTGTCGGAGCAATCTTTAATGCCCCGGTCGGTGAGGTACTCGTTGAAGCGAGCTTGGTAGATCGCCATGATCGGCGCGAGACCCATTGAGACCGTTGGGAACTCCCAGAACTCCGGCATCAGCCAAGGGTGTGGGTAACTTGAAAGACCACCACCTTCGCCCATCTCACGGCGGAAGTTAACGAGGTTCTGTTCGTTCAGGCGTCCTTCAAGAAAAGCACGGCTATACATCCCTGGAGCAGCGTGACCTTGGTAATAAACTTGGTCGCCCGAGAAGCCATCTTCTCCACGGCCACGGATGAAGTGGTTAAGTGCAACTTCATACAAGGTGGCTGAGGAGGCAAACGTGCTGATATGACCACCAGGTACGGAAGGATCGCGATTGGCACGAGTAACCATAGCCATCGCGTTCCAGCGAACATAGCTCTTGATCCGGCGCTCTAGTTCCCGATCACCCGGGTAGGCTGGTTGTTCGCTGCGCGGGATGGTGTTGACGTAGGGCGTTGTTGCCGTGAACGGAAGATCAACTCCGTTACGAACAGCCGCCGCTTCGAGCGTAGCGAGCAATTCGCTAACGCGCTCGGGGCCTTTGTTTTCGAGCACATAGTCGAGCGACTCGAGCCATTCGGCGGTTTCCGCCGGGTCGACGTCGTTCGGGATGGGCGAGTGGTTAGGATTCACGTCAGCACTTGCCATCGGTTTTGCCTAGTTGGGGTTTCGTTTGCCTGTAGCCATTGTGAGCTAAGAGGCAATGGGTTTGTAGTTTCGGATTATCTTCGCTTGGGACGGTAAACTTCTGTTGCGGTGCCAAGGTGCACTTCGCCTGCAAAAGCAACCGTCTCACTGAGTGTCGGGTGGGGATGGATCGTCTCGGCAATGTCTCGGACATTGCAGCCCATTTCAATCGCGAGCATCGCTTCGCCAATCAGCTCGCCAGCGCCGGTGCCAACGATGCCGCAGCCAAGCACGCGGTCAGTTTCTGGATCAACAATCCACTTGGTAAGTCCATCAGTTCGGCCGTTGGCAATCGCTCGGCCTGAAGCTTGCCATGGGTACTGGGCAACCTTCACTTTGATTCCTTGTTGCTTGGCTTCATCAGCCGTGAGGCCTGCCCACGCGATTTCAGGGTCGGTAAAGACCACTGCCGGAATGGCCTGGGCATCAAACGCGGCGGGTTCGCCAGCGATGACTTCCGCAGCAATCTTTCCTTCGTAGGCGGCTTTGTGGGCAAGCATCGGATCGCCGGCAACGTCGCCAATCGCAAAGATATGTGGGTCAGCCGTTCGCTGTTGGCTGTCAGCTTCGACAAAGCCACGTTCGTTGACGACTACCTTGGTGTTTTCTAAGCCGAAGCCTTTCGAGACAGGCCAGCGTCCAATCGATACCAACACACGATCAAAGGTGAGCGTGTCATTGATTTCCGGACCTTCGACGCTGACTTCTACCTTGTCACCAATGTCTTTCAGTCCAGCAACCTTGTGACTGAGAAGCACTTTCTCAAATCGCTCGTTCACACGTTTAGCAAGAGGCTTCACAAGGTCGCGGTCAGCCCCGGGCAGCAATCCGTCACCTAGCTCGATGACGGTGACCTTCGAGCCAAGTTCTGAATAAACGGTACCCATTTCAAGGCCGATGTAACCACCACCAACAACGAGCATCGATTCTGGAATATCGGCAAGATCCAAAGCGCCGGTCGAGCTCATCACGCGTGGCGAACCAATATCAAGGAACTTCGGCATCGCAGGGACGCTACCAGTCGCCAGGATACAGTAATCAAACGTCAGGCGTTCAGCGCCGACGGTTGATGAGTGATCGCCGGTTGGCTCTAAGTTGAGCGTTTTGGAATCGACGAAAACGCCACGGGCGTTGATGACCTTCACTTTGCGAGCTTCAGCAAGCTTCGCTAGTCCGCCTGAAAGTGTTGACACGACCGTATTTTTGCGGTCACGGACTTTGTCGATATTGATTGAAGGCTTGGCGAATTCGACACCCCAGTCAGCCATCTCTTCGGCTTCGGAGACAACCTTGGCAACGTGGAGCAAAGCTTTGGAAGGGATACATCCACGAAGTAAGCAGGTTCCACCCAGGCGAGGGTCGGCTTCAACGATCGTAACCTCAAGCCCCAGATCGGCAGCCAAGAATGCCGCTGCGTAACCGCCAGGACCACCACCGAGTACAACCACCTGTGAGTGCATCAAAAAACCTATTCGCTAAGGGGCCACATTCTCAATGGACCAATTATTTCTATCTGTCCCTGGCACGCTGTCCGGAACCTCCGCTCAGTTAACTGACGAAGGGTCCTGTGCCAGAGTGGACAGGTTAATTCGAGCCAAGCCGGCACGAGAAACGCTTCGGCAAGATGTCCGCAATCAGGGCGATGCCGCTGTGCGGGGTCCATTCGAAGGCTTCCTAGGAGGCTCCCTGCCACCACGGTCTGGCTGAAATGTCTATCTCTGTTTACGTAAGGCGGCTGCTCCAAAGCCGTTACAGACCATAAAGTTTACCCTGATAGCCCTCAGACACAATGGGTTCGGAGGGGGTCATGCCCTTCAGAATTGCCATTTCTTACTGAGTTTTGCCTAAAAACAAACCTCTTCGGCACCATATCACAGTCTCTCAGTCGGCAGCCGAGAGGACTCGCTTGAGCGCCGTATCGATATCGGGCGATTCAAACTGAAATCCTGACTCTTGAAGCCGTTGCGGACGGATGTCGGCACTCTCCAGAAGCAAGGGCCCTGCTGCTTCACCCATCATTAGGTACAGGGCCGCAGCTGGGGCAGGCAGCACAGCGGGACGACTGACAGCGCGGCCAAGTGCCTTGGCAAGCTGGCTATTGCTGACCGGTTTAGGTGCCGTTCCGTTGATAGCACCATGGATGCTGTCGTGATGAACCACATGGCGAATGGCATTCACCAAATCAGGAAGGGCAATCCAGCTGACAATCTGCTGACCGCTACCAACAGGTCCTCCAAGTCCTTTCCGGAATACAGGCACCATTTTTTTGAGAGCGCCCCCTTCGGGGCTGAGGACAACGCCGATTCGCATTTGGACGACTCGGATATCAGCCTCCCAGGCAGGTTGGCAAGCTGCTTCCCATGATTGACAAGTTTCAGCCAAAAATCCTTTACCTGCTGGCGATTCCTCGTTCAGGATTTCGTGCCCGCGGTCGCCGTAGTAACCGATGGCAGATGCGCAGACGAAGACACGCGGTTTGTGGTTCAGCGAAGCAACGGTTTCTGCTAGTAGGCGAGTCCCTTTGATTCGGCTGTCAGCAATTGCTTGCTTTACTGACTTGGACCATCGCTTCTTGGCAACATTTTCACCTGCGAGATGGATGACAGCATCGATTCCTTCCAGCTTGGCGGCATCGACTTCGCCGGTTTCGTAATTCCAAGTGGCTTCATCGGGAGAATCCGTCGGACGACGCACAAGTCGTAAGACCCGGATTCCATCGGCTTCGAAGGATTTCGTTAACGCTGAGCCAACAAGTCCGGTGGCTCCACTGATGGCAACGGTGGTTTGATCACTCACAACGAGGGCTCCTGTGAGTTGAGTGGGGGGAGCTTCAGATCCCATTGGTTATTGACCAAGGTACCAAAGCTGAAGGGGGGACAGCTTGTTTAGCTCCCCCCATTATAGCTGAATCGGCTAGTCTCCTGCAGCAGGGAAAACGGGACACGATTCCCGCAATTTAACTCTGTTTTTGCCGTTTTTTACTCTCTTTTTCGAGAAATGCTTTCTCGCTACGTGAAAGACTATCCATGCCGGTCTGGTTAATCTTCTGCAGAATCCGGTCGAGTTTTTCTTCATCAGCACTCTGCCGCGGCTGACGATCATCTTCGCGATGGACACGAAGCTTTGGCTTGGTTTTGAAGAGATCCGTCAAAGCTGAAAGGTCATTTGGCAAGTAATTAGACAAGCGCCATTGGTTACTGAAGTAGAGGTAGCCAAACAAGGCGCCTGCCAAGTGCGCGGTGTAGGCAACGTTACCGGAACGAGTGAGTGCTCCCATAATGTCTTGACCAATGAAAAGCACAGCCAACAACCACGCTGGAACGGGAACAATCCCCCAGATGAGAACTTCCTGTCTTGGATAGTTAAGAGCAAACAATATCAGAACGGTGGAAATGCCGCCCGAAGCTCCTACCAATACCGGCACAACCTCTCGTGCAACTCCACCAGACACCACTATGGCATTGGGAGTAAAAATCTCAATTGCGCTCCAAGCAAATCCTGAAGCAATAACACCAAACAGAATGATCGCTAAATATTCTCGAGAGCCATAGCGTGCTTCAATAACTCTTCCGAAGAAGAACAGGGCAATACCATTGAATACCAAGTGAGTAATTGATTGCGTTGAATGCATGAACCCGTAGGTTACGAGCTGGAAGCATTCCCACGGCCGGTAGAACCAATCTTCTTTCAACTCAAAGTAATCAACAAAACTTTGCTTACCTGGCTCATGAAATAGAATTTGAATGACATACACCGCCGCCATGGTGACAAGCAGCTTGGTATTAACCGACCATGGCGCATTAGCACCCTCAGGGCGCCAATCGCCGCCGCCTCCCCATTGGTCGGCACGTCCGTAATCGCGGTTATATAATCCCATCTCGTTCTGCTTGCTAGCTGCGTTTGAACCTAAGAAGCCTACTCAGAGCTTCTCCTTAGCCTACGCTATTACGCAAGAAAAGAGCAGTCGGGTTGGTGCAGGGCCCAGTTTGCCCAGTTTGAATCACACTCTTGAGATGATCCCAACTGATATACCGGTGCAACTCAGAGTGCATCAATGTCCAAAGCAGGACTTGTCACAGGTTTAAGAGGGGCCTGTGATCTGGTCAACTCGGCTGCAAGTTTTGCATTCATCGCCAGCGTTTCAGACAAAAGGCGTTCCGCCTTGGCAATCTGCGACTGAAGTGAATTGAGGTGATCTTCCATCGCTTTACGCTCTTTGACGATCATTTCCAGATCGTTTTCGAGCATTGATCGTTCTTCTTCGCGGTGAGCTTGCAGCTTTTTGGCACCCTCTAAGGCGGTATCAAGCTTTTGCAGATCGAGCGTCGAACCTTTTATCAAAGCGATCAATTCGGTGTTCTCTTTCTTGTAGCTCATGAAGATGTCGTCATAAGCGCGAAGCATACGATAGTAATGCTCGGTGACAATCTCTTCACCTTCGTTAGGGAGTTTTCCACTTTCGGTAACCCCCACAAGGCGCATCGGATCATCGTCATCTTCCTTAGGCGTGTTATGTCGCAGGTACTCTTCGACGGATGACTCAGGAAGAATTTGACGCAGTTCCTCTTCGGTGAATTCATCGAAGAGGTCGTAACGATCCATCGGCATAGATTCATAAATGATCCAAGGGCCTTGGCTAGCTGCAACCCGAGCAAAAGCGTCTGGGTCAACCTCGCTATTGCCGAGCCACTTGAATGTCGCTTGACGACCGCTTACCTGAAGAACGTGAAAATCGCCGATGTATTTCTTATTATCGTTGGAAAAATTCCCTTGTTCGAAGACAAAAACAATGGCATCGGCGCTGAGTGTCAGGTCTCCTGAATCAGCCGGTTTCTCTGCAGCTTCACCCGTATCGGGATCAACAGGTGGGGCTACGACAGGAAAATCGACTTGAAGCTGGTTTGTGCTTGGGTCGATCTGTCCTCCAGGAACGGCATTACGCCAAACACGACCACGCTCACGATTCATCAGTGTTAATTGGAACTGCAAGTCGCGAAGGCCTTTGAAGGTCTCTTCTTCTTCAGGGTCAATCGTGATCTGATTGGAGAGTCGCGAAATGATTTGCCCATCACGCGAGCCATAGATTAGGGCGTTGTAGTTGTCGTCTTGAATCTTAAGATTGTCGACTGCCTTTTTGTGACGCTCTTGATAGGTAATTCGGACATCCAAAGAGCGAGCAGCCAGAATCGAGTAACCCACGCCTGAGAAGTAGAGGAGTACCAACAAGGTAACGTGTGCCCAGTGCCAATACTTGGAAGCAAAGAATGCACCAACAAGCACAAGCAGCGAAAGAACGCCGATTACAATTAGGATGAGGTTCAAGGGCCTGGTCTCTTCTCAGGGATGTCTCTTCTCAGCAGCTGATGGTGTGATGACGGTCAATCGGAAGCATGCAGCCGATCAAACCTATCTTACGCCAACCAAAGGTCTTAAACGATGGCTGACTGCGGAGAATGGGTAAAACAAGTGGAATAACGCGATAGTAAACAGCCTTAGCCATTTGGTCAACGAATTCATCCGAACATAAATAATTTGTAAGTCACTTATATAAAACGACTTAGGTGCTTCGGTTGAAGTGATGTTGCAAACATACCTCATGAAGTGGTTCCACCTGAATCGATTGGAATGATTGGAGGCACAACCAAATTGACTCTGCAATGCTCAATCCTCCTCTTCTTCCTCTGGGTCGTAGTCATCTTCCGGATCGTAGTCATCAGGTAGCGGTGCTCGGATTCCTTTTCTTGGAATTTCGTCTTCTCGTCCCGTGGCCCAATATATGGCGTTTAGTAGCAATCGACGTGCAGGCCTTTGATAAAAGTCTTCTGGATGGCCGAGCGAGGTGTAGAAAACTCGTTGGGTTTTTCCGGACTCGGTAGAGAGCTCACGAGTCCAAGCTAGTGGTTGACGCTTTCCGAAGGCGGTATCCCAGTCCTCTTCATCGCGCATAGCTCTTCCATCAAGAAGAGGTACGCAGTCCTTCGGCAAGGGTCGTTTCTTTGTGTCTACAACGTATAGCCATGAAGCAAGATCGAAGTCTTCTGGAATGCCGCGCAGTATTGGATGCTCTTCTGCATCTTCTCTTCGGAAGGCAACGGAGACACTGTCGTGACCGTAATGTGAGATCCATCGCTGGCCAAGCACCTTGTCGCCAAAACCGTCATTCAAGTGTTTGTGAGGTCCTGACTCATAATCGAATGCATGAGTCGAAGTACGAAGCCCAATGACTGGGCGACCTGAAGCGACGTAGTCTTCAATCTCCTTGACTTGTGCATCAGGTAGCTGTCGGAACCGCATGAAGAAGATCGCCAGATCGGCGTCTCGCAAGGATCGTAGGCCTGGGATTGAGTTACCGTGCCGATCATGAAAACCTTCTTCGTCCACTGCGCGTAGGATACGGACTTCGTAGTCAGATTGCTTCTCTAATATCGAAGCGATCATTGGCATGGATAGTTCTGATCGATATTCATCATCACCAGTAACGAAGACCACCTTGGTTGGTTTTGGATCCTGACTATCAGGTAGGCTTCGAACGGTATACCAAGCCTCGCTCGACCAAAGTTGCTTCCCATTGCGGCTTGTGGGATCAAGCGTTAGATGCACAACATGATTAGTTTTTATGCCATCGACTTCAAGGAAAACGCTTTGACCATCTCCAGCGACCTTGATCTTTGATATCGATAGCGAGGTGTGACCACGTTTGGGGCCACCGTATTCTTCTGTCGCATGATAAGTCCATTGGCTTAGCTTGATGGTTTCGTTAGTGCATGATTCTTCCGATATAGGCTGCGTGAATCGAACAAGAAATCCTTTAGGTTTTAGCTCAACACTTTCGATATCGAATGTTTCTGTTTTATTTGGGTTCAGGCGTTGGAGCCCCTGGTACGTTTTTCGGCCATCAGGATCGACCCAGTTCCAGGTCGCCGCGTGATCACCACCAATCGCTCCAGCAAATAGAGAACCTTTCGGTCCAAAGGTAATTCGGTTGATGCCACCTTCTAAGCCTTGGGTAAACCGGTAGGCACACCCTTGCCAAACACCACCCACACTCTGAAGGCTTATCCGATTGATACCGCCGTACTTGACGTCACCTACGAGCATTTGACCCGCGTAGGGCCAATTCTCTGGTATCAGCACTGGCTCGGAGGGGCTATTGGCAATTTCATCTTGTGGAAGCCAAACGCTCGCTTCGGTAATCGCCTCGGGATGATCCTCTCGCAACGGTTCGGGTTGAAACGGAGTCGGTTCCGCATCTTCACCTATCCAGTGGAAATAGCCGTAGAAGGCACCTTCCTGGACAAGGTTCAATTCATTCGCAGGAGTGTAGTTGCCCTGGTTATCTGTGACGAATAAGGTACCCTCGGGCCCCCAACCTAAACCATTGGGAGTGCGATGACCGCCAGAAACGGGTTCAACATTCTCACCTTCTGGTAGCGATAGGTCAATTCGCCAGACCGAACCGTGCATCGGTGGATTCTCACCCAGCCCGAGTCCAGAACCCTTAGCCATATATAGATAACCTGGATGGTTTTCTTCGCCCTGTTCGTGAAGCAGGCCAAAACTCAGGGCGTGAAAATCGTTTGATTCCCAACCCGAGGCAATCGTAGTTGGTTTCCACTCACCCTCCTTGTTTTGATCAAAGCGAGTGACTTCGAGTCGTTGCGAAACGTAGATTGCCTCTCCAACGACGCAGACACCGCTTGGCTCATAAAGTTGCTCAGCGATCTTTTCACGTCGAACATTAGCTGGATCACCTTCAGCATTATGGTAAAGCCAAAGTTCTCCATCTGGCTCTTCCTGCGGATGTGGCGCGCGCAGCTTTCGAGCATCAAAAGTTGCAACCACAAGCGTTCCGTCCTGCAACATATCAAGCCCACCAACTGGAACGTAAGCATTGGGGCGACGCATGGTCGTGAGATCGAAACTTGGATGAACGCCGACCACTTTCTCGCGAAGTCCTGGTCGATCGTTACTGTCGGCCAAGCGTTTAAACCCCGGGCTGGTTGGCCGAAAGTAAAAAGCATTTGCAAGCAGTTGCGATTTCTTTACGGAACGGAATCGATTTTCGCCACTTTTGCGAATCAATAGCTCAAGTTCCGGCAGCTCTTCATTGGCAAGAACTTCGCAGTGGATTGGGTTGGATCCCGCTTTCAACGCAACTGTTGCGCGGGGACCTTGGTCATCTTCAGAACTAAAATACTTTTGCTTGCCGATCTGTAGCGTAACGGGAGCTTCACAGCGAAGGAGTAGTTCGTAATCACCTGGAGTTTTGATCTTCAGCAAAGAATCCAAATGGATTATCAAGGGAAGCTCAACATCTTCCCAATAGGGAGCGTCTTCTTCGAGTTCGTAATCAGGAATTGTCCGATCGAGATTAGCACTCTGGCCTTGGGCCAGTTGCGGGAAATTTTTCCCGGTTGGCTTAATTTGATACGCCCGCAGTCGTACCCCTTGCTCTAGTTGAGGCTGTTGAGATTCTTCATTCTGCTCGTCGGCTGATACTATTGGGTTAACCGATAGGATGATTGCAGCAAGGATAATGGACTGGCTGAGTCGTTTTGACAAAGGTTGGAATCGCCATGTGGGAAATCTTTGTCTGCGATTAAGCGAAGGGGATGACTTCTTCATGGTGCTTCTTCCTGGTCAGAAAATTAGGTTCACCCGGTTCTCTAACTTTAGCTAATAAATCCAACAACTAAGTTGGCTTTTTCAAAGCTCTCAGTAGATTCTCTAAATCAACTTTTCTATGGGAGTAACTCAAACTTATTCGCACAAGCGATTCACCTTCAGGAACTGTTGGTGGCCTGATAGCGGGTACGTGGCAGCCAGCTGCTCTGAGCCTGCTGGAGAGGGCAAGTGCTTGTTCAGGAGTTTCGACCACTACAGGGATGATTTGGCTGCTGCTATTGCCTAGGTTCCAGCCCATCTCACACAGTTTGCTGCGTAGATAGGTAGCTTTTTTCAGAAGCTCCATCCGACGCTCTGGTTCTTCTTGAACGATTCGCAAACTAGCTCTTGCTGCTGCCATCATCGCAGCAGGTGCGGCGGTTGAGAAAACGTAGGAACGAGCGCGATTGAATAACCAATCAATTAGTTTTTGATCTCCGGCGACAAAACCGCCTGCTGATCCAAACGCTTTGCTAAGCGTGCCAATACGAATCGTCACTTGTTGCTTAAGGCGAGGGGACGATTCAGCAAAGAATTCGACCAAGCCGCTACCACGTTTGCCGAAGACGCCTGTCGCGTGCGCCTCATCGACAAGCAACATAGCGTTATGCTCTTCAGCTAAGTTGCCAAGCTCCTCAAGCGGAGCAAAGTCGCCATCCATACTGAAGAGGGAATCCGTAACGATTAGCTTCCTGCGAAAGTTGCTCGCTGATGAGAGCATCTTACTCAGCGACTTAACATCGTTATGCGGATAGATGTGTCGTTCTGCTCGGGCGAGTCGGCAGCCGTCAATCAGGCTGGCATGGTTTTTCGCATCGGCAAAGATCACATCCCCTTCATCAACCAGTGCAGGAATGGTTCCCGCATTGGCTGCGAAACCAGTGGGAAAGAGAATTGCCGCTTCGGTCTGTTTGAACTGGGCAAGCTCCTCTTCAAGCTTGGCATGCTCGGTCGTCCGACCACTAACGACGGGGCTAGCGCCCGCACCCCAGCCCTGTTCACTTGCCGCCGTGGCAGCTGCGTCGGCGAGACGCGGATCGTTTGCCAACCCCAGGTAGTCATTCGAGCTGAAATTGATCAGCGAGTTGGCAACCGATTCCGATTCATTTGGCTGGTTTATTCCGACACGCCGCACACGGCGGAGATCTGTTTGTTCGAGCCTCTGAAGCGATTCGTCAACCCAATCGAGTGGGTTCTTGGGCATGGTGATTATTGAATTCGGGTTTTGTGGTCTATAAGCAATCTGACAGCAATGAAATTGACTCTCTTCAAGCCATCACAAAGAATCAGATGAAGGGTTAACTCCATAATTACAGCATATTTAGTCGCAATGCGGCTGACAGCCCCCAAGATTTTGTCGAGAATCATCTAGCACAAGGAACTTGGCACCCTCGATGGTCGTCTCAAACACCAGAACAGCAGGACAGCGAGCTTGAGCCGCAAACCGACAACCGATCCGAAAGAGAATCCTCCAACCGCCAATGACGGCGTGGTTGAAGATTCGTCCCGTGGAATCCCTGAGACAGACACCTTTGAGGAAGGCCGCTTGATAGACGACCGCCTAATCGACGCAAGCCTAGCAGGGGATTCTCTTGCTTATGGTCAGCTAGTAACTCGGTACCAGGACCGATTGCGCAACACGTTGCGTAATCTGACTGGTTCGACCGAAGAGGCTGAAGACGTCGCTCAAGAGGCGTTTGTTCAGGCCTATCTGAAGCTTGATAGCTTCCAACGAACCGCACAATTTTTTACTTGGCTTTACCGCATCGCCTTCAATCTGGCCGTCAGCCGGAACCGAAAGAAGCGTCCCCGCGTCTCGTTCACAGCCGCTCAAGAAGCGGGTGCACCAGACCCGGTGGCTGAAGGTTACGCTCCTGATGCAGCGACCCTTGCCGACGAAAGGTCAGCCTTGCTGCACGAGTCGGTGGCCAAGCTGCCTGAAGATTACCGCCAAGTGCTGGTGCTACGCGAATTTGAAGGATGCGACTATCAAAGAATTGCTGAGGTGTTAGAGCTTCCCATCGGAACGGTCCGTAGTCGTCTGTTCCGAGCACGTGCACAACTGCGTGAGAGGCTCGCGCCAATATTTGATGAAGGGCCAAGGGAAGAAGAGTCCAACTAGAAGAGACCATTAGAAGCTAGAGTATGATCGGGTTTGGAACCTGTTATTAAGAGTATCAAAGATGACGCAAGAACCATCCAATAACGAACTACCAATCGAAGACGCCTTTGCTGAATTGCTAAGTGCTTATCACGATGGTGAGCTTTCAGCGGAGGAACGCGCTGAGGTAGAAGAACGTCTGGCTGACGATCCGGCTGCTGGACAGTGGCTTCGTGAGTTGCAAACTATGGGAAACTTATGTCAGCAAACAGGCGCTAATGGTCCATGGAAAGACCTATCGTCTGAGGTGCTAGCCGAAGCAACCCGGCGTCGAGAAGAAGCCAAACCACAGGTTGCTCCACCCAGGGAGGAGTCCTACCAGTTAGAACCTGCTGGTGAGTTTGGTTTGCCATTTGGGCGTTCGTCGCGAGGTTGGACTTGGGCAGCGGTGGCAGCCGCTGCTGCGATCATTATTGGTTATTGGGATCGACCAAACAATCAAGCGACAACAACTGTCGCCCAGAACCAACCATCACATAGCCAGCCTGCACCGACTCAGCCTTCTGTCGGCGCACCTAGTGAATTGAAGATTACTCCTGTCGCACGTGGTATCAACCAAATGCGTCAGGTGATTCCCGATTTGCGTGTTGTGCGAGTCGAAATGGATTCAAAGGGGCGAGACTTCTTTGAAGAGTCACTAAAGCGTAACGGTTTTGGGTTCCAAACCGCTGGCATGGAGAACACGGCCTTGCCGAGAGAACTGAACATAGCCCAACAAGCGGGCATCGTTGAACCTTATCAGCCTAATTCCAAAGAATCATCAAACAACCAATTAATGTTTGTTTCAGCGGAGCCACCTAGCTATTCGCGCGTAGTCAAAGATCTCTCCAACAAGCCAGATATTATCCGTGTCGAAGCGGATCCTGCACCAGCTATGATTAGCACACCTGAAGCGATGGCAGCCCGCGCCTTACCAACGAGTAAAAAAAGTTACGTCATACGAATTCGTATCGTCCGAACACCATCAGGAAAACTTCGGATTCAAAGCAAGCTTCAGGAACGGGGAGCGTTACCTGGTGCTGAGCAACCGCTTGATCCACTGCTACAAAGTTCTGTCGCACCGCAGGATGCTGAGCCACTACGCCAAAACCAAGGTGTCGGGGAGAGGCAAACAGCACCGGCCACGACCGCAATGACCCCAAGGACGGGGAACGTGCGTGTGCCGGTGGTGTTTGTCTTAAACACTAGACCCTGATTTGGCTCAGCTTTTTTTGTTGGGTTTTTCTGCTAAGTGTGGTATCGTTCGCAAAGCTACACCTCTTCTCAGCCATCTTTTGGCCCAACCCTATTAAGGCAAGGAGTGCTCGATGAGCGACGTTACGATTAAGGTACGCAAGAATGGTCCACTTCTCGTGACAGGTGAATTCAGCCTGACCGACGCGGACGGAAATTCTTTCCCAATTGATACGACAAAACCTGGCATCGCGCTTTGTCGATGCGGAGCGTCTGCGAATCATCCCTTCTGTGACGGATCGCACAACGCATGTGGTTTCGATTCAGAAGTAAAAGCCCCTACGAAAGAGTGACTCTTAGAAAATATGATAGTGGCTATCTGTTTCGACAGGTTATCCACCGTTTCGCATGCCCCATGGCTGACTCTGTCGAAGCCAAGGGGCATTTGTTTTGCGCTGGTAATAGGACCCTTGGCAGAAAAGTTCTTGCTACTCGCTCGACAAAATAACTTCAGCAAGAGGCCAGCCGTGATAGAATCCGCCGCTCGCCAAATGATTCTTGTCTCAATGGAATCAGGCGACCAGTTGTTTAAGTCTATATAAGAGCATTAGCAGGAAGGTCTGCCAAGAAGCATGGAAGATTCGACACCCCAAGAAGATTTGTCCCTAAGTGAATCCCCTCAAACGACGGAAGAGCAGGCAAGCTCGGCAACCGTCACTGCGGTGAAAGAGGAAGCATCGGATGAGAAAGGAGCCTTAACTTTATCTCCCGAAACAATCGAGGCCTCCAGCGCGTTCATCGGCGAGTGGAACGAATTGGTAAGTACCACCAACTGGGACAAAGGTCGAGTGATTAGCGCTTGGCGAGAATCGCTTGATAAAGAGGGAGCACCAATCACCGAACGCTCCGATGAAGCTTGGGCTCAACTGGTAGGCTATGTTACAAGTCAACACGTCGGGCGGCTTCGTCGTGTTTACCAGCGATTCGGAACTCTGCGGGAAGAATACAAAGGTCTGTTCTGGAGCCACTTCCAGGCTGCTCTCGACTGGGAAGATGCCGAGATGTGGCTCGAAGGGGCGATCCATAATCGTTGGTCGGTTGCCAAAATGCGTGCCGCGCGTTGGGATGCCGTCGGAGCTCCTGATGGCGTTAAGCCCGATGAGGAAGAAATCCTCGAAGGAGAAATCGAAGGCGAAGCTTACGATGCCATGGTTGAGTCTTCCGGTACGGTTGAGCCAACTTCGGAGGAAGCATCTTCAAGCGATGATTCCGACGATTCGGATGATCAAGAACATGACGACAAGGAAGCAAACGAGTCGTCAGCACCGTTTGACGACGAGCCGGTTCCCGTCGAAGCGGCAGCGAGGATTCGCCCGTTTGAAGATCTTGCCGAATTGCCCGATGACGTGACGGAAGCCTTTGAGCAATTCAAATTGGTGATTCTTAGCCACAAGTTGACCGGTTGGGAACAAATCAGTCGCGACGACATGGTTTCGGCAATTGAATCACTTAAGACGTTGGCAATGGCTCCCTCGGAAGAGAACGCCACGGCTTCTTAGAGGGATCTTAAGTAGCTGATGGCATTGTCGATTTCTACGGCAATGCCATCGCTGGAGCTTGGCTCGACCGTTACCCAACCCTCGAAAGCATGCTCTTCTAGCCGGCTGAGTATTTCTGGGAAGTCCGCTGTTCCACGACCGAGTTCAACAAGGTTCGCGTTTTGTCCCGAGCCAAGAATTGGGACGGCATCGGCGGCATGAAGATGCAAAGTCCGCTTGGCAAGCAATTCGGCTGCTTCATTGGGACTATGGTTTGCTTGTAGAAGAAGGGCTGGATGCAGTCCAATACCGATGTTTTCTCCGTGCGGTTCAATCAGCTTTGCTTGCCAATTCGGATCAGCATCGGAAACGATTGCCAGCTGTGCTCCGTAATGGTCAGCTTTCTGTGTTAATAGCGTAAGTGATTGATTCCAAGTTGATCGTTCTTGAGTCTCTTCTTCCTCACCGACATCAAGCAGGGGGGCTCGATGCAAGACCGTACCGGCTCCGACTTGGTAGGCGAATCGCATAGCTTCGCCAATTGCGAGCACTCTTTTTTCTATGTCGGCCGTTTCATGCAAACCGCGACGAGTTGGGTAGTTAATCGCGGCGACTTTAAGTTGATAGTCATCTAGCAACTTGCGAAGTTCTCTTGTGGCTGTTTGAGAAAAATCACCCAAACGAAGCTCATTTCGCACATCAATCTCCACTCCTTCGGCCCCCAGTTCGGCAGCTGCTTGGAGTGACTTTCGGAAAGGAATGCCCAGGGATCGCGTTTGGATACTGATTCGGAGGGTTATCACGATTATGCCGAAGCTGATTGGGAGGATGTTATTCACCAGACTAGAGGGTGTCTTGGGACAGAACGTACACTTTTCTGACCGGTCTGTTTAGGGCGAATCATGATTGTTTCGCCGATGGAACCCTACTTGTATCACACCCGACATCCAACAAATCGCCCATTGCTGAGCAATGCAACTAACTACCCATACAAATCGATTATCACTCTGGCCGGCCCTCAGCGGCATGCTATTTGTATGCCTCTTGGCCACACCTGCTGCTAATGCCCAGGAAGAGGTTTACCAAAGCGCGCTTGCCAAAGACATCAGCAATTTCAACGATTCGGTTCCTGTCTTTAAATGCTTCTTCGATGACAAAGAGTGGGACGTCAATTATGACCAGTGGCCCGATGGATGGACTCGTTCAGAAGATGTGGATCATGCTTCCTACACAAGGATCGCCATCGAGTCCGGAGAGGAAGGCATCGAAGGCAAACAACTTGTTATTCATCCGGATGGCTCATCGGTTCGAATCGCCAGCCCGCCGATTCGGGTACTGCCAAAGTTTAGCTATATCATTCGGCTAAAACTCAAAGAAAAGGGTATCCGACACGGAGAGATACGTGTCAGCTTGGAGTACTACAACGAAGAAAACGAACTTCTGCAGCTAGAGGAAGAGCCACCCATCAAGACGAAAGAGGGATGGACTCAAATTGAATTGGGTGAATACAAACCTCGTGATCGATCAATTGATCGAATGAAACTTTTTATTGAGTTCAATCGTGGGAATCGTGTTGATCTTGGAGCCGAACTGGCGATTGCCGAGATCGAGTTGCTCCGCCAGCCTAGTATCGAAATCTATACCGATAGCGAATTCAATGTTTATACCAATCCCGAAGATGTGGTCGTAACGTGTGAGCTTTCTGGAATCAAGGAACGTAACCCTGAGTTGCGATTCCAGCTTCTCGACGCTACCAACCGCACCATTGGCAACTCGGGCATTCGTACTCTCGAAGGGAATTTGATTTCGGAAGAGAAACAGCGTGCTTCGGATATTGTCCACGGTTATGGCGGTGACGAGACTGGCTACGAAGGGAAAAAACAGTGGCATCCTCCAATCAAAGAACATGGGTTCTACCGTATTCGTGTTCAGATGCTTAGTTCTTCAACCGGTGAAGTGATGAGTGAACCGGCAATTACAATTGCCGTGGTCCCAAAAGGGTTGCAGGAGACTCACAGTGGCGAGTTCGGTTGGTCACTGACGCGAGCGGACTATCCGCTTTCATTCAAAGTGCTTCAAGACCTTCTACCATTGGCAGGGGTGAATTATGTCAAGATTCCCGTTTGGTTCCCAATTCAAAAGGATGAACGAGGCAATGAAATACTTGAGTTCTCTGGTCAAATGGCGGCACGGGGAATCGAGATGGTTGGGATCATTGACGATCCAACAGAGAGGATTCAAAACCCGCTAGATTACGGTAATTCGACTCCTGTTGAATCCTATCTGACAGCTAACCCCGAGCAATGGCTTGAGCATTATGACCACGTAATCACCAAGTTATCACTCCAAGTGCGTTGGTGGCAGTTGGGCTACGATAACGACACAAGCTTTGTTGGCTCCTCGAAAATAATAAAACGAATACGCGACATTCGAAACAATCTCTTCCGGTTTGGCCAGGATACTCGTCTCGGCATTGCCTGGCGATGGGACTATATGCTGGATTGGGATCAAATCGTTCCCTGGGATTATCAACAGATGTCCTATTCCGAAGATCTGAACTCAGTTCAATTAGACGAATGGATGAAGAAGATTACTCCCTCGAACGCACAGCGTTGGGTATCCGTTGCACCACATGACAATGCCCCCGAAGGGTTGGATGATGTTGCACTTCACCAGTTCCGCGTGCGTGACTTTGTTGAGCAGATCATAGTTGCCAAAGTAAATGGTGCGGACGGCATTTTTGTAGTAGACCCTTTCTCTGGATTACCAGACCCTAACGCCAAACAGACTGGCGTAATGAATATTGACGGTACGCCAGGCGAATTGCTGTTGCCATGGAGGACTTGCGCTAGGCTATTGAGTGGCGCAACCTACATTGGCTCTCAAGTGATGCCGATGGATAGTAAGAATTGGATGTTCAAACGCCCTGATGGATCAGTGGTGATGGTTCTTTGGAATCACGATTCCGTGACCGAGCAGCTTTACCTAGGCGATGGAGTTGAGGAGTTTGATATTTGGGGGAAATCTAAGAAACCACCTGTCAAAGACGGAAAGCAAGTCATACGAGTAAACCGGATGCCAAAATTTCTCCTTGGTCTCAATGAAGATATTGCGAGATGGCGAATGAATACCGAGTTCGCCGAGAAGAGATTTCCAAGTATCTTCGGCATAGAACTAGAAAATGCAATCAAAGTTAAAAATACATTCGGACAAGGGGTCATAGGTACCGTTAATATTCATGTTCCTCAGGATGGGATGGACGCTTCTTTCGATAACACGAAGGAAAGTCAAAGTTGGAATCTCACACTTGATGAAGCAGGCATTGGGCTTGCCCGTGACGAATCTGCCGACTTGCCTTTTATGGTGAATCTATATGAGGCTCTCTATGGTACACAGCCAGTGCGCCTCGATTTTGAAGTCGACGGAGACAAAGTCTATCGATTCAGCGTCTGGAGAAAGCTACATATCGGCAAGGGGGATATTAAGTTAGCGATCCATACCGAGATGACCGACGAAGGCCGATTGGTGATTCGACAAGAGATGCAGAATAACTCGGAGGACTTAGCCAGCTTCAAATGCCAGTTGTATGCACCACCGAGCCGTAGAAAACGAGTGCATGTTTATCAGCTTGGTAGTAATATCGATAAAAAGACTTTCACTTACGTTGATGGTGCCAACATGATTGGCCGCGGGATGAAGTTGAGGATTGAAGAGGTCGATGGCGATCGAGTACTGATTTATCGATTTATCGTCGATCCCGAAGAGCATCAATCCTTCTACTCGACTGACGAAGGATTTAGTTCTGAGCAAATGCCCGCTACGCAAACGGATGACGAGGTGTAAACTATCGGTACTGACAATGCTTTATTTGGCTTTCCAATTTTAGGGAGCTTCGTCCGATGGTTACTCTGAACACGATTTGCGATTTCATGCACCAGCTTGCTCCTCTTGAGTTAGCTGAGGAGTGGGACAATGTTGGTCTTTTGATAGGTGATGCTGATCAAAAGGTTGAGAAGGTTTTGGTTTGCCTGACGCTTACGCCGAACGTCGTTGACGAGGCAATCGAAAAACAGGTCACACTAGTAATCACACATCACCCGCTTCCTTTTCGATCGTTTAAACGAATTACTACCGATACCGTCGAAGGAAGATCGCTTTGGCGGTTAATCGGAAATCAGATCGCAGTTTACAGCGCCCATACGGCGTTTGACTCAGCACGCGAAGGGATTAATCAGCAACTGGCAGAGCATCTTCATTTGAAGGAGATCGCGCCATTCGTCCCAACCGAACATGATCTTCAGGTAGGAACAGGACGGACAGGAATCCCGGCTGCAGGGAGTTCACTTCAAACGATTGCTGAAAAGACAAAGAAATCGCTACAGTTAGATTCCATACGGATCGTGGGAAAAGCTGAACAGCCGGTCTCGAAGGTTGCTATCGCATGCGGCAGCGGGGGCTCGCTTTTTGATCTTGCCTACCAAGCAGGCTGTGACTTATTCCTTACCGGCGAGGCAACTTTCCACGACTGTTTGAAGGCAGAAGCCTTGGGAGTAGGGGTTATTCTTACCGGTCATTACGCTAGCGAACGCTTCGCAATGGAACGATTGACGGCCATTTTAGGAGAGCAATTTCCCGAGGTAAACGCCCAGCCAAGTGCTTCAGAAAAAGACCCGTTGAGCTATATTTGAGATTTTGCTTCGGCTTTGATGAACGTTTGCCTAGAATCAAACGTATTACAACGGCACGATGACAACGAAATCAGATTTGTTTGCCAGCAAGACGTGTAAGCAATCCCAGACAACCAGCCAATTAGTCAGCCATGATTCAAAATGCTCAGCCACGGTTTCTGACCGCACTTCCGGTTTTCAACGAGGTAAAACATCTTGGCTCGGTTCTGGATCTGGTCAAACAACATGCCGATGACATCTTGGTTGTTGATGATGGCTCTTCCGATGGTTCTACTGAAGAGCTCCGCAAGCGAGACGATATTTCACTTTTGTGCCACGGTACAAATCAAGGCTACGGGGCTGCTCTGCGGTCAGCCTTTTGTTATGCTCGACGTCACAAGTACGATGTCGTTGTAACAATTGATTGTGATGGCCAACATGAACCTCAGCGTATTCGACAACTTGCTAACCTGATACAAGAAGGCGAAGGTGTCGATATTATTTCCGGAAGCCGTTACCTGGATAGCTCGCTAGATCAAACTGGTGATGCACCGGTCGATCGTCGACGCATCAACAAAACAATCACTCGTGAGATCAATGAACAACTTGGTCTTTCAATTACGGATGCCTTCTGCGGCTTTAAGGCCTATCGAGTTTCAGCATTGAAGCCACTGCGACTAGCAGAAAATGGTTATGCTATGCCATTGGATTTTTGGGTCCAAGCGGCCCACCATGGTCTTTCAATTCGCGAGGTTGCTGTCCCACTCATCTACTTGGATGAAGAGCGTTCATTTGGCGGTGAGCTTGATGATGCTGCAAGACGTCTTGCCCATTACCGAAAGACCATCTACGGAGCACTGGAGCGACTGGAACGATATCAGGATTTACCTGAGCCAGATCCCTGTGCAAAGCTAATGGCCCAAACCGAGTCGGTTATTCCCGCTGTTTCTTGAGAATGCAGCCGGTGCAGACAAAAAAATTATCTGCACGCTTTACAAGTAGCGAGATTGGATCGGTGCGATGACTCAATTTGCTTCTCGACGTAGCCGATCAGACTATCAACAATATCGAGCTCCCAAGATTGACGGGAGCTTGTTGGTCCATCCATCGGAAGAATCACTTTCCGACATCGCGCTTCAGACTTTCCAAGATAGACAAGCGGGCAGGTATCTAATCAGCCTGGCAGGCAAATCTCTTGACTCGCTCTCTGAGCAGGCACGGTCTGAGTTAGTGACTCAAGCGGTGGCTTGGACGGCGAGTTACGAAGAGCGTCACATCGAGCTTCCTTCGCAATCGTGCCCGATGGTTTTTTCTGGTCACCAACCCGAGTTGTTTCATCCTGGTGTTTGGTTTAAGAATTTTTTGCTGGCGAGTTTAGCTCAGCAGAGCGGTGGCATTGGCGTTAATCTAATCATCGATAGTGATCTCTGCCGAGATGTCTCTCTAAACATACCGCTTGGTGAGTACCCGAACCATTATCTTGAGACGGTTCGATATGATGATCCTGTTGGTTCGATGCCATTTGAAGAACGCACTGTTCAAAACGAAGCCTTTTTCGAATCGTTTTCTAATCGAGTTTCAGAACAAGAATTGAAAAGCCTAACCGAAGGTTCAATTCTTGAATCCCTCTGGCCTTTGGCTATCAAGCAATCTCAAAAGGGAATGAACCTAGGCAACGCGGTCTCCTCCGCAAGGCATCAACTTGAGCGAAAGCATGGAAGCCAAACTCTTGAGTTGCCGATTAGCCATGTCGCCGATACCAATTCATTCAGGCATTTTCTGTTTGAGATTTTGAGCCGAGCTGATGAATTCCGATTGGCTTATAATGACTCCTTAAGTGATTATCGCTTTGCTCATAAATTGCGAACGCCTGCACAGCCGTTGCCTGACCTTGGGAAAGAGGGCGATTGGATTGAGACTCCGTTCTGGGTATGGACAGAAGATCAACCCACACGAAAGCCACTCTGGTGTGCTGATGCTCACGATGGTATTCAGCTTTCGTTTGATCAGGGGGCACTTCCGATTGGAACGATAAGTGATAATCCCCAAGATGCAATTCAGCAACTCGAAGCATTGCGAACCTCTGGGGTAAAGATACGCAGCCGAGCGCTAACAACAACGCTTTACTGCAGATGGGTTTTGGCGGACCTCTTCATTCATGGCATTGGTGGGGCAAAGTACGATCAAATTACGGATGAAATCTCACTCCGTTTCTTTGGAGAGGTTCCACCACAGCATGCCACGGCCACAGCGACAGTCCGATTGATCCCGCCGAATCCGAACGAAGTGCAGAGTGATCAGCTCTTTTTACTTAAGCAACGAATTCGTAGTTATCGTTTTCATCCAGAGGATTTTCTTGATGAGAAGGAATTATCTCCTGAGCTAATGGAAGCGGCTCAACAAAAACAGCATGCAATTCAAATGGAGAAGACTTTCGAGAATGCCAAGCAACGGCATCAGCTGATTGAGCAAGCGAATCTTTTGCTTTCTGGGCAGCTTACAGCACGCATTCAAGCAGACCATGAGAAACTACATAGGCTGGTTGAAGAACAGAAACGTCAGCCGATCTCCACTTCGCGTGAATATTCTTTTGTTCTCTTTAACGAAATGAAGCTGGTTGACCAGTTGCAGCAGCTTGTTGAGCAGGCGAACATTTAGGCCTTTGGCAAAGTCCTAATAGATGAACTGTCTCGGATGAAATACGATTTAATCATTAGTGATCTGGATGGCTGTCTTGCAAGTGAATCAGGCGGCCCATTCGATCTTCAGAAGCTGGGCCTGCTGGCCGAGCACAACCGCTTAGCAGAACAGCTTGCAGATCGCCCTCCCATGACGATCTGCACCGGTCGCCCTCAGCCGTTTGCTGAGGCGATGTGTCGAGTGATTGGCAATCAGAAAGTACCGTGCATTGCCGAGAACGGTGTTTGGCTCTACCACCCTGAATCGAATCGCTACGAGCAAGACCCGGCTATTGAGCAAGCCCACAGCGAAGCGGTTCTGGAAGCGGCTCATCTGCTCCGAGACCGTTACGCAGCGAACGGAGTAACCCAGCAGCCCGCAAAAACTGCCTCAGTGACTCTCTATCATCCTGAGCGAGAATATTTGCATTCCATCGTAGAAGAAGTGCGTGGATTGCTTGATGCGCAGGGTTGGCCCTTTCGGGTCTCTATGACTTGGGATTATATCAACTGCGACTTGGCGCATATATCGAAAGCAAGCGGCCTAAAACGCTTCTTTGAACAGACAGGATTTGATCCCAAACGAACAATCGGAATTGGTGATACCCAGAGCGATCTACCGATTGCCGAGCAGTGCGGTTGGTTTGGCTGTCCGGCGAATGCTTGTGAAACCTTAAAAAAACATGCCGATTATGTCTCTTCTCGTGAAGAAATTGCAGGAGTTCTGGACATTCTGCACCAGGTGGGTATTTTGAGGTAGAATCTTGGCGTCGTTTTAGTCGTTCCGATTCCCGACCACTTGCTATGATCTTCCCGTTTGCAATCGATATGCCGGTTCGGCGATTTCCGTTCGCAACCTTGGCGTTGATATTCATCAACTGCCTTATCTTTTCGCTTGGCTACACGGGAGATACACAAGAGGGAGCCCAACGCTGGGCACTTACCTATGGAGCTGGCCTGCAGCCCGACCAGTGGTTGACGGCAAATTTCATTCACGGCGATCCCTATCATGCCTTCGTAAATTTTGTCTTCATCTGGGTCTTTGGACTTATTGTTGAAGGGAACCTCGGTTGGCTTAAATTTATAGCGTCATATTTTGGCATAATCATCGTTCAGTCAGCGCTTGAACAATTACTCACGCAAGGGCTATCAGAACCTGCCGTTGGATCACTCGGATCATCTGCTGCGGTCTATGGTTTGATGGCAATGTCATTTGTCTTTGCTCCAAAAAGTGAGTTTGACTGTTTCTGGTTTGCCCTGTTCTTCTGGGGAGTCATTCGTGTCTCGTTCTTGATTGTCGCAGGAATGTTCATATTTTTCGACATTGTGATAGTAGGTGAGCTAAGTGAACATGTTAGCCCTAACTGGTTTCGGGCATTTGGTTTTCCGATTGGATTTGTCTTGGCAATTATTCTATTGAAGACCAAGCTTGCCAACTGTATGGGCTGGGACTTACTACATGTGATGAGTGGCAAGTACGGAGCCACGGCTCGGAAAACCGCGAAGCAACAATTAGACGAAGTCGAGCAAGAAGCGGCCGAGATCAGCCGAAGATCGATTGACAAGGCTAAGGAGCAATTCGACCAAATGATTGATGCCAAGGCGTATGCAGCTGCGGCTAAATTGTGGAAAAAGACACGAGAAGAGGGCGCCCTATTGCCTCTTAAAGATGAGCAGTTGCTGACGCTAACCCAAGGGCTTCATGACGCTGATCTGTGGGCCGATTCAGCCCCCTTTATGGCGGAGTTGATAGATCGATTCCCTGAAAAATCCGACTTGATTCGAATCAAGTTGGCGCAAGTCTGCGTTGTCGAGCTATGGAGACCAACCAAGGCGATTGAATTGCTGCAAGAAGTTGACCCAGATACTTTAGCTCGTGAGGATCGCTTGCTTCTGAAAGGAATACTTCACCGAGCCCATAAGCAAATTAAAGAGGGCGTTGTCGAGCTCGACGATGCTATATAGGTCGCAGTCTAATTGAATCAGAGCGTTTTCACTTTTGCGATTGGGTATCTTGCTGATCGATTGGTTGTTGGTTGATTTCTATCACCTTACCAGAATTCAGGTCCTCATGGACAATCTCACCATCGACAACTTCTCCATCATCGTAATGTGATTTTTGCTGGTAGAAAAATCCTGAAGATTGGAAGCCTTGGTGGGTTTCAATCTTAATTCGTTTTGCGAACCAGCGCTTCAGCCAAGGTTTGATCAATTCACGCAGTGGCGGTATGAGCAAGGTGAATCCAAGCAGGTCAGTCAGCACTCCGGGCGTTAATAGAACGGCTCCTGCGAAAAGAATCATTGCTCCATCAATCAGAGTTTCTGTAGGCGCTTCGCCTTGGCTGAGTCCCTTCTGCAACTTCCAGAGGGTTTGCATTCCTTGCCAGCGAGCAAGGGATGCTCCCAAAGCACCGGTGAACAATACTAGGGCAATTGTTCCAAGTGGACCGATGAGTTCACCAAGCTTGATTAGCAACGCTAACTCGGTCATCGTGACTACAGTAAACAGAAAGAATAGATAGAAAAACATATCTAGCTTCGTTAACGAAGTGAATGGATTGATTCTTAAGCAGACTCTAGAACGTAATTGTACGCGTAGAGAGGAATCCAAGCCTAGGGAAGAAGCCGTGCAAGTCCGTTTAGAATCCGATAGCTGAGAAGAAGCGAGGGCTTAGGCGAAGGATGAATCGGCATCTTGACCGCCGATTCGCGTGTTCTTCTTGTAGTCATCAGGTTTGTGCGGTTTGAATTGGAAAGTATGGGGGCTTTCCCAGTTACGCCAGAATCGACTTGATCGGGTTGGGCTATTTCTCCGTTGTCCACGTCTTTCTATTTCATAAACTTTGGCCACCATCGTGGCTAAAGGAGCCACGGAGTCGACCCCCATCTTTTCAAAGACATGTCGACGACGCTGTTCGACAGTTCGAACGCTTACGCTGAGACTGCTTGCGACTTGCTTGTTGAGTAAGCCACGACAAACGGCAACCATGACCAGTGATTCATCTTCGGTTAGGATCGCTTCGCGGGTGTGGAATTCTTCAACCAAATCCCAGTCGTCACGTTTTCTCCTGGCTTCGCCAAGAGCAGCTTGGAGAGCTGAAGCGGCGTTTTCAATGTCAACACCATCCGAGTAAGAGTCCCAGGCCTGCAATCGCCATCGTTCAACTTCTTGGCGATTTTTAGAGATTAAGATCACAGCAGTTCGTTTGAATGAGATGTCCGAGGCATCCAGAACTGACGCTTCAAGCATGGGCCAAGTCGACGCTATGACAATTCCCCCACCATAGACAGAAACATGTTGTCGGCAATCGGAGACTGAGTTGAAGCGGAAGCAGTTAAGCTGGATTCTCTCTGCGGCGCGTATCCAAGTGCTGCTTACAACTTCATCGCATCCGACCAAGAGGACGGGAAGTGGACGGCTTGAGCCTTGATCAGCGGTAGCTTCAGTGCTCGACAAGAGCGGTACCTTTCAAAGGTAGGATGCAACTAGGCATCCCTACGATCCTTAGCTTCTTAGTGATGGTGTGAAATAACAGTTGCAGTGAAGGGAACAAAGCTCGAACAAAGCAGTAGAGGGCTTAATGCCTACCAAAATACTTTCGTCTCTTTGCTTAAATGAACCCCGAAGCAAGGAATATCAAACTTTGACATCACCAAACGGTGCGTAGTCTTAGTCTCCCATTGGGGCGCGTATTATCCGAAAATCATTTCGTCAAGAAAAGTTGTCTCAATACGCAACCTAGCATTAACCCAGCAAATGTCAAACTTGAGAAAACAGTTTTACCAAGCTTAGTGCGTACCGACTTGCCACTTTCTTGTCTTTCACCTGCATCGGTTTTTATATGAGGAACAAATTAGTAATAGTGCGGAACACCACTTTTTGCGGATTCTTCCAAAATGATGGGAGGGTTCTCCTAAGTCATTTGCCTAGATTGGAGGCCTGAGACCCAAACTATTGGCTAGATTGCCCAGCGGTACATCTTGATCGATTTGTCTTTATTGTCGGTTTGCAATCCCCACTCAGTCTCAAAATCCAGTCAGGACGCTAGAATCATCCCGTGAAACCGTTCAAATAAACGGAGTTAAATTCTTAGCAAAAAGTCTTTGTGATTGTTTTGGTTGTATATTTCTTTGGACCTCGAACTTGAAAGTCCAGTGTATCCAACCCTATGGAAACTGAGAAATGCGTCTCCCTGCCAATAGCAACGGAAAGCCGATTTTACTGTTTGTAACGTTGATACTTAGTGTAGCAAGTTCTAGTGCTAGACCGGTTGGTGCATTGCAAGATCGACCGGTTGGTTCATTACAAGATCGAATCGAAGCGCTTGGGCAAGTCATTGAGATTCGGTTGCATTTAGACGAAACCCGAAAGCAAGAAGCGCTTGAGAGAATAAGCCAAGTCATCACTTCGTGGAACGGACTAGATGAACCAACCGACCGCCAAAGAACCATGCTCGATCGCTGGATCAGTCAAGCAATGTCTGCGCTGATGAATTCACGCGTGGATTGGATGCCAGATCCAATCCATTTTGTGCCTGAGCCAAAACCCGTACCCAAGCAAGAAGCGATTGGCTTTACCGAAGAATCATTATCTGACTACATGAAGCGAAAGCGGAATTCAGCTCTGAAGCGAATTGTTGCAAAGTCGGCTGATCAATCCATGACCGAAAAAGCGGCTGATTCCAGCGCATCGAAATCAAATGAACGTCGTGTAGCAAAGCCGACAATTAATCATTCCACGTTGGTAACGGAAGCAAATCAATCCAGCACAAAGAAGGCTGTATCCAAGAAGACAAACCGAAAGAAGTCTAGCCGAAGCAAGTGGTCAAAGCATCCTGCCAGCGCTCCGCTGGACTGGAGCGATCCGTTTAAGGATGATCCCAAGCCAACGAAAGATTTGGCCTTGCCAGTCGAACATGAAGTCTTGCGACCGACGATTGAATCATCGAACTTCTCCAGCGGTAAGACCGATGTTGTGGTGAATCAGGCTGAGCTTAGTTCAATCATTAGCGATTACAATCTGGCCATTCGAAGTGTGCGCATGCGATTAGCCAAGCAGAATCAAATGGCATCATCCGACCTGCTTCGCGTAGCCGAGGAACTGAGCCGACTTGATGGTGAACTGAACTTCATACACCTCTATTTTGATGGCTTATCGGAAATCGATCAGATGATGCTTCCAGAGATTGAGTCACCAGAATTGGCCAATCAGATTGTTGCCCGTCGGGTCGAAGAGCAGTTAGCATCTAGTAAGCCAGAGGGGCCCGAACATGCCGCACTGCGTGCAATTCATGAAAAACTAGCTCAGACAAAATAGAGCGAGCAAAAGACCAGACCTGCAACAAAAAAGCCGTCCGAAATCGGACGGCTTTTTTGTCTGTGGTATGTCTGTCGATGAGGCTGCTCGAAGATGGCAGCCTTTGTTCGTGTTTGACAAAGCGTTGGCTGATTCCGAAGCTGATCGTCAACGGAAAAACCGTAGGGGATCTTACTCGTCTTCCTCTTTGGCCTTCTTCTTTTTCTTCTTCATCTGAAGCTTGCGAACTCGGACTTTAGGCAGACCAAAGGGAGAATCTCCCTCGGCAGTCCAACGACCCGACTCAGCGAGTTTTTCAAGCCGTTCAACACGCGTAAGAACACTACGATTTGAGGTTCCGCCGGCTTTAACTTTAAGTGACTTGTCGATTGTCATGATTGAATGTCCGTCAACGGATTACGGCCTGTTGTCCGGCAATCCCAGGGCTGGTAACCCTAGAATAGGGGCTACTTGCCAGAGCAGGTTGCCGAGTATGGAAAGTACAATATCCCCTGATGGGGCAGTTATTTCTCTTTGAGCCCCGTAGTTTAGGGGCACCAAGGGGCGGTTGCAATCCCCTAAATATCACCTTGGTGGCGGATCTGACCACGAAAAACACGTCGTCGAGCAGCCTATATCGGCACTCGGCTGTCAGGTGGATAAGGCATTCCTGCCAACGCTAGGGCGGAATTAGGCAGATTTTTCCGAGGGGATTCGTTTGAGCGTCTTAACGATTGCCTCCATCGAGGTTGGACGGGCATCGACCTCTCCCTCGATGCACTGCATGATGATCTCTTCGATTCCTGGATGGACCCAAGGGCATAGATCACTCAGCGGAGGTGACTTGCTGGCACCGTGGGACATGGCTGCCAGACCATCCTCCCCGCGTGCCCAAGGGAGCTCAAACGAGAAAAGCTCGTACATTGAGGCTCCAAAAGCAAAAATGTCGAGTTTTTGGTTCGTTGGCTTTCGTCGAACAATTTCGGGCGCCATGTAGTTGGGGGTACCCGTCCGGTTACCAGGCTGCATAAACATCTTGGTAGCAGGCACCGTGAGGCCAAAATCGATCAATTTGAGTGACGCCGCATCTTTTGCGCAAACAAAGTTACGCGGGCAAACGTCTCGATGAATGAAGCCTGCCTTGTGAACCACATCCAACGCCTCGGCTGCTTGGCGCATCAGCGTAAGTCGGTTTCCTTCAAGCAGCTCGCTTCGGCCTATAATAAGCGAGTTCATTCCGGGACCGTCGAGGAATTCCATGACCAGAAACTGTTCATTATTGGTCGTTATTCCATGACGGAAGGTTTTTACGATGTAGGGATGCTCAAATTGCGTAGCAATTTCCCCTTCGGTCGGTTTATCCAAACCTCGGAACCTCGCTTCGAGTTGCTCCGTCTTAGTTCGGTCGAGTACCTTAAGGCCAATGATGTCCCCGGTTGTCCGATCGCGGGCCATCTGGAAATCGGACATTGTGCCCGAAACTGCTTCGCGCAAGACCTCGTATCGACGACCGACATCGATCTTGCCGCTATCGAATAGAGATTGAAAAAAATTGCCTATGCCAGCCATTGACGCAACCTTAGCTCTGAATTCTGTCCCGTCTTCTTTTAATAATATAACTCAAGGTGACGGTCTGCGAAGATTGTTCCAAGAGTATTTAGGGCACTTAATGGGGCGTTTCCTTCCGGTTGTTGTCTTCCTTGCTTTTATGTTTGTCTGTGAAGGGCGTTTATTGGCGGGAGGGGGGCCTGAAAACCTAGTTTTGGTTGTTAATGCCAATAGCCAAGCTTCGCTGGAAGTCGCCAATCACTACGCCAAGATTTACAATCTGCCATCCTCAAATGTTATTCACCTCGATTACCAAGGGGATAAGGCTGAGGTTAAAGGGAAAGAATTCCTACAGCAGATCCTCTTGCCAGTATTTAAGGCCATCAATGAGCGTGGCCTTGCTGCCCAGATCGATCTGATTGCCTATAGCTGCGATTTTCCGTGGAGAGTGCAACTAAATAACCTCTTTCCAAAAGGGCAGAAATTCTCAAAGCAACAGAAGCCTTGGGCATCTCTCAACGGTGCAACCTACCTTTGGCAATCTCTTATTAAGCCGTCTACTTCGGTAGTTTCTATGCATAGCAACTGGTATGTTCCCAAGTTTAACCACCAGAACATTTCTCGTTGTCAATCTTTAGGGCAGGTACCGAGTCGAGGCTTTCGTAGTCGATATTATTGGAAACCAGACGGAGCGATGACCACGAAGCAAAACGAAGGACGTCGTTACTTTTTAAGCACCATGTTGGGTGTCGTGACGGGGCGAGGCAATTCGGTCGATGAAGTTCTAGCGTCACTCCAGAGATCAGCTTATGCAAACACCCTTGCTCCTAAGGGTACTTTCTATTTCATGCGTCGCGACGAAGTCCGTTCAACCACTCGACATGATTGTTTTCAAGGGGTTGTAAATCAGATCAATGCGATTGGTGGCAGAGCTAAAATTGAAGATGGTGTATTTCCAAAATCAAAAGACCCCATTCTCGGTTTAATGATAGGTCGTTCCGATTTGCCGTTGGATCGAAGTCGTCCAAACATACAGCCTGGAGCAATTTGCGAACATTTTACGAGCTTCGGTGGGATGCTGTACGATAAAAATTGGCAGACTCCACTTACCGATCTGATTCGTGCAGGGGCAAGTGGAGCAAGTGGCACGGTAGATGAACCTTATGCCATTCAGGCGAAGTTTCCCTTGCCATCCATGCACTTACATTATCGACGAGGATGCAATCTTGCAGAATCGTTTTATCAATCAATCGCCGCCCCTTATCAGCTCTTAATCGTCGGTGATCCACTTTGCCAACCTTGGGCGAAACGACCTCGGATTGAAGTAACCGGCTGGAGTCCCGGAGGAGAGTTGCAGGTTTTAACCCGCGACGTGACCAAAACATCCGCGAAGGATCAAGTGGAAGCGGCTGACACAGCAGAAAAGACTGATAGGACAGTGCGGGGAGAAATTAAATCCCAGTATGTACTCCTGCAAACCCGAGCTAAGCAACTCGCGAATAGTAAACCAACCATGTGTGAGTTTTATCTCGATGGTCGGTTGAAGCTGCGCATGCCTGCTGGCGGGATCGCAAATCTGAAGATTGACTCGATTCCAAATGGGTGGCACGAAGCACGATGCGTCGTGGCAAATAATGATTCGATTGAATCCCGGGGTTCAATCTCAGGGTGGTTCATTAAGACACCGCGAGATGATGCGTCAGGCAAATCTGGCCTAGTTGGCCTAAAGCTCACCAGCTTGAGTTGTCAGCACGGAGAGACAATTCCAGTGGCAGTCAAGGCAAATGGGGCAAGCAGGGTGGTTGTGAAAGCTTTTTCACACGAAATCGCTACTCTTGATGGGGACAACGGGGAGTTGATAATCGATTCAACTAAGCTTGGCAAAGGGCCAGTTCGTCTGCAAGCCTTTTCTGATTCCACAGGAGCCGCATCTGCTCCAGTATGGATAACCGTTCAATAGCCACATGAAATTGGCTGAAGTTGCTCGCTCGTAGGCATTTACTACGGTTTGGTTCGTTGACACACTCACAGGGTGCGATAGGATCAGGGGTCTGACTTTCAGCCGATTAGGCTCCCTCTGCTTGGCTTATCCGACCCGCGTCGCAAATGTGGAAATGTATGTCGATTTTGCGTCAGGTTGCCTCTGCGTCGGGCAGACTAGTCGGGAACTAATTGTCAGCTTGAACGGTCAAATCCTGATGGACATCTCTACTGCGGAGATGCCTTAGAATACGAATACTAATGTCCCTGAAGCGGTTGAATTCACAGTCGCTGGTGAGGGCTTCAATAAGCATTGAGCCGAACACGGTTGGCTAAGCCCACGGTGTTCCCATGGTAGAGACAAACTATGCAGCGTTATCGCGTTAATTACTCCCTGTTGATTGGTCTTGTTGTTGGCACTTTTGTTCTCATAGGCGGTGCCTACGGTCTTTACCGTATCCAAAAGGAGCGAAATGCCGACAGGCTACTCGTTCAGGCCGACGAAGAGGAAGATATCCTCAAGCGTGTTACCTTGCTAAAGCAATACACGTTTTTGAGACCAGATGACCTTGATGGCGAAGCGAAGCTTGCTGAAGCGTACGTGGAGCTCGCTGAACAACCCGATCTACAGCGGCGCGATCTTGCCAGAATTCTTGCCGGTCTTGAAGCAACGGTACGCCGACAACCTGATCGTTTTGAAATCCGAAAACAGTTAGTCGACTTGCTCATGAAGGGTAGAGACTACCGATCGGCATCACAGCACTTGGGACAGCTTTTGAATCAAAAGCCTAAGGATGCTGAACTTGAAAAGCTTCGATCCACGTGTCTGTTTTTCTTGAAAGACAAAAAAGCGGCCGACAATGCTTTTCGACTTGTTGGTTATGACAAAGCGTCTGGTGAATTTGATCTCGAAAAGGCAATCGTTGCCGATGAGCCGGTCATCTACGCTCGCTTAGCAAACCTTCTGAATACTGATCGTAAAGAAGAGTTGGCTCGCAAGGTGATTGACCAAATGGTAGCGGCCAATCCAGAAAGCGGTACAGCATTGCTTATGCGGGGTCAGTTTTTTGCCCCAATCGATAAGGAATTGCGTAACGCTGACTATGAAGCCGCTTTGGCGCTTGAGCCTGATGATCCCTCGATTGTCATCGCGAATTCACTTCTTTATTTTGAAGGGGAAGAATACGAAAAAGCTCGGAAACTGGTAGATGACTGTCTGGAAAAGAACCCAGGCGAAGCCATGCTCTACAAGCATCAGGCAGAGATTGAGCGTCGCCAGGGAAATCCTGAGAATGCCTTAAAAATCTACACAGATGCTCTCAAGAAAGTTAGAAATGAAAGAGGTCTGGCCGAGATCGAATTTGAACGGATCAAGTTATTGATCGATACGAAGGATATCAAAGGAGCAAATAAATCGCTTCGTCGGATGCAATCAGACCGTGCGATAGCTCCTGCTTATCTTGGATACCTTGAAGCACGAATCGCCATGGGAGAAAGCAAGTGGTTCGAAGCGGCAAAGAAATTTGAAAAATTCAAAGGTCAACTAGTCAAAAACCGAACCATTGCAACCGAACTGAATGCTTACCTTGCCCTTTGCTATGAAAAGCTAGGCCAATATGAAAAGGCGTTGGAGACCTATAACGTCGCTCTTCAACAAAGAACAGCCGACCCGTTTGCAACCGCAGGTCGCCAGCGAATGTTGCAACAGTTGGGACGCAATGCCAAAAACCCAGGCGAATCAGTTCAGATATTTTCATTGCTTGCAAAAGAGATTGCCAAACCTGAAAAGGATCAGGATTGGGAAGCCTTTAACATCTACGTAGATCGATTTGCCAAGCAGCGTAAATTACCCGATGCGATGAAGATGATTATCGAGGCGGAAGTCTTGATGAAGCGAGGCATGTTCCCTGAGTCACGTGCTAAGCTTATCGAAGCCTATAAGATGGATAAAGAAAACTTAGCTGTACGTCGTGCCGCAGTGAAGCTTTTTGCTTCGGACCCAGAACAAGGAGCAGTAAAAGCACTCAAGTTACTCGACAACTTAGTTGAAGACTTCGGAGACATGGCAATATTGCGCCTTGATAGAGCTGATTTATTATTGGCTATTAATGATGAAAGTATCTCCGAGCAGCTATTTCAACTAACGGATGATATTGATCATTTCGAGACCGATCAACAAGTCCAACTTTGGTCAGGATTGGCTTCTCGTTTTCAACGACTTCGTGACCGCGAATCGCAGCTGCTTTGCTTGAAGAAGGTTGCTGACCTTTCTCCAAGCGAATTGCCTACGCTTATCAATCTGCTTTTGATGGCATCTTCAACAAATGACACCGAAGGGATTGAAGATGCACAAAATCGTATCCTTAAGGTTGTTGGAAGTAAGAATGATGTGACTTGGCTCTTTTCCGAAGCGCATCGCTTACTGTCGATTTACCGAAATCAAAATCGTGATCCTGAGTTACTAAGTGAAGCTCAATCTCTTGTGGAACGGGCTAAAGAAGCACGGCCAGAATGGCATAAACTCTACGAGCTACAAGCAACTATAGACCTAATCAACAATGACGCTGCGAGCGCATTAAAGAATCTTGACCTTGCATCCAATTATGGACGAGTTACTGCTGCCACGCTCTTTATGCACGTCAAGCTACTCAAGCAAGTAGGCAGATACAAAGACGCCCTCACCGAGCTTGAAAACTCCAATCCTTCCGTTCGGATGCAGCTATTGGGACGTGAGTATGCTGAGAGCCTGCTACAGGTTGGCCGAAAAGCAGAAGCTATGGCCGCTGCTGATACCTTATCAACAGAGAATCTAAACAACCCAGAGATTCAATTCTGGTACGGTAAATTCATGCAACAGATCGCGGTTAGCAGAACCGAAGCTGGCCCTGAACGTGATGAATTGCTCGCCAAAGCCGGCGAGGCCTATCAGAGAGCAGTAGAGAAAAAGCCAGATTCATCTGACATTTGGTTATCTGTGGTCAGTCACTATGTAGCAAGCAAGAATGTTGATGCGGCTGAGGATGCAATCCGAGATGCACAGATTAACCTAATCGAGGACCAAAATGTGCTGCTGTTTGCACGTTGTTACGAGCTGATTGGCCGTTGGATGGATGCCGAATCTCTGTATAAACAAGCGATCCAAGACGCATCGAACGACGAAGTAACCGCCCGATCAAACCGTCTTCTTGCCCGCTTCTACCTGTCTGCTTCCTATCCTCGGGATGATAAACAGGAAAAAGCGATCCCACTGATAAATAAGGTCCTAGAAATTGCCGCTGAGGGTAAGCTCCCTGCCACCGATGCTAGTGTCCGCTGGGCACGCAGCACGGCTGCACGAATACTAGCTTCCACGGGAGAGTATCAAAAGCTTCTGGATGCTGAACGCATTCTATCAAGCAACGCAGTTGATGGAGTGCTCAGGAATGAAGACCGGCTCTTGATGGCGGACATTCTTGCTCCTCGACCGGAACCTGTCTCTCGATTGAAAGCGGCAAGGCTTTACGAAGAGGTGCGACTAAACCAATCTCTCAACCTTCAATCAGAATTGACACTCGGAAAGTTGTACTATGCCTTGGGTGATTGGCGCAAGTGTCGTGAACAGATGATTAACACGATTGCTCGTCACCGTAAATCGGCAGAAGTTCGAAAGGTCTACCTTGAAATGCTTCTTGAGCGTGGTGGTCCCAATGAACTTAATGATGCGGTTCGTCAGCTCAGACAACTGCAAGAGCTCGAACCGGAGAGCTTCCGTACGCGCGAGATGATCGCTCGCGTTGCAGTCAAGCGAGGGCGTCGTAAAGATGCAATTACTGCAATGAGCAGCATGCTTCCGAAGCGTTTTGACAGCTTGACTCCAGAACAGCTAAAGCTTGTTCAGCAAGTCGCTGCAATGCTTGTGAGTTTTGAAGAATATGATGCTGCTCTGAAGCTCTTTGACGTTGCTGCTGAAGTTGGTGGACCGACTGAAAAAGTTCAAAAGTCAACCTTCAAAGGTTCCTATGTGAATCTGGAGGAAGGGCTGGATGAACTAGCGGATTTGAAATCAGAGGTAAATGAATACGAACTTGCCAAATCAGGCGTTATTTGTTTGAGGAATCAATCAAAAGAGACTTTAGCAGACTCAAAGCACTTTGATCTTGTCCGGTCGTGGATAGATCGTGCCTTGCGTGATGACCCGCTAAGTGCCCGATTGTTGTCGCTCAGTGCTGAGCTCCATGATATCCGTCAAGAGTATCCTGAAGCGATGGAGGTGTACCGTAAGATTCTCGATCAGGATTTGGTTGAAGGGGTACAAAAAGCAATTATTCTCAACAACCTATCCTACATGATGGCTTTGTCCGAGGGAGGAAAGTCTTCTGCTTCCGAGGCAATGGATTTCCTCAATGAAGCAATAGATATCCTTGGACCTCGATCGGATATTCTTGATACAAGAGCGGTCATCCATATTGCCGCTGAAGATTACATTTCGGCTATTTCCGATCTTGAGCTTGCGGTTACTGACAAGCCGACCGCGTCAAAGTATTTCCATAAAGCGATTGCCCACCTGCGTGCTGGTCAAAATGATAATGCGGCAAAAGTTTGGGCGAAGGCATTGGATATGGGGTTAAAACGTGAAGACGTTTCCCAACTTGAAAAAGGGATGTTTGATGAGGTTAAGCAAGAGCTAGAGGGACTCGGATTGGCGATGGCTCAGTGAGCTAATGGCTATAAAACTCGGGATTTATCCTGTTTGTAGTTTTTCGTTTGGCTAACTACAATAGAGGTTTACCGCATGCCTTGGACGGTTTACGGTCTGCCGATTAACGCTGAATCGGTTCGCCTTCAGAAAATAGTGTACCGAGTTGAGTATTAGGAACTGCCATGACCCGGCTTAAAATCATTCCGCTTTGCTTCGCATTGCTTATCAGTTCTTTCAAAACGGTTCATTCCGCTGAGACGGATACGATATCGGAAGATTCAGTTCTACCTAAATCAATCGCACCGATTTTTGATTGGTCGGAAGAGCTCATCAAAGGGGATGTTCCCAATAAAGGACATCGCTATTCAGAATTGAATCCAAGTGAAGTTGGAGCGTTGCGTCGTGGATTTAAGCTGAATCTGGATGCTTTGATTGCCGCTAATTCAGTTGAAGATTTATCGAACTTAGCTACCTCAAGGCCGTTGCCAGATCCCTCTGAACCTTTCTTGCCTGTTAAGTCGGAACCGCAGGATGACAGTAATCCCTTTGGTGAGTCAAAAGACTCAAAGCTTGGGCCTTTAGATCGACTTTTCTTGGCCGAAGGTCGGTTGAAGGGTGGAATTCAGACTGATGGTAACTCAGGGTCAATTGATAGTGCTGATCCATTTGCTGACGAGGACCCATTTGGAAACAGCTCGCTTGATTCGAGTGATGACTCAATGTCTGCACAAGAGGGCAATTCTGACCCCTTCGGGAGTAGTGACTCGTCAGGGAATGATGATCCCTTCGGTGGTTCTTCCGACGACGATGATCCTTTTGCAGACTTCTAATTATCACGGCGGTCCCCTTCTAAATCAGGGACTTTTGTACCGTTGTGAGTGGTCAAGGTGCCCGTTTGTGGCGATTTTGACAGCAGAAAAATCGCTTTCCGCCTGAATCTTGATGCTCACGGAATCTTACCTTTGTAAAATGCATTCGTGGGTACTAGGCTAGGTGCATGGGTGTTGGGACCTATGCCAATGGTCAATGCACCACGGGTTCCGTCTAGACTTCTTATCCTTCATCGGAGAGACCCGATGCGTCAGGCAATGAATTACGCCAAACACGCTTGCCAGGATTGGCTTGTTTTCTTATGCATTTTTTCTGTAATGGTTTCAGCCCTGGGATGTGACCAAGGAGCAACTAATTCCGAGGTCGAGGTACCACTCGAGAAAGTTGCTGATCCGGAGGAGCAGTTTGATCGGTTTATCACGGAACTTAAGAAGCTTGTCGAATCAAGAAGCAGTTATTCATCGATAGTTCCATCAATTGGATCGGAAGGCGGGCCCACGACAACTTCGCTGAGTTGGAGCGCACGGGTTGGCCATCAGCTAATTCCACCCAAAGAAGGCAAGCCTTATCGCGCTATGGTGACCGTGTTCCGCAATACCGAGGTCACCGTCGTTCTTCCACCGAAAAGTAAGGAACAAATTGAAAAAGAAAAAGCCGAGGAAGCAAAAAAATACGATCTAGCTAAAGAGCACATGCCTGAGTTAGTTGACGCAACGGGATTCGCCGACAATCCTGCCAGTAAGCTTGCTAAGCCTTCGATTGACAGTATCCCAGACAAAGACGTAACGAATTACGAGCTTGAATTTCAAAATGATCGCTGGGTCTTGCTAACCCCTATCGACAAGATCAAGTACCCGTTTACCTCAAGTGCCTTTGATTCGGCATTGCGGTTGCAATAAAACTTCAGCGAACAGATTTTTAGTTTGCCGAGCCGTTTTGGCTTGTCTCTAGGCTGCCTTGCCGGAATGCTTCTGCCATGGCACGGGGCACGTCGGCTTCAGCCAAGATGACTTCCCCTCGCTTAGCAGCAACTTCTGCTTTCATCTCTTGCTCGCGAGCAATTGCGTCTGCACGGCGTTTTTCGGCAAAGGCTTGAGCTTTACGCGTATCCGCTTCCGCTTGGTCAGCTTGCAGACGAGCACCGATGTTCTCGCCAATATCGATGTCCGCGATGTCAATCGAAACAATTTCAAACGCCGTGTGAGCGTCGAGGCCACGTTCGATAACCGCTTTCGAAATACGATCGGGATTCTCAATTACTTCTTTGTGATCAAGGGCAGATCCGATAGCCGTGATGATCCCTTCACCGACACGGGCGATGATCGTCTCTTCGGTAGCACCCCCGATGAGCTGCTTCAGGTTAGTCCGCACCGTTACGCGTGCTCGCACTTTTAGTTCAACGCCATCTTTCGCGACCGCGCTTAGCGTCGTCTTTGGCGATTTCTCTGGGTCGGGACAGTCAATCACTTTCGGGTAAACGCTCGTCTTAACCGCATCCAGAACATCGCGTCCCGCAAGGTCGATTGCGGCAGCACGGTCGAAGTCGAGATCGATATCAGCACGGTGAGCAGCGATGATGGCGTTGATCACACGTGGGACATTCCCACCCGCTAGGTAGTGCGCTTCCAAGCGACGGGTCGTTATACCGGTATCCGGGTCCGAGCCAACGCCCGCCTGTTTGGCTTGGATTCTAGCTTCGATGATCGTACGAGGCTTTACTTGGCGTAGTGACATGAAGATCAAATCGAACGGATTCACATAGACGTTCGACATGTAAGCTTGGAGCCAGATCCGACCGTAGTTGATGAAGAACAGCACCATGACCAAGAAGAGAGCCAACACCATCAAGCCGATCAGAGCGGCCAGGATTGGATTTAAGCTCGCCGATTGGTCTTCAACTACCTCAAATTGTTGGGCGAGGAGTAGGTTCGTATGAAAGAAAGTCTCGCTAAGCATCTTTTTCAACTCGAGCAAGGGAATCGTTTGGAATCTGGATTTTTAGTATAGCGGCAATCCATTGCAATAGAATAACGCAGCACCGAAGTGATATTCGAGAAGGGCATGCTTTAGGGGCTGATTTCCTGGCTTTGGGGAGCAAAATTGCAGATTTTGGTGTGAATCAAGACGGTGCCACACCATGTAATACGCATAGGAAGCGAGAAAATTGGCTATTTACCGCCTAATTTTACCCTTGCTGGCTTTTTTTGTGCGGTTTGGCGATAATCTTAAGGTTGCCACGGAATGATCGGAATTTGGCTAGTGTCCTATCAAATGGAAAGGTGCCGCGGGCCAGCGTGACCTTTTTTCGCCGATCAGTTTCGAGGGGGGCTCCTCAACTACCTAGGAACAGACCATGTCCAACAGACCTTTCTCAATCAAAGATCGTTACGCGTCAAATACGAAACATCGCTTCGGTTTCACCTTGGTGGAGCTCTTGGTGGTTATCGCCATCATTGGCATGTTGGTGGCATTGCTGATCCCTGCGGTTAACGCTGCTCGCGAGCGTGCTCGTCAGGCTCAGTGCTTGAATAACATGAAGCAAGTTCTGACTGGCATGATGAGCTACGAAACAAACAAGAAGCGTTATCCTGGGTATATTGAGCCTATTCAACGCAGCAATAAAGAGTTTGTGACTATTGATACAAGCGGTGGTATCACCGAATCGTTCTTTGGTAGTTCAGGAAGTCTAGAAAAAGATAGTGCCACAACCAGTTGGGCAGCTGCCATCTTGCCGCAAATTGACCAGGCCCCAATTTATGACAATCTGGTTGATGCGAGTGTGCCTGATGGTGACGCAAGGACCCTCGTTAAGCAATTGGAAATTTACATCTGTCCCTCAGATACAGAGCTAAGTGCCCAGCCAGATAACGCTGGACTATCTTGGGTAATGAATACAGGTGCTTGGGATCTTCCTAACTCTGGCAATTACCCAGCAAATTATTCGACGATACCTGGAGATATAAAAGCAAACGGCATTGGGCATAACCGAGCGCTAGGCTCTGTTAAACTGAATATGTCTTCGATCAAAGATGGTGCTTCTAACACTTTGCTTTTATCTGAGAATCTCCACAAAGATTTCGAGAGCACTCCTTATTGCTGGGCAGGGGTCTCTTCGGACCAAATTCCTGAGCAATTTTTCGGTATGGTTTGGGTCGTTGATGAAAACCCTTCTTCCAGTGGAGCTCAATTACCGATCAGCGTGGAAGACGATAGCGATGCTGGAGTGTACGATTCTACGACTGCTGAGTATGCACGCCCCGCGAGTGCCCACCCGGGGGGAATTTGCAACGCCGGCTTTGCTGGTGGTAATGCCAAGGCGCTAAAGGCTGACATTGATTACACAGTCTACCAACGTTTGCTTACAACCGATGGCACCAAGTGTGTTGATCCCGATTCTCACACACCGGTAAGCGCAACGATAACTACTTTCCGTACTTTGCCACCACTTGCTGCGGATGATTTTTAATCGAACGTAGCCTTCTCTCTTTCGATCATTGCGGAGCATCAGCCACGGGCAAGAAGAATAACAAAGCGAAGAAGTCGACGGACGATCCTAACCAGAAAACCGTCACGACCAATCGTAAGGCAAGGCATGAATACCAAGTGCTCGAGAAACTCGAGTGTGGAATTCAGCTCGTCGGAAGCGAGGTAAAAAGTCTGCGCGAAGGGCATCTATCCATCGATGAAGCTTACGGCCGTGTTGACAAAGGCGAGGTATGGCTCGTCAATGCTGACATTCAAGAGTACCGTAATGCTAATGATCTCAACCACGAGCCAAAGCGACGACGCAAGCTGCTGATGCATCGACGTGAAATCGAAAAGTTCGCCATGCGGGCCTACGAAAAGAATCTGACACTCGTCCCGCTAAAAGTCTATTTCAAAGAGGGACGCGCCAAGGTGCTAGTAGGGCTATGCCAAGGTAAGAAGCACTACGATAAACGAGAATCGCTTAAGAAGAAGGATATGCAACGCGATATCGACCGTGCCATGCGCGGGCGATAATTACCCTGTTTTGCTAGCACCCGACAGCCCTTCAGATGCTTCGCTCTTTTACTCTGTGAGCGGGTAGCCTACGCTCTTAGCCTATGAGTGAAGATCAATCCCAGGATGATTCAACGGAAAAGACGCGTGCAACCGCTTCGCGTCTGTCGGCTGCATTTGCGAGCATGATGCAGCCGGGTGGTCCTTCAAAAGCAGGCACCTCAGAAGAATCGCTAGATGGAAACCTTTCCGACGACCAAGCAGCATCACCTCGGGGCATTATTGAAGCGATTCTTTTCGTTGGTCTTCCAGGCAATAATGCACAGGGTGAGCTAATTCCTGGTGAGCAAATTGCGGCCGCCATGCGAAACGTTACGATCGAGGAGGTCGCCCAACATGTTGCCGATCTCAATGCCTTTTACGATCAAGATGATGTACCTTACCGGATTGAAGAACAGGAAGCAGCCTACCGCATGGTGTTGCATGATGAGTTTCGAGATGTGTTGAAACAAATCCAAGGAGAACCTAAAGCGGTTAAGCTCTCACCAGCAGCGCTAGAGGTTTTATCAATCATCGCTTACCGTCAACCGATTCACCAAGCGGATGTCGATGACTTGCGTGGCGAGAAGAGCGGTTCGCTTTTGAAGCAGCTAGAACGCCGAGGAATTGTCTTACGAATTGACTCGGAGCAATCAGGTAGTAAGAACCCAGAATTCAAAACGAGTGATCGCTTTCTTGAAATGATGTCACTTGAGTCGCTCGACCAGTTGCCCCGAATTGCTGAGCATAATGATTGATGGGTTTGCGGGGAGCGTTAGTTGGCGTTCTTCTAAGGTTACTGACAACCCATCAAATCAGACCATACTGCTCATGGCATTTGCCACGATTTCAATAAAAGGCAGGTGCAAACCGTTCAAGGGCTTCATGGTGAAGCGAGAGTGTCAAGCCTTCTGTGGATGGGGATTTCCACCTAATAAATTGACTACGCTAACCACCATGGGCTGAGATAGGAATAATTTTAAGTGCTTTACTGGCCAATGTTTCGGTCTCGGTATGGCGTTTCAGCCTGCGCACTAGGTAACATGTTTATGCGTAAAGGACTTGTCGAGAGCCCTTGGGCATGCAAAAACGGTAGATTGCCTGTCGCTCCCGAAGAATAGTAAAGCAACAACGAATGTCTGACTGGACAGCCGATAAAATACGATCCTACCTTGGTGAAAACCAAGCAAGTGTATTGCCTTCACTCTTGGCGAGCGACTTCGCACGCCTCGGCGAAGAGATTCGTGCTGTTGAGAAAGCTGGCGCATCGATCCTCCATTTGGATATTATGGATGGCCATTTTGTGCCAAACCTTTCATTCGGTGTGCCAGTCGTTGAAGCGATTCGTCGGTCGACTGATTTGGTGTTGGATGTGCATCTGATGTTGGATAATCCGGATGATTATCTCGAAGCCTTCCGCAAGGCGGGCGCTGACATTTTGACCGTTCATGCCGAAGTGCTTGAAGATCCTCGACCAACGCTAGATAAGATTCGTCATCTTGGAGCAGGCGCCGGTTTGTCATTAAACCCGCCAATGGAAATTGAGAAACTCGACGCCGCGTTGCCTCATTGCGACTTGGTGTTGGTGATGAGTGTGATGCCAGGATTTGGTGGTCAGAAGTTTGACCCGGTGGCGCTTGAGAAGCTTAGCTATCTGAGAGATCACAAAGAGTGCACTGCCGTGTTGGAAGTCGATGGCGGTGTGAATAACGAAACAATTGCTGACTGTGCTGCCGCCGGTGCCGAGCTATTAGTTGCTGGCACGGCCGTCTTTGGACGTGAAAAGAATGGCAAGTCAGAACACGCGGCCCGTTATGCCGAGCTGATGCAGCTTGCTAACAAGTGACCGCGTTTTGTTGGCCCCTTAGGGAAACCCCATGCAAAGTATTTTACTCGTGCGACCCGGTGAAACCGAATATGATCAACAAGGTCGTATTCAGGGAACGCTCGACATCCCACTCAGCGAAGATGGCCGACGCCAATGCGCTGAGACTTTGGGCGAATTGCGTGACCGCAAGCCGGTTGCCATCTATTCGAGTCCTTGTTCTTCAGCAACTCAGACTGCTGAATTGATGGCCAATGAACTTGGTCTCAAAACAAAGGCGATCGACAAGCTCCACAACCTTGACCATGGTCTCTGGCAGGGGATGTTGGTTGAGGACGTGAAAACCAAGCAGCCAAAAGTCTATCGTCAATGGCAAGAACAACCCGAGACGGTTTGTCCGCCAGATGGTGAAACGGTCCTCGAAGGCAAGCAGCGTGTTGCCGAAGTGCTTAAGAAGGTTCTTAAGAAGCACAAAGAAGGGACTATCGCCGTTGTTGCACCCGAGCCGCTTGCTAGTCTAGTTCGTCATGTCCTGCAGCAAGACGAACTGACCGACCTGTGGAAGTCTTCTGAACATTGTGGCCATTGGGAAGAAATACCTGTGCCGGATGAACTGGTTGGAATCGCCAGTTAGAAACCAGTTAGAAAAAAGAGAGCATGCTTGCGCTCTTAAAAACTGTTTGCTTACGACCGACATCTTAGGTTACGCGCCAAAAGTCGGCTCTACCCATCAGATTTGGGTCATCTGTAGCCAATCATACTGAGATTTATCAGCAGTAGATTAGGATGTACAGATCGCAAGCACGCTTAGATCTTTCACTATTAAGGGCAAGATGGAACCGTGGCGAATCTCTTCTTGGAATAGGCACAGAGACGCAGGCAAAGAGTTAATGGCAATGAAGAACAATCGTTCAAAGAATCGTCGTTCCATGCTATCGATAGAACGGCTAGAGAACCGCGAGATGTTGGCAGTCGATGTCGACGTCATGCCGTTTGATCATCAACAAGAATTCATCGGGGGCGGGGCAGGCTTCACGCTCTATTCTGGTCACTTGGTGAATGGCATCACCGCTTCGCAACGCGAGACGGTCTACGATTGGCTCTTTGAAGATTTAAATCTACCCGAGCTCCGCATCTTTAGTTTCCGTGGTGAAGCGGCTGGCAACGATAACAATGATCCCTTCGATCTTGATCTTGCTGCCATGGATATTCCAATACGTGATAACGAATACACAATCTATCAAGAGGCGATAGAGCGAAATCCGAACACACGGGTGATGGCTTACGCCAATTCAGTTCCGCCGCACATTGCCGATGCTGACGGAAACCATGATCTAAACGCTCCCAATTTTCATGAAGAACATGCCGAATGGCTCTATGCGAACTTGGTGATTACCAAGCAGCGCTATGGTGTTGATATTGAGATGCTCGACATTCTGAACGAACCAGACAATGGAAAGCTTAGCCGAACGGAATCTGCTGCCGTTATCTCGGGAACGGTTCCTGCGCTACAAGCTTTAGTCGATGCCAACTTTGCGACCTATGGCGTCACCATGCCATTGATCACAGGGCCAAGTAATCTGACGATTCAAGCGGCAAATAACTGGCTTACCGATTGGGACGCTAACGATCCAGCAACGTGGAACAGCATTGATATCCTTGCAGGCCATCCGTATGGTGGCGGAGGAAGTGGTTTCAATCAGAGCAACTACGAGTCTATCGCTTCATTAAAGGATGCCGACCATCCGTTATTCATTCAGAACGAATTTGAGTTTGGCCACTCAAGTTTCGTGAATAACGATAACGCGTTACCTGAAGACTTGGCTGATGACGACCTAGAAGCAGCACTTGCTCAGGCACGCATCTTCGCCATGGCAATGGAGGGAGGAGCAGATGGATTTCATGTCTTCCAAGGAGTCAATCCAAGCAGCCGGGGTGGGAGTTCGCTGATTCGAACTCCTTGGGGGCAGGATGCCGTTCGTCGAACTGGATACTACACCTATAAACAACTCAGCTCGCTCCAGCCAGAAGGCTCGGATGTCGTTACTGACACAACAACTGGTGCTCCTGAAGGTTTTCATACCCTGGCCTACAACAAGTGGGGTGACAATCGTGTCTTTGTCAATATCGTGAATGCCACGTCTACTGAGAGCGAGACAACCAACCTTACTTTCCATGATAACGATGGATCGCTGATCCCGATTCTTAAAGTGACGGATTATGTAACCGATGCAAACAATAACTTGGGCACGCTGAGCGAAGAAGCTTTTTCAAGCCCGACAACTTCTTGGTCAACTACTGTTGAGCCTCTTTCAGTTAGAACGTTTGTCGTAGAGCTTGCTGCTACTGGTTATGCCGTCCCGGTTGGTGACCTGACCTATCTTCGTGAGCGAAATGGCTCCAATTTCAACTCGGCTCCACAGGATGGCGACGTTAGTCCACGACCTGAGTTCCTTGTTGGGCACAATGGTAATGGTGCCGCTGGAATCGGCTTCGGCATTATGCGTGCGATAATGGAGTTTGACGTCGCAGCCGTAGGCATTCCTGCTGCTGATGCCATTACCACTGCTCAGCTAGAATTACGTAGCTATCGTGGTGATGTTGATCCAGGTGAAACAGCAACCTTTGACTTGTATGAACTTGATCACGACTTTGTCGAAGCAACAGCAACATGGCTCGATCCCGATGGCGATGGTGATGAGAATACCGGAGTCACCACACCAGGTGGTGTGCTCGGCACGATGCTTTCAAGCTCATCGACTTACGATGGCAACACGGCAGACTACGATGCCAATGGCAGTACCGAGATTTTCCATGAGCGAGTAGTTCTAGGTGACACAAATTCCTTTGGTCGTCAGGTTACTATCGCACGAAATGGTGACTTCCGAGTAGCGCTCACACCGAATCTTGCCGGCACGACGGGAGCTGATTTCTTAGGCTTCTTTGACGAAGATACGGACTACGCTCCCGAGCTGATTGTCACGGCCGTCCAGACCGACTTGACAGGGCCTTCTGTTTCTTCGGCGGAGTTCCGTCATGAAACCGATAAACGTATTGCCTACACGTTCAGTGAAGAAATTGATACTTCGACTCTTTTATCAAGTGACTTCCAAGTCACTAATCTTACAACTGGGGCAGTACTTAGTGGCAATTCTGTAATATTATCAAATGTTACTCCCACTTCAGCAGAGCTAATTGTTCGTAGTTCATTGTTTGATGATGGTGATTGGCAAGTGGTTCTTACCGGTGGCAGAATGCAGGATTTGGCGGGCATCGGCAACTTTGAACATACGCTAGAATTCTTCAAGCTTGATGGTGATGCCAATCGGGATCGCGCGGTTGATAGTGCTGACTACACCCTCTGGCGAGATACTCTCGGTAGTACTTCTGACCTGCGTGCCAATGCTGACAACTCAGGCTTGAGCGCCAACGTCATCGATCAGGCAGACTACAACGCTTGGGCAAGTAACTATGGGAAGTCGCTTCCTGCATTGCCTGCAGCTGTTGCAGCTCCTGAAGCAATTGAAAATGTGGTTATTGAAGAAGAGCCCCTCGTTGAGCAAGCAGTTGCTCAGTCTCTTATTGCACCGGTAGAATCAGAATTGCAACCTGTTGAAGCTACTGAAACGCAAACAGAGGTATTAGGTTTTGTTCCGGTCACGGTCCAAGTTTCACTTAGTCGAAATACCGAGAGTGCTAACCTCGACGAAAATCAATCAGACGATACCGCTAGCCAGCAAGCAGCAGAAAACCTACTGCTATCGGTTCAAGAAGCATTTGCTGTTGATATTGAAGAGATCGAGATTGATCTCTTCGGAACTAAGGAGTCGGATGCTGAGGGAGTTCATGCCGAAGCGACCGATGAGCTGCTTGCATCCCTAGAGCTCTAGTTACCAACGAAGCTACTCAGCTTTTTTGTAAACGCGGACGTAATCAAAGATTGCGGCCGAAGGCAATGTCGAGTCGTCAACTTTCTCCGTGCCGCCCAGGTGCGAAGCGATTGACGTAAGCCAGACGCTATGGTCGTTGTGCTCTAGAACGGTCGCATCGACTTCACGCACAAGCTTTCCATCGAACCAGTAGCGAATGGTTGTTGGCGTGAACTCACATCCCCACGTGTGGAAATCTTCGTGCAGGGTGCTACCGGTGTTGACGGTCTTGTGACCAAAGTTCTTGTGCTTACCTTTCCAGTTGTGAAGGTTCACGTTATAGCCTTGAAGCCAATTCGAGTCGTGTTCGCAGATGTCAATTTCTTGGCAGGCATTCTTCGGGCCAGTCCCTTTTTCGTCGTATCCCATCAACCAAAAAGAAGTGTGCCAACCATCTCCCTTAGGGACTTTGAAGCGTGATTCATAGTAACCGTAACGGAAGGTTTCTTTGGTGATCACACCGGAGCCGGTGTAATCTTTGCCTTGGGACTGCTCTTTCTTCAGGTTGAGATATAGGTTGCCGTCTGACACGGTGACATTTTCTGGGAGCTGCGTGCTCCAATGTTTACTATCAGTGCGGAATTGCCACTTGTCGGTATCGACCGCATCCCCATCGAACTCATCAAACCAAACAAGTTCGTAACCTTCAGGCGGATCGGCTTGAGCGCTTTCTTGCAAAGCAAGATTACCTAACAGGGTGAAGGCAATTAGAAAGGCAATTCGAAATTGCATGTCCTGACTGATCATGATCGTATCCTAATCTCAAGTCGTGTTCCAAAAGCAGAAAAGAAAATGCTATGACTTAAGACTAAGGACAAGTCCGATCGATTTGAATGTAGTTTGTTCAGATAAGTTTCGAATCAACGCTAAGATATACCTGATGGTCTAGTAGGTGTCATTCGGTAACGCCATTTCAAAGAACTCTGTCACGTTTCGACATATTTTTTGCCCTTACGCACCCGCGTACTGTTCGGCCCTTACGCACCCGCGTACTGTTCGGCCCTTACGCGCCAGCGTACTGTTCGGCGTAGTCGAGAACCCAACGATCAAGGATGCCACAGAATGCTTCGGCGTCAAACTCAGCAATCGGTTGATAGTGGTTTCTTGTATAACCTTCTTTATTCCGGACCGCACCTTTTGCCGCGGCAGCGACGACGTGGAATTCGTTGAACGAGGAAACCGTGATTTGCAGTCGGCTGAAAAGATTCTGCCGTTTGCCTCCCGTCATGACCAAGTCGTCACGACTAACGCCTGAACCCCAGCCGCGGTCGTCGACGATGGTCTCCATCTTGAAGCCGGGCAAGTTATCCGAGAGCTCTTTCAAACGTTGTTCGATATGCTCGGTTAGTTCCATACGGAACTTCGAGTGCCGGCGCTTTTGCTCTTCTTCGGTCAAAGCTTCGGCGGCCTCGGCGAAGGCTTTTTCAGCCCGCGAGCTTTCGCCACGCTGCGTGGCACGTTTGAGTCGTTCGCTAAAGTCCATCACGGTAGTGGTGTCACCTAAAAATGAGTCGCTTAAGTTATTCACGTATCAGTCTAAAGCTAATCGGCCTGTAAGCCCAGTGCATCTAGCCTATCCTGTATGAGGGTAGGCATCGTCGGGACCGATAGCTGCCTCTACAATGGTCGACATGTCTAGTACGTCTGCAACAGCCGAACCGTTTGATTATTTGATCCTGGGGCAGGGGATTGCCGGTTCTACACTTGCCTGGCATTTAACATGGCAGGGAGCGAAAGTCGCCGTCATCGACGCAGGTAAACCTACGACCGCTTCGCGTCTCGCAGCGGGGCTCCTGACGCCGATCACGGGTAAACGATTGACGGCGAGCGAGCGTTGGGACGAACTTTTTCCAGTCGCTAAAGCATTTTATCAACGCGTCGAAAGCGAGGCGGGTACCAAACTATTCCATCAAAAGCCTTCGCTGCGTCTCTTTGCTAGTGAAGAAGAACGACAGCGATTCAGCCTCCGGTGCGAGGAGAAATGTTTTGCTGATCGCGTCCGATTGATTGAGCAACCCCCAGTGGGAATGAAGGGACCATATGGTGGGTTCGAAATGCTCGAAGCGGCACGATTGGATACAGCAGTCTACCTAGAAGCTACTCGTGAGATGCTTCAAACTCAAAACGGTTTTTTTGTTGCTGAGATTGATCCCAACAAGGAGGTTGTTCTTAAGGAAAAGCGTGTAACGATATCTCGGTTAGGGATTCAATCCCATCGGATAATCTTCTGCCAAGGCGCCGCAGCAGTGATGCCGACCTGGCAAACTGACTTGCGTTTAAAGCCTTCGCTCGGTGAGGTGTTAACGATCGATCTTGCAATTGAATTAAAACAGACCGTTCATCGAGGTATTTGGCTTTCGCCTGAAGCACCGGAGCGCTATCGATTAGGAGCAACTAACCGTTGGGAAGCGTTTGAAGAGCTAACGACCGAGGCGGGCAAGCAAGAGCTTCTCACGAAGCTATCTGGTATGACCGATCAAGAGCCAAAACTGGTTTCGCAGCAAGCGGCAATCCGGCCGACAACGGTTGATCGAAAAGTTAGTTTTGGTTGGCATAGGAAAGAGCCACGTTTGGGATGGCTTAACGGTTTGGGCACGAAGGGATCACTCTGGGCACCTTGGTCAGCTAGTCAGTTGCTTAAAAACACTCCAAATAACTACTAACGAGAAGTGGTTTTCTAACCCCTCGGCACGTTGTGGGTGAGGCCTAAAAATCGTAGAATAGGCAGTTTGCAAAATGCCCTGTTAAGGCGCTTATCTGAAGCCCTTATCCGATAGCTAATTTTGAAGGATCTACCGCGTGTCGAACGACTCCAACGGACCAAACGATGGCAGCCCGAACGAAGAGAACCAAGGTGGCGAAATGATCCCAATGGATCAGCGCGAACCTGGCTTTGATCCCTCGACTGAGGCGATTGCCAAATCCTTGGTCAACCTTCCGATCGAAGATGAGCTCAAAGAGAGTTATCTGACCTATGCGATGAGCGTCATCGTCAGTCGGGCACTTCCTGACGTGCGCGATGGGCTGAAGCCATCGCAACGGCGTATCCTTGTGGCGATGAATGACTTGGGACTTACCCCGTCAGGTAGCACAAGCAAATGTGCCGGTATCGTTGGTGAAACGATGAAGCGTTACCACCCGCACGGTGACGGGGCTATCTACCCGACGCTTGTCCGGATGGCTCAAGAGTGGGCAACCCGCTGCCTGTTGATTTCGCCGCAAGGGAACTTTGGCAGCATCGCCGGTCTTCCTCCTGCTGCGATGCGTTATACCGAGGCGCGTCTCTCGCCGGTTGCCGGCTTGATGCTCGAAGACTTGAAACTCGATACGGTCGACTTCACGCCAACCTATGATGAGAAGCTCAGCGAGCCAAGTGTTCTGCCATCGAAGTTCCCTAACTTGATGGTCAACGGTTCGGGCGGTATCGCCGTCGGTATGGCAACCAGCATCCCGCCGCACAATCTGAAGGAAGTTTGCGAAGGCGTTGTCGCCCTGATCGACAATCCGGAGATTTCCATCCTCGAGTTGATGCAGTACATCCCTGGACCCGACTTCCCGACCGGCGGTATCATCTGCGGCCGTAGCGGCATCCTTAAGGGTTACCAAACGGGTCGAAGTACCGTTACACTCCGCGCACGCACTTCGATTGACGAGTCAGGCAAGAAGAAACGAATTCTCGTTCACGAGATTCCTTACCAGCAATCGCGTGACCCTGTCATCAAAAAGATCGCCGCGCTAGCGAACGAAGGAAAAATCGCCGGCATCAGCGACGTCCGCGACGAGTCCGACTTGAACGAACCGGTTCGTATCGTCATCGATCTCAAGCGTGATGCTGATCCTGATGTCGTTCTGAACCAGCTCTACAAGTTCTCGCCGCTACAAGATTCGCAGAGCGTTATCTTCCTCGCGCTCGTTGATGGCAAGCCACGCGTCTTGACGCTCAAGGAGATGCTCGAAGAGTTCTTGCGTCACCGCGTCACCGTCATTCGACGTCGTACGCAGTTCTTACTCGCTAGGGCGCGTAAGCGTAAGCACACCGTCCAAGGTTTGCTCCTCGCCCACGCAAACATTGACGAAGTGATCCGCGTCATCCGTGCCAGCAAGACGCAGCCCGAGGCGAAGCAAGCGTTGATGCAAATCAAAACGCCCGCCGCGTTGTTGCAGCGAGCGCTTGGCGACGATGGGTTTGCTCAATACCAATCCGAACGTGGCGTTGCGGAGGAGTATTCCCTCACGCCAGTTCAGGCCGACGCGATTCTGAAAATGACCCTTGGTCAGCTGGTGAACCTCGAGCAAGAAAAGCTTGCCGACGAGCATGCCGAGCTGCTGAAAGAGATCGACGGGTACCTCGAAATCCTTGGCGACGAAGCTCGCATCTACGCCATCATCCGCGATGACATGGTCGAGCTAGCCAACTCACGCCATGTCACGCCTCGTCGTACGGAGATCTCCAACCAAGAGATCGGCGACGTCAACATTGAAGACCTCATCGAAGAAGAGACCATGGTCGTTTCGATTAGCCACAATGGCTACATCAAGCGAACCGCGGCGAGCGTCTACCAAGCACAACGTCGTGGCGGTAAGGGGATCAAAGGAGCGAAAACCGACGACGATGATCCGATCGAACACCTGTTCGTCACCAGCACGCACCATTACCTGATGTTCTTCACGAATCTCGGTAAGGTCTACTGGCAAAAGGTTTACAACCTGCCCGAGCTTGCCCGTGATGCCAAAGGCCGAGCGGTCGTTAACCTACTTAACCTCGCCGAAGGAGAGAAGATTGCCGACTGCCGTGCGGTGCGTGACTTTACCGTGCCTGACCATTACTTGCTGATGGCAACTCGCGGCGGCTTGGTCAAGAAGACCGAACTCTCCGCTTACAGTCGACCAATGAAGACCGGCATCATCGCCATCAAACTGCGCGAAGGTGACGAGCTAGTCGACGTTGCTGTTGTTGAGAAGGGCGACGAAGTTGTCCTTGCTACCGCCAGCGGCATGGCAATCCGCTTCGACGAGTCCGACGCTCGCCCTATGGGCCGAAACTCAAGCGGCGTGAAGGGCGTAGCACTTTCGGGCGATGACGAACTCGTCGGTATGGTCGTTGCTGACCCTGACGCGACGCTTCTTACTGCAACCGAAAACGGCTACGGCAAACGAACTCCGTTCGGCCCAAATGCAGCCAATGGCGATGACGAAGCAGCTAGCGAAGATGACACGAACTCATCGGCCCGATACCGCACCCAGAACCGTGGTGGTAAAGGCGTGCGTGACATCAAAACGACCGACCGCAACGGCAAGGTGGTTGGCATCATCCGCGCCGACGATACCGATGAACTATTAATGATGACAGCCCGCGGCAAGCTACAACGCATCCGTGCCGCCGACGTCAGCACCATCGGCCGTAACACGCAAGGCGTCCGCATCATGTCGCTCGACGATGGCGACACACTAACGGCCGTTGTCCGCGTTCCGAAGGAAGAAGGTGACGACACGCCCACGGAAGTAGAGGCTACTCCTGAAGGGGACACACCTGCTGAGGGTGGTGAAGAGTAAGGGTTGATCACGACGACTCTACAGAAAACTCTCGAAAGGGAGGGGTTATGGTTAATGATTTAGATGAAGACGTCCCCCCACCACATTATTTCAAAGACGTGTGCGGAAGGTTAGGAGTAAATTTTCCCGCCATTGAGAAGGCCAGAGAAACAACTCAAGTTGAATTAAAGAATATCAGAGATTGCATAGAGAAAGCGGATCTTAAATTCACTGGAAGTTACGAATTTATAGTCTTTGGTTCGCTTGGACGGCAGGAAGTTACAAGCGGGAGTGATGTTGATTGGACACTTCTTGTTGATGGTCCTTCCGATTTAAACCACTATGCCATATCACAAAAAATTAGCCAACGCTTAGAAGCCGAAGAATTTATTGAGCCTGGTAGTAGTGGGCTTTTTGGAGGATTAACTAGCAGTCATGAGTTGGTCCATAACATAGGTGGCTTTGAAGATACTAATGCCAACATGACTAGAAGACTTCTCTTGCTTTTAGAATCGGTTTCGGTTGGTACCCGCTTTTGTCGAGAGAATGTAATTACTACTTTGCTTGAGCGATACTTGAAATTTGGTAGGGGGGTAGAGAGACAGCAAGCTAATAAATTAAAGGTGCCACGTTTCTTATTAAACGATTTTGTGCGCCTTTGGCGAACTTTCGCAGTTGATTATGCGTCAAAAAAGTGGCATCAAAATGATAAAAAATGGGGGATACGGAATTCGAAGTTACGCTTTACCCGAAAAATGCTTTTTCTTAAGGGGTTGTTGCTAACCCTTGATTGTGAGTTTAGTGATGTGGAGGGTAATGAAGAGTGGCCTTGGAATATTTTGCCTGGTAGCGATTACTTGAATAAACCGGAAAATCGCCTAATGCTAGGGATACAAAAGTTAATAGAATTAGCACCTGTGGAGATGTTCTGTCGAACCTGTTTGATGACTGATTCACTAGTAAATGCTGAGAAGGCATTGAAGGCATACAATGATTTTTTGGCCATGATTGATGATGAGGAAAAAAGAGATCATCTATCAAATATACCTTTTGAGTCTGCCGAAGATGACGAAATATTCAATAGCGTACGTGATAAAGGTAAAGAATTTGGCGCTGCATTAAATTGTGTTTTATTCGATAATGGAGGCAAGCTTGCAGAACTCGTAAAGGAATACGGAGTTTTCTAATGGAAAGAAGAATTGGATTTTCAACAGGAGCACTTGCTTTTGGTGATTTTGAGCGTGGAGTTGCGTTGCAGCGAATCGCAGGGGTCGATGCTATCGAGCTTTCTGCTTTGCGTGAACATGAGCTTGAGGGAGCTATCGAAGCATTACACCTACTCGGGGATCCTCAATTTCTGTATCGTTCATTTCACGCGCCCAGCTATCTCGAAACAATGAGCGATGCGGCTTTAGTTGATAAGCTTAAGCCAGTTTTCGAGAAGAAGATTTCTGTAGTTGTCCATCCGGATGTCATTAAAGATTACGATCCGTGGAGGCAGTATGGGGATCTGGTCCTCATTGAGAATATGGATCGTCGTAAAGCAATCGGACGAACGTCATCCGAGCTAATTTCAATATTCAAGCAGTTGCCTGATGCACGGTTATGTTTCGACATTGGTCATGCTCGACAAATCGATCCCAGCATGGGGGTTGGTCTTCAGATATTATTGCGTTTCAAAGAACGTCTTGCTGAGGTTCATATCAGTGAAGTGAATTGGGATTGCAAACACATTGCTATCAGCACAGCTGCAGCACTTGGTTTCCAAAAACTAGCAGGCAAGATTGCAAAAGAGGTTCCAATTATCATCGAGTCAGTCGTAAAGCCTGAGCAGATTGAAGATGAGCTAATAATGGTAAAGAGATGCCTGAATACCACCTGTAAACTGCTTGGTGGCAGGGAACCGATAAACGGTTAACTCCCCCCCGAACCTTCCTCTCCCCGCCCCCATCTACCTCATAGCCACCTCAATCGATTTCGCCTACAATGCAGGGCTCGGTTGGGGCGATTCGTCTCTGTTTCGCGCACTGTGTAGGCAATTCTTTTGCCGAATCGTGCGGTTTTAGACGCGATTCCTGGCCGGACGGACTCAAACCCTTTGCCAAACTCTGCTTACTAAAATCTGCTAAATAAGGCAGGACCAAAACATGATTACCAACGATCAGCTTCGGGGCTCGCACGTTGCCCTCGTTACGCCGATGGTCCCTTGTGGGGGGCTCATGGTTATCGATTACCAACACACTTACCGCCTGATCGATCAGTGCCTCGACGCGGGCGTCAAAGGTTTGCTCTTTGCCGGCACCACGGGTCAGTCGGCAACGCTTAGCCATGCCGAGCAGATTGAACTCTGCACGCGCGGTATTGAGTACGCTCGGGCTGGTGCAAAGTCGCGCGGCCGTGAGGTAACTTGCCTTGCCAGCGCCGGCTCGAACTCGACGAGCGAAGCGATTTACATGTCGCGCAACATTATCAATGCCGTTAAGCCTGACGCGCTGTTGCACGTGACCGGTTACTACAACAACCCGCCACAAGAAGGTTTGCTCAAGCACTTCCAAGCGGTCGGCGATCTGACCGCGGAACTTGACACATCGATCATTCTTTACAACATCCCCGGCCGTACCGGCAGCCGCATTGAGCCAGCAATTATGATCGAGTTGGCAAAGCACCCCGCCATCGCTGCCGTAAAGGATGCGACGGGTGACTTGGATTCGCTCAAAGAGATTCATGCAGCGACCAACCCCGATGAGTTTGCGATTCTGTCGGGCGAAGATCACTTGGCAAGCAAAACGATCCAGCTCGGTGGTATCGGCTTGATTACCGCGTCGGGCAACCGTTGGCCTGCTGAGTTCCAACGTGTGACTGAACTTGCCAATGCAGGTGAGTTCGCAGCCGCTGACGAATTGCAAGCTGCTTTACAACCTTGCATCGACGCGGTCTTCTCGGTCAAGAACCCGATTCCGTTGCACGCCATGCTCGACACGGGCGTTCGTGCTCCATTGGTCACGATTGATGACCTGTTACCAGAAAACCAAGCGACGGCTCGCAAGATGATTGACGCCGCCGTAGCGATTTCCGAATTTCCCCACATGAGTCTTCAAGAGGTAAGCTGAACCACGATGGGCCAATACGACGAACTAGAGAGCCAGATCGATAAGATTTGGGAAGCGGACTCAAAAAGCGATTCGGATCAAAAGGTCGTAGCCGAAGTGCTCGAGCTGCTCGACAAAGGCCAAGTCCGCGTGGCCGAAAAGGTCGACGGCGACTGGGTTACCAATCAATGGATCAAGAAGGCGGTTCTGCTTTACTTCCGTTATCACGATAATGAGAAGATGGCGGCTGGCCCAATCGAATGGTTTGACAAAGTGCCACTTAAGACCGACTGGCAAGCAGCCGGCGTTCGCTCGGTTCCTGCCGCGGTCGCGCGTTACGGTTCTTTCATCGAGTCGGGTACCGTGCTGATGCCAAGTTACATCAACATCGGCGCCCGCGTTGAAACCGGCACGATGATCGACACGTGGTCGACCGTTGGCTCGTGTGCTCAGATCGGTAAGAACTGTCACATCTCAGGTGGTGTCGGCATCGGCGGCGTTTTAGAACCGATCCAAGCGGGCCCCGTGATTATTGAAGATGATGTCTTTATTGGCGCTCGTTCGGAAGTTGCTGAAGGGGTAGTTGTTGAAGAGGGTGCCGTGCTGGCCATGGGCTGCTTCGTTGGTGCTTCGACAAAAATCTACGACGAGCTTTCCGGCGAGTTGCTACCGTTCGGCCGCATTCCTGCCCGCGCGGTTTGCGTACCGGGGACGCTTCCTTCGAAGAAGGGACCATGCTCGACCTACGCGATCATCGTCAAGAAAGTACGCGACGAGAAGACCGACAGTCGGGTCGCTTTGACTTCGATTTTGCGTGAAGAATAATCCGCTCGAAGAGACAAGCAGCACCATGAAAAGAACGCCGATTCTCATCGCAGGTTTGCCAGGCAAAATGGCGCTCGAGACGGCGCTCCTTGTCGAAGCCGATCCGCAATTGGAAATCGTCACCGCGCTCACCAGCCCGGCACGTCATGGTGAAACATGCCAGATTGGCGATATCGAACTGACGCTCACCGGATCGGATCAACGTGATTCGCTTGAGTTGCCCAAAGGTCTTATCGCCATCGACTACAGCACGCCTGACTCTGCCGAGGCGAATGCCGACTGGTACGCCGAGCATAAGGTTCCGTTCGTCATGGGGACGACCGGCTATGATTTCGGGGCGGTGCGAAAGCGAATCGGCGCGTCGACGATCTCCGCGGTGATTGCTCCGAACATGGCAGCACCGATTGTGATGATGCAAGCGGCGATGCGTTGGTTGGCCGAGGAGTTCGGCGGTTCGTGCGGTGAGAGTCAACTCGCTGTGCGAGAAAGCCATCAGCAAAACAAACGAGACACCAGCGGTACGGCCAAGGCGTTGGTCGCATCGTTCCAGCAGCTCGGCATCGACTTCTCGGTCGATCAAATCGATAAAGTCCGTGATCCGGCTACGCAGCAATCCGAGATGGGCGTGCCAGAAGAACACCTGGCCGGGCACGCTTTTCATCGGTACGACATTACGAGTGCCGAAGGAACGGTAAAGTTGGCGCTCGAGCACAACGTCGTCGGCCGCCGCGTGTACGCCGAAGGAACAGTCACCGCCGTTCGATTCTTAAACGCCAAGCTAGCCAAAGGAAGCACGGGCGAGTGCTTTAGTATGGAAGACGTCCTGCGCGGGTGATGGTTTTTTGATAGTCACACAGGGTAGTTGGTTTCCACTTACCTTCTCTTTTTCCGTAAGTTAGATATCTTTCATCGCGTATGGTTCATAATTAATGATGTGTTAAAGGTACGTGCTTGCACCTACTCTACTAAACTCACGCTTGATGCAATTTAGTTTTCATCGTCCGAACAAGTTATCTCTTTCGAGTCGCTTGCTTTTTGGTCAATGTGCTTGCTTTGCCAATCGGCCCATTTGGCCACAAACTCATTTGAGCTTGTAGTTTGTTTTTCTAGCCAATCTAATCCAGCTTGTGATTTGTATCCTTGGTTGAGGCCGACTTGCACCCATTCTTTGAGGGTCTTTGCAAATTGACCTACCTTCTGATAATCACTTTCTGACAAGGTCGGGTTATGATTCTTAGGGTTACAGTGTGGTGCATACACGGGGAAGTTAATGCCCGCTAGGTGCAAGTCTAAAGTCTCTATTCCACTGGTCCAATTGCGAATAACTCCAATGAATTCTGCGGGCTGTTTTGGTAATACTGTAGAGGTTGTTATATCTAGGAGGTATAAATCTCCATCTTTTTTGATCATAGAACCTACCTTAGAGCCGAGAAGGTTATTTACGCCAACAAAAATCTCCTCTATACGGTACAAAATAACTATTGTTGTGGGTTCTTCGTCACCATGCCAATTTCTCTGCAAATCGGTTTCGCGACGACTAATTTCCTTGCACCGAACTAACATCAAAGGGCATCGTGGAGCTCCATATTTATTGCTAACGACAGGTAAGTTTACCCTGTCGTAGAACTCTACCCCTGCTATGTCTTCTTGCTCTTTCGCTTCACAAAACGGCGTACACGCGGAAGATATAATGATCCAAGCTAGAGCGCATCTCAAAACACTCAATGCTAGCTAAACCATTGGTTAATGCTGTTCGTAGTTAGGTCCGAAAGGAGACCTAACGATGAGTCAACGATCCCGCGAATGCACGGGATCCAGGATGGAGCCCACCACTTTAGATTACGTACCTGAGCTTAATGATGAGCAATGGTCATTGATCGCTGATCTGTTTGAGAATCCCGATCCAAGCCCTGCCGGTGGTCGGCCAATGGCCGACGCACGAGCCTGCTTTGAAGGCGTTCTTTGGATGCTTCGTAGCGGTGCACGATGGAAGGACTTACCACGTTGTTATCCTTCTCGATCGACCGTTCATCGACGCTTTGTCGAGTGGGTGGGTGGCGGTGTTGTTGATCAAGCTTGGAAACGCTTGGTTCGTAAACTCAACTACCAAGGCAAGATTGATTGGCGAGAAGGATTCGCTGACGGGACGTTTAGTCCCGCTAAAAAGGGGGTGAACACGTTGGTCTTACCAAACGAGGCAAGGGAACCAAGATCATGGTCCTTTCCGATGGAAGTGGTTTGCCATTAGCAATTGAAGTTGCTTCGGCGAATCTGGCTGAAGTCAATCTTATCGAGCCGCTACTCGATTCAGCAGTCACTACCTACGTCCCTAACAAGCTGATCTACGATAAAGCAGCCGACTCGGATGCTCTTCGGGATCGGCTTGCTGAACGCGATATCGATCTCATCTGTCCTCACCGAAAGAATCGAGTCTACAGCAAGAAACAAGATGGTCGGAAGCTAAGACGCTACCGACGACGCTGGAAGATCGAGCGAACGATCAGCTGGCTGCAAGACTTTCGAAGACTTCTCAATCGACACGAATTCTACTGGTCGATCTTTCATGGGTTTACCCAAATGGCATGTATTATTATGGCCTTAAGACGCTTTTGAGATACGCTCTAGTATCAAATTTAGGTCAAACTGGCTATAATAGCTTGAAGCATGTAAAAGAAAGAGTGAGAACCACTACACTCAAATTCAAATTTTATGAACTAGCGATCGTTCTCAAAGAAACTTGCTACTGACGAAACCCCATACACCTAACCCACGACACTTTTGTCGCAAATGGGTTTAGATGTATGGGGTTTTTACATTAACTACTTGGAAATTTTATGGTAACTAAAATATTTAAACTTAAGTTATTTAATACCCTTATCATTCTCTTACTATCTTTTGTTCTGCAGTTCTTGTCTGTAAAAGAAGCTAGAGCCGCGAGGCTTGATCCCGCTACTCTACGGCTTGTAGTCAAAACACGTGTGCCCTACGAGGGAAACACGGGGACGAGAATTTTAGAAGGCTTTAATTGGCCACAAGTCGATACGAAAGGTCAAGTCACATTTGATGCATATTATAATAATTCGATTGATGGCTTAACGGCAAAGGGTATCTGGTCAGAACGAACTAATGGAGTCTTAACGGAAGTAGTTCATTCAGGAGATAGTCATCCTGGATTGAGCCCTTACGGATTTTTAATCGCAAATGTAAATACTCCTCAATCCAATCAAGGGACAATCGCTTTTCTTGATGAAATCCTCGGGGACCTTGACGGACCTCGCCGAGGTGTTTGGATTGGATTGCCAAATCAAGAGCTAAAACTCGTTGCAGTTAACAAACCAATTAGCGGTACAGATGCTTTTGTCGTTCTTGATGGAGGCAATGATCTAGCGGTACTTAATGTTTCCCCAAAAGGTCATGCCGTATTACGGACATCGACAGCAAGAATTTATTTAGCGGATCCCGGTTCGTCAGTTAGATTACTAGCCGAAGAAACGATGCCTGCCGCCGGTACGAATGGAGAACTTTTTCGCAGTTTCACGGAAACGCATTTAAATGACCGAGGTGATGTTTCATGGGCAGCCACTCTCTCTAGCTCTGGCATTAATTCGCAGTTTGGAATTTGGAAAGAATTATCACCTTCTTCTAATGAAATTGTCGTTCAAGCTGGCGACATCGCTACTGGAACTCCTAGCGTTCCCTTCCACCAATTCTTAAGTCACACAATCGATAATAGCGGAAATGTCTCTTTTTCAAGCTGGCTTTTTACTTCAGATAAATCGATGGATGTCGGTGTATGGGCTGAAAGAAACGGCCAAGGCATCCTACCTGTTTTAGTAGAAGGCGATCGTGCGCCTGGCACCGATACTGATGTGATTTTTGCGGACATGGATCGGAACTTTCCTGATCCTGCATATGGTGAATCAGGTGATATTGCCATTCGTGCTCGTATCGCAGGACCGGGTGTCAATATTGATAACGACTCTGGCATATGGGCCTTTGATGGCGATGACTTAAGTCTAGTTGTACGTGAAGGCGATGCGGCTCCGGGCACCGAACCAGGTGTTGTTTTTGACCACTTTTACAGTGGTGCCAACATGGGTGTTAATTATCAAGGACAAGTTGGATTTACTGGAGTACTGAAAGGGCCTGGCGTGGTTTCAAATCAAAATTCTATTGGAATCTGGGCTCAAGATGAGATGGGCGACTTGCAATTAATTGCTAGGCAGGGTGATCTATTTACTGATGGCATGGACGGAGATTTTACGCTCAATGGCATTACTTTTAATCCACTTGGATTTGGAAAAAATGGACACATAGCGTTCAATTCTTCGATTCGTGGCACCAACCAAAAGGCCATGTTTGTCTCTAGCATTGTGGCAGTGGAAGTTCCCGAACCCTCGGGCATCCTCTTGTCTACAGTTGGATTAGTCGGAGTACTACTCATGAGACGTACGATACCATTCTATCTTCTTAGGCCATATGATAAGAAAATTTCGTCAACTACATAAAGTCAAGTAATTCTCTACAGACTTAAATTACAGAACAGGATGTGCCATTACTACCAAACCATCCGTCGAATTACCTGACTAGGAAATCCTTGAACGACTCGTCGCGCTCAATCGCGAACGGGCTGCCGAAGAAGAGCGTAGCCTGATTCGATTGACACGTAGGGTAGGTGGTTTCCACCTACCTTTTCTTTTTCCGTCAAACAACGTTCACTCGTACCTGACCCACTCCCTTCAACCGCGTCCACACTCAGAGTGATACTTCTGGGGTCTTGACCTTCACCCCAACTTGCCGGAGGTGACCGATGTGACAAGGGAAGAAGTGTCTACTAAAATCTCTTCCAAAAATCGTGCACGAAATAATGCACGAAACGGATGAGAATAACATGCATTCGATGGAAACCATGGAACCGAATATTGCTTAAATCACGGGATTAAGGCATTTTCAGTGCTCATGGCATGCATTGACATGCAAGAGGTCACAGATTCGAGTTCTGTCGTGCCCACTCTCTTTTTCTCGGGGTATACTTGTCTTTTCCTGCCCGGCTCCAAGCATTCCTTCGTCACATGCACGAAACGGACCTATCTCATGCCTAGGCCAAGCAAGCCTTGCTTCCGCAAACAAACCAAAAGCTGGTACTGCTCAATCCAAGGCCGACAGATCTCCCTTGGTAAAGACCGAGAAGAGGCTTTTGAGAAATTCCACAGCCTGATGGCAAATCAGGACAGTTTCCTCGAACTAGCCAGCGAATCTCTGTTAGAACGACAAGCGAGATATTCTGGCAAACTGCTCAGTAGTCACGTAGGGTGGGTGGTTTCAACCTACCTTTTCTTTTTCCGTCAGTTAGACATCTTTCGTCGCGTAAGATTAATAATTGATGATGTGTTAAAGGTAGGTGCGAGCACCTACCCTACATGACTCTTATTAGTTCAATCTTATGAAGCTAGATCCAGATCAGATTAGATTTCATGGCAAAGCAATAACAATAGCCATGCATTACGGAGGCTCACTTGATGGTAGTGATGCAAGTACGTACGTTGATAAACTATATTCTGAATGGAAGTCTAATGATTTATCCTTCGGGCAAGTTGAGATATGGCTTAAGGATAGGCTTTCTGATGTTTTTAAGTCGTTAGATGCCCCGCCAGTCTGGGTTGAAGAAGAACCCGCGTGGCCCTTCATATCTGATAAGCCGATGGTTTTTCTTAATCAATGTTCAATGCCTGATAACACTTTATCTAATCAAGAGTTATCGCCAGGAGAAACGGTGTACTTGTTTGGCGGCAGGAAAACCGAGTCTGGAATAACAACGATGGCATACAAGACAGTATCTCAATTTAGACTTGGTTATTGATAGCTGTGATTTAAATTGATGTTGTAATTGTTAGTAATTAGTTTCTAAAACTAGGCGTCTCCAAATAGTCCGTAGGGTGTGCCAATAGGCACACCGAGATGCTATGTGCGTTACGACTTTACTCATTGAACTATATTACGGCTAATCTTTACACTCGAGTTAGAATGAGAAACTAAAATGGTGAGCCGAGAGGCACACCCTACCGGCTCTCTTTTTCTCTTTGTCAAACGTGTGCATTAGGAATTTTTTACCGTCGGTTTCTTCTGCGATCTCTTGGGTCGTCCGTACGGAAGTCGACTGGGATCGTGACCGACTGCTCTCCTGCGACTATAACGGGGTCAACGCTCGATTTATATTTCGCAGGCAAATCAATTGACCGTAGGCCTTGGCCCGTTATTAGAATTTCCTCGGCCATGAGTTTTGTGGGATTGCCAGGGAAATTGAATAGCCCAGGTGGCATCTTAATATCGTCACGCCTTTCCAAGGGGCCTTTGTAATATTTGCTGAGACCCATTGGGAAGTTGCCAATTGCTTTGCCGTTATCGAGTTCGTTGCCATTTGGATCAAACACTTTCCAAGTGTACATGATGGCTGGGATGGTGAACTTCTCTGCTTTGACTTGGCTCACAGGATCGATGAGAGCTGAGGGATCGCTTGCTTCGATAAGACGTCCTACCGACTTCGTGTGGGCAGAGACTTGGAGTACCCAACCATCATTTCCAAATTTTATACCCTTGTCCTCTAGCATCTTTACCAACTCGGGTAATTGTTGCTTGGTATTTCTGTCTTCTATCAAGTCAATATCGAGTTGAAAACGTGGTGTTGGTTTTCCTCCATAAGATCTCTCGACGGACATGAGTACGTCTTCATTCGGAATATCGATTTTCTCTAGAGGATAGGGGGACCAAGGGTTGCTGGTCATCTTTCTGCGCCAAAGCGAACCATCTTTTCCTACTTGAATAGCGCCTGGGCCGATTGCAACTAGCTTTCTCAATTTCAAGTCGTAGATATGACTTTCTCCAAGATGACTTGCTAAGAGATGATCATCGGAAAGAAAACCAATACGGACAGTCTGGTCGATTCTTGTCTTAATGCGTGTATCATTTTGGAGATCAACAAGAAGGATCTCATGATTGTCCTGGCGGACACTTCGCGGTTTCATCCCAGCTTGCCAGCGAAGATCGTTTGGAGACCACTTCTCGGATTCCCAATGACTATTCTCAACAACAGCTGCTAACCAGCGACCACTGGGGGAAACTTTCAATTCGCTTGGTGCAAACTGTGCCTGCATAGGAATTCTGTTAACGAGTTTCCCCGTGCGAACACTGTAAATGTCAATATCAACGGCATTACAGACGGCAACCCATTCATGGTCAGGAGAGAGAGTAACCCGGCCGGTGTATCCTCCCTGAACTTCGGTTTGGATTTGTTTTTTTGTTAGGTCCCAGATCGTGAGATTTCCGTCCCCAACTGTGATGAGGATCCGTGCATCGGGGCCCCAACCGTACCAATCTAGTTTGCCCTTATAGGGTGAAAAATCACGAACCAGCTTTCCATCTTTCCTCCAAACGAAGAGCGATTGGTTCTTGCCAGTCCGACAACTGGTAGCAAAAAAGTTTGCACCAAGGTCGGTTGCCAAGCGGTGCGAAACGACTTCGAAGAACTCCTGTCGATCCAACATTTCCCGCCGATATCTGGCTTTGCCTTGACTCAGGCTTCTTGGAACTTCACGGTTAGGCAAACTGTTTGACCAAAGCTTTGCTAGGTCTGCTGAATCATCTAGCAAGATTGACACAGTCTCTTCTCCTTGGTTGGTAGCCGCTGAGACTTTCAATCCTTCTTCGGATGCGGTGATTTGGTAGTGTGCCTCGGGTCTCCATATCTCTGGCATCATCTGAGAGGGAATACTGCTCCATTCAGCATATTTCTTTGGCTCCAAGAATGTGAGTTTGGAAAGATCGGGAGATAATTCTCCGGCATTTAGTGGGAGCGATTCTCGTGGAGCGACTTCGTGCGCTAGGTGTTGTCTTGGTAACGAGTATTTTGCCGTCAGCGCAACAAAAGTCTCTTCAATGGGCGTCTCCTTAGACTCGACATAAACTTCTATAGGAGTTCTCCTCAAACCTTGACGCCGTTTTTGTCCTCTTCTCAATCGAGTGCCATCAGGTGCTTGGTATAGGATTGGCGGAAATTGAGCAACTTGCTTACCATCAAAGTCGATGAGTGTTGAATAAGGGGTAAAACTTCCCCCTGCACCCGCAACAAAAGTACCAGGCAGTGGCCCTTTTGAGAGGCTTCCGGCTGCCTGGGTCGAGGGGATACTACAACTATCAATGAGACTTCCATCATGAAGACTGATTCGAAGGAGTGAGTTCCCTGAGCGAGTCCACAACTCGGAATCGACGAAGGTCATGCCCCACATCCGTGAGCGTGCATGTCCTTTTTGAGGTAGATCGGAATTAGCAAATCTTCCTTGCAGTGATCCCTCTTCAAGATTAAAGATCGATATGGCGTATTGGTTGGTCTCCGCCAGTGCTAAGAATTTGCCATCCTCACTGACGCATCCTATTTCTGCTCTCGGGTAGAACCTTGCAGCCAATGAATTTGGTTGAACATTGGTGATTTGTGTATAACGCGGAGCGCTTTTTTCAAACTCGGTTTTTGGAGGTGGAGTGCCTTTCCGAATGCTTTCACGCAAGTCACGCCTCTTACGTTGAGCCCGTATTACCTTAGGTCGCTCCTCTTTGGGTTCCTTGTATGTACCAACAAGCTTTCCTGTAAATCCGTGGAATAAGTTTGGATCCAACTCGGTTGCAAAAACTGCTTTATTGCTGCTTAGGTCCCAGCACTTCAAAAATGAAACATCTTCACTGATATCCGTGAAGAGGATTCGATTGGTGTCGATGAACGAAAACCAAGTGACTAAGCCTTGATAGGGGATGTTGAATTGCGGGCTATCTAGTTTGTTCTTTTTCCAAACGAATAGGCTTCGTTCGGGAATCTTAATTTCTTCAGGTATTGGGTCAGAAGTAACCACCCATTCTCCATCAGGACTTAACGCAATGGGATTCCAAAGTGGAAGGAGGTGGCTGAACTTTCCCACACTTTTCGCACTGCGTAAGTCAATGAGTTGATGGTCACGATATGGCTTCAGTTCGTAAGGATCTGGTTCCTCTTGTGGGAGGGAATATGCTTCCGACAGATAAAGAGGCTCTGATTCAAAGCGGTTATTCAATTCCTTGATTGGTCGGTAGATTGCATAGGGTCCATCAAGTTGAGCTAGACGAGGTTCGTTTTGAAATTGTTTGGTGATTTGACGGCCAGGGATGCGCAAGTATTGGATTCCCCCTGTAGGAAAATCAAGCTTGGCAGATGGTATCCAACTCTTAGGGTGTAGATCTTGCTCAATTCCCCATTCACCGGTGACTTGAAACGATCGTTTCCAAGGGACTGGTTCAAACTCAGTTGGGGTGCGGGCAAGGTCTTGAAATAGTTGATCTTCCACGCGTTCTTTCGTCGGTGTGTTGTAGCTTTGGTAGTTTCCTTTGGATAGATACTCATTGATAGAAAATTGATCGTCATCTTTGTTTTGATTACTCAAAGCCGAAGGGCTTGGCGATTTCTTAGCTGGTGGTGGCGTGGGTTGAGCGGTTGGCAGAGTTGGGTCTGCAGTGATAGTTAAGATAAGGGCAATCATTGCCCCCCAGAACGAAACGGTAATGAGGCTACAAGCAAGAATCCTACCAATCAGCGGCCAGCTTTTTTGTCTTGAGATCTGTAAACAAATACTACCAAGCGCACCCCCAGCAAATCCCCAGATCGCACCACCACGTGTAAGAATCAGAATCGATAAACAGGCAACACAGAAAGCGTAACCCCAGATTGGAGCGGGTCCAAAGTCTTTTCGCCAACCTCTCTTCTCTTCAATTGCTTCCGCCTTCTTGGCAGATTTTTCCCAAAGCTCTTGGTTCCAAGAAGCGTTTTCGATGTTACCGGCAAGGGATGATTGTTGATCGTCGAAAGAGTTATCAGTTTCAAGTTCGTAATCAAGGTCGTCAGTCGAAATGTTCGGTACCTTGTCCGATTCAAAATCGAAATGATCATCTTCTACTGGAGGTTCGCCTAAGGTGTTATTAGGAATTGAATTTGATTCTACAACCTGCGAGGAAGCATCAGGCACCACCATGACATGACCACAACGGCACTTTGTCTTCTTACCAGCTAAGCTTTCTGAGACTTTCAGTCGCTTACCACAGAGAGTGCACTCGAAACGAATTTTTCCTGAGGGCTTCGTTGGCTCTTCAATTTGTGCAATGAATTTATGCCCACACTTGCATCGGACATTCTTGCCAATCGATTCGGGAGGCAACTTAAACTTACTATTGCAAGAAGGACACCGCGTGACACTCATTTTTTTTGGGCTCGTTTAGTCTACTGAAGAGGCCTAGAACACAGTCGGTTAGTATAAGATTCTTGCAGTAGAGCTAACATAAGCGACTCGCCCGATTCTAATGAAGAATTGGTTAGGCTTTCATGAAGAAACTAGAGCCAGATTACTTACAGTAAATAAGCTAGTAGGGTGTGCCAACAGCTACACCGGAATGCGACATTTGACGCGACTTTACTCATCGAACATTCTGCCACTCATGAAAACACTCGAGTTTGTCTAGAGAAATTGAATGACGTGCCTCTAGGCACACCCTACATGACTGACAAATGAATTAAGGAAAGGAAATCTAAACCCTGGAATTAGTAATCGACCGTTAGGTACCGCAAAATCTGAAGCAAGATCTATAGATGGCGCCCGTGTTAATTCCCGCAACGCTGGAGAAAAGACGATAGAGATACTAGAGCGTATCTCAAAAGCGTCTTAAGGCCATAATAATACATGCCATTTGGGTAAACCCATGAAAGATCGACCAGTAGAATTCGTGTCGATTGAGAAGTCTTCGAAAGTCTTGCAGCCAGCTGATCGTTCGCTCGATCTTCCAGCGTCGTCGGTAGCGTCTTAGCTTCCGACCATCTTGTTTCTTGCTGTAGACTCGATTCTTTCGGTGAGGACAGATGAGATCGATATCGCGTTCAGCAAGCCGATCCCGAAGAGCATCCGAGTCGGCTGCTTTATCGTAGACCAGCTTGTTAGGGACGTAGGGAGTGACTGCTGAATCGAGTAGCGGCTCGATAAGATTGACTTCAGCCAGATTCGCCGAAGCAACTTCAATTGCTAATGGCAAACCACTTCCATCGGAAAGGACCATGATCTTGGTTCCCTTGCCTCGTTTGGTAAGACCAACGTGTTCACCCCCTTTTTAGCGGGACTAAACGTCCCGTCAGCGAATCCTTCTCGCCAATCAATCTTGCCTTGGTAGTTGAGTTTACGAACCAAGCGTTTCCAAGCTTGATCAACAACACCGCCACCCACCCACTCGACAAAGCGTCGATGAACGGTCGATCGAGAAGGATAACAACGTGGTAAGTCCTTCCATCGTGCACCGCTACGAAGCATCCAAAGAACGCCTTCAAAGCAGGCTCGTGCGTCGGCCATTGGCCGACCACCGGCAGGGCTTGGATCGGGATTCTCAAACAGATCAGCGATCAATGACCATTGCTCATCATTAAGCTCAGGTACGTAATCTAAAGTGGTGGGCTCCATCCTGGATCCCGTGCATTCGCGGGATCGTTGACTCATCGTTAGGTCTCCTTTCGGACCTAACTACGAACAGCATTAACCAATGGTTTAGCTAGCATTGAGTGTTTTGAGATGCGCTCTAACGTTACTGTACTTCTAGATTCTATTTTCAATTCTGACAATGGTGCGTTACGCGTGCGCTGCACGCACCCTTCGCATAATACAATCGATTTCGTTTGTTAATTCTTTTGCCATTGATGAAACCATCATCCATTGATCAACTGTCCTATAGGCAATAAACTCTTGGCGTCTTTGCGTCTTGGCGGTTCATTTCCTCCTCATCAACCAGCCGCCGGCCACAGCGCCATGAAGATTCCGCCCGTGATCAGCGAGTAAACCAACCCGTCGACCATGTCGAGCAGCACGCGGCGGCGGAACCAGATGACGTGCGACATGCCGCCGAAGCTGTAGCAGAGCAGGGCACACGTGGCGGTGAAGCGAAAGACGTCAAGCTTGGGCGTCTCGGCGGTCATGGCGATTGATGCCAAGTAGCCGATGATGGCTGACATGCAGAGGAAGTAAGTCACCGTGAGGGCGATGTTCTTACCCATGCTTGGAGATTGAGTCCACAGGATGAGCGAGCCATGGCACTTGGCGTTGGAGTCGTCTGGCTTCGCGCCGGATTCGATCAGCATGTACTGTTTGCCAACCTCAGCGCCCGCGGCAGGCAGGGCGTCATCGAGCGGCCCCATCGGCAAGCGGAGCCACTCGGGCTTGTGGTGAGGCAAAACAACCCAGGCGAGCGTACAGGCAATGTGTACGGCAATGCCTGAGAGAATTATCGGCCAACAGAGATCGAAAACGTTCATCGCAGCACCTAGTCTTGATGGGAGGAAAGAAGTTACACGGATGGTCGATAATTTACCTGCTGGCAAGAAAGAATTCAAAGTTGAGTTATTTGCATCGGTGCATTGTGTCTGGGTGATTTGTCCCAAATAGCTTTTTGGCATACATTGATTAAGCGTCGTTTCGATTTCTAATCCACTGACTTTTTGTCTGGAGTAAACCAAATATGAGCCGTTTTGCGTTCCCTTTGTCGTTTTGTCTTGCCTTGTTTGCTACTACTTTTACCGCTGAGCAAGCATCGGCTCACTGCCAAGTTCCTTGTGGCATTTATGGTGACCCCGCGCGTTTTGAAGCCTTGTTAGAAGATGCCCGTACGATTGAGAAAGCGATTGGCCAGATCAATGAACTGGCAGGCACGCATGATGCGCAGGGTAATAACCAGTTGGTCCGCTGGATCACTACCAAAGAAGCCCACGCTTCGAACATTCAAAAAGTGATTGGCGACTACTTCATGGCGCAGCGCATTAAGGCGGATGATCCCAAGTATGTGGAGAAACTCACCGCTGCTCATAAGGTGATCGTTGCTGCAATGAAAACAAAACAAACCGTCGATGCAGCCAATTCTAAGGCGCTGGTTGAATCAATCATGAAATTTGAAATGGCCTATACTGGCGAAGCAAGTCATGCCGCAGCGGACCACTCCGGAGCGAGTCATGCTGAGGTAAGCCATGCCGATCATGGTCATTCGCATGATCACGACAGTCACGGACATGGCGATCATGATCATGGTAGCCACGCACATTAATTGACCTGCTAGGTATCAAGGATGATCGAGCTACATCTGATTAACGATTTACGCCACGGTGGCTCGCAGACGCAGCTTTGCGCCACTGTGCGTAATTCGTTAGAGCAAGGACGCGAGGTTCATGTCGCCTCGCTGAGTTCATCTCTGTATGGCGAGCCTAACGGAGTAGCTGACCGATTGCGCGGGCAGGGAGCGATGCTGCACGTCATTGGAAATCGTTTCGCCGTTGATCCATTTGCAGCGCTGCGGCTTAAGCGACTTTGCTATGCGATTGACCCTGAGAAGGTTTGCACTTGGGATGCTGCTTCGGGACAGCTTTTGCGTTCGGCCAGTAGACCAACGGATTCGGAGTGGACGCACATGGTGCGTGAGCTTGATGCTTGGGGCAATCTACTGCGACAAGACTTGCAATTAGCGCGAAGGGCTGACCAAGTCGTCACCTCTTCAGAAGCAATCGTCAAGCGGCTTGAGAAGCATTTGCCTGCTGCGCCAATCATTCAGAGCAATCAATCTCTACTTGGTAACTGGTCAGGTGATAAAGAGTCTGCCCGTGCTGAGTTAGGTGTGCCGTCTGAAGTGAAGTTGGCGGTGATGGTCGGTCGACTTGAGGATGGCCCGTATCTGAAAGAGACAATTTGGAATGCCGATCTCGTACGAATTCTGCATGAAGAGTTCATGTTTGTGATCGTTGGCGACGGACCAAGCCGGCTTGCGGGCGAGCGGTTTGCCCAGGGTGCAACTGAAGAGGGCGTTATCCATTTCGTAGGCAACCAGTCAGACATAATGCCGTGGCTGGTTGCTGCCGACGTCGTATGGTGCCCCAATCAATCCGCTGGGTTAAGCACCCCCATGATTGAAGCGATGCAACTCGCCAAGCCGCTTGTTGCAACGACTTGCTCTGGACGAGACGTGGTAATCGACTCTGGCGTCAACGGATATTTAGCCGAATACGACGACCGTGCTGCTTGGGCAAAAGCAACCGACCAGCTTCTCAGCAGTTCCACCCATGCCGAGGCAATAGGCCAAGCCGGCAAGTCAAGATTGGACAAATTGATCCAATCAAGCGAGCCATCCAGCCTAGCTTTGATCTAATTTTGTTCTAGACGCCTACGTCCGAACCAGAGCGACTGCTGGAGATTCGGAAGTGGGTTGTGTCAATGACAGGCGGACGCCAAACCGATTCAGGTTCGTCAGGCATCATGTCACCAACATAACGGCGACGCTTTTCACTAAGTGTCCAGGAAGAGCGGATCGAAGCACATGCTTGCGCGATCTCTTCTGGAGTAGGTAGGTAGTCGATGCGGCGAAGATCTTCGCCTGCAAAGGGATCATCTTTGGCCGGGGCCTCAATCGTAGCAATCATTTCGATTTGCTTCCTTGTCCAATTCGATTAGTAGTCTTGAATCGACGGCGGCAATATGGCGTTTAATTGTTTAGATCGTGTGTGGATCGCGCTATTAAGCAACGAAGAGTTCGTGTTGATTTGCCGAGGCGCAAGGTGAAGAATCGGTGGATAACTCGTCGATAACTGGTCTATAGCATGTCGAAAGTTGATCGCTTTTTCGTTCGATTTTCGCTGTTTTCCGCTTGGCGGTAGGCTAGGACGTCGGATTGGAAGACTCAACTGGGCTTGATTCACCCAACGGGTTAGAATCTCCGCAAGCTTCCTAATCGGAACTGATGCTAATCAGGACCAAATTAGGAGAGTATTATGGCGCAACGCGCTGCAGCTTTTCTCAGACAGGGATGGACAACATGAAGGATGTCTTGGCGGTTGTATTGGCGGGCGGGAAAGGTTCGCGGCTTGAGCCTCTTACGCGTGATCGGGCGAAGCCCGCGGTCCCGTTTGGTGGTCATTATCGCATCATCGATTTTGCGCTCTCAAATTGCCTGAATAGTGGGATTCGCCGTCTGTTGGTGCTAACGCAATACAAGGCAATGAGCCTTGACCGTCACATCACGATTGGCTGGCGTGGTTACTTCTGTCGTGAACTTGGAGAGTTCATCGACGTGGTTCCGCCTCAGCAACGGATCGACGAGCAGTGGTACCAAGGGACCGCTGATGCGGTTTACCAAAACATCTACACGATGGAGAAAGAGCGTCCTGAGCATGTAGTGATTCTTGCTGGTGATCACATTTACAAGATGGATTACGCCAAGATGGTTGACTACCACAAGCAACAGAACGCCGATCTCACGATCGGTGCGTTGCAAGTCAGCCGCGAAGAAGCCAAGCAGTTTGGTGTCATGCAAGTTGACGAAAATCAACGCATTGTCGGTTTTGAGGAGAAGCCTGATGAGCCGAAGACGGTTCCTGGTTCGGATGATGAATGCTTGGCGTCGATGGGTATATATGTCTTTAACGCACAGTTCTTATTCGATGAACTGTGTCGTGATGCTGCTTTGCCTGATAGTGCTCATGACTTCGGCAAGAACATTATCCCTTCTATTATCGACTCACAACGTGTTTATGCGTTTCCATTCCGTGATGAAAACCAAGGTGAGCAAGCCTACTGGCGTGACGTCGGTACGATTGATGCCTATTACAAAACGAATTTGGAACTAACCGATGTCGCCCCGCCGCTGAACCTATACGACGATCATTGGCCAGTGCGAACCCATCAGCCAAACTTGCCCCCGGCAAAAACGGTGTTTGCCGATGATGGAGCCGACGGCGAAATGCGTCGCGGTGAGGCGATCGACAGCATCGTCAGCCATGGCGCTATCCTCTCGGGAGGCCAAGCCTTCAAGTGCGTGATCGGCCCCGGTACCCGAATCAATAGTTACTCCCATATCGAAGAATCGATCCTGTTCGCAAGAGTCAACGTCGGACGCCACTGCCGAATTCGCAAAGCGATAATTGACAAAGGGGTATTCATCCCTGAAGGAACCGAGATTGGCTACGACCTGGAAGCTGACCGTGCCCGTGGATTCACGGTTACCGAAAGTGGAGTTGTTGTGATTGCCAAGGATGAGGGGATTCTTCCCTTGAAATAAGATTTCAGCGAACCCGTTTCCACATCTTCTGCCTCTTATTTAGTGGGGTGCTTGGCGGCCATCCGCCGATCACTCACGACCCAATGCGCCCAGTTTCCGCAGCTTGTTGTCGTAAGGCCGGCGACTGAATCGATTTAGGATTGCTCTAGGAGAAACTACCCAATTCGGGTGGAATAACTTTCAAGTTTCTATCGACCCAATCCTCACAATCGGCGTACAACAAGAAGCCGCGATAGCAGGTCCGTGCAGGGAATCTTGAATGCACTGACAGCTGATCGGCTCTAATCGCAGAAAAAGGCAATCCACTGGCCCGATCTAAGTAGTAGCATGCAAAGAGCTTATCGCATTGATGCCATAGACCGATTGCGGACCGAGCAGTTACGTACTGCCAGTCCTGAGGAACGACTTCGACGCATCGACCAAGCCGAACAAGTCATCTCTCGGATGAAGCCATCCGACGAGATCGCGGTCGACCGAATTGTCCAACAGATCGGCTGCCGAGGCCGAATTCGACCTGATCGAAACAAAGCGACTGGCAATGATTTGATGCATGATCTTCGGCTCTTGATCGAAGATCTCTCTGACTCGGTCGACTTACCAGCTGACGCCATGGGCGAGCAGGTTCTGACTGTCGAGGACCTTGCCAAGCAGTTTAGCGTTTCAACCAAGACAATTGCTCGTTGGCGTGAAGCAGGTCTAGTCAGCCGCCGGATGGTGTTCGATGGCCGAAAGCGAGTCGCTTTTCTCCGCAGCAGTGTGGATCGATTTGTCCGAGCGAATCAGTCCCGTGTTGAGCGTGGAGGTCGCTTCAGCCAGCTTACCGATGAGCAGAAGAATGAGTTAGTGACTGACGCCCGACGGCTTTCCGCTGAAGGAATGGAGCGTGTTGAAGTGATGCGTTTGGTTGCTGACCGGATGGGGCGCACTACTGAGACAGTTCGCACTGTGTTGAGGCAGTTTGAAGCAGAAAACCCCGACAACCCAATTTTTGGTGAGCAGGGAGGCGGACTGACCGAAGCTCAAAAGCAGCGGATGTTTGATGAGTACAACGAGGGAGTCTCGGTCGACCGGTTGGCTCGCCGCTATGATCGTTCGAAGACGACCGTCTATCGAATTATCCAAGAGGCTCGCCTTGAGAACATCTTGGAGATGCCGCTCGACTTTATTCCGAATGATCGGTTTTGCCGTCGCGGTGCTGATGCCGCTTGCCTTAGTCCCATGCCAGAGCCTGAAACCAAGCCACGCAAAAGTCGCCGTCCAGCCGATTTGCCCGCTTATTTAGCGAGCCTTTATGAGGTTCCGTTGCTTACTCGGGAGCAGGAGGCACATCTCTTCCGGCGTTACAATTACCTTAAATACAAGGCAGATAAGCTTCGCAAGCAGCTTGACTTGAAGCAGCCTAAGTCCGCTCTGATGGATGAAATCGAAGAACTCAACGACATGGCGGTTGCTACGAAGAACGAGATCTCCAAGGCGAATCTCCGCTTGGTAGTCTCAATAGCGAAGAAACGAATGAGCCCCGGTCATAGCTTCTTCGAGCTTGTCAGCGACGGAAACGTCTCGCTGCTGAAGGCAATCGAGAAGTTTGACTTTGCCCGTGGCAACAAGTTTAGTACCTATGCTACCTGGGCAATTGTCAAGAACTTTGCCCGCTCGATTCCAACGGAGTACAAGCATCAGGATCGATTCCGAACCAGCCACGAGGAGCTATTTGCTTCGGCTGAGGAGTATCGTTCGAATCCGACGGTCCATGAAGCTTCACAGAAGGAACGAGTCCACAATATCCGCAAAATCCTGCGACGTTTGGATGAGCGGGAGCAGCAGATCGTTATTTCTCGGTTTGGACTGGACCATTCACGCGAGCCGTTGACGCTCAAGCAGCTCGGAGCGGAGATGGGGGTCACGAAAGAACGTGTCCGTCAGATCGAGGTCCGAGCACTAAACAAGCTCCGTGCAGCCGCGGCTGAGGAAAAAGTTCAGATCGATTAATTGTTTTGTCACATTTTTTAGGGGAATCCTCCAACGGCCTCGTCAACTTTGGCGGGGCTGTTTTTATGGTGATATGGCATTCAGTCGTGAACCGTTTATCGGTTAGGGGGATTTGATCTAAAGCGGCTAAACCCCCTGGTTTATAAGGTAGTGAACCTTGAAGTGGGCAAAATTGACATTTGCTCTGGAGCCCACCCTCTTACAGAGCCGATCAGCCGAGGACCCACCCTTATGAAGGGGCGTTTTTCCGAGCGGTATCGACATTAAGGTGGGTGAGCGACCAAATCCTTGGAAAGAGTGCCAACATTCTGCCAGGGACGGCCTTGCGAGCTGGCCAAGGGTCGTTATATTAACCGATTCTCGTGAGTTTCCGGACGCTAGCCGTACGCACGCAGGCTGCTTCAAAAAGAAGCGGAATGTGGTCAGATGGTTGGGCTTCAGGGCTCGTGGGGAGCAGGTTTGCTCGGGCTAGCGTAGCTCAATTGGCAGAGCAGCTGATTTGTAATCAGCAGGTTGTGGGTTCAAGTCCCTCCGCTAGCTCCTGTCGGTCGGGCGGCTCGATGTAAACGAGGCAATTGGCTGGCTTGAAGATAAACTATGGCCGGTTTGTTGATTTGCCGGTTTTTATAAAACACGGTGGGTTACCGAAGCGGTCAAACGGGTCTGACTGTAAATCAGATGGCTTAGCCTTCGCAGGTTCGAATCCTGCACCCACCACTTCGCTGTTCAGTTTTTGCTGGATGACGAAATTGGAAATAGAGTAGAGGAAAGCGGCGGAGGGATATTTGGTCAATCAAGTTGATTGATTGGTAAGCTTTCGCATTTAGCGTTGCGGGTGTAGCTCAATGGTAGAGCCACAGCCTTCCAAGCTGAAGACGGGGGTTCGATTCCCCTCACCCGCTTTGGTAGATGTTTTTGAGTGGCTGTCTTCGGGTAGTTCTCAAGGCGTTTGCCAGATAGAAAAGTCAACCGAAGCTGGCTTGCTAGTGGATGGTTGCGAGTGGCGTAGGCTGCTGTAGCTCAGTGGTAGAGCGCGTCCTTGGTAAGGACGAGGTCACGAGTTCAACTCTCGTCAGCAGCTCTTTGAGTCTTGCGGCAAAAGACTACGTGTTTTTTGATAGTTAGATTCAAACGTGGTTGACAGGTATGTTGTCCTGCCGTTGGGACGCAGTCACACAAATGAATCCCCTTATGCAATCCAAGTAAGCGAGTCAGGGAAAAAGATGGCCAAGGACACCTTCGAGCGTACGAAGCCGCACGTCAACGTCGGCACGATCGGTCACATTGACCACGGCAAGACCACGACCACCGGTGCAATTCTTGCTGTTCAATCAGAAAAAGGTCTAGCAAAGTTTAAGTCGTATGCGGACATCGCCAAAGGCGGTACCGTTCGTGACGAAACTAAGACTGTTACGATCGCAGCAGCTCACGTTGAGTATGAGACAGACAATCGTCACTATGCTCACATTGACTGCCCAGGTCACGCGGACTTTGTTAAGAACATGATCACCGGTGCTGCCCAGATGGACGGCGCAATTTTGGTTGTGTCCGCTCCTGACGGACCTATGCCACAAACTCGCGAGCACATTCTTCTTGCTCGCCAGGTTGGTGTACCAAAGATTGTTGTTTACCTAAACAAGTGCGACCTCGTCGACGACGAAGAGTTGCTAGAACTTGTTGAGCTGGAAGTTCGTGAACTTCTTTCGGCTAACGACTTCCCAGGTGATGAAGTTCCATTCATCCGTGGTAACTCGAAGGCTGCTATTGAAAACCCCGCTGACCCAGAAGCTGCCAAGTGCATTGGCGAGCTAATGGACGCTATCGACAGCTACATTCCAGAGCCTGTTCGTGAAAACGACAAGCCATTCTTGATGGCTATCGAAGACGTCTTCTCGATTGAAGGTCGTGGTACGGTTGCTACTGGTCGTATCGAGCGTGGTGTTGTTAAGGTTGGTGAAGAAGTCGAAATCGTCGGTCTAGCCGAAGAGTCGACCAAGACCACCTGCACCGGGGTTGAAGCATTCAACAAGACCATGGACGAAGGTCACGCTGGCGAAAACGTCGGTTGTCTTCTTCGTGGTGTTAAGCGTGAAGAAATCCAACGTGGTCAATGTTTGGCTGCTCCTGGATCGATTACGCCTCACACAGAATTCGAAGCTGAGATTTACGTGCTAGGTAAAGAAGAGGGTGGTCGTCACACCCCATTCTTTAGTGGTTACCGTCCTCAGTTCTACTTCCGTACGACGGACGTTACCGGTACAGCTAAGCTAGTTGGCGATGCAGAAATGTGCATGCCTGGTGACAATGCTAAGATCGCTGTTGAGTTGTCCAAGCCTATCGCTATGGACGACGGTGCACGCTTCGCTATTCGCGAAGGTGGTAAAACGGTTGGATCGGGCGTTGTTTCCAAGATCACCAAGTAGTTGTTGAATACCAGCGGCGAGTTGTCCTGCGGATAGCAGGGCAACTCGTTTTGCTGATTAAAGATATTTAGGGGCGTAGCTCAATTGGCAGAGCACCGGTTTCCAAAACCGGGGGTTGTGAGTTCGAGTCCCACCGCCCCTGCTTTATGGCGGAACGGCGTGGGTCTACCAAACACTTGTTTGGTTGAAGCTTTCGCGAGTTCTGTTTGAGGTCCCTAACCCTGCTGGTTAATCCCTGTTGGGGAGAAGGGAATCGGCTTTCTGGAAGCGACGTTGCTTTCGGGAGTATTACGGCGAGCTGGCGCGTGACGCCTCTTGCGTTATTGAGGAGTAACAAGAAGCGTGACCGCTTACCTGCAAGAGCTGTTTCAGGTTCGGCTGTACAAAAAGAGCCAAGGCCGCAAAGCACGTCAAATGACGTTGATTGCGATTGTTGCTGTGGCTGCTTTTGGTGCCTGGAGTCTTCGGGGTTGGTTAGAAGGGCAAGGTGCTTCACCTTCCATGCTAGCCGGTATCCCTTTGGCTGTTTTGGGCACCTCTTTTTGGGCCGCCTTCCGTTTGATTCAGTTGCCAGTGTTTGCAGACTTCCTCATTTCGGTTGAAGCCGAGATGAATAAAGTCTCCTGGCCAACACGGACGGAGTTGATCAACGCATCACTTGTGGTGATTTTTGTGATCTTCGCTTTAGCAGGCATGTTGTTCATTTATGACATCGTGCTTAAGTGGATTTTGTCAGGCCAGATTTTTGTAGACATTGCAGGATGGTTTGGCGGAGCAGCTGGATAGTGTGTCCCGCCGTTAGGCTCTGTGAGCTTTCGGTCGGTCGATCCTATAGCAAGCTTCCCACAGCATTCACAACATAAAGAAATAAGACGTTGAGCGAAGAAGTTCGACAACCTGAAGAAGCCGAAGTCGAGGCAGCTCCCGCAGCTCCCCAGGTCGATGAACCTGCGGTTGAGGACGAGGCTGTCCGGAGCGAAACGGCTGAGGCTACCGCCGAAGACAATGCAGCAGATGAGGTCGAATCGGAAGAATCAGATTCTGATGAGACGGATTCTGGTGAGACGACCGACGCTGCAAGCTCGGAAGCCGCTGAACCTGTATACGATGCGGACCTAGAAGCTGCGGAAGCAGCCATGGATGACGAACCCGAAGTGGTCGTTGCTCCAGGTGGTCCGATTGAAGTGTTGGACGAAGAGGACGAGGATATCCAGCTTAACTGGTACATCCTCAAAGTTCAGAGCAATCGCGAACGATCTTCGTCAAACGCTTTGAAACGCAAGGTTGCAATCGAAGGGATCGAACACCTATTTGGTGAGATTATCGTTCCTACTGAGAAAGTGACCGAGTTTAAGAACGGCAAGAAGAAGGTAGTCGAGCGTAAGATTTGGCCCGGATACATCGCTGTGCAAATGCACGTGTGCGATGAGACATGGTTCGCCATCCGCGAAACTGCCGGCATCGGCGACTTTACCGGAGCTTCCGGCAAGCCCGTTCCGATGCAGCCGAACGAAATAGCGATGATCCTTCCTCAGGAGGAAGAAGAAGGAACCGACGACGTGCCGAAGTTGAACATCAAGTTCACTGAGGGCGACAAGGTGAAGGTCAAGGATGGCAACTTTGAGAACTTCGAAGGTGAAGTTCACGCAATTGACCAACAAAATGGCAAGGTAACAATCATGATCAGTATTTTCGGCCGCAGCACGCCGGTCGAATTGGAATACTGGCAAGTTGAGACCTTGTAACGAATCTATAGCGGTGTAAAACACTGCTCCGCAAAGCAAGCTTCCAGATCGAAGGCAGCTGGGCTTTGTTGATTCGGTTCCAATATTTAACAGGCGATACTAACTAGCTAGTTGGTTCGCTACCGAAAAGTTACTGACCTGTAAGCGACTGACATGGCTAAACAACTTGTAGGACAAGCAAAGTTCCAAATCCCTGGTGGCCAGGCAACACCTGCTCCTCCTGTGGGTACGGCTCTTGGTAAGTTCGGTATCAACCTCGGCCAATTTGTGACCGCGTTCAACGACGCGACCAAAGAAGCTGGCGGCATGATGATTCCAGTCGTCGTGAGCGTTTTTAATGACCGCTCCTTCGAGTTCGAAACCAAAAGTCCTCCCGCGGCTGTTCTTCTCAAGAAGGCAGCTAACATCGCTAAGGGCTCAGGGGTTCCGAACAAGACAAAAGTCGGTACGGTGACGCAAGCTCAACTAGAAGAGATTGCTACCACGAAGATGAATGACCTCAACGCCCGTGACGTCGAGCATGCTTCTCGCATGATCGCCGGTACCGCCCGCAGCATGGGCTTGGTGGTTGAAGGTTAAGCGAAAGAGACATACGCGACCATTAGGTTTCAAAACCGGATGTCGCACAGAAGATAGATACACAACTCCGTTTACGAGACAAATAATTTGAGGCGTGGGACGCTCGTCCTTGAGCAATCAGGGCAACTTCGATAAGTCGGCATGGCAAGTCGAAGGCACGCGGTTAGAACCACACTTCACCTAGTCACGTTTTCGGCAAGGTCTTTCTCTTAAGCAGGGGAAGTTCCCTCGCTGGGACTGACGCTAACCAAGGTAGAAGCAGATGCCAAAACTGAAGAAGAGAATGAAAAGCCTTGTCGCTAAGCGACCAGAAGAGGCTCTTCCCGTCGCCAAGGCGGTTGAAGTTCTAAAAGGTTTCGACGGCACGAAGTTCGACCAATCAGTCGAAATCGCCATGCGACTCGGTGTCGATCACACGCAAGCCGATCAAATTGTCCGTGGTTCAATTGTTCTGCCACACGGAATCGGAAAGCAACAACGCATTGTTGTCTTTGCCAAAGGCCCTGCAGCCACCGCCGCTCAAGAAGCAGGTGCTGATGAAGTTGGTGATGATGACCTAGCCAAGAAGATTCTTGGCGGTTGGACTGACTTCGATGTCTGTATCGCAACGCCCGACATGATGAAGACCGTTGGTCCTCTTGGTCGTGTGCTTGGTCCTCGCGGTTTGATGCCATCGCCACGTGCGGGAACCGTGACACCAGACGTCGCTGGAACTGTTGCCGAGTACAAGGCAGGTAAAGTCGAATTCCGTAACGATAAGGGTGGCAACGTCCAAGCGATCGTTGGCAAGCTTAGTTTTGACGCGGACAAGCTAACCGATAACATTCAGGCCTTTGTCGACAAAGTTCTCGGCTTGAAACCAAACGCGGTTAAAGGGACTTACGTCAAAGGGGTTCACGTAAGTGCAACGATGAGCCCAAGCGTTCGAATTGCTGTTTAGTTTCCTGAGAGTGACCCATACCGTCGGTGGTCCAGTATTTGGCCACGTAACCTTACAACAATCGAAGCCTAATCTACGAGGCCTCTCGCTATGAGCAAATTTGTAAAAAGCCTGATGATCGACGACCTGTCCAGCCGCTGGGACGGTGTGGAGGAGTTGATGCTTGTCGATACTGTTGGCATGGAAGTTAACGACAACGTTGCACTTCGCAAGCGTTTGCGTGAAAAGAACATGAGCATGATGGTTGTCAAGAACAGCTTGGCCCGTCGTGCTACTGAAGGAACCGCGTTGGCTCCCGCCTTTGAGGGTGCCAGTGGATCTTTGTCGGTCGTCTGGGGTGGTGAAGACGTTGTCTCACTAGCCAAAGAAGTGATCGACTTGGTCGAAGGTGATGACTTCGAAAAATTCGATGCCATCGGCGGCGTCATGGACGGGTCAAAGATTTCAGCTGATGAAATCAAGTCCGTCAGCAAGTGGCCAAGCCGAACCGAGATGCTAAGCACCCTGATGGGACAAGTCATGGGCCCAGCGATGACGCTGTCTGGCCAAATGCTTGGTCCTGCCAAGTTGCTTGCAAGCCAAGTCAAGCAGAAGAGCGAAGAAGAAGGCGAAGAGTAATTCGCCGGAGCTTAATGCTCTTCGAAAGAGAAGCGATGAACCCAAACGCATTGTTTGGTTTCAAATAAACGAACAACGGTTTAGGCGCAGCCACAGTAGCGATTGCCAGACCGGCCATTACTAAGAGTCAGAAAGAACCGAGCAGGTTGGATGTCCCGACTTGCACCCAAGCACGAGGAAGTAAAGATGAGCGATGCAGCAGTGGCGGACGCGCCCGCAACCGAATTCTCCGATGCCACCAAAGAAATGGGCGACAAGATTGTCAGCCTAACTCTTAAAGAGGCTAAGGAACTTAGCGATTACCTGAAAGAAGTACACGGCATCGAGCCTGCCGCTGGTGGCGGTGCTGTTGTTATGGCTGGTCCTGCCGATGGTGGTGGTGACGGCGCTGCAGCAGCTGAAGAGAAGACCGAATTTGACGTCTCTCTTGATGGCTTTGGCGACAACAAAATCGCCGTTATTAAGGTGGTTCGTACCGCAACTGGTCTTGGTCTTGTTGACGCCAAGAAGGCAGTTGAAGGTGCACCCACCGTTCTTAAAGAAGGCATCTCGAAAGAAGACGCCGAGAAGCTCAAGGCAGATCTGGAAGAAGCAGGCGCAACCGCTTCGATCAAGTAGTGATCGAACGATTTGTGTTGAATCTTCGCCGAGACGTCGGCTCTTTGGCAATCTGACTCAAACCATGCGGGTGACCTGCTTAGTGGATGCTAAGCAGGTTCTCCTGGTTGGTTGTTGAGTCGAGTCTGCTGAGAGTTGATTTGATGAGTTGACGCCCAAGTCCTTGCCCCACGGCTGGGAACTATTGTGGTTTTCAATCGTCTGAGTCAAAGCGTGGTTCATTCGCAGGTTTGGTTGTCTGAATGACAACCAAGTCTCCGTCCTGGCTAGCTTCCGAGCCTTTGAATGAGCAGCTTTAATCAAGTGCCAAATATGAAATCGCCCGTCGAGGCTTTGGTTTCTGAAAAGAAACGAAATGCCTGTGGGGGATTTTCTGCGCTTGTCGGTTCCGCTTTGCTGGTAGGCAAGGCAATTGAAAGCTGTCTCTCGGATCTCCTTGCAGTATTATAAGCTTCTTGCATTCGCTTTCCCCGCCTTCCATCGATTGGACTTCCTGTCTGATCGGTAGATTCGCCTTCATGGAGTAGGCAAACAATGGCCGTAACAACACAACGCCGCTTACACACCCCTGAGACACGCCGCTTTGGTAGTGATCGCATCGGTTATGAGATTCCTGATCTAACAGAAATCCAAACCGCCAGCTACGCCAAGTTCATGCAGTACGACGGTACGAATGGAACGAAGCGTAAGGATGAAGGTCTCGAATCGGTTCTTCGAGAGATCTTCCCCATCGAAAGCTACGACAAGTCGGTAAGTCTTGATTACTTGCGCTACGAACTTGGCAAGCCACGTTACGAACCTGACGAGTGCCGTCAGCTTCGCTTGACGTATGGCCGACCGCTTCGTATTTGGCTCCGCTTAAACCGTGAAGAGCCAATCGAAGAAGAGGTCTACCTCGGTGACCTGCCCATCATGATGGGTGGTGGTGAATTCATCATCAACGGTGCTGAGCGTGTTGTCGTTAGCCAGTTGCACCGTAGTCCTGGTATCGACTTCGTTTCGGAAATCGAAGCTGGTGACCGTAAGGTATACAGCTGCCGTGTCATTCCGGAACGTGGTAGTTGGATCGAATTCAACACCACTAAGAAGGACAGCATCACAGTCCGTATTGACCAGAGTGGTAAGTTCTCAGTCGTTACGCTTATGCGTGCCATGGGACCTGAGTTCAGCCTCGACTCGGACATTCTTCGCGCTTTCTACGACGTGAAGAAACAGAAGATCGTTGACGGACGAAGCGCCACGAAGATCGAAGGTAAGATTGCCGTTGATGACATTGTCTACCCAGTCGGTAGCGACCGTGCTGGCGAGATCATCCTCGAAGGTGGTCAGCGCATCTCGGCTAACACCGCAGAAGTCATCTGCACCTCGGGCATCAAGATCATTGAAGTGATGGACCCACCGCCATCGCCTCACCTTCTGAACGCCCTAGCAGACGATGCCACCAGCAGCCACGAAGAAGCGTTGCTTCGCATCTACCAACGTTTGCGTCCAGGTAACCCACCTCAGCTAGAAAAAGCTCGTACGCTTTTTGCTGAGAAGTTCTTTGACACGAATCGTTATCGTTTAGGTCGCGTCGGTCGTTTCCGTATCAACCGTAAGCTTGACCTGGACGTTCCAGAGTCAGAGATGATTCTTCGTTCGGAAGATGTCATCAACTCGGTGAACTACTTGCTTGGTCTTGCCGCAAACGACTCAGAAATGTACGTCGACGATATTGACCACCTAGGCAACCGTCGTCTCCGAACGATTGATGAGCTTGCTTGCGATGAGCTTCGCAAAGGTTTCTTGAAGCTCCGTCGTACGGTTCAAGAGCGGATGAACGTCAAAGACGTTGAGGACATGACCCCACGCGGTTTGATCAATCCAAAGAGCATTTCCGCAGCGATTGAATACTTCTTCGGTCGTGGCGAGCTTTCGCAGGTGGTTGACCAAACTAACCCGCTTTCGATGCTCACGCACGAACGTCGTCTTTCGGCACTTGGTCCTGGTGGTCTGAACCGTAAGCGTGCGGGCTTTGAAGTGCGTGACGTTCACGTTTCTCACTACGGTCGTATCTGCCCGATTGAGACGCCTGAAGGTACGAACATTGGTTTGATCTCAAGCTTGGCGATGTACGCCTCGGTCGATGATTACGGCTTCCTTGTCACGCCTTACCAACGTGTTAAATATCGCAAGTTGGTTGAAGGGGATGACTCGGTCGTTTGGCTCCGTGCTGACCAAGAACACGAAGCGTATGTGGCTTCGGCTGACTCGCCAATGAAGGATGGAGTCATTCAAGGTGACACAATCGTCGCGCGTTACCGTGCTGACTTTAGCTTGGTGCCGACCGACAAGATTGAATTCATCGACGTTGCCCCAAGCCAGATGATTGGTGTTTCAGCTGGTCTGATTCCGTTCCTTGAGCACGACGACGCTAACCGTGCTTTGATGGGATCCAACATGCAGCGACAAGCTGTGCCGCTGCTGGTTGCTGAGCCACCGATTGTTGGTACCGGCCTTGAGCAAGAAGTTGCTCGCCACTCAGGTCTTTTGGTCCGTGCAGGTCACAAAGGTACCGTTACCTATGCCGACGCTGAACGAATTGAAATTGGTCCAGAAGTTCACCACCTACGCAAGTACCGTGGCCTGAACGAACGAACCTGCCAAAACCAAAAGCCAATCGTTAAGCCTGGCGATAAGGTTGAGAAAGGCCAAGTCATTGCCGACGGGGCAGCGACCTGGCAAGGTGACTTGGCACTTGGCCGAAACGTGCTTGTCGCGTTTATGTCGTTCGAAGGATATAACTACGAAGACGCGATCATTCTTTCCGAAGAACTTGTTCACAAAGACACTTACACTTCGATCCACATCGAAGAGTTTGATGTCGAGATTCGTGAAACGAAGCTAGGCCGTGAAGAGTTCACTCGCGACATTCCTAACGTCAGCGAAAAGATGCTTCGCAACTTGGACGAGGGCGGTGTCGTTCAGATCGGTACCTACGTCAAACCGGGTGACATTCTTTGCGGTAAGGTTTCGCCAAAGAGCAAGACCGAGCTGACTCCGGAAGAAAAACTGTTGCACGCGATCTTTGGTCGTGCGGGTGAAGACGTGAAGAACGATTCACTCGAAGTGCCATCCGGTGTTGAAGGGATCGTTATCGATACCCAAAAGTTCTCACGTCGCATGAGCCTCTCGGAAGAAGAGCGAAAGGAATTCGAACGTTCGCTCAAAGCTGCTGAGGAAGATGGCGCAGAAAAAATCACCACCGCTTTCACTGAGTTGGTTACCGCCATCGAAGAGGTTCTTAAGAAGAAACTCACTGACGACGACGGCAACAGCTTGGTACACGAGCAAGATCCTAAGTTCGTTGCTGAGCAAGCAACGATCTTCCGCTTGGATCGTCTCGATATCCGTAGCCCAGAGCGGCAAAAGGATGTTGAAAAGATCTACAAGCAACTTTGGCCTGCCGTGGAAGAAGCGATCGATGCCCGTGACCGTACGCTTAACAGCATGAAGCGTGGTGATGAACTTCGCAGTGGTGTCCTTCAAATGGTGAAGGTCTACATCGCAACGAAGCGACTCATCTCGGTTGGTGACAAGATGGCTGGCCGTCACGGTAACAAGGGTGTGATCTCCAAGATCATGCCTGTGGAAGATATGCCATTCTTGCCAGATGGAACCCCTGTCCAAATCATGCTCAACCCGCTTGGGGTTCCGAGCCGGATGAACGTGGGACAGATTCTCGAAACGCACCTTGGCTGGGCTGGTGCTCACCTTGGCTTCCGAGCCATTACGCCGGTCTTCAACGGTGCGACCGAGGAAGAAATTAACGACTGCCTCGAAGCGGCTGGCTTGCCACGCCACGGTAAGGCACGTCTGAATGATGGCCGAACTGGCGAACCGCTCGAGCAAGAAACCACCGTTGGTTACATCTACATGCTCAAGCTTCACCACTTGGTTGATGACAAGGTTCACGCACGTAGCACCGGGCCTTATTCGTTGATCACGCAGCAACCGCTGGGTGGTAAAGCTCGCTTCGGCGGCCAACGCTTTGGAGAGATGGAAGTTTGGGCGCTGGAAGCTTACGGTGCTGCTTACATTCTTCAAGAATTGCTTACCGTTAAGAGTGACGACGTCGAAGGGCGTACGAAGATTTATGAATCGATGGTTAAGGGCGAGAATACACTCGAAGCTGGTACGCCTGCGAGCTTCGACGTTCTTACCAACGAAATCCGAGGTTTGGGTCTGAACATGCAGCTAGAGAAACGAGGGTTGTAACACGCTCACTTCTCTTTGACCCGCTGCCATTTTCATTCTCACACACGCAAACATTCGCTCCCCAGGAGTTTTAAATTATGAGCTTGCTCGAGACCTCGAACTACGACCGTATTAATGACTACGCCTCGGTAAAGATTAGCCTCGCTCGGCCGCACGATATTCGTAGCTGGTCGTTTGGCGAAGTGAAAAAGCCTGAGACGATTAACTACCGTACTTACCGTCCTGAGAAGGATGGCCTGTTCTGTGAACGGATCTTCGGACCGGAAAAAGACTGGGAATGTGCCTGCGGTAAGTACCGTGGCATGAAGTACAAGGGAATGATTTGTGACCGTTGTGGTGTGAAAGTCACCCACAGCCGCGTTCGTCGTAAGCGAATGGGCCACATCGAGTTGGCTGCACCGATCGTTCACATCTGGTTCTTTAAAGCAATGCCAAGTCGTCTTGGTTCGCTCTTGGCGATGAAGACCACCAGCCTTGAGAAGGTTATCTACTTCCAGGACTACGTTGTTACCGATCCAGGCGACACGCCGCTAAAAGCTGCTCAGCTTCTAACCGAAGAAGAGTATCGCGCTGCTCGTGAAGAGCATGGCGAAGGCAGCTTCGAAGCCGACATGGGCGCTGACGCAATTCGCAAATTGCTTGGTAGTCTCGATCTTGTTCAGCTCTCGGAAGATTTGCGTGTCGAACTCAAAGAGACCGGTAGCAAGCAAAAGGCGAAGGACCTAATCAACCGGCTCAAGACGGTTGAATCGATCCGCGACTCAGACAACAAGCCTGAGTGGATCGTTATGGACGTGATCCCTGTGATTCCGCCAGATTTGCGTCCGCTTGTTTTGCTTGACTCGGGTAACTTCGCAACGAGTGACCTGAACGACCTTTACCGTCGTATCATCAACCGAAACAACCGTCTGAAGAAGCTGATCGACCTGAATGCACCTGAGGTGATCATTCGGAACGAAAAGCGGATGCTTCAGCAGTCAGTCGATGCACTCTTTGACAATAACCGTTGTAAGCGTCCTGTGCTTGGTTCTTCGAACCGTCCGCTCAAGTCGCTTACCGACATGATCAAAGGTAAGCAGGGTCGTTTCCGTGAAAACCTTCTTGGTAAGCGGGTCGACTACTCGGCACGAAGCGTGATCGTGGTTGGTCCGAAGCTTAAGCTTCACCAATGCGGCTTACCCAAGAAGATCGCTCTTGAGCTTTACCAGCCGTTCATTATTCGTCGCCTGAAAGAGCTCGGCCACGCCGACACGATTAAGTCTGCCAAGAAGATGCTTGAGCGGAAGGACGAAGAGGTTTGGGATATCCTGGAAGAGGTAATCACCAACCACCCTGTTCTTTTGAACCGTGCTCCAACGCTTCACCGAATGGGTATTCAGGCGTTTGAACCAACACTCGTTGAAGGTAACGCGATTAACCTTCACCCGCTTGTGTGTAAAGGCTTTAACGCTGACTTCGACGGTGACCAAATGGCGGTTCACTTGCCATTGTCGATCGAAGCACAGGTTGAAGCGCATACGCTGATGATGTCGACACACAACATCTTCAGTCCTTCCAACGGTGCACCAATTATTAGCCCGTCGCAAGACGTGGTGATGGGTTGCTACTACATCACGATGGATGTTCCCGAGGCTCCTGGCGACGGGATGGTCTTTAGTACCTTCGAAGAAGTCGAGATGGCTCACTTAGAAGGCAAGGTACACACGCATGCGAAGATCAAAGTTCGTTTGCCAGAAGGTCGTTGTCTCCGTGAAGAGATGGACGATCCCTCCAAGGCTGGTCGTGTAATTGAAACCACCGTCGGGCGTACCTTCTTCAATGAAATGCTTCCTGCCGGAATGCCATACTACAACTTGGCAATGCGTTCAGGTCAGCTTTCAAAGGTGATTAGCGATAGCTATGAATTCCTTGGCCGTCGTCAGACGATTGATCTGCTAGACGATATGAATCGTCTGGGATTTGTTCGTTCGACGCTTAGTGGTCTTTCCTTCGGTACGGACGACCTGATTACGCCTGATGCGAAGACCAAGATCATCGCTCATGCTGAGAAGGAAGTGCTGAAGAAGAACAAGCTTTACCAACGCGGTATTATCACCGAGGGTGAACGTTACAACCAGGTTCTTGATGAGTGGACTCACGCTCGTGAAGAGATTACCGCCGCGATGATGGATAGCTTGCAGAACGACTACCGAGCAAACCAATATGTGAACCCCGTTTATCTGATGGCTCACTCTGGTGCTCGTGGTGGTGTCGAGCAGATGCGTCAGCTCGGTGGTATGCGTGGTCTGATGGCCAAGCCGTCCGGTAAGATTATCGAAACACCGATTAAGGCTAATTTCCGTGAAGGTCTAACGGTTCTTGAGTACTTCAGCTCGACGCACGGTGCTCGTAAAGGTCTGGCTGACACGGCTCTGAAGACGGCTGACTCGGGTTATCTCACTCGTAAGCTTGCCGACGTTGCTCAGAACGTTGTCGTTACGATGGACGATTGCGGTACGACCCAAGGTATTACCAAGGGAGTTATTTACCGTGGCGAGAAGGTCGAGGTAGGCTTGGCCGAATCGATTAAAGGTCGCGTAAGTCGTCAGAACATTGTTAACCCAATCACGGACGAAGTGATCGTCGCTGAAAGCGAAATGATTACGGCTGACATTGCTCGTAAGATTGAGGCCCTTGGTCTTGAAAAGATTCAAGTTCGTAGCCCAATGACCTGTATGGCACCGCTCGGCATTTGTCGTCGTTGCTACGGCATGGACATGTCAACCGGTTCGCTTGTCGAAGAGGGCATGGCTGTTGGTATCATCGCTGCTCAAAGTATCGGTGAACCGGGTACTCAGCTTACGATGCGTACGTTCCACATCGGTGGTGTTGGTCAGCGTGACGTTGAGCAGTCGGACATCAAAGCTCAGAAGGGTGGTATCGTCCGCTTCGCTAAGCTTAACGCTGTGAAGAACGAAGAGGACGACCTCGTGGTTCTTGGCCGTAACGGTGAGTTGGCTTTGGTCGACGAACGTGGTCGTGAGATTGAGAAGTACGAAGTTCCAACCGGTGCGGTAATTAAGCTCAACGAAGGTGACACCGTTAAAGCTGGTGACATCCTCTGCGAATGGGACCCGCACTCGATTCCAATTCTTGCTGAAACCGGCGGTAAGATTCGTTACGAAGACTTGATCGAAGGTGAAACCATCCGTGGCGAAAAAGACCCAAGTGGTCAGATGCGTTACGTTGTGATGGAGCACAAGGGCGACCTGCATCCGCAGATCGTTGTTGAAGATCCTAAAGATGGCAAGATTCTTGACTTCTACTACATGCCAGAAAAGGCTCACTTGGAAGTTAAAGAAGGTACTAAGATTAAGCCTGGTGCGATGATCGCTAAGACGCCTCGTGAAGCGGGCGGTACACAGGACATTACGGGTGGTCTTCCACGTGTTACTGAGATCTTTGAAGCTCGTAAGCCAAAAGACCCAGCAGTTATCGCCGAAATCGACGGTAAGGCTGAGATCATGGCTGAGAAGAAACGTGGTAAGCGTGCGATTGTTGTCCGCAACGAAGCAGGTATCGAGCGTGAGCATTTGGTAGCTCATAACAAGCACTTGCGTGTTCACTCTGGTGACATCGTTAAAGCGGGTGACTCGCTCGTTGACGGTCCTTTGGTTCCGCATGACATCTTAGCCGTATCGGGTGAAGAAGCGGTTCAAGAGTATCTGACTCGCGAGATTCAAAACGTTTATCGCAGCCAGCGTGTGGAGATCAACGACAAGCATATCGAGATCATCGTTTCGCAAATGTTGCGTAAGGTGAAAATCGAATCGCCTGGCGATACTAACTTGCTTCCTGGCTCGGTGCTTGATAAGTACGATTTCCGAAAGGCAAATGAAGAAGTCGACGAGTGCTTGAAGATCAGCGAGAAGGGTGACAGCGAGTTTGAGGTTGGTGCCATCGTACCGAAGTCAGCGCTTGAGCAAGCCAATGCTCAGATCGAAGCACTTGGTGGTGACATTGCGAAGGGTGCTAAGCCGAAGAAAGCGACCGCTACTACGCAGCTGCTTGGTATTACCAAGGCTTCGGTTCAGTCGAGTAGCTTCATCTCGGCTGCGAGCTTCCAGGAAACTACCAAGGTACTTACCGAAGCTTCGCTTGCCGGACGCACCGACCATTTGGTTGGTTTGAAGGAAAACGTGATCCTTGGCCACTTGATTCCAGCTGGTACTGGTTTCCGTACCACCAACGAATCAGAAGTTCGTATTCGCCCTGAAGCTCTTGAAGCTTTGGCTGTTGAAACCGCGGGCGTCTTGGATCAGTCGTTCCCACTTCTTGAAGACGGGGCAGCACCTGAACCAATGGCACCGATCGGCGGCATCGAGCCACCAGCAGCTCAGCCAATGGGCGATCCTGTGATTCCAAGCTCGCTTGACGCATTGCTTGGTGGAACGCCAAACGTTGGTGGAGGAAATGATCAACCAATCGACCCGCTAGCTGCTGCAACCGAGATGGGCTTGGGTATCGATCCGACGCAACTTGCTGGACTTGGTCAGCCACTACAGGGTGAAGTTCCACCGCCACCAGCTGAAATGCCTCAACCCGAAGCACCAGCTGCACCTGAGGTGGGTGGCTATGACACCCCAGCAGACCCGGCTCCAGAAGCTCCTGCAGCGGGTGATGAGGAACTTCCTCCTCAGCAACCAGTTGAATAAGCCGTTTGTTGAATGAGTGGAGTGAGGCAAGAAATAGGGGGTAAAACGCGAAAGAATCCTTGATATTGCAAGGTGATCATCTCGTTTTGCCCAAATTACCGGCTCTCTAGCTGCCGATCTGCTAGTAACCGGTTGACAGATAAACAGATTATTTTACCATGCGGGGCTCGCAGTTGACTCTGCACCCTTGCAAAGAATCATTAACCCGGGCTGGCTAATTGCTTAGCAGGCCCAACGCTTGGACAGCGAAACCTTATGCCAACAATCAATCAGCTTGTTCGCCGTAACCGCAAGAAAAAGCGCAAGATGAGCAAAGCTCCCGTTTTGGAGCGTTGCCCACAAAAGCGTGGTGTTTGCTTGCAAGTTCGTACGATGACGCCTAAGAAGCCTAACTCGGCTCTTCGGAAGATCACTCGTGTTCGCTTGTCCAATGGCAAGGAAGTCACGGTATACATTCCTGGTGAAGGCCACACGCTCCAAGAGCACAGCATCGTGCTTGTTCGTGGTGGTCGTGTTCGCGACTTGCCGGGTGTTCGTTACCAAGTTGTCCGTGGTGCTCTCGACACACTTGGTGTTGATGGCCGTAAGCAATCCCGCAGCCGCTACGGTGCTAAGAAGGACTAAGCAGTTTTTCTTAACCGTTACGCGACTGATTAATAGATCATTTTTCCGCAAGATGCCCAATGGCATCGAAACCTTTTTGCAAAGCAAAACACTATGGCCCGCATTACCGCAAGCCGCAAAACGCTCAAGCCAGATCCTGTCTTTGGTTCGCTATTGGCAAGCAAGTTTATTAACTGCTTGATGATCGGTGGTAAGAAGAGCACCGCTCAAAAAGTTTTCTACGATGCCCTTGATGTCATCAAAGAACGCATGCCAGAGGAAGAGCCGATTGAGGTCTTCACCCAAGCGGTTGAAAACGTCAAGCCAGCTATCGAAGTTCGTTCGAAGCGTGTTGGTGGTGCTGCTTATCAGGTTCCAATGCAAGTGAACCGTACGCGTCAACAATCGCTTTCGATCCGCTGGATCTTGATGGCTATTCGCGAGAAGAAGGGTCGCCCAACTCACCTAAAGTTGGCTGATGAATTCATTGCCGCTTACAACCGCGAAGGCGTTGCTATGACCCGTCGCGAGAACGTTCACCGCATGGCCGATGCTAATAAGGCATTCGCTCACTTCGCTTGGTGATCAAAACAATCTAATTGGGGCTAGAGGTCAGGAGCGAGGATTCATGTTAGAATCCTGGCTTCTGGCCTTTAGCCTTTTTTCGTAGGCTGGTTTCAGACACCCCCAATTTCGACTCCAAGCGAAAGCCTCACCACAGCCCGCCATGTCCGCCGACTTAACCAAGCTCCGTAACATCGGCATCATTGCCCACATCGATGCAGGCAAGACGACGGTTACGGAGCGAATGCTATACGTATCCGGCGACAAGCACCGTGCTGGCGAAGTCGATAAAGGGACTACCACAACCGACGACGATGCTGAAGAAGCCGAGCGCGGCATAACGATCTACTCCGCTTGCGTGCAGTTCGATTGGAAAGATGTTTGCATCAATCTGATCGACACGCCGGGACACGTCGACTTCACGGCCGAAGTGGAACGCTCGCTTCGAGTTCTCGACGGAGCCGTTGTCGTCTTTAGCGCTCGCGAAGGGGTCGAGGCACAGAGTGAAACTGTCTGGCGGCAGGCTAACAAGTACCACGTGCCGCGGATTGCGTTCATCAACAAGCTCGATCGTGAAGGGGCTAACTGGGAGTCGGTCCTTGAGGAGATTGAGAATCGCCTTGGTGCCAAGCCAGTAGCCTTGCAAATCCCCGCAGGCCAAGGTCCAGCCCATACGGCTGATCCTTTCAGCGGTGTCATTGATCTGATCAAGATGAAGCTCCTTACCTTTCCGGAAGGGAAAGAGGGGCGAACGGTTGAAGAGTCTGACATTCCCAAAGGTTTGGCCGATGAAGCTCAGCTCTATCGTGAACGAATGCTAGAGCAGCTTTACGATTACAGTGACGAGTTGATGGAGCTTGTGCTATCGGGCGATGACATCCCTGATGTGCTGGTCAAGAAAGTGGTCCGCTCCGCAACGCGACACCACTTTATTCAACCCGTCTTCTGCGGCTCGGCACTCCACGGCGCAGGCGTTCAGCCTCTGCTAGATGCGGTGGCCGATTACTTGCCCCATCCGCTCGAGATGCCACCTGTGGTTGGCGTTGATCCCTCTGGTCGAAAATCGGGCGGATCAAAGAAACGGCGTAGCATGGCGGTCGATGCCGATGCCGAGAATGAGAGCCAAGAAGATCTTCCCAAGACCGAACGCAAGCCAGACAGCAAGGAACCTTTTTGCGGCCTGGTCTTCAAGATTTTACCGTTCAAGACGGGCGACCTTTATTGGGTTCGTGTCTATTCAGGCGAAATAAAGCCTAACAGCCGAGTGTTGAATTCAGGCAAGAACAAGAAAGAAAATGTCGCACAGATTTGGCGGATTCACGCGACCAAGAAGGATGAGCAACTCGATGGTGCCCAAGCGGGTGACATAGTCGCTCTGCTTGGATTGCGTGAATCAGTGACAGGAGACACGCTTTGCGAGGCTCGGTCACCCATTCTGCTCGAGTCGATCGAATTCCCTGAAACGGTGATTTCGATGGCAATCGAAGCAGAGAATTCGACCGAGAAGAAGAAGCTTCTTGAAACGCTCGACATGCTTCGCAAGCAGGACCCAACCTTCTCGGCCATCGACAATGAAGAGACGGGGCAAATGCTAATCAGCGGTATGGGAGAGCTTCATCTCGAAGTCATCCAACACCGACTACAACGTGACTTTGGCCTCAAGGTAAAAGTACATAAGCCGCGAGTTAGTTATCGTGAGACGATTTCCGGTACAGCCGAGGTGGTTGGTGAATGTAATCGGAATATCAATGGAGTTCAGCATATCGCTGGGGTCAAGCTGCGTGTTGAACCATTCGTGCCAACCGGTCCCCTGGCGCACTTATCGCCGCCAGTCGTGGTCTCGCTAGATCCTAGTCATGGACTTCCTGACGAGTTTTTGGAAGTCGTCTTGGAAGAGCTTGAGAATGCTGCCAACGGTGGGGGAACACTTGGTTTCCCTTTGATGCGTTTGAAGGTAACGATCCTCGGCGGGGACGTCCATGAAATGGATTCAACCGATATCGCCTTCCGCACGGCAGCCTCACTGGCATTTGACAAAGGTCTGCGGGAGGGGGGCACGGTGTTGCTAGAACCGATCATGTCGCTCGAACTGTCGACTCCCGAAGATCATGTCGGCGATTTGGTGGGCGACCTTCAGCAACGCCGAGCTATTATCGAGCGAACCGAACAACGGGGTGCCGATACGGTCTTGTTTGCCGAGGCACCTCTGGCGAATCTATTCGGTTATTCAAGCGCAATGCGTAGCCTAAGCCAAGGCCGCGCAGGCTGTTCAATGACGCCAAGCGACTACGCTGCGGCGCCTGACGAGGTATTAAAAACCTTTTTAGGTGAATAATTGGCGAGCTTTTCTGCTTTTCTCGCGTACAGGTTTTGAGCCTTGGGGTTTGGCCAATTAGGCTGGAAGTTCCTGCCCTAAAGGACTTTTTACCAATTGTACCTTCTTGCGCTGTGCGATCACAATTCTCGCCGCTACTTTTGATTAGACACCAAGCTACTATGAGTCAAAGAATGACAAGGCCTTACCGCGCACTAGGCGTTATCTGTTTATTTGCCATTGCACTTCTCCTTGCAGCGGAGGAGTCGTTTGCTCAGGGATCCAAAGCTGACTACGAACGGGCATTCGCCTTGCGAGGGAAGATGTCCAGCTTATTCGTGAATAAGCAAGTCGATCCGCATTGGCTCAGCCAAACTGAGTTCTGGTACTCGGTCAGTACCGGAGCGAATAAGACAGAGTTTGTCTTGATTGATGCCGCGGAGGGTACTCGCGAATTAGCATTCGATCACGAGGCACTGGCAGAAGCTCTTTCGGAGGAGACAGATAAGAAGGTCGAAGCGACCGCCTTGCCGATTACCAAAATGATTCCTTACATCAGTCGGCAGACACGTGAGAGAGCAGGTTTCTATTTGAGGATTCGAAGCCGTTGGTGGCGCATGATTGAATCGCCTGATGGCATCGAATTAAGACAGCTTGATGAAGCTCCAGAATTTGAAGAACCCAAGCGAGTTGCTCGGATCAAACGAGAAACGATCACCCAGCCAAGCCGAAAGTCGCCAGATCGTAAGTGGAGCGTAAAGGTTGAGGAAGAACAGCTCACGCTTGTCAATGAAGAGACCGGTGAGTTGCATCCCAAGTTCAAACTTCCTAAAGGGACTGATCGAGCAAGAGTCCTTTGGTCACCAAACAGCAAACATTTTATTTATCTGGAACAGGTCAAAGGAACCGACCGAAAAGTCACCCTGGTAGAATCATCCCCACGTGGTCAGGTACAACCGAAAATACATGAGTTCCGTTATCTAAAACCGGGCGATGAAGTCTTTTGGCAGAAGCCACACTTGTTTGCCGTTGGGCAAGGGGAAGAAATCAAAGTCGATGAATCCCTTTATGAAAACCCTTTTACGGTAGGGTCCTTCCGCTGGAGTGAAACTGGAGAGACCTTTACATTCCTCTTTAACGAGCGGGGGCATCAAACTTTACGGCTTGTTGAGTTTGAAGCTTCGGCAGGTGAAACTCGCGCCGTGATCGAAGAGAAATCCCCTACGTTTATCGACTATGCTTACAAGACATTTCTTCACCGTATCGATTCGACAGATGAAATCGTTTGGATGTCCGAGCGTGATGGGCGAAACCATCTTTACTTGTACGACCAAGCAAAGGGGGTAGTTAAAAACCAAATTACCCGTGGCCAGTATATTGTCCGAAGTGTTGACCATGTTGACGTTGAAAAACGACAGATTTGGTTTCAAGCAAGCAGCGTTCATGCCGGACAGGATCCCTACTACATTCATGCGTGCCGCATTGATTTTGATGGCAGCGACTTCCAGGTGCTGACTGAGGGTGATGGTACCCATTCGATAAAGTATTCGCCCGACATGCGTTATCTGATTGATCGGTATTCACGTGTCGATATGGCTCCGGTCACGGAGCTTCGTGATGCCCAGTCAGGTGAATTGGTCCTCGAGCTAGAGCGTTCCGACTTAACCGCGTTGAAGCAAGCAGGTTGGAAGTCTCCAGAACGGTTCGTAGCCAAAGGCCGTGACGGTAAGACAGACATCTACGGCATCATCAATCGTCCGACTAACTTTGATGATGCAAAGAAGTACCCCGTCATTGAAGAGCATTATGCTGGACCCCATGGAGCACATTGTCCAAAGGGTTTCCGTTTGTTCCATCGTTCTCAGGCAGAGGCTGACCTGGGCTTCATTGTTGTTCAGCTAGATGGCATGGGTACCAATCATCGTGGCAAAGAGTTTCACGATGTCTGTTGGAAAAACATTGTTGATGCTGGCTTCCCTGACCGAATCGCCTGGATCAAAGCTGCTGCTCAACATGAACCCGCGATGGATATTACTCGCGTTGGCATTCGTGGGACGTCTGCCGGTGGGCAAACGGGCATGGTTGCTGTCTGGAAACACAGTGACTTCTACAAGGCGGCGGTCTCAAACTGCGGCTGCCATGACAACCGGATGGACAAGATCTGGTGGAATGAGGCATGGATGGGCTGGCCCATCGATGATCACTACAAGGAGCAATCCAATGTCACGAATGCCCACAAGCTGGGGGGTAAGTTGCTGCTGATCGTGGGTGAGTTGGACCGAAACGTGCCGCCAGAATCGACCTATCAGTTGGTCGACGCCCTTATCAAGGCAGACAAGGACTTTGAATTTCTCATGGTTCCTGGCACTGGGCATGGGGCTGGTAGCAAGTACACGACCCGAAAGACTTGGGATTTCTTCGTCAAAGAGCTGCACGGTCTGGAGCCTCGACACGAAAAATAGGCGGCAGATGGGGACTATTTTCTTCGAGAAAGTCCCAGATTGTTAAATCCTGCGGTCTTTCCCATTTTGCTTGCTTTTGATTCGGGAATCTGCCGATGGGGTATCGTCTACGAGCTGTTTTGGTCCCCTAGGGATGTAGGTAGAGCTTGGGTCAATAGCAAGTTGGGGCATTTTTGGAGAATCCTTAACGAGCCCGTTGACAGCATGGCCCCCAGCCCGTAACTTTAGCGATTCTCCGCACTACTTGTGGAGCCGACAGGGTAGAGTCATCTTTGTGGCAATAGCCATTTTTGACTAGTCGTGTCGCGTGGGGTGTCCGAGCTTAATTTAGCTAGGGCAATCGTACCTTTATTTGACAAAACGAGCGGGGTTGCTGTGGCAGCTGAGGTTATTCGCATCCGAATGGAAGCATACGATCACTCGGTCCTAGATCAGAGTGCAGCCGACATTGTTGATACAGCAAAGCGGACCAACTCCGTAGTGCATGGTCCTATCCCGTTGCCGACACGTATTGAGCGTTATACCGTTCTTCGTGGTCCGCACGTTAACAAAAAGTCACGTCAGCAGTTTGAGGTTCGTACCCACAAGCGTCTAATTGATATCGTCGATGCTACGGCAAAGACCATCGAAGCGCTAAACAAGCTCAGCCTACCGGCTGGTGTAGATATTAAGATTAAGGCTTCGACTGCTTGATAGTAGTGGGCCGTTAAGAAGCAGAGCTGCTCAGGCGGGTGTCTCGCACGAGTAATCAAACCAAGGCTTCATTTAATAACGTTTATGACTGGAAGTTGGATTGGGTAAGCCGTGGCATATTAGCCACGTGTCTCCCAGGCAACGGAGCATAGAAACTAGAACCACAGGCAACGCCCTAAGAGGTGTTGGGCAATTTCCATCGAGGGGTTGCCCGCGTTTCGGCGAAGCCCCGATTTAGTAAGTGATACTATGGCTGCAGGAATTTTGGGTCGCAAAGTTGGAATGACCCAGGTTTACAACGAATCGGGAGAAGTGGTTCCAGTAACGGTGCTCCAGGCTGGTCCATGTCATGTTCTTCAGCTCAAGACCGAAGATCGCGACGGCTACGAAGCTGTCCAGATCGGTTATCTCGATAAGCCACGCCGGTTGGCAATCCGCAGTGAGCGTGGGCACGTCGCCAAGCTTGAGAGCAAGCGATCCAGGGATCGTGCTCTTGCTGGTGTTGAGCCCGTCGCTAAAGCTGGCTGCGAACCAAAGCGTTTTGTGCGTGAATTCCGCGCTCCTGCTGGTGAATTTGCCGGTGGAGTTGAAGTCGGAGCTGAGTTGACTGTCGATTCGCTCGCCGAAGTCGCCCGTGTCGATGTCATTGCTACGAGCAAGGGTCGTGGGTTCTCTGGGGTGATGAAACGACACAACTTTGCAGGTCAGCGTGCATCGCACGGTGTTAAGAAGTGTCACCGTCATGCTGGGGGTACTGGATGCAGTGCTTACCCAAGTCGCCTGTTCAAAGGGATTCGCATGGCTGGTCAATACGGTGCCAAGCAGATCACGGTCCGCAACCAAAAGGTGGTTCGCGTTGACGCAGAGAACAATTTGATTTTGATCAACGGGGCAGTCCCTGGGCCAAATGGTGGCTACGTCAAGATCAGCAGCACCAATATGCTTAAGTAACAAACATTAACCGCGAGTTTGCCGCAGGTCGGCAGGCTGGCGAACGAAGGGCTACTAGCCGGTAAATAACGTCATGCCAAAGTTGACAGTACACGATCGAAAAGGCAATAAGGTTGGCACCTGTGATGTCGAGCCTGCGGACTTTGCTGAATCGATCAATAAGCAGCTCCTCCACGATGCCGTGGTTATGTATCAAGCGAACCAGCGTCAAGGTTCACACAAGACCAAGACACGTGCCGAGGTAGCAGGTTCAACCAAAAAGATGTACCGCCAGAAGGGTACTGGTAACGCTCGTGCTGGTCACAAGCGTAGTGGTATTCGTCGTGGTGGTGGTCACATTCATGCGATCCGCCCACGTGATTACTCTTACTCAATGCCTCGCAAGGCGTTGCAGTTGGCTACACGCATGGCGCTTGCTTCGAAGGTTCAGGACGACGAGGTTGTCGTTATCGACGACCTTTCGTTCGATGCACCAAAGACAAGCGACATGGCTGGCATCTTGAAGAACTTGGGTGTTGCTCAAGATTCGCTGCTGATCACAACAGACGGATACGACGCCAACGTTTATAAGAGTGCACGCAACATCGAAGCTGTTTCAGTCTCGCCAGCTAGCGAGCTAAACGCTTTGTGCTTGCTCTCATCGCGTAAGGTGTTGCTTACCAAGTCGGCGCTTGAGTCCTTGAAAGAGGCTGCCGCCAAGAAAGCTAAGGAAAAAGCGGAGGCGACTGCTTAGTAGAAAGCCAACTTGCTTTCGCTACTTTTGCAGCACGATCAAAGGTTAACTCCCATGCCAAGACATATACCACAAAGAACCAGCTTGACCCTTGAGCCCCATCAGGTGATTCTACGCCCGTTGGTGACCGAGAAGGGTGTTGAGTGCTCGAATGAGCAAAACGCCTACACCTTTGAGGTGAATAAGCTGGCAACCAAAGAAGATGTTCGCAACGCCGTTGAAAAGCTTTTCGACGTGAAGGTTGTGAAGGTGGCAACTCAGAACCGCAAGGGGAAGACACGCCGCACGCGATTCCGTTTGGGTCGCACCGCCGATTGGAAGAAAGCGATTGTGAAGCTTGACTCGGAGCACCGCATCGACTTCTTCTAAGCCGACAGTGTTGTTTTGAAACCGTCATCCTGAACGAACCGCGACCAAACTAAAAACGATCCAAGCAACTGCTTAGAATCATGGGTATTAGAAAATACAAGCCGACCAGCCCTGGACGCCGTAATGCGTCCGTGAGCGACTTTGCTGAGCTAACTCCAGGCGCAAAGCCAGAGAAGAGCTTGCTTCGTCCGATCAAGAAGACCGGTGGTCGTAACAATCAGGGTAAGATTACCTGCCGTCACCGTGGTGGTGGTCACAAGCGTCGTTATCGCTTGATCGACTTCCGTCGCAACAAGGATGGTATGGAAGCGATCGTTGATTCGATCCAATACGATCCAAACCGCTCGGCTCGTATTGCCCTTGTGAAATACGAAGATGGTGAAAAGCGTTACATCATTGCTCCTGTTGGCCTTACTCAGGGCGACAAGGTGATGAGTGGTGAAAACGCGGAGCCAAAAGTTGGTAACTGCCTGCCACTTTCGAAGATCCCACTAGCGACCGCTGTTCACAACGTTGAGCTTCGTGCTGGTCGTGGTGCAGTTCTTTGCCGCAGTGCAGGTACCAGTGCAACCTTGATGGCTCGTGAAGCAGGATGGGCTCAGATTTCATTACCAAGTGGTGAAATTCGCCGTATTCCTTCCGCTTGCCGCGCTGTTGTTGGAACGACTAGCAACCCGGACCATAGCTCAGTCGTCCTTGGTAAGGCTGGCCGTAAGCGTTGGTTAGGCCGTCGCCCACACGTTCGGGGTACTGCAATGAACCCGATCGATCACCCGCACGGTGGTGGTGAAGGTCGTACCAAGGGTGGTCGTCACCCAGTTAGCCCCGAAGGTAAGAGCGCTAAGGGTGGCATGACACGTCAGCGTCGCAAGCCATCCAACGCAGCAATTGTTCGCCGTCGTAAGTCGAAACGTTACGGCGTTCAGAAGCTCGTTAAGAAGTAAACCGTACAACGATTAAAACATCCGTCTTAAACAACCGTAACAAGTTGAAACTATGAGTCGTTCACTTAAAAAGGGACCTTACGTCGATCTGAAACTCTTCACGAAAGTGGAGAAGCTGAACGACGCCGGTACCAAAGAGCCAATCACCACTTGGGCGCGTGCTTGCACGATCATTCCTGAGTTCGTTGGCCATACGTTCATGGTTCACAACGGTCGCCAGCACGTAAAGGTGCTTGTGACTGAGGACATGGTTGGCCACAAGTTGGGTGAATTTTCACCAACCCGCACCTTCCGTGGTCACGGTGGTAAGAAATAACCACTTGCGGTGATCAGCACTTAACTTGCTGAGCAAGAGACAGACAAGCGTAAAACAAGCGACACCAAAAACAGCGACACATTCCGAGTCGATCATGGCATACCGAGCAACCCACAAGCACGCCCGCATCAGCGCTACCAAAGTTCGTCCTTTGGCCGACTTGGTGCGCGGTAAGCGAGTTGACGATGCACTTGCAATCCTTCGCTTTCAACCACACCGCGGTGCCCGCATGTTGGAGAAGGTGATTAAGAGTGCGTTCGCAAACGCAGAAGATCGCGGTGCCCCAAACCGAGCGGGTCTTAAGATCACGCAGGTGAAGGTTGACGGCGGCCCAATGTTCAAACGGATTCGTCCTGGTGCACGCGGCATGGCACACGTGATTAAGAAGCGTTTTGCTCACATCACTGTGGAAGTCGAATAAAACAAATTGTGTTGTTAAGCAGGGTGGTCATCACCCGGTTAACAACGAAACCATATGAGGCCTGGCAAAGGCCAAACAACCTTAACCTCCCAACTTCGTTATGGGTCAAAAAGTAAATCCCGTCGGTTTCCGTACTGGCATCATGCTGGACTGGAATAGCCGTTGGTACGCTTCGAAGAAAGAATTCGCCGACCTGCTTGTTGAAGACAAGAAGATTCGCGATTACATCTCCAAGAAGTACAAGTTCGCTGGTATCCCGAAGATCGAGATCGAGCGAACTCGAGACGAAGTTCGCGTCGTAATGCATGCCGCCCGACCAGGCGTCATCATTGGACGCAAGGGGACGCAAGTTGAGCAATTGCAAGACGAGCTTCAAGTCTTGGTTGGTCGTCGTATCAACATCAAGATTGAAGAGATCACTCGTCCGGAGATTCAAGCTCACCTGGTTGCAGAAGATATTGCTGAACAGCTCATGAAGCGTGCCGCTTTCCGTCGCACGATGAAGCGAGCGATGGAGCAAACCATGGAGGCCGGTGCCAAGGGGATCAAGATCCAATTGGCTGGTCGACTAGGCGGTGCTGAAATGGCCCGTCGCGAGAAGCAAATCTCGGGATCGATCCCGCTAAGCACTTTGCGTGCGAAGATTGATTACGGGTATGTAGAAGCAAAAACTCCACAAGGCCAAATTGGCATTCAAGTGTGGATTAACCAAGGCGAATACGAGGACCAAAACGATGGCGCTGATGCCCAAGAGGGTCAAGCATCGAAAAAGCCAAAGAGGACGTATAAAAGGTAACGCGACTCGCGGTAACCGAGTAATCTTTGGCGAATTCGGCTTACAATCAACCGAAGGCGGCTGGATCAGCTCGCAAACCATCGAAGCGGGTCGTATTGCTGCCCAGCAGTACGTTCGTGGCGAAGGCCGACTTTACATCCGAATTTTTCCCCACAAGTCCATCACCTCGATCCCACTCGAAACTCGAATGGGTAAAGGTAAGGGTGAGCCCGACTATTGGGCAGCTGTGGTGAAGCCAGGCACAATCCTTTATGAGGTGAGTGGCATTACCGAGGAAGCAGCAAAGATTTGCTTTGCCCGTCTTGCTCACAAGATGCCCGTGCGTGTTCGGCTTGTTAAGCGAGAGAATGTTTAATCGACCCGGTATGAACGAAGACGTTTGCATTAACGTCTTCAGATTTGAAATCGACCTTTTTTGAATCGACAGAGCGATGAGCACTGCCAAAGAACTACGCGAAATGAGCGACGAGCAACTTGACCTTACGATCAAGGATGCTGCCGACAGCCTATTTCGCTTGCGAATCCAAGCTCAAACCGAGAAGCTTGATAGCCCAAGTGAAATGCGTCGCAATCGCCGTTTGATTGCTCGCGTGAAGACGATCCAAACTGAACGAGCTAAGGCAGCAACTGCCCAGGCCGCAGAGTAACCCGTTGGTAAACGACAAGTAAACAAGCCATGCCAAAAAAAGTAGTCACCGGCGTTGTAACGAGCGACAAGATGGACAAGAGCCGTCGAGTCGAAATCGCTCGCTTGGTACGTCACCCTAAGTACGGCAAGTTCATCCAAAGCCGCACGGTGTGTCACGTCCATGATGAGAACAACGAATCGCAAGAGGGCGATACGGTTGAAATCATCGAGTGCCCACCCAAGTCCAAGACGAAGCGTTGGGAACTTGTAAAAGTGGTTGCTAAGAGCCAAATCGTTGACATCGCAGCAATGCGTGCCGCCCAAAAGGCTCAACAATTGGCAGAGACCGAAGTTGCTGGCGACAGCGAAGCTTCGGCGACAGCAGGCACGGGCAGTAACAACTGATTCTCTTTTCAGGGAATTAAAAGCGTCGGTCAGCTTCGGCAGGCCAAAGTGAAAACCAAAACAACGTTTAGAAGACCCCTCGGGTCAGACAAGAGCTTCCAATGATCCAAATGCAAACGCGATTGAACGTCGCGGACAACACCGGTGCCAAAGAGGTCATGTGCATTAAGGTGCTAGGCGGTAGCCGACGCCGATTTGCCGGGCTTGGCGACGTGATCATTTGCAGTGTTAAGAGTGTGATCCCAGGTAGCGACGTTAAGAAGAAGGCTGTTGTGCGTGGCGTGATCGTCCGTCAAAAAGCTCCGACGCGTCGTTCCGATGGCAGTTACGTTCGCTTTGACTCCAATGCGATCGTGCTCATTGACAAAGATAATAACCCACGTGGTACACGTATTTTCGGTGCTGTTGCTCGTGAACTTCGCGAACGACGTTTCATGAAGATCGTAAGCCTCGCTAACGAGGTCGTCTGATCCTTCAGGCATCACTTCGTACCAAACAAATAACGCTAACAACCACAGCTACCAATCATGTTGATCAAAACTGGAGATACCGTTGAAGTGATCGCAGGCGCCGATAAAGGCACCCGCAGTCGCGTCATTCAGATCGACCGCGAAGCCAACAAGGCGATCGTGGAAGGTGTCAATACGGTCATGAAGCACGTGAAGCGTAGCCAAAAGTACCCTAACGGCGGACGCCTCAAGAAGGAAATGCCGGTCCAACTTGCTAACATCCAGTTTTACTGTGAATCATGTGGCAAGTCGGCTCGATTGGGTGCTCGTTACCTTGATGATGGCAGCAAAGAACGCTTCTGTCGCAAGTGCGATACAGCTCAAGGTGAGCTATCCCCACCCAAAGCTGCCTACGCAAATAAGTAACCGAGTATTAGCCCGCCCAAACAACTAAATCACAAGCACGCAGAACCATGACTGTCGCCATTCGACTTAAAGATCGCTACCAAGAAGAGATCTTGCCAGCTTTGCAAGAGAAGCTTGGTCGTACCAATCGGCTTGCTTTGCCTCGCCTTGAGAAGATTGTTCTCAGCATGGGCGTTGGTAGTGCAATTAGCGATAAGAAACATATCGAAGAAGCGGTTTCAGCCCTTGCTGATATCACCGGCCAAAAAGCTTTGATTTGCCGTGCACGTAAATCGATTGCTACGTTCCGCCTTCGTGAAGGCATGCCAATCGGTGCCAAAGTAACGATCCGTGGCGATCGCATGTACGAGTTCCTTGATCGATTGATTTCAATCGCTTTGCCTCGTGTTCGCGACTTCCGTGGCGTTAAAAAGACCGCTTTTGATGGCAATGGAAACTACAGCCTTGGCTTGACCGAGCAGTTGGTATTTCCTGAGCTAAACCCAGACAAATACTTGCGTCCTCAAGGCTTGAATATCGCCATCTGCACTAAAGGTGCTACCGACGATGAAGCCCGCATGATGCTTGAGATGTTCGGTTTCCCATTTGTCCGTGAAGAAGACGACAAGTAGTCGGAAACCAACTAACCAATACCTAATACGAACCCTTAAACCAAAACAGTAGGCAACACCGTGGCAAGCAAATCCAAAATTGCAAAGGCCAACAAGACGCCCAAGTTCAGCTCCCGTGCAGAAAGTCGATGCAAGATGTGCGGTCGCCCTCGGGCTGTATACCGTAAGTTTGGCATCTGCCGAATTTGCTTCCGTGAACTTGCGGACAAAGGCATGATTCCAGGCGTTCGCAAAGCGAGTTGGTAGCCACTAACGTTGTTGTTTCTGTTTAACCAAATCACCTTACCTTGATAACTCAAGTCGCCGGACGAAAGTTGCCTGAGGAGTACGCGTCGCGATGATGACCGACCCAATCGCCGATATGCTCACCCGAATCCGCAATGCGGTTAGCGTTGAGCGCCCCATCGTGCATATGCCTGTTTCCAAAGTGAAGCGAGGTGTTGCTGAAGTTCTCAAACGTGAGGGCTACATTTGGGATTGGCACGAAGAACAAAACGACGATCAACCTGTTAAGCAGCTGTGCATCGATTTGAAGTACGGCCCGAACGGGGAGCGTGTGATCCAGCACATCAAACGTGTTAGTTCACCCGGCTGTCGTGTGTATTCGCAAGCGAAAAGCCTTCGCCCTGTGCTAAATGGACTTGGCATTTCGATCATCAGCACCAGCCGTGGTGTTTTGAGTGATCGCGAAGCACGCCAAAAGAACCTTGGCGGCGAAGTCCTGTGCGAACTATGGTGAGCAAGGTAGAGGCAAGGCTCTGCGAGCTTTGCTAAGTATTCAATATTAAGCGTCCTTTACACATACAAGCGAAGGCTTTGAAGACTTTAATAAGTCGACAAGCTGGAAGAGCTGAAAGTTAAAGACAAAGAAAAGAACCATGTCCCGAATCGGTAAAAAACCTGTTGCCATTCCTTCCGGTGTGAAGGTAGACGTTGCTAACCGTGTAATCACGGTCGAAGGCAAGCTTGGCAAATTAACCTATGAGCACCGCCCTGAAGTCAACGTTACGGTTGACGAAGAGGCGAAGGAAGTCGTTTGCGGTCGTGAAGGCAATGATCGTGCTGACCGTGCCTACCACGGTTTGACTCGTGCTCTTGTCGCAAACATGATTGTTGGCGTTACCGAGGGATACGAAAAGAAGCTTGAGATTCACGGCGTTGGCTACCTTGGTGCTATTCAAGGCGACACACTCCAACTACGTGTTGGTTTCGCTAACGAGATCCACAAGAAGATCCCTAAGGAACTCGACGTCTCGCTTCCAGACAACACGCACATTACGATCAAAGGGACTGACAAGCAAAAAGTTGGTCAGTTCGCCGCTGAAGTCCGTGCCGTTCGTAAGCCTGAGCCATACAAAGGCAAGGGAATTCGTTACGAAGGTGAGCACGTACGACGCAAAGCTGGTAAGACTGCTAAGTAGTCTTAAGCGATTGATAATCCAACGATACAAACATTCACAAGCTAAACCGATAAAGCTGAAACTGTTATGGACCCAAGACGAGCCATCGGCAAACGCCGCCAACGCCGCAAGTTCCGCGTACGCAAGAGCTTGACCGGTACGGCTGAGCGTCCACGTCTAAGCATTACTCGCAGCCATCGCAACATTGCGGCTCAGTTGATCGACGATGAGTCTGGTAAGACATTGGCATCGGCATCAACGCTAGACAAACAACTTTCTTCAGGCATTAGCTACGGCGGGAATAAAGACGCCGCGGCTGCAATCGGCAAGGCCATTGCTGAGCGTGCCGCTGAAGTTGGGGTTAAGCAAGTTTGCTTTGACCGTGGACCGTACCGGTACCATGGCCGATTGGAAGCTTTGGCATCCGCCGCCCGCGAAGGTGGTCTAGAGTTCTAAGACTCGCTAATCCGTTTACGCTAAAACAAAACATAAGTTAATCACACCTCACACGAGGCATTTACTGTGGCCCAACAAGCTAAAGACCGTCAACAAGGAAAAGAGCGTCAGCAAGGCGAGCTTTCCGAGAACGTCGTAAAGATCAAACGTTGTTCCGCCGTTGTTAAAGGTGGTCGTCGTTTCAGCTTTGCTGCACTTGTCGTCGTAGGCGACAACAAAGGTAAAGTTGGACTTGGTTATGGAAAGGCCAACGAAGTACCGCCAAGTGTCGAGAAGGCTCGCAAAGAAGCTATGCGAAGCATGATCACCGTGCCGATGGAAGGTTCAACGATTCCTCACACCGTCAAAGGACGTTACGGCGGGTCGGAAGTGATTCTTGTTCCTGCTTCGGAAGGTACGGGTGTGATCGCTGGTGCGGCCGTTCGTGCGGTTTGCGAATCGGCAGGTATCCACAATATTCTTACCAAGAGCTTCGGATCGAATAATCCAGTTCCTTTGGTAAAAGCAACTATCGAAGCTTTGAAACAGCTTCGTCCTAAATCAGAGATTGAACGTTTGCGAGGAGTAACCCTGTCATGATCTTGGATGATGTCCATCGCGGGATACAAAAGAACCGCAAACGTAAGCGCGTAGGACGTGGACCTGGTTCAGGCCATGGCAAAACCTGTGGCCGTGGCCACAAGGGTGCCGGTTCGCGTGCAGGTAACTCGGCACACGTCACCTTCCAGGGTGGTGCAATGCCGTTGATTCGCCGCGTTCCTAAGCGTGGTTTCAATAACCGTTGGGCTTTAGACGTTGTTGTTGTCAACGTTGGCCAAATCAACGACGCTTTTGAAGATGGTGCTGAAGTCACGATCGAGGCCTTGGTTTCAAAGAATATAGCCAAGGGTCGTTTTGACCAACTTAAGATCTTGGGCGAAGGCGAAATCAGCAAGAAGCTGACCATTTCTGCTCATCGTTTCAGCAAGTCAGCCGCTGAAAAGATCGAAAAAGCTGGTGGAAAGATGGTCGTCGTGCCCGGTAAGACCCCTGTCGCCGAGAAACAGCGCCAAAAGCGTGAACAAGCTAGCAAGGCCTAGCAGACCCAGCCGAACCTTCAATTGACGGAGCGAGCTGAGTTGGGGGGCCTTGAATCCTTCAGGGCAAAGCTTCAGCATGGCGTGCTACGGCAGAAGTCGTTATTCTACCCAATTGCAAACCAACCGCCGCCTACAAGCTTTAGACGGATCAACCCATGCTTGAGAAGTTTCGCCTGATCTTTACCATCCCAGAACTACGTCGGAAGATCTTCCTGACGTTATTCATGCTCGCCGTGTATCGAGTTGGGTTTCAGATCAATCTTCCTATCGTCGACTTTGAAGCTCTTGAGAAGTTTCAGAGCGGATCGGGAGGTTTTAACGACGTTCTTAAGCAGGTAGCCGTTCTTAGTGCTAGCCAGCTGAATAATATTACGATCTTTGGTCTGGGCATTATGCCCTACATTTCGGCTTCGATTATCTTCCAGCTTCTTGGAAGTGTGATTCCTTCTCTTGAAGCTTTGCAGAAAGAGGGAGAAGCGGGCCGAAAGAAGATTAACGAATACACACGATACGCCACCGTTGCGATCTGTCTGATCCAAAGTTGGTTCTTCATTGGAGCGTTTGCTGAAGGCCAAGGCCTCGTTGCTGATGAGTTCTGCTATCCGGGAAGCAATAGCATGCTACTCGGATGGAAGATAACTGCCATTCTGACCATGACGGCAGGAACCGTGTTCTTGATGTGGCTCGGTGAGCAGATTGACGAGTACGGAATCGGCAACGGTATCAGCCTTCTAATCATGGCGGGCATCTTGGCGAGCATGCCGGGTGCTGGATACCAGCTTTATCAACAAGCATCGCTGACGCTCGGTGACAGTACCAAGCTTGACCCTGTTCGACTCCTCTTGATGGCTGCCATGTTCATTGCCGTGGTCGCAGGGACGGTCTATATCACGCTTGGTCAGCGCCGAATTACGATGCAAAGCGCTAAGCACCAACGCGGACGTCGTCAGACGGCCGGTGGTCGAAGCTACCTTCCTTTGAAAGTAAACCAAGCAGGCGTGATGCCAATCATCTTCGCGAGCAGCCTTCTGATGTTCCCGATGTTAGCACTGGGGCCACTCAAGTCGACGGTCGCCACATGGGATGATGGCAACTGGTTCAAGGCGATTGTCGAGGGGCTTAACAGCTCATTCGGGCAAGATGGACGAGGCGGGTTTTTCTACAACCTAACGTTCCTCGTGTTGATTTACTTCTTCTGCTACTTCTGGACCGCCATTACTTTCAATCCGAAAGATATGGCAGACAACCTGAAGAACTATGGTTCGTTTATTCCCGGTTACCGTCCTGGGCGTCCAACCTCAGACTACCTTGAGAAGGTTATGTTCCGCATCACCTATGTCGGGGCGGCGTTCTTGGCTTTGATCGCAATCATCCCAACGATCATGACAGAGATGCTCAACGTTCCGTTTGGCATAGCAATGTTCTATGGTGGTACGAGCTTGCTCATTGCAGTTAGTGTGGCGTTTGACCTTGTGCAGAAGATCGATAGCCACCTAATCATGCGTAACTACAAAGGCTTGCTTGAGTAGCCTTTTGTGCTGATCGAGCTCCTTGGATTCTCTTCTGTTTGTCCGGAGTTGGAACATGAGAATCGTCTTCATCGGACCACCAGGGGCAGGCAAGGGGACCCAGTCAGGTCACCTGGCAGAGCATCTGCAAGTTGCGAACCTCTCCACAGGCGATGTGCTGCGTGAAGCACGTGACGCAGGCGAAGAGATTGGACTTGCTGCGGCCAAGTATCTTGATGAAGGTCAGTTGGTTCCTGATGAGATCGTTGTCGAGATTGTTGCCCGGCGGCTTGCTTCGAGTGACTGCTGCCAGAAAGGCTATCTGTTTGATGGCTTCCCGCGGACGCTTCCGCAAGCGGAAGCGCTTGGTGAGTTGCTCGCCAAGCATAACGCTCCTTTGGAAGGAGCTCTTGAATTCGTTGTACCACTGGAAGTGTTGTTCGAACGACTCAGCAAGCGAGGGCGTGAAGACGACGATGAAGAGACCATCAAGCAGCGTCTTCAGATTTATGCCGACATGACCAAACCGTTGGCTGATTACTACGAGAAACGTGGTATACTCCGCCGCATCGATGCTGTTGGAACAGAAGAGGAAGTGTTTGCAAAACTCCTCAAAGCAGTTGATTCCTTGGATACGGACGATGTCCCAGGAGAAGGCTAATCATGATCCAGTTAAAATCAGCACGCGAAATCGGCTTGATGCGCAAGGCAGGGCTCGCTGTTTGGAAGGCGCATCAAATTGCTAAAGAGATGGTCGTCCCTGGTGCAACGACCCAGCAAATCGATGACAAAGTTGCCGAGTATTTTAAGTCTCGCAGCGCGACGCCGCTCTTCTTGGATTACCCCAACGCTATTGAAGGGAAGCCCCGCTTTCCAGCCGTCTGCTGCATGTCGGTTAATGAAGCGGTGGTCCACGGCATACCGAATGACGAGCCGTTGAAAGAAGGAGACATTCTAAGCCTTGATACGGGCTGCAAGATTGGCGGCTGGTGTGGTGATTCGGCCTGGACTTATCCCGTTGGCAAGATAAGTGATCAAACCCAAGCTCTGCTCGAGACTACCGAGGGAGTGCTGATGCTTGCGGTTGAGTTGCTAAAAACAAAAAATCGCTGGAGCGAAGTCGCCCGCGAAATGGGTCGGTATGTCAGTGATCGAGGATTCCATTCGGTTGAGTGTTTTGTTGGTCATGGTATTGGTCGCAACTTGCATGAAGATCCCCAGGTGCCAAACTATTTCAGCCGCGGATTGCGCGGCAACAACGACTTCAAGATCGAACCCGGCCTTGTGATAGCGGTCGAGCCGATGGTGAATGTCGGCACGAAAGAAGTGGTTGAGCTTCCTGACTACTGGACCCAGGTAACTCGGGATGGATCCATGAGTGCCCACTTTGAGCACACGATTGCCATCACCTCGGGTGGTCCTAAGTTACTCACAGGTCCGCCAACAGAGGAAGAACTTGAACTGCTGGAGGGCTAAGCCTCTGTCAGCAAAGCACTTCGGGCGTGGCCGGCTGGGTGAGTTTGCTGGTTAGGTGGGCCTGGCTGGAAGGAGGTCAACTCTAGTTGAAGGCTTTTTCGATCTATTGTCGATTTTTGTCGTGGCAATGTCGAAAACCTAGGAGATCGGGGGTTGAGCATTCGACCCAACAACGCATATACTCACCGATTCGCCCAATTGAATTGGGACAAATAAGGGGAGGCGCTGAGCTCGCCATGGCGAAAGCCATGTTAGGCAAACGGCGCTGATGAGCCTAATCGATATGTTCTGCCAGTGGCGTGCAGTGCCCTAAGCATTCACGTTCTCGCAGACATCGCCGGTTTTCTGCTCGAAGCAGACGCTTGGTTGTACGCCGTTTGGGCGTGTCAAGCAGTTTGCCCTCTTAGATGCAATGAGCCCCTATTGGGTGCTCGAACGAGATCCAAACGAAACACGCTAAGCCGATTGTTAATTAGCGGAAAGCTTAGCAAAACTAGCTGGGAGAACCCAATGAAGGTTCGTGCAAGCGTTAAACGTATTTGTGCCAAGTGCAAAGTGGTGCGTCGCCGTGGCGTAGTTTACGTCGTTTGCGAAAACCCACGCCATAAGCAACGCCAGGGCTAAGTTGTTTAGCTACACGTCGTTGCATGTTGTTAACGAGAGATAACAAAACACACTAACTCGCTTCTCAGCCAAACCAGCTGAGGAAAGATCAAAAGGAAACCTGTCGATGCCGCGTATTCAAGGTGTTGATATCCCGACCGACCGCCCAACAGTAGTCTCGCTGACTTACTTGTACGGTGTTGGTCCAAAGACTGCCCGTGAGCTTTGCGTCAAGGCTGGTGTTGATCCACAAGCCCGTGCTCGTGAATTGACCGAAGACGAAGTCGCACGCCTTGCTGCTCTTCTTGACAAAGACTACGTCATTGAGGGTCAGCTTCGTCGTCAGGTAAACCAAAATATTTCGCGTCTGCGTGAAATCGCAAGCTACCGTGGCATCCGTCACCGTCGTGGTTTGCCAGTTCGCGGTCAACGCACCAAGACCAACGCCCGTACCCGAAAGGGTAAGAAGAAGACTGTTGCCGGTAAGAAGGGTGTTAAGGACTTGCGTTAGATTATTACGCAGTCTTTGTTGGTTGTTTCATCAATACATAAATCGTTCGTCATTCAGCTCGACATAATCTTCATCAGGAAGCTTTAGCGTGGCTAAGGGTAAATCAGAATCGCGTCGTCGTACTCGCCGTAACATTGCGGCTGGCATCGCTCATATCAACGCGACCTTTAACAATACGACCGTTACCATCACCGACACCAAGGGTGACACTCTTTGCTGGGCCAGTGCTGGCACCAGTGGCTTCAAAGGAAGCCGAAAGAGCACCCCGTTTGCAGGCCAAAGCGCTGCTCAGCAAGCTGCTGAAAAAGCGAAGAAGTTCGGCTTGCGTGACGTGGACGTCAAGGTGAAAGGCCCCGGCAGTGGCCGCGAAAGCGCGATCACCGCTCTCGAGGCAGCTGGCCTTAAGGTCAAGTCGATCGAAGACGTCACGCCACTACCGCACAACGGTTGCCGCCCACGCAAGAAGCGTCGCGTCTAATCCGATACGATTGGCTCGGCAAAGCAGACCGAGCAATCAGATTTTTATACGCCTACAACATTCCTTGTAACAACCAACCGAATAAGACCAAAGCTATGGCAAGATACACCGGCCCAGTATGTCGCCTTTGTCGCCGAGATGGTGCAAAGCTGTTCCTTAAGGGGACCCGCTGCGATTCGCCGAAGTGCGCTTTCGAGCGTCGCGATACGCCACCCGGTCAGCAAGTTGCTCGTCGTGGCAAGATGACTGACTACGGTACCCAGCTTCGCGAGAAGCAAAAGGTGAAGCACTATTACGGAGTGCTTGAGCGTCAATTCCGTCTTTACTTCCAACGCGCTGAACGTGCGAAGGGCAACACGGGTGACGTTCTGCTAACGCTTCTTGAGCGTCGTTTGGACAACGTGGTTCACCGTCTTGGTTTCGGCATTAGCCGTTCGCAAGCACGTCAGCTGATCAACCATGGTCACATCACGGTCAACGGCCGTCGTTGCGACGTTTCAAGTGCCCAGGTCCGTGCAGGTGATGTGATTCGCGTAAAGAACAAGGCAAACAGCCTGGATGCAGTTCGCGGAGCACAAGCTGAAAACCAACGTGACTTGCCGGACTACTTGGCAGTTACTGAGAGCCAAATCCCTGAAGGCATCGTAGGACGCCTACCAGGACCAGAAGATGTATCGCTTCCTGTTGATACACAGTTGATCGTCGAGCTTTGCTCACGTTAATATCGCCTAGCTTTGCATGCGTTAATGCTTGCATGAGTTGGTCGAAGAGAGAGACATAAACCCGCCGGCAAGGATGCGGTGGTAGCGATAGAGGATACTGAGAGAGAGGCAATCAAGCCGTTGGAGTTAACTCTGCGATTGATTCCTTTCTGGGTGACATCTTAAAGATATCACGCTAGATCGCCTTGGCGATTTTGCGTCTTAGCAATTGGAGACGTCGATGCACATTCGTTGGCGCGGATTAGAACTCCCAAGCATGGTGACTTGTGAGCAAGAAACGCTCTCAGCAAACTACGGTAAGTTTGTTGCCGAGCCCTTCCACCGTGGTTTTGGAACAACGGTAGGAAATGGCTTGCGTCGCATTCTTCTTTCGAGCCTCGAAGGAAGTGCGGTCACGCAAATCAAAATTCAAAATGCTCTTCACGAGTTCACAACGATCCCTGGCGTCTTGCAAGACGTCACCGACATTGTTCTTAACGTCAAATCGCTTGTCGTGAAGAACCACTCAGAAACCACCCGTGTGCTACGCGTTGAGCGTAACACCGCTGGTGACATCCTTGCTGGTGACATTGAAACCGACGAGTCGGTTGACGTCATCAACAAAGACCACGTTATCGCAACCTTGACTGATGACATTCCGTTTGTCATGGAAATGGTTGTTGAAAACGGCCGCGGTTACGTTCCCAGCACTGAGCACAGCCAGAACGTTCAAGAAGTTGGCATCATCCCCGTCGATGCGATCTTCAGCCCTGTTACTCGTGTTCGTTACGCAGTTGACGAAACTCGTGTTGGTCAAAAGACCAACTACGACAAGCTAACGCTTGAAATTTGGACCGATGGTTCGATTGGCCCTGAAATGGCAATGGTTGAGTCGGCGAAGATTCTTCGCAAGCACCTCAACCCATTCGTCCAATACTCAGAGCTCGGCCCACAAGTTCGTTCGCCAGCCCGTGCGACGAGCAACTCGGGAATCGACCCTGCATTGGAAGCCAAGCTCAACATGCCAATTGCTGAGCTGAATTTGTCGGTTCGTGCAGGCAACTGCCTCGAATCAGAAAACATTATGACGGTCCGTGAGTTGGTGAGCCGCTCGGAAGATCACCTGCTTGAGGTCCGCAACTTTGGCGAAACCACCTTGGTGGAAGTTCAAGAGAAGCTCCGTGAGCTTGGCCTTCACCTTGGCATGCGTGTCGCTCCCGCTGTTGGTGTTTCTTGATCAACGATTAAGAACTCCGAACTGTATAAACCTTTACTAAACGCTTACAGCTAACCGCTATCGGCAAGTACCATGCGTCACCGTAGACGAGGCCGAAAACTCGGCCGTAACCCGAACCACCAACGTGCGTTGCTTCGCAACTTGGCTAGCGCTCTGATCCTAACCGAGCGTGATCCTGATGATTTCCGCTACCTTCAGCTCGAATCGGAGCCAAAGGTAAAGGGTCGTATCGTTACCACGATCAGCAAGGCGAAAGAAGTTCGTCCGCTCGTTGAGAAGTGCGTTACCATCGCCAAGAAGTCGCTCGCTGCTCAAGAAGCTGCCAGCCAGTTCGGCACCGATGCTGAGCGTGGTTCGGACGCTTGGAAGAAGTGGCGTACCAGCGAGAATTGGTCGAAATGGAACCAAGCGATTTCGCCAGTCGTAACGGCTCGCCGTCGCTGCGTTCAACTTCTTGGTGACAAGAACGCCGTAAGCATTCTCTTCGAAGAGATTGCCCCACGCTTTGTTGACCGCCCAGGTGGTTACACCCGTGTGCTTCGTCTAGCGAATCCACGCCTTGGTGACGCCGGCACACAAGCGATTCTTGAATTCGTTGGAACTCATGACCGTGTTGTTCAGAAGAGCGTTAAACCTGCCTTCGACGCAACTGACGAAGCTCCTGCTGATGAGCCAGTTGAGGAAGTTGCTGAAGAGGCAGTAGAAGAAACCACAGAAGAAGCACCTGCTGAGGATGCTGCTACCGAAGAAGCTTCGGCTGAAGAAGAGAAGAAAGAAGATTGATCTTCGCTCATCTCACTAAATCATTTATCAAAGGGCGTCCTCAATCGAGGGCGTCTTTTTTTATTGCCTAACCTTCCATGTGCTAGCACGATGCCGTTCGACTTCACTGCCGCCATGCGAGCTGTTTGCCATGACATGACTAGTCGTGTCGCGGCGCTGGGGCATATCGACATGCATCAAGTGGCGGTCGGCTATCGACAAACTCGCAGCGCGGTTTCGCATGGTATCCAAGCCTCGCTTACTCCGCTTCGGTTTGAACGGGGTGAGTCGGTTGGCAAGGTCGGTCGGCATCGCTATGTCTGTCCTCGTCTCTATCGAGCGGATGGCGTCGAGTGCCTTTACCTGCTTAATTTTTATCTCCCTCGCTTCTTTGAGCATCCATTTGAAGAGAAGCTGACGACGATCACGCACGAACTTTGGCACATTGGTCCAAAGATGGATGGCGACCTGCGTCGTCACGAAGGGCGATGCTACGCACACGGCGCTTCGCAAAAGGAGTTCGACCGGCACGCCGCCGAGTTGGCGCGACAGTGGCTAGAAGCCGACCCGCCGTCGGGGCTTTATGTATTCCTTGAAAGAAACTTCGATGAGCTTGTGGCCGAGTATGGCAGCGTCGTTGGCGACCGCTACGCCGTGCCCAAACTGCGCCGCATGGCAGGCTAAGTTTCTGACTAATCGCCGGAAGTGCTAGCACGCTTTCAAGTGAGTTACTCAATTTCGATTAACCTTGCTGGCATGCAGGCGACTCGCTAATCTCCTGCCGCTTAGTTTTCCTTTCAATTGGCGGCGGTAATGACAGCGCATCGGCAATCAATTTGTTCAATCCTTGGACTGCTTACCTTGGCAGCCAGTTTATGCTCATTTGGATTGTTCTCGGTTGGCTGCTCGTCGTTGTTGATTTCGGAAGAGGCCCTGAGTCAATCGCCTTCACTCTTGAAAGCCGCCAGCGCCTCAGCCGACGCCGTCACGATCGACATTTATTGGGCCACCTTGCCTGATGATGCTGACGAAACTCTCTGGCGATACGTTCAGGAAGACCGACTCGATTCCGAACTGCGTGGTCAGCTTATCCAGAATGGATTCCGGGCGGGCATCGTCGGTGGTGTTCCACCGGAGCAAATCGTCAAGCTGCTTAATCCAACCGGGCATAGCACGGACGACGAAGAGAACGCCTTGGCGGTGACTCTCGATTCACCAACTGGCGTATCGCGCAGCACCAAGCAACTTCGCCCCGGTAAGTCGGCTACGATCAACGCGTCGGAGATCATCAAACGTGCCCCGTTACTCCTTGCCGACGGAGGTCCGATACATGGCAAGACATATAAGCAGGTGCAACCTGTTTATGACGTCCAAGTCGAGCGTGATGGTGAAGGTGGCTACTCGGTTGTCATTACTCCCGAGCTCCACTTTGGCGATACCAAGATGCGTTGGAATTCCGACGAGATGGGAATGATGTCACGTGGCATCGCCCAGCGTGAACGCGAAATCTTTTCTAACCTAAGAATCAAAGCACCACTCGTCGTCGGCGAGATGCTCATTGCCACAAGTCTACCGAACGCCGACAGCCGCCTCGGCTACTATTTTCACAAAGCAGACGAAACCGCCTCGAGCCACCGCAAAGCGATTGTTATTCGTCTAACGCAAGCGCCAAGCAAGGCGTTTGACTTGGGTGAGTGAAGGTAAATAGGCTGTGTCTCACTGCAATTCTTTGAGCCCAATTTTGTCTTGTTTGAATGCTCGTACTCGATAGATAACAACCGAGTTATCACGAACGGCATAAAGTATTCGATGAGAAGGACGTCGTCCAAGGCCAAAAGACACTTGTCGAATTTGGTTAGCTTTCAGACCCGGTTCGGTCGCAAACGGATTTTGAGCGAATGTGGATTCGAGAGCGAACATCGTCTCGATGATTCCTTCATACCAGCGGTTTGCCTCTTCCTCAGATCGATTTGCCGCCCACCAGTCGCGATTGTTAATGATGTCATCTTTGGCTGGACCCGTTATTGTGACTGGATACATCAGCTTCTGGGGGGGAGGCCATTTTCTAGACGGAATTGTTGGTCAAAATCAGCAAGTGGCTCATGATCGCCCGACTCGTAGGCAGCGATTCCTTCTTTGACGGCTGCTACTTCTTTGCGTTCCCACTCAAGCCGATCCAAAGCTTCGCTTATGACCGCAGCAGCATCTTCACCGCCGATGGCTAGTTTCTTAGCTCGTTCAATTACTTGATCAATCTGCATGATGGGGCCTTTACTTGTTGCTCCAATTGTACCACATAGTGCTAGTAGGTCAAAACTTTCAATATTGTGATGCGAAAAGCATCAACCCAAGGTGGCCGGTATGTGATTCGGTATAATGCTAAAGAGTCGAATAATTTCTAGTAGCTGTATGGGGTCTAAGAAAATGCCAGATATTAAAAAAGAGAAAGAGAAGTATTACTTGGAAAAGATGTTATGCAATCTTGGTAATCATTCGCTCTATGAAATTATTGATTCTGAAAAACCTGATTTTCTATTGAGAAAAGGAAATGAGAAATATATTGGGATCGAACTTACAGGGTTATTTCAAGAGCCCAAAAAATTACAGGTGGAAGAGCAAAGCAAGATATTAGACCTTGCAAGGCATGAGGCAATTGAGAGAAAGATTTCTCCTTTGATAGTAGATGTTTATTTTCGAGATGATGGTGATTTGCGGAAGAATAAACGAAGAGAGATAGCAGAGAGACTTACGGAAATAATTGAATCCAATGTTCCTGAAATCGATTCTAGCGTTCATGTCGAGTGTGATTATTCGACTGGAGAAAGATGGCCTACGCAATTGTTAGCTATTAGTGTTTATCGCCCAAAAGTTCTGAAGTCACACCTTTGGCAGTCCAGCTTGGGAGGAATTGTTAATGAGAACTTTGTTGAACGATTACAAGATAGCTTAGATTTGAAAGACATAGCACTTAAAAAATATTCGGAGAAGTGCCAGGAATTCTGGTTGTTGGTTTATGCTGAGGGGCGAGACGGATCCTCCTCATATGAGATATCCGAGAGAATGGCAGAGCACAAATATAAGTCAAAATTTGATCAAGTTTATTTCCTTAGCAACTATCCTGAAACGGTTACTAAGTTAAAGATTGGAGCTTAAAGACTCTTTGCATTGCCGCCTCTGGGGCTCCTGTAGTATCCGAACGCACAACAGCGATCTACCCCCGAATCCCCAGCCTCTAGGCCCTCTCCGTCACCCCCTCGAAAAACTGGGCCCTTCCGGATACACTATCGGGACTAAACCAACCGTTTTGGGGCCGCTGTAGGTGGTTGCTTTTGTGGCAACGCTCGGCACCCCGTCCACCGATACCTACCTTCCACGGAGTCCCGCCATGCCTTTGGTCCCCATGCGTCTGCTTTTGGACCACGCTGCTGAGAACGACTACGGTCTTGCAGCATTCAACGTTAACAACATGGAACAGATTCAGGCCATCATGGAAGCGGCCGAAGAGACCGAGTCGCCGGTCATCATCCAAGCTTCGCGCGGTGCTCGTAAGTATTCGCAAGATGCTTACCTGCGTCACTTGATGCTCGCCGCTGCGGAACTCTATCCGAACATCCCCATCGTCATGCACCAAGACCACGGCAACAGCCCTGATACTTGCCAAAGTGCCATCGACAACGGCTTCACCAGCGTCATGATGGACGGTTCACTACAAGAAGATGGCTGCACGCCAGGCGACTACGACTACAACGTTAAAGTCACCAAGGCGGTTTGTGAATCGGCTCACAAGCAGGGTGTCTCAGTCGAAGGTGAACTTGGTTGCCTTGGTTCACTCGAAACGGGTGGTGGCGAGCAAGAAGATGGTCATGGTGCAACCGGTGAACTTTCGCACGACCAACTTCTAACCGATCCAGACGAAGCAGAGCAATTTGTTAAGGACACCGGCGTTGACGCTTTGGCAGTTGCTATCGGTACCAGCCACGGTGCTTACAAGTTCACGACCAAGCCAACCGGCGACGTCTTGGCAATGGACCGCATCGAAGAAATCCACAAGCGTCTTCCAAACTGTCACCTTGTGATGCACGGTTCGAGTAGCGTTCCTCAAGAGCTACAAGACATCATCAACAAGTACGGTGGTGAAATGAAGCCAACATTTGGTGTTCCTGTTGAAGAGATTCAAAAGGGCATCAAGCACGGCGTCCGTAAGGTGAACGTCGACACCGACAACCGTATGGCCCTAACCGGTGCGATCCGTAAGGTCTTGGCTGAGTCGCCAGACAAGTTCGACCCACGTGACTACCTGAAGCCAGCCCGCGCTGCGATGAAGGAAGTTTGCGTCGCCCGCATGACCGCTTTCGGCCAAGCAGGTAACGCTGGCAAGATCAAGCCACAATCAATCAGCGAGTTCGTTAGCTTCTACAGCTAAGCGATTGATTAATCTCTGCTGATATTAGGCGAAATCAAAGAAAGCCGTCGAGGGAAACCTCGGCGGCTTTTTTGATTTAGATTAGTGCGACAATAGCATCAACAATTTTAGTGGAATCACAAGCATAGAGATCAGCTCCACTAAATGGATTGAGTTCTATTAGGTGTAAATCGCCATCACACTCACAAACATCTAGAACGTAAACTATCTCAGGTGCCTCGATATCATTTGCAACTTTGGCTGCGTAGCTCCAAACCTTATCGTCAGATGACAACTCAGTTGGTGATCTAGTGTCAGCAACATATCCGCTACCCGTAATTACCTTGTTGTTGCAAATAACGAATCGCCACTCACTACCGATATTGCGAATAGGAGCAACTACTACAGGTAAATTTTCATCTTCGTAATAGAAACCATGATCTAGGCTACGAAGAGATATTTTATCAACCTCAAGAACCCGTCCACTAAATGGTTTAAGTGGGCTATCAGGACGAACAAATATCTTTTCGCATAATTCAGACTCGTTTTCGAAAGCAATCGGGTTTGCAACAAGTTGAGATGCTGGAAGAACCTTCCACTCTTTATGTAGAAGCCATTTCTGAGCTTTTTCAAAGTAATTTGAGCATTTAAAGTTTTCAACAGTGCAGAAAGAGCCAGGTATCCAAGACATTTCCTGGTTGATTCTTGATGCATTGCCCAATGATCCGTGGAATACTATTGGATTAGTGGGGATAGATTTTGGTATTCCGTACGTCCACCATAAATCATCCCAATCAATAATCTTATGTCCACGTAACTTTAAAGCTTCTCGAAGCTTATCGTGGCATTCGGTATATACATCTGGTTCAAGAATCCAGGTAATGGTAGACATACTGACTCAACTCGTTATTGGAGTGAAAATTCATTTTTCCAAATATAGTACTTTTCAATGATCCGTCGCAATATTCCTCTTGGTTCTGATTCGCCCGTGAGTTGGCTGTTGGTCAAACAGACCGTGCATGCCCAGTTGAGCTACGATTTGGCGATCGCTTGGGGTTCGCTAGCGATAGGACCGCTCTTTTGTGATCCTCAAGACGACAAACATCCATTTTATAGGGTTCGCCAAGAATTTCTTGAAGCGGTGCGTATCCACGACGATGGTTGGATCAACTGGGGAGAAGATCCTGAGATCGATCCCGTGTATGGCAGGCCTTACGGCTTTACCGAAATGCCCACGCAAGCTGCGCAGCGCATCTGGTCGGATTCGATTGATCGCTGTGAGCAGATCAGCCCGTTTGCTGGCTGGATTGTAGCAAGCCATTTTTCCTGGTTGCAATCAAAGCAGGATGAAGATTTCAAAGAGTGGGAAGCGTGGATCAAACAGGTCGACACAGAACGGAAGGTGATGCTCAACAAATGGTTAGACCAATCGCCTGAGCATACTGAGCAGCTTGCAGAGCGATCACTCTCTTGGCTGCAGGCGTTCGATTGGATGAGCCTTTGGCTTTGCTGCTATGCTCGGCTTTTTGAAGAAGATAAAATGCCGGAGCCAATGGTTATTGGCGGTGATGTTCTGGATGGCAAAACTGAATGGCCAGAAATTCGTTTCCTTCCGAATGGATTCAACGAAGCAGGGCATCCAATATTGCGTGTCGATCCGTGGCCGTTTGTAGTCGATGAGTTAAAGCTAAGTGTCGATGCAGAAGTCTTGCCGCTTGGTGTTTACCAAGAGATCAAAAAAGAAGACGTAAGCCCTCGCCCAATAAGCTGGATACTTACGTCTTAATCGTTAATCATCTGCCTTGCTGCCATCCTTAATAACAAAGCGTGCTTTCAAACGGGCAACTTCGCTTGCCAGACCAGCCGACTTCACCGAGTTTAGAACTTCGTCAAAGTCTTTGTAGGCAGCTGGTGCTTCGTCGATTGGATAACGTCGGCCGTTGAATAGGATATCCGATTCTTCGAACGACGTATCGACTTCGCGTTGGTCAAGCGTTCTCGCAGCTGCCTTTCGGCCAAGCTGACGGCCAGCGCCATGGTTGACGCTGTAGCAACTTGCTTCAGCGCCTGGCTCGGCAACCATGACGGCAGAACCAGCTTGCGGGTTACCTGGCAACAAGATCGGATGCCCCGAATCGGCAAACGGCGTATCCTTCAGAGCGTGATGCCCACCTGGATAAGCACGCGTTGCTCCTTTTCGGTGAACCCAAGCCAGGTTGTTATCAACCACTTCTTGGCGAGCAATGTTGTGGCTGATGAAGTAAACCAAATTGCCAGTCGTACCTGGAATCACTTCTTGGAATGCCTCCAGTACCAACGCGTTAATCAACAAGTGATTCACGGTAGCAAAGTTAGCACCCATTGCCATGTCGTCCAGGTAGTCGTTTGCCTCGGTCGTACCAAGCGGCGCGTAAACCAATTGACGGTCACCGGCAGGAAGCGGAATGCTCCAGCGATGGAACATGGCTTCAAGAGACTTAAATTGGTTGCTTGCCAACTGGTGACCGATACCTCGCGATCCGCAGTGTGACAAGAATGCCACTCCGCCGTCTACGAGGCCGAAGGTCTTGGCAACGCGTTCCGCTTTAACCTCGTCAGCTACGTGAACGACTTCGCATTCCCCGAAGTGGTTTCCACCACCGTAGGAACCAAGCTGCGTCATCTTGTCGGCAAACTTGAAGTAGCTTGGCAGCTGACGATCCAGCCGCAGAGCCAAAGCGGCGGTCGACCCGTCGTGACCAACATGCGAAGCATCTTCGCAACGATAGGCCCAATCGACAGGGATGCCGAGTTCACGGCAAACGCCAGCCGAGGCACCCTCGACCATGACCCGCTTGCCAAGTTCTTCGTCAACGTGTCGAGCCTTCGGCACGCTGCGTTGCCCCTTGCCTGTACCGGTTGGGGTTCGGTCACAGATGGCATCGATCAGCGCACGACGAGTCTTCTTGTCGGCAACGGCATCTTCAGGCAGACTGGTTTGCAGTAAGCTCATCGAACACTTGATGTCGACCCCGACTGGCCCTGGGTAGATATGCGTTGGAGAAACCATCACACAACCAACCGGAGCCCCATAGCCACAATGAGCGTCAGGGTTAAGTACCAAATCGGTAACGCCCGGCGATAAACGAGAGTTTACCGCTTGTTGCAAACAGAGGTCATCAAACGTGCTACGAATCGCTTCGGTTCCGAAGACGCGTATCGGCTTGGTTGTGTCGGTCGGCAAGATAGCGGTCGCATCGCCGGTTGCCTTCATACGAGATTGTAAATCGTAACTTGTCATCATGACCTCCTTCAGGACGTGCCAATCGCGTCCTTTTCGTTATAGCTTGGTTGTAGGTTCTCAGCTACGACTCGGATAGGGAGAGAAGGTTCACGTTTGCGCGATTAGTTTTGAAATAGGAACCGCCAAGACGCCAAGATCGCCGAGTTGAGTGATCCGCTACGCGACAAAGTTGAATAAATAAACACAACCCTGGCTTAGTTTTGATGAGCTTTTCTCTGTCGATTGTAGAGTGACTTGGGGTTTGCTTTATTATGCTTTAGAAAGTCTTCAAAGCTCTCATAGGTTTTTAACTGATTCGGATGATAAGCCCACGTTACCCATAGGGAGGTGTTGTAGGTTTGATTTTCGGTGTTGCTGAGAGTAGCATTCTTGAAGTTGATAAAGTCCTTGCTTGATATTTGACAGCTTAGAACTCTGCGGCTAGCTTGAAAATTATTGTTGGCGTTGAAGAATCCAATAGAAATGAGTGATGGTGGGATGCTTTGACAGCTAGATTCAATGAGTCTAACAATAGCTGATAGAGATTCTAGGATGCTCGAGTAGTCACATTCTTTGAGATCAATATCTGTACAGACTTCAAGTTTCCATTCATTAGAAGAATCGCCAAGACGAACTCGAGTTTGGATCTTAGTTATGTGCGGATGCGGTTTCTTGAGAGAATCGGAATCGAGTGTGTTGCTCATCACGATGCTTTCGACTCCTAGAGCCCAAGCACTAGTCAGTTCGTTAACAGTTCCAAACGCATCGAATGATAGGAATGGATATTCTTCAATTGCTTTTTTTGTAGCCAGTTGTGGAATGCTAGCATGCTTCAAGAGATATTCTTGTATTTCACTTGTGAGCTTTAGATAGTTAAAATCTCTTCCAAGAGATAAATATCTGAAGAGACTGAAATGCTTTTTTAAACGTAGTAGATCAATAACAGAATCTTCAGGAGCGATGATTTCCGGTTTAATTTGGCATGAGCGTGCTAAGGCATTGCGAATCAGGATGGCAGTATAAGAAGCAAACTTTAGATTACTTAAACCAATCCATGAGAGGAATTCCTCATCAGTGATGATTCTTTCTGATTGGGCACTCAGAGATCGATTTCTTTCGGTTTCCCAAAATTCCCACATCATTAACCCAATATCCCACTCTCGGTTGATTGGAAACCACCTTCGGGGGGATCAATCAGCGCAAGAATCTTGTTGCCCGGTTTAGGGTCGATTGGATGGCCGACCGTGCCAACTCGCAGTTTGCCTGGTTCGGGGATCTCGAACATGATGACCGACGTAGGGCCGTACTGTTCGAGGAAGTCGGAGTAGGTGAAGTCCTCGGAGATCGTGGTCTTCTTGAGGACCGCCCCTTCGTTGATTCGGCGGGTTAGTTCTTCGTAAGTCAGCCGTTCGCCAAACATCACGCGGCCGCGGAGGTGGTCGGGAATACGACGATGCCGTTCGCTTGTCTTCTTGGAGGGAGCAAGCTGGAAAACGTTTACGCTGCCGAACAGTTCGCGGAATTCCATCGCGGCGATTGAGTTGACTTCATCGTTGGGCGTCATAGCAAGCATGCGGCCAAGCTCCGAAAGGTCGAGCCCTTGGTGCACGAACTCGCTGCCGATGCTGGCGTAGTGAACGCTAAGGCCATTCATCCGCGCAGCGGCGACATTTTGCGGGTTGGTGTCGACCAACATGACAGGGATTCCTTCTTGCTGCAGCGTGCTAGCGATCTGGCGGACCATGGGCGAGGCACCGGCGAAGAGAATTCCTTGGGGATCTTCGCGCGAAAGGCCAAGTTTCCGAGCGATGGGGCCAAGCGTTAAGCCGTAGGTTGTCACGGTTCCGACGATGACCAAGAAAGTAGTCATGACGAGTCGGTTCCCTTCCGATTCCAAATCGGTGCCGGTCAGTCCAATCGCAAACAGCGAAGCGACCGCCGCGGCGACGATCCCGCGTGGGTGAATCCACGCCAGTAGCAGTCGTTCGTTGCGCGATAACTCGCTACCAACCGTTGCCATGTAGGCGGCTATTGGTCGAATTACAAGAATCAGCGTTGCCAAGAACGCAAGTCCCCCGAAGCCGATGTCGTTGATCTCCTCAAAGCCGATCGATATGCGTGAGGAGAGGACGATAAACAGAATTGAGATTAGCAGAACGCGCAGGTTCTCTTTGAATTCGATGACATGCTTGACGGTTGTCCTCTCTTGGTTGGCAAGGATCAGCCCCAGCACGGTGACCGCGACCAGACCGGACTCTTCTTGCAAGTAGTTCGACCAAGCGAAGACAAGCACAACGACAGCCAGTACGACTGGGTTCTGTAAATAGTCAGGCACCATGTAACGCGCAAAGAGTTGTACAACGACCCAGGCGGAGAAGACTCCGAAGGCGATACCGACAAGCGTTGTCTTGCCAAGGATCCACGCCGTCTCGCGCGCAAGGCCTCCGCTACCGATGCCGTGGGCGACCACTTCAAAGACGAGTGCGGCAAGCACCGCTCCGATCGGGTCATTGACAATACCTTCCCACTTCATGACCGAACCGATGCGCCCTGTTGGTCGAACTTGGCGCAGCAGGGGGAGGATCACCGTCGGGCCGCTGACCGTCAACAACGCACCTAGCAATATCGCCATTGGCCAACTGAATGCCATGAACCAATGCGCAGCACAGGCGGTGAGCACCCAAGTGATTCCGAGGCCGACCGTAACCAAGCGGAGGATGACGCGGCTTGTCTCTTTGATCTCTTTGAAGTGAAGCGAAAGGCCCCCTTCGAATAGAATGACACCAACCGCAAGTGAAACAACTGGCAGCAAGCCAGCTTCGCCAATGTAATCCTCCGGTGGGCCAATTTGCCAGCCGAGCAAGAAGCCAAAGACAAGCAAAAGCACAATCGCTGGCAGCTTGAACCGCCATGCGAGCCATTGTGCCAAGATGCCTAGTGCGAGGACACCAGCCAGATAGATGGGGGTCTTCTCATCCATAAAAAGTAAGTCGTCTCGATAGCGTATGGTTTTGGCGTGGTAGGAAACCAACAACTTTGATGAGAGCCAGCATAGCAGGCCGAGCCAAAGTTTGCCCCCTCGATGCTGCCGACCCCCCAAAGAAGAGACCGGCGGCCCCTATAACCAGTATGACCCAATCGACGGGAAATGCGGCCTAAATGGGTTGAAATCACCCGGATTCCGCAAGTTGCCCTCTTTGACTGTGGGAAATATACTGGAGTGACCTAATCCATGGGTAAGCGGGCATGGTATGCCTATTTCCTTTGGATGGATTGGATCAGAGAACTCACTAACATTTCATCTTGGTTTTGACACACATGTTGGCTCGCACGCTATTGGCTGCTTTTATTGGCGGCATCTTTTGGACCTCGGTCACCCAGGCCGTCGAGCCCCGCGTCTTTGCGCCTGGTGTCGAAACGGTTATCCCACCGAGTGTAAGCCCTGACGAGACGGTGAGCATTCACCCTATGGTTGAGATCCGTGCCCAGCAGGATCTTATCTGGAGCCCTGAGCTGTCGACACCTTCTCGGACTCTCCATAACACGACGGAAAGGTCACGTTTTTCTCGGGACATTTGGTGCCTAGAGTTCTCGTTCAAGCCACTACGGATGATCCGCCTAGAGACGCCCGGCGCCAAGCGACCTCATAAGCTCGTCTGGTATATGGTTTATAAGGTCCGCAATACGGGAAAAATGCTCCAACCAACCGAGAATGTTGAGGAAGCCAAGCTTGAGGTCAAAGAGGTGGCGTCAGGACCGGTTCGCTTCATGCCACACTTCGTCCTACAGGGCCAAGACGTAGCCCCGACAGGCGGCAAGCTTTACCGAGCTTATCTTGACCAGCTTATCCCTGGGGCCCTTGAGCCAATTCACCAGCGCGAGGTTCCTGGACGCAAATTGCTTTCAAACGTTGAAATGTCCCAGAAGAAGCTAGCCGAAGGCGAGGAAGCTTGGGGCGTCGCAATGTGGGAAGATATCGACCCTGAGATGGATTTCTTTAGCATCTTCATCAAAGGGCTTTCTAACGCCTACCAGTGGACCGACCCTGAAGGGGCCTTCAAGGCAGGCGATCCACCAGGAAAAGGGCGAGAATTCGTCAGAAAGACGCTACAGCTCAACTTTTGGCGTCCCGGTGACCGATTCATGCAGCACGAGTCCGAAGTAACCTACGGCGTCCCAGCGGGCAAAGGCTCGCTCTATGGGGTCGACGAGGGGGTTGCTTACCAGTGGATTTACCGCTAAATTGCGGGGCTCAGTGACATGCTTATCCCCAAACAGGGGCTTTCCTCTTATAGGAAATGAGGCTGTCTGTCGGTTTTCCAAACAAATCAACTGAATCTGGCCGTTGCGAACACATTCGCCGCCGGATGCTAGCGAGGATTTTTCGTCATGGCACATAAAAAGGGACAAGGCTCAAGCCGCAACGGTCGCGACTCGAACGCCCAACGCCGCGGCGTCAAGAAGTACGGTGGCGAGCACGTCATCCCAGGTAACATCCTTATCCGTCAACTTGGCAACAAGTGGCGTGCAGGCCGTAACGTTGGCCAAGGGAAGGATTACACCTTGTTTGCACTTGTCGAGGGACATGTTGAGTTCGACCAAAAAGGTCGCCGCATCAACATCGCACCTGCCGAAGCAAACTAGTTACCTTACGTTCGTGTAGATACGAAGGGATGCACCTTGGCCTTGAATCAGGCCCGTCGGTCGCATCCCTTTTTCGTGCGCTTACTGAAAGCCTAATCATGTTTGTCGACCGTGTTGCAATTGAAGTGGAAGCTGGCTCAGGCGGAGATGGCTGCATGAGCTTCCGGCGAGAGAAGTACGTGCCGCGCGGCGGCCCTGACGGCGGTGACGGGGGCAACGGTGGCAGCATCATTGCAATTGCCAAGAGTGGCGTTGATAGCCTTGCTGCCTTGGTGCATAAAAAACATTGGAGAGCCAAAAGCGGTGTGCCTGGCCAAGGATCGAATCGTCACGGTGCATGCGCCGATGACATGGTTATCTATGTTCCACCAGGAACCATCATCCGCGACGCAAAGCATGACCTCGTATTGCGTGACCTTGCTGCCGATGGCGACCAAGTCATCGTTGCTCATGGCGGCAAAGGGGGCAAGGGGAACACACGATTCAAGTCAGCCACCAACCAAGCACCACGCGAACATACCAAGGGGACACCTGGCGAACACCGGCACGTAACATTTGAGCTCAAAGTAATTGCCGACGTTGGCCTGTTGGGCAAACCGAACGCTGGTAAGAGTACGCTCCTCTCGCGCGCTAGCCGCGCACGGCCTGAGATTGCCGACTATCCCTTTACGACCAAGAAGCCAAACCTCGGCATCGTGCAGGTCGATTTTGATAACGAATTCGTCATGGCAGACATCCCCGGTTTGATCGAAGGGGCAAGCCAAGGTCACGGTCTCGGCCATGAGTTCTTGCGCCACGTCGAACGGACCCGCGTGTTGATCCATTTGGTTGAGCCCGAGCCTATGGATCAGACGGACCCGATTGAAAACTACCAATCGATCCGCAACGAAGTGGTGACCTACAGCGAACAGCTCGACACTGACTTGGCCGCAAGGCACGAGATCATTGCGGTGAGCAAGTGTGAACTCCCTACAGCTGGCGAAGTCGCAGAAGAGCTAGCCAAAGCGACGGGCCAAGAAGTGATGCTCTTCTCATCCGCCACAGGGGAAGGTTTGAAAGAACTGATCCGTGCGGCTTATACTTCTCTAAACCAAGAGAAGTGATTCTTGCATCCAGAACAGTTTCTTAAGCGTATGTTGTTTTTGAAACTATTCCAAACTCGGATGCAAAGGGTACTTCCATGCGTATTCAAAAGCAGGTTCTAGGTGTACTTCTTGTTTGCTTAGCAATGTTGGTGGTCGGAATTAGTCCGGCTGAAGAAAAGGTGGAATCAGACGTTGGGAAAACCGAACCCATTGCGAAAGTCATTGATCGGCCAATCGGCTTGGTCACATTAACTTCTGGTTTGCGTGTTCCTGCAGGCGAGACGTTCCATTTGGGTGAACGGCAGACAGGTGATTTTGTTGTTTCCGCTCGAAACGATGGCAAGGTTGCAGTTACTATCCTTGCAACACGTGGAAAGCGTAGAGAAGTCGTTGGCAAGGTTAAGCCAGGCGAGACAGTTGTTCGTGCATTTAAATCATCGGATGGAGTTCTTGTTCAAAACCAAGCCGACAAGAAAGCTAGTCTGTACGTTGAGGTTTGGGGAACCAAAAATTTAGCAATGTACTACAAGCCAAACAGCGACGAAGAATAATCTCGATTTGTTCGGAGGGTTTAAACCCTTCGCACCGCGGCAACCGCGGTTAACTCTTCTTTGCCTGCGTGTAGCAGCTTTTCGATGCAATTGGTTGCTGACATTCCACGGTGTGCTTCAGCGGTGAGGGCTCGGAATTGGTCACCCAGCTCTCGCTCTAATATCGGGTTTGTAAGCTGCGGGGTGCCTGAGATTAGCAACAAACGTTCGTTCACGTTCAGGCATAGTGGATTGCTCATGTAAGTGGCATCGATATCCCAGCCCAAGGGAGTTGATTCGCTGGCGATAGTGCTGGTGGTTGCTGCCCGCACGCGGAGCGTAAGGCCAGGACCAGCCATGGCGAAGGTTCCTTCTCCTTCCCCATTCAGCAGCGCAATCGAAATTGAAACACCCATTCCATTGGGAAGCGATTCAAAAAGCTCTCGGTTTGCTTCGGTCAACAATAATCCTGCATCGGTATACTGTTGAGCAAGCTTGTGGACTGTCTCATTGATCTGTGTAATCGCATCAACCGCTTGATCTTCCGAGTAGCTATCGCTTTCTAGGATTGAACTACTTAATGCTAGAGCGTATCTCAAAAGCGTCTTAAGGCCATAATAATACATGCCATTTGGGTAAACCCATGAAAGATCGACCAGTAGAATTCGTGTCGATTGAGAAGTCTTCGAAAGTCTTGCAGCCAGCTGATCGTTCGCTCGATCTTCCAGCGTCGTCGGTAGCGTCTTAGCTTCCGACCATCTTGTTTCTTGCTGTAGACTCGATTCTTTCGGTGAGGACAGATGAGATCGATATCGCGTTCAGCAAGCCGATCCCGAAGAGCATCCGAGTCGGCTGCTTTATCGTAGATCAGCTTGTTAGGGACGTAGGTAGTGACTGCTGAATCGAGTAGCGGCTCGATAAGATTGACTTCAGCCAGATTCGCCGAAGCAACTTCAATTGCTAATGGCAAACCACTTCCATCGGAAAGGACCATGATCTTGGTTCCCTTGCCTCGTTTGGTAAGACCAACGTGTTCACCCCCTTTTTAGCGGGACTAAACGTCCCGTCAGCGAATCCTTCTCGCCAATCAATCTTGCCTTGGTAGTTGAGTTTACGAACCAAGCGTTTCCAAGCTTGATCAACAACACCGCCACCCACCCACTCGACAAAGCGTCGATGAACGGTCGATCGAGAAGGATAACAACGTGGTAAGTCCTTCCATCGTGCACCGCTACGAAGCATCCAAAGAACGCCTTCAAAGCAGGCTCGTGCGTCGGCCATTGGCCGACCACCGGCAGGGCTTGGATCGGGATTCTCAAACAGATCAGCGATCAATGACCATTGCTCATCATTAAGCTCAGGTACGTAATCTAAAGTGGTGGGCTCCATCCTGGATCCCGTGCATTCGCGGGATCGTTGACTCATCGTTAGGTCTCCTTTCGGACCTAACTACGAACAGCATTAACCAATGGTTTAGCTAGCATTGAGTGTTTTGAGATGCGCTCTAGAGTATCGCCTGATGACAACTGTAGCCAAAGATCTTCTGAGTCGGATTCCGGGTTGCTCCAGGTTGAAATCTGAAGCTCATCAATCTGACTTTCGGTATCCGAGGAACGGACTGAGTTGTTGTTTGACGTATTTATGTTAGATCGTAAGAGTTGATCACGTTCAACTTCAACTGCTAGCCGACCAGCAACGATTTCAACGATTTCTAATTCTTGATCCGTGAATTCTCTTTGACGATCAAGGTAGATCCAAAGCGTTCCGTGGATTTCCGTATCAGAAGCAATTGGTAGGCAAATGGTAGAAGCTGCTCGTCGAGGGATGGGCCATTCTAGCACTTCTTCGGGTTTCTCTAAGACAACGGCTCCGCCAGCAAGCGCTACAAGATCAGTGTCTGACGTTGCTAGGGTACGTGGAGCGGAATCCAATGTGATGTGTTCCGACTGTTCCCAAGCAAATCGTCTTATAAGTTGAGTTGACTGCTCGTCGAGAAACCAAGCTTCAACAGCGAAGGCATCAAACAGACCGCCGGTACCTTGAAGGATACGCTCTTGACGATCAACAAAAATCGCACGCCGGTGGGTTTCTGAAAGGCGTGGATTAGCAGCCGAGTTGGGAATGACGACGTTGGTTTCGCTAGTGGTGCTCATGGACTCTGGTGCTAAGTAGGAAAGTCTAAGAAGATCAGGGTCTTGGTAAACAAACGGCAGGTCTATAAGAATGTGCACTCCTATATGTAAAAGTGGATCGACTAAGTAGACATTTTTAATTGGGTAATTCGTACTAATTCAAAACATGACGGTTGTATGAATTATGCTGTTGGTCGGCTAAGCTTGGGGCCATTAAGCTGTGGTCGACCGGTACAGGTCATATGATTAGTAACGATGTGATTTTTAGGACCTAGAAGTATGCCTCTTCACCTCCGCATCCTGCTTGGAATGTTTTTGGGCCTCGTGGTTGGGTATCTTGCTCGACTCGTTGGAGGTGGCGAGTATGTCACTGACTGGGTCGAGCCATTCGGAACGATCTTTATCAATTCGCTGAAGATGATCGCGTTGCCCTTGGTGGTGGCGTCGCTCGTGAAGGGCGTTTCTGACATGAAAGATCTGTCGAAACTCTCATCCCTTGGTGGGAAGACGATCGCGTTGTATCTCTTCACAACCGTCGTAGCGGTTTCGGTTGGTCTGTTGGTTGTGAATCTTGTTGCCCCGGGTTCTTCGATTGATGAAGCAACCCGAGAGACCTTAGCCAGCGCATCGGCAGAGAAGGCACAAGAAAAAATCAATCTTGCTGTCGAGCAACAAGAGCAGGGGCCGTTGCAACCGTTAGTTGACTTGGTGCCAGATAATCTCTTTGCCGCAGCAACCAGCAATGGCAACATGCTGCAGGTGATTGTCTTTGTCATCTTCTTTGGGATTGGTTTGATACTCACACCGGAAGAGAAGGCAGCGCCAGTAAAGAGTTTTTTCGATGGACTGAACGAAGTGATTCTCAAGCTGATCGATCTGATTATGCTTGGCGCGCCCTATGGTGTGTTTGCCTTGATGGCTGCCTTGGTGGTGAATATCGAATCGTGGACCGTCTTCCAAGCATTGCTAATCTACATGGTTTGTGTGGTCGCAGGCCTGGCGGTGTTGATCCTAGGATTCTATCCGGGACTTGTTGTTGCCTTTACCGGGCGAAGTTACAGCTCATTTTTCCGCGGTATCTCACCAGCTCAGTTGCTTGCTTTTTCGACAAGCAGTTCGGCTGCCACGCTCCCAGTAACGATGGAACGAGTCGAGGAACACTTGGGCGTGGACGAAGACGTTGCAAGTTTTGTTTTGCCAATCGGGGCAACGGTCAATATGGATGGCACGAGCCTCTATCAGGCGGTCGCAGCGGTCTTTATTGCCCAAGCTTTTAACATCGATCTTAGCTTTACCGATCAGCTTGCGATTGTGCTGACGGCGACCTTGGCTTCGATTGGTACTGCAGCCGTGCCGAGCGCGGGCATTGTGATGCTGGTGATTGTGCTTGGAACGATTAAAGTGCCCGAAGAAGGGATCGCCCTAATCTTTGCCGTGGACCGAGTGCTCGACATGTGCCGTACGGTGGCCAATGTTACGGGTGATGCTACCGTCTCGATGCTGGTTGCGAAGAGCAGCGGTTTGTTGCATGATCCTCATCCAAGAGAATGGGACGACAACTATTCACCCGAAGAAACCTCGCAGGAATAATTTCTGCTGAGTACCAAAATGAAAACGCCCAGCTTGTTAGAACAGGCTGGGCGTTTTGCGTTATGAATGCCAGAGAGTTTCTTACTCTGTGATGATGTCTTTAACCGTGTGGCCACTTGGAATCATCGGTAGCACGTGTTCTTGGTATGGTACGTTAACGTCAAGAATATAAGCACCAGGGTAATCAATCATCTCTTGGATAGCTGCTTCCAGATCTTCTTTACGTTCGACATAACCACCACCGATGCCGTAACCCTTAGCGATGGCGACAAAGTCAGCGTAGCGATTGTCTTGTCCAGCGGCTCCGATGCCATCCCCTTTACCTGACCACTCTGGTTTGTCGATTGGACCCAGGTAAGTGTGAGCGCGGTTGCCGGCTTCGAATCGGTCTTCCCACTGAACCACCATGCCCAAGTGCTGGTTATTGAGTAGTAGAACCTTAACGGGAAGATCCTCGCAGGCGAGTGTAGAAAGCTCTTGGATGTTCATTTGGAACGATCCGTCGCCATCGATATCGATGCAAAGACGACCAGGGAAGGCTGCTTGAGCTCCCATCGCCGCAGGCAAGCCAAAGCCCATTGTGCCAAGGCCTGAGGAGCTGAGCCAAGTACGTGGGTTCTTGAACTTATAGAACTGAGCGGCCCACATTTGGTGCTGACCAACACCAACTGAAATAACCGGATCGTACTTTTCGGTCATTTGCCAAAGGGTCTTAATCGCATGTTGCTGCGTGATACCTTGGAAATCTTCGTTATAAGAGAAGGGGAATTCTTCCTTCCAAGCTTTACATTTGGCTACCCAGTCGGAGATGTCCTCCGGCGCTTCGACAATCTTGTTGAGCTCTTGTAGAGCAAACTTGATATCGCTCTTGATGGGGATGTGAGCTGGCTTGTTCTTGTTAAGTTCAGCAGCATCGATGTCAATGTGAACAATCTTGCCATGCTTGCAGAACTCTTCGAGTTTGCCAGTTACACGGTCGTCGAAGCGAACGCCAAGACCGATCAAGAGGTCGGCTTCATCGACTGCGTAGTTTGAATAAACCGAGCCGTGCATGCCAAGCATATCCAGCGATAGTTCATCCGTTCCAGGGTATGCGCCGAGGCCCATAACTGTGGTTGTGATAGGAATGCCTGTCTTTGCAACAAGCTCGCGAAGCTCTTCGGATGCTTCTGCGGTGATGATACCACCACCGGCGTAGATAACCGGCTTCTTCGAACGCTTGATGGCTGCGGCAACCTGTTTGATTGCTTCTTGCTTTGCTTGAGGTTGGACTGGGTTGTAACCAGGAAGATTAACATCACAGTCAAAATCAGGTACGCACTGAGCGAGCTGAATATTCTTTGGAATATCGACAAGCACTGGACCAGGGCGTCCTGTAGAAGCAATGATGAATGCTTCTTTCATCACGCGGGCGAGATCTTCGACCTCGGTTACCAAGTAGTGATGTTTTGTAATGCCACGGCAAACTTCCACCATGGGGGTTTCTTGAAAGGCGTCCGATCCAATGACTGGTGTAGGAACTTGGCCCGTGATGCAAACAAGTGGAATGCTATCGAGCTTTGCGTCAGCAATTGCCGTCACTAGGTTCGTAGCGCCAGGGCCACTAGTGGCCATCGCAACGCCAACCTTGCCGGTGGAGCGAGCAAGTCCTTGGGCGGCAAAAGCACCCCCTTGTTCGTGGCGAGGCAGAATCGTGCGTAGCTGATCTTTCACACGCGTTAGCGCTTGGTGCAACGGCATGCTACAACCACCCGGGTACGCGAAGATCGTATCCACACCATGACGCACAAGAGACTGCACCACGATGTCGGCTCCGTTGGTGAGCTGGGCGGCAGATTTGGTCTCTTGGTTTGGTGCGGTAGTCGACATGGTTCAATAGGGGGTAAACGGAATGTGTCTGAATCTTATAGATGTCTACGGAAAGAATCCGACAAGCCCGATAGTATAAGCGAAACCTGTGGAAAGGGGAACCAATTAGGCGAATTGATCGGGGTGTGGTTCTGAGCCAGGAATGGGCCTCTCGGTCAGGGCAGAGAGGCGTAAACCTATTCAGCTTGGCAGTTTAGCGAATTCAGCCATTGCTACGAGTCAGGGTGAACGAGTAGAGGACCACGATGGCCCCGCCTGAGAGCAGGCTCCATGGAGCCCAATCGGGCGGATCGACGACCTTGGAATTGGCAATCACTTGGGTGCCATTCATGCGAGGCTTCAGCACCGCCCGGTCGATGCACATGGCCTCAAGGCCAAGCAGGCAGCAGTAGATACCGATGGCAAGAAAAAATGAACGCCACATGAGATTTGACTCTGAGTCGGATCAAGTTGGGCAAAAAGTGTTAAACAACCGGAACCACTCCAAGCTCCTACTGGAGAGGATCCGTCACTTCTATAAGATCGAAACGAAACCCAGGAGAGTATCAACCGAATCTAAGGAACCGATACCAATCGTTCCTTGATAAGTACCGCTTAAAACGATCAGCAAGAGTCGAACGCCTAGAATCAGCTGGCGTTTGGTGCTGCAAGCGTTGCTAGCAGGGTAATCGTGATATTGTCGCTGATCTGAAAAATTTCGCTGATGTTTATGTGATGAAGTAGCCGAAGGTGAGTGTACTGCGGCCTGCGCGCAGTGGTAAAGGATTACCTCGTATACCAGCCAAGGAATCGGCATGTCACAACTGAGAGCCAACACGGCAAGTCACCTGCGACTTTATCGTGGACCAGAAGAAGTCTCTACTGCGGAAATGTCGCAAGACAATCGTTCCGTGACCGTGACTGCAGGTGCAGTGTTGCCATTGCTCGCGGACGCCTTGCTAAGCGAACGAACTTGGCTTTCTGATTTTGAAGATGATGAGATCACTCTGACTGCCGATTTGTATGAAGTGCTGATGGCTTACCAACACTTCCGCCGGCCAGTTGCTTAGTCAATCTGTTGCTTAGTTATTACAATATAAAATCTTCGTTTGATGTCTCTAGTCCGAAGCCTTCTGCTTTGGATCAATACTATGAACAAACTCCACGAGCGCTTTAGCGTTCTCGGGTGGTGTTTGCGGTACGATTCCATGTCCTAGGTTAAAGATATGCCCAGGACGCCCTGATACGCTGTTTAGGATTTCACCAGCTCTGGTTGTGAGCGTTTCTTGATCGGCCAACAGGGACAAGGGATCTAAGTTGCCCTGCACGCTTCGGTCGTAGCCAACTTTCTGCCAAGCGGTGTCGAGTCTGGTTCGCCAATCGATCCCTATGACATCGCCACCCGCCTCAGCAATCAGCGGCAGCAGTTCGGGATTACCTGCCCCGAAGTGAATAACAACGGCGTCAGGGTGGATGCCTTCGATTAGCTCTTTTGTGTACGGCAGTACGTAGCGTCGGTAGTCATCGGGACCAAGGCAACCAACCCAACTGTCAAAGAGTTGGACTGCTTGGGCACCTGCTGCGATCTGAGCATTCAGATACCGTGTAACGCTGCGAGCAAAGCGCTGCATCAAGGCTCGCCATGCCCCTTCGTCACGTTGCATTAGCGTTTTAGTATGCAAGTAGTTTCTACTGCCGCCACCTTCAATCGCATAGCTTGCAAGCGTAAAGGGAGCACCAGCAAAGCCAATCAATGGCATCCAAGAGGGAAGATCAGCTCGTGTTTTGGTAACCGTTTCAAACACATAGTGCAACGATTCAACGCTCTGTAGATCAATCACTCGATCGACATCGATCGATTCGCGTACAGGGTTATGAATGACCGGGCCATCTCCTTTGGCAAACTCCAGCTCCATCCCCATTGGCTCCAGGATCGGCAAGAGATCACTGAAGATAATCGCAGCATCGACACCTAAAAAGTCGACCGCCGTGCACATAACCTCGCTACAAAGTGCAGGGTTTTTGCAAAGTTCCAAGAATCCAACCTTCTCTCGCACCGCCCGATATTCGGCCATGTAACGACCCGCCTGACGCATCAGCCAGACCGGCGTTCGTTTCACTGGTTCTTGGCGACAAGCACGCAGGAAATCACTCTCTGCCCAAGGTTGACCCGCTGTGGCTTGGCGGAGTTGTTCACGGCGTGATTCACGAGCCGCTGCATTGACCGGGGGAAGACCTTTCACGATTGCTTGTACTTGGTACTTACGTGCTTTAAGAGATTTGCTTTGACCGGCAGCTTCGTCGACAAGTCGGCCCATCGTTCCTGCAGAAGCTTCCATGTCGACGGGTAGATCAAGGTTGCGAAGTCTTTCTGAAGTAGTTGGACCAATCGATGCAATAACAACATCATGAAAACCATCCCGAACTTCTTGTTCGATTCCAAGTTGATTGCTTACTTGCAACAAGTGGTTGAGTTGCTGCGCTGAGGTTAGTAGCAAGACATCAAGTTCACCTGCTGCGATCCGTTTGGCGTTCTCTTCAAGTGGAGTGCAGTCTTCAGGTAGTTCCCATCGATAGACTTCAATGCGATCGACCGTCGCACCGCGTGCTTCAAGACCTGCGATCAAACTCGGATTCGTTTCACCATATTCCTGAAGCCCAATCGTCAAATTCGCAACCGGAAATTCGGTGTCGAGCGTCGAGAGAATTTCACGCCAAGTGTTGGGAGCAGGTGCGCGGTGGGTTGGAGTGATGCCAAGCTCTCTGAAAACAGCTGTCGGCTTTGGTCCACGAACTATTGTTGGCACATCAGACAAAGCATCGATCAGTCGATCTCGCCCAACGTGACGTTCAACTTGTTCTAGGAACATGCGAACCCCGACACCTGTTAATAGCAACATGGCATCAACTTGACCCGCAAGAATACGATGAGCGAATTCAATTGCACTTCGGTTGTCGGGTAATGCTGCTTCACGCATCGAGGGGCTAACAAATGCTTCACCCCCAGCACGTTCAATCATTCGCTTAATCTCAACTGATCTTCGGCTTTCAAGAGAACCAATGCGTAAACCTTCAAAATTAGAACGATTAGTCGATTGTGTTGGTTGCGTAGTCGAGGACATCAGAAGCTTTCAGCTTGCATTAGATACTTGATAAACAGAGCTAGTACTCTTGTATTTATTTTAGCCAGAAGGGCCTCATGAGAACATCAGGCTTCAACATGGAGCAATGTCACGGTGATATTGCAAGGGCTCATCAGAAAAAGTTTTCATAACAACGCAAAGAAAAAAATTGTTGTGGAAATCTTAGGGTGAGCAGAAAGGTTTTGCTCAATGTTCTTGACATCTGTTTTAAAGTTCGCCAAACTTGCCAACCACTGGTGATGACAAACTTAAGGTTTGCTTCATCAGCCCTACCTTTTGCGTGGGCAGCTTTTCCAAAGGGCGGACTTATCTTGACTTGCAAAGAGTTGACATTTCTTTGCAGCTTTGTTCACGGTAAGGACATTTATGACTTTGCTTTTGTGTGCTGTCGGAGGACTTCGAAGTTGAATTGGCTTGTTTGTTATTGAGCACAAATATTTTCAGCTCTTCAAGCAATCTTTTGGTTTCTTTACTTTGATACCCTAGCCATTCATCAAACGATCAGTCATCCTCTCACAACTGCAAAGTTACTGAGATTTATTTGTAGTCAACACGTCGCGGTCGGCATGCAAACTTAGGAAGCCTTAGGAGTAGGTTCTTTTGTTTTGCCGGCGTAAGTTTAACTTTTCCGAACGAATGAGCGGAACATAACACCGATTCATGGGGCGCATCTGAGGGAGTATAGCGCTTGGTAACTTGTAAGAGTTTGCCAAGACACGGAGGTCCCCATTTTATTTTTCTATCTGGAGAGTCGACCAATCTCTTTGAGTATCCTCTTGGTCGATTGATCCAAAATAGTTTTGATTGAATCACTCGTAGCTGTCGGATCAAATTTAGGCGACCGTGGGAAATCCATCGAGCAAGCGATTCATTTGCTCGATGCGGATGACCGGATTGAACAGCTCACTCATAGCAATCTCATCGAAACAGCCCCGATCGGGGGATCTCCTGAGGACCCATCCTACCTCAATGGGGCTATTCGTTTTGTGACGACTCACTCGGCTGAGTCTTTGCATCAACGATTGATTACAATCGAAAAAAAGCTTGGACGCGAAAGGAATGTCCGCTGGGCTTCACGGACAATCGACCTCGACTTGGTCGGTTTTGGTGATCAAATCGTTCAGTCGGAAGCACTCTCCGTTCCCCATCCCCGAATGTCGTTTCGGTCGTTTGTGCTTAAGCCTCTTTGCGAGCTGGCTCCTGGTTGGGTTCATCCTCAGTTGGATCTATCAGTTAAAAAATTATACGCCCAGCTCAAGAACGGTCGTGACCAGATAGCGGTTAGTCGGGAGATTCTGCCACTTGTTACCCTTGAGTTACAAACCCACAAAAAGTTAGCTCCCATTGAAGTGGTTCCTGTTTATAAGACAACGAATCCGAAGCTATCGATATTGATATCTCAGGATTCACGTCACTTGGGCCCACGATTGCTCCTAACCGAATCGCCTTCTTCCGCTTGGCGACAAGAAGTCCGAGCGGCGATCGAAGCCGTTTGGTTAACTTCTTAAATAACTAGCCTCGATTTTATCGCAGCGTGACCCTGACTTCTTCTTGTTGGGAGTGATACGATTGTTTTACCGAAGGAAGCGATCAACAATCGGATGTCTACCTAGCAATACCATGGCGGAACTCATTCAATTAACAACCTCTGACTCTTGCCGTCGGTGGGTGAAAGAAACCCAGGCTTCTGGAATGACGGTTGGATTGGTTCCCACCATGGGTGCGCTGCATGAGGGCCACTTAAGCCTGGTTGAACAGGCTCGGCAACATTGTGATAAAGTCCTCGCAACGATCTTTGTTAACCCAACGCAGTTTGGACCCAACGAAGACTACGATCGCTACCCACGCGATTTGAAAAGCGATATCGAAAAGCTAATGGGCGTCAAAACTGACGCACTCTTTTCACCCTCGGTTGAAGAAGTCTATCCTTCGGGGGATGGCACCTTGGTTGATGTTGGCCCCGTGGCAGAACCTTGGGAAGGAGAGTTGAGGCCAGGACATTACCAAGGCGTAGCTACGGTTGTTCTCAAACTGATGAATCTGGCTCCTGCTCAATTAGCCTTCTTTGGGCAAAAAGATTATCAGCAGACGCTTGTCATTAAGCAGATGGTTCGTGATCTTCACGTTCCAACCAAAGTGGTTGTTTGTCCAACTGTTCGTGAGTCGGATGGTTTGGCAAAAAGCAGTCGCAATGCCTATCTGTCGGCTGAAGAGCGCCAGCAAGCCCTTTCGCTTTCAAAAGCTCTTCAGCTTGTGCAAAGTCGGTATGCCGACGGAATAAGTGATGCTCGACTTCTTGAAAGTGAGGCGAAGCAGTTGATCCAGGCTACTGGCGGAGTTATCTTGCAATACTTTGCGCTGCTAGCACCTGGCACCGTCGAGGCGGTCGATGTCGCAGAATCGGGTGTTGTGGCCGTCGTTGCCGCCAAGGTTGGTAAAACTCGATTGATCGATAACCTAATTCTCCATTAGGCTATCGCCGTTCAAATTGTCGGACACTTGCAACAATCAAAGTTGGCTGCGCACCTCCGATACCACTTCCTAAGTCATTAAAGCCATGCAAAGCGAACTGTTTCGAATTCCGATGCAATGGGGTGAGCTCCCGCTGTTTGGTGTTGGACTTCTCTTGGCTCTTTGGGCGCTGGGTGGTGCGGTATTGTTATTCAATCATTACCGCCGGCAGGGAGCTGATGCGGAGTTTTGGAGCTTCTTTCTCCCTTTGGGAATCAGCAGTTCAGCAATCGTATTCGCACCACGGTTTGTTCCAGACGGCATTCCCATCCGCGGTTATGGCGTCATGTTGCTGGCCGCCATTACTACGGGCCTTTGGATGGCCGTGCATCGGGCGCGTCAACAAGGAATTACGGCTGATACAATATTTTCTTTAGCCTTACTTTTATTCATTTTTGGAATCGCGGGGGCAAGAATCTTCTTTGCGATTGAATACTGGGAAACTCGCTATGGCAACAAACCGCTCGGCGAAGCGTTGATTGATGTGGTGAAGTTTACTGAGGGTGGTCTGGTGGTTTATGGTTCTTTAATCGGAGCAACGGGAGCCTTCATTTATTTCTGCTTGCGGCGGAAGATTTCTATGCCAAAGCTTGCCGATATTCTTGCACCGAGTTTGGCGGCAGGTTTAGCACTTGGACGCATCGGTTGTTTGCTGAATGGATGCTGCTATGGGGGATCCTGTGATTTGCCGTGGGCAGTGACGTTTCCTGCTGAGAGTCCGCCATATGCCGATCAGCTACTCAGTGGCAAGCTGCATGGAGTTCATCTCTTTGAATCCAACGATGGTGAATCCATGATGATTCAAACCGAAGAGGGGCCAAAGCCGATAGCTTCGATAAACGGTTTCTTAGCTCAGAATCAATTGCAAACTTCAGCTGTCTTAGGCAAAGCAGTCGGGCAAGGGGTTAGTTTGAATATTGTCACGGTCGATGGTGAGGTGTTTGCGACGAAGGCCTATGTTTCTGAACGAAGCTTGCCGATACACCCTACCCAGATCTATAGTGCCATCAATGCTGGTCTGCTAGCGTGGCTGCTTTGGAGTTTTTATCCGCTGCGTCGCTGGGATGGCCAGGTGATTCTGTTGTTGCTCACGATCTATCCGTTTTCGCGATTCTTGCTAGAGATCATCCGAACTGACGAGTCCGCAATTTTTGGCACCGGCCTTAGTATTTCACAGAACGTCAGCCTACTGTTACTCGTTCCCGTTGCGATTGGCTGGTACGTTTTGCCTAGAATTCCAGCCAAGAATCCACCGTCAATTTTGACTTCAGGAACTTCTTGAAGGCCAAAGGCGTATAATTCTTTCCCATGCTAGTACGACAAAGTCTTTAGCCTTGTCAACCGATTCAACAGGAGCTGAACTCCTAAGGAGTGATTCATGTTAAGTCAGTTTAAATCGATTGTTGTAATTTGCCTTGGTGTCTACCTAGGCAGCTTTGGTGGTGTTTGTGTCTTGACGGCTCAAGAGAGCGAAGAGGGTAATGTTATCCGCATTGGACCAGACCGTGGGGCTGAGCAAAGGAATCAGCGCCGACCGGTTCGACAGCAACCAGTCATTGTCTCCCAGTTTTGGATTGGCATTGAAGCAGGAGAAGCTTCCCCTGCGCTGCGATCACAATTGCGATTGAAAGAAGATCAAGGTTTGTTGATCAATCAAGTCAAGATTGATAGCCCAGCCGATGAAGGTGAGCTGAAAGTTTATGATGTCATAACCCGAGTCAATGGAAAGCCAGTACGCACAGTGCGCCAGTTGACTGAACATGTGGGAGAGCAGGGTGAGCGCAAGGGACGATTAGCTGTTGAATTCATTCGTGAAGGTCTTCCAAAGACGGTATTTGTCACTCCTGCAGAACGGCCAGTTTCCGAGGTGCAAGAGTTTCCTAATCGAGGTGGAGGCTTCGGCGACGATATCTTCGGAGGTCCGTTTAGAAACTTTCAGCAGCAACAGATCCGAAATGGCGTCTCGATAAGCATTCAACAATCCGGTGATGGGCCTCCCAAGATTAGCGTTCAACGTGGCAACGAGCGTTGGGAAATCGAAGGTGACGACCCTGAAGCACTGGCACAGTTACCCGATGATTTACGCAATCAAGTCGAGAGCATGCTTGGAGATCGTGAGGATGAAGATCAAGAGAATGGCTTGAATGGGTTTAGGATTGAGCGAATGCGTGAAACGAATGAACGGATTCGAGAAATCGAACGTGAGATGAATCGTTTAAGGAAGTCTCTGGAAGATAACGGCCCGCTTCCTGGATTATTCCAGCCAGAGATTGAACCTGATCCTGTACCACAAGCCGAACCGAGTGAGATCGAACTCCCGGCCGAAGCTGATTGATAGATTTAGCTAGACTGAATAGCTAGCTAGACTGGCCGGGGCTAGATTGTTCAGGCAAGGCGATCGGCACAACGTTTGGGGGAGTACTTCGACGCAATTGACCACAAGCGGCGTTGATTTTGTCACCCTTCTTGTGACGGAAGCGGATGGGAATCTCGTGTTGGTCGAGAACCTTGCGAAACGCCTTCTGAGCTTCTAGCGAAGGGGTTTCGTAGGGAAGGCCTTCTACGTGATTGTAGGGAATGACGTTTAACAATGCGTGCCGTGGCTTCAGGAGCCTGACTAATTGCATAGCATGCTCGGGCTGATCGTTTAGTCCTGACAATAGGACGTATTCGAACGTCAGTCGGCGTCCTGAAGCGGCGTAATACTCATCGGCGGCATCCATGATGGCATCGACGCCAATCTTGTTGTTCACCGGCACGATTTTGTTACGCAGCTCATCGTTGGGTGCGTGCAGCGATATCGCGAGGCGGTATCGATTGTCCTCTTTTGCTAAGCGACGAATCGCCGGCGGGAGCCCAACGGTTGAAATCGTGATCCGACGTGGGCTAATGCCCATGCCATCTTCACGACTGACTTCATCCAAAGCAGCAAGCAGGTTGTCGAGATTCGCCAGTGGTTCGCCCATTCCCATGATGACCATATGACTAAGACGTTCATCTTCTCCCAGCCGATGCTGAAGACGGAGAATCTGCTCGACGATTTCCCCAGTTGTCAGATTGCGGTCGACGCCATCAAGCCCGCTCGCACAAAAGACACAACCCATCCCACAGCCGACTTGGGTGCTAACGCACATCGTTCGACGACGACCCGTGCCTGTAGCGACATTGCCACGGATGTTTTCCCGTAACAGGACGCATTCGATCCGACCACCGTCGGCCATCTCCAGTAGGAGTTTCTCCGTCCCGTCAGGACTGCTCGTATGCTTGGCGATCTTTGATTGCCAAAGGGGGAACTGCTCGGCAAGCTCGGCGCGGAGCTGCTTTGGCAAGTTAGTCATAGAGTCCCAAGATTCAGCACGGTTGGCGAATAGCCATTCGCGAATCTGTTTCTGCCGAAACTTCGGCAGAGATCGTTGCGCAGCCATCTCGGCAAGATGCGTATCAATCTGGTCGAGTAGGTGCGGCAACGATTTACTTTCAGCTGGGAGCTAGTTGGCAGACGCATCGAGTAGCGTCGGTAACATTGTACATAGATAGTACGCACGTGGTGTCGACAATTCGATCAAGGCTCGTAATTCCGATCGGCTAGATCCTTGGGTTGTCGGTACCGACGCGCCCAAGATTGCTTCGACTGGGGTGACTTGTTTGGTGTAAGTCACGCAGCGAACCGAGTCAGTTGAAACGCCGGCCAGTTCGGCAGCTCGCTCGATGGCATCTTCAATAAAGCCGAGTTTGTCGACGAGTCCTTTATCTAAGGCTTGCTTGGCAGTGAAAATTTGACCGGTTGCGACCGCATCAAGGACTTCATCGTTCTCACGGAAAGAAGGTCGTCCTGAGCGGACGATTTCTTTGAATCCTTCAAACGACTCATCGACAAGAGTTTGAAGTACTTCCCGTTCCTTTTCAGACATGGCGTGGGTCGGACTGCCCATCAATTTTAGATCTCCGCTCGTGATCGAGCCATCTTGAACACCCGTCATGGCCATCAGGCGAGAGAAGTTATAGTGCGGAATCACAACGCCAATGGAACCGGTCCAAGTGGTTGGCTCAGCGAAGATGGCGTCCTCTTGGTCACCAACCGTCATGGCAAGGTAATAGCCACCGCTTGCGCAAAGGCTGCCCATGCTGACAACCACTGGCAGTTCACGTTCGGCTGCAAGTTCATTCACTTTGTGGTATAGGCGATCGCTGTAAGTGACCGTGCCGCCGGGTGAATCGATCCGTAGGACGATTGCCTTGACGGCTGGGTCCCGTTCGATTTTCTTAAGCTGCTTTTCGACAAAATCATCGCTTTCGATGATGGTGCCAATGGCACGCACCACGGCGATCTTGTCAGTTGCTGTGCGGCTGAGCGAATGGTATTTCTCGTTCGGTCCCTCGCCATCGCCGAAATATTGCTGGTAGGCGGATGACATGCCGATGATCATCAGTACGCAGATTCCCAATGCGAAAAGAAGCAACTTGCCAAATCGGCCAAACATGCTTTCACGTGGTTGTTGAATGACGACGGTCGGCTGTTGAGGCGTTGGGCTTTCCATGTCGAAGTTATTCCTAAGCTGAGAGAATTGGGCACAATGGCTGAGTTCGCTAGCAGTTGTGGCCTGAATTGTTTATTTTCTCAGTCTATTATTACTGGTTCCGTAGGCCAACCGACCAGACGGGTATTGCGAGCATTACGGTGCTGCCGGTACAGTGCTGATCTATTGGTTTTCGCGAAATGACGCAAAAGGGAGTTACAGCGTGTTTGTTAGTGCCTCGACAGAATGTTTCCCCGAGTTGGGACCTCAGGAAACGCTCGAAGCGTTGGTTGATCTGCAGTTTACCGCCGTCGAGCTAGCATTGTATGAGAAAGATGGCTGGCTGAAGCCGTCTGAAGTTGCCGACAACTTGGACGCCGCCATTCAAAAATGCAGCGCCACCCACCGGATGGATGTTGCGGCCCTCGACGTCAGAATCGATGCTCAAGGTGATGAATACTACCGACAGTTTGAAGCGATCTGCAAACTCGCCAAGGCGATCAAGGTCGTAACGATCATCGTTCCTTCCTCAGAGCTAGGAACACCGTTCAATGAAGAGATTGAACGACTCAAGAAGTTGGTTGCCTACGCCGAGCTTGAAGGGGCTGTTGTCGCCCTTCGTACGGACATTGATTGCATGACTGAGGACCCTGACACAGCAGTCGTCTTCTGTGATCACGTGAAAGGCCTCGGGCTTAGCTTTGACCCAAGTTGTTATCTTGCTGGCCCTCATCAGGGGCGTTCTACGGACAAATTGATGCCCTATGTGCGTCACACCCATTTGCGAGATAGCAAGCAGGATGAGTTCCAAGTCCGTGTCGGGCAGGGTGAAGTCGACTACGGCAAGATCGTTACCCAGCTTGAACGAGAAGGGTACAAATGGGCACTCTCGGTCCACATGCAAGAGCTACCCGAGTTTGACCATCGAGCAGAAATGCGAAAAATTCGCCTTTTGCTAGACAGTTTGCTTTAATTGAAGGCAAATCTTCGGCTTGGATTGCCCGAAACTTTTCATCGCATGCGGTGTTATTAGAATAGGTTGAGGAAAAAGTTTAGCGGCGACCCAGCATTGGATCGTTTGCTGATTACTTCAAAGTACCTCATTCCACCCAGAGCGGAGGCCCGTTTGGGGATCAGCGATAGCACCATCCAGCATTACACTGAGTCGGACCCCGATGTTCGGCTCATGCTAAGGGTGCGCGACGACGATGCGAGTGCCTTTCAAGAATTGGTCGAGAGGTACCAATCTCGGCTAGTTTCGTTGTTAACCTATCAGCTTGGTTCAGCAGACCAGGCGGAAGACTTGGCCCAGGACGTTTTTCTGCGGGTCTTTCGCGCACGCAAACGGTATGAGCCAGGTGCAAAGTTTTCGACTTGGCTTTTTACCATTGCCAATAATGTCATGCTCAATGCCAGACGGACTTTGGCGCGTCGTAAGGAAGTTAACCGCTCTCCTGCCGCGCCGGACGAGACAGGCATTGATTCATTACAACCAGCCGCAGCCAGCGGAGCGATGCCCACAAGACAAGCGGACAAATCCGAATTGTGCGATGTGGTCCAGGAAGCAATTTCCCAACTTAACGAACGCCAACGCATGGCAGTGATGCTCGCAAAATTTGAACATCTTGGATACGCCGAGATCGGCGAGATCATGGAGCTTCAGCCCTCGGCGGTGAAGTCGCTCTTGGCACGTTCACGCGAGAAATTACGCCTCCTACTGAGAGGATATCTCGACCGAGGTGAAGCGATTAGCCTTACGCTCGACAATAATGGCGAGGGAGAGGTAATCTGATGGCAGATCAATCTCCAAAAAACGGCCTTGAAGAATCGGTTCGCGAGCGACTGGTTGCTTACTTGGATGGGGAACTCTCGGACAAAGAGAGCCAAGCAATCGAACGGCAACTCTCTTCCGACGACCAACTACGTAGTGAGTTGCAAGGGCTCGACCAAGCGTGGAACGCGCTGGATGCTCTGCCTGTCGAAACGGCTGGTAATGATTTCACAAAATCTACCATCGCTATGGTGGTTGACGATGTGAAGCAGCAAGCCAAGAAGGAACAATCGGTTTTTATAGCGCCGATGCGGCATGTTGGACGTTGGGGACGATACGCGGCCTACGCTTGTTTGATTGGCTTAGGCTTCCTCTCGGCGGTGATGATTACAAGTTATCGTGATCGTCAACTATTGCGTGATCTGCCAGAAATACTTCATGCCCATACGCTTAGCCAGGTAGGCGACCTTGAGTTCCTGCAAGCTTGGTCCGAACGGTCGGATCAGCTGACGAACATTTTGTTGACTGACTCGCTCAAAGAGGAATCTTCGACCTGGACCAAACTTCAGTCGATGCCAGCCCCGACGCGTTATCGCTGGGTAGATGAGCTGCCTCCGGATCAGTTGTCTGAACTCTCGGATGAATCACGTGCCTTCCAATCTTTGAGCGATTCGAAGAAAGATAAGTTGCGTTCACTCTCCGCGGCAATCAATGATTCATCGAATGCGGAAGCGCTTCGGGAAGATGCACTGCTTTACCAAAGTTTCGTTTCTCGACTATCAGCCACCGAACAGGTGATTTTGCGCGAGCTTCCCTCGGATGAACGCATCGAACGAGTAATGAAAGAGCTTAAGCGTTCACAAAGACCAATGCGGATGGAATTAAGCGAACTGGAAGAAAAGAAGTTTCGACTTGCCATTGAGGATACGATTAAGGCAATTCAATCCTCACCTGTTTTCGCACAGAGTAAGTTAATCAATCAGTTGATGCAAAAACGTGGTAGTGATGGTAATTCAAAGAAATTCACTGATGCACAGCAAGCTCAACGTCATTTAGCCTTTGTGCTTTGGGTATCAGCAACATCCGATTCACGAGTTGAGATGATGTTACGAAAGCCTGTCCGAGTCGTCGCTGATCGGGTACGCACCAATTGGGAAGAGGAGTGGATGCCAATCTTGCTGGATGGCTTACCCAAGCGAGTTTCTCAACATGTACGATCACAGAAAGATGTCAAACAGCAAACAAGATTATTGGGTAGTTTGATACGTGAGACGGTGCTCAATACAACGAAGACCGACGCCTCTAAGTATTTTGCTGAGGAATTAACTAAGAAAGAGCAACTTCGATATCTTGCAATGCCTGTTGACCAAATGCAGGAAGAGTTGAATGAAAGAGCAGCTGCGGAAACCTTCGGTGGAGCGTCGCTAGACAATGGTCCTGATTTTCGTCCAGGCCTGCCACCAGAACGTGGTAGTCTTAGACCACCAGGGCCTCCGAGAGGAAGACCTGATTTCAACGGCCCAAGAGGTCCGAATCGGGATTTGATGGAAAGGCCCCCTCACGGCAAAGGACCTGGAGGGCGTCGCCCACCCCCGCCAGAACGAGAATAGTTTGCAAAATCAGTGTCGCATGATCCGCATGTCGTAGAAGCCAATCTCTTCTAATTTGATCGACAGAACGTTGTTCATGGTGGTAAGCAGTTCAGTGCGCAACTCTTCGAGATTGGGATCTGTCAGCTTCTGTGGATCAAATCCACGAAGCGTTGTAGCAGTCTCATCCTGAAGAATGTACTGCTTCTGTTCGAGCTCCTCTTTAATCTTGTCCGATTGGTACCGTTTTGCTTCACCGAAGAGGTGGATATCAACCTCCGTCATAACGGCAGTTCGGTTGTCCTGGGGCATTGTAACTCGGTACTTACCAAGATCGATTTCTACCAGCCGTGTTCGAACCGCGTTGTGACGTGCCCGTTCGATCAGCACTTCACCGTTGTAACAGCCAGTGCATAAGAGCATCGGCACAAGCAGAAGGATGCTTGTGAATGAGAAGCTGCAAGGTTGTTTGGTGATGTCCATCGGTAATCAGCAGAATCGATGTAATCGTTACGGTCGTAAATGACCTGTTTCCGTTTGAAAGTCTAGTTCATGAGGGCAGGCTTGGTCGGTTGTTTTTTGTCTTAGATTTAAGTGAGCAAACCTCTGCTCGAACTTCCCATAACGAAGGCCCAATGATTCGCCAGTCGTGTCAGCGAAACCTCGCCAATTTGCTTTAGGATTTATGCTAGTTCTGCCTTTGATCGTGGCAGGCTGTGGGGGCGGTACGGAACCGATCTCATTTGAATACATTGAACGCTTACCCACCGATAAAGATTTGGTCGAAAAGACCGTCGGTACGTTCATGGTCCCAGTACCATTGGTGCTCGACAACACGACCCAAGATATCGAAGTCGATAATCGAGTTCAAATAAACTTTGATCTTGTAGCCATCATCCATCCTAATGAAGAGAGTAACTTTGACCGGCTGCTAGAGCGGCACGCAGGAAAAATTCGTGACGAAGTGATGCGTGTCTGTCGCAATACGACGCCGAACGATATTGTTGAATCGGATTGGACAACTCTCAAAGCGCATTTGTTGGATGCTATACAGCCTTACCTTGGCGGTCCTGCACTGCAGCAATTGATTGCCCCCCGAATTGTGAAAGAACTGCTTTGATGAAAAATATATCCCTCCCCACAAGTTTTCTATCAGGCATACGGTATGGCTTTTTAGCCTTGTTGTTGACATTGCTTTGTGAACCAAGCTTTGCTCAATCTGGATCTCGGCAGACATCCGTCGTTGAAGAATCTGAGGAAGAAGTCGTAGAATCAGAGGTGGAAGTTGAGCCAATTGGAATCGAGCTAGGCGACTTCCATTATCGTGATGTTCGTTCGTCGGAAGGCGTTAAACTGCGTATCAGCTTCACGCTCTTTGCTGAGGTAAAGCAAGAGAACGAAAATCAGTTCATGCGAGTTTACGAAAACTCTGTCAAGCGAATCCGAGATCAGGTGATCATTGCCATTCGGCTTTCAGAAACACATGATTTTCAAGAACCATCGTTAGCAAAGCTAAAACGTCGCATGAAAATTCGTTTGCATCGGGTGCTTCCGCATTTAGAGATTGAGGATCTCATGCTACGAGATTTCACTTATTTCACGGATACCGACTGATCAGCTTGCAAGTCGGACAACAATCGGCGTCTGGATTCCCAATCTTTGCCTATCTGGGGCAAACTCTCGTTGACCCCATCGGAAAAGGCGTGCTAGATTGCCTAGCTTGAGACTCGCGTGTCTCTTAGCGAACAGGCATCCTTCATTGATACGCCAGATGATGACAAATCAACCATTTGCTAATCCACTTAATCATATTTACCTTTCTCTAATTGCTATCAGTCTTGGCTGGTTTTGCCTTGGGTGTGGAAGTCCGAGCTCGGTGCCTATTCAAGATAAAGCTCCGATAGAAGAAGCTCCGCTTCAAGAACTAGCCTCGGATGATCCGGCTGAAGGCGGCTCCAGCAAGCAGGGTGAACCTGCAGCAGACGGTTCAGAAAACGCGAGTGGGGATAATACCGAGGAAGTTTCCTCCGTCAGTTTTGACCCCAACGCTCCTTTTGTGCTTGGCGATCTGATTGATCCCTTCGATCCACCAACACTGGAAGAACTTGAGGCTGAAGTCGAATGGGTCGATAGCCCCGTCGTAGATCCCTTGACTTTACTTCGTGAGCAAAAGAAACAAGAGCCCGCTATTGTCTCAGTACAACAGGCATTGAGCCTTAAAAATGATTCGGATGAATCGAATGAAAAAATATTGAGTGCTCTCTCAGTTGTCCCCGATGAATCAGGCGCAGGCGTCGACTTTGGTGCTGTGCTCAATCGATCATTCCAACAAGACCTGCGAGCAATGAATCCCTTGCTTGCTAGTAGTGTGTCGGAACAAGAGCTTTCTTCAATTGTGGGTGCAGGAATTTTTTCTTACGACTGGAAGATGAATCCTTTTGCCTTGAAGGACTACGTTGTTTCCTGGCAGACAAGTAAGGATCGCAAGTATGACAAAGTCATTTTGCGAAATGATTTAACTTGGTCTGATGGCGAGCCTCTTACGGCGCATGATGTTGTCTTTTCCTACAAAACGATTTTAAGTTCGCAGGTACCTGTCCCTGCTGTCCGTCAAGGAACCGACCAACTTGCTTGGATCGAAGCCTACGATGACCATACGCTAGTCTATTTCCACAAAGAGCCATCAGCGGTCACCGTATGGAATCTTAACTTCCCGCTCATTCCTAAGCATATCTACAGCGAATCGATATTCGATGACCCGACGCTCCGCAAAAGTCCACATCATATTGAGGCGGAAAAAAATCCTGTAACCGGAGGCCCTTACGAAATCGCAAGTCGTAAACGTGGTCGCGAGATCGTTCTTAGACGACGGGAATCTTATTATATGCACGAAGGTGAGCCAGTTCGTGAAAAGCCTTTCTTTGAAACGATCCGTTTCCGAATTATTGAAGACGCGAACACTTCTTTGTTAACTCTCAAGACAGGCGATATTCACGAGACCCTGATCGGCGCCGAGCAATGGTTGACGCAAACTGGCGATGATCGATTCTATAAAACCAACACAAAAGTCCGTGGGCCTGAGTGGACTTTCTTCTTCATCGGCTGGAACTTGAAGGAACCAATGTTCCAGGATGTTCGCGTCCGAAAGGCGCTCGCCCATGCTATGAACTATGATGAGATGATCGATGACCTCTGCTATGGTCTTTTCCAACGCTGTCACGGGATGTTCCATCCAGACTCCTGGATGTTCCCTGAAGATGCCGATCCACTTTATGGATACGACCTCGATATTGCGGAGGAACTCCTCGACGAGGCCGGCTGGGATGATTCGGATGGGGATGGCATTCGTGATAAAAGAATTAACGGCAAGCTGGTTCCGTTTGAGTTTTCATTGCTTGTGAGCAACAAGCCAGACCGTATCGCGATCTGCAACCTCTTCCGTGAAGATTTAGATAGCATTGGAATCCGCTGCAAGATCACACCAATCGAAGCAGCGGTCTTCCAGGAACGTGCTTTCAAGAAAAACTATCAAGCGATGATGTCGGGTTGGGGAACCGGCGCTGATCCTTATACCAACCAGAACATTTTTGGAACGGGTGAGAATCGCAATTATGGTAGCTATTCGAATGCACGCGTTGATGAGCTCTTTGAGCTTGCCGAGAAAGAGTTCGATCGCGACAAACGTGCTCAAATGTATGGTGAGATCTTTAAGCTCATCTTTGAAGATCAACCCTACCTGTTTCTCTACAACCGAAGCTCATTCTACGGATTCAACAAGAAGCTTCGCGGTTATCGTTTCAGTCCTCGTGGACCGTATAGTTATGCCCCTGGTATTAGCTCGCTTTGGATGCCAGCCGATAACTAACAAGCCAAACGGTATGATAACAAGAGGCACCAGGGAAGAGAGCACCGACCGGTATGATTGATTATCTAATACGACGATTGTTGTTAGCAGTGGTAACGCTGCTGCTAATCACGTTTGTCGTATACGGCTTGATCCGTCTTATGCCGGGGGATCCCTTGCTGGTGCAGCTAGAGAACATGGGTCCTGACGGCGAAATGCGCGTTGAGGATATCGAACGCATGCGAGTCATGTTCGGCCTCGATAAACCATGGTACACCGCCTACTTTGATTGGCTTGGCAATACGCTCCAAGGAGACTTGGGCATTTCACTGTCGCGAAACGTACCTGTTTATGACGAGATCAAGGTTCGTATTCCGCCAACCTTATTGCTCTCGGTCACTTCGCTTATTTTGACCTACTTGTTTTCTATTCCAATGGGACTCTATGCCTCTTCGCGGAATGGCAAGCCGGACGAACGGGCAATGAGCACGGTTCTTTACATGCTTTATTCATTGCCCTCATTTGTAGCAGCTTTGATGCTACAGATTGTGTTTGCAGTTAATCTCAACCTATTACCCCTGGCTGGGATTGTTAGTGATAACTACGAGGATCTTTCTTTCTTTGGAAAGGTGGCTGACCTCTTTTGGCATTCGATCCTTCCTGTGATTTGTTACACCTATGGAAGTCTTGCCTACTATAGCCGTTTTGTACGCGCCAACTTGCAAGAAGTGATTCGCCAGGATTACATCCGAACTGCCAAAGCAAAAGGAGTCGGACCGCTGGCGGTACTCTTCCGCCATGCTTTTAGAAATACTTTGATTCCGCTTGTGACGATGATTGGCCTCACGCTTCCTGCGTTGCTTTCCGGTGCAATTATTCTTGAATACATTTTCTCTTGGCCTGGGATGGGGATGCTCTTCTTCGAATCGATTCGTGAAAGAGACTATCCAACCCTGATGGGGCTGATGCTCATGTTCAGCGTCCTAACGCTCCTAGGCCAACTACTTGCCGACATCCTTTACGCCGTGGTGGATCCACGGGTCAGTTACAACTAAGCAGCAATGACTGAAGAGAAACAACCCGCCGAAGACATCGCCAAGCCTTCCCGAGGCTTTTGGAGTCAGGTACGCCGTCGTTTTATGAAACGCCGGCTTTCAGTGATTGCGCTTTGCTATGTCGTCCTCATGGGAATCATGGCAATCTGCTCGCCACTCATCGTGGGCACCAAACCAATCGTTTGTTACTACAAAGGCTCGTACTATTTCCCTGCGTTTGGGTACTTCAACTCTTCGTGGGAGAATGTCATCTTCAAAACGAGTGGTGACAAGTTCCGTAATATTTATCCTAGAAACCTTGATAAGAAAGATCCGGACAGTTGGGCAGTCTGGCCATTGGTTTACCAAGACCCCATTCGCCGGGTGCGTAAGAACGAGTGGACTGTTCCTGATGAAGTTAAGAACCAGTCCAAGGATGCCGAACCTGATTGGCGAACCGTTTCCAATCCAACACGTGACAAAGGGAAACCAAGCAAACGAAACTTCTTTGGTACCAACCAAGCGGGCGTTGATGTCTTTGCACAGATGGTCCATGGAACGCGAACCGCTCTGGTAGTTGGATTCGTCTCGATGGGGATCGCGTCGTTTATCGGAATCCTTGTCGGATCGTTTGCAGGATACTTCGGTGGTTGGGTCGATATGCTTTTGAGTCGACTCATCGAAGTCGTGATGTGTATCCCGTCGCTCGTGTTGATCCTGGCGCTTATTGCAATCATTGAACAGCCCACCATCTGGCACTTGATGGCCGTGCTTGGCTGTACTAGTTGGACTGGCATTGCCCGCCTGACTCGGGCTGAGTTCCTCCGACTGAAGGAAATGGACTACGTCGCAGCGGCCCGAGCTGTGGGGGTTGGCCGAATGGCAATCATGTTCCGCCACGTCTTCCGCAATGCGATGGCTCCTGTCCTGGTGCCAATTACCTTTGGGATTGCCTCGGCCATTTTGACCGAAAGCGCATTGAGCTTTCTTGGTTTTGGAGCTCCGCCGCCGAATCCAAGTTGGGGAACCTTACTCAATGCCGGTCGAACCAACACCCAGATGTGGTGGCTAATTTTGTTCCCAGGCCTAGCGATTTTCTTCACCGTTTTAGCTTACAATCTGATTGGTGAAGGTTTACAAGAAGCGACCGACCCACGGCTGAACGCCGACGAATAAACAAACACGACAAACGAGTAAATGTCGCCATGACGACGCCTGTAATAGATATCGAAAACCTCCATACGAATTTTTACACCGGAGATGGCGTGGTTGAAGCGGTCGATGGAATTTCATTCCGCGTTGAGAAAGGCCGCACGCTTGGCATTGTTGGCGAGAGTGGGTCGGGCAAGAGTGTCACGTCGCTCTCAGTCATGCAACTGCTCGCCTCGACCGCGAAGATTGACTCAGGAAAGATCTCACTGCTTGGCAAAGACTTAGTGCAAATGCCTGAGCCGGAGATGCGCAAGATACGCGGATCACAAGTCAGCATGATCTTCCAAGAGCCGATGACTTCACTTAATCCGGTATACACGGTCGGGTACCAAGTCATGGAAGCACTTCAGCTTCATCAAAACATGACGCGAGCGGAAGCACGCCAGCGAACGATTGAACTGTTTGACGAAGTTGGCATCCCCAACCCGGCACAACGTGTCGATAGCTATCCACACCAAATGTCGGGTGGTCAAAAGCAACGAGTGATGATCGCCATGGCACTTTGCTGTGACCCCGAGTTGCTGATTGCCGATGAACCAACCACAGCGCTCGACGTTACGATTCAATCACAGATTCTCGACATTCTTCGTCGACTTCGCGATACACGCGGCATGTCGATCTTATTCATTACGCATGATCTTGGCGTCATTGCCGAAATTGCCGATGACGTGCTCGTCATGTATCGCGGCAACATGGTTGAGTATGGATCGGTGCTCAATATCTTTACCGAACCGAAGCACCCTTACACCAAAGGCTTGTTAGCCTGTCGGCCACGGCTTGATACCAAGTTCCGCTTGCTGCCGACTGTTGATGACTTTATGGAAGTCAAACGCGAGGGGGACAAGGTCGAGCTTATTGAAAAGAAACTGACCGACGAGCAAATTCAGAGCATGCAAACTCACGGCCGAGGTCGGCTGTTGCATCCGAAGAGTGAGCTCGCCGCCATGGGGCACCCTTGGGAAGAGGGGCATCACTCGGACGATTCAAAATCGGTCGAAGAGGGTGAAAAGCCTATCTTGGAGGTAAATGACCTGAAGATTCACTTCCCGGTGCGGAAGGGAATCCTTTCACGCGTCGTCGATCATGTCCGAGCGGTCGATGGTATCTCGTTCAAGATTTACCGCGGCCAAACGCTTGGCCTCGTGGGTGAGTCGGGCTGTGGGAAAACTACCACTGGCCGTGCGATTCTTCGCTTAATTGAGCCAACCGCCGGCGAAGTTAGCTTCAACGGGCAGCCGATGTCAGGGCTTAGCCGGCGCGAACTACGAGCTCTGCGCAGTAAGCTACAGATCATCTTCCAAGACCCTTACGGTTCGCTAAATCCACGGATGACCGTCGAATCAACCATTGTCGAGCCGATGCGCGTGCACGGCATTGGCAGCAACAAGAACGAACGCCGCGAGATGGCGGCTCAGTTGCTGGAAGAGGTTGGCCTCGGCGGTCAACACCTGCGTCGCTATCCTCATGAGTTCTCCGGCGGTCAGCGTCAGCGTATTTGCATCGCTCGCGCTTTGGCGGTTGAGCCAGAATTCATTGTTTGTGACGAGTCTGTCTCAGCGCTTGACGTTTCCGTACAAGCCCAGGTGCTCAACTTGCTGAAAGAGCTGCAAGAGAAACGCGGCCTGACTTACATCTTCATTAGTCACGACTTGTCGGTCGTGAAATTCATGGCTGACATGATGGCCGTGATGAACGGCGGCAAGATCGTCGAATTCGGCCCGTCGGATAACATCTATACAAATCCGCACGAGGACTATACGAAGAAGCTAATCTCCGCCACCCCGGATGATGATATCGAAGAGATCCGCGAACGGGTGGCTCAACGTGAACAACGCCGTGCTGAAGCAGCGACGTAGGATGTATAGCCGTATATCAGCTGTTTTTTACCGATTAAATTTACACCAATCGATTCGCTGGCCGACTTTGGCTTCTTCGGCTAAGAGCTGTTCAATCTTGCCAAATGACTCGATCGTCTTATGTTCGGCTCGCAGCATGGCAGGTGACTTTAGAAGACCAAAGCTATCGAAGATTTCTGCATCGAAAAGTCCAAAGAGGGCGTTGCTGATTCGTCGGTTGAGGTCGATGTCGCAGTTGGTCGAATGGTTTTTTCCGAATGTAGAACGGAGTGAGACGGACAGAAGTTGCCATGCTTGGTTGGCATGACGGCCTTGGTGCATTCGGGCGTCGTAGGCAAATTCGTGGAGACGGCTTTCGCTATAGCAAAGATGGTTGACGTTGACCGTCATGCTGATGTATGAGAGAAAAATATCGCTCCAATATTCAGTCTGCCTGCGGAGCGAACGCACATGCATCTGTTTATCGGACCGAGGTGCCCACCAGGCGGTCGTCAGACGTCGAAGTCGATGCTCTGCCTCGCGATATCCATGAAGTAAGTTAGCTGCAATCGACTCGGCTTCTTCGCGATGATGATATCGATCGTGTGCCGCGCAGATGCCGGTTAAGATTCGAATCAAGACACCCGTCTGAAGTATCTCTTCACTCAGCGAGAGGAGCGGTTCTTTCTCATTGAGTTCGTTTATCGTTTGGGTATCAGAAAGCTTGCGGAGTTTTCTTCCCCAATGGTCTAGTAGGCAGCGGGTCGATATCCAATACTCGGCAACCGCATCGTCATTTAAATTATCGGTGGATCGAATGAGCGCATCGCTTTGAAACGCGATGAGGCCAGCTTGTTCAAGGAGATCACGGGAGTGCATAGCTGGCAGAGAATAATAAACGCGAAGTTGAGTGAGCAGGTAAGGCAATCAAGCCGACTCAAGCCTGAGGGGACTAAGGCTTGAGCGGCAGATTGCAGTCGCCGGTTGGTTGGGAAGGGAGCCGACGACAGAATGGACTGAGGCAATCGGGATGCCAATTGGGCCCGCGTTTGTCAGCTTCCGAGCTATACACCTTAGAAATAAAGGGATTAGTCAGATTTGACTCCCTGGGATGAAGGTCTGCATCGAGATGAGATGATGCAAAAAGACATCATCGATACGCAGCGTTTTCGCTAGAAGGCAACGTGTTGCCAAAGCGGGATGGGACCAAAGAGGCTGGTTCCCGAGAAGAGGTGAGAGCTACTTTGAGGCAATATTGTCAGAAAGGCTGGAACACCAGTCGGGCCAAGGGACGGTCTCGCTGCGAACGAGGACAGTGTCATTCCACTTCTTACCCGCTTCAGCTTCACCCTTATTGTTAACAAATAAGTTGTCATTGAAGCAGGGAACTTTGTTGCACTTTAGGAATTTGACATGCCCATCTTCGAACAAGACGTTTTGTCTATTTTTGCCGTGACTAGTGCTTCCATTCTTGGCACAGCTTGATGAGGGGGCATCGCTCATAAGCGGAGCTTTAGCGCTCCGCTTATCCTTGTTGTATTTATATTTTTGATTCTGAATGTAGCCAATGCGATAGGCATAGCTTCCAGACATAAAGGGCTTTGCGTTTTGGCTTACAAGACATGGTGTGGATAAAAATTCGATGAGCGTCGGTACCCAAATCCTTGCTTTCTTAGCCGTAACCTTGTTGGCTAATTCTGAATCTGGGCAGATGAGCATCTCTTTGAAGGAATCTCTTTCAAGATAACCACCGTCCGCCAGTGCAAGGGTAAACATGCCGGCATTTTGATTCGGTCCGACCTTCGGGAAGTACCTTTTGTTCTCTTCAGAGAAATCTTGCATCGCTTGGCCAATTTGGCGCAAGCCATTCATGCAGATAGCCTTCCGCGAAGAGCAATTCATTTGGTAGATTGCGGGAGCGACGATCAATCCCATGAGCAAGAAAGAAAAAACGGCAAGACTTCCATCCACCATTGAGAAGCGACAGGCACTTACGCAACCAGCATCTTGGCGGTGTTTGTAACAATCCTCGGCAGCTTTAAGATCTGCTAAGGTTACGTCGCTGACCGAATCGGTCGTACGATCAGCAAGCCCTTGGGGAGCCTCTTCGGCCTGATCTTGGTCACATTTCGCCAAGCACTCTTCGAGCTTGCGTAGCCGTTCGGCTAGTTGTGAGTCTTGCTCCAGACGTTGGCGAAACAAGGCCGATTCTTCATCGGACATGTCACCAAAGTGATAGCGGATCAGTTCTTCTTCTTCGTTACACATCAAACCGAAGTCGCGAGCCAATAGGGAGGCCCCGACTCTTCTGTCCCCCTGGATTAGACAGAAGTGCCGGGGCACGCTCAATGATACTTCGGCTATGGGGCAATGTGCCAGCCTAGCTCGTTACTGATCGCAAACGATAGAGCTAAGATTACCCATAGGTCTATTTGTAGGGATTGGAACCATCCCACTCCTGGCCTAAACGCCCCACTGCCGAGTGGAGACGACTCTTCACGGTCCCAACCGGGATGCGAAGCTCTGCCGCAGCCTCACGGTATTTGAGGCCTTGGAAGTAAACCAAGTTGACGGCTGCTTGAAGTGGTTCAGGCAACGAATCAACGGCTCGTCGTACCCATTCACTACGCTCGGCAGACTCAAAGCGTTCGCTTGGTCCTGCTTCGGTAGAAGGAAGTAGGTTAGCAATGGTGCCAATTTCCGACTGTTCTGCTCGGGTCGATTGGTCCAAACTAACAGCCTTATGGCGTTTATTACGACGTTGCATGTCGATAGCACGGTTGGTAGCGACCGTGTAAAGCCATGGACGGAACTTTCGGCTAGCATCAAACAGGTGACTCTTTAAATGGACCTGCAGGAAGGTAGCTTGGAAAGCATCTTCGGCTAGCGTTGCGTCACCAAGGTAACGCTTTAAGAAACTATATAGCTCACGCTCGTAGCGTTTAATGAGCTCTGAAAGGTAAGGATTGTGCTTACCGCTCTCGGTGTCTGATTCAGCAGCCGCATTGTGCTCCTGATGTAATAGCACCAATTGCTCGTCAGTCATATCTGCGAGTTTGGTGGTGTCAGCTTCCCTGTTTAATTTGTTCATAATCTCAAACTCCTCTCTTGGAGCGTCTGACGCAGCTGGGAAAGTTTCCGTTCCTCCCAAGCGTCGGATTAGGTTGCCTTCAACTCCCCACGAATACTGCTCGTGTGACTTCCTTGGTGTCGAAGGAAAAAACCTGCGGGTTTGCCGGTTGGCGTCCGTGGTGGCGATTCGCAGGGCTGGTTTGTATTAGGGCAATCGGCATGCCAAAAATCGGATAATCGATTCAAACACACAGACTCTCTTCTTTGTAAGTCCTTATTTGAAAGTGTTATACGCTGAATAAGTGGTTTTTTGTTCACTTTTTGATAGCATGATTTATTACTGCCATCTGTGTCATATCTATCACTTCGTTGTAATCAGACTGACATTAGCAGTATCTCAGATCGAGACAATTGTTCGATTTTGAGTCACCCAGAATTGATCAGTCAAGGCTTTTGCCCTCATCTGTCTGGTTAATAGACACCACGAAAAGCAGTTTGGTTCCGCACCTAAATGCTTACTAGAGTTCACTTTGTGAAATAGATCACAAAGTAGTGGGTCACCTAGAAGTTCGTTCTGAAGGGGGAATGGGATGCAGCTGAACGATAAGTGCGCGATTCTCTAAAGAAGCACCGCTTACGAAGCTAGCAAGAACTGCCGTTCGGCGTAGAAGGCAAGAATCTCCGTGCAAAGCTGGCGGTAATCATCCGCACCATTGCATGAGTTGTCGTAAGAGAAGATCGATTGCCCGTAGCTGGGGGCTTCGGCAAGTCGAATGTTCCTGCGAATACGGCTCTCGAACATGCGAGCTTGGCTCCAACGGGGCCCCTGATTTCGAAGTTGCGAGAAGTACGTTTCCACGTCGGCTGCGACTTCGGCGGCTAGTCGAGTGCCCGACTCGTAGAGACAAAGCACGACGCCGGCCATCCTTAGATCGGGGTTCAGTCGCTTTGAGACCAATTCAATGGTTTGCATCAGTTTGCTTAGACCATGTAAAGCCAAGTAATGAGGCTGAAGCGGCAGTAGGACATCATGCACCGCAGTCAAAGCGTTAAGTGTCAGTACGCTGAGCGAAGGTGGGCAATCAACAATTAAGTAATCAAACTCGTTGGGCATCTCTGCAAGATGATCACGCAGTATCATCTCACGCCCAACGGTGCCGGCCAGCTCCACTTCTGCGGCTGCCAAATCAATATGAGCCGGTGCTATCAACAGATTTTCATCACAAGGTTGCCAAACCTGTTCTATGTTGACGCTACTGGTCAATAGATCATATGTGGTAGGCAGCGTGTGACGAGGATCGATGCCCAGATGCAGCGAGGCATGTGACTGGGGATCGAGATCAACCAGACCAACTCTTAGCCCCTCGCGTGCTAGTCCAGCAGCAAGATTCACGGCAGTGGTGGTTTTTCCGACTCCACCTTTTTGATTGATTACAGCTAGGGATCGCATTGCGCTTCACAAGGGTGTCTGATGGCTGGTCTCAATGGGGGTTTGAGTAGCTGACTGTAGTAAGAATCGAGACCTGCTCCCAGAGCAACTATCGCTTTGCGGATTCACGGCGATGGAGGGGAGTCTTACTGCTGAATTCACGCTATAATCCTGGGTTCCAGTTGTGCTAGCACTTCAAGCATATATTCATCATCGACAAGATAGAGCTTCCATGCAAAACGAATCGAGTTCCGTTCACGTTGCTTTGGCCGACCGTAGCTACGACATACACATTGGTACGGGAATGTTTGAACAGATCGTAGACTTCGTTAACGAACGTGGTGGGGCGGAGCACCTGGCCGTCATCACCGATGAAAACGTTGACGAGCTCTATGCCGATGCGATTGCCGATCGTTTCGTCGATGCTGGAATAGAAACGCAGGTAATCGTTGTCGAAGCTGGCGAGACAAGCAAGTCGACCGATGTAGCATCCGACCTTTGGCAAACCATGATCAATGAAGGTTGCGATAGGCAAACCGTGGTGCTTGCTGTGGGCGGCGGTGTGGTTGGTGACCTTGCTGGATTTATTGCTGCTACGTTTGCACGTGGTTTGCGTTTCTTTCAAGCTCCGACAACCTTGCTTGCCCAGGTAGATAGTTCAGTTGGCGGCAAGGTTGGCATTAATCTCGACGGCGCTAAGAACATGGTCGGCGCTTTCTGGCAGCCGGAAGGAGTGCTAATCGATATTGCCGCTTTACGAAGTTTGCCAGACCGTGAGTACCGTGCCGGATTGGGTGAAGTTGTCAAATACGGCGTGATTATGGATGAGGAATTTTTCACCTACCTAGAATACCACGTTGACCTCATTAATGACCGTGACGAGCAAACGCTTGAATATATCGTGAATCGTTGTTGCCGTTTGAAGGCTGATGTGGTTGAAGAGGACGAACGCGAAGAATCTGGCCGGCGTGCGATTCTGAATTATGGGCATACTTTCTGTCATGCCATCGAAGCGGCAACCAATTATGCGACTTTATTGCACGGTGAAGGGGTGGCGATTGGTATGCTCTGTGCATCACGTTTGGCTGAGAAGATGGGCAGAGTAACTGCCGATTGTACTCAGCGTCAGCTACAGTTAATTGAGAAACTCGGATTGGTAACGTCGTTACCCGAAGGAATCGATTCGGATGAACTGCTTAAATTGATGTGGCATGATAAGAAAGTTAAAGCAGGGCAATTGCAATTTATACTTCCAACGAAGATTGGGCACGTCGATCTTGTTGCGAGCCCCCCAGAAAGTGATATACTTTTTGCTATAGAACAGACACGATAGTCTTAATATGATTATCATTCATCGTGTAGACTGTGTTGAAAATTCAATTCAGTGCTTAACCCTAAAGAATATAGGGTTCTGACATTTTCAGACGATGAGAAGATTGCCCTCTTTGGGCACAAACATGTCGGTAGGGAATTACTGACAACCAATAGCCGGCGTAACGTATGACTCGCAAAGATTGCAGGTTGTGCTTATGTCAAAGGGCTAAAGCGGTTGGCCGCAGCCACGGAATACTTACTTCAGCAAATTGAAAATCTTCGCCAATCCCTTTTCCTGGAATTATAACGACTCTGCTCTGAGCTCTGAAGTTAACTTCTGTTCTGATAATTGCTTAGATGTAATTGCATAAACAGTTGCGGAATTTACGTATCCCTTCCTTAGGGATTACTTAAAACGACCAAGAGTACTTGTGCTTTTTGTGGATAAAGATTTCAAGCATAACAAGACGATTCAGTGAATTGTCACCTCATGTTTGTACTTAAATTCGGATTGTCTGAAGGTTTAAATGCTCCTATTCCATGAGCTCACCTGAATCTAATAACTTGATAGAAAAAGCATCTTTGCTTCATCACACTTCTCATAATGTGGAGGATGCTGCCTATTCTGAGTCATCACAGAGTCGTTCTGAGTTGGTTCCAACTCCCTTATTGGTTGATGTGATTTCTTTTGATCACACCTCCGTTGATGGACTACTGAACTTGCTACGTAGCATGGGATGCAATGTTCGGCAGTCGCACTACAATCCAACCGACGCTGGTGCATTTAGCGATGCACGGACATCAGAGTTTGTATGCTTCGCCGGCGATGCGGAATCGATTCTCAATAATCGAGTTCTTGAACGCTATCGAACCGTCTGTCCTCGCGCCACGCTGACCGTGGGGAGTGCGACGCTCAATTTGAAGTTGGCATCCAAGCTTATTCAACATGGGGCAAAAGCATTCTTTGGACTTCCCGCAAGCCAGGATCAGGTCCGAGAAGAGATCGGGTGGCTGATTCAATCCGTTTCAGAACGGCGCGCTAACATCCGACAAGAGATAACCCACTTCCAGAACTACTGCACGCTAACGAACTCAGAAATCGAAGTCTTGCGTAAAATGCTGGAAGGGAGTGCGAACAAGCAAATCGCACAGTTACTTGGTATTGGTTTGCGTACAGTCGAGCTTCGCCGATCGAAGATCATGCGAAAGATGCAAGCCAAGACGATTTCGCAGCTTGTGTACTATGTCCACAAGTCAGGCGTCTGTGTTTAGGTGATGCGTACTAATTCCTTGGGTGTACTCACACTATTGCAAAAGGTTTCTTCAACCTTTTTCGATTTCTTTAAGTAGCCATCAAGGATTCTAAGAGTTAGATTCGCGTCAGGCCCGTTTGTTTCGTCAAGCATTTGATCGTTTCTATGTTGATTCCTGCCAAGTCGGATTTAACCAATACAGCATTGAGCGAAGTTCGACTTTCGTCAGTTCCAGGCGTGGGGCCGCTCATTCGCAAGCGGTTGATGGATACTTTTGGCGAAGCAGAGACAATTCTCAAATGCGACACGCACGCGCTTATGTCTGTCAAAGGCGTAGGGCCAAAAATCGTTAAGGCGATTCACGCTGCTCCGTCGAAAGAGGAAGTCGCCAGGCTGTTGCAGGAGGCTGAACATCATGGCATCCGTCCCTTATTGATTAGCGAACCCCAGTACCCGAGTTTACTGAAAGAGATCTACGATCCTCCCTCGGTACTTTATTACCAAGGTGAAATACAAGCATCGGATCAGCGAGCGGTTGCGATTGTGGGCACTCGTCGTGCTACACGGTATGGCATTCGGCAAGCAGAGAGTCTCGCTCGTGGCTTGGTACGTGCAGGCATAACGGTAGTAAGTGGCTTGGCTCGTGGAATTGACGGGGCTGCACATCGTGCGGCGCTCGAGGAGGGAGGGAGAACCATTGCGGTTCTCGGTGGTGGGTTGATGAAGCTCTACCCCCCTGAGCATCGACCGCTAGCGGACGAAATCGCCAAACAAGGAGCTGTCCTAGCTGAGTCACCTCCCCACATGCCACCCATGAGTGGATCGTTTCCGCAGCGCAACCGAATTATTAGTGGGCTTTCACTGGGAGTCGTGGTAATCGAGGCAGCAGAACGGTCGGGGGCTCTGATTACTGCCAGGCATGCTGCCGAACAGGGAAGGGATGCATTTGCCGTACCCGGACCGGTTGATAGTCCTCAGTCGCTAGGGTGCTGTCGACTGTTACAAGAAGGAGCGAAGTTGGTCATCTCGGTTGAAGACATTCTCGAAGAGCTAGAAGATCAGCCCCCGACCGTTTCGCACCGTCAAGTCGCAACACCACAGCCCGTTGTTTCAACCCGAGATCGTTCGCCTGACGAGCAAACGCTATGGAATGCGATTCCTCAGGAACCAATCTCGATTGAAACCTTAGTCGAATCGACAGGCATGCCAATTCCACGTGTTCTTGCTGGTATCAGCCTTCTTGAAACCGCCTGTGAGATACAGCGAGTAAGTGGAATCTTAGTCCGGCGCTGTTAAACTTTGTGGGTTACAGAAAGCTTTGCGAATTCGGTCTCTTGTTTGAATGTGCCGAAAACTCTTCCGGCAGTGCCTACCATCTGTTCTGGTTATGCGGTTATTGCCACGGATACCATGGTTCGAATGCCGAATGATAGGCGTGGGCAAGATGTGTATCCCGTGGGGATCTTGCTGTTATAAGTACTTGCAAGGCATACCAAGCTTTGCTGTTTGCTTGATGAAAACAGTGCCCACTAGACAGAGTGCCTTAGGGAAGAGGCGGGGCAAGTGCCCATCGATTGGGTTCACTCAATATTACGAGGGATTTGTAATGACCATACTGGCTTTTTCGAAGCGTCAATTGGCGGGGGTGTTGAGCATCACCTTGGCTAGTATGACCCTAGCTGAAGTAAACGCACAAGTTGTTTCAGCGCCGACCTATGCTCCTCGCACGCAAATGGCTTATCAGCCTTCGCAACAATCACCCATCTATCAACAGCAACCACAAGTTGCTCACGTAGCACAGGCTCCTGCTGTTCAGGCTCCCGTCGTGCAGGCACCGGTTGTTCAATCTCAACCGACCTATACCCAGCCACAAAATTATACTCAGCCACAGCCGGCATACACACAAGCACCGCAGGCCTACAATCAGCCAACTTATACGCAACCACGCGTGCCAGGCCAGCCTGTGGCAGCAGCACCAAAATATGCTCCCGCCGCAGCTCCTCAATACCGAGTTGCCATGGAGACCCAAGCTCCGACTTCTGAGCTAATTCCATCCGGAGCACCATCCATTCAACATGCGGCACCTACTATTGAGCCTCAGCCTCAACATGTTCCAACACCTGCCGTGAGCAGCTATTCCGCGTCGGCGGTTAACAGCGATTGCGGTTGTCAGGGTGGAGCTCAAGCAACTACGGCTTGGGACTCTTACGTATCTGCTCCTACGGGATGTGCAACGGGTGATTGCGGCGTTAGTTATCAGTCATGTGCTCCTGCGTGCGACGTAGGTTGTGCTCCCGCTCGTCCGAAGCGTCAATGGTTTGTAGGAGTCTATGGCCTCTACATGGCACGTGGCGATGCGGACAAAACTCCGATTGCTGTCGCAGTTCCTGATACTACCGCCATTACGACGCCTTACTACCCAGCAGGTGGTTCAGATAGCTTCTTGTTCACGTCGGATGCTGATTTCGATCCCGACTTCGGTGCTGAGATTCGTTTCGGTAGCACTTTCGGTGGAAGCAACTGCGGCTGTTATCAACCGTTTGCTTGGGAGATTGGCTACTGGGCGCTGGATGAAAGCGATGCCATGGCTTCAAGCCTTTACAGTGGCACCGTTGGCGCTGGCAACAACTACCGCATCTACGGCATGCGTAATTATGCTGGCCTTGAGTATGACCGTGACGGTGCAGGTGGTGGTACCTACGCTTATCGTCCATTGAACGACTATGCCGATTATCAAGTCCCAATTGAAAACGGTGCTCCAAACGACGTCCGTCTTCTTGGAGTTCGTGTTCGTCAGTCATTTGAAGTTCAGAACCTAGAACTAAATTTCTGGCGCTTTGGTTGCCCCGTTGAGTCAAACTGCTTTGGCGGAGCATCATCGTGCGGCACCGGCTGCGGAACAGGTTACTGTGACACTGGTTGCAATCCTTGTGCGAAGCAACGCATGCCACGCCGCTTCTTTATTAATGGTTTGCTTGGTGTCCGTTACATGAAGATCGATGACAACCTTGAAAGTGCCTTTGCTTTCACAACGGTTGATGGTGCAGGAGATCCAAACGCGGGTGAACCAACAGACTACTATGGATTCCCACAAGGTGACGACAACGTCTTCTTTGACGATATCCAAGTAGACAATGAGCTGATTGGTTTTCAGCTTGGTTGCAGCATGAACTGGTTGGTCGGTTGCAAGTGGAACTTCTTCGCCGATTCGAACTTTGGTGTCTATGGCAACCAAGCTGACGTCTACAACCGAGTTTACAGCAGCGGTGGTGGTACCGTTCGCTTTGTAAGTGATGGTTCGGATGCGGTTGTTAACGCCAATAAGACTGAAGTTGCTTTCCTTGGTGAACTTCGCACCGGTGTTGGTTACCAAGTCAGCTGCAACTGTCGCCTAACGGCTGCTTACCGAATCATTGCTCTTTCGGGAGTTGCCCTATCGGGTGACCAGTACCTGAACTTTACAAACCCAGAACTTGCAGGCCACATCGATACGAATGGCTCGCTCTTCTTGCACGGCCTTCAAACCGGTGTTGAGTACAAGTTCTAAGAACGGAGACATCGCTTACCCCTTAGGGTGAGCAATACGATCCCCCCTTTAGAGAACGGAGTTCGTCGGCCCAGGCTGACGGCTCCGTTTCTTTTTGTACCACGTGGGGCTAGGCGATAAAGGCTTGCAGTAACATGCGGAAACCGATGTCGTTTCGCATAGGAAGAAAGTCATCTTCTTCTTCGACTAGCAGTGCTAACGAGGGATCGATATCAAAAGCACTTTTCAGTTGGCGAAGCGAATCAAGACGACGACCAGCAAGGCTGTAGTAACAGGCTAAGTTATATCGTAGTACCGAGGACTCGGGCGAATGATTAACGCCAGCTTCTAATGCCTCGATAGCGCGATGAATTTCCCCAGTTCGCTTGAAGCACCAACCAAGGGCGAGCCACGCATCGACATCTTCTGGTTGGAGAGTAACGCTCCGTTCCAAAGGAATGACCGCATCGCGATAGCGCGACATTTCTCTCAGGGTTTCGCCGAGTAGGTAGCAAGCATGAGCATTCGCGTGCACTAATTTGCCACGACGTTGCAGTGCACTAAGAGCCTGTTTATACATACCAAGCTCGAGATATCCTTCCGCCTCGCGTGAAGCACACGCAAGCTGTTTGCGTTGTCGATGCAGTTGGATGTGTTGAAGTGACATGGGCTATGTCGTGGTAAAGCATTCAATTTTTGCAAGGTCGATGATCCCTGACCTGCTAGCATTTTATCGTGACGGTCCGATTGGTAAAACGATTTGGCGACCAGTTGCACGTAAGTCGTTACCATATCAAAAGAAAAAAAATTCGAGCACGAATTGATCGATTGGGGTCGTTCCGATTGGTGAAAATCTAAGGCTTTCTAGCGATGGGCTTAGAATCGTGACGATCGATTTTTCTTGACAGTTTTCCGATTTTCTTGCACGGACTGAGACCGCAATCGCCACTAACGGATTAGGAAGCTCTCGCTTTGGCGGGGCGAATCGGTCCACTATCTCTTGAGTATTGGCAACATGCGACTCACACTCCGTACCTTATTGGCCTATCTGGATGGCGTTCTCACACCTGAGCAGGAAGCCGACTTAAAAGCACAAATCGAGTCGAGCGAGCTCGCCTCAGAGTTGGTCCACCGAACGGGCGACGTTGTCAGGCGCCCTCAAGTTGGTGCACCAGAGATTCTTGGCTTGGGGCCGGTCGATGATCCTAACACGATGGCAGAGTATCTCGATGGCACTTTACCGGATGAAAACGTGCCGGACTTTGAAAGAGCCTGTCTGGAATCCGAAGTCTTGCTCGCCGAAGCGGCATCTGTCCATCGGGTTCTGAAGGAAGTCCTCGATGGCAACATTGTTGTCGATTCCGATACGCAACGCCGCATGCAATCGTTGCCTGCGAATTTGCAAGCCTTACTGCAAAGCAAATCAGAAGAGCTGCAGGGAGCTGATGATACGAAAGTTGAAGAGATACTCGACGAACCGTTGGCAACAAATTCAGCTGAGGTTCCCGATTATCTGAAAGCCGGTAAAGGCTCAACTAATGAATTGATGCGCTGGGCGCCGGCGATTGCTTCGCTTCTGCTTCTGGCGGTAACCGCTTGGATTGTCTTTGGGCGCGCAGGCAGTGAAGTGAATGATACGGTGGCTCAAAAGAACGACGACCAAGCAGTGGAGCAGCAGAGCGACGAGAACCAAGAAGAGAGTACCAACTCCACTGATAACGAAAAGATAGAACCGCAAGACTCGGGCGATGAACAAGAAAGCGAAAATCCAACCGAATCAGCAGCATCGACTATGGAGGGTGCCTCTCCGACGGAATCTGATATGGAAGTGGATGATACGAATGGATCACCTTCTGAATTGCCTGAAGACGGTAAACCTGAAAACGCCACGACAACCGTTCCTGAAGACAATTCAACGGATACTACAGACAAAATACCACCAGACAGCAGCACCGGGCAGCCAATGCAGCCGGAAGGTGACGATTCGGTTGATCCCGATGCGGTTGTTGGTGACTCTGCTGATGGCGACTCTTCAGTCGATGCAGTCGAGTCAGATCCTGAAACCGAGCCAGAACCAGCAACTAAACCAATCAAGCTGGTGTATCGAGGTGGTGGATCAACTTTGATGGTGATTGCCGATGACGACGATACCTGGCATCGCATAGCGGATAAAGAAGAGATTCAACTTGATCGTCGGATTATATCTTTGCCGACTTATGTGAATCCCATTGATCTTGGTGACTCGCTTCGTTTGCAGCTGATCGATCTGTCGGAAGTGATTCTCAGAGAGAAGCAAGATCAACAATTTCCTACAATTGCTTTAGAGTATGGAAACTTCTTGCTGCAAAACATTGATGAAGAGAAGCCAGCTCTGATTGAGTTGGAGATAGATGGCACGCTTTGCAAGATAACCTTAGAAGCAGGCGAGCCATTAGCCATTGAAATTCATCGCCCATTTACGCCAGGGATAGATTTAGTGAATCAATCACCCCAGCTTGAAACTAGTATTCATGCAAAGGGTGGGAATGTTACCTGGGAGGCAAACGGAAGTAGTTACCGCGCATCGCAAGCCAAGCAATGGGAACTAACTTCTAAAGGCGAACCGAGCGACCCGCGAGATTACGAATCTGATCCTGAATGGCTCTCAGGCATAAACAATAACGCTTGGGATCGACGTGCTTCGCCACAGTTGCCCAAGCGTGTGGTTTCTGGTGAAGAGGTTTGGCCACAACTGCGTACCATTGTCGATAGTGATCTTTACAAAGAAGTTAGGGCGTTGGCGGCTCACTGCAGTTTGGCGGTTGGTCATCCTGATCCGGTAATCAGTTCATTTGATGATGAAGCTCAGCAGGTCTCCTGGGCCAGGAATCTGAAGAAACTCCGAATGCTTGCGAGCCACAATCGGCTAGAAGCGGAGCAAATTCGACAAACCCTGGAAGAACAGTACGGGGAACAACTCTCAGGAGACATGTTTGTCATGCTTTGCGGATTTAGTGCCGATCAAATAGGACGCACCCGAAATGAATTCGAGCGGGGGGAAGTAAATCAGCTAATTGAGTGGCTGGAGAGCGATTCCCTCGCCTGTCGGGTGTTTGCAATGCTAAACTTAGAAGAGGTCACCGGTCGGGTGGGGATATTTGACGCCACCGCCTCAGGAACACGCCGGCGGCAGGATGTTCGGAAGATTCGTAAACAGTTGAAGGAAAACGAGTTGCGATTGGACGGGGCTGATTCCTAGGCCTCTCCGGCGAACACTCTCATGCCAACGGTGGGAGATCGGTTCCGTGACCTAACTCATTGCGTTACAATCATTTCCCTCAGGATGCAGCGAGCAGCCCCGGCGGTGGGGCATTGGACCAGTATGTGGGTCCGATGAGATTTTGCGAGCCAGTATCCTGACGGTACAGCTGGAGCAATTTCACAGTGCAAATAAACATAACGACGCGGCATGGGCATATCGGTGAAGAAACCCAAGAGCGACTCACCACAAAGGTTGAGAAGCTTACTCGCCATTTTGATCGTTTAACTGCGATTGAATTGGTGATTGATTTGCAGGATAACCACAAGCCGCGCGTTGATTTGCTCGTTGATGCTGAGCACAAGCATGACTTCCGTGCCCACGACCAAGGTGACAACCTGCTTACTTTGGTCGAGTCAGTGGTTCATAAAATGGACCAACAGCTCCGCAAGTACAAAGAGAAAACAATCGATGGTCATCGTGATTCGGGCGCCAAACGCCAAGATCCGGTAGCCAACGAATCGGTTGCAGACGAAGAGTAAAGCAACCAAACAAAATACTTGGTAGCGAAGTTTGCTCCACCTTTACATTCAAGGTGAGATGCTTCTTGGTAACCAATTGGGTCCTATCCGAACCTTTGGTAATGAATTTCTTCTTGAAATCGTTACGACTCATATCGAGTTGTTTGGCTAGGAAATTAGAACAAAGGCCTTTTGAGAATAGAAAGCATCAAGGCATCGATGAATTTTGCAGACTTCATCAGTAAGAAAGCGATTGTCCCATCGCTCGAAGCTACTGACAAAGAGGGTGCGATCAAGGAAATGACCAAAGCGTTGCTAGACGCAGGTGAGATCGCCGAATCGGAATACGATGGTATCGTTGAAAAAATTATGGAACGCGAGCAGCTGGGTAGCACCGGTATCGGTCGCGGGGTAGCAGTTCCGCACACGAAGCATCCCTCAGTGGAAAAGCTTTGTGGAGCAGTTGCCGTCAGCCAAGGTGGCGTCGAGTTTGAAAGTCTCGATGGTGATCCCGTTCACCTCTTGTTCCTACTCGTTTCGCCATTGGATCGCCCAGGCGATCACCTAAGAGCACTAGAGAACGTTTCACGCCAATTGCGTGATGATTCGTTCTGCCGATTCCTCAAGCAAAGCACTACAGAAGAGGACATCTGGCAATTGCTTGAAGAAGCAGACAACAATCAATTTGGCGATTGATAATTAAGCCTCTGAAATTCTCTTTCGAGGGAACTTCCGAGGCGCACGACAAATCCTACAAGAACTAGAAGTTGACCAGTCGAGTGTCTCCAAACAATAACGGCGATTCCAAGGCCTCACGGAATGTTTCCGTGCAGCATGCTGAGGGCATCCACGCGAGGCCCGCAGAACAGATCGCCCGTTTGGCAACACAGTACTCGTCAGAAGTCATCCTGGTGCGAGACTCGCAGCGGGTTGACGCTAAGAGCATTCTCAGCGTCCTTACGTTGGGGGCTCACCAAGGTATTGAGCTTATCGTCGAAGCAGTCGGCCCCGATGCCGAGGATGCAGTCGAAGCGGTAGCCGAGCTTGTCCAAAGTGACTTTCCAATCGAAAGTCCTGATGGCAATCAGTAGGTACCGCTTCCTTTTCCTTCGCGCACTGGGAGTTCCTTGCGAGCGGGTGGCAAACAAAGCTGCCGGTTGCATGACGAGAGCACCGAGTGGGAAGTTTTTCACGTACAGTGAAACACTTCGAAACTGACACGAAACAAGAATTGGTACTTTCGTGGCTTGCACGCAGTTTGTGCTGATAGCAAGCATTGTTTACACCGCTAAGCGTTGTTCGTTTAACGGTTAGATGACTTAACAAGCACTAGTTGTGAAGCATGGCTGTCATTCCGTTTTAGGGTTTATGCCTCAAGACGAGTTAACAGTCTGATGATCCGAGCCGCGCGGGTACCTCTGAGGGCAGTATGTTACGCCTTGAAGGGATCGCGGTATCGCCCGGCGTGGCGATCGGCGAAGCGCTTGTCTTGGACAACGAGGGATTTCGAATTCCTCGTCGGTTCTTGCCGCGCAATGCCATCGATTCTGAAGTCGAACGTCTCGAGCAAGTCCTCGCAGCAACCAAAGCCGAGATTGAAAAAAATCGGCAACGTGTTGCCGATCGGTTAGGCGATGACTATGGCTCAATCTTCTCTGCCCATGCCCAGATGGTTAGTGATCCCAAGCTTCGCCAAGAGCTTGTCGATCTCATTGTCGAACGCCACTACTCGGCAGAGTATTCAGTAAGTCGGGTGTTGCGTCAGTATGCCAAAGTCTTCCAGTCACTTGATGACAAGTATTTAGCCGAACGTGCCAATGATGTTTTCGATATCGAGAAGCGTTTGCTAAGAAGATTGCTCGGAGAGCGTCGAGAAGAACTCTCTCAGGTGACATCGGAAGTATTGGTTCTCGCCCGAAATCTGACGCCGAGTGAAACGGCAAGTATGAAGCCTGAGTTTATTAAGGGCTTCGTAACCGAAACCGGCGGCCCCGGCGGACATACGGCGATCGTGGCCGAAGGCCTTGGCATCCCAGCAGTGGTGGGTGCAGGAAACTTCCTCTCGGATGTTTCGGGTGGTGAGACCGTTATTATCGACGGCGATAACGGCCTCGTAATTCTTCGCCCCGATGAAGAAACCCTCGCTCGATACAAGCACGAGTTAACCGAGCAGGCTCGTCATGCGGTTAAGCTAAAAGAGCTGAACGAACTCCCCTGCGAAACCAAAGATGGCGTTCGCATTCAGTTACATGGCAATATCGAGTTCCCGAATGAAACTCCCCTTTGCCTTGAACGGGGTGTCGACGGTATTGGTCTTTACCGGACTGAATTCGTCTTCTTGATGCGAACCGAGGTTCCGAGCGAAGAGGACCACTTTTCGAAGTATCGTGAAGTCGTCGAGAGCATGCAGGGACGACCGGTCGTCATGCGAACCCTCGACCTTGGCGCAGACAAGTTATCGATGATTCCCTCGCCCGATGATGAGAAGAACCCGTTCTTAGGTCTTCGAAGTATTCGTTTGGCATTGAAGCATGTCGATATGTTCCGCATCCAACTACGGGCTATTTTGCGTGCTAGCGCCTTTGGTGATGTCCGTGTGATGTTCCCGCTGATTAGCAACCTGCTAGAACTGCGACGGGCTCGAATGGTTCTTTCGGATGCTATGGAGGATCTGGAAGAGCAGGGCATTGAATTCAACCGAGACATCCCCGTTGGGATGATGGTGGAAGTACCCTCGGCAGTCATGATGATGGATCGCTTTTGCCAAGAGGTTGACTTTTTCAGCATTGGAACGAATGACCTCGTTCAATATGCCTTAGCTGTCGACAGAAGCAACAAAGATGTTGCGCCGCTTTATACGAGTGCCGATCCTGCCGTGATTCGGCTTATCAAGATGGCAATCGATACGGCAGACGCTGCTGATAAGCCAATCAGCATGTGCGGCCAAATGAGCGGTACCCCTTTATATACCATGTTGCTACTGGGGCTTGGGCTGCGAAGCTTGAGCGTCACACCAACCGCTGCGCTTGAAGTCAAACAGGCTTGTCGTGGAGTGACCATCGAACAGTGCGAAACCTTGGCCAAGCGTGTCCTGTCGCTAGACAGTGCCCGTGACGTCAAGACTTGCTTGCGCGAGGAGCTATTACGGCATCTACCCGATCAAAACATATAACCAAAATTCAACGGCCCCATTTGGCCGTTTGCAAAAACGTACAACGAGAATTAATTATGAAAACCGAGATGCTAATCAACGTATCGCAACCGGAAGAATGCCGGATCGCGATCGTCGAGGATGGTGTGCTCGAAGAGCTTTACACCGAACGCAGCAGCCAAGACAACTATGTTGGCAACATTTACAAAGGGAAGATCGTCAACCTGGAGCCTAGCATCCAGGCGGCGTTTGTTGACTTTGGTGTTGGTCGTAATGGCTTTTTGCACATTAGCGATGTCGAGTCACAATACTTCCGCCAAGGTGGCTACGATCCGGATGTCCCCATCGAGTCGGGCGGTTCGCAAGCTTCCAATTCCGATGACGATGAGTATGGCGACGACGATGGCGATGGTGGCGTCGCTACGAAGCAACGCACTCGACGACGTCGACCTGGTGTACGCCCACGCGTCAAACCACCGATCCAGGAGATCTTCCGCAAGGGAGATGAAGTCGTTGTTCAGGTCATCAAAGAGGGCATCGGTACCAAGGGCCCAACGCTTTCGACCTACATCAGCATCCCAGGACGTTATCTGGTTTTGATGCCAGCGCTCGGGCGCATCGGCGTTTCGCGTAAGATCGAAGACGACGATGATCGTAAGCGACTACGCAATATCCTTCGTGAATTGAATCCACCAAAGGGGTTGGGCTTCATTGTCCGTACTGCTGGTACTGACCGTACGAAGCGCGACTTATCACGTGACATGGCTTACTTGATTCGCCTTTGGAAGATGATCGTTCGCCGTATTGGTAAGCAAGAAGGTCCAGGCGACCTTTACGAAGAGAGCGATATCGTCATCCGAACGATTCGTGACATCTTTTCAAGCGACATTGATGCCATACACATCGATGAACCAGAAGCTTTCAAGCGAGCTCAAGACTTCTTGAAAGTGGTCATGCCGCGATACGTGGATCGACTGCATTTGTATGATGGAAAAGAACCCCTGTTTCACAAGCATAAGATTGACCAAGAGATATCGAGCATTAATCAGCGACAAGTGCCACTCAAAGGGGGCGGGTCATTGGTTATCGATCAGACGGAAGCTTTGGTTGCTATCGACGTCAACAGCGGAAGCTTTCGTACCAGCGGCACGGCCGAGGATACTGCTTACCAGCTGAACTTGATCGCAGCAAAAGAGATTGCCCGCCAACTACGTTTGCGTGACTTGGGCGGTGTGGTTGTGAACGACTTCATCGACATGCGAAAGGATCGTTTCCGCCGCAATGTGGAACGGACCCTCAAAGAAGCCGTCAAGCGAGACCGCGCCCGAACAAAGATTCTTCGAACCAGCCCGTTCGGCTTGATCGAAATGACGCGTCAACGGATTCGCCCAAGTCTGAAGCGAAGCGTGTACAAGGAATGCCCATCGTGCCAAGGCTCCGGCTTGGTTAAGACGGCTGAAAGCATGGCAATTGAAGTGATCCGCAAGATGATCAAAGTTGCCCACAACGACCGAGTTGATCGCATCCTCGTAACTGTCGAAGAGGAAGTGGCAACCTACCTCAACAACCGCAAACGTCGGGAGTTGTCGCAGCTTGAAGACGAGGGCCGTATCGAGGCCATCATTCAAGGTCGTGAAGGCGTTTCGCCTGAATACTTGAAGATTGCCTGCGAAGATCAATCTGGCCGCGAGGTCCGAATCGACCTGTAGGCTTGACAGGAGAAGAGAATCAGCTGGATTCCCCCAGTTTTGGCCTTAAGCCAGAGGGGAAATTCAGCCGATTAGCAACCCCTTAGGGGCTCGACCCCGGGGTTCGAGGTCGCTAAAATACCGGGCTACCCACAGCAAAACGCCCTCTAGAGGGCTTCCACAATTCCCATTTAACTGGATACCACATCCGAGAGACGTGGCATCCGCGAGAAACTAGGTCAAACAGTCATGTACGCAATCATCGCCGACGGTGGACGTCAATACAAAGTCGAAGAAGGCCAAGAGTTGGCAATCGATTTCCGTGATGTCAAAGCGGGTGAGTCGCTGACGTTTGAGCGTGTTCTCGCCGTGGGTGGTGGTAGCGACCTTAAGTTTGGCACGCCAACCGTTGACGGTGCCTCGGTCACAGCCGAAGTCATCGGCACCGCTCAAGGCCCCAAGATCGAAGTTCAAAAGCTTCGCCGCCGTAAAAACAGCCGTCGCCACACTGGCCACCGCAAGATGTTGACCAAGGTGAAAGTCAGCAAGATCGCTGGCTGATTCCTTTGGTGAATCAATTCTTCACGGCAACCAGCACGGCCCACAGGGCTTCTTGCCATCGTTTTGTAACCTCGGCGAAGCTGGCGCCGTAGAGTCTGGCCGATTGTTCTTCAATCGTCTCATGACAATCATCGCCGCTATAACGCGGGGTGTCGAAGCCGATCAAATTGCGTAAGTACCACTTCTCGATTATTTCACTAAACGAGTGTGGTATCTCGCCAGCTGCTAAAGCGGACTGCATGTGCTCGTGCCAATCGGTTAGTAGTTGCCGATAGGTTCGATCCGACGGAGGACGATATTCATCTCCGTTGATAAATAGTCCGCCCGGTTTGAGTGCCTCGAAGCAATAGCCAAACGCCCGATTCTTCTCTTGGGCGTCTAAGTGATGCAAAGCCGAGGTGCTTACAATCAAGTCAGCTTGCGGCGTTTCATCAACCCAGTGGTTGTCTTGGGCCATATATGTAGTCAGCTTAAATCGATCTTTGCTGATGCCAGCTTTAACGAACCTCTGCTCGGCTAGTGCCCTAAATGGCGCCGAAGGTTCCACGAGCGTTATGGTTGCATTTGGGTAAGTCTTGAGAATCTTTTCAGCAAGTCGGCCTGAGCCCGCGCCAAGATCGACGACATGAATCGCCGCGTCCCGAGAGAAGGGGATCGCCTTAAGAATCTGCTGTTGGACTTCGTGATAGTAAGGATGAATCACCGTGGCAGCCGAATCGTAATCACGCGCAGCAGTCGCTTGATTCCAGCGATAACGGGGCCCGGCGGTGTCAGTTGTGGTGCTCATGTCAGCAGGACATGGAGCCGGGCGAGGAGGTTCGCAGGCGAGAATATCCCCTCAACCGCTCGCGGGTTAAGGGCTAGGGGAGGGAGTAACTTTTTGGATAGGAACCCCAAGAATGCTAAGTCTGATTAAGACAGGCTGAAATCGTTAAGTAGAGATAAAGGGAGATTCATTTTGTATAATCACTGATGGACAAGCCAGCAATGGCACCCTGAGAAGCAAGGCCGTTCATACGAGTTCCGATCAGAGTTACTTTCATTCCGAAAGCAGTAAATCGCTATAAATTGAATTCACCTTGATCGACTCTTGCGAACTTGTGTCGCTGCTAGGGAGTGGATAGCTGCTCTCGTCAAGGATGATTGGCTCAGTGCACGTGATTGGCAGATGCTTCGGTTTGGGGCGGTAGGGAATCCACAAGTACGAAAGCGAAAGTCCATAGGTTGTAAAGTCGGAAGTGCTCTCGGCTTCGTCAAAGTGGACGAACTGATGTGATACGGAACCTGTGAGTCGCCACTCGGGTGTGATCCAAAAGTGAGCGCCCGCTTCCGGGGCGATGCCGATAGCAAAGCTCTCACGATCTTCGTCATCGAATGAGCGTAATAGATCGTTGTCATCATCAGGGTCGTTGTCGGTGCTGTACCCGGCAAAGATTGAGGTGCCAACAAACGGAGCGAGTCGGGTGGGCGTCTGGGCACGTACACCCAGTTCTATCCCACCAGCCAACCCTCCGGAGTCTTCAATCGACGCGAGTCCCTTCAGGCCCATTCGCCCTTCGATCATACCTGCGGAGTTATGCCCATAGATAAAGCTACCCGCACTCACATCAAGGGCCGCAGGATCCGAGCCTGCTGCAACATGGCTATACATACCAGAACGACCAGCCAAATGCCGAGCGTCAAAAGCTTGCTTAACCGTACGAACAGGATTGTCCGTATGGTGTGAGTATTTGTCCGAATAAGCCGGATCGCGTTTCGCCCAGCGCGATCCGGTGCAACCTGCGATTACAGGAATGCATAATAGCAAGATCAACCTTGTGAGCGTACGATCCATTCGGATTGTGTATTAATTAAAATAAGCAAGTTTAATATGGCCATATGGTACTCATTGATTGAGAAGCTCGTCGATATCGATTGAGAGCGAATAGTTGTGCTAGCAATTTTCATGCTCCAAAAATAAAAAACTCCACAGCCGTACTAGGTGGCGATGGAGTTTCGATGTTTATCGTATCGTCGTCTTTTTATGAACGCCGGGTAAAGCCGACGCCTAGCAAAGAACCGAAGAGTAGAATCGCGGAAGCCGTTGGTTCGGGTACTGCTTGAGCTGCGATGTTATCGAGGTTGATCACGCTCGTTGATCGGCCACCTTCTAGCAGGTCGCCTCCACCCTTGAATGTCACAGGTGCCGGACCGGCGAATACCTCAAACTGTGTAACGGCCCCCATCGTGTCGGCGGCTACGCCTGTACCACCACTTGCGGCGCTGTGGATCAGGCTGTCGGGAGTGACTTCAAATTCAAAACGTTTCCAATCATCGTCGATAATCAGTCGCTGACCTGGTGTGAAGAACCAGCCACCAGGGCCATCAAAGCCGAGCCATACAATCGGGTCGGCATCACCTGATACACCATCCATCCAAAGTGAGATACTTCCCACGCCGGCGCTGATGTAATCGCCTGTCCAGTCAGATTCATCCGAGAGCATCAACCACTTACTGTTTTGCCCGCTATTGTCTGAAAAATGGGTTAGAAAACCGGGCTGGCCGTTGAAGCTAACGCCTGGATCAAAGGTAGGGTCAGCTCCGCGACCGGCGATCTCCCAGCCTTCGGTATCGGTGTCAAAGGTATCAATCGAACCGAGCGAAATCGCCTCGGCCGCAGGGCAAAAAGCGATGGCCAGCAGTAGACCAAAAAACACAGTTATCTTCATCGCAGTCTCCATCATTCTCATTGAGCAAGGTGTAAAAATCTCTTCCGCTTCGTGATTGCTGGGCCAGCGGGCTCAAGAGAAGATGTTTGATCGCTCCGGTTTTATTGCACGAAAAAAGAAATTATAGAAGATCAACGATTATTGGTGTTCTTATTGTTGAACACTGCTGCACGAGCTAGCAGTAGCTCTCGATTCACTTCTTTGAATTCGGTGCGTATTTTGGATTCCGCTTTGTTGGGACTGGCGCGCCTGTTTCTGCTCGCCATTCTTTCATCATGCCGTGCAGCTTCTTGGTCATCTCGGGATTTTCTTCCGCGATGTTGTTGCGTTCTCCCAGGTCCTTTTCGAGATCGTAGAGTTCAAGCCGACCATCTTCAAAGTACTCATGGAATTTCCATTTTCCGTAACGCATTGCTGTGCCTGGTCGGGTACGGAAGATTTTGTCATGCGAACCATCATGCTTTGAGTAGGCCTGAAGGTAAATCGGAAAGTGCCAGAAGAGTGGTCTATCATCAATTGACCCGGACTCGGTCATAAGCGGAACCATGCTGACGCCATCCAGAAGCTTACCGTCTGGTACCGGAAGGCCCGCTACTTCCAAGAAGGTTGGGAAGAAGTCGATTCCGCAGACTGGCACGTCGCACGTGGAACCTTCGGCAACATGTCCCGGCCATCGGACGACCAACGGCTCGCGAATTCCGCCTTCGAAGTAAGACCCTTTGCCAGAGCGGTAGGGCTTCTGTGGAGAAACGTCGGAGTGGGCGCCATTGTCCGATGTGAAAAGCACCATCGTATTCTCACGCATGCCAGCGGCTTCGAGCTCTGCCATGATCTTTCCAATGCTCTCGTCCATCTTTTCGATCATCGAAGCATAAGATGCCTTTCGCTTACCTCGCTTTTTATACTTGCCAACCATTTCTGGTACAGCTTGGAGCGGTGTATGGATCAGGTAATAAGCCATGTGAATAAAGAAAGGCTCGTCAGCATCTTTTTGATTTTGAATGAACGTCGCTGCTTGGCTTGCAAAGACGTCAGCAAGGTGAGTCTTCTTCTTGTAGAATTCGTTATACGGTTGGAGCGCACTATTCTTGGACGGCATGAAATAATTGCCAGGCCCACCAGCCGAGTTGCCGCCGACGTTGATGTCGAATCCTTGAAGTGTTGGGTCATCGCCCAGGTGCCACTTGCCAAGATGGATCGTCTTATAGCCAGCCTCTTGAAGAACGCTAGCGATGGTTGAGATCTTCAGATCCAGATGCTTGGTATTCTTAATCGGAATCAGCTTACGATGCTTTGCCGGACCACGATCTGAGTTGCCGACGGTAAAAACTCTATGGCGCGGGCTGTACTGGCCGCTCATCACGCAGGCGCGACTGGGAGCACAATTCGCTGCCGGCGCGTAGGCATTCGTGAAGAGCATCCCTTCGGATCGGAGCTTATCGATATGAGGCGTGTTGTAGATTGAGTTGTTAAAACCAACATCCATCACCCCAAGATCGTCGGCGTTGATATAGATAATATTGGGCCGTTCATCCGCTTTCGTAGGCTCAGTAAAGCAAGCAATCAGTAAGAGGCAAATACCAAGAGTGAACGATTTTATCAAAGTCATATCTTTGCGGCTGTTGGGTTTGAGCTATCAAAGAGAAGTCTGTCCATGCGGCTGAAAGATCAGCTATGCAAGATGCCCCATTGTAGCCAGCCGAGCGAGGTGGGACGAATGGAAATTCGTATGATTATCGTTGCCGTTTTGGACCAGATAGTCCCCTGTTAGCAAATGAGGAGATTACGCCTTGAGCCAAAGACAGTAGGGTGTGCCGAGAGGCACACCACTTTAGTTGCTAATGACATAATCGAATGCCATTATGAGCGGTATAATCTTTGAAGTCTAAAGTTGCAACGAACAATAGCATTTCGGTGTGCCTGTCGGTACACCCTACAAACTGTAACCATACTCTAAATCATTACTTCGTGCTCTTGGTGGTTCAATCAAGAAATCAAAGCACTTCACTCCCCACCAATGCAGTAAAGCGATTTACTCGACCGGAGGTAAATCCGATTGCCTTCCAGGACGGGCGTGCTGCTGAAATCTCCGCCGTCGGATAGTTGGTTAAAGGCGACTTGGTTGAACTCCTCGCCGAGCTGGATGACGAACGTTTCCCCTTTGCGACCGACCGAATAGAGCCGGCCGTCGGCTACCACGGGCGAGGCGTAGGCAACGCCGCGTGGCCAGGAGCCTCTTCCGCCTGCTTTCTTCTCGCCTGCCTTGAGGCGATCTTCAAAGATCTTTTCACCGGACTCGGCATCAAAGCAATTCATCTTGCCGCGACCTATCGAATAGATGCGACCGTTGTAAACGACGGGCGTTGGGATGCCAGTATTCTGATTCCCTTTCCAAAGAAGGTGGGTTTCGGTCACGTCACCTTCGCCACCTACGCGAACTGCCAAGCCGCCGCCCCGTCCGGTGAGCGCGTAAACGATATCTCCCTCAACGATTGGGCTAGCGCTGATCGTATCGTTTTCCAGTCCGCTGCAGGTCCAAAGTTCTTTGCCTGAGGTTGGTTCAAGGCCGTACATCTTCATGGGTGCTGAGAGAATGATTTCGTCTCGGCCATCGGCGGAGGTGGCGATTGCTGGGGTCGACCAGTCACCGTTGAGTCCGTCGAGTTCAAATCGCCATGCCTCTTCGCCGGTCACTTTGTCATAAGCGATCAGCGCGTTGCCTTCCGCGAACGCGGAAACAAGGAGCAGGTTCTTGTAGAGCAGGGGACTCGCAGCCGAGCCCCAGTTCTTCGCGCCGAAGCCATCGCCGCAGTCTGCGCTCCAAATCTCGTTACCCTCCATGTCGTACGCTACAATGCCTGACTTACCAAAGTAGGCGTAGACGCGTTCACCGTCAGAGGTGGGCGTGTGCGAGGCATAGCCATGCTCGGTCATCATCCCCTTGTAGTCGTCCTCGGGGAGCTTCGCGGTGACTGACTGTGACCAAAGCTCTTCACCCGTATTCTTGTTAAAGCAGAGGAGGACCCGTTTGAGGTCTTCTTGGCTGCCAGGATCACCCATTCGGCTTTCGCCATAGCCAGTCCAGCAGGTAACGAAGAGCTGATCGCCGACGACAATCGGGCAGGAACTTCCAGGACCTGGAAGGTCGATTTTCCAAGCAACGTTCTCGTCATCGCTCCAGGTGGTCGGCGGGGTCGCCGTCGAGTCGACACCAGTGCCATTGGGGCCGCGGAAACGAACCCAGTCATCCGCCATGCAGTTGGTGCTAAAGGCAAGGGCGATAGTAAATAGGACGTGACTTAATAACCGTGAATAGAACATCGAAATTGCTCCGTGAATTGGGTGGCGATTGGCTACCTTGATTAAAGCCGACTTGGCACCATTCGTAACGAGACAAACTGCCCATTGAAGAAAGAATGAGACGAAAGGATTCGGAGTCACAGGCCGAACTTCCTTCCCAAGTTTTCTGGTTTATCTAAACCATGCTAGCGAGCCAAAGATTTAGTCACTTTTAAATTATGAAGAGATGATGTCGATTAATATTCCGTAACACAATACCTAGTATAGGTTTACGGTAATAAAAACAGCTTTACTTGATCTACTCGGTTCCTTAACTAGTCGCCACAACCTGTTGTATGCTAGCAACTTACGAAATACAAGAAATTCCGTTGACGTACTGATCGAAGCGAGTAAGATTTGGCCCTCAGTGACCCAAATGTAGTATCTAGATGGGCATCGGATACAACATATTGTGTCGACTTCGCTTGTTTTTCTCTTGTTTACCGAGAGTTGGGACCGAAAGGACCCATATATAGGGGAGGCACGGTTAGCCTCCCCCAAAGGATTGCGAGTTTTGAACATGTTCTGGCCCTGGGTGATTTTAAAGCTCAGAGCCCCGGCCTGATTGGCCGAATAGAGCATGGAATGACTTGATGAACGAATGTTCACATGTCAAAATGGAATGGATGCCCTTTCTTCCTTTAAGCCCCTACAGGAGGTAGCCATGGCAACAGTCGATGCTGACTTTGTTACGAACCAATCGGATCGTCCCGCCGATCAAAACACCTCGGACCTACCCAAACGCTTTCACGGCCGTTTGAAGATCGATTCTACTTTCTGCCCACCAGCCACTGGTGAAGGTGCCGTAGCCGATCCGTTCGATACGGTTAACTGGGAGATCCGCACTTCGCAGATCAAAGGCGAGAAGGGCGAAGTCCTTTTCGAGCAGAACAACTGCGAAGTGCCGACCTTCTGGAGCCAGCTTGCAACCAATGTGATTTGCAGCAAGTACTTCTACGGAGAAATCGGCACGCCTGAGCGTGAGTACAGCGTTCGTCAGCTAGTGCACCGCGTAACACGAACCATCACCGATTGGGGCTTGGAAGATGGTTACTTCGCATCGAAGGAAGATGGCGAACGTTTCTATCGCGATCTGAGCTGGCTTTGCTTGCACCAGCATGGTGCGTTCAACTCGCCTGTTTGGTTCAACGTTGGCCTGTTCCACCAATATGGTGTGAAGGGGGCTAAGTGCAACTGGCGCTGGGATCCCGTCGCCCAGGACGTCACTCAGCCAGAGAACCCGTACGAGTACCCACAAGGCTCGGCCTGCTTCATCCAAGCAGTTGATGACAACATGGAAGACATCATGTGTCTTGCTCAAAGCGAGGCAATGTTGTTCAAGTTTGGTTCCGGTACAGGTACCGACCTTTCGACGCTTCGTTCAAAGCGTGAAAAGCTGTCGGGCGGTGGTCAGCCATCCGGTCCACTTTCGTTCATGCGGGTATACGACCAAATCGCAGCGGTTGTTAAGTCTGGCGGCAAGACCCGCCGGGCGGCCAAGATGCAATCGATCAAGGTTTGGCACCCGGATGTGATGGAATTCATCGAGTGCAAATGGCGTGAAGAGCAAAAGGCTCAAACGCTGATTGCAAGCGGTAAGTACGAGTCGAACTTCAACGGCGAAGCTTACAGCTCGGTTATGTTCCAAAACGCCAACCTTTCTGTTCGTTTGACCGACGACTTCATGACGGCATTCGAGAAGGGTGAAGAGTGGCAAACTCGTTGGGTTACCGACAACACGGTTGCCGGGCCTACCTACCCAGCCAGTGACATCATGGATCGCATGGCCGAATGTGCTTGGCACTGCGGCGACCCAGGAGTTCAGTACGATACGACCATTAACCGTTGGCACACCTGCCCGAACAGTGGCCGCATCAATGCGTCGAACCCCTGTAGCGAGTACATGTTCCTTGACGACACCGCCTGCAACTTAGCAAGTGTCAACTTGATGAAGTTTGTCCGTAAGGAAGACACGCCAGAAGGTAAAGCTGGTACGTTTGACTTTGAACGTTATCAAGCTGCTTCGCGTTTGTTCTTCATCGCCCAAGAGATCTTGGTTGATCACGCGAGTTACCCAACTGCCGACATTGCACGCAATAGCCATCTGTTCCGTCCGCTTGGTTTGGGTTACTCGAACCTTGGCAGCGTACTCATGTCGAGTGGCTTGCCATACGATTCGGACGAAGGCCGTGGCGTTTGCGGTGCGATCACTGCTCTGATGCACGGAACGGCAAACTTGACTAGTGCCGAGTTGGCCGAAGCGGTTGGCACGTTTGATCGCTACGATGAAAATCGTGAGCCAATGCTTCGCGTGATGCAGATGCACCGTGACGAAGTGGCCAAGATTGAATCGGAATGCCCAAGCTACCTCAAGGATGCCGCAACCAAAGTTTGGGACGAAGTTGTCGCTGCCGGGCCGGTTCACGGTTTCCGTAATGCTCAGGCAACGGTTCTCGCTCCGACCGGAACGATTAGCTTTATGATGGACTGCGATACGACTGGTATCGAACCGGACATCGCTTTGGTTAAGTACAAGCAGCTTGCCGGCGGCGGTATGTTGAAGATCGTTAACCAAACGGTTCCGCTTGCCCTAACGAAGCTCGGCTACGATCAACCTGAGATCGAATCGATCATGGCTTATATCGATCGCGAAGATACGATCGAAGGGGCATCGGATCTGAAGTCAGAGCACTTGCCAGTCTTTGACTGTGCGTTTACGCCGGCTGGTGGAACACGCAGCATCCCCTGGCGTGCCCACGTGACGATGATGGCCGCTGCTCAGCCATTCTTGTCTGGTGCGATCTCCAAGACGGTAAACATGCCTCGTGAGACCACCGCGGATGAGATTTCCCAAGCTTACCACGACGGTTGGAAGCTCGGCCTGAAGGCTTTGGCGATCTACCGTGACGGTTCGAAGGATAGCCAGCCGTTGAACACGAGCCTTGATTCAGACAAGGGCTCAGAGGAAGAGGCTGCCACGCCGAAGCCACGTCGTGAACGACTGCCTGATACGCGTGAGTCAAAGACTCACAAGTTCAGTGTTTCCGGCCACGAGGGTTACATCACTGTTGGCATGTTCCCTGACGGACGTCCAGGTGAACTCTTCATCACGATGGCCAAAGAGGGAAGCACGATCGGCGGCCTGATGGATGCTTTCGGTACCTCAGTCTCGATGAGCTTGCAGTATGGCGTGCCGCTTGAGGATTACGTCCGCAAGTTTAGCCACATGCGATTCGAACCTCAGGGGCATACGAAGAACCCAGATATTCGTATCGCGAAGAGCCTGATCGACTACATCTTCCGTTGGCTCGGCATCACGTTCCTGCCAGGTTACAAGGAAGCTTCGATGGGACAACCAATCGATGCTGGTTCTTCGTCACCGACGAAGCAGAAGAGCCCGCCGGCTGAAGATCTCACCGAGACCAAGCCCGTCGCCAAGAAGGCTGACGGGCCGAACGTGGGGCAAGAAGCCAGCGATTCGACCCCAACCCCATCAGCTCCTGCTGCTCCGAATGGCCACGCCCATGCGAATGGTCACGTCAACGGTAACGCCAATGGCAGTGCTAACGGTACCGCCAACGGACTTGCTAATCATTCAACCTCAGTTGTTGAAGAGATCAGCACGAAGTTGCTGGAGCGAGCAGGCGTCACCATGAGTGAGTCGCCCATCACACGCAACGCTCAGTTCGCCGGCTTCCAAGCTGACGCACCTGCTTGCGACAACTGTGGCTCGATCACGGTCCGTAATGGTAACTGTTATCTATGCCACAACTGCGGTAACTCGATGGGTTGTAGTTAACAGAGATCGTTTAGCGATCAGCACTCAGCCAATAAGAGAGCTGATCGCTGACAGCTGAAAGCTTGTAGCTAACTTTAAGCTGCCGGTCGCATGAAGCTCAGGGCACTGATGCCCGCCGGCAGTTTTTGATTGTGGCATTTACCGTTTGAGAATCTCGGTTAGTCGCAAGTAAAATAGAAATCAATTAATCATTATCAACCCTCTCCCGAGATGGCCTAGACTGGACCCCTCTTGAGAGGGTTTTTCTATTGGCAAAGTCTTTACTAACCTTCTTAGGGCTTGTTCAGCCTCATTTTTAAGGGGTTATCGGAGCTCCTCTTTGAGGAAACACTTCCTAGCTTCGGGGAGGGGCAGTCGGCGAAGGAAACCGGCTTGGAAGAAGTTCCAAAAATGTTATGTAGATTTGATGAATTCACAGGGAAAATCCTTGCAGCCCAGAATCATATGGATATTCTCAAAGGGCGTGGCAGCCAGCTCCCAAACAGGCGAGGGGTGTGTCTGCCCGTAAAGAATCGGTTTTTTCTGGCCCTCTCGTGGCTCAGACAAAGGCCACCTACCTACGATTTTCCCACCTTTACACCTGGTTCGGTTACCGGAAATTGAACAGGCACCTTGCGCCGAACCTAAACACCTGGAGTAGTTTCTAATGAAGAAAGTTTTGAGTTTTGTTTTTGCAGCTATGTTTGCTGTATCGGTAGCTAATGCTGCTACCCTTGTTTCAGAAGATTTCTCTTACGCTGATGGCGATCTTGTTGGCAACGGTGGTTGGACTAACCACAGTGGTTCAGAAAGCTTTATCCAAGTTGCTAGCGGCGAAGCCGTTCTTTCACACGGTGGTGGTTCACGTGAAGACGCTGGCGTCACTTTCACTGAAGTCACAAGCGGCGTTATCACCGCAACCTTTGATCTAACTGTAGCCGACGACGCTGCAATCTCAGGATCGGACTCGGAATACTTCGCACACTTCATGTCAGAAGGCGATTTTAACTTCCGTGCTCGTGTGGACGTAGTTCCTGGCGAAGATGGCGGAGACTACACTCTAGGCATTGCATCCACCAGTTCAACAGCTGAAGCTGTTCTTGGAGTTGACTTCACGTTTGGTGATGTCGTTGCTGTTACACTTTCTTACGATCTAGACACCGGTTTTGCTACTCTATCCGCTGGTGGTGAAACTGAGTCCGGCAGTGTTCAAGGTACAGAAGCTGGTCTTGACCGCTTCGCTCTTCGTCAATCGAATTCATCTTCTGACGAAACCATCACGGTTGACAACCTTGTTATCACCGGCGATGTTACACCTATTCCTGAGCCATCGAGCGTTGCTCTTGTGATGCTTGGCGCAGTTGCAGTTAGCGCTGTTTCGATGCGTAGCCGTCTTGGCTAAGCTGAGTTATCACTGATCCACTTCGATCAGTTACAATATACGAAAAGCCGTTGCTGGAGTGATCCAGCAACGGCTTTTATCTTTGTGGCGTACTGTTCTTACTTACGAAGTACCGAATCGATTTCCAAGGTCTTCACCCACTCGGTCGTTCCTTCAGTCATTTCGTGAATTTCGAAATGCTTTTTATCTTCACCTTCGTATCGAGTGATCATCTTGACGGTCTTTTTCTTGCCAGTCATCCAATCGGTCGATTTGCCGGTTAGCGTCATTTCTTTCGTCTCAGCGTTGTAGGTACCTGTGGAACTGAGCATGTCTTCCACCATGGAATCGATCCAGGTCGATACGAACTTGCCAGTCTCTTTGTCGTAGCCAAGCTGACCCTTGCCGACGAACTTGATTCCACCGAATTCACCTTCATAAGTTGAGAGCAACCAGAAGGGGCCACACATCTCGCAGGTTTCGACCCCTTTGCTTTGCTGAGGTTCTGTGCCTGGTGCAAGCCAAAAGCGGCTGGTTGCGTCCCAAACGCCAACCTCCCGCTTGAGTAGCTCATGCTCTTTTACTGGTTGGGGGAAGTCCTGTGCTAGCACTGGGCTACTGCTAGCACCAAGGATTGCTGCCGCGAGCCCAAGGCAGGGTAGAAACGTGGATTGCATCGAGCTTTTTTTCATGATGTTATCTCCAAAAAGGTAAGTGAACAAAGGTACATTTCAAGTTTTACAAGGGAACCGTCCGCAGGGCAAGAGTCTTTGGAAAACCAGAAGCTATCCCGTTGATTGATGCATTGAGGCGTTCGGATTTCATTCTGATTTATTGGTTGCCAAATCAGACGGAGTGTGACAAAGCGTCGCCTTATTGAATTGTTTCTACCGAACCGGTTACCAGAAAACCGATCAGAGGATTATTAGCATTTGAAGAAGGTCGGCGTTGACCCTGTCGTCAGAAGGTTCTACGCTTCGCCTCACGGCTTAAAAGGACAGGAGGTTCTGCGAGCCGCAAGGACACCACACCTTGGGTGCCACACTTACTATCGCCCTTCACTGAGAACACCACGTTCCAACACAGGGAGTCAATTCTACGATGACCATGCATGGCAAGGATGCCAGCGCGAACGCTGCTCAAATCAAAATTGCAAAACTACCAGCTGAGGAGACGCCCAAGCCGGTCCCGCTGTTAGATATTAATCGTCAAAACGCCCCGCTACGCGAACAGACCCACGCGGCAATTGCCGAGGTCTGCGATTCGGGCGCATTTCTCAAAGGGCCCGCTTGTCGTGACTTGGAAGCGGAAGTTGCGAAGCTTTGCGGTACCGAACATGCCATTGGTTGCGCATCGGGAAGCGATGCGATATTGATTCCATTAATGGCTCTTGGCATCGGCGCGGGTGATGAAGTGATTTTGCCAAGCTTCACGTTCTTCGCGACCGCAGGCAGTGTCGTACGACTTGGGGCTACGCCTGTCTTCGCAGATATCCTGCCCGAGACGTTCAATATGGATCCTGCTGACGTGGCTCGTAAGATTACGCCACGTACGAAAGCTATTCTGCCAGTCCATCTCTTCGGACAAGCGGCAGACATGCCAGCCCTTCTGGAGATTGGTCGTGAGCATGATATACCAGTCATCGAAGATGCTGCTCAGGCGATTGGTGCCAGCTGCGATGGAACGCCAATTGGCGGCATCGGCCTGGCGGGCTGTATCAGCTTCTATCCAACCAAGAACCTGGGAGGATTTGGCGATGGCGGGATGATTACTACCAACGACGCAGAGCTTGCGGACAAGATTCGTATCCTTTGCGACCATGGTCAGAGCCCTCGTTATCATCATTCATTGGTTGGCCTTAATAGCCGACTCGATACGATTCAAGCGGCCGTACTTGGTATCAAACTGAAGCATTTGGGCGACTACGCTGCTGCCAGAACACGCCATGCGAAGCGTTACGAAGAAGCCTTTACCACGGGTGCCGCTGGTGGCGTGGTCGAAGTGCCGCGCGAAGCTCATGGTTGTCCGAGCGTTTGGAATCAATACACGGTCCGCGTGCCAGGTGGTCGTCGTGATACTTTGCAAAAGTATTTAGGTGACCGAAAGATTGGAGCGGCAATTTACTATCCAATACCCCTTCACAAACAAGAGTGCTTTGCCTCGCTTGGATATAAGCAAGGTGATTTGCCTCATACGGAGCGAGCAGCCGAAGAGGTGCTTTCCCTGCCGGTCTTCCCCGAAATGTATCCGGAGGAACAAGATCGGGTGATCGAGGTGGTCAATCAATTCGCAGCCGAGGTGACTTCAACCGGTCGAATGGCGGCTTAAGAATTCACAGAATCTGACATGACTAAAGAAGCCTCAGCCGAAAGAATCGGCTGAGGCTTTTTCTTTGTGCGTTTGTAGCGACAGTCTATCGCGAGCTCACAATGGGAGTTGTTCTTAGTGAACTATTTACCATGAGAGTTATTCATCATCTTTGTTAACCCGCAGCTCATCGGATCGTTTTGTTGGATTCAAAGCGGCAAACATTCCTAAGATAACGCAAAGCAAGACCAGAGCCCATGAGATATTGTAGCTACGCCCCCCTTCCTCTTCCGCTGCTTGAGCGAGAAGCGGGAGCATGCTTAGGCTTTTAACGTAAACGGAGTAAGCGACAGAGAGAATCATAGCTGAATTCGGGGTCTGTATTGTATTTCGTATGACGATCACTCTAGCCTAGCAAGCCGATCGCCATTTGGGAATATTCTTGTGCCGATGCCGGGCATTTTCCCACTTAGATTTCAGCTTCATGAGTTTTAGGCAGACAGTCGCTCTGAAAAGAGGCTGACCAGTGGCTGGGCCAATTGTCGGAATTGGGCTGTCGGGATCGACACGGTTTGCCATTTTGCTGAGAGTGGCTTGGCTTGCCGGCGATAATCATCAAGTGAAACCGCGACCATGGCGTAAGCTTCCGAACGATAAAAATGAATCTCGTTTACTGGTACGGGTGATTGATCCGATGTCAGTTGATAGACGAAGACAAGTGCCGCTTGAAAATCATCACCAAAACGCTCTTGCCAACGTGTGAGCGAGTCGAGCTCATCTTCGGTTGTCCAGTTGCGCCAGTACTGACTTCCCGATGGAAAGCGACGCCCTTTTACATCCACTAGCCACTGACGTCGTAAGGGTCTTTCAAAGGACTCATCGGATTCAAATAGTCCGTAGGGGTCTTCCTGTTCGAAAATGACATCCGGTGAAAGGATGAAATCTAGATTCTTCAGGGAGCCTTGCGTTGCGATTGCGCGGCGTTGTTCGTTCACTGCAATGTAGGGGATCTTCTCTGATCGCAAGTAATCTTCAAACGCAGCTTCGTAATGATTGTGGCGTTTCATCTCAAAGTTATTGGATTATTGAGAAGTGAGTTATTAAGAGGAAAGGTATTCTATCGCGTTTGGGTTGCTGAAGGAAAAGGGAAGGAATGAGATTCGGAAATTGGCTTCTGCGCGCAGAGGCAATCCATCCATTAAATAGGCTGATACCACTAGAATTCATTCTGGCGATGGGGCTAATTGCCCAAGAGTTCGTTGAGAGAACAAACCAACTCGTCCTCTTCGAGTGAAACCGTGACGCTCTCGCCATTGGATAGATTTTTGAGTTGGCACGAGTTGTTGGCGAGTTCTTCATCACCAGCGATCAGCGCGACGCGGAAACCTTTCTTGTCAGCATACTGAAGTTGCTTGCCAAGCTTCTTCGCTTCGGGATACAGTTCGGTCCGGATGCCTGCTTGGCGAAGCTGGCTTGCAATGCGGAGGTATTCTTCAAGACGATCTTCGGCAAAGAAGGCAACCAAGACGTCAGCAGGAGTCTTTGCCTCGGGGAGCATATTGAGTGACTCCATCGCGGCAAGCAATCGATCAAGTCCGAGCGAAGCTCCAATGCCAGGCAGCTCTTGCTTGGTGTAAAGGTCAGCCAAGTTGTCATACCGACCACCGCTGGCAACGCTGCCGATCTCAGGTAAATCATTCAAGGTCGTTTCGAGAACGATACCGGTGTAATAGTCGAGCCCTCGAGCAATCGATGGATCGAGCTGGATCACTTTCTGATCAACGCCCGACGCTGCTAAGCCGGAGAGGACCGTCCGTAGACGCTCGACTGCTGCTTGGCCTGTCTCGTTACCTTCGATGAGGCTTGAGACACTTCCCAGGATCGATTCGTTCTCACCTTGGATCGAAGCAAATGCCATTAGCTGATCAATCTGCTCGGGGTTTGCCTCAGCCGTCTCGGCTAGTTCCGCGCGAACTTTTTCTTCACCTTGCTTGGCAAGTTTGTCTAGGGCACGCAGTACTTCGGTCGATTTGTCGGCCAAGCCTGATTTTTCAAGCAGACCGTTTAGGATGCCGCGATGATTGACTCGGATGGTGAATCGTTCGAAGCCAATCGCACGGAGAAGCGTTGCTACAACCAAGACGGTTTCGATGTCCGAAGCAACGCTGGTGGTACCAATCGTATCGAAATCGCATTGCATGAATTCACGGTAACGGCCACGCTGGGTGTTTTCGCCACGCCAGACCGTCCCAATGTGATAACGCTTAAATGGCAATCCGAGACCTTGCGCGTGTTGCGCGGCAAAGCGAGCTAGCGGTACCGTCAGATCAAATCGAAGACCAACATCGCGTCCGCCATGATCTTGGAATCGATAGAGCTGTTTGTCCGTTTCATCCGAGCCCTTGCCTGTAAGGATCTCAAGGTACTCAAGCGCTGGCGTTTCAATGGGTGCAAAACCAAACGAACGGTAAACCTGCTTGGCCGTATCCATCAGCCGTTCGCGCGGGATCATCGTCTCGGGCAAGTAGTCGCGGAATCCTTTGAGGGTGCGCGGGGTGATGCGTTCAGTCTTACTCATCTATTCGTGTCGCAATTTGTTGATGCGATGTGTTGGGCTGGTACTGGTTTAGGCAATAACGGCAAGTGGATTGGGTTTAGGGCTGCGGATCGAAGCACCCTTTTCTGGGAAAACAGCCTCGGTGTATTCCCAAACTTGCTCGTGCGTTTCAAGATAAAAGTCGTAAGTCCAATCGTCGTCATATTCACAGTTGTCGGTGGTGTAATCCCGACAGATTTGTGGGCGTGTCTCATAGACGCCGCATCGATTGTCGTCACCGAGTTTCTCACAGACGGTGTGTACTAGCAGATACCACTCTTCGTCCTCTTTGAAAAAGGTGGCACGTTCATGGAGTACGATCCAGCGGATGTATTCCATGTCGGCACGCTCGGTTGGTGTTTCGTAAGGAACGGCAATGTATTGGCAGCATTTGGCCGAACAGTACTCGCAAAGGTTCCCCCCTTTGGGTAAATCTTTACGGCGAATTTTATTGGTGCCAAAGGCTTTCAGTTGTCCCATCGGTCTGGATCCTTCCCGCGGTCTCTTGCGTAGTAATCTTGGCCTGTTGTGTCTAATCTTGTTAGTTTGTCATAGCCCGTCAGTTTAACATGCTTCTTAGTCAAGAGACAGACGCCAGACGCTATTAGCCATGTGATAGAGATACGGCGGCTAGGAATTGACCGTTTGCTGACGGAAATGGTTCGCTTTATCAAGCAGTCGAAGCACGCTTAGTTCGTCAGTCAGTGAGCGGACTTCCGATTCGGAGAACCACCGCACTTCGTTGGATTCTTCATTCACGATTGGCTGCTGATCGGTTGGGCATCGGATGAGGAAGCGAAGGTCGTGATGCTCGTGTTCCGGATCGATTAACTCTCCCTCGGGAGAATACCGTGCCGGAATCTTGTGAACATCAAGGTCCATCATTCCAGCCGGTTCCAGCGCGGTAACGACCTGTAAGTCATTAAGACCCGACTCTTCGGTCGCTTCACGTAGGGCAACCTCAGCAACCTCGGTTTGTCCATCAGCATGGCCACCAGGTTGCAGCCATTTGTTTAGTTTTCGATGGTGAAGAAGCAAGTGCTTCTGCCAGTCGTGCGAAACAACCCAGGCCGAGCCGGTGATGTGTCCAGGAATACATGTCCGCTCGAAGCAATCTTCATGTTGATTTATCAGCTTAAGCATTCGCTCAGCCTCGGAGGCTTGTTCTGGCCGATTGGCAACATACTGTTCTATCAGTTGGATAATCGGTTGCCGATGCATGGTGGGGATAGTCTCGGAGAGGGGATAAATTAACGGGAGTAGTTCCAATCGTCGGTTTGGTATTTTTGTTCTACCAGTTTCTCAGCCTGACTGATAAGTCGATTCATCTTGATTTCATCAATCGGATCCAGTTTGCCATTCGTATGAGACCAGACGGATTGAACGCTACGGACCAGTTCAGCACGTTTTGCGTTGAGATTGCCGACAAACTCCTGATGGCTTCGCTGTTGCCGATAGTCGGGCTGACGCGGTGGTGTGCCGAGCAGGGCAGAGATCGTAGGCAAGTCAAAGTCATACAGGATCGTGCCGTGGTAGAGAATTCTTGAGCGGACCATGCGGACACTGTTGCCAGAAAATTTGATGAGTGCTTGTGGGGTTTCTACGACCAAGTCACTCGTGCCGGCGATTTTTACTGACTGGTCTGTTTCACGAAGTGCTTTAACCATTTTGCCAAGCACATACTGGTGCGCAGAATCGACATTGAGGCTTTTGCTTTCTTGATCTGCATTGAGAACGACAGCGTACATCAGACACCCGGGGCCGCTGACGATCGTTGCTCCGCCGCTGACGCGTCGCAAAACGGGGATGTTCTTCTCGCGGCAGAGTTTGGTATTCACCTCTTGCTCAACACGACTTGATCGGCCAAGCACAACCAGTGGTTTATCAGCTTCCCAAAGACGCAAATAGCTCGGACTGTCTTGTGCTGGCAAGGCCTCGCTATCAGTGAGCAGAAGTGCCTCATCAAAAGCGAGATTCATCGCTGGCGAAGCGAACGTTTTATCGCAAAAGAACATTGGCAAGCAACTCACAACTACGGCAGTTTGGGCAGGTTGTAACGATTGTAATCAATTGTTTTCTGAGCGGATGGGGGGGCGTCTTCTCTTTCGCAAGCTGGGCTAGCCGTTACAAGTTGCCCGACCGGTCTAGATGCCCGCCAGCTTGAAAGAATCTTATAAACGAGCGGTTATTAGGAGAAAAAAGGATTTGCCCTCCAGCCTCAAGCAACACAAACTTACAACGATACCTTTGCGCAGGCTATGCGCACCCGTCATTCCGATTTGAGATTCTTCGAGGATCACAATGAACCTATCCGTTACCGATTCAACACGTATTTTCCTATCAGCTCTAATGCTTGGTTCCTTTGTTGGTACCCCCGTGAGTGCCCAAGAGCCATGCTGCGGCGAGGCATACACACTTGAGTGTCAGACGGTCTACGAAGAGCGTCAGATTACCTGTTATCGTCCCGTTTGCGAGACGGTCTACGAAGATCGTCAGGTAACGCGGAAGGTTCCAGTCTACGAAACGAAGAAGATGGAACGCCGTTACTCGGTACTTAAGCCGGTACGCGAAACTTCGGTTCGCGAAGAACGCTATATGGTACAGCGACCAGTATACGAAACACGTTATCGTGATGCGAGCTACAACGTTGTACGCAATGTCTACGAAACTTCTGAACGAGAAGAGCGTTACACCGTTCAGCGCCCGGTTTGGGAGACTCGCGAGCGTGAAGAACGATACACGGTCCAAAGACCCGTTACTGAGACTTCGTGCCAAACTTACACGCGCACGGTAATGCGTCCTGTTACAACCTACCAGAACCAAGTGGTTGACCAAGGTTGTTACGTCAATCAAGTGACAACGGTTCCAGGCACAAAGTCTTGGCCACAACTTCGCTGGATGCCCGCTCAGCAGACGGTTAATCCCGCGACTGGTACTGCTCAGTACGTCCGACCCGGTCTATCCTGGGTTACCACCCAAACCGCTCCTCAGCAGCAAGTACAACAAGTTTGGAAGCCCAACTTGGTTACGGTTCAAACGCCGGTTACTTCTTACCAGCCACAACAAGTGGTTGAGAAGCGTCCCGTTTCTGTTACACGCATGGTTTGCGAACAACGTGTTCGCAAGGTACCCGTTCAGGTTTGCCGCATGGTGACCGAAGAACGTGTACGTAAGGTGCCAGTTCGCACTTGCCGTCAAGTCGTTGAGCGAGTTGAGAAGCAAGAGCCGGTCCGTGTTTGCCGCATGGTCTCTGAAGAACGCGTTCGTCGTGTCCCAGTGACGACGTGCCGAATGGTTCGTGAAGAACGCGTCGAGCCATACGAAGTCAAAGTTTGCCGCTATGTCGACCAAACTTCGACGATTCGTGTACCGAAAACGGTTACCCGCCAGGAAGCTTACACCCGTACGATTCGCGTACCACGCACCGTGATGGTCAAGAAGCCAATTGCTCCGGTTTGCGACACTTGCTCATAAATAAACGCAAAATTCTACGCGATCGAAGGTCCAGATTGCGACCTAGTCGCTTTCTAAGTTGACATTCTGTATCCGTTGCTGAAAATGTAAGTAGAGCAGGGGTGGCTCCTATGGGGGCCAGTATCTACTCCCATTCTCCCATTAATGATTTCCTTAATGGGTCTTGTAGCAACGGAAGCTTTGTCATGTCAACTTTTCAGACAACGCATGAGGACTTCGCAACCTCGGGCAATCTTTGCAGCGGCCAAGCGATCTATTTGGTCGGTCAGCTCCAGTCATTAACACGTCGCGAAGCAGCTGATCTTATCGAAGAGCGTGGAGGACGACTCGTCGAAGACGAGCCGACTCTCATCGTGCTTTGCGAAGACCCTACGTTCGATCAGTCAGAAGAGGCAACGGAGCTTGCCCGTCAAACGGGTGCTGAGTTAGTCGAAGAGAGTGAGTTCATCGAACGCCTCGGATTGGTTGGCACAGGGGAAGGGGTTAGTCGGCTTTACACGACGGCAATGCTTGCCGGTTTGGTTGGTGTTCCGATCTCTGCGATTCGCCGATGGGAACGTCGTGCTCATTTGCAACCATGCGAACGGATGAACCGACTGGCTTATTATGATTTTCGTGAAGTGAAAATCGCACAGCAGCTTACCGAGCTATTCACAGCTGGCTGTTCGCTAGACCGAATCGACCGAATGATCGATCATCTTGCCAAATCCTTTGTTGATTGCGAAAGACCTTTGGTCGATCTTCCCCTGACGGTTGAAGATGGCACCTTTATCGTTCGCGATGGTGAAGCTTTGACTGAACCGAGCGGACAGCGTCTGTTCGGCTTTGACGAGGTTGACGGGCATGATCACCAAGCCAATGGCCAGGCCCTGGCAGCGAGTAGCGATATTCTCGCGATGCCTGGCCTCAAGTCGGATGCGATGAATCCCAAGCAACGAGCCCGGGAACTTCAAGAAGAAGGACTACTGAGTGAAGCAATTGAATGTTGGCGAACGGGTATGTTGCAGGAGGGCGCAACAGCAGATGATCATTTTTCCCTTGCCGAATTGCTTTACGAATTGGGCGATGCTGCCGGCGCCAAAGAACGCTACTACGCTGCACTCGAACTGGATCCTGAGTTCCTGGAAGCACGCGTCAATCTTGGTTGTGTGCTTTCTGATTTGGGGGATCAACAACTGGCTGTGGCTGCTTTTCAGGGAGCGATTGAGCAATATGAACCGTTCGCCGACGCCCACTATCATTTAGCCGTGGCGCTGGATCAATTGGATCAGAATAGCCTTGCCGAGCGGCATTGGTGCCGTTTTTTGGAAATCGCCCCTGACAGCCCCTGGGCTGAAGAGGCACGCGAACGCCTTTCCTAATCGTTACGTCCGGAACTATATTTCTGGTATGGTCTTTACCTAGCTGGTCGCTTCGTCGGGGCTTGTTTGCAAAACGCCCTCGGTTACCTATCCTGGAGGGATTCCAAACGGTCCCTAGACCAAGAAACCTCCGGCGACAAGACATTTCCGCATGGGCGAAATTCTGCTCCATTACGAACGAGTTAACCCCACTTCGTGGGCTTACTTGTCGTCGCTACTGATTATTGCGATCTTCTTTAAGTTCAATCGCGTCTTCTGCATGCGAAACCTGGACTTATTGTTCCTCATCCTGCTCGGCCCCGGCTTGCTTTGTATCGAACATGCGGTACGAGGCCAAGCGTCGGAACTGACCGAGCGGTTTGGATATATCTGGCTTTTCTCCGTTAACGGTTTACTGCTTTTACGAATGCTTTTGGATTCGTCCATGGTTAGGCGGCCTATGCTTGAGCCTAACATGACCATCGGCGGTTTGAACTTCTTGATGTTATCACTGCTGGTCTTCCTCACGGCGAACGTCATAACGGGTGAGCCGAGCGAAACGGACCTCTATGCGGTTCAACGTGCCGAGCATCTAAGTCAACGTGAAGCGTCAGATCTTGAGCTTGATACGATTGATACTCATGGTCCCGGGTTCTCGTTTCTCTTTTTGATGCCTCATATTTCAACACGGGCATTAATAGCAGATGCCGATATGGAGAGCGAAGAAGTCAGCGTCGGTATGAGCCGCGTGAGTGCTGGCAATGTGATTACGACTCGCGTGATGGCGATCATTAGTCAAATGATGATCGTTACGGCCATCCTGCTAATCGCTCACAGGCATTTTGATAATACGCTCCTAGGGATTGCAGCGGCGACACTGTACCTGTTGTTGCCATATACGGCACTTTGGACAGGGAACGTTACCCATACCTTGCCTGCGGCTTTAATTCTTTGGGCAATATTACTTTATCGGTATCCGTTTTTCTCGGGAATCTTTCTTGGGCTGAGTTGCGGGGCGATTTATTATCCCTATGCATTGATTCCTTTATGGGTCTCCTATTACTGGAAACGGGGTATGTACCGTTTTCTGTTTGGTATCGGTATAACTCTTCTAGTGCTCGTGACAACGCTTGTCTTTACCTCGACCGATGTGACAATGTTCTTTGCCCGTGTGCAACAGATGTTTGGTTTGCGTCTTCCTGAGATGGATCGACTTAGCGGCGTTTGGGAGTTTTGGAATGGCTGGTATCGTGTCCCAATCTTGGCGGCGTTTGCCGGATTTAGCTTGAGCTACTTGATGTGGCCAGTTCAGAAGAACCTCGCAACCCTGATGAGTGGATCGGCTGCGTTAATGATTGGAGTTCAATTCTGGCACGCCCACAGTGGTGGCTTAGCGCTTGCTTGGTATTTGCCACTCTTCTTGTTGATTGCCTTTAGGCCAAACCTAGAGGATCGAATTGCGACCGCCGTCGTATTGCCTAGCCGATGGGATCGTGCCAAAGCGGCTGCTTCGGAAGGTTGATCTGATTACGGATCGCGTCGCAGATCAACATCAGCAATGATTTGTCGACTTGCTAGCCAATCACGCCATTGCTCTTGATCGTATAGATAGTTAACGCCAGTTAACTGTGTAAGAGCATTCAGAACGCTTGGGTTGCGAAGATCTTTCTTGATGATCTTTGGACCGCCACCTCCGAATGAGTGTTGGCCGGTTCCCAAGTTGGCAGAGTAAGTGTCGCCGCCGGAGTCGTTGCCGATCTGATATTTGTGTGTGGTGATTAACGCTTCAACTAATGGCTTCAAAGCAGGCTCATCACCAAGGACTCGCAGCGCTTCACCACCTCGGTTGACGATAACATTGTCCGAAGATTCCAAAGCTGCGATAAAAGGCGTCGTAATCCCATTTCGGTTTGCCCTTGAGAGTTGCTCTAGGCAAACGGCTCGAACTTCACCGTCCTCTTCATTGATTGCCATCGATGCCAAGACTTGTAAGGCTCCATTGGTGCGTAATCGACCAAGGATTTGAATCATCATCAATTTGGCAGATAGATCTTCTTCACGATCTAGCAAGCGGATGAGTTGATTCGCGCAGGTGGGGTCCTTTAGTGAAGCAAACCATTCGGCCGCTTCGTTGGCTGCCTCTCGATTGGATGATTCTAGTTGCTTCCGCCAGCGGACAAGTTGCTTCCGCCACTCGATATCGGCTTCTTCAAACTGGCGTTGGCTTTCAAGTAGGGCGATCTCTTGTTGCGTGCGAAAGTCACCTTCGTAACGAATTAAACCTCTGCTAGCGAGCAAGTCATCACGAGTCATCCACTTACCATCAATTCGTTGATAGCCGAGCATTGAACGGGCTTTCTCGTTCTCCGGGTCGAGTTCCAACACACGTCGTAAATGAATGCGTAGCTCCTCGCCAAGGCCTTGATTGCGGCACCACATGGCAAAAGCAAGTTGTGCTTCGGCGGTGTCTGAAATCGCTGGTGCGCGACGGCGGTATTCTGAGAGGTTGGGATCTTCGGTCTTGAGCTTCTTGACTTCGCGTCGGTCGATAACGATTCGGCCCCAAGGGGAGGCAACTGCCATCACCGACCGAGGCAACTCGGCATCGCGAAGGACTTGGCCTTCGATCTGTCCGCCACCCTTCAATTCAACGACGTCGGCGCACACAGGCACTGCTAGCAATAAAGCCAGAGACAATGGCAGGGTGGTCAGAATGAGTCGTTTCATTGCGGTTGCGCATTCGTTGGTTGGTGGTAGTTAATTATAGGTGACTCTCAGGCAAACGGTCGACGTTTTTATCCTTCTATTCGGACCAGATGGAACCAATTGGGTAAAAACTGGGCTGCTAGCAAACCCAGCTTTCGGGGGATTCTGTCTGGGCTTAGGTCGTGCAAATCAGTATGTTTTGCCGAGATTTTAATCAAATGGGCTCGCCGAGAAGGGTGAGCGATCTTGGACCTAGCTAGCCCAGGGAGGGGCTTCGTGTCACGACTGTTGCCAATTGGACTGTTGGTGTTAATCGCCGGTGGAGGCTATTCATTTATGAATGGGCTTTCGCTGTCCGATGTGAGTCGTGTTGTTCAATCAACCGCGAAGTCGATTGGTAACCAAAATAGCTCAGTCAGTAGTCAGCCGGTTAACTACCAAGGTCAACAACCGTTTGGTTATTCAAATCAACCACAACAGCAGCAACCGATTTTGAATCAGAGAGCGTTACCTGGTTATTCGCCAGTTTCGAATACTCCGACAATTCGACTCGCTTCGTTTAATATCCAAGTCTTTGGAGATTCGAAAGCTCGTAAACAGAATGTGATGCAGTTGCTTGGAGAAGTAGTTCGGCAATTTGACATCGTAGCGATCCAGGAAATCCGCACTCAGGATCCTTATTTCATTCAGAAATTTCTTCGCAACCATGTCAACCTACCGGGTAAGACAATATACGACGCACGGGTTAGCAAACGATTAGGTCGGACTAGTAGCCAAGAACAGTACGCGTTTGTTTTCAATACTGCTACGATCAACATTAGTCCAGAATACGAATTCGTGATGCAAGATCATCAAGATGCATTGCATCGTGAACCGCACGTGGCGCTCTTCCAAACGAAGCTCGCTCCGCCCGATCAAGCATTTACTTTCTGGTTAATGAACATTCATACGGATCCCGATGAAGTGCCTCAAGAATTAGACGCCTTGTATGGTGCTTATCAAGCGATGCAACGTGTTCGCATTAATAACTACACAGAAGATGATGTCATACTGCTTGGGGATCTCAACACGGCTGTGCCTGCGAAAGGTCCACGTACCCAAAACGTCTCTGGTCGAAAGCTTTTGCCAAAAGACCTTTATTCACTTTCAAAGTTGCCTGGTATCTACCCGCTGATTCACGAAACGGCCACCAATACACGTGGTAACCGACTGCACGATAATCTGTTGGTTTCAAAGTATACGACCACCGAGTTCACTGGTCGTGCAGGGGTCTATGATTTCCCTGGCATCTATGGTCTCTCTTATGAAAATGCCAAACAAGTGTCAGATCACTTGCCTGTTTGGGGTGAGTTCTCCGCTTATGAAAGCGGCAGTATCGGTCGAGTAGCTCAGGTACCCGGACAGAATTAAGTCCCCACGATTCTTTAAACTATCAGATGGTATTTGTGCCACCGCCTTCGATAAAATAAATCCATAACGAGACGGCATCCTACAAAGCCAGCTTCCACGGTTGGCATTTTAAAGAGCCCGATGATTTTGGTTTGCGTTCAGCAACTCAGGGTCATCGGGCTCTTTTCGTATCCCAAGGAGACTCTATGGCGCTACAGTATCGCAACTTTGTGCGACTGCGAGATGTTCGCAAGGAAATCGAGGATGGTGACCTCTTGCTCTTCCGTCGCAGGGGACTGATTTCGATTGCAGGCCGTGGCGTGCATTCGCATGCGGCAAAAGTTGCTTGGTGGGGTGACGAGTTGATTTGTTTAGAAGTCCGAGAGTGGATTGGCGGTCGTGCGGTAACGCTTGAAAGCCAAGTGCGAAGAAACCCTGGTCGTACTTACCAGATTCGTTACGAATTTCAACCGGTGGTTGGAGAAGTTATTGTCGTCCGATTCCAAGTCCAAGCAATTTAAGGGAGTTATTGATGGAAGAAGAACTGATTCAGATTCAGACGATCCGAAGCCAAACCTACGCCCAACTACTAGAGGTCAGAAGCAGTGTTAAGCCGACCTATTGGATTGACGGACAACGAGTTCACTGGGAGCAATATGCGGAATCGTTGCAAAGAACAATCGATTGGTGTGATCAAAAAATTACTGATATGACCCCGTTTGAGTTTAAATCACAAGGAGAATTGTGATGTCAATGAATTGGGACGCAGAAGGTGACTTTGCCAGGGTTGTCGATACGCTTGTACCAATAACCTTGCTTTCCAAAGGAGGGCAACAGGAAACTAGTATGGATGCTTGGAAATTCCGTGTTCAGGTAGCCGAAATCGCAGGTACGGAAGGAGATGTGCTGCATTGGAATGCGATTTGGCAAGTACCAAGCGAAGACTCATTGCAAATCCCAAGGGTTGGCAGCCGTTTGTTGGAATCGGACAGCACTTGCTGGATTCTTACGAAAGTGGAAGAACTTCAAGGGAAAACGAGACTGCGGTGCGAAGCACGTCGAGTGGAACTAGCGGTTGGTACTGCTGATTGGTTAGAGGTTCAGCGTTCAAATTGGGAAGAAGTTGACGTAGACGGAACCCTTACGCCCCAGATCGTCGATTGGCAGACCGAACGGGAGGCACTTCGAGGTCACATCTGGTCGATAGAGAGCGAGCAATCCGGTACAGAGGGTGAGTCCTTTACCGAAACCTACAGGGTGGCGCTTACCGAGCCATACCGTTTAACTCCGCACCACCGAGTTATGACTCAAGCAGGGGTTATCTACTCAGTTGTGGAAGGGGCGGAAGCGCCGCGGTTGGGCGAACTGTGGATTTACGACCTACGGCGTGAAACCAATGCAGTATCGTAAGATGCGTGATCTAGAGTTTCTTCTCTTGGGCTTGTCTTGCAGCGACTTCTCGATTTTCTTTCCGAACAAGTTGTCCACAAGCAGCATCAATGTCGTGGCCCATGGAGTATCGAATGGTTGTCGGTTTTCCTGCTGATTTTAGCTTAGCACCAAAGTGTTCGATTTGCTGGCGAGATGAACCAATCAAGTGCGGCGCTTCCTGTACTAGGTTGTACGGAATCAGATTCAGATGAACACGAAGTCCTTCGGTCCATTCAATCAGCGATTGAGCATCCGCGTCCGAATCATTGATGCCCGCCAGCATCAGGTGTTCAAGCATCACCGAAGTTCGTTCTGGTTGCATGGCATTTAGTTTTTCAATCGTATCGCGAAGTTCTTTAAGTGGATATCGTTTGGCTAGTGGGATAATCGATTCACGAGTCGATTGATTACTTGAGTGCAAACTGAGGGCAATGTTGATGCTAGGAAATCGCTTGGCTAGACGTAACATGGCTTCGGGGATCCCGACCGTGCTGACCAGAATCCGAGAAGCGGGGTGATGGAATCCGGAAGAGGATTGGAGTGATTCAATCACCTCGAGGATCACCTCTTCGTTATGAAAAGGCTCGCCCATTCCCATGAACACTATGTTGCGGACCGATTGATCTTCTTCGAGGAGAATTCGGTTTGCTTGAGTAAGTTGGTCGAGAATTTCAGCGGCGGATAGGTTGTGTGCCATCCCCATCCGGCCCGTGGCACAGAAGTCACACGCTGCAGCGCAGCCAATTTGTGAAGAGACGCAAAGGGCCACCCGACCGGTTTTTGCACGAAGGATGACAGACTCGATGGCGAAATCAGATTGGGTACGAAAGATTAGCTTCGTCGCCCCGTCGACTGAGGAATCAAACCGTTTGTCAAGTTCTAGGGGCTGAAAGTCAACTTGCTCATCAAACGCTTGTCGAACGCCTTCGGGCAGTTTTAAGATAGCATCTTTGGGCATCAGCCAATGTTTGAACAGGGCGGTTCGCATCTTGCGAAGGTCACCAGGATCGAACCGCAATTTTTGGCGCAGATCATCTACCGCTCGGGTATCGTAGATAGAGCATCGTTGGTTGACGAGGTCTGCCATGAGGGAAGGTTAGATTTAAGCTAGGAGAGTCTTGCTTGGTTCGCTAGCGGTTTCGACAACGAATCGAGGTACCGCATAACCTGGTAGTCGTTTACGTAGGTCGGCTATGAGCTTTTTACCTCGTTCAAGTTCTGTTTCAAAATGGGCGGTCCCCTGGACGCGATCAAGTTGATGCAGGTAGTAAGGAGTTACCCCAGCGTCGATTACGCAATGCGAGAGTTGTTCTAAAATATTAACGTCATCGTTGATTCCGCGTAGCAACACCGATTGATTAAGCAGTAATGTTTTCGTCGCGGCAATCTGATGCAATGCGTTAACGACTTCCGTATCAATCTCATTGGCATGATTGCAATGGATAACCATAACGGTTGTAAGTTTGGTTTCGTTCAGCAATCGAAGGAACCGATTCGTAACGCGGCTTGGAATGACAATAGGCAGGCGAGTATGAATCCTTAGTCGGTTGACATGAGGAATCGACTCGATTGCTGAAACAAGTTTTTCCAAGCTTTCGTCGACAAGCATCAAAGGGTCGCCACCGCTGAGGATGACTTCCTTGATTGAATCATCATTTGCAATCTGATCGAATGCAGGTTGCCAAGCATCGATTCCCTTGGGAGTTGTTTCGTACGGGAAGTGCTGACGGAAACAGTAACGACAATGGATAGCACAAGCGGATGCCGTTATGAGCAAAACGCGGCCTTGATATTTGTGGATTAGACCGGGGGTTTTGCTGGCATGGAGATCGCCGACAGCATCATGCACGAATCCAGATTGGACGTCTGATTCTTCCGATTTAGGGAGTACTTGTAAGAGTAGTGGGTCTGCCGGATTGCCTTTCTCGATACGCTTTGCATAGGGGCGTGGTACCAGCAGCGGGAAGTTCTTGTTTGATCCTGGATGAGTTAATGATTCGAGCGGTAGTTGGACTTCCAATGCCAATTGCTCGAAAGTGCGTATCGCGGTGCGTATTTGTTGTCGCCAATCCGACTCGGAAAGCTGCTCCGGGGGGCGGACAGCGGTTGGCGGGTGAGATAAACTTGTCATCGGTAAACACAGCGAAAATGTGTATACTGTGGGCAGTGGCGTCACGGCAAAATGGTTTTGCCCATGCTTTTGGTACCTTATAGCACTTCATAAGAAAGTTGCTTATTAAGCGCCAAACTCAACAGCCACCGATTGGACACCTATTTTGTGACGAGAGCTAGGCGTGGGAACGTTAAATACAAGTGATTTTCGTAAGGGTCTCAAGGTTCAGATTGACGGGGTTCCGTACCAAATGGTCGAGATGAACTTCCGTAAGCCGGGTAAGGGAACCGCCCTTTACGAGTGCAAGCTCAAGAACTTGCTCCGAAATACGGTTGTCGAAAGAACCTATCGAGCAGGTCAAACGCTAGAAGAAGCCGACGTGATGGAATTCACGGCTCAGTTCCTCTATCGCCAAGCTGAAGACTTTGTCTTCATGAACAACTCGGATTATGAGCAATATGAGCTTACCGAAGAGCAAGTTGGCGATGCTGCTAAGTTCTTAAAAGAGAATATGGATTGCCAAGTGGTTACTTTCAATAACAATCCAATCGCGGTTTCCGCTCCAAATCATGTTGTCCTGCAAGTCGAATTCGCCGAACCTGCACCGCGTGGTAACACCGCAACGGGTGTTCAAAAGCCAATTAAATTGGAGACCGGTGCTGAGATTCTTGCACCAGCTTTCATCAATACGGGTGACTGGCTACGTGTTGATACCCGCACGGGGGAATATGTAGAACGGACCAACGCCCCAGAATAATAGCTAAAGCAAGCTTTTTTGCTTGTTGTTACAGGGAAAATGGGCAAGATTGTAGGCAATATCTGATCGCAGCTAGCGAAATAAGAGAGATAACCAGCCCTTTAGGAGTTTTATAAATGCTGTCCCCAATCATCATTGCCCTCATTGCTGTTGGCGGTATTGCCTTACTTCTTTTCATGTACGGAGTAGGAATCTATAACCGCCTTGTGACACTTAAGAACCGATTCCAAAACGCGTTCTCTCAGATCGAAGTTCAGCTTCAACGTCGCTATGACCTGATTCCTAATCTTGTTGAAGTAGCAAAAGGATATATGTCACACGAGCGTGAAACGCTCGAAGCGGTAATCTCGGCTCGTAACCAAGCGGTTGGTGCTTTGAAAGCGGCTGCAGCAAATCCAGGTGACGCTGCTGCCATGGCTGGCCTTGCTTCAGCAGAGCAAGGGCTTGGCGGTGTTCTAGGTCGTCTGTTTGCTGTTTCGGAGGCTTATCCTGATCTCAAAGCTAACGAGAATATGATGCAACTTACCGAAGAGATGACCTCAACGGAAAACAAAGTTGCTTTCTCTCGTCAGGCGTACAATGATTCGGTTACCGAATACAATACCTACAAGCAGACCTTCCCACCGATTTTCTTTGCTGGGCTATTGGGTCATGGTGCCGATGCTGAGCTACTTGACTTTGATGATGCCAAGATCAATGAAGCGCCTAAGGTAAGCTTCTAAGAGTCGGCTTCTTCATCCGATCAAACGATCTCTCACGAGTTAGCTAGGCTCCGACTATGGCCACAGATTTCTTTCAGCGACAAGCATCAGCCAGGCGAAGTACTGCCTGGCTGATCGGGATGTTTCTGATCGCTGTCGTTGGAATCGTCGGCGCAACATTTATTGTTGCTCTCATGGCGGTTGAAGCTCAGCGTTCGACTTCTGATAGCTTACAAGCAGCTGGACCATTTCCTTGGCAAGTTCCAATCGGAGCGGGGGCTGCTTCCTTGGGACTGATTGGGCTTGGGACTCTTTATAAAGTTGCCGCACTCCGAGCGGGTGGTGGGACGGGGGTTGCTGAAAGCTTAGGTGGCAAACGTCTCTACCCAGGTGCGGTTAATCCCGATGAACGAAAACTACTAAACGTCGTGGAGGAGATGGCAATCGCCTCGGGAGTGCCGGTTCCTCCGGTCTTTCTGATGGAAGAAGAGGGCATTAACGCTTTCGCAGCGGGCTACTCGCCAAGTGATGCAGTGATTGGGGTGACGCGAGGTTGTGTCAATCAACTTTCAAGAGATGAGTTGCAAGGTGTCATTGCTCATGAGTTTAGTCACATCCTAAACGGCGATATGCGGATGAGCATTCGTTTGATTGGGATTCTTCACGGCATTTTGCTGCTCGGCTTGATAGGCCAGATTCTCTTTCGACTGGTGTTTTACTCGGGGGCTCATGTCGATTCTCGCCGCAACGATAGTGATAGCGGCAAGGGTGGTGCAATTATCCTTGCGGTTCTCGCAGTTGCTGTTGCATTGATTATTATTGGATCGATTGGAAGTCTAATTGGCGGATTGATCAAGGCGGCCGTCTCTCGACAGAGAGAATATTTGGCCGATGCTTCCGCGGTTCAATTCACTAGAAATCCAGAAGGGATCTCGGGAGCGCTGAAGCGAATTGCAGCTACCTTAGCATCTTCGCGACTACGGCATCCACGTGCTGCTGAAATGAGTCACATGTATTTTGCCCAAGGAGTTTGGGAAGGATTTACGTCGCTGATGGCGACCCACCCGCCACTCAATAAACGAATTCTTGCAATCGAACCCAACTGGGATGGCACACTACCCGAACCCTTGGTTGTTGATACAGTTTCAGCCAGATCTTCAAGTGGCCGTGCTGCAGCTTTTGCGGGAGCGGATGTCGGTGACATGGCAGTTCCGCTAGAAGTGGTTGCCAATGCGGTCGATCAAGTTGGTGAACCAGAAGAACAGCATCGGAAATATGCTCGAAAGCTATTGCAATCGCTTCCGGAAGAGCTTGTCCAAGCGGCAAGAGATCCTTATGGTTCACGAGCTCTGCTCTATGGCATGCTGCTAGATAAGGACCGCATTGTACGTCAGAAACAATTTGACGAGTTGCGAGAAATTGCGGACCCAGGTGCCGTGAAGTTAATGCTTAAGCTGTTACCAATGATCGATCAGCTTGAGTCGGAGCACCGTTTGCCATTGGTCGATATGACCTTGCCAGCACTTGGTGCCTTATCAAGTCCGCAGTATCAACGCTTCGCTCGGTCGTTCCGCGAACTTGTCTTAGCCGATGATCATTTGAGCTTGTTTGAGTGGGTCCTTTCACAAGTTCTGATGCGTCATTTACGACCCAAGTTTGAGCAAGTTCGTTCGCCTCGCATTGAATACTATGCCTTAGGACAATTAGGACCAGAGTGCTCGGTTGTCTTGTCCGCGTTAGCACACTCTGGAGCAGATGCTAAACAAGCTTTCCAAGCTGCTGCAAGAGAATTGCCCGAGCTTGAACTGAATATGCTAAGTAAGTCAGATTGTAACCTAAAGCGATTGCGTGAAGCTCTGGCAACACTGACAACCGTTACAGCAAAACATCGTGGCAGTGTTATCGAAGCCGCATCGGCTGCCATCTGTGCTGATGGGAAGGTCGATCCAGAGGAAGTTGAACTCTTACGAGGCATCTCTGATTTGCTTGATTGCCCCATGCCGCCACTGTTGCCTGGTCAAACTGTTTGATGATGGACATTGAAACGCTTCGCTTACGCTCAGCCTTAATGCAAGAAGCTCGACTGTTTTTCTTGGAACGTGGATTCTTGGAAGTCGAGACTCCCATCGCCAGTAGCGAAGTCATTCCTGAATCACACATCGATCCAGTCCAATGCAAAGCTGATGGAGTTTATTTGCAAGCGTCTCCTGAGCTGGCAATGAAGCGTTTACTTTGCCATGGATCGGGCCCAATCTTTCAGGTAACTCATTGTTTCCGGGATGATGAACGAGGTGATTATCATCGTCCCGAGTTCACGATGCTTGAATGGTACCACCCTGGCGATGACATGCATTCTGGAATCGAACTGCTCGAGGCGTTCTTTTCCAAAGTGACTGGCTTAACTTGCGATAAGCGAACCAGCTATCGAGAGGCTTTCATTAAGCATTTAGGTATAGACCCATTTCAAGCAAGTGAGTCTGAACTTTTTCAGGTTGCGGTGGATCGATCCCATGGCAACCTGCAAGAGCAGGATTGGCAATCAGCGACCCGAGATCAATTGCTTGATTACTTGCTAACCGCTTTTGTCGAGCCACAGCTGGGGTCTTCGGGAGCGGAAATAATCTTCCACTATCCCGCATCACAATCGGCTCTTGCGTGCTTGGCAGAAGATGAATGTGGGATTCAAGTTGCCGAACGATTTGAGCTCTACGCTGGTGGCTTGGAGTTGGCAAACGGTTACCACGAATTGACCGATGCGGATGAGCTTGCTAATCGACTGAATATAGCAAATCAAATCCGTGTCGAAGAAGGGCGTGAACCACTCCCCATGCCTCGACGCCTGTTGAATGATATGCAGCAGAAAGGGATGCCCGCCTCGGCAGGTGTCGCGCTCGGTTTTGATCGATTATTGATGCTTGTTTCCGGCAAACAATCAATTGCTGACGTAATCAGCTGTGATGAACTTAGCTAAAAGAACCTTGCTAACCGCAATTAACGTCGCTCGTAGACTTCAAAAGAGCAATCGTGCTCATTCTTTTCATCTGCCGGTCGATCTTCTTTGCTGATGCAGGTCCAGATGGAGTTATCAAGGTCGGGAAAGAAAGCGTCACCCTCCACGGTTGCTTGAATACGCGTCAGGTAAATTCGATTAACCTTGGGTAGTGCAAGATCGTAAATCTGACTTCCTCCGGTGATGAAGATATCGTTACCGTCTCGATTCTCCAAACTGCAAGCCGATTGGATGGCGTCCTCCAGGGAACGAGCCACTAGAACTCCTTCAGCAAACGTATTCTCGGTTGCTGATCGACTTAAGACAATCGTCGTACGACCAGGCAGTGGGCGTCCGATTGATTCATAGGTGGTCCGTCCCATAATCATGGCGTGATTCATGGTCAGTTGCTTGAAATATTTCAAGTCAGCCGGCATACGCCAGGGGAGATCACCTTGGTTGCCAATCACATTGTTTTGGCTCGCAGCTACGATAATCGAAAGGCGAGGCACTTGGGCGATTGTCATCGAGTCAATCCTCATACCGCCACTGGAGCTTTAATATGAGGGTGCGGGTCGTAGTCTTCAAGCTGGAAATGCTCGAATCGGAAGTCGCCTATCTCTGTTATTGACTCATCAATTGTTATGGTTGGCAACGGTCTTGGTTCCCGTTCGAGTTGAGTTCGAGCTTGCTCTAAATGATTCGAGTAGAGATGGGCATCACCCAGCGTATGAACTAAATCACCCGGTTCAAGATCAGTTACTTGAGCGATCATCAGTGTTAGCAGGGCATAGCTGGCGATGTTAAACGGCACACCGAGGAAGATGTCGGCAGATCGCTGATAGAGTTGGCAGCTTAGGCGCCCCTCAGCGACATAGAACTGAAAGAGAAGATGGCAGGGCGGCAGTGCCATTTGTGGGACTTCGCCCACATTCCAAGCGTTTACGATCAAACGCCGTGAGTCAGGGTTGGTTCGGATTTGGTGGATTACATCGCCGAGTTGGTCGATCGTCGCGCCATTAGGAGTTGCCCAGCTGCGCCACTGTTTTCCATAAACAGGACCCAGGTTGCCATCTTCGTCAGCCCACTCGTCCCAGATGCTAACGCCATTCTCCTTCAGGTAAGCAATGTTCGTGTCACCTGAGATAAACCAAAGAAGTTCGTGCAATATTGAACGAAGGTGCAATTTCTTGGTGGTCAATAAGGGGAATCCTTTGGACAAGTCAAATCGCATTTGATGACCAAAGACGCTAAGCGTACCGGTGCCAGTTCGGTCTTCCTTCTCGATCCCTTCGGTAAGGACACGATTCAATAAATCAAGATAAGCATGCATCTGAATACCTGGTGCTTTTCTAGTTGTTATTCCATTAACTCTTTAACGACTCGCGCAAGGACCTGAGGGTCGTCTTGTTCGCGCAGATGAGCAATCCGTTCTGGTTTCATGCCCGTCTTTGCCAGTGCCGCTTCGATGTAGTCCCAGGTCTTCTCCCGCTTCTTCCCTTCGGCTAGGTAGAGATCGGTCACCAATTCTTGCAGGCGTTGAAGTCCAACAGCCTCTCGGTTGTCATAGAAGTTTTTGATTGCACGTTGCTGATATTTTGAATATTGCCGGTCCATCGACAGATTAGCCCGAAAAGTATGTGGATTCGTGAATTCGCAGCTAGAAAGCGTAGCTATTTGGCTGGCAGGATTCTAGTGCTTTCTTTCAGGGCTTTCGAAGCCATTCGACTTTCATGCCATGTTTGGGTAGAATTTTGTTTCAGGCGCAGAGCGGCATTTGCCGTTGGGCGAAGTGTTGAAAGCCTCTGATGAAACAGATCGTAGCCGTTATTAAACCCTTTCTCGTCGAGCACGTGCTCGAGGGGCTCCGTCGTGCGCCGCTTGAAGCTGTCTGGGTTTCGGAAGTGAAAGGGGTGGGGAAGCAAAAGAGCTATCTCGATCAATACACCGACTCAGAGTATTCCCACGGATTTCTTCCCAAAGTCGAACTTAACTTGGTTGTGGACGATCAGCGTGCCGATGAAGTGATCGATCGGCTGATAGAAATCTCGCGAACTGGTCGCATGGGTGATGGCAAGATTTGGGTCATGCCTGCAAGCCCTGCTGAGCAGGTCATTGACCTCTAGATTTCTCTCGATCAACTTAAAGCAATCGCTTGGTTGAACATCTTGTCAAACCGCTTGCGAGTTTCCGACTGAACGGCTCGGACTTCCTTTTCTAGTTTTTCAGCCGTGGCATAGCCCATCAGGAAGGCGAGCTTCTTTAGCTCACGTTCATCACTGGGAAACTCGTGACGTCCCGATAGATTCATCAATCGGATGCGAGCTTCGACGTTGCGTTGAAGTCGATAGCTTTTGCTGAGAAAGTTTGCATCTTCTTCTGATAAATAGCCGGCAAGTGCCAGTCTGACCAACGCGTCAAAGGTACCAGGAACCATGATGCTCGGATCACTTGATCCATGCTTCAGCTGAAGCATTTGGACAATAAACTCCGTGTCGACTGTACCACCGTATCCACGCTTGAGGTTGTTTTTGGATGCCGATTCTTCAAGTCGATCACGCATTTTGCGAATCTCATCGGCATAAGAAGCTTGCCAGTCAATTTCGTTGATAACGGAATTAACGGATTGCATTGCCTTTTCGATTGCGTCCGGCGTACCGAAAATTGGTCGAGCTTTGCAGAGCGATTGCCGTTCCCAAAGCTGTCCTGTTCCTGAAAAAAAGTATTCACAGAATTTGCTAATCGGAACGGCCAACGTTCCGCTACGACCTGATGGACGCAAGCGAGCGTCAATTTCGTAGAGCCTTCCTTGCGGGCCCATTCGATTGACTGACTTTATGATTCGTTGACCAAGTTCGCCAAAGAAGTGATTGTTGTTAGTGGCCCTGTCTGGGTTGGTGCGGCCTTGAGGAACGGTCCAGCCGTCTGATTCATAAAGGAAGACGAGATCAAGGTCCGAATGGTAGTTAGGCTCACGACCGCCAAGTTTTCCAAGGGCTAGAATGACAACGCTGCAAGGTTCGCCTTCACGCTCGGCTAACCAGGCGCTTTCTTCCTTATCTTTGTCGGATTCAGACACCGTGCCGATGGTTGGTATGCCGAATTTCTCGACAAGTTTGTCATACTCACGATTGGCAACTAACTTCAGGCAACTCTCTGCCGTGTCGGAAAGAGCACCGTGGGTGTCACGGATGTCATCTTTACCAAGAATATCTCGTACCCCAACACGCAGATGTTGGGCGTTCTTAAAGCTGTGCAGGATAGGTTCAATATCCTCAGCACCTGTACTTAGGTCAGCCAAGGCAGACTCAAGCACTTCGAGCGTTGGTAAACGATCAACAAGGAGGCTGTCCATCAACTCGTCGATCATGCCCGGGTTGCTCGTAAGCAACTCGGAAAGGTAAGGACAAGCAGCGCAGAGTGTAACGTAGAGATTGAGCGAGGGTCGATTGTTACTAAAAAGCTCCCACAAAGCCGCTTTGCCACCGATTGAATCGCTGACGCGGCTGAGGTTCACAAGCGTTGAATCAGGCTCAGGAGTTTCTGCGATTGCCGCTAGTAATCGAGGGGCAATCGAAGCTAAAAAATGTCGACAGCGTCGCGTCGAAAGAAAGCGTATCTTCTCGGTTGCTAGCGACATCAAGTTGTCGTAGGCCGAGGGAATGTTCTCGAAGGGATATCGACCAAGCACTTCCGCAATTTTTTCTGGCGAAGGATCCGGATCGTTTACAAGATCAACTTCCGGCTCCGATTCAGTATCACCATCGAAGGCATCATGCATCAAGTGATCGAGGATACGACGGTTGACCTCGGTTCGTGAACTGTAATCGCTACGGAATGCTTCAAGAGCTGAATTTCCGTTCGGGTCATCTTGGAAGCCCATCCGAATGGCAACTTTACGAAGTTCTTGTTCTTCACTCGGCAGGGTGTGGGTTTGCAGATCGAGCAAGATTTGAAGACGGTGTTCAAGTTTACGCAGGAAGTCGTAATTTTCTTCCAACAACAAACGCTCTTGAGGAGTAAGACAGCCAACTTTTTCAAGTTGTTGGATAGCCTCTAGCGTGTTACCCGTTTGAGCGGCGGACAACGTTCCACCGTTAAGCAATTGTAAGAATTGGATGACAAACTCGATATCGCGAATGCCACCGTGACCTGTTTTTACGTTTCTCTCTTCGGTCCCTTTGGTGATAGTGCGCTGCTCAATACGGCGTTTGAGTGCTTTGATCCCTGAAATATCAGCCAAGCTAAGATAACGACGATAGATCCAGGGTTGCAGCTGGGTGAGTAGCTCGATGCCAAGTTCTTCGTCGCCCGCCGCGGCGCGAGCTTTGATAAAGGCTTGTCGTTCCCAAGTTCGCCCTTTGGTGTCGTAATACGCAATCATGGCATCTTTCGACAAACAAATCGCTCCGCGTGATCCTTCAGGACGAAGACGCATGTCAACTCGGTAGGCGGTTCCTTGTTCGGTCGCTTCACCTAGTAGTCGAATTAGGTCGCGAGAAAGATGCTCAAAGTATTCTCGGTTGCTTGTACCACGGCGATGATCTGTCTTGCCATCTTCTTCATAAAGGAAAATGAGATCGATATCGCTTGAGTAGTTGAGCTCGCTGCCGCCTAGTTTTCCTAAAGCGAGAACACAGAACTTGGCGACTTCTCCGTTGCGGCAGCGGGGGAGACCGAGTTTCTCGTCCAGCTTGCGTCGTAAGAAACTGACAGCAGCTGTCAGGATCGCATCGGCGAGAATCGAAATCTGCTTTGCCACTACCGAGACAGGCTGAGCACGGACAATGTCACCATAAGCGATCCGCATGGTTTCACGCAATTTGAATCGACGCAGCGCGGCGGAGACATCCGATTCATCAAGCAGCGTATCCACTTCGTCTACCAATTCTCCGATAAGCGCCTCGCGCGAGACGGGCTGCCCTTCACTCATTCGAAGCAAGTCGTAGCATTCGTGATCTCGAACCAACAGCTCACTCAAGAATTGGCTCGTCGAGAGCATTTGGAGCAAATTTGGTAACGCATCCAGGTCACGTTCAAACAGGGCTGCGGTGGAAAGAGGATTGCGTGCAGAGACTAAAAACGCACTAAAATTTCTCAGCGCCATGTCCGGATCGGGCAGCCGCGTAGAGGATTCTGCAAACTGCCTCTGTAGGATTGTTACCAGATCGACCGGCACGCCCGCTTGCAGGATCCGCTCCCATGCAGCTTCTCCCGCTTGGTAATCTGCCAAGTTTTGCGTAGCGAGAATGTCAGTTTCCATAACCAAGCGGCCTGCAGCAAAGAACGGTAAGAAGCTAGTTGGGCTAGAGGGTCAGATTGTCTAGCAGCCGCCTGGAGTCTGCCATCTAACTTACATCATATCAATAAACGGTCAAAACGGCGAGCGATTCTGGCGCGATTACTTTGAGATCTAGCTGCTGACCGGAGTACTAATCGAGAAGACTTCAGGCCCTACATGGTCGGTTACGACTGCCCCGAAGAGCGTGTGAGAACTGACATCGTAAATCGCGATTGGTATGGTTTGCCCAATTTGGCGCTCATTGCCCTCAAAGACAACAATGCGGTCGCACATGGTACGCCCTGTCAATTGGAGAGGGCCAGACTTCTCTTCCCCTTTTTCAATTGCCTTTAAGGCAGCTTTGCTGAGTCCTTCGACCAGAACGTCGACACGTTGGCCCAGGAATCGTTGATTGTCCTCTTCGCTAATGCGGTTCTGTAGTTCAAGCAACTCGTTGTTCCGACGTTTCTTAACTTGATCCGGAATGTCGTCCGGCATGATGTCAGCTGACTTGGTACCGGGTCGTTCGCTGTATTTAAAGATGAAGCTATTTTTGAAGCGACATTCTTCAACCAGCTTCATGGTCTCTTGGAAGTCTTCTTCCGTTTCGCCGCAAAATCCGACAATAAAGTCACTCGTGATCGCTACGTCTGGCATCCAACGTTTCGCCCGATCGTGCATCTCACGATACTCGGCAATCGTGTAGCCACGCTTCATCGCTTTAAGTTGGCTGTCCGACCCATGCTGGGCGGGAACATGCAGATACTTCACGCACTTTGGCAAATCACGAACCGCTTCGAGAACGTCGTCGGTCATGTCCTTCGGATAGCTTGTAACAAACTTGATTCGTTCGATCCCTTCGACTTCGTGAATCGCACGAAGCAGATCGCTAAATCGCCAAGCGGTGCCATCTTCCGTGTGTCGCCAACTGTTGACGGTCTGGCCGAGTAGCGTGATTTCTTTACAACCTTCCGCGGCAAGTTGTTCTGCTTCGGCGACGATTTGGCTTGGTGGCCGACTCTGCTCGGGGCCGCGTACCGAAGGAACAATGCAGTAGGTGCAGAACTTGTCGCAGCCAATTTGGATTCGAACATACGCTTGGAATGGCGTTGGTCGCATCGTCGGATCCCGCAGCGGGTCGAACGATTCATGGCTCCGTTTGATCTGATCGACTTTGCCATCCTTCCGACCGAGCGAAACTTCCAGGCGTTGCTGGTTGGGATTCTCGCGAGCTTCGCGGACAAGGTTTGGCACTTGGTGCAGTTGGCCGGGGCCAACGACGATGTCAACGTAAGGGGCCCGACTGAAGATCAATCGCTGATCCTTCTGAGCCATACAGCCCATGACGCCAATAACCTTATCAGGGTTCTTCTGCTTAGCGTTCTTTAGCCGACCAAGAGCTGAATAGATTTTGTCTTCCGCATGTTGCCGTACACTGCATGTATTGAACAATACCGTATCCGCTTCAGCGGTCGAATCGGTCAGTTCGTAACCCTCTTTGCGCAAGCTGGCAACCACAAGCTCCGAATCGAGCAGGTTCATTTGGCAGCCAACGGTTTCGATATAAAGCTTTTTCATCAGTGTGGCAAATTAGGTTTTGTAATTAAGCAAACGTTAAGCGGCTTCTTGCTGCTGAGGCTGTTCATCAGTCTGGGGTGCTTCGGGGAGTGGCGTTGCCGTACGCTGCTGTTGCTGACGTAACTGTTGCTGTTGTGCTTCGAGTTTCTTTTTCTTCTTCTCTTCTTTTTGTCGCAGCCGTTCCTCAGCCGCTTTCTGCTCACGGTAGGTTTCCACTTGTTGCTGGACCTCTGCCACAAGTCGGTCGTGCCGCGAGCGCATCATGTTTGTCAGCAAGCGAACCGCCACCAAACCGGTAACAGCAAGCAGGGCAATTTCCCAACCTTCCATGGTCAGTCCTCCGAAAGGGATTCTCAGCCAATGGCAATCTGCCAAGGGCGACCCCATAGCATACTAAGAATCGACCGCCCAGGGCGAGGCCGAACCTCTGAGAAACCGGGGGATTTTGGTGATCTGCGGCGGTTGTTGTTGGCTGCTAGCCTAGATTTCTGGGGGAAGGGGGGGCGCGGATCTGGCGCGCCCGAGACGGATAGTTCTTGATCTTCGCAGATTTTGCAGATCACGGGTCTGTCATATATTCTCGCGTTATGTAGTCGGTTTCCTTGTATTGTGTGTGGCACTCGATGCAAGAGTCAATTCGCCCAGTTGCTATTTGTTTGAAAGTCTTACCGTCGGCGACAATGTATTTCCAGTTGCCATGCTCCGCGTCGTAACCATTTTCCATTTTCTCCATAACTGTGAACAATTCAGGTTCTTGGCTGTCGCGTTTCGTCAGCTTGGATTTAATCACGATAGAGCCGACAGGATAAATACCATCTCCCGATAGCATTGTTTCTTTGGCTAACGAATTTACGTAGACATTACAGAAAGCAGACTCAGGATAATCAGGCTCGTGTGGAGTCGTTGCTTTTTTTACTGCAGACGGTGCGCATAAAATAGCCGTTGAATCATGCATCTTGAATGGCTGCTGAGTAATTCGTATGTATTGAGTCAAATCACTTAGCTTTAACGAATCACTCGAAGGTGTTACCGGTGGGCTAGCAAGCAGAATTGCACCAAATAAAGAACTGCCGAAGAGAATAAATCTAGATGCTGTTTTCATGACACTGCTCCTGCTGCGAAACTTTGTTTGTGAAATTGCAACATGATTCTGTCAGACTTAGTCAGTCAATATTATCGCAAACGCTTCTTGCTCGGCAACAGTTGATCCATCTGAGTTATCGCCAAGTTTGTGAACGGTTTTTACTTTGATCGTCCAAGAACGCCTCGTAAGAATCGATGCATGGGCATTACAACCAAAACAAATCCGCAAATATCCGCTCAATCTGCGGCAATCCGCGTCCAATCACCCACCGAGTTGTTTACCAACTAGATTTGGATAGCCACGTAGAAAGTCATTCGACGCCATTTGACGCTTGCCAGCAGGTTGAACCTGAAGCAGTTCAACCGATCCGTCGCTGGTGCCGACGATGAAGCGTTTATCCGCTTCGAGAATCTCACCTGCCGTGCCAGTTAGGTCAGCAATCTCAACCGCATCAACGACCAAGCGGAGCGGTTCTTTCTGCTTCGATCCTTCCAGAGGAACAAACGTAAATGCCTTCGGCCAGGGTGACATTCCGCGGACATGGTCTTTGAGTTCTTGCGAGGTGCGTGACCAAACGATCAAGCCATCCTGCTTGCTCAACCGTGGTGCTTTGGTCATTTGCGACTTATCTTGTTCAGTCCCATCGACCGTCCCGTCGGCAAGCTGACTAACGACTTTCAAAGTCAACTCGGCGCCAAGCTCCGCAAGTCGATCTTCCAGTTCGCCTGACGTTTCGTTTGGTTCGATGGGGGTGCGCTGCACACCAACAATTGGCCCCGCATCTAAGCCTGGCGTCATTTGAATCACCGTGTTGCCCGTCTCGGCATCACCGTTGAGAACCGCCCACTGTACTGGCGCAGCCCCACGATATTTTGGCAGTAATGAACCGTGCAGGTTGATTCCGCCAAGTCGCGTCGTGCCGAGCGCGTCTGGCTTCAAGATTTCACCGTAGTCACAGACAATCAGTAGGTCCGCTTCGTAAGAAGCGAGGCGCTCGACCGACTCTGGCACATTAGCACTCTCCGGACGCCAGACTTCGAGGCCCAATTCCTCCGCGGCAGTAACCATCGGTGGATCTGGTTCGCGCCGACGACCTCGCGGCGGACGCGCGACGACCAGCAGCACTTCATGTTCGCTTGCCATCAATGCCCGCAGACTTGGAACCGCAAACGGGCCCGTTCCCATCGCAATAATTCGCATTGGTCGCCTCCTGCTTGCCTAGGTTCGTTCCGCTTCGAGATCAGCAATTCGCTTGGCGACCGCCTCGTCGCTTGGTGCTTCGCCGGTTTGTTGTCGACTCTTCCAATCGATTTCAAACTCATAAAGCAAACCATCAACATCTGCCTTATGCGAAGGCGATAACTTGTCGATAAACAGAATCCCATCGAGGTGATCCGTCTCGTGCAAGACAACTCGGGCGTGCATGCCGTCGATCTCTTCGTCAATCTCGTTTCCGTTGAGGTCGTAAGCCTGAACGCGAATCTTCGTGTTGCGAGTCACCGGCGCGTTGACGTCTGGAATGCTGAGGCAACCCTCTTCGTGGTCGCCTTGTCCTTTGCCCTGGGAAATCACCGGATTGATATAAACTCGTTCCAGCTCTGGTTTCTCGGGATCCCCTTCGACGTTGATAACAAACAGGCGATAGGGGAGCGCCACCTGATTCGCTGCCAGACCGATGCCGCGATGCTCGTACATGAGGTCAAACATCTCATCGACCCACTCGCGCAGCTGGCGATCAACTTTGACAATCGGCTTCGACTTATGCCGAAGCACGGGGTGCGGGTAATTAACAACTTCAAGCGACAAGGGAACAGCTCCGGTCGTTGGCAACAGCTTATTGGGGAGAATCCCTCAGTATACGTCAGCAGAGGTTCGACGGGCTAGAGGCTGTCTAGTTGGGAGTCGAATCTTAATTCTAAGACTGTGATTTCATTGATTGATTATTCGTACAATGAAATCTCAACCTAATATTGATTTGTAGCAGTATTCTTAGGTGTCACACACATCAACAAACAAACAACCACTAGCCAAAGCGTTCCCGGTTCTGGAACCGCCGCTGCGGTTGACGAGGCATTGGAAACAGCCATACCAAAATGGGCTTGCCAGATTTCTAGGTCGGCCATGGTGATTAGCGAGTCGCCGTCGCCGTCGGCTCCGCTGAATGCGGGGACCGAACTGCCCAAGGTGTCTCGCCAGATGGTGAAGTCAGCCGCGTTGATTTGGCCGTCGCCGTTGTAATCGCCTGAGAGGGTGTCGAAGAAGGTGACGCTGTCAACAAAGACGCTCCCCCCTTGGTTGGCCGCGGTTTGCTGAAAGGAGAAGGTGAGCCTTGCTTCGACCGCTTCGAGCGGGGCATAAGCTTGGTGCGAATGTGATTCCCAATTGTCCTCGGACATGGTCCCATCGGCGATGGACAGGATCGACTCTCCTAGGAAATTCTCTGATCCGTACTCAGCGCCCGCTTCGCTGTAGAATTCAACCTTCATCAAAACTTCGTTGTCGGAGCCAACAAGGGAATCTTCCGAGCGGGTGAGTGTGCTTGCCGAGATGTCAATCTTCGAGCCGCCGGTTATCGCGATGTTTTGAAAAGCGCCCGAGAAATTCGCGTCGCCATCAAACTGACCATACATTTTCAGCGACCGCGCACCGTCGAGCGGCGTGCCCCAATCGGACTGGATATTGTCAATCGTGCTACCGAAGGTTTGCCAATTGTCGAGGCTTCCATCATTATCTTCAAAGCCGGCATCAAGCAGGCGTGACTGCGGCACCGGCAGCGGATCGCTCCGTTGCCAAACGCGGACGTAGTCGACATCGAAGGTCGAAGGGAAGGGGGTCGATCCATCCGGAAAGCCTGAATAATCTCCGCCGACCGCGAGGTTAAGAATCACACTCTTAGGAGTATCAGGGATACCGACATCGGGTTCGTAAACCGTCATGTGCTGAACGCCATCAACATAGAATCGGACGGTGCCAACTTCCCATTCGACGGCGAAGTCGTGATAGCCAGTTTGAAAGTTAGCACCACTTTCATAGGCCTGCGAGCGATACTGCCGCGAGTTGGCATCCCATCCCCAGTGATAAGCGCTGCTGACGCGATAAGGTAAATCACCGCGGGCTTCCATGATGTCAATCTCGCCGCCGGATGGCCAATTGGCATTGCGTGGCAGTAACCAAATCGCTGGCCAGAAGCCTTGGCCCCAGGGGACTTTGGCACGGACCTCGAACCGACCGTAGCTCCACTCTTGCCAAGTCCGCACTGCGCCGGAGTTGTACTGCCGACCGTTAGACCAAAAGGGATCGTACTCTGCTTCTAAGTTGAGCGTTCCATTCGAAACGGAAACCTGATCAGGGTGATAGTATTGCTGCTCGTTGTTCGAATCGTTTGGCCAGTTGTAGACTTGCCAAACCGATTGATCGACGTAGTTACCGTCGAATTCTTCGCGAAAGACTGGAGCACCCCAGCCAGGCGCAATGACGGGACCAGCCAACAAATCGAGGCTCGTAAGCGTTGACAAAGCGATTGTGCATAGCACGACCAGATGCAAGCGGCAGGAGAAGGGCATATCTCTCTCGACATTTTGAAAAGAACCGTTCCAGACGAAGAGCAACGGCTCGCCCGAGAAGGCCCTTCACGCGAAGCCGAGACTCCTATTGTATCCAAACAGAGAGTAAATGCTCAAGCGAAGTGAGCGATTGAGTCGGAATTCTAGGGTGCATTAAGTGTATAAGAGTTCAGAAACGTTTCTGGTTTAGTCACCTCTAGGTCGGTAAATCGCCTTTGCCAAGAGCTGATCGCCCGCTAATAATTAGCGAACGACTTTCATTCTTAGAGAACCTACCATTGCTATCTCCACCACGACATGCTCGATTGCCTGCTTGGGCTGCTTCCTTAGGGATGCATGTCGCGATCTTCTTGGCGATACTTACATTGGTTCGAGCTCCCGGGGGGAACGAACAGGAAGAACCGTTCCGTGAAGTTGGAATTGTTCTGCGCGAAGCGTCGGCCGAGCCGTTCGAGACTCAATCGTCGGTCGAGTCCGAACCGGTCCAACCAACGCCCGAAGCTTCTGTCAACATTGCCAACGAGTCAAACGAAGTTGCTCAGCAAGAAAGTCCCTTTGCCAATCTGCTATCCGATTTAGCGGCTCAAGCAAGCGAAAGTCTTGCTTCGGCTAACGAGGCGGGCAGTCCTTCGGGCAAGCCAATTCAATCGATCTTGCCGCCAGGGCAGGTGCGTGTCTCCGTGTTTGGCGTCGAAGGGACTGGCAGCCGGTTTGTTTATGCCTTCGACCGGTCAATCAGTATGCGAGGTGCGCCGCTCGATTCCGCAAAACGGCAATTGATTGCTAGCCTCGATTCGATGACGTCTGTCAATCAGTTTCAGATCCTCTTTTTTAATCATCGCATATCGACCTTTGATCTGACCGGTGGTCAGAGACGAGTTGCTTATGCAACGGATGACAACAAAGAACGGGCGGTACAGTACGTCTCGCGCATCATCGCCGATGGGAGCACCGATCGCTACGCCGCTTTGGCGCAGGCTCTCTCCTTTGGGCCGGACGCCGTTTTCTTTCTCTCCGATGCCGATTCGCCGATGACATCAACTCATGTTAACAGGATAATCAATCGGAGTGGTTCGCAAGGCGCAACCATCAATACGATTGAGTTTGGCCAAGGTCCACAACGTAAAGAGGGGAACTTCTTAATCGAGTTGGCCAATCAAACCGGCGGCCAGTATGGCTATGTCGATACACTACGGCTGGGTCGCTGAGCGATAGTGAATCCTAATATTTGATTGGATAGAGATAGATACATGTTGATACTTCCGATACTCGGTGACGGATCGGGGCCTTGGATCATTCAGGTAATGACCTCGGGCGGATGGCCTGGTATGTGCATCCTCGGGTTGTTGCTGCTAATGTCGTTCCTCGCAGTTGCCTTGGTCGTTGAGCAAGTAATTCTGCTTCGACCGGCACGAATGACGCCCGAGGGTTTGGCCGCGAAGGTTGCTAAGCGACTCAGCGCAAGTGATGGAGCCGGCGCTTTGGCTGCTGTGTCAGATGAAAGCCCGTTGGCTGTGGTATTGAAAACTGGCTTGATTGAAACCGACAGTGCCTTGGCCGAAGGAGGTTGGGCAGCGATTGAAGAGGCGATGCAAGCTTCGCTCTACGCTGAATCATCACGTTTGATGCGACGGATCGACTACCTTTCAGTCATCGGCAACTTGGCACCAATGTTGGGGTTACTTGGAACGGTGGTCGGAATGATCTTTGCCTTTCGCGAAGTTGCCGAGACCCAAGGAGCTGCCACCGCGGGCGAATTGGCATCGGGTATCTACCAAGCGCTGGTAACCACGGTTGGTGGTCTGCTAGTCGCCATACCTTCGCTTGCTGCTTACGCGATCCTTCGAAACCGAGTGGATGACCGAATGGCCGATGTTGCCGAGCAAGCAACTCACGCCACGTTACCATTGAAGCGGGCGCTTAAGCAAAGGTAACCAGTCATGCTGCAAGCCAAGCCAACTAGCCAAGCAGAAGGTCGACAACCACCAGTCGAACCGAACATGACACCGATGATCGATGTCGTCTTCTTGCTGATCATCTTCTTCTTGGTAAGCAGCCATTTGGCACAGCGAGAAACAAGGCTCGAACTCGCCTTGCCCACCGCCGAAACAGGCCTAGATGATTACGAATCAACTACACCACGTCTGACTATAAATATTCTTAGCGATGGCCAAACCTTATTAGGCATGCAAGAGATCGATACCGATCAATTGAAGACAGCGCTGTTGGAGAAACGAAATTCGATGGGCGAGCAGCTTCAGATCCGTTTGCGAGGCGACCGTTCAACCAATTATGGTCAAGTCGAACCCTTACTGGTGATCTGTGCAGAAGCGGGAATCAGCGATGTTCGGCTTGCGGTGTTCGACCAACTGTCGGAGGGAAACTGATGCGTTATCTTCCTGAACGAACCCGCCATGGCCGTAAAGCAAACCAGTTGACAATAGCAATGACACCGATGATCGACGTTGTCTTTCTGTTGTTAATCTTCTTCTTGTGTACGGTTACTTTTCAAAAGCCGGAACAAGATCTTGTGGCGAATCTCTTGTTGCCTGATGGAAGTAACTCCTCGGTAACTGAACTGCCTGAACTGGACGAAGTGAACCTTGTAGGCCGAAGAGCCTCGGGCCGAGTCGTTTGGTTTGTTAATGGTGGTGCAAGAGCGTATGCCTCGGGTGAGTTGGGGCCGTTGCTAAGATCACTTGCCGAGATTGACCGTGCATTGCCCGTGACCATTGACCCTGCCGATTCGATATCGCTTGACGCCGTGGTTGATGTGTATGATCAAGCTCGTTCGGCAAGTTTTGATGAAGTCCGTTTACTCGCTGATGCGGTACCCACGACAAATTGACATGATCCGCATTGTTTTTATATCGCTATGGCTTACCAGTTTTGCGGTCATGTGTCAGTCACAATCTTTGCAAGAGGATCTCAAGCGAGCTCGGCAAACAGATAGCCATGATTCCAACGTCGAGATAGATGAGCTGGTAGCGGAGATTGCTAAGCTTCAACAGTCAGGTGATCTTCATAAGGCGATCGATCAGTGCGATCGGGCGGCGGCATTGGCTTATAAGTCAGGCGCCGTTGGCCGAGCATTCGAACTTTCGCTAGTTGGGTCAGAGCTGGCAAAACAGCGTGGTGACCTGATTGATGCTGCCGACCGATTCGAGCGTGCTGCAATTCGAAACAGCAACGATCCCCGTGCGGCTGAGGCACATCGTCAAGCTGCTCTCCTGTTAGCCAATAAGTATAGCCAGACCAAAGATTCGCAGGTTGGGGAACACCTCGACATAATCTTTACCGAACATCCGAAGAAATGGCCACGTTCAAAGTACGTTTCCGAAACAGCTAGGCAGCGCCTTGAATTGCTGGCTGACCGTGGAGAATGGGAATCGTTGATCGAGGTGGTTCGCCAAGTAACGAAGCAGGAAGCTCTTTACGAACGATCCCGCGAGTTGCTGCTGAAAGCTCATGAGCAACGTTTCCTTGATGCCTTAGATGCTGGGATTCCAATTGAAAAGAGGAGCCAATTGCTCGTTGAGATGTCGGCTGATTTGGAACCGATAATCCTGGGCCAGCAACGTGCTTGGCCTACTCAATGGACTAATCGACAGTATGAAGCCGCTCGGATCTTGGCAGCCGGGCATCTGACACGCGCGGAAAAGGGCGCTAAGTATGCCACGACGATGTTGGGAGTTGCCTTACGTGGTACTCCACCACCATCGCAGACCAATAGAAAGCAGATGATCGTACTTTCTGTAATCGGTTGGTTAATACTTAATAACGAAGAGCGAGCGGTCTACAAACTTACCCAGACACTAGACAACGCTAAACAAGCTCGATCTTTGGTCGAGACAACGAAGCAGAATCTAAACAAGGCTGCTCTCTTTGAGTATCCGAATCAAGCAAAACAATTGCTCACCACAATAGAGACACTTGAAGGTAAGCAGGTAATTACAAACCAGCAAAAGATAGCTGCGCTGCTTGCATCAGGGCAGAGAAGCGAAGCAATTGCTGTGCAAAGACAATTGGCTGATCAGCATGCTGATTCATCCCAGTATCAAATGGCATTAGCTCGATTGTTGGCTAACAGTAAGGATTCGGAAGAGCAGACGGAAGCACTTTCGATTTGGCAACGGGTCGAATCGCGTCTGTCATCCGGGACGGACTCTTGGCATGAAGCTCGACTTGCGCGGATTCGTTTGATGATTCAGCTCGGTAAGTTAGATCAAGCAAAGAAGCTACTGAATCTAAGTCGATTGCTAGCGCCCGTTAACTTGGGTAGTGATTGGGAGATTTCTTATGAAGAGCTAGGTAGGCAACTAGCAGATAGACGCACCCCATAAAAAACCGCCGGTCAGAAGACCGACGGCTTTTAGGGGGAAAGGTTGGACCTGGCTTAGCAATCGTGGCCGCGATTACCAAGGGGCCCGTACGTGGTAGACACCAAACTGGTTGGTATCTTGTGGCCAGGCTGGGGTATTTCGGTAGGGTCCGCCACCGAAAGGTCCTGGGCCGGGGTAGTCTCGTCCGAATTGATGATCGAGTCGCGAAAGGCGACTACTGCCAACGCCCCAACCCCAGTTGGTTTGCAACTGAGCGGTTGGCGGAACGACCATCGCAACGGGTTGACCGTATTGGTAGTGTGCGTAGTTGTTATGCCAGTTGTAATTCATAGCACGTCGTAACGGCCATTGATTCGGATGTGCGTCTGCTGAAGAGGAGACCAGCAGAACTGGACAAGCAACCGCAGCAGCGATCAACACTTTTTTGAAAGTCAGCATGGGGGGATCTCCAAACAACGTTGTCCAGTTGATTCTATTTCTCTTGAAGGCCTTGTGAGACACTTCTTGATTTATCTAGCGTACGATAACGTTACGGTTCGCACTGGCGGAGCGCTGTAACCATGACAGGAAGGAGTCGTCATATAGACCAAACTTGCATGCTTGCCAGCCACCACCAAAGGTGTTGTATCGAACCTTCGTACGAGTCCAACCTGCACCATTGTGGTGAGTCCAGTAGCTGCGAGTATGGTTGTACATATACTCGTGTGGCATCAAAGGTTGGTAAGTTGTGTAGGTGTGGCCTACGTGCGCTGGAATCGGCAGAGGTGAAACGTACATCTGAGCAGCCGTACCACTTGGGTTTGGCCCGACGTATGAGTTGTAGAACAAGTCGTTGGGACGTTGTTCACTAACGGATCGCTTGCCTGTCCAAGCATGGTTTGGATCTGCTTGGGCAGGAGCAGCGGTCAACACGACACCAGCAACTGCGGCGACAATTGTGAGTAGAAAGTAATGCTTCATCCGAAGCCTCCTTGCTCGGTTGAATGCGAATGATTCTCGGGCATAAATTCTGCCCTGAAGGGACCGCCTCCAAGCGATACCCGATCCTTGCTATGCGGTAGAATCGGCTGCCATGATCGGTACGGCAAAACATTTCGATTCAGGCGGTAGACTCTACCAGACCGGTGCAACAGGCCGATCAAAAGGGACCTAACCGGAAAAGTTGAGCCTGTTGGATTGGTCGCCTTGTGGTTAAAATCCCCATCTTACCTAATCGTTAACTTGCCGAGCCGACTACCCAGGGTATTGGGAGAAGGTCGACGCGGAATAGGCCGACTTTTCATGTAAGTCACACCGGCCCCTTAAAAAGCGATCCTAGCTATAGCGGAGCACCCTGACGTTGCCAGCGACCAAGAAGACATCCTCTCGCAGAACCACCGCCCAAGCAATGGCGGCCAAGCAAAAAGAGATATCGGTTTCTGAGTTCTTTGCTAAGAACCGGCATCTGCTTGGTTTCGACAATCCTCGCAAAGCGCTTTTGACCACCGTCAAAGAAGCGGTCGACAACTCGCTTGACGCTTGTGAAGAGGCAGGCATCTTGCCAGAAATCTGGGTTCATATCGAACCGACAACCAATGGACGTTACAAGGTTGGTATCCAAGATAACGGCCCTGGTATTCTGAAGAAACAAATTCCGTTGATCTTCGGCAAGTTACTTTATGGATCAAAGTTTCACCGCTTGCGTCAAAGCCGTGGTCAACAGGGGATCGGTATCTCCGCAGCCGGCATGTACGGTGTGCAGACAACCGGCAAGCCGGTAAAGATTATTTCAAAGGTCTCTGTCCGCAAACCAGCGCATTACTACGAGATCCAAATCGACACAAAGCGAAACGTGCCGAAGATTCTCAACGGCAAAGGGGAGGGTGTCGACATCCCGCCTGGCGATAAAGGGCTAGCCTATATCGATAAACATGGCATCGAATGGGTCGATCAGAAACATGGCACGCGCGTTACGATTGAGCTAGAAGCAAAATATGTGCGCGGCCGCGGGTCGGTTGATGAGTATCTAGAGCAGACCGCGATTGCGAATCCACATGTAACGCTACATTATGTTGACCCGGAAGACTATCAGTATGATTACACCCGTTCAGCCGAGATGCTGCCGCCGGAGCCAAAGGAGATTAAGCCACACCCTTACGGGACGGAGCTAGGGCGACTAGCTGCGATGATGGAGGAGTCGGACGCGATGAGCGTGTCGGAATTCTTCCGTACCAAGTTCAGCCGCGTCACGCCGGCGGTTGCGAAAAAGATTTGTGAAACGGCAAAGGTCAGCACGCGGACCAGTGTTCACAAGGTGGACCGACCCAAGGTCGACGCTTTGTTTCAGGCGATTCAAGGCACAAAAATCTCTGCCCCAGCAACTGACTGTATCTGCCCGATTGGTGAGGACTTGATCCTCAAAGGACTTCACCACGTGGTGCCGGGTGAGTTTTATGCCGCCGCGACTCGTCCGCCGAGCGTTTACCGTGGTAACCCCTTCCAGGTGGAAGTCGGCTTGGCTTACGGTGGCTCGGCTCCGACGCAAAATATCTCAAAAGAGCTGCTTCAAGAACTTCTCGAAGAGACCGATACGCGAACGATCCGTCAATTCTTGATCCATACGTTCAATGGCCTCGGCGCCGAGTCGGCTGACAAGATCGTTAAGGCTGCAAAACTTAAGACACGACAAACACCTGGAAAGTTGAAGCCAAAAGAGCGTGACCAACTTTTCACTGCGATGAAGAACGTAAACATCTCCGAGGGGCAGCAGATGGAGATTTTGCGTTACGCGAACCGAGTTCCCCTGCAGTTCCAGCAGTCAGCTTGTGCGGTGACGCAATCGGTCATCGGCATGAACTGGCGCGGCTATGGTTTGAGCCAATCACGCGGCGCGATGCCCAAGGGACCGATCTCTGTGATGGTACATATCGCGAGCGTCTGGGTCCCCTTCACAAGCGAATCAAAAGAAGCGATTGCCAGCTATCCTGAAATTCAAAAAGAGATTCGTCTTGGCTTGCAAGCTGTCGGACGAAAGCTTGGGATGTATCTCCGCCGTCGGATGAAGGTGAAACAGCAATCCGACCGACGTGAAATCTTCATGCGATACCTCAAAGAAGTTGCCGGCGCGGTGAGCGTGATCAACGCCGCTGAGGAGCTAGAGCTTTATGAACAACTGGTGACAGTTGCTCAAAAGCGAACCGCCGAGGCCGATATGAAGATGGATGACCGCGGCAACGTCATTGAAGAAGACCCAACACAAATGAACCTGGGCGACAACGTGCTGATTGTTGACCCCGCCCATCACGAAGCAGCGATCAATCGCGTCGTGACTGCTCCCGAAAGTGAAGAGGAGGAAAAGGAGTGATCCGCAAACCGCTTCGTAAAATCCTATTCGATGCTTGGCAAGAAACAATCAACCAAGATTATGCCAATCGAAGAATAAATTCGGAGCGGAGTCTACAGGCGTCTTATTGGTCGACACTTAACAAACGGTTGCCGGTGAAATCTTGGCGACTATTTATTGAACCAGACTTTCGATTGCCTGATAGCCGGAGAAAGCACAGTGTTAAGCCAGACATTCTCATCACAAATAGCAAAGATATAATTTGCGTAGTTGAATTAAAGTATCAACCCAATTTTAAGCCATCAGTGACGAAAGACATAAAGAGCTTACGATGGATCGAAGAGCATTCGAACAGTCTGGTTTATTCAAACAAGCGATTTCGTGGTTTACATAATATAGCTAGGGATTATGAGTTCTCCGAACAAACCTTATATGTCTGGGGGGGAGTTCATCGTGCCAACGCAATTAACGACAGATCTATCGATAGTCCCTGTTTTATGAACGGAATCGAGTCATTCAAAAACAGCTACCTGGAGTTGCACGCAGAAACGTTTCATAACAAGCCACCAAGAATCTACGAAAAAGACTATTAACTTGGAACCCTTCATCCCAAACATCAACGACAAACAAAGTACCACGGCGGACCCGTCGTGGAGCATTTGGGCATTGGTGGCGGCAAACCTTTTGCCACTTTTCGGGGTGATGTTCCTTGACTGGAGTACGTTTAACGTTGTTTTTCTCTACTGGATGGAGAACGTCGTTATCGGAATTATCAATGTGCTGAAGATGATTACGTGCCGTCCTTCGCTCGATGCCCTCAAAGAAAAATATACTGACCGGTTCGCAAGTATTACAGAAGAGCAACAAGCACAACTGGATAAGATGACGGAAAATGGGAGCTTGGTTTCCATTGGAACTAAGATTTTTATGGTCCCATTCTTCAGTTTTCATTATGGCTTCTTTTGCTTTGTCCATCTGATCTTCATCACTTTGATGCTTGGCGGTGGAGGGATGATGGGAGGCGATCCCTTTGATCGAATGAGCAATATTAGCGTTACGCTCGGTATGGGCTTAAGCGTGATTGCCTTGTTTGTCAGCCACCTGGTCTCGTACTTCACCAACTTCCTGGGCAAGGGAGGATACAAACGGACCGCGGCGCCGATACTGATGTTTCAACCCTACGCCCGAATCGTCGTGCTGCATATTGCGATTGTCTTCAGCGGTTTTTTTACACTTATGTTGGGTCAGCCAATTTGGTTGTTGATTCTGCTAGTGATTGGAAAAATCATGCTCGACTTGACGATGCACAAACGCGAACACAAGAAGCTGTCGAGTCCTTTGAATTCTATTCGAACGAACTAATTTAGATATGGCAAAGAAAAAGACCACCACACCTGCTCGTAAGAAACGTGTCAAGCTATCACCGCGCGATCAGAAGACAATGAACTCGCTCGTCTCGCTAGCCGACGACGTCGTGAAAGCGGCGTCCAAGAAACGGGACCCGTTCCTTGATATCCCCAGTCGAACGCTTTCCAATGTGAAATATTCGCCCCGCAAGGGAATCATCGAAATGGGGAATGGCAAGAATCGTCGTCAACTGTTTGATCTTTCTCAGGCAAAGTCTTATATGCGGACGATGCTCGTTGCCAGCGGCTGCAAACGACTTCTTGATGAAGGAAAGACAACCAGCCTACGGGGTCTTTTCTACATGCTCAAGCATACGATCGAAAAGACCAAAGAGAATACGTTCGATACGCAGAACGAATGCGACACGGTGATCGAAGATGCCGAGGTGCTGCTCGGTTCGATTCGTGAGGAGTTGCATCTCTATGCTGAAAACCGTGGCGCGATGGTTGGCAATATCGAGTTCACCGACAAAGGGGATACGATCAATTGCGCCCGAATGGGATCAGGCGGTTACGCTATCCCGTCGATTGTCGAGCCGGATGTTATCAAACTGGATCGAAAGAAGTGCGATGCCAAGTTTATCCTGCATGTCGAAAAAGGTACGGTCTGGCAACGATTCAACGAAGACCGATTCTGGGAGAAGCATAACTGCATCTTGACGCACGGGTCAGGTCAGCCACCGCGCGGCGTGCGCCGGATGCTGTTCCGATTGCACAACGAGTTGAAGCTGCCGATCTATTGCGTGCTTGATAATGATCCCTGGGGATACTACATCTACAGCGTCATCAAGCAAGGGTCGATTAACCTCGCATTTGAATCCCAACGAATGGCAATCCCTGAGGCCAAATACCTTGGCCTGCGTAGCATTGACTACGACCGATGCGACTTGAGCGATGGGGTAAAGATCGCCCTAACCGACTCCGACCGCAAGCGCGCGAAGCAGGTCGCCAAGTACCCCTGGTTTGAAAAGAAACGCAAGTGGCAATCGGAGATCCAGCGAATGCTAAAGAATGACTTTAAGTTGGAAGTGGAATCATTAATTTCCAAGGACATCAGCTACGTCACCGAGACCTACGTGCCGGAGCGTCTGGAAGCACAAGATTGGCTCGACTAAAAATCGTTAATGCCAAAGTCCGTTACCTATGCTGTGCTGGATCGGATGATTAATCTTCGATTGCTCGAAGTTCGAACGTCCACTTCGTTTTGTCTTTATCGTGGCGTTCATAATAGACACCACGCCACACGCCACCCCCACCACGGGTGTCGTACTTGACGTTGGCATCACCTGACAGGATATGATCGTCGTCGAGATCAAATTTGAAACTCACCTTTGGTGTTGCCGAAGTGCTATTACTTGAACGTTCATAATTGATATCACCGATCCGTTCACCACCACGATTTCCTTCCGCAATTCTGTCCATGACGCCTAAGCGTTTTGGCCCCGAAGTCTTATTCTTGAGGAATGGAACAGGCGCATCATTCTCTTCATCTTCGTTCTTACTTCGATCTTTCAAGAGTGAACCGCTGGCTGAACCCGAGACATCAAAAGCAGCGCTTTCTTTAATTCGAATTTTGCCCACCAAGACAGTTTCTTTATCGCCAGATCGCTTGATAACCTTGTATTCCCAGATCCCTCCTTCGAGATCATTACGCCGATTAGGACTGCCTCCTATCGCTTCCTCGATTGCCTTTCCCAAAGGGCCAGGTTGGGCTAGTAGGGTGGCTTCGAATGAAAAACCAATAATCAAAGTGAGGGCAAGATTTTTTATCATGCTAAATGACTGTGTTCTGTTGGAGTCTTATTGTGGAATCAATGACCACAGTAAGTCTAATACAGATTTGAAGCGTAAGCCAATTATTCTAGGCCGTATGCCCCAGCAGGGGGGACATCAATACCGGTTCGGCGAGTGAGGCTGGTTTTGGGCAAGAATCGTGGCTCGATCAACAAGCTTAGCCCCAGATTGTCTTTTGATTCATCCACTCGGAAACCGACGGTCGTGATGATCGATTCGCCGATACGCGAGAGAGCAAACGACTGACCAATGTTGCCTACTTCTCCCAAGTCGATTACCGCCGTTGCTGAGGTAATCCACTTGGGACCGAGGCGGTAATTTACTCGGGCTGTCAGAATGTCTGAGTTAAAAGGTCCACGGATTGATCGGTATCCGACGTACGCATTCCCACGCGTTGGACGGTTCATCGCCAAACCGGCAGAGAAGGTTTGCAAACCGTCCGTAAACAGATCCAGGAAGCCATCCGATAGGAACGTGAGTCGGTCACCGATATGCCATTGCAGGTCATAATCAATCAGACCAAAGTCTTCTCCGAAATTGTCTTGGTCATCGTCAAGGAAGTAACTGGCGTTGGCATCGATGGTTAACCAATCGACAACGCGTTGATTGCCGGGGGCACCCCGTTTGGTTTGTAAACGGTGTCGCATGCCGACACGTGCGACCGACTGGTCGTCAACCATCTCGGTCGTAGGCGAGGTAACCCAGCCATGGATTCCGCTGCGAATTAAATAGAGTCGTGGATCAGAGGTTGCTGGGATCGTTGGATTGAAAATCCGACGGCGAATCTCTTCGAGCGAATTATCTTCAATCTCGTCATAGAGAGGCAATTCATCGAAATTGCGTGAGGCGTCAGTGTAGGTGACTTCCCCATCGAAAACGACTTTGTGGGCAAGACCATCAAGATTAAACAAGGGATCCCGAACGTTTGGATTCACAGCCCAAAAGGGAGCGCTTGCTCGAATGCCGGTGTGGACATATCCACGTTGTAGCTCTTCTCCGCTGAGGTCTTCACCCCAATGGGCATACTCGCCGAGTATGAACGGCACTACCTTAGCCGGAACACCATACGGTTCTAAATCGATTGGCAAATCAATTTCATGCCGTGTAGCAACACGCTCACCTTCGACCGGGGCCTCCCAAGGAAACGCGAAATATTGCGCTGTCAGGGTTGGTTCGAATGGTATGCTGGCTGGCTGCAAGCGACCATAACCTGCGTGTGAGTGAGCGAACCAAGTGAGCGTTTCATTGCCCAAGTCTTGACCCAGTAGGTAATGATCCAAACGTGGTAGCCATTCGGTCTCGGTGAAGAAATCATTTACCCGTCCGTTGGCTTCAACAGAGAAAAGCTGACTTGTCCCAAGCCGGCGTTTTAAGCGAATTCCGGTTGGCTGGTCGCCGCCGAGATCCCATTCCTGTTCGTAGTATTGCTCAAGAAAAGTTCGGTCGCTGATCCATCCGACCTGAACTTGTGACTCCCAGCCAGCAAGCAAACCACCCGTGACTTCTTGCTTATGACTCCAGAAAGCACGGCCACGGAAGCTTGCTTCGGGGTCGATGTTACGTCTTCCAAAGCCCAGGTTGTCGTTATCGTTCTCATCAATGAACCAAAGATCGCTCCAACCGCGAGCCGGTCCGTCGATGTTTAAGAACTGTGGTGATTCGTATTCATAGGTCGTTCCATAACCGAGGCCACGTTCGCTGAGGTAGTCGAGGCTAAGGTCCCAATCGGTGCCGCGAGGTTTCTCGGCTCCGAGCAATTGGTAGATATCCCACTCGGTCAGTACCTGAAAGCCAAAGATGGCATCGTTGCGGATCTGAAGATCGCTAATGTAATACGAAGGTTCAGTTAAATTCGTCGACAGACGTGGCCAGTAAAGGACAGGAATATCGCCCAGATAGAGTCGGTTACTATTGCTAGTCGCCAATTGCTGGTGATCGTATTGGGGAGCCCCGGTGAACGGGTCGGTGACTTGTTCGCCCGTGAATGGATCGACAATCGGTTGCTGGTAATCTTCAAACGTAATGCTGCCAGAGCGGAGGCTGTAGGTTGGCTCCTCTAGGCGACTGGTCGTAAACAATGCCCCTTCGGCAACATATCGCGAGTTATCAAGTTGACGGATGGCATTCGCCTTGAGTCGTACCAAACCGCGATATTGATAGCCATCGATTTCGCCGGGCGGGGTGAGCAGCTCGGCGTCAAGAATAATTCCGGTTTGTCGACGAGCATCGTAGTACATTCGCTCGGCGTAAATCGTTCGATCCCCTTCACGGACAATAATGTTTCCTTCGAGGTAGACTTCCAGGGGTTCATCTGCAGCCTGCTCGAATTGATTTCCTGCGAAGCCGTTTCCACCTGCGGTCCAGATGACGGCGCGATCCGCTTCGAGGTCGATCTTATCGATGCTGCCATCGTTGCCGACGAACTCGGTTGGTAAACGATTGGAGCTAAGGCCCGAGATGATCAAATTCAGGCCACCGCTCAATACGCCGACTTCTTCGCCATTCGGCATGGTGACATACTCACCTTGCAAACCTCCCCCTTGTCGTGAGAGGAGTTGGATGCTGCGGAAGCCGACTTGGCTGCTACTGTCCGACTCAGGTACAGGAGCCAAAGTACCGAAGGGACTGGCAAATTGTGCTTGTTGAATATTGGGGTCTTCGTAACGATTCTTGGCAACAGCAAGCTGGGGCGCTTCTTGAGCAAACTTAACAAGTGCTCGTGAAAAGATACCAGGCTTTGTTGTTGGTTCGGGATCTGGGGTGGGCGTTTGCCAATCGATGCCGCCCATGGTTTGCAGTTTGCCAAACCAGTGGGTCGCTTGTTGTCGTGCAATAGGCGTTTGCGATTCGCCGGCAGGTTTCTTTGTATCGTAGAGTTCCAGTCGTACCGACTCGTTGCCTGATCCTTCCATGTGAACGATCAGCTGCGTCGGTTTCTCAAAGGAAAGCGGTTGGTTGACCCAGATGACTGCGTCTTTGCCTTGCCAAACATTACCTGACTGAACGAGCCGTACTTTGCCTGTCAGTTGCCAAACATCGAAGTCACCTTGCTTCCATCGCGCCGCTTGCGACGCTTGGACTACGATGGGGGCTTCTACGGGCGGTGAAGGAAGATGGATCTCTGCTTGAACGCTGTGTGATCCTGTGAAGATTGCCAACAAGATGATTGCCAACAAGAAGTGCGTACTTCTTGCCATACCGAATAGCGTTCGGCATCGTTGCAGCAAATTGAAACGGGACGATTTAATGGTATGGCTTCCTTGCCAAAGCGTTCGCTTGTTTCGGCCCCTCGTTGAAGCGCAATCTGCGCGCATCACCGGTGGGGTGATCGGAGCGGGGAGTCTAGAAACCGTGCCCTAGGGGGTCAATACGCGTTCGGCAGTTCGCAAATCGTTCTCCATGAACAACTTCCGGCATCGATGTCGTCTTGGTTTGAAGCGTCGCCACCAGCGTTGCTAGCAACTACTGGTTAATCGAGTAGAGCAAAACGTTTAGCCCAATTCGGGCGGCATCTTCGCGACGGTAGCCACGGCACTGAACCGCTTCGTGTTGCTCCAGGGCACAGCTTAAATCATAGGGCGAAAAGATAACGGCCCAGCGTCCGTCGATCTTGATCCCTTCCAGTCGAGGCGTTGTCTTTCGCACCCGGGCAGTTAAAGGACGGTCCTCGTCTGGTGAACTTGGTGTGCGGAATTCGACACGTCGAATATCGAACCCTCCGAATGCCGTGGTAAGAATTGGATCATCTGCTGGCACTGCTTGCAGCGGTCGGCCACCAAGTGCTTTGCTCACTTCACGACGAAATGACTTGGTGAATGCATTGCTTGAACAGATTGAGTCAGCAAGCAGCGTGCCACCGTTTTGTAAGTAATCACGAAGCTCCGCTTGTTCAGCCACAGAGAAACGGAAATCGGTTCGGCCATGCATGAAAGAGAAATGATGCCGAACGAGTGCCGGATTCTCTAAGCTCATCAACTGTGCTTCGGGGGCGATACGCAGTCGAGTCTCACCTTCGCTCGCAGCACGGATCAAGTTGGCCAGTGCTCCCGGCGCATCATTGCAGCCGCCCGTGTGTTGCAGCTTCGCTATGCGGATGACGCCGCGCAGTTCATCTTCGCCGATCTCAAGATCGCTCAGCTTTTGAATGAACTGTTGCTCTTTCCCTTTTGGTTCACGATTGGTGGCATAAGCGAGCACGTTTAGGCCAACCGTTCGGGCGTCTTCGATTCTTACTCGAACGGTATCGGAGTAGCTGTCTCGCTGAGCGATTGAGTCGAGTTCCCAATAGCAAGAGAGATCTTGGTCACAGAAGATAACGCTCGTACGGCATCCATATTCAACTGCCCAAAGTGTGCCGACGTAAGGGGAAGCCCCGCGGACGTTCTTTTCCATTCGCCAAATGGGATGTTCAGGACGAATCTGTCTTAAACCATACTCTGGCTCGGGGAACATCGCATCGACTAGTTGACCAAACTTTTGTCGAGATTGGTTATCATTGCCACAACATGATTCTGCGAATAAGAAGCCTCCTCGATCAATGTAGTCACGCAGTTTCTTAGCATGGGGAACGAGAGCTTCGACCTGCGTACCACTGATATAGAGGACAGGACTTTGCTGTAGGTCTTCACGCGAAGCTTGCTCGGCGTCGACCACTTGCCAAGTCATCGGCAGCTGCCACGCTTCTTCCGCTTCGTGAACCAAGTGCGGGGCATCTTGCCGATGGTGGTTCCAGACTTCTTTCTTGGGATCGCCATGTTTGAGCTTAGCCATCAAGATCGGGCGACGGCCTTTAGATAGGAACAACAGTGCGAATGAGGTAGAAATCTGTTCATAGTTCGATTCAATCCCGAAGCCGCTCCAGCTGTTGCTTGGATCACCCTGTGTGTTAACTAAGTACGCGGTTCCTTCACGGTACCAATCGTGTTGGCCGATGAAGCGGTTTGCTGAAAGCCGTCCAACACGTTCAAGAGCGTAAAGGTAATAGAAGTGCCATTGCTTACCACCTGGGTTTCGGCGAATCGAAAAGTTTCGTGAAAGCCATACCAAACCTTGTTCAATGGCATCGTCTTCAGCGTGAGGCAGACAGCAATTAATTTTGTCGCCAACAACTTTCGCGTCTCCTTGACCTAGAGCCAAGTCGCACATGATCAGCGAACCGACACCGGCACAGGTGATGCTACCGCTAGATGATTCTCCTGGGTATTGCCAAGAACCGTCCTCATTCTGCGACTTTCGCCAATATTTTTTCGCCGCTTGCCAAGTCTGAGGTTGAACTTTCGCGCCAGCCATTTGGGCTTCGAATAAAGCTAGAACTGCAAACTGTGCGTTGCTTTGATCTGCCGAGAGATCGTCAGCTTGATCGTATCCCCATCCACCAGAATGTTTACCTTGTCTGATTTGCGCCCGTTCTAGCCATTGCACATTACGTTGGATCCGAAGTCGATCTCGCTTTGGCTCGGCAAGGCAAAAGACCATCGTTTGCAGCGCTACAACATAAGTCTTCTTAGCTTCTACTTTCCGCAAGTGTTCGATCGCCTTGGCGATGGATGGGTCTGAGTTGTCGAGCCCTGCGTGCAGCAGCGCCAATGTGCAGAGCGCTGTGATGCCGCCTGGGTATCCGACCGGGTCTTCCCAACTGCCATTTTCTTGCTGTTGCCGTTTCAGGAAGCTGATCGCACGGTCGATGGAGGAGAGGACCCGCGCGGGATCAAGAGGCTCTTCACCACGCAATCGTTGAGCGCTCACGGCGCACGGGCTGACCGACATCGCTACAATCAGCAATATCGTTATGATCGAATGTCGAGTAACAAAGGGCACGGGCGACCGCCTGGGCGAACGACGAACAAGTGAGATAACAGCCTAACTTATATATTGTAGGCCCTTTATCAGGCTAGCCGTCCTTTTAGTTACGTGCCGTGGTCGTATTGCTAGGAAGACCCTAGAATGCGGTAACAAAACAGACTTTCCATTTACTTTAAAAGTTAGACATTCGACTGTGAGCTCAACTCCCCCATCGCCTCAAGCTGGTCAACCACAAACGGGCCAGTCTCAAACAGGTAAGACACGTAATCTGGGCGATGTTCTGCAAGAGTTTCGCCAACACCGTCATGTCATGCAACAAGAGTTGCAAAAGGTGATTGTCGGCCAAAGCGGCGTCATTGAGCAGATCTTTGCTGCGATCTTCACGCGGGGCCATTGTCTGCTTGAGGGGGTGCCTGGTCTGGCGAAGACTCTGATGGTGAGCACACTTGCTAGGATCTTGGACCTCGACTTCAAGCGGATTCAGTTTACCCCGGACTTGATGCCTTCGGACATTACCGGAACGAATGTCCTGGAAGAGGACGAGTCTGGCCGACGAAATTTCCGATTCGTCGAAGGGCCGATCTTCACCAACATTCTACTTGCTGACGAGATTAACCGTACGCCACCCAAGACTCAGGCCGCCTTACTCCAGGCGATGCAAGAACGCGAAATCACCGTCGGTCAAACCACCTACGATTTACCTAACCCGTTTTTTACCATTGCGACACAAAACCCGATCGAGCAAGAAGGTACCTATCCGCTGCCTGAAGCACAGCTCGACCGGTTTATGTTCAATATCAAAGTTGACTACCCAACTCGTAGTGAAGAAGAGCAAATCCTGGCATCGACTACACGTGGTGATAAGCCGGAGGTTTCAAAAGTTCTTTCCGCTAAAGCCATCTTGAATGTGCAAAAACTTGTCGGGTCGGTAGCGGTGAGCGAGCACATTATCAAGTACGCGGCGTCGCTTGTGCGCGCCACTCGGCCGCGTGATGAATCAGCCCCAAAGTTTGTTCAGCAGTTGGTTGACTGGGGGGCCGGCCCCCGTGCGGGACAATTCCTAATCCAAGGTGGCAAAGCCATTGCCGCGATGGATGGTCGTTTTAGTGTCGCCATTGAAGACATTCAACGAGTCGCGATGCCCGTGCTTCGTCACCGTGTTGGCGCCAACTTCCAGGCACAAGCCGAAGGCATGACGACCGAAGACATTATCAAACAACTACTCGAACAAGTTCCTACGCCCGAAATTCCCAAGTTTGGGTGAGTTGGGCGATCAGCCGTCGGTAGTTAGCTTTCAGCTTCGAGCTGTTAGTCAATACTCTGCTGACCGCTGATAGCTGACTGCTGAAAGCTATCAATAATGTCCGCTGACGATTATTTAAAGCCCGAGGTGATTCGCCAAATTGCGCGACTCGATCTGCGCGCTCAGTTTATCGTCAAGGGATTCTTGCAAGGTTTGCATGCGAGTCCCTTTCATGGTTTTTCCGTCGAGTTCTCCGAGCACCGCAAGTACACGCCCGGCGATAATCCGGACGACATCGATTGGCTTGCCTACGCAAAAACTGATCGATACTACATTAAGAAGTTCGAAGCAGAAACGAACATCACTGGTTACCTGGCGATGGATCTTAGCCAGTCGATGGCTTACACCTATCGTCAAGAGCTAACGAAGTTTGACTATTCCATCTGTCTCGCCGCAGCGCTAACGTACTTAATGGTCCATCAGCAAGACCCTGTTGGTATGGTGGCGTTTACCGACCGTATAACGCATTCGTTACCACCGAAAAGTAAACGAACACAAATCGGTACCCTCTTGTCATTACTCGCCAAGCTTAAGCCTGAAGGCGAAACTGACATCGGTGCGAGCCTGACCCAGCTAGCCGCCATGCTGAAGCATTCAAGCTTGGTGATGATCTTTAGCGATCTCTTGACTGACGAAGAGAAGGTGATTCCCGCACTACGACGACTGCGCCACGGTGGGCATGATGTCATCTTGTTTCACGTCCTTGATGAAGCCGAGGTTACGTTTCCCTTCCGCGGTTTAGTTGATTTTGAAGAGCCTGAATCGTCGGAACGACTTGAGCTCGATGCCGACGGATATCGAAAAGAGTATCTTGAAGGAGTCGAAGCACTCAGAAACACCTACCGCGAAGAATGCTTTCAAAGTGGAATCGACTACGTCCCGCTCGATACCAGCATGCCCTTTGACCGAGCTTTGACTGAATACCTCGCCACCCGGAGACAAAGAGCTTGATGAAGCGGTTAGCTTTCAGCGATTAAGTTAGCTGCTAATCGCTTACCGCGATAAGCTTACTCCCCTCATGTCCTTCTTAACACCAGCTCTGCTTGCCGGCATTGGACTCATCGGGATTCCGATTGTGTTGCATCTGGCGATGCGCCGCGAGCCGAAGAAGCTGGTCTTCCCCGCCTTAAGGCTTCTAAAGAAACGACGCCAACGCAACGAGACGCGACTACGATTGCGCCGTTGGTTGTTGTTGGCTTTACGCTGCATGGTGTTGGCATTGATGGCTCTTGCCTTGGCACGGCCAGTCTTGCTGCCGCCTGGTGCCAAGCTGTCCGCTGGTGCTGGGGGAGTGACAGAAGGCCTTGGCGTGGCGATGCTCATCGACAATGGCCCGTTGATGGGTTATGTCAGTCGCAACCAAACGCGTTTAGAAGTCGCCCAAGAGACGGCCGACTGGTTATTGCAGCGATTTCCAAGTGAAACCGAAGTCGTTCTTGCCGACCGACGTCGTTGGGGTGGGACGGCAATCGACAAAGCCGATGGTGCTGCACTTCGTGTTGAGCGAATCCAAAACACAATGGCTACTCGTTCACTTGGCCAAATGGCTAGCGACGCTCTCGTGCAACTTGATAAGTTGGCAATGACGAATAATGAGTTTTACTTGTTCACCGATCTCAGCCAATCGACTTGGGGTGATGAGAGTCTGGACACGATCAAAGGCTTGCTCGAAGAGCGGCCCGGTCTATCAATGCAAGTGATTGATGTCGGCGCAACGAATCCTAATAACCAAGCTATTAGCTGGCTGAAGCTTGAGAAAGAAGCCTTGGCAGTCGGTGAAACCGCGAGACTCCGTGTGCGTGTTGAGTCGACTAGCGATCAAACGACAACCCGTGTCTTACAGCTTTGGGTTTCTGAATCGGGGAGTGATGGCAAATCGAAACTCGTCAAGCGAGACGAACGCCCGATCCGCTTTGATGAGTCGAGCGATAGCATTGAACTTGTGAGCAATGATCCTTCAAAGTTGAAACAAACGGAGATGACTTTTACGCTAAGCGGGTTGGAGGAAGGTTTTCATTATGGAGTTATACGCATCGGTGGGACCGATGCCTTGACAATTGACGACGAGCGTCATTTCTGTGTGCAAGTCAGATCGGCACCACGGGTTCTTCTGGTATCAAACCAGCCAGACGGGGCTGTCTTCTTCCGCGAGGCGATTGCTCCGACTCTTTCTGAGCCTGGCTATGTTCCCCCCTACGATTGCAAACAACTTAGTTTCGGTGAACTTACAACTGCTAAGCTAAAGAACTTTCAGGCGATTGTTCTATTAGATCCTCCTGCATTGGACCCGGCAGCATGGAGTCGATTGACTCAGTACACCTCAACCGGTGGTGCAGTTGTCCTAGCGCTGGGACGGAATGCACCGCTTGGTGAATTCAATAGCCCCGCTGCTCAGCGATTATTACCAGCTAGTCTGAAATGGCGATCACGGAACGTGACGTATTTAAGGCCGACCGACTTTTCGCACCCCATGTTGGCATTGATGTCAGACTACGCCGAATCGATTCCTTTGTCGCTGTTTCCTGTCTACCAATATTGGGAGACCGACAAGATTGACCAAGGAGCGGTCGCCGTTTCACTTTACGCTGATTTGCAGCCAGCCATCATCGATCAAAATATCGGTGAAGGACGTGTTGTTTTGGTAACAACTCCATTCTCCGATCAAAGTAGCAGTAACGATCCCTGGAACTTGCTGCCGACTGGCGAAGATCCTTGGCCCTTTGTTCTACTTGCGAATGGCATTGCTGAATACGCTTGCGGTTTGCAGGATACACAACTCAATTTCGTCACGGGCGACATCGTCTCGATACCGATACCGAGTGATCTTGAGTCAGACGGTTACGTGATACGCACTCCCGCTGGTGATGCGGTTCGGCAAACTCGTTTAAGCACGCAGACATCTATTGCCCTTGGGGCGACCGACCAGATTGGCATTCGTCAAGTCGAGTCTGGCGGTTGGCAACACATGGTGGCACTGAACCTACCCGACAGCGAAGGAGGTTTAGCGCGAGTTAATTTTGATGAGCTAGTCCAAGAGCTTGGTGCCGAAGATCGCATTAATCTTGTGAATGATCGTAAAAGTCTTGAAGGAAGCATCCAACAAGTTCGCGTCGGTCGTGAACTTTATGCTTGGGTCATTGGCTTGGTGGCGTTGATCTTCATCGTTGAGCAGTTTATTTCCAGCCGCTTTTACAACAATCCTTTTGACGGCGGGGCCGATGCAGTGGAAGTTTGATCCCGTCGGCGGTCACTGGGTAGCACTTTTCTTAGTGCTGCTGTTGTTGGCAACCCCTTGGCTGGTTGGAAACCACCGCCAGCAGGGGCAGACTGCTGCGCGACGCCTAACGCTCATCGCCTTACGAGTCTTGGCTTCGTTGCTCCTTCTGTTCGCATGGTATCGACCAACGTTAGTGACAGTAAGCACCGAAGAGATTCGTTCCACTTTGCTTATGCTTGTTGACTCTTCCAGAAGTATGACCGTTCGCGATGGACTTAATAACACCTCGCGATGGAAAACAGCTGTTGATCAGATTCAAGTTGCCAGCGAAGCCATGGGTTCTATTCAGACAAAAAACGACCTGAAGATTTATCAGTTTGACCGAACACTAAAGCCACTCACGATAAACCAAGGGCAAGTTTCTTTACCACAGTCACCTATGGGGGATGAGTCCGCTATCGGTGCCTCGCTAGTCGAGTTGATGGAACGTGAGTCACGCTCCCAGCTGATGGGCGTTATCCTACTTAGCGACGGAGCACAACGTGCCTTACCGCCGGCAGACGTTTCCCCTCTGGTCGCGGCTAGACGCTTGGCGGGCGAGCAAGTTCCACTATACACCTTCGCAATTGGTGATCGTGCCAGTCGCAATCGTGCGGATCTGATGGTTGAAGACCTCTCAGCAAGCGAACGAGCGTTTGTGGGTGCGCCGCTTAATGTGCGTGCTTTACTGCGAACTACCGGGTTTGCTAATCGCAACGCCAAGCTTCGCCTCCTCTGGGAATCAGCTGATGGAGAAATGGAAGCCGTTGATGCCAAGACGATTACACTTCAGCCAGGGATCGACGCCTACCCGATTGAGTTAATCCATACCCCGACCTCAGCCGGTGAATGGAAGGTCACTGTCGAAGCCGTTCCGCTTGACGGGGAAACGCTCACCGACAACAACCTTATCAGTTCATTTGTTAAAGTCCGCGAGGGGGGAATCCAAGCCCTTTACCTTGCTGCGGCATCGCGAGTAGGTGGGGCCCCAAGTATCGAGCAACGTTTCGTTCGGGCGTCCTTAGCAACTTCGCCTGACATTGTGGTGACACGACCTGAGCAACCAATCGACTATCTGCGCCGCCAGCGTGATCTGCGTAAGGAGCTTTCTGAGGAAGAGTACGATGTTATCGTGCTTGATGATGTTGATGCAGACGCGTTTAACTTGCCGACTTGGAACCAGATTGCTGAGATGGTCGAGCAAGGGACCGGCCTCGTCATGGTAGGTGGTCGACATAGCTTTGGCCCCGGTGGACACCGTGCTACGCGCATAGCAGAGCTTCTCCCTATCACCATGGGCCGCGCAGAACGCCAAGCGTTCCAACAACCGCTGCGTAAAGAGTTGCATCTCACGGGCCAAGTAAAGATGACGCCAAGTGAACCATTTGGCATTGCCCACCCAATCATGCAGCTTGATGATTCTGGTAAGTCAGCATGGTTTGAATTGCCGCCACTCGAAGGAGCCAATCGATTTGACCGAGCACGACTCAAACCGAACGCCCAGGTTCTAGCAGTCAGCGATGCGAACGATCCTCTTTTGGTCAGTGGCCAAGCAGGGCTGGGCCGTGTGCTTGCCTTTGCTGGCGATACAACTTGGCAGTGGGTGCTTGATGGCAAAGGAGAATCACATCGGCGCTTTTGGCGGCAGGTAATTCTTTGGCTGGCCAAACAAGAAGACTCCTCGGGTAACCCAGTACGTATCGAACTCGCTTCGCGCCGTGTCACGCCCGGTGCCAACCTAGAGGTCATCGCTTCGGTTCGTTTAGAAGAACAAGATGCTTCACAACTACAATACGAAGCGGTCGTTAAGGCACCGGATGGATCAACCAAGCCTTTATCACTACCCAACCTCGCCAAGGATGCCGTTGCTAACTTCAATGAGACTCGGGAGCCGGGCGACTACACGGTTGAAGTCCGTGCTCGCTTGGGCGAAGAAGAACTCGGCATGGCATCGGCTCGGTTTACCGTTCCGCAGCAAGACCTTGAGCTTGATCGTCCCGCGGCAGACCCGAGCTTGCTTGCTCGACTTGCCGAGATGACCAGCGAAGCAGGTGGCCGATCCTTAGCGCCCGAAGAGTTGCCAACGCTACTGGAAGAGCTTTCCGAGCTAGAAGCAAAAGAGAAACAGCAAGTCACGTCCCGTTACACACCGTGGGACCAATGGCCATTCCTCTTGCTCTTTGCTGGGATTCTTAGTTTAGAATGGGGACTACGCCGCCGCTGGGGGCTGCCGTAGTGTGGGGCGTTCAGCTTTCAGCCGTCAGCGTTCAGCTATCTTATGCTACATTTATTCATCAACCTCCAATAACCAACCTTAGTAAACGAATAACTAACTGGATCACTAGTTTTCATATAGGCTGACAGCTGATTGCTGAAGGCTGACCGCCACTTATGCCATTCATTCCACGCAAGCCTAGCCGTAGCCTTATGCTGATCGTCGTACTCGTTGCCATTGGCTACGGGCTGTTGACGATTCCGCCGCGCGTGGTTGCTCAGTACAACGCTGCCATGGAGTGGAGCCCCATCGTCGGCTGGATCTACTTGGTCATGGTTTCCGCTGGCGGGTTGCTTTTGCTTGGCCTTTGTCTTTACGGTGCTTGGCGGATGTGGGGCAACACGTTGCTCAAGAATCGCCAAGCGCGCCGTCGGGCGATGAACCCAAGCGACATGACTCGCTCCGACAAATCAGCCGAGTTGGGGGACAATCTTGCCTCAGGTCGCGAGTATGCCGAAGGAATCGACATCCGTCCGCAGCTTCGCGAAGAGATCGAACGAGCTATCGGAGAGCTTGAAGCAAAGCGTGAAGCTCAGCATCTGGAAGTCGTTGCTTTCGGGACGATTTCCAGCGGCAAGTCTTCGTTGCTGAATGCCTTAGCCGGACGCGAAGTCTTTCAATCGAATGTCATCGGCGGAACGACCAAGACTGAACAGTCCGTCCCATGGCCCGATTCGGATAGCGTCTCACTTGTCGATACGCCAGGACTAGCCGAAGTGCAGGGCGAGAGTCGTGCAGCCGAGGCGGCCGAAGCTGCCCGTGATGCTGACCTGGTCCTCTTTGTCGTTGACGGTCCGATCAAAGCATACGAGCACGATCTGCTGAAGCGACTCGCGACAATGGAAAAGCGGATCATTCTATGCCTGAACAAAGAAGATTGGTACGGCGAGCGAGAGCTCAACGAGTTGCTCGACCAACTGCGTGAACAGGCTGCCGTGGCGGTAGGGGCGGACGATGTGGTCTCCGTTCGTTCGCGTGCAACGAAGCGGCCAGTTATCCACGTCGCGACCGACGGCACTGAGGAGGAACGCGAAGTCGACGTTCTGCCTGACATCTCACCGCTGGCCAATCGAATGCTCCAGATCATCCGCAAAGATGGCGCCGACCTGTTGCTGGCTAACTTGCTGATGCAGTCCCGTGGTTTGGTTGATGAAGCGAAAGAGCGCGTGCTCGTCGCTTTAGATGAAGAGGCTGATCGATTGATTGATCGCTATATGTGGGCTGCCGGTGGCATCGCGGCTGCGAATCCAATTCCGCTGCTTGATCTTGCTGGCGGCAGCGCAGTAATGGTTAAGATGGTAGTCGATCTGGCTAGCGTTTATAAGCAACAAATCGATACCGATACGGTTGTTGAAATGCTTGCTCAACTCGGTAAGAACCTGATCGGCATGCTCGGCGCCTCAGCCGTCACGCCAGCTTTGGGGACTGCTTTGGCTAGCGTTCTGAAAACGGTTCCCGGCATTGGCACCATCGCTGGCGGATTGATGCAGGGCGTTGTTCAAGCTTTGCTGACTCGCTGGATTGGTCGTATTTTTAAAAGCTATTACCGCAACGAAATGCAGCCACCCGCCGGTGGTCTTGCTGAACTTGCCCGAAACGAATGGGCTGCCGTTACGAAGCCCGACGAATTGCGTAAACTGGTTCGCATCGGTCGTGAGAAGATCGATCAATAATCCTTTCAGCCTAAGCCGATGACCGAACCGACCGACCAACCTGATTCCGAACCAAGTGAGCTGCAGTCCGCACTCGCTGCCGTCGAGCGCGCTATCGAGCAGGTCGAAAGCGGTAACAGCGATGAACGCAGCGCACTGCAAGCCGAGCTGAACGAGCTTCGCGACCTTGCTGATAAGCTTCGCAACCAACGGGTCGAGGTTGCCGTCTTCGGAGAGATAAGTACCGGCAAAAGCGCCCTGATAAATGCCCTCGCTGGTCGCCAAGAGGCATGTGAAAACGTCAGCGTGCGTGGCGGTTGGACCAAAGAAGTTTGGCGGCTTGAATGGGAAGGGGGCCACGGCGAAGCGACCGGCACCATACTTCCCGGCCTTGAAAACTCGCAACTCGTTCTGGTCGATACGCCCGGCCTCAATGAAGTGGAAGGCGAAGCCCGTGCGAACATGGCCCGCGATGCGGCCGAGCGATCGGATGTCGTGCTATTCGTTACCGATTCGGATCTCAACGAAACCGAGCACAACGCCTTGGCTGAGATCGCCAGCCTTCATAAGCCAATCGTTTTGGTACTGAACAAGGTCGATCTATATCGCCCAGACGATTTGCAGGCACTCGAAGAGTCACTCCACAAGCCTCGGGTTGCAGATCTGGTGGGTGGGCCAAAGAACATTATCAAGGCTTCGGCTGATCCGCGTGAAAAGGAATACTTTCTCGAACAGGCCAGCGGCGGAACTAAGAGCGAATGGCGCAAGCCCGAGCCGCAAGTCGAAGAGGTCCGCGCCCGAGTGCTTGAGCTCTTAGCCGATGAAGGAAAGGCGCTCGTCGCGCTCAGCGCCGCAATGTACGCCGCCGACCGGACCGACCGTGTTTCAGCCCTTCGCGTCCAAATGCGTTCGACCAGCGCAGACCGAGTCATTTGGAGCTATGCCGTCGCCAAAGCGATCGGAGTTTCGCTCATGCCGTGGCCTGTCGCCGATGTTGGAAGTGGCATGGCTATTGACGTCGCGATGGTCGTCACACTCGGCCAGGTTTACGGCATCCCAATCACCTCGGCCAACGCCAAGGAACTGGTTGTTTCGATCTTCAAAGCAGCCGGCTGGATGATCGTTGGCGAAGCGATGGTCCATGTCGGTTCGTCACTAGCAAAAGCGTTATCACTCGGTAGCAGTACGCTCTTCACCGCGTTGCCGCAAGGTGCCGCCGCCGGCTACGGTAGTTATCTGGTCGGTCAAGCAGCCCGTTACTACTTCGAGCAGGGCGGCAGCTGGGGCGACCTCGGCCCGAAACAGACCGTGACCAAGATACTAGAAAACACCGACAAGCAATCGGTTGTCGATCGCTTAAAGGGCGAGATCAAAAAGAAGATCGCCAGCAACCGTCACGGGCGGTGAGGGGGGCTAGAGGCTTGGGGTTTGAGGCCAGGGGCTGGGAGTGTTCCCTTGTTCGGCATTAAGGGAATGAACCACAACGACACGACGGGCACAGCGAGGTAATTGTTGTTTTGGAATAGATTGGACGGTACGAGGCCATTAGTCCATAGGATGTGCCGCCGCTATGCTCTGGCACACCCTACTGACTTTATTGGCAATCATTGACCAATTTAAAGATCTATGTAACCATCTTTCCGGTTAGTTATTCGAATCGTTTTCGTACAGCACAAACGCCATGAGTGATCTAGATCTATCGCATCTTTTATTTTTAAAGCCGATTTTAAAAATCGTTGCTGTGGTTATTTTGGGTATCCCGTTCTTATTCATTTTTGAGTGGTTAAAGTCATGCTATCCAATGAAGGAGAAGAAAGAATTGTTCTCATGGTATAAGGAACGTTATCGGCGATTTGATAACGTTGCGTTATCCGCTTTTTTGGTGGGTATTGGAGTCGGGCTAATGTTTTATTGGCCAGGGTTTCTAGATAAAAGTGATCCTCGTGGTTATGCTCTGGGGCTTTTTCTAGGACTGACGTTATCGCATGCCATTAGTTTTTCAATGTTGTACTTTAGTAAGAAGTACTCTTTCGAAGAATATGCTGAATATCAAGAGTATCAGATGCGGACGAGTGCAAAGGTGGCTTGTATTTTATACGTCATCTTTGTTCTTCCTTTCTTTCTGGCATCAGCCTACGGTACCATCCATCTGCTGGTATTGGGCTTCTAGTTCGTCGTGCTCGTCGTGCCAGCTTTGTAGGGTAGGTGCTTGCACCTACCTTTTCCGTTTCCATCAAACACGGTTTACTCGTACCCATTCCACTCATCACCAAAGAACTCGGATGAGCCGCCCCAATTCGGTTCGTATTCTCCGAGCCTAACGTATCGGTGAAACGAAGACTATTGCCAATCGGATGCCTTCTCGCATAACTGATGCTTGACCGGGTTGATGTGAATGTAATCGTGATGCCGGCGCATGTCAGCTTCATCTTGGATGGTCTTTTCAATATAACGGCGTTGCCAAACTCCCCGCGAACCTTGCTTGGATTGGCTTAAAGAGACACCTGATTCACTTCCGCCTGAAGCAATCCATTCACGTGTGAAGAGGGATTTAATCTGCCGCCATCTTGTTGGGAAATCGTTATCGCCAGTCGGCAATGTCCAAATGGTGTGCATGTGGTCTGGTAACAGAACGATTCCGTCGACCGAGAAAGGATGTCGATCTTTTACGCGACGAAAGGAATCTCGAAGAATTGATCTAGCTAAATCGGTGGTAAGAATCTTTCTTCGTTGGTGGGTGACCACGGTGAAGAAGAAGGTACCGCCTGCTACGTCTGCTCGTCGGTAGTTTGCCATTTCTTGTTTCTAGCTGAAAAGGTAGGTGCGAGCACCTACCCTACATGACTGATAAAAATGGTAAGCTTGCCAACAGGAATGTTAGAATTAGCGAAGCTGATCTCCAGAGGTACAAGGACGCCCAAGCAGATCGCTCAATAGAGCTGCTATACGAAAACCCGCTTAACTTAACTGGCGATGATCTTAGAGCCTGGCGTCATCAAAGAATGAATGAATTCCGCCGACAATGGTTAGATGATTTCTATAAAACGAGAGAATATTAGATGATTTATTGTTCAAAAGAGATCTTTATTCACGAAATGAGATTGCTTTCTATATTGTCTCCTGGGTTTAACCTCTCATCCATAACAGTAAAGGCAGCGTTTGGACCGGATGCAATAATTAGTCAACCTTTTATGTTAAATGAAACATTTACTTTATACTTTAAGGAAGAAGAACTTAGTGAAAGATTAAGGCTATTAGGCACTGATTTAGCGTTGCCACACACGATAGGGAATGAAGTGCATCTAGTTGTTTCAGACGCAAATGCAGAACTGGCATACGTTGAGTATATGGGGCCAACACTGCCTGAGTCTCATGTACTTGAGCCATCGATAAGAGCCCTCAACAAATCCACATATGACATACTGTCCGAAAGCAGATCGAAGAGGATGGTTTCACAATTATGCGATTATCTTCTACACGGCAAAGTCTGCAAGGGAGATCTGAAATATGCGAGATTCTTTGTAATCGATCACTCTGTTATGTTTTTTCTTAGCACCAGTAACAAACTCCTTCTCCAAGATCCTGATTCGACCATTGACTTAGAGTTGAAGCATGGACAACTAAGACAGTGCTTCCTAGGTAAAGATTTGGCATTAGACGGATGGTTAGAGATTTCCTGATACCTCCCCAAGTCTCGTATTAACTCTGTTTCCGATCAATCCGCCGGGTGCCACTGCTAGCTTGCCTAGTCCAGTAGGTCAGGTGCTCGCACCTGACTTTTCCCGTTGAGCACCTAACGGCATTCTACCGCCTGGACCTAGTCAACACCCCATATAAACTTCGCAGTGCCCATCGCGCCAGTTGTGTTTCAAATTCAACACAACCTAATCCCGCACATAGTCCGCTTTAATCTGGTACGTTAGCGGCGTGTTGAATCGGGGGTTGCCGGGGCCGACGGTTAGGGTGCCGCCGATACGGAAGAGGCCGTTGTGGTAGTCGGTTGTCATGCCGGGGACGAGTTCGACTTGGACTTGATCAAAGAACTGCACCATCGCTTCGTCGCCAACGCAACACGTTTTGTTGTCACGCACCAATAGGAACTTGTTTATGTTCTCGATATAAGCGACCGAGTCGGGACGGATGTATCCTTTGATGAAGACTTTTTTATTGATGAGCTGCTCGAGGGCGTCAGTCACTGGCTGCTCACGCTTCTCTTCGGCAGGAGTTGGCTTCATCGCTTCGAACGTGGTTCGCTCGTAACCGTTTGGGACTTCCGTAAAATGCGTGACAGCACCATAAGCCACCCCAAACGCCAAGAACCCACCCGACATCAGCAGGCCCAGCAGAGCAAGGCCTCGCCCCTTGGTCCCCTCAGGCGCCTGACGGATCGCCTTCAGCACCGATAGCGAAACAAAAATTCCAATAATCGGAACTGGCGCTCGAAGTAACGCATAGGAGAGGCTACCCGTGTCGTTAAACAGAATGGTGCAAGAGAGCAACCCAAGCAGCATCGCAAGCACGGCGTTCGTATAGACGGCACCCGCCTGTTGCGAATCGTCCAGTTCTTTATGCTTCTTGGTCATAGGGGGCGGTTGGAGGATTGGTTTAACGTGGTACTAGTATTGAAACACGGCGACACGGCGGATTCTCTTTAGTAGTATTTAATAGTTGACAGATTCATCAAAACGATCGATAAACGTAATCAAAACATCCTTCAAAAGGTTATTCACATGTCAGAGTAAGTAACATTTGGTGAAGCAGCCACGGATGTCTTTATTGGATTTGTTATCAAGATTGTTGCAAGTATTGTCGTTTTTGTTATTTCCGGTTTCATCTATTTTTTATTCGATTTCCTCAAAAGCAGTTTTCCGGTTAAGCCAAAGCAAGAGAACATTGATTGGTACAAAACCAAGTATGGATGGATAAATCGAGTAGTACTGTACTTTCTGTTGATTGGTTTTGGGCTCGGCCTAACATTTTATTATCCAGGCATCCTGTCGATCCAAGATCCAAGGGGATTAGCTCTGGCATGTTCTCTTGCACTATCGCTTGGTGGAGTTTGCTTGGCCCTCTCAGCATTCTTCGGTAAGGAACTGAGTATCAGTGAATATATCGATTACATAGAACTGAAGACAGATATCAGCACAAAGCTATCGACTTGGCTTCTGATGCCAATTGTGTTGCCATCCTTGTATGGAACGTACCATCTTTTGGTCAATGGGCTATAGAGAACTATTTAAGACAGGTGGTCGACTCTCGTTAATCACCTCTAGCCCCTAGCCTCTAGCCCTCTGGCCCCTAACTACAATCCACGGCGATGCCGTTTGCCACGGCTGCCGAAACCTTTCGGCTTTGGTTTTTCTTTCTTCTTCTCTTCGGCTGAATCTTCATTCTCAACTCGTGGAGCGCCGGAGCCGAAGAATTCGACTTTCGCCGGGGCTGGGCGTTTGTTTTCTTCAGCGACGGTTTCAAAGCCTTCGATGTTGTCTTCGATTAGTAGCTTGTTGATGAGGATTTCTATGCGTGTTAACTCTTGACCCTCTTCGCGCGTAACAAACGTGTAAGCGACGCCCTCTTTGCCCATGCGGCCTGTACGGCCAACGCGGTGGACATAATCATCGGACGACTGAGGGATGTCGTAGTTGATGATGTGCGAAATGCCGCTGACGTCGATTCCACGACCGACGACGTCGGTTGCTACGAGCAGCTTAACCTTCTGCTCGCGGAAATTTTTCATCACTCGGTCACGGGCACCTTGAGGCATATCGCCATGAATGCAGTCGACATCTTTGTATTTCTTCTTGCGAAGCTTTTGATGAACCTTATCAGTTCCACGCTTCGTTCGGCAGAAGACAATCGACTGCGTTGGATTTTCTCGATCGATTAGTTTGCAGAGCAGGTCGAACTTGCGATCCCCATCAACGGTGAAGTAATGCTGCTCAATCGTGTCGGCTGATTTTGACTTCGGAGAGAAGTCGAGCACGGTTGGATTTTGCATGTACTTCTCCGCTAAGCGTTGTACGCCCGGCGCGACGGTTGCGGAGAGGAGCAAGGTTTGACGATCACGTGGGCAGCGGCGCAAGATCTTTTCGATGTCAGGACGGAAACCGATGTCGAGCATCCGGTCCGCTTCGTCAAGGACGACGACTTCCAGGCCGCGAAAGTCGAGCGTACCGCGCGTCATGTGGTCGATCACTCGGCCTGGCGTGCCAATGACTACGTCCGACCCTTTGGCGAGTCGGTTAATCTGCGACTTAATCGGCTTGCCCCCGTAGACAGCGACCGTCCGGCAATCGAGGTCTCCGGCCAGCTTGTCGAATTCACCGGCGACTTGCACAGCAAGTTCACGTGTCGGCACCAGGACCAATGCTTGAGGCCGTCCGGTGCCATCGTCTTCGTACAGATTCTCAAGAATTGGGATCCCAAACGCTGCGGTCTTGCCCGTGCCGGTTCGAGCTTGGCCGAGCACGTCGCCCCCTTCAAGTGCAACGGGTATCACGCCCGCTTGGACAGGGGAGGGGAATTCGTAGCCGATCGCGTCAAGCGTTTCGAGCATCTCTTCGGTGAGGTCGAGATCGTGAAACTTGATTTGCTCTTCGGGATGGATAGGGTGGGGATCGTTTTTAGCAGCGCTCACAAATCAATCTTCAGGGACAAAGGCAACGGGTTAAACAAAACGACAATGGTGGAAAATTCTCTCCAATTAGTCGTCCCCCAAATTAATGGTACCCAGTTACAGGTATTTAGCCCGGCATTGCCAATTGGCATGGTCCGATGTGTCTGGCAACCAACCTGAAAGTCGCAGGCTGGCTTGGACTATTATGCCTTAAATGGTGGGAATTAGCCCACCACGCGAGAACGACTACCAACATTAAGCAGTGCATGCTAATCCAAACCGTCCATTTTCGATAGCGCAAAAAAAGACCGACCCGATCCTTTCAAGGGATCCAGGCCGGCCTTTCTCGTTGTTTCTACAGAAGTGAAGCAGCCGAGGGTTACTTCTTCTTACCACGCTTGGCGGTAGTCTTCTTTGTAGCAGCCTTCTTCTTAGGCGAACGCTTGGCGGTTGCCTTCTTAGCGGTCGACTTCTTGGCTGTAGTCTTTTTGGTAGCAGCCTTCTTCTTTGTCGACTTCTTAGCCGTAGTCTTCTTGGCAGTCGACTTTTTGGCTGTGGTCTTCTTGGTAGCAGCCTTCTTCTTGGTCGACTTTTTAGCCGTAGTCTTCTTAGCGGTCGACTTTTTGGCTGGGGTCTTCTTAGTAGCAGCCTTTTTCTTGGTCGACTTCTTAGCGGTCGTCTTCTTGGCTGGGGTCTTTTTAGCGGCGCGCTTGGTGGCCGTCTTCTTCTTTGCTGCCATTGGGAATGGCTCCTTCGGAGGCGGCGCCCATGGAATGGTAAGACGTGATCCCTCGGGCGCTCCATAGGAGTGATCAACGCGACATCATCCGTGAGGGTGGACAAGCCACCCAACCAAACCAGATCTATCTAGCCCGGTTTGCGCGCATTGAATCAATTACCTGCTCCGCGCGTCAATACGAGTTCTAGCATTTCTTGCAACGGCATCGGCGAAGGCACCGCCGGTTGTGTTAAGAAGTGTTGAAGCCACTACTGGTCGAGAACCCAAGATCGGAGCGCGCGCATCTGGTCAGCAAAGTGGTGCGTCGCATCCTTTGGAGGGGTCTTAAAGAAGGGAGCCAATGGAGTGAGTGCGCCGGATTCGTTGCGTGTTGCCGCGTGGTCTACCAGTCGGACTAAGTCAATCACCAACGGTGCCGCCAGCGCCGAGTCGCAACCTTGCCAAGTGAACTGCAAAGTCATCGGAACCCCCATAAAACCGCGGAAATGGACCTGATCCCAGGCGGTTTTCCAATCGCCCATGCTGGCGATCGATTCAATTGAAACGTGGCTCTGCGTTTGGTAACCAAGCAATGATTCGAGCAACTGTTCCTTACTTTGGATCTTCGCCGCTTTGTGATCTGGGTCTGCTAGCACTTGGCCATCACGGTTACCAAGTAAGTTGTGACTGACCCAACTCATCACTTGGAGTTGACGCTCGGCAAACATCGGCGCGAGGACCGATTTGAGAAGCGTTTCGCCTGTTTTTCCATCGCGACCAGCGTGCGGAATTTTTTTATTTTTTGCCAGTTCTTCAATCGCTCCGCAACTCGCGCCGAGTGACGGAGTGAAATTCACTACCGGCATTCCGAGCTGAATTGCACTAATCGCATAAAGCGAGCTCATCCTTAGCGGAAACGTATCGGCTGATTCATTCAGTTTGGTCGACAACGTCTCCCAGGTTGCTGGAATCGTGCTTTCTTCAACCGGTGGCTCAGTAGAACTTAGCAGCACACAAATGACTTGCTCCAAGTTGTTGTCGTCACGAAAGCTCGTCAGATCGTTCGACACTTGGTCGATTGCTTCTTGGGCGGTCTTGGCTGGGTGTGCACTGGTGCTGCTTGCCATCGAATCGACTGCTCCGCCGCTCCGGAAGAGAACGCCCGGCGTAATTCTTTTATCTATAGCTGCCAGCTCGTCGGCATACTTGTCAGCCGATCCGGGGGGCAGGGCACCTTGGTTTGCTTCTAGCTCCAAAGCTGACTCGCGAAGTGTGCCACTCCGTATATCGCACCCTCCGATGATGATTTCATCCCAATCGAGCAGGTCAACTGATTCGAAATCCGTTGCCGAGGTCACCAGGCCCGTCGTACCCATTTCGCCCCGCAAAAGGGCCGCCAGGCCGACCGAGACGGTCGTCGCCACGCCCCCTCGGGCGCCAACAAGCCAAATTCCTACGCGTCGCTTCTGCATTCTCTGTCCGGTTTCAAGTTGTACTCTATATATCAAGGAGTTAGCCGTTGCCCGCTTCCCGCGAACCTTTGGTCCAACTAAATTGTTAGGCTAGCTGTGTTTAACCTTATACTCTAACCGAGCTCGTGTCCGGCGGACACGCACCCTTTTTTATGTTTGAATCGATTCAGCCCGCATCCGTTGACGCAATCCTTGGCCTAACCGAAGCCTTCAAGGCCGACACAAATCCCGAGAAAATTAATCTCGGGGTTGGTATCTATCAGAATGCCGAAGGGAAGACCCCAGTTCAGGGCTCGGTAGCCGAAGCGACTAAACGTGTTGTTGCTGCTGAAACGACCAAATCATATCTGCCCATCCCGGGTGCTCCCGAGTACTCATCAGCAGTGCAGAAGCTTCAGTTCGGTCCGGACCACGAGATTGTCTCCTCAGGTCGTGCCTTTACTGCCCACACCCCAGGCGGTACCGGCGCACTGCGTGTGACTGGCGACTTCTTAAAGCAAAACATGCCGAGTGCCTCGCTTTGGCTGACCGATCCGACTTGGGCGAACCACCCTGCGATTTTTTCCTCGGCTGGAGTTTCGACCAAGACACTTCCTTACTTCGACCCAGCGACCAACGGCTTAGCTTTCGACAAGTTCCTCGCCGGGCTGAATGAAGTTCCTGCCGGTGATGCTGTCTTGCTGCACGGCTGCTGCCACAACCCTTCGGGCATCGACCCCACCGTCGAGCAATGGAAAGAGATTGCAGCCGTCGTCCGTTCGCGTGGCATTTTGCCAATCCTTGATTTTGCTTACCAAGGTTTCGGCACTGGCATTGAAGAAGACGCCGCCGGGCTTCGCGAATTTTGCACTGATGGTGATGAACTGATTGTCTGCGGTTCGTTCTCTAAGAACTTTGGACTCTACCGCGAACGTGTAGGTGCTGTCTCATTTGTCGCAGCTGATGCCGATCGTTCAAAGACCGTTGCAAGCCAAGTCAAGCGAACCATTCGCACGATCTACTCCAATCCACCCGCCCACGGTGCGGCACTGGTCACCACCATTCTCGGCGATGCTGAACTTACCGCGCAGTGGAAGGCCGAGGTCGCCGACATGCGCGACCGTATTAACGGCATGCGAAAGCTGCTCGTTGCTAAGCTCGCCGAACATGGCACTCCCGGTGATTACTCATTCATTGAAAAGCAAAAAGGGATGTTCTCATTCTCAGGCCTAACAAAAGACCAAGTAGGCCGACTCAAGGACGAGCACTCGATCTACATCGTCGGCTCAGGCCGAATCAACGTCGCGGGTATCTCTGAGACCAACGTCGACAAACTCTGCTCAGCGATTGCGAGTTTGGTAAAGTAGTAAGGCTAGGGGCCAGAGGCTAGAGCCAAGGGACTGATAGCTAGAGATTATACACCGCCGGGTGCCACTGCTGGCTTGTCCAGCAGTGATTTAGAAAGGTAACCGCCAAGACGCCAGGAGCGCCAAGGATCTTGCTTGGGCTGAATTCTAACTGGCGGTAGAATGCTGCAAGGTGCGATGTAGGACCTTCCAATACTAAACTGTGAAGCTTCTAGGTAGTGATATAGATGGCAAATAATCAAGCGACTTCGGTAAGGTTGAAACCTATCGTATCACTTTATGACTTGATTCCTATTATCCTAGTAGGGTTAGTTGGTTTTTTTTATCCTCCGTTTTCTTCGCCAAAGTTTGAAACTGAGTGGATAAATTTTATCTTTTTGGGGGCAATAACTTCCGCTTTAGCTTACCTCGCTTTTCTCATGTTTAGTGTAATCAGTTTTGGCGCGAATTATTACTTGGCAAACAATATCCGATCATACGCACTGATCAAGTTTACTTATTTTATGTACTGGATTAGAGTTCACATGCTTTGTTCTTATGTCTCAGCCGTTTTAATCGGGGTGGCCGTAAGGCAATTTTCCGGTCTGGATAATCCTGATGCCGTTAGGGATAGCTATGGTACTTCTATCGTAGTCTGCTTTTTTGTGCTCTACGCAACGCTAGTCACTACCTACTTGTTCTTGCATCGAAATGAGTTGGGGAAGAATGGGATTCTAATTTCTGAGCCAAAAAACATGTCCTCGCGATAGTTGAGTGACCAAAGGGTAGGTGGTCCTACCAACCTCTCCGCTCCCCTTATCTAATTGAATTTCTAACGCCGGGTGCCACTGTTGGCTTGTCCAGCAGTGATTCAGAAAGGTAACCGCCAAGACGCCAGCAGCACCAAGGATCTTGCTTGGGTTGAATTCAAACTGGCGGTAGAATGCTGCAAGGTACGATGCAGGAAACGTCAGATGGAAACCATCGGACCTACTAAGCTATTCGCGATATTCACTTTCGATCCTCTGTACGGTCGCTTTAAACTCATCCAAATTTTCTTCTGGGTCGGAGTCATGTGTCAATAGAATCCAGATCAAATCGTAGTGTTCCTCGTGAGCCAACATTATTACTTTGGGCCAGAGATACTTGGCTTTATCTGGGTTGGTTTTTGACCATTCGATCAATTCTTCTCGCTTGAAGGCTTTGTAGGCCCATTTGGCATCACCTCGCCAACCCTTTAAACGGGGGTGACTGCCATGAACAAAATGCCAACGAATATCGCCTTGCTGTTCTGATGGTAGATATTCGTTTTCTTTCAAGAAATCCAACAGCGGTGGACTCCATTCAGACGAACTGCGAGGGCTAACTGGAAGTCCCCATAATTCTCGGTATTGATCTGATCGAAAGACAAATCTATCGGGCGAGAAGTATGTTTCAAAAGTAAGATTCACACCAAATGGAGTAAAGAACGAAAGCAAGATTATTACGACGACAAAAGCTGCAACATAGGCAAATAATCGATTTCGCATCACTAACTCAAACTAAGTAGGGCAGCTACCGCAGACTGATACTCCTGTTTCTCATTCACTAGCTATTCTACCGCCCATTTGATACCTCACCAAGAAAACCTCCGTCGTGACGTTGTGTTTCAATTTCTATTCTGACGAACCGAAAAACCCTCCCCCAGTCCCTGGCCTCTAGCCCCTTAACCCCCCCCAATCCATCTGGGCGAAAACTCCCTCGCGGTTTAAGCTAGTAGGGTTCCGTTTGCGACCCTAATCTGAGCTTTCGCCATGTCTGACATCAACAGCCGTAATCATTTTTATCTGGGCCGTGAGCACGACTTGGCTGCTGATGAGACTTCTGACCAACCAATTCTTTACAAATCAAAAGATCTGACAACGCACGCGGTTTGCGTTGGTATGACCGGCAGTGGTAAGACGGGGCTTTGCGTTTCTCTGCTTGAAGAGGCGGCGCTCGATGGGATTCCCGCGATCATCATCGACCCCAAAGGGGACCTCGGCAACTTGTTGCTTGGGTTTGATGAATTGAAGCCAGAAGACTTTCGGCCTTGGATCGATGAGAGTGTCGCTGAACGCAAGGGGCATACACCTGATGAGTTCGCCGCTAAGACCGCCGAGCTATGGCGGAATGGCTTGGCAAGTTGGGACCAAGGGCCTGAACGAATCAAGCAGCTGAACGATGCGGTCGAGCGGGTTATCTACACGCCGGGCGCGAGTCATGGCATTCCGCTGACGGTGCTCAAGAGTTTTGATGCTCCGCCGAAGGAACTGCGGGACGATCGCGATGCGTTCCGTCAGCGCATTTCATCGGCGGTGTCGGGGTTGCTTGCGCTGTTGGGAATCGATGCCGATCCGGTGCAGAGTCGCGAGCATATCTTTCTGTCGAATGTTTTGAAAAGTGAATGGGAAGCGGGTAACGATTTGACGATTGCCCAAATGATTGCTGAGATTCAGGACCCACCGTTTGAGAAGGTTGGCGTCATGGAGCTCGAAACGTTCTATCCGAAGAAGGAACGAACCAAGCTGGCGATGGATTTGAACAATCTGCTGGCGAGTCCTTCGTTTGAAGGTTGGATGACCGGCGAACCGCTCAACATTGCGAAACTCATGCACAACGATGAAGGAAAGCCACGGCAAGCGATCATTTCGATTGCTCACTTGGACGATGCCGAGCGGATGTTCTTTGTCACAATCTTGCTTAACGAGATGATCGCTTGGATGCGAACGCAGCCAGGTACGGGTAGCCTGAGAGCGATTCTTTATATGGACGAAGTATTCGGCTACTTCCCACCGACGGCGAACCCGCCAAGCAAAGAACCGATGCTGACGCTGCTGAAACAGGCACGTGCGTTTGGGCTTGGGTGCGTGCTGGCAACGCAGAACCCGGTCGACTTGGATTACAAAGGTTTGTCAAACGCGGGGACTTGGTTCCTTGGCCGTTTGCAGACCGAACGCGACAAGATGCGCGTGATGGAAGGCCTCGAAGGAGCCTCTGCTCAAGCGGGCAGCATGTTCGACAAGCAGGCGATGGAACGAACTCTCGCCGGTGTCGGTAGCCGAGTCTTTCTGATGAACAACGTCCATGAAGATCAACCGACGGTATTCCATACACGCTGGGCGATGTCTTACTTGGCTGGCCCACTGGCTAAAGGTCAGATCAAGCAGTTGATGGACCCCGTGCGAGATCAATTCCCGTTGCCGGAAGATAAGCAACCGGAGAAGCCCAAGGAAGCTGAGAAGGATGAATCAAAGGAGGAGCAAGAAGAGCCACAGGAAGAATCAAAGAAGGAAGAGTCTCCTTCGGCTGATATTGCCAAATTAAAATCAAGCTACGAAACCAAGGTTAAGAAACTCGCTGAGCGGGTGAATAAGAGTCGAGGCTATTTTCACGAGCAGCTTTGGCAAACACCCTCGCAGGTGGTGATGCTTGCCGTGCGCGGCGTTGCGCTGATTGCAGCGATGTTGACCGGTGGTGCAACCAAGCGAAAAAGCTCGTCAGTCGGTTCTGCTTTTGAAAAGACGTTTGCCGAATTTGGTCAAGCATGGCGGGCGCATGGCAAGTGGAAGGGGCAGCGTCAGGAGCTTCGCGATTTGCTGAAAGAGGCGAAGTCAGAAATCGGCGATGAAGCTGATAAGTTACCGACCGAAGGGGCGATGAAGGGGACCATGGTTTGGCTGATGATTGCGTTTTATCTGATCGCTTTCGTGCTAATTCTAATAGTGGTCGGTTGGTTCTTCGACAAAATTGCAGCTATGATAGGGCTCACACCGATTGAAACCGACGCTTTGATACAGCCAGAGTAACTTAAGGCTATGATGAATAAACCTGCCATCTATCTGTTGCCACTTCTGTTGTTATTCACAGGTTGCGAAGGCCCCGCCAGCTTGCATAGCTCACTTGTTGGCAATTGGACTGGCCGTGCGGAGAGTGCCGCGGAGCGGACGATTCGAGAGTGGCCAACTGACGATGGACCTAAGACCGAAGAAGAAGTCGAAGGGGCTTTGCCTACCGACCTTGAGAAGCTGCCCAAGTTTCAAGTTGGCATGAATTTTGAACGCAACGGTTCTATCGAAATGGATCTCGACCAAACCGATTCGATGAAGGGAACTTGGCAGCTAGAACCGACGGAGGTAAATCGGGGAATCTTGCAAATTGCGACCGAGGGGGAAGACCCTGAGCAGCGACGCTTCATGATTCAATTTCTTCCCGCAAAAGAGGGAGGGAAAGATCGCTTCTTACTTTCGGAACAAGGGGCTGATCCTCGCTATGGTCGTCTACTGTTCGAACGGCGTTAGGGCTAGAATGGTTGATATCAAATTTGATGTCACGGAAGCCCTAACCGAATTACGAGTTCTCCTATGTCGGAACGTGAACGCTGGATCGTTTATCCGTTGTTGTTTCTTGCACTAGGTGCGTCGCTACGCGACAAGCTTGCCAAACAAACTCGTTCGCAGCAGATCGTTTGCGAAGAACTTTACGTCGTTAATAACCAAGGCCGGCCCGTCGCTCGTTTGACCGAGGGAAGCTTTATCTTAGAAAGCTCAAAGAATGGTCCGGGAACGATCAAGGCAGACGTAATGCAGACGAACGCCCTCATCCAGCAAGGTCGGCAAGTGGGGCAGCTCGTGACTTGGCAGAATCTGATCCCGCTATTTCAGCAAATGGGTCTCATCCGAGTTACGCCGAATCAATTGGTGCCGGTCGTTCCGCAACCGCTTAAGGAGATGCCTCCCCAGGCCGCTGCAGCTCCCAATCAGAATTCCAGCCCGGCTCAAAGCGAGACGGAACAGGTCGAGTCTGAACCTCCAAAGCAAGAAACCTCAGAAGCAGCGGCTCCAGCCTTGGTGGCTCCGTCTCAACCAAGTGGGCCACCTTCGACGAAGTGACCCATGGCTGAGCAATTTAGCTGGATTGCATCCGGACGGCGCGATACGATCAAGATAGGCATTTTAGTTACTTGGCACGCCCTACCGGCAGGCCAATCCGATACGAGGCGATTATCTATGCTTAAACTCACGAAAAAGAGTATCCCCGTCAGTTGGCTTATTGCTCTAGTGGTAGGCTTTGTTGCCGCCCAAGTCGTTTCGCCACGATGGCAAGGGTCCGAGTCGCCAGAAGTCAGTTCACTGTTACGTCATCTACCCGTTCATGCAACGGCAACCCAGGGGCATGATAACTTTGTTATTGCCACGGGCATGGTTGGCGATGGTCTGGAAGGAATTTACTTTCTCGATTTTCTGACCGGCGATCTAAAAGCGACGGTCATTAATGAACGAGCTGGCGGATTCAGTGCCTTTTTTGATTACAATATCTCAGAAGACTTTAACCTTGCTCAGGTTCGTAATCCGAAGTATCTGATGGTCACCGGACTTGCCCGAGATGTCGCGACGACAGGTCCAGGTGGTCAGATGGCCGACAGTGTTCTGTATGTCGTAGAAGCAACTACAGGTCAATTGGTAGCTTACGGCTTGCCATGGAGACGGTCGCAACACACAGCAGGCAAGGTGCAACGTGGCGCATTTATTCCACTGGCCCGCACCGATTTGCGTACACAATTTGTCCGAGATCAATGAACGATATCGCAAGAAAGGATTTGATTCAGATGCAAATTGTGGTCAATGGTGAAGAGCGACAAGTTCCCGAAGGGGTCACCGTCACGGGGCTACTAGAGTTGTTAGAAATTCATGTGCCCCATGTCGCGGTAGAGCGGAATCTTGAAGTCATCCCTCGTGCTCAGCACGCAGAGATAGAACTCGCCGAAGGCGATCAGCTTGAAGTGGTCACCCTAGTTGGTGGTGGTTGAGTCCGATAGGATAGGTGGTCGTTATAAACACTTAGCCTTTAGCCACCCTTCGTTGCTGTGTCAGAAGCCCCGCTTAAAATTGGAACCCACACACTTTCAAGCCGATTGATTGTTGGCACCGGCAAGTACGCCACCTACGACCAAATGCGGCAAGCATTGGAACTCTCCGGATCAGATTGTCTGACAGTCGCCGTCCGACGTGAACGCTTGATTGATAAAGATGGCAACAATCTTCTTGATGCCATCGATCCGAAGAAATACACCATCCTCCCAAACACGGCTGGTTGTTTTAATGCCGAGGATGCGGTGCGGGTGGCACGTTTGGGCCGTGAATTGCTTCTCGGCTTAGATAACCCTGGGGCCGATTGGGTGAAGCTTGAATGCTTGGCCGACACGCGGACCTTGCTACCTGATCCTATCGAGACGGTGAAAGCAACCGAGCAGCTAGTGTCGGATGGTTTTCAGGTCCTTGTTTATTCAAGCGATGATCCCGTAGTGGCTAAACGACTAAAGAACGCTGGCGCAACGAGTGTCATGCCTGCTGGAAGCCCTATCGGATCAGGACAGGGCGTCCTGAACCAGAACAACATTCGCATTTGTCTTGAGTACCTGAAAGAAGATGACGCTGATTATCCCGTCATAGTCGACGCAGGTGTCGGTGCAGCGAGTGATGTTGCGGCGGCGATGGAACTCGGTGTTGATGGCGTGTTGCTTAACACAGCCATTGCTCATGCAAAGGACCCACTTCGTATGGCAGAAGCCATGCGTGATGCTTGTTCGGCTGGTCGCAACAGTTACCTAGCTGGCCGAATTCCGAAACGACTATACGCTACCGCTAGCAGTCCCGAAGAGGGCGTCATTACTTGGCAACCTGACCAGTAGAATAAACGTGACTGTCAAGGATTGTTTCGAGTAGGTAACGGATCATGGATGAATCAAAACAACTTTCAGTCGATGACATCCTTGGTCCTGAAGGATCAATCGCTCGGCGGCTTGATAACTATGAGCTTCGTGAAGAACAGCTTCAAATGGCTCAGCAAGTCGCAGCATCGATTCGCGATAAGAAACATCTGATTGCCGAAGCGGGAACCGGTGTTGGTAAAAGCTTTGCTTACCTTGTGCCAGCCATTCTTGCTGCAACGGAGCCACCACCAGAGGATCCTGAGCAAGTAAAAAAACACAAGACGCCACGCATTGTCGTTTCCACTCATACGATTGCCCTACAAGAGCAATTGATCGAAAAGGATCTCCCTTTTCTCAACGCGGTGATCCCTCGTGAGTTCTCTGCCGTTTTGGTCAAAGGGCGAAGCAACTATGTCAGCCTGAGGCGTCTTGATGCGGCGATAGCTAGATCCCAAAGTCTGTTTGACCGAGATCAACAGATTGTTGAGTTGCGAGAGCTGAAACGCTGGAGCAAAGAAACAACCGACGGTTCGAAAGCGGACCTCAATCGAGCGCCCGACGAGGCGGTCTGGGATGAGGTTGCGAGCGATAGCGGCAACTGTTTAGGTCGTCGTTGCCCACAACATGCAGACTGTTTCTATTACGCAGCTCGCAGGCGTATGCAACATGCCCAGGTGATGGTTGTTAATCACGCCTTGCTCTTCAGCGATGTTGCCTTGCGTCGTAACGGGGTAAGCCTTCTGCCTGACTACGATGTTGTCGTTTTAGACGAAGCCCATACCGTTGAATCGGTTGCAGGTGATCACCTTGGTTTGAAAGTATCGATAGGGCAGGTCGAGTATGTGCTGAACAAACTCTATAACGATAGAACCCAGAAAGGCTTGCTAGTCGAGAGGCAACTAAAAGATTGCATGAAGCAAGTCGACGTTTGCCGTCATGCCGCGGATGACTTCTTTGGCGAGCTGTGGGAGTGGGGCGTCCGGCATGGGCCCGATAATGGCCGAGTTGAAATACCCGAGCTTGTAGGGCCAAAGCTAAGTAGTGAGTTGTTAGTGCTTGCTCGGAAGATCAAGCGTGCCGGCGATGCGTTTGACAACGACGTACAAAGGCAAGATTACACTGCCGCTCACGATCGACTGAATGGTTTGGCGGGCGCCATCGAAGCTTGGCGATCCCAATCCGAGACGGGGCAAGTTTATTGGATCGAGTCTCGGGAAGCACGCCGAAGCACGCCGCGAGTTTCGCTCGGTGCAGCACCACTTGATGTGGGACCTGAGTTGCGTGAGCAGCTCTATGAACAAGTTAGTTCAGTAATTCTAACCAGCGCTACGCTATCCATCGGTTCCAAGTCCGCACAGGCAAGGCAACGACAGAATCCAGATAACCGGAAAGGGGACCTTCGCTTTGAGTTTTTCCAGTCGCGAGTGGGATTAACTCAGTGCCGAACCCTGCAACTCGGCAGTCCATTCGATTATTCTTCTCAAGCAAGTTTGATAACCTTGCCAAATATGCCCGACCCATCAGCCGAACGGAATGAGTATGAAAAGGCTTGTATTGAGCAGATAAAGCACTATGCCGCCAAGACTGACGGACGTGCATTCGTCCTCTTTACGAGCTATGACATGATGCGCCGGGTAGGGTCTGCTCTGACGCCTTGGCTTGCTGAATGGAACCTACGATTGATAAGCCAAGCGGAAGGAATTCCGCGAACGCAAATGGTTGAAAGCTTCAAAGAGAATCCCCGTTCAGTTTTGCTTGGGGCTGATAGTTTTTGGCAAGGAGTTGATGTGCCGGGTGAAGCGCTCCGGTTAGTCATTATCGCTAAGTTACCATTTAGTGTCCCCGATAAGCCACTATTAGAAGCACGTCTTGAGGCAATTCGTGCCACTGGTGGAAATCCTTTCAAGGATTATCAGCTTCCTGAAGCGGTGCTGAAATTTAAGCAAGGATTCGGACGGTTAATTCGTAGCAAACGCGATACGGGAACCGTCGTGGTGCTTGATCCCCGTGTCGAAACGAAAGCTTACGGTCAGCTCTTTCTAGAAAGTTTGCCAGATGGCCTAATGCGAAATAGTGACCGGTTGCTTGAGACGCCCTAAGCATTAAGCGCCTTGCATTTTTTGTCTATAAAGCAAAACCGTCTGGTTTGCTTCACTATTCAGGCTTTTTGTTTTTTCTATCAAGAAAGTACCAATGGCAAAGTAAGTGTAGAGGAAGTAGGTTTGCCATGCCGTGGTTCCGAGCAGGTAGTCATCCAGAATGCTCGCCACCAGTATCGTGATGATCCCACTAGCAATGAGATTTGCCATGCGGCTGTACTCACCTAGCAGATGCTTGTTTTTAAGAAGTGTGAACAGAAAGATAGTGGTGGAAATCAGGAATGCAAGCATAAATACTCCTCCTACGGTTCCCATACCTGCGAGAACTGAAAGGTAGGAGGATTCACCAGCGGAACCAGTGAAATAAGGTGTACCCCACACAATGTTATCGGTGTAAGTGTCAAGCATACGATTCCATGAAGCACCCCGCGTGTTTTCGGTACTCACCAATCGATCAGCATGCACTAGGGAGTCGGAGAATATTTGGAATGCTCCATAAGCGGAGCCAGCAAGCAAAACGCCAATAATGGCAAGTCGAGAGACTTTGTCATAGAACAAGACTGTCAGCCCTACGGCTACCGATAGAAGTCCGGTCCGAGACCCTGTCCACAATAGAAATATGGTACAAAATCCAAGCATAACCAGCAAAAATGGCTTGGCTAGATTGGATTTCAATCCTTTTGTACCTGTCAAGAGATAACTAATTAGAGTGATTGAGAGAGCAAAGGTTGTCCCAGCCGTTTGAGGATTCACGGCTACGGCAAACATTCTATTGTTAATTATCACCCCGGATCGTCTAACAACTAGTTCGTGAATGGTGAACAAGACGATTACAATTACGGAGCCAAGAATTGCCCAGAGGGCTTTCTTGCAGTCCTCAACGCGTTGCAGTGAAACGCCGATCCCTACTGTGATTGATAGAAACGTTACTGTGAATACAACAATCGTTAGGATTCCGCGATTATAATTTCCACAGGAAAGTAGCTTGATGCACATGAGTGCTTGCAAAGCAAAGAAACTCAAAGTTGCTGGATGATAAAGCGATTGCCGAGTTCCGCGTGAAATAAATAAGCTTCCGACTGCCATGCATGATAAGACCCCGACAGTTACAGGGCGAGAAAGCTGGACCAATGGTTGAACAAGATAAGACATACGCAGGTCGTGATACCTATTCTGTTCCCCACGCTGAAGGGTAACAAAGAGCATTACCACTGCCAAAGCAACCCAACGTGAGGTTGGCCAGGTTGGGATCAACACCATTAGCACCACCATCACCAGTAATCCAACTACTGGAATAGCTCCAGAAAAGGATGCTAAGTCCCCCAAGAAATCAAGGTATTGGGTTACAGCTAGGAGAGGGGCAATTGGCAACATTTTGGGAGTCTCTTCGCCGTTAGGAGGCGCTCGTTCTAGGTGCTATGGCGGACCTTCATCAGATCGCGACAAAGATATATAGGATACGCCGCTGTGCACGAAACGTTTCACGAGGGGACACGAACCAGCACTTATTCGTACCTTCTCCTATTGTACTGATCGTAACGATTTTAGCTCGCAGCAGGCACCGTCCAGCTCGTCAGACATTGCTGTATGCCTGTGACGGCTCAACAAGTTCTGAAGTTCCTTGTCATATTCAGGTTCTCGACAGCCCTACAGAGGGATGCTATTCTCGATAGCATGTTAGCCGCCCGAGTCATTCCTTGTTTAGATGTCGATCGTGGTCGGGTTGTCAAAGGGACCAACTTTGTCAATCTCCGCGATGCGGGAGATCCCGTTGACGTTGCCAAACGGTACGAAGACGAAGGAGCCGACGAGCTCGTCTTTCTCGACATCACCGCCAGCCATGAAAGCCGTGACATCACGGCCGATATGGTCTCGCGCGTCGCTGAACAGGTTTTTATGCCTCTAAGCGTCGGAGGGGGCATTCGTACCCTCGAAGATGCCCGGCGTTTGATTCAGGCGGGAGCTGAAAAAGTGAGCATCAACTCAGCAGCCGTTCGAACCCCAGAACTTATCACGGAAGTAAGTCGTGCCTTCGGTGCCTGCGCCACGGTTGTGAATGTCGATCCGAAACGAGTTCAACGAAACGGGGAAGAGTTCTGGGAGGTCTTCATCAGTGGAGGAAGAACACCAACAGGATTGCAAGCTGTCGAATGGTCGAAAGAAGTCGTCCGATTAGGTGCAGGCGAAATCGTACTGACCTCGATGGACGCTGACGGAACCAAGGATGGCTATGATCTTGAAATCACCAAAGCGGTGGCTGAATCAGTCTCTGTACCAGTTGTAGCCAGCGGCGGAGCAGGGCACCCAAGCCATCTTGCGGACGCCATTCTTAAAGCAAAGGCAAGTGCTGCTTTGGCGGCTAGCATTTTTCACTTTGGCGAATTCTCTATTGCCGAAACTAAAAAGCACATGGCTGACCAGGGAGTCCCGGTCCGACTCGCAGTTTAACTGACGAGGACTTTGCCGTGACGCCTATCCCTACCAAGTTGACGATTGCGAATCTTGGCGAGTCTGCTTTACGGATTGATTTAAGCGAGCAGACCGATTGGGTTTTACCAATTACAAAAGTCCTGCAGCACGATAAGCCTTCTTGCATACGAGACATCGTTCCCGCTTACGAAGTCATTGTGATCCATTTCGATCCCGACCTAATCGATGAAAGGCAGGAGTTAATCGACTGGATACGTTCTCAATTGAGTCTTGCCGAGATGTTTATCGAATCTTCAACCAAGGTAGTTGAAGTTCCGGTGTTGTATGACGAAACGCATGGATCTGACCTAAGTGATTCTGCTAGTCAGCTCGGTATGTCCGTTGATGAGTTGATAGAACGACATACGAGCCCAACCTACCAAGTTCGCATGCTTGGATTCATGCCAGGTTTTGCCTACTTAGAAGGTTTAGATGCGCGACTCGCTTTGCCACGCCACGCGGCTCCTCGCAAGCATGTGCCAGCGGGAAGCGTTGGCATCGGTGGCAACCAGACAGGCATCTATCCAAACACTTCACCTGGCGGTTGGAACCTGATTGGACAAACCCCCCTGCGTTTGTTTGAAGCAAGCAAAGTGCCTTGCACGTTGCTCGAACCTGGGGATTCCGTTCGATTTCGCGCAATCACCAAGGATAAGTTCGATTCAATAGAGCAGTCCTACGACCAGCCTGCTCGGCCAGCATCTGGAAAATCGAATCAAGATGTCTTGGAAATTCTCTCACCTGGAGTCCAAACCATTCTGGTTGATGAGGGACGCTGGGGTTATCAGCATCTGGGAGTCTCTCCTGGTGGACCTATGGACACATTGGCTGCCAGATTGGCAAACCAACTTGTTGGCAATGATCCGAATCAAGTTGGCATCGAATGCAACTTTGTCGGTCCTCGGATCCGCTTCTTACAAGATGCGGTGATTGCAATCAGTGGCGCTGTTGCGAACGACGTTCCGAATGGTAGGCCGATCTTGGTCACTGAAGGCGAGGAGATAGACCTTCGCACTATTTCCGACGGATCCCGTTGTTACCTAGCAATTCAGGGCGGGCTTGAATCGGAAAAGATCCTCGGAAGTCGAAGCACGAATTTACGAGCTCAGTTTGGCGGTTTTTCTGGAAGAGCCCTCGGAAAAGGAGACCGCCTTTCGCTGCTTCGGACTGGTGAAAGTGAATCCACAATCCAGCAGCCAACCTGGATGGTTAGCTTGAATGGCTTGCGAGCGTCCGAAGCAGAGGGGCGAATCCGAATTATCCGTGGTCCTCAAGCCGATTGGTTCTCAAACGAAGCTTGGCAGCAGTTGCTGACGCAGCCTTTCTCGTTTGACAAAGCAAGTGATCGAACGGGAATCCGTTTGGATTGCGAGCAACCCCTTACGACCCCTTCCAAGTCGATGTTGTCTGAGCCAATTGTCTTAGGTGCGATTCAAGTTCCACCATCTGGCAAACCAATCATCATGATGGTGGACCGACAAACCGTTGGTGGTTACCCGGTGATTGGAATCATTACATCGGTAGATTTAGGTCGTGTTGCTCAGTTGATACCTAGCAGTGCAATAAAATTCATGGAAATTGATAACATCGCTGCTGAGGATCTACGTCATCAAATGGAACATCAGTTCCAAGTCGCATGCCGAGGGATTGAGCTCCATGGATGATGTACCACTATCAATTGATCTCAATGGCGATGTGGGAGAGGGGTTCGAAACAGACGCCGAATTCATCCCGCTGCTTACCTCTGTCAATGTCGCTTGCGGCGCTCACGCTGGTGACGAAGCCTCGATGCATCAGGCTGTCTCTCTTGCTAATGAATACCAAATTCGTATTGGAGCTCATCCGGGATTTCAAGATCGAGAGCATTTTGGACGGCGCGAAATTATTTTATCCAAGGACGAAATAATCGAGCTCATACTTAGCCAGCTCAATCGTTTGCAATCCGTCTGTGAAGATCACCAAACGGAAGTTTCCCATCTAAAGCTTCACGGCGCTTTGTATCATCAAGCTTCAACTGACGAAGGGGTGGCGATGTCTGTCATTGAAGCAATTCGCCAATTTCAGGCGCCCATTGAGTTTGTCATAGGTCAGCCTGGGACTTTATTCGAGCGGCTTGTCAAGCAAGCTGGCCTTCGGTTCGTTGCGGAGGCTTTTGTTGACCGGGCATACGACCAAAAAGGGCAATTGATTCCACGTTCGGATCCAATGGCCATCATCCAGAATCCGGAGCATGCGGTTCGGCAAGCGGTTCGGATTGTGACAGAACAATCGGTACTGGCCTCCAATTCTGTGAGTGATACGCCAAGGGATGTACCGCTGGAAGCTGAAACACTCTGTTTGCATGGGGATCATGCGGGGTCTATTGAATTTGCCAAGCGGGTTCGCGAAGCCCTGATGGCCAAGAATATCCTGATTCGGGCATTCCAGAGATGATATTCGGGCCGGTTTGTCGCTAGGAATGTGCTGAAGACGCTCCACGCCCCCTCGATTTCTGTGTACTATGTAAGCTTGCGTGGAGCACTCCACGAAAGCCCGGCACGGATGCTTGCCGGGCATTCCTTTTCGGAAACCGGACGAAATCGTAGCGAGACATACAGAGGGGCAAGCATGACATCGATCGCCGACGCGGTCAAAAGTGGTCTGATACCCAATCAAGCGGAGCTTGAAGTAAACAAGCTGTTCCGTGCTTGTGTAAAGATTGAAGGTAGCGACTTGCACCTAAAGACCGGCAAACCACCAATGGTTCGCGTGGGTGGTACGCTTCGCGCGCTGAATCGTGGGCCAATTGGTGACGAAGAAATGGTCACCCTCTTGCTGCCACTCATGAATGACCGCAACCGTAAGATTTTTGACAAAGATGGTGGGGCTGACTTTGCGCACACACTTGATGTCGATGGTACCAATTGGCGTTTCCGGGTGAACCTCTTCCAACAGCTAGGCCACATGGGCATGGTCGCCCGTCGTGTTAATAGCTGGATTCCTGACTTTGAAGGTTTGAACCTTCCATCCAGTGTCCAGAGTCTATGCACCTATGATCAAGGGATGGTTCTTCTAGCCGGAGTTACCGGGTCGGGTAAGAGTACCACGATTGGTTCGATGCTCAACTGGATCAACCATAACTACCGCAAGCACATCCTAACGCTTGAAGATCCGATTGAGTTTGTCTTTACCGAAGACAAGTGTCTAATCAACCAACGAGAAGTTGGTCAGGATGTTTATGACTTTGAGATCGGCATGAAGCACGCGGTTCGTCAGGACCCGGATATCATTCTTGTTGGTGAGATGCGTGACAAAGAGACCTTTATGACGGCGATCCATGCTGCTGAGACAGGTCACTTGGTTTTCGGTACGATTCACGCCTCGAGTGCATCAACCACGATTGGTCGTATTCTTGACCTTTTCCCTCAAGACATGCACCCAGCGCTTCGTAGTGCGATTGCCTTCAACATGAAGGGGATCATTGCCCAAAAGCTACTCAAGAGTATTCACCCTGATTTTAGCCGGGTTCCAACGGTCGAGATCATGAACTTCACACCGACGGTTCGTAAATTGATCCTCGAAGAGCAAGATGAAAAGCTGCCAGACGCAATTCGGATTGGTGCCGAGGATGGCATGCAAGACTTCACCCAAAGCTTAAAGTCGCTTGTCGACAAAGAGCTGATCTCGCGTGAAGAAGCAATGGAAGTAGCTCCAAACCGTGAAGCCCTGAAAATGGCCCTCAAGGGAATCGACGTTTCCCAAGGTGGGATCCTTTAATGATACAAAACGTGATGCACAGCTTTGTTTTGAATGTTACAGCTTGCTTGGTCTTGCTATTAGCTGCCTTGGTTGCAGCCCCCGTCGTCGATGCGCAAACCTTGCTTGATGTGGGCGCTGCCAATTCGATACGTGCTGATTTGGAGTCAGGCAACACGGGTCGAGACCGCGGGGATTCTGAGGAAGAGGCTGAAGAGCCCGAAGCGGAAGAGACCGAGGAAACCTCCGACGAAGAAGCTTCTAGTGAGGCGAGCGGGGAAGAAGAGACCGCCACGGTCAAGATCGACAAATGGGATGACCAGCACTCGATTTACCGAACACCTAGACCCTCGTTCACTTGGTGGTTACTAATTATCTACTTGTTGATTTTCTTTGGTTGGGTCCGCACGAGTGATTGGATCAGCCGTTATGCCCGTATCTATAAGCTCAACCACAACAAATGGAATCTGTTAACGGTACTCCCCTATGCTTGGTTCATCGGTTTATTTGTTGTACTACCTTTCTTCATAGCGATTCCTGTCATGCTTTTGACATGGCTTTTTCCTGTTGGCATGTACGCCAGAACGCATAACGCCAAGGTAGAAGAGCACCAAAGGATTTTCAATCGCGATTGGCTCCGTTTTCAATTAGCCGAAGCAGGTAAGGCAGTCGGCATTAAAGTCAAGACTGAGAAAAAAGCAGACTACATGAAAGGTCCTCCAGTCGACCTAAAAGCGCTGGGAGCAAGCGATGATAGTAAGAACCAAGCGAACTTGTTGATTGCTCGAAGATCGCCAGGCTATGTTTTGGTGAAAGAGTTGGTTGTCGATATGGAGGCTCGCCATAGCGAGCGTGTCATCCTGGATTACACCCAAGAAGCGGTAGCAATTCGTCATCAAATCGATGGTGTTTGGCACAGCGCTGAACCACGTGATCGTGAGTCAGGTGACGTGATGCTTGCCGTGATGAAGCAGCTTGCCAATCTCAATGTCAATGACCGACGCAATAAACAAGAAGGGCAATTTGGAGCCGAGTATCAAAAGCGTAAATTCGAATGCCCCATCGTCACTCAGGGAACCAAGTCTGGCGAACGTGTCATGGTTGCCTTGCGTGGCGGACACGCGAAGGACTTCCAAACTTACGCTGACATTGGCATGCGTGACAAGTTGAGTAGCCAATGGTCAGAAGTGATGAACCTTGAATCTGGGGTGATCATTTACTCAGCTCCACCCGAGGGAGGACTTACTACGCTAACCGACGTAGGACTTCTTGAGACTGACCGACTAATGCGAGACTTTTTCTCAATTGAAGAAAAGTCAAATCCTGAGCGTGACATTGAGAATATCGAACCGACTTTCTACGATGCAAGCAAGGGGGAATCTCCAATTACGCTTCTCCCATCACTCTCATTGAGATACCCGAATGTTTATGTCTGTCGGGATTGGGTCAATACCGAATCTGCTAAGAAGCTTCTTGAGGAAGTGAACGAAGAAAATCGAGTTTGGATAACCAGCATCCATGCGAAGGAAGCACCTGAAGCTTTGCTTCGCATGTTGCAGAAGAAAGTGCCACATAAAGAATTTGCTGAATCTGTCTCGGCCGTGCTGAATACCCGTTTGATTCGGAAGCTGTGCGATGCTTGTAAGATTGAATATCCGGCTACCCCAGACTTGCTGAAGAAGTTGGGCATTCCGCCGGGAAAAGTGACAAGCCTTTATCGTCCACCTAAGGAGGACGAAATTGCTAAGCCTTGTGTTGAGTGCAATGGCATCGGCTACAAGGGACGGACCGGACTCTTCGAGTTATTAATCGTAAACGAACAAGTAAGAGAGGTTCTCCTGAAGAAGCCTCAAATGGATTTACTGCGTAAAGCTGCAAGAAAGTCGGGAATGCGTACATTGCAAGAAGAGGGAATTTTGCTCGTAGCACGTGGAGAAACTTCTTTGCCTGAGCTAAGTCGAATTCTCAAAAGCTAGTAACGGCTAAGCCAACCCTAGAGATTTTATACCCATCAGAGAGCCATGTTTTTAGCTATTAGCGTCATAGTCTGGTTTGCAGCGTTTGCGATGTCCGTCAGGGAAGGGGTATGGAATAACTTTATTACCCTGATTTGCATTTTCTTTGCCGGATTGATCAGTTTTGGTAGTTTTCAACCAATTACCCGATTCGTAGATGAACAACTTGATGGCGAATACACCTATGTCCTTGATTTTGTCATCTTGTGGATCTTGTTTGCCGTGACGGTTGGACTACTTAAAGCGATCTGTAAATCACTTTCCCCCAAGCGAGTTATCTTCCACGAAAACGTAGATACTTGGTTAGGCATTTGGGTCGGTTTAAGTGTTGCCTCAACCATGTTGATGATTGTCCAGGCGTCATTGCATACCGCCCCGCTACAGTATGATATGTTTGATGGTAGGTACGTAGCGGGTGAAACCTATCAAGAAGTTGAGACTAATTATTACGTCACACCAGGATCTGTTTGGTTACTGACAGTCGAACTCACGCTTGGTGAAAATGCCATGGGTGACTCCAGTTTCTCTGCCTCCCGCTTTGTATACACCTATGCAGAGCATCGTAAGACCTTTGCAGAGGCTGATGGCTACATGGTCCGGCGGAATTAATTGTATAAGGCCTAAGAACGCTTCTGTCCCATGGATGAACAAGAACTCAATTATCGGCCTGTTAATAACGCGGCAATTCTTGGCTTTCTGCTTGCCTTGATGTCGGGTGCCTCGCTGGCCTTTTTTGCTGTGTGGCCCTTATGCCTTGTCGCTTTGGTTGTCTGCTGGAATGCTTCACGCACAATCGCTAAGAACTCGGACCATATGACAGGACGCAGTTTCGCCCTAATCGGCATCTTCATGGCGATTCTGTTTTGCGTCGGGGCATTTGTCAAATCCAACACCTCTGGGAGGCTCCACCAGGCTGATGTGGATCTCGTGGCTGAACAGTTCGTTGATTATCTCGTCGATAAAGACTACCTGAATGCCTGCGAACTGATGCTGCCCTTCAAAGATCGCCAACCGAGCGAAAAGCATTTGGTTGCTCATTATGAGCATGATGCGAATGCCATTGAGAAGCTACGTAGCTTCAAGGAACGTGAAGCTTTCAAAAGGGTTGATGACCTCAAGGATCCCGAATACTCGGTCGTAAAGAGCTATGACCTACAAACGCTGAAGCATGCTCGTTATGCGTCGGCACGTAGCTACGATATCGTATCTAAGGCAGATGGTAGTTCAGGTAAGATGGTGAAAATAATCGTGCACTTAGAACGGACATCCTCCCGATTGCCAAACCCTGTTTGTTGGCGTGTTAAGATGTTCGATTTGGATCGATAAGTCCTCTCTAGCAGGTTATTCCGAGATCGAACAGCATATCCATTCTGGGGCAGTTTGCCGGATACTTTGCCTAACCGTTACGGTTTCACGGAATAGCCCCTTCTAGCCGAAAAAACCTGCCAGCAGTCAACCTTCTAGCTGTATCTGTTTCCTTGATCTCGTCGATACGAATGGCGATCAGGAGTTCCACACCGCCCCGGTAGCATATCCGGCGCGTTACCGTGGGCGTGAAAGCCGGGTATCCCAAGTTGACGGAACCGGCGGCGATTTTCCCCCCTAAGAAGGAGTCTAAAGGTGAACATCCTACGATGGACCATGGGAGTTGCCCTGGTTGTGTTTGGTAGTGCTTTTGCACAAGCAGAAAACGCAATTCAGACAGCTTTCGATTGTGAACAAACGTGTTGTGAAGAGCCATCCTGCTGCTGCGATGAGCCTTCATGCTGTGTTGAAGAACCAAGCTGCTGCTGTGATGAGCCTTCGTGCTGCTGCGAAGAACCATCCTGCTGCTGCGACGAACCTAGCTGCTGCTGCGAGTCAGACTGCTGCTCGAGCTGCTGCGACAGCGGTTGTAGCCTATTCGGCGACTGCTGCATTGGAGAACCATGGACGCTTAAAGAAGAAGTCTGCCCATGCTCAGACATCGACTTCGGCGGTTGGATCTCAATCGGCTACCACAGCGAGAACACTCGTGGTTCGATTGCGGACAACGATGCTCTTGCATTCAACGATCACCCAGATCGTTTGAACCTACACCAAGCTTGGTTGTACGCTGAAAAGGTGGCTGAAGCACCATGCTGTGGTGTTGACTTCGGTTTCCGTGCTGACCTTATGTACGGTACTGACGCTGCTAAAACCCAAGCTTTCGGTAACGATGCTGGTAACTGGGACTTCCAAAACGGTTGGGACCGCGGTGCTGGTTACGGTTGGGCTATGCCTCAGCTTTACGGTGAAGTCGCTTTCGGTGACTGGTCCGTTATCGCTGGTCACTTCTACACCCTCATTGGTTACGAAGTTGTTACCGCTCCAGATAACTTCTTCTACAGCCACGCGTTGACCATGTTCAACAGTGAGCCATTTACCCACACCGGTGTTCTTGCTACCTACGGTGGTTTTGACAACGTTGAAGTTTATGGTGGTTGGACAGCTGGTTGGGACACTGGTTTCGACCAAGTTAACGACGGAAGCAGCTTCCTTGGTGGTTTCAGCACCAGCTTGACTGATGACATTGCTTTCACCTACATCACCACGTTCGGTAACTTCGGTGCTCGTTCTGCTGGCAACGACGGCTACAGCCACAGCTTGGTTCTAGACGTTGCTCTTTCGGATGACTTGAACTACGTCTTCCAAAGTGACCTTGTCGACATCGACGAAGCTGGTGGCGTTACAGCTAACGACCAAGTTGGTATCAACCAATACTTGTTCTACACGCTTAACGACTGCTGGGCAGTTGGTACTCGTCTAGAATGGTGGAAGACCGATGGTTTCAGCTACAACGAAATCACCATTGGTGCTAACTACCGTGCTACTTCGAACCTAATCATCCGCCCAGAAGTTCGCTGGGACTGGACACCTTCGGATGCCGGTGCTGTTAACGCAGGTGTAGCTGATGCAGACGCTTACAACGAAACCACCTTCGGTGTTGACGCGATCCTAACCTTCTAAGGTTTAGTTAGCTCAGCCGAGAATGGTTGAAAGATAAATGACTGTCGCCTGAAAAGGGGACGGACATAAAAAATGCGACGAACGACCTCGGATCGCTTAGCGATCCGAGGTTTTTTCGTTCGTCGCGTATAACCACTAGCCATAGCCAGCGGCAGGGGTGGACCAAGTTGTTTTATGTGTGAATGGGTACTAGCCCAGTCGGTATCGCATCCAAGCCATTGATCCCAAGCCAGCAAGCAAAATCGCTGCGGCAGCGGGTTCAGGAATAGGCATCGCTTCTTCAACTTCGACAATTTGAGGCGAATCTTCTTGCATCGTGACCAGTTCAAAGTCTGAGTCAACAGCCAATGCTTCGGATACAACTTCAACCGTCGTGTACTGACTGCTAACGGTAGCGTCAGACATTAGGCTATCGGTGCTAGCCGCATCAATGTCGGAACTCGTTGTCCCGGCCAAAACCTGGGTCGAGCAAGCAAGTACAAAGCCTGCTGCTAAGGTTGACAAGCGCTTCATAGGGTGTCCATCCAAGTTGAGTAGTTCTTGTTCTCGCTAACGCTTCGTTTTCGCAAATCAGTAGCAAGTAGGTGTTGGTATTACTTGATCCCTCTTAGTAATAGCCAACGGTGGTAAGAATCCACGTCTTAAGGCCTATGTTGACTTCGTATTCAACCAACTAACCTTCAAATGGCACTAGAAGCAGCCCCTCAAAAAGAAGGATCTATCTACATGCCTGACGGAATATCTGTACCGACATTTATTATGACGAACTTTTCTGGGATATCTATGCTTTTGCGAGAAAGATTAGCGAATTCCAGAGAAAAATCGTTACGAAACGCACTTCTACAACTCGTCAGAACCTCCTAGTGGTGCTGGAACGCATTGTCATTTATAAACTTATGGCAAATCAAAGGATTCCATCAAAAGCAGTCATCGAGGCCGTTTGGGAGCTTAGAGTCTCATAAATGGCACATTTCTAGCCTGCTTAGCAAAAGTGGCATCATCTTACTGACATAAATTAGAACCAAAATATCCATGAGTGATTCATCTCCACCTGCTGCCCAGTTTGACGTGCTTGATAGGCATGAACGTCGAGTTTTTGGCGTGCTCATCGAGAAAGCTAAAACCACCCCGGACGCTTACCCTCTCTCACTCAACGCATTGAGAAATGGCTGCAACCAGAAAAGCAATCGTTTCCCCCAGATGACTTTGGATGAGGAGCAAGTAGATCGAGCTGCTGACTCTCTGCGTCAAAAGAAGGCTGTTAGTCTGGTACAGGGCGATTCACGCGTCGAACGCTTTAGGCACCTCGGGTACGATTGGTTTGGCGTCGACAAGGTTGAGCTGGCAGTTTTGGCGGAACTGTTGATGCGCGGAGCTCAGACGGTAGGCGAATTGCGTGCTAGAGCAGCCCGAATGGAGGCAATCAAAGGAATGACAGAGCTGAATCCGGTGCTGGATTCGCTCGTCAATAAAGGTCATGTCGTTTATCTCAGCCCGCCAGGAAGGGGGGCGATAGTCTCGCATACCTTCTACACCGAAAGCGAGATGGATCGAGTCCGTCGAGATCTTGGTTTAGGAGCCGCTCCGCAGGGTGATTCAACTATGCGACAAGAGTCAGCTCGGGTCGAGCCGGTTGAGCAAAGCGAAGTTCTACTGCCCCCCGCTGTTTCCAATGCCGATGATTCCAACGAGATCGCCAAGCTCCGTGAAGAGGTTGCCAAGCTTCGCCAGGAATTCGAAGCACTTCGCGACCAACTGGGAGGCTGATTGATTTCATCGCTAGGCGAGTGGCATTCCAATGGCATGGTACCGGCTGTAACGATTATGCTTCGCTGTTCAGAGGCATGCATTTTTAAGCTAAACTAGCCGGTAAGTTCGATAGTTGACCTATCGCTTTGTGTGTCACTCTTTCGCGTATGCTCCACCGGGGTCCAATGAATCAACCGTCAGCTGACCCCGCCGACCTTGATAGCAGTCCAGAGGAAGCTGCGCCGAAGCGGTACACCCAGCGTCTAGCATTGTGGGTAAAGCGATCCCTGTTTTGGCTATTGCTTGGTAGCTACGCTTTGGGTGCTTTTTTGCCAGAATACGGCAATGCACTAAGGACTTGGGATTTAGGTGATTGGGCGCCCGGGGGAGTGCCGGCACGATTTTCCTTGTGGATGGTCGCCATTCTGCTTTTCTGTGGGGCCGCTTCGACAGACCTTTCTAAGCTGTTCGATTTTGTGCGTAAACCCGGCGAATTGCTAATCGGTTTAGCTTCGGTTTGGATCTTCCCGCTTATTGTTGTGACGCTTTGGGGAGGTTTACTTGGTGCAATTCCGCTAGGCCTCGAAGCAACGTCAAAGACTAGCATCCTGCTTGGTATTGCACTTACTGCTGCCATGCCTGTTGCAAATTCGGCTGTCGGCTGGACCCAGCAATCGCATGGCAATCTCGTCTGGGCTATTGGGTTTGTCGTGTTATCAATCACGCTGTGCCCTTGGGTGGCTCCCTTGGCACTCAAGGCAATGGGCCTAACGCTTGGGCCAACCGATGCCGCTCAAGCGAATTCATTAGTGAATCAATTCACGGGCTCTGTGTTCATTGTCTGGGTCATTGTCCCAACGCTGCTTGGATTTGCCACACGAAGGTTAGTTGGTGGCAACTCAGTCCATCACCGTAGCCATTGGTTAGTTCTTGTTTCAGCATCGGCTTTGCTACTTCTGAACTATGCCAACGCCTCGATGGCACTTCCCAAAGTTGTCAACGGATTATCGGGTGTCTTGCTGTTGACGACCTTGGTCGTAGCAACCTCATTACCCGTAGTTGGGCATCTCATGGGATGGGGGCTAGCAAGAATGCTTAAACTGCCTAGCGCTTCACGGACCGCTTGGGGGTACTCACTTGGAATGAAGAATACGGGGCTCGCGTTAAGCCTTGCCGATACCGCTTTGAGCGATCAACCTATCGTCGTATTAGTGATTCTAGCATCGACACTCATGCAGCATGCCGTGGCAAGTCTTGCTCATATGCCAATGAGTTGGCATACCAAACGCCAAGAATCAGCTCAGAAAAAATCCTGAAAGCGGAGCCTGTTTAAGGCTTGGGCTCCTGGGCAATGACAAACCATTTGGTGTCCTGTTTTTCCGCTTCAAGATTGTTCACGACCACAGGAGCGTAGGCTCCCCAATAGCTGTTCTTGCTATTCCCAAAGGGTGCGTCGTAAGACTCGATCAGGCGGCTTTCATCCTCGAACATCGCATCCGCTGGCTTCAGTTCCTTGATTATCGATTCTGGGATGCGATAAGACTTCTTCGCATTGACGAGCTTCTGGTGATATAGGACCAGACCTTGTTTCGCGGGGCCAAAAGACTCTGTTTCAGCATCCTTTGAATCGACGTAGTCCATTCGGGAATCGACCAACATAATCTCAATTCCAGAGCCTTTTTCATTTTCATCCGCTTTTTCTAGCGAGGAGAAGTGACCAAGGTCGACCGACATTCCAAGAACACCAAGAATACGATCATGCTCTTTGTCATAAATTGGTACCGAAAACGCGACTTTCAGTTTTCCACTAGAAGAGCTTCGATAGACGGCCGATTGATGAGCAGCATCAATTGGTGAGGTACCCGTTGTCCCTTTCGGTTTATCGGCACCCTCGCCATGGTAATAATCCCGGTAGGCGTAAGATTTGCCGAGCGTTTTCTGCGAGCCCGGCGCGCGGGCGATTTGTATCCCATCGCCATTCATGAGAAACCAGCTGCTCGACTGGAAGTCGATGTCTTTTTCGCTTTTCTTCTGAAGGATCCATTCCTTAGTTGGTTTCCACAGGGATTGGTCGTCCGGGGCTTTGGCTATTTCGGTTAGCCAATCTCGAAGCTGATTGTCCCTGGCAAGGTCTCGGAGCGTACTGATACGGCTTTTGATTTCGGTAGTTAGCGAGTTTGCGACTCCGGTCGCTGTCTTTTGTAAGGTAGATCGATGCCTTTCAAGCAGTTGATGCCGCTGGCCAGCAAGCATCCAGGCAAGCACGATGACGCTCAGCGTCGTCAGGCCAAGCGTTACCAAAGTGGCACGCCAGCGTGATTTTGGCAACAAGGTTGAACCACCCGAATGGGCACTGTGGGGCAGGGCACGAACCTTCGTGTCGAGCCCCGCTTGTCCAATTAATCGCGTTTCGCGTGAGCTACGGCCTCGGACCGTTGTTCCTGCACGATGGTGGGCAACCAACGCTTCAAGATGATGGTCCTCAGCGTGCGGTGCTAACGCGAGGGCAATATCCATTGGCCGTTGCGGGCGGTCTTCCGGATTCTTGGCAAGCATTTGCTCGATAAGCTGAATGACCTCCTTAGGCAAACTATCCGCCCGATATATCGGCGGAACCGCTTCTCGCTCGTGTGCTTTCTCCGGCCTCAGGTCAGAGTCAAAGAACGGAGGTTTCCCGGTTAGCAAGTGAAAGAACGTGCAGCCGAGGCTATAAATATCAGCCCGAATATCCACTGACGTAGTACGCCACTGCTCAGGTGACATGTAATAGCCGGTCCCCATGCCGCCATGATCGACCTGAGTAACCCGACCCTGATCGTTTTCAGTAAGCAGCGCAAGCCCAAGATCCAGCAGTTTGGCAACCGCCTGCTTGCCGACGCGGGCACCGCTGTCAGACGGCGTGGAAAATTCATCCTGCCTATCAACTAGCGTCAGCATCAGGTTAGATGGCTTCACGTCACGATGAACCAAATTACCTCGGTGTAGATGCTCCAGTCCAAGGGCTGCTTGACGGATGATTTCACAAGCATCGGGCACTGGCAGGGCGCCTTGAGATTGGACAATCTCATCAACGCTGACTCCTTCAAGGTATTCCATTACCAAGTAGTGCTGATCATCCTCGGGTGTCGAGGAATCAATGGCGACTACCAAGTTGGGATGCTCAAGCGAGCCAGTTGCCTTTACTTCTTGGTAAAAGCGGCGGATGACACTATCGCCCCCCTTAGTGACCAATTCCGGCTTGATTAGCTTCACGGCGCGAATTCGATCAAACTGGACGTGGCGTGCCTTGTAGACATTTCCCATGCCCCCCGCGCCGATACGTTCAAGCAACTCGTAGTTGCCTAGACGGGATAAGGGGGCAATCGTTGCACTGCTGCTGTTGGGGATTGTTCCTCCCGAACTGCTTCCTGCAACGTACTCGGTTAGCCCCATGGTTGCAGGCAAAACAGTCCACTGACGTTGTGGCGGGTTTTCCTCTTTCGGTTTGCGAGGAGCGGTCGCAGGACGGTTGTCGTACAGCACTTCGTGGATCTCAACTTCGCCAATTCCACGCAGGGAAAGACGTCCATGCGAATGCAGTTGAATGCCATCTAATCCGGCATCTTCCAGCAAAGAAGAGACTGAACGCGAGGCAAGCACCTGACCAGAATTTGCCTGATCGGCAAGTCGAGCAGCGTAATCTACTGCGCGGCCAATGTAGTTGTTCGAGTCGGCTGGATCAATCTGAGGCGCGCCAACGTGCATACCGATTCGGACCGCTACGACTCCAACGGGTGTGCCTGTTTCGGCTGACTCGAAAGAATCAGACAGGATCGGCCGAGCGGCATGGCTTTGCTGCACGCGAATAGCCCATTCAGCGGCTTTGACCGTATCGGTGAAGGCTAAAAAGTGGCCGTCGCCGGCGGTTGAAACAACTCTTCCGCCACTAGTGGCAAGTTGTTCTTCGATCCGTTCTCGATGTGGGGTCAGAACATAACGAACGTAGGCTTCGTCTCGTTGATCCGCATTCGAGCCAGGCATCTGCCTTTTGAGATCGACCGAGCCAACCAAGTCGGTGAACACAAATGTGGTGAGGGCTGACATGCTGGCTGGCTAACGATTCGAGGGGGCTATGGCCGTGAGTGGAATGCCGAGTACGTCAATCATACCGCTTCGAAGCAGAACAACTAGTTGAGTTCTTAGTTATTCGAATCTCGACTGTTATGCCATGAAAAAAGCCCTGCAAACCTAATGTGGTGCAGGGCTTCTCTCGAAAAGTTCTTTTGCTCTTGAAATCGGGTCATGCCCGAGGCGAACTGCCGTTGGTGCTCGGTCCATTAAGATCCATGCCGGGCCTTTGGTCTTTGGCCAGCGGGTGACTTTGGTCTCAATCGGCCATTTGCTCACATATTCAAAGCAAACAGCAAGTCATCCCGATTCATGGTGGTTCTAGGTTCTTAACCGACTAAGCTGCAACGGTTGTTCGCTCTCGTGCCCAAACGAAGGCCGTCCGGAAGCGGGCGACAGGCTCGATGGGGTGTGAAAAACCATTTCAACCTTAAGCAAACGGTCTCCTGCGGGGTGAAGGGAATAAACCACAATCAAACGCATTTGACATCCAGTGACCAATCAATCGATTAGTCATCGACTGAAATTAGGTTTATCAATTTCGGGGATCGTGTGTCAAAGTGATTTTGTGCAATCTTGGGTTTTGGGGACTGTTTTTTCTTGCCAATGGCCGATCTGTGCGGATTGGATTGGGATTGCCCATTTTGCTTGAAATAGGGGCAACCTATCCCAGCGAATAACCCCAAGTACGCCATCCGTTTCCGCTACCTGTCTATCTACGCAGCTGGGCGGTTATAGGATCGATATCATCGGCTTTATCCGGCATTGTTACGAGGATTTGCAATGATCGCGGGAAGTTTGCTTGCGGAATCATTGCTTCGTAAGGGTTCCTGGATAGGCTGGTTGGAAGGGGAGTTTAGAGGCATTCGGCTCTAGGCTTTCTGGGAATGACATGGAGGCAATGGCAAAGAGAAGCAATTCTCCGCATGGTGTGCGAAACAGTTTTAGAGAATGGCATTTACACCTTTAGAGTTATCACCGGAACAGATTTCATGGCTTTTAACCGTCACTTATACGCTACCGCTATGACCAATCGACTTTGTATTACTACTTGTTTGGTAGCGATTTTTGTCTTGCATGTGAGCACCGTTGGTGCCTCGTTTGTCAATTTGCACCTTGATGTGGTGTATGACTCAGGGAATTCTTCCAATGGCGGAACTTGGAGTTTAGCTGCCCAATCGGGCGGAGAAGGGGTTTTTGCCTTAGGTGTTACCCTAACGGGAATCGACAACTCCGTGAATTTTCATGTCCCATCAGGCACAGTAAACGGCTCCGACGGAGCTGGATTCAGTACCCTGATTAACAATGCGGCTCTTGGTGGGAGGCAGATATTTGCTGCTCAGCAAGCTTTGCCAACTTCTGCCTCTGAGCAAGGCATCTTTTATGGGGTTGGCACTCAGAATAATGCTGCGCCCAGTTCATTACTAACTTACCCGCCAGGAACTAATACAACTGGGCCAACTATAACGTCACTTGATGCTCCACAGAATCTCCCTTGGGCATCAGGTCACTTAAGCACAGCTTTTGAAGTTGCAAGCGGTACATTTTCTGCTGGTAGTGTGCCGGCCATCGACCTGAACTCACCTCTAAATCAAGCTTTGACACTAATCTCAACCCCCTTCAGCAGCTCAGATGTTGGTGACATAGCAGAAGCTACAATTTCCTTGGCTGCCTTTACTACGAATTTGGGGATCACCATCCAGCAAGGCGATTTCAACGGGGACGATATTGTCGATGCCGCTGATTACACCGCATGGAGAGACACTCTGGGCCTAGCCGTCTTCCCCGGAACCAATGCAGATGCCAGTGGAAATGGGCTTATTGACCAAGCCGACTACGACATTTGGGCTGCTAACTACGGGGCCTCATCCCCAAGCAGCAGCTTAGCTAACGCCTCAGCTGTGCCTGAACCTGGCGGATCGATCCTGTTGCTAATAGGTAGTTTGATAGCCAGTGCGAAAAGATGCGCCAGAGCAGCTTAATTCAACCAAGCGAGGATCTGTTCTACCCAGGACGGAATGCGTGAAAACAAAGACTAATTCATCGAGATTTTTCTAGGAGGTATGGGCAAGTTAGGACAGGTTTTTGGAAAAATGCTGAGAAACATTTCCTAATGCTTGACACTTGCTAACCTCACTTACATAATGCGAAAGCTTGGTGGGCTTTGCTTAGTCGGGTCCATTTGGCGAAATAAATACCCTTATCATACTTTTTTGCCACTTCGGCAGCAGTTTCAGACTCTTTTCCAATTGGTGCCCCAGAGCATTTCCCCCTCTGTCGTATGCGGTTAGTTTTTTTAAGCCACTACGCAAATGAGAGAGAATGTTGTTCTAAAAAGCACTTGATTAAGGAAAAAGTTTGTTAACTTTTGACGAACTTGCAACAAGAGACTTGAACCTTCCTCGAAGGCCGAGTTGAATGGGGTATACGAGAGCGAGTCGTTTAGGGGCAAAACCCCCAGGCGATTATTTCTCACACAACTCTCAGTTGGTTTTCTTGTAGAACATCAACTGTCGGTTGTCCCTTCCGAGGCGATCTTCCTATTAGACGGCCATCAGGCTGTTGACCGTGGGAGCCGAGGAGGAAGCGGCGCTTAACGCATAGCGTTAACGACAACCAAGATTTACGACTTTGAAACGCGAATTAACTACGTTGAGTTACCCGGTCTGGCGTTGAGCAACCGTCCTGCTCGGCAACTCTGGTCAAATTTATTCTTCAGTGGGTGGAGAGAAACGAATGTCCTGGAAGAGCTTTGCTTGTGTGGCTGCCTTGAGCGCCCTTATTACTTCGCCAGCCTTGGCTGTCCCATCGCTTGCATGGGTAGACAACGGTGGTTCCGTTACCCTTCAAGTTACCCCATCAGGAACCGGTTCGGTTGCTCTTGAGGTAGCTGCTACTTTTACCGATGTCATCGATGCTGCTGTGATTGCTGATGCAGTTAGCTTCGACACAGCTAACCCTGGTGCTAACCCTTTCACTGGTGGCACGACCAACGGTCTTTACACTACTGAACTTGGAAGCGGCAACGTATTCGCTGCTTACGGTTCAATCGTCTTCAACAGCGCAACCCCTGTTGATTTCCTAACGCTTGACTATAGTGCCGATGGTACTTTCAGCGTTTCTTCGCTGGTTGCAGCTGAAGGTGGCGTTATCACTGCTGCTGCTACTCCAGCTGACATCATGGTTACCGTTACCCCACCTACCCTCCTGGGTGACGCGGACGGCGACGGTGACGTTGACGGTGACGACTTGATCGCTGTTCAAACTAACTTCGGTAGCGTTACTCCACCGCCAGGGGACGCTGACAATGATGGCGACGTTGACGGTGACGACTTGATCGCTGTTCAAACTAACTTCGGCAACACACTACCAGCTGCAGCAACAGCGGCTGCGGTTCCCGAACCAACTTCGGCTATCCTTCTTGGCTTGGCTTTAGTTGGTTTCGCTGCTCGTCGTAACAGCTAGTAATGCGGTTACGTCTAGCTTGACTTGACCTCCTACTTAATTGAAGTTCAAAGTCAAATTAGAAGCAGTGTGAGAAATTTTTAGATCTAGATACAGATTTGGCACGGATGAGTCCTGCCCCGTCCCCTGGGGCAGGCTCTATTTAATCACCTAAGATTGCTAACACTAGGATAAGAATAATGAAGATGTTTGTTTACGCCGTGGCACTTAGCCTTGCGGCATCTCTAACTGCTCAAGCAGCAACCGTAACTTACACATTCGAAGACACTGATGGCGACGAAGTCTTCAACGTCCTCTTCGAAATCGATAATGGCACCGGCGACGCATCGACCGGCCTTGCAACTTACAACGTTGCTCTATCGAACCTTGATTCATCTCCAATCGACGCATCAACCATCGACTGGACCCAAAACGTACTTGAGAACTTCAATGCTGCTTTCGTCCCACAAGGTATTCAAGTAGCTAACCTACTAGAATCAGCAGTAGGAACCGACGGTTTCAGCGCAGCTAACGGTCAATTCAACTCAGCAACCGCTGTCTTCAACATTGGCTTGGCTCCAGTTGACATCGCAGACAACGCGATCATCCCAACCGACGCACCAATTTCTCTTGGTGTACCAGCTCTTCTTGGTACGCTCAGCATCCCAGGTGCTAACGGATTGACCGATGGTGAATTGGCAGGTTTGCTATCACCAAACGCGGCTCTATTCACCAGCAGCGACACCTCGGTAGCTGTTAACCCAGACGCAATCCAAAGCGTTGTTGATCGTGGTGCAGCTCCTGAAATTCCAGAACCAACCACCGCAGCTCTTCTAGCTCTTGGTTTGGCTGGCTTAGTTGCTCGTCGTCGATAAAGTAGCGAATTAGATCGTGGTGGGTGGGTTTTTACCCTCCCACCCGTTTATAACCTTGGCGAAGAGAGCCAATTGATTTGGCAACGTCAGACTTAGAACAACGAATCTATTTACAAAGATTCAAATCTTATTCCTTAGTAACAAGCCTTCTGTAAGTTGCTGAGCATTTAAACTGAACAACACTAATAGGAGTGGCTAACGAAATAGACCTTTAAGCTTTTTGTTAACCAACTGCATTTTTTTGCATTCATTTTAATTGTTCAACTAAGGATATAGACATAATGAAAACTTTCATCTACGCAATTGCCCTATCGTTTGCTGCATCTCTAACTGCTCAAGCAGCTTCCGTAACTTACACATTCGAAGACACTGATGGCGACGAAGTCTTCAACGTCCTCTTCGAAATCGATAATGGCACCGGCGACGCATCGACCGGCCTTGCAACTTACAACGTTGCTCTATCGAACCTTGATTCATCTCCAATCGACGCATCAACCATCGACTGGACCCAAAACGTACTTGAGAACTTCAATGCTGCTTTCGTCCCACAAGGTATTCAAGTAGCTAACCTACTAGAATCAGCAGTAGGAACCGACGGTTTCAGCGCAGCTAACGGTCAATTCAACTCAGCAACCGCTGTCTTCAACATTGGCTTGGCTCCAGTTGACATCGCAGACAACGCGATCATCCCAACCGACGCACCAATTTCTCTTGGTGTACCAGCTCTTCTTGGTACGCTCAGCATCCCAGGTGCTAACGGATTGACCGATGGTGAATTGGCAGGTTTGCTATCACCAAACGCGGCTCTATTCACCAGCAGCGACACCTCGGTAGCTGTTAACCCAGACGCAATCCAAAGCGTTGTTGATCGTGGTGCAGCTCCTGAAATTCCAGAACCAACCACCGCAGCTCTTCTAGCTCTTGGTTTGGCTGGCTTAGTTGCTCGTCGTCGATAGACTGCAATTAGCTGGGTTTGCCTAGCTTATCTAAAATAAGAACAAAAAGGCTCTGGTCATTTGGCCAGGGCCTTTTTTATTATTTATTCCTGGAATAGCCAGAATCAATAAATAAACCTTGATTTTAAATTTTAATACTTATAGGTTGAAAGCACCTTTATTAGGCCCACACCCCTTCGAGGAGCGTTCTAACGAGACAGATATCGCGGTTTTTAACTGTTGATTCTTGTACTAGTCTTCCCGTTAGGATGCGTTATGTTCCGGCCTCTCTTCTATGTCTCTGCGCTTTTTGGCGTTTGCTTCTATGCCAATCAGCTACCTGCTGCCAACATCACCTATTATTTAGAAGGTTTAGATGGTGGTGAGTTATTTTTTGTCTTTGCCGAGATCGATAACTCAGTAGGCCAACCCTCCACCGGTCTGGCGACTTACGACATCGCGCTTGTCGGCCTTGATGCTTTCCCGGCTCTCGATCCCGCTACTTTTAGCTGGACTCAAAACAACCTGCAAAACTTCAATGCTGGTTTCATGCCGCAAGGTATTCTTGTGGAGAACTTGATTGAGCGAGCGGTTGGCACCGACAAATACCAAGCGACCAATTCCCAAAAGGAGTTCATGAATGCGGTTTATGGGATCGGGGTCGAAAAGGTGCTTATAACCGAGAATCCAATTATTCCATGTGATGGCTGTAATATTGATTTAGAGGTTAAAGCTTGGATTGGGTGGTTAAGAATTTCTGGCTCGAACGGCCTAGGTGATGCCGAGCTGGCAAACTTATTAAGTCCAACCGCTGAGCTCTTTGTTAGTAACGATCCGTCCGAGGTCGTTAGGCCGGATCGACTCTTCGTGAACGTTAACGGCTATGTCCGTGAAGTACCCGAACCTTCAACCGCATTTATTTTGCTGTTGGGTTTAACATGTCTAAGTAGAAGGTCTCGTCGCTTTGCAAGGTGGCAGCACACGCAAGAAATTCTTGGAACGGAACACTCTGTTCTAAAGTCGCTAGGGATTTCGTTAGGTATGCTTCTAGCGTTCACTGCTCAATCAAACGCTGCCAATATCACGTATTATTTTGAAGGTCCCGACCGTAATGAGGTATTTGATGTCTTTGCCGAGATCGACAACTCAGTAGGCCAACCCTCCACTGGTCTGGCGACTTACGACATCGCGTTTGTCGGCCTTGATGCTTTCTCGTCTCTCGATCCAGGTACTTTTATCTGGTCTCAAAACATTCTAGAAAACTTCAATGTTGCTTTCATGCCACAAGGTATTCTTACGGCCAACTTAAATCGAAAGGCGATTGGCACCGACAAATACCAAGCGACAAATACCCAAAGAGATTTTTCTAATGCCTATTTTGGAATGGGGCTGATTGAGATTTATGATTTTGGTACCCCCGTTATCCCAAGCACGAATCTTATTTTTCTAGATCCAAAAGCACTAATAGCTACCATTTCGCTTCCTGGCTCGAACGGCCTAAGTGATGCCGAGCTGGCTAACCTATTAAGTCCAACTGCCGAGCTATTCGTCAGTAACGATCCGTCCGAGGTCGTAAGGCCGGACCGACTCTTCGTGAACGTCAACGGCTTTGTCCGTGAAGTACCTGAACCAATGTCAGTAGGGTTGCTGCTTGTTGGCGGGGTGTTGTGCACGGGGATTCGTCGACGGCAGTAACAATTCTTCTCTTTATTTAACTAAAAAACACTTTTTATTAAGAGCACCCAACATGCAATTATTTTCTAAACGTTTATTACTAGCTTATTAACCATTTTCTCAATCAATCTCGTCGCGAGCCTCGCCTATTCAGCAAACGTGATTTTCTTTCTTGAAGACCTTGATCTTGACGAAGAGTTCGAAGTCTATTTTGAAATCGATAATAATAGTGGCCAACCATCGGTTGGCTTAGCAACTTACAATATTGCCTTATCCGGCCTTGATGCCTCACCGCTGGATCCTGCCACTATAAGCTGGACACAGAACAACCTCGAGAACTTCAATGCTGGTTTCATGCCACAGGGTATTCAAGTCGCTAATCTGCTTGAAGCAGCTGTTGGTACCGATGGTTACAGTGCTGCCAACGGCCAGTTCAACTCAGATACCGCGGTCTTTGGCATCGGCGTGGAACCGGTATTTATAGAAGATAACCCGATCATCCCGACGGATGCTCCAATCGACTTAGATAAGCGAGCCTTTCTGGGGACGCTAACACTGCCAGGGGCAAACCGCTTAGTCTCCGATGATTTTCTGAATCTATTGGCTCCCAACGCAGCCCTATTCGTGGATGCGGAAAACTCGGCAGATGTAGTAATACCCGATTACGTTACGGTAGTTAGTGGACCCTTTTTGACTAGCGGCCGTGTCATCTGCCAAGAGGGAAGCTCACACAATTTTAGTAGTGGCTACTTTGGCATTGATGCGGAATTTGTTGAAACACTTGACCTAAAGGACCATTTTTGTCCTGAGCCAAATTCAGCTTTTTTGCTCCTATTGGGTGGGTGTTTTATGCTTAAAACCCGGGTTTAGGAGCGATTTTAGGAAAGATGGGAAAAAAATCCCAAAAAGGCTTGGCAAGCCGGAACTGCTGGTTATATTAGGTCATGTGGCGAGTGATCGCCCCGTCTGCGAAGCATAAACGCACACAGCGATGCGGAGCTAGTATTTAAGTCTCGGTAGAGACCAAGTGAGAGTCAGAAGCTCTCAAGGATGCTTGGTCTTCCGAATGTTCGGTTTGAATTGTTTTATTTGATAGGAGTGGTCTAACGAATAGACAACAATCTTTTTGTTTTTCCCCTTCTGCAAATATGCAATTTTTTAATCAAACATTTCTACTAGGATTTATCTACTATGAAAAAGTTCATCTACGCAATCGCTCTATCTTTCGCTGCTTCTCTAGCTGCTCAAGCTGCTAATGTTACCTACACCTTTGAAGATGTTGATGGCGACGAATTGTTCAACGTCTTCATCGAAATCGACAACTCAGTGGGTGAAGTATCGACTGGTCTTTCGACATACAACGTAGCACTTTCCGGACTTGACGCCTCGCCACTTGATCCAGCTACTTTCGCTTGGACACAAAACAATCTAGAGAACTTCAACGCTGCTTTCACTCCACAGGGTATTCAAGTTGCTAACCTGCTAGAAGCAGCTGTTGGTACCGATGGTTACAGTGCTGCTAACGGTCAATTCAATTCAGCAACTGCTGTATTCGGGATAGGTATTGATGCGATCAACATCCCCGATAACGCAACTATTCCTACCGATGCTCCAATCTTGCTAGATCCAAAGGCTCTACTAGGTACCCTAAGCCTACCAGGTGCAAATGGACTTACTGACGAAGAGCTTGGTGCTCTTCTATCACCTAATGCAGCACTTTTCACCAGCAGCGATACCTCAGTTGCTGTTAACCCAGGCTCTATCACCAGCATTGTAGAACGAGTACCAGAACCAACCACCGCTGCTTTGCTAGCTCTTGGTTTGGCTGGTTTCGCTGCTCGCCGTCGTGCATAAGCATTGACTGCTAAGCTGAATTGAACACGACGCTAAGTTCGCTTAGCTGAGTGATCAGAATAAAACGAAAAGGGTCCTGACTTCGGTCAGGGCCCTTTTTTCGTTTGATGATCATTATGTCAGAAATCCTTGGATGGCCTTTGTGTGGCTAAAGCATGGTATTCGTCGAATTGTCTTAGTAAATCTTTATGCTTGGTAACATTGGTAGTAGTTTTAATATGTGAAGTATCGTGGTCCAGGCAAACTTTGCGGCCTTCGTAAGCCATGTTGTCTGTAACAGAATGACCGTTGCTGAGCAGGGGATCTGATCGATTTAGTCTTCTGAAGACGGTATGGATGCCGTTTTGCGTGATGGCCGCGAATTGGGCCATATCTACTCGCACCCAAGCGCCTATGAGCCAGCCTATCGGAAAGGAATCCGATCAGCTAGCACCGAAGCAGTCGAGCCATGTTCCCTTTTTGGTTGTGGCCACGCTATCGGTTGGTTTCTTACTGCGCGCCTTGTGGATTGCGACTGCCGATTTACCTGATGAATCTGCTGCCAAGACCCACCCGCATCGTGAGATTAAAGCTGCCGAAACACGCTGGACGACGGATCTCATCAGAACAGATCGCAGCACGTTGTCAGCTTCTGAATACGCTATGCTGATGAGCGTTTGCCCCACTGGGGCTGCTGAATTGCCGACTGAGCTGAAGCCTGCCGATCCGACGAATGTCTCTTCGAATGATCCGCTCCGACTAGCGAATCGACCTGGTCGTTGGCCCCATTCGGGAAGAATTCAAGTAGCTAGCAAGCCCGAGGCAAGTAATGCTCGACCCGATCTCGGCGATTGGCTCGTACCGCCTGACGAATGGTATGGCCCAGCTGGCGCGCCATCGTCTGATTCGACTGATGCCGAAGAAGAACCAGTCGAGCCAGCAGAGAATGTAGTGGAAGACGAGTCTGATCCTCAGCAGGTCATCACCGCCAAGCCAGAGATTAACGTTCCAGCAGTTACGGATAACTCGATCACGAGTGGGCCACTCACGGATCAACCGATTTTTCTACCTCCAACAGGTACTCCTTTTGACGAGAATTCGCCTACTGAGAATCTGCAGGTCGAGAATGGAGAGTCGCAAAGCTCGGACCTCGATGTACTTGATCCAAGTGAAACCCAGGGGAGCGAAATTGATTCGAGAGAGAGTGAGGAGCCTAATCAGAGGCCAGAAACCGTCGAGTCGGTTCCTTTAGGCCCAACCGTCCTAGCTCCTGTGGAAACGCCAGTAGAAGAGCTCCCTGTGGCTAATCCATTGCAAGCTACTCCACCCCAACCAGAAAACGGTTTCATTCCGTTACCTAATAAGACCGTAGTTGAAGAACCAAATCGCCAACCTCTTCCTGCGGTTGAACAACTACCGGCGCCTAATACAACTCAATCACCAGCGCCTCATCAGGTGGTAGTACCTCCTGTTGATCGAACACCCGCTCCAGTACAGGCACCAGTGCAGAGCCCAAGCTTAAATCCTCATGGCAATCATGCTGCCTTAGCCGCGGAGGCTCGTAAGGCAGCTGATGGAAAGACTGCCTACGAAGCGCACCGTGATTTGTACTTGAAGAATTGTTACCCCTCGGCTCGTGATTGTGCTGAGTGCCATAAGCAAATTTACGAAGAGTGGAGCACCTCGAGCCATGCTTATGCTTACATCTCTCCGATGTTTCATAAGTTTGAACAGACGCTCTCTCACTTGAGTCAAGGGACCGTTGGCCACTTCTGCACACGGTGCCATTCGCCAGTTGCTGCTTCGATGGGTTTGCCTCGTAGCACACCTGTTGGCAAGATGGCGGGTGCTCAGGTTGAAGGGGTCACCTGTATTGTTTGTCACCGCGTGAATGAACGCTACGGAAAAACCAACGGTGAGCGCCGAGTAGTTCCTGGTAGCTTGGAAGATCCTATCTATGGTGGCATCGGGGGCGAAGGAGTCCGTCAGGCGATTGCCAATCGTGATAAGTATAAGGTGAAAACATCAGCTACGGACAAGAGGCCTGGTCAGCTGATTCATAATGAGGGCCGATTCTTTGATCAACTCTCCCACTCCGAAGCTTGTACCAGCTGCCATCAAGTTGCCGTTCACCCTGGCATCAAGTTAGAAGTGGTTTGGGAGCAGTATCGTAGCTCACCCGCATGCAAGAAGGGCATCAGCTGCCAAGATTGCCACATGGGCCGAATCCCTGGGGTACCGTCTGGTTACAACTATGGCCCGATTGCCGAGGTAGGTGGTAAGACCGTTAACAACAATCGCAAGCAAGCAAACCATTCGTTCTTTGGACCGGGGTACTCGATTGCTCATCCTGGTGTTTTCCCTCAGCATAAAGATGCTGACAAATGGTCGCTCGACGAATGGTTGGCATTCGATTGGCGTGCTGGTTGGGGAACCGATGATTTTGAAGATCAAGTCGAAGAAGCTGAGGAGCAGGGTATCGATACAAGCCGTTGGTTCCCAGCCGTGTGGGCAGACGTTGATGACCGATGTGATGCACGTGATATCATCACGGATAATCAAAAGAAGCTTGAGCGTAAGAGCCATCTACGTGAATTGGTGATGGAGAATGGTTCTAAAGTTGATGGCCCCTTCTTCCGAGCAACGCCCCGCAAAGGACAGGATCTCGAGTTCGATTACATTGTTGCCAATTTGAATGAAGGGCATAATTTGCCAACCGCTTCCCTTGGTGCTCAGCCGCAGCTTTGGGCAAACGTCGTTTTGATCGGACCACGTGGTCAACGACTCTGGGAGACTGGCTATTTGGATACGAAGGGTGACCTTTGCGATATCCACTCCGAGGATGTTCGCCACGGACGTGCCCGATTTGATTCACAGCTATTTAATCTTCAAACGATGTTCCTTTACACCGGTGCCGTCGGAACGGACCGAGAGTGGACGCTACCGGTGAACATTTCGCTCGACCAGGTGCCTCACCTTCGCCCTGGCGCTGTGCCAGTGAGTGTCTTAAATCACCCACCGTTTATTCGGATGGAAAGCCGATCGATTGCACCACTTGGCAAGAAGCGTGTGAAGTATAAGGTGCCTGCTGATTTGATGTGTGAACCAGGCCGTTACCGACTAAGTTTCCGATTACGAAGCCGCCTGGAACCGATGTACTTTATGCGGTTCTGTGATGCGACCAACGAAATGATGCGGTCAATGACCGAACAGACTTTGGATATCCATCCTTACAGTGTGGAGTTTGAAGTCCGATGATCGATCGTTTAAGCAACTTGAAGCGGCATGTCTTGCTGGCAACGGTTTGCCTCTTGCTAGCTAGTGTTGTCGATGCTCAGCCGGTTTCGATGGCGGTGATTGCCGAGCCAACTCGCGTGGCGGTTTTGCCTACTGGCAAGTCAGGGTATCAACCAGCAGTTGGGCGATTCGGTTTGTTTGCACCACCACCGTTAAGCAAACCCCACCCTGCATTGAGTCATCCCGAACTGAGTGCCATCCAACAAGATAAAAAGCAGTACGCAACGAAAGTCCCGGCTCCCGTTTTTCACCCACCTTGTACGGATTCAAATGCGTGCCTGACCGCTTTTGATACGGGCGACTTTAGCGCGAACGCTTTCTTCGACCGTCAATCGTACTGTGCATCGGTTGAGCAGCAGATCTATAACGGAAAGAAAGAGATCGTAACTCAACGGCCTCTCGTAGAATGGGGGCTGCCGTTTTATAGCAGTGGGCCGATCCCGATTTCCGGTACACAATTTGGTATTACCAACCTGACGCAGCAGAAATTTTATATCTATGGTGATTGGCGAACCGCTTTGGCACAAAATGATTTGGTCAATCAAGAAAACACGGTTCTTGCGACACGATTAAATCTTGAACTGGATTACTGGATAACCGCAACCGAACGTGTACATGCTTTCGTCGGGCCCTTTCAAGATGGCGGTAACTTTACACGTATCGAAGATGGCAACTTCGAAGGGGAGTTTGATCTCTTCAACGCTGATACTGATACGTTCTTCTTCGAGGGCGACTTTGGGCAGATTATGGGTGGCATGGAAGAGCGTTATGCGGAGTACGACCTGCCGTTTACGGTAGGTTTGGTTCCCTTGCTCTTTCAAAATGGGGTTTGGGCATTGGATGCAATGATCGGAGCGGCAGCAACTTTGCCCGCTAAGAATAGTCCGATGCTTGACTGGTCCAACTACGACATAACCTTCTTTGCAGCCGTTGATCGGATTTCAACAGGTGCCTTTGGATTCGATGAAGATGCTGGGGCCTTGTTCGGTATGCACACCTTTATCGAGTCCCGTGGTGGTTACTTCGAAGCGGGTTATGCTTTCGTTGATGACCAAGAAGGGGCTGGCCGAAGCTATCATAACCTTGGGCTTAGCTATACACGACGATACATGAACCGATTTTCTAACTCCGTTCGGGCAATCATCAACGCAGGACAAAATCCTGATGGATCACCCCAGACAGCGGATGGTGTGCTTCTTTTGGTTGAGAATACCTTGATTACAAAAGACCCGTATAACTTTTTGCCTTATGTTAATTTCTTTGCAGGCTTTGACCGTCCACAGCCTTTGGCTCGGGCGGGTGCCTTTGGAGGCGTCCTCTTCAATTCAGGAATCTTATTCCAGTCGGATGCCCTGACCGGTTACCCAACGTTGGATGCTACAGGCAATAACACAATCGGAACTGCTATGGGATTGGAGTTAATCAACCCGAGTTACGATCAACAGCTCTTTCTTGAGTTCGCGGCCTTGCATGTGCACAACACAAACTCTTTGAATGCTGCCGCAGGTAATCAGTACGGCTTGGGGATGCGTTGGCAAAAGAAGCTAACCACCTCAACGCTTGTCCGAGCTGATGCGATGGTTGGAATCCTAGAAAACTCGGATGACATCTCCGGCGCGCGAGTTGAATATCGTTGGAAGTTCTAAGGCTTAGTTCGGTACGTCTCAAGTGATTTCGGATCGACATGGTAGTTATGACAGACCGAGCATTGATCGCCTGCGGACTTAGCGAGATGACAACTCGTACAGGACTGTTTCTTGAGAGTAGCAAAATCGGATTGCTTGTTTGTCTCATCATTCAAGCTGAATAGAGTAGAAACTTGGCCAGCTGGTTGGTGACAGTGAGTACAGTCAGCCAGTTCTGGTTGATGCAAGTGAGGCCGGTGTGAGAACTTTGTGAACCCCTTCGGCTCGGTTGACCGATCACGGCCTTCCCACCGAATAGTCAAGGTGTTGTCCTGATTCGGTTGTATCTCATGACAACTTAAACATCGTCCAGGTGCGGATGGTTGCTTTAGGTCGGTAAGCAACGCATCACGCAAGGATTCGCGTTCCTGCGGTAGTGCTACGATCACATCAAGCCAAGCTTTCATGAGCGGATCCGCGTGAGTCGTTCCGAGATATTTCAGGGAGTAACTTTCGGAATCAAGTTGCCAACCGCCACCCGTGGTCCGATCTTCGACCTCTTCGAAGGTCTTTTCAGATGAGATTCCTTCCTCTTTGAACCATTCGGTCTGCAGTTGATCGATGAGTTCAACCGGAAGTTTGCTAACAAAGTCTGCTTCAGCGACTGGTAGATCAGATCGTCCTAAGACTTTTCTCAGTCGATAAAGAATTGCACCGTGTCCTTCTTCTTGCAGGTCATAGGCCAATTCGCGTATTGCTTGCAGAATGATTTCTGCTTGTTTGAGTTGATTGACATCGGTAGCATCGATATCAAAGAAGCTAAAGTCTTCACCCAGGTTTCGCATGGTTTGCGCTGCCTCATTATCTGCAGCTAGAAGTAGTTTCATCCAGGGCGAAAGCGCTCCGTCGAAATCATCTTGAGCACCTTTTGGCCAATTGTTGTCAGATAGACCTGAATCTGTTAGCGCCTCGGCGTCAATTGTCGGCAGTTTAAGAAGGGCGATTCCCTTTGCCAGGCTCTCGCGAATCTCTCCATCGTGGCAGCTGGCACAGGAAGATTCGTAGCTTGCAAGCTGTGTTAGGTCTCCTTGCTGATCTTCAAGGTGACACGAGCGGCAGTCAAATTTTTGATTCGCCTTGGAAAAGTGAAGGTCTTTGTGAGTACTGTGATTGAAAAGGATCCCCGTCTTGCTTGTTGAAGGCCATGAGGAGAATTCGGGATGACCATCGGCAAAGCTATTGTATTGCTCTTGATGACAAGACTGACAACGTCCATTGCTAGTATGAGTTAAGTTGAAACTTGCTCCATGGTGTTCCTGATGGCACGTGGCACAACCTATCTCATCGCCACGCGATGCCTCTGAATTGAAGCTGACCTGTAACAACTGCACCGTACGACTTCGGTTCGAGTTCGCGAGTGCCTCCTGAGAAAGTCCATGGGCGAATAGAGGGGCTGCTTCAGGCTTGCTTAATGACTCATGACAATTCAAACAGAGTGAAGATTGCGTTATCGAGTCACCCGATTCATCGTGAATGATTCGTAGACCGCTTGCATGGCCTATCCAGGCCATAGGCGAATCCATTCCTGCTGGGTGGCAGGAAGCGCAGCGTTGATCCCAGGCATCTTTCCGAATAATCTGAGCGTGGTGGGTTGTAAGTGGCCCCGGTGCGAGCCAATTGTTTGTTTTTCCCGATCCAAACAGCATGAGCAAGGCACCGAAAGCAAAGATCGCCGCACCACGGATCCAATGCTTGCGATGCGAACGCAACGTTTTTCTCGGCTGACATTTCTGTATTAAACAACACTGTCCGTCAGGGGTTGGGCCACCCCCCGGAGATTGATCATCACAGGGACCACCGCGCGTGGCAGGACGATTACAAATCCAGCGGTCTCCGTCACGAACCGGATTGCATTCGGTCGCTTCGGGGCAGCTTCCTTGAGGAGTTGGCCCAACCGAGCAAGGGCAACCAATCTCTTCGTTGCCGCATCGCCATGCTTGATTTGGTCGGTCGTAAGGTTGCAGCCCGCCCGATTTGTCGGGGTTGATGAGCTTTCTCATGTTGGCCCCCCTTGGTAGGCGAGGGCCATCAGTCCATGAAGTGTACCGGTCACCATCAACGCGCTGGTCAAACCGATATGAATGAAGAGCCAAAGCTTGAGCACGCGCTGACGCGAGTCGTGAAAATCAAGGTCGTCTTTTTTGCGGATCAGACGATAAAGCTGTTCACTCGCTTGCTTTTCTTGCTCGGTAAGAAAACGACGAATGCCATCAAGCTCACCAAACAGACGCTGGCGTGTAGAACTCGTGGGGTAGAGTACGTAACTGAAAGACCGAGGGCGCTGGAAAAATCCATGCAGCCGATCTATGTAGAAACTAGCCAGAGTCGTCGAACCAGTTTCCCCGACCGCTTGCAAAACGGTTTGGCGAGCTTCTTGCCGAACGGCAAATCGAAGGCGAGGAATTCTCTCAAAAATAAACTGCTCACCAGTCCGTGAAAGTTGTGTCGGTATGGTTCTTGAGAGATACCAGCCAACAAGCCCACTGCTAAACGTGCCGACATAGAGTAGGGCTAAAGTTGATTCGATCCAACCATCTGGCCAACGGCCACTGATATGCCAGATAAACAGTGGAAGTGTAGCCCAGGCGATAATCAAATGCAGCCGAAGCCAAAGGGCACTGCTTCCCAAAGGCAAGCCAGGAAGTTTTTTGCGCAAGTTGTATAACGCTAAAAATAGGAGACTACCATAAAGCAAGTAACCCGTTGCATGAGCTGAGCGAGCCAGGCTTGTATCTAGCCATTGAATCCATAGAGCGAGTGCCGCAATTGCTATTGCGAAAGCTATCAGATTAGTCAGGCTCTTTTTGCTGATGCGAATCATCGTGGTTAACTCTTTGACCAATCGGTAATAGTATCTGGAAGGGTCAAATCGATCCTGACCAACGCATCATGCGGACAGGCGTGTTGACAAGCAGGGCCGGTCCATTGATCAACACAAAGGTCGCATTTGGTTGCTTGCAAGATGGGCTGTCCCGATTCCGAGTCGATACGGATAGCTCCATCGGGTGAGCGTGTTTCAACCATCTGAATATTGTTGTAGGGGCAACTATTAGCGCAGGTTGAACAGCCTATGCAAGTAGAATCGTTGATTCTCACAGCGCCGGTGGATTGTTCACGATGGATGGCACCGGTTGGGCATCCGATCATACAGACCGGGTCAACGCAATGCATGCAAGCTTGGGTGTACTGAAGTGTATCGTGAACAATTCCTTGACGAACAAATCGAGGGTTCCCGTCGTGCGTGTTGGCACAGGCTCGAACACAATCGTCACAACGAGTGCAACGTTCGAGGTCAATGACCATCGCCTCGGTGCCGTTTATCAATCGGTGGTCAACCAAGAAATCAAGCTGACGAGCTTCCGTGCTTCCAATCGTAAGCTGGGAACCCGTCGATAAAGGATCAGCGTGAAGCTTCTCGGCTTCTGCCTTGCTTAGGTACGGGAGTACTTTTTCAGAGAAAGCTTGGCGAGGCAACCGAAGTACGTCGAGGTAACCAACAGCGCGTAGAGAGCGACGCCAGGGAATCGATTTATCATGAATGGCACCGTAGGTAATCTCCTCAGCGCCGAAAACCTGTCCTTTGCCAATGTAAGCAAGCGTACGATGGCCTTCTCCATGACGGATCGTAATCCGAGCAAAACCGCTCCGGATGAGATAGACAAACTCAGCCGGTGTCCCTTCCTCAACGATCAGTGGTTCTTTCGAAACGCGTTGATGCAGTTCCGTTTGTTCCGATTTGGGATCAACATCGCTCCAATCGAAGGAACCGTACGTTTCAAACTGAATTGCGTCTGCGACATGTGAGAGCGCCTCGGGCGGTAGGCTTTGAAAGAGTGGTGTCTCACGCAGGTGAGAACGAAGGTTGTTCTTACGATAGAGCTGATCGATATGATCTTTCAGCAAGGGCGTGTATCGCATCATATCACGCAATCCTTGCCATCGTATCTCAAGCAGAGTGGATGAGACCTCCGAGAAAATTGTGGCTGGGCGAGGGGAACGCGTTAGGGCGGAAAGCTCACCAAAGAGTTCCCCCGGATTGATCACTGCGGTTCGTGTGCTGTCGATAATCGCGGGCACGTCTTGTAGGAAGACGCTGCGAAGCGATTCTTCACTGACCGAACGAGCATCTTTTTGATGACGAACTTCTGGCACTCCCGACTGAGGGAGTAGTTGGGCGATGGCTTTGCCTAAATGGCTAAACAGCGTTTGCTTTTTGCTGGTGCGCCCTAACACTTCCGGCGGCAGGCTGTCGATGGTCGCCCGTAACGATCCATCAAGTAGCATAAATGCACTGCTGCCGTATTCACCTTCGCGAACAATAAGTTCGTCCTTTTCAAATCGAACGATTCGAGCATCGTTGCGAAGAATGCCTTCAAGCGGAAGTGAACGAGGAAATGACCGTTCGTTCATTTGTGAGAAAGGCGCAATCTTCAGCAGACGTGCGACCAAGTCGTCGTTCATCTCCTCACCGAAGGGTTCTTCCCATCGATGGGGCTGAGATCGGGTTGTGCCTTTATTGCTCACTTCTTGTACTGTTCCGGCGTTGGGAGAAGGGGATCGATTGCCGAAAGTTGGTTGCCATCGGCTTCTTCAGCAAATTGATAAGTGAGTCGGCTCAATTCGTCGGCTGCGGCAAGGATCGCTTCGCCGTTACCAATTCGAATCTCAAGCGTAGCTAGTGTGGCAAGCGCCTTTTCAATCAAGGGATGATTTATCTGCTGTTGGATCTGCAGGAGCGATTGCTTCTTCTTCGCTGCCCGACTGCCAACTGCTTTGCCAAACGTTCCAACACGGCTTGCTTTCGATGCGGCGCGTAGACTGTATTCCAGATCAGTCATGATGCCAACAATGTGCATCACACGAAGTCGTTCGGGAGGACTGATGGCATTAATCGTGCCATTCGATCGAACAAAATTATGCCGCACCATTCCTTGAGACCAAGCGACTAATTCAAAGTCCGTGCTTCCAGCTGGGTGTCCACCAACATCAACCAACTTTTCTTCCGGGGTTGTGTGACAGTCCAGGCATTGCTGAGCAATCAAATAAAGGTTGCCTGGGTTATTCATGCCTGCTTTGATAGAAGCCAATCGCCTTTCTGATCGATGAGCTGCTGATTCGGTTTCACGTGTTGCACCAGGGCCGTAGACGGCGTGCAAGTTGACCCAATCCTTGGCAGGCCCGTGGCAAGATTCACAGGAGACACCCGAATCAATTCGAACCCGCCCGTTGGTTTCTTTTTGGGTGTAATGGCATTTGACGCAGGTGTCATTTCGTTTGACAGATCGGAAGCCCAGCTTCTTAGCAATTGCTTTAGCTTCCGGCTTGCGATGCAATTCGTCAATCGTTTTATGATGAGGCGTCTGTTCCCAACGTTGGATTTCAGCAGCATGGCATTTCATACAGGCATCAACGCCAATCACCTTGCCTGCCTCAAACGTATGTTGCGCAAGCGATGGCGCGTAGCAACCCAGCAAAATAGCAATGGCTAGAATGATTTTTTCAAAATGGATTTGATCGGTTGGCAAAGCTTAAGCATCCTTTCTTCGCTGCCATAACTAACTAGGCTAGGTTTCTAGTTTCACCGAGCCGTCGGGTCGGCTAATACAGGCGAGGCATTCACCCTCTTCAAGTTTAATGCCTGGTTTTTTTAATGTTGATGTGGAACCTTCCACAACCTTCATCCGACAGGCACCACAATTGCCTGCCCGGCAACCGGAAGCGACGGGAACATTCATCGCTTCGGCCAACTCCAACAAGTTTTCGTATTGGCCATCCCAGGAGATTGATTCTTCACTTCCGGAGAACTCAATCAAACTACCAAGAGCACGCTTGGCGGCCTCATCCGCACCGGGCAAAGCTACGGTCGCCGGACCAAAAGCTTCGTAATGAATCGCTTCGACAGGTACGCCCCAATCGAGCAATTCGGGGACCAACTCTTGCATCATTCGACCTGGCCCGCAGAGGTAGAAATTGAAATTATTTGAAGGAAGAATGCGACGAAGAGCATCAACATTCACGCGGCCAACGTAATGATAGTCTTGTCCTAAACGATCTTCTTCCGAGGGTTTTGTGTAGGCGATTACGATTGTGAACGCACGATTCTCGTCAGCAAGTTGCTCAATCTCTTCTCGGAAAAGGTGACTTGAGCGGTTGCGATAGGTGAAGAAGGCGTATAAAGGTTGATGATGGCCTTGATTACCTGCTGCTGAGAGCATGCTCATTACCGGCGTAGCACCAACACCTGCACCGATAAGAACGGTTGGCTTGTCAGTCGAGGGATCGTAGAAGAAGCCACCACGCGGTGCTTCGCACGCAAGGACCATCCCTTCTTGTACTTGAGTGTGAAGCCAGTTGCTTACCACGCCAAAAGGTTTGTTAGGTTCAGTATCCGTTGGGCCCCCATCACGCTTTACGGTGATACGATACCGATCTCCCTTCGGTTTATCAGACAGAGAGTAACAGCGCTTGATAGGGTCTTCGGCTGTGCTGACGGGCGCGTGGATCGTTAGGTATTGTCCTGGTAGATACAACGGCAACGGCTTGCCATCGATCGAGCTGAGATAAAACGATTTGACCTGGTTGGCTTCTTCGACAATCGATTCAACACGCAAGCCACGTAAACCTTCCCAACCTACACCTAGGGCCATTTCAGCCCGAGCGGCTAAAACAGCAGAGCGGACCTCTTGGCGAAAGCTCTCGACATCGGCGTCGGACCTAGCCCGTTCTTGCTGGCGATCTCGCCAGATGCCATAGGTACCAAACGCAGCTTGGAGAATGACTCCTCCGCACATCAATCCACCGGCGATCATGAAAAGTAGTTCCATAAGGCGGATTCAGTGGGTGTTCTCTAGTCTCAGTTGGATGGGTTGGCGACATAGCGGGTGGCATTATTCAGGAACTTGCAAGCAGCGTCCAGAACAATGCTGCCATGAGCCGATCTGTAGAGCAGGTATTGGCGATTTCCAGCATTTATAGACGAGTCAAAAGAAAGACTTCCAAATGTTTGTGCTAGCAATCCATTCGGAAAAGCAGCATCTGCAAGCAATGCTAGCAGCCAAGGGAGTCGTGGTTCGTTTAGTAAACGGGCAATGGGAGCTTGCGTCGCCACCGGCGGATGGATTGAAAGGGACCTGGATTGAACTCGCTCCGCATGCGGGATCTTACCGAGTGAGAAGCTCAAACGACCTTAATCTAAATCTGCAACAAGACTCTTCTTGGTTCCAACAAAACGAATCGATCTCATTCGAAGCGGTTCACTCGTGGTTTGAGATCGCCAAACTACCAAGCGTTGAATCGACATCACTAGTAATAGAGTCGTGCAGCGAATTATCGATGCCAATTTGGGATGAATCGATCGAATGCCTTTTGCAGTGGAGTCGAACCCAAGAAGAGGACCTAGATCTCGTAAGCAAGCTTATCGTCGATACGCTCGAATGCGAATCGGCAGGATTCGCTCGACTCGATGTAACGAATCGAAGTTGGCAGGTAATCGCAGCTGCCTATAGCGAAAAAGCTTCTGGTCTTACTTTCGATACTCGGCCACTTGATGCATTGCTTAGCAAACCATCTTCGCACGTGTGTTTACCGGAATCGCAAGAGATGATCTTTGTTCCCTTCTTCAACAAGCAGGATAAGCTGCTTGGGGCCGTGCTCTGTCAGCTTGGTAAGGGGACAATTGAAAATCAACGACAGGGTGAGATCGCAAGTCAGCTAGCCCAGTTAGCAAGTTTCATCTCGCAGCGTGAGAATCAAAGAAACAAGCAAGCGGCTTGGCGAAATCGAAGAAGACTCGTTATTGAATCAATTGAAGAGAGTTGCGAACATCGACAGCCCTTCGTCGCTAATGGGAAAGAGCGAGAAAAGCATGGCACTGCGTTAGTGCTTTGGATGCCATTGCAGAAAAACAGCCATAAGCATCTTGAACAATTGATGAAAATCGCAACCGAAGTGATCGACGAGCGACAGGGGAGGGTGGTTCAATATCAGTCAGGCATTTTGACAGCCATTTGGAGAGCAGATTTTGAACCCGAGCACGCTCAATTATCCTGTGTGGCAGCCATGGATTTCATTGGACGATCAAGTTCAATACCGCATAACGTATCACTTGGCATGAGTAGCGGTAGAATTAAGGAACAGTCCTTCTTAGGCAATGATAATTATTCTGGTAAAGCGATCCGACTTGCCGAACGTTCGGCACAACTAGCAAGCGATCTTAGAATGCCTCTTTTGGTGGCAGATTCTTCGGAGGTATGCAACTTATCACTGTTTGAGCAACGCCCTGTATGCCGAGCTCATTTGCTTCCAAATGAAGTGGCGACAACACTCCTTCAAATAGGTTATCCAGGTATTCAACTCAAAGAAATAGACTGGACAACAGCCAATTGCAATAGCTTCAAGTTGTCACTTCTGCCTGGTCAAACCGATCTTTCAACGGCGGTTGCCTAGATTGAATGCTACTCAGTTTCGGTCTTTGTAGGCATCAGCATACGAACCATCCGGTGAGCTTCCGGATTGTTTGGCAAGAGTTCCAACGTGGAAGGGTAGAACGCCCGTACTAACGACAACGGTGAGAGTCTCTTTGTTGGAGCATAAAGAAGTGGCTTATCATTTAAGGTGATCAGTGCATTCTCAGGATTCTCTGCCTTAAGACTTAATCCAAAGAGATTCAAGCTCACTTTTAAATCTAAGTTGTCAAAAGAGATTGGCTTCTGATTATCAAGAGCCCACAGCTCGCTCAAGTGTTCTGTTGGGGCACATTGTAAATGTTGGTTCATTCCCCAAATCGTATTCGGTGAGATCAGTCCCTCATGCGCCACAACGCTTGCTTGAACACTTACGACTGGTCCGAACCAACTGAGTTTATCGATTTGTATTTCAGCATCTTTCCAGGTAATTGGATCGTTGCCAAGCTGGTAAGAGCCTTTTGCTAACTTAAGTACGCTCTCTTTGAGCAGACCTTGGTGCTTTTCAGCTCCGAAAGTTACCTCAGCGTAGCCAAGAAATTCTCCCTCCTTAGCGATTGACTCATACTCTTCACCAAGTGGGAGTAAATCCAATGCAATTGGCTGACTGCCTGTTTGCAATTGAATCTTTGTGCTGACGCTATGTTTGACTTGCTGCTGGGTGATCTCAAGATGAGTCTCGGAGGCTGATGCCACGGCTATCAGCTTGGCCGGTTGCTCACCCTCTGCCGGATCGAATTCAATTTTAACGCCTTGCCACGTGTTTGTTTCCGAAGCAATGGTTATCGAATCGGCCGAGCAACGTACTGACTCGTGGTAGTCAGTCAGCAAAAGTGGAAATCGTTCTTCGGTGCTTGCAGTTGGCTCGGCAATCCAAACCTTGCCAGCGATCGCTTCCCATTTTGACGTTTCTAAATTCTCTTTCGACTGACGAACCGTTAATTCATCGACTTTAGCTAATAGACGTTCGGTAACCGGATCATGAATCTTGACTTCGGTTAGTCGATATTCACCAGGACGCGGTGTAGCTAATGAATGGCAATTTACCTCGAGGCCTGTCGCTTCATTGATCACCGACATGGCAAGCATCTTATAGATAGGCGTGTAGCGTGCCACCGCCCAACCACCGACAAGAAGCGTTGGAATGATGCAACCTAAGGCAAACAGGATACGAAACAGGCGGCGTTGAGTCTTCTCTCGAAGCATAGTGTTCGAATCTCCACGCCGGCAATGAGTTAGCGTTTGCGAGACATTTCAAGGAAAAGTTGATAGCGAGCCTGCATTTCAGCAAGACTGTCATTACCAAATTTATCGACCAATGCTGACGCAATCTCGAAGGCAACTACTGCTTCGATGATGATGCTAGCAGCTGGCACAGCGCAAACGTCCGAGCGTTCGTAGCTTGCTACGTCTTCCTCTTTGGTTTCGAGATTAACGCTGGCAAGCGGCTTAGCAAGCGTACTGATTGGCTTTTTCGCAGCCCGCACGATAAGTGGCTGACCATTGGTCATGCCACCTTCCAGTCCACCAGCATTGTTTGTTGGACGCGTGAAACCAAGGTTGGGTTGATTACGTTGCGACTCCTCAAAGTGAATCGGATCGTGCACTTGCGAACCAGGGCGTCGGGCAGCCTCAAAGCCGAGCCCAATTTCGACCCCTTTGATTGCTTGCACCGCCATCACTGCTTGAGCCAATCGACCATCAAGTTTGCGTTCCCATTGAGCATGCGTGCCTAAGCCAATGGGCAGACCTTCAACCCGAACTTCGAGAATTCCACCGAGCGTGTCACCCGACTTGCCGGTCTTTTTGATCAGCTCTTTGATCGGTTCATCTTGTTCCGGGTTTAGCGAGTAGATTTCACTTTGGTCACGAAAAGCTCTTAGCTCTTCGATGGTGCCTGTCTTGGGCTCGATTTTTTCGCCACCAAGTTCGGTGACATAACCAATTGTTTCGATGCCAAATTCTTTGAGAAGTAGCTTTGCTAGTCCGCCCGCTGCAACACGCACTGCTGTTTCGCGAGCGCTAGAACGCTCTAAGATCGGACGAATGCCGGACATGTGTTTAACCGAGCCGGTCAAATCAGCGTGGCCTGGTCTTGGGCGGGGCAGGTCATCAAGTCGCTCGAGTTTGTAGTCGCGGTTTACGACTTCCAATGCGATGGGGCTACCGAGCGATTCACCTTTCCAGATACCGGTCTTAATGGCAACTTTATCGGTCTCGATTCGTTGTCGACCACCTCGACCATAGCCTCCTTGGCGAAGCTTCAGGTCAGCGTCAATCGGATCAGTATCAAGCGTCACGCCAGCTGGGAATCCATCCACAAGAGCTAGCAAGGTTTGGCCATGAGATTCGCCGGCAGTCCAATAACGAAGCATAAATCGGAGTGGGTAGTTGGGAGGGAGTTTCAAGGTGGTCTTTCCCGCGAAAAACCGAGCCTTTCATTTTACTTGCTGGGGAGTGAAAGAGCTATGCCGCCAGAAGATCAACAAAACAGGGGATTGGAGTCATTTAGGCGATTTCTTCTGGGCTGTTGATGGTTTCCAGTAAGCGATCACGCACTTCTTTCAGTCGATCTTTATCCGTCGGCTTCGTGCCATCTCGATTGGACACATAGAAAACATCCACCACTTGGTCCAGCGAAGTGGCGATTTTGGCAAACTGAATCACCAGCCCAAGCTCGTCTACCGTTTTTGAAAGCTCGTACAACAGGCCGGATCGATCAACGGTAAAGACTTCGATGATGGCGCACTGTTCGGAGATCTCTGTATCGATCCGAACTTCGTTCGGTTGAGCGGTCAGTTCGGCAGCGGCCTGTTTGCGATCTTCCCCCCACACCTTCGCAAAACGAGGTGGTTCCTGACGATTGAGAGAACTCTTCATTCCGGTCAGTAGAGAAGTCACCCGGCGATTCGCCTCCGCGGCATTAATCGTATGTTTTGCCTGAGGGTCCTCAGCCGTGAAGCGAAGCAATTGAAGGTTACCTGCGATTGTCGATTTCTCAGCTGAGAGAATTCGCAAACTTTTGCTACTGATGGCACCTGCCAATTTTGAGAAGATTCCTTTTCCAATTTCCGAAGCGACCCCGGCGATCAATTCAATCGTGTTGCCATCCTTTAGATAGCTACCCCAGGTTTCAATACTGTTTTCACCTGCATCGGAGACCCGACGCAGTTTGCGCATCGTGCTGACGATCGACGCGGGTGAATGGTTCATCACATACGATTCGGACAAATCGTTGAAGACCGTTTTGAACCATCGATCAACTCGTTCTTCCTCTTTAAGCAATAGCCATATTGAGTTTCGGAGAGCTTCGCGGCGATCGGATACTTTAGGTTGACGGTTAGAGAACCAATGGAGTGTTAGGTCATGCAGATCGGCAAGCAAACCGATCTTCCAATCATTCAATACGCCAGGCCCAACAGCAGCCATGTCAGCACAAGTTAGCACAAAGAGCATCGATAGGTTCTGAGGCGATCCGCAAAGCTCGGCAAATGATTTTATTAGTTCCGGATCACTTGTGTCGCGACGGAAGGCGATTAACGACATGTCGAGATGATGGCGGATCAAGAAGGCGAGGCTTTCTGTCTTAGCATCACCAAGACGAAGCTGAGTACCCAGCTTTCGTGCGATTGCTTCGCCCAGAATGCTGTGATCCTCTTCGTGCCCTTTGCCAAGGTCATGGATTAGGAGCGCAAGGTGCAAGAGGCCTTTGTCGTGCAGTTCACGATAGACTTTGCCAAGGCGATCATCACGTTCAGCAAACCGAGTTGCTTGATCGACCGAGCGGAGACAATGTTCGTCGACGGTGTATTTATGGTAATGATTAAACTGCAGAAGGCAGCGAGCGTGAGTGTAGTCCGGGACTATCTTCTCAAGCACCGCCAACTCATGCAGCCTACGAAGCAGCTGTCCAAGGCCTTTGGGATTCTTGAGGAGATTGACAAACAGCTCGATTGTTTTGTTATCTAATTCGGCAGGGATTAGAGGTGCCGCGCGATAGATAGTGTACCATGTCTCCTGTGCAATCCGTTTATCTTCGCTTCGGGCTAAATCAACCAATTTTAGAATCGCTGAGATGCTTTTACGCAGCTTTTCTTTTCCGGGGTCGGTTGTGCTGATTTCATTGATACCTATCCGAAAGTCGCCATCATTGGTACGTGTAAGCATCGGATCAAGCATTCGAACCATGGTCGGCCTAGGGCTTGTGAGCTCGATCATGCGGCTAGTCATAAACCAAATGTGCGCAGCATGGCGGAAGTAGTCGCTCATGAATTGCTCAACCGGTTTGATTGAGCCTTTCTCGACGTAGTTGAACTTTTCGGCAATGCGAAGTTGATCAACTCGGTTCAGCGCGTCACCCGCCTTGCCAGCACCGAAGTGCAGCTCGTTGCGAGTCTTCAGTAAGAAGTCTCGGCTAGAGCAGAATCGACGATGGTCGAATTTTGAGATCACTCCCTTAGCGACCAAGCGATCAGGTTCACTCATGCCGGCACGAATAAACCAAAGCCAACGCAGCAGGTGAACATCACGCAGTCCGCCGCGTGAGCGTTTGATATTGGGTTCGAGAAGAAAGACTGTCTCGCCGAACTTTTCACGCTCTTCACGCCTTGCTTCGCTTACGAATTGGCATGCCGAGCGATCTCGCTTCTGGATCGAACTTGAAAAGGCTTTGAAGTAGTTCTCGAAAAGAATGGGTGCCCCAATAATGGGTCGCGATTCGACAAGCGAAGTTGCAACCACCGGGTCCGACTTCGTGAGCTGAACCGCTTCATCTTTCGTCCGCAAGCTGTGCCCAAGGTCGAGGCCCAAGTCGAACACATCACGCATGAGTCGTTGAGCCAAAGATTCAGCTAAAGGCCGAACATTGCCTTCGAACAGCACCATCAGGTCGATGTCTGAGTAAGGTGCCAATTGGCGTCTGCCATAACCACCGTGGGCTACCAGCACGCACTTCTCGGACAGCAGCCGAGATTCATTCTCTGGTAAGTCTTGAAGGTTAGCGTTCCAAAGCGATTGGATGACCGAATCAATGATCGCAGTCAGCTTTGAGCAGACTTGTGTTGGTGAAACTCCTCGGTCGTGAAGACTGCGTATCTCTTCTTGGCCTGTGTCGATGGAGGCTCTGAGATTGGAAAGCAGTTCCTGACGTTGATCCGAGCTCGAGCTGGTATCACGAACAGGATCCATCACTACCACATTGAGGTTAACAGTTTCAAATGAACACACTTATCGTGCGTTATCGCAAGAATTGTCGAAGCTTAGATCGCTTCGTTGCCGGTTTCCGCGGTGCGGATACGAATCACGTCGGTCAGTTCGGAAACAAAGATTTTACCGTCGCCGATTTGTCCCGTTTGACCTGCTTTGATGATTGAGTCGATTACTTGCTGGGTGCGCTCGTCGTCGATGACGACTTCGATCTTCACTTTCGGTACGAAGTCAACGGCATACTCGGTGCCACGGTATACTTCAGTGTGACCTTTTTGACGTCCAAAGCCACGAACCTCGGTGACCGTCATTCCTGTGATTCCTTGCTCGCTCAGAGCGTTCTTAACGTCTTCGAGCTTGTAGTGACGAACGATGGCTTCGACCTTTTTCATGGCACTTCGTGGGGTAGGCGGTGAGTATCTGATTTCCTAGTCATTGCGACCAGCAAGGCGAGATTCTAACAAGCGTTAGGACGCCTTGGTCTATGATCACTTATCTTAACAAGAGCCGCCTGGAAACACTAGAGAACTAGAGCGGCGGTTTCCGCGGCTTGTACGGCCTACTTTTCGATCTTTTGCCATTCTTGATCATCGATATTCGCCACCGAATTGGCTGTTCTGGCCAGGACGAAAAGCAAATCGCTTAGGCGGTTCAAGTAGCGGAGCAAGATCTCTCGGACCGGCTGCTCGGGGTTGATGCCAACCAATTGGCGTTCAGCGCGACGGCAAACACAGCGTGAGACATGCAGCTGGCTCGCGGCCAATGAACCGCCTGGAAGAATGAACTGCCTTAGTGGATCCAGCTGATCTTCATAGGCATCGATTGCTTCTTCAAGTAGGCGAATCTGATGCTCATCGATCGCTTCAAGATCATGCTTTGCAGGGTCAGGCGTGGAGAGCTCAGCCCCGAGGTCAAAGAGCCGATTCTGAATGGTTCCCAGTAGTTCGTTGAGGGCTTTGATCTTCTCTGCCTGAAAGCCGGACTCTTCGCCTAAAATTGGCATCTTAAGAACCGTTGCTCGGGCAACGCCGAGCGTGGCGTTCAGCTCATCGACGGTTCCGTAAGCTTCGATTCGGGCGTGGTCCTTGCGAACTCGGCCACCACCAAACAGACTCGTTTCGCCTTCATCCCCGGTGCGTGTGTAGATTTTCACGGCAATTACTTTCGTTGAGGGAACCTATCTAACGTTTGTTGCACAAATGCTACATGGCAGGTTGTTCCGGTTGTACCAACTGCTGGCTCTGTTGCGAACAAACATCATTCTAGGCAACACTCGTTGCGTGACTAGCACCAGGGTCCGTCTGTGCCGATTCTTGGGCTGATAATTACCGAGTTCCTTGGGGGACTCATTGGTCTTTCAGGAACCCGCACTTTCCGTGTCCTATGTTTGAAAGTCTGGCGAGAAACGCGATACAGACTGAGAAATACGGATTCCTCCCGATGTCCGTCCCAAACCTAACGGCACTGTTCCCCAGGCGGTGCGGTAATCCCAACGCAGTAGGCCCTCAAAGCGGGATTACTACCGAGAAACCTGAGACAGATAAGAGAATTGCCGATGGGCTTCTTGAAGGATTTCTTCACGAACGTCTTCGACGAAACGACTCAAACGCCTGAAGCACCAACCAGCAGCTTCGACCACATCAGCTCCGACGATTTAGAGTCGCACCTGAGCGTGGCACGCTATGGCAGCTTCGAGCTAACCGATGCGGTACGTCCTAGCTACGGCTTGGAGGTTGTCCCTCGGTCAGGGTTCCGTCATGACGTCTACCGTGACGAAGAATCACATAGCGACGTGCCAGTCATCATGGCTGCTGCAACCAAAGGCCGACTGATCGAGACCTTCATGGAATTACTCGAGCCGCTCGGGCCGGTTGTCGACGTTGTGCTTGAAACAAGCCATGGTCACACCAATGGCAACCACACCGACCTTTACCGAGAGCATATTGACATGCCGATCTTGCAGAGCATTCTGTGGGATCACGAAGATTTGCTAACCAACGATGGTTGCACCGGTATCGCGGTACTGAACCCACGCTTGCCACAAGAAGTTCAGCTCGATGAGCACAAGCTGCTAATCATTTACGGCAACGAACTTTCGGCTTACGAGAATGTTCTGATCGACCACCACGTCGACTGCGACGAATCGATGCGATTCATCACCGAAGCCGAACACGTCCACTCAACCACGGACCGATACATCCAAGAGTTCGAAGAACTCAAGATGCGCCTCGGCATGGACGGCACGGTCTAAGTAAGAAACAACATCTTTGAGACGACATCCAAACAGCCACGGCGAGCAACCGCCGGGGCTGTTTTTGTTCTTGCTGTTCGAAAGAGACTAAGAAGGGCGCCATTGCTGGCTTGTCCAGCAATGGCACTCGGCGACTTTACTCATTGAGCCATTTTACGACTAATCATTACATTCGAGTTTGATATAAGAAACTAAAACGGTGTGCCTCTCGGCACACCCTGCGGACTGGAAGAGCAGATAAATATAGATGACAACTTTTTGTACCGGACGCCTCAAGGGCTATTGTGCTTCTCAGCTATTGCCCAACCCACTTCGCCAGTGCTAGTATCCTGCAGCAGATACACCATAAGTTGACCTTCATATATATCTAGTTGTTGAGAACCAATTTGGTAATATCTTTCACCGTGATAACAACTTGTATGATTAGCGGCTCGATATTCTAGTTGTTGAAAAGAGATTGCCCCATGAAGTACTTCATATTTATTGTTCGGTGCTCCAGGTGATTCTACTACTACAAATCCTGGATAGTAATTGCTTAGATAATCTTCAAAATAGAAATACGTACCCTTTTTGGGCTTTGGAATAAAACTACAAGCGATTGCAACTACTGTTGTAATAACTAACAATGACTTAATGCTAAACTGGATCTTTATTATTTGCATTTCTTCTTGCATGTTATAATGCCGTAGATTTCTAGGTTCTCATCCATTCCATGTGTATGGTAACTCACAACTAAGGTGGACCCCATTTACTGGATCACCCGAAGGGCGGTTTAGTTTGTAGGGTGTGCCTCTCGGCATACCTTACCGGCTGTCTCAAGTCATAAATCATGTAAATCCTGTTTATCCTGTCAACAAGATTACTTTGCGTCTCCGCGTCGTAGCGGTTCAATCAACCCGCTTCGCGTAATGCTGATGCAAGATGCCGATTAAGAGTTCGGTTTCACCAGTCGGTTCATACCCGCACTTTTCGTAGAACGGCGCGGCTTCGGGTCGAGCGTAGAGTTCAAAGTGGTGGTAGCCCTTTTTGGCGAGCTGCTCTTCGGCACCGAGCAGCAACTGCCGGCCAACTTGCTTGCCCCGCCATGCTTCATCGACCACCATTTGTCGAATGCGGATTGCCTTTTCGCCATCGTGCTGAATCGGCATGCCGATCACGCTGCCGATGAGATGCTCATCACCTGATTGCCCAGTACCCAATTGCCCAGTACCCAATTGCCCAGTACCCAATTGCTCGTTATGGGAATAGATACCAAAGTGATGCTGCTCGGCGTCGTTCTTTGTGTCGGCCTCGGTAAGCTCAAGACCGAGCGGTTCTCGTAGGAATCGACGACGAAGGTCGAGCGTAGCCACGTACTCGGGCGAAGCATGTTGGATGGGTCGAATTTGCATCGCCTGAGTCTAGTTTGGATTCCCGTCGCTTCAAGGTATTAAGTACAGCACCTTGAGCGAACGGCAAAACTTTTGATCAAGGCAGAATGCCTGCTACTCCGACCGTCGCACCCGCTTGGAAGAAAGCAGCTCGCCAGGTGAAGGGAATCGGGTCGATCATGTACGGTGCACAGCTGCCTGGGCGGTACTGTCCGAGTGTGTAGACACATTCGTTCGGAGCTTGCAGTCCCATGCAGTAGGGCAGCACAGGGATTCGAGTGAAGAAGTGAGCACCCGACATGATTGGCTGCATGACTGGTCCCCACGAATGGCCGTAGCGTTCGAGATGAACATCCTCAAAGTAAAGAGGCTTGTGGCACAGGGCAGTCGCTTTCCAGTGGTAGGTCACCTCAGCCCAGCAACGTGGTGCAAAGGGAGTGCCGTCGTCGATTGAGCAGATGTAAGGGTAGTCTTCCCCTTCCACTCCGTGGACACCAATCGATAGGTCGATCGAGTCAAGACGCTTTGCCTTCAGAGCAGCACGGCCTTCTTCACAGTTCTGTGCTGATTCTTGATTCGCTGCGTTAACGGCTGGCGAAAGTGGTTTGCTAGGAATAACCTCTGGCTGAATCGGAGCGGGTTCTTCTTGGAAGTCGCCCGTATCGACCGGCATGGTGTCGCCGTTATCAATCGGATGTCCGCTGAAGGACTCCATTTCCTTGTCATCTTTCTCAAACGGATCGTCTGGTAGATCGTTGAAGAGTCCTTCATCAGAGCCGTCATCTTGAGCAGGAACCTCTTCTTCGGAGACGCCGAAGGGACGTTCGATTGCTTTCAGTAGATCGCTATTCGCTTCGCCGTTGCCATTCTCTTGAGCAACACGAATGCTTCGCATCGGGCGATTGGCAACGCGTAGAGCGGGACCGGCGATGTCATCTTCGAAACCAACCGTGCGGATTGGTTGTGAGATGCTTGATTCGTTGACAGGTGAACCCGTTGATGCCCAGCCGCTGCTTGACATGCGAGGCTCAGCAGTTGGGGCCGAAGCGGTTACCACCTTGTGTGTTGTAACGCGAGTAGGCTGTGTGCCACGAGCACGCCATTCGCCACCGAAGGCTGGGACGCTCGAAGAGAGAATCAATACAATGGCTAACCAGCCTGCTGGTAGCCAGATTGAACCGACTTGATGACGTGGGCCATCTGCCGCAGCAGACTGATAGGCTCGTGTCGCCACGAGCGCGTCTGCCAACGAGACGTTAGTCGTTATCTCCACCTTGGTGTTCGATGGAGTAGTTTGGTGCTTCTTGCGTAATGGCGATGTCATGAGGGTGGTTCTCCCTAACCGTTGCCGGGCTGACCCGGATGAACCGCGAATCCGTTCGCAGTGATTCGATGGTTTTGGTGCCGCAATAACCCATGCCGGCCCTCAAACCACCGACGAGTTGGTAGACGAAGGGAGCAAGCTCCCCACGATAGGGAACACGTCCTTCGACCCCTTCGGGGACGAGTTTTCCAGCTGAGCTGTCCGCTTGTCGGTATCGCTCGCTAGATCCCTTGGCCATAGCGCCAAGCGAACCCATTCCGCGATACGTCTTATAGGTTCTGCCGTGGTAAAGAACTCGTTCGCCGGGGCTTTCATTAAGACCGGCCAGCAGACCACCCACCATCACAAGATGAGCCCCCGCGGCTATTGCCTTCGTGATGTCCCCCGAGTATCGAATCCCCCCGTCGGCGATAATCGTAACGTCTGTTCCCTCCGCAGCGCGAGCTGCTTCGGCAACCGCCGTGATCTGTGGCACGCCGATGCCCGAGATCACACGCGTTGTGCATATCGACCCAGGTCCAATGCCAACCTTCACGGCGTCAGCACCTGCTTGGATCAAATCGCTGGCACCTTCGTACGTGGCAACGTTCCCCGCCACGACGTCGATGTCCCAACGCTTCTTTAGCTCTTTGACGGTCTCAATCACATTGGTCGAGTGACCGTGAGCACTGTCGACCACCAGGAAGTCAACTTCCTTAGCGATCAGCTTCTCGGCTCGATCATAATCAAGGACTCCAACAGCAGCGCCAGCACGCAATCGGCCCTGGCTATCTTTGGCCGCTTCTGGGAAGCGACGCATCATGTCGATGTCTTTGATCGTAATGAGACCCGTCAGTTTGTAATCTTCGTCAACCAGCAGAAGTTTCTCGACCTTTTTCGCCATCAAAATCTTTTCAGCTTCCTCAAGCGTTACAGTCCCCGTAGCCGTCACGAGGCCTTCGCTGGTCATAACATCCTGGATAGGAAGGTCATTTCTTTCGAGAAAACGTAAATCGCGGCGTGTCAGAATACCCACAAGCTTGCCGCTAGCATTGGTAATTGGGACGCCAGAAACTTTTGACTGCTGCATCGTATCCCGAGCCTGAGCAATGCTAGCTTCGGGTGGCAGCGTAACTGGGTCGGAGATAATCCCGTTGGCTGACCGCTTCACCTTGTCGACCTCTTCTGCCTGCAGATCGACAGGTAGGTTCTTGTGAATCACGCCGAGGCCGCCCATCTGAGCAAGGCCGATCGCCATGCGGTGTTCGGTCACCGTATCCATGGGCGAGCTAAGCAGTGGCAGATTCATTGGAATCCGCTTCGTCAGACGTGTATGAACTTGAACCTGGGAAGGGACGATCTCGCTGAATCGTGGTTGCACAAGGACATCGTCAAAAGTCAGGCCTTCCAGTGCGAGCTTGTTTCCAAGGCCAGAGGTTTTGTTAAGGTTCTTTTCGTCGGCGGCTTCGTGAGTCATCGCTTGCGGCGGTCCTCTCTTTATCCAGACAGGCATATGTGATTATTGGGAATCATACATTGTCCGCCACTTCGCACGATTCGGCAAGGGTTCACCTTGTTAAGAAGCTATGAGAAAACGCTGGGTTCAGGGTAAATAATTATCCCCCAGACCGCATCACATGGCGTGACATGGTCTGGGGGATGTGGGTGATTTGATTGTGAAAACGCTCTTAGGCTATCGGCGACGTAGCCCTACCGAACCCAACAAGCTCATTCCGATGAGAATCGCCGCACTTGGCTCGGGAACGCCTTCGCCAATTGGTGATTGACGAAGTGTGAATTGATCAATGCCATCCGGTACATCGATGTGGAAGACATAGTAGCCAGCGAAAGCACCGTTAGGTTGTAAGCCGCTCGAAGCCACGATGTCATCCTCGGTTGGCGTCGTGACGACCGAGAAGCCGGGGCCTGGGTTCATGTCGATCGTTGAATCAAAATCGGGCGAATCAAAATCAAGGCCATCACCTGCGGTTGATTTTACGAAGCCGGCGCCAGTGCCGAAACCAAGTTCTAGGTGATAACCTGTCCAGTCTAGTCCCGTGCTGTTTTGGACTCCCTCTTGGAAATAGTACTCAGTTGTTCCACCGGTATCTCGAACATCGAAGACCAGATCGACTGGCCCGATAGCGTGATAGTCTTTCTGAGTGAGAAAGAAGACGTTTGGCGAATCGCCAACAACATTGTCGTTGTTTGGTGCCACGGGCGGAGCGACGCTCGTTCCCGCTACGGAAGCAACACCCGAAAACCAACTAAAGCCAATCATCTCACCGGCGTGAGAGAGTGAGCAGGTGGCAAAAAAGATGGCGAATGCTGAAGGGACAAGGATCTTCTGGAAAGAAGAGTTAACGGACTGGGTGGTTGTGAATTGCATGGGATCCTACTCCTGGTTTGTGATAAGAACACGAAACGATGTTTACGGCAAAAAAACAAAGGTTTAAGCCGACATTTCTCTGTGTCCAAATAGGCAATCAAAAACCGCGGTAGCAGCCCGACAGAAAAAAAGGAAGAATAGCGACTTTTTCTGAACCCCGCGTAGGATCTGAGTCACTTCTTATTGGCGGGGTGGATTTGACTAATTAATCATGCCATCAATCCTTGTTTGTATTTTCTATTTATGCGGAACCGACGTACTAGCCGGCGCGTATAATGCGATTGGGTAGCCAATTTGATCGGCTACCTAGATTGCTACACGGAACACTTTTGCTTTGATTCTTCGCTTGTGTCTTTGGCACGCCTTATCCTTCAACCAACGAGAGAGGTAGTAGCATGTCCTGGTTAGTTCGAGTTTCGTTTTTATCCCTCTGCCAGATCGGCCTTCTGACTTGTGTAGTCGCCAATCCGACAACTGCTTTAGCGGACGATCATGAAGAGGAAGCCACGACGGTTGCTGGCGAGATGATCGCCGTAACCGTCTTTCAAGGGCAAGCTTTGGTGACCCGCCAAATTGAACTTGATGAGGCGGAAGGTTTGGTTGAAGTCATCGTTGAGGATCTGCCTGAGCGAATCATTGCCGGTAGCCTGTATGCCGAACCAGCCGAGGGTGTCGAGGTCCGTTCGGTTCGTTATCGGGTTCGTCCGATCGTGGGGGATAGTCGAGAAGAGGTTCGAAAAATTGACGAGGCCGTCAAAGCTCTTAATGATAAAATTCGTGAGATTGATATGCGAATGAAAACGCTTCATGCGAATATCAGCTATCTAACAAATATTGAAAAGTTCACCGCGGGCAGTGGCAAACAAGACTTGCAACGTGGCGTTTTGGATGCGGCAGCTCTCATTGAGCTTTCAGAGTACGCCTTCAAGAAACGTCAAGCTCATTCAACCGAACATTTTCATCTGACCGAGGAGAAACGGGAGATTCAAGAAGAGATTAAGCAACTCCAAAAAGAACGTGCTCTTCTCTCTTCATCAAGTCAGGCACTTTCACGTGAAGCGGTGATCTTTCTCAATGCTTCGGACAAAGGGGCCGCGTTTCGTTTGAACTATTTGGTAACCGGAGCCAATTGGTCACCATCTTATAACCTGCGTGCAAATGACGATCAAAGTGAAGTAACAATCGAGTACAACGCCTCGGTCACCCAAACCAGTGGTGAAGATTGGCTTGACGTGGCGATGACCCTTTCGACCGCTTCACCATCCTTTGCTGCTAAAGCTCCTTCGCTTCAGCCCTTTAAAATCCGCCTTACAGATAACAAGGAGGTATCTAAGGTCGAACTCGGCAAACGGGTTCAGCTAAAGGCACAGCAGCAAGTTGTTGCTAACAACCGAGGGAATGGGAGTTTTTATTCGAATTCCATTATTCAATCACGGGCTATGCCTCAAGAGGGTGACGATCCATTTGGAGCTACCGATGGAGGCATTGCGGGCCGCCGGGGTTCGTTTGGATTTAGTGGAGCTGTTTCTGGCCGGTTTAACTCCTTAGGTGGAGTGGCTCTGCAGGAGTCAAACTTGAAACAGAATGATGATGCTCTTAACAAGTTTGCGAACTCAATAGAGCTTTATGATTTGAGCAATCCTATATCGACGCGTGAACTGCGTGAACGTAAAACAACCAGCAAAATCCAAGAAGGGATGAGCGTTGTTTACAAGCTTGCGAATACTACTTCGCTGCCAAGCCGACCTGACACGCAGTTGATTCAAATTACTTCGATTCCGGTCGAAGCCGAGTCGTATCGCCTAGCTCAGCCTGTGCTGACTAACTACGTTTACCGTGAAGCGAAGCTGACTAACAGCACTGGCATGGTCCTTCTGTCAGGTCCAGCAGCCACCTTCATGGAGGATCGTTTCGTCGGTCGTGGCGTTATTCCATCCGTCGCAGTCGGCCAATCGTTCACTGTTGGTCTTGGCATTGATGAGTCGCTACACGTTAGCCGCGAACTTGCCGATCGCACCGAGAAGCTACAAGGTGCGAACCGCATTGTCACCTACAAGTACGATTTGCAAATCGAGAACTATGGCGACAAAGAAGTTGACGTGCGTTTGATGGACCGCATTCCAACGGGCAATATCAACGAAGTGAAGATCGCCTTGGCTGATACTTCGCATGATCTGAGTGAGAACGAAGATTACCTACGTGTACAGCGAGGTAAAGGGATCTTGCGTTGGGACCTAGCCATCCCCGCCGGCGCGTCAGGCAAGGAACAAGTCTCGGTCGAGTACTCGGTCCAAATGGAGCACGATAAGAATCTCGTTCCTGTCGATGCTAAATAGTAGAAATCAAATCTTAATACAATAGATGCTTTACGCAGCCAGGAGACGTACACTCTAATCAGAGTTTGTCTCCTGGCTCTTTTTTTGTACCGTGCCACTTCACTTTTATTGATTTTCTACTTGGATTGTCATCTGCGATGAAAAGGCGTGCTCTAGAGTTCTTGTTTACCTGTTTCCTCGCCTTTATTTGCACAGGGACAACTGTTGTACAAGCGGAGGAGCTTTCTGATTCGTTGCCGATGAATCATCTACAAGTGATTGGAAGCCATAACAGTTACAAGGAAGTGATCGATCCAGAGCTCCTTGAGCTGATGAAGAAATTCCGTCCGACTGCTTGGAAGCTTGAGTATTCGCATGCTTCTTTAACCGACCAATTGAATCTTGGTTTAAGAAACCTCGAGCTAGATCTTTTTCATGATCCAGAAGGGGGACGCTATGCCAAGCCGGCTGGGATTACGCTGGCTCAAGGGGCCGGCAAGCAAACAAGGCCTTATGATTCCGAAGGCTTGATGCAAGAGCCTGGTTTCAAGGTGTTGCATATGGTGGATTTTGACTTTCGTTCAAACTGCCCAACCTTGAAGCTTGCGATGACCGAACTGCGCGAGTGGTCCGAGGCGAATCCTCGTCACCTGCCGATCATGTTGACGTTTAACCTCAACGATGGAGCAATTGATGTTCCCGGTGCAACCGAGCCAGCTGTTTATGATGCTGAGGCGTTGGATCAGCTCGACAAATCCTTTTTAGATTTCCTTGGCCGTGAAAACATCCTCATGCCGGACGATGTGCGTGGCGAATGCAAAACACTTCGTGAAGCCGTGACCGAGAAAGGATGGCCAAACCTAAAGGAAGCCCGTGGCCATTTCTTCCTTGTACTCGACCAGTCGGGCCATAAGAAGAAAACGTACATCGAAGACCATCCCTCGCTGCGAGGCCGTGTCATGTTCACCAACTGCGATCCCGAAGAAGACGAAGCGGCTGTCATGATACGTAACAATCCGCGAGAGCAGCTCGAAGAGATTCAATCGCTCGTAAAGCAAGGCTTTTTGGTCCGCACCCGGTCTGATGCCAATACGGTCGAAGCCCGCGAGAACGACTTCACACGATTCGAAGCCGCTAAGAAGAGTGGTGCTCAGGTGATCACAACGGACTATTACTTAGCCGATCCAAAGCTTAACCCTGATTTCCGAATACGGTTTGATAAAGGAGAGTGTGTCCGGATGAATCCGCTAATGAGTAATCAACTGAACTAGTTCAGATATGATTGAGATCAAGGAGAGTGAAACCAGTTCTTCAGTCGATGGATGATGCTCTTTGGCTTGCCCTCGATCAGCTTTATTTGGGCATCTTTAGCAACTAATGCGATTGCTTTATTTGTAGAAGAGATGAGCGGATCCAAATCAGCATGCCGTAGCTGGTTGTTCTCGTGTAGTATGTTAATGCCTCGGTGAACGAGGTCAGAATCTTTCATTAAAATAAGTTCTCTAGCCTTATCAAAGAGTAGGCCACTATTCAACTTTGATAGCGAGCTAGAAAGCATTGACCGGCTGCGAGAATTGAGTGTAAGTAACTGACTGATCGGTTCCGCCGCTTCATATATCTTAAATCTAGAAGCGATTATGCAAGCCATATCACTTAACTCGATATTGGAATTACCGACCATCAAGACGATTTCATTCTTCGTTCCATCAGAAATAGATGGCATCCTGCATAGCGTGCTTAGGGCATCGGCTCTTAATCGAATAGACTTGTTTGTATCTTTTGCGATTCTGAGAAGATCGACTTCCTTTCCAAGCACTCCACGTCCAAATCCACCCATGTCATAGCCAGCGATCAATTCATCTAGCCACCTTTCGTACCATTCAATAAAACTGCCATCATGGGTGAAAAAAGGTCCCACGCCAGCACATTCTTCAGTGATGTTTACAACTTGGCCATAGTGGTTGCCATTGACGATAAGCATCGAGTAATAAGTACACCCTTGATGGCTTAGTACCAAGAGACCATCAAGCACCTGTTCAACGTCACAATTAAAGTATTCGTGCCAATACTGATCATTACCACATAGTGATGGGGTTATTTTAACTGGATTGGTTGGGGCTAAATCAAGCAGCTTTGCACTTTGCTCAAGCGAGACTATCCCATAGTAAGGTCCGATTCCGCCATTTCCAATTTCAGTAAGAAATCGACGATAGTCTTCGGGTAGCTGGATTTGATGCTCAGACTCAAATTCAACTACCTCTTCTTCCGTCAGACATGCGCGAAGTTGGTACTTATGCCCATTTGAACCAAAACATTCCAACCTTGAGTCACAAACTTGATGGATCTTTTTTAAGATTCTCTCTTTAGGAAAAAATGTCATGTGAATACTAATTAATAGTTGATCTTAGTCACGATTCCCCACACAAGTCGCCACGATTCGGATTGATTCATAATCAATCTCACCACCAAGGTACTCGTGGATTGGCTTGAGGCCGCTGAGGCCTACCGATTCGATGGCTTCCTCTACCAACGAGACCGTTGCTGAGTCGACCCAGGGGGCCGGGTCGGTCACGGTTTCGTGTTTAAGATACTCGCTCAAGTAACCGGTCGTGGTCGACTTAGCTCGGCCGAGGCGTTTGGCGACTTCGGCAACAGAGAGACCCTCACGGAAATGGGGGAAAGCGTTTTGGGCTGATCGGTTTGGTCCGTCGATGCGTCGGCGTACGGTGGGTTTGGGTAATTCACTCTCAGCTGCTGTGTCGACCGTGACGCCATTCTCGGAGCAGTATTCAGAGATGACTTCAAGGAACATTTCGCCATACTCGCGAAGTTTCTTTTCACCTACGCCGTGTGCCTGGCGGAAAGTTTCTAAAGTCGAAGGCCGACGTCGGGCTAAGTCTTTCAGCGAAGCATCTCCAAAGACGATGTAGGCAGGCACTTCATTTTCGGTAGCCACCTGTGAGCGGAGCGAACGAAGGCGTTCGAACAGTCCCCGGTCGACCCCTTCCCAATCGTCACCAGCACGTGTTGATCGACCTTTATTTGCCGTGCTTTTCTTGGCAACCTTTGAAAGCATTGGCTCGGCGTTGCCTTTAAGGAGTTCGCGACCGGTCGCGCTTATGTGCAAAATATTGTACTCGCCAACACGTTCCAAGAAGCCTTGTCCAATGAGTTGTTCGACCCAATCTCGCACATCCCCCAGGCGATTTTCTTTAAGCAGGCCATAGGTGCTCAGTTGGTCATGCCCTTGCTGAAGGATTCTTTCCTCGGTCGATCCAAGCAGAACCTTGCAGGTATGATCTGCACCGTAACGCTGATCGAGCCGGGCAACACAGGAGATGATTTTCTGCGCCAGCAGTAAGGGGTCTTCCACCAAGTCGAGTTCGCCAAGGCAGACATCGCAAGCGCCGCAGGGGACGTTATCAAACGCTTGACCGAAATGGCTTACCAAGGCTTGGTGGCGACAAGTGACACTCGTTGCATAGCGACTCATGCCGTTGAGCGCTTGCATGGCACCTTCGAGAGCCGCTTCACTACTTCCGTCGCCGGTTCCTTCGTAGGCTGAACCTTCGAGCATTCGTTTCCACGTACCGAAGTCACCACGGCTGTAAAGCAATACGCAGTCGGCTGCTAAGCCATCACGTCCCGCTCGACCCGCTTCTTGTTGGTAGCTTTCAAGCGATTTGGGCATGCCCGAATGAATAACGAACCGAACATTCGGTTTGTCGATTCCCATACCAAAAGCAACGGTGGCGACCACGATATCGACGCGGTCGTTGAGAAAGTCATCTTGGTTACGCTTGCGTTCAGTATCTGAGAGGCCCGCATGATAGGGCGCAGCGCGATAGCCCGCTTCTTTTAGTTTCTCTGCCGTGCGGTCAACCTCTTTCTTACTAATGCAATAAACGATGCCCGATTCGCTAGTTCCATCAGGTTTTTCGTTTTGGGCAATGATCTCCTTGATTTGGTTCAATCGTTTGTCGGCAACTCGAACACGATAGGTCAAGTTCGGGCGATCAAAGGAACCAACCAGCATCTCGGGTGTTTCGAGTTTGAGCTGCTTAGCAATGTCTCCACGTACGGCTTCGGTTGCGGTTGCCGTATAGGCGTGGATACCGATGTTGGGGAACGCTTCTTTCAGTCGACTGAGCGCGCGATATTCCGGACGGAAGTCATGACCCCAACTGCTAATGCAATGCGCTTCGTCAATTGCGGCCAGCGAAACGTTCGCCTCGGCCAGCATTGAGAGGGTGCCATTTAGCAGTAATCGCTCCGGGGCGACGTAGAGAAGTTTCAATTCATCGTTGCGGATCTGTTGATAGACTGATTTGTATTCGTCGGGTGTGAGTGAACTATTCAGATAAGCCGCTTCGATTCCGCAATTGCGGAGTGTATCGACTTGATCCTTCATCAGAGAGATTAAGGGCGAAACAACCAAAGCCATGCCACCCATCGTGGCCGCCGGGGCTTGGAAACAGAGAGACTTGCCGCCGCCGGTTGGAAGAACCACGACCGAGTCTTGCCCTTCCATTACCGCCGACATGGCTTCTTGCTGCAAAGGTCGGAATGAGTCGTAGCCCCAGTATCGCACCATCGATTGGAGCAAGGCATCAATATGAGGCGAGGTCGTGGGCACGTTTGTTCAGCTCCGCTGAGAATTTAGACTTCCATGTACTGCTGTGCAGCATCCCTACTAGACTATCGCCGCCGACAACAACTTGCCAGACCGGCTAGAATACCCAACATAACAAACGAACTCGGTTCTGGCACGGCAGAAAGAGGCGTAACGCTACCTATGCCCGCTCCATAGAGGAATTGAATTCCGTTGATATCATCAGGTAACAGAGTCCCTGTGCCTGGGCCCATCCTTCGGAGTGCCGCGGGAAACATGACGGTTCCATCAATGGTTGAGTGCCCAAGTCCCAAGGAGTGACCGATTTCGTGGGTCAGAATACCCAGGATGTCGGGTTCACTTGGCGTACCGATGATTTCCCATGGGTCTCCGTTGTCGAAGTGAATGTCAGCCGCCAAATTCCCAACCGATGAAACGGCATAAGCTAGCGCCTTGGTCGTTGGACGGCCATTCTGTGCGTCCGTTCCGTTGATGAATCGGTGATTGAGGCGAATCTGCCCAAAGTCATCGGGAGAGTAGGCATTGTAAGCGGCATTGTTTGAAGTAAAGACCGGCGTTCCAACGTCAGGGACCTCAACAAAGTGAAGCGGGGCGACCGACGCCCAAAGGCCAAAAGCTTCTTCCGTGACGGTGCGGATATAGTCCGCAGGAACCGATTCCCCAGCCAAGTTCTTTAGTCCGCCGTCAAGAAAATTGTTGTAGCTATACGTGACGGTAATGGGAGATCCTTTGCCTCCAGGCTGCGGCCATCTGCCCCCAAAAGTGCTGAAGGCTGGAGCAATTTCTCCTCCTGTTTCGCCATCTGTCGCAACGGACGTGTCCGTGCCACACCAAGGACAACAGCCCGAACAGAAGTGCCCAGGGATGTCGCTTGCTATGGCATAGCTGACAGCCACGACAAATAGAATCGGTAGGAAAAAAGTATTCTGTAAACGTGGTAACGGCATAGAGGTGACCTGACAAAGCCCAACACAACTAGTGAAGGGTGGGATAAATAAGTGACCAAATTGAGAAGAGAAATTGCGGTGATCGAAAGCGAGTCGATCTAGTTGGTCACGAGCGTTCAGGTCCTTGCGGATAGGAGAAACGGGCAGCCTGCTGGCATCGCCCAGAACTGACCCTGATTATGGCTTATGAGGCCGATTTTCGCAAACATTTCTCATCCCTGACGAAGCGTGGCAAAATCGGCTACGATTTGGGGCTAGGCTAGGCCGATTATTCCTGTCGTAGTGACCCCCTGGGCCGACCGAGCGATCCCCTGAAGAAGTACGCCAAAAGACTATGAAAACTGATGAATTGCGTGAAAAGTACCTCGCCTTCTACGAAACCAAGGGACACACCCGAGTTGCGAGTGACGTGCTTGTCCCAACTTGGGACCCTAGCGTACTTTTCACTCCTGCGGGGATGAACCAATTCAAGGACCACTTTCTGGGTAAGGTAAAGCTCGAATACACCCGTGCGACCACCTGCCAGAAGTGTATGCGTACTGGCGATATCGATAACGTTGGTCGTACGCCGCGTCACCATACGTTTTTCGAAATGCTTGGCAACTTCAGCTTTGGTGATTACTTCAAGCGGGACGCGATTCATTGGGCTTGGGAATTCTTGACCGCCAAAGAGTGGCTCGCCATTCCTGAAGAGACCCTAACGGTTACCGTTTACAAAGACGACAAAGAAGCAGCCAACATTTGGCACGAAGAGATTGGGCTGCCAACTTCACGAATCACTTACGAAGACGAAGATGAAAACTTCTGGCCTGCCAGCGCCCCAAGCCAAGGTCCCGATGGCGTCTGTGGACCGTGTAGCGAAATCTACTACACCGCACCTGGTGCCGAGCCGCTTGAAATTTGGAACCTTGTCTTTACGCAATTCAATCGTGTTGGCGATCCACCGAACAACCTGCAACCATTGCCATCGAAGAACATCGATACTGGCATGGGACTCGAACGGACCGCTGCTGTCATGCAGGGCGTTCCTACGAACTTCCATATCGATAGCTTGATGCCGATTGTTCAAGCAACCGCTGATGTTTGCAATGTGAAGTACTCTTACGAATCGGAAGAGGGCCGCCGAGTTCGCCGTATCACCGACCACGTGCGTGCTTGTGCTTTTGCGGTCCATGAAAATGTTTATCCAGGTGCGAACAAAGAAAAGTATGTTGTCAAACGATTGCTGCGTCGTGCAGTGCTGGATGGTCATCAGCTTGGAATGCGTGAGCCGTTCCTTGGGAAGTTGGTTCCCGTGGTCGCTGAAATCATGAGCGGCCCCTATCCGGACCTTGCCGAAACGGTCGAACGAGTTGCGAGCGTTATCACCAAGGAAGAAGAAAACTTCCTCGGAACGATCGACGGTGGCCTCAGCCGCATCGAATCAGCATTTGCAGAGATGAAGTCGGAAAACCGAACAACGGTCGATGGTGCCGTGGCAGCTGATTTGTACCAAACTTATGGCGTTCCCCCTGAGTTGTTTGAATCGTTAGCCGCAGAGCAGAAGTTGGTCTTCGATTGGGATGGTTACCAAGCTGCGATGGCTGAGCATGGTGAAGCTTCTGGCAAGTTGGTCCACACCGTGATGGGTGCTAAAGGACCGCTTGATTCGCTCAAGCAAGCTGGCCACGAGACGGAATTCCTCGGTTACGACCAAGTGACATCCGATGCGAAAGTTGTTGGCATCATCATTCCCGACGGAGATGATGAGAAGCTGACTGAAGAGCTCACTAGTTCTGATGAGATAGTCCAATTGGTGCTCGATCAGACTCCGTTCTACGGTGAGAGCGGCGGTCAGGTTGGTGATACTGGCAAACTTGTCGGCGACAGCTTCGAGTTTGAAGTCACCGATACCCAAAAGAATGGTGCGTTGTTTGTTCATCTTGGCAAGCTTGTCACGGGAACTCTTACGACGGGCGACACCGTTTCTGCCAAAGTGAACACCGATCGCCGCGACGCGATCCGTCGTGCACACTCGGCAACACACCTATTGCATTGGGCGTTACAGAAGACTCTCGGCACCCATGCCCAACAACAGGGTTCGAAGGTTGATGAGGACTGGCTTCGATTTGACTTTACCAACCTCACCGCAGTTGAATCGGAGCAGCTTGATACGATTATCGCTGACGTTGAAACTTGCATTGCAGAATCGACGCCCGTTGTGTGGCAAACCTTACCGCTGGCCGATGCTCGCAAGCAGGGTGCGATGATGCTCTTTGGCGAAAAGTATCCTGACCCAGTTCGCATGGTTTCGATGGGGCCCGAAGGGAACGCGTTTAGCTTGGAGCTCTGCGGAGGAACACACCTGAATAACACTAGCGAAGTCGGTTCGTTTGAATTGCTTTCCGAAGAGGGCGTTTCGGCAGGGACACGTCGTATAACCGCCCTTACGGGGAAGCGTGCGGATGAGAATCGTCAGCAAATTCTTGACTCCTTGTCTGAAACGGCCAAGACTCTTGGCGTTGCCGAGGAGACCGTTGTCGAAGCAATCGGTCGACTTGTCGCTCGTCAACGTTCTTTGAAGAAGAAACTCTCGGGCGGTGGTGATGTAAAACGTGACGAGGCCGTTCTTCGCTCGGAATCTTTCAGGAGCTTCACAGAACGCAAGCAAGCTCTGAGCGATGCCGCTCGTATGCTGTCTGTCGCTCCAACAGCCGTTGCAGAGCGCGCAGCTGCGATGATGGCAGAGATTGAAACGCTCGAAGCGAAGGTAAAGAACCGTGAAGAGGCTGGGCCGCTGACGGCTGAGACATTGCTTGAGTCGGCTCAAGAAGAGCAGGGCACTACGGTCGTCATCGTTGAGACACCTGGTGCTGAGGTGAATATGATGCGTCAACTGGTGGATGCCGTGCGTCAGAAGGTACAACCTTCAGCCGTTCTGCTTGCTGCGAAGCAAGGCGACGACAAAGTCACGCTCATTGCGGGCATTACCAAAGACTTGGAAGAGAAGGGTGTCAGCGCCGGCAAGTGGATTGGTCCTGTGGCCAAGGCACTGGGAGGTGGCGGCGGCGGACGTCCCGACATGGCTCAAGCGGGTGGTAAGCAACCAGAGAAGCTTCCCGAAGCGATCCAAGTAGCGCGTGATACGATCAACGCGATGCTTGCCAGTTAAGGCAGAGCATCGCGTATGCCTGTTATTCAAGATACTCTTTGCGGAGATCTTTCAAAACATTTACCAATGGCTTTGGGGTGCCTTCGATATCGAAGAGTCCACTGTGTGGCCATTGTTTGGCATGTTTGTCGTCGAGCTGATCCCAGACAAGAATTTGGACAGCTCCCTTGGCAAAGAGGAGCGGCACACGCTCGCCAACCCACTTAGCTTGCCAGTCTAGCGAGACCAAGTCGGGTATTTCTTCACAGACAGAGATCTTTGCTTTAGGTGCATCGGCTCTCTCTTCGGATGAGCTTGGTAAGCGGATCGATACCATGAGGGGCGTTTCTAATCGAACGCTCCAAATATCAACTAACCGGCTCATTGCCAAAGGATTCCGTAGAGCTGTCGAAAGCTCTTCGTAGCCAATATTAAGCTCAAGATTGAAGCCTGCGATGCCAAGATCATTACGTTCCAGGGCGTCAGCAAAATCGATTGGCATCAGGTCCGTTTCTTTTCGAGAACGGTACTCACCCCACGGTTGATCAATGCCAACGACGATGGGTGTCTGCGGATCCAGGTTGCGGACCATATTGACAGCGGTGGCAACGATTTGCAGGCGTTGTTCGTCAGACAGGGATAAGACACCAGAACGATTGATCTTCGAAGCGACGTTCCAGAGCTGAACCTTACCCCGATATCGTTTGACGACATTCTCTACATGCGAAAGCATTAGCGAAGATAGCGTTTCGAAATCGCCTTCCCACAGAAATGCCCAGTCTGGCACCAGTTGATCATCAAACTCAAGCAGTGGACCGCAGGCAATACGTAATCCTTCGGTCGCGGCCCAGCGGATTGGTAGGTCAGAAACCGACCAGTTGTACTTCGCTTCGCTTAGTTCCAAATCACCCCAGGAGCAGGAGACCGCTGCCATGTTAAAGGTTTCTTTAATTTCCGAAGCGATGACACCACGAGGAACCTTGGGTGGAAGTCGCGTCGCCATGAGCGTCGTTAATTTTTCCGTCTGGTTTCGACGGATTTTGATCGCTTGATCGGTATAAACCTGCGAAAGCTGAGTACAGGCTCCAGCAGCTACATGGATAGCTTGCAAAGCATGCTCGGCAGCGGCGTTGGGATCGTCCTGGTGAGTCGCAGCTCTTGAAAAGTGTTGCGTCGCCAAAGCAACCAACTCGCGAAGCTCATCAGGGATTCGCAAACCCATATGCTCCCAAAGGGCCATCTGGTCGCGAAGCCGAAAAACAATGCCGCGAGCGAGTTCTACTTCTAGCAGGTAAGGACGCTCCCGATTCATAAGCGTCGATGTCGAAACCATCCAATCTCCCATCTCAGGCAGAGGCCAGGGGAGGGCGAAGCAAAGCGAACCGTCATCGTTGGATTCGACGATCAGATAGTCGTCCGTAAGATAGGCGCGGCAGAAAGAAGCGACTTCATCCGAACCCGTGACATACGATCTTGCCAGCCGAGATTCGGTCAGAAGTTCTCTTTTCGCGACGACGAATCGCACCAAGCTCATAGACGCGACTCAAATCGGGCAGCCACGAATCCACAATGTTCCTGCCACGTGGTTAGGTATTGCAGGCCTCATTAACCTACTCACGTGGTAAGCTGGCGTGTGGAAGTTCGCCAACTCAGGCAACCCACCAATGGATTACCAGCCATAACCTTAGTATGCTCTGCTGTAGGCAACAAGCACCGGGCTTCCAATTGCCTTGCATAAGTGCATTCAATCACAGAATCGGACACGGAATGACCGCTCCCTTGCTCGAATCAGCAATTCCTGGAATTTTCCCCCGAAGAGGCAAAGTTCGCGACGTTTACGATTTGGGTGAGCGGGTCGTTTTGGTCGCTACGGACCGCATTAGTGCCTTCGATTGGATTCTCCCTACAGCAATCCCCGACAAGGGACGTGTGCTAACGCAGATATCTCAACACTGGTTTAAGCATCTGATCGAGCCACTTGGCATCCGTCACCATCTGATTTCGACGGATGTTACCGAGATGGATCTACCCGATGGGACTGACCTTGACGCTCTTGCGGGTCGAACCATGCTCTGCCGAAAGAGTCAGGTGGTTCCGTTCGAGTGCGTCGCCCGAGGTTACTTAGCCGGATCTGGCTGGAAGGAATATCAAGCGGACCAGTCGGTTTGCGGTGTTACTCTTGAAGAAGGGCTTCTCGAATCAAGCAAACTTTCTAAGCCGATTTTTACTCCCGCCACCAAGGCTGAGCAGGGAGATCACGACGAGAATGTTGCCATCGATCGCATGGAAGAAGCATTGGGCAATGAATTTGCTCATCGGCTGCGAGACCTTACGCTGAAGATTTATCAGCAAGGTGCTGCCAAGGCATCCGAGTGTGGCGTAATTATTGCCGATACGAAATTTGAGTTCGGATTGGCAGCGGACGACGGCTCAGAAGAGCTGCTTCTCATCGATGAGATCCTCACGCCGGATAGCAGTCGATTTTGGCCAGCCGATCAGTACGAACCAGGACGTTCACAGCAATCGTTCGACAAACAGTTTGTCCGCGATTGGTTGCTCGCCTCCGATTGGGATCGTCAAAGTGAACCACCCGCTTTGCCTGAGCAAATTGTCAATCAGACACGAGCAAAATATATCGAAGCGTACGAAAAGATAACCGGCCAAGCCTTCGCATGGGCTTAGTCTTTCTCCTTGGTAGACTTTGACTTCGTTTTGCTCGATTTGGTTGCAGGCGATTTTTCTTTTTCAAGTGAAGCCGGATCACCCTCGAATTCTCGCCATGTCATTGCGCGATGCAAAGGCTCGATACGAAGGACGACTTCTCCTTTTTGAAATACCCGAACCGTCCCGCTTGATGCGCTAACAGCAATCGCGATGGCTTCTGTGGCAGAGCTAATCTCAGCGGCTGCCCAGTGCCGAGCACCGAGCCCTTTGCTCAAAGAGATTTCGGTCGAAGGTGGCGCTGACATGTGTTGCGCTGCCGCGACGACCGTTCCTTTGGTTGAGATGATGAATGCCCCATCCATTTGGGCAATCTCTTTTACCCCTTCGCGAACTTTGGAATCAAATAAGCTTCGTTCAGCGGCTGGGTAACCCTTAACCGGGTCGAAGCCCATTGGTTTGGCGAATTCGAGAGTTTTACGATGGTCGCCTACGACCATTAACGTACCGATCGGTTTTCCTTCTCGTCCTTCTCTGCCAATCTCAACCGCCAAGTCGACCACCTGCTTCAGAGTCTCGGTCGGAATGCGTGATTCGATTCGGCGCAAGTCTCGAACGGTTAGACGACCCAGGTGTTCGTCCAAGCGGATGAGGCTCAGTGAGTCAATCACACTAGTTTCAAAGCTGCTGTAGAGCGTAACTACGGTTGATCCTGGTTCGAGATGTTCTTCGGCAACCGCTTCGAGCAACGCTTGGGTTAGCCGCTCGTAGACGGGGGCGTCAGACGTTTCCAGGATAATGGTATCGAGTTCTACCCCTTCATCATCGAAACCGGCGAGTTGATCTTCCGAATCGGCAGCAACGAGTAGTGGATGATTGCCAACTTCTTCTTTCAGACGAGACCAATGGATTGGACGTTCGGCCAAAAACAAAATTGCGTCCGCACTGTGGATATCAGCCAACGACGAAGCGGCATGGCAGAACGCTTTCAGCTGGTCGGTAAACCGACGTGGCTGAGGTGTTCGGCTGCTTGTCGTCTTCTGCGGTGCCATCCGGTGAGATCTCTTGATTAGGTACTTGTGGGCTGCTCGGGAGGCTCAATCGCAAGAATCGAGGGCTTGCAAGGTGAGACTCCTTAGAAATCTAGTACACCAGAGTGGGGGGATCAATCCAAAAGCAGCTGAGTTTCTCGTTTCTCTGTGGCCAACCAGCTTTTGCCATGCGATTTATCGATTATAGCTACCCGACGGGCGCTGGGTGCTACGAGACTGGCCGAAGATTCCGAAGAAGCCGCCACTCTCGTTAGGAGCTTGCATGCCACGAAGTACGCCACGATAGATGCTGTAGCCTCGGTAGCGGTTTGACGAGGGATTGATTGCTAGGTTTGCCATTTCCTCGCCATCATGTGGCTGGAAGACGCGTTTATCGTAAATCACCAAAGCATGCAGAGCATGGGCAATTGAGCCTTTGTGCCAATCTTGGTTTGAGTAGGTGGCCAGGAGATTCGTCAGGTAGCTAGTTGCACGAACCATTGGACGTGATGTCATCTGTTCATCCGGAAGTGAATAGGCGAGCCATTCAAGTAAGTGACCAGTTGTTCGCAAACGGCGCTCAATATCTTCTTCAGCACCACGGCCACGGAACCATTCAGTGCTTAAGCTACCATCCTTATTCTGAAGCTTGAACGCCATGGTCTGATATTCACTCACGAACTTGGCAGCTTTAAGATACTCACCATCAATGGGTTCACCGCGTGCTTCACGGCGACGATAAGCCAAGCTCAGTCCGGCAAGCCGGTGGGTGCCCCCACAAGCGGCTCCACGAATCTGTTGATTACGTTCCTCTTCAATCAGACGAGGTATGCTCCAAGTTTCACCTTGGTCATTCAGCCAAGTGGAGTCCGAAGCCAAGTAGTGGCCCAGTCCAATGAGTTTGAAAGTCAGCTCGGTTTTTGCGTAGCAAGAAAGTTGTTCCGATTCAATCAAATCACGTATCGTGAACTTTTCATTTTGAACACGAACGGGATAGTCTGGGCTAACGTTGCATTGGGCAAGCATTGCCATGAACTGACCCTTGTGGCCTTGCAGCCCAACTCCGACGCGAGCGTCAATCTGCTTGTTCTTATCAAGCCGCATCATTTGCTTTCTCTCGGCGGGACGATTGAAGCAGAGATGTCCGACGGCTGTGATTGTTTTGCCACGAGGACCACCTTCACGAACTCGGCTATGAAGTTCATAAGCGAGCATGCTGTGCATGATTTCCCAGGGATCATGCTCTTGAGTATTTAGCGGCTTATTGTAGTAATAGGAGAGAACCGTCCGCATGCGTGAGCGTAGGTTTTGCATACTGCGGTTTAAAGGAGCAGGCTCTTCCTGCGAGCTGAAGACACCCGATTTCGGCGAGATACGAGCTTGATGCTTTGGAGCTGTTTGACCTTGATCAGTCTCTTCTGGTTCTGTCGGTTCCAACTCAACCGGTTCAATCGGTCGGACGGTCTCAGAAAGGTTGACCTCGGCTGGTTCGTTTAGATCTTTATCAAGAGATTCACTCCTCTTAGGTGGAGTGAGACTTGGTCCTGTCGAATTTTTTGGAAGGCTTGCGAGTTTAGGCTCTTCGTCTTCTTTGCCCAGCCCTGGCTTCCATTGTAACTCTTTGGACTTCGAGGCTTCTTTTGTTTCTACCTTGGTGGGTGAAAAGATCAACGCATTGGGATCAGCATCGGTAAGATCCAATGAATCGGTTGTCGAGTAGGGTACCAACGTGTCAATTCGTTGCCCTGGTCCATCAAGAAGTGAAGCACCTTGGTCTGCGGCGATCAAATCGGTTAGGCCAACCACAATTGCTAGCAGTGCCAGCAAGCAGAGGATGGTTGGAGATTTGAATTGTCTATATGAAGTCCGCATTGAGAGTCTCTTCCCTGATATCAAACTCAAACGAATGCTCTGTCCGTAATTCTCCCGCCAAGACAGCCCGTCCAATTTGGTATCGGGAGCAAAGCCTATCGAGTATGAATCATTGCAGAAAGAGTTTCTGCGAAAGAGCTAGCAGGGCCTCCAAGATTAGAATCCGTCTCGGTTTGGTAGAGTTGACCGGTTATGCGAATAAGCCAAAGAACTCATCGATACGCAGTTTTTCACTTCAGCACCGGAAGGTTCTCTTCAAGCTACTTGGTCGTTAGCTGAGTATTCTCAGCAACTCGTGTTGCTGAAGTCGAATCTCGCTTTGCCAGGGCAACATAGGCCGCCACGTTGTAACCTAAGTTTTGGCCCGTGAGGTCACGCATTGCTTCGACACCCGCTAGTTGCATCGCGGGGTTACGATCTTCGAGCACAGCAAGCAGACCTACCCGAGCTTCATCATTGCCTGTTTTACCAAGTGCTCTTGCGGCTGCGACACGTACATCAAATTCTTTGTCCTCTTGAGCCACTCTTGAGAGCGCTCCGGCTGCTTCCGAAACTCCTAGTCGCTCTAGTTCACGGCAACAGGCGGCTCGGACGTATTGATTTTCATCGTTTAGGCCAGCAATTAACGCTTTCTGAGCCAGTGGGACATTGTATTCGGCACATGCTTTTAGCAAGGCCTCTCGAACCAACGGGTCTGGTTCTGAGGTAAGTTGATTTGCCAAGGCGCGAACCTGCTCAACCTGGGCGTCGGAGGCGGTGCCATCCGCGTTCTTGGCAGCAAGTTTTGCCGCTTCGATTCGCTGGTTGGGGGTGATGTAGCTTGTTAACTCAGGCTTATCAAAAGGGTTTAAGCGATTCAGACCTGAGGACAGCTGACATCCTGATAGCATGGGAAGGCCTGCCACCACGATGGCTGAGATCCAAGCTAAGTTACTTAATGGTGAGCGTTTGAGTTGACTATCGAATCGCATATTCATCTGCCAAGTTAGCCAGCGAAAGAACAATCGGCGTGCGTAGGTACACGCCAAGCGGGCAGAAGTTAGCAAAAGAATTTCTGTGTCGCTATGCCAGAATTAGAATGCCTCGGCTGCGGATAGACGCTCGATCATGCTAGCAATGAAAGTAATGGCATTTAACGCTTATCGAGATACTCGCCGCAGCCGGGGCAACGTGCAAACCACATCGGTACCGATTGGCCGCACTTACTACACTTAATATTGTGTCGGATTACTGAGGAACTGAGCAAACTGGCGCTGCTTCCTTCGTTGAGCGTATCATCAAGAACCGAGGCAGCGCTGTCGGCTGGCGATATTTGGGCGCGGACCTCTTCGACAACCGCTTGACGATAAGCCTGATTGGTCTCTTTTGAAGTGAGTGCGTCTGGTACTCGAATTACAACCTGTCCCGGGCAGTGGGGGCAGATCCCTTTCTTACCAGCGTACTTATCTTTGACCTTAAAAGTGCATCCATTCGGACATTTGACTTCTATTCCCATCCGGTATTTCCCTCCAGGTAATTGAGAAGGCCGTTGTTTTGCGTCTTGTGCAAAACAATTTCAGAAGGTCTAGAAGAGAGCGAACCTAGACTACAGACGTACTGGCATGTTCGCCAAGAAGTCTTGTGCGTCTCCACATCGATCAATCTGGGGCGCCTCTTCCCAGAAACCAAAATCAATGGGCTTCAACAATAGTTCGTATATTGCAAACTAATAAGAGATCACTCTCTTATCATGGTTTGTTCGAGAGGGTTGGGTGAATTCAATTGGAGGAGATTGTGAAAAGCGGCACAAACTCGACGCTTTCTCACCTACCTTGAGCTTACAATCAATCAGCACATAATGCAATAAAAACTGAGAGCCCCCTCGCTAGTAGAACAAGCAAAGATTGCCCAATTGCACAGTTATCGACAAAATATGCTGATTATGGCAATCCTTGGAGGCTGCCTAGCCATGCTTTGGGGGCGTGTTGGCGAACTGATGCTAACAAGTTTTCTATTGGCCACGGCCGTGGCTGCGATCACGATGCCGATTGCTTTGCTGCTAGGGATGTTGATAGGAAAGTCAAATCTTTCATTTCGCGCTATTGCCTTACTATTGCTAGGGGCAATCTTGCTTCTGCCTCTTCATCAAATCGCCTCTGGCTGGATAGCTGCACTCGGCTTTCGTGGCTGGCTTTCAGTAATCTTTCTTGGACCTGAAAGTCACCAAATTCTGCTCGAAGGTTTTTGGGGAGCAGTCATCGTACACGTTGCTGCTGCAATTCCTTGGGCAACCCTTTTAACCATAGCAGCTCTTCGAAACACGTCGGCAAGGCTTGAAGAACTAGCTCTGCTTGATGCCTCACAGAGGCGAGTCTTCTTGCGTGTTACGCTTCCAGAAAGCTTGCCCGCTCTCTACGCCATTACGATCTTAGTCATGACTTCGGCCTGCACCGAGATTGCTGCAACGGACCTGTTTCAAGTCCGAACGTTTGCCGAGGAGGTTTACACCCAGTCAGCCCTTGGCAACTATCAAGTCTACGGTTTGGATCCCTCGTCAGGACTTGTCGGATTTCTAGCGGGTGTTTTGCTGATGGTAACCATTGTTTATCTGGCTCTCTATCAACTGCAGGTCTACTTCATTCACCAGCTGCAAGAAGAAGACCGCACTGTTTGGGTTTTGAGTTTCAACCGTTATCGATATTTGCTTCTGGGTATCCTGTTGTCTTTGGTTGCCTTGGTGTTTTTGATTCCAATCGTCGCCTTGATGTTCAAGGCTGGTCTCCTGGTGACACAGACAGACGAGTCTTGGCAACGTAGTTGGTCGATTCAAACGTTGATCACAGGAATCTTAGATGCCCCAGTCCGGCACCGGCGTGAATTATTCGCTTCGATCAAGCTTGCCACGCTCGTTGCCACCTTTGTTGTCTTTGTCGGGAGTCTGATTGCTTGGGCATTGCGTGATCCTCGTTCCAAGGAGAAGCAATTTCCAAAGCGACTTTTGCTTTTGCTAGTTTCATTGTTCGTTGCATTGCCTGGGCCTTTGGTCGGTTTGTTGGTAATCGTTGTCTTAAATCAGCCGTTGGATTCTCCAGTTGCATTTTTGGGTGACCTCTACGGGACGTGGTTTGCCCCTTGGCTGGCACAATCGCTTCGGATTCTGCCATTGATTTCAATCGCGTTGTGGCCGGCAATGGCTAGTTTGTCTACCTCTTTAGTCGAGGCTGCCAAAGCAGACGGAGCGTCTTTTATGAGTCGATTGTTTTGGGTAATTTACCCCAATCGCTGGGCAGCTCTTGTGGCTGCTTGGATGCTTGCCTTTGGATTGTCACTCGGAGAATTATCAGCAACCGCTCTGGTGGTTCCTCCCGGAACTCCCCCTTTGTCTGTTAGAGTCCTTTCGCTATTGCATTACGGGGTAGAAGATCAGGTTGCCGCGTTAAGCCTGTTTATGGTTCTTGTGTCCAGCTTGATCTCACTTCTGGCTCTTGGGTTCTATCGGGTGATGTTTATTCGAAATAAGCACACATGATGGATAGAAACTTTCTTATTGAAATCGTCTTCTTAAAAGGTTTTTTTCGGTAGAATGACAGAAGCGTGGAACAGGAACTGAGTCACCGGTGTCTGACCGAGGGAGGACTGCTTCCGCCCAAACAGAGTTATTTAAGGCTACAGACGAATTGGTTCAGGTGAATAGGCACGGCAGGTATAAGTTGATCGCATGATACGACGGCTTTCTTATTTATTGCTTACGTTTCTTCTCATGATTCCTATTGCAGGGATCATCGGCTGTAGTTGTTATGAAGAGACACCTGCCGAACGTGCTGCACGTGAAGCGAAGGAAAAGGAAGAGGAACTTAAGCGACTTGAAGAAGAGCGTAAGAAAGCTGACTTACTCTTAGCACCAAGTGCGACGCTTCCATCGTCACCCAAAGGAACTTCGATCTATCTTAAGCCAGGGCATTGGAACAGTGTTGCCTTGCCGATTAAGGCCCAGAATATTGACTTCGATGGTAACATCTCTCAGTTTCTTACCGACAAGAATGGTCAGCCGACAACGATACAGAACACACGGTTCCGTCTAACGACCAGCCGCCCGCTGATTATTGCTAAGCAATCGAGCAAACGAGCGGAGTCTCTTGTCTTTTGCCCGGCGGACTACAACCCTAAGCGTTTGAGTGCGCAGCTAAACGAACGCAAAGGGGGAAGTATCAAAGCGTTTGTTCCCAAGCAACCAACCGTCCAGATGTTGGACCATCAGTACCACTTCGTGGTTCTTGCTAAAGAACCGCGGCGATACGCCTTTCTCGATTCGTTGCATTCGGTAACAACGGTTTTGCCTACCAACTTGGAAACATCGCAAGCGACCAAGGGAATTAATACGTTCCCTATTAGTAAGAACTATCGAATTGTTTCCATGCCGGCGGTTCCCTCGGAAATTGGACTTGGTCTGCCTGACAATCCAATTGCTTGGACAACCATTGCCTATTTGCTGTGGGACGAAGTCGATCCCGACCTGCTACGCATTGAACAACGTGATGCGATCATCGATTGGCTAGGTTGGGGTGGGCAAATAATCGTCAACGGCCCTGACTCCTTAGATATGTTGCGAGGAAGTTTTCTCGAACCCTTTCTTCCCGCCGATTCGACCGGTGCTCGTAAGATCACATCCAAGGATTTAGCCAAACTAAATTCACTTTGGAATGTTAGCCGCAATGCCGGAGCTTCTCCTGAAGGAGAGTGGACCGGCGTAGGACTTTCGCTTTTGGAAAAATCGAAATGGCTTTCCGGGATGGACAACCTACTTGCTGAACGACGCGTCGGCCGAGGCCGAGTCGTTGTGTCCGGATTTCAGTTAGCGCAGCCTCAGTTAATCAACTGGGCAGCAGGAGTTGAAAACTTTTACAACGCCGCCATCTTGCGACGCCCACCTCGCCGATTTGTCAATGACCGCTACACAGATCGACAACTTACGCTTTGGGCTGACAAGGAGGAATTCTCACTTGATCCGCATCTGAATTCACAAGTCCGGCTATTGATGCGTGACTCGTTAGAGGATTTCTCCGATTTGAATTTCGGTGCAAGTTACAAATCGGATTATGGCAACGGTACCGATTCAAGTTATATGAACATTTCACTTCCAGACATTCGTGGTGGCGTGGGGGCGTGGAATAATTATCAACTCGGTGCTGACGCCGCTCGGACAAGCTTGCGTGAGTCGGCAGGCGTTTCGATTCCTGGAGCTGGCTTTGTTGCCTTCTGCCTGCTGGTATATTTGGTCTTCTTGGTTCCCGTTAATGGGTTTTTCTTTCATGCCCTTGGGAAAGTCGAATGGGCTTGGGTGTCCGCTCCCATTCTTGCCATCCTTGCAACGATTGTTGTTGTTCGCCAAGCACAACTCGACATTGGGTTTGTCCGCTCGCAAACCGAGATAGCACTGCTCGAAACTCAGCCCGACACACCACGTGGTGTGCTGACTCGCTTTACGGCACTCTACGCTTCGCTGACAACGCCGTATGAACTTGAATTCGACCGTGGAACAGCCGTCGCCGTCCCGTTCCCCGCCATAAATCGAGGCGAACGATTTGAGAATCGAAACAATTACGCCGACCAAGTCACTTTCAGCCGACAAGAGCATTCTAGGTTGCGTGGCCTTGTCGTTTCATCCGCTTCGACTGAGTTTGTACGTAGCGAAGAGATGGTCAATCTTCAGGATATGGTTGCCGAAGGATCAAGCAGGCGAGGAGGGATCTTTATGGGAAAAAGCCCTGAAGGGGAACCTCGGCTACAAAACTACACGGATTGGCCACTAGAAAGTGTGATGGTTCTACAACGAGCAGATGGTGTCCGTGGCAAGCCAAGGCTGGAGGGCTGTTGGATTGGTCAGCTCGAGCCAGGCACTTCAGCAATCGTTGCCATGGTTCCCCTGTTTGTTGATGAAGGTAAGCTCCCGTTTGACCAAGAGCGGGCAGATGAAACAACCGTACTAAGGACTTCAGAAGATCGCCCCAATCTACAGCCATTGCTTGAAATTGCTTTGGATGTCGAGCGGTTCGAACCAGGTGAACGCCGCGTTGTTGCGATCTTTAACCAGTCAGTCGAAGGCCTAACCGTCAAACCTGCTGCCTCACAGAAACGGGCCGTCACGCTTTATGTTGGTCACCTGAGCTATGACCCTTTGGCTCCACCCAAGTCTGACAAAAATGCTCCTGTTGTTGTTAAACGAACAACACCCATGTTTGAATAATTAATGACGAACAGTTTATGACTTCTGCTGATAGAATCGAAACATGATCGAGATCAAGAATTTCCATAAAAGCTACGGTGACTTTGTCGCGGTCGAAGATTTGTCGCTTAGCATCGGCAAAGGAGAAATGTTTGGCTTCATCGGCCCAAACGGTGCTGGTAAAAGTACAACGATCCGATTCTTGGCGACCTTGCTGCGTGGTACCAGCGGCGAGGCAACCGTCAACGGCTTTAGTGTCAACGACGATCCGATCAACGTCCGCCGCTCAATCGGTTACATGCCTGACATGTTTGGAGTCTACGACGGCATGAAGGTATGGGAGTTTCTCGATTTCTTCTCAGTCGCGTACGAGATTCCCAAAAACCAACGCAAAGGAATCATCTCCGATGTGCTTGAGCTGCTTGACCTTACCCACAAGCGAGATGATTACGTCAATGGCCTCTCGCGCGGCATGAAGCAACGTCTCTGTTTGGCTAAAACGTTGGTTCATGATCCGCCGGTCTTGATTCTTGATGAGCCGGCGAGCGGCCTCGATCCACGCGCTCGACTCGAAGTGAAGGCACTTCTGAAAGAGCTACGCAAGATGGGCAAGACGATTCTCATTTCTAGCCACATCCTAACCGAGCTTGCCGACGTTTGTACAAGTATTGGCATTATCGAACGGGGTCGTCTTTTGCTTTCAGGCCCCATCGAAAAAGTCTACCGTCGAATACAACAGAACCGCCATTTAGAAATCCGTTTCGTCGGCGACCCCGCCGAAGGCCTCAGCCTCATCCGTAGCGATCCAAACGTGAGAAACGTGCAAGAAGATGCTCGTAGCGCCACGATCGAATACGACGGCAACGACGAGCAGGTGCAACGCCTAATGAGAGCACTCGTCGCAGCAAACGTAGGGCTTGTTTCGTTTGCCGATAAAGAACCAACCCTCGAAGACGTCTTCATGATGGTGACGAAGGGGTTGGTGACTTAGGTTCCATCTTGCTTAATACCACCTTGATTCATACCACTTGGTATAACTGTGTCGTTATTGGATAACTGTCCCGAACCAAACTAAATCCTGCCTTGTCTAGCGATTGTCTTCTCTGATAATCCTTTCACCCGATCTTGGCAGGCGGAGCGATGAATCTTTTGGCGACACGATTGATCGAGCCCGATTTACGGTTTGAAAAGAGCTATGGCGATTATCTCGCTGAGCTTGGCCAGACGCGCCGGGTCCCTTTTCCGCTCGACTATCCACACAAACCGTTTCATAAGCTCGTACAGAAGCTTCGTGATCAGTCACGTGGGATTGGACTCAAAGAGGGCTTTGTGCCGAACAGTACGTATTGGCTCGTCGAAGATTGTGAGATTCTGGGCATAGCGAACTTGCGTCATTTCTTGAACTCGCCGCTTGAAGCCTATGGAGGACACATCGGCTATGGCATACGACCATCAGTTCAAGGCAAAGGGTACGGTAAAGAGATTCTTCGAATCACCCTGCTCGAAGCGGCCAAGCGAGGCCTTAACGAAGTGCTGCTGCATTGCGGCAGCAAGAATATCCCGTCGATCAAAGTTATCGAAGCCAACGGGGGGCAATTTGAAAGCGAATGGTACAATCAGTGTGCAAAGGACGTTATTCGGCAGTATCGAATTGCTTGCTGAATTTGGATTTTGGTTCGTTCGTTGATATATTCGTGCTACATGCAGGCAATTGCCAGTAGTCTCTTCTCAACGAGTTAACGATGCAGCTTCTGAAAGTCGCGATTTTAGGTATTGGCGTTCTGCTTGCATTTCCGGTTTTAGGATTGTGCAAAGTACCCAGCTCGGTTGATCTAGAGAGCATCGAGCGAGTGGAGGAAAGCATCCAATCTTCGTTGAAACTAGATTCGATTGAATCGCCAGCTCAGATTGTGGTGGTTTATTTTACACCAAGTGACCGCAAGCCCGCCAAGGATTACCGCGCGAGGTTACGCCGCATCGTTGAAGAGGGTGCCCGCTTTTATGAAACTGAACTCAAGCGACATGGCTTTGCTGATCGTAAAATGCGATTCTTGCGCAATGACCAAGATCAAGTTCGAATCGTTAATGTGGTGGGTGAAGATGTTGAAAAGAATTATAAAAAGGCTGATGGCGGTCGCATTAGGAAAGAGATTGTTCCTGCCTTGCGTCAAGAAGGTATTCGGCCCAACCAATCGGTCTTATTGATCGTTTGCAACTTGATGAACTATGACAAGAAGCGAGGACGCATTTCGCATCATAGTCCGTATTATGGCGGCGGTTCTCATTTGGCTGGTAATGCCTGGCAGTGTGATTCGGAGATTCTCGACACGCTTCGATTTAAGGATAAGACGCCCCTGTTGGACCGAGAGTATGGACCTATCACGATTGGCAAGCATAACTCGATCTTTATCGGAGGGGTTTATCACGAATTGGGACACGCTCTTTCACTGCCGCATTGTATGCAACGAAGCGACGAAGCCGTGCGTGGGACGGCACTCATGGGCGCAGGGAATCGAACCTATGCTGATGAACGAAGGGATGAAGGGCTTGGGACGTTCTTAACGCAAGCCAATGCCTTGCGACTCGCTGCGCACCCTGCATTCAATGCCAAGGTGCCCCAAAGCGTTTACGACCGACCAATGGCAAAGTGGAGCGACATGTCGATTGAGACCAAAGGCGAGCGTCTTATCGTTAGTGGAAAGCTGAAGTCAAATGTTCCAGCCCATAGCGTGTTAGCTTACTTTGATGCCCCGGGACGAGGTGACTATGATTCAACGACTGCCACCTTTGTGCCCGACGAAGAAGGCAATTTCAGACTGCTCAGTGACAAACTTGCTGAGGATTGGCAGGGAGAAATCCGAATCTTTGGTTGCCATGTGAATGGAGCAACTTCCAGGATTTCTAAAACACACGGACCAGAAGAATAGCCATTATTGTTTCACAAAGACCCGAGCACCCATGTCACGACAGATGGCTTCCACCATGAGGACATGACGGATCCGATTCGTCTCGCTATCTTCTTTTGGCTGATTAAGTCCGTAGGGCCAGAAGTGTTGACGATCTCCTTTGACGATTGCTTCTGCACCGTTGTAAGATTTGAGGGCACGGTTGGCATAGTGACCTTCCCATTTACCACCCTTCATCATCTTTCTCCATTTATGGTGCGTACCCACTCCCATTGTGTGGGCGAGTTCATGCATGGCTGTGCGCGACGAAATGCTTTTACCAAAGCGGATCTGTCCATTTATATTTCCATCGGCGGTAGGAACCGAGGCTTTGTACAATACGCGAATTTCTTTTTCGAATTGGCCATATCGATTGTAGTACCAAACGGCTTCGTCCATGGCCTTGATAATTTGCACCCTTTTGTTCTCAGGCCACTTTTTCCAATCACCGTTGAAGCGATAAGTTACATTCCCTAGTGAATGAAAGTCGTCTTGAGGGAGATTCTCCTCTTGCAACTTCGTCCAATCTCCAGGTTTCATGATGTCTTCTGGATCGTACTCAATCTCAGCTTGGACATTCGAACCGGCAAGGCAAGCTAGCAAAATCAGAATTGGGAAAAAGCGAGGTGTCATAGAAGTCATTCTCTGATCGGAGGGTGCCAAGTTGTTCCTCTTTTCCAATATAGCATGCTTCAGCTTCAAACTATTGATCTACTTGTAGAAATTTGTAACAGATGCGTGGCTTTGTCATGAGCGCAGGATCGCAACGAAGCAAATTATCGAAAGTAGAACAAGCAGAACGCCAGCAACCTGAAGTGACTTGCGTCCATGCTGATCTGCCATGGCAAGTGACTTTAGTCCAAGCGAAGGTATCAGAAGACCGAGTGTAATCTTCGTAGATAACAGGACTCCATAGATAGTGAGAATGATTTCTGGTCCTGTCCAAACCAAGTGAAACGCAATAATCACCATTGCTGGTACTAATTCAAGACAAAAGATACGAAGCACAACTCCTGTGGTGCCTAGGCCATGCGAGTAAGAGAAGAAATCAATCCATATCTTAGGCTGGAAGATATGAGAGAGTCCCATGATAAGGAAGGGGAGGGCGAGCAGAGCTTGAACCGCGTAGGCCGATTCCGGTGTGGTACCCATCGCAAACTCTTGTTCCAATTGGTCGGAAAAGCGTTTTGTATATGTTTTCAATTCTTACTTAGTAAACTCATCCGCAAGGTACTTTGCAAACACTTCCCAATTGCTGGCGGCGGTTTCAAAGTCGACTTGCATCGCTTTGATCTCTTCGGGGGTTTTGACACGGGGCTTCGCTTCGTTGCGTTTATTTAATGGGATCTGTGCACTGGGGCCATCGACCAGTCGGCCCTCGATCATTGGCGAGAGTAAAAACTCTGCCAAGGCATGTGCGGTCTTTTGATTGGGAGAGTCTTTAATCAATCCGATGGTGTTGGGAATGAAGAGCGTTCCAAGACCACCTTCCTGCTGGTCAGGATAGATGATTGTCACCGGCTTGCCAGCTTCGATTTCAATCATCGCATCATCGGTATCGGTTAGACCAAAGAGTACCCGTCCGCTGGAGACTGACTGCGCGACTTGCTTGTTGCCAGATAGAATCAAAGCATTGTTCTTTATTCGCGTGAACAAGTCTTTCGCCTTTTCCTCACCAAGCGCCGTGTTTAAGCATGCTGCATGGGTGGCGGTTGTACCAAACAAGGGTTTGGCAATGGCACACTGATCGTACCATTGCGGATCAGCCAAGTCCTCAATTGACTTTGGCCAACGTGCTTCATTCAGTCGATTGGTGTTTACCAGAAGGACACGCGCTCGAGCTGCGAAGCCATACCAATCGTGATCGGGTGAGCGATACTGCTTGGCGTAATCTTGTGAGTTGCTCATTGGCTGAACACGCAGCAGACTTGCCTGTTTCAGCCTAAGGGTATGGAGCAGTTCATTATTCCAAAAGAGATCACAACGTGGCCGTTCTTTCTCAGCCAGGATGGCGTTCGCAAGGCCGACGGTCTTAGTCGATTCTGTGTCGTACTTTGCGAGTACTTCAATGCCGGTTCGACGGGTAAATGCTTCGAAAATGGGACGAGAAAAATCCTCGTCGAGGGCCGTGTAAACGACAACCTCTTTTGGCGCTGGCTCACCGCAACCCAGCACCCCTACAAGCGAAAATGCTAGCAGGCACGTAGCAAACACGGATAGGAGGGGGAATCGGGTAGAAAGTCGACGGTTTTCTTGTTGCTTAGGGCAGAGCGTCATTGATTCGTAAGGCGGTGCTGTGATACGGTCGGCAAAGCTATCAGGGTGATTTCCAACGTGGAGGCCCCTTTAAAACATAGCCTGATTGTCAGCAGAGCGGCAGGCTCGGCGGACAAGAGTTCAAAGATTTGCTAAATCGTTAGCCCCACGACGACGTACTATGCAGCTTGAAATGCTTGGCACTGGTGGATATCACCCCAACGAGCACCGGCACACGGCTTGCTATCTGCTGCCTGAATTCGGCTTGATGCTTGACGCGGGGACGGCCGCCTTTCGGGTTAAGGGCTCTATCCAAACTAACGTGCTTGAAGTTTTATTGACCCATGCTCATCTGGACCATGTGATTGGTCTTACGTACTTGTTGGGGCTTGAGTTTAATTCTTCGCCGGTAAAGGTCACCGTACGAGCCGAAGAGAAAGTAGCAGAGGCAATCAAAGAGTCACTATTTGCTAAGGCGTTGTTCCCCTTGATGCCAGATAATCTTTGCTTTGGAGATCTACCGAGCGATTTTGAAACGGAACAAGGGGTTCGAGTTCGGACGGCACCGCTGAAGCATCCGGGCGGGTCGCTTGGGATTCGACTCGATCATGGCGAGAAATCGATCGGATACATAACCGATACGGTGAAGCTTTCAGCCGCCGAGCTATCACTTTTCGATAAAGTGAATGTACTGCTTCACGAAGCTTACTTTGATGCAGCACAACAAGAGTTTGCCGCGTTGACCGGTCATGCGACTTCTGCCGAGGCTGCCGAGGTTGCCAAACAATTGCAAGCGGAAGAACTGTGGTTAATCCACCAAGACCCACGTGCTAGTGAAGCCACAGCTCAAAAAATGCTTGCCGAGGCGAAGGCCATCTTTCCTGCGACCCAATTAGCAACGGATCGTGCCAAGATAACTGTGTGAGGCTATTTGCCATTAAGCATGACTAGAAGCGGTCGCTTTTGCAGAAGGTATCTTGTATTCACGAAGCGAATCTTTGCTAAGGCTCTTCTCTAGCTTTCGAATCTGGCGTTCTAGTTCTAGACGGTAAGAGTAGTATTCGATTTGGACTTTATGTCGCTTGCTTCGAATGTAATTGATAGGCTCTTTACGAGCACCACTCTTTTTGTGCTCTTTAAAATGTTTGCCTGCTGCGGTCTGCTGGTCAAGTGATTGCAAATAGCGTGTGACAAGTTGCGCTTGGCGATCAACCAGTCCCCATTGACCACTGTCTGGCTGAATCATTCCGATGATGAAAAGATCGTCTGCTTCAGGATGGAAAACATTGAGATGGAAGTTGGGCCGTTCGGCATCCCAGTTTAGTTCCTCGTCATCCATGAAGGGGAATGAGAGATGATAGCCCGTGGCGTAAATGATCATATCAAACGATTCTTCACTGCCATCAACGAAGCGAACTTTATCACCGCAGAGCTGTTCAACATCGGGCCGGATCGACAGGTCACCGTGCCGCAAGGAGTAATAAAGCTGCGAAGTAACCGTTGGATGTGACTCAAATAGTTTATGGTCCGGCTTGGGAAGACCTGTACCCGTCCGAGTACCAAGCAAGAAGAAGAATACGATCTTCGACAGGAATCTGCGTAACCAAAGCGGTATGCGAGCCCAATGCAAACGGTTACCACAGACATCAATCGGCGTGCCATGGAAAAACTTTGGTATTACGTGGTACCCACGTCGCAAGCTCAAGGCCGTCAGTTCGGCATTATGCGAACTTTCCACGGCTATGTCACAGCCCGAGTTTCCTCCACCAACGACAAGTACGCGTTTGTTGCGCAGAATGTCAGGTTGTTTGTAATGACCCGAGTGAATGATTTCTCCATTGAATTCACCTGGATGAATCGGGAGATGATAATCCCAATTGTGCCCATTAGCGACGATCAGTTTGTTGTAGAGCCGTTGTTCACCGGTTTCGAGCGTTACGAGCCAGCCTCCTTGATCGTAACGTCGGGTTTCGTGGACACCGCAATCAAATTCGATGTGATCACGCAAGTTGAATCGGTCGGCATAGCTGTTGATGTAGTCGAGGATCAAACTCTGGTGCGGAAATTCAGCCCAGTCATCGGGCATAGGATGATCGGTGTACTCGGTAAGCGACTTGGAAGAGACCAAATGCGTTGATTCAAAGATCCGACTGCAAGGCAAATCGATGTTCCAATTGCCACCGAGATCGGATTCTCGTTCAAGGCAGTCAAACGGAATCCCTGCCGCAGAGAGATGCCTTGCCGCCGCTAATCCTGAGGTGCCGGCGCCAATAAGACAGACTTTATGGGATCGATCTTCCAAGGGAGGTAGTCACTGCGAGGGGGTTGGAAAGCAAAGGAAAGGTAGCTTAGAGCAACTAGGCTGCCAGTGCCATAAGTCTGATCAGTTAGGTGATGTGATAATAGCCCTCTATTTGAATTCAAGCATCAGTTTCCCGTTGACTTTTAGCCATCTGGAGAGAATGCTTTGCACATAACGCTAAAAGGTAGTACGGACTGCAAGAAGGCACTCTAGCTACCAGGACGATTATCTTCACCACAGTCAGCAAGGAGTAAGCTCTTTTGGCTTACAGCTGATTGCAACAGCCAAACAGTATTATGGCTAGGAAAGCCAAGGCGGATAGGAAGTCGCGAACTCTTAAAAAGCCCTATGTATCAGGGGTTGACGAGGCTGCGCCAATCCCTGATCGTTATCGATTGGTTGGCATCTACGAACGGCTTCGGAATAGGCTGCTGGAAGACAATGACTCGGCATGCCTTGACCAAACGCTTGCCTATTGGGTTTTGCCAACTGATCGACGATTGCCACTTGCCCTGCTTGATTGGCAATTGAGTGAGGTGCTTGCCTGCTCACTTGATGAGTTGATGCTCACCCCTGGAATAGGCCAGAAGAAGATCATGGGCTTGTTGGATCTTCTTGGACGAGCAGCCAATCGAAACCAAAAGAGCGACCCCTTTGCTGACGTTGCAAAGCAATCTTTCACAAGTGAAAAACGAATTTTCCGAAGGGATGCTGCACACACAGCGAAAGCAAAACGGAATCCTCGCTTGGTTCAACCAACCGTAGGATTTGATCCCGAGTTGGTATCGGAAGAGATTTGGTCAACTTGGTGCGAAGCAATCACGCGTGCTGGATTTAAGAATCAACTGCTAGGAAGGGTGGCTCCCTGTTTGCGTCCTCTACCAACGGTAATTTGGGAGAAGAAGCTGGAAGAGTATTCTTCCCTTAGGCTAGCAGAAATTAGGCAACTTAAGACGCATGGCGAAAAACGTGTTCAAGCAATCCTGGAGGTGTTTTTTGTCATCTATGAAGCAGTTTCCACTTCGGTACTGAACGAGCATCTTGAGTTGCAAATCATGCCAAGGTTTGTTCCTCGTCTGAATGATTGGCTGAACGGATTAGAAGATCAGGTAGCAACTCTCTCTCCAGCCGAGGTAAAGAAAAACTTGGTCGAACCAATGCTGCTTCAGATAGAACATGACCTTGGTCCTTCGATCGCTGACTTGGCTAGAGATCGTTTGATCTACAAATCAAAGCCACCGACCATACTCGAGCATGCGAGCAAGATGCGAGTAACACGAGCCCGAATCTACCAGTTGTTAGAAGACTGTGCTCGGGTGATGTCGGTTCGCTGGCCCGAAGGAAGGCTTATGCTGCAGCCATTTCTTTATGCTCTCACTGAACAGCCGGGGGCAGCAGCTTCGAGACTAGCCTTTGCAACAAGCGATTTGTTCTTCCCCTCGCTTTCCAAGTCGAAGCATTACAAAGAATCTATCGATAGGTTGCCTTGACATTACCTAAAGTAATTGGTGATATTACCCCAATTACGTTAGGATTATCGATGGTTTTGTGTTTACAATGCTGAAAACACGGGACTTATTCGTAATCCTGCTATTTTGATTGTAACTCCCTGCCATTGTTCTGACGGAACAAAGAAGAGTGTTCTGTGGAGGACAAACTTTTGGCTATGCTAGATTCACGTGGTCGTTCATCGATCGTTGCCCACAATCTTCGTCGCCTCATGGCACGAGATGGACTTACTTACGACGCCGTTGTTGAGATGACGGGTCTTGATTCGAGAACCCTTCGTGGGATTCTCCATGCGGCGAAGCGACCGCATGCTAAAACGTTACAACGTTTAGCCGAAGGTCTAGGCGTTTCGAGTGACGAACTCTTCACCGCTGATGAGGCGGCAACTATTGCCGAGTTTGACCTCGCTTCGAATCCTGCCATTGCACAAGTTGTGCATGAAAACCCTGAACTGTTCGACAATTGGTCACCAAGTGATTTTGGAGAACTTGCCAGTCGTTTTGGAGTTGGCGGAGAACTTACTGCTGAGGGAGTTGCTGAGGTAGCTCGTCAGATGAATTGCAACCGGGAAATCTTACGTCGGGCGTCCGTGATTCTTGAAACGGACGACGCCGAAACTCTCCGTGGTGTTGTGAAAGCACTCTACGACAAGGTGACTGCGACCGGGATGTAGATGTAGTAGTCGAGTTGGGGCTATATGGAAGCATTACTCTTCCACGGTAGGCTCAGCAGGTTCGATGTTCCAAAGTGGCCGATATTGTCGATTTAAGTGTGTCCACAATGGCTGACGGTACTCGTCGCTTGGCAGTTCTTCTGAAGTGATAATGCTAATCGATAATCGATGTCGACTCATGCCACGCGATTCTTGATGGGTGTGGATTCTTTTTCCAAGGTCCAAGGTTTCACCCAAGTATAGCGCCGACTTATCAGCAGTTCTTAGCAAATATAGCCCTGCGATATGCTCCAGCGGTTTGGTGCGGCATTTGGCTAGTGGGCGAAAGCGTGCAAAGTCACGCTTCCTTAGAACGTAGTCATATTGCTTCGCTTCATTGGCAAACTTATGAAGCGACTTTCGAAGTCGAAGGGCTGCCCATCGGATGATAGCAGGTTGGATTGATTCCTGGTCACTTGAGATAATTAACTGCTTGGCAGCCGAACGATCAAAGTAAAGAGATTTACCTGGCGAAGCAAAAAGTTTATCGAGCGCCACGCCAGGATACTTGCGTTCCGATTCGCGCCAAGCAATCTCTGCCGCAAATGCACAACGATCGATTAGCTCGCCTGGAATATTGATCCGCTCGGTTTTGAATTTGGGAAGCTGCCCCGCTTTGCGTAGTTTCAGCAGCTCGCGATTCCAATCCGAAGTGTTGCCAAATAGCCCAGCCTCGGCGCAATTAGCATGAAAGGCATGTTGGAGGTCAGGATCACATAGCAACCAGTCAACCGATTTACCTTCATGAACATTCAGGAAGGCATCGACAATCGCTTTGCGTGAAAGATCAATCAGAGAATGTGTCGGGTTACTGGTTCCCGATGCTTTACCTGACGGCTTTTCCTTCGCCGGTTCCGGATTCGAGTCCGTAAGGGGATGCCCTTTAAGCTTGCGACCAGCAGCCGTTTTAGGTGCGTTGCTTACCGGGTCTTCAGGACCTACGAGCGATTGTCCCACCTTGCATTTGCTCAAACGTTCGTTGCCATAGCGGACATATTCATCCGATAGTTCGAAGCCAATCCAACGTCGGCTTAGTTTTTTTGCAACGGCGAGCGTCGTGCCGCTTCCAGAGAAGGGATCAACTACCAAATCACCTTCATTGGAACAGATTCGAATAATCCTCCCAAGCAATTGCTCAGGCATTTGGCAACCATGGAAACCTTGGCGTTCCTTGAATGTGCCTGCTACTCGACTGTAGTACCATGTGTTGTCCAAGGGATCAAACGCCCCGGGGGCATCTTGCAGATCTTGAGGGCGAAGGATCCATTCACCATTGCGTTCGGGTGAAACAATCCAGGTATCGTCTGGCAATCGTCCGGTTGGATTGGCGCGTTTGTCGCCATAAACCAAAGCCCTTGCTGAGGGGACTCGCACTTCGGGGTCATCCGCGTTGAACGTATGCTGTTGTTCATCCTTCACAAAATGGAACAGATGGGCGTGAGAGCGATTGAACTTTCGGCTACAGTTCTGTCCGAAAGTGTAATACCAAACGACCCAGTTGCGGGGCACGTAGCCGAGACGTTTGGCAAGCACTTTCAGCTCCGCGGCATACTCGTCACCGATTGCAAGCCAAAATGAGCCGGTCGGCTTTAGAACTCGATACGATTGGGTAATCCAAGCTTCACACCAGTCAAGATAATCTTCACTTGTCTGTTGGTCGTCGTATTTATCGTACTCGTAGCCGATGTTGAAAGGTGGGTCGGCAAAAAGAAGATCGACGGAACTATCTTCCATTTGCTTGAGCAGCTCAACACAATCGCCGGCGTGGATTGTGTTGATTTCAGGAGGATCGACAAAGATGTCATCCTCCGTAAAGGGAAGCTGTGCGGTTTGGTTCTTTGCCTGTTTGTCATCAAGAGTGCTCATACAAACAACCTACCGAGATGTGGGCAATCTGGGTACCCAGCCGAAGCGGTGTTTGCCCTGAAACTCAGCACTCAAGAAGTCGGTCCCGGGAATTTTACCGGCATCGGACGATCTTGGTAGTTGAGTAATTCGCCTGCAATATCCGCTGCCGCGGTTTGGCCAGCCGTTTCTGGGTTTTCGATCGAGGCAAGCCGACTTGCCGCTTCCTCTTTGTACAGATGAACCGTCTGGGTTGGGAAGGCGAAAGTTACTTTCAATTGCTCTGCTAAGGTGACGATGTCCAGCAGCAATCGGTGGCGCTCACGTAGTTCGGTTGGCCAATCGGAAACTTCGAAGTAACAGACCAAGATGATTTCAAGCGATGAATCACCAAAGTCATTGAAGTAAACCGCGTAGAAATCTTTACGAGTATGTGGCTGACGACGGATTAACTCTTGGATCCCTTCGCAGAAAGCACGCATCTGTTCGGTGGTGGTTTTGTACTCAACTCCGATGCGCGTCAGATAACGCCGATAGCGACGTCGGCCAAGGTTGTCGACATGCGTCTTGGCGACTTGGCTGTTGGGGATGGTCACTTGAGAGTTCATGCCGGTGCGAATCCGCGTACTACGGAAGCCGACCGATTCGACTTCACCTTCGACGCCGTCAACGATGATCCAATCGCCGATGACAAAAGGACTATCGAAGAGTACTGATAAGGAACCGATGAAGTTGGAGAGTGATTCTTGCGAGGCCAAAGCAATGGCAATACCACCAATGCCGAAACCTCCCGCCAAGGTCGTGCCCCAATCAGGTTTGAAAATCGCCGTAGCTGTCACGATGCCAGCCAGAGTAGCGATAATCTTTATCGTGGTCGTACCTAGTGAAATCGCAAGGTGGTTGAACTCATCCGAATTTCTTTTGGCTCGCCGTGTTAGGTATCCGCCAATTACGTTGGCAATGGCAAAGACGGACCACATCGCCATGACAATCGCTAAGAATGGTAGGATCGCAAAGCAGATACCTATGATGCTGAGTGGCAGACCGATGATGTAAGCACAGAAGAAAAGTAAGCAAACAAACAGTAGTCTTCCTACGGGTGTCCAAATAGAGATTGTGCTCTCTTTAAATTCAGGGTCATAACGTTGGAGTAGCTTGTCAGCGACCCAGGTCATTTCCCGTTGGAAAAGTTGCTTAACAAAAAAGCTGATGATGGCAATCGAGAGCAAGCAGACCCATTGGTAAATGGGCAGATAAAGGACTTCTGTTTGCCAACTGTTCGGGAATTGCTCACGTAACCAGACGGGAAATGGCACGGAGGGTTGGGATGCCTCATCGATGCTATCTACCTCCTCAAAACCCTTAACAGGAAGTTCTTTGGTGGCTTGATAAAGCGATTCGATTTGATTGACCGTGTCCGCACTGAAGTGCCAGGCGCCAGTTATGTCATCGCGGGTGATTGAAATTTGTTTTGCAAGATCATCTTCATCACTAGGGACATAGACAAGGGACTTGTCTATGAGCTCCGATAAGTTCCAACGTCCGTCGTACTCAGGATCACTAGAAACATCGTCAAATGGCTCATTGATTGTGTCACGTTCTGTGACATCGGGAAGATTTGTCACTCGCAACATTACTGCGTAGAGCTGGTATGCAAGCTCAGGTCCTTTAGCAGCCGCGGCATCGGCTCTTAGTTGCGAAAGGTCGAGAAGTTGAGCAGCTTCTTTTTGGTTGTCATGAGACATGCGATCCAAAAAAGTGGTCAATACATCGCGTGGCGATCTTTGCGACTTCGGAATCGTGATCGGTGCAGCTTCTTTCTCCGTATCGGTTGGAGTTGTCGGGATGGTTTGCGCGGTTAGTTTAGGTACTGAACTACCAAATGTGAATAGAGCTAACCAAAGCGTGAAAAAATATATCAGCCTACGCATCACGAGTTGCCTCATCATTACGAAGTCTATCAAGTTGGTGCTGAACCCAAGCAACGGTTGCTTCGAGCTTGGGCACTTGAGTCACGGCCGAAGCAACCAGCATCACACCCATTAGCAAACCCATTTGGTTTCGAGTAACCCAAAAGGCGATTAGGCTGACGAAGGCACCGCCGCAGCAGAGGCAAACCGTTACGAAGGAGGCCGATAGAAAAGCACCACCTAATGAGTTGGGATCCGAATCGGCCCTTTCCAAATCAATGTTCTTGCAACTCAGGTTTGCCAAGTACCTGGAGATGGGTCGATGTACCGCAAGAACTAATAGTCCAATGACTAGCGCTATGCTCATTAACACTTGAGCTGCCCTCGCCTGGACTTCAAAAATGGGAACATAAAAAGCAAAGAGTGCAAAAAGTACCGGCGATGCGATCAAGCCAAGCGTGATGAACCGCATATGGTTTATGTTAGGTTCAAGCTCTTTAGTTAGAGCCAGTTGATTTTCGTCAAAGTCGGCCATGGGATTATTCAGCTGTGGCAAGGGCTAGTTGGCAAAAGAGTCTTGTTCACGTCGCAGACGGCTGGCATCTTCAATCCAGTTGGCAACTCTTGAATTAGTTGGTAGGAGCGAAGCGATGGCAAACAAGAGGATGATCGCCATGGCAAGATTGGCAAACTGGCCATCAATCATGTTGGCGATAAGGTTAAAGAAGGCACCACCTTCACAAATTGCTGCTGACGCGATCAATCCTGCTTGGTACGCATCAACAGTCTTATTGAGATGACTTTCAAGTGGCATTGATATTTTGTTCAACATGTTTTTTCTTACCAATGGTCCAACTAGGAAAGAAGTAACAAGTGCCATCGCTCCAAAGCCGTATCCCAAATAACTGAGTATGGGCTCAGATTTTTCTGTTTCTTCCTCGCTATTAGCTACGGGGTTGTCATCTGGAAGGCTCGCAGGATCGTCCGATTTAAGTACCGTCGTAACTACGGCCATGAAAACCAGCACGCTCATAATCATCGCCCCAAGGATGATTTGCATGACTCGAACTTGGGGGGAAATCGCATCTTCAATGGCACTCATCATGAGGTCCTGGGTGAGAGATTGGGTCATTCGTCCTATACACTGTCAAACAAGCCAATGGCTGGTACACTATGGTAGCCGATCTTCGATCGGATGTCTTATCCCGTATGGCGACTTCCGATCTCTTCCTTAACAATTTCCGACAGTCAATCTCCCCGTAAGCTCGATGCCTGAAACGATTCCTGGCAGTCTTTATGACTATCCAAAGTATTACGATCTGGTCTTTGGATCCGACTGGAAAGCAGAATACGATTTCTTGCTCGGCTGCTTCGAACGATACGCCAAGCTACCCAAAGGCGAGCAAGTGAAGCGACTCTTCGAGCCCGCGTGTGGGACGGGACGCTTGATGTATCGTTTCGGAAAGTCAGGGTATGAGATTGCCGGCAACGACTTAAACGAGAAGGCTGTCGCCTTCTGCAACCAACGACTCCGACGGCATGGACTTCCAGAGACCGCCGTCGTTGGCGACATGGCTGATTATCGAGTGAAGAAGCAGGTGGATGCTGCATTTAACACCATCAACAGCTTTCGGCATTTGCCAAGCGAAGAGGCTGCCGAAGGGCATCTGCGCTCGACAGCAGGCGCTCTTCGAAAGGGGGGAATCTATGTCCTGGGCCTTCATCTGACTCCGCCACGAGGTTTACCTGAGTCGGACGAAGAGAGTTGGGCAGCCCGGCGTGGGCACCTGAGTGTGCTTTCCCATATGTGGAGCATCAACCTCGACCGCCGAAAAAGGATGGAGACCGTCGGCATGAGTTTCGATGTTTACACCCCCAGCAAGACGTTTAGGCTTGTCGATCAGACCGGTTTTAGGACTTATACCGCCAAACAGATGGAAGATTTGATAGGACGTGTCCCTCAGTTGGAAGTCGCAGCGACGCATGATTTTGCCTACGACCTAGAGTTGCCTCTCGAGATTGACAGTTCTACGGAGGATGTAATTTACGTGCTTCGTAAGCGATAGATTCTGCCGATAGCCAATACGTTGGCTGAATCATCATCAATCAACAGCCGATCCCCTCAGCTTTTTGTCCCGAGAACCAACCATTGGACACCCCTGACACAACCACGGTCGATCCCTCTCATAGCGAGTCGTGGACAAAGTTTGCCGCTTGGAGTGCGGAGCAATTGGGGTGCGCTCTTTCGTTTGATGGCACTACTTATCGACTTGTAAAAGACCATCTCGATGAAGCTGTCGGCGAAGATCAAGCGACCGTATCCACGATTCGGCGACGCTGGTCCCTGAGACGCTCAAAGCGTGAGACCCCCAGCACCGATGAAATACAACCTTTGCTGGAAGCCGATTCGGAACGTGAGGTGATTCTTGGGCTTTTTTCTTTAATTAATCAGAAACCAGAGCCCCCCAATCTGCGTCCAAGCAGCCAGCCCTTGGCCGTACATGAAATTACTGAAAGCCTTTTTGCAGCTTATCGCTTAGATGGCGGCAAACTGCATGTGGCAGGATGCCAGCTGGAAGATATCCCTTTCTTGCGAATGACAACCCTAGCTGAATCCACTGATTACGAATCCTCCACATTGATTCATCAATTTTTTGACACCTCGGGACAACAAGTTGCTGAGGAGTTGATTAATGATCTTGGGCTAGACCAATCGATTAGTTGTGAGGAGATCCCCCACCGAGTTGACGAGAAAGTTCTTTCCATCCGAAATCAATTGGTGGAGCAAGTGCCTGTTGGAGCGATTTCGTTGGTTTGGGCACGGCGTGCCTCAGGTTTGCTTCGTTTTGAATTCGGTGAAGAATCGGTTGATACTGATTTTCAAGGCTGGGTGAAAACCTTGAAGCCGCCCGCAGCCATCTGCCCGCAGACTGGCGTCGAGACCTTCCATCTTTCAACGACCGACAATGGCCGAATCATTGCTGCCGAGCAAATCGCGATTTGCGAAGTCAGCGGCAAGCGATATCCGACCGAGGAGCTGGAAACCTGTGCCGAGACCGGTAAACGCGTTGCACCTGACCTGCTAACAACTTTTGCTTTTACCGGCGAGCGAATACTTAAGTCAGAGATGCGGCAGTGTGACCGATGTAAATCTTGGGTACCCGCTTCGAGATTAAGCCGAACGGGTTGCGTCGTCTGTGATTCGGCAAAACGTACGGAAGAGTTACCGGTACCTCCAGAGGAGCTATTTGCTGGCTACCCTAAACTAGCGAAGCAGACTTGGCTGGCGGCCGAAGCGAAAGATAGAACCATCTTGGTCAGTGATGGCTGGTTCCGCCGACGTGTGGCAATTGTCGATAACGCGACACGAAAGCTCGTGTACCTTGCGGAAGCTTCTCGTTTCTCAAGCGTCTGGCGTCCAATTGTCAATCACGCTTATGGTGAAGAGCCCCAACCGAAAGGCGAGGACGCATGAGCGAACTTGCCAAACAGCCGCACATTCTCCATTACGTGGATGAAATCCTCGAAGAGAAGGGGGGCGTCGTCCGTGCGGTGCTAGATATGTGTCACCTCATGGCTGATGCGGGCTGGCGTGTAACGCTTGTGACAGGCAATGCCGCTGATGTCCCCGAAGCCTGGAAGCAAGGCGAACCAGGACAGCCCAAGTCTTACGAAGTCAAACTTCCTGGAATGTTGTTTGGTGATTTTAGCCAAAAGGACTCAAAGCTCCTTAAGGAGTTGATTGACGAGGCAGATGTTGTGCATCTGCATACGATTTGGGATACCGTCAATCTTCGTGTAGCAAAGTACGCCAAAGAATCGCAGACGCCTTACATCATCAGCACCCATGGGATGCTAGACGAGTGGGCACTTCACCAGAGGCATTTCAAGAAACAAGTTTACTGGATGATGTTTGGACGCCGTTTCTTTGACGAAGCGGCTAGCATCCACTGCACCGCCGAGGGGGAAAAGGATCAAGCTTCGTTCTGGGGTCCTGGTTCAAAGATGGTGGTTTGTCCGCTTTGGTTCGATACGGCTGACTATGGAAGCCTGCCCGGTCCCGAGTTAGCAACAGATGCCATACCTGTCTTAAAGTCAGATCGACCTAAAGTGCTTTTTCTTAGTCGAGTGCATCACAAGAAGGGCATCGATGTCCTAATCAACGCGACTCGCCGGCTCAAGGAGCAAGACCATGAGATTGAACTGATCGTGGCTGGCCCCGGTGAGGATTCCTATCGGAATTCGCTTGAAAAATTGGCGGTTGAATTGGGTGTCCAAGATCAAGTTCATTTTCTTGGAATGGTTCGCGGCGAAACTAAAATTTCGCTATACCAAGCGTGCGATCTCTTTGCTTTAGCAACGAAGCAAGAGAATTTTGGCATCGTTCTGATTGAGGCCATGGCGTGCGAGCTCCCCGTCATTACGACGCCGATGGTTGACATCTGGCCAGAGATTAAGCGTGGTGGAGCCGAAATTACAGCACCCGACTCCAAGTCCTTTGCTCGTGCAATTAAGGAATATTTGGACAACCAAGAGGAAACCAAGAAGCGGGGCCAAGAAGGGCGAAAATTTGTCTTCGAATGGCTGGCGACGGAACGCATCGCTGAGGTCTACGCCAAGATGTATCGTGACGCGATTTCTCAATAAGTTGCTATAGATTGTCGAGAGAAATCACTCTTGAGGAGATCCTGGTACCAAGCTTGTTGCCAAGAGCCCAACCGCCAAGACTGAACCAGCAGCGATGCCGAAAAGGTTTCGATAGTAGGTGCACTTTGTGATCTGAACAAGAATGTATCGATCTTGTGGCGTGACCATTTGTCGAATGCCCAGCTTTTCTAACGGTTTGAATTCAATCATCCAAAGTTTCCAAGCTTGTTCTGCTGTGAGCTTGTCGACATTTTCTTCAAAGAACTCAGAGCGTGCGATTACATCAAACGGTTCAGGAGGAGCAGGAGTTTGCCACTGGAACCAAGCAGCAACGCCCCCAAGCAGAAGGGCCACCAAAAGGGCAGCCGTAAAGACACCTTGGCGGACGCCCCAGGATGATTTTGGTTTGTCATCAGCTTCGTCAACACGAGGCAACTCGGCAAGATTGCGTAGTGTTGGAACTACCAAGTCCTTACCACAGCTGCAGGCAATGGTATTGCCAGCTTGGTGATTAGAAATAACGTGTGATTCACCACATTCGCATTGAAGAAGATATTTGGCCACAGTCGTTTTGGCAGGGGGCTGAGTTGGTTGTAGTTATTCAAATCGGTGCTAGCTAGCAGATTCCTAGAATAAACTTTAATTGGGTTTAATGCGTATGAGTAGCAGGGGGAAGCTAGTCGTATTGTACAGCAAGTTTTACGGATGGTGTCTGGCCACACCAATCAACAAACAAAGGTAGCCGCTTCAGGGAGCATAGATAGGTTTGTTCTGATAACTAATTGACTAGATGACTATTCCGGTTAGGAAAAGGAATCCATGTATGGGGCATTTAACCTAGTTGGGGGTAGGCGTACCACAAGGTCTAAACTAAGTAAAGCAGTTTTTTTTCCAGCTAAGCCTAGACCCTTCGATCCGAGTGGATACAATTGTCTGGTTGACGACCCACGCAGCTTGTAGTGTCTAGCTTGCCCCGGGAAGGCCGTGTGCGGCGTGCTAATTGTCCCCAGCTTGAGCAATTAGCGAAACGCCCCACGAGCGAGGAACTATACCGCTTAGCCGAAAACCCAGCACTACACGCATAGCAACTCGTTGAAGATCAACAGGTTGCAACTAAGATTGAACGTTCCCATTTTTTTCCGGAAGTTCGATACGTGGCGGTCGACCAGGGAGGTGCCTCGGATTGGCACCCTCACCAAGGCGGGGCGGATAAGACTTCTGTGGGTGTAAATTGATAAGATATTTCGTCTTTTACCCCCAGAACCAAGTTGGCTGGCTGTTTATCCTAGTAGTTAGATAACAGCAGCAAACAGACATGACATTGAGTGTCGGCAACGGACCATGCCTGATGCATTACAGTTAGCCTCAACTTTACTGAGGTCGTGTTCAGCGGAAGTGACGGACAACTTTGCCTGAATGTAATCCCTTGCCAAATGTTGGCTAACTACGGTCAACCACCGCAGGGGTGTTAGAATTCGGTACCACGAAAAGGTTTAGACCAAGATCAGGGGTGTGATTCGATTAGGTCAACCTGGACGAAGGGCAAGACTTTTGCACACGCATCGGTCCTGACCGTGGCCTCTCCCTACCGAGGCACGGCACCATGCTGAGCAATGTCCGTCATCAGTTTCAGGTTTTACATATAGGCAGCCTCAAAGGCCCGCCATCTTTACCTAATACGACCACTTCCTAATTTGGCGAACCAGCTAGAAAACTAGGTAGGAGCTACGAGTTGTACGACGCAATTATTGATCATGATATATCCGAAGACACCAACGTCAGCCCTGATGTTGTCCAATCCCTAGCCCCAGGCATGGGAGACGAGTCTGACGAAGAGAATCTTGTGGCCGCTGTTGGCAGCCAACTTGAAGCCAGCGAAGAGGACTCCGACGAGGAGTCCCTGCTTGGCGATACCGACACTTGGTCGGACGACCCCGTGCGGATGTATCTCACACAGATGGGTGAGATTCCGCTGCTTACACGTAAAGAAGAAATCTGTCTCGCTCGTCGTATTGAGCAAACTCGCACCGCGTTTCGTCGCAAGCTGCTAGCCTGCGATTACGTCATGCGAAGTGCCGTGAAGGTTCTTGAACGAGTTCACCGTGGTGAGCTTCCGTTTGACCGCACCGTCCAGGTTTCGGTAACTGACCGTCTTGAAAAAGAGCAGATCCTGGGACGCTTGCCACATAACCTCCGTACGTTGTCGATCTTGCTTGATCGCAATACGGAAGATTATCGCGTTGCAACCAGCAAGTCAGCCAAGTCAGCTGAACGCAAAGCGGCCTGGAAACGTCTCGACCGCCGTCGTTGCCGTGCGGTTCTATTAATCGAAGAGCTCGGCTTGCGTACCCAGCGCATTGAGCCGATGATCGACCAGCTTCACAAGTTCAACGACCGTGTTGCCCAATTGCGTCAGCAAATGGCCGACATGAAGAAGCGTCGTCGTCCGATCGAAGAGCGTAAGCCCGTTATCCAGGAATACCGTGCTTTACTGCGAGCTCTGCAAGAAACTCCAACGAGCCTCAATAACCGAGTTCGTCAGCTGAACTACGTTCATACCGAATACCAACGTGCCAAGCGTGGTCTTTCCGAAGGTAACCTTCGCTTGGTGGTTTCGATCGCCAAGAAGTACCGTAACCGTGGCCTTTCTTTCCTAGATCTGATCCAGGAAGGTAACGCTGGCTTGATGCGTGCGGTCGATAAGTTTGAATACCGCCGCGGCTTTAAGTTCTGTACTTACGCCACCTGGTGGATTCGCCAAGCGATCACTCGTGCCGTGGCTGACCAAAGCCGTACGATTCGTATCCCGGTTCACATGGTCGAAACCATGAGCCGCGTTCGAAACGTTTCGCGTACGTTGCTTCAAAAGCTTGGTCGTGAACCAACCCTCGAAGAGACCGCCAAGGCGGCTGACTGTACGATCGAAGAAGCTCGTCGCGTACTAGCCATGAGCCGTTATCCAATCAGCCTCGACCGTCCCGTTGGCAATAGCGAAGACAGCCAGTTTGGTGACTTGCTACCGGACAACGGAGCCGAGAGCCCAGCTATCGGTGCAGCTCAAGAGATGCTTCGCGGCCGCATTGTTGATGTCCTCAAGACACTCAGCTATCGCGAACGCGAAATCATCAAGCTCCGCTACGGCCTTGGCGATGGTTACAGCTACACACTTGAAGAAGTCGGACACATCTTCAAAGTGACCCGTGAGCGGATCCGTCAGATCGAAGCCAAAGCAGTTCGCAAGCTGCAACAGCCAAGCCGAAGTGCTGAGCTAGTAGGCTTCCTCGACTAATCTTTGAAGACAATCAGAAATGACCCAGAAGCCCCAGGTTCAGCAATGAGCCTGGGGTTTTTTTGTTTGCTTAACCGGCTTTGCAGCCAAGAAAGTGGACTTCTCGACGAATTGGGGGATGATTATCGTAATTGTCACCATGGGGCTCGATGGCTCCGCCTACAGGCTATTCATTAGTTCAGTCTGATTTTGCAGCCTCGTTTGAGAGAAGTTATGGGTTCAAGGGAATCGAGGACAGTCATTTCTCCAAAGAAGTCAAACAACCTTGCTGGGGCAGGTTGTATGGCATTGTTTGGACTTCCCTTTGCGGCGATTGCCACCTTCTTTGCCTATGAACTTCTCTCGATGGTTTGGCTTGGTTACCAAGCACAATCATGGGAGACCGTGCCTGCCAAAGTGATTAGCGCCAAACTAGATGAACATCGTAGTGACGGAAACTCAACTTACAAAGTTGTCGCATCTTACCGTTACAACTATCAGGGCGACACATACGATTCAGATAAAGTCGCTCTGTATGAAGAACGTGATAGCTTCAAGTCCTATCACAACGAAATTTTTAAAAGGCTCAAGAAAGCTAAGAATAAAAAGAAGCCAGTCGATTGTTATGTGAACCCAAATAATCCGAGTGAGTCGCTGCTCGACCGAACAATTCGTCTGACGATGATCTTGATGATGTCGCCTTTCGTCTTGGCGTTTGGAATATTTGGTTACGGCATGATCATAGGTTCTGCCTTCGTACATAGGTTTAACAAAAAACAGAAGAAGCTAATCAAAGCAAACCCTGACAAACCTTGGCTTTGGCAAGAGGATTGGAAGCAAGGTGTCATAAAATCTGATTTTAAAAAGAGCTTCTACGGAATGGCGGCATTTACTCTCATGTGGAATGCAATCGCTTTTCCCATCGCTTTAGTACTTTTAATTGACGAAGACGATAACCCTTGGTGGGTAAAGTTGTTCGTCTTGCTATTCCCACTCGTCGGCATATCGATGATTGGCTACTGCGTTTATTTCTGGCTCAGGATTCAAAAAAATGGCAAGTCGGTTTTCCGCATGGGTAGTGTGTCAGGAGTTGTTGGCGGTCGACTGACTGGTGTTGTGGTTGCTCCGGAATCTTTAGCAAATTCACCCTCGATACGCACCAAGCTTGTCTGTACCCAGACTGTTGACCATGGGGATAGTCAGATGGAGAAAATTCGATGGCAGGATGACCGAATAATAACTCAGACGCTCTCTTCGGATGAACCAGGGAAAGTTGGTATTCCTATTGTCTTTGCAATCCCATCGGATGCACCTCCCACTGACGAGGAGCTTGATTACAAATGGAAACTCATCGTCGAAGCTGAGATGCCCGGCATCAATTTCAAAGAAGATTTTAAAGTGCCCGTCTTCTGGACCGAGGACTCAGAAGAGAATTTTCAGGTTGATGATGAACCGTTGAGTTCGTACGAAGAGACGGTTCCATTGCAACATCTACTCGCTGAACAAGGCATTGTCGTTGAACATCTTTCGTCGAACGACAGTATTCGTTATTCGTTGCCGCCGGGTAGAAACAAAGGGATGTCTGTTATTATGACGTTTGCAATGTTGATTTTTACCACCGTGGCCATTGTATTATTGATGAGTGGTGCTCCATGGTTTGTCGTATTAATTTGTGGCATTCTTTCATTAGCCCTTCTATTCGTATCGATCAATTGCTGGTTAGAGTGTAGTGAGTTGACGATTGTTGGCGATCATTGGACTACACGCGTAGGTTGGTATGGATTCCGTGGTCAAGGGACAGAATTTAAGACATCACAGATTAGTTCGATCATCACCCAAGATTCGATGTCATCAACTAGTGGCACGGAGCACAAGCAGTGGCGAAACGTGAAAGTTAAGCTGGTTGATGGGAAGGAACTGACGTTGGTGATGAATGTCCTAGCAGGTTCAACCGAACGTAATCTCCTGGCCGATTTACGCCGCCGAGCGGGCATGGATCCAACCGTCACCGACGAAGAAGTTGGCCTCTGGGATTTCGTTGAAAAAGAGGACTTTGATGATTTGTCGAAGGAAGGAAATATCTAAAACCTTGTCTGTATTGGGTTTGTGTTGATTTTTCTGCTGATCTTATAGGGATAAGCTACACTTCTGTACTACGTTCTAGATACCCTGTTTTCTGTCCAAGATCAGCTCTGCAAGAGCGAAACACTTTGAAACAGACAGTTAAAATCCCTCACCCAGAATCTTGAGGTTCAAGATGCAAAACTCAGCCGTTGCGATAGGCCTTGCGTTACTCTTCGCACTCATCATCACAATTTCTCAAGGGGTAAAGACGGTCCCGCCAGGAACCGTTGGCGTCGTCACGCACTTCGGTTCGGTTCAAGAGGAAGTCATACAGCCCGGTTTGCATTTTAAAGTACCGATTATGACTCGCATTATCGAAGTCGATACACGAGTTCAAAAGGTAGAGGAAGAAGCGACCGCTAGTAGTAAAGACCTCCAGATCGTGACTTCTAAGATCGCGTTGAACTACCGGATCAACTCAGCGGAAGCGAGCACCATTTATAGTGAACTTGGTTTGCAGTATCCCCACACCATCGTGCAACCCGCTTTGCAGGAGACCATCAAAGCGACCACGGCACAGTTCACAGCAGAAGAACTGATTACGAAGCGGTCCGACGTGGCGAACTTGATGCAGCAAGATATTGAGAATCGTCTTGCCGATGAACATATCTTGCCTACGGACCTTTCGATTATTGACTTCAATTTCTCACGAGAGTTTAACGAAGCGATTGAACAAAAACAGGTTGCGCAACAAGCAGCCCTACGTGCCCAGAATGAATTAGATCGAATCCGTATTGAAGCTGAGCAAGCGAAGGCGAAAGCTGAAGGACTTGCTGAGGCTGAACTCGCTCGGGCTCGCGCTGAAGCTGAAGCGCAGAAGATGCTGCGTGAAACTATCAGCTCTGAACTGCTCATGCTTCGTGCTGTTGAAAAATGGAACGGAACCTTGCCTGTCTACATGGGCGGGGGATCCGATTCGATGCCGGAACTCTTTTTGACTCGCCCCGTGGGACAATGAAATCAGCTTTCTAGAAGCAAATCACCTGCGAGTGATTGCCAATCGACTTGCTGATCGAAATCGGCATCCCAGCCGACGCAGCTAAGCAGCGGCGTCGTAAGCCGTTTGCTTAGCTCGTCGGCGTTGGTCTGTCGGCTTTGGTCACCTGCAGCGCTGATGTCATTGAGCACCACGCCGGCGACTGACAGGTTCTTGTTATCCGTGGCGACAACGCTTGCAGTGATAACGGTTTGTAGCGTGTCGTTGATGACTCCAAGTCGATTGGCGGCGACGATCACCAGTGGGAAGCCCAGATCCAAAGCCAAGTCAGCGTTGAAATCTTCCTCCGCCAGCGGCGACATCAATCCACCTGCTCCTTCGACGAGCAGTATGTCACACTTATCGCGCCAAGCCAAAGCTCCGCTCCGCATCAAGTCCGAGTCAACCACGCGACCTTCTTCAGCCGCTGCCCGATTCGGAGCAAGTGGGGCCATGAATCGTTGTGGGCAGACCAAGTCAATCGTCTCCGGTCTGCCGGCCGCCTCCCAAATCGACTCAGCATCGTCGGCAATAACGCGTCCACCTTCAGCACGGCATCCACTTGCCACCGGTTTGTAGACACCAACCCGAACTCCAGCAGCAACTAACTGTTTGGCTATCAATGCGGTAACATAAGTCTTACCAACTTCGGTCCCAGTACCAGTAATGAAGAGGCCTTGCATAGAGGAGATACATCCGGGCTAAGATCAAATTCCCAAAAACTCTTCTGCTGAGTCGCGCAACGGTTCGCGATCGATCGATTCACCGGTCCATGCTTCAAGTGCCAATGCGGTTTCGGCAACCATGACGGAAACACCATCAAGTATCATTAAGCCTTGATGTTCGGCAACTAAGAGCAACGGCGAGCGGCTCGAGCCGACGCCCATATCGACAAGCAGTTGGCCTTCTTGCAACTCGGTTGAAATTTGGTCGGCAACCGTTTGGTTTTCTTCCTTTGGCCAACTAGCAGTTGAGATAATCCAGTCGGATGCTTCAGGCAGTTCGAGCCAGTTGGAATCTCGGTTGAGTTGCTCAACCTGTGTAGGCTCTTCACCTTCTTCGAGTCTCGCCTGTTCGGCAAACTCACGAGCAGCCAATACTAAGGCAGCCGACCCTTCAGGATTTTTGTCAGCGACGTAAATGGTGCTCGCTTGTTGTTCGACGAGAACGTCGATGACCGAAGCGGCACAACCACCTGCCCCAAGAATAATGATTTGTTTTCCACGAGGAGAAACTGATTCGCCGAATTTCGTTCCAAGTGCTTCGATCAACGCTGGGCCTGTGCAATCGTCTCCCTGCAGTTCCCCATCATGGCGCGTTAGGTGCGTAATCCGGCCGGTCCGTTTGGTCCGTTCGGTTCGACCAGGAGCTGCTTTCCCTTCGTTGCAATAGTTCCCCAAGAGTCGCACCCCTCGCAAGCCCAGGGCATCGACCCCAGTAAGTGCCTCAGTTAGCCGCTCGTGCGGAACTTCAAACGAAAGATACCGCCAATCGAGGCCCAATTCTCGCATCGCTCGATCAATCATAAAGTGTGAAGGATCGCCGGCAGTCGTTTCGCCAAGCGTACAGCACTTTTCACGGAGCGGTGAATCGGACACGGCTAGTATCAGGTCAGGCGGATTGCGAGGATGAATAGGGAATGATGATTACTATTGTCGCTTGAAAAAGAGAATACTGCAACGTGGAGCGTCAAGGAAATCGACTAAGATAGGAGGATGTTCCTAAAGAACCCACTCCGCCGATTTGCGAGACGCTGCTGGGTGATGACCCGGCGGCATCCGTTGCTGCCGTTTTTGTTATTGGCGACATTGGCGTTGGATGTACTTTTTGTCTACCTTTCCTATACGAATATCGGTGGATTTATTGTTGATTCGGATGGCCTCTACAAAGGTAGCTGCTTCCTTGGATTTATCGCTGTTCAGTCTTACTTACTTGGCATTTGGACGAGTAGCTCGCTACGAGGTTATGGCACACGGATGCTTTCTTCTGTGGCGATAATCTCATTGCTCCTCCTACTTGAATATTTTGAAGGTAGACAACCAATTGTTAGTTCAGACTACGCTATTAAGCTCGCATTCTCTACCTATGTAGTAACAGTGCTGGTTAAGTTCACCTTCAAGAGACACTACAAAACCCTCGATCTTCTCCAGATAATGACAACTGTGTCAGTTATTTTTGGTGTCTTGGTCACTCAAAACTTTGATTGGGAGGAAGTAAATCTCTTTGTGAAAGCATTAGTTCCTCAAGTAACATTTGTCTTGTTGTTAGGTTATTTGGTTAAAGGCACTAATTGGAGACGTCTTATTGTAGTTGTTCCCGTCGTAATATTATTTGGAATGGTAGTATTTGATTATCTTTTCTCAGATGGTGGGATGCAGCTTAGTTTTGGTCGTATCTTCGGAGGTATCAATTCTATTTTTGGACATCTGAGTTTCCTCTACTTAATAACTGCAACGACCACCCTTTGTGTGTGGTTTTATTCTCTTAACTTACCGAAGCAACGTCGTAAACGAGAACAGGCCGCCCTGGTAAAACCAGAGCAGCCTGTTCGGGTGCCTAATCAAGATGTCGATCCGAAAGATTCTTCTCAACCAACCGAGCCCGACGACAAAGCTAACGATGAACCGCCGGGGCCGATTGATTTGACGGTTTAGTTTCTTTTAGCAGCAACGAATGGCAACGCAGCTAGCAAGATTAGTAGCGACGTTGGTTCGGGAACAGCTGCCACGTCTGCGAAAGCGTCGATTTCTGGTATAAATTCAGCATCGATAGCTGCGCTAATCTTTACGTAGCTGATCTCGCTAAATCCATAGGCACCGATGTCAACACCAGCGCCACCACCTGAGCCGTTGTAAGCAGCATAGGTTTCTGCCGGAGTTAGTCCGGTGATATCAAGCGAAGGATTGACTGGCTTAGTAAAGTCAGACAAAACACTACCAACTTGGGGAAAATGACCAACCGAATCAGCGTAACCATTGGTTGGGTACAGACCATCAGCAAAGACATCGGTTACGTCAACAAAGTTAATTCCATCATCACTGATTGAGATCAAACCATTCTCGGCAGCAACGACACCACTGTTTTCGGCATCAGCAGGGTATGGCCAAGCGGCATCGACTAATAGAAATGCGTTGCCGAATACTAATAAGTCAATACCGTAAGGATTGTTGGGGTCATTGGTTACGGGTTCGTCAAACGAGACGGTTAGACTTCCCCCTCTACCGATAGAAACAATATCATCAACTAAATAAGGACCAGACCAAGGAGAAGTTGCTGAGCTACCGGTTGCTCGGGTCGGTTCGCCAAGAGAGGCTGATGAATTGGTAAAGTAAACAGGAGGATCACTTCCGAAGACACTTGGAACATCAGCTCCTGGTGTGTAATTAACAATATTGTCAGCCCATGGATCCGCAGCAACGGCTGCGCAGGTTAGGCCAAGGTAAACAAGGGTTAGTAGAAGGTTCGTTTTCATGAGTCTCTCGTTGTTTAAATCTAGGTTGAAATTGATGCTAGTAGAGTTGAAGCAAATAGTGAGTCTTCAATCCTCCCTAGCTCACCTTTTCTAAGGAGGGGAAATTTGTAATCCGTCTTCCAAAAGCTGGCCATGCGATTGAAAGATGCATCACAAGAAAAAAGAATAAGAGCACTGCCGTCGCAGGCTCGGGGATCGTTTGTGCTTGACTTGAGCTTGCGGAGGAACTTGTTGTGCTGCCGAAGTTCGTTAGCCAAGTGTTGTAATCATCTTGAATGTAGGTGGTGCCAAGGCCATCGCGCCAGACGGTGTAGTCAGCTGCATCAACCGTGCCGTCGCCGTTGAAGTCACCCGGATGTGAGCCGGGCAGGGCGGCGATTAAGTTTTCGGCAAACTCATCATTGTTGAGTGTCGTTGCAAAGGCGTAACTATCCCAGTCGCCATCGGAGAGCGCTCTATCGGTTGGCCCAGATCCAGAAGAAATCCAGCCACCAGGACCGCTACTGGAAAAACCGTAATGCCAGTAGCCGAATGACCAACCTTCACGGTATCGATCGGCGGAGTCGATTGCTTCTGCGCCGTCCGAGGGGCTTGTGATTGCGATGCCGTTGCCATTGAACGACGTGTTATCATCGAGTTCGAACAGAGAGTCGTCGTTCTCGTCATAGCCCAGGCCGTAGGTCGCGATGCCAAAAGTGCCACTCGTGCTGAGCTTAGCAAAGAGCCGGTCATCGGCTGCCAGGACGCCTCGGAGCATTTGCTCGCCTGTCGCTGAACCATTCCAGCGGTAGCCCCAAACAAGTGCGGTATCGGTTGCGTTATCGCCAAACCAATCAATGGCTAAGGCTGCACGATTGGATCCTTCGCCAGCCCAGAATTGGATGTCTTCAAACGAGGTGACCGAGGCACTTGCAATACTACTAAAGAGCGACAAGATGATTGCCATCAAAAATTTCATGGAAGCACCTCCTCGCCTGCTTTGGTTAGCATCGCGATGAGTTCTTGTTGCGGCATCGTTTCTGAGAGCCATTCAACGTGCCCATCGCAAAAGACGGCAAGAGCACCGCCAGGATGCGGGCTACCGATCTCATCGTGCAAGCCCGGCGAATTGATGGGCTTTGTTGATTCTTGAGCAAAGAGATTATTACCGTTGGTCCAAACGTTCTCATGTCCGCGACGATTCAGCAGTTCAGCCGCTGCAATCGTCTTGGATGTCCCGTCAGTAATTTCGCGAATACTGACCGGTCGTCCGTAAATCAAGACGCCAAGGTACTCGACAGGGATGCCGCCATCTTCGTCCTGGATTTCTATTCCTTCGACGCCAAATGAACCACCGTAGTCGGTGTACGAGCAATCTTTCCAAAGCTTGCTGGTTTCATGAAGTTTATTAGAGGGTTCACTAGAGCAGATGAATTCATCGATATAGATTGAAACTTGTCGATTGGAAGCTGTGTAGGCAGCTATATCAAAATCATATTGATCAGCAAGTGATTGACGTTCTAGGTAGGGAAGAAGGTGCGTTAACCAAGAGGTCATCTTGCCACCAAATCCATTGCAGCCTTCACAACCGACCGGAAGTGATTCCTCAGTGAGTGAATGATTCACCAAGGCCAAGCCGATCTGACGTAAGTTGTTCGTGCAACTGGTGCGACGTGCTGATTCGCGGGCAGCTTGGACTGCTGGCAGTAGCAAGGCAATCAAAACACCGATGATGGCAATTACCACCAGCAACTCAACAAGCGTAAAGCCTCTTGCCTTGTTCGAAGATTTGAATGGAATTGGCATTCGTAAGCCAAGGTGTCAGGCCGGAACACGCCCATGCAGTTGTTTCCAACCTGATGATTGGAATACAAATAGCAAAGCGGATAGCACAGCAACTACACGACGTGAAGCAATTCCCTCGATCGCATCACATGCAACGTGCTGGTAGGTCTTCTGACTCCCGAGCGACTGGCTAGACGGGCCTTCTCGCGGCTTTGCTTGCGGTTAGCTAGCGAAAGCAGCAATGGCATCGCACATGGAAGGGTAATCAGCCCTAGTGCAACAAGAATGTCTAGCGTCGTGAGCTCGGTTACAGCGGCGGGGCCGTCCCGGAATTACACCGGAGTTCCCTGTTACGTCCGTCTTGCGACTGTTGCAATGACGAACCACCAACACACGGCTTGTGAGTCTACCTAATCGGCCAAGTCGTGCAATCGGTTTCTGGACGGATTTCTGGAATCGTAAGGCAGCAAATCGCTAACTCTCTTTGAATTAAGGAGTTAACCGATCAAAAAAAGTTGATCAGCCTCAGTGATGGTCATGCGCGGAATGCGTATGACCTTTGCCAGAGTAGTCCAACCAAACAAGCCGCATCAACCAGAGCATCATTAGCACGGCACAGATGGTGCCGATGGTGCCTCCTCCGTGGCCGTGGTCGTGACCGGCGTGAGGATCGAGCGAGATGACACTCTTCATGCCAACTCCTAGCATCTCAAAAAGAAGTCCGCCGGCAAAGCTACCTACGATAATCGTTATTAGATAGACAATCGTTGATCGGGCGCCGAGACCGCGCCAAAGGGCACCGATGGTCGCCATGTTGGTTGCTGGGCCAGCCATTAAAAAGACCATGATTGCTCCTAGCGGTAAGCCCGCAACGGCGAGAGCGGCAGCTATGGGAACTGACTCGGTTGCACAGACATACCAAGGGAGTGAGATGACCAAGGCAATAGACATCGCGACTAGCAAGCTGTGGCCTGACAAGCTGTCGAGCGGTTGGCCGTCAAGCCAAAGGGTTAGAAGCACGGAGATTACAACACCGACCATCAACCACTTGTAGATTGAAAACATCATGACTTCAGCATGCAAGAACGCTCTGACGAAGACCGATTGGTGAGGCAATTGATGCGTATGGGGTTCTTCAGCAGGGGCCTCTTCGATCACCGATAATGGTGTAAATGAACTTGGCATACTTTCAGGAAGTTCCCAGTCCTTGTCCTTCAGTTCATTTTCTTCGATTGCCGATTCAATCCAGCCGCCGAGGACACCTGTTACTAAAGCGGTGGCCATTTTGAATAGTGCAAAAGGCCAGCCGAGCATTGAGGCAGTTACAAAGATCGAATCGATGCCGGTTTGTGGCGTACTAATGAGAAACCCAACCGCTGGGCCGCTACCTGTTTCTGGTTTCTTTAGATTGAGGCCAACCGGGATGACGGAGCATGAACAGAGTGGCAACGGAATACCAAACAGGACCGCCTTGGTAACACCACCGCGGCCACGGAGTTGCTTTTGCACCCAACCTTCAGGCAGTACAACTTCCATGGCGCCTGCCACAGCAAGCCCGAGCAGCAGCCAAGGTGCCAGCTCAAGCATGATGTGCCAAAAGGTTACGAGGAATGGAGTCATACAACCATTCTAAACGACCAGCGCCAATTAGACAGCCACGAATTGGCACGGCCAGCTATTCGGGATGACCCCAATCAGACGGATGCCATTTCGCCTTGCGACTGCTTGGCACGTCCCTCCGCTACAGAGGTGTCGGCTGAAAGACGAAGGGTGGTACTCCAACGTCCATGTGCATCGGCTTGTAAAATCCAGTGTGGCTGGACCACGACCGATTGGTTTACCAATTCAAAGCCTGCCTCGGATTGGCTGACCGTTGAAAGCGGGTAAGTCCAGATCGAGGTTGGCTTGTCAATTTCGAGGCCAACGTCGATGCCGAGCCAATTGTCAATCAAATGGAGTGAGGTGACATCGTGCAGATCAAGCTGAGTACCCAAATCACCAAGGCCATTTTCGTGGCTGCCGGTGTAGAAGTACCGGTCATCGGCACCGGCTGGTAAGCCAGCTAGGTTGAATTCAGTTGAGAAATGCACTGGACGATCCGTTGGCAGTCCTTCAATCAGGTAAGCAATCTCAAGCGTATCACTACCTGCCTCAAGGGTTACGCCCTTAGTGATACGGACTGGAACGCCATCGACATGGCCATCACGAACGAACTGTACCTGCATGCGATCTTCTTTACGGCGTAGCTTTGCTTCGTAGGCAGCACCGACAAAGTCGCCCGCTTCACGAGCCTCGTTACGCATGATTGCATCACGCGAGACGTCAAGATCGTAGAAGTGGTCAACCAAGCTGTTACGCTCACGTGCATCGTATTGCAAGAGTTGGTCGAGACCTTCTTGCTTGAAGACGACTCGGTCGTGGATGCTGGCAACATCGTCACCTGCGGCATTAGGCCCCGCAAGGACCTTTCGGTGGTAAGCTTCTTCACGACGTGCAAGAGTTGCCCCCAGGTTGAGGCAAATCGAACGGACATCGATCTCGTAAAGCTCACCGCCGTTGCTCGGCGAGAGGAAGGTAACCAAACGGTTCGATGCGAGTCGTACTTCATTGCGTGCATCGAGGTTGTAGTCCTCCGTGTCGAGTTCAACCCATTGTTGGGCTCCCTCACCAAGACCACGCCCCGCTAGATCATCAATAAGGTTATCAGCGGCAATTAAGTGGTTGTAAATCGCGTGACGTAGGTGAGGCAAGTAAACACCGCCAAACGCACCATGCCAATAGCTACAGTTGCATTGCCCACGATAAAGCTCAGTAAGAGCATCGCTAAACGGCTGGCTTTGGCTTTCGTCATGCGAAGCTTGGTATTCAGCCACGGATGCAGCAAGTCGGCGACTAACCATTTGCATACGTGAATACATGTGGTCCGTTTCAGGGTAGCGAACCTTGAAGTTTCGCCAAAAACCACCACGCGCAAATGGTTCGATACCAGCCCAGTTGCCAGAGTCTTCCAGATCGTGTTTCGCATCATGGAACAGGTTTTGTTGATCGGCAGGTAGAGCCCACTCGGTCATTTCACGATAGCTTCCCTCGGGAATGTAAACCTTGCCGAGTGGTTGGACGTTGTCGAGCGCTTCGCTAGGTGTGGTAACCTTCAGCCAATCGCTGTTTTCTTGTAGGGCTTCAAAGAATCGGTTTAACCAGCCATTTTTGTAGACGTGGTCTTTCGTGTCAGGCCAGGTGCCGAACTTTTCACCATCATCACCAAATAGAACAATGGCGTTCGGTTGAACCGAAGCGACATGTCGCAGATGTTCAATTGTTTCGTGAGGCTCTTGGAACGGGATGGTGTAACGTAGGTGCTCACTGCCTGGGAAGACCGACAGGATGCGTGTGTCTTCTTCTGTGACGTAGTATCCATGAAGTTGATCGTTGCGCCAGCCACCGTTCTTGAAGTGAAAGTCATCAAGAATCGTATACTGCATGCCGGCGTCGACGATGTCCTTGGTGAGTGACTGCTCCCATACTCGTTCTGGCATCCACATGCCGCGCACATTTGCACCGAGATTATCCGTCAACCATTTGGTGTAGCTACGGATTTGGCCAATGCGGTCACGGGCAGGGATCATGGTCATGATCGGCTCGTAGAATGGACCACCGAGGATCTCGATGCGCCCTTCACTAACTAGGCGTGCCAAGCGGTGCAAGTACTCGGGCCGATGCTTGGCTAGCCATTCCATCAGCGAACCGCTGGTGTGCAAACCAATAGGGAGATTGAATCTCTCAAAGACATCAAGAAACGGTAAGTAACTGTCTTGATAGGCCTGCTCGCAAACACCATCGAAGTTACCAATGGGTTGGTGATTGTGGAGGACCAAAACTAGCCGAAGTGGTTGGCTCATAGTGTTGCTAATCGTCGCGCTGGTTTGATGGTAGCCAATCATGAGGGGTAACAACTCACTTGGCGGATTTTGTTATCGGCTTGTGACAAGCGAAGCGTTTGTCAAAGTTTGCCAAACCGATGCATGCGGTATCCTACCGAAGTTTGGCACGGTTCGTCCACGTGTTGGCAGGGGAGTATTTTGCGGAACCTGCGTAAATGGAATCCCGTAAGCGAATCGACCGGCAGGCTACGCCTCGGTTACGCTTCTTATCTGACCGGTAAAACCTCGCTATCAGACTCCTCGGAGACAGATTGGTTCGCAACTGTCTGAAGGTAGTTTTTTCGTAAAGTTTCTGTCGCCACTTCCGGTGAAACAGCGTTAATTCGCCAATTTGTGGCTAATTCAAAGCCTGCCAAAGAGGCGCTGCGAGGGGCGATTTCGATCCACCAGCAGGGGCCAAGGGTCGTGGCCTTAGAGTTTGGGGCGATTTGCAGGACCAAGTTGTAGCTCCTTGTCCTGGCAGCGGATTGGATGAGCTTCAAAAATGTTTGTAGCAAGTCCGACAGTTCTTTCGCAGCAGCGTCGTTTTCAGCAAGGGCTTCGAACGGGATGTTGCAGCTTGCTGTAGGCATAATCCACGTTTCATAAGCGGCACGCGGGGCAAGGGGCGTAATGGCCTGGAACAAAGAGCCGCCAGCAATGAGCTGTTCTTCCGTTGGTTGGTTTGCCTTTGGATCATGCGACAGCTTAGTCCACATCGCCTGGAGATCGTCCGGCATGAAGTCCATGGCAGTGAATTGGCTATGGATATGCTCAAGAGATGCCCCTGCTGCGAGTCCTTCGTTCTTGAATAGCAGGAGGTACTCTTTGCTCGATTCGTTTCGCCAGTAAGCAATGCGACGAGCCCACATCTGCATGACCAGGCTTGATTGCTTGGGATCGAGATCGGTGAAACGCGTTGTGTGCTCGGGAGACTCGATGATCACTTCATGAGCACCATCGGGTAACTCAAATGCTGGATAACGATTCGGAACGACACGCACCTGCCAGGTTGGAGCATCTTTCTTGCCATCTGCTGGCAACCGGTCTAGCTCGTTTGGCGTATCTGCTTCGTTGCCACGACAGAAAGGACAACGCTTAAGGATTCCCTTTGAAGCGGTCGAGCCATCCTTTTGAAGATCGCTCGGACGTTCCGATCTGCCTGGAGCAATGCGGACTCGTCGCCCAGTGAGCGGGTCGAAGCACCATCGGCTCGGCTTAGATTGCGGGTCGATGGTTCAGGTCCTTGTGGCTGGGGGCCCGATAGTTTTGGCCCGACTTAATTGGATTGGTCTTCCAGTAAGGAAGTTTGACTTACAGCTTGGCAGGTTGCTTCGTATAGCTTGGCGTACTCTACCGCGCTTCGATCCCAGGACCAATCCTGTAGCATCCCGGTTCGAACAATTTGGTGCCAGACCTCTTTGTTCGCATAGGCTTTGCAAGCTCTTTCAATCGATAAGCTAAGGGCATAGCTTGACGTATCAGCGAAGGAGAAGCCGTTCGCAGTGCCATCTTTGAGCGTTTCGTCCCAAGCATTGGTAATCGTATCGGCCAAGCCACCTGTCTCTCGGACGATGGGGACAGCACCATATTTGAGGCTGTACATCTGGTTCAGACCGCATGGCTCGTAACGGCTTGGCATGAGGAACATGTCGGTCCCTGCTTCGATGCGGTGGGCAAGTTCATTCGAGAAGCCGATACGGACGGCGACCTTCTCGGGGTACTTTGCCGAGATTTCACGAAGCAGATCCTCGTAGTGCCGTTCCCCGGTGCCTAGCATGACCCATTGCATGTCCTCTTCTTCAGCGAAGCGGGGTAAGGATTCGGCAATAAGGTCAAACCCTTTTTGGTCAGCCAAGCGTCCAACGCTTGCAAGCATAGGGACATCGTCGCGTTCTGGTAGTCCAAGCTCACGTTGTAAAGCTCGTTTGCAGTTGGCTTTACCCGTTTCGAAATTCGCTGCATCGAAGTTCGTTGCACCAAGATCAAAGTTGAGCATCGTATCGGTTGCTGGGTTCCAAGCGTCGTAATCAACACCGTTGAGAATGCCACTAAGATCGTTTGCACGATGCCCGAGAACTCCTTCCAAGCCGCAACTCATCGGCGGGGATTGGATCTCGGTTGCATAGCGCGGACTGACTGTGTTGATTTTGTCTGAAAAAACGAGGCCCGATTTCAGGAAGTTCAATTGGCCATGGAATTCAAGCTCAGCCCAGTTGAAGTGTTCCCAACCAAGGCCAGTCAGGTCCATATCCCAGTGCCAGAAGTTTCCTTGGTAGGCGAGGTTATGGATCGTGAATAGGGTAGCGATGTCTTGATAGGTAGGGTCATCGGCACAAGTTGTCTTGAGATAAACCGGCAGCATGCCCGTTTGCCAATCGTGACAATGCAGCACATCTGGTTTTAGTTTCATCAGCTTAATCGCTTCAATGACTGCGCGATTGAAGAAGATAAACCGCTCACTATTATCACGATAATCACCATCGGTTTCTCGATAGAGTTGCTCGCGATTGAAATAGCAATCTTGTTCAACAAGGTAGACAGGAATTTCACTCCCTGGGAGCGTACTCCGCAGGAATTCACCCGCCACCATGTGTTCGCCGACTTTAACTTCAAAGCGGATCCCGGTTGGATCAATACGCCTGCCCGATTGGAACGTATGACGGAAAGCGGGCATGATCAACGTAGGCCTTAAGCCGAGCTTCTCAAGGGCCAAAGGTAAAGCACCGCAAACATCGCCAAGGCCACCAGTTTTGCAGAAGGGGACCGCTTCAGTCGTAGCAAAAAGGATATTCACGTCGTGGATCGCCGCTTTTTGAATCATCGGGGAGAGACTGCGTAGACAAGGCCTACTAGGATACCAAGATCGGCCCATCCCGTGGAGTTTATGTACCCGTTATTTTTTACCTAAACAAACACGTGGGATTCTCTCCGATAAAACCGTAAGAATCGGACCAGCTGTTCCCCCGCATCGACCATTACCTACTGTCCAGGTATCGATTCGTCGGCAAATAGCGAGCTAAGTGACTGCCGTGTACGGATCGGATGTGCCGTGCCATCTTGGACGAGCACTTCAGCAACCAATGGCTTTGAGTTGTAATTGCTCGCCATGGTGTAACCGTAAGCGCCCGCACAGCCGATAACGAGCCGATCGCCAACTTTTGGCTCGGGAAGTGGGTGTTTGGCAACAAAGCCTCCCTCGGTCTGCGTGAAGATGTCGCCCGACTCACAAAGCGGGCCAGCAATGACGTATTCAGCCTCTTCACGGGGTTCTTGGTCGGCGGGGCAAAGGCTGATGGGATGGTAAGCACCATACATGGCTGGGCGTGCCAAATTGTTGAAGCCCGCATCAACCAAACAGTAAGGCGTAGATCCCATAGTTTTTACGGCCCGGACTTCGGTTAGCAAGACGCCTGCCTCGGCGGCTAGGAATCTCCCTGGTTCAATTTCGAGGCTGACCGGATGACCGAACTTGGCTGCTAACTTCTCACGGGTCTCATTCCAAAGGTTGTAATAGCCAGCAATATCGACAGGATCTTCGTCGCCGCGATAGGGAGTTGGTAAGCCGCCACCGGCAGAGATTGTTGTCACGGAATTGCCGGCATCAATTGCCGCTTGCTCCAGGGCATCGCAGACTTGGCTAAGATGCTGCATGTCTGTGCCCGAACCGATGTGCATATGAATGCCGGTGATTGAAAGTCCATGGTGCTCAGCGCGTTCGCGGCATTCGGCGATTTGTGAATGCCAGATACCATGCTTTGAACCTTCACCACCAGTGTTCACCTTCTGACTATGTCCGTGTCCAAAGCCAGGATTGATGCGTAGCATGATGCCACGTTTGCGCCCAAGTTGCTGGCATCGCTCGCCATACTGGTCAATCATGTCGATTGATCCACAGTTGACATACAAATCGTGCTTAACAACTAATTCGAGAGCTTCTTGGTCGAAAAGGTCCGCGGTGAAGACGATATCAGGATGGGCGCCTGACTCATGATCTTGCGGACTTGCTTGATAACCGGCTGCTAGGGCACGGAGGATTTCACCCGCACTGACCGCATCGACTTTGACTCCCGCACGACGGACAAGATCAAGAATCGCAATATTTGAGCAAGCCTTTTGGGCGTACCGGATCGTATCGAATGGGCTTAGCTTTTGGATCTGCGAAAGAATCTTCTCCGCATCGTATACGTAGCAGGGCGTACCAAACCGATTGGCTAGTTCGTGGAGCGATTGACCGGCAAAGGTGGTGAGCGTGGGAGGGAGCATACCGTCGGAAGGCTTCGTTAAGGCAAGTTGTCAGCGAGGTGTCTTATTCTAGCAGGAAAAGAGGGACCAATAAGAAGGGCCTGTCGTAAAAGATATTTACGACAGGCCCAATCGGTAAATACGACCACCAGCGGCGGTGAAGGGTTCGTTTAGAATCCTTGCATTTGAGCTTCAGCGGCTGTCGAGGCAATTTTGCCAATCGCACGCAAGATCCATTCTTCGGCTTCGTAGCGAATACGGAAGCCATTCTCTATGCCGCCTACCGTAATTTTCAAGTGGTCCTTTTCAGCATCGATCTCAGCAACACCTAAAGTCTTTTCTTCGAATTCGGCCAAATCTTCTTCGTCGAGGAAGTGTTCAACGAATGCATAGATTTGCTTCGCAGCGATGAACATCTCCATGGCCGGATCAAGCTTTGTGCCAGCCTTCGAAGCAGAGTCATCGATTGCTTTCTTTAGTTTCTCGTCACGGCTATCTCCGAAAGCGGCATAGACGTGCTCAGGACCAACACCAAGAGTGAACTCAAGTTGATCGCCAATGACTTTGCGGAGATCATCTAGTTCCGCTTCATCAGGTAGTACAAGTACAATGTGATGAAGCGCTACCTCGCCATGCTTGTCAGCATCCCACTTGAAGCTTGGGAAGGCATCGCCAGGCAGAGGATCAGCGGCTTGAGCTGCTTCAATCTTCTTCAGAGCGTTGATCAAGTTTTCAGGCGACTTATGGGTTGTGGCGAAGACGCCGTTGCAGCTTCCTTCACCAGCGGTGATGTTACCACCTATGTCGCTCTTTTCAGCAAAAGCCAAGTCTTTGTACGCGGCCAATAGATCGGCACCAGCAGATTTGAGAGCTTCTTTCCAGGTGGTCGAAAGATCTTCCATCTCTTCTTCGATGGCACGTTCCATTTGATTTTGAAGTGTTTCAAACGTGAGCTCCAATTGGTCACGTTGTTTTTCAATCATCTTTGGTGAGTTGTTAACCGCACCAAGAATTGACATAGCCGCATCCGCATTATGGAAGCCTGCCAAGTCGGTTGTGACGTCGTTGTAGCCATTCATGGCTTCGCCAAGATCAGTTCCCTCAACACCGGTCATGCTGAGATCAAAGTAAGCACTCTTGATATGCGAACCAATCTGTACCCCAAAGGTAAGCTCGTCGATTCCTTGAATAAGGTCGGCAATTTGTTCGACTTGGCCCGTAGCTAGATCACGACGTTGTTCGTACTCTTCGTCCGTTTCGCCATCTTCGCGCTCGAGTCCTTCTTCCATACCTTCTTGAAGCTGCTCAAGAGCCATATCGCGGTACATATCCGGAACGTTTTGAACCATTAAGCGTACGCCAAGGTCATAGTCGGCTGCGATTTGCTTCAGTTGATCCGAAGGATCAGCAGGGGCTGAATCAAGGGCTTCAGCCGATTGGGCTGCGAAGGTCCAGTTCTTACCTTCCTTCAGATAAATCGTTTGGTCCGGTAGTTCAATCTCGGTAATGCCATCGCCTGCTTCAAAGGGGGTGATGCCCATGCCTTTGACCAACTCTAGTAGGGCAGAGAGGTCATTGATCGGAAGAGCAACGATGGGGACAAACGTCACGCCATCGGTTTGTAGCATGACGCCAATTGGTTGCGATTTGTCTAATCCAACAATGCCACGTCCTTGTGTGAACATAGCGATCATTCCTTCAGCCATGTTGGCAATTTCAGGGCGACCAGCAAGTTCACCGACAAAGCCTAGGTCGGTCATCAAGTTGTCGTAGCTTGTGAGGGCAGCAACCGCTACGGTTTCTAGGTCCGTTTCGGTTGAGGATTCGGTGGCAGGGGCTTCTTCGACAGCAGGCTGAGCAACAGCCGCGATAGGTGCAACGGCAATAGCAAACATCATTGCCAGCGTTGCCCAACGAGAACGAAGACGATCCCACATGTGTGGTTCGTTGCTAGTTAGAGAAGTCTTCACGAGAGGAACTCCGATTTGAATCTAGTTATTGTTTCTTGTCTCAGTGAAAGTGATTCACCCATTCGACCCTGAATTCTAAGAGAGAACGTACGGTCAAGTGAAAGTCTTTTCCACAAATAGATCACGAAAGAGGAAGGTGGAAAACCACCAAGTCCCGAATCTACCTGAAAAGAGAACCCACCGCTGAGATCTTTTTCCACAGATAACAACGGTGACGGCTCATAAAGACGCTTCGGGCAGCAAAAGAGTTTCTTGCCCTTATAATTGTGAGAGCGCAGCAAAAACTGCCCTTTTGGGCAGTTCAAATGAAAGAATCTCAAGGCATATTCAGAGAATGCCATCTCCCAGAGGTTTGCTAGAAGCAAAGCAAATGCTTGCTATCAAATGGCAAACGGGCAGAGACTTATCGCTCGCGGTAGGTGATTCGGCCTTTGGTCAAATCGTAAGGAGAAAGCTCTACACGTACCTTGTCACCGGGAACGATACGAATGAAGTGCTTACGCATACGGCCAGCAACGTGGGCGTTCACGAGGTGACCACCTTCGATTTCAACACGAAATCGAGTGTTTGCTAAGGCTTGTGTAACGACGCCTTCAACTTCAAGGGCTTCTTCTTTTTGTTTTTGTGGTGGTTTGCTCATACAGGCAACTTAAATCTTTCAATGGATGGCTTGCACCTTGCCTTGGTGCTACGCCGTGAGTGACTGGGACAAAATTCAGGGTCAGTAGAGGGCGATGAATCGTTTCCACCGCCGCATGATGATCGCGATTGGTGAGCGATTGACCCTTTATCTACTTATGAATGGGTGGTAAAAACCCAATTAGTTACCAAAGCCTCGGACCAAATCCGCAGTCCTACATCTTTAATGCACAAAAATAGGACTCGATTGTGGTCATTTCACACGGCATCGCATACAAATGAGGCTCTGATGTTGGGTGCCCATAAGTAGCAATGCTTCTATCGCCCGCACTGGCATTTTATCCAAGGGCGAAACGTCTATGTTACCAGTATAACCGTTACTAAGCCAGTCGGATTATGTCTGTTAAACGCTGTTAAGCAGCCTAGTGGCCTTCCTTCCTTAACGGCAGTTGATCTCATAGTGATAAAATCGATTTCAAAGGGTCTGATTTTACCGGTCCCGTGGTTCAGTTTTGCGGATAAATCAGATTACATAAACCCTTTACAGAACAAGAATTAGCACCCAATTTTGGTGCCATACGATACAATTGAATTCCAGTGAGCAATTCTGACTTTAGCGACGCCGTGAAATCCAACCCGCCTGAATCCAATCAAGGCGGTCAGGCCTCGGGTGCGCATTCGCCCAATGTAAATACCGATGCTGTCCAACGCGCTAAGCGGGAAATTCAGGCCATCATTCAGCAGATTGGCGAACTTTCTCGCAGTGACATCACGCCTGATCGTTATTACGAAGAGTTCCTCAAGCGAGTGGTCTCCGCCCTGGCTGCCGTGGGGGGGGCGGTTTGGACTGTCTCGGAAACGGGAGTCTTGCAACTCGCCTATCAGATCAATTTGCGTGAGACCGGCTTGGTCGAAAATCCTATCGCGCAAGAACAACATGGCCGACTCTTGCAGCGAGTATTGATCTCTGCCGCCGATGGCGACCGTGAAACGGACGGTGACATCGTTGCTCCTCGTTCGGGTTTCTCAAGCGATGGATCAATCGTTGGGGCAGATACCGATGAGCATGCTCCCGCAAATGCAACGGACTTTCTTTTAGTACTAGCTCCGATGCACAACGACCAAGGTGCTCAAGGCGTTGTTGAAATCTTCCAACGTCCTGGGGCTCGTCAGCAGGTGCAACAAGGCTACCTGCGTTTCTTGCGTCAGACTTGTGAATTGGCTGGCGACTACCTTCGCTCACGCCGCTTGTCATTGCTTGCAGATAAGCAATCGCTTTGGGAACAGCTTGAGTCATTCACTCGCACCGCTCACGAAGAGTTGGACGTTCGCAAAGCGAGTTACACGATCGCTAACGAGGGACGCCGTCTCATTGGTGCCGACCGAGTTACGGTAGCGGTAGGACGTGGGTCGCGACCTCGGATCGAAGCAATTAGCGGTCAAGATACTTTTGACCGTCGTTCAAACACCTCTTCCCTACTGCAAAAACTTGCCCGAGCAGTTACCAAGACGGGCGAGGATGTTTGGTACACCGGCGATACAACAAACTTTGCCCCGCAAGTCGAGAAGGCAATCGATGCCTATGTGGATGAATCGCAAACCAAAGCGATGGCCATCTTACCCTTGATTGAAAGGCGCGGTGAAGCAGAAGCGGACGCCATTGCGGGTACGGGAGAAGAGCTCAGCCACGACAATCGTGCAGGAGAAGTCCTTGGTGCGTTGATCGTCGAGCAGATGGTCGACAGTAGTCTTGCTGAAGGATTCGAGCAACGCGTCGACGTAGTTCGTTCACACAGTACGACCGCCATTGCGAACGCTTTGGAGCACGAAGGCATTTTCCTTATGCCGTTGTGGAAAGCTCTTGGCAAGTCGATGTGGATATTCCGACGTCGTACTCTGCCTAAGACAATCCTTATCGGTGGCACGATCATCGGTCTAGCACTAGCGGCGTTTTTGGTTCAGAAAGATTTCATGATTGAGGGGGACGGTAAGCTTCGTCCAGTGAATCAGCGCAACGTCTTTGCCAGTATTGATGGGCAAGTAAAGAAGGTCTTTGTCGAACATGAACAACAAGTGACTGCTGGTCAAACGCTGGTTGAGCTGGAAAGTATTGACCTCGATAAAGAGCTCAATGCAACCCGAGGTCAGCTTGATGAATTGCTAGCCGAGAAAATCACGCTAGGACGTGGGACCCATGGCAACGAATTGACCGAAGTTGAGAAGCAACAAAGAAGAGCACGGATTGCCAAGATCAATAAGCAGCTATTAGCTGTCGAAAAAGAGCTGGAGTTGCTCGACAAAAAGCAAGATTTGTTGACCGTTACGAGTCCAATTGCTGGTCAAGTCATTACCTGGCAAGTTGAGCAACAGCTTCACGATCGCCCGGTCAGTTTGGGCAGCATCCTGATGGAGATAGCCGACCCGAGTGGTGAATGGATCGTTGAAGTTGATATGCCCGAGCGTCGCTTGGGACATATTAGCGAAGCGCTACGAGCATCGGAGGATGGCACACTTGATGTGACCTTCTTCTTGGCAACGACTACCGAAAAGACCTTTACCGGTAAGCTGACGGAAGCAAATGTCGCTTCGTCAGCTGAAGTGCGTGGTGAAGAAGGGAATACCGTTCTGTTGCGAGTTACCTTCGATCAAGAAGAGTTCCGCCAAGCCATCACCAACCCCAAAGTGGGTGCGGAGGTACGCGCGAAAGTCGCTTGCGGCCATGCCAGCATCGCTTATGCCTATTTGCATGACCTTGTTGACTTTGTCCGCGCGAAGATACTTTTCCGATTTTAACCCAACTGTCACAGCATTATTAAATGCTTACGAGGCACGTTATGAGTAACCGAATTTCAAGCAACTGGTATCAGGCCGTCGCGATGTTAATTGCGATTGCCATGCTGGCGCCTGTCCTTATGGCACAGCAGTTTGAAGACCTACCACCTGATCCACAACCGAATGCAAAAACGGTTGGGGGCAATCCCGTGGTTCACGGCTGCTTGATTCAATTGGTAAATGATATCGACCTGCCCGCAACCGAGTCGGGTGTCATTACCTATCTAGGAGTCAAGCAAGGCTCCAACGTGCAGTCGGAAGATCTGATCGCAAAGATCGACGATCGCGTTGCCCAACAAGCTTTCAATGTCGCTAATTATGCACTCCAGGCAGCCGAGGCGCGTGCCGAAGACGATATCGAAATCATCTATTCAACTGCCGCGGCGAAAGTAGCCAGGGAAGATTGGATTGAACTAGAGAAAGCCAACGAGGCCGTAAACAAAGTGGTGCCTGAAGCCGATCTTCGTCGCGCGAAGCTCGATTACGATCGCGCTAAGCTTGGCATTGCCAAGGCAAAGAAGGATAAAGACCTTGCAGGTCTCGACGCCCAAACCAAGAAGGCTGAACTGGAAGCCTCTCAACTTGGCATCGATATGCGTCAAGTCCAGGCTCCGTTTGATGGCCAGGTCGTTGAGATCCTTCGCGAGGAGCGTGAATGGGTGCAAGCAGGGGAACCAATCCTGCGATTGATTCGCCTCGATACGCTCAAGGTGGAAGGATACATCAACTACAAAGATTTCGATCCAAGCGAAATCGATGGATGCGAAGTAACCGTCAAAGTACGGTTAGGCCGTGGTCGAATTGAACAAGCGGCAGGACGAGTCGTCTACGTCGATCCCGAAGCCAAGTACGATGGCGAATACAAGTTTTTGTTCAAAGCCGAAATTACCAACCTCCAAGAGAATGGCCGGTGGATCATCAGTCCTCGCATGCAAGCGGACATGACAGTTCACCTTGGCACGGGTGGTGTCTCTAACGCACGTCGTTAATTATTCATCAATCGGTAGATTATCCAGAGTGAGAGCATAGCAAACGATCATGGCAACACTTGCAGGTAGCCTTGTTGCGAGCTCGTCGCGTCGGATGCCGATCCGCGTTCGGCCTGATCTTGAATACAAGAAACAACGCTATCAAGGCCGCGTCTACTGGGTGGTTAAAGACCCGATTGCTTTGCAGTACTTCCGATTCGAAGAGGAAGAGTTTGCCATTCTGAACATGCTTGACGGCTTGTCGAGCTTGGAGCAGATTGCCGAACGTTTCGAAGCAGAATTCCCGCCACAAACGATCCGCGTCGAGGAACTTCAGCAGTTTATCGGCACACTGCACCGAAGTGGCTTGGTGATTACTGACTCGCCAGGGCAGGGCGAACAGCTTAGGAAACGTGGTGACGACCGTCGCTGGCAAGAGCTTAAGCAAAAATTAACCAATGTTCTTTCGATACGGTTCAAAGGAATTGACCCTGAACGACTACTAAACTTTCTCTATAGCTTGCCACCCGTGCAGTGGTTCTTTAGCAAGACCGGTTTTATTCTCTGCATGATTTTGGTGGCAGCAGCTGGTTCTTTAGTGCTTGTCGAATTTGATACCTTCCAGTCGAAGCTGCCCGGATTCAACGCCTTCTTCGCCGCGGACAATTGGCTTCTCATTGCGGGAGTGCTCTGTGTTACGAAGGCGCTGCATGAATTTGGTCATGGTCTATCGTGTAAGCACTTTGGCGGTGAATGCCATGAGATGGGGATCATGTTCTTGGTGCTAACACCTTGCCCCTACTGTAATGTGAGCGATTCGTGGATGTTGCCAAACCGTTGGCATCGTGCGGCGATTGGGGCTGCGGGAATGTATGTCGAGGTAGTTCTCGCTTCGATTGCAACCTTCATTTGGTGGTTCACCGAAGAAGGCTTTCTGCATTACACCTGTCTGAATATCATGTTTGTCAGCTCGGTCAGCACGCTTTTGTTTAACGCCAATCCGTTACTAAAGTACGACGGCTACTACATTCTTAGCGATATTCTTGAGATCCCCAACTTACGGACCAAAGCCTCCAAGATTTTAAGCAACAAACTTGGTGTATGGTGTCTAGGGCTTGAGGAATCGGAAGATCCCTTCTTGCCGCATAAGAACCAATGGATATTCGCCATTTACTCCGTTGCAGCTGCTCTATATCGGTGGGTTGTGGTGCTCTCGATTGCTTATTTCTTGATCAAAGTTTTTGAACCGTATGGCTTGAAGCCTTTGGGGCAGCTAATCGCCTTATCAGCCATCTGGGGTTTGCTGGGACAACCTCTTTGGAAGTTGTACAAGTATTTCAAAGTGCCAGGGAGATTGTACAAAGTGAAACGTGCCTACTTTTGGACGACGACCGTTATTGTTGCCGCTTTGCTTGCTGCAGCGTTTACGATTCCGTTACCTGCCCGTGTCTTTTGTCCCCTTGTGATTCACCCACAAGATGCGTCAACCGTTTATGTTGAAGCCCCTGGTTTGTTAGACGAGGTTTATGTCAAAGCGGGCGATGACGTCAGTGAGGGTGATCCCCTTGCACGACTGAAAAACATCGATCTTGAGCTATCGATTGCTAGGCTTGAAGGTGAGATCGAAGGTTACAAAACCGAGATCATCATGCTTAAAAAGCTTAGCTTTGAAGATTCGACAGCTTCTTCATCCATCGCTCAAATCACTAAAAGTCTTGCCTCGGCAGAAAAGCAACTTGCCAAGCAGCGCGAAGATGCCGCTCGGCTTGTGTTACGAGCTCCCGAAGCCGGAACCGTGTTGCCTACCGACTACAAGGTAGAACGACCGCATCCGCCGAAGGAACTTGACCGTTGGTATGGCTCGCCACTTCAAGCCAAGAACCTGGGCTCACCACTCGCAACGGGTGAGCAATTTTGCCGGATTGGTAACCCGAATCTGTATGAAGCACACGTAGCGATTGATCAGTCGAATGTCGCTTTGGTTGAAACGGGCCAACGTGTTGAAATGATGCTCAATCAGTCGACCGATCTTGCTTATGTTGGTCAGATCGAATCGGTTGAGCGAAACGAGATGGAGGCAACACCGGCAAGGCTGTCGAGTTTGACAGGTGGTGTGCTGCCAACGCAATCAGACCGAGCGGGCACGCCGAAACCTTTGGAGCCTTACTTCTCGGCGATTGTTAATTTGGGTGATTATGACCGCCTTCCAGAAGCGGCAAAGCTCTCTCACGATAAGCTCCGAATCGGTTTGGTCGGTGAGGCAAAGATCCACGTCGAACCAAGAACCGTTTGGCAGCGAATCTGGCGTTATCTGAGTCGAACGATCAACTTTGATCTCTAATTCGATAAGATCTTGCTGAGATCTTTGAAAGCGGAGCAACAAAGGCGTAGAATCTTTGGTCCAAGCTGCCGATGATTCGTTTAACAATTCCAAGGCCTTCGCAATATGTCACGACGTAAATCGGTCCGCGATTCGAAGGGGTCGCAAGAATCTCATAGTTTGACGACAGCAGATTCTAAGCCACGCAAAAAACGATCCTCACGAAGTATGAGGTTGGTAACGATTGCCTTGCTGACTGCGGTAGGTTTGGTGGTTGCAGCACCGACCTTGATTAGCGCTACTTCGATCCCCAACGATCTGCTTTCTGCTCAGTTGCCAGCCGAGGTCGGCACCGTTTCCACAACCAGCGCCCAACTTGGCTGGATGGGACCTACTAGCCTAAGCAGTGTCCAGCTCAAAGATGCTGCTGGCGAAGTGCTGCTTGAGGCCGACCAAATATATCTCGATGCAAGCCTGACCGATTTGCTTTTAGGATCCTCGGGAACCAAGCGAGTTGCCATTACAAAGCCAATTGTGAATGTGCAGCTCAGTCCTGCTGGGAGCAACTGGGAATCTTTTCTTGATGCGTATGAAGGATCGAAAGAACAAGAAGATCAACAGCCGGAGAAAGGAGGATCATCTTCCAATGAGGATCTGTTTGACTTAACGATCGAGCAAGCTCAGATTCGAGTGACCGATGTCGTCACGAAGGAGCGATGGCAGGTCGATCTCGATAATTTAAATCTGAATCAAGTGGGAAGATCGCTCCGGACTTTGCTAGATCAAGCTACCTACGAAGGGCGAGGGAAAATCACTTCGTTTCAGCCAGATGGTTCCGTTGGCCCGACGGTTGGAGAATTCTACTCAACTTTGAATTCGAACCAAGCTGGTGCCCGAGCTCTTAGCATAAAATACCAATCAGTTAATGCCTCGATTCTCGGCACACTTCTGCGGCGCGCTGATCCATCGATGCTCATGAATGGAATGGCCTCGGGTGAAGGGCAGATTCGCTGGGAAGCTACCGGAAAGGAGGATCCCTCACAGAATCTCTTGCAGAGTATGGTTGAACGTCGCTTTCAAACTGCTGGCAATGTTACGATTCGAAATGCGGCAATACAAAGCAACCTTACCGGAGTGGCTCCGGTTCGACTACAAGCTGTGAATCTTCCTTGGCAGATGGCGGCACAGAACAGCGCGATTGTTATCGATCGTCTGTCTGCTTTAAGTGACATTGGTCAACTAGGCATTCAAGGCACGCTTTCTGGCCAACAGCTAGAAGCTATAGCATCAGGAAATGGCTTAGTCCCTCTCGGTTTGCGATTGGATGGAGATGTTGACTTGGTGAAGCTAGCGCAAATCGCTCCTGAAGCTTTACGATTGCAACGGGGCGTTCAGCTCAAACGAGGTCGTGTGGTGCTTCGTGTTGAAGGCGATCCGAGTGGGGCTCCGTTGCTAAAGGGGCTCTTGAGTACCGATGACATTGCGGGCGTCGCCCAGGGGAGGTCTTTCAATTGGCAGAAACCTCTCAAAGCAAACTTTACACTTGCGAGGAGTTCGGAGAATTGGAGCCTCGCTGCACTCAATGCCAACTCGACTTTCTTCAAGGCCGATGTCCAGAACGAATCGACTCCCGGTAATGAAGACCGGCTGCGTACAACTGCCCAATTTGATTTGGATCAACTCGCAAGAGAGCTAAGGCAGTTTGTTGATCTTGGAGATTGGCAACTTTCGGGAACAGGTAAAGCTACCGCTGTATGGCAGAAGCCAATGGGGAAAACAGAATGGCGATTGGCTTCGACAGGCAATTTTGAGAACGTCAATATTGGACTAGCCGCAAAGCCGATTGTCGCAGAGGAGAAGCTTACTTTTCAGAGCGAACTCTTTGGAGTAGCTGGATCTAGCAAGCCCAGTCATGGTGAGCTGACCCTCCGTTCAGAAGACGATATCCTCAAGGCGAAGCTTACCCCTGAAACGAATCAAGCTGCTTCACGTTCACTCGATTTATCCTTGAATGGTAATCTTGCCAGTTGGTATCGACGGGCTTGGTTGGTGGCACAAGATTTACCAAGGCCAGACCAAGTACAGGTCGCCGGCTCGATTGCAGCTAAGGCGAATGGTTCACTGAGTGGCCAAGGAGGTCAACTCGATCGTTGGCAGCTCAATGTTGAGAATCTCAAGTTCCTTAGCTCGAGCCTATCAATCGAGGAGCCTCGTATCGAAGCCTCTGGCGATTTGGCATGGAACTCCATGAACCAATTGATTCGGTCGTCAGCTTTTCAGCTTGCGTCTAGTACGATTGCTTTTAGCGCCAAGGGGGTAGAACTTCCGATGCAGTCGCTCACCAGCGCTCGTGGTGAGTTTTTCTATCGAACGGATTTATCGCAACTACAGAGTTGGTTCTCTACCCCGAACCAACCGCTCAACTGGCAAGCTTCAGGAGGGGTCGAGGGGCGTGCTTTGCTCGAAGCCCTCGATCAAGGAGTTCGCGTTACAGCAACAGCCAACGGAAAACAGTGCAAGATTATTGATCTGACTAAAGCGGAACGAACCGAAATTTGGAGTGAACCAAAAGTTAATGCCAATACACAGTTTGAGCTATCCAGTTCAACCGCATCTGACGGTTCAAGTTCGTTGTCCCTGGCAATTCAAGAACTAAGTCTTCAATCGCAGACAGCGAAAGCTAACGCACGGGGGCAATTGGGCAACTTGGCTACGCTAGACGCAGTTGATGTCTCAGGCAGCATTGACTACGACTTGCAGAAAGTGACCGCCTTGTTGTTTCCGCAGTTGGGTGACAGCTTCCACTTAAAAGGACAAGACCGAGCAACCTTCCGTTTGGTGAGTGACCCCGACCTCGCTGCCAACTCGCAAGTTCCTGATACTCCTCTTGCGAGACTGAATGCCAAGATCGAAGCCCCTTGGAAGTCAGGCGATCTGTTTGGCCTTCCAATTGGTCCAGGCAAAGTTGGCCTTGTACTTGATGAGGGGCTCGTGAGATTCGATCCACTCGAAGTAGCTATTGCACAGGGGCGTTTGACTGCTGAACCTACCGTCGCCCTAGCTCCTCCTCCGACGGTGGTGTCACTCAAAAAAGGACCACTCGTTTCTAACGTTGGTGTCTCACTTGAGGTGGCTGATCGTATTCTGAAGTTCATCGCACCCGTGCTTGCTGATGCAGCACGCATCGAAGGGAACTTTTCGTTGGGGCTGAATGAGTTTGTGATGCCTGTGAATGCGTTGCAGCAAGGCCGCGCTCAGGGAGTCCTGACGATTCATCAAGCTCGGGTTCTTCCAGGCCCAGGCGTTGCTGAGTGGGTTGATCTTGCCTGGCAAGTGCGCGGCATTGTGCGTGATGGTGTCGAAGCCGTTGATCCAAGTCAAGCTGAACTGCTGACGATTCAGAATCAAGCGGTTCAGTTCCAGATGGCGGGCGGTCGGGTTTACCACAAACGACTCGATTTTCAGGTTGGCGATGTTACTGTCATCTCACAAGGATCGGTTGGCATTGATGAGTCGCTCAACATTGTCCTATCAATTCCAGTCCTGGATGAATGGATCGAAAGGCGCCCTATTTTGTTAGCCGGGTTCCGTGGTAAGTCGATTCAAGTTCCTATTACAGGAACTTTGAAACAACCTAAGATTGATCGTGAGGTCTTGCGAGAGCTTGCCCGTGACTTGCTGCGATCGGCTGCTGAGGGAGCAATCAACTCTGGCATCGATGCCTTACTCAAACGACTTCAGTCTCGCTGAAAGGAATCGGTTGATGCGAGAAATTTATACGATCTTCCTGTTGGCGATTATGTGCCAAGCGACCGCTGCTGAGCGTTACCTCGATGCTTGGCCAGCACCACGGCCGATTGATCCGAAAAAACTTTCCGAAGCAGGACTTCGAATCCTTCGCTCCGAACACTGTACGATGGTAACCGATCTACCAACTTCAGCCGAGGTAGATCGCTTGCCCAATTACATTGATCAAGCAATCGAGCCTTGGTCAAAACGTTTTGGTGTCAAAAAGAGCGACGCAGACGGTTGGCGACTTCGTGTTTACGTGATGCAAGACCGCGCGCGGTTCGATGCTCTAAAGTTAATGCCAGAGAGCAACGATCGTTTTCCCGACGGCTTTGCATATGGCTATGAGGCATGGCTTTATGATCAGCCCTCGAGTTATTACCGTCGGCATCTTTTACTTCACGAGGGAACCCACTCTTTTATGATGACCCAGCTCGGCAGCTGCGGTCCTTCTTGGTATATGGAAGGGATGGCAGAACTGTGTGGAACGCATCGTTTCAATGATAAAAATAAATCAGTTCAGCTTGCTACTTTTCCTACTAGCCGAAAAGAGACACCACACTGGGGTCGTGTAAGATTGATTCGCGATCAAGTTGCTCGTGACAACATCACATCGATTCGCTCGCTCATGCGAATTGATAATCGACATGCCCTGGAGGTTGACGCTTATGCATGGCTTTGGGCGCTGGCGAAGTTTCTTGACACGCACCCACGCTATCAAGAACGTTGGCGATCTCTGGTAGCTCATGTGAACGATGAGCGATTTGATGAGCGATTTTGGGATCTCTTTGAGAAGGATATTCTTCAGCTGACCAAGGAGTGGCAACTATATCAGAAAAATCTTGAGTACGGCCACGACATTCCTCGTGAGGCGATCCGTTTCGATTCTGGGGTGCCCATTTCGGGAAAGGACAAACGTCTTAAGATTGCAGCCGACCAGGGATGGCAGCCAACTGGCGTTTTGGTCGAAAAGGGGCAGACATACCGAATTGACGCCCGAGGCAAATACGTTGTCGGTCAAGAATCTGACGGCAAGCCGTGGCCTTCTGAAGCCAACGGGATTTCGCTTTCCTATTACCATGGCCAGCCTCTTGGCAAGCTAATGGCCATGATCGACAGCGAATCCTCGGCGAATCTTGAACCCTTCCCAGTTGGCGTACATAAGATTTTCAAGGCCAAGCGGACCGGAACACTTTACCTGAGAATAAATGACCACCCTAGTCGATTAGCTGAGAACCGGGGAAGCGTAGCAGTTCGTGTTGCCATCGATTGACACAACGCATGCTCGGCTCGACAATAGAGTGTCCGTCAAATTGACGTCCAGCTTCCCTTTACGAAATCCTAAGAGACGTATGAACCACATCCAGTCGAACGATCCCCAAGTCTGGTCCGCTATTGCCTCGGAGATTGACCGTCAGCAAGATGGCCTCGAAATGATTGCCAGTGAGAACTACACCAGCGCTGCGATTCAGCAGGCTGCTGGCAGCGTTCTGACGAACAAATATGCCGAAGGCTACCCAGGGCGTCGCTACTATGGCGGTTGCGAGCACGTCGATGTGGTGGAAGATTTAGCGCGAGATCGGGCCAAGGAACTCTTCGGAGCCGAGTTCGCCAACGTTCAGCCGCACAGCGGCTCGCAAGCAAACGCCGCCGTTTATCTCGCACTACTCGAACCAGGCGATACGGTCCTTGGTTTGGACCTTGCCCATGGTGGTCACCTGACCCATGGCATGAAGCTCAACATGTCTGGCATGTTGTACAACTTCCTCTCCTATGGAGTCCGCAAGGAAGATTGCCGAATTGATTTTGATCAGGTCGCCAGCCTCGCACGAGAGCATAAGCCAAAGTTGATCATCGCCGGTGCCAGCGCTTACCCTCGTGAGATCCCACACGGTAAGTTCCGAGAAATCGCTGATGAGGTAGGTGCGAAGTTGATGGTCGACATGGCACACTATTCGGGTCTTGTTGCGGCGGGATTGCACGATGACCCAGTCAAGGTTGCTGACGTCGTCACAACGACTACCCACAAAACGCTTCGTGGTCCTCGCTCTGGTTTGATTCTTGCAAAGAAAGAATTTGCCAAGGTCATCAACAGTCGCGTCTTTCCAGGTACCCAGGGTGGTCCTTTAATGCACGTTGTCGCTGGTAAAGCGATCTGTTTTGGCGAAGCACTTCAGCCTGAGTTCAAGCAGTACATTCAGCAGGTGATCGATAACGCCCAGGCACTTGCCCAAACCTTGACCGAAGGTGGCTTGAGCCTCGTGACCGGGGGAACCGAGAACCACTTGATGTTGGTCGACGTGACGCCACTTGGAATTGGTGGTAAGGCAGCGGAAAATGCTTTGGGTAACTGTGAAATTACCGTCAACATGAACATGATCCCTTTTGACGAACGTAAACCAATGGACCCTTCTGGTATCCGAGTCGGTACGCCAGCCCTTACCACACGTGGTATGGGAGTTGCTGAAATGCAAACCGTCGGTAGCTGGATGCTTGAGGCTTTACGAAGTCCAGAAGATGATGCTTTGCATGCGAACATTCGTGCTCAAGTAAAAGAGCTCTGCTCGCAGTTCCCGGTACCTGCCGCTTCGCTTAACGAAGAACTTGTCACCAAGTAAGCATTCGCAATAAAGTTACCAAACATTACGCGATTCCAGCGTTTGAGATTATATTGAAAGTAAATTGAGCATGGATAAGCATCGGATTCTCATCGCTGATGACAACGAACCCAATGTCGAGTTGCTGGAAGCCTACTTGGTAGGATTGGATGTTGATATAGAAATCGCTATCGACGGCCAAGAAGCACTCGACAAAGCAATTGCCTTCAAGCCGCACGTCTTGCTGCTTGACGTCATGATGCCAAAACTGAGTGGATTCGAAGTCTGTGAGCGACTTAAGAACGACCCCGCCACTAGTGGCGTGATGATCCTGATGGTAACCGCGCTCAATGAACTTGGAGATATTGAGCGTGCCGTCGAGGCGGGCACGGACGATTTCCTCTCCAAGCCCGTTAATAAGATTGAACTCGTCAAGCGAGTTCAGAATATGCTCAAACTGAGTAGTGTGACAGACGAAGTGGAACGGCTTCGCCAGTACATCGAACAAATGGAACAACGAAACGAGTAACGGTCAATTTCAAAGATCTCTTACTCGTTCCTATTCAAAGCGGAGGCCAATCGGTGCGAAGTTTCTTCTATTCGGGGGTCCTGACTTTTGCTTTATCTTTCCTCTTGTTGCCTTACTCACGTAGTCAATCCGTTGTTGACGATTCGATAACTGATGGCGATCTCGCTACCGAGCGACCCGCAGTTAGTGAGTTGATTGAGGGCTTGGCGGATCCACGCTATTCGGTTCGCCATCGTTCTCAACGGTTGCTCGAGCAACGCGGACTGGAGGCATTTGATGCTATTCTTAAGGCTCAGGATGATGATGATCCCGAAGTCTCGGTTGCCTGCAAACGACTTCTAACAAGCATCACCGAGCCATGGTCGATTGAAGGAGATTCAATCGAGGTCAACGTTCACCTTTGGGATTATGGCGATTCTTCGCCCCAATCTCGTCTAGACTCAATTGATGAGATTAACGATTTGGCTGACGGTTTAGGTATTCGAGCTTTGTGTCGCTTAGCTCGCTTTGAACCGTCCGAGACCAACTCGCAGTATGCCGCGATGTTGCTCTTAAAGGAAACGCGGTCGGATGGGATCGGCCGCTTTGCTTCTGAGTCTCGGTTGAAGGAGATTGCTTCTCATTTGGAAGAGCTTGAACAACGTTATGGTCCAACGAAACGAGTTGCCTTTATGTGGCTCAAGAAGGCAGCGGTTGAAAACGTAAGTGCCGAGTATTGGATGAAGCAAGCGTCGCTTCAGCCTCATAACTATGACCAAGGTGATTGGACAAGCCGCGATTCTATGCTTTGGTTATCACTTTACCGATCTCATCAGCAACGGGACGAAAAGCTGCTTAAGCAGGCTTTTCAATTATTGGTTGACGGATCGCCCGAGTCGCTGACTTTTTACTTGCAAGAATTAACCGAGCAGTTGGTTGAAGTAGATGCTTGGCCAACGATTGATAGTTTTTTGGAAACATATCAAGCATCGCTTAACGACCGACCCGGCTTGTACCTTCAAGCTCATTTGGCACACTCACGTGGGGACTTGGACCAAGCAGAACGACTGGCGGATCAAGCCTTTCAACTGCCAGCTCTGGCAACACCTTCAAACAAAGATTGGTTTACCCAGCAACCAGGCTACAGCTGGACGGGAGCTCAACTCCTCGGCGATAGGATTCTGATGGCCAACACGCTTGATGTTTGGCTCCATCGTGAATGGGCACTGCGTGAGCTTGAAGAAGTTTGTAAGCCGCTCGAACCGATGTCAATTAGTACCATCTTTGCACGCTGGAAAGTGGCGGAACTGCTTCACGACTCGGAACGGCCGGGCGAGGCGGCACTCTTGCTGGATGATATGCTAGATCATGTTCAATCGACAAACGAGCGTGGCAACCACTTCCGTCAATTAATAGATAACTCAGAGTTTGGCGGTATCCCTTCGCTTGAAGTCATGAAAGGACAACTGGGCCTTTGTGAAGCGTTGGCTCATCGTCAAAAGGGCGACGAAGAGAAGGCACGCTCGCTGCTCGACGAAGCTTTTCAATCGGACCGAGGTAACGCTGATATCGTTATTGCGATGTATCATTCTCCTGGGGCGGATGAAGCTTATCGTGAAAAAGTCCGCAAGCGCATTTTGCAAAGTTGCCGCAACTATGAAGTACAAATCGCCTCGGATCCAAGCAATCCGGTTTATTACAATCACTGGGCTTGGGTTGTGTCAAATACCGAAGGAGATTTTGAAAAAGCAATCCGCTATTCAAAGCGTTCGCTTGACCTATTTCCTGATACGGCCGGATATCTCGATACGCTAGGACGTTGTTATTTTTCCAACGGACAAATCGAGGAAGCCATTGAAATGCAGCAACGGGCGGTCGAATTGCTACCTTCCACGCAAACTTTGCAAAGGCAATTGCAAGAGTTTCTTGACGCACAAGCGGAACAAGCTCGATGAATCAAATCGAATTAAGCCACGCGACGCTCGCTTACCATGATAGCCTTGATCAGATAGCCGAGCCAAAAAACAATTGCACGCTACTCCTAGTGCATGGCTTTCCCCTTACGCATCGAATGTGGCTTCCGGTCATTGGTGAATTGCAAAGCAAATGTCGTTTGATTGCTCCTGATCTGCGGGGCTACGGTGAATCGATAACTGCCAACCAAGTCCTGAGCCTTACCGATTATGCAAATGACCTGTCGGAGCTTCTGGACAAGTTGTCGATAGAAGGACCGCTCGTTTTCGTTGGCTTCTCGATGGGAGGATACATTGCCTGGGAGTTTTTGAAGCTATATGCGGATAAACTCGCAGGTCTTGCCTTGGTTGATACTCGGGCGGGCAACGATACCGAGGCAGCTCGCGAAACGCGGCATAAGATGGCAGACAAAATCAGCGAGTGGGGCACCTCCCGTGTTGCCGAAATTATGCGGCCCAATTTATTTTCCGAAGGAACCGACGAATCTATCGTCGAAGAGACCGTCCAATTAATCAAAGCAACGGACCCCGCGACGATAGCCGCCTCACAACGTGCCATGGCCGCAAGGCCTGACTCTACTGAGTTGCTAAGCACGGTTCGTTTACCAACCCAAGTAATCGTCGGCGAGTCTGACGCGATCAGCATCGCCACGGAAATGAAGGCCATCGCCGACGCGATCCCCGGCGCCGAGTTCAGCTGCATCAAAAATGCCGGACACATGGCACCTGTTGAGAAACCTTCAGCTGTTACGGCGGCACTCTTTGAACTTGCCAAAAGAATAGAACGCGGATAGCGAGGATTTGGCGGATGTTCGCTGATTATTTTGTGAGATATAGAACCTGTTTTTACACCTATCGCAAACGCTGACTGCAGAAAACTAACGGCTGACAGCTAGTTACTCATTCCGGCAATCGAAATTTCGATTGGCAACGGACAATGGCACAGTCGTCTGGGAAGGTGTGTAGGCTCTTTACCGAGAGGCAATGATCGCGGGCTTCGGTATGCACATAGCTGATCGCTCCGAGGCCGACACGCCCATTGCTATCGAAGCGATGCACCAAGCCATTCTTCAAACCGGCTACTTCAAACTCTTGTTGATACGCGGTAATCGCATCGGCGGAGACAACCGTCATATCGAATGCAACTTCGTAAGAGACTTGCCCACGGCAAGCAATCGAGTCACTCTGTTCGTGATCCAACCGGTGTGACATCAACAAACGCTTCCTAGGTAACGGTTGATGTGAAGAAGTGGCGACTTCTGTCAGAATTAGTCGACCATGACGCCAAGTAACAATGTGCCCAGCGTTGGTGATTTGGATGTCGGCTTGATAGCCAGACTCATCGGGATTGCCACGAACAATTGACTTCGTACGACAAACTTCAAAGAGCTCAGGGTGTAGAGTCCGCCCGTAAAGTTGAATGACCAACTCGGCAATTTTGGGGCGGGTGGTTAGCACCTGGTTTCCTTCATGTCTTGTAAATCGTTTACGAACATCTTCTAGTATAACCTGACGATGACTCGCTCCTAGATGAATTCAAGAACCAAAACTTTGTCGCAACTTTGTGCTTGACTTTTTTACGTCAGAGTATCCTGATGTTTGGGTTTCATGGCTAATCATTCTTTAGATCGACTATTGCCTTGCCAGAGGTTGAAATCTTTCCGGCTCTACACCTCTTCTTCATCATCCGATCAAAGGAGATTCCTCTTTGTACAAAGAGAATCGTGTATTTCGACCAAGGCTTCTTGAAGATTGTTCGATAAATAAGTGCTAGCATGCCCTCTGATTGACGTAGCGGCAAGTAGCGAATTCTAGGTACCTTTCCCACTGCGTATCGTTGCGCACGTAGGGCGGTTATGTTCTGACGTTGTGGATATGCCTAGGAAACTATTTCGTTAGGGAGAACGAACTATGAGTACCATTCGACCTCTTGCAACCATCGCTGTACTGGCTGCGCTGGGCGTCTATTTGGCACTAGAGATTAATAAGCAAGGTCCTGTTTCGCTTGACTCGGCATGGGAGACCGCTGAAACTCCGGCCATTGGCTCAGAAGATGCTCCAGCATTTGAAGCTGCTGATTCAGCGCCTACGTTTGAGTCAAGTCTAACTGCACGTTCGGCACCGACCTCGGAGGCAGAAGCTCCCGCTTACACGCCGGCAGTTGAAACTGCTCCGGTTGCGGTTCCGACGCCATCGCCAGCCGAGCCGCCGCAGTTTAGTTCATTGCCTGCCTTGCCTGCGATCCAAGGTGGCACTGATCTCCCGCCATCGGACCCTGCGTCAAGCAATTCCGTTGCAAATACTCCACCGGTCGTTGAAACGTCTACTGGTACGACACTCGATAAAAGTACGGTCCAAGCCTCGGCAGTGACACCTTACGAAGCTTCAGAAACAACGCCGCTCAATTTTGGGGCAGCAGCTCCTGTAGCCGCACCAACAGGTTTTGCCGCGGCATGGCAATCCATTGAACAATCGCTTGCACGAAACGACTTGGCTGGTGCACTGAAAACGGCCTCCGAATGGCGAGCGAATGAAACCCTTTCGCTTGCTGAGAGTGATCAACTGAAGAACTTGTTGAGTGAGCTCGCCGGTACGGTCGTGTACTCGATGGAACATCGCCTCGAACCTCCTTACACTGTTCGGGCTGGCGAAACTTTGGAAACGATCGCCAAGCAGTACGAAGTCCCCTGGCAACTTTTGGCAAAAATTAACGGTGTCTCGAACTCCGATGGCGTTCAGCCAGGTCAACAGATCAAGGTGATCCGTGGTCCGTTTGATGCCGAGGTGGTGCTTAGTTCAAGTGAACTCGTTCTCACACTCGACGATCAGTACGCAGGCCGGTTCCCGGTTCAGATCGATGGCATGGTTAACAGCGCCAGCACCTGGCGGGTCGATCAGAAGCAGCTCACGCCCATCGGCTTCACAACAGGGCGTCTAATTGTGCTCAGAAACGAGCAGGGAGCGACCATCACACTCAGCGATACGCGTCAAACCGCGGCAACGCACCAAGCGCAGCTTCGGGTGGCTTCCAATGACGCGACAGATCTCTACGATATCTTGTCTATAGGATCGGTTGTTAAGGTCCTTCGTTAACAAGATACCCAAAGAGACAAGCAGAGACGCTATGTACGACCGCGATGCCCTGGCCAAGTTGATTCGAGAGAAAGCACTTCAGTTTGGTGAGTTCACGCTCGCTTCGGGCAAGACCGCCAGCTACTACCTTGACTGTCGTCAAGTAACGCTCGACGCTCAAGGGACCAAGCTCATCGGCGAAGGAATGCTTGAACTCATGGGTGATACGATGCCCGAGCTTGTCGGCGGCATGGCAATCGGCGCTGATCCAATTACCGCTTCGATTCTCACCATCGCTGGTCAACGTGACATTCCGCTACGTGGCGTCATAGTCCGCAAAGAGCCGAAAGGCCACGGCAAGGGCCAACAGGTCGAAGGCCCTTACAACTCAGGCGAAAGCTTAGTCATTGTTGAAGATGTCGTGACGACCGGCGGTTCGAGCCTCAAAGCCATCGAGCTTTGTGAAGCCGAAGGTTTAAAAGTCCATCGTGTCTTTGCAATTGTCGACCGACTCGAAGGTGGCCGAGAAGCATTCGCCGAACGTGGTTATGAACTAACGACCCTCTTTACGGTCGACGATTTCGGAGTCGAACGCTGAGAGTAGAAACTGACAGGATGAGCAAGGTTAAGAGGATCTTGTGGATTTCCTGGAAGTGATAAAAGTCCCCACCACCGCTTGCGGGGGAGGGGCTAGGGGAGGGGGAAATACCTAGGTACAGGCATAGTTGGCCCAGGGCATAAACACCCTCCCCCAGCCCCTCCCTCTAAAGAAGGAGGGGGGATTTTTATGCTCTGAAATCAAACCGCCTAAGGTAAGGATACCCGCCGGCATGGAAACTTCGCTGCATCGCCAACTGAAAGACCATTTCGCCACGGTGCGCGGTCTTGGTCACAAGGGTGAAGTCGAAGTACAGCTTGATAAGTTCCGCATTGATGTGGTCCGTGGCAAGTTGCTCGTCGAGGTTCAGCACGGTGGGCTCTCGGCCATTCGTGACAAGATTCGTAAGCTCTGCAATGAGTATGACGTGTTGGTCGTCAAGCCAATCGTCGTCCGCAAGCGTTTGGTGAAGCTGACTGAGCGTGATGGCGACATCGTCTCACGTCGCTGGAGTCCCAAGCGGGGCGTCGTCGGCGACATCTTTCACGACCTAGTGCACTTTACCCGAGCGTTTCCGCACAAACGACTCAGGTTGCAAGCCCTGATGGTTGAAGTCGAAGAACTCCGCTATCCGGGCCACGGCCGTCGCCGGCGTTGGCGTAAGAACGACTTCGTGGTGCAGGACCAGCAGTTAGTTGAGATTCTCGACACGGTCGAATTCCGCAACGCGTATGATCTTTGGAAGATCATCCCCGGTCGACTCCCCAAAGAGTTCGACACCGCTGAGCTCGCGAAGGCGATGGAAACCAAACGCTGGATCGCCCAACGCGCCGCGTATGCCATGCGAGAAATGGGCGCTATCGAAGAGACTGGCAAACGCGGTAACGCACGGCTTTATCGGAAGTTGCCTAAAAAGACGGTTTTGCAAAAGCAGGCGGCTTAGTTTAAGAGTTATCTGGGAATGCAATACTGACTATAACGCTACAAAATCGATACGCTCGAAGTCCTCTTTCTGATCTTTAATCGTCACTTTATCACCTGCGTTGTGAGAGACATAACCGACGAAGTGAGTAAAAGCAATTCCAGGTTCATAGCATTCTAAGTTTCTGAATAGCTGATTGATCCATTCATAAGACTGACCGGAGTCTTTGGGACCTATTTCACCGCGTTCAGAATGAAATTCAAAAAAATCTTCGCAGTCACCCTCCTCATCATATTTTTCCCCTTCTTCAAAATACTCGACCTGCTCACCTTTATCGTATAACCGATATTCTATTGCACCTGCTGTATCGCTTATGGAGTAGAGCAGTACCTTGGTTTCTAAATGCTCTGAAATGGCTTGTGCATCATCCTTGCCAAGATGGAGTGCTAGCTGGGCTTTGAGTTTCTCAGGGTCATATGAATCAGCTAGGAACGGGTTAGAAGAATCAGTGTAACTATCCCGCCCGATAATCTGAGTCCAACGATGACCTGTGAAACGAAACACAAAGAAACACTGTTTGGAAAGCTCTATTTCTTGCCCGACGATGTTAGTCTTGTGGTTTGGTGCGTTACGGTGTTTTGCAAGGGCATTGCTCACCGTTTCAACATCGGCATCAACAAACAAAGAGCGGCCATTGTAATCAAATGACACCACGCCACGTGCACTCGAAAGCTTAATATTGTCGGACATCGGATGAACTTTAATTTCAAATAACTATGAAACTAGGAGATTTTATCGTATAGAATTGAGTGGTCTCATTGGGCTGAGACTTAAAGCTATAGTTGATTTTTAACATAGCATAGACAGGTGTCAACAATTGGATTTAGGGAGCGATTGTTGCATGATTCTCTTCAAAGTCTATGATTAAGGTTTGCTTTCGCTCAACCTCCCAAGCGGCCCTATAGCAAATTTTGGAGCTTCTATGGGCGACCCTACCGAAGATCAACCTAAACGCCGCTGGTGGCATCGGTTCTATCGATTGCATGTCACGACCTGGGTGCTGCTGATGATTCTGATCGCCTGCTTGGTGCGGATTAACTTTGTTGGCTTAACTACTTTTGCAACTAACATGGATCCATGGTTCCCAGATCCTCTATCGCTATTTGGTTGGCCATATGAATATCATCTACACGATACGGTCAACGTTAGCGGAATCAATGTCTTTATCATCCCACTGTATCAACCCATTCCCAATCTAATCAATGCCTTAGTAGGGATCTTACTTTGTCTGATTGTCGGCCTATTAAGTGAATTATGGATGCGAACACGTAAAGCGAAAGGTTTGGCCCAGTTTAGATTGTATGAGTTATTGCTTCTTCTTATTCCAATTAGCCTTGGGTTGAGTTGGTGGGGTTACCACACCCGGCTGTACACTAGGGAATCAGAATTCATGGAATTGCTTGAAGAAAAAACCCGTTACGATCCTAGTAGTATTTATAGTAGCGAGGTTGCTTATGGTATTGGCTGGACTGAACCAAATGAAACTGCGCCAAAGTGGTTGATTCGATTAGTTGGTAATGAAAAATACTTCTTGCGTTTTTCGCACATCAATCTTTGTGAGATTTATAAGCACACCATATTGAAAGACGTTGGATTAAAAAGTTTCAATGGTCTGAAAATAATGGATACTCTTTATTTGGGATCTAGTCGAATAAACTACAGGTTCTTCTTGAATCTTTCAGATGAGCGACCATATCCAGGCATTATGGATGTGAATTCTGAGGAAGAAATAAGGAGCTTAGTTGAACGCAACTTCAACCACGAAATGGAAATGCCTTTAGGTGAGTCGGACTTTTTGCTTTTATCAAATGTCAATTCTCTCAGGCATTTGATTCTGCACGATAATTTGATTCTCATCGAAGATCTCAAGCCCCTTGATCAATCTGATGCCTTAAAAGAACTTGACCTAGACATTATGGCTACGGAGCAGGAACTTGAAGCCTACAAGAAGTCACATCCCAATCTCGAAGTGACATGGGGTGAAACTTACCCACAAGAAGTTGTTCAAAAGATTCGCAATGTACGTGCCATACTGGATGAGATGAATTCATCCAATCCGTGATCATCGGTCCGATCCGTCTCGGCACGCTGGGTCCGCGGTCTATTCTTATTCGCTATGCCCGCTGTGTCGTCCTGGTTACTTCCTTTGCCTTCAGCTATCAGCGCCTGGCAAATATCTAATACGTCTTGACGGTTCCTTCTTTCTCCACTTTCCCCCTAAAAAGCCGTACCATTCTCTCAGTCGGGGTTGATGCCGAGGGGCATAAGGCCTTAGTCTGCGTAGCTTACCAAGACCACGACGCGATAGGTTTTTGACGGAATATCTGAGACAGCATGAGTGAAGAGGAAATCAGCATCAGGCGGGCGCCGATTAGTCGGCTCATGGGGGTTCAGATCGTTGGCACCGGCTCGACTCTGGGTGAGCAGGTCGTTACTAACGAAGAGCTCGGCCGACTTGGTTGCGATCCTGAATGGATCATCCAGCGGACCGGTATCCGCGAACGTCGTCATGCCCCGATGGGAACCTCGACTGGCGACTTGGCGACTGACGCAGGTCGGCAAGCAATCGAAGCGGCGGGCGTTGATCCCGATACGATCGACCTGCTGCTCTTGGCAACGTTCACGCCTGATCGACTGTTGCCGCAGACTGCCAGCGCCGTCCAGCATCGTCTTGGCTTGAACTGTCCTGCGATGGATTTGGTCGCCGCTTGTGCGGGCTTCATGTACGCCTTGGTAACGGGAGCTCAGTATGTGGCAAGCGGCGCAGCTCGCCGTGTCTTGGTCATTGGTGCTGATACGAACACCCGCGTTCTCGATTCGGACGACAAGAAGACATTTCCACTCTTTGGCGATGGTGCCGGGGCGGTCCTTCTCGAAGCTGGTTCGCCAGAGCAGGGGATGCTTGCCGCAACGCTTGGTGCCGATGGGGCAGGGACTGAGCTTCTCACTCGCCACGTCGGTGGAACCGAGAAGCCGTTCGACTTAGAGCATGGCGATCAACCGAGCGATTGGTTAATGTCGATGCAAGGTCGTCCCGTGTTTAAGTGGGCGGTTCGACTTCTTGAAGATACGTTCAGCCACGTATTGGACGATGCTGGCCGAGAACGCAGCGATGTGAAGCTTTGGCTCTTGCATCAAGCAAACGCTCGGATCCTAAGCGCTGCGACCGAGTCGATGGACGTTCCTGAAGATCGGATCCTGAAGAACATCGACCGTTACGGAAACACCTCAGCAGGAACGATTCCGATACTGCTTGACGAAGCCTACCGTGAAGGGCAAGTCAGCTCAGGCGACGAGTTGCTTATGTGCGGCTTCGGTGCCGGCCTCTCTTGGGGAACGGTCCTTTGGAAGTGGTGATTTGCTTTCACTTTTGAATAAACAATTCTATATAGCTTGACGGAACAGCGATGAAGAAAATACCTGCACGTAGCAAAGTTAAAGAGGCTGACACTTGGGACCTTTCGTCACTCTTCGTCTCGGATGAAGCTTGGGAGAAAGCGTTCGCAAAGTGGACCAAGCAGATTTCAAAGTATGAAACCTTCCAAGGCAAGCTGGCAGATGGACCCGAGGTCCTCGCCAAGTGCTTTGCGTTCGACTGCAAGTTCGATCGTGAAGGAGAACGTCTTGGCTACTACGCCATGCTGAAGACGACACAAGATCAAGCGGACGGGACTTATCAGGAAATGATGGGCCGACTGCAAAGCGTCGCAAGCCGTGCAGCACAAGCTGCCAGCTACATCCGGCCAGAAATCTTGGCGATGTCGGCTGCGAAGCTGAAGAAATATCTCGATGCGAAGCCGCTGAAGCCATATCGCTTGATGCTAGAACGAATGACCCGTTACAAGCCTCATACGCTAACGGATGGTGAAGAGCGATTGCTTGCCATGCAAAGCGAAATGGCTGGTGCTGCGAGCACGATCTTTCGTCAACTGACCGATGCCGATCTCAAGTTCGGTGACGTCAAGAACGACGATGGCGAGATGATGGAGCTCAATCAGTCGTCGCTCAGCGTCTTTCTGCATTCGCCCAAGCGTCAAGTTCGTAAGACCGCGTTCCATAAGTTTTACGATCAATTTAAAGCCCACGAAAACACCCTGGCCGCTTCGCTTGCGGGTTCAATTCAGAAAGATGTTTATTATGCCCGGGCACGCAATTACAGCAGCGCTCGGGAAGCTTCGCTCTTCTCGGACGACGTGCCCGTGAGCGTCTACGACAACTTGGTTGAAGCCGTCCGATCGAAGTTACCTGCCGTGCATAAGTACTTCGATCTGCGTCGTCGTAAGATGAAGCTTAAAGAGATTCACCATTACGATACCTACGTGCCGATCTTGTCAGACCTAGATAAGAGGCACACCTGGAACCAAGCATCCAAGGTGATTCTGAAGTCACTCGAACCGCTAGGCAGTGCTTACTGCGAAACGCTTGAGAAAGGTTTGATGGGTCGTTGGTGCGACCGCTATCCAAACCAAGGGAAGAACTCCGGTGCTTTCTCGGCTGGTTCATTCGATGGCGATCCTTATATCTTGATGAACTACCAGCCGGATGTGCTTGACCATGTTTTCACGCTGACGCATGAAGCGGGGCACTCGATGCACAGCTTCTACTCGTCAGGCAATCAGCCCTATCAGTATTACAACTACACGATTTTCGTTGCCGAGGTGGCAAGCACGTTCAACGAACAGTTGTTAAGTCGTCACCTTATGGAGAAGGCAAAGACCGACCAGGAGCGAGCCTATCTGATCAATCGAGAGATCGATGCCATCCGCGGCACGATCATTCGCCAAACGATGTTTGCTGAGTTTGAGAAAATCACGCACGAACTAGCCGAAGCGGGCGAAGCGTTGACGCTTGATCGCTTCTGTGCGGTTTATCGTGAGTTGCTTGACGCCTACTTCGGTCCGAAGTTTGCAATCGATAAGGAACTCGAACTTGAGTGCCTACGGATTCCTCACTTCTACAACGCGTTCTATGTCTACAAGTACGCAACCGGCCTGTCGGCTGCGATTGCCCTGAGTCAACGCGTCTTGGGTGGCGGCAAGCAGGAGTTGCAGGATTACCTAAACTTCCTGAAGTCAGGTTGCAGCAAGTATCCGCTTGATCTTCTACGAGATGCTGGCGTTGATATGGAGAGTCCTCAGCCGGTTCAAACGGCTTTGGATTACTTCGAAGGATTGGTCGACGAGCTCGATTCACTTCTCTAGTTGGAGAATTGCTTTCTGGGGAAATGTACCCAGTTTGAAAGTTTCGGGAACCGGTTTTCCCTTTTCGCATCTAGATGACTACAATTTCCGAATGTGGTGGGAAACTGCGATACCCCACCGTATTCCCGGGGTTTACGCTCCTCAGAGGAGCGTAATTCGCTGATTTGTCATTTGAATCCGGCCTGACTCTAGGGTCGCCGGGCGAAACGGATAGGATCATGGCCACCCGACTGATACATAAACCTACGAAGAAAAATCAAGAAGGTTTCAGCTTGATAGAGCTTTTGGTAGTAATAGCCATCATTGGCATCTTACTAGGGTTAGTTCTTCCAGCCGTCCAAATGGCCCGCGGCGCGGCACGGCGTACCGAGTGCAAAAACAACCTACGACAGGTTGGCTTGGCTTTGGAGATGTACCTCGATACGAAAGGGAGCAGGGCGAAGTTCCCTGATGCTGCTAAACTGCCTGGGCTCGATGCTACGAATCCATTGAAGCTACCAGGTTTGAAAGAAATCATTGGTCCTTTTGCAGAAGATAGTGATGCTGTATTTCGATGCCCGAATGATATTCGTACGACTGATGATCCATCACAAGGCTATTTTGATATCCATGGTACAAGCTTTGATTATCGGGCCTTGCTATGTGCCAATAAGACTCGTCCTCAGATATTAGCGGGACGAAGTGGTAGCCAAAGTAGCTCCACCCGAGTTTGGATCATTCATGACTTCGATGCGGTTCATGGATCTGCCGGAGAAGATGGTTCAAGAAATTATCTTTATCTCGATGGCCATGTTGATGGCGTCGTTTTGGCTGAATAGCCTTTCATCACACAAATCAAAAACCAACTTCCAACTTCGAGTCTTCTATGAAAACTCAACACATTTCAGTTCTTGTTGTTTCTGTCCTTTTGCTCGGTTTTGGTGTGGCTTGGGGGCTTGGTTATCTGACTGAAGACCCAGAGGTTGCTCAGATAATCAAAGACGCGGAGGAAGCATTTGAAACTGAGCAAGAGCCCTCCGAGGAACGACGCGCCGAGTTTCGCCAGCGGATGCAGGGGATGACGCCCGAGCAGCAACAACAAGCTTGGAAAGCAATGCAACCGCTCATGATGCAGATGATGAAGCGCCAGATGGAACAGTTCTTTGCTGGAACACCAGAAGAACAGAAAGAAAAGATTTCTGGATTTGCCGACATGATTGTACAACGCAGAACGGAGCAGAGAAAACGGGAGTCACAACAGGTCTCAACTAATACGGGCCAAGCTGTGGGTGGTCCTGCCGGTCCAGGAGGTCCTGGTGGCCCCGGTGGACGTGAACGTTGGCAGAATATGACCGAGGATGAACGCAACGAGCGCATGAAAAAGATGCTCGACATGATGCCCGCCGAAAACCGAGCACTCTTTACGCAAGGTATTTCAATGCTGAATGCAGAACTAAAATCCCGCGGTGAAAAGCCGGTATTCTAAGGTCGTTTCCTTACTCACCCGGTGAGCTTAGCTTGGTGAAATATTTGCCGAATAATCCAGGTAGTAGAGACTGGCAGCCAGTGTAAAAAATCTCTTCTGAGGGGACTCTGAGGGTGTAATAGGCATAGCACGAACCAGTTGCACCAGTAATTGCTACCAGGCGTGAAAGGAATGCATCTAGGGATTGAGAGTATAAGAGATGCACAATTGCGGCTGTGAACGTACCGATTAAGGCGATCACCAGCGGGCCAATGAGCACTTTGTCTTGCTCGGGAAGTATCCACTGTTTGCGGTGGTATCTTGTAAATGGACATATATGCCATTCACGAAAATAGGTAAATGATATAAACAACGAGACTACTATTGGAATAGCCGTGTACATAACAATGTGTATCGTATTGGTTACCTTTTGAAATTCGAGAGACTCGTAGCTGCCAGGATAGGCACGCAAAATAGCGTCTATTCCAAGGGTTGGGATAGAGGTTGTTAAATACAAGCACAAGAAAGTAAGAGTTGCAGATTTAATTGCTTTCTTATGCGATATAGATCTCTTTGATGGTTCGAACAATAGGTGGCTGTAAGGCCATCCGAAAAGTGAAAAAGTGTTGGGGTTGGTTGCTGGCTTCAAATCGGTAACATCCACAAGTTTGGTGTTGATTTCATCTGCGATGCTGCTTCGACATGAAGCGTAGCTGAAAAGCAGTCCAAGCGTGATGCTAAGTCCAACTCCAACGTAGTTTGGTGAAACTATAAGAATGATGAGGGGCGTCATGAGAGCTAGATAGGAATAATTGTCGTCGAGCAGGTCCCTTTTGCCGAGCCAAGCAAAGATAAGGCCTAGCATGAACGTCATAGACATCATGAAGCAAGATAGGTCGATTCGGTGTTCTATGCCCAATCGGAAACTCAAAAAACTGAATGAGCAAGCGCTGAGGGTGATAAGTAGCATAGCAAATGCCACTTCATGCCATTTCAGATAGAGTGTTCCAAATGGCAGGTCTTTTCCTTTTTCCCAAGGCGTTTCAAGGAGCCATGAATAGTACTTGCCTGTGGGGTAGTTTATCGCACCTCTTAATATGCCTAAGCAGAAGAAGATGATTAAGTTCAAGATGTAACATATGGTTATAAATCCCTCGGTTTCAGAATCACTTGTTTTAATAGTAAAGATGCCATGAAAGGTAAGATGGACTACACTTAATGCCATCCCAATCCTCATCATTAAGATTTTCTCAATGCGACTGATCATTGACTTGAAGTTCATATTTGATCACCTTTCCAGTAGAGGCGGGTCTTGTAGTTAGTTGACAAAATAGTTGTCCAGGTCCTTTAAAGCATCTGGTGCTGTTAAAGTTTGAATAGCTTCTGAAAACTCTTCGCATCCAGCTTCTTGTTTTAATTGGTCCGTAGGGCCGTAAGATACCAATTCACCATCACGGATTATGGCAACGCGGTCGGCTAGTTCTTCTACAAGCTCTGGTACAGGCGTGGTCATGATAACGGTTACTTTGTCATCTTCCGCTAAGTGACGCAGCACTTTCTTCATCGCCAGAATCCCCGCCGGATCAAGGCCGCCGGAAAAAGGTTCATCGAGCAATAGATAAGGGGCTTCGGTAATGAGAGCCGAGGCTAGGGCGATCTTTTTACGCTGGCCGGTTGAGTAGCCCCTGATGGCGGTGTCTTCTTTGTCCGATAGCTGAAACAACCGAAGCAATCGGTCGGCGTGATCGAACAGACGGAATTCATCAATACCGTAGAGTTGCCCGACCGCGATCAGAAACTCTCGTCCTGTTGATTGCAAAGGAAGCCAGGTATCATCAGGCAAATAAACCACTTGGCGGCGGAGTTCTCGCTCGCTTTCAATCGATTCACGACGTTTGATTCCGCCAAACGAGACATGCCCACGCTGCGGCATCAAGACGCCGCCGATGCAGCCAAGCAAGGTCGTCTTGCCCATGCCGTTCGGGCCAATCAGGACAACAAGTTCCCCTTGTTCGATTTCAAGATTGATCTCTTTCAGGATCGGCCGAATGCCATAATGAAACCACACGTTCTCGACGCGTATCATTTTCTGTTCCGTTCGATATAGCTAGTTGATTTTTGTAATAGCTATTCGATAGGATAATCAGAATCTTGTCGAGATTCGTCTGGATCAGGGGACTTCATTCCCTATACGAAAAGAATAAATTGTGAGAGAAGACGAACTCAATTGGTCTTCTCCGGGCTCTTGCTTTCTTCCAATACGGTAGCGTTTGCAGGAACGTGAGGAACGGTTTTCGAGGCATCATGGACGAAAGCAAAAATCGCGACGAATGCCATAATCGATGTCAAGATTATCAGTGCAATAACTACCAAGGCGGGGGCTTTGGGTAAATGTTTTGGTGGCTGATCAGCAGTGACTGGATGATCGGCCAATTGCTCGGCCGATTCGGTTTCGAGGTTCGGTTGCCGATTCCTTTTGCGTTCCCACCAGAGGTAGACCAAGGCTACTTCAAAGAGAATTACCCCGCCCACAACCGACTGGAAGAGGACCGGCCCCATGTCAGGAATTGCATACTGCATCCCAAGGTAGGTCCCTATCAAGGTGGGGACCAAGGCAATCCCCGCTTCTCGCCACGAAGGAATCATTCGGTCCCAGTTATCAGCCCAAGAAGATAAGGTAATGGGAGTGGGGACGGCATCTGTTTGGATGAAATCGTTGAGAATCTCTTCAATCTCGTCGGAATTTTCACTTTCCGATTCCTCTTCAAGATTTGAGATTAGTTTTTCAAGTTGCAATCGCCTTGGTTCGAGATTCAGTCGAACGGCGCGTTGATTCAGGGTGTATATGAGATAGTTAACTCCAACAACGAAGAGGCCGAAAAATCCGCCAAGCGAGAAAAACTCCCACCACTCATTCGACGTTTCCCAACAGACCTGCAAGAAGAAAGCGGAGATCGAAAGGATAAACGGTAACAGGTACCACCAGAAAACATTTCGCAGCAACCAAATCTGATGCTCTAGTTGGTAAAGTGAATCCTTAACAAAATTGAGCAGAGGATGACCCAGCAGGTCGTGGTCTTTGGGATGGCGTTTATGATCAATGAAAATGAAGAGGCTAATCCAAATGAAAACAGGGATCGAAAGGTACCATGTCCATGGAAGAGATAGAGCAAATCCCATAACAAACCAAACAGGGATCATAATTATCGAGGTTCCCACTTCAAAGAAATCTCGCAAAAAAACCTCTGATTCGAATTGTTGACGAGAATCTTGAAGCACTTTTGACAGGTTTTCTTTGTCAAATGAGACTTGAGTTCTGCTGGCTTCTTCTTTCCAAGCTTTCTGATACTTATCAAGATCCATTTGGCCCTCCTTTGATCATCGTGCTTAGTCTTCTCTTAGCACGGTTTAGCTTGACGCCTACGTGGTTCTCAGAGATACCCAACACATCGGCAATCTCTTGGTAGCTCAGTTCATCTAAGTAGAGTAGGACCAAAGCGGCGTCGGATTGTTTTAGTTGCTTGATCGCTTGATAGAGTTGATCGACTAGTTCGCTTTGCTCAGAAATCTCTTCGCTGCTCAAACCGTCGGCGGCAAGTGATTGAACTTCTAAGAGACTTTTTTGGTACGATCGACGAGGTTGATCTTTTTTGTGCCAATTCATGGCGGTGTGTAATGCAACTCGATAGAACCATGTAGCTGGGGTCGATTTGCCTTGGAAGTTTGGTAAAGATCGCCATGCTTGAAGTAAGATTTCTTGTGCCAAATCTTGGCTTTCTTCATTACTAAGCGTATAAGCACGTGCCACTTTGAAGACAGAAGAACTGTGCTCTTCTAGCCATTCCATGAACAACGTTTGGTGATCATATTCTTGCAACGTAAACCATCCCTCCAGGAGTATTAGTAATTCCGGGAGTTGGTATCTTACAAGAAAATTGAAAATAAAGACGGATCAATGAATGATCGCATTTTGTAGAGAAAACGATACTGTTTGTGGAAAGCAATTGACCTAAGAAAGAATATCAAAGCACTAATTGACACTTGCAGATTGTAATGGAATCGCCTTATCCATTTTCTTTGATACGAAACATTCAAGGCGAGAGAATCCAAGCGTACCATCTTTTTTCATAAGCCAAACAAAACCATCTCCCAGCGAGACATCTTTGATGTTGGTTGTGACATACTCCAGGAAGTCGCCCCCATGTTCAGGCATCCGGTAAAGATCTCCGTTGTAAGCTACGATCCAAACTTCACCGGTGCCGGCAGAGATATTTCGGATTTTGGGTTCAATTTTGAAATACATCCATGGTTCTTTCATGTCGATATCTCGCCGCACTAATTGGTAGTCATCGGTGACTCCCCAGAGAAAGCGAGTGCCTAAAGCGATATGTTTCAAAGGTCGTCCTTCAACCTTGATAAGCGGATCAGTTCCCTTTGCCTTCACTTCCTTGCGCCATAGGCCTCCTTTGTTGTCGATTGCCATTACTGTATTGCGATATTGGCTAGCAGCAATTTCAGAGAAGTGAGTTTTGTTTTCAACTTCTTTCCAATTCCCTGAATTTTGATAGGGCCAACCTTCCGGGAACCAAGTCCAGAAAAGTTGACCGTTGCTCAATGCCCAGCCACCACCATTGCCAAGAGCCAGACGCTCGAATGGACTACTGCCGCCTCTTGCAGCTTTCCAAGGTTCATTACCATCTACTTCATTGGCGAATGGTTTACCATTTTTATTTAGGACCCAGACATCGTGCTTACCAGCTGCGATGTCGTACACTTTATGTTTGAACTCACTCCGTGTAACTTTTTTTATGCGATGTAGCGGACGGTAGAGATCGATATCGGGTTCTTTATCGATTGTCCAGTTATAACGATATCCTTTGCCGTCGTTGCCCGGGGAGTTGTCTTTGTAGGCATCGTAGCACTCTGCTTGAAGTAGCAGGCTGGCAGATTCAGTATCAGCATACTTGCGTGTAATGTATATGAATTCGCTTGGGTATTTGTAGTCTGGACTATCGCTTCGAAACCATGTTGATCCTTCGAACGTATTGCCCCACGATTCCAATAGCATCCATTTGGCTTTGCGTTTGTTAGCTTCGATTAATCCTTCTTCGTAATCTGATTTGCCATTGGTATGTGCGGGTCGGTAGTATCCGTCTGCTGGATGTTTGTCACTTTGTCGGGTCCCGGTATTTGTCTTAGGATCCCAGTCAGTTTTCCAAATGGATGATATTGGATGCCGACGACCGTTGGTGCAGAACGCTACGACTTTACTTTCAAACTTATTGAAGGTGACATTCTCCTCCATGTTCCAATAAAACCATGAAGGGTAGGCGTAAGTAAGTTTTTTGACACGGGGATCTTTTTTAGCAAAGGCTTTTCCAATCACAAAAGCAACATCAAGATCGAAATCCTTCTTAAGTTGTTTCTTAATGTAAATTAGGAATTCGGATACTTGGTCAGCTCCTTTGACATTGCATTCGGCAGTCCAAAAGTAAAGGAGTACCTTTCCATTGATTTTTTTATGGCGATCAATCGGAACGGTTTCATACCAAGGTCTAATCCAATTTAGCCAAATGTATTCTTGGAATTCAGGATCTCCCCACCTAGCTTCTTTGTGTCCATTGTTCTTAGAGAAGAAATTGCCGAACGCCGCATTATCACAAAAATAAGAGTAACGCATATGCTCCGTGTACGGTGTGCTCTCTAGCAATTCAAAGTACCGTTCTAAGCGATAGGCTGGTAGACGACCTAGATTGGGAATAACCTCCCGATCGATGCCCCAATCCCAACCAGGTTTTGTTTTCGCTGCACGGCCATGTAGCCACATCCAGTCAAGGCGTGAGGTTACGGCTGAATCGATAGAGGTTCGTATGCTATCATCACGATCAAGTAAATAGTGTGAGGTTTGTCGATACCAGGCGCGACATTGCTCTTCGTTGTAGTCCAAGTACTTAAAGAACTTAGAAGGAGTACTGACAGGGCCGATTGGGGCTACCTTTGTTTTTCCCTGATTACTAGGTGCTGGATTAGCTAAATCGTCAGCCAAAACAGAATTGCCCGTTGCATTGGATTTACGAACGTAGATTGCGTCTGCCGAGATATTTGAATCAAGAAACCTTAGAGCAAGACTATAGTTACCAGATTTTAGTTTTACACTTCCCAAATGTATCAGGCTGAAATGATCTTCAGCCGCTTGTTTAGGAATGGTTACGATCCCCAAGCTTGCGCTCTTCTTCGTGGAGGAATCATTCAGGACTAATTGTACCCGCGCTCCTGGCTTAGTTGCACCAAGGTTGCCTGTGAAGCGGTAGTTGCCTTTAGTAAAGTAAATATCCCGGAAGGCAATCCACTCTCCAGGCTCGGTATTGCTAACATACCAAGTGGGGGGAAACTTCAAGTTTGATTGAGCAAACAGGCTACTAGTAAACCCAACGAATGCTAGTAAGCAAATCAGTATGCGTGCTCGCATTGCTTTAGAAGAAATCATGTCAAGATGCAGGACACGGAGATGGCCGTGAAGGGATAGGCAGGGGCTTCTTTTGTTCCGATCTTCCATTCTATCTAGGATACAACTTGAAAATGTAATTTATTTTTGGATTACCCAATTGACCTTTTTGCAATGCGTAGACCTTCCGGTCTACTTTGACACCCAGTAGAAGGGTGTACCCGTTTCGTCGATGCGGAGATCTCCCGACAGTCTGGCTTGGAACAGCAAACGATCGATGATTCGTTTATAGAAGGTCTTCGTTCTGGCAAGCTTTACTTGTTGGGTTTCTGGAATGATGCCGTTACTTCTTAGTGCGAAGCGGTCCCAAACGATCGGTAAACCTTCTATCTGAGCACTGACCGCTTTCACTGCCTCGGCCAGCGTGTAGCCATCGATCTCGACATTGATCTGCTCGAATAATTTCGGACAGGTCTCCCGAGGGCTTTGTTGGATGTCGTAGCCAACCGGCCAAGAGTGTTTGGCGTCATGTTGGTTGACCAATTTTAGGCCGACCGGTTTGCCTGGTTCTTTGATGGGCTCAAGCACCAATCCTTCGCCACCAACAAGGACTGCTAACGCCGTTCCTCGGCTAAGATCTTTAACCTCGGCAAGCCCTTCTGGTTCGACTTTCAGAACGGACCTTAATGTCGGGTCGATTGTGATCGGAAGAGTTACCCCATTTTGGTTAGCTTCAATAATTGCCTGAAGTGTCTTATCCCGGGTTGGCAGAGTAAGAGGTCGTTTCAGCTGATTGAACAGCGTTGTGAACTCTTCTTTAGTAAGCCCGAACTTTCCTCGTGCTGCAGTGACGCTTTGGGCTCCATCTTTGCCCGCACGCTCCAAGTAAGCTTTAATCGTTTCTTGATCGGAGAGTCGAAGTTTCTTGCCAGGTACCAAGAGCTCATTCTTGCTATTGAGTATCGCAACAATCCGAACCCGGGGTGAATCCGCCGTTCCAAAATCTTCCGCCTTCGGAGCATCGCCCGGTTGCATGCCACGCAGACGAACGTTTCCGACACCCAGATCGGTTAGTAGTTGCACCCAGCGGCGTGGCGCGGTAGCTTGCGGTCTCGCAGCCGAGGCGATTTCAATCGAAGAGACCGCCGCCCGTGCATTGTCAGTCATCAACAAGCTGGTTGTGATGATGATCGTTATTGCAGCAAAATGGACGGCTGGGGACATGCTTTTCCTCTGATTCATACTGTCAGAATTCATAGTTCAACTATAGCTCACGATTACAAAGCAGGCCAACGGACGTATCAAACGACTGTTGGCAGGTAAGGAGAGAACCCTGTGTCGCGACCTGTTACTCTTTTCACGGGCCAATGGGCCGATTTGCCACTCGCCGAACTTGCACCGAAAGCTGCTAGCTGGGGCTACGATGGATTAGAGCTTGCTTGCTGGGGCGACCATTTCGAAGTCGACAAAGCTCTCGAAGATCCAAGCTACGTCGGAAAGATTCGTGATCTATTAGGTCAGCATGGCTTGGTTTGTCATGCGATTAGCAACCATCTTGTAGGACAAGCTGTTTGTGACATTATTGATGAACGGCACCAATCGATTTTGTCACCGCGTATCTGGGGCGATGGCGTGGCGGCGGGCGTTACCCATCGAGCTATGGAAGAGATGAAACAGACGGCCCGTGCAGCTAAGGCGTTCGGTGTACCTGTTGTGAATGGATTCACTGGCTCATCGATTTGGCATCTGCTTTATTCTTTTCCACCGGTTCCTGAGTCGATGATCGAAGCGGGCTTCAATCAATTTGCCGAACGATGGAATCCAATTCTCGATGTCTTTGACGAATGCGAAGTGAAGTTCGCCTTGGAGGTTCATCCGTCAGAGATTGCCTTCGACCTCTACACGGCCGAGCGCGCCTTGGCGGCGGTCGGGCATCGACAAGCGTTTGGCTTTAACTTCGATCCCAGCCACTTGCATTGGCAATTCGTCGATTCGGTTGAGTTCATCCGAGCATTCCCCGACCGCATTTACCATTGCCACATGAAAGATGCGATTCATACGCTTGATGGCAAGAGTGGTATCTTGGCAAGTCACCTCAACTTCGGCGACCCACGCCGCGGTTGGGACTTCCGCTCACTAGATCGTGGTGGTGTCGACTTTGAAGAGATCATCCGAGCTCTGAACGTCATTGGCTACAATGGCCCCCTTTCAGTCGAATGGGAAGACTGTGGAATGAACCGCGAACACGGAGCAGCCGAAGCCGCCGCTTTCGTCAAGAAGCTTGATTTCACCCCAAGCAACGTCGCCTTCGATGCCGCCATGGCAGAGCAGGGCGAAGGGTAGGGAAGTAGTGATCAGCAGTCGGTACACTGTTTTCAGATTCTTGTATTAAAGCTGCATCGAACGTTTGCGTAGTCTAAACTAGAGGTATGGCCCGTTATTCTCTGTTTCTGTTTGCCTTTTTCTCCGCTGCCACCGCAGCGTTTGGGCAGACTTCGTACTTTCTCGCCCCAGATGTTTACAACGGCTACGCCAAGACAAAGCAGGTTGATCGTGAACTGGCTGATAAGCTCTTTATCCAAGCTAAGCAATATGCTGAGTCAGGAGATTTGACTCAAGCAATGCGGCTGTTGGGACAGACTCTGCATAATGATCCCGATCACCAAGCCGCTCGCCGGGCGATGGGCTATGAACTAAATAAGGAGTCCAACAAATGGCAGTCACCGTTTGAAGCAAAGCAGTTTGCCAAGGGACTAAAATGGAATCGACGCTTCGGTTGGGTTCGGTCAGAAGACTTGCCACGACTCAAAGCGGGCGATCGTCTATCAGGCAAGCGGTGGATCAGTGCCGAGGCCGATGCTAAGCGTCATCAAGAGATTGACAAAGGTTGGCAGATTCGGACCGACCATTACGTAGTTACGACCAATCATTCGCTCGAAGCGGGCGTAGCGCTGGCAGGTGAACTCGAATCTTACTGGCAAGTGTGGCAACAGAGACTTGCACCGTTTGATCTTACCGAGCGCGAAGTATCGGAGCGTCTCAACGGCAAGCGGGCTGCACCCAAGTCGCGTCGTCCAATGCGAGTATACTATCATCGTGACAAAGCATCCTATGTTGAACACCTGAAGCGTCGACAGCCGCGCATCGCCGAAACGCTCGGCATCTACTTCGATACGATTCGTCAATCGCACTTCTATCATTCGGATGACGCCGATGATCGAACGCTTTTGCGTTCGACACTCTATCACGAAGCGACGCATCAGTTGCTGCAAGAGACCTCTCCCAAGGGGAGGACCGTTGGACAAAATGCCAACTTCTGGATCGTTGAAGGCATTGCTTGTTACTTTGAAACGTTGACACCAACTAAGGTACCCGGCGTTTATGAATTAGGCGATCCAAGACGTGGCCGCTTTGCTACTGCAATTTCAATGCGTGAGCCAACGCCAATCCGTGAACTGGCCGCTCTTGGCATGAGCGATCTACAATCGCAACCAAGTTTGGCGACTCTGTATGCACAATCAACGGCGATGGTTGGCATGTTGATCGATTCTTCAACCAAGAAGGACCAACAAAACTTGGTGAAATACTTAAAGCGTGTCTACGATAGCCGACCGGACGGCGAAGAAATCACCCGCCAAATGGGAAAAAGCTTCCGAGAGATTGACCAAGAGTATCAAATTTACCTTGCCAAAATCACCCAACAGATAGTAGAACAGGGTGAATCATCCGATGAATAATTGGCGTTGCTAAAGCCATCGCTCGTGATGGCCGAAATAGAGTGAACCGACTGCCTTGTGATCGGTCATAACCAGCATGCCGTCCATACTTTGATTCTTGAGGAGAACCCCATGCTACTAGCCCACATGACCTCGTTTGAATTGCCAACCTTGGTTGCCGCGGCCGGAGTCGGTTTTGTGTCGGGCGTTGCTGTCTGCTTCATGGTGATGCGACATCTCTTCGCGACGAGCACTCAGACGGGCACGCAGGTAGCTAGATCGGTAGAATCTGACCGCTAAAGCCAGGCCGTTTTGCCTGTTTTCGCAGCGTATTCGGGCTGACTCGTTGACCGCCAGGCGGTGTGACGATACGATTTTGTGTTCCCAATTAAGTTTGGGCCCCCGTCAGGTTAGGGCTTAACTGAATCACGTCAAGATTCGAAGGTCACTAACCAATTAGACCTACGAGCGTTCTCACCGCCGTGGGTGAATTCTTTTTGTGGTGGCTGTAGCTCAGCTGGTTAGAGCGCCGGATTGTGATTCCGGAGGTCGTGGGTTCGAGTCCCATTAGCCACCCTCTTGTTTTTATAATCGGCTCGTTGCGATCTTGCTCGGTACGGTCTCGTCTTTAATTTGGCTCCTAAACCAACAACGACCCGCCGTCGTTTTCTTCCATCGCTTTGCGTACCTCGCCTAGGCCGTAGACGCAGAGTTCGAATTCTTCGGAGAGGTGTTCTTTCTTTGCCATCTAGTTGAATTGATTGATTAGCTTGTAACCTAATAATTTATTCTTCATGTGATGCACGAGACTTTGTGGCACTAAGGATAAAGGAGCCTAGGAGAATTAACGTTGTACCAATTGGCTCAGGTACTGAGGCGGCATAGGAGGTCGAAGGGATATAGTTGTCTCGCCATACTGTATAATCGGCTGCATTAACCTTTCCATCGTTATTTGCATCGGCAGCAAGACCTGGACCGGTCATGCCATACTCTTGCTGCCACTGTAGGTAATCATCCTGATCGATTACGCCATCGTTATTTAAGTCACCCCCTGAATTAGTCGCTGTTAAAAGAGTGACTGAGAGCAGGGATTCTGTGCTGAAGTAATCGTTAAGGTAATCATTTGTGCTATTCAAATCGAAAGAGAATATTGTGCCATCAGCTAGTTGACCTGAGAGTGTTATCTCACGCTCTGTGATGGTAAAACTTTCACCCAACTCTAAGCCATCAATCGGAGCACCATTAAGCAGGAATTGAGTCCCAGTTAAGCTAACTTCACTTCCCGATAAAGCTCTAAATTCGTTTCCTATAACACCACCACTTATGTTTACGATGCTTCCATCATAGGCACTGAATCGGTCTCCAACGCTTCCTCCGCTGATGTTCACCTCGCTTTCTGTGGCACCAGCTTTTGGGCCTAGAGTTCCCCCGGTAATATTGATCGTGGCATCAACTACTTCAAAATTAATACCTAACTCACCCCCCTCTTGTAGGGTGAGTGTTTGCCCAGCACGTAATCCTGATGGGCGATTGGGAGATGATGTGTTCACAACGATCGGAGTTGTGTCTAAGGTTGGCAATGCGGAGTTGGTTAGTTTGACTTCGTAAAGCGAATCACTACTATCTGTGCTAAAAATGAACGTCGATCCATCCTGCAACGTGCCGGAAAAGACATCCCCTTCACTTAGAGTAAATGAAGAATCAGTAAATACTGATCCATTCAATTTGAATTCCCCACCCAATAACTCTACATCACTTCCCGAAAAAGCTCTAAATTCGGTTCCTACACTACCGCCGTTGATATTTACCTCGCTGCCTGAAAGTGCTACGAAACTGTAATCAAAATAACCCCCACTTATGTTAACCAAGCTCCCTGAGTTGGCTTTGAAGTAACTCCCAACGATTCCACCGCTAACATTTACCACGCTGCCTGAATTGGCGATAAATTGGCTGCCAAAGTCAGGTTCGAAGACATCTCCGATGATCCCCCCGCTGATGTTTACTTCACTACCAGAGGTAGCTTTGAAATGAAGTCCAATTTTACCGCCACTTATGTTGATCACACTACCTGAGTAGGCATTGAAATAATCTCCTACATTACCTCCACTGATATTGATCACGCTATTGGAAGCACCAGCGTAATCTCCCAACTTTCCTCCTTCGACACTGAGTGAGGCATCGACAATCTCAAAATGGTTATTTAACTCACCACCCTCTTGCAGGGTCAGAGTTTGCCCAGTTCTTAATCCAGATGGGCGGTTGGGGAGTACCGTATTCACTACAATTGGCGTTGTATCAATTGCAGGTAATGGTGTGGTTGATAACTTGACCCCATTAAGATCATCTCTGTGATCATGGCTGAAGATGAATGCAGAGCCATCTTGTAACGTACCCGTGAAGACATCGTCTGCGTTTAATGTGATGGTTGAACCAGTAAATGCAGTTCCATTCAACTTGTATTCACCACCCAACAATTCGACATCACTGCCAGTATGAGCGTCGAATCTGCTTCCCAAATTCCCACCACTGATACTCACTTTGCTACCAGAGTTAGCTTTAAACCCGATGGCAATGATGCCTCCACTGATATTGACCAAACTACCTGAATTGGCCTCGGGATAGGAACCTATGCTTCCCCCGCTGATATTGACGACGCTTCCTGAATTAGCATCGAAGCCGCTTCCTATGCTTCCATCGATGATGTTTATTTTGCTTCCTGAATTGGCGTCGAATCCTCCTAAACTAGCCTCTCCTGAGATATTAAGAACACTACCCGAATTTGCATTGAATCCACCATAAACAACCCCTCCGGTGATATTTAGCTCGCTATAGGCAGAGCTGCCGTATGCACCCAATGTTCCTCCGGTTATGTTCAGCGTGGCATCGACTACCTCAAAATAACTATCTAACTTACCACCCTCCAGTAAGTTTAATGTTTGACCTGATCGCAGCCCAGAAGGGAGATCGGGAAAAGCTGTATTCACGTCGATTGGTGTTGTATTGATTGGTGGTAACGCTGATGAAGTAAGAGTAACTCCTTGGAGTGAATCTTGATTATCGTTGCTGAATATAAATGCTGAGCCATCTTGTAAGGTCCCTGTCAAGACGTCGACACCATTCAAGGTGATTGTTGTACCAACAAATTCTGATCCATTTAGTTTGAATTCTCCTCCAATCAATTCGACGTCGCTGCCTGATCGGGCATGGAATTGGTTTCCTAAGATTCCTCCGCTGATATTTACATCACTGCCGGAGTAGGCTTGAAAATTATTTTCAACTTTCCCTCCACTAATATTTACTACGCTACCAGAATTAGCGTCAAAGTAATCACCTACAGCTCCCCCGCTAATATTTACTACGCTACCAGAATTAGCGTCAAAGTAATCATCTACAACCCCTCCACTGATGTTCACCAAGCTACCAGAATTAGCTCTAAAACTACTTCTTACATTCCCTCCTCGAATATTCACCTCACTACCTGGGTTTGCTCTGAAGCCGCTTCCCAATACACCGTCTTGGACGTTGACCACACTCCCCGAGTTGGCAGAAAAGTTAGTCCATGCGGTTCCTCCGGTGAAATTGACTATACTGTCCGAATTTGCTGAGAAATTACTCCTGATGTATCCATCACTGATGTTAACTACGCTATGGGCAACGCTGGCATATTCACCGACTAATCCTCCATTGATATTGAGTGTGGCTTCGACGGCTTCGAAATTTCGACCTAACTCACCACCTTCTTGCAGAGTTAGTGTTTGACCTGCACGTAGTCCAGATGGGCGATTAGGCAACGTACTACTCACTACAATAGGAGTCGTATCTACCGAGGGTAGTGCTGTAGTAGTCAGCTTTACTTCAGTCAGTAAATCATCCGAACCTGCACTGAAGATAAATGTTGAGCCATCTTGCAGTGTCCCTGTAAAGACGTCGCTATAACTCAAAGTAATTGTCGATCCCGCATAGGCTGATCCGTTCAATTTGAACTCACCGCCAAACAGTTCAACATCGCTACCTGAGATGGCCCTGAATGAACTTCCTACACTTCCTCCTCTAATATTAACTTTACTCCCTGTTCTGGCGTAGAATCTGCTTCCTAAACTTCCACCATTGATGTTCACCGTACTACCGGAGTCAGCGTAGTAATAGTTGCCGTGCGTTCCTCCATTGAAATTTACTACGCTACCAGAATATGCTTGTATACTAAGATCTCCGGAGCCGTCTACGCTACCTCCACTAAGGTTTACAATGCTACCTTGATTTGCATGGAGTGTGCCACGCACGGTTCCTCCAGCGATGTTCACCTCACTTCCTTGATCGGCGTTAAAATCTCTTTCGATCCTTCCTCCGCTCATGTTCACAACGCTGTGAGATGCGCCAGAGTACTTTCCGAGTCTTCCACCTGTGATATTAAGCGTGGCATCAACCGCTTCAAAATAAGGGCCTAACTCTCCACCTTCCTGCAAAGTCAGTGTTTGTCCCGCGCGGAGCCCTGAAGGACGGGTGGGGGAAGTAGAGTTTACAAGGATGGGAGTAGCATCTATTGGTGGGAGAAATGAGGTGGTAAGTGTTACTCCGGAAAGTGAATCTCCAATGTTTCGGCTAAAGATAAAGGCTGATCCATCTTGTAGAGTACCTGTTAAGACGTCATTGCTATTTAGCGTAATCGTTGATCCAGTAAAAACGGATCCATTCAGTTTGAAATCACCGCCGATCAATTCCACGTCACTACCAGATTGGGCGTAGAAGTCGTTTCCAATTCTGCCCCCACTTATATTCACTTCACTACCAGATTGGGCGTAGAAGTCGTTTCCAATGCTGCCCCCACTGATATTCACTTCACTGCCAGAAACAGCTCTGAAGCCGCTTTCCACTCTTCCGTTACTAATATTTACCAAGCTTCCAGAATTAGCCCTAAAGCCATAATTCACGCTCCCTCCGCTGATGTTCACAACACTTCCTGCATTGGCAGTTAGGTGTGGACTCACAGACCCTGCCATAATGTTCACCAGGCTTCCTGAGTTGGCGCTGAAGTTGCTGAATACGGTCCCCCCATTGATATTCACTTCACTACCTGAATTGGCATTGAACCCACTCCAGATTAATCCTCCATAGAGATTTACCTCACCACCTAATTCGGACATAAATCCGTGAGCTAAACTGGCGTTGTCCATGACATTCAGCTGTTGAGTCTCGCCAGCGACCCCACCAATAACTCCAATGCTACTGAAGTCTGGATGAGAAGGGAGGTTTATTACAAGGTCGAACAAAGCTGGATCAGAAGGTCCTAAGCCGTTGACTTGGGCTTTTGAGCTGGTGGTAGCCAATAGCAACGATAAGGCTAGAAGTGTGTTGCGTAGCAAGTTGTGATACATGCGATTGGGTCTGCAATTAGTTGGGATTGGACACAGAACCGGCAGTCTAATCCCATATGCTTAATCGATCAATCAACTCTTTTTAGCAACTTGCATGTCGAGAAAAATCACAATCATGTTAAGTGATTTCGTGGCAAAACAATCTTGTTTGTCCTTAGCAAGAGGAGCTAGACCAGCGGGGGCTCAGCCAGATAAGTGCCAGAGGTTCTACAGGCCTTAGGTAAAATGACCCAATTACGTGATTACGTTTCGAGGTACATGTAAGATAGCTCTCTTATAGATCAACGGCCGCATCATGAATTTATTCTTAATTTGGCTCCTAAACCAACAACGACCCGCCGTCGTTTTCTTCCATCGCTTTGCGTACCTCGCCTAGGCCGTAGACACAGAGTTCGAATTCTTCGGAGAGGCGCTCCAGTAACTGACTTGGCGTCGGCTCTTTCTCAACCGGTATTTGGCTTGCTGTGGCGTAGCTCTGCTTGCCGAGTGATCGGAAATCGACCAGCGAGTCTTTCTTGTTTTCTTTCTTCAGGTGATCTGCCACGTCGGGAAAGAGTCCGCTCCAGAACAAAGTGTAGTCACCAATGTGTCGATGCAAGGTGCGTTTGGCGAGTCCTTGGCGTGCTTCTGCCTCGGCAAGCATGTCGGTTACTTGCGTCAATCGTTTGCCGCGGAGGCTTCGGATCGAGTAGATATTCTCGGTACTGACGAAACGATTGATGAGTTCTGTCAGGTAGTCAATCAACGGTGGATCAGCCACACCAAGCTCGGTCATAAAGGCTTGCTCAGTGACGCCAGCAAAGAAACGTCGTGCTGCCGACTCTTGTCGTTGCTGTTTGGATCGATCGTCCTTCATCTTGAGAGACCTCTTCCGCTCCACGGTCACGGTAAGGTGATCGTGCTGCCACGGCATGTCCGAGACGGCGAGGCGCGAGCGGAGCACAAGAGCGCGCTCGCCGGCAATAGCTTTACGTGAGCTTTTAGTATAGTTGCGGATTCTGTGCGAGGCCAATTATTCGCTATCTATGACCGTTTGGCGGGGTTTTTCTATACGATAGCCTGCCCAACGCATGATCAGGCCGGCAAGAAAGGCACCGACAGTGCCTAGAACGGAATAGATAATAGTTAGCATTTGGAAGTACCATTCATCATTTGCTATGAGTATTGGACTCCGCATGAGCAAATCTATAGTAAAAAGAAGAGTGGAACGCTTTGGTATCTTACGACGGTCCATCATTGGAACGATTGATAATAGTAGTGGTGGAACACAATCAACTGGCTGGCTTAGGATTTGGATTAGGTACATATTTAGAGGTATTTGAACCATTCTAAAATCCTCTACTCCATAGAACTTTCTTAGCATTCCGATCCATGTCATTATCAGAGCCGATGCGGTTGTCCAAATGAGAATATCTTTGATAGAAAATTGGATCCCTTCGTTAAACGCTATTGGTCTATGAAGGTTAACTAGTTGCCAACCTTTCCAGTTTCTCCACCATGAGAGTGCTAGCCAAAGTAATAGAATGGTAGTTCCAGTCGAAATTAGAAGCACGGTAATTTGTTTAGCGATAATCTGTGAAAATATGAAGAGCATCGCAAAGATGGTATAGAGATATCGATTGGTTATGTTTTGTGTTGAAAGCGTACCCCAGACGACTACCAAAATGACACCGGAGCTAGCTAGTGCCGACATCGTTTCAAATGGAAGCAAATACCATGCGTTGGAAAAATTAATGTCAAAAAAATTAAACGACAAGTTGCAGCCGACAACCCAAAACGCCAACAACCCAACCGGCACCCACTCGGCTCGGCCCCATGAATAGAGCCAGCGTTTCTTTGCTGGCTGTGCTTCCGTTGGTTCAATTTCGTTCAAGTCGTTTCCTTCTTTGATTCACCCTTGATCCGAGGCGATCCGCCCAATCCGCGTCATCCGTGGACCTTCTTCTCTCCCTGCTCGGCGATTCTGAACCAACCTGGGAGTGACCTGTCTTGATCCTAAAGCCATTGCAGCCGACAATGGATGGTTCAAGATTCACCTGCTGGAGCAAGTATCCTACCATGTCCACCGATACGACGACTAACGATTCAACGGCCCAAATGTCGGTCCCTGATGCCGCAGGGCGTTTCGGCCAATTTGGTGGGCGATATGTCCCAGAAACTTTGGTCCGAGCACTCGATGAATTAGCAATAGAGTATGAGAAGTCGCTCGACGATGAAGAGTTCCAGTCAGAGCTAGCTGAACTGCTGCGAGATTTTGTTGGCCGAGAGTCTCCGCTTTATCATGCGAAGCGCCTGAGCGAGAAGCTTGGCGGAGCACAGATTTACTTCAAGCGAGAAGATACTAACCATACGGGTGCTCATAAGATCAACAACACGCTCGGTCAATGTTTGCTCACCAAACGGATGGGCAAGGACCGCGTTATCGCTGAGACCGGTGCCGGGCAGCATGGCGTGGCAACTGCGACCGCCTGTGCTCACTTCGGTTTGCCTTGCGTTGTGTATATGGGCGAGGAAGACATCCGTCGTCAGGCGCCGAACGTTTTCGCAATGAAACTGCTTGGTGCAGAAGTGCGTCCGGTAACCAGCGGCAGCCGCACCTTGCGTGACGCGATTAACGAAGCGATGCGTGACTGGATGGCTTCGGTTGAAACGACGCACTACATTCTTGGCTCGGTCGTTGGACCGCATCCATTCCCTAAGATCGTCCGCGATTATCAATCGGTCATTGGGCAAGAGACTATCAAGCAATGCCAAGAAAGATTGGGACGACTCCCGGACTCGGTCGTTGCGTGCGTTGGTGGTGGTTCGAATGCCGCGGGGATGTTCTATCCTTTCGTAAAGCATACCGAGGTTGAACTCGTTGGCGTTGAGGCTGGTGGCCGAAGCGATAAGCCTGGCGACCATGCGAGCCCACTCACTTATGGTCAGCCTGGCGTTCTGCACGGCTCGTTTAGCTACGTGATGCAAGATGACGATGGCCAAACGTGCGACGTGCACTCGATGTCTGCCGGTCTCGACTATCCAGGCGTTGGCCCTGAGCATAGCTACTGGAAAGACAGCGGCCGTGTGAATTACACCAGCTGTCAGGACACGAGCGCGATGGAAGCGTTTGACGCCTGTGCCGCAAGTGAAGGAATCATGCCCGCGCTGGAAACCTCGCATGCGATTGCCAAAGCGATGGAAATCGCCCGTGATTTGTCTAGCGACAAAGTCGTGGTTGTCTGTCTAAGCGGCCGCGGCGATAAAGACGCCATGGAAATTGCCCGACTGAAGGGTGTTAGCTACGGGTAACCATCAAGATTCTTGCTATAATTTAGGAAACGTGTTCAGTTTGTAATCGATCAGCGAAAAGGTCAGTCTTGGATCATGTCCCTTGAACTAACTCCCGAGCAGCGATTGGCTTTAGCGAATAGCAACGAGCCATGCCTACATTTGCACGATCCACAAACCAACAAAGTCTATCTACTTATCGAGCAAGGAACGGCACCTGAGATCGAACAAGATCATCTTAGATATATGCAAGCGGGTCTTGAGGCTGCAACTAATCAAGTAGCAAAGGGTGATTTAGAGCCGTGGGATGCCACATTGGTTCGAAGTCGTGTGGAAGCTAAGCTCGACAATCGTGACAAATAGTAGAGTGCAGGTTCACAAGTGAAACTTCGCCCTCTAATTACAAAACTGGCCCGAGAGGATCTCCAGAGTATATGGGCGTATATAGCCCAAGATAGTCAAACCTCGGCCGATCGATTTCTTGACCGAGTAGATCAAGAAATTTCCCTCCTTTGCACTTTTCCTTTTCGAGGTGAGGTCGATTCACGGTTGGGAGGGTATCGCAGAATCCTATTAGGAAGTTATCTTTTGTTTTACGAAGTCTCGGAAGGCGATTTACATGTTCTTCGGGTCTTTCATGCATCACGTCGTATTGAAGATTTACGCCTAAAGTAGACAACCTAATTCTGTAATTGAAATGCCATCCATCCCTGAACTGTTTGCTAAGCTACGCTCGGAAAATCGCAAGGCGCTGATGCCTTTTGTCACGGCGAGCGACCCTGACCTCGACTTTACAGCGGCTGTCTTGAAAGAGGTTGTCGCCCGCGGGGCGGCGATGTGCGAAATTGGGATTCCTTATAGCGATCCGATTGCCGATGGTCCGGTGATTCAAGCTTCCTACACCAGGGCGCTTGAGAAGCATGTCAAACTGGCTGACATCATGACGATGCTTGGTAACACCTGCCCCGATTTGGGTGCTCCCGCGGTGACGATGGTTAGCTTTGCGATTATCTATCGTCATGGGGTCGAACGCTACTGTGAGCAAGTTGCTGCGAAAGGTGTCGCCGGCTTAATTGTTCCTGACCTACCTGTCGAAGAAGCGGGCGCCTTGTCCGAAGTTTGCACCAAGCATGGACTCTCGCTGATTCAATTGGTCACGCCCGTGACACCTCGTGATCGGGCATTGAAGATTTGCGAAACTTCGACCGGGTTTGTTTACTACGTCTCGGTAGCTGGTATCACTGGTGAGCGAACCGAGCTGCCTGCTGATCTGATTGATAATGTCGAATGGCTTCGCTCTAAGACCGATCTGCCAATCTGCATCGGCTTTGGCATCAGTAAGCCTGAGCATGTGAAGTTGCTCGCCCCGGTCGCGGATGGATTGATCGTCGGCTCGGCAATCGTCAAACGTGTTGCCGAAGCGGCTGATAAGCCTCGCGATGAAGTTTTAAAGAATGTTGGTGACTACGTCGCGGAGTTGGTGGAAGCTCTCTAGGCAATCGTTGCTTAAGTCTAGCTTCTAACCCTCAGCCCCTAACCCCCCAGTCTCTAGCCTCTAACAATGCCCGAACTGCCTGAAGTAGAAACGATGCGTCGTAGTCTGCTCGGAGTCGAAGGGGGCACGATTCGAGCGGTGGTTAAGCTTGATTGCCCGCGCAAGCCGATTGGCATTTCTCCGCGAATTGATCACTTGTCAAAACGAGCGGTTGGTAAGCAGGTGCTTTCAGTTGATCGTGTTGGCAAACGCGTTGCACTCCGACTTGAAGATCAGAGCCGACTACTGTTCGAACCACGGATGACCGGCCTGATGGTGACGGGCGATTCGCCCGATCCGCTTTACTTGCGTATGCGAGTTGATTTTGATTCGGCTAAGCTAGAACGCTGCTGGTATTGGGATCGGCGTGGCCTCGGTTTGGTTTATTTGCTGGGTGAATCAGAATTTGCTGAAGCCTTTTCGCCAGCCAAGCTTGGGCCTGATGGCTTGGTCGTCACAGCGGAAGACTTCCGCGAACGAATCGGGCGTAGCCGTCGCGAAGTGAAACCAGCACTACTTGACCAAAGGGCAGTTGCCGGTATTGGTAATATCTACGCGGCTGAGATTTTACACTTAGCGGGTGTTCACCCCGCAACGCGTTGTGATCGGATAAGTCTGCGACGATGGCAAGCGATTGCTGATGCGACTCATGAAGTGCTCCAGACGGCAATTCGCTACGAAGGCTCTTCGCTCGGTGATGGCACCTACCGAAATAAATTGAATCAAGATGGAAGCTATCAGCTGCATCACCAGGTTTATGGAAGGGCGGGGGAGTCGTGTTCTCGTTGCGATGCTGTGGTGAAACAGATAGTTCAAACACAACGCTCAACTTTCTTTTGCCCTGGTTGCCAGAAGAAACGCTAGCGAAAGATGCTAGCATCGGGGCTGGCCTCTCTTGCCAGCATTCCATATTTCCGCGATGCTCCCGCCGCATTTCCTTTTACGAAGGTACCCCATGCGGTTGCCCAATCAGAACATTGTTATTGCGAGACCGACAACGGTTAGTCAGCTGTTTGCCTGTGCGCTGTTTGGTTTGTTTGTTGGTTGCCAATCCATGCTTCTGAATTCCGCAGATCCTGTTGAAACAATCGACAAAATGCCAGCGAAGGCACCGACGGTTGAAGTAAGTTCTGCTGAGGCCGATTCCTCCGACAGAAAAAACGACAGCAAGATCGTTCCTGCCCAAGGCATTGAAGAGTTGCCCGTAGCTGGGATTCCCGCCGCTCCATGGGGACCCGCCTACGTGGTTCCCGGTGAAGCGAGTTGTTCGCCAGAGAGTCTGCCAGTATATGAAACGATTCTTGTTCCTCCCAGTTCACCGATCTTTGCCGGGCCAACGGTTCCGGGTGTAGGTCCTGCAGGCCAGTACCAACAGATTCCTTTCGCCGCGCCACCACAACAAGCTGCGAATGAGCCTGGCCGTGCTGGTTGGTTGGATGTTCTGCCGCATGAAGGAGGACCGATTAGCCCCGACTTTGGACTGCCTCGTCGTGCAGAGGTTGATAATCGATTAGCAAATCCGGTTTACGTCCGAGCAAGCAATGCCGAGGCGACTTGGGAAGCTCTCGCCTCGGAGCTGACCAAATACTTCCCTATACAGAATGAACAGCGGGTCGAGCAAGTGGCAGGGGTGCTTACTGAAGGTCGATTCGAAACGCCTTGGCAAGTTGGTGCAACGGTCTTAGAACCATGGCGGAACGACTCGGTCGGTCCGTTCAACCGTTGGCAGAGTGCGCTTCAAACGGTTCGAAAAAAGGCGATTGTTCGAGTCATTCCCGCTGCAGGCGGATATGAGATCGGCGTGCGGGTTGAGAAACAGCTGGAAGACTTACCGCGGCCAGAACGAGCGAGTGCCGGCGCAGCCGCTTACCGGAGCACATCGGCAATACCAACAGATAGGCTAAACCCGATTGATCCTATCAGAACCACCGACCGATGGATATCAATTGGCCGAGACGAGCCTCTTGAGCAAGAAATGCTCCGTCGTTTCCAAAGTCGATTGACTGGCAGTTAGTCTAAGCTTAAGCCGAGGCAGCGTTTGGGCTGCTGGTGGGAATACCAAGCGAAACAATTGGCTTGGCACTGGCAGGTGCGAGCTGCTCTTTCGTGCAAGCGGGCAGCTTCAGCGTGAAAGCGGTTCCTTTGCCGACTTCACTTTCCACTTTGATCTTACCACCATGTTCATGGACAATGTCTCGGCAGGCAGACAAGCCAACACCCGTGCCACCTTTGCCCGAAGCATCCGGGCCCTGTTTGGTGCTGTAGAAACGATCGAAGATTTTTGTCAGTTCTTCGGCTGGAATGCCGGTTCCGGTGTCGCGAACTGTCAGGTCGATTGTGCCAGCTCCAGAATCTTCAGCCACACGGATAAGTACCATGCCACCGTTAGGCATTGCTTGACGGGCATTGGTTAGAAGGTTCAGTAAGACTTGCTGAATTTGGTTACCAATCACCTGAGCAGGCTTGTCCGTTGTGAATTGTTTGTCAACGGCAACACGATACTTGGTCAATTCACGTTCGAGCAGTACGAGTGATTCTTCAACCATCTCGGCTAGATTGGTCGGCTCGGGTTCGGTAGAACGATTCCGAGCGAGGCCAAGAACGCTGTTGGTGATTCGTTCTGCTCGTTGACCAGCACCGAGGATTTTGTTGAGTGCTTTGGTGCGGGTCGCTTCGTCAGTATGGCGAAGTCCAAGCTTGGCATAATTGAGAATCGTCATGAGAACATTGTTGAACTCATGTGTGGTTGTGCTCATCAACTCACCGAGCGCAGTCATCTGCTGAGCTTCACGAAGCTGTTGCTTCAGAAGGGCAATCTCCTGTCGAAGCTGTTCCGTTGATTCCGCCTGACCGTGATCCATGATTCCCTCGTATGCCTTGTCGAGCATTAATGATTACTGCTAGCAGTCATCCCAAGCTGCTAGCACTCCGATGCAACAACCAGGTTTACCTGCTTTACGCTGATTGCGTGATCGGATGAGTCATGACGGTCGTTTCGTTGCATTGCCCGCTGCGGGTGGTCGTGACTATTTTGAAACTATCGTCGATTTGAGGTCGCGATCTAAAACCTTGCGCGTTAGATTCCTGACTGACAGAGCGAAGGATGGAGACTTCGCATGCGACTTTAACGCTCAATCGAACGAGGCAAGGATGCCACCAACGATATTGCCGTTCCCCGGCGTCGGTTCTTCTGCTCAAGAAACAGACAGCAATCCATCCCTTCTTGGTATGGAAGCTTTACTGTTTGAAGCAAGACAGGTTGCTACGAAGCTTGGAATCCAAGTGAGCGACGGTTGGCTCGAAGTAAACGAATCGCCCGTCTCGTTCTCATCCACAGGTAAACGAGTGACACTCTCCATCACGCACACAACCCGCGAACGCCTGATGCACTTGCTTGGTGCTTTGCAAGGCGAAGCACTCTTGCCGTCGATTGCTATGTCCATCGGCCTAAGAAGCATGCTGAACCCACGACCAGCAGCTTAGGCTGTTAATCTCGGTAAAGTTGCTCATCGACCGTGTATTGCGCCACTGTAGAAGGCAGAAATTCATCTGCTATATCACCTTCAGCAATTCGCCTGCGAATCTCACTGCTACTAATTGGCATGGGGGGCATGGCTACCACCAACTTGGCGAATTGCTCTAGGCGATCGTAATCGACATACGGAGCGACTACGCCGAAGTTTGGGTGTGGCTCCTCAGCGCGATGGACGACAACCGGGGTTGCTAGCTCTAGGACTTTCGCCGGTTCATGCCATTTGGGGAAATCTTGCAGCGTATCGGCGCCCATCAACAGGTAGAGCTCTGCCTCAGGTTCTCTGCGGCGAATCGTTGTCAGGGTATCAACCATGTAGCTCGTCCCACCTCGGCCGGTTTCTAAGGTGGAAACAATAAAGTCCTCGCGTCCCACGGTTGCTAGTCGTAGCATCTCAAGCCGGTCTGCATTGCTTGCCGAGGGACCGTACGGTTTCAGTGGTTGAACTGCCGTGGGAATAAACCAAATCTGATCGAGTCCGACCGCTTCTTTGCAGGCATCAGCCAAAGCAAGATGTCCATTGTGAACGGGGTCGAAACTGCCGCCAAAGATACCTAGTTTCATTCGATAATCATGCTCAGACATCGGAATCGACTTTCAGTGGACAGCAATAGATCGGCAAACTAGGAAAGATGAGTCGCAACCGCATAGTGACAGTCGCCCAAAAGCGTTACGCTTTAGCTCTATCAACCTATCGCTTATGAGCCGTTTTTCCAATCCACCCCGACTTACCGCAATGGCCAAGAAACAGCAAAGCTTGTTCGATGCTGAACTGCCTGAGTGGGAGTTGGATGCGGCAAGCAAAGTCTTGGCCGCTACGGTCGTAATGCCTTCGGGCGCCACGGGCGAGTATGACTACGCTATCCCAGACAGATTGGCTGATACTCGTTGTCCCGAAACCTTGGTGGAGCCCGGTCGGCGTTTGAAAGTTCCATTTGGCAATGGAAACCGACAAGTGGTTGCCTACTGTGTCGCGGTTAGAACAAAAGAGACAACCAAGACGCTTAAGGAAGTCTCGGCTGTAGTGGATAAAACATCGCTCTTATCCCCTTCGATGCTTCGCCTGACGAAATGGATGGCTGATCGTTACCTGACACCGTGGGGCAAGGTATTGGAAGGGGTCGTCCCTTTGGGCGTGCGTGGTAAAGCGGGGACACGAGAAGTGACGCTAATCTCTTTACCAACGCGCGTAGCTGCCAAGGTAAATTCTTTGAAACTACCTCCAAAGCAGAAAGCGGTAATCGATGTCTTGGCTGGAAGTCCAAGACCGTTAACTGTTCCACGCGTTGCTGAGCTAGCTGGCTGCACCAAAGCACCAATTATTACCTTGAGAAAGAAAGGCTTAATTGAATCAAGCATCGAACGACTCGAAACTGATCGACTGCTTGATGAAGACAACCGCTTGATCGAAAGGCAGTCGCCAAAAGAGTTGAACGAAGATCAGCAGCGTACTCTCGATATAATTAACGAGTCGCTTGAAAGTGGCAAGCATGAGACCGTGCTCATTCATGGCGTAACCGGTAGCGGTAAGACCGAGGTTTACATCCAGGCGATTGAAAAAGTTGTCTCCTATGGTCGTCAAGCGATTGTCTTGGTCCCTGAGATCAGCCTCACGCCACAAACCGTCGGGCGTTTCCGCGAACGGTTTGAGCATATTGCTGTGCTGCATAGTCACCTTAGTGATATCGAACGGCACCGTCACTGGCGAAACATTGCAGCAGGCAAGATCCAGGTCGTCGTTGGTGCTCGTAGCGCAATCTTTGCCCCAACACCGCATCTTGGCTTAGTAGTCATTGACGAAGAACACGAAACCTCGTTCAAGCAGGAGACCGTTCCGCGTTACCATGCCCGTGATGTAGCTGTCCAGCGGACACGCAACGAGGGAGTTCCTTTACTGCTAGCCAGCGCAACTCCATCGCTTGAAACTTGGTACCGCACGCAGCCCGAAGTTCCCGCCGAAGAGCGTTTCCGCTTGGCAACCATGCCGCGCCGGATTGGTAGCTTGCCAATGCCCGCAGTGCAAATAGTCAATCTTCAGCATGAATACCAAAGCAACAGCCGTGGAGCCATAAGTCGCCCGTTGGCAATTGCTATCGATCAGACTTTGCGTGACGGAGGACAAACGATCCTCTTGCTAAACCGTCGCGGCTACTCAACGCATCTTCGTTGTCCTGCGTGTAATTGGAAAGCTGAGTGTAAGCGATGCTCGGTATCAATGACCTTCCATCGCAGCAATCAATATCTTTTGTGTCATTGGTGTGATCTCCGAACGGAAGTTCCAAAGATTTGCCCCGATTGCAAAAGCAATAAAATTCTCTTCGGTGGTTATGGCACACAGAAGCTTGAGGCCGAAGTCCGGGCCCGTTTCCGTGGTGCGACCATTTCGCGAATGGATGCCGACACCATGCGCAAGCCGGGCAGCCATGAGCGAACGCTTGATGAGTTCCGTGAGGGCAAGACACAGATACTACTTGGTACACAAATGATCGCCAAGGGTTTGGACTTTCCTAATGTCACGCTTGTGGGAGTGATTAACGCTGACTCTGCTTTGAATCTGCCAGACTTCCGTGCGGGGGAAAGAACTTTCCATTTGGTTACCCAAGTCGCCGGGCGCACCGGACGAAGCGAACGAGGGGGCCGCGTTTTGGTTCAGACCTTTGAGCCGGACAACGACGCCATTCAAGCCGCCATAGGACATGATTATGCGATGTTTGCTCGCAATGAACTGCCTAGTCGCAAAGCGTTGGGTTATCCACCGTTTGGAACGCTTGGCCGAGTAGTTGCCCGTGGCAAAAGTGAACCGCACGTGCAAGCCTTTATTGAATCGCTTGGCGAATCGCTTTCTAAGGCGGCGGAAGAGCAGGGTGTTGCCATGCAAACGCTTGGGCCCGCGCCAGCTCCCATCGCCCGCCTGCAAGATGACTTCCGCTATCATTATCAAATGAAAGCCACCAATCGTAAGGCCTTGCTCAGCGTAGTTTCTAGCTGCTGGAGCCGACTGAAAATGCCGGACGACGTTCGAGCAATTGTCGACCTCGACCCAGTCGATTTGATGTAAAACTACTTGCTAACATCGCCATGCCCGTGACATCACGGTTGGTCTTATTGGTCGCTTACCCCTACAATAGTGGGCATGTCGTATCGCGGAATCAAACAAGTACTCGGAGAGACCAGCCTCGAGCGGAAATGCCGCTGGTGGTTTGGCATTACGCTGAGCGTCTTACTCTTTCTCACGTTCTTCTTCTCCGGTCAACGCCTCCGACAGATTGTCTACGATAGCAACCGGAAGCTTGGTCCTGAGCTAGTCCGTGCTGCTTCGCTTGAGCAGCATTTGAAATTCTTCCTTGAAGTAACAGGTGAAGAATCCGATGGAGGGACGACCGCCCCAGACCAACAGGCTTGGAAGGTGTTTAGCGAAAAGATGCTCGCTAGCAGCCGTGAGCTTGGGCGCGATTTCACTTGGTATTCCATCTTCCCCCAATCGCCCGACCTTTACGGGCCGAATGTCATCCCAAAGAATCCGCCGACGAACCAATTTGAACGGGAGCTTCTCGACCGTTTTCTAAATACAAAACAAAACGAAGAACCTGTTGAAGATGATTTACCTTTCCCTGAGCAGTATTTGGAGATCGATGATCGGCAGATCTATCGTTACTACCAACCAGTCTACGCCGAAAAGTCTTGCATCTCGTGCCATCAGGTGATGGGATCGGCTCCCCGTTCGGTTATGGCCGAGGGAGATTTATTTGCACTGGTCCGCGTGGAGATTGGCCAAGAGGAGATCAATGATGACATCGTTATGTACGAAGCAATCATGTGGGCCATCGCCCTTATCATTGGCATCCTGTCGATGTTCTTGCTCTACTTCATTGTCCGATACGTGATCGTGAAACCGGTTCAACACTTGCGCGAAGTTTCCGATGCCGTTCGCGAAGGGGACATCGATCAACGCGCCGAGATCAACACGGGCGATGAATTCGAAGAACTCGCCGCAGCGTTTAACCGAATGCTTCGTCGTCTGCTCCGTCAGCAAGATGCTTTACAAGACGTAAACGACGAACTCGATGCGAAGATCGATCAGCTCGCCCAGGCAAACTTGCGTCTGTTCGAAATGAACCGCCTCAAGAGCGACTTCCTTGCCACCATGAGCCACGAGCTCCGTACCCCGCTGAACAGCATCCTTGGCTTTAGCGATGTGCTTGGTTCTATCGATTCGCTTGACAACAAACAGCAACGCTACGTTGGAAACATCCAACGCTCCGGTAAGATTCTGCTGGAAATGATCAATGACATTCTCGATCTAGCAAAGATGGAGAGTGGCCGCATGGGCATCCATCCGACCGAGTTCTCCATCGAGTCAGTCATCTCAGCCCATTGCGACATGGCCCGCCCGCTTAGCGAACGGAAGAATATTGACCTCACTACGGTTTGCCCCAGTGGCTTGCCACCGATGCGACAAGACCAATCAAAGCTTCAGCAGGTATTGAATAACTTATTGTCGAACGCCATCAAGTTCACGCCAGAAGGGGGCCGTATCGAGGTGCGCGCCACCCGAGAAGAAGGCGAGCACTCTTCGGTCCTACCTGGCGTGCGTGACGATAGTTGGCTTTATCTTGAAGTCGAAGACACCGGCATCGGCATCAGCGATGCCGACAAGCAAGTCATCTTCGAGAAATTCCGCCAAGGAGCCTCGGCCACACCGACTGGCGACGTCATGACACGCGACCAAGGAGGCACCGGCCTCGGATTATCGATCGTTCGCGAACTTTGTCGACTGCTCGGCGGTGACGTTTCGCTCCGCAGCGTTAGCGGCAAGGGAAGCACGTTCATCGTTCGTCTACCTTGGCACTTACCCGAACGGACCGATCTCGACGCCGAACTCGAACGGGGCGTTGCCGAACTCACCAGGCCAAGCATGCCGAGCCTCGCTTCGCCAAGCGAAACGCCTTAGAGCGGTTAGCTTGAAGCAATTAGCAGTCAGATTCAGCACTCGATTCTGTTTTTTATTCACACCAATACTATTAGATAAGACAACATGGACGTACTCATCTACACCGATGGCGGTTGCAGTGGCAACCCAGGCCCTGGCGGTTGGGCATTCTTACTTATTCATCCTGAAAGTGGCAAAGAGCTCGAACAATCAGGCGCTGAACCCGAAACGACCAACAACCGCATGGAACTGACCGCCGTGGTCGAGGCGCTCGCAACGCTTAAACGTCCTAGCGAGGTCGAACTCTTCACCGACAGCGTTTACGTTGGCAAAGGCCTCAGCGAATGGATGCCCAAATGGAAAGCCAACGGCTGGCGTCGCAAAGAAAAAGGTAAGTGGGCCCCGGTCAAGAACGAAGACCTATGGCGAAAGCTCGACGAACTCGCTGCGAAGCATAAGGTGAAATACACCCGAGTCGCCGGTCACAGCGGCCACCCCGAAAACGACCGCGTCGACGGCTTAGCGGTTGCTGCTTATCAGAAGTATTTGTGATTTGTTGATAGAACCGCCAAGACGCGGAGACGCAAAGCGTTATTAGACAGGATGAAATAATGGGACACGGATGATGCGGATCGGACAGATTTTCGCAGATGAGCTCGTTTTTGTAATCAGACTGAAAACTACATCTGACAGGATGTCTATCATGAAAATAAAATACATTGTAACACAGCTGGCACTTGTAATAGCAGCTCTTTCAAGTACCACCCTTCTAGCTGATGATTTGAATTATACTTCCAGCCTTGCCCCTGAAGAGGAAGACTTCTTGCGGGGCATTTACGCAAAGGTCGGGGGAACAATACAAGAAGAATTAAAAGTTGATCCTGATATGTTCCCATTGCCTGAGTATAGGGAAGAAACCAAGTATGTTCGCAAGTTTATGATAGCCAATTATTCTGGGGTATTCTCTGTGTTTATTCACCGAATAGAAACTTCTCCAGAAGAAGCAATTCGTGGCATAGAACAACTAATATATTCAAAGGAGACTTCCTTAATTGCTTGGGAGATGATTTTAAGGCATGCACCATATTATTTGAAGGATTTACCCGACAAGGACAAACGTTTTGCATTAAAAGCTCTTATTGAATCATTGAGGGGAAATACTAATTTTTTTGGTGATTTCCAAGATGACAAGATATTGACCGAATATAAAAACGCTGCTCTTTTGATGCAATTAAGTGTCAGAACGAGTCATATAATCTTACGATCACCTTATTATCTTGGGAAAGAATCGTTAGAAGTATTGGTGGAACTTGGCAAAGAAAAACCTGCGTACTTTCAAGAAACAATTTTAGATTCTTTGGTCATCTCACCGGTCTCTTCAAAGGAAGCACAAGATTACATTTGTGATAGAATTGTTTGTGCCAACGACGATCAAACAAGAAAAAGAGCTTTGGCATGCTTGGCCAATCATTCCCATCAATCTATTAGAACTCGTGATTTACTTGTAAGTATTCTTGTGGGAGAGCAAAAAACTTTACCAGTGTCAGACTTTGATATCAAAAAATCTGCTGCTTCGGTTCTTACAAAGTATGCTGGTGTTTCGGTTATCTATGCATTGGAACCGTATTTGCACGAGGCAAATGAAGAAGAGTTGGAACTTATAACGTTTGTTTGGGGTAATTTTCCTTTTGAAGAATCTGAATTAGATCTTATGAACTTAGCACTTAGCGAAATACCTGTTATTCGCGATACGGCTAAGAAGGCTTTAGAGCTACACTCTGATGCGGAGGAGTAAAATACGCTATTCAATTCACACGACTTGCCATAAGAAGGCTGTAGCGTTCTAGGCCAAGCAGATTCAAACCCAATCAAGATCCGCCGCGCCCGTCGTGTCGTTGTGTTTCAATTTCCTCAAGGTACGTTACGCTCCGCTGCACGAACGCTACGAATCATCCTCTGAATCCTGTCCATCCTGTCAAAAACATGCTTTGCGTCTCAGCGTCTTGGCGGTTCCACAACCAAACCGTTAAACTGCTGGCATGGATACTCGCTTAGCTCAGTCGATTGAAGAACTCCCCCGGGTAAACCCTCGTCAGGCGGCGGGGATTGCTCGTGCTGGGGTGCGCAACCTGGCCGAAGCGCTCTTCTTCTTTCCGCGTGACTACGAAGACTTTCGCGATCATCGATCGATTACGGACCTGGTTGAAGAGGAGCCGCAGACCGTCATTGGCGAGGTGATCGACATCGAATCGCGTGGTGGGTTTGGTAAGAGTCGAGTAGGCGTGGTCATCGAGGACGAGACCGACGCGCTGCGGGCGATGTGGTACAACCAAGCCTTTATGCGAGACAAGTTTGAGATTGGACAACGCGTTCGCTTCTCTGCTAAGCCGAAGCGTAAAGGGCAACGATGGGAGATGACGCACCCGCGGGTCGCTTGGCTTGATGATGAGGAAACGTTTGTCGACGAAGGGCTGCTACCGATTTATTCGCTGACCGAGGGGATTACGCAGCACACGATGCGGCGGGTCATCGCTGCGGCCGTCGAAGAGGCGGTTCCGCTGGTGGAAGAGGTCTTTCCTCAAGAGCTGTTGGATCAATACCAACTGTTGCCAATCGACGAAGCGCTCCGAAAGATTCATCACCCAGCCCATGAAGAAGAGCGAGACGCAGCACGACGGCGGTTTATTTTCCAAGAGCTTTTCATATTACAACTCGCTCTGGCCGCCCGACGCCATCAACATCGGGTCAGCTTCAGCGCGCCCGAGATTGCCGTTGATACGCAGCTTGATGCAAGGATCCGTCGACTCTTTCCGTTTGAATTGACCGGTGGTCAACAGCAAGCGATCATCGAGGTTGTCGCTGACATGGCGAATGACACCCCGATGAATCGGTTGGTGCAGGGGGACGTCGGCGCTGGCAAGACGGTTGTTGCACTTTATGCGATGCTCGCCTGCGTTGCCCATGGTCATCAAGCGGCACTGCTTGCTCCGACCGAGGTGCTCGCTCGACAGCATGCTCGGACGCTCGAGAAGTTGCTGATTGAAAGCCGCGTTCGTTTTCGTTTGCTTGTAGGCAGTATGACTGACGTGGAGAAACAAGAAGTCCGCGATGGCTTAGCGAATGGCGAAGTCGATCTCGCCATCGGCACGCATGCATTGTTGCAAGAGAAGGTTGAGTTTGCTGACCTCGGTTTGGCGATCATTGATGAACAGCACAAGTTTGGCGTTAAGCAGCGGGCTGCACTTCGGTCGGGCGATAATTCGCCACACTACTTAGTGATGACCGCGACGCCGATTCCGCGGACGATGAGTATGACACAGTTCGGCGATCTGGATGTTTCCATCATTCGCGACATGCCCGCAGGACGAGAGCCGGTGTCGACCTATGTTGTCACACCTGAGCAAGAAGAACGCTGGTGGGAGTTCGTGCGAAAACACCTGCGAGATGGAAGGCAAGCATTTTTCGTAACGCCGCTTGTTGATGAATCGGAATCGATTGACGCCGCAAGCGTAAAGCAATCGTTCGAAGAGTTGACCAGTGGTGAGCTCGAAGCGTTTCGCGTTGGTTTGCTTCACGGCAAGATGCACCCGGCTGAGAAAGAGCAAGCGATGGCTGACTTCCGTGAAGGTCATACCCAGCTGCTCGTGAGTACTACGGTGATCGAGGTGGGCGTCGATGTACCGAACGCGACGATCATGATCATCGCTTCGCCGAGTCGATTTGGCCTTAGTCAACTGCATCAATTGCGCGGCCGCGTTGGCCGAGGAACGCATGCCGGCGTCTGTGCGTTGCTTTTGCCACCGGATGCTGAAGACGATCTACGAGATCGCCTCGCCGCGTTTGCCGACACGACCGACGGCTTTGAACTTGCCGAGCTCGATTTCAAAATTCGAGGCCCAGGCGATCTGTTCGGAGCAAAACAGAGCGGCTTGCCCCCGCTGCGAATCGCCGACTTGGTGCGCGACCAATCGGTGCTAATCGAAACCCGCACCGCAGCGCAAGAACTCTTCGCTACGGACCCCGGTTTAAAAGAAGAGAGCCACGTAGCCCTCAGGCGGCAGATGCTCAGGCGTTACGGTGCATCGCTGGAATTGGGTGATGTAGGGTAGGCCATTCAGCTGCATTACAGTGCTAGCAAGACCAAAAATCATCACACTATAACTAGCTCTTTTTCACCAGCGTTAGTTCTAATCAAAATTGATCCACCATCACTAGTTTCACTTAAAAGAATATCATAGATCGATAGAGACTTTCTAACGACTTCCGATAAGCTTAAATCCGTTTCTTGGCTCAGCCTTTCAAGTTTTTCTCTAACCTTAGGACTCATCTCCAAGTTCATTCGAACAACTTGGCGTTTTGTTTTGTTTGGGGCCACCGGATTCACCAAAATAGATAACAAAAGAGCTGAAACAGAGGATAAGGAAGTCAGTTGCCAGTAGCCCCCATATATCGCTCTGATAACAAAAACCCAATCCCATAACTACTAGAGTAATTATTGCGATTACGTTTCTTGGACTTTGCCAATGAAATAAGTTGCTGACAAAGGATTCGATGCCACCTTTGCTGCGAAGCTCAAAGGATACTTCCAGATCATCGAATTCATTACCTGGGTATATTTTTTTACTTGATCGATGGTTCATGCTTATTCGTTTCCGCGTACGGGAAACGACAGCATGAACGCAGCGCATGGATGTGGAACATAATGTCCTGTTTCCGTTTGCTTACGTTCTTTGCCTATGGACGCGATGTGGAAAGAACAAGGTTTAAAAATACCGCGGTAAATTCAGACTAAGGTGCGCCCTCACTCCTATATTGACCTTCGCTTGACTCGGTATGTCCATTCTCCGAGACCGCATAACTACATACATACTACACAGTTATTGTGTAGTGTCAAGGGCAATCATAATCCAATGCGTGCAAAGCTCTGTTTTGAGACTATTGGTTTTAAAAACCTAAGCCTCAGCGGTAATTTTTTCACCTAGCTTCCAACTGTCCTGATCACGTTCTACTTTACGATAAAGAGTATCGCGTTCAATCGGGTCGCGGCCCGCTTCGCGGATGATCCTTTCGATGTCGGCGACGCTCATCACCTCGGGCGTCGTTGCTCCGGCGTCGTGATAGATCAATTCGTGGCGGACCGTGCCGTCGATGTCGTCGGCGCCGTAGGAGAGGGCGATCTGTGCCGTGCCGATGCCGAGCATGATCCAGTAAGCCTTAATGTGGTCGACGTTGTCGAGCATCAGGCGAGCGACTGCCATTTGGCGAAGGTCCATCAGACCTGATGGCTTACGGATGTTGTTATCAATACCGAGCTTGTTGTTCTCTGGATGGAACGAAAGCGGAATGTAAGTTTGCAGACCGCCGGTTTCATCTTGTAAATCACGTAGGCGGATTAAGTGATCAATGCGGTGCATCGGTTCTTCGATGTGCCCGTAGAGCATGGTGCAGTTCGATCGGATTCCAAGACCATGCGCTTCGCGGTGCGTCTCAAACCAACGACGTGAATCGGCTTTGTGTTCACAGATTTTGCTACGGACTTCTGGATGGAAGATCTCAGCGCCACCGCCAGGCAGGCTGCCAAGTCCAGCTTCTTTCATATCTTCGAGAACCCAACGGATTGGCTTCTTGGTTAGCCGAGCAAACCAATCGATTTCGACGGGCGTCCACGCTTTGAGGTGAAGAGAAGGGTAGTTGTCGTGTAGCAAGCTGACTACTTTGCGATACCAGTCGTATTTTGCTTGGTGATGTAAACCGCCGACGATGTGCATCTCGGTGCAACCGTTGTCGACCGCTTCTTGGCCTCGCTTGAGGATGTCCTCGTCTTGCATCCAGTAACCTTTTGGGTCACGCAAGTCAGAGCGAAACGCACAGAAGGTGCAACGGTAAACGCAAATGTTGGTTGCGTTGAGGTGCGTGTTGATGTTGTAGTAGCCCGCGTTGCCGTTCTTGCGTTCGCGAACCAAGTTGGCCAACTCGCCAAGTTCGGGAAGCGGTACTTCCGGCGATTCAAGCAACAGTCCATCGTCGAACGTTAAACGCTCGCCTGCTTCAACTTTTTCACGGATAGGTGCCAGGATTTCTGAGGAAGTTCTTAGCATGCTTAAGCAAAGATTTGAGCGAGAAATAAAATTAAATCAAAAGTATTGTTCCCCCTCCACCGCTCGTGGGGGAGGGGTTAGGGGAGGGGGGAATGTCCATGATATGGTTCGCCACCTCCTCTAGCCCTTCCTCCTAAAGGAAGAGGGGATTTCGTTTAAACAATCAGGTCAGCAAGGCCTATCAATAGCAGGCCGATGCTAATGATGGCGTTGACGTGAAAAAAAGCCAAGTTGACTCGGTCAAGGTTGGTCGGTTTCACCAGCGAATGCTCGTAAATCAGCAAGCCAGCGATCAGCGCCACGCCTACCCAGTAGACCATACCAAAGGGCGGGTAGACTAGCGGTAAAAAAGCCAGCAACAGGATCGTTAGGACGTGGCTCACCGCTGCGAGACGCAAGGCACCGCGTACACCAAGCCAAGTTGGAACGCTATGTAATTTTGCCCCACGGTCGTACTCATAATCCTGGCAGGCGTAGAGGATATCGAATCCTCCGACCCAGGCCATAACGGCCCCAGCGAGTACGACCGCGGGAAGCAAGTCCATTGGGTTTTCCATAACTGCATCACCACGGATAGCAATCCAAGCAGCAATAGGTGACATGCCAAGAGCTGCTCCCAGCCAATAGTGGGCGAGCGACGTAAATCGTTTCGCGTAGCTGTATCCACACAACCAAAGCAAAACGGGGATGCTCAAATAGAGCGGAAGTTTGTTCGGTAGGAATAACAACGTGCTGGCAACGAATGCGACAGAGCTAAATATAGTGAAAAGGGTCACTTGCCCGGCGCTAAGGATTCCTGCAGGAATGTGTCGGCCTTCGGTTCGAGGGTTCGCAGCATCGATCTTACGGTCAACTAATCGGTTAAACGCCATCGCTGCTGATCGAGCCGTGACCATGCAGAGTAGGATGCCTAGTAGTGAACGGATGGAGAAATTCTGTGATACGGACCATGCCATTGCAGCCGATAATAAAGCAAACGGCAGCGCAAAGATGGTATGGCTGAATCGGATGAGCGAAAGAAAGTGTTGGAGCGTTTTGTACATCGATTTATGATGACGAATTAAGAAGGTCGGATGACGAAAATTGTTTTAATCTTTGGGGATCAAACTCGGGTTAACCACCTCCCCTAGCCCCTCCTCCTAAAGGAAGAGGGGAAAGTCTGTTTCGTTACTGCTGCTCTCATTTCGTCATTTCTCTTCAGCTCCCCAGCGTTTCATTAAAGCGTTGTGCACGCCGAGTTGGTCACAAATGCGAGCGACGACAAAGTCGATCAAATCAGCAAGTGACTCGACACCGTGATACCAGCCTGGTGCGGCGGGCAGGATGGTTGCTCCTGCTTCGGCTGCGCGTCGCATGTTGTCGATGTGTGTGATCGATACCGGGGTTTCTCGTGGCACGAGAACCAGTGGGCGACGTTCTTTGAGGTGAACTTCCGCCGCGCGTTGAATCAAGTTGCTGGCCGAGCCCGCTGCAATGGCCGAGAGCGTTGTACCGCTGCAAGGACAAAGCGCCATGCCAGAGGTAAGGAATGAGCCGCTCGCCATTGGGGACATGAAGTCGCCGTAGTCATAGTAGCTCAACGTGCCGGGCGTGTCTGCTTCGGCGACTGGCTTTCCACCAGCCAGCAATGGAATCGATTCCGTCACAGGGCGATCAAGGCCAAGTTGTTCGGGTGCAAAATTCTTGAGGTCAACCGTCAGGTCAAGCTCTTGCTTAATGACCGCCGCACCGCTGGGGCTGATCGAAAGATGCACATCATGACCGGTGCGCAATAACACATTAAGCAGGCGGACGGCATAGCCCGCGCCGCTTGCTCCTGTGATTCCGACAATAATGGGATGCTTTTTCATAGATCTACTGACCGCTGAATGCTGACTGCTTCTCTTACTTCTTCTCACCAATGTATAAAGTCGCCACGCCAAAGGTCATCGGTTTGTAGGTGACGTTCGTAAGGCCTGCCTTTTCCATCCGTTCAGTCAGCTCTTCGTATTCATAAAACTGACCAACGCTTTCAGGCAGGTACTCATAGGCGGCCGAGTTGTTTCGCATGATCGTTTGGCCAATCTTTGGAAGTACGTTACGGAAGTACCAACCATAGATGCCACGTAGTGGCTGGCGACGCGGAGTGGTGAATTCAAGCACGGCGACCTTACCGCCTGGCTTGCAGACGCGAGTCATTTCACTCAGGCCCGCCTCTGTGTCAGCAACGTTACGTAGCCCAAAAGCAGCGGTGACTAGCTGATAGGTATCCGTATCAAATGGGAGGGCAGTTGCATCGGCTTCGATCCATTCGATGTGATCGTTGACTTTTGCTATTTCACCCTTCTTCTCGCCAATCTCAAGCATCTCAGGACAGAAATCAGCCGCGGTGATTTTGGCTTTCTGTTTTGCCGCCCGGTCGTAAGCCAAAGCTAGGTCGCCCGTGCCGGTGCAAAGATCGAGAATTGGTGCGTCAGCAAGTGGCCCTTCGGTGATTGGAGGGACGATCTTCGTGGTTCGCCAGCGCCAGTACTTGTCGGTATTCATCGACAAGAGATGGTTGAGCATGTCATAGCGCGGAGCGATTTCGCCGAACATACGCTGGATGCGGTCGGTCGATTTGTTAACCGTCGGGGCGCTTTTGGAGGCGTTGCTTGGGGCGCTGTCTGCGGTGGGGGTTGTCATTTTTACTTAGGCTAACCAGGTGGGTGGCCAAGGCAGGCGGCTTCTCTAAACGTATGATACGCAAGAGCTTGCTGCATGGATGCGATTGGAAACCTACAGGCTAGACGCCCAGGGCTAGGTTGTGAACCGCTTGGATGGCTTGCGCAGTAGAATTCCTGTATAGCTAACACCAAATCTAGGTAATAATTATGCGTCCCATCGCCGGTTGAAGATGAAGGAGAGACATGACGGACGGGATTCCAAAACTTGATGTACACTTCCTCCCCCAGTTTGTTAACGAAGCAGAACTGGCGGGTGGCTGTGTCGTTATGATCGATTTGCTGAGGGCATCGACCTCAATTTGCCATGCCATGGCGGGCGGAGCAGCGGACATCTATCCGATGCGTGACGTGGGCGACGTGGTTCGTGCCGCTGAGGAACGCGTCCATGCGGGTTCTTACTTGCTAGCAGGCGAACGCAACTGCCAGCGTGTCGAAGGCTTTGATCTTGGAAATTCTCCTGCGGAGTTCACCCGTGACGTGGTGCTTGGCAAGCAGATTCTCTTTACGACGACCAACGGCACCGCTGCGCTAGAACATGCTCGACTGGCCAGCAAAGTTTACATTGGCTGTGCAGCCAACCTTTCAGCTTTGGTAGACACACTCGTTGGGGAAGATCATATCCATCTGTTGTGTGCCGGAACCGGTGGGCATGTAACTCGTGAAGATCAACTCCTGGCAGGCGGGATTGTCTATGGCCTTGGCAACAGCGAGCTCAGCCCACGGCAACGAAACGGTGCGGCTGACAATGTGCTGCGTGAATGGAATGAGATGCTTACCACCGCCTCTGCCCTGGGACGCACCGGCAGTCAGCAGCTGGTCGAGGAACTCCGGTCCTCCCTCGGGGGCAAAAACTTGATCAAGGTCGGCATGGATAGCGACATCGAACTGTGCGCCCGAATCGACACGCTCGGCGTGGTGCCGGTCTACGACCCGCTGTCAAAAAGAATCGAACTTTAAGATTCGCAGCATCTCTTTCAAGTCTCAGAAAGGCCGGATAGGAGCCGAACCTGCTTTGGATTAGAATAGTCGATTCTCATAACCTTCCCGTAAACTCCCGTAGCTTAAGCGAACCGTCACCATGGAAATGGAAAAGCTGGTCTCACTCTGTCGTCGTCGTGGATTTTTGTTCCAATCGAGCGAAATCTACGGGGGTCTCAACGGCTTTTGGGATTACGGTCCGTTGGGTGTCGAGCTAAAGCGGAACGTCAAAGATGCCTGGTGGCGCGATATGGTCAGTGCTCATGACGATCTCATGACACACGAGGGGGCCCCTTCGCCCTACGAGATGGAAGGTCTCGACTGTACGATCATTATGCACCCACAAGTTTGGAAGTGCTCAGGCCACCACGACTTGTTTGTTGACATGATGGTCGACTGTCGCGAATCGAAGAAGCGTTACCGCTATGACCAAGTCCGCGGACAATGGGTTACGGCCAAAGATCAAAAGATCTTCGTTACAACAGTAGCCGAGGAAGAGGAAGAAGATCTCAAACGTCGCGCCATGAAGTTCTTTAAGCTTCGCAACAAAGATGCTGACAAGCTTGCTTGGGATGGCCCCATGACCACGCTCGACAAAATCGACGTTGCCGATTTCGACAAAGCGTTCGCACCGGAAGCATCCGAGCTTGGAACACTCACCGAGCCGCGTGACTTTAATTTGATGTTTCCAACAACAATTGGCGCATTGGCGGGAGAAGAGGGACGTGCCTTCTTGCGTCCCGAGACAGCCCAAGGGATCTTCGTCAACTTCAAGAACGTCGTCGACTCAACCCGAGTTCGTGTTCCGTTTGGTGTTGCTCAAATCGGCAAGAGCTTCCGCAACGAAATCACCCCGCGTAACTTCACGTTCCGTTCGCGTGAGTTCGAGCAGATGGAGATCGAGTTCTTCTGTCACCCAGGTCAGTCGCAAGATTGGTACAAGTTCTGGCGTGATCGTCGCATGAAGTGGTGGCAAGACCTCGGCTTGGCGGGCGAACGTTTGATCCTTCGCGATCACGCTCCTGACGAGCTAAGCCACTATTCAACGGGCACAGCCGACATCGAGTACGCCTTCCCGTTCTTGCCGGAAGGCGAGTATGGCGAGCTTGAAGGAATCGCCCACCGTGGTGACTTCGACCTACGTAGCCACATGGAAGGGAAGCTCGATCCGAATAGCTGCCCGCTTGAAGTCGAGCTTGGCGAAGATGGCAAGCCGAAGCACAAAGGCTCGGGCCGTGACCTTACTTACCGTGACGACCTAACCAACGAACGCTTCACACCACACGTAATCGAACCATCGGCCGGTGCCGACCGCGGTACGCTCGCCTTCCTTTGTGAAGCGTACACCGAAGACACCGCGCCGGACGATAAGGGTAAGGAACAGACCCGTACCGTCATGAAGTTCCATCCTCGCATCGCCCCGATCAAGGCCGCGATTCTTCCATTGGTGAAGAAGGATGGCATGCCCGAGGTTGCGCAGGAGCTTTACCGCGAACTGAAGAAAAAGTTCCCTGTCTTCTACGACGCGAAGGGCGCCGTCGGACGCCGCTACCGTCGCCAAGACGAAGCGGGCACGCCGTACTGTTTGACCATCGACGGCCAAACGCTTGATGATAAGACCGTCACCCTACGTGACCGCGATTCGCTTGAGCAAGTGCGTATCAAACTTGACGATGCGGTGGCGGAAGTTGAACGACGGGTTAATGGGTAGATTGTGCAGGTAATACCGAACTCTCAAGTAAAAGGTTCGAAACTTTCAGTCAATGAAAAGCGTGGTGTTTCTGCCGACCAAAACATTTCAGGATCAGGTTCATTTGAGATAAGTACGTGATGATGACGAATTGAACCATCGCTGTTTTTTGAAACCTTTGCGGTCTTAATGTACTCTCTCACGATACCTACAGGGACCATTGCAAAACCATACTCTCCCATGATAAATATTAGGTGCGTGGCTTCATTATGCTGGATGTGCTCCATAGTTGATGGATTTACTCCGTACCAGTAATAATTGTTTCTTTCGTGAAGCTTGGAGTATTTCAAGTGTACTCTATTGCCGTTACTAACATCGTAGCACTTGAATCTTCCAGTCGATTCACTGAGCGTTCCACCGCCCAATTGATCTAATACTCGAAGTGTATAGTTTCCAGCATCATCAGTGCTGTTGATTTTCGTTTCGATAATAGGTTTATGTTCTGGAGAATAGTATTGTACTTGTCCATCAATGACAAGCTTTTTGACACTATATATCCTTATTGGAAGATCAATTGCGTGGGCAAAGTCTACTAAGTCTTGGTTCGTTTCGTCGATGAAAATAATTATTTCAGGACGAATTGTTTCTATGTATAGTTCTATTTCTTGTAAGAAGCGTTCTTGAGATGTGCCTAGTTGTTCTATAGATTCATTTATTAGATTACTCGAAATTATGTGTTCAAATAATTTATTTCGAATTAATCTCAGGGTGTCCGGGTTTTGAAGAGCGACTATGAATCTCGTTATTTGTTCAGCTATATGTGGCCAGACCCCGTGACTTAGTAATTCGCACTCAATCACATACCATACACGTTCTCTCAAATCGAAAACGAATCCGTCTGGAATTCCACCTTTACCGGATGATGTGGTGATTTTGAAAGCGTCAATAAATAACGATTCGGGAAAGAAAATCGTATGATTGTCTTGGATCCAGCTGTCTAGTTCGGATTCGTTATCAAATTTTGCTTCACTAAGTACCATGGATTATGCGTTGGGATTTTGAGAAGAGAATATGATCATAGCTTCTGTTACGATGCTCATAGAATAACGCATTTTCAATCAGAACATAGCTATAGCTAAAATTCCCCTACTGATCAAACCGCAACCGCGCGCTAAGCTGATCAAGCTGACCTCGCAAGTTTCCTAGCAGCACATCGGGTTCGGCGTTTGCAGCCATTTCGGCGTAGAAACCGGTGGCGGTGGCGTGTTGGTTGCCGGCTGTTTGTTCGGTCGTGCGGCGGACGCGATGGAGGTCGTCGTGGATTTGGGCGAGCTTCGCGTTGGTGTGTCTTGCTGCTGCCCACAGGTTAGAGAGCAATGAAATCAAACCGACGATCATCAAGCTTTGTCCAGCGACGGTTGCTCCGAGGCCGTAGCTCCAAAGCGTCGTGTTCTCTTGCAACAATGACCAGACGAGCAGACCAAGGCCAAGGCCAAGTGTTGCCGTTCCGACAGTCGCAGAAATCCAGCCGACGACTTGCGACAGAACGAACGAGTTTTTGTTCGGCTTTCTGGCTTGTCTGCTGCGTTGAACGCTTGGGCGTTTCAGCGGAGCCGGTTTGATTGCTGGTTGATTTGCATTCGTGCTTTCTGCTTGTTGACTGAATGGCATGGGCGAATCGAGCATGCCGGTATCCCATCGTAAAGTGGATGAAGCTTTGCCGGCGGAGATGGCATTTTGGGCTGACTGCAATTGCCGTTCGATTTCGCGTCGTGCCGTCGGATCTGCTTCCGGCAGAGGTTTCGTTTCGGCAGAATCAGAATCTGCAGGGCTGTCCATGGTCCGATGGCAACGCGAACAGCGCGCGCCGTAGGCCGTTACGGGCCCGATTGCAGGAGTATCTTGTTGACAGTGCCGACACCACATGAAAGTTACATCCTTGAGAGGCGAACAGGGAAGAGTCCTTCCTCATCAAGATCGAACCATGCGGCTGGCAAAGTTTAACGATTGGACCAAGCTTACGGAGAGAACCCGTCGTTATCCCATTTGTTCCGAAAGCACTGCTAGCACCGCCTCGCGAGCTTCGTCGACCGTTCCACGATAGCGAACACCCGCCGCTTTGGTATGGCCGCCGCCGCCGAAGTGTTCTGCCACAATCCTGACATCAACGTCACTACGACTGCGTAGGCTTACTTTGACGAGGCCATCTTCCATCGCCGCGATTAGCACGGCAACCTTAACGCCGGCAACGCTGAGCAATCGGTTGACGACATCTTCCGTGTCGGAAAGAAGTGCGCCAGTCTCGATGAAGTCTTCCGTGCGAGCCATTCCAAACGCAAGGGTATCATCAAGCTCAAGCAAAATGCTGTTCATGATGCGGCCATGAAGGCGAATCCGACCCGCGGTGTTTTGATCGTAGAGGCTTGAAAAGATTTGCGAGGGGACAGCGCCCGCCTCGACCAATCGAGCAACTGCGAGGTAAGTCTTTTCGTTGACCGATGGAAAGCGGAACCAGCCGGTGTCGGTTGCGATGGCGGCGTAGAGTGGGATCGCAATTTCTTGGGTGATCTCGACTCCTAGGGCATCGAGGGCCTCTAGGACTAAACGGCCGTTGGCTTCGGCGGTGGTGTCTTTGAAGCAAGTTGCCCCAAGATCATCGCCGCTAACGTGATGGTCAATGATGACCCGCTTGGCGGGAGAATCTCGCAACACTTCCGCCATGGGGCCAAGCTGCCCCCAAGCACTGGTGTCAAGTATCATGTGTACGTCCGCCGCGTGGGCGTCTGCGGTTGATGCCCCTTCGTCGAGTACCTCGACGTGGTTCTCAGGATCGATAAAGGCAATGTGCGCAGGCGGTGCATCGCCATTGATGATACGAACCTGTTTTCCCAAAGAGTGAAGTCCAAGTGCCATTGCCAGTTCACTTCCAATGGCATCGCAGTCTGGTCGCGTGTGGCTTGTAAGAACAAACGAATCATTGTCGTTAACAAGATCAACGAATGGTTTCCAATCGATACTCATAAAAATCCTAATGTCTAATAATTCTCGCTGAGATCGTTGGTTGCCGCGCGGGCGATCTTAAGTGTTCGTTCAACGTCTTGCTTCACTTGATGAATCAGCTCGTCCTTGGAATCAAAGGTGCGAACATCACGCAGACGGCTGAGGAAATCTATTTCAACGGGCCGACCATAGATGACTTCGTCATGTTCCAGTAGATGCGCTTCAACTTTTATTTGATTATCGCCAAATGTTGGGTTGGGGCCGATGTTAATCGCTGCAGGTCGAGTTACTTTTCCGATACGACCAAGGCCTGCATATACTCCGTTGGCTGGAAGCAAGGTGTCGATCCCTTCCAGGTTGGCGGTCGGAAATCCGAGCTTGCCTCCACGGCTTGCCCCGTGCGTAACGAGCCCACGAATGCGGTAGGGGGCAGTGAGCATTTCTCTAGCGGCGTCGACATCGCCATTTTCACCAATCAATCGACGAATGCGTGAGCTAGAGATCATTTCGTCATCGACTTCATTGGGTCGGATGATGTCAAGCGATAGCCCATGCTCGGAGGTTAATCGAGCAAGCATCTCGATGTTGCCTTCTCGATTGTTGCCGAAGAAGAAATTAGGTCCTTCAACAACTGCTTTTGCACCGAGGGTTTTGATGACGACCAATTCAAAGAAGTCACGTGCAGAGAGACGCAACAGGGCTTCATCGGTCGGGTAAGCGATCAAGCGGTCAACGCCCAGGTTGCTTAGTAAGTCTGCTTTGCGTTGTGTCCAAGTGAGAGGGGGAGGGCACTGTTCCGGACGAAGCAAGCGAACCGGATGAGGGTCGAAAGTGAATACAATCGCCGGCTTGCCGAGGGCGCGCGATCGTTCGACGAGTCGCTCAATCAGTTTGGCGTGACCTTTATGAACCCCATCAAAGTTGCCTATCGCAATCGCCCCCCCTCGGGCGCTTTCTGGGAAATCCGATAGTTTGCGATCAATCTGCACGGGATAAGTTTCAGTCTATCGATTAGATGATTGGGCTGTCTGTCTTGCTATCATGCCAGCTAGGTAGCCCGCTTTGAAGCCCGCATCGATGTTTACTACGGCAACATTTGCCGCACAGCTGTTGATCATGGAGAGTAGGGCGGCAGCACCGCCGAAATTTGCACCGTATCCAACGCTGGTGGGAACGGCAATTACAGGGCAGCCAACGTGTCCCGCCACGACGCTCGGCAGTGCACCCTCCATGCCGGCAACAACGACTATCGAGTCACTATCGACGAATTCAGAGAGGCGGCTCGGCAACCGATGCGGGCCTGCTACGCCAACATCATTGATCTTCGTGACGTGGGTTCCCATCCAAGTGAGCGTTTCGGAAACTTCTTCGGCGACTGGGATATCGGTCGTTCCAGCGGTGATGACGGCAACCTTCCCAGACGGATCGTTGGAGCTGCCTGCGCGGATGGTTCGTGCTTCTTTGTTCCAAGCAGCTTGAGGGAATTCTTCCTGAAGCGAGTTTGCTATCTCGGGGCTGATGCGAGTTGCAAAGGGAGCTTGTCCACGGCCAAGTTGCTCTCGAAAGATTGAAGCGATAGCTTCGAGCGACTTACCCTCTCCGTAAACAACTTCAGGATAACCGCAACGTTGTTTACGATCGGTATCAAGTGAGACATGACCGCCTGCAAGGGATCGAGTCTTAGATTGGTCTGGCGGCAGGTTCTCATTCGGGGAGGTCATACCAACAGCATATCGTTTTTTGATTGGATTCAACAGCGAGTGCGGCTTGCAGTTGCCACGAATCCAAGAATCATGCTGCCGAGAAGAATGCCCGATGTTGGTTCGGGGATTGCTGTTGAAGTTGCACCGGACGATGCAGTGTTTCCGTAGTTAATAAACCAGAAGCCATAGTCTCCTGGGTCTACTCCATTGACACCATTGCCGTTGTTCGAAATAAGGGATTCATCTGGAGAACCTAGATTGTCTCGCCAGACGGTGTAGTCGGCGGCATCAACGATCCCGTCATCATTAAAGTCACCCGCTAGACCAGCACTAACGACTTCGAAACTAATCGGTATGGTCACCAAACTATTCGCAGCGGATTGGCTACTCGACGAAATCATAATTTCAGCCGTCTTCATACCAACCGTGCTGGTGTCGAACAAGAATTCGTGCAGGTTAGAACCACCAAGCGCCTGGTCCATGCCGCTAAGAGCATCAAGCGATGAGATATCCCCCGAAATACTAATCGAGTAATCCAGTTCGTCTGCGCCAATGGTAGCCAGGACATCTGCATCATTGAAAATGCTGACGTCTAGATCAAAGGTTTCACCTTCAAGCAAAGTGCTAGGAATCGTTGCAACCGAAGTACCAAGAACCGCCGGCAGTTGGTAGTCGGCAACTACGGGAAGGTGGTCGGTGGCATTCTCAAGAGCGTTGAGCACTGTTTGTGTTGTAAAGGAAGTTACCCCGTTCAGCGAAATCGTATTGCCAACATTAATCGCGTCATTATAAGTCGAGCCATTATTTCCAAAGGTATGGTAGCTACCGCTGATATAGCTTAGGCCTTCATTGTCGAGAAGCTCACCAGTGACAAGTTGAAAATCAAATCGATCATCAACCCCACCAATAGCGAATCCGCCAGTACAAGAGTTCTCACATGGGCTTTGAGTATGCCAACGTGCAAAGCTTGGGTTCGTATGCCAGGTGCCAAGTTGATTGACAGGATCAAAGGCTTGGCCGGGTCCTGAAGAGAGGAGTTCTTGAAACGCGTCCTCCGAGCTGCTCTGCATGTTGAAGTCACCTGCGTAGATAACTCTTGATCCTTCACCAAGCAGAAAGTCGGATTGTAAGCGTATTGTGCTTGCTTCCGCTAATCGAGACGCTTCGTTTGCAGCTCCTGTACTTGCTTTGTAATGGCTATTAAAAATATGTAGATCTGCTGAGGAGTCATATCCAACAGGACGGAGGCGATACCGAATTGGTTGCCTAGGGATACCTAGGCTAGTGGGGCTTCCAACTCCAATTTCAGAGATGAGTTGTACCGAATGCGTGTTATAGATGATGCCTTGCCGCAAGCTGCTAGTAGACGGAGTACCTGAATAGTTTCCTCTGGCGTATGTGCCGGGGCCGTAGATGGAATTAAGTTCGTCTAAAATATCCTGGGTGGTCCCAGAGGGAGAGCTCTGTTCTTGTAAGAGAAGGATATCAATTGGTTTAGAAACACCGTTAACGATCTCCTCACCAATCGCTTCTAGAGCAATCGATAGGTTGGGTAATGATGGGATAGATCGAGTGTTGTATGTGACAACACGCAACTGGGCGTGTGCAAGGCTGCTGAATGCAATAAATATCGAAAATATCAGCCCATGGGCACCAGAGAATCGGAGCCGCAAAAAAATTAGGTTCATAGTGTGATGCTCAAAAGAGGGATATTCAAAGATGCCGTTTTATGCGGAATTTGGCCAATCTCGGTATGGTTATGGGAAAACCGTTATCAGTAAACAACTTAGGCTCTCTGGGGGCTTGGTTGATAGCCTGATGGATGCGCAATTCTCTCTTATTGAATTGCAACAGAAGCCATCATTTTTGATTCTGAATGTATTCTAGCCTTAACAATGCCAGCCGGAAAAGCAAAGAATTCGTTAAAATTAGATGCATCTAGGGTCAGAATCATTGACCGCGAGCTGAACCCAGGTACCATCGCTTTAATCAGCGCTTTGGCCCATAAGTCAAAGAGGCTAACCCTCCGTATATAGATTCCTACCTAATTTGACCTTTAATGGCCCGTTCCGCGGGATTTGAATAGGCTTCCTCGATTATCGCTTAGGCGTGTTGCTCATGGTTGAGGTGGACTAGCTACTATGTTTGTGGCTGTTCAGACTGAATTGCCGCAGTTGTTGTGGAAGGGAAAGTGGAGTTTTGTTTCGCGTTTCACCAACACGGACCCTTCCGTGCGATTTGAACTAAAGAAGATCACACCACCGATTTGTTGTTACCTGGAGATTCGAATGAACATTAATTTGAAGGCGGCTTGCGTTTTGGCCGTTGTTGCGCTCAGCGGATTTGGCGCGACAGCAGAGGCTCAGTTGCAAATCACTGAGATACATTACAACGTTTCTGGCTCTGCTGAAGTAAACTGGGAATATATCGAAGTTTACAATGCCGGCGGTTCGGCAATTGACCTAGATGATGGCTGGGTTGGGGACATTGGAGATTTCTACCGAGGACCTGCATCACCAAGTGGTGCTTTTAATCCTAACATTATAACTGACCCAAGTGGTGGAGCTCAGCCTCTGACCAACACGGTCATCAATCCAGGAAGCACTGCCGTTCTATTTGATGGCTTTGCTACGGGATTTGATCAAAGCACCTTCCGAACTGCATGGTCGCTTGATTCATCAGTACAATTGATTCCAATGCAATTCAAGTTTGCACCATTCCTTTCCAACAGTGGTGAAGGTATTGGTATCTGGGGTTCGACGGCAGATTATCAAGCCGACGTTTTGAATGACTTGGATTTGCCTTTTAACGCACTTGTTGATGAAACCGGGAATGTTGGAAGCTTCACGAACACCCTTGCTTCACTTACCTATGATGATGTCGCACCATGGCCAACCGACGCTGATGGCGCTACTGACGGTGTTTCAATTAGCTGGTCGGGTGCTTCTGACTACACCGATGGTTCGGAGTGGTACGCAACCTCGCTTGATACTGCTAATGCAGTTACAAGTACACAGATATCTGGTGCTGGAGAAGATTTGAATTCTACCGATGACTTTGGTAGCCCAGGTTTAGTTTTCGGTACTCCATCTGTTGGATCAGCTCCAGTCATTATTACGGAAATCATGTACAACCCACGTTCGACTGAGCAGGGAACAACCGCTTGGGAATGGGTTGAGATTTACAATAATACAGGAAGCACCCTTGATTTCTCTGATCCAGGAACTCGTTATTTCTTAGATGACGATGATGGTGGTCAAGAAGCTGGTGCAGAGCTAATGACCGGCTCTATCCCTGATGGTGGTGTTGCTGTCCTATATGATGCTGTTGACAATAATCTCGCTGACATGCAAGCCGCATGGGGTGCAGGAATCAACTTCATTCCCGTCGATGCATGGCCAGGTTTTAGTAATTCATCTGACTCAGTTGCTATTTGGGATAATGAAACAGATTACTTGAACAATCGCGACCCCGCTAATGATTCTACCACTGATGCCATTTCGGTCGTGTTCTATGATGACAGTGACTCCGATGGAGACCCAAATACCTTGGCTGACAACTGGCCAGAAGATACGGGGGCTGCGTCAATCTACCTTGTTGGTACTGACACTTCAGGCATCGGTAATGACCAAACTATTGGAGCGAACTGGTCAATTGGTGACGATCCATTCGGATTCAATGCCAGCCAAGTTTCAGGTACAGTAATTGTCCACGAAGGTGGTGACGTCGGTACACCTGGTCACTTTGCTGCTTTCGTTATTCCTACCATTCTTGAAGGTGACTTCAACGATGATGGCACGGTTGACGCTGCTGACTACACCATTTGGCGTGACAACCTAGGTGGCGACGCCTCGACGCTTAATGGCAACGGCGATGGCGACTCGGACGTAGATATCGACGACTACAACCTATGGGCTGGCAACTTCGGTGCTTCTTCGAGCTCAAGTGCCGCTTCGGCTGTTCCTGAACCAGCTGCTGCATTGCTAATGCTTTGCGGTGTTGCCGGTTTGGTTACTCGTCGTAACGGTTAATCTTCAACGCTTTAGCCGATAACGATTGATCCATAAAAGATCAGGGCCACGGTTCTTCGGAACCGTGGCCTTTTTTATTTATTGTGGACAACTACCTACCTATTAGGCTGCCCGAGTTTGGCCTATTAACTCTTGTTGGACCGACTCAATCTGCTTCTCACTGATCGAGGGTAGTTCTTCTGCCATGCCAACTACCAAGGCCAGGTCTGCCAGTCGATTAATTCGACGGGGAATCCCTCCCGTATGAGAGTGAATCGAGTTAACTGCCTTGGTGTCGAATATCTCTCTCGATGATCCCGCGAGGGTTAGTTGATATTCTAGGTAGTTACCTGTCTCTTCCAGATCGAACGGCTTGAGGATTGTCTTCACCGCCAAGCGTTCATCCAAGGTGGGCCAGCGATGAACGGAAGAAAGGAGCCCCATCTGTCCCACAAGCAAAATGGTGAAGGCGGCTTGATCACTGTTGGGGGTTCGGAAGTTAGTCAACAGCCGTAGGGTTTCAAACCCTCCGCTATCTTCTAGTAATTGAGCCTCATCAATCACCAAGACCGGGTGAATGTTTTGCTTTTGCAACTCAACCAGAGAGTTTTCAATCGAAAGGACCGACTCACTGACGCTGCCAATGGGGCTGTTTGCAGCAAGGTTGATTAATCGATTAGCGAGATAACCAAGAAGATCGCGACCTGACATTTGAGGAAAGACCAAATGGCAGAACTGGTATCTGGATGCTAACTCTTCGTTCGAATTAAAGTGATTCTTCAATTGCTGTACGAGAAGCGTCTTACCCGATCCACTGGGGCCAGCCAAGAGTGCCGACGAACGCCGTTGTTCAATTGCATATCGTAGTTTATGCCACGCCCCTTCATGCATACGGCAGGGGTAATAGGTCTCTCCTGAGAGATCCTCGTCAAAAGGCTTCGTAGCAAGTTGCCAGTATTCGCAGTACATGCTGTAGAAAGCCTTCGGAGCGTTAAGGACGTGTATGATCAGACTAAATTTTCAAGAACGCCAAGGAACGTACCCTCGGAATTCACCAAGTATTCTGCTGCGGCGCGGCGTGGTGCGTCCAATTGATTTGAAGCAAGATCTACTAGCAAGCTGGCACCACCGACAGGTCGTAGCCATTGGTCAAGCAGCCGCTCGGTTGCTCCAGCAATTCCAGCTTCAATTAGTACGAGATCAAAACTGTCACTGAGTCGGTGGATGATTGCTTGTGTGGCCGCACTTGGCAATAGTTTTCCGCCGAGCATAAGAAAGGCTTGTTCTTCTTTGCTAGTTATGATCGCTTGGTCAAGCGAAAAGCCTTGCCGCACGGTCTCTTCTAGTGAGGGAATCTTTTCAAAGCCGAGCTGGCGAGCTACGCCCGATTGGTTCTCGGTAAGATCAATCATGGCAACCCTGGCGCCACGATTGATTGCCGTTCGAGCAAGAGAGAGCGTCATGGTTGTTAAACCAACGGATCTTCTTGTTGAGCAGAGACCCAGCGTACCCGCTCCAAGCGAGATCGCCTGATCAACCACACCCGTGAGTGTTGTACTAAGATGCGAGGTAAGCTTATTTACTTCCGAGGGCCATGGGAACTTCGTCACCACAATCTCAGGAGTAACTGGCGGAGCAATCGATGGCTGAGTCTTCTCTGTGATGGAACTGCCGACTGTATCGATTGACCCGGCTATCTCCAGAGTTTGACTACTCTGCGATTCCGCATTTTCAATCACCCGCTTGTGCTGCGAAAGTAGCTCCGAAAGAGGAGCCATTCCTTTGTTTGCCGGTTTGAACGGGGCGTGAGGTGGGTTAATCGCTTGAAAGCCAGCATCCACCTGTTGTTGGCGGGCTGTCTTTTCATAGGCATCAATAAATGCTTGGTCGGTAATCATCGGACCTGCGATCCTGTGTTGTTCGAAGAGGTTGTCTGAGCGCCACCTAGTGTGCTTGGGTAACCGCTTGGTGCTTGATCGGTTAGATTGGCAACTCGAGTATTCGTCGTTCGGTGTGGCTCGATAGGAACGATTTGCCCAACAAACTCAGCCTGCGGAAGATTATTCACAGAATCCTGCTCGGATACGACTAGCTGAGGTGGTTGAGGTGGAAGTCCCACGGGACGGTTAACAATCACCCCTTCGCTAAGCGAATCATTCTTGCTTGGTACAGGAAACGATTGGGCAGCCACAGAATAGTTGGTTGATGAAGCATAAGATGATGGCTTCATGGGGTCGTGCGTTACTGCTCTCGTTGCCTCTTCATTGCTTTCATCGCTGTTGGCATCACTGCTTGAAGATTCTGCAAACAGAAGACTGTCAGCAGGATCGATGGTTTGTGGCTGATTGCCTTGTACAAGTACCAAGGCGAGCGTCAGGGCTGCTAAGACGACTGCCAAGACGATCCATTTTGTGTAGGGAACGATCGCAGCTTCTGCTTGCAATACCCACAAATCCGTCAAACCTTCGGACCGTTCTTGCTTAACCTTGCTGCTTGTAACCGGCTTTCTGCTGGATGAAGGAGTCAAACTCGCTGGTTGCTTGTTGGTTTCTTGAGTCTGTGATGAATCAGTGCGAGTTTGTAGGTTCCCCAATAAGAAGTCGGCTGATCGTATGGCTTCAAATGCATCAACCTCTCGGTCTGAGATAGTTGTTGCAGGTTTTGAACGACTATGATCATGCGGTTGGTGATCAATCGCCTTATCGATTCGGCTATAGACTTGATCCTGATTATCCAATTGAGGTTGTGGAGGCGTTGACTTCTCTTCAACCAAATTGACGTTAGGAACACGAGCAATCACCGGAATGGACTTCTGGTTAGATGTAGAAGTATCCACCGATGCAGTCGTATGACTCTGCCTTGAAAGATCTTGCCCTGATTGATCCAGGGCCTCAATCGAGAAGGTATCGATCGTTGTGTAGGTTTCGTTCATCCGGGCAATCCACAAGTCAGTCAACGACACGGACAAAGCGCCTAATGCGCAGTCCTCTAGCTTACTGATCGGTACCGGTTGGAACGGTCTTGAGGATTAGCCAAAGTGCTAGCAATGCCAGTGTGCAAGGTAGCCATGCCAAAGGATCATGAGTGATGGCCCTGGGTAGTGGCCGCTAGTATTTACGAACGACGCCAGCCGCGACTCCAATGACTTCTACTTTCTCACAGTAGATTGGATCCATGCTTGAATTCGCCGGCTGAAGACGGATTCGGTTTTTCTCAGGCTCAGGGAACCAGTATTTGAGCGTAGCGTCCCCTTCGTCGGTCAGTGCGGCAACGATGTCACCCGTGTGGGCGGTCTTCGTTTTTCGGCAGATGACCAAATCGCCGTCAGCAATCTGAGCTTCAATCATCGAATCACCCTTCACTCGTAAAGCGAACTGGTTCTTCTTGGTAGGAAACCATTCCTCAAAGGTGAAACGTTCCGACTCTTCAATTGCCTCGGTCAGGCTACCTGCAGCAATCGAACCAACGAGCGGAATACCAACTTCCGACTGAGCTTCAGGTGCAAGCTGAATGGCACGAGAACGGTTTGGCTCACGAGTGATCAACCCTTTCTTTTCAAGGGCTTTGAGGTGGCACATCACCCCGTTGGGAGAGGCAATATTGAATTGCTCACCGATTTCACGCACCGTAGGACCATAGCCACGCCCGTCGATCTTGATGCGGATATAATCAAGGACCTCTTTTTGGCGTTTGGTCAATGAATCGATCATCGCGTTGTTTGGTGTCGACACGCGTGCCTCCCTGGTTGGTTATCCTCTGAGTCATTTGACGGACCCGGCATCGGAAGTTTGGCAATATTGGTAAAATCGGTAATTGCTATCCGAATCACGCTTATTACCAGTATTCGATACCTGTGATCCAGCGGTAGCTCGTTAAAAAAGCTGCGAAAAACCGCATCACATTGAATAGGATGGGTGGATAGGATGGAATCAAGCCAAGGTGACCCAAAGCCTGTCAAAGCACGGATCCATATCCTGCAACGTAAGGTTTATCGTCACTTTCATTAGTACTAAACAATTGTTTACTGTCAATAGCAAATGTACAGTATGTGGATGTCGTATAAAAAGATAGCACAACCTGGCTGGAGAGAGCTCAATTTGAGGGCTACTATAGCAGCTCTATGCTTTCTAGCATTTGCAAGCTACGGATTGGCTCAGAAGCAAGATCCAGCTACCTCTAAGCCGGAAGCAGCTAGCACTCAGAGCGATCCTGAATTGCAAACTGAGGATGATAACTCAGCAGAGCAGGGCGAAGAGAAAAGCACACTTCCTAAATCGATTGAAGATCTTCGCAACATTCAGTCAATGGTCCGCGGCGTCGTGAAGCAAGCTCGACTGTCGACCGTCTCTGTTGAGATGAATGGATCGGCCGGATCGGGGATTATCATTTCGCCAGATGGATTGGTTTTGACTGCGGGGCACGTCTGCGTTGAACCTAACAAGAAGGTTTGGGTTCGCTTTCCCAATGACCGACGCTACTTGGGACGGACTCTTGGCGTGAATCACGATGTCGACAGCGGATTGGTACAGATCGTTGACTATCTTCCCATAGGTTTAACCGAATGGCCCCATACGCCGCTCTGCTCTGAGCCAATCGATATTGGTGAATGGGTCGTCGGGCTTGGCCATCCCAATGGCTATGAGAAAGGGCGTCAGCCACCCGTTCGGCTTGGACGTGTCCTCTTTGTTCGTAAAGATACGATCAGCACCGATGTCACTCTCGTTGGAGGCGACTCAGGTGGTCCGCTTTTTAATCTCACTGGTGAAGTCGTTGCCATCCACAGTCGCATCGGTCGACGCATTACCGACAATCTGCATGTCCCGGTTGGCTCTTATCAAGCAGAGTGGGAAGAGCTCATTGCTGGTCGCATGTACGGGCAGCCAGATGATGACGATCCAGAAGACTCCAGGCCGCTGTTCGGTCTTGCTGCGCGTATGATCAAGGGGCGTTGCGTGGTGACTCAAGTGTTTCCCAACCGTCCTGCCGCCGATGCTGGTATCAAAGTAGGAGACATCTTGCTTCGCGTCGATGATCAACCCATTACCAGTATTCGTCGCTTACAACGAATGACCAATCAGCTTGAGCCTTTCGAACGCGTTAAAGTAAAAGTACTCCGAAAGGATCGAGAGCTAGAAATCGAAGTATGGCTTGCCAGAACCAACCGTTGGTTCCCCGGCATCGACGGTGCGGAGGAGCGAAAATGATAGTTTCAAAACCATCCATGTTCCGATGGCTGTTTCTTTCCGCTTTGCTAATCGGTTTCGTTTCTCTAACAAGCGCTGAGGAAGGAACGCTTGAAGATCAGCAGGTAGAACCTCAGGCAGAGACGCAAGAAGCGGAACCAGAAGTACCTGAACTTCCAGAAAATCAATTTCGCAAATCGGTACAAGATGTTTTTGAACGCATCTGGGTTCCAAGTTCTCGATTAACCGATGGACCTCAAATTCGGACGCTCTTTCGCCCCGTGGTGGAAGAGGCAAGGCACGCAACCGTTCATATCCGCTGCAATCGATCACGCGTTGCTTTAGGTGGTATTATCGGCCCTGACGGTTGGGTTGTTACTAAGGCGAGTCGTCTTGAAGGACCCATCAGTTGTCGGTTGGTCGATGGCCGTGAGCTTGATGCGCGGCTTGTCGGCGTTGATAACGAGTTGGACCTAGCTTTACTCAAGATCGAAGCAAAGCAGCTTCCATATTTTCGACTCTCTGAAGTGCCTGAGGATGAAGATCGCCAACCAAACGGCACTTGGGTTGAACGCGCTGAGGGGACCATGGATGGCGATTGGATCGCCACGGTCAGTGTTGGGTTGAATCCTGTGGCTATTGGTGTTGTAAGCGTTAGCCCACGAGACATCCGTCGTCGGCAAGGTTTTTTAGGCGTTGGCTATAACAGTGCTTACGAAGCTTCGGAATCGAAAGGAGTTAAGGTTGATACGATTAGCCCCAATAGCGGTGCTGAGAAAGCGGGGATCGAAGTTGGAGATATCATCGTCCGTATCGAAGATAAGCCAATTGATGTGATGGACGATCTTCGCGAGGCAATTTCAAATCGATACCCGGCCGAAAAAGTGGAAGTGATTCTCCTTCGTGGGGAAGACGAAATCTCTGTTTGGGCGATCCTCTCGGATCGCGACCAATTGAACCCTATGAGCGAACGTTCTCGCTACCAGAACAGTCTTGGCAGTAAGCTGAGTGTACGCCGTGCGGGCTTTCCATCCGCACTGCAACATGACACGGTGCTTCGTCCGCGTGATTGCGGTGGACCGATCGTCGATATCGACGGCCGACTGGTAGGGTTCAATATCGCCCGAGCTGGTCGAACCGAAAGCTACGCTTTGCCGGTCGATCTGGTCTATTCCCGCATTTATGACCTGATGTCAGGTCAAATGGGGCTTTGAACTAACTTCCGATTGGTTTAGGTTTCCTAAAACGCTCCTCCGATCGTTTGCTCACCGAATCTTAGTTACAGGATTGTTTTATGATCCACGTTATAGCCACCTTAACTATCGACCCGGCAAAGAAAGCTGAGTTCGTTAAAATCTTCACCGATCTGACACCGGAAGTTTTGGCAGAAGATGGTTGCATCGAGTATGGCTTGGCTGATGATCAGCCAACATCGATGGATGTCCAAGAGCTCGTTGGTGACGAAGCGGTTGTTGTTATTGAAAAATGGGAAAGCGTTGAGCATCTCGAAGCCCACTTGGCTGCCCCGCACATGGATAAATTTCGAGAAGATGCTGCCGATATTCTGCGTGGGTTAAAACTGCTAGTTCTCAAGCCTGCTTAACAGACCACTTCATCCAATGCCTGACTTAACTCGACAGACTTTGGCCGCTGAGGCCAATCCGATTGTAGTGAAGGTCGGTACGCGCGTTCTAACGAAACCAGACGGAACGCTCGATGAGGATCAGGTTGCTTCCATCTCAGAGCAACTCTACCGCATTGGTGCTGGCGGAAGCCGACAAATTGTGCTCGTTAGTAGCGGTGCGGTTGGTGCCGGTATCGGCAAGATGGGCTTAGCGAAAAGGCCAACTGACCTTTCGGTTCTTCAGGCTGCCGCGGCAATTGGACAAAGTCGGCTGATCGAAGCCTATAGCCAAGCGTTTTCTCAATATGGTGTTCATGTTGCTCAGCTGTTGCTGACTTCGGACGATATGTCAGATCGTCATCGCTATTTGAATGTGCGTAACACATTACATGCTCTGTTCGATCATCAAGCGGTAGCAATTGTAAATGAAAATGATACGGTCCGTACTTCCGAGCTGTCTCGCCATGTGGGTGATAACGATCAACTCGCTGCGATGGTTGCAAACATGATTGATGCGCCGCTGCTAGTGATTCTTTCGGATGTCGAAGGAGTTTATGATGGAGACCCTCGCGAAGAATCCTCCACAGTGATTAACACGCTTGATCTTGCAGGTGATGACGCCAAGAGCCTCGTGCAATCAACCACCCATGCAGCCGGACCAGCACTTTCTCGGGGTGGCATGCTTAGCAAACTTGAAGCAACCCAGGTTGTAACCAAAGCCGGTCGGAATGTAATCATTGCTGGTGGTAAGCAGCCAAACGTTTTGGTTGACATCTTAGAAGGCAAGACGGTTGGAACCCTGCTGCTCGGTGAACGTAACGTCGTGAATGCCCGCAAGTGTTGGATCGGTTGGGCGGCTGAGCCTGCTGGTCAGCTAATGCTCGATGAGGGCGCCGTTTATGCCGTCCTCAAAGGGCGAAGCTTGCTGCCGGTCGGCGTTAAAAAGATCACGGGCGAATTTGACAAAGGGGATGTTGTTTCTTTGTTGGACCTGAATGGCAAGGAAGTTGGCCGCGGACTGACCAACTACGCTGCCACGGACTTCGCCAAAATTGTCGGTCAACCAACTGAACGACTCGCCGAGTTGCTCGGACGAGAGCCTTACTCGGTTGCCATTCATCGAAACGATATGACGCTTAAGCAGCGATCCGACGACGCTTAGGCAACTACTCGGAACGGTTAGAACGATTATGCTGACTCTGTTTAGCTACGTTCTATACAAGTCATTCGCATTTCTAAGGGTTGGTAATTAGCCTGGAAGTTAGCGGGAAGATTTCTTGCCGCCAACTTGTCTGACTCTTGTTGCGAGGCTTGATCGATGTTTGCTCGAACCGTACTCATCCTAAGCTGCTTAGTTGTTACATCGCCATTGCCGGCCGAATTCCCTTGTGTTTGCCATACAGGAGTAACTGCGGATCCGGTAAGAGCGCTTGAAATCGCAATGCTTGAAAAGAAACTGTACGAACAAGTCAGCCATCCGATGCGGGTGCGTACTCTCAATACCGAGATCACACTGACTGAAGTACGGATTAAGTCGCTCAACCGACGACTTGATGAGTACGAACCCATGGATCGCTTTGAAACCGGTCGTGCTTTGTTCGTGACTATCGAAGAGACCAAGCTTGATCTCCTGCGTGAAGAGTTGCACTTGCAGGAACTAAAAGCTCGCCGAACTGCCGAGAACCGTTTTCACCGGCAACAGGCGCGTCTTCATGCTCTGAAGGTTGATCAAGCGCAACGTAGTGTCGCCGCCCATCGTAAAGCGATGGCTGAAGTTCCGACGAACTAGTTGCATTTCTTTACTCACTTAGAAATTACCGCTGACAACCTCTCCGCCATTGCGAGAAGCAAGGGCCAAGTATAAGTCAAGATTGATCTCGTCAGCAATGAAGTGAACACTGCCATCTCCAAAGACAAAATTCACTCCCCCTGGGTGGAAGCTTGCAAATGGTAGATCGTTATATGGAATCTTATAGTCGGCTCTAGTCAGCCCGTTAGTAGGGGGGCGATCTTCCTCTCTGTGTAATTTGTAGTACCCAACCTCTGAGAGATTGGCATTTGGTGGAAAACGACGATCAAAGTTTTTGCTTGAGCTGACTGCCGTATTTCGTTGGATGCCAATCGGTGCGTTGCGCGAACGAGCACCGTCACGTGGATTGTAAAAACTACCCAGAGTCCAAGCACGTAGTTGGTACCACCTTTCTCCAATCATGGCCGTTTTACTAAGGCCATCGGTTGCTGTTGCTAATCGAATTGGCTTCTCAACGACAAAAAGTCCGTCCGTGTTAATGGCACCGAGAGAAGTGGGATTGCCAATGTAGCAGTCATCCCCGCTATCAGGGTCGCAAGTGCTAAGACTCATCCGACTGAAGTAAGAACCCATCACACCCGCATAGCTCATGACACGCATCTCATTGAAATTCCGGTCACGAATGGCTTCGATCTCAGGGTCGCTTGGGCAATTGTTCAGCGGAAGGTCGATTTGGTTAGCATCTATCCCTCGATTGTAAGCGTCGCCCACGTTGCCAAATTGATTATCAAATCCTTCTCCGACAATTCCCTCTTCCAAGTACGGCAGGATGTAGATTTGCCAACCTGGGCCGTTGTAACGTTCACGACTCGCGTTTGTAGAAGCGGGGGGCAACGTTCCCTTAGAGGACTCATAGTTCAGGCAAGATAGCCCAATATTCTTGAAGTTGTTCACGCAGCTGGATCGCCGCGCCGATTCTCGGGCTGACTGGACAGCTGGCAACAACAGCCCCATCAGGATGCTGATAATCGCAATTACCACCAGTAGCTCAACCAATGTGAAGCCGATTCGTTTCATGTCGGGGTCTTCCTTGCGACCTTTGCCAGGATAGTTTGACCAAGAGAGCTGGCAGCAGGTCATCTAGCCAAATTGGGATTCGCCTTTAGGCTTTCACCGGTTGACGAAATTGTTCTGGCCCGGTCTGCTATTCTTTGCATCACGAAACCAACCCACGGATTGCTATTGCGGTAATTATGGGAGATACTGGACTCGGATTTGCGCAGCTTTGGCATGGTGTTGCGTAGAATATTCACGATGCTTCGCCACTGAAACCTTCCCAACTTGACGCCCGACGACCTCTCCTATGAGCAAACCGCTGCACGAGTGTGGCATCGCTGCGATTTACCACCTCAGGGGGCCTGCCAGCTCGTTCTGTCCTCCACAGGGGCCTAACGACATATCGCGGCTCATGCCTCGTATGCTGCTCGACATTCAAAACCGAGGTCAGCTCTCGGCTGGCATGGCGGTCTATCGACCGAACCAAGAACGGCTGATGGATACCTACAAGCAGCTCGGAAGCGTCAGCGAAGTCTTTCGGCTCAACCATAAAGGGAAGTCCGAATCAATCATGCGCCGCTTCAGCGGCCGTGCTGCGATTGGGCACGTTCGCTATGCCACCTGCGGCAAAGAGGATGTGAACTACGCCCAACCGTTTGAGCATTTGCACCTGCAGAAACGAAAGTGGTTCACTTTCTGCTTCAATGGTCAGCTGGCCAACTATCCCGAACTTCGTGACAAGATTCTGGAAGAGGATGAACATCACGTATCGCTTGCCAGCGATACTGAAATCTTGATGCACGAGATCGCCCGTGAGCTCTCCGGCGACAAGCGACTCCCCCAGCTTCAAGTCCTCAAAAATCTTGCCAGCCGCATTGATGGGGCCTACTGCATTGCTATGCTCAACGCCCTTGGCGAGATGGCCATCGCCCGCGATCCGCAAGGGATCAAGCCGATGTGCTACGCCGTTGAAGGAACGCTCTTCGCCGCGGCGAGCGAAAGCGTCGCGCTGCTGAATCTTGGATTCCAACAAGAGAACATCCACAACCTCGAGCCGGGCGAGGTCGTTCTCGTCAACGAAGAACGGGTCGAAGTGCAACGCTTTGCCGAGCCTGTGCGTCGAGCGCACTGTTTCTTCGAATGGGCCTACTTCGCCAACGTTGCGAGCTCGATGGATGGCCGTAGCGTTTACCTTGCCCGCAAATCACTTGGCGAGGAACTTGCCCGTTACGAGCCACTCGATATCAATCCCGATGACGAAGACACGGTCGTCGTCCCCGTACCTGACACCAGCAAAGCTGCCGCCGACGCGATGGCTTACAAGCTTGGCGTGCCGAGCGTCGAGGGCCTCATCCGCAACCGCTACTCAGGCCGGACCTTCATCGAAGGTGGCGATGCCCGCCTTGCGAAGGTTGCTACGAAGTACACACCCCTTCGCGAAGTGCTCGAAGGAAAGCGAGTTTTGCTTGTGGAGGACTCCATTGTCCGTTCGACGACGATGCGGGTGCTGCTTGACCGAATCCGCGACGTGGGCCGCGCACGGGAGATCCATGTCCGGGTTGCATGTCCGCCGATCATTGCGCCATGTTTCTATGGCATCGACATGTCGACGGTCGGCGAACTCTTCGCACCGGAGTTTGTTTCTAAGGGCGAATCTGTCGAAGCAACTTACCGAGCGATGGCTGACGAGCTCGGAGCTGATTCGCTTCGTTACTTACCTTTGGATTCCATCGCCAAAGCGATCAACCGCCCCGCCGAAGAACTCTGCCAAGCCTGCCTCACCGGCGAGTACCCCACCGAGTACGGCCAGAAACTCTATCAGATTGCCCTAGACAACAACGGCAACCAGGGCCGCACTTACGAAGGCGCCGGGGTTTGATCTCTATTTCCCCTCCTTCTTCTGAGGGAGGGGCTAGGGGAGGGTGTAAGGCGATAGGACTTGAACCGCCAAGATGCGGAGACGCCAAAGATCCTGCTTGGGGATAATTCAGGCGGGCATCAGAATGCCGATTGGTGTGATGGAGAGAGAAGTGAGTAGGGATTTCCAATCCTACGGGTATCTTTAAATTAGTAGTACTAGTTACTGGTAGACACAAGCATCTACCCCTACTCAACCAAGCATACCTCACCCCGAATGAACACTTTTACTTTCGCCTTGTTGATTGCGACTTTTCTTTCCGCCCTGATGGCGGGCTTCTTGTTTGCTTTTGCAGTTGTGGTGATGCCGGGGATAGGGAAGCTCGGCGATCGGGATTTTTTGCTAAGCTTCAGGGTCATTGACCGGGTGATTCAGAACAATCAGCCGTTGTTTATGATCATGTGGCTAGGTTCAACGATTTCGTTACTCGTTGTTGCGGTGTTGGCAACTTCACATGATGACTCGGTAAGCAAGTGGATCATCTATGCGGCTGCTTGCTCGAATCTCTTCCTTATTCAGGTACCGACCATGACGATCAATGTTCCGCTGAACAACCGACTTCAGGCTCTCGATTTGGAGAGTCTCGACGATCACTCAACCACCGAGGCGCGCGCAGCTTTCGAGCCGCGGTGGAATCGTTGGAATATAATTCGTACGGCGTTTGCTTGTATAGTCTTAGCAGGACTGATCGTTGTTCTATTGCGAAATTGACTGATAATGCTACCGCACTAGATAGATTTCTCAACAGTCACCTCAATCGACTTCATCAATCGTGTCGCTGAAGTCAGGTCAGTCAAATCTTCTTCGATTGATACAGGTTCGTCATGCTGCGGCGTGTGCCCGAAGATTTTAGGTTTGCTTTTCATACCCTCAACTGCTTGGATGGTCCCCCGGTAGACAAGCGATGGTTGGCCGTTGCCATAGCGATCCGATTCACCTTCTGGTGACATGGCAGCAAAATTGTCGTTGAAGTCACCAGACGCATTTACTTCAAGGTAATACGTTACTTCTTCGCCTGCCGTTACACTTGCATCCAATGTTAGATCCTTGGTCGGCGTGGGCCGTGTTATTGCGTCGGGTGCAGGGTTGTTGAATGTTGGTGCACCCGGACTACCTGTCTCTTTTTTATAGAAGGAAGTCCAGTAAGGGAGGGCGACCGAGCATTCGATTTTCCCTTCCCAGTCACCAGCTCCAGTGCGATGAGTAACCATTATCGTTCTGCCACTATTGCCATTCTCACCTGTCAACCAGATCGCCATCTGAGGTGGATCGGCCCAAGAAGTATCTTGGTAAATGAGTGGATCTAGCTCGAGCTTAAAGCGAAGTACAAGTTCACTGGCTTCGGATTCATTGGCTTCGGAACTGCTGGACTTCTCATTCGCAGGCTGATCAGCCAACTGGCAGCCGACCATCAACGTCAAAATTCCGATTATCAGAGGTGTTATCGACTTAGCTAACATGCTTCTCGCTTAGGTGAGTCAAGCTTAGGCTGAAAAGTTAAAAGGCTCGCGGGTTTTCCATTTCCCTTGGGTGAAATCGGGGACATCGACGACGGAGCTCTTGTTGTTCACCGATTTCTCACTCAGTTCGGCTATTGAACTCCAGGTTGCCGCATCATAAACATCCATCGGGGGTGGAGTGCCGTTGCGAATGGATCTGATCAAATGAGTCAGCATCAGATAATCGTACTTCCCACTCCAATTCCCTTTGCCTAAGCGTGTCGCTTCCTCGCCAAGCTCTTTCCACAAGGGATGTTCATATTCTTCTGCATAATCCCAGTAACTATTCCAGTGCCAAGATTTACCTTTTTCATAAGCTAACGCTTGGATGTATTTATCGGAGTCTTGCTTGTAGTCATTCATGTCGCCAATGCAAGCTCCTTCAGTTCCTTGAGCTTTGTATTCGGGGGACCACGGTTGTGGAGAAAGCCCTCCAAAGTAGAGAGAAAAACTCACCTCGTTTTCCGACTTAAGCAAAGTGTTATTGGCATCCCCTTGTGCATATTTTTGCTTTGACAGTTTATGCTCATCGCCGAAGCTTGATTTTGCATAGTTGGTAAGAGATAGCCCTTTGCTACTCATCGAAACGAGATGGTCCAGGCGATCACCTCGGTTGATGTTTGCCCAGATGGCAAGCGGGCCAAACCCGTGGGTTGGGTAAAGGTTCCCATTACGGCCGATCATGTGCTCAGCAAGCCAACCATTGGTTCCATTGGAGTTAAACAGATGCCAATTCTCATGGATCCAGTTCTCTTGGGTACGGCCTTCGAAGTGCAACATGTCACCGAAAACACCGCGCCGGATCATGTTGAGCGTTGTCATGACCTTCCGGAAGTAACAATAGTTCTCCAGCATGACACAATGCTTTTGAGATTTCTCCGAAGTCTCAACCAGTTGCCAACATTCTTCTAGCGTCACCGCCGCAGGAACTTCGGTTGCCGCGTGTTTGCCCGCCTCCATAGCGGAAACACAAATTGGAACATGCCAACGCCAAGGGGTAGCTGTGATGACAAGGTCCAGCTCCTCCGTTTCACACATCCGTTTGAAATCGAGCTCTCCTTGGGAGTACTCACTCGGCTTGGTTTGTCCCGCTTTAGCAACCCAACGGCCGGCACGCTCGACACGGTCGGTTCGGATATCGCATAGCGAGCAGACCCGCACTCCTTCGATCTTGAGCAATATCTTGAGAAGGTTCGAACCTCTTCTGCCAATTCCGACAAAGCCAATACGAATGGGATCGGAAGGATCTTTATTCACCGCAAAAGCATCATGGCCTAAATTGAGCAGCGTCAAACCGGCACCGAATGCAGTTCCTTGCTTGATCAAATCTCTTCGATTGATGTCGCCCATGGGAGATATATCTAATTCGAGTTGTTTGAAGAGGAAACGAAACAGTTCGTCGATTAGCATTCATACAATAGATTCGGCGCAGAACCAAGCATTAGATAGTCTGAAGACGCTCATTCGAAGTAAAAAGCGAAGGGATAGAGTGACGGTTACCGTGACATGCTGGTAACAAAGCGAATGAGATTGAACCACCAAGACGTGAAGACACAATGTTTAGTAGGGTAGGTAGTCTCTACCTACCTTTAAAATATCCCTACCGATACGTCATCTACCGCCCGATTGATTTCACACCACGAAAATCCCCGTCGTGCTCTTCGTGTCGTTGTGGTTCACTCCTCTACGTATACCGAACCCCTTTGTCTTCTTCTTCGAAGAACGCTGGCTGCAAGGAATCGATCCTAAGTAGGCTATCGCGAGTTATTGGATCTTTTCAACAAGAGCCCGATGAGGGCAATGCTAGCAAAGCAATGGCAAAGCATTAAAGGGACAACACTTTATAACCGATTCTCTCTACTGAATGAGCCTCTTGGTAATCAAGCTTACAAAGGCTCGCGCTTATCCTGCTGTATTCTCATCTATTGAAACAGGTACCACTGCCATGATTGGTTTACGTGAATGTACTTCGATGCTTTTGATTCTTTGTCTTGTCTGCTCAGGCTGTGCCTCGGTCGTGAGTGGCCGACATGCCGAAGTTGAAGTTGTTAGCAATGTTTCTGGCGCCCATGTCACGATCCATGATAAGCAAGGGTACGAAGTGGCAACCACCTTAACCCCAGGGAAAGTTGCTTTGCCACGACAACGTGGATTGCTGACCCCAGAAGGCTACACGGCAACCATCGCAGCAGAGGGGCATCACACGGAGCGATTTAGAATCAAACAGAAGTTGAATCCTTGGGTGATTGGAAACATCGGGTTAGGTTATGTAAGCGTGATAGGATGGGCGGTCGACAATGCCACAGGAGCCGTCTGGAAACCTACGAAGGGCCAATATTATCAACAGCTTACGCCAATAGCATATGCTTCAAGTGAATCAGGACAGGCAGCCGCTTCCTCCGAAGAGAATATTCATTTGGTAAGCGGAGAAGCCTTCGTGTCGGACGAAGGGCAGTAGAGAAGACTTAGCGCTCGCCTGTTGCAAAATCTATTCAATCCTGAATAAAGTTGGAACTAAACCGCCAAGACGCAGAGACGCCAAGCAGTCTTCTCTCGGCGTTGATCTCTCGAGCTTTAGAATGACGTATGGTGTGGTTACAGGAAAAGGTATGTACTACCTTCCCTATGGCCTTGCTGGGCGTCTCGCGATAATCATAATCCCGGCATGAAGAGCAATTATCAATACCAGAGAAACGATGTGGATCACAGCGCTCGCCGGAATGGTTGCAAATATCCAGATAGCGCAGGGGATGAACAATACGACTGCTGTCCCGAGACCAGGGTTGTATGAAAGGAATTTGATAGCCCAGGCGATATGAACTACGCCGTTGATTGCCAAGAGATACGCCGCCAGAACACCCCATTCGACATTGGCTGTGGCGAGATAAAAAACTGCAAGTAGGAAAAACCAAACGAAAATTACGTTGATAATCCATACATCGAGCGCTGTTAAACCGCGTTTGTCCTGACCCATCATGCCATTCAAAAAACGGGCAAATCTGTCATGATCGTGCTCTTCATATTGGTGGAGCATATAGATCGGCAGCGACAAGAAGAGGGACAGTTCGATCGCAGACTCCATAAAAGGGTAAAGCGCAATCAGGAGAAGAGCGATTGGCGGAGTCGCGTAGGCCCAGTTTTGAAATAGACGTTCAAGCATAACCCGTAGTTCTATCAATAACCCGCAGGGTGTGCCGATAGGCACACCGTTTGTCGTTAAGGTTCTTTCTGCAATCTCGTATTGGTAGTTACATAGGTTTAGGTAGCCCCTACCTACCTTTAAAATATCCCTACCGATACGTCATCTACCGCCCGATTGATTCCACACCACGAAGAACCCCGTCGTGCTCTTCGTGTCGTCGTGGTTCACTCCTCTAAGTATACCGAACCCCTTGGTGTTCTTCTTCGAAGAACGCTGGCAAGAGGGAATCGACCCGGAGTAGGCCGTCGCGGGTGAGGGTGACGCGGTCACCTTCGATGCTTAGCAAACCTTCTTCGGCGTAGCCGTTCCAGACCGATTTCCATTCCGTAAGGACATCGACGCCGAACTTCTTTTGGAAGTAGGTTGTGTCGAGCCAACCTTTTTTCATCAACAGGATCATCTCGCGTACCAAAGCTTGATGTGGGGTGATCGTGAGTGCTCGGCCGAGGGGGAGTTTGCCTGACTCGAGGGTGCCAAGATATTGTTCCCATTCGGGCAGGTTTTGGTAGTGGACGCCCGAGGCGTGGCCGAAGCTGGCGATGCCGGTCGAGAGCAGGTCGCTTCCCATCCAAAGGTTGTCACGGTAGCTGAACTGCACGCCAGGCTTAACCATCGTGTAAGCGCTCGATTGCTCGTAGCCCGCGTCGGCGAGTTGATTGAACGCCCAATCGACCCATTCCCGTTTTTGCGACCAACTGGCGATCGGTGATTCCTCACCAGCAAGGACGCCTTGCGAGATGACCGTGTTGTAAGGGAGCTCCATCTGATAGATCGTCACGCTTTCGGGGTCCATCTCAATGGCGCGCCGAACGGCGGATTCCCATTTTTCAGTCGTGTCGCCAATCATGCCGGCAATGAGGTCGATGTTGACGTTGTCAAAGTCCGCGGCCTTGATCCAAGGCCAGGCGCGTTCGATCTCCATCGACTCATGGGCTCGGCCATTGTCGCGAAGGATCGCATCATCAAAGTGCTCGACGCCCAGGCTGAGGCGTGTCACGCCGATCTCTTTGAGCGTTTCGACCTTCGCTTCGCTAAGGGTACCGGGTTCGCACTCGAAGGTGACCTCTTCGGCTTTGTCCCAATCGATGTTCTCACGCAAGCGATCAACCAAACGATGCAGCTGGCGACTGGAGAGGAACGAAGGGGTACCGCCGCCGAAGTAGACAAAGCGGAACGCTCGGTCACCCATCACTGGTTGCTTACTGACGAGCTCGATCTCTTTTGACAGGGCCGCCAGATAGCGTTCGACTTCTTTGGCGTTCTTGTCGGTGAAGACTTTGAAGTAGCAAAACTTGCAACGCTTGCGGCAGAAAGGCAAGTGCAGATAGAGTCCCAGCGGGACGTCACGTGGTGCGTCGGCAAATGCGGCTTCGACTTCGCCGACCGCCTCTTTGGACCATTGCGAAAAGGGAGGGTAGTTGCTGATGAAATAGCTACCCACTTCAGTCTTGGTCGTGTCGGCCATGATTATTTCTTTTCGCTTGGTTGTTTATTTGTTGAATCTTCGTTTGATTCACCAAAGCACTGGATCGTGCCGTCGGTGTTCAACAGGATTAGTTTACCATCCATGGCAAGGGGTGAAGCTAAATACGATCCGCCCGCTTCGTACTCCCAAACGACTTCGCCATCAACAAGGCTAAGCAGTTGGGCACGCCCACGTGTGGTGAGAATCGCAACGCGATCACCGATGATCACTGGTGAGGATTCAATGCGACTGCGAGAACGCGAATCCCAAATAAGTTCACCATCCGTAGGGTTCAGGCAATAAATCCCTTTGCCTTGGTTGCTGTAGACAGCGTGTCCTGCATCAACAGCCGCCGCGGTGCGAATGCCTTGGCCCCGTTTAGGATCACGATAGTCCCAAGCCTGCTTGGGGGTGGTGATGTCCGACAGGTCGATGGCGACGAAACGTCCTTCTTCGGTGCCGAAGAATGCTTTCTTGTTTTGGATCGCAGCAGTGCAGCCAGTTTGACTGCCAAGTTCCGTTGAACCGGCGCTCTCGCCATTTGCAATATTCACCACATGAAGCTTACTGTCACAGCCTGAAAGCATGACGTGACCTTGGAAAATCGATGGAGCACAGCGGAGTGGGGCTTCGATGCGGAACTCCCATTTCTCTTCGCCAGTCGTTTTATCGAGTGCCAAGCAGCCGCCTGATTCGGTGGTGATTAGCAGTAGGTCTTCGTAAACAATCGGCCCAGCGTAGAGTTCCGACTCCGCTTGGAATTGCCAAAGCTCTTCGCCGTTTTCTGTGCTGAGTGCCCGGACAATTCCTTCGAAGTCTCCCAGGAAGAATCGGCCATTATCAACCGCACCCGCGCATAGGAAGCCGGTCTCATCGAACTTCTTTTTCCAAACGAGGCTACCGTCGTCAATCTTGATCGCATGGACGGTTCCGTCAACATCGCCAACATAAAGAACTCCGCCGAGGCAAACCGGATTGCCTTCAAAGCCAGAGTCTTCAATGGAGTATTTCCAAGTCGGTTGCGGATCGGCGGGCAGGACCGTGCTGGCCACACCCGTTGAAGTAAGCCCGCCACGCGTGAAGGGCCAATCAGCCTGCGCGCTTGGCGTCACTGCAATTAACGTGCAGATCAGCACAGCGAACAGCTTATTGATAAGCGGCTTGATAGAGTTTGAGGTAATCATCTTCTTGTATTTCGACTGGATTGAAATTGCCAGTCCATTGGGCTTTCGCTTCGCTTGCCATTTTAGGGAACTGATTCGGGTCAACACCGAAGTCCTCCAAGCAGCGACCCAAACCTGCACGGGCCGCCAGGTAACTTAGCCGTTCGGAAAGTTGCATGCCTGGGTCGCGGACTGTTGTTTCGATCGCTTCCAGCATCTCAGTATAAGCTTCCGCTACGGCTGGGTGTTGGGCATTATGCCGAACAACTTGGGGAAGCATCATGCCAATCGCTTCGCCATGAGCGATGCCGTAGTTGGCAGTGAGTGGATTGGCCAGTGCATGAGCGGAACCAAGCATTGAGTTCTCAATAGCAAGACCCGCCAAGCAGGCCCCCAGCTGCACGCTTCCACGGGTGTTCAGGTCGTCAGGCTCTTCGATCAAGTGCTCAAGCCCCATCGCTAAGAGTGGCCAAGCTTGTCGGCTGAAGGCATGCGAAATTGGGTTTCGCTTCTTAGTGACGTAGGTTTCAACTGCGTGGCTAATCGCGTCGATGGCTGTGAGTGCGGTGACGCGGGCCGGTTGGGTTAGCGTTAGCTCGGGATCAAGGATCGCAATGCGGAAAGCAGCCCGTTTGTCACCGCAAGCCATTTTGACGTGGGTCTCGGCGTCCGAGATCAAGGCAAAGGATTGTGCTTCGCTACCGGTTCCAGCGGTTGTTGGAACGGCGATCATCGGAAGCATGTCAGCCGTGGCTTTTCCAACGCCCCAGTAGTCCTGCATTTGCCCGCCGCAGGAATAAAGAAAATTGATCCCTTTGGCGCAGTCCATGCTGCTGCCACCGCCGATGGCGATGATTGCGTCCGGCTTATACTCGTTCGCAACGGTGACTCCCGCATCGATTTGGTCAGTTGTTGGGTTCTCGGTGAATTGATCAAAGACGAGCGAATCGATGGCTTGGCTGGTCAGCGACTTAACGCCGCGCTGCGTATGCCCCACCTTTTCGATGCCGGGATCAGAAACAACGATCGCGCGTTTTATGCCGAGCGAAGCTGCATGCTCACCTAGTTCCGCAAAGCGACCAACTCCAAAGTGGATTCGCGTTGGACAGTGATAGTCGAGCGTTAGCATCTTGCTACTCGTTTCGGCGGTGACCGGGGTGGGGGAGGACATCAGGCGACTTGAAGGGCTCGGCTACGGTAAAGGAACTCGATAAGGTTTCCTTCATGCGGCTGCAACCAATCTAACTGTGGGGTTGGAATCGGTCCAAGGTTCAGCCGGTCGATATCAATCGATCCAATGAGCTCTTGCTTCCAGGTATCGTCGTCGGTGATGGCTGTACCCACGAGTGTTGGGCCAATTGCATTGAGCATCTTGTCTTGGGGGCACTCAACAACGTTCACCATGGGGAACATTTGTTCTTTGTTTCTTGTGTCGCTTTCTGCAGAAGCATGATGCAAAACAACAGGACGTAGGTAAGCAACTGGTGGCTTGTCAACTAGGCGATCCCCGTAGCTGGCTGTCATGTCGGTGACGTTGGCGGCTTCGGCATCACGTTCAATCGAACCAAGGATCGCTTTTGCTGCCCCTTCGATGGTGAAAGCGGCTAGTCCAGCGTTCTCATCTTCGGGTGGCAAGACTTCAATAGGGCCAAGCTTCGATGCCAAAGCTTCGGCAATCTCCTTCGAATGACGCGGTGCGTAGATTGAACTGACATTGATGCAGCTACGGCCACCATTGCGATAGACACTGTCGACCATCAGATCGAGGTAATCTTTCCATTGGTCTACGGTGTCTTCACCGAAGAGAATTTTCGAGTATCCAGGGCCGTGGACTTGGACCTTTGGATTGCCCGCGTACTGATCAACAGTCTGAGGCCCGCCGAAGATCATGCTTCGACGGCACGAAGTGAGAATCGCTGAGCCGATGTCGGCACCTGCCCCTGGGTATAGCGAAATCGCTTCAGGAGGAATGCCAGCTTCGACCATTGCGGAGTAGACACGATAAGGGGTCCAAGGTTCGCTGGATCCTGGTTTCAAAACCAAGCCCATTTGCAAAGCAATAACGGGTAGCCAAAGCGTGTGAACGCCGGGCGAGTTCGATGGAAGCACGGCCCCGAGGGCATCGCATTGTGCTTGATAACTGATCGTGACGCCACGGCCCTCATCACCGTAACCACGAGCAAGGACATCGAGGCTAAGGCCACGTGTAAGCGCATCAAGAATCTTGTCGATGTTCTTTAGAACGAAAGCATTCTTTACGATGTTGGCACGGCACATCGAAACGGGCATGCCGGTCGTGGCTGACTGTTGCTGGATGAAGTCTTCAGGCGTTTGCTGAGAGTCGCCCACGGCAAGGGTACCTGACTCAAACAATTCGCCTGCCTTCTTACAGCGGTCAATTAATTCTGCGGGAGTAATCGCCTGCAGAGCACGGCGGGCATTTTTGGCTTTTTTTGCATCACGCTGGATGATGCCAGATCCGACCGAATGAATCCGAGCTACTGGTTCACCCGTGTAAAAGTGGCGAATCTCGTCAACATCAAGCGATTCGTAAGGCTTACCCCAACGAATAGCGGGTAGTTCAATCATTTTAGCAGCTGGGTCCAGGGGGAAGGGATTAGCAGTAGTACGCTGCCAAGGTCAAACGGTTCGGCGAAATGTTCAGGGGAGCTTAGTAGACGCCTACCGTCGTAGCGGAAGCAAGTTTGTGGAATGGACGGACGCCGCTGATGCCGTCCCACGGATAGGCGTCGCACGGTGGTTCCCGTTCACCTTCGTCACGCTCAAGGAAACCAGGGACGAAGAATTCCTTGGTAAGCGTTGTTAGTTTTGACCGTCCGGTTTCGCCATAGCCGACAACTTGGTCCGTGTCATCAAAATCAACAACCTCTAGCACGGCACGCGGCTGAGGAGAGTAGTAGCTGATTTTGTATTTGTTCTCGGCATTGACTGGAGCGCTGCATGCCAATCCCATTAGCGTATTGCCGTATGTCGGTGTCATATAGATGCCCGACTCTTCGGGGGGACCGCCGAAGAGTTCTTCAACGCAGAATTTGGTCCACTGGGGAGTAAACTCCGTACCGCCTGAGAAGATGCCGGTGATGCCAACTTCAGCCAGGCTGGTTCCCCGTTCTTCAAGTTCTAAGCAGAGTGACTCGATCAACTTTGGTGTTCCGAACATGCACTTCACGTCATGCCCAGCGGTGAGGATTGTGATTGCTTGATCGATACAATGCTTCTTGTATTCCTCAAGATGATCCATCCAGCCCTTTTTAATCAGCTTGATAACCCAACGTGGGTCCAAATCGATGCAGAAGCAAATGCCTCCGCGATGCTGAGCGAGGTGTTCCACAGCTAAACGAAGTCGGCGTGGTCCGCTGGGACCAAGCATCAACCAATTGCTGCCGGGTGGGAAGTATTGGTCAGGTAACGTATCGCTAAAGAGTGAATAGTCCGTACGAAAGTCATCAATGGCAATTCGGCTTTTCGGAACGCCTGTTGTTCCGCCTGTCTCGAAGACGTAAACCGGCTTGTCAGCAAGACCTTGTGGAACCCAACGCCTCACGGGTCCGCCACGCAGCCACTCATCTTCAAAAGCAGGGAACTTCTTCAAGTCGTCATAACACTTGACGTCGACGAGCGGATCGAAGTTGAGCTCTTTCTTTTTTTCCAACCAAAAAGAGCAACCAGTCGAGTCATGGAAGTGCCATTGAACCGTTTCAACGGCATGCTCATCTAGTTGGGTTCGAGCGGTCGCCGGATCGATAGTCGTCGTATTCATTCGAAAGAGCGCGTAGAGGGAATTGTGTGATGACGGAATAGGTAAAGTCACCATATCCGTTTGCCTATACGTCGGCAACCAAGCGAAGGTTGGCACAATCGAAGGTGCATAAAAAAACCTAGGCAGAAACCTAGGTTTTTTCTTGTTTTTGGCTCATGCCTTAGACACTCAGTGCTTTGGGCAACATGGTCTGGGCAATCTAGTTGACCGAATCGGAATCAAAATTCTTCATCGGCTTCTGCTGGAGCAGGTGCAGCACTTCCTAGTTGAGCGAGGACTTGGATCACGCCGTTAAGGTGAGCAAGACGTGGTCCATATCGGTCTACGAATTCAGTGAGTAGGAAATCGCCGTAAGTGAGTTCTTCACGTGAGTCTTGGACTTCTTCAGTGAGTCGCTCGAGGAACTCGGCTTGAACTTCGCTGAGGGTTTCAGCAGCTTCACGGCAACCATGAGCAAGTTCAGGGTTCGACAGTTTCCAGCGGTTAAGCTCAGCAGCACGCTGTTTGTTTTGGGCGGTTAGGGCACCGACCAACTCTTCTAGTAATTCGTTTGTGCGATCTTGTGCCGAAAGGACATCACGCAGAACTTCCGTTTGCTCCTCAGCGGGTGAGACCGACGAATGCGAGTGGGAACTCGTCGTGACGTCAACTTGAGAAAAGAGTGAAGAGAGAGTTGGTTTATCAGCCATGGAGGGATTTTCCTTCTATTGCTTCCAGCGAATGCGTTATCGCTTGGTTGTTCTCAATTTTGTACTCTCATGTTAACCCGTTCTCTACGAAACCGTCTAATCTTTTTGCGCAGTCGGTTCGCAGAAGTGAGCTTCTTAATGAGAGGGTGCCTGTTGGGGGTGACTTCTCGTGAGGGGGTTTCGCTTGGGATTCAGTTGGAGTGGGTAGGTGGGACTCCAAATCGAGTTCGTCGAATAGTCCATGCTGCTGATCACCTAGATAGGTTGTAACATCATCTAGTTTCAGTGCTAGCAGTGACAACATATAAGGAACGTTGTCATCACCAAAGCTGGAGCTTGTCACCTTAAAACGGAAATTACTCCGCGAAATCTTGCATTCCCTGCAATAGTTTGCATTAACCATTGCGAATAATCGTTTTCGCTAGTTCCTTCCCGAATTAGTTCCAGTGTATCGCGACCAGAGGGAAAGTTCCAGCTTCTGGCATCCCTAGAATACTAAGTTTTGCAGCTATCAAGGGTTAGCTAGCGGCGATTGCTTGGTAATCTGCCGATTGGGCAGTTTCTGCTGTCTCTTCAAGTAATCACGGCTTTCGGGCCGATCTTCTCTCAGTTGAGACCTTGGATAGGGGATTGCGACCCCTCCGTGGGGAGGGGGAGTTTTTTTGAGCTCAATCCAGGTTTCTTCGCACCATTGATAGAAACTTCTCTGACGTGATTATCGAGGCGGATTATCTTGGCTGATTCTCATAGTGATGCTTGTAGGTATGGATATCTTCTCATCGTAGAAGATGAAAACAACAGCTTCACGGGCGGATATCTTATTGTTAATGATCGCGGTCGACCGCTCGAGTTCCACTGCACAGAGACGGTACACCCTAGCCGTGCACAAGAGATCCTCTTCGGCCCAACGCTAAGAAGTTACTTGTGCTCCGAACATCTGGGTGCAGCCCTCATCGAAGCAGCTGCGCTATCGGTCAATGTCTTAATCGTGAACGATCCCGATGCCGTCGGAGCAGGAGATGGTAAGCAAATACCAACGGTTTGCTTAGACGAATCTTACGAAGCAATCGATGAGAATCTTAAACACCTAGCAGATTCAATTGATTTGAACGAACCATTCGGTCGGGTTCGTGAAGCGGTGCTCGAAGCGTGTCGATTCCACGGGGGTGACGCTTCCAATGCCGCAGCCTGAGCCTCAGCAAGATCGATTAGCAAGAGCGAAGATTCGAGCGACAACTTCGCTTCCAAGTCAAGCGATATATCTCTCGCTATCGGTTGCTTCTGATGATTTGTTCCAAGACAAGTTATCGGTCAAGCAAACGTTAATTGACCAAAGAGAGGGAATCGATCCTGAGGTAGTGAGTCTTTCGATTGTGGCAGACAAAGTAAAAACCTTTGGCGCCCTCTTGCCTGAAGGGAAGGCAACGAGAAAGTCACTCGACGCGATACCTTCTGAACGAACGAAGAGACCGCGATCAGTTCGTGAGACGAAGGCAAAGGTAACACGAGTTCGGCCTCCAAGAGATATCGTAAAGTTTGAAGATCGCCTTCAATACCTACTGCAACCCCCATTGGAATCACTGCTAGAAGCGGACTCGTTGCGTTTTCCGTTTAAGCCATTCCCTTACCAAATGGATGGTGTTGCCTTCTTATTCCCACGCAAGCACGCCGTGGTTGCGGATGAAATGGGACTTGGCAAAACGATGCAGTCAATCACAACCGTCCGGCTTCTTGCCCATAGTGGTCAAGTACGACGCGTATTGCTTGTTTGTCCTAAGCCTTTGATTACCAACTGGCAGCGTGAGTTGGCGCTTTGGGCACCTGATCTGTCGGTCGCAACGATCGAAGGCTCTCCTGCTCAACGTAGTTGGGTTTGGAAAGCATCTGGTGCGGTGGTGATGATTGTTGGGTACGAAACACTCGTCCGTGATCAGGCGATGCTACAAGAAGAGTCTCAGCATTTTGATCTCGTATTACTGGACGAATCGCAACGTATCAAGAATCGCAATAGCACGACGAACCAAGTGGTGCGGACAATCTCTCGCGATAGAAGTTGGGCTCTAACCGGTACGCCAATCGAGAATTCCATTGATGACTTGGTAGGAATCTTTGATTTCGTTTCACCAGGAATGCTAACCGAAGGGATGTCAGCTCATGCTATGGGCAGCGCGGTTCAGGATTCGGTGATTCGTAGGACCAAAGAGAAGGTACTTACCGATCTTCCGCCAAAGATTGTTTGCGACGCAACCGTCGAGCTTTCACCGGAGCAGTGGGAAGCTTACGTCCGAGCTGAAGAGGAAGGAATTGTTCAACTAAAGGATAAACAACAAGAGTTAACCATTCACCACGTGTTTGAGTTGGTGTTGCGACTCAAGCAGATTTGCAATTTCGATCCACTGAGTGGAACAAGTAGCAAAGCGGATCGTTTGGAAGCGGACTTGGAAGAATGTGTTGCCAGTGGACGCAAGGCGATCGTCTTTAGCCAATGGGTAAACAGCATTGGGCAGCTATCCGATCGCTTGAATCGATTCGGAGTTGAACAGTATCACGGCAAAGTGCCACACCGACAACGTGATGCGGTGCTTGATCGATTCAAGAATGATTCCAACTGTCATGTCCTCTGCATGAGCTATGGGGCGGGGAGTGTTGGGCTTAATCTGCAGTTTGCAGGCTACGTCTTTCTGTTTGATCGCTGGTGGAACCCGGCAGTTGAAGATCAGGCAATTAATCGGGCGCATCGAATTGGTGCTGCTGGTCCTGTGACGGTTAGCCGATTCTTATGTGCGAATACGATTGAAGAACGAATCGACGCCGTCTTGCAACAGAAGCGAGAGCTCTTTGCTAAGGTGTTTGATGGCGACTCGGAAGGTCCTCGCAGTGCAGGACTCACACGCGAAGAGCTCTTCTCACTATTTGAGCTTGAAATCCCCGGTGAGAAAGATCGGGCAGCGTAAGATCTAACGGTTCTTTGAATGATTCATGTATCTGCATCACCGATGTTAAATGTTGCGGATCAGGAAATCGAGAACAGTTCTGCATTATCTGCGTTTTGAAAGAGAGCCTTATTAAGAAATCGCTCCAGAAATAAATTGCATATGCTTCTTCACCGGGAACACTCTATATAGGAGATGTCTCGTTTTTGTCCGACACGGAGGGTGGTTGGCATGTGCCATTTAAACAAGAGCCTTGCTTATGCTATTGCTACTGCTGGCTTCGCTTGTGCAGTTTCTTTTGCTGCCCCTTGTGAAGCTGACTCGATCAAATTCTGGCAAGACCCTGTCGTAACTCACACGAACGGGATGCGTCTTGCATCCACCACCTCGCAACGTAGCCACAACGTCTACTGGCAGTGCGATCCATACCATCATGGGTATTGTAATGGCCGCATTTGGGGACCTATGCGTGATGATTTCAAATCGATTGGCACCCGTATTCACAGTGGTTACCGTCTTCCTTATACCCCCTCTCCAGGTCCGGTGAGCGATCATCCCGGTGGATACTATTCCGGCGGATCAGCCTATGGGTTGGGGGCTCATGGCATCGAAGCGGAAGGCTTTGAGCGACTAGGAGCGATTCCAAACAACAGCCTCCAGGCAACCCCAGCCACTTCGATTGGTCGCTGAGCAGGAAAAGTGCTAGCAGAAAAGTAGAGGACCTCCGTAGAGGTTGGTTCACTGATCCAAACAGTCGTCAAAGTTTACCAAACTTCGATCAAGCTTCCTGATGTTTGGTTTATTTGCTTTGGGTAGTAGCGCCCCAATGAGCCGAATCCTAAAGCTGGGAGGGCGAAGCACGGCTCGTGTTTTGCTTCAGGACAAAGGTCATAGCAGGACGACGGATCGACCTGCTATGACCTTTTTTATGCGCTAGGCATGAAAGTCAGCAATCAAAGAGTCTCGAGCAACTCTTCTGCTTCTTTGCGTTGTACAAAAATACCTGCTTTGCTTTGCAGGGCAGCTTCGAGCAGTCGCTTGGCGTCTGATTTCTTGTCGTTCAAAATCAGCATCTTTGCAAGCAAATATTGACCATCAGCACTCATGGCTCCACGAACCGCTTTCTGTACGGCAGCATTGGCTTGTTGCATTTGGCCATTTTTGTAAAGTGCCCAAGCTAGTGTGATGTTGACATCTGGGTTGTCGGAATTCATTTGGGCATTCATGTTGGCAAACGAGAGGGCTCTTCGGAGCGAAGCGCTCTCTTCCGAGTCAATCAGTAGTAATGCCAATTGGTTGAGAACATCACGGTTGGAAGGAGCAATGCCTTGAGCCTTCATCAAGTGAGATTCTGCCGTTTCCAAGTCGCCAAGCATGCGAGCATTCACGCCACGCAAAAGCCAGATGTTGGCCTCTTTAGGAAGCTTCTTTGAGGCTTCGGCAAAGACTTTTTCAGCGGCTTCGAAATCGCCGTCTTTCATCAATGCTTGCGTATAGGCGATGATGGTCCGTTCATCATCACTTGATTCGCTAAAGGCTTTCTTGAACGCTTCTTTCGCTTTGGAGTCTTCCCCTTTACGGCCATACATCATGGCGGCAGTAATGTAAGGGCTTTGCAGTTCGCTGTTGATTTTTCGGGCTGCTTGGAAGGCTTCGAAACCTTCTTTTTCTTTATCGAGCATGAATAGCAATTGTCCCTTGCGGGTCAATGCACTGGCGTCTTCGGGGTCTTCTTGCAACCATTTATCAATATAAGTCATTGCCTTGTCCCATTGTTTACGACGCTCAGCAATGATTGCCATGCCGTTGCTAACACGGATATTGAAGCGGCGTTTACGCTTAGGGTTCTTGTTGAATTTTTCAATGAGCGAGTCAGCCTTCTCGAAGAGAGCCTCAGCTTCAATCGAGCGGTTGCCGACAAGAGCTTGTTCGGCCAATAGCAAATAAGGTTCTGGATCGTCTTTCGAATCTTCAAGGACCGCTTGTTCTAAAGCAGGGCGGACACCTTGTGAATTGCCTGCCAAAAGATGAAGCTTCGCCATCATCACACCAACAGGTGGCAAGGTATCGTCTTTGAGCATGGCTCGTTCGAGGAAGGTACGAGCACTTAGTTGATCACGGTTTTCGAATCGCTTGATTGCCTCAGCAACGTCGTTATAACGAATCGAATCTGGGTCGGAGACGCTGTTGCCAATCAAAGCGCCAACCGAAATACCTTTCTTGCCAGACTGAGCATTCACTTCCTCAGAAAAGAGAAATAACCCTAGCAGCAAAGCTGTCGAGCAGAGTAGGTGTTGACGAATTCGTGAAATTGCCTGCAACGTGTCCGAATGGATCATGTGAATCCTCAAGTGAATTTTACTGTTGGGTCTTTGATGTTCTGCTTCTGACCCTTAGGAACGAAAGCGAATGCCTTCGTTGGGTTACCGTTTGCAAAAGTAGCGGCTTGATTCTAGCGCAAAAACGCTCGGTTGGCTTGCCCCCAGTCAGATGCCCTAAACAGGCACCCTGAGCTAGCAGACCTAAACCTTGGTCGTTTCGGCACTTGTGAAAGTTCCGCAGTTTCTGCGCAAGGCCGCCCTCTCTAGGTCTAGCATAACGGATACCTACTGTTCTGGGGGCTCTGGAACACGACTTGCGTGGTGGTAATTGGCAATGTGTTAAGACGTGAACCGTTTAGTCAGGTTATGACGGACTAGGTCACCGACTGTTGGCGGCATTGACCGTTGTTGTGAATGGCTATAAGCTTCTGTGAATTAACGGTTTACGGCGTTTGAAGGCTTTTTTAGCTGAGAACACGGAAAGCGAGCGCGAGAGGTGCGCCTGCAAAACCTGCCTGTTAGGTAGTGGCAGGCCACTTGCTTTGCTGGGGCTCATTCAGCCAGTATGGCAGTACAACAGCCTTTCCAGCGGCTTAATTCGATAGATCAATTTATCCCCTTAGCGTGGATCATGGAAATATTAGAACGGATCTGGGAAGTTCTCGGATCGATTATAAATGGCGTCCTAGGCAGCTTTGAACGTGCGATTACCGGCGTCTTTGGCTCGGCAAATGCCCGCTACCTGAAGAAGCTGAACCCACAGGTGGATGCCATTAACTCGCTTGCTTCAAAATACGAGGCGATGAGCGACGATGAGTTGCGTGAACAGACAACGCTGTTCCGTAATCGGCTTGACCAGGGAGAAACGCTTGATGATTTGCTCGTGGAAGCATTTGCTGTCTGTCGCGAAGCAGGTTGGCGGTATATGAGTATGCGTCACTACGATGTTCAGTTGATGGGGGGCATGATTCTCCACGAAGGTAACATCGCTGAGATGGTCACAGGTGAAGGAAAAACTCTCACCGCGACCCTTCCGGCTTACCTTAACGCTCTAGGAGGAAGCGTTCACGTTGTAACGGTGAACGATTACCTCGCTCGTCGTGACATGGAGTGGATGGGGCCGCTGTTCACCAATCTTGGTCTAACCGTCGGGGCAATCTACTCTGGCATGGAACCTGACGAACGTCAGGAAGCTTATGCATGTGACATTACATACGGTACCAACAACGAGTTCGGTTTTGACTACTTGCGCGACAACATGCGCACCGCTGCTTGTAATGACGACCGCTACCCAAAGCGTTCGCAACAAGCGCAAGGCAAATTGATCTATGCCATCATTGACGAAGTCGACAACATTCTGATCGACGAAGCACGGACACCGTTGATTATCTCGGGGCCTGCACAGGACGATATCAGCAAGTACAAAGCGGCTGACAAAGTTGCCCGTGGCCTTAAGAAAGGCATTCACTTTGAAGTCAAAGAGAAAGAACACTCGGCCAATTTGACGGACGAAGGGGTCCGAGAAGCGGAACGTCTTGCAGGTGTGGAGAGCTTCTACACAGCTGGCAACATGCAATGGCCCCACTTGATCGATAACTCACTAAAGGCTCATTACCTCTACAAGCGTGATGTGAACTACGTGATTCAAGAGGGCAAGATCGTTATCGTTGACGATCACACGGGTCGTTTGATGGAAGGTCGCCAGTGGTCGGACGGTTTGCACCAAGCGGTGGAAGCAAAAGAAGGGGTCCAGATCAAACAAGAGAATCAGACCCTTGCGACGATCACTCTGCAAAACTTCTTTAAGCTCTATGACAAGATCAGCGGTATGACTGGTACCGCTTTGACCGAAGCGGGCGAGTTCTGGAGCATCTATAAGCTTGACGTCATCGGCGTTCCTACAAACCGAGAGATGCAACGGATCGAGTATCCGGACGTGATTTACTGCTCAGAAAAAGAGAAGTTTACAGCGCTGGCTAACGACATCGAGCGACTTCATAAGCACACTACGATAGATATTGGCGGCGGAAATTTTCTTGTTGGTAAATTGACTGAAGAGACCTCGACTGAATATGAAATTGAAATTGAGGGGACGAAAGAACGTCGTCGAGTTGAAAAATCGAAGGTCAAAGAGATTCAGAAACCGGGCCGACCAATTCTTGTTGGTACCGTCTCGATTGAGAAATCAGAGCGGCTCTCTAATTTGCTCAATGGGCGCGGCATTAAGCACGAGCTATTGAACGCGAAGCAGCACAAGCGTGAGGCTGAGATTGTTGCCCAGGCAGGTCGTATGGGGGCGGTTACGATCGCAACGAATATGGCTGGTCGGGGTACCGACATTGTGCTTGGTGGCAATCCGGAAACGATGGCTTGGGCTCAGCTCCAAGATAAGTACGAGTCACGTCTCGAAGTACCCAACGATGAATGGGATGATCTTGTCGAGAAGATCGATAATGAATACGGCATGAAGGAACAGGGGGCAGAAGTCAAAGACCTAGGAGGTCTTTGCATTATCGGTACCGAACGACACGAAGCACGTCGGATCGACCTGCAGCTACGTGGTCGTAGTGGCCGTCAGGGGGACCCTGGTTCGAGCCGATTTTATCTTTCGCTTGAAGATGATTTGATGCGAATCTTCGCAGGTGATTGGGTCAAGGGGATGCTTACCCGACTTGGAATGCAGGAGGGTGAAGCAATCGAATCGAAGCTCGTCAGCCGACGGATTGAAGGCGCTCAAAAGAAGGTTGAAGAACGCAACTTTGAAGTTCGTAAGAACCTGCTTGAATACGACGAGGTGATGGACGAACAACGCAAACGCGTCTACGGCTATCGACAGCAAATTCTCGACGGCGTGAATTGTCGTGACCTGCTGCTTGAGATGATCGAAAACCAAATCACGGACCGTATGTCCATATTGCTTGATCCTCGCTACGGCGTTGAATCGTTTGCAGCGGTGGCGAGCAAAATGTTGGGTGTTGATCTGGATGCCCGAGATTTCAAGAATCTTGAATATCTTGAAGCCGACAAGCTTGCTCATGACGAAGCTGACCGTATTGCTGAGTCGCAAATCTTCGATGCGATTGAAGAAAACCTCCACGAAGAAGATGAATCCGATTGGAACTGGGCAGCACTCGCCAAGTGGATGGGACTCCGCTACGGCGTACAGCTACGTGACCGCGACCTAAAGAAGATTGGTCGTGATGATCTTGCGGAGCATCTGATCGATAAGGCACGTGCGGCGCTGGCAAAGATTGATCTTTCCGAAGCAGAAAGGTTCCTGGACCAAGGATTCGGCGTCCGAACCGCGTGCAATTGGTTGAAGGATAAGTTTGGAATCGAGCTTGATGCCGATTCACTCTTAACCAGTGAAGCTCGCGAAATCCAGAACTTGGCTATCGAAAAGGCCTATGAATCTTATGACAGCCGAGAAGCAGAGTATCCCGTGATCGCCGGTATCCAGCGATTCGCAACACAAACGGGTCTCGATCGTGAGAGTCTTGTCGATTGGGCGACAAAGCGTTTTGGCGTAGAGCTTTCACTGGATGATCTCAAGAGCAAGCAACGCGAAGAGATTCGTAAGCTTTTGATCAGCCATAGCGAGAAGACGATAACCCAGGCCAATGAGCTAACGGACAAAGCTAACGCCAAGCTTGATGAATTGTTCGCTGGTAATCCAAATGCCAAGGCTTCGCTACGTTCAGTGGGGGCTTCGGACGGGCAAATCCAATCGCTCACGGATTGGTTAAATGGCGAGACTGGCGCAGAACTTCAAGTCGACGATTTGAAACGACTACCGCGTAAAGAGGCTTACCAGCGAGTTTCCCAGGTAATCGAAGATCGCTACCGACCCGAGATGCGACGCATGGAGCGTCAGCTGTTGCTCCAGATACTCGACCAAGGTTGGAAAGAGCATTTGCTTGCGATGGATCACCTTCGTTCAAGCGTTGGACTGCGTGGTTATGCTCAGGTTGACCCCAAAGTCGAATACAAACGCGAAGGGATGCGGATGTTCGAAGGGATGTGGGGGTCAATTGGAACCTATGTTACCGACTTGGTCTTTAAGATGGAGAACCTCAACGAAGAGTTCATCGGCAGCACCTGGGTCGAGAGCGAAGCCCGACATGACCAAGCACAATCGCAGACCAAGGTTGCTGAATCGCAGCAACAGCAAGGCATTGATGCTAGCAACCAATCCACCGACAGCAAGCCGGAACCAATTCGAAATACGGAAGCAAAGATTGGCCGAAACGATCCTTGCCCCTGCGGTAGTGGCAAAAAGTACAAGCAGTGCTGTCTGCGATCCGACCAAGTCGCTTAGGATTTCCGTGAAATGCAGAATCTCTGAAAGTTCGTCTGGACTCGTCTCCGAACAATTGATAGGTGAGCTTAGTTAAGTTTTCTTAAAGTGATCGTCGACTGCTGCGGCAGGAACCTCGACGAGTTGGGAAAGGATTCCCCATGTCAGAAATCAGATCTCAGACAACTGCTGCGCGGGCACCAATTGGTGTGCTTTCTCGTTGGGCGTTGAATGTGATCTATCTGACGGCTATAACGCTCGCTTCTCCTCTTATCGCCTATAAATCGTGGCGTACCGGCAAATATCGTGAAGGCTTCGGAGAGAAGCTCATGGGCCGATTGCGAACGCGAAAAGGGACTCGATACTGCGTTTGGCTTCACGCGGTCAGTGTTGGTGAAGTCAACTTGATCGATGTCTTGATCGAGGAACTCCGTCGTAGACATCCCAAGTGGGAGTTTTGCGTAACAACTTCTACCAAGGCGGGATACGAACTCGCTCGGAAGAAATACCGTCGTGACTACGCGGTCTTTTACTGTCCCTTAGATTTCACTTGGGCGGTTAAACGCGCGGTCCGGAGAGTTCGACCCGATTTGCTTCTATTAGCCGAGTTGGAGCTTTGGCCGAACTTAATTGCCGAAGTAAAGAAACAAGGTGGTAAGGTCGCCGTGATCAACGGTCGATTGAGCGAAAACAGCTTCAAAGGTTACCGTCGCCTCGGACCCATTGTGCAAAAAACGCTAGCCAGCGTTGATTTAGTTGCTGCTCAAGACCAAGCGACTGCTGAGCGGTTCGCAGCGATTGGTGCACGACCTGAAGTCGTTCAAGTAAGCGGCTCGCTGAAGTACGATGGTGCTTCAACGACAAGAAACAATCCGATGACGAACCATTTCCGAGAGCTTTGTGGATGGAAACGGGACGAGACTATTTTCCTTGCTGGCAGCACTCAAGAGCCAGAAGAGGAAATTGCACTACAAGTCTTTGAGGAGCTAACAGAAGATCATCCCGAGCTTCGGCTTATTTTGGTACCGCGTCATCCAGAACGCTTTGAAGACATTGCAAAGCTGCTCGACAGCACCGGAGTGGCATGGAATCGACGGACCGAATTGGAATCTGCCATTGGCACTGATGAAGATGCCAAGATCTTGTTAGTCGATTCGGTTGGCGAGTTAGGCTCTTGGTGGGGCTTAGCAGATATTGGGTTTGTTGGTGGAAGCTTCGGCGATCGAGGTGGCCAGAATATGATCGAGCCGGCTGCTTATGGCGTGGCAACTTCGTTTGGTCCCAATACGAAGAACTTCCGAGATATCGTCTCCGCGTTGCTAGAAGCAGACGGGGCTCGCGTCGTGCAGACGCCTGACGATCTTCAAGCATTCGTAACAGCGTGTTTAAGGATGCCTAACGAGGCCAAACAACTTGGACTGCGTGGCCAGGCCTTGGTTGAATCGCAACTCGGGGCAACCTACCGAACAGCGGACCTGGTTGAAGCAGTTTCGGAATATATCCCTTACGAAGTGAGGGTAGAAGAGACCGAAAAAAAGTATCTGCTTAAGGCAGCCTAGCGGTCTGGTTCTATCTAAAGCTCGTATCCGAATCGATCGGCATAGAGTTTCCAGCGTGTTGCAACCTGTTGGCGTAACTCTTCGGGAATCTCGTACTTGTTGGTTTTGTAGTCCCGCTGCTCGGCAAGATAACCATCCATTGCGGGTTCGGCTTCTTCAAAACCGCCGAGATTTAGCTTCTCATAGATCTTTCTCATTTCGCCCTTAGTGTCTTTCACTAAGTCTTCGTAGCGAATTTCGGTATAATGCTCGGTCGGAATGCTTGGCTGATCTCGATTGAATGCCTCGTACATCAATTCAAGGTTTCGCAGCACTTCCTCTTCGATCCAATCATGCCGTTGTACAGCGCCTTGCATTCCCTGAACATCGCTGAGAGATTTCCAAAGTCGAACAGTCGAAGGAAAAAGAACCAATGGGTCACGCGTAATGTGAATAAAGCGAGCGTCGGGATAGATTTCTAAAAGGGTTTTAATTCTCGCGGTATGCGGCGGTGATTTCAGCACCACTCGGCCTTGTCGTTTAAGGCTGACGGCGGAAACGAATCGTCGCAACGTATTCTTCCAGTGCTCTCGATCCTCATTGGAAATGTTTTCAAGGGTGAGCCAATCTTGATCAACAGGACCATTCTTAGGAAATGCCCATGAGCGGTAGGGGGTGGGCATGCCCAGCCCGCAGAGTGCGAATTCATCTTCTTGTGGTCGTTCCCAGCCTAAGGCCATGTTGTCCATTGGACGTTGCTTTTGCAGCAGCCAGGGGGTCATTGGCGCAAACCAGTGCTCGGTCACTAAAAAGTGATGGGGGCAGAAGCATTGATAAGTTGTTGGGTAGGTATTTCTCGGATCGCGAATCAAGAGTTCGTGCAACAAAGTGGTACCCGAACGCCAGTGGCCCAGTACAAACAGAGGGGGCTGATCGGGGACAGCTCGTTCTATGCGCGAGCCATGCATCATGTTTTGGACCGTACGACCAACTTGATGGCCAACGCTCGCGCCGAATGCGGTCGTCATACTGATGACGCCACGTGGCGAGAGGCGAAAGCCATTCTTCCAACCTAGGCTAAGTAGATCGCCAGGAAGCATCCCATGCCAAAACTTGGGGTTTATGATTCCCCCTTTATGAATCGGTTGGTCACCGTAGCTTTGGGTCTTGGGTTGGCTTTTGTTGTCAGACATTCGGTAATTGACCGCTAAGAAGGACGCTGTTCGATTGTCCCTTAGTTTACGAAGAGAAGCCCTTATTCGATACCACTTGCACCTTGTGAAAACTCAAGGAGAGGTTCGTTTCTTAAGAGAGATGGGAGAAATCGGGATCAGGGGCATCCTGGCGAACGGTCTTTAGTTTTATTTCATAGGAGCTGTCCAACCGATTGAGGTACCATACTCCGGCTGCGATTGACAGGATCAGGAGGGTTCCAACGATTCCAACTACCAATCCAGGACGATTGTCTGCGGCGTTAGGCATTGCTAACGGGATGGGAGCTCGGCCAATCAAAAGCGGGGCAAACTGACGAGCATCTTCGCCGGCTGATTCACCTCGATGTCGGGTTCGATAAGCCCACTGCTTGAAGAAGAAGCCAGTAAGCCTAGCAGGCAGGCGAATTTCATCTCCCACGGGAAAACCTTCTGGTGTCTCTCTCATACAGAATACCAAGGGTAAATTCTGAGAGTCATCAGGAAAGAGTTCCAGTTCATAGTAGTAGCCGACCGGTTCGTTAGGTACGTCAATACGGACAACACGTCGCACGGTGCCATCGAACGAGAGTAGCTCTCCACGTTGCGGTTCGGCAATGCCAAAGAGAATTGGTGAAGAGTACTTACCTTCCTCAGCCGACTGGGAAACCAAAAGGCTCATGATCGCCTGTCGATCAGTCGGACGTTTTGCATCAGCGGCTAATTCTATGCCATGCTTCTTGGCATATTGAGGCAATCCTCCCTCGGCTAGTCGAGCAAGCTGCCTTGCTGGCGTTTGGCCAACCGCTTCGAGAATAGCATAGAAAGGATCACGCTCTGCTTGGGTAAAAGCTTGTCGATCAGAGATGTTATTTAACAAATTGAGGTCAACGCCAAGGTCCTCAAGCAATGCCCGACCGAGTGAATCCGAATCGGTAAGTCGGACAGTATCCGTGGGGCGTTCAGGTTGTTTTTCGAGAACTGTGCCTGATGGCGCGACTTTGCTAGTCAAAGAATTGCCTTTGGTCTTTGATATCTCTTTGCCCAAGAGCACAGGCATCGAACCAACTCCTTGAGCCCAACGATAGGACTGATTCTTGAAGAAGTAGCCATCGATCTGAATGCTTGGTTTCTTGTCAGCATCAAGGTTTAGATTGGGTTCATTTAATAGATAGATGCTAATGGGCCAAACTTCACCACCGTCAGGTTGTATCGTTAAAACAAATAGTTTTTCGATTCTCAAATCGTTGTCCGCCGGTTTTGTCTCTTCAAGCTGCATTGCGGTACCGTGGACGGTCACGATTCGCCCTCGGTAAGTGTCAGCATTGGAGTTAAGAGCAGCGTAGCCAACTTTGCCAAGCGATTGTTCGTTGATCGACTCGACGGATTCAGCTTGAAGTTTACCAAGAAGCACAAACCATGCCTCTTGCTCCGCACTACGGAACGGTGCGTTGTCCTCAATCGAACTAAGCTGCTGTTCATCAAGAGCTGGCGGACCCAGTAGATCAAGCGAAGCGACCGCCGCGGTGGTGTTGAGTTTCTCTATTTCTTCACTCGCTTCAAGCATGTTGCCAACCGCCTGACGAACCTCGGGTTGTTTCAGCTTCGCTCTAGCAGCGAGGACAAAGAGCATGGCAACCAAAAGCAGTGCGAGTCGATATTTCCCTGGCCCTGCGGTCCCCGATCTGAATCGGATCGCGTCCTTGTTTTGGCTTGATTGGGAAGAAAAACGTACCATTATTGATTCAATGCCTTTGATTTGGTTCTGTCATAATTGTAGGCAGATTAGGGACTTACGTCTATTTGTAGTTGGGTTTTCTCAGGTAATGTGGCGGTGGTTTTCAAAATAGGGGAATAAGCCCCCCTGGGTGGGGCGAAGAGAATGACAGCCGCGGAGGGACCTAGAACCCGAGGTGGCCAGGAACGCAGAGTCTCAAGTAGCTGGCGTAGCCCGATACGCCAGCTGCTTGAGGCAATTTTAGGCATACAGAGGGAGAGGCTATTTATTCAACTGTGGGCCGGCGGGAAGGGTGGAACCGATTAGCAGGGCAACAGACGGATTATCAGACCCAGCATAGTAGGAATAGGCCGATCTAAATTAGAGTGATTGGCCGATCTCGACTATGATGGATTAGCAGGTAATTATTGAATGCTCTCGAATCCATAATCGATTTTCACGATCGAATGAGATCTCACTTTATGAGATTTTTGAGATCGGACACTGGTTGGAGTTAGGTTTTTGTCACTGAGCAAGGAAGACTTTCAGTCCATTGTTGATCAGCACGGATCGGCACTGTATCGGCTTGCTTACCGATTGGTAGGCGATGCTCACGATGCCGAGGAAGTGGTGCAGGAGACACTGCGCAGCGCCTGGACGAGTCGTGAACGATTCGATTCTAGTCGAGGCGAACGTGCTTGGTTGGCAGCCATCCTGCGACGGCGTGCCGTAGACCGTTGGCGACGCGTGGGACGAAGTCCTTCGTTTGCTTCAAGCGAACATGTGCTCGATGCAACAACCGAAGACCTTGATCCTTTTGATCAGGGGTACACGGATGAAATGCAGTTGGCTTTGGATCGACTACCCGAAGAGATGCGAGAAGCTCTCTTGTTGGTGATTGTTGGCGAATTGACTCATAAAGAGACTGCCGAGGTGCTTGATGCGCCGCTTGGTACGATTCTTTCGCGAGTCAGCCGTGGACGTGACCGACTGCGTCAAAACCTTATGGAAATCGAAGCTACGAAATCATCAGCGGTAAGCTGACCATGAAGTAGCAAAACGCATCTTTTTCGAATGATTCGATTGAGTGCGACAGCAATAACCCTTTGATAGATGTCCTATGTCAGATTCATTTTCTTCATTTAGTCCCTCCGACAGTGGTGTCTTGGATGACAGCGCTTCGATGGTACCGCCTCATGTGAGTGGTTCGCCTAGGCACAACCACCAAGATCGTGAACCCATGCCACCCGCTCCCGAACCATCACCGGTCAATGTCAATGCACCTGAGGAGTCTCTTCGGGATGTGCCATTGCCAGAAGGTTACTTGAACCGATTACGCCGGTTCGTTGAGGACCTCTAGTATCTCTCATAACGCTTTTTCCTTTGGTCATTATTAAGACCATTTTTAGACCAAATAGCAACCAGAAGTATTGGCACTAAAGTTACATCTTTATTCAGCAATGACTCTTTACTTCTCATAGTGTGCTGCGAGGATGTGGACGAAACGAGCAAAAAATGCGAGAATGTAAGTTCGGTTACTACCTCTTTTCTTGAGTAGTAAGATAGTGAGCAGTCAGTTGTTTGATTTCGGAACAGGTGTATGGGACGGCTAGGCACTTTTATTATTCCGTCTCGGAATGCGCATGTAGAAATGCTCTGGCAGCAATGGTTAATTCTCTTTGCCTGTATCTTGCTTACTACGATTGCGAATGCGACTGAGCAAGAGGATCGTCAATTCTTTGATCAGTTGCAAAGATCCGGCCACGATCAACTGGCAACTGAATTTCTCGAACGTGCTGAAAGTGATCCGTTAATTTCTAAAGGGTTCAAACAATCAGCCCGATTTGAAAAAGTTTCGCTAGGTATCGCTGTAGTTCGTACGACAAAAAAGGCAGAAGACCGGAAGAAACAACTGGAGAAATTATCCAAGCAGATTGATGGGCTTTCGCGAAATCTCAAGTCGGATTCAGAACGAATTGCCTTTGCTCGCATGTCGGGTGACTTAGCCACGGCCTTTGCCGATGAAGCACGCCGTGATGCCCAGTCAATTGATAAGCCACGAAACGCTGTACCCGTTGATGATGCTCGCGAATCGATCAAACTTGCAAGAACGAAGTTGAGTAAAGCAACCGATCTTTTTGAAAAAGAGCATGTTAAACTTCGAGGCGTTTCACCCGACAGTGAGAAGGGTAAGACAAGGCTTGATTTGCTTGGTCGTTTGGCCCAGATGAGACTCATGTCATCGCGAATGCTGCACGAATTGGCAATGACCCATGAGCCTGGCTCAAAGCAGTACAAAAAGAATAATGAAACGGCAGCAAAAGAGCTTGGTGCTCTCTACGAAAAGTACAGTCGGTGGATGGTGGGCCTTTATGCTCATTTGTACGAGGGGCAATGTTACCGGTCGTTGAATAAAGTCGGTTTGGCGGCTGGTTGTTTTGAAGATCTTATTGGTCAGCCAACTTCAAGCGACGAGCTGCGTCGTCTCGTAACCAATGCTCAAGCTCAGTTAGCTGCTTTATGGTTTGAGTCAGGTAGCCCCGAAAAATCGATAGATGGTCCTCGTCGGTGGTTGAGTGACCTCAGTTCGTCAGATCAAAAAACACCAGAAGCCGCGATGCTTCAGTATTATGTGGCGAAGTCACACATTGCCATTGCTGAAAAGTTGCCTGAGGTAGATCCAGGACGTCGCAACTCGCTACGCAAAGCAGGCTTACTTCTTTCCGCATCTTCGCGCGTTCCTAGCGATGTTCAAGCCGAGGCAAGAGAGGCTTGGGCTGAGCTTAGCAAGATGATGGGTATTTCGAATGAAGAGGCAAAAGATTTCGATCAGGCCTTTCTGAATGGCAAACAGGCAATTGAACAAATTGCGACGCTTAAAGCATCGCTTCAAGAAGATGCTAATCTCAGTAAAGGCGATCGACAGCAGCTCGAAGAGCAAATTTCTCAGCAACAACAGACAGCGTCCAATGCCTTTCAGCAGGCGATGAAGCTTGCCGATAAGAAGACAGAGCCAAAGCAGCTGAATGAAGCACGCTATTTACTTGCTTGGCTTACTTTCGAATCTGGAGACTTGAGCCGTGCAGCTGACATGGCAGAGTATCTTCTGAAGAAAGCTCCCGAAGATCCCTCTGCTGAGAAGGGGGCACTTCTTGGACTTGCAGCTCTTGAACAGCTTTCAATGGAGGGTGATGCGAGTGCAGGCGAACGAATGAAAAAGCTTGCTGACACAGCTGCTAAAAATTGGCCTAATAGTGAAATCGCCAACACATCATACAATGTGCTCTTAAATATCGCTTTACGCGCAAAAGATTATCAAGCAGCATCTGAGCTTGTCTCAAAGTTGCCGGAATACAAACGTCCTGAGTATGCCTTGCGAATCGCAACGGCTCGATGGGAGGCGTTGATCGCGGATAAGAATGCGAAGGCTACGAAACGCAATCAGATTTATGCCACATTGAAAAAGAGTTTTAAGCAAGCTAAGGGGCAAGGAAAGACTTTCCCCCAAGGGGTCACTGCTGCTCTCTATCTTGCACGAGAATCTCTTGCGCAGGGAAGGAACAATGAAGCAGTTCAGTTTTTGATTGACGACCAGTTTGGTCCTGTCAGTAAGTTAATTGCAAAAGAGCCTCCCGCTGATGCTCAGCGCTTTGCTACGCTCGTCGCCCAGTCTGCCCTTGAAGCTTATGTAACCAATGGAAATAACCGGCTGAAGAAATCAGTTCAGTGGCTTGATGATTCATTAAGTGAACTCGATAAAGAGATTGCTATGAAGACTCGCTTGGCTGTGGCCGTTCCGATTGTTGCCAAACTTGACAGTAAGCCTCCTGTTAAAAAAGAGGTCTCCCAACGCATCGTAAATACCATCTTGCCACTTCTTGGAAAGATAGAGAAGAACACTGCCAATAAAGATTGGAACACACGAGCTTGGGTGGCTCAAACCTATTTGAAGTTTGGCCAAGCCGCTAAGGACCAAGCAACGGCAAACAAGTGTATGCAATCAGCCGCTTCATCGTTTCACACGTTGGTTGATCAGATTCGTCTCGACCCCTCAATGGCACCTACACCAGCAGCGGCGTTGGCAGTTCAGCTCCAAGCTGCTAACTGTGATCGTGAGTTGGGCGAATATGAAAAAGCACTCAATAGTTACGAGGCGTTACTTTCTAAGAAGCAAGCTTTACTCCCAGTGCAGGTGGCCGTTGCTGAAGCTTTGCAAGCTTTGGGAGAAAAACAAAAGCGGACTGAGTTATTAGAGGAATCAATCAACGGCTCCCGTCCTGATGCCAGCGGTAAGAACGTCTTCTGGGGTTGGCGAAAGATAGCTGGTGTTACTGCGCGTGCCATCGCTACCAATGAAGGACACAAAGAAACCTTCTTCAATGCCTGGTACAACGTCGCTCGGAGCCGTTACCTTGCAGCAAAGCTCTCTTCACCAGCCGAGGCTAAGAAGCAATACTCCAAAGCCCTAAGCACAATCAAGGCAATGCGACGTCAGTATCCTGATCTTGGCGGGAAGGCTTCAGCTGAGAAGTACGACGCCCTCGAAAAGCAAATTGCAAAGGAGATGAAATGACTCGGATTTTACCAGCATTAACATTTGCTTGCCTAATGCTCTTCACGGTTGCTGTAGAAGCCCAAGTTGACCGTGTGCGTACAACCAATGGATCCAAGGCAGGAGAGGTTGTCGGTTGGAACAATAACAATGTTCAGCTGGAAACAAACACGGGCATCACAAAATACCAAACTCCCGAAGTTATTTCGGTCATCTTCGCTAACGAGCCGACGGAGCTTTCTCAGGCAAGAATCAATCTTGAAAATAAGGGCTATCTGAATGCGAAAGAATTACTTAGCGGGGTTAAGCTAGGCCCATCGGCTACTAAGTTCTTGAAAGAGGACTTTGCCTTCATGAAGACGGAATGCTTGGCCCGACTGGCAATTGCTGGACGTGCTGATGCGAGAGTTGCTGGCCGTGAGTTGGTGAATTTTCAAAAAGCCTATCCTGATGGTTTTCATTCATACCGCAGCGCTGAAACGACGGGTGATCTGCTTGTTTCTCTGAAACGGTACGATCAAGCTGTCGGCCAGTACCGAAAGCTGAGCAAAGCCCCTTGGCCGGCTTACCAAGTGCGATCCCTACTTTTGTCGGCTCAGGCCAGACAGCTACAAGGCAAGCACTCGGAAGCGATCAATTTGCTTAAGAAAGCAAACTCGATTAAGGGGAAATCGACTTCAGGTTCTCGCTACTCGTTAGGTGAACAGCAGTTCCTAGCCAAACTCACACTGGCTAAGAACATGGCTGCTGATGGAAAGAAGAAAGAGGCAATCAGCGCTCTCCAGAAAATGATCCTTGCAGTAGACGAAGATGCTACAGATCGATCGGATCGCTTGGCGCATGCCTATGCTGCCCTGGGATACTGTTATGCTGAATCAGGTAAACTTACTGACGCTTTGCTCGCCTACTTGCGAGTAGATTATCTCTACTCAGACAACCAAGAAGCCCACGCTGAAGCACTATATCATTTGCATTCCCTTTGGAATCGCTCCGGCGAAGCACGGACAGCTCAACTAACAAAGAGCAAACTGCTTCGTATGTATGGGACAAGCCGATGGGCTAGAGAATAAAGCAATCCGACAGTTGACCCTGTTTTAGATTAAACTAGACATAACGAAGTTGGCCCGATCCAATTTGGTGAGAATCCAACAACGCCTTATAGAAGCAATTAAACAACCTAAACGAAGTTGCCAGGCAGAGGCAGGAGAAACAATGCAGACCCTAAGCGATAACCAAACAACCAAGTTCAATGCCTGGTTGAAATTACCATTGTTATTTGCCTTGATGTTTGGCTTGGCGGACTTCGGCCCCTTTGCTCCAAGCCCTTGTTTAGCACAGGACGGAGAAGCTGCCGCTACTGAGGGCGGAGACGACGGGGCTGCTGCGGTTGAGGAAACGAACTACCTCACCTGGGCCTACCAATCACTCGGTCTTGGTTACAGTCTTATCTTCTTAACGCTTTCCTTTATCTTGACTTCGTTGTTTGTGATGAACGTCGTTAAAGCAACGCGTTCGAGTGTTGCTCCCGAAGATCTGGTCCAAGCTTTCGAGACACACTTGGACAACAAAGAATTTAGCGAAGCTTACGAATTAGCCTCAACCGATGACTCGTTCCTCGGCAAAGTTCTTACGGCTGGATTAGGTCGGATGTCGGGCGGTGGAACTTATCCACAGGCAATCGAAGCGATGCAAGAAGTTGGTGAAGAAGAGAACATGAAGCTTGAGCACCGCCTGAGCTATATGGCTTTGATCGGTACGATCAGCCCAATGGTTGGCCTGCTTGGTACGGTCCAGGGGATGATCGCTTCGTTTAACGTGATTGCAACCTCCGCTACGGCTCCCAAGCCAAGTGAGCTTGCTGAAGGGATTTCGACCGCTTTGTTTACCACGCTCATCGGTCTAGCTATCGCGATTCCAGCGCTAGCGATTTACAACATTCTTCGTAACCGAATCGCCCAATTGGTTCTTGAAGTGGGCATCATTAGTGGTGGGCTTATGAGCCGATTTGAGAATCAAAAGAAAAGCTAATTTCCCGTTCAGCCTCACGAAGAATAGTCAATCATGCGACTTACTAAACGACAACCACAGCAGATTGCCGAAGGGGATATGACCCCGATGATCGACATGACGTTTCAGTTGATCGCCTTCTTTATGGTTTTGATCAACTTTTCGGATGTCGAACAAGATGAGCGGGTTAATCTTCCTGCCAGCGAATTGGCCAAGCCACCCGAATCGGCATACGAAGAGCCCCTTACCATCCAGCTAACGAATGATGAGACCATTCTATTCGCTGGTGAAGAGATGAACCTGGATCAGCTATATGTCGGCCTAAGACGTGAAGTCCAATTACTCAAGGCATACGATGATGATCGGCTTTCTAAGGCGACTGTGGTCATTCGTGCTGACCTTGAAGCTCGCACGGGTATGGTTCAAGAGATTATCAAAGCGTGTCAGGATGTTGGGTTAGATACGTTTGCACTTCGCGGGCGTCAGAGCGACGTTCCTACTTTGATCGAATAGACGGAGAATCAAGCCATGAAATTCCGAAATACCGATCACCATGAAGAAGTTCAGGTGCAGATGACCTCAATGATTGACATTGTCTTTCAATTGTTAGTCTTCTTTATCATGACCTTCAAGATTGTATTACCTGAAGGCGACTTCAATATCCGGATGCCATTGCCTTCAGCAGATACTCCTTCCACGCCTAGCGAAACGCCACCCATGACGCTTCGAATGCGGGCCAACACCGGAGGGGAACTTGTGGAGATGCAACTCGGTACGCAACTCTTTGAAGGGAACGAACGGTTCGCCCAACTACATACTTACATTCGGGGGTTAGTTGATGACCTGGGTGGTCCCGGCACGGCCGGCGATCAGGAAGTCGAGATCGATGCCGACTACGATCTGAAGTATGACTATGTTATGCGGTCAATCACAGCGTTGACGGGTTACCTAGATAATGGGCAACGCTATCAGCTAATTGAAAAGGTACGTTTAACGCCCGTGGATTCCCAAGCTGGACCTGGCTTGTAAGAATCATTTAGAACATTTGCGGTCTTTTGCTTGATCCGGCTCTAACCTAGCTTATTCTATTAAGTACTGACGACCAATCATTTCTTGCGAGTTGAACTACTGAAGACCTCAAGCTAAACGACCTAAGACACCCTATGGGTGTTCACCGGGCCGTTTTGTTTGGGGTCTTTTTTCGTATCCACTTATACCTTGATGGAGTACCCAATGTTCAAGTCATTGCTTTTCGTTTTGCCAATTTCAATGATCGCCTCTACTGCCTTTGGAACCGTATCCGATTTGACGGCATGGGATTTGGTGGAAGACCCGGGGCACCCAAATTTATCAGCATCACGTAGCGCCAGCTCTGCCATCCTGTCTGCCGATGGGGCAGTGCCAAACGCTTTCGATATTGGTTATGCCAGTGTCGATGGATTGGAAGTAGGCAACTCGAATCAAGGCTATTACTTCTCACCAAATGAAGATTTTGAAATCCGAATCGACTTCGACGTCTCAGCGGTCTCATCGGTTGGAGGAGGTGGATTCGGTTTTGGTGTTGGCGAAGATCGTAACGGGGAAAACTCGGTGGGAGTTGCCGGAGCGGTTGCAAATGGCTCAATCGTTGATTTCTTCACGGCAGGCCGGACGGGCAATGCTCCAATTGTTCCCACGGCATACTCCCTGCCGAGTGTCGATCAAGGACGCATGGCTGTGCAGTACTTTAGCTCGACAGGTAACTTTTGGTTGAAAGTAACAGAGTTTTCAGGAGGCGGTGCAGTAACAATCACTCGTCAGGTCGCCGGGATTCAAAACAACTGGGACAACAAGCCATTGCTAGCCTCATTCTTTCTGAGAAGTGATGACACGCTTGGTGCACCGCTCACTACAGGTCAGCTAACCGCCACTTTTTCGAACTTTACCGTCGTCAGTGGTACACCTATCGCAGTCCCCGAACCAGCTGCGGCAGGTCTTATGCTTCTTGGATTAACTTGCCTTAGACGCCGCTAAGCGTCAGTTTAGGCACGCGGGTGAAACGAAGTGTGAACTCGTTTCAATCGAGATGAATCGACGTGCGTATAGAGCTGCGTTGTTGCAATCGATGCGTGGCCGAGAAGTTCTTGCACTTGGCGCAGGTCAGCTCCACCGGCAAGCAGATGTGTTGCGAAACTATGTCGCAACGAGTGGGGACTTAGTTTACTTGTAATTCCAACTCGGGCGGCAGACTCTTTTATGAGTTCCCAGATTCGTTCGCGTCGCAGTGGGTTTCCACGCAGCGAAAGAAAAAGCTGATCCGGCTCTGGATCATGACGGCGAGCAAGTTTTGTTCGCTCATGCTCCAAGTAGTCTGCTACTGCTTGCTGCGCACGCTTGCCAAGCGGCGTCATGCGTTGTTTATCGCCCTTGCCATGACATAGGCAGTAGCGTTCGTTCAAGTGCAGATCTCGAAGTCGAAGCTTCGAAAGTTCTGAAACCCGTGCACCGGTAGCATAAAGCATTTCGAGAATCGCTCGGTCACGCCTCCAGAGCGGTTCACCCAGGATCGGTGAAGCGAGCAATTTATCGACTTGTGGCGGGCTCAACACCGTTGGCATGCGGCGCCAGAGCTTCTGAGAAACGATGAGCGAAGCTTGATTTTCAGTCAGGACTTCTTCGAGCTGTAAAAATTTGAAGAAGACTTTCACGGTAACGACATGGCGACTTACCGTCGCCGGGGATAAACCTTGGTCGGCAAGCCAGCCGGGATAGTCCGACAGTTCGTTGATCGTCAGATTTGGAATCATCCGCCCGGCTAGCCATTCGTAAAAACGCTTCAAATCGCGTTCATATGCAAGTACCGTATTCTCAGAGAGTTGGCACTCACTGGCCAAATAGCGAACAAATGATTCACGCCACTGCGTAGCATGCTCGACAGCGGACTCTCGCTTTGGCTTGACCCGTTTTTTGAGGGGATTAGGCATGAAGTTCGCCGCTGGGGAATCAAATCGCAAGATTGCGAGGGTGGGTGACGATCTGTAATCAAACTCTACCCTATAAATTCGGGTTCTAACCCCTTGGGGGTTCTTACCCAAGCAGCTTGATCTGGGCTGATCGGGTGGGGGAAGCTATGCTAACGACGATTAGATAAACTTTTAGGGCAACTAGCCCAACTCATTTCGACAAGTGCCACTCCCATGCAGAACATCATTCTCGAAGAGCCTTACGAGTTTGTCCCGCCCGTTGAGTCAAAATTCTGGTGTTGGCTACTTCGGTTTTACTTGCGGCGTTATATGTGGAAGACCTTTAAGGTCGGTTCGTTTGAATGCCGCGGCGTTGAGAAACTGAAGGCTTCGCTTGAGGCGGGAAATGGCATTGTGCTGGCAGGCAACCACTCTCGACTTGCCGATCCCCCGGCAACAGGAATCATCTCAGGCGAAGCGGGCTGTGAGCTATTCGCCATGGCAAGCTGGCACCTCTTCATGGAAACTCCTATGCAGCGATTTTTGCTACGCCGCATGGGGGCCTTTAGTGTCTACCGCGAAGGAAACGATCGCGCGAGTGTTAATCATGCCATTGATATCCTTGTCGAAGGGCGACGACCACTTTTGATTTTCCCTGAAGGGGCCGTCTCGCGTCATTGCGATTTGCTGATGGATCTGATGGATGGTCCCGGATTCATTGCTAGACAAGCTACCAAGCGGCGTGAAAAAGAAGGGAAGTCGCCTGTCGTTATTCATCCACTTGCAATCCGATATTCGTATGACGGTGATGCTGAGAAGCTCATCACGCCTGAGGTGGAAGAGTTAGAGAAGAGTCTCAGCTGGCAACCGCAGACTCAGCTATCGATACGTGAGCGGTTGCGCAAGCTTGGTGTCGCGCTGCTTGGCCTCAAAGAGATGGAGTATCTCGGCAAACCAACCGAAGGGAATCCGCACGATCGAGCAGAGCATCTTATTCGAACCGTGCTTGATAATCTCGAAGAGAAGTGGGGACTTACCAACGGCAAAAGTGATGACGAGGATACGGGCGTCGTTTCACGAGTGAAACGGATTCGAACCGTCGTCTTGCCGGATCTGATTGAAAAGAAAGTGACGCAAGAGGAGCGAGAAGATCGTTGGCGCGATCTAGCTGCTTGTTACTACTTGCAACAAATAGCCCATTATCCGCCGGGGTACCTTACCGGTCAAAACGACTTACCAGAGCGCGTGCTTGAAACCTTTGAACGGATGTACGAAGACTTCACAGACCGAAGTACCTATCACGGTCCTTTGCATTGTACGATGGTCGTCGGTGATCCTATCACCGTTAGCAGCAAACGTGAACGCGGCTCCGCTTCCGATCCAGCGATTCAAAAAACAGGTGAATCGCTTCAGGCGATGTTGGATGAGCTCGTCGCCGAACGTCGCGCAAAGCTGTTTGGTGAATAGGACTTATTTTTATCAAGCTTCAACAAGACTATGGAACTTCGATGGCCAAGATAATTGCTTTTTCCGGAAGTACTCGCAACGGATCGTTTAATCAACAACTTGTTAGCGCCGCTGCCGCCAAGGCAACGGCACTCGGGGCGGAGGTAACGCTAGTAGATTTACGTGATTACCCGATGCCACTCTTCAATGAAGATGAAGAGGCAGCGAACGGGCCGCCCGAAAGTGCTGACAAGCTTTTTGAGTTGATGAAATCACATCAAGGTTGGTTGCTGGCTTGTCCAGAATATAACGGATCAATTACACCACTTCTGAAGAACACGATCGACTGGCTTTCCCGACCGCGCGAAGGAGAGCCTCGCATGGCGGCTTATGCTGGTAAGGTGACGACGCTGCTAAGTGCCTCTGCTGGCGGACTCGGAGGCATGCGTGGCTTAGTCCACGTACGTTCGATCCTCAGCGGCATCGGAGCTATTGTTCTGCCAGGCCAAGTTGCCGTTGGTGGGGCGGACAAGGTCCTTGTCGATGGTAAGATCACTGACGCCGGGATCGAAAGTCGAATCGATGCCGCGGTTGCTGAGTTGGTAAGTATCACTGACAAACTTGGCTAAACCTAAAATCATCTACCCGTTAGTCTATGTCTGATTCCGCAACGCCAATTGTCAAACTTTCAGAACTCGCCAACGGCGAGGAGGGAGACTTTTTTGCGCTGTTGGCAGAGAAGCAAACGTTAACCACCAAGGAGGGTAAACCCTACTACCGGGTAACGTTCCGCGATGCAGATCGCGAAGTCAGTTTTCCAATTTGGTCAGATTCCCCCTTGGCGGATGATTGCCAAAGCAATTGGACGATTGGCGAGTTCTATAAGCTACGTGCTCTCTATCGTGAAACGAACTACGGCCCACAGCTCGACATCCGCCTGATCCGAGCGGTTGAGCCTGCCGACAAGGAGGATGGATTCACGCCCGCGATGTGCCAGCCATCTTCTCGGTTTGACCCGGAAGAGATGCTTGCTGATATTCTGTCGCTTGCTGAAGAAGGAATCGAAGATGAACCACTTCGGACCCTGGTCCAAAGGATCCTTGAAGAGAATCGCGAGCTACTGCTCAGTTGGCCCGCGGCCGTTCGGAACCATCATGCCTTTGCGGGAGGTTTCTTAGAACACGTTCGGCTGGTTGCTAAGAACGCTTTCTATCTCGCCAAGCAATATGCCGAGACTTATCCCGACATGACGCCCCCGCTGCATGTTGGTGTTGCAGTTGCTGGGGCGATTTTGCACGACATTGGCAAGCTGCGTGAATTGCGAACCACGCCAGGTGGGGCGGAGTACACCGCCTCAGGAAACCTGATTGGTCACATTCTTCAGGGTAGAGACATCGTTCGTGAAATGGCTGCCACGATGGTTGAGGAAGAAACCCCGGTTGATGAAGAGTTGCTGCTCCGTTTGGAGCATGTCATCGTTAGCCATCAGCGTCTTCCCGAATGGGGTTCGCCGAAGCCACCTATGACACCCGAGGCACTGATCGTCCACTTCGCTGACGATTGTGACGCGAAATTCCAGATGATGCTGAACGTCCTGGCGGAAGATGCCACCGACGGGCCACTGACTGGTCGGCGCAATGTCCTGGGGCAGCAAGTATATCGAGGCGGCGAGTAAGCTTTAAGCGTCGCTCGCTTTCACGCACTCATGGTCATGAATATGGTCAGGGCAGTAGCAGCACTGGCCTTCGCATTTTGAGCAATAACGAAACGTTGTCCGAGGGGCCATTTCACTAGTCAGTCCACAGACACGGCATTCATGGACCACTTTTGTCTTGGGTGAGTTGACCAAGTTTTTGAACTGCTGCCGACGATGCTTGTGCTTAACGTTCTTGAGAAAACTCTGCCAGAAGAAGAGCAGGAAGTTTCCAACTGAAGCGACAATCATCATCCGCTCCGCAAAGGACCCCACATAGAACCAGTAGCCAAGCAGTGCCCAGGTGATTGCTGCAGCAAAACGTGCCTGGATGGGGATGATCATCTCCATCAAGATCGTCGAGTACGGATACAATGCCGCGTAAGCTAGGAAGACGCTAGTCGTCACATAGTGGTTGTCAGCAACGAACCACGGATCGAAAAATGCGGCAGCCGCTGTTAACGAATAGCCGACAAAGAGATAAACATTGTAACGAAACGATCCCCAACTCGCTTCAAGTGCACTTCCCAAACTGTAGAAGACATAGGCATAAATTAGATAGCCTAAAAGGGTGAATCGTGGTGGCGTTATGGTGTAGGTCAGTAACCGCCACACCTCACCTTGCAGAACCAAGCCGGGAACAAGTTCAATCTTTTCCAGCAGTCCTTCGACCGGAGCGTCAGGTATCATCGTAGCGAAATAAATCGCTGACTGAATAAGCACGAGCCACATCGTGATATTCACGATGGCAAGGTGTCCAAACCGGCGTTCCAGTCGGTCGAGAAAATTCACAAAGCCGCCCTCAGCATGTGATGTCTGTGAAGTGGCTTACGATCAAGCAGACTCACTGGTACTGACTTCTTCCTCGTTAGGGATGAATTTCGTGACAACAAAAAAGAGCGCCGCCACGCCGAGCCACATTGCTGGATAGAGCAGCATGACAGGGCTTTTGAATGCCCAAACGCTGGCGACACACCAAAGGACAAGCAGGATGGGAAGCGAGATTTTAATGCTTGGCAACATCTTTGTAGCTCTCAGATTTTGATTCTAATCGAACAATTAGTCGTACCTGTAGCGTACAATCGTCTGGCACCGAGCGAAAGGTTGACTTTCACTTGATTTATCACCCGGTTTTCGCAGGGTCTCACGATCCTTAGGGTGTCCCGCCCCCATTGACCCTCCTATACTGTCAGCATGTCACTGATTAGCGTAAAAAATCTCCGAAAGTCGTACCGGGTCTACCAAAAGAAAGAGGGCCTCGGTGCCTCGATTCGGGGGCTCTTCCATCGTGAATTTCGCGAAGTCGAAGCGGTCCGCGGTATTGACCTTGAGCTCGAAGAAGGAGAGTTTGTCGCCTTTCTCGGCCCAAACGGTGCTGGCAAAACGACGACACTCAAGCTCCTTTCGGGGGTAATTAGCCCCACTTCTGGCGAAGCGACCGTCATGGGATTCACTCCCTGGGAGCGGGCGAACGACTATCGACGACGATTTGCCCTGGTCATGGGACAGAAGAATCAACTTTGGTGGGACCTACCCGCGGCTGAGTCGTTTCGGCTGCATCAGCAAATGTACCGACTCGAGCCGAGTCGCTTCGATAAGACCGTTTCGGAACTGAGCGAGATGCTGAGCATCGGCCACTTGCTCAACCAGCCAGTTCGTGAACTTTCGCTCGGTGAGCGGATGAAAATGGAACTCACGGCCGCGCTGATCCATGAGCCAGAGGTCTTATTCCTTGACGAGCCGACGATTGGCCTCGACGTTGTCGCCCAGCACAATATCCAAGAGTTCCTCAAAGGGTATCAAGAAGAGCGTCGCGTAACGATTCTGCTTACCAGCCATTACATGAAAGACATCGCAGCCCTTTGCAAACGCGTTGTCATCATCGCCAAAGGCGTCATCGTCTATGATGGTTCGCTTGCAGGTATTGTGGATCGGTTCAGTGGGCATAAAGTGCTGACGCTTCAGTTTGCCGACGATCACCTACCGCACAATCTGGATCGCTACGGCGAAGTCCTCGAAACCGAACCACCGCGCGTCAAGCTTCGTGTTGATCGTGACAGCATTGCCAAAGTCTTGTCCGACGTGCTTGCAAGCTACTCGGTTGAAGATGTCAGTGTCGAAGACCCGCCACTCGAAGAAGTTATTGCCGAGATGTTCACCTCGGCCAGTGAAGAAAGCAGTGACGAGATTCCCGTTGCATCAACCATCGCTGCCTCCTAGTTAGCGGCTACGTAAACCCACCTTCCTTGTAGAGTCACCTACCTAATGGCAACTTCGGCTGCTGCTAGTTCCGAAAGTCCGACAAGCCTCTCGGCGTCGTGGATTATTCTGCGCACTTGCCTCGAAGAGCGTCTTGTTTACCGAGGTGACTTCGCACTCGGAACCTTGATGCGGTTCTTACCGATCCTGACTCAAGTCTTCCTATGGACCGCGGTCTTCGCTTCGGCGGGATCACAGATCCATGGTTACAGCCGCGACGATGTGATTGCTTACTACTTGCTAACCATGCTCGGCCGCGCGTTTAGCAGCATGCCAGGCTTAGCCTCTGGCATCGCGAGTCAGATCCGAAGTGGCGAGATCAAAAAATTCATGATCCAGCCGATCGATCTGCTTGGGTTCCTTCTGCTCGCCCGTATTGCTCATAAGCTCGTTTATTACACGGTCGCAGCGATTCCGTTCGCGTTTGTCTTTTGGCTCTGCGGAGACTTTTTCCCGCCATGGCCACCGGTCGAGACGATCATCGCTTTCGTGATGTCGCTGCTACTCGGCTTCGCACTTGGGTTCTTCCTCGAAGCCAGCCTCGGCATGATCGGCTTCTGGTTTCTCGAAGTTAGCTCGATGCTGTTTGTCTACATGTTGTTTAACTTCTTCTTCTCGGGGCACATGTTCCCGCTGGAGTTCCTTGGCAATAACTTGCCCGCCTGGCTTGAAACCTTGCTCTTCATCCAGCCGCTACAGTACCTCGCATATTTCCCTGCGTCGGTCTGGCTTGGTAAGATCGAAGGGCCACAACTCTGGATGGCCCTCGGCGTTGAGTTTGCCTGGGTCATCTTCTTCTACTTCCTCAGTCGCTGGATGATGAATGCCGGAATGCGACGCTACAGTGGCTTTGGAGGTTAGAACACAATGCTTTACCCACGTGTCTTTCTTACTTGTGCCCGAAACAGCTTGGTCCGCGACATGTCGTTCCGGGCCAACTTTTGGATCGAAGCGGTCAGCAGCATCGCCTACATGATCCTCAACCTTGGGTTCTACCTGCTGATCTATAACGAAACGCCAGACGTCGCTGGTTGGGACCGTTACGAATTCTTTGTCTTCATCGCGACGACAATGATCATCAACTCGGCGATGCAAACCTTTTTCATGCCGAACATGCAAGAGCTAAGCGAACTGGTCCGCACCGGCGGGCTCGACTTCGCGCTGCTGAAGCCAATCGATACCCAGTTCCTCGTCTCGATGCGAAAGATGAATTGGTCGTCGCTCGGCAACTTTACTGTGGCGATCATCGTGCTCGTCTATTCGCTGAACCAACTCGATGGCCGACCCGATGGTTGGCTGCCATTCCTTCTTTACCCGCTCTATATCATCGCCGGCGTATTGATTCTTTACAGCGTGATGATCACCCTCGCTGCAACAAGCATCTGGCTCGGCCGAAACCAATCGCTATATGACTACTGGTTCTACATCACCAACCTGTCACGCTATCCGATGGAAATCTACAGCGGCTCGATGCTAGGCGACGGCATCCGAACGTTGTTTACGTTCATCATCCCGATTCTTGTCGTGATAAACGTCCCAGCTCGCGTGATGGCGAAGCCCCTTGTCTCCGAGAATTGGCCCCTGGCAATCTTTGCCGTGGTCGCAACGATCACATCACTGATAGGCAGCCGCTGGGTCTTCAAGCAAGCGCTGCACAGTTACCGGTCGGCTAGTAGCTAAGCGTAACAGCCTTATGGGGTCCATGACTCCAAGTCGATACGGTCGTTTGAATTTGTTCTTGCAGATTTAAACAAACATGCCACACTAATGGTGTGGCATAGTATCTGGCGTTTCCTTGTTGGGAAAACATGAGGAGAAAGACATGATCGTAAACTACATGATGAAGAAAGTGGCGAAAATGATCGCCGATGTTCCTCGTTCTCCAGTTTTGCGCCGTCCAAGTGATTATGACATGCCGTATGAGGACGTTTCCTTTCAATCTCTTGACGGTATTACCTTGTCAGGTTGGTATATCCCGTCGAAAACGCCATCTGACAAGATTGTAATTTGCAATCATTTTTCACCGGGCAACCGCTATGGCTACGCGGGCCATATCAAGCCTTGGCGTAATGCTGGGGGATTTGAAGTCAATTTCTTACCCAAATATAAGGCTTTAACGGAAGCGGGGTACAACGTCTTAGCCTACGACTTGCGAAACCATGGTTTCAGCGCTCCAGCGCAAAACGGGGGCTACAACCCAGGATTGTTTGAGTACCAAGATGTTGTTGGATCATTGAGTTATGTTCGCTCACGCGAAGAGACAAAAGGCATGAAAATCCATTTGCATAGTATGTGTTTGGGTGGTAATGCGACTTTGGTTGCGTTGCGCAAATGCCCCGAGGCGTTCGAGGGCATCAGATCGATGATGCTATTGCAGCCGATTTCAGGGGATGCCTTGGTGAGGAAGCTTTGTCAGACCATGTGGATGGGTAAGAGTGGCTATGCTGCCTTTGAGAAACATTACCGCGAGATTTGGGGCTATCGAATCGAAGATTCTTCGCCACAAAAGGATGCCGCGTTTGTAAAGATCCCAACCTTCGTTGCACAAGTCCGAAAAGACAAGTTCACCTTTGCTGAGGAAGATGTCCAAGCAATCTACGACGCCATTCCCGTAACGAATAAGAAGTTATATTGGATTGAGGATACCGTGCAGCGTTTCCATGGATACACCTACTACTCAGAGCATCCTGAGGCCATGTTGGAATGGTATGATAGATATTCCATTTAATTCGATTGCAGAAGTTGCTTAGAAACAAGTCTGCCATTCTATTCCTACGTTGATTACCACATTCTTTTGGTGATCAACGTCCTGGCAGCGTGATGGCTTAGCCCCTGGTCTCCGAGAACTGGCCATTGACAATCTTTACCATGGTGGCTTTTTCTACCGCTGCTTTGGCAATTAAGCCATCCAGTTACTATCGATTAGCTCGAGGAATATCCACACCTCAAAACATTGCCTTCTCACCCCACAGCTGTTAGGCTAACAGTTCACCCATTCACTACATCTTTCTCATTCGGCTCGTAACGAGGCGAAGGCAATTCTGCGGAATGGGGCGATTTATGGATCGGATTGGTTGTTTACTCTGCGCGGCGGTGATGCTTTCTCAGGTCGCGACTGCCCAACCCGTGGTTGATGGTACCACGGTCGGCGATCAAGCGTTTTATGGTTCGGCCCTTTCGGTGCAGGATACCAACACGCAATATGGCAACGCGACGAATGGCGATCCGCTTGTCGCCAGTGGTGGCTCGGAGATTGATCAAGTCTTTGCGACCGTGGTTGGTGATCGTTTGCATGTGCTGATCGCTGGCAACCTGGAGAGCAACTACAACAAGCTGAGCGTCTTCTTCGATTCCGAAGCTGGCGGCATGAATCAGGTCAATGGCTCAAACGCACCGGCGGGGGTCGATCCCTTTTGCTGTCCTAGTGCAGGGCCGGGGGATGGGGCGCTGCAGGGGCTCGACGGTTTGCGCTTCGATTTAGGTTTTACGGCGGACCATTTCGTTGGTTTCTCCAACGGCCCCGAAACCATCATCGCAACCAACACTTCGACCTACTCATTCAGTGCCTACTACGGTGATCTAACCGACGGCCCCAGTGGTCGTAAAACCGATATCGGTTTTCAACGAAATGCTTTCGGATTTGAGTCAGGCCTGGAACAGGGTGAGCCTATCGACATGGCGAACAACGCCTGCTCGGATGATGGCGATGTCGGCTGTACGCCGAATGCCCATCTCTTTGCCGAGCAGCGCGACTTGCTTAATGACATCGGCTTCCGCATGGCGATGAACAATAGTAACACGCAAGGGGTGCAGGGTGGTTCAGGCTCCGCAACCGGCAATCCAGGATCGGTCACAACTGGCATCGAGTTCTCGATTCCGTTGTACGTCTTGGGAGCACCGACCGAGGACATACGCCTGACCGCCTTCATCGGTAACAGCCAGTATAGCCACCTTTCGAATCAATTCTCGGGCGACGGCGTTAATCAAGGCAACCTTGGCGCCCCGGTCTCAGGGGTGAACCTAGCAACGATCCCTGGCCAGCAATTTGTAACGGTTTCGCACAGCTCGCTAGCGGGCGATTTCAACTACGATGGATTCGTCAACGCCGCGGACTACACGGTTTGGCGTGACCTGCGCGAAGAAGGTTTCTTAGAAGCAACGGACTACAACGTCTGGTCCGCTAGCTATGGTGACGTCAGCATGGCGGCACTATCCGTCCCAGAACCGACTTCGCTTACGCTGATGGTCTTTATCGCCGGCGCCACGTTGGGCCGGCGACGCAACCAATCTTCCCGGTGTATTTAACCACCTGAGCTTGGAGTGGGTACACGGCTACTCAGCCCGAGAATGGTAAAGAGGAATGGTGTAGGTCGATGACAAGTTTGTTTCCACGGCGCTTATATCCAAACGTGTACTCAACTTTGATTGTCTCGCCATCCATTTTCGTGAAGAAGTAATTCCCCATCGCAATCGCACGGCCATCCTCTTCAATGATGTCCGAGTTAATGAAGCGAACGGCAATATAAGGAGCGATAGCAAAGCCTTGATCTTCGCTTAGATTTGACTGGGCGAACTCATGACCGATGAAATACGAAATAGCGTCTTTAAGTGTTGGTCGGAATTGGACAACTTTACACTTGGTTGGCTTAAAGAGCACTTTTTTATTTGTGCCAAAATCATACAGCTCTTCGATATGGTCTTTAGCGCTTTTGACGAGATCACCGCCCTCCATATACACTTTGCCAATGTCAACGATTGCTTCAGCCCAACGATCCTGAGCTGACTCGACTTCACGCTTGGTAATCTTTTTTCCCGCTGCTGATTTCTTCTTAGCCATATTGTTTACCTCTTGAATAATGTTAGACAATGCTTACTTGATTCGTCTAACGTCAAAAACCACCTGGTCATGTCGAGCATGGTAAGCTAGGAATTTGCAAAGCACCTAATCAAGGTGAGGAAGTACGAATTCCTACCTTAATAGACTAGTCTAGAAAAAATCGTCTGTCCAATTATGAGCGGATTACAGATTGGAGGGCCGGTGAGGAGGCAGAAAGCAAGGAGTAAAACCCAGATAACCGGCAGCTTCGCACCCTTGGTGAGCTTATCGTGCCGGTCGTCGTATAGCTAAAGCTGCCGTTAGGGGTATATATCTTTTACTCAATTAGTAGTGAATGAAGACTAATACACCTAATTCGCCAGCTGACGAAGTTCCTTCGGTAACGGGAACGAAACGTTCTCTTCACGAACCATGGCCGGTTCGACCGTGGCGGAGTGGTTGTCGCGTAAGCGCTCTTGAGGACATGCAAAAAAAGAGTAAACAGCCTAGCAATCCAGTAAGTGCTGTTGAAGGTTCAGGAATTAGAGAAGGACTCCAGTTCTGCGGGACAATTGCGAGGTGGTCAACAAGGAAGCTATTTGTACCTGCTTGATCAACGATCTCGGTCGGAACTCTAAAGGGTTCTTCGTAAAGAAAAAGCTTCTCTCCGTCTGCAAGCCAGACACGGTCTAAATGGTCAACCACCATGTCTTCTGCAAATGAGTGACCAAAAGTATTATTCTCAGTAAACCCAACGGTATGCCCTGTCGAGGTATCGATTTGGTATAGGCCTTGAAGACTTCGGTCGTAAACCACAATATCTCCGTTTGACAGAGAAACAAGGTTCTCAGGTTGTTCCAAGGAGCGACTTAGTATCAGCTGTGAATATTCAAGGTTAGGCAAACGACTGTACTTAAAAATTCCGTTGCTATTACCATTTGTTACAAAGTAATCACCATTTGGTGTTCTATCTATGTCGAGGAAGTCTTGTCGTCTATTGGTGCCATTGATACCATGTCCTCCTATCTGGCGATTTAGAAACCCAGTTATCCCAGGGAACACATAGGCTATGCTCCCTTCTTCTGTAATAACAAAGGATTTAGCGAGAATGTACAGTGGGTTGAAAGTGTTATCCACACCTTTCAGCTTACCAGTTAAAGGATTCAGTGAATAGAAACCATCACTGGTGTTGGATAGTAATAATCTTCCATCAATGTCAAACTGTATTTTTGTGGTTGCAATAGGAGCTTTCTCCCAAGGGAGCTGAACGCGTTCTCTTGTAGTCGGGTTGAATTTGTACCAATTACGAAAGCTATCAGAAAAAATAAGATCACCGGGAGAAATAGACGCTGCGTAAGATACATTGCCAACTAATAAGGCAAGGTAAATCAGAATAAGATTCTTCATTTCGGTAAGGCCAGGATGAATGTTGAAAATTAAAAAACACCATAGCCCTAATCAGTTGCCAATGACTGGCGGTTGATTAGGGCTATGGTGTTATGCGTTAGCGTTTTTCGCTGGTGGTGATAAAATATACAACCCGCATCATTGTACTTGATGCTTGGTAAGCGTGCAAACCTTCGATGTTGTGTATTCGCAGTATTGGATGAAAACACCTAATTCGCCAGCTGACGAAGTTCCTTCGGTAACGGGAACGAAACGTTCTCTTCGCGGACCATGGCCGGTTCGACTGTTGCAGAATGGTTGTCTCGTAAATAATCGAGCACCGCTTCAACGACTGTCTCTGGTGCGCTTGCTCCGGCGGTGACGAGGACTGTGTTTACTTTGTCAAACCAATCAGCCTGAATGTCTTGCGGGCCATCGATCAGGTGAGAGTTTACACCCTTTTCGCGTGAGAGTTCAGCGAGGCGTTGGCTGTTCGAGCTGTTTTGACTGCCGAGAACAAGCGTCAGGTCGGCATTTTCACTCAGGGTGCGGACAGCCTCTTGGCGGTTTTGCGTGGCGTAACAGATGTCTGCCTTCGGTGGGCCGACGATTTCGGGGAAGCGTTCTTTGAGCCGGGCAATGATGCGACTCGTATCGTCGACGCTCAATGTCGTTTGTGTGAGGTAAGCCATATGCGAAGGATCGGCTACTTCAAGCTGGTCGACATCTTCGGGCGATTCGACAAGGACCACGGCCTCGGGCGCTTCGCCCATGGTGCCTACCACTTCATCGTGTCCTTCATGCCCAATGAGCACAATCGTTCGACCTTGCTTGGCGTACCTGATCGCTTCGAGGTGAACCTTGGTTACCAGCGGGCAGGTTGCATCGATAGCGGTCAGCTTGCGATCGGCTGCTTGGCTGCGGATCTCAGGTGAGACTCCGTGAGCTGAGAACAGGAGTGTCGAGCCAACAGGGGCTTCGTCAATTTCGTTGATGAACTCAACACCGCGCGATTCAAAATGGTTGACCACATACTGATTGTGAACAATCTCGTGGTAAACATAGATCGGCGAGCCAAAGGTGGTTAGGGCAAGTTCAAGCGAATCGATCGCCATGTTCACCCCAGCACAAAATCCGCGCGGGCTGGCAAGTAGGACTTTCATCAAATGGCCGCAGTGGTTCAGGTTAACGTGCTAAGTCGGAGTGACTCATGCTGCTACCATCATAAAGTGACCGAGTTGGAAAACCCAGGTGTTGATCGTTTTTGTGGCTATCAACTTAGCGTTTTAGACGGCCGCCGAGCGCACGCTGGGGAAATCGCTCGAAGTGGGCTTCGACGAAGTCTTGAAGATGGTCAAAGGTCTGCTCATGAAGATCCATGAGAGCGGATCCTGAGACCTGGATCGGTTGGAGTAGGGGCGTATTGTCGTGGATCAATACCGCATCGCTAGGGGTTTCAGTTGGCATGGCGGGGCTCCTCTCTGTGATGGCACATCCGTTAGCGATTGGGCGACTCTTGTTCCATGCCCAAATTGGGGTCCTAACGGGTGCCGTTGGTAGACTGTCAAAATTACGCTTATTCGTGCGAATCCGAACAGTCGGGCCGATTGGATCGGCTGGTACTATTACGGTAGACCAACTTCCTCAGTTCGTGGTTCGCTTGCATTACTGGCATGAATTACCAAATATTCCAGATTTCCCCGTTTTCCGTTGCGTTTTAACCACCAAGCAGCCCAGACTGAGGTTGCCCCGAAGCACCTTGGGCGCCTAATATTCAACCCCACCCGCATAGCGGGCGTGGACGTACTGATCGGCCACTAGGACAATTCGTTGCAGTCCTGGTCGATCAAAGGTCGATGCAACGAAAGACTCATCGCGGGATTGGGTTTGCACACGCAAAACCAGTCGCCACAAGGAGGCGGAATTGTCGAGCCGGTCGCAGGAGTGATCACTAAGTTCTCGACAGCTAAGGTCAGACGGAACTGGCCGCATTCGAGTTGCCGTTGTCCTCAACTATGGCAAGCGTCAGAACACATCAGGTTATTACCTTGATTCTGCGCCGAGTGACACCGGATACCCATTGCGGTTGCCAATTTACCAGTAACGTCCTAGATACGCCTACCTAATAGAAGCCCAACAACATTGACATCGATGAAGTTGGTCGCGAGCGGGGAGTCCCATACTTATGAAAATCTTTAGTACGCATCAATCACACGCCACTCAAGGCCTGCGCGGACCCCACGGTCCTAAGTCGCCAACAGCGACTGGCCCAGCTTCAAATGTCCAAAAGACAGATCAGCTGGATATTTCATCCGAAGCGATGGAAGCAGCCCGTCTGGCCGAAGCAGCCGAGGCACGTGCTCTTGAGAGCATCAAGCCAGCTGATGGTAGCATCCGCACCGATCTGGTTGCTCGACTTCGCCAAGAAATCGCCGGCGGCAGCTACGAAACCGCCGACAAGATGGACGCCGCCCTGGACCGTCTGCTTGACGAATTAGGCTAGCATCGGCCGATTGTTGAACGAATTATCAACGAGCCCAAGCTTGGGACCGTCCAAGCTTGGGCTTTTGCTGTACTCCCTGAGATTTCTATTGGTTGAGTCAATTACCCACGCCTTGTAGAATAAAGCATTATCAACCGCCTCTTGGCCCTTAACAAAGGGCTTTTTGCACGCATCAAACGCCATGATCAAAGACACGGACAAAGACTTCTCGCTCGGCAAGGTGAAAGTCTCAATGACGCCGCAGGAACGCTTTGATGAATATCTGCAAAGCAAAGGGAAGCGGACCACCCAGCAGCGCCGCGTCTTGATCGATTATGTCTTTGACCGTCACGATCACTTCGATGCCGAGGAGTTGATTGAACAACTTTCAAAGCTCGAAAGTGAAACTCGCGTCAGCCGGGCGACGGTCTATCGAGCGCTCGACGAATTGGTCGAGGCTGGCTTGCTTCGCAAAATGGTTCTCAACGGCCGTAGTGTCTATGAGCATGACTACGGCTATCCAGCCCACGACCATTTGTACTGCACCGAGTGTGACAAGCTGATTGAGTTCCGTAGTGCTGAGCTTGAGAAGCTTCGCGAAGCAGTCGCCCAAGAGCACGGCTTCCGCGTCACAGGCCACCGCTTCATCATCAACGGCATTTGCGAAGCCTGTGCCAACAAAGGTCACCGCAACCGGTCACCTTTAGATTTAATTTAGGGCTCGATCAGCTTAATGCTCGATCTAGGCCGTTACTAAACGCGAAGTTCTTCGCTCTTAGCTTGTTTGTCAGCGTATCGTGCTCGGACTGGCTCGACTATTTCGGCAAGGAATTCGTCAACTTGCTCAGGGGCACGGCCGACGAGTTGCGAAGGATTGGCGACCTCATCCAGGTTAACCGCTGCGAAAGCTTCGTCTTGGCGAAGTCGATCCAGCAGGTCGTTCGGTTTGCCTTCTTGTTTAACAACGGCCCCAGCAGCTTGGCTATGCTGGCGAATTAGCTCGTGAAGTTCCTGACGGTCGCCACCCGCTTTGACCGCTTCCATCAAAACGTTTTCCGTGATCATGAACGGAAGCTCTTCGCCCAAGTTCTTGGCGATAACTTCGGGATAAACAACCAAGCCGCGAGCGACGTTCTCGTAAATAACTAGAATCGCATCAACACCAAGCAAAGCTTGTGGTAAGGAGAGGCGTCGGTTGGCCGAGTCATCAAGCGTTCGCTCCATCCACTGTGTTGCATGTGTGGCAGCGCCGTTCTGTGCGAGGCTCATCACAAAGCGTGCAATGCCGCCGATACGCTCCGAACGCATCGGGTTACGCTTGTAGGGCATCGCCGACGAGCCGATCTGGCTCTTCTCGAACGGTTCTTCAATCTCTTTGCGCTGGGCAAGGATGCGAATGTCGGACGTCGCCTTATGAGCACTTGCTGCGATGCCGGAAAGGCAATCAAGCACCTGAGCGTCAATCTTACGTGGATAAGTCTGACCGGTAACGGCATAAGAGGCATCGAAGCCAACCTTCGCTGCGACTAGCTTTTCAAGTTGACGAACCTTGTCGTGGTCGCCCTCGAAGAGTTCTACGAAGCTCGCTTGCGTGCCGGTCGTCCCTTTGGTGCTTCGTGCTCGTAGTTGTTCAAGGCGATGTTCGATCTCCGTCAGATCAAGAGCGAGGTCATAGCACCAGAGTGTTGCTCGTTTGCCGACGGTCGTGGGTTGGGCTGGTTGCAGATGAGTGAATCCAAGCGTCGGCAAGTCACGATGCTTGGCGATGAATTCACCGAGGGCATCAATCACGGCAGCCAACCGTTGTGCAATGAGCTCAAGCGACTCACGCAAGATTACCAAGTCCGCATTATCAACAACAAAATTGCTTGTCGCGCCAAGGTGGATGATTCCCTTAGCCTTCGGGCAAGCATCGCCGTAGGTATGAACATGAGCCATCACGTCGTGGCGAAGCTTTTTCTCGTAGTCCGCGGCAGCTGCGAAGTCGATATCGTCTACTTTGCTACGAAGCTCATCGAGTTGCTCATCGGTGATCGGCAAGCCAAGTTCCGCTTCCGCTTCGGCCAGGGCAATCCAAAGTCGACGCCAAGTAGAGAACTTCTTCTGCGGCCCCCAAAGTGAAGCCATCTGGCGAGAAGCATAGCGGGAGATCAGGGGATTTTCGTAAGCGTCCGACATCGAAATTTGTGCAGAGTTGAAAGTGAAACGTGAGAGGAAACGTTAAGAATAATCCCCCTCCACCTTCAGGGGGAGGGGCAACCGTTAAGTCTCTTTATACGCTTGCTCAAATATTTGACATGACAGATGGTTTTGAGGACGATACCATAGTTTTGGAGAAAGCTGATTTCCAAGTAATTGTATAAGGATGGACAATGATTGATCGTACTATGCGAGATTGCCTTTCTGGTTTAGTTCGACAATACCTTAACGAAGAGATCAAAGCATTTGAGTTTGATGAAGCATTAGATGAGTATCGTACTTCAGATGACTCTGTCGTTCGATTTGTCTCTTTTCAGCTTTGGTGTTACTACGATGATTGCAATGATCACTTGGTCGTACTATCAAGACGAGAATGGAATTACCTTCAAAGGCTTTTGCTACTACTTGAGTCGAATTCCACGGCTGAGACTAGGCAATCTTGGAATTGGTCATACCTGCAATTTGTAGCTCTTGCGCTACTTGCGATTTGTATAGGGATCATTATCAAAACCGGAATGGGGAGTCACCTTCTCGTTTTTTTTATCCCGCTCGGTGTAGGCTCAATTTTGATTTCCTGCCTACGACGGCATCCTAGAGAAGACGATCCTTATGAAGAATGGACAGCGCCTTTTGAATCACTTAATGATCTTCAAATCGCTTATCGCAGCACTCAATTCCACAAAACTAAATATCCACCTAACTTGGCAAAGAAGATGGTTCGATCACCGCTGAATGCTTGGTGCCATACGGTTCTTTGTTACTTTTTTTGGGCAATGCTTGCTCCCATTCCGCTACTATTCCAATGTTTGCCATATCGTTCTTCGAGCACCGTAATCATTCCAACTACTGTAACGACATTGTGATGCCCTGCGAAGCTAACTCTATTAGCTAAAAGCTCACATCCCCGTTACATATTAGTCAAATCATCTTCACTGCGACTACCAACCAACGCATCAAGGGCAGCGCCGATTGCTTGGGCTTGGTCGATTGTGTGATCTTTCTTCAGGTAAATACGAATCGCACGATGGGCGACAGGTAGTTGGTCAAAGAGTTGATCGTCGGTTAGCGAGTAGACCTTGCCAGTTGATGGTTTGAACTGATAGTTCTGGCCTGCCGTGGCTGCTAGAGCGTCGGGACGATAGATATGCCGTGGCAGGTCGATCTGCATCGGCAGGTCTTTGATATCGTCTGATAGCTTATCACGCAGTGCTGACTCAAGTAGCGAGGCGTTGCTGAAGATGCTTGACTGCTCCGATTCGCCCGCATGGTAAGTGACGTTGCGATCTTCGACGGCGATCCAGTCGACTTGGCGTTGTAGGATGCGATCCCAGCGACGGCCAAGCTTTTGCGTAGCGGGATCGTCTGACTTCGACCAACGTGAAACATCGATTAGCAGAGACCATTCGGTGAATTGGCAATATGCGTCGAGGTGATCGAGCGGGTTGCCCGGGAAGAGCAACTCACGGCTGTCGCGAAACAAGCCTTCGAGTGTCTTATCGATCGCACGAACGGTCCGATGGAAATAGACGGCGCGGAAAAGCTCGCTCTTGGTTTGCATAAACTTCACGAGCGCGCCGATTCCTTTTTGGTGAATCGTCAGGCCACGTTCGCTGTAAAAACTGTACCGGAGCAGGCGTTCCAGGTCGTAGGCGCGTTCGCTGTAGCCAGTCATGTAGGCATCGCGTAGAACGAAGTCCATGTTATCGACCGTGTAGAGACCGCAGAAGAGACTTCGTAGCAGCACTAACCAGCGAGGCCAAAAGTCGGCGTCGTCGCTCGTCGGACGTTGGATGAGCATGGCGACCTGAACGGGGTCGATTGCTTCGTCATCATTGATTCGCCCGGTGGGGCATTCGCGGACGCTGCGTAGCAACTCACCTAGTTCGTGTTCGATAATGTGAGCGCCGAGCGTTTCGTGTGTTAGGCCATAGTGTGGCTTTAGGTAATGAGCATCAAAGAAGTGTCCAAACGGCCCGTGTCCAACGTCGTGCAGCAATGCTGCCATACGACAGAGTGATTCGACATAGTTGCGACTAGGTAATTGCCCGTCACAGACGTCGTGCAGGCTTTCGTAAAGCACCCCGACCATGCGGCTAGCCATATGCATGGCGCCGACAACGTGCTGGAACCGTGTATGTTCTGCCGACGGATAGACCCACCAAGCGGTCTGCAATTGGTGAATCTGCCGCAGCCGTTGCAGCCACGGGTGGTCAAGTAGCATCCGTTCTGATGTTTCGCCATCGGGCACGACTGAAACGAACGGCACATAGCCGTGAACGGGGTCATGGACGAGGCTTTCGCGAGTAAAATCCTTCATGCAGGATAGTTTAAGGGAGCGAGCACTTGCCGGGTAGCGGGGCAGAGTAAAGGATTATAACCACGCTGTGTCATTCGGGAAAATAATCACTTGTCGTAATATGAGTATCTTTGTATTCAGGATAAATCAGCTTGGAAGAATTCTTTTGATGAATTTGAGCTGAGTAAACAAAAAGAAGTTACGGCATAGGCTAAACAGCATGGTGACAGTGTCGCAAACATGATTTTGAAGATGAGGTAATCACTTTGTATCAACAACATAAGAAAATTTGTAAATAGAGCCCAGCCAAGAGGGATAAGCAAACCGAAAGGAAGGAATGAGACAGACAAACTGCGATCTGCCCTGAAAGATCCTTTTACGATATTGATTAGTTGAGTGATGAGTTGTGATGCAATTGCTGCGATACATCCCGCTATTCCCAAGACAATCAGTGGACCCATTATCGGAATAGTTAGCAACTGATTTTGTTTGATATCAACGGCAGCAGCCAGCGTCACGTATAATGCCACGAGAAAATAAAGCACGATCAAGATCGATAAAGTTACAAATAACTTAACGCTCCAGGGCATCGCTGTAACAGACTTTCTATCTTGGTTAGTTTGATTTCAACTTTTTGAATACCTCGTGAGCGTGTCTTTCCGTCGAGGACTTAGTAGCTTGCATATTCGATACGATCCATCAAATCGCTATCCTCTGGGCACGACTGAAACGAACGGCACATAGCCGTGAACTGGATCGTGGACGAGGCTTTCGCGAGTAAATTCCTTCATGAGGGACAGTTTACGTGAGCAAGCGTCCGTCGGGTAGGGCTACTAAACAGGCTCAAACCCACAGCAGCATTCTTTGTGACCTAATCCTCGAAAGGTGAATGAGCTCAGTTTCTTATCACGGCAGGCAGGGCAGATGGTGCCGAAATACAGCCGAGCTTGCTGGGTACCAAGCCAGAGGTAGGTGGTCAAAATAAAGAGGAACCAAGTCGCCTTGTATGCGGTTGCAGCATGGTCGTACTCACCTGAGCCAATTCTTGGGTCCAACTCGATAAGTACTAAGCCAAAGGAAAGAAAGCTGCCATATCAAAAGCCTGTACGGATCAGATTCCAAGCGGTGGATGATCCGCGGTAGAACCAATAAATCAGTAGGCTGGGAATGGAGTAGAATAAGCCTAAAAACAAGATGGCAGTTATTGAGAACTCAAAGAAGCTAATCTCTTCTTCGGCTTGGTTTATTATTCCTAACAATGACCAAACAAAGCCCATGCCAAGCAGCAGGATCGCTGTTGTTGCGAGAGCAACCACCATCGCAGGACGTTGCGTATCACTGACTGATTGTTTGCCTTTCTGCAGGATGTTTTCCATGGGATTATGTCCACTCCGTTCCACATGATTTGCATCTAACTTTGGTAGCTAAGAAGTTAATTGGCATAATTTTTTTGGAGCGGCATCTTGGACAGATAGCACTGAAGAAGTCACGGGCGGATTCTGTTCCAATTCCAAAGTAGTAATACCAAGTTATTAAAATATGAATCACCGTTATAAACAATGATAAGTAAGTCTTTAGATCTCCACTAGCGATTGCTGCATCAAATCTCATTGGCAGCCAAGCAAGATTCAGAATGCTAAGAATTGCTATTAGTAGCCCTATCGTTCTATGAAAATACCAAGTAAGTCGATTTCCCTTGATTAGGCCAATGAGCAATAGTGCTGAAATTGATATGAGTATCAGACTAAATAGTAGGCCTCCGTCAGTAAGTGCTATCGATTGATCTATCATCTTATTGGTTATTTGTTGTGAGTCTTGTCCCATTTGAATATCAAACGAGTTTTTCTTGTTCAGGATCTCATTCTTAAACTTTGCTGATTCAACATATAGCGTTGCGACCGTGATTAAATCGATTATCAAGTAAATTCCTTGTAAGATACAAATGACAATTACCGTTGTTGGCATCTTGCCACGAGTTGCCTCAACAGGTGGCATATCTGTTACGATCGGTGGAATTGTCATAGGGTAGCTTCTGGCGTTAGTTGGCTATTTACAAATCCGAGACTCGCATCCCAGCGAGTGGTAAACTAGCTGAATGCAACACCTTACGCAACAAAAACATCGAATCCTTAACGGGCTTGGGGCTTTCTACCCAATTGCCGTTTTGCTTGTGGCTCTGATGCTTACGGATTCGTTCGCTTCGGCGGCGACAATCTTGCTTAAAGATGGCCGGATTATGACGGGTCAACTTGGTTCCACCTCGGGCGTGGCTGACGATCCGTTTGAGCCGGGGCCCTCGGCGGGAGAGATTCGTACCACGCCGATTCTGATAGTCGACGACGGTCTGCGACGGACTTACATTCGACGCACACAAGTTGCTGAGATAATCGATGAATCCGACCCGCCAACGATTCGCCTTTCCGTTTGGCAGAATCATGCCGACAAAGGATCGATGCTCGGCATCGTTGGGCGAGCGGTCAACGTGACACCGTTTGACGAATATGGACGGCGGATCTACGAGATGCCTTCCGCCAATGGAACTGTCTCCGTAGTGCAAGGCATAACGGAAGTGCGGCCCGTCTTCACACGGGTCCGCGGTCTGCGTGCTAAGCCCGAGAGTTACATTTGGGACATGCGAATCGCCACGAGCAACTTGCCGCGTGAAGTTCTTAGCATGGTGTTGCTCAATGCCGTCCCGCGGACTGATTTGGATGAACGGATCAAAGTCGTACAGCTCTACGTACAGTCAGGTCGGTATCGTGATGCGCGGGTCGAACTTGAACAAGTGCTTGCAGATTTTGAAGATGATCCCACCGCCAAGCAGTTTGGGGAATTCGTAAAAGAGTTGCGACGAATGGCGGGGCGTCGTCTTCTGGAAGAGATTGAAATCCGCCGCGAAGCAGGTCAGCAACAGCTTGTAAGGGCGATGCTTGAACGATTCCCAACCGAAGGAGTCGACGGCACGACTTTACAACGCGTCCGTGAGTTGCTGGATGAAGATGACATACAAAACGATCGTCGCGAAGAATTGCTCGCCTTGCTAAAGCAGACGATTGAATCGCTCGAAGAACCTTCGTCACGTAAAGTGGGCGAGAAGATATTCAAAGAGATCATCAAAAATCTGTCGGACAAAACCGCTGACCGACTGTCGGCGTTCAAACAGTTGGCTGCTGGTGCCCAGGCTGCTGCGGGGCAGGGGGGCACGTCCGATGGTGTACTAAGTAACGAACAGCTTGCTGCGATTGCCATCAGCGGTTGGCTTGTTGGCTCGGAGAATGCTTTTGATAACCTGCCGTTGGCGCTGTCGCTAGTTTCGGTTCGTGACAATGTGCTTGCTTATCTACGCGAGTCTGATCCTGCCATCCGTGAAGGGATTCTGATTGAAATCCGTGATGCTTCGGCAATGACCGTACCGCGTGTGGCGGAACTTTTGAAGCTTATCGAACCACCCTTGCCATTACCCAAGGAACCAGTATCACCTGCGTGTTTTGATTTGACTAAGGGGGATGGTCCTCGAGTCTTGGTGCAATTGCCACCGGAGTATGATCCTCTTGGCAGTTATCCAGCCATCGTCACGTTACCACCAATTGGAGCTTCAGCAGAAACCCAACTGAATTTCTGGGCAGGTGCTCCGCGGACGACCGTGGACGGAACGCCTGCCGGTCGCGGTGGTCAAGCGATGCGTCGCGGCTATGTGGTTATCTCGATCGAATGGGCCAAGAAGGGGCAAATCGATTACGACTACACGGCAGCCGAGCATCAACATGTTCTTAGCGCCGTTCGTGACGCAATGCGACGCGTGGCGATTGATCCTGATCGGATTTACTTGACTGGTCATGGTGAAGGGGGCGATGCGATTTGGGATATCGCCTTGGCTCATCCGGATGCATGGGCAGGTGCCTTGCCATTCCTTGCCCGGGCGGATCGTTATGTCGGTTGGTATTGGCAGAACGCTCAGTTCGTGCCTTGGTTGTTGGTGAATGGTGAACTGGATGCCAAGAAGGTTTCACACAACGCTCGTGAATTGGACCGCTACTTGAAGCCTGACTTCGATGGCACTGTCGTCGAGTACCGAGGCCGCGGTTATGATCCGCTGAACGATGAACTCCAACGAGCGTTTGATTGGATGGGTCGAAAAACGCGTAGCCAAGCTCCTCAAGAGTTTGAAACGGCGACGCTTCGTCCCTGGGACAATTACTTCTGGTGGTTGGAAGTTGGTGGGCTGCCCGAGAAATCAATCGTCCACCCAGCCAGCTGGCCACCGAAGCGAGGTGTCCGTGCTACCAAGATTCGGGGTCGAAAGTATGGCAATAATAAGCTTGGCATTTTTGCTCAAGTCGACGAGCTGACCGTTTGGCTTTCGCCTGACTTGATGGACTTTGAACAGCCGATGAATATCGAATGGAACGGCAAGCGAATCACCAGCCGAAGCGAACCCGTTTTGCCGGAGCTTGAGGTCTTGCTTGAAGATGCCCGACAGCGTGCCGACCGGCAGCGGCCCTATTGGGCAAAAATTAAAGTGTCTCGTAAATAGGAAGATTTGGCAAAAAGGTCCACGGTAGTAGCTTTAGCCAAGAAAGACCACGGGACCTAAATCAACCTTGGCCATGCTTTCATGTAGAAAGTCATGGCCAAGGTTTGATATTTTTAATTCTACTCCGCCTTAGTTGTTGGCGGCTTGAGCGTACTTGGTTGGATTGGCGATAAATGCTTTCTGAATAGCAGCATTTGGGAACTGGTATCGCAATCCGTCATGCAAAGTGGTGAAGGTTGGTTTACCTGCCATTTTGTGATTCTTATCGACACGACAAACCACGCAGTCTCCATCCAGTGCAAGATCAGCGTTCATGTATTCTTCGGGTGAGCGTTTGAATGCTTGTTTGTTTTCAGCACTTGCGAAGAAGTAGTATCGGCCGTTGTGGCTTATTGCCTCAGAGACTTTTCCAGGAGTGCGACTTCCCGTCTTAGCAAAAGCAACGATGTCATCACCGCCTAGTACTGGTGCATACTTGTTTGGGTTAGCATCAAACATCGCTTTTTGCTTAGCCCCAGGGAACAGGTACTGATGCCCGTCGTAGTTCGATGCGAAGTTTGTATTCCCTTTGTTCCAGGCTTGTTTTTCAACTAAGCAGACAGCACAGTAACCATCCAATGCTGGCGATCCCATCGCATTCATTTTCATTGCTTCCATGTTGCCATGTTGAGCCATAGCAGCTGAGGTAATCGATACCGCTGCGAATAGGGCAAGCGAGGTACGGTGAATTGATGTTGATACAAGCACAGTCGTTTCTCCAGTTTTTACGTAACGATGGGTAACAAAAAGATAAGTCCTTCAACTTCTGGGAATCGTTATCCTAAAGATGAAGTTACTTTGCCCTGCGATGGCTGTCTGTGAGTAATAACACAGACCGTATCAGTTCTTCTTTCAGCTGGTGCTGAAATGAAATTAAAGAAATGATTTCCGTCGCAGGTGTACCCATTACGCCGAGGTTCGAATGATGGTTGTCGAACCCAATCGATAAGGTTGCCAAACGGTATGAGAACTTACCGAATGGGTGCTTGGCTGTGAGATACGAGACAATAACTCAGCTTCATACTGATGCCTCAGCGAATCTGATTGAGGAAATCGGCTATTGATTTGAAAACCGCCTCGTACGATTTCGTAAGCTACTTCACTCAGCAGCTTTGTTCATGACAACACCGATAAGCACCCAGCCATCGTCGTCGGTACGCATGACGCGGGCCGAGGGGCCAAAGTATCGGCGGACCATTTCGAATGATGGTAGCTTTGTTCCATCAATCTTTTGCTCGCGAGTTTCACCCGCTTCTTCTTGCTCATCCGTCGTGAGCAGTCGATTGAGGATGCGGCCGAAGAAGGTCTTCGATTCAGGCATCTGGCCTGCACGAATCAACTCGTAGCTTGGACGCAGTGCTTCGTCCATTCGAGTGAAGGCCCAAGAAGACCGTTTACCCCGGGCGAGCTTGTTGGTGGCATCCATGGTGAAAATCATGTCGCGTGAGTCGGCCAGGGCATTCGTATCTTCAATGCCGAAGAGGGCCTTGCGAAGGAATTCCACATCTGAAGTGAGGATCAATCGTCCCTCGTGAAGACAAACGGCTGATTTGGAATCGTTAACAACTTCTTCCTCGTCACCCATCATGAGATCGTCACCCATCATCATCAGGTCGGCTTCGATGTCCTCAGTCTCTTCCGGAACGGTCTCCCAATACTCGATACCTTCAATCTTCTTTTTGATTGCTCCATCGCTAGTCATTAGCTTGTCGAGTGGTTCTTGTAATTTCTCAACATTGCAATCATCTATGACAATGAGGTACCGCTCACACTTCGCTGAGACAGGCAGCGTGTAATCGGTAAGGATCGTGATACGTTGACCAAGGTTGACAACGATGTCGTCACGCAGGTTAATCTTTGGGCCGAAAGGATCGACTTCAAAGTCGTTGAGTGTCGTTTGGAATGCGTTCTCATAGCCGACCACCGCATCAAAAAGCGAGGCCATGTGGTCAAAGGCATTTAGTAGGTCAAGGTTGACCGTCTTGTAGCTTGCTATTTCACGTGGTGCCCAAGGCTGAACATCAAGTTCTCCGCTACCTGCTTCGCTGTTCTTCATTTCGAGCATGCGCATCGAACCCGTGTAGCGCTCAGCGGCTGGCTTGCCTTCAGTACCCTCTTTAGGTGGTGCGTATAGGGTTGTGTAATGCACAAAGTCTTTTTGCTTGGTTGGTGCGATTTGCACCAGCCCACCAATTCCCTTGACCGCGTTAAAACCTTCTTCACGAAGCGTTTTCATTGTTTGCTTTGAATTGGCGTCATCTTCTAGCTCTTTGGGAGTCTTGCGTGTCTTGACGGCAGTATCTAAAGCAAAGGGATCGAGGTACCAAACGATGGTCGGAGCGATGTTACCCGCTGCTTCACGAGACTTTTTCAAAGTCGCAACGTAGTTTTTTGCTTGGCTAATGGAATCGTCTTTCGCCGGCTTTTTCAGACGGTCGTGAAGTAGATTCAAGACGTCGGCATTGTCGGCGATTCCGATACGTGTCGTTGTTAAAAAGTAAGCTGCCGTGTAGGCACGTCGCTTTTTCGATTTTGGTACTTGGTAGACGGTAACCGTCTCGCTGCTCAGCTCTTCGTCAAGAACCGCGTTTTTCTTCTCGACAAGTTTCGCTTTTACCTCGTCCAGAAGTTCTTGAGCTTCGGCCTGTTTGCCGGTGATGTCTGCCATCATAGCGATCGTTGCTTTGCCATCCTCTGCCGTCGCAGGGATCAGGCCAGAAGTCACTTCGCCGGTGGCAACGTCGCCTAATTCTTCTAGCGTGATGCCAAGTCGATCTTTGGTATCACCCAATTTGTCAGCAATCTTGTCATGCAGCTGATCCATGAAAGGTTTCATCTCGGGATCATCGCAGAGCATTCCTAGCTGGGTCCGATTCCAACGTGCCCGGCAATCGACCATGTTTTGGATCGAAATGAATCCTACAGTTGATTTCGGATAGATCGTTTCCGACTTGGGGCCAGCCGCCCAAGATGGCGTGCTGATGATGGAGCAAACAAGAAGTGCTAAAACTAAAGATATGCGAAGCATCGCGATGTTCAGTTGGATTTGTCGTTTTAGTAAAGCGGGCAATCTCTCCATGACGTAAGCCACGGATACGCCGCCTCATGGGTTTTAGGAGTTTCACTGTAGTAGGGCCACGTCAGTTATGACGTATTGCCCCGAATAGGTCGACAGGGAAGAATGCATAGTCACCGCACAGCACGGCAACTCGGCTGATTGGGTGGTTTGGTGAGTCGATAATATATAGGTGCTCCCAAGTTCTACCAATCCCGCAATTTAACAAGCCTTTAGACTTCATCGGCAGCTATTAGCCCCGTTATTGAGATCGATACGCTCAGCAAGTCGTTGTTGCGTATTGGTTTACGCAAAAGATGCTAGCTTGGTTTTTGCTAGCTGATGATATCTCGTCGTCGGGAGACATAGTCCCATACGACGTAGCGGTCGAGGTCGTGGCCGGCTGTAAAGAAAACTCGGCCGCCGGTAGATTCGGCAAGCCGATAGCCAAATCGGACGTCTTCTTCGGTTTGCGACCAGCTGGGCAACAAGAAGAGGTTGATTGTAATTCCCTCCTGCTGGCAAAGCAGCCCTTCGCGGAGAGTTGCTGACTCGGTCCGAGGATCAGGCGGATAGAGCAAATAGAGTTGCTCCCCTTCAAAGTGTGCGGTTGGCAAACCGTCAGTAATCAAAACAATTTGACGATTGGGAGAATCTTGAACCGAAAGCTGACGCCGCGCCAAAGAGAGAGCGTGTTGAATATTTGTGAAGTGAGGTGGCACCTGATGTTCCGAGATGTCATCTCGGCTCATATCAGCACGCAGTTGAACGACCGGGTTGGTGATCGTTACTGGTTTGGGCATCAAGTTGATTAGCTTGGAAGGCTCTACAGGCTTGGCAAAACTGTAAGCCTCGATAAACGAGAGAAAATCGCCCGGGTATTCGCTTCGCATGAGACCTTGAAGCGCAAGTGCCATCTTTTTGACATTCATGTACTGGCCATCGTATCGCATACTGCCAGACATATCCATGATGACCGTCGTCGCTGCCTTTGGTGTGTTGCGTGTTTTGTGCACAACGATGTCATCGCTATGCAACCCGAGTGGCGAGTTGGCCATCTCTTTTTGTTGACGAACCAAAGCGTTTGTGAAAGTAGCAACCACATCAAGGTTGGCAATCGAATCACCAAATTCATACGGTTTGGTTTGCTGGGTTTCGACAGCACCTTCGCCCGTGAGATCTGCTTGGTGTCGGCCTGTGCGAGAATCGCTCATGTCGCTAAAGAGCTTCTCTAGGAGTTTCCCTTGAAAAAGGCGATATGCTTTCGGCGTGAGTTGAAAGCCTTTTCCGTTGCGTCCTTGTTCTAAACCTTGTCGCTCAGCTACTTCACGCATGTAGTCTTGAACTTGTTGCTGAAGGGCGCTGAGGCCTTCAACGTCACCTGGCTCAGCAAACTCATTGAGCAAATCCATGTCGATGATGCCGATCTGTGCACTCTCAGCCGCTTCTTCTAGTTGCTGTAAAAGCTCATCGATTTTTTCGAGTTCCTCTTTTATCTCCAGAGCTTGAGGGACGGTCATCGATTCACGACCAACGAACGCGTACTTAGCAGCCAATTCATCCACTTGGTACTTTTCACTTAAGCGGTCAAGTAGACCAACTAGTGAACCTGCAAAGGTTTGATTGGCTGGATTCTGATCGTGACGACTATCAACGTAATACCAAAGTCGCTCGAGATCTCGTAGCTGTTCTTGACGAACGGCATCTCGGAAGCGGGCGTCGTGTTCCTTGGGAGGGCGGACCTTCGCAGCCGATCCGTGAAATGCTTTTTGGGCGCGTTTGCGAACCTTGCGAGTTTCGTAACGCTCTAAGATTTTTCGTTTCCGCTCTTCGAGCATCGCACGAAGGGCATCGAGCGAAGGACCCAGGCCAGCTATTTGGCTCGGATCGATTCGGATCGCTCTGGCGAGTTCTTCGTCGGTCAACTCACGTTGATCGCCAAACATCAAAGCGTGGTCAAAAACTGCCGACAGCAGTTCACTATCATCGATTGGCTGGGTCGGGGAAGGGAACCGCAACGGATCATGCTTTTGGTAGGCGTGAATGATGCCACCGAATTGTTTACGAGTTGCCACCGAGCCACTTCCCCTTGCGATACTAATGTTAGCTAGACCACCCGATCGTACGCTTGTGGATTCGATTTGCCAAGCAAGTTGGATTCTGTTCAGGCCAGCAGATTGCGATAGAATTGGGGGGTGAATACCCCTTTAGCAAGCGATAGAGACGTGACCAACGATGGGACAGATTAAAGGATTTTGGCGAGATAGCTGGTGGCTTTGGACGGTTTGCGCGGTGATGGCCATTCTCATGGGCATCTACGTGATGGCCTTCTTTTGGCTGATGCTACCGATCCTGCTAGGCGTCTTTCTTTACTTTGCCTTCATGCGTTACGACGCCGAAGGACGAGACATTGGTGGTAATCAATAGCCAGATTACAAAGTGGCAAAGTCATTTTTTAATCTGCGCTTCCATCAAAGCGCGTGAATCCTTCATTGCCGAATCCCAGTTGCCCGCTTCTGCTTTGTCTAGCATGTCATAAAGCAGGTCTGCTTCATCGGCGGGTAGCTTGCCCGAGTCAACTGACTGAACGATCTTATCTCGAATTTTGGATAGGTTCTCAGTCTTCTGGACATTCGAAGTGCTATAGATGGACTTAGCATAGTTCGAGGCTAGAGGGCTAACATCTCCGTATCCACAACCAATTAATAGAAGAATGGAAGGGATCGCGAATGCGGCAATGAATTGATTAGTTAGTCGACGCAATTTATAGTTCATCTCCAACCTCACCTTCATTCATGCTGGAATACTCTGACCAGGTGAATAGATTCACATCGTTAGTAACAAATCGTACTGACGCATCTCCTAGACCAGTATTACCGCCGCCAGGGTGTTCGGAGTACATCTGCCCAACATGGAAAGCAGGGAAGTTGATTGGGTGCTTTATCGCGTCCCCGGTATTCTCATCTATTTCACCACCTGAAGGACCAGCGTGTACCAGAATTAGTGTTGCTGCGGTATCGGGACCATTCTCGCCGCTTAAAAAGTTAGGGGTGACATAAGCACCGGGAACGACACCGGTCCAGGTCTTAACACTTAGTCCCGAGGAGTGTTCGCCGATGAAGATGGTTTTCGTTAAACCATCTGTTACTTCACGAAATCTTGTTTTCGAATTTCGGTAGAAAGGGCCATCGGCAACGTTTTTCACATCACCGTTAACTGGGACCATGGTAGTGGTCTCTGTGTAAATATCGGTGAAAATCACTTGTTCAGCGGCTGCACCACAATCACCCCAGCATGATTCTTGTCCATGACTTGCCACGTAGTGCGAACGACCGAGGAAGACCGAGGCGCCATTTGCGTTCAGCGCGTCTCCCGATTCATTGGTAACTTCAAATGCCTCATCGCCACCTGTTGCTGAGGGGCAAAGGTAGGAGGTTATTTTTTGAGCAATAACGATTTCATGATCGGGGTGGGTGATTGCCTCGTCCAAGTCAATCTGGTCATACAGAGTTGACTCTTCCATATAAGGAAGGATATGAGTTCCCCAGCCCCAGCCTGGAGTGGCGTCCCAAGTCTCGGAGTCAATTGATTCACCTGCTGGAACCGAGCCGTCAGAAGTCGGTGTACTGGTATAGCCAGGTGGTAAATGCCCTTGGGCATCATGAAAATTGTGCATTGCCAAACCAATTTGCTTTAGCTTATTGGTGCACTCAGTACGACGTGTGGCCTCGCGAGCCGCTTGGACCGCTGGTAGCAGCAAGGCGACTAGGATTCCGATGATGGCAATCACGACTAGAAGTTCAACTAGCGTGAAGCCTCGCGTTATTTGGTTTGCCTTCATATTCTGTGCTTCTCGTGGAGCTACTGCCCACTGCCGTTGAATCTGATTAGAATGGCTTCTATCCATACGATTCAGAGCATCCCGCTTGCCTTCGCTAGTTAGAGACATGTCGGGTAAAAACCTTATGTGAAGTGAAGGTGGGGAGGTGGCTCGTAACGAAGGTAGGTTACCGTGTAGGTGTTGCCGGTAGCATTACGACCGAAGTGGTTTAGCCTGTGCTAAACTTCACGAATTGTAGCCTATGCTAAACCTGTATGCAACCAGTTTTTTAGGGATATTCCAAACGTGTCGAAACCGGAACAAAACGCCGAACTAAACGCTAAAACAGCGGAATCTAGCGAGGCTGACCGGCGATTTGGCCGCATTCGGCGTGATCATGCTAACGAGACGGCCGAGGATTATGTCGAAGCCATTGCTGAGCAAATCGCTGAACAGGGGGCGTGCCGTGGCGCGGACTTGGCCAGGCAATTTGGCGTTAGCCATGTGACCGTCACCAAGACGGTTGCTCGTCTGCAATCGGAAGGCTTGGTCGAAACCGAACCCTATGGGCCACTCCGTCTGACTGAAGCAGGCGCGAAGCTTGCCGAGAAATCGATCGAACGACACCAAGCAGTCTTGAATTTCTTGCTCGCCATTGGAGTGAGCCCCGACACTGCTGAATCCGATACCGAAGGCATCGAGCACCACGTAAGCGAAGAGACGCTCCAGCGCTTTGCCGATGTTGTGAAGCAGCTAGGGAAAAACTCGTGATAGATGAAATCAACGGTTCGATAGAACCTGTACGAATTGCCTGTGTTGGGGCCAGTGTCACCTTTGGGCGTGGCTTGGCGGATCGCCGAAACGAATGTTATCCCGCTGTTTTGCAGGAGCTTTTGAACGAACGACTGGGGCAGGGGAGCGCCATGGTCAAGAACTTTGGCTACTCGGGAGCCACCATTTCGCGCGTTAGTAACGAGCCGTATTGGGAGACGCCTAGCTTTAACTCCTCGACTCGCTTTCGACCCCATTTGGTTCTCATCATGCTCGGTACGAATGACGCCCAATTTGCGAACGTCGATGGGCGTCGCCGAGTTAGCCGCGACCTGACAGATTTAATTGTCCATTATCAACACAGCGGTTCGCCTCACGAACGGCTCAAATGGCCTCGGACTGAAGTGTTGGTCTCACAAATGCCGCCGGCGGTTCCGCCAGTCGAAGAAATTGATTTCACTGCCTTAGCTAATGTGATTCGTCCGACGGTCCAGCAGACGGTCGAAGAGCTTGGCGTGCCGTTGGTTGATTTCTCATCCACAATTCCTGCCACCAGGGAAGCATTTCCGGACGGACTGCATCCGACTGCCGAAATAGCGACCCAAATTGCCCAAATCGCTTTTGATGCGATACTACCCCGTTTAGAAGCTGTCTGATTGAAATTTGTCTTGCTGTTAAGATTCGGGTGGTGGTTGACCGAACTCTTTCTTGACACTCACCTTATGGCGTGATGCAATAGAGGGACCGGGCAAAGGGGCACAGCTCGGACATTGCCGAGAGGAACCTTCGTGACAAATCTCATCTTGCTTACTTTCAAGTCGCCGTGGCGATGCACGTGTGGTGCGCGCATGGCTTCTGCTACTGCGTTTTCTGAATCTAGGCGTTCCGGTCTAACGTTGGTCGAAATGCTGGTGGCCATGGCAATTGCGCTCCTGATGATGGCGGCAGTGGTTACCGTGTTTGCCAACATTAGCGCCAGCACTTCCAAGCGTCGGGCCACCATCGAGATGAGTGGCCAGCTGCGAAGCGTTGCCGAGCAACTGAGCCGAGACCTCGAAGGGGTAACCTGTCCTGCAATTCCTTGGCAGAAGCCTGACTCGGCACATGGATACATTGAGCTAATCGAAGGCGTTTATAGCGATGCGATGCCGAGTCCCTGGCTCTGGGATTCGAATGATGATGATAATGGTTCACCCAATCCAATTGGTGACGGTGAAGCCCAACTTGATTTGGCTCTCTCATTTCTTCCAGGGAGCAATCTACAAGATTCAAACACGCAAGTCGATGAAGAGGGGCGTGGACTTTCTCTTGGGAATAACGAAGACCTTGATGAGGCTTTCAAAACCGATGGCCGTGGACTTGGTGATGGCGATGATGTCTTGATGTTTACCACTCGCAACGAAGTGGATAAGTTCGTTGGCAGGATTCCAGCACGATCTGGTTTCACTCCTGCCAACAGCCAATTCCCTGATTGGCAGTTCGAGACCCTTGAGTCTTCCTTAGCCGAAGTAATTTGGTACGCCATCGAAAACCCACCTGAAAACATCACCACCTTCACGTTTGGTGAACCTGGTTTCCGAACGATTTATCGTCGGGCACTGATTATTGCCCCTTGGCTTGATTATCAGATCCTGGTTAATGCCGGTGGACGGCAGGTCACGACCGGGCCGGGCGTTGTCAGAGTTTTGATTGATCGGATTGGCAAAAGTGATCTTGATCAGGCGCTCGCTTGTTTGATTTCCTTTCAAGAGATTTACGACCTCTCCGTGAGGCTTGAATGGGATCCTCTGATGCCAAGCAGCGACAATTTGGGACGCTGGGTACTCAAGGCAAATTCACTGGCCAATCTGACAAAACGTGAAAATCGTTACGGTCACCACGGCTATTATTTCGATCCAAACAACCCTACACGTAGTTATCCATTTGCTGCTGTGTCGAACGGTGATGGATACGCGAATAATGATTCGGTTCAATTTGCTTTCGACCCAGAATTCACGGGGTATCGAACTAGCATTCTTGGAGCAAATCAGGATGCGGAATTTGATGTTATTTTAAGCGGAGATAGTGCTGTTCTTTATGAACCAGATTTCAATGACTCCCTTTCGGATATTATAGCTGAGGATCGTCGTTATCCTGTTAGGCCATTCACTTTCATTGAAAACGCCACAGGACTTCCAGCGACACCTCGTGCTCTTCTGAATGCCGATGGTAACGTGGTTCATGTCCGCAACGGATTTGTTCCACTTGCCGGATCAAGGCAGGGCGAGGACATCATGATGACCGACGCCTTGGCGTTTGATCTGAAGGTTTACGATCCGGGGGCACCGGTATACGGTTACTATCCGAACGGATTCAGCGGCGGTACAGATCAAGATCCCGCACTCTATCTCACCGAGCCGGGCGATACCTCTTGGTCCGTCGCATTCGACGAAGACCTAAATGATACGAATGCATTGGTTGGAGATTTGAATCTTAATGTAAACACGAATAATCCAACCTTCCGCTGGGAAGGAAATGGAGCTTATGTTGATCTCGGGTATGGTTTGACTTTCTTCGATACCAATGGCTTAGTGCCGAATCGATTTAATCGAACCAACTTTGGAGTTTCCACACTGGTGTCACCACCAAGTGTCGACGAGGAACTCGTATTCTTCCCTGAAGGAGAAATTCGTGCTACAAGTGGACTAGCACTTTCCGTAGGCGTTGCCGTCTACGATACCTGGAGTTGGCATTACGAAAACAATGGATTGAATGAAGACGGAAACGACATCGTCGATCAAGCCACCAACGGTTTTGATGATTTCGAAATATTGTCGGGACAAAAATTTGGCGGCATCGATGACGCCGGTGAGCGTGAAACGCAGCCACCCTATGACCGAGCCCTGCGTGGTCTTCAAGTAAAGATTCGTGTCTACGAGCGTGACAGTCGTCAGATTCGTGAAACCACGGTCAAAGAATCCTTCGTTCCTGAGTAATCGGGAGACTTTAGAGATGCATGTGATTCGACTCCGCTCGGCTTGGACTTCGCATCCAATCTCTCCGCAAACCTTTGCTCGGCGATTTCATGCCCCCACTGGCATTGAAGAAGCAACCGTCTGGCTAGCGGTCGACCAAATACCCGGCGGCTGCATGCTTAATGATGAGCCGGTGGTCTTTGATCAATCGACGCTTCAAGCGGATATCACCCAAATGCTTAAGCCAACGAATGAGCTATTGATGCTGGTTGAGGATGAAAAGCATCTCGAAGCTGTTCGGCTTGAGATCGAGCAGCACGCCGAATGACTTGTCTCATTCTGTGAGCGATTGTACTGATCATCACAGTAAATCAGGTGAAATAACGCATTTTTGGGCCAACCATTAGACGCATCAGCGTTCAGGGAATAGACTTAAGATCTCTAGCCGAAGGTCTTTACATGTTGGCGGGAAGGAACATCCTCAACGTCTCGGCTTGAATAATTTGGATACGTCTTCGAAGGCATGAAGAGGCTCCGCGGACCACACTCAATTGATTTGCACCATGATTGCGCGCCTAGCGATGAAACGACTCGTTCTGCTATCGGTCTACGTTTTTATATTTGGGTTATCTACCCAGGTTTCAGCCACCATCGTTCGATATGAGACGGTACTCGGTAATATCGATGTCCGCCTTTACGACACGGCGACGCCGCTCAGCGTCCAGAACTTCATGAACTATGTTGATGATGGTGATTGGGATGATTCGATCATCCACCGAAGTGTTCCAGGGTTTGTTATTCAAGGTGGAGAGTATACCTATACCGAACAGGATGGAATAGGATCTGTTCCTACGGATCTACCCGTTCTGAATGAGCCGGGCATTTCAAACTTACGTGGAACTCTTTCCTATGCGAAAGTGTCTGATAATCCAGACAGCGCGACGAGCCAATGGTTCTTTAATCTCTCCGATAACTCCGGTACGGAACTTATTCCAGGTCTTGATACTGATAACGGAGGCTTCACTGTTTTTGGTCGAGTTATTGGTGACGGTATGCAAGTTGTAGATAGCATTGCAAACCTGCAGCGATCAAGTATCACCTTATATAACTTTCAGGGTAGAGCTTTTCGACTATTAAACGAATTGCCAGCTATCAATTGGCAGCCGCCACAAAATACCTCAGGAATTCCGATCTCAAATGGGTTTACAGAAGAAAACTTTGTTATCGTACATTCGATTTCGGAGCTCACTTTAAACCAAGCCGACTATAACTTCGATGGAGTGGTTGATACCGCGGACTACACCGTTTGGCGTGATTCACTCGGATCGACCACTCAAGCCGAGGCAGACGGGAATGGTAACGGCGTGGTTGACCAAGCTGATTACGATTTGTGGGCAGCAAACCTTGGGGCAACGAGTACCACAACAAGCCTCGCTACGACGGTACCAGAACCAGCGTCTGGTCTAATGGTCGCGTTAGCATGCGTCGGATTGGTCTGCCGCCGTCGTTGATCCTAGCCTGACGGGAAATTCTCAACTCTCTTTGTTACTGAAAGCTCCGGCTTGGCTGCGCGCATAAAAAAAGCGGGCCTCGGAAGTGTCGAACACTTGTCGACGTGTTTTGTAGGCCAGGGGCAAATCAGCCAGCAAAACGAAATCATCCGAGGCGCCGCGGGCCAGCGCATTTAGGCCTTAGGGAGTGAAACGCTCTGCACAGTGGCAGAACCTCCCAGAAGACAAAAACTATATACGCATGCACTATGCCAGACAGTGGTCCCACTTTGGGCAATCTTTTCTGTCGCGTAAGTCTTTTGTGGGTAAGTGTTTGTAGCTTGATATAGCCAGTCTCATTCTGAGAGGTCTTACCATGCTGGCTAGGAAATCGCGAAATCGCTGTACAAGAATGCAACGGTCGTTTCGCTATGACACACCTGACGTGGTCCTTTTCAATGAATTAGGCGGAATCGGTAATCTTGTATTAAAATGAGAATAGGTTCGACCAGCACCTTTTTCAGTAACTTGGTACCATGTGAAGATGCTTGACGACTCGTCTCAATTCGAAGCACTATCCCCTGATCAAATCAGCTCTCCTTCAGGAACTGATTCTCGCGCTAGTGCTTCAGCTACTTCGGCAAACTCAATTGCCGATTTGCCAGCCGAGATGATGCCCGAAAGGCTCAGTCCCTCGGTAACACGTGTCATCATGCTAGTTAACCGAACGGCAGGGGCCTCGGCAAAAAAGCAAGTTGCCGACGATGCAACAAAAGCTCTTCGAGAGGTAGGCTTCGCAGTGGAGCAAATTGAAAGCTCCAATCAGCTGGCCGAAGTCATTGTAAAAGACCCTGAATCGATCCGTTGTGTTGTCGCCGTTGGTGGAGACGGAACGCTTGGGGCTGCACTGAACGAAACGCCCGAAGGGACGCCGTTGACGATCTTGCCATCAGGAACCGAGAATCTCATGGCGGGCTACTTGCGGCGAAATCGTCGTGCCAGTGATTTAGTCCGTCTGGTGCGCGAAGGTTTGACCGTTCGACTAGATGCTGGCGTGGCGAATGGCCGACTCTTTACGCTTCTTGCAAGTGCTGGCTTTGATGCCGACGTGGTTCGGCGAGTCCATGCCAACCGAATCTCTTCCAAGAGCGGAAACATCAACCATCTCTCTTACGCATGGCCCATCTTCAGGGCGATTGGCGGATACCGTTATCCACGGATTCGCATCTCGGGTGAGTGTGCTGACGGAAAGCCGTTTGAGCCTGTTGAAGGGACTTGGCTTTTCGGTGTGAATCTGCCTCGGTACGCCTCGGGGTTAAAGATTGCTCCTAACGCGAGTGGTTTAGATGGTCTGCTCGATCTTTGCGTAATGAAGCGAGGCCAATTGGTAGCCGGTTTGTGGTATTTGTGGCACATAGTCCGACGCCGGCATGAGCGTCTACCAAGCGTTGCGACAGCACGAGTTACCCGTTGTACTGTTGAATCGCTTGACGGAATTGAGGTTCCTTTTCAGCTGGATGGCGATCCTGGGGGTGTTTTGCCCTTGCATCTGTCGGTCGCTCCAAGAAGATTACGGGTATTGATTAGCCCCACAGCAGCAAAACAAATTGCACGCAGTTCGGCTGATAGCTGAACCGAACTAAACTTGAGTACTCCTCAAAGCCAGGAAGGCGAAACGTGACTGACCATTCTCCCTTATCCGTAAATGCCAAGGTGGGCCCTTACGAATGTGGCACTGGTAAGCCGCTGTTGCTGATCGCTGGCCCTTGTGTTCTTGAGGATCTCAGCCTGGCGCTAACCATTGCTGAAGGAGTCCAAAAGGCGAGTGAGTCGTTGCCTATCTCGTTGGTTTTCAAGGCATCCTTTGACAAGGCGAATCGAACAAGCATTGACGCTTATCGTGGCCCCGGTCTTGAGGAGGGGCTACGTATCCTGGAAGAAGTTGGCAAGCAGACTGATTTACCTGTGACCACTGACTTACACGAATCGCATCAAGCTGCTGCGGTTGGTGAGGTTTGTGACCTTTTGCAGATCCCAGCATTCCTTGCTAGACAGACCGATTTGCTTTTGGCTGCCGCGAAGACGGGCAAGCCAGTAAACGTCAAGAAGGGCCAATTCATGGCCCCCGGCGACATGAAGCATGTCGTTGGAAAACTTGCTGCCTCAGGCTGTGAGAATATCTTGTTATGCGAGAGAGGCACTTTCTTTGGTTACGGTCGGCTAGTGAATGACATGCGGTCGATTCCACAGATGCAACAACTCGGGGTTCCGGTAGTATTTGATGCAACTCACAGTGTCCAAGAGCCAGGTGGCCTTGGAGGAGCAACCGGCGGCAAGCGAGAGATGGTCGAGCCACTCGCATGCGCTGCTGTTGCGATAGGCGTGGATGCGATTTTCTGCGAAACCCACCCTGAGCCAGAAAAGTCTCCCAGCGATGGGCCAAACATGGTTCCTCTCGACAAGCTTGGCCCTCTCTTGCAGCGATTGATCGATATTCGAATTGCCGCGGGACACCAATCGTGAATTTGAAGGGGCTACCTTCACGGAAGGTTAACGCGGATAATAGATGATAGAGCCTCCTTCGGAAGCATACTGAGGGAAATTCCAGGCTCAGATTCCTAGTCGTCACGTACAATGCTTAGATACCTACAAGATTATATGAATACGGATTCAGGTTTGCCATCGAAGTTCGAACAGTCGTTGTTCGTTGGTCGCGTTTTCCAGATGGCGATTTGCCTTTCTTTGGCCACTTTGGTGATGCTTGGTTGTGGATCTGGGGCAACTCCTACCAATACGGGAGGCAAATCTACGTCTCCCGATTCTCGGCAAATGCAGAAACAATCCAGCTCGTTGTTCCGTTCGATTGTTTCTCAGCTAAATCGGTTGCCTGAAAGCTGTCAGCTCGATTTGACACCACCGTCAGTTATGCTTGACGGTCGTAGCAGTATGAACGGTGAAGACATCATGGCGGTTGTTACAAGGCGTCCTGGAGATACTAATGGGCCGATCAATTATCTGGCCGTTACCAGTTCAAATGGACGTTTTCGAGCAGCTGAAATAGAGCCAGGTGATTCGATTAAATACTATGCTGAGTATGATCGAGCCACTAAAGACAGAATGGAAGCCGTAGGTGAAGTTGATAAGAACTTGGAAACTTATATCCCCATAAACAAAGAATTGCGTGTTGCGCAAGTTTTGAATAATGACGCACTTCTGATGGATCGTGGTTTTCCGATTGAGGTAAATAAATCTCATAAAATTGAAATTTGGCGCAATGTCGATGATCGGATGGACGAAATTGAGTACTCAATTGTCCGTTATGATTCGCGTCGAGATCCTGCTCTCAACTGGCAGCCATCGGCAGATGACTCAGAAATTGACCTACTAGTTGAAAAGCTTAACCAATGGATTCGACAATCGAAGGGTACAGGAACAAAATCTAGTTGGACCGATCCAACCGCTTTGGTTTCTACTTTACCCGAGTCGATTCATGCAAATAAAAAGTTGGCCAACCTGCTTGAGTCTGAAGGGTTAAAAGACGGCAAGTTCCAAAGCGAGGAAGGACGCTTACTTCAAGGAATCACTTGGATAAAAAGCGTTTCCAATTGGTCGCGGGGAGAATCGCTTGAAGCCTTGGATCAAGCATGTCAAATGTTTGATTGGGTTGTCCGAAACGTACAACTCATAAAAAGTAGCAAAGAGACACCTCATTTGTTATGGGAAGTAATGTTCTACGGACGTGGTACTACTGAACAAAGAGCTTGGCTATTTGCTGCGTTATGTCAGCAACAAAATCTCCCAGCAGTAATCATTGAATTTCCTCTAGAGAACGCCAAGCCTTATCTCTTGGTCGGAGTCAAAACGGATGAAGGTTTATCGCTATTCGACCCTCGGCTCGGTTTACCATTGCCTGGAGAAAGCGGCAAAGCGATTGGTGCTGATCGCACGGTAGCGACGCTAGAAACTTTGAAGAAGAATCCTGCCTGGCTGAAGTCACTCGATTTAGATGATCAGAATTTTCCTCTTCAAGAAGCGAATCTAAGCGAGGCAAGAATCCGATTGGTAGCGGATCCCTTTGCTTTGACTGATAGAGCCTCTCGTTTAGATGATCAATTAGGAGGCGCAGATCGCCATGCGATCGCGTTGAGAGTATCAGCCTATGATTCTGTTTTGGCGGAAGATCTTGAGCCCGTACTTTGGGAGTTCCCCTTTCAAACTTACTTGTCCAAATTTACGGTTGGGCAGAATGTTCGAAAACAAGAAGTCAAACGTTTTCTGCCTTATGCTTGGCGTCCAACCCTTTGGAAAGGCCGGACTTTGCATTTCCGTGGTAAACGTAACACCGCGCGGTATTCTGAAATGGGCGAAGAGCTGAACGATTTTCGTGACGCAAGCCGACTTTATATGAATCCTCGTGTTCGACCTACCGAGAGTAAACTACAAAGAATGTGGAAGGGTTCAGATATTAGATTGGAAATCTATTCTACTGCCAAGGCGATGGCAACGTATTGGTTGAGTTTGATTGCCTATGAGCAAGGGCGTTATCAGAACGCTGAGCGTTGGCTGAATAATGCTGCATTCGATTCCAAATACGCAAAAGCAATGAAGCTCGATATTGATTACCAGCGAGCAAGGTTGCATGAGGCTCAAAATGAGTTTGATAAAGCCGCTGAAATACTTTCCTCAGACAAAACAACTCCCCAGCAAGATGGTAATCGCTTAAGGGCCAAGTGGCTTGTTGATAAGGGTGAGCCAAGCGAGTCGGAAGTTGAGACCGCTGCGGAAGAGTCAGGCGACGAGTCGGACAAAAATTAGGAACTTGATGCGTCACTTAAAAAAACATTGGTTCCTGCTGGCGATTACTCTTGTTCTGGTTATCGGTGCCGTCTGGTATGAGGCTCTTGGCCCTATTGCCGACGTGATTCCGCGCGGATGGCTTGTCGCTTCGATCTTACTTTGCATGTCGTGCCCCATGGATTTGGCACGTTCGCTTAACTCCAAAAGCGCCGTAACGGGAGCACTTGTTGGAATTGGTGTTAGTTGCTTGCTTGCCGGACCTGCTGGCTGGCTGGCGGGTATGGTGTTAAGTCCTGAAATCTCTAAAGGATTGATCATCGTGGCCTTAGCACCTTGCACCATTGCAACGGGTGCCGTCTGGACTCGCATGGGGGGCGGAAACGAGGCGGTGACGCTTGCAGTAACTGTTGCAACAAATCTCTTAGCCTTTGTCGTTCTCCCTATTGGCATGCTCATGCTCATTGGAGATATGGGTGAATTCTCTGGCTGTTCGCTGGCGATCAGGCTCTTGATGGTGGTGGCTGTGCCGGTCGCATTAGGGCAAGCGTTGCGGAAGTCAAAGTCGCTTCGAACGAAGTTTGATGACAAGAAAAAATGGCTTAGCATGGCGTCGCAGATTGGGCTTCTGGGAATGGTCTTTATCGCAGCAACTCGAAATGGAGAGATGCTGGCCGACCCCTCAAACCGTTACGGGGTGACCACCTGGGTCCTTCTAATACTGGCCGCTTCGTTGGTGCATCTGGTCTTGTTTTTTATCTCCTGGACTCTCGCCCGAAACTTGGGTGTGAATCGCCCTGATGCCTTGGCGGCAGGGATTGGCGGAAGCCAGAAAACCTTGACGGTTGGGCTAGACGTTCTTATCGGAATGCCTGGCGTGGCAGTCCTGCCGATGCTTGTTTACCACGCTTTGCAGCTATTTATCGATTCCTTTGTCGTAACTCGCCTGGGGGTTAAAAGGCCTCCGGCTGAGGATCTTAATGCAGGTCTCAGTGCACTGGCCGAAGCGGAATCAGCCTAAAATAAGCCGTTTCTTGCCCTGAGGACTTCGTAAAACGTCTTTCGTTAAAGAGTCCTAACCCCTTGATCCGATGAGCCGCTTGTCGTACCTTACGGGGCTACGGCTTTTGCTGCCGCCTAAGTTAAATAGGCCAGCACCAGCAAATCCTTCGGCACCACGGTTAGAATCGTGGACGCAGGCCGCAGGACCGACAATCGGCATGCCGAGCGGCTGCCACTAAGTTGCCAACCGGTTTGGCAGGAGAAGTTGCGATGCAAGCAGGCATTCACCCAGAATACTACGATACTCAGGTTATTTGTGGTTGTGGTAATACGTTCACAACACGCAGCACCCGCCCTGAGCTTAAGATCGACATTTGCAACACATGCCATCCTTTCTTCACCGGCAAGTTGAAGTTTGTTGACACGGCAGGCCGTATCGACAAGTTCAAGAAGAAGTTCTCCAGCGCTGGCTACGCAAGCCTCAAGAAAAAGAAGTAGCGAAGCAGCCACGATTGCTTTGATCGGCACGGACCCTGGCTGTTACTATTTCTTTTTTCCCTTCTGCTACCTGACGAGAATTTCAAATGCGCGAATTGCTCGAAAACAAACTTGCGCGATTCGAGCAGCTTGAGAAGGACTTGGTTGACCCCGAGGTTCTCGGAAACCCAAGCCAGCTTGCAGCAACTGCGCGTGAACATGGTTCGCTATCAAAGCTCGCTGGCAAGTACCGCACGTTTCTGAACCTCGCCGAGCAAATCGCCGAAGCCCGCGAGATGGCCAATGGCGACGACGCGGACATGCGTGAGCTTGCCGAAGCTGAACTGCCTGAGCTTGTTGGCGAACGTGAAAACGTTTGGAACGATCTGCTCGGCATGACACTTGGCGGCGAAGATGCTAACCGGACCCGCTGTATTTTAGAAATTCGTGCCGGCACCGGTGGCGACGAAGCAGCTCTCTTTGCTCGCGATCTTTTTGAGATGTACAAAAAGCATGGTGAGGTGAAGGGCTGGAAGATCGAAGTGATGGACGCCAGTCCCACCGAGCTTGGCGGTTTCAAAGAGATCTCTTGTGGCGTTGAAGGTGAAGGAGTCTTCCGCGAGTTGCAATACGAGTCAGGCGGACACCGCGTACAGCGGGTTCCTAAGACCGAAACCCAAGGTCGAATTCATACTTCGGCTGCAACCGTCGCCGTGATGCCTGAGCCTGAAGATGTCGAAGTCGATCTGTCGCCGGACGATTACCGTGTCGACAAGTTCTGTGCCAGCGGCCCTGGTGGTCAGCACGTGAACAAGACTGAGTCTGCCATTCGGCTTACTCACCACGAGACCGGCATCGTTGTGCAATGCCAGGATGAAAAGTCGCAGCACAAGAACCTTGCCAAGGCGCTGCGGGTCCTAAAGTCACGCATTTACGATCATAAGCAGCAACTCGAAGCGAACAAGCGAGCAGCTGAGCGGAAAGACTTAGTCGGATCAGGAGACCGAAGCCAACGGATTCGGACTTACAACTTCCCCGAGAACCGGCTTACTGATCACCGTATTGGCTTGACGATTTATAAGCTTGACCAAATCATCACAGGTGAGCTACAGCCGGTGACTGACGCTTTGATTGATTATGATCGTCAACAAGTTCGCGATCAAATGGGCGGACTCGATTAGTCACCCTTCGATAATATAACCCTGTTCACGGACGTGCCATGTCAGAAGAACAAGCTTGGTCAGTCGGAAGACTGCTGACGTGGACTGCCGACTATTTCTCAGCGCAGGGGAGTGACTCGCCCCGTCTCGATGCGGAGGTTTTGCTTGCCGAATCGCTCGGCTGCAAGCGGATTGAACTCTACACGCGATTCGAGGAAGAACCTTCCGCAGATATTCGTACCAAGTATCGACAGCTAGTCAAACAACGTGCTGCCGGCATGCCGGTTGCTTATCTTGTCGGTCAGCGTGAGTTCTATTCGATGGAGTTCGAAGTCACGCGGGACGTCTTAATTCCCAGGCCAGAGACCGAGGACTTGGTCGTCCGAGCACTTGATTGGCTCAAAGAGCATCCTCGCTCGGAGGTGATTGATATCGGCACTGGGAGCGGTGCGATTGCCGTTGCCGTTGCTAAGCATGCAGCCGAAGCAAAAGTCACAGCTGTCGATGTCAGTCCCAAAGCCTTAGTGGTTGCCCAACGCAATGCTGAGCGGAATGGAGTAGCCGCCTCAATCCGTTTCGTTGAGAGCGACTTGCTAAGTTCCATCGCAGAGCCTCCTAAATTTGATCTGATTCTAAGCAATCCGCCGTATGTGATCACGAATGAATTGATGGCGCTCGATCCCACGGTACGAGATTACGAGCCTCACCTGGCGCTCGATGGTGGACCGGAAGGAACAACGGTTATTGAGCAATTACTCATCCAAATTGCTGATCGTTTGGCAGCGGGTGGAGCAAGCTTTATTGAGATTGGCCCCTCGATTGCCGAACGCGTAGAGTTGCTGGTTCAGGAAACGGATGGTTTAATTCTGGCAGGCATGATCAAAGACCTCGCCGGGCACAAGCGGATTGTGCATATCGAAAAATAAGCCAAGCACTTGCCGAGGATGTGATGGATTCCGAATCTCAAGTCGCGAAGTATGAACTTGCTTATGAGTGTGGATTGGAAGAGGCGATTGAAGCTAGAAAAAGGCTTTACAATTACTCTGAAACTAGAGTCTATGCACTTAGGGTAAGCATGATTCTCTGGGCAGTGGTCTGTCTTGTTCTTTCACTCTCTATGACCGATGAACAAAGTTCTCTCGTGCGATTGATGTTCGCAATGCTTGCCTGTGTTATTGGGGCAGGATTCGGCTACCTGTATAAGAAAGGGATTATCAAAAGCCATTTCGAATCGACAACCAAAAGAGAATTAAAAGGTAAGCTTCCCTATAAAGTTAGATACAAGGTTACCGATCAAGAAATAGAAGCACAATCATTGAATATCAAATATACGTTTCCGTTAGAATCGCTTGAAGAAATCAAGATTGACGAGCAATGGCTAGAAGCCAAGTTCGAATCAGGGCTTTGCTTGTTGCCACTCTCTACGTTCAAGAACGACGAAGAACGTGAGCGTTTCATCGCCGCTTTGAAACAGGAAATCTAATTCTGCTTAAACTCTAAACGCCAGATGTCTTGCGAGGGGTCGATCATCGAACGATCTTCGTGGATGCTGACCTCGCGTTCATCAGGTAGACCGATGACTTCGGAGTCCTTAAGCATCGCACCTTTTTCCAGCAGGTAATGGGTGATGTTATAAACGCCGCCGATGAGGAACTGTGGATCACCTGAGAAGCGGGGGACTTCGAACTCTCGATGTCCTAAGGCGTTGAGCCCCGTGGTAAACAGACCGAACTGTCCAGGGCGATCTTGTTCGTAGGCTCGGAAATCAATCCACAAGTTTAGTGGTAGGTTGTCCGGTGCTGTTGTCGCGGCCAATTGCGAAAATGCAGATGGTTCGTGAACCGCTCCCGTGGCACCCCAGACGATACCGATGGCTGGCGAAGCAGCACAGATAGCGACTAGCAATTTCGTCAGACGCATTGCTTGATGCAACGACTTGCCTGATTCATCAAGTAAGGTGATGAAAAGGTGAGATTCATGCGGACGCAGCACCGACTCGGCTTCGGGCCAATACCATGCCGTAGCGCAGGGGCCTTCCAATTGCGACCAAGGTATCGGCTTGTCGACAAGCGTGATATTGGCGGTTGCCTCTTCACTGGCACTCTTCCAGCTTAGATTGATTGCATTATCCGTCTGGCTGGCAAGTGTCGGTTGCAGAGCATCAGGTTGCATTCGGCTCAGTTCTGCCAAAAGCGCGTCAGACTTGGTGAGCGTAGTCTGAGATAGTGGTATTAGTGCAATCCAACGGTTGTTTGAACTCATCTGGTGTACATCGGCATTCAGGTAGTATGATCTAGGTTAAGCTTGACATTGTAATCTACAGAAGGGCTGCAATGTGAGGGGCGGCACGATTCTTTGAAACCCCTCTAGACGTAGATTCAATCACGCTCGATGGCTTTTCATGCGGCACTATTCGAATCAGGTGGACAGGATGGTAGATTCAGTAACGCTGGTACAAGAAAGCTGGGACAAGGTTGCTCAGCAAGAAGATGATTTTACTAATCGATTCTATGAAACTCTCTTCGAAAAGGCCCCTCATGTTCAGGAGTTGTTTCCTTCGGAGATGCGTGAGCAGAAGAAGAAGCTCTTCGATACGCTAAATTTCATCATCCGGAATCTCCGGAATCCGGAAAGGATCTTTATCAACCTCAAAGATCTTGGTGACCGACATCGAGACTACGGTGCAAAGCCAGAGTATTATCCCTTAGTAGGAGAATCTATCATCCAAGCTTTGCGAGATTGTCTTGAAGCAGATTTCACCGACGAAGTGAAGGCGGCTTGGCTAGAAATGTACCAAATCATGTCAGAGCACATGATTGCTCGTTACCAGAATTAGTTACCTTTTCTCGCTCAGCTGGTTGGAACTGACTGAGGTGGCTTTTTCCCTTGCAGCTGATAAACATAGGCCAGAACTTCAGCGACTGCCGTATAAGCATCAGCCGGAATGGGCTGATTGATTTCGACTTCTTTATATAGCAACTGTGCAAGCGGCTTCCGTTCGACAATGGGAATGCCATTCTCCAAGGCGAGTCGTCGAATTCTTTGTGCAATGACGCCAGCTCCTTTGGCCAGAACAATTGGTGCCGCCATGGAGTCTATGTCGTATTTCAAAGCGATAGCAAGCTCGGTTGGATTGGTTACCACTACATCTGCTTTTGGTACGGCCTCACCCATTCGCTCAAGAGCCATCTGTCTTTGAACTTGCCGACGTCGGGCAGCAACCTCGGGATTGCCTTGGAGGTTTTTCATCTCCTCCTTCATCTCTTGAGCCGTCATTCGCAAGTCTTGCTCATGTTTCCAGCGTTGAAAAAAGAGGTCACCCAAGGCAAGGGTCAGTAGGGCACCACCAACCCAAAAGACTGTTTCAAACGAAACATCGATCAACAGCTTGGCCATGCTCGCCATGTCGAGTTCGGCTGCTTCAAGCACGGTACCAGATCTTCGCCACACGACGGCGACGCTAACAACGGCCACGATGAGCACCTTGAAAAGCCCAAATCCTAGTCGAGCTGCTGCTTGGCTGGAGAATAAACGTTGTAGTCCAGAGATCGGATTCAATCGGCTAATATCCGGTGCGACTTTGTCAGGGACAAACAAGAATCCAACTTGTGCAACGCTGGTTGCGACCGCAGCCAGGACAAGCATCAATAACATTAACGAAAGGGTTCCCCCGATCTCTTGCATCAGCCCACCGGTCATGGCAAGGAACATCTGATCGTCGCCACGCATTTGAAGTGGTTCGCTCAACAAGCGACGCATGACGTTTGTCACGCTCGTCGCAAGACTTGCCCCAAACATCTTCAATAAACCAGCCCCCGCAAGCAGCAAGATGGCTGATCCTAGATCTTGACTATAGGGAACTTGGCCCTTCTCGCGAGCTTGCTCACGGCGGTGCGGGGTTGCTTCAAATGACTTTTCACCTGATTGCTCTGCCATGATTCAGTGACACAGTGAAGTGTCAACCTTCTCCTCTCATGGCAAGTTGAGTTGCATTAGCTAGTGATTCAACCGCGTCGGTTAGTGGCCCTTGATAAGACCAAGCGATGGCTCCAATCGATGCCATCATGATTCCAAGAAGCAGCATCGCGTTCAGGCCGAAGCCAACAGCAATCGTGTTAATCTGTGGTAATGTTCGGCTGATCAAACCGAGGATCAGCGTTGCAAGAAACAAGGCGACTAGTAGCGGAGCTGACGAACGGATACCGATTTCAAAGCCCGTGCTCATGAGACTAAAAAAAGTGTATGCCAATTCTTCGGTCAGAACGGCATGGCCTGGTGGCATATTGTCAAACGTGGTTAACAAGGCATCAATCGTAATACGATGACCACCGATTGCGATATACAGGGCGAGTGTCACAAAGTAAAAAACCTGTCCAAAAATCGAGGCGTTATTCCCAAAGGTTGGGTCTGCCCCCTCGGCCAGCGCCATGCCGCTCATTTGGCCGACAATTTGGCCAGCTAGTTGGACGCCGCCAAGAATGAGCATCAGCCCAAGGCCAAGCGATATGCCAATAATTAACTCTTGAGCTGCGGCGGCTCCGAGTTCGGCAAGTGTGTTATAGGTCGGTGTTGGTAAGTGAAGGCAAAGGGGGGTGATGACCCCAGCCATGGCGACGGCCAACAAGGCGCGGAATCGCATTGGCATCGAAGCATTGCTAAGCAAAGGTCCTGTAGCAACCAACCCACTAACACGGGTTAGTACAAGCACAAAGACCACGACCATGTCGGTCATCAATGCTTCTAGGCCTGCCATAAGAATTCTCGGAGCCAGTGTTCGTTAGAAAGTTGAGGGGATATTCAGTACCAACTCACGTGAATACTCGACAAGCTGCTGAAGAATCCATGGGAGCGATAATCCTAAAGCGACAGCCATCGCTAGCAACTTGGGAACAAAAGCAACGGTTTGTTCTTGCACTTGGGTAAGAGCTTGGATCAGCCCAATTCCTAAACCAACCACAACCCCGGCGATCAAAATCGGGGCGGTAATGATGGTGGTAATCAGCAGGGCTTCGCGACCAAGGTCGACGGCGATTTGTGGGTCCATCTTGGTGATTCCTAAGTAACGAAACTATCAAGCAGCATTTGAATAACCAAGTACCAACCATCCACCAACACAAACAGTAGTAGCTTGAAAGGAAGTGAGATCAAAACCGGTGGAAGCATTAGCATCCCCATTGAGATCGTGACGCTAGCCACAACGATGTCAATAATTACAAAGGGGAGATAGATCTGGAAACCGATAAGAAATGCTGTCTTGAGCTCGCTAAGCATATAAGCTGGCAAAAGGGCCGAGATTGGTACAAGTCGTTCATCCTCCCTTGCACTATGGTAAACATAGTTGCTGTGAAGCTCGCCTGTTTGAGGATCGACTTCACTTGGCAGCCGTAGCATGAACATCCGAACCTGATTGGCATTGCCTGTCAGCTCGATTTGGTCGCCCATGAATTTGCGAATTGGTTGCGTTGCCCGTTCGAAAGCTTGTTCGAGAGTGATCTCACCTTGCGTGTAGGGGGCTACCCCTTGCTCGTAGCTTTGCTTCCAAACGGGTGTCATTAATAGCAAGGTCATGAATAAAGCGATGGAGGTAAGCACCTGGCCGGGGGGTGCTTGTTGCGTGCCCATGGCTTGACGCAGTAAGCCGAGCACAACGATCACTCGTACGAAGCTGGTGGTCATCAAAAGCACTGCTGGGGCAAGGCTAATGACGGTCAGCAGCAACATGACCTGAAGCGAAGAGCTTAGCCGTTCCGGTTTGGTCCATTCTTCGGGACTACCTAGACCGAAGAGTGCTGGGCTTTGGTCAGTTGCGACCTTCCCTGGTGAATCTGCGGAAATGGTTCCAGGAGTTGAAGGAAGCGGCGAACTATTAATGACGCTTCCCTTGCCGGAGCTCATGTAGTTTGAGCCGTCGTTGCTTACTTCTTGCGAAGATCGCAATGTATTGGTTAGCGGAGTAGCTACTGCTTGAGCGATTGATTGATCAACCACCAACAAGATTGCTATCACTAACAAACCGGTTGCCAAAGGATGCCGTAGATAATCATGCAGCATTCGATCGGCCTCCAGGTGTATTAGCATACGCAGCAGCAAGCCGTTGTGCGTCGTAGTGAACGCTGTCAGGATTGTCGTACCGAGGGTCGTAATCGGTCTCTTCCAGCTCGGGAGCTTCGTTGCCAAGAAACCCTTCTGCCGCAGGGCCATTGGCGAGTTGCTGGAAGACCTTTTCAAATTCAGCGTTGGAACCACGTCCCTGAGCTTGATCGCTCAAGAGGAGAATCTGTTGCACCTCTTCAGGGTCAGTGATTTCAGCCAAAGTTTCAGCACCGTCGGGTGTGACCGAGACCAAAAGCAGTTTGTTGCCAAGTTTGAGTAACTGAGCCGTGCGGCGATTCGAGAGGATAACCTTCCCTAGCACCTCGGCAACTTCTTGCGGCAAAACGCGTGAAGATTTTGGCATGCTTCGCTTTAACACCCAGATGCAAATCATCATCAGGCCAAGAACAATCGATAAACCGGTACCCATTGTGGTAAGTGATTCCGCTGTCGGTCGCCACGAGAGCATCTCGGTATAGGGTGAATTTCGTTTCGAAGAAGTCGTTATTGCTGAGGGATCAGATGTCGTGCTGAAGCTTAGTCGACGGTTGTCTGCTTTTGATTGGCTTACCGCGACCGGTTCCGTGGCAGGAGACTTTACAGCAGGAACAGCTTGCTGTGGTTGTTCAATTTTGGTGACGATGGCGTCGATTTCTTGTTTAGCCGTAGCGTTCTCTTGTTGCAGTTGATTCAACTTTTGTTGCAACGGATCTTTCGATGCCTTGGAATCAAACGTAACTGTCTCGATCGGAGTCGAATCCGATTCCAAATCGGGGAGTTCAGGTTTTGCTGTTTCGTTAACAACAAACGTTGTCGGAAGAACCGGGGCAGGTTCCGCTACGACTTGTCGCTGCGATGGCAAGCCAGCAGGACCGTGACTCGTGTGGGTGGATGATTGGGCCGATCCCGTAGGTCGGAATCGATCAAACGACGAGAGTCGAATCGTTTCGTCTGCACTTGCCGTCAACGAAAGTAAGGCAAGTAGACAAAGTAGTAAGCAACGAGCTACATCCATGCTGGCATCTCCAACGAACCATTAGGCACAATCCTTGCGCCAGTTTCCTTGGAGAAATCTATAGAAAAAGCTCAAGTTGGAAGCCAGACCAACCGGGACAAGAAAAAACGCTAGCACTAGAAACGTTGCTAGCAACTTTGTTTTCAATCAGGCGACCGCACTATCACCAACGATCAGTTCCGTGATTCGAACACAGAAGTTGTCATTGAGGACTAAAACCTCGCCACAGGCAATCAAACGTCCGTTCACGTAGACATCGACTGGATCACCAGCCAGCTTATCGAGCGTAATGACGGTTTCATTTTGCAGACGCAGCACATCTTCAAGCGTCATCTTAGTGCGGCCAAGTTCAATCTTCAAATCGAGCTGAACATCTCGAACGAGTTCAATGGTCGCTTGATGTTCATTAGCAGGGGTGCCCCCAAAGTCTTCCAGATGGAAAGGTTTGACGCCAGGAGGCAATTCCGTTCCAGGACTGTTGAGAGAATCGATGGCGTTTTGAGCTCGATCTAAAAGCAGTTCCACATCGTTGGTAGAAATGCCCGGTTGTACTTTTTTCTGCTCTTCTTTCGGAATCGTCAGAAGCGATTCGATCTCGTTTTGATCAAGTTCAGCTGGAGGAATACCGAAGGCCTCGCCTCCAGAGCCGCTATTCTCGGATGCAGTTGATTCTGCGCCAGTATCGCTAGATGCCTTGTCCGATGGACCTGCGCCCGTCTGGCTTAAGAGCTTCTCGATCTCATCTTGATCGAGTGGATCGGAATTGTCGCTCATACTCGCATCCCTGCAGCTGAGTAGGTATTTGTGGCTATTATCTCAGGCGTAAGCCTACCGTTCTACGAAGTTTATCTTCGTAAAGATGACTTCATTGATGTATGGCTTGCCTAGTGCGCGGTTTGTCTTCTCAAGAATTTGCCTTTTTATCAAGCCCAGACCCGGACTGCTAAGATCCGTTGCTTTCGCTGCATGCATGGTCATGACAATCTGCTCGCGGATCCGACTCTTGTTCTTTTCAAACGCCGTATTGAAAGCGTCCGATTCCGTTGCTAGCACAACGCCAAATACTAAGAAGTCGACGTTTAGTGTTTTATCAGAATCTGGATTGAACCTGGTAATATTATCGCCAACTAATTCGACTTCGACGGTCTCTTCTAATGGATCAAGGGTACTTTCGCTTGCTTCTGGGTCTTCGGATACCTCTTCACCCTTCGAGGCAACTGCTAGCTTGCGTGCAAGGTCTTCTGTTTCTTCAGCCGAAGGAAGAAACATCGATGCAGCAACAAGTTCTACGACAACCAGAATACCGACAAAGCCAACTGCTTTGACGAGACCCATCATGCCTAGGCCTTTCTTGGGTGTTTCTTCTTGTATTACTTCTTCGGACATAGCTTAACTCGGCATTTTTCGCTTGATAGCAAGCTTAGTTATCTGCAAAGGTTTCGTCCCACATGAGGACTTCTACTCGGGCGTTTCGTTTACGGTTTTCTTCTCCAACCTTGGTATCCAAGGGCTCGAAAGAACCTGCTGATGAAACGCGGATTCTTTCTTGGGAAATCCCCATCGCAATTAGCTCTTGCATGACGTTTACCGCCCGCTCGTGAGCAATTGTCCAATGATCGGAGTCGGCTAACGGCTTACGCGAGGCATGACCGCGGACTTCGATCTTTTGAGGTTTCCCTTGTATTTGGTTAGCAATCTCTCGGAGACGCTGTTTGGATTCATTTCGTATTCCGGCGGAGTCTTCTTCAAAGAAGATCAATCCACCGACGGTCGTATCTAGGCCAGGGCGAATGGTACGCACCATTTTGCTTTCGCCTGTGACCGATTTAATCTTGTTACCACCTCGCATCGTATCTTTGCGCTTAGCCCGTCCCATGCTGGCAATCGATTGCATCATGGAGTTTCGGGGTGGAGCATTACCAGGAATTATGGATTCCATCGAGGCTTCATGTCCGAAAGCTCGGCGTATCGATTCAAGCATCGCTTTGTTTTTCTCATCCTTTTTCATCTCGCTCATGGAAAAGAGCATGATGAAGAAGGCGAGCAGTAGGGACATCATGTCACCAAACGTCACCACCCATTCTGGGATATCACCACCACTATCTTCTTCTTGATCCATAGGGCTGTCTCAATTGTTGATAGTTAGTGGAGGGTTAAGCGATATCTTCGGTAGCTTGTCGTTATTACTAAGCCGCATCTTCAGCTGGACGCTGCTTTGGCGGTACAAAGGTCATCAGTTTTTGCTCAATCACACGTGGGTTCTCACCTGATTGAATTGCAAGGATTCCGCGAAGTGCAATCTCCATGGTGAGGAGTTCAGCTTTGTTTACGAATCCAAGTTTTTCGGCAAGTGGTAGGAAAACGACGTTTGATACGATCGCTCCATAGAGCGTCGTCAGCAACGCCACCGCCATACCGGCACCAATCTTTGAGGGGTCGCTCATGTCGCCAAGCATAATCACCAAGCCCATCAGCGTGCCGATCATCCCAAAGGCAGGAGCAAATCGACCCATGCAGTCAAACAAGGCCTTGCCGTTTGAGTGACGCGTGGCTACGGCATCGATCTCGGTCCGCATGATGTCTTCCATCACTTCCGGACGCGTGCCATCAATGGCCATCTGGATGCCAAGCTTAACAAAGTCATCCTCGACCTCAGCCACACGACTTTCGAGGGCAAGCAAACCATCCTTTCGTGCTGTTTCAGCAAGGCTGACAATCTGTTCAACGATTTTATTGATCGGAGAGACCTTCCAGAACAACGTTTGCATCATCACGCCAAATACGCTGAGGAAGTTTGGTAGCGGGAAAGAAATCAACGTAGCTGCGACCGCTCCACCGCACACCACCATTACGGAGGGTGCGTCAAAGAATGAAATAAAGCTACCGCCCCCGATCACAATTGATGAGAGGATCAGCCCAATTGCGATCACAATTCCTGCTACGGTTGCGATGTCCATGGTAGTCGTCTAGGCGTTCTGTCTGATAGGGTTACGTCGTGGATTTATTAGGCGATGGAATCAGCTGCTTCAGTTGGTGGTACTCCAAAGCGTTTTGCAACACCTGTTCAGGAGTCTGAGTAACAACGATCCGATCTCCGGTTGTAAGGGTTATGAATGTATCCGGGCGCGATTCGACGTACTTGATGAGCTCGGCGTTTAGCACGAACGGTTCACCGTCGAGTCGATTGAGTCGGATCATCGTTACATTCCTCACAAGGGGATCGATTGAGCTACTCATGTAGCCCAATCCCGACCCAAACGTAGCTTACGGACGTGTGTCAAAGGGCGATTTCTTCGTCATTCCTGCTTATCTTTGAAGGGCTAGAAGTTCGTCTAGTAGCTCTTGAGCCGCTGAAATTACTCGCGACCCAGCCTGATACTGGGTTTGGGCGAGAATCATTTCGACCAAGTCTTGTCCAATGTCTGTGTTTGATAGTTCAACCGCACCCGCGGTGATACTTCCAAGACCATTGGTCCCTGGCTCAGCGATAAAGGCTTCACCTGAGTTCACGCTTGCCGTGAAAAGACTGTCACCGACTTGGCTAAGACCTTGGTTGTTAGCAAACCTCGCCATAACGACTTGCCCCAACGTTCGTTGGGTACCGTTGCTAAACTGGCCCTGAATTAAGCCACTTTCAGTAACGATGAAGTCAGTCAGAACACCAGGCGGGAAACCATCTTGGCTTGTCATGCTGAAGCTGCTGATCGGCTGCCCTGCAGCGTTTGTTTCGGCGAGTGAAGTAACTGTTGAGAAGTCAAGTTCTACTTCGAGTGGAGATTGGCTGGCTGTCGCTTCACGAAAGACACTAATTCGATTACTTGGAGAACTGATTAAATCTCCATTACTGTTGAAGACCAAAGTTCCATTACCAACTACCGTAGTTTGGTCGGGTGCAACAGGGCTACTATCGCCGCTTGTCGCATACCAACGATAGGTTGTTGAATCGCTAGTTGATTCCTCCAAAACCGTTGTCATTCGTACAGAAAGAGGAGATCCCAACGAATCGTAGACCAAGAATTCGCTGGTAGTACCTGGGCCATTTGCTGAAGGCTGAACTTCAGAGAATACAACTGGGATAGTTTGTTGGGTTTGTGATCCAGTAGGCTGTAGCTGGAATGCCGTAAGAGAAATATCGACGGCATTCTCTTCACCAAAGTTACTAGTAACCACAATCTGACCATCGGTGTTAATTTGAATGTCTCCAGCGCCAATTGGAAATGGTGTGTCGGGGACATTAGAAGTATCTTGAAGACCAAGTGAATCACGCATGAATTCGAGAAGTTCCTGGACTGTTGTCGTGGAAGTAATCTCAAAATCTTTTGACGATAAGTCAGATCCACCCTTCTGACCGGTAAAGCTCAGCGTCCCCTCTTGGAAAAGATTAGGGTAAGTTGATCCTTCACGTGTCACAATATCGACAAGAAAAGTACCACCTAAGGCACGTGGACCATCAAAATCTAGGCTGTCGCCAGTAGCGACCACGCTGCTTGGAGTCTTATCGATGTAACTTGCATTGGCTACTCCAACCGATGACGACGCGATTGTATCGACAAGGTGAAAGGCATTTGGATCATTTGATAGGTTTCGATAGATCTTTACTTGAGTGAAGTTCGGATCGGTTGGTTGAGAAAGGCCTGATAAATCAAGGCGGGCACTTCCGGTATCATCATTAACCGCAACCGGCCCAATAACATCAGATGGAAGAGACTCAATTCCTCCACTGCTTGGATTAAAGTAAGTCACATAGTAGCTGTAGGTTCCATTATCGATCGCTGTATCAACCAATGCTTGGTTTGTGATAAGCGTTGCGTCCGATACGGTATCCTGAAAGGTTGGTCCTCCTGTGAAGGGGACATCAGCCACCTTAAAGTAGTTACTACCACCTACTTCAGTTCGATAAATCGCCCAACTATCAAATTCAGCTGCGCCCGCAGGTAGACTAGAAAGGTCTATCGTATCACCTGTAGTAACGTTGACCGAAAAGGCGCTAGAGACGGTCGTCTCTTGGCCATTTGCATCAATCCAAGCAATTCTGTATTGGTAGGTACCTGCTGTCAAACCGCCGCCAGCAGTGGTCTCAGCACCAGTCGCCGGGCTTGGTGCAGCAATAAATGCTGATAGTGCTGGAGGAGTGTCGTCAGGACGCTCAATACTTCCATCACCCAAAATCTCTGATTCGATGGTTCCTGGTAGAGTTCCTGCTTCGACAGTCGGGTTAAGCACCCCCGCAAAGTTCGCAGTCGAGGTCGCTTGAGCAACCCGCTCTGCACCTAGAGGAATCTCTAATGGAACGACATTCGAGGTATCGAGACTAAAGTCATCGTTCGTTCGATAACCGAGCAGCTTCTGGCCACCTGTGGTAACGATCTCGTTCTCCGAGTTCAAACCAAGCTGACCATTCCGCGTATAAAGTGGTTCCCCCTGCGAACCTTGGACGACCAAGAAACCGTCGCCTTGGATAGCCAAGTCGAGTTGATTGGAGCTAATTTCAACCGTACCTTGCGAGAAGTCCGGCGCGATCTGTGAAACTTTCACACCCAGTCCGACCTGACGTGGGTTCGTACCACCGCTCGATTCGTTCGGTGCGGAACCAATTGATTGAGTTCGTAGGAACTGGGTAACGAAAACCACGTCCGAAGACTTAAAGCCGACCGTATTGGAGTTGGCAATGTTATTACCAATGACGTCGATGGCAGTTTCAGAGGCTTGCAAACCCGTAAGGGCTGTGGTCATTGCTGATTGAAGACCCATGGCGTTCCTCGCTTTTTAAATTTAGGTAACGATTGTGTATGATGCTGTTATCGCAACGTCTCGACCGTCGAGACATTACTTAACCGGACTTCGACCGCATCGGCGAATCGAAGTATTTGACGCGAGGCAGGAATCTCTTCCGCACTTCGTTCGTCATCCCCCAATTGATCGGTAAAGGCAGTGGTCTCGCCAGGAAGAACCCCAATCTTCTTTAGCTCGCCACTACCATTGTTGTCAGACCGGTAGACGGTCTTCGGTACGTTAGTTTCAGGCAGGTTGTCCAAGCGAATCGAACCAAGGAAATCATCCATCGATTCCGTGTCAGCCGAGACGGTGACGCTGAGAATGGTTCCCTCAGCCTCCCAGGTGATCTCGTAGGTATAGTTGCCCGCTTCGATGCTGCCGTCATCCGTGCTTGAACGAGCGGTTGGCTCAGTTGCGAGCGTAAGAATCGGTTCGCCTTCGTTGATTGAAACTTGCTGTACAGCACCCACGACACGTTGACCACGATCGGTGAGTGCTTCCACTTCGGTTCCGATTAAGTTCGCAGCGGTTGAAACGTTTTGCCCAAGCAATACCGAATCAAGGGTTTCTGTCAGTTTGTCGTTAGCGCTGATTTCACGGATCTGGCCAATTTGATTTAGCAATTGGTCATTATCCATCGGATCAAGCGGATCCTGGTTCTGCAACTCTTCGAGCATGAGCGTGAGAAAGACATCCAGGTCGAGATTCTCAATCGAATTGCTCGCTCCGATGTTGCCCGAGTTGCCGGCAACTAAGTTGTCGCTATTGATTTGTGTCATGGATCCGTCCTGACTTAAATGCTGCTAATTAGGCAACCAAATTGATGCCGTTGTTTGGTAGCTGTATCGTTGATTGGGCAGGAATCGATTCTTCTGAATCGGCTTCCGATTTAGTCTCTGGTAGGGGCGCGTGGCGATCACGGTCTGCTTGTGCTTCTCGATCACCTTGCTGTTCAGATTGTTGTTGCCAACCGTCCGAAGGATTCGAGTCATCGCGGACATCGACGTCGAATTTTTCAATTCGGATTTGTTGTTCGGCAAGGCGTTCGCGAAGAGCAGGTAGGTTGTCAAGAATGGCGTTCCTTGCGGCTTGGTTCTCCGTTTCAAGCGACGCGGTTAGGACACCTTCCTTAACCTCCAGTCGGACTTGAAGTGAGCCAAGCTCGGGGGGGCTAAGCCGAATCTCAATGGGACCACCTTTTTGCTGGGCTGACTCAAAGGCTTTTGCCACTCGCGAAACGAAACGTGCCGGATCGACTCGGGGTGCACCTGTGTCGGTTTGCCGAGCTGCGCGGCTCTCACTCAGCCGATCGACTTGTCGGTCACCTGTGCTGTTTTGATTTTCAATCTCGCTTGTCGCTGAATCATCAATCGCTTCGAGATCAATGGTGTTTTCGGAATCAGCTGATGAATCAAGAGCTTGGTTATCGGTTGAGGTAGCCTGGATTGGTTGATTGAGTGGTGGTTGTTCGTCAGTAGAAATTGATTCCGTAGTATCAGAATTGCTTTCAACTAGAGGTTCAATAGTGTTTGTGCTTACTTCACCCTTCTTGGAAGGAGAGCTATTGGAAGCTTGTGAAGCCGCAGCATTCACAGCCGCCGTGTTTGCAGCTGATGAGTTTGTAGCTGTTTCTGATTGTGTTTCAGTTATCTCGAAAACTTCATCCGTCGTACCGATTTCGGCATCCGGACTCGTTTCTGTTTCACCATAACTAACTTCATCAATGGTGGATTCATCCTCAACGGCGATTTCCGCTTCTTCGCTTATCGTGTTGACTTCCGATACGAGGGGATCAACCGTTTCACTCTGTACTAAAGTGGGTGTATCTTCTTTGGCTGTCTTTTGCTCAGTTTTGACTACCTCAATATTGAGCGTTTCATTATCGGATAGGTTGAGTTGTTCTGTAGTTTCTGTGGCGATTTCAGGTTCAACCAAAATGTCAGTAACTGTTGTAGCAGAGTCATCAACAACCTGTGTTGGGTCGAACTGATTATCGAGTCCGTCTGTCTGCTCCAGACCTTCCTCTATAGAGGGTGAACTATCAGGCTCTTCAGCTTCTGGCGTAACCGATGTCGAATCACTCGTTTGATGAGTCTCATCCGATGGGGAATCTTTACTGTCAGGATTACGTTGATTCTTTTCAACCTCGGGCTTCTCAACCTTTGAATCACGCTCTTCAGAGGTGTTTGATTCTTCTGAACGAGGCTTCGTTGGTGGTTCAGCAACGCTGGTCAGAACGTCGTTTAATTCCTCACGGAAAGAGTCATCAATTTCCAATACCCGTGGACTTTCCTTGCTGATCTCTTTCCCAAGAGACAATGGCGAGGTAGGTGTTGGATTGATAGGGAGCTGATTGCTCATGTCAAAAACTCTTTGGTTATTTCCGATAAAGTTGGTCCAGGACTTCCGTGATTGCGCGTTCACGTGGGCCACCTTTAAGCATCAGCTGATGGATTTCGTGCAACTGAGCTAACTCTTCTTCGGTTTGGAATTTCTTGAGGATGCCTTGAAGCGTATCGACCGGCATGGCACTCATGAGTCTGATGACTTCTTCCAGTCCTTTTTGTTTCTGTTCTGGGTTGCTGTTCGGGCCGGCAAGGAATTTCAGGAGTAGCTCCTTGGCAATATCTGGCTTAACGCTCTGAAGGTCACGAACGACGTTCTGTACGCTTTCTTCGCTCGCTTTCTTCTTCTCTTGCTCAAGTCCTTGATTCAACTCCTTTGCCATCTCGTCAAAACGATCACGTTCTTTGGATAGCTGAGAAAGCATAAAATTAAATTCATTTTGACTTCGCTTGAGTGACTCAATTTTCACATCATGGTTGAGCATCATCAGTTGACGAGTCTTCTCGGTCTCGCGGATTGAAGGCTCTGCTTCATCAACGACTTCTTGCTCGGGAAGTGTTTCTTCTTCATCAAGTGAGTCTAAGTCGATATCATGGAATAAGGCGACGATCTTAAACATCTTCTCATCGTTCAATTGCTCCGATTGCCATACATATCCCAAGCCGACAGCGGCAGCGATGACGGTTGCCGTGGAAAGATATCCGATAAGAGCTAAGAGAAAACGCATGTTTGGGTTCCTTGGTAATTACTCCAAAGATTAAACTTCCTGGGTGTTCTGTTGTTGCCAATATCTCCGTGAAGCGACTTCGTCGAGTTGTTTTTGTCGTTCACGTTCTTCCGCGATGCGATGTTCTGCTTCTCGACGTTCGTTCAGTATCTCTAGGGTTCGTACCTCTTTTTCGGCCAATATCAAATCTTGTTGGCGGCGACCGATTTCTTCGCGAACTGCATCCATGTCGTCTTCGATTTTTTGTACTTGAGCTCGTAGGTCGTGTTCATGTCGTTGGGATGTCATCAAGATGCTCGGCTGGAGCTTCTTGGCATGAGTAACTTGACGACGCAGTTCCAGCACCTCGGCAATCTGCGTTTCCAAAGCATTTTTCTGGTCTCGCAGGATTGATTCCGCACGATAAGCATCCGCCAAAGCTTGTCGCTTGGCGTCACGTTCGTTCTCGCGGATGCGAGAGACGATGGCGAATCGTGGTTGGAAAGGCTTCATTGGTTAACAATATCTCTTGTTAGGCAACGGTTGGTGTATTGGTTGGCATGCTGGGCTGAGATGCTAGGCCGGGCATTCTTGGCGCAGTTGCATTGCCTGGTAAGGCAATCAAGTTAGCCGCCATCTCTGCGACTGATTTGATTACCGTCTCACTTTCATTGAAGCTCAAGCTCTCATTCGTTGATTGACGCAGAAGCTTGTTTAGGTCGTCACGTAGAGCTACCGCTGCGTCCAGAATCTTGTTTGCTCCTGGCCGATACGCTCCGATTGAAATCAGATCCTCATTCTCTTCCAAAGCACTCAGCAATTGGCGAATCAGGAGCGCCGACTGTTGATGTCGTTCATCAACAATTTCCGTCATGAGTCGACTGATGCTCTGAGGGATGTCGATTGCTGGGTAGGTGCCGCGTGAAGCGATTTTACGATTGAGCCAGAGGTGACCATCCAGTAAGCCTCGCATCGTATCGACGATTGGCTCGTTAGGATCATCTCCTTCGACAAGAACCGAGTAGAAAGCGGTGATGCTCCCTTTGTCGTTTCGACCAGCCCTTTCAACTAACTTGGGAAGTAACGAGAAAGTGGACGGCGGATACCCGCGTGTCGTTGGAGGTTCGCCCGCGGCGAGTCCAATCTCACGACTTGCCAGAGCGGTACGTGTAACCGAATCGATCATGAGTAAGACGTTCTTACCCTGATCGCGGAAGTGCTCAGCAATGGCAGTCGCCGTAGAAGCAGCTTGTAATCGCATCAAAGGTGGTTCATCGCTGGTTGCGACGACAACGACACTTCTTCGTAATCCTTCGGGTCCAAGGTCACGCTGTAGGAATTCATTAACTTCGCGGCCCCGCTCGCCTACTAAGCCAATAACGATGACATCCGCCGATGAATAGCGTGTCATCATCCCCATCATGGTACTTTTACCGACACCTGAACCAGCGAAGATTCCAAGTCGTTGACCTTTGCCACAGGTTATTAATGAATCAATAGCACGTACCCCTGTGGTGAGGATCTCATCAATACGGGGGCGGTTGAGGGGGTTAGGAGCTGACCCTTCAAGCGAAGCTCTATCGCGCAGCGAAGGACGCGGCTTGCCATCAATGGCACGGCCTTGTGCGTTCAAGATTCTTCCAAGTAGTTCATCACCAACTGCCAAAGTCTTCTTTGAGCGAACGAGCTTGATTCGATGACCCTGCTGAATACCTGTTAGATTTCCATAAGGCGAAACCATGGTCAACTGACCACGAAATCCGACGACTTCCCCATAGAGTGGCTGACGACGGTCGGCGCGTGGATCATTGTTGACAAACTCAACCAAAGCACCAACGGGCGCAGGGAAGTCGGCAACCGTGGCCATGAGGCCCGCCGTTTCGACAACGCTGCCTTGCATGGCAACGGAGTTCGCGTCGTTGATTTGTTCAAGCAGATCCATTGCTTAACTGTCGGTTTACTGGTTGTAGCAGGATGATCCATCATCTTGCTTAGGGGGGATTAACTGAGTTCCTCTTGGAGTCGTTCTAGTTGCGATGAGAGTTGCATGTCGAATTCACCGTATTTCGTTTTGACCACACATCCACCTTGTTCGATCGAGTCATCCGCAACGATCTTGGTTTCATTCAGTGGGCTTAGGTTATTGGCTAGGGTTTCTACTTGATCCATCAGATTCTGATAGTCGTGAGGATTGAGGAGAACTTGCACTTCTGATGAATTTGCAGCACACTTCAACGCCTCACGAATCCATTTAAGCGAGATTTGTGGAGTCTCTTTCAGCTCACGTTGGATTAGCTTCTCAGCGATAGCGATTGAAATTCGTAGGGCGTTCTGTTCCCAATAGGAACGCCATTCACCACGCGATTCGTCTAGCTGTGAAACCATTTCGTCCAAAGCAGGTGAAAGGGTTTGCATACGCATATGCAATTTTTCATTCAGCAGTTTATCCATCTGCTCGGTTGCTTTGAGGCGACCTTCGCGCTCTGCATTCTGACGAATTTTGTCGGCTTCTTCTTTGGCTTTATGTATGATCTTGGCTGCTTCGATACGGATTTGCTGGATGTAATCATCCCCTTGCAAAGCCATTTCGCGGAATGTGTACGAGACCGGACGCGTAGCATCTCCTGCGCGGGCTTCGTGGTTCGATTGATTTCGAATGATAGTCGCCATGTAGGGCCTTTAGCTCGCCTTCCTCGTTGATCGTTTACGCAGCGTCAATATTTTTTCAACGGCCATTGCAAAATCGTTCTTTGCTTCATCAATTTCCAGAAGAGAAGCAGGTGCGAACTTCATCAGTCGAGCGTCAAACGACTTGGTCAAGCGACGTGGCATCTTTGATTTGATTTTTCCTACCAACTTATCGTCAGCTTCTACCAAAGCGAGCATAGCTCGACGGTTGGGTAGCGTTGCCAATGCCATTGTTAATGTCTCCGCATCAGCATTGTGCAAACGTTGGTAAGAGAGTTGAGAACGTGGCTTTCTCGGCTTAGCTGGCAATGCCACAGGTGCTTGAGGCTGTCTGTTTGCTGGTTGTGCCTGAACTTCTTCTTTCAGTTCTGCAATGTCGACAGTCTTTGTCGCAGGGGGAACTAACTCTAAGGTAGGTTCCTCTTCTTGAAGTCGTTCAACAATCGATCCTCGATTTGAATCGGGGACTGCTGAAAGGATTGCTTGGACCGAAGAGAGTCGGCTTGCCCGAACAAGCTGATCTTGTTGCTGACGTTTAATCCAGCTCGACAAACCAGTCGCAATAACGCGCACGCTGGTCGGATCAGCTTCTCCCAGTGAAGCTAGTTGGAGCAGAATCTTGGCTTGTTGATCCTCCGAAAACTCAGCGAGTACTTTTGCTGCTAAGTCGGGTGGGATGTACGACAGGACAAGGCCAATCGTCCGTGGTTGTTCAGATGATAGATAGCTGGCAACAGCGGCAGGTTCTGCTTGGCCAATGCAGCTAAACCATTCGTTTGGATCGTCGGGGAGATCCAGAGCCTTCTTCACTGTTTTTGTTAATGGTGCATGAATTGCTTCAGATCCGATTTCCAACGCAACCCCTTCGCGATCATCATAGAGCGAAGATCGTTCTGCTTGTTGCTCTTCTTGGCCACGACGCAGCTCATCGACCACGGAGCTTTGCTCTTCTTTGTGGAATGTGCCTAGATTACGAACTGCCTGACGAAGTTGGTCTGCTTCAACGGCTGACATGCGTGAATACAAAGTTTCTGCCGAGGCTTTGTCGAGTCCACGGACAAAGATCGCAGCTTTGCGTATCGAGTTTTCTTGTTTCGTTGGCACGTTGTCAGTTTTCTAATGGAATAGGAATTGGATCAAATTCGGAGTAAATGTCGTGATTATGCGGAGCTGCTTATCCACGATTTAAGAATCTCAGCCGCGGCGTCTGGATCGCTGGCTACCATCTCTGCTAGGTCGTCTTTCAAGGTTTCTGCTTTGCGAAGCGTGAGACGTTCTCGCTCATCGTCATCTTCTTCATCGCCGGCGAGTGAGACGCCACCAGAGCTTCCAGCACCTGCTCCGGATAGTTGAATAGCACCAGAACCGTTAGGACCTGTGCCACCACCGCTCCCTGAGGCGATAGAACGAATCATGACCAAGCTCATTAGCGCCACGCCTGCCATCGCAAGCGTATTGCCATAACTACTTAGAACACCCAGGGCGTTCGATGCCATCGAAGGGGCAGGGATTTCAGCGGGAGGTAGGTCGTGATAGAAGACAACCTTCGCTTGATCGTATTCATTTTCCCCAAGTGTTAACTTAGCCAAGAGTGGCTGAACGATGTTCTCAACGTTGGTCTTGATAGTTGTTTCAAGCTGTTGTAATTGCTCAGGGGTGACCTGTTCAGGCTCGGTTCCCGTTTTGTCGAGTTCTTGCTTCTTAAAGACAGTCGCGACATAAGACTGCGGAATTGCGATGCTCGCTTCGGTTCGTTCGGTAACGAAGGCGGCAGTCTCTTCTTCAGTAGTAGTTGTTCCAACTACGCTGTCAGTAATGATCTGTTCGGTTGAGTCATCGTCTGTGTTTTGTGGTTGAGAAGGTTGCTCTAAACCATCGCGACCAGGTCCCTGCGCAACCACTCCTGGTGTACCTCCAGGACCCATGCTGATTCTCTTCGACTTCTCCGTCGTCTCTTGCTTTTTGAGTAGTGCTGTCTCTTTCTCAGGTTTGACCTGTACGGTCCGTTTCATGGAGGTTTTGTTTAGGACAGCACTTACTTCTACACGCACACCAGGAATGAAGCTAAGCTGGTTGATGATGCTGTCACGTAAATCACGTTCTACTTTTGCTTTGGTGACATATAGTGGATTGTCAAAGTCCTCTGGCGAGATGCCATCACCACCCATTAGGTTGTCATTTCCAAGGTTCGTGATCGATACATTCTCAATGGGAATGTTATGAGCACTGGCAACCATGCTTTTGAGATTGCGAGATCGGCCTGATGTGATGGTTTCACCTACGGCTGGCATTATGCTTATCGAAGCAGAAGCTTTCCGGACGGCGCGTAATCCGCGCTCTTCCTGAACATCGTAGAGGACCATGGCGTTCTCGACCCAAGGCATCTGTTTGATGATTAGTGAGAGTTGCTGCTCACGAGCTGCCTTAAGGCGTTGTTTTTTAACCGCACTGCTATCAAAGATGCTCCCTTTATCGAGAGCTTTATCCATCATGTTGAAGACGTCCGGTGGTAGTTCGCCAGCATCGGCGATCGCAGCAATGTAGGCTGACTTTTGACCACGTGGGACTTTGATGTGGTTGCCTTCGACGGCAAAATCATTTAGCCCAGCGGATGCCATCGCTGCTTCCATGCGAGCAATCTGGCTCGCCGCGATTGGCTCGCCACCGAAAAGGTATTCGTCGGGGCCCGTTGTGCCCTGTTGCACTAAGAAGCCTAGACTCACGACAACAACCACCATCAAAAGCCCTGCCGTCAAGCGAGCGCCAGGGGTCATCGATGCGAATAGGTCGCGTAGTTGATCGAAGGTTTGGTTAACGAAATCCATTTCGTCCCGCGGTTCTTCCTAAAGGGGTAGACGCCCGACTAGATTCGAATCTCCTGAATCTCTCGGTAAACGTCCATCAGTTTGTTTCTAACTTGCATGGTCATACGAAATGCCATGTCTGCTTTTTGCACAGCGGTTAATACCTCTGCTGGATTGATTTCTTCACCAGTGAACAATGCCTCAACCGCCTTGTCCGCCTGCTGCTGCATTCCATTAACGTTTTCAATCGAACTGACAAGCAGATCTTTAAACGAAGACACCCCATCCGCCTTTGCGGACGGCATTCCGTTGCCGACCGTCGTGACGTTGCCGATTTGCTTGACGCTATTAAGCGATTGCAATCCGGAAGTTGGTTGAATGGAGGACATGGGTAGTTGCCTAGTCAGTTAACTGGATAGTTATGCAATGATTTGTAACGATTGTTGAGCCATATCTTTGGTGATTTCAATAACGCCGATGTTTGCTTCGTAGGCACGTGTCGCTTCCAGGGCGTTAACGAACTCGGTTGTCATATCCACAGCAGGATAAGCGACCATTCCTTCAGAGTTTGCATCAGGATGGCCCGGTTCGTGTTTCATATTTGGTGGAGCGTAGGATTGCTCGATCGAAGCGACTTCTACGCCCGCACCACCTGAAGGTGTCTTCATATCTTCGCTTGTTACAAATGTGACGTAACGCGGGCGGTAGGGAACCGATTGCCCCTGCTCATTTCGCGTCGTAGACATGTTGGCAAGATTTGAGGAAATTGCATCCAATCTTGTCCTTTGTGCCACAAGTCCGCTTGTGCTTATGTCGATACTACTAAACATGCGACCGGCTCCTTCCGGTTGAACTTATCCGTTGTGTCTAAACAACACGCTCGCTGATGGCGGCCCGCAGTTGATTGAACTGTGACGACATCAAACGAATTGCCAACGTATGTTGGCTTTGGTTCTTTGAAATCTCGGTAATCTGTTTTTCCATGCTCACGTCGCTGCCGTCGTGAAAGAGAATGCTCTTCATCGACTCTCGCACGTCGGCGTATGCTTCGTGTTCTGGCATCGTGCCATGCGAAGTTGCTGTTTGCGAAGCAATTAAGCCACGCTCACGAAGCAAATCGGCTTCGCCACGACTTTGCGGTTTGCTACTCGCATCAAGAGCTTTCTTGAGGCTCGTTTGAAACATATCAACCGAAAGGTCGCGAGTCTTATAGTCGGGAGTGTTAAGGTTCGCAATGTTACCTGCCAGCACGCCGTGCCGTGCTTGCGTAAACTGCACAACATGCTCAAGCATGGGAAGCGTCGAGTTGCTAAACAGATTGGTTAACATGGCGTGATCCTAGCGTCATGGTTTTTATGATGGGGACATGACAAAGCAGCCCGCGTGCCAAACTTGCGAAGCATGCGAAACTGCGGGGTTTTGGTAGTTGTGGTATTTGTCTTGGCAAGCGTACGGCAACTTTTGCCGAAAGGGATCGGCAAGGATTGCTGCTAGCAGCAAAGTCTTCATGCAGCGCGGCTGATGCTCTCCTCTCTTGGTGAAGCAGCTTCCGGTGCCACTCCCCTCGGGGCTACGCCATAATCGCGTAACTTTCCGCTAAGGGTTCGAACACCAATGCCTAAAGCCTCAGCGGTCTTTGCCCGATGACCTTCGAACTCTGCGAGAGTTGCCAAGATCATCTGTTTTTCCATCTCTGCCAGACTAGTTCCCACTGGCAAAGCTTCAGGCGTTGTTTTGTTGTCAGTATCAACCGAGTTGATTTCAGGTTGTATAGTTTCATCTTGTCGCAGCCAGCCTCTGATCGTATTTGCATTGATACTAGGCCCTTCGACCAGTACACAGGCGCGAGCAATCACATTGTGCAATTCACGGACATTACCAGGCCAATTGTGGGCAAGCATCAGTTCACGTGCCGAAGCTTGCAGCGTTAGTGGCTCACGCGATTGACGAGCAGCCGCTTCACGAAGGAAGTGCTCAGCCAGTTGGATAACATCCTCACCCCGTTCACGAAGCGGGGGAACTCGGATCGGCAACACAGCAAGGCGATAGTAAAGGTCTTCACGAAAATGCCCTGCAGCAATTTCTGTAGTCAGATCTCGGTTTGTCGTCGCAAGAACACGAACGTCGGTTGTAATTGTTTCGCTAGAACCAACCTTTTCGTAGCAGCGTTCTTGAAGTACTCGCAGTAGCTTTGCTTGGAGTGAGAGACCGATCTCGGTTACTTCATCAAGTAATAATGAACCTCGTTCGGCGAGTTCAAATCGACCCACGCGATCTGAATCCGCACCTGTGAAGGCTCCTCTACAGTGGCCGAAGAGTTCGCTCTCGGTGAGTTGTTCCGAAAGGACAGGGCAGTTCAAGCTGACTAACGGATTCTCAGCACGGCCACTCAAGGCGTGGATTGTTTGGGCAACCAGTTCTTTGCCAACGCCACTTTCGCCGCAAATTAGAACGGTTTCATCGGAAGCTGCGATTCTAGCTAATTGGCTGCGTAATTGTTGCATGGCAGGGCTATCGCCAATCATGACCGGCTGGTCAGACGACGATTTAGTACTAGTAACTCCTTCCGAAGATTCCAGATTGCCACGTTCGACCGCTTGGCGGACCGATTCTTCAAGTCGATCTGCGTCGTAAGGTTTCTCTAGATAATCAAACGCACCAAGTTGCATCGCTTCAACGGCGGTGTTGATGCTTGCATGGGCGGTTACCATGAGAACTTGAACCGGGGTACGACGCCGTTCGATTTCACGAATCAAATCGAGCCCGCTCATGCCAGGCATTTGTAGGTCGGTTACGACGACCTGATAGCTTTCAGAAGCTAAGCGTTGCAAGGCTTCGGCACCGCTTGAGCATGCTTCGGCTTGGTAACCGCTAAGTCGCAGCACATCCACGGCTGATGCACGAGCAGATGCGTGGTCGTCGACAACGAGCACGCGAGGTTCAGGCATGTTTGATTCGTTATCGCTCACGCGGCGGCTCCCATTGCTCGACGTGGAATCTTCAAGGTGAAAGCGGCCCCGCCTTCAGGGCAATTAATAGCGGTAATCGATCCACCATGCGCTTCTGCTGCGTGGGCTACAACCGAGAGGCCTAATCCTGTTCCGGTCTCTTTCGTCGAGTAGAACGGCTCGAAGAGTCGTTTTTGCTGTTCGTCAGAAAGGCCAGGACCGCTATCTGCGATTTCTAGCTCAAAACCAGTCGTGCTTTCATAGGAAGTAACGATTAGTTCACCACCTTCTGGCATGACGTCCAGTGCGTTGAGTGTAAGATTCAGAACGGCACGCCGGATAAGTTCACGGTCAGCAAATAGCGAGGTGTTCGGCGGTACATCAATTTCGATCTCTACGCCTTGCGCTTCGAACTGTGGGGCAAGTGATTCACATACTTCCTCAACCAGTTGGCAGACGAGAAAGTTAGCCCATTGTGGTTGGCGGTGAGAACTAAAGCTTAAGAGATCGTTCACGGTAGCTCCTAAGGCATTGAAGCCTGATTCTGCCTTGGTGAGGATTTCTAAACCTTGCGGATCGTCGGTAAGCCGACGTCGTAGCAAGCTTAGATAAAGCGTAACAGGAGTAAGGTTGTTTCTAACTTCGTGGGCGACGTGCGAGGCCATCTCACCCAGGTCAGCAAGCCGATTCTTGCGTGCAAGCTCTCGGTTTTTGATTTCGAGTTCGCTACTTAGTCGGGCCACTTCGTCGCGTAGTAAAGCGTGGGTCCTTTCAAGGCGGCTTGTTGCAGATCCCCATGCGTCTAGTAACGCAGTTAAGTCGACTGATTCTTCATTGAGTTGTGGTGTCACTTCACTTGAAGAATCGTTGTCTTGGAGATCGCCATGGAACAATGAGAGTTCGGGCGCCGCCGGCTGTTGCGGGTTGTTTGATTCAGGTTGTCGAGATGGTTGGCTCATCCGAATTCAATTAGTTACCTGCGGTTAGATCCAATGATCCTGGCGAAGCTGGTGGTTGATGGTTACCAGTCATTGGAATGGGAGGTTTCGATTCTGGCGCTGGACGATGGTGTGGTTGATATGATTTATGCACGGACTGAGTCGATTGAATCGAACGGAGTTGTGTGGCAATATTGTCGCGGCGATTTGATAGTTTCTCTTCTTGCTCAGTCTCTAAATGGACAATCTGCTCATAGAGACGACGACAATCCTCAGCATCTTTTGCGCAGGCTGCCCGGGCTTCGGCGGAGCTCCACTCTCTTTGCTCAGGATCTTCATTTCGAAACTCATTGAGTGCTTGTTCCGTCTGGATAACTGCATCTATGAGCTGCTGTTTGGCGGATAGGAGCTTCAGCAGATCGGTGATCCCCTCTTGCTCAATTAATTCTTGCTGGCGTAAACCGACCTTGAGCATCTGCGCAAGCAAATCACGTTTGCGTCGCATGAGCTTCGCCAAATTTTCGGTTCGCATTGCCATAGTCTGTGAGTCAGTAGCGTGACAGTCGATCGAGTAAATCGACCCATTTTTCACGGGATCGATTAGTGGAATTAACAAAATCTGCCTCTGGAGGCAATCGCGTCAACAAGATTTTTGCTAGCTCAATCTTTGCATGTGCTTTTTCGATCTGTTGCAAGCGGCGCCAGCACTGAGAACTTTGTACGAGGGTTTCAAGAATGAATGGATCATCCTGGTAGAGGGATCCTGCAAAGTTATAGGAGGCACTTGCCTCTTCGTATCGCTCTAGTTCAAAGAGACATTCGCCCCGCATGACATAGCAGTTGCGAAGCATGGCGCGGTGAAGTTCTTCACCCGATGCTAGCAACTTGATTTTCTTCTCGACAATGGCATATTGCTCGGTTGCCTTAAGGAACAATCTGTCTGCCTCGGCACGAGCTTCTTCTTTTTTATTGATATGCTTTGTCGTGTAAAACCGTTCGAGTGGTGCTTGGGCAGCATGCCGATAAGATTCTGCAATCAAATACCGTCCTTCCAAGCTTTGATCTTCTTCAGGGTAACGGTCGGTCGCTTCTTCAAGTACGTAGATGGCTTCTTGATATCGTTTATTGTTTACCAGCAGTCTCCCAAGCTCGAAGAGAGAGTCGCGCCATTCGGGGCTTTTGTAGGTTAGAGAGCTTAGATAAAGATTCTCTCGCAGAAGTTTTTCAGCATTCTCTGAGTCATTCAGCAAACGGTATGCCTTCGCGCAAACAAGCCTTGCTTCATAGCTAGAGACGTCCGTCGGATAGAATTCCAGGCATTCCTCCAAGTTCTCGACTGCTTGGGGATAATCTCCGTGGGCAAGATACGATTGACCAAGTCGCAAGAGAGCTAACGCCTCGTGGCGGTAGGGTTCCTCTTTAAGGTAACGATTCAATAAGCGGACCGAGCTCGTATAGCCATTACCGCGGTAGTGTGAATTGATGGCACGCCAAAGGGTATCGACGTATTCAGGGCTAGCATACTTTGCTTCGGCAAGACGTTCGTAAGCTTGACCAGCTTGTCGATATCGTAGTTTCGATTGACTTTTGTATTTTTTCAGTGAGAGATTATCTCCTTCTTTCTTTCCCAGATAATCTCCCCAAGCTTCGTAGGCTTGTGCTCGCGTTTGCGTCTGACTGACATGGCTAATCAAAGGAAAGACGTGCTCGTTTAGTTGGAGGGCGATGGCGAACTGTTTCTCATCGATGAGTGATTCTTGAGCCCGAACGAACTGCTTCTGTAGTTCTTGGATCGATATTAACGTACTTTGGAAGTTTGATTGATTCTTCAGCGAGTCCAATGCTCGTCGGTAAGAATTCAGCGCTAGATCATATTTGCCTTGTCGCTTGAGGAGATTAGCTTCTGCTAACGAAGCAGCTGCCCCTGCTGGACTTACATGGTTGGCCCGACGGATTTCACCATAGGCGTTCATTGCCTCAGGGATGTTACCAATTAGTTCGAATGCTTTGGCGAGCAGGAACGCGCTTTCTGCGGAAATAGCCGTAGCAAGCTTGTCCAGCCGGCGTGCTTCGTTCAGAGCCGCTGTGATTTGATCATATATTGGCTTGAGCGGTTCGGCTGATCCCGACTTGGTTGCTTGTTCTAATCGATATAGGTGGTACTTCCCTGTAACCAAAGCCTTTCTAGCAGGATCAAACGAATTTGAAATCTTATTAAGTGATTCGTATGCTGGTTTGATCTTACCCAACACAAGATAGGACTCGGTTCGAAGCCAGTGAGCCAGATCAAGCTCCGAGGGCGTCGATTCAGAAGAGCTAATCACTTGATCCAAGTGTTTGATTGCTTCTTGATAATCAGGCGACCGATTATAGAAATAAGCTTCTGCTAAGAGAATATTCGCGTCAGCAGAATCTTCAGACCCTTCTTCCAAAGCGAGTTCAAGATAATAAGTCCCTTGAGTGAGTTGCCGACTTTTGATCAGTGACTTGCCAAGCAGATAGATTCCTTGTGTGTAGCGTTCTTCTGGAAATCCGATCAACCGTGCTTCGTTGAGGTACTTGGAAGCGATGTAGTATTCATTGGTTCTGCGCTCAGGGGACCATTGCTTTTCAGCTCGGTGAGACTTAAGAGCGCCAAGCACAAATAGAGGTCCGCCGTATTCATGCGGGAGAATGATCGCTTGTTCTTGAATTTGCTCAACAAGTGACTTAGCTAAATCGTAATCCTCCATGTCTAATGCTTGGAGGGCTTCTTCGATCTTTACTGGCTCGGGACCTGCAGCAGCCTGCGAGGATACAAGCCATGCAATGGTGGTGAAGACTGAAAGCGTGATCAGACCTGCCCCGATCATCAATCGACGTTTCTTGGATTCACCGACCCAGGCCTGTACCTTTTGCATAAGGCCGCTGGGGCTTGCTGCTTCATCAGGTAAAAGGTCTTCTTCGGCCACGTTGTTCTTCCTTGAACTTAACAGGCGCATTCCGATTGCGCACCGAAATCCAAATGGCTTTTACCTAGTCAACTTGACTGGTGTCAACGTGGGAAGAAGGAGGGATGAAATTGCTAGCAACTAGCCAAGAATGAGCTGCATGATCCAACGGTCAACATCTGCAAGCATGGCACCTTCAATGTCACCTTCGCCTTGATACTGACGAATGCCGACTTCGCAGCCTGCTGCGTGGAGGAGGCTGATATCTTTACAAAGTTCCGTTTCACTGTAACGATTGGTATCGTCGCCGATGGCTAGCAGCATGGGCAGATCACGTAGTTCGTTAACTCGACTAAGTGGCTTTTCACCACGGGGCAGGGGGCCTTCAAGGCTAATCACCCCAGCGAACCACTCGGGACGACGCATGGCCAATCGCATCGCCATCGTACCGCCAGTCCCTTGCCCGGCAATGAATACACGATCGGGATGGACATTCAGTTGACCGGCTGCTTCTTCGATTGCGTCAAAAATCGCTTCTTCAGCGGCAACAATCCCTTCAGAGGTTTGTTGCCAAGAGTATGAGTTCTCTTCGCGTTGTACAGTACCTCTTGGTGCTACGGCCAAGTGGTTGCGGGTGCTTACACCAGCCATGATTTCAGGAAGGACTGACTCGTTGTCGCGGTCATCGTGTAACCAGACAATCAGTGGGTAAGCATAGCCAGATTCGTAGTGAACTGGCACAAAAGTGGCGTGGATTAAATCGGTTGGGGAGGTGAGCAAGCCGGGGACAGCCCACTCGGTATCTTCCCAGGAGGTTGGAACTTGGAATTCTTTGGTGTCCGCAACAAGTGAGGTCGTTACCTCGGCGAGAGCGCGATTCATCTTGTGAAGGTTCCAGGGGCCAAGATGTGGGGAAAGGTAATCGGCGTTGATTTCAAATAGAGGATCAACGCCGATTGGGTAGGAATTTAGGCGAGGTAATGGGCTCGCGTCAACGTGGGTCTTCGATACTTGTTGGTCAAGAGCGTAGCTAGCACAAATTGTTGTGGTCGCAGCGACTACGGACCACAAATTCACTATTTGTGCTTTGGCAAATGAGGCTAAACCAAGGTAGCCATCGTTGAGACAAGTTCCTTGACTGCATCGACGCTCTTTTGGAACGCTGCTGTTTCAGTCTTGGTTAGTTCAAGCTCAACAATTCGCTGAACCCCGCCATCGCCAAGAACAACTGGGACCCCAACATAGTAGCCACCAACGCCATATTCTTTGTCGCAGTAAGCCGCACAGGGGATTAGACGCTTCTTGTCGCGAACGATTGCCTCAACCATCTGAGCCGTCGCAGCGGCTGGCGCGTAATAGGCACTGCCGGTCTTAAGAAGGCCAACGATTTCCGCTCCCCCTTTACGGGCACGGTCGATGATCTCTTCCAGGCGGTCTTGGGGGATCAATTGTTGAACAGGGATTCCGCCAACCGAGGTACAGCTAGCAAGCGGTACCATCGTGTCACCATGGCCACCCATGAGTAGAGCGGAGACATCTTCGACACTAACGCCAAGTTCCATAGCAAGGAACGTACGGTAACGGGCAGTATCCAGAACGCCAGCTTGGCCAAGCACGCGAGCGTGTGGGAAGCCAGTGACTTTTTGTGCCTGTTGAACCATCGCATCAAGTGGATTGCTGACGACGATTACTACGGCGTCTGGGCTGGTTGCTTTCACTTGCTCGCAGACAGCAGTCATGATGCCAGCATTGGTTGCCAACAAATCGTCGCGGCTCATGCCAGGTTTACGTGGAATGCCGGCGGTGATCACAACCACGTCACTACCTGCCGAGTCGGCGTAGTCGCTGGTGCCAATAATATTTGAATCGAAATCGAAGATCGGTGAGGCTTCCATCAAGTCGAGAGCCTTACCCTTAGGCATATCTCCTGCTTGTGGGATATCTAGCAAGACAATGTCGCCAAGCTCAGCGGCCGCACACCAGTGAGCTGTGGTTGCTCCTACGTTACCTGCTCCAACAATGGTGATCTTAGCTCGGCGCATCGTTTTCTCCCGTTCTGACTCTCGAAAAATACAACTATAAATTGGCTGCTAGCAGCCTGATGGTTAATGGTTATGTCTGCTTGGTGATCAAGCTTCCCTGAGTATCCCGCTTCAATGCTTGCCCCGCAAGTACCTGTGACAGCATGGCGCAGCAACTCGCCAAAGAGATCTGAAATAACCAATTCCGAGGAGTTCCCGCGTCGCTCTAGACAGCAACCGCAGGTTTTTCTAACGTCCCTCACCTCTCTCCCGGACATCGGGTGAGCATCGTTGTTTTTAGGTGATCGGTGGAAACCGCTGCGGGGCGGTCCGAAAGCCTGTTCGACAAGGAAAGTGGATGTCTCAGGCATCAAGTGATAGCGAAGCAACCGGTCTTTTAGGCCGATTGTCTGATCTGATTTTGCCAGTGGCCATCATCGCCAGTGTGTTGGTGATTATGGTGCCGCTGCCTGCTTCCTTGATGGACATTTTGCTTGCAGGCAATATCACGGTCGCAGTGATCGTCTTGCTAACAACGATCTACGTACGAACACCGCTGGAATTCAGCGTTTTCCCTTCGTTGCTATTGGCGACAACACTTGCTCGTTTGGTGTTGAATGTGGCAACAACGCGTCTGATTCTTACGAAGGCAGCCAGTGACAAGATGGACGCCGCCGGTGGCGTCATCATGGCGTTCTCCGATTTTGTGGCTGGTGACAAGATCGTTGTCGGACTGATTATCTTTGTCATTATTGTCTTGATTCAATTTTTGGTGATTACCAAGGGTGCGACTCGTATTAGTGAAGTTGCCGCCCGATTTGCTTTGGACGGCATGCCTGGCAAACAGATGGCAATCGATGCCGACCTGAACGCAGGCATTATTGACGAAAGAGAAGCACAGGAACGCCGAGCTGAAATTACCCAACAGGCAGACTTCTACGGGGCAATGGATGGTGCTAGTAAGTTCGTCCGTGGCGATGCCATTGCTGGTATCGTAATTACGATTATCAACATCGTTGGTGGTCTGATTATTGGTATGGCTGAAGAAGGTATGGCTTTAAGCGAGGCTGGTTCGCTCTTTACACGTCTAACGATCGGCGATGGTCTCGTAAGCCAAGTTCCTGCCTTCTTAGTTTCGCTCGCTGCCGGCTTGCTTGTAACGCGAAGCACTCAGCGTACAAATATGCCGAAGGAGTTTATCGATCAAATCTTCTCGCGCCCACAAGCTTTAGCTGTGGCGGGGGGATTCTTAGGAATCCTCATTTTCACTAGTTTGCCAAGAATTCCGCTCTTGGTTTTAGGGGCTGCATGCGTTGGACTATCCCGAGTCATGAGCCAGAAAGAGGCCGAAGCAGCGCTCGCCGAAGAGCAGGCCGAAGAGCCCACAGGACCACCGCCTGAAGAGCGAGTTGAAGATCACCTGACGGTCGATCCCATGGAGATCGAACTCGGCGTTGGGCTCATCCGTCTGGCGGATCCCAACCGTGGCGGCGACCTGTTGGATCGTGTTCAAAAGGTTCGCAATAATATTGCTAGCGAGATCGGCCTCATCATGCCGAAAGTCCGGATTCGTGACAATATGCGGCTCGACCAGAATGGCTATCAAATCAAAATTGCCGACATGCCAATCGCCGTCGATGAAGTGATGCCAGGCATGATGCTCGCCATTGATTCCGGCATGACCACTGGCAAGGTCGAAGGAATCCCTACGAAGGATCCCGCGTTTGGAACCGATGCTCGTTGGATCAATCCTTCACGACAAGACGAAGCAGAACTCTTCGGCTACACGGTCGTCGAACCAGGCGCCGTTTTAGCAACGCACCTGACCGAGATTTGCCGTCGCCATGCTGATGAGATTCTCACTCGCGATTCGACCAAGCATCTCATCGACGAGCTGAAAGCAACTTCCCCAACCGTCGTAGATGAACTCATCCCGAGTGTCATGAGCCTTGCAGAGGTTCAAAACATTCTGCAAATGCTACTGCGTGAGCAAGTTTCGATCCGTCAGCTCGCATTGATTCTTGAAACGCTTGGCGATAATGCTCCCAAGTCAAAAGACCCAGTACTGCTTACAGAATATGTCCGCCACCGTTTGGCACGCCAGCTTTGCACTCGCTATCGTGATGTCGAGGGTAAGTTGCACGTGGCAGCGATGGATCCCGCATTGGAAGATCGCATCCGTGCCGGGTTTGAACACAATGACCGAGGACTCTTCCTTCGCTTACCACCGCAGGCTGTCGAGGGGATTGTTGCCAACATGCGGACGGAGCTCGATCGCTTGGCGACGCAAGGGCATGCTCCCATTGTTTTGGTAAGCCCTCAGATTCGTGCAGCCGTGAAACAATTGACGGAAAGTCATTTGTCAAATCTTGTTGTGCTCAGCTTCAACGAAGTGACTCGCGATACCGAGCTTGTTACGCACGCCGTCGTCCCGGATCTTAAGGCATAAGGAACAGTAAGGTGAGTCAGCCACGTCTCGACATCCGAACATTCCGAGCCAAAACCTTACCAGAGGCTATCGCCATGGTACGGCAAGAACTCGGTCCAGAAGCCGCAATTTTACATTGTCGTGAAATTCGTCGTTCTGCGTTTGGTAAGATTTGGCATGGCAGCGGGGTGGAAGTTGCCGCTGCTCCCTCTCTTCCTAGAAGGAAGAGAGAGCCTCAACCAGTTATCAAACAAGATGAAGAGCAGCATTCGATTAAATCGATGCCAACCGCGAATCCACGTCTGAATCTCATCGTCGAAGATGTCAATGAGTCGCTGCGTGAGCCAGTTGTCAATAAGTCTTTGCAAAATGAGAAACTCTTTGCGGGGCTTAGGGAGAAGCTTCTCGATACGGATCTCGCAGCAGACCTCGTGGATCAATTGATTGAGCAAGCTCGGGTAGATTTTGACGGTGTCGAAGATCTTGAGCAGTCCATTGCTATCGAAAACCTCGTGCAGCAGCTAACTGGTTACATATCAGTAGCCGGACGATTGAAGTTGTCTGATGAGGAACCGAAAGTTCCAAAGATTGTGACATTGGTAGGACCAACTGGCGTTGGCAAGACGACTACTATTGCAAAACTTGCAGCAACCTTAAGCATCGTCGAAGGACATCGGGTAGGCTTAATAACTCTTGATGGTTATCGCGTTGGCGCTGTTGATCAACTTCGTACTTATTCCGATATGTTGAGCTTGCCACTTAAGTTGGCTGCTACGGCAGATGAATTCGTCGCTGCCGTTCATTCGATGAGCGATTTCGATTTTATTCTTGTTGATACCGATGGACGTAGCCCAAACGATCAAGCAGGCATCGAACAGATCACTGCGATTCTTTCTGAATCAGCGGAGAACCTTGCCTGTGAGATCGACGTACAGCTTGTCGTCTCAGCAGGAACTGCTGCTCGCGGCATCGCGCAGGTGATTGGGGCGTTTTCCAGGTCAAAACCTAGTGCTTTGCTACTAACAAAGATCGATGAAGTGACAACTCTTGGGCAAATTGTAAAAACTTCCCACGACGCGACCCTTCCAATTAGCTATTTAACTGACGGCCAAGGCGTACCAGAGGACCTGGAAGTTGCCGACGCAGATGCTTTGGCCCGAAAGATACTAAACCAACATCAGCCGAGCAGACCGCTTGCTGTGAAAACGAATAAATCCGAACGATTTAAGGAAACTAACTCATCTAAGAACGCACTCCTTGCCGATGACTGAGAAGTATCCTCCTTATGCGCCCAGGCGTCAAACTAGGAGGACTGCTTAAACTTTTCGGTCGGTCGGGAATGGATTCATGGCCAGAGCTTACGCTAGCGTACTCGGACTTCTTGGCATGACGGTTGTCATGACGCATGGTGCGATTGCTGGAAGCGGGTTCGAAGGAACGGTCATGCTCGCCGCAATGGCGATGCCTATTCTTGCGATGGTCGGTTTCTTTGTCGGGTGGATCGCTGAGGCGACCGTCGACGAATCGGTCCGGATCCGAATGGAGAAACAACTGGCTGAGTTTGACGAAACGCCAAACCAGTAAACCAACCATAATCCGACACGTAGGACTCGTTCCAACTGTTGGCCAGCCTTAGCACGATGCTGAGGCAATGATAAAGATTCACGGAGGAATGTATGGGAGCGATGACCTTTTCTGCACGACCATTCACACCACGCCCTGTGGTGAAGGACGCGGAGAAAGAAGCCCGGGCCGCTAAGATGGCCATTGTGTGGCAAGAGTACAAAGCAGATCCCACCAATAAAGCACTCCGCAACCGACTGGTTGAAGAGTATCTACCGCTTGTTAAGTACAACGGCGAGCGCATCTGGAGTCGTCTGCCTGATGGCGTTGAACTCGACGACCTAATCTCGGCTGGTGTCTTCGGCTTGATGGACGCCATCAATGCCTTTGACATGTCGCGTGGCGTGAAGTTTGAAACTTACTGTGTTCCACGAATTCGTGGAGCTATGCTTGACGAATTACGTAGCATGGACTGGGTGCCGCGTCTTGTTCGTAGCAAAGCGAGCAAACTCAACGAAGGAATCAAGCAACTCGAAACCAAGCATGGCCGTGCACCCACGGAAATTGAGCTTGCCGCTCACATGGAGATGACCGTGCCTGAGCTTGAGAAGATGATGCAAGAGGCGAACGCCGTCGGGCTCATCAGCCTTAACAAGAAGTGGTACGAAACGGACAGCTATAAAGATGTCCGTGAGATCGATATCCTCGAAGACAAAAAGTCGGACGATCCAACACGTCGCGTTCAAAAGTCGGACATCATGCGACTTGTGACCAAAGGTCTCAATCGTAACGAACGATTGATCATCATACTTTATTACTATGAAGAGCTGACGATGAAAGAGATCGGTGCAACGCTTGATCTTTCCGAAAGCCGCGTCAGCCAAATGCACTCGGCCATCGTTTCACGCTTGCAAGGCCAACTAGGCCAACGCAAACCAGAATTCGGCACTGCCTGATTCAGAGAAACAAACAATCAAGCCCGCGATGAAGCACTGATTTCATAGCGGGCTTTTTTCGTGGGCTTTCTTCAATCAGCCGGTTCGATTAGAACAACCGCATGTCTGATATCCCCAAAGAATGGAAAGCGACCGCCACGTTCAGCCCATGCGAACGGTTTCGTTATGATCTGACCCGCGATTGGGGAGCTGACCTGCTCTCGCATGAAGACAAAGGTGATGCGTGGATCGCCTTCATTGGCCTGAACCCGTCGACCGCAACCTTACGGACGAACGATCCAACTGTCGAGCGTTGTTGCCGCTACGCTCAGCGTTGGGGTTACCGCCGTATGGTGATGCTAAACCTCTTCGGCTTCCGCGCAACTGACCCACGCGTGATGAAGGCGTTCGAAGAGGAAGAAAATCGAGGCCCGGTCGGCGCTGGCAATGACAAAGCGATCCGCAAATGGGTGAAGAAAGCAGACATGGTCGTCTGTTGCTGGGGCAACCACGGCACGCATCTTGAAAGGGCGTCGGAAGTGATGCCGATGGTACCGGAGCCCTACGCGCTGAAGGTAACCAAAACCGGCCAGCCAAGTCATCCGTTGTACTTACGGGCGGATTTACTGCCTAAACTTATGGAGAAGTAGAAACCATCGGCGAAAGGCATGGATGGTAGAGGTCTTGCCGAATTGAGTCATGCAAACGGATTGAATAATAGTTCATTTGAGAGAGTAGTAGTGCAAATAAAAATCACCCAGCCAGTTTGATTCTGGCTGGGTGATTGTCTTGGATAATTGCTCATCCTTATTCAAATCGTTACAAACGTCTAATCATTACTTCTGCGAGAAACGCTCATAGCAATCAAGCCGATTAGCATCGAAGATAAGGTTGCTGGAGCAGGTACGGTTACAGCATCAACTCGCACGTTATCTAGTTGAACACGACCAACCCCTGCAGCTTTACCAATGTAAACGACAACGTTACCGGTAGGGACGATAGCATCAGTCGTAAACGTATAAGTTGCTCCTAAAGACTGTCCGCCACCATCGGTCAGTCCTTCCAGATCTGCTCCGTCAAAAAGAGTGTTCACTGAAAGAGGTGATCCCGCGATATCAGTCTCAACTCGAGCGAAACCTGCTGGCGCTAAATCGGTTCCAATGGAATCGCTAGAGAACAAACCCCAGATGGACTGGGCAGTATTGAAATTCCCCCCTCCGTCACCACCATTACCGTTTGTGTTGAATCGATCAGCTGATCCAACTTCAACGGTGTATGTAGTGAATGGCTGGAATGAGATTCCTAAATCTTGGGTAAGCAAGACCGAGTTGTCATTGTCAATGCCGACATATTGATCGCCATCAGCATTTACAAAGTTGAAGTTTGTGCCGTTGCTGAATTCAACAAAGACGTCACTAGCATTGTTACTAGCGGCCCAACCATCTGGGACAACTCCTTGGAATCCATTCCCAACATCAGGTGTCTCGAAGCTATGGTTGGTGACAGCAATTGGTGCAGCGATTGCAGTCGAAAACGAAAGTGTGATTGTAATTGCAGCTAGTAGTGGAAGAGATATTTTCATTTATGTGATACTCCAAGATGTATGGCAATCGCTGACTTGCAGAAATGAAGCCTAGGCCTTGCCCAAATAGAATTGAGATAAAGTTAATACGCAGTACCGGGTAGAAGGCTGATGTTAAAAACGCGTGTAAATTAACATCAGAGACGAGACGACTACCGTCCGACAGGCATTAGCAACTCTATAATTGAGTAATCACGAAACGTGTTATTAATAAGATCATTGACATCTTGTAGTGCCTTTAGCAACTGGCACAACTGAATTGTAGGCGCGGTTTCGAAGCTTGTAAACAATCAAGTCATCGAATCAAAAGGAATATCAATCGGTCTAGAGAAGCGGTCTATGCATCGGTCTAAAAGACTAGGTTAGTGTTTGATAATGCCATAAGCTAGCGTGCCTTGCCTGCTGGCAATATACCAAGTGGTATAATTCCTGGTTCTAATACTGAGAGTTATGAGACTTCCATTTTCAAGGAGCAATTGTTCAGGCTAACTCACTTAATTACCCAATATCTACAATTCCAAGCCGAAGAGATTAATCGTTAGTTGTATGTCTCTTACTTGATCACAATAGAAGCTATAAGCCTATGTACCTTCGAGTTTTTGCTTTACTTATCGTAGCTGTTGTAACTGGATGCAACGTTTCTACTCACAGAGAGAAGCTCGTTTCACATTTACCGAAAGCGGATGGTTCGGAACTGAAAGTTGAATGCACAACCGATGTGAAGCATCAGATAGCCTCGATATCATCGAAGCTCAATCCTCAGCCATACGTTGAAATAATCTTGGACGAACAAACTTTCGTGATTTATTCCGACAAGGTGTTACTAAACGAAGAAGAGCTTGGGGCTATTTCAGAGGATGCAGATAATATCTTGATTGTAATTCGGGATGACCGAATGAAAGTGACTGTTGATGGAGAGACAATAGCGAGGAATTAATCTCTATTTCCCGTTTTGTGAATAAGAGCTAACCCCCTATCTTTCCTGAGCAAGTTCTCGCATTCTAATTTGCTCGACTCTTTCTGGCATTGAACGAATCACATCATTGAATCGTTTTTGTTTCCGGTAATGGTCTGGCAGATTGAGAATACCCATTGCCAATATTGCTACGTGTAATGCACAAGCAATAATCGCGACGTTTCTTATGCCAAGATTTCCCTCCGATTGAGTATAAGGGAACCATAAGTAGATACTAATTGCGACAAAGACGAGGAATGCGATCAGATTGTTAAAGACCTGCCCATTCGCAAGGCAAAGGCTGCAACAGCCAAAAAAGATGAGTAACAGCGAATAAACTCCGGTTCTAAAGAAGGTCGATTCTTTGCTTAGCTTGAAGGGTTCGGTGTCTTCTATATTGTTTGGCGAATTATCCATCTTTTGAAGGCTAGGGTTTCTAAAAAGTAACGCCCTATCTCTAATCCTGTTCATCCTGTAAATCTTGTCAACCGTTTCTTGGCGTCTTTGCTTCTTAGCAATACTCTACCAAACAGGCGGGTTACACTCCGCTTCACCCTCCCTACATTCCGCGGTGATCCGTCAAATCTGCGTCATCCGCGTTCTATTCCTACTAGCCTCCGGCCTCTAGCCCCACGTCCCTAAACATCTGCTATCATAGCCATTCAAGCTATTTCCACCTTTCTTTGAACCCTTTGCCGGTCCCTTTTCACTTAAGGGGGCATGAGCACCGTTACAGCACCTATCGACGTTCGGCACGCTATGCAGGAAGACGCTCCACGGATCGATTTGGCTCGGCTCGTTGAAAGCCATCAGCAAGAGATCTGGCGTTACCTGCGTTACTTGGGAGCCAACCTGACCGAGACCGACGACTTGGTTCAGGAAGTCTTCCTTGAAGTTACGCGCAAGCCGTTTACAGAATATTCACCCCAGCAGTCGGCGGCCTATCTGCGCACCGTGGCGCGGAACCAACTACTGATGCTCCGACGTCGCCAAAAGCGCGAGGGGCAACATGTCGATATGGATGTGGCCGAGTCGGTTTGGTCTGAGACCGTTTGGGCGGACCAGGTTTCCGACAATCGTTGGAATTTTTATACCGACGCGCTGGCCGACTGTACGCGGGAACTCGAAGGTCGGTCACAGCAAGTCATAGAGCTTCAATACCGCGAGCGCTGTTCGCGAGAATCGATTGCCGAAAAGCTCGGCATGAAACCAGACGGTGTGAAAACACTATTAAGGCGGGTGCGCCAAAAGCTGCGGGATTGTGTGAATCGCAAACTTGCGGCTGAGTAGTTTTAGATTTTAAGAATGCATGCCAAGGCACAGCATTCGGGCCACCTGCTATTGGGGAGATATTTAACATGTCTGATGAAAGAATAAACAAACAGCAGAATGACGATGCGATACCTAACGAGCCAATTTATGGCCCTGAGGAGGTACGTGCACAAGCCGAGGAGGCATTGGTTGACGCCGCTCTACGCGAAGTCGCTGGCGATGAACAACCGACCGATCTAACCGAAGCGATTCTAACAAAAGCAGAAGATCTAAAAACTACGCCTGCTGAGAGCGTTGAAGTTGCCAGTTCGACAAGCCGCGGTTGGTTACGTGCGGGAATGGCAATTGCCGCGGTGCTGCTTGTCGGAACTTTCGTTTTGCCAGCAATTCAAGGGACGCATGAAGCCGCTAGATTAACCGACGACGCGCTTGAAAAACCGATAGCTCAACCCATCAGAAAGCAAGCGGTTCTGGATGGCAAGGATGATTTTGACTATCAAGAGAACGAACAGGCAGCAGTTGTCGATGAATCATCGGTGGTCAAGACAGAGCTTGCGCTAGGCAAAAAACTAGATGCTAAGCAGGAGGAACTGCGTCGCTTTGATACTTCTGGACAAGTTGATTCGTTCGCAGGTGCTGCTATTAGTCCTGCACAACAAGCTCAATCGCAAAGAGATGGTGATGTTGATAGTTTAGGATTTGATAGTATAGGATCTGCCGGTGTTGGTGTTGCTGGCAAGATCTCAAGTGGAGTTCAAGTGACTAAGAATCTTCCAGCGATATCAACCACCAATGACCGACTCTTACGCCAAGATTCTTCTGATTCTAACTCAGAGAATCTAGGCACCGTGGATGAATCGATCATCGATGGCCGTTCAGCTGGTGTTGCGGCGGAGGCTGCACCCGCACCGTCGTCAGCACCGGCTCGCGGTTCGGAACTTGCTCGAAGAGAGCGAGAACGGTTTGTTCCAGATAATAAAATTGGACTGCAGGGACTTATCACCGATGCAATGCGAGAAGCCGTAACGTCTGCTGGTGAAACAAAAGCAAACAGTAAGGCACCTACTAAAGTTCCAAAGCCTGGCTTGAGTCCCAGTCTACCAAGTCCTTATTATCGAACAGACGACTTACAATACTACGCAAAAAGAGATAATAAGCTATCTTCAACTTCAGGATACGAACGGCAATCCGGGCTTGGCGATAAAGATCGTTATCGGTTTGCTTACCGAGATAAGAAATGGTTCTTCCAAGAAGAAGAAAGCTTGGGCCGTCAGCCAGTGGAACCACGCTCAGGTGATCGTTACACACCAATCTACGAAAACTCCTTCTTAAATTGCAAAGGTCAAGAGGCACTCAGCACCTTCTCGATCGATGTTGATACGGCAAGCTATGCCAATACGCGTCAGTTTTTAATGCAGTCGAATCGGTTGCCTCATCCTGATGCGGTTCGACTGGAAGAGTTTGTTAACTACTTTGACTACGATTACGAGAAGCCCGAGGCGGATAGCGAAACGCCCTTCACGGCCAACATGGAAGTTGCTTCCTGCCCCTGGCAGCCGCAGCACCGATTGGTTCGAATCGCGCTGAAAGGGCGTGAAGTGAAACAAGACAAACGTCCGCTGTCAAACTTGGTTTTCTTAGTCGATGTTTCTGGTTCGATGAACCAAGAGAACAAATTGCCGCTCGTTGTGCGTGGGCTTAAGAAGTTGACACGTCAACTTGGCGAGAATGACCGTGTTGCGATTGTCGTTTACGCTTCGAGCGAAGGGATGGTGCTCGACAGCACGCCAGGTAGCGAACGCGAATTGATTCTCAGTTCGCTTAACCGACTTGCAGCAGGTGGTTCGACTGCCGGTGGGGCAGGCATTCGATTGGCCTATAAGATTGCCGAAGAGAATTTCATCGAAGGGGGCACCAACCGCGTGCTGCTTTGCACCGACGGTGACTTCAACGTTGGGATTTCGAATACTCAGGCTCTCGGCGACATGGTCGAAGCGAAAGCCAAAGAGACAAAGGTCTTCCTATCGGTCCTCGGCTTTGGCCGTGGTAACTTGAATGACGCCATGATGGAGACCATCTCGAACCGAGGTAACGGCAATTACTCCTATATCGACAACGCCTTGGAAGCACGCAAGGTCTTGGTTGAACAAATGACCGGGACGTTGGTGACAATTGCTAAGGACGTAAAAATCCAAGTTGAGTTCAACCCGGCAAAAGTCTCCAGCTATCGCCTGCTTGGTTATGAAAACCGAGTGATGGCAAACGAAGATTTTAACGACGACACGAAGGACGCCGGCGAAATCGGCGCCGGACATACAGTAACTGCTTTCTACGAAGTCGTCCCCAAGGGGGTCGTGCTACCTGAAGGAGTTGATCCACTGAAGTATCAACAAGTAGAGCAAGAAGATGCCGAAGAGGATGCTTATGAGGAACCGGCTGGCGAAGCGAGTAACGAGATGCTCACCTTGAAGCTCCGTTACAAGCAGCCTGACGAAGACGAAAGCACGAAGATCGAGTTCACGCTCGTTGACGAAGGCAAATCGTTTGCCAAAGCGTCCGACGACTTCCGCTTTGCCGCTTCGGTGACCGAGTTTGGCTTGCTCTTGAGAAACAGCAAGCATCGCGGCAAGGCCAACTTCGATTCCGTCCGAACCAATTGCGAGTCGTCCCTAGGCGAAGACAAGCATGGCTACCGAGAAGAGTTTCTCGACTTGGTTGACAATGCGGTCAAGCTTTCGGGTGGGGAGTAAATACCCGCAGTTGATAAACCAAGAGGTCGATCAGAGAAACTGTTCTTTGTATTGACAAAACAAAAGGCCTCGGATCAATTTTGATCCGAGGCCTTTTTCGTTGTGATTGCGAAACTATCCACGACGTGTGCGGCGACGGGGGTTTTCTTGGTCCATTTGCACGTCTTGACCTAGGCGCATTTGCCGAGCTTGGTCTTGCTGGGCAACAAGATCTTGCGGCATGCGGTCACGGCGACGGCGTTCGCGATCTTCTTGATCTCGGTCATCACGATCGCCATTCAGTTCGTCAACCGCCAGGCGATAGTCACCCGAGGCAACCACTTCGACTTCATCGGCACCGCGTCCTGTGTTGATGACAAGCTCTTCGATTCCTTCAACTTGGATTGAAGTTTCGTTGAAGGTGGCGAATGCTCCATCAACTGCGATGTTGTCGACTTGACGGCTTCCCATTAGGACGACCTGATCGCGTCCACCTTGGTCACCATCAATCGTTATGCCACCGGCAAGGCCAAGCGACAAGGCACTTGGGTGAACCAGCACTCGGTCGGAGCTTTGGCTTCCTTCAAGGACAACCTTGGTTGTCTCCTCAGCTGAAGAGCTCGCAAGTAACTCACCACTACGTGTGTCGATTAAACGAAGCTCACCAGCTTGGGCGATTAACATCATCTCGTTCGTTCCGCGTTCTCTTCCGGCGAATTCTGCATCAGATCCCGATTGATAGAAGAGAACTGATTCGTCGTAGAAGACGTTGTCTCTTAGTGTATCAACCTCCGTATTGCGGGTGATCACATCCGACAAGGTTGTTTGCTGCAATGCACTTAGAGTTTCACCTTCAAAACGATTCTCGTACCAAAGGCGGTCGCCTGATCGAATCCGTTCAAATTGATCAACAAGAATCGTACGGCCAAGTTCTCCCAGGCTAGAACCGTCCACATGATCCTCGGCAAGAATTCCAACCCAAGGGTCGATGTTTTCGACCGATTCGTAAAGTTGCTCAAGCTTTGAGGCTAGTTCGGCGTTGGAGGTGATTTCGTTAAATGAAGTTACCCGTTCCAAGCCATAATCTTCGCGGAGCTGATTGTAGTCGGGCAAGCCATGGTCCCGGCCACGCTGGATATTGAGCGAAGCCAAGTCGAGACCGCCTGCTCCCGGTGGTCCAAACAAGAAGTTTCGGACATCGTCAACAATCATGCCGTCGATCTCTTGGGCGACTTGTGAACTGGCTCCCAAAAGAATCGAATCGATACCATGATCGACCACTTCATCCGGCGAGAAGAAGGCATCGGCAAGTGAGAGGTTGCCTTCTTCGGCCTCGGTTCCGTCTGCGTTAAGCCTTAGCAACTCGGTTGAAAGCATGCTATGCCCGAAACGATAAGCTGCCGTTGAGAAGACATTGGCAATCGAGCTATTCACCGTTGGGTCGTAGCCTGAGTAGTCGCTCATGGCATCGACACCAAGCAGTGCGGGAAGCCATTCGTTGTAGGTAATCGCTTGAATCTCTGCCACAACCAGCGACCGAGCTTGCTGAAAGATCTCTTCGTCAGTGAGTGTGGGATCAGCCTCGGCAATGGCATCAGCGATTCGGTTATGCTCGCGTACCCAAAGTGTATGCATTGAGGTGAGTGCGACGTTCTCGTTCGCTCGGACATCGCCCGCCATGAAGAACCCATCTTCGCCAATTGGCAACAAGTCTCCTTCTGAGGTGAGCATCCGCCCGCCGGAGAACTCGCGTAGAGAGTTGGCGGTCTCTTCGCTTGAGCCGTAGATGACCGAGCCGTCCAGGTAGGCTGTGATCGTGTTTAGTTGCTGGCGAATCCCTTCGTCATCGACTTCATATTCTGATCGGTCGAGTCCGATGGTCACTTCGCCTGTAGCGAAGGGATCAAAATCAGGATCGCCTGTTGGGACTTCAATGTCAAAGTCTTCAATCGGTTCGGCATCAACTGAGAGATCAATGTCATGATCAATAAATTGTCCCCAGATCCAAACGAAGTCGGTCAAGAAACGGTCGTTATCGATAAGCTCCGATTGATCAGCGACGAGATTGGAAATCTCTCGGGCAGAAACGCGATCCTCACCCGCTGGTTCAGAGAATCCGTCAGCGTAATCAACGGAAGAAAGCCTAAGAAGTTCGATGCCAGCGGTTCCCCACTCATCGTTTTCAAGATTGTTGCCGGTCCCGTCATAAGAAGCGATCTCAATGGTATTGGTATCGATCAAACCTGTATCGATAATCCCTTCGGCTGAGATGATGGTGGAAAGGACATCCGCCGCCAGCATCTCACGTCGTTCGAGCTGTTCGGTTTGTCGTTGACGTCGGCGCGCACCTCGAGTGTTCTTTTTGGACATGGTGTTCTCTCTGCTCCTGTTCCAGTAACCGAGAATCCTCACACAATGTCTGGCGCTGGAGCCACCCGACACTGGTCTTCACCAGAGAGTTCTGTTGCCTATCTCACAAATAGATTCGCTAACAAGCGCAAAAGTTTCTCATCGAGAGGAGATTTTTTTGAGATCGGGGATGGCAGTCGATAGCTGACAAGAAGGGTGGTTCGTAACAAGCATGAATGTTTATTGCAAAAGTATCTGAACGCATTTTCTATTCATGAATGAACGCGCATCCAGTAAAAATCTAAACTGAAGCCGCATCTCCGATTTCGATGGCTTCTTTTAGATCAATCGTTCCCTCATAGAGAGCACGGCCGATGATAGCGGCGGCGAGGCCGGCGTCGGCTAAGGCTTTGACGTCTTCGATCTTTGAGACTCCGCCTGAGGCGACTACGGGAATTGAAACGGCGTCTTGCATTTCGGCCATGGCGCGGACGTTGGGGCCCTTCATCATGCCGTCGGTTGCGATGTCGGTGTAAACGATTGCGGCAAGCGGCTTGCCATCAAGTCGCTTAGCTAATTCGACAGCATGGAGTTCGCTTGTTTCGAGCCAGCCATCGGTTGCGACCAAGCCATCACGGGCATCTACGCCGAGAACTAACTTGCCTGGGAATCGGTCGACGATTGCTTCAAACCACTCCGTCTTCTTGATAGCCGACGTACCAATGACTAAGCGGTCGAGGCCGAAGTCCAGAAGCTCTTCGATCGATTGTTCATCACGGATACCGCCGCCGAGTTCGACTTGGATTGGTTGAGTCCCATCCTTGTTGAACTCTTCAAGAATCTCTTCAACAGCTGGCAGATTAACAGGTGCCCCTTCGCGAGCGCCGTCGAGGTCAACAACATGAAGATGACGCGCACCGGCGTCGGCAAACTCACGAGCGACCGAGGCTGGAGTATTGTTGAAGATAGTTTCTTGAGCGTAGTCGCCCTGGCGAAGGCGAACACAGTTACCGCCGCGAAGATCGATGGCAGGCCAGATTTCCATTTTTGTTCCTTATTACTTGGGCCACCGCCTGTGGGCCAAACGACGCATTTTCCCACAATCGACGTGGTTCTACAACGGCCTAAAAACTGAAGAAAATCGTCTACGAAAGCGGATTGACGCAACGGATTTCGCTAAACTCAAGGCATTAAACATGTTCCACTTACTCCTATGCACCAATGTCTGAAGCCACGCCGCACGACAGTTTGCCCTATGACTTGCTATGCCAAGTCGATGCATGCTGCGATCAGTTTGAGTTGGCATGGGAGCAAGGAGATCAACCGGCGTGCGAATCCGCCATCGCAGAATTGGTTGAGACCGCCAAGCCTCATGCGTTGCGTGAGCTTCTGCTGATTGAGTGGCAGCGACGTTTGGCAAGTGAAGGTGCCAATGCGGCGAAAGAGGTTTTGCAGAATCGACAGACTCTGAATCAAGCACTCAGTGAGTATTCCTTAGAGCTTGATCAGGTCTTGAAGCAAGCAGATTCCGAGTCTGACAAAACCGTTCTGTTTACGCCAACCAACCGGCAGCTGCCTTCGAGTCGGCATCGACCTACTGGATCGGGTACTTTGCACTTGCGGTGTCCACACTGTCAGAACGGTGTCGAAGTGCTTGCCGATGCTCAATTAGAAGAGATTGCATGTGCCTCGTGCGGTAGTACGTTTGGAATCATTGGGGCCGATGGTGAATCGCTCGCGACTCCTTCAAGGATTGATCGTTTCGTCTTATTGGAAAAGATAGGTATCGGCGGTTTTGGAACCGTTTGGCGGGCGCTTGATCCTGAGCTTGATCGGGAAGTGGCAATCAAAGTGCCACGGCGTAGTCAGCTCTCACGACACGAAGCGGAGCTTTTCTTTCGCGAAGCTCGCGCAGCGGCACAGCTCTCGCATCCGAACATCGTACCTGTTCACGAAGTAGGCCGTGATGCAAGCGGAGCAGTCTACATCGTTAGCGATTTGGTACGGGGCGTTTCGCTTTCCGAGTGGCTAAAGCATCATCAGTTCACACCGAAACAGGCGGTCGAGCTAACGAGCGTTGTTTGCGAATCTCTTGAATATGCCCATCAACGGGGTATTGTTCACCGAGACTTAAAGCCCTCGAACTTAATGCTTGAATTGTCGCATGATGAAAACGGCAAAACCTACACGCCTGAGCAGTTAGGCCCTGATGAATATGGCAAGCCCTACTTGATGGACTTTGGGTTGGCGAAGCGTGACGTGGGTGAGATCACGATGACCATCGAAGGGCAAGTGCTCGGCACACCTGCTTACATGTCACCAGAACAAGCGGGTGGGCAAGCGAAGTGGATTGACCGACGTAGCGATCTTTATTCACTTGGCGTGATGCTCTTTCAACTGCTGACAGGCGAATTGCCATTCCGCGGAACCGCGCAAAGTCAGATCAAGCAACGGCTGGAGGATGATGCGCCCCCTGCAAGAAGATTCTCACCGAATGTGCCGCTTGACCTAGCTACGATCTGTGCGAAATGCCTAGAGCGTGATCCGAACCGACGTTACAACACGGCAGGTGAGGTAGAAGCTGAGCTGAGGCGTTTCCTCAGGGGTGAGCCCGTCTTGGCCCGGCCACTTTCACGTGTTGGTCGAGCAGTTCGTTGGGCAAAGCGTTATCCGGCTCGTGCGTCAGCAATAGCATTAGGGGCCGTGCTGGCAATCGTCGGTCCCACGGCGGCGATTGTCATTAACTCCCAACGATCCGATTTAGCTGAGAGAGTCGATGAGATTCAGCAACTTGTCAAAAACGATGAAAAGAAAATCAATCAGCTGAACCAAGAGAAAGTTGCTTTAGAAGCACGTGTTGCTGAAGCGGAGAAAAGCGCCACCGCAAGTGATATTCATTCAAGCCGAAAGCAGCTGATTCGTAAGCTCTTGGATTCGAAGCAGAAGGAGTGGATCAGCCAGCTAAGTGCGTTAGAGTCAACTGATCCCAAGGGAGCTACTGCAAGGCTTGGTCTTGCGCGACTTGCCCTGTCGGTTGATCGAACGGAACAGGCGCAAGGCTGGCTCTCTGAAGCGGTTGAGATATTTGAGAAGCAGTCTGACCCTGATCCTTCCATCCAAAGAATGCAAGCTGATGGCTGTTACATGTTGAGCCTATTGCTTGCTGAGTCGGGCGAGCAACAGAAGGCCTTGGCTATGGCAAAGCAATCGTTAGAGATCCGGCGAGCATTAGTAAAAGCAACGGGCGCTTCGACGGAGTCCTTGCTCGATGTCAGCCTATCGATGGCTTCACGTCGACATCTAATCACTGATCCTGAGAAAGCAAAAGAAGTGCGTAAAGCACTGGCAAGCAACCTGGCTGAGGCGATGATCTCAAACCAGATTGTGGAAAGCCTCGATCTTTCACTTGAAAATCTTCATGAAGCTTCCGAGCTGTTAACCGAATAGAACGTGGCTACTCATCGTCAGCTTCTTCGCCATTACGGGTCGCCATGGCACGATATAGATTGATATTCATATTATCGGCATAGAAAGCGACGCTTCCATCAGCATGCGAGAAGTGAGCCCCACCCGGATGATGGCTGCCAAAGTAAAAATCATTCTGCTTGAGTGTTCGATCAGCACCAGGAGGGGCGTTCCCGTCGAGACCGAAGTATCCGAATTCATTGGGGTCACCGTTGATAGGGTAGCGAATGTTTTTTGTTGCGTGCATTTGGATTCGATCAGGGTCGCTTCGATCACTACCCGTCCAAAGTGAGCCGACAATCCAATGGTGGAAACCATTAAGGTAAACTTGTTCGCCCATTAGGTAGGTCTTTGAAGTTCCATCGATGATTTGACCCATACGGACCCGGCTATCAGGGAAGAGCATCCCGTTGATTGATACATCACCGAAGGTAATTGTATTGGATAGATCCCATACACCTGTTTCTTCGTTGGGAGTGCTGCTATCGCCTGCTATACCGACATAACTAGACCAAGCCCAGCCACCATCTTCGCCCGGTTTGGTAGGAGCGCTAGGGCATACGAAGATATCAGGTACCTGATCTATCTTTTGGTCAAATCCTTGGTCATCACGTGGTCCGATTTGATTGAGCAGCTCTTGTTCTTCGATGAAAGGTAAAAGATAGACTCGCCAGTTAAGCGATTCACTTTTCTGATCATCGTGAAGGCGTGCACCAGATGGAAAACTGCCCTCCGTTGTTTCGTGATTGAGTGCCGCCAGCGCTTGTTGTTTCATCTGAGATTGGCAACTAGAACGCCGGGCCGCTTCACGCGCCGACTGGACTGCCGGCAATAAGAGTGCCATCAGAATCGAAATGATGGCAATCACGACCAGCAGCTCGACCAGCGTGAACCCTCTCCGTCGGGTTGTGATCGATGAGAATACCACAACTAGTTCCTCGGGCGACGTAAGAGGCCAAGCATGGCAACGCCAATTAAGAGAGCCGAGCTTGGTTCTGGAACAGGTGCTAGAGCGTGTGCCAGCGCGGTCGCAGCCGAGGCGAGTCCGGCCCCTTCCATGACGCCAACAAACCAAGGGATGTCGTCAAAGTCAAAAGTGCTGTCAACACTGCCGCGAGAGACCGGAAACTCTCCGAAGTAGTTGAAGCTATATTCATCTTCATCAACCATTCCAAGAGCAAAGGCGTCAATGTCACCGGCGTCCAGAGCACCGCTGATGTCCATATCGCCAAGTAGCGTTGTGAAGGAGATCATCGATATGTTGTCCAACGCCCAATAGCCATCGTCGCCGGCGTCTTCCATGCCAAACTCGAAGGAGACACCACCGCTCATCGAAGCTTGCAGCAAGGCATTGCTCGTAGTGGCACTTGAATTACTAAGCAAGCCAGTAATATCAATGGCAATGCGTTCATTCAAATTGTCAGGCTTGAAGAAGGGGTTGGGGGTGTCCAGCGGATTGTTTGACGGCAAGCCTTGCGAATCGCGGAACGGAGCGGACTCCCAGCGAAGGAGTTCAATCTGCCCTCCGCCTGGCAGGTTGGCTTTCAAGATGCCAGTTTGATTATTTCCATTCGGATCAAAGCTTTCACCGTCGTCGCAACAGCCTCCGACCCAGGCGGTATCAAATACAAGCTTCAATTGATCATCCGGCGCGGTACTCAGGTCAATGACTGGCGTTGTGAGAAACGTGTTATAGAATCCAATTTCATTGGCGGGGTCACCAAGATCGTTCCATTGATCAGGATCGGCCACAGCGATGGTTCCTTGGCCAAGTTGGAACTCGTCACGTGGACCTATCGAGGGGCCACCTGCCGGCAAGGCGACTTCCGCCCAGAAATTCTTATCTGCAAACGACCAACCTTCCCACTCTTCTACCCCGACCAGAGGATCTCCTCTACCTGGCACTAAGCTACTGAGCAGATTCCACCCTGGAGGTGGTTGTTGGGTAAAGGCATTTTGATTCATCGAATCCTCATCGACAGGTGGTCCCAGCGGGAGTGTGTCGAAGTTCTCGTTGAAGATTACCGTGAAGCAGAAGCCCTGCGAAATCATCGCTACCAACAGTATCGCAAACGCAGTTAAGCGCAGGATGTGCGTACGTAGTGAATCCAAGTGACTTGCCATGGAGGTTGGATCGCAATTTTTGGTCTGATAAGCGTTTGTGAGCAGCATCTTAGTACCTAATAGATTACCTGAACCGAAGTGATCTGCCAAAAGGAATCGTCTGGTTTAACTTTCTATTCATTTGCTTGGCTTCCCCTGGCCGTTGGGTTAAGCTAGGGACGTTGTAAACAAGGCCCCAACGGTGGTGGCTAAACCAAGGCCTTGAAACAATTTGTGTACTCTTCTTGTCACAAGTGAAGAGAATCTTCCCCTTCTTGCACTGACCATACCGTTCCGACGCATGAGTTCCCCCTCGCACACCGTTCGCGCACTTTCCGTTTGCGGAATGCTTATGTGGGCAACGTGTAACCAATGCTTGGCCGCAGCCGATGGGGCCCACTTTTGGTTCTCGACGATTTCTGGATCCAGCACCGGGCCAGCCAACGTGGCGCTCAACATGAGCGTCAGCGAAACCCAGACACTCTATCTTTGGGGACGTCCGACAGAAGGTTATCAACTCCGCAACATCTCGCTCAATGTGATCGCTGATGGCGGAATCGATCTTACCGATGGGACTTATTCGATTAACAATGCGATCGATGGTTCGACCGATCGATTTGAGTATCTGAATGATTCCTCTTCGGTGCCGGCACTCACTTCGGAAGAATCTAATGCCAGTGCCACAGGGGGTAGCGCCGACAGTCTGCTTGGTTGGAACGCCTTTACGTTGTTTCCATCCTCTTCGATTCTGGGTGTCGGACCACGTTGTGCTGATGGTGAGTCTGGCTGTGTCATGGCCACCGATGGCGAGCCTGCTTGGTTGCTTGGCGAGCTCGACTTTGAGGCGGTGATCGGCGGTAAGACAGTTGATATTCATCTTCAAATCGGTGATCGCGGTATGAATGAAGTCTCGTTGTCGGATGGGGATTACGATTTTGATGGCGACGTTGATTCGGACGACTACACTGTCTGGGAATCAAGCTATGGATCAACCACCTTGCTCGCAGCGGATGCTAACGGAGACGGCACGGTCGACGCGGCCGATTATACCTCGTGGCGGGATAACATCGGCGGCACCAGTACGTTAGGTACTAGCAGCAGCACCGAAGTCCGATTCGGCGCCGATGCCGGAGCGGGCACGGAACCCCTTCATAACGCCAGCACTGACCGTGGAACGAACCTCGTTGGCGATGATCCTGAAGTCACGATCACCATTGCGGCTGCCCCAGCGCATGCTTATGCTAGCTCTGTCCCAGAGCCATCGGGTATCATCTTGGCTTTGTTCAGCGTAGCCGGATTGGTTTGCAAACCGAACCGCTGAATGGCTTATCAAAGAATGGTTTCCTGACCCGACAAAAAAACCTAGGACTGATTGCTGGCAGCTGATCGCTACTTAGGCTTCATCATTGGATTGCCAGCAGGAGCGAACTAGCGAAAGTTTTCGTTCGACGGTCCTCTCAACGACGCCCAGTTCTTCGGCGATCTCAGCATTGGTCCAGCCTTCTAGCTTGCGCGACGCGATTTTGCGTACCGTTTCATCAGGAAGCATATCCATGAGCTGATGAAGCTGTTCTTCCATCGTAACGACAAAGTCAGGACCCAAATCGTCATCCATTGGATCAAGGCCTGCGACGCTGGTATCTGCCTGAGCGTTGATCGGTAGCGGAGTGATGCCACCCCCTCGTTTCTGCGCCCGTTGCTTGGTCCGTTCGTTGATTGCCTTACGGGCAGTAATCTTTGCCAGCAATGACCAGAGATTGTTGCGGTCATTCAGAGCAGGGAAGCGATCCTGGGCAAAACCATGGAAAAGACTCTGCATGGCACTAATGGCGACATCTTCTTCGTCAGCTGGACCTTTGGGCAACGCACCAAGCTTCGCACGGGCCAGTGCGACTAGCCGACGGAAATAGCGATCCCAGAGTTCCTGCTGAGCAATGGAGTCTTCGCCCTCTTGCAGGTTTGCGATCCAAAAGGTTACCGAGCCATGTTCATCTTCGTGCATGATTGCCGACCCCGAACGAGAAAAGTCAGATTGCTATAAGTCTCTGTAATAAAAGGCCTTAGTGCAAGTCTCTATGCCGCGATTTTGTGTTTTGCCAAGGTTTTTTCTCGATCCGTGTCGGGTCATCTCCCTGGATAGTGATTGCCTGATTGAACAACAACGCCACTGCCCAAGCGGGCACGGCATGGAAATTACTCTCAAGGGGAAGAACCGATGAAGATTCAACGCAAAACCTGGATTAATGCAATTGCCGCCACCTTATTCGCTGCCACGCCTGCTTTGGCAACGATCCCTTACACGCCGGTTCCAACGACCGCACCAGTGCTTGGTCCTGGATATGCGAAGCCATTTGAGGTATTCGGCAAAGAGTATTCACACGATTTCGATCATACAACCGCCGGTGCGGGGGGAGCACCTGACGCTCAACAAGTTGTCCAGTGGGACGGTATCGGTGGCACGACCGACGGCCTCGACTTTACTGCCACGCGACCAACTTGGACACCTGACGAAGATATCGATGCCATCGCCGCAAAGAACGATGCCTTCTTCCGAAACGTCGTTGACGACACCGCAAACATGATCTTCTCACACGATGATACGATCACGGTTTTCTCTGTCGATGCAGCCGGCGGCCTCGCTCCTTCGCCATTCTTTGTTCCTTCCGCTGGTCCCATTTTCCTCTCCAATGGAAACGTGATTGGTGGTTCGGGCGAAGTTAGCATCGAAGAAGCAGCAGCCTATGCGGCTCCAGAAACTCAAGGAGTTTGGGCCACGCTTCCAGAAGTCAACGGGATGCCACTTCCGGTTGATACCGATGGTTTGGAAGTTTGGGGTGTCGAGCCACCAAACTCACTTGGTGATACCGACAAGTACTCACTCGATCTCGATCTACCAAACGGTACTTCGGTATGGAATGCTTCGGGAACATCCTACATCTCGCATGCAACCGTGCTTGGTGCCGTGACTTCATTGCTCGGACCTTTACCTCCCGGTGCCTTCTTGCCACACGATAATGCGGATGGCGAAGCAATCGTGAACCTTGACGCGATGATGATTCGTGAAGGAACTGGCGAAGATGATCTCTTCGATGGAGTAACTGGTACAGGTGACTCGGATGAGATCATCTTCAGCATTCGCCAGATCGTCGACCTTTCTGACCCAAGCGGCTACTACGCAACGGGTAGCGAACTGTTCTTGATGGATGCCTTCGGTGGTGTGAGCTTCCTAAGCCACGGCGGTCACGTTTGGGATAAAGGCTACGCTCTGAGCTCGCTCGCCTTGGCCGGCCCTGACCTAGATAACGCTTTCGGAGTTATCGACATCAATGCTCTAGAAGCAATCGGCACAACACCAGAAGTTCCTGAACCAGCTGGAGCAGTCATCTTGCTAGGCATGTTCAGCTCGGCAGCTCTTATGCGATATCGTTTGGGATGAAGAACAACAAGCTAACTTCTTCTTCCTGTTCCTGGAGGCGAGGTGACCGATTCGTCGGTTGCCTCGCCTTCTTTTATTCGCAAAGAAAGAACAGCAGCATTCACAATACTTGCCTAACTCGTGTCGGGATGTCAGTTCATTGCTTGATTACCTAGTGAAGCGATAAGGCATGAACCTTCCGCTTCATTAACAATTTTCGCTCAATACCGCTTTTACAATCCACATTCAGAGGAGGGAAACCGATGAGAGGCTCAATCAAACAACTTATTCAACGCGGTTTGGTGACCACAGCTGGTGCGTTACTAATGACTGGTGCTGCTACGGCGGTGGTGCCATATTCGCCACTACCACCAAGTCCTGCACCCCTTGTCGGACCTGGTGTACCAGGGCCAAAAATGGTTACTGGCAAAGAGTTTTCACACGATATTGATTTCTCCGTTGCCTCGGGGGCAGCCACCCCTGACCCAGAACAAGTGCTTCTTTGGGACGGTGCAGGCGGCGTTGCCGATGGAATCGACTTCAGTGGCACACGTGCTACGTTTGAGACCGACCGTCAAGTTGACGCGATTGCCCATCATCATGACATGCTGTTCCGTGAATTGCGTGGAGACTATGCTCACCTGATTTTCTCTCACGACGATGAAGTGGCAGCGCCTGCACCTGGCGGTTTCGTTCCTATGACGATGCCAAGTGCTGGTCCAGTCTTCCTCACCAATGGAATGGCTATTGGCGGAGCTGGTGAGCTAAGTGTTGAAGAGGCTGGTGTCTTCGCTCCCCCATCGTTACAAACACCTTGGGCTTCGCAGCCAGAGATTAGCGCTATGCCACTCCCCGTTGATGTTGATGGAGTTGAGGTTTGGGGGCCAGAGCCATCAGAGAACATGCCCATGGGTGATACCGATAAGTACTCACTCGAACTTGATTTTGAGTCAGGAACTTCGGTCTGGAATGCCTCGGGGACTCCTTACATCTCTCACTCAATGATTGTCGGTGCGGTTACTTCGCTCTTGGGACCAATCCCAGGACCTGCAATCCTGCCTTACGACGATCAGGAAGGGCCAAACGCAATCAATCTTGATGCCCTTATGGTTCAAGATGTCGTCGGCGACTTCGATGTCTTTGACATTGAACAACCAGGTGGTGAAGGTGGCCGAGAAGCGGACGCCATCATCTTCAGTATTCGCCAAATCATGAACCCAGCCGATCCCGATGGTTACTACGCAACCGGTAGCGAGCTCTTCGTGTTAGATGCTTTGAGCGGAGCAAGCTTCCTAAGCCATGGCGGTCACGTCTGGGATCACGGCTACAGCCTTGCAGCTCTTCGAACCTTTGACGAAGAGACCCAAGAACTTGGTGCTGTGATCGATGTGAATGCCATCGAAGCAATCGCTGAGGTGCCCTTACCAGGTGACTACAACAACGACGGATCCGTCGACGCGGCTGACTATACCGTCTGGCGTGACACTGAAGGAGCAACAGGCCCCGGCCTAGCAGCCGACGGCAATGGTGACTTCGTTATCGATAGCCTCGACTACGACGTATGGGTTGCCAACTACGGTGTCAGCGTTTCACCGGCATTTGCCATGGCAAGTGCGGTTCCCGAACCAACGTCTGCCGTGCTCACTTTGTTAGCAACCGCAGGCCTGGCCGTGGCTCGACGCCGATAAGAATGAGCAACATTAGGAGCCACTGGGTAATTAGGCCCAAGTGTTAGCAAACGAAGGGGCAGACAGAAGCCGGCACAACGAGCCGGCTTCTGTTGTTTTATGATTTAATAGTTAATCTTGTTTTTCAAATTATGTTTACGCTCAATCAGCCAGCTTGCTATGATGTGGATCAGAAAAGCCTGAAAGTCACCCGAATCTTTTCTTCCTGTCAGACTCGTTTCGGAGATTACTTCATGAAGCTTTTTACTCTTTTGGTTCTCTTATCCTTTGCACCTTTACTAATCGCACAGGCACCAAATCCAATGCTACAGGTTGGGGTTGTTAGTCTAACGCATGACCACGTACATGCGGTTCTTGATCGGCATGCCAAGGGTGAGCTAGAGATTGTTGGTATTTCGGAGCAGAATCGAGAACTTGCTGATCGATTCTCCAAGCGGTATGGCTTCTCGATGGGTATCGTTTACGACACGATCGAAGAGATGCTTGATAGAACTAAGCCGCAGGTTGTCAGCGACTATGGGTCTACATTTGGACATTTGAAAACTGTCGAGGCAGCTGCCGCTCGTCAGATTCATGTCATGGTTGAGAAACCTCTAGCAGTTTCAGCGGAGCATGCAAAGAAGATTGCTGAACTTGCAAAAGAGCACAAGATTGTTGTTCTGACTAACTACGAAACCACCTGGTATCCGAGCCATCATCAGGCGAAGCAACTGCTAGAAGACAAGGCGTTCGGTGGTATTCGAAAGATAGTTGTCCATGACGGACATCCGGGGCCGATCGAGATTGGTTGCAGTAAAGAGTTTTGCGATTGGCTGATTGATCCAATTCAAAACGGTGGTGGCGTGTTGATGGATTTTGGTTGCTATGGGGCAAATCTATCAACATGGTTAATGAAGGGTGAGCGACCTCTGACGGTGACCGCTGTCACACAGCAGATTAAGCCAGACGTTTATCCAAACGTTGAGGACGAAGCGACTATCATTCTCACCTACCCAACCTCACAATCAATCATCCAAGCGAGTTGGAACTGGAGCTACCACCGCAAAGATATTGAGATTTATACAAAAGAAGGATTCGTCCACTGCCTCAATGACAAACAAATGTCAGTATTGGATCCTAAAAACAAGAAGGCTGATACGGTAGAAGCTAAGCCGGTACCATCCGAGTTGGGAGATCCCTACAGGTACTTTGCAGCCGTGGTTCGTGGTGAACTTCAGGTGAAGCCCTCCGATCTTTCGGCGCTTGATAACAACCTTATCGTTGTAGAAATTCTGGATGCTGCAAAGCGATCAGCGGCTGAGGGCATTACGATCAAGTTAGATAGGTAATTCAAATACTACTGAGGCTAGCCTCGACGGCGTCGCCATTCTGATTCGCCGATGCCATGCATTTTGCCGTCATCCCCTTCCGCTGCGGTAACACCCAAAATCATATCGAAAGAAACTTCCAATTCACCAAGCCTTGAGCCTTCAAGCGGTTTGAATTCGCCTAGAACTGTTTCGCGAGCATCGGGCGACAGCCGACGGACGATACCATCACGTTGATTTTGTGGTTCGCCCTTTACAAAAAGTTGCGTGGTCAGGACACGTTGGCCGTGGATACTGACCGCAAAGTGAATATGCGGAGTACGGCCAGGATAGGCCACCGGCTTAATCGTTCGGAAATAGTATTCCCCCTTGACGTTTGTCAAGAAACGACCGTAACCCTGAAAATTCGTATCACGTTGTTCACGAATCCGATCATCTGCCGTATGGAGGTAGATAGCGTTGTTGTCGACTTGCCAGATCTCGACAAAGGCATTGCGGATCGGATTTCCTTTGATGTCGAGGACCCGGCCGCTTAGATGAGTAATCTCACCGACAGCCGGCGTGAGGGCGTCGTTGATTACGATCAGATCGTTGTCCGTATCGAGGGGCAACTTATCGGGATAGAACGGCCCTTCGGTCATGCGGGGCGTTTGTATGAGCTCGGCAAAGAGCCCTGGTGTCCAAAGAGAGGCGACACCAAAGGCTATCCCACCACGGAGAATTTGACGGCGTCCTAATAAATTGTGATCCGGTTGCATGATTTACCTCAACAGAGATGAACTACTCTTCGAGCTAATCATTACTAGTACGATCAGAAAAGGCAAATCAGCGCATCAGCTAGCAGCGAGTGATTTACTTTTGCTGCTGCTTAATTCTTTGTCGAAATTCACTTTCGTCGATTGACTTGACAGTTAGCTCAAGAAAGTTCTTTTCGGTTGAGCTGATGGTCGCTTGGAGGTCAGTAGTTTCTCGACTTGCGTACTTACGAGATACGAGGTACTTCGAGTTGGCATGCTCTTGGTGGGCTTGTCCGAGGGTGCGTGCTTTTTTGGGGTCAACTGGAGGGGTCGGTTGGGTGATGATCACGATGTGATCTCCTTCGGTTACGCCATCATCGTTTTCAAAGGTGCCCAAAGTAAACTGTCCGTTTGTATTCAATTTCCCCCGAGCAGAAGGGCCACCTTCAACTGGTAATAACGAAATAAATCCCATCCGGACCGGATTGCCATCTTCGAAACGCACGGCCCCACTCGTGGGATACGTCTGCGGTCGACCATCTCCACAACCGAGGGTAGCAGAGAAGAGTATCCCTACGATTAGCAAGAGATGAAGTTGTCGAATCATTCGATCACTAATCCCAGTATTCTTCCCAATTGATATCATAGTCTTCGTCACGACGACACATAGATTTCAGAGTGACTGCGTCCATGAAGTTATCGACCACTCTTACGGATCCATCTGCCATAACAAAGGGGCATACGCCTGGATGCCAACTACCGAAACCAACAATATCAATAGAAGTATCGTCTGGCCCACGAGCAATTGGAACGGATTCATCGCCAATGCGAGCAGAGGCGGCCAAGTCCCGTCCGTTATACATGGGGCCATTCTCTGGGTACTTGGCGAGTCGTCCCATGGGTATGTGCATTTCTCCAGCAAGTGCGGTTTTGCTAACACCGTCTAGTATGTCTTTCATTTTGATCTTATCGATCCAATCTATCGGACCATCGGCTCCGCAACGTGGGCGTGATGAAATGATAACCCCTGTTCCATTGCCACCACGCCAATAGGAAAATTCATCTCCCCAAGATTTGCCAGTGAAGTCGCCATGATTTCCGCCATAGTCTCCCACAGCACCACTGATTAGCTTGATAACTTCTCCGGAGTTACAACCACAAGGATAGGTGACTTCAAAGTCAACATTTCCCGAGCCGACGACAGCCTCTTCAGGACCTCGACGCGTAGGGCATAGAAACGTTGACATCACCTGTTCGCGGATCGCAGGTGCGTGGCTTTCATAGTCTGCGTAAAGATCCCATTGCGATGCCGAGTGAGATTCTTCCAAGAAAGGCATGATGCGGACGATCCAAGTAGCTTGGTTTGTTTCGCATGCATTGTCGTAAAAGTCGAATCTAGCACGTAGTCGTGCAGGTGGGAAAAGCTGCAGCGAATCATGATGCAGCTGGGTGGCGAGACCAATCTGCTTAAGTTGGTTCTTGCATTGCGCGAGCCTGGCCGTTTCGCGGGCCATCTGGACCGCGGGTAAGAGCATGGCCACGAGGCCACCCATTATTGCAATGACAACCAATAATTCCACAAGCGTGAATGCCCGCGCAGCAGTTGGCTTCAGAGGTGTATGACGCATTCGCTGTTGTTCCGTTCCTTGAGATATCTCAGTCTATAAACCTAGCTTTCCAGCAACAAACAGTCAATTCTGTGGGCCTAGAATCGCCCGAAACCGCTGTTTTCAGAAGATTTGCTTGCTGTCAAAATGATTACAGCAGCGAGGCTACAGGCTACAATACAGGTTTGCGATGAATGGGAAGGAACCCTCCCGAGAGAGACTGCTCCGAGAATCATCGGCGATAGTTGCCAAGAAAGGCGATAGAGGAACGGCTTGTACGCGTACATTACGATACTCAACGGAAAACGATCAGGCACCCATTTCCCTTTACCTGCAACGGGCGAAACGCTCATTGGTCGGGGAGGGACTTGTCAAATTGCGCTCGCTGACCCGGTTAGCTCTCGGGTTCATGCTAAAGTGATGTCAGAAAGCGGCGCGTGGGTTGTCCGCGATAATGGATCCCGAAACGGTACCTACGTAAATGGGCAGAAAGTGGCCGAGGCAACTCTTGGCGATGGTCACGTCTTGCGCATTGGTTCGACCGAATTGCAATTTTCTGAAACGGAAGAACCCCCAACAGCTGTTGGCGAAAGCCCTTTGCTAACCCAGACGATTGTCCACGAAGAGTCAGTCATCGAAGGGGGCATCGACGAAGCGTCACTCGACGGTATGCCGAACTCTGAACAGGTGAAAGAGCTGATGCTCCTTTACCAGCTCTGTATCAAGTTGCTCGGCAGTGGTGATCCAGAAGAATTAATTCATACATCAATTGATTTGTTACATAAGCGGACCGGAGCAACTGTCGTTGGCCTTCTTTGGAAGAACGATGAAGGTGACCTGCGGCCTAAAATGCTTTACCCTTACGAAGCACGCGAACATTTTGAAATGAGCCCGTCGTTGACGGATCTCGTCTCACAAGCAGGCCATGCCGTTTGGGTTGCCAATCAGGAGGGAAGCGAAAGCAAAGAGATCGGTCAGTTCTCCGATGCAATTTGTGCTCCCTTAATTTCACGCAAATACTTTTCCGGTTCTGCTACCGAAGAAGAGAAGCAGAAAGCAACGCAAGGCGCTTTGCATGCCTACTTAAAGGATGGACGCTTTCGCCAATCGGACTTTGACTTTGTGATCTCAGTTGCCAATCTGTTGATTATTTCACTTAGTCGAGCATTAGAGATGAACCGCTTGCAGCTCTCTTTGTCGCGACTAGTGCAACAGAATCCAGGCTATGATGAGCTGATCGGCGAAAGCGAACCGATGCTCGAACTAAAGTCGAAGATTACGCGTGTTTCGAATGCTTCTGGGGCAGTGCTTATCCGTGGCGAGAGCGGTGCAGGTAAAGAACTTGTTGCTCGCGCTATCCACCAAGCAAGCCCGCGGGTAGATCGTCCGATGGTTTCGGTCAACTGTGCCGCAATTCCCGCCGAACTGATGGAGAGCCAACTTTTTGGCCACAAGGCAGGTTCTTTCACCAGCGCTGATCGAGATCATGTCGGCTATTTTCAGCAAGCAGATATGGGGACTCTGTTCCTAGACGAAGTTGGCGAATTAACCCCTGAAGGACAAGCAAAATTGCTTCGCGTTCTTGAAGGGCATCCTTTCTTGCCTGTCGGTGCAACCGAGCCAGTAACGGTCGATGTGCGCGTCCTGGCGGCGACCAACCAGGATCTGCAAACTTATGTCCGCGAAAAGAAATTCCGCGAAGATCTTTACTACCGACTCAGCGTTTTCGAATTATCTATTCCCCCCCTACGTGAACGTGGTGGTGATATCGAACGGCTGATTGAGTTCTTCTTCAATCATTTCCGTGCCGAGCATGGTCGGCCACATTTGAAGATTAGTGACGCTGCCATGCAGCAGCTACTTTCTTACAACTGGCCTGGCAACGTTCGGCAACTACGCAACGTGATTGACTCAGCGGTTGTGATGGCCAACGAAAAAGAGATCACGCCCAGTGCTCTTGCACTCAGAGATGCCAGTGGCAGCGATGAAATCGATTCCCTTAAAATCGAGGATTGGGAGCGGAAGCTAATCATCGAAGCCCTTGGTCGAACGAAAGGGAATATTCCCGAAGCGGCAAAGCTGCTTGGCATCGGTCGTGCCACGCTTTATCGCAAGGTCGAGCAGTACGGAATTGATCGGTAAGTAAATGACTGTGGTCGGCTGATCTGTTCAGCGGTAAGATAGGTTTATGACGATCACCAACCGAACCGAACGACAGCGACTTTGGCATCTCAATCGATCTGCCATTACTGAGCTTCAGCTTAGCTGTTTGAATCGATTGCTTGAATCCATTGTGCCGACCAATTCGTTCTATCGGGAAAAAATTGGCAAGCAGGCTCCGACGATCCAGTCGCTTGATGATTTGACTCAGTTGCCAGTTACGACAAAGCAAGAATTAATCGAAGCTTCGGAGCAGGGTGTTTGGCAAACATTCGAAGCGGACCGCTATGTCCGTTACCATCAAACCTCGGGCACGAGTGGTCAGCCGCTCAAAGTACAAGACACCGCTGACGATTGGGCAGCGTGGCTCGATATTTGGCAGCATGTGCTAGACGCCGCGGAAATCTCGCCCGGTTCGGTCGCAATGCTCGCGTTCTCTTTTGGTCCATTCATCGGTTTTTGGAGCGCGTTTGATGCCCTTGTCACACGCGGTGTCCAAGCGGTTCCTGGCGGTGGTCTTAGTTCAACCGGGCGCCTCGAATTGATCCGACGTACAGGGGCGACCAGTCTTTTTTGCACACCGAGCTATGCTTTGCACCTGGCCGAGGTTGCCCAAGGGCAGGGGATTGCTCTTCATACCTTACCGATAGAAAGAATCGTTGTAGCTGGCGAGCCGGGCGGAAGTCTGCCAGCGGTTCGCAAACGAATGGAAGAGGCTTGGCAAGCTCGCGTCGTCGATCATGCCGGCGCTTCGGAGGTTGGACCTTGGGGAATGGCCGACGATCTTTGGCACGTTGAACCAGGTTTGCGAATTATTGAAAGCGACTTCTTAGCCGAATTCATCTCCGTCGAGACAGGCAAACCCGCCGCGCCCGGTGAGCTTTCGCATTTGCTATTAACTAACTTGAATCGGGTTGGCCTGCCCGTGATTCGTTATCAGACCGGTGACTTAGTTCGGCCCTATTGGACCGATAACTGCGAAGAGGTGGCTAATTCGCCATGTCATTTTGTTCGACTAGCCGGCGGCGTGCTTGGACGAGCCGACGATATGGTAGTCATTCGCGGCGTGAACATTTATCCCTCTTCGATTGAGCAGATCCTTCGTGAGTTTCCTGAAGTTGCCGAATTCCGAATCGTCGCCAGCAAGTTGGGCGAAATGGACGAGCTGCGGATCGAAGTAGAGGATGCTTTGAATGCCCCAGGTCGAATTGCCGAGGCACTCCAGGTAAGATTAGGCCTGCGAATCGACGTGCAGTCGGTCCCCGCCGGCAGCTTGCCACGCAGTGAAGCAAAGAGCCGTCGCTTTGTCCGAGAAGAGTAAACGAACACAACTATGCCATCACGAACCCCATCACCAACGCCGACCTCCCTAGAACGCGTTGACGAAAGTCGATTCCGCATCGGCTGGTCCGACGACACGACGCGTGAATATAAGGCGACCGAACTCCAAGACAAATGTCCTTGTGCAACCTGCCGAGAGAAACGATCCGGCCAAGAAGGCCATACGAATGATCCCTTGCAATTGAATGTCCTTTCACCGCAAGAGACGGCAGCAATCGCCAACGGGGGCGTAAAAATCCTCGGCATGCGACCGGTTGGCTCGTACGCCTACCACATCGACTTCAGCGACGGCTGCAACACGGGAATTTATACACTGGAGTTTCTGAAAGAGCTGGGCGTTGAAGTTTAAGAAACGAGATTCATCATCTAGCGAACTCTTTGATGATTGGGAATTAAGTTATTTGCCTTGGCATCGACTATCCAAAGTTGAGTAATGAACCTGTTCTGTCTAAAACATTCTAGTTTTTCTGTTCAATGTTTACAGTTCTTCTAATCGATCTGAGAAGAGAAATACCAGTCCCAGAAGTAAATGCCATCCGTTCACGATGATAGAGGAGGAAATTGGTAAAAATCACCCAATTTTTTTGTGGCAATCCTGCTTGAATGCAATGCTTCTGTGTATCAGCATGACTTAATTGTTGATGCAGTCAACTTCTCAAACATTTGTAATGGGGATGTAATGAAGAACAACGTATTGGCGATCTTCCTTTTATCAGCTTTGTTACCAAGTGGCGAAGTCTTAGCAGATCGTGACGGAACTTGGCGAGAAGGTGGATTTCAACGTTACAATGTTATGTGTGTCCGAACATGGCATTGCACCCACCCACCGGTGATTCACTCGCCCTCTAGTCGGGTAGTTACCTCTCCAAGAACAGTTACGGTTGGAGTTTGTTCCGCAGGTCGCGGTCCGGTGGACTCGTGTAATACATGTATAGCACCACGCCCTAAGAGAGAGTGCAGATATGGGCTGAGGGATCGATAAGATAAATAGTAAACCTTAGACAAAGTGCGTAGTTATGTGGTGCAATTGCAAGATTCACCACATAAATTTTTTCGTAGGCACGGTCACGTTTAATCAATCACCAATGGATGGCAGGCCAGGAATCGCCGCGCCGGGCGAGCCGAATTGGCTCGCATTCGGGTCAGCTTCAGCGGCTGCTTCCTCTTCGGCAGGTTTGTCGATGATTAACTCATCACGACCCAAGCGGATCTTCTTGAAGACATCATTCGAGATAACGTAGTACCAATCACCAAAGCGATCGTTCAGCTGACGGACACGTTCTTCGGCTTGGGCGATTCGATCTTCGTATTCGTCGGTCAGTTGACGATTGCGGCGTATGATTGCAGCACGGGTTGCAAGCTGTTCTTGGACCTCTTCAGAGACTTCATCCTCTTCCGTTTCTTCGGACTCATCGTCTTGTTCGTTATCCGCAGACGACTCTTCTTCCTGGTCGGAATCCTCTTCTACGGTTTCTTCTTCCGTTGCCTCATCCTCGGCTGCTACATCCTCAGATGCATCGGTCTCAGCTGAATCTGATTCGTCATTCGACTCCTCCTCATTCGGCATATCCTTATCAGCTCCTTCGGGAAGCTCAGGAACTTCTTCTAGGACAGGTTTTTCTATCACATTGGGATTATGACGAACCATGACGAAGAGGTAGCGATTAATGCCACCTTGAGCATCGTCTGATGCATCCGAATCTTCAACCGAGCTTGTTTGCAGGTTGCCAAATCGCAGGACGTACTCAATGCCATCCTTCAATGTGCAGATAGCTTCCCCTTCGGTTGAAAGGATTGAAACCTCTCCCTTGGCATCAGAGGTTGGAGCAAAGCCGTGCTGGATCAGGTTGATAGCCGAGTCGTTATCTTCGGTAAAGTTGCCACCCTGTTTGAGGGCGTCGCTAAGACCGACCGGCTTCTTTTCGACATCGACAATGAGAAGATCTCCGAGTGCTTTCTTCAGTTCGTCGAGTGCTTCTCCGTTGAGTTGTTGGTCTTCGCCGATCTCAAAGGGGACAAATTCATTGGAATCTTTCGACAACTCCTCAAACATTTCTGGCTTCCAGGCCATCGCTTCATCGTCGTAAGCAAATTTCATGTTTGCCTTTTGTTCGAGAACGACTCCAATGCTAAAGCCTTGGGGACGTAGCTCGGCCGTGTAGTCTTTGATCTGAATGCTTTGGATGTCGATCCCTTCTAGGCTCAGCAAGTCAGATTCAATCCAATCAGCAAAGCTCGTTGAAAGATCATTCGGATCGATCTCAATAGCATAAACCGCGTCTTGCGTAACGCGGCGAGCGTAACGCTGGCCGGGGGCATCTTTGATCTCTTTGCCGATGATCATGTTGACAAGCATCTCGCCTGAATCATCTTGGACTTCGACCAAGGTACCCACGCCGCTAGCATCGATGTCGAGTTCCGCGTTTGGCGCAACGACGCCGTATTCGACGTGCTTCGATGCATCTTGGCTAACTACACGAAGAATTTCACGGTCCATAACAGCAAGCGTTGCACGAGCCATCTGCTGGGCTGCGTCGGCAGGATAGCCATCTTTGGAAGGAATGCTCCATATGCCATCGATTTCAGCAACTTCAAACTCGCTGAGCGAGGCGGATTCTTCGTTGAAGCGAACAACGCGCAATGACTTTGCTTGTTCGATGTCAAACTTGTTGTCGAGGGTTTTACCAACGAGCTGTTGAACATCGAACACCTCATCGGATGGATAGGTGAAAACGGCAAGCAAGACCGTTGCCAAGGCTATGCCGAGGAAGCAGAGGGTTTGGGAGCTTTCTTTCATCGGACCGTATTTGTCTGACTTTGTTTGTTTGGTTAATTCGTAGCAAGGTTGCGGTGATTAGCTTTCAGCATCAGTTGTTTCAATCGGACCACCGTAACGGAGGCGTGTCTTGGCGACTCCTTCACGCTCACGTTCACGACGGTGGAAGTAGACCAACACAGCGAGCATGATCGGCAAGATTGGTGGCAAGAAGACGGCACACTTCTTGTAGAAGTTTTGAACCCCTTCGATTTGGTTAGCGAGCGTGAGCTCCAATTCGCGAATTTTGCGGTCACGCTGCTTCTCTTCAGCAGCAACTTTGACGTCACGTTCACGGCTCTTGCGGATGCGAGTCTGCTCTGTCAATTGACGTTTAGCAATTGGATCGAGGTCTGTCCGTGAATCGATTTTAGCCAACTCTTCAGCAAACTCTTTCTGCACGCTAGCGAGTTTTGACTTCGAGGCGTCGATCTCTTCTCGGCGTGCTTTGATCATGTCGTCACGGAAATCTTCCGTCGCGATTTCGATTCCGGTAAGCACTTGGTGCTGTCTTGTTCGCTTGCGGACTTCGAGGAATCGTTCATCACCCGCTAGATAGTCAAGCGTGTTCAAAACTAACGCTACGTTTTGGAAGTTCCAATCGACAAGCGCTTGTTCATCTTGGCCAACTTCGCGGATAGCAAAGAATGCGTCCGAGATGCAATCGATATCAGCAAAGTAAACGACGTTTAGTTCGGCAATCTCGGATTCCTCAATATCAGCCAAGTCAGGTTCGTCGCCTGAGTCTTCATTAAGCGAATCAAGTTCCAACTGGGCAGCGTCTTGCGGCTTGCCTGAGATGCGAGCGGCAAGAATGTAAGATTGGTTGGTTGGTTCGAGTTGCATCGCCCCAGGGTTTTGGTTGCTGATACGTCCAACACCGGTTGATTGACCCGTTACGGCGAGGTTGGCGAATTCAAGCTTCGAGTCTTTTGCCTTTCGCACAGAGCCCGACATGAGGAATAGCGTTTGACGCAAGCCAGAGACAATTTCCTCTTCCGGATTGAATGGGTTTTCAGCACCATTACCGGCGTCAACAAAAATCCATTGGCGGTCAATGAATCCTTCAGCACGCGGATAAGGGTTATAGCTTTGCATGACGACTTCGTCCGAGGGGACATAAATTCCCAGCAAACCGAATAGCTGTTGGATGTCTCCCTTTGGCTTGCCAGGGGCTCCGCCACCGAACATGCCCATCATGCCACCACCTTGTGGTGGATTGGGCTGCGAGGTGCCCACCATTTGGCTACCCCACATGCCTGGCACAGGGACAGGGTCTTCGAAGATGGCGGTTGGCTGACCACTCTTCACGGCGGTAACAAAGTTATCCATCTCGACAGGGTCTAACGAAGATGGTTGAACGGCAAGCAGCACATCGTAACTGTCATCGATTGGTTTCGATGGGTCGACTTCTACCACGTCGTATTGTTTCTTTAGCTCCTGAATAATCATCGATTCGGGCGTAGCCCCTTGCATCGAAACGCTTCCAAACAGCTCGGCGGCAGTCTTAAGCACGCCAACCTTCTTACGCTCAGGTTGAGAGACGGTTGTGATCGATCGAAGTACTTCGTATTCAATCGGAATCCCTTTGTCGATGAAAGGAATCACTACCTTATCAAGGCCACAAGTAAAGGCAGCTCCCATGAAGATCTCTTCACGCTTCATCGCTCCGCGATTGTTGGTTTGGATTTGGCGTGGTTCGATGCCGTAGGTCTTTTCTGCAAGCGTTGCTTCTTCGCTGAAAACCTCAATGACATGCTTGTTCACACGCACTTTACCGCCACTAGCGGCAGCCAACTCGTCGAGGGTTGCCAGTAAGTTGCGTTTCTGGGCGGCGTACTCAGCCGGTACCTGGGGGCTAACATAAGCATCAACCACAATGGGTGGAACTTCGTCGTCTTTGCCGATGGTTTCAACAAGCTCGATGGTCTTCGAAGAGAGCGAGTTGAGCTTCTCGCTCGTCATGTCGTAACGAACCGTGTTGTGGTTTGAGAGGATCGTATTCAAAGCTCCAATTATGACTAGCAGACAGAGCGAACGAACGAAGTAGTGCGAGCCTTTTGAGTCGCCATCTTCTTGGCCTGCCCAGTGGCGTTTGCTGATCAAGATCATGCTGATGTAAAGCATCACGGCGATGATGCTGAGGAAGTAAACCACGCTGCTCAGCGTGATCACCCCACGTTCGAAGTCGACGAACTGTTCGGTCGCACTCCAGCGGCGAATTACTTCCGAAGTCGTTGAGTTCGTGACAACCAAGTCGGCCGATCCGAACAGCGCAAGTGGTGCATTGAATAGCATGCCAAGAATAAAGCCGACCGTCAGGTTGCTTGTCAGGAATGACGCAACCATACCGACCGACAGCATCGCTAAACCAACGAACCAATAGCCAAGGTAAGAACCTAAGAAGAGGCCTGCATCCGGCTGTCCCAGTCCCCAGTGAAAAACGAGGAAGACCGAGAACATCGAAAACAACAAAGAAACAGTATAGATCGCCACAGCCGAGAGGAACTTGCCGATTACGACGTCAAAGTCGGTCGCTGGCAGGGTGAGCAGCAGTTCATCCGTTCCCTGTCGACGTTCTTCCGCCCAAATGCTCATTGAAATGGCTGGGATGAAGACCAACAGGATGAACGGCATCCAGTGGCTCAGCTGATCGAGGTTTGCCAGGTTGTTACTGAAGAACTCATCCGGCCAGAACGTCGCTAGCGACGTCAGCATGACGAATACGCAGATAAAGACGTACCCAGTTGGGTTCGAGAAGTAACTAACAAAGTCACGGCGAAAGATCGCCAGGAGTACAGTTGGATTCATATTTGTCTATCTACGTCGAATTTTGCGAGACAGGCAGTAGATGGTTAATTGGAAATGGTGACCGATTCGGATTGATTGCGAAGCGGTCCAAGGTGTGTCCTTACCCTTCGGCTCCAACGAGCCTTACTTTTCGGCCCCGGTGAGCAAGTGGAAACGAGCATCCAGGTTTGGCACATCCTTGGCAAAATCGTCAGGTGTTCCGTCGAAGACTTTCCGCCCTTCGTTGATAAAGATCACTCGGTTACACATCGCTTCAACCTCTTGAAGGATGTGCGTGCTAAGCATCACGGTCTTGGTCTTACCAAGTTCGCAAATGAGTTTACGCACTTCACGGATTTGGTTTGGGTCGAGACCTGCGGTTGGCTCGTCGAGGATCAACACGTCAGGTTCGTGCAAGAGAACTTGTGCCATGCCAACCCGTTGACGGTAACCTTTACTCAGCTTGCCGATCGGTTTGCTGATGACCGCCTCCAGCCGACATTGTTCGACGACGCGGTCAACCCGCTCGGAGAGCTTGCTGCCGGTGATGCCGCGGGCTTGGCCAAAGAACCTGAGCAGCGTGCGCGGTGTCATGTCTGGATAGAGCGGGCCATTCTCGGGCAGGTAACCCAGGTGCTTGGAGGCTTCGATTCGGTCGCTCGACGTATTGTGCCCGGCGATCTTGGCGTGGCCTGAGGTCGGAGCCAAGTACCCGGTGATCATTTTCATTGAGGTACTTTTGCCTGCCCCGTTGGGCCCAAGAAACGCAGCGACCTCGCCCTTACGGACAGTGAAGGTCACGTCGCGCGTGGCGGCAAAGTCACCATAAAACTTGGTAAGTCCGACCGCTTCGATCATCGGCTCCGAGTTCGGATCAGCCGCTTCGGGGCGGCTGGGTAATTCGCTAAATGACATGGATATAAGCTAGCTATTGGTCGTAAATCTAGGTCGATTCGGAATTTACGCAAAGCTTGGCTCCCACGATGGGAATCAAGCCAGCAATCGAGACTAAAAGGCTAATCGGAAACCGCCCGTTTTGTCTATACCGGGGGCCCGGAAGGGCTTGCCCTGAAGGGATATACGAGAAGATTCGCCGGAAAGTTCCGTCGGCGGGCAGAATCATATATTCAAAAATCGAGGAGTGACTGACCGCTGCTGGCTGAAAGCTGATGGCTTGAAAAAGGAACCACGACGACACGACGGGCACGGCGAAGGTTATCGTGGAGAAGAATTGATCCTGGCGGTAGAATGTGTGTTGAGTTGCAAAAGGTAGGTGGGACCACTGTCATAATCATCTTCATATTCAACAGAATAAGAGTCACTCGTGATCAAGTGCTTTACACAACTCAGCTGCTTTGATGAAGGTTACAACTTATTGGCAGATCATTATCGATTACGATATCAATCCCTGAGAAAACTAGAATGGAAAGTACTATTTGATAATGATAAAAAACTTGAATGGGATGAGTATGACACGCCATCAACGGTCTATTTTTCGTACTACGATTCTCTAAACGATACGTTGCTTGCTTCTATGCGGCTGTGCCGTACAGACATTGTTTACCCACAACGATTTCAAACACCATCAGAAGCTAAAACAGGGATAACCTGTATGTTAAATGATCATTTTAGTGATGCCTTGGAATTTAAAGCAAACAAAAGCTCACCACATAGAATAAGCCATTTCTTAACTAAGGAGTATCGCGAAGGAAGCCGCCTTTGCGTGAGCACTGAGTTAACAAGCAAGGGGAATACCAGTGAGAGAAGGCAGGCTATCAGTTATTTAATTTTAGGAGTAGTGGAATACCTTTCTCACAATAGTATCAAAGGTGTTATAGGAATTATGCCAATCAAGGTGTGGAATAGCGTTTGGAAAGACAATGAATTTCCAGCTGAATGGCTTGGGGATCCCTATGGAATTAATGGAAGTAACGAAAAAGATTATCGGGCTGGGATAAATTTCTTTAGTCAAGAGAAGTTATCACGACTTCGCATTAAGTTAGGTATAAAAGAGTCTGTCCTTGATGGAGTCTGTTGAATTCAGCTGGGTAACATCTTTTCAATTGAGTCCTTTCGGTGTGCCACCGCTTCGCTTCGCTTTGGCACACCCTACGTCTAGTTAATCTCAATTGAAAACCGCAAATTAGTTTTTGCTAAAATATCTAAGGCTTCTGGCTCTAATACTTCAACGCTGTGGCCACTAGTGACTACCCATGCTTGCAAATACGCCATTCCATCAAAATCGAAGGATTTGATACACGAAGAATAATCTACGAACCCTGCAAGTTGTTGTATAATTAAATCGGACATGCAGACATCAGAGGATTTAACCAAATCACCCTCATGCAACGAGTATGCCCAAAAAGAGTGACTCGCAATTCTTGTTCTTCCGGATTTTAATTGCCTCGCATCACCAGCTGATATTAATCGTATTGCGTTGAATCCTTTCAGCTTTTCTGCGATATCATGTGCGCTGTAATTCTTATTCATGATGCATACGGTCAATGAATACTCATACTCATATATCGTGTTCAATTTCAATCTCCAGGGTGCATCTTGTCTTGTAATATTATGCGCATCGTTTGATGAGAACCACAGTCCATGCGGTGTGCCGTCGTTTTACTTTGGTGCATCCCATGTCGTTTAGATTCATTCATCTACTAGGGCTACTAGCTTCCCGACAACCTCATCTATTTGAGGATTAGGTGTTGATAACCCCATGGATACAGATTTAATTTGGCTGAGGTGTTGCCTAATCTTATGTGAGTCTGCACTCTCGCGTATTAAGTTACAAATCCCGTCAACATAAGAATCATATTCATCAAATGCTTCGGGTATATCACTTACACCTATCGGATCCCAGTCTTTTAGTAGGATAGTTTTGACTGTTTCCCAAAGATCAGGTTTGGGTTGCCCTAGTTGATCTTTCCAAGAAGCAAACCATTCAATAGGCAGTCTAACTTCGGCAAATTTAAGCGATTGCAACTCTTCAAGTGAGTAAGAGTTGCATAGAAATAAGTTCCATTGAGCGTCCACATCACATGCGACTTCATAGTCATTATTTTTTTTGGTGCTAGACTGGCTATTCTCACGTTGGTGGATTGCATACTTTCCACACCAATCTGCTATTTCTTGATGAGTGTAACTTTCGTTTTCCAGTGTTGCTCCAATGTCGAGAAGTTCTGATAGGTTGCTAGGCGTATAAGCTAATTTAATTGGAGTAGTTACCAATTCTGTCCAGGAGCCGATGAACTTATTGCGATCTTTCTTGTGTGTTGTTTCGAATTCATATTGCATCATTTTATGCCAAGCTAAATCAATCTTTGAAAAGCTTCGTGCCCCTCGTGCTTTCGTGGTTCAACACCTAACCAACTGCCGTCGCAACAATCGGTTTGTCTGAACCATTGCGCAACAGAATCTGGTGCTGCCAGTTAGTAGGGTGTGCCGATAGGCACACCATTATGAAAACATAACTTACTCGAACTCTTTCCACTCATCTCCATACCAATGATTGGCACTACCCCAATTAATATCGTACTCGCCCTGCTTCACAAAACGAAAAAACGATGACCAGGGCCAATCCTTTACACATCTAACCAAGCCATGCTTTAGGGGATTGGCATGCAAGTAATCGAGGCATCGCTTCAGGTCGGCCTCATCACGACATGTGTGCTCAAACATCCTCCGTTGCCAAATGCCTCTTTCTTTGCGTTTGGAACGACTTCCACTAACGATTGTCTCTTGGCCTCCATTTGCCAACCAATTGCGGGTGAACTGTCCCTTGATCTGATTCCAACGTGTTGGATAATCGGCGTCCCCTTCAGGAAGAGTCCAAATGCAATGAAGATGATCGGGCAATAAGACAATCGCATTCATGGTAAATGGATGTTTCAGGCGAATTTTCTGGAAAGCATCACGTAGAACCTTGCGAGCTAACTTATCAGTCAGAAACCTCTGTCGATCCTGAGTAACCACCGTGAAGAAATAAGTTCCTCCGGCCACAAAGTTCCTGCGGTAATTTGGCATCGTGGTAGCATAACTTTGCTATTGTTGCCAAGCAAGAGTTTTAGTCCTGGGATCGGTGTGCCGCCGCTTCGCTTTGGCACACCCTACGTCTATTTCCACAGGACGCGAGCAAGCATAGATTGTTATGGTTGGGTAACTTTATAATGTAAATCTAATTTCGCAATATTCGTAAGATGCTTTTTTACTTTGCCTAAATCGGTCCCTGCAGGTAAATAGAGTGTTAATTCCTCAATGTTTTTTAGCTTAGATAATGTTATCAAAGCTTCGTCATCAAAAGAATCAAATTCAAGGTAAACCCAGCGAATCCCATCTAAAGCATTGATCCACTCTACCCCAGATTCTTCAAGATTAATCCCGACCAAAGTAACCCAAATAAGACAAGTCAAATCGCCAAGCAACTTAAAATCTTCACGCCTCCACCCCTTAACGTTAGCATCAAGAATCCCTGGGGTGTAGACCGATATCCAAGTCTTTTCAATGCACCAATGATATGTTCCGTTAGGGCGTGAATTACAGTGTTCAGGAAGGCTACCCCACATCCAGTTTGGCCCAATTGGATCAACCCTCATGTTATAAGCTGCGCAACCTAGGTCACGCAGTTTTTGATTAAGACTACTTGCTGCATGATTTCGATATGCCCCATATGCGACAAAAATACAGACCAACGCATAGAAAATTAAAAAATGCTTTAACCTAAACCTTAACTTTAGAGATGAACTAATCATTTGAGCCTACTAGAATGGTATTGGCGCAGTTGCATCCATGGAATTTATGTCATACACCTGCTTGTATTGTCTGCGATAACCCACCACTTTCGAACAGTGACGGGCCTTGGTATTTACGCCGCAACGACCGGGGCGTATTCGTGGTTCAAATCCTAACCAACTGCCGTCGCCACAATCGGTTTGTCCGAACCATTGCGCAACAGAATCTGATGCTGCCAGTTTTCGTTGTCCATCTCGGGGTAGTCGGTCCGGTAGTGGACGCCGCGGGATTCGGTTCTTTGTAGGGCGGCGGTGATGATTAGCTCGGAGACTTGCAACATGTTTTGCAGCTCCCAGCCTTCCGGGTTATTCAGCTGACGTGGCAGCACGTAGCGGCGCCAGTGGCGGATGCTCCGTTGAGCGGATTCGAGCGCTTTGCCATCGCGCCAAACGCCGGTGGCTCGCCACATGAGGCTCTTTAGCGAGTTGCGAATGTCGGCAAGGTCGAGCGGCTCGGTCGATGAGACAATCGTTGGATGCTCAAGCGCGATGGCGGTGAAGGAATCAGGCATTTCGAGCGCCGCCTCAGAAGCAGCCGCCCCGGCCCGTTTGCCGTAGACGAGTCCTTCGAGCAGACTGTTCGAAGCAAGCCGGTTTGCACCATGCAGCCCACTGCTAGTCGCTTCGCCGGCCGCCCAAAGCCGACGCAACGAAGTTGCTCCCTGCTCATCGACAACAACACCACCGATGAGGTAGTGAGCACCAGGGCGGACCGGGATCGTATCTTCGGTGAGGTCGATATCAAACTCATGGCACCGCTTGGCGATGCTGGGGAACCGTTTCAAAACGAAATCGGAATCGAGATGCCTAAGATCAAGGTAGACGCAGTTGTGCTGTGTCTTCTCCATCTGCTGAACGATCGAACGGCTGACAATGTCACGCGGTGCGAGTTCAGCACGACTGTCGAAATCAGGCATAAAGCGGTGATCGTTCATGTCGATCAGCCAGGCACCTTCGCCACGGATCGCTTCGGTGATGAGGCTTCGGCTACTACCGGCGATGTAAAGGACTGTTGGATGGAATTGCATGAACTCCATGTCGGCAAGTTCGACGCCGGCACGGTACGCAATCGCGTGTCCATCGCCCGTGGCGACATTCGGGTTGGTCGATTCACGATAGACTTGCCCCGCGCCGCCGGTAGCGAGGATGGTCTGCTTTGCCCACACGAAGGTCTTGCCATGATCACAATTCCAGACGAGTGCTCCGCGACAAACCGGTTCACCTGCTTTGTCATCGTTCTCGGTGAGCAGATCAATCGTGAAAGTGTTTTCCCAGATTTGTGCTTGAAGAGTTTCACGAGCGTAGCCGCGCATGGCGCGCATGATCTCTTTGCCGGTCGCATCGCCCAGAGCGTGAGCAATGCGGTGATGGCTGTGCCCACCCTCACGGCCTAGGGATAGCTCACCATCTTCGTGTTGATCGAATTGCGCGCCGAGCTTTATGAGTTCTTCGATCTGCTCGGGTGCATCACGAACGACCGAGGCGACGACTTCTGGATCGCAAAGATCCGCACCAGCAACCAATGTGTCACGGATGTGATTTTCAAAATCGTCTTCTGGGGCAAGAACACTCGCAATGCCACCTTGTGCGTAGCTGCTGTTGGATTCCTTGAGGTGATCTTTGGTGACGATTAGCACACTTAGCTTTGGATCAATCTCAATTGCCGCACGAAGCCCGGCGATACCACCGCCAATGATCAGGACATCAACGAAGTGATGCGGGATGCGTTTCGGATGAAACGGTACCAAGTAGCGAGGATTGACGGGGGCGTGGCTTGAGGTCATTGCTTAGCAGAATGGAGAAGATGGCTAACGGATCCCGGCTTGCCAGTATAGCAACTTAAGCGGAGGAGCGGTAAGGGAAGTTGACTTACGCTACAAATGCCTGGATCAATCAGCACTGCTGTTAACACCACGATTGTAGCGTTTGAGTTTATCACGTAGGGCAGGGGGGATGGTGGTTCGGTTGCCTTGCTGAAGGTCACGCATCGAATCGGTCTTATTATTGTTTGGCCCGGTTACTCGGCGATTCTTCTGCTGTAGTCCAAGGCTACGCAGCGCGTCGTCGAGCTCTTGGTTTCCTTTGCCAGGATTCTTTTGGGCTTTTTGCTTACGAGCTTGCCATCGCTCGACAAACTGTCGCAAGTCTTCTTCGCTCCAACCGAGTTTGTCTAGTAGCTCTTGGTCGACTTCATTGTTTTGAATTTGGTCTTCTAGTTCGTTGAGAACTAGCTCTGTCTGCTTGCGGGCGTATTCTAAGTTTGCTTTATCTTCGCCAAGCTCCCCTTCCGAGGCGTACTCTTTGTTGGGATCAAACGGTTGGCGATCACCTCCGCGGCGTGGGCCGCTTGGATTGCCTTCACGATTCGGGTCTTGTTCAGAAAGCTCACCGTTATCTGATTCTCTAGGCTGATCATCAGCCGAGTTATTGCCGGAAGGGGAGGCACCTTCGGAGTTGCCTTCTCCGTTTTGTTGTTCCTCGTCATTAGGCTTAGCACCACTACCGTTGCGGTCGCCATTTCCTTCGCGGGTATCGTTTCCTTCGCCTTCGGTCTTTTCGCTTGGGTTGTCGGTTTCGCCTGTTTGCTGGTTTCCATCGCGGCCTGAAGATTCTCCTTCGCCACGGTCACCTGCTTGGCCGGTGCCATCGTCAGCCGCTTGGTTTTCACCACTGCTTCCGGTTCCTTCGCGAGGATCGTCGTTAGGTTTTGAATCGCGACCAGGGGGGGCAGACTCGGTCGATTCGCTCGACTGTGAGTCAGACGATTTGCCTTGGCCTGATTCGGAATCACCTTCGGAGTTGTTGGGCTCTCGATCAGGATCTTCACCGGTTTCGTTACGAGGTTTTCCTTGGCCTTCCTCACCTGATTCAGGATCTGCGGCGTTTTGGCCATCCCCCTCTTGCTGGTCAGGTGACTGATCGCCCGGTTGCTCTTCAGAGGGATCATCGTGTTGGTTGGGATCACTTTCCACTTCAGGCCGAGGACGGTCGCCCGGCTCGCGGTCTTGTTTCTTGGCGAGATGTTCCTGGATGCGATCAAACGCGGCGCCGTCGTCGCTGCCATCGTCAGCTACGGGGCTATCGTCCGACTGAACTTGTTCTTGGTTACCACCACCTTGGCCCCCATCGGTCTCTTGGCCATTGCTATTGGGATCACCTTCACGATTTCCTTCGCCGGAGCCTTGGTTGCCGTCACGTTCACGTTGTTGATCGTTATTGGATTGAGCTCCGCCGCCGCTGTCGCTTTCGTTCTCGGTATCCGAATTGGGATCACCATCCTCCTGAAGCCCCTTGGCGTTTTCGTTTGAACCTTCCGAGCCTTGTTCCCCTTCGTTGGGTTGCGGTTCGGAAGCGTCCCCTTCTTGGCCATCGCCGTTCTGGCCGTTGTTATTCTGGTCAGACTGCTCGCCTTCGTCCGATTGATCACCATTGTCAGACTGGCCACCATTTTCGGACTCGTTTGGTTGATCGTTCTGTTCACTGCCCGATTCACCTTCGGAGGGATTCCCGTTCTCGGATCCTTGGTTGCCACCTTCTCCCGATTGATCCTCTTGGGATTGATTGTCTTCATCCGGGTTTTTATCGGGTCGGATCAAGAAGACTTGCCTGCGTGAGGAGGCTCGCTGTGGCGAAGGGTTGCGAACATCGAGAGCTTCGATCCAATAGTCAACACGCTCTCCACCTTGCAGGCCAATCTCTCTAGCTACCCAGCGATACTCCTCGACGAAGCGGCCTTGGTGTCCACCGCCACTAGGCTTGAGCAATTGCTCGCGAACAATAGTTCGCCCATTCTTTTGTGCGATGAGCCAAACTTCTTTAAGAGCAAAGTCAGGATCGCGTGCCTCGATCTTGATTGGTAGGCGTTCGTCTAAGCCGATGGTGAGCTCTTCTTGCTCTGGTTCAAGGATATCGGTCTCAGGTGGTAAGTCGGCGAAGACCTCCAGCGGATACTTTGGTGGCGAAGAGTTTGTTTGCCCATCTTTGGTGGTGTATCGAATGACATAGCTAGAAACGTAAGAGGCAATTCCCTTCGCTTGATTGCGACGTTTTAGTGTGAACTTGGCAGAAGCCTGTTTGCCATCGACTTGCATGCGAATATCGGGACGTCCATCCGCATCGAAATCAATCTGGGCCGTCTCGATATCGAGATTCGCCTCGGCTGTGAGCGAGACTTTGGTCCCTTCGATGCCACGAAGGTCGCCCCCTTGGTCCACGTGCCGATCTTCTAAGCCCGTGTACTCAGGGTAGTCGAGATGAATTGAGACAGGAGCGATAGCAGGGGTAGTTAATACTTCTGCCTGGTAGTTCCGTGTGCGTGCATCCCCTGCTTCGATGCGATAGCTGATGGATGATTGAAGTCCTAACGGCTCACTGTTGCCTGGTATTTGAATGGAGTATCCAATTGATGATTCGCTGGAAGGAATCAACGAAAGTCGACGTTCAACAATACGACCGTCGTCCGATGAATAGATAATCTCAGCCTGTTCATCCTCTTGCATGCCAAGGATGCTGAGTGAGACTTCAAGTTGCTCACCTTGGGCAAGCGTTGTATCACCGGGGGTCATGTCTTCAATCTTCACACGACTCGGTGCAGCGAGCTCTGACCAAGGAGAAATCACACGGCCAGCAGTGGTGAAGAAATCTTTTGGAGACAAGACAATGTAAGCTGCCGTGACAGCCATTACTGCCAGCAACGCATAACCAACATGGATTAATGAGGATTGATCAACCCCTTGTGGCTTTGCACCAGCGAGCCTTTGAGCAGCTTGCCTTTCGATGGTCTTCTTAACCGTCTGCGTGGTATGTTCATCTTCGCGCAACTGAAGAAGATTAACTAAGCTGTTTTTTAGATCGGGCGCTTCACGCTCAAGTTCGTCCGCCGCGTACAGAGCGTTTACTGGCTGAAGCAATAGGGGGAAAATGTTTCGTGCAAAGTAGACACCTCCTCCGATTACAGCGATGGCCCAAAAAGCCATCCGCTCGTTTGTGCCATAGCCACCAGGGACAAGCCAATGCTCCCCGATGGCCGCAATCAATAGGAGGATCAAGTACGCGACGATCAGCTTACCGATAGCTGTCATCAGATCGGTTGCTTTGACCATTCGCCGGGTCCGCTCGATCTGCTTATCAACACTTTCAGATACTGAAGGTGAGCCTTTAGTCGGCGCAGCAGGTGGCTGCTTGATTGATTTGGTCGGCGATTCGGGTGTTGTTGTAGGCATCTTCTCTGATTCTAGTATATGCCCCTATCGGCAATCTTGCCTGTTTTGACGCACGCTGATCGCAGCGAATTCCCGATCTAGGGACTTATCCAATCACTTTTGAGGCCGGAAACATTGGTATGACCCATACCAGAGGATTCACGCCAACGATTCACGAAGGTTTAAACTCCCCTCGACAGTTCGTGGGGGGATCGGTAAGGATGGTCGCAGTTTGCCTGAGTCTCGCAAACTGCCTTTGTTGAAATTGATCCAAAGTATGAAATCCATCTACTGAGCAACCTCATGCGAGCACGTGATTTTTATGATCTCGTCAGCGGACGACGACGCGGACCGGTTGCTTCGCTGCTGCGCTTAGGATTGCTACTTGCTGAGGGACCGTATCGTATTGGCGTTTGGTGGCGCAACCGTCGTTATGACACCAAGGATGATCTCTCACATCAATTGGACGTTCCTGTGATGAGCGTTGGCAACCTAACACTTGGCGGCACGGGTAAGACGCCAATGGTGAAATGGCTGGCTGGATGGTTGCGTCAGCAGGATGTTCGGGTGACGCTCATAAGCCGTGGCTATGGCGCCGATGAAGGGGGCATGAATGACGAGGCGATGGAGTTGGAAGACTCCTTACCCGATGTCCCGCACATTCAAAATCCTAACCGGGTTGAAGCAGGGCAGGTTGCCGTCGACGAACTGGCGTCGCAACTGATATTGCTTGACGATGGTTTTCAACATCGCCGTTTACGTCGTGATTTGGATATCGTCCTCATTGATGCGACTGAGCCGTTTGGCTTCGGTCACCTCTTTCCACGCGGAGCCTTGCGCGAACCTGTTGCCTCGCTTCGACGCGCTCAAGCGATATGCTTAACCCGATCTGACATGGTTGACGAGGCTGCTCGAATTGCCATTCAAGAGCGAGTGCACAAAGTTGCTCCCCAGGCGATATGGTGTGAGTCGATCACGAAACCGATCGGTTTGCTGTCTGTTGATGAATCAGGCAATGCGACTGAGCTAGTTGAACTTGAAGAAATTCGCAACAAGCAGGTGGTTGCGTTTTGTGGCCTTGGCAATCCAGAAGCTTTCCGACATACGGTTGAATCCTTAGGTGCCAAACTGGTGGCAACCAAAGAGTACCCTGATCACCATAATTACACAGCGGAAGACATTCGTCATTTGGGTGAATTAGCCGCAGGCTCTCAAGCCGATATGCTCATCTGTTCGCACAAGGACTTGGTGAAAGTTCGCGTGCCAGAGATTAATGGCATTTCGGTCCAGGCTATTGTGGTTGGTGCTGAATTCACCGTCGGTGAAGAGCGATTGAAAGATATTTTGCAACCAATTGTCGAGGAAGCTCAAAAGGTTGATGGTTTCTACGAAGAAGTTACTACAACTGAAATGATATAGACTCGTCAGACTAAACGATCTCGCGTCATGAATTGCCAGCGTTAAGAATTCTCAGCATGCAGCTGAGATCGTTCTGACTACCGAACCGCTTGCGCTCTTGGCACGGTGACGGTGATTTCATTCTGCAAGGATTCATCTTCAATTAAAGCCGATGCAGCCTGCTGAACAAGTTTTTTACTGTAAGCGGTAGAGCATTCGCCAAGCAGGCGGACCGTTGTGTGCGAGACCTGCACATCAAGATTGCGGACACGTTTTCCAACGCGTTTCATGATGCGTTCGTAGATACGTGCATCAAGATTCGAGCGTGATTTAGCATTCGATGACAACGCAACGCTCCCAAGAGGGCCTAATTCTGATTCCAAATATGGTCTGCTAGGCCACCCCTGGATACTAGCATGAAGGGGAGTATAGCGAATTGTAAAACCTATCGTCAAATATTCGTAGAAAATTTTGACGATCAATTACATTCAGTGAAATTACTATACGATGCCCTTCGATTTCAAAGCTGCAATGACTTGGTCTGCCAGTTCTTCGACGCTCGCATTCCCCCCTTCAAGGGTGATCTCAGGCGACTGTGGACTTTCATACGGGGCATTGATGCCCGTGAAGTCCTTGATTTCACCAGCACGTGCTTTTTTATACAGTCCCTTCGGATCACGTGATTCGCAGATCTCGATCGGAGTATCGACAAACACTTCGAAGAAATCGCCTTCATTCAGTGCTGAGCGGACGGCATCACGGTCAGCTCGGTAAGGGCTAACAAATGCGGTGAGTGTGACGATTCCTGCATCACAAAAGAGGTTAGCGACTGCCCCCACCCGGCGGATATTCTCAACACGGTCTTCTGATCCAAAACCGAGGCCAAACCGCTTGCCGTATTCTTCTCCATGCAACTCAGAGAGAATCTGCGGCGTGGCGTTAAGCCCATGACGGACGTTATCGCCGTCCAGGACATACGTCCGAACGCCCAGAGCATGCAGCTTGGCATCGACGGCATTGGCAACCGTGCTTTTTCCTGAGCCACTTAGCCCAGTAAACCAGACCACGGCACCGCGGTGACCGCCAAGCGTTTCTCTTTGTTCACGACTGACCGATTGTTCGTGCCAAACCACTATCGGCTTCTCTTCTGATGCCATAGCTACTTTTTATACGTGTGGAGGTTTAAACTTCTAACCCAGCAAGTTCACAAAGGTTAGCGTTCTGAACCACTTGCGGACAGCTCCAGACGAGGAAAAAGAGGGACTCTTGGCAAAAACGACCTGCTGCGGCCGTGGAAAGATAGCCTGCCCCCTTGGTGGCGGTAAGGGCCGCCTGGCTGGCACGGAGTACGTGGCTGTTTGCCTGGCGGCGTAGTTCCGAGGCTTCACAGGTGGGTGATCCTTCAGCTGCTGCAAGTAGGCGTTCAACAATTTGCTCATGTTCTTCAGCCAACGCATCATGAACTGCAACCAATTCAGGACGGCGAGAAGCTTCGTCAGCAAGGATGGCAATGCTGGCCGAGGCGGCACCCGTGGCAAGGGTCGAAGTCTGCGGTCCACCTGGGCGTCCCGCTTTGCCATGCTTGATTACTTCCGGCAGCGGTCCATCAATGAGTTGGTTCTTGGGGACGGTAACTTGATCAAGTACGACTGGCCCAGTTCGGCTCGCAGTAAGACCGACCATATCGAATGGCTCAGGCGTTGAAGCTCCCGGCAGATTTGTCGGCAGGGCGATAAGGATTTCTTCGTCGGTTGGGCCCGATTCAGTTTCAAGGACGGCTCCAACGACAATCGTGTCGGCATTTTCCGCTCCGGTAACCCAGGGTATCATACCGTTGATTAGAAAACCCACATCGGTTTCACGTGCCAAGACCGGCGGCTTATTGAGATGCCTTCGACTCGTGGTGAGATGAGAAATCCCAACCGTTGCGAAGGTTTCGGCAGTCAGCAACTTCGGTAGCAGGCGTTCCTTAAGCGGTTCGTTCCCACAAGCGGCAATTCGCCGACAAGCTCCGACACGTTGTGTAATGGTGAATGTTGTCGATAGGCACGCTTTGGAAAGCGCCAGGTAGCCACGCGTGATGTCCGCTTCGCTCCACTCCAGGCCGCCGTAGATCTTTGGCAGGAACCAACGGAAGATGCCTGCCTCACCACAAAGACGAAGCTGCTCTTCGGGCCAGAGGCCATTGGCAGCCGTCTTTTGTGCCAGTTCAGAAAGACGCCCGCAGAGAACTTCAAGCGAGTCATCTGCGGGCGTGCTAATTGTCATTGTCATGTTAATGCTAGTTCAACAGCGGGGAGGCGGAGTTAGCGAAGCCCCATCTCGCTGCTCATTCCACCTGCGGCAGGCAGATAGCAAAGTTTGACATAGTCTTGAACCATGCGGTGAGCGCTGAATCGGGCAGCTAGTGTAGCAATCGAATCGATCATGCTTTCAATCCATTGCTGCGGCAAGCCATCAGCGTCACGTTCATAGAACAGAGGAATCACTTCGTCGCGAAGAACATCAAGTAGCTGACCTGCATCGCGTTCGTCAGTGATTTTGTCGTCCACGTGTTGTGTACCGTTGCCGATGGCAAAGCCATTCTTGCCATTATAAGCCTCGGCCCACCAGCCGTCCAAAATCGAGCAGTTCAAGCCGCCGTTAAGAACGACCTTCATTCCACTCGTACCGGAAGCTTCCAGCGGACGACGTGGGTTGTTTAGCCAAACATCGACCCCTTGAACCATGTGACGAGCAACGTTCATGTCATAGTCTTCGACAAAGACAACTCGCCCTGAGAAACGCGGATCGTTTCGTAAGTTAGCGATCTGCTTGATCAATTTCTTACCCGGTTGGTCAGCAGGGTGAGCCTTACCAGAGAAAATGAATTGAACTGGACGATTCGAATCGTTAACAAGATCAGCAATCAGGTCCAAGTTATCCAGGAACAAGTTGGCACGCTTGTAGGTTGCGAAGCGTCGAGCAAAACCAATGGTTAAAGCCGATGGGTCAAGCGAAGCACGCGCTGCTTCAACCGTTGCTTCATCTTCCGAGCGGCGTCGGCATTGACGGCTCAGGCGACGACGTACGAAGTCCAAGCAGCGGCTCTTCAGTGCGTGGTGCGTTTCCCAAAGTTCGCCCGGGTCGACTTCGCGAATCTTTTGCCAAGTCTCGGTATCGCTCATGCGATGTACCCAATCGACACCCAGGTGACGATCGTAAAGCTGGTGCATTGGAAGAGCCAACCAGGTTGGGACGTGGACACCGTTGGTGATGTGTCCGATGGGGACTTCTTCTTCAACACGCCATGGCCAAAGGTTTGCCCACATGCTTCGAGACACATGACCGTGCAAAGAGCTCACAGCGTTTGCGCGACGTGAAAGCTTAAGGCCAATGACCGTCATGCAGAACGATTCTTCGTTGTTCTGTGGTTCAACGCGGCCAATGCCCATGAGTTGATCGTGGGAGATGCCGAGTCGATCACGCAGTGGCCCCAAGTGTTCTTCGATCAATTGACCATCAAAGCGGTCATGACCGGCTGGTACTGGCGTATGGGTCGTAAAGACCGTGTGCTTTGCGACTTCGCGAAGAGCTTCGTCGAATGAAAGCCCATCGTCGGTCATGCGTTCGTGAATGACCTCAAGCGTTGCAAAGGCGCTATGTCCTTCGTTGAGGTGGTAAACGCCAGGCGTAATGCCAAGAGCACGAAGTGCTTTGACCCCACCAACGCCAAGAACCATTTCTTGACGAATACGGGTACGAGTATCACCACCGTAAAGGCGTGAGGTAAGTTCGCGGTCTTGTGGGCTATTACCTTCAACATCACAGTCAAGCAAATAAAGCTTCACGCGACCAACGCTCATCAGCCAGACCTTGGCGAGCAATGTCCCGGTGCGAGTATCAATTGAGACCGTGATGTGATTACCATCAGCATCAAAAGCAGGCTCCATTGGTTGTCGTTCGACATGCGTGTCGAGGTACTCTTCTTGCTGATAGCCTTCACCGTCCAAATGTTGCTTGAAGTAACCTTGGTCGTAGAAGAGACCGATTGCTACGAGTGGAATTCCAAGACCGCTGGCAGACTTAATATGGTCACCGGAAAGCACTCCTAAACCACCAGAGTAAATCGGTACTGATTCGTGCATGCCGAATTCAGCGGAGAAGTAAGCGACTGGCTTTGCACCGAGCGTTCCAGCTTCGCTGGCGCCCCAAGTCATGGTGGTGTCGGTCAAGTATTCGTTCAGACGACGGTGGGCTTGGTTGATGCGGGTATACATTGCCATTTCTGACGCACGTTCGGCAACTTGCTCGGGGGTCATTTCCGAGAGCAACACGATTGGGTTGTGGTCAACTTGACGCCAGCGAACCGGATCGAGATCGCGGAACAGATTGCCGACTTCAGGATGCCAACTCCACCAAAGGTTGCGTGCCAGCGCTTGCAACTTTCCGTACAGGGCCTGAGGGGTCACTTCAGTCCAGTTTTCGCGCTCAACGTTAGCTGGCGAAGGAAGTTCAACTTGGCTCATAATTACTTTTGATCCTCAGTTAGGAGTGTCGCTAGGCCTGTCTCACAGCTACCCAGGACAATTCTCTTCTTACTTGCTCTACGAATTATGTAAGTGCTGGCACCCGAACGCATTTGCAAGACAATGATGCTCTTTGGGACAATTGTCGTATCAAACGGGTCTTCAGCGCTAGTGAATTTCGTTGGGTGCCGGGAGTATACCGAATAACTCGCCCGATTTCTGCGGGTTTTTTGAAGCAAGCTCAATCGGTTACCCTCCATCTTGCAACTTTGGGAAAGTTCGTGCCAGTTTGGTGATTTAGGTAAAGTCTTTCTGAACGGTTTGCGCAAACCAAAGTAACAAGATAGGCAAACTAGAACCTCAACTACTTGCGTTCAGGATATCTTTGACGTGATAAACAGGATGTCATTAATTTGAACACTACCCAAACTGGAAACTAGGCATGAAAGTCGAGCCAACCGCAAGCGTCGATGGCGTTGTAACTCCCTTGCAAGAAGCCAAGATACCGCTTTTAGATCGTGGATTCTTGTATGGAGATTCGGTTTACGAAGTCTTTCGTACGTATGAAGGGGTCCCCCTTTTCTGGGAGGAACACTTTGATCGACTAGAAAAATCTGCTTCGTTAATCCACATGCCCATCTCACAATCGCGCGAGCTGATGCTTGATTCCATTCGACAAGCAATCGCCGTAGCAAGGGTTGATGATGGACAAGATGGCTTAGGAGAGGTTTACGTTAGGTTTCACCTATCACGTGGGGTTGGACCAGTCGATTTATTTGCTGATCCAGAATTAAAAACAAGTTTTATGGTGATCGTTAAGCCGATTCCTGAATGGAATCCGATTCACTATAGCGAAGGTTTACAGTTGGCTGTGACCCAAGTTCGACGCAATTCTGACGATAGCCTTAGTCCAAACATTAAGAGTGGAAACTATCTGAATAATATTTTGGCCCTGTCAGAGGCAACTTCCAAAGGGGCCGATGACTGTCTGATGTTGAACGCCGCAGGTGAGTTGACCGAAGCGAGCAACAGCAACGTCTTCTACGTGATCGATGGCAAAGTGAAGACCGCTTCTCGCGATTCGGGCATACTCGACGGAATTACGGGGCAAGCACTAAGGCTCGCCAGCAAAGAAAAAGATTGGAAGATTGAAGACTGTCGGCTTGGGCTTGAGGATCTCGAACGTGCGACCGAGGCATTTGTGACCAGTGCGACACGCGAAGTGATGCCGGTTCGGTCGGTTTTAATGCCTTCGGGCTCAAAGCTCGTATTCCCAGCGGGTGGTGGGGCCATTACGCGCCAAATCGCAGCCGATTACAAGGAATACGTTTCTTGCTACAGCCGATCTAACATTGCTGCGAAGCTTTGGTAGAATGCTGTACTTAGGTAATAACGAAATGCCGACGGCAGAGAGGTTATATTCCGTGGCTTCCACAATAAATAGCAACAATAGCGCTGAGCAGTTAATGCGACTTCCTGAGATTTTTTCAACAACGCGATTCGCTTTGTCTTTTGAGTTGTTTCCCCCCAAGACCGAACAAGGCGAGACAGCTCTCTTCAACCATGTATCGAAGCTTGCGCAGTTTGATCCTAGCTACATTACCTGCACCTACGGGGCGGGTGGATCGACCCAAGACAAAACACTCGAAATTATATCCCGTGTGGCCAAGGATTTTCAGCTGCCAGTTGCTACGCATCTCACGTGTGTGGGTCGGACAGCGGATGAAATCCGGGATTATCTCCGACGCGCCGAAGAGCTTGGTGTCGGTAATGTTGTAGCTCTACGTGGAGATCCTCCTAAAGGAGAGGAATCTTTCCAAGCAGTCGAAGGTGGATTCCGATATGCCAATGAATTAGTCGAAATGATTCGCGATGATTTTCCCCAAATGGGAATCGCCGTTGCTGGTTATCCAGAAGTACATCAAGAGGCCCCGTCGGCTGACGCTGATTTAGAGAATCTCAAGCGTAAGGTGGATGCGGGTGCTCATGCCATTGTCACGCAGCTGTTTTATTGCAATGAAGACTTCTTCCGTTTCCGAGACCGTTGTGAATCTGCTGGGGTGAATGTCCCCTTAATACCGGGCTTACTGCCGGTAACCAATGCTAAGCAGGTGATGCGAATCACCTCGCTTTGCGGTTCCCAATTGCCAACGGATTTTCAGACGAAGCTTGAATCTGCTGGTGATGATGCTGAGACGCAATTTAAAATTGGTGTCGAGCAGGCGATCGAACAGACGGAAGGATTGGTTGCTGCTGGCGTTCCCGGCATTCATTACTATGTACTGAATAAATCCGAAGTAACCAGTCACGTACTCGAAGCAGTTCAATTGCCTGAGTAGAATAGTGGGTATTCAGCAAGACTTTGATGCTGGCCTACTAACCCGACAACCGAATCGTTGAGTGCCCAATTTGGATGATCTAACAGGCTCGACGCTAAACGATTACAAGCTCCTTCGGCTATTGGGTCGAGGGGCCATGGCGACGGTCTATCTTGCCGAGCAAGTTTCACTTTCGCGACTTGTGGCAATCAAAGTCTTGAATGCAAATCTTTGCAAGGATGAAGCTTACGTCTCGCGATTTCAACAGGAAGCCAAAGCTGCGGCATCGCTAGCTCATGCGAACATTGCCCAAATCTACGAAGTGGGAGTTCATGAAGGTCGCCACTACCTTTCCCAGGAATATCTTGCCGGTGGCACGCTTGGCAGACAGCTTGATAAGCAGGGGCGATTCGATCCTGACGTTGCGCTTGAAGTCATGCGTCAGGTTGCTAGTGCGCTCGAAGCTGCAGCCGACCGTGGGATCGTCCATCGTGATATTAAGCCGGACAATCTACTTTTGAATCGTTCGGGCACTGTAAAAGTCGCTGACTTTGGTTTGGCTCGCAGCACGGATTCTTCGGCACCGAGTTTGACACAAGAGGGAGTCACACTCGGAACGCCACTTTATATGAGCCCTGAACAGATCGAAGGGCGAGAGGTTGATTGCCGAACAGACCTCTATTCGTTGGGTGCTACGATCTATCATCTGCTGGCTGGCCAGCCCCCGTTTGCGGGTGATACCGCCATGTCGGTCGCAGCGCAGCATCTTCGCGAGCAGGTACCACCGATCGATGAGCAAGTCAGTAGCATCTCGAAGCCTTTTGCCGAGATCATTCATCGACTTCTTAGGAAGAAACCAGATGATCGAATCAGTTCACCAAGTGAACTCTTATCGATGTTAAATGGTTCACCCGTTGAAGGTAGCCAAGTACCAGTCACCGGCAGTCAGGGAGTTGTTGTTGGGCGTGATCTTGAACTGAATCATCTTCAACAAGCCATGGAGTCCGCCTCAAGATCAGGTCAAAAGAAGAGTGGCAATCTACTCCCGAGTTGGTTGCTGAAAGTTGCCTTGCTGCTGATTCTTGGTGGCTTAGCGGGAGCGATATTCCGGCCATCGGCACTTTTATCTGCCCGAAATCAAGTCAATGTCAAGCGTGAAGAGGATGTCACAATGCAACTCTATCGAGCCAAAGTGCTCGATACATCGCAAGCTTGGAATGCAGTCGAGCAATATTTCCCCGATGCAGACGAGTATTATTTACTGCTCGCCCAACGCGGGTTAGCGGAGCGTTTATTTGCTAAGGAGAATTATTCGTTAGCAATTCGACCACTCAATCGTCTGATTGCCCGTGAGGATGAGTTCCCTGACTTGGGTCTCATTGGCAAAGCAGGACTCGTGATTGCTTACACCAAGCTTGGGGAAGAGAGCAAAGCAGAACGAGCCCGAGGACGTCTGCCTGTCGAAGAGTCAAGTCGCCAGGATCTTCGACAAATTGCTCCATCTATGTATGACTTACTCATCCAAGTCGAGCAGGATTCGTTTACACCAAACTCTTAAGATTTCTGCGTGCGGTTTCTGCCTGCTTGGATCTTTAGTCTCACTCCCTTACTAATCTGAAAGTGGGGGCCCGTAAGCCTGTTCGGATTCCGCTGACGCCGAATACTGACTAGGTGATCGGACAAGATCGTCGCCAAGATAAATACCCAGACGGTGATGAATGTGATCGCTTGGATGGGGAGGATGATGTCGAACGGCATGATCGTAAAGGGGGCAATCTGGGGTGCCCTTGGTGTGGGGTGGGAGCTTCAAAGCTGCTGGATTAATTCAACCAGCAGGTGAATTCAAACCTAGCTCACCTTTCGATGAATGAGGTTGCCACTCCTGCAGATCAATTTGCACAAAAGTAACACAAAGTGGGCTGATTGATTTTCCTTTGTGCCATCTCATTTTGTACCTTGTGTGGAAAGTGAACAAGTGTATACTATTCAAGGTGAGGTGATTTATGTGCCCCGATGGATTCTATCCAGACGAGTGTAGGGACCCTGATTGGGAGTTTTTTCTTCCGGATGACGAGGTGGTTTATCCCGACGAAGGGGATTTTTGGATCGACGATGATGACTGGCCGGAGGAGGCTTAGGGCAGCCTAGTTTGATTTTTTAGAAGCAAAGAGCGAACGATTTTGGTTTTGGGCGAGTTCGGGAAATGTTGTGAGGATTCAAATGCTTCGAAAAGAAAAAGTGCAGGAAATTAAGCGATTACTAGACGCCGGGCGGCTGTCGCAAAGGGCCATTGCACGCCAATTGGGGGTCGCTCGTGGGACGGTCAACTCCATCGCACTCGGTCGTCGTGGTCTACATGGAAGAGAGACCGGCGGTGACCGCGTTGATGAGTTGCCTCGGGGCCGTTGCGAGGAGTGTGGGTTCGTTGGCTATGTGCCATGCATTGTTTGCCAAGCACGGAGCTACCAAAGCCGCCACCCGATCCCGACGGTCACCCTGGGGCGAAAAGCTGCCTAAATGCTCCCAATCGGCATGACCGGATTGACTGACATCAGGAAGGACATTTGTTGGTAAACCGTTGATTTGTTTGCGTGTTGTCACACAAATGGCGGGCATACTTCGACGGCTTTACCACTTGGCCATGATAAACCGAGGCCCTCTTAGGCGAATGCCTAGGAGGGCCTTTGGCGTTTAAGTGCAGAAATCTCCTGCTTTGAGGCAATTGGCACGAGTCGCTTCCACCGCTACACTTTAGGGACAGGAATATCGTGCTTTATCTTTCCTGTAAGTTTTGAAACAACAACAACTTCTGCCCAACAACCATGCCTGTTGGGCAGGGGACAATCGGATAATTAGGAGAGACGCATGGGTGATTCCACGGCTACTGCAGAGGAAGGCATTGTTAGCGAAGGTGCTGCCACCTTAAACATCGCAGGAGAGCAGCACGAATTGCCTATCTTCCGAGGTAGTGAAAACGAGCATGGAATCGACATCTCGAAACTCCGCGCTACGACCGGCGCCATTACGGTTGATGAAGGATTCGTCAACACAGGTTCCACCACGAGTGCGATTACGTTCCTGAATGGTGAAAAAGGGATCCTGCGTTATCGCGGCTATCCGATCGAAATCCTTGCTGCCAATTGTGACTTTGTTGAGGTGGCCTATCTCCTTTTGAAAGGTGAGTTACCAAACGAGGAACAACTGGCTGAATTCCGCACCGATCTACGTCAGCACACCATGCTGCACGAGGATATGCGTTCGTTCTACGATGGCTTCCAGTACGATGCCCACCCGATGGCCATTCTCAGCTCGGTCGTCCATGCCCTGTCAACATTCTATGCCGATTCGCTTGATGTTAACGAGCCAAAAGATGTTGAGCGTTGCACCATGCGTCTCATGGCCAAAGTGCCAACCATTGCTGCCTACGCCCATAAAAAGTCGATTGGCCAACCGTTTGTCTACCCAGACAATACGCTGGACTATTGTGAGAACTTCCTACATATGATGTTCTCTGTCCCAGCGGCAGAGTACAAAGTGAATCCAGTTCATGCCGAAGCGTTGAACATGCTGTTGATTGTTCATGCGGACCATGAGCAGAACTGTAGTACCTCCACTGTTCGGATGGTTGGCTCGGCAGACGCGAACTTGTTTGCTTCGATTTCAGCAGGCATCGCGGCACTTTCGGGTCCACTTCATGGTGGTGCCAACGAAGCATGCGTCGCCATGCTTGAGCAGATTCGCAACGACGGCGGCGATGTTGAGAAGTACGTCGATATGGCGAAGGACAAATCGAACGGCTTCCGTCTCATGGGCTTTGGTCACCGTGTTTACAAGAGCATGGACCCACGCGCCCGCATCATCAAGTCAGCTTGTGACAAACTGCTGAAAGGTCAGAACATCAATGATCCGATCTTCAAAATTGCACAGCAGTTGGAGCAGGTCGCTTTGACGGATGATTACTTTATCGATAGAAGGCTGTACCCGAACGTCGACTTCTACTCAGGCGTGATTTACCGAGCTCTTGGCATACCAGTTGAGATGTTCACTGTACTGTTTGCTATGGGACGGCTTCCTGGTTGGATTGCACACTGGAAGGAAATGCGAAACAGCCCAGGTAAACGTATTTTCCGCCCGCGTCAGGTCTACACAGGCCCGACCGAGCGTGATTTCGTTCCTATCGAAAAGCGATAGTAAACGTGCTGGCCGTTGAGGCATTCTCTGAATTCTCGTTATTGACGTCTTCAAGCTAGTGGCATGCCCTTGCGCGGTTGGTTAGGCTGGGCTTTGTCTGATCGCGTGGTCGGACAAATTCAATCTTCCCTTGATTCAGCATTCTGGTGTTCGGAGCAAAAGATGGCTCGTAGCTTGGCCTTGGTTTGTGTTTATGTCTCTCTCTTCTGTGGATCGCAACTAGGAGCGCAACCACAGGACTCTGCGCCGCAGGAATCAGAGATCTCAAGCCCAAGCCAGCAACTTGCTTCTCTGCTTGATGAGGTTTGGGAGGATGGACTCCGTGAGTTTCCACAGATGGCGACCATCAGTGGTGACCACCGATTCAATGACAAACTGGCTAGCATTTCTCTTGCAGACGCCAAACGACGTATCGAAAAGACCAAAGTCTTTCATCAGCGGCTTGAAGCGATCACGACCGAAGGCCTTAGCGGTAACGAACAGATCGAACGTGATTTACTGCTTCGCCAGTTGGCCGAATCGATTACCGAGTACGAATTTAAGGAATACCTAATGCCCATCAGTGGGCGCACGGGATTTCACATCTACTTCCCTGAGCTGGCAGATGATGTCCCGCTCAAGACCATAAAGGACTACGAGAACTATATAGCTCGCCTCTTGGCCTTTGGTGATTATACCGATGGCTACATCGAGATCATGCGAGAGGGAATTCGGCAAGGAGTTACGCAACCTGCGGTGATCCTTGAAGGAATCAATGATGTAGTGGGTCCGCATATTGTTGAAGATCCCAAGCAAAGTTTGCTTTACAAACCGATGAACAATGTGCCTGAGTCATTCTCCGATGCGGAACGAGAACGACTCGATAAAGAGATGATCAAGGCAATCGAAGAGGTGGTTGTCCCCGCCTTTGATCGTTTTCTGAAGTTCCTCAACGACGAATACGTTCCGAACTGCCGTGCATCGATCGGGGCACTGGCTCTTCCTGAGGGGCGTGATTACTACCGTTACCGCGTACGAAAATTCACAACGCTGGATCTCACTCCTGAGCAGGTCCACGAGCGAGGGCTCGAAGAGGTCAAACGGATCCGCGGCGAGATGATGGAGATCATCAAAGAGGTTGAATTCGATGGTGACTTTGCAGCCTTTGTAGATTACTTACGAGAGGAACCCAAGTTCTATGCAAAGACTAAAGAAGAGCTTCTCGGTGAAGCTTCTCGTATCCTCAAAAAGGTTGATGGAGAAATGCCCCGTCTTTTCGGTTTGCTGCCTCGACTTCCTTACGGTTTGAAAGAGATCCCAGATTACATCGCCCCACAAACCACGTCAGCTTATTATCAACGCCCCACGGGTGATGGCACACGAGCCGGTTTCTTCTTCCTGAATACCTACAACTTGCCCGGTCGGCCTCTCTATATGCTTGAGGCACTTTCGCTCCACGAAGCGGTGCCGGGACATCACCATCAGCTGGCCTTGCAACAGGAGCTTGAAGGGCTTTCACCACACCGAAGGAATGGTGGTTTCACCGCTTTTATCGAAGGGTGGGCTCTTTATGCGGAACGTCTTGGATTAGAGGTAGGCTTCTACGAAGATCCCTACTCCGATTTCGGTCGCTTGAGTATGGAGATGTGGCGCGCATGCCGATTGGTCGTCGACACGGGGATTCATTACTTCGGCTGGTCACGAGAAGAAGCGATTGCCTTCATGAAAAACAATTCAGCCATGTCGGATCACAATATTCGAGCAGAAATTGATCGATATATTGGCTGGCCTGGTCAAGCGTTGGCCTATAAGACGGGTGAGCTGAAGATCCGTGAACTTCGAGTACGTTGCGAAGCAAAACTAGGTGACAAGTTTGATATTCGAGCTTTTCACGATGCCGTCCTACGAAACGGTTCAGTACCGCTTGATGTTTTGGAGCGTCTGATCAATGAGTGGCTTGATGAGCAGCTCGCCACGGCTGAGTGAACCTTGCTTTCTGGTTTATGACAAAGTGCCTAGAATTGCCAGGACGCCATGGGCGATTGCTGAACCGATAAGTGCTAACCACCATGCGATTCTCAGGAATCTTGGTACAACGTTACCAACGGCATAGATTCCCATGATGAGAACTGCCGCTACGCCAAGTGACACGATGGTGGCATAGATGTTGCCGGCAACAGCATGCAGAGTAACTAGGGCCCCTGCAATCGGCAAGGCGCCGAAGAATTCACCTGCGGAAAAACGGAGTGGTGGAAAAATCGCCTCTTTGATTTCATCCAGCGGAGATTCGACTTGGACACGAATCTCATCCATATCTGGCTGCTCGCAATCACCTTCCTCAGCACGTGCTTTTTGCATTTGATACTGGTGCTTAGCAATCAGCTCAGCCTGACGTTTCTTCTCTTTCCAGTTCAAGTACAGATGGGTACCTGTTAAACCGACTAATGAGAGTACCACAAATACTGCAAGCCCACCGCCATTCAACAAACCCGCTTGCCAGATACCAAGGCAGACAGCCACCACTGTTGTCGTAATTAAGAGGTGATAGATGCTGAATTGAGGTTTGAAATTGATTGGTAGGTTGTCCCAATCTCCGACCGAGTTTAACTCTCGGTAGAACTGGTCGACATCGACCGATTGTTCCGCTTTCAGCAGAGCTTCTTCGCTTCTTGCCTTCGTTTGAGCGATGACATGCTCGTCGGGGGGCTCAAGCTCATACTCGTCGTCATTGCTTTGAACGACAGGAATCGAGCCATCTTCATCTGTCGGATCAACAGGATTCGAAGAGGGGCCTGATCCGGACGTACCGTAAAACTTGTCTCGATCGCTTGGCCCTTGGGGAGGCTGGGTCATGGCAGGTGGTTTTGGAGTGCAAGGACTGGAATAGTTTTCCCCATTCTCGCGACTCGTGAGTATGAAAGCAAGTCAGCGAGCTGTACTGAAAACCTAACCTACCAGAATCAATAGCGTGAAGAAGTCGCTGATTGCCAGCCATTGGCCATCCGCGTGTTGGTTGGGCTTGCTGTGGCAGTTGCCGAATTGCCTGTAGCGGTTTGCAGCGCTGCGACCCTCGCAGCCACTTGCGGTTGATTTGGATTCGCTGCCAAAGAACGCTGGTAGTTTTGCATGGCTTGTTGGTAGTCGCCAGACTGGTCACGCAATCGGCCTAACGCAGCAAGTGCACGGGGCTCGTTAGGATTAATCGTCAAGGCTTGCACCAATTGAGCTTTGGCCTGATCAGGACGATTCTCTTCTTCCAGCAACCTTGCCAATTCGATGCGTGGATTAGGATTGTCCGGGCTTCCGTTGCTCCAGTTGTTGAGCAGTCGATATGCCGCATCGCTACGATTGGTTTCTTTCAATAGTACCGCTAGTCCTCGGTAGCATTCGATATGGTCATCGTCATGTTCAAGGCATTGGTTGTAGTAGTGTTCCGCTTGACGAAGGTCGTCTGGCCGATTGTATCGCTTACCATTTTGATGCAACGAAGCAGCCAGGTTGTAGTAGGCGTCAGGCGATTCAGGCTTTTTGGCAATTGCTTCTTGGAACTTCTCTGCTGCCTGCGGAAAAGCACCCTGTCGGTATAGCGAAACGCCTTCGGCATTGAGCTGTTGATTCTGAACCGAATTACAACCGGTGGCAAAGAGTAAGCCACCAAGCAGAACGGTAAGCAATGAAAGAACGTTGATCGAGTTCCTTTCGAAGCTCGTTGATGGCTTAATTGTTAAGCGTGCCATGATTCGGTCCGTATCGACTGGGTTTGATGATTAGCGCGGGTGCGATTTAACGCAACAGCGCCAGCGGGGTGCCGAAACGTAGCAATCTGGCTAATAAGCCGCAAGATCGTCACATCCAGTCATGCCAGCAAGATTTGCCCGCATTGCCAGCACGACCCTACCTTTGGGGGAAAAGAACTTACAAAAGAATTCTTCCCAAACCGGACAGCTTCTCCAGAACGTGTATTTTTTCATGTCAGCCAAGTTACTTCCCATGCCTGACAATCCGCTCCCGCTCCCCCGTTCTTTTTTGAGGTACCCCGACCGTGGCCAAAACCAAGACTGCTGCTAAGCCCCGCCGTTCCAGCAAAACCACAGCCAAAGCTAAGACTTCCACAGCTAGCAAAAGCAAGAAAACAACCGCTAAGTCGACCAAGAAGAAGGCTGCGACTAAGAAAACACCTGCCAAACGTGCAAAGACCAAGCCTGCGGCAGAAGAGGAAGTCAAGGTAAGCCGTCGTCGCAAAGAACGTCGTACTGAAGAAGTGGCTGAGAAGCAACCAACGCTTGAACGGCGTGAAAAGGTGAACCGTCGTCGTCAGATTGATCCAACAACTTGCGAGCGTGATTACAGTGATCATGAAGTTGAATTCATGAACGCTTTGGATCAGTACAAACGGAACAGTGGCCGTATGTTCCCAACCTGTAGCGAAATTCTGGAAGTAATTCGCGAAATTGGGTACGTGAAACTATCGCCGTCGGAACTCGCAGCCCGGAAGGCAATGGAAGCACCTGCGGATGATCTTGAAGCAAGCGTTGAAGCGGAAGCAACCGAAGCTCTTGAAGAGAGCCTCGCCAATCAAGAAGAGGCCGAGTTGGACTTAGCGTAAACGGTCACCTTAAAACGAGCAAAGGCGGTGTTCCTGATCGGAGCACCGCCTTTTTTATTGTTTGTAAGTATCAATCAATGGAATCAGGATTGTACGTCGTGAAACACGTCAGCAAGCTCTTCGGCCGAGGTGGTTCCGATTTGCTTACCACGTTTCTCAAGACGCTCATTCACTTTGATAACGGTCTCTTGCATCTGGGCGTGCGTCTCTTCTGATCCGCCAGCAAGTAGGAAATCTTTGCCACGCGTGAGGCGCTTGTGCCCATCTTCATTATCGAGACCTATGCCAACTAGCGTACCGGTTGGTTTTGATTGATTCGACTTCATGGATTAAATCTAAGGAAGTTTCAGTTTGAGCAAAAGAGAATCAGCGACGGCGAGCCATATCACGTAGGACTTGGGCAGCCGCTTCTCGGCTATCTTTGGCCTTGGGGGAAGCGTTGAAGTTTGGAAGCTTACCCGGCTTCTTCTTATCTTCCGATTCTTCTTGCTCTTCGGCTACTTCTTCCGGCTCAGCGTCCGTTTTCTCTTCGCTCTCGAGATTAGCTGCAGCCTCTTCCTCTTTAAGATCCTTCATGATGGCACGGGTGTCATCAACGTTGAAGGACTGAGTTTCCTTGACCGCTTGGGTAGGAGTATCCTCATCGGGAGATCCAAGCAACCAGTCGCTCACGTCCTCTTCTGAAATGCGTCCGCTTTTTGAGGTCGCACGAGCAACCGCGTCAGCTACGCCTTCCACCTTAGGAGCCTTGGACTTCGTGATTTGAGGTTCGGCTTCAAATCGAAATTCAAGAGGCCCAATTTTGATCTCGTCACCATTGGAAAGGAGTGTAGGTCCTTCAATGGTAACGTCATTGACAATGGTTCCATTGCGCGAACCAAGATCTTGAATTACGGCGCCGCTCGCCGTGTGAGCAATCTCGCAATGTCTTCGGCTGATGGCATTGCTGCCAGCACGAAGTGAGCACCCTTCAGCTCGTCCAATGATAAACTTGCTTTTCTTGAGCGGAACTTCCGCATCCTTCTTTGCACCTGCTAAGACGATCAACTTCATGTTGTTCCTATCCCTTTTACCCACTGAGGAGAACCCTTTGCCGATTGTCGTGCACTCCTGTTAAGGAGACATCTGGTCGGGTGACAAGCGGTCTTATTTAGGTCATAGCGGTTCGAGGTTTAGCCTCCGTTGTTAGAGAATTTCGACTACCACAAAGGTTCTTCTGTCTTGGGTGACTAAAAGACCTGCGATAACCTTTCACGTACACACCGGGCGCTACCAAGAAAGAAGATCTCTAACACTTTGAGACCCACCCCTGGGCAGCTAGCAAAAGAAAGGGATTATGGCGCTGTTCCGACGCCATGAGCCCTCGCTCCTACATCACTTCTAGTACGTACACGCGATTCGGCCTGTGCGATAGTTAGGAGATTACTCCTATATTATATACAGCATCACCCCGCTGAGGGGTGGTGTCAAATCTCTGCGTGAATACGACACTAGTCCACCACATTCTATAGGAATTCGCCGGTTTGCACCCGCTTTTATTCCTCTTCGGGTACTATTACTGTTTCGTCATCGCCGAGCGTGGGGCGTTAGCGTCTCTTGGTCCATTCTGAGGACTGAAACTTATTGGTCATGATTTCGGTAGCGAGCGTTTTTTCAGAATCGGATAAGCCGAGGTCGAATGGCTCTAAATCAAGTGACTTCAGTAGTTTGCGTTTCCAGGTGGTCGCGATTTCGATCTCACGATCTTCCATTTCCAGGAGTTGTTCAATCCCGGGTAGTTCGGGGGCATTGAAGGATTGAGAGATTAAGGCCCCCCCATGTTGGAGGACAGCACCACGTCGTTTTCGTTGTGCACTGCCACAGATTTTATGCCAGTTAGAAACGTTACTTTCCTGAATTAGCAAATCGCCACGGGAACGGCGTTGGAAACAAAGGAACGGTTCAACCGAATTTTTTTCATTCTTCGGTGGTTGGCAGAGAGAGATTCGAGCCCCGTCTGCTCCCATTTCAATCAAGGCATCACGCAAGGCATGATGAACTTTGCAAGTAAGCTCGACGGGATCTTTCTCAAGCGGTACCGCAGCGGGGATCGCCAAGCTGTAGGTCCATTCGTGATCGTGGATCAACGCACCACCGCCGCTTGAACGACGGACGACCGGAAGTGAGCGACTGGCGCTATGGTTGCTTCGATCTTCGTAGCTTTGGAAGTAACCAAGTGAGAGCGTGGGTTCAGACCAACGATAGAATCTTAGAGTGACAAAGTCGCACGATTCCTCAGCAGCCGACTCAAGTAACGCTTCGTCAACAGCCATATTCCAGACGCCACGCTCAGGGGCATCAATCAAAAGTCGGCAACGTATCGACATGTGGCTCTTGCAATCAAGCTTAAAGATTATTGGCAGTGACAAAGCATCGGCTGGCGAGCCGCGGCGACTTCGTCTGGTCGGCTGATGGCAGTCGTGTGAGGAGCTTCATGCAACAACTCAGGATCCTCTTCCGTAATCCGGAACAAGGTCTCTGCAAACGCATCAAGCGTTTCACGACTTTCCGTCTCAGTCGGTTCTACCATGATTGATTCCTTGACGGTCATGGGGAAGTAAACCGTTGGAGCGTGATAACCGTAATCGAGAAGTCGTTTAGCAATGTCCATTGCCGTGACGCCTCGTTCCGTCTTAAGAGGCTGTGCCGAGGCAACAAACTCGTGCATGCAACGATCCCCCTGAGGCACTGGCAAGAAGTGCTTAACTTTGGCAAGGAGGTAATTGGCATTGAGTACCGCTTGCTCGCTCACTCGTCGCAAACCATCGGGACCATGAGTTCGGATATAGCAATACGCCCTCACCAAGACACCAACGTTTCCGAAGAAAGAGCGTACTTGGCCGATCGATTGCTCACGGTCGAAGTCAAGGTGATACTGCTGTCCATCACGAACAACGATTGGCTTTGGCAAGTAAGGGGATAGCTTCTCGGTCACGCAGATTGGCCCCGCGCCTGGTCCACCACCACCGTGTGGGCCGCTGAAGGTTTTGTGTGGATTGTAGTGCTGCATGTCTGCACCGAAGTCACCAGGGCGAGTAATGCCTAGCACAGCGTTCATGTTGGCGCCGTCAAGATAGATCAAGCCGCCATGTGCGTGGACTTCATCAGCGATCTCATGCATCGAAGGTTCGAAGATGCCGACCGTGTTGGGGTTCGTAATCATGAAGACAGCGATCTTGTCGTCAAGCTTGGCTCGGAAGTCATCAAGATCAACCGCACCGGTGGAAAGCGTCTTCACTGTGACCGTATCAAAACCGGCCATGACGGCACTTGCCGGATTCGTGCCGTGGGCATTATCGGGCACTAGGACCTTGGTCCGTTCTTCGCCCAAATCGCGGAAGTAGGCGGCGGCGACCCACAGAGCGGTCAACTCACCGTGAGCACCTGCCGCTGGCTGAAGGCTACAGCAAGGGAGGCCTGATATCTCAGACAAATATTCCTGCATCTCGTAAAGAAGCTGCAACATACCCTGAAGAGAAGATTCAGGCTGGTAAGGATGCAAATCGCAAAGCCCCGGCAATCCGGCAGCGCGTTCGTTCCGTTTCGGATTGTGCTTCATGGTACACGAACCGAGCGGATAGAAGTGCGTGTCGACCGACATGTTCTTTGTTGAGAGATTCATGAAGTGACGCACGACCTGCGGCTCGGCAAGCTCTGGAAGCTCAGGCGGGGCAGCAGCTAGCGATTCACTTGGTAGTAATTCCTGTACAGGCCGTGCAGGAACATCACACTCGGGCGGCCGCGTCGCACGACGGCCTGGTTTGGAGAGTTCAAACAGGAGTTCTGTGTCTTGTGTTTTTTGCATGCAACTTCCTAAACGAAGTGAGGCTAACAATGAAGATTGTCAGACTAGAAGGTTTGAGCTATCTCAGTATTGTCTATAAATGCTTTTTCAGATTGTGATTTGGAGATTTCAACAAATCGATCCATCTCTTCGCGTGTCCGTTTCTCAGTCACTGCGACAAGCAGGCAATCTTCAAGCTCAGGGTACCACCGGCCAAGAGGAACTCCGGCGAGGAATCCTTGATTCAGGCCATCGTCGATCAGCTGACTAACTTGGTTGTCACGATCGCGGATAACGAATTCTTTGAAGGTTGGCAGGTTGAATGCCAGCTCAAATCGGTCGGACTTAACTAATCGGTCGGCCAGGTAACGGCTCTTTTGCAGGCATAGGTTTGCTGTCTTGCGGAGGCCTTCAGGCCCAAGAAGCGAGAGATAAACTGTCGCCCTGACGGCAAACAGACCTTGGTTTGAGCAGACGTTGCTGGTCGCCTTGTCGCGGCGGATATGCTGCTCCCGAGTTTGCAGCGTGAGAACGAAACATCGGTTGCCGCGGCGGTCGGTTGTTTGACCAACAATGCGTCCAGGCAATCGGCGGACAAGCGATTGACGGCATGCCATAATGCCCAGATACGGTCCACCATATTGCATGGGGGAGCCCAACGACTGTCCTTCGCAAACCGCGATGTCAGCCCCTTTGCCTTCGGCGTCCCAGTCGCCAGGGCGTTTCATGAGGCCAAGCGAGATCGGATCGAAGACGCCGATCACAAGCGAACCTGCTTCGTGAGCAACACGGGTCAACTCGTCTGCTTCTTCAACACAACCAAAGAAGTTTGGTTGTTGAATCAAAACCGCGGCTGTTTGGTCGTCGACTTGATTGCGGAGATCGTTCGGGTTGAGTTTTCCGTTGGGGGTAGCAATCGTTTCAACTTCAGCGTCGATACACTCAAGGTAAGTTTCAATCGTTTGACGATACTCAGGGTGGAGCGATGAAGGGAGAACTATCTTCTTGCGTCCTTTACCAGCAGCCAGTGCCATCAGGACACCTTCCGCAGCAGCAGTTGCCCCGTCATAAAGACTGTTGTTCGAAACATCCAATCCAGTCATGCGGGATATCAAAGTTTGATATTCAAACATTGCCTGCAGGTTGCCCTGAGCGACTTCCGCCTGGTAAGGCGTGTAGCTGGTATAGAACTCACCCCGACGTGCGACTTCATCAACAACTGCTGGGATAAAATGGTCGTAGGAACCACCGCCGAGAAACGACACATGCGTCGAGGCGTTTGCATTCTTGCCAGCTAACTTGCGCGTATGCTGATCGAGTTCCATCTCACCCATAGCTTCAGGCAATTGAAGCGGACGCTTCAAACGGAAATCTGCTGGCACTTGCTCAAGGAGCTCTTCGATGGATTTTGCCCCAATCGTTTGGAGCATTTCCTTTTCATCTTCAGGCGTATTGTAGGTAAAGGGCATCGTTACCGTTTGCTTAATCAGGGAGAGGAAAGATCGATTGGGAAGGAAGGGTAGAAGGGAGGCTATGCTTCTTCAGCACACATGCGATGGTAAGCTTCGAAGTCAAGCAAGTTCGCTAGGCCCGTTTCATCTTCGATACGTACCTTAGCAATCCAACCTGCACCGTAAGGGTCATCGCTCAACTTCTCTAAGGCATCAGCCAGTGGGTCGTTCACTTCAACGACTTCACCACCTACAGGACTGTAGATATCACTAACTGCTTTGACCGATTCGACTTCGCAGAACGATTCGTCGGCTGTAAGTTTCTGGCCAAGCTTTGGTAGCTCAATAAAAACCAAGTCAGTCAGCGATTCGATAGCAAAGGCGGAAATGCCAATGGTGGCAACCTTGGCACCACTGGTTTCTTCCACGGCAACCCATTCGTGCGTTTTGGCAAATAATAAAGTTTCAGGTTCCATTTTCTATATCTGTTCTTGGTAGAGAAAATAAGGATAGTTTCGTCAAGCAGGACGTTTGTAAAACGGCAGGGTAACCACCTTTGCGGGAGTTGGTTTACCGCGAAGATCGACTTCAAGTTGTGTGTCAATCTGAGCGTGCTGTTTTGGGACAAATGCCATGGCGATATTGATTCCAAGCGTCGGTGAGGGGGCACCGCTGCTGACCCATCCGACTTTTTGACCGTCTGATAAAACGCCATACCCTTCACGCGGAGGGCGACGTCCTTCAATAACGAGCCCCACTCGAACCAACTGCGATTCGTCATCGACCGCTGCTGCCAAGGCATCACGGCCAAGGAACTGACGATCCTTCAGTTGCACGGCAAACTTTAAGCCTGCTTGAATGGGGTTCAGCTCCTCGCTCAACTCATGCCCATAAAGTGGCATACCCGCCTCAAGGCGAAGCGTGTCACGTGCTGCCAATCCACAAGGTTTACCTCCAGCATCAACCAGCGATTGCCATAGCTGAACGGCATCTTCATTCGAGCAAATTAGCTCGACACCATCTTCGCCCGTGTATCCTGTTCGACTGACCCCGCAGTTAATTCCAAATACATTGCCATTCGTCAGGGAGTAATATTTCAATTCGTCAAATGCAACGTCTGAGTTGCAGCTGAGCAATTCAATTGCTTTGGGACCCTGAACCGCAATCATGGCGGTTTGCGTGGTTAGGTCTTCGAGCGTTGCATCTTTGCCCGCAAGTTGCTGCTCAAACCAAGTAACCAACTTTTCACGATTCGATGCGTTTACTACTAAACCGAATCTCGGTTTCTCATTCTCACCATGGGTTCTGCCAATAAGAATATCGTCGAGCGTTCCGCCGGATTCATTGCAAACAAGCGAATAACGTATCTGCCCCTTTTGGAGCTTGGTGATGTTACGTGTTAGCAACTCATCGAGCAGCTGCGAGGCATCGTTGCCAACAATGTTTAGCCTGCCCATGTGCGAAACATCAAACAGGCCAACCGCCGTGCGAGTTGCAACATGCTCATCGGTGATCGAGCCATATTGAACCGGCATCTCCCAGCCAGCGAAGTCGACTAGGCGCCCACCGCCAGACTCATGCCAATCCGTTAGAGCAGTTCGTGAAAGGGTGGACTCGCTAATGATCGTCATCCTCGGACCTCGGGGAGGGACGGCACCTCTTGGCCGCATCTTGCTAGCTTAACGCTTTCTTAGTTGAATTGAAGGGGTTTAGCAAAGAAGTCGTCGGGTGATCCGTTCCCGAATGTCCGAAAAGTCAGCCTATTTACGCCGTTTTTTTGCCCCTTTCGGCTTGCCTGACGATGCGCCGTTCTTTCCTGACGATTTGGCCGATCCTCGCTTGCCTTTTTTAGCGGATGAGGAGCCCGCTTGTTCACTCATTCGCTGTTTGCGTTCGGTGTTTTTGCCTCGCGATGGACGACTCTTTTTTTGTTTTCCCTTGCGACCCTCTAGGCGTTTTTGCGCTGACCGGCTTCTCCCTAAGTAACGAAGATCAAGCTGTCTGGCATCAACATCGACCGTCGCCACCGCAACACGAAGCGTATCGCCCAATCGGAATGAATTTCCCGATCGATGACCGTTGATGGAATGGCTTGCTCGATCGTGCTTGTAGTAGTCATCGCCAAGAGCGGTGATGTGGATAAAACCCTCGGCAGGCAAGTCACGGCCCATCACGAAGATGCCAAAGTTTTCTACGCCGGTGATTACGCCTTCGAACTCCATCCCGATTTTGTCGGAGAGGAAGTTAAGAAGTTTCACCTTGGTAAGTTCACGTTCAGCACTGGCAGCCCGCTGTTCACGCTCGCTGCAATGGTCGCCCCATTGCAAATAGGTGCCCATCTCTTGAACAGGCTTCGGTCCACTTCCTGCTTCATGAGCATTCAGGGCATTGATCAACCGGTGGACTGTCAGGTCAGGGTATCGCCGGATCGGCGAGGTGAAGTGGCAGTAGCAATCGCTTGCCAAAGCGTAGTGCCCATCGTCATCCGGTCCATAAACGGCCTTTTGCATGGAACGCAGCGTAGCAAAGTTGACCGCATGTGCGCGCGGATCTCCTTTCACCTTCTCAAGCAGATCTTGCAGTTCGAATCGGTTCTGAAGATTGTCGGCAGGCAAGCCAAGTGAACGGACGAAATCCGTTAGCGCTCGTGACTTGCGTGCATCGGGGTCACCATGCAGGCGACGCAGAAAGATCAACTCGGCATCAGCCAGCCGGCGTGCAACCGCTTCGTTGGCAGCGAGCATGAATTCTTCGATGATCTGATGGCTTTCGGTATTCTTCTCAACATGAGCACCCGTGACTTGACCATCCTTGTTCAGATCGACTTTCACTTCTGGCATGTGTAGCTCAAGCGAACCACGTTCAAAACGACGTTCACGCAGAATCATCGCCAGGGTGAACATGTCCGTCAGCAACTGGTCAACTTCGGGAGTTAGCGTTTCTGCAACACTCTCTTTGGCCTTCTTCTTGCTCTTTACGAGTTCCTTCTCATTCAGATAAACGTCGACTTCCTCGTAGGTAAATCGGCGGCGGCTTTTGATCGCGCTTTTGAAGACCTCGCATCCAATCGGAATTCCTTCAGGGGAAAATTCAATCTTTGCCGTCATGGCATAGCGCACGCGGTCTGGTTGTAAGCTCGCAAGATTATTCGAAATGATCTCCGGCAGCATCGGGATTACTTCATCGGGTAGGTAGACGCTGGTCGCGCGGTCGTAGGCTTCTTGATCCAGCGGCGACTTGGGTTGGACAAAATGCGAGACATCCGCAATATGAACGCCAAGCTCCCAGTGGTCGTTTTCTATGCGGCGAAGCGATATCGCGTCGTCAAAGTCACGGGCTGTTTCGGGATCGATGGTGATGATCACCTCTTCACGAAGATCGCGGCGATCTTCTTCTAGCTTATCCGCATCAAACTTCTCAGCTTGTTTGCGAGAATCTTCGAGGACTTCTTCAGGGAATTCTCCAGGCAAATTGAATTCATACTTGATTGCCATCGTGTCGACGCCAGGCTCGCCCTGTCCACCAAGAATATTGGTGATCACCCCTTCGCCATCGTGGGCATGCGAAGGAAAGCGGACCATTTCAATGACGACCTTGTCATCTTCTCGTGCCCCCTTGGCACCGGGATCTCCAACATAGATTGGCTCACCAAACAGCTTGCCATCCACACGAACCATGCCCATGCCGCCAGATTCAAAGTAGCTCCCGACAAATTGGTTCGTTGCTCGCTCAACGACGTCGGTGACTTTGCCTTCCGGTTTTCCCTTCGGGCCACTTCGGCTGCTAAGTACAATCCGTACGGTGTCGCCACTTGCGGCGTCACCCGCATTGCGAGCATTGACATAGATGTCGTGGTCCTTGCCCGCTGCGGCTGGGGTTCCTTCGGGTCGCAGAAAACCGTCTCCCGAGCTGACTCGGCGGAAGGTTCCCAGCAGATACTTGCTGTCGGTCTTCTTCTTCTCTTTGGGTTTGGGAGCCAAATTCTCGCGAGAAGGGTGATCCGGATCGATTGGCAAGACGAGATGGCTTGGTCCAAATTCAAGTTCACCTGCACGGACCATCTTTTTGACAGTCTTCTTCAACTGCGCAGCCGCATCCCCAGCCAGACCTAGACGCTCAGCAATTACGCTCGGCTTGCAAGCTCGATAGGCTGGGTTGGACGTATAGGAGATGACAGCGCTGCGGAGTTCTTCGTGCATAAATCAGATTTATATTAGCAAGGTCGAAATGTCGACGATTTGTGATTCTTCTATTGGACCTTTAGACCCAATCTCAGGTAAGCCAAGAATAATCGCATATTGTAATTAACGTAGAATAAGGTGATGCCTTGGGGCCTAACTCAGGTGAATAGCAGGTATGGTTTGTTGAAAGGTGCGTTAATTTGGCACAGCTCAGCTGAGTGAGCTACGCTTAGCAGTCGTCCTATGGTAACCTCCCTGACATGCATTTTCTGCTTACAAAACGTGCTTGTGAAGTTGCCGGCGACACGACCTATCTGCTCATGTTGGCCGAGGGGCTCGTCGAACGTGGTCATAAAGTGACCATGGCTGCCGCTCCAGGAGGACTTTCGCCTCGTTTTCGTGAGGTAAGAGCCGACTTGATGACGCTTCCGCCACACCCGCTGCTGGGGCCGACCCTCAAGCTGCGTTACAGCAAGCATTGGATGTTTCTAAAGAAACAAGTTGACGCGATCGTTTGCACAGGCCGCGGGCCCGCACGCTGGGCGGCTTACGATTTGGCTGACTCGCTTGGGATCCCTTGCGTATGTACATTGCAAGATCATATCGAGCCTCGACAGTCGCCCGAAGAGTACGACCGGCCAGACGCCGTGGTTACAGTCGAGCAACCAATCTATACGAGCGCCATCAAGTTTGGTGTTCCCGAAGAGAAAATCAATCTCTGGCCTCGACCTGTTCGGTCAGCCAAGTTCAGGCCTGCTCCCTCTGGACCATTCTCCATTCTCTGGATGGGACGGATGAGTGGCCGCAAGGCATGGTCAGCCAAAACTTTGCTAGACGCAGCTCCGATCCTTTTCAACAAGATCCCTAACCTGCGTATGACTCTTGTAGGAGAAGGATCGAAACGGGGGCAATTGGTTCGCATGGCGGACAAACTTTGCGCCAAATTTGGTCAAGAGTCAGTTCAAGTCCAAGGCTTTACGACACGGCCGCTACAGAAGATTGAAACTGCCAACTTGGTTGTCGGCGGTGGATATACTTGTCTTGAGTCACTCTACAATGGCCGACCCGCTATTGCCGCAGGTTTCGGTTGGCAGGGGGTCATGACAGCGGAAGATATTCCACGCGGCTACGACCTTCACTTCGGCGACCGAACGTTCGAACCGACGAACTCGGTGGTGCTTGCCGAAGCGGTTCTTGTGGTGCAAGAATCTTTGGCATCGGATGGCAAGCAAAGCCCATTCATGCCAGAACGATCATGGTTCACAATTGACCATTCTCTCAACGGTCAAGCCAAGCGAATGGAAGAATTGGTCAAAGAGCTTATCGAGAAGAAAGAGCCAGCACTAGCAAACTGAGCGATCAAGCTAAACGGTTCGCAGCAGCGACCAATTATTCTCCTACACCCTTCCAAAGCTTTCGCTCGATGTTGGGGAAGTATTGAGTCCAGCGGCTATCGACGTTCGGACAGTCGTTGATCAACTGTGTGAAGCTTGCCATCTTGGCATCTAAATTGTCCAGGTAGTGCAGGGCAACCGCTTCCAGAGTCATTGGTAGCTTGGCGCTGCCGTAGGCATATTCCCCATGGTGGCTGATGATCATGTGTTTGATTTCCATGAGCAGCATGGGGGGGAATGCCAACTGGCTTCGGCGTTCCGCTTCTTTCGCTTTGCTATCGAGTTCCGTAATTGCTTGGATCATGTGCCCCAGCATTTGCCCTTCGTCCGTGTAGGAGATGTCCCGTTCGTAAGCGAGTTCATCAATCTTGGCCGAATCATGCAAGAACGCACCAACCAAGAGCTTCTCATGATCAAGCTGTTGATAGCGTGGTGCAATTGCTAGAACCAACTCAAGCATGCTCAACACATGCTCAAGGAGTCCACCTTGGTAAGCATGGTGGTTTTTCATACCAGCCGGTGCGCGGGTGAACTTGCCCATGAAGACTTCGTCGTTCAGATAGGCATCTACCAACGCCAGTAGCGGAGCTGACTTGATGCCGCGAAGAATCTCGATCAGACGATCACGCATCTTTGCAATGTCATCGGTCTGCAAAGTCATGAAGTCGGATTCATCGACTTCGTCAGGCCGAGCCGTCCGAATGTTCTGTGCGATCAGTTGCAAGTTGCCTTGGAAGAGCTGGACCGCCCCCTCAACGAATACATAGTCGCCATTTTCAAATGCTTTGTAATCGTTGTCGCTTGCGTTCCACATCCGTGTCTGAATGGATCCAGATCGATCGGAGAGCTCAAGCTGTAAGTAAAGATTGCCTTGCCGATTGGGTCGTAGCTGTTTGTTACTAGCTAAAAAAACCTGTTCGATCTGCTCGTTATGATTTAGCTGACTGACGAATCGGCGCGACATTGAGTGATGTTTTCTAGTTGCAGGAGGGAGGAGGGCCTTTGGTTCCGATCCGTAGCCTACCAAAATTATGCTGAATGTGCGTGGGGGCCTTTGATAGCCCAATTTAAAAGGCTTTGGTGGTCAGGAGGAAGCTAGATGGTGCCAGCACACCCTGTGTGACTTCATAACACAAGATTCTATCTCCGGCTTGGGGCAAAGCCTTGGTGGTTGTCGTCATGATCTTTCGGCTTTGCGTAACGATGTTGATCACTTCGTCTGAGAGCTTCGAAGAAATATATCAGCTTGGTATGTACGACTTCAGTTTGCGAAATAATAAAAAATCCCGTGTATGGAGTTATCTCAGCCTCTCCTCCACCATTCTCTGCCCAGGTGTCAGATTCAATTGTTTGAACGACGGTATCCAAGAGTTCATCGTAATGCAGATTTTTCTCTCCTTCTACCCAAACGAGATCAGCAACCGGGTAGATTACAACACGCAGATTTACAAGAGTTTCGTCTTCACTGGTAATTATGAAGAGGTCTTCTTCGAGATAGTAAGTGAGCTCCAGTGGCTCAAGCATTTTCTTAATAGCCGTCTTTAGCGAAATATTAACAAAGCTCGCTGTAATCGGTTCAGTCTTATCCAGCCCTAAGTCATCTAACGCAACTTCATCGATGTGAATATTCAAGTCGTATTCTTTTCTCAAGAACTCGGCAATCTCTTCCAGAGGAGCATCTTCAAATGAGAACCCTTTTGAGCCAAGTTCTTGATCTAATTTTTCGCGAGTAGCTTCTTCAGCACAGATGGCATGCTGGTCGCCAGCCCAATAGCAGGTTTGATTAGGTGGCATCGGTCTTTGTGCAAAAACGGGCATTGTCATGCAAGCCATGAGCATCCAAAAGAAAACTGAACGCCTCACAAAAGAAAAATCGTCGCGCATCTTCCACCTCACATGTTTGTTTGAGTGAATGCGGGCAGCCATAGACAATCAAATAGGGCAGCCTTCTGTTCCACCGGTGATCGTACCCGATCAGGCTTCTTGATGTCAAAACTTAGGGCAATTCTCTCATTTCAGCCCGGCTAGTCGCGCAGGGGTATATCGGCCTAGAATGTCGGTTTTTCATGCCGAATTCCTACGCTGATTGCGACCAGACGATATGCCAAAAACCGCCATTACCCCTACTCGCAGCGAAAACTACCCTGAGTGGTACCAGCAAGTGGTCCGTGCTGCTGACCTTGCCGAGAACTCGGACGTTCGTGGTTGTATGGTCATCAAGCCATGGGGCTACGCCGTCTGGGAAAACATTCAGCGGCTGCTAGATGATATGTTCAAAGCGACCGGGCATGAGAACGCTTACTTCCCACTCTTCATCCCAATGAGCTTTTTGGAGAAGGAAGCAGAGCATGTCGAAGGGTTCGCAAAAGAGTGTGCGGTTGTAACGCACCACCGGCTCGAACCTGATGGTAAAGGTGGTTTGCAACCCGCCCCAACCGCCAAGCTTGAAGAGCCGCTTATCGTTAGGCCAACCAGTGAGATGATCATCGGAGCAACGTTTGCCCGTTGGGTGCAAAGCTACCGCGACTTGCCGATCTTGATTAACCAGTGGGCGAACGTGGTTCGGTGGGAACTCCGTACACGAATGTTCCTGCGCACGGCAGAATTCTTATGGCAAGAAGGGCACACGGTTCATGCGACGCAGGAAGAAGCTCTCGAAGAGACACGCAAGATGTTGGAGGTCTACGCTGACTTCGCCGAAGGGGCGATGGCGATGCCCGTGATCAAGGGAGAGAAGACCGCCGCTGAACGTTTCCCTGGCGCGGTATCAACTTTCTCAATCGAAGCGATGATGCAAGACCGCAAGGCTTTGCAAGCCGGTACGAGTCACTTCCTTGGTCAGAACTTTGCCAAAGCACAAGAGATCAAGTTCCAAGGCCAAGGAGCAGAGCTTGAGTATGCTTGGACAACCAGCTGGGGCGTTAGCACACGACTTGTCGGTGGATTGATTATGACTCACAGCGATGACGATGGTTTTGTTGTGCCGCCACGTTTGGCACCTTCGCATGCGGTAATCTTACCTATCTACAAAAACGATGAGCAACGAGCAGAAGTCTTAGCTTACTGTGAATCGCTAAAGAAAGAGCTTGAATCGCTTGAATACGACATGGGCGATTTGTTCGGCAAGAAGCGAGTGAGCGTCAAAATCGATGACCGTGACATCCGTGGAGGTGAGAAGAAGTGGCAGTGGGTTAAGCGTGGCGTACCGCTTCGCATTGAAGTTGGCCCGCGCGATGTCGCCAGCGACCAACCGTTCGTGACCCGCCGTGATACGGGTGAAAAGCTGAAGGGCATTACACGGCCAGAACTCGTTGCCAAATTCACTAGTATTTTGGATGAGATGCAAACCAACCTCTTTGAAACAGCCAAAAAGGCCCGTGACGAAGCTTCGGTGGTGATCGATACGCTTGACGAATTCGAGGCGTTTTTTGCCGAAGATCAACCTGGCGGTTTGGTGTATGCCCACTTCTCCGATGAGCCTGAGGCTAGAGAAATCGTTGAAGCGAAGTGCAAGGAGCTGAAGGTAACACCTCGCTGCGTACCGCTAAAGCCACAGCATGATGGGGATGATGAACCGGGCACCTGCCTCTTCTCAGGAACCCCAAGCAAAGGCAGAGCTGTCTTCGCTCGGGCTTACTAGATGGCTTAGACATTCTGAAACTGGAGCATTTTGCGTCCTTCCTTTGGGGGAGGGGCTATAGGAGGGTGCTTCGAGTGATTTTTGCTTTTGCACCTCTCTCCGAGAAAGGTGCAGTAGGCCTTTGCCATCGGTGGTACTCGTCGCCTAGAATAGTACATCATGAGCGAACTACGAATTGCACTATTGGCAGCGATCCTCGGCGTCGGCATTGGCGTCGCGCTTGGCTATTACGAAGTGGGAGAAGTCGAAACGCGACTTACTCCGCCGATCGAGGAATCGAACGCGGAAATTCTTACCGCCGAAGATATCAAGGCATTCCCTAAGGCGAGCTTTGATAGTTTGGAATATGATTTCGGGACGATGCAACGTGGTTCAACAGAATCTCACGAGTTTATTGTCACCAACGAGGGGGAGAAGCCGCTGAGTATCGAAGTTGCCAACACGAGTTGCAAATGCACCGTTGGAGATGTCGATAATGATTCAATTGCACCCGGCGAGTCGACGCCGATTCGATTGGAATGGGTTGCCAAAACCGGCATTGGTGAATTCTCGCAGGTCGCGATCATTCGAACAAACGACCCACGGAACTCAAGGATTGAACTGAAGGTGACTGGCATCGTTACCGACAAGACCGGCCTGAGTCCCCAAGAATTTATTCTTGGTCGCATGACGACCGATCAAAGACGATCCGCTTCGGTCTTCCTTGTTGGATACGATGAGACGCCAATTGAGATCGAAGCCAAGCTTGCCAAGGATGCCAACAAACCTGAGCTCTATGACATTCAAGTCGAACAAGTCGAAGATCTTTCCAAGATTCCGCTACCTGCTGCTACCTCGGGAGTCAAACTAACTGTCACCGCAGGTCCAAAGCTTCCACTTGGACAGCTGACCGAGTGGATCGAGGTAACGACGAATCTTGATGATACCGAGGTGGTTCGTATTCCTATTGTGGCAACGGTTGAAGGGAACGTTTCGATTCGTGGCCGCGAATGGGCGAAGAACCTGGGAGCGGTCATCTTTGGGCGAATCAAGAAAGAGGTCGGCGACGAAGCCAATCTCTTCATCTCGGTTAAGGGGGAACAAGCGGCTGACGCCACGGCTAGCGTCGGGACGGTTTGGCCCGAGTGGCTAGAAGTGTCGACCGGCGATCCGAAGAAAATACGAGACGAAGTCACGCATATTCCTTTGAAGATCAAAGTGCCTGTTGGACAGGTACCTGCTATCTATAACGGGAAATCTGCGGAAAACGGCGGGCAGGGCAATGGCGAGGCGAGAGTACAGATTCTTACAAACTTGCCCAACACGCCGGAGATCGATGTTCGCGTCAGGTTCATCATTGAGTAACCTTTCCCTAGCGACATGCCCTCGAAGATATTGCTAGCATAAGGTAACAGCTATCAAGAGATAGCGAATGAGTGGGCAACGATGAATGGATTGACACAAGGACTTATCATGCACAGGCGTTTGGCGGTTGTTTCCTGCATTGGGATGTTTGCCTTTCTCATCTACGGTTTGAGCCTTACCCGGGCTGCCGACTCAGATTCTTCGGAAGCAAATAACTCGGTTCGTTATCTTGTTGAAGCTGACGAACTGCCAGAGGTTGCTGAAAAGTATGGCCTGGATGAAGAGGCGCTCGAACGACTCAAACGGGCACATCACCACCTGGAAGAACACCAAGCCAAGCCGAAGCCTGATCCAGTGGAAAACAATGGTGTAGTTTTTCTTGATGCTGAAGGTAAAGAATGGCCTAAACCCGATGCGGCGATCATGTTCACGGGTGAGCAGATCGGTTACCTAGAGCCTTGCGGTTGTGCTGGTTTAGAAAATCAAAAAGGTGGCTTAAAACGTCGTCACACTTTGGTCAAGCATTTGCGTGATGAGCTCGGTTGGCCAATGGCGATGTTCGACTCGGGCGAGCAGGTTCGTTACTTCGGTCCTCAGGCAGAAATCAAACAACGTCATTCTTTAGAGGCTTTGGTTCAGATCGGCTACCAAGCGGTCGGCTTTGGCCCCAAAGATCTACGTACCGATTTGCTTGGAACGATTGTTAATCTAGATGAAAGCAAGAATCCGCTAACTTCAGCCAATGTGGGCATTCTCGATTTTACCAGTGGTTTCACACAATCGTGGAAGGTCGTAGAGATTGGCGACGGCGTTAAAATCGGAGTCACCTCAGTGCTTGGGGATGTTGCTCGGTCCACATTAGGTCAGAGCGAAGACATTCTTACGATTTCTGCAGAGGAGGCTCTCGAACAGCTCGTTCCAACAATCAACAAATCAGCCTGTGACCAAAACGTCTTGCTGGTCTACGGTAATGCGAAAGAAGCCTCGGAACTTGCCAAGAAGTTTGACCTTTTTGATTGGGTTGTCGCCGGCACCGGTTCGGATGAACCGACCCATATCGGCAACAAGATTGAAGGAACCAAGCGAGGTGGTGGTTCAGTCTTGATCGAAGTCGGGCACAAAGGAATGTATGCCGTCGTGGTTGGCCTGTATCGCAAGCCAGGTAACCACAGTCCAGGTGACGGTTGGGTTGCCCGTTATCAAAAGACTCCGCTTGACCATCGTTGGGAGGACTCACCTGAGATGCAAAAACGTTTGGTTGAATATCAAGCAGAGCTAGAATCGCTCGGCTGGGAAGGTTTGGGGCTTCGTCCCGCACCGCACCCAACTGCAAAGGCTTTTGCCGGTTCAGCCATCTGTGGTGATTGTCACACCGCTGCATGGGATGCGTTTGTCGATACACCCCACTTCCATACAACGGAAACTCTGGTCGCTCTAGACCCACCGCGCCACTTTGACCCTGAGTGCATCTCTTGCCATGCGGTTGGTTGGGAGCCGCAGAAGTATTTCCCGTTCGCGACTGGATGGAAGGGCTACAAGGAGACGCCCGTCATGTTTAGCCAAGGTTGCGAAAACTGCCACGGACCCGCTGCCCGTCATGCCGCGGTTGAGTTGGGCGATCTTGAAGTGAGCGAAGAGGAGGAGCAAGCCCTCCGCGACGCGCTGCACATGGAGATCATCGAAAACGAAGGAAACAAATCAGGCCAAGCTCTCGGCGATGCCGTCAACAACTGCATGCAGTGCCACGACCTCGACAACTCGCCCGACTTTGACTTTCAAGAGTACTGGAAAGAGGTAGCCCACTCGGGGGTTGATTGATGGATTGAACCGCCAAGACGCCAAGAGCGCCAAGGTACTGTTTGGCAGGATATACAGGAAAAATCCTGTAGGGTGCGTGCCGTGTAAATGCTTATGAAGTTTAGTTGTGAATGGCTTCAATCTTTTTCATCGTCGACGTGTGACTACAGCAGCCAAACCAGCAGCGAAGCAAAGCAACCCCGAGCTTGGTTCAGGAACCGATGAGGCAGACGCACTTGTGAACGATGGCATTGCGGGATCGAGAGCTTCGAGCTTGAACTCCCCGAAGTTATCGGCCCAAGCTAAGTAATCATCGAACGAAACGTCACCGCCGAGGCCTGGGTCACGATTCGGCAGTATGAAAGAAGTGCCAAGGTTATCTCGCCAGATAGTGTAGTCGGCGGCGTCGACGAAGCCATCTTCGTTATAGTCGCCCGTCAGGGGAAATTCGATGTCCGGGAAGGTGTAAACGAGTAGCTCGTAGTCGCCCGTGTCGCCTGGCGTTTCTGGGAAGACTTCGACGACATAAGTACCCGGGGCCAACAGCATGTCGAAGATGATCGCGTCGGTTGATTCGAATTGATCCTTCGTTAACGATTCACCCGAGTAGTACGGCAGAAGTGCCCCCGTGGCAGCATCCAAGATGGCAAGATTCGGATCAACGATCTCGGTGGTGTTGGTGTTTTGTTCCGAGATCACTTCGACGGTAAGGAAGGAGGGGGTGAAAATTTCAATTTCAAAGTGATCCGCGTCAGCAACTCCAGCTCCGCGATCTTCTATCTCGCCGGTCATGACCCCCATCGTGGCAGGCAACAGCTCAGGTCCGCCATGCAGTGGGGCCCATGGGTGCGGTGATTCTAGCAGGTTCGGGACAGGAACCGACATGAGGGGAATCGGTGTGGTGTCAGCATCCATGACTGAGTCCGATCCGTCGCCGCCTGGATATTCCGATTCATCGACAACATAAGGATTCGGGCCGATCTCGTTTTCAATCGCTGCGAGAGACATCTTCAGAGTCGAACGCATATTGAAGTGGCTTGGTGTAAGCAAGTTGTTGGCATTCAAAGCGACAGCCGAGTTAAGACCCATGATATGTTGGCTCGTCAAGGTCGTTCCCGTTGGGCCAGGAAAAGCAGGCGAGTACGCTGAGGCAGATACACCAATCCCTTTGCCGAGAGGACCAAACGCATCGTGATGACGGAGGCCCAGCAAGTGGCCAACTTCGTGAGCGGCGATTTGAGCTGAGGCAACTACGACGTTCTCAGGCATGAGCAAATCAGGTTCGGTCCAAACACCGCCCCCCAGTTCAGGGATTCTCGATGAACCAGTGAATAGCTTGAGGGTAGGGACCGCATGAACATTCGCATCGTCGGCGTCATTCTGATTTCGGAAGTCAATCCCTTCAGCTGATCCAAAGAGTCCGGCATTGAATTTGACAATGCTAGTTGTGAATGGCACGGGGGGAGCAAGCGGGTCGAGTATCTCAAACTCAAGACCGAACATCCCACCCATGGGATCGCCAGGGGGCGCACGGAAGGTCTCTTGCAAGATTGAGAGGATGGCATCTCGCTCTTCAGGAGCGTAGACATAATCGTCAGGATCTTCGACGGGGTCAGTGAAAGTGTCGAAATCGAGCGTTATGGTTTGGATCGCATCGGCGGTAATACAACCACTGAGAAGAAGAATTGATAGAACGAATCGTATTGTGAAATTGTTTGCCGCCATGATGACTCTCCCTACGAATAAATCGTGTCAAATCGAGGCCGCTTCTTCTGCTGGCCTTATTATGGAGCCAAAATGGAGGCGATTGCAAACAAAGCAACCTGATCTTGATGTTCCATCCTGCTCTGATAAGGTAATCAGAACGTAGGCAAAAATACCGACAGCAGGGCAAGATGCGTAGTCAGAGATACGGCCTATTTACTTAGTGGCCAAGGCTTTACGCCATGTTCCTCTGCCCAGTTTTCGTAGAGTCTATGTAGTTCTTCTGCAAGCTGCGGATTATCCTTGGAGAGGTCATTCAACTCACAGGGATCACTTTGAAGGTTGTACAGCTCCCAATCTCCTTTGTGGAGTGAGACAAGCTTCCAGTCACCACGACGGACCGCTCGGTTCCCCTCGTGCTCCCAGAAGAGAGTTCGGTCATCGAGCTTTGATTCATCCGATGTGAATAATGAGTCAACGTTAATCCCATCAATTGGATCAAGCTCATTGCCATTGTAACTATTTGGGTATTTAGCTCCGGCAAGTTTCAAGCAGGTCGGCATCAGGTCCATGACGTGAACAACTTCCGTGCTGTAACGATTTGGATTACCAATCCCTTTAGGCCAACGTGCGATCATCGGGGTAATGATTCCGCCTTCATGGACTTGTGACTTTGCTTTTCGATACGGCGTGTTGCTCACGTTGTACCACGCACCATAGGCAGCATTACTATCAGCGGTACCAATCTTAGCTTTGGGAGTTTTGTTGAACGAAGCTCGGCAACCTCCATTGTCTGATAAGAAGACAACTAAGGTGTTCTCATCCAAGCCTTCCTCTTCCAAGCACGTCAGTACGCGTCCGATGTTCTGGTCAAGGCAATCAACCATGGCCGCATAGACGGTCATCATTTCGTTCTTCTCATCTTGCCTCTTCAGCTTTTTCCACTTTGGATGTTCTGAGGGAGTAAGTTGATGCTTTTCGCTGACGATACCAAGCTCCTGTTGCTTAGCGTAACGGGCTTTGCGTGTGGCGTTATAACCTTTGTCGTACTTTCCCTTGTACTTGGCTATGTCTTCTTCCTTCGCTTGCAAAGGAAAGTGGGGCGCGATGTAGGCAAGATACATAAAGAAAGGGCGATTCTTATCGCGTCGATTCTTTAGATAGTCAACCGTAGCATCCGTGAAGCCGTCAGTCGAATACCAATCCCTTGGTTCGATTTGTTTTCCATTGTGAAAGACGGGGCGCTTGTAGTGCTTTGATGGATAGAAATAAATTCCTCCACCGGTTGGGGTGCCGTAGAACTGATCAAAGCCACGGCGGTCAGGCCAGTTCTCACGCTTATCACCAACGTGCCACTTCCCTGACATAAACGTTTGGTATCCGGCGTCACGAAGCAACTCGGCAATCGTCGCGCAATTTGTGTTGAGCTCTTTTTGATACTGCGGCAGCGGACTATTCGTGTAGGTCATATGCCCGAGACCGGTGTCCCATTGATACTGGCCGGTTAACAGCGCCGCCCGGGTTGGACAGCAACGCGAGGTGTTATAGCAATGCGTAAAGAGGATTCCCTCCTTAGCCATGCTGTCGAGATTGGGAGTTTCAATTTCCGAGCCGGTGCACCCAAGGTCCGAGTACCCCATATCATCAGCTAGGATGATGATGATGTTTGGAGGATCGTTATTATTAACGTCTTCCGCGGCAAAGAGATTTATTGACAGCAGAAGAAGAAACGTAATGTTTAGAGAAAGAGTTCGACAGATCATCGTTCACATTTACATTGCCAAGTGGGAAATTTGCCTAAGACTATTGTAATCTTCCGAGAGATAACGTGGGCCTGCGATTATGAAAGATACTGTAGACAATAGACCGATCAGTTCGATGCGGAACTTGGGCCCAGCTTGTGAGCAAGATCTCAATGCCGTGGGGATTCTTACTGCCGAGCAGTTAATCGAGTTGGGACCAGAAGAGGCGTTTGTGAAAATGCTGATTGGCCGTAAGCAACAAGGTCGTGGCGCAAAGTGTTGCAATGCGGCGTATCTTTATGCACTCTACGGAGCGATTCACGACATCGATTGGCGCGATGTGCCTGAACGTAAGAAGGAAGAGTTTAAGAAGCTAACGGCCGAAATGCGGCAATCGAAAATCTATGAATGAACGTGCAAGAACGAAGTTAGCCTTCGAGTTCAGCCATTGTTTCCGCATCAACCACGAAGTTGGCCGAGACCGCTTGGACGTCGTCGTGATCGTCGAGCTTGTCTAAAAGTTTAACCGACTTTTTCGCATCGTCTCCACCGAGAGTGACGGTTTCGTTTGGCAGATAACCAATTGATTGCGTGGCAGGAGTTAAACCTTCAGCCGCTTCGATGGCTGCACAGAGATCGTTGTAAGCGTCGACGGGGCAGGTGACCGCGAAGCTGTCACCTTGTAGTTCAACATCCTCAGCGCCTGCTTCGAGTGCTATATCCATCAGGGATTCTTCGTCGGTTTGATCCGCCGGGATGACGACCAAGCCTTTGCGTTCGAACATCCAAGCGGCACATCCCGTTGCACCAAGCTTACCACCACAGACTTCGAATATTTTGCGAATCTCCGGAGCGGTACGGTTCCGGTTGTCGGTGAGAATCTCAACCATCAACGCGACGCCAGCCGGGCCGTGACCTTCGTAGATGATCTCTTCGTAGTTGTCACCGCCTGCTTCTCCCGAGCCTTTTTTGATGGCTCGTTCGATGTTGTCCTTGGGCATCGAGACCGCTTTAGCATCGTTGATGGCGTAGCGGAGTTTGAGGTTGGTGTCGGGATCAGGACCACCCATTTTTGCCGCTACGATAATCGCGCGTGAAAGCTTGCTCCAAACTTTACCACGTTTGGCATCAATGGCGGCTTTCTTGTGCTTAATCCCCGCCCAGTGTGAGTGTCCTGCCATAGCTCTACAGAAAAGAAATGTTCAGTGCGTTTTGTTAACGGTATAAGGTTGTGCCCAAGGAATTACTTTGGCTTACGTTTTGTGGTCTTCTTTTTAGTGGCTGCCTTTTTAGCAGCCTTCTTTTTTGCGGGTGCTTTCTTGGTTACTTTCTTCTTAGCAACCTTCTTCTTGGCGGGTGCCTTTTTGGCGACTTTCTTTTTAACGACCTTTTTCTTGACCGTCTTCTTAGCGACCTTCTTCCTAGCAGGGGCTTTCTTGGCGACCTTCTTTTTCACAGCCTTCTTCTTGGGGGCTGCTTTCTTAGGTGCCGCTTTCTTGGCAGGTTTCTTTTCTGCCTTCTTAGGTTCGCTCTTGGCTTCCGCCTTTGGTTTTGCCTTTGGTTTTACCTTTGCCTTTGGTTCCGGTTTAGGCTTAGGTTCTGGTTTTGGCTTAGGTTCTGGTTTTGGCTTAGGTTCTGGTTTTGGCTTAGGTTCTGGTTTTGGCTTAGGTTCTGGTTTTGGCTCAGGCTTCGGTTTGGGTGGTGCAGGTCGTTTCGGTAAACGCTCTTTGCATTTAGGGTCTAGTTCCAAAAGCAATGCACGAGCTTTCTTGCCGTAGGGACTCTTTCCAACTTCCACGCCAAGCAAGTGCAACAAAGCTCCCGCCTCGACAGCTTTGTTTTTGGCAATCGCCCGCTCAAGGCCGGGGACCGTTCCCTTCTTATGCTCAGTATCGCTGATGATATCGAGTACCTTCATCGATAGAAGCAAGCCGCTATTAAGGCCAATCGCGTGACCTCCCAAACCATTTTGGGTGACATAGGCAACTGCGAACGGCGTGACACCATCGCAGCCGGAAAGCTGCTTGACTGACTGACCCAAGTTCTGCTTTTTCATCAACTCCAAATCGAATGCGTAGAACGTTTCAAAAACGCTTTGGAGGGTTCGCTTCAAGCGATCAGCTGCTTCGCTGGGATCGTTCAGTGGTTTGAGGACTTCAGCCAGTTCGGATCGTGTGCTGACGCGTACTTCGTTCCAATCGAAGTAAGACTTTTCTAGCTCGGCGATCGCTTCTTCAGCCGCTTCATGGGGCGAGTTCTCTAACAAGCAGCCATAAATGAGGCTTTCGAACAAAGGCCTATCAGCTGGTAGCTGAGGTTTGAAGTGCTTTTTCAGCGAGGAAACAAGCTTCGTAATACGTGATGCGCGATTGGAAGCAGCCATTGAAGCAATTTCTTTTATCGTTTAGGAACCGTTGCCGCCAATCGGCAAAGGCTTGGAGTTATCAAAATATTGGTCAATCGTTGGTGTCGGCGGAATCATCGGTTGATCCTTCTTGGATCGGTGATTCCGAATCAAGTTCCTCTTGATTGTTTTCTTCGGGAAGTACCTCCGTGAGAATCTTTTGCAATTCAATTGACTTCTTCACACCCTCGTCGAGTTCAAACTGAATCCGTGGCGTGTAGCGAGTGTCAATTCGGTCGGAGACCTTTCCTTGCAAATAGCCGGCTGAGCTTTGTAGGCCGTTCATCGCACGTCGTTGTTTGTTGGCATCTCCCATGATCGAAACCTTGACCTTGGCCTGACGCATATCGCCTGAGACCTCTACCGAGGTCACGGTAACGTTTTCGATACGAGGATCTTTCAGATCGGTCAGAATTGCCATGCCGACAACCTCGCGAATTGCCTCGGCAGCTTTGAGGACACGTCGTGAAGTCATGGAAGCAAAGTCAAGGTTTGGGGGAAATGGGAGCCAGTAGTCATCTGCGGTGTGTCCTAGGTTGCGACACGAAGATTACGGTGATTGGAATCAGTCATCAAACGATCGGGCGATCTCTTCAATCTTGTAGATTTCTAAGAAGTCTGCTTCTTTGATGTCGTTGTACCCACGCAACTTGATACCACATTCGTAGCCTTCACGAACTTCTTTGGCATCATCCTTTTCGCGGCGTAGGGTGTCGATAGCGTAGTCACCGACAATCGTATTGTCGCGGATCACTCGGGCTCGTGCGTTTCGTTCCACGATTCCTTGGATAACGCGGCAACCGGCGATAACGCCAACACGGCTAATCTTAAACGTCATCTGGACAAGGACTCGGCCAAGTTCGACTTCGCGAACTTCTGGTTTAAGCATACCTTCCATAGCCGCCTTCAAGTCGTCGGTGATTTTGTAAATCACACTGTAACGACGAATCTCGACGCCCGATTGGTCTGCCTTGGAGTGAGCTTTGTCATCAGGCACGACGTTAAAGGCAATGATCACCGCATCAGACGCCTCGGCGAGCAAGATGTCACCTTCGGTCACACCACCAACACTCTTTTGCAGGATGCGGAGGCGAACTTCAGGGTGCTCAAGCTTAGCGAGTTCTTTCTCAATTGCCTCGATCGAACCGCGTGTATCCGATCGTAGGATCAAGTTGAGCGTTTGTACCTCTTCCGTTCCATCAAGGCGATCAAACAAGTTGTCGAGCGTCACTTGCTGGAAGCCAGTGGCACCAAGGTGCTCGGCACGTTGGGCGTCAGCTCGGTTTTCAGCAATTTCACGAGCCTGAGCAATGTCATCCAGAACGTAGAAGCGCTCACCAGCTGAGGGAGGAATATCAAAGCCGATGACGTTAACTGGAACACTTGGTTCAGCAGTTTCTAGGCGTGTACGTGGATGCAGAGGATCGAGCATCGCTTTGATTTTTCCGAACGAATCACCGCAGACGACGACGTCACCAACTTTGAGTGTACCGTTCTGAACGATCAACTTGCTGACTACACCACGGTCGGCATCCTGTTGACTTTCCAAGCAGGTACCAATGGCGTCACGATTCGGATTGGCGTTGTATTCGTGCAGTTCAGCAACTGTAAGAATCGTATCGAGCAGATCGTCGAGACCTTCACCTGTTTGGGCACTGGTTTTAACGACTTCGATGTCGCCGCCCCATTCACTCGGTTGCAATTCATTTTGGCTTAGGCCGGTCATCGCCTTCATCGGATCGACCCCAGGGAGGTCGATCTTGTTCAGGGCTACTACGATTGGTACCCCGGCTGCCTTGGCGTGGGAGATAGCTTCCTCGGTCTGAGGCATCACGCCGTCATCTGCTGCAACGACAAGCACAACAATGTCAGTAACACCAGCACCACGGGCACGCATTTCGGTAAAGGCTTCGTGACCAGGTGTGTCAACGAAGGAGATCGGCGAGCCGTTCTTTTCGATTTGGTAAGCACGAATATGTTGCGTAATACCGCCCGACTCACCTGCTGCGACCTCAATCCCGATCAACCGATCAAGAAGTGAAGTCTTACCGTGGTCGACGTGGCCAAGGAAGGTGACAACGGGGGCACGCGGCTTGAGATCTTCTTCAGGATCTTCTTGTTCATCAAGCTTGTTAAGAACTTTCTCTTCAAGCGTTTCGGGCTGTAGGAACTCGATATCAGCGCCAAGCATTTCGGCGATGAATTCGGTCATCTCCAAATCCATGGTGGCGTTGATCGTTGTCATCACGCCCTCTTCAAGCAGAAGCTTGAGGATTTGCATCGCTGGAACGCCCGCTGCCTCGGAAAGCTCCTTGACCGTACAGGGAAGCTGAACGCTAATTCGATCTTTACGTGGAGCGGCGGTGTTTAAGCCAGTTCGCTTGGTGCGACGAAGAATTCGACGAGGGCGATCACCGCGCTGGCCGCGGCTTCGATTCAGCTGGCGTTGCTCGCGACCGCCAAGCATTGGACGGCCACGACCCTCTTCTTGTTCGTCTTTACGACCTCCCTTGCCTCGCTTGCCGTCGCGTTGTTCGGTCTCTTTGTCTCGTTTGTCCTTAAGACGGGCAGCCTCTAGGGTACGTTCGGCACGTTGCAGCTGAGCGGCAAGTGGTTTGGCACCTTGCCCGCCACGTCCCATGACCTCCGAGGGGAGTTTCATGTCCGGCTTTTGAGTAGGCGTTTCCTCTTTCTTCTTCTTGGAATCGCTATCTTTCTTTTTGCGCTCAGCAGGCGTCGGCATCGCGGCCAGCTTGACCACAGGCTTCGCCTTCGGTGAGTTGTCAGCACCCTTCTTCTTGCCACCTTCTTGCTTGCCGTTGCCGGCACCAACGACAGGCATTTTGCCAGAACGTCCACCAGGGCGGACATATTCTTCGCGTCCCATCATGCCAGCGAGCGGGCCAGATTTCGGCGAGGCAGCCTCTTCTGCTTTCTCTTCAACGGGAGCAGCTTCAGCAGATACTTCAGTAGGTGCCTCGGCAACGACTTCCTCTTCTGCGGGAGCTACTTCTGCTTCAAGTTCTGGCTCTTCAAGAAGTTCATCTTCCTTCTCACGGCTAGGACGAGCGTTTGCAGAGAGGCCCGCTTTGGGGGCGCTGATCGTTTTGACTTTATCGCCCCGTGCTGGAGAAGCAGGGCGTTGCATCGGAGGCGGGTCGGCTTTAGCCGACTTACGTTTCGAACCACCCGAGCTGGAGCCACCTTTAAGGTACTCTTTGACCTTGGCGACTTCATCTTCGGTTAGGCTGGCAAGGGCTGATCCTTTTCCGGTCACGCCAGCGCGTGCACAGACGTCGACAAGCTCCTTGCTGTCGTAGGATAGTTCTTTCGCGAGTGCGTAAATGCGGACCGCCAAGTCTTGTCTCTCCGTGCTAACCTATTCGCCAAGCAAGGACGCCTTGCTATGGCTTGGGGTGGGCAAGCGGCGGTTCGCAATCACCGTTTAGGGATTTCCCTAAAGGCGATGTTTCACGGCGGAAACTAAGCAATCACGAAACCATTCCGCAAGCTCCTGTCTACGGCCTTGGGGAAGCTTTGTCCCTGCAGCCTAACGATATTTGTGTTCTTAATCCCCATAATCATCACCACGATGATGGGGCAAGCCTCTAAGTATGGCATGAACCAAGGGGGTAGGGGGAGTAGCCAACTCGCTTTTTCAGATGAAATCGGCCCGAAATAGCGATTTTCAAGGCTGAACGACCAGGTAACACCATTTCTGGAGTTGGCTAGATCCCAATATGGTTCGTCTAGGCTTCGGAAGCCTCCGATTCAGGGGCTTCTGGCTCAGCTGATGCCACAGCACCTCCGTTAGCCGAGTCATCGGTATCCTGCTCGCGCTTTTGACGACGAGCTTCGGCTGCCGCTTCCTCAGCCTCTTCGGCACGGGCTTCTGCCTGTTCGACAATATGATCGACCTGTTCTTCGGTCAGACTGCCGATTCGCATCAGGTCATCTGGTTCAATGATCGATAGGTCGTCATAGCTGAGGAAGCCTTCTTCAACCAAGCGTTCGGCAACTTCGATTTCGAGCCCATCGATTGAGGAGTATCCTTCAATCGCACGGTCAATCGATTCCGCCAATTCTTCTTGGGTCATGATTTCAATGTCCCAGCCAGAGAGCTTGCTCGCTAGGCGAACGTTCTGGCCCCGGCGGCCAATTGCAAGCGACAGGTTGTCTTCTTGAACAAGCGCAATCGCTCGACCAAGCATCTTACAGAGAATCACCTGTTCGACTTCTGCTGGTTGTAATGCGTTGGGGATTAGAACCTCAAGGTCGTCATCCCAGCGAACAATATCGATTCGTTCGCCAGCTAATTCGTCAACAATGTTCTTGATACGATTGCCACGTACGCCAACGCATGCCCCAACACAATCGACACGTGTGTCGCTGCTCTGGACGGCAACCTTCGAGCGATAGCCTGGTTCGCGCGACATGGCTCGGATTTCAATAACGCCGTCGGTGATTTCGGGGATCTCTTGTTCAAACAAGCGTTGAACCAAAGCGGGCGAACGTCGGCTGAGAATCACCTTCACTCGTGTGCCAGCCTTACGGACTTCATAAACTGTGGCACGGACCCGGTCGTTTACGCCGTGTGATTCACCCGGGATTTGTTCACTGCGAGGCAAGATCGCTTCGACGTTACCAAGGTTAACCGTCGCGGCAGCCCCTTCGTAACGGTGGATCAAACCGCTGACCATGTGACCAACAAGATCTTCGTATTCAACAAAGAGAGCGTCGCGTTCTGCTTCGCGAATCTTTTGGATCATTACCTGCTTGGCGGTTTGAGCACCAATACGACCGACGACCTCTTCCGAGTCGAGCGTTTCTTCATCGCAGGTTGCATTGACTTCGCCACTCTTGCGGTCGATGTTGACCGTGATGACTGCCTCTTCGCCATAATACTTTGACAAGGCAGAGACTAGTGCTTGCTCAATGCCTTCAAAGACGATGTCTTTTTCAATGTTCTTGTCGAGGTGAATCGCATCGACGATGCGTAGGATTTCTGTGGCGTTCATGGCGTGTTTGCCCTCCTTGGGGCGAATCGAATTGTTAAGTTGTCGGCGTTGTCAAATTGTCGTCAAATTTTCGGCTAGGTTTGTGCAATTTCTATCACTACGACAGAAAAAGCCGACCCAATGGGCCGGCTTCTACTTAGCCATTATTGGCGGAAGGCGACCAACGGCCGCCAACCGATATGCGTAGCCTAGGGGGCAATCAGGGTGTCGTCAAGTTGAATCCCCCCACGGAGTGGTCATTCCAGGTCGATTCAGTCTTGCTCCAGGTCTACTGCAGTGCCGCTTGCTGTAACCATGAGCATTCCATCCCGGATGACTTCATAATCGATGTCGATTCCAACCACCGCATTGGCATTTAGTTGCCTTGCTTCGTCGGCCATCTCCTTCAAAGCGACACGTCTAGCTTCAATGAGTTTGGCTTCGTAGGTACCAGAGCGACCTCCAACGATATCAGTGATCCCTGCCATGAAATCTCGCACGACGTTTGCCCCCATGATAGCTTCACCTGCAACTATTCCGCGATAGTCCCTAATCCTGCTTCCCTCTACTGATGGGGTAGTTGTCATCAACATTCGATTTATCTCCTTGAATTACCTGCTAAGGGGTGCCCAATCACTTGGATGCACCAAATAAAGAGAGTTCGTGGAATGCAGGAAAATCTTGCTTAGTATTCTCAATCAAAGCTTTACGACACAGACGGCCGCGGCTTGGCCTTGCGGGGTCGTATTGCAGCTGAGGAAGCTGTCGCCTGCTGGCGTTGAGTCATTGCTCGTTACTGAGAGGTTGGTTTCCTGGTCACACGATTCGAAGTTAAGCGTCTTAGGCAAAATGCCTTCGGCTAGGCTGCATAGGCTGCCAATCAGTTCGACCATGCCGCTTCCCCCGCCGAGGTTGCCGAAGTAACTCTTCATCGCAACCACTGGAATATTCGAAGCCGCTTCACCCAATGCCGACGTAATTGCAGCCGCCTCTTCACTGTCATCCTTCGGAGTTCCCAGGCCATGGGCGTTTAGGTGTCCTAGGTCAGATGCGGAAATATCGGCATCTGCCAATGCGGCACGGAGTGCATTGGCAATTGCCTTTTCGTTGTTGCCGTTTAGCTCTGCGTCGGCAACTGTGCTCGAACCGTAGCCAGCGATCTCACCGTAGATCTTTGCGCCACGTTTTTCAGCGGACTCAAGCGATTCAAGAATCACCATGCCTGCGCCTTCGCCACAGACCATTCCGGTGCGCGACGCATCAAACGGCCGGCTTAACGAAGAAGGCTCATCCAACACTTCATTATTCTCGCCAATCACTGGCTCAGTTTGCAGAGCGTGGATCGCTTGCATCGGAAGAACTCTCGTGCCGGTTGCACCAGCAATCATGCGGTCGGCATTGCCGCGGGCGATGATGCGTGTTGCTTCACCAACCGCCATCAAGCCGCCCGACTCGCGCTGGGTGAGGGAATTATTCGGGCCGCGCAAATCATTGTAGATTGCAATATGGCTGGCAGGCATGTTGGGAAGATACTTCAGCATCCAAAGGGGCTGCATCTCGCCAAGGCCTTCGCCACCCCAGCGAGTGAAGTCAAACTCGCCCAAGTTGTCCGAAGCGTCGGAAGCACACTTGCGGATCGCGTCGGCATAGTCTTCTGGCATCGTTAGCATGTAATCGCTGCCAAGCACGACGCCAACACGCTCAGGCTCAAACGCCTCGGCTTCGCCCGTTGCATTGGCATCAGCCAGGGCAAGCTGGGCAGCAGCCACGGCCATCTGCGTCTCGCGACACATCAACTTGAGTCCTTTGCGGATCGCCTTCTTCTGGGCCGATTCAAGCTCGCCAAAGCAATCGATTTTGCCGGTAAACTGTGTAGCAAGGGCCGCCACTGAGGGCAGTCCGTCCGCTTCGCGCGCGGAGACGCCACTCTTGCCCGCTGCAAGAGCCTGCCAAAGTTCGTCGGCACTGGAGCCGAGGGGAGAGATGAGGCCAACGCCCGTTATAACAACACGGCGCTCGGCCGGAGTGGAGTTCGTAGTCATAGTCCCACGATTCTAGCAGAACTCGATGGGGCAGGGGATAGGGGCTGTTTGAGCGTAAATTGGCAATCTTGCAGAGCACAGAGATGTTGCTACTGGTGTGTTGGTGGTTGAGACGGCTTAGGAGCAATTGACGGATGAAGCTTATTGGCTCTCTTATCGGATCACTTAGCGGTAAATTCGTCGCGATCCAGTCATCAGTATCAATGTTATTAGCATTGTTGGGGTTCCAGGTTCGGGGATTGCTGTGCTGAGAGATACATTGGCTGAGGGTAAGGTATCACGCCAAACGGTGTAATCGGCCGCGTTGATGATTCCATCTCGATTACCATCGGCACCCGCTCCAGCGATGATTGGGGAGCCAAAGGTTGTAGCCCAAAGGTCGTAATCTGATGTGTCTACTAAACCATCATCATTGAAATCTATTGACTCGACCGCGTCACGCCAAGCGGTGTAATCAGCCGCATTGATGATTCCATCTCGATTGCTATCGGCACCCGTTCCTGGGGTTACATTGGAACCAAAGGTTGCCTCCCAAAGATTGTAATCCGATACGTCTACTATGCTATCGCCATTGAAATCAGCTGACTCGGCCGTATCACGCCAAATGGTGTAGTCAGCCGCATTGATGATTCCATCCTCGTTCAGATCAGTATTAGTTCCCGTGGTGACTGAGTAACCGTAGGTAGCAGCCCACTGGTTGTAATCGGATTGGTCCACTACGCCATCATCATTGAAATCACCAGCTCTTGGATCGGAGACGGCAAAGAGACTCTGCATGATCTGGTCACCATAATAGAGAGCCCCGTTTCTGCTTAAGTGAATAGCGTCCGAATAGTACCCTAATCCCTCGCCTGTTGTGTAGTCTGGCCCGAGGGTTGAAATGTCTAAGTAAGAAATGCCAGCTGTTTGTTCAGCCAAGTCTTTTAAGCCAAGAGAATATCCTTCCAACTCTCCTGATGGGCCATCGATATCATACATGCCAAAGGTCAAGAAGCTGAGATCCTCGCTGTTGAACCCAGCACCTAACCAATCATTTTGAATGGTCGATATGAGGCTCGAAACATTATCGATGAATGCTTCTGTGGAATCACCATCAGTAATTCCGTTTACGCTTGGTTCTGTTTCGTTGCGGTCATTGAAACCTTCGAAGATTGGCACCAAGAGCTTTCCCGATCCTCCTTCAACAAGTTGTTTGAGATACTGTTGACGAACCGACTCGGAACGGTTGATCCATCGATCGTTGTAAAAGTCAAGCGTGGATCGTCCACCATAGCCCAAGGAAGTCACTGTAACGCCAGTGCCGTTCTTCTCGCTGACACGTATTCCGGTAAGAGAAAGGTTATTCGCCATTAGTTGAACATGTGTCGTGCTTTGTCCCGCACCGGGTAGTTCATGACTTTGGTGCGTAATCTGAGAGTCTTCGGCAAGGGTAAACCCGCTTTGTGAGTTGGATACCGTCCAAGGTGATCGACCCAGCCTTCGACGGATCGAATAGGAACCGTCCCCCGGACCACCTACACCCCATAGATCAAGAATGTAGTCATTCTCAGCAGGCAAAGTCGAACCGTAGACGATAACACCTGCGGTTGCCGTATTGCTGGAGCTAGTAGTTAATCTGCCAAAGTTGGCAAGCGATGCCTCCCCAAAAGCTGCAGTATCACTTGTTGTCCATTGCGAGTAGGTATCCGTATAGGCAATTCCTTCACCTTGCCCAACGCTAATACCAGAAAGCACTCCTGAGCCAGCAAGGCCAAACGTTTGGCTAGCACCATATTGCAAACCAGCATCCCAGCCATCAGTACCAAACAAGACGACACTATCACCAATCGCCAAGATATCGGCACGTGAGGATCGAGCTGCCTGGGACCAATCCTTGATGTGACTGTCATAAACAGATGCAGCGAAGCTTGCTGAGGTGAAAAGGAAACCGGCAAGCAAAACGATATATCGTGATAAATCTATTGGAGAGATCATTGGGTGGGATACGATTTGTTCTTTCGCTCCAAGAAAAAACCTCTTACGCAGAACCCTTAGCAGCAAATAGATGCCATAAAAGGTTCAAAGTAAGAGGTTATTCAGTGGCTTCAATCAATAGGTTGTGGAGGCTCCAGATACCTTTAAGCCTAATCCATGAGATGGGACGAAGCAAGAATTATCTAATAATTAGGTGCCCGTTGGGGGGGGGCGAGGACACTGCCTATTTTGTAGGACATGATAGATGTATCGGTCCGCGCTAGTATTCCTGCGTGGCAAAAGTTAGCTGAAGAACCCTCAATAACGCCCACTAAAACTTGTTGCGGGACGACTAGCTGTTGAGACACCTGAGCCTGGCGTTGGGGCGGGTGCACGCGCGTCGCGGACTTCGACGAAGAGTAAGGCGTCCGCGCGGGGAGGAGTTTTCAGCATGGGAATCATCTCGGTAAACGAGTTGCCTGCTTCGGGGCCAGGCGTGGCGACCATGCCCATGCTGAGGATCAGCACCTGATCCGCTGGCCAACGGAAACGTTCGTGCAAGTTGGCCATCGTCATCTGTGGCACTTCGACTTGCAGGCGTTGTCCTGCTTGACCGGTTGGGGCAGCAAGATCAAGCGTCACGGGACGCATCTTTTCGATTTGGTTCAAGCGAAGTTTAACAACGGACTCAGCCGTGTTGCGGTCAAGTGACAAGAGTGGATTGAACTCAAGCGACGCGCCTTCTTCGAGCGTGCCCATCTCAGGCTGATAGCCGGGCCAAGTATTTGGAACGGGGACGATGCCTTTCACGTAGGCACGTTCACGTACGGTGCTAAACAGGGCACGACGGCCGTTGGCGACGACCTGATTCGCGGCGTTGTATTCACGAACGTCGCTGCGGCGCCCTAGGTTGGAAAGCAACAGAGCGAAGTTCTCTTTCGGCATGATCCAGCCTTGCAGACCAGGCGACTGAACCGGAATCGGAGTCATCATGCCAAGCGCCTTGGCTCGCCAGTCAGGATTACGGACCGTCAGGATTCGCATTGAGAAAGAGCGGTTGCTCGAAGGGCTGTTTACGAACCGGTCAACAACGTTGGCAACAATCGCCTGCATTGCCGGGGTGTGATAAACGGTTAGTGTTTCACGGCTAGCGTTGAGGATGCCGAACGTTTCGCTGTGCCAAGCTTCGTAGCCTGTTTCTCGAAGGACCCAATCGACAATGGCTTGTTGAGGTCGCTCTTCGGTACCGGCGCGTTGGGTATAAGGGCGAATGTCATATTCACGCCAAACTTGGCCTGCGCTGTTGGGCAGCTTTCCGGAGCCTTTGGTTACGTGTGCTTTGGTTGGTTCGAAAGCTGGTTCACCACCGCCGACGATGGGAACCATATTGGATGATGGCTGACGACTTGAAGAGGCTGGCTGATTGGATGGCCGGGGAGCAGTACGCGAAGGAGCTGACGAAGAGAACGCTGACGCAGCCGACGGAGTAGTCGAAGCGGCGTTACTTTGGCCATTGCCGTAAGGATTCGTCGTACTACTGTTCCCACTTCCGTAACGGTTGGAACCGGGAGTGTTACCGTATCGATTTTGTCCATTCGCATCGGCGATGCCAAATACGATAAGAGCAAAAGCGACGAGTGAGAATGATCGGGTTGCGAGACTAACCATCTTTGTCCCCTTGGGCGAGTTAAACTTGAGCGGCAAGGGTAGAAAGCGATCGTCTGCAGGGCAAGACAGATACCGCCAAGCCTAGCGAATGCGTTGTGGTGCTAGCATGAGCGTACTCACTGATAGCAAGACGAGTGCGGAAGGCTCGGGCACAAGCGCGGCTACGGTCCAGCCGAGGTCTTCAAGACCGGCGACGTCTAGCCGGGTGATCTCTTTCCGTACGCCAGGTAAAAGGAAGGGTGCCATGATGGTCTCTTGTTCGATGACCACCGTCGTATCATCCATATTCACAACGGGGCTAGTGATACCGGCTTGCCAGTGTCCATTGTCCGAGGAATGAAGTGGTACGGGACCACCGAATTCGGCCACGGATTCAGGTCCCTCGAATTGGGAACCCTGACGCAAGGTGCTCCAAGTATTTGAGACACCAAATCCGAGCACGTGAATCAATTCGTGCATCGTGGTGGTATAGAGATCGTATTGACCTGATGAGACTGTCGTCGTGTGATCACGATGCCATGGTTGGCTTGTGCTGAAGATTACGGAACCACCCCAAGTGGCAAAACCTGACTCTTCACCGCGAGTGGTAAGACTATCGGTCAATGCATCGGTAGTGTCATCGATGATTGGTCGTTCAAGTATTGAGTAGAGATTAGAGCCGTCATCGAGATCAATCGAGCTGACACCTGGACCTGCACTTGCCAAGGTGCTACTGCCAAGAGAAAGTGCACCAACATAGACTTTCACTTCATCTTGCCCGATAGGAACGTCGCTTAGTCCAGTTATCAATCCAGACGCCGGATCAAAGAAGCGTAGATCATAGCTCCAATTGTGCTCGCTAAATTGACCTACGAAGGTTTCAGGCTTCGAAATTGGGTCAAGCGTATCGGTTAGCATAAGTGAGAGCTTATTCGCTGCTGCTTCGATGGCAGCTCTCGCTTGTTGTCCGTCGGTGGTGTTTGTATCAAACATCGATGAGCCATCACGGCTGTAATCGATGGTGATTTGGACCGCCGAGACGGCCGGTGTTACAAACAGAAGGCAAGCGAATAGAACCGAACGCATAGGAATCAACTCAAGGGTGCTAGGAATCAGTCGCCGAAAACAGTATGAGATTTCGCCGGAGCATAGAGTTGAAATTCGGTTGCTGCAAGGCGAACCAATGAGCATGCTATCGTGGGTTACGGCAAGAAGCTATCAGGACAGTTGCTAGCGTTGAAAGCAGCAGCGTGGATGGTTCTGGAATCGCCGTCGCTTTAGTCGCACTGCTTGAGCTGTTGCCGTAAGCATTCACCCAAACGTTGTAGTCAGCGAGGTCAATGACTCCGTTGCCTGATCCATCCGCTTCAAGCTGAGTTGTGGAGTTCCATGTATCCCGATAGACGGTGAAGTCGGCAGCATCGACGACTCCGTCGTTGTTGTAGTCACCTGCAAGGGTAGGAATGGCAGGTTCAACAACCGTCCAGCCGATATCAGAGAGTGCAGCAGCATCAAGTGCTGTAAAAGCCGTTTGTGTCGTAGGTGTAATCTAGGACAACATTGACCGCATTAGCAGGCGCAAGGCATGCCGTGAAGATTGCGATTGTTAAACTGTTTGCAAGAACCCTAAATGTACACGTAGAAATAGACTGATTGCTCATAGTAAGAATGCCTCCTGTTCCGATATCCTTTCGCCCCAGATACCTAAGAATAATGCAGGATGGCTTAATCAACAATGTCAGGGAGAACGCCTAGAGGCGTAACCTATGGCAAGTAAACAGTTTCCTGCAATAAAAATAATTGAGCTAGCAGGTTCGGGGACCGAGGTGGCTTGGCTTAAAGTTGATGAGTCGAACATACCGCTGGTCCATTGGTTGTAGTCATCCAATGAGATTACGCCATCACCGTTACCGTCCGCTGGAAGATGTTGGCCATGGTTCCCGAGTGAATCACGCCAAACGGTATAGTCCGCGGCATCAATTACGCCGTCCCCGTTATAGTCTCCCCGATCAACGAGACGAAGAGATAGTTCGGTTGTCGTTTGAACAAGCTGCCATTGTTGTTTGTTGGAGATAAATGGTAGATGTACTTCATCGAAGGTGCCGGAGATTGAAGAAGCACTTAGCAACTGAAATTCATCACCAACAGCAGGAGCAAAAAGACCCGTTCCTAGATCGATTAAGCTAATGCCGAGGAGTCCACCAAGTGTGAGTGAGTTGCCAACGGAGACTTGGTCATATTCGGTCGAGGTGGTTCCACCGATTGCGATCTCTAGTTCAGCCGTTGATCCCAATTCGGCATTTCCAGCAATGTTCAGTGGCGAGCTGATTTGATTTGACTTAACCGTATCCTCGAAACGAGCGGTTCCTTCACCAAGGATAGAATTTCCAAAGAAGTTCTCACTGAAAGTTGCATTCGCTCCTGTAGCAATTTCAAAGGTGCCCTCTTGGTTAACTTCCGATGTAAATGTGGAGTCTCCATCGATTATCGCAAGACTGCCGGATGCGGATAAGTTGACTGGATTATCAAGCAGTGAATTCCCGCTAAGCTGAGCATCACCAGAAGAAATAATCACGGTTGCATCACCGCTAAGAGTTGAGCTAGCAACCGAAAGCGTTTGGCCTGCTGAAAGAATCAAGTCTTGATTGGTGAAGACTCCTTCCGCTTGGTTCTTGAAAGTTAGATCGGCATTGGTGCCCACGGTTCGGGTGGTGGAATTGGCCTCTTCGTACAATCCACCATCAACGGTCAACGAACTGGCAATTCCGAAATGAGCTGAGACGAGATTAATCCGTCCATTCGAGTAGACGTTTATTTCATCTCCCAGAAAAGTTGAAGAGGCCAGAAATAGGCTTGCTTCTCCCTCGGTTGAATTGGCACCAACGTTGGTTATGCCGCTCGATTGGATTACCGTACCACCGCCCAATAGCTGCATGAACCCTCGCCGACCTGCGACACCGGTGGTAGCTAAGTCAATGTTTCCTGCTGACACCATTGAATCGTTGTAAACGTTGAGTGCTCCTTCGAAAGAGCCAGACTCTCGATTTGCGATCACAATGTTACCAAGCGAGGAAGTTTGGTTATTGTTCAGCAATAGCTCAGTTGTTTGGGAGTTGCTGCCGGCAGCTATATCAACCCCGTTTACGTTGATGCTACTTTGCTTGAGTACGCCCAGCTGAGCAGCTTCGGACATTACCAGGCTTCCACTCGAAGCGAAGTGAACGTTGCCAAAGGAAGTCTTTCGATCAAGGTCAACCTCAGCGTCTGTGATCTCGATCCCATTTTCGGTGGAGAGTGTTTCATCGCCGAAGGTACTACTGAAGAATCGTAGATCACCTCGAGTAATTTCCAGTCGATCAATCGAACTACCGATCGATTGTGGGATGTTGACTGTGTAGATTCCGAAGACATCAAATTCGGCAGTCTCACTCATCGAGTCCGGTACATCATTGGAATCCCAACTTGTGGGATCTGTGTAATCGCCGGAAGTCCCAATGCTCCAACTTCGTGTTTGAGATTTTGCTTCTAGAACCGCAAATGCAAAGAAAGAGAATGCAAGGAGAACGGTCGAAAAACTACTTAATCGATCGGTTGCCGATCTTCGAATAAACATAGCTGCAAATCTAAACGGTATTACGATGCAGAAAGAGCCCGAGATTCCATTCGCCAACGTCATACAGTTTAGAAGAAGGATTATCACTGCCAATGAAAAACTATTGGCGCTGTAGATAAATTCAGAAAGAGCCTAAAAACTGGGTCTATTTACCCATCTAGGTAAAGAAGCGTTTAAGGCTTTATTGAAGCTGCCCAGCTATGATCGATCCATTGTGACCACCGAAACCAAAGCTGTTGCTCATAACCGCACGAATTTCTCGCTCGGCAGGCTCATTCGGTGTGTAGTTCAAGTCGCATGCGGGATCTGGCGTTTGCAAGTTAATCGTCGGCGGGCATACCTGATCGCGGATGGCAAGAAGCGACAGGATTAGTTCAACACCGCCACTGGCACCAAGCAAGTGACCAAGGTGGCTTTTGGTGCTTGAGACATTCAGCTTATAAGCGGCATCGCCATATACATTCTTAATCGCACTGGTTTCAGCTTTGTCGCCAAGCGGAGTGCTTGTGCCGTGTGCGTTGATGTAATCGATACCTGATGGATCGAGTTGGGCGTCCTTCAGAGCTTCACTCATCGCACGACCAGCTCCCGTGCCGTTTGGATCAGGCTGGGTGATATGGCCACCATCGCCACTTTGGCCGTAACCAAGAATTTCCCCATAGATTTTGGCACCACGCGCCTTGGCGTGTTCAAGTTCTTCAAAAATAACAAGACCGGCACCTTCAGCGAGGACGAACCCATCACGATCAACGTCGAATGGTCGGCTGGCTGCTTGGGGATCATCATGCCGCGTGGACAGTGCCTTCATATTGGCAAAGCCAGCTAAGCCCATCGGCGTGCAAGCCGCTTCGCTTCCGCCAGTGATGACGACATCAGCGTGGTCATCTTGGATAGCACGCAGAGCATCGCCCATGGCGTTCGTTGCGCTGGCACATGCTGTGGCGACAGCATGGTTGGGGCCTTTCAATCCGTAGTGGATGGAAACATGCCCACTTGCCGCATTAAGCATCATCTTGGGGATGGTAAATGCGGAGACCTTGTCAGGTCCCTTTTGCACAAGACGTGCAACCTGTGCTTCGATCTCGTTAAGTCCACCAATACCGGAGCCAATAATTACGCCGCACCGGAAAGGATCTTCTTTCGTAAAGTCGAGGCCCGAATCGTTAACCGCATCAATGCTGCCAACCATGGCGAATTGAGTAAAGCGATCAACGCGTTTGGCGTCTTTCTTTTCGACGTAGCCGTCAGTGCTCCAATCGTGGACATCACCACCAAATCGCACTTTTTGGTCTGAGGTATCAAAGAGTTTAATCTCGTGGATGCCGCTCTGGCCAGCAAGTATGGATTTCCATAGCTCTTCCACGCTCCGCGAAAGCGAAGTAACAACTCCTAAACCTGTGACGACCACCCGTCGCTTCATAACAAACATCCCTTTGTGGAACGCTCGTCATCAAATTAGCGAGCGATCCTTACCAGCGTTCCCTGACTTGGGGGCGATGATTACTCGCCACCCTCTTTCTCAATAAATTCAACCGCTTGACCGACCGTTTGGATCTTCTCAGCCGCGTCGTCTGGGATGCTGATGTCGAACTCTTCTTCGAATTCCATGACCAGTTCAACCACGTCCAACGAGTCGGCTCCGAGGTCGGTCACGAAGGAGGTTTCTGGGGTGATCTTGTCTTTGTCGACACCCAATTGTTCCGATACGATGTCAGTTACACGTTCGAGCACGCTCGCCACGGTATTCTCCTTAAACGCTAGTAATCTGGTATTAAGTAAGCCTCAGCACCACAAATGCGGTTGGCCGCGACTCAATTGTGTCTCCTTGGCAGTGATGCCAGCAGGCGACACAAAATAGATGGTCTTAGTAATTCGGGTCAAGATGGGACCCTGCCTTAAACAGCCAATTTGGCCCCAGTCGGCTGAATTAGCCCCTATTTGGAGCTAAAAGGCTAGGGGGTTTCTGTCTTAAAAGTGCTGGGAAATGACTAGCCCGTCATTCCGCCGTCAATTGTAAGGACCTGTCCGGTTATGTACGCACCCGATTCACTCGCAAGGAAGAGTACGCCGTCGGCGACTTCTTCTGGCTTGCCCAGGCGTTGAAGCGGTACGCGCTGCTTGACGGCCTCCAGTAGCGGATCACCCAAAGCGTCGGTCATGTCCGAAGCAATAAATCCTGGGCAGATCGCGTTGACGGTAATTGCACGACGCTTGCTGGCTAGCTCGCGAGCAACCGTTTGCGTGAAGCCGATGATGCCTGCCTTTGAAGCTGAGTAGTTTGCCTGACCTGGGTTACCCATGATGCCAGAGACGCTTGATATGTTGATAATCCGACCACGCTTGGCCCGCATCATTGGCTGGCCAACCGCTCGAGTGAAGAGGAAGATCGACCGCAAATTGGTTGCGATTACATCGTCCCAATCTTCGTCGGTCATGCGAGGCAGAAGCGTGTCACGCGTGATACCGGCGTTATTGACGAGGACGTCAATCTGTCCCCACTTTTCGATGACATCTTCAACGACTTTGTTGACCGCGTCACTGTCAACAACATCGCAAGCGAAGACAGCAGCTTCGTCGCCCGCTGCGGTGATCTCGTTGGCGACTTCTTCTAGCTTGCCGACACTTCGTGCAACCAATGCAACCTTCGCTCCCGAAGAACCAAGGCGCAAGGCAATCGCTTTACCAATGCCGCGTGATGCGCCCGTGACCAAGGCGGTTTGACCACTAAGGTCAACCTGAATCGTGGCGGTGTCTGACATAAAGTTTATCCTGTTTGGCGTGTTGTTCGGTTGCGAATGTTCAACCGTGTTTTATTTAATATTGAAAGAAGATTGCCTGCTAAGCAGAGATTCCTTCGCATGGGAATTTACGTTCGATGCGTTTCAACAATCCACGAAGAACGCGGCCTGGGCCAATTTCGTAACAGCCGGCGACACCAATCTTGTCAATCAAGTTCCGCATCGAAGCTTCCCATTGAACGGGGCTTACGACTTGTTTCACAAGCAGATCACGAATCTCGCTAGGATCGCTGTGAACCTGGGCATCAACGTTCGAAAGGACCGGACGCTTGGGTTCACTGATGGTGACTTTATCGAGTATTGTCGTCAGGCGTTCAACTGCCGGCTGCATAAGTGGCGTGTGGAATGCACCTGCTACAGCAAGTGGAATCGCTTTCATCGCGCCAGCTTCAATTGCCTTCTCAGCAATCTTTTCACAAGCTTCGGTCGATCCCGAGACGACGATGTTGCCAGGACAGAGATGATTTGCAATTTGCATCGTCTGGCCAGAGAGCTCTTCGCGTACTTGTGAACAAAGCTCTTCAATGGCTGAAAGCTCCATGCCGAGCAGGCTGACCATGCCGCTTGGTGATGCTTCAGCCGCGTCTTGCATCGCCGCGCCCCGTTCAGCAACCACTTTCAAGCCATCTTCGAACGAAATTGCCTCAGCAAACGCTAGGGCCGTGTATTCACCCAGGCTCAAACCGGCGACCGCTTGGCAGCTGTTGATGACTTCAGGTGAATCGTTTTTGAGGCGTTCAAGAGCAGCAAGGCTGGCGACATAGAGCGCTGGCTGGCTGTGGACGGTTGCGTCCAACTGATCGGCAGGGCCTTCAAGGCAGAGCTTTAGTAGATCGTAGCCGAGGATTTCCGACGCGGAATCGAACAGCGCCTTGGCAGCGGGTAGTTCAGAAGTTGACTCAGCTCCCATGCCAACGTGCTGAGCACCTTGTCCAGGAAAAAGAAATGCAACAGGACCATCAGCCATGAGAAATGCCACCTGGGATCGGGTGCGACTGCTGGCTCGACCAGCAGTAAATCAGAATGAGAAAGCTCGTTGGGTGCGAGAACTACCGCGTTACGCACCACGAACCAGAATAACGGTGTGTTAGCTATCGCTACGCACACCTTACTTTCCCGGAAAAACACTCAGAGAAATCACTCAGGGTCAACGACCGTACGGCCCATGTAGTAGCCACAGTTAGGATTTGGGCAGACAACGTGCGAAGGAACCATAGCACCGCAACGAGGGCATGCTTGAAGCTGCTTTGCCTTCAATTGGTCGTGGGAACGGCGCTTGCCGCTGCGTGAGTTGGAGTGCTTTCGCTTTGGAACGGCCATTTTCTTAGCCTTTGAACACGGGTTTAATGGTAGTTGTTGGCGTAAATCGTCGCTTGGGAAGCCTGATAGCGTACTGGCTGGTGCGGGAAACTGTCAACCGGCTAGGGGCGTTTTGCCACTTGGAAATTGACCAGTTCAGAGCATTATCGGCCCCTAAGGGCGATGAATGAGGCAAATTTGGCCACTAAGCAGGATTTTAGGGCCCCTGCAGGGGATGAAACCGCCAAGACGCCAAGAAAAGTACCAACAGGAAAACGAAAGACCCGAAGGGCCACAGCAAAAAGCTAAGGACATGAGCTCCTAGGTTGGTTGGGGGGGCATCACTGCGGAACGGTCTCGGTTGGTCCAGCTTCAAGAGCTTCGCCGAGTTTAATTGCGAGTGGCAATCCACGGCGTGCATTATTTACCCAAGTGTTAAAGCGGCCATCTTTTAGGTAACGGCTGAAGTCTTTGCCGGGGCAATCGGTCTCGGTGCCGACTTCTTGGTGGCCACGGATCCATTTATCTTCTACCTGGTGTTCCTGGGCGAGCCAAGCGACCAATTGGACAGCAGATTCAACTTGCGCCGGGCTGACACGTTGGACTTCAAAGTTGCCCCAAAGCAAAACGCCGATATGGCCGGTGACGTTGTAGCTAGTATTGGTCTCTGGTTCGTACTTAGTCGGACGCCCCTCAAGGATTCGTCCGTCAGGTGCGATCAAGAAGTGGTAAGGAAGATCAGGCCAATCTTTGCCACCTTCTTCAACCGTCTTCTTACCCCACGATTGCAGGTTCTGAGCTTTGACAAACGGATCATCACCCGCTTTCCATTCCACCCCCGCGTGGTGGAGCGTTATGAAGCGTGGTTGATGCTTGCGGCTCTCAGGAATAGGTAGCGGGTCGGATCCCCAATTTTTTGCCGAGATAATCTTCGGCTTAGAAACGCTTGGCTCATCCGCCATGCCGTTACTTGCCCAGACTAGTATGAGCAAGCCAAACAAAAGCGAATTAGATGTATTCTTGCAAGCCATGACGACTCAGTTCATAACGTTTAATTGTTTGCCAAAGAGGATGGTGGCGTCTTCGGAGATTGATGCCCTCTGACATGTGTCGTTATGAATTGTAATCGTTCAAAGTACGATTCGGGGTCGAGTACGCTTAGCAGGGAAATTTTCGCGATGAAGAGAGAATTTGAAGGGTCCGAGAAAAAGAACCGCCAAGACGGCTTGTCTTCCAAGACTGGCTAATAAGTATAAAAAGACCCGATGGGCTAATAGCAATTCGCCAGAGGCGTAAGCCCCTGGCCGTTGGTAACCCCGTGTTTACTAATGCGATACGAATAGCCAACTTCTCCAACTCCAATTGACCTGGTGTCTGGAGCATTCCCTGGGTTACCAACATCTGCCCATTCGAAGAACACCTCGGCATTCACCGGAACGCAGGTAGCTAAACAAATCAGAGTTAGTATGCAGTTCTTCAAGCGAACAATCCTTCCATAAAAAAAACCACACTTAGTCGAAACCCATCATGCCCCTTGCTACTGCGAGGGGGAATGGAATTAGGCAAAGTGTGGTTTGCTGTTAGCGACTCGATAATAGGTATTGTCTATTGGTGGCAGATGATTACCACGTTGTGAGTATACGCACAGCCATTTTTAACTGTCATTCAAACAAGCTGGTTCCTTGTAGCCGACTTGGTTTCTAGTGGGTAGAATGGGTACTAAAGTCCTAGTTCTTAATTACCTGTGCCTATCGATTGAAAGAATGAGGCCCCTGTATGCCACTCTTTGAGGTTGAAACCACCAGCCATATCGTCATCTCTTGGGCCGACAGCGAAGACGCGGCTCGTCAGATTGTCACGGACAATTTTCCGAGCGACGAAATCATTCGGCTGACCAAACGACCGCGTGATACTTGGGTCATCTCAAAGGCAGCTCTTGGCATTCCGACAAACATGGACCCGTGCACCACGGCACGCGATTGTCTTTCCCGTGCTGAGGGTGACAAAGTCCATGCGATCAGACTCTACATGAGCGAGAAGGGGGTCGACCTCGAACAAGCTCGCAAGGTGATCGAATCGAATATGGTTATGGGCTGGTAAACCACTCGACAGTCAATTCTTGTGAAAGAATAATCTTAGCGTCTGTATTGGCTAGGAGTGCTGCTGTCGACATAGGGCTCAGGCTTGGTTGCAACGCCCATTTGGGAACCGTAAGAGCTCGTGCCGCCGGGACGATATTGGCCTGGGGCGGAAACCAACTTAACTTCTGAAGAAGGTGTGTTCACTTCAGCAACTAACGGCGCGCCGGTTTGTTGGGAAGTAGAGTAAGGTGAAGTGCTCGGTGTCGTAGCAGGAGTTACTGCTTGGGGAGCAGACGTACTCGCGTAACGAGAGCCAGCTGGGGTCGTCACTACCGGAGCTGTTTCGGCTGGCTGGTATGGTGTCGTGGATGGTGATTCTGTTGTAGCCGGCGATGATGTGGGAGCCGGCGTCGAAGCGTAACTGCCGTAACGATCACCCACGGAACTTTGTGCAGGCGTTTCGGTTGGTTGATATCGGAAGTCTGGCGTTGGGTTACTTGGTGCTGCTGGTGACGATCCGTAGCGATTACCAAGGTTGCCGTAACGATCCGCAGGAGCGGAGGGAGCTGCGGCTACTTGGGCAGGAGCCGCTTCTTGGTATCCGTTGGGGTCATAAGGATTTGCTTGAGCAACAACAGGCTTAGGTGTTTTCATATCGGGAATTGCCGCCATCGGATACGAGTGAGAGTTTGGCGGTTCTGGTGCTGATTTGGCCAGCTGTGGCGTCGAAGCGATTCGTGATTCTTCTTTTGCTGGCGAGCTGTTAAATGCTGGAGCGCTGGCGGCATACGAAGGTGCTTCCATGCTCGGTTCTTTGGGGGCGGTTGTTGCTGCCGGTTGGGTGCTGGCGACAGTCGTTGCCTCAGGAGCACCTTCTAGCTGTGCGGTTGCTCCATCGGATGGAAGTGCCGAGCCTGATGAAGGAAGCGCCGGAGCAGTCGCCGCAACAAGTTTCTTATCATCATCGCCTGAAAAAGGATTTAAGAAAGCCCAACGAGAGCCTCCCGAAGACTGACAGCCGGTACTTGCGACCAGCATCAATAGCAACGTGGCAAGAGCCAAGTTTTGCATTCCGTTTGTCAATCCAAAGAGAGAGTTATTGGTCTTCATGACTATTCTGGCTTTCTGACTCAAAACAATGAGGGGTCTGTCTTTGGTAGACCTCTCGGAAGAAACGCGGCGGGAGATTAGGAAATGCAGCGAAGTGATGTCAACGCAGATCGCGGCTAATCGCGAAGAAGTTGTCAGAAAAAGAAAAGGGAGACGCTAGCAGAGCCAGCATCTCCCTTTTGGATGTCTTATCAGTTTCTTGAGAAGTCGATTGAATTACAGCAAGGGCATTCAATCGAAAGCTAAGTATTCTCAGATTCCCCTCCCTCTGAAGAAGGAGGAGAGCATCGTGGCGGTCTAGCCTTTTGCAGCAAGGTAAAGCTCGTTGACCTTCGCCCAGTCGATGACGTTGAAGAACGCAGCGATGTAGTCAGGACGACGGTTTTGATAGTTTAGGTAGTAAGCGTGCTCCCAAACATCAAGGCCCAAGATTGGTGTACTGCCTTCCATGTAGGGATTGTCTTGGTTTGGAGTACTTTCAACGCTTAGTTTGCCTTCAGCACAAACGCTTAGCCAAGCCCAACCGCTACCGAAGCGAGTTGCAGCGGCAGCCGAAAAATCTTCTTTGAACTTATCAAAACCACCAAGCTCGGCATCGATCGCTGCAGCAAGTTCACCGGTTGGTGCGCCGCCGCCGTTCGGGCTCATAATGGTCCAGAAAAGCGAGTGGTTGGCGTGACCACCACCATTGTTGCGGACAGCTCCGCGGATTCCTTCGGGCACGCTATCAAGGTTGCGGCAAAGATCTTCGATACTTTGCTCAGCAACGCCGCTGCCGTCCAATGCACCATTTACTTTGGTGACATAAGCGTTGTGGTGTTTGCCATGATGGATTTCCATCGTTTGGCTATCGATGTGGGGTTCCAAAGCGTTTGAAGCGTATGGCAACTCAGGAAGGCTGTAAGCCATGGTATTTCTCCTACAGGCAAGAGGCTCTTGTATGGTTTCGTTGTACTTTATCGTTTCCGATAGGGGGCATGCATGGCCACCCAAATGAACCTAAAGAGTCGCACGATGTGGGAGTTCTTGCAAGCGTCCCTATGGTCACTTCGGCCAAAGTGAACGGAGAAAACTATTCGTGCTTGGCATCGTCTGCCATGAGATAAGACTGGAGATTTCCAAATAGCAGACGAGCTCTATCTGTTACGGGCCCCCGACGACGGTCACGATCACGTTTGGTAAGGATCTTGATTTCGATTCTAGTTTGCACGCGTTTGCCTGCCGCGAGCCCATTCAAACTTTCTCGTTCTACCTTCTCTTGAGAAAGTCGAAGGTCAATCACAAAAGTTACCGATCTTCCGGTGTTAACCGATTTAGGAGAATCATATACCTCGATGCAGAGGTGGTTCAATTTAGCGATAGTTATTCTGGCATCTTTTTCAGATATGAATCCTTTTAATTTGCCGATGACTAATTCGATTGGGACCTTTGATATTAACGTCGTTTCAATCAAGCTTCGGTTGCTACGAGCACCCAGAATCCAATCAAGCAGATTCCCAGCAGTGGTATCGTCTTCGAAAGTACTGTTTTTCGATGATTGGTGTACTACCTGATTACGGCCTTGTTCTTTAGCAATATAAAGAGCCTGGTCTGCGCGTTTTAGTATCGTTTCGGGGGTATCTTTTGGTTCCAGTTCGGTTACCCCAAAACTAGCTGTTACGTTCTTGCTGCCAAGTTGTGAGTGAATCATTTCGGCAATGCTGCGTCGCAACTGTTCAGCGCGAGACATGGCTGCTTCAAGATCACAGTCTGCGCAAAGGATGGCGAACTCTTCACCACCATACCGGGCGACTAGGTCACCTGATCGGCATTGAGATTTTAGTAGCCCAGCGAATGCAAGGATAACTTGGTCACCCGCTTGATGCCCATAGTCATCGTTGACACGTTTGAAGTGGTCAATGTCTGCCATGACAAGGCAGAATGACATACCCGCCTCTTGGTGAGTCGCCAGGTAGGCTTGCAGCATGCGATCAAATTCTGCGCGATTGGCAACCTGCGTCATCGGATCCTTTGTTGTCGCATTTTGTAAGCTTTGACATTTCTCTTCGAGACTCGCCTCGCTTGAAACGTCGCGCATTGTTAGCACGACCCCCAAAAATTGTTTCTTGTTCGATAGGACCGGAATCACTTGCAGATCCACATTCAGATATTTTTCAGCGCGTCCCCATATCTCGTATCGATCCATATGTTGCTGTTTTGTACGAAGGACTTGCTGAACAGGGCATTTCTCTTCGGTGACCAAAAAACCAGTCTTGGTTCCCAGCTTGAACATCTCAGGCGAGAATCTTTTGCCACAGACGGCGTTTGCCCCCAGGCCGGTCAGTCTTTCAGCCCCTTCGTTCCAAAAGGTGACGGTCGATTGAAGATCGACAAATGCAATCGCTTCGTGTGAGTGTCGGGTAAGTGTCTGTTGGAAGAAGGTTTCTTCCGATTGCAACTGAGGAACCGCTCGGTCGGCTGTCCCATAACGCAGTGACTGCTCCCAGTGTTCACTAAGGTCAAGACGGACGAGCCAACGATTGGCGACATCTTCCTTTATCCATTCTTCTTGATTATTGAGAGTTTCAATAAAGCTGGTTACGAGTTGCTTATCGAACTGTGTACCCGATCGATTATACAGTTCCTCGATGGCATCTTTGGTACTTTTAGTGGAACGATAAACCTGATTATTGGTCATCGAGTCAAAGGCATCAACGATCGAAATCATCCTCGCTATAACCGATGTTTCACTTCCTGACCGTCGGTTTGAGCGGTGTGTTCCGTCATACCAGGCATTGCTGTCAAAGACCCCGTCGATGATCTCTTTGGAAACACCTGAAGAGGAGAGGATATTTTTGGCGATGACTGGGCAATGGTCGACTTCTTCAAGTTCCGTTCCAGTCAAAGGACTTGGCTTCTTGAGGATTTTATCAGATAGCGACATTTTACCAATGTCGTGAAGCAAAGCGGCCGTTTCGAATTGGACTCTCAGCTTTTCTGGCATCTTGAGTGCTGCTGCCCAGTAGCTGCAACCCATGGCAACACGGAGCGAGTGTGCTGCTGTCGAGGGATCACGATAACGAAGTGTCGTAAACAACGATGCCACCATGCCAAGCTGATGCTCAGTCTGGGGGATAGTGGATTCGATCTCCACAGCAAAAGGGAAGTTACCAAAGGGTGAACCAGTTGGATCGTTTAGCTCGTTGCCCACAGGAGCTTCTGACTTCGTAATGGAAGCGTCAGAGGTTTTCTCGGTTGAAGCGATATCTTGGGCCATAATGCTAGCACTGAAGGCGTTGTCTGGGGAACGAGAACGTCAAAATTCTCGCCGCGAGTTTAGGGGTTCAATTCCACCCTAAAACTTAGATCACGGCAGGTATGTCATGGTGCACCTCACTGCATGGGGGGAAACAACAGTCAGTTTCTCTACGGAATAAGCCACCTAACTCCTCTAATCCCACCTAGTTGTTTGAAGTATTGATGCCGGCAGCTTGCCGAGCCGAATTAAGGACCTGTTGGGATCATCTTTTTGCCCACTGGTAGGAAGCTGGTGGTGCGGATCCTGGGCACGAAAAACTCTACCGCGAGGGATCGCAAGCATATGACCACTGCCAGGGCAGGCCGGCGTCGTCGGCTTTTGCATGAGGGGGCTAGTGAGGCCAACTCATCATCAAACAAACAAGCTTCGGAAACCTCTTCCGCTAGCGGTGTACGCTATGCTCCTGGGGTTGATTCCCTTAGCTTCTCGGTTGCTAGACGTCTCTTTCCTCAGACGCCTGCACAGGTCGCCCTGACAACACTTGGCACGATTGGAATCGTATCGCTTGCCGTATTGGCTGCCTATCTTGGTGCCCAATCGATTGAACAACCTACCAACGCGTTTACCTATTTGTTTGCTTTTAGCGGACCCGGAACTTTCGGCACCTGGGTCGCAAGCACCCTATGGCTCGGGGTCGGTTTTGTTGCTTACATTCTCTACGGGATTCGTCGCCACAAACTGGATGATCTTAAAAGCCAATACCGCTGGTGGGTGGTCGCAGCTCTCTCGGCGGTTGTGATGAGTTTCATTACCTCAGTTGATTTCCATAATGTCTTTGCAAATCAAATGACTGCGATGACGGGATGGTCAGCTTTTGCTAACCATGCTGTTTGGTGGTTGCTGCCCGGGGTATTACTTTGCGGTGGTCTTGTGATACGCATGGCTATCGAACAAGCTGAATCAAAAACTTCGCTTGCACTAGCAATCCTCGCTGTGATTGTTACTTCGCTTGGTTGGACAGCTGAAGCAGGGTTGGTTCCTGAATCCTTGCAAGCAAGCTACGAATGGCTTGGATACGCATGGCTTGGATCAGCCTTATCAACCTTTGGTACCGCGTTCTTATTGCTTGGCAATCTGATGTACGCCCGTAATATCGTTCGGGAAGCCGATGGCGTGATTGCCCGCCCTGAAAAGACGGCTAGCACAAAATCATCGGCGAGTTCAAACAAACGTGCTAGTAAGTCTCAAGAGCCAAAAGTTGAAGCGAAGAGTGATTCCGATAGTAAGTCGGCAAAGTCGAATGCTACTGAGGAAGAGACTACCTTAAGTATTGCAGAATCAACAGAATACGAATCGGAACAAGTTAAGACTGAGCAATACTATCCGTCCAAAGCAGAACGTCGTGCCGAAGCCAAGCGGAGGCGAAAAGAAGCCGCGGCTGAGCAAACAGAAGAATCCGATTCTCGCTGGGTCAGTGGTAGTGAATCTGATTATCAGGACGAGTACGATGAGTCGAATGGTCCTCGAAAGCTCAGCAAAGCTCAGCGCAAACGCCTGCGTAAGCAAAAAGCCCGTCGTGCTGCGTAGCTTTGGCAAAGGGGAGTTCGCCCCAGGGGTGCTTTCGGTGCCGTTCTTAAATCGGTAGCCTGTTAGGGCAATTCTTTAGATTTTCACACCATTACGCCCACCAAGAGCTCAGCCGATGTCGGTTCGCACCCGCTTTGCACCAAGTCCTACTGGTTACCTCCACATTGGAGGTGTACGTACCGCGTTGTTCAATTGGCTCTATGCTCGTAAGTATGGTGGGCAGTTTATTCTGCGAGTAGACGACACCGACCAGCAGCGCAACGTTGAGGAAGCCCTGCAGCCGATCTTGCATGGCTTCGAGTGGCTTGGTATCGACTGGGACGAAGGTCCTGAAGTAATGCCAAGTGGCAACGTAGGATCTGAGAAGACTTCTCGTGGCGATCTTGGTCCTTACTACCAATCGCAGCGTAGCGAGCTTTATCAAGCAGCGGCACAGAAGCTACTCGAATCAGGCGCTGCTTACCGCGATTTCGCAACTGCCGAAGAATTGCAAGCTGAGCGTGAAGCAGCCCAAGCTGCTGGTGAACAGTTCACTTACAGCCGAAAGTGGATGGCGACCACCGAAGAAGAGATGGCCAAGTTCGAAGCCGAGGGTCGTGAGTCAGTCGTGCGACTGAAGATGCCGCGCGAAGGGCAGTTGGAACTCGATGACGAAATCCGTGGGCAAGTTGTCTTTGATTGGGCTCGTGAGCAAGATCATGTTATTCAGCGTGCTGACGGTAGTTGCTTGTATCACCTCGCTTCGGTCGTCGACGATTATGAAATGAAAATTAGCCACGTCATTCGCGCTGAAGAGCATCTTTCAAATACACCGCGGCAAGTTTTTATAGCCCAGCAGCTTGGCTACGAGCCACCGAAGTTTGCTCACCTACCTTATGTCGCCGAACCCGGCAGCAAAAACAAACTTAGCAAGCGTAAGCTTGATAAGTATATGAAGAATCGTGACTTCGCAGCAATCAATAAACATGGCGCTAGCATCGCCGATCGGCTCGGCCTCGAGACCTCTGCCGAGACGTTCAACCCGGTGATCGTAGACTTCTACGAACAGGTCGGTTACCTGCCCGATGCGGTTTTGAATTACCTCTTACTGCTCGGATGGTCGTTGGATGGTGAACGAGAGGAATTCACTCGTGAGGAGATGATCGAGCTCTTTTCGCTCGAACGGGTTAACAAAGCTCCTGCGAGCTTCGATCCACAAAAGTTGTTTGCCTTTGAAGATCGTGCGATGCAACAATATCCAATCAAAGCAAAGACGGCGCGTTGTATTGATTTCCTCAAAGCAGCCAAACTCGTTTCAGATCCAGTCGATTGTGAGGTTGGACCGAAGGTGGCTAAGATCATCGAAGCAGCCGGCGACCGCATTAAAACCTTTGGTGACATTCTTGATTATGACGACTTCTTTGTTGACGATGACCAACTGAAGTACGACGAGAAAGCGTTCGAGAAACGTCTTGTACAGCCAGAAGATGCAGCGATGCTGCTAAAAGAGTTTCGTGAAGAACTGGCAAGTATTACTGAGGCGAATGCCGAAGAACTCGAAGTCTTACTCAAGGCTTTCGTCGAAAAGAAAGAGATCAAGATCGGACAGATCATCCATGCCCTGCGCGTGGCGGTGACAGGCAAGTCGGTCGGCTTTGGCATGTTCGAGACTCTCGAAATGCTTGGCCATGAGAGCCGTCTTGCACGGATTGATCACACGTTAGAGAAAATCTCTAACCGTTAGTATTGGTCTCTCTAATGTTTGGGTGGTGATTTGGTGGCTGTTACCCACACCCAATTTTTTATTCATAATTCTTTGTTGCAAAAGCAAATCGAAACCTTAGCATGCGACTGACTCAGTTAGTCAAGTGTGCGATGGATCGCGTCATCAGTCCGCAATTATTTTTGTGAGCATTCGCGATGTTAGAGGTCTCTGATTTAACAGCTGACGCTGACCAAGCATTGAAAGATGCCAAGCAAGCGACCCTCGCTTCTCAAGCCGATTTACATCGTCAACGGGCTAAAGTTGCCCGACTCATCGCAGGGAAAGAAGAAATCGCTGCCGAGAAGATCGATGCCAAGATTCAAGGGCAGGTAGTAAACGACCGTATCTCAGAGCAAGTCGAAGCGATATCGGTATCGCTTGATGAGCATACGTCTGATCTGAATGCTCCTGCGAAGATGGAGCGTCGAACTCAAGTAAAAACTCAACCAAAGCCGCAGCGAAAGAGACAGCAAAAGCAACCGAAGAAAGCTGTTGCTGCCGAAGATAAAACCGTCCTCAATCCAACACGGACCAGTAGAACTCACAAAACGACGAAGAAAGTTCGAAGCAAAAAAAATTACCGAGGGTGGCGTGCCATTGGGCAATCCTTGAGCGACTGGATCAGTCGGCGTCCTCCATGGCTTGTGAGCTTGGCATCGCATGGAATGCTGATGCTAAGCCTTGCCTTTTTTACTTTTGCCTCTCTTCAGGAAGAGCCCTTTATATTGACGGCATCCATTTGCGAAGCCGATGATTTGGCACCTGAAATTCCTTTAGTGCAGCTTGTCAGTTGGGAGGAATCTCTCTCTTCACCAAGCGATTCGATTACCGATTTGCTTGAACTGGAAGCACCTGTTGAGATGCCAGTCGTTGAACCTATGACGATACCAATCGTCGAATCGGAGACGCTACTCGCTTCGGAGCAAATGCCAACTGCATCGTCGATGATGATAGAAGTTGCTGCTGACCAGTCAGCAAAGGGTTCGAAGGAAGGGACCGGAGAATCAACGGAGACAAAAGCACCAGCGACTGAAGGTAGGGTGCAGTTCTTTGGAGTCAAAGAAGAAGCGAGCCGGGTTGTTTTTGTCGTTGATAACTCAGGTAGTATGCAGCGTGGCCGAATGGAGACCACGCTCGACGAGTTAAACTACGCCGTGCAAAGATTAAAAGAAGGGCAGCAGTTCTATGTCATCTTCTACAGTGATCAGGCATATCCGATGTACTATCCAAACTCCGTCGATTCAATGCAGCCTGCAACACGCGAGAATAAAAAGAAGTTAGCCAAGTGGTTGCGCACGGTTGAGATTTGTCTTGGAGGAAGACTCTTAGATGCCATTGAGATGGCTTCGAAGCTCGATCCACAGGTTGTCTTCCTGATGTCCGACGGCGACATTCGAAGTCAGCGAGTCATGCAATCTCTTACCGATACGGAAGCATGGGATTTTAGGATTCATAGCTTCGGCATGGAGGTGCGTACCAAGCAGCATGCGGAGAATCTTGCCGCCATTGCTGAGGCCAACGAAGGAGCCTTCACGGTTGTTGACGTGCGGCCTAAGGCAATTCGTCGATCCATGGTTAAACCAATCCCTTATCACCGAGAGCCAGGAGAGGTTTGGGGTTCGGCCGTGCAAGTTTGGAATTAGCTAACGAGCATCAAACGGAACGCCTAACCCGGAAGCTCCACCGGCGGTGATGCTTAGTACGAGCAAGCCATCCTGGGGATACTCTCCCTCGAAAAACTCGGCAAGATAAGGGAACGATTCGCTTAGTTCCTCACGAGACTCATGCCATTCGGTAGGCAAGGCGAAGATCGTAGTTAGGGATTCGTTCTCTTTGGATTGATTTTCAATTGCAATAGCGTTGTCAACTTGCTCATCGCCCAACCAATCACGTGCGATTTGTCCGCCAAGGTCATCTTCGCAATCGACCAACAGGATCAACGGTTCAATGACTCCCTCTGATTTGGCTTCATCGTAAGCAGTGAAGACGGTTGGCAGATTGGCCTCGACGAGGTCTTGCTGCTGTTCGAGAGCTTGGTTGAGGGATTCGTCGGACATTCGCTGAACTGATTTTGGTAGTGTGACGTTAAGAGAGATGGGTGATCGTAAAACGAACTCACCGAACATTCTAGCGAGCCTACTGCATTTGCATGCAAATTATCGGAAGGCATAAAAAATCCGAGCCTCCCTGGAAGGAAGGCTCGGTTGCATGCGTTGTCTAAGAACCCGGTAAGCTCGGATCAGGTGGACTAGCCATGCTGCTAGGCACGGGAAACGAACGTAGGAGGTTCTCGAAACAGGTGGTGGTCGCCTCAGCGACCCGCCGGTCGTCAGGTCTGACCACCTCGCTGGCTACAAAAACTGACGTCTAACAAAGTACCACCTCCTTCCTATTGAGTTATGGCGATCTAGGGAGTGAATGCCAGAGACACTTCCTAGCCGGCCCTCTCGTCCGTCGTGCTGCGTTAACACGACCCTGATACCCTTAAGTATAATCGGCGTTCATGATCACTGCATCAGTGAAATATCCATGAATTAGGGCTATCAGATGACATATTCGTCACTGCTAGGTTCGCCTGAATTGCTAGCAAATTCCAGCAATCATGGCATTTTTACGGTGATTCTGCTTGTCTTGGCCAACTTTGAAACTCTTCACCGCTTCGGTTGCGGAATGAATGTTTCTGAGGCAGAGATCGAGTTTCGAATCCATACCAATGAGTCGATCCACATCTGTGGACGTATCGGTTAGCAGTTTCTGAATTTGTTCACATTCATTCAACGCAAAATTAACCACGTCGAGAATCTCTTCAAAGATTGAAAGGAAATTTCCGGAGACGTCGATCGTTGCCATTTCGATGCGACCATTTAGCTGTGCCACTCTCATCTGGCTAACTTTCGAAGAGAGGCTCGTGGCATCACACGAAAGAGCGTTCGATAGCTTATTCAGTGAGTTCAATTGTTCGAAGATGAGTCGGCTACGTTTGACAAGCTCATGGGTCACCGTGTCAATCCATTCTCCGATGTTGGGATCGCGATCTTCTGGATTCTGATCTTGCAGCTCAGAAGAAAGGAAGTAACAGATCTCCGAAGCAAGCGAGGCAAATTCAACATTGAACTCAAGCTCCTCGGCTGCATCGCAAAGTGTTTCGATTTGTTTTAGGAGGTCATCGATAAGTCGATCGGTCTCTTTTGAAAGTGATCGAATATTCTGAGAGATGACCGACAGCGTAGCACCAACATCACCTAGCTTGGAAGCTGAAATATGAGTATTCAGAGCTAAGAACGAAAGCGTAGGGCCAAGCTCTTCCATATTCTTGCGTCGATTGGGAAGCTCGCTTGCGAGTTGATGGAAAACCCCAAGCGATGAGAATATCTCTGCGAAGATGCGAGAGGACTCTGCTGTTGCACTTTGTAATTCAATGTAAGGAACCGATTCTGGTTCAGCTCCGTAGGTGGTTGGGACATCAAGCTCAACCTCTCCGATGATATCAGCACGCGAAGTCAATTCTTGCTTCACGGCATCCTTCATGAACTTTTCGTAGCTGTTGTATCCAAGTTCATTCAGTTGCTCTAAAAGAAACTCATGCGATTTCTCTGCGGCGACTTTTTTACCTTCGCGATTTTCGATCTCTTTTTCGAATTTCAGAGCTTTTGCATAAATCTCTTTAGCATGATTAAAGAGTTTGCTAGAGGGTTTAACTCGAATCGAAAGGAACCCACCTCGACAGGGAGTAGATACGGCGAGGACCCAATAGTAACGACCATCTTTGGCCAGGTTTTTTACGTAACCAGCAATCGTTCTATTAGACTTTAGATACTCCCAAAAGATGTGAAAGAACCCTCTGGGCATGTCGGGGTGACGAATCACATTGTGAGGGTTGCCGATTAGTTCGTGTTCTTCATAGGCAGAAATTCGCGTGAAGACGCTGTTCCCATACCGGATGTAGCTTTTTTCATCCGTCAATGAGAAAAAGGATTCGTCAAAACTGAACTCACGTGATTCGTCGAGGACTTGGATGGCTGATGTTGTCATGAAAATTCGCCACGTTGGAGGAAACTTACCCACAACATCAGGCTAGGTTTCATTCAACTGACAAACGAATTTCATCCATCGATTGAGCGATAATTCGGTTGAATTACCGCACCATCTGGCACAACCAAGAGAATCGATACTTGTTCAAGAGCGAATTGACCGGAATCGACGATCAGTGAGCCGCTACCATCGCATGGCTTTGGTTCTTAATCCGGTCAGTGGTTGACTGGATGTCTCGCAAGCAACTATCGAGGCTCGTATCCATCGAAAGCAAGCCTTCGACACTACACTTCGTTGTTGAGAGCAGGCCGAGGATCTGATCGCATTCGTTCAATGCGAATTCTACGACGTTCGAAATCTCTTCAAAGATTGACATGAAGTTGCCATTCACCGAGAAGGCGGCTATTTCAATTCTGCCGTTCAACTGAGCTACCCGCATACGTCCAACTTGTTGAGATAGCTCCGTTGCATCGCTTGAAAGTGTTGTCGCTAAGACTTGTAAGCCGCTCAGTTTTTCAAAAAGACTTTGGCTGCGTTGACCCATCTCTTGGGTTACTATTTCGATCCATTCTCCAATATTTGGATCACGGTCTTCAGGTGCTTGATTAATTAGCTCGGTTGCAAAAACGCTGCAAACCTCTGATTCAAGTGACGCGACAGCCACGTTAAATTCCAAAGCTTCAGCTGCAGTGCATAGCGACTCGATTCGGCCCAGCAAATCATCGATCAATCGGTCGGTATCTTTGGATAAACTACGAATCGCTTGCGATATCACCGAAAGTGTCGCGCCGGCTTCGCCTAAACGTGAAGCCGAGATATGCGTGTTCAATGCCAAGAACGAAAGCGTTGGACCGAGTTCGGCCATGTTTTCTCGGCGATCTGGCAGTTCATTTGATAGTTGATGAAATACGTTTAGTGATGAGTAGATCTCACTAAGCATGTCCGAGCAGCGCTGAGTAGAACTTTGGAGTTCTACGTAAGGAATCGTTTCGAATCCTGAATCAATATTTGAGACGAAATTATTATCAGTCTTGCCAATAATCTCAGCACGTGAAGAGAGCTCTTTGGTGAGAGCTTCGCTCATGAATTTTTCGTAGCTTTCGTATCCTAACTCATTAAGCTTCTCGAGTAGGAAGGCGTGCGATTGTATGGCAGCTTCCTTCTTGCCAAGTCGGAATTCGACTTCCGCCTCAAAGACCAAAGTCTCAGCGTACAGCTTCTTTGCCGTCTCGAATAAGGGGCTCGATGGCTTTAAACGAATCGAAAGGTAGCCATCTTTACAGGGGGATGCGACAGCAAGTACCCAATAGTAGCGACCATCTTTAGCCAAGTTCTTTACGTAAGAGGCAATGGTTTTTCCCGCCTTGAGATATTCCCAGAAGAGGTGAAACACACCACGTGGCATATCAGGGTGACGAATGACATTATGCGGTTTACCAATCAGTTCCACTTCTTCATAGGCGGATATCCGCGTGAACATTGTATTCCCAAAGTTGATACAACCTTTGTCGTTCGTAATTGAGAAAAAGAGTTCGTCGTAATGGAATTCACGCGACTCGTCGACTACTTGTACTCGCGAATTAATCATGATCTTCTCAGGGATATTGGCTATCTGTGTGGGAAGTTGGTTGTAATAACGTAGCTCCAGGATTCGGCCTAAGCGGTCAAGCTTTCTATGTACTTACGAGTCTTGGGCTGGCATAATCGCTACAGAGGTTAGGGCCAGTCGTTTTATGTGGAACAACCCGAATTAAAACAATTCAAGCTGTGTTATTTAAGGATTTTTTCTAGAGATGTGGGACGCCTCCTATTTATGCGATTCTTGCGGTGAAGAAATTGTCATCCCGGTAGATCCCTCCGAGGGAGAACATCAAGAATACGTAGAGGATTGTCCCGTTTGCTGTCATCCCATCGTTATTTCCGTGGATTGTGATGCTACGGGCGTCATACGAATTCAGTCTGAACACGAATAAAGAAAACAAGCAAGTATGTGCCAACCTGTGACATTCAAGCCGGGCGATAAAATTCAACTTAAGGACATCGACCCTCGCAAAGTAGACGGTGATTGGACGAAGGAGACCGCCGCCGAGAAGATTGCTGAAAATACACTCGAAAGTCGTCACTTGGCCTACCGACTTTATGCCGAGAATCGTCGGGCATTGCTACTTGTCCTACAAGGGATGGACACAGCCGGTAAGGATGGAACCATCCGCACGGTGACAACGGGAATTAACCCCCAAAGTTTTCAGATCAGTCCCTTCAAGCAGCCAAGTAGCGAGGAGCTTGACCACGACTTTCTATGGCGAATCCACAAAGCAGTCCCGCGCCGCGGCAATATCGGAGTCTTCAATCGATCGCACTATGAAGATGTCCTAGTCGTCCGGGTGCACGATTTGGTTCCAGAAAAGGAATGGAAGGCCCGTTACAAGCGGATCAACGAGTTCGAAGAGATGATTTCCGAAGGAGGCGTCACGATCGTCAAGTGTTTTTTGCATATCAGCAAAGAAGAGCAACGCGAGCGCTTGCAAGCGCGACTTGACGAACCGCATAAACGTTGGAAATTTAGCAAGGCGGACATCGCTGAACGGAAACTGTGGGACGACTATCAAGAGGCGTATGAAGCGGCCGTTAACAAGTGCAACACAAAAGTCGCTCCGTGGCACATCATCCCCTCCGACCGAAAGTGGTACCGCAATCTGGTAGTGAGCACGTTGCTGCGTAAAACACTCGAAGCGATGGATCCGCAATTCCCCGAGTGCGAACCTGGACTGGATGACGTTGTCGTGGAGTGATTACGACATAGATAGTTCACGATAAGCCCTAGCAAGTTTCTCTTCGTGGCTAAGATCGCCATCGAATAACGGATCGATTCCAACCATTTCAATCATCCGCTGCTCGGTATCTTTGTGCGTCTCTTGTGTTCCGTTGGGTAGTAAGTGAATGACTTGCCAGCCAAGTTCCGTAAGATGTCTAGCGATGAGCAGCCCGCGGTGACAATCGAGCGGTTCTTTCTCAGCGCATAGCATTGCTATTCGAAATTGCTTGGCCCCTTCCGCTAGACGATCTATCCCTTGAAGGAACGCTGGGACTTTGGCAACCAGTTCATAATCAACTTTCTCATCGACGTAACACTCAGCCTCCGAGCGTCGGGCGCCGAGTTCATCACCTAAGAAAACATACTCAATCCCCTCACGTTGTAGGGCAGGGGAGAGGTTTTCACGGCGGTATTGTTCTAGCCGAGCATTGGGATGCGAACGAACATCCGCCACCGCCGTGATGCCAGCTTGGTTGAGGAGAGCGAGGAAAGTTTCCCACTCGTGTGTTGAATAGCCGACCGTGTAGATAGTTGGTGGCAGCTTCATTTGAATCTCTTGAAGCGAAATCCTTAGTTCGATTCTGATTCCGGATTATCGCCATTAAGAAGTTGGCGGAGATAGCTGGCTCGTTCGACGTTTCGGTCCGATTGATTTAAGGTTTCACCCGCGAGCTTTTGTAAGTGCGCCGGTTGTGTGTGGACAAAAAGTTTGTTGACGGTTGGGATCTCGACATCATTGATAAGGCCGAGGTTCACGCCCATCCGCACGCTGGAAAGTAGATGCAATGTCTCTTCGCTGCTGATTGTCTGGGCAGTGCGGAGTATGCCGTGAGCGCGGCTTACTCGGTCGTGAAGCGTCTCTTGGCTTTCGCGGATGAGGAACTTACGGGCATGCCGTTCGTACTCAAGCAGCGTCGGTACGACGTCAGCCACCTTGCTGATGAGCTCTTCTTCACTCATACCGAGCGTGACTTGGTTGGAGATCTGATAGAAATCGCCCATCGCTTGCGAGCCTTCACCATAAAGCCCACGGACAGCAAGGTTGATCTTTTGCAAGCTTCGGAAGACCTTATCGATTTGCCTCGTAATGACCAAAGCAGGTAGGTGCAACATAACGCTGACGCGGATGCCAGTGCCAACGTTGGTGGGGCAAGCTGTTAGGTAGCCCAGTCGGTCGTTGTAGGCGTAGGTGATGCTCTCTTCGAGCAGATCATCAATGTCGTTAATCTGTCGCCAGGCCGATTCGAGGTCGAGTCCTGAGTGCATAACCTGGATACGAAGATGGTCCTCTTCGTTGATCATAACGCTGAACTGTTCGCCACCGTCAATAGCGACGCTGCGCGCCCCTTTCGATTCAGCATGTTCTCGGCTGATGAGTTGACGTTCGACTAAGAACATCCGATCAACTTCGTCGAGGTCGTCCACTTTTACATAGTGGGCGATGGCGGCGCGTTGGCCGTCGGCACTTAGGTTTGCAGGAAAGCGGCTTGCGGCATTCAGGGCATCGATCCGAGCGTGCAAAATCTGCTCGATCTGCTCGCGATCTTGTTCTGTAGCTCGAGCGACAAATGGGAATTCAGATAAGTTCCTGGCCAACCGAATCCGACTGCTGATGACAATGTCTGACTCGGGGCCCGAACCTTGGAGCCATTCACCGCAACAGCGGGCCATTGTTTGCAAGTCGAGCGACATCGTGTGAAATAAACAGTGGGGTAGGGACAGTGCGGACGGGTGCTTGATTGACCCAGATTGTACATCAGATGTTGTCGTTTCGGCTACGCTACTCTGCCGCTTGTTCGCGGTTAGGCGTCCTCTTCCGAATCATCGAGGTTTTCAGTAGTTGATGTGGCTTCAATCTGATGGATTTCATCACGAAGGCTTGCCGCTCGTTCGTAATCTTCGTTGGCGACCGCTTCCTTCATTTCGCGACGAAGTCGAATGAGTTGGGTCTGCAGCTCGGCATCTTGACTGCTGTGTTGTGGGGTCTTGCCAATGTGATCCGTCTCGCCATGAATGTTGACAAGCAGGGGCTCAAGCTCTTCAGTGAAGTAGACGTAGTCATGCGGGCAGCCGAGGCGGCCTTGTTTACGGAACTCGAGGAAGCTGATGCCACAGACGGGGCAAGTTCGCTCATCGAGCTTGGCGAGTTCTTCGGCCGTTTCGCCGACTGCTAGCTGTTGCGCTAAAAGGCCAGCCATGGCGGGGAGAACTTCTTCTGCTTGCTCGACGGCTGGGGCGAGAAAGGCTTTGGCGCACTCTTCGCAAAGGTGGACTTCCTTGGGCTCACCATCGACGAGGTCCGTGATGTGAAACGTTGCCGGCTTTTCGCACTGTTGGCATTTCATGGTCACTGGCTCCTGAGTGGCTGATCTTGCATGGGCTTCTGGTTACTTCTGTCCTATTGCGATCTTATCGGGCAATGGTACCCGCGGCAAGGCAAGCTAATGAGTCAGAAACACGAACATTCTCGTAAAAAAGGCCCCAGCTGGCGCTTATCAATCGGAGCCTGCGTTGTTGAGGTGTCGATTGCTTGCTAGAGTGGCAATCACCTTGAGGAAATGAACCTCGATCCGTCCAATCGGTCCTCAAGGCTACTAGGGCAATTTGTATTTTCACTTACTATCCAAATTAACCAATTCGGCTATCCAAATAGGAACATGACTGATTACACGCATCTCCGAATCGATTTCGAGACCTTTGCAAAGCTTGCCAAGGGAGTTGATGCGGTGCCTGTTTGGCGTCGATTGGTGAGCGACTCTTTAACGCCGGTCTCAGCGTTTAAATCACTGGATGCTTCCGCTGATGATCCTAATGCGCCAGGGATTGCGTGTTTGTTCGAAAGTGTCATCGGTGGCGAAAAAGTTGGTCGCTATAGCTTTCTAGCGACCGACCCTTATCGTTTGCTTGAAGCACGCCGCAACGAGGTGACGCTTACCGAGTTGGGAGAGAATCCTAAGAGCGAATCATTCAGCACCGAGAACCCCCTCGAAACACTTCGCAATGAAGTTGGCAAAGTGAAGGTTGCCAAGCCTGACGGGTTGCCTCCATTTGTTGGTGGAGCGATTGGGTATGCCGGTTATGACACGGTTCGCTATGTTGAGAATCTGCCAAACGCACCTGAAGATGACCGTGAGCTTCCGGACCTAGCGTTTGCTTTCTTTGACCACATGCTGGTCTTTGATAATGTTGACAAAACCATCTCGGTGATCGCACTTGCCAAAGTTGACCAGGCAAGGAATGAATCGGATTTGAAAGAAGCGTTTAGCGCCGCTGCATCGAAGATAGACACCTTGGTCGAAAGACTTTCAACCACAAGCCATGGGCTGGCGCTTGCAGACATCGATACTTCAGGTCCACTGGAGAACGACTATCCTTCAAACTTTACGAAGGAAGGCTTCGAGGAAGCTGTTAACCAATGCGTTGAATACATCCGTGCCGGTGATATCTTTCAGGTAGTTATCAGCCAACGCTTTGAAGCCTCGCTTTCGGGCGATCCGTTTGAGCTCTACCGAACTCTGCGTGTCGTAAATCCGAGTCCCTTTATGTTTTACGTTCGCATGCCAAGCTGTTCATTGGTTGGTAGTTCACCGGAGGTGATGGTACGAGTTCAGAATGGTGAGGTCACCGTCCGCCCACTGGCCGGTACTAGACCACGCGGCGCTAATCAGGCAGAAGATGATCGTTTGGCAGAAGAGTTGGTCGCCGACCCGAAAGAACGAGCCGAACATGTCATGCTCGTTGACTTAGGTAGGAACGATGTTGGACGGGTTGCTCAATACGGCACCGTTGAACTCTCTGATGTAATGGTGATCGAACGTTATAGCCACGTTATGCATATCACCTCGAACGTGACTGGCCAACTTCGCGATGGGCATGATGCCTTTGACGCCATGGCCGCTTGCTTGCCCGCTGGCACCGTGAGTGGTGCTCCAAAAGTGCGCGCGATGGAAATCATCGACGAATTGGAACCTCACCGTCGTGGTCCCTATGCCGGAGCGGTCGGTTATCTCGACTTCGCGGGAGATATGGATACCTGCATCGCTTTGCGAACGGTCGTTGTACATAACGACACGGCCTACGTTCAGGCAGGGGCCGGCTTGGTTGCTGACAGTGTTCCTGATACAGAATATCAGGAGACGCAAAACAAAGCCCGTGGCCTGCTCAAGGCAATTGAGATTACCAACAAACGACTCGGTTGAGTGTTTCCTTCTGGCCCCGCTTGAGTAAAGCCATCTGATCGGGGACGATTAACGCTTAGTAATCACTGTGCGTTTGGATAAGAATCATGGCAACGTATGCGGGACAATTGGTAGTGGCATCGCGAGGATTACGCGATCCCAACTTTCGCCGTACGGTGGTTCTGATGCTAGAGCACAATGAGGATGGAGCCCTTGGCGTCATACTGAATCGTCCAGCCGAACGTACTATTGAGCAGGTTTGGGATGCTATTGATTTCGACCCCTGTGATTGTGATCAACTGCTAAACACGGGGGGGCCCGTTCAAGGGCCATTGATTGCTCTGCATACCTGTGAAGAACTCGGCGAGAAGCAACTTGCTGAGGGGCTTTATCTTTCGATGCAAAAAGAGACAGTTGATCCGCTTGTTCGGCAGGATGACTATCCTTTTCGGATTTACGCTGGAAACAGCGGCTGGGGCGGAGGGCAGCTTGAAGGAGAGATGCTGGCCGGCGGCTGGTTTGTTACCCCATCAAAAGTCAGTGATATCTTCTTTGATCACGAGAAGCTTTGGACTGAAGTCACGAACCGTTTAGCATTAAATATTTTGATGCCTGACAAGGATGTGAGAGAAATTCCCGAAGATCCCAGCGTCAATTAGAGATGCCTCTCGCCAAAAGTTTCACCCTTGAAGGGTAAGAATCCCTTCAGCAAGAGGCCGGCGGAGTTGTTTTGCGCCTTTAAGTACCAGGTACGCGTCCCGTCTTTTCTCTCGGTGGATCCGCAGGGTATAGATAGTCGGCAATACGGGATTTTTGGAAGGGAGTCACTTCGATAATCGTTAGGTTATCAAGCTTGCGAGTAAAGACTTGAATTTCGTCGGACTTGTCGTCTTCCAGAAGGTATTCTGGAATCCGTTTGGTTTGATCAACCAACAGCAGCACAGGTTTTTCTTCTACCCAAGCAAGCATGCAGGTTGTCTCTTCGCTAAGCCCTTTCAGATAGGCAAGACCTGCCATTCGGATGGTGTCAGGCAAAGGTTTCAGCAGCAGGCCTTGCCCTTGTCGTTCATTAAAGGTCTCAGCAAACTGTTTTTCATCTTCACAAAACCAGTCTGGCTTAAACCCTTGGTTGACCGATTCGCGATACATGGCGACCGCCATTTTTTCGCTATACGGATCAGCCTCGGGGAAAAGAAATTGGTTAATCAGATTCGCCCCGGTTAAAGTCCAGGATCCAACACCAATCAAAAGAACTGCGGCAACAACCCACGGCGGGAGCCCCAAGATTTTCTTTGACGAGGGGGGCGTGGACAGGGAGGGGGATGATTCGGTTAGTTCAGCAACAAGCTCACTTGGAATCTCAGGCGCTTTGAACAGTCGCTTGAGAGAGCTATCAATCGTTTCTTGAAAACGGATACTTTGATCAAGCGATTCTTCTTGTGTTGAATCCTCACGAGGCGCATTGGTAGCTTGGTCCAGCTTCTCATCGAGAAGTCTTTCAATGCGTTCGGCGTTGTTGTCTGGTGAAGGACTCATAGTTTGTTTGTTACTGGATGACTCCAGCGCTTAGCTTTTCACGTAGTTTGGTTCTTGTGCGATGGACGTGACTCATCGCTGTCCCTTTGGGGATGTCGAGTATCTCGCCAATTTCTTCGTAAGACATTTCATGAACGACACGCAGAAGCAAACATGCCCGAGGGATTTCAGTTACTTCTTTAATTGCTGCAAGAACTTCTTGATCGAATTGCTCCTTAACGCTCGAAAGAGAACCTTTCACTGCATCAAGGATCGACAGTTCTTTGGAAGCATCGTCCGAAGGCTCATCGAAGATGTGTTCCGTTTGCTCTATCACTTGTGGATCAGCTGCTTGGGTTTTTTGCCTTGCTGCTTTCGATCGCCAGTTGCTTGCTTGGTATCGGACAATTTGGCTCATCCAAGCTGCGAAGTTGGTTCCCACCTCAAATTCGGGGTACTTGCGTAATCCGACGAGGACTGCCTCTTGGATCAGATCTTCTGCTTCAACGCGGTCGCCGATCATGGCTGTCGCAATCGCCCACAACTTTCCGTAGATCTCAGTAACCCTTTCTGCGTAGCCCTCCACGCGCAGCGATTCCTCCGGAATCGTACTTTTGGGGGATGCGGTAGTTGGATTAGGTTGATTCACGTGTTGTCGAGGCTAAGTCGAATGCTAGCAATGATTTGCTCCGTTCTATCCCATTATGTGAAGATTGGCACGATCTATTGCAGGAGATCATCCTCAGAAGCGAAAAATCTTGTTCCCTACCGTCATTTGGTGCCGAACATAGGGTTGTTGGAGACGTCTTATTGGTAGATTGCTTTCCTGAACCGAGGGGGCTAAGATTCCGCTATGAGCAAAAATGCCTTTCAAATCGTTCGATGCCAGGTTTTTGGCTGTCTTTGTATGAGTCCCGCGTAGCGCGGGATGACGTCGGGTACCCTCTTGGGGCGATGTGTTTGGATCAAGTCATCTAATAAGGCTACCAGCTCTATCAGCTCCATAAACATTGCAGGGTTTACTTTCCCCCTTTCGGGCTTGCAGCTTGTCACGAATGAGCTAAGAGTCACAAGCCAAAAGCAATCCACGGAGCCTTCAACCATGGCCACCGATTTTAGAAAAAAAGATCAGCTGCCTCTTTTAACCGAGCGCATTGTTGCCACCTACGATGAGGTCGGCAATTTGAATCACCTGGACCATTGCCCACTTCCCAAGTATTGCGAAGTGGTTGATGCGATCAAAGATTTGATGGAGATCATCTATCCAGGCTATCGCCAACGTGAAGGGCTGCACAAGGCGAACATCGCTTACTATGTAGGTGACTTGGTCGATCGTTTGCATGATCGGCTAACTCAGCAGATTGGTCGTGCGCTTCGTCACGAAGCGGTTCGTGATGGCCAAGTCATCGATTGCGAAGACGTTGAAGATTTTGAAGCCCTAGGCCAAGCCAAGACGCTCCTCTTTATGGATCAGCTGCCAGAGCTTCGAAAGATTCTCGCAACCGATGTGCAAGCCGCTTTTGATGGCGATCCCGCATGCAAATCAACTGACGAGGTAATCTTCTGCTACCCCGGTCTGGAAGCGATCACCGTTTATCGACTAGCCCATCTGCTCTATGAGCTGAATATTCCATTCATCCCTCGGATGATGTCTGAGTGGGCTCATAGTCGAACAGGTATCGATATTCACCCAGGTGCGACAATTGGCCCTTACTTCTTTATTGATCACGGTACCGGCGTGGTCATTGGCGAAACATGTGAAATTGGTTCGCATGTGAAACTTTATCAAGGGGTGACGCTTGGTGCGTTGAGTTTCGCAACCGACGAAGAGGGCAACCTGGTACGTGGACAAAAACGGCATCCGACGATCGAAGATGGCGTGGTTGTTTATGCCAATGCAACGATCCTTGGTGGTGAGACCATTGTCGGCAAAGGAGCTGTTGTCGGTTCAAGCGTTTGGCTCACCAAGAGCCTCGAAGCGGGCGCAACCGTGTTGCTAGAAAAGCCTAAGCTTCGTGTCCGTAACGAAGAAACGGCAACCAGCAAGTAGTTAGCGATTATTTGCTTGGGTAAATCTCACTAAGGACAAACGGCCAAACTCTGTTACAATTCGATTGTTAATTAGCAAACGAATTCGTGTAACGGAGAGCCCTTGTGCCTGGTCCTGTCTTTCGCCACGAGATGCTATCGGTCGGCAGACGATCACGGTTTGTCGTTATGCGAACCTTGATTGGTTTGCTGATGTTGATCGTGGTTGCCATTAGCTATTCCGTTGTCTCGGAGGCAACTCGTTTTAGGCAGAACGAGGGGATGATTTCAATTCGAGATATCTCCCAAATCATGTCAGGCTTTTATCTGACATTTGCTTTTGGAACCATCATCGGAGTCATTGCCATCACGCCCGCGATCGTAGCGGGGGCAATTGCCTCGGAGCGTGAACGCAAGACGATTGAATATCTTTTCACTTCGCAACTCACCAATACTGAGATCATTCTCGATAAGGTGTTGGCTCGGCTATTAACGATTGGCCAAATGGTTATCGTCACGCTACCGATCCTTGCCATCTTACGATTCATGGGAGGTGTGCCAGGCGAAATGCTCCTCTGGCACTTCGTGATACTTTTCTCGGCAGCCATGATGTGTCTCGCGTTGTCGTTGGTTGCTTCCACCTGGAATGAGCGTACGCGACAGGCGATTTCAAATGCCTACAGTTGGGTTTTTCTCTGGTTAATTGGTGGCGGGCTGTCGCTAGGTATGGGAATGCTTTTGGATCGCTCTTTGGGTTTATATTTTTTAGCGATACCGTTCTATTGGCTCAGCGCAGCGCTGCTATTCATAAACCCGTTTGTGACATTAACCACCTATGGAGGTGTCGCAAATGGAGGACTAGGACTTGGTTTTGATGCCTGGCATGTCGCTGCCCAGTGTGGGGCACAAGTACTCGTTGCCCTGGTACTAATTGCCATTTGTGCTCTTAATATCCGGCGAGTTCACGTCAAGAACGCCGGCAAAGCGGGGAAAACTATTACCAAAACAAGCAAAGTTAAAAGACGCGTAAGCCCTTTTCAAGATTATCCAATGCTCTGGAAAGAGATGTTCACTTCCGAAGTGAAAAAGAGCAAGTTGAATTGGCTGCGTCAATTCATTGTTGTGATGCTTGGTTTGGCAATACTCATGCCATCTGTTTGGTATTTATTTGAACTATTACTAAGTGGGGGTAGGGGAGCCGAGGATTACGCTGGCATGCTAACCGGTATTAATGGAGCAGTTGGCTCGCTCATCATCTTAAGCATTGGATCACGAGCCGCTAGCGCAATCCCTTTAGAAAAGGAGCGTGATACTTGGTTGTCGCTTATGGCAACGCCGATTGGCGCAAGCGAAATAATCTGGGCAAAACTACTTGGAACTTTGTATGCCTACCGATGGCATTTTGGCGCCTTGTTTTTTCTGAATATCATTGGAGTTGTGCTTAGCCCATTGTTTATCATATCGGCAACAATCTTAGTTGTTATTTTCTTAGTGGTATCATCTGCCGCCGCCATGGTGGGTATTAGAACTTCGCTTGGCATGCAGAGCACAAGCAAAGCGATTACTTCCACAACAGCCATACTATTGACTATAGGTGGAGGTTATCTCATGTTGTTGGGGCCAATGCTTGTATTTTCAGGAGGAGGTGACCCGATATTAGTATTCTTTTCTCCCTGTATTCCTTTTCTATTCGGCTCATCCCAATTACCGATTTTTACCTCAAACTATTGGGATCAAGTTCATGGTGAAATCTATCTAGCTCTTTTACTTGGAACTGGTGGCTACCTAGCTCTGGCAGTTATCCTTTTCCAATCCGCCACGAATCTGTTTGACATCTTACATGGTCGGGCACCAAACGATTTTAGAAGAGACACCGCTTTGCGTGCTGAACAGCAGATTTCCGGAAGCTAATAGCCAAGGCAACTACCAGCTGTAGTCTTCCTGATAGATTGACTCGGGTGTAGCAGCAACGGGTCGTGCTGGTTCTTCACCAATTGGTACTAACTTGGACTGATGAACAATCCCTTGGCTAGCTGCAGTCGTTGAGCGGTGTTCGTTGCCGATTGTGGTAAACGGCGACGGGCTGAATGGTGAATCGTTAGGTTGGGATTGGGCTGGAACCAATTGTGGTGCTGGTCGTTCTTGCCAACTTCGACTTGGCTCCGCAGCAACTTGCGCTGGCCGATTTGGCAATTTAAGGATTACCCCAATCGGCAATAGATCCGGATGTTGCAATCGATCTTGGTTATACATGTAAAGTTCCTGTGCCAAGCGGGCATCGCCCAGATAGCGTTCGGCAAGCAGTGGCAGCGTATCACCATCAGCAACAACGTGAGTGCGTTCGCTGCCAGCTGTTAATCTTTCAGGAGCACGTTGTACCGCTGGGGCTTCGATGCCGCGGAACGCGGACTCGTAAGGCGCCGGCTGATACTCTTGAGTATTAAGGGAACCAAACGGTTTTTGAACCGAAGGGACATCCACTGGCGAATTCATTGCTGAGCTGGCAAAGGGTTGCTGAGCGGACGAAACGTCGGGAATTCCCCAAGCATCAGCCGATGTTGGGTCAACGTTTTGGATTGGTGGTTGTTGAGAACTAGCAGAGGTTCTTTGCGGACCTTGAAGCTCAGGCAAAGCGGCTAGCGCTGGATTTGCCTTGGCGACATGATGTGATTGCTCTGAATGGTTCGATGCATTCGAAGTGGTTGGTGCATGAATCTCACGAAGCCAATCGTTTGGGGTACTTGCAGCAGCTAGTGGTTGATCGTTCCACTGAGTAGTTATGGTTTGATTTGTCGTTGAGTTAGCAGCAAACTGGCCGACTGCTGGTTGGAATCCAAGGTCGTTACCAGCGGACTCAATGGGCATCGCGTCGGCTGCTGAGGCGACCAGAGGCTGTGGCATCGCTGGAGTGTTGGCGTCCAAGGGACGCAACGCTTGAGGGTCTTGCTGCGCAGGGCTAGACCATTGATTGGCGAAGTTGTCTACCAAGTCAGGTGGACCAAACAAAGAAGCACCAGCAAAGCCAGCACCTAAGAGTAGTAGACTCGAAAAGACTTTTGCGATCTCGTTCACGGTGATTACCTTCATCAGCGCGCAAGGCAACTTGACCCCGTGGCGGGGCACTATGCCAGACGCTTGCCTGGTTGGCTCATCCGTGAACTTGGGAGCGGCCCGGTAACATCCGTTTGGGCACGCAACACTCCGTAGTACCTGTTTAGATTCGGACTGCTAGCAGTGTAGATTGAATTCCGATTGGTTAGAATTTGTTAGCTAAGGACAATTCCTAGTTAAGCTTTTCTGGTTAGGTTGTGCTTGCTGGTAGTGGGATCGCTTAGGTCTTCCAACGTATCTCGCCATGAATTACGACAAACTAACAAAGTTGTTCTTAGCAGACACAAAAAAAGCCCCGCAGCATGCACTGCAGGGCCTTTGAGAAATTAGTTTCTCTAAGAGCTTACTTGTTCTCTTCTTCCTCTTCTTCTTCGCTACCCAAACCGTGAGCAGTCATCCAAAGCAAGGAAGGCGATGCAACGAAGATCGAGCTGTAGGTACCAACCAAGACGCCGATTACCAAAGCAAAAGCAAAGCCGTGGATACCTGCTCCCCCCATGAAGTAAAGGATCAAGACCACGATCAATGTCGTAAGCGACGTGAGCAACGTACGGCTTAGAGTTTGGTTGATACTGGTGTTAACCATCCAGTCCTTGATGTCAGGGCTCTTGCCGCGGACTTCACGAATCCGGTCAAAGACCACAATCGTGTCGTTCAGTGAGTAACCGATAATCGTGATAAACGCTGCAACGATTGGCAGGCTGATTTGGAAAGAATCGATCTGCAATGCCGAAGCCAGAGCAGGCACGCTGTTCGCAACGTATGCCGAAAGGGCAATCACGCCGAGCGTTACCAAGACGTCGTGGATCAGAGCAACCACAGCCGCGAGGCCGAAGGCGATGTTTTGGAATCGGAACCAGAGGTAAGCGACGATGCCAAGCAGACTAACCAAGATAGCACTGATCGCCTTCTCTTGCAGGTCACCAGCAACTCGGCTGCCGATCTTGTTCGCAAGCGGGAAGACCGGCTTGCCAGCAAACTGCTCTTGAAGAGCGTTGGCAACCGCAACCGCTTGATCTTCTTCAAGTCCAAGGCGGAGGTTCCAATCACGGAACTGTTGGCTACTACCTTCTAGGTAGTTGTCGTTTAGCAATTGAGGGAAGCTCCCTTTGTGGCCTAGCTCGGTTAGGATTTCATTGATCTTCTCGATCAACGGATCGTGAGCAACCCCATCATTTTCGGTGAAGGCTTCGGCTTGATTGAACTTAAGTCCAATCTCGGTTCCACTATAAGCAACTTCCCCTTCTGGATTCTTTTCTTCGAACGTGCCGGGCTCTCCAACCGTCATATCGTACTGTTGGAGCTTACCTTCGAAGGCTTTGGCGATGATCGCTTCGGCGTCGACAACCTCTTCAACACTACTGTTGATCGTGTAGCGTGCGCCTGTTTCTCCTCGAGCAACAACAAGCATATTTTTATCAACTAGTTCGGTCTCTTCCAGTTTTGCACGAACGTCAGAAAGATCTTGAGGCTCTTCGAGAACCATCGTCACGCTGGTACCGCCAGTGAAGTCGATGTTCAGAAGATCCGCACCACGGTTGTAAGTCGCAGCCAAACCGATGCCGATGAGGATCACCGAGAAGAGAGCAGCAACGTGACGCATTCCGATGAAGTCGATCTCGGTTTTGCCGATGATGCTTGAGAAGTTCAGAGCTTTAATCCAACGCTTACGCTCGGCAATGTCGAAGATAATTCGACTGCAGAATATCGCGGTGAACATACTCATAATGATCCCAAGAACGAGCGTTACCGCAAAGCCACGAATCTGGTCGGTACCAATCGAGTAGAGCACGATTCCTGTAATCAGTGTCGTTAAGTTGGCGTCCACAATGGTGGTCGTCGCACGGTCGAAACCGTTGCTGATCGCCATGCGGAGGCTGGCCCCTTTGTTGATCTCTTCTCGGATCCGTTCAAAGATCAGCACGTTAGCGTCAACCGACATACCAACGGTTAGAACCAAACCAGCAAGACCTGGTAGCGTGAATGCCGCCTGGATACTGACCATAGCCCCAAGTACAAGCAGGATGGTGCCAAGCAGGGCGAAGCACGCAACCAAGCCAGCGAAGCGGTAGTAGATCAAAATGAAGATCAGCACGGCAGCAAGCGAAATAGCGATCGCTTTGCTACCCTTTTCAACGGTCGCTAGACCAATGGTCGGGCTAATGGTCTCTTCACTGATCGGGGTTTTGTTTAGTGCCAATGGCAAACTGCCGGCATTAAGAATGCTAACTAAGAAGTCGACTTCTGACTCATCACCGCCAACGGTGATTTGGCCACGGCTTTCGATTTGCGAATTAAGGAAAGGGGCTGAAATGAGTTTGTCATCTAGAAGGATACCTAGTTGACGTTTGGCCCCCGTGGTGGTGTTAGGGAGGTTGTCACCTGTTAGTCGCTTGAATCGACGACCACCTCGAGCATCCAAAACGAAGTCAACCGCAGCGCTACCAGTGCTTGCGTCGATTCCCTTATATGTTGTGGCAAGGTATTCACCTGTCACGTCATACTTATCGAGCAGAACAAGTGCCTCGCGACGTTTACCAGCCGAGCGTTGTACTAAGCGAGGATCGTCAAACGAGAATGCTTCTTCGTCAAAGGCAATCCACTTGGCACGTGGACGGTCACCAATCATTACCAATTTTTGACTTGGTGAAAGTTGAAGAGCCTTTTCAATGATGCTGCGATCTTTTTCCCATCGTGGGTCAGCCGTGATACGGAACTCAAGCTGGCCAAGCTCGGTGATGCGGCGTTTGAGATATTCAAGATCGTCACCGGTCGCTTTTGGAACGATGATCTCAATCGTTTCACCAAACGAACGAATCGAAACTTCTTTGGTTCCAGTTGGGTCGATACGTTGTTTCAAAGCAGCTAGGAGTTTCTCACTGTCAACCTTCTTGTTGACGGCTTGCTCTTCTTCGCTTTTTTCTTCGGATGGTTCTTCGTCAGAATCTTCTTTGACCTCTTGCTTAACCGCTGCTTCATCCTGAGCTAGTTCGTAGACCAAGGTCACACCACCAGCAAGGTCAGGACCACCTTTGAATTCACCTGTGGTAACAGCCAAGCCAGCTAATGCTAAGGCAAGCAACGTGGTGCTAATTTTCCAGCCTAGCTCAGGCTGGCGAACTTTCTTCGAGATGTAGTTACCCAAGAATACAGGAATGATGATTACTGCCAGCGTGACAATCAGCGCTTGCAAGTTCATGCCGCTTTCAGCAGCTTCTTCGGCGGCGTTGCCCTCTTCTGTAGCTACTTCATTGGATGAGGTGTCATCCGATGGGGCATCATCTGTGGTAGTTTCTTCCGAGGCAGCTTCTTCTGTTGATGGCTCTTCAGCGGTTGACTCGGCTTCACCCTCTGCCGGTTCGGATTCCGGTTCTGGCTCAGTCGGAGCCTCATCGGTCATTTCCTCCGTCGCTTCTTCGGCGGATGTTTCGACCGTTGACTCAACCGCATCGACTGCGTCGTCCGCAACTTCGGCGACGGTCGAATCGGGTGTGGCTGCTTCGGTCTCATCCTGAGCATGCGAAGGAGCGATCATCGCCAAGGTGAAGGCGAGCGTAAGGGCAAGGTAACAAAGCGTTTGACGCAATGAGGTTTTGACAAGCAAGTTTTGCATGGGTTTTAACTTCCTACTGGGGCCCGCCTTTGGCCGGTAACGGTTCCATGGCCGCACGAAGTGCCCGCTAGGGATTACGATTTCTGGTCGGTGTTCTCTTTGTTATCACTTACAATCGAGTCGATGGCCCACATGCTAATGCGCATCTTCGTGCCACTGTTTTCGTCAACTCGGATCGTTAGTCGGTTCTGTTCTCTTTGAATGCTGGTGATCACACCATGAATACCACCGGTGGTAATGATATGGTCATTCTCTTTTAGTCCATCAAGCATCGCTTGGAATTGCCGTTGGCGATTTTGAGCTGGGAGGGCAAACATGAAGTAAGCCAACAAACCAATGATCACCAAGGGGGCAAACGCAAGGAATGGATTCACCGGTGGTTGATCACCCGTAGGAGCTGCCCCTTCGGCCAACAGCAGCCCAAACCCGACAAGTGACGAGTTGGCGTAGCAAGCTGCGCTTGCGGTAAGTTGTTGGCTAACAAGGAGTAACATGGGGACGATCCAAATCTGGGCGATTCCAATTTCGATTAGTGCCCGCTAGGACGCACTCTACCGAGTGGTCCGAATAGCACTTGCCGAATCGCGGATCATAAAGCCTTACGCCAAAAGGGGAAAGGGGACCTTGGGCACTTGTCGCCGAAGAGTCTGTAAATAGGTCCAACCGAGAAGCAGGGGAGCTTGGGGGATCTGCTCGGTGGGTTCTATTTCTTTGCCCAGCCTGCCTGTTTTTCGGCTTTGAATTCTTCGAAGTTGCCTTGCTCGATCGATTGCCGAATGCCCTGCATAAGACGCTGGTAATAGGTCAGGTTGCAGATGGAAAGGAGTATTGGCCCAAGCATCTCGTTTGCCTGGAACAAATGCCGAATGTAGCCACGGCTGTGCCGTCGGCATGCAATGCAGGGGCAGGCTTCTTGAATTGGCCGAGTATCTTCGGTGTGCTTAGCGTTGCGGAGCCTCAGCGGGCCTTCGTCGGTAAAAGCGAGCGCATTGCGGCCGTTACGGGTTGGCATCACACAGTCGAACATGTCGACCCCTCGTGCGACAGCTTCAAGCAAATCGTTTGGCGTCCCAACTCCCATCAGGTATCGAGGGCGATCCTTGGGCAAGAATGGACTGGTAGCCGAGATCGTCCGGTACATATCTTCGGGGGGTTCACCCACACTGAGCCCACCAATCGCGTAGCCTGCAAAGTCAAGCGATACCAAGCCTTCAGCTGATTGCCGGCGGAGCTCTTCATCGAGACCACCTTGAACGATGCCGAAGAGCGATTGATCCTTCTTTGTGGCCGCCTGTTGGCAACGCTCGGCCCAGCGAAGCGACCGGTGCATGGCGCTTTCGACTTGATCACGAGTCGACGGGAGGCTGACGACTTCATCGAGCTGCATCGCCACGTCTGCACCGAGGTGCTCTTGGATTTCGACCGAACGTTCGGGTGTCAGCTCCATCTTGGAGCCATCAATGTGTGACTTAAAGCGAACCCCTTGTTCATCAATGTCACGCACGTTGGCAAGGCTGAAGACTTGAAAGCCGCCTGAGTCGGTCAGCATCGGGCCTTGCCAGCCTGACATCCTATGAAGGCCGCCAAGCTTCGCGACCGTCTTTTCTCCGGGACGGAGTGCCAAGTGATAGGTGTTGCCCAAAACCATCTCGGCCTCGGTCTCGGCAAGGCGTTCGATATCGACCCCTTTGACCGTGCCGAGGGTTCCTACGGGCATAAATGTAGGGGTTTGGACCGTTCCGTGGGGTGTCGTGAGTTCACCACGACGCGCATCACCATCGTTGGATAGCAATTGAAAGGTGACAGCGTGGTCGGCCATAGCTTTGCCAGGATTGAGAACCGTTGTTTGATACCAATGAAAACGACGCCCTCATGGAATGAGCGCGCCGTTGGTCGTTTGTAAATCCGTTAAGCGAAACTAAGCTTCACCGCGAAGCTTGAGTCCTTGGATGGTTAGTTTCTCACGAACTTCATTGAGGCTTGTAACACCGAAGTTCTTGCATTCGAGAAGGTCGTCACCAGTGCGACGGACAAGTTCGCCAATCGTTGTGAGGCCGAGGCGGACCATACACTTACGGGCACGAACCGAAAGGCCAAGGTCGGAAATCGGACGATCAAGCAAGGCACGCTCATCGGCGGAAAGCGATTCGACGTTGTAGGCTGGTTCTTCTTCTCGCTTCTGATGAGCAAACTGGCCAAGGTCGAGGCCTTTTGAGGTCAGCATTTCGCGAATCTCAATAAGCGATGTCTCACCAAAGTTTTTGCTTTGTAGCAATTCTTGCTCGGTAGTCTCGGTTAGGTCGCCAAGAGTCATGACGCCCATTTTTTGAAGGCAATTGCGACTACGGACGCTAAGTTCAAAGTCCGTGACAGGGATGCTAAGGATCTGAGCAACACGGTCTTGTTGACGGCGAGCTTCTTCGTCGTAGAACATGTCGCGGCTGCCGTCCGCATCTCGGAAGAAGAGGCGAGCACGATCATTGGTTGGGTGAACATCCAGGATACGTTGGTAGCAACCTTTGGCACGTTCGTACTGTTCAAGGTCTTCGTAAAGGATGCCAAGATTCAACAGGGTGCCAACGTGGGTTGGGAACTGTTGGGCAGCCTTTTCGTAAAGCTCACGAGCATAATCATCGTTGCCATGGCGGTCGTTTTGAATTGCCAGGCCAAACAAGGCACCGGCGTGAGCTGGGTTAACAGCAACAGCTCGTTCAAGCAGAGCGACAACTTCTTCGCTGCTGCCGCCTAGGATTTGAACCGTAATGGCACGTTGGTAAAGATACTCGGCGGTTTGTTCAACAGCGCCTGAGAGTTGATTTAGCAAATTCAAGCAAGCTTCGGAGTCACCTGCATAGCGGATAGCTTCTGCTTTGCAGAGGGTAACAACATCTTTGTCGTAGCCTGCACGCTCAGCGTTCTCATAAGCGGTGACCGCTTCATTGTATTGGTCGACAGCAAGGTGTGCCTTGCCAAGATAGAAGTGCGACAGGGCACCTCCGTCAGCGTGTGAAAGGACTTCGATCGCATCGGAGTAGCGACCGACGAGATAGAGGCATACGCCAAGCTTAGACGAAGTCGCTGGCGTCCGGCTTGGGATCTGTTCTAGTTCTTCAACCGCTTCGCGAAGCTCTTTGTACTTGTTGTAATTGGCAGCAATGCGTTGGGTGATTTCATCAATCTCTCGAGGGCCAAAGGCGGCAGTCGAAAGAATGGTCTGTTTGAGGTCCGCGTCGATTACGTTGTTCATAAACCGATGATCCTGGCGTGTTGGTCTTGGAGCAATTGTCCGCAAGACAAATGTTCTCGTTCCGCTCGATGGCCTGCTAAGCTACCGAGACCAGTGCTGAAGACTCAAAAGTGTGTTAGGCTCTGAGTCTAGGCACCATTAATATAGGGACTGATGATCAAAATTGATTGGGCTAAGGTGTCCAAATCGTAGACCTGACAGTCGGAGAGCCAGCGGTGGGATTCGAACCCACAACCCCCGCATTACGAATGCGGTGCTCTAACCGTTGAAGCTACGCTGGCAAAATTTGTTTAAGGCTTTGCTGTTAAACGACTTATGTGTGTACACTAAGCGTCTGACATCAAGGCGCAATCTGACAAGATACCACCCCCAACCGACAGAGCCAAGCCCTTCCATATAAGGGATTTAGTAAGCTACACGTGCTGGTCGGTGATTCAGGCTGGGTGACTTACAGCTGGAATTAGATTATTCGTCACCAGGAACCTCATGAAATTGGGCCATATTCGCGAAATTCGACGAAATTCTCCTCTCAGGAGGCAAAACTTAAGGGGCCTCCTTCGTCAGAAGCCATGGCTATCCAGTCTTCGGAACCAGTCTGAACCCTATGACTCGATCACTCGCCAAATCATGGTTTGAAAGCCGCCTGTTATTCAGCTTGGCCGTAACTTTGGGTCTGGTTCTTGGCAGCTTGGATGTCATTTTGCTCGGCTCTGAACTATCTGAGGCCCAAAGCCCGGTACCTCTAAATAGCAGCGTCCTTATTTTAGACCGAGCTTCTTTGGTCAACGCTCCTGAGTATGTTGACCGGATTGCCGATCTGGGCGAGCGGAGGCTTTTGCTGGTCATTAGCATGCAATGTCGGCTCGACAAGCAACTAAAGCCATTCAGCTACGGGATCTTAACCGACCGAAGAGAAAGCTGGGCGTCGCCTCACAATTTTGAGCCTATGACCGACAAGCTATTAGGTGACTACCGTGAATTGCTGAGTAAAGTCTTTCGCCAAGTTGAATCGCGTGACCTCGATCTTGCGATCTTGTTGCATCTTGATCCAGCAGGTGAAATTAATGAGTGGCGAAATCTTTACGATTTTGATCCTCGGAAAAAGATCCGCGGCTATAGCTATGAGCAACTGCTTATCGAGAGCAGTTTGATGGCAATTCAATCCGAATTGTCTTCCGAACGGGCAATCAGCTTCAGCATCGCCGGTGAGATGGGGAAGAGCTTGGCTAGGTATCCTGAGAGCTATTTACAGTTGCGGGAAAACATTCGAAGTGAACTACTAGGGCGCAATCTCAAAATAGGCTTAAGCCTCAATCATAATGAGCTATTTGCCGATGAGCCGCTCTCAGGTTCAAAGCGTTTGGTAGTTCAGGAATTGATCAACCAGCTTGATTTCCTGGGAATCTCCCATTATCGCCCGTTTGTGCCCCCGTCCAAGCGAACCGATTTTGATGTAGTGATTGATGAGTTTGTTGGTCAGCTGAATCGCTCAGGCTTGAAAATACCCCCAACTGTTACTTTGCATCTATCTGAGGTCGGCATTGGCGGAGCGCCTGATAAACAAGGTAATTCTAGCCCGGAAAGAGCTGCTTCCATGCCTTGGCTGGGAACAAGCGAACCAGGAAGAAACCCTTGGAACTCAGCCGAGATGCGAGAATCTCGAAGAGATTTTCACCGGCAACTACTTCAGTACCTCTCAAAGCCATCTGCTGCGTATCGTTTAGAAGAAGCTTACCTATGGAGCGAGAGTTCCTGGGACCCAGTTGGCGTGATTGATCCCAACTTTTCTGATCCCGTAATTCGAGCTGAAATTCTCAATCACAATCAAGAAGCTCGACCAGTCCGTTAACGAAGGCAGCCTTAAAAGTTGAAGCTTGTAGGCTTTAGGTAGTTACCCAGAGGGGTAATGGAAATGCTAGCAAAACAGGGAAAATCTGTTACTTCAAGGGGTTTATGATCCTTAGAGCCGCCTGTTGAAATTCATCAACTCTTAACACCCACTTCATCGTTTTGATGGTCTTGTCTATTAGTCTATTCACATCTAACCCAGGGGGCAAACCACGAACTGGGAGTGATGAATACCTCATCAAATTGAGGTAAGCACGGAATAGCGTAAGAGCACTGAGATTAACGGATTGGCATAAATGCCATTACTGCAGTGTTACCCACCCGGATTATCTAGCTGAGATGATCTTTGTGACAAAACAATCCCTTGAACGGAAATCCATGGGCCTGGATTGGCGTTACGTATCTGGCGGTGCGATTAATCGTGACAAATGTCACGAATTCGCTGCTGCACGGAATCGAACTACTGAAATGTCTTCACTTTGCAGTAGATCTGCGAAGGCGTTTACTCTGGTCGAGTTGCTTGTTGTCATTTCGATTATTAGTGTCTTAGCAGGATTGCTTTTCCCTGCTCTCACTGCAGCAAGAGCAGCCAGCCAGCGAACGGAATGCAGCAATAATCTGCACCAGTTCTATGTGGGAATGCTTGCTCACAGCCAACGTAATCGTAGTAAGTTTTGCAGTGGAGCGTTCGACTGGCAAAAAGATGGTGCTGTGACGGATAATGGCTGGATTGCTGATTTGGTCGCCCAAGGGATCCCGGTTGGCAACATGCTTTGCCCCACGAATCCTGCAAAAGGCTCTGATACGCTCAATCAGATGTTGAGCCTCAGCTCAGCGGATTTTCCTGATTACCCAAATAAGACCTGCGTTGATGCCCTTGGAAGTGTCGCTTCGACCGATCCAGCGGGTCGTTCTGTGAAGAATCCCTGCCGTGCGATTCTTGAAGATGCATCCACCTACGCTGTTGGTAGCACTGCTCGGGCAGAGTTGATTCAAGCCGATCTTATTGAGAAATTTTACAATACGAATTACTTGGCTACTTGGGTCTTAGTCCGAAGCCGTCCTCGGTTGGACGATTCAGGAAACCTTGAGTCAAAAGAGGCCGCCTGTCCTGTGAAGATGACCTCTAGGACATCGACAACAGGACCCCTTACCACGACGGCAGTCGATTCCTCAAAGCTACCTAGCAATACAATCCCGCTACTCGCAGATGCTGGGATAGCCAGCTTTTTGAACGTAGATATAAACCAAGAATTGCGTCAGGGCACGCCCTTAGCAGGAACGATGACACGTGGCCCGATGTTGAACACAACTTTAGAGGTTCCCAGCTTTTCCGATCCGACGGATCGTGAAGGAGCCAGCGGATGGTGGGTCGTCTGGACAGAACAAGTCTTCCAAGATTACCGAGGCATGAAACCTGTCCACCAAGGGACCTGCAACGTCCTCATGGCTGACGGAACCATTAAAGCACTGGTTGATCACAATGGCGATGGTTACATAAACAACGGCTTTCCAGCACAAACCCTAGCAGTTCCTTCCGGTTTTGTGGATGCCGAGGTTGAAGCATCCGCGGAGCAACTTTTTAGCCGCGGCGCGCTGAAGTCATTTTGATTGACCTACCCAAACACCATGAAGAAACAACATATGAAGAAGCGGTGACACCGCAAGAGATTAAGTCAACGATTTGAAGGTCAAAGTAAAAGGGCAGGGGCTCTGAGCAAGTAACTCATTCCCACCCATCGTCCAAAGCGGACCCACCGACCATGAGCGAAGACTTAACGCAGGGTATCTCGTCGCACCCTGTCGTGATGAACCAAAAGCGAAGAGAACTATAAAAACAGGGCGAGCCCCGTCACCTACCACGATTGATCTATATCAATTGTGGTGACTGACCAACATGAAGCTAATTGGAGATCAGCAACATGGCCATTGCAGTGGCAGGTCGGTGTGCGGCGACAGGGCCCGCGAAACCAACATCTATTTTTGGCTCCGTCTTGTTTTGCAGCAAGACGAATCGCCAGCTACATGGAGTTTTTCCCACAAATGGCTATTAAGTCCCGTAAGGCAGGTTTTACACTTGTCGAACTACTTGTCGTGATTTTGATCATCGGCGTTTTGGCATCACTCTTGTTGCCAGCTGCTGGTCGTGCTCGCGCTGCTGCTCGTAACGCCGAGTGCAAGAACAACCTAAAGCAATTTGCTACAGGTATGCTTATCTTCACCGAACGTGACCCACAAGAACGTTTCTGTACCGGTGCTGCTGACTACCGTCGTGACGGATGTATGGACACCTGGGGTTGGGTTGCTGACCTTAACAACATCGGCGCTGCTGTTCCTGGCGACATGCTTTGCCCAGCTAGCCCAATGCTATCTTCAGAAAAGACCAACGACATGCTTGGTGTCGACACCACCGACGGTAAAGATGGTGCTAACCCTAACCGTCTAATCGACGGTGCTTGCGGTGGTACGGTTGATGCCATGGGTGATGTTACCGGTGCTTTCACTTACCCAGACGGAACTGCAACTACAGGTTCTTCAGCTGAACGTGCTGCTTACGTTGCTGAGTACTTCTTCGAAAAAGGTTACAACACCAACTACGCTGCTGGTTGGCACCTAGTTCGTACTTCCCCTATCTTCAACAACAGCCCTGCTACAGGTACCATCGAAGATCTTCCACTTCTTAATGGTTTGAAGGGTGTTGACGGAACCAACGGTCCTCTTAACCTACGTAACGCTAACGAAGGTCGTATCGCTTCTTCACGTATCGGTCTTCTTGGCTGTGGTGCTCCTGGCGACGTTGACGAAGCTATCTGCGTTGTTACCGTTGAACGTGAAAACCGCGTTTGGGTTAAAGCTGGTGCTCCTCTATCGGAAGCATTCAACGACGGTCCTGCAAGCTTCGATGCATCTGTACCTAAGCTTGTCCTACCAGACACCGACGACTCGATGCTAGAAACTGCTTTGATCGAGCGTGCTCTAGGTACTCAAGCTGTTGAAGGTGCTCAGTACAAAGATGCAACTGGTGCTGACGCTACTGCTACCGTTAGCGGTGACGGTTCAGGTGCAGCTCACGCATTCCTTCAAGATACCCGTGACTGGTTCGCAATGCACAACAACTCGTTGAACGTTGTCTTTGCTGACACCCACGTTGAGAACTTTGCTGACCTTAACGGCGACAAGTACCTCAACCCAGGTTTCACGATTCCAGCAGGTTTGACCGAAGCTGAGTACCGTGGTCTTGGTTACCGTGCAACTCCATCTTCGGGTGAAGCTGAGTTGCCAGCTGCTAAGATCTTCAACGGTGTATTCCTAGAAGATTCGGCTATCGACAAGGGTGCTTTCGAGTGATCCTAAGTTGAAGCCTATAGCCTCATGCTAGGGAGGTGACAGCCGCGTTGTTGGCTGTCACCTTTTTTCCGTATACACGAGGGACCTTTCAGGTTTCTCTTCTCTTTGAAAATACAACGATAGTAATGGTTGAAGTTACCCACTTTAGGTATGTCACCCTCTTTGTGGCAACGTTTTTGGTTGCATCGACCCACGCCGACACACAAATTGCTGTCGGTCCAAAAGTGTCGGTTGAGGAGAAGATTCATGACTTTGGCGTGATATCACCGCATGAAGTATGTGAGCATGTCTTTGTCCTACGAAATGATGGCGACGAGCCTCTGCATATCAAAAAGGTCGTTGCCAGCTGTAAGTGTGTTCTTCCTGAGAACGTGACGGAGTACATTCAGCCGGGGGAGTCTGCCGATGTGCGTGTTAGCTTCAAAGGAAAGCCAGATGAGAATCGATACAACCAGTCGGTAACGATTGCTACGAATGATCCAACCCAATCGGAATTGACTCTGAAGATTGTTGGGAAAGTTGCCCCGGACATTACGATCTTGCCTAACTCGATAATGCTAAATCGTATCGAACGTGGTGAAGAGATCGACTCTTTCTTTGAGGTTGTTAGCACGGTATGGGATGATTTTGATCTTGAAAATATTAAACCATCTAATCCAGCCATCACTTGTGTAGCAGAAAAGTTTTCCGATTCGCAAAAGCAATCACGTGGTGTTAAGTCCGGCTGGAAGGTGAGCGTCTCTGTTGATGCCTCGCACACGAACGAGAGTTTTTCTGAAAATATCTATTTTGTCGTTGTGCCAAGTGATGAGGAAGTTGAGTCAAAAACTCTACGGGTTGACGTGACTGCATCAGTTCGGGGTGCCATTCGTCTGTCTGGCAAGGGGGTCAGCATGGCGGGGCGTTTGGAATTGCATCGAATCGATACTTCCAAGGATTTTGAGAGAACCTTTCTGATGAAAGTCTCCGACCCTGAGGGAGATTTGGGAGCAATTACTAAGAGAATTACCCCCGATTTTGTTCAGGTAGAAGTTAACCCGTATCGTGAATCGGGGACCACCTCTCTCTACCGATTGAAGTTGAAGATTCCCGCAGGCAAATTGCAAGGAGCCTATATCGGCCCCTCGGCTGGTCAAATGCACTTGGAATTTGAGCATCCACGGATCAAGGAGTTCGACATCCTCATCGAGATGCTGCCAAACAATCCTTATAAACCCCGATAGATACATTTCACAGAAATCTGGGGTGACGCCCGCTTTGGGGGTGTAATCCGATTTCTGATTATTAAGATATTGCGATTATGGCATCAATACCTGAAAACCCGTCGATGCAATCCAATGAGGTGGAGGGGGCTAACCAAGCTCCAGTGCCTGCATCAGGTATTCGTATTGATTGTCCTACGTGTGGAGCAGCAGCGACGACTGACCAGCGTTTTTGTGGCAGTTGCGGGGCCAATCTTTGGGAGCCCTGTATCGATTGTGGTACGGCCAACCCTGCCGACAAGAAGTTCTGTGGTAGCTGTGGGGCGCCACTTAAGGAACGCTTAGAGCAGTTCCTTAAGGAGTTTAATGAAGCCGAGCAGAAAGCCCGTGACCAGGCAAAGGAAGGTTATTTTCTGCAGGCAGTTAAGCTGCTTGAATCCTTCGAGTTTGTCGAACATAGCCAACTGAAAAAACCAGCCGAGACGGTTAAGCGGCTTTGTAAGCAGTTCGAAACTCAACGGGAGCAGGTGACGCAAGAAGCGGACCGAGTGCTAGAAGAGACTCGCGAGCTGGAACAGAGTGGTCACTTGCGAGAAGCACTTCGAGCAGCCGAGCAGATCCCTAAGGCGCTGCGTGGTCGCGAACTTGCCAACCTTCACCATGGTTTAGAAGAGCGGCTTAAGCTTTCTGACCGATTGCAGGATCAGCTCGATTCTGCCATGGAAAAGAAGCAATACGAAGGCTTGCTTCCTACTGCTGAAAAGCTTACGGAACTAAATCCATGGGATAAGAAGCTTCGCCGCTTAGTCGAGAAGCTGACTGAATATGAAGAAAAGTGTCGAAAGAAAAACGCGAAGAAGTATTTGAGCGAAGCCAAGACTCACCTCAAGGAATGTGAATACCGCAAGGCGGACAAATCGCTATCACTAGTTCCCCTGGATGTTCTTGATGAAAAATCAATGGAGGCTTACCGGCGGCGTAAGGAGAAGGTTTGGCTTGCAACTCAATCAGCTCGAGCTCCTTACTTGAGTCTAGCGACCGAGTCGGTGGTCAATCGTTTGGTTGAATTGCAGCCACATGATAATCGAGCCCAGCAGCTGCTTACTGCCATTAAACAGCGTCGTGAACAATCATTAAAAAACGAACCTGGACGGCCAATTCCATGGTCTGTTTCAAAAGAGGTCAAGGAGAGCCAGCGTGATTTTCAACATGCTGGTTGTCCCGCTTTCCTTTCGACTGAAATTGGTAAGCGTAAGTATTCAGCAGGCCAATTCTTGACAAGCTTTGGCTTGGCATTACAAGGGGTCGAGCGAGCTTCTTACAATATCAATCTAGCACCCAAGAAAGGTTTGCTAGGTCGAATTGCAAGTGCTGCTTCTGGTAAGAAGAGTGCAACCGCTTGGGGAATCGACCTTGGTAGCCATAGCCTCAAAGCCGTTAAAATATCACGTGACCAATCGGGTGAAATGCACCTAGATGACCTCGTGCTAATTTCGCACACCAGCCCAGGTGTTACCGACCAACAAGAAGGTGGGAGTCGTCTCTCATCGGAAATGATTGCGACGCTTGGGAAATTTATGGAGAGTCACACGCTTTCTGGTGAGCATCTGGTGGTTGGTATGCCTGGGGCACAGACGCTTGGTCGATTCTTTGTGCTGCCATTTCTCTCTAAGAAAAAGTTCAGTGAAGCGGTTCGACTTGAATTAAGGGCTCGTATTCCCCGTGATCCTGATGAAGTGATTGCAGAGCACCTTGAGTGGGATGTCCCTGAAGAGGAAAACGATGGCGTTCATCAAAAACGGGTAGCCATGGTTGCTGCTACGATCGAGCACATCAAAGCCCGAACCGACCCTTTCGGCGGTGCTAAAGGAGCATCTTTAACGGTTACTAGCAATGCGCTGGCACTTGCTAATGCCGTGCAGTTTGACCGAGAAGCCTTGGGCATTGAAGAAGGTGAAACCTTCGCCGTGGTTTCCCTCGGTGCGAACAGTACCGATATTGTAGTCCCTTCGGAAAACGATCTGTGGTTCCGCGGTCTGTATGTTGGTTCTAGCCTTTTTGACCAAGCATTGATGAAGGAACTGAAATTAGATCAAAAAGATGCTGAAAAGATCCGTCGTAAACTGGACAAAGCAAAGTGGATGCACCAAGTCGACGAGGTTTTAGAACCAGTGTTCCGTGAAGTCGGAGACGCTATTCGTCGGAGCCTTGACCAATACACCCAAGAGACCGAAAGAACCGTCAGGCGTGTATTGATTTGTGGTGGAGCCGCAGATCAATTCGGTTTGATCAGGACCCTTAGAGCACAAGCGAGTGAGTTGGTCTAAAGCAATCCGCAAGACCATTGCAAAACCTACAAAGGTTTATATACAAAAATGCGATCTCTACAGAAATCCAATAGTTTATCAATAGCCCTCATGAGTGCCTTCGTGGTGCTTACACTTACCTCCGTAGGCTGCGGTGGTCTGGATGAAAATGACATTCAGAGGTACGCCTTTAGTCGTGGAAACGATGAAGAAGAGGATGATAAACCTAAGCGAGCAGCTGATAATAATCGAAGTGCGGAAGATAAGCCCGTCAAGAAGTCTTCTGAGGAAGAAGCAGCATTAGCAGAATTTCAGGCTGATAATTCCGATAACAGCCCTTCCGCGTCTTCGAATTCAGAAGGCGAAAATCTTAAGCCAGAGGTTAAATCAAAACCAAAAACAGCTGCTGAAAAAGCAGCTCTTTTGGAATCGAACCTTACTAAGGTAGTACAAGCGATTCAGGCCTATCAAGCAAAAACAAGTAGATTTCCTTCTTTGAAGGATCCTACTCTAAGTTGGAGAGTCGAGCTGCTTCCTTACCTTGGGTATGACGAGCTTTACAGCAAGTTTAAGCGAAAAGAACCTTGGTTCTCGCCTGCCAACAAAGCTTTGATCGATCAGATTCCTGCTGAATATCAAATGATTGATGGCAAGTCAGGAAGAACCAATCTTATGATGCTCGTCAGTAAGGAGGGAATCTATCAGCAAAGGGTTCCTCTTAAGCGTGCTAGAATCGAGGATGGTCTTGAAAATACCATCTTTATGGTAATGTCAGATCAACGTAATAGTGCCGTTTGGACTGAGCCAAAAGACTTTACGCTTGACGAGCAAAACCCTTTGAATGGCCTTGGCAAGTTTGGGGGTAACTACGTGATTGCTTTGGGCAATGGATTCATGGGTGCCATACCAAGCGGAATGGACCCAAGTCATTTCAGAAAAATGGTTACCGCTGATGGTGGGGAATCCGTAAACGCTATGTCAGAACTCGTCCCTTTGGATATGGCTGACTTTGGAGAACTTGAGATGGCAACAGAGGTTGCCCAGTCAGACGGGGACGTTTCTACAGGAAATGTTTTAATAAGTGGTTCCGGGGGGACGAACACACGTATTGGAACTGGCAGTCGAACTGCCGACAAATTCAGCCAAGCATGCTGGAATGCAGGCTCTTCCGCCTCATTGGTTGGGCAACGAATCGACGCCTGGCGTTGGGTCCGAGGCTCGGTTGCGTCAGGGATGCCAAACTCTTCTTGGATTCGTGATTACAAGTGGATACCTGGTATTCGTCGTCCCAGCTATGGCCTTCATATCGCCGCGGCAATTTCAGGCTCTGCGAATGGACGTTCTCTAAACAGTGTACCTGTTCAAGTATCTCGAGGAGACTTTATGGATCGTCTTGGCTGGCAGGCCCAACCTGTTTTTGTTGAACTGGAACAACATTCCTACAAGGTTACACCTGAAGTCATCAAAACTAAGCCTTTCAATGGTAATGCTAATCGAAGAGATAGCCTCACGGAGCAGTATATCGACTCCTTAACGCTCCTTTCTGGAGCGAGCGAAGTTTCTCAAGCACAAAAACAGGCGTCTCAACTTGGGGCAGATGTCCTCATCTATTTTGATGTTAGGTATGTATCAAGTGGTCAGTCGAAAGAAGTCGAGGTCAAAGTCTATGACCTGCTTCGTAATCAACGCATTCATCACATTGAAGGCAAAGTTGTCGATTCAACGATGGTGCCTGAAGCTAAGCTTGCCGAGAACATTAAGAATCTAAAGTGGGAATTAAGTGACTACCTGGAAGATGAACTAACTCCAACCAGTTGGCCAGTTAAGATGGATAGTCGTTTAGCCCTGCGTCGAATCGATGCGCTTGCTACGGAGAAAGACATTGATCCTCTTATCCCACTTGCCGAAATGCGATACTACGCAAGCCAAGGTCTCGTCGATCAGGCTGATCTACTAGGTGCGGTTGATCAGCTAATTGGCAAATCGAAGGCAATGTCTCTCTTGTTAGGCAGTGAAAAAAAGAAGATTCGAGCACTTCGCGAGTGGTTGCCAAGCGACGACCCGAAGCAATATGCCCTTGATATCCAGCGTCAACAAGAACGGCGTGCTGCCGATGACGATGACTGAGGCTTACCAGCTGAGTAAGTGTTGCCCCTCTTTGAAGAGAAGTTCAATCGATTCTCCGAACTCAAATCGATTAGGTGAGATTTGGTTCATCTGCTGAAGCTCGTCTAACAAGTCGAGCGAAGCGTAGAACTTATCCAAGTGTAGAGTGTTGGGTATCACCACGCATCGACGATTGCCAGCTTGGGATGTTACCCAACGGAAAACTTCCTCGTCGTTTTTAACAACTTGAGGAACAACTCCTTTGGCGGGGCCGCCAGCCGTGAGAGCGTTCAGGTTGGTCTTTTCAACATTAATTTTATAAGCAAGTCGCTCAGTTATCACATCGGCTAGCCCAACCCCCACCGCATTGCCTTGCGATACCTCCGTCAAGTCGAGCGCTGCCACACACTTGATTGACGGCAAAGGGGGGTCATCAGAATCTTCTAGCCCACGACGACCGAGGATGTTTGCGTCCATGCCAGTACCGCTATAGTTCTTGCCCATTGCCTCAACGATCAGAGAGTTGAGATATTCAAATGGAAGTCGTGGATAATAGTTCTCGGCATAGTGTGCTAATAAATTTGGTTCACGCTCTAAGATTTCACCCGAAGTGATGCCATGAAGTTCGGCTGTTTGGTCGTAACCATCTTCTAGAATGGCCAAGCCACCCCAGATCTTGCCGGTGCCAAGGATCTGTTCACCCATCATGCGAAGCATGCTTGGCTTGTCGATGGTACTGGCCGCATGAAAGCTTTTGGCCCCTTCAATCTTACCCATGCCAACGGTCAGCATCTTCACCAGACCACTCTCACAATGGTTACCGTAAGGAGGACCTCCGAAGCTGGTGTGTAGTTTGATTCGGTTGATCGCTAGAACCGCCGTTGCTTCAAAGCAATGACGGTCCATCCAGACAGGGACCTCTGATCGATTGCAATCTAGTCGGACTGTTCCAATCTTAGAAACGTCCATGCTTGAACGGATTGGCATATCGATTGCTTCTTCACTAAGGCCGAGCGATTCGAGCATTGCCTTCTGGCCTTCTGCCGTACCACCGTTGTGCGATCCCATGCAAGGGGCAACGAACGGATCGGCTCCTTGTTCGCGAAGCAATCTGCCAACCGAGCGAAATATTTCCGGTTGATTGGCAATGCCTCGGCTTCCGCCGGTGAGAGCAATTGAACCTTGAGGAACAGGCCCGAGCTTCTCTAGCTCAGCGCGCACACTCTTCTCAATCTCCCTAATCGGAGCTGAACATAAGCGTTGCTGAACTTTAACAAGCTTCAAACTGTCACCTTAGTGTGCCTTCGTGCCAGGAGAACTAGCTCCATTCTAGCTGAGAATAAGCGTAAGGCATCCGCCACTATCGCGCAGGCCGTAAGTATCAAGCAGGTAAGTCGAAAATGTGGCTAGGCTTAAGCCTCAAATGAGAGGATAATGACAGATTACTTGATTCCGATTATCGAGACCTATATCTATGCTTTCGACCGTGATTGAAGACAAAACTGATTTGATTGAGTCGCTTCTCCAAGAGCGTATTCTTTTGCTTGACGGTGCGACGGGCACCCAGATTCAGTCGCTTGGAATTGGTGAAGAAGAGGTTCGTGGGGAACGCTTTGCCAATCATCACAAGGATTTAAAAAACTTTGGTGACTTATTATGTGTTACCCGTCCGGAAGCCATTCTTGAGATCCACCGAAGGTATCTGACTGCTGGCGCAGATATTATTGAAACGAACACCTTTGGTGCCAGTCCGATTGGAATGCTTGATTTCGATTTCGAAACAGCGGGGCACGACGCCATTGCTTTATGCAAGGAAATCAACACCGCAGCAGTACAGATCGCAAAACAAGCTGCTGCGGAATTTACCGAGAAAGATCCGAGCAAGCCCCGTTTCGTTGCTGGTTCGATTGGACCGACTTCTAAGCAAATGGCTATCTCTACCAGTGTTGAAGACCCGAGTTCTCGTGATGTAATTTTCATGGAGATGGTCGACTCCTACTATGTCCAAGTTGCTGCTATGGTCGAAGCAGGAGTTGATCTTTTACTCCCTGAAACGGTGATTGATACTCTCAATCTCAAAGCTTGCCTCTTTGCTATTGAGAAGTATTTTGATGATTCAGGTAATCGAGTGCCTGTTATGATCTCAGCCACCTTCGACCAAGGGGGCGGAACCTTTGTATCAGGCCAAGCAGTTGAAGCTTTTTGGAATTCGGTAGCACACTTCCCCATGCTTTCCGTCGGCATGAATTGCGCACTTGGTCCTGATATTATGCGACCCCACTTGGAAGAGTTGCAGCGTGTTTCCTCTAACTGGATTAGTTGCCATCCGAATGCAGGATTACCAAATGAGATGGGGCAATTCGATCTCGGGCCTGAAGATATGGCCAAGATGGTTGCCGAATACGCTGACAATGGCTGGGTTAACATTGTTGGTGGCTGTTGTGGTACTGGCCCGGAGCACATTGCAGCAATGGCTGAGGTGTTGAAGGATAGAAAACCTCACATTCGTACATCCATTCCTGGGCGTCTTCGCTTGAGCGGTACGCAGTCGATGGAGTTGCGCCCCGAAGCCAACTTTATGATGGTCGGCGAACGGACCAACGTTACCGGTTCACGCAAGTTTGCCCGTCTGATTAAGGAAGAGAATTACGACGAAGCGATCGAAGTTGCTCGACAACAAGTCCAAAATGGTGCGAACGTTATCGACATCAACATGGACGAAGGTCTACTTGATTCCGAAGCCGAGATGACCAAGTTCTTGCGTCTGATTGCCGGCGAAGGGGATATTGCCGCCGTACCGGTGATGATTGACAGTAGTAAGTGGTCGGTTCTCGAAGCAGGTCTTCAGTCGGTTCAAGGGAAAGCGATTGTCAACTCAATCAGCCTTAAGGATGGCGAAGAAGAGTTCATCCGCCGTGCTCGGCTTTGCCGTTCGTACGGTGCAGCAGCTGTAGTGATGGCGTTCGACGAAGAGGGCCAAGCCGCCGACGAAGAAAACAAAGTCCGCATCTGCAAACGCGCTTACGAATTGCTGATTAAACCAGTCGAAGAAGGTGGTGCTGACTTCCCAGCCGAGGATATCATCTTCGACCCGAATATTCTGACGGTTGCGACTGGTATCGAAGAGCACAACAATTACGCCCTCGACTTTATCAACGCCACACGCCGAATCAAAGAAGAATGCCCCGGCGTGAAAATTTCTGGTGGTGTTTCGAACATCAGCTTCTCGTTCCGCGGCAATGACGTTGTCCGCGAAGCGATGCACTCCGCCTTCCTATATCACGCGATCCGGGCTGGCCTCGATATGGGCATCGTCAATGCAGGTCAGCTTGCTGTATACGACGAGATCGAGCCACAGCTCAAAGAGCTTGTCGAAGACGTCCTCCTTAACCGTCGCGACGATGCGACCGAACGGCTGGTCGACTTTGCTGAAACGGTGAAAGGGCAGGGAGGTAAGAAGGCGGTCGTCGATGAAACTTGGCGAGAAGGGACCGTTGAAGAACGTCTCAAGCATGCATTGATCAAAGGGATCATCAAGCATATCGATGAAGACACTGAGGAAGCGCGTCAGAAGTACGATCGTTGCCTACATATCATCGAAGGGCCGCTCATGGATGGCATGAGCGTTGTCGGCGACCTCTTCGGCGCCGGCAAGATGTTCCTACCTCAGGTCGTGAAGTCAGCCCGCGTGATGAAGAAGGCGGTTGCCTACCTCTTGCCCTATATGGAAGAGGAGAAGGCCAACAGCGATGACGCCAGTTCCAGCCGCGGCAAAGTCCTCATGGCGACTGTCAAAGGAGACGTTCACGACATTGGCAAGAACATTGTTGGCGTTGTGCTCGGCTGTAATAACTATGAAATCATCGACATGGGCGTCATGGTTGCAGCTGAAAAAATCCTTGAAGTTGCCCAAAAGGAAAGCGTCGACATGATTGGCCTCTCGGGACTCATTACTCCGAGCCTCGACGAGATGGTCCACGTTGCACGCGAAATGGATCGGCTTGAAATGAATACGCCGCTCCTTATCGGTGGGGCAACGACAAGCGCAAAGCATACGGCCGTAAAAATTGCGCCCCATTATGACGGCGGCGTGACGCACGTCCTTGATGCCTCGCGGTCTGTTGGCGTGGTTGAGAAACTTCTCAATCCAGAAACACGCGAAACCTTTGAAGCGGATAACAAAAAGAAGCAAGCGGATCTGGTTGCCAGCTACAACAAACGCCAAGAGGTTAAACTCGTTCCGTTTGCAGAAGCTCAAGCAAAACGGTTCGCAACCGATTGGACGTCGGTCGATATCCCGACGCCCGAGTTTACCGGCACGCGTGTGCTCGAAGATTTCCCACTCACCGAGCTGCGTGAATTCATCGATTGGTCCCCGTTCTTCCTCACTTGGGAGCTACGTGGCAAATACCCACGCATCTTTGAGGATGAAGTTGTCGGGACCGAAGCGAAGCGACTCTTTGATGATGCTCAAGAGATGCTTGACCAGATCATTAGCGAGAAGCTACTGACCGCTAAAGCGGTTTATGGTTTCTTCCCTGCCGCAACCATTGGCGAAGAGATTGTCGTTTATACTGACGAAAGCCGCACCGCCGAACGTTGCCGAATGCACACGCTTCGTCAACAGTGGGAGCGAAAAGGTCAAAGCGATTTCCGTTCACTGTCGGATTACATCGCTCCGATTGAATCGGGACGCCAGGATCACCTCGGCGGCTTTGCCGTAACGGCTGGCCTTGGTTGCGATGACTTGGCTGCGAAGTACGATGCTGATCATGACGATTACAATTCGATTCTCGTCAAAGCCCTTGCCGACCGACTAGCCGAAGCGTTTGCCGAGTGCCTGCATGCCAAGGCTCGCAAAGAGTGGGGGTACGGCAATGAAGAGTCGTTCACGAACGACGAATTGATCGCCGAGCGTTACCGAGGCATCCGCCCCGCCGCCGGTTATCCCGCTCAACCAGACCACACCGAAAAGCGCACCTTGTTCAACCTGCTAGATGCCGAAGCCACCACCGGTATCACCCTGACCGAGTCCTACGCGATGCACCCCGCGGCAAGCGTGAGCGGCCTCTACTTCGCGCACCCCGAAGCCCGCTACTTCGCCGTCGACCGAGTCACCCGCGAACAAGTGGAAAACTACGCGAAGCGCAAAGGGATCAGCCTCGCGGAGGCGGAGCGATGGTTGTCGCCAAACTTAGGTTATGACCCTGGGTGATTCTTTTTAGGTAAGAATGGGATCGAGTTAAAAATGGGAGCTCTCATCAAGGTTTTGTTCTTCGCACTGAAAGAGATCGCATGCTTTTTGCTATACGATAAGGACGATGTCGACAGCAAAAATAAACTGTACGAGACCTGGGATTGGTACGGTACTGTTTTTATGTTGGCAGCCTTTGTTGTACTCGGTGTAACCCTTTTTGGCCTCTGGTGCTTTTCTGTCTAAATGATGTCTTCAGTGTCTATGACATGCATCCTACTGGTAGATGAGAGCATTCATGATTGCAGATTTTTTCGCGGGTATGGGCGATCTTATCCAAATTGTTGTTCATTCAGTTTCTTTTGTAGTGAAAGAAGCACTGAAGAGAGCTCTGTATAAACTTGATGATGTTGAAGGCAGACAAGCTTTTGATGCAAAGTGGGAATGGGGTGTATGCTATTTTTGGATAGCACTTGCTCTCATTCTGATTTCTACAATCACTTGGATGAGCTTTAAATCTTGGTATGAAGAACGTACTCAAGAAAAAATTGTACGAACACAAGCACAGATGATTTTGATGTGCGATAAGATTGAGGCAGACCTTACGCCTGATGGCAACTTGATTTGGCCACCGGCGTGTGATTTATCTGAAAAGGATCTCTGGGGCTCCGCGTACGTTTTTGAATACGACAAAGAAAAGCCCAAGCAATTCTTAGTAGGTTCACCTGGCCCTGATAAAAAGTGGGGTACTCCGGATGATATTCTCGAGCAGGGAAAGGTAAAAGGTGTTTTCGAAAAGTTGCGAGAAAAGGCTGTCGAAAAATTGTTTAACTAAGCCCTTACTCCCCCGCCTTCTCCTCACCCGTTTCTGCTTCCTCTGCCGGTACAAATTTCATCGCTGCGGAGTTCATGCAGTACCTTTTGCCGGTGGGCTCGGGGCCATCTTCGAAGACGTGGCCGATGTGGGCGTCGCAGAGGGAGCAGCGAATTTCGGTGCGGACGCTGAACCAGCTTCGGTCTTCATGTTCGGAGACCGCTTTCTTGCTCAGTGGCTGATAGAAGCTTGGCCAGCCGGTGCCTGACTTGTACTTAGCCTCAGATGAATAGAGGGGAACGCCGCAGCAGATGCATTGGTAAATGCCCTTGCGTTTGTTATCCCAGTACTCGTTCTTGAATGGCTTTTCGGTGCCCGCTTTGCGAGTCACTTTGTATTGCTCAGCCGTTAGACGAGACTTCCAATCTACTTTGCTCCAATCGGTGGTTTCAGGATCGAGCGGTTCTTGGTTTTGGGGCTCTTCGGCAGTTGCCATGGTGAAGGTTCCTAATGCTACTAGGCAAAGCGTGGCGGTCGTGATCCAGGCGAACATGTTCTTGCTGGTGATTGTTTTCATCTTACTCACTCGGCTTCTTTCTTGGAATCGTCCTTCAAGCGGTCGGCGAACGCCTTCTTGAACTTGTCGATCTTCGGGCCGATTACCGCTTGGCAGTAACCTTGGGTTGGATTGCGGGCAAAGTAATTCTGGTGATACGCCTCAGCTTCGTAGAAGACGGCAGCGGGGCTGATCTCCGTGACGATTGGCGAATTGTAGGCGCCCGATTCATTGAGTGCCTGCTTTACTTCTTCGGCGATCTTCTTTTGCTCATCGTCATGGTAATAGATGACCGAGCGATATTGCGTTCCAACATCGGCACCTTGGCGGTTGAGCGTGGTTGGATCGTGCGTGCGGAAGAAAATCTGCAGCAAGTCCTTGTAGCTGATCACGGCCGGATCGTATTCGACCTGCACTACTTCGGCGTGCCCGGTGGTGCCAGTGCAAACTGCTTCGTAGGTCGGGTTCGGATTCAGTCCGCCGGCATAGCCCGACTTGGCCGAACTGACTCCTTCGGTCGCATCGAAGACTGCCTCGGTGCACCAGAAGCATCCACTTCCGAGGGTGGCAGTTTTGAGTTCGGCAGAATGAGCAGCTTGGTCGGTCATGGCAAAGAGGGCAGGGAGTGCAAGGAGGCTGGCGAATCGGTAGAGAGTAGGTGTCATGTTTATGAGCCTAAGGGGTTGTTTCCATCTTAGCCCTCCAGCAAGTGCGTGGAATAGAGGACTTTGGGTTGAAAAGCTAACTGGTCGGTTACGTGGTCTTATTTTTCTTGTCGAGCGTCCCATTTTTTTACTTGTCAAACTCTCAGGTCGTGTCGATACTGAGAACTATGAGTATTTCGTACTGGCCAAGCTATCGGTTTACATTTACCCGGTTCTTTTTTAAGAACTCGGGGCCGATGAGCGTGTCATAACTACTCAGCTAATAACAGCTTAAGACACCAAAGCCCCGAGAACCCAAGCCGGTTTTCGGGGCTTTTTTATTTTCCGAACCGTGAACTAGCCAACCGAATCCTCACAACCAAACAGGCCCGAACAAGATGATTATCGTGATGAAAACCACCGCCACGGAAGATGAATTGAACCATTTGGTTGAGCATGTCGAGCAGCTCGGCCTGAAGGCAAACGTGCTCCGTGGGACCGAAAGGACCGTTGTTGCCGCGATCGGTGACGAGCGAGTGCAGGGAGTCCGAGCGTTAGAAAGTGCCCCTGGCGTCGATAACGTAATGCCAGTCTTGGCACCCTACAAACTGGCTAGTCGTGAAGCCCATACGGAGACTTCCGTCATTAAAGCGGGCTCGCTTGAGATCGGCGGCAAGCAGATCGGTATGATTGCCGGTCCTTGCAGCGTTGAAAGCGAAGAGCAAATTGTTGAAACCGCTAAGGCAGTTAAGAAGTCGGGAGCAACCGCGTTGCGTGGTGGCGCCTTCAAACCACGTACGAGTCCTTATAGCTTCCAGGGGATGAAGGAAGAGGGTTTGAAGTTGCTCGCCACGGCACGCGAAGAGACTGGCTTGGCGATCGTGACCGAAGTTGTTTCGCCAGAGGATGTCGAACTCGTTTCGAAGTACGCTGACGTATTGCAAATCGGTGCCCGTAACATGCAGAACTACCGATTGCTGGAAGCCTGCGGAAAGAGCAACGCTGCTGTGCTGCTAAAGCGTGGCCCAAGCGCAACGATTGATGAAACCTTGCTTGCTGCTGAGTATGTGCTTGATGGTGGCAACGGTAACGTGATGATCTGCGAGCGTGGTATCCGAACGTTCGAAGCTCACACTCGGTTCACCTTGCCACTAGCAACGGTTCCGTACCTGCAACAAAAGACTCACTTGCCAGTCGTGATTGACCCGAGTCACGGCACGGGGCATACGAGCTTGGTTCCAGCGATGGCGAAGGCCGCAATTGCTGCTGGTGCCGATGGGGTGATCGTCGAAGTACATCCCGATCCTGAGAATGCTAAAAGTGATGGTTACCAAACGCTCTGCTTCGATGCATTTGACAAGATGATGGGCGAATGCCGTCGCGTTGCTGAGGCAGTTGACCGAACGCTTTAAGAGCTTGGTTATAAACGAGGGCTAACTACTGGCTAAGCCAAAGCTGATAAGCGGCTCGTTGTGTCGCCGAGTTGGCGTGGACGATTGTGGTTCTTGACGGTTCGTCATAGACCACAATCAGGTCAGCATACGAATCAGCAAGCGAATCTGCTTTCTGCTTTGGCATGCCAGGATAGAATTCGGTAAAGAATCGCGATTGGTCGGCTGACTTTGAGCTGATCCAAAGCGTTTTGCCATCAATAGGAGCCCAACCGAGTTGCAATTTTCCAAGAAGTCCGTCCAAGGCTTCCGTCCATGTGCAATTGTCTGCTAGTGCGGTCATGGTGGTATTGGGGCTGAGGCCAACCTCTGCGAGTGCGGGCCAATCGACTAACACCGTTAAACCGGTTGCTTGAGATAAATGATCATTCAACGCTCCGAAACGGGTGGCTGAGACAAAATTGAACGTCGTTTTCCGTTCGAGAACGGGTGCCAGCTGGGCATAGAGCGGTTCGATAGAGAGAAGCCGTTTGGGATACTTACTTGTGGTCGGCAGGCCACGAGCTAATCGGATTCGTTCCGCCAAAATCAACAGATCAAACTGCTGACGCTTCGATTGGGTCAGCGGCAAATTGCCTTTCGCATCTAGCTTGATTGGTTGATTTGAATAAGCCTGCAAAAGTTTAAGATGTTCATCAGTCAGTGAATTCGAATTACCAGGGGCATGTATGTCGCCGAGCTTATGCGTCACGCTGCTTTCTGATTCAACCCCTTCGCGAACTATCAATCCATGTTGGCCTTCGGTCGAAAGAGATAAGCGAGCTGAGGCTAAAGCTTTGTTGAGAATATCTGCTACCGGAATTCCAACCCCTTGGATATTGATCTTTTGGTTGGCATCAATGGCAGCATAACGCAGCGCGGCAGGGGTGGTGCTAATCGGCGTGCCGGTCAGGTTGGTGAAGAGCACCATCGCATCAGAGACAGGGATCTGTTTGAGATCGACTTCTGGAAGCGGATTGGCAAGATTTTCCTCCGCACTCAACTCTAATGGGTTTCTTTCGAGGATCGTCACTTTGGTCGCTTGCTTGCGAACGTTCTCACGTGGAAGCATGGCGATGGTTTCTGCTTCGCTGACCGGACGATTGGTTGTATGGCTGACCGTTTTGCTAGCGGCTGAATTATCGGACGAACCTATCAACGCCATATCGAATGCTGTCGGATCATAATCAAGCGGATCGGCTGACGCTGGAACATTCGTGTAGTCGGCCGCCGGCTCAGGCTGTTCGATTTCTATTGGAGTAATGACTGGATTTGCCGCTAGATCAGTTTCTTGCTCTTTTGGTTCTTCGTCTGCTAAGTCAGTTGGTGGATCTGGTAGCGTAAAATCTTCTTCGCTAAGGACAGGAGCTTCTGATTCAGCTACTGATACCTCGGTGGTCTCTACACTGACGTGAGCGGTTTCTTCTGAGTCAGTTGCTGGCTCAGCTTCCAAGTCTTTGGTTGGTTCGCTGGGTAGTTCTGAAGCTTGTTCTTTTGCTGACTGAGCTAATTCTTCAGTTGGTGAACTAGTCGTTGTCGCATAGAGCACCAAACCAATGGTCAAGGCGAGTGATATTCCTGTGATCCAAACCGCCGCTCCTCCCGGGAGTACGAAGCGGGCGATTTCAGGTTCCGGGGCCGCATGCTCGATGACCTCTTGCTCAACCTCTTGGGTCGCAACCGCTTGATCAGCCTGATTATTGGCGTGCGTTTGGTTATCAGAAGTTTCGACTAGCGTATCACCAAGCCCAAGGAATGTCGATTCGCTAGCAGCGGGTGGAGTAGCATGAGCAGAATGAACTTCGTTGGTTGTGTCTTCTGGCTGAGGTGTGTTTGGTGGAGTGATGAAAACCATGCTGCCACATTTAGGGCAGGCATGTACTTGGCCAATGAATCCCGGTTCGCGCACGCTTAGTGACGTTTTGCAAGTTTCACATTGGACTTGAAAAGGTGTCACGTCGGGCGGGGGGAATGGGGAAGTTGTTTTCGTTTTGCCAATCAGGGCCACGAAGGGAAGTTCGTATTCAAGTGGCGTTATATTCCGGAAGTTTATTTCTTTGATTCGCCTCGGAAAGCGGTATCAATCGTTTCGTTGCGACCCATGGCCGATGATCGGGTGGTGATGTGAATCACCGGTCCCTCAGCACCTTGGCGAACGACGAAGATCAACTTCTGGCGTTCATCACGTGGCCCCTGGGCGAGTGGGTCCGGGTTCGCGCGTCGTAAGATTTGGACGAGCACCTCACGAGCAGCTTTTCCTTGCTCGTCGAGTCCCAACATCTGATTACGCGTGATACCTTCTAACTGTAGGTCACGCCCCTCGATCTGGATTGGAATATTCGTCGCATTTGACAAAAGCTGAAGGGCCGTTTCTAACGATTCACGTCGGAATTGCAGGCTGACGGGGTCGGAGAGTCGCTCTTCCAAGGATTTCGGCTGCTGGTCAACTGAAGCAATCTGGGGGGTGGCCGTACCTTCGACCGGTTGTCCTAAACCAGCGAGAAGCAATTCCGAGGCGAGCACCAAGTTATGACCCGCCGACTTTGGCAGATAGCCATTCAGCACCACTTGCCGCCCTTCAGTGCCTGCCCGGGTGTAGGTGGCCAATTGTTCAAACATTTTCGGCGATCTTGCGATTATTTTGTTCGAGTAATTGGGCCAAGCTTGGCTCGCAATTATCGCTTGAATAGCTTTGGGCCAATCGCCGGATTCTTTCCGTAGGGTACGCGACAAAGTCGTCTCTCGAGTCGCGGCCGTACCGACGATGCGCAGTTCCCAATAGAAGGACTCACCAACATGAATCCCCAAAGCAGCCGCTTGCCAATCTTCGCCAGCGAGATCCGTCAGCAAATCTCGCAATGGATTCCATGCTTCGACGAAGAGTCCTCCCCCATCGCCTAGCAGAAACTTGGGCGAGAAAAGAAAGACAATGTGCATGTCGTTCGGCATTGCGGCAGCAAGCATTTCTATTTCACGACGTAGCAGGGGCAAATCATCGGTTGCTTCCGCATCAACGGCGACGGAAACATTTGGTGTTCCATAATCTTCGCCGGGTCCTAGGCTGACGACTATCCGTTTGGTCTCTTCAACTGGCTTGCCTGCCATCGCAGTAAGGCTGCTAAGCGCTAGATCGCCGGCAGGGCCGAGTGCTTGCCAGATTCGTTTTCCTTCTTCGTTCGAGAAGAATTCCCCGCTGCGTAGAAAGAGGACCGATTCGGTATCCTCGGCAGTTCCTGTCAGATCAAGTTCAACTCCACTTACCGGTCGAGCCCAAAGCGTGGTGCCGTCGTCCGAGAGGTAGTTTGTCTCGGGCTGCGGCGAATTGTCCGATTCGATCATCTGCGTATCGGCTTGTGAACTTGTCGGTTCATTGGGCGTAGGACTGGGTGTCGGTTTGCCACAGCCTGGTGCTAAAAACACTAAAACGCTTAAAACCATCACGCGTTTGCCAGCCGATAAACCATAAAGGTTGTGCTGGGCAACAAATGGCGACAGAAGAGAGTACCTTTTCATACTCTTATTTTAGGTTGGTTTCGATCAACATGCTATGAGTTCTTCGCCGGCTTAGCCCAAAGCTAGCAAACCAATTTGATTTTGCTGTTGCTGTTAGCAGGCAACTCCGAGAAGATCTTGAGCTCGCAAATCATTACCTCTTTTACCCATCCGGAACATTATGAAGTCTTTTGAAGCGGTACAAATGTACTTCAACCTAGCGGCAGACGAGCTTGGACTCGACGAGCAAACTCGTACGCTGCTTATTACGCCTGAAAGGGAAGTGACGGTCCAGCTTCCTTTGCTCAGGGATGACGGGGGCATTGAAACACTCATCGGATATCGTGTTCAGCACAACAGTGCTCGTGGCCCTATGAAGGGGGGACTACGTTATCACCACCATGTTGATCTGGATGAAGTTCGGGCGCTGGCATCGCTGATGACTTGGAAAACTGCTGTTGTTGATATTCCTTATGGGGGAGCCAAAGGGGGAATCTCGGTCGAAGCACGCACGCTTAGCGAATTAGAACGCGAAAAACTGACCAGGCTTTTTGTCGATAAAATCCGACACGTGATCGGGCCCGACAGTGACATCCCAGCTCCCGATATGGGAACCAATCATCGTGAAATGTCGTGGTTCATGAACCAATACAGCCGATACGAAGGATTTAATCCAGGCGTTGTCACAGGCAAGCCAGTTGAGCATTACGGCATACCCGGGCGTGAAGAAGCAACTGGCCGTGGTGTAGGTTTGTTAACTGTGAAAGTACTGAGTCGGCTCGGCAAGCGGATTCCTGGATCGACGGTTGCGATTCAAGGGTTCGGTAACGTTGGTTCCCACGCAGCCAAGTTTTTGCATGACGCCGAGTGCAAAGTCGTTGCCTTAAGTGATCACACTTGTGCCGTTTACGATCCTGACGGACTTGATGTGTACGATGCGATGCGTCATTGCAATACGAATGGAAACCGTTTGGAAGGTTACGGCAAAGGGAAGGCGATACCCGGTGATGAACTACTTGAGCTTGATGTCGATATTCTCATTCCTGCTGCAATCGGTGGCGTGATTAATGAAGAGAACGTCGAGCGAGTTAAGGCCCCGATTATTATCGAAGCAGCTAACGGTCCAATCACACCAACGGCTGATAAAGTGCTATTTGATAGGGGAATCATCGTTCTGCCAGACATTCTTGCCAACGCAGGCGGTGTGACTGTGAGTTACTTTGAATGGGCGCAGAATCGTCAGTTCTATCAATGGTCGCTCGACCGGGTACGTAGCGAGCTAGAGCACAAACTTGCCGCTGCGTTTGACTCTGTTTGGGATCGATCAAAAGAGAAAGAGTTGCCACTGCGAACAACTGCTTTCATGCTAGGCATTGAGCGTGTGGCCAAAGCAACTGAACTTGCCGGTCTGGTGTAGATTTCAGATTGTAGAAGGCATACGAAATAAGCGGGACAAGTCCTAGGACTCATCCCGCTTTGAAAGGCCTCTCTCTAAGCCAAGCGTTGCTGTGCTATGAAAGGTTTCATTGAGCAAGTGCTGTTGCGGTTGGAACAGGTGCTCCGCCGCCGCGAACTTGTGGGTAAGCTTGAACCATGGTCAACTGACCGGTGCGGGAATCAAGAACGTATAGTGATGCTTGGGCGGTCGCTTGAGGTTGCGAAACCAATCGGGTTGCAGTTGCAGCAGCGGTTAGGACTGGGGCACCACCTTGGCTGACCGAATCTTGTAGCATGCGAGCCCCTTCTTGATTGTCACGAGCGTAGGCGAAGTGTTGGTTGTTGGAGTACATGATGACGTCGCCAACTTCTAGGCCAGCGTGCCATGCAGGGCTGTAGTGGGTGATGCTTGCGACTCGTAAGCCTTGGCCATGTTGGGTTTGGCGAAGTTCAACACTCATGCCGAAGTAGTAAGTGTTGTGGATTGGTCGTACGACGGGCGGATGAACAACAGGGGGATGAACTACGGGTGGGTGAACGATTGGTTGTGGTGGGTGGATGACTCGCTTCTTGCAACCGCCAGCTTCAACAGCAGCAGTGGAGGCGACAACGGCAACAGCAACAAGAGCGGTGATGATTTGGCGGGACATGGCTGGGTTTCCTTCAGAGAGAGTTTTTTGGGAATTGCGACCGAGTCGTTTGCTCGGCTCTTGCCAAACCTAATAAGCTACCCGTGTGCCAAAACTATCGGATTTTACTTAAAGCATTTCGGAGTAACGGGTTAGGGGTGTGCAGCAGGTTTAGTCAGTGTTCGTAGCCGCAGAAAAGAAGTCAAAGTAGCACCGCCGGTAGTGCGAAATAGATATCATTGCGGCTTTCTGTAACGTCAATTGTCCAAATTGACCCCTTCGCAAGCCGAACAGCCACTGGGACTCGACTGTCTCGCTAGGTATACCAATTGCCATGAATAAGCTTATTTCAGTAATTGATGCCCGTAATCCCGAAGCCCGCGAGGAAATCGACGAGCTGAGGCAGAAGCTTGCGCCGGAAGGGAATGTTGTCTCCGAAGCTGGACGTAAGAAAACCATTGAGGTTTTCGGCGATCCTCTGACACCTGCCGAAGTGGTTGAACGCATATGCGACGATGTAAATAACCAAGGCATCGAGGCGGTTCTAAACTACACCGCCAAGCTCGATGGAGCCGAGCTATCCGCAGCTTCATTGCGGGTTTCAGAAGAGGAACTTGCCGAAGCTCACTCGAAGGCCGATCCAGACCTGCTTAAGACAATTCGTCAGATTCGCAGTAACCTGATGCGTTTTCAAGAAGCGATTCTTCACTCCGATGTGCGTGTCGAATTACCTGGTGGGGGTTACTTGCGTCAGCGTTACTTGCCACTTCGTCGAGCTGGCCTTTGCGTTCCGGGTGGCGCTGCGGCATATCCTTCGACGGTATTGCATACGGCAGTCCCCGCCCAGGCAGCCGGGGTTGAGCAGCTTGCCGTTGTTGCGCCCCCAACAAAATTTGGCAGCTACAATGTAGATCTTTTGGCAACCTGTCATGAGCTCGACATCAAGGAAGTCTACCGTATGGGTGGAGCGCAAGCCGTAGCCGCCTTAGCCTACGGTTGCGATGACTTGGTACCGCAGGTCGACAAGATCGTTGGCCCAGGCAACTTGTTTGTAGCTTTAGCGAAGCGTCACGTCTTTGGGACGGTCGACATCGATTCGATTGCCGGACCGAGCGAAGTGATTGTTGTTGCTGATGAGACAACTCCCGCAGCCTATGCCGCCGCGGATTTGATTGCCCAGGCAGAGCATTCGCCAGGATCAGCGGTATTGATTACTTGGCACGAATCGCTTGTGAATGATGTTCTTGTTGAGCTTGAAAATCAGCTTCAGATATTAGATCGTGGCGATCTGACTCGACAATCTCTGAAAAACTTCGGCGCTTTGATTGTAGTCGAAGATCGCAATCAGGCTGCTGAGCTATGCGATGAATTGTCTACGGAACATTTACATATCGCTTGCTCAGATCCTGAGGAATTGCTTGATCAGGTCCGTTGCGCAGGCGCCGTTTTTCTTGGGCCATACAGCCCTGTCCCTTCGGGCGATTACGCAGCGGGGCCGTCCCACGTTTTGCCAACGGGAGCGACAGCTCGCTTTGCCAATGGACTGTGTAGTAACGATTTCTTGCGTTCAAACAGTGTGATTGCATTGACCGAGTCAGACTTAAAAGCCAACTCAGACGACATCGTTCGTCTAGCAAACGTTGAGGGGCTAACGGGACACGCTCGAGCCATTACCATCCGCCAAGAGAAGTAAGCAGCCAGACATCATGGTTAGAAAAGATATCGAGCAGATGACAGGCTATGTTCCAGGTGAGCAGCCTCGTGGTACCAAGGTCGTAAAGCTCAACACGAATGAGAACCCGTACCCCGCTTCGCCCAAGGTAGGACCTGCCATTGCAGGAGCGGTTGATTCTCTTAGTCGCTATCCCGACGCAACGGCAACAGCCTTTCGCGTCAGAGCTGCAGAAGTTTTGTCAAAAGACAATCCAGACATCACACCCGATTGGATTCTTTGCGGTAACGGAAGTGACGACATTCTGACGATTGTTACTAGAGCCTTTGTCGATCAGCGCAAAGCGGTCCGTTTTGCCATGCCAAGCTACTCGCTCTACAAGACGCTCGCACAGATTCAAGGCGTCGTGGCTGATGTGGTTGACTATGAATCGGACTGGACTCTTAGCGACAGCTTTACCGCAGATTCAGAAGATGTCTGTCTGAGTTACTTAGCAAATCCTAACAGCCCTTCAGGGACTCTCCTTTCACCTGATCAAGTTGCAAAGCTGAGTGAGGCGATCAATTGGCCTTTGTTGGTTGATGAAGCGTATGGCGATTTTGCTACGACGAACTGTATGCAGCTTATTAGCCAAGATGAAAGGATCATGGTCAGCCGAACGCTTTCCAAAAGCTACGGTTTAGCGGGGCTTCGGTTTGGCTACTTAGTAGCGCAGCCTCAGGTAATTGAGCAGCTGCACAAAGTGCGTGATAGTTACAACTGCGATGCCCTTTCAATTGCTGCTGCAACTGCTGCGATTGATGATCAGGATTGGCTTGAAGAAAACCTTACTAAGGTGAAGAGAGAGCGAGATCGATTGGATGCCGGCTTGCAATCGGCTGGTTTCGACACGATTCCTTCTGAAGCGAATTTCGTGTGGTGTACCCACCCAAGTGGTGATCACCAAGCGATCTATGAAAAGCTAAAAGCGGCTGGCATTTTGGTTCGATACATGACCTACCAATGGCAAGGTCAGCCGTTTGAAGGCCTCCGTATTTCGGTCGGCACTCCGAGCCAAACCGATGCGCTGTTTGCAACTTTAAGCTGACAGTTGACGGCAAATTTCATAGCGATGGCAGCTCACTAAATGGTCATTTACTAGTCCTGCGGCTTGCATGAAGGCATAGCAGGTGGTTGGCCCGACAAATCGGAAGCCTCGGCGTTTTAGTTCTTTGCTCATTCGTTTGGAGATATCGGTCTCAGCGGGAACTTCTTGCATTCGCTTAAATCGATTCTGAATTGGTTTACCATCGACGAACGACCAGAGATAGATATCGAGTGAACCAATTTCTTCTTGAATCTCCAGTACGCAGCGAGCGTTGTTGACTGTCGATTCGATCTTGCCTCGGTGTCGTACAATCGAGGGATCAACTAGCAACTTCTCGATCCGTTTTTCCGTAAAGCGTGCGACCTTCTTCGGATCGAAACCAGCAAAAAGCCGTCGATACCCTTCGCGTTTCGCGAGAATCGTGCTCCATGATAGCCCCGCTTGAGCTCCTTCGAGCGTCAGCATTTCAAACAGGTGGTTGTCGTTGTGAACGGGTACGCCCCATTCGGTGTCGTGGTAGTGTTTGTCCAGTTCGCAGACTTCTGCCCATGAACAGCGTTCCAGTTTTGCTTTTTTTGCCACGGATTAAGTCCAACGGTGGTCGTTTTATTGAAGGATTCTATCAGCGAGCCGATAGCCGAATTCAGGCCATTTGCTTAATCTATGACTATGTCAGAAGATATCAACCACGCCACGAAATCTCCCTACGAATACGATGTGTTAGTCATCGGCGCTGGCCATGCAGGAACCGAGGCCGCACTCGCATCGGCACGCATTGGTGCGCGGACCGCTTTGCTCACGACGAATCTTGATACGGTTGGGCAAATGAGCTGCAATCCGGCGATTGGTGGCGTCGGTAAGGGGCAGATTGTGCGCGAGATTGATGCCCTCGGCGGAGCGATGGGAATTGCCATCGATAAGACGGGAATCCAGTTCCGCTTGCTCAATCGCCGCAAAGGTCCTGCCATGCACAGCCCACGGGCTCAAGCGGACAAGAAGGCGTATCAAAATGAAATCAAGCGAATTGTCGAAGAACAAGAAAACCTAAGCTTGCGTCAAGAAGCGGTCGAAGATCTGCTTGTCGAGGATGACCGAATCGTCGGTGTTAGGGTAAAAGGGGATGCAACCTACCGGGCGAAAGCAGTCATTCTTACGACGGGTACCTTCCTGCAAGCCTTAATGCATACGGGCGAAGCAAAGACGGCAGGTGGTAGGGCAGGTGAAGGGACTACGGCGGGCATCAGCCACTCGTTAACCTCATTAGGTTTTCAGCTCGAGCGATTCAAAACAGGAACGCCACCTCGCCTGAATGCACGGACCATTGATTTTAATCGATGCGAGCTTCAGCCAGGTGATGATGAACCACAACCGTTCTCGTTTATGTCGCCTCCGATCACGGAGCCTCAGGTCCCTTGTTACATCACCTACACAACACCCGAGGTGCATCAACTCATACGTGATAATCTTTCACGGGCTCCGATGTACTGTGGACAGATCAATAGCAGTGGTCCACGGTATTGTCCATCAATTGAAGATAAGATCGTTCGCTTCGCCGATAAAGAACAACATCAACTCTTTCTTGAGCCCGAAGGTCGTAACACGCTAGAAGTGTACGTAAACGGTGTATCGACCAGTTTGCCGCGTGATGTTCAGGATCAGATGTTCCGAATGATTCCTGGTTGTGAGCAAGCAGAGATCATGCGCTATGGCTATGCCGTTGAGTACGATTATGCACCGCCCGAACAATTGAAAGTAACGCTTGAGACCAAAGGCATTGAAGGCCTTTATTTTGCTGGTCAAATCAATGGTACAACAGGTTATGAGGAAGCTGGAGCTCAGGGCTTGATAGCTGGAGCAAATGCCGCGTTGAAAGTTGCCGACCGTGAACCTTTGGTTCTGTCACGCGATGAAGCCTACATCGGCGTACTGATTGATGATCTGGTCACTAGTGGTGTTGATGAACCGTATCGAATGTTCACCAGCCGAGCCGAGTATCGTTTGTTGCTGCGACATGACAATGCAGATCGACGGCTAACGCCTGTGGGCGAACGTTGTGGTTTGGTGTCTGCGGACCGGGCAGAGCGATTACGACAAAAGACTGATCAGATCGATCGTCTTGCTCATTTACTTGAAAAAAACCGTCATGAAGGGCGCTCTCTTGCCGAGCAGTTGCGACGCCCTGAAATGGATTGGCAAGGCATGGCAGGCCTGGCCGATGCTGAGGTGAAAGCAGAGCTGTTGGCAGCTGATGCTGACGCGATTGATCAAGCTTTGAACGACACCAAGTATGCTGGATACATCGCTCGTCAGCAGGCGGAAGTTGAGCGACAGCAACGTTTGGCTGACAAGCGAATCCCTGAGAACTTCGATTATGATCGTCTGGGACAAATGCGCCACGAAGCCAGGGAGAAACTTTCTCGTATACGACCAACGGACTTGGCCCAAGCAAGTCGAGTTAGTGGCGTAACGCCAGCAGATGTGGCACTACTGATGGCACATTTGAAACGCTGAAAACCCGACGCTGTTAAAATGGGTTGTTTGGGTTGGAGGTGGTTTTGCCAAATTAATTTTACCCGCGATATGGGGGTTTGTATCTAAGTTGTTATATCGGATAGAGATAGGGTGAATCATCCGATGTTGACGTTAGAGTCACGACCTCTATAATTCAATGCATCAGGTAATTAGGGTAGCTACGGAAGTTTTGGTTAAAACTGACGTTTGCAGAATCGCGAAGGTTTGCAAAGCTACGTTAGTTGGCGGTAATCAGAAAAAGTTTACTCCGACTCTAAGATTTGATTATCTGTATTATTGGACAAACAAGACGGCATTCGAGCCGCACAACTTGGGCAGATTATCCTGCTAGCAGTTGAGCGTTGGCAAGGATCGCCTCATTTTACGACATCGTACCATCAACTATGGAGAGAGGTGGTTCAGGCCATGAAGACCGTCTTTACTACTGGTGAAGCCGCTAAGATCTGTAAGGTCAGCCAGCAAACCATCATTCGCTGTTTCGATTCGGGACAGCTCAAGGGATTCCGTGTACCTGGAAGCCGTTTTCGCCGTATTCCACGTGACCAGTTATACGCATTTATGCGTGACAATGGCATTCCAACCGATGCGTTGGACAGTGGTCGTCGGAAGCTATTGATCGTAGACGACGATCAAGACTTGGTTGATTTGCTCGTTGATCATTTCGAACGTGACGGACGATTTGATGTTCGCTCAGTCAACAACGGTTTTGGTGCCGGCATGATGATCAAGGAGTTTCGTCCTGACTTGGTCGTGCTTGATATTATGCTACCTGATATCAACGGGATGGAGGTCTGTCAACTTGTCCGTAGCGACTCGACGATGGACGATGTCCGTATCGTTTGCATCAGTGGTATGGTCGAAGAGGATCGGATTCAGCAGCTACGTGATGCTGGTGCTAATGATTTCCTTAAGAAGCCGTTTGATGTCGACACGCTGACCGCAAGAGTTTGTCAGCTGCTGGACGTAGAGGCGGCTCCTGCGGGCTAATTGCAACAAGCTGGCTGAAGCTCAGGAGCTAGCTCCTGAGTTGGCCCATTGGAAAATTGAACCTATGTGCCGATTCAGCCGCCGCCGTCCTATCTTGCCATACAAAGGGAGTTTCCCTGAAAAGAAAGCTCGTCGACGTCCTCGGCGGGCTTCTAATCGTAATACTCGCAAGATTTATCAAATTGCTTATAACGCGGGACGCGAGGCATCTTACAACCTGTTTCGTCAACGTTTTGACAGTGAGCTTCAACGCGCCAAGTTGGATGCCATGAAGGAACTGGCTTACGGCGCTAGCCATGAGATAAACAACCCTTTGGCAAACATCGCACTTCGGGCTCAGACACTTCTCAAACGAGAAGATGATCCTGATAAGCGGAAGGCACTCGAAACGATGCACCGTTCTGCCATGCGTGCCCACGAAATGATTTCCGACTTAATGTTGTTTGCTCGACCACCCGCCATGAAACACGAACCAACCTTATTAGCCACGATCGCCGAGACTATTGTCGAAGAGGCAAAACAAGAAGCTCAAGGTCGTGCGATTCCAATTGCATTCGTCATTCATGAGGATCCTACTGTTAGTGTCGATGTCGTGCAGATCGAGATTGCTTTACGAGCGATTATTCAAAATAGTCTTGAAGCGATCGATGATGGCACAGAGATAGCTGTTGCTGTGGGAGCTTCTGACGGCTGGGCTTATGTAGAAATTCGCGACAACGGACCAGGAATCCCCAAAGAGATTCTGCCGCACATCTTTGATCCCTTTTTCAGCGGTCGCGAAGCAGGACGCGGATTGGGTTTTGGACTGAGCAAGTGCTGGCGCATTGTGACGGAACACCAAGGTGAGGTTTCTATCCAAAGTGAACCAGCCCAAGGTGTTGTCGCCTTGGTACAGCTACCCATCCACTCGATGCAAATGACATCTAACCCAGCCGGTGAGGATGATAGCACTCTAGCCATGGCCAATTCTTGAGTGGCGAACAAGCAAGCCAACATAGTCGACCTTGCGCTATTTGAATTCGAACCAGGTTTACTCGTTGGGATTCAAGACCGGATGGTTCAGAGGAGACGGTTGCATTCTCCCGCAGCAGGTATCTGGCTAGGGCAATGGGCAGGATTAACTCTAGCTTTGGTATCTCCCAAGCAGCCAACGGATTTACAAGAGCTTGTGGATTCTATCCAGATCGCTCATAGACCACAGGCACTCTTGGGCGTTATAGCAATCTCAGAGCAACAAGAACTGCCAGGCAATTGTGAGATGGGGACGCTCTATTGTCTCAATGCAACAGACTCACAAGAGAGTTCCCTTATAGAGCGATTAGCTGCCGATTTGCCTCACTTGGCAAATACTGAGATCCCGATTTCAAGCGAGTTGATGACACTTCTTGGCGTGCAGATGCCTAGCGGGTCGTTTCCGCAGAGAAGCGTGGCACGTCGTTTTGGCCATGTTGTAGGAAAGCTACTCAAACGCCCTAAGCAACTCTTAGATTTGCCTAACCAACAGATGCATCGATTGGAAGCACAGCTGAAGTTAGCGGAACACCTTGAAAAGGCGATCTTTAAAGCGCGAAGTAATGATAATTAGTCTGCGAGCGTTGCCACACCGTTGCAGCCGTTCGGTTGGTAGCAAGTCGACCGGCAGTGATGGAAAGGTTTCCAGTTCTTGCCAAGGTCAAACATGGATTCACCTGCCCCGGTGAATAGCCAGCCGCCACGAACTAGTGAGTTTTGCATTTTTGTGAAGAGGCTTTGACGGTCATCACGAGTGAAGTAGATTGCTACGTTGCGACAAAAGATAATGTCATAGTAGTTCTGTTTCTCGAAAGGTTGCAAAAGATTACCAACTTCAAATTTGCATACATTCTTAAGAACTTCATTGACCTTTAGATTATTACCATCTCTTAAGAAATAAGCACTTTGATATCTTTGTGAAAGGCCTCGACTTACTTCTAGGTTGTTATAGATGCCTTCTCTAGCACGCGCAACAGCAGACGGGCTGATATCGGTTCCATCGATCTGCAAGTCCCATTCTTCAAAGTCGGGAACCACATCCGCAAACGCCATAGCGATACTGTAAGCTTCTTGTCCTGTGCTGCAAGCTGCTGACCAGATTCGGAACCGTCTGGGATTGAGAGTTCCTTGCTTCGCATCAATTAATTCAGGGATGATTTTGTGACGCAGTGCTTCAAAAGGAGCTTCATCACGGAACCAAAGGGTTTCATTGGTGGTAATGGCGTCAATGATTTCACGTTGTAAATCGCTGTCTTGGTTAGCACGCCTCGAAAGATCAACGTAGTCATTACACCGTCGATCTTCGAGCAGCTTGGAAAGTCGACTTTCGATAAGATAGTCTTTGCTATTATCTAAGTAGATGCCGCAAAGATCATGCACCAAATCGCAGATGGCATCAATATCTTGGTTTGTTGGTTTCATGCGAGCACCTTGCTACGATTGCGGACTGAGTTTGTGATGAGTGAAGCAATTTGTTGGAGTGGAACTACTTTGTTTGCTAGATTGTTGTTAACTACGCTTTGTGGCATTCCATAAACAACGCAGCTAGATTCATCTTGAGCAACAATTGAACCTCCCACCTCTCGGATTGCACGCGAACCATTCGTTCCATCATCGCCCATGCCGGTCATTACGATTCCTAAAGTGCGTTGACCATACATTTTAGCAGCTGAACGAAACAGGTAATCGACAGCTGGTCGGCAGTTTCTTTCAGGAGGATCTTCGGTCAACAGAGCAATTGGTCCGGTCAAGGTTCCACCGAGTTTCAAGTGATTGCCACCTGGTGCGATATAAACTGCACCCGCTTCAATCCTTTGGCCACTTTGAGCTTCATAAACTGAGAGTTTAGATCGATTATCCAAATCCTCAGCCAAGCTTTTTGTAAACATGGGCGGCATATGTTGAACAATCACCACGGGTACAGAAAGCGTTTCAGGAAGCATTGGAATCACTTGCGTTAACGCTTGGGGGCCACCCGTGGATACTCCGATGACGATAACCGATGGCCTGCAAAGTGATTCCTTTGGGCTAATCGAAACGGTTGATTTCTGGGGCGCTTGTGGTTTTGTAGGTAGGCTTGGGGCTAGCTTCGTGTATCTCTTCTTTTGAAGGAAAGCATCAACTTTGGGGATCAGGTCACGCTTAAGCTGATTAACACTCTCTTGCGGATTGCTTGACGATGGCTTGAGGATGAAGTCAAAAGCGCCTAGTCCCAATGCCGTGGTTGTCGTCTTCGCACCCTGAGCGGTAAAAGCACTCAGCATGATGGCGTCAGTCGGAAGATTCAACTCTTTGATTTTTCGCAATACACCCAGTCCATCAAGATTGGGCATTTCAATATCAAGAGTCAGCAGATCCGGCTTTAGATCTCGTATGCGATCGACAGCAGCCATCCCATCAGGTGCAACACCAACGACTTCTATCTCGGGGTGTTCGTTGAGGACGTCCCTTACGACTTTTCGAAAGATTGTCGAATCATCGACAACCAAGCATCGTAGCTTTCGATTCGCGGTTAGAGACATTGATAAGGCCTTGGTCAGTCTAGGAGATGATTCGGGAGAAGTAGATTTTGCTATTTAGACTCGGAATTCGCTAACTAGGTCGCGAATCGACCGCGAAAGTTCATCAACTCTTTCTCCTGAAGATTTGGCTTCGTTGGCAGCACCTGCTGTCTTTTTAGCGACACCTTCTACCGAGTTGATGCTAACGTTGATCTCATGGCTAGCTTGTGCTGATTCCTTGATACCAGAGGCGACGACTTCGACTGCTGAGGATACTTGGTTGACATTCTGTGCAATGTCTTTGGTTGTGATACTTTGTTCTTCAACCGCTGCTGCGATCGTCCTTGACACATCATTAACATCATTGATTACTGAGGTGATCTCTTTAATTGACGTGACGGCTTCGCCAGCGGTCGATTGAATACCGTTGATCCGACTTCGAATGTCTTCGGTCGCTTCCGCTGTTTGTTGGGCTAGATCTTTAACTTCGGCTGCAACAACACTAAAGCCTTTTCCAGCTTCACCTGCCCGAGCAGCTTCAATCGTTGCGTTGAGTGCAAGTAGATTGGTTTGTTCGGCAATGTTTTGAATCACCTCGGTTACTTTGCCGATTTCTTCAGCAGCGTCGCCAAGGCCACTGATCTTTTCATCACTCGTTGATGCGAGTTCGTAAGCATGTCCGGCAACTTGTGCTGATTGTTCAGCGTTTCTAGCTATTTCAGTTATGGTTGACTTCATCTCTTCAGTAGCTGAAGCCACCGAGTGGAAGTTGGCGGTCATCTGTTCGCTACTAGCTGCCATGCTATTCATGGTGCTACTCATCTTCTCAGCATTATCATTAGCTGTTGATGATTGCAATTCGGTTTGGGAGACACCGTCAGTCAAGGCTTTCGAAGTCGTTCCTAGCTGTGAAGAAGCAATGGTCAGGTCTGAACAGGAGGCAGAGATTTTTGAAATGATCTTTTGAACTCGTTCAATGAACAAATTAATACCACTTGCCAGATCACCTAGTTCATCCTTCGAGTTGATTTCAATACGGCGAGTTAAGTCAGCTTCACCATTAGAAATATCATGAACACGGGATACGAGTGTGTGAAGAGGACCGACGATTGAATGAACCATGTACCATGTGACTAATGAGATAGCAACAAGGGAGATTACTGAGATGCCAACGGATGACCAGAGAACGTTACGAGTCGAACGGTCGCTGACGCCTTGCATTTCGGTAACGGTTGCAAAGGCTTCCTCGGTATTCATCTTGGCGATTAACGCCCAGCGATTTCCAAGAATATCAACCGGTCCGTAAGCGGCGAGAACCTCGTTGCCAAGATAATCGGTGGTTGTATGAATCCCTGATTCACCTTTGATAGCAAAATCAACCGATTCCATTTCAACCATTCCTTGGTTGGCATTACGGAAGGCATTCACAAGGCCGCGGTTTTCTGGATCGAGATGCGAGTCTGAGCGAGGGAGTTTGTCACCTCCGATTAACAAACATTCTCCTGTATCTCCCAACGAGACGCGGTGAGACATAAGCTCTAGGATGTTGTCTACTGGCATCTGGAAGATCGCTACACCAAGCTTTTCTTCGCCATCGAAGATTGGAGCCGCAATGAAGCTTGCAGGAGCTTCGTACGACGGTTTGTATTGTTTGAAATCGACTAAGACAAACTCACCAGCAGGAAGCTCATTTGCTTTACGGAAAGCATCCGCGAAGTTGGTGTCTGCATAAGGACCATTTTTCAAAGAGGTTGAATAATCAAGTTCCTTGAAAACGGAATAGACAATATCGCCTGTCTCAGGCTCGATGAGGAAAATGTCATAGTAGCCAAACTTTTCTAAGTAGCTGCGAACGACGGGATGAACGACTTCATGGAGCCGATCATAGCTAGTTTCTGTATCCCCAGCGTCAAGCAGGTGTTTTGAGCCAAGTGGATGTTCGTTCTTGCTAATGTAAGTGTGTTGAAGAGCGATCGAATCGTCATCTAGCGGAGCGATTAGATCATCAACTACGGTATCTTTGCCATCATTTTGTGAAGCATATTCAACACCGAATTCATCGGTGTAATAGTTAGTTAGCTCTTCTTTCAAGGCGTTAATCTCTGCATCAGCGATGCCAGCTTCTTCTCGGAAATTGTCAAATGCTTTTGGGAAATGACGCATCCCTTCTACAACCATGCGATTCTCGGAAAAGGTGAGGATCTGATCGCGGATTTGAGCAAAATAGGCTTCAACCTGTTTGGTTTTGATTTCCTGTTGGGAAGTCAACAGACCAGCAGCTTTGGATTCCATGTCATGGGCAGCGCGCTCACTGACTGCTTGTAACCCCGAAGTGGAAGAAACATAGCAAGCCGTGGCCACAAGAAACAAGGGAACAAGACTACAAAGAAATAGCCCCATTGTTAGTTTGTTTTTGATACTCATGATTGGGATCTCCGCCAAGACTCGATATATATGACTTACTTCGTATTGGATGGAACAGATTACTCTTCGTTGTCACCCAAGATCACATCCAGATCCAATAGGACAGCTATCTCATTTTCTAAGGGATGTACTCCCTTGAAGTAGCGACCTTCAATGCCGTTGACATTGGCTGGCGCGGGATTGATGTGGTCGGGGTGGATTGCCAAGATATCTGCGACACGATCAACCCAAAGGCCAATCGCTTCGCCTTGTGACTTGACAATTACATTTCGAGTCATTGTGGTGAACTCAGTTTGTGGTAGTCCCAAGGTTGATCGGAGATCAAGAACTGTTACCACTTCACCGCGAAGGTTGATTACCCCCTTTACATGCTCTTGAGCATTGGGGACAGGCGTGACATCAATCTGACGATTGATCTCCTGCACTGCTTCAATATCAACAGCTAGAAGTAGGTCGCCAACGTAGAACGTTGCAAACTGTTTTTCCTCTGAAACCGTTTCTTGCTTTAGTCTTGATTCAAGTATCGAGTTCATGAGTGACTCCCTGCCGTTTGGCGTTTAGAGGCTTTCTTGTTCTTGCTATGACCAACAAAGTTATTCAGTGAATTGAGCAACTTCTCACGGTCCATTTTGATTTGATAGTCATCGATGCCAACGGCAATACCTCTTTCCATGTCCGAGGTGGCTGCCAGTGATGTAAGTGCAATAACCGGTAGATATTTGAAGCGGGAATCACTCTTGATGCGATCACATAGTTCAAAGCCATTCATGTTGGGCATTTCGATATCGGTAACAATGACGTCAAATTGTTCGGTTTCGTCGTTTAGGCGATCCCAAGCGATCTGACCATCTTCACAGTCGATTACTTCGTAAGCCTTTTCTTCGAACATTTTCTTCACTTGGCTACGGAAGAAACCGGAGTCTTCTGCCAGTAGGACCAGAGGTGGTGTATCGTCATCGTCAACTGAGATTTCGAGCTCGTCTTCTACAAACCAATCGGGATAGCAAGCCTTGGTGAGATCGAAGAGGCTCAGCATTCGGATCGTCTTCTCCTCAATAACAAGCGATCCAATCACGCCAGGTTCAGTAAACGAGGTCGTATCGATGTGTGTTGTGATTTTACGAATATCTTTAAGGTGAGGAGCAATTAGGCCGACCTCAGTTCCTTTAGCTTCGAACACGACAACGTAAATCCATTCGAGATTTTCGTAAGACTCTGCCGAGATGACGTTTTCTGTTCGAATAAGTGGCAACGTAGAGTTGCGATACTGAAGCACTTCACGTCCAGCGACACTATCAATTTGATCAATTCGAACTCGTTCCAAGCGACTAATAATGTCCATTGGCACGGCAAAATGATCATTGGGAGAGTTCATGAATAGCAGGACAGATTGCTCATCTTCGCTTTCTTCCTGAGCGTCCTGATGATTGTTCACATCAAGATCTTCTTCATTCATGTCATTTAACTCTTCTTCCACGGCAATTCCCGGGATGTCCAAGATCAAGGCGACATGACCATCGCCAAGAATCGTAGCCCCTGACAAGCAACGGCAGTCTTTATGATGTCGACCAAGAGGTTTAACAACGATCTCTTCCGAGTCATGGAGTGCGTCGACAACTAATCCAAACTGTGTTTGGCCAGTATCCACGACGATAATGTTGGTAGCCCCAGTCAGTTCCGCTTCGATCTCCTCCTGGCTCTTGCAGCCAAGTGACTGACTTAGTCGAACAAGTGGTAGGAGCTGACCACGAAGACGCAATACTTCAGCATTATTGACTTTTCCTAAACGAGCTTGGCGTTCGTTTTCACGAACACGTACAAGTTCAACGATTCCGACTTGTGGTATAGCAAAGCGATCTTGCCCAACTTGGACAATTAGCGATGGGACAATTGCCAAAGTAAGCGGCAGCATCACAACGATATTGGTCCCTTGTCCAAGCGTCGATTCGACATCGACCGTACCACCCAGCTTGGCAATGTTGGTTCGGACGACATCCATTCCAACACCGCGTCCACTGACATCAGTGACTTTGGCAGCCGTTGAGAAGCCTGGAGCAAAAATCAGTCGAATTGCTTCACGATCACTCATCGTGTCAGCTTTTTCCTGATTGATGATTCCCTTCTTAACTGCTTTCTCTTTGAGTATGTTCGGGTCGATTCCACCGCCATCGTCTTGAATCTCAATACGAACTTTGCCCGCTTGATAGAAGGCTCGAAGGAGGATCTTTCCTTTGGCTGATTTACCAGCAGCGGTACGATCTTCAGGGGATTCAACACCGTGGTCGACTGAGTTTCGAATCAAGTGAGTTAGAGGATCACCAATTGCTTCGATAATAGTTTTGTCGACTTCTACATCCTTACCTTCGATTTCCAAATCGCATTGTTTGCCAAGCTTGCTACTTAGGTCTCGGATAACACGAGGGAATTTACCAAAGACGCTTCCAATCTGCTGCATGCGAGTCTGCATGATTGCTTCTTGAAGCTCACTGGTTACCTGATCGACACGAGCAGCGATGGCATCAATTCCAGACTTCTCTTCGGTAGAGACTGCTTGGACAAGCTGATTTCGGCTAAGAACCAATTCACCTGCAAGGTTCATGAGGCTGTCTAACACGCCAACAGCAACGCGGATATTGGCTTCAACTGCTGGCTTGGCAACCTTATCGGAATCAGCGACAGGAGTTTTCTTGCTGATTGGTTCTGCTTGAACAGGCTTTTGTGCCGGAGAGTCAGGCTGTGTGGACTTGGTCGAGGATGACGATGTATCTGAAGTCTTCTTAGCCTTCTCAGCAAGGCGTTTGGCTTGAGCCTCTTGGAGTGCTTTTTCGATTTTTGCATCAATGTCTTCTTCTTCGTCGTCAGTGGCTGGGGTAGCAGCTTCAGCTGGAGCTGACTCGACGACAGGTTCTTCTTCTACTTCAGTAGCAGGTGCCTCTTCAACATCTTGACCATTTGCAATAGCTTCAAGAGCGGTGACATGGTCGCTGACGTCTTGGCCATTGGAGTTCTCAACGTCCTCGATAAGGCTCTTCAAGCGGTCAGCACCCTTGAGTAGAACATCGACAATCTTGGAATTCGGGGCTAGCTCCTCGTTCCTGATCATGTTCAAGACATTCTCAAGGTTATGTGCAAGGTCATTGACGGTCGTTAGACCCATGAATCCCGCTGCACCCTTGATTGAATGGATAGCGCGAAAAACTTCGTTGACGAGATTGGCGTCTACATCAGGAGCCGCCTCTTCGATCGCTAAAAATTGATTCTCAATATCAGCGAGGTGTTCATTCGATTCAATTACAAAATCGGCTAGCAGCTCTTTATCTTCCACAGCAGTCTCCAAACTACAGATAGTTCAGGATGGCGCAATCCCTGTCATCGAAAGTGATTGCTTAAATCAAGAGCTCTACAAACGAACTCTTTAACGCTGTGAAAACCTAAGTCACAAATTCAGACACGCTTGCGGTCAAACCACATTTTCATAAGCGGACCTATCACATAGCGATTTTCTGAGAAAGAGCAGCCCTGGACGATCCCCTACAATCAGAATTATCGGTAACCTGCTGACGGAATCGACTATCGCAAGAACAAAGTAAGATCGTAGAGAACGTCGTATTTCAGGGCTAAGAGCGTGATATCTCTATCTATTCGTAGCAAAGCTGTTTGCATACTCAGAATTGAATTGATATTTGGAGAAATCGACACAGCCGAACCATGATGTGGGAAAACACACTACTACTCTTCTAGTAAATCTTCCCCGTAGCCAGGTGGAAAGGGATCAAATATCCCTTTTCCAAATTCATTATGGCTAGATTCTTCAGAGGGCTTCTCCTTCTTTCTTTGTTGATGCTTAGATAGCTTCTGAGAAGGCTGGTTGGCTACCTGGGCTCGTGCGGCTTTGTCTGCCATTTGCTTATCGTGTTCCTTGATCTCCTTTTGTAGCTGTTCGTCTTGAAAGGTCTTGGTCCATTCTGATGAGCTTTCAAACGGAGCAATTGGTTTTGTATCAATCGGATTCTGGTTAGCAGATCGGATTTTGATATCACGAAACCAAACATTACTATCCACCGGTTTAGCTCCGGCTGATCGGGCAGCCCGTTGAACCCTTCGGTCGTGAGAAACCACAGTGAGGTCCCGAGCGGATCGGTACGTTTCAAGGAGTTCTTCCATCAAGCTGTCGGCATCAGGATAGTCACGTGCAAACCAAACGAGAATTCCTTCATAGTGGTACTTGCTAGGTAAATTCGGTGGCGCTTGGGCGGCATCGAAGATGATGGTTGTGGCTTTACGCTCACGTTCAGAGAGGTTGCGAGCTAAGAAATCGAGTAGGGCTTCACGAGAGCCGCGTAACGTTCCCTCAAGGGAGCCTTCACCAAAAAGGTCCGTGGCGTGCAGCAGATTGTAGCCATCAATCAGTAACCGCACAGAGAATTCTCCCAATTCGCTTTGCAACGCAGTCGTATAAGTTGCTAGCTCGTATATTCGTGATGCTCACGGAATTCATGATGGAAATAACGTTCAATTTGTCGATCCGCATCGAGAATGTGAGCCAGCAAAGCAGCCCGAGCCCACATGCCGTTGCGTGCTTGACGGAAGTACATAGCACGGGGATCAGCATCAATCGACTGAGGAATCTCACCAAAGTGTTGATCCCGGGGGAAGGGGTGAAGGATGGGGGCATAGGATCGCATTCGTGATACCAACTCGGGCGTTAGTCGGTATCGGTCGAAATCAATCTTGGCAAGCGATTCGGCGTCCTCATCATTGTTATGTTCCTTCTGAACACGCGTCATATAGAGCGCATCGAATTGTTCAATGGCTGGCTTACCGTCAATCATTGCGTCAAAGGAATCGATTTCGTGGATCGTTACTCCACGATCTTGCAATCTTGTTCGTAGATCATCTCGCATCTGTAAGGTTGGATGATCGGGCGTGACAAAGACAAGTCTCACGTTCTTATAATTTGACAGTAGCATGGCAAGTGAACGAACAGTTCTCCCGCGGCCAATGTCACCACAGAATCCATAGGTTTTGTTACTTAGCCCCGTGGAGAGCTCTTGATAACCATCTTGGGTACGTAATTGTTCCAAACGGTTGCTACTCCAATTAACGGTAGGAGTGTCTTTGGGATTCTCAAATTTGAAAGTCCGAAGTAGCGTGTAGATGTCCAACAGCGCTTGCGTTGGATGTTCGTCAGCACCTGAGCCTGCATTAACGATTGGAACACTTCTTTGACCGCTCTGTTGAAGATCGTTCATCAGATAAGCGCAAGACTCGGAGAGGCGGCCAATCGGAGAACGCATGATGATCAGGTCAAAGTAGCTGCTAAACATCCGAATCGAATCAAATCGAGTTTCCCCTTTGGTTTCGGACGAAGTGCTTGGGTCACGAACCTCGTTACAAGTCATTCCCAAGACCTGGCAAGCGGCCATGAATGAGAGGAATGTCCGTGTCGATGGCTGGGTGAAATAAAGCATCGCTCGCTTGTGACGTAGCAAGCTCTGTAGGAATTCTTGACCTGCCCGTTCCTTGGAGAGGATGCGAATCGTGTCTGCTGTTTCAGCTAGGTCATCAAGTAGGGAAGGGGAGAATTGACCTGAAAAAATTACATGCCGAAGCCGATTGCCTTGCTGTAAATCGGCTGTTTTTTGTCGAACTGGTCGAGCGAGTCGCCCTTCGTACTGTTGAAGATCAAGTTCATCCTGGGAAGGGATGTCCGACATGGGGGGCTCCGTCAAGTAAGCGCAGGTAAGGACCGCTAACCTGAGGTTATGGCATAGCAAAGGGGCCAACGTCAAGACGTCGGCCCCAGTTGATGCGTTTGATTATGATTCTCTCAGCGTTAGCATCGAGTCTTTAGTCCAGGAATTCCCATTCCAAGAGCCAAAAGCAAGAAAGCTGATGGCTCAGGAACAGCGACGAAGCTGAGATCTAGTTGATAAAACTGAACGTTGTTGACAGAACCTTCAACATGAATGTAGTAGTCGGTGCCAGGTACCAGTTCCGTCAGCAAGGTTGAGCCTCCATTGGCAGCACCGGCAAAGGGAATAAAAATCCCTTCGGTCGATAGGCTACCGAGTGGACCACTGATGACCTCGAAAGAGACTTCATTGAGGGTGCTTGTATTTAATAGGTTTTGAGTTCCATCCTGCGGACCTTCGTTATAAGTCCGACCAACGCCAGTAACGCTAATGTTGACGTTTGCAGGTTCGGTGACTGTGAAGTGGAAGAAATCGTCATCCGAGCTACCATCAATGCTGATAAAGTCAGTTTGAGACATCAAGATGGCGTCCTGGTCCGCACCATCAATTCCCTTTGCAAAGGAATCGTTGACGGCAAAGCTGCCGATTCCGAAGGCGGTAGCTGCGGTATCGTTGCCTCCGTTCTTCTCCAAAGCATCACCATAGTTGCGATGGACTGCCAAGATGTCATCGTGCTGAGGGCCGCGGAAGCTGGTGTTGATGAAGGGTTCCATAAGGTGACCAGAGTTGTTTGACTCCAGGTGCGAGAAGCCCAGACCATGGCCAATTTCGTGCATCAAGACATTCTGAAGACGAATCGAATTATTGCTGGTGGTGTTGAAGAAACTATCGTTGGTATCGATCACCATATCCGCGTGATTAGGAAAGAAGTTGTAGGCGAGGGTTCCGAAGTTACCATCAATGTCATGGCCGCCGATGCGATGGTCAGCGTAGCTACCAAGAGAACCTGCAGGTGAGGTGGTTCCGTCAATCGCTGCGCCACCGTCATTCGATTCGTAGTTGAACGTCAGGCCTGAGAGTTCTTCCCATCTCTCAAAGGAAGTTTCGAAATGCGTGTACCATGGACGCAGCGTGAGGTCAGCACCACCAGGGCCGGCTCCATAGATGCCATCAAGGCGTGCGATCAGATCACTTCCAGAAGCCGTTTCGCCAATGTTGCCAGCGATGTTGGTACCATCGGCAACAAAACCCCAGGTGAGAGTACGTGGAGTACCGGTTGCACTTCCAGTGAATCCATTCGTAGCTGTGGAAGTCCAAACGTCGTTTACTTGGAATGGTGCGACAGGCACAGACCCGTCATCACCGCTACTAGCTGGCGTACCAGAATGGAGAGCACAGATTCCAGCTAGGGAACAGGAAACGCAATACGAAGAGACAGCCTCAACAAGCGCACTGTAGGTCATGCACATAACGAAGAGGAACGTAACCTTCACCCAACCTTGGGTGGAGGTGATGTAGGTAGACATGTAGATCGTCTCGGCGGTTAGAATCCAGATGTAAGTCTTAAATAGATAAGATCCGGATTCTATCCTGAAGGCGTACTAAAAAACAAGCAGACGCACAAAGTTGGCACAACGTCTGAATCTGTCTGGTTACTAGCCAACTTGTCTACGAATCATTTGGGTGACCCCCATCGCCAAGGTTAACAGCATCATGGCTGATGGTTCGGGAATTGTGACTGAGGTCAAACTGAGATCCAACTGATACAGTTGAATGTTATCTACCGTCCCGTTGATGCGTAGGTAGTAATCAATCCCTGGCAAGAGCGTTAAGCCGAGAATAGTTTCTTGATTGGTCCTGACGGGATCATTTCTACCATTGGGGATAAGCGTTGGTACTCCCTCTGCCAATAGCGTTGATCCTGTTTGATCTTGGAATAGGTCGAACTCTAGAAAGTTAAGATCCGAAGTGTCAAAAACTGTCTGCGTACCGTCTTGTGGACCTTCGTTGTAGGTTTGTCCGACTCCCGTTAAGGTGAAGTCGGCAAGCGAAGGTTGGCTTACGGTAAAGTGATAATAATCGGTGTCAGAAGAGCCATCGATACTAACGAAATCCGTTTGGGACATCGAGATCGCATCAGGGTCTGCGCCGTCAACGCCCAGAGAGATAGAAGAGCTATTCCTGCCAACTAGTCCAAGAGGAGTTGCTGATAAAGCAGAATCATTTCCTCCATTTTTCTCAAAGGCATCCCCATAGTTTCGCTGGACCGCCAAGATGTCATCGAATTGGGGGCCTCGGAAAGAAGTGCTGATGAATGGCTCCATTAGCTGCCTTGAGTTGCTCGATTCAACATGAGAAAAACCAAGCCCGTGGCCGATCTCATGCATCAAAATATTCTGCAGACGAATAGAGTTGTTGGACGTCGAGTTATAGAAGTTGTCATCGGTATCAATCACCATGTCGGCATGATCAGGGAAATAGTTGTAAGCAAGTACACTCCCGTTACCATCAATCCGATGCCCGCCGATGCGGTGGTCGGCTAAAGAACCAAGCACACCTCTTCTAGTGGTGCCATTGATGGCAACACCGGTGTCGTTGGGTTCGTAATTGAAGGTCAGGCCCGAAAGTTCTTCCCATCTTTCAAAGGCTGTATCGAAGTGAACAAACCAAGGCCGTTGTGTCAAATCACTACCACCGGGTCCGGCTCCATAAAGTCCATCCATCCTGTTGATTAGATCACTCGGAGAAGTACCTTCGCGAGAGCCAGTGATGGTTGTGCCGTCATCCACGATCCCCCAAGTCAAGGTCCGTGGCGTCCCAAAAACGTTGCCAACAAAACCGTCGGTTGCAGTTCGAGTCCATCGATCAACCGCACGGAATTCAGAAGATGGAACCGTATCGTTCGAGTCCGTGCTGGGAGCACTAGCGTGCAGAGCACACATGCCAGCAAGAGAGCAGGATGAGCAGAAAGAGGAGAAGCCTTCAACAAAGGCATTATAAGAGAGGCATGCACAAAGCATCATCGAAACCTTCACCCAACCTTGGGTGGAGGACATAAAGGTCGCCATGGAGATCTTCTCGTTATGAAAAAGTGTCTGTGATTTGTTCCGGTTGCATTCGGCAAAAGCGAATGGGGATGAGATAGCTCCAATTTAGAAAGGTAAGGAATAGAAATCAACTGATTGGGGACCAGCTGCGTTAAGAGCCCAACAGTTTGACGTGATATTGCTGGTTTCTGGCGTGATAGCTTAGTTGTGGGCGTTTATTCAGGAAATTTCGTCTCGTAAGAAAACTGGCGAATTCTGAGTAGATTCTTCCTCAGAATAAAAATAGCCCGATGCATTGAATGATTGGATCGCATTCACTCCAACGGCACGTGATCGGATAAGATGCCGTGCCATCATGCCACGTGCTCGTTTGGCGAAGAAGCTGATCATCTTATACTTGCCGTTCTTGAAGTCTTTGAAGACAGGCGTAATGACTTCTGCGTCCAGTTTCGAGGGATCAACAACTGACCAATATTCATTCGAAGCGAGATTGACGATTGTGTTGTCGTTCCCTTCAAGGAGATCAGCTTTGAGCTTCTTCGTTACGCGGTCACCCCACCAGGCGTACAGGTCAGCCCCCCTTTCGTTCTTCAGCTTGGTTCCCATCTCTAGTCGATAAGCTTGAATCAGATCAAGCGGTTTCAAGACTCCGTAAAGCCCTGACAAGAGGCGAAGCTGTTGTTGCGCTTTCTCAAGCTGTTTGTCTGTCAGGGTTTCAGCGTTCAGACCTTGGTATACGTCACCCTTAAACGCCAGGGCAGCTTGCTTGGCACCTTTTGCATTCCACTTGGTTTTCCAATCGGCAAAGTATTCGTGCGTTGCGGCCGAGAGCTTCTCGCTGATGGACATCAATTTGCCAAGTTCTTTGGCAGACAAACCCTGGACCTCCGCGGCAAGCTTCTTTGCTTCTGTATGAAGTACCGGTTTGGTTGCTTCGAGTTCACGCTCGGTCGGTGTGAAGTCGAGGGTCTTAGCGGGGGAAAGCAGGATAATCATGATAGCCTCAGCAAGCGAATGGTTTACTGAAGCATCATAGCCAAAGTGAATTTTTAGGCAAACGCAGTTCGACCAAACCGTGTTACTTGGCGACACGCCATCGGCTTTGGAATAGATTACTTAGCACGAGGAGCAAGATGCCGTTGTAGGCAAGCGTCCAGACGATGTGGGCTACAAAAATCCACGGCTTGCCGGCAGCTTGTGCATCCTCCGCGGCCGGGTTCTCCCAATAACCTTCTCGCTCAATGGCTAAAGGCAGCGCCTGGGCAGCAGAGAAGGGGCTGGTTGTACCAAGCACGCTTACTGCCTCGGGAATGTTTGTATCTTGGTAGAAGGCATCAGCAAAAAACTGCACGGCGACTGGTGCAAGAAAGAGCGTTGCAATCGTCATATAACTGGCCACAAGCGATGCAGACGTTCTTGAAAAGATGGTTGAGCAAGCGAGTGCCGTCATCGCCGTCGTCACGCAAGTTAACAGCACGATGATGATGTAGCCAAGCATCGTCAGGAATTGGTAGTTCTCCCAGTAAAGCGTCGGCATCGCACAAGCGAGTACAATCGGCCACAGCAAAAACGAAGTAAGCACGGTCGAAACACGTAGCCCACTAAGTAACTTGCCCCAAAGGATTTGCCACGGAGTAATCAAAGTCGTCAGCAGCAGATCGAGCGTTTGACGTTCTCTTTCGCTTGAGACCGTGCCCGCCGAGAAGACGGGGCCGCAGAGCATATTAAAGATCAGCACATAGCCAACGTACCACGGCGCTAAAAACGGCAAAACATAAAGGCAGATTGCCATAATAGGAATCGCCAGCACCATCGAGATTTGGATCACCAGTCGGAGCATTAATGTCCCTTGGCTGAAAATCTCGCTTCGCATCTCTTTGTCGTAGATCGGATTCGAACCTTCATCTAAGAAGTCGTTCCGTTTGGGAGGAGCAAACAACCGGTCTGGCCACTCGTTTCGTTCAATGTAAAGGCCGACAGATTCTCGAGCTTCAGTCTCAAGATCGACGGCATCTTTGCCACCTGAGCCGAGATCGCTTGGGTAGAGGAGTTTCAGACCAGTTCGGTACCAGAGTAGAGCTGAAATTGCTAGGCAAGTGATCGGTACCACCGTCACGGCAACCATGAACCGCATGTTGCCAAGCTCGGCAAGCTGGTTCCAAATCATCACCGCCACGATCACCATCGGCAAGATCATCAGATAGGCAACCACCAACGCCGAAGCGGTTCGGCCAAAGAAGCTGCTCGCCCAGAGACTAACCGAGGCGTACAGGATAATCGTCGAAAGCATCGCCACGTACGCAGCTAAAACGTCATAGATACCAACCCCGCCCAATGGTAGGCAAAGCATGACGATCGGAAGGGAGGAAAGCATTAAGATAGCCAAGTGCGTCATCGAAGCCAGTAACTTGCCTATGACAATCGAAATTGGCTTTAGCGGACTAGCTAGTAGCATCTCGTAGGAGAGCCGTTCCTTCTCGCCGGTAATCGCGCCTGCTGCGAAGCTTGGCGTCATAAGCGAAGCGAGCAGGTATTGCCCAAAGAAGAAAAGGCCAACCAGCCGCTGAGCTTCAACCGGCCGCGCCATGTCGAGCACTTCTGCGCGCGGCCAAGCGAGCAGCACCAATACGCCAAGCAACGTCACATAAGCAAAAAGCAAAACAAAAGCCCGAGGCCGACGCAAGTTGGCCAAAAGCTCATGTTGCAGGACGGGGTTTTGGGATAGAAGCAAGATTAGAGACTTGGGGTTGGATGTGGATGAATAGGACGCGGATGACGCGGATTGGACGGATAGATACGGATTAGTTATCTCGTGAATATTTTGCGTCTGAATTCTGGGCTGCTCCAAAATTCAAAATCAATCCAATCTCTTTGTTGGTTGCTTTCAAATAATTTAGAAGTTGAGATTCGTGGGCAGTATCTATGGTGCGGCAAGCTTTCAGCTCAACGATAACTATATCATTGACTAACAAATCAGCAAAATATTCTCCAACAACCTTTCGGTGGTAGAGAACCGGTATTGGTACCTGTTGCTTAACAGCTAGTCCTTGTTTCCTAGCTCAATTTTTAAAGAGTTCTCATAAACCTTTTCAAGAAATCCAAAACCAAGTTCGTTGTAGACCTTCTAGAAACTGCCAATTATCTGCTCAGTAATCTCACTATGCAGCATTGATATAACCCCAGCTTCAATTGATCTGTGCGAATCCGCCCGATCCGTGTCATCCGCGTCCTATTCCAACCAGATTCAATATTTCCTCGGACGTACCGTACCTTGGACACGGCTTGGGAGGCCCATCAGACGCAAGAAACCTTCGGCGTCGGTTTGGTCATAGCTGCCGCCGCCTTCCATGCTTGCGACTTCCGCATCGTAAAGGCTGCCAGCTGCCTTACGGCCGTGGACTTCGATGTTCCCCTTGTAGAGGCCCAGAGTGATTTCACCGGTGACTGGTTTTTGGGTTTCGCGGATGAACTCAAGTAGGGCGTCCATCTTTGGCACGTACCAGAAACCGTAGTAAACCATTTCGGCAACTTCCGGAGCAAGTCGGTCACGCAGGTGAACCAAGTCGCGGTCAAGCGTAAGTTGCTCAAGCTGAAGGTGTGCGGCATAAAGTGCCGTCATGCCGGGCGCTTCATAGACACCTCGACTCTTCATGCCGACGAATCGATTTTCAATGATGTCGATCCGACCGATACCGTTTCGGCCTGCGATTTCATTCATCTTGGTAACTACGCCAAGTGCTGAAAGCTTTTCACCATTAACCGAAACAGGAACGCCCGATTCGAAGCCGATCGTGACTTGCTCGATCTTGTCAGGTGCTTCTTGTGGCGAGACACCCATTCCGAAGTCAACGATTGAAACGCCGTTCACATCGGGATCTTCTAGCTCACCCGCTTCGTAGCTGATGTGCAGACAGTTCTCGTCCGAACTGTAAGGCTTGGCCGTGGAGGCTTTGACTGGAATCTTTTTGATGTCGCAGAAGTCAATCATCTCGGTTCGGCCAGGGAACTTGTTGCGGAACGATTCCATACGCCAAGGAGCAATCATCTTCACGTTCGGATCAAGTGCTTCAGCAGCTAGTTGGAAACGGCATTGGTCGTTCCCTTTACCTGTCGCCCCGTGAGCAAATGCCTCAGCGCCAACTTCGCGAGCAACTTCAAGGCAAGCCTTTGAAATCAATGGGCGTGCGATGGAAGTTCCGAGTAGGTAGATCCCTTCGTACTTAGCTTGCCATTGCATGACGGGGAAAGCAAAGTCACGGCAGAGTTCTTCTTGAACGTCAACGATACGAGCCGATTTGGCACCGTTGTCGTGAGCCTTCTGCATGATCGCTTCACGGTCTTCGCAGGGCTGACCAACGTCGACATAAACGCAGTGACATTCGTAGCCTTCATCTTGAAGCCAACCGAGAATAACCGAGGTGTCGAGGCCACCAGAATAAGCAAGAACGCAGCTTGGCATCGTAGGAATCTTTCGCGTATAGGGCGGGGTAGGGGGGAATTGCCGAAACCCTAGATTCTCGCCACGCAAAGCCTCGCTGACAAGCGGCTTTTATCAAGAGTTTTACACTCAAAACAGCGAGCCTTGCCCCTGTGGGTCGAATCGCTTTACGTATTCTTTGACGTTTATCTTGCGGGCAGTGTTTTCGCTGGACATGTAGCGGATCTTACCGAAGATAGGGCGTTCTGGCCCCCAGGCACGATCGTAGCGGCCAAGGACCCATAAGATACCGCTGTAGCTGTTGGGGTTTCGTCCGTCTAAGGCGTACTTATTGTTGAGGTGGATCATCGTTCGTAGGGCAGACTTTGCCGAAGGGCTCCACTCGTAGATTTTCTTGCCCCACAGCATGCGGAGGTAATTATGCATGCGGCCGGTTGTGGTGAGTTCGGTTTGGGCAGCGTTCCAGAGCGGATCGTGCGTTTGCGAATTTTCAAACTCTTCAAGTGTGTAAAGATACTCGCGTGTATCGTCGATATGATCGGTGTGTGTCTGTTTTGCCCATTCTGGTAGTGAACTGTAACGGGCGTAGTCGTCACGCTTTGAGCAGAAGTTGTAACCGAGTTCACGCCAAGTGATGAACTCATCGATGAAACTTTCGAAAGTCTCCGAAGCTCCCCACCAGCCGTTGCGAGAGCCGTTGGCTTTCTCGGAAAGTTGTGAGAGCTTCCATCCTTCAAGTTTTATTACCTCAGCGTAAACTTGATGGGCAGATAGATGACCAAAATTAAGGTAGGGCGAAATACCGCTAGCTGCACAGTTGTCAATCCGGTTGCGATCCTCTCCGTATCGTTCGAAGCGGTTGGCAAGAAAGCTTTTTAGCGTTTGAGTTGCCTGATAGCTTCCACCAATTAACTTGCTTGGTAAGACTCGATGATCGATAGGCAGTTGATCCAAGTTTGGTTTTTCAATATCAGCTACTGGCCAGCGGTTTATGAATTCTGTCGGTAGCTCATAAGAGCCAGGGAGGTTGGCATCAGAAAGAACATCTTCCCGGGGTGATTCAGTAAGAAAAGGTTTCAATTCTTTTTGGAGATAACGCCGGAAATCAAATGCTCTTGCGAAGATCTTATCCGTGGCACGCATGGGAAGGATGCCGTTGGAGTCAACTGCTTCAAATTGATATGGAATGCGATTGGCCAATTGGCGAAGCATTCTCGGTAGAAAGAATGTTGGGAAGTCATCGGTTACGACAGCCGAGGCTTTGGCGGCAAGTGACTCAATCAGGCCATTCGATTGGCCTACGTGTTGCTCAAGGTAAGGATAGTAACAAACATCTTGCTGAGCGAATGCTTTCGCATTTTCACGCATGCCATCAATGACAAAGGAATGCAGCCGGTCGCTCGCCCAACGATAATTGCACCGCAAAGCTTCGAAAACCAGAAGTGGTTTACCAAGCTCTTCAGCAAGTTGCACCGCTCGATCAAGTGAGTAATTCCAATTCGCTCGGCGATTGGCAATCATCCAGTAAAGAACATATTCGCCCTCACGATTGGCAGGATGGCTGTTCAGTTGAGAAATTCGTAATGCATTCATCAATTAGGATTCAACTAAAATTCCAGCAAGCCTGAAGCCTCGGCAAGGCAAACAGTAAAATTGTATAGTCCGTGACCAATCATCGCTGTGGCAAAGTAAGGCATACCGAGGGTAAGCTCAGGTTGGCAGCGATTACGGATCGCGTTGTCCCAGATTCGGACCAAACCAACACCAGCTAGGAATGAGCAGCTGACATGCAAACCCGTGCAGACGGTCCATCGCCAAGTTTGAAACGCTTCGCTACCTGAGGGGACATAGACGTAGATATAAATTAGATTCTCTATGACCGCAAAAAGAGCACCTCCGGCGACGGCACATAACAAGATTTGCCAAACCGACTTAAACCAGTAAGGGCGTTTTTCGACAACCCAGAGAGTGGCAGCAACCTTAGTAATCTCTTCCGTCACGGGAGCAAGGATCGTTGCCCCCAGTATCTTTCCCATACTGAGGATAGGATCAGCCCCTGATCCTGACATAATAGCTCCCAGGATTCCCCAAGGACCAGCCGCCAAGACAAGCATTAAAGTTAGCGAAAGTGACTCTAGCCAAGTGGTCTTTTCTATGCCCGCCGTAATCCATCGTTCATAAGTAATCTGGCCTTCAGGAGCATCACTAAAATCAGGATTAGAGCGGAGAGTCGGTTCATCCCAGACCGTGTGGTCAACTCCTTCTTTATTAGGGTCGACATCAATAGGAGCTTCCAAGGCTTCCTCGGAGGTCCTACCACTTAAAAAAGGATTTCTAGAACTCGCTTCGTCCGATGAGGACTGTAAGTGTGGCTCATTGAAAATCGAGGGATCGTGATTTGGTTTAGCCATAGGAACTACTTAAGTGCTCAAACTCAATCAACCTTAGGCAATCGAGTTATTAAAATCATTGCTTGGATCACCCGTAGTTGATCTTTGGTAGGCAGTTGCCGAGGCTACCATGGCGACAAGAACCGTTGCTTTTTGAGGATTGGTTGCTCCAGCAATATCCGCGGTGTCAAAGCGAAGATTGCAAATAGCGTCATAGCCCTGATCTTTTGCCTGTTGGATAACGCGTGCTAAGGCTTCTCGCCGTGCGCGTTCAAGTAACGATCGATAACTCTTAAGTTCGCCGCCAAAGAACTTTCGGATGCTTGATAAGAAGGTTTTTAGATAGTCACTTGAGATAACCGCTTCAGCAACAACAAGTTTCGGTGTAGATGAACTGGAAACTCCATCAGGAAACTGTTTGATTTGAGTAATTAGAAAATCGGAGTTTTCCCTCTCAAATGAATCCAGTCGGCGAAAGTGGCGGCGTTCTAAGTACCCGCCTACAAAGAAACCAAGCGATAAAAAGAATCCCAATATTACGAGATTAATTACTACTTCAATCATGGCTCATTGGACCTGTTTGTTATTCATACCTTGTAATTTGTTATGCCAACTCAAGTCATGGCAGATTATCTCGCAGGTTGAGTAATCACGGCAGTGCCATAGGCATAAAGTTCGGAAGCGCCCGCGGTAACAGCACTAGTAGTAAAACGGACATTGATTATTGCCGTAGCTCCAAGCTGCTCTGCCTGAGCCATCATTCTTGCGGTCGCTTGGCGACGAGATTCGGTAAGCAATTCGGTGTAACCTTTTAGTTCACCTCCAACTAAGTTTTTTAGTGATGCAGCAATGTCGCGGCCGGCATGCTTTGCTCTCACCGTATTGCCTTGTACAAGGCCTTTGATTTCAACAATATCTTGTCCCGGTATCGTTTCTGTGTTAGTTACAATCATTCTGCTGCCTAGCGGTTGTATTAGTTTTTGTGGTCTAACAGCCTTCAGTAAGGCTGCCCATTGATCTAACAGCCATTCGCAAGAATTGTGTCAGTCTTTGTGCGATAAAGAAAGCTTATTTTGTGAAGCCGACGATTTTTTTATTACGCCTAGTGCGAATCCCCCAAAAAAGCTGCTCTGACTCTGGAGGCCCATGTTTGGTAAATTAGGCGAATGTCGGCGGGTCGTTGCCTGTCGATCCTGCCAGGACCTATGCCTGCCTAGGTCGTGAAATAACGCATTTGAAAGAAGCAAGAAGCTCGCCTGCTATGACGAACGAAGCCGCTGAGAAACCAGAAGATAACCTTGAGCCCCGTAATTTTGTCCAGCAGCTAATCGACCAAGATTTGGCTGATGGCAAGACCGCCGAGGTCCATACGCGTTTTCCACCCGAACCGAATGGATATCTGCACATTGGGCATGCAAAAAGCATCTGTCTTAATTCTGGTTTGGCTCGTGAGTACCAAGGGAAGTTCAATCTTCGCTTCGATGATACGAACCCTGCGAAGGAAGAGCAGGAGTATGTCGATGCCATTATGGACGATGTCCGCTGGCTTGGTGCTGATTGGGAAGATCGTCTCTGCTTTGCGAGTGACTATTTCGAAACGCTCTACGATTGGGCTGTCGCACTTATCAAGGCAGACAAGGCATTCGTTTGTGATCTCAATGCGGAGCAAATGCGAGAGTACCGCGGATCGCTAACAGATCCTGGAAAAGAGAGTCCTTTCCGGGACCGATCGGTTGAAGAGAATCTCGAACTCTTTGAGAAAATGCGAGCCGGCGAATTTGCTGATGGTTCGAAAACTTTGCGTGCTAAAATCGACATGGCTTCGCCGAATGTGAATCTACGCGATCCTGTGATGTATCGAATCAAGAAGGCGCATCATCAACGGACGGGTGATAAATGGTGCATCTATCCTTCTTACGATTACACACACGGACAAAGCGATGCGATTGAAGGCATTACGCATTCAATTTGTACGCTTGAGTTTGAGAACCACCGCCCACTCTACGATTGGTGCCTCGATCAACTAGAAGAGCTAAAGCTTTTGCCTACGAACCGGCCACGGCAGATTGAGTTTGCCCGTTTGAATCTTACCTATACGGTAATGAGCAAGCGGAAACTCTTGCAATTGGTCGAAGAGAATCACGTTGCTGGCTGGGACGATCCTCGCATGCCGACGATCCGTGGATTGCGACGTCGGGGCTATACGTCTGAGGCGATACGTTCCTTCTGCGAACGGGTTGGCGTTACCAAGCAAAACAGCACCATCGACATGCTTTGGCTTGAAGATGAGCTACGTGAGCATTTGAATGAGGTAGCACTCAGACGAATGGTGGTCCTGCGTCCGCTCAAAGTGGTGCTGACAGATCTTGAGTCGCCAAAGCTTTGCACCCTGTCGAATCATCCGCAGAAACCGGAAGAGGGTGAGCGTGAACTTACTCTCACCTCGACAATCTTCGTTGATCAAGATGACTTTATGGAAGAGGCACCAAAGAAGTTCTTCCGCTTAAAGCCGGGTGGCTCAGTACGGCTTCGCGGCGCAGGTATTGCGACTTGCCAAGAAGTCATTAAGGATGCCGATGGCAACGTCACGGAACTGCGCTGCACGTTCAATCCGGATACGACCGCACTCATCGACGGCAAGAAGGTCAAAGGAACCATTCATTGGGTCCCCGAGGATGCCGTTGATGCCGAAGTACGACTTTATGATCATCTCTTCCAATCAGAGAACCCCGATAAAGCGGAAGAAGGAAAGACATTCCTTGAGAATCTAAATCCGAATTCTCTTGAGATAATTTTTGCCAAGATTGAGCCAGAACTTGCGAACACCCCTCCAGAGAGCAGATACCAATTCGAGCGTGTCGGCTATTTTTATACCGACCCAATCGACAGCACCGAAGGCAAACCGATTTTCAATCGGACGGTGACACTGCGCGACACTTGGGGAAAAACTACCAAAAAATAGTTTGCCACAAAATTCGTTTGACCACGGATGTCCGTAGGGTGTAATCTGCACAGAAGGAACAGGAAGAGAAGCGGTACTAATCCACTCTTTTCCATTGATGAGTAGTAGTCATGTTGATTGACACCCTACGTAGTTTTTACTGCGCGGCCTCGCTGCGCGCCTTTATGGCTTATGTGATCTTCCTAAGCCCCTTCGCAGCAGTAAAAGCTGCCGAGCCCCCTGCTGCATCTGAGCACCTGACGCCACAGAGCATCGCTGCCGTGACGTTGAAGCCAACGCAGCTCATGTCGCATCCGAACATGGAGCTCTTTCCTCGTGAAATCGTGAATGCTGCCAGCAAGCAATACTTGCGAATGCCTGCCGATACGATTGGTCGTATTACAGTCGTCGCTGAACCGCCGCTCGGTATGAATCCGTTTTATGCGGTCGTGGTTGACTTCACGGAGACTACTTCGCTTGACAGCATCAGTGATGAACTGAAGCAAATGATTTCTCAGTTTGCTCAGCCAGGAGAACTTAACGGCAAGCCTTACTACGAAGCAATGATGCCAGCATTGCCTTGTATCTATATGCCAAACAAGCGGACGTTGATCGCCGCTCCTAAGGGAATGCTCGATAAGCTTCTGAAGCAAGAAGAGGAATCCGCTGGCAAGCCATCGATTCCACTTGCCAAGGTTATGGACGGTGGCGGTGGCAAAGAGAACGATCTGCATGCTGCTGTGATGCTCAAGCCCTTGCAGCCATTCATCCAGATGGGCGTTATGGGAGCCAAGCAAGAAGTTGATCCAAAGTACCACAGGTATTTTGAATTGACTAAATACATCAACGGTGTCGTCATGACCTTTGATGCGACTAACAAGCGATCAAGCTATCTAAGAGCTTACGCCAATTCCAAAGAGGATGCAGATAAGTTTGAATCGCTGATGGACGAAGGCATTGAAGAGGTTAAGCAGGTCTACATGACCGACCCCAATAGCCCTTATGCTCAATTCGCGGCGAGCGACGATCCGGTGCAGAAAGCAACCGCTCGATACATGAAACGTTTAAACGAGTACCAGATGGACAATAACCGTCCAAAAAGGATTGGTACGAAAGGCTTCTCTATTTTCGAAATGAAACCAGGCGAAGCGGGCAGCCCCATGATCTATGTGGCAGTCATCGGTGTGCTGGTGGCTATATTATTACCAGCAGTCCAAGCAGCACGCGATGCAGCTCGTCGAGCTCAAGAGGAGAATATGCAGATGATGCAAGAGTTCGAGCCTCAATGACTTGATTTAGACTCTTTCTCACCCAGTAATCACATCAAGCAAGCGAACCTGCATGCGGTCGGCAAGTTCTCGGCGGCGGGACTCTTCCGCTCGGCTCCATGAATCACGGATCTGGCTACGCTCAAGGTGCATGGCTACTCGTGTCTGCTGATCGTAGGAGCCCTGTGGTAGTGCTTGTTGAGTTGTTGATGAGTGCTGGGCTGCTGGGCAAGATAGGGTTGGACAAGACATGGTTTCCTCCTGTTACCGTCTGTAATAACCGTTGATTGCTGCCCCCATTACGCGATTCGGCTAATGGGGGTTCGGTTATTTCTGACGGTTAGGAAAACTTGTCCTAAGGGGTTGCTTGGCAAGGTTTTCTACGCAGTAGCATGCGAGCGTTCCGCAAGCTTCGCTAGCAGATCTGCGGCAGCCCCGGAGTCGATTGCTTCTGCCGCCTTCTTGGCACCTTCGACAGGTGTTTCAACTAGCCCCGCACAGAGCAGAGCGGCTGCTGCATTGAGCACAACAATGTCACGTGCTGAGCCAGGGGTCCCTTTGAGAATCTTTCGAATTACCGCAGCACTATGCTCGGGGCCCTCTACGACGAGACCCATGGTAGGACTTCGGTCGACCCCGAAATCTTCAGGCACCCAGCGGATCTCTTGCTGACCTTCTGGTGAAACGATGGTCACATTCGTTTGCCCGCTAATGGTAACGTCGCCCATGCCATCTTCGCCACTAACGACAATCGTTCGCCAAGATTCATGACCACATTCAGCACCGAGTCGGCTCATGGCACCAGCAAGCAGCGGACGCAGTTCGGGAAGCCCAGAGCCAAGAAGTTGGTACTGAGTACCAGCCGGATTGGCGAGCGGTCCAAGCACATTAAATATCGTTCGAATACCAAGTTGACGACGCACCGCACCGACATGCTTCATCGCAGGATGCATGAGTGGCGCGAAGCAAAAACAGAGGCCTAACTCTTCTAGGCATGCTTCCACTTGTTCGATCGATGCTTCAATGTTCACGCCTAGCTCTGCTAACACATCCGCTGAACCAGTTCGGCTTGTGACGCTTCGGTTACCATGCTTGGCGACCGGGGCACCAGCTGCAGCGGCGACCAGCGCCGCCGTGGTACTGATATTAAACGTTTGCGAACCGCCACCGCCGGTTCCGCAGGTGTCGACTAATCCAGTCCGTGACGAACGGATCGGTCTCATATGTTCACGCAGAATCGAAGCAGCTGCGGCGACTTCATCGATAGTCTCACCTTTTTGGGCAAGCAATGTGAGGAACTTAGCAATCGTCGGTTCATCGACTTCCCCACCCATGATTTGACGCATTGTGAGTTGCATCTCTTCGTAATCGAGATTCACTGCGGAGTTAAGTTTGTCGAGAGTGGCTTGCAATTGGTTGGGTATTGTCATCGTTCTTAGGCGACGTGAAGTGCCAAAATTATGAAAGGAGTTATTGCTCAGGCCGTTTGAGTGTGACTGTTTTGCGGCACTGCGTAGTCCAACTTCCCTCAAGTTGAGGATTTTTGCTACCCTGGGAGCCAAAATCTTGACCATATCAACGGTCCTATCTACTTTGGGGGTATCGATTTATCACGAATTATTCGTGACTAATTCCCCTCCTTTTCGGTAAAGAAGCGTTCCTGACGGAAGGAACCCCTCACTCGCGGGCCGCTCTACGCTCTTGCCAGGAACAGAAATATGACCCAGGCTCGCAATCTAAAAACGCTTTGCGCTACCGTTGCCGTTATCCTCATCGCAGGATTCGTACAAGCACAAGTCTCAATCGGTGGATTCATCCCTTATGTCGGAATCGGATTGACCGAGGAGTTTGAAACCATTGATCAAGATCAGCTCTACAACTTTGCTGACCCTGCCACGAGCCCTGGCGGTTCGTTTCTTAACAACCACTTTGAGATCGCACTGCTCGATACGGGTGCGGCAACGCACATCATAACGGACCCTGCATACAATGCGTTTGACCTTGAGGCTTCAGATCTTGACGGTACCGGTGTACAAGTAATTGGTGGTGCGACAGGCCAGCAGTTGTTACAGATCAATAATCCACTCGGTTTCTATTCAACAGGTCTTGGTAAACGAACCTCACAAGGGGCTTCGCTCGGCTTCAATGCTAACGACTTCCGTGGTCAGACGAGCACGGCGATCCTCTCGGCTCCAACGACTTGGGAACTGCCAAACATCGTCGGCTTGCCGATGGCTGCACAGCATTCGATTGCGATTCGTAATGATCAGCCTCAAATCTTTAGCCATCAGTTCGAAGGCGAGTCACGCACCGTTCGCACGCCGGAAGTGATCTTTGGTGATCTGGGCGTAGGAGGCGCGGGGGCAGGTCCTGGCAATTCCGACATCATCCGTCGTACCGATCTGACGTTGAAAACAGGCATCGGATTTATCCAAGGCCCATTTTATGTTCCTAATTTAGATATTGGTCTTGGCCTCGACTTGAATTTCCACCGGAACCCTCAGTCACCCACGGTGATTGAAAACGGCGGCTTGTTTATCGAAGTCGATATGGATAACGGCAATGGCGATGACATCGAAGACAAAGAATTCTTGTTCGATACCGGAGCAGATTTTACTGTTATCTCCGAGCGAACTGCTGCTCGGTTGGGATTCGATCCAATCCTCGACAAACCAGACTTTCTTGTTGAGGTCGAAGGCTCTGGTGGTATTGTAGGCAGAATCCCTGGAGTTTATGTCGAGCAGTTGAACCTCGACACCGTCGGCGGGAGCTTCACGCTACAAAATGTCCCCGTGGCTGTGCTCGATGTTACCAATCCGAGTGACCCTGGCAACATCGTCGATGGCATCCTCGGCATGCACTTGTTCAATGGTCACAACATTGTGATCGATGCGAACCCATCGACAGGTGTTGGAGGAACAGGACCGAGTCTATTTATCAGCGAGAAGGTGACGACCGAATTTCATTGGGCAAACGAGGGGCCTAGCGGTAATTGGAGTACGGTAAATGAATGGCAACAGAATCAATCACCGAGTGATTTGACAGATGCACAGGTAATTGCAATTGGCGGTGATAGAACGGCAATCGTTTCTAGTTCTTCGACAGTTTATCGAGCAACCGTCGGTGGTCAGGAAGGGGCTAAGATGACCGTTCACATTCAAACGGGAGAAACGCTCACAACCTTTGGTGAAACAAAGATTGATGAAGGTGGCCAGATCGAACTCTTGTCAGGAAAACTTAATGCACAGTTCATCAACATCGAAGAAGGAGGCATCCTCAGCGGTGGCGGTGATGTCTTCTCAGGAACAGGACCAATCCGTAGTCCGGTTCGTACCGCTGGGCGGATCGAAGTCGGCTACGGTAGTGATAACCTCTCCGATATTGATACGATTGCCATCGATGGTGACCTCTCAGTTCTTGAGACTGGTGTAGTCGCTATTGATTTGGGTGGCACAACCGCCGGATCGCAACATGACCTACTTGATGTGACGAGAAATGCCTTTTTGTCAGGAACGCTAGAAGTTAACTTGCTAAGCGGATATTCACCGATCGTTGGTGACACTTTCACCTTGCTAACAGCCGGTAACAGCATCACAGGCACCTTCGACAACAAGCTCTTGCCGAGCGGCTTTCTCTGGGATGTTCAATACAACGCCACCAGCGTAGTGCTAGAAGTCACTGGCATCGGCTTAGAAGGAGACTTTGATGGCAATGGCACGGTCGATGCTGCTGACTACACCATCTGGCGTGACGGACTTGGTACTACGTATACGCAGGCTGACTATCAGCTTTGGGTGAACAATTATGGAATGACACTACCGGCAAGCTCTTCGGCATCAGCCATCCCTGAACCAACCGGCGTTGCTATGGTATCTTTGGCATTAATCCTATTTGCCACAAGAAGCCAACACCACATTCGCCAGTAAACCGTTGCGAACCATCACCAAAGTCTACGAAGACCCGCTTTCGCTTGTTTGGATCCATGCTGCTAAGCAGATGGGGATCCGCATCGAACGTAGCGCTGAGGTTAATGCTTCGTGGGATGGCAAAGAGACGCTGACAATTGGTACGCCTGAGACGCTCGATCCAGATGATTGCCTTGCCCAAATGGTGCTGCATGAAGTCTGTCACGCCATGGTCGAAGGTCCCGAGAGTTTGCACAAGCTTGATTGGGGCTTAGAGAACAACCCGGCTAAGAAAGTTCATGAGCATGCTGCCTTGCGAATGCAAGCGGCCCTGGCCGACACGGTTGGCATGCGAGCGTTCTTCGCTTCGACGACGGTCTTCCGCGCATACTATGACGACTTGCCTACCGAACCGCTTGCCGCTGGCGAAGACCCCGCGATTGAACTTGCAAACGCCGCTTGGCAGCGTTTCCTGGTATCACCTTGGAATTACCCTCTTTTGGACGCGCTTAGGAGGACTGCGGAGATTGCTAAGGTGATCAATGGAATAACACCTGATAGTTCACTTTGGTGTTAAGCCAAGGTTGCTTCAAACGTCAAGCATCTCACCGCACCCTGCACAATAGACCGCATCGACAGAGTGATCTTTAAAGCCGCAGCTAGGGCAGGGTAGCTTTGATTGAAGTCTCTTGGATAGCGGCGATCCTTGCGCTTCGCTGATTACTTCCGCGGAAAAGATCCCCGTTGGGACGATGATGATTGCATAACCGAAGAGCATGATCAGTGCCGCAACGAATTTGCCTGCCGAGGTGACCGGAGCAATGTCGCCGTATCCTACCGTCGTCATCGTGACAATCGCCCAGTAGACGCTTACCGGGATGTTATCAAACCCACTGTCGGCTCCCCCCTCGATGAGATACATCGCCGTACCGAGGATGATGATCGAGCAGAAGATCACCGTCAAAAAGACCGTAATCTTAGGCCAAGTGTGGCGCAATGCTTGCAGCAGAGTGCTCGCTTCACGCAAATGTCGGCCCATTTTGAGGACGCGGAAGACTCGCAGCAACCGCAGCGTGCGGATCGTGGCGAGCGTATGAGCCCCCGTGAAAAAGAGCTCCAAGTAGGTTGGCAGGATCGAAATGATGTCGACGACACCAAAGAAGCTAAACGCATAACGGCTGGGTCGAGCGACACAGGCAAGCCGGGCGGCAAACTCTGCTGTAAAGAGGATCGTAATGATCCATTCGACTACGTCGAGCGTTGGTCCCCATTCGGTTTGAATCGACTCGACACTTTCAAGCATAACCGCAAGGATGCTGGTGAGGATCGCAACGAGCAAGACAACGTCAAACCACTTGCCCGCTGGCGTGTCGGCCCCAAAGATGACTTCGTACCAAGCTTTCTGCCAAGCCGCTGGGCCTGGCGGTAGGCGTTTCTCTTCCATAGAAAGTTGGTGCGGCGTTGAGTGGCTAGGATCGCTCATGACGAAAGTTTAGCCCGCCTAGCCAAATCAGCAAACAGCGGAGTCAGCAATCAGCCAGCCAATAGTCCGCCCTGTCAACAAACATCTATTTGCGACGATTCTGACGATCAGAACTGGCTTGAAGCCGCTAAGTGGGTTACTTGCCGCAGTAATCGATCGACCGAGCGATTTCGCTCTTCAGGTCAGCCCGGCGAACAATGCGGTCGATGTAGCCATGTTCGAGCAAGAATTCACTCGTCTGGAAGCCTTCGGGCAACTCCGTTCGAAGCGTCGCTTTGATCGTCCGTGGGCCAGCAAAGCCGATCAGTGCTTTTGGTTCAGCAAAGACGAGGTCACCCAACGAGGCGAAGCTGGCCGCGACACCACCCATGGTCGGGTTCGTTAGGACCGAGATGAAAAGGCCACCGGCTTCGTCGTAACGAGCCAGCGCGGCGGATACCTTGGCCATTTGCATCAGAGAAAGAATCCCTTCATGCATCCTAGCACCGCCACCTGAGCCACTAATGATGATCAGAGGCAGGTTGTGTTCCGTAGCACGTTCGATCAAGCGTGTGAGTCGTTCGCCAACGACCGATCCCATGCTCCCCATGATAAAGGCTGAGTCGGTCACTCCGAAGGCAACACGACGGGCGCGAATCATACCGGTGCCGGTTAGCGCGGCGTCACGCAGGCCGGTTCGTTTTTGTTCCGAAACAACGCGCTCGGCATAAGGTTTCTTGTCGGCAAATTGCAACGGGTCGGCCGGTTCGAGATCAGCGTCCCATTCTTCAAACGTACCTTCATCAAGAACAAACTTAACGCGGTCCTTAGCGCTGAGGTACATGTGCCGCCCACAGACGGGACAGACATTCATCAGCCCTTCGGCTTCTTTGCGGAAGATCGTTTCGCCGCAGTCGTCACAACGTAGCCAGAGGCCACTTGGTACGCCACGCTTTTCACGCGGCAGACGCGGAGATCCGTTGGAATTCACCTGTCCCGAGCGAGCATCTGACGGATTTGTCGAGCTAACGGGGTTGGCCGATGATTGTGAGGATTCGCCTGTAGACATAACAGCCAGGGCTGGTCGGTTTCGATTTATCAATTGCTTAGTTCCAGACGGCGGTCGACCGTCGCTGAATTACCTTTAGGGTAGCCCTACATGTTAGCAATCGCGAGGTCGATTCACCATGCCGACAACGGTGGAAGATGGCCCGAGGTCGGTTTTTCTGAGAGGAAAGACGTGAAAAACCCATGAAAATAGGTGTTTCTGGATTGATGACCACCTGGTCATGAACGAAAAAAATGCGTGTGAGTAGCCATTTTGCCCCCCGTGAGCTGGATTTCCTACCAAGAGGACGTAGAGTTCAGCTACTGGTTTTGACGATCAATTCTTCGTAAATCCAACTACTTAAGAGTCGACACTGATGAAGCAACAAGTTGTTTCGATACCGTTGCCAAGCATCTCTCGCGAGAAAGCTTTGCAAATCGGAACCTTTTTGGCTGAGGTTTGGCAAAAGCCGGGCAAGGGGCCCGAGTATCGGGCCAATCAACTCATCGACCGTGGCAAAGCCTATATGGGCCCAGAGGATCGCGCCCCGCACTCTTTGGTAATCTACGATGACGATCAGGTCGTCGCCCATACGCTGATTTTCGAACGTATCATTGGCACCGGGCTTGGTCAGATGTCGGCGATGGCATTGGGGATGGTCTCTTCTTCGCCGAACCATCGCGGCAAAGGGCTCGGCGGTACGATTGTCAAAGAGGCCTTTAGTCATGTCGACCAAGGCCTCTTTGAGCTATCACTTTTCCAAACCAGTCACGCCGTAAGGCCTTTCTACGAAAAGCTGGGCTGCTGTTTGGTTGAGAATCCAATCATCAACTCCCTCGACGGCCAGCATCCTCACGAGAATCCATTTAAGGACGAGATCGTGATGCGTTACCCGGCTGAAGCCTCTTGGCCCGAAGGGGAAATTGACTTGCTTGGCGAAGGCTATTGAACCTGTCGTTCTAGCCTGAGTACTCTAGTCCCTTCGAACTTTAGTCGTTCATCTTTGACGGAAAGATAGCTATTTAACTCGTAGAGATTTTCATAGCCGTAACCATAAAGGTTGATAAACGTAGGGATGTTGAGAGCCAAGGTGATATTGCTTGGTAGAGCGGTCTTGCTTGCGAATAAAATAGGATCATCTTTGAAATTATTGTTGCAGTAGATCAGGATCCGCGTCTCTTTATTGGGAATAACTTTTGCGAGCTTTTCTTGCGTGAAGTCAGAGAAGTCGAGATGCACAGCCCCTTTTAGGTGCTTCATGTCATAAGCTGCTTGAGATCGCGTATCGAGAATAATCGTATTCTCTTCATGGCTCATTGCCAGAAATTTATCGATAGAGACGAGTCGATCTTCCCGATGCTTCTGTGCCGCTTTGGATACCTCAACAAAATCTTCAAAGCTGATTGGAGGTTTCTCTTCTTCTTGAAAAGGAGCTGATTGTTTGAAATTAATCGATTCTAAAATGGCTTCTTCCTGGTCAGCTTGAACCACGTTTTGATTCACAAAGACGACCGTACCTGAAACCGTCAAAGCCAACAGCATGAGTAACCGCGTAGACATAATGGTCTTATCTCCTATCACGAGATTCGATGAGCCCCTCGGATGAATCGTAGGCACTTAACCACCTGAGGGCAAATGGGTGCTGCCTGGGGTAAATAGGGGCTATTTACCCCATTCTAGACGCGTATACGGCGAAAAAGATTCCCACGCCGGATCTACTATTTCAATCGCGCAGCTGAGGATTACAATCTAGATGAATCATCTGTCAATTCGATTACGTCATATTCTCGATAAGCGTTGAAATATTTGCTAATGAACTCGATGAGCTAGGCCTTTCTCATCCTTCTAAATGTCACACTATTAGCAAACTCAAACATTCACGCAAATCATGCTCCCTCGATATATTATTCGAATTGGTTTTACTCTCTTAGTCTTGTTTCTAACCTTTGTTGTCAATGATAACTCTCAAGCTGGAATACTAATTGCTGGGGATACTTTTACAAAATCGGTCTATGATCTTGATCAAGTGACTGGGGAGCGTGGTAACGTTATCTCCAATCCGTATACCGCTCCCGGGTTTGATTTAAGCTCAGGTCAAATCATTCCAGATTCAGATGGGATATCCGGTTTAGCATTTAACCATATGGATGGGTACTTATACGCAACTATAAGACTGCCTGGGAGTTCAGTATCACCTATTACGGATCTCATTCGGTCTAAACCAGATATAGATTTGCTGTCTGTACCTATCGATGATGGTCGAAATGGTCCCGTGACGAGACCGCTAGTTTTTGAACGCGTGATGACTCTACCAAACGAATTCCACGGCCTGACTTTTGATAGTAACAGAAATCGCTTAATTGCTTCAAATTATCTAACAAATGAAGTTCACCAAATAGATATAGAAGCTAATGAACTGAATCTTCTGACGTCATTTCCAAGGGGTGAAGGATTTGGTGGCATTGCTGGGCTAGCTTTCGATGCGAAGCAAGATTTGATCTATGCCGTTGATGATTCCCTTTTGGAAGGGACGCAATTGCTTGTTATCGATCCTGAAACCGGACTCGTCTCAATCGCAGGTGAAGATGACGAGTTAATCAGGTTGGCTGACGGAACGATGCCCGGTGATATCGATAGTCTAGCTTATGACTCAGATCTTTCTGTCTTGTGGGCAATCAACGATGGACTATTTGGAGGATCGACAAATAGACTTGGACAACAACTTTTGATGATTGATCCGCTGACAAAGATTGCTACTCCTGTTGGTGAGCCAATGACAACTAGAAGGATTGGCTATATTTTCCAAGGACTTGCCATTATCACCCCCGAGCCTTCGGTTGCGACCTTACTGCTTACGGGAATCGCAATGGCCTCGGTGCGAAGAAGACGAGCTTAGGTGTTCGCGTAGCGGTCCAGCATTTGTTGGATCGCCTCGGCTGCTTCGTCGGTGCCGTCGAAAGTCTCTGCTGAGGTAGCAAGCTGTTCGCGGTACTTATCTAGATCGCTCAAGAAGGCTTTTAGGTCGTCGGTGTTGAACTTCTCAAGGTGCCGCCAATCGCCTCCGCCGAGTTGCTTGAGGAAACAGGCGTTGATGCATTGTTCGTGGTGGCTCAATTCTGGAAGAGCAAAAACTGGCTTGCCGAAGTAGAGAGCTTCACCGAGCAACTGATTGCCCGCGGCAGCAACGACCGCTTGGCTGGATGCAAGGTCTTCCAGAAAGGTTACTTCGTCAATTTTGCAGAAGGTGATCGAACCTCGCGGCTCTCTCTCTCCGAGTCCATAAACACGTACCGGGATGGGCGACTCGGCTAGGAGATCAAGTACACGCGGTGGCGTTGCACGGCGTAGGTAGGAGAGCAGATGCCCGCCTACGATTGGTTCTTGAGCTCGCACTGCGGGGCGGAGCAGGGGGCCGACCTGGGTCATGTAGCTGCAGTTTGCCCTGAGTGGCGGCTTGTAGAAGGAGGAAATGACGGTCTCGTCCTGCCGGATGCCAAAGGCCCAGATCGACCAGCTCATCAGCCACGCCCAGCGTTGCAACCGTCCAGGCAGAGACGTAAGGTCATAAGTCGACATGAAATGCTGATGATCAAGGCTGAGGACCGGCACGCCCAGCTTTCGCGCGGCACGCGGAACGAGTGGCTCGAAGTCGCACACAACCAAATCTGGTTGCCAAGTCTGCATCTTTTCAAGCAGTTGGCGAACGTACTTCCCTCGGGCAGCCCAGAAGCTTAATCCCTTGCGGATTGTCTTGATGTTGTCGAGCTTGTCGACAGAGTAGTGGAACTTGAGGCCTGGGATCTCATGGACTTCGACTTGAGGATCGTCCGGGTAGTTGTCACGAAGAAATGCCAGTGCGTCGTGCGAGGTGGTGACAATGATCCGATGATCTGAATTCAGCCGTTCGATCATTGCCCTTGCACGTGAGGCATGCCCACGTCCTTCGCCCATGATCGTGTACAAGATTGTCGACATGGTTAAGGGCTTCTAAGGTCAGGCGGGAAGGGGAAGCGTTGGGGCGTCTGTTGCGTTCTTCTTAGGCTTTCTTCTGGCCGATATACTGATAGTACGGTGCTCGAATGATGGGAATCCATGGGAGTTTGCCGTGGGATTCTGTGAGCAGTTGCGTTTCCAACTTGCGGCGAAGCATTGGCATATGGTCGGCACTTGGGTGGACGTTATCGTTGCCGAACCAGAAGGGCCAGAAGTTACGGGCGAAGTAAGAGTGCTTACGGAGTCCTTCATCCGGATAACGGCGTGAGACGTAGAAGTCGACAACGCCAAGCGTTCCGCCCGGTTTCAGGATTCGGATGCCTTCTTCCAGAGCTGCAAACCAATCGGGGATCATCGTGAGCGAGTAGGTGAACGTCACCAAATCAACCGACTCGTCAGGCAGTGAGAGCTCAGTTGCATCGCAACAGAGCGTATTGGCGTTGGTCCAGCCGGAATCGTCGACACGTTTTTGGGCGACTTCCAGCAGTGACTTGGAAAGGTCTACGAAGGTGACGTTTCCAAATTCGGAAATCTTATCACCAAACAGTTCGCCATTGCGTGCCGTGCCAGCACCGATGTCGATCCAACTTCCTTCGGGGATGATCGGCAGTTGCTCAAACAGTGCCTCACGGCCATGGAGCATCTTCTTACGAAAGGCATCATAGTCTTCCGCTTGCCCACTGTAGAAACTATCGAGTCGTTCCTGGTGTGTCTCACCGCGTATGGGCGAGAGGGTCAGATGGTAAAGCGTCTTGAGTTGACTCAACATGGAGATTTTGATCCGTCGATGCTTCTGCGGTTTCCTGGGCGAGGACTTCTTGGCCTTCAGTATTCTGGGCTGTTTCGGATTGCTCGGTAATGTTTCCATCACGTCGTAGAGTGGCAATCGAGAAGCTGCCGTAGGTGTGAACCCGGTCGACGGCGTGCAACTCGTCAGCAAGTTCGCGGTTGTAATCGAGGATTTGGCCAAGGCTACGCTCAGCCCCATCGATTCGAACATTGATGGGGTCAACAAACTCGCAAATCACTGCCGCACTGCGCCACAGAATGCGAGCACCATCGTCTGAACGATCGATAATGGTCTGCCACTGCTCGGCTAGCACGTCCTTCATGTGCTCAGCCATCCAGTCCATGTGATCAAGCAGCACGAAGTGAGAATACTTCTTATCTGACTGGTTCAGATGATCGAGGATGGTAGTCGTGTGGGTCGAAATACACTTCGCAAGGCCTGTCTCGGTGTCGGTTCCCTTGAGGCGAGCAAAGTTTTCTTCTTTGAGATATTCAGGGCAGCAATCTTGGGTGTATTCACCGGTCAGGTAAACACGCCAGAAGTAGTTGTCTTTGAGGGGCAACTTGCTGAATACGGTGTCGAGGCTATCTTCGACAAACTTAGCGATCCCGCCAGGGTAGTAACGCTCAAGCTGCTGGCGCTGAGCACGTGGTACCCCGAGCAACGACAGGATTGCATCACGTCGCATTACCCATTCGATCTTCGAGCCCCAGAACGCAGGTTTAACGCGGCTTTCGTATATCTCACGTTGCTCTTCAACCGTTTCAGCAGCGAGTAGGTGGTCGATGTCTTCACGGACCTTCGCAACACGATTGATGTAATAATTGATGCCGGAAGCAAACAAACCAGCTGAGCCACGGAAGTAGAAACTAGGGCGTTTCCCTTTACCTAGAAAGAAGCGGCCATTCTTGTCCCAGAACTTTCGGCTAGCAGCAGGTAACCCTTCGCGAAGAGAATCGTTGTAGATCTCATCCCAACGGTCCGTTTTGCCACGGCCAAACATTTGGAAGAAGTCTTTGTAGTCGAGTCGTTCGATCGCGGAGAGCTTGAGATCAAGCAGCGCGTTCTGACGTGAGTTCATGTCGATCGTGTCGATACGCTCAGGACCATCTAGCGCGTAGTCAAGTGCGTTGCAGCCTGCTGAGGTGATCATCAGCAATCGGTCACCTGAACCCAACTCAAGGGCGACCCGGTCAAGCCGAGGGTCTTCCCAACAGGTGTTGTATACCAGTTGGTTCCCGTGGCAGAGTTTGAAAAAGGCGCGACTTAATTGAGTGCCCAGCATGCGTTTTCCTTAGCAAAATCGGTCGGGAGGCGTTACTGCATTTGTGGAGGTAAGGTCCAATACCCCGCCCGGAGACCACAAAGCATTTAGCCAGTCGATTTCGTGTTCGTCGATTCTGTGATCGGTAGATAATTCTTCCCTTCACATAATGGCGAATCGTAACATGCTAAGCAAAATAGGGCTTGTTGAGAACCACATAGAGTGCTTGGTAGGCAGAAAATTGCTTTAACTCCAGTGTGGATAATACTTTGCGGCCAGCATGGAGGACCGCAATAGCGCAGCAGGCAACCTAGTCAGTTAAAATAGGCAGATTCCGGAGCAAGAATTTATTACTAGGAGGCAGCAGCAGGAACTGGCTCTTCGCTCACTTGAGAGGTGCTGTCCGTTTCTTGAGGGCGAGCGGGAAGTTGGTCGATCAACGTTCCATCCCGGCGAATCAAGTGGAAGCTGCCATCTTCAAACTCAATCAGGGCAGAACAATTTTCAACCCAGTCACCCGTGTTGAGGTAATGGACGTGATCCACTTGCTCAATACGGGGAGCGTGGATGTGTCCACAAATGATTCCGTCGCAATCTGAATCAACCGCGTCTTGAGCTAGTTGAGTTTCGAATTCGCTAACATGCTTGACCAAGACTTTAACACGACGCTTTATCATGCCACAGAAAGCGTAGGGATCATGCTTTTTGCCACGTAGTTTGTTAACCAACCAGTTCGCAGTTAGCAAAACGTCGTAAGCGTAGGAGGCAACAACCGAAAGCCATTGAGCGTTTTGTTCAATCTGATCAAATTGATCACCATGGGTTACCACATAGCGGCGACCATCACCAGCTTCATGAATGAAACGATCTTTGAGTTCGATAACGCCAAAGTTTTCAAGGAAACCACGTAGAAAGGAATCGTGGTTACCAGGAGCGTAAAGCAGTCGGGTGCCTGATTTCTTTAGTGTCAGAAGTCGTTGGAGAATTTCATCATAAACGGGCAACCAACGCCATTTGCGTTTTAGCTTCCATCCGTCGATAAAGTCACCAACGATGTAGAGGTTTTCTGGCTGAAAGCGATTGATGAGTTCTAGGAACTCAGCAGCTTGGGCATGCTTGCAGCCAAGATGGACGTCGCTAACAAAAAGTGAACGGATAACGCCTTGGTCTTTGTTCCCATCGGAATCGGGATTGGGTTTATCGACAGGTCGACGCACTCGCTTAAACAGCGATCGCGGGCCCGGATCTCCAACGACAATTCCACCCCCCATGGTTTCTCCTGGTGCAGGGCTAATCGTGCTGGAGGTGTCAGTGTACATGCTGGGGCCTGCCAGGTTGGCTTCGCCTGAACGTAGGAGGTCAGAATGGTACAAGAGCCTAATTCCAAGGTTTTGCTGAGGTATTGGGTGTCCCAACTATGGGTTCACTCTCTATCTATTATCAGCAATCCGTGTTAGGTCCTTGTAAGGAGCGGATAGGAAGGGCGTTAAACTTAGGTTCAGATTTGATGAAGATGCTTGCTGTGGTGGTCAAAATATCCTACTCCAAAGCTAGTCAACATCCAATTCCGACTGCCAGGGAATACCACATTATTGCACTAACTATGCATTCGTGGCGGATCTTCGCTGCTAGCCAAAATTTCTGCTTCTAGCTCCGCAAGCTCGTCTAGCCGCTTAAAAACGACATCTTGGGGGGCAAAATGGGTCGCCAGGCGAGTATAGGTAGTGTGGTGCCGTGCTTCTGATTCAAAGAGGCTATGGTAAAATCCGCTGAGTTCTTCATCCGACGAGACATGTTCTGCCAGCTTGTGGAATCGCTCACAAGACCGTGCCTCGATCAAGCCAGCCACCAGCAGCCGGTCAATGGCACGTTCTGGTTCCTGTTTGCGGACCAAGTCATTCAGCTTGCGACCGTAAGTGCTTGGCGTCAGGCGACAAAAGGAAATATCGCGCCGTTTTAGGAGGTCTAACACCATGTGAAAGTGTTCGAGCTCTTCATTGACAATCTCCGTCATTTCTCGACAGAGTTCTTCATCTTCCACGTAGGCAAAAATCAGGTTCAAAGCGGTCCCTGCAGCCTTTTTCTCGCAGTGGGCATGGTCAATCAAAATGGCTGGCAAGTCTTCATCTACTTGCTTGAACCAAGTGGCATCGGTTTCGCTCTTGAGGTGTAGCATGTTTAATAACGCGTATTGAGGAATGTTTGGCCGCTATTGCAACCGGGCGGGGATGAATTCTCAACCCCACCTTGCCGTGAGAAACTTTTTTGGGGGGTCACTTTCCCAAAGCTTGGCGTGTCTTATTTGCAACGACATCAAGTACGGTGGTTGGTATCCAACGTTTCAGGCGCCAGTATCGACGGGCACGTTTGCCAATGGCAACTTCGAGCTTTCCGCGCCGGAAGGCCTCAAGGGCTTGCTCGACGACCGACTCAGGTGTTAACTCAGCGCCTGTGGCGTACTCTAAAACTTGCTCACGAAAATCGTCACTTGGGTATCGGCCCCGCTCAAAAAGTCCGGTCGGCACCAGTCCCGGCAAGATGACGGTTACCGTGTGACCGTCTGGTTTGAGTTCGCCACGCAGCGTTTCACTTAATGCAACCACGCCCGCTTTGCTTGCGTTATAAACAGTAAATCCAGGGGGAGACAGCACGGCAAAAATCGAAGCGACATTGATCACGCCGCTCGGGTAGGGGCTTCTAGGAGTAACCGACAGCCTGGGAATTAAAGCATGGCAGGCGAAAATAGTACCTGTCAAATTCACATCGATCACACGTTTCAGATCATCTGGCGTACTCGCTGTAAGGTCACCAGCAAGAAGCGTTCCAGCGTTGTTGACTAATAATGAAACGGGGCGATCTTCTAGGGCCTTAATAACCTCTTCCCAAGTCGCTTTCGAAGTAATGTCGCCTTCAATGGTGATAACTGAAATACCCGAAAACGATCTTTGCAGCTGATCGTGGCAAGCAGATAAGCACTCTGGGTCGGACTCTACCAGAAGTAAATCGTAACCCTCTTCAGCCAAGTGGTTAGCGAAAGCCAAACCGATGCCGCTACCAGCACCGGTAACGACAGCTAGTGGCTTGGTTGATGGGGGCAATTTTTTAGAAGTCATGGTTCTTGCTCTTGAGTGAGCTAACCATGATGAAAGCTATGAAGACGCTTGGCAACCACTAACTTTGTGGCTTAGTACGACCACGCCATGCTGAAAGCAGGAAGAGGCTTACAAGTCCGAACGATGCTGTGTGAGCTGCAGCAGGCCAAATGCCTGGGTACATCTCAATAAACTTATTTTCACAGTAGCTGCAGCCAACAAGGTGAAGCCGTATTGCTTCAGCCTGGTCATGTGGGAGAAGTTGGCTTCCTTCCAAGTGATTAGCGTAGGAATCAAATCCCGCATAGCACTCGCTACAAGTGATGCCACCGGGCGTCATCGTCCCATAAATTGTGGAGATGGAAAACGCAAGCAAAGCAACGACGGCAGCTGTGCCAAGCAGGCGGCGCACAGCGAGGCTGGTCGCCTCGTCACGACCTTTCTTACGTAGGTCGCGCCCGAGCGATTGAAGCTCTTCCGCTTCGCACGGATTCCAAGATGATAAATCGTTACTCATAAATACTATTATTTGATAATACGCAGTGGGTCTGCAATAGATTCCGGTCTCAAAAGGACCGACTCTTATCCTTTGGTAAATTCAATGAATTGAGTGCGTCTGACACATGCGTATCTTTCGTTGTGTCAGTGCTGCTAGTTTCAATATCGTCAATCCCGTGGTTTAATTCCGTATAACGTCATACAGTCCTTAGAATCAGTCCCTAAATTTTCCTTTGCGAGTTTTACATACTCACTTGGTTTCACTTCCAACGGGCTTGGTTTCATTCACGATGGGAGCGTCCATAGCAAGAGCTAACTGATTGAGGTCGGTCAGCACAATTTTGCGTCGACCTACCTCAACGAGTCCCTCTTCTTGTAACTCACCAAGCACAACAGTGACAGTTTCGCGGGTACTACCAATGACACTTGCTAAGTCTTGATGTGACAGCTTTATTCTTAATCGGATGGCTGAATTAGCGTGCGGCTGGCCCGCTGGTTCGGCGTATTGATCCGCAAGTTCTAGTAGCAAGCTGACCAATCGCTGCCGATTTGAACGAAATAGCAATGACTTAAGGCGTCGTTCAATCCGACGGCGACGAACACCAATGAGTCTTGTGATTCCGAGCGCCAGATTGGGGGCGACTTCTACCAACTGGCGGAGCAGTTCAGCTGGCATCAGGATGACAGTCGACTTCTCCGCTGCCTCGGCAAACTCTTCTCTGGGACCACCATCAAGAGCGGCAAGTTCGCCGAAGATTTCACCAGGTTCAATGAATGCCAGAATTGTCTGTTTGCCATCGTCAGTTAGCGAACCAATCTTGATTCGTCCTTCCGCCAGCACAAGAACGGATTCGGCGGCGTCTGTGGGTAGATAAATCGGCTCGCCCCGTTTGAACTTGCGCATACGGCACCGAGGTTCGATCTGAGCAAGTTGCTCAGGCGAAAGCCGTCGAAACAGATCGCACTGTTTCAGGTACCACAGTTCTTCGGTCATACGAATCGGCCCGAATGGGCACTCATGTCGTCGAGTTGATTTTTTGTTCTGTTCCTGCTGACCATTCTATTCACTAGGGTTCAGGTCGGCCTGAGTTTCAGTTCGGCTAGTTGTTGGTTGCCCAATAACCGCCGCGAGCGTGGTCGTACTTAGCTTCGGTCCCTCGCACCGTTTCGTCAATGCGTCCATCTTGGAAAACCGTCTTGCCCCCGACCCAAGTTCGGACTGCCCAGCCGGTTAGGGTGGTGCCATGCCAAGGACTCCAACCGCACTTGGTGAGTTGGTTTTCATTACTAATCGTGGTGGATTTATGCATATCGACCAACACCAGATCAGCATCATAACCTTTTTCAATGCGCCCTTTGTCAACAATATCCCAAACCCGAGCTGGAGCATCGCACATCCACTGGACAACTTGGCTGAGGGTACAGCGTCCAGCGTTGACTTCATTCAGCATCAAAGCAAGTGAATTTTCAACAGCTGGGAGGCCTGAAGGGCTGTTGGGATACGCCTGATCTTTCTCTTCAAGAGTGTGCGGGGCGTGGTCCGTAGCGATAACTTGTAAAGTTCCATTATGTAAGGCATCCCACAGACGAGGTGGGTTGTCGGCAGATTTGAGTGACGGGTTCATCTGGACCAAAGTACCCAGTCGGTCGTAATCATCCGTTGAAAAGAAGAGGTGATGAGGACATGCCTCGCCAGTTAATAAGCCATGCCCACGGTCAATAGCTTCGCGGATTATATTAGTTTCGTCTCCCGTTGAAACATGCAAGACATGGAAGCGATGATTGTGCCGTTCGGCGAGATCGATTGCGCGAGCCGTCGCAATCATGGCGGCTTCTACGTTGCGTATTCGTGAATGGTCTGCAACGGTAACATTATCACCAGCTAGAATCCGTTCCGCATTCGCACGGACGGTTGTTTCATCTTCACAATGAGCTGTAATCGGCAATGTTGTTTCTGCGAAGATAGCTTCAAGGGCCGATTGTTCATCGACCAACATGTTGCCGGTACTTGATCCGATGAAAATCTTGATGCCTGGTGAGCGCTCGGCTTTCTTGCACTCTTCGAGATTCTCGGTCGTCGCTCCGAAGTAGAAACCATAGTTAACGCGTGAGCTTTTTGCCGCCAAAGCTAACTTTTCATCCAGGCGTTCGCAGGTCGTTGTGGTTGGCTTGGTGTTGGGCATTTCGAGAAACGTGGTCACGCCACCTTTGGCGCAGGCGCGACTCGCATGAGCAAGGTCTTCTTTGTGGGTCAGCCCAGGCTCACGGAAGTGAACCTGATCGTCAATCACGCCCGGCATTAGATGGAGGCCCGTCGCATCGATGGTTTCATTAACCGGTAGCGAAGCAGCCGGGTCGAGATCGGCAATCTTGTTGTCTTCGATAACAACATCGATCTCTGCCTCGCCTGATGGTAGTTGGACTTTTGCGCCGTGGATTTTGGTTCGCATGATGATTTTTAGTAGACAGGGAGGCTTGTAGGAAACTAACTCGGGAGGAATTTAGCTCGCTTCGAGTTCTTCCCAACGTGAATATGCATGGCTGAGTTCCTCTTGGTATTGCTGCGTCTCTTTCTGAGCAGCGGCTATCTGTTCCGGAGGCCCTTGGTAAAAATCAGGGTCAGCCATTTTGGTATGCAGATCGGACAGCTTCTGTTCAAGCTCTTCGATTTTGTCTGGAAGCAATTCTAGTTCTCGCTGATCTTTATATGAGAGTTTCTTGGTTGAGGTCTGTTTGGTTTTGCCGGTTGTCTTCGGCTTCGATTGTTCGGTTTCCTCTTCTTGATTCTCAGCAAGCCGAGCCTTGCGCTGGCGAATCCAATCGTCATAGCCACCAACGTATTCACGAACCCCCTCTGGTTCAAAAACCAAGGAGCTAGTGACCACGTTGTTAAGAAACGCACGATCGTGGCTTACAAGAATCAACGTACCTGTGTAATCAATCAAACGCTCTTCGAGCATTTCGAGTGTCTCGGCATCCAGGTCGTTTGTTGGTTCGTCAAGGACAAGGACATTCGCTGGCTTGGTGAAAAGCTTGGCTAGTAGTAGACGGTTTCGTTCACCTCCTGAAAGATATTGTATCGGTGTGCGTGCTCGTTCAGGTGTGAACAGGAAGTCTTGCAAATAACCAAGGACATGCTGGGTTGTGTTGCCAACCTTGACAGTGTCATAACCATCGGCGACTGACTGCTCTGCCGTCTGTTTCGGATCGAGTTGTCCGCGCAGCTGATCAAAGTAAACGACTTGAAGGTTCGTACCTAAACGAACGTTGCCTGCCGTCGGGGGTAATTCACCTAGTAGAACTCGCAGCAACGTCGTCTTGCCCGCACCATTGGGGCCGATGACACCAAGTTTATCGCCACGCATGACAGTCGTCGTAAGATTCGTAAAAATCGGCTTATCGCCATAGGAATACGAAACCTCCTTTGCCTCGGCAACGAGCTGGCCGCTGCGTTCAGATTCTTGAATCCGAAGATTCGCGGTCCCTTGGCGTTCGCGCCGATTGGATCGCTCGACTCGCATTGCTTTCAGAGCACGGACCCGGCCTTCGTTGCGAGTTCGTCGGGCTTTGATTCCTTGGCGTATCCAGCGTTCTTCTTCGGCAAGCTTCTTGTCGAAGAGAGCGTTTTGCTTCTCCTCAGCTTCCAAAGATTGCTGCTTACGTTTCAGGAACTCAGTATAGTTGCATGACCAATCGAACAGGTTACCGCGGTCGATCTCCATGATGCGCGTCGCCACGTTCTGTAAGAAGCGGCGATCGTGCGTGACAAACATCAGTGTGGTTGGCCAATGACAAAGAAACTTTTCAAGCCATTCGATCGCTTCTAGATCAAGGTGGTTTGTTGGTTCGTCAAGCAGCAACAAGTCTGGCTCCGCCATAAGCGCTTTGCCTAACAGAACGCGACGTTTCATGCCTGCAGAAAGTTGGCTAACTTCTCGATCGCTTTCCAGATTCATCTCTCGTAGGATTCGATCGAGCAGCTTGTCCATCTCCCATGTGTCATCCGTATCGGGATGATCTTGATCAGAACGCCAACCGGACTTTAGTACTTCGGAGATGGTTCCCTTCAAGTCTTGAGGAACCTCTTGCACAAGCCGCTCGACATGAGCTCCTGCGGCAAGCGTACAGTTGCCCGTGTCAGGTTTCAAATCGCCTGAGATGATTTTCATCAAGGTCGACTTACCGGCACCGTTGCTACCCAGCAGTCCGATTCTCTGATTTCGCTCGATGACGGCATTCACCCCATCCAGCAATGATGGCCCTCGAAATCCGATGGTTAGACTGTCAAGTGTTACTAGCGACATAATAAAAAAGCAGCCCGCTTATTTTGAAGCGAGCTGCATAGAGATGATATGTTCAATTTTTTGTGATGGTTTGCTCACTCACATGAGAGCCAGTTTAGCGTTTAACCACCAGGTTGATAACCGGCAAGCGAATCAGAGATCGAAGGAACTAAGGTCGGCACCAGTTCCTTGGAACTGCGGTTGCGAATTCATGGATTCGAATTGGAAAGCATCGCTTTGAGAGCCTGCATCCGTCATCCCAAATTCATTACCACCATTCAGGGCGAACTCTGATAAGTTGGTAGAGCTCGATTCCGATTCTGAAGGGATATAAATCGAGCTATCAGCGCTGTTCATGCTGACGGTATTCATGCGAACCTGTTCAGCGTTCTTAGAATTGGAACTATTTTCCCGAGATAGCGATTCTACTTGTTCTTGTGAGGGTTGGCCGCAGCCAACCAATGGTACAAGCATGACGATTGCACATAGGGAGCTAAGAAGTTTCATGGTGAATTCAAAGTGTTGGGCTTTGGGTGGGCGGTTGTGTGTGGGGATCACATGGTGGGGGGCCCTGTTGGGACCCATAGAAGAACAGAGCTATTGAAGCCCTGTTGCAAACTATGCCGCCTGGTATTTGCAGTTGCCTGCGTGCTGGGGTGTGAGCTTTGCCTAAATTGGCCTTTGGCTCAATCACCCTGCATTTTGCCAAAACGATTTTTAGAAGCAAGCTGTTTTTGGTGCTAAATACCCAAAATTCATTATGGCTTCATATTGGTGGTGGGATCATTTACTATCTGGCTGCTGCTAGTAGATGCTGATTTTGATATGTTCAAAAGGCGATTTTGAATCAGATTACTCCCGATAAATAAGTTTGAGAAACGCAGCCCAATGACGTTGACCTTTACGAATATATCTCCCAGTGATGCAGTGCAGCGACTCATTGGGCTTGTCGGGCCGGTGGATTCTGAGCCTCATCTCGTTTCACATTTCAGAAGACCTATCGATCTCATTGGTCGCTTAATTGCCAAGCCATTGGTCATGGATCGACCAAGTCCCGCCTTAAGTGTTAGCGCAATGGACGGATATGCCGTCCGTCTGCAGGAAATCCTCGATAAGCCTTTGACGCTTCAAGGTGATTGTCGGATTGGGGAAGCACCGATCTCTCTCGCGGAAGGGACCGCCGCTAGAATCTACACCGGTAGCCCGGTTCCTGAAGGAGCTGACTCAGTCCTTCGAATCGAGCACGCTGTCTCTCATCAGGGGCAACTCACTTTAGCTGAGGGCATCGAGCTTAAACTTGGAGCTGACATTCGCTACCAAGGAGAGAATGCACAAGCAGGCGATCAGATACTTCCTGCAGGATCGCAACTCACCGCGGCCTCAATCAGCGCAGCAGCCAGTGTTGGTTCGCTTTGTTTGAATCGGCAGATAAGCGTGGCAATACTCAACACAGGCAATGAAGTATTGCCCGCAACGTCTGACGCAATTCCTGATTGGTGTTTAAGGGATTCAAATGGGCCAGCACTCGAATCGATTCTTGTTGCTAACCGATGGATAGGCTCAGTGAATCGTCAGCAAGTCAAAGACGATCTCGCTTCACTAACGAACCATCTTGCTGAGGCGTTAGAACAATCGGATGCCGTCATTATGACTGGCGGTGTTTCTAAAGGAGACCACGATTACGTTGCCGACGCAGTGAAATCGGTAGGGGGCGAAATAGTCTTTCACGGTCTCACTGCAAGACCGGGGCGTCCTACTTTGGGAGCCGTTAGAAACGGTAAACCAATTCTTGGCCTACCAGGAAATCCACTGGCTGTTCTGACAACCGGCCATCGAATCGTTTTGCCCATTTTAAAGAAGCTTGCCGGCTTTGCCGAACCAATTCAAGCGATGCCGGTCGTCGAGCTTGGTGAGCCTTCGACCAGATCAATCGATTTCAATTGGTGGCGACCAGTACAGTTACTTCCCGATGGAAAAGCCTCAATCGTTCGATTGTTGGGCTCAGGTGATGTATGCGGACCAGCTGCCAGTGATGGCTTCATAGAAGTTCCGCCCAATCGGACAGATGTTGGCCCTTACGACTACTATCGTTGGCTATCATAGTGGTTTAGACATAGTCGTTTAAACGAATCTTGGAAGATGATTAAGCAATAACTATGAGTCAGTCAGACAGCAAACTTTCTCACATTGACCACGATGGCAAAGCCAAGATGGTAGACGTTGGTCACAAACCGATGACGCAACGCCGGGCCGTGGCAACAGCGACCGTACGAGTTGGTGAAGAGCTAGCCACAGCAATTCAGAACAACTCACTCGCTAAAGGTGATTTGCTACAGGTTGCTCGCCTTGCCGGCATTCAAGCCTCCAAGAAGACCGCCGACTTGATCATGCTGTGTCACCCCTTGGCATTAACTTCGATTGATGTTGATGCCGAAGTCGAAGAAGAGTGTGTCACGCTAAAGGCTACCGTCCGAACGAATGGACAAACTGGCGTTGAAATGGAAGCGTTGACAGCTGTCAGCGTAGCTGCACTGAATGTTTTCGATATGGGCAAAGCCGTGAATCCCAAGATGGTTATCGAATCAGTGCAGGTGGTAGAAAAAATTGGCGGTAAATCAGACAGAGTTAGCCGATAGAGTAGGCAAATTTAAATCGCAAGTTGATTTCTTTGTGATTGGCTATGATGTGTTATCTGACACACTTAGATTAGACCGATGGGTCTATCATGAAAACTCAAGAATCGATATCCAGTCATCGACACGCGATTACTCTCGATTTATTATCGAGTGATAACTTATCAAGCGTAAGAGCTTAGTTTTCTTATCTTACAGACTGAAGAGGCCATCGATTGTTTCGCATTCCATTGATACTTGTAGTGACGTTTATTTGTGTCTATTCCCACGCAGGAGACTTGCCAAAACCGGGCGATGATTTGCAAGTCATCTTGGATCGAGGGGAAGACCTCCTATTGCAGCCCAAAGCAGTCTACGAAATCTCCTCGCCTCTTGTCTTCAAGCATGAAGGGCAATCGATCCGTACCCAAGGAGTAAGAAAGGTTGACGATTTCGCCACACTTCGGCTTGTTAACCCTGAAGTTGGGCAAGCAATCAACGGCAATCAAATTTCAGGAATCGAGATTAAGAACCTCATAATTGACGGTAACCGCTACTATCTTTCGGCATTACCAAAGAAGTTTGGTAGCAGTCCTTTAGTTTTCTTAGGAGGAAGCGGGGCTTCGAATCAAACTCTGAGTGAATCAGTACTTCTGAATGCTAGAACTTGGTCAACGATCAAGATGCATGAAGGCGCGACGAATATTACCGTCAAAGACAACATCATTTTTGGCTGTGGTGGGGATGCTCGTGGCAATGGTCGGCATACTCAAGAGGTACCTTCATCCTGGGGAGATGGGATTTCTTGTGCGGCCAAAGACTCTCTCGTTGAAAACAATCTCATCATTGATCCGACAGATGTCGGAGTCGTGGTCTTCTGCGCTCCAGGAACTCAGGTTCGCAACAATGTAATTGCATCGATATCACGTGAATCCCTCGGCGCTATCAATATGGTTGATGGCATCAATTACTATGAAATTCCTAATAAGCCAAAGCACTACGACTACCGCGGAGTCGTCATCCGAGACAATTTCGTTGATGCACGGGGAGCAAGAATTCACATAGCATTCCCGATGGGGACGATGGTATGGACCCCCAACGGTAAAGGAAAAATTCTTGAAGGCGCCACGGTAACGGATAATCAATTAACCGGTGGTGCCGCGGCCTATGGTTTTGTTGCAGATGGTTTAGTTGATTTTACCATCAAGGGAAATATTTCAACGGCTAAGTACTCTGGCATTGGCGAAGGCTATCATCATTCTCCACCAGATGAGCCTGGCCCCTATCTGTTTAATCCTGAATCGGTGAAAGAAAGTAACCTCCAAGGAGATTTTAGGCCTCAAGAGAGACATCTTGTCCACTTGCTAAGATGTAATCATGGAAAGACTCATAGTAGTGGCTATCGAGCCTATCAGTATGGGGATTCAGAAATAAATGCCGTTATCGAATCTGCCTTTCTAGAGATGCTGGGACGCGAACCAACGTCTGAAGAGAAAATCGAATGGACCGATTGGTTGCAAGAGTCTCGTGGAACAGCTGACCAACTACGCTCAAGTCTCATGATGACCAGGGAGTTTGTTGATAAATACGGGATAAAAAACCCCGTCGATATGCAGTTATTCCGAACTGAGCTTTGGATGAAAGGATTCAGAAAGGTCGATTTAACAAAAGGATGGCCGGCAGCTTTGGAAACCTATCAAGAAGGTATATCTCAACTTAGCCGAGACAATTAGCCCATCACGTAGTTCAATTACCAAAAAAGTGGGTCCTTAAGTCTGATGGCTCACAGACATTCAGAACCGCATGAGCCTTGCAGATGGGAAAAAGAAAGCGACGCTGACGGGACTCGAACCCGCAACCACCGGATCGACAGTCCGGGACTCTAACCAATTGAGCTACAGCGCCACTGATCCAGAAGATCAATGACCGCATGGGTCATACTGCCTGTGGGCGAACCAACAAGGCAGAACCGTAATATATTCGGTATTGGCCCGACGTCAATTGCCCTTTCTTCGCAACTTTTTGACATCTTTTTCACAGAACCGGTTCGCAGCCAGCCATATTCTGGCTTAGTTCGTGATGTCTAGATGTCAGATGCCCGCAATCTCCTGTGAGAAAGCCATCCTCATCACCTAGTTTGCTAGGTGAAATTCCTGACCAGATGCAACAAGTTTTCCGGTTATTCTGCCACCCAAGCAACCGTTCCAACACTTCTATGTAAGACGAATCCCCTAGTGAAAGCCTGTCAGCCTAGGCGACCTATGCTTGCTGTGGAGTGCTATGCCATGAAGGCTAAGCATTAAAGTCCAACAATAAGAATGAACCAAATCCACTATGTGTTCCGATGCTTGACCCCTTATTCGATTACCTCGGTGAAAAAGTAAGCATAGCCCTTGGCCAATCGTGGTCATGGTTTAATTCGCTTTCGCGTGAAGAGTGGACCATTGTCCTGGCGGTTGGGTGTGTTCTCGGTTTTGTGATCATCCAAGGTCTTGGAAAGAAACACCGAGTCTAGTAGCAAGCTAGAAGGGAAATCTTTATGAGCGATCTTCTTGCATTCATGTCGTTAGGGAGTGGAATTTCTGAAACCGTAGCTTTGGCGTCGGTCGCGCTGATTGGATATCTCTTCGGACGTAGCCAGCTACAAACCAAAGAGATTGCCAATCACCCCGAAGAGTTGCTTCGAGCTGTAGAAATATCACACCGCCTGGAATCGATTGCTGATGTCTTGCGGACCGACCTTGCTGTCCATCAGCTTCAAGTCAATCGATTTAAGCAAGCCATACAAGAATCTTCTGAAGAGGAAGTTGACCATACGGTGATGGCTCAACATGCGGAAGAGATGTTAGCGCCAACATTGCGATTAGTCGGGCAGCTTGCCACGGCCTATGATCAGATCCGTCAACAATCACAGGCGTTAGCACAATACACGGGCGACCGAACAGACACCCTCACGGGTCTTGGTAATGCGCGAGCTCTAAAAGAACATTTGGAGATGGAGCTCGGAGGCAACCGAGCATGCCGAGGTGATTTTTCGTTGGTTGCTATCAGCGTGGAACTTGATTCATATCAAACCAATGCGACCGAGTCGGAGAAGACCGATCGGCTGGTCCGTGCTGCCAACCAAATCCAAGAGCTTTTGCGAGATTCCGATCTCGTTATTCGTTACGGCGTTGATGAGTTTGTTGTCATACTGCCGCACACTCGTCTGATGGGAGCGAGCACCTTCGGTCGGAGGGTGATTGAAACCTTGGCCGATAAAGAAGGTCTTGTTGCGAATTTGGGAACAGCTCAATCAATGCCTGGCGATGACTCTCAATCGCTACTCAGTCGTGCTGACTCAGCGAGATATAGTGCGAAAAAGAGCTTTTCTGATCGAGAGCGAGCCATCGTATCCGTTGGGCCGCGAAAGGGAGCTCAGTACTTGCATACCGGTAGCCAGATCGTGCCCGAGAAAGAGAATGCCGCGTGGCAGCAGCCAACGGGCGATCCGACGACGCCCCAACTATCGGAGCAAACCGTTTCAGGATCAGATACATTCGTCGAACATGCTAGCTAATGCTTGCTAAGTTTTTCGAATCTCTGCGCTAGGGCTCTTTCTTGTAAGTCGATAGAATGTGGGTTGGTTACTTCCTCCCAATCTGATTTTCGCCGAGTCGGCCATTTGCTGTCGACCAAGGACCTGCAATCCATGTCAAATACCTGCCTCACTATTCTTACCGTTTTCGTGGCATCTCTTTTTCTGGGTAGTACGGTGTCTGGTGCCGAGAAAATGCGACTTGTCATTGGTGAAGATGTCTATGAAGTTCCTGTTGGTGAACCCTTCGCCGTTGCAATCAATGGAGAACGAGTTCGCATGCAGCTTGATTCTCAAGAAAGTCTTACCCTAATAGCTTCAGGCATTGAGTTCGATTATCCTTCGGATTTGAAGCTCGAAGAAAATGCGGAAGATGGTTCGGTAAAGATTTGGACCATGCAGGGTGAAAACGCTGCCATCATGTTACAAGAGTATGCTGCTGAGATCGGGCCGGATTCACTATTGGAAGCCTTGGTTGCAAACATCCTCGATCAACACCCTAAAGAAGCCAAACCAAAGCGTCGAAAGGTTCGCCTCAATGGAACGGACCGAACGCTCGAAGGTGCCCAGATAGAAACAACCGAAGAGGGCGTTGTCGTTCTGCAAAACTTATTCACCTTTGAGAACGAACAGGGAGTCTTTGCCTTAATGCTGCAAGATGCCCATGCAGAAGAGGCCGAAGCATCGGACGAATACAAACGATCTTTACATCTGCTTGGTGAAACATTGGCAGTTGGCCCAGAGCCAGAAGAGCCGGAAGATGAGATCATCGAAGAGCTGCCTGCCAAAAACGACAAAGGTGACGAAGAGTAGCCTGACTCAGCAGAAGGTATAGAGTAAGACCTAACTTTCTTCTTGTATCTACTAAGCAGGGCAGGGCTATCACTACACAAACAATGTCTCTTCTTGGTACGTACTGAACTTGTACTGCTTTTCTCGTGTCCCATTGTCGAATACAATAAGAAGATTCCGCTTCGGGGGCGAACAGGGTTCGACCGGATTGTCGAAGCGTAAGTGGCGTGTCGTGGTTGATCGGTGGCCCACGTAAAAAGCCGATTAAATCCTTCAATTGCCGAAGGTAATTACGCTTTGGCTGCCTAGTTATAGGCTGCCCGAGTCCCGATTGCTCGCCGGAAGCGGTCGACGACTCGTATAACCCCCTCCGGACCGCCACAGGTCACTGCCGGGCACGCCTGTGGTTAAATAAGTTCCTAGCTAGTATCGAAGCAGCCGTGTTCGGAAGGGCGTCTTCGGTGCGAAATCAAATCAACGAACTATACACGTAGAAGCTTGCGTGGAGTGATCGCGGCACGCGGGTTCGATTCCCGCCGCCTCCACTTTTGACAATCGTTGTCAGACGACGAATTTTGATGATAACCCCTGTCAGTGACAGGGGTTTCGTCGTTTATACCCATAACCTGCTGATTGCCATTCTTTGCCACCTCATGACCATTTGCGTCCCTTGAGGCACTCCTGAGCCACTCCTGAGATTTTGGAGCCTCAGAATCGTCCTCAATGGGCGTAGCGTCGATGTCTTGGTTTTGAGCCAGTCCATTGACGGGAAGATTGCCGAGAGCCTTGGCCTGGTCGTCCATGCCGATGTGCGTGTACTTCATCGTCATTTTGATGTCTGAGTGGCGGGCAAGCTCTTTGGCTTCTACCAACGACGCACCGTTGCGTAGCAGTTCGGTAATGTGAGTGTGACGACCAGCAGCGTGGAAATCGGCGATGCCGCCAGCCGTCTTGTAGGGAATGCCCACACGTTCCAGGTCTTTCTTGACCATCAGCCACGTACGACGTTTGGCGAGTTTCGGAAAGAGGGGAGTGCTTGGCTCTACATCAGCTAGCCACTCGCATAGCATTGCAACTAGCTCAGGATGCAAAGGTAGCACGTCTTTGCGGCGGTGCTTGGAATGGGCTGCCTCGACTGTCAGGATTGGTTGCTCTGATGTTAGTGAAAAGCTTTCCGGGGTTAAGCTAGCAAGCTCAGAACGTCGTAATCCTGTCATATACGACAAAATGTAGATGCGAGAACGGGTTTCACCATCGTAGCACTGGATGGAAACGCCGCTCGACCTAGCAGAATGGACTAAACAAGCAAATTCTTTGGCGGTGAGTGCTCGTCGAGGGTGGCGTACATCTTCCTCAGCATTCAGCTTTTCGATGCCATCTATAGGATTAGAGGGGATACGTTTGGCCTTTTTATGCAACCAATTGCAAAATGCGAAACAAGCATCGACGTAGTGGTTGTACGTCTTATAGCCAGCCTCTTTCTTCTTGCAGATTCTATGAATGGCTTTTTCGACTTCGGCGATGGTCACGCTAGCCATCGTTTCGAGTTTTCCTGTACTGACCATCAACTTGATTCGGTTGATGATGAGCTTGCGGTACTTCGGTGTTTGCTTCGCCAGGCTCGTTTCAAAATCTTCAATGTGTTCCAAGATCGGACGATTCTTTTCAGCAACAAGCCGTTCCTTGTCCGGGTCAATCAACTCCAACTTGCGTTGCAATGCTTGGTATTCAAGGTTTGCTGCTAGTTGCTCTGTCTTTTTCTTGTCAGTAAACCCACTCCGAGTACGTCGAAACCCCGTATGGTCGGTATAGCAGAAATACCATTTGGCACGTTTCTTATCTTTGTCTTCAGTGCGTTTGTAAACAGTGGCCATGAGTATTTCTCCCGAATATGAGATTGCAATATCTATTACTTCTGTGGAGGACAGTTGTCCTCGATCCAATCTTGCACCTGCTTTAGTCGCCAACGACAACTACCGCCTATACGCAGTGGAGCAGGTGCTTCTCCGCTACTAACCAGTCGCCAAACGGTACGACTAGAAACTTTCAAGATTGCGGCAAGCTCATCGACTCCAATAAGCTCCACCTGAATCGACCTAATGTCTAAACCGGGCTGTCTTGCCCCTTCGTATTTCTCTCGATGAATCATAACAGTCCTCTGCAATACTGAAAAACGAATAGCTCTGTGCTTTCACTTATCTCAATTTCATTTGCGTGGTGTGATTAGGTACCGACCATCGCCAGCCACGTCGTCACCTGGCCGATACCAGCAGCCACCCGTCAGGGTGTCGCTCTGCTCGATCAGCTTGTGCGTGGTGGCGTACACCGAACGACGCCAAAACGAAGCAGCTACCTCACGTTCTGCCGTCGATAGCTGGCCCTTGGTGGACCCGGTGAAGATGCTGCCAGGGTGGTCGACCCAGAACTCAATCAGGTTCCGTACCCGTTCCATGGTCTTGCAGACAAACAGTACCCGAACGTGGGCTTGCTGCCCGTTAAGATTCGACCAGTGGCGGCCATAGCCCCCCTGCCGGATCAACTGAAAGTACCCCGGCAGCTTGTTCTCGATCTGCTCCCGTGAGTCGGTCGAGTTGTCGATTTCTCCGTAGAGCACCAACGGGTGGATACTGGCGTCATTCGTGCCAGGGACCAGCACCAGGCCCGACACGTCAGGCCGACAAGCCACCGTCTTGCCTGCGTTCGTCTCAAAGTCTTCGTAGACTCTGAAGCGTTGAGACACCTTGGCCGATCTGCCCACGCCAGGCGTGGTCTGTTGCTCCAAAATCCATTCAGGATCACTCAACGGGAAGCTCCGGGCTGCATCGGTGACGTTGAGCATGAACCGGGCCACGTTGAGCCGATGGAAAATCAATTGGGTGCTGGCGTCTTTGCTGAGTCGATGGAGTGGGGGAGTACCCGTCAGCTCAACGACTCGTTCGGCGCCCAATCGGGACAGAGAGTAAAACTTCGGTGCTCTGCCACCGTGCGTTTTACGGATAGGCAGATCATGGGCGTCGACCAACCCAATCGTTCTCAATTTATTGAGCCGTTGTAGGTGTGACTTGCCCGAACGATCTTTGGGCCACCAACGCCGCCTGATCGTTTCACCCTCAAGCACCACCACACGGGCTAGGGTCGTGATTAAATCGTCGTCTCGTGGCGTTAAAACAATGCTTGGCATGGCTGGCCTCAATCTTCAGGGAAAGGGGAGTTGTCTGTCTGAGGCATGGTGAACGCCAATGGCTCTACCGCTGGGCTAGGGCTCACAGACAAACGCTGGGCTTCATCAACCAGGCATTCGAGAACCTGGTCTTGCCAACGATCAATGTCGTTGGTCAACACGTACAACGGGTTGGCAGCCAGTAAGTGCCCATGGGCAATCTCTTGCTTCTGAGCAAACCCACGAACGTAATCGTGGGGGTCTTCGACCAACGGCAACTTGATTGCATGGTGTTGGTTGTCGGTGCCAAGAAACGTGCACTCACCAGTGCTGTGCCTGGTGATCTCTGACGCCACTAGCTCCCTTTGCTCATCAATCGTTAAGTGCGTGACACTGGCCACCTTCTCAACGATTTCGTACTTCGATACGACTGCCTGGTTGACGCTCATCGAGCCGCCATCCGATTGCTGCACTTGCTGGCTGTTGGAACGTGACTGAGAGCTTGCTTGAGACTCGCCCTCACCTTCGGTTACGTCACGTTTGGTCGATTGATGCTTGCCAACAGCTCGACCGTTGGCAGTGCTTTGGCTCGTCGACCACGACTTGCCCTTCACCTGGTTCATGGCCATGCCAACCAGATCGTCTAGCACGTTGAGCCGTTCAACGTAGCCATCGTTTTCGCTGTCGCCCTGACTGCTCGATTCCGTTTCAGAGACAGACACCGTTTCGTTGCTGCCCTCAGCCACGACGTCACTCACGCTACGATTACGGTTCGTCTGCTGGCTTTGGCCTTGGTCCTGAGCCGTGCCGGACGTGTGGGCCTTGCTCCAGTTGTGACTATGGCCGTAGAGTTCGATGATCTTCTCACCAGCATTGCGTTGCTCTTCGACGATGTGCTCGTACTTCATCCGAAGCGGGTCGTACGTCGGCAAGTAAGCAATATCTGCGAAGTGCCTGGCGTCTTTGGGCAGCCGATGCTGAAACAGAAACTTGATGCCCGTCGTCGACACGAAAGCGTTGAGCAGGGGATCATCGAGCCCACCATCAAACCCGTCACTGCCTTGGTGGGCGGCAATCACCCGTAGCTTGCGTTTACGAATCTGACGCATTGCTTCGACAAGCAGTGGGCCAGTGCTCTTGAAGACGGGCAGCTCGTCAATCATCAACGCAAACTCACGACGCTTGTTCTCTGCCGTGGCTTCGTTGGTGTTGAGCACTTCGTTACACCAGACGTTGGCGATCACTTCCTGCACTTCGCCAGAGATATTACCCTCGTGCTTCGATAGATCGACGATGTAGATTTGGCCCTGCTGCATCCCTTCGTACAGGTCAACCGCTTCGGTCGAACCAAACGTACGCATCACCACTGGGTGATGCAGAAAGCCAAGCAGTCGATTCTTCGTGCTGCGAATCTCGTCTTCTCGATCACGTGGCCGCATGTTGGCCAGGTCGAGGAAGTCGTGACGAAGCAGAGGGTCAGGTATCAGAGAAACCAGGTCACGATAGTTCGGGCTGTTGGTGTTGAGGAAGTGAAACGCAAACGACAACGGCAACTTGCAGTAGGCCAAGATGCCGAGAATGGCCTTCGTCCACTTGAAAAGCACGGGCTTGCTGTTGAAATCACGCTCACCCCAAGCCATCAACAAAATCCGCGCGGTTTCGTCGACCTTCGTGGCCACCTTCGAGAGCCATTCGGTTTCGTCGTTGCACGGCACGTTCACCGATAGGGGATTGAGTGGCACGACACCGCCGCTAATGTCGGCGGGTGATACGAACAGCACCCGTTCACTGAGTCCACGTTCACAGACGGCCAGCCGTCGCACCATCTTGGCCAACGTCCCGTGTGGATCGAGCAGACACAGACCGATCTTTCGTGGCGAAAGCATGATCAACAGAGCCAGCATCGCCATCAGGTTGCTCTTGCCACAACCTGACGAACCACTGATCTGCACCCCGCCACCAGCTTCGTTTGAGAAGATTGCTTCGGCGACGCCACGGGTGTCGATCGAGCATTCGTTGGTTAGGTTAGTGCTCATGCTTGTTTCCTCCTCAGCAGGCTTTCGACTTCCTGCTCGTACGTGGTGGTTGCTGCTGATAGGGCTTTCTCACGACTAAAGTCATCGAGGATCGGGTCAATCTTCAACGTCTCCACAAGGGCACTATGCGACTCTCGTAGCTCTTCGAGCTTCGAGGTCGGCGTTTCCTTGACCGTAGTGACATGATCGAAGACTCGATCAACCGAACGCTCAAACGCTGGCATGACTGTCTCGTGCAAGCGATCAAGCAAGTAGTAGAGGCCAACGAAAAACGCGATGGTCACAACCAGAGTCAGAAACTCGAAGGCAATCACCGCCATGAAGACACCAGCAGCAACGCCACACCAAAGCGGTGCATGACGTTCGTATTTGGCGAGGGGTGCAGATAGTTGCATCACCACGAAAAACGCGACCACGCCAGTAGCTAAAGCCAAGTGACCGGGATTAAAGGCTAGAAGCATCATTAGAGTTGCCCTCCTACGAACTGAAACGTGGCTGAGTACGGCACAGTCGATTGAGCAACGAAGACCGCCGAAGCCAGTGGCTCAACTTTTGGTTGAGGCTCTGCTTTCGGCTCTGGCTCATCGAACACGACACCGTGGCCAATCACATATTGCCGAAGCTCCAGCTCGACCGAACGCATCTTGTCCGACCACTCGGCCACGTAATGTCGTAGCCGGAGCAACTGAAATCCACCGACCAGAACAGCCGGGGCCAATGTCTGCACCCACCAAGGCAGAGGCAGCAAGGCAATGCACGTAACGAAGACGAAGCAACAGCAATACCCGGCGTAGGTTAGGTCTTCATCGCAAACCGGGATGCTGCTGCTTTCCTCAAGACGCATCACGTAGTAGGTGCAGTTGTCGAGGCAACTGGTGCCGTCTGTCCTACACTTGCCGGACTCGTCTTTCGCAACCGGGTTCTTCCAACTGTAGGCTCTCTTACCGAAGTACGTGTTGCGGTCGTCGTCGAACTCTTCAACGACAAACGGCACCGTCGATAGTCGGTTGTACTCTCCGATCGCCAGGCGTTGAGCCAGCTTTCTGATAGAGCACTTAAAGTAGTCTCGGCCTACGACCAAGAACGCAAAGTAGACAGGAAACGGCAACAGCACCCCAAGGGCCATTGCGTCCTCAGTGTCGTACAACATGATCGCTCTACTGAGCGATCCACCCATATCTACCACCATCCAGCACACGCCTTGAAAGACGGTGGCGTTGCACAAGGCAAAGAAGAGCAACGCTGCACCGAACCACTTGGTGATTTGCTCCCTAGCTTCCGCGTTGAAGAGCAAGCGACTCGGCGCCCAATCGGGCAAGTCATCGAGCAACGCGTCAAGGGCGTTGTTCAGCTTCGTGTGGATAGCAACTGGTTCTCGTATCTGTTGTGTTGTCATGTTGGGCTCCTATCGAGGGCACAAAAAAACCGCTGCCGTGGCATTGCCACGAAGCGGTTGGAGCCAACTAAATCAGCACGTATTTGCTTGCCTATACGCCCAACTAGGCGTATCGTCATGCTTTCCTTGGCAGCCATCAGAGACTACTGGCCCCTGGTGGCTGCGAAGTGCTTACTTACTTGGGTTCCTGCTTCGTGGCAGGGGAGAAACGGCGGCTACCGTTTCTCCCCAGCTTTTGGTGAATGGTTCTTGAGCCTCGATCAGTTCGGGCAATCGACGAGCAGACACGTAGCACGTACCACGTGCCACTTCGTCGAGGGGAGAAGGAGAGAGTCAGGGAAGAAGTCGGGGCATATTACCCCTACAAACTGCTTAGTGCATCAAGAAGCACTAAGACTTAAACCTGACAAGAGACGCTAAACACTTGGTTTAGCAAAGCACTACGGCCGCCAAAGCATTATCCGGTCTGATCCTATAACGTTGGGCTAATCGGGCTGGCATCTTTCGCAAAGATGCTCATATCTCTTTCTATAAAAAATGATGAGGTCTGTCAAATTTCGTTGGTGGCATTTAATGAGATCAAGGTGTCGTCATCGGTTGTACTCTTTCACTTTGGCAAAGCTCTCACATGGAATGCTTCTGATGCAAATGACAGTCGCCGGTAGTAACTGATCACTGGTTGGCTCCAGCTAATACTAAGGTAATAGCAGGTCATTGCATTTAGAATTTCCTACGGACAATCTCTCGATCTTTGCCTCTTACTTAGCCTCTTGCCAACTTCATTCCCAAGGTAAGAGGCTAGGGAACGGCCTGTGGGTGTTTGTTGTTTTTGTAGGTTGTTTTCCAACCAGGACTTACGGGGTGCAGGTGGCACGTCGAGCATTCGCCGCCGCACCCCCTGCTTCATAAGTTTTTGCGTAGGTTTGCGAGTCAAGGTTCTGGTGCAGTTGCTCCAGCCCCTTGTCTCCCTGCGACTGTCGGTCGTTCCACACCGCGATTCCGAAATCTTATGAAGCAGGGGCCGCTGCCCCTGCACCCCACCCCTCACACAAAGGTGGAATGAACCTAGTGCCGGATGGCCGACCGCAGCGTACACAGACCCCCAAGGTAGTACGGAGTCTCCACCTTGTGGGTCTGTGTGTTCCAACCACGGCCAACCGGCTCTTTATCAACTCCCCCCTTACAAACATGTTGTACAAAGTTCGTTTGCAGTACGGTTTCAACGTCGACGCCAGTGACAAGTCGGCGGCTTTCCGCATCGCTACCAGGATGCTCCGTGACAATCCTGGTGCCTTCGTTTCCCAGGTCGAACAGGCGGACAAGCCCAAGGGCAATCCGTCACTGGTGAAACGTGTCATCACTGGACAATAGGGCCTCGTGCCCTTTGACTGCATCGGTCCAGTCAAGCAAGTCGCTCCATCCATCGGGGATGCGTCGATAGAGGCCCTACTGCGTGTGAGGGGTCTGGCCCCCGTGGGGCCAGGGTAAGTCCTTTCCCACCCGATGTTTTGTTTTGTGGGCTGTGTGTTGTTCCGCTTGCAAAACGATGACCAAACATGCCATTGATGGTCGATTCGTCAAGGCAAGTAAATGTCATATGCGAAATCAACTTCTTCCAGTTCCTCTGTTGTTGTGTATGGGTTTCTGCGTTGTGTTTGACGCCCATTTTCAGCAAAGAAATGCAAGTGCTTTCGAGCACGAGAGGAAACAACGTACAATAGACGCCTAGCGTCTTCTCTGTCGTCTGCATCATCGTCTATGATTCTCTTCCAATTGGGAATGTAACCTCGCAGCACACCAAAGCAAATGACGGTTGTATACTCTTCACCTTTTACGCCGTGACACGTGTTTATGACGACGCCCGACGGATGCCTGAACATCTTCTTGAGGCTATCGACAGTCAAAGCAGAAGCGTAGTCGGATTTTTCAAGCCGCGATTTGGCACCATCAAAAAACGACTCATAGGATTCTTGCAGATTCTCGGAAAGCCCCAGGTGTACGTCTATAGCTTTGAGCAGTGAACCAATGACGCTTTCCAAGTACGGAATACCTTCCTCTTCATCGCTGTGAATCGCATTGCATAGACGCAAGAAGTTCCTGGGACTCCTGATTGACTCGTCAAGTTCCCTGCCAAGTTCAAGTTCAAATGACTGGATAAAATCTGCCGCCCAGCGGAGACGCGTTCGATATCGATTGGGGTGTGGGTCCGTTAGAAAAAGGCGTGCGAGCTTGAACCACACGGAGTCTTTCTGCGTTCTGAATGGCGATAAACCCGGTGCATCAAGATCAACGTCGGGGAGGTGACTAATGAGCTGTCGCCCCATGCTGGTGACAAGTTGCCACTGCGGAGCGAGTACACATATTTCGTGAGCCGGTACGCCGTCATCCAAATACCGAGCCACGACACCGGCGACGCGTTCGGCCAGAATACTTTTGTCGATTTCCTGATTGCTGAACACGATCTCGCCACGCTCAAGTGCATAGTCTGCCCTAGAGTGAATCTCAGAAGTGGTGTCCTGGAAATTAGAGCAGAAATCGATGATGCGTTGGGTAGAGCGGTAGTTGCCGGACAGCATGTAGTGCTTGAGAGTGCTTAGACCAAATTCCGCTTGGATGTCCGGCAGTGCTTTCGCCACGCTTCCCAGTGACGAGTAAATTGCTTGATCCTCATCCCCAACAATAAAGACACGGGTAGTACCGGAAGAAGCTTTGACTATTTCCGACAGGATGCCGTATTGAAGCTCTTGCGTATCTTGATACTCGTCGATACACACCAGCTTGATCATCGATGCCAAGGTCTTCGGAATCTCCGGTCTATCTCGAAGCAATTGAAATGCTAGATGCAAGATCATGTCGAAATCGACGAGACGTTTTTCGCGTAGATCGCCCCGATACCTTTCAACAAGATCACATTCGGGGCCGGGCGTAGCAAGAGAGTCGCCGTCACGAGTGAATCCCGTATCTACTTCGTCAAACCGACCGATACCGTATTCGTCTCTGAGAGCATCAATGGCACGCCGGGTATAAAAGTCATCAGCGACCGAGAATCCCCGCTCCAATTCGGGAATATAGCAGCAATATGGACGGAGAATCCATTCCAGGGCGAAGCCGTGAATGCTACCGGTCCACGCCTGCTTGCCCGACAAGCCCGACTCGTGCAGTCTAGCTGTAATCTCATCTGCTGCACGGTTCGTAAATGTTACCGCTACGACACGATGCTTTGCCGAAGCAATCTGTGCAACCGCATGAATGACCTTTGCCGTCAAAACGCGAGTCTTGCCACTTCCCGGACAGGCCGTAACAAATACGCTTTCTTCCTCGTACACCGCATCTTGCTGTTGAAGATTTAGCTCATACATCACGAGTTCAAGGCGGTTAGAAAGCTTGTCAGTGCATCTTCAGGCAAACGGTTACTGTACGCCTCTTGGAGTTCTTGCAACGTACCCGTTCTTGCCTTGGCCATAACGTCTGCCACGTCTTCATCAGCCTTAGCGTAATCCTCCAGTCGATACAACGCCATCCGTCTTACGAATTCAAGGTCCATCGTTTCTCGGCACGCGAAGGCAATGGCTTCGAGTATGTAGCCCGGAATCTCTGTGTCTATGTCGACTTGCTCTGCAAGCAGCAATGCATACCATCCTTTCCCTGCAACTCCTGCCAGACGGAGCGTTTCCTTTCCCGAAATAGCGACATCGGCAGAGCGGATCCGTTCTGCCGATCTTGTCCGGGCAGCTTCCTGACTCAAGATAGTGTTTATACCTGCTACGACGTACTCGACGTTCCCCGCCTGGAGGTAATCAACTTCAAATGTGTGCGTGGCATAAAACGGTTCCAACCAGGTATTGCCATCACATAGCTCGTCGAGCACCTCACGACGTTCTTCACCTGCCTCTTGCGAGGCTCTACAGGATTTTTCAAACGGCGTATCGTCGTCCTCGGATTCATTGAGCGGCGTGATTGACGTATCTGAATCTGTCACTATCGCACAACGTCTCCGAATTCGTTGATCATCAAAAATGATGGCGATGTTCGCAAAGACCGTTGAACTCATGTTAATCAGACTGATTCCCAACTCGTCCAAACTGACCCCAAAAACCTTCTTGACCAAAGCGGGGATTAGAACAAGCTCCGCGTCCCCTTCGACCAGCATGACCGCCTTGGCAAAGAGCAACGTGCTGCGGACGGCGTCAAGGTACCGCTCTACCCGCCTACACTGTTCGGGGCTTAGGTTAGCAGATGGATGGTATACGTGGGCTTCTTGCCCTTCGGTTGCCAAGATATTGACGCGTGAAATCCGGCTCGCTGCCGAAATATGCGTGGAGTGCGTTGACACGACGACCTGCGTCTTTGTGTCCTGGTAATTGTCGAACAGCGTTTTTTGAATGTGCGTATGGATGTGAGCTTCCGGCTCTTCGATGAGCAGGAAATGAGCGGCACGATCACTAGACGCTTTCAATTCGTATTCAAGAAGCTTTAGAGATAAGTAAATCAGATTTGCCCCACCAAGGCTTAGCTCCGAAAGATCGCCCTGATAACCTGCATCTGACGGGTCGCTCACTTTAAGCGTGAGACGCTGAAACAGATTGTCGATTTCTTCCGGCAACCCGGAGTACACGTCTATGTTTGGAGAGTACGTGTGCCCAACCGTGTCATAGAGCGTATCTTGGACTCCCTGAGCAATTTGCCGCACTTCGCTAAGGCTGGATATGTCCCGGTTGAGTTCTTTGACCGTCGAAATGATTCGCTCAGCATCCTCGACTTCAATATGCTGTTCGGTGCCTCGCAGCAGATTGAGTAGCGGGCTATCCCGATAGCTGCGAAGTTCGCCTACCACGTCGCGTAGGGCTTTTACGAACGTACAAGATACTTCATGGTGCAGCGGTTGGAGCATCGTAACCCCAACGTCCGCATCGGAGATTTCATCCGGGTTGGGAAACTGGAGGGCGTCAAAATCCCCGACGACTCTTGCGTAAACCGAATCGTCCAAGAAGTCAGCGACTCCCCTACCGGTAAAGGCGTGCTCGTACTGGTCAATCTCAATCTCACTGAGTTGCCGTCGAATTCTGTCGGCTCCTGCTTGTTCTCGGCATAGCGTATACAACGCCTTTCGCACTTCGATTTTTGGACGAAAGAAAAAGGTGTACGTCCCTCGGTTCTCCTCGTCCATGTGGCCAACGTTGTGTCGTATTACCTGACAGCCTTCACTCGTATCGAGATTCTCAAAGTCAACGCTGATTGCAATCCAATGACCTTTCCAATCGCCATTGGCACGATTGAAGTCTGACTCACGTAGTCGAAGGGCACGTCTCGTCAGCGAGTCATCAAGCAGCAGTCGGACTGCGTAGAATGCGTTGGTTTTTCCAGAGCCGTTTTCACCGATTAAAGCATTCACCCCTTCCTGCAACAGAAATGCTGAGCGGCGGAAGTTGCGAAAATTCCGAATACGAATTCGCGATATATGCATACGTAGGCTCCAGTTAGGCTGAGCATACAGACTAGGTCAAATAGAGCATCGGAGCAATGAGGGACAACACCCCAGAGACTGCGAACAGAAACGATAAAGCGACATCATCAACGCGAAGAGAGAAATTCTTGCGGTGAAATCACTTGTGCCAACTGGCAACGGTAAGACCGTTTATCCAATCGAAGTGGGAAACGTTGCCTGTCACCAAGGTGCGTTGCTGATTCAACGCGGTGGCGGCAATGATCACGTCGGCGTCCGTTCTTGGTTTGCCGAGTTGCTTCCCTTTGGCCCACAAGTCGGCTGCAAGATCAAGGATTTCCGCGGAGACGGGATAAATTGTCATGGACTGACAAAGCTGGTCAAACGCATCCAGTTTGGTCGTGGCGTTAATTGCCCGCAGGCCACGCGCGATTTCAAAGTACACCATGCCAGAAATGGCAAACTCGCCATGCTCGCCAATATAAGCGGCAGCGTTGGCAACTACGTTTTGGTTCTGTTGTTTCAAAACTTCCGACAGAGTGTCGGTATCCAATAAGCAGAGATCACTCATAGCGACGGTTGGTCACGGCTAGGTGATCGTTGGATAGCTTCGTCAAAGAGTTCTGTCGTCGCAGTATCCAAGTCAGCAAGGATTGCATAGTCTGCGATTGAGCGTGGCGGAGTACCGTTTCCGGCACCATCAACGTCGAGATCCATCACTTGTACCACGATCCGCTGATTCTCCGACAGTTGGGTGCCGAGAAATCTTTCGATTGCGGTACGTTCGTCAGCCGCCAGATCGGTGATGTTGCGAGAAATACTTTCCATGCTTCAATTATACCACGTACTCCCCTCCCGACCACAAGGCAGATTGGAGTCTATTTTTTGCCAAGATTTAGGACGTTGATCTTGGCTCAAGGAGCAAGCAATCGACTCATTGCACACCTTCTGGCACTAGTGCTGAAGATTGATTTGTCGTACGCAACGGCGGCGAAAGGGCACTGCTAAACTCTTCGGCTTCCGTCAGTTCATTCAAGGCAGCCATCCGTTGCTCAACCTCTCTTGTAAAATCTTCCTTCGGCTTACGCAGAGTATTCGTGCGTATACGATATGACTTGCGATGAATCTTGGCCACGCAGTGCTGAACGTCCTGGTTCATAATCTCTTCTGGTGCAACGTCTGTCATGCGATCAGCCAAGTGCTTGGCATACTTCAAATCGACGGCAAAGGACACAATGGAGCCAACGTTGGTGTAAATCTCTTCGAGAATTTCTTCATCCAGTTGATGCGGGTGCTGCGTTGCAATGGTCAGAGCCAGTTTCTTCTTGCGAGCCTCGGAAAAAATAGTTCCAAAGTCCATGCCTTCGTACATGAAGCGTCTGGCTTCGTCGATAAACATAAAGTGTGGCACGGCTTCATCCTCGGTCTGCTTAAACGCTTCCGATCTGGTTTTGCCAATAATCACCGTCCCCAAATTCTCAATGACTTCCAACGTGTCTGAACGTGAACTGAGGTCTACGAAGACAATCTTGCTTTTTCTCACCACTTCAGCCGGATCGAAATTGCTTTGCCGTGCCCCAAGCATCTTTCCCAGAATGGGGTGTTCCATCATGCTTTCTAGTTTTCGGATGGTAGGCACTCTGGCTTTGTGTCGCATATCCTTCCACATGGACCAAAACAGTTGCAATCGCTCATCTTCCAATAGCGGCACGATCCGATCACGGGCAGACGGCAACGCCAAGAGGTCATAGGCATCACGCAACGAACCACCGATGTAGCTGGCCGACCGCATCGCTTTTTCAAGATTGTACGAAATGTCAGTCCCCCAACTGTCGGAAACAGATTTAAGGGTCCGCAGCAATTCGCCGATGGTGTTCCATTCGCTCATGGCATCTGTTGCCACCAAGGGGTTCATCTGAAACGGGCACGACGTATCACCGGCTCGAATCAAGTACACGTCCTCGACTCTATCCTCTGGAACACGAGCAATCGCATCACGGATCAATTTGCCGTTCGGTTCAACGACGGTAAGACCAAAGCCATTGTTCATGCACCATTCAATCTCATCGAGCATCTGGCTCGACTTGCCCATGCCAGTACCACCGAACACGGCCTTGTGTCGAAAGTACGTGTCGGGTTGAATTTCCACGTGATTTGCAATGGGTATACGACGCATGAACGACCACAGCTTTAATCCCGTTGTCGGCGACGCGTCGCTGTTGGTTCCGATGGGGTAAGCCGGATACTCAGCCTCGACAGGTGCCTTGGCGAATAACTGCTTGAGATAGCTCAGTGTCGTCAATCGCTTTTCGGTCGGAGCCAAGGTAAACGCATTGCCCTCGATTTTTGCATGGACTAGACGACAAGCTGCCCACTTCTGGATATACAACGTCGTGGTGCACTTGGGACATTCAATTGAGCCAATCTCCACACCCTTCGCATGAAATCGCCAAACGCTCTCGGCACAGTTATGCGTGTACTTCTCGATCACCCAACGTTGATCCAGCGGAATGATGTAACGACAGTCTGGATTGGTGCATTGGATATGCCGAAACACGAGCGGCATCACCCAGCGATTGATAGTGCGAGGCTTCTGAAACAGCCAAGGAATCGCCAGGGCAAGTACCATTGGTTGCAATGCTGCTGCCCCGAAGAGGCTGGCATTGCCAGCGGCATAGAGGCCACCTTTGAAGGCCAACGCATTAGTGTGAAAATTCACGCAAACAGTTGGTAGGTGGTAGCCGTCTGCATCAACATATCGACCTTACGAGTACGCTCACCGCTGGCGGCACCCTCCCAGGATGAACGGTGCTTGACTAAATCATAGCCACGTCGCCATCGAGCGTTGGCAATACTACGGCCTTCGCCCAAGGCATTGATGATTTCTCGATTCGTAATCGTCCACAATCTGGCTTGTGTCACCGGTTGGACTTGAAACCCTTGTTGCTGGGTCTGGCGTTCCTTCCAATCCTCGGTGTACCGCCAATCGTCGCTAGAGAGGATGAAGTGTATCTGATATTCAGGAACGGGATTGGTGGCACCATGCTTGGCATACATGGCTTTCAACCACCGTTGAATCTCTGGTCGATTGCCCCAAGTCTCGTACAACTCTAACTTTTCTTTCAGCTTTGTTGGGGATCGCTCCCCTGCTACCACTTCCACGAACCGGATCATCCAGCCCTTGCTATCTTTGAACATATACCAGTAGTCCGGCTTACGGTCCTCGAACGGAAACACGGATTCATCGTGCTGCGTATCCCTCCATTCATAGTGGTCAAGCAAGTATCGTCCATCTTCCAAAAACTTTGCGGTTTGTTGCCTTTGAATGCTCTGGCAGATCGACACCGCAATTTTGGTGATTAACAAGTCGTGATCGAAATGCTTGCCGCCAGGTTCTTCGTAAGTGTACGGAATAAATGAGAGGTCAATGCCAGGAATGTCACGGGCACGTCGATTGCCGGTGTTGGTGATATTGAAGATCGTGCCTTGACCATATTCATGGCGACGGAGCCAACCGTTGTTGGTGAGCCAATTGAGGTGTGACATCGTTGTCTTGTGATACTTGAATGGACCAGGAAATGCCTGCTGCATGACATAGGGAGTGGCGACACGGTGAAAGGCGAAAAATCGAAGCAGGTCGTCGTCGTATTGAGATTCAGTTTTGAGCGTTGGCTTGAATGGGAAAGGTGGCCGATCATCACGGGTCGGTCGTTTTGGCATAGGCTCAAGAGTGTATGGGGGGCGGGATACGGATAAGGAATATCGTAAGATATTCACAAGTACAACAATGCCAATTTATGTCGTAGAGAGGCAGTCGTCGAGAAATTTCTACAGTGGCACGCTCTCAGGTGAGCGGATTCCTGAGTGCACTTGTGAGCCGATCCATAATCCAAAAGTGCAAATTATTTCGCCAAGTAAACTTGGCACAACTTGATCCCCCAAACGACGCACTAGAGAACCCGAAATATAGTGCTTGCTTGTTTTCCACTTTTCCAGGTCGGTTAGCTTTGACGAGCGATAAGATTCATTGTTCGATGCACAATCACTCGTTGAAGGAAAACAGCTTGACGTACATCTAGTCAGCCAGTGTCGATTGCTGCTGCTGCGACTCCCCTTCTCCGTACCGATGATCGACAGGCACGAACTGGGTTGTCTCTTTGAGAAACATTAAGTCCGCACACCCAACGTCGCCTTGGCGATTCTTCCGCACGAAAACATTGGTGACCCCTGGCGTCTCAGAATCTTCGTAGTAATAGTCATCACGGTACATCATAAGAATGTTGTCGGCATCTTGCTCCAACGCACCTGACTCTCTCAAATCTGCCAATTGAGGTCGCTTGTCCGGCCTCTTCTCGCAATCACGAGACAACTGACTAGCAACAATGACGGGAACTTGCAGGGTTTTGGCAAGCACTTTCAAGTCTCTGGAGATGTCGGAAAACCGTTCGACTCGACTAGCACCCTTGGCGGTGTCGGGAGAGATGCCAATAAGCTGCAAGTAATCAATGAACAGCACATCTAAACCATGCTCTGCCTTATGCTGCAACGCTTTGGCAAGAATCTCGGCCACGGTGGTAGTGACGGTATCTTCAAGATACAGGGAAACCCCTTGAAACTCTGAAGCAATATCCCCCATCGCAAGAAACTGCTCATCGGTCAATTTACCACGTCTCACCTGGGTCATAGAGACGCGTAGTTTACTGGACAGGATACGGCTCACGAGTTGCTGGTTTGACATTTCCAGCGACAAGAACAGAACATGCTTCTTATCTTGCACCGCCGCATTGATAGCCATATTGAGCATGATGGCTGTTTTGCCCATTGCCGGACGAGCAGCAATTAACGTAAACGTATCCGGCTCAAAACCATCGAAGAATGCATCGATATTTGAGTAGCCCGTAAAAAAGCAGCCTCGCTCAAACCCATCCCCACCAGCCTGGGCGTCCGTCGATTTGTCGTAGATGGCAGATGCGACAGCGGCGAGTGATTGCTTCGACTGTGAGAACTCCGCTTGCCCGAGTTTTAAGAGCTTGTTTTGGGCATTGCTAATGGCTTCGGTAAATCGGGTATCCGCTTCCATTCCTTCATTGACAATACTTGCACCTGCTTTGATGAGTGATCGTAGGTCAGATTTCTCACGCACGATGGCTGCATACTGCTCGATATGGCTGGAGGTAGGAACAGATGCGGCTAGTTCCGCCAAAAAGGCAGAGCCACCAATATGCTGAATCTTGTCGTTATCCTCAAAGGCTTCAGCGATGGTGACGTAATCGATTGGTTTTCGGTCGTCAAAGAGCTTTTCACAGGCTTTGTAGATTGTCCGGTGAATGGGGTCATAAAAGTTGTCAGCACTCAGCCTGGACCGAATACGGACCATTGCGTCGGGGTCTAGGATAATACAGCCGAGCACCGTACGTTCTGCTTCAAGATTGTGCGGTGGCGTAGTTACTGATAGAGCATCCATTGTGGAGGTGGGAAAAGCTTAGGCAGCCAATGCTTGAGTGGATAAATAGTCTTCGAGAGCCACCTGTAGTAGGAATGGTGGATTGTCGAGGTCGAAGCGTTCAATCTTCGCTTTTTTGATGGGGTCGTCTGTGCGTTGCCAGAGATCAAGCACTGCTTGTCGTTGAATCTGCTCGCTTGTTTCGTGCCACAGTGTGCGTAGCTCTTCTCGTCGCTGCCTCTTTATGTCTCGCTCTTGGGCTAAGTTGTCTCCGTCTGATTTTGATTTTGCAGATACTTCTTGGACCCCTCTGCTATCGCCTCTGGCTTCCTTCTCTTTCCGTTGAGCAATCAGTTCAGTGGGTTCGCTCCACCCTTCTTCGATGGAACGACGTAGCACTCCCAAGCGGTTCAGGTCTTGATCTCGAAATTGCAGCCATGTTATTTGCTGCTGCACTTCACCAAGTGTTCGGCCTCTAGCGATTACTTCTGCACTTGTTTGAGAAAAGCCTTCTTGCTGCAATAAAACAACAACATTGCCCTGTTGTTTGTAAGTTTGTTTATTTACTATCTTTCTAGTGGGGTCTTTTTTGAACTGTTTTCCTGGGGTCGTTTTTGAACCATTACTAAGGTCTTTTTTGAACCGTTTATCTGGGGTTAATTGTGAACCGTTCGGTGCTGGGGTCTTTTTTGAACCGTCAATAGTATTGTTGGCTTTTTCAAGCCACTTAGGAGCATAGGTGGATGGCTTGCGTACCGTGCCATCTGGATCAAATGCACCTTGCTCAATGCGACAGACGTACCCTTTCGAGATGCAACGCCTGGCAGCCTTCACCGCCTGCTGACGGTCGGCATAGTTGGCATACTGCTTGATCGTATCAAACGAGAGTGGGGCCTTTGGTCGACGACGACCATACTTATTTGCAAAACCAACCGTGTGGCGAAGTACGGTTCCCACAAACCGAATGTCGGCTAGTGGTTCGTTGGGAACGATGAATGTGAAGAACGCCAACGGTACAGGTGAGCAATGGCCATCGCCTGAATGGAAGCCATCAAATAGTTCAAGCTCGGTATGGTACTTGGTGCCACGACTCCAACACAGTTTGTATTGTGCTGACTGTGCACCTTGCCCCTTGGACTTTTGACGTGCCGGTATGACACATTCAATAAATCTAGCCTGAATCGCTTCTGCTATCACACCGTCGATTTGACCACGACTGATACCAGCCCTTTTGACCAGATCAATATATCTGACCACAATCTCCTCATTAACAGGGTTGCCGTTTTCATCCCTCCATCGGAGTGTCTCTACCAACATGAAAGCAACCAGACGGACAACTCCACGACGGTAGTGTGGCAGACAGAGATCAAAAAACTGGTTGGGGCAATAGATGTAGTTGGCGTCGAGGCTTTCAAAGCCAGCAAACGACTCGCTGGGCACGCCGATGGCTGATGAATCGATAGGCATAGTTTACGCCCAGAATTGCCATTTGCTTTTCTTCTCCGGCTTTGATGGTGCCTTTTCGTCGTCCTTTGGTGAAGTCTTAGATTTGCCACCGGATTTTGGTTTCGGTTTCGTCGGGGTTGCCTTCTTTTCTGGCGTCTTGTTTGAGCGAGTTTTCTTCTTTGTACGTTGAGCTATGGGCTTAGTAGCATGTGAGGTAGTGGCAGAGTGTGCTTGCTCGTCGTTCTGTACCTCCTCACCGTCGGCATCTCCATTACCGCGTTTATTTTCAGGTAGCTGGCCACCGGCTGGTAATGCCCGATCTGCTTTAAGTTGTCCCGTTGCAATGCCTCTCACGATACCTTGAGTTACTTCGTCCCATTTGCTGATTTGATTGTCCTTTACACCCAGTTGCCCAAACAGCTTTTCTTCTCGCTTTTCGTTCCGAGCAACTTCCTTCTCGTATCGTTCCATTTCTTGCTGTTTTTCTCGTTCCAAGTCGATGATGCGTTGTTTGAGATACTCATAGTCATTTGGGAGCGTTGAATGATCGGCTGCTGGGTTGGATGCACCTGGTTCGTCATTGATTTCAATGTCTATGATCTCTGAATCGCTCGTGTCTTTTCTTGCTACTACCACTGAGTCAACGGCTTCTTCGGTGTCCGCACTTTCCGTTGAGTGTAGGTGTCTAGATGGATTCCATCCGGGAGCATCAACACCTGGCCTTAATCCATACTCTTCAACTGACCATCGTACATTAATGAACCACTTAACTCGTTTGCCACTATCCCTGATGCTTTCTGCCTCGCCCGGCTCGCACTCTATTCCACGCTTCGATTTTGTCTGCTCCCCTTTCTTGCGTATCTCTAACCGAACGTTGTGCAAGATGTCAGGCTTCTTTTCGAGGCCCTTAGCTGACTCAAGAGCATCATTGATGTCACGTTGAAGTTGCCTATCACTTCGTCGAACAAGTTTAGAGATGGCTAGAATAGTATCATCTTGTGGGATAGAGGCATCTGGCATATGACAAATGGAAAAGTGCCAACACCTTACGTACGACAAGCGACACATGTCAACTTTCTGGCACCTGACAGACGTCGTACGACAGCTTAGAACGTCATACGTCACATGAATCTGACGCACGACAAGTGTCACGTCTAGGATCCGACCTCAACAGTGGAATTCCTAGATGTCGTACGTCAGCTCGCTGCATGTGGGACAACCGGACATGTGACACTTAGGAATGTCGTATGTCATCGACGCATGACAAATATCCATCGACATACGTCCTGACGTACGTCGCATCATGTGTCAATTTTGCATTGACGTATGCCAGCGAGTAATCTGTCGTATGACTTGGCATTTGAACTAATCGCTAGCCGCTTACAGGCAGTTCGTCTGGCAATGGTTCTCTAACACTTGATAGATAGTCTTTGCTTGCAGCCCCAAGCTCCCGGTAGCTCTCGCGAGCTTCGTCGAGGGACATCGTGTTCGCCCCACCACCCATCTCGGGATTAGCTGCTTGGACAGCGTCGTCTTCCCAATAGCACACTGGGCAAATCTCGAAAGTTCCATACTCTGACTCAGTGCGAGTCAAGCAGCCACAACATGGACAAGGAAAGGATTGGTCGCTCATCATCCTTCTCGGGTCGAAATCGAGCACGATTCCGCAATGACCTCCATGCACGCATCCCCGTCAAGGTCGATGAAACAATAGTGCTTGAATGAGTGCGACTTAGGGGCCTCATCAAACAGTCGTCGAATAGCAACTCTGATTAGTTCTGTATCGTCAGTTTCGACAACTACATCAGCAATGTCACCAGCACCATGGTCCAGAAAAGATGCCATCTCACTAAACTCGAAAACAAGAGTTTTTTCGTTCCAGGCACGAAGTGAGACAGTCAGCAAATCTCTGCTTAGCTGATACCCTATGACCTCTGCATCCGAGAAGCCAATTTCGTACTTGATAGACTGTCTTGCCATCGCTTGTTAGCTTCCAGGAAACCCTTCTCCAGGCAAGAATCCAGTGCCGTCTCCAGGCTTGTACCCGTCCGGCTTGATTTTGATTACGTTTTTCTTGTTATTCCAGCTCTTCGATGGGTCTAGCCTTGTCTCCACATGGTAGTGCTGGCCATGATGTCTTGGAGCATAGGTTTCACCTGGCTTTAGGTCATGCTTTTCTGGGCGTATCCTAATCTTGTCGCTGGGGTAAATTCGTCCTTTTGCATCTCTAGGAAGATCTGCAAGCAAGTCGTCAGGGTTGTCCGGGAATCGCCCAGGACAAGTGTTGTGGACCAGGATGCCAAGGTCCGAGACGTGGAAAGTGTGGACTCGGTGGACTTCCAGGTTGTAGACCGTGTGGCGTCCAGGCAGTTCCGAGCGATCTGTGAGGGTTGCGAATCCATCTTTTGCGACGACCTTCTCACCAATTTCGAGGTCACCCGCTGGAACCCAGTCGTCACGGTCTTGTGAGTAGATCGGGTGATTGGCGGTGACGCCCAATGGCTCATCAACTAGTTCGTTGAATACGAGGTTGAAGACGGTTGCGTTTTCGTGCTTGATGGTTGCGGTAACAATCGACGACCCAGACGAACCTTCGCGAGAATCTGCATCAACCGGCCCAATACCTACAACGGTTGCCTTGCCTTCGATACCTAACTCGTGCAAGACGAGATCAACTTCGTCACCAACCTCGTGAGCATCGTTTTCTTCAAACCACCAGAGTGGTCGGGCGAGTTCTACCGAAGCGATGCTTCCGTCAGCCTTGGCTATACGTAGCTTGACGCTTCGCCAAAGCTGTCGCGTGACATCGGTGCCATCAACTGACCCCGGCTTGTACCAAGTGCCAATTACATCGTTCCAGCCATCGGCTCCGGGAGTTCCTTCCGTCGTAGCTACGGTAGTGATAAGCCCATCGGTAGTCGCAATCTTGACGCCATCAGGTAGCGTCGTGGAACCGTCGGTGCCGTAGACGTGTTGCTTCTGGGGAGCTAGAGAAACGGGCTGTAGGTCCGCTTCCACCGACGGCTGCGTGCGAGAATTCGACCAAGCACCCGCAGCTACACAAACACCTGCAACGATTAAGGCGAGTGCTGGCAATTTGAATCGCGTCATGGTCTTTCCCCTCTATGAGTGATTTATTTTTGGCCTAGCTTGAAAAATTTCTCACTATTGTAGCGGATGCACTCATTCGAGCCAAGAATCCGCTTGAAACACAGCTATTCATCGCGGTATAGCGATAAATGTTGGCCGAGAAATGCCTATCGATTCCCCATAGTCTTAACTGGGGCTTGCTTGCTCAGCCCCATGCACGAGAGTCAGAATTGCTTGCTGAATGTGGTCCGGAAGATGGGGCCACGCAACTGTGATCAACTGTAAAGTTTCGTGCAAACTGGGGTCATCCATTGCCAACTTGCGACAAGTGCAGACCCTATTGCACTCCTGAGCCACTCCTGGCAAAACAGGTTCGTTTCGTAAACTATTGCTGCTATGCGGCTTGGGCAAATGGGCACGCGGGTTCGATTCCCGCCGCCTCCACTTTTTGCCGGTTGTGTCTCACTGGGACAACCGGCGTTTTCTTGCCCAATACCAGTGTTATTTGAGCGGTTTTTTAAGATTGGCGATGCATCTTCTCTGGGCCGCGTTGTGCCACCAGATGTCCCATTATTCCCTAGCGATGGGTCTAAAACATTCGCCTTCAGGCGAAACCTTTAGGTTTTATACTGCAGTGATGGAGAATTATCGCACCGGATCGCATAGTCACTATGACATCAAGTACCACTTTGTGTAGGTAACCAAGTATCGCAAGCCGGTGCTGACAGGGGAGGTGGGCAACCGAGTGTGTGACTTGGTGCGGGCAGTCTGCCAACGAATGATATACAGATCCTCGAAGGTGCTGTCTCACCCGATCACGTTCATGTTCTGCTTAGTTGCCTTCTGCTGATTCGCCGTGTAAGAAAGCGTGCGTGGAAAGAATCTATCGGTTATCATTGACACAGTCTGGCCAAGACGGCCATCAGCCGAATGAAAACCTCATTCGGAAATCGTCTTAAAAACTGCAAGCTGGTTAATCAAAATACCGAAGCAGCTGTCAGATACAAACTACTCAACCAGTTCTTCACTGTAGGGCTACCGCATTCAACTTGGAGTTAGGAAACAAGGCCCATCTATAGTAGCAATCTACTCCTCCACGCTGTAGCTCCCTGCCAATCGAATATCCTCCGAAGAGCTTCCAACAAATACCTTAAATTGACCAGGTTCAATCGTTCTTACCATATTTTCATCAAGTAGTTCCATTGAAGTGGGAGCAATTTCAAATTTAACTTCTTTGCTTTCACCCGGTTTGAGCGAAACTCGGTCGAAACCACACAGGGTCTTCTCGTAGGTGATTACACTACTGGTAGTATCACGTAGATAAACCTGAACAATCTCTTCTCCTGCTACTTTACCAGTATTTGTAATACGACAGGACACAACAACAGGCACCCCAGCCTTGATGCTCTTGTTGTTTATCTTTAGTTGGGAGTATTCGTAGTTCGTATAGCTCAAACCATAGCCAAAGGGGTAGAGCGCTCCAACGATTCGACTTCTACCAACCCCAGTTTCAAGAGACTGTTTGCCCTGAGCGGCCTGGCTCCCTGGTTTGTATGGAAAATTGTAGGGTAGTTGTCCAACTGTGCGTGGAAAGGTTACTGGTAGCTTTCCACTTGGATTAACATCACCAAAAAGTACATCTGCTACAGCGGTACCGGCGGCTTCACCTCCGAACCAGGCATTGATGATCGAGGGTACATTGCGATCAGCCCAATTAATGCTTAGAGCACGACCGTTGCACAAGACAAGGACTACAGGTTTACCGGTAGCGTGAAGAGCTTTTAACAAAGCTTTTTGGTGTCCTGGAAGGTTCAAGTCAGTACGACTAGTGCTTTCACCAACCGTACGGCCCGAGCCTCCCATGACGGCAATGACCACATCAACTTCCTTCGCCTTCGTAACAGCGTTTGAGATGACAAACGCTTCATGTTGATTTGGATCCTCAGGAAGAATCTCTGACTCAGGCCATCGACCATCTACTAACTCGCAGCCTTTTTCATAGAAGACTTCTGTTTCGTTAGAAACAGCATCTTTAACAGCGTCCAAGATGGTTACGCAATCTCCGCCGGTCGGGCCGTAGCGACTACGGAATACGGCTTTGGCATTCGGGCCACAGACAAGGACTGACCCGATACTCTTATCAAGTGGCAATAAATCATTATCATTTTTTAGTAGAACGATTGACTTCTGAGCAGCTTCCAAAGCAAGTGCTTGGTGTACCTCTGAATGTACGATTTTGTCAGCTCTGGATGGATAACGATTGTAGGGATTATCAAAAAGGCCGAGTTCCATTTTCACTCTCAAGACGTCACGCACTCGATCATCAATTATTTCCATGGACAGTTTGCCTTCACTAATCAACTCTCTTACCGGGTTGATAAATGCTTGAGGGGAACTGAAGGTGGTTCTGACATTACCACCTGCTTCTAGAAATCGTCCAGTTGCCTGTTTGTAGTTCTCAACAACGTGATGCTTTGAGTAAATGAATCTCACGGCATCACTGTCCGAAACAACGTACCCTTCGAATCCCATGCGTTTACGGAGTATGTCGGTTAGCATCTCCTTACTGCCTGATACAGGTATCGCATCATAGTCATTATAGGAGCTCATAACGCCCTGAATTTTTCCCTCGCGGACAGCAACCTCAAATGGTCTAAGGTACATCATCTCCATCTCACGACGTGAGACACTTGGGTTCGTGCGCGCATCACCATCACGAGCGCCTTTAGGAACGCTATAGACAGCATAGTGCTTGCAGGTAGATGCAACTCCTTCGTCCATCAGACCTTGGATTTGTTGTAAGCCTAGCTGTGAAACATGGTATGGGTCTTCGCCGTAGCATTCGACAACTCTTCCCCACCGAGGATCGCGTGAAAGGTCAAGGATAGGAGAATAGATATTGGTATATCCTAAAGCCTTCGCTTCTGAACCTGTCGCACGACCAATGCGGTAAATCAAATCACGATCCCAAGAGCAGCCGATGGCTGATTGTGCAGGCATGTTCGTTGCCTTTTGGTGACAGATGCCTCTAATCCCTTCGTTCGTAAAATCTACTGGGATTCCAAGACGCGTTTCTTCGACAAACCATTTTTGTACTTCATTGATTGCACGGGTATGATTCGAAGGAGGCCATATGTACTCTCCTTCTTCCTTCCCTTCCCACGTGGCAATGCCGTTGATGTGTTCATCAATATTGGCAATGCCATCTTTCCAAATTTCTTGCTTCCAAGATTCATTCGGCAGATCTTGCTTCAAGATGCGGTTGTAACCATAGATGGTTGCTAACTGACAGGTCTTCTCTTCGACCGTCATTAGTGAAAGAAGATTATCCACTCGCTTCTGATCTGGAAGACTTGAGTCTTCATACGGGTCTTTTTTCCCATTCTTGTTTAGGTCTATCCATTTGTCATGATAAATTTCCTCTTCAAGAGGAGTAATAGAGAACGATTTATCAAGTGATGAGTTGCGAGTTGGTCTGTTTGAAGAAAGATCAGTCGCAGGTGGTCTACCTGTATCGCTGGCTAAACGCAGGCTGGGCTGACCAAAGGCTATGACAGGTGATGAGACAACTATGGCAAGAAAGATCTGTAATTGGAAATGGGAACAGAATTGCGAATAAGACCGTTCTAAATAAGAGTGCATAATCGTTCGGATCCAAATTTGTCTATTGTTCAAAGAGATGGGCAATGCCGAAAGGAAGATTTAATGTATGTAGACCAGATTTTTTTGAACGTAACGAGAAGGCACTGCTTTAGGAAGCAGCTCGGTTCAATTTAGTTCTTAGAGGTTCATTAGAAATTGTTTGTACCTAATCGGTACTGATGGTTGATTCGCCAATGAAGATGTCTAGTTGGGCTGGTTCAATTAAAAGGGGACCAACCCATTCATTGATATCAGCTCCCTCTTTGAACCATTCGATTACCGTTCTAATGCTGTTTTCAAACTCAGGAAGCTTAAGAGAGGTTAGCGACGGGACTAAATGTTCCGCGACACCTTCCCCATCAACGACACAGACGGCAAGATCACGACCTATTCGGATGCCTCGATCGGTTGCAGCGCGTACGATTCCCATTGCGGCTGGTAGAGTTGTGCAATAAATAGCGGTTGTTTCTGTTGGAAGAGTTTCCAATAGCTCTTTTGCTTTCTCGACCGCAAAATCAAAGATGCTCGTTTCAAGATCGCATGGCTTATCGAAAAGACTACCTTTGATTTGATTTATACGTGTCCAGCCTGCCCACTCGTTAATTCGACCTAGGGTAACAGAGTTATGTCCTTGAACGTTGAAGCAATTTATCTGCCCATGACCCTGTGCCTTGAGATGCTCTAGCAAGACTTTAGCTGTGCCATGTGGAAACAAATTTAACGAAGGGATTCCTAGATCACTTAAGTTGTCAGACAGAACGACAACTTTACCAGCTTTCCTGAGTGTCCATCGCAACTGCTCTGGAATAGGCTCGGAGTTAGTTACCAGAAATACTCCATCAAAAGTATTTAAGGAATCGGATATCACTGGATCATCCCAGTGATGGTAATGCACCGTCCTAACGGTAGTGTCCAATTGACGAACGACAGATTCAATTGCTGATTGCCATCGTTGTAAATCCAGCGAAAAGCCTTTAGAGGGTGCTGATGGGGCAATAAATGCAAAGTGTGAGTTGCCACTTTTTCTTGCAGCTTTCTCACTTAAAACTAACCGCCGATTGCTGGCACGCTGCAGAATGCCTTGGTCTTCCAAGCATTTCAATGCTCTTCGTACTGTCATGCGGCTCGCGCAGCAGTCGGAGGCAAGTTCTCGCTCACCAGGCAATCCGGTGAGCGAGTAATCGCCATTCATAATTCTACGTTCAAGGATTTCAGCTACTTGCTGGTACTTCATCACTCAATCCAAACTAGCTTGCTCATCAAATATAATCATTGATGATATTCTCAATCAATTCTTGTCGGCCGCTTTGGTTAGGAGCAGCTTCCCCCTTATCAAGCATTATCTTTTCGAGGCTATCAAAGGAATGAGAGCCAGCCTCAATTTCAGCGCCAAGTCCTGACTCCCAACTGCTATAGCGATCTTTTAGGAGGTTGTCGACTGCCCCGTCAGCACGCATCGCTGCGGCAATTTTCAGGCCACGTGCGTAAGCATCCATCCCACCAATGTGGGCGTAGAATAGGTCAATTGGCTCGAAGCTTTCACGGCGAACCTTGGCATCGAAATTGACACCCCCCGTAGTAAAACCGCCGTACTTCAAAATCGAATACATGCACTGCGAAGTCATGTAAATGTCCGTCGGAAACTGGTCAGTATCCCAGCCTAACAGAAGGTCACCCGTATTGGCATCAATCGAACCAAGGGCACCAGCCGCCCCAGCGACTTCAAGCTCATGCTGCATCGTATTACCTGCAAGCGTGGCATGATTTGTTTCCAGATTGAGCTTGAAATGATCCAACAAGTCAAACTCTCGAAGGAAGTTTAAGCAGGCTGCCGAATTAGAATCGTATTGGTGCTTTGTTGGTTCCTTTGGTTTTGGTTCGATATAGAACTGGCCTTCAAAACTAATTTGCTTGGCATAGTCGACAGCCATGTGGAAGAATTTCGCAAGGTGTTCACGCTCGCGTTGCATGTCGGTATTCCAAAGAATTTGATAGCCTTCACGCCCACCCCAGAAGGTGTAGCCTTCACCACCAAGTTCGTGAGTAACTTCCATCGCCTTCTTTACTTGGGCGGCTGAATAGGCGAAAACCTCTGCATTGCAACTGGTAGCCGCTCCATGCATAAAACGGGGGTTGCTAAATAGATTCGCCGTGCCCCAGAGAAGTTTAATCCCGGTTCGCTCCTGTTCTTCTTTGAATACTTTGACGACTGAATCCAGGTTGGCGTGTGACTCAGAAAGGGTTGCCCCTTCAGGAGCTACATCACGATCATGGAATGCGTAGTAGGGGGCTCCGAGCTTTTCAATAAACTCGAAAGCAACCCGTGCTCTTGAGCAAGCGTTTTCGACCGAGTCGGTGCCATCCTCCCAAGGACGAATGGCGGTGCCTGGACCGAAGGGATCGGCTCCTTGCCCACGGAACGTATGCCAGTAGACAACGCTGAACCGCATGTGTTCGCGCATTTTCTTACCTTCAATCACTTCCTCTGGGTTGTAGTGATGGAAAGCAAGAGGGTTCTTGCTATCGGGACCTTCAAAAGGAATTGAAGTAATCTCTGGGAATGCCTGGTTCATCAGTAATCCTTAAGTCTATTTATTAATTGCTGACCGATTGGCTTGGATTCGCACCTGTGCTGGCTAGCCAGGCATCGACCTCGGCGAGTAGTTCATCCGATAAGTGACGGTATCGGAACCATATTAGGTAAAGTCCACAGAACGCAACGGCTGATACCACGGTACCAATCATGGCGTAGTTGGTTTCTCCAACAAGGAAGAGCATCGGGGACAAAAAGATGCCTACCTGGAAAACAAATGCGAATGGAATGGCTAAGACATCTCGACGATGTTCCGCCTTCACTTTGTTCCGTAATTCACTTGGTAGCCTTTCGGGCAAATCCTTCCAAAACCCAAATGGTAAGGTTTTGAAATAGAAGTTCTCAATTGTTTCTGAACTCGGAGGTGGGGCGAGGAAACTACCTAGGATAGCTCCTGTGAATCCAACAGCGGCAAGAATAAGCAAGTTATAGTTCTCGCTTAAATCAGGCAGGTAGATCCGTTGCAAGATCGCTGCAATCATCCCGGACAAGGTTCCGAGGGCAAAGCCAGTACCATTGAATCGCCACCAGTACATCCGAAGGATCAGTGGAGCCATGAGACCTCCACCAAGGCCCATAATGATCCACCCCCAAATATCATTAACGTTCTTTAGCGTGAAAGCGAATAGGAATCCAATCACGACCAACAGGGCAATGAATATCCAAGTAACAGATATCAGCTCGAAATTCTTCGCTTGTGGTCTAAGGTACGACTGGTAAATATCACGCACGAAGTAGCCTGCTGTTTTGTTGACTTCTGAATCAAAGGTCGACATTGAGGCCGCGATGAGTGCAACGAGCATGAGCCCACGCAAACCGGTTGGAATCTCTGAAATGAGAACCATGGGCATAATCCGTTCAGGGTTGGCAACCCCGTGGTATCCGACCAACGGAAGTTTGGTTTGCCAATCTTCGCCTAACATTTGCGACAGCTGGTCACGCAGCGGCTGTAATTCTACTGTGTTTTTGTTAATCAACTCCGAAGTCACCGTTGCCCAATCCGCTTCGTCTACCATGGTAGTTTCGCGGATTAGAGTAGATGCCTTGGCAATCATATTGGGGTCAGGGAAGAGCCGATCAACTAGGAACAACCCGAGAATGGCAAACCCCATCATCATTGGCCAACGGAATGCCATCAAGCAGGTCCATAGCAACGAGAATTTTGAGCACTCCTCGTCCGACTTGGCAGCAAAGTACTTAGGATCATCACCAGCACCTAAGCCAAAGAAAAGGTTCCGCAAGGTGTAGATAATAGAAAGGACAATTAGTCCTTCATAGGCATCGTAGCCTGGGGGCATCTCGGTATGCCAGCTGGGCAAGGGATTGGTCCATTGCTGATTACCGGTGACTCGCGCTGCGACTTCTGTCAATTGCTCGGTCGATTCGTATTGTCCGAGTGCCAGTACGGTTACGATTCCAACGGCAAGCAAGATGATAACCGATTGAAAAAGGTCTGTAACAACCACACCATAGAAACCTGACATCATGGTGTAGATGGTGGCGATGATGACGAGACCAAGTGCGCATTCGAATGGTGAATAAGGCATGAAGGTTGACAGAAACAAACCAATGCCTTTGATCAGATACGCCAACATGCCCAGGGTAATAACAATGCCAGAAATGGCTTTTGCAAGCTGGGCAAACCTACCATCGAATCCGTTACCGAATCGAAAGACCATCCATTCGGCCCCTGTCAAGCTACGAGATCTTCGATGCCATTTGCCTGTCCAAAGCATGATAGGGATAAGCACCAAAACCGCCCCTCCACGGAACTCAACAAACAATCCGCGAGGGCCAATCATAAACAAGAACGAAACAATCAGCATCGTTCCTGCGACATCAAGAAACGCCGCCATGCCAGAGAAGCCAAGCATCCACCAAGGCATCTGACGTGAACCGACTAGATAATCTTCAATCGAGGACGACGCTTTACGTTGTAGGTAGAAAGCCAAGACGATAAGCGCAATGGCATATATCGTGATAACGGTGTAATCGATTGTGTTTAAAAAATCAGTCATTGAGAAAAGAGTATGAGGAGGATGGATATCGAAATCACGGACCAGCAGGGCGTCTCGGCATTTCGTAGGTAGCTGTAAGGTCGCCGCTAAAGATGCGGCCAATCATTCCTGACAGCCATAGATAATGATCTTCTTTTACACCCTCATCAGAGTAGGTTTGGAATTTGCTCTCACCCACGGGCGGTTCATTCGTGCACTTGAAGAGACAAGTCCCTTCGTTCATTTCATCGAACATTGCAAGATAAAGTGATTTAGCTCCCCCGTTGCGTGCAGCCACTGCCTGATGCCAAAGGAATTGGCCGCCCTGACGAGGTATGAAAGCGTGTTTGTATTCTGAGCCACGAGCAATCATCAAGTTCTGCCAGCTAAAGCCGGGGAATGCGACCGGCAAGTACTCAACTCCATTCTCGTGACACCACGTGGCATCTGCAGAGATTGTCTCCAAAACTGATCCTTCGACCTGGTTTAGATCTCGATACCGACCAACCGACCATGGGCTAACAATATCAGCCGACTTGAGAAGTTCATGAAATGCAGGATCTTTGACGGTGTCAGCAGTTTGGGTTCGCCAGTAGTAGGGAACCCCAAGCATTACAGCGTTGCCGCCATAGGTTGGATCATTCTTGAGAAAATCAACCAGTTTCCGACATTCCTCTAGGGAATACTGTCGACCGTCATTAAAGCCAATTCCCCAGACGGCAACTAAAGGCTTTCCCTGGTGGAGGATTCGTTGATTGCCTTCATTGATTTTGACTTCATCAACCAATCGCTTGAAATCAGACAAAAGATATTTATCTATGTCGTCAGATCCAATGCCAGACAGGTCATACATCGGAGCCCAAAGTCGGTTGTGGTTTCTTGCAGCAGCCAAGACGTTCTCAAGCACCTGATTTCGGTGATGAATCGCAACAGGGTGTCGCTTATCGGTCACCGGCTTTAAGGTCCAACAGAAACGTTGCAGGAAGATGCCGTCTATGTCGTATTCGTTCATCCATTGAAAATGGCGATCAACGGTCTTGGGATTTGCTGCACTAAAAACAGAAGCGACAGATCCATCCTCGTTCTTAAACGGGGTTGGATACTTTTCATCATCGTCTGCTTCCGACATGTCGGGCCAGTAGTCGATCACGCAGGTGCCTGGCTTGAAGACTTTGTCGTACCAGTAGTTATCAAATCCAGCTCCAGCGCCATCGCCTTCAGCACCGAACCAACCTTGATAGCCACAAAACACCTTGCCAAGAAACTCTTGGTCTCTTGCCGTCTGCTGATCAAGCGTAGAAGTAGTCTCAGCGGAATGGGCGCAGCCTGACTGTAGGATGACTAGTAGCAGTAATCCGATTCTAGATGTCATTGAGTTTATGAATGAAATCATCGGTAGCTTCCGCCTAAACAATTCGAACGGTGATTACTTCAAAAGGACCATGGTTAAGTTGGATTTGCTGAGCAGAAGAAGTTTCTTCGATATCGATCTCTTCCAAGTCATCTTCCAACGCATTGCAGAACCACGCTTGATTGCATGGGAGTTGCGTAACAAGGTTAGCAGTGCCACTGACCCCATAGGGATCGTATAAACGAAGGATCGTGCCACGGCCATCCTCGGCAGGCTTTACCGTATCGCAGACAAGTGCCGAACCACCCACTGAAACCAAGCTACCTTCAGCTAAGGATTCTGGTTTAGCGGTCCATGTGATGGGATAGTTCATCAACACCGCTTCGCGAAGTACATCCGCCTGACGCCAATCCCCTTCGTGCGGCATGATGGCATACTTGAAGTGGTGTCTCCCTTCGTCGCAATGCTCGTCAGGGTAGGTTGGAGATCGCAATAGACTTAGCCCGAGCGTGTTGCCTACCGAATTGAAGCCGTGCTTGTAGTCAGTCAGCACAGCAAACCCAAAATCAGGCTGCGACAAATCAGCCCAGCGGTGACCAGGGGTTTCAAACCTCGCTTTGTCAGCAAGTGTGTTCATGTGCGTAGGACGTTCAACCGTACCGAAAGCGGTTTCAAAAGCCGCATTATTTGTATGCACGGTTGTTGGGAACTCGACGCGTAAAAGTTTGTGCTTCTCATGCCAATCAACCTGACAATCGAATTCGAGTCGTTTTGAATCTCTATCTAATCGGACCGTTTGCTGCAGTCTGCTTGTCTCAGTCAACTGATGCTCGAAAAGAATCTCAACTCGCAGTGGTGACTCCGTGATCACTTCCCACTTGACGGCAGGTGGGCAATCTTTTGCTACTTCGATAGCTGAAGGCTCAACGTCCCAAGCGTCCCAGACGGTAGGCAAATCCTTGTGCAACTTTAGCTGGTTGCCGTTGCCACAAAACGCTTGTCTTCCTGTTGAGCGATGCACCAAGCTTGTGATTGTGCCATCTGTCGAAAACTCGACTTCAAGATGTTTGTTCACAAGCTTCAGGGAATCGCCCTGTTGTTCGAAGGAGACGGGATCGGATTCAACTGAATCAACAATCTCGCCAAAGCCGTAGGCAGGACATACGACAGTGTTCAGCTTGCCTTGCGGGTCGACAATCGTCTCGGAACGGTCGTAATTCGTAGAGTTGAGAGGTCTATTCGAATCACTTCCCAAAGATTCTTTTATCTGCTCTTTGATCTGACCACCTTGTTCACGCACTTGGTCGAAATCTTTACGGGCAGTCTCATGGACTTCCGCAATTGATGAACCTGGCAGAATGTCATGGAACTGATTGAGCAGCACCTTCTTCCAGACTTCTTCGACTTGTTCATAGGGATACTCAAAGCCCGATGCGGTTTTGGCTAGTACTCCAAAGAACTCGATATCATGCAGCAAGCGTTCTCCGTCACGCATCCCTTGCTTCATCGCTGCCTGACTGGTGTAGGTTCCGCGATGAAGTTCGAAATAAAGTTCACCTGAGATGCTTGGGATCGACCGAGTCCGATCTTCTAATTTCGGGAAGAACTCACTAGGAGGTTCCATCTTAACTTTGGGGACCCCTAGTAGGTCACTCGTACGACGGAAGGTCTCAAGCATTTGCGGTGTAGGACCGCCGCCGCCGTCGCCGTATCCGTAGAGGTAGATTCCGTCGACTCCACGATCTGCATCCTTATAATTGGCCGCGTGGTATCGCAGCTCGGAGATCTCTGCCGTGCCGTTATAAGTGTCTGCCGGAGGGAAGTGCGTAAGTACGCGCGAACCGTCCAGCCCTTGCCAATAGAAGGTGTGGTGGGGTGGGGTAGTAAATCGGTTCCAAGAAAGCTTTTGAGTCAGGAAATATTCAATGCCGCAGATCTTCATGATCTGGGGCAACTGACCGTTGTAGCCAAAGACATCAGGATTCCAAAACTCCTTGCATCGCTTCCCGAAGCGGGACTCAAAGTACTTTTGTCCATACAGGAACTGACGGCAGAGGGATTCGCCCGACGGCAGATTACAGTCAGGCTCAATGTAGGTTCCTCCGGCAGGTACCCATTGTTCACGCTTAACCGCTTCCTTCATTCGAGAAAACAGGTCGGGATTGTTCTGTTCGAGCTGCTCGTACTGATAGGCCTGAGAGACGACGAACTTAAACTCGGGATACTCTTGCATGTAGCGGAGAGCGGAACTGAAGGTTCGAACCGTTTTACGGTAGGTCTCTTCAATCGGCCAAAGCCATGCGGTATCAATATGGGCATGCCCTAAAGCAGTAATTTCGTGCGTGAAGCTGCCGTTTTTGTTTTCGTAGAGTTTGGCTAAACGATCTTTGGCGACTTGCCAAGTACTAGGATCCTCGGGCTCAAGCTCATTGCAAACTTGATTCAGTTCATAGACCAGATGGCCAGCCCAGGTGTTGTCGAGGGCAGGGCGGTGCTTAACATCATGTTCGTTGCCAATCGCCAAAGAGCGTTGCGGCGGTTGGCTGTCTGCTTCAAGCTCTGCCAAGACTCGCAAGTCGTGATAAAGGTCCCAGGCTTGAGGATTGAACGTTTTTAGTTCACAGGTTTTAAACCAGTAGGGACTTCTCTTTGAGAGGGCTGGAAAAGGAAGCCCAGGGATGCCTTCCCCGCCGAGCAAGCGGTTACATGCCACTTCAATATAAATTGTCTTCGATTCACCACCTTCTGCTGAATCAATGATGCGGGCAGTATCGCGTCCGGGATTGATGCCCTGCAACGATTTACCATCAATCCAGATGCACGCTTCACTATGGCTTTCCCAGGCAAGGTCGACACGCTTACTTTTCCACTCGTTGGGAATAGTATACTTAACACGGAACCAAAACGTTGCGAAGGTTGGGCCAAAGGATTGAGCAATATCCACTGGCTGATAGTCAAGCTTTTCAGCCTGGTCAATTGATATGCGATCCGTGGGGCCGGCCCATTCGATGGAATCAACACTTTGCGTATCGTTGTAAATGAACGAAGCCATACGTTCAGCTAACTGGCGTACGCGTTCACGTATGTAGGCTTTCTCGCCAATATACGGAGGGTCACCAGCTGGATGAGGAAGCGGTTGATTGGTCGACAAAGGGTTCAAATGATGTTCCTTAGTAAGTGAATTGAGCCTTAAGCAAGACTTCGTTGGAGATCGGCGTCATTCGTCTCATTGATCCGGGTTGACTAAATCTGCCTTGAGTTTTTTCACGAATTCTTTCTTAGGGTCATTTTCGGTAGTCTCAAATCTGCCAGCAAATAACCAATCACCACCACCCTGAACAACTTTGACCATGAAGTGATTCCATCCTTGCTTTAAAGGAAGATCCTCAACTCGAATGGCTTCGGGATTTAGTGGATGGACTCCGAAGTCATTGACGATTTGTTTTCCATTCAGCCAAACCTTACAAGAATCATCAGCACCTAGGACCATATCAAGATGTGGCATGTCGGGCTCAAGCAGCAAATCATCGAGAGGCCGGGGACTCCAAATCCAGAAGCTAAGATATGCGGCTGTATCCTTCTTTGGTCCATCTAGATTGAAACTCTTGAAGTCAAAACGATTGTCAGAATTGAGCGAGAATCCAACCGTTTTCCAGGTCTTACCTGCTGTCACCATGCCTTCGGTAGGCTGAACTTCCGATTCACCACCTAGAAAGTCTTTTTCAAAGGCTTCCTTCATGTCAGAGGCCTCGAAAGAGCCTAGGGCAAGTGCCGACTTAATCACTCCTTGAGAGCTAATAACCGCTTGGCTGGATGAGAGGTCTACTTCGCCAAGTGCTACGCCAGCATTGGCTAGCATCTTTCGTAAGGTTTCAATTCCAAAATCCGTGTTATCGAATTCCGTTAGCGTATTGACGGTGATAGTCCCTTTGCCCATTTGGCACTGTACCATCGCGGTACCTGCCGGCTTTGACTCCCGTTCACTCCTTACCAATTTTGCCGTTTTAGCAGACTCGCCAACTTGGTTCCATTCTCTCCAATTTGCATTACAAGCTTCGAGAATAACGATCCCGTTATCAACAAACGGTCCTGCTAAGCCTCGAGTCATCACGGGAGACTTTTGGATTTCTGAGAAATAGAAATCGGCATGGGTCATTCCCGAAACGATTGGATGTGAAGACTTGATCACAAGAGAGCTGGTGTCACGTTTAGTAAGCTTGACTGGATGAGGTAATAGCATAGAGAACGAATCGACAGACTCCTCGGTAAGCCCCCAAACCAATACATCCATCCCCCCCTTAACCAATATTCGTAGCTCTTTGGCGAGTGATTTGCTAATTGGCATGCGACCATCGATAATCGTCAATGAACCTTTAGGGGTTCCTCCTGCTTCGCTAAACTGAACACCCCGTCCATGAAGATGGCGTTCTAAATCTACTTTGGAATCACCCGCAAACCTTACGACCTTATAGACGTCAATCTCTGCTGGATCGGCATCCATTGAAACCTGGTCAGGGACATTAGCCCATTTCGATTCCGCAGGACCGCCGGGCGCGTTGGCATCGCGGATCGCCTCGAACATCGGCCACGGATTGTAAAGTGGCAGATTGGGATCGTAACCTGGATTTAGAGTCGTGCAGTAAGGTCCAAGACGTTCAGGCTGAATGCCGGGCTGACCTTCAACATAAGGCCTTGTGAAGAAGATGCCATCTTCATCATCAACGGATTGGCTTGGATCTTCCATTCCGAGTTCTAACGGCTTCAATGCATACCATGCTAGGTTAAAGACACTTGCGTATGCCGCATCAAGTTCTCGCTGCCAGCGTATGAGTTTGTAACATTCATAAGCAAGGCCTTCCATTCGACCTAGGCTTGACTCATAAGCACGTGGCCCATTAACGCGAGCTACTTGCTTTGGCGTTCCATAGTAGGCCATCGAATGCTCGCCAACTCCCCATGGCTTTCCTTTGGAAGCAAGGTTTTTCATTCCTCGCTGATCGCCATAGTGTCCAACAGCCGTAGGCAGGGTATTGTCACCATCCCCTTCACCATCGCCTGAGATCCATGGACGAGTTGGGTCTAGCTCATGACACATTTCTACCCAACGCTTCCAAGCTTCAATTTGGATTGGCACCAAGTCCGGTCGGTTAAACACATGAAGCATCACAGGGCGGTTCTCGTTGGTAAGACTCCACCCAAAGACCGATGCAAAGTTTCTGTCTCGTAAAATCAGTCGACGTAGATGCTCATCACTTGCTTCCCAAAAGAACTCGCTATCAAAATTGGGACCACCATCGCTTGCCCAGTTGGAGGTTTCAGACAAAACGCAAATGCCCATCTCATCTGCTATCTCCATATAGAAGCGAGGATAAACCTGTGCGTGAGGACGAACGGCGTTTCCGTTAGCATCCTTGATTGCTTGATACCAAGCCCATGCATACCGCCGAGTCATCTGTGGAATTCCTTGGAAGTGCCAAGAGTCACCACGCAATTCGATAGGCTTGCCGTTCAGGCAATGTTTGTCTCCTTCAATGGTCCATTGACGCCAGCCAAAACGTTCGTATTTCGTGTCTACTCTCTCTCCGCTTTGATCAAGCGAAAGAAGCAGGCCATAAAGATTCGGCTCCTTGGGTGACCAAAGCTTCAATTTCCCCGCTGGCACGCTGACTGTGAGTGTGGTCTTTGTCTCGCTGGAAGCAGCAATCGATACTTCTGCTCCTTCAACTGTCAGTACGCCTTCACCCAATTCCCATTTCGGTACGGGAGCGGCCAAGGTCGACTTACCAGCCAGGTTGATCCATTCACGAATCAAACCAGACACCGAAACCTGAACCGGTTTGGCGGTTGTGTTCTTGAGGGTTAGTTCAAGTTCAAGTTTTTCATCGGCAACGAACGGCTTAATAAAGACATTATCGATTCGAACCTGAGGAACCGCGTGTAAATAGACATCTTGCCAAATGCCAACGATGTGCTGTCCCCAAAAACTTCCAGCCGGCACGACACGCCGTCCGTTCTTCACATGGTTCTCAAAAAGCTTCGCCGACCGAACGCCAACCTGTATCGTTGCTTCTTCACCCGCTTCAACGTGCTCAGTGATGTCAGCGTCAAACGGTAAGAAGAGATCGAAGTTCTCACAAACTTTGTTTCCATTTACATAGACTTCTGCTTTGCCTGCGACCGCCTCGAAGTGCAACAAGATTCGATCACCCTTCCATTCAGAAGGGATTTGCACTTTCTTTTGCAGCCAGCCCATGGGGTATTTCTCCCAATCCTCCGGGTAGCTGGGATAGGTCTTATGGTCAGGCCCATTCTTAAAATTCTTGTTGAATCCGTTCACGTTCCAGGGAGACGGAACCTTCAGCTTGACATCTTCCCATGCCTGCTCGTCCACAGAGGGAAGAGCAGGGGGATTACCTTTCTGCGGGACCCAACCTTGAGGGGTTGTAGCACCTTGAAAATCCCATAAACCGTTGAGGCATAGTGCTTTACGATAGGGATGCTCTGCCGCAATCGTCATTCCCGATTGCGGGGCATAAACCCCTTCAAATTCAACAGCAGCCTTGGATTTGGTAGCGTTTAAGAGGCTCGAGGCCATAAACATTGCCAACAAACAGTTCAGATAGCTTTGCGTGTAACGGCTCATGGGTGGCGACGCCTTATAGATAAGTGTGCAAGAATGTTGCGAAGCTATCGCTCATCGATTGCACGAATTTTGTGATCCAGTTGACGAGAAATTGATAAGCATTACCTGAGCTATGACCCAGGTAAGGTACGACATCTGGCTATTTTAATGACCGTGCTAGACCCAAAAGATCGTGACGCAACATAATAATTAGCCAAAAATTGATACGTTAGTTGCAATGTTAGACCGCATTTGGTATCCTGTCAACTGCTCGGTACGGGCAATCTGCTCTTCTCCGATTCTCTTTTCAAACAACTCTTTTTCAAACGAAGGCGAAACGCGGTGACTCTTGATCCAATCGACTGGTTTGTCATTTTAGGCTACTTTGCGCTCCTGCTTGGACTCTCATGGTGGGTCGTTCGTAAAAATAAAAGTACCTCCTCCGACTACTTTCTTGCGGGAAAGAGTTTGGGTTGGTTCGTCGTAGGGGCATCTATTTTTGCTTCAAACATTGGCTCCGAGCACTTGGTTGGTTTAGCGGGATCAGGAACCACTGACGGTGTTGTTATGGCTCACTATGAGTTGCATGCCTGGTGCTTGCTTATGCTTGGATGGGTTTTAGTCCCGTTCTATATGCGCTCCAGTGTTTACACGATGCCTGAGTTTCTCGAGCGTCGATTCTCTCCTGCACCGCGATATGTTCTGTCGGTAATTTCGCTACTGGCATACGTCGTAACGAAAATTGCCGTCGGCATTTTTGCAGGTGGGATCGTGTTCTCTGTCTTGCTGCCTGAACTCAACATCCTGGGATTGGATAGTTTTTGGATCGGATCGATCCTCGTGCTGCTTGTTACAGGGCTCTACACCACGCTTGGCGGTTTTCGCGCGGTTGCTTATACCGAAGCTCTCCAGACGGTGATCCTTATCGTCGGGTCCGCTTTGGTTACTTGGTACGGTTTGCAAGCGATTGGTGGCTGGGGAGAACTTCGCGAAACGATTGGTAGCGACCAGTTCAATTTGTGGAAGCCTTTAGTGCCAGAGGGAATCGAGACAACTTGGTCTCCCGTCGAAGTCCAGGATGAAGCGGGTGATATGGTTCAGAAGGCTTGGTACTTCGAGTATCCAGGCCATTATCCATGGCTAGGAATGTTGTTCTGTGCACCAATCATTGGCATGTGGTACTGGTGTACTGACCAATATATCGTGCAGCGCGTGCTAGGAGCAGCAAACGAAAAAGAAGCACGTCGCGGAACCATCTTTGCCGCCTGGCTTAAACTACTGCCTGTATTCATTTTCATTGTCCCCGGTATGATATGCTGGGGCTTAATTCTCAAGACACAAGCGGGCGAAGTGACTGGTTTGGATTTCAGCGAGATGCTGGTAGCTGATGCTGAAGGTGATACACCAGTCGTTGCTGAAAGCGGGAAAGCCTTCCCGATGATGGTGAAGAATGTTCTGCCGGTTGGCATCCGCGGCCTTGTCGTGGCGGGCCTATTATCAGCTTTGATGAGTTCACTTGCCGGGGTCTTTAACGCTTGTTCGACCCTTTTCACGATTGACCTCTACTCGAAGTTCAAGCCAAATGCCAGCGAAGAACAGCTTGTCCGTGTGGGACGAACCGCAACGATCATCATGGTAATTATCGGCTTTGCATGGCTACCGGTAATCCAAGGATCGAAAGGTCTGTATGACTACCTGCAATCGGTCCAGGGCTATCTTGCGCCGCCAATTTTTGTTGTCTTCTTCCTGGGGATTTTCTGGAAACGCCTCAACGCTCCGGGCTGTCTTGCAGCTTTGATTGTAGGCTTTGCCATGGGATTGTTCCGATTAGCCGTGGATACTCCTATCAAGGTTTATCCTGATTTTGCTTATACCGAAGGAACACTCCTTTGGATCACCAACAAGATCTACTTCCAATACTTTAGCCTGCTGATTTTCTTGGTCAGCTCTCTTGTGATGATCGTGGTCAGCTACGCAACCTCGGCTCCCAATTATGAGAAAATCAAAGGTATCACTTTCGGCACGGCAAGCGAAGACGAGCTTGAACAGACGAGAGAAAGCTGGAGTACAGGTGATGTCATTGCTTCGTTCGCATTGCTTGTAGCGATCGTGCTAATCTACATGTACTTTGTCGGCTAAGGGTTTGTCTCACCCAGACGACAACAAGTTTATGAGTCTTGCGAGTTTTGCAACTATCGTTGTAATTGTATGCTCCGGACCGCCACAGGTCACTGCCGGGCACGCCTGTGGTTAAATAAGTTCCTAGCTAGTATCGAAGCAGCCGTGTTCGGAAGGGCGTCTTCGGTGCGAAATCAAATCAACGAACTATACACGTAGAAGCTTGCGTGGAGTGATCCCGGCACGCGGGTTCGATTCCCGCCGCCTCCACTTTTTGGGTAACATCGTTTTATCCCTTCTCTATATGACAATTTGCCAACATGCCCTTCTTTCTTGGGAGAGAAGGGCATTTCTTTCCTCCTACAAGAAGGCATCCTCTATGATCGAGCTATCCTCGACCTACCCGATCCACACAACGAGGCTCTCAATAAGCTTTATTCTGTAGAATTCTATCGAATGCTAGCGCACCGAATGTCTCAAGAAGGTGCCTTTGTGACCCAAGCGACATCTCCCTTCTATGCAAGAGAAGCATGCTGGTGTATTGCGGACACAATAAAAGCAGCGGGCGAGAATGAATCCAATATAGAACAAGTACGCAGCTATGGATTTACGATCCCCTCATTCGGCATGTGGGCTTTTCATCTTGCCAGCTCGAAGGGCAGTTTAGATGCGGATTTCTCAATTGACGAATCAACCACTGAATTCTTGACCAACCGATCATTAAATCAGGCAGGGATTGAAGGTAAAGATACGGCATGGATGAGAACATCGGTTAACTCAATGTTTAGACCCACTCTCTATCAACTCTATCAGATCGGTCTAAAAAGATAGCTGTGCAGATTGTGCCCGGGATCCGATTACGGAAGTCGTTGATTATCTCCTTCAGAAGGTAACCGAGCAGCAGCAGTCACCTAAGGTGGTGGTTGTGGTGTGCCGAATCTCCAAGGCGAGGTAAGTTAAATAGTGGAACAACTTAAGTGCTTAGTGCACTAGAATTGATTTCCATCTCGACAAGCAAGAAGTTGCGCTGAAATACTAACCGCGATTTCCATCGGATGGTTGGAACCGATCGGTAGTCCAATGGGACAATGAAAATCTAATCGCTTTTCGGTGATGCCTGCTTCGAGAAGCTCTTTTGTAAGTACTGCCTTTTTTGATTTACTTCCGATCACCCCGACGTACGGCCATTTGTTTGGCGACTGAAGCAGTTTAACGAGTACGGGAAGATCGTGCTTGTGCCCTTTGGTCATACAGAGGACGAACGCATCGGATGGAAGGTTGTCGACTTCCTTGCTAGGGTCGTCGACTTGGATTCGATCAACACCTTCTGGCAGACGGTCTAGCCATTCACTACGAGGGTCAATGAATTTCGCTTGGCAGGGTAGCTTGGCGAGCAACTGAGCAAGGGCTTGCGCAATATGCCCCGCACCGAAAACGACGATTGGCCAAGTGGAAACGCAGGTTGGTTCGAAGAACAACTTCACTCGGCCGCCACACGTCATGCCGACATCGGTTCTTAGACTCCAATCGACAAGCTGACAATCTGATTTATCTATCAGCATCTGTTTGGCAATCGTAATCGCCTTAGCCTCAATTCTTCCTCCGCCAACGGTACCAGCGTCAAGTCCATCCTCGGTAACCAGTATCTTAGCTCCGGCATCGGCGGGAGTTGACCCGGTTGCTTCGAGCAAGGTTACCGCCACGAAAGGCTTTCCCAATCGTGCGAGCTCGGCAGCTCGGAAGCACAAATCAAGAGTTATCATGACGTGACTTCTTCATAAGGGGTCTTAGCTCGCGCAGTCGATTCGGTCATTGTCATCAGTACTTCTTCTGACGTCGCTGGTATGGCTAAGGAAGAAACATCTCCATCACCAACGAACGAAAGTGCGTGTTTTGCGGCTAGCCAAACACAAACTCCAAGCATAAGCGGTGGTTCACCGACTGCTTTGCTGCGAAAAATGTTGACTTGATGCTTTGGATTGTCAATGAAATCAACGTTCAGCACTTTGGGTAGATCAGTGATGTTGGGAATCTTGTAGGTTGTTGGGCCCGTTGTAAGCAGATCTCCTGTTTCATTGTAACGGAGTTCCTCATTGGTAGCCCAACCAACTCCCTGAATGAAGCCACCAATGACTTGTCCCCGTTCAATCCCAGGATTGATTTGACGACCAATGTCCATCAAGAGGTCAACACGATCAATAGTTAGTTCACCTGTGAACTTATCGATGGTTACTTCAGCAACCGCCGCACCCGTTGTGTAGTAGTAAAAGGGATTTCCGCGACCGGTATCTCGGTTGTAGTCGACACCTGGCGTAGCGAAGAATCCACGGGCACCCAAGTCGACTCGTTCACGACGTGCTGCGGCACAGAAGTCGGCGAAGTCAATCACCTGACGACGGTCTGGATCACGATCGTCGTAGACTTTACCGCCATCAATTACCACGTGTTCTGGTGCGTAGGTTAGTCCGTACTCAAGGCTGGTGAACTGCTTTGCCGCATACTCTTTCATTCGTTCTTTAATTTGCTGACAAGCATTGATCGCAGCAGCACCGTTGAGGTCGGTGCCGGCGCTTGCCGCCGTGGGAGAGGTATTATGGTTCTTCTCCGTGCTGGTCGTCATCACACGAACCTTCGCGGGCGAGATTCCAAATTCATCCGCAACCAGCTGCCGCACCTTGGTGTAAAGTCCTTGTCCCATCTCCGTACCTCCGGTTGAGACTTGCACCGTCCCGTCCGTATAGACGTTAACCAAGGCGTTCGCTTGATTTAGAAACTTGGTTGTAAACGAAATCCCAAACTTGATTCCTGAAACGGAGATCCCTTTTACGTGCGTTGAGTTTGATTCGTTGAAACTCTTCGTCGCTTCAAGACGCGAACGATAGTCGCTTGATTTCTCTAGCTCGTCAAAGATTTCTTCCAGCACATGGTCACGAACAATCTGTCCGTATTGCGATACGTTTTGAGTTTGGTCGCCATCACGATAAAGATTGCGACGCCGTACATCCCAACTGTCGATTTTCAAACGCTGGGCGATCTCCTCAAGGCAGCTTTCAATAACCGCGATACCTTGAGGGCCACCGAAACCACGAAACGCCGTGTTTGGTGGAAGGTTCGTTCTACAAACGGTCCCTGATACCTGCATGTGGGGAATGTGGTAAGCATTCTCCGCATGCAACATCGTGCGTTCCATGACCGATGTAGAAAGGTCAGCAAATGCGCCCCCGTTGGAGTAGAAATCCATCTTGGCAGCGATTAGCCTACCCTCATCGTCGAAGGCAATACGGTAGTCCGTTTGATATTGGTGACGCTTGCCAGTGATTCGCATGTCGGTTGCACGATCGAGAATCAAACGGGCAGGGCGACCTGTGTTGCTGGCGACCATGGCAGCCATTACCGCAGTAAGCGACGACTGAGTCTCCTTGCCGCCAAATCCACCTCCCATCCTGGGGCACTCGCAGACCACTTGGTGCATCCCTAGTCCAAGTGCCTCGGCAACGACCGCTTGTGTTTCGGTGGGGTTTTGTGTTGATGAGAAGACGCGGACAGAATTGGCTTCACCTGGCTCAGCCATGGCAGCTTGTGTTTCAAAGTAAAACTGTTCCTGACCACCCGAGTGAAAACGTCCTGCCAAGTGGTGGGGAGCCGATTGGTAGGCGGACTCGAAATCCGCATCGCCCACTTCGTTGCTTTGTCCCTCGACATAGGGGCTTTGCATATACCGAACGGGCCCGATGAATTCTTTTGCTGAGATGGCATCATCGATGGTCAAGATTGGCGTCGTTTCTTCCACTTCAATCTTGACCAAACTACAAGCATGCTTGGCTTCCTCAAGCGAATTAGCACCGATTACTACCACAGGCTGACCAAGGTAAGCGAGTTGCTCTTCAGGCAAAAAAGGTTCATCGGGGATGATCGGACCAAAGTGATTAGGGCCTGTGATATCCTTGTGAGTTAGTACGCAAGCTACGCCAGGCGCCGATTCCGCTGCCGTGGTATCGATGTTCTTAATCTTGCCGGCAGCTACTGGAGAACCTACGAACATCACGGTAAGTTCACCAGCTCGCTTTGGCATGTCATCCATATAGCGAGCAGAACCCGTTACGTGACCACGGGCGGATTCATGTGGTAATGGTTTGCCGACCGATGGCATATTAAACAGCCGTGAGTTGAGGGTTTAAGTCGTGAAAGCATTTGGCGAAGAGGTTCTCAACAAGCTGATGCCGATAGCCCGCATCGCCACGCACGTCTGAGATGGGAGTTACCTCGTTGCGTGCCAATATCGCAGCTTCAGTCATCACTTCGAGTAAGAATGGTTTGCCTCGTAGTCGATCTTCGCTTTCTGGAACACGCAGCACGGTAGGCCCAACGCCACCAAAGGCAATTCGGGCATCTGTGATCTGATCGCCATCCAATTCGATCCAGAACGCTGCGGTAAGGATGCTGATATCCATGTCACGTCGTTTGGCGATCTTGTATAGCTTCAGCTGAGTTGAATCCGTTGGAAGCGGAATATTTGCCGACGCGATTATCTCATCTTCAGCAAGGTCTAGTTGTTTATATCCTTGGTAGAAGTCTAAGATCGGTACTGAGCGAGTTCCGCGCTGGCTTGCCAGTTGAAGGGTCGCTTTAGCGACGTAGAGTAACGGTATCGAGTCAGCAATGGGTGAGGCGTTAGCCAAGTTACCAATCAAGGTTCCAGCTCGGCGAACTTGCGGACTGCCAAATCGTTCGATGACCTTATGGAACTCGGGGAGTTTTGCAGCCGTTTCGGTTTCAAGTTCTGACCACTGGACGGCGGCACCGACTTTCAAGTTGTTTTCCTCAATTGCTAATTGATTGAGTTCTTCAACTTGCCCAAGATAAATAACACCTTGGGGTTTGAGTCGACCATGGTTGTATTGCACACCAACATCTGTCGCACCAGAAACAAGTTTTGCGTTGGGGCGTAGAGAGCGATACTCCAATGCTTGTTCCAAGGTTTTGGGTATCATCACCTCGACCAATTCATGAGAATGACCATTCGATGCTATGTTTGGCTGGGCATTAACGTGGACAGGTTGCCCTTGTTGCTCTGCAAATTCTTGAAGCATCTGAGTGCTATTGAATCGGTCACCTACACTTGCGATTTGATCGGGCTCTAGCGATAAGCCTGCGTCTAGGATTTGTGAGTAGCCTGTGCAACGGCACAAGTTACCTGAGAGTCCTAACCGCAGCTCATCTTCAGTTAGTGGGGCATCGGTGTTTTCTGTTAAGCCATGCATTGCCATCACAAAGCCGGGCGTACAAAAGCCACATTGGCTACCATGACAATCAACCATGCCCTGTTGCACAGCAGATAATTTTTCGGAATCAGCTAGCCCTTCTATGGTAACGATATGACACAAATGCATTTGATAAACAAAGGCAATGCAAGAGTCGATAGGCACGTATTCTAAGCGATCACCATCTTGAGAAAGCTTGCCTGCGAGTATGGTGCAAGCGCCGCAGTCACCCTCCGAACAGGCGATTTTTGTACCACATTGGTGTTGTGATTGCCTAAGATAGTTGCTTAGGGTCTGTCCAGAATCCGATCCTCTTACTTCTTGACGAATACCGTTCAAGTAGAAAAGGATACAATCTGTCATGGCGGCGCTCTCGTAGAAGAGTGGATTCGAAGGTATTATGTAGGGTCAACTTAAATAGCAAAAACTTTAGCGACCCCACCCCCCTTCCGTTTGTTATGCCGCTAACCGCCATACATCAGAATAGGTTCTGACCCTGTGAACGTCAATTCGAATCATACCATTGAGGTCAAGGATCTTCAGTCTGATAAGATGAATACGGCTTCGCTCGCAGAGAAGGCAATTCATCTATGCGATGTTCTTGCAGGATGTAGTGAGGATCCCGAAAATATCACAAGACGCTACCTCACCCCCGCCATGCACCAAGTACATGATCACTTAGGTGATTGGATGAGCGCGCTAGGCATGACCGCACGGGTCGATGCTGCTGGAAACGTGATTGGTCGCCGGGCAGGTAGCTCACAGAAACGCACTCTGATTATTGGATCTCATCTTGATACCGTTCCATGTGCCGGCAGGTATGACGGCGTTTTGGGCGTTGTGGTCGGACTTGCTCTTGTCGAAGCATTGGGCGATCAGCAACTTCCTTTTAATATCGACGTGATCGGTTTCAGTGAAGAAGAAGGAATTCGCTTTGGCGAGCCGTATCTTGGATCAAGCGCCACGGCTGGATGTTTCTCACAAGATTGGCTAGGCCTAACTGATCACGATGGCGTTAGTATGCGTGAAGTGATCGAATCGTTTGGTTGTGATTCCGAATGCCTTGGGGAGTGTGCGTACTCAGCCGATGAAGTGATTGGATTTGTTGAGCCTCACTTGGAGCAAGGTCCCGTCCTTGAAAGATTGGATCAGCCGGTCGGAGTGGTATCAGCGATTGTCGGTCAAAGTCGACTTGCACTTGCTTTCAAAGGAGAAGAGGGCCACGCCGGTACGCAGCCTATGGTCGGACGGCATGACGCGCTAGTCGCTGCATCAGAGTTTGTAGGACTAGTACGGCGTGTTGGTTTAGAGGTGGATGATTTACGTGCAACGGTGGGAAAACTTGAATTAGGTTCATCCGCAGCCAACGTAATCCCAAGCCGTGTTGAGCTATCCCTGGATGTTCGTCATCCCAGCGATGAAGATCGTCACAATGCCGTGTCAAAGCTCATTAACGGAGCCAAAGCCATTGCAGCACAAGAAGGGTGCGAATTTGAAATCCTCCGCTCTTCAGATCAGAACGCCGTGAAGATGGATGACACGCTCATGTCGCATCTATCGGAATCCGTTAATGAATTAACTGGCACCTCGCCCGTTCTAGCAAGTGGAGCAGGCCACGATGCGGTAGTCATGGCAAAGCGTTTCCCAGTTGCGATGCTTTTTCTACGTCACCCTGGTGGTATTAGCCACTCTCCAAAAGAGCGAGTGCAATCAATGGATGTAGCCAGCGCAATTGAGGTGCTAACTCGCACGGTTTATCGTTTGGCTGAGGTGGAAGTTAAAGCTATTTAATGTCAATGAACTGAGAGCACAAATAAACGATGACTCTATTTGGTGAAACTAGAACACAGGTTGAATCAAACCACGCACTCATTGCACCCGATGGGCATGTGCCTGGCTTACCACCAAGCTGGGGCAAAGCGGAAGGGATTGTACTCATCAGCCCTGTAATGAGAGGCGGAACGGGCGGTCCGCGATTTTCTCAGTACTTGGTGCGTGGTGGTGTTGATTGCCGTTCGGTTGGAGCGCCCAAGGGCGTACAACGATTGGTTTATGTACTTTCGGGTGAAGCCAATCTTGATAGCCAATCACTTGCAGCCGATAGTTTCATGTGGTTTCCTCCCGATGATCAGTATGAACTCACGGCAGATGAAGGTACTGAGCTATTAGTCTTTGAAAAACCGTACACACCTTTAGGTAATGTACCTACGCCGGATCGTATTACCGGTACCTTGGCTGAATCAAGCAAAGAACCATTTCTTGGCGATCCCGACGCAATCCTTGCAACGCTTTTGCCAATTGAACCTGGTTTTGATATGGCTGTGAATGTGTTTACCTTCAGTCCGGGAACTCCATTACCGTTTGTGGAAACGCACATCATGGAGCATGGCTTGTACATGAAGCAAGGACAGGGCGTTTATCGCTTGGGTGATAAATGGTATCCAGTTCAGGCGGGCGATACGATTTGGATGGCTTCCTACTGTCCACAATGGTTTGTTGCCATGGGTAAATCACCTGCGGCATACATCTACTACAAGGATATCCACCGAGATCCTCTGGAGGTTTAGCATCAATAGTCGCCCCACCATCGAGGCCGATCGTCTAGTCACAGAATTACAAGAATTGGCTGCCATCAGCGATTGCCCTGAGCCTCCTCCAGCTGTCACCCGAGTTGTCTTTACTGAGACCGACCTCCGCGCCCGCAAGTTCTTGCGAAAGCTCTATGAGGATGCCGGGTTATCGGTGGCTGAAGATGCTATCGGAAATACCTTTGCACGCTGGGAGGGTAGCGAACCCCAGGCTTCAGCGGTTGGCACCGGCTCTCATGCCGACGCAATTCCACATTCAGGCATGTATGACGGAACCGTTGGCGTGTTGGGTGGCTTAGAAGCAATTCGTGCACTTAGACGGACAGGATTCAAACCGCGTCGTTCGATCGATGTCGTGATGTTTACCTCAGAGGAGCCGACACGTTTCGGGGTTGGGTGTACGGGCAGTCGTACCCTGAGTGGAGCAATCTCACCGCAAGCTCTTGCAGAGCTGAAAGATGATCAAGGAGCCGACTATGACAGCGTTCGCCAGCATGCTGGCTTCTCGGGTGATCTAGCAAGCGTCAAGCTGAGCGATTCAGCGTATCACGCATTTGTTGAATTGCACATCGAGCAAGGTCCAGAGCTTGAAGCAGCTCAACTTCCTATTGGCATCGTAACCGCTATCGCTGCCCCAGCGCAGGCTAGCGTGCTGGTCGAAGGGGAGGGTGGCCATGCCGGCGGCGTGTTAATGCCAGCCCGTCGTGATGCTTTGGCCGCTGCGGTACTGATGATTCAGGCGATTGAAGAATTCGCACGGAATAGTAAAAGCCCTGATTTAGTGGCAACGGTTGGCACGCTTGAGGTTCATCCTGGTGCCGTGAACTCGATTCCAAGTCGAGCCCAATTCTCGTTGGACCTGCGTGATATTGATGGTGAGAACCGAGACTCCGTGCTCCATTCAATTCAAGAAGCGATACAACACGTTGCCGCTGAGCGCAGTGTGCGTGCAACATTCGAGGTATTGAATGCCGATCCACCTGCGATTGCAGATCAAGGCATCGTCGACACGATTGAGCGTATGGCCGCAAGTCTTGGTCATGCGAGTCAACGAATGGTAAGCCGGGCTTATCATGACTCGCTTTTCATGGCCCGTGTTGCACCGATGGGGATGATTTTTATACCATGCCGAGGCGGTGTATCGCATCGCCCTGATGAGTTCTCTTCGCCTGAAGAAATCGCTATTGGTGTTGAGACGCTTGCCCTCACACTTGCCGAGTTGGCAAGCTAAGTCGTATTACTTTCTGGTAACGGTTCCCTGGATAAAACCAAACGGTTCATCGGTGACAACAAAAACTTCGTTGTCGTTAGGGGTACCCTGGGGAACCACGTTGGCAAGGATATGGTGCTTGTTAGGCATCGTTAGAGAGATCTCAGATATCAAGTCACAAGCTTCGATCGCTGCTTGTCCCATTCGATAAAGAGTCTCTTGAACGCTACGACTATAGTGATCCAGGAATGCTGCGAAGAGCGCATTCATAATGGCTTCTCGATTCTGTGCAAACTGTTCAACCGAGCAGTCAGTTCCATCTGAGTATAGCCATTCAGCAGTCAATTCGGTTGCAAGGATGCGATCATCTACGTCAGGCAACGTACGATATTCATCTTGATGAAAATTCTCAAATCCGCTTTCGGTTGTCTTAGCAATAAGCAGCCCCTTCACACCTGACGAAATGACGGCATCTGAATCACGGTCCAGAGTTACGTTTGCCGTTGGGTTCGATCGATCACGAGCGGTAAAACCATGTAGTGAATCACCAATACGATCCCAAACGGTTTCCGTCAGCGTAATTTTAGATTGGCTGACATGTTCGTACTGATTGGTAAAGTGTCGAGCGATTGCTAGGCCGAAGGATTCAATCGAGGCAAGGTCATCCGTCTTAGCGATTGCGTAAACGGTGTTCTTGCAAGTATCTGTGGCAATCACCTGTTTGTTATCTGCTTCGGTGAAGGCCGCATCAAATTCGCCCTGCAACTCAACATCGACTGCCACCTCGACAAATTCATGCTTCTCAAGTTTAGGAGCTTCTAATCGTGGTCGTCGAATCTTGCTAACACGGACGCGATGTTTGCCGTATCGGTTTTGAGCAAGCTGAACAGTCATAGCGTGTCCTTAAGGTTGTGGTAGTCGTTGGCAGGGGAGTGTGGTAGGCTGAGTTCCACCTTAGCGGCATCATGGCACGTCGCCAACCACCTAGATATAGTTCTTGCTGATGAAATCTTGCCGCCCTCAATTTGCCGTTCGTTCGCGATTTGTTGTCACTCCGAATGGCACTATCCCAGCAACGGTCATCATTGAAAATGAACTCATAAAAGGTATTGAAGACTACGAACTAATTAACGGACTAAGTGCCAATACGATTGATCTTGGTGAGCATGTTCTAATGCCTGGTCTTATCGACCCTCATGTTCACCTGAACGACCCAGGCAGAAGTGATTGGGAAGATTTGAAACAGGGACCGCGGCTGCGGCTGCTGGTGGAATTACAACGCTAGTCGACATGCCGCTGAATAGCTCGCCCGTCACAACTACCCCTGAAGCAGTTGAAGCAAAACGTTCTGCAGCTGAAGGAATCTTATCGGTTGACGTCGCCTTGTGGGGTGGATTGGTTCCGGGTAATGCAGATCGGGTTAGCGAATTACTCAATGCCGGTGTGCTCGGCTTGAAAGCTTTTCTCTGCAATAGTGGCTTAGATGAATTTCCGGCAGCGGGTGAAGCTGAACTTCGCACCGCCATGCCAGTTCTTGCAAAATATAGTTTGCCGTTGTTGGTTCATGCAGAGATTGCACTTCCTGCTCCAGTGCCAAACGATCCAAGAAGCTACAAACAGTATGTTGCTAGTAGGCCACCTGAGTTTGAACGCCATGCGATTGAGCTTGTCATAAAGCATTGCCGTGAAACTGGATGTAAAACTCATGTCGTTCACCTAGCAGACGCAGGCAGTTTGCCGATGCTTGCCGCTGCCAAGTCGGAAGGACTTCCACTTACGATTGAAACGTGCCCTCACTATCTTACGTTTGCAAGTGAGGAGATTGCCGATGGTGCGACCGAGTACAAATGCGCACCACCGATTCGTGATTCCGCAAATCGCGAAGGACTTTGGCAAGGCTTGGCTGAGGGGGTGATTGATTTCATCGCAACCGATCATTCACCCTGTCCACCTAACATGAAGCAACAAGATACGGGCGACTTTGTATCTGCTTGGGGAGGGATTAGTTCGTTGCAACTCTTGCTTCCCGCGGTTTGGACCGAGGCATCGAAGCGTGGGCACACGTTAGATGATGTCGCTAACTGGCTCTCGCATCGTCCCGCTATGCTTCCAAATTTACCAGCTGGGATCGCACCGAATCAGCCAGCTAATCTTGTGCATTTTGACCCGCAGGCTTCTTTTGATGTGCGGGGTGCAGAATTAAAGCATCGGCACTCAATCACCCCCTACGAAGGTCGAACATTACAGGGTGTGGTAAAACAAACTTGGCTACGAGGAGAGCCAACCAGCAAAGGACTTGGCAGAATGATTGGCGGGTCGATTCATGAGTGATCGTGGCATGGATGAAAAAGCGGTTCAGTGGATTAATCTCCTATCGCATCAAGATGCTATCGAGGCGTTTCGTAAATGCTGCGGTTCTTCAGCTTGGTTTGAGCAGATGAGCAACAATCGGCCTTACGCCGATTCAGCAGCTCTTCTCGAAAACGCTGATATCGTATTCGATTCACTAGGCGAAAAAGATTGGTTAGAAGCCTTTGAATGCCATCCCAAAATAGGCGATCTTGATTCGCTAAGAATGAAGTACCCAGGCAATCGTGATTGGTCGGCAGGTGAGCAGGCTGGCGTAACCGAGGCGAATGATCAGACGCTCCTTAAGTTAGCCGCAGGAAATAATGAATACCTTGACCGATTTGGTTACATTTTTATTGTTTGTGCGACTGGTAAGTCTGCTGACGAGATGTTATCGCTGTTAGAATCGCGTCTACAAAATACTCCAAAGGATGAATTACCCATCGCGGCGACGGAACAGAGGAAGATAACTCAGTTGCGACTTGCTATGATGGTGCCTTAAGCTGAAACAGAATCGGAATGAATAGTCCAATCACAACCCATGTCCTTGATACTTCGCTGGGTAAACCAGCGGCAGGTATCCCTGTTGTTTTGTCGCGATCACTCGATGAAGGAACGACAGAAATTGCTCGTGGCCTGACTGACGAAGATGGGCGTATTGGCGATTTGATTGGTCCAAGCGATTGCGTTGCTGGCGAGTATTGCATCACCTTTGAGTTGAGCGATTATTATGCCTCTCAAGAGATAGAATCATTTTACCCACGTGCTACCGTCGAATTTCGAGTGGCCGACCCTACTAGCCATTATCACGTGCCGTTGCTGCTGTCACCCTACGGGTACAGCACTTATCGGGGTAGTTAAGAACATACAAAGTAAGATTTATAAGAACGGAGTAATCGATGTCTATTCAACCAGTTAATGTACCCACAAGACTTTTGCACGGACCAGGACCTTCGCCCGTAGCACCGACCGTGCTCGAAGCTCTTGGTAAGCCTTGCATTGGTCACATGGACCCAGCATTTATGCAGGTCATGAACGAAGTACGCGAAATGCTTCAGCAAGTCTTTCAAACCGAAAACGAAATGACACTTGCCTGCAGTGGCACGGGATCCGCCGGTGCTGAGATGCTGATGGACAACCTCGTCGAGCCTGGCGATGTCTGCCTCATCGGCATTAATGGTGTATTTGGCGGAAGACTAACCGACAAGGCAAAGCGTGCTGGTGGTGAAGTGCACAATATGAATGCGGATTGGGGGCAGGTCTTTGATACAGATGCCATTCTTGAGAAAATCGAAGAATTGAAGCCGGACTTGGTTTGCTTTGTCCATGCTGAAACTTCTACTGGAGTTTGTCAGTCCTTTGAAAGGTTGGCGGAAGCGACGCACAAACATGGAGGCTTGCTCGTGATGGATTGCGTCACATCGTTGGCTGGCTTGCCAGTCGAAATCGATGCCTGGGGAGTTGACGCTGCCTACAGCGGCACCCAAAAGTGTCTTTCATGTCCCCCCGGCTTAGCGCCGGTCACGCTCTCCGAGCGTGCAATGCATAAGGCGATGAACCGCAAGGCAACATGTAACTCGTGGTATCTCGATCTTGCGTTGGTTGGCAATTATTGGTCGGGTAGCCGAGCTTACCATCACACCGCGCCAGTAAATATGAATTACGCACTGCATGAGGCATTGCGTTTGATTTTGGAAGAAGGACTCGAAGCACGCTTCGCACGTCACCAAACCGAGCATGAGCGATTGAAAGCAGGTTTGATTGAGCGTGGATTCCAGTACGCTTCCGATCCAGAGAATTCCTTACCAATGCTTAACCTAGTAGAGGTGCCTGAAACCATTACCGATGAAGCCGCAGCTCGCAAGCAGCTTTTGGCTGAGCATCAGCTAGAAATCGGTGGCGGACTTGGCAAACTTGCAGGTAAGTGTTGGAGAATCGGCCTCATGGGCCACGGCGCTCATGAAGAGAATGTTAATGCCATTCTGACAGCACTCGATACCGTTCTGTAAGGTCTCGCTCACGCTTAGTATTCGGGCGACACTTCTCATGACAAGCAAGCGAGCGACAATTCCAAGGCTGCTCGCTTCTGGGATTGCGGGAATTGCGATGCTATCAAGTTAGTTTATGTTGCATTCCATGTGACTAAAACAGTCTATATAGGGCTGACGTAACTCATTGTGCGCTCAGGACAATTTGGTGCTAGCACCGTTGTGCTATTGTCAGTTTTGCCTGAAGTATCTATACACTTGGCGAACATGAACGGTTGAGCAAAAGGCCCGTTTAGCTACCTTTGATGAGTGATTTGTAAGTCTTTAGTTAATGTAACTTTGATGAATGCCTCTTTTGATTTTGTGACTGATCGAATGCTTCGCAAATTAGTAGGGGCTTTAGGCGGGATGATAACACTACCTATATAGTTCGCTATGAAACTGACCTGTTGCATTAATAATTATAATTACGGACTCTACCTTGCTGATGCAGTAGAGAGTGCCTTTTCGCAAACAGTACCTTTTGATGAGGTGATTGTTGTCGATGATGGTTCGAGCGATACGTCTCATGAAGTTCTCCGTTCATTAGAGGAACGATATGAGCAGCTGAAGGTTGTTTATAAGGAAAACGGCGGACAGCTTTCGACATTTAGCGAAGGATTGGCAGCATCGACTGGCGACGTCATTTACTTTCTTGATTCTGATGATGTCTACAAGCCTGACTATGTTGAGAAGACGGCAGGCGTTTATCAGCAGTGCCCTGATGTGGGCTATGTCTACTCGGGTCGTCAGCTGTTTGGTCTGATTGATGAAGTGGATGTCCCTTTCAAAGAAGAGCATGATACTGGGTACTCTGCTGCTTTGCTTGCGACCAGTGGAGCATGGATAGGCGGGGCGACCTCGTGTGTATCAATGCGTCGTTCCGCATTGGAGTTAATCCTGCCCTCGGAAGAAATTGAGCCATGGTGGCATATTAACGCTGATCTCTGTCTTGCATTCGGCAGCTCTCTCTGTGGGGTTAAGAAATACTTTATTGCCGAGCCATTGATTAGCTATCGGGTCCATGGCCAGAATCGTTATTACGGAAAGCCAGAAGATTCCAGCGGAAAATACATTCGCCGATTTAACTCTCAGATGCTAGTCGAGTATTATTTGAAGCAATTTCATCTGGATAGACAACAGTTAGCAAATCTTCTGCATCTCGAATTTGCTTCGATTCCCAAGCCGTCTAAACAGCATAAGCAGCTTTATTTTAAAGCATTGAAGAAATCTCCGCTTGGGATCACGCGGAAAGCTTGGCAAGCTTATTCCATTTGGCAGCATTATCGCTCGACAAGAGGTTTACCACCAATGAAAGAAAGCGTGGGGCGTTATAAGCCACCGGCGCAGTATAGCGAATCGTTACTCGTGGCTTAAAAGAGATTTACTGAACTCTTGTATTGGCATTTTCTAATTGAATACTTCGATCTCCAATCGCACTACTTAACTATCAAAAATGAAGAACTTTCTAAGGGCAATTCGAGAAGGAATTCACCACTGGCCAGCATTGCTGTTGGCGATTGGTTGCTCACTTGGCGTCGCTATCCTTTGGGGGGCTAATATCGCTGCGTTGTTCCCTTTGATTCAGGCAACACTCAGCGGAAATTCGCTACAAGAGTCTTACGCTGAACGACTTGATGGAGTCCGCGCTGAGTTAGTTGTGGCTAAGGGTGAGCTTGCTGATTTACGGCAAATAGAAGTGCTTCCTGGTACTGAGGAATACATACAGGTTAAAAACCAGATTGAGTTGCTCGAGATGCAACAGGAGATTGATGAAGCGACATTGTCTTCTGGTGAATGGACGCTTGATTTAATGGAGGCATGGTTGCCAAGTGGTCCTTTTGCGACAGTGGGTCTAGTCGTCTGTTTGCTGTTTGCAGGCACTATCCTGCGAGTCTTGCTTATGGTGTTAAATGTAACTCTCATAGCACACGTCACGCACAGTACTGTGCGTGACCTACGACAGCAAATATTTAGTAAAGCCTTGGAACTAGATCGGCCTGGTTTTGAGGCTATGGGGATTAGTGGATTTCAAGCTCAGATTACCCATATAACGGACATGCTTGCCGCAGGGATGACGAGCTTTTATGGTGGTGCCATTACTGAACCACTTAGAATTATTGCTTGTCTCGCTGGGGCGCTTTATGTTTCGTGGCAGCTCACGGTTGCCTCATTGCTGCTTGCACCCATTGCTGTTTTCTTGGTGTTTAATCTAAACCGTGGCGTCCGACAGATATGCTCAAGCTTGCTTGATCGTTCGTTGAATTTCCATCATGTATTGCATGAGGTGCTCAATGGTCACCAAACCGTTCAGGCCAACACGATGGAGCCTGTTGAGAAGGTTCGTTTTGATGAAGCAACGCAAGAGATGAAGAGAATTGCCATGCGATTTGCCATGTTCAATTCCATGTCTAGCCCGATTACCGAGTTTTTTGGCATTGGAATGCTCTGCATCGGCATACTAACTTCGACTCACTTAGTTCTAAACCAAGAGACTACAATATTTGGAATTAAGATGTGTGATGAACCATTGAGCATTCCAACAGCAACGGTCTTTTTTGGTCTCTTGATTGGTGCTGCGGATCCTCTTAGAAAACTATCTGGCGTTGTTAATGGGATCAATAATGGGATGGCCGCGGCAGGTATTCTTTACCCGACACTAGACAGGGAGTCTGCACTCCATGAATTAGATGAGCCACTTTGCATGCCGGAACAGATTGAATCGATTGAACTAAGCAATGTTGACTTCAGTTACGACGGAGTTCAACCCGTTCTGAAAGAAGTAAGCATTACGATAAACCGATATGATAGAGTGGCTATTATCGGTGCCAACGGTACTGGCAAGAGTACTTTGGCAAACTTGATATGTAGGAATTACGATCCACAACAGGGCTCTGTTTCAATCAACGGTATCCCGTTGACAAGTCTATCTATTAGAGAATTAAGGTCTCGGTTTGCGTTGGTAACTCAAGAAACTGAGCTATTCAATGAGTCCATCTTGCACAATATCCGCTATGGTCGTTGGGAAGCGACAATGGAAGAGGTTGTCGAAGCTGCTCGTAATGCCCGTGCGCATGATTTCATCAATGAACTACCGAATGGTTACGAGACAATTGTCGGATCGAACGGACAACGATTGAGTGGTGGGCAGCGTCAGCGAATCGCACTCGCTAGAGCTTTCTTGAGGGACGCTGAGGTACTTATCTTGGATGAGGCTACTAGCCAAATTGATGTAGAGAGTGAGCAGCTTATCCATGAAGCATTAGCTAGCTACTGCCAAGACAAAACGATCCTATTTATTACTCATCGTGAGAGCACGCTATCACTGGCAACACGTACTATCTGTGTCAAAGACCTAAACATTCAAGAACTAGACAGGAATCTTCCTGAAGCAGCTTAGCGATGAGTTAAATAATTGTGTATCGAGATGCTACGTTACCCTGCACAGAAGCTAACAACCTGGTCTGCGATGTTTCAATTGACCAAGCATCATCGATACAGCTTTCTCCTGAAGTCAATTTAAAGGTGCCAACAAAGAGTTGCTTAGAACACTTCATTTGTGTGTTTCCCTGCTCAAGAGTAGTCGTTGAAACCGCAAAGTTGACGATGCTTGAGTGAGCTATTTTTATGGGACTATCTTCATGTCAGATCAGCCTATTGTTGCAGTCGCAGCCGACAACAATTATGTGATGCCAATGGCAGTGACGGTTCGTTCCATGATCGATAGCATGAGGCCAGAGTCTCAACTACGACTTGTCGTATTAGATGGAGGGATTACAACAGAGAACAGAGAGCGACTCTATACTTCATGGGATGATCCTCGCATTGAGATTCAATGGGAAAATCCAGATCCAGGACTTTTGGCCGATGTTCCAGTCTATGGACATGTCACAGTTTCCTCATACTTCAGGATGTTGTTACCTGAAATGCTGGATAGTGATCGTGTGATATATCTTGATTCTGATACTTTGGTGCGACGCGACATCACGGATCTTTGGAACGTACCAATTGATGGTCACGCGCTGCTCGCAGCTCAAGATTTGGCAGCTCCTTGGATTAACGCAGAAGTATCCGCTAAGAACTTTGAGGATAGCCGCCGTTTATTTGCGGCGGTTAAACCTGTCGCCAATTTTGAAGAGCTTGGTATTAAACCGGAATCACCTTACTTCAATGCCGGCGTGATAACTATCAATCTTGATCTATGGCGTAAAGAAAATATTGTTGATGAAGTAATCGAGTGCTGTCGAGTCCATAGGGAACATATTCTTTGGTGGGACCAATATGCTCTTAACGCTATGTTGGCCGATCGTTGGAAACAGCTTGATTATCGCTGGAATCAAGGTACCCATATTTACGAGTACCCCTCTTGGCAACTTAGTCCAGTAGACAAAGAAACCTTCAACAATCTGCGTAATGACCCTTGGATTGTTCATTTTTGCTCTCCAAGCAAGCCTTGGCATGATGGCTTTAAGCATCCTTTCTGTGATGAGTTTTTCACCGCGATTGACCGAACTGTTTGGAAAGGTTGGAGGCCAGAACCAAATCCTGCACAACGGTGGGAGAACGCTAAAGCAAGCCGCAAACGGTTGCGAAATAAGGTCCGTTGGCTTGTTAAGAGCGCTAGGAATAAAGTTTGGCCAACAAAACGAGCAGCCTAAAGGGCACATAGCATCTTCGTGCTATTCTTTTTTTAGACCACTTATCTAACGGTATTTAACTGCTGAATGCAGATCAGTCTGCTAAATCTCTAAGGCTAATTTGGCTTGATTTAATGATTGCGATAAACTTCTGTTAATCGTACCTATCAGCAAATAGTTCATGATTTGCCCCCGATTGGTATGGTCCTTGCTAACTAGGGGGATAGGCACTAGCCGTGCACTAAATCATGGTGTTTTGGTGCCTATCCCAGCCTAACTGGCTTGTGTGTGCTGGGTACACGTGCAATTCGTGCATGTATTTTCGGCAGGTGGCCTGGCTTGGCTGCTACCGATTAACTTTGGCGATCACGGAAAAAGGCGATGTCTTACCTACCAACTGGCTACGACGAGATGTTCTCGGGCGAGAATGAGCCTCGAAGCATCTGCAAGAATTTCGTTTCGCGTTTGCAGTCAATTACCGAACAAGAGCTCTACGAACGGCAGCAAGCTGCGGAGCTCAATTTGGCTAACATGGGTATCACCTTCAATGTTTACGGACATGAGGATGGTGCTGAAAAGGTTTGGCCGTTTGATCTACTTCCAAGGATAATCGATCATCAAGAATGGCAGATGATCGAGCGTGGTCTTAAGCAGCGAGTTTATGCCCTCAACTTGTTCGTTGAAGATATCTACAACGAACAACAGATCATCAAAGAGGGGGTTGTTCCTAAAGAGCTGATTCTCTCAGCGAAGACCTATCGTCCTCAGATGGAAGGCTTTCGTCCGACAAAGGGTGTTTGGTGTCACATCAGTGGCGTGGATTTAATTCGTCATCGTGACGGAACGATCTATGTTCTGGAAGACAATCTTCGTTGCCCTTCAGGCGTTTCTTATGTCCTTGAGAATCGTGAGGTCATGAAGCGAGCCTTTCCAAAGCTGTTCGAAGGAATGTCGGTACTGACCGTCGAAGAGTATCCCGAACAGTTGCTCCAACGACTCGTTGAATGTGCCCCAACCAACTCGAGTCAGCCCACGGCGGTTGTCTTAACGCCAGGTGTTTACAATTCGGCCTATTTCGAGCATACGTTCCTCGCCCAGCAGATGGGAGTTGAACTTGTTCAAGGTTCTGACCTGCTGGTTGATAATGGCTTTGTCTACATGCGAACTACCAAAGGGGTTCAGCGAGTCGATGTTATCTATCGTCGGATTGACGATGATTTTCTTGACCCAACATGCTTCCGACAAGATTCATGCTTGGGAGTACCTGGCTTAATCGATGCCTACCGTCGTGGGAACGTGACGATCGCCAACGCTCCAGGTACTGGCGTTGCTGACGACAAGGCAGTTTATGCCTATGTGCCCGAAATCATTAAGTACTATCTGAATGAAGACCCCATCCTTGCGAATGTTCCCACCTACGTCTGCTCCGATCCGCAGCAGTGTGATTACGTAGTAAATCATCTTGATGAGCTGGTCGTTAAACCAACGAATGAATCGGGTGGCTACGGCATCTTGATGGGGCCCCAAGCTTCTCAATCAGAACGGGATGAGTATGTAGGTCTCATTCAGTCCAATCCGAGAAATTACATTGCTCAACCCATGCTACAACTTTCTACGGTTCCTACCTTAGTTGATGAGCAGCTAGAACCGAGACACGTCGACCTTCGGCCCTTTGTGCTGTGTGGAGAAGATATTTATGTGATGCCGGGCGGGCTAACTCGGGTCGCCTTGAAGAAGGGCTCAATGGTAGTGAACTCGTCCCAGGGGGGCGGAAGCAAGGACACTTGGGTACTCCGGTCAGACAATCAAGAATCGATTTCTGAACCACAAACTATGAACGCAGGCGGATTGTCGGATGCTTAGTCGAGTTGCCGAGGCGGTCTATTGGATGTCGCGCTATATCGAGCGTGCCGAGAATGTCGCAAGATTTATTGACGTGAACTACAACCTCACTTTGGGTGAGGGATCTTCGCTCTCTTCGCAGTGGGCGCCGCTAGTCTACACGACGGGTGACCAAAAGCTTTTTGAAAAGCTTCATGGTGAGCCAACTCGCGAGCGAGTTCTCCATTTTCTCGCTTTCGATAAACAGAATCCAAACTCTATCTATTCTTGTATCTCTAATGCTCGTGAGAATGCTCGCAGTGTTCGCGATGCAATTACGGCTCCTATGTGGCAGCAGATCAATACTTTTTATCGCATGGTGAAGTCTGCGGTCAAAGATAAAGATGCGCTTACGGAATTGAATGGCTTCTTAGATGCAGTGAAGACAGCAAGCCACACGCTTGTTGGAATGACCTATGCCACGATGTCGCATGGCGAGGCTTGGCACTTTTCAAGAATGGGCCGTCTCATGGAGCGGGCTGACAAAACCTCTCGAATTGTGGATGTTCAGTACTATCTGCTGCTCCCCTCGTCACAGGAAGTTGGCTCGGTACTTGATGTAGTCCGCTGGTCGGCACTGTTGAAGTCGGCAAGCGCTTTGACCATGTACCGGCGTAATCATGGCAAGATCACACCAACCAATGTCGCCAAGTTCTTGATTTTGGACCGCAATTTCCCCCGTGCGATGCACTATTGCCTGATCCGAGCCCAAGATTCCATGCTGCAAATTACTGGCACGCCTATGGGGACATTTAATTCCAAGAGTGAGCAACTTATGGGTAAACTCCGCACCAGCTTGAACTACACTGGTATCGACGATGTGATTCATGAGGGTATGCATGAGTACATCGACCAGTTCCAAAATCAGTTAAATCAGCTTGGTAAAGCGATCTACCAAGATTTTTTCCGATTGCCAACAAGTATCACGGAAGAGATGGGAACTCAGAATCAGTCACAGACAGTTTCCTAGAAAACTTATTAATGAGTAGACTTCCGTATGAGTATTCGCGTCGCTCTCCATCATAAAACGACTTATCATTACGACCGTCGTGTCGAGCTTGGTCCGCAAGTAATACGTCTGCGTCCCGCAGCGCATAGTCGTACCCCCATATGTAGCTATTCCTTGAACATCGGGCCAGAAGGGCATTTCCTGAATTGGCAACAGGATCCGTTTGGTAATTACCAAGCAAGGTGCGTTTTTCCCGATCCGGTTGAATTTCTTTCCGTTGAAATTGATCTAACGGCTTCACTTTCTTCAATCAATCCTTTCGATTTTTTCCTTGAGCCGGATGCTGAACAGTTTCCTTTCGTTTATGACCAAGAAGTTGCTAAGGACTTAAAACCTTACTTTGCTTTGGAGAAATCGGGTGCAAAGTTCCATGCACTACTGGGATCCATAGATCGTACTCCGCGCAAGACCATCGATTTTCTAGTTGAGTTGAATCAACGACTCCAGCATGACATTAAGTATCTTGTCCGTATGGAGCCTGGTGTGCAGACGCCAGAGGAGACGCTTGAGCTTTGCAGTGGTTCTTGCCGCGATTCGGCTTGGTTACTTACGCAAACCTTACGACACTTAGGCTTCGCAGCACGATTTGTGTCAGGCTATCTCATCCAGCTAGTTGCAGACCAAAAACCTTTGGAAGGTCCCGAAGGCCCTGAGGCAGACTTTACGGACTTACACGCCTGGACTGAAGTTTATCTACCTGGAGCTGGCTGGGTCGGACTTGATCCGACTTCCGGTTTGCTTGCAGGCGAAGGTCACATCCCACTCGCTTGCACACCACACCCAGTTAGTGCCGCACCAATTACTGGCTCTTTGGGGGAATGCGAAGTCAGTTTTGACTTTGAGATGTCCGTCGAAAGGGTTCACGAAGATCCTCGTGTTACGAAACCTTATACAGAAGAAGAATGGCAACAGATTGAATCGCTCGGTCATCACATTGATGAACGACTTGTGGCTAACGATGTACGGCTAACGATGGGTGGCGAGCCGACGTTTGTTTCGATTGATGATATGGACGGTGATGAATGGCAGACCGCTGCCGTCGGGCCGAATAAAGAACGTCTTGCCGATGAGTTAATGCTCCGATTGCGAGATCGCTTTGGATCCCAAGGTCTGTTGCATTATGGTCAGGGTAAATGGTATCCAGGCGAATCTTTGCCGCGTTGGGCATTTCATTGCTATTGGCGTAAAGATGGCGAGCCGATCTGGAAGAATCAATCGCTCTTCGCAAGAAAAGGTGTCGACTACGGTCATACAATCGAGCATACCGAGCGTTTCAGCCGTACCCTTGCCGAACAGCTTCAAGTTAAACCTGAGCACGCAATTCATGGTTTTGAAGATGCCATGTACTACACTTGGCGTGAACGACGCTTGCCAGCGAATGTGGATGTTCATGATTCCAAGCTGGAAGAGATTGAAGAACGCGAACGAATCTCAAAAGTTTTCGAACAGGGGATTACTAAGCCTGTCGGTATCGTCTTGCCTTTGCAATTCCGCTGGTGGGATCCCAATCCTTGTTGGCAAAGTGGCAATTGGGTTACCCGAGCGGATGAACTCTTTTTGATCCCCGGTGATTCACCAATGGGATATCGTTTGCCGTTAACTTCACTCCTTTACGAACAGGATCCAGGTTACCCGCAGCACTACTTTGAACTCGATCCCATGACGGCGTTGGCTGACTTGCCTGCCTTTGAACAACTTCGGGGCCGTTACACAGGTTCCGCCACGGGTGGAATGCGAGAGACGCTGCAAGCGGCATTCCAACGTAAACCAATGCCAGCTTATTCAGGTGTTGGCGGAGATCATACAGGAGGTCACAGCGGTGGACACCATGGGGCCAATGGGAATGGCTCGGATAATCCATGGGATCGTAGTGAGACGACAAATCAGTCAATACCCTTTACTGTTGACACACAATATGATGATCCCAATGAAGTGATTAGAACGGCACTTTGCGTCGAATCGCGCGGCGGTTGTTTACATGTATTCATGCCACCGATTGATCGGCTGGAGACTTTTCTCGACTTGGTCTCAGCAATTGAACAAACTTGCGAAACGCTACAAACTCCGATCATGATGGAAGGCTATCTGCCACCGCATGACGCAAGGCTGCAGCACATCAAAGTGACTCCTGACCCAGGAGTTATTGAAGTCAATGTCCACCCTGCAAACGACTGGAACGAGCTTGTCGATATCACCACCGGGGTTTATCACGATGCTCGTCAAACTCGATTGGGAACTGAAAAGTTTGATCTTGATGGATCACACACGGGAACCGGTGGGGGTAATCACGTTGTTCTCGGTGGTCCAACCCCTGCCGATAGTCCCTGGCTTCGAAGACCAGATCTATTGAAGAGCTTTGTCGGTTATTGGCATAATCACCCTTCGCTCTCTTACCTGTTCTCCGGAAAATTTATCGGCCCAACAAGCCAAGCACCTCGTGTTGATGAGACTCGCTCCGATTCGATCTACGAACTGAATATTGCATTCGAACAGATCAAGTCGGGACAAGAAGTGCCCCCATGGAAGGTTGACCGTATCTTCCGTCACCTGTTGGTTGACGGTACCGGCAACACGCACCGTTCTGAGTTTTGTATTGATAAACTGTTCTCGCCGGATTCGTCATCGGGGCGATTGGGGCTTGTTGAGTTTCGTGCTTTCGAAATGCCACCTCACGAGCGGATGAGTTTAGCTCAACAGTTGCTAATCCGAGCATTGGTCTCCCGGTTCTGGGAGCAGCCTTATTCGGATGAGCTTGTCAGTTGGAATACGTCGATTCACGACCGCTGGATGCTGCCTCATTACATTTGGCAAGATTTCTGTGATGTTATCGAAGAGACGCAAGCAGCTGGCTATAGTTTGCAGAAGGAGTGGTACGAAGCCCATCTCGAGTTCCGCTATCCATTTGTCGGGACTTTCAATCAACGTGGTGTGAATGTCGAGGTTCGGAGAGCGATGGAACCTTGGTATGTTCTTGGGGAAGAACCAGGCGGAGGTTATACGGCACGTTATGTTGATTCCTCCGTTGAGCGACTGCAGGTGAAAGTCCAAGGTATGACCGATCCGCGGTATGTTCTTTCCTGCAATGGAAGAAGAGTTCCTCTGCATCCAACTGGTACTGAGGGAGAGTTTATCGCTGGGGTACGATTCCGAGCTTGGCAACCGCCCAGTTGTTTGCATCCGACTATTGGGGTGGATAGTCCGCTTGTCTTCGATCTCTATGATGAATGGCTTGGCCGATCTCTTGGCGGATGTCAATACCATGTTGGCCATCCAGGGGGTCTTAACCCTACGACTTTCCCAGTAAACGCCTTGGAGGCAGAAAGTCGACGAGCCACAAGATTCTTCAGCTTTGGTCATACCCCAGGTGCTGCTACAATTGCTGCAACGGAGCCAAGCCGGGAGTTTCCACTGACACTCGATTTGCGGCGCGGCAAGCACTGATCCCTAAGCAGTCATGCAGCATAATCAGACATTTGGTCAGGGTATGCAACAAGACCTAATGCCAAAAACGACAATCGACCCAGACCGTGTCTTGAGTGGTTATCAGCCCTCGGAGATACGTTATGACGAGCTTCTCAATCCTGAGGGAAGTGTAAGATCTACTTGGCAACCTTTTGCGAATCAACTTGAGTCGATTGGCCGTAAGGAGTTCAGTCGCCGTTGGAATCATTCTCAAAGATTGATCTACGAGAATGGGCTTTCCTATAGTCCCTACGGAGAGCTAGAAACCAATGCTCGTCCCTGGGAATTGGATGCTCTTCCATTTCTAATCGAAGAGGCCGAGTGGAATCAAGTTTCAGCAGGCATTGTCCAACGAGCCGAATTGCTACAACTTGTTCTTAAAGATTTCTTAGGGCCGCAGAGATTGATTTCCGAGGGAGTGATTCCTGCCCAGTTATTATTCGGGCACTCTGGTTTTCGTATCCCTTACCATGGGGTGCAGCCATCGGAAGGCTCGTTTATCGATTTCTATGCCGCAGATCTAGGCAAAGATGCCCAGGGCCGATGGTGGGTAATGGCGGATCGAACCGAAGCCCCGTCAGGTGTCGGTTTTGCACTTGAGAATCGAGTTGTCATCTCGCGAATGCTTCCCGAGATTTTCAGGCATTGCCAAGTGCAGCGATTGGCACCCTTCTTTATCAGCCTAAAATCACGCTTGCACGAACTCGCTCAGCATGTTCAAAAAAACCCTCGAGTCGTTCTTTATACAAGAGGTCCCGAACACGAAAATTATTTTGAGGATGCCTACCTAGCACGATACCTTGGCATTGGCCTGGTTGAGGGAGGTGACCTTGCGGTTCAAGATAACAAGGTTTGGCTAAAGACGCTTGAAGGCTTGATCCAGGTCGATGTTCTTTGGCGGCGACCTAACAGTGAGCATTGCGACCCGCTTGAATTTGAGGATCATTCCTTGCTCGGCATTGCTGGTTTGCTGAAATCGGTTCGTAGCTCTCAGGTGGCCATGGCAAATCCACTGGGAAGTGGACTGGTCGAATCGCCAGCCATCATGGCCTTCTTGCCAAGGCTTTGTAAGTTTTTCCTGGGACAAGAATTACTCATTCCGGGCATAGCAACGTACTGGTGTGGTGAGGCGAGTTCGCTAGAACGTGTTCTTGCCAACATAGAACACTATATCATTTCCCCTGCGTACCGAAGTCGCGGTAGTTTCCGAGTTACCAGCAAACAACTAAGCTCACTAAGCCCGGACGAGTTGCGAGCAAAGATTCGGCAGAATCCGGAACGTTTTGTAGCACAAGAACGCATTCCACTTTCAACGGTTCCCTGTTGGAAGGACAATGAAACCAAGCAATCGTCATTAGTTCTTCGTTCCTTTGCTGTTGCCAACCAAGGTTCTTATCACGTTATGCCCGGTGGTTTAGCTCGCACATCGGATCCTGATGACAGTAGCCCCTATGCCGTACCTGCTTCGCAAGGGAGTAAAGATGCCTGGGTACTCAGTACCAAGCCCGTCAAGTTTGTTTCACTGCTTTCGTCAGGTGATGAGCAAATAGCGATTCGCCGAACCGGCGCTGATCTTCCTAGCCGTGTTGCCGATAATATCTATTGGTTGGGTCGCCATATCGAACGAACAGACGCCGCTGCCCGACAACTACGTACGTTAATCTTGCGTCTTACGAGCGAAACCTCATCGGATACGAGGTTGGTCACGAGCACTTTGATTCGATCGCTTGCCGCGCAAGGGCAATTTGAACCCTCTTTTGTTGTTAGTGATCTCAATCAACTTCTTCCAAAGATTGATACCATCTTGCCGCAGTTAGTCTTTGATCGAAAGCAACCGGGTTCTCTACGCGTTCAGTTAGACCAGCTGTTTAGAACTTCCTCGTTGGTACGAGATCGGCTATCGCCCGATTGTTGGCGGGTGTTGGTTCGTATTGATCAGAAATTCCAACTTGAAGGGGAGGGGGACTTAACAGACCTCATCCGTTTATTAAATGCCCTGGTTGTAGATATTGCTGCTATTGAAGGCCTATGTATGGAGAGCATGACCCGTTCTTATGTCTTCAGGTTCCTTGATCTCGGCAGGCGTTTGGAGCGAGCTTTGCAAGCCGTTGGCATGTTGCAGGCTTGTCTGGTTGATACCCAAAAGATTGATGCCGAAATTTTGGAGGCACTTCTCGATTCTGCTGACAGTGTGATGACTTATCGATCTCGCTATTTGGCAAAAGTTCAATTACCACCGGTACTTGATATGCTGCTGACAGATGTTACCAACCCACGCAGTGTTGCATATCAATTAGCTACATTACAGCAACACATCGAGGAGCTCCCGGGACAGCAATCGCCAATCGGTTACTCATCTTACGAACGTCTTGTCCAAAGCATGATGCATTCGTTGCGGATGTTAGACGTGGTTTCACTTGCCGAGATGCCGGACGCTGAACGTCAGACAAAGCTGGGTCGTTTGCTCACCAACCTCGATCGTGAGTTGCAAAAATTATCTCGCGAAATTTCAAACCATTATTTGGTTCATACCAGCAAGTCGAGACGCATGGCCTCGACCCCTTCCAGCAGTGGAGGACAAGCCAAAATTGATGAAGAGACTCGCCGAGCCGAAGAATGATGCGTTACCGAATTACCCATACGACGAAATATGCTTACTCCGAGGCAGTTCCAATCTGCCAAAATAAGGTGCATTTGCGCCCGCGAACGAATAGTTACCAAAGTTGCCACGGCTATCGTCTCATTATTCTACCTGTACCTACACGAGTGGAGGCTCAGACTGATTACTTTGGAAATGAAGTTGAGTATTTTTCGCTGCTTGATTCCCATCACGGACTTTCGGTAACAGCGACAAGTGAAATCGAGCGCATCCCCAATGATGCTGAATTGAACCTCGCTCAAACGCCAGCCTGGGAGATAATCGCTTCGCGTATCGATTCAATGCCACCGCAAATGAGTGGCAACGATTGCCTTTACGCTTTTGATTCTGAGTTAGCGTTTTCCTCTGTACCGTTTGCCGAGTATGCCCGTGTTAGTTTCACAACTGGACGTCCAATCGGGGAGGCGGCATTTGATCTCACTAATCGAATCTTCCAGGACTTCAAATACGATCCTCGAGCTACTACAGTGAGCACGCCGGTAAGCGATGTTTTTGAACAACGGGCTGGTGTTTGCCAAGACTTTGCCCATCTACAGATTTCATGTCTTCGCTCGCTAGGTCTGCCAGCTCGTTACGTAAGTGGTTACCTGCGTACAGTACCTCCTGAAGGAAAACCAAGGCTGGTTGGTGCTGATCAGTCACACGCCTGGATCTCCGTCTATTGCGGCGAGCAAGGTTGGATCGAATTTGATCCAACCAATAAGATGATTCCCTCGACCGACTATATCACCTTGGCTTACGGTCGTGACTACAACGACGTATGTCCTATCCAAGGAGTCTTTGTCGGCGGTGGCGAACAAAGCATGTCGGTGTCGGTTGATGTTCAACCGCTAGAGTGAGTCTAACTCAGAAGCCATCAGGCTTATTGTTCGCCGTTAGATATTGTATCCCAATGTCATGCTGATCTTTACAGTTAGTACGAGACCGTTATCACTTCGGCGGCATAGAAATTTGATCTAGTGAAATGGTTGGTGGACCTGTTTCACATAGCGGAGTGCTACCTGTTTCGCGACGAAGAAGCGCTGCAATCGTAGTGTTGGCAAACTGCTTTTCCGTTGCTTCGATGGATTCATCAAGCATCTTGTGAAGTGGGCAGAGCGTGCCACTGTGGGTACCAATCTTCAAGGGGCAACTGGTGATCCTTTTGATCGGATCTACACAACTGATTACTTGAAGAACGGTAAGCTGTTCAGGGTCGATTGCGAGATTGTAACCACCATTAATGCCACGTTGGCTTCCCACGATCTGAGCCCTAGCAAGCGGCTGTAGCACTTTAGGCAAGTAGCTCACCGAGACCTGAGTCCCTTTGGATAATTGCTGTGTGGTCTGTGGCACGCCCGGATTTTGAGCTAGCCAGACTACGGCACGAAGGGCGTATTCTGCGGTTTGAGTAACTGCCATCGGTAAATCAAAAGAGTTTTTATTTGATAGATGAAAATGCGAAACAGCTAAGTCCAGAAAAGTGCAAAGAATACTAGGTTATCCTTAAGTCCTAATATCGAGCGGATTGGGCGCTAAATCAAGTGTACAAGCAAGTCTTTCATGGAATTCATGCCTTTTTGTGCTTCAAGTGGGTCTAATCTGCCGCAGAAACCTTACTAGAACGCAAATCGATTTACTGTCATAGTTTGCAAAACGAATGAAACGTTAATTTAGCGGAGTTACCCCCATGACTTACCCCACTCAAGAGCACCAACGGCTCGCCGAAGATACCTCGCGAGATGAGAATTGGAAGCGTTGGGGGCCCTATCTCTCGGAGCGCCAGTGGGGGACCGTGCGGGAGGATTACTCAGCTGACGGCGAGGCATGGGGCTACTTCACTCATGAGGAATCTCGCAGTAGGGCCTACCGATGGGGGGAAGATGGCTTGCTCGGTTTCACCGACCGTCGTTGTCGGCTTTGCTTCAGCGTAGCACTTTGGAATGGGAATGACTCGATCCTCAAGGAGAGACTCTTTGGCCTTACGGGACCTGAGGGAAATCATGGTGAGGATGTCAAAGAGATTTATTATTATCTCGATTCGACACCGACGCATTCCTATGCCAAAGCACTCTATCGTTATCCGCAGGCAGAGTTCCCCTACCAACAGCTTGTCGAAGAGAACACCAAGCGAAATCGACAAGAGCCGGAGTTTGACCTTTTTGATACAGGTATCTTCAATGAGCGGCGGTACTTCGATGTACAAGTGGAGTACGCCAAAGGTGCTTCGGATGACATCTTGATACGAACCACGGTTACAAACCGTGGTCCAGATGAATCTCAGATATGGCTTCTGCCAACATTTTGGTTTCGAAACACTTGGATCTGGGGATGTCATCATGAAGGGTGCACGCTTAAGCCAAGCATCGAGGCTACGGACAGCCATTCGATAACAACCAACCACGAAACCCTTGGTCGTTTCAATGCTTGGTATGGCCCGCATCCCGATGGATCGGCTACGGATTTAATATTCACCGAGAACGAAACTAACTCAGAGTCGCTATTTGGAACTGCGACTTACACTCCCTACGTTAAGGATGCGTTTCATCGTTATTTAGTCCAAGGAGAAGAAGAGGCTGTTAATCCTAAACAACGCGGTACAAAAGCTGCGATGGTTTATCACTTTCAGATTCCACCAGGAGAGAGTCGAACCATCGAGACACGACTTACGAGTGAAGAGCAGACACCGTCAGCTCCATTTGGTGATGGGTTTCAGTCGATCTTCAAGGATCGAATTGCCGAAGCAGATGATTACTATCAAAAGATCATCCCAGCGGAATCTAATGAAGAGCATAAGCTTGTCTCTCGTCAAGCTTATGCAGGATTGCTTTGGACTAAACAATTCTACCATTACATTGTTGCTGATTGGCTGAAGGGTGATCGCGATGTCTCGGCGCCGCCAGACGAACGACGTCAGGGACGCAATCACGAATGGCAGCACCTTTATGCTCATGATGTTCTCTCAATGCCAGACAAATGGGAATATCCCTGGTTTGCGGCGTGGGACTTGGCCTTCCATATGCTACCAATGGCGAAAGTTGATCCTGAATTTGCGAAGCGTCAACTGTTGTTACTCACTCGTGAATGGTACATGCACCCGAATGGTCAGCTGCCGGCTTATGAGTATGCGCTAGATGATGTGAACCCACCCGTCCATGCTTGGGCATGCCATCGGGTTTTCCAAATTACCGGAGGGACTGACCGAGAGTTTTTAGCGAAAGCATTCCAGCGTTTGCTGCTGAACTTTACCTGGTGGGTGAACCGCATTGACTACAACGGAGATAATGTCTTTGCTGGTGGATTCCTCGGGCTGGATAACATTGGACTCTTTGATCGTTCCAAAGGGTTGCCAGAGGGAACACGTCTTGAACAAGCCGATGGCACGGCATGGATGGCGTTCTACTGCGGCAATATGCTCTCGATCGCCTTAGAGCTGGCACGTGAAGATCCTGCTTACGGCGAAATGGCCTCTAAGTTCCTTGACCATTTCGTCCGCATCACCGACGCCATCAATTCAAGAGGTGGTTATGGGCTTTGGCATGAAGAAGATGGCTTCTATTATGACCAGTTGCAACTCGATGGGGAGGTTTTGCCGCTTAGGGTACGCTCCCTGGTGGGATTGTTACCTCTTATCGCTGTTGAAATTCTTGATGAGAAGCTTGTTGAAAAGCTGCCCGAATTTAGAAAGAGGATTCGCTGGTTCCTAAAATACCGACATGATCTGGCACGACATATCTCTTTAGCGGAAAAAGAAGAAGTGGGGCACCAACTCCTCTTGGCGATTCCTTCCAAAGAAAAGCTGGAGCGCGTCCTTGAGGTCCTACTGAACGAAACTGAGTTTTTATCAGACTTTGGGATTCGTTCACTATCCAAGTGTCATGAAGCCAATCCGTTTAGTTTAAACATCCATGGCCAAGACCACACGATCCAATACGTGGCAGGCGAGTCGGATAGCCCCATGTTTGGAGGTAACTCCAATTGGCGAGGCCCGATTTGGATGCCAGTGAATTACCTTCTGATTGAATCACTGCAGCGCTACCACGAATTCTATGGTGATCAATTCAAGGTAGAGTGCCCTGCAGGTTCAGGGCATTGGATGAATCTTGAAGAGGTAAGCAAAGAATTGAATCGTCGTCTAGCAAGTCTGTTTGTCCGTGATACCGATTCCGAGAGACCTTGCTTGGGACGGGCTGGTGATCATAAAGGACTTCCCGAATGGCACGAGCAGATCATGTTCCATGAATATTTTCATGGAGATACCGGCGAGGGACTCGGGGCTAGTCACCAGACTGGTTGGACCGCCTTGATCGCCAATTGCATTGAGATGCTAAGATAAAGAAGAATCTCCTCCCCAAGTAAGCCTTGAGGAGGAGATTTTCAATCAATACCGGTACGATGGATCGAGATCGAATCGATCAAGCTCCATGACTTTTACCCAAGCAGCGACAAAGTCTTGCAAGAATTTCTCTTGTGAATCATCGCTAGCGTAGACTTCAGCTATGGCGCGAAGCTGAGAGTTCGACCCGAAGACTAAGTCGACTGAGCTAGCCTTCCATTGCTCTTTGCCAGTGTCGCGATTCTTGCCTTCGTAGAAGTGATCGCAGACCTTCGATTTCTCCCAGCTAGTATCCATGCTAAGCAGGTTGACGAAAAAGTCGTTCGAAAGGGTGCCCGGCTTTTCAGTAAGTCGGCCAAGCTCTTCGAACCCTGTGTTTGTATCTAGAACACGTAGACCTCCAACAAGAACTGTCATCTCAGGCGCTGTCAGTGTGAGAAGATTCGCCCGGTCAATCAGAAGCTCAGGAGCAGGTCGATCGACTTCTTTTGCTTGATGATTGCGGAAGCCGTCAGAGGTTGGTTCCAGCACTGCCACCGATTCGATGTCGGTCATCTCCTGGGTTGCATCGGTACGGCCAGGCGTGAATGGAACGGTGATTGTGTGCCCCGCCTTGGCAGCCGCAGCTTCAATTCCAGCACTACCGCCTAGTATAATCAAGTCAGCGATTGAAATCTTCTTGCCACCTGATTGTGAAGCATTGAACTCTTGCTGCACCTTCTCAAGCGTTGCGAGAACTTTTGCAAGGCGTTCAGGATTATTGACTTCCCAATCCTTTTGCGGTGCCAAGCGAATTCGAGCGCCATTCGCACCCCCGCGGCAGTCCGAACCACGGAACGTCGAAGCCGACGCCCAGGCTGTTGTGACGAGATCTGAGACCGAGAGGCCTGAAGCTAGAAGCTTTGACTTTAATTCGGCTATATCCTTTTCATCAACTAAAGGATGGTCGACTTCAGGTACCGGATCCTGCCAAAGTTGAACTTCAGGGACTTCAGGTCCAAGGCAGCGAGTGATTGGGCCCAAATCACGGTGGGTCAGTTTGTACCAAGCTTTCGCAAATGCTTCTTGGAATTCGTCAGGATTCTCATGGAATCGCTTTGAGATGGGACCGTAAATAGGATCCATTTTCAAAGCCAAATCAGTTGTAAACATAATCGGTGCATGCGACTTGTCTGGATCATGGGCATCTGGAACAGTTCCTTGAGCCGACTCGTCTTTTGGAGTCCACTGCTGCGCGCCAGCAGGGCTTTTGGTTAGAACCCATTCGTAATCAAACAGATTATCAAAGTAACTGTTCGACCATTCGGTGGGCGAAGTGCTCCAAGCCCCTTCCAATCCGCTGGTGATTGTGTCACCTGCATTCCCACTGCCGAAGCTGTTCTTCCAGCCGAAGCCTTGTTCTTCGATGCTCGCACCTTCTGGCTCGGGACCAACGTATTGTACCGGGTCAGCTGCGCCGTGACCTTTACCGAAGGTGTGACCGCCCGCAATGAGGGCGACCGTCTCTTCATCATTCATTGCCATACGAGCAAAGGTTTCACGGATGTCGACTGCCGCCGCAAGTGGATCAGGCGTACCGTTAGGTCCTTCTGGATTGACGTAAATCAAACCCATCTGCACAGCGGCTAACGGATTATCAAGATCGCGCTCTCCTGTGTAGCGCTTATCACCAAGCCATTCGGTCTCAGGGCCCCAGTAGATGTCTCCCTGTGGTTCCCAAACATCTTCGCGACCACCAGCGAAACCAAACGTTTCGAATCCCATCGATTCTAAAGAGACATTACCAGCAAGGATCATCAGGTCAGCCCATGAGATCTTTTGGCCATACTTCTGCTTGATTGGCCAGAGCAGGCGACGTGCTTTATCAAGGTTGCCGTTATCGGGCCAGCTGTTAAGTGGTGCAAAACGCTGCGTGCCGTCGGTTGCTCCACCGCGACCATCCGTCACTCGATAGGTACCAGCGCTGTGCCATGCCATGCGAATAAACAACGGACCATAATGACCATAGTCGGCAGGCCACCAATCTTGCGAGTCGGTCATCAAGGCTTCCAGGTCCTTTTTTACCGTTGCAAGATCAAGCGACTCAAATTCTTTGGCGTAGTCAAAATCATTTCCAAGAGGATTTCCCTTGGCGGAATTCTGGTGCAGGATTGAGAGATTCAGCTGATTTGGCCACCAATCGCGATTGGACATAGCGCCCGCAGCTGTATGGCGATTTGCGGACATGCCGCCTACGACAGGACATTGGTCAGCGCTCATAGCTTGCTCCCTCAATGGATTCGAGTTAACAGAAGAGGTTAATTGATAAGGTTGTTGCGCCTGAATGATAGCCGAACTACCAAGCAATGCACAACAAATAGTTAGACTTAAGAATCGATCCGATACGGACATCATGGTTCCTTCGTATGAGAAGCTTCGGACTAGAGTTACCTATTCAAACGGCAAACGGTAGGTAACTGATCAAAGTATAGAGGTGTCCCATCGATGCGACAAACGAATTCTATGGATGGTTTCTATGCAAAAAAAGCATAGTTAAAGTGGGTCGATCGAAGTCTTCCTTATGACCGTCAACTTGGAGAAGCTTCGTTGATTAGAAAAGCGTACGATCTGTTTCGTCTTGTTTGGGAGTTTCTCCCAGATGGGCATAACCTTTGTCAGTTAACTTGCGACCGCGTGGAGTTCTTACGACAAAGGCGCTTCGCAATAAGAAGGGTTCCACTTCATCAGTAAGAGTATCAACCGCGGTATTGATTGTATGGGCCAGTGCTTCCACGCCGGCTGGACCACCACCAAAGACTTGTAGCAAGGTTTGCAGATACTTCATGTCTTGGCGATCGAGGCCTTCTTGGTCGACGCCTGACATCTCTAGGGCTGCATCAGCAACCGACAGAGTGGCTCGTCCATCCGCTTTGCTTGTTGCGTAATCACGCACCCAGCGTAAATGATTATTCGTAATGCGTGGTGTACCGCGGCTACACTTGGCGATTTTCGCCGCTGCGTCTTCTTCGATCTCTAGCTTGAGCTTCTTCGCATTGCGGCGAACAATTTCGGTAAGATCTTCAATCGAATAGAAATCCAGGTGCTCGCGAATTGTGAATCGGTCACGCAGTGGGGCCGAAAGTAAGCCGCTACGAGTCGTAGCTCCAATAATAGTAAATGGTTTGAGATTCATATTTACCGTTCGAGCATTGACTCCTTCACCAAGGGTAATGTCGACACGGAAATCTTCCATCGCTGGGTACATGAATTCTTCCACCGCTTTTGGGAGTCGATGGATTTCATCAATGAAGAGAACCGAACCTTCTTCAGCGTTCGTTAGATAAGGAAGCAAATCCTTCGGAGCGGCAAGTGTTGCCCCGCTAGCAATCTGAAGACCTACGCCGAGGTCACGTGGTATACAAGTCGCGAAGGTTGTCTTTCCTAGACCTGGTGGGCCATCAAACAGGACGTGCCCAAGCGGTTCACCTCGTTTCAAAGCCGCATCGACAGCAATCTTGATACGTTCATACACCTCGCGTTGCCCAACCATATCTTGCATATGCCGTGGTCGTAGTGCGAGATCTTCTTCTCGGTCGGCTTCTACGCGAAGTCCAGAGGTAGCACCAGCCGGTTCAACCGCTGGTTGCTGACTATCTTCCGAAGTAAGAATCCGTTCGCGCGCCATGGTTCACTCGGCAAGAGGCTGACTATCCCTAACAGTGGATCGGCTTCCATTAGCCAGTCACTGTACAAATAGGCAGCATACCAGACGAACGAGGTCTTTGGGAATCGGAGTCCGGGCGATTTAGGCAAGAGCAGCAAAGATTGCGGCTTTGGGCAAACGTTGCTAATCGAAATTAGCTAATCGAGCTCAATTCAGCGGAGCCAACTGATGGATTTGTTTCAACAGTTGCGGGCAAGGCTTTATGGTAAGCATCCGCTTCCTTGAGGAACTCTGCCATTCGAAGGTAGAAGGGCAAGGGAGCTGGTTCGAAGTGTCGGCCACCACGGACGGTAAAGAAACGCTTCAATTCGGAAGGGCATGCCGAGAAAAGCTCTCTGGCAAACTTCGCTGGAGCGACTCGGTCACGGGTCCCATGCATTTGGAGCAAGGGGCCATGGTAGCTAGCAATTCGTTGGATCGAATCGTAACGATCACGCATGAAGCGACGCACTGGCAACCAAGGGAACTTATATGCGGCGACGTCAGTCAAGCGGCTGAAAGTGTTTTCTAGGACTAAGGCCCGAGCACCACGTTCGGCGGCCATTGCAACGGCAACGGCTCCACCAAGAGAACGTCCAACAAGCACAATATCCTCAGGCAAGGTGCCGGTTCGTTCGGCTAACCATTGCTGGGCAGCGAGGCCATCAGCGATGCAACCAACTTCGCTAGGCATCCCCTCGCTTTTGCCATAGCCTCGATAGTCAAATACAAGGACAGTAGCGTTGAGGGATTCTTGCAATCGGACAATGACATTGACCAGATTGGCGACGTGCTCACTCTGACCATGCGTGTAGAGCACCACGTTTTCAGCTTCTGGGTGCTCACAGTACCAGCCGTGAAGCTTCACGGTTTTTTGGGTACGTGGATCCTTCGATTCGAAGTAGACATCTTCCTTGTCGACCCAGCTAGTATCCCAATTCCCACGGTTAATCGAGGGGGCAGGGTAAATCAGCGAACGCTCAATCGATCCGAGCATGAGGTGGTTTGCTTGTGGTGGGAGGGGAGGGGGGAACAGACGATGAAGCTAGCTAACGTGTGAGTCAGTTGTGGGTATCAAAAGTCTGTTGCTATCAGGTGGGAAACTCCTGCTAATCGTCATAGCGAGTAATCGCTATAAGCAGCTAGCAATGTTGAGTAGTTGGATTATGTTGTCGTAGCAATCGGTTGATTGCCACGTGCTAAACCAGCTAGCTGTTTACTTTGACGGATAAACAAGCTGGGCTAATAAGTATCGGGTTCGCTAGCTAGGCGGTCAATCCGCCAATTGGCTATCTTGGGAGAATACGGCATTTAGGGGCCTGTTGGGCCGACAAAAAGACCTAGTGCAACAATATGTCGCACCTTGGGGGGCCCAAATTAGTGTTCTTGCGCGTATTCTTGGAGAAAATCACTCAATTCCGCATAGTATTGCGTTGGTTGCGGGTCGTTGTGACCACCCCCTGGAATCGAGAAAAAGCGTTTTTTCTCCGGTCGGGCAGCTTCAAAAAGCTGCTCTCCGTGACTGTACGGAACAACGCGGTCGGCGGTTCCGTGGCTGAGAAGTATTGGCCCTGAATAATCAGGAAGCTTGGCAAGAGAGTTGAATCGATTCCGCATGACCGCTTTAACCGGTAGCCAGGGGAAGTGATTAGAAGCAGCCTCCGGCAGACTTGTGAAGGTACTTTGTAGGATGAGGGCTTTAGCCCCTTCGCTGGTTGCCACGGCGGTAGCGACACCGCCCCCGATTGAGCGGCCAATCAAGATGATCTCTTCGGGTTTACGATTGGTTATATTCGCAAGCCATTTTTGCGCCGCAATCCCATCGGCAACTAGACCCTTCTCATGCGGTTTGCCTTCGCTCTTTCCGTAGCCCCGATAATCAAAGTTCATCACGGCGGCATCGAAATTCTTCTGCAGGTAGAGCATCAAGCCATGACTATCAGGAACCTGTTCTCCGTTGCCGTGGCAATAAAGAAAAACGTAGCGAGGCTCAGAATGATCGTAGTACCAACCGTGTAGTTTCGTTTCGTCGGAGGAAAGAAACTCGATCTCCTCAAATGCGCCCGAATCGGGAGCCCAGTTGCTTCGCTCAATAGGTGGTACAGGGTAAACCAACTGCCGTTCTAACAGCATCATGATCATGACAATGCCCAAGTATCCAATCAACAAAGCACGAAGCAATCGATAACCGAAGCTTTTCTTCTTTGGCTTCTCGATTATTTCGTCGGATGAGTTTTCGATTTGATCAGCCATTACGTTGCTCATAAACCGCGTGGAGCAACGCTTCAACATCCTTGAATTTCTTCTTGCGACCTGCTGCGGAGTCGAGCAGGCGACGAGCTTCAGGTTCGCTGTGGCCTAGTGAACGAAGTATGTCAAACGCCTCGGCAAGCAAGTCGCGTTCGATATCACTGCCCGAGATAATATCTTCACGTCCCACCAACAGTGCAAACTTGGCAGCCTTGCGACGCAACTTCGCCACGATTCGCTCAGCTGTTGCGGGGCCAATGCCTGGTAGCGTCGAAAGGCCTTTGACATCTTGCTCTTCGATCATCGTTGCCATCTCGGCAACAGGCCGAACCATTGCACGCAGTGCTTTCTTGACGCCAACGCCATCCACTTGGCAAAACATCTCGAAGAACTCACGCTCAACCGCTTCAAGAAAACCGGCGAGACGTGGAACCAACTTTCCGCGAGCTGGGTCTCCTTCAAGGTACTCAAGGGTGTGCAGGCTCGTCTTTTGGCCGAGCGATTGTTGTAGTTGCCGACGTGTAAAGTCAGGGATCAGCACTTCATACTCAAACGGCGTTGCTTCAAGTATGGCAACGTCGCCGGTGGCTGAGATGAGTTTGCCTGTGATTTTTGTAATCATGTTGTGAATCCAGTTCGATGGTATTCAGATAGTTCAGCTTTGCAAACTGTTCTGTCGACAACCAAGATAATAGTGAGTCAGTGCAATCGCCAAGGCGTCGGCTACGTCAGGCGGTTCGGGGGCTGACGCCAGTCCAAGTTCATGTTGAATCGCTTGTTGCATTTGTGACTTTGGTGCACGACCTGCTCCCGTCAAGATTTTTTTAATCTGCGTTGCCGCGTAGTGTGTGACTGGGATCTCCGCTTGTGTGGCGGCTAGGACAATTACGCCACGGGCATGCCCCATCAAGATTGCCGTCTTGGGACGCTCATAATGCGAATAGAGTTCTTCAATTGCCAAGCAATCAGGTTTCAGTGAGCCAATCACTTCAGCAACGCCTGAGTGAATTTCCTCGACTCGTTGAGCGAGCGAAGCACCAGACGTACCTCGCACAACGCCTGCTTCGACAAGCTTAATCTGACCCCTCTCGACATCAATCACCCCATAACCAGTGGTGTTCAGTCCGGGGTCGATGCCAAGGATTCTCATGAGGCTGCTTATTCAGAGAAGTTGTTTGAATTCATTCGATAGTTAGACCCGCATCACGAATTATCGCGCCCATCGTATAAGCATTGATTGGGTTGTGTCTTGGAAACGTCAAGATACGCTCTCCGTCGGTCATGAAGGAAGCTTGCCTTCACGAGCAACGACAAAATCAGCCTTCTCAAGTGCTCTAATCGCATCTTTGTGATTGATCCAAGGAAGTTTTGGCATAATTTACGCCTCGACTTCTATTTCTCGGACATCACATTCACGCCATAACTCCTTTTATACATTCAAGTATTCTTTAATTTCAGTTTGGATGTTCTCAAGAGTTTCTTCTTCGAGTTCTTGCCATGGAATCTTGTACTTCATGATGACAACCTTATTCAATCAAGTCGTTATGACTGCGTCCAATCGGTTCCGCCTGCGCGGTCTTCGAGCGTAACGCCGATTTCGCCAAGCTTGTCACGCACTGCGTCGGCGGTTGCGAAGTCTTTGTTCGCACGGCTTGTTGCGCGTAGGTCGATGAGCATCTGCATCACGCCGTCCAGCGCATCGTCGTTGCCTCCTTCCCAGTCGGTACCGCCAGCTCGGTCTTCAAGCACGATGCCTGTGGGAGCCAAGCCATCACGCACAGCATCAGCCACCGCAAAGTTCTTCGCTGCCCGAGCCTCGGCACGCAAGGCGATGACTAGCTTCATGACTTCGTCAAGCAACTCGCTACCGCCACCACTGGATTGTTCTTGCTGGAAGATTCCAAGAATCGACGAGAGTTCCTTCAATAGGGTCATCAATTCGGTTAGCAACGTGATTGCCTCGGCCTTCTCTTTGCCCGTACCTTCTAAATCGGATTCTTCGCAAAGCTTGTTCGTTAGCTTGGCAATTTCAAACAGTTCGGCAATCGCACCGCCGGTGTTGAAGTCGTCATCCATAGCTGCCAAGAATTTCTTCTTTGCTTCGATGGCAGAAGTGGCAATGGGATTGTCGCTCGATAATTTCGTATCCTCTTCACGCGATGTTCCAGCCGTAAGCGAGTAGAAATCAGTATCGGTGATACGGTTGTATCGTTTGAACAGACGGTAGAAAGTCTCTAGGCCAACGCCTGCCTCTTCGATTGCTGGTTCGCTAAAGAGGACCGTACTGCGGTAATGGGTGCGGAGGAGGAAGAAGCGGATTCGCTCGCCACCCTGCTTCTTGATTAAGTCAGCAAGACCACCGGCACCTTTGCTGCGGCTCATCTTTCCGCCAGCGTCCGCAGGATCAACTTCGCCACGGTCGTTCTTACCGCCGATTTTTCCTGCTGCGGAATCTTTGCGAAGCAAACCGTTGTGTGCCCAGTACTTTGCCATTGGCGCGCCGTGGCAGCATTCACTCTGAGCGATTTCGTTTTCATGGTGCGGGAAGACTAGGTCCAAACCGCCACCGTGGATGTCAAACGTTTCGCCAAGCAGCTTCTTGCTCATGGCCGAGCATTCAATGTGCCAACCAGGACGGCCTTCTCCCCAAGGGCTACTCCAGCTCGGTTCGCCCGGCTTAACGCTTTTCCAAAGTGCAAAGTCGGCATTGCTTTGTTTTCGATTCGATTGCTCACCACCGTCGCCTTGCATCGCATCGACGGAGCGATTCGACAGTTTGCCATAGTCATTATCTTTGCAGACGTTGAAGTAAACGTCCCCTTCGGAAGCGTAAGCGTAACCTTTGTCAACTAAACCTGCGATGAACTCAATGATGTCGTCCATGCACTCCGTGGCGCGAGGGAACGAACTGATTTGATCAACGCCAAGGGCTGAAAGGTTATCTTCGTAGTCCTTGATGTTTTCCTCGGCCACTTCGAGCATCGTGATGCCGCGCTCGTTGGCTTTGTTGATTAGCTTGTCGTCAACGTCGGTGATGTTGACGATCCAGTTAACATCGTACCCGCAATACTTGAGGTAACGGGTTAAGCAGTCGAAGATCACAGGACCGACCATGTGGCCAATGTGAGCCTTATCGTAAACCGTCGGCCCACATAGGTAGACGCCCACTTTGCCTGGCACGACGGTGTGGAACGGCTCTTTCTTCTTGGAAAGGGTATTGTAAATGACGAGCGACGGATGAGCGGCGTCGGCAGTTGGATCGAACTTGCTAGCAGTTGCGGTCGACATAGCGTTTGGGAAAGCGTCTTATGATGGGAAGGATGTAGATAAAAAACCGGCGCGTAATCGTATCGCCCGGCGGCCTCGATGGCCAGCCAACCTATAGGGTAAAGGATTTTGGGCAAACAGGGAAAGATCGGTTGTCGCTATAGGCCAGAGGCTAGAATCCAGAGGCCAGAACCCAGAGACTGGGGATCAGGGGGCTGTAGATCAGAAGCCAGGGGACGCGGATTGAAAGGCGAAAGTAATTGCAAATATTTGCGTCTTGGCGGTTCCTTACCTTCACCAATCAGACACCGGGCCTATTCAGTCGAACCGCGTTTTTGTTTAAGCAACCACTTGTAGAATTCTGGGTTATTGTAGGTTTCGGTCCATGAATCGTGACCTGCGTCGGCATAGATGGTCAACTTCGGCTCACCTCCTTTAGCCTCCATGGCGAAGACCATTTCTTGGGAGCGATGGACCGGCACCAAGAAGTCCCGGGCTCCGTGAAAGGCCCAAGTCGGTACGTGTTTAAACTTATCTGTCCAGTAGGTTTCACCCCCGCCACAGACCGGAGCCAATGCAGCAAAACGATTTGGCGTGTATGCCGCCAACTGCCACGTGCCGAAGCCACCCATGCTGAGGCCGGTCACGTAGATCTGGTCTTTGTCGACTTGGTAATCTTTCTCGATCTGATCAAGCAGCGCGGTCAACTCGGTCGGCTGCCACCAAGTGTTTTGCGGGCACTGCGGCGACACCAAGATGAACGGGAACTCTTTTCCATTTTCGACCAACATCGGAGGCCCATTTCTTTTGACCAATTCGAGGTTGTCGCCCCGCTCGCCAGCGCCGTGAAGAAATAAAACCAACGGCCAGGATTCTTGTTCGTCATACCCCTTCGGCAACGCGAGGAGGTAGTTCATCTCAACTTTGATGGAGGTTTCCAATCGCTGCGGCGATTGGGTTGGTTTCTGGGCGAGGAGTGTGGTTGATAAGCAAACAATCGCAATAAAATAGAGCGGTAGATTTTTCATGATGCAATTTGATGTTGGCTGAAGAGGGTAGCACTGACTTTCGTGAGCGAACAAATGTCTTAGCAGTTTGATTCTAATCGAACGATTGTCGGTGTCACGCATCGCAAGACAAGGAGTAGAGTCTGTCTACTTTGCCAAACAACGAAAGCTAGGTAGAGTAATGACAATCAAACGGACATGAAAATGGGCGCATCGCTCCGATGCGCCCATTGTGTTCTTCTCTTAATTGTCTCTTTGCAGCTTACTTTCGTGAGAAGCGAATGTTAGCTGCCGTTAGTGCGATCAGGGTCAGTAAACCAGCGGAAGGTTCTGGGACATTGCCGAAGGTTAGGTTGTCGATATTGAAGGCAGCGTTTGCTGATGAGTTGTTGAAGATTTGTACCTCTGTAAATGGTGTTTCAGAGGTGTAGCCCATGAAACCACCGGTTGGAGCTGCAAGCATTGCTAATTGCTCTGATCCTATCCGCAGTTCCAATACCGCCTCGTTTGTACCGTATTCGAAACCGACTGCGGTGATAGGTGAATCGAAGGTAATGATGAGAGCGTTTTGTTGGTTGAGAATGCCACCTACGGTATCACCATCTAGAAAATTGTTGATGCCACTTGGGGCAGCATCGAGACTCAGACTGGCAAAGCCTGTATCGGAGAGTGAATAGCCGCTGCGAGTTTCAGCTGAAGGAGTTGAGGGGATCGCTGTGTCAGGAGCGGTGATATCTTCAAAGTCGTCGATCACAAAAGATGCCAACGAGGATTCAAAGTCGACACGGTTGTCAAAGGTTGACGCAGTAGCAACATTGCTGAGGGTTGCTAACAGAACAAACAGGAATAGTTTTGCTGCGTGATTCATGCTCATATGCTCTAAAGACGTGGAAGAAGTTAGTAAGTGATACTTTGATACAAACGATTGCTTAAACGTCAAATTGTTTGTCAGTTCACTAGCGTCCAAAGAGTCCATAAGTAGTGGTGAAATTCACTACCGACAGAATCGTATGCAGAGCAACGAAAGTCAAGTCTTAGCAAAAGCAGAACGCAATAAAGAGTGAATAACTAGATTTTTGCGCATCTGATAAAGGGGATTCCACTCAATATGTCTTGGTTTATTATCCCTTGGTTAAGGAATGGTGCAGGAGGCGGGGTATCTTACTAGATGCTGGATCCAGATTGAGAAAGTATGCACTTACAGGTAATTAATGCACCAGCACCACACATCGCGCATCAATCGATTCCCCTCGCCCTACTGGTCCGACTCCTTCGCCGGTCTTTGCCTTCAACCCAATTTGTTGGGTTGAAACACCCAATAGCTCCGCGATTCGTTTTTGAATCGCCTCTTTATGCGGCGCGAACTTTGGTTCTTGCATGTGGATGACGCAGTCGAGGTTTACTAGCTCGTAACCTTCCGCTTTTACTTTTTCATAAGCGAGCAAAAGAAAATCGGCCGAGTCGCGGCCGCGATTTTCTTCGGCGGTGTTGGGGAAGAGTTGGCCAATGTCAGGCAAACCGACCGCGCCGAGCAGCGCGTCGGTAATGGCATGCAGTAAAACGTCCGCATCACTGTGACCGACGAGGCCACGATCGTGCGGAATGTCGGCCTCGCCGATTCGCAATGGACCGGTGCCGGGCTCATCAAGTCGATGTCGGTCTTCGCCTAAGCCAATTCGGAATGACATGCTTTAGCTGTTTCAATTTGCGGCATAAAAAAAGAGCAAGCCATAAAAAATCCCCCTCCTTCTTTAGAGGGAGGGGCTAGGGGAGGGTGTCTCCAAAGATTCTCCCCCTCCCCTAACCCCTCCCCCACAAAAATAGTGGAGGGGGATGTTTCGTGCGTAATTTGAAAATTCAAATTAGCTTGCGACGGCACAGCTTTCGGCTGCTTTGGCCAAAGCTTCTGCCTTGTCGGTCTTTTCCCAGCTGAACTCGCCGTTAGGGCCTGGTTCGCGACCGAAGTGGCCGTGAGCAGCGGTTTCGGACATAACAGGGCGAGTAAGACCAAGTTCCTTGATCAAGCCGCCTGGCGTGAGGCTGAAGTTGTCGCGGATGATTTGGATCATCGTTTCGTTATCGATCTTGCCAGTGCCAAACGTGTTGACGTTCACGCTGACAGGTTCAGCAACGCCAATGGCGTAAGCGAGTTGCACTTCGACTTCGTCAGCCAAACCAGCAGCGACGATGTTCTTGGCAACATAGCGAGCCATGTATGCAGCCGAGCGGTCAACCTTCGAAGGGTCTTTGCCACTGAAAGCACCACCGCCGTGACGACCACGGCCACCGTAGGTGTCAACAATAATCTTTCGGCCAGTTAGTCCGGTGTCGCCGTGAGGGCCTCCGATGACGAACTTGCCGGTTGGGTTGATGTGATAGGTGATGTCACCTTGAATGAATTCCGCAGGAAGAACGGGAAGGATTGCCTTCTCAATGATTTCCTTCTTCGCTTCCTCGGTGATCACTTTGCCACAGTCGGCAAGGATTGACTCATCGTGCTGGGTGCTGACAACAATGGTATCAATGCGGATCGGTTTGTTGTCGGGGCCATACTCGACGGTGACTTGGCTTTTGGAGTCTGGTTGCAACCAGCTGATTTCACCGGACTCGCGAAGTTGAGCAAGCTTTTCGACGATTCGGTGCGAAACATGAATCGGCAATGGCATCAAGACATCGGTCTCGTTACAAGCATAGCCAAACATCAGACCTTGGTCGCCAGCACCTTGCTCGCCGCTTAGGCTGGTTTCCCCGTCAACACCTTGAGCGATGTCAGCCGATTGCTCGTGAATGGCGTTTAGCACACCACAGTCATGGCTGAAGCCGATGGAGGGGTCGGTGTAGCCGATCTTCTTGATCGTATCACGGACAACCTTTTGCACGTCGACGTAATGGCTGGTGCGAACTTCGCCAGCGACAACGACTTGGCCTGTGGTGCAGAGGGTCTCAACAGCAACGCGAGCCGCACCTGGGTTGGGATCGTTGGCGAGAATGTCATCAACGATGGCGTCCGAGATTTGGTCAGAGACCTTATCAGGGTGTCCCATGCTGACCGACTCGCTAGTGAATAGATAATTGCCAGACGACACGGGCAGATCTCCTTAGTACGCGTTTTGCAGCGGGACACTTAGGAAGTCCTATGCATGCTCCCAGAGAAACGGCGCTGGGTAGTCCACGCTGCGAAGTTTTGCTTGATCTAGGAATATAGAGGTCAGGCTGGGGCTAAGACAACCGGTTAATACTCCCCAAACAGGCGGTTTTCTGCGATAATCGCCACCTGGATGGGATTGAGATCAACACCTGCTTTGCAAGTTGCCGATCGGCTGCCATATTACCGGTCTTCTGGGGGTGGTAGTGCCTCCCCATGATTTAGCGTTTTCTTTACCCAACCGATCCCCACCTACCAAGTCATTCACCCGACCTAGAATAGAAGAAGCTATGCCTGCTCCAGCTGAACTCGTTGAAAAACTCGCCTCTTTCAATCAAGAGCATGTTGTAGCCTTTTGGGACGACTTGTCAGCCGAGGGACAAGAGAAATTAGCGGGGCAACTAGCTGAAGTTGACTTTGAGCAACTTGCCACACTTTATGCTGGTGACGATGAGCACACCGACTGGGCTGAAGTTGCTCGCCAGTCCGAGCCACCCGTCGCGATGCGACAAACTGAGCGTGAGTCAGGCGAAGGGGGCGGTCTTGGTGTTTCACCAGCTGACGCGATCAAGGCAGGCAAAGCCGCTCTTGATGCAGGACAAGTTGGTGTACTGCTTGTTGCAGGTGGGCAGGGTAGTCGTCTCGGTTTTGATCACCCGAAAGGGATGTATCCGATTGGGCCTGTTTCCAAGAAGACGCTTCTTCAAATTCATCTTGAAAAAGCAGTCGCTTTAGCAAAGCGTCACGGCAAGGGCGTACCGGTTTACTTAATGACTAGTCCCGTGACACACGAAGAACAAGTTGCGTTTCTTGAGCAGAGCAATCGCTTTGGTTTAGCAGAAGATGATCTGTTTATCTTCTGCCAAGGAACTATGCCCGCGGTCGATCAAGCAACCGGTAAACTGTTACTTGCTGAAAAGGATAGCCTCTTTCTAAGTCCCAACGGTCATGGCGGGACGGTAGCAGGTCTCGCAACCAGCGGCGCGATTAAGCATATGCAAGGCCGTGGCATTAAGCAGTTGTTCTACCTACAAATTGACAATCCTTTAGTACCAATCGGCGATGCCGAGTTCGTCGGTTATCACGTCGAAGCGAAAAGCGAACTGACTTCAATGGCGGTCTGTAAAACAGCTCCAGAAGATAAGCTCGGCAACTTTGTGATGGTTGACGGTTCGCTGAACGTGATTGAATACAGCGACTTTCCGCTTGATGTTGCTGAAGAGAAAGACGCATCGGGAGGACTAAAGTTCTGGGCGGGCAGCATCGCGGTACATGTTTTCGAAGTATCGTTCCTTGAGAAGATGCTCGCCTTAAAGGATGCCTTGCCGTTCCATATTGCCAAGAAGAAGGTTCCACACCTTGATGAGGCTGGCAATCTGGTCAAGCCGGAAGACAACAACGCGTTCAAGTACGAGATGTTTATCTTTGATTTGCTACCCAAGGCGAACAATCCAATCGTGGTCGAATACGCTGAGTCTGAAGTCTTCGCCCCGCTGAAAAACGCCGCAGGGGCACCTAAGGATACAGAAGAATACGTGCAACGCTTCCTCGTCGATCAGCACTCAGGTTGGTTGAGAGAAGCTGGGGTAGAGGTGCCTGCTGACGTGGTGGTAGAGATCAGTCCGCTTTGGGCACTGGATGCTGAAGGAGTTGCTGAGCAGAAACCTGGAGATCTTTCAATCTCCCAAGGGACCTATCTGGAAAACTAACAAATAAGTTGGTCTTCTTGACAAGATTCTATCACACCATTTGTTGATTAACTGCCGTGTAATTAAACAGGTCTTTTACGGCATATCATACGCAAGCATTCCGGCCCTCTTGAGGGGGGGCATGTCGCGTGAAGACTGCGTTAGCTTGCCATAAACGACGATTTAAGTCATGCTAAGGAAGTCTTGATCTTGAGCAGAATGGCTACTGTCTCTAGATACAGACATCCTCTTTTCTTGCTATCTCTTTTCTATTGTTTGGGTGCATCAAAAAATGGAATCTTTGAAGAAGCGTGGTTTCACGCTCGTGGAATTACTGGTCGTGATCGCCATTATTGGCATCTTGATTGCGATGCTGTTGCCAGCAGTTCAGGCTGCACGGGAAGCGGCTCGACGGGCAAGCTGCTTAAATAAATTCAAGCAACATGCCCTAGCCATGATCAATCACCACGATGCCAAAGGCTATCTTCCTGTCGAGCCTCCTACAAACGAGGGAGATGATACTGCCACAAGCCAAGATGTCACTCCCTTTCTTCAGGAGCTGCCATTTCTGGAAGGTTCTGTCATTGCCAATCTGTATGACAAAACAAAAAGTCCTACCAGCCAAACAGAACTGTTTTGGAATCAAGATCCTGTCTTTAGTTGTCCTTCGGATGAGCCACAACGCATGCAAAATGCAGGTGATGGAATAGCTAATGACTGGAAGTCCAATTACGGAATCGTTTTTGGTAAGTTGAATTACAACAATCAAGGATTGAGCAGACTGAAGAATTCGCAGCAATTAGAGGATTGGCAGATTCAGAACCAAGGACCTTTTTGGTTTGGAAAGGAAATTAGCTTTCGCAAAATAACGGATGGGACTTCTAAGACTGGTCTGATCGCAGAGATGATTCAAGCACCCTCTCTTGGAGACGCTCCAAAGGATAGAGATCGACGTGGAAGGATTTGGGTCCGCAATGGAGGCTCATACCAAATTCAGGCTGTCCGGTTGCCAAATTCTACAGAGCAGGATAGGACTCGAAGATGCGTAGATTCTCCAGCGGACAATTTACCATGCCAAATTTCCAGTAGTTCACAATACCCGGGTAACACACGTCTCGCATCTCGAAGTCGTCACCCAGGCGGAGTTCAGTTAGCATTTTGTGATGGCTCAGCAAGATTTGTATCAGAGACTGTCGAACTTGCAGTATGGCGTGGTGCATTTAGTCGTTCTAACGATACGACTGAACCACAAGAGCAGCCATAGAATTCATTTAAGTAGGCGAGGAGCCTAAACGAGCTTCTCGTCGCTTTTGTTTTTAGTCTCCAGTCGCTTCCACCGCTTTGAGTACTTTCTCGCGCAACGCCTTACTTCGTTTGCGGTAGGTGTACTGCTTCTTGCATGTGGGCAGGGGAGTCGCCTCGGTTTTGATCACCTGAAAGGGATGTACTCGATAGGCCCTGTTTCCAAGAAGACGCTTCTTCAAATTAGAACAGCTCCAGAAGTTAAGCTAGGCGGCTTTGTGGTGGTTGTCGGTTCGCTGAATGTGATTGAATACAGTGACTTTCCGCTTGATGTTGCGGAAGAGAATGATGCATCGGGAGGACTGAAGTTTTGGCCGGGTAAGCGTAACGGTTGAAACTAGCCCAATCTGGGGGGAGGAAGGTGAGGTGGGTTAGTGAGCGAAAGCCCGCAGATTTAGTAATTAACGAGAAGACTGATCTAAATTAGGTGAAGCAGCAAAATATTTGGCGAATTTCTGTCACTAATTCGACAGCAACGCCAGTAGTAGTGTGCTCTGGGATAGTAAGAAATGGAGTGAAACCACGTGCCAAATGTTGTGCATCCGTCATTTCTTGACACGGAATTGCATGGAATTAGCACACGATGCGATCTAATCGTACACTACAAAATTCTTGCAGGAATGAGCAATTTTTAGTCATGCTATCGAATGACTAACAGTTGGGCTATTAGTACGCTCAGGTGTTAATTCTATCTCGATCTTTTCGTAGAATTGGGTGCATTAAAAAATGGAATCTTTGAAGAAGCGTGGTTTCACGCTTGTGGAATTATTGGTTGTGATTGCCATCATCGGCATCTTGGTAGCCTTGTTGCTGCCTGCAGTTCAAGCAGCACGCGAGGCTGCAAGACGGTCAAATTGCATTGCGAACTTCAAGCAGCATGCTTTAGCAATGCTAAATCATCATGACACTATGGGACATTTTCCTATTGATCGTTCCTCCAATGATGCAAGTATTGGGGCAAATAAGTTCGCTTCAAGTCCCTACTTACAATATATTTCTTTCATCGAAGGATCGGTTATCGCCGCGCTATATGACGACACCAAGAAGGCATCAGCTCAGACTGAGATTTTCTGGAATAAGGATCCTGTTTTCCATTGCCCTTCCGATGAACCACAAAGGATGGAAGGTGCTAATAACGGGTTAGGCCGAGACTGGAAATCGAATTATGGTCTTGCTTATGGCAGGGGAAATTATGGCAATATGAAGGCAAATACAGTAGTAGCACGAGGCCGACGTGGTGCCTTTTGGTACGGCAGCGGTGGCGAGGAAGTTAGCATCCGAAAGATTACTGATGGTACCAGTAAGACGACCCTCATGGCTGAGATGATTCAGGTTCCTTCTGCAGCTGGAGCTAGAGACCGTCGTGCTCGTATCTGGGTGTTGAACGGTGGAGCCTATCAAATTCAAGGAGTTCGCCTTCCAAATACTGATGAACGAGACCGGACTAAGGTATGCGTAAAAACGGATATAGGCCAAGAAAGTGATTATCCATGTAACCCTCAGAATGTGAACAATTACAGTAACAGCGTTGTCTTGAGTTCACGCAGCCGACACCCTGGAGGGACGCAAGTTGCCTATTGTGATGGATCGGCAAGGTTCGTGGCTGATGGGGTTGATCTAGATCTATGGCGAGCTGCCTTTAGTCGAGCAAACGGTGATGACGAACCAATTGGGGAACTGTAATCTTTGTTTGATTTCCTATTGAAATAGAATAACCGGCGGCTAGCTTTGAGTTAGCCGCCGCTTCTCATTTAGGACTATGCTTTCCTTATTTATTCACCCGCTTCCACCGCTTTGAGAACTTTCTCGCGCAACGCCTCTCTTCGTTTGCGATTGTTTTTTTCTTGTATGATTCGGTAATTGTCGAAATACTCGGCATGTTCAGGATCAAGCGGTTCGAAGCCGAGGTCGCCTGTCTCTTTGATTAGATCGGTAAGGCGTTGTTTTAGCTGCTGGTGCACTTCGGAGAATTCCGGATTGCCTATGAGGTTATTCATCTCATGAGGGTCTGCTTGCAAATCGTAGAGCTCTTCCTCCTCGAGGTTGTTTAGCAGCAGCTTTCGATGAATCGGTTCCAATTCACCTCGTTCCTCAAGAATCTCCGTTAAGTGATAGAGAGGGTGCAGAGCACGCCGATATTCGCTCGAAACCGATTGAGGTGAAATGTCGGTTTTGAAATTTCGGATGTACTTAAACTCTTCGGTTCTGATTGAACGACTCTTAAGCTTTGCCCCGCCGTACCAATCTGCTGCTGAGTAGATTTCGCTCCGAGACTTTTCCTTGGTGGAAAGAAACTCTTGGCCATGCATCCAGCTAGGTTGCTTTACCCTCGCGCATTGGAGCGTTTGGGCAGCAATATCAATACTGGCAAGCATCTTGTCACTGGTAGCTCCTGATTCGTAACCAGCGGGCGGGTGGCAGCTTTTTGGCCAGCGAATAATCAAAGGTTGGTTCAAGCTGCAATCGTAAAGGAAATACTTTCCACGTAAGAAGGCTTCACCATGATCCGACAAAAAGAAGACGATGGTATTCTCGGACAAATTTGACTCCTCAAGCCAAGCTAAGATCTTACCAACACTCTTGTCGAGGTCTTGAATTGATTCTAGGTAATTGGACCAACTCTTTCGCATGACAGGGTGATCTGGGTAGTAAGGAGGAAGATCTACCGTCTTAGGGTTGACAGGATGTTTCTTGTCTTGAACGTAAGGGCGGTGCGCTTGGAAGATGTTGAACTGAAGATAAAACGGTTTGCTTGTGTCCACAGAATCCAATTGTTTGGTGTCCCAGCTCTTTTGGTCGAAAATAAAATTCCAATCGTCTTTACCGTTCGTATGAAATTGACCTTTTTTTATATTGCCGGTTTGATACCCCTCGTTGCGAAGCAATGCGGGAACTGGCTTTACTCCGTCTGGCAAGGGACGCATGAATTTCTTGGGCGGCCGCATCGTAACGGCGCCAAGTGTTGATTGCGTGACGCCAGTGATCATTGCCGTCCGGTTTGGCATGCAGACACTTGCTGTTCCAAAAAGATGAGTAAACCGCATTCCCTCGATTGCCAATCGGTCGATGTTTGGCGTGCGGACATTGGTCCCCCAGCAGCCCAGGTCGGGGCCCATGTCTTCACTAATGATGAGCACGATATTCGGTTGCTTGTCAGAATTCGCGTAGCAGGCCGAAGTACAAAAGAATGTGCATAAGAGAATTAGGAGCTGGGGAAAAGTAGCGACAATTTTCATCGTATTGTTTTATTCATGCAAGAAATGTGAGTGAACAGTTAAGCTATTTTGACTACTAGTTGCTTCGATTCTTAGTGCGAATCGTCTAACATTCTCATTTTTTTATTACGTAAACTCACAGAAACAAAGTGGAATCATGCCATTGAGAGAACCATTTAGGCACCTTCTCTGTCTATCATTAGCAAACTAGAATCGAGTGTTCCCACCCTTGCTAGGTATGTCTACCTAGCCAACCAATAACCACCGATGTGCATCTATGTCGCAAACTGACGACGATTCTCTTACGAACGCGTCGTTAATGGCGACTTCTCCTGGATTGGCAGGAGATGCTCCGGAGACGGATCCGCATGACACTCCTTGTCGTGCGACGATTGAGAGCGAACCTCGCAATTTCTTTTGGCTTGCGATGCACCAAGTTCTGATGCGTATTGGCTGGGTCTTTAAGACTGAAAGCATCGTGATGCCCTACTTCCTTGACTTGGTTGGTGGCAGTCCCGAGATGCGCGGTATGCTGATGGTTCTCAACCGTTTTGGATTCAGTATTCCACCTGCGATCTTTGCACCTCGACTAAAAGCAATGCCCCAAAAGCGTTGGGCCGTTGCCATTGGTACGTTTACGATGGCGATTCCTTTCGCTCTGTTATCAATCGTCTGGGCGAGCGGAATCTGGAAAACTAGCTCTGGCGAGCCAGCCACTTGGATGCCCTATTTCTTCTTGACCGTTTATGGCATCTTTTTCATTGCAACAGGACTAAACCAACTCGCTTCGCATTCGATTCAAGGTAAGTTGATTCGTCCTCATCGTCGTGGACGGCTCTTTGCTGCCGGCGTTGCTGTAGGCGCGCCGATTGCTGTCTTATGTGCTTGGTATTTGATGCAAAAATGGTTGCAGTTGCCAGATGGTGGTTTTACTTGGCTTTTTGCTGCACCGGCGGTTGCGTTTGTCTTGGCAAGTCTGATGCTCTTGCAGGTGCGTGAAATCAACGACTCGGTCGATGAACCTTGTCCGCCGGTCTGGCGACGCATGTCGGATGCGTGGAGTTTGGTCCTGAAGCCCGGCCCTTGTCGAACGATTGCCATCTTGTCGTTGCTCTACAGTGGCACCTTTACGTTGTTTCCTCACTACCAAGCGATGGCGACCGAACGGGCCAGTAGTGTCGGCCCGGGAGAATTCAATCTTCGCTCACTAATGATTTGGACCATTACGCAGCATATTTCAGTGGCCGTGCTGAGCTTGTTGATTGGCCCGATTGCGGATCGATTTGGAACTCGGCTGGCAGTTCGAATTATGGTCTTTGGATCGATGCTGAGTCCCCTTACTGCGATTGGACTATCGACCTTACCACCAGCGCAGATGGCTAAGTGGTACTGGTTGGTCTTCATGCCGCTTGGCTTCACGCCTGTAACGATCAAGATGATTATCAACTACCTGCTGGAACTCGTGCCGCGGATAGAGCATCCTCGCTACATCAGCTCGATTGGTCTCTGTCTCGCGATGCCGGTGATGGTTGGTTCGCCGTTTGTGGGGTACCTGGTTGGAAAATTGGGATTCGTACCCGTTTTTGCTGGAGGTGCCTTCATACTCTTAGTTGCGGGGCTGCAAAGTCTGCGACTTATTGAGCCTCGTCACGCATAACCTCCCTTTTTGCAATTGCTACCAGAGTAATTGTAAGGCTTGCCATAGATTCAATGGGATCTTAAGGGATTCGATAAGAATACAGCTGATTTATCGCTGTTTCTGCCCAATAAAAATGTTTGGCACACCCTTTGCTTTAATCGCGAAGTGTCGAAGCGAACCTCACTCGCTTCGCATCAAATTGATCGCATGGAGTGATCAATGCAAAAGGTTTCTCATCTTCGGCTGATGTGGATTCTCCCGCCACAACGGTCGGAACTACCCCCGCACTGGAAAGGATTCTTATTATGAAAATCATCAGCCCATTTGCCGCTCTTCTAGCCGCATTTGCTCTTACGCTTTCACCAGCAAGCGTATCACTCGCTTACACCATGCCCAACTTCTGCGATGGTGGGGTAGAAGGTGGAGAAGACTCAGAAGGCGATTCAGAGCTTATCATCGCTGATTGTGATGGCGATACCTGCGATGGCGAGCTTTCCGTTGGATTTACGATTGAAGAAGACACAGAAGAGGAAGAAGAGCTACTAACGTTTGATGATTCAAGCGATGAGGAAGAAGACGAGCTTTTGCTTGACGACACCACTGAAGAGGAAGAAGAACAATACATCTTGGACGACGGGGGCGACGACTCGGACGACGATTCTGATGACGAGTCGTTTGTCATTGATGATGAAGAAGAGGAAGAAGGCGAAGTCTAAGCCTGCCACTAACTCTTGGTTCCATAAGCGTTTGTCCATACTCCTGATCTAAAAGCATAGGGATTGCGTCTGGCTAGGTGTTCTGTACCCCCCGGGGTACCGAGCACCTAGCCTTTTTTGTGTTAATTATTGGTGTTGGGGTGCATGCAGACTGCCCAACTGGCGTTTCACCAATTGGTCAGATTTGGAATACTCCTGCCTACCAATCTTACCAGCTTTCACATTCACCGGCCGTCCTTCTTAAGGCAGAACTGCACGATGAAAATTTTCCTCTCCGTTGGCGAACCAAGTGGTGATCTTCATGGCGCGAATTTTATTCGTGAGTTATCGTCGATCAGCGAAGAGCCAATCGAATTCGTTGGCTTTGGTGGACCACGCATGGAGCGTGAAGGGTGCCAATTGCATACGGATCTTACTCAGCTTGCCGTGATGGGGATTTTTCCTGTCATCAAGATGATCCCTCAGTTCTTGAAGTTGGCACGTCAAGCGAAAGATTATTTTCAGACTGAAAGACCAGATGCTGTCGTGATGATCGACTTTCCGGGCTTCAACTGGCACATTGCTAAACATGCCAAACGGGCTGGCATACCGGTTTACTACTACGGAACCCCGCAGCTTTGGGCTTGGGCTTCATGGCGAATTGGTAAGATGCGACGAACAGTCGATCATGCACTCTGTAAACTCCCTTTTGAAGAGTCCTGGCTGCGTGAACGTGGAGTCAATGCAACTCATGTCGGGCACCCATACTTCGATGAGCTTACTTCACGCACGCTGGATGATGTCTTCTTGGCTTCTCAGCAGGGTCAAAAACCGCTCGTAACGATTCTTCCTGGCTCTCGTAACAAAGAAGTGCGTGATAACTTCCACCTGCAGCTCAAGGCAGCAGAGAAGATTACTAAGCAGGTGCCTAATGTACGTTTTGCCGTCGCTGCTTACAAAGAATCACAAGCAGAGCGTTGCCGTGAATTGATCCATGAGTCCAGTCTCAATGAAGACCAGATCGAGGTCTTTGTTAATCGAACACCTGAACTTATCGAAGCGGCAACCTGTTGCATCGCGGTTTCAGGTTCGGTTTCACTCGAATTGCTTTATCATGCCAAACCAACGGTAATTGCTTACTGGGTGTCACCGTTTGCGATGTGGATGCAGCAATTCTTCCGACGTGTAAGGTATATCACGCTCGTCAATCTACTTACTGCTAAGGAGTTATTTCCTGAGAAGGTAGGCGTTTACGACCCGAATAATCCCGAAGATGATCATGTTTTGATGCCTGAGTATCTAACATGTGGTGATAACTCGGATGATCTGGCAAGAGAAGTCATAGGCTGGCTAACGGACGAACCGAAACGACAAGAAGCAATTACGAAGCTAACCGCATTGCGTGAAAAGGTTGGTGGTGGTGGTGCCTCGGCTCGTGCTGCAGAATATTTTCTCAAAACAACAACTCAAATCGGTATGAAACCCAACCAAGCTGCCTAGTTTGTGCAGCAACTAGACGCAGCAAACATAACAATAAGACGAATGTTCTTTACCAGTCCGGGCGCTACGCCATACGATCTTCGATTCCGTCTCTTCGGGTTTCCGATAAGCATCAATCCTATCTTTTGGATCGTCGCGCTCATACTTTCTCCCAGCAAATCACCTAAAGAAGCGATCGTATGGTGTTTTGCTGTGCTTGTTTCGATCCTTGTTCACGAATTAGGTCATGCACTGGTTATGCGAAGCTATGGTGGTCAACCAAGAATCGTTTTGTATGGCTTTGGAGGCTTAGCAATAACCGAACGAATGCCAACAAGTTGGTTTCAGAACTTTATTACTTCGTTAGCAGGACCTTTTTTTGGAATTTTTTTCTACGTTGTTGTTTATGTTGTCGCCCGCCAATTTGGCATGCCTGATAACGACATGTTTCGATGGTTTGTTGCGTGCTTGTTGCTAATCAACTTGTATTGGAATTTGTTTAACTTAGTACCCATCTATCCACTTGATGGAGGTCAAGTTGCACGCGAGTTGCTAACTCGCTTTGTGAGCGCAAGTGCTGGAATAATAATGTCTTTGTGGCTTTCGATCGTTTGTTGCGTTGTTGTTGGAGTCTATGTTGTGATGCAAACGGGGAGCACCTACAACTTGCTACTCTTCGCTCTACTTGGGTATCAAAATTATCAAACGCTTGTTGCCTACAATCGATCAAGTAGAGGTTGGTAAGTGATTCAAAAGTGGTGTTCAATTCATTGATAATGCGACATTGATCTCGACTTTTTTCTAAAAACATGTTGCAGTAACTTCAGTAATGTTTACAGTTACGCAAAAGTGCAACCGATGATTGGTCAACAAGTAGGCATAACCAATCTTCTGTATGACTTAACAAAAGGTGATGAGAGTTGCTTTTTGATAAGTCAATCATAAGAGGTAAGGCCAACGAGTGATCATCATCGGGAGTCGCTGCGGAAGAGCGACTCAACGGTGCAACGGGGAATCGACTAGCCGAACAAACGGTGTTTGGCGGATTCATCCCCGCGACTCTTTTAAGGAGGATTATTGTGGCCAAGAAAAAGAAGAAGGTCGCCAAAAAGAAGACCGCTAAGAAGAAGGTTGCCAAGAAGGCAACCAAGAAAAAAGTAGCCAAGAAGGCTAAGAAGAAGGTCGCCAAGAAGAAGACCAAAAAGAAGGCAGCCAAAAAGAAAACCACGAAGAAGAAGGCAGCCAAGAAGAAGGTAGCTAAGAAAAAGACTACCAAGAAAAAGGCAGCCAAGAAAAAGACGACCAAAAAGAAGGCAGCTAAAAAGAAGACTGCCAAGAAGAAAAAGAAGGTCGCTCGTAAAAAGAAGAAGTAGTTAACAACTTGGTGCTCTTCTAGCATCAAGAATCCATATAAAAGCCCCGGGCTAGCTTTGGTTAGCCAGGGGCTTTTTTCGTAGTTTCCAACCAAGCCTAGGGGTCGCCTCAACCTCAGAAAAGCCTGCATACATAGGCTTCAAGGCGTAACGCTAAAGAACTGGTAGCGTGGGAACCACGGGATTGTCGGCGTGTGCCTTGGCCAAGTTTCGTACCATGCCGCGAGTAATGTCCCAAAGGTAAGGAGCAATGGTTTCATCTTCGAAATTGCCCGAAGTTTGACCGTCGTCTCCTCGTTTGCGGACATCAATATTGATCGGTGCTTCGCCCAAGAAGGGAACACCTAGCTCTTTTGCTTTGTTCTTGGCACCACCGTTACCAAAGATGTCATAGCGGATGCCATTGTCAGGGCAGAGGAAGTAGCTCATGTTCTCGACAAGGCCAAGCAGCGGGATGTTTACCTTGCGGAACATGGCAATTGCTTTGACTGCGTCAAGCAGCGCGACGTCTTGCGGAGTACAAACAACAACCGCACCAGTTAGCGGCAGTAGTTGGGATAGAGTCAACGCCACGTCACCCGTACCTGGTGGCATATCGATGATCAAATAATCGAGATCTCCCCAAGCCGTATCACGCAGCATTTGCGTTACGGCACCATGAAGCATCGGACCACGCCAGACAACCGCTTCGCCCGCAGGGACCATGAATCCCATGCTGATGACTTTTAAGCCATCCTTCTCGATAGGTTGCAGCTTTCCATCGACCGCAGAGGGACGCTCATCAACGCCTAACAAGTGAGGAACACTTGGGCCGTAGACATCAGCATCCATCAATCCGACCTTAGCACCAGCATTTTTGAGGCCGTAGGCAATCGAAGTCGCCAAAGTGCTTTTACCAACGCCCCCTTTACCGCTACCAACAGCAATAACGCTTTTCGCTGTAATGCCTACTTGCCCTAACCTCTCAGCGGGGCGGTCGTGATCAACCACTTCGATTTGGCATGCCCGTGGAAGGACGCCTAATTCTGCAACCAAGCGTTCTTGGACCTGTTCGGCAATCTCTTCACGGATCGGTGCCGCCCAACTTGTAAGGCCAATTTGAACTTTGACGCCATCAGCGTTCGAATCGATGGTATGCACTTGCCCCATTTGGCCAAGTGGCCGTCCTGTTTCAGGATCGGGAAAGGCTTCAACTACGTTCTTAACTTCTTCAACTGAGATCATCTTGGTTATCTATGCCGGCATTTGAGGGCGTTCTTGTGTGAGATTAGTAGTCTGAGTCTAAGGAGATTTACCCTTTCAGGTAAGGACCTTGCTGCGGATTGACCGTTAAGTGACGCAGATGTTCAGGTCCATAAATAGCTGGACTGAAACAGTTTAGGTCAGGTAATACCGATTGTTCCGGTTTTTCCCTCAATAGCGATGCTGCGGATGCCGATCTTGCTACAGAACGGGCTATTGGAAGGGCCTACACATCAAGCGACAGGTACGCAATCAAGACGGCCGTGTCGCAACTTGGGGGGGAGAACATCAAATGATCCGCAGGATCTTAACCGCAGTAGTGCTGACCGCCGGAATCTCGGCTTTCATGCCCGTCGAAACAGCAGACGCTCAGCAGGCCTATGGCCGTGCTTGGAGCGGGTCTTACACAGACCAAGATTGGAACCGATTCTATCACTATCCCTACGTGTACTATCCTCAGAACTACTGGGGAAATGAGTATTTCCGTAGTGCCGATAGCCTTTACTACCGCTATCCGCCTGAAATGCGAATTCCTGTGTACAACAAACGTTGGCACAACTACTACCCAAGCGAACGTCGCTTCCACAGCGGCCATCACTTCAACTTAGATGTCTTTTGATTCGCATGGGATAGAACCCGAACAGAGAAAGGCACGCCGACCGAGCTGGTTGGCGTGCCTCTTTGTTTATTGAAGCCGGGTTCTTTTGTACTAGCTCAGTACTCTTGTTGCATCTCATTGATTTGCTTTACTAGTTCAGCAGCCTTCGTGGCTGCTTCGGTCCCCTGAGAGCCCGAAATTAGCCGCTCAAGCGATTTCTTTGCTTGGGGTAGCTTTCCTCGCATAAGCAGGGCGTTTGCCTTGTCGAACGATCTCATCGCCTTCTGCTCCGCTTTAACCGTCTCATCTCCTTTGAGCTTACTCAAACCCACTTCAAAAGCATCCGGAAGTTTGTAACCGTCATACTTTTCCTCGATCATGATCAATTGCTTGTAGGCATCCCACTTCTTTTTATTGCGGAAATGTTTCTTCGCGACGTCATAGTCTTCTTTAAGATTCTTCTCAACAACAGCCAAGAGTTTCTCTGCTGCTTCTTGAAGTGGTCCAGACTTGGCGGACTCTTTATTCACGACTCTCGCAGCCTTGGCGTAGTTGCCAAATTCAATGTCGTACCAAGCGTCCTGAAGTTCGTCGGGAACTTCCTTTGGATCAACATTCCATTTCGCATCTTTCAGAGCCGCTTTTGCCGTGGCCGGTAGGTCTGACCATTTACCTGTGTGGCTGACGCCATCTGCGGTGATGTACCGAACTTGGACGATATTCTGCAAAGAGATAGGACTGACTTTCATCATCTTTTCAAATGATCGATCGAAGTCCGCAATAACCGACCAACTGATCCCTTGTTGCCGTGCGTATTGCTGTAGCATGCGCGGATCGCTACCAGAATTAACCGCAATAAAAGCAATCGGCTTCCCTTCAAACTGTTTGCTAACTTCCGTCATGTCTGGCCAACGTGATGCACAGCGTGGACATTCTTCTTCAAAGAAGAGCAGCACCGCGGCTTTTCCCTTGAGCATCTCTTTGGTAAGTGGAGTTCCTTGTAGCCAGACACGTTCGTCTTCAGGAAAATCCCAGCTATTCAATCCGGACTTGCTACCAAGCTTTACGCGACGATCGGATTGTGCTTGACCAGGCTGAGGTTCATTTTGTTTTCTAAGCTCTTCAAGCCGATCCTCAAGCCGGACACGAGTGCCAACTTGAGCAGTTAGAGAGCCTGCCTGAAAAAGAACTGCCAATGCTATGACAGTGCGTACCGAGATTGATAGATTGCAAATTGGTCGATGCATGCCTCTGCTCCAGACCGTTTTCAAACGTTAAGAAAAGTCCGCCATCGCTTGGTAAGCAATGCGAAGAACACTATTAAAATTCTAGCCTTTTTCGCCAATCATTGCGAACACTTGCGCAAAAGGCTCACGAATTCGCGGACAATGCCTGATTACTCTGGCATTTTGCCTTCAACGAGCTCAGCTTCCCACTCTTGCATCAGCGGCCAGTCGATGGCACAGGTGCCAAAGTCGGCCATATGCAAATAACCTTCAAGGCGATCAATCGTTGCCTGAACGTGGGCTGGATCCTTACGGAAGATCGGGCCGTGGCTTGGCAGAAGCCATTCGACGTCGCTATCACGAATACGCTCAAGCGACTTGATGAAATCAGGGATGCTACTGCCATGGTGGGCGTCGATCACACCGACCGAGCCATCACGAAACAGGTTATCGCCTGAGAAGAGCAAATTGCCCATCCGGAACGAAAGCTGACCATCCGTATGGCCTGGCGTATGCCAAACTTCTAGCTCAAGATCGCCCACTTTGATGATATCGCCATCGTTGACCAAGTTTTCACACTTGGTTTTTGGCATCTCAAGATCGATTCCCTGAGCGTCGATCTTCGCAAAAGTCGCAATTCGGTCGCCTGCCTCAAGTTTCTTAGCTGCAATCGGGTGGCAACTGACCGAGGTCTTCAGAACCTGCTTCGCCTTAGCGAGTCCCTGGATGTGATCTACGTCGGCATGCGAAGCAATAAGCGTCGAGCACTTTGAGAACGGAAAGTCCAACTGACGGATCAATTCAAGCACCTCATCAACGGCATCTTCATAGCCAATATCGATAAGCGTCCAGCCCTTGTCGTCATAAATCAAATAGACGCTGCAAGTCACGCGACGGCGCGCTTGATGATTTAGTTCGATAACGTTGGGAAAAAGTGGGGTCCGCTGGAGCATGGATGGATTTGCAGGTAGGTGTATAAGGATGCGACACGGCTAGCGATTGGGCTCAGTCTCGGCTGAGGATTCGTGGCTAATCTCCTACAGATGATAGATTTCCGACCCCCAACCCGCAACCGAGGGGAAAGATTGTCTATTTTTCGCCTAATATCGCTGTCAAACCTTCACGGTAGCTTGGGTAAGCAAGCTCAACCCCAAGTTCCTTGAGCAACTTCTTATTGCTAATCCGCTTGTCAGCAGCAGCGCGGGCAGCTCTCGGGGAGCCTGCTTCTGGTTCGGAGAATTTTGGCGAGTCAGCACCGATAAGCCGAGCCATCTCCTCGTAGTATTCTTTGCGAACTGGCGGATTGCCGTCGCTGACGCAGTAGATGCCGCTTGCCGTCGGATGGTCTGCCGCAAGGGTTGTTACCGTCGCGGCGTCGTCAACGTGGATCAAGTTCAGATGGCCTTCTTGCGGAGCAGCAATCGGTTCTCCTGCTTCGAGTTGCTTCAAGTAGGGCAATCGACCGGGGCCATAGATGCCTGCTAGTCGTAAAGCGACGCCGCGATTGGCAAAAGGGCTTGCCCACAGTGCCTCTTCCGCGGCGAGCGAAGCTTTGCCACCGTCGCGATGCGGGGCAGGGGGTGTCGACTCATCAACCCAAGCCCCCTCGGCTGAACCATAAACGCCGGTCGTGCTGATGTAAATCACGCGTCGGGTCTGATCGTTAAGTCGGTCTAAGACTCGCTGAAAGCCTTCGGCATAGACCGAGTTAATGGAAGGTTCTGCCTTCCGATCATAGCCAACCGCGAAGAGAAGCGTATCGACGTCAGCAAACGCCCTATCCTGAAGAAATGATAAACTTGCTTCGTTGGTCACGTCGGCGAGGATCGAGCTGAAACCTTCTCCCTCAAACTCTCTTGCACGATCTTGGTTACGAGTAACCACCGAAACGCGATCTCCCGCAACCAACCAACGCTTCGCAACGCGATGCCCGAGGTAGCCACAGCCAAAGATTAAACGATGTTTGGGCATGATTACTCAATTCCACCAGGATCGGTTTGACCTTTAGCGCCTGACTCAAGGTAAGCAGTCAACATGATCTGCGCTGCCAAGGCGTCGAGCCTCGCCTCGCGTTTCTTCTTGCTAAGGTTGGCTTCTTGCAGAATCGTTTCGGCATGCGAAGAAGTGAAACGCTCGTCATAAAAGTCGACTGGAATATCAGTCAGCTTGCCTAGCCATTTGCCGAACTCACGAGCTTCATGCGACTTTTGGCTTTCCTCACCGCTTAGATGCACCGGCAAGCCAACGACCCAGCGGACGAGCCGCTCTTCGCGGGCAAGCGTTTCGAAATACTCGGCATCCAATCGTTCATTGCGGCGATTGTAATTCTCCAGTGGCGACGCCATGCCGACTTCGAGGTCACCAATCGCGATGCCAATACGAACCGTGCCGTAATCGATACCCGCAATGCGGCCACGTATTGGTACGGGGGTTGGCTCTGTTGGTTCCTCAGCACTCATTAAAGATGTTCATCCCAGCCAAGTTCTTCAAGCTTCTTAACGAGTGCTTTGATTGATTGTTCATCGTTCTTGTCAGCAACAAGCGTCGCATCGTCAGTATGAACGACCAGGCAATCTTTCATGCCGATGGTTACGACCAGGTGATCGTCGCTTGTGCGGACAATCGAGTCTTCCGTCTTAATGCCGATATGCTTGCCAACGATGGTGTTGCCGTTTTCGTCCGATCCAATTCGGCGCGGCAGGGCGAGCCATCCTCCCAGATCGTCCCATTCGTAGGGAGCTTCGATCACGGCTACATTGGTTGCGTGTTCCATGACGGCGTAATCGACCGAGACGCCTTCGATGGCAGCGAACTCGCGGTCGAAGACTTCTTGTTGCTTGTCAGTTCCCCAAGCGTCAACGATCTTCTCAAGGTGCTCAAGCATCTTGGGCTGACGTTCACGCAGCGCGTCGATGATGGTGGAAGCACGCCAAACGAAGATTCCGCTGTTCCAGTAGAAGCCGCCTGATTCGAGATACTCGGCCGCTTTCTCTGCGTTTGGTTTCTCAACGAATCGCTTGACGGAGTATGCCGGCGCCCCTTCGCTTTCAATTGCTCCATCGCGTTCGATGTAACCAAACGATTCGGCTGGGTAGGTTGGTTTGATACCAAACGTGACGATTCGTGATGGATCAGCATCAACAAGTTTTTCTGCTTGAAGAACGGCTGCTTGGAATTTTTCGTCAGGCGTAATGACATGGTCGGCGGGACTGACCAGCATAGTTGCATCAGGATCGTTATGAACCTTGGTAACCAGCAACGCAGCTAAACCGATGCAGGGGGCGGTGTCTCGCTTGCAAGGTTCACCAACGATGGCCGAAGGGGCCAGATCAGGCAGTTGTTCTGCAATTCCTTCGACAAGTCGGCAGTTAGTAACTACCATGCGGCGTTCAGCTGGGATCGCATCGCCCAGTCGAGAAGCGGTTTGAGCAATCATCGATTGCTCACCAACAAGTTTAAGTAGTTGTTTCGGAGTTGTTTGTCTGCTGGCGGGCCAAAACCGTGTGCCAGAGCCGCCGGCCATGATGATTGCGTGGAGCATATTTATTTTGCGTTACCAGTTATCTTGGAACGGATTGCTTTGAGATGTGCGTATCTTAATCGGTTTCAGGCAGGTTGCCGAGTTGGGGTAGACTACCTAGCTCGATTGGATTGTCGGAGGTCAAGATTTCTTTTAGCTTTTTAACAGCTGCAGTCGGAGTGGTGTTGTTTGCAACTGCGTCACTGACGGCAATCCGAGTACAACCTGTCGCCAGAACCTGGGGAAGATTCTCCGCGGTTATGCCACCAATGGCAAAGGCCGGGAGCTTCGTTTCTTGTGCAGCTTCTTCTAGGTAAGGCAGTCCGGCAAAGTTATTGAATGATTTTGTTTGTGAAGTGAAGGTCGGACCAAGGCCAACGTAGCTGGCGCCGTCACGAATCGCTTGCCGCAGTTGATCCAGATTGTGAGTCGATACGCCTACAAGTGCTTCAGGACCTAAGATCGAACGTGCATGCTTAACCGTAAGTTCTTCCTGTCCAACATGGACGCCTTCAGCATGACTGATGGCAGCAATATCGGGACGATCGTTGATGATTGTAATTGTTCCATACGATCTTCCAATCGCAACCATCTTCTCAGCTCGTTCTATCATCTCCTTGTCTGAAATTTTCTTGGCGCGTAGCTGAATAACGTCCGCTCCGGCAATACATATCTCCCGCACGAAAGCTTCGAATTTCTCAAGGGATTCAAAACTTGGAATCAGAACGTATAGCTTCGCATCGGAAAGTCGATCAGTGCTGCTGACTAAGTTGCCAATCATTTTCGCAAGGGCATAGCTTTCGTAGCGTATCGATTCGAATTGTTTTGCTAGTTCTGGTTGCTCGATTTTGGAAAACTCTTCTAAACTGCGGAGAGCTTCTTGCAGGCGGAACAGATTGGTTTCGCAAACTGTCCAAGCGGATGAGCGAGCTTGTTCGCGCTCGGTGCTAACCGAGGTACCAACGTCTTGGTTGGTTTCACGCATTGCCAAGCGGGCATTCGTTGAAAACTCTTCACCCAAAGCCGATAGCCGATGGCGAATTGATTTGGTGGTTTGGGTAAGATGCTGATCGTCGAGTAAAAAACGGACATAGTCATCAACTACACGCAATGCTTCACATGCCCGATTGAGGGAGGCATCAATAAGTCTAAGAACGCCGGGTGATTGGCTTTGGGTCAAAGTGGATGTTGGTTTGCGTAGGATGATGTCTTTAGGCAGTTTCTCTGTGGTTTGTCTGCCATTTTGACGGTGTTTGGAATTGAACGAATTAGCCACAGGAAAAAATCAGTGGAAAATTTGGTCTCCTTATGTTGATTCTAACCATTAACGGCGTTGTCGTAAGTGGCGTTGCTAGCAAGGTTTGTCTTGTTCCGAACAAGCGAGGGCGGTAGACTCCGCGCGGGTTGAAGTCGGCGAAAAATCTCTTTTTCGAGTGACTAGCCCGATATTTGCGTACTGATTGTGCGGATGTTTCCCATTCGTGGATCATAAATGCCAAGGAGAAGGCGACTTTGCCACGTCCCAAGAAAAGACGACATGCTCACTGGGCGACCTATTTATGGCCTGGCCTAGCCCATTTATGGATTCGTGGATCGGTCGCTGGGCTCGCACTTGCTCTAGCTTTTTCAGTCCTATTAAATGTGCTGATTCTAGGGACGCTCGTTTGGCCAGCATGGCTCGAAATGCGACTTAAGTTTATATGTGCCAGTGGAGTAGCACTCCTGTGGGTTGCCGCTTTGTGGGAGACTCGCGGAGAACTCCGTCGGCTCGAGCAAGAACGGCATGCCTTGGATAAGGAGGGCGAATCCTCGAAATCACACGAGGAAATAAGTACCACGTTAACCGAGACCAACCCGGACGATGAACTACTGGCTGAGGCCCAGAAAGCTTATTTATTAGCAGATTGGGTAACAGCAGAGCAGCTTTATCGCCGAGCAATACGTGCCGATCGACGCGATATCGAGGCCCGCCTTGGCTATGCAACCTTGTTACGGCGAATAGGACGGCTTCGACAAGCTAGACGTCGGTTGGATAGGCTCGCTCTGCTCGATGCGGCACAAGATTGGCATTACGAGATCAATAAAGAACGCGAACTGATCACCAACCTGGAGAGTCAAAACAGCGAGTCAGAGGATTTTGCTGCTACACCTGTGGAAACTTCGGTGGCTATCGAAAACGGTGCTACTGGGCTAGAACAGCAGGAGTCAGCCACTGAAATTGATGAAACTCAGCAGGAAGATATTCAGGACGAAAGCGACGAGATACCGATCTTCACCTTCGAACTACCTAGTACAGTGCAACCCAAACCACCCGAAGCTGCGTAATAGCCATTGTGCAAACACTAACGTGGCTGAAAAAAACAGAAAAGCTTACAATCCAATTTGAGAATGCCCGATTCAGTTGAGTCGGTTTTCAAGGTCGCGTCTCCTGTTATCGCAACAGGGGGGATGGCGAGACCAACAAGCGATAAACAGGAGAGACAATATGTACGAACGCTTCACAGACCGTGCTCGCAAGGTGATGCAGCTTGCCAATCAAGAGGCACAGCGATTCAACCACGAGTACATCGGCACCGAGCACGTTTTGCTTGGACTCATTAAAGAGGGAAGCGGCGTAGCAGCAAACGTGCTCAAAAACCTCGACGTAGATCTTCGCAAGATCCGTCTTGAGGTAGAGAAGCTCGTCCAAAGTGGTCCTGACATGGTCACCATGGGCAAGCTTCCACAAACTCCTCGTGCCAAGAAAGTCATCGAGTACTCGATGGAAGAAGCACGCAATCTCAATCACAACTACGTAGGTACCGAGCACATTCTTCTCGGCCTCCTTCGCGAACAAGAAGGTGTTGCTGCTCAGGTTCTGATGAACCTTGGCTTGAAGCTGGATGAAGTTCGGGACGAAGTGCTGAATCTTCTTGGCCATGGCATCGAAGGTGGCGACACCGAGCGCGGCGGTCGCGGCGGTACAGCCGAGGAAGGTGACGAAGGAGAAGAGGGCGAAGGCCGCAGTGGTCGCAAAGGCTCGCGCAGCCGAACGCCAGCTCTTGATAGCTTCGGCCGTGACCTAACGGAACTAGCAAAGCAAAAGAAGCTTGACCCAGTCATCGGTCGTGCAAAAGAAATCGAACGTGCCATTCAAGTCCTTTGCCGCCGAACGAAGAACAACCCGGTGCTTCTTGGTGAAGCAGGTGTTGGTAAAACAGCCATCGTTGAAGGCTTTGCTCAACGCGTGATTGATGGCAACGTTCCAGAGATACTTCTTGAACGCCGCATCGTTGTGCTTGACCTTGCCATGATGGTCGCTGGTACCAAGTACCGCGGTCAATTCGAAGAACGAATCAAAGCGGTCATGAACGAAGTCCGTCGTGCCAAGAACACGATTCTGTTCATTGACGAACTTCACACCCTTGTTGGTGCCGGTGGTGCTGAAGGGGCTATCGACGCTTCGAACGTCTTGAAGCCAGCTCTTGCACGTGGTGAGATCCAATGCATTGGTGCCACAACGCTTGATGAGTATCGCAAGTACATCGAAAAAGACTCGGCCCTTGCCCGACGTTTCCAGGAAGTGATGGTCGAGCCAACAACGCCAGATGACACAAAAGAGATTCTTCGTGGACTTCGCGAGCGTTACGAAGATCACCACCGTGTTCAAATCACCGACGATGCAATCGACTCGGCAGTTGAATTCTCCGATCGTTACATCACGGGGCGTTGCTTGCCAGATAAAGCGATTGACGTGATCGACGAAGCGGGTGCTCGTGTCCGTTTGAAGACCATGAGCAAGCCGCCGAATCTTAGCGAGCTAGACGAAGAGATCGAATCGCTTAACCGCGACAAAGAAGAAGCCGTAGCGAATCAAGATTTCGAAAAGGCTGCTTCACTTCGTGATCAAGCTGACAAGCTCAAGAAGAAGAAACAAACCATCACCGAAGAATGGCGTGAAAAGTCGCGCGAGAACGGTGGTGTGGTTGACGAAGATGTCATCGCCGAAGTTGTTTCGAAGATGACCGGCATTCCGCTTACCCGCATGAGCACCGAAGATGCTCTTCGCTTGATGCGAATGGAAGATGAACTTCACGAGAAGGTCATTAGCCAGGACGAAGCAATCAAGTCGATTGCCCGTGCTGTGCGTCGTAGCCGTAGTGGTCTGCAAGATCCAAAACGTCCAACCGGGACGTTCATCTTCGCCGGACCGACAGGCGTTGGTAAGACCTTGCTCGCCAAGGCACTTGCTGAGTTCATGTTCGGTGATGAAGAAGCCCTCATCCAAATCGATATGTCCGAGTACATGGAGAAGCACAACGTCAGCCGTCTGATTGGTGCCCCTCCGGGATACGTCGGTTACGAAGAAGGTGGTCAGCTAACCGAGCAGATTCGTCGCCGTCCATACGCGGTTGTGCTGCTTGACGAAATCGAAAAGGCTCACCCAGAAGTCTTCAACATGTTGTTGCAACTGATGGAAGAAGGCCGCTTGACCGACTCCTTCGGTCGTAGCGTCGACTTCCGCAATACGATTGTCATCATGACAACCAACGCTGGCGCCGAAGCGATCAAGAATGAATCGGCCTTTGGTTTCCAAAAGCCAGACGACGATTCAAGCTACGACAGCATGAAGGGCCGCGTGATGGACGAGATCGAAAAGGTCTTCCGTCCTGAGTTCATCAACCGGGTGAACGACGTGATCGTCTTCCGTCACTTGACCGAAGAGAACCTCAAGGAAGTTGTCGAATTGGAAGTTTCGAAGGTTCGCGAACGTCTTAGCGAAAAGGGTTTCACGCTTGACTTGACCGACGAATCGAAAGAATTTCTCGTCAAGAAAGGTTCGAACACCGACTACGGTGCACGTCCGCTGCGTCGCTCAATTGAACAGTTCATCGAAGACCCGCTGGCCGAAGAATTGCTCAAGGGTGAATTCGCAGGCAAGGATACGATTCGTGTCGAAGTCAAAGAGATCGGCGGCAAGAAGCAACTTTCGTTTGAAGGTCTTCAAACCAAAGAGCCTGAGCCAGAACCAGTCGCCGCAGGCGTAGGTGAAGGAGAAGAGGCTGGTGAAGAAGAATCGAACGAGGGCGAAGGTTAATTCTTTAGCCAGCCATTAGGTTAAAACTACTAAAAGCGGGTCGCAAAAGCGGCCCGCTTTTTTTGTGGATTGCATGGACCTGAATCGGTTACGATAAGGCTTTCTCTGTAAAGTTGGCTCAGTTTTTTGGTCTATTAATGAAGATCCTTCCCGCGTGGATATTCTCACTCCTGCTTTGCATACCAGCTACTGCTTTTGCCGAAGAGCATAAGCCGGTTGAGCTTGAAGCCCTGAAAGCTCACATCGGTGTTTGGGATGCCGAGATCAAAGTTTGGGCGAGCGGGCCCGATGCCGATCCGCTGACTTTCAAAGGAGTGGAAACTATACGTGCTTACGGAGAGTATTGGATCGTCTCGGACTTTGATTCAGAGATGAATGGACAAACGATGCGAGTGCATTCGGTGATTGGTTATGACTTGGACAAGGGTAAGTTGGTTGGTACGCAAGTCGATCACGGACCTTACGCAGCAACGCTTACAGGTGCGTACAATAAAGAGAAGAAAGCAGTCCAATGGATGATTGATGGTAAGGACCTCATGGGCAATGCCATGTCACAGGATGCAGTTGCCAAGCTTGAAAGCGAGGATGTGCGAACGCTTGAAATGCATGTGCCTGGTGCCTATGGCAAAAAGGTAAAATACATGCACATTCGCTATGTCAAACGGAAGTAGGCTAAGATGAGAAGCTCACCGTTTGATGACGACGATGGTTCAGTTGAAGAAAAGCCACTACTGCCTGAAAGCAGTATTTGGCGTCGCCCATGGTGGCGGTGGAACTTGTTCACGCTTTTTGGGGTGTTGTTTACGTTTGTATGGCTTCGTGAGCTTCAGAGATGGTCGCTCGTCACGACCGTTGCTGGCACGTTTTGGGTATTTGTCATCTGGGGTGTGGTGCCGGTTATTCCCAACTTAATTGACGCTTGTTCGAAAGTGATGACTTTGACATCCGAAGCGATTAAGAAGCATCGGAACGAGCCAAAGCCCCCAAAGTTTATGCTCCTCTTGGCAGCACGCTGGATTGCTGTCTTGGTTTGCCTTGGTGCTATAATTCAATGTGTGGCAATGATTGGAAACATGATGTCGCTAATGTCCATGAGATCCGTGTCTGGATTTCTGTATGGTGGTTGGCAAGTATTCGTTCAAATTACTTATGCAATTGCAAACGGCATCTTCCATCTTGGTTTGAGTATCGCGTTATGGATGCTTGCCGATATCCTTCAAAATCAAGAAGAGGGTAAAGCAAAGCAAAAAGATTCCGAGCAACCAACCAGTTCGTAACTTACATGAAAAGCTCACCCTTTGATGACGACGACGGCTTGGATGAAGAAGAGCCGCAGCTGCTTGAAAGCAGCATCTGGCGTCGACCTTGGTGGCGACGGAATCTGTTCACCCTCTTTGGAATTCTGTTTGTATTAGTATGGATAAGGGAGCTATTTCAGTGGTCAGCACCGACCGCTTTGCTTAGTGCGATCGGTATTCTGTTAGTCTGGTGGGGTTTACCAACCGGTTTGAGAGTCATCAATTGGGTTTCTAGGGGCACAATCAATCTAATAGATAATCCTCGCTTTGTTGCTTTGGCAATCCTTTTTGCTCGTCTGGTCGCTTTGTTGTTCCTTGTGTCGATTTTCTTGCAGGTGAGATCTATCATCGTCTTCCTAAGCAACGATGCTGGGGATGGTGCTGGTAAGCTAGGGATGCTTCTTTCCACCATGGCGATTGTTACGGTTCAACTTGGTGTCTCCCTGCTTCTTTGGCGTGGAGCCAATCATCTGAATTCAATGTCTTTGTTGGATGACTTCAATCAGACGAATTGAATACAAAACAGTATTTATGGTAGCTGATACCACCTGCGGGATAGCTTGCTAGCAAACTTCTCTCAACTTACCTAACCGCTAAAGTTGCTAAGGTCGCTTGGTCGATCTTTGATCACGAGGTGCTGTCGGTATGCGCCTCGTTGAACACAGAGTAACCAGATGTAGTTGCTAGCATGAACACCCTTTCGCAAAAGAATACGACGCCTGGCTATCGCTCGGCGATTCGTGAATCGATTGCTGATTTTGGAACGATGATCTTCGATTGGGTCACTTCGTTCGGGGATGTCGTGCTCTTCTTCACTAGCACGCTCTCCTGGATGGCATCGCGTTGGCCTAGTAGGGCTTTGGTGGTACAAAGCCTCTATCAGATTGGCGTTCGTAGCCTGCCGGTCGTCGCGCTGACGGGGACCTTCATCGGGATGGTCCTCGCTGTGCAGACTTATTATCAGTTCGCCCGCTTCGGCATGGAGACACGCCTCGGCGTGATGATCAATCTATCGATGTATCGTGAGCTAGGCCCTGTGCTTGCCGCAACGATGCTTGCTGGTCGGATTGGCAGTTCCATTGCGGCTGAGATCGGAACGATGCGCGTTACGGAACAAATAGACGCTCTAACGGCGATGGGAGCTAACCCGATTCGTTACCTTGTGGTACCCAGATTCTTGGCCTGCTTGTTGATGATTCCTTCGCTCACGATCATGGCAATCTTCATGGGGGTTGTTGGAGGGGCTTTCTATTGCATTTATGTGTTTGATGTCGATCCGTACTTCTATTTCCATAACTCACAAGAATCGATTTCGACATGGGATCTTCTTTACGGCGTTGTGAAAAGCTTCTTCTTTGGGGCTGCCATCGCCATCATCAGTTGTTATCGGGGATTTCATGCTGATTCTGGGGCTGAGGGGGTTGGCCGTGCTGCAACGAGTGCCTTTGTGCAGTCGTTCGTGGTTATTTTGATATTTGATTTGTTCATAAGTGTTGTGCTCGACCAAGTGTACAACTTCCTCTGGCCAGCGGAGGCGTTGGTATGAAGGGAGAAGCACTCGTCCGATTACGTAATGTTCACGTTCAGTTCGGTGCCCAGCCAGTGCTCCGAGACGTATCGCTCGATATCCCTCGCGGTGAGACCGTTGTCATTATCGGTGAAAGCGGATGTGGCAAAACGGTGTTGATGAAGACAATCATCGGCCTTGTACGTGCAACGTCGGGATCGGTGAGATACGAAGACCATGAGCTTAGTCAACTTGATGATAAAGCCTTGACAGCGGTTCGGACACGAATGGGCTTCGTTTTTCAGCAAGCGGCATTGTTTGACAGCATGACCATTGCTGAGAACGTCGCCTTTCCTCTACTAGAGCATCGCCGCTCAAGCCGAGAGTCGGCTTATCGATTAGCCGCCGAGTTACTCGCCGATGTGGGACTCAATAAATCGGTGATGACCAAGAAGCCTGCCGAGCTGTCTGGTGGGATGCGAAAGCGAGTTGGCCTGGCACGAGCGCTTGTTATGCAACCTGATTTAATGATGTACGACGAGCCAACCACCGGCCTTGATCCTATCATGAGTGATGTGATCAATGAGTTAATCCTCCGTAGTCGCATTCGGCTTAGCGAAAGAAGCGGATCGTCGGTGCCGGTTACCAGTGTCGTGGTGACGCACGATATGCATAGTGCCATGAAGTTGGCTGATCGAGTCGTCATGCTATATCCACTCACTCGATTAGAACCACACGAAAAACAAATTATTTTTACGGGCACGCCCGAACAATTGGAAGCTTGCGAAGACCCCCGAGTCACACAGTTTGTGCGTGGGGAAGCGGGTGACCGACTCATGGAAATGCAGGGAGCCTGATCCGTCTATTTCGTCGTTCAAGGATGAAATACCGAGGAAAAACAATGAGTGATCGAACCCAAGAATTCCGCGTAGGTGTTGTTGCCTTAGCCACGATTGTAATCGTGTTACTATTGGTAGCGCTCAATACGGGAACTAGTTTGCCGTTTGGTGGGACACCCTATGTTGTTCAGATCCGTGTTGACCGTGCACCAGGCGTTGGCCCAAATACGCCAATCCGTAAAGACGGCGTTCTGATCGGTCGTGTGATTGAAACAAGCTTTGTTCCCGGTGGTGGCGTTTTGGTATTAGCCAACATTCAGCCAGGTGCGCCGATCTATCAGTCAGATCGTTGTCGTGTGCAACCTTCTTCGCTGTTTGGAGATGCGGTAATCAATTTCTCCTATGATGGTGACGGCGTGAACCCGGTCCCGATTGAAGATGGATCGCAGATTCCTGGCGAAGCGGTTAGTGATCCCATTGAAACCATCACCCAATTGCAAGTCGACATTGGGCCAGCGATCCATTCGATTGGTGAAGCTGCAGAAGGTATAACCAAGCTTGCTCAGAAGCTGGACTCATTTATGGGGGTCGATGTTGATCCGGATGAAGTAGCAGGATTAATTACTGAAGCACGCCTTTCGGCTCAGCAGTTTCGTAGCACGATGCAAAAAGTCTCAGTGGTCGCCGAAGGGATCGATGAGATTTTTGATGCGGATGAAACGAAACAGACAATGGATCAGTTAGCTAAAGACTTACCGCAGTTGATTGCCGATGCCCGTGACACAGTTGGCCGTGCTTCGATAACGCTTGAATCACTTGGTGGAGTAATCGAAAGTGCTGAAACAAATCTGAATAATCTGCAAGGCTTCACCAAACCCTTGGGCGACCGTGGTGAGGAACTCGCAGGCATGTTGACTGGCTCAATTGAAAACCTCGGCCAATCTCTAGGCGATATCGCTGAATTCACTGCGGCTCTGAGCAACAGCCAAGGAACCATCGCTCGATTGGTGAATGACCCGACGCTTTATGACAATCTTTCAACGGTCATTGGCAATACGAATGTCGTACTCGTGCAAGCCAATGATTTCATCAAGACGCTTCGACCTGTTGCCGCTGATGCACGCGTTTTTATGGATAAGATTGCACGTGAACCAGGCCGACTGGTTGGTGGTGCGATCAATCGTGGGCCAGGCATCAAGTAGCCATTACAGCTTAGTAACGAAATGGCGGATTAGGCGTCGTCGTTGGGCTGGTTGCTGGTGGTGCTGAGAATGTTGGATTAGGAGTGGGCAAAAGGATTGGATCCGATTGCTGGTTTGGTATTGGTTGACCCACTTCAGGTGTTGGCTGAGGGACAAACGGTATCGTCGGTTGTGCGTTGCCTTGCGGTTGAAGCGGCCCAACTCCGTTGGGTGGAAAGCCTATCGTAGGTTGCTCGAATGTGGCAGCCGAGTTCGTTCCAATCGGAGCTGCATTGAGCGGAGTTACTTGGTTGCGAAGTTCTTGGCCACGGGCGATGACTTCTTGTGCTGGTGCCATCCGTTGACGTACCAAGTTGTAGCTAACGGTTCGAATATCTTCGACGCGACGTGGATTCAGATTCTCACTGAAGAAATCAATCACAGGTATTTGATACCATGGCGTAGGGATCGGTTGGTTCACGGTCAGGGTTTCGTAGCCTGGCTTCGAAAGACGGACTTCGCGCGTCCCGTAATAAACGAAATCTACACCGCATGGCGTGACGCCAATCGGCTGATTGTCGACATGAACTGCCGCACCGGGGGGATTACTACGTACCAAGAGTCTGCGTCGCACGCACCCGGGGGTGAGCGTTACGATAATTAACAACAGAAGTAGCAGGTGTTTTCTTGTCACGTAAACAAGGGCTCCCAGGAAACATTGGGCGATTTCGCGGCGGGAGTCTAGCGAACCAACGGATTCAGTGCCAGATCACCCGATACCAATAGCAAGCGGCTTGGTTAAATAGGGAACGAGATATCTAGGCTAATCTGGAAGCGTGAGCAGTCGTTCACTGTCATTGAAGGACAATTCGGGCTAAAATTTTAGAGTGCAAGCATCGGAATCATCACATACGGACCTGCAGCTAGCATTGCAATTTGACTGCGCAATGCAGTCAGACGTGGGCATGCGCCGAGCAATGAATCAGGATGCTGCCGCAGTCGTTCCGGATAAGCCCAATACAGATCCCAGCAGAGCGGACAAGCGATTCCTAATGGTCGCTGATGGCATGGGTGCCCACGCCGCTGGAGAGTTGGCTAGCAAAATTGCTGTCGAAACGGTGCCGCTCACATTCTGTAAAAGCAAGCAAGCCGCTCCGGCTGATGCACTACGTGAGGCAATTCGAGAAGCGAACGAGCGTATTCACGCCAAGGGATCCTCTTCCCCTGAATTCGAAGGAATGGGGACAACCTGTAGTTGTTTGGTTCTTGCTGATGGGTTGGCTTTGGTAGGCCATGTGGGTGATAGCCGTGTTTACCGGCTCCGAGCAGGGGTGCTCGAACAGCTGACGTTCGACCACAGTCTTGTTTGGGAGATGGCTGCTGCTAGCAACGTTTCAGAGGATAAGGTTCCTGCCTACATACCCAAGAATGTGATCACGCGTTCTTTAGGCCCTCACAAAATGGTAAACGTCGATCTCGAAGGCCCTTATCCAATCGAAAATGATGATGTCTACCTGCTTTGCAGCGATGGTCTGACAGGGGTGGTTGATGATCGAACGATTGGCGTTTTGATGGGTACGCTTTCACCTTCACACGCAGCGGAAACACTTGTCGACTTGGCCAATCTTGGCGGTGGGCCTGATAACATCTCGGTTGTGGTCGCAAAGGCGACGGCAAGTGGGCATGTAAAAAAAGAAGAAACCCAACAAGGGGATCCTAAGCCAGCGTGGGCTGCTTGGATTGCTACTATCATTTTCCTCGCCATCTGTGGCTGGCAAGTGATGGAAGAGAACCACCTTGCTGCATTCCTGGCAAGCGCTGCTGCGATCATCACGTATGTCACCACGCTCTTGCCTAAGCATAAAGAGCTTCTCGAACCTCGCATTGCTCAAACCGGTGGAGTGCATGGCAATGGGCCTTACCGTGAATATGACTGTACTTCGGCAGTAGAAACGGCCAAGGCGATGGGCGATTTGGTTCATGAAATGGCAAATATCGATTCGAATGAATCACACCCTTACACGGACGAAGAACAGCAAAAATACGCGGAATCGCTCGAAATAGCGGACGGTTTGCTTAGCAGCGATCAGGCTGACAAAGCGATCGGGCTCTACTCTCAGTTGATAAGTGAACGGATGCACTCCACAGAGGATTCAACTGACGATGAAGAACTAGAAGTTCAGGATTAGTGCCGGCTACAACACGGTGCTAGCACTCTTCGCTTGCCCCTTATCCACGTTTCCTTGGGGATGGTTCCCTGCTAAAGTTTCGGCCTCTTAGGCAAAGTCAGCCTGGGTAAATAATCCATTCGCCGAAGCATCCAACCATTCTGTGAAAACACTAACTCGTTATGTCCTGTTCGAGCTTTTGCAAGTCTTCTTGCTGACGCTTGCTGGTCTGACGGCATTGATCTTTGTAGGGCTTTTGGGTCGAGAGGCTGTATCTAAAGGACTCGGGCTAGGTCCTTTGTTGCGGATGGCACCCTACCTGCTACCACAGGCAATGCAGTTTGCTGTCCCTGGCACCATGTTGCTTGCAACGACAAGCGTTTATGGTCGCCTCTCCGCATTTAACGAAATCGTGGCTGCCAAAAGTATGGGGATTTCCCCTTGGGCTTTGGCAAAGCCGACCATCATTCTGGCTGCTTTGACAAGCTTTGGAGCTGTCGCTTTGAATGACTTGGCGGTTTCGTGGGGACGCATGGGCGTTCAGCGAGTCTTTGTTGAATCAATCGAGCAAGTCATTTACGGCCAGCTCCGTATGCATCGAACCTATTCCTCCGGCGGAGTCCAGATTACGGTCCGACGCGTCGAAGGAGATCGTCTCGTCTGGCCAACAGTTACCGTACAAGGAAAGCATGGCGAGCCACCTTGGACTGTCTCGGCTGCATCGGCTGAGCTGAAGTCGGCTCCCGATCGTCACAAGTTGATCGTTACTTTTGTCGAAGTTGAAGCAACTGGTCCGCAGGGAAGTGGAATTGATCCTGGCGTGAACACTCACGAGATCGATCTAGAAGAATTACTCGGTGCTGAAGGGAGAAGCACTTCTACCTACGCACTCTCGGAGATTTCTGCCGCCAAGAAGGATACCTCACAGCAAATCAAAGAACTGCGTCACAAAGAACACTCCGAGGTTGCCCTTGCTATGATGACGGGTGATTTCGAACGCATCGATTCGGAATCATGGGGAAGCCTTATAGGAACCGTGGGTGGCCTTGAGTATCATCGTCAGCGGTTAACGGTTGAACCTTACCGTCGCTGGGCGAATGGCTTTAGTTGTCTTTGTTTTGTTTTGGTTGGTATTCCAATGGCCATCATCCGTCAGAAGGGTGAATTCTTGGCCAGCTTCTTTTTATGCTTCTTGCCCATCTTGCTTGCTTATTACCCACTACTGATGTGGAGCGTCGATGAAGCCAAGGGAGGCGGTGTCCCACCATTCGCAGTTTGGCTTGGGAATGCGGTGCTTGCCATTTGGGGACTTGCCATGATGCGTCACGTCGTACGACATTGATTTCGGCAATCGCATCACCAGTACGGCCGCATTGCTAGCGAGCAATGTAAAAAATTCAAAACTGTCGTTGTCGATATCCCTGCGACGTTTTATGCTCCCACTTAGTTGCACTGGTTCACGGATGAACCGAGCCACTACCCGCTATGGCCCCAAGGCGACAGGAGGTCGCCCCCGTGCTTTCGAATCTATCGATACGAGTGAAGCTGCGCATCGGTGTTGGTCTCTTGGCCATCAGCACCGTTGCGCTCTTCCTCGCGGGCTACTACGGACTCTATGCCTATCGTGGTCTTCTAAAGACACTAAGTTCCCGATCTACAGAACTACCCCTGGCGAACGAGCTAAGCCAAGACGTTGCTGATCTTCGCGTTGTCCTTGGACAAGCACGAGAACGATTCATAGCCTTGGATGCTCGGGAGAGTGAATACCATCCGATTGAATTCACCGATCATGCTGATCTGACTGAAAGCCATGAAGCGTGGGACCTGAAAGTTCTCCGCGATGATTACCAAACAAAGTTTGATCACTTTAAGCAAACGCTCGAAGCGTATCGCTTGAAACTCGATGAGAATAGTCAACGGAAGAAGTCCTTTCTCATCGGCGGTGACCAGCGTGAAAGGGCAACCCTTGCCGAAATCGATCAGTCGCTTGCCCGCATCCAGGATCAGAAACTAGAAGATAACTTCTTTTTGCATGAACTGGGGGGAGAGACCGATTCGTTGAAAGACGAAATAGAGATCCTACGCGAACTTGCGGCCCAGTTGCCCAGTCACCTGATTTCACACCTTGAAGCGCTCTCGGGCGTAATGAGATCACAGTACCATGTGGCAATCTTCCTTGCTTGGGTTACTTTTCTGTTTGCGCTCGTGTTATTAAGCGCCGCGGTTTGGGTCTTCCGGAAAACAATTGCACAACCATTACGGCATCTCGCAGAAGGTGCCCGTAAGGTCGAGTCAGGTGATTTTGAGCATCGGATTCGACTTTCGACAAAAGACGAGATGGGCGAACTGGCCGAGGCAATGAACGGCATGATGGCTCAGTTTCAAGAAACACGTGACGACCTCGATCAGCAGGTTCGTGATCGTACACGAGAAGTTGTCCGCAGTGAACAGTTGGCAAGCGTCGGTTTTCTTGCTGCGGGTGTCGCGCATGAAATCAACAACCCGCTCGCTTCGATTGCAATGTGTAGTGAGTCACTCGATGGACGCATCACGAGCCTTATGCCGGAAGACACGGGTGAAGAATCCGCTGATTGGGAAATCGTCAAAAGTTATCTCGATATGATCAGCCGAGAATCATTCCGATGTAAACAGATCACGGAGAAACTGCTCGACTTCTCCCGTATGGGAGAGGCTGAACGACAAGCAACCGAGTTGCGTGATCTCGTAGAAGGTGTCATCGAAATGGTTCGGCACGTTGGCAAGTACAAGAACAAGGTACTTGAACTAGTACCAGGTGAACCGGTAATTGCCCAAGTAAATGCACAAGAGATGAAACAGGTTGTGCTAAACCTTGTAACGAATGGACTGGAAAGCCTTGACGAAGGGGGCCGCGTAGCGGTTGAGGTTTCTGTATCCAAGGGCAGAGCATTAATCACGGTCACTGACAATGGTTGTGGTATGAGTGAGGAGGTTCGCAAGCATCTGTTCGAGCCGTTCTTTACTCGACGCAAAGGAGGGCAGGGGACAGGCCTTGGCCTTTCTATTACTTACCGAATCGTGCAAGAGCACCAAGGTGAGTTGATTGCCGAGAGTGGTGGCGAAGGTCTCGGTTCATCGTTCCGTTTGACCTTGCCGTTAAGCACACAAACGAATAGCAGTAACAAGACGCGATCCCTACACGGCCCCGCAGCCGCCTAAGAATCAAACAAAAACTAAGGGTTCACCAAGGATGGTGCGACTCTTCAAGCGACGCAGGATGCGCAAGACATGACGAAAACCGATAGCAAATCGAACGGAAACCTTTCACTCCTCTTTGCTGACGACGAGCGATCGTTGCAGGAGTTAATGAAGCTAGAATTGCCACGCATGGGACATACGGTAACTGTCTGTCCCGATGGGCTGACCGCAGTCGCGGCGATTGAAAAGAACAATTACGACGCCATCATTGTTGACCTTGATATGCCAGGTATGACCGGTGTTGAGGTGATTGCAAGGCTGAAAGAAATATCACCTGCGACCGAAGCCGTGATGCTAACGGGCAAGAGCACCACCGAAAGCGCCATTGCCGCGCTCCGTTATGGTGCGTTTGACTACCTAACCAAGCCGTGCAAATTGGTTGAGATTGAAGCCTTGTTGGCTCGCATCCAATCAAAGCTTGAACTGACCAAGAAATTCCACGCACTAGAGCGCCGTCTTGAGCGAATCGAAGGTGCTCCTCAGCTTGTCGGTGAAAGTAAACCAATGCAACGGGTAAAGACCTTGATCGAGAAGGTTGCTCCGACTGAATCAACAGTTCTTGTACTTGGTGAAACAGGGACTGGCAAAGAGCTTGTAGCACGTGCTGTGCATGACCATAGCCCCCGGGCTGGCAATCCGTTTGTTGCGATCAACTGCGGCGCTTTGCCTGAGAATCTCATTGAGAGTGAACTGTTTGGGCATACCAAGGGTGCATTTACTGGAGCGGACGATCATCGGGTTGGTCTGTTTGAAGTTGCCTCGGGTGGAACGATCTTTCTGGATGAAATCGGCGAGCTTCCAAAAGCGATGCAGGCCAAGTTGCTCCGCGTACTTGAGAGCCGAGAGATTCGTCGGGTTGGTGAGAACAAGACGGTAACCGTCGACGTGCGGGTCGTTTGTGCTACGCACCGCGATCTTCAGGATATGGTGGCTAACGATGAATTCCGTGAAGACTTGATGTATCGGATCAATACGTTTGAGATTCATCTGCCTGCGTTGCGCGAGCGATTGGACGATCTGCCACCACTTGCTGAACACATGCTTCGTCGTTTCCGGCCACAAGCAAAGCCAATAGAGCAACAACTGACTGACGAAGCAATCGATAGATTACAATCGCATGTCTGGCCCGGCAACGTTCGCGAGCTTGCGAATGTGATTGAACATGCTACGATCCTTTCTAGCTCAGGCCCAATTCAAGCGGAGGATTTGCCACAGCACTTTAATCGACGTCAGTTGACCGGTGTTGTAAAATCACGTGGTCCGATGACACTTCGTGAAATTGAAATGCAGGCAATTCACGAGTCGCTCGAGCGTCACGATGGTGCCAAGCCAAAGGTCGCTGAAGAGTTGGGCGTCAGTCTCAAGACGCTTTACAACAAGCTGAATCAAGAGACTACCCAGCGAGTCGCTTAAAAGGATTTGCCACTTCTTGGACAAATAGAATAGAATGCAAGTGAACAGAGTTGGCTTCGCATTCTTTTCTTTTCCTAAACGCGAAGGAGGGGCAGATGGATATCTTTCTAGAAGGACCTTGGGTCTTTGGCGCTTTGGGTGCCTTGTTGATTACTATGGCAGCAATTGTCTATGGCATGACAGGTACTGCCGCATCTCAGATTGGCGTGGTTGTTGCCGTTCTAGTTACTGTTGGACTGATCGTCTTTGAGCGACTATGGGAAACGCCACGTGAGCAAATTGCCACAACTGCGAATTCACTTTTTGATGCAGTGCAAGAAAACAATCTTCCTGAAGTACTTAAGCTGATTGACCCCGCGGCAATCGAAATGCGTGCCGATGCTGAGACCCTTATGCCGCAGTTTAAGGTCGAGAATGCAGGAATGACTGAGACGCGTATCGAATTAAGTGGTCAGCCAACTCCTGCCACGGCAACGATCTCTACCAAGAAAGCAATCATCAAAGCAAGGCACCTGAAATCGGGAATGACAGGTGCTTACTTTGATACGCTGGATTTGGAGTTGAAGCGAACCGGTGACCGTTGGTTGATCACCGGTTACACTCCGAGTAAGAATTGGCGAAAAGACGCGGATAAACTAGACAAGTAACCACTGGGTTAACTGCCACCGCCATGACCGCCACTACCGCCGTGATGGCCTCCGCCGCCGTGACCGCCACCATGATGCCCGCCACCGTGGTGACCCTTATGGTGGTGATAGGGGAATGGACGGTAGGGGGCAAAGCCATATCCGTAGGGTGATACGCCAAAAGGAACGTTTGGGCCGCCGAAATATCCGTTTGGTCCAAAGCCTGCGTAAGGTGCCGGTGCGTAACCTCCGTAACCATAAGGTGGCAAGGCGTATCCGCCGGTTCCGTAGCCTTGGTTTTGATAGTCTAAGCCAGGCGCCGGGGTTCCACCGGGCCAGAAGGGACCTGCCCAGAAGGGACCTGCAATCGAGGCGGCTTCTTTCCAGGCATCAAAGCTACGTTCCCAACGAGCGTAGTCACGGCCTTGAGCGTCTTCGAAGCTGCGTACTTCATAAACCGTATCGGTTCCGCCATTGGCTCCACGCAAGCGAGTTTGGCGAGTCCAGTAGCGACTGGTCGTTGCTCGTGGATCAGGTAACCCTTCAATTGGCTGAACTTTGGCAAACTGAACGGTACGTTCACCTGTGTAAGGATCGTGTGAGTAATCACTGCGGGCAAAGAGCCAATCCTGAGCCGACACCGGCAGAGCGATCAACAATAGGGCAAGTGTAATGGTTTTCGAAATCCAACCTTGTTTTGCTAGTGAATTGTTCATGGGACTATCAGAGGAGGGGAGGAGGGAGAAGAGATGAGGAAGGGGAGAGGAGTGGGGGGCTTCGTTACGTTTATTCTTTCTTAAGGGCCGCTTGATAGGCAGCTTCTGCTTTCTTAGCGGCAGCTTCCGCTTCATCAATGGCCGATTGTTTTACTTGTTTTTGAAGGTTATTTACTTCTGGAATGTACAGGTATTCGTAAGGCTCTAAGAGTTCTTCAAGCACGATGCCATTGGCTTGAATCACCTTTTCCATAAACTCTTCGTGTGATTCGGGATAATCCAGATTGTTCTGGGCGGTGTAGATTTGTAAAGCCTGCTGCCATTGGTAGGTGTTAAGTGTTTGTTCAGCTTTAATGCCCGCCTTGATGGGACTGCTGAGTGGGCCCGTTGTATCGATCTTCTTGCCACGGACCATATCGTCGGGCGTAACGTTGCTAGGTTTTTCGGAAGCAAGCTTATCAGCCCTTGCACGAGCTGATTCAGCTGCATTTTTTAGTATTTCAAGGTTGGTTGCTGCCTTGTTAGCCGCCTTATCTGCATCATGCGCGGCAATCATTTCGTCGATCACTCTATTGTTCTCATCGATATCGGTTTCCACACAACCGACCAGTGAAGTACAGCTTGCAATCCCAGCCAACAGTGCAAAACGTGTCATTGTATTACGCATCATAATCTTCCTTGTTTTAGTTTGTATTGATAGGCGTGACCGAGATAGACCAGTCATTCATTTGTGCGAGTTGTTCTTCATCGGTTCGTTCCACGGTAAGTGGTGTCAACGATATTTCCCCGCTACGGATCGCAGCGACATCGGTATCAGCCCCTGGCGGATCAGCGGGCGGGGTGCCGACCATCCAATAGTAGCTGCGTCCTTTGGGATCACGTCGCTCTTCAAAAGCGGCATCCCATTTGGTCGATCCCATTTGGCTGATACGAACCTCGGGTTCGGAGTCCTTCTGGACCGAGGCAGTGGAAAAATTCAGGTTGTAAAGCTTGTGCTTTTCCCAGGCATTGCGCTCAAGCATCTGGCGAATAATAGCGACCGTCTTATCTGCTGCTGAAGCGAAGTTGGCGTGGTCGTCGTATTCAAGCGAGACCGCAATGGATGGCAAATTATTCAGTGCTCCTTCTGTTGCTGCTGCGACGGTTCCCGAATAAAGGACGTTGACGCCAACATTCAGACCACCGTTAATTCCACTTACGACGAGGTCGGGTAACCACAGCTCGCCGTTTTCGTCACGGCATAACTCAGCTATGGCAAGCTTCACACAATCTGCCGGGGAACCCTCGACAGCCCAGCCGCGAAGTTCTTCTCCATCGTAAATTTGACTTGCCATTAACGGCGTCAGGAAGGTGATCGAATGCCCCACGCCCGACTGCTCTGTCGCCGGTGCAACGGTGAGCAATTCGCCAAGCGAAGCAAGTGCCTTCCGCATCGCTGCTAAGCCTGGGGCGTGGATACCGTCGTCGTTGGTTAAAAGGATTCGCATGGCAGTAGGCCTTCCTTGGCAGGTTGAAATCTCGTGGTTTTGAAGGATCGTCACTACCTTCCATGATAAACGGCTTGGCCCAAAATCGGCAATCATTCGAGTGGCTGGTGGTGACCAAGCCTGCCTGGCGATAGAATCAGACGTTTGACCCGTACAATCGGCCTTCGAGCCAGATGTTGCCTACCCAATTTAACAGCACAATCCGATTAACCTGTCCTTGTCGGTTTTGGACGTGCCCACCTAACGGACTATCCTCCCGCTATGTCGACTTCCGTGTCTGATTCAAATTCTCCCTCGGCATCCTCCCCAACCATCGCTTCAGAGAAGGTGATTGTTCTCGACTTCGGCTCTCAGTATGCCCAGCTGATTGCCCGACGAATTCGAGACCAGAATGTCTACTGCGAGATTGTCCGACATGATTTATCCGCCGAGCGGATTAAGCAAATCGCTCCGAAAGGGATCGTTCTTTCTGGTGGACCTAGTAGTGTTTATGCCGAAGGGGCACCACGTTGTGATCCTAAGTTGTTTGAGCTAGGTATTCCTGTTCTTGGAATTTGCTACGGCATGCAACTGATTTGCGAAGCTTTGGGCGGCAAGGTGCAGAATGCCGAGTCCCGCGAATATGGCCGAGCTCATTGTGACATCGTCGATGCGTCCGACCTATTTGCAGGAATATCAGGTCAGACGGAAGTTTGGATGAGCCATGGCGATCAAGTCGAAGAGATTGCCAACGATTTTGAACCGCTTGCCAAGACTTCAACCTGTCCGTTCGCTGCGGTGCGACACAAACAGTTACCGGTTTACGGATTACAGTTTCACCCAGAGGTAACCCACTCGGTTGATGGTGGAGAAATCCTCCGTAATTTCCTTACACAAGTTTGCAAAACCAAAGGGACTTGGCATCTCGGGGATTTTGCCGAAGAAACCATTCGCCGCGTCCGCGAACAAGTCGGTTCGTCCCGAGTCATTTGCGGCCTGTCAGGTGGGGTCGACTCGGCCGTCGTTGCGGCCTTGCTTTCAAAAGCGATTGGTCCACAGCTATCGTGCATCTTGGTTGACAACGGTTTGCTTCGCAAAGGAGAACAAGAAGCGGTCGTGCGTGAGTTCACGGACCACTTCCAGTCTGACCTGCATGTTGTCCAAGCCGAGGAGCGATTTCTGAACCAATTAGCCGGCGTTGTGGATCCTCAGGAGAAACGTCGCCGCATTGGAGCGGAGTTCATTGCCTGCTTCAAAGAAGAGGCCGCCAAGGTGGAGGACGCTCGATTCCTAGCGCAAGGAACCTTGTATCCGGACGTCATCGAGAGTGGTGCAGCCGAGGATGGCCCAGCTGCGACGATTAAGCTTCACCACAACGTCGGAGGCTTGCCAAAAGAGCTTGGCTTTGAGCTTGTCGAGCCATTGCGTGATCTCTTCAAGGACGAAGTCCGACGCCTCGGCTTGCAACTCGGTTTACCAGAAGAGATCGTGTGGCGCCACCCGTTCCCCGGTCCTGGCCTCGCGGTCCGTTGTTTGGGTGAGGTGACTGCTGACAAGTTAGTCGTCCTACGGGAAGCGGATTCAATTGTCGTCAGCGAGATCAAAGCCGAGGGGCTCTATCGTAGCACATCGCAAGCTTTTGCTGTGTTGCTCCCTGTTCAATCAGTTGGCGTCATGGGCGATAGTCGTACCTATGACAATGCGTTAGCTATACGTTGCGTTAATACCGATGACTTTATGACGGCCGACTGGAGCCATCTGCCCCACGATCTGCTAAGCCGAATCAGCACGCGAATCATCAACGAGATTAAGGGGATTAATCGCGTTGTGTACGATATCAGCAGCAAGCCACCTGCCACGATTGAATGGGAATAGATCTTTAAGAAGATATATGATGCAAACAAAAAAAGATTCGATAGTCCAAGCGTACTATCGAATCTTTTTTGTTAGAAACAGCCAATTGTCCTCAACTATTTTTTCTTCCGAGCCTTCTTGATGCGGCTAGCATATCGCTTGACATATTCATTTGCTTTTTTCTTGTTAAGAATTTTTTGAACCCACTCATCTGAAATCTGTTCCGTAACCCCAACACTTTCCGTTGTATTTATAAGGAGCAGGACTGCTTGGTCGTTAAGTTCTGCATCTAATTCCTTGATAAGATGATTTGATCCAAGCTCCTCAGCATCAGGGTCACCGCTTAAGATTAAAGCTTTAGCCGCCGTAATGCGTACCGAAGGGTACTCGTCTTGGAGCAACGGAGTTAGAGCTTCGTTTGCTTCAGCTTTGTTCCCAAGGATTTGGCACCCCAACGCACCCCAATAGCGAATGATTGGATCGTCATCTTGCATTGCTTTGATTAGTTCCGAGACGTTTGATTTATCTCGTGCACTAGCAGTGAACGCAATTTTAGCAGTTTTTTCTAGATCGAACTCACGGCTACGAACGAACTCAAAGATCGTATCGCTTTTACCTGACTCGGCGAACATTGGTTCAGGAACCAAGCTCGTATCTTTCGCTTCTATCATAAGTTCTTTAAGGCGAGCACGCATCGTTGTGAGCTGCTTACTGTGGGAAGGATCACTCGCAAGGTTATTTATTTCCCAAGGGTCAGCTTCTAGATCGTAAAGGTGTTCAACTGGTTGGAACGACTCCCAAATATCATGGTGACGGCCACTCAATTTACCTTCTTGCCAAGCTTTACGCCAAGCTTTCCAGCCTGGCTGGCTAAAGGGATAAAAGCTATAGGCAGCAGCTGGCAAATGAGGACTGAAACGACGAATGTACTTATAACGACCGTCCGTATAGCCGCGACGCATTCCAACGAGTTCATCAAATCGATCAGCGTAAAGATAGACTTCTTGATTCTTTGGAGGCTCAACCCTTTGGCTTCCCAGGAAGGGCCGTCCAACCATCTGTTCCGGCTTCTCAATTCCGCAAAGTGATAATAGTGTTGGGGCAAAATCAACAAAGGCAACCATTTCATCGATACGTTCACCCGACTTGAACGGAGATAAGTGTTCCCACTTTTTGGGGACATGAATAATTAATGGAATACGAATGCCGGTATCCGTTAAGTAACGCTTACCACGAGGTGTTGGTCCACCATGATCACCATAGTAAAAGATGATCGTATCTTCCGCCAAACCAGCCCTTTCGAGTTCATCCATAAGATATCCCATCTTACGATCCATCGCTGTCATGGTGTCATGATATATGGCCCAATCTTGACGTACTTCGGGTAGGTCAGGAATGTAGGGCGGAATCTCGACTTTCGATGGGTCGAGACGCGGCTTCTTGGGTATCTCTTTATTCTTTCGATTGTTTTTGACTAGTCCTGGGAATAGTGAACTCTCGTGAGAGGTCATTATGTTAAAGATGGCAAAGAACGGCGCGCCTTCTGGGCGATTTTTATAGTGCGCTTTCCCGTTGCATTGATCCCAGTATGAGAAGTCTTTCCCTTTGATGTTGTAGTCAGTTTTTGCATTATTAGTGCAGTAGTATCCAGCTTCTCGTAAGTAGGTTACGTAGGGTTTGATGCTGTTAGGAATTGGGTAGCGACTACGTTGATGTTGTGAGCCAATTGAGGGGGCGTATAGTCCTGTAAGTAGTGTTGAACGTGCAACCGCACAGACGGGAGCGTTTGAGTAGGCATGAGTGAATAAGGTGCTTCGACTTGCCAACTCATCAAGCCGTGGTGTCATGGCATCTTCAGAGCCATAACAACCTAGCCATTGGAAAGAATTATCTTCACTAGTTAGCCAGAGTATGTTTGGCCGATCAACTTGACCGCTGGGTTGGGAAAAGCAGATAGAGTTCAAGCAAAAGCAGATTAGAAGAAAAGAAAAGAATCGCATGTTTCAAAACCAATAGTTGAAGGTAGTATTAGCTCACGGTCTTCGTATGATAATTCAATCCGAAGTGACGTCAAAGCAGTAAAAAAGTTCTTGATCACGTAAGTAGAGGTGGCCATCAACGACGACCGGGTGCATCCAAATTTTACCCTTAGGTTTCCGGATTTCTGACTGCGGTTCGAGAGTGAAGCGTCCACGTTCTTTCCAACCTTCAGTGGAGGGCTCGACAAGGACAACCTCGCCACTTCCTTCACTGAGGCAGTAGAACCGGCCATCAGCATAATTGACGGCACCTTTGCCAAGGGCAGAGCGTTCACGCCACAGGCGTTCACCCGTTGCCCAATCTTGGCAGGTCCATCCCCCCTTATCGGAGTGACCAAAAACGAAGTCACCGAGTCGGATTACGCCGCCATGGTGATTCTTGATGACTTTGTTTTGATAAACGACGGTCGCTTCGTTTTCTGGGCTTAGGTCAACAAGCATACAGCCCGTTCCATATCCGCTAGTGACGTAGACTTGATTATCCTTGACCAAGGGGGTCGGAATGACTGCTACTTTACCCGCCCAAGGTGTTTCCCAAAGGATGGAACCATCTTCAGGGTTCAGCCCAACTAGCAAGGTATCCAGCAGCTGGATGTATTGTTTTTTTCCATGAATCTCGGTGGCAATTACCGAAGAGTAGTGAGCCACATTGGTTAACGATTCGGTGCGCCAAACAAGTTCACCGGAGTTTTTATCAAAGGCGGCAATCGCCCCTTGGTCATTACCCGGCGTGGCGATGACCAAGTCCCCATCCACCAGCGGTGACTCTGAGTAGCCCCAAACCGGAATTTTGCCACCAAGTTCTGTAAAGCTGACTCTCCAGAGTTCTTTACCTTTTTTTAGAGAGCAGCAGACAAGATCACCTTTCGCAGCAAGTGCGTAAATTTTATTTCCATCAATGGTTGGTGTTCCACGAGGGCCATCACCCCAGCCATTGGTGTATAGCTCGCCAAGATCTACAGACCATAGCTCTTTGCCATTCTTTGCATTCAGCGCGATCAGCTGCTCAACGCCATCGCGACCGCCCATGACATAGATCTTGCCGTCAACGATTGCGGGACCCGAGTAGCCTGTGCCACAATCTTTGAACACCCACTCTTGAGTTGGCCCCCCTTCGGGCCATTCTTGTAGAGTTCCCGTCTGCTCATTCAAACCATTTCGGTTAGGCCCCATCCATTGGGGCCAATCCTCGGCCAAGACGCTATTAGTTACAGCTAGTAGCAACAGCAATGATGAAACGAAACGGCACATCCTGATACTCCCTTGAGGATATTATGACTAAAGAAAAGGCTTCGTGTTTTTTAGTCGACACGAGCGTATACGGTCTGGCTAGGGGGTCGCTTTGTCGTAGAACTTGAGCAAGTCTTTGCGAAGTTTTTTCAAGGCGGGCTCATACACATACATCATATGACCACCTTCGTAGTAGCTCATGTCGAATCGGTCCGACAGATCCGGTCTACCAAACGTATGGTCACGAGTGTGTTCCATAGCAAACGGAGGGGTTGCTAAGTCGTAATAGCCACAAGCCGCAAATGTGTACAGATGAGGGTTTTCGGTCATAGCACTACGAAGTCGCCCAGCCGTTGTGACGTAGCTATTCGTAAAGCGTTCATAATTCCACGGCCAGACAGATGTCGTTACCTCGTAAACACGCTCTTCCTTGTATTTCAGTTCTTCGGCTAGGTAAATATTCATCGCACCACTGAAGATGCCTCCGAAGGCTGCGCCACTAGGATCGAATTCCATCCTTTCGCTTACGCGGTTGTTGGTCATTGCCGTATAACGGCTGTCGAAACGTCCAACCATCTTGCCCTGATCACGTAATAGCTCACGCGAGAATCGGAACATGGGAACTCGATAGTTTGAGCCTTTGATGTATTCCGCTGACAGACCGGTCAAACTTGCCATCTCTTCGGCAATCGCATTGCGTTTTTCTTCCGCCATCGAGGCAGCTTGTAGCAAGAGATCAGCGTAATCGCCGTAGGCGAATTTTTCTGACATCGCGACGACTTCTTCGATCGGCTTGGCCTGCAAATCGTCTGACAACATCTTGTGCTTCCAGGCGGTTGCTGTGTAGCCAGGCAAGAAGAGAATGTAAGGCAAGTCATTATTCGACGCGAAGTCGAGCGTCGTAAAATCTAATACCGCCGAGACAAGGACAATGCCGTTGAGGTACATCCGATAGCGACTTTGAAGTTTCTCCGCCAAGCCAGCTGCACGTAAACCACCGTAGCTTTCACCAAGTACAAACTTGGGAGAGGACCACCGCTTGTTCTTCGTCGTATAATCATGAATAAACTGGGCAACGCTATTCAAGTCTTCTTCCAGACCATGAAACTGCGAGCGTTTTTCTCCTTTGCTCGGACGACTGTAACCGGTACTTACCGGGTCAATGAAAACAAGGTCTGTTTTGTCCAGCAGAGAATATTGATTGTCGATAAGTGAGTAGGGTGGGGCTGCAAACGAAGCGTCATCAGGCAGACTGATTCGTCTAGGTCCCAGCATGCCTAAGTGCAACCAAACGCTGGACGATCCAGGACCTCCGTTGAAGCAGAAAGTGACAGGACGATTCGCATCGACAATCGGTTTGCCATCCTCGTCCAATCCACCTTCCGTGTAGGCGATGTAAAACATCTCAGCTTTAGACTCACCCGAGTCGGTCTTCTGAATGATCTTGCCAGCTTGAGCAGCGTACTTCAATTCCTCACCGTCGATATTGATCGAACCTTCTGTGATTGACTCATTGGGAGAGTCCTTCTTTTTCGAAGGTTTACTCTTGGAATCAGAATCTTTCTTTTTGGTATCTTCTTCCGAATTAGTCGAGGTGCCCTTATCGTCAGCAAGGGAGAAAGAAGGTAGAGCGGCAATTAGCGTTGCTGCAAAAAAGAAGGCAAACATGCCTTTGGCAATCGATTGCATTGTCATATTCTTGGTGTGAATCTTGGGTGAGGGATTGCGGTAGGGAGGGTAGTGCCTACTCGTATTATTCTAAGCTAGCCATAATACGCTGTGTTGTAGTTCAGTTCAAAAAGAGAGATAAGAAATCACAGGAAAGATTCGATGCAAATTAATATGCTGGGCGTATTTACCGATCAACTCGCAGAAATGCGAATTTTTTATCACGAGCTGCTCGAGATGCCCATCGTGTGCGAGTTGGAATCTTATATTGAATTTGGTGACAGCGGCATTCGATTTTCGATCTGTGAGCGGAAGGTGATGATCCAGACGCTCGGCGAGGAGCACTATGGCTCACCTGCTGAGGGGCACCCTTTTAGCTTGGCATTTGAATGCCAGTCGTGCAAAGAGGTTCAGGATGAATACGACAAATTGATTGAGCGAGGTGCCACACCAATCCAAGAGCCAAGCGACATGCCTTGGGGGCAAAGGACAGCCTTCTTTGCTGATCCGGATGGCAATATCCACGAGCTATTCACGAATCTTAGATGAACAAAAAAAGTATTCGTCCAAGCGGACACTTCTTTAGGACCGCCTGGTCTAATTCCTAGCTCGATCATTCTGTCAGCTAGGCTCGCCCAAGGAACTCACAGGTTCGGGTGTCAACTTTGATGACTTCACCTTCTTTTAGATACTCAGGTGCCTGAACCTGAAGACCCGTTTCAAGTGTTACCGGCTTTGTGCGTCCCGTAGCGCTATTTCCCTTTACGCCGGGATCGCATTGAGAGATTTTTAGTTCAACGGTTGGGGGAACCTGCAAGCCAACACACTCACCGTTGTAGACCAAGGCAAGCATTCCTTGCAGATCTTCGGTAACGTACTTCATCTCGTTTTCTACATCCGACATTCCAATGGTGTATTGTTCGTAGCTTTCGGAATCCATAAGGTGAACCGAGTCAGCGTCCGTGTACATGAGTGTCACTTCACGGCGTTCGAAGTCGGCGTCTTGCAGGTTGTCCGTCCCTTTGCAGGTCAGGTCGGTTTTGTTTTTGGTGATCAAGTTGCGTGCACGGAACTTATAGAGGGTCGCACCGCCGCGAGCCGAGGGTGACTGAACCGTAACGCCTTCCAGCAAGTGTGGCGTATCGTTGTAGTTGAAGACGGTACCAGGCTTGAGGTCTTTCGCGAGCATCGATGTATCGTTCCGAGTTAGAGACGTGAGTTGTCTTGTAGAGCAGCCAATGTTTGATTGGTTTCGCTCTTAGATTAATAGTTCACCGGCTGCTGGGTCGAGTGGCAAGCCCCCAGTGAGATTCGCCAAGGCTTCGACGACGGTTATTAGGGTTGCAGGATCGAGTCCTTCGGCTGTGAAATCGAGTTCATCAAAATCACCGCCCGCTTCATCATCGAAGTCCGCTGCGAATCCGTCGTCACCATTTTCTGACATGCGTTCAAAGTGCATCAAATCGATGCGGGCATTGGCAGCGACCAGCTGAGAAAGTTGGTCAGGAGTTACGCGATCTTTCATGGATGTTGCTAACTCGATTGCCTGTTCGTTGACCTCATCGCCAGATTGATAGCTAATCTCTAGAGCTGCTTTGTCCTCCGGGGCATCGACAAAGAGTGAGCAAAACAAACCGTCATCATCAGCCTCGTGGTTTTCCGGCTTCAGACGAGGATTCGCATCAATGATTGCCGCCTCGAGCTGATGTAGCGTAGGGCGTTGCGAATCGTTTAGCAGGATGAAATAGGTCTCGCGCCAAGCGAGTTCCGCCTTGTCTTCGCTCATGACTTAATTTTGGAGTGGATGTAGGGAGGGGAATTGAATCGTTATATGATCAGCTGGCATCATCTTGCCGGCCAGAACGTGCAAAGCTATGAAGCTGCTTCTTTACTCTTTTCCAAGTTCCATGGAACGCTGAGTCGCTGCGGTTACGGCTTCGATTAAGGCCGATCTGATACCATTCTTCTCTAGTTCCGCTAAGCCTGCAATAGTTGTTCCCCCAGGGCTCGCCACGGCATCCTTCAAAGCTCCCGGATGTTGGCCTGTAGCGATGATCATCTCGGCTGCTCCGGCCACCGTTCGTGCGGCCAGTTCGGAAGCTAGTTGTCTTGGCAGGCCGGAACGAACACCACCATCGGCCAAGGCTTCTACCATGGTGTAGACAAAGGCTGGTCCTGAGCCTGATAAGCCCGTGACAGCGTCTAGCATCGACTCAGGCGTTTCACTTGCAAAGCCAACTGCCGAGAGCATCGACTTGACCATTTCTCCATGTTCCATCGATGCCGACTGACCGCGTGAATAGCAGCTCGCACCCGCTCCTATGAGTGCCGGAGTGTTGGGCATGACTCGTACTACGGGGGAGCCATCAGGCAATCTTGCCTCGAGTTGTTTGATCGTGACTCCTGCGGCAATTGAAACGAGTAACTTGTCGGGAGTCATCGAAGCAGCAGCAGCTTCTAGAACCGCTGAGACATTATTCGGTTTCACTGCAAGTAGCAGAACATCAGCCTTCGCAGCCACCGCTTCAATCGAATCGAGTAGTTGGCAATTCCCAACGCGGTCCTTAAAGCGATTTTTTGCAGCCGAATGGGGGTCGTAGGCGCAAATATGATCAGCTGCAACGAGGCCATTGCGAACCCAACCAGCAGCAAGCGCTTGTGCCATTTGGCCAGCACCAAAAAATCCAACAAAACCTTCGATCATGCATCTCTCCCAAATCGGCTAATTTGACAAGCTAGGCCTCATGCTATCACTTGTCGCGGCAATCAATTGTAGCTCAACACGCCTGCCAATGCAGGCTCAGCATGCATCGGTCGAGAATATCCGAGGCTTTCTTTCTGATTTGGGCCGATTGGTATGGACGGAGTTTGCGGGTTTTGTCAGCCTTCGCAGCCGCGTCGGCATTTTTGGCCATTTGTTTAACGAGTCGAACAAGGAATTTCGCCATGCAACGACTAACTCAAAACCTCTTGGGTCTTGTGACGTTGGTCATGATTGTTTTAACAGCAAGCCCAAGTGTTGCCCAACTACCCTCTTGGTTTCCAGGTAGTGGAGACAAAGAGGAACAACCAGCCGAGACTGCTTATCCAAGCACGGCGACTCCGCCACCAGTGCAGGAGCCGATGGTCGATTCACCGATGTTCGATATCAGTTGGCCAAAAGTCGAAATGCCGAAATTCTCTTGGAAGCCATCATGGGGTGGTGGCGATCAGACAGCGACGAAGGCTCCAAGTGAAAACCCGGTATCACAAGCCTTGGATAAAGTCGGCGACGCCTCAAAGAGTGCTGCGGATAGTGTTCGCAATGCCTGGAGCTCGGGAATCGCACGCATAACTCCAAGCAGTCAACCAAGTAACACCCAAGTTGCCAACAACAAAGAACCCGGTTTTTGGTCTCGCATGTTCGGCCCTGAACCCAAGCCGGAAGGTTCACGAACCGTGACAGAATTTCTTGCACAAGAACGACCTGGAACCGTCCAGCGATAGAAATTGCTAAGAAGCTCTCCGGGTGAGAGTAGAAATTTATATCGAATCAACCTACAAAAGGGGCGTCGAGCTAGAGTTAGCTTGATGCTCCTTTTTTTGATCTGAGTTTCTCATGGCAATGCTACCAAAAGAGTTGATCGATAAACTTCCCTCGATTGAGGATTTACTTGAAAATCCTCAACTAAATGCTGCCAAGGAATCGCTTAGCAATTCTGCGATTACGACTCGGGCGCGTGAAGCGATTGCCCACCTTACAAAAGAGATCTCTCGGCAGGCCGATCAGTGGCGTGAAACTTCCTCAAGCGAATTAGTCGATCGGTTAGTTGGCTTCATCCGCCAACCACAATCAGCCTCGATTGGCTCAGTGATAAACGGAACCGGTAAACTTCATGGCAATGAAGGGCTGCGTTATCAGCTGCCGTTGCCTGATTCGTTTAGGCGTTCTATCGCCGACCAAACAGGTAGTTTTGGGTGTAAGGAAACTTTATATGAAGATGTCGTTTCGTTATTCAAAAAACTAACCAAAGCAAACCGAACTGCGTTTGCTACTAGCTACACTACAGCCCATGCGGCATTCTTTGCAAACACGGACTCCCTGCTTGTTGGGCGGGTTGATATTGGCACGCTTGACCCCAATACGAGGCTTTTAGATCTAGCCCTAGAGTTTGGTACGAAGGTGCAGGAAGTCGGAACCGCTTCTAAGATCATCGTTCAAGAACTGATCGAAGCTACAACACAAGAAAATGTGAACGCCATCTATCTTGGGCCCGAAGCGATTCGTTGCTTTGCCGAGCAAGAGGTCGATTGGAAATCTACCATTAAAGAGTTGAAACGAGCGAATACTAAGCTGGTCGTCGCCTTAGCTGATTCAGCGCCGTGTGAGTTACCTGGACCGATGGGAGCATCAAGAATGTCCGTCGAGTCGGCCAGGCAATTCGGAGCGGATCTCGTTCTGCTGAGAGGTGACGGCCTCGTTGGTGGACCACCCGTTGGTTTGTTAGCAGGGGATACCAATTTGGTTGAGAGTTGCGAGGCTACCCTTCAGCAGAATAGACACTTGCCAAGCGATACGGATTTGCAGTGGTTATCAGTCATGGTAGATCTTTTTCAAAATGCTGAACAACTTCCATTTACTCATCCTGTTATGGGATTACTCGATACGCCTGTTGATAATCTGCAGATTCGAGCGGATAGATTGGCCGTGCTGCTGAATGCAACAGATTCTGTTTCGCATGCCGAGGGAATCGAGATCGATCAATCAATTTTTGCCGAAGGGTTAGAGGGGCTCCCCTCATGGGGGCTGCGCATCGAAACAGTCGACGATGATTTCATGCCACAAAAATTGTCTGATATTCACACCCACGGCAAGGACAAGTCAGACAAGCTAATTCTTGATTTGAGAACCCTTTTACCGAGGGAAGATCAAGCGATTCTTGATCGTTTTAGCGCAGAACTGTCTGGTTGAGAATCGTGTTTTTTAGCGTGTTTCGGGGGTTGGACGGTCCATCTGTAAGTTGGTGATGGTTAGAATGCCTGTCCCATCCTACACTAGCCCTCCGCGAAGCGATTCCTGTAATGAATGCCATCTTGCCATTGAATATGTGTGTTAATCTCAAATACACATGCTTAAGCGTAGCTCTCCTGTTATTCGCATCGAATGGTTCAGCGCAGGTTCCAACCGAGGCACCTGTCCAGGAACGGTCAATCATTACCGATGCTGCTGAGCAAGCTCCCCCATTGCTTCAGCCCAAAGTGAGTAGTCCATCAGGTCGTGCAACCGGCCTATCTGCTCCTAAGCAGAAAACGACAAGCCCTCAGGCTACTCCTCCCAAGCCATCGACCCCTTCAATTGCAACGGAAACTCTTCCCTCACCAAAACCATCAATCCAATCTACCAAGCCGCTAATCAGCTGGACCATTCCCAATGATCAGCATGCTTGGACAAGGTTTGATTTGGGCGCTTGGCGTGAGCTACAGGTTCGCACCGAATCATTCGACGAAAACGGTTTGTTGATCGGGCAGACAACCTCCTTGCGTCGTGAAACTTTAGTAAGCAAGTCGTTATCCGATTATCGCCTCCGTGTGGAGTCGATCGTCCAAGTTGAAGGAAAGCAACTGCCCACCGCGGTACAAGAAGTTACCTTACAGCTGGTTAACGATAGCGTTGTTTCGCCTGCTGCGATTCGACAACTAGATACAACAACAATCAATCGACATGGACAAGCGGTTCCCTGCACCATCTGGGAACTTGAAACTCCTATCGATCAAGGAAAACGCCTTGAGCAAATCTATTACAGTTCAGAACAATCCCCGCATGTATTACGTCGTGTTCGACGGGATGAAATCAATGGTCAGATTGTTTCACAATTAGAGACTCGTCTCGCCCAGGATGGTCTTCCTGTGTTGGTAGGAGATCGCCTTGAATCCGGGCATCACCTTGTGACGACTCACAAGCTTGCAGGCGGAGGCCGACGTGATCGCTTTGAGCTTCAAACCGATGCGGTACCCGGCGGACTCGTAATGGCAAGCGAAGCAGAGTATCGGCAAACAGGCGTGGTAGCACGTTGGACTACGACGACACTCATGCAAGCTGGCAGTCCGTCGGTGAATCGGATTATCGATACTCTTCGAGAACGGTTCCGATCACGACTTGAATCAGCTCCCATTCAACCCAGCCCTCGATCAATCATTCCTCGTGAGCAATTTCAAACGAGACCCGTACCAGAATGGCCACAGCAGAGAACTCAGCAAAGACCTCAGCAAGACCCAAGAAATCGGCCAGATGAGTCAGAGGACCGTGAAGAGGAGAAAAGAAGGCGTCCGCCTAGAGAAAATGAGGACGATTCAGAGGAAGAAGAACAACCTCGACGTCTTTTGAGACTCCTTCGTCGAGCTGAAGCAGCTATGCAAGACATCGAAGATACGAATGTCGAGCTCTGAATTAGATTCTAGCGAGCACCCCACAAAACGGGGGGATGATCGCAGGTAGCTGCTTATGGAACTCCCTTCGTGCGTTTAACGTCTACTTAGCAGCAAATTAGGTAGTTTGAACAGCTTGGCATTTAACAGCGTAATTGTTGAGATGCCAAACAGCATACGGCTAGCCACGCTGCCCTTGCCGCTGTGGCAATGCAACGCTATCGTGCGAACTAGCTAATTTGGCTAAGTTTTGCGGCTTGGTGTACACCAATGCCTCACCTGATTCAGATCACTTACATCCTCGAATAGACCGTTATGCCTCTTCTCGCAGCTGATTTGTATAAAAGATCCTCTATTTGCCGCTTAACCTTAGCCGTTTTGGCTCTTAGTTCTGTTTGCTTGATAGCCAATACCGCTTCAGCCAGACCAACTGGCCAAACCAAGCAAGATCGACAGATTACGAAAATCATCGAACTGCTTGTTGAGCAGAAGCATATTTCAAAGCATCTGATCGACGACGAAATGTCGAGTCGTTGCCTCGATACATTCTTGAAGTCACTTGATCCTCTGAAGCTTTACTTTTTCCAATCTGACGTTGATGAATTCACCAAGTACAAGACCAAGCTAGATGACTTCATCTCAAAAGGCGATATTCAATTTGCCCACATTGTCTTTGATCGTTTCATGATTCGGGTTCAAGAGCGAACCAAGTATTCAACCGAGATGGTTGACGCAGAGCATGACTTCACGGTTGATGAAAATATGATCTCCGACCGAGACACGATGCAATACGCTAAGTCGCCTGCAGAAGCTCAAAACAATTGGCGTAAACGTGTTAAGTACGACTTGTTAGTTCAACTTGCTGATGAAGTAGAAATTGAAGAAGCAAAAGAGAAACTTCGTAAGCGATACCGAAACGTTTTGAAGCGTTGGGAGCAAACAAGTAACGATGATTTGCTTGAGATCTATTTGTCAGCTTTGACAAAGGGGTTTGATCCACACTCGACATATATGTCACCGACAACGCTAGACAATTTCAACATCGATATGAGCCTAGAGCTTGACGGTATTGGAGCCACACTCCGCAGCGAAGATGGGTACACCGAAGTTTATGAGATCGTCGCCGGTGGTGCCGCCGACCGCGATGGCAAACTTAAGAAGGGTGACGTCATTATTGGTGTAGGGCAAGGAACCAATGGTGAAATTGAAGACGTTGTTGATATGAGAATTAACGACGTCGTCAAAAAAATCCGTGGCAAGCGTGGGACAATTGTCCGCTTGCAGGTTAAGCCCGCTGATAATCCAAAGATCCTAGATGAGTACATTATCACACGTGATAAGATCGAACTGAAGGATCAAGAGGCCCGCAGCGAGGTCGTTGAGTGGGGAGAACGTACCGACGGGACTCCTTACCGTGTCGGTGTGATCAACCTTCCAAGTTTCTATGTCGATATTGAAGGTATCCGCAAAGGGGATCCAAACTATCGTAGCTGCGCTCGTGACGTACGTAGGCTTCTGGAAGGTTTCCAGCAAGATAACATCGATATCGTAGTAGTCGATCTTCGATTCAATGGAGGTGGTTCGCTTCAAGAGGCCGTTGAATTGACAGGCCTCTTCATTGATCAAGGACCGGTTGTTCAGGTACAAGGTTCGAGTGGCCGCCCTCGCTCGCTTGATGACCGATCTCCTGGGCTCGTTTGGGAGGGTCCCTTGGCTGTGCTGACGAACAAGTTCAGCGCTTCTTCAAGTGAAATCTTTGCTGGTGCGATTCAAGACTATGGTCGAGGGATCATCATCGGTGACCAAGCAACTCATGGTAAAGGGACCGTTCAGCAAGTCTTTGACCTAAGCGATCGTCTGTTTAGCTTTGGTAACAAGCCTAACTGGGGTGCTTTGAAGCTAACCATTCAACAGTTCTATCGCCCTGGTGGTGACAGTACACAAGGACGTGGCGTCCTGGCTGACGTGATCATTCCTTCAGCGACGGACCACTTAAAAGGGATTACCGAGGCTGAGATGGATCATGCTCTTGAGTTCAATCGGGTCCGACCACTCATTCACGACCAACTGGGTATGTCTGGTGGCCGAGTTGGTGAGGTATTGCAGAAGTTGTCTGACGAACGAGTTACGACTTCTGAAGATTTCCAAAAAGACATCAACCTGATCGATTACCTTGAAGAGCAAAAAGAAAAGCAAACGGTAACGCTTAATCTTGAAAAGTATCTTGCTGAGCGCGAACAGATTGAAGCTGCGAAGGAAGAAAACGAAGAGATGGCCGAGGAGCTAAACGGCGTTGATCGGCCAATCATTGATATGGAACATCACTACAATCAAGAAGCGATCACGATTGTCGTCGATTACCTGCGACTATTGCGTGAGAACAAAGTGGCGATTGTAAAAAGCGATTCCAAACCGATGCCCTGATTTAAGCTAAACGACGCATCGATTCAACTCAGTGTGATTGTCAGCCCGTCATAGGCGGGGCTAATATGCTCAGGTAATTCGGCATCAAGTAACGCGTAATCAACGTCGCATGACATGTGTGTTAAGTAGACTTGCTTCGCCCCAAGCTCCGTGGCAAGGTCTACCGCCTGGTCGATGCTAAGGTGTGTAACGTGTCCTGATGGTCTTAAGGCGTCAAGAATCAGTACATCCAACTCTTTCAGCTGGGCCTTACTTGCATCGGGCATCTCACTCAAGTCAGTACAGTAGGCGACGTTTCCGACGCGGAATCCGAGCGATTCAAAGTTCGGCCCGTGCAGCTGTCGGACAGCTGTGATCGAAGCCCCGAGTACCTCTATCTTAGGCCACGTTTCTGCTTGGCCATCGCCTAAATCAGTGGGCTCATCAGTCGGTCCGATGCGTTGGAATTCAATCTTAGGAATTGCTCCCTTATGAAGATTGGGGAGTTCTTTGAATGCGTAGTCGAAGGCTTTTCGGATGCGAGCTTCGACCGACTCTTCGCAGTAAAGCGTAATGGGCCGACCAAGATAGAATTGCATCAGACGTAAGTCGTCTAGCCCAAACAGATGGTCGGCATGTTCGTGGGTGTAGAGGACGGCATGAACGATTCCAATTTGTTCTCTCAGCAACTGATGACGTAGGTCGGGAGCTGTGTCGATCAATAGATTCCCTTCAGGGAGCCCAAGAATCACACTGCAGCGTGTCCGGTTGTTCTTTGGATCACGGCTAAGGCAAACACCGCAATCACAACCAATCATTGGAACGCCGACGCTTGTCCCTGTTCCTAGAACAACAAGCTTACCGGTAATATCCGTGGTGTGAGGTAGCTTGGGCACGAATGAAGGGCGGGGCAGAGGAAACTGTTTTAGTAATTAGAGTTTCCACTCAAATATGACTGTTGTCCAGCCCTTAGGTATGACTCATCGACATGCTATCAATAATTGAACTAACGAGTTTGTACTCGTTCGGTTCGTAAAGTCGATTCAGCATGAAGCGTTCTACCGCTTGTGAATTTTGGAGCCACCCACCCGTTCTGGCTCATCGGAATATCGATCTCGATGGTAACTTCTGGAGTATTCTCACCAATTACACTTGGTGAAACGGTGACATTCGCTCCACGAGTACCAAGAATACTGAGGATCTCGTTTGCTTTGGCGGTCGCTTCAGCAGCGGTAGCTCCTGGGACGATAGCGGTACGTGCTGCTTCATAGGCAGCGTTGTCGGCGGTGTGACGAATCACATTTAGCCGAGCAAATTCAAACATCGTGAAAACAATCAAGAAGAAGATAGGCGCCACGATGGCAAATTCCACCGTGGTAGCGCCGAGTCGATCACTTGACTTTTGGTTCTTGAATAATCGCATGGTTAAATTATTCCGTTAGCAGCACGGGGAGTGTGCGAGCAATTTCTTGGAAGATAATCGCCAGGTCCACGGCGGTATCAGCATGGAAGTGTTGGCCGCCACCAATCGAGGCAACTGTCTGCATACGATTGATATCAGCGTTTGGACTAAAGGTGACCGTATGAATAACGACATCTGCCGCCGCAGCATTGTGCGCAATGGTTTCAGGGCTGGTGCCCGAGTTGTGACGACCATCGGTCATGAGCACAATGGTTTTGATGGCAAAGGGGCGAGCATCTTCTAAAGCATCAATGCCTTCTTGTAATCCAGCACCGATTGCTGTACCACCACCAATACCCCGGAAGATGAAATCATCCATGGTCGATGTGACCTGGGAATAGTCGAGCGTTAGCTGTTGATCTAAGCTTGCCGTGCTGAAGCTAAAGTTTCCGTTGACTGGGCAATTTCGGGAGGTATTGGTACTGTAACTTGCTAAAGCGACGCGTTCTTCGGGGTAAGTATCTTCAAGCTCTTGCAGGAACGCTTGTACCGCCAAGGCTAATGCAAAAAACCGTGTGTTCTCTGCGAGTGGGCCACAGTTCTGGCCGTTCCCGGTACCGGCGAAATTAATATCAAGGCCCATAGAACCAGAACGGTCGATGACCAAGCAAATATCTCGGTCTAAGACAGTTGAGTTCGCTTCATGAACCGGTTCGAAATTTCCAGTCCCCAAGACACCTCCGAAGAATAGGTTTACGTCACCTCCACGAGAAGCTGCATTGCGGGCTCCGGTGACACGGACGCCGTTGATGGGGTCGCCACCTGGGGTGAACGTGAAACGTTGAGTTGAGTTACTTTGGGTTGATAATCCAAACTGAATATCACGATTTCTCAGTAGTAAGGGTTCACCAGCAACCAAATTCTGACGAGCGGCACGTTTGCCTGCGCGCCGAGCATCTCGGACGTCTTGCTCAAGCGAAAGCTCTTTCGCCGCTGCACGAGCAGCCGCGTCGGTAGCTGTACGCAGTTCCGTACGCACCAACTGCATCCACGCGACGTCCACTGCAAATGCCGCCAAGACAACGACAATTGGTATTAAGAGTGCGACTAAGACCACAATGGCCCCGCGACGTGACGAAGGTTGATGTTGGTTGGTGTTAAACATGATGAGAGGCCTATAAAACAATGGAGATGAGAGGTGCTTATATCTCTTTCACAAAAACTGCTTCAGAGCGAAGGGTTTGGTTTCCTAATACATTAACCGGTGCAACTCGGTTTGCAGCCGTTGGGGCATTTACTTCAACTCGAATGTATTCACCTGGGTCGATTGAACTCAGATCGTTTGGCGTGACGACGACGTTGGCTCCGTTGACGCCACGGTCAGCCAAGATCGAGTTGCAGGTAGCGATCACATCAGCCGCCGTTGCTTCCGCTTGTACAGCCGTGTGGGCACCTTCGTACGCAGCAACTGCCAACGATTGCTTCAGGAAGATCATCGAGCACGTTTCGAGAACTCCCATCAAGATAAGCATTAGCACTGGTAAGCAGACAGCAAACTCGGTTGCAGCGATACCGTTGCGATCTTCTTGTCGTGTTTTACGGGTTAGCTTAAACACTTTGAATTCTCAAGATGAAAGAGCAAGTTCTTCGGAGGAGTTTGTTGGCGATTGTGGTTCTTGGTAGGCGTCGATCGCACGATTGAGATCCTCTGCCATATCTTTCCAAAAGTCACCTTTACGTAACGAAACTGGGGGAGTTTTTTCTCCCGCAGCAAGCGATCGGATTGCTCGACGGATTCTAACCATCGGGCCAACCAGCTTATTGCTCAGCTTGATTGAGTCATAAATAAAGACCGGAATCAGGCAAAGCATCGTTAATAGAATGGGTGCTTGGGTTGCCCAAAGGTTGGAAAGTAAATCATTTACGGAAGTAAACGGATTGCTCAACCATTGCAGGGCAGCAGATAAAACCAAAACAACAGCGAGGAAAAAGACCCAGTGCATCGCCATCCGCTTGGCTAGCGCGCCTTGGATCTCGTGATCAACAAGATTCGTTTTTCGGTTCTTTTCAGACATGTCTGACTAACTCATAGGGTGGGATGAGAAACAACACTCCACACTTAAAAGATAGGTCAGAGAAACGACTGCGGTCGTTACTAAATCGGTGGCTGAATGACACGGCTTTTTTGCGCATCCCTATCAGACGACACAGCCGTTATTACCGGAACTCCGATCTAGCAGAAATAGCCCAACGTCACACCGAGGTCGGAACGAGCTCGGCAAAATTCTTAAGGATTTGAAGACCAAGCGTTTGGCTCTTCTCCGGATGAAATTGGGTAGCAAAGAGGTTGTCACGCCAGACGCTTGAGCAGAATCGCCCACCGTAGTCTGTTACTGTTGCAATGATGGAATCATCGGGGGTCTCAACATGATAGCCATGCACAAAGTAAAAGTGGGATTGGTCAGCAATCCCTTCGTATATCGGCGCTTTGTGCTTGTAATGGACTTGGTTCCAGCCCATGTGAGGAACCTTTAGTGCGGGGTCGATATCAAAGGGAATCACTTTACCAGGCAGAATGCCAAGGCCCTGATGCTCGCCATCTTCGTAGCTAGTCTCAAATAGCAATTGCAGCCCAAGGCAGATGCCAAGAAAGGGGCGACCTGAGTTGACGATTTCCTTGATAGGATCTTCTAAACCCCGCTCACGAACTGCCTGGAGTGCATCAGCTGAAGCACCAACGCCTGGCAAGATAACCCGCTCAGACTTTGCGACTACCTGGGGATCATCCGTGATGATCGCTTCGTGCCCAACACGCTCAAGTCCCTTTTGAACGCTGCGTAGGTTGCCCATTCCGTAGTTAACAAGGGCGATCATAGTCGGCCGTCAGAGGTTGCAGGGGGGGATCTTTGGGAAGGATGACAGGCCTTATTCTAGCCTCCGAAGTGCAAGTACCCTAGCCCTCGGTACTTATCTCGCCCAGGTCGTTTATCGTTGGCGAACTGTTTCGGGATAGACAACCAGTTCCATCCGGCGGTTTTTCGTTCGGCCTGCTTCCGTGGCATTGGAAACGACTGGATGGTTAGCGCCATGGCCGATGACAAACATTTGCTTCGGAGGAACACCCGAACGTTGGAGCGTATCGTAGACCGAGGTTGCCTGGGCTACGGACAAATGGTGGGCACTCGGATACTGACTATTGGTAATTGGCGCCCCGTCGGTGTGACCTTCGATACCAATGAGGTGATCACGGTAGTGATTCATCAACTCAGCAACCACTCCCTGAACCAATTGTTGACCCGTAGGAAGCATTTGCGGCGATGCCGTATAGAAAAGCTTATCGGCAGAAATACTTACTCGGATGACATCCCCATCCTGGCGGACGTCAACGCCAGGGGTGTTACTAAGCTGGATTGGCTGCAGCAAGGTGCTGTTTGGACGAATCGATGCCCCAATCGGCTGGCGTGCCGAGGCAACAAGCGCTTGGGTACGATTCTGTAGCTCTTGGTTGTTCTTCTGAGTCGCAGCAAGTCGATCGGTCGTAGCCTTAAGCTGACCCTGCGTTGCTGAGATTTGCTCACTGAGAAGCTGTGTCTGTTGACGCGACTGTGCAAGCAAGGTTTCAAGTTCTTGATTGTCCAAGTCGAGTTGATTGGCCCGTTGCTGAAGCTCTTGCTGTTGTTGGGCGATCAACTGTTGCTGCTGCGGGGTGATCGTCATCGCTTGCTGCTGTTCAGGTCGAAAGACGACGCGACCGCAGCCTGACACGGATGCCAAGGTAACGATTATCAACATGCAGATTAGCGGGCGGAGCATACGCACACCAAGGGAAAGGGCCTATCCGAAGGCGAAGAGTAGCAAGCTGCCTACCGCGGGCCAAGACCGCCTTAAGTAGGTGCTAGCACGCAATTGGTTTGCCGGTGACAGCATCACGCAATCGACGGATATAGTTCCGCCGACCCCATTGCGGTGCGTGGGGTTCCCAGCCTTGGCGGCGTAAAAAACGTTCGGATAGCCGGCGGTTTGACGCATCGCAGAGCAGGGCATGTGTCTTTTTGAATTCTGCTACCAAATCAAGCGTTTTTAGTGCAGCACGAAAGGTGGCGTAGCTGGTCCCTTCGGTGCAAGCAACGTATCGTAGGGCCAGAAAGTCTTCATGTCCACGCGGTTGGTTGTAATACAGTCGACAGCGGTCCGATGTGCCGTTGGGCTTCCAGCGATCAGTAAGTGGTATGAGTTCACGCAAAGAAAACAGCGTTGGCCAGGGACGAAGCGTAAGATGTGAGAAATCACCAGCGCAGGTTTCGATCACTCCATATCGCCCCGAGCGAATGAGTTCGGCATCTTGTCGAAGATCGGAAATGGTTTGGCAGCCAAGCATGATGCTTAACTATCGCTTATCCCAAGCACCCGAGTCTTGAACAATCGTATAAGTCCCAGGAGGACGCCCATCATCAGCAGGCATACGATCATCACAATCGGAACGAGCGTTCCGTAGGAAAAGAAGGGAGCAACGTAGCCCCACAGGTCAAACCATCGAACGACAACAAAACAGGTTGCTAAGCAAAGAAATGGTCCGTAGGGAATGACGTCATCATGGCGTAGCACTAGCTGCAAGATGCCAATCACAACACCTGCAAAGGGGGCGAAGAAGAAGATCAATAGACCTGGATGCCAGCCGATGAAGGCGCCGACCATCATCATAAGTGTCACATCGCCAAATCCCATCGCCTCTTTGCCAAGTGCTAGTGAGGCGATAATCCTCACGGACCAAACAATACCGCCGCTGATGATCATGCCAACAAGGCCTGACAGCAGACCACGCCAAGCATCGCCGCCACCAAACCATACCATGGCGATCAGCAAGGTTCCTGCAAGTAAGATTTCTCTAAGCGGCGTCGAACGCATCGTTCGAAGGACACGGCGCGTAACGATGGCAAGGCCAAACAGGATGCCCCTTCTTGTGTGCAGTCGTCGGGGGGTGAGGGCAAAGCACCAGAACCAAAAGCAGGCGAGCCCAATGAGCAGGGCAGGGCGTTTTCCCCCCTCAAGCAATCTAGCCCATGAGTTTGGAGCAGTGATGTGAACCGAACGAAGCCAAGCCAAGCCAAATTCTGCATCCTTCACCTGAGGGCCATTAAAGGTGACCGGAGTGCTCATCAACGGCTCGACGTTGTTGTAGGTTATCTCTGGTAAGAGTCCGTTGGGAAAGAAGGTCAATAAGACAAGGCCAATCAAGGTCCCAGGCACGGTGATCATGTCGGGGATGGTCTTTTCATCGATGTCGATTAGCGTGGCAACCAGCATTAGCCAAGCGAGAATCGCGTGGAGCAAAAATCCCTGGAAGCCGAAGCTATGCATCTCGGCAGAAGCATTTGTCGCTAGTCCAGACTCTGGCATGAAAAGCCGCAAATCAACCGCTTCCCAGTGGTAAAGCCAAACCATCGCAATGCCAAAGAGAAGTTCGACCACCATGGGTCGAATCCAGAAGCCTTTGCCAAGTTTCTTGCCATCACGTCTTAGCCGAAGCCATCCATAGATGGGGATCCGATCAAGCCAACCTCGCTTGCCAACTCCTTCGGGCGTCGCTTGCCAGGGAGAGATACGACGGTAGTTCCACGCCCAGGCGTAACAGGCTGCATTGGCCCAAGAGGCTGCGAGGGTAGCAACAAGAAAGATGATTATCATCTGCCATTCCATGGCGTTCTCGTTCCTTGTTCGGGCGTTATCAAAAACACGTTATAGGTGGCCAGCAGTGTGGAGCTGACTGAGCACTTCATCAGCCAAATCCTCGGGCGACCAGTCTTGGGTCGATACGGTTATCGTAGCACATTCTTCGTAGAGGGGCTGACGGAAGGTCAAGACTTCCTTCACCTCGGCAAGCAAATCTTTATTATCAGTGAGGCTAGGACGTCGGCTTTCGCTGCTGGCGTCATAGGCAATTCTAAGGGCGAGCTCCTCTGGCTCAGCTGTCAAATAGACCACAGGGCCGGCGGCTTTGATCCGATTTCGGCTCGACTCACGAAGGATGGCGCCCCCGCCAAGGGCGACAATCGTCTTCTCCGCTTGGCAAAGATCGCAGACGACTTCCTCTTCCAGGTCACGGAACGTCTCTTCCCCATCGGCTTGGAATATCTCTGCAATCGTGCGACCAGCGCGTTCTTCGATCAAGTCGTCTGCGTCGACAAAGGTCCAACTCAGACGGTCAGCCAGCAGGCGACCTAGAGTCGATTTACCAGTTCCACGATATCCGGCAAGCAGAATGGGCACGATCGCTTCCTAGAACTTTACGGGTCCAGTCGCTCGTTTCAATGCTTCACGCATGACCCCTTCAGGTGGCTTCACGCCGGTGAAGAGGTAGTATTGAAGCTCGGCTTGGCCAACAAACATGTCGACGCCGGTCACCACTTTGCAGCCATGCTCACGAGCTTCCTTGATTAGAAGTGTCGTTTCTGGATTGTAAACCGTGTCAAATACCACCATGTTTGGCTTGAGATATGATTTGCTAAACGGTGTGTCATCAACATTTGGATGCATTCCTAGCGGCGTGCAGTTGATAACAATTTCGCCCGGGTTCGTGTAGCGAGCTTGCCAGTCAACTGCTTTACAGTCAAATTCTTTGGCAAGCTGATCGGCTCGTTCACGTGTACGGTTGGTGACCGTGGTACGAGCCCCACGTTTTTGCAAACCGTAGAGGATTGCACGTGAGACACCGCCGGCACCAAGCACCGTGACACGGCGTCCAGCAAGTGGGCTTTCTTCACCTTCCGAGGGCGAACTCGGCTTCTCGGCTCCGAGTGCCATCTCCAGCGAATCCATCGCTGCTTTGTAGTCGGTATTGAAACCAACAATATCTTCGTTGCGGAAGGCGACCGTATTAACGGCTTTGATACCTTTTGCCGCAGGGTCAATTTTTGTCAGATGACCAGCGATCGATTCCTTGTGAGGCAGCGTTACACTCAAGCCTTCAAGGCAAAGGTCAGGCAGTGCCTGCATGAAGTCTTCGAGCGAATCCATCGGTACGCGAAGGGGAACGTATACCGCATTGCGACCTTCCGCTCCATATGCTGCGTTGTGAATCAACGGGCTAAGGCTATGAGCTACCGGGTCGGCAATCACGCCGTAGATCTTTGTGTCGGCATTGATTGAATCGTAGCGATAAACATCGTGCATTTGCTGGAAGCTTAACTGCCCCGGGGCAAGAGCTCGTTCGTGATGGAACGTGGCGTAAGTGAAGGGAGCACCAAACTTCGATCCAAGGATCCGCGAAGCGGTGCCGATGTCGCCCATGCATAATCCGACGGTGGGGATGTCGGTGCTTTTCAGCAGGTCGAGCATCCTAACATTGTCGAGTGGGCTCTGTGCCATCGTAGCGATTTTCACCACGTCGGCATCCATGTCAGCCATCCGCTTATGGAGTCCTTCAAGATCATCAGGCGTGTGGCGGAAATTGTGGTAGCTGATGATCCGTTTGGTTTTGCCGTAGCGAGGAACTTTATCGGCAATGTCTTCTTCCAGGTCGACGTAGTCGGCTCCTAGGACAATCGCCTCGCGAAGCATCATCAGTCGTTGTTCTTCGGTGCCGGTGAATTTGCCACCATCTTCCTCACGGCGGTAGGTGATGATGACTGGCGTAGGGCGGTCCGTTAGCAATCGCTGCATGTTGACGCGCGAGCTGATGTAGTCAAGGCGAAGCTCAACGAGCTGGGCGCCTTCTTCAGCTAAGTGGCGATGTTCGGCAAGAACATGTTTATGTCGGCTACGGCCAATGCTTACGCAGATCATAGGGTTAGATACGTTGGGTGATGTTCCTAATCGACCGACCCACCTACAGCCTGCCGAGACCTCCATTGTCGCTAGAAACGCCGAGAATCTCTAGCCCATAGTTAAAAGTGTGTAAAACTAGGCTTCTTGTGCCAAAGAAGTCTTGGTAAGGATTGATTTCAAGAAATTTGTAACCTCTTCTGGGTGACTTGCTGAGATGACATGCCGACCTTTCTCGACGACATAGTCAGCCAAAATCTTGCCAATTGGAAAGATTGGATCCAAATCACCATGGATACGGTAGGTCTCAATGTGGGTTGATAATCCTTGCCAACGTAAGATTTCCTGCATAGACCATTGCATGAGCTCTCTGTCTGAACGAGAGAATTGCCGAAGGACGGAGCTGATCTCTTTGTTGCTATTGAGGCCCGGAAATTCACAGCTTGTTCCTGCAGAAGCCTGAAGCAGTTTAAGTGGCATAAGGTTGGTTTGTCCACTTAAAGGTCTCAGCGAGTGAAACCACCAGGGTGCTTCACTAGGATCTTTGATACTTCCAATCAGTATGCAGGCCTTTGCTGGAATATGCTTGGCCATTTCTTGGGCAACGATACCACCAAACGAAGCACCACCTACAAGGCAAGGTTTTCCTGGATCGTAGCGCTCAGCTAGGCGTTGAGCGTAACTTGCAAGGTCTTCTGAATCCTCGGGCTGCAACCAATCGATCACCGAAAGGTTCGGTATCGCAAGTATCTGGGCGGCATAGATATCCTGGTTAGCGCCCATACCTGGCACTAAGATCAACGGGAGTTCTACATCGCTCATTGATCTGCGTTATTCCTTAACGGCTAACCCTACGCACAGGGCCTGCAAGGTAGCCTGGGTTTCTAGAGAGTGCGTTGTTCGTAGCGACACGGCTGTCGCGTCCTGGGACAACAACCCACAAGGGACTGCCATAGTTGCCCGCAGCTGGGTAGAGCGTTACTTCCCAGAGAGAGGTGACGCCCGCATCAACAGCTTGCATGCCAAGTTGCAATTGAGCGATTTGACGATCGACTGCTGCATCCTGCTGACGCGCTGCTGCGAGTGAACGGAGTTCGCCTGCAATGCTAGAGCGTTCACCATAGCTGGTATCTTTGTCGGTCCATTCGTCCCATGTTGCTTTCAGGATTCTGGCATCCTCGTCCTTCAGCAAGAAGAAAGGGATTCCGTACATGTCTCCGTTTTCGAACTCAAGCTTCACACCATCGACTTTGTAAGAAACTAAGGGTCCTCCTTCTTGTCGAATGAGCCAACTTTCAAGTTTCTTTTCATCATCGACAAGGTTGTTTTCGTAGTGGCCGACGATCTTAGGAACGATCAACTGATAGACTCTTGGCAGGTTACTGAACTTGCGATCGTTAACGTAAAGGTTGCCACGTCGGCGAGTGATCGTCACGTCTTTGCTAACAAAGTTGACCACTTTGCCGATAATCGTAACGCCCCCTTTAGTGGTCCACGTCTGTTTGCCGTTATGAAGCTCTTCGGTCTTGATACGAGCTTCGTCCGAAGCAAGGTACGTTTGGTCGGCGTTGGAGAGTTGTTTGATCTCTACCGAAGCAAGCTGCTTATCCTCCCGTTGGAGGATCACCTTCTCTTCGGTGAATGCAACAAGATCTGCCTCAATGGTGTAATTACCCGAAGCTGATTTCCAGGTACGTGCCTCGGCGTGACATACAAGTGACAACGTAATAAGGGTGACAACAAGTGAAAGGGGTTGCTTAATCATCCGACTTTTCGTCCCGCGTGTGGCATTCGAATTGAAGAAGAAAGATATACGATATTAGACCACTTGCCGTGCCGGGACAAGCAAATAGCCAGTAAAGCGAAATCCTCCCAAAGATCAGATCCTAGGAAATCAGATTCGCTGGAATTTACGGTCTAGCTCTTCTCGGCTAAACAGAATCGAAGTAGGGCGGCCGTGAGGGCAGTGATGGTGGTTTTCTGTCTCCTGGCGCGAAGCTAAGAGGGCTTGGACCTCTTCTTCGGTAAGAGGATCGCCATACTTAACTGCTGCCTTACAGCTCATGGAATGAAGCAACTCGTCGCAAAGGTCGCGAGTCTCGGGTTCCTTGCTACTTTCCAGCAGTAGGTTTGCCATCTCACGTAGTAGTTCGGCAGGTTTGGCAACCCTTAAAATCGCCGGTACCGAGGCTACTAAAACGGTATCACCACCGAATGGTTGTACTTCGAGACCAATCTGCTTAAACAGTGCGGATTGTTCCAACACCGCGGCCGCCTCAGCCGGGGTGAGATCAACCGGTTCAGGGACCAAAAGCTTCTGTGTCTCCACAGGCCCAGAAAGAACCCGCTCTCGGAGTTGCTCATAGAGCACTCTTTCATGCATCGCATGTTGGTCGATAACTTCCATTCCCTCGGCGGTTTCAACGATCAAATAACAGTTATGAAGTTGAATCGCTTTCGCACGGTTGGACAGATGGGGCGTGGAATCGTCATGCGCCGTGTGTGTGATGGGAGACGAACTGGTTGCCGTTGCTGTCGTGTTAAATTGGCTATCCGGAATCGCGTCACGATTGAATTGGTGCAGCGTAAGCGGTTCACCTCCGTTCGGATATGGCTTAAACGGGCGTTCTCCGCCTGTGCCATACGATGAGGGAGGAGTTCTTGCCGATGAAGGTCCTGACTCGGCTTGATCAAAACGTTGTTGACGAAAGCTTTGCTTTGCCCAGTTAGCAAGATCACTTGCACCCTCATCAACTGCCGACCGAATTTCATCAGCTTCAGAACCAGTGCTTTCATTGACTGGAGCACCCGCACGTAAATCGGTCGACAAGAACTTTGAACGAAGCGTACCGAGCAGTTGGCTGTAAAGTGGACCTGATTCAGCAAACCGAACCTCGAGCTTCATGGGATGCACGTTCACATCGACAAGCGAAGGTGGCATTAGCAAACGGAGAAAGCAGATCGGTTTTCTACCAGTTAGTAGCAATCCTCGGTAAGCTTCACTTAAGGCGTGCTGTAAAGTTCGGTCACGGATCGCTCGGCCGTTGAGTAACAGGTACTGAAGCTTTGTATGCGACCGGCTATGCGTCGGTGCAGCAACAAACCCCTCTAGGCGAACAACTTGGCCATCATCACGAACATCTTCGCTGTCGATGGCGATCAAGCTTTCAGCAAGTTCATCACCAAAGAGCGAAGCAATGCGGCCACGCCATGCTTGCAAAAATGAATCGCGTGAAGATGTCGGGTCTTCTTCGATTGCAGGAAGATCATGCAGCAATCGGCCGTTGTGCGTGAGTGTGAAGTGAACCGAAGGATGGGCTAAAGCGATGCGAGTAAATGCCTCGGTCGCATGGCCCGCTTCCGTTTGGGCAGTGCGCAAGAATTTTTGTCGAACGGGTGTATTATAAAACAGATCGCGGACCTCGATGGTTGTCCCTTCAGGGCAACCAGCCGGTGCGACTGGTTCGACAGCACCGCCGTTAACAATTAGCTCAGCACCCTCTTCACCATGCGGACGGCTGCGGATCGTTAGCCGGCTGACCGATGCGATAGAAGCAAGTGCTTCGCCACGGAAACCAAGTGTTCCAACTTCGAACAACTCCTCGGCAGTTTCAATCTTGCTCGTGGCGTGATTCGTAATTGCCAGAGGCAGCTGTTCGGCCCGGATGCCGCAGCCATTGTCAACGACACGAACGAGATCAGCTCCCCCTTTCTCAAGCATCACATCAACACGCGATGCCCCCGAGTCGACCGCATTCTCAACCATTTCTTTAACGACGCTAGCCGGACGTTCAACGACTTCGCCGGCAGCAATCTTGTTCACTACCAAATCAGGTAGTGGTCGAATGATTGGTTGCTTAGGATCCAAGTGATAACCTTCCAGTGGTTCTGGTGAGTAGCCATCGGCTACTGATTTAATTCGTATTCTTTAATTTTACGGTACAGAGTCCGTTCGCCAATGCCAAGCATCTTGGCTGCTTCTTCACGTTTACCGTTGTTGACCTTTAAAGTTTCGGCAATGAACATCGCTTCAATTTCCGACATCGGCTTACCAACTAGGTCTGCTAGTGAAGAGCCATAGTTCATTTCCGCACCAGATTCTTCCCCACCGCGGGAGAATTGTTCTGGCAAGTCATCTAAATCAAGTTCGCCGTCGAAGTCGACAACAACCATACTTTCAATCGCGTTGCGAAGTTCACGTACATTGCCGGGCCAATCGTAAGCCATTAATCGACGACGTGCTGCGGCCGAGACCGACTTAACTTTTTTGTGATGGCGCTTTGCGTGGAGTTTGACGAAGTGGTCGACCAAGAGAGGAATATCTTCACGCCGATCAATAAGCCGTGGCAACCGGATCGTGACGACCTTCAATCGGTGGTATAGGTCTTCTCGGAAGGTACCCGCTTCAATTGCTTCTTCTAAGTTGCGGTTCGTAGCCGACAGGATTCTTACGTCGACTTTCATTGGATCGTTCGCACCAACGCGGGTGATTTCACCACTCTCAAGAACGCGAAGCAATTTGATTTGCGTCGGTAGAGGCATATCACCTACTTCGTCGAGAAGTAACGTGCCTCCGTTGGCGTATTCAAATTTGCCAACCCGATCATGTGAAGCGTCAGTGAAAGCACCTTTGATATGCCCGAAGAGTTCACTTTCAAGAATGTTCTCGCTAAGCGCGCCGCAATTGAGCGCGACAAATGGGCGAGACTTTCGTGGGCTGTTTTGATGAATCGCTTGGGCGACCAGTTCTTTCCCGCAGCCTGTATCGCCTTGGATCAACACCGAGGCGTCGGTAGGTGCCACACGTGATAGTCGCTCAATAACATCACGCATCGCTTTACTATTGCCGATGACTCCTTCAAAGCCGAATTTTTCGTCCAGGCGTTTTCTTAGTTCAGCGTTTGCACGGCGAAGGTGCTGGCTACGGCCTGCGTTGTCGACCACGGCACGAAGCTGTGCTAAGTCGAGCGGTTTAAGAAGATAATTAAACGCTCCGCGACGCATTGCCTCGACAGCTGACTCAACCGTTCCATGCCCAGTAACTAAAATAACTTCGGCTTCCGGAAGGCGTTCCTTACACTCAGCAAGAAGTTCAAGGCCGCCAATGCCAGGCATGACAAGATCCGTCACGATAATCTCAAACGGTGTCTGATCAAGAAGAGGGATCGCCTCTTCACCACTATGCGCCACCGAGCAATCGTAGCCTATCTTCGATAGACTCTCGGACATTGCTTCGGCGTGACCTGTATCGTTATCGACAACAAGCACTTTGATTGGCGGGCCAGCAGCAGCGGTTCTCTTCTTATTAACCATGGGCATGATTATCGGAATCGAAGTTGTTTGCGAAAAGGGGGCAGGGCAGGTTAGTTCATTCTAAGTACCGCTAGTTCTCAGCCAATCTCGCTACAGCAGGCAGTTCGATCGTGAATCGGGTACCACGGCCTAATTCGCTGGCTACAGTGATTGTCCCGCCGTGGGCTTCAATAATCTTAGCTGTTGTAGGAAGGCCAAGTCCACTTCCGCTTGGCTTAGTGCTAAAAAAGGCCTCGAACATCTTGCTTGCCGTCGCGTCATCCATTCCGATGCCGTTGTCTGTTAGGTAAATGGCCACACGATCACCAAGCCCGCGGGTTTGAACGACCAATTCACCACCGTCAGGCATCGCTTGCTTGGCGTTGAGGAGCAGATTCATCAATGCTCCTCGCAAGGCCTCCCGGTCGATGCGGACTGTCGGCAGGTCAGCATCAAGGTAGGGAACAATCTCAATGGCCGCTGATTGGCATTCCGGCTCGAAGAAATCAAGCGCATCGGCGATCTCTTGATTCAAATCTTGTGGCACAAGTTCTAGGCGACGTACTTTGGCGTAGTTAAGAAAATCATTAAGCAGATCTTCTAGCCTTTGGCATTCACGTTGAACCGCTTCCACCCGCTTTGCCGCCCGCAACTGTTCGGGTGAACGAGGAATCTCTTGGTCGTCATCCTCCTCGGGAAGAATGTCTTCTGCCAAGAGTTGCATATTGAGTCGAATCGTCGAGAGCGGATTCTTAATTTCATGCGCAAGTCCCCCCGCCAACCGAGCAATCTCGGCATATTGGTCCATCAATCGCTGAACCGTCTCGTCGGTGGTGGGGGTATCATTCATTGCAACGCTTCGCTTAGTGGCTACGTTCTGACGTAGTGCAGTTGAACCGTGCCATTATCATACGTCTGCGACGATCTTAATTCGAGGTTAGAAATAAACGGATACTTACTGGCCTCAGTTTGGTTATTTATTGTTGGACCGAATAAACCGACACCTTGTCCAAGGAAACACGGCATTGCAAATAACATGTATTCGTCAATGAGGTCCTGATCAGCGAATGATCTTGCTAGGTTACCTCCACCTACTAACCAAGCTTTTTCGTGATGCTCTGACAATTGCATAACCAAATCGCTCGGACTTTCATTGCTCGAATGGATCGTGGGTCTGACTGGCTCGATGTTTCCCTTGGTTAGAACCCAAGTGTTTTTCTCTCCATAGGGCCAATCGCCGAAACCAATAACTTGATTATAAGTCTTTCTTCCTAAAATTAAGGCATCAACCGAGTTGAAAAACTCGGTGTATCCATAGTCTTCTTCACCACTTGAAAATGCTTCAAGCCAATCGACACCACCATCGGATGTTGCGATAAACCCGTCGATACTGATTGCTGCATAGTAGATGACTTTCATGTAACGTTTCCTGGACGAAAAAAGCCGAGCCTTGTTGCCAAGGCTCGGCTTTCGTTTTATTGATTGCAAAATCGCTTAGGCTTCGACCTCTTCGACTTCGCCTTCTTCGGCATCTGATTCAGCCATGGCAGCCTTGCGGCTTAGCTTGACGCGGTCTTGGTCATCCACAGCGATAACCTTAACTGCCATCATGTCGCCCACTTTGCAAATATCCCCGACTGATCCGACGTAATCGTCCGATAGTTCAGAGATGTGGCACAAGCCATCTTTGCCTGGAAGGATTTCAACAAAGGCACCGAAGTCTTTGATGCTGGTAACCTTGCCCTCGTAGATGCGTCCCACTTGGACGCTTGCTGTTAGGGCTTCAACACGAGCCAAGCCGCTTGAGGCGGTTTGTTCGTCAGGACCTGCAATCGTGATGGTACCGTCTTCGTCGACATCGATTTGAACACCACAGTCTTCTTGGATGCTGCGAATCGTTTTGCCGCCAGGGCCGATTAGCATGCCGATCTTTTCTGGATTGATCGAAGTGCGGACCAAGCGAGGTGCGGTCTCGGCCGTGGTTTCGCGAGGACGTTGAATCGTCGATAGCATCGAGCGAAGAATCTCGATACGTGCAGCACGGCTCTGTTTGAGCGTTGCACGAATGATCTCTTCACTGATGCCCATGATCTTCAGGTCAAGCTGGATACCGGTAATACCGTTTTGCGTACCAGCGATCTTGAAGTCCATGTCACCGAAGTGGTCTTCGTCGCCAATGATGTCGGTAAGGAGGGTCCAGTCTTCGCCTTCTTTGACAAGACCGACCGAGATGCCTGCAACAGGGTTCGTAATTGGAACACCAGCAGCCATCAGACCGAGCGTTGCACCGCAGACACTTGCCATTGAGCTTGAACCGTTGGATTCAAGAATGTCAGAGATGACGCGAATCGTGTAAGGGAACTTGTCATGTGGTGGAAGGATCGGGTTAACCGAGCGTTCAGCCAACATACCGTGGCCAATTTCACGACGACCAGGACCGCGAATCGGACGGCACTCACCAACCGAGAAGCTTGGGAAGTTGTAATCAAGCATGAATCGCTTGCTGTACTCTTCAAACAAGCCATCAACCTTTTGCTCGTCACGACCGGTACCAAGAGTAACGGTGATCAGAGCTTGTGTCTCACCACGCTGGAACATGGCCGAGCCATGAACGCAAGGTAGCAGGTCAACTTCTGAGTAAAGTCCGCGTAGATCAGCAGGAGCACGTCCGTCGGCACGTTTGCCTTCAAGGATCGACTCACGAATGACCTTGGCTTCCAGGTCGTGCCATTCTTTACCGAATGATGAAAGGGTGTAAGCACCTTCGGCATCCGGATCGGGAATCAACTCTTCCAAAGCTTTGGCTTTCAGAGCACTGCAAGCTTCAGCACGATCTTGTTTGCCAACGGTTTGCTTTGCTTCTTTAAGACTTGCGTGGAACTTCTCTGAGAGTACGTCTGCCAAGCCATCTGACTCAGGTGGTACGTAGGAGGTTGCAGGTGGGTTAACCTTTTCACGAAGTTCAAGCTGAAGGTCGCAAAGCTCGCCGATGTAGCGATGAGCTTCCATCAGAGCGTCGACCATCTCATCTTCAGGCATTTCGCGAGAAAAGCCTTCAATCATAAGGATGGCGTCCTTGGTGCCTGAGACAATCAGGTCAAGTTCGCTCTCTTCGAGTTCGTCAGCCGTTGGGAAGGGAACCAACTCGCCATCAATCTTGCCAAGGCGAATCGATCCGAGTGGGCCTTCAAACGGCAGCGTTGAGATAGAAAGAGCTGCCGAAGCGCCGTTCATGGCAAGGATGTCACCGTCGGTTTGACGGTCACTTGCCATAACAAAAGCTTGGATTTGTACCTCATCGTAGAAACCTTCCGCGAACATTGGGCGGATAGGACGGTCCATAAGACGGGCGGTCAAGGTTTCTTTGGTCGTTGGGCGACCTTCACGCTTGAGGAAACCACCAGGGAACTTACCGGCAGCAGCGAAACGCTCTCGGTAGTCACAGGTTAGCGGGAAAAAGTCGGTGCCAGGACGAGGGTCGCTTGTGGCCGAGGCAACAAGAACAACCGTTTCACCATACTTGACTAGAACAGCACCGGCTGCTTGTTTGGCCAGAGCTCCGGTTTCGATGCTTAGGACGCCACGTCCAATTTGTTTTTCAACTCGAAATCTTTCCACGTTTTCAATTCCTTTTCATGATGTTAGCCACGTTGAAAAATGAACCGACATTGCCTCATATCCCTTGGGCAAAGTTAAGGCCTCAGCAGAGACGCCTTGTCTCGATTTGTTTCATCAGTGGAGTGAGTTGCTTGACGCGATAAGGTTTGGACGATGCCTAATCAAAGTGATTCCGACGCCGAGGAGCAGAGGCAGGCCATTTCAGCAAAATGCGAGGAGCAGTTCAGTTGTGCACTTAGTTAGGCAGCAACTTGTATTGATAAGATTCTGTTGAACTATTCAGAAAGGACCAGCCAGGACGAGTCACTGGCATGCAGAGACATGCCAGAAAGATTGTTAAGGCTGTACTTATCGAGGCTCGTCTTGGGCTACGCCGTATAAGTAAGAAATTACTTACGGATGCCAAGCCGTTGCAACAGATCCAGATACATTTGGGGATTCTTGCCTTTGACATAGTCAAGCAAACGACGACGACGACTCACCATGCGGAGCAAACCGCGACGGCTTGAGTAGTCTTTGTCGTGCTGCTTCATGTGCTCGGTCATCTGAGTGATCCGATTGGTAAGCAGAGCGATCTGTACCTCTGGCGAACCTGTGTCGCTATCGCCACGGCCGTACTCTTTTACCAACGATTCGGTTTGCTCAGTTGTCAGAGGCATCTTTTACTTAATCCCGATTGTTCTTCGTCTGGTGCTGATCCCTTCCGCCTCGGTTTGCGGGGGCTGCACCTGCTCCTGGGCGAGTACCACCAATCGGTCTCGCACTCACTAAATGTTTGTTAATGTCAATTGTCCAAACGCAAGCTGCAAAGCATAGCGGAAGGGGCCCTGACTGCAAAGCGGTAGCGTTACAAACAGGGGGAGATTTCTCTATTCGACAGAAAAATAGGAGATATTCAGCCCAATCACCTGTGAATCTACCCAAACCGGGTAGATTTCTTGACTAGCCCAAATGGAAACTAGGCAGGTTTCGTCCCTTTTGGGATGTCCCGCATGCGGACAACGTTCCAGGCTAGGCCAGTTTTCTCCATAAGAAGAATCACCCAGTAGGTCATATCTACCTCCCACCATTTGTGGCCCTGAGAGGCAACTCGCTGGTAAGCGTGGTGGTTATTGTGCCAGCCTTCGCCGAAAGCCAAGATGCCGACAATCCAGTTGTTCCGGCTGTCGTCGGTGGTTTCGTAATTGCGATACCCCCAGAGGTGGGTCGCTGAATTAACCAGCCAGGTGATATGCATGACATAAATCATACGTAGTGCTAGGCCCCAAACAACCATCGAACACCCGTACCAGACAGCATCTTCACCACCCATTCCAAGGGCAGTGCCAAAGTATCCGAGTGCGAATAGCGCACCGCCAAGTAGGAAGTGGCTGGGAAGGAACATTTTGTGTAGGAAAACCATGACACGATCTTTCATCATGTCAGGCGCATAACGGGTCAGAAGCTCCTTGTGCCACTTTTGTCCAAGGTTTGGCATGAACCAAAACATGTGTGCCCACCATTTACCATGGCGAGGCGAATGAGGATCGCCATCTTTGTCGCTAAAAGCGTGGTGCTTTCTATGATTAGCTACCCAAGTGAGGGCAGAGCCTTCACCCGAGAGTTGCCCCAAGAAGGCAAGTGTCCAACGAATTGGTTTGTAGGTCTGGAAGCTGCCGTGAGTCAACAACCGGTGGTAGCCCATGCAAACGCCCAGCGATCCCGTTGCGAGCGAAAGAACGCAAAAGACAACTAAGGCCTGCCAGTTGAAGAAGAACGGTGCCGACAAGGCAATGACATGCATTAAGCCAATCCAAAGAACGGTTGGCCAATCAAGACCTCGACGCCACATTGCCCACGAGTTGGCAGGCGGCATAGGGGTTTCCATCGCATTGCGAGGTTTCTTCTCAGCTTTTTTATTATTTGTTTTTGACTTCTTGCCATCTGTTGAAGGGGTAACGATGGCTACACCGCTGGAAGAGGGGTCGAAGTCTTGTGTCACATCATTGGACATAGGAATAATCCTAAGGGAGGGGGGCACGACGCTGATGAGACTTTGTCGCAACTCGCGTGCGTGGCTCTGTTTTTGCAAAGATTAGGTGTTTCGGCCTAAGGTGGCTACCCCACAAAGTCAAAAAAGCGATTCGGACGGATAAGTAATGTCTCATTTTCAGCTGGCTAATGGCTAAAGTGGCGATATGTCGCACCTTGAGACCCAGCTGTGACACTAATCATGCCTGTTTCATAGGTATTTAAGACGACAGCTCCTGATGAGGCATACTGACTCTGTGTGATTGGGTGATCCGCTCCACTGCTGATAACCACCCATTCGGGGTGGCACCATTCAATTAACCCTTTCGGATTACTTCTTTGGCTTCCGTGGTGTGGTGCGAAAAGGAGATCGCAGTCAAAGGTTTCTGATCCCAATAGTTTATCAAGACCTTCTTCTTCAACATCACCTGTTAGTACGGCCCGAAAACCTTCGTGTTCAATACCTAGAACAAGACTGTTGGCATTATCAGAACCAACTACCCCCAGGTAGGTTGGATGAAGTACTTCGAACTGCACACCGCTCAAATCGAACCTGTTGCTTCTACTGTCAGTTGCAAGTTCACGTATTGGAATTCGATTCTCGTTCAACAATTGCTTGAGCTGTCGAGGTCCTTCCTGCGAACTATCGAAATCCCATGAGTCAAACATCACGCGCGTCGTCCATACTTCGCCAATAGAAAAACGTTTGAGCAGCTCTGGCATCGCGTTGTAGTGGTCGACGTCAGCATGTGAAAGAATAACGGCATCTAAGCGTTCAATTCCTTTCTCCCACAACACAGAAGAAATTACCTCGGCTGATCGCCGTGGTGAGCCTAGTGCGCCTGCATCGTAGAGGATTGATTTACCATCAGGCAGTTGCAAAAGGATTGAACTGCCATGCCCGACTGCAATTGTGTGGATTCTTAGAGTCTGACTGGGGAAGAAAGTTTTCCCGATGACCGGCGTAAACCCTAGAGCAAGAATTGATAACGCCAATCTAAGAACTAACCCTCTTCGGTTGTTGGTATAAAAAGCAAAGGCGATTCCCAGCGGTAGAAAGAGATACCAAACAATCAACCACCACCGAGGAGGACCTGCCGTAAGGAATGAACCGAACGGTTGATTGCTTCCCATTAACACCAATTCGTCCATCCATCCAATCATAGTACCACTAACCATGAATAGTAGTTCCGCAACCAATTCAAACATTGATTCGAGTGGTCCAAAGGTTTTTAACTCGACGACAGCTTCAAGGACGATCGCCAATAGTCCGGTTGGAATTGCAATCGAGATGAGAATCATCAGCGGAAGGCTAAGCAACAGAGCAATGGGGCTGATTAGATGAAACTCGGCAGCGATTAATGGGCCTGTCGTTATAATTACTGCTCCAGAGGCGATGAGAAGTAGTCCCGACCAGCGAGCAACTCCTATGGCGATCTTCCTCAGTGGTGATTCATACTGTTTTATGAGCCGATCGATTGGTTGCTTGTTAAGCTTGCTAAGTGAAGATGACCAACAAGCAACTCCCAGTAGCGACGCCGCAGCTAGGAAGCTGAGTCGTGTTCCTGCGGACTGAAAGGCACCGGGCGAAAATAGGAACAACGACAAAGCAGCACCAGCTAGAGAGTTTATGCCAAGCGGCTTTCGATCGAGAGAGACCGCAGCGATGGCTGATAGGGCGACCAAGCAAGCGCGAAGGGCAGGGGGATGCGCTCCAACGAGTAATACGTACCCCAAAACAAAAACACCACTTGTGACTTGGCTAAGACGAACCGAAAGCAAACCGAAGCGACCCAGCAAAAGTGGCAACCCAGCCACTAATCCCACATGAAGGCCAGAAACAACCAACACATGCATCGCCCCGGTTTTTCGATACCGTTCACTGACATCGAATGATAATTTCGAAGAATCACCAAGCAGCATCGCCGAGGCTATAGGTTGCACCTCAACGCTAAAGTGTTCTTGAGTACAACTTAAAGTCGCTTCTCGAATCGTTGCTAAGCCTCGTTGAAAAGATGCCAATCGAGAGGGATCAGTCTTGCTGAGCACTTCGACACAGGCTGTTGACTCTGCCCAGATGATTGATGTTGTGCGCTGGGATCGGCTCTTTTGTGAAGCGTTTCGTTCACCAGGGTTTTTGGGTTTAGATGGTAGCCGTAACTGCCCGAAGAGTCGTATCTTGTCGCCGACTTCAAGCTTTAACTTTCCGTTGATCCGCGCAGAGCAGATCCCTTCAATGTCTTTCCAGTCAGTTCCATCTCGAAGCTGTATAACGCGTACTTTCGTTATCGATTGATCGCTTGGTGGAATCGCATGAAAGGGGGTACGTGGCTCTGCTTGATAGAAGCGAGGCGTTTCAAGAACAATTGCCTCGACGTAGACCGGCATAGCATCTTCTTGAGCGAAGCGACCTAAATCATTTTGATCGTAAACCCGTTGATTGCTTCCATTCCAAAAGAATGCTAGGCAGACGATTGTGAGAAGTAATAAGAAGCTCGACGCATGGTAAGCCTTATAACGCCATGCCGCGTGCCAGCCGAGCAGCGAAACAAAGCTCACCAGAAATATGACAAGAAGTAAAATTAGGTTGGAAGAGGACAACTGGTTAATCAGAACGCCAACCGCTGTGGAAAGAGCGAACCAAACCAATGGCACATCATGCGGATGCCTTGACGATGCAAGCCGTTCGGCAAGTCGTTCGGGCTTCCAGATTGGCCTTGGCATACTTCGTTAGGCGAGAGTCTTACTTAGTTTCAGAGTGCTAGCGTGAACTGATTCTCCCGAGGCAACGTAGGCAAAACAAGCAAGTTCGCATAGAATCTTGGCAGCTTGGGGGAATGCCAGCAGCACCATAGGGTGGTGTTTGATGTGTTTCACCCAAGCTAGCAGTGCCTTTGCACCAAATTGTCAGGGCAGACAATTATTCAATGCTCATAACATTTCGCATCACCTCGACGGGGACCATGAAGCCTGGCGAGCTTGCAACTTATCAGGGAAGGAATCATCGATGGCTCGAACTGCCAATTCTCGAACCAAACCATTTGGCGGCTTTTTCATAACACTATCTGAACTCGTTCTGTTCGGTGCCTTGGTTGCCTCCTTAACCGGATGTGCCAAAGAAGAAGTCCTGGAAGTCGAGTCGGATTCCCCACTCATTGCAATTGAAGAGCCTGCTGCGGAATCTTCGGATGAGTCAGCTTCCACCACCGATATGAAAACCGATGAGAAAGAAGAAGCGGTGAATGAAACAAAAGCTGACGACAACAGCGTTTCACTTGATTCGGTTCCGCTGATACCTCGCGATGTTCTCTTTGGTAATCCAGAACGCGCTCAAGCACGTATCAGCCCGGATGGCAAATGGATTAGCTTCCTGCAACCAGACGAAGGAGTTATGAACGTCTGGGTCGCGCCGATTGATCAGATCGATAAAGCGGAAGTTATTACCGATGACCGCGTTCGTGGCATTCGATCACACAGTTGGGCTTACAACAGTAAGCACATCATCTACACCCAAGACAAAGCAGGTGACGAGAATTGGCACGTCTATGCAACCGACGTTCAAACCAAAGAGACTCGTGACCTTACACCAATCGATGGAGTTCGCGGGCAACTTGCGGGTGCAAGCGAACGATTCCCTGATGAGCTTCTGATTGGATTTAACGACCGTGATAAACGCTACCATGACATTTATCGCGTAAACATCGAGACCGGCGAGAAGGAGTTAATACAACAAAACGATGGTGTTGCTGGTTTTGTTATTGACGATGATTTCAAGGTCCGCATGGCGATCAACTTCACACCCACCGCTGGCCAAGTTTGGCTTACACCTAAAGAAGACTCTTTAGGTGAGAAGGGCTATGCTGATTGGGAAGTGAGCGAAGAATTCGACGCGGTCGATGCTACCACCAGCGGGCCAGCAGGTTTTGATAAAACGGGCAAGGTGCTTTACTTCGAAGATAGCCGTGACCGAGATACAGCAGCCTTCTTCTCGCGTGACCTTACTAGTGGTGAAGTAAAGCTGATTGCCGAAGATTCCCGAGTTGATGTCGGCGGCGTCATGTCGCACCCAACCGAGAAAACAATCCAGGCGGTTTCGTTCACCTATAGTCGTCGTGAATGGCAGGTGCTTGATCCAAAGGTTCAGCCAGACATTGATTATCTGACAAACTTCTCCGATGGATTCACCGGCGGTGAATTCATCATCACCAGCCGAACACTCGACGATTCAAAGTGGACGGTCGCCTATTTGCTTGATGATGGAGCACTACGGTTCTACCGTTATGAGCGACCTAGCGATGGTGGCGAAGGAGATCGTAAGATCGAGTATCTTTTCAGCAGCCGGAGTGACTTGGATGACTATCAACTAGTGAAGATGCATACGCCGGTCATTGAAAGCCGTGACGGGTTGAAACTTGTCAGTTACTTATCGCTTCCCCCCGAAAGCGATCCTGACGGCGATGGCATTCCAAACAAGCCGGTTCCTATGGTACTTGATGTTCACGGCGGCCCTTGGGCTCGTGATGGTTGGGGTTTCAACTCAATGCATCAGTGGCTAACGAATCGCGGTTATGCTGTCTTAAATGTGAACTACCGAGGTTCGACTGGCTTTGGAAAGAACTTCCTTAACGCCTCGAACGGCGAATGGGCTGGCAAAATGCACGACGATTTGATTGATGCCGTCAAATGGGCCGTCGATCAAGGAATCGCTCAGGAAGACAAAGTTGCTATTATGGGTGGTTCCTACGGTGGCTACGCCACATTGGTTGGTTTGACCTTTACCCCTGAAACCTTTGCTTGTGGCGTTGACATCGTCGGTCCCTCGAACCTTATCACCTTGATCAACAATGTTCCACCGTACTGGTCTCGTTTCATGCCAACGATGAAATTCCGTGTTGGTGATTGGACAACCGAAGAGGGGAAAGCGGACTTGCTTGCGCGGTCCCCCCTGACCAAAGTGGATGAGATTCAGCGACCTCTACTCATCGGCCAAGGTGCCAATGACCCACGTGTGACCCAACTCGAGGCGGATCAAATTGTCGAAGCGATGGTCGCCAAGAAGATACCCGTAAGCTACGCCCTCTACCCCGATGAAGGGCACGGTTTTGCTCGACCTGAAAACCGTACTAGCTTTAACGCGGTTGCTGAAGCTTTCTTAGCCGAGCATCTTGGTGGTCGCTACGAGCCAATCGGTGATGACCTAGAAGGTTCTTCCTTGCATGTTCCTGAAGGAGTAGAGGGTATTCCCGGCTTGAAGGAAGTTCTGCCTGAAGACCGTCAACAAATGCCTGAAGCAGAAGAATAAGGACGAACTGAATTCATCAGAAACCGTTGATTTAGATCTCTGTAGCTGAAATATTTAGATTCGGCAAAGATCAGGTCAATCGTTGCATCATGGCGGGAGATGGCTCCCTTTGGGGAAGATTTGCATTAGAATGTAGGTTTTCCCATGCTATTCCTCCCTCCGCTGCTAGTTGTGTGTTTATAGGTCCTGTCTTTACTCGCGAAGCGATTACTGCTCCGCGACGTCCACAGTTTTTTATCGTCAGGGTGCTGTTTGTAGCCATCTTGCTCGGCTTGATGCTGACTGCTTGGCAGCTGATTGTTGGAACCGGCGGATTGGACGGGCCTTCTGATCTGGCCCGTTTCGGTATGACAGTCTTCCAATTGGTAGCACCACTTGTGCTAACGATTGCCATTCTGTTTTCCGCTTTGCTTTCAGCCGCTGCCGTTTCTCAAGAGAAGAGCCGTGGTACTTTGATACTTCTGCTACTTACTGACTTGCGCAACACTGAGCTTGTCATTGGTCGATTGCTTGCGAGTCTCTTGACTGTGCTTGTGTCGATCCTCTCGGTTTTACCATTCTTTCTTGTGCTTACCCTGTTTGGTGGCATTGAAGTCCAACAAGTCCTTCAGGTTGTAGCTGTAACGCTCGGTGGAGCTTTGGTTGCCGGGAGCCTTGGATCGTTGCTTGCTCTTTGGCGAGAGAAGACGTTTCAAGCCTTGGCTCTAACCTCAATTGGTTTGGTCCTTTGGCTTGCCTTTGGTGAAATAATCGCCGCAGGTGTTTTTGGATCGATTCCATTTAATGTACCTGCCGATCAGTTGGCTGCCTGGGTAAGTCCCTGGCGTGCTGTCTCGCTTGCTACAGCTCCGCAGCTACCAGCCTTCGAAGGCACGGGTATTGTCTCAGCCATTGTTGGTTATACCGCCACCGAAACGGTTACCTTTTTCTTGATATTCGCTGCCTCGGCGGTTTTGCTTATCAATCTTTTTGCTGTGGTGATGGTACGCGTATGGAATCCCTCGCGTGAAACTCGTAAAGTCACTCCAGAAACAACCGAAGAAGAAAACGCCGAAAACGCAACTGATGCCGACAGCATTGTCGGGAAAGCCCGCGGTCAGCATGCTTCGGTTCACCATGCCGGCGGGCGACGTCGGGACGTGTGGGACAATCCTATTCTGTGGCGAGAAGTTCGCACTTGGGCCTATGGTCGTAAGGTTTTGGTTGTAAAGTTTGCCTATTTGCTTATCTTCGCACTTTGTGCGATTGGAGTTTTGCGAGCTATTGAATCAGATGTCACACAGTCGCTACTACCCAAAGCAACCGCGCCGATGGCGCCGCTGCTGGTGGTCAGTATGGTTTTGATCAATGCACTATCAGTAACTTCGATCACGGGCGAACGTGATGGCAAATCGCTAGATATTCTTTTGACGACTGATCTATCACCTTCAGAATTGATATTCGGAAAGTTGGGCGGTGCATTCTGGAATGCCCGTGAGATGATCGTCCTTCCGCTGGCACTTTGTGGATACTTGCTGTGGGCGGGAGTATTGAGTCCATGGTTATTTGGCTTGTTGCTGGTTGGCATCTTGGTGTTTGACATCTTCTCAGCAGTGCTTGGATTGCACACCGGCATGGCCTACGCAAGCAGCCGACGTGCAATTGGAGTTAGTGTCGGCACACTGCTCTTCCTCTTCTTAGGTGTATCAACCTGTATGCGGATGATGCTTGCTCTGAGCGACTCGTTTGAGAACCAGCTGGCATCATTCCTAGGATTCATCATCGGTGGCGGAATCGCTTTGTTTGTTGCGTTGGCATGGAGAAATCCCTCACCGGCGATGGGACTCGCTTCTTTGGCCGCCCCAATGGCGACCTTTTTGGCGATTACAAGCTTCTTGATCGGAGATTACAGCCTCACAGCCCTCTGGACGGTGCTAACCTTTGGTTTTGCGAGTGCCGCGATGCTTGTTCCGGCTTTATCGGAGTTTGATGTTGCAAGCGGAGCCGCTTCGGCGAAAGAATAACGCTTCGTTCAACTTGCCTCCGTTTACCAAATATGATTCTTGAAATTATCGCCGACTTTTGGCTTGAGCTCAGTGCTATGCTCGCGCTGATGGTTGCCTCGGCGTTTTTCTCTTGCAGCGAAGCAGCATACTTCTCGCTTTCTCGTAATCAAAGAAATGCGATGGGAAAAGGGACCGAGTCTGAGCGGCTTGCATTGCAGTTACTTGAATCACCCGAACGATTGCTGACGACGATTCTCTTTTGGAATCTGCTCATCAATATGACCTACTTCGCGCTCGCTTCAATTTTGACGATGAAGCTACAGCGAGGCCCGCTAGGTGAGGGATGGATTCCGCAGACTTTTGCAATTGGGGCCCTGCTTGCCATGATTATGACAAGCGAGTTGGTCCCTAAAAACCTTGGTGTGCTAAAGCCACGGTTGTTGGCCAAGTTGTTTTCCTATCCGTTGACCTTAGCCATGCGTGTCGTGAGCGTACCACTGCCAGCACTCCAAACGATTGGAAATGCGACGGCAAGACTGTTGGTTCCCGAAGCTAGAACCGAGTCAGCACTGGCTATTGAAGACTTGGAACGAGCGGTTGAACTCGGTAGTGGCGAAACACATGATGATAAACAGTTGCTATTCCAGGAACGCTTGGTACTTCAAAGAATCGTCGATCTTGCTAGCGCGACCGTGGCGGAATTGATGCGTCCTCGCCACCGTTGCACAGTCTTACCTCCACCAGGTACAACCACCGATCTTTCTGAGGAGATTGAAGGCGAGTACTTGCTTTTCACTGAACCTGACAGTGATGAGATTGCCAAGGCAGTCCCAAAGAGCCGCATCATCTTTGCCCAATCAAAGAACTTAGCCTCAATCGCTGAGCAGGTTGTTTATGTCCCATGGTGTGCGACGGCTTCGCATACTTTGAACTTGCTTCTGAAAAAAGGAAATCGCGTTGCGGTTGTAATTAACGAACTGGGTGAAACCATTGGGATTCTGACCATTGAGCGACTACTGGACAACGTCTTGCGTGACGCGACTCAGGATGATCCGATGGATGCCCACGCTGTTCGTATTCGCCTTGCCAGTGGGGCTTGGGAAGCAACTGGGGCAACCCCTTTGCGAAAAATCGCCAAGCGGATTAGCCGAACGACCAACACTCGCAAAGAAAAATCGATGTTGGCAGAGATTGAAAAGGCATTCAGCTCACTTCGTAATGTGACCGTGAGCGGGTTGATGCTTGAGCAACTAGATCGACCTCCATGCAAAGGGGATCGAATCGAGTTTGTTGGTTTTGAATGGGAAGTATCGGAAGGTCCTAAGGATATTGAAGAATCAAAAAGCGAACGGCAACCGATTGTTGTCCGCATTAAACCGCTTGATGATGCTTTGGGTGAAAGGAGGATCCGATGACCTTCTTGTTGATTATCTTTGGAGTTGGTCTCGCTCTTAGTGCTTTTTTCAGTGGGTCAGAGACCGGTTTCTACCGTGTTCCTCGCTTGCGCTTGGTCATTGATGGCGTAGCTGGCGATCGAATCGCGAAGGGGCTGCTTTGGGCGTCAAACAACCCCGCTGCCTTTGTTGCCACGGCACTCGTCGGAAATAATGTTGCCAACTACTTGGCTTCCTATGCCGTGGTTGAGCTTTCCACGATGTATTTCCCTTTTGGCGGCTTAACTGCCGAGCTGCTTTTTACCATTGCCGTCACGCCAGTTGTGTTTATCTTCGGCGAGCTCATGCCCAAGAAAGCCTTTTTAGACGCTCCCTATCGATTGCTAAGGTATTGTACCCCTTTGTTGGCGCTGTTCGGGTTCTTATTGCTTCCAATTAGTGGTCTGTTGTGGTTGGGTACACGGATACTTAGTTGGATAATGTCGACCTCGATTGAACCAATTCAACTTTCACTCCGCCGAAAAGAATTAACAGGTGTTTTCGAAGAAGGAGAAGAGGCTGGCATTCTCTCGCCAGCTCAACGTGATATCGCGCAGGCAACGTTCCTGTTGGGTGGTAGACCGATTCGTAGTTACATGACACCGGTTGGAAGACAGCTGCATCTGACCATGAAGAGTGACCCCGATGCGGTTATAAGAATTGCCAAGCGAGCACGACAAGATGCCTTGCCAATCAAAGTACCAGACTCGAAGGATGATACCGCACACATGGTTCGTGCATCGCGGTGTTTGACTCTAGGCAAGAAAGATCCATTGCCGGTCGAGCCGATTCCAACCTTCAAAGAGAGTGATTTTTTTCTGCATGTAATCACGCAGCTCGAATCACTAGCTCAGCCATTGGCAGCAATTGAGAATGCTAATGGCAAACTACTTGGATACGTACGTTTAGAGAGACTCCAACAAGAGCTGTTAACCAGCTGAGCAGTTTCGGAAAATCGTTACTTGCTATAACCCAAAGATTTAACAATCGAAATCATCTCTTCGTAATTGATAAATCGACGACGATTGTGCAGTTTGTAGCTGTCTATAGCGGTTGCTAATTCAGCTGCATCAGGAGTTAGGTCAGAGTAGCTGTTGGTAAACTGCCTGCGTTCGCGACCAGGTGCACCATTGCTGCTGGATTGACGTCGATCAACGAATACTTCTTCAGCATTCGCTTCGAGTACCGGGGTTTCTGTGGCGTTTGACATGGGATTGGAAACTCCTCAACGGGGATTTCATTCGGTTGGCTTATTCAAGGTCTCCTGAGAAAGCATAGCTCACGGTTCCATGCATCTGCGTGAACAAAACAAAGAATCGGTTTGTGCCGATTATAGTGAGTTCGCAACTACCGTATGGTGTTGTTTGGTTCACTTGCCAAGCGAGCCTTCAGCTGTTGACTGGGGGTGTGGTCTTGATTGAACGTCAGAGCGCGGTCCAAATCTGAAATCGCTTTGTCGGTCTTTCCACATGCCGCTTCTGCTTCGGCAAGGCGATAATAAAAGTCAGCCCCACTGGTGCCGCGTTGCGAAGCGAGTCGTAAATTCTCCGCCGCGTCTACCGGTCGGTTGATTGCCATGTAGGACTCACCGGCAAGGGCTAAGACTTCGGCTGGTTCCTCACCGGGTGGGTAGCAATCAAGAAGTTGATGAAGCGTTGTCAGACACTTCCGATGCTCACTACGAGCTTGGTAGAGCAGGGCGACGTCTGTCAGCAGCTCCGTATCGTTCGGAGCATAGCGGAGTGCCTGCTGAAGGTCGGCGAGGGCTTGTTCAGTATTGCCGAGTCGCTGGTTCGCTCGGCCACGCAACGCCCAAGCCTCGGGACAACGGCATGAAAGTCCAATGGCCGAATGAGCCCATTCCGTAGCCATTTTGGCATCACCTTCGGCGAGGCGCATTTGGCCAGCTCGAACAGCAGCCCAAGAGTTGGTTGGCTCACATCGGCACGCTGCTTCAGCATGGGCTAAAGCTTCATCGTGTGAACCACTTTGCCAAAGTGCTTCGGCAAGATGGCTACGTGCGTCCGCGTCTTCGGGGGTCGCTTCCGCAGCTTGACGAAGAAGTGATTCTGCTTCGTTCAGCTGGCCTGATTCAAGAGCATCGACTCCACGGTGCCAAAGCTGTTTGGCTTGTGCTAGATATTCAGGGGGCTTTGACGTTGTTTTTCGCATGAGCGCACAGCCTGGTTGACTTGCCATGAGGCATACCAAGACTAAGAGCAATGCACGAGAGTTTGCTTGCTTGCTTAGGAAAGAACGCGTTAAGGATAGGAAAAACAAAAAGCACCAACACGTTTGTGAGGTATTCCAAGCGATAGTTGATCGTGCTACCACCTGGACTAGCGCCACGGAGATTAGCGGTCTTCGCCACTTGCGGCAATGTCACCATTTGGGAGCTGAAATTCCCTAGATGAAGCGGATGCCCAGGAGCGGAAAAGATTGTTAAAATGGCGAAATTGGAAGCATACGACAATCAAGAACCAAACAGGTTTCAAGCGGCATGGTAGCTATCTACGACGAATCGGGGATTCAAATCGCCTATCCCGAGAACTGGGAACTTAGCAAAGAAGAATCACCCGATGCGAAGTTGCAAATCACAATCACCAGCCCTGCTACCGCTTTTTGGACGCTAGCATTCTATCCCGAGCTGCGTGATCTTCAGCAGATGGTAGATCAAGTCATCGAAGCTCTGCGATCTGACTATCCCGATTTGGAAGAGAAACCGATTGAAGAGATGATCGCTGGTGAGCTGTTTATTGGCAACGATGTCAATTTTATTTGCCTCGATCTGACCAACACCGCTCGAATAAGAGTTTGCCATCAAGGGGCATCGACTCTGCTGCTTTACTATCAGGCCGAAGATACGGAGTTTTCTGAGTCCGAAGCGATCTTCCAGGCGATGAATGAAAGCCTCTTACGGGGAATCGAAGTCCCCAGCGGTGAGCAACCCTGAGCGTTGCCTACTTTTTTCCCATAGATCGACTGAGAATCCAGTCACCCCAACTCGCACTCATTTGTGTTAGCGTAAAAAGAATTCTCGCTTTGGATGGAACGATCAATTCTGGTTTGCGACGTTCACATGTGGAAAAGATTTTTTCGCAAAGCCATTTTGGATCAATCGTTTTAAGCTTGGCACCACCTCCTGGCTGCTTTGCTTCTTCCGGCAGGTCAGCTGCTTGTTTGTTGTAGCGTTGGCCACTGTCGTCTCGGGTGATTGGCCCAGGACAGACCAATAAAGTGTGCAAACCTTCAGGACCTAGTTCTAGCCGCAACTGCTGGGCGAGTGCTGAAAGAGGGTGTTTACTTGTGGGATAAGCTCCCAAGTAAGCAGGAGCTACACGAGATGCCAACGATCCAATTAGTACCATGTGTCCTTGGCGTTTGGCAAGCTGTGAGCCTAACGCGGTGGCGAGTTCTGCGGCGGCTAGGAAGTTGATTTTAAGCAACGATTCAAAATCGCTTCGCGAAGTTTCAGCCAGCCGCCCACGAGCCGACTTTCCAGCACAATGGCAAACCATGTCGACTGGTTGCCGATCTGAGGTGAGTTTCGCTGCTTCGGAGGCAGCACCTGCTTCGGCAAGATCGGTGACCAGGGTATGGATTGACGCGTTTGGTTCGAGGGTGCGTAAACGATCCGCTTCGCTATTCAAACGCATTTCATCGCGAGCTACCAGGGTGACTACCATGTCACGTGCAGCGCAGGCGTGGGCAAAGTGCCGGCCAAGACCAGCCGTTCCTCCCGTCACCAGAGCATGCTTTCCAGACCATCGAGATGTGCCATTCATGCGAGCGAGCTTAACCTGCGGGGCCTACGGATACTACGAGCGAATGCCTGTAAATTAGGCATCTTGCCCTTAAAATCGTCCTATTTTCCCACGCTCAAGGAGAAGAACTGTTAAATTGGTGTCAAATCTGGGGATATGGCCCGAGAAAGAAAAGATTTGACTTCGCGCCGAGCTATATTCGTGCAAACCTTTTGGTGCCTGCCAGGGGATTTCCATGATCCCCCAACACACCGTCGACCCTGAAGAGGGGTCCACGTCCAGCCGCGGAGTATATGAATGTCGACGCAAACGATTGAGAGCTCAGCGCAATTAGCGACTATTGAGCCCCAAGATACGCAGCAGCTAGAGAGTAACGGAAAACAAAATATGCTAACTTCAGCCGATGTTCGTGGTCGTGCCCGAACCAAAATTGTTGCCACGGTCGGACCCGCTTCGTCCGATCCCGAGATGCTTGCCAAGTTGGCAGAAGCTGGGGTCGATGTCTTTCGACTAAACATGGCACACGGCACTACCGACCAGCAACAAGAGAACGTCGACAAGATTCGCAAGATCAGCAAAGAGCTGGGCCAACCGATTGGTATTCTCGTTGACTTGGCTGGTCCAAAGTTCCGACTAGGTCCAATCGAAGGGGATCCACTCTTTTGCGAACAAGGGGCTGAGTTCTTTTTCATTGAAGGAGACGAACCAAGTGCTCCCAATGAATTCACCTGTAGCTACAAGCCGCTTGTCCGTGAGTTGTCGGTTGGTGACCATGTCCTACTTGCTGACGGAACGGTCAGCATGATGGTTGAAGAAAAGCTAGATGACCGTGTTCGTGCCCGCGTGGTTCAACAAGGAAATATTCGTGGTCGCCAGGGTATCAACTTGCCAGGCGTTAAGCTAAGCGCACCTGCGATCAGTATGACTGACCACGAACATGCTGAATGGGCAGCCAAAGCGGGTGTCGATTTTGTGAGCTTAAGCTTTGTACGTAAGCCGGACGAAGTTCATGCTCTGCGTGACATCCTTCGTTCGAATGGCTCGGAAGCGATGGTGATCTCAAAGATCGAGAAGCTTGAGGCACTTGAGCGTCTTGATGAGATTGTAGCTGCTTCGGATGGCGTGATGGTCGCACGTGGGGATCTGGGCGTTGAGATGGATGTTGCTCAAATGCCGATTGAGCAAAAGCGAATCATCAATACCTGCCATCGTCACGCGAAGCCTGTGATCATTGCAACCCAAATGCTTGATAGCATGCATGACGCCTTGCGACCGAAGCGTGCGGAAGTCACTGACGTAGCGAATGCCATTCTTGACGGCGGTGATGCTTGCATGCTTTCTGGCGAAACGGCTATCGGTCAGTACCCGCTGGAAACCGTCAAGATGATGAACAGCATCGCTTTGGCCACCGAGGCGAGCATCGCGGATCGTCCTCCACTTGCTCCAGACGCAGTTCCTGTTGGTGGTCGATTGCACGAAGTGACCAAGGCGGTTGTCCACGGTGCTGGTGCCATGGCACATAAACTTCGCGCGAAGCTCGTCGTCGTAGCAAGCTTCTCCGGAAAAACTGCCCTAGGGCTTTCGCAACAGCGCAACTTTGTCCCTGCGATTGGTATCAGCACCTGCGAACAGACGCTTCGCAAGATGTGCCTCTACTGGGGAGTTACCCCGCTACCAGGAGCACCCGCCTGCGATTCAACCGAATTGATTCGTTTTATGGATCGCTGGGCATGCGAGCAAGGGTTTGCTGAGAAAGGAGATCGAATCGTAATTGTCGGAGGATCTCACCTAACCGGTGGAACCGAGGAACTCAACGAGATGACAACCGGAGTCCACGATATCGTAATTGTTCACGAAATTGAGGGACAGTAATCTGCATCCACTTTTCACCGTGAAACGAACAATGGCAGGTGCTTCGGCACCTGCTTTTTTTTGTAGAATGAATGCAAGTCTTGTATGCCGTTCATTTTGAATTGCCAACCGCTTAAGGATTTCTGATGTTGAGAGCTCTTCCAAGCTTTGTTTTCGTTTACGTCTTTATTCTAAGTTCCTATGGAGATTTGGCGACGGCACAAGATTGGCCTCAGTGGCGTGGGGCAAACCGAGATAGTCAAGCAGAAGACGAGGCATGGCCCGATTCGATTGGTGAAGATAACCTGAAACTTCGCTGGAGGGTGGAGCTTGGGCCTAGCTACTCCGGTCCGATTGTGATTGGTGATCGAGTCTTCACTACCGAGACTCGCGACGAAAAAGTTGAGGTTGCTTCGGCTTATGATCTCAAGACAGGCGACCAGCTTTGGGAGACTGAATGGGAAGGGGCTATGGAAGTTCCTTTCTTTGCCGCCTCGAACGGCAGTTGGATCCGCGCTACCCCCGCTGCTGACGAGAAGAATCTTTATGTTGTTGGGATCCGTGATGTGCTTGTAGCACTGGATCAAACGAGCGGTGATGAGCAATGGCGAATTGATTTCCCTGAGCAGACTGGCTCGTCGGTTCCAAAATTCGGCGGCGCGTCGTCACCCATGCTTGATAAAGGAGAACTCTTTGCTCAGATCGGAGATGGCTTTGCCAAGATCGATAAATCGAACGGTGATATCTTATGGCACACGGCCAAGAACCCAGGCGGTATGATGGGAGGCGCTTTCAGCTCACCTTACATGTCAGAAGTCGATGGCAAGCGAGTGGCCCTTGTGCAGGGGCGTGATAATCTGATGGCTATTGATCCCGAGTCGGGCGACGTTGCTTGGTCGCATCCCATTGAAGCGTTCAGGGGAATGAATATTCTGACGCCCATTGTTTACAACAATCGTCTTTTCACGAGTGCTCATTCAGGGCGTTCTCAACTATGGCAAGTGAGTACCACTGCGGAAGATGGCATCGAAGAAGTTTGGCAAAACAAATCACAAGCCTACATGTCTTCGCCCGTCGTGATTGGTAAGTACCTTTACATGCATCTGAAAAACCAACGCGTGCAATGTCTTGATCTCGAATCAGGCGAAGAGATGTGGCGTACCAAGCCATTCGGAAAATACCAAAGCATGGTTGTTCAGGGAAATAAGATATTGTCGCTAGACGAAGGAGGTGAATTGCTTCTTATCAATGCAACGCCAGAGAAGTTTGACCTTACTGAGAAGCGTCAGATCAGCGACCAAGAGACTTGGGCTCATCTTGCTGTGTGTCGCGGCGTGGTAATCGTCCGTGAGTTAAACGCTTTGTCGGTCTATGACTGGCAATGAGCCAAATTGTGAATTCTTGGTAAAGGTTGGGAAGCAAACTTGATCTATTTTTTCATTTCTGTAATATCTAAAGAAAGTAAAAGCATGAAATGAAAAACTTAAAGTGCAATCGTGCACGAGGGAGACAGGTTTGCAGCGTTGTCCTAGTTGTTATCAACCCTTATCGGATAATTCTATTAACATCCGCGAAGGGGTCGCTCACTGCACCTCATGCGGCGAGCTGATTCGCCTGTCGGAAGTGATACTCAGTGATAAGTCTTCGGAGGAGATTCTTGAGAAGCCTCCCTCTGGGTGTACTGTTGAAAATATCGCAAATCAAGTTGTGGTTCACGTTTCAGCGAGGAACCTGGGGCACTTTCTGGCCGCTACAGCCATCTGCGTCTTTTGGAACAGCATTCTTTCTATCTTTCTGTTGCACGCAATCGCAGGTGTCTATTTCAACTTAGTTGGGCCGCTCCCTGATTGGTTTCCTTCGCCAGGGATGAAGGAAGGAGTTCCAGAGATAAACGGAGGTCCGATGGGACCTGGAGAGACGATATTCCTTTGTCTCTTTCTTGTTCCATTTGTTTTGATCGGAGTAAGCATGTTCTTGGCTGCTTTGATGAACCTATTCGGTTCTGTGTTGGTGGTGATGGATCGACACCAATCGTATGTATCAACAGGGGTTGGTTTTTTACGCTGGTGGAGTAATTTTGACCCTCGTGATGTGGATGAGGTGAAGATTACAATCCCCAGGTGGAATAATGAAGATGGTACTAAACGGAACATTAAGATTGTTGGATCAAAGTCTGTCCAATTAGGGAGTTATCTTAGTGAGCAAAAAATCGAATGGCTCTGTATGCTGCTTTCGATGTTACTGCTTGATAAGCCCTATCCATCCGAAGAGATTCGTATGCTACGCCCTAGTTGGATGGAAGGCTGAAGTGGTGCTGAAGACTTAATGGCATTTGGAGAGATGATGAGGGCAATTGATGTGCCTGATGGTTGCTCTTTTGAAGAGCATGGTAACCGATTGGTTTTTGAAGCATCAACGAAATCGATTGTTGGAGCCACAGGGTGGGCTTTACTGGCGTTATTGCTTGGCTCTGCTCAACATTGATTTCACATATACGACAAGCTTAAAGTCTTTATGAGTCCAAGCAAATAGAAAAGCCTCACTCTCTTTTTAGGGAAAGTGAGGCCATAAGTTTCAACTTGTATCTTTTTGATTACTGACGACGCTTTGACACTAGCGAAGCTAGGCCAAGCAACATTAAACCGATGGCGGTTGGTTCTGGTATCGCTGCTACTTCAAATAGAATCTGATCGTTTGGTAGCGTGGTGATTACTTGCTGGTCACCGGGTGTCCAGCCAAAGTCAGCCAGTGTTTTATTCTCGGCTGAGATGGTTAGAGAAAGTGGTGTTCCGCTTGTGTAGCCTTGGTCAAGGAACACCTGAGATGCACTCAGATAAAAATCGTCGCCACTCCCATTGGCTATAACTGAGCCACCATTGCTGCCAAAGGGCGTTGATGCAACGTCATAGACATCAAGGCTGCCGACCGACCGGCCAATTTTTGGGTCACCTGGTCTAAATCCAACGACCAAAGTTGAAGTGTTTGAAGGGGCAGCTAGACCTGTTAGGTCAAGCGATCCTGACACCTCGATGGTGACATCACTTCCATTTTGTGAAGCCGATAGAATGACTACCGCTTCGGATGAGTTTGAAAAGCAACAAGTCAAAGCTGTGACTGCCAAGATGCCAAGGTTTTTTTTCATTTCGTCTACTTCCTCTTGCATACAGGTCGAGACAAATACCTGCCTCACTACGAATGGGCACACGTCAGCCGTGTGTTACCTAATTCTAAAATTCTCTTTTAAGAATTGTAATTAACCGCCGTCTTAAATGCTACTGTTACCTAATTATTAAGGCGAGCTATCATCTCAGGGCATAAGAACAGCATGAATGAACTAGCTGTTCATTCAGATAGATGGAGTCAGAGAGGTGTTTGAGCAGCTTTTACGCCAGGTAAGTTAGCAAGCGGTAACTTAACGACAGTAACGAAAGTGCCAGTGATACGCAGGCGGGTAAGGCCGGTGCACGATGATTGGAGCAGGCTCATGAATGATCGTCGTTGTTGGTGGCGGTGGATTGATCACGGTTGGACCTTGTACTGCGTATCGCTGGGCTGCACTGAGAACTTGATCACTTACACCACTCTGCTTAAGAGCAATCAAACCGTTTGGACTCACATCAAAGTTGCCACCACGCGTTTGGATGGCGTTCAGAATGACCGAGTCATCAATCCCAGCGCGGGTGAGTTGGATGAGGTCATAGTTGGATAAGGCGGTTGCAGCAACACGTTGATTGGCTTGTTGGGCAACAGCGAATCCGTTGTTCGCGCGTTGTTGATCAGATCGATCTTTTGAGCGACCTAACAAGTTGCCGGCAATCGCACCGGTTGCGGCTCCGATGAGTGCTCCTTCGGGCGATTTACCTTCGCTCGAGCCGATGAGCGCCCCAGCGATCGCACCAAACCCACCACCAAGAACTGTCCCTTCAGCGGTGTTATTCTTGTAGTAGTCTGGTGTTGGTTGATAGTAATACTGCTGTGGAGGATATTGCGCGAACGATTGGCTGCTAATGGCAACGCAAAAGGTCAGGGCAATCATCTTGCGGCAAGAGTGTGCTAGCATGGCAGGCCTCGGCCCTTTAGAATGGCAATGTTGAGGGAATGGAGTTCACCATCCGAGTTATCGGTTGCTGAGCGTGAGTCGCTCTAGGGACGTCTAGCAACTTCTGGCGTGCTGGCCAAGATCTTTTCTTCCATGCGGGTGACCAAGTGCATGCTGCTAGAAGGGCCAGCGAAGCCAAGAACACGCTCATCTCCGTTGAGACGCTGCGAAACAATTCGGCCTTTCTCCATATCGAAGCGAACTTCCCCTTTCACTAGGCGATGTGCTAGCTGACCGTCGATTGCAGGCGAAGTGGGCGAAAGGACTTGAAACTCGGTGTTGATTACCGCAATGCCGTTCTTGACCGATTTGAGGGTATGCTTGCGGCGAGCTTCGATGGTTTTGGTGCCCCCTTCGCTCAGATTGACTTTGATCTCTTGAGGCTGAATCCAAGACTCGCCGACTGCGATGGCCTTTTCTGGCAAGAGGAATGTAATCTGCTCATGCGGGTCGGCAGCAGGTTGGCGATGCTTGATAGTTCGTTTGACGACCTTGCCGCTTGGCATCATGCGAACTGAGCTAAGTGGTGTTCCCACTGCCCGAGCGGCATCTTCGAACCCTGGAGGGGGATCATCACCCGAGGTGCTATCGAAAGTCATTGGGGCACGGTCAGGAAGCTTGTTTTGCATTTTGACCTTTTCGACAAGATTGATGAACTCAATCTCGCCGTTAGGCATAACGTCGATCACTTTCCAAGCTTTGGTCGAGACCGTTTTGGTTTGCGCTTCCTGAGTGGTTCCTTCCATCGTATTGCGTACGCTGCTGCGTTGATCAACTTCGTAACGAAGGATCTCACCCGCTTTGAATTTGTAGCGAAGCAGGTGTTTGGCGTCCTCTGCAGCTTCAACGGATGGGCAAATGCAAAGGATAAGAATGAGAGGAACAAGAGTGAATCGTAAGGTGGGCATCACACAGCTTCCTTGCAGTGGTGCTAGGGGAATGTTTGGCAGCTATTGCTTGTCGCGGGGGCCTTTGCCCCAGCCAAGCTTTTCTCTTAGTGTTCGATAGTAGGTATGACCGGCGATTTCAATCAATTGGAAGACCGCTTTGCTTTTGGTGACACGAACTCGATCGCCCGGCTTAAGGTTCGAAACGACTTGGCCATCAACCATCAGCGTGGTTCCAACATTGGGATCCTCGACAGACAGCTCAAAGATCCGATCCGCTGTGTCAACCACGGGGCGAACGGTCAGCGTATGCGGATTGATTGGCGAAACGCAGAACGCAGCCAAATCTTTCCGCAAGATCGGTCCTCCGACAGCTAGATTGTGCGCTGTTGAGCCCACCGGGGTCGAGACCAATAATCCATCGCAGCTGTAAGTTGCTGCCGAAACTTCGTCAACTCGCAGTTCTACTTGGATCATGCGGAACGGTTCGCCAGCAAGGATAGCAGTTTCGTTCAATCCAAGTCGGCTCGTTTCAGTGCCATCCGCTGCTAGCAAGGTGCTTTCGAACATCAAGTGATCGACCAAGCGGAAGTTGCCTTCCAGAAGCTGCTGAATAGCTGCCTCGAGCTGTTCTGGATTTACATCTGCCAAAAATCCTAGTTTGCCGAGATTGACGCCAAGTACAGGGATCTGATTCTGCTCCATCAGTCGAGCGGTCCGCAGGATGGTACCATCTCCGCCCATCGCGATAGCGAGATCCGCCTCGGGAGCTTCAAATGGAGGATCCAAATCAGAGATAACCGCCACGACGTTTAGATGCTGTTCTATGACGGGCTGTAATGCGATGGCTCGGTCACGCAGATCTTCGCGTGAGGCATCGTAAAGCAGAATGGCACTTTTGGTGGCGTTGTGCATCGAGGCGAGATTAACAGTTGCTTGGTGTGCTTGAATGGGTTTTCATCTGTTCACGGCAGGCATTCACAATGCCCGTTGTATCGAGCCCGAGATCGGCAAGCAGTTCGTTACGTTCGCCATGCTCGACGTAATGATCGGCAATGCCAAGTCGTTGAACATGACCTGTTGAGATTCCAGCGTCAGCGCAAGCTTCGAGAACCGCGCTGCCGAATCCACCAGCAAGGGCTGCCTCTTCAACGGTTACAACAAAGGGACTTTGTTCGATCAATGGCAGGATGAGCTCGGTATCTAGTGGCTTGACGAACCGAGCGTTGACAACGGTCAGTTCAAGGCCATCTTCTTTTTTCAATTGATTGGCCGCTTCCAAGCAATGTGGTAGCAAAGCCCCCCCAGCAAGGATAAGTCCATCGCTTCCTGAAGTGAGCTGCTCCGCTTTGCCAAGTTCAATTGGCTGACGATCCCCTTCAACGGTAGTCGCTTTATCTTTCGGATAGCGGATCGCACAAGGTTGGTTGTGTTGGATAGCGAAATCAAGCATGAGAGGCAAATCACCAGCATCACCGGGTGCCATGACAACCATGTTGGGAAAGACTCGCAAATATGAAAGGTCAAACACCCCGTGGTGAGTTGGACCATCAGGGCCGGACAATCCGCCACGATCTAGCATGAAGGTGACGGGCAGGTTCTGCAGAGCAACTTCTTGGAAGATATGGTCAAACGACCTTTGCAAAAAGGTGCTGTAAATATCAACGATTGGACGAATGCCGACCTTCGCTTGGCCTGCGGCAAAGGTGACCGCGTGTGCTTCACATATACCCGTATCAAAGAAACGGTCAGGGAAGTCGTCACGCAATCGTTCGAGCTTATTGCCTTGGCACATCGCAGCAGTAAGTACGGTCACTTTGTCGTTGCGTGACATGAGATCATGGATCGAACTGCTTGCCACATGCGTGTAAGTGGTGCTAGATGACTTCTTCATCGTGACCACACGGTCGTATTCGCGTTCGAATTGCGGTGGAGCGTGGAACGTGACGGGGTCTTCCGCAGCAGGCTCAAAGCCGTGGCCCTTCTCGGTTACCACATGCAACATGACAGGTCCGTCGCCTGTCTTAATCATTCGTAGATATTTACGAATTAGCCCAATGTTATGACCATCGATAGGGCCAATGTAACGCATGCCAAGGTCTTCAAAGAGCATGCCACCATGGAAGCCTGCCTTAGCAGCCTCTTTCATCTGGGCAAGCAACCGCTCGGTCGGATCGCCAAGCACGGGAACCTTGGAAAGGACCCGAGCAACTTCTTCTTTGAAACCTGAATACATTCGGTTCATGCGAAGTCGATCAAAGTAGTCGGCAACTCCGCCGACACGAGGGCAGATCGACATTTTGTTGTCGTTTAATACGACAAGCAGGCGCTTACCATCGCGTTTGCTATTGTTCAGAGCTTCGTAGACGACACCCGAAGGGAATGCACCGTCACCAATAACAGCAACACTCCAACGTTTTTCCTGGTCACGCAGCAACGCATCGCCACTTGCTAGGCCGAGGGCTGTCGAAATGCTTGACCCAGCATGGCCTGTGACAAACAGGTCGTAATCGCTTTCCTCGGGGTTGGGGTACCCCATCAATCCACCCTTGGTGCGGATGGTTGGGAATTGTTCGTAGCGACCAGTGATTAGTTTGTGTGGATAGATTTGGTGACCGGTATCCCAAATCAATCGATCGTGTAAGAAGTCGAAAGTGGTATGCAATGCGAGGCAAAGCTCAACCACACCGAGATTGGAAGCAAAGTGAGCGCTACGCTCTTCGACCAAACCGCAAAGGGCATCGCGCATCTCGCCGGCGAGTCGCTCCAGATCGGGAAGCGACATTTTGCTCAAGTCTTGGGGAGACTGAATCGTCGGTAAGAGTGGCTGCTTGGTCATTACGATTAAAGGCTTCGCTTATCGGTCTCGGTTTAGGATCTTGTCGGCTAGCTCTCGTAGCGGATGTGCTTGATCGCCAAAAGGTTCAAGTGCATTGTTCGCGTCGAAAACTAATTGCGAAGCATAAGTGCGGCTCTCTTCGATGCCCATCAATCCTGGGTAAGTAAGTTTGCCGCGGTCTGCATCTTTACCAAGTCGTTTACCGACCGCTTGCTCATTTCCCGAAGCATCAAGCAAATCGTCGGTGACTTGGAAAGCCAGACCAATTGCTTCACCATAAATGGTTAAACAATTAAGCTGCTCAGCATTCGCTTGTGCTGCAATCGCCCCAAGCCGTAAAGAGGAAGTAATCATTGCCCCCGTTTTACGCCGGTGTATGGCACGAAGCTGATCTAGTTGCTCTTCTTTGGTCGCACTGGGATCGAAGTTGGTTCCGGTAAGGTCGTCGGCTTGTCCACCAACCAAAGCGGTTGGCCCCGCGGTTTTTGCTAACTCAGTACAAGATTGTGCTGCTGTTTCGGGCGATTGAATATCTGTTGCCAAGATCTCAAAGGCGAGAGCTTGTAGGCCGTCGCCGACAAGAATTGCCGTCGCTTCGTCAAATTGCTTGTGCACGGTCGGTCGGCCACGGCGCAAGTCGTCGTCGTCCATGGCAGGAAGGTCATCGTGAACCAAGGAGTAAGCATGGATTAGTTCAACGGCAGAAGCGGCTGGGACTGCCAAAGAAGGATTCCCACCAACGGACTCAGCTCCCATAAGAGCCAAACGGGGTCGTAAGCGTTTGCCGGGGCTTAATGCGGCGTAACGCATTGCCTCCAGAAGCAGAGTAGGGCACCCTTCGCGTGGCGAAAGCCAACGTTCGAGAGAAGCTTCCACCTCATGCAGGGCAGATTCGCTACTAGCTGAGCTACCAACCGCAAGTTGATTACGCATTTCGCTCGATCGAGGATTCGTTATCGGTTGAGTCGCCATTTGGGTCGCTAGTCGGCAGCCAAGGGGGGAGGTTGTGGTCGTTTTGCCGTAAATCTTTCTTTAATAATATCTTAGAGCAAGCGATAGGGATCGTCCACGCATCAATCAAAGAGATTTTTGCCGGTTTTGGCGGTTCGTTTTTTCGCCCGGGCACCTGCTTTTGCTTCTAAGGCCTCTTCATCGTCGGAATCGAAAGTTTCCGTAACCGGATTTCCCTGGGCGTCCATTCCACAGAGAAGATCGATTCGCCTTTCGGCGCGATCCAATTCGGTCTGGCAACGCTTCAGGTGGCTCACTCCCTGTTCGTACCTTTCAAGTGACTCAGCGAGTCCCAAGTTGCCGGTCTCAAGGTCGGTGACGATCTTTTCGAGTTCACCAAGGGCTTGCTCAAACGTCAGACCATCGTCGGCCTCTTTAGGAGCTTTGCGCTTGGCGATTTTCTTTTTACCCATGTTTGTTCTCGCTTATCTAATTCGCAGAGGAAGTCTCTTGTGAGGCAGTCGAATTGACCGTACTGACGATTTTTCCATCAGCAACACGAGTCACAATTTCGTCACCCGATTTGATGCCTTTAATACCCCGGATGAGTTCACCCTTGTCATCCTGGGTTAAGCTATACCCTCGCTGTAAAACTCCTAGCGGGCTAAGGCTCTCAAGCACGCCAGAGAGGGTTGCCATGCGTGAACCACTGAGGACGAATGATTGCCGCATCTGTCGAGTTGCTGATTGTGACAAATCATCAAGTCGTTGCTTAAAGAGTTCAATCGTTGCGTGCGGGTGAGCAAGGGGACGACGTGTTGAAAGAAGTTGTACACGGTCGGCGTAATTCGCATGACGACGACGAAGCGTGTTGTGTAGTCTGTCACCAAGACTTGCAACGCGATGCCCCACTTCTTCAGCAGATGGTACCGCTCTTTCGGCTGCTTCACTGGGGGTCAATGCACGAACATCAGCAGCAAAGTCGGATAAGGTAACATCAATTTCATGACCTACGGCCGAGATGATGGGGACTCTTGAGTTTGCTATGGCGCGGACGACGACCTCTTCGTTGAAACACCAAAGGTCTTCTAAGCTTCCACCACCACGACCCACAACCAAAACATCAAGTGGATCGGATAGCCGATTGGCCACGGCAATTCCGTCGGCGATTTCTTCAGCAGCGCCTTCACCTTGAACGCGTGCAGGGATGACCAAAACCTCGACGCCGCGCCAACGTCGGTCTAAGACTTGCAGGAAGTCTCGCACTGCTGCGCCTGTCGGGCTGGTGACAAATCCAATACGACGCGGGAAGCGTGGAATCGATTGTTTGTGATCTTGATCGAACAGTCCTTCGCGAGCTAATTTCTCACGGAGTTGACGAAAGGCTAACTCAAGTGATCCCACACCTTTGGGTTGGGCTTGGTCGACCACAAGTTGATAACTGCCCCGTGGAGCGTAAACGTCAATCTTCCCTTGGCAGACGATTTCAAGACCATCGCTAAGGTCAAACTTTAAACGCGACGCAGTACCTCGCCACATGACGGCACGGATCTGTGCGTTATCGTCTTTGAGCGTGAAATAACAGTGACCTGACTGAGGTCGTGAGAAATTTGATACTTCACCCACGACCGAAACACGAGGGAAAGCATCTTCGAGTGTCCCTTTGATTTGTGCCGATAGAGCCGAGACACTCAGTGGAGCGTCGGAGACAGAATCGGAACTTTCAAATGGTGAGATGGGCACAATCGTGTCGCAAGCAGGCTGATGATGGTTATCTCAAGCGTTGGTAAGATCACCATTGTGACAACTTTTAACGCCCTGGCAACGCTGCTTGTGTCAGCCTTTTATTAGGATGCCTTACGCAGCTTCCAAGGCGAGGGTGTCAACGCTGTCGGCGGCTGCTTCGGTTAGTAGCGGCCGGGTAAGATCGGACGTAAGTGCTTGTTCCTTTGCCCAACATTCGGCGATGTTGGTAAGTTGGAGAAGCTGCTTCTCAGCCAATTGTCGGTAGGCTTCGATTCCTTCCCGGTCCAGGTCAGCAGGGACATGCAGCGGTGTTCCCATTACTGATCGGGCTGTTGTAAAGGGTTTGGGGATGGCGAATTTATCCCAGCTGTTCATGCGCCAAGCATGATCGTAGGCAAAGCCGATGGGAGTGATGGGCCGGCCAAGCTTGGAAGCCAAGTAGACGGCGCCTTGCGAAAATTGACGACGCGGGCCACGAGGACCATCCGGCGTGATCACGATGTGTTTGTGTTTGTCATCTTGCACAAGGGTTTTTAATGCCGAAGCGCCGCCGCGATAACTTGAACCACGAATGCAATTGAAGCCAGAGGCTTTTGCGAAGGCTTCCAAAATGTCGGCATCACGATGTTTGCTAACAAGAATGGAGATGTCCAAACCACTTCTCAGCACCAAGGGAATGAGCATCGATTCATGCCATAGGACGATTATCGAAGGTTCACAATCGGGGTTGATTGGGTCTGCTGTTTGGTCCGCAAAAAAGGCTTCATAGCGCATCATCGACATCCAGCGATGAATGCCGAACGCGGTAATGCGTCCTGCAATGCCAGTCATCATGGGTGATTTAATCTTCATGCTGTCAGTTCAATGATATCTTGTTTAAAGTTTCAGCCGAGTAAATCGAGTTGACCACCGGTGTCGCCCGTTGGGCGTGGTTTGGTAGTCTCTTTCGATTCTTCATTCTCTTCCTGCGAGTTTTTCTTCGCGGTTCTTTCCCAGAGCCGACGCCCATCGGCGTCGCGGTCTGAGGTTTCACCATCTTGTTCGGTTTGTCCAATGCCGGAAGCTTTTTCCGATTTCTTATCGGCATCAGCCACACGTTCAGCGGCGCTGCTGTCCTGATTGGCTCTTTCTGTCGCAGCACCTTTGGTTTGTGAAAGTGGCGAACCGGCTGCACTGCCAAGGATTCCGCCAAGGGGGCCCATACTACTCATCGTTATTCTCCTAAAGTTAAGAAGACGATTTGTTTCTCATGGGGTAGATTCAAGTTGTTTGTTATCGGTTTATATAAAGCTACTTAGGGGGTGGATTAAAAGTTTGGTTGCGTATGCGGCTGTTGTAGGAAGTTCGCGGTTGGTAGGTTGGAGATCCTTCAGCTGGACCATTTTGCAGCTGACCGATCATATTGCCAACACCAGGTAGCATCTCCCGACGGATTTCAGGTTGATCAACGGTTCCGACAACTCGCATCTGCAGTAATTGGTTGCTTGCTTGGCCTAGCAGATTGCGGAAAGCGGGAATTGAGTTGTCAGTCCTTCCAACCAAACTGTGGAAGGTCAGGTTCAAATTGCGGTCAAGCGTTGCATCGCCCTGGCCGAAGAGGCTGACAGCATCTCCCAGCAGATCGAGATCCTGGAACAGAATCTGCTCTCCTCGCATTGTGAAGTTGGCCTCAAGGCGATCAAATGCAGTTTGGTCAGGAGTTTTATTTCGTAAGACTTTTAGCAAGCGTACCAGTACAGGTAGCTCGTAGAGATTGGCTTCATTGATTGCCAAGTTGCCCTTGCCTTCAAGCCCGTAGATTGAAGAACCGGCGCCTTGGAATTCCAGGCGACCACCTAGTGAACCTTGTAAAGCCTCTGGACGTTGTAGCCACTCAGCGGCAAGTCGCGAAACGTCTACTTCATTTAGGTCAATCGCTATGCCATACCGTGGGCGAGCTCCGTATAGGACTTGGCTGTTGACATTCAGTTTGCCGTCATAAGCAACCGCACTGACCGCCCGAGGCTGGGCCCCAAGTTGACGCGAGGCTCCTTCCCCAAGCAAGCACTTGTCGGCATTGGCCCACATGGGGCCTTTGACTTGGGTCATCTGAAGATCGTTCCAGACAACCGAATCAAGATCGAGTTCACCACCAGTATGGGCTGAACTTTCATTGCTTGAACCGATCAAGCGAACCAAACCAGAGATTCCGCTAAGCGGTACGCCTGTGTTGATGCTTGCTTGATGGCAAGCGATGGTGATATCCCAATCAACGCGAGCGGTAGTCCCTTTGTCATTGGGTTGGTACACGCGAAATCGACTATTCGCCAAGTCAATGCCACCGGTTGGTTGTAGCGATTCAAGAACCGAGCGAAGGCTCGTTGGGCTCGCAAGCAAGAGATCGTGATTGATCGCAAGTCGGTCAGCATTGAGGTCCGACAGATCAAGCTGCCAACTTCCATCTGGTTGGAGTTGCCAAGTCCCGTTGGTCGAATAGAGTGTGCGGCCATGTCGACCACGCGCTCCACGAATCGTAAGCTGGTTGTTAATCCAATCAAACCGACCGGCCAGTTGCTCGAAGCGGTAACGATGTCCGGTGTCGGACAAGGGTGGTTCGATCGTTACGCTTTGGCCGTGAGGGATCATACTCAACTGAACCTGAGGCTTCTTGGCACCTGGTTCAGTTGAAATCGTCGTTCGGAAATCAAGATTTCCCCGAGGACGAACAAAATCCCAAACCGCTTGGGTGACAGTCGGCATCGCACGATAAAGCCGATCATCGAGCGTAACGCGATTGCCAGTAAGTTGAAGTGTAAAACGATGTCCCCCGTTCGCTGGCACTAAGCTTCCGGTGCCGTTGACAATCAAGTTGCCGTGGATGTCCCGGCTTTCTAGTTCAGTAAAAGTCCAGTTGCGATTTCGTTCACGCACCCAACCGGTCACGTTGGTGAGTTGGTAAGGGAATTCCGTGTAGTTGACAGAGCACCCAGCCAGACGCAAGTCGAGTGCGGTCGTTAATTCTGTTTCTTGATTGCTTCGTCGTTCGATACGCCATCGAAGATCGACTTTACCACCCGGGCGTAGTGAGCGTATTGTGCGCTGTGCATTGGCATCGGGCAAAGCGTTAACCAAACGATCGGTAATTGGAATGCCAACGCCGGAGACTTCAACCAAGCCAGGCGGCATGCGTCGTTTGCCATCAATCATTGGGCTGTTTAATTCGTCAAAAGCGGCGACAATTCGAACCGGCGTTCCTTCAACGAATGCAGTCAGATCGGCCGACAACGGACGTGCGTCTGCAGGAGGCGTCTGTGATGGCTGTGAGAGATTGACACCGCCAAACAAATCGATTTTTCCTGAGCCATTGTTAACTCGGTAAGGGAACTTTTCTCGGTCCATGAACGAAGCATTGCGTGCTTCGATCGTTGCTCTTGGAGTCCACTTCTGGCCATCGAAGCTTGCTTCGACAGAAACATTTGCAGTGCCTAAAGGTTGGAAGCGGTTCCAGAGGTTTTGTACGGATTGAGGACCTAAGGCGACAGGTAAGTTCTCAAGGTCACAATTGGTTAATCGACAACGAGTGGCTAATGGAGCTTCCGTACTCCAACCGTTGCGATGCAGAACCGCTTGAAGTTGAGCGTTTCCCCATGTAGCTGAGGCGTTGTTAACGCGTAGACTATCGTTCGTACAACTGCCTGTGAGTGAGATATTCGTTACTGGCCTTTGTAGTTGTGGCAAATGAACTTCGCCATTGAGGAGTTTATATTCTGCACTCCAGGTGATTGGCTCCGAGCGGCTGGCACGACTAGCGCTACCCGAGAAGCTGACTAACCCGCGCATCGCAGGCAAGGGCTGATTGATATTTGGTAACGGTAATGCGTTAAGCAATTCATGGTTCAGTATGGCTGAATCGATATGACCGTTGACTTGGAATCCAGAACTGTCAGGGTTTACACTCCCTTTCAGATCAATCTTCTTAGCGAAGAAGTTAGACGAGACAAGCGAGAAATCAAACCAACTAGGTGTATTGATCGAGGGGGCTAACCCAATGTCGAGATCTTGCAGCGTGATTGGCTGGGCCTTGGGATTCTGCAGATCTTTAAGAACAAGCGTTCCCTTTTCGATAAACAACTGGGGTGGTCTGCCAGACTGAGCGTGGCTGGTCGGAATAAGCTTGGAAAGATTCCAAGTCCCATCACGGTAACGTTTAGCAAGTAACCTTGGCCGGCGAATGATTACCCGTTCGACTTCAGGATGCGAGCGGACAAGCGTTGCAACGTCGAAACGTCCTTCGAGCTTGAGTTCATCAATGTGCAGGACCGACTCGACTTGGCCGTTGGCGTAGCTTTCAGTTAGGTGCACATCGTAGACCGTCACCCCTTTGCCTGAGACATAACGTGCGCTGCCAATCGTTGCGTTGAATGGTTTGCAATGTTCTTGCAAGGCACGCTGAGCGATGCGATGGGTCTCATCATCAAGATTAAAGTAGATGTACCCACCAGCCACAACGAGCGCAATCAGCACCAGCGCGACCGTGCCGCGGAAACAGAACCAGCATGCGTTGATACAAAAACTAAAAATGGTCGGACTCAGCCATCTGCGGGAGCTATGACTTCATGTTGGTTCACCCTTGCTGGGTGTCCGCTCACGCAAGTCATGTTTGGCTTTGTAGTTACGTACCGGAAACTACACGGCGAAGAGGGTAGGGGGGATGGTCCAACGGGGTCAAGAGAAATCGGCGAGGCTCATTGCCAGACTATGTCGGTGCTAGCACGAGCTTGGAAGCGATGACTTGGACAGCGATACCGCCAGGGAAGTGTTGGGGGGGCTTGGGTTGGGAGTCTTTGGCGAGATTCGCCAGCCTAATCCAATGTTCTGTGGTCATGTCTTTCTCTGGCCAGCCGATTTGCTTCCATGCTAGGCGAATCGTTTCACGTCGTATCGTGATATATGCTCGGCTCAGTTCATGGCAATCGAAAGTGAGCTTGCCGGGAGAATCTATGTTTGAACGATCAAGCAAGTCAGTCGCAAGGATATTCATTGTCTCTCTTGCCTCACCTGCCTGCTTTGCCAGCCGTAGTAGTGCGGCAGTGCTGCCGGGGATCCGTTCTTCAGTCATTGGTAGTAGATCATTACGAATCCAATTCCTGGTAGGGCGTAGGTCATTGTTCGTTGCGTCTTGTCGCCAAGTCTGTTTGATCGAGCTGAGATACTCCAAAAGATCTTCCTTGGAATGGGGCAGCAAAGGTCGGACGAGAGTTGTCATCGTGCTAAGTGGGGCACTTTGGGTTATCCCTTGTAATCCAGCCAACCAGGTTCCGCGTAGCAAACGAAAGAGCACCGTTTCTGCTTGATCGTTGGCGGTGTGTGCGGTTGCCAGGTATCTCGCTCCGCACTCATCGGCAGAGGTCCGATAGAAGCTGCGTCGCTCATCGCGAAGATCTTCCTCCGAACGCGAGCCAGATTGCTCGGAAGAACCGATAATGATTCGTAATCCTAGCTTTGCAGCAAGTTGCTGAACCCACTCGGCATCCTTGTCGGAGGCTTCACCGCGCCATCGATGGTTGTAGTGGCAGACGATCAGCTCCCCACGACCTGGGTTCTTTACTTTGATGTGATGCAGCAGCCGTAAGAGTGCAACGCTATCCGAACCGCCAGAAACAGCGACCAAGACGTTTACATCGGTCCACTCATCGGCTGGCCAATCATCAGCGATTTTTAGGATTAAATCATCAGCCAAGGTGAGTTCTCTCGCTAAACGTAGTACCCGTAACAAGACTTATCTTGCAATCTGATAAGGATTTGGGTAAAAGGCTATGTAGGCGTTTGCGGCCTTTTGGCGATTGGCCAGCAGCAGATTCGGATCGGTTTGGTTCGACTTATTTGTCTCATTGAAGACTACTAAGTTAGTGTTGCTGGTGTCGAAGGCTCGGGATGCATCAACATAGCGATTTTTACTATACCAACAACTGAGCAAAGCTGCTGTCCATGCGGGAGCACTCTTTAGGAGAACTTCTGACGAAGATTTTCAGGTAAGAGGTGCCAACGCGAGATGGACTTAAATGACACCTAGCAGGTTCGATACGCTGCGTAGCATTCCTTCTTGAACAGAGGACTTCTTGGATAGAAGAGTGTGTGTGGCTACCTCATCAAAACTGATTGCTTACTAAAAATAGGTACGAAACCAAGGCCGCATTGGGGCCGAAGGAGTTTTGAGTTTGACTAACAGAATGCTTGTTTCACGAATGCTAACTCGTTAGTCACCTGCACTCATCAGCGGTTCTGCTCACCAACCTTTTGGTTGGATTGACAGAAAGCGACAAATCTTATGACTCCCGGACAATATGCCATTGTGTTCGGTGCGGCACTTGCTGGCATGGGGGCAGTCTTTCTATTAAATCGTCTTCGTAAGTGGGACGCCGAAAAAGAAGCTGCTCAGATCATCGAGCGGGCCAACCTCCAAGCCGAAGCTCGCCACAAGGATGCTGAACTCGAAGCCAAAGAACTTGGCATCGCCGAAAAGACACGCATCGAAGATCAGATGGCTTCGGTGCGTGAAACGCTTCACGAGCGTGAGCGTCAACTCGATAAACGTGAAGATGTCATCTCTTCCAGAGAAGACCAGCTTACCAAGCAAGAGAAAATGGTCGAAGGCAATCAACGTCGGCTGACCGAGAAGCTGCAGGATGCTGATTCCTTGCAGACCGAACTTGATAATTTGCTGGATATCCAGCGTCAGACCCTTCATAAGCTGAGCTCGCTCAGTGCTGAAGATGCACGTGAGCAACTGCTTGCCATGCTTGATACTGAACTCTCCCACGAGCAGGGAGCACGAATTGCAAAGCATGAGAAGCAGATCGCTGAAAAGGTCGATTCCCACGCGAAAGAACTGCTGATCACCTCGATCCAACGCTTTGCTGCTGCTCATACCGCTGAATCGACCACCAGCACCGTCGACATTCCAAGCGATGAAATGAAAGGCCGTATCATTGGTCGTGAAGGGCGGAACATCCGTTCGTTTGAGAAGGAGACCGGCGTCGACATTATCATTGATGATACGCCCGGTGTTGTGATTGTTAGTTCGTTCGACCCCGTCCGCCGCGAGGTAGCCCGACTTGCCCTGTCAAAACTAATCGCCGACGGTCGTATTCATCCGAGCCGCATTGAGGAACTCGTTGCCGAGACCGAGAAAGAAGTCGAAGCAGAAGTCACTCGCTTTGGAGAAGAGGCGGCACAAGAAGTGGATGTCCACGGACTGCATCCTAAGGTGATTCAACTACTGGGCCGACTCCGCTATCGCACGAGCTATAGCCAGAACGTTCTGCGTCACTCGATCGAGGTTGCTTTTGTTACCGGCATGCTTGCCGAAGAGCTCGGCATGGACGGCGACTTGGCTCGACGTGCCGGCCTGCTGCATGACATTGGTAAGGCAGCTGACCATGACATGGAAGGTGGTCACCCGAAAATCGGTGCAGACCTTCTCAAGCGTTATGGCGAAAACGAGACCGTCGTTCATGCCGCCCTGGGGCACCATGATGACATTCGTATCGACAAACCTTATACGGTTCTATGCGCTGCTGCAGACGCATGCAGCGCTTCGCGTCCTGGTGCTCGGCGTGAAACCCTTGATCGTTACATCAAGCGGATGCAAGAGCTCGAAGCGATTGCCACCGGATTTGATGGGGTTCACCAAGCCTTTGCTATTCAGGCAGGCCGTGAGGTTCGCGTCATTGCAAAGACGAAGCAGACAACCGACGAGTCGGCTGCCAAGATCTGCCGCGATATTTCCAAGGCATTTGAAGAACAGCTGACCTATCCTGGCGAAATCCGTGTTACGATGATTCGTGAAAGTCGATTTACCGAGATCGCTAAGTAAGCTCTGCTGCTTTGATTGCTCACTCCTTGTAGATTGTTCCTGAATTCGTGCGTTTTCTATTTCTTGGTGATATTGTTGGCAGAGCAGGGCGGGACATTGTCGTCCAGGCTTTGCCTGGATTGATCAAGGAGCGGAGTCTCGATCTCGTAATCGCTAACGCTGAGAATGCCGCGGGTGGTTCAGGACTCACCGCCGGCATCTACAAGGATTTGATCAAGGCGGGTGTCGATGGCATAACACTTGGTGACCATGTTTATCGACGTCGCGAGATTATCAAGATCCTCGACGAAAAAGAGAACATCGTCCGGCCCGCTAACTTGCCTGAAGAAGCAGCCGGTCGGCGTTGGACGCTTATCACGGCTAAGAATGGCAAGAGGGTAGCGTTCTGTTGCTTGCTCGGTCAGCTCTTCATGAAGCCAATCGACAGCCCGTGGAAGATGATTGACAAAATATTGGAAGAGATTCCCTCGGACGTCATCATCCGCTTCGTTGATTTTCACGCCGAGGCCACCAGCGAAATGCAGGTCATGGGGCGTCACCTTGATGGCAAAGCGACTGCCGTGTTGGGGACTCATACGCACGTCACAACGGCAGATGAACAAATTCTCCCTGGCGGTACGGCGTTTCAGTGTGACGTCGGCATGTGCGGCGCCCACGAAAGCATTATTGGCCGAAAGATCCAACCCGTCCTGCATGCCACCTTCACCGGCATGCCAATTCAATTCGACGTCGCTGCCGAGAATGCCAAGATCAGCGGCACACTGATCGAAGTAGATTCAGAAACAGGCAAGGCGATTGCCATTGAACGCATTAGCATCGATGAGCAAGAAGCTGAGCGACTTGCAATATAGTTTACTTCATTTGCTAGCACCTCTTCCAGCCGGCATTGCAGACGTTCCCGCTGCTTGCTACGGTTCTGCCGCTTTGGACCTACTCACCTACGTCGCAAGGAAGCGATGATGCGTACTGATTTTCGATTGATGAAACATGCCAACCAACTTACGTTGGGCTTTGTCCTGATGCTGCTTGTATCAACGACTGGCTGTATTCATACCATGATTGCTACCGGCGTTTACCTCTGGGAAGGTGGCAACTTTGCTCCCGCCGAATGTACCGCCCTTGAGCAACAACGTGTGGTGGTCTTCTGTCGACAACCGGCGTCACATGAATTCCGTCACTCGGGCGCCTCGCGAATGCTTGCCGAGCGAGTTAGCGCGAAGCTTGACGTGAATGTCCCTGGCGTTGAAATCGTTGCGCAGCGGCATGTTGATAACTGGATCGATGAAAACGATTCGGATGACTTTGAAGAACTTGGCAAAGCGGTTGAAGCAGACATGGTGGTTTACATCGACCTGGGGCACTTTGAACTTTTCAAAGGGAAGACCGTCTATCAAGGGAACACTTTGGTTAGCGTCAGCGTTCACGATATGAACCAAAAAGGAAAACGTGTTTGGGAAAAAGAGATGGGCGAAGTCCTCTACCCACGACACAGTGGCGTAGCGGTCCAAGACAAGCCAAAAGCGGCGTTCCAAAAAGAATTCATCAACGTCGTTGCCGACGAGATTGCCGTGCATTTCTATAAGCACGATCCACACGCCAACTTTGCAATTGATGCGATTGCAAATCGGTGATGCTTAATATCTAAGGAAAAGGGCTTCCTCTCAATTTCGCTTATTTTTACCAATGAGCTGAAACACGCGAGCGTGCTACGGTGTCTTAGAGTCGTGAAGAGTTACCACTCTTAGGGCAGCTGGTGTATGAGCATCTGGCAAAAAATATTTCCGTATATTGCGGTTACCATCGCATTGCCGATTGTTGTCCTCTTTGTCTTGGTGGGGCTGACTTGGGGAGTCCATTTTTGGAATCTGCATCCTTGGATTTGCGCTGGTCTCGGTTTGCTTTTGGTTTGTGCTGGCGAAGTAGGCGTTTGGCGATTATCGCGACAATTATCTCAGAATGGATTTCGCTTTCGTCTTAGGACATTTCTAATAAGCATCTCCTTCGTTGCCATTCTGTTAGGAATTGTCGGGCAGAGTCTGCTCAAGCGGGTGAATCAAGGATTTGCTGTGCAGGCGCTCGTGCAGAGTGGAGGCATGCCGTATCACTGGGTAGATCACGACCAGGATCAGAATTGGCTGCGTACAAGTGTTGGATACGATCCTTTTGATGATGTAACCGTGTTGCGTGTAGGTACATCCCAAGTGGTGAATGAAATTCTCAGAAACAAAGAGCAATTCTCTGACTTGGAGCAGATTTCATTTTGTAAAGGAGTAACCGACGAATCGCTACTGCAAGCATCCGAGTTCAACGACTTTGCTCAATTGCAAGTTGGTGAGTTCGTTATGGCACCGATCACCGATGATGGATTAAAGCATCTTCGCGGTTGGACGAATGCTCGCATTTTATTCTTCAATGCGTGTGCCTTTACCGACGACGGATTGGCTCACCTGGCTCACTTTCCAAAGCTTGAGAGGCTTTCGCTTTTCGGTGATGAGGGAGGTAGCATGGTTATTACTGATGCAGGAATGCTTCATGTTGCCAAGATATCGACACTTAAAAGTTTAACACTCTGCGGAATGCCAATTAATGATGAAGCACTTGAGAGTCTCGCTAGTTTGTCGAATCTTGAACGGTTAGCTCTTCATCGAACGGAGGTTACCGAGAAAGGAGTCAAGGATTTCCGCAAAGCACTCCCTGATTGTTGGGTTTTTGGTTTGAAGGATTCTCTCCCAACTGTGGATCAGATAAGCCAGATTCGTGTAACCGATGCGAGTGCAGCTGTAAACGAAGTTGCCGTGATTTCCAGCAAAGCCAAAATCGCAAACGTTAAAGCACGCCTGGAGTCTCTTTTTCATGAGAAAGGCATCTCCTGGAAGACCACACCTGAAGGGGAGTGGGACCTAAAGAACGCCTACACGCTGCAATTCGAAAGTAGCAAAAGAGTCTTTTGCCATTGTGTCATTGGAGATGGTTTTATTCTGAATGCTTGGGATCGTTATCGCCCGATTACAGCGGAGCAATCCACTGGCATTCGGCAGGCTTTGGGAGTTAAAGCTTTGGGCATTAAGGAAAAGAGTGATTAGCAACTCGATATCTACAATTTCGGCGGTGGACGCCGAGGCGGCTCAGGGCGTTCGGGCCGATTTCTGGGGCGGTTGTTATTGTTGTTCCGACGGCGCTCGGCACGGGCGACTAGGTTGCGGAACTCTTCTTGCCATTCCCAGCCGAGCGGTTGCGAGAGTTCACGCTGAGCAAGGTAAGCCCAGGGGGTTCCCTCGTGTTCTTCAACGACGCGGGTCAGATAGTTGATTGCATCCTCAGCTTCTTTCTGAGTGTTGCTGCCGGTGTTGATTTTGTCGACGCTGCGAAGAACCCATGTGTCGTTCTTTGGATTCTTGAAGTTGAGGCCACCCTTCGCCGCAGCGAGCGTTGCATTGTAGCCTTCGGCGCGGACCTTGGCCGCCAAAGCTCGGCCCATCGCTAAGTCGTACCCAGCTTGCCATCGTGGGGTTTCGAGTTTGTTCCGATCACGTTCACCACGGCGAAGCGTCGCGACGATTTCTCCAAGCTGAGGTTCGATCATCGCAGCATCGCGTTGAGCTTCGCTTAGATCACCAGCGAATTCTGCTTCACTCCGAACGGGGAACTCCCTTCGGATGTTCCCAAGCGGTGTTGTCCAAGTGAGCGTCGCTGCACGTACCAGTGCCGAGCGGGCTTGGTTTTGGCTAAGTCGTTTTTCGTATTCACGCGTCGGCACATAGTCTGGACGATAGCGACGCATCACCCTCTGGTCAAAGAAGTAATCGATCCGCGAAACCATGTTGCCACCAGCACGACGGTTCGCACGACCACTTTCAACACGGAAAGGATGTACGGCAATATAAAAACCACCAGTTTCATTGGCTAAGCGAGTGAGCGCATAGGGGCCGAATCCGGAGTCGAGCGTTGGGCCATTGAAATCACCCCGGCCAATCGAGCCTAGCTTCAATCGTTCGGGGTAAAGTGATTCAGGGCCTTGCCTCACGGGCAGGTATTGTGGTGTTTGGTCATACTTGGGATCGGGATCGACGTAGCGAACAAAGGCATCCTGACGACCGAACGGCGAAGGGGTGCCTACGACGTAGACCGGCATGCGGAGTTTGCGACAGATGTCGACCGCATCATCAAGTCGATGCAAATCGTCGCCTGATTCGTCGGTAACCACCACGAGCAGCACATTTCGTCGTGGCTTGCGGCTACGATACTTACGGAATTGTTGTGCTGTCTCGACGATAGCGTGGAAGACGTTCTCTTCACCACTGTCATCTTCTTGGATATCTTCGATAGATTCTTTTAGCTGTTCAACATCGGCTGAAGGCTCACCGCCGTAGAATTCAATGTCTTGTCCAAACGCAGCGACTGAAGTGAGAAGGGGTTGGTCTTCGTGATTCTCAAACTGTGGCGCATGGGCGGATTCGATGACACCAAGCTCTCGATAGACACGGTCGAAGCGATCAACGATTTCTTCACGCTGCTCGCGCAGGCTGGCAGAACGATCAAAAAGCCAAACGACAAGAGTCGGTGCTTGTTCAAGCGAAAGTAAGATTTCACCAGTGAGACGATCCACTGCGCCACTGCTGCCGGTGGTACCAACGGCCCCGACCCCTTTGACGATGACATTGCTCTTGATGTCAGGTGTGGTGATCGTTTCGGTAGGAAGATCAATGGCCGGGATCTCACCGATATCGACTAGAGCGGCAATGTCTAGCGAAACCTCGTTCACCATCGCTTCAAGCGGAGCAGCGCCCGCAGCGTCACCAAGACCACCACTTGATAGTGCACCGACCTCCAGGGTGAATTCGTCATCGACGCGGAACATCTCAGGTGGAGTCTCTTCCGGCTCGACAACGGAGGATGTTAACAACGTGGAGACTTGATCAATCGGCGTTAACAGGGTGATGGTCCCGAGCGTTACTAAACCGACGGCATGCATCGCAAAGCTGGCAGCCCAAGCTGTAGCGTCAGCCAACCACTCAGTCTGAACGACTGGTGCATCAGTCGCTTCCTCGACGGGGATATTGACTGGTGGTATATCTGACAAAACGGGCGACGCCTCTTGGCTTGAGAGTCACATGAACTTGTGCTCTTTTAATTTGTATCGAGAAAAGGTGTTCCTACACTTAATAAACGGAGTGTATGCCCAAAGGTTTCGGACATTTTCATTCTAAACAATGTTATCCAAAATGACGAATTTTGGATTTGATAAGCTAATCGTAATTTGCGGTAAATTCCTGCTATAATACAGCTTGTGCAAATATGCCCATTTAGGCAACTCTCATTTGGAGCTATCTCTGGAGTCCACAATGGTTGAAAAGCGGTTTTGGATTGGCATTTTGGCATTCTGTGGCCTTTGGGGCTGCCTAAGTACTTCGAACCTCTGGGCAGCGGATATTCCCAAGCCTGAGACGGTTGAGATTGAAACCACCGACGGGGTGATCCTTAAAGGGACCTATTATCCAACGATGGGCGGAAAGAACGCCCCCGTAGCGGTCATGCTTTCCGACGCCGGGGAATCTCGTGCCGTTTTCAAATCATTGGCAAAGCGGCTACAAGTTCCTCCAAAAAATTCAAAAAGGAAGAGCTGGGCCGTACTTACCGTCGATCTTCGCGGTCAGGGGGACAGCTCTCGTAGGAGACTGGCCGACCGTACGACCGAATCGCTTGGCCGTACGAAAGTGACGCCTGAGTTATTAGCCGCCAGGGTAGGGCTCGACATGGAAGCAGTTCGACGTTTCTTGGTTGATGAGAATGATGCGGGACGGCTAAACCTCAACCGTTTCGCAATCGTTGGCATTGGGATGGGGACGAGCGTTGCACTCAATGCGACTGCTTTCGATTGGTCCATGCAACAGCTAAATACTGGCAAGCAGGGGCAAGACATCAAGGCACTTGCTTTGATAACTCCTACTTGGAAGTACAAAGGACTCGGTGTGCTCGACGCCCTCCGACAACCTGGCGTACAGAACGAAGTTGCCATGCTGCTCATGTACGGAGAGAAACATCGACAATCCAAAAGTGATGCTGAGCGAATTGCCAAGCAACTCGAGAATGCCCGCGGTGAATCCAAGGAAGACAGCGAGAAGTTCCCATCGCTATATCAAGCAGCCGCTGATTCTAAACTGACCGGATCGGCCCTGCTGAAGCAGGCGGATGACGAAGGGGAAGAATTGATTGCCGATTTCTTAGAGCAGTTTGTCGTCGAGCCAGAATACAACTGGAAAAAACGAAGGATTGAATAAGCAACGAGCCAATTAGATTCTAAGAAGCGTTCGCTAAGCCTTATCTAACTGCGTTGCCAAAGGAGACTGGCTGCGAGGCATGTATTTGCAGAGCAGGATGCCACAGAAATAGAGTGGAGTTAGGCAACCTGCCATCAATAGCATACTTTGTGGGTCCGATGGGGTAAGAATCATTGAAAGAAAAAAGATCACTAGGACCGAATATCGCCAGTACTTAATGTAAATTTCCGTACTGAATACTTGGATGCGTTCTAAAAAGAGCATTACAAGTGGTAGCTGGAAAGCAATGCCAAACATCACTGGCAGGATAAGTACAAAGTTGAGCCACTCGCTAATGCGAGGCATCGGGTTGATTCCCATCCAGTCGTAGAACTGGAAGAGAAAATCAAGTACGAGTTTGATGGCGACAAAGAAAGCAACTATAGCTCCCAGTAAAAAGAGTCCGATGCTAAAGGGCATAAAGATGTGGATGTACTTCTTTTCATGTGGATATAGCCCTGATGCAATGAAGGTCCAGAGGAAGTAAAAAACAAAGGGACTGGCGATCACTAATCCGATCACCAAAGACGCTTTAATGTAGACCGAAAAGCCGTCCAAGACGTTGGTTGCAATGGTTTGCGCCCCTTCGACTTCACCACGCCAGATGGTGAGCGGTAGACTTTCTGGCATTTCCTCTGGGATATCGACTTCTAAGCCTAACTGTTTTAGCAGGCTAACCAATTCATGAGGATTGACTGACACCACGTCAGGGGTCATCTCCTCTTCAAGTAGTTGCTTTTCAAGGACAGTTTTTTCAGGGTGAGATTTGTCAAACTCACCCATCTTTTGACTTCGAATGAGTTCCTCTAAGCCAGCGTTGAGCGGGGTCTGAACAAATCGAATCAGGTCATCGCCCACAAATAGACCAATTAGGAACCCAATGACAATCGCAATGATCGCCTTCCAAAGCGTGCGGCGCAGCTCGTCCAAATGCTCCCCGAAAGACATCTTGGTCTCGTCGAACGGATCGGCGGATGGGGAATCAGGTGGCGTCAAGGAAAGGCTTATGGAGCTTCTATGAATTTTTCGCTGGGTGCCTGTTGCAAACCGTTATTAGCGAACACAATAGGCATGCTTCCACTTTGGGACAGCTAGTAGGTGCTCTAGTTTACTTCAATTGAATCCATCTAACCATGCGGAATCGTCATGGCGAATTTATATCCAATGCGGCTTCGGCCCCTTTTGCAAGATTATCTCTGGGGCGGAACTCGGCTAGCAGCACTTCTCAGCAAGCCAATTCCTGCTGGTGAAAAACGTGCTGAAAGCTGGGAAGTGGTTGACCATCCCGATGGGCAGAGCATCGTCGAGAATGGCCCCTTAGCTGGTGAAAAACTAGGCGATTTGGCCAAGCAGTACTCGGAAGAGCTCTACGGCAACGGTCGTTCTTTTGATCGATTTCCGCTGCTGCTGAAATATTTGGACGCCAACAAGACGCTTTCGGTGCAGGTGCACCCAAATGACTCGCAAGGGGCAAAGCTCACGCCGCCTGACCTGGGTAAGACCGAGGCCTGGCTTGTCGTGGCCGCTGAGCCAGGCAGCAAAATTTATGCTGGGCTGAAAGAAGGGGTCGATGAAGAGCAATTGGCCTCCGCTTTGGAGTCGGGCACTTGCGACGCCTGCCTGCATGTCATTGAGCCAAAGCCAGGCGACTGTGTCTTTATCCCAGCCGGGACGGTTCACGCTTTGGGCGAAGGACTCGTCATTGCTGAGATTCAACAAGCAAGCAACACGACGTTCCGCCTGTTCGACTGGAATCGAGTTGATAAGGATGGCAAAGCACGGCCATTGCATATTGCCGAATCGCTTGGAGTGACTGACTTCCAGCGTGGTCCTGTCTCGCCGCAAGCACCAGAGAAGCTTGCCACCGGTTGGGAGCGATTGGTCGAGTGCGAGAAGTTCATCTTCGATCGCTACAGTTTCTCAACCACAGGTGAGGAAGCTAGTCTTGAACAAGGCGCTGGTTTCCAGATTTTGACTGTAATCGAAGGGGAAGTAGCTGTCCGATTCGAGGGGGGTGAAGAGACGTTGGATGTTGGTCAAACCTTGCTCGTGCCAGCAATCAACGAGTCCGTCAGTGCTGTAAGCAAAAGCGACAAGGCAACTTTGCTGGCAATGCGATTGCCTTAGATGCCTGAATATATTTGACCTTTCAATCTGAATCACCTCTATCTGCATTTTCAATTGTTGTTGGGGCATTCTTGTTTTTTGAAGCTTTTGAAGAAGCTTTTTTGGAGGCCTTTTTTATGCGTGCTTGGGCATCTTTGACTTTGTCGCTTTCAAGTACGTCTCGTTTAAGTATTTCTTCTGTGATTAATTGTGAAATGTCATCTTTATCAACTTTGATACCAGGGAATAATTTTCTAAATTCTCGTCGGATAACACCTATCACAGAATCATGTTGTAATAGTTGAGCGATAGTGTAGCGATTGAATAGCTGAGCTTCTTGATGATACTCATCCATTACATCAGCAAGAATAGCCTCTCTAGAGATTAGAAATACTTTTTTCTGATCGTCATCCTTTCTTAGATCAACCTCTTCAACACTAAATGACGCTACCTCTTCATGCTCAATTGGTTGAGCAAATTTTAATCGATACAGATGCCAATTATTTGCGTTAGTTAATACGATCCATTCGATACCTTCCTTAGCTCCATAATTGACGACTTGCCTGATGTGAGACTCATTCAAATCCACACCTGCCGCTTTGACTTCAATTAGTAGCTTGATCTTGTTATCGATTTTTACTGCTAGGTCGCAATAGGTTCCTCGAATTTGTTGCTCACCTGTTAGTTCAAAATATTTGTCGTATCCAAATACATCCGCGAGTATATCTTTGACGACAGTAACGGTGTCTGCCTCAGAGACATCTCTTTGTCGTAACGTACTCGTAACTTTTTGATACTTCTTAATTCCGTCCCGAAGGCGATCAAGACAACGTTTAGGTATTTTAATCATGATTGAATCGTGTATAGGTTGCAGTCTGTGCTAGCGGAGCAGGTTGGACTTATCATACAAAGTTTTCATTAACCAATAGTACGCATATTCGTAGTCTGGTGATTTTTCTAATCTGTATTGGGGAATATGTACCAATTCGCTAGCCTGTGGATATTAAGTATTACTGGTCTGGTGTGAAACAATTACATGTACTGTTCTTTTGTCTCCAAAATATCATGCGTTTTGATTGGGACTTTGCTGGTCGCTTCCATCGGTTGTGGGCCTAGTACGCGGATGCCGAATCTTTTTGATCCGGGCAATGCCGCTTCGCAGCAGTATGATGCGATCTACCATGACCCTTATCCGCTGGATGATATCGGAACACCTGTTGAAGGGGGCCGACCGCGCGCTTATTCGACTTCGGTACCCCAGGTGGTTCGTGATCGGCTGAACGTGAATGCCCCGATCTCTCGCGTTGCCCCGCCAGGGAGCTGAGCCCAGATATCTGAACCAGCTTAGATGCTCTCCGAAGAATCTTCCGATACTTCAGGTTGGATCAACCAGTTCGTAAAGACCGCAATCAATGCGCCCAGGGTTGGGGCAGTGAGATAAATCCAGAGTGTCGAGAGTTCGCCCGACACGACGGCTGGCCCAATTGAACGGGCAGGGTTCATCGAAGCTCCACACACGGGGCCAGCAAACATCGCTTCGAGCAGGACCGTGCCGCCGATGGCGATACCAGCAAAGGCACCTTGAATTTCCGACCCACTGGTAACGCCAAGAATCACGAGCATGAGAAACCAAGTCAGCACGATTTCCAAAACGAAGGACTGCATGTCCGGTCCGGCTGGAATCGTTGCACCGTAGAGCGTTTCTCCCTGGAAGAGCGCCCAGAGAAGCGTCGAGGCGGCAATCGCACCGAGAATCTGACTCAACAGATAGGGGAGCACTTGGCTGGCGTCAAACTTCTTTGCTGCCGTGAAGGCGATTGTGACTGCTGGGTTGATATGAGCGCCCGAGATATGACCGATGGCATAGATGACGGTCATCACCACAAGTCCCCAAACGATGGCAATGCCTGGGTGTGTGATAACGTTGTCATAAAGATCGTTGACTACGACAACGCCAGTCCCGGCGAAGACAAGCATAAAAGTGCCGAAGAACTCAGCCCAGTATCGATTGGGAGTCCAGCTTCGTTGTGGCGACATTGGCCTACCAATACTTTTCGTAATGGATATTGCCGGGCGACTTCGGCTCATCAGCCTTGAAGCCTTTACCTTCGAGTACCTCGACCACGCCACGAGGCTTAGGATAACGGCCCGATGGATCGGCTGATCGATTAGGAATACCAATCATGGAAGGATTACCGCAGAGGAAAACATGCGTCGTTGGTGGATTGAGCTCGAAGCCAATCTCTTGCTCAACTCCCTCGGTCTCAAGCAAGTCTTGTACATACCGAACGCCGACGTAGTCAGGGTGGCTGTCGTCACGGTTGACAGCTTCACGCGTCGTGAGGGGCAGGTAACGATAGTTAGGGAACATCGCCATCAGCTTGTCGTGCTCGGCGGTGTAACCTAAGTCAGCACCGTAGCGAACACAGGTGACGCTGGTGATTTGTCCCTGATGGCCTTCGGCAAGCAGTTTGGAAACCATCGCGTTGTGCGGTGCTTCCCCTGTACCAGTGGCCGCAAATAGCAAATCGTCGGTTGGCTTGATATCGCCTAGCGTGAAGACTCCCTTGGGCTTTGCGCCCATATGGACGCGATCACCTTCTTCGAGCATGAAGAGGCGTGGGGTCAAAGCAGGTGGCTTATCCGCTTCGGTTACCAAGGCGATGTAAAACTCAAGCTCGGGTTCATCTCCGGCGGGAGTTACATTGTCTGATTCATCAAGCAGCCGGCAGCTGATAGAATAGGCTCGTTTTACAACCCTCGTGAGTTGCTTTTCGTTGAGCGTCTCAGCCTGTGCGCCCTCGACACGTGGTTCCCAGTAGCCCAAGCCGAGCGTTGTGTATTGTCCCGGTTCATAATGAAGGGCAGGACCATTCTCAGCTTCGCCATCGTCCAGCCGTACCCGAACCCGCATAAGGCGTTCGTTGGGTAGCGAGAGATGAGTAACTGTCGCGTTGTAGTTGGTTTTGCGCAGCTCAGCGATCTCGACGTCATCGAGCTCGGTTCCGGATGTCCCCATTCGAAGAGGTCCTCTTATGATTCCAGGCAGTTGGGGCGCCCCGTTTGTGACACCTTGAGTGTAGGTCTATGTGCCAGAATATCGATCAATTTTGATTTCGGCTACCGAGACTTCACGGATTCGAATCGAAAAAAAAGAGTTAATTGGTAGGTCTGCTTGCGCGGAATGAAAGGTTAGCTGGCAACAGGCTTGGCGTTTGAACTCTTGCCGAGAAATACCAGGACGACCGAACTACCAATAAGCATGGCCGCAAAATCAGCCAAGCTACCCGTTGAGCGTACATTCTCTTGATCGTCCAGAGAGGGAACGATTACTTCAAACCAAATACCGGCCAGGGATATCGCTAAAAGGGTCACAAGGGCCCGTAGGCGATACGTATTAAAGCGAATCGAGGGAAATAGCCACAATGAGATGGTCATGGCCACACCAAGTAGAAAGCTTGGAAACGAATCTCTCAGGAGGGCCAGCGTTTGGGGTAGGGCAGGGCGGATCTCGTGAAATCCGACATAGAGAAAAAAACAGCCGACCAAGCCCCAGGCTGCAGTTTTAGGCTTCATAGAACTCTCCAGTGCGAAGGAATTCTACTTAAAATGCCCATGCGGTGGCCATCCAAAGGAGCATTAGTCCCACAAATTCAATCCAGCCTTCCATCTTATTTCTCTTCTTTGATTGGGTGCTAGGGAGTTGCTTTCCAGTTGTCAGGTTACTTTTATAGGCCGAGATGTCGAGCCCCCCAGTGCCATTCCAACCAGAATCACCCCTACAATCGTAAGCGAAGAGCCGAATCGAGCAGTCCCAAGAAGGGCGTTTTTTTCGGTGGGTAGCCTTGGGAAGATGGGCAATTATACTAAAACCTTACGACAGTTTGATTAGCTTCCTTAGAACCCCCTGCGAAATATTATGGCCCAAGCGATGGCGTACTTCGGTATGGTTGCCTCGGCCTTGATGGTCCTGATCTTTGGTCTCGATATGGCCATAGGCATCCCCTTTGGTAGTGCCAGCATGATGATGGACATCGTATTTACAATCTGTTCACTAATCTTGGGTTATATGAGCTGGGACGCTCTGAAATCCACTTCTTGAGTTACAGCATCATTCACCTAAGGATTGGGGACCGTTATGCGTTGTGTTGTTCAGAGAGTCTCCGAAGCGAGCGTTACTGTTGAAAACGAGATCGTCGGCCAGATTGGCCCAGGGCTCATGGTGCTGGTTGGAGTTGGTCCTAACGATACCCAGAAAGAGGTTCAATGGATGGCCGAGAAGCTCATCGGGCTTCGCATCTTTGAAGACGAGCAAGGAAAGATGAATCTTTCCCTTTCCGACACCAGTGGGCAAATGCTACTGGTAAGTCAATTCACGCTTTATGGCGATTGTAAAAAAGGAAAGCGACCAAGCTTCATCGGCGCCGCGCCACCTGACTTAGCCGAGCAACTTTATGACGAACTTGTCCAAGCAGTGCAGGGCAGGGGGGTAACCACTGCTACTGGTCGGTTCCGAACCGAAATGCAAGTCGCCCTGGTCAATTCAGGACCGGTGACGTTGATTGTCGAATCACCTTGATATCGGTTGAATCATCGTCCTTGATAGTAGCCCGGCTGCTGTTGAAAGTTTTGTACCGGTTGGCTTCTTTGCTGTTGCATTTGTCCACCATGGTTGGGGACAAAGTTCTGGGAACTACTCGATTGGGGATTAGTCCAGAAGGGGTGCGGTCGGTGTTGATTCGATGGCAACGGCTGAGCTTGGTAACGTTGTTGATCCTGTGGCAAGGTCCATGGTGATTTGTCGTTGGTGGCTGAACCTTCTTTTACGGCATCTTTTTGGAACGATTCGTGGATCGCATGTACCGAATCATTGATGGCTTGCATCGGGGCAGGCGTTTGTTCTGGGAAAGGCGACTGGTTGCTTGGTGTGCGATGCGAATTTATCGCATCCACAGGTGAAGGGATCTGAGCTAATCTTTCTTTAGCGTTTCGTACTTTGTTGGCGAACTCAGGATTGCGCAGTTCGAGTCGATCAATCACTGCTGGTTCCATGAGGATCGCAACGATGACGATTGCCAACTTTCCATAAGTTGAAAAATTGGCAGTCGGGTTCTTGCCCCAAAACTTGACAGCCGTACCGAAGGATTTTTTGAATTTGGGAACCACACCACGTGTGTCGACGCTATACACTTCGTCAAGAATCAGGTGACTGAAGCTGCCAATCCCAACGGCAATCGCTTTGAAATAACGGACGAAGACACTTCCTTCAGCAGGACCGGAGATCAAAAATGCCAAGCCAGCGAAAATCAGAATAGCAGGTATACTGTGCCACATCCCACGATGGACACTCCACCGACCAATCAAATCAGCTAGTGTAAAGCGTATCCCAAAGTAAAGGGCCGCGGCGACCAGGACCATTTGATCGTGTGTCAGTTCAAACTGTCGAAAGCGATCGATTAACAGCATCGGAACAATGGCAGCAGCAAATCCGAGGGCTTCACGTCGTGGAACGCCCGAATCACTGTCCACGTCAGGCAACATGCCTGCCACACCGCACAACCCGCCTGCCACGAGGGAGGTTGAAAGTTCAAAGCCAAGTCCCGTACCAATGACAGCGTAGCCAGCACCAATGGCGCTGCTAAAAGTCACGTGTGTTTTGAAATCAGCCATGGAAGTGCTTGAACAATGGTTGAACTGGTGGGAGCCGCTTTGCGCATACCGATTCGGTGCCCCACTTTTTGAATTAGCGAATCCAGCAGTCGGCATCAAGATCGACCTTCGCCAAAAGAGGGGAGGGCGTTATAGTTCCCAATGTTGATTGATTCCAATTTCCTTAATTCCTTGCAAACCACATGCAAACTTACGACCTGTTGATGCTAGCAGTCTTGGTGGGGCTGACCCTCTACGGCTATTTCAAAGGAATGGCTTGGCAGGTCGCATACATCGCTTCATTTGTACTGAGTTATTTTGTTGCGGTTCGGTTTGCTGATCGTGTTGCTCCTTCGATTACCTTCGTGCAACCGCCAACCAACAAGTTTGCCGCCATGCTGATTATTTATGCGATCAGTTCGCTCGTTGTCTGGATGGTCTTCCGAATCGTTCGGAAAATGATTGATAGCGTTAAAATGGAAGGGTTCGACCATCAGATGGGAGCCATTATCGGTTTTGTTCGAGGGTCGCTCTGGTGTATTGGAATTACTTTCTTTGCCATGACCTTGCTTCCGTCAGATGCGATGAAACAACATATTGTTAACTCAAAATCTGGCGGTTACATCGCGGTGTTACTGGATCGCGCCGATCAAGTTTTTCCACCTGAGATTCATCAGAAGCTCGAACCGTATCTAAATCGACTTGGTGATGAGTTGCGTCATCCCACGAGCACACCGCTACCAAATGATTTTCAGCAAGGGCTGAACTATCTTCAGCAGAATCTCCCACAGAATGCTCCGCAGCAACAGCAGAATTGGGGGCAGGGGGGTAATAGCAACTGGAATCAGAACAGCAACTGGGGCCAACAGCCAAGCAGCTGGCCCACGAGTGGAAACAACTCGCAGCCTGCTGCAACCGCCCCAAGGAATCAATCGCGATCATTTGGTAATTCAGCGACTGTACCCGCCCAACCAACCGGCTGGCCTGCACCAAGCCAAACATCGCCACCGCCCACAACGGCAACCGATCCAAACAGTTGGCCTTCTTGGCCATAATTGGTTACTGCTCAGTTTGAGATCGTCTTGCTCATGAACAGGGCACCCCCACCGCCAATGCCGTAGTCCATCTGTCGGAACCCAAATGACTCGTAGAGCCCTTTGGCGACGGGGTTATTCTCAAGCACTTCAAGAGTTAGCTTGCAGCAGCCAATCTCAGCGGCATGGCTTTCTATTGCTATTAGAAGTTTCCGGCCAATGCCTTGACCTCGATAAGCAGGATCGACCGCCAGGTCATGAATATTCAGCAAGGGAGCCGCGGCGAAGGTTGAAAACCCAAGAAAGCAATTTGCCAGACCAACGGGATTACCATCAAGAAAGGCAAGGAAGACCACCGTGGTAGGGAACTTTTGCAAGCCTTCGATTAGACAGGCTCGAACCTGTTCATCCAATGGCTTGCCAGCGCCCATTGGGTCGCGCGCATAAAGATCCAGGAGGCAAAGAATTGCCTCCTGGTCTGATGGGTTATCAAGTTGGGCAAGTCGGACTTGCACTAGATTCTTAAAATCAGTGAACGTTAAAAACTTCTAAACTATCAGAGAGTTGCTCGGATAGCTTGGTCAATTCGATCCCAGAGGATCGCGTATCATTGGCTGATTCTGCCGTACTGCGTGCAGCTTTGTCAACTTCGGAAATTGATTTAGCAATTTCACTACTTGCAATAGCTGTTTGCGAGATATTGCTTGCTACCAAGTTGGCTGCGTTGGCAGCTTGCGTAATCTGATCCGCAATGCATCGCGTATTGGCTTTTTGTTCCGTGACGGATGTTGAAATGTGAGTCGATTCATCACGGACCTTCTTAATCACATCATCAATTTGCTGAACGGCACTGATGGCATCAGTCGAGGCCGATTGGATGCCATCAATCTGTTCACGAATGTGAACCGTCGCTTCACTGGTCTGGTTGGCCAGGTCTTTAACTTCCGATGCCACGACTGCAAATCCTTTGCCAGCTTCACCCGCACGAGCAGCTTCGATAGTTGCATTCAAGGCCAATAGATTGGTCATGTCTGCAATATCTTGAATCGTTTGGCTGACTTCAGAAATCTCTGTTGCAGCGGCACCCAGGCGGCGGATCTTATCACTACCAACTTCAACTAAAGTCGAAGCTTCATCGGCAACCGATACAGCACTACTTACACGGTCGGAGACCGTATCAAGCTCTTCAAGCATGCAATCAGTAGCTTCCGAGATGCTTGAGTTATTGCTGCTGACTTGCTCGACCGCAGCCGATACTTCTGTCAAACTGCAAGACATCTCTTCCGCAGCAGCGGAAACTTGAAGTGAAAGTTGCGTGGTTTGTTCGGCACCAGCCGCTAGGCTATTTGCCGTGCCATTCAAGGTGTCGGATGAATCAGAAAGATCACTTGCACCGCAACGGATGGTCCGCACAGCTTGGTCCATGGAAGCGAGCGCCTTGTTAAGGGAATCAGCAACTCGGCTGAATTCTTCAAATGCCTGAGACTCAAGTCGTTGGCTTAGGTCTCCTGCGGCAACCCCTTCCAGTGTTTCAACGGCACGTGATACTTCTTTATTCGTTAGGGGAACAAGAATCAGCGGAACCGCAAACCCAACTATCATTCCGATGGCGGCTGCAACAATAATTAGCCACTTAGTATCAGAGGATAGTTGGGTGCTCTCAGTGATTAAGCCATTTACCTCTTGTGCTTGGCTTGAAGATTCTTGACTGGTCTTCGCAAAGCTATCCATGGTTGCTGTAAGCTGAGATATTTCTACCGAAGTCTTATCGCTAGTTTCCGCCGTTTTCTCTAGACGTTCAACACCTGTTCTCACCATAGGAAGAGCTTCTTTACGGATCGCATCAGCACTATCTTCCGCTTCGAAGAGCAGGTCTTCGATAACACCTGCCGTATCGTCGTCTAGATCACTCTCGTCGAGAAGGGATTCAAGCTGGTCGACGATATTCGAAGTGGCAGCAACTGTTTTTTCAACATTCCGCTGAAGCACTTGCATATCCATGGCACCTTGCTTCATGGATTCGGCTAGGTCTAGCTTCACGCGGTTAGCAATCTCAGTAACTTCAACCGCAGTTTGATTGGCTGAGGTTTCTACTTTCTGTAGGTTTCCAGAAAGCAGCGTAATGCCTTCATTTGCGTTGTTGCCAGCCGATTGGATCGCAGAGATTTTATTAACACTTACAGCGCTTTGTGTCGCCGAAATTGCTAAGAGAACCCCAAATGCTCCCCAAAGAGCAAGTCCTAGTTTTAACCGTTTTAGCACGTTGATTTTCATTGTTGTATCTCGGTATATAGTTGAACTTAGCTAACACGACTCATCAAAAACTAGTTAGCGGATTGCTCAAAGAGTTTAACCGCAGCGTTTGACTCTTTAAGAAGAGCAATGTTCTTATCTGCCAAGGTCGTTAGTTGAGATTCGTTGATCGGCGAGCCAGCTAGGACTCCATCAAAGATTGGTTTCAGGTCAGTCCATGTGCTTGAAACCGTTCCAAGTTGACCACGAACAGATTCATCTTGTGTGCCAGGAAGCTCTAGATCGCTATCGCCGTCCATCAAACCTTTGAGAGTTCGATCGAATAGCGAAGTCGTTTCGCGTAGGTTTAGCTGGTTGTTGTCCAGATCAATTGAAAGATGAACAAGCAAAGCTTCTTTTGTCATCTTCTGCGTAAGCATGCGTTGCTTACCTGCTAGGTTGATCACGATAGCTGAATCAGCACTACCAGTAAGAACTTTCTTAGCTCCACGTTCGTACATCTTAACTGCTTTGTTCATCTCTTTGAGAAGAGGAACATTCTTGCTAGCGATCGTGCTTAGTTGATCTGGGCTAGGTGTTCCACCTTGAGCAATGCTTTCAAAAATTGGCTTTAGTTCAAGATAAAGACCGTTCACTTTATCAAGCTGCTTAACAATTCGTGAGTTCTCGGTCGCTGGTAAACCAACGGAAGCATCGCCGTCGCGAAGCCCAGCGAGAGTTGTTTCAAAAAGGTTGGTAGTTTTGCCAAGCGAAGCACGCATATCGTCAGCATTGACGTTCGAAGCAACAAAAAGAGCCTCTTTGCTCATCTTCTGGGTCAACATACGTTGACGACCCGAAAGGTTCATCACACGAGCCCATTCTTCCGCCGAAGGTTCAGCAGAGCAGGTGGCTCCAATCAAAAGGCAAGAAGCAATACAGATAGTCTTGGCAAAAAGTTGGTTCATCGTTTAGATCTCATTTGGTTTAAGTGAGCGCTCATCGCGCGAGAAGATAAGTAACCGCATAAAATCAATAGGTCACTCCTGGCTGCCAGCAAGAATATCGCTCAAAGAACCCAGGCTATTAGTCAGAAAGCGTCGAAGGGCAAGAGAGACGCCATCTGCTAGTACCCCAAGAAACCCCGGGTTTCAGACACCTGAAACGAACATAACAGAGATTATCGGACGTTGCCTATCTCCCCGCGTAATCCCCGAAGCTCTGCTAGTTTGAGCGGATTCTGAACGGATTGAACTTTGGATGTTGGCCGCTGCCTGCTAGCGGCGACAGCTCACTTGCGTTCTGGTTGAGGAATTCTTCTGGCCTTCCTACGAGTTCTTGCAATCTTCGCTTGGCGTCCTGGGCGGGCTTTTCTATAAGCTTGCTTTAGTCAGTCTTTCACCCTGCCCGAATGGGTCTCCATGAATCGAATTGCTAGCACGATTGTGATGCTTTTCGCATGCTTAATTTGCGTGTTGGCTGTTGATGTTGCATGTGCTCAGGATAAAGCTCTTAAGCTTGCTTTTGCTGAAGAGATTCAAATAGAGTCAGAAGATGATGAACAATCGTTAGCCCCGGATCAAAAATCAAAAGAAGCAGAATCGTTAAGTGACGAGTTTGTAGTACCTCTGGATAGGAACCTGCTTAAGGCTAGCTATGATCCAGACACTGGTTTACCAGATTACGAAGTTGGCTATATCAGCGACAAAGGCCTATTCATCCGCGGAGCTGATGAAAAGAAACATCCTTACAGTTTGCATGTGGGCGGCCGACTGCAATTGCGTCATATGGGGTTTATGCGCGACGATGAATTCTGGACCGACTCGGTTGGCAATACGGAACCGATTCTTAATCGAAACCGATTTGAAGTTGAACGGGCTCGTGTGAATCTCTCTGGCAAGATTATCAGCCCAGACCTTTCCTATCTCATCATTTTTGATGGTGATGGGGATGGCGCATCAACTGTTGATCAGCTTGCTTACATCATGACCTACCGCGTTGACGACGCTTTTAAGATTAGAGTTGGACGTTGGAAAGCAGCCACCGACCGAGAATGGCTTGAATCATCACGTCATTTCCGAATGGTTGATCGATCACTTGCTACGGAGTTTTTCAGGGCAGCCTTCACCGATGGTATTTGGATTTTAGGAGACATTGGTAAATCGCTACACTACGAAACCTCTCTCACCAATGGAATGAGAACCTCGGCTCGACGCCCACGAGATCTAGATGACAATCTGGGGTTTGCAGCCACCGCTTATGTCGAACCGTTGGGTGATTATGGAGTTGGGGAGCAAGACTATGCGTATCATTGCTCACCTGTCGTCAGAATTGGAGCTAGCTTCGGTTACGAAAAGGATGACGACCGAGAAGACGCTGGCTTTCCGCTTGGAGATGACAACTTTCTACGGCTAAGCGACGGTACTCTTTTAAGTAATACCGGCGCGCTTGCCCCGGGCGTGCGACTTCTTGGTTTGAGGCATATAAAGGGTGGATTTGATTTCGGATACAAGTATCGCGGGTGGAGTTTTTCCACCGAGTATTTCATTCGGTCGCTTCAGGACTTAACCGCGACGGGTGATATACCTGTCACGCAGATTGATGATCATGGCTATCGGGTCGAAATGGGCAAGTTTCTTGTCCCTCATCGACTTGATGTGAACGGTCGCATTTCTCAGATTATGGGCGAGTTTGGCGATGCGTTTGAGTACTCACTCGGAGCGAATTGGTACTGGGGCAATTGGAGAAAGAATGGAAAGCTGAATGATCGAGTCAACAAGTTCTCGATCGATGTCGCAGAGATCAAAGGGGCACCCGTTACGAGTGGCCCCGCTGACTTCACTGCCGGTGATGACGGCGTGATGATCCGTAGCCAAGTGCAAATTGGGTTTTAGCTAGATTTATTTCTAACTTATACCACCATCAATAAACTGGCCAATCTTGCGGAACTTCTCGTAGCGTTCCTCTACTAGTTGATCACCTGGCTTGTCCATCAGTTCGCGGAGATGCTTAACCAGGTACATCTTCATGCGGGCGGCCATTTGGTAATGGTCTCGGTGTGCTCCGCCGATCGGCTCTTCGATTACGTCATCAATGGCACCAAGTTCTTGTAGGTGCTTTGAGGTTAAGCGGAGCGAGCGAGCTGCCTTGTCGGCATAATCGTGGCTTTTCCAAAGAATGCCGGCACAACCTTCAGGACTAATAACGGAATAGTAGGAATGTTCGAGAACCGCAACGCGGTCACCGACGCCAATGCCCAAAGCGCCGCCCGAGCCACCCTCTCCGATCACTATACATATGATTGGTGTTTCAAGACGTGACATTTCAAGCATGCTTTCAGCAATCACTTGAGCTTGGCCGCGCTCTTCCGCCCCGATACCTGGGTAAGCACCCGGCGTATCGATCAGGCAGACAATTGGCATCTTGTATTTGGCTGCCATCTTCATTTTGCTCATCGCCTTGCGGTAACCTTCCGGGTGAGCACAGCCAAAGAAGCATTCGGTTCGTTCTTTAAAGGTTTTCCCTTTGTGGTGACCAACAAGCATGAGTTTAATGCCATCGAGTTTGGCAAAGCCCGTCCGTAGAGCGCGGTCATCACCAAAGAATTTATCACCATGCAGTTCGACGAATTCGTCAAAGACCAATTCTTGATAGTCCGTGAACTTGGGACGCTCTTGTAGACGAGCCACCCGGACCGTGTCCCAAGGATCGAGATCGGAGTAAAGCTTGCGAGATAGCTCAGCCAAGTCACGCTTCATGTTGCGCAGCTCTTCGTGCTGCTCAGGTGTCTTTTCTTCTGCCTTTTCAAGATTCTCGATGCGTTCTTCGAGATCGTAAATGGGCTGTTCAAATTCAAGTTGTGGCGATGCGTTGGACATAATTCGTTGGACACGAATGGTTGGCTTGACGACTGGCAGAACGTCGTCAAATTCGGAATGGGAAATATTTGGCCAAACAGTATAACCGATTTAGGATTCGGTTTCGCCCTCTTCTTCCGGCTCTGGTTTAGAAGGGGGATTGTAGAACATTGGCTCGGTTTTGATCTTTACCATGACCTCTTTCATGGATTCTGGTCGATCTTTTCGATCCTTTGCAAGCATTCGCATGACATAGCTTGAGAATTCGGGGTGAATGTTTGCATCAGCCACGGTCATCGAAGCGGGCTTTGCTTTAAGGTGCCGCTGAAGTAGCTCATTGGGGCTGTTGGCGGTAAAGGGGACCTTGCCTGTCATGAGTTCGTAAATCATGCAACCAAAGCTGTAGATGTCATCGCGTGGATCGACCCCCTGCCCTCGTATTTGCTCCGGTGACATGTAGCTATAAGTTCCCTGTACCTTAACTTTGCCACCCAGCAGTTTGCCAAGTCCACCTGTCTTCTTTGCTGCGATGGTGAAGTCGATCAGGCGCACCTCGTTTTGCTCATTGATTAAATAGTTGTCCGGCTTAACGTCGCGATGGACCCAGCCTTGGTCGTGCATATGGGCAAGTCCCCCAGCGGCGCTAGTGAGTACCTCTTTTAGTCGCCACTGCAGATCTTTAAGGCTGGCTGAAATTTGTTGTTTCAGGTTGGGTGTTTTGAAAAATTCCATCACAAGGAATGCACCGTTGCTTCCCGTGCCAAATTCATAAGTCTTGATTACGCCAGGATGTTCCAGCGACTTTCCAACGTTGTACTCGTGCTTTAGCTCGGCAACCGCTTGACGGGTAAACTTGCTGCTATCCTTGGGAAGCCATTTGATAGCAAAGACGTCGGTACCAGAGACGGGCCTAACAGCCCAGATTTCGTAGACGGCCCCCGCTCGGATGAGGTGATACATCCGATAATTGCCAACGATTTCATTTTTACTCGCCACGCCTGCTCCGCTTGCTATATTCGAGTGCTGCTTCTAAGAAACAATTCTTCTGCCATTGGCAGAATTATCGCATTCCCTCTAGTTTATCTCGCAGCACGCTGGCTCGAAAGAGCGAACTTGCCTTTGGAAAGTCCCGTAACGACAACGAACAACATAAACTCCCTGTCAATCGATAGATGGTAATAGCATTTTTAAAGCGGCTTTGGGCTCTACCCTACACACTCTTGGGGGCAACTGTGGGCATGTTTGGACTTGTCACAGGTGGTGGAATTCAGTCGCGCCGTGGGGTCATGGAGTTTCATGGTGGTGGAACCGCTTGGTTTTTGCGCTGCTTACCCAATGGACAGTATGTTCTTGCGCTGACGCTTGGGCATACGATTCTTGGCAAGAACGCTGATGCTCTGGAGATTGCCCGTGATCATGAGCACGTGCATGTTCAGCAGTTTGAACGCTGGGGGCCAATCATGGGGCCAGCCTACCTGGGAGCATCCGTTTGGGTTTGGCTTCGTGGCGGGCGTGCCTATCGAGACAATCCCTTTGAAATCGAAGCTTATGACAAAGATGGAATCGAAGGAAACTAGAAACTAATAGTCAACGCTTGCGAGCACTAACCCTTCAGGCGGAGCCGTGGGCCCTGCCCTGCGGCGATCACGGGCGGCGATGACTTCCGCGACCCAATCGGGATCATGGTTTCCCTTGCCAACTTCGACAAGCGTGCCGGCAATTGTTCGGACCATGTTATAGAGGAATCCATCACCCGTGACCGTGATGTCAATACGTTCTCGGTTGGGTTCGTCGTGTCGATGGACTTTTAGGTCAAGAATCGTTCGGACGGTGCTTGAGCGTTCCGATCCACTCGATTCGAGCGAAACAAAATCATGACGGCCAACAAGGTGCGCACCCCCCTGCCCCATCCGATCGGCATCCAATTCACCCGTTGGCACATGCCAAACGTAGCGACGATCCATGAGTGGACGAATGCGACTATTGTAGATTTGATAGCGATACGTCTTGCGCAGCGCATCATGGGTTGCATGGAATCCGTCGTGTGCTTCGACCGCTTCGACTACGACAATATCGTTTGGAAGGTTGGCGTTCAGAGCGCGAGGCATTTGTTCGGCTGGAATGGTTGAAGCTGTTGAAACTCCAACCACTTGCCCTAAGGCATGAACACCAGCATCAGTACGGCCACTGGCGGTGAGTTTAATCTCTTCACCAGTGACCGACTTCCATGCTCGTTGCAAAGCACCTTGGATGGTTGGCTCGCTAGGCTGCCATTGCCAGCCGGCATAGTTCGTGCCGTCATAAGCGACGGTCAGTTTGAGCCAACGCATGGTGCTTTAGACCGCAGCTGATTTTGAAATCAGAAGCTCAGCAATCTGAACCGCGTTCGTTGCAGCCCCTTTGCGAAGGTTGTCACTAACGCACCAGAAAGCGAGACCATTCTCACAGGAAAGGTCTTCGCGAATACGGCCAATGAAGGTCGCGTCATCGCCATCGCAATCCATTGGCATCGGGTAAGAACCATCGGCAAGATTGTCGACGACTTTAATGCCAGGCGTTGCAGCGAAAAGCTCGCGTGCTTCTTCTGCGGTGATCTTCTTTTCAGTCTCAACAAGAATGCTTTCGCTATGGCAGTTGCTAACAGGTACACGAACGCAAGTTGGACAAACCTTAATTGATTCATCGCCAAAGATCTTTTGCGTTTCGTAAACCATCTTCATCTCTTCCGAGGTGTACCCCTCAAATTTTTCGGAGCCGATCTGCGGAATGCAGTTAAACGCAATCGGATGAGCAAACGCTTCGTAGTCGTGAGCTTCGTCGTTGAGGAACGCCTTAGAACCATCAACCAAGTCACGCTGCCCTGCAACACCAGCGCCGCTGGTTGCTTGATAGGTGCTTACGACCACGCGACGAATCTTGCCTGCTTCGTGAAGCGGCTTCATCGCTAAAACCATCTGGGTGGTGCTACAGTTTGGGCTCGCAATGACACCTTGGTGTTCGAAGGCAACTTCAGGATTTACTTCGGGAACTACAAGCGGAACGGAGGGGTCCATCCGCCAGTAGCCACTCTCGTCGACAACAATACAGCCAGCTTCTTTCGCCCAAGGGACAAATTCCGCAGCGGTTGGGTCAGGAGTGCTTCCAATGGCGAGGTCGACCCCCTCAAACGAATTGGGAGTCAGTTCTTCCACCGTGTGCGTCGTACCGCCGAATTCGATTGTCGTGCCAGCCGACCGGGCTGAAGCTAGAAACTTGATTTGCTTGTAGGGGAAATTCCGTTCTTCAAGCATCTGACGAATTAGGCCACCAACCGCTCCAGTAGCCCCAACAATCGCAATGGTATCAAACACCGACTCACAACTCCAAAATAGATAGGATCAAAGCGTCCCAGCACGGACAATTCCCGTTCATGGCCTGCCCTACAGAAGCAGCCCGCTAGGCGCCAGACCCGTATTCTAGGCAACCGGTTCGGACCAATCCACTGGCGAAAAAGTGAGAAACGCGGGATTTAAGGATCTGTATGACAATGAAAATGGAAAAATACTGCCATGTTCTTCATGTGCGTTCGAAGTTTCGTTGAATGTAATCTACGAGTTGGGTATCCCGTACCATGCTCAAAATGGGGTATTGGACCCAAGTAGAGGTAGCTTGTGCTTCCGCTGATGGTTAATTTTGCGCTAAGCGTCATATAATCAAAGTCTGATCTGATATAGTCCTGGCAACTTTTATCCCTGCTATGTAGTTGCTGAGAATCAATGATGAAACGGAAGCGTCTTAGCTTTGAAGTACTCGAAGACCGAAAAGTTCTTGCAAACATCAGCGTAACTACATTAGCCGACGTCGTCGCAGATGATGGACTCATCTCTTTGCGCGAAGCGGTTGAAGCTGCGAATCAAGATTCGATGATTGAAGGAATTCAAGCATTAGGACATGACACAATCCAATTTAGCCCAGATTTGTTTATTGATGGTCCTCAGACTTTAATCTTGGAGCAAATTACTACAGGTGTGTTTAGTAGTAACTATGCGATTTTGGTTGATTCTACTGTTACGATTGAGGGCCCCGGTTCTGATCTCCTGACGATTCAAGCTAACAACGATAGCGATGTTTTTTATAGTGCTATACGATCAGAATACGCTGATCTATCAATCAAAGATGTGAGTTTGAGTACGAATGTAGAACCAACAGGTTTTATCAACGGACCTACCGCTGTTTACGCTGAAGGTGGTGAAGTCCATATCGAAGATGTGGTTCTCTCTGATTGGTTCTATGGCTTGATAGCTGATTCGACTAACAACGTGACGGTTCTAACTTCAAGCTTTCTTGACAACCATAATGGTCTTGCTGTCTCACAAAGGTCAAATTTACTGGTGGACGGATCCCATTTATCTGGAAATGAGATCGGATACGCCAGCTTTGTGCCAAAAGGGGCATTTGAATCGAGAGCATTAGAAGAATCGACTTCAAGCTTTGTTTTAATGGAGCACCGTTTGGTTGACACAATGTTTGAGAATAACCAAATCGGTGTTAAGGTTGAGGGTGGTGTTTATACTGTATTCGAACGCACGACATTTGAAGGAAATACTTCAGGCGGCATTCAGACGGCCAGAGGACCCAACACGATTCATGTGATAGATTCTGCGTTTACCAACAACAGTGCAATGGATCCTGCCATTTTAGGTGGTGGTGCAATTTACACCTATGGAAGTTCAGATAATCCTGCGTTAGTCGTGGAGGGTTCTCTTTTTGAAAACAATCGTTCGGCACGCGGTGGAGCTATATTTGTAAGGGATGGTTTTGCCCAGATCCATGATTCGGTGTTCAGGGCCAATCAAGCCGACAGTAGTGGTGGAGCAATCTCTTCTTGGTCTTTATCCCCGGAAGAGAGATATGGTATAGATATTACCAATAGCTTTTTCGAGGGTAATAGCGCTTTACTTGACGGTGGTGCCCTATTCTCTGTGGCTCGCACAAATATTGACAGTTCAACTTTTAGTGATAATGAGTCACATAAAGGTGGTGCATTAGCTTTGTATCAAACTGGTTGGGATTCTCCTACGATTATCCAGAATAGCACCTTCTCTGGGAATCGGGCCATTGATTTCATTCATGATGATGAATCGCTTCCGGAGGGTGGTGCAATTCTCTTTTCTAAAAGTAGTAGAGATGAATTTGGGCTTAATATAATTCAGTCAACTGTTGTTAATAACCTGACGGAGAATTCCAATAGTGCCGCTGTTTTCGTAAGGCGTGAGCTTGATGCAAGTGACCCCGCGAGTGAATTAGTAGTAGTTGGCAGTGTTATCTCTGACAACAGTTCTATTGGTACTGACGGTGGGGTAGTTCCCTTAAGCCTGCATTACGATCTCTATCTATATTGCGACAAAGGCTCTTTTGAAAATCGAGCTTTGCTGTCTCAAGCAGAATTTCAAGATAGCGATTTTTGGAATAACTCCAGTTTCGAATATTCAATGATTGGAAACACAATATCTACAATTACTTTTTCACATCCGAATTGCAACGATGGGCAAAAGTTCTTAGCAGGTCCTCCCCTTCCTGAATCAACTGTTGAATCTCCTGATGCCAACGGGAATATCATCGCAGGGCCGGTCAATGGTGAGATTGATCCCCGTTTAGCTCCGCTGGACTATTATGGAGGGGTAACTCCGACACGTGCCCCCTATAGTGATAGTCCAATTATCAACGCGGGGACTCTTGCTCCCGTTGAATTCGTCGATGTCGGAGTTTTACAAGGGGACCAGCGTGGTGTTCCCTACCTTCGAAAGTATGGTGCTCGTGTCGACATGGGGGCTGTCGAATGGCATCCCAATAGTTATCTGCCTGGCGACTACAACAATGATTCTGTTGTGAATGCAGCTGACTTCACCGTTTGGCGCGACCAACTATCGAACGAAGGAACCTCTCCGACTGCTGATGGAAATGGCGATGGGGTGATTGATGAGTTGGACTACAACACTTGGCGATTTGCTTATGGTAAGAGTGGGCATGACCTTGGTGTGAATGTCCCTTTCCCACCTGCGACTGAAACATTAGTTATGGAGTCGCCGGTGATTGAGCAAAACTCCTTCTTCAGCAGCTCACTTTCAACGAGTGCAGGGGAATCAAATGATCTTGTTCATCAAGAGGCCGTAGAGGATAGCCGAGCAAGGCAACTAGCACTCCTCTTGGTGGATTATAGCCACCTAATATCAGATGATTTGGGGATTGATGTTGCTGATAGTAAAGAAAGAAAAGATGTTGATGAAGCTTTAGCGTCTGATAAAGAAGAATGGTTGCTATCCATTATTTAAGCAACATTTGACGGTTCAGAATCTGCTCAACGCAGAGTAAAGACGGCTTCCATGCAGCTGTGTTATTTTCTAGCTATATCTACACCGAATAGCACCCAGCAAGCCAAGCAGGATTAACGATACGCTCATTGGTTCTGGTACCGCCTCGGCACTGGCCGCTGAGCTGCTTACGGGGACGTTATCTCGCCAGACGGTATAGTCAGCGGCGTTGACTACGCCGTCACTGTTGCCATCGGCTGCGAGGTCCGAGGTGCTTCCGTAGTTGCTTTGCCAGACTTGGTAGTCGGCGTTGTCAATCAATCCGTCGCCGTTGTAGTCACCTGGTGCGAGGGCATCGGTATCGATTCGATAGACGCCGCCGCTGATGGATAGAATGTAAAGATTGCCGTGGGCATCTTCGGCAAAGGCAGTCGCGTTGTTCGCGACGCCTGAATCAAAAAGATCACTATTGATAAATTCAACCGTGCTGTAGGGATCACTCGGATCGAACATCCAATAGTTATTGCTTACAAAGTCGGTAAAGAAGTACTTGCCTTGTAACTCTGGATCGGGGCCTCGGTACACGTATCCGCCGGTGACTGAATTGCCTCGGAAGTTAGAGCCGGAGGGCCCCTGCCCTAGGTGTGAATAATCGTAGACCGGATCGACAATGTTCAGACTGGCATTGTTTGGATCGTTTTTGAAAGCAGCACAGCCAGAGGATGAGAGATTCCCTTCGCAATCTGGCCAGCCGAAATTGGTGAATGGCGAGCCATCCGTCAACTGGTTGATCTCTTCGCGTGATCCTTCGCCGACGTCGGCAATCCATAGGTCGCCATTCGCTCGGTCAAAACTTGCGCGAAACGGATTCCTCAAGCCTTCGGACCATATTTCATCGTCGCCAACAATGCCTACCAGAGGGTTGTCGTTGGGGATCGCATAGTTTCGATTGGCATCGGTCGGAAAATCGTCGCCGTCGATGTCAATGCGAAGCATCTTGCCAAACAAGTTGTTAATCCGGTCCACAGCATAGCTGCCGATATCGGAATCACCCGATGCAATATAGAGGTTTCCATCATTCGGACCAAATCCGATCCAGCCGCCAACGTGGTTGGAAAATGCCCGAGGGAAGTTGAGGATTTCACGCTGCGAGCTTGCATCGGCGATGTTTGGATTGGACGAAGAGACTTCGTATTCTCTTACATGGGTCGAGAATGGCGAAGTGAAACCATCCACATTGACGCCGCCATTGTCTCGGGTGGAGTAAGTATAGAACTTACCGTTGTTCGCGTAGTCTGGATGGAACGCCAAGCCTAGCAGCCCCCCTTCCCCGCCTGTATCGACGTCGTTGATGTTCAGAAACGGTGTGGGAAGAACTTGGTTGTTTATCAGGTCAAGTATTTGAATCGTGCCATCACGTTCTGCAATAAACAACCGAGAAGCATCGCCCGGTGCGTGAGTTGCAAACAAGGGCGTATCGACCCATGCAACCAGTGAAGTACCGCTAATACCAGCAGATGCTGATGAAGTGAAAGCTAAAACAGCAAGCAGCGACAAAGAAAAACGCTGTCGTAAATGAAAAACATGCAAGGTGCACCCGTTGAGAATCATCTCAAATTCCTCCGTTACCAGTTGCCCCTGGTAGTAGTTAGGTTAAGCGGAGTTGGTTCTGGTGTCAATGAAGTTGGCGGAAACTTGCACCCCCCCAGCTCATGCTATTAGAATTCGTTCGTATTCAAATCTTCTTATCACTCTGGAACAGATAGATGAAATTTTTCCTCACCTTGGCGTTAATTGTAACGAGTAATCTTTTGCATGCCTGTTGCATGTTGCCAATCGGATACGGAGGGCAAATTGCACAAAATTCACACGAAGGAATTGTGATTCATGATGGAGATCGTGAAGAACTGATTCTTCGTATTCAGTATCAAATTACCGGCGAAACGATGCCTGCCCAGTTTGCTTGGGTAGTCACGGTACCCAACGAACCAGACAGCTATTCGGTTGTCGAATCGAATGTATTTCGAGACTTAAGAATGGCAGTTTCGTTAGTAGGATCAAGGAAAGGTCTTGGTGGAGGGGGTGGTTCATTTGGTGAGCCGCGTATTTCAGGCGTCGTGCTTGGCAAGCCAGCGAAGGTGGGCCCCTATGATATCCAACCGGTTAAGGGAGTTGGAAAGGATGCTCTTAAAGGTCTCAATCTGTGGCTTACGTCAAATGGTTTTCCAATAGAAGAGCCAAATCATATGGCATACTTCGTTAAGAATGGTTTTACTTTTCTCTGTATCAAAGTTAGTCCCTCAGAAGGATCGGACGGCGTCGATAGCACCGGGATGCTTAAACCTCTTCATCTATCGATAAAGTCTGACAAGCCATACTACCCGCTTCGATTCAGTAGCCGGCAAGGAACCTTTGGTCTGAATCTTCAGGTCTTAACCAAGCAAGAATTGAACTATCAATCGAGCCGACTCATCTTGCGACGGATTCAGTGGTCGAATCATGACGAACAACGCAATGTTAAAGTTACGACAAGTAAACTTCCCAAGTCTTTGAAGGAACTGATCGATAAATCAAAACTCAAGAATTCGAAAAAGAGTTGGCATTACAACTACCTAGAAGGGGAAGAAATAAATAAAAGAGGGGAAATTGCTCAGTGGAAATCCGATGTTTTCTTCAACGGCATGCCTAAGAGACATCGTACAGGGCAATTAAAGCCGGCAGTCTACAAGTGATAGACAATGTGCTATCTAGATGATTTCCTAAAACAGCCTCTTTCAGAAACGTATGCTGCCTCACTTAAGACGCGAAGTGGCTCCAAGTTCTGCAAACTGGCCTTGGAATCTTGCGTACGGTCATAGGAGACTTATCTACTGATATCTATGGCAAGGTGAAGGGGAATTCGATGTTGAATGCTGGTTTAAATAAGCTATTAACTGTGGCTTTTTTCTTGGGGCTCGTACCCTCCCTTGCACTCGCACAGATGGCTTCACCTTGCCAGCCGAATCAGAAAGGGTTTGCGCTGGTTGAGCTCTTTACCTCCGAAGGTTGCAGCAGCTGCCCACCAGCGGACAAATTGCTCGCGGAGATTGCTAATACGGCCAGTAAGCAAAACCTACCCGTGTATGTGATCTCGATGCATGTCGATTATTGGAATCAACTAGGCTGGCGAGACCCATTTAGCTCTCGCCAGTTTAGCCAACGCCAACGGCAGTACGCTGCTCTCTCCAAAGAGAACCGAGTCTATACGCCGCAGATGATCGTCAACGGCGAGTACCGATTTGTCGGTTCAAAGTCAAAAGAAGCATCCGCGGCAATCTCGCAGTCCTTAGCAAATTCAACGACGTCAAAACTCTCAATCAAGCTCGACGGCGATCAGCTGAGCTATGAGGTCGAAGGCATCCCGTCAAACGCCGTACTAAACGTAGCACTCATACAGCCCAAGGCGACGCAATCAGTCCCCCGCGGCGAGAACGCCAACCGAACGCTCGAGCATATTAACGTCGCCCGTTGGTTTAAGACGTACCCGCTGAAGTCCGCGACCGGGGTTGCTTCGGTCAGTAAGCAACAGGCTGCCGATGAAGTGACGGAGCTGATTGCCTACGTGCAGGTGCCTAGCAGCGGGAAGATTCTTGCGGTTGCTATAATGTCAATCAACTAAAGGCTTCTTTTTTTCGGTGATCTGAGGCAACCCGGCAGACTTTTCTGCATTCAGCTGAATATAGCTACGCAATTGCTCAGGAACATTATCTTCATAGAAGATTGCCTCAACGGGACATTCGTAGACGCATGCTTCACAATCGATGCAATGATCCGGATTGATGTAGAGCATTGTCTCCCCTTCGTGAAAACAATCACAAGGACAAACAGTTACACAGTCAGTGTATTTGCATTTATCACATGGTTTGGTAACAACGAAAGCCATTTGCTAACCCTTTTCATTAACTGGAATGAAGTGATAGAGGCTTAGACCTGATAAGTGAAAAGATGTTCGCATCAAACACAAAAAACGCCCACGTAATCAATCGATCACGTGGGCGTTGTCAATTCTCAAAAGCCATGGCGCTCTTGGCGTCTTGGCGGTTCTATCTTCAAAATTAGCTGCTAGCTAATCTTCTTAGCAAAAGCAGGTCCGCCGTATTGGGCAGCTCCGCCTAGTTGCTCTTCGATGCGGAGCAGCTGGTTGTACTTAGCCATACGGTCCGAACGGCTGGCCGAGCCGGTTTTGATTTGGCCAGTCGAAAGAGCCACAGCAAGGTCAGCGATGGTGCTGTCTGCGGTTTCGCCTGAACGGTGCGAAGCAACCGAGGTGAAGCCGTTGTTGTGAGCCAAGTGAATCGCGTTGATCGTTTCGGTAAGCGAACCGATTTGGTTCACTTTGATCAAGATACTGTTACCGATGTTCTCATCGATGCCGCGTTGCAGACGCTCAACGTTCGTTACGAAGAGGTCGTCACCGACTAGCTGGCATTTGTCGCCGACCTTCTCGGTAAGCTGCTTCCAGCCATCCCAGTCATCTTCGTCGCAACCATCTTCGATTGAGCAGATGGGGTACTTATCGACCCACGATGCGAGCAGATCAACCATGCCGGTCGAATCGATCTCTTTGTTGTCGATCGTGTAGACACCCTTGTCACGGTCAAAGAACTCAGTGGCTGCACAGTCCATGGCGAACCAAACGTGCTCGCCTGGTTTGTAACCAGCGTTCTCGATTGCGGTTAGGATCACGTCAAACGCTTCGGCGTTGGCTCCAAGGTTAGGAGCGAAACCACCTTCGTCACCAACCGAGGTGCTTAGGCCTTTGTCCGAAAGAACCTTCTTGAGATGATGGAAGATTTCGCAACCACAGCGTAGAGCGTCCGAGAAGTTATCGAGGCCAAGTGGCATGACCATGAACTCTTGGATATCGACCGAGTTATCAGCGTGTTCACCACCGTTGAGGATGTTCATCATCGGTGCTGGAAGCAGACGAGCGTTTGAACCGCCAAGGTAACGGAACAAAGGAAGTTCGCAGTACTTCGCAGCAGCGTGGGCGGTTGCGAGTGAAACACCAAGGATGGCGTTAGCACCCAAGGTTGCTTTGTTTGGCGTGCCATCGATTTCGATCATGCGTGAGTCAACGCCGATCTGATCAAGGCCGTCCATGCCGATTAGCTCGTCGGCGATACGTTCGTTGACGTTATCAACCGCTTTAAGAACGCCTTTGCCAAGGAACTTGTCCTTGTCGCCGTCACGCATTTCAAGAGCTTCGTGAGCACCGGTGCTAGCGCCCGAAGGGACAGCGGCGGTACCCATCGAGCCATCGGCGAGCGTCACGTCGACCTCAACCGTCGGATTTCCGCGGCTATCGAGAATCTGGCGGGCATGGATGTCGACAATCGTGCTCATAGGTGGGACCTGTATTTGAGTGTGGTAGAACGGGTAATGGGTAGGATTGGTGGGTCCCCCTCTCGGGTGATTGAGGGGCCCAAAGTCCCGTTATTCTAAGCGACTTTGCCGCGGTGTCGAGAGCCCCACCCAGCCATGATTTGGTGGCCAATGGGCTGTAGTGAGGTGATTAAAAAGTAGTCGCTAAATGCCCCTTAATGGATGGTTTGGCCCCTGAAATCCCCGAAAGGTGGTGTAATCGTTCCAAAGGCAACCGAGGTTTGCCGAGGGATGGTGGGCTAACTCACTCTCGGCGCCTTGCCGATGGGGAGGGTGACCTAGATTTCTTCAGCCGGAATATTAGCCCAACTGGCTTGGGTCCTTTGCCAAACCTACTTTGATTTGCCTCCATGTTTCAGACGAAAAAACGTTATCAACTCGTCATCAATCTTGCCGCGGTTCAGATGTTTTGCCTCGGTTGGGGGATCTATTTCTTCTCTACCTGGATGACCGGCTCGATTCGTGAAACGGTCCACGAGCAAGTTCTCGCAGACAACATTCAAGTCGCTCGTCAGATGACGACTTTGATTAAAGAGATGCAGCTTGGCGACGTGCGACATAATCTCGATGACTGGAATCGAATGCAATCGGTAATCCAAGAGGTGCAGTTACCAAACGAAGGGTATGTTTGTTTGGTTGACCAAGGCGATGGCAATTTGATCTGTCACCCTGCCCTCAAGTCGCCCCCAAATTACCTGGCCAACTCAAAGCCGACTAATGCAAAATCGATGATGGCATCGAAGAAGAAAATGATGCCTAAGGCAATGCCCGTTGATACCGACCAGAAGAACCGTCCCAAAGTTTCTGGTGGAGTCATTGGCGAAGGCGATGCCCTGCAAGTCGTCGCGGCGGCTGAAATTCCCACGTTGGAAGCAAAGCTGCTTGTCCATCAAAAAGGCTCCGGTATTGATCGTGCAGTTAGCAACGTGACTGCGCCCATCCTGCCGATTGGTTTAACCATTGCTCTATGCTTGGTGGCTTCGACAACCATTGCAATGACTTACGTGATAAAGCAATACGATGATCGATTGGGACGCATCAACGAAAAGCTTGAAGTCCGTGTTGAGCAACGCACCCGTTCACTACGGAGAACTCGAGATGCGGTTATCTTTGGCTTAGCAAAGCTTGCCGAATCGCGTGACACCGACACGGGCGAACACCTCGAACGGATTCGCACTTACGTAAATATCCTGGTTAAGCAACTCGTTGATCTAGGAGTTGAGGTGGATTCCAAAACGGTCCGTGATATTGGGCTAGCCTCTTCACTGCATGATATTGGCAAGGTTGGCATTGCAGATCGTGTGCTTCTGAAGCCTGGAAAGCTAGACGCGGAAGAACGTACAGAGATGCAGCGGCATGCCTCGATGGGGGGGGATTGTTTACAAGCAATAGGCGAGCGATTAGGCGAGGATGATTTCCTTCAACTGTCTAAAGAAATCGCCTACGCACACCATGAGAAATGGGATGGGACAGGATACCCGAACGGCCTGGCTGGAGAGATGATCCCCTTGTCAGCACGCATTGTGGCACTAGCTGATGTTTACGATGCCTTGCGAAGCCGTCGACCTTACAAAGAGCCCATGCCCCACGAGAAAGCACGTTCAATCTTACTGCGCGGCAGTGGAGAGCATTTTGATCCCGTTGTGATCGAAGCTTTCTTAGCAAGTGAACGAGAGTTCGAACAGATAAGTGACAATAGTGCAAAGGCTTCGCATTGCGAACATGCTGAAGCAAGCGTATTGGCGTGAGCAGCCATATCGCATCACACACCATAAAGAGGGGATTTTTTCGCTTCTTGTAACGAATTTTCTTGCGGTCGATTTACTCCAAAAAGCCTTTTCTGGCAGACTAAACCGGTTGTATCGCCTTTTCTATCCGGGGTTAGATTCCCAAATCGTCCACTTAATCCATCGCTTGAAATATAATCGTATTTAAGACTGAGACTCGCCGAATAAATAAAGGCAGGGAGAGTTATGGACCCGTTTTCAGGGAAGCACGAATTGGGTCCTCGTGATTGAACCTTTGCCAACTCAGTTTATTTGTCGAGAGAAAGATGGCTGTGCAGCTTCAGGCTACCGATGTGGTAGACGCGCCCATGACAATGCAAGAATCGCTCAATCGATGGTTCCGAACGGGGGTTGGTGGTGACGAACGTCCCATCACCTACGATATCGATGCGGTCTGTCCCGCCCTGCGTCGATTGGAAGCGAACTACTGTACGATTCGTGACGAGATGATGCCCCTCTTGGCACATCGTAACGATCTGCCCCGTTACCACGAAATCGACCCTGGTCGGATTCATATTTCTAACGAGACCGAAGGTCAATCGAGCTGGCGCGTCCACATGCTCTACGCTATGGGAGCAAAGCCAAAAGAGAATCGTGAGAAGTGTCCGAAGCTGTGCAAGATGCTTGACGAGACACCCAACCTATTTCAAGCGTTCTTTTCGATCCTTGAACCTCGCAAGTCGGTACCACCTCATGCCGGTCCTTACGCTGGCTACTTGCGTTATCATTTGCCGTTGATTGTGCCGACTGACAAACCACCCAAGATGCGAATCCTCGATCATTGGCACACTTGGAAAGAAGGTGAAGGGGTCCTCTTCTGTGACCACTACGAGCATGAGGTTGTCAACAACAGCGATCAGATCCGCGTCGTTTTGATCGTTGATATCTTCCGCCCGATGCCATTCATGCGAGATATCGTTAACCGATTCCTTACTCGCACTCGCCTACGACGACGTTACGGCCAGCGAATTGCAAATGGCCAGCAACCGAATCTTTAATTCGCAACAGTACGAAGCACAAAGCATTTATAAGCCTCGATCCCCTCGGGTCGGGGCTTTATTTATTAATGTGACAGAATGTGGCAGCTTGTCGCAAACATGACACATGTCTAGGATGCTGTTATGAGCAATTCAGCCACTTTATCTACAAGCCTTGTTTCGACAACATTCGACACTCCTCTGGGCAACCTGTTTGCCGTAGCGGACGAGTCGCATCTCTTATTGCTTGCCTACGAAGGTCGTGAACGCTTTGATGCTCAGCTCGATAAGTTAATGTCTCGGCTAGGGTGCGAAAAGCTTGTCGAGTTGCCCTCAGGTTCTTCTGATTCGTCGCTGCTTTATTGTTTAGGGCAAGAAATCGAAGCCTACTTTGCGGGCAAGCTGACTGAATTCAGCACCCCTATCCGGTTGATTGGTACCGACTTTCAATTGGCCGTCTGGGAGCAACTCGGAAAAATCCCGCACGGCGAGACTTGGTCCTACGCCGAGTTAGCCGCCAAGGTTGGTCGCCCGACCGCTTCGCGCGCCGTTGCACGCGCCAACGCGACCAACCGCATTACGATCCTCGTGCCTTGTCACCGAGTAATTGCTGCCGATGGGTCACTCAGTGGGTACGCTGGCGGCGTCGATCGCAAAGCGAAGCTGCTGCAGCTCGAAGGTTCCCGAAGCGAATAGCAACCGCTGATCTAAACTATTTGCTCCAAAGCAATTTGGCGACTTAGAGAAGTGCGCCAGTGAATGTAAACAGATTCAAACATGGGAGCGAATGATGTTGCAGAAAGTACAATTTGGCTTAGTCACTCTTCTGATAGTTCTCCTGGTGCTGAGCTATCTCGATTCTAGGAACCTCGCTTCGCAACTCTCTTCGATCGAGTCTCGGCTCTCAGTTTTTCAGGAAAAGGAAACTAACGGGTCAAATAATGCGTCAAAGAAATATAACGGCGGTTATACATTAAGTTACATCTTCCATGTGGAACTAGATGTTGATGCACTTGCTGCTAGCGATACTGGAGAGGTGTTAGTCGAACTTAGGCCCGATACAGGTAGGCGTGACGGAGCCTTCGGTGGCGGTGGTGGGGGCTTGGGAGGCGGAGTCTTCTAGTCAATCACGCCTTCCGTTTGCTCTTGCCTTGCTTGTGAACCCCTGATTGGGCATCCCCTTTCACACGCAGCATCGTGTTAGCCCAAAAGCCGTCGTATTGGTTGATCCACCTTTCAACGATCTCTCTCAGCGGCGCAGCGTTGAGCGAGTTAAGTCGTTGGCGGCCCTCGGCGCGAGTTTGGACTAAGCTTGATTCACGAAGGACTTCAAGGTGCTTCATCACGCCAAACCGAGTGAGTTCAGGGAAGGCTTCAACGACGGTTGTCGTCGTCTGTGGTCCATCACGCAGAAGATCAAGAATGCCCCGCCGTGTTGGATCGGCAAGGGCTTTCCAGATGGCATCCTCTTCGAATGTCTCTTTCTTCGGCGGCATCAGAATTCACCTCGCTTTAGGTCACCTTGGCATTCTTTCTTCACTTTTTCAAGTAATGCTGCCCAGCCAGGCACGACTCCTTGGCGATGCTCTTCGTCTATGAGGCCGATAGCCCGGTGGTGAACGCTTAGTTCAACTCCACCTTCAACTTCTTCCAGCCGAAAGCTAACATGCCCGGCCACGGGATAGGACATAAAGAGCGGTCCTTGAAACTCGATGAGCGTAGGCGGTTTGATGACTTGAACGAATCCCCACAGGTGCCCCTGCTCGTTTCCATCAGACGCCTTACCCAGATCACGGAACCAGCGACCGCCGGGACGTTGTTCAAAAACCAGCGGCAAAGGCTTCCCGTCTGGCGTTGAGTTACCAGCCGAGAGGCGATGAACAAGGCACTCGTAAGCATCCTCAAGCGAGGTTTCAATGAAAACTGTTTGGTGGGTATCAAGCAAATTTTGCTGCGATACTTCAAGGGTACTCATTCTTTAAGTTCTCCGTAATAAAGATAAGATACAAAACAATAAATAAAAGTGACTAAAATATAACGTAACAATTGACTAACCTAATGCAAGCCCTAAGATGATGGTTTTCAGCAATTGGTTGCTGATTTGATTCCATACCCGAGAAGGATGACGAAGATGGCTGCTCATATGGTGAATTGGTTTGAGATTCCTGTAACTGACATGGCCCGTGCTAAGCAATTTTATGAATCCGTATTTGAAGTGTCGCTTACCGACATGGAGATGGGACCAAGCCAGCTTGCAACATTCCCTATGGAGCAAGGCGGCACCGGGGCGACCGGGGCATTGATGTTGTCAGAATTTATGACCCCATCCCATACTGGTTCTCTGGTTTACTTTACGATTCCGTCAATTGAAGTGACGCTAGAAAAGATAAACCAAGCTGGTGGGAAGACACTTATGCCCCTCACAGGCATCGGTGAACATGGCCACATTGCACATTTTGAGGATTGCGAAGGGAACCGAGTAGCTTTACACCAAGCACCAGCCAACTAATTCTTGAAACATGCGGGCTGGCAGCAGGAAGTTGCCAGCCCCTTTTTATTTGTGAGATTACATTACGATGGATGTAAAAAAGAATCTTTTGTTTTTGTTGGCATACTTCGTAATAACGATGGCATGGGCTTATCCCTGGCATGTCGTTTGGTTTCACGATGCCTATGTTGAAATGGGTGCCTTTACTCGTTCAGAACCTGTCATGCCGCTTGGCATCGCAGCGATCTTGATCCAAGGAGTTGTCTTTGGATATCTCTATCCATTTTGCTATCGTGGAGGCCAGCCGATTCTTGAAGGGATTCGGTTTAACCTTATTGCCGGTCTACTCGTTTATACCGCTATGGGGTTTGCCACAGCGGCAAAAATAGAAATTGAACCAATCGGTCGGTTCCTTGCTTATCACACCATTTTTCAACTGATTCAGTTTACGCTTACTGGTGTAGCCCTAGGAGCAATTTACGGCCGAATGGAATATCTGCAAGTAAATGGTGATTAGTAGAAGTAAACGGATGCTAGAGCGCATCTCATAACCTTACTTGTACTGATGCTGGCATCGTGGTTTTCGAAGTTTAGGACCAAGCTATTATTCGGAAATCAGTTTTGGGACACTCTCTGGCGAATGCTTACTATTGTTGGGCTACTTTTATTACTTCTTGACTAACTCAAGCCACTCATCCTCAGGCGGGCCATACGGACGGAACTTCTCCGTCTGGCCCGTTTCGTCGTTGTAGAACAAGCCGCGGTGGACGCTTAGGTCGCTCGCCGAAGGGCTATCGATTAGGTTGCTTGAATCAGCTGCCGACATTTGCAGCGCGACACGCTGAGCGAATTCTCGCATCGTCTGACGATCAAAGAGTCGGTTGACTGAATTATATGAATCGGACCAAATGAGCGTGTGGACGCCAACCGCGGGGCCGTTCTTGAGGATCTCAGTTAGCTGTTGATCAGGACGTTTCGGCTCGCTGCTTGAACCGAAACTAAAATCATCTTCACGCCTGCGTAGCTCGCGCAACCGGGCACCATTGTGCAAGACAAGATAAATCGAATGGTCCGGATCAGTAGCTCCTTCCGTTTCGCGGCGAGCGACTTCGCCGGCGAGCGTGGCCAAGGTTTCGGTTACTCCCGTTTGATCGGCGTAGTGTAAGTGGTCTGGAGAGCTCTTTGACTTGAGGGCATTCACCACTTTCGGCCAAACCCCATGCCCCGTTTCACCAGGACGCGAGCCATCAAGGACATAGAGTTCACCCTTCTCGGCGGAAAGCAAGGAGATGATAGCTGTTGTGAGAATGCCAAGAGCTGAGGCTTCGTCAGCTCCGACAACAAGCATGTTAGCCCCGGGGTGACGACCCAGTTCCGTATGTGTCGGCGGCTTAATCGCCACGGCATCGCCGAGCCAGGCACGTGGTGGAAGGCCCGCGGGTCGGTCATCAATTTGATTTTCGATTAAGTCAACCAAGAAGCCATTAGCCAGCGGATCCGCTGGCGAGTTTCCTTCAAAGACTATCGACTCTGGCTTAGGAAGTTCAAGTTTATGTCGATGTTCATCGAGCGCATCCAGCCTTGAGGCACGATCTCGGTCGGGGAGCCAAACCACCTGGAATGGTTCGTTGGCGGTGACCAGGCCGTTCTGAGCGTTGTAAATCGCTTCCCCAGGTCGGCTAAGGAAGCGTGCTGCTGTGTTGCGTTCATCACTCAGGATTAAGTGGGCGTCTGATTCGCTGCATTCCAGAGCGACGCGAATTGCCATCTGCCCCAACGTACTGCGGGCAATCGAGTACGCACCAGCCAAGGTCTGTGTGCCCAGCAAGACATGAATGCCAAAGGCACGGCCTTGGCGGACTAAACGATCCAGCAAGAGCGAGGACTCTTGGGCAAGGCGATCATCTTCGACGAATAGCTCTTGGAATTCGTCAACGATCAAGAGGACACGAGGCACCTTCTCCTTGGGGCGTGCTTCGCGGTAATCTTCCAGATTCTGCACACCGGCGGCACGGAAATTTTCTCCTCGTACACGGAGCTCTTCGTCAAGTCGTTCGAGAACGCTAAGTCCAAACTCCCGTTCGCTTTCAATGGCGATGACCTTAGCGTGCGGCAATCGATGCGTAGCGTACGACTTAAATTCGACTCCTTTCTTGAAGTCAACCAGATAGAACTGAACTTCATCTGGAGAGAAGTGCATCGCAGCGCTGGTAACCAAAGCGTGCAAGAAGGTCGACTTACCCGAGCCCGTTTTACCAGCAACCAGCAGGTGCTGCGAAGTCCCTTTGCCGAGGCGGACGTATTGCAAGCGATTCGCGCCAGCGCGTCCGATGGGGATCAGCAACTCCGAGCCGCAGGTCTGGGTCCAGATGTCTTCTGGCTTCGGTTCGACGACGGAGAACGGGACTTCAACTTTGACTGCGTTCTTGGCATCTTCACCAACTTGGCGGAGTGTCTCGACCATGACGTCAGCTGGTGGAGGCTCGGCGAGATTCAGGGGCAACGATTCAAAGGTTTCGTTCTGCCACACAAACTGATTACTTGAAGCATCCCAGTCGAGCCAGACGGCACTCTCTTTGAGCTCATCCAATTGAAAGTCGGTTGGCATACGGAGTTTTAAATCACACCCAATCAAGGTGTAGATACCGCAGCGTGGTCCGCCCGTCACGAGACTCTGTAGACGCTTCGCCGAGGCTTCACTAAAGTTCCCTGGGAAGTCAGAAATGACTACCACTTGGAAAGGCTCGGCAACTTCCCCTGCCTGTGCGTTGTACTCGTGGATCGATTCGTATTCGCTTCGAAGGTACTTTTGGATCACCACTTCCATGTGGTTAGTTAATCGTGAAAGCTGTTCTTCGATATCTCGTGATTCGCTCCAAATCCGACTTGCGATAAGTTTTTCGTCACTGTCCGCCAAATGCATATAAGACTGGAAGTTATCGCCAAGGCCAATCGGATCCAGGATCGTAAAGCGGACCTTACCTGGCGGCATGGCGGTAATCATGCGTAGCATCATCGCCTGAAGAAGCTCGACGCCGGCTGCCCTTCCCTGCCCTGATGCCGTGATGAGCATCGTCGGGGTTTCCGACAGAGTCATGAGCGCTGGCAATTCGAGCTTTGTTTCGGGCGGCGTGAGTCGGCTATCTTGTGAAAGACCGTTCTCAACTTTTCTGAGATCGTAGGTCAGCTTTCCGAACGAGATGGCTTGGGTGGTTTCGGAAGGCTTCGCCCAGCTGGAATATTCTGTTTCGGCAAAGTCGGGAAATAGCCTATCGCATTCAGCTCGCATGTCGCGAAGTTCGGCACGGATATCGTCGTATCGGACTAGCCAATCTTCAAACATCCGTTGCCATGCTTCGTCCCGCTGATCTTCAGCACGTCCGATGGTTCGACTGTAGACGTCTTCAGCGGTAGCCAGTTCGGTGTCACGCCGATTGGCGACTTCTGCTAAATTGGCTTCATGCTTCTGGTCGATTGCCTTGACTTGCGCTTTTTGATCATCTCTTAGCTCAGCAAGCAGTGTTGGGAATTTTTGCCCCGCCTCCTGCATTAATTGAGATGACTTAGTTTCAGCATCGGATGCGAGTTGTTCAACACGGATGCCAATCTCTTCAAGTTCTTTGTCACGGCGTTGCTTTGCCTCCTGCATTTCGCGCTCGCATAGCAGTTGGGTGAGCCGTTTGACCTTGGTGAGAAGGTTCTTGGACTGAAGGATCGAGTTGCTCGTCTGTTGATAGCCTTTGATCGAGTTTTCACGTGATCGTGGTGAAAGAAGCAGATAAGAAATGGCAGCGCTGATGCTTGGGATCAGCAAGGAAACCGCATAGGTGGTCACATTTTGCCAGCCAATGGTCAGCCCAAGGATCGGCAGCAAGACTGAAAGCAGACCAATGAAGATCCCTGCAGGTAGTGGACCTGCCAGTAAATCTGGCAATTTCTGCGAGTAGAACTGAACACCATCTTTGCGGGCATGTTCGATTGCTTTGATGAGTTCTTGCTGAGCAGTTTTGCATGCCTCGCTAGTTGCCTCGGTCGGTTTTAACGCCCCGTGTTGCTCAGGTTTTTGGTTCTTGATCGGGCTTTCCGATTCCAAACTGCGTGCGGCTAGGATCGATTCCGCGTCGTTGGCAATCGCTTCGATTTCAGCAGATCGTTGGGCCAGCCAATTGCGGCCACGTTCTAATCGCTCTTCATTGCGTGACTTTGCCGCTTCGTAGATCGTTAGTGATTGCCAAGCAGCATCTTTTTGTTCGCGCTCAGCTTGCTGGGTTGCCTCGGTTTTGGTTGATTCGGCCTCGGATCGAATTGCTCGATACTGGCTCTGGGCTTCGGTTCTTTCTCGTTCGTATTCGCCCGTTAGTTTCGCTCGCTCAGCTTCGTAGACTTCTTGGAGTTGTTCTCGTTTCTCTCGGTAGGTTTCGTTCGCATCGCGACGCGAGCGGGCAAGGAGGACATCGGCATCATGCTTGGCAGCCAGGAACTGATCGCCCAAGGCTCCTTCGGCTGCATGACGCGCGTTGATCGCCTCACGCAACTTAGCGAGAAGTTTGGCCTGACGTCGGGCTGAAAGATTGCTATTCAAATGTGGCTCGCTTTGACGCCAATCTAGTTTTCAAGATCTCGTTGAGCTTCGTGCAACAGTTGTCGCATCCGACCAACTGCATCAAGTGATTTTTTAACAACAGGTATCAAGGGATCAAGTTCTTCTTCACGGAACGATCGGCTTGCCGAGTCGTTCCAGAAATCAGAAGCATCTTCCCATGCTCGGGTTAATTCTTCCATCCCATATCGGATTCTTCCGGAGCCAGTATCAAGGTCGCAAGGTTTCATGATTTTGGCTCCTCGTTGGAAGCATCATTGTTTTCGGAATCGTCGCTCTTGCCCTTTTCGCCTGGCTTGCCAGGTTTGGAATCAGAGGCAGATTGGTTGCCGGATGTCGGTGTACTTGACGGTGCAATGCTGGCTTGGGCGTACTTCTCTAAGGCATCAAGCGTTCGATTGAGTCGTTTAACCGATTTCGGAATATCAAGCTCAATAGCTTGTTTGAGATGTCCAACTCGGCCTTGGTATTCATGCAATTCGTGACGCAGCGTACGCGCCCAGTGGCGAACACGTTCCTGTTTCTCACGGGCGTTGGCGAGGACCGCTTCCGCTTTCTTCAAAGCGGCACGTTCTTCCGTGCAGGAAGGTTGCTCATCATTGATGGGATACATCATGCAACGATGCAGGGCATTCTTAGCTTCGGTAACTTCGTCATGAGCACGCCGGACCCGTTCTTTCCAATAGCCCGGTCGGTCATGTTCGACCCAATCGATGACGCGACGAATTTCTCCCTCCAACTCAACTAATCCATCATCGCAGCGATGCCCAAACTTCATCAACTCTTCTTTGACCAGACGAACTGCGTCGAAAGATTGGACCGAGGCTTGATCACTCATAGTTTACGGTGGGAAGGCAAGGTATTTGGCAGGTTACTATCGCTGTTGTAGATACTCTTCGATTCGCTCCGCTTTGCGGATCAAGAGAGGAGCGTGTTCGTTGGTCGCTTCGACGTAACGAGCAATCGCTTTCATTTGCTGTTCGAATTCTTCAACAAACTTCTTGTTCTCTTGATCACGCCACGAGGTACCCAAAGCATGCAGCTGAGCAGCGAGGCCGGTCATGCTTTCTTCTAGTTCGGTATTGAAGCGTCGCAGATTGTTGGCGAATCGGCGAAGCTCAATCGGATCGACGATAGCTTGCGACACGATAGGCTCCTCGGAGTTTGAAGTAAGTTGAATTGCAGTTGTCGGATAGGAATCGCTACAAAAATGATTCGCACCAACTAACCCTTTTATTGTACCTCTTCGGAGGGATCGTGGGGAATTATTGAATTTGGCCTGATTCCATGAAAAAAGCGGAGCAATCGACAAGATTGCCCCGCTTGATTGGTTGAATCGTTTTATGGCGGCTTAGTGTCGGAACTCAATACCCATCGTTAGGCCGTTGATTAGCACATCTGACTTACCATTCTGAGCGTCAATTGTGTAGTAAGGAGCTGTCCAGCCAATTGATTCAGAAGAACGGTAGATGTTATCGATGAATTTAGCCTTATAGCCAATCTTCAGTGCTAAAGCTTTCGTAATCTTGTAGCGTGCTTCAGCTCGAAGTTCAGCCATTGGTGAGAAATCATCGTCGTGGAGACCATTCGCGTTTAGCGTTGTGCGTCCGTTTATTGGGCGGTTGAGAGCACCCATAATAAGTTCTTCGCCAAAGATCCCTTGTTGACGATGGTCAACTATGTTGTATGCAAGGGTTGCTTGAGCAGAGATAGCAACATCCCAACGGCCATGATCTCGTCTCCAGCGAAGACCAACACTCGGACCTATGAGTTGGTTGTCAACCTCATGGTCAATCGTCGTACGGCCAAGGATGCTTCCAAGTCCTTCGAATTGGAAATCATCGCGGAAGCGTAGAAAGTTAACACCGTATCGAAGTTGTAGGTCGTCGCTACGTCCACGATCTAGCTTATGGCCACGACCTAGTTCGTGGGTAAACATTAGCTCGACACCGTCCATCTCAACGCGGTTTCGAATATTCACCGAGTCAAAGAAAATGTTGAAGCTGTAAAGATCTCCAAAGTCAACAAGGGTGGCGATAACTTCGTCGTCATCAATTTCGCCGTCACCGTTGGCATCGCCAAGTAGGAAGAAGAATGCTGAGCCATCGCCATCTATGTCATCGGCAATGCCTGGGATGTCGTCTTGATCATCATCAGCAATGTTACCTTGAGAGTCATCATCCGCTCCATAGTTACCTACGTAGTATATAGGACCATACTGCGTACCAGCATTTGGAGCATCATTGATAAAGTAATCGCGAAATCCAAC
>CBDHGO010000001.1:0-34814 GCA_965263145.1 Botrimarina sp.
CGTCTTGTTCGGGAAGTTGTGAAACGGCCCGGGAGCTGATAGAATGGAAATACAAGGTTGGGGGAGGGCCCCAGCCGCAACGAAAGGTGTGGAATATGGACGAATACGCTTCTCTGAGCGAGCTGACCGGCATGTGCACTGCTGCTCTGGACGAGTGGTGGGGGCAGGTCAGCGAGATGGACCTCAGCGACGGCAACATCGCTCACGACCTGCTGGAGATGGTGTTCCACATCTCCGACCACAGTGCTGAGTCGGCGTCGGCTGTTCAGGACATGCTCGAACGGATGCTGCGGATGGTCGAGAACTACCGTAGCTTCGACGGCTGGACCTGAGACCGGGCCGCCGCCCCAGGGGCTGACTTCTAGCTCTTGGGGCGGCGGTTCAGCAATGTTACAGATGTGTTACAGTTGATTCGGAATATTGACAAACGGGTATTCCGTGTGGTATAATGGAATTAGAAGTTTGGGGAGGTCCCCAACAGAAAGGAACAGGATGGAAATCAACACCGACCAGCTCATCGTGGACATCTTCGAAGCACAGGAGCACGTAGACCCAGCCGAGGTACACGAGGCCATCGGCGCCCACGTTGGGCAGTGCCTCGACATTGTCACTGAGGTTCTGGGCTCAGCGATCCGGACTCACGGCCTCAAGGCCATGGTGGAGCTACTCGCCGAAAGCCACTACGACCTCTATCAGGCGGTTCGGGCTCCCGAGCCGACGTGAGATGGAGCGGCACTGGCAGACATCCGGGTTCGAGTCCCGGAGCCGCACTACGAGGAAATACCTCGCCAGAAAGGAAAGTGAACATGGCAGAACTGACGCAAGAAGAGTGGTCTGACTTCGAGGACTTGGCTTTCCGGGCCGGTCTCACCGCCCACAACGACTACTCTGGTCGAGGCATGATGGGTACCTCATGCTTGGCAATATCGGGTTCGTGGGATTCCCTTTGGAAGTTCCTGGCGAACTTTCAAATGGACACCAACCACCAGGTGTTGGCCGAGCTGATCACCATCGTCCCCAGACAGGATTCCCTGGGGAAGGGCTCGGTCTGGTACTGGCCATCCATCCGAGTGGCTGACGAGGTTGACGAATGAGCTACGACGGCATCAATCGGCTGGAGGGTCGGCGCTACGGCTACGGCAGTAGCGGCCCCTTCACCGAGGTCCTGTGGGACGTCACTCCCATCAGAGGTGAGGACCTCAGTTTCATACTTCGTCGTCGGCAGTATGACAACCGTCCCGCCGACTTCGTTTGGTACATCGGCGATCGGGGGCCGTTCACCTCCGACGACATGGTCTCTCGGTTTCCGACTTTGATGCGTCGGGACGAGCTGGCCGATTAAGACCGCAAGGGGTTCGGCAGTACAGCGGCTGTCGGGCCCCTTGCTTTGCCGTGTCTGGTATACTGGTCGGGTCGAAAGGACCTGACTATGACTCTTACAGACGCTGCCCTCAATGCTGGTGCCGACGCCATAGCTGGCGTCATCTCGCACGTGTCGCTCCATTCGGCCGATCCGGGTGGTACCGGGGCCAACGAACTGACTGGCGGCGGATACGCTCGTCAGCCTGTTACCTGGGGATCGGCTACCGGTACAGTTGTCAGTCCGACAGGCACTCTCTCCTTCTCGGGTACGGCTTCTCAGGGCGTAACCCATGTCGGCTTCTGGACAGCCCTGAGCGGCGGCACCTGGCGAGGCTCAGCTCCTCTGACCGGTGATACCGCTCTCAATGCGGCTGGCGAGTACAACGTCACCGACATTGACCTTGATTTGAATAACGCCTAACTGACGTCGTGGCGTTTCCCATTCCGGCTAACCGAGATTCGGGTAGCCAAACCGGCAACAACACGGACCAGGTCATCGACCTGACTGGTATTGGTACCATCGCTAGTGGCGATGGTATCTTGGTGTTGTTCGGTAACGACGGTGGTGACGCCCTTACCGTTCCGTCCGGATGGACTAAGGCCGCCGACTACGAAGCGACGGGCGGCTCGAATGTTCGAGTTGCGGTCGTCTATCGGACGGCTGATGGGACCGAGGGTACGTCGGTCACCTTCGTTACCTCCGGTAATGAGTCGTCGAAGTGGCGAGTCCTCCGGTTCGCTTCGGCGGACATAGCCGATTGGTCGGTCGATCCTCCGTCGGTGTCAGCAGGCGCTACAGCTTCTAACTCTAACCCCGATCCACCCAGCCACACAGTGCCGTGGACTGCTGGTGAGGATAACTGGTGGGCTGCCCTTTACGTCCAGGACGGGTCGGGAGGTGACGCAACCGCCTATCCGTCTAATACCAGCAGCCAGTTTACCGACGGCACTGGTGGTGCCGAGTCGATCGGCGTCGGTGAGAGGTTTGACACTGCTCTAGACACTTGGGACCCTAGTACATTTACGGCTAGTCGGTCGGACCGTTGGGGCGCTCTGACTGTAGCTGTTAGACCGGCCGCAGCAGCAGGTACGCCGGAAGGTACAGCTACTACTACTGTCAACGCCACTACCTCGGCTACCGGTTCCCGGGATTCCGACGGCAGCGGGTCCCACACCGTCAACGCTGCTACCTCGGCTACTGGTTCCCGAGACTCGGATGGTACGGGATCCCAAGCAATCGGCGTAGCTACGTCGGCTACTGGGTCCAGAGACTCGAGCGGCACCGCCAGTCGAACAATCAACGTAACTACGTCGGCTGTCGGTAGTGCTCCGTCGACGATTTCATCAGGTACGGCGACCACTGTAGTCAATACCGCTACCTCGGCTACCGGATCTCGTGACTCAGACGGAACCGCTAGTCATACGTCTGACGTGTCGAGTACAGCTACCGGGTCTCGTGACTCAGATGGTACGGCTGCCAATACCGTCAATGTCGTTGTTAGTGCCGTAGGGTCGGCTCCGTCCGTAGGGTCGGCAAACGGCACAGCGGCGGCTACTGTTAACGTTGCTACCTCGGCTGTCGGTTCCCGAGATTCCGACGGCAGCTCCACGGCTTCCGTAACGTCCGTCGTTTCAGCGGTTGGATCTCGCAGCTCGTCCGGCACAGGTGCCAACACCATCGGTGTTGTGGTCACTGCCGTTGGTGTAGCTACTCTTCCTACCGGTGTCGGTGGAGTAACCAAAGCTGTAGCCAACACCGTTAGACATTCAGCTAGGGCAAAGGTCAGGCATACAGCGGTTGCCCAGACAGGATAGGTCATGACCATCGAACTCGAAAGCAGCTCGGCCGAACGAATCCCGGTTGACTGGACTACGCCCGCCGACCCGACAGGGGCGTTTCCGGCATTCGTGTTGGCCACGTCCAGTGATCTATCCGGAGCAGTCTGGGTCAATGGAACTTGGGATACTACCTATACGAACGGCCAAGCTACCGCCCTGACACCGCTCATTGGTGACGGCCAGGCGCTGGATGTGACTGGTGGAGTCGACTACTACCTGTATGGTCGATGTACCGTAGGTGTTGAAACGCCTGTTAGGTTGATTGACGTGATTAGGGTTCGTTAGATTGAGCAATGTTACAGCTTTGTTAAGGAGTTGTTGGAACGACTGACAGATGATAGAATGGAAATATGAGGGAGCAACACCGCTCCCGACAGATAAGGAGCCCAAACCATGGCACACGAAATCGAAGTGAATGAAGCCGGAGAGAGCTTCGCCTTCAACCGGAACTACGGCTCGGCGTGGCATCAGCTCGGTACTGAGATGCACGGCGAAGCCACCGTCGAAGAGATGCTGTCGGCCGCCCGAGCCGACTTCGTCGTCCACAAGGATCCGATGTACGTCCAGGATCCGGCCCATGACGAAGACGGTCTGATCGAGTCCGGCCGCTACATCACCTGGCGTCGCCGTGATGTCTACAACGAAGACGGCGATTACGAGGGTCCTGAGACGCAGATCCTCGGCTACGTCGGCCCCGACTACACCGTGCTCCAGAACGAGGAGGTCCTGCGGTTCGCCCTGTCACTCGTCAACGATGCTCTTCCGGAGGCCGGAGTCGACGGCGCTGGCCAGATTGATTGCGTCGGTGTCTTGAACGATGGTGAGCGATTCTTTGCCACCATTCCTCTGCCGGATCTCGTCCTCGATCCCAACGGCATCAACGACGTCCACAAGCGCAACTTGGCTGTGGTCACTGGCCACAACGGCAAGACAGCCTGCAGCCTCGTCAACACCACCACTCGGGTGGTCTGCTCGAACACGGTGTCGGCGGCACTTGCCCAGAGGCATCAGCAGGTCGCCATCCGTCACGTGACCGGCCGGATGACCGATACTCCGCTGGTCATCACCAAGGCTCGGCTCGGTCTGCTGCTGAGTGCTGACGAAGAGTTCGAGAAGATGATGCTCGAAATGATGGGTCACAAGTGCTCCTGGGCGACGGTCGAGAAGGTCATCGATCGGATGTGGCCAATGCCGGACGACGCCAACGAGCGGACCCAGACCAACCACGAGAAGCGTAAGGAGCAGATCCACGACATCTGGACGAGCGACCGGGCGAGCGGCGGGGTTGGCAACAACAACTACGCCGGATTCCAGGCTGTCACCGAGTGGATGGAGTTCCAGCAGCACATCGTCGGCGAGTATACGGACGCCAACCGAGCCGAGCGAGCGCTCACCGGCCGAGGATTCGCCCAGCGGGTCAACAGGTTGGCCAAGGCGTTTACCACTGGGCAGCCGGTTCGGGCCCTGTCCAAGGCGTAGCATAAGACGCCACAACTGAGGTAGACTGGTAGGGTCGGGTTCCTTCGGGGGCTCGGCCCTACCGTTGTTTGGAGGACCATGCTAGACGGATTGGCAATGGCACTGGAGGCTGCTGGCCTACAGGTAGAAGAAGTACCTGACTGGCGGTGGCGAGGGAAGACCAACTTCTCTCCCATTGGCGTGATGTTGCACGATACAGTCGGTGGGACCGACGGCGACGCACCTTCGTTAAACATCGTGACTTACGGTCGGTCTGATTTGCCTGGTCCGTTGTACAATGTACTAGTCGGGCGGTCAGGCCGAGTATACGTCGTAGCCAGCGGTCGGGCCAATCATGCAGGCCGAGGAACCGGCGCCGTTGAGGAACTGGGCACCGGATCAGGGAACCGCTTGTCTGTTGGTGTCGGCCTGGAGAACTCGGGACCGGGACACCGCTACCCGACCACCCAGTTGACCGCTGTGCGGGATGCCGTAATCGCCATCAACACCATGTTGGGCGTCCCGCTAACCAATGTGTGGGGCCACAAGGAATACTCTCCCGGCCGCAAGATTGATCCGCACAGCATTGACATGGACCAGTTTAGAAGTACACTTACCAATCAGGAGCCAGCCATGAACTTCAATCCGTCAGACCATGCAGAGGTCATGCAAGCCATGTTGGTGTCCCTGGGGTTTGACCTCGGTCAGACCGGACCCAACGGAGATGGTGTAGACGGCGACTGGGGGCCCAAGTCTCAGTCGGCCTGGGTTCGTATCGAAGAATCCGTAGACTATTGGGTTGCGGTTCGGAAAGTCGTGCGGATGACCCTAGGCTAATAAGGGCTAGACGACGGACTTCCTGGTATCTTCCTTGCCTTTCGGGAGGTTTCAGGCTATACCCATAGCGGAAAGGCATATAAGCGCAAGGAAGATACCTTCTCGGGTCTCCCGTGGCAGAATAGGATAGTAACGTGTCTACACCCATCCTTAAGAAGCTTCACCTCCCAGACGAGCGGCTCGACATGTCTAGCTACGACACCGCTGACCTGCCGGATTCCGGCCTGCAGGTCTGGCAGTTCTTCCAGGATGATACGCCCTATTGGTGGACCAGTCATGATCTGCCGACCATTGAGCGATACTGCTATCTGCGAGGTCTGGAAATCGACGCCAGAGAGATGCAGGTGCGGGCTGGTAAAGATGGCGACCTTGCCGGTTACGATCGGATGTGGAAAGTCACTAAATCGATGTCTCTAGAGGTGGCCAAGGTCGAATACGCTCTCGGCCTCACTCCTCAGGGTCGAGCAGCGCTAAAGCTGGAGCACCCGGGTACTGGCCAGTCTAAGGATGAGTTGGACGAGGAAGGCATTGCCATCGACCCGTCTGAACTGTGAGCGCTCCACCCAAATACTCCAGTGACGTGTCTCAGGAGGACATGCGTAGGGGCGACGGGAAAGCTTGTATTGAGTACGTCCACCGGTACGGCAGGGTAACCAAGACTTCAATCGGTGGTAAGGCGAAGAGCCGACTACGATTACGACCCTGGCAACAGAAAGAGACCTATCGAATCCTGGCTCGAACGGAGGACGGTCGACGAAAGCATCGAGCTGGTCTGCTAGGAGTTGCTCGTAAGAACGGTAAATCGAGCTGGGCGTCCGGAATAGCTATTAATGCAGCCGACGTCTGTGACCCAGGCGGAGAGATTTACATCTGTGCGGCAGACAGAGAACAAGCTCGGATTGTGTTCGGTACGGCCAGTACCATGGTCAACATGGATCGGTACCTCAGTCGTCGATTCAATGTTTACAAGAACGAAATCGTCGTTCCGAGCACCGAGACGAAGATAGTCGTCTTGTCATCCGAAGCTTCAACCAAGGATGGCTATAATCCCAATCTGGTTGTGTTTGACGAGGTACACGCCCAGACCGACGATGAGCTATGGGACGCCATGGCGCTTGGTATGGGCGCCCGTATCGATCCGTTGATGCTCGGAATCACTACAGCGGGCAAGCGGTACACACGGCTGGGCGAGGATACCTTGTGTTATCGCCTTTACGAGTACGGCAAACAAGTGTCTTCGGGTGAGGTCGATGACCCGTCGTTCTATTTCGCCTGGTGGGAGCCAAGCGAGGACGATGGTGAGAATCACGCCGACCACTTGGACGAGAGGACTTGGGAAGAGGCTAACCCAGGCATTGACGATCTAGTGTCCAGGGAGGATCTGCGTTCAGTTGCTAAGAGGACTGATGAGCCTAGTTTCAGAACCAAGCGCTGCAACCAATGGGTGTCCAAGGCGACTACGGCTATTCCGTCTGAGAAATGGAATGACTCTAGTATCGTGGTCCCCAAGCCGGACGGTCCCATGGTCACTTTCCAGGGAAATCGAGAAGTACCAGCCGAGTGGCTGGCTGATTGTGTATTCTTCCTCGATGGCTCTTGGTCCGGTGACTCAACCGCCATTGTCGGCGCCACCAGGGACAAGCATTTGTTTGTCATCGCCAACTACGAGAAACGAGTTGTCGACACGTTAGAATGGCGAGTCCCGGTAGCAAGCGTTATGGAAGACGTCCGGATCGCTTATAGGTCGGGTGCTCGGCTCGGGCTGCTCGATCCGTACCGTTGGCAGCAAGCAGCTTCTGATTTGACTGATGAAGGCTACCCCTTGATCGAGTGGCCTACCGGTGTTCTGGCTCGGATGATTCCAGCCTGGAAGGACTTTTATACGGCAGTAATGACTGGCGGACTGACACATGACGGAGACCCGTCCCTAGCTCGTCATGTTAGTAACATGGTGTTAAAGATCGATGCTAAGGGTGCCCGGCCGACTAAGGAGAATCCAAACTCTAAGCGCCATATTGACCTCGGTATCTGTGCAATTGGTGCATTTGCTAATCATGCGGTTGAACCCGAAGGCAAGAGGCGCTCAGCATGGGTGTTGTAGTGACGACAGCGATGTGGTACTATGTCGGCATGGAGATTGTATTGGCGTTATTGTTCTTCGGGTTGCTCGTCTGTTGGTTCGCCTTCCAGGACACCTACACGGAGTACCATGGTCCTGATGAAGTCCGGACTTCCGTGGTCAGTGCCGAGCCGGAACCTGCTGATTGGTACAACGGGAGCTATCCGCCTCCTACTCATCAACTGCGAGCCATCGTGTTGCCAGAGGACTGGTTCTCGGATTGGGAAAGAGGAAGTCTATGACAGCGGACGTAATCACTTGGGCGATGTTCGTACTCGGTCTCGCTATTTGTGCTATCGGGGCTTATCTTCTTCTTGGGCTAGGAGCAGCATTGGTGGTCGCTGGTGCTGCTACAATGATGGTAGCCTTATTGGTCTAAGGAGCCCATTTTATGTCTCGTATTCTGAACTCACTAAGGAAGCGAGACAATAAGCCGTCCAGCAAGCGGTTCGGTTGGGACGACCTATACGAGCAGTTGAACTGGCTGGGTCATAACTACCCGGTGGGTTTGCAACAGAGTCTACCGGGTGGCCCCGAAGAGGATATCCCGGACAACTTCGAGGGCATGAGCCACGTGTACCGGACGTCCGGACCGGTATTCGCATGCATCCTCGCTAGGATGACTCTGTTCTCGGAAGCTCGTTTCCAGTACCAGAGGATGCGTAACGGTCGAGGCTCCGAGCTGTGGGGCGACAGCAGTTTGCGAATCCTTGAACGACCGGAGCCAGGGAGGCGCACGAGCCATCTGCTGTCCAGGGCAGAGCAGGATGTGTCTCTAAGCGGTAACGCCTATTTCCATCGGCTGACGCCCGATCGGTTAGTTAGGGTCCGGCCCGATTGGATCACCATCGTGATGGGCAGCCGTATGGATGTCCACGACGTCTCCCACGCCTTAGACGCCGAGGTCATTGCTTACGCTTATCAACCTCCGGGCGAACGTAGGATCTGGATAGAACCTGTGGACATGGCGCATTGGGCGCCGATCCCTGATCCGGTCGCCCGTTACCGGGGCATGTCTTGGATCGGTCCAGCTATGGTCGATATCCAGGCCGACCGTATGGCGGCTACGCACCGAAACTCGTTCTTCCACCAGGGTGCGACCTCTAACTTCGTCGTGTTGCCCGACAAGGACATTGGTATCGAGGAGTTTAGAGACTTTCGAGAGGACTTTGCTGACAGATACGAAGGCGCCAGTAACGCCTTTAAGACCATCTTCCTCGGCGGAGGTTCTGACGTCAGGGTCCTCGGTCTCGACTTCGAGAAGATGGACTTTAAGAACGTCCAGGGGTTTGGAGAGACTCGAATCGCTGCAGTTTCCCAAGTACCTCCGATTATTGCTGGGTTCTCCGAAGGTCTGTCGTCTGCTACGTACAGTAACTACCACCAGGCTCGCCGGAAGTTCGGTGACCATTTCGCTCGGCCTCAATGGCGTAGCGTTTCTGAGGCTCTGGAACCTCTATTGAGTGTTCCTAGTAACTCTCGTCTGTGGTATGACGACCGAGACATCCCGTTCCTTCGTGAAGATCAGGGGGATGAAGCCAAGATCCGGCAGACTGACGGCATTACCGTTAGACAGGTACTAGAAGCTGGCTTCGATCCCGACGCTGCCGTCGAGTACGCTCTGACGGGTAACCTGTCCGTACTAAAGGGCCAGCACACAGGTTTGGTGCCCGTCCAGCTTCACTCGTCCGATAAGCCGGTATTGGAAGACGATCCTGACGAAGAGGATGAGTCCGAAGAGACAGAGGACGAGGACGTCGAAGCGTAGTCGTTACGTGCTACAATGGTTCCATGTCTTGGGATGAAGCGCTTAGGGGCGAAGGCTATCACCGACGGTATCGGCACATTGTAGTACCGTTCGACCTTCGACCTGCTGTGTCTAAGAAGCGATCAGACGACGAAGAAGGTGAAGACGGCGAGGCTACGTCCGACGGCTTGACCCTTCGTGGATTGGGTACTCCCTTCAACAGCCCTACTAGGATCTACGAGTTCTGGGAAGAGTTCGACGAACAGTTCGCCCCTGGATCGTTCAAGCGGACTATCGGTATCGGCGGGCAGCACATGTTGTTCGACCACGGGCACAACCCAGTCACGGGAACTATTCCGATTGCGGACATCACCCGACTGGAAGAGTCGGAGCGAGGGCTTGAGGTCACGGCCCGGATGTTCAACAACTGGATGACCGAGCCTATTCGGGACGCCATCCGAGCGGGTGCCATCAACGGCATGTCGATCCGTTTCCGCCCTGTGCACGAAGAGATCTTGCAGCGAGAAGATGACGTCCCATTGGTGACCGTCGTCGAAGCCGAGCTGGCCGAGGTCGGCCCGGTACTTAATCCTGCTTACCGAGATACCGAAGTATCTCTACGATTCGACCCCGATCGACCGGTTGAGGATCCGCCGGTAGGTAGGGGAGGCTCCAGTAGTGGAGCAAATGAGGGATCCAACCAGGCAAGCCCGGTACGCCACCTTGCTTACAACCACAAAAGACTAAGACTACTGGAGTTGTAATGACCCTCGAAATGCTGCGGGCCGCCCTAGAAGATAAGAGGCAGGCCGCTAAGAAGATCCTCGACGACCATAAGGAGCGGAACGGCGATACCGTCGTCGACCTCTCCGAGGAAGACCAGACTCGGTTTGACGGCATCATGACCGAGGCCGAAGACTTGAAGGGCCAGATCGAGACGGCCGAGCGCAACCAGGAGCGTCTCGACCGGATCGACCTGGATCGGGCCACCGATCGGGCCCGCTTGGACACCAACTTTGCGGTCCGTAAGGACCCGTACGATATCTCCGACCTTCGAATCGGCACTTCCGCTCATGATCTTCGGGCCCGAGCCATGACGGCCATTGAGCAGGACCCTATCATGCCGGATCACATCCGGTCTCAACTCACCGACACGTTGCGTCGGGTTGACCGAGGTGGTGAGTTGGCGATGTTGTATCTGAACACCGGTTCTGAGGCTTACCGGCAAGCGTTCTTCAAGCTTGTTTCCGGTCACGCCTGGGCTCTCACTGATGCCGAGCGAGCGGCTGTCGAGCGTGCCCAGAACACTGCCAATGCTGACGGTGGTTTCGCAGTCCCGTTTACTCTCGATCCGACGCTCATCCTCACCAACGATGGTGCTATCAACCCCATGCGTGGGTTGGCTACTATCAAGACTATTACCACTGAGGACTGGAACGGCGTCACGTCGGCAGGGACTACTGCCAATTGGCGAGCCGAGGCCGGTGAGGCGTCGGACGATGCGCTGACTTTGGCTCAGCCCAACATTCCTGTCCATAAGATGGACATCTTCACGCCGTACTCGATCGAGATCGGCATGGACTGGGCACAGTTGGAGTCCGAGGTTCGGGAGGCTATGTCCGACGCCCGTTTCCGACTGGAAGCTACAGCCCATTTCACGGGTACCGGCTCCGGTCAGCCGACCGGCCTGGTCACTGCCCTGGTAGCCGCTTCGCCGTCGGTGACGGTCTCTCCAGCTACGGCCGAAACTTTCGCCCTGGCCGACGTCTACAGCACCCGTCGTGAGGTTCCGCCTCGGTTCCGGATGACCCGTGACCAGCCCGTGTGGTTCGCCAACCTCGGCACCTATGACGACATTCGTCAGTTCGACACGGGCGGCGGCGGCGGCTTCTGGACTGATATGACGGACGGTACCCCTGACCGTCTGTTGTCGTACCGGACCTTCGAGGCTTCCGCCATGGCAGACTCGTCGGATATCAATCCTGCCGCCACGGCCAACAACCGGATTCTCATCTGCGGTGATCCCAAGCAGTTCTTCATTGTGGATCGGGTTGGGATGCGAGTCGAGAACATCCCGCACTTGTTCGGGGCCAATAACCGGCCGACCGGTCAGCGAGGTATCTACGGCTACCTCCGTACGGGTTCGGACGTCATCGTCGACAACGCATTCCGCATGCTCGACGTCGTTACGGCCGTCTAGTAGGTCGCTGTTAAGGGGCGGAGGAATGGTACGAGTTAATCCGTTTCCTGCCATGGGCGGTAAAGGTCGTCAAGAGGATTCTGTTCCTTTCCTCCACACTCGTCGACTTTGCTCGGAGTTCCTTCGCCCCTTAGCAGTTCATTAAACGAAAGGGTTAAGTGTGGCCACAACCAAGAGAACAGAACCTAAGGTCGTAGTAGCTCGGGAAAGCTTCCGAGCAGGTCAGCGATTCGTTCGCAAGGGTGACGTACTTGAAGCTACTGACGAGGTAGTGAAGAAGCACCCGTCTTTGTTCCAGACGCCAAACGAAGTGTTCCGGAATCGAGGCTAGTTCATGGCCATTGGTGACCCTTACGCAACGCTCCTGGAGCTGAAGACTCGACTTGATATCGACGACACCGCCGATGACGGTCGACTGACTTCGGCTTTGGCTTCAGCCAGCAGGATCGTTAATGGGGTTTGCCATCGACAGTTCAACCAGACTACTACTGCAACGGCCAGGTTGTTTCGGACGACTCGTCGACGGGCACAAATCGACGACTTTCATACAGTTACCGATCTGGTCGTTGCAGTTGGGTCGCAGTCCGGCGGCTTCAACACCACTTGGACAATAAACACCGACTTCTACGTTGATCCAGTCAACCGGACTCGTAACGAGGAGACTGGAGTACAGCCTTATTGGCGCATCATACCTCTCGGCAACAAGAGATTCCCTGTTCGTTATGGCGAAGAATACAATCTGCAGGTAACTGCTCAGTGGGGTTGGCCGTCGGTTCCGGAGGACGTCAAAGAAGCAACTAAACTGATGGCTACTCGGCTATTCCGGCGAGTGGATTCGCCGGAAGGTGTGTTGGGCGGCTTTGACGAGGCTGTGCGGCTGGCCAAGAATGACCCTGATGTAATGATGTTGCTTGGCGGGTACCAGAAACACGTCCCCGAGAAGATGTTCTGATGAACTTGCTCACCGTTATGGACGAGTTGTCTAAAGCCTGCAAGCCCTTGTTTCCTAGGTCCTACGGGTACCCGGTAGAGAGGGTAGAACCTCCATGCGCTGTAGTGTCCTGGCCCGACCTAGTAGAATACGACGTAACGTACACTAGAGGACATGACCGGTTGGAAATCCCGGTAGTGGCTGTATTCAGCAGGAACAATAACAGAACGGCACGCAATCTAATCGCACGGGCGTTGCAGGGAGACGTCCGAGCTGCTATTGAAGATTACCAATACTCTAACGAGGTGGTAGTCGTCTGCAAATCCGGGGAGGTCGAGGTAATAGAAATCGCTGGAACCAACTACCTCTCTTGTACATTCACCGTTGAAGTAACCGGACCAGCTTAAGAAGGATAAACCAATGGGTTTGCAACACGGTAAGGACACAGTCATCCTTGTGAATACGATCGATCTCTCGAGTTTCTGTAAAGGATCGGATCTAGACACAGGGGCTGACGAGCATGACACCACGGTGTATGGCCAGTCCGGTCACCGCTACCGTACGGGTCTTACGGACGGTTCGTTCTCGATCGAAGGCTTCTTCGACGATGGAGCTTCCAACACGCCGGAGACGGTACTCCGGCCGCTCCTGGGCGACAACGAAGGCACGGCGATCGAATACCGACCGGAGGGTACGGGATCCGGCCTGTCTGAGTTCTCATTCACCGGTGTGTTGACTTCGTTCCAGACCAGTGCTCCCGTAGACGACATGGTGACGTTTACGGCAGAGTTCAAGGTCTCCGGCGCCGTTGACAACACCGATCAAGTATAATCACACAGAAAGGCAAACACATGGCAGAATCCAAGAAGGACGACGGTGCTAATAAGCTGTTGTCTCACGACTTCTCTGCTACCGAGGAGATTGAGTGGCCAGGTCTCCCCATCAAGTGGGTGGTCAAAGGACTATCCCGAGACGAGGTAATCGCAGCGGCTAATCACAAGAAGGATGGCGACGTCGGCGTTGAGGCTCGATTCATCGCTATCGGTACCGTCGAGCCGACCCTGACGTATGACGAGGTTAGGGCTCTACAGAAGAAGCCCGGTACTGGTTTCCTGACTCAGCATGTGGCCGAGCAAATCCAGCGCCTGTCGGGACTTAGTAAGGGAGCGCGCAGAGAAGCCATGGAGTTGTTTCTGGAATGACCCAGACACCGAGTTCGACTTCGAGCTAGCCAGGGTGCTTGGCATGACGGTTCAAAGGATGAGAAATGAGATGTCGTCCTTGGAACGTCAGATGTGGTACGCATTCTACCTTCGAGAGAAGCAGCGAGAAGACGCTAGGAAGAAGTAGATGGTTGTTGAAGCGGTACACGTTGTAGGGTTGAAGGATCTAACCAAGGCTGTATCGCAATTCGATAGCGAACTCGGCAAGAGCGTCCGTAAGATCCTGAACGAAGAGGTTGCCGAACCACTGGCCAAGGCGGTTCGACCTAAGGTACCTACCCTAACCGGCAAAGCTAGGAAGTCGGTTAGGGCAGCTAGTACTAGGAACAAAGTTCGAGTCAGGGGTGGTAGTAAGCGAGTGCCCTACTACCCCTGGCTCGACTTCGGCGGACGAGTAGGCTTTGGAGGCCGAGTCAGACGGCCGTTCCTCAAGGACGGCCGGTACATCTATCCCACCTACAAACGACGTAGGGACTCAGGACAGATCCAGAGAGACGTTAACAGGGCGTTGTCACGCATAGCGTCAGGCGCTGGATTGGATATCGAGGTAGAATGACCTCTAAGAGCCAAGTCACTATCACGTTCGCTGGTGATGCCAGTGATCTGTCTAAAGCCGTCAACAAAGTCACCGATGACCTAAACAAAGTAAGCGACTCCGTTGATAACGTTTCCGTAGAGATCGATAACTCATACGACAGATTCGACCGGTCAGCAGATGCTTTCGGCGATCTGGACACTAGAGCTATGGGCTTTCGTGACGGCATCACGGGTGTGACCGATGTCCTTGCGGCCTACAATGACGAGAGCTTGACTACCAGCGAACGAGCGTTTGTTGCCGCCGCTGGTGTTGGTGACCTGGCTAGCTCCATGGAGAATCTCGTCATCCCAGTAGCTAAAGCTGCTGTACAGCACACTAAGTTGGCGTTTAAGTGGATTGCCAACAACGGCAGAATGTTGGTGTCCAACACTATCACAGCGGCAAAGTCAGCAGCAGTGTGGGCAGCCAGTGCCGCCCGAGCGGCTGCTGCTACTATTGCTTCGGTTGCTCGACAAGTAGCGGCCTGGGTGTTGCTCGGCGTGCAGTCACTAATAGCCGCCGCTAAGGTGGCTGCAGCCTGGCTCATTTCACTAGGCCCTATTGCTATCGTCATTGCTGCCGTCATCGGCCTGGTGGCTCTGATAATCATCTACTGGGACGAGATTTCAGCAGTAATCGAGGCTGGCTGGAACTGGATCAAAGAGAAGACGATAGCCGTGTGGAATGCTATCTACTCGGCAATAGAAGAGCCGTTAAAGCAGGTCATAGCCTACGTGCGACAACAGGTAGACCGGGCAAAGACGGTAATCCGAGTTGCTTGGAACGTGATTAAAGCCGTTACTTCCGCTGCCTGGGACGCTATTAGGGTCACGATTCGAACCGTCGTAAGCTGGATATTGAAATACTTCCGAACCCAACTGGCCATCGCCAAGACGGTCATCAAAGTCGGGTTTATAGTCATCCGAACCATCGTTACCACGGTACTGAACACCATCAAGAATATCGTCACTGCTGTGTGGAACAAGGTAACGTCCGACATTCGTAAGGCGATCAACACAGCTAAGAGGATCTTTAACGCTTTCAAACGTACTACGGTTTCTATCTTCCGAGCAGTCGGCCAAGGCATTATTGGGCCCATTAGGTCTGCACTAAGCGGGATTCGTCGAGCTTGGAACAGCACCATCGGAGGCAAAGGCGTTCGTATACCGTCAGTTATGGGGTTTGGGGGCGCCAACTTCACCATTCCTCGACTTGCCGAAGGTGGAATCATAAAGCCTACTTCGGGAGGGTCGTTGTTCGTTGGTGGTGAGGCCGGACAGCACGAAGCTGTCATCCCATTGAACAGACTAGATCGAATGTTGAGTGGGGGCGGCAGTCGGAGCGTAGTCGAAATCCGGTCCAACGGCAATAGAGTTAGTGACATGTTGTTGGAGTTGCTTAGGGAGTCGGTAGCTTCTCGGGGTGGAGACGTCCAACTGGTGATTGGTAGCAGGGGAGCCTAGCGCCATGGTTCTCATTCCGGAAGTTGGTATCCAAATCGACGGCGCCTGGGTCGATGCTGTAGCTGTCGGCGGAGGGGTTAGAACCAACTCGCCCATTAAGATCGACGTTGGTCGACCCAACTGGGCGGACGATGTAGACCCGTCTAAGGCTACTTTCGAGTTAGACAACAATGACGGTAGGTGGTCGCCAGACAACCCCAACGGTCCGTACTACGGCAAACTTAAGAGGAACACCCCTTGTCGCATCGGCCTGCCTGGAAACACTAACTTTCTTCGTTGGACAGGTGGGACAACTAAGCGAGTAGCTTCAACGCCGGACATCGCTGGCACTGGTGGAGGTTCGCCTACCGCCCCTGCCCACTCCTCGGTAGTTGAGTCGTCCGAAACGTCGACGACTACAAGCCACGACGTGTTGTTGCCTGCCACGCTGGCTGCTGGTGACCGAATCACAATTGCCGGGAATCTGGGTCATGAGACTTGGACTGCCCCTAGCGAGATCGTAAATAACACCAACGTCAATTGGACGTTAGCCTGGAGCAGCAACCTGTACACGCCGTGGAACGGCTTGCTGATCTACGTGTCGGACCCACTCGATTCGGACGGCGCCACAGCATTGCAGGGCGCCACAATTACCTTCACTTCCGCAGTGTCGGCGCTGTCTTCCTGGCAAGCTATTCGAACTACCGGTACTAGAGCAGGTGGCTCCGGTACCGCTTGGCAGGTCGCTGCTGACACGACTACTACGTTCAGTAGTAGTCCTAATCCGCCGTCATTAACTACAAGCTGGGGCGACGACGAACATCGTTGGTACGCATTTGCTTTCTTCGGGTCCGGCGCTGACGACGTGTCCTCCAGTCCGTACATTGCCGGATATACGGACGTAGCGGACGGAGACAGTGCCACCAACCTGCAGATAGCGTCGGCACACACTACGTCGTCGTCGACAACCGAAGATCCCGGCGCCATGACTCTTACGGGTGACGAGAACTGGCGTTGCGTTACTCTTGTATTCAGGGCAGAGGAGGACACTTCGTCTGACGGGGCTCTTGACAGTTCGGCTGACCTCGATCTCCGGATTGACTTAGAGCTAGAACATGACCTGGTAGAAGACCTCAACGAGACATTCGTACATCGAGTTACACTAGCCAGCAAGACCAGCGGCCGGAACGGTTTCTGGTGGCGACTAATGCAGTTCAACGGCAACATCGTCGCTCAGCTTTCCTGGTACGACTCTAGTGGATCGATTCAAGCTGGTGACACTACAGCCTCTGGTGGAGTCGTACCCAGAGAGGTACTTTGGGAGAGGATGTCGTTAAGGGTAACTCTTGATGCCGATAACGGTGCGGGTGGTCACGACGTCTCGTTCTACTACTCAGACTCGATAGACGGGACGTGGACTCAAATAGGGTCTACGGTTACTCAGTCAGGAACTACGTCTATTAAGACCAATGACGCTCCGCTGTATGTTGGCGGCTATGACGGGGGATTCCTTAGTGACCTGGGCAACCCCGGTCGAATCTACAAGTACGAGCAGCGTCACACCATTGACGGCGCACTAGTCGCCAATCCCGACTTTACAGCCCAGTCTTTAGGAGCTAGTGGGTTTACTGACTCGTCCACTAGAGTGTGGACGATTACGGATGGTGAGATCACTAACACCGAATACCGCTTCCAAGGTGAGATCGCAGCCTTCCGGGACTCAACTACCGTTGGTGGCCATGACGCTGTAGTTCCAATCGAAGCTCAAGGTCTGTTCCGTCGACTAGCCGAAGGCTATCAGTACGTTGAATCCTCCATTCGAAGAGCTATCATCGACGCTGCAGGGGTGGAAGACTCGACGTACGTTCAGTATTGGCCGTTGGAAGAGCCGGGAGACCTGCTTACGGCCTTCGGCGCCGCTATCGGTTCGTCGCAGTTCGCAGTAACTGGGGGAACTCCTTCGGCGGCTACTAATAGCGATTTCTTCTCTTCCGGTGCACTGCCGACATTGGGAGACGCCCAGGCTAAAGTCAACGTAGACGACTACACCGAGACCACTAGCTGGCAAGTCCGCTGGCTGATGTCGGTACCATCGAGTTTCTCAAGCTCGAACGTCGTAGCCATGGAGTTCCAGACGACCGACATGCGGTTCGAGTTGCTGCATACTACGTCGGGCGGACTGCGCTTGATCGGGTACCGAGGTGGCGAAGTATACAACTCCGGAAGCGTTTCGTTTGACGTGTTGGGCAAGCCGATGCGGTTCACGCTTAACCTTGAGCAGAACGGTTCGTCCGTAGACATCTCTTTGCTTGGACAAGTGGAAGGGCAGACCACGGCCGGAGGCTTCATCACTTCCGCTGCGGTTACTGGGTCGGTGGGCAAGGTCACCGGCATCACGCTAAACCCCAACTCTGCAGTTGGTGACTGGGCTTTCGGGCACGTCACACTCCAGAACGCTACTACGGCCGTGGCAGAGCTAACTACCGAGCTTAACGCCCACAACGGCGAAAGAGCGGCTAGACGCATCGAGCGCCTGTGCTACGAAGAGGGTATCCAAGTTCGCATCGAGGGGGACCCGGACGCCACTGAGAAGATGGGATATCAAAGACCTGGCAAGTTGCTGGATCTTCTTAGACAGTGTGCTCAAACTGACCTAGGTGTCTTGTACGAGGCTAGAGAATCGTCTGCCGTAGCCTACCGTACTAGAGAATCGATGCTCGACCAGAACCGCAAGACCTTGCCTGGGTCCAGTTCTAACCTAAACGGCTGGTGGTCTACTCAAGACCTGACAACAACTGCGGATCAGACGTTGGTCAATCGAGTGGTCGGAGGGTCGTCCCTAACCATGGGCTCCTCTTCGTCGGCCGACAACAACGATCCTGTGCTGACAGTCGGTACAGCTTCGAGGATGACCCCGGATGGCACCGACGACTACGTACAGATCCCCTACACTCCTTCGTTTACTCAGTCGTCAGGTGAACTAACTGTGGTGGTAGTGGGCAACTACCACACATCCGACACTGCTGATGCCGAGAACCGTTACGCATCGTTCGAAACGGCTGCCGATCGTGGATTCTGCCTACATTCGTCGGGGGCCGCTACTAATCGAGTCAGAGCTAGGCTGGGTTCTTCCACCCCTACCGTCCTAGACGCCCTGGGCCCGGTTAAGGAGTTTGCGGACGGAGAGCTGTTTACCATTGCTGGCCAGATCGATGACGGTGTCATGCGGGCGTGGGTGTACGGGGAAGGCTTCGGGACTGACGTAAACATCTCCGCCATCGGCACCATTCCTCACGGCGTAGGGAAGCTATTCGCCAGGGGTGATGGGGCGGCTAACTTTGCCCACTCGGCTGCTCAAGAGCTGGTAATCTTCGAAAGGGCCCTAACTAACACCGAGTTGACGGCCGTGGCAGAATGGCTAATGCGACGGCACATCACAGGTCAGATTTCGTTGGACTACTCGGCTGGGGAGTTGGGCGCACCTCCCATGCTTACCAGAGACACATCGGGATTTGCAAACGACGTCACGGTTAAGAACAGCACTGGTGCCACCGCTCGAGCCGAGTTGGACGACGGGTCAGCCCTGTCGGTGTCCTTGCCTCCCACCGGTGTCGGTCCGTACCAACGGGAGTTCGACGCCAATGGGCAGGACGACCGCATGCAGGCCCTGGCCACCACTAGGCTAGCTTTAACGTCGGTCGATGAACCCAGGCTGTCTTCTTTGGTGTTGCCATTACACCATCCCGAGTACTCCGGCACGCTGGGCGATGACGTGCGGGACATGAGTCTCGGGGACCTCATCACTGTGTGGCGCAATAACCCCAACCAACTGGGTAATACCCAGATCCAGCAAATCGTCCAGGCTGCATCTGAGACGTTGGGTCCCATCGAACACATCCTGTCGGTCGTCACTACTCCCGCCAGTCCCTGGAATACTACAGTAGGCTCGGCTACCGGGGCCCCGGTGGTGGTGGACCCTCCCGCCACCCATTCAGTAGCGTTCCGAACTCAAAGAGATCTGGCGACGTCCGGTCAGCCTGTGCACGTTCTAGAAGCTCTGGGCTATACCGGCAGCTATCCAGTTACTAGGGCCCAAATCGACACCATCCTAGACGACTGGGTTGCTGGTACTGGCGGAACAACTCATAACGTTACTAGCAGCGCCGAGTGGACTACAGCTATCGGCAACGCCGTACCCGGCGACCTGGTTCGAGTTACCTCAGGATTCGACGCTACGCTAAACGTCAGAGGAAACAAGTACGGGATTTCTGGTGGCAATCTAACTTCCTCAACGTTGGGTGGATCCCCCGGTCTTCCTATTATTGTCACTTGTGCTGACGGCGAGTATGTCGACGACAACGACACGACTGCTGCCGGTGACGTCGGCCTCGATCTGCAGAACTGCAGTCACGTCTGGGCTGTCGGGTTCAACGTCAGAGACTGCTTGTTCGGGATTCGGGCCCAGAACTGGGGAGGGTCCGAAGGGTTTCCGGCTTACATCGCCTACTGTGACGTCGACACCATGGGAGACGCTGGTATTACGGCTGCCGGTTGGTTCCAGGCTATCGCTTCTAGTGGTGGCACTCCCCCGGCCGGTAGCGGCAACGAGTGGGGATTCTCGGAACATTTGGTTATCGAGTCAAACACCATCACTAACGTAGGGGTCCGGACTGGAACCAATCCAGGTGAGGGCATCTACCTTGGTCTAGGGTCGTCGCCTGGTTGGGTCGGTCACGCTAAGAACTTCAACGTTAGAGGCAACGACGTTACCGAGTTCACTTCTGACGCTCTCGACCTCAAGCCTGGTTGCCACTTCGGCTTGGTGTCGGACAATGCGATGCATGGCGGCTATGCCTCCCTGGGCGCCCCAATGTCGATATCGTACGTCGGAGCTGTGATCGACGACCGGCCGTCTTGGTTTAACTTCGACCCTCTGTTGTACGTTGAGGGTAACCGGGTGTGGGATGTCGACCTGACTTCGACTAGTGCCAGTTCTGTACACATCATGGCGTATCTCGGTATCTCGGGTATTCGTTGCTTCAACAACTTGTTCTGGGCTAAGCCCGAGACCGGCACCCATGCCATGTTCCGGATGAGGAATGAGAAGGGAACAAACGCAACCGAGGCCCTAGCCGAGTTTGGTTCCGATCCGTTGGTGGTTGTGAATAACACTCTGTGGGGTGACGACACCTGGGAGAATGCTGGTTACGGCAATCCCTTTGTCGGGACTTGGCCGTCTACGGTTACGGATAGTTGGGATTTCCGCAACAACATCTGTGACCAGGCTAGTCCGGCGACGGGTGAAGTAGATGCATCGGCTAGCGACTTCATTGCTACGGTCCCGGCAATTGGTGTGGCTGGTGAGGCTGTGTGGGAGACGTACGGTTCTGGTTCGGCTTTCGACCTTGCGCTAGATTCTTCCTTGATCGGCAGCGGAGCTTCGATCGCAGACTTGACTTTGCAGATTGACGAAGACATCTCTCAACGGAGCATCGACAAGTCGGCGCCCAATCCGGGTGCCTTTCAGCCACATCCGTCCAACATTAACTAGAGGAACCGACTATGACAGACGACGACGCCCACCATGCCATCAGGTTGCTGGAGAGGATCCTGCTAGCGCAGAACATGGCTGGTAGCCACCCTAGGTACACCGAGACGGGTGAACTAGTCCTAATAGGCGACTGGTTTGTACATGACCAAGAACTCTGGCAAATCCACGAGATCTTCGGCTCCGGTAGGGTACACGCCAAGAGTTCGACTGGTACAATGTCGTTGGTGGTGCCATTCAGTGAACTAATCAAACTGGACAACCGAGACAGTCTGCCAAGGAATTGACAACGATTCAACATTCGTGTTTCAATGGTCAATAAGGACCCAGGCTGGCCAGCCCTCAGTCGAGCCTTGTCCCTATCTCACACTTTCAACGCCGAAGTTGTGGGAGTCTCCTGGAACGAAGCCCCTGGTCGACGGACTCCACACCGCCCCGACCAGGGGCTTCGTGCTGTAAACTGGGCCTATGCCAGAGGACGTCACCACCGCAGAGCTGTTTCGAGTATTGACCCGAGTGGAAGGAAAGCTGGACCAGTTAGCGTCCGACCACGAGGCTCGAATACGAGCGTTGGAGCGGAACATGTGGATTGCTATGGGTGGAGCAGGCGCCGGGGTAGCTTCCGGTCTCGGTGCCTGGATACAGGTTCTTCTACAATAGGAGCAATAAACCAATGAAGCAACTAACCAACATCCTGACGAGTGTGGTCACCTGGGCAGCAGTGGCAGCAGGTTTGGCAACCTACGTCATCGAGAATCCGGACATGTTCCCGGATCCGGTTCCTGACATCGCAATCGTGGTCGGCGCTGTCGCCGTAGCGGTCACGGGCGTTGTTACCGCCATTAGCCGAGTGACCCCGGTTCCCGCCGAGGAGCGTGGTTTGACGTAACATGGATGATCATGCCTTGACAGATGACTACAAGGTGTGATTTACTGTGGACACTCCCGGCAGGAGTGGGGTTAACGGGCCGCAACACCCAACCCCTGTCGCCCTCCTGTCGGGAGTTCCTATCTAACAGAGGGACAAGCGTGTGGAGCTTAGAGACTATCAAGAACAGGGCGTAGCCTTCCTCCGGTGGCGAAGTCGAGCTATGCTCGGAGACGAGATGGGCTTGGGCAAGACTCCCCAGCTCATCCGAGCCTCCGAAGGCGACACACTCGTTGTATGTCCTGCTGGTCTAGTCGACCAATGGCGGTACGAAATCGGTCGGTGGAGCGAGACTCCCGACGATTTCCAGGTTGTTTCATTCCACAGCCTGGTCGACAATGACAAGCGTGGAGCACGAAAGAGGGACGGCAGCCGAGCTATCTTGGGCGTCCCGAGAAAGCAGTACTTACGTGACTGGGACACTCTCGTCGTTGACGAAGCCCACAACATTAAGGGTCGTGACACCAGCTACGCCAAGGGCGTGGTCAAACTGGCCAAGCGCTCGGAGCGCTTCTACGCTGCTACTGGTACGCCGGTACGCAACTGGGCTCACGAGATCTTCATGGTTCTGCGGGCCATCTATCCCGGTGACAAGCGTTTCGCTAACTTCTGGGAGTGGGCAGACAAGTGGTTCGAGATCTACGAAACCTCTCGATACGTCGGCAAGGGAAGCAACCGAACCACTAGGCACGTGGGACCACTGCGGGATATCACCGATTGGGAAACCTTCGCCGACCGCAACGGGTTGAGTGATAGCCTGCTTCGACGGACCTTAGAGGACGTCGACCTCGAACTGCCGGACCATCACGAGGTACGAGTCCCGGTTCAACTTTCTAGAGCCGAGCGGTCCGTCTACAATCGGCTGTCGGAAGATTACTTCGCTACCCTCCCAGACGGTCAGGTGATTAGTGCACTGTCGGAAGGCGAGAAGTTCGTAAAGCTCCGTCGACTCAGCTCCGGCCTGCGCTTCTTGGAGGAAGATGACGGCAGCGGGCGGTCGTCCAAGCTCGAAGAACTCGGTCGCATTATGGACGCTGGTCGGGATCACCAATGGGTGATTTTCTGCGAATACCGTCATTCCGTTGTCACAGTAGTCGATTACCTTGAAAGCATCGGTATCGACACCAACTACGTCCATGGCGGTCACAGTGCCCGTAACCGAAGCTGGCAGATCAGCGCATTCAACAATGGACTGTCTAACGCATTGGTGGCCACCTACCCGACCCTAGCCGAGGGCCACAATCTCACGTCGGCCAGTCGTTGTGTACTATTCGAAACTAGTCCGGTCGATGCAGTGATGCGGCAGGCTCCTAAGCGTATTCACCGACTCGGACAAACCAAGTCCTGCATGACTTTCCATCTGGTGGCAGAGCAAACCGTAGACGGTTACTTTGCCGACATATTGCTGCCGGACAAGCGCCGCTCCGTTTCTGGCCTAGTGTCGGCTGCTTCCCTTAAGGAGTACCTATCTTGATCGTCTATTGGTTTGATCGACGTGCGCCCAGCCGTGGAGGCCGAGGTGGACAGGATATTGTCGACGAGGAGGGTAGGAAGGCTCTCGCCAAGGCGCTCCGGGAGTTCTTCAACAACGCCGAGCCTCCGCACGTTCACGGGTGGAGATGTCCGAGCTGTGGCTCCGATCGGTGGGTGGCAGCGTCGCTCACCGGGCCGGACTACGACGGCACCCGATCGATCCGCCAGTGCGTCCCCTGCGGCCGCTACACCACATCATCGAGACACTGACCGGAGAGTCCAGCTCATGAGTATCCCGAACACCCTGGACGACCTGCTTGCGTATGCCATCGAGCAGGTCGGCGAGTTTGACCCACACTGTGCGCCTGACTACGACATGGAGTGGCATGCAGTGGCGTGGGCACTATATCAAGTCACCCTTGGCGCCTCTTATAGTGACGAGCCATGGACTGCAGTTCGGATCAAGGTGGCGGACGAGCTGATAGAGGAGTTCGGGGATTGGTCCGGACCGGTGCGTATCAAGATTGAGGCAGACGACAATGAACCGACTGGCTGGGCACTGATTATCAGTACCGTCGAGGATCCCGGATGACTAAGGACGAAGACCACTACCACAACATCCCTTGGGCTGAACGTGATTACACACACTGGTCCGAAATCGACTGCATCCGCACTTGCCCCCGGCAACACTTCCTGCGCTACAAGAACGGACTAGAACCCAAGGCTCGACAGGTCGCCCTAGATCGTGGCTCGTTGTGGCACGAGCTGATGGATGACACCTACTCACCCGATCCAGAAACCAATCCGGCAAGCCGACTAATCAAATGGCGAGATGAGAAGTCGGTTCACCACGACGACATCGACCTGTTGACTTGGATGCTCGAAGGTTATTTCGAGGCTTACGGCCCTGGTGACCCAGTATGGGCAGACAATGTGGTTGCGGTCGAGCTGGAACTCGAAGCGATGCTGCCTGACGTCGGTTTCGGTCGTAAGAAGTTCAAGGGTTCTATCGACCTCATCGTCGAATGGCTAGGTCGTCTATGGATCATCGACCACAAGACCGGTAAAGTCAAGCCTTCTAGTCGCAGTTTGCCGATGCTCGACCAATGGACCATCTACACATGGTTGGCTCGTGAGAACGGCTATGACATCTTCGGTACTGCGCACAACTACGCCAAGACAATCCGACTCAAGCGAGATATGACGCTTGAGGAGCGTTTCGAACGAACCCCAATCGACAAGACCGACATCGAGGTCGAAACTGTAGCTCGGGAGTTCGCTACCGTCGTAGCCTACGGGCATGCAGACAACGGTGCTCCCCTATCCCCTGGTGATCACTGTCACTGGTGCGATTTCCGGGATTACTGTCCCAACTTGCGCAAGCGAGGCGCAAACGCTGCTTGGCAGACTGTACGATTTACACACAACAGAAAGTAGGAAACCATGGCAGAACACTGGTTGAGCCTCTACAACACCGAAGCCGAATGGATGGCGGATCTCCGCAACCAAGAGAACAACGCCCATCGTTACTTCGCTTCGGTGTTGAAGGGCGGCCCCGACGTCGCCAACGGACAGGCCACGATGCTCCATGAGAACGGAATGCCGCTAGCTGCTTGGCTCGTCTCGATCATGAGCAAGCAGCTCGGGATGCTGTGCCGGGATGACGAGATTAGGGAGATGTTGGGCGAACGGTTCGCCGAGGATCTCCAGTCGTTCTCGCTCAGCATTGCCGTCGCCAACGATACGGTAGAGGAGCTGATCCGTCATTTGGGTCGGATTTTCGATGGAATGCGGCCCAGCATGACCAACCAAAACTTCATCTTCGACGAGATCCACCTCCACAAGGACGGCGAGTGATGGCGACTGAACTTCGGTTTACCCGCATTGGTGGTAACCATTCCCCGATGCCCATGGACGTTTCTCCGTACGTCGATATCGTTAACCTCGAAAGGGCTATTGAAGAACATCCGGAACTCAAGGCTTTGACGGTCGGTCCCTGGGCTATCCGGGCCGAAGTGATCATCTACATAGATGGCGGCCCGGAGCTTCGATTCGAGGTTGGTAAGGGGCGTCTGCAAGTTCCGCTGCCAAAGTCGTCCGATGGCTAACCCGGGGCCACGATTCCCTTACGTAGCTGCCGTCACTGCCATCTGGAGTGACGCTTACCTCGTTCGACTGGAACGAGACTTGTGGATCCATGTGATGGCCGAGCAGATGCGGTTGATGCCTCCACCTTCGATCATTAGCGAGACGGACATCCACAAGTCCATCTTGATAGTCGATCAGGTCGACCTGCCGTCGATCAAAAGGCGAGAGTTCCAGACTAGGCACGACCTTAAAGCCAGGTTGGACGAGTTCGTAACCCTGTCGGGTCATCAACATGCCCATATGGGTATGACGTCAGCGGATGTCGTGGAGAATACCTACCTGATCAGGCAGCGAAGGTCGGTAATAGCACTAGGTCTTCGTCACAATGACACACTGCAACATGCCAAACTGCAAGATGTGTTCGATCGATGGCTCGACCGCCAGCAATTCAGGGGTATCAGAGGTCCAGTCGGTTCGGATGTTGACCAGCTCAGTCTGCTTGGGTCCCGAGAACGGGTCCATGAACTCAACCGACGGATAGCGTCAAAATTCGGGTTTGTCAAGCACGAGCAGGTTATTAACGCCGTATCTCAGGTCATGCCTCGGTCGTTCGATGTCGAGCTGGGAGGCTTGTTGATGGGAGTTATTAACGCCGACTCCCTAGGAGCCAAGTACCTCGACCTGTGCAACGGGTACATGACGATGCTTACCGGTCAGCAGGCTTGGCTGGAGGGTGACGTGGCTACGTCGGTCGTTCGTAGGTACGTCTGGCCGATGTTCTTTCACACTATTGCCGAGTACCTAGAGGAATTGCATGCCCCGACTTGATGACAATCCACCCAAGAAGCAGGCTACGAGGAAAGCCACGAAGAAGGCCACGAAGAATCCTTCGAACAAGGTCGTACCTCTTACCCCTGCCGAAGTCTCAAAGGACCAGGAAGACACCAAGGAAAGCGCCGGGAAGCCAGCGAAGAAGGCAGCAGCTCGGAAACGGCCACCTCGTTCCAAGGATATTTCGTCTGCGGGCCCGGCGTCGGCGTTGCTGGCTAAGTCGACCAAGTTGTTTACTCCCGACCCGTCGCTGTTAACGCCGCTAGGGTCGGCCGACAACTGGGTTCGGTGCTTGATCTACGGCGATGGCGGAGTCGGCAAGACCAGCAGTTGGGCTTCTCTCACCCAAGGCGGTCACGTCTGGGCAGTCGACACCGAGAACGGCATCCGACCGGAAGCACTCCTGGCGTTCTCGGATGACATCGACGTTGACCTTATTTCCCGATGGGGAGACTGGTCCTACTCTGGACTACGCCAACTGCATGTGACAGCCAAGGCTCAGTTAGCCGATCACCCGGGTTCGATTCACGCTATCGTGATCGACACGACAACCGCATTGTCTGGTTATTGGGTCGAGGAGACAGTCCTTGAAGCAATGGCCAGGCCCGACATGCAGCGCAAGCATCCCAACCGGGAGACCTGGGAGACCTTCCAGGATGACTACGGTGTGTTGGCTCAGAAGATGCAAGCCGTGATCGTTCGTGAGCTGATGTCTCTCGATTGCCATGTTGTGCTGGTTGCTCACGCCCGCCGATCAGAGAACGAAGCTGGTCAGCTCAAGATCGGCCCGGCCCTCACCCCTGCCGTGGCTCAGATTTTCAACACCAATTGCGACATGGTGTTGAACCTGTCCATTGACAAGGGCGGCAAACGAGTCGTGCGAGCCGCTCCTCAGGGGCAGATCGAGGCCAAAGACCGTTACGGGATGTTGCCCGATAGTTCGGATGAAGTCGACCTGTGGTCGATCTTCCAGAGAGTCGGCGCATCATGACAGCCCGACCCAGTTTCCACGCTTACGTCGACCACAAGTACGAGTTTCAAATGGAGTGTGCCACACACGGAGTCTCCATGTCGCAAGTACTACAAGTTGTCATCAATCGAGCCGTCGAGAACGGTCTCGATCCCGATGTTGTAGAAGCAGCCAAGCAAGTCAAGATTGACCGCATTAACCAAAGGAGAAACCGTGCCCAAGCTGACTAGTGATGAGGCTGAGGAAGTCATCAATACGGAAGAGAAGGAGTTCGAGGCGCTCCCAGCCGGTATCTACTGGATGTCGCTGGAGCAGGTGACCGAGAAGGAAGGCAAAGCGGCCCCTTACTGGGAGTGGGTGTTCGCCTTCCTGGAGAACGACAGCGGTGAGGAGGTGTCGGGCAAGCTCTACGAGAACACCTCGCTCTCTCCCAAGGCCCGGTTCCGTCTCAAGGCCATGTTCGACGGCTTCGGCGTGGATCCGAACACCGATACCGATGAGCTGCTCGGTACGTGTGTCTGGGTCCGAGTCGGTACCGAGGTCGCTCGACAGGGTGCTCGACAGGGGAAGCTTCGCAACGTCTTCTTGGAGGTCATCCCCGGGGACGAGGATGGGGATGACGATGTTGAGGCTGATTAAGCGGATCGTTCGTTGGTTCGTCGACGGAGCTGAGGTTCGGCCTCATCCCCCGTATCGACCGTATGGGGGATACGACAGGCGACGGTCATGAGGTCGGGAGTCGGTCCGACGGGCATCTGTGGCGGGTGGCCCGGCGGACCGGCTCCTTGGTATCTTCCTTGCGTTCTGGGACCCTGAGCGCCATATACATAGCGTAGAAGGGGTCAAGCGCAAGGGAGATACCAAGGAGGCTGTCTCTCGGCAATGGACCTTAGAGAACACGTAGAAGCGTACAAGGATCTCGGATGGGTGATCTTCCCAACAGGCAAGGGGAGCCGAGGGCCGAAGCAGGACGACTGGCCAGAAGCCGAATCGCCAACGAACTGGAGGTCTTATAGTAACGGAATATTCTTGGTGTGTGGTGAGCGGTCCGGAGTATCCGCCATCGATCTGGACGATACTAGCTACTTCGATCGATTCGGCTCGCTGCTGGTCGACAACCCGACTCCTTACGCTCGTACCCCTGGTGGCGGCGCCCACATTCTGTGCCAGTACTCGGCAGCCGAATGGTGGACCAACCGAGTCGGTATAGCTCCAGCCGTCGACCTAAGAAACAACCGAGGCGGCATAGTCTTGCCGGACGGTCAAGCTGAGGGTCGAAACTGGGCGCCCGGTTATGCGCCGTGGGAAACCGAACTGTCCGTCCCGGAACCATATGAAACTCTACTTGAAGAACTAAGCAACATAGTCGATGGAAGGCTGCCTGCAGGTGATAGTACGTTGGCTTCACTGCTGGCCGAAGATATCGGCCCCGGACAGCGCAACGACTGGCTTACCAAGGTGGCAGGGCATCTGGCGGCTATCGTCCCTTGGGAAGACGGTTGGCTACAGTTAGTGCTGGCCGTCAACCGTGGTCTCGATGACCCGTTGCCAGACGCTGAAGTGGAATCAACCGTTGGCAAGTTGTATCGACGGGACAGGTCGAAGAGTCCAATCGACCCACACACTGACCAAGTACCAGTCGAGTATGACGATGGGAATATCTACATCTGGACTGGGCACGGCAACTCCCGGAAGCGACAGTTGTGGTTTGAACCCGAGTTCTCGGTTCGCCAGAGGCTGATCAACCTAGATCAAGGGGAGTCGTGGATCTTAGCCAACGGTGAGCGGGAATGTCGAGTCCATCCCGGCAACATCTACAACTACCAGAAGCTAGCAGCGACGTTGGGGAATATCGGCGTATTGATGTACCCGAGAGCAGCGGGATCCGACAATGCGATCCTCCTTCATCGGTTGCTACAACAGACGCTCACTAACACGGTGCGGGAAGCTCCGCACTGGGGATGGGTGCCGGAGCTGGAAGAATGGGTAGGGATTGGGGATGCCGTGGGTCCGGATGGGTACAAGCCGGTCATTGGTGACCTAGATAGGCCTGACATCATCGAGCAACTCCCTAGTTGGCAAGAGGACGAACTAGCTGCAGTGTTCTGCTCCTGGATCGCACTGCAGGCTGTCAAAGGGTATGTGAACCTGGCTTTCCAACCGAATGTGGTGTTGCAGGGTCCGGCAGGCGCCGGGAAGACCAGAGGTTTGTTCGCATTTGGGGCCCGTCTGACGGGATCTGAAAGGATTGCCTCAGGCACCATCGCTTCGCTTCGAGATCGGCTGTCCTATCACGCAAACGGTGTGGTCGTGATTGACGACCACGCCAGTATGGAAGCCAGTTCGGCTCGGCTGTTGGAGCTGTTCCGAGTGTCGACCTCTGGTGAAGCTTTGACGCTCAAGAAACAAGGGGCAGACGGTTGGGGCGAGATTCGCATCCCGCTTCGAGCTTCCATGTTGGTGTCGGGTGAGTCGTTAAGCAACCTTTCGACTGATCGAGCGCTTAGGGATCGATCGGTCATTATGGAGGTCGTCCCGGCTTCACAGCGACGGTCGTTAAATGGAGACTATCCTCAGTGGGAAGACGTTCAGGCCGTGTTTGAGGAGTTGGGCGGTTCGGACGAGACCGTAGCCCATCAACTGGCTGGACCATTTATCCGGCGAATAATGGCGGCCGCCACCTCGATCGGTACACCCGTCATCGGCGATGGGGAGCGGGTCGCTGTTAAGATAGCTTTAATCGAGTATGGCGCTCAACTGTGGCAGCAAGCGTATCCGGGCAGCCGAACCTATAGCGGATTGACGGTTCCCGACGCCGTAGCCAGGTGGGCGGACTCACAGAGCCACGTGTCCGGATGGCAGGACACAACTTTGATACAGCGCATTTTACCCTCGATTGTCGATCCGGATCTTGGAGAGTGGTCGACCATCAAGATACTGGACGACGGTTCGGTGGTGTTTCACCTGGAAAGAGTATCCCGATGGTTCTGCGACCGGTACCGGGACGCTAGAGACCAGGAAGTTGGCAGCGTAGCCAACATGAGGCGGGAACTAGAAGTGCTCCGGAAGGCCGGTAAGGTATCCAGGACGACACATCGAATGGGTGGTTCTGTCACCCGAGTTCACAAACTCGACATGGAGGCTTCGATGACTGTGAAGGGGGCCGCTGGTGTCTTATTGGACGATGTACAAGGCGAAATGTAACCATGCCGGTGGTTACATAGTGGTTACAGGTGGTTACAAGAAGCCAAGGTGTAACCATATGTAACCATATGTAACCACCGTGTAACCATATAGGGTGGTTACATTTAGAACCCGCTTCCGAAGCGGCACATGAACCCCTAGAATACAAATGTAACCATTTCTTTAGAAGAGAAAGGCACGCACGTGCGCAGTGAAGATGGTAAAAACGACAACGAAATACACGAAGAGGTCCCTAAAGGGTTTCTCTCCGAAGGAGGTGGTTACAATGGTTACATCTCAAGTTCCGACCCCGAGTTCTGGTCTCTAGTTAGTGATTGGGGAGACGAGATCGACCCTACGGGAAAGGTGTACGTTCCGGTCTATATCACTGATCACGACCTCTACGAACCTTCCGTGGGTGGCTGGTACTTGTTCATGCTCGTGGTGTTGTTCTGGTTCGGATTGGCGCTCGGAATCATCCTGGGATCATGGTTGTGGACCTAGATCGAATACCATGGGACGCCGAAGGATTGCCCCTAGTATTCGACTATGAAGCCAGCGGACTGCATCCGGACGATGGGGCCCGACCTAGTTGTCTCGGCCTGCGGTGGTCTGATGAAGAATCGGTGCTAATACCTGTCGATCAAGGGATGCTGGACAAGCCTGGTACCACGCCCACTTTGTTCGGGGACGCTCCTAACGTGACGGCAGATGAATGGGTCGAAGTCCACGACTGGATGTCCCGACAACTGCTGATCGGTCACGGTGCGAAGATCGATCTATGGTTCGCCTGGGCTGGATTGCGAGGAGCCGAGGAAGCCACTCGAGTAGACCTGTCCGAGTCGCTGTACTGGGATACCCTCATCTGTGAAGCTCTGCTAAATCCCAATCAACGGGTGACATTGGAGCTGGTCGCTCGCCGAAGTGGCTGGAATGAGCCCTACGAGCAAGCCGACCTGCAGATGCGAAAGTGGCTCACGAAGAACAAACTCGGGGGAGTCGTCCGTTACGACCTGGCTCCCTGGGAACTCATCGGACCGTACCTGCAGGCCGACATTGACCGGACCTGGAAGCTGTGGAATCAGCAGATGGACCAGTTGGAAGAGGGAATGCTTGGATGGGGCCTGCTGGCCGAAGAGACGGCATTGTGTATCACCCTGTTTAGGATGGAGCAAAGAGGTCTGCCGTATCGAGTCGATGAGTCTATGAAGTGGGCGGAGCAGGGCGACAAGGAAGTCGAGGCTCTGCGACGGGCCCTACCATTCGAACCTAGCACTAAAGCCGACGTCATACGCTGGCTGGAGAGCTACAACGTCCGACTGCCGTTGACTGAGAATGGCAACAAAACCGTCAATAAACAGGTTACTGATCGAGCTAGGGAAATGCGAATCCCCTGGATCGAAGAGTATCAACGGTGGGCGCAAGTGTCCGGTGCAGTATCACTGTGGTACCGAGGCTGGGCCGAGAAAGCTAACGACGGTCGGGTTCGGGCCAACTATCGACAGGTTAAGACCTGGGACGATGGTGGGAGATCTAATGGAACGGTCAGTGGGCGCCTGGCGGTTAATCGGGTCAACGTACAAGCCATCCCTAACAAGTGGCAGATACCTGAAGGCTACGGAGAGATGCACGGCCTTATCGCTCCCGAGCAGGGCTATCTGTGGGAGATCGATCTGTCACAAGCCGAGATGCGAACGGTTGCTTCGATGGCTAAATGTAGGGCCATGCTGGATGGCTTCATCGCTGGTGCCGATGTTCACGACAACACCACCGAGCTGGTGTTCGAGATTGATCGAAGCTCCATCCTGTGGGACGAATACCGAGCCGTCAGCAAGCGACTAGGGTTCGGTGTCATCTACGGAGCAGGGATCCGGACGCTGCAAGATCAAATCCGGATCTATACCGGTCTAGACATGGAAGAAGAACACGTCCGGGATCTGTGGGACCGATATCGTGGCGTATACCCTGAGCTATTTCGGTTCGGCCGACATCTACAGAACCAAGCTACGAGGCTGGGTTTCGTCGTACTGGCCAACGGTAAGCGTAGGGTGTTCCATCCGGCCGAATCGAAGCACAAGGCTATGAACCAAGTCATTCAGGGCGGCGTAGCGGCTGGGCTGAATCGAGCGCTGATCGAGACCGAGGCTGGCGGATACCGATTGGTCGGTACCGTACACGACTCGTTGCTTATTGAATCTGGAGACAGAAAGGAAGCGGATGAAGTGGCAGAGTTGACCGTACAGGTATTCGAGAACATGTTCCCCGGATGCCCCTTTAAGGCCGATGTCAAGAGGTTCGATCTCAAATGAGTAGAGATACATTCGACGATCTGGCCTACCTAGGTGAGATCGAGCTGATAGCGGTCGATCCAGGTCAGGTCACAACCGGGGTGGCATGGGTCAGCAGCTCCGGTGAACTTGGGGTATTCCACGATGATGAGCATGACGCCTTGTGTTCAGTCGTATTTGCTATGGAGAAATCCGACAAACACGGAAATCTCATAATCGAGGCATGGAATATCCGGCCCGAGGCAGGCTATACCGCTGGGAGAGAACTGATTGAAGCCCAGGCTATTGGTGTCCTCCGGTGGTATTGCGGTTTGAACGGCTGGCAGGTGTTCATTCAGCAACCCAACGTCATGGCTGTCGCAGCGGGCCAAGCTCGGGCGAGAGATATCAAGCTGATCGGCCAGCAGCGTGATGAACGCCAGGCCGAGCTACATCTACTATACTACGTACTAAAACAACAACCAGGAAGGCTGGAAGCATGGACATCCACATCGTAGGAGGCGGTCAGTTTGGCAGCGAGGGGAAAGGAGCATTTACGGCAGATCTTGTCGAACGACTTCGAAAGTCGAATCGACTGACCCTGGTTCGGGTGGCTGGTCCCAACGCCGGACATACCGCCATCGACCGCAACAACATGAAATGGGCACTTCGGCAGATCCCGGTTGCCGCCATCGTCGATCCCGAGGCACAGATCGTCATCGCCCAGGGCTCCGAGATCATTCCTGCGGTATTGAAGGAAGAGATCAATGCATTGGAGCAAGCCGGGTATTCCATTAGGAGTCGACTGACCGTAGACGCCAACGCCACTATCATCTCGGACGAACACGCCGCAACCGAAGCCGGTCTAGATACGCTCAAGGAAACTGGATCAACCTTCAAGGGTATCGGAGCAGCCCGAGCGGCCCGCATCATGCGTACAGCGAACCGAGTTCGTGACGGCAACTGGCTTCCAGGTATTGTGGTAGCTGATACCGCACGAGCGCTCACCAAATCCAATCGAACCGTCGTCATTGAGGGTACCCAGGGATATGGGCTCGGCCTACACACCGAGTACTACCCACATGTCACCTCTAGCAACGTTAGATGTGGCGATCTGTTGGCTATGACGGGTATTCAGCCTTGGCAGGCGACCAACTTCTACCCATGGCTGGTCTTCCGGACCTACCCTATCCGTATCGCTGGTGCCTCCGGACCTCTTAGGAACGAGACCAGTTGGGAGGCTATCGGACAGGAACCCGAGAGGACTACTGTCACCAAGAAGGTTCGTAGAATCGGCTCGTGGGACCAGGCCCTATTCGATGATGCCATTCGAGACAACGGTGGATGGAAGCATGTCAAGGTGGCGCTTCGCTTTATCGACTACAACCATCCTGAGCTGATGGGTTTGACCGACCTGCGCACCGCCCGGGGAAGGGCCGCTCGGAATATCTTCGAAATGTACGAGCATAATCTGCGATCCCCTATCCACTATTTCGGTACTGGCCCCAAGACTGGTATCTTTCGACCGGCTGGGGGATGGCATGTCTGAGGATTTCGTGGTCGTTCCATCCGATAGCCTTCCGGCCGATAGCCTGACGCACTGGTGGACCCTCACGACCTGGTGGACCCTCACGACCGGCGAGGATATTCGCAAGACGATACCCAAGATCGAGGAATATGGCTCGGAAGATCTCGTCGCCATCGGAGCCAACCTCATTCGACATTTGACCGACCATGACGTATCTGACGTGCCCGATAGTCTGCTGGGTGTTATCGGATGTATCTTCTACC
>CBDHGO010000002.1:0-10130 GCA_965263145.1 Botrimarina sp.
TGTTTGTGGTCCTAAACCACGCGAGGGGTCTGTTAGAAATGTAGCGTCCTATCCGCTGTTCGTAGCCGTCTGAAGCGGTTCGTTTCATGGTAACCACCTTTTGGCGCGCTGTCCATCAGACGCGACGGGTGCTAGCCTCCGAGCCGATTTCTTCATAACAGTCAGGCGATGGTTTTCGAACATGCCCTGAAGTTCGCGACTGATAGCTGGTGGGGTTAGGAAATCCTCAACCATCGTGGTTATTTAACACCGACATTTCTGTTGTAATCATCTTCGAGTTCCTGTGCTATCGTTCGAGGGTTCGTTTGCGTTGTCGTCGCGTGTCTGTTCGACTCTCTGTTTTTCGACGTTGTTTACACGACCCCAAAAGGTTCATAACGCCTCGAAATATGTGCATCATGTGCTTTACTGAGGAAGTCAGGCCGCGTCGCGTGAGTATCTCTGTAACAGCTGGTGGTGCCGATGTGCAAAGCTTGTTTCGGCAAATCGCGTACTCATATGTTCCGTTGCCTTCGAAGCTAGATGGAAATTACTGCCGCGTCTGTCGATGACTGTCTCGTTCTCAGCATTCGTCAAAAAATGCGACGACCGGCTTCGAATCGAACACGAGACGCGCCTGTTTATACAGAAAATGTATTGTCAAGGCCAGGATCTGTGATTTGATTGACGACAAAGAATGAGTTGACTGTTCATATAGAAGACACTTGATTGTGTTAATAACGCCCTTTTTAACAATCGACATCCTCGTTCTTGCAAGAATTCATCCATGCGATCACACTTGGTTTCGGAGCGGCTTACCTCGAAAATGGACCGGGAAGCTTTCGCGTCGGTGCGCAGCGGCACTTGTCGAGGACGGTAATCGTCCTCGTGTCAGGCGCGTCGTGAAGAGTCTAGATGTCGGATCGCCGGCTTTATAATTGTTGAGGCAAGTGACCGAGAGGATTGAGCCACACTTCGTTTCAGTGGCCGCATTCAATGCGGCCTTCACGGGGGAAGTGCTGACGGTTCATCGATTTTACGGCGCGGCGGTCACCTCAGTGGAGACGAGCCAGAAATGGCATATTCTGAAGGAACTCGTGTTGGGTGCGTGTCCACAGCCTACTCTGTCCGCGGAAGAACAACTCGCGAAACTGTCCATGACCAAGGGAGAGACCTGGACCGACTTTGTCGACTGATATTGTAATTCTTGCAGAACGACGACAGCGTCAAGGGAGACACAGATTAAGACACTTTTCAAGAAGCTTCCCACGAACCTGAAGAAACTGATGCTTCATTTATCGCCGCAGTCGACGGTCATTGACATGTGTACGATCATAAGGAACGCGAGTTTTTGGGAATCTGGTGCACAAGAGAAGACTGAAGTCGACGAGGATGCCATGGATGTCGATTTGGTGACAGCCCAAGCCAGCGCCGCAACAGACGGTAGAGTGATCGGGAATGATGGGACTCTTAATCTTTCCGCAATTACCAATGCCGGAAGGGTTATGGTCGGTGCCCGGGAGATCTGCAAAACTTCGAGGCGCGAAGCGCTGAATATGCTCAGGTTTTTGCAGAGGCTATGCGATGGAAATGAAAGTCCAAGAAGATCACAGCCTCGGCAGAGGAGAGTTGGCGATCGTCGTGCTTTCGTTGCCGAGAATTCCATGTCGGATCTGCAAGCCTCAGAGCCCATTTGCGAGACGTTAAATGAATGGGAAGACACTGCGTCAGAGCCTAGTACACTTCTAGCGAATACAGCCAAGACTGTAACAACGAAAGAGAAGAGAAGAGTGATGAAGCTGAGTCTCGTTTCCCAGAGTCATCTGGGATATCCCAGAAAGATCGATGCACTTGTCGACACAGGGGCAGAATTGTCGATCATATCACTTGCGTTGGCAAAAGAGCTCGGGGCCAAGGTCAGGCCAGATGAGACACGCCTGTTGCTTGCCCATGGCCAAGCAACAAAGGTCTCCGGAAGGTGCGCGATTGAGGTATCTGTCGAAAAGTCTCACAACCAGAGATTCAATCTGAATTGCGTGGTACTGCCAAAGCCTGGGTATGACCTTCTGCTGGGTATTGACGCTATGGTTGACAACCAGATCTCAGCACATCCCCACAATCGATCAGCGAGCATTCGCGGAAGGAAGATCAAATGCCTCTTTACTGGACCAAAGGCAGATAAGGAGGTGATCAACGAGATAATACATGAGCAAGTCGGTCGTTATACTGAGAAGGTCGATCATCTGCCTGGCATTAAAGGCGACAGAATACAAGTACCGCTGAATAGATCGATAGTGCTTGGGCCGAAGCAAAGCAAGATGGTCAAGACACCGATAGTCCTGCAGAAAGCACTCGTTCACAAAAGGACACCCGTGGTAGCCCCACGTTTCTCAGCGCACTTGGGAGTCCAGTATGCTGGTTTTCTCGACATTGACCTTGATCAATCACCGGGACGAACCGGTCAAATCACGGGCAAGACGACAACACTTATGATATCTACTCAAGAAGGCGCCCCGCATGTGGTCCGAGACTGTGATGGCAATGCACATCAGCTAAGAAGAACGCGAAGATCTTTTCCCAAGCGGCAGTAAACAAGCAGTCAGGTTTCCCTGTCGCATAATGAAGAAATTGACTGCTGCAGCAAGGAACAGTTACTGACCCAGTTCCCCGACGTCATCTGTGATAGAATTGGACGTTTTGGCGGATGGGAGGTCAGTTCGAAAGACGTAACGGGCAGACTTCACTCTATTCATACCAAAACTCCTTACGTCTTTGTTGCCGAAACTGCAGCGTGCAGAAAAGGGATTGACCAGCTGATAAGTGCTGACATAGTGCAAAGATTCGATGGGAAGCCGAAGCATGTGATTCCCTGGTTTTCTGTCATGAAGAGAGATTCGGTCGAGCGTCGAATAGTTCTTGACTTTCGCGGGCTATATACGTGGATGCAAAGAGGCCCAGATCTGCCAATGAATCGTGCAGGAGCGGTGCAAGGCCTATCGGGAATGAGGTACTATGTGAAGTTTTACTTTCGTCATGGCTTCTATCAAGTCCCACTGGCACAGGACTTGCAGCCGTACTTTGTGACAATTTTCGATAGACAGCCGTACGCGTTTGTTAGACTGCCGATGGGCTGGACCAAGTCGATGGCCTTTTTTACACTGCGGTTCAGATGACAATCGCAGAAGTCCTTGGTGGAGAAAAGAGCTTGGAGATGCCACACCAAAAGGGACGAAGGCCGGAGCTGCAAAAATCATCGCGAAATGGCCGGAATGGTACACACAAATGCCAGTTTTCTTGACACGGGAAGATGCCCCGAACAATGGACGCCACAGCAGAGAGCGCGGATTAAACATCGAAGAAAGTACCGTTGGGCCGCGTCGCCGCTCCTGCCGCGGCGAGCAGCTCTTCACAACTGACTCTCTTACAGGACCATCAAGCACAACAATCAGGAACATCTATAGTTCACAATCAAATGAAATGCGTCTACTCAACAGTACTTTCGAAGGAGAAACGAGAAGCTAGAGTATTCTGCCGATGGCATTGACTGGCAGATTTGCTGCATGGACAAAGACGAAATCTCAAAGTGGCTGCACAAGGCGCATGAGGAAAAGTGGACACTACGGGATCGAGACGACCTTGCAGAAGCTCAGAAGATGATTTATTTTCCAGATGCTCCCTCACACGTGCAGAACTGGGTCCGAAGTTGTGAAAGATGCCAACATTTTGCGAGACATGACCCTCCTGTTGCTCAATCGTTTAATACCTGGCAACAGATAAATCAGTGCGTAGGTCTGGATATCATTGGACTAATGAAGCCAGATGGATCCCAGAGATTCATCATCGCAGCGGTGGACCTTTTCACCCGTTTCTGTCTGATTTCTGCGGCTTCCAAAGCCGACGCGGCATCTATTATCAAGCTTCTCGAGCGCTGGACCTCACTCTTTGGCAATCCTGATTGCTTACAGACAGATAACGCACCAGCCTTTGTTGGAAACCAACTGTCCAACTTGATGTCAGATCGCGGTATCAACCGACGCACAATCCCTGCATACCGACCGCATTGCAATGGAACAGTTGAACGTCTTAACCAGGAGATGATCCGACGCATGCAGCGCATTCAGAAAAATGGAAAATGGGCCTCATGTCTCACGCAGATTCAAGCATTGCTGAATTCCCATACAAATTCCGTGACCCATCTCAGTGCCACACAACTCGCTTTTGGGTATCAACCACGTCTACATTCACTTCCGCAATCATCTGACGTCGTGCCGAGTTCTGAGAATCCTAATGCGACCGGCATGAAGACATTCTCGCGACTCGCTGGACAGCTATCGATGCACAATTGCAGTACCAGCAAACAAGACAAGCTTCTTCTTTCCCTCGCAGATCTGATGATTTTGCAGTTGGACAAGCAGTGTTGTTGTTTGACAATCAGCTTGCTCACACACATGGCAATAAACTGGCACCTCAGTGGCAAGGACCCTACATCATTCAGAGGTGGTTTTCTCCATAGCTTTATTATCTTGTCTCGCCCTCATCAAAGAAGCCTTTTCTGGCCCACAGAGATCACCTGCGTCGTTTTTTCTGTCGGAGTCAAGCGCAGGGAAGCGATTGTCAAGGCCAGGATCTGTGATTTGATTGACGACAACGAATAAGGTGACTGTTCATATAGAAGACTCTAGATTGTGTTAATAACGCCCTTCTAACAATCGACATCCTCGTTCTTACAGGAATTCATCCATGCGATCACAGTGTCAAGAAACAGCTAGTAGCTTCTGCTGTCGCTTCGTGAGGACAGCTGCCCCTTCCGGGTTCCATCAACGTCTAGTGCTTAAACGTTCCTGTAGTTATCTGTCATTCCGTTTGTTTGTTGCAGTCCACCTCGACGTCAGATAGGGGTGGCAGGGTTCAAAAAGATTCAAGAAAACTAATCTGCTTTCGCCTTTGATCACGCATCAGTTCCTGTTTTCTAAGATGCGATAGAACTCATATCCTTTGCAATGATAATCCGCGTGTTTTTGAAGTATTCTCCAATGACATTCAGTAAGTTATGCAATAGATCATTCTGCCGATCTTCGATACATTGGGTTCCAAACAGATGAAAGAATCTATTGAAAAGATCTCAACTCTTTTGTGCGGTACATAGGGATTGTCGTCGTTTAGAAGATAAGAGTTTGAATACAGCCATTCAATTCATACAACAATACGTGTCCACTATTGCTCACTTATGTGGGTGGACATTAATCACAAATGTGTGTGTGCGCGTTCAAAGGTTGTTAACGGACCTTCAATACTAATTACTTCGTTCGCGTTTTTATTGTTTTCCTTTTAGCACAAAACTTCGTAGACAACAAAGGCAACCCACAAACGCGCGCGGCGTTCGTCGACATGTAACATCGGCCCACGACTGGCGCTGCCACAGACTGATCAGATGCGGACGTCGACTCTGTGGAAACGCGAAAGGAATCGCACAAATGCAACAAAAATTGTCTTGCGTAAGACGCGTCGGAATTATGCACCTGACGCGACATGTGATATGATAGGGTTGCAGTCCCATCGACCGAGAAGACAATTACATACCGCCCACAACTTATATGTTTTACATTTTTACAGAAACATGAAAAGCACTGCAGAGTTTTTTACTAATTGAAAGCGAGTCAGTTTTCAACTCTGGCACACAATTGCTCTTAAAGCCCATTGTGTTCTTTTCGGAAACAGAGCCAGGTGGTCTCTATTCATCATACGTTGTTTTGTTACGAAAACAGTCGACCGTACGTCGTTTCGTTTGCATTAGTAGTGCAAAGATCATCAGCAAACGACGACCGATCGGTCACTAGCAGAAGCGTGCGTTCATCCAGCAAGAACACAAGACAAAATGCCTCCCGGTAATCATTGTGATAGATTGGTCAACGTTTTGAAACTGTTCTTTAATCTAGAACGCCGAGAAGTTTCCGACTGTCATGAACCGCGTCCATCATGTTAGCAGAAGAAACCTTGATCTCATCTATCTGTCAATACCTAGTGTTCTTCCAAGAAGATATTCACAAGACTAGTTGATAGCGTACAGAGGTGACGGTCGTGTTGTGCCTTACGAAGTGGTTTTTTAGTAAGATGCCAAACACTTGTGAATTGGCGTCATTTCTTAGTGCATACGTACTAGTGCTTTAGTGTTTCCGGTGTCCCGCCGGTACATAGCACCCCATTGTTTGAATTCGACAATGTTTGTGCATCGAAGACATGCAAAGAGATGCTCTATGTAAACGGCATGCAGCAAGGCGACAGATAGACGACAGTTGCCGCTCTTAAATACGCTGCCGATATACCACCCTTGCACAATACCTCGTCTGAGATGCCATGAACCTACACGCAATCGAGGGGTCGTCCTTCCTAGCGGGAACTTGTTGCTATCTATGGTTACTGGTCAGGCTAACATTCTGAAAAGGCAAGGGAAACGGAGGCTCGTCTCCGTTTTGATACGCCTTTTATTCTTTACGAAGGATGAAAGAGGACGGAGATGCACGGTCAAGCATTCCGGACTTCAAGTCCAAAAAAGTTCTTTGGAACACACATAAATGTGAGGACAAACGTGTTGAAGTTCATCAACCTAGCAAAAACGCTATGTTTGTTAAGGGATATCGTGCATTCATAGCTCTCGCTCATATACCCTTTCGATCGAGAAGACTAAGGAAGTCTGGGATCTTTGTGAGTGCATTTTCAGGAACTTCGCAATAAGTCTAGAAACTTCACCATTGAATTCTGCGAACATCGTTAGTACTAGACACTGATCGGTTAACCCTGAGTCACTCGCGTTCAATGTAAGATATGGTCGTCTAAAGGATGCGTGTCCAAGATTATAGTGGAAGATTTAGCACCTTGTGTTCGAATCATGCGTTCGAGCGCTGAAGTGTTATGAGGTCCATTACAACAAATCTTCCGACGGCTTTGTATCCCGCGCTGTCTTGTCATCCGTGAGCCATCTTCGCCCCTAGATCTGACGGAGATGTCATCACTGCTCTCTCACGTCTTCTCCAGGCCACCTGCCCGTCACATCCTCAAGAGCCTCTCCGATTCTTTTATTTTAATAGTCGTTAGGGCAAGGATCGCAAACTGTAGTCGATTGCTATTTGTAAGAAAGGCCTCCAGAGCACAGTCTCAAAGGGATGTCCAATGACGGCACCGTCAGACTTTTAAATCTCTTGGACGCACCATACCTCCTTTCCTCGTGTCTCTCGAAGATTCTCCGTCAAGCATTGGCATGCTCACACTCTCGTACACAAGGGAGAAGACGACACGCACTCCGCCGTCGATTCGGCCATCAAGAATAAAGCGAATGCAAAACAGACGACTGCTTAAAAGCGGAGCACCGATGGCAGTAGACGCTCCCTTGAAGGCAGAGAGGTTTACAGATCATTATCGATCGACACATTTAACGCCGCGTCACTGTCAACAGAAACGTTTTCATCCTCGTCGAGCCCGCGGACGGTACGAAACAAAAAGCACGCCGCTGGCTACTTAGCTTCCAGTTGCAGACGAACTTCGCGTGAAACGAGATGTCGGCTTCACTACTGTGATCGTGTCGCTCTCTGCCTTGTAGACGAAAAGCCACTGTTCCAAGAAAACGGCAACCCGCGTGCTTCACCAAACCGTGCACGACTCTCAAGACACTCCGTTCAATGAATACGCGACTTTTCGCGACTGTATTGCTGTTTACCGCTTTTGTCTGCCAAACTACAGCCCGTACGCACTGGTTTGGAGCATTCTGGCTGGACAGGCGCCTGTTTGCTGCAGAAACGGATTCCTGCACATGCATCGGGCACAGAGAGATCTGCGAGGAGGGTAGCGATCCGCTGGACACTGTATGTGCCGACTGTGAAAGCGTCGACCTCTCATGCTTGACTCAGTGTCCCTGCGAGAACGAATGCCAATGCACAAATCGAGCGAGCTTGGTCTGTGGAGTGGATGGAAACACCTACGGAAATTCATGCTATGCTCGATGTGCCGGAACAGAAGTGGCGTGCACCGGCATGTGCCCTTGTGCGTTGGACCAGATCTCTTAACTTAGATGCCAACGGCTGTCGTTGTAGGTAACTGTACTGCGAACATTGCTCGCTGCAAGAATCCATGCAGACGTGCTCTCTGTCCTGCCTATCCAGAGGCGCAATGCTACACGTCCCGTTGTGGACAATGCGAAGCGTTTTTCATGTGGAACGGGACGTTGGTCGATTGCGATGAATCTTCTGGAGATTTCTCGCTCTTCTCCGATGCGAACCGATCGGCAGAGTCCTCCGCGCCGTCTCCGATGGAATCCAACTTCGATTGCCGACACGAAGTGTGACCTCACGCTATCTCTCTGCAGTCGATCATTCATTCATCATTTAGAGTGAGAGCTGCAATGCGTTCTTCGATGGGTTCTCCGATTCATGGGGTCAGGACGCGCCTTGTTGCCCAGGTTACACCTGTTGCATTCCATGCTGGGCATCCCAAGGCAGTTCACTGCTGATCACTTCGGGGGATGGCACCTGTGAGGAATTTTGCCCCCCGTGCGAATGAGTACCTTTTTTCACGAGTCTCCATTAAGCATCCCTTTATAACTACGGATACCAAGGACGCATTTTCAGTGGCTTGTTGATTCGAGAGACCATAACTACCGAAGGTCAAAGCACAAGTGTCGTGTCTCCTTTTTGTTCTCCATAGATTTTATTAATCGGGCACGGTGAAGGTGTTGTCCATTGCAATTTGCGAAATGTACTGTAATGAGATGCCGAGGCTCGGGAAATCCCAAACCTCTGGCGATGGATACAGGCTTCATTGTTTGGTCTCCGAAGACGATGAAGTTGAAAGGAAGCTGCAACAAAATCGACATCGTCTTTGCTAAACACACTGCAGACAGTGATAACGGTCTGACGCCGAACACTTCTCTCTGTAGTCTCCACGCCAATGTCGTGGCTGTGGCAGTGGACGGTCGCAGTGCATGAACCTGTTCCGCTGGCCGAACCCTCAGGTCGACAAGAACGCTCCTCCGCGGCAGCACCCTCGTGGATGCTCATTCGTTCGGACAGGCAGTTGGCGATGCGTTGTGAAAGGAAGCGTGGCGAAAGCCACGTTCGTTTGTTACCGGCCGAGTCGGCGAACAAATCGTTGGTCTTCCCTGCAACGCTGACAAGGCGTGGATGCGTTTATTCTCTGGATGCGATGCTGCTCAGCGCGACGGGAAGGAACAGAGCGGAGACGGATGTGCCGCAAAGACTGGTTGGTCAGCGCAACACCGACAATGGACACAGAACGGCAGCTCGAATGGAAAACAGTGTATGAGATTTCAGATGCTATCGTTGAGCATGGGTTAGTCGACGGAGTCCGTTCGTTCGTCCGTCAGCAAAGAGTCAGAAGAACGGCTGAAAACAGTAGTGCCGTCTGTAGATAAACAGCAGCTGCACGAAAAAGCTGAGAATGAGTCACAGCTTACGTACCAAGACCTTCAGTGGTCTGTCGCCAATGTTCTTTCCGACGGTATTTGGGTCGGTACTCAGTTGACGAGAGCAAGGAATAAGACGACAGACCTTTCTGCACGCTGTTTTGAGTGCACGCCCGCAAAGGAGCGCTTTGTGAGGGATGCAACTGAGGGGCGAAGTGGACACGTGGCACAGCAGGAGACCTGACAATCGGACGAATATGCGATTTACTTTCACTTCTGCACTGAGGGTCGAGACTCTGAGGACAGTGCTGCGCTGGGTGCGCGCATCGACGAGTTGTTTGACGGCATCGTCGGTTCGCAAACGTTGTCGGTACGTTCAAACGATGCCTTCGGGTCTGATGGGCCTTTACAATTGTAGAAGAAAGACCATAGATCCACGTGTGAGCAACTTGGACTCAAGTTTATGAAAAAGCCACAACGATGGAGAAACGATAATGCAAGACTGCAGAGAAAGGCACTCATAGAATGTGCCCAAAGAAAAAATGCGACGCCATTCGATCGATGACATGGCTCGATTGGCTCCGTTCATCCTCAGATGATACACTCATGGGCATGGAGGGTCAGGACCGAGGCATTGGTCAGGCAACCCGCAGTCCTGACCGATAACCTAACACCAAGGATACGTTAGCGGAAGACGAAGGGTGAGATCGGGATGAGGTACGTCAGCGGTTCCTCGGAA
>CBDHGO010000003.1:0-193482 GCA_965263145.1 Botrimarina sp.
ATGTCAGCATAGTTGGTTACTATTGGCGAGACTCCGCCATAGAAGGACCGAAACAGTAGAACGTGTGCTGGCATTGGTGAAGCTGGCCTGTTCTTCGTCATCCGCGGAGCCGTTCTCGCTAGATTATGCACGTTCGTGGATTTCTCCTTGGTCAGCCATTTCATGTAGGCAGGGTTGTCTTTCTTTGCTCTGTGGTTTTCCTCGAGCCAGAACCCGGCGGGTGCGAAGGACTCGGATCAACCGCAGAGACGAGCGCGGAATTATTCGCAGTGACCGAGTTAGAACTAAGATTCGGAGATAGAGAGCGCGCAAGAGAGTCAGCAACAGAACACGGCAAGTCCGCAGAAAAACTAAAGGTAAATACGCAACATACAACGGTCAGTTAGACAAACAGAGAGTGCTGCCTCGGGGAGCGGGATGTCTTCTAGAGCTTCAAGCGGCACTTTTATACGATCTTCCAGTCACCGAAGAAGCTCAAGTGCTTCACCCCACGCTTCATCCCGCTGCTAATCGATCCTATAATCTGCGGACCTTTAGCTAATTGGCCCTGCAGATCAATAGTCTATGCATCAAGTGCGAAATCATAGAACTTGTATTCAGAAACTCATCGCTCCCGCTTGTCAGATCGGCGCCTGTCGCCTCTCTACATCACCGCCACGCCCAATTCTTGACAATCTCTCAATCCGACTTTTCTTACGTCTTTTTCGTCGGCGAGTTAGGTTCTACTGCAATCACGGTTACCGCGCGGAGGTCGAAGAAGAACTCGTACATACACGACATAGTTGGATGCAAACATTTATCTTTACACATTATGTTTGCACATCAACTTGAGGACTCGAGACAGAAGGACTCGAGTCTGGAAAGATGCTATTCATGACAAGTTAAAAAGATATGATGAAGGTTTTCCGACCACATGCCTTCGTCAACAGAAGATAACCCACCAACAACGTGGCCGTTCCAAGTTCAACGCCTCCGAAGGGGTGTTGTGCTATTCGAGCTGCAAAGGGCAGCCCGGACAACAACAAGCCCGGTCGGAATCAAGGAGTGATACAAACAAAACTAGTTTTAACCCGTTCGACTTATAGCGATCGAACTCATGGTAACAAGTCCGGATACTAATGCCCAGGAACAAGAAGGCCCGCCCACACGACCGCAACAACGAGCCCGGAGAGGAAGGCCCGCACGACAGACAGACGGACAAACAACCCGCAGAGGAAGGCCCGCACGACAGACAGACGGACAAGTAACCCGCAGAGGAAGGCCCGCACGACAGACAGACGGACAAACAACCCGCAGAGGAAGGCCCGCACGACAGACAGACGGACAAACAACCCGCAGAGGAAGGCCCGCACGACAGACAGACGGACAAACAACCCGCAGAGGAAGGCCCGCACGACAGACAGACGGACAAACAACCCGCAGAGGAAGGCCCGCACGACAGACAGACGGACAAACAACCCGCAGAGGAAGGCCCGCACGACAGACAGACGGACAAACAACCCGCAGAGGAAGGCCCGCACGACAGACAGACGGACAAACGACCCGCAGAGGAAGGCCCGCACGACAGACGGACGGACAAACAACCCGCAGAGGAAGGCCCGCACGACAGACGGACGGACAAACAACCCGCAGAGGAAGGCCCGCACGACAGACAGACGGACAAAAACCCGCAGAGAAAGGCCCACACGACCGCAACAACGCGCCCGGAGAAGAAGGCTCTGACCGCAACAACGAGCCCGGAGAGATGCCCGCACGACCGACAGACAGACAGATAAACAACCCGCAGAGAAAGGCCCACACGACCGCAACAACGAGACCGGAGAGATGCCCGTGCAGCCATTCGGCAAGAACACAACGTCTCTTCCGTTGCCCCCGCAGACCGAGCAGTCGAAACCTTGTCTCGAGTGAGCGCTTTCCAGTCTCTTCGACACCCCAGAGCAAACGGCAAAGACCTGTCCCTTGGCGACCTAACCGTCCGACCACACCACCGTTCCCTCGTCCCCTAGACCAACTCCCAACGCCGCAGCACGCGACCGACCGCCTCTGGCGAACCATGTGGAGCGATGTAGCGTTCCGTATACCGCTCTCCCACGTGGAAGCCGACGTCTCCACCGAACCGACTGCGAAAGTAATGCTTAATGGCGAAACCGACGCAAGAAATCCACGGACCACAGCTCTGGAAAAAAAACCACGCAGAACACCCGAAGCGTGTTTGCAGTGGCGACGAAAAAACAGAGAAAAAACAACAAGCCTACGACACACAATGAAGAACGAAAAAGCGAGTGTCCGACGCGGGAAAGAAAAAGCCACTTTGCCTACGAAGACACAAAAAACAAAAGACGCGCGTCGAGCCGTGGCGATCGTGGAAATCTTGGTCGGCACGCGGCAGTCGAGGAAGGAACGCGGCCCCACAGGTCTCCTCCTCCTTCCGTCGCCACAATCGCCCCACGCTCTCCACTCCCCGCTTTCCTCGGTCGTCGTGCTTCGGCAGCCGCCCACGCATTTCGCTATCCATATTTTCTCCATCTTCATGCATCACCGATTAACGCGTCAAATCGCCAACTTCTTATCCTCCCGTGCCGACCCTTGACACTATACTCTCTCCTCACCAGCCCATCTCGACAAGGTTTCGCCTCCACATGAACACGCCCGATACAACCTCCGACGCATCGTCACGCACACGCCGGACCGCTTCAACGGTCACCTCCTACCTTCTCGACCTTTTCCGAGATCCCTCAGATGAACCATCTGCCTCGTCCGATTTCCGCTTTGCATCGTCCGCCTCTTTCAAGCGCACCAGCCATTTCTTTCGAGCTGGCGTGTCCCGTAGGCCAAAGTTTCGCTTCGCTTCCTCTGCCCTCAACGACTCCTCTTCGTACGACAACCTCAGGATACGGCGTCGTTTAGAACTGCGGCTCTTGGAAGCCACCTCTTCCGTCTCCGTCTCCGTTCCCATAGTCACGTCCCCATCTTCGTCCAAATAGACCTCCTCATCCTCTTCCTCCTCGATTTCGGACTGCAGATGTCGCTTAGTCCGAACGTCTTTGGCAGACACGTCCGCTTCGAAGGCCATTTCCTCAACCACTTCCTCTGGCTCATGCTGCTGCTCTTCTTCCTGACTCGAATCAGGCTCCTGTTGCTGTTCCTGCGCGTCTTCCGCCTCTGCCTCCGCCTCCTCCAAGTCCTGCGCGTCCACCTGCGTCGCCGCATCGATCGCCTCGGCCACAGCCTCCACCTGTGTCGCCACATCCACTAACGGATTCTGAGGCGGACCTCCCAGCGAAAGGAGAAACATCCGAGCAAAATGACGGATGACCGGCCCGCCCAACACGTCGAACTGGCCGAAGTAGGCGTCGTCGTCACCGTAGTGTGCGAGGCAGAAGACGCACAACACAAGGCCGTCCATGGTGGCGTCGAGGTCTCTCGAATACCCTTCCCGTTGTACAAGGTTGTACAGCTCCTCGACTAGTTGCCCCCAATTACGGTTTTGCAGCCTCCCGTCGTTGTCCGTGTACTGCACCAACTCGCCCACTACCGGGATTTCGTCGTTCACCGGCTCATCACCCAGCCAACGGGAAAGCAATCGAGCGACGTGGTTGAGACGCGTCAGGGACTCGATGTCCAAAAAATCCTCGCTCGGAACGATGGGCTCCCCCCCGTGCTCGAATGGTTCTTCCGAGTTGTGCATGAAAGCATCGTGTCCCGAGACCACCGCACAGACCAACTTGAACCTGACCTCCCACAAGTAGTCAAAGTCGATGACTCTTCCTTGCAAAAAACTAAGCAAGGCCGCCCTCAATGCCATCGGTACGGAAACCCTCGCAGAAGTACGAAACAAAGAATGCCGACCGCGTGGAACAAAACCCTAACGCCCGGAAACCAACAAACCGTCGAAAAAACACACAGAAGACCAAAACGTCTTCGGCGAATCGACGTCAACGAACGCTGGAGTGTTTACGACGTCGAACACGACGAAAACGAAAGCGTTCGCTTCTACGGGCGAATGACGAAAATCGTACCGCGGCAAGCATTATATATGGATAGATGAGATAGATGCGGTTAATGATGGATGCCGATGGATGTGAATGATTATTGTCGAATCAAATGGACAAAATGAGCACATTAGTGTGTCAGTGTCAGATCAAATGGACGGAATGGACGCATTATAGACATAAAAGATCTGCAGACGGATCTCCCTTGTAATCGATTCGATTTCGTCTGACATGGTTTCGGAGCCTCTCGGTTCTCGACGCTTTGTAGCAGGATCGTTTGTCCTGCTTAGTGTTCTAATATGTTGCCTGTGTCCTACGACAACCGTCGCCACTGCCGCTGGCCCTGAAGGAACTCGCCATACGAAGGAGGACAAAACCCTAGGCGGCGGTTACGACGAAGAAGAGATGAAAGAGCTGCGGAGAAACCTACGAGAGTTGCAAGAGGATGTGCAAACCATACTGAAGAAGATCCAACAATCAGAAGAACTGCACGAAGGGACGTATAGCGCACGGACGTGGTTCGAGTGGTTCATGGGATCCGAACCCGAGGCACCCGCTCCCGAAGCACCAATGGGACCGCGCGAAGCCTGCATGAACTTTTTTGAGTGCTTTACCGCCTGCACGGTGATGGCTTTTCGCTCGGCCAAGATGGTGTGGTTATCCGTCACGTTGCCGATCCTTGGCGAAAGGGCGGAGTGGATGGCCGCCGTCGCCTCCACATACCTTCCAATGAACAACTTCATTGAGGTTGTTCGGAGTCTCTGCTTGATCATCATGTGCTACCAGTTGGCGAAGGCCATCATACCAGCACCAATCTTTGAGGTCCTCATGCAGATGATTTTATCACCGTTCACATTGACCCGGGCAATAATCTGGTCAATGGTGGACTTTTTGGGAACCGCATGCTTCAAAGAAGCATGGGGCAACCTCAAGGAGTATTGGAAGATACAAAACTCAGACAAAGATGAAGGCATGGCAAGGGATCAGACCAAGGACGGACAAAAACGGACACACACGAGCAGATCTCCAACAAAATCCGTTGGAGGAGCCCCCTCAAGGACTTTTGTCCAACACGGCGGACCATAAGATCGAAGAAGGACTTAAACGTGGTAATGGAGAACGTGAAGTTTCAGATCAGTGATGAATTCTCCCGAATTCACGCATTGCTGCACAGTCTAGATGACACAGACGCGGCAACGGCGAGATTCGCTGCGTTCTTAAGGAAGGAGTGTGCCAAGATCACAAACTCCGAGACCCTTCCCCAGAGCTCTCACACAGCGCAGGCTTGTGGCCTCAAGATCCAGAATCTATGGGACGGTGTGGTCACCAAGGCACACCAGTACTTTGCCGCTGCCGGAGGTGATGTCTTCGCGTCGCTTCAAGAACTCCAAGGCTTACGAAAAGAAGCCGGCGAGGACCTGCCACAGTATATCGCGCGATATATCTCCACATGGGCCAATCTGGAACCCTCGGTTCCAGAGCCGAAGGCAATTGAAGTTCTTCTCCCGGTGTTACCAAGGGACTTTGTGAGGAACATGTCGGGACAGAGCATCCATGAGACCACACTAGATCAGGTTGCTCGAGCGTTTCGGAACTACAATGAGTGGTTGACGAACGCTCAGCAGCAACAAGTGCAAGCGCCGCTGAGGCAGTTTCGCGCTCAGGATCAGGGGAGAGCCCCACCTTTCAGAAGAGACATGAGACAGGACCAGCCGCGTGGCCGTCAGTTCGTGCAGCGTGAGACGAGGAGGTGTTTCATCTGTGGGAAGCAAGGACATCTTGCGGCCCAATGCCCTACTCGAAGGACGGTCCATGAGGTCAACGCTCCGGAAGGATTTGAACTGGCCCTGGCTCCACAGACGACCGTTCAGGGACAAGAGGTGCAGCACAACCGAGAGCCGAACGAAATCCAACCCGAAACACCGGAACAAGTTTTCCACGACGAGGGATCTGACGTTGAAGAAAGTGCGCTTCGGAACGAGAGCGTGAATGTTTTCTCTATAGCGAAAGCTGGGAATCCATTTGTAGCCAAGAAGATCCACATCACGTTCCAGTTCACCGACAAGCACAAGAAGAGCCAACCGGTGAAGACGTTGGTAGACACAGGAAGCTGTGCGAACGTGATTTCCTTCTCAACTCTTCAGAAGTTGGGATACGCCAAGGCTGACTTGATACACGACTCAGGGGTGCCGACGGCATTGACCGGATTCGCAGGCGAGGACGCCAGAACATTGGGAGGCATCTTCCTGAAAGTACGCTTGGGGCGCGTGACGCGCGAGGTGCCATTCATCGTGATGAACGATGTCCTCACACACTGCATTCTCGGCATGCCGGCAATTGACGCTTTCGACTTCCACATCCGTGGACGCGCGCGTGCAGTGTCTTTTTAGAGCATCCTGCCGAGGAGGGCGACTCCGCAGGATTTCGAATTGTACAGCTTTGGGAGACTGAAAAAGGAATACGCCCTTTTTGTAGACAGAATTTCATCAAGTTCCCGTTAGGAAAGACGAAGTTTGTCCCGCCACATGAGTGGGTCAGTTATAATTTTCCTTGGGCTGTTCGTGGAGACCTATCTTCTGTGTCGTTTCACTGCTCTTTGAATAGATTCCCGTTCCTTGCGTGTGTGACAATTTCGGATTCTGGACAGTTTCGTTTGAACGTTTACAACACATCAGCTGAGGCCCAAGTTTTGCCGGGGCGTACATTTGCATGTAGTTTTTGGTATTCCGGTCCGATGCAATGCAGATTTTTACCCGTTTGGACCAAGGACGATGGGGCAGATCGAGCAGTCAAAGCTGTGTTTTCTGTCAGTGGCGATCTGTTTTCCGAGTTTCCTGAAGTATTTGACGACGAAGCGTACTGTATGACTCCCGCAATGAAGTCTATGCGCGTCGACATACGAGAATGTCGATTGAAGTGCGATCCAGTTTTCGGTGGTCAGCGAACTTGCCCGAAGATCGATCATTTGGTACCTGAGAACCGAATTCGAGAGGAACTAGATTCCTTTCTGAAGAAGGGTTTTATTGAACGTGTGAACTCTAGTGACGGCGTTTTTCTCACGCCGATCTTTTTCTTGCCGAAGAAGGATGGCAAGAAGATTCGGACTTTGAACGACTATCGAAAACTCAATGCGATGTGTGACTTCTCGACTGCGACTTTTGTCGATGCGATGCGGACGATGCGATCTATACCTCGAAACTGGAAGCATTTTAGCAAGTTAGACCTTTCGAATGCCTTTTTTAGTGTGGGACTGAGTCACGAAACATCAAAGCTTTTTGGGTTCAACATCTTTAACGAGACATACGTGTGGAGGGTAATCCCCCAAGGTTTCGGGTGGAGCCCTATCTGGTTTGTGGAACGCGTAAAGGACATCCTGCACGGACTTCCAGTTGTTGTTTATGCCGATGACATTCTTGTTGGTGCTGACACGAGGACTGAACATGACCGAGTTCTACGTTTGGTACTGCGAAGATTTGAAAAGTTTGGTTTGCGATTGAACAGAGACAAGGTCATTTTGGCTGCTTCGGAGATCGATTTTCTCGGTTTCCGCGTGAGAGCAGGTGGCTTCAGCCTGAGACAGTACATGGAGGAGAAGGCATCGAAGACACCGAAGATTGGGCACTACAAACAGCTCGAGAAAACGATTGGGGCACTCAGTTTCTGCCGAACGCATGTCCCCAACCTAAGCAGAAAGATGGAGGCACTTCACTCAGCCAGACAGAAAGCTCTGAAGCGCCCGAACGAATGTAGCGAAGCGTGGTGGAGAGAGATCAACGAGAAGGTCCGCGAGATCTGGACGAGCGTAGTGCGGGACGGTGTCGACCTCAGTCTCGGCGGGTCGTTCGACTCATTCGAACTCTACGTGGATTGGAGCGGACCTCACCGAGGGTATGTCCTATTTGGCCAGTGTGAATCCGCGGAGAAGAAGTGGATTGTCTCGGTGGGATCCACGAAGGATCCGATCCCTCACCAGAGTTCCTTCCTGGGTGAGCTTCGGGCAGTGAAGTGGGCACTCCAACAAACAACACAGTTTCGCGGAACCAAGAAGACGAAAGCATACATCGACAACAAATCGGTGGTCGATGCCCTCAACAAGGGGATTGCAGCGTTCTGTGATGACCGAAGGTGCGCTCGAGTATTTGCCTTCATATGCGAGAATGAAGGGAACGTGCTGTTTTCGTATCTGCCTGGAAACTTGAATCACATCGCCGACCAGCTCTCTCGAATTGGTTCAACCGAAGTGGTGCAGCAGGTCAGGGAGAGAGCAGTCCTGGCGATTGACCGCCCATCGGAACGAGAAATCGAGCGGAAAATACGTTCCGCCCACTTTGGACACTGGGGATACATGACGACGCTTCAGAACTTGCTCCTCGAATCCGAAAGGTGGCCAAACATGGAACGAGACGTGCGCGATTTCGTGGCTAGATGCCCGAATTGCGCTTTCAACGGCGAGGAGCAGCGAAGGGATGCACCGAGCACAGAAATCTCTCGCAACATCGGCGAGAGAGTTTTCATGGACCACTGTGGACCCTTCTTTGATGGGTCGCATATCCTTGTGATCGTCGATGATGCAACGAAGTGGATCGAAGCCATAAGAACTCCTGGAACCGGAGCCGTGCACGCAATGAAGGCATTGGATCGGTGGCAAGAGAGACACGGTAGGATCGAACTGCTGTGCACAGACAACGCAAGTGCCTGGAACTCGGACATGTTTCGTCGGTGGGCGGCATCTCGGAACATTGACACGCGAAGAAGCCCGAGCTATCATCACCAAGCCAACGGGCTTGCGGAGCGCAGCATCCAGACGCTGTGCGAACGGATCAGACGTCTTCTGAATGGTTCGACGAGAGCGTGGCCTCAAGCGATACAAGGAGCCGTGGACGCTATCAACACATCGTGGAACTCGGTAACAAAAACTACGCCACAGTCCCTCATGTTGGGCATCGATCGGAATGGTGTCCTGTTGGACGAGGAAGCGATTCAAAAACTCTGGGAGAGCGCGTTGAAGAGCTCTCAGATGGCGAAGGTGTACGAGAGCAATCGGTTCAAGTGGAAACATCCACGACTGTCGAAGCCAATACGTCGCGGCGACTGTGTGCTCTTGAAGAACTACCACCAGATGAGCCACCCGCTCAGGAAGCTAGGTCCGAAGTGGATAGGTCCCTTTATAGTTGAAGAACAGAGATCAGACTCGACGTGGATCATCCGAGAGCGAAGAAACTCACCACCTGTTTTGGCCCACTCTTCACAAATAAAGCCATACCTAAATTAGAGACCAACTAACGGGAACGTAGTTTTTTTTGTTTTCTTTCAAGCTGCGCATATCATTTTCAAGTGTTTTTTCCCCTTTCGGAGTTAGCGCTTGGAAGGTGATGTGCCCATGTCAGATCAAATGGACGGAATGGACGCATTATAGACATAAAAGATCTGCAGACGGATCTCCCTTGTAATCGATTCGATTTCGTCTGACAGTCAGATTGTCTGATTAAATGGAAAAAATCGACTCATCCGTGGAAACAAGAGATGGTGATCTCCGGATTTTGTCCGTCGAAAACGATTGATTGATTACAATTGAGATCCGTTCGTCCACAGATCTTTTATGCCCATAATGCGTCCATTCCGTCCATTTGATCTGACAAGTGGATACAAGAAGAGATGATGGATGATCTCCGGATTTCCATTGTAATCATTCGACTTTCGTTCTCGTTTCGTCTGAAAATGATACGTTACCGGTAATGGTGTGTCAGAAAATCGGTTCGCTTGCAAACACTTTGATGGGACGGCAACTACGAAACCGAACGTGAATCTATTTGTTTGTGCATTTTCGCTGTTGAAAAGCTTTGTTCAAAGCAAAACCGCCAACGCATTTCTCGAGCTCTGTGACCGGCTGTTGACGTCAATTACGCATATGATGAAACCGATGATCGATCCGACAAATCTATGTGGAAACGTTTCTGATTCCTCGTTCTCCCGCGTACAGCGTGCCACAGCCAAATGCCACCATCCATCGCATCACACGCGACATTTTCACACTTTTCCGAGCGTTTTTTGGTCACTGGTGCCGTCAATCGTGAGTTCTTCTGCGCAACATTCAATCGCCGATACGAAGCTCTCCTGCCGAAAACTCCCGATTAAAAAACCATTCGTTCTATTGACGGACCTACGTGATTCAGACCTACGTCAAACAACTCGGACTGCCTATTGGTTGGTCTACCTACCCCTGTAGCGCGAGTTGTAGTCCTTCTTTGCAATACGTTCATGTGGACCTAAATCATATTAAACTGGATCATGGTTGGTCATTCTGCTGTCACTTTGACTGTAGCTACATGCGATAGGCCTCATTTACTTCGCGATGCAAGGATTCGACAAAAAAACATCCGCAAGTGCACAAGGCACGACACAATCCCAACTGCGACAAATTCTTCTTCGTTTTGGCTTCTCGTACCAATGATCAACGGCCCAAAGCAAACCAACAGATAAGTAGAGTGCAACAAACAGAAGAAATGACGATCTCTTTGTCGTCGAGGGGCTGCCGGGACGTCGTCTTCAGATGAAACGTCTTGTCGCGGCTCTTCACAAGCACGCGTCTCCGGTGGACTTGTTATGGCCGCGTTCTCAAACAGAGGAACGTTGTGAACAACGCGCTCCGCTCCCCGGTCGAAGAGGTCAGTCGCCTCAGCCTCAATACTTCGGCGTTCAGCGTTCCTAGAGTGTGCGAGCGCGGACAACAAAGTCGAATGACTGTCGAGAGGAGCGTAAGGTACTGTCGAACAATCGATGTCACATCAGACTACATGACAAATATCGCTTGTACTGCTGCCATTCGTACTGTAAGGGTTTTGCAGTTCAACAAGTTTGAAATCAACGGCGACACCGTGCAGTACAAAAGCTCGAGAAACGTTGCGCGCTCCCTCGTCGACCAGAGTGAAACGTGAGCACAAAAGACAACCTTACAGGTGAACGAACACACAGATCATCTGGACCTCTTATACTGCCAGTGCGACATTACCCGTCTGCCGCAGATAGCCTTTCGTTCGTCATCCTCAGTGTGGATGCCCGGAAAACGAATCATCGAGACGACATCGGTTGTAGGCACGCGCGAGAAAAAACGAAACGCAGACAGTGTTAGATTAACGCGAACGATCTTCTTTTGTCGTCGCGACGTGGCATATCTGTATTCTGTTGTCCACAATCACGTTGGCCAACCAGTCCCGTCAGGCCTCGTCTAGTCCATCTTGTCGACAACCTTGATGCTACTTTGTTAAGAAATCTGGCAGAGATGTGTTAGACTAGAAAAGAAGTCTGTCGTCGCATTTCCTCTGGCTTGCTGCATTTCGAGGACGCACGAGTCTTGCCCCATTTCCCTCAAATGGCTCACAACACTAGTTCGACGCCCACGGGCTCACTGCTGACGCTTGCTGGCATGCGGCCACTTGAGATGGACCTCCTGGATCGACTTACAACTTGTCAACATCTTCCAGTCCGTGGCATGCAGAAGATGAAGCAAACATACTCCACACCATCACAACAATACCAGGAAGCGATGAAGCAAATTGCAACTCAAGAATAGATCCCCTCTGACATCCGCAGACTACTAGTCGAAGACAGCACAAAAGACAGATGCAGCCCTCTCCTCAACACAGCACGCCAAGCATACCTGAGCACGTTGACCTGTGACTGGTGGCACCAGACTTCTACGGGACAAGCACTGAAAGAAACGGGCTGGACAGCGATGGCAAAACTAGAGCTCTCGTGGTGGAACCACTTTTCACGACCGAGTGTCACCCGACTCACTCGCTTCCTCTCAGGTCATTTCCCTACGAGAGCCTACTTAGCGCGGTTTCACTGCCTTCCAGAACAACTAACTAGCCAATGTCGCTTTGGATGCCCAGACGAAGAAACACGGGAGCATCTCTTGAGCTGTTCTCATCTGACTACACTCCGTCGTGCGAATTACCTCTAGGACTCTGCTTTCCCGTACCGGCTCTCCTTGGACTATCTGTCTCACTTGGACGCTTTTCTTGCGTCCCTTAAACTGACATGACTACTTTCCTCGCTCTTTCGTAGTGATCTGCTCTTGGCAAACGTCCAATTGCATGACCATGGGATATACCTCTGTGTGAACCCCATGTAAAACCCCAATTAAGAAGAACACTAGTTTGAGGCTCGAGTCGAACGAGGATCTGATCTTGACGAGTTGAGCCAAACGGCCGAGTCGCTTGCTTTGTGCGTCGGAATGAAACGAAGAACAAAACACGTTGACATGCAGAAGGAGCAATCCTGCTGGGTGAGCAGATGCGTAAGACGTGGGCTTTGTGCCTCGAAAGCGCTTCTTCGTCGCGAAGAAGTGCAAGGGCATCCATCCATCGGGAAGGTTTCGCAATCCTGATAGACGAGGTCACATCGTACGAAAACGTAAAAACCCAATTAAGAAGACATCCAAGCGCATCCGACTGTACGACGTTGCCGCTCTGACAGATTGATCCCGCGGACGGACGGTGCTGTCGGCGACACGAGCTCGTTCTGTCCGATGACGCGCAAGAAGGAATCTGGAGCGTACTTGTCATAACCTTCCCGAAAGTGAAGCTCCTTGTTCGGATGCACACGTGCCGACGACGCTGTCAGGTGTCGTCACAGAAAACTGGAGATCTCTGAGCACGACGCAGCCCCTTGCCGGTGGTGCCTCGCACAGCCTCAGGGGTTCTCGCATTGAGCTCATGACATCTATCGTTCGACAGGAGCACGAGTGTCCCGCGCAACCAGTTGATCCATTCACCGTGAAATGCCGCGTCTGCGATGGGACGGACGAAGATCCCGGTGGCCCAAACGCAGCGAATGCCCTTGGCTACCTGCGCTTAGTCGCACCGTTCCGCATACGTGAACCCGCAGGGTCCTGTCGTGTGACGGCGCTCTATCTGCAGAACCCGTTTACAACTGAACGATGAACGTACGTACGTTGTGGAAATGCTCTAAATGCCTGCCGGCCATCTGTGTAAGAATCGAGAAGTCTGTCACTGTGAGTCGAACTCCATGCCCCTCAACTCAACTTTCAAAGCCAGCCGGCACTCTCATGAAAACGACGCCGGCTTCACAGGGAAAGGATGAAAGCATGGACACATAATTCGCAGGCTCAACCATCGAAACGGTACGAAAACACTAATAGATTCTCCTAGATCTTCGGAATGTCGAGAATCTTATTCTGTACAACTTTCGGAAACTTGACGGGCGCCTTATTCACTCTATCCCATGCAGCAAGGCGAAAACGAGATCTAGAGACAAGCAGTACATCGATTTGTTAAGATATTAATGGCAAACTAAGAAAATAGCGAGGAGAGGACGTCGATCGCGCCTCCCTTCGCCGCAAACGCAACACGTGTGCGAGTTCTGTTCTGTTGTCGTGGTGGATCGAGATCCTCTGTTGATCGGCGCCCTCACTGGCGCCGTTTAGATTTCTGCCGAGCGCCGAGCGTGCCCGTCGTCGCTCTCTTCCATTCGCGCAGCTTCTCGAGCAGCTTCAGCAGTCTGGGCGGTCGCCTGATCCTGAGGTATACGTTCGGATAGACATCCATCTCGTGAGGAAAGCCGTCTCCGAGGCGAAACTTCACGTGGACCGTCAGCTTTACGTACTTGGCGTCGACCAGGCCAAAGACTGGACACGTCGTGTTCAGCCTCTTCGATCCGAACTTGTCGGGTTCGATGAGTCCCAGCGCATCCAGCGCGTGTTCCCTGTTCCGCTGCCAGACCTCCACGGATTGCCCTTCACCGTCGGGCGGAATGACCTTCACCGAGACGACCTCGCTCAGGGGGAAACTGAGTCGACCGTCGCGGCCGATGGTGATGCGAATGCGGAAGCTCTCTCCTGCATTCAGCACATACACCGGGTGCCTGGGCAGGAAGTCGTCGGCAAACCGCCGGATCTTCGCCGTGCTTCTCCTGTGGAACGGCACACTCGAATCGGCACCGGGCGGAAAGCGCTCAACGGAGACCCAGTGGTCAAGGTAGCCGGATGCGACCTGACGGGCCATCCGCCTATCCAGAAGGGAGACGCCTCCCGGATATCTCACGCGGTCGCCAGAGAACTGCACAACAGAGTTCGTGTGCGGGAAGAGTGAAACCGATGAACTCACATCTCGGGGCGTTTCTCTGGCGGCCGAGTCTGTGGTCGCGGGCAGGCTTGCGACGTCGACGTCGAGGGAAGCTGCGCCGCCGCTCGGCAGTGGACTGACTTGTGTGCGTCGAGTTGCGACTCCGTCGACGGAGCCCAAGCCGTTCTCGCAGACGTCGTCTCTGCGACCGCGGCCGTCGGAATCGCCGCGGTCGTCTTCGTGTCCGGCGGCGAAGGGATGACGAATCGTCGACCGGGAGGCCATCTTCTTCGTGTGTTGCGTCGGCACAGGAGGAAACGGCGACGCTCTTCTGTCTTGATGTCTCTCTGCTTCAGTTCCACTGTCCTCTTGCGCCGACGGTGGACACACGGCTGCGAGGGCAACGGTTCTCACACTCGGTGGGAATTCTCCAGGAAATCGAGAGGCGAATCGTCTTGAACGTTGTACAAATCGCCGCAAGACTGACGCAACGGTTGGCCGAAATGCCGAGCTGCTCCAACTTTCTGCGGACAGCAGACAGCCGTCGGGGATGGTCGTTATTCAGTTTAACGGCAAACGCGAGAATCTTCGCGCAGAACCACAGTCTCCGGTTCTTATGCAACGAAGGCAGTAGATGCGACAGCTCAGCGACACATCGGCAACAAGTGCCAGTTCATGTCGCGTCGGCACAGCAGAGCCTTCTGGAAGTTCACCAAACCACCCCACAGAGCCACGGCACGGCACGGCAAAGGACGTCCGACGTCTTCGACGCCTCTTGTGAATGGGCGATGGAGCCTCTGTCGGAGAAGACGAACTTAGAGCAGTCGGTGTCCGTCTGTCCGTGCGCTTAGAGCCACAAAGAACAGAGAATCACTTCGGCGGTAGGCGCGGTTAGGTTTCGCACAGCGCTGCCTTCCGAGGAGCGCAGAGAAGCCGACGGTGCGATCCGCCTGTACGCATCGTTCAAGTCATTCGAGTCAGCAAGCCATCTATCTGCAGGTCGCGCCGTGTGCGTCTCCATTCTGGAAGAGGGAGGTCAAAGAGCATCGAGTGAAGTTACGGCGAGAAGCGGAATGAAGGTTGCGATGATGAAGTCCATCCAGTCCATTGATCATCCTCTGTGCGACTCGATGGCATTCGATCGGCCACTCGATTCGCCGGAACCGCATACGGGACAAACGGTTGTGTTGGGAAGCGACCAAGGAGCCCGCCCGAATGACACTTGCCCTTTCTCTCTTGAAGACTCGACTGGGTTGAACTCTGTCGAGGAGTGCGAGAACGGTACGATCTGGACTCGAAAGGACACGCAGCAGGACGGTGCCTCTTGACTCGGACAATTGAGGCACAGCCAATCATCATGGACCTGCCTGCGTTCCAAACAACGATGCCAGTTCTGAGTTCAAACAAAGCGTACGTAGACGGACAGATCAGCCAGTCACCTCCGGCAAGGCGGACGTTTGTCGGCCTTCCTGTTGACTCCACAGTAGATGATGACACGTTTCTTCGTGTACTCTGCCTCGTCGGCGGGGCGAAGGATGAGTCCAGCTTCGCAGACGCTCGGCGATCCTTTCATGCGCCTTGATCCATCTCTTCTTTCCTATAGAAGGTGATGTCCACCTGATGACTGGAGTCAGCAAGAGTGACTTGGCCGCGCTGCTGTCGCCTCATGTCCCGGCCTGAAGTCTTCTCGGCATCTGAGCGAAAGTGACTAGCTGCTCTTCTCAGCTGCGTCTTCCGCTCGTGTAGCGAGCGCTATTGCCCCTCAGAGAAGAAAATGTGCTGCGCTCCACCCATCTTGCGATTGCGTCCAGCGCAAAAACGAGACGCCTTCGAAGTACTGCAAAGCCGAGAACAAGATACGTACGGTGCAGCGGGGACCAGATTCGCTTGCTCTCCCTCGCTTCAGAATGCTCTCCTGCAAGAGACGACGATCGCGAATCACGAAACAGAGAACGCAGCTGCACGGTCGTTCGATGTTGATCTTAGACGACGTTAATTGTGACATTGACCGCCATCTCCTCCGGCTCTTCAGAATACCGTTGCTGCTTCACCTTTGCAGAGGTCACTCAACGAAAGCTGATGCGCTGATTCCACCAGGGCATTCGTTTCATCAGCTGTCCTTTTGCTTCTTCGTGCTGCGACTCCTATAAATTGCTGCAGGTCACCCTCTCCGCACTCATTCGCAGTCATCGCTCCTATCTCAGGTCTCTCATGCGAAGGTATATACCAGACGGCGCGTTCCAGGCACGCCGGCAGCGGGATTGCTCGGTGAAAGGCGCATCAATGATGTTCATCTGGCGACCCTCCATCCGAGGGATGCTCTCGTGACCTGTGGAGGCGAGAGCTGTCACATCACTAAGCTGCCCGAGGAGACGTGAGGCGAGAGTCCTTCCGACGATCGTTGTCATCCAGTGCACGGAACCCGAAGAGCAGACGAGAGTGACCCAAGAGATCCTCGAGTCGACAGACGACGGGTCCGCGTTTTAAGTCCGTCCTTCGGCGTCGGATGACACCCAAAGAATCCACAAGCCCTCTGCTGCTCCACGTTTCTCTTCCGAGGCGAACGCGTTCTCCAAGTGCGTCGCAGCAGAAGGCGACAGCGAACGGAGGAGGAACGCGTCCATCCCGCAGGCAGCAAGGGATATCGCGTTCCGCAGTGACTGAGGATGGACTGGGATGGATGGTCTGACAATTCGAAGCGTCATCAGACCCACCGCCTTCTCGTCCGACAGTAAGATCGTGTGCTCAGACTTGACGTGACACGATCGGAGATGTGTGACAGGAACGACGTGGAAAACCCATCATGGATTCCGAAGGATTCGGCGTGATTGCTGAGGAACCCGCACCAAGACCGAACGGCAACTACGACGGTGCCGTCATGCTTAAGACGGAGAGACTCGACAGCTCCATTCGACGAAAAAGCGACCCTTGCGACGCCTGAATTCTCGCCTCCGAAGTGCCGCTGTTCTTCTATCTGTTCAGGCAATTGCAAAGGAAGGCCGTGTATGCAGGTGCCTGTGAATGTTATGAATCTCTCTCTGCTCGCAACTCCACGTCGAAACAGAAGATTTTTGTCTTGTTCATCGGAGAACGACCGTAGTCTCGTGAAATCGAAGATCGGAGTCCACCATTCACTGCGTCGGAGATCCGTTCCGCGAAAATGGCTGTCCATGTCTTTAAAAGGAAGACATGGCCGTCAACTACGTCTCACTGACGATTCGGACTGAGATCGACACTGGATGTTACCGAATCTGCATCTCCCTACTGACACAAAACGAACGCATGTTCCCGCCACGTGGAGGTGGAAAGAAGCGCCCCCCAAACCTTCGAGGCCATTACAGCAAGTCACTGTTCTGCGCATATCCACTGTATCTACCTCTGGCGAGATACACGACCAGTGAACAGACGCTGAGGGCAATTGTAAAATGACCGATTGGCCGTTTTGATGCTATTCGATGACAGCGCGTCAATGTCCGTCGCCGTCACTGCCTTTGACGCACTTCCAATGCTATACCTCTACCAGACGCGGCTCGATTCGAAGACGTTAACGTTCTTCGACATCGCTTGGGCATCAGAACTATCGACTTCGTTCCAGCGACCGCTGGCCTTTCGAAATGCGTTCGTCGGTCCTCAGACACCTATCGGACGAAGATTCGCTGGAGGCTTGTCTTGACGTCCTATGGACGCCCGTCGACCTCTGAAGGACGCCGTCTGCAGACGCAGGACGATTCGATACGCGTCGACTGGCGAACGGATTCGACTGGAAGACGCGCTCTGCCCACACAGCTCCACTGTCAGCGTGTGTCGATGGAAGAATCGCCTCTCTGCCTCACTGTATGTCTAAGGGCGCATTTGCTCGATAGGAGCGGAGCTCGCAGAGGGAAGCGGCTGCGAGGGTGAAGAACAGCGACGAGGACGCCGTTCTCTCGCTGCTGACAGCCGACCTCTGTACGATTCCTTCACAGAAGGGGCTTGAGCCGGTGATGGCCCCACAGCCGGACTCCCTCGCGAGCCGCCGCAGCACAGATGGATGTTGGTTGCCGGGGTCGAAGTTGCGTCGTACTGCCTCGAGGATCCTCTCCTCTGCATGCGAGTACACCGAAGACCTGGTCACCGATGTCCGACTGCCACAGACAGACGCGTTCTCGCCCCCCCCCCGCGAGTCGGACCGAGCCCGCGGATTCCGGAAACGAGCTCTGCTGGCGGACAAGAAACGCTTTTTGCGATTTGACGGGTACGGCGCTTCCGCATTGACCTCGTTCGGATCGCGAGGCAGCCGCCGGTCGGGGCGCTGGACGTGCCGAGCAGTTTCAGAGCGGCGGAGAAGCAGGCTCGTCTCGACAGATCTCGCTGTCAGGACAATCTCGCCTCTCCTGCTGACCTGTCGTGTCAAGAGACCGCGGATGTCCGTGGCAGAGATGTGACGTGGCAAGCGTATCCGAGCAGATCGTGCAGGTCCAAGGCGAACCGTCCCGTCGAAGCACTGTCTCCACAAGAACGGCCGGCGACAGCAGAGAAATCACTGGCCGGCTGGTGGAGAAAAATAGTCAGCCGTCCACATATAGCGAGCGCCTTCAACCGTGAGCGTTGCCCCCAGCTGCCAACACTGCCGTAGAATCCGCCTCGGCTCGTATTGGATTCGCACAGATCCGATGCCGTCGCAAGGCATCCGATGCGTCCACCGTCCCGGATCGCGCGCATCCTCCGCGCGCCTGTGCGGCTCTCCGCCAGCCTGCGCGACGACGTGGAAGATCCCAGGAAACGGGCACACGTGTGGTGCCCCTTCGCGGAAGATTGTGTCATGCTGACGCTGGTTCATCTATCCTGCGCTATAAAATGGACCGAGCAAGACACGTTTTCCATCAAAAAACAACTCTGCTCCTCTGCTCACCCGTTCGCTCTCGAGGCGCCTTTCCTCGTTTTATCGCAGTCGCGAGAAGACAAAGCACCGCCGGCGAAACAGCACAGTTATCTAGTGTCGACGACGATGCACGCCAGACACTTCGCCGCTGAACTCGCCGAGAACGAAACGAGTAAGACGCGCGCTTGGCGGTCCGTCCCTGTCGGGTCGCAGCCGAGTCCGACGCGCGTTTGCATGTGCCCATCGAGCCGCGCTCTTTTCTTAGATCATGTTCGTCCCGATGGACGGCGAGGGTCAGCCCGAGAGGAAACGCCTGAATGTGCGACGCGAGAGGTTGGTCGGCCTCGGAGACGCGCACAGAGCGCTCGCATGTGTAGGTCCACAGACCTCGTTGTGAGTCGCTGCAGAGCTGTCATGAGTTTACATCATCCATAGAATCCGGATGCATGAGGGTCCTCCTTCGAGCTGAACGCCTCAGCAAAGCGTATCCGTCTCACGACAAGCTGCTGTTTGGCAGAGGCAAGAGGGCGTTCGCATACGATGACGGCGGCGAGGATGACGAGATCGTGTTCGGATCGAAGGAGGGCGAGTACTGCCTTCTCAGGATCAGGGTCGAGAATTCACAGGCTGGCAGACCCCTTCCACTAGGCAGCATCGTCGACGTCCAGATGCTCTACCAGTCTGGACTCACTGTGAATCTCAAGACGGCTGAGCAGAAGGGAGGTCCTTATCGCAGGGAGGTGGTGGTCCTGCTCGAACCGGAGACGCTTCTGCGAAGGGTCACGAGCGGATCGCCTGCAGACATCGGCAAAGCCGCCAGGAGAGACGCGAGATTCCAGCTGCACATTCGGATTGCCCTGGGCGGCACGGACAGGGTCGTCGACATTTCGAAGACCCTGTCTTGGCGGACGGTGCTCAGCTCCAAGGCACTGTTGCGGGGACCGCGGGAAGCGGGTCTGGCAGCGCCGAGATGCACGCCACATGTCATCGGAAGCGGATTTCGCTTTCTCTGCTCCAAAGCAGCCAGTTTTCATCAGCAGGTCAAAAAAGCATCGCACTGTCGCGCCATGCGTCGTCAGCGTGCTCGCAGTTCAGAGATGTCATGGCGCGCGAGTTTTTAGTTCGCACATGAATGGGGTTGGGTTCCAACATTTTTCACTGCGTTGAATATTCCCACCGAACGCCAGCGAATACGCTGGGTTCGGCCTGTGGAAATTGTCGCCGCCATGTCTCACGAACTCGACGCGACGCGCCGGAGACACGGAGATCGGTCGTCTGTCTATCTGTCGCGAGACCGTCACATCGCGCATCGACACGTCGAATCGCCTCGCCAGTAAACAGTACGACAGGCATTACGGCCAAGCGATGTCACATCAAACGAATGATAAATGAAAAGTCAGATGTCAAGCAAGGCCCAAGGGTGGAGACACAAAGTCAAGCGAGAGTGTTCATGGACTCCATCCACTTCATCTTAGGTGTTTGAAATCTGCCACACTGATTGGTGACTGAACGTGCATTCGTGCGCTTATGCAACCCGGACTAAAGGGGATTGGTGATGAGCTTAGAGACTAGAGTGTGACTGACGATCGGCCAGACACACGCATCAGAAACTTGCGTTCCAGGACACTGCCGACGAGGCGGGCGGATGCTGCACCTTGTCGTGGACACGTGTCCGGTTCTTGGCAGGGTGATTTGCGTTCTCCGTTTTGGAGGAGTGAAAGAGGAGCCCGGCTCCCGGAATATACTGTCTACACTTCCAGTGCTTCCGACAGATACCCTGTGCCCCGAACAGCAGCGCAGATTTGGCTGCGGATATCGTCCTCCAGCAGATCGTCTTGGCGATGTCGACTTGACGATCAGAGTCAACCAGCTCGACCTTAATATGCAGTTGAAATCTCGCATCCCGATGGCCTGACCTCTCAATATCCGAGGGAGACCCACTGGACACTCTCCTTCGAAGCGCCTCCGGTTCCATCACGACCACCACCTCTTTACAGAGTGGACGCGTCTCCACTTCGGCGATTCTCAGATGGACGGTGCCTCCGGACTGGTAGAGCATCTGGACGCCAGTGATGCTACCGATCCGAAGGCGTTGGTTCTCCTGCGAGCTCTCGATGCGGATTCTGAGCAGGCAGTACTCTCCGATGACGGAACCGAACAGGAATCCGTCGTCCAGGGTGCTATCGGGAAAGGTAAAGGCGTCCTTCCCTTTGCCGTACAACAGGACATCGGGAGAAGGATACGTCTTCGTTAATCGCTCTGCATTAAGCGACACGGTGACGCATCCGCAGTTCGAAAGAAAGGAATCGACGGATCGGATGACCTAGATGAACAACCGACCTCGCTCACGGAGTCTCGCGCAATGGCTCTTACCTTTGGCGTCGAATACTGAGGCGTTGCGCTGTGAGCTGTTGTTTCCTGTCCGTCCACGTGGCGAACATCTACAACCATGCATGATGACGGAAGTCGAGATGCAGGTCCGGCGTTCTGCGGTGACGCGAGCGTTGGGTATTGACCGCTTTGGAACGGGCGCGAACGATGGGCGTCGCTTACCCGTTTGGGCTTCCTGCGCTGCAGGCATGATGATGCTCTCGAATTGGATGTTGGTGGAGACTGGAACAAACGCCGTGTCCGTCGCGCCGACGACGTAGCTATGGCTTCGTGGCTCGAATTGCCGAATGCGTCAAAAGAGTTTCAAAGGAATGGATACTAAACAGTCGACAGAAGGGACTGGTCGCTTTAGTAAGGGTCCTGGTGACGTGACTGGGAGGCTGAACGAAGCTCACCGACGCATCAGTCTTGCAGCTACGTTGCACGTCGCTTCCAGGTAGCTCGGACTCTGACAAGGTGGATGGCAGCTGAAGGCCACGAGTTGACCGGCGAGAATCAGGACGCAATTGCCTGTCCGATGTCACGGTCCGGACACTGACGGACTCGATGATGCGGCATTTCGTTCCAGTCAAGGAATCCCTAGCCATTCAGAAACTCCTAGAGAACGGCAACGGGACTGCAGAGCTCGTGGCTGTTCGTTCTGTTCTTGACATCAATGTCGCCCTTGAGGTATAGGAATCATGTCGATGTTTGTAAGTTCCTGAACGATGCCGCCGTAGGTTTGATGTGACGGCAATAGGGTATGTTCGTTACCTCTGCTTATCTGGCCTGCTACTTGAATTGCTTCAGCCACTGGCCTCTCGAAGTTCCTTCAAGACGGCAAGCACTGTTCGACAGCGAAAGGGCCTGCCCGACATCACGACCATTCATCTTCCTAATGACGGAAGATGCGTTTCTTGATCAAGTCTCCCTAATATGAGGCACAACACTCACATGGACGCTGTTAGCGTCGTACACAACGCAGTAGACATGTACAACACCCCGTCGGGAGATATCTCGCAGCTCGTGCGTTTCGTTATCTCAAACAGACACGATCCGAGACATCGTTCACAGCTGGGCATGTCTCCAACAACAGTCACGTCTGAGCGTCTCACCAACCGCGTCAAAGACACGCATCGTCACATCGTCTGACCCTTTTGGAAAGGCTCTTCTCTTTCGCTTGCTTCCGACGAACGACTGGTCGACGACACGTCTGCAGCTTCGCCTTGTCAAATCACGTGGCTCGACACAATGCAACACCGCCTCGGTCTTGTTCTCGTCGTCTTTGCCCTCAGCCTGTCGTTTGTGGACAGCATCTGCACGCCACCACCCGACGGGCTCTGGATCATCGAGACCTACGAAGGCACGATCGATTTCAAGAAACCGGTGAACGGGTACATCAACCTGCGCAGAGATCCAACAGTTCCAAACGTCTACACAGGTAACGCACCTTTCGCCCATGAAATCCTCTTCACTTCCGCCGCCACTGCAGGTCGCAGCCTCCTCTTTACAGATATCTTCGGTCCGGGAAAACAGGAGTTCCTCTTCTTTCTCCATGCGGTCTTCGATGAGAGTCAATGCAAATTGTACGGCGGTCATTATTCTCCTTACTTTTTAGCCCGGGACGAAATTCAGTGGGTCTTCGACGGAAAAGACCAGATGCTCGGTTACTTTGTCGTCAAAGCCGCAACCCGTTTCTTCTTTCGATACCACTGCATGCAGAGGCTGAAGTTCAGTGGGCCCATCGACGAGACGCATTTGGATTGGTTGAATGCCTTCGGTTTATCTCAATGAACGCGCACGCCATCTACACGCTCCAGAAATCTGAACCTGGTACCTAAGTCTTATGCCTTTACTCCTTTTTGTCGCACAACCAGATTCGATGAGCCTTTCTTATCTGTTAGAATTGCTGGATGGGAGATATCGGTTGAAGCATCGCCCTTTAGATCAATGCAGACTTCACATGTACGATGCTTTCGACCTGAACGAGAATCCTTGTTGAATGGCAGATGATGGATGACGATGACTGTGGTTTCGCGGCGACTTCTTCGCGGCGCTCATGTCTCGCAGGCGGTTTCGGCTCTCCGAAGGCGTCGATCTGCCTGAAGAGTCGTGTCGTATTCACCACTGGATGGCTCTATCGTCGTACGAAGCACTTTCGAGGCACAGGCACGGAGGTTTGACGCGACAGTTGAATCCATGCGATGCAGATGCGAGGCCTGAGGCCGACGACGATCGAAGAAGAACGCTCAAACGCTTCAGTCAACCGTCTGACGATCTCTCCTGCGCACTGGATTTGACTTAAGAAGGGTCCAGTAGACTGTAGAAGCGCGACCCTGCACGCACCGAGTTATCTCGCCAGTGCAACGTGAAGGACTTCGTCGCTTAGCGCTCTGACATCGACACCGTCTTTTCATTTCATTCGACGTACGACAGATCTGCCAAAGCTTCGACGACTACAGAAAGAGCCGAGGATTATCACGAGAGGGAGAAATTCAGCCGAACTTCTCCTCGAGGTGTACCTAGTGCAGGAGATAACTCTTGAATCGACGCACGTGTGGTGAAATCGGCTGCATATCACAAACTAGATGCGATCTAAGCCTCAAATAGACGGGAAAGGCCTTTCAGGCACACTTCGTGGGAATCTAGTGACTCGAGCCATCGGGAAATGAACGTTTCTCGTCCACGCGATACAATTCATTCACGTTAGTGGTAAACTTTTTCCGGTTGAATGGACCACGGAAAGATAATGCGGCAACCGTGTCGACGCTTTAGCAAGAAGGCATCCGCATGGATTGCAGATCAAACCTATCGTCGAAACCAACAGAACGCACCAAGTGGCAATTCGACGGAAGGGGAAGCACACAAGGACGCCAGAAAGGGAAATCCTGACTGGCCGCCTTCTCATGTTGGACGACAGTAACTGTGGACTGTCTACTGGATCCGGCGCCTGTTCGTCTGTGCCGCGAGAAGATGCACTGCAGAGAGGCGCGAATCACGACTTCTCTGTTCTCTATTCCTCTGGTGATGGCTGGTTTACCGCGCGATCGTGACGCTGGCGAATTGAGATTTGTGCAGTTCAACAACGAACAATGGCACCGCCATAATGGCAACATTTTTAAATTCGACAGTTCCCAAAGTTGTTAACTGCAGGAGCACTCGCTCATTGGCTGTGCTACCGAGCGAGGTCATGTCCTGTCATGAAAATGAGAACGATCTACTGAGATGATCTCGTTGCAGAATCGATAAAGAAATGCGAGGAACAGGCCGATTGGGTTTCGTCTCTACGAGCCAGATGGCTATCGGTCACAATTTCTACTAATACTTTGAAACGGACTGGAGACAGAGGAGGAAAGGAAGGCACAATGTATGAACATTATCAGTTCAGGATAAAGGAAAGACACCACTCATAATTGATGAACATTATCAGTTCAGGATAGAGGAAAGACACCTCCAACTAAGAAGAGACACACGCAGCAGGAGAAAAATATCACAAGCAAAAAACAACCCCCCTTGCGTTATGGTCCTCCATAGAGAAAGCGAGATGCAGATGTGCAGCTAGACATGGCTGTGTGTGGGTTTCTTGGTCGTTTTGTTATCGGTGGGCTCATGCCGCGTCGTCGCGTTTCTCTTGGAGACGGTGTTTTCGCAAACTGCCTGTGCGCGGAAGAATTTTGAGGTAGATCACGTGCTGTCTGTCGTCGACGCGTTTGGCGTCGCCGAGCAGGGCAGCGTCCATCACGACGTCCAGCTTCACGTACTTCTCGGCGAGATCGTCGTCGGAGGGTGTCGGAATGAGGAGACGGGGGGACTGAAGTCTCGCGGGCTCCACCAATGCCACGACTTCGAGTGTCTTTCGCTCTCCGAGCATCGTCTCGGTATCCAGCGCGATGTACTCTCCCTCGTCCACCCTTGCGTAGATGGTCTTGACGCGGTGGGATGCTGAAACGGGACTGGCGTCGTCGCACTCCGGACGAACGCGAAGACGGAAGTTCTGTCCGGCTCTCAGGAGAAAGACCTGATGGTGCGGCAGATCGGCATCCGAGATGACGTAAGCTTCTTTGCCGGGTCGAATGTGAAACGGATCTGAAGAATTGCTTCTCTTGCGGAAGTACTCCACAACGACGGAGATCCTTGGTGTCGTTCTCAAGGACGAATGAGAGGACGTCTGATCATCTGGATCCTTGGAGCGGCGCAGCAGGCATCGAATCTGCAGGGACGCATTCAGAACTGCTAGGGGCACGCTTCGAACAGACCTCGTTCTGTGGAATGCCAGGTCTGCGCGGATGGTCCGGCGTTCGAAAGAAGGCGCTGCGCAGAGCCTGAGATGCGGAGCATCTCTTGACTGGATCAACCTGCAGCAAGTTGCGCAGCAAAGTGTAGGCGTATTCGCCGGGGACGTTCGAGAGGCGGAGGGAGATCTGCCTGGAGAAGGCAATGCGCCGATCGGCGTCGGGACAGGCGTCTGGATAACGCAGGTCGTGTCCTGAAGGCATGGCACGTCGGCAGCTTCTCGGAGGCGATGCGTGTCGAGCGTACCCGGAAGGATCACTTCGAGGATCATCGCGCCGAAGGACCACATGTCCGAAGCGCATCCGAGTGCAGCCGTCTTCTCCTGCCACGTCCCGGAGAGAACCGTCTCCGGCGCCGCGTAGTTCGCCCCCGGCCACTCAGATGGCGGCCTCTCTCGTTTCCGAGTGGCTGTTGCGCACAGGTCGAGCAGCTTCCACGTGTCTTCGGAGGAGAACCAGACGACTCTGTTGGGTGCCAGGTCTCCAATCTTCCGGTCACCGGTGTGCAGATCTGCAAGAGCCTCGAGAATCTGCATCACACAGCATCTTTCAGGAATCGATAGAGCGGATGAGTGAGCACCTTGCCCAGGGCACGCCTTTTCTCGGCAAACGGTCTGCCCGGGCGAGCAAGCCACTGGTCGAATGCGTAGTCGCCCCCCTCGAACACCAGGAACGGCAGGTCGTCGGCCGACGGGCCGACGGTCTCGATCCACCTTCGACAGAGAAGGCATCCGCCAACAGGGTTCCCATCCGACGATGTAACAGACTTGCAGACGGCGCGGGAAGTGTTCGATCTGTGATAGTCCTCGGCCATTCTGAGTGAAGCAAGGTCGTCGTAGACACGCAGCAACACGCGTTTCCCCGAGGAAATGTCGACCGCGTGACGTACGTAAGGGTCGTCGTCTGTCTTGCCTTCCACGATGCAGTACCTAGAGCAGGCCCCGATGGGTAATCCCTGTGCGTTCTCCTTTCACGTCTGACCTGTCGGCGAGGATGGCTCCGCATGCGAGGTCTTTGAGTGGCCTGGCGCTGCTGCCTTGACCGTTCGCTATCGATCTGTCTTTCCTTCGAGCGAAGAGGGGATTGCCGGCCAGAAGCTTCTTCGAGCTCGTTTTCGCCGAGCGCTTCGCCCAGCAGATGCGTTTGAAAAATGGAAGTCCCCACCTCCCCAGGCAGGAAACATGAGATCTTCGTCTCTTGACCTTTCGATCCGAGATGCCAGCCAGAGAGAACGACGATTGGTCTGTGTCTGTCCAACCCGATGGACTCGATCAGGTGCGTCGACTGCCGCTGTTCTTACCTTGTTGGCGTCCAGTCGTTGGACTGCCCAACGTTCTGCTCTTCTCAGAGGATGACATAGGCGCGGTCTCCTTCAAGGAAGCGTTGATGTGTCTGCCACTGCCACAGGAATGTGTGAGAACTGTTATGCTAGGCAAAGTGTGGCGCACTCTAACGGGTCCAAGTTCTCTGGATCGCGGTTCTTCGGCCCTGTGCCAAGACAACAACAGGTCAAGAAACGTTTTGCTCCGTGACGGGGCGACAGAGCGTGGTCAAATCTGTGAAAACGGAAGGAGTCGACGGAGTGAGCGGGGTCGTACCGTGGTCGGCGTTGACAGGGACCGCTCTGGTTTCGCTTTGTTCATTCGCAAGCATCCCGCCACGGCAAACAACGTTGTCTTGTGATATCCGTTTCCAGGCAACAAGTCGCCCTCCCGAAACGACGCAAACGAAGGTAAGATAGATATCCCGTCCAGGATGTCGGTGCGGGTCTTGACGGCGCTTGCCGGCGGTGAGAAGGACTTTTCCGTGGAAACGACCACCACAAGTTTTCGTTTAGAATGTCGGTGGGTGGGGAACAGTCGAGATGTGGCCGCGACCAACAGCACGGTTTTTCAATGCGGGAAGGAGAACCGTTAGAGATGTGAAGGCGAACGGCGCTGGTCGTGTGGATCTAAGCGTCGCTGACTCGGAGATTTACCGTATCTGATTCCTCCTCGTACTGTCAAGCCTGGCTGTTGACGCGGCAAGGAATGCGTGAAAGGAAGAGCCGCTAGCGGAGCAGTTGATGGTGTCAACACGTGCGCCATCAACATCACATCAAGGTCTGTATAGACGACACCGACACCAGGAGCGTCGCTAAGTACTGGAGTGCGTTGCGAAGCCTTGACGTCGAGAAACGAGGACTTGTTCACAGGCGCGTCGACGACAACCACTTCCTCCTTCCCGATTCTGCGCTCTCGGAGTGAAGACGTCGACGGAAGCGTCCACGATGGATTCCCTTCCCACTTACGCTTTGTTAGAGGTGAAATTCGCGAGGTCGACGGTATGGAAGAGGATGGTGTTTTCATGAACTTTCTCTGGGGCTATGGGGCTGCGAAGAGATGCAGATTTCGTCGCGCTGACTGTCGTGAAATGCACTGGACATTGTTGTTGCCGTTTTCGATGACGAAGATGCCGGCCGTTTCCTGTGCGGCGGCCCTGCAGATGCCGAAGATTGGTGCTTTCAGTCCAGTGATCGAAACAGAGTCTTCCGCGTTCCATGCAAACGCGTTTCGAGCTTTGCTCCAAGGAGTGCGGACTAGCTAGCTAACAGAAGGAGCTCGTCATAGCTACCGCCTCGTCAGTTTGAAGAGAATGGGCGAGTGAGATTCATCTGTTCTAGGAGATCAAGCTAGAGGAAATGCGTCGACAGTTTTTTTTTCTTAGTCCGTTGCAATCACTCAAGAATTCTTAACAAAACCTCGTCAAGAGACCTCCTGTTTATTTTCCGGTTTGCTTTGGGCCGTTGATCATTGGTACGAGAAGCCAGACCGACAACAAAACTGTCACACTCGAGAGTGCGACGTGCCTTGTTGTCCGCTTGCGGATATTTGTTTTGCTTAATCCTCGTACGCAAAGTAAATGCGGTCTATCGCATGTAGCTACAGTCAAAGTGACAGCGGAATGACCAACCATGATGCAGTTTAATATGATTTAGGTCGACATGAACGTATTGCAAAGAAGGACTACAACTCGCGCTACAGGGGTAGGTAGACCAACCATTAGGCAGTCCGAGTTGTTTGACGTAGGTCTGAATCACGTAGGTCCGTCAATAGAACGAATGGTTTTTTGCTCGGGAGTTTTCGGCAGGAGAGCTTCGTATCGGCGATTGAATGTTGCGCAGAAGAACTCACGATTGACGGCACCAGTGACCAAAAAACGCTCGGAAAAGTGTGAAAATGTCGCGTGTGATGCGATGGACGGTGGCATTTGGCTGTGGAACGCTGTACGCGGGAGAACGAGGAATCAGAAACGTTTCCACATAGATCCGTCGGATCGATCATCGGTTTCATCATATGCGTAATTGACGTCAACAGCCGGTCACATAGCTCGAGAAATGCGTTGGCGGTTTTGCTTTGTTAGACGAAGTTTTTCAACAGTGAAAATGCACAAACAAATAGATTCGTGTTCGGTTTCGTAGTTGCCGTCCCATCAAAGTGTTTGCAAGCGAACCGATTTTCTGACACGCCATTACCGGTAACGTATCATTTTCAGACGAAACGAAAACGAAAGTCGAAAGATTACAATGGAAATCCGGAGATCATCCATCATCTCTTCTTGTATCCACTTGTCAGATCAAATGGACGGAATGGACGCATTATGGGCATAAAAGATCTTCTTCTTAATTGGGGGTTTTACATGGGGTTCACACAGAGGTATATCCCATGGTCATGCAATTGGACGTTTGCCAAGAGCAGATCACTACGAAAGAGCGAGGAAAGTAGTCATGTCAGTTTAAGGGACGCAAGAAAAGCGTCCAAGTGAGACAGATAGTCCAAGGAGAGCCGGTACGGGAAAGCAGAGTCGTAGAGGTAATTCGCACGACGGAGTGTAGTCAGATGAGAACAGCTCAAGAGATGCTCCCGTGTTTCTTCGTCTGGGCATCCAAAGCGACATTGGCTAGTTAGTTGTTCCGGAAGGCAGTGGAACCGCGCTAGGTAGGCTCTCGTAGGGAAATGACCTGAGAGGAAGCGAGTGAGCCGGGTGACACTCGGTCGTGAAAAGTGGTTCCACCACGAGAGCTCTAGTTTTGCCATCGCTGTCCAGCCAGTTTCCTTCAGTGCTTGTCCCGTAGAAGTCTGATGCCACCAGTCACACGTCAGCGTGCTCAGGTATACGTGGCGTGCTGTATTGAGGAGGGGGCTGCGTCTGTCTTTTGTACTGTCTTCGACTAGTAGTCTGCGGATGTCAGAGGGGATCCATTCTTGAGTTGCAATTTGCTTCATCGTTTCCTGGTATTGTTGTGACGGTGTGGAGTATGTTTGCTTTATCTTCTGCATGCCACGGACTGGGAGATGTTGACAAGTTGTTAGTCGGTCCAGGAGGTCCATCTCAGGTGGCCGCATGCCAGCAAGCGTCAGCAGTGAGCTCGTGGGCGTCGTGCGGTGCGCTCCAGTGATGAGGATGCTACCAGAGCGGTAGATGGCCAGCAAGATTTGCAGTCTGGAGGAGCGTCCTCTGGAGAGCGGTCCGAAGACCGAAGCTCCGTACAGACAAGCAGGCAGGAGACACATGTCAATGAGTCGTTTCGTGACGGCAGGAAAAGCTCCCCAGAAGGTATGACTGAGTCGACGGATCTGATGCAGACGGCGTTGACAGAGCGTCTTCTTGTTTTTGAGATGTTCACTGAATGTCCACGCAGTGTCAATGTCGAGTCCAAGGTATCGAATTGAGGGTTGTTCTGTCAAGAGAGTCGAAGCTTGTTGGAGCGTGATTGGTTGTGTCTTGCGCAGTCTACTGAACCTACAGAGTTGGGTCTTCGTTGCGTTGAAGGAGAGATCCCAGTCGGAGCCCATTGGACCGCCTGATCTAGCGCAGCTTGGAGTGGCGCGCAATCGGCTTGCGAGCGATGGATTTCCTGGTACAACAAGCAGTCGTCCGCGAACATCAGCAGGCGTACCGGTGGACGGATGGTGGCTGCCAGTGAGTCCATGTATATCGCAAATATTGTCGGCGATAGACTGCTTCCTTGGGGCACTCCTCGGGGCACTTTGACGCAGCGGGAAGTTCCGTCCAAGGTCAGGGTGGCCCGGCGGTCAGACAGGAAGGAACGGAGAAAGTTTGTGATGTACTGGGGAACTTCCAGTTCCTGCATGCGGTGGAGGAGGAGCGGGTGTGAAACAGAGTCGAAGGCTTTGGAGATGTCGAGCCCTACGGCCAGGACCTGCTTGCGGCAGTTGAAGGCTTTCAGTGTGTCTTCTGTCAGGATCGAGAGGGCCGACTCCGTGGAGCGGTTTCTTCGGAACCCGTGTTGGGCCTCACTTAGTGCCTCGGTTTGCTCCAGGAAGCGCGTGAGCCGACGTTGCATGATCTTCTCAAAGATTTTGCCGGCGTTGCACAGTAAGCTAATTGGTCGCCAGGAGCTCGGACTGGAGCGGTTCTTTGTGCCCTTGGGCAGTGGGATAATCTGGGCATGTCTCCAAGATCTGGGATAATATTGGCACTGCAGGCAGGCACTATAGATTCGGAGCAGTACCGGGGCTAGTACTGGGGCGCATCCTTGCCAACAGATCGCTGGGATTTCATCTCTACCCGGTGCTGTACGGCGTGCCGAGAAGATCATGTCCCAGACCTCCGCGAGCGTGAGTGTGTTTTCCAAGGGGGGCGTGCTCAGTGTTGTTGCTGGCTCCAGGTCGTCCCCGCGAGTCGCTGCGCATGCCTCCGGAAAGAAACTCTGGAGCAAGAGATCCGCCTTGTGGGATGTGTCCGTGATGAGGCTTCCATTGTCGCTCAGGGCTGGGATGGGTTCCATTCGGCGGCTGCCACAGATCTGTCGAAATTTGTCCCACATGTCCGTCCCCGGTCGGGTTTGCTCGCAGAAGGCTTGGAAGCATACTTGTTTGGTGTTTTTGACCAGCGCTTCAAATGCCTTCCGCGTGTCGCGGTATGTGGCTGCTATTTCCGGCGGGGCTCGTCCATCGGGGGAGCGCCGTTGCGCTTTGGTCAGTTCTCGTTTTGCCTGGCGAAGGCGATTGTGCGTCGCTCTTACTGCCGGGGTGAACCAAGGTTTAGGTTGCGCCCTGACCTTGCTAAAGCGGACCAGTTCCGATCGCGTCTGATAGATTGCTTGTGTGAGTGTGGTCACTCCTTCTTCGATTTGCGACGGCGAGTTCAAAGTCCCCTCAAGCAGCCATCCGGGTAATCGTTCCTCCAGTCTAGCTTGGAAGGTGGACCAGTCCGTCTGCTCCCAGCGCCAGATTCCTCTGGTCGGCGTTGCTTTGCTGCTCAGTTCTAGCGTCGTGCGCAGCAGGAGATGGTCCGAGGGCATCGCGTCCGGGACGATTTCGTGGCTGCTGAGCAGGTCGGCGATTCTTCTTGTTCCCAACGTGACATCGATCCAGCTTTTGTGTCCTCGGCTGTTGAGGAATGTCGCCTCGCTGTCCGGCGAATTGAGGATTGTGAGATCTGAAGCCCCGATCATGTCTTCAAGCTGTCTTCCAATCCAGTTGGTGGCTTGGTCACCCCATAGGGGAGAATGTCCATTGAGGTCGCCTCCTACTAGAACCAGGGGGGTTCTTTGTTTGGCCATCCGGATTGCTGCATCTAGCGCTTCTATACCGTCACCGCTCGTGTGTTGTATGTAGCAGCTGATGATTACTAGTTCTCCCAAGCTCGTGTTAAGGGATAGAGCCATGACTCTGTTGGTCGGTTGCGGAAGGGGGAGGGTCTGGTAGGGGATATCCATGCGCACAAATATACCGGTCAGTGACTCTGTCGTCTGCGGGCAGCAGTGCCAACGGTGTCTGAGCGATTGGAAGTCATTGCGGCGGAGGAACCACGGGGGATCACTACAGAGGAGGACATCCGGGTTCTGGTCCCTGAGCCAGAGCTGGGCCACGTCTACATTTATTTGTCTTCCTGCTAGGTTCACTTGGTCGCACATGAATGTTGTGACGGGGCAACTGCGCTTGGTGGGTGGTCGCGAGGCGTTACTCATCATTTCGGTTGGTGCTGCTGCTCTTGGTGCTCACGCTCGCGCTTCTCCCGAAGGCGTGCACTACGTCGGACCTCCGTTAGGAGTGTTACCCGTTTCGCCGCGCCTTCTGTTCGTTCTGGGTTTCGTGTCCAGCATGCTATGTTTTGCAGGACTCCGTTCATCCAGTCTATGTCTTCAGTAGTCAGCTGAAGGTGGCGAAAGCGGTCCAGCAGTGCTTGATAGGGCATCGACCCTTCGGCCTGTAGTACTTGCCGGATGGCGTCCTCCGAGAGCTCGGTCGGCAGAGGTGCCGGATCTTGTTGTGTTCCTGACCCTTCGGCTTCTGCTTCTGGTTGATTTGGCTCCTGAGGGACTGCTGTTTCTAGTTGGCTCAGCTCCACGGGGGCTACTGTTTCTGGTTGGCTTGTCTCCTGGGGGGCTAGTGTTCCTGATTGACTTGGCTGTGGTGTGGCGGTTGGGGCAGGTGTTTGCTCTTGTGCTTCGGCTGCGCGGGCTCTTATGGGGTCCGCCGCCGACCCCCGTGGCGGCTGCCCAGAGTCTGCGACGGGCGGGTCTTCTCGGGGAGGTGCGGTCTGTTCGCTCATGATTTGAGGCGAGGGCAGCGAGAGCCCCCGAAGCCAGTCCTTGCGGGAGGAATCTGTTGATCGGGCCTCCGCCGCCCTTGGTTCGTTGTCAGTCGTGCGCTGGCGAACCGCAGACGGGTGGAGTGGTTCGAACTCGTCCCTCTCTTCCGTTTGCATGACGTCTTGCTCCTCGCGCAGCCTTGTGTCCGTCGTGCGTTTGTCTCTTCCTGCTGATCTCGCATCACCCGCGGGGGACTTCATTTCCGCGGTAGCTCGAGGGCATAGTGCTCTGCGGCCGAGCGTACGTTCTTGCGTAAACGGGGGTTGTGCCCAGAAAAAGACCTTGACGGTGAAGTATCGCGCTGATTATCGGGAGCGGTCCGATTAGTCGTCCATTTGGCGTGGGTTCAGGGCCAGAGAAACCTTTTCGATAGAAGCATGCAAAGGTGAGCGTTGCTGCTTTGAGCTGGGCCTCGGGAATTTCCAGCACCGTTGCGTTGTCTTTCAACTCACGCACCACCTCTCGGTGTGTCAAACCGAGGTCAACTCCCTCCAGAACCACCGACGGCGACGGATCCGCCGCCTGTGGACGCGGCTGCCATGACCCCCAGTCGATAAAATTCACTTCGGGGTAGTACTGGGTGCGGAGCCACTGGATAATGGTAGCGTCCGTCTGGATTAAGTAATCACCAGACGGCATGGACTTGAGGATCTCTATGTGGCCGCCAAGGCTGGTGGCCCAGTTTACCCAGGCTTCCCGAAATCTGAAGTAGCTGCGAATATGGAGCCTCGTATCTTCCTCAACTGGGGAGACAAAAAATTGTCGACTGGGGACTGAGTCCATCGGACGTAACTTTCGGAGTCTTGCGAGCGCTTGTTGTTTTTCCCGAGCTGCGGCTGTCTGCGGCATCCGAGTCGTTTCGTAAGACGGACCACTGCTCATTCGTGCTTCTGTCTGAGGAGGCCGTTGGACGGGTCCTAGATTCGAGCGGGCCACACTTGCATACGTCGTCACTGGTCGGCTGCTCGTCATCGTAGGGAGCGTGGTTTGCCGTAACGTAGGGAATGCTGCTGATTGGTGTGATGGGACGTTCCTAGGCCTCATAGCCTCGGCCATCTCCGCTCCGGCAAGAAGGCCTTCCACTAAGAACTTTGCCGTTTCCAGTGCTGGGCGAGTCTCTTCATCGCTATTGACAGCGCATATCTTTTCATAAACGCGGCGAAGCGTAATCTTATAGTCTCCGGCGCGGGGCGGCGTCTGGCTCGCGCTTCCTGTTGCGTTCTCCATTTCGTCTGCCCAGGACGGCCGCGGCACCCTAGGAGGGCGGGCTGAGGCTGTAGGGGTCGGGTCTGGAGGTTCGGGTTGAGTCGGGACGTGCGATGGTCCTGAGCTGTCCGGCGGCTGATTTGCCGACGAAAAGGATTGCATGTGTCGACAAGATGGACGAGATGCGGTCCGACAAGACTTGATGGGACTAGTCGGCGAGCATGAGAATGACGAACGAGGAGCTATCGCCACCAGAGGGGTCACATCGGGACTGTCTTGTTGGAGAGGGGGCAGGCGGCAAAAGGGGCACTGAGGGTCTTGTCAGAGAGACCTCTTGGGCATCAGTGGGCGCGTTCTTCTGGCTCTAAACGCGCGCTGACTCATCTGCCTAGAGAGTCACATCAAAAGGCAGAATAAAAGGCGTAGGACGCTCTGTCTTTTGTCCGCTTCATTCTGTGTAAGCGTTTTGTTTGTCAACACCGCTCGTCACCCTGGCCAACAACAATACCGATCGAGACGTTCGACGTGCGTTCATCCCATACGCGCCGTTGTATCCGACCTTCGAAGAGCGACTCAGTCAGTTCCGCCAAGAGGGCCACGCAGAGCTTTTCCAGCGAGGAGCGGAGCAGGTCGTCCACAACGTTGGGCTCTTTGACACGGGCCGTGGTCGAAGCTCTGAGGAACGAAGCAGCGACTTCATCGCATCCTTGCCCGAGGGCGTGGTCACTCCCGGACCATCTGAGGCACTTGTCTACGAAGAACAATCACATTTACCTTGCGTCGACATGGTTTCGGAGCGAGGTTGGTTGGTCCTACTTCTGTTGGTGTATGTCGTCGCCGCCGCGGCGGTCATCACCGCTGAAAACATTACCCCAGAAGAGCCGGCGGGAGTTCCAGAGGAGGTACTCCAATACATGCGCAGATTTCGACGCTATTATGACGAGCTCTATCAACATTATGAGACGCTTTACGATCAGTACAGGGCGCTCGCCAGACGGCTGGGAGAGAAGCCCCTCGAGGAAGGCTTCGAAAAGGCACACCTGTACACCTATACGTCGGACGAGGAGGCAGAGGCGTGGGAAGAACAGTGTCAAGATTTGAGCTGCTGCCTCAAACTATGGTGGTCCTCGGTGGGGGAACTTTTCCACCAGACTTCGAATCTGCTCTACCAATTTGTGTGGGATCCCTACAACACAGGAGGCCATTGGGCTACAAGAATCGGAGAGGCCGGCTTTTGGGGCCCAGTGGTAGGATGCTCGGTTCTTCTTGTAGTTGTGAATCTCCTCCTTTGGGGAGTGATGCGAGCAGCCGATATATGGAAGGGTATGCGACGGCTGACCAGAATGATGGGAAATCTACCAATGTTCGCCATATGGGGCCCGCTGATTTTTGGACTGCGGGGGGTAACTTCGGACAAAACCGCAGAATTGCAAAGGATCCGAAAGGAGATCCAGCAAATCAAGAAGAAGGCTTCGGACCGCGAGCGGAAGAAGAAGGAGGAAGGAGAATTGCGAGATTTACGCGAGGAGATCAAGAACCTACAGGCCGGGTACGGCCAGCAAGAGACGACGGCGGAGGGTGCGCTGAACGAAATGCGGGATTGGATGGGTCGGCTGCAGACGGAGATCTCGGAAATGAGAAGACAACAAGTGCCGGCCCCACCGAGGCTGCGACAGGTCCCGCCAACCGCTAGACAGGGAGAGGGGCCCCGATCACCAAGAGGGACAAGCCCGACGCCGCCCCAATGGGCAGCCGCGTCTCGGAACACCACGCGCCCGTGCCCTGACTGTGGAAAGTGGCACCCAGGCGAATGTTGGAGTAAACCATGTGCCATCTGCAAGAGGACGGGCATGTGTGAGCATCGAGCCCGGACAACCAATGCTTACCGCCGAAGGGCAGTTAGCCCGGGGAAGACCAAATCGGTATCGACGTGCTCCGCATTGGACAATGAGACGCGACTTGACGAACTGCTGGATATGGAAGCAAGACTGATTGCAGAGGACTCCCAAACCGACTCGTCGATCTCCTTTACTGTGAAAAAAGATGGGGATCAAGGGAGTGGGTCACAAGACGTCGTAGCCGCGACTGTCGAGCGGCCAAGGAAATATCACATCAAGGGTCACCTTGTTGTGGGCCAGACGTCCACTCCAAGAACCTTCTTGCTCGATACTGGTGCTGACGTGAACCTCTTGAGTGAGAGGACGTGCGAGAAGCTTGGAGTTGGAGTCTTCCCACCAACCGAAGTAGAGAATCTCAAGGGGATTGGAGGGGAGCCCCTGAGAGTCGAAGGACAGGTGACGCTGAAGACACGATTCGGCGATGTCGAGAAGGAAGTACTCTACTTCGTTGTCCATAACAACGAGAGGGATATAATCGGCGCTCCGGGTTTAGCCGAGTTCGACATATCGTTAGGTTGCAATGATCGGAGTGTGACCTTGCCATCCGGCCAGAAGTTGTTTTGTCACGTCGTGCAAAAAAACTGAGCGCCTCTCCCGCAGGCGCGGGAGAAACGTCAGGCGGGGGGAATGCCGAAAGCCGAAAAAGGACACAAAGAGGGGGTATAAACAAGAAAAAAATAAACAAAAATGTTAACCACGACAGGCGGGGGGTCGTTAGCCTGCGACAGTTATGGGTTTATGAGCCTAAATGGCGTGTTTTCTGTAGGCAGAACATCTTGCAATTACCATTGGGAAAAGCAGTGTACATATCACCTAGGGATTCCATGCGGGTTTGCTTACCATGGGAAGTACGGGGTGCGAGTTTAACAGGTTTTTTTCCTTTGCTTCATAACAATAGAGTTTCTGTGTCGACTCAGTATAGTGCTAAATCAGGAAGGATCAGTGTTCTCTTTTTTAATTTCGGGCAAGACGTGGCAGTCATTGCTGCCAAAACCTTTATCATAGGGGTGGGATCAAGGGAAGCCACTTTTTTCGTGCGCACGGTCGATGGGACTGAGCACCAATTGTGGGATGGAATGGGGATCGAGTGTGGGGCACGGGACTGGTCAGTAGCAAGTGTTAGTTCGGAAGAAAGGTTCTTTTCTCAGTTCCCTCTGCTCTTTAGTGAAGACACATGTGAGATTCCGGAGGCGATGTATAGGTTTGAAATAAGGCGGGAGAGACTCACGTTGATGGGGAGTATGACCTATCGAGGGAAATGCGCCTTTAACGTCGAGAATCTGGTACCAGCCAAGGCAATCGATGATACCATTACGGAGATGTTGGCAAATGGCTATGTGGAAGAAGTAGAACCCAGTCATCGGCTCATGCTGCATCCGTTGATATTTTTGCCAAAGCCTGATGGACGAACGCGGTTGGTGATTGACTTGCGGCGTATCAATGGGCATACCTTTAATACAGAAGGGGGACTACCCGCAATCCACACAATTTTCCGACAAATACCCACAACCTGGAAATACTTTTGCAAGCTTGATCTCAAAAACGGATACCACAGGGTGCCCCTTGGCGTAACAATAAGGGATCTTTTTGCGTTTGGGATCAATCGGAAATTCTTTCGCTATAAAGTGTTACCTCAGGGGTGGTCGGCGAGTCCATACCTTTTTCACGAGATAATCATGAGGATTTGCAGAAGCCACGACGTTCTTCACTACATCGACGATATCATTTTGGGGGCTGCAACGATGAAGGAACTAGAAAGACGAGTAATGACGCTTTTGGAAAGGCTGAGTAAGTTTGGACTCCAAGTCCAAAGGAAAAAGTTTGTCTTTGGGGCTCAAAGAATTGACTTCCTGGGATTCGCGGTGATGTCAGGAGGACGGGTGAGTGCGGAAGAGTATCTGGCCAGTCGACGGATGGCGGTGGAGTCGAATATCCAAACGAGAAAGGGGCTACAAAGCTTGCTCGGAACGTTGAATGTGGCGCGACATTTTGTCCCGAATCTGGCCGACAAAACGCTTGGTCTGCAACGGATCCTCAAGAGCATGAAGAGTAGTCAGATGACAACCGATGAGATGGAACGGGTCCAGATCGATGCCGCGAAAGCCTGGGACGCTGTCCTCAAATCATGCGTTTCCCTCCAAATGGGCAGTGGAGTAGCAGTGAGGGAATTTGAGCTATTCACGGACTGGTCAACAACGTCGATGGGATATGTCCTCTTCGCCATCACGGAAGGAGGATCGATGATCGCGGATGTCAATTCGGCGGTGTCGACACTCGGGTCAACAATCAGCAGCTTCTTAGGAGAACTGCGTGGCATCGCTTGGGCGCTCCAGAAAGTGCGTCATATTATTTGGACGGCGCCGGTGAAGATCTGTTGTGACAATGCGGGAACGGTTCAGAGACTCCAACGTATGGAAGCCATGGGAGGCGATGTACGCTGCTCGCGCTTGATGGTATGGACCATGGAAAACTTCCCACAAGCCAAGTTTGAATACATCCCTGGGATAAGAAATGTCTTGGCGGACTACCTGAGCCGGAAGAATACAAAGCAAGGGAAGGAAGTGAGAAGTGTGGGGGTGGTACAGCAAAGGCCGACGGAAGAAGAAGTGAAGAGGCGAATTGAGCGTGCCCACCGGGGTCACTGGCACGCGGAGAGGACATGGCAGCATCTCAAGCGCGACGGGGACACTTGGCCTGGGGCGAGGGAGGAGGTGTTGGATTACGTACGGAGATGCCCGAACTGTCAGCACTTTCGAGGCCTGGAACACCGGGAGCCATGGAGAGGAATCGAGACGAGTCGACCAAATGAGGTTGTATATGGTGACTTCTTAGGGCCTATCACCTTAAGCAAGGGACGCGGAAAGCGGGTGCTGCTCATTTTAGTCGATGGATTTAGCCGGTACACACACATCCACATGGCAAGAGGCCCCACTGAAGGGACAGTGATTCGGGGATTACGGCGATGGCTGCTTACATTGACATGGAGACACGGACAACTGAAGATGTTATTGACAGACAAGGGGGCGGCGTTTACTGGAAGAAGGCTGCGTGACTTTTGCATGAGGCACGGGGTGGGACAGCGGTGGACGGCCAGCCATGCACCTTGGAGCAATGGCGCAGCAGAGAGGCAGGTGGGAAATGTCAAGGCAAGGCTGGCCCGGATGTTGTGGCGATTCTCGGCGGATCTGTCTATTCATGAACTCGAAGACGTGCTGAACGGCGGAATCTGCCAAGGGACAGGGTTCACGCCATACGAGATCTGTTGGGGTCGTCGCCGGGACGGGTCACTGATGACGGCAATGGAGTGGACTGAAGCAATGCACGAAGCAAGAAGGCGACGCGAAACAGGGCGGCACAGAGAAGAAGAGAGATACCGCCGGAAATACCCGAAGAAACCTTCACTGCTGCCGGGGCAGTGGGTACTTGCCTACGAGCCCCACAAGAAGGGTCATGCCTTGCACTCCCCGTGGACTGGCCCACACTTGACAAGCTCGCCGAGGGGGACAAAGCTATGGATGCTTTGGCAGAATGGAGCGACGCGGCTCATAGGTCCATTCCATGCAGAACACTTACGACACTATAATGCCTGATGGGACGTTCGGAGTTGGCGGGAAGCGTGGTGTCGACAAGATGGACGAGATGCGGTCCGACAAGACTTGATGGGACTAGTCGGCGAGCATGAGAATGACGAACGAGGAGCTATCGCCACCAGAGGGGTCACATCGGGACTGTCTTGTTGGAGAGGGGGCAGGCGGCAAAAGGGGCACTGAGGGTCTTGTCAGAGAGACCTCTTGGGCATCAGTGGGCGCGTTCTTCTGGCTCTAAACGCGCGCTGACTCATCTGCCTAGAGAGTCACATCAAAAGGCAGAATAAAAGGCGTAGGACGCTCTGTCTTTTGTCCGCTTCATTCTGTGTAAGCGTTTTGTTTGTCAACACCGCTCGTCACCCTGGCCAACAACAATACCGATCGAGACGTTCGACGTGCGTTCATCCCATACGCGCCGTTGTATCCGACCTTCGAAGAGCGACTCAGTCAGTTCCGCCAAGAGGGCCACGCAGAGCTTTTCCAGCGAGGAGCGGAGCAGGTCGTCCACAACGTTGGGCTCTTTGACACGGGCCGTGGTCGAAGCTCTGAGGAACGAAGCAGCGACTTCATCGCATCCTTGCCCGAGGGCGTGGTCACTCCCGGACCATCTGAGGCACTTGTCTACGAAGAACAATCACATTTACCTTGCGTCGACAGCATGATGAGAAGAACTGGTCATAAAAGATCTGTAGACGGACGGATCTCAATTGTAATCAATCAATCGTTTTCGACGGACAAAATCCGGAGATCGCCATCTCTTGTATCCACTAATGAGTCGATTTTGTCCATTTAATCAGACAATCTGACACACTAATGTGTTCATTTTCTCCATTTGATTCGACAATAATCATTCACATCCATCGGCATCCATCATTAACCGCATCTATCTCATCTATCCATATATAATGCTTGCCGCGGTACGATTTTCGTCATTCGCCCGTAGAAGCGAACGCTTTCGTTTTCGTCGTATTCGACGTCGTAAACACTCCAGCGTTCGTTGACGTCGATTCGCCGAAGACGTTTTGGTCTTCTGTGTGTTTTTCGACGGTTTGTTGGTTTCCGGGCGTTAGGGTTTTGTTCCACGCGGTCGGCATTCTTTATTTCGTACTTCTGCGAGGGTTTCCGTACCGATGGCATTGAGGGCGGCCTTGCTTAGTTATTTGCAAGGAAGATTCGTCGACTTTGGCTACTTGTGGGAGGTCAGGTTTCGGTTGTATTGTGCCGTGGTCGCGGGTCACGGTGCTTTCATGCACAGCGAGGAAGAAGCATTCGAGGACGAGGGGGAGCCCATTGTTCCGAGCGAGGATTTTACAGACATCGAGTCCCTGACGCGTTTTAACCATGTCGCTCGCCTTTTTTCCCGTTGGCTAGGTGATGGGCTGGTGAACGGTATCCAGGTAGTGGGCGAGTTGGTGCAGTACAGGGACGACAACGGGAGGCTCCGAAACCGTAATTGGGGGCAACTGGTCGAGGAGCTGTACAACCTTGTACAGCGGGAAGGGTATTCGACAGACCTCGACGCCACCATGGACGGCCTTGTGTTGTGCGTCTTCTGCCTCGCACACTACGGTGACGACGAGGCCTACTTCGGCCAGCAGGACGTGTTGGGCGGGCCGGCCATCCGTCATTTTGCGCGGATGTTTCTGCTTTCGCTGGGAGGTCCACCTCAGAATCCGTTAGTGGATGTGGCGACACAGGTGGAGGCTGTGGCCGAGGCGATCGATGCGGCGACGCAGGTGGACGCGCAGGACTTGGAGGAGGCGGAGGCAGAGGCGGAAGCCGTGCAGGAACAGCAACAGGAGCCTGATTCGAGTCAGGAAGAAGAGCAGCAGCATGAGCCAGAGGAAGCGGTTGAGGAAATGGCCTTCGAAGCGGACGTGTCTGCCAAAGACGTTCGGACTAAGCGACAATTGCAGTCCGAAATCGAGGAGGCAGAGGATGAGGAGGTCTATGTGGACGAAGATGGGGACGTGACTATGGGAACGGAGACAGAGACCGAGACGGAAGAGGTGGTCTGCAAGAGCCGCAGTTCCAAACGACGCCGTATCCTGAAGTTGTCGTACGAAGAGGAGTCGTTGAGGGCAGAGAAAGCGAAGCGAAACTTTGGTCTTCGGGACACGCCAGCTCGAAAGAAATGGCTGGTGCGCTTGAAAGAGGCGGACGATGCAAAGCGGAAATCGGACGAGGCAGATGGTTCATCTGAGGGATCTCGGAAAAGGTCGAGAAGGTAGGAGGTGACCGTTGAAGCGGTCCGGCGTGTGGGTGACGATGCGTCGGAGGTTGTATCGGGCGTGTTCATGTGGAGGCGAAACCTTGTCGAGATGGGCTGGCGAGGAGAGAGTATAGTGTCAAGGGTCGGCACGGGAGGATAAGGAGTTGGCGATCTAACGCGTTAATCGGTGATGAATGAAGATGGAGAGAGTATGGATAGCGAAATGCGTGGATAGCTGCCGAAGCACGGCGACCGAGGAAGGCGGGGAGTGGAGAGCGTGGGGCGATTGTGGCAATGGAAGGAGGAGGAGATCTGTGGGGCCACCATCCTTCCTCGACTGCGGCGTGCCGACCAAGATTTCCACGATCGCCACGGCTCGACTCGCGTCTTTTGTTGTTTTGTGTCTTCGTAGGCAAAGTGGCTTTTTCTTTCCCGCGTCGGACGCTCGCTTTTTCGTTCTTCATTGTGTGTCGTAGGCTTGTTGTTTTTTCTCTGTTTTTTCGTCGCCACTGCAAACACGCTTCGGGTGTTCTGCGTGGTTTTTTTCCAGAGCTGTGGTCCGTGGATTTCTTGCGTCGGTTTCGCCATTAAGCATTACTTTCGCAGTCGGTTCGGTGGAGACGTCGGCTTCCACGTGGGAGAGCGGTATACGGTACGCTACATCGCTCCACATGGTTCGCCAGAGGCGGTCGGTCGCGTGCTGCGGCGTTGGGAGTTGGTCGAGGGGACGAGGGGACGGTGGTGTGGTCGGACGGTTAGGTCGCCAAGGGACAGGTCTGTGCCGTTTGCTCTGGGGTGTCGAAGAGACTGGAAAGCGCCCATTCGAGACAAGGTTTCGACTGCTCGGTCTGTGGGGGCAACGGAAGAGACGTTGTTCTTGCCGAATGGCTGCACGGGCATCTCTCCGGGCTCGTTGTTGCGGTCGTGTGGGCATCTCTCCGGGCTCGTTGTTGCGGTCGTGTGGGCATCTCTCCGGGCTCGTTGTTGCGGTCGTGTGGGCATCTCTCCGGGCTCGTTGTTGCGGTCGTGTGGGCATCTCTCCGGGCTCGTTGTTGCGGTCGTGTGGGCATCTCTCCGGGCTGGTTGTTGCGGTCGTGTGGGCCTTCTTCTGCGGGTTGTTTATCTGTCTGTCTGTCTGTCGTATGGGCCTTCCTCCGCGGGCTCGTTGTTGCCGTCGTGTGGGCCCTTTTCTCTGGGCGCGTTGTTGCCGTCGTGTTGGCCTTTTTCTCTGGGCGCGTTGTTGCCGTCAGGGCCGTCCTCTGCGGGTTGTTTGTGTCTGTCTGTCGGTCGTGTGGGCATCTCTCCGGGCGCGTTGTTGCCGTCGGAGCCTTCTTCTCCGGGCGCGTTGTTGCGGTCGTGTGGGCAGGCCTTCTTGTTCCTGGGCCTTAGTATCCGGACTTGTTACCATGAGTTCGATCGCTATGAATCGAACGGGATTCAAACGAACGTTGTTTGTATTACTCCTTGACTCCGACCGGGCTTGTTGTTGTCCGGGCTGCCCTTTGAAGCTCGAATAGCACAACACCCCTTCGGAGGCGTTGGGCTTGGAACGGCCACGTTGTTGGCGGGTTATCTTCTGTTGACGAAGGCATGTGGTCGGAAGACCTTAATCATCTCTTTTTAACTTGTCATGAATAGCATCTTTCCAGACTCGAGTCCTTCTGTCTCGAGTCCTCAAGTTGATGTGCAAACATAATGTGTAAAGATGAATGTTTGCATCCAACTATGTCGTGTATGTACGCGTTCTTCTTCGACCTCCGCGCGGTAGCCGTGACTGTACAGAACCTAACTCGCCGACGGAAGAGACGTAAGAAAAGTAGGATTGAGAGATTGTCAAGAATTGGACGTGGGTGGTGACGTAGCCAGGCGACGGGCGCCGATCTGACAAGCGGGAGCGATGAGTCCTTGAATACAAGTTCTATGACGCGGCACTTGACGTAAAGTCTGTTGATCTGAAGGGTCAATTAGCTACAGGTCCGCGGACCATAGGATCGATTAGCAGCGGGATGAAGCGTGTGGCGAAGCACTTGAGCTTCTTCGGTGACTGGAAGATCGTATAAAAGTGCCGCTTGAAGCTCTAGAAGACATCCCGCTCCCCGAGGTAGCACTCTATGGGCATCTAACTGACTGTTGTTGTGAAGATTCGCCGCCGGTCCCACCTTGTGCCACCGCTTCTCGGACGTCCTCAGCTCGAACACGAATGTTGAGGCTGGGAAGAGTGCCGCCGGGAGAGGGTGCCGAGGGATCCTGCGCGTCTTCGGATTGACTCATCTCACAAGCGCAGCGGAAGTCTTGAGGCGAGATGAAAGCGAGCTCGAGAGGGAAGGGTTGTCCACAACGAGGAGGAGGCCAATAGACAGCACTTCTTACAGCAGACAGCAAGGTCTTAACAATTGTCAGCACAGTAAACACCAAGCAAACAAACACAAATGTGAACGCCGTTGTAAGCGAAAGATGATTTTATGTGTCCAGCCCTCGCTTTTATACTTGAACCGTGATGTGACAATAGAGAAAATCCCAGGAAAAGCAAGAGTGAGTTCACAGTGATCCTCTAGAAAGTTCCGCGAACTTCAATGTGAAGTTCGCGCAAACTCACTCCTAGTCATCGCGACTCATCGCTGGTCACCCCAACTCAGTGTCCAGTCGCCATGACTCGTCCCTGCTCCTCCCGACTCAGCGACGACGGTTACGTCGCGCAAGCCAGAATGAAATCTAAACAAGATTACAGAGATGTCCCGAGTTAGCTACGTCACATCACCATCTTTCAAACTTGCGCCATTTCTTCACATGGGCGCACCCGCATTCCCGTTGTCGCAAACTCCGATACGGTCAGTGCTTCCCCTATGACCATCCTGGGCCATAGGCTCAGCTCCTGACACCCGGAGCAAAAGAAAACCCCAACCCGAGGAAGTAATCTAGCTACACCTGACAGAAGAGACAAACGACGCCGTCTTCGGCCTTATACGCGACGAGCGAAGGCCCGAGGGTCCGGAACCCCCACTCTTGTGGTCCCAGCCTGGTATAAATTCCCATTGACGCGGTCCCGTGACAGGTCGAATGCTTGAATTGCTTCTCTTCCGAGCCTTGTCTCCACTCTGTCCTGGGCGACTGTGAATTCGAGGATCTCGGTCATGAAGCCGAGCTTTACTCTGGCAGCCGCGCTACCCACAATCTCACTCGTCCCGCCTTCGCTTCGGACGACGAGGTTTCCCATGCCTGGGGGGGGGGGGTTCGTGCGTCGGGCGGACGCGAAGACCAAGCAGTTCCGCCGTAGCCCGACCAACCACGTGTCCCGAAAGCTCAGGGTCGACGAGGAACCGATGCGGGAGAGTGAGTCCCCCGAGTTCTCCGGCGGCGATGCTGCGGGGGCCTGGCGGTCTATGTGTGGCGGTCAGCGGTGGGGGCAGGACCTGCGCCAAGGGGGATGGTGGGCCCTCGGGCTCGGGTTCGGAGGGACGCGGGGGGAGTGGTGTTCGGGTCTCCCGGCGAGAGCCCTCGCCTCGCGTTCCGTGGCTGGTCCCTCGTCGCCCGCGTACCGTGCCGGCTCGGTCTCCGAGTTTTCGCGTCGCGCCGGCTCGGCCTCCGAGTCGGGCGGCTTTTCGGGGAGTCTCAACCGTCGCGGTTGCCCCCGCTTCCTGCTCCACGCATCTCCTCTCGACTTCTTCGAGCAACTCGGTTAGGGTCAGGGGACGGCAAAGCTCGCGGACTTCAGCGGCCCTGGTTTCCGCCAAGCTGCGTTCTGTCACCGGAGCCACACTTTCTGCGGACGAAGCTGGTTGGACACGCCGCAAGTCGAAGACGTGTCGTGCGGGGCATCGGTCGGATGATGGGCTTCTCTCGCTGCGCTCGCGTTTCATGGCGGCGAGAAGTGCTTCGACAAGGGTGTAGGTACCGATAGCGGCAAGTCCGAAGACAATCTCGACTCCAAACTGGGACGCGGTTAATGGGGACGCTCGCACAATAAGCGCGAACAACAACACGACGGTCGCAAAGGCAGGAAACGATGGGCACATGCTTCGAGCGAATGATGAAACAAAGGGGTGCGCGCCCCCTTTTATACCCATCCCGGGACGGGGACCGTCGCTGGAGGGATGCTGCCAGTGGTGGTTATCCAGTGGTTCACGTGGATTTCGCCATATCCATCGGCAGTTAGCCCCAGCTACCTCCGCGTGGCATCATCCGTAGGAAGCTAGGCCCAACCGTTGGGAACTTTCCGCGCGAAATGCGCATCCGTCTGTAACCATCGCGAACTGTCCGTGTAAGGGCCTCATCCGTCAGGTCGCGCCGTCAAGCCCGCCACGGACGCAGCAACCGCAGCTGGTGAGCGTGACACGACCGTTGCTCTGACCCATCCCTTTTCTGCACCACTATAATATGTGGTGTTCTGACTTCTCGGATGAGCCAGCCTGGCTCCCACTGGGGTGCGAGCTTATTCTCAGGGCGCGCCACCCATGTGGCCACCTCGTCGCCAATCTGGAGGTCTCGCCTTGTCGGGACAGACAGCTCGTGTCTCGCCCTTCGTTTCCGGCGCTGGTCATCTGTCTTCTTGCGCGCTTGCTCCCGGATGCGTTCCAACTCGTCTTCGGGGAGTCGTGTCCCGTCCGGCCGCTCGCCCTTCATGACGAGTGCAGGCGGGTGTCCAATCGCCGAATGCCAGGAGCCATTGTATGCGGCTTCTATCTGCGAGATGAGCTCCGGCCATTGCTTTCCTGGCCCTTCCCGTCTAATGCGGCCCAGAATCGTGCCAATCGCGCGTTCTGCCATTCCATTGCTCCAATGCGCATAGGCCGGGGAACGGGCCAACTCGACGCGGTGGCGGCTGCAATACTCATCGAAGTCCGTGGAGACGAATGCCGCGCCTTGATCACTGACCAATCGGCGAGGGGCGCCAAAGTGGTACCTCCATTTTCGGAGACCCGCTTTGGCTGCCTCCGCAGTTGGACCAGTAGCTCCGGTGAGGCTGACGTACCGACTGAAGCCATCGATCATCACGAAGACGTAGATGCTTTCTTCGTCTTTCGTCCAACGCAGCGGTCCTAGGAAATCGCAGAAGACAGTATCGTTTGGACGGGGGCATTCCCAGGAGCCCCAGACAGGTCGCTGGATTGGCCGGCCGTATGCCTGGCATTGTTGGCATCCTTGGACAAACTGGCGGACGTGCTGGCTTATGCCGGGCCAGCTGGCGCCGGTGGCCCGGAGATTTCGTAACGTCGTGTGCCAATTGAAATGCCCCTCGTGCGCCTTCCGAATCTGCTTTAGCTGGTTCCGAGTCGGGCCCCTGATCGCCTGCGTGGCCGCGGCGGTGGCGACGTTCCTGCGGGGGCGGGACAGCAAGTCCGCTCCTTGGTTCTCGGCCCCGGGGACAAACTCCACTATGTAGTCTTCGTTTCCAAGGAGCCAGCCGAGGAGACGCATCACTCGCTTGTCCTTCAGGCTTGGCGTATCTGTCCGGAGTTGTTCGGCGACGGCCTGGTTATCCGTGCGAATGTGCAGCGGAAAGTCCCCCCGCAGCGGCTTTGTCGCTTGACAGGCCCATACGATAGCCTTGAGCTCTCCAAGGAATGAGGAGGTGGTCTCCGGCACGCTCTTGCTACCGAGGTCGACGAGGTGCTCGCGCTCAGGGCCCTTGGCCCATAGGAGATAGCCCGCATGTTCCCCGGACCAGTCCGTTTCAAGGACGTACTTCTGTGTCCGGAGGCCGGGCAATTCAAGCAGCACTTGTCGGTCGAGGGCTCGGAGTAGTACGTTCCATACTTCTTGACGAGCGTGGTTCCACCATTCCTCCTCCTGCTTTTTTGCCTTGGCTTGGGCCAGCAACTGTCGGAGAGGCGCTATCAGTCTCTCGAGGTCCACAATGGTCCGCCTGAGATACGAGAGGACTCCTATCAGGCGCTCGAGATCCTTCCAATGCGTCACCTCTCCTAGTTGCCCCCAGCGACTGCGGAAGTATTCGGTGAGGGTCCAGGATCCGTGCGACATCTCCATCCCCAGGAACTTGACCTTGGTGAGCAGCAGCTCGGTCTTAGCGAGGTTGACCTTGAGGCCAAACTCTTGGAACCGGGCGAAGATGCTGCGCACGCGGTCGCACAGTTCCTCCGGGGTTACGCCGCCAACCAAGAGATCGTCGGCGTACTGTACCGCACCGAGTCCTTGGACGATTTCGGCCACGCGTTCCGCGAAGAGGATTGGACTCCAGGACCATCCTTGCGGCAGTCGCTTCCAAGCGTAGCGGCGGTCCTGCCAGGTGAAGGCGAACGCCGTTTGGAGCTCTGGGCATACCGGGATGGCGAAGAACCCGTCCTTGAGGTCGAGCTTGGCGAAATATCGCCAAGCAGGGTCCACATCCCATAGCCGCCGCCAGACGTCTACCTGCGTCATTCCATGTTTCTTGAAGTGAGCGTTCAACCAACGAAAATCGTTGGTGAATCTGTAGCTCCCATCCTTCTTTGGGATGGGGTACAGAGGGCTCAGGGCCACTCGCTCACCCATGGACACTGTTCGCAGATAGCCGCGCTGTACATAGTGTTCCAGCTGCTCCGCTATCTTGCGTCGGTCGGCGACTTGCTCGGTCTTGTAGGACGTTCGCAATCCCTGCTCTCGGGGAGGCGTCCAGCAGACTTCGTCGGCTCTGATTCGGAGGGGTTCCATGGCGGGCACAATGGGGTGCTGACTGAGGTCGCTTACGTCGGGAAAACGACGCGCCAGCTCGTCTCGCAGGGACTCAGCAAGAGTGTCAACGGCGGCCGTATGAACCTTGGCCAGCCGGACTACCTCGATGCTTTTATGTCCGTGTAGAGATACGAGCGGCGTCGTCGGAGTGATACGAATGACTCTGTCCGACGTGTTGTAAACCTCACAACGCACCATCCCGCCGGATGTTACCACCACTCCTGAGAGCACTTCCGGCCGCTGAAAACAGCTAGCTATGGTGACGCCGCCTTCTACTTCTAGCTTCCACGGGAGGTACCAGCGTTCCCAGGTCTTCGGCGGCAGGAACCTGGGCTTCCCACTCTGAAGCTGGACTCCCTTCGGGGTGATGGAGATCCCCGTTCCGTCCTTGATTTCCCACTGCTGGTGCACGCGAACGTCGCCTCCCCTCCCGTGGCTTGCGGAGGGGACAGCTAGTTTGGGTGGTGCGTGGTACGCACCGCCGCGCACATGACCGACCGACCGTCCGGTGCGAGCAGTCGGTTCCCCGCAAAGTCCAGGCTCCAGCCGAAGTTTCGTAGGGCGTTGACTCCCACGATCGGGTGCTCTGGGCCATCGACCACGAGGAACGGGACGTTTCTGGCCTCGCCGCCGATATTGACGGGGAGTTCCACTTGTCCCCGGACTGGTGTGGCCACGCCGTTGAACGCTTGAATCTCAATGGGTTCTTCAAGGGGCTGGATCTCCCAGCCACCCTGTACGCATCGCTCCGTAGGCATGACACAGACCGACGAGCCCGAATCCACTAGCATCTGTACTGGCCTCTCTCTCTCGGCTAGTTTGGCCCGGACGTAGTACAACCGCGACGCATCGCTACTCGAGGCGGCGTCCCATACCGCCGCCACTGGAGGCCTGTCGCTTGGTCCTTCGTCCGGCGTTTCTGCCGGGAGGTGCACCACTTGTTGCCAGTAGAGGGGGCACTCGCTCGTGGTGTGGTCTCGGGCGTTGCAGTTGGCGCATCTTCCGCGCGGAGGAGGGCGTGGCGTCAAGGTGGCCTGGAGGGCTGGCCTGCCTTGGCGTGGCGCCCTCGCCGCTGGGGAGGCCGACCGGTTCGGGAGCCGGAGCAGAGGAGGGGGTGGAGGCGCGCGTGGAGCGGCTGCCTGTCTTTCCTCCACTCGGCGGAGCCTCGCTAGTACGTCCTCGTATCCTTCATAGGCTGGGGGCATGGCCGGCCTTTGGGAGTAGGGCAGGTCGCCCTCTTCGCCGTCACTGACTGGCCGAAGCTCCCAGGCGAGGCGTGGCTCTCTCTGGCGTCGGGACTGGCCCCCGTCAGAGTCATAGCCCGTCCTCTGGCCTCGGCGTCCTCGCCCCCGTCCTCCAGAATGCCTTCCCCTTCCCACATGTCCTCGGCCTCGCGGGGGGTTGGGTAGGTTGCGTGGTTGTGAGGAGGGACCAGCATCCTGTTGAGCCGGGACGTCCCGGGGCGCCTGCGGAGGAGGTGGCTCGTTTCCGCTCGCCGGCCTTTGGTCTCGGGCCTCTGCGGGAGGTCCTTCTGCTTGGGGCGGCCGTCTAGGCGACGCGACCTGTTGAGCTTCCTGTCCTTCGTGGGGGGCCTGCTCCTGGCGTGGCGCTTCGTCCGAGCTTCTCCTTTCGGCGGCTTCCGGGTTTGCTTCACGCTCCCTTTGGCGACCGGCCCGTCTTCGGATTTGGTTGGCCCGAACCCTCCGCGGCCTGGCGGGGGGCGGTGGTGGGAATGCCAGGTTGCCAAGGAGGAGCCACGGGTAGACAAATACCCAGTACGCGATCCAGAAAGGGACATATAACACGGCACCTATCATCCATAGGAGGCCATAGATACCGTGCATTGTTTCCCGGCCGAGGTCCATCACCGAGTGGATTCCGTCCGCAATTCGCTTGACCGCCGTGGCGATGAGGGCAAGCGTCATCAGGACCCCCACGAAGACGAGCACTCCTACGAATGTTGCGAAGTTGCGCCCAATCATCGTGCTTTTGTGGCCCGTGACCGCGAGCAGCTCATCCATAGCATCGGGGCTAATAATGTGGCGAAGCAAGCCAAGCCCCCATCGGAAAGGAGTTGCTACTCGGGAGTACCAGAGAAAAAACCACGTCTTCCAGGAGCGCGGCGGTGGGGCGGTTGTGCGGGTTACCAAACGGGATACCGCGCCGGCGCTGGCGGTCAATTTCTCCGCTCGCTCGGTGACTGCCGGCATTAGTTCCCGGACGGTGCTCGTCTTCCCCGAGAGCTGCCCCCGGATTGAGTCCATGCTCCTTCGCGATGCATTGGCGATGGAACGATCAATTGCCGCGAGTAGCTCGAGAGCGGGTTCCCCAATATCCGTCGCAATTTCCCTTGCCATCCGGAGGATGCTCAGGTTGATTTGGTCTATAGAGCGCACGGTGCCTTCGAGGAAGTCCGCCGTGAGATCTTCATATTCCGAGGCCGTTGGGAGCGAGAATTTCTTGTACCACACGGAATTCTGCTCTCGCTCGAAGCGGACCGCCTCCAATGCGGCTTCGTAGTGCGTCTGAAGCTTCTTCATTTGATATAGCAGGGCTTCCCCACGAGGTTGCGCCTTGAAGGCCCACTGTCTGGAGAACTCGGTGGCGTCGGCTATCACTTCTGTCAGGGGCCTGTCCCTATACATGCGCGGGTTTACTCCCAAATACGTGCTTAGGGCTTCCTTCAGGCTCTCCTGAAACGCCGCGTGGAGGATTCTTTCATCCAGATCAAATATCAATGGACGGCACTCCCAGTACCATCCCCACAGCGTTGGCCACCAAGTGGCCTCCAGCCGCTCGCCCAGAGGGCAGCTCGACAGATCCTCAACGGTGGTCCCAAACGCGGAGAATTGTTCTTGGAAACGGTTTTCCATTGACATGGGTGTGCCAAATGTCCGAATGGCTCCTACATGCATTATGGGAAATAGGATGACCACATACATCCCCAGGGCAATTGCGAAGATGGTCCCGGTGCTTCGTCGTCCCCTACGTCGGGGGCGAGGAGGTGCGTCTGGAGGCGCGTCCTGGGGCGCACCCGGGGCTGCGTCCGGTGGTGCCTCTGGCGGTGGCCCCTCAGGAGGGGGAGGGAGCTCGTCCCGGCCCAGGTCCTGCAGGGCGTAATACGCCCGGCAGAAGGTGTCGCACAACCAGTCCCACGCCTTCGCAAACCACCCCGACCTCCAGGCAAATATTGAGAGGGCCACCAGCGCAATAAAGCCGGTGGTGTGCAGCTTTCGTTCCCAAAACCAATCCCAAGTGAGGCCAAGGAAGTTGAGAAAGGTGACGCCCAGCGCCATCTCTATTTGCGCATTCTCTTCGCGGGGAGAGCTGTTACCCGTGTTTGTAGAGCGCCCCGTGGACGGCGGGGTTTCTGCGGTTAGGGCCGGCCGGGGTCGGCCGAGGTTCCTTGCTTGTGCCAGAATCTCCGTCCATGACCCCCTGGGGGCCTCCTGACTCGATCCCGCTCCGAAACCATGTGAAGATTCGCCGCCGGTCCCACCTTGTGCCACCGCTTCTCGGACGTCCTCAGCTCGAACACGAATGTTGAGGCTGGGAAGAGTGCCGCCGGGAGAGGGTGCCGAGGGATCCTGCGCGTCTTCGGATTGACTCATCTCACAAGCGCAGCGGAAGTCTTGAGGCGAGATGAAAGCGAGCTCGAGAGGGAAGGGTTGTCCACAACGAGGAGGAGGCCAATAGACAGCACTTCTTACAGCAGACAGCAAGGTCTTAACAATTGTCAGCACAGTAAACACCAAGCAAACAAACACAAATGTGAACGCCGTTGTAAGCGAAAGATGATTTTATGTGTCCAGCCCTCGCTTTTATACTTGAACCGTGATGTGACAATAGAGAAAATCCCAGGAAAAGCAAGAGTGAGTTCACAGTGATCCTCTAGAAAGTTCCGCGAACTTCAATGTGAAGTTCGCGCAAACTCACTCCTAGTCATCGCGACTCATCGCTGGTCACCCCAACTCAGTGTCCAGTCGCCATGACTCGTCCCTGCTCCTCCCGACTCAGCGACGACGGTTACGTCGCGCAAGCCAGAATGAAATCTAAACAAGATTACAGAGATGTCCCGAGTTAGCTACGTCACATCACCATCTTTCAAACTTGCGCCATTTCTTCACAGTTGTCTGTTGCGCGTTTATCTGTGAGTTTCTCTGCCGACTTGCCGTGTTCTGTTGATGACTCTTGCGCGCTTTCTGCCTCCGAACCTTAGTTTTAACTCGGTCTCTGCGAACATTTCCGCGCTCGTCTCTGCGATTGATCAGAGCCTTTCTCGCCCGTCCTGGATCCCGCCTTGAGGAAAAGCCCTTAGCCAAGAAAGACGACCGCTGCGTACAAGAAATGGCTAACCAAGGAAGAATCCACGAAGGTGCATCATCTAGCGAGGACGGCTCGGCGGTGGGCGAAGAGCAGGTCAGCTTCCCCGATGCCAACACAAGCTCTACTGTTTGGGCCATTCTGTGGCAGAGTCTGGCCAATAGCAACCAACTATGCTGAAGTCTCCTCTCATGTCCGATTCACGCAACGAGACCAATCTAGCAAGAATCAGCTCGCTGAGACGAGCAGATTGACCCCCACATCGAAAAGTGTGACCGGAAACCAGCCAAACGGCACATCAGTCACATCAGACCCAACATTTATCACACTTTTTCAAACTTTGCTCTATCGTCTCATGGCGCTTCTGGGACAACTGTGGCCAAGTGAGAGCTTTTTCTGCGTTTCTGCAGTGGCACGTGTAAAATAACGACTCGCCGTTCGGGTTTTTTTCTCAAGTCCGATTCACGCATCGAGACCAATTTAGCGAGAAACAGCACGCCGAGACGAGAAAAACGACCCCCAACATCAAAAGTGTGACCTGAAACATCCAGTCAAACGACACGTCAGTCACATCAGACCCAATGTTTATCACACTTTTGAGAGCATTCTCTCTATCGTCGCCTGGCGCTTCTTGGACAACTTGGAGAAGAACAGAAGTTATCTGTCGCCGGTCAGGCTGCGCAGCGAAACGAATACTAAAGGAAAGCTTACATTATTCGGAGCAAGGTCCTGAATGGTTCAGAATGAACACTAAATACCCACGCGATGACGCGACTTCCAAGGCAGATGACGCACCACGTCTACGGAGCCAGGAAAACAGCGTCCGCTCACGCATTTGAGCCCGCCTGACAAGACTGGCAACGTCCCTTAAAACACACGACTCCTTTTCCGACGAGACAGTTCCATCGCCACGGAAATCTTGGCGACATGATTAACGTTAAGTCTCCGTCAGAGATGCAGTATTGGCAAACGTTCTATAAGTGCCTTTCGCGACCGGGGAAATCTGTAGAAGGCTTCAGCTCGTCGAGACGAGCAGAACGAACCCCAATATCGAAAGCGTGACCTGAAACTGTACGAAGGAAATCGGTCGACTGGTTTGAACGATTACAACAGAGAACCGTAGATCGACACAGGTCCATGTTTGTATCATTAATCGTTTCAAATTGACGCCAGCGTGCTTCAACGGCTCTCGTGGAAGCCAGCGCCAACGTCGAGTCTCCCCAGAACGACGGAAGGACGCCGATTCATCACGCGGCAGTTAACGGACACGTCGAAATATTGATGGCGAACGAAGAACCTCTGTATCTTACCGTGCAAGTGTGACACGTTGAGAAGCACGTTCTCCTGGAAAAGCTAGCCGGCATACATAAGAAAGGGAGTGGAATCTGGTTCGCGATCCGATTAGATTTGGGAAGCTCGACTGCGCGAAGGCAAGGGTGCTGCTTCGCATAAGAATGTCTCTTGCATTCGCTCTGCAGATTCTCGTGGGTGCCGGAATCGACGTTGAGATCGTCAACGGCGATGTCTTCTTCGTTGGCCGGCGCACTTACGTGGTACCTTCAGTTTTGGATGCCGCCAAGTCTACGAATTTGTTCTGCGAGCTGCAAGTGAGTCAGGTTCCTCTTTTCCGCCCGTCGCTTCAAGCAAAACTGGGGCTCAGGCTTCGGGCTCGGTCGGCGAACCGGCTTTCGTTGCACTCACAAAAGGGAATACAATCGCGTTCTCCACTGCTAGGGCCAAGAGTGTGTTTAAGCGTTCCGCGTCCCGGAATCTCCGTATCGCCGGACCTGTTTCCAGAACGAGGAGGTGACGGACGATAGGCAGCCGACAGAAGAACGTCTAGAGAGCCAACGACGCCAAGTAGGTGTCGAGCGAGGGTTTCGTCCGAATGGTCGGCGAAGTCCTCGCGAAGATGACTAGAGATGTCGCGGGCGCAGAAGAAACGATCGGCCAACCTGGCGATGCGCAATTGGATTAGCTCTTCAGTCTGCGCTCGTCGCCGCACTGATGCAAGAACAGTTCGTGGCTCTTTTCTGCTGTTCGCGAACGCGTGTTTCTCCGGATTGGAGTCGACCTACCTGTTATCCCGCCACCCGTTCGAGGGCGTCGTCTCGCGGTGGTTGTGTTTAATGGTGTCAAGTGTACGTGTGGTGGATATATGAATCAAAGCTCGCGCACAGTGTCCGTCGGAAGAAGAGCACAACGCGAACGAATGAATCGCGAACGATGAAATCGAGAAGAGCCAATTTGCTTTACACTCGTGAGTTGTTTCATGGGAAGGCATCTCACAGTCAAGCTCATGGCCGCCGCTGAGCGACCTCTAGCGAGGCAACTAATTTCGCATTGGAAACCATATGAATGCCTCTACTGAAGCGTGCCAGAATACGATGGGATTCATCGCCTCTACTGAAGCGTGCCGGAATACGATAGGATCAATCGCCTCTACTGAAGCGTGCCAGAAGGACGGTGGGATCAATCGCCTCTACTGAAGCGTGCCAGAAGGACGGTGGGATCAATCGCCTCTACTGAAGCGTGCCGGAATACGATAGGATCAATCGCCTCTACTGAAGCGTGCCAGAGGGACGGTGGGATCAATCGCCTCTACTGAAGCGTGCCAGAGGGACGGTGGGATCAATCGCCTCTACTGAAGCGTGCCAGAGGGACGCTGGGATCAATCGCCTCTACTGAAGCGTGCCAGAGGGACGCTGGGATCAATCGCCTCTACTGAAGCGTGCCAGAAGGACGGGGATCAATCGCCTCTACTGAAGCGTGGTCGGACCACGCGAACCAAAGCCTCGATTGAGGCGAAAACGATTCGCGCGAATTGATCATTCGTTGGGGAAACGTGATTGAGGTCGAAGTAGGAAGGAAGGAGGCTATTGCCTGCATTCTTCCTCCCGGAGCAGTTGAGAAAAAGGTCAAGCAAGGCTGTTGTCACCACCCCAACCAAGACCCTTCGGAACGGCCACCAAGCCCCAGAATTCGAATACGCCCGTTTCAAATGCAGTGCGGTGTGCTGCCAGGCTACACCTGCACTTTCAAGTGAAGACGAGTGCACCACGAACCATATCTCGTCCAGTGCGTCACTCCTCCGAAGGGCGCGCGACAGCATGCTACCAGAGCAATGCCGACTTGCACACGTTGGAGGAAGAGAGTACACGGAAGAGTGCTGCCAGAGCGACGTCGTGGGAATTCCGGGGCAAGGAGGCGTTCCGGATCGGTCCCTCACACGGAGCTGCACCTGCGCCCCCGCTCGAGAGAAGCTCTCGCGGGAGCCGCGCGCGGGTTGTTTCTTCTGCGTCTCCTTCCGAAGCGGTCAGGTCGGCGTTCGGAAGGGAGCTCCAGGGTCGTTCTCCTCCGCTTTGACGAACTAGAGTCCGTTTCGTCACCACCCGTGGTGCGATCGGACGTTGAGGTTCTCGGCGAAGGCGGAGAGGAGAGAGGAGCCCGGGTACCAGGTCGACGTCTGCGAGGGCGTCTCAGGGTTGTTCTCGCTCTCTTTCTCGAACTCGAGTCCGACTCGCAACTGCCCGCAGCGGAGTCGGACGTCGAAGTTCTCGGCGAATTCGGAGACGAGGCGGGATCCAGTTGGTGGGCGGAAGGAGGACTCGTCGCGACCGGTGGGGGCGGACGAGTACTCCGCGGGGAAAGAAGGGTCGTCGCGCCACGCCTGCAGCGTCGTGGCGGTCTTGCCGGAGATGGGGGCGGCGAGCCACTTATTGTTATCGTGACGACGGGGATGTCGTGCGCGGGAGAGTCGACCGAGTCTTCTTCGTCGCTGAAATGGCTCCTGGCGGTGCCATACTCGGACGAAGAAGAGCTCTTTGCCGACAAGAACTCTCCCCCGTCGTCGCTGTTCGCTTCCTCTTGGAAGCGCCTCGTCTTCGCGAGGCGGGCTTGGACTTCGGGGGGATGTTCTGGAAGTTCGAGTCCGATGATGCGGTGCCGCTTCTTGGTCTGTCGTTGGACGGCTTCCTTTTCCTTCACACTCGGTACTGTGGCTTTGCGCTCCTCGAGGCCTGTCAACTGTCCCCGGTGCGGCGGAGGCGACTGCGACGACGGTGGCCCCGAAGGTCCCGCCACGCGTTCCGACGCTGTAGGCCAGGGCAATGCGTCCGGGCGTCTCATCGACGACCGAGGTGGCTCGTTGGAGCGTCCGCCGTCGTTGGACAGATATGTCCAGCGCGTGCGCACCGAACGCTTTGGAAAGGACGGATGCGCGAGAATTAGGCATTCTCTCCATGGCATCGTCATTGCAAGACCTCTTCCGTAACGGAGTTCATTTTCTCGATGTGACTCGGCTTGTGGTGGGACACTTGATTGCGCGGGGAACGAGAAACCCACGCCGCTTGAAGGTTGGACGGCAGGCATCGCCGCGTTTGCCTCGTCGGCTTTTTCCTCGATCTCGGTGATCTCGGTGACGACGTTCTTCGACGGTCTTCGAGGCATTGTTCAGTGGTACTCAGAAACGAAGGCGGCGAAACAAACAGATACTGATTGCTCAAGCGCAGGTAGAAAGGCAGAAATTCGCAAGTCGCTCAAGCGTAGACAGAAAGACGTCAATAGGGTCGTTGACCGCGCTTTTATACTCGCAATTTGTACTGGACGGCTGACTATCTTTGTTCGACGCGGACTATTTTTGTCGATCAAGCCTTGCTATTAGTCGGAGCGGGCTGCCCGGATACGTCTCGGGGTGCGATGCGGTACGTACTGGACACCAATGCTGTCTCGCTATTGGTTACTGTGCGCCCTTCACGACGCGTCCCGGGACACGGTCGGCGTCGGAGTTGCCCAGATGCGTCCCGGGATGCGGCCGGGCACGTCCCGGCTTGGGCACGTCCCGGCTTGGATGCGTCCCGGCTTGGATGCGTCTTAGGCACGTCCCGGCTTGGATGCGTCTTGGGCACGTCCCGGGACCACGAAAATAGGGTGACTGATGGTCAACGTGAGCTGGCTGCCTGGGGACATGTCCCGTGGTAGGGTGGCCTGAGACAGCTGGCGAACTGTTTCCGCTACGGATGTCTTTGTTGAATAATCAGAAGACCCGTGAGGTGTTGATGGAAACGTTTCGGACAATTGTAATGATTTTTAACTGCGCACCTTAGCCTCTCGTTTTTGTTTTCCCATAAGTTCTATGAGTATTCGTTTCGCCGGAAGAGCAGAACGAGCCCTCACCGAAAAGCCTGACTTTACGGCTTGAGCATTCATCTTGACGTCACGCCAATCACTTCGCATGGGACATCACACACTCTCTCAAACCTTTCTGAACCGTTACCTGAAGCTTCTGGAATGACTCCGGAAGAGAGCGAGAGTCGGTTCAATGAAGAACAGGGAGTGGGTGGGGATGCGTGCGGTCACTAACACCGACCGGTATGACATGAAGGTGCGCTGAGTTTCTGGACGGAGTGTTGTGACGCGACGGATGATCCTGGTTTGACGAACTATGGAGTCAATTAGCTACAGGTCCGCGGACCATAGGATCGATTAGCAGCGGGATGAAGCGTGTGGCGAAGCACTTGAGCTTCTTCGGTGACTGGAAGATCGTATAAAAGTGCCGCTTGAAGCTCTAGAAGACATCCCGCTCCCCGAGGTAGCACTCTATGGGCATCTAACTGACTGTTGTCTGTTGCGCGTTTATCTGTGAGTTTCTCTGCCGACTTGCCGTGTTCTGTTGATGACTCTTGCGCGCTTTCTGCCTCCGAACCTTAGTTTTAACTCGGTCTCTGCGAACATTTCCGCGCTCGTCTCTGCGATTGATCAGAGCCTTTCTCGCCCGTCCTGGATCCCGCCTTGAGGAAAAGCCCTTAGCCAAGAAAGACGACCGCTGCGTACAAGAAATGGCTAACCAAGGAAGAATCCACGAAGGTGCATCATCTAGCGAGGACGGCTCGGCGGTGGGCGAAGAGCAGGTCAGCTTCCCCGATGCCAACACAAGCTCTACTGTTTGGGCCATTCTGTGGCAGAGTCTGGCCAATAGCAACCAACTATGCTGAAGTCTCCTCTCATGTCCGATTCACGCAACGAGACCAATCTAGCAAGAATCAGCTCGCCGAGACGAGAAAACCGACCCCCAACATTAAAAGTGTGAAAAGCGTGACCTGAAACATCCAGTCAAACGTCACATCAGTCACATCACATGTGACATTTATCACACTTTTCGTATTTTCTCTATCGTTGCCTGGCGCCTCTGGACAACTCCGGAGAAGAACAAAAGGGATCTGTCGCCGGTCAGGCTGCGCAGCGAAAACGAATTCGGCGGAAGACTTTTCTCTGTCCGGAGAGAAGTCCTATAAGGTCCAGATTGTTCATTAAATACTTGCGCGGTGACGTGACTTCCCTCGGCAGATGACATCGTCCGAAGATGCCGTTGCTTTTGTCTGCCTGCCTGACCTCAGTCATCTCCTCCTCCTCCAGTTGCTCGTCCAAGCCCCGAGTCTCCCTACCGTCACCCCACCACTATCCGTGGCTTCCCTGCCGCCTCTTCGCCTTGTCCAAGCTGAAGACCTCCGCATGATCCGCTCCTCCATCGTCGACTACGATCCGCACCGCTACACATTCACAATCTACACCTAATTGATAATCTCACCATCCAGACGCCGTTGTTTCCGATCACAAGCGCAAACTTACGTCCGCTGTCTCCCAAGCCGCCAATGGAACAACACTGATCTCTCCTTACAAGTGCGCCTCCTTGGATGGGAACGTTCTATCCACCCCCGATGGGTGCAATTGTTTACCCGATATGAATTCTCACCTCTTTGCCAATTCTTGAACAATCAACTGTCACTAGCCGCCCCATTATACCATCGAGGACTCTCAAATACCTACTTGTGTCCGTACTGTCATCAGGTGGAATCACGCTTTCATCTTTTTTCCTGTCCTGCTTATGCTCCGCAACGTCCTGACTGTTTTTCCGAGTGCCCTCTATTCCTATTGGACTCGCTCACGTCACTTGCCGCATTCTTACGCCAAGTGCTCGCCAAGCGGTTCCGTGAACGTGAGTCAGATTGGAAATAGCTCTACTGCTGTCCCTGACACTGTACTGTCCTGACCAACTTGTACATGGGTCATTACTCATATGCTCCTAGCAAGGAGGCCCATGAAATCTCGAACTTCTCTCTCTCTCTCTCGGTAAATGAGTCATCATGCTGTCGGTGTGAAGGGTCGCTGGTTCCGCCTCGAGTCATCTGGCGAGGAGTCGCTGCTGGCGCGCCAACCGTCCCTGTGGCGCCACGCAAGCAGAACACCATTGGAGCGCAGGACGAGAGGTGTGACAGAGGTGTGACGATGTGCCTTACGTGATCATGTGACCATCCTAATCCGGGGTATTTAAACGGAACTGCCATGCTGTATCTGTCTAGCTATGTAAATAGCCATTGCTGACAGAGTTTCCCTGCGCGGCTCGCCATCCGGTCCGGACTCGGCCGTCTGGTTGACGTTCACAGTCACCTCACTACACTACATCTGCCACCAACGCCCGATTCTTCACAGGGAAGATATTCTAGAAGATTGTTGCCCATTTTGCGGTGCTGCTTCTTGGTCCTTTGTTCGCCCACTTCCTCATCCTTTTCACTCAGTCCGCTTGCTTCGCGCTGCAAGAATCAAGTCGATCCCCGGTGTACAGCGGAGGCGACCGACGTAGCGTCTGTGACGCTGAAGGCCTCGACGAGATGACGCGTTTCGACGCTGCCGCCCGGTACAACGCTTCCGGAGTTCCCTCTTCGGTCGGCGGAACCAGTCATCTCGTCGATGGCCCCCATAGTGGCGTTGGAAACGCGGTATCGGCCTAGCGGCTTCTGCGTGGGACTCTGAGTCCTTCCGGATTCTGCAGTTTGGCACACCGAGCTGTCGCCTCCGGTACGGGTCTTGGTCTCCTGGGCTCCGGAGGTGCCGGAATGGACGACGGCAAAAGCTCCAGCCAATCAATCTGCGGCATAGAAAGGAGATGACCTTTCCCGAAGCGGAGGTCAGCTCTTGGCGGAGAGTCAACTTAGGGCAACGTCGGCTATGGAGCCGTTGTCTGCGTGGGAAGCATGGGACCCACGCTACTCGAGCTTTGGACAACTTAGGTCGACGGACGGTGGCTGATCGATGAGATGGCAAAACGGCGGCATACCTCCGTAAGCATCGCGCCACATCATCAGCGTTTCGCAGCAGCCTCGCGTTTGTCAGGTCGACATGAACCCCATGCTGCTTAGTCCAGGCATCCCAAGGTCTTGTTGATACCGCGCAACCAAGAATGGTGTGTCGCCTGTTCAATCACCAATTCGGAAGTGGAAGCGAACACACCGATAACCTGCGAAATCGCACCATTGAAGCCATGCAAGAAACGAATTGTCTCAGCACAAACCCATCCTTGCCTTCACGTCAACGGGCGTTGCTTTAGTAACTCCGGCGATTCTGAAGCGCAGATGCTATCTGTACTGACCCAAGGGACACGCTCTGCAGAATTTCCTCTGTTCTATCTCCCGTGAATCGTAATCACTCGCACCAACCGCATTTCCCAGAGAAATGCCTTTGTCGAAGACACTGCCCTACTCGTCGATGATATTTGGGTCGACCGCCAGTCATCTTTCCTTCCGTCTCCTTCGAAGTTATACCCATGTGGTCACCGATCTGTTTAGCTGCGTCGTCTCATTTCACCTTCGAACACTCGTGGAGGAGATCTCTATGCGGCCGCAGCGTCGTTGAACGGAAGCATCGGACAGAAGGTAACAAACAAGAAAGCAAATTAGAAAGTGAGAGAGAGACGAGCTTGATGCTCAATCGTGATGTGATGAGGGAGAACGCGTTCATTTTTGTCAACCAACGAAGGAACGACGAATTTAGTGACAGGGGTCCGTTTTTCTGACACGACATCGGCGATTCTGCGGGATTTATTGGGTTTACGAAGAAACCCGTCGGAGCTTCCGCTCTGTTACAATCGCAAAAGGCGGAGTGTCCTCAACATCCCTTCGCGCAGAGAGAATGTCGCACGCGAGACCTTCGTCGACGAATCAGACGCTTGTCGATCTTCTAGTCGGAGGGGAGAAGTTCCAAATGCTCCGCCACACGGTCTTTAAGTATCCCGACTCTCACATCGCAAAGGTGCTGTCTGCGAACCCACATCTCGGTAGCGCGGAACAACTTCGACCACCGGTTCACATCGACCACCACCCCCAGACGTTTAAGTGGATACTCGAAATCTATAGGTAACGTTTGCAAATCCCTTCTATGAGAGTGGACGCCGTCTATAGGGGCGGCGACTGTGAGAGCACCATGCCCAAAATGTCCGCCGAGTTCCTTCAGCGGGAGCTCGAGTTCTATCAGCTCCCCTCATTGGACGAACTCGGACTGACCGCTTTTTCCAGCACCTTGCCTTGCCCGTTAAACGAGGCGTCGAAGAAGATGATGCGACAGATCATGGAAGAGATCAATGAAAGCGGCCTCAAAGACATGTTCCCCTGGCGCGTTTACATTTACTATCGATTCTCCACCGACGGCTCGCAGTCGAGTAGGGGGATTCTCGTGATTCCAGACGCTGTCCAGGAAACCAAACTCGATGCCGAGCTCAGTTTTATTAAGGACAGAGGGCACGATGAATTCGTCGGGGTGCTCAACGGCCAGAATCAATACTATCCTGAGACAACCTTTTATCCGCAACCGGACGCAGCCAACCAGGGAGTTCGGTTTACGCTTCAAACGCCTACGGACGACTTCGTCGAGATCATAAGGGACGAAGCAAGAGGCCTTGGGTTATTGACCGAGGCGAGAAACATGGACAACTGGAGTAACCCCAACGCCCTCAGAGACTTCTCTTTCAAGGAGCTCGCATTCCTGTTTCTTCGCCCTTTAGCCCATTGATCCGACATTCCTGGCACGATCCTCACAGGGAGGTTTCTTGTGCTTCGTTCTCAGACGCCGATACCATCAGCTTCTCTACAGCCAATTTGTCTCGTGCTGTCGCGTTCCTCGACAGCCCCTTCGCCAAAACACAAGATGCGTTTTCCTTGTCTTTCGGTGAAGTATCATTTCATTCTAAGTGACTTTCGCGCCTTTATCTTCACAGATTCATTAGGAATCTATCGCACTCCGTGGATGATGGAACGGTGGGTGGTTTTTAACGTCTACGGCATTCTGCACGCATTGTAAGGGTTTATCATAGACCTCGTCTGACAACGGTGTACGGAGTCCTTCTCCGGCGCCAGTTCTCCATTTCTTAGAAGAATTGTCTCGCCGGCGAGTCGGAATGACGTAGGCGCAAAGCAAAACGCAGGTGCCAAGGGTATACAGAACGGACAATTTCTGCGAACCTAAGATTTGTGGCAATATCCTCGACAACGCATTCCTGACAACGTCTCCAAACGCACTTTCTCCGAGAAGTGTGATGCTGCCTGCGTCTACATAAACATGCATGACATCGTGTTGTTTCCTTCAGGACACATTTCTCCACGCTCGAACACTATTCTGTCCCCCGAACCGATAACAGGTGAAGTATTTAGAATACAGGCAAAGGCCGGTTTAACACTTTACGCAGGTAGGTTTTTGCTCGTTGACACGTTATCCTTTTTCTCAGAGGAACGGGTTTCGGATATGACCGACATGACAGTCCGTCATGACCTCCTCGTCATATCTGCTCAAAGCCCAACGTTGTCCCAAACACAGTGTCACTTCACCGATGATGCTCTCTCGAACTGGTCGCGTTTAGAAACGCGTTCGTCTTTCTTCGGTCGCAGTTCTTCGTTTTGTTTGACGCCAAGGCAAAATGTCCGCAGCTGCTGCTCAGTCAGAGCAGATGTCTGGATCGACACCTGACGCTTCCACGAGTCAGACACTCGTCTATGTCGACGTCAGCGGCAAAACATTCAAACTCTTGCATCACACCGTTCAGAACTACCCCGACTCTCTTATCGCAAAGGTGCTGAGGGAATGCCCAAGATCCGGACAGAGGAGTCAGCCCCTCTACATCGACCGCAACCCCAGGACGTTTGCCTGGATACTCGAAATCTACAGGTACGAATGACTCTCGAGTCCGAATGCCTGAGGGAAGACAATGTCGTAGAGGTGGCGACTGTAAGGGTACCATGCCGAGCATATCCGCCGAGTACTTGCAGCGGGATCTTGATTTCTATCAGCTCCCTTCGCTGGACGAACTCGGACTTCCCGTTGTTTGCCATGACCTGTCGAGTTCGCGCATTTCGGCGGACGCTGCGTCGAAGAAGCTGATGCAAGAAGTGGTGGGTGAGATCCAGGAAAGCGGCCTCGAAGACATGTTCCCCTGGTGTGTCTACATCTACTACCGGTTCTCCACTGCCACCTTGGCACCACGAAGGCGCATCCTCGTTCTCCCCGACGCCGTCCGAACGACCTTCCTCGATCCACATCTCACTTTTATCAAGGACAGAAGACACGATGAATTTGTTCAGGGATTACTTGGCAAAACGTTCAGCGTGTCCTCGGCAACAAAGGACGTCGCTGTTCGGTCTCCTCACGCGAATACCAAGTTTGCTCTTCAGATTCCCACAGAAGACCTTCGGAAACTTGTCGGTATCGTCGCGCATAGCGCGGGATTCTACTTGGACTTCAAACAGCGAGTGAATAACCCAGGGAATCAGCCCTTCTCGGCGCTTCCGTACATACATCTCTATCCCAAATAACCGCATGGCGGTTGCCTCGACAGGGAGCTTCGCATGTCTTTTTAGCGCTTGTCAATATTTCGGGCATTTCTGATGTGACCAGCTTTGCATTTCCTAGAATCTTTGGTTTTCGCTATTCTGAAGCATAAGACATGTCGTGCTCGTATCTTTTGGTGAACCAGTATGTCGTTCTTGGCTTTTGTGTCCAGTCAGGTCCCTACGAAACGTTAAGAGACTCGCAGCCTGTTCATCCGAAACGGTATTGACGCGCGGTTCGTATCGCTGAGATTCGTCCTAAAGAAGATCGAAGCCGAGAAATCGTTGCCGTCGCTGACACTGTCATGTCCACGATGACGAAGTGATGCCGCCTGCTTACTCAGATGTTGTCTGGCGAACTTACGCCGAAGGCAAAGAATGATGCAACAACGAATCAGCGCATCATCGCAGATTCATCTGCTGACGAAGACACCGCGCCGGTCTAGATGCGCCACTAAGAAGCCGTGGAAGACTGGCAATACCAACCAATGTGCGATTGACCTTGCCACGGGGTGTCTGTTCTTCACGATACCCATCAGTCTGTCGAGCGCCAACTGAAGATGAATGCCTGTATTAGGAGGAATAAATTGCAGCTGTTGTATGGCGATAACGACAAGCGGATCTGGACAACCAGTCATCCAAGTATGCGGAGTCCAATCATCATCTCTTCTCTCTTCCAATGTTCTCAGACACGCGTCGAAGGACAGAAACAGCGACGTTGCGAGGCACGGCTGAAGCAATTCAAGTAGCAGACCGGCTGAGCAGAGGTAACGAGCACACCCTGTTGCCGTCACATCAAACCTACGACGGCATGTGTTCAGGAACTTACAAACAACGTGATTCGTACCTCAAGGGCGACGCTGACGTCAAGAACAGAACGAACAGCCACGAGCTCCGCGGCCCCGCGGCCTTTCTCTAGGAGTCCCTGAATGGCCTGGCATTCGTTGACTGGAACGGGATGCCGCAGCATCGAGTCAGCCAGTGTCCGGACCATGACACCGGACAGACAGGCCATTGCGTCCTGATTCTCCCGGGTCAACTCGTGGCTTTCGACTGTCATCCACCTCGTCAGAGTCCGAGCTGTCTGGAACGACGTGAAACGCAGCTGCCAGACTGCTGGTACGTCAGCGAGCTTCGTCAGCTTCTCAGTCACGTCACTGGGGCGTTTACAAAGACGGCCAGTCTCTTCTTCCGACAGTTCAGTGTTTGACTCTTTTGAAACCCTTTCGACGCCTTCGGCAATTCGAGCCACAAAGCCACAGCGACGCCGTCGGTGCGACGGACGTGGCACTCGTTCCAGTCTCCACCATCATCCAATCCAAGAGCATCAATCACCATGACAGCAGCGCAGGCAGCCCAAAAGGGTAAGCCACGCCCGCTCGTTCGCGCCCGGTCGGTCCAAGGCGATCAATTCCGAACGCCCGCATCACCGCGGAACGCCGGACCTGCATCTCGACCGCCGTCAGCATGCATGGATGTAGATGTTCGCCACGTGGACGGACAGGAAACAACAGCTCACAGCGCAACGCCTCAGTATTCGACGCCAAAGGTAAGAGCCATTGCGCGAGACTCCGTGAGCGAGGTCGGTTGTTCATCTAGGTCATCCGATCCGTCGATTCCTTTCTTTCGAACTGCGGATGCGTCACCGTGTCGCTTAATGCAGAGCGATTAACGAAGACGTATCCTTCTCCCGATGTCCTGTTGTACGGCAAAGGGAAGGACGCCTTTACCTTTCCCGATAGCACCCTGAACGACGGATTCCTGTTCGGTTCCGTCATCGGAGAGTACTGCCTGCTCAGAATCCGCATCGAGAGCTCGCAGGAGAACCAACGCCTTCGGATCGGTAGCATCACTGGCGTCCAGATGCTCTACCAGTCCGGAGGCACCGTCCATCTGAGAATCGCCGAAGTGGAGACGCGTCCACTCTGTAAAGAGGTGGTGGTCGTGATGGAACCGGAGGCGCTTCGAAGGAGAGTGTCCAGTGGGTCTCCCTCGGATATTGAGAGGTCAGGCCATCGGGATGCGAGATTTCAACTGCATATTAAGGTCGAGCTGGTTGACTCTGATCGTCAAGTCGACATCGCCAAGACGATCTGCTGGAGAACGATATCCGCAGCCAAATCTGCGCTGCTGTTCGGGGCACAGGGTATCTGTCGGAAGCACTGGAAGTGTAGACAGTATATTCCGGGAGCCGGGCTCCTCTTTCACTCCTCCAAAACGGAGAACGCAAATCACCCTGCCAAGAACCGGACACGTGTCCACGACAAGGTGCAGCATCCGCCCGCCTCGTCGGCAGTGTCCTGGAACGCAAGTTTCTGATGCGTGTGTCTGGCCGATCGTCAGTCACACTCTAGTCTCTAAGCTCATCACCAATCCCCTTTAGTCCGGGTTGCATAAGCGCACGAATGCACGTTCAGTCACCAATCAGTGTGGCAGATTTCAAACACCTAAGATGAAGTGGATGGAGTCCATGAACACTCTCGCTTGACTTTGTGTCTCCACCCTTGGGCCTTGCTTGACATCTGACTTTTCATTTATCATTCGTTTGATGTGACATCGCTTGGCCGTAATGCCTGTCGTACTGTTTACTGGCGAGGCGATTCGACGTGTCGATGCGCGATGTGACGGTCTCGCGACAGATAGACAGGCAGATGACCGATCTCCGTGTCTTCGGCGCGTCGCGTCGAGTTCGTGAGACATGGCGGCGACAATTTCCACAGGCCGAACCCAGCGTATTCGCTGGCGTTCGGTGGGAATATTCAACGCAGTGAAAAATGTTGGAACCCAACCCCATTCATGTGCGAACTAAAAACTCGCGCGCCATGACATCTCTGAACTGCGAGTACGTTGACGACGCACGGCGCGACAGTGCGATGCTTTTTTAACCTGCTGATGAAAACTGGCTGCTTTGGAGCAGAGAAAGCGAAATCCGCTTCCGATGACATGTGACGTGCACCTCGGCGCTTCCAGACCCGCTTCCCGCGGTCCCCGCAACAGTGCCTTGGAGCGCAGCACCGTCCGCCAAGACAGGGTCTTCGAAATGTCGACGACCCTGTCCGTGCCGCCCAGGGCAATCCGAATGTGCAGCTGGAATCTCGCGTCTCTCCTGACGGCTTTGCCGATGTCTGCAGGCGATCCGCTCGTGACCCTTCGCAGAAGCGTCTCCGGTTCGAGCAGGACCACCACCTCCCTGCGATAAGGACCTCCCTTCTGCTCAGCCGTCTTGAGATTCACAGTGAGTCCAGACTGGTAGAGCATCTGGACGTCGACGATGCTGCCCAGTGGAAGGGGTCTGCCAGCCTGTGAATTCTCGACCCTGATCCTGAGAAGGCAGTACTCGCCCTCCTTCGATCCGAACACGATCTCGTCATCCTCGCCGCCGTCATCGTATGCGAACGCCCTCTTGCCTCTGCCAAACAGCAGCTTGTCGTGAGACGGATACGCTTTGCTGAGGCGTTCAGCTCGAAGGAGGACCCTCATGCATCCGGATTCTATGGATGATGTAAACTCATGACAGCTCTGCAGCGACTCACAACGAGGTCTGTGGACCTACACATGCGAGCGCTCTGTGCGCGTCTCCGAGGCCGACCCACCTCTCTCGTCGCACATTCAGGCGTTTCCTCTCGGGCTGACCCTCGCCGTCCATCGGGACGAACATGATCTAAGAAAAGAGCGCGGCTCGATGGGCACATGCAAACGCGCGTCGGACTCGGCTGCGACCCGACAGGGACGGACCGCCAACCGCGCGTCTTACTCGTTTCGTTCTCGGCGAGTTCAGCGGCGAAGTGTCTGGCGTGCATCGTCGTCGACACTAGATAACTGTGCTGTTTCGCCGGCGGTGCTTTGTCTTCTCGCGACTGCGATAAAACGAGGAAAGGCGCCTCGAGAGCGAACGGGTGAGCAGAGGAGCAGAGTTGTTTTTTGATGGAAAACGTGTCTTGCTCGGTCCATTTTATAGCGCAGGATAGATGAACCAGCGTCAGCATGACACAATCTTCCGCGAAGGGGCACCACACGTGTGCCCGTTTCCTGGGATCTTCCACGTCGTCGCGCAGGCTGGCGGAGAGCCGCACAGGCGCGCGGAGGATGCGCGCGATCCGGGACGGTGGACGCATCGGATGCCTTGCGACGGCATCGGATCTGTGCGAATCCAATACGAGCCGAGGCGGATTCTACGGCAGTGTTGGCAGCTGGGGGGCAACGCTCACGGTTGAAGGCGCTCGCTATATGTGGACGGCTGACTATTTTTCTCCACCAGCCGGCCAGTGATTTCTCTGCTGTCGCCGGCCGTTCTTGTGGAGACAGTGCTTCGGCGAGACGGTTCGCCTTGGACCTGCACGATCTGCTCGGATACGCCTGCCACGTCACATCTCTGCCACGGACATCCGCGGTCTCTTGACACGACAGGTCAGCAGGAGAGGCGAGATTGTCCTGACAGCGAGATCTGTCGAGGTGAGCCTGCTTCTCCGCCGCTCTGAAACTGCTCGGCACGTACAGCGCCCCGACCGGCGGCTGCCTCGCGATCCGAACGAGGTCAATGCGGAAGCGCCGTACCCGTCAAATCGCAAAAAGCGTTTCTTGTCCGCCAGCAGAGCTCGTTTCCGGAATCCGCGGGCTCGGTCCGACTCGCGGGGGGGGGCGAGAACGCGTCTGTCTGTGGCAGTCGGACATCTGTGACCAGGTCTTCGGTGTACTCGCATGCAGAGGAGAGGGTCCTCGAGGCAGTACGACGCAACTTCGACCCCGGCAACCAACATCCATCTGTGCTGCGGCGGCTCGCGAGGGAGTCCGGCTGTGGGGGCCATCACCGGCTCAAGCCCCTTCTGTGAAGGAATCGTACAGAGGCCGACTCTCAGCAGCGAGAGAACGGCGTCCTCGTCGCTGTTCTTCACCCTCGCAGCCGCTTCCCTCTGCGAGCTCCGCTCCTGTCGAGCAAATGCGCCCTTAGACATACAGTGAGGCAGAGAGGCGATTCTTCCATCGACACACGCTGACAGTGGAGCTGTGTGGGCAGAGCGCGTCTTCCAGTCGAATCCGTTCGCCAGTCGACGCGTATCGAATCGTCCTGCGTCTGCGGACGGCGTCCTTCAGAGGTCGACGGGCGTCCATAGGACGTCAAGACAAGCCTTCGGCGAATCTTCGTCCGATAGGTGTCTGAGGACTGACGAACGCATTTCGAAAGGCCAGCGGTCGCTGGAATGAAGTCGATAGTTCTGATGCCTAAGCGATGTCGAAGAACGTTAACGTCTTCGAATCGAGCCGCGTCTGGTAGAAGTATAGTATTCGAAGTGCGTCGAAAGCAGTGACGGCGACGGACATTGACGCGTTGTCATCGAATAGCATCAAAACGGCCAATCGGTCATTTTAAAATTGCCCTCCAGCGTCTGTTCACTGGTCGTGTATCTCGCCAGAGGTAGATACAGTGGATATGCGCAGAACAGTGACTTGCTGTAAAGGCCTCGAAGGTTTGGGGGCGCTTCTTTCCACCTCCACGTGGCGGGAACATGCGTTCGTTTTGTGTCAGTAGGGAGATGCAGATTCGGTAACATCCAGTGCCGATCTCAGTCCGAATCGTCAGTGAGACGTAGTTGACGGCCATGTCTTCCGTTCAAAGACATGGACAGCCATTTTCGCGGAACGGATCTCCGACGCAGTGAATGGTGGACTCCGATCTTCGATTTCACGAGACTACGGTCCTTCTTCTCCGAACAAGACAAAGATCTTCTGTTTCGACGTGGAGTTGCGAGCAGAGAGAGATTCATAACGATCACAGGCACCTGCATACACGGCCTTCCTTTGCAATTGCCTGAACAGATAGAAGAACAGCGGCACTTCGGAGGCGAGAATTCAGGCGTCGCAAGGGTCGCTTTCTCGTCGAATGGAGCTGTCGAGTCTCTCCGTCTTAAGCATGACGGCACCGTCGTAGTTGCCGTTCGGTCTTGGTGCGGGTTTCTCAGCAATCACGCCGAATCCTTCGCAATCCATGATGGGTTTTCCACGTCGTTCCTGTCACACATCTCCGATCGTGTCACGTCAAGTCTGAGCACACGATCTTACTGTCGGACGAGAAGGCGGTGGGTCTGATGACGCTCCGAATTGCCAGACCATCCATCCCAGTCCATCCTCAGTCACTGCGGAACGCGATCTCCTTTGCTGCCTGCGGGATGGACGCGTTCCTCCTCCGTTCGCTGTCGCCTTCTGCTGCGACGCGCTTGGAGAACGCGTTCGCCTCGGAAGAGAAACGTGGAGCAGCAGAGGGCTTGTGGATTCTTTGGGTGTCATCCGACGCCGAAGGACGGACTTAAAACGCGGACCCGTCGTCTGTCGACTCGAGGATCTCTTGGGTCACTCTCGTCTGCTCTCCGGGTTCCGTGCACTGGATGACAACGATCGTCGGAAGGACTCTCGCCTCACGTCTCCTCGGTGGATTGGTGACGTGACAGCTCTCGCCTTCGCAGGTCACGAGAGCATCCCTCGGATGGAGGGTCGCCAGATGAACATCGTTGATGCGCCTTTCGCCGAGCAATCCCGCTGCCGACGTGCCTGGAACGCGCCGTCTGGTATATACCTTCGCATGAGAGACCTGAGATAGGAGCGATGACTGCGAATGACTGCGGAGAGGGTGACCTTCAGCAATTAATAGGAGTCGCAGCACGAAGAAGCAAAAGGACAGCTGATGAAACGAATGCACTGGTGGAATCAGCGCATCAGCTTTCGTTGAGTGACCTCTGCAAAGGTGAAGCAGCAACGAACGGTATTCTGGAGAGCCGGAGGAGATGGCGGTCAATGTCACAATTAACGTCGTCTAAGATCAACATCGAACGACCGTGCAGCTGCGTTCTCTGTTTCGTGATTCGCGATCGTCGTCTCTTGCAGGAGAGCATTCTGAAGCGAGGGAGAGCAAGCGAATCTGGTCCCCGCTGCACCGTACGTATCTTGTTCTCGGCTTTGCAGTACTTCGAAGGCGTCTCGTTTTTGCGCTGGACGCAATCGCAAGGTGGGTGGAGCGCAGCACATTTTCTTCTCTGAGGGGCAATAGCGCTCGCTACACGAGCGGAAGACGCAGCTGAGAAGAGCAGCTAGTCACTTTCGCTCAGATGCCGAGAAGACTTCAGGCCGGGACATGAGGCGACAGCAGCGCGGCCAAGTCACTCTTGCTGACTCCAGCCATCAGGTGGACATCACCATTCTATAGGAAAGAAGAGATGGATCAAGGCACATGAAAGGATTGCCGAGCGTCCGCGAAGCTGGACTCATCCTTCGCCCCGCCGACGAGGCAGAGTACACGAAGAAGCGTGTCATCATCTACTGTGGAGTCAACATAGAGGCCGACAAACGTCCGCCTTGCCGGAGGTGACTGGCTGATCTGTCCGTCTACGTACGCTTTGTTTGAACTCAGAACTGGCAACGTTGTTTGGAACGCAGGCAGGTCCATGATGATTGGCTGTGCCTCAATTGTCCGAGTCAAGAGGCACCGTCCTGCTGCGTGTCCTTTCGAGTCCAGATCGTACCGTTCTCGCACTCCAGGACAGAGTTCAACCCAGTCAAGTCTTCAAGAGAGAAAAGGCAAGTGTCATTTGGGCGGGCTCCTTGGTCGCTTCCCGACAACCGTTTGTCCCGTATGCGGTTCCGGCGAATCGAGTGGCCGATCGAATGCCATCTAGTCGCACCGAGGATGATCAATGGACTGGATGAACTTCATCATCGCAACCTTCATTCCGCTTCTCGCCGTAACTTCACTCGATGCTCTTTGACCTCCCTCTTCCAGAATGGAGACGCACACGGCGCGACCTGCAGATTGATAGATGGCTTGCTGACTCGAAGGACTTGAACGATGCGTACAGGCGGATCGCACCGTCGGCTTCTCTGCGCTCCTCGGAAGGCAGCGCTGTGCAAAACCTAACCGCGTCTACCGCCGAAGTGATTCTCTGTTCTTTGTGGCTCTGAGCGCATGGACAGACGGACACCGACTGCTTTAAGTTCGTCTTCTCCGACAGAGGCTCCATCGCCCATTCACAAGAGGCGTCGAAGACGTCGGACGTCCTTTGCCGTGCCGTGCCGTGGCTCTGTGGGGTGGTTTGGTGAACTTCCAGAAGGCTCTGCTGTGCCGACGCGACATGAACTGGCACTTGTTGTCGATGTGTCGCTGAGCTGTCGCATCTACTGCCTTCGTTGCATAAGAACCGGAGACTGTGGTTCTGCGCGAAGATTCTCGCGTTTGCCGTTAAACTGAATAACGACCATCCCCGACGGCTGTCTGCTGTCCGCAGAAAGTTGGAGCAGCTCGGCATTTCGGCCAACCGTTGCGTCAGTCTTGCGGCGATTTGTACAACGTTCAAGACGATTCGCCTCTCGATTTCCTGGAGAATTCCCACCGAGTGTGAGAACCGTTGCCCTCGCAGCCGTGTGTCCACCGTCGGCGCAAGAGGACAGTGGAACTGAAGCAGACAGACATCAAGACAGAAGAGCGTCGCCGTTTCCTCCTGTGCCGACGCAACACACGAAGAAGATGGCCTCCCGGTCGACGATTCGTCATCCCTTCGCCGCCGGACACGAAGACGACCGCGGCGATTCCGACGGCCGCGGTCGCAGAGACGACGTCTGCGAGAACGGCGGGGGCTCCGTCGACGGAGTCGCAACTCGACGCACACAAGTCAGTCCACTGCCGAGCGGCGGCGCAGCTTCCCTCGACGTCGACGTCGGAAGCCTGCCCGCGACCACAGACTCGGCCGCCAGAGAAACGCCCCGAGATGTGAGTTCATCGGTTTCACTCTTCCCGCACACGAACTCTGTTGTGCAGTTCTCTGGCGACCGCGTGAGATATCCGGGAGGCGTCTCCCTTCTGGATAGGCGGATGGCCCGTCAGGTCGCATCCGGCTACCTTGACCACTGGGTCTCCGTTGAGCGCTTTCCGCCCGGTGCCGATTCGAGTGTGCCGTTCCACAGGAGAAGCACGGCGAAGATCCGGCGGTTTGCCGACGACTTCCTGCCCAGGCACCCGGTGTATGTGCTGAATGCCGGAGAGAGCTTCCGCATTCGCATCACCATCGGCCGCGACGGTCGACTCAGTTTCCCCCTGAGCGAGGTCGTCTCGGTGAAGGTCATTCCGCCCGACGGTGAAGGGCAATCCGTGGAGGTCTGGCAGCGGAACAGGGAACACGCGCTGGATGCGCTGGGACTCATCGAACCCGACAAGTTCGGATCGAAGAGGCTGAACACGACGTGTCCAGTCTTTGGCCTGGTCGACGCCAAGTACGTAAAGCTGACGGTCCACGTGAAGTTTCGCCTCGGAGACGGCTTTCCTCACGAGATGGATGTCTATCCGAACGTATACCTCAGGATCAGGCGACCGCCCAGACTGCTGAAGCTGCTCGAGAAGCTGCGCGGATGGAAGAGAGCGACGACGGGCACGCTCGGCGCTCGGCAGAAATCTAAACGGCGCCAGTGAGGGCGCCGATCAACAGAGGATCTCGATCCACCACGACAACAGAACAGAACTCGCACACGTGTTGCGTTTGCGGCGAAGGGAGGCGCGGTCGACGTCCTCTCCTCGCTATTTTCTTAGTTTGCCATTAATATCTTAACAAATCGATGTACTGCTTGTCTCTAGATCTCGTTTTCGCCTTGCTGCATGGGATAGAGTGAATAAGGCGCCCGTCAAGTTTCCGAAAGTTGTACAGAATAAGATTCTCGACATTCCGAAGATCTCGGAGAATCTATTAGTGTTTTCGTACCGTTTCGATGGTTGAGCCTGCGAATTATGTGTCCATGCTTTCATCCTTGCCCTGTGAAGCCGGCGTCGTTTTCATGAGAGTGCCGGATGGCTTTGAAAGTTGAGTTGAGGGGCATGGAGTTCGACTCACAGTGACAGACTTCTCGATTCTTACACAGATGGCCGGCAGGCATTTAGAGCATTTCCACAACGTATGTACGTTCATCGTTCAGTTGTAAACGGATTCTGAACATCTAGCGCCGTCACACGACAGGACCCTGCGGGTTCGCGTATGCGGAACGGTGCGGGTAAGCGCAGGCAGCCAAGGGCATTCGCTGCGTTTGGGCCACCGGGATCTTCGTCCGTCCCATCGCAGACGCGACATTTCACGGTGAATGGATCAACTGGTTGCGCGGGACACTCGTGCTCCTCTCGAACGATAGATGTCATGAGCTCAATGCGAGAACCCCTGAGGCTGTACGAGGCACCACCGGCAAGGGGCTGCGTCGTGCTCAGAGATCTCCAGTTCTCTGTGACGACACCTGACAGCGTCGTCGGCACGTGTGCATCCGAACAAGGAGCTTCACTTTCGGGAAGGTTATGACAAGTACGCTCCAGATTCCTTCTTGCGCGTCATCGGACAGAACGAGCTCGTGTCGCCGACAGCACCGTCCGTCCGCGGGATCAATCTGTCAGAGCGGCAACGTCGTACAGTCGGATGCGCTTGGATGTCTTCTTAATTGGGTTTTTACGTTTTCGTACGATGTGACCTCGTCTATCAGGATTGCGAAACCTTCCCGATGGATGGATGCCCTTGCACTTCTTCGCGACGAAGAAGCGCTTTCGAGGCACAAAGCCCACGTCTTACGCATCTGCTCACCCAGCAGGATTGCTCCTTCTGCATGTCAACGTGTTTTGTTCTTCGTTTCATTCCGACGCACAAAGCAAGCGACTCGGCCGTTTGGCTCAACTCGTCAAGATCAAATCCTCGTTCGACTCGAGCCTCAAACTAGTGTTGTGAGCCATTTGAGGGAAATGGGGCAAGACTCGTGCGTCCTCGAAATGCAGCAAGCCAGAGGAAATGCGACGACAGACTTCTTTTCTAGTCTAACACATCTCTGCCAGATTTCTTAACAAAGCAGCATCAAGGTTGTCGACAAGATGGACTAGACGAGGCCTGACGGGACTGGTTGGCCAACGTGATTGTGGACAACAGAATACAGATATGCCACGTCGCAACGACAAAAGAAGATCGTTCGCGCTAATCTAACCCTGTCTGCTTTTCGTTTTTTCTCGCGCGTGCCTACAACCGATGTCGTCTCGATGATTCGTTTTCCGGGCATCCACACTGAGGATGACGAACGAAAGGCTATCTGCGCCAGACGGGTAATATCGCACTGGCAGAATAAGAGGTCCAGATGATCTGTGTGTTCGTTCACCTGTAAGGTTGTCTTTTGTGCTCACGTTTCACTCTGGCCGACGAGGAAGCGCGCAACGTTTCTCGAGCTTTTGTACTGCACGGTGTCGCCGTTGATTTCAAACTTGTTGAACTGCAAAACCCTTACAGTACGAATGGCAGTAGTACAAGCGATATTTGTCATGTAGTCTGATGTGACATCGATTGTTCGACAGTACCTTACGCTCCTCTCGACAGTCATTCGACTTTGTTGTCCGCGCTCGCACACTCGAGGAACGCTGAACGCCGAAGTATTGAGGCTGAGGCGACTGACCTCTTCGACCTGTGAGCGGAGCGCGTTGTTCACAACGTTCCTCTGTTTGAGAACGCGGCCATAACAAGTCCACCGGAGACGCGTGCTTGTGAAGAGCCGCGACAAGACGTTTCATCTGAAGACGACGTCCCGGCAGCCCCTCGACGACAAAGAGATCGTCATTCCTTCTGTTTGTTGCACTCTACTTATCTGTCGGTTTGCTTTGGGCCGTTGATCATTGGTACGAGAAGCCAGAACGAAGAAGAATTTGTCGCAGTTGGGATTGTGTCGTGCCTTGTGCACTTGCGGATGTTTGTTTTGTCGAATCCTCGCATCGCGAAGTAAATGCGGTCTATCGCATGTAGCTACAGTCAACGTGACAGCGGAGTGACCAATCATGATGCAATTCAATATGATTTAGGTCCACATGAACGTATTGCAAAGAAGGACTACAACTCGCGCTACAGGGGTAGGTAGACCAACCAATAGGCAGTCCGAGTTGTTTGCCGTAGGTCTGAATCACGTAGGGCCGTCAATAGAACGAATGGTTTTTTTGCTCAGGAGTTTTCCGATGGAGAGCTAGAGCTTCGTATCGGCGATTGAATGTTGCGCAGAAGAACTCACGATTGACGGCACCAGTGACCAAAAAACGCTCGGAAAAGTGTGAAAATGTCGCGTGTGATGCGATGGATGGTGGCATTTGGCTGTGGAACGCTGTACGCGGGAGAACGAGGAACCAGAAACGTTTCCACATAGATCCGTCGGATCGATCATCGGTTTCATCATATGCGTAATTGACGTCAACAGCCGGTCACATAGCTCGAGAAATGCGTTGGCGGTTTTTGCTTTAAACAAAGCTTTTCAACAGCGAAAATGCACAAACAAATAGATTCACGTTCGGTTTCGTAGTTGCCGTCCCATCAAAGTGTTTGCAAGCGAACCGATTTTCTGACACACCATTACCGGTAACGTATCATTTTCAGACGAAACGAAAACGAAAGTCGAATGATTACAATGGAAATCCGGAGATCATCTATCATCTCTTCTTGTATCCACTTGTCAGATCAAATGGACGGAATGGACGCATTATAGGCATAAAAGATCTGTAGACGGACGGATCTCAATTGTAATCAATCAATCGTTTTCGACGGACAAAATCCGGAGATCACCATCTCTAGTTTTCACGAATGAGTCGATTTTGTCCATTTAATCAGACAATCTGACACACTAATGTGTTCATTTTCTCCATTTGATTCGACAATAATCATTCACATCCATCGGCATCCATCATTAACCGCATCTATCTCATCTATCCATATATAATGCTTGCCGCGGTACGTTTTTCGTCATTCGCCCGTAGAAGCGAACGCTTTCGTTTTCGTCGTCGTAAACACTCCAGCGTTCGTTGACGTCGATTCGCCGAAGACGTTTTGGTCTTCTGTGTGTTTTTTCGACGGTTTGTTGGTTTCCGGGCGTTAGGGTTTTGTTCCACGCGGTCGGCATTCTTTGTTTCGTACTTCTGCGAGGGTTTCCGTACCGATGGCATTGAGGGCGGCCTTGCTTAGTTTTTTGCAAGGAAGAGTCATCGACTTTGGCTACTTGTGGGAGGTCAGGTTCCGCTTGTTCTGTGCGGTGGTCTCGGGACACGGTGCTTTCATGCACAACTCGGAAGAACCATTCGTGCACGAGGGGGAGCCCATCGTTCCGAGCGAGGATTTTTTGGACATCGAGTCCCTGACGCGTCTCAACCACGTCGCTCGATTGCTTTCCCGTTGGCTGGGTGATGGGCCGGATAACAACGAAATCCAGGTAGTGGGCGAGTTGGTGCAGTACAGGGACGACAACGGGAGGCTACGAAACCGTAATTGGGGGCAACTGGTCGAGGAGCTGTACAACCTTGTACAGCGGGAAGGGTATTCGACAGACCTCGACGCCACCATGGACGGCCTTGTGTTGTGCGTCTTCTGCCTCGCACACTACGGTGACGACGAGGCCTACTTCGGCCAGCAGGACGTGTTGGGCGGGCCGGCCATCCGTCATTTTGCGCGGATGTTTCTGCTTTCGCTGGGAGGTCCACCTCAGAATCCGTTAGTGGATGTGGCGACACAGGTGGAGGCTGTGGCCGAGGCGATCGATGCGGCGACGCAGGTGGACGCGCAGGACTTGGAGGAGGCGGAGGCAGAGGCGGAAGACGTGCAGGAACAGCAACAGGAGCCTGATTCGAGTCAGGAAGAAGAGCAGCAGCATGAGCCAGAGGAAGTGGTCGAGGAAATGGCCTTCGAAGCGGACGTGTCTGCCAAAGACGTTCGGACTAAGCGACATCTGCAGTCCGAAATCGAGGAAGAAGAGGATGAGGAGGTCTATTTGGACGAAGATGGGGACGTGACTATGGGTACGGAGACAGAGACGGAGACGGAAGAGGTGGCTTCTAAGAGCCGCAGTTCTAAACGACGCCGTATCCTGAGGTTGTCGTACGAAGAGGAGTCGTTGAGGGCAGAGGAAGTTAAGCGAAACTTTGGCCTACGGGATACGCCAGCTCGAAGGAAATGGCTGACGCGCTTGAAGGAGGCAGAAGATTCGAAACGAAAGGCCGGCGAGGCAGAGAGCTCGTCTGAGGGCTCTCGGAAAAGGTCGAGAAGGTAGGAGGTGACCGTTGAAGCGGTTCGGCGTGTGGGTGACGATGCGTCGGAGGTTGTATCGGGCGTGTTCATGTGGAGGCGAAACCTTGTCGAGATGGGCTGGTGAGGAAAGAGTATAGTGTCAAGGGTCGGCACGGGAGGATAAGAAGTTGGCGATCTAACGCGTTAATTGGTGATGCATGAAGATGGAGAGAATATGGATAGCGAAATGCGTGGGCGGCTGCCGAAGCACGACGACCGAGGAAGGCGGGGATTGGAGAGCGTGGGGCGATTGTGGCGATGGAACGAGGAGAAGATCTGTGGGGCCACCATCCTTCCTCGACTGCGGCGTGCCGACCAAGATTTCCACGATCGCCACGGCTCGACGCGCGTCTTTTGTTTTTTTGTGTCTTCGTAGGCAAAGTGGCTTTTTCATTCCCGCGTCGGACGCTCGCTTTTTCGTTCTTCATTGTGTGTCGTAGGCTTGTTGTTTTTTCTCTGTTTTTTCGTCGCCACTGCAAACACGCTTCGGGTGTTCTGCGTGGTTTTTTTTCCAGAGCTGTGGTCCGTGGATTTCTTGCGTCGGTTTCGCCATTAAGCATTACTTTCGCAGTCAGTTCGGTGGAGACGTCGGCTTCCACGTGGGAGAGCGGTAGACGGTACGCTACATCGCTCCACATGGTTCGCCAGAGGCGGTCGGTCGCGTGCTGCGGCGTTGGGAGTTGGTCGAGGGGACGAGGGAACGGTGGTGTGGTCGGACGGTTAGGTCGCCAAGGGATAGGTCTGTGCCGTTTGCTCTGGAGTGTCGAAGAGACTGGAAAGCGCCCATTCGAGACAAGGTTTCGACTGCTCGGTCTGCGAGGGCAACGGAAGAGACGTTGTGTTCTTGTCGAATGGCTGCACGGGCATCTCTCCGGTCTCGTTGTTGCGGTCGTGTGGGCCTTCCTCTGTGGGTTGTTTATCTGTCTGTCTGTCGGTCGTGCGGGCATCTCTCCGGGCTCGTTGTTGCGGTCAGAGCCTTCTTCTCCGGGCGCGTTGTTGCGGTCGTGTGGGCCTTCCTCTGCGGGTTGTTTGTCCGTCTGTCTGTCGTGCGGGCCTTCCTCTGCGGCTTGTTTGTCCGTCTGTCTGTCGTGCGGGCCTTCCTCTGCGGCTTGTTTGTCCGTCTGTCTGTCGTGCGGGCCTTCCTCTCCGGGCTCGTTGTTGCGGTCGTGTGGGCATCTATCCGGGCTCGTTGTTGCCGTCGGGGCCTTCCTCTCTGGGTTGTTTATCTTTGTGTCTGTCGTGTGGGCCTTCCTCTACGGGCTCGTTGTTGCGGTCGTATGGGCGGGCCTTCTTGTTCCTGGGCATTAGTATCCGGACTTGTTACCATGAGTTCGATCGCTATAAATCGAACGGGTTAAAACTAGTTTTGTTTGTATCACTCCTTGATTCCGACCGGGCTTGGTGTTGTCCGGGCTGCCCTTTGCAGCTCGAATAGCACAACACCCCTTCGGAGGCGTTGGGCTTGGAACGGCCACGTTGTTGGTGGGTTATCTTCTGTTGACGAAGTCATGTGGTCGGAAGACCTTAATCATCTCTTTTTAACTTGTCACGAATAGCATCTTTCCAGACTCGAGTCCTTCTGTCTCGAGTCCTCAAGTTGATGTGCAAACATAATGTGTAAAGATAAATGTTTGCATCCAACTATGTCGTTTATGTACGAGTTCTTCTTCGACCTCCGCGCGGTAACCGTGATTGCAGTAGAACCTAACTCGCCGACGAAAAAGACGTAAGAAAAGTCGGATTGAGAGATTGTCAAGAATTGGGCGTGGGCGGTGATGTAGCGAGGCGACAGGCGCCGATCTGACAAGCGGGAGCGATGAGTTTCTGAATACAAGTTCTATGATTTCGCACTTGATGCATAGACTATTGATCTGCAGGGCCAATTAGCTTAAGGTCCGCAGATTATAGGATCGATTAGCAGCGGGATGAAGCGTGGGGTGAAGCACTGAGCTTCTTCGGCGACTGGAAGATCGTATAAAAGTACCGCTTGAAGCTCTAGAAGACATCCCGCTCCCCGAGGCAGCACTCTCTGTTTGTCTAACTGACCGTTGTATGTTGCGTATTTACCTTTAGTTTTTCTGCGGACTTGCCGTGTTCTGTTGCTGACTCTCTTGCGCGCTCTCTATCTCCGAATCTTAGTTCTAACTCGGTCACTGCGAATAATTCCGCGCTCGTCTCTGCGGTTGATCCGAGCCCTTCGCACCCGCCGGGTTCTGGCTCGAGGAAAACCACAGAGCAAAGAAAGACAACCCTGCCTACAAGAAATGGCTGACCAAGGAGAAATCCACGAACGTGCATAATCTAGCGAGAACGGCTCCGCGGATGACGAAGAACAGGCCAGCTTCACCAATGCCAGCACACGTTCTACTGTTTCGGTCCTTCTATGGCGGAGTCTCGCCAATAGTAACCAACTATGCTGGCATTCCCTCTCAATCCCGTTTCACGCAACGAGACCAATCTAGAAAGAATCAGCTCGCCGAGACGAGCAGATTGACCCCCAACATCAAAAGTGTGACCTAAAACATCCAGTCAAACGTCACATCAGTCACATCAGACCCGACATTTATCACACTTTTGGGAGCATTCTTCTCGGTCACTGGTGCCGTCAATCGTGAAGTTCTTTTCCGCAACATCCGATCCCCGACACAAAGCTCCGGCGGAAACCTCTTGACCAGGAGAAACCCATCTACCTTGCAGACAAACTTCGCGGTCCAGCCCGCCGGCGAACGACTCAAGTAACACGTTGGTCTAGCTCTGCAACGCAGGCTGCAGTCCTTCAGTGCAGCGAAGCTTCGCGCCGGCCTAAATCATGAACGACCGCATCGCGGTGTACACCCATCACTGTCAGCACACGACCACTCGTCCGAAGAAAAGGCTCTCTGCAACAAAGCCAGCTTCTGACACGGGCACATTCGCTTCCGAAGCACGTCGCCGGGTAACTGATGAAGCAGGACGACGCGAATCTTCCGTATCTCAAGGCCGCACCAGCGACAGCATCTTTGCCGAGGAAGACCCGCAGGAAGAATGTCAGTCCGTCGCGTTTCGCGACAGTCAGCGCGACGAAAGAAGCAATCTGCATCTCTTCTCAGCCCCAGTGCCGCAGGGAACCCTTGTGGAAACACTGACCTATTCCATACCGTCGACCTCGTGAACTTGACGCGGAGCAAAGGCTGAGCAGGTAGAGAATCTACAGTAGACGCTTCCGTGGACGTCTCCACTCTGACAGCGCGGAAACAACGAAGAAGAGAGTGGTTGTCGACGACGTGCACTTCCTCTGCAACAAGTCCTAGTTTCTCGGCGCAAGCTTCGAGGTAGTAAGTGCTGGCGGGCCTTTCGAAGGAAATGTGTCCTCCAAGTACAAACAAGCAGGTGAAATGCGGCCTCGGATATTTTTTATAGTTTACTACCCAAATCTCTCAACAAGCTAGCTTCAAGAGGGTGTTGTTTTTTGTCCGTCTGGTTCGCTTGGCGCCGCCGATCATTGGCGAGAAGTCAGGTCGACAAAGGAGCTGTCGCATGGAGAGATCACGACGTATCTTGGTTTACTGTCGAACGCTCGTACCGAGAAGAAGTGCACCATGGCGCGTGGTCCGAAGTCAAAGTGACGCAGAATATGACCTAGCAAGATACGGTTCATCTGCAGAAGCTGTCGACCAACGTGTTATCCGAGTTCGTCGCCTACAATGCGGAATCAAGCACTTCCGCGACATGAGTTTTGTTTTTCTCGGCTCGATAGGTTTCCAGCGGAAATCTTTGCGTCGGCGACTAAATGTCGCGCAGAAGGAGTTTTCGATCAACCTCGGCAGTGAACGAAAAGGGTGCACGAAAAATGTGACGAATGTCATGCGTGTTGTGACTCACTTAATGTTCGACTGCGTTGTGCACCCGACCCACGAACACGAGCGAAAACATACGAGCTTACAGACCGGAGATCTCGACCAAAAATGCGAGCTTACAGACCGGAGATCTCGACAAGGCCATTATCCCTCCCCCACTTAGCAAACAACGTGAGAGTGAAATTGATGGTATAGATGGCAGCCTAATGGACGCAAGTCACATCGCACGCGAACTGTCGTACAACCAACCTTCCAAATCCGCGGAAGGGCGGACAAGCTGGCGTCCGCCGAAACCGTTGTCGACTGCTTTCCGCGGTCATCCAAGCCAGCAATTCACTGTCTCTTCTGTCCCGTCCGCGACCATCGATAAGGTAAGATGTGTCCGTACAATAGGCATGCGTAACTGTTCTGAGGCGTAGCCTTCGCGAGGGGTGCCTCGATGCAGACGTAGGTGTTGCGCTTCGGTCGCCGCATGTTTCGAGGTTTTGATAAAGTCGCTTAGCTTCCTAAAATAGAAGCCATTGACCAATCGCGAGCCATAAAAAGCGGCGGTACAGTCCATGCAAGCAAATGAAAAGACATTGCAAGGATATTGAAAACTATATAAACGCCGCGGTCAACGATCCCGTCGCCATTTGTGTACCGCGCAACTCCTCCGTCTTCGGTTTCTTAGAAAGTCAACTCTTGAGTGTCTTCCTGCTAAGTGTCTTTGAGAATGAACTATTTCAACAAGCGCCGTTTCGGGGTTGACCCAGAGATGGACGAGAGACCAAGCGTCGCGAAAACCCCGGACAGGAAGGACATCAGAGCACAGCGTCCCACCGAAGGATTGATTCCGTTCATGCCGTACCAGCGTTTCGCAGATCAGGATCGCGAGAATACACACAAACGTACTCAAGAATTCAGAGAGTCCCAGAAAAGGACCCGAGACCAACGGGAAGAAAGCCCCGATTTCTACGAGGAGCCACAGAGGGCGCCGAAACGTCGAGTGTTCGAGGGAGACACTCTCTCGAGCTTCGTGAAACGTAAGGTGTCCGAGGGCACCGCGCACTTTTCGCAGATCGTTGGGCACGCCGTGGAATGCGCGAGACAAGTAGACATCAAGTCAATGGCTTCCGAAGGCGTCGAAAACGCTCTGCAGCTCGTGAGGCACACCGTAGACCGCGCGAGGACGATGAACATCGGCTCGCCGGTGAAAATCCTGAGAACGCTGAAAGACACATTCGGCATGGACACGGTGGAGAAAGCAGCCGACTATGGAGATGCCGCGAGCGAAGGCGGGGAAACGGATTTTTCGCCGGCCGCCTCGCAGGCGACGCAATCAATAGTGAACCCGTCGGATGACGAAGATGCCGACGGCGATTCGATTATGGAGGATGACGACAGCACGATTAGTGGACCGTATGGCTTTCGTGCGACACGCTCGGCAACATATCCGTCGAGCAGCTATTCGGACGACGACGACTCGGCGGCGGTGTTTCACCGCCTAAGGAGGTGTCACTCCTTCTAAGGAGTCGCACCGTCAGTGTCCGCTTACCCCAATGACGCTTCGAAGGCGAGGGATGTCTGTATTCTCGGCAATTCCCGGCTGATAACCTTCGCGCTCGAAGCCGTGCAAATGGTTTTTTTCCGAGGAAGATATGGATATGTGCAGATGACGAGGAAGGTGCATCTTCGCTCTGGCAGCCATGTTCACACGATTCGTTTCACCGGGCATAAGGCGTTGCTCTGGTAGCACGTCGTCACCCAAAACGGAACGAGTTGACTCGTGGCATGTTTTGGTATGCACCACCGTGTCCCCAGCCGACGTTGGACGTTTGTCGCTCTGGCAGCACAACGCTCCTTCCGAGGCGAAGGACGCAGGTCGATTCTTCGTGAGTGCGAGGTTGTTGACACAATGGATCGATCTATCACTCCAGAAAACGGTATCCGATACGAGACGTGCATCGTCGCTCTGGTAGTCATGTGCACACAGTCCGTCTCGGCGGAGATGGAGGCGTTGCTCGGGTAGCACGTCCTCGCTCCACTCGGAAACGGGCTAACGTGTGCGCTTGTTATGGTATGCACGGCCATGCCCTTCGCCGACGTCGGACGCTTGTTGCTCCGGTAGCACAACGCGCCTTTGAAGGTGTTGGGCGTGGAACTAGCCTCGTTGTTGGAAAGTTATCGTCTTCGACAACGGAATGTGGTTGGCAGACCTCAATAACCTGTTTTCAACTTGTCATGAATCTCGTTTTTCCAGACTCGATTCTTCTGTCTTGAGTTCGCAAGCTGATGTGCAAACATAGTGTGTAAGGATAAATGCTTGCATCTAAGTCTATCGTGTATTTCAATCCGCGTTCGCGTTTTTCGTCCTCTTTGCAATAACTCTGAGTGCAAAACCTGAATCGCCAAGATAAGAGACACGAGACAGATCGGACTTGAAGACGGCTTAAAAATCTCTATCTTTCGAACAAATACTCCTTACTAACGTATCTTCTCAATACAACGTATAACTAGAACTGTCAAATTCTCCATGAAAAACTCAAACACGAACAAGAAATCCGATGCTTTAAGCCGATACATGTGTGGCTGAAGTCAGAGTGACGTAGGGTGTAACCAAGCGAGGCGCGGTTCAGCTATAGAAGCTGACCAACGTATCATCCAACTTCTACGCGTGCGGCGCGAAATCACGCAATTGCGCAAAATGAATGTGTGAACATCGTCGCTTGGTGGTGGAGAGCGCCTCGAAGTGCCTCGTTCCCAAGGCGGGAGTCGAGGCGGTGGACGGGAACTTCGAGAGGTTCCCGATGTGACGGATCGTTCCGAGGAGGAAGTTCACGACGTGACGTGGAGATTCTGAGTACTCAAAGCGAGAACCATTGTTTGTATTCGCCATTATTAAGAGTTACTATTGCCGCGAAGCTTCTTCCGTGACTCGCTACCCGAACCGGGGTCCGGCCCGAGGATCGGTCTTCACACCGGGACGCATCCAAGCCGGGACGTGCCCAGCCGCATCCCGGGACGCATCCAAGCCGGGACGTGTCCGGCCGCATCCCGGGACGCATCCAAGCCGGGACGTGTCCGGCCGCATCCCGGGACGCATCCAAGCCGGGACGTGTCCGGCCGCATCCCGGGACGCATCTGGGCAACTCCGACGCCGACCGTGTCCCGGGACGCGTCGTGAAGGGCGCACAATAACCAATAGCGAGACAGCATTGGTGTCCAGTACGTACCGCATCGCACCCCGAGACGTATCCGGGCAGCCCGCTCCAACCAGTTGCAAGGCTTGACCGACAAAAATAGTCCGCGTCGAACGAAGATAGTCAGTCGTCCAGTACAAATTGCGAGTATATAAGCGCGGTCAACGAGCCCATTGACGTCTTTCTGTCTACGCTTGAGCGACTTGCGAATTTCTGCCTTTCTATCTGCGCTCGAGCACTCAGTATTTGTCTGTTTTTCCGCATTCGTTTCCGAGTACCGTCGAAGAATGTCTCGAAGACCGTCGAAGAACGTCGTCACCGAGATCACCGAGATCGAGGAAAAAGCCGACGAGGCAAACGCGGCGATGCCTGCCGTCCAACCTTCAAGCGGCGTGGGTTTCTCGTTCCCCGCGCAATCAAGTGTCCCACCACAAGCCGAGTCACATCGAGAAAATGAACTCCGTTACGGAAGAGGTCTTGCAATGACGATGCCATGGAGAGAATGCCTAATTCTCGCGCATCCGTCCTTTCCAAAGCGTTCGGTGCGCACGCGCTGGACATATCTGTCCAACGACGGCGGACGCTCCAACGAGCCACCTCGGTCGTCGATGAGACGCCCGGACGCATTGCCCTGGCCTACAGCGTCGGAACGCGTGGCGGGACCTTCGGGGCCACCGTCGTCGCAGTCGCCTCCGCCGCACCGGGGACAGTTGACAGGCCTCGAGGAGCGCAAAGCCACAGTACCGAGTGTGAAGGAAAAGGAAGCCGTCCAACGACAGACCAAGAAGCGGCACCGCATCATCGGACTCGAACTTCCAGAACATCCCCCCGAAGTCCAAGCCCGCCTCGCGAAGACGAGGCGCTTCCAAGAGGAAGCGAACAGCGACGACGGGGGAGAGTTCTTGTCGGCAAAGAGCTCTTCTTCGTCCGAGTATGGCACCGCCAGGAGCCATTTCAGCGACGAAGAAGACTCGGTCGACTCTCCCGCGCACGACATCCCCGTCGTCACGATAACAATAAGTGGCTCGCCGCCCCCATCTCCGGCAAGACCGCCACGACGCTGCAGGCGTGGCGCGACGACCCTTCTTTCCCCACGGAGTACTCGTCCGCCCCCACCGGTCGCGACGAGTCCTCCTTCCGCCCACCAACTGGATCCCGCCTCGTCTCCGAATTCGCCGAGAACTCCGACGTCCGACTCCGCTGCGGGCAGTTGCGAGTCGGACTCGAGTTCGAGAAAGAGAGCGAGAACAACCCTGAGACGGCCTCGCAGACGTCGACCTGGTACCCGGGCTCCTCTCTCCTCTCCGCCTTCGCCGAGAACCTCAACGTCCGATCGCACCACGGGTGGTGACGAAACGGACTCTAGTTCGTCAAAGCGGAGGAGAACGACCCTGGAGCTCCCTTCCGAACGCCGACCTGACCGTTTCGGAAGGAGACGCAGAAGAAACAACCCGCGCGCGGCTCCCGCGAGAGCTTCTCTCGAGCGGGGGCGCAGGTGCAGCTCCGTGTGAGGGACCGATCCGGAACGCCTCCTTGCCCCGGAATTTCCACGACGTCGCTCTGGCAGCACTCTTCCGTGTACTCTCTTCCTCCAACGTGTGCAAGTCGGCATTGCTCTGGTAGCATGCTGTCGCGCGCCCTTCGGAGGAGTGACGCACTGGACGAGATATGGTTCGTGGTGCACTCGTCTTCACTTGAAAGTGCAGGTGTAGCCTGGCAGCACACCGCACTGCATTTGAAACGGGTGTATTCGAATTCTGGGGCTTGGTGGCCGTTCCAAGGGTTTTGGTTGGGGCGGTAGCTACAGCCTTGCTTAACCTTTTTCTCAACTGCTCCGAGAGGAATAATGCAGGCAATAGCCTCCTTCCTTCCTACTTCGACCTCAATCACGTTTCCCCAACGAATGGTCAATTCGCGCGAATCGTTTTCGCCTCAATCGAGGCTTCGGTTCGCGCGGTCCGAACGGCACGCTTCAGTAGAGGCGATTGATCCCACCGTCTGTCCCGGCACGCTTCAGTAGAGGCGATTGATCCCACCGTCCTTCTGGCACGCTTCAGTAGAGGCGATTGATCCCATCGTATTCCGGCACGCTTCAGTAGAGGCGATTGATCCCATCGTATTCCGGCACGCTTCGGTAGAGGCGATTTATCACATCATCCTTTTACCATGTTTCAATAGAAACGCTCATATGGTCTCCAATGCGAAATAAGCTGCCTCACTAGAGGTCGCTCAGCGGCGGCCATGAGCTTGACTGTGAGATGCCTTTCCCATGAAACAACTCACGAGTGTAAAGCAAATTGGCTCTTCTCGATTTCATCGTTCGCGATTCATTCGTTCGCGTTGTGCTCTTCTTCCGACGGACACTGTGCGCGAGCTTTGATTCATATATCCACCACACGTACACTTGACACCATTAAACACAACCGCCGTGAGACGACGCCCTCGAACGGGTGGCGGGATAACAGGTAGGTCGACTCCAACCCGGAGAAACACGCGTTCGCGAACAGCAGAAAAGAGCCACGAACTGTTCTTGCATCAGTGCGGCGACGAGCGCAGACTGAAGAGCTAATCCAATTGCGCATCGCCAGGTTGGCCGATCGTTTCTTCTGCGCCCGCGACATCTCTAGTCATCTTCGCGAGGACTTCGCCGACCATTCGGACGAAACCCTCGACACCTACTTGGCATCGTTGACTCTCTAGACGTTCTCTCGTCGGCTGCTTATCGTCCGTCACCTTTTCGTTTTGGGAACAGGTCCGGCGATACGGAGATTCCGGGACGCGGAATGCTTAGACACACTCTGGGCCCTAGCAGTGGAGAACGCGATTGTATTTTCCTTTTGTGAGTGCAAGGAAAGCCGGTTCGCGGACCGAGCCCGAAGTCTGAGCCCCAGATCTGCTCGACGCGACGGGCGGAAAAGAGGAACCTGATTCACTTGCAGCTCGAGAACAAATTCGTAGACTTGGCCTTCAAAACTGAGGGTACCTCGTAATTACGCCGGGCCAACAAAAAAGACATCGCTGTTGACGATCTCAACGTCGATTCCGGCACCCACGAGAACCTGCAGAGCGAATGCAAGAGACATTCTTATACGAAGTAGAACCCTTACCTTCGCGCAGTCGAGCTTCCCAAATCTAACCGCGCCTGCGCAACTGCACGTGTAAGGAAACTGTCGCGGAGATGCCTTCTTTCCGGGGCCCGTCATCTCCAAGGTACCAACGAAGAGACGAACATGCGAGAAAGGCAACGACGGGCCGTTTACCACGGTTTTCTGACAGATGATGAGGTTGCGAACGTCGCGCTGACCGTTTCTGTCAAGCACACGGGTTCTTGGTTGCGAAGGAGCGGCTTTGCGTTTCTTGGCCACTGCGGCTCCAAGTACAGCGATTGACGTGACGTCGACAGCGCCTTCCAAAACCTCGGAACGGATAACCGCCACCTTTGTGCTGTACGGATTCGGACATCGGGCGCTGGCGCTGCTCTTCCTCCAGAAGACAGGCAATTGACTACTAAACCTAGCGAGTCCCTTAGGGCATTGTCCACCGCTTTCTTTTCCTCTGAGCCCTTCGTCATGGCTTTCATCTAGACAGGGCGTTGACTGAAAGATCGTTTTCATTTTCCAATTAAAGGCATCCATCATCTTACCCTTAGTGAGTCAGCTCTGATCGCGGAAATGACACGCTTGTCGAAATTGTCCATCGCGACCTGTCTGATCATTTCAATTTCGGCCTCTTGACGGATTGCTCGGCGCGAGAGAGGGGCGCGTGATGTGACGGATGGACCGCATACCTGTCGTCAAGTTTCTCCCTCAAAACTCGTCCTCCGCCAGTTCTGTCTTCTTCTGGACCAGGGCGCGCTTCTTCCTCGCGTTTCAGAATCGGCGCCTCCTGGCCGACCATCATTCCTCTAGATTCCCCGTCGCTTCTGCCTTTCGCCGAGTTCTTGGCTCCAGGCGTCGAGAGACTCTCTTTCACGTCACAGACGCTTTCGGATTCGTCTATTCTCAACATTCGTTCCTTATGTTGGGCATCTCTGCAGGCACTGGTTGGTACCAGTAGATGCATATGGAAGCGGCAACTCACTTCAGTGTTTCGCAGAGCTCTTTCTCTCGTTGCCAGCGAACGTTCTCTCCGGCAATGTCGGCAGCCATCTCCTTTAGAGATTCCCTTATCTGAACGACCTTGCCGGCGGGAGGACCACTTTTGGAAAACGACTCGACGTGAAAGATAAAACGCGCATTCGCTCTTGGCTATCTTTCTCCATTTCCCGGTCTTAACTGGCATGGCCCATAACTTGCTCCAGAGCTTCCATGGATTGAAACGCGAAGCTGCTGCTGACGCTGTCGCGTGTGATGTGACGTGCGCTACCGGCAGTCACGCCAACTGTTCGCCTTCACAAGCTTTCGTTCTGCGTATGACCAGAGGCAGCCGAAGGCGACCGAGAAGAAGGTGACGACAAACACTCCAGACGAAGGCGGACAAGCCTCCATTCACACGCACGAAAGAGGGACGTTGTGGAGTGCGATCAGGACAGTGGCTGTGCGCGTAGCGACGTCGAAAGATGCGATCAGGTGATGCAAACTGTCACTTCAAACTGCTTTACAACGACCGTTTTGCTGCAAAGAGGCGAAACAGGTTAACAGAGAACGTCCTCTGCTCAGTAAAAACGTCGAGTGCGTCCAAAATGACAGCCTCAAATCTTCTACCGGTACTTCCCCCAATCTCTGTCGACACCCAGGAGATCTCACAATCTTGTTAACAAAAACAGACAAACTATGATGCAGCGGCAAGAGGACGATTCACGGAAACACCTTCGTTAAAAAATGTAGATCCGCCGTCGTATGAACGAAGAAGTGCGTGAAGACAGTACTCCACGAAGCCCAACCCAGTCCACAGTGGATTATGACTAACATCAGATGAGTAGTAGACAAGAAAGAGAGAGTGACATGTGACAGATGAATTATCAGTTAAAGTACAAAAAGACGTTCGCCGATGGGGCAACGCTGCAGCTGAAAAAATATCAGGGCCTGCGGAAAAGCAAGAGCACTTTCGTGCCGCTGTCTATTCCGCGCAAGAAAAGCTGACGGACGACTCATTATATGCGAGTTTCTGTTAGATGTCGTTTTGGGGGTGCCAAGCGTCGCCGCGTTTGCTGCGGACACGGCGGCTTATCAGTCGACGTGTCCGCGAAAGGACCTTGCAGTAGATCACGTGCTGTCTGCGCTCGACGCATTCTTCGTCGCCATTCAAGACAGCGTCGATCGCGACGTCCAGTTTCACGTACTTCTCGCCGAGGCCTTTGCCGGAGAAAGCAGGAATGAGGAGATGAGGGGACTGAAGTCTTGAAGGCTCGACCAGTGCCACGACTTCGAGCGAACGCCGCTGTCCCATCGTCACCTCACTGTCCAGCTTAACGTACTCTCCTTCATCGACCCTCGCGTAGACAGCACTGACGCGGAAGGTGGACGGGATGCACGAGGCGTCGTATTCGTGGCGGATGCGGAGGCGAAAGTTCTGCCCGGCTCTGAGGAGGAAGATGGATTGACTGGGCAGCGAGGCATCCCAGATGGTGTAAGCGTCCTTGCCTGGACGGAGATAGAAGGGGTCGGAAGAGTCGCCCCTCTCGTCAAAGTACTCCACGGAGACGAACGTTTTGACCGTTCGCGACTGGGCCGTCTCCGCGGATTCAGGAATCAACTGGTGCTGGATCTGCAGGACACGCCGTTACTGGGATTCCGCAGCTCTGCAAAGCGTACCTCGTTCTTCGGAGCATTCGTGTTGCGCGACCGATCTGGCATCTGAAAGAAGGCGCTGTGCAGCGCCTGAGATGCGGTGCACCTCTTGATCGGATCAGTGTGGAGCAGGTTGTGCAGCAGGGCGTGTGCGTGTTCGCCAGGAACGGCGAGAAGACGCAGAGATATCTGTCTTGACAGGGCGACGCGTCTGTCGCCACCCGGACACGCATCCGGATACTCCAGGCTCTGCCCTAGACGGACGACATGATATGGACCCCATCGAAGACGACGGATCTCGGAGCGCACCTGGAAGGACCATCTCGAGGAGCATCACTCCGAAGGACCACATGTCCGACGGAAACTCAGGAGCCGTCATCGCTCCTTCACTGGATTCAGAGAGAACGATCTCTGGTGCGGTGTATCGGACGTCGCCATGCATCTGCAGCAGTCTCCCTCGCCGCTGGGCGCTGCTCTCGCACAAGTCGAGCAGTTTCCAGGCGTGCTCGGCCGAGAACCACACGATTCTGCTGGGATTCAGACTGCCGATCGCTTGACCCTGTTCGTGGACGTCCGCCAAGACTTCGAGGATCTGCAGCAGCATCAAGGCTGTTCTCGGGCGAGTCCCGTCGATGACGAAGACTCACCTCACGCATCGCGTACCTTCTCTCGTCGAACTGACGATTTGACTGAGCAATCCACTGGTCAAATGTGTAATCGCCTCCTTCGAACACCAGGAAAGGCGGACAGTCCGTCACGTCACATACAGTGTTGATCCACCTTGAACGACGGCGACTGTCGAGGCGGGAACCTCGAACGAACGAACACACGCACCTGCAGGTGCCTGCCGAGGAAGCGGATCCGTGGTGCGCTTCGGCCGCCATCAGAGACGCGAGGTCATCGTAGAAGTGCAGGAAAACTCTGTCCCCGGACGAAATGTTGACAGCCCGACGCACGTGAAGGTCCGCGTCCGACCCCCGCCCGGAGAGGCGATACCTAGACAGCCATAGCGTCCACGTTCTCCTTCCGATGACGCACTTTTCAGCGAGAACGGTGCCGCGACTGAGCTCGTTAAGGGCCTCGGAGATGTCAACTGTGTCGTGACGCGTCGTCCTTTCTCGTCGCCAGAAGAAGAGCGGATTCCCAGCCAGGATCCTTTTTGACCGTATCCTCGTCGAACGTACGACAGAGACGATGCGCTCGACCAGTGGCGGGAGACGCCACACTCCGAAGCAGGAGGCGTGGGGCTTCGCCTTGACCGCCGAGGCGGAAGTCGCGTCCAGAGACATTAGCACGTCCGTGTCTGTAACGCCAGTGCCTCGCAGGTGAGGCCTCCCTGCGGTACGTGTACCTTGACGTTTGACAGGCGCAGGCGCTGCATTGCCGGGGCCGCCTGGTTTGGCAGAGGACGACTGTACCGTCGTTTTCAAAGAAGAGCTTTTCGTTCCGCAGCTGCACCACGAAGGGCGTGAGAAGGCTCAGCCGAAGGGAAGTGAGTGATTTACCCGAATCGGTCTAGGCATTCGTGAACGCTCCGCCACGCCCCTGGGTAACACCGGACGGTCAGGAAACGCTTTTCACCGTTTTCATGTCTAGGGAAAGGAGGGGAGTGCGATGGGCAGTACCTTGGCCGGAGGAATATGCGTTGTCTCCCCGCTGTGCCCGTGGCAACATGACTCCGCCGTTTAGAGATACAGCCTTCGTGTTATCCGTTTTCGAACGCGAGGCCCCTCCGCGTGACGTTGAAGCGAACGAGAGCAATACCAGAGTCGCGTCAGAGACGTCCGGACAAGTTCCTTCCGAGTGCGGTGGTGAACAATGGAATGGACAGCTCCGTCAAAGCAAACACTACTAGACCGCGTTTGGATTGGAGGTAGAAAACAGTTGCCGCGGCCTCGGCTCATGATGTTTCAGCCAGGCAACCGTTAGAGAACGGCACCGTCGACCCAAATCGTCGGCGGTCTGTTTCTGCGAGAAAGCAGCACTGTGTACATACAGACGCATGGCGCGGCGATCACTGGATTGTACTCGAGGAAGTGTACTTATGCAGCAGGAGAAAACGCTGGCTGGAGAACGTCGGCCTGGGTACAGACAGACAGCAGGCACAACGGTTTCGCGACTGTCACATCAAGTCTGTCTAGACAGACGGCGTCCGTTGTCCAGTCTTCGTGCGGTGCCGCAGCAGCGCCACGTGGAGGAGAGCAGTCTGACGCCCTGAATCTGACTGAATACGGACTTCGGTTCAGAAAGGCGATGGGCAGTACGCGTGGATGATTCCTTCGTTCGGCATTGTTGCTGCGGAGACGCAGTCTGCGAGAAGACGAGGCGATGCGCTGTCGTGACGCTTCAATGACTCCGGACATCTTTCAGTTTGCTGTCTCCTGCCGATCGAATGCGACTATTTCGCATCGCGACAGTCCAGTGCTCGACGCCAAGTTCTTATCCTTGCAGCGCTTCATCTCTTTGATGCTAAAGGCTGAATTGGAGTCGACGTCGATCCATCCGTGGGCCGAGAGAGCGTCGCCACAATCGACCTGCAACTCCAGCCCGCTCACTCGCCACAGCCGCCATTCGCCGTCGCAGCTTCACGGCGCAGAGCGTTCTGCAACGCGCGTCCATATAGATCAGATAACGACCAGTCTCCGTTTGAAAGATCTCATGCGAGTCCGAACACACAGAGCCAAAGCCACGCTTTCGCACTTAAGAACGTGATTTACAGCTAAAATAACCAAATGCTACAAATCTCTGCAGTCTTTGATAGATCACAACGAGGACCCTGCACCGAATTGGTCCCAGCATAGAGCAGAAGGGTAATTAGAAGAGTGAACAAACGAACATCAATGACGAGATTCACGCAATTCTCGGACAGAATTGCAGTTTCCCAAACAAAACGTTCGCTCTATCAGTTGCCACGAAGATGGATTCTTAGTGAACCTCTCCGCCAATAGTGCCAAAGGGCTCTTGCATCGTCTGCAAATCCACTTCTGCGATCTAGACAGACTCTCTGACACGACAACAGATGTTAGCCGATCAGAATGGATTGAAGAATGAATGCCATTGCTTTGCTGGATGAACTCCTTTCAGCAATTACTCGCGCAGATGGACTTCGTACGACACCCTCTCTGTACGGCACTTGCCCTTGCCGCCGTGTCTGTGTACCACGCAGGAGGCAACTTCGACCGATTCACGGCTCCTGCCTTCGGCCGTGTCTTCAGTCATGGTCCCAATACAGCCGCAAGGATCAGAGATGAGCTCGCATTTGAGCCGTGGCAGCTGGAGTCCAGTACCTTCAGCGCCATTCGATCCCATAGCTCAGACGGTTAGTCCTCGCCTCTCGCGCAGCGAGAGCAAAACAAAGGCCGCGTCGATTCCTCTCCACCGAGCATTGCTGAGGCGGACTTCAACGATGTCTCTACAAGTAGCCCGTTCCTTTCGTTCACAACCGCGCTCAGAACGGCGTTCGCATGCTCGTCGCTGACACGACCTCGCGATTCCTGTCCTTCGTCTGCGTCATCGCGGACGACCGACCCTGCGATTGAAACCGACAGTGCAGAACCACGCTGCTCGACGGCCGAGACATGTTGCCGGCGGCGCAAAGCGGACAGACGATGTGTCTCGCTTACCAGGGTAACCCACTCCACAACATCCTCCCCTCTCCTGCCTGCGTGAAGCCGCGTGGCCTCCTGGCAGCGGACACTCGCCTGTGCTAACCTCCTGTGGACACGTAGGGACTCTGACTGCTCGCGATCCGGGTTCATCAGAGTGAGACACATCTCTGCCGAAATGCCTCTTTCTCACACTTTCCACTCGCAGTGGTCGTTTTGGAATGCCCCGGTCGGAAGAGTCCATCACAGACGCGTCTGCGAAGGCGAGGAGCCTCAGTCATGCTGCCGACGCCAGACGCGAAGGCAGCCGCTCTCCAATTGTTCCCTCTCTGGACGCATGCCGGGCGATGTCAGACACGGACGTCCTGATGATGCGGGACGGAACGTCGTCCAGAACGCCCGAGCAGCGTCCTCGCGATTCAAGCACGGTACAGAAACCCTTGCAGTCAGTCGCCTGCGCATGACCCCTGGCGGTCGACAGACGAAAACAAGAGCCAAGAAGACACTGACTGGAAACTTCATGTTCCTGCGGGGAGGGGAAAAGTCCGCCATGTCTGACGCCGAGCGCAAGGGCAGATCTTCGGACAGTGTCAGCCCTGGGAGCATTCTCGCCAACAAGTCCGACGCGCCGCCGGCGATCCGGGACCCAACGGCGCTGCTTGTCTAGGTACCGCGTGATCGAAGGAACGACGAATGATGAGCCCCGCGTCCGTCGCGCCATTCACATCGCCACTGGGAACAGAGTGTTTCTGTATTTCTGTGATCACGTCCCATCACTCAGAACGGCAGAAGTTCACCATAGATCTACCGCCTCTGTCTACACCTGCAGGTCAGTTTGGTCGTGACGGGAATCCCGCCCGAGCCGTCGTCTGTTTCGAAGATGGATCGAGACTGTGGAAGATGTGACAGACTCTTCGCCTTTCCTCGTGTTCGAGAGAGGCGAATCCACATTTGACCAATGGCTCGCCGGACCAGGAGTTACGTTTTTCGCGAAGAGGAGTGCTCTCCGCAAGGTACGTCGCCCACCGAGTCTCCCACCGGAGAGCCGTGGCAACGAGGTGCAGATTCTTGGAGCTCTGGCGGTCGCGCACGAAAGCGGAAGGGCGGTCGGAAACTTGACACCGAACAGAATCGTGTGGTTCTCCGCCGCGCGCGCATGGAGACTGCTCGATTTGCCTTCGGAAGACTCTCGGAAGCTGGAAAACCCGCAGTCGTCGGGTGTCGCGACCAATTACGCCGCTCCGGAGTCAGTGCTCTCGGAACTGTGGCAAGAAACGAGCAAGGCGACGAAAACCGCGTCGGATATGTGGTCTTTCGGGGCGATGGTCCTCGAAGCCATTCTTCCGGGTAATCTCCGAAGCACCTGGCGTCGAACCGTGAGGAATGTGTGCGTCTAGGAGAGGGTCTCTACCGCTTCGGCGCATCGTCCGACGGCGACAGGCGCATTGCCTTGTCCAGGACGATCTCCTCGCGACTTGCGAGTGTCCCGGGCGAACACGCGTACACTCTGCTGCGCAACCTGCTGCAGGTCGACCCGGTCAAACGGTGCACTGCATTTCAGGCACTTCGCAGCGCATTCTTTCGAACGCTGGACCGACCGCGGACGACCGGCGTTCCGCACAACGAAGTCTGCCCAGAGCGTCTCTCGACTGTTGCTGAATGTGTTCTTGCAGAATCCGTGTCTCTTGAGTCCAGGTGTCGCGGACGCAGCGCGTCGGAGGTCGTCGGAACCTCCGGTGCGGACGGTCGACGCTTCGGTCAGCGTCGAGTGCTTCCGCAAGAGAAGCAATTCATCCGATTCTTTTCAGTGCCGGTTCGGAAAGAAGGCCTACACCATCTCGGACGCCGCTCTGCCCCGGCAGTCCATCTTCCTGCTCAGAGCCGGGCAGAGCTTTCGCCTCCGCATTCGCCACGAATACGACGCCTCGTCCAGTCCGTCCGCCTTACGCGTCATTGCTGTCTACGCGAGGGTCGACGAAGGCGAGTGCGTCAAGCTGGACTCGGAGGTGACGATGGGACAGCAGAGATGGCTCGAAGTCGTGGCACTGGTCGAGCCTGCAAGACTTCAGTCCCCGCGCCTCCTCCTTCCCGCTCTCTCCGGCATAGGCCTCGGCAAGAGGTACGTGAAACTGGACGTCACAATGGAAGTGGACGCCGGGCGCGTCGAGGAAAGCCGCCACGTGATCTACTGCAAGATTCTGCCGCGAACCAGCCGCCCGAGATACCATCGTCTTCGTGAGAAATGCAAAAACGTCTGGCACGTTTGCATACCGCCGAAGAGGCGCAGATAGACGCGTAGCTCTCGGGACCGGCTTGTCCAGATTTCGCGCTTAAGTCAAGGAGTCGGACGTGATGCATTTTGTTCTTTCTAGCCTCAATGATGTCCCCTCTGCACGTATGCATATTCGGATTTCTTTATAGTTTCAGCACTCAATTCATCTGCTCTGTGTATCCCTTGCCAGCCGCATTCAAGTTGACTCAAGTTTTTAGTAGGGGAAGGGGAAGGCAATCCGTCACTCGGATTTGTAGATGTGACAGCTGTGGTTGTGCGCCGAGCACGCAACTTAGATCGAACAAAGTCCCCTCTTTAATGATCGCAATTTAGGAAGCGTCTCCGGACGGGATGACGTGACTGATGACAACAACGTCTCGTCTCCGACGAAACCCTGAGTGAGACGTCTAGATGGAAAACAGTCGGGGCCCGTCCTCGACGCAACTGTTCGGCGCCTCTCCGAGAGACGGTCCTCCTCGTCTGCACGGCTTTGCTCCGTAGCGTAGCTCTTAGGGAGGCAAAGATGCGGTCGGAAGATGCGACCGGCTGCTTCGGTTAGGTTGTCGCTGACTAACACGTAGCTCTGAACGCAGGTGAGAGGTGGAACGTGGTCGATGGGAATTGAATTCTGGCGCGACGAATCTACTGTTCTCGGAGCTATGCGAATAGCCGCCGACCGCGAGTGACGCGGACTAAGATGCCCTCAGGCTCGAGATCAGCGTGAGAAGTCTATTGCCTTGACCATAACTGTTGTCGGTGACTGAAGGAGGACCACGCCTGTCTTCGTCACTCGGATCCGGTGGAGGCTATCGCGAACGACTTCTTCACTGACCTGGTCCGGATCAATGCCGTCGCTGTCGAACAGACTCGTTCAACGTTCTGCTTCTTTAAGGGTCAGAAGACATAAGGACTTCTGCCGGCCAACGGAGACTGCAACGTGACAAGCTTCCCGATCTGACCGTCGTGGAAGCTGCCGTGATTCTGTCCATCTCTCTGTTGGGGGATACAGAGCTTCTACTTTTCGCCACGAAAAGGACATTTATTGTCGCGTTCGGTCGAACGGACTTTCTGTCCGAGAAGGTTGTCAGAGTCATGCGGACAACGACACGGCACAGAACTCCGACTGAATATCGGTTTGGAATCTATCTTTATGCCTCTGTTGCCTATGCCCTACATCTAAGTGTGTAAAAACACACACCCATGTCCACTTCAGACAATTAGTTAACAGCACATACAGATACAGATTGCGTGATCGTCAAAGTGATTCCACTAAATGCAGTGCGTTCGTTTAAGAACCGATCAACAAGATAGGTTCGGCAGGATCTCTATGGAATGATGCGCGTGATGTGACGTCCGCACCGACTGCGTACTGTGAACGATGCAGAGACACGGACCAGCAGCGTTCGTCTAGATAGGCGAAGGCCACTAAACGGTACGGACACGACTTAGAGCGAGCGAACTGCGTAGAGTCCCGCGGACACGAACATTACTGCGCAGAGCTCGCGACTAAAACGAATCACTGGGTCTCATCTCAGACGCAGGCGAGACAGGACTGTGACGGTGATGCCTCTGTAACATGTCTATCGTCACTCAGACGCCCAACTGACCCACTGGCAGTACGCGAAGGCCGTTGTGTATACCTACCTGTCTACCTCTACCTTCCCGAGGCGGTGCCCTTTGCCATTCATGGTTCAGAAGCGTCCGTCACATCAGACGTCACGTCACGTCTTCTTAGTCATACGTCGGCCGTCCGTCCCTCGTATTCAGTAACCCTTTCGCTGCGAAGTGCTGCATTCGTTGACCTCTCCAGAGAAGACGTGATCGCCGAGACATCGACCGCGTCGGGCCAACATGTCTTGCTCTGAAGTGCACGGGCGTCTCCTGCCCTTTCTCTTCGTGTTCCTCCTCGGCGTCTCAGCCGTCGCGAGCACATGCACCCCGCCGCGTGAAGGGGTTTGGATTTTTCAAAACTACGAGACGCCCATCGTCTTCAGCTATCCAGTTAACGGATACATCAAAATGAAAAAACATACCAACCTTCCAAACGTCTACACAGGTCATCCCTTTTATACTTGGCGCTTCTGTTGATTCCTCGTGGAGTGGTCATAGGTAACGCCCTGTTTTTCACAATCCGTGCCGGTCCGTTCATCGGCTTGCGCTCTTATCTGCATGCGGTTTTCGATGACATAAACTGTAGACTATACGGAACGACCGTCATTCCGTACGTCGGAGCTCGTGACGAAGTTACTTGGGCCGTCGAAAACGAAGGCGAACGATTAAGTGGCGTGTTTAACATCAAGGTTGGCGACATGTTTGTGTTTGCAGCGATCTGCATGCAGACTGGCACGTATAGCGGTGAAGCAACGGATGACAGTGTTTTATCTGTGCTTGCCAATGCTGGTTACCCTTACCTCAACACGACGGACGTCCTAGCCTCTCGATAGGATCCGTGGACAGCGCCTCGCCGTATGGAGTGGGTCATTCTTGAAGGGTCACCCGACGCTTCTGTGCCTTGAGTTGGGTCGTCTTTATTCTTCCTGTGTTGTATGGCGGACGGTCCATGACTGCGTTCGCAGAAGCTCTCGATTTTCAGTCGATGCAGACGTGTCGGGTCGGCATTCTTTTCGAACATTCCAATTCTTCAACTCTGCCAAATTGTCTGTCTTATCCTTTCTAGCATTCCAAACAATCGACCTTGCCAAACTGCCTTAACGAGGATGCATCTCTTTAGAAACTGTACTTTCAGGACAATTGTGTTGAGCGAATGCGCAATCTGGTTCGTACAAGCATTCGATGCAGCACAGGCAGGACGCGTGCGCTTCGCTGCAAGGCAATCGGGTGACGGTTATATGTTTTCTTCGCAGAGTCGCACGTCACGCAAATAACAAACACTAAGTGTGGTTCAATTGCCTGTTCTCTCTTGTCGTGCTCCGCGGAGTGGAGACCCAGGTTGGACGGCATCTAAAGCGCAGGACGCGGCTCTCTGACAACTGGATCATCATCCAAGGGCAGTCTAGTTCGTCCTAGAGGAGCATCTCGACGACGACTCTGCGATCGAAGAGGTGAAGAATGCTTTTTTCCCGTTGGAGACGGAGGTACAGCTGCTGGGTTGGCAGGGACGATGCGCCGACACGAATCTGTTCACCAGAGCATCGCTAAAGAAGGTCGGTTGTACAGGCAAACACTGTTCTCTATCTTGTCGGTGGAGAATTGGATATGCTGTTTGAAAGGAAGTGTTTTTTTATTTGACTCACGCTGGTTATTAATAAAGAGCGCTGTCGAGCTCGGAAGAAACCTCCACAAGCGAGAATTGCCGCATCGTAATCGCGAGAACGTCGTGATCTTGCGTTCTTCGGCCTGTCCGGGCATCCAAACTCTGGGTGGCTCTTCAAACGGGGCGCATCCGTGACACATGGTGATATGGCGTAGCGTTCGGTCGGTGCCGTAAACCAAGCACGCCCTTGCTTTCAAGAACAAGCAGTCGACCCTTGAACGCGCAGGTTGTCATATCGAACAGAGTTACGATTAGCAAGAGAGTAGCTTCCTAAGTCTACTGATGCCTTGTCCTTCAATCAAGGAACCGTAAGCGATTCGCCGAGGGACCAAGGGAGAAGCATGTGGACATCAAAAGCGTAGAAAAAGATCTCCTCTCCCAGAGTACTGTCGCGTCGAAAAACCCAAAGTCGGAAAACGTGTTACAAAAGGCTGTTCGGACAACTGGTTCCCCTTTTTATTATCAGTTGTCACATCACGTCTTTTCTAATGCCTCTCTTCATCTTCATTCCCTTCAGCTTCTTGTATTCTTCCATGACAGTACAATTTTCTGTCCTATCGTGGTTGTGAAGATATCGTGTTCTCAATTCAAGACATCGCCGAGTAGTAACCGAGGAAAGGCTCTTACCTTTGCTTAAAAACGATTCGCCGTTGGCCTTCTCCTCCGTGTGCAAGCATCCGGAAGCGCGATTCGCAAAGTAGCATTTATTAGGACTCTTTTTGCGTTCGAGTGCAAACTGGCGGCGTCAAAGGACAGTTGTTACCTTCGCCATCGCCGCACTAAGACAGCTGTCCTTGTTCAAATCGCGCCATTGATTAGGTACGTAAAAACGCCATTATCGTAAGCTCTATCTCTTTGTAATCCATTCGTTGTTTGTCGCGCCGAGCCTCGATGAATACACGTCCGATAAGGAGCCGTATGCACACCATGCTCTAAAGTCCGATTCACGCAACGAGACCAATCTAAGAAAAATCAGCTCGTCAAGACGAGCAAAACGACCCCCAACATCAAAAGTGTGACCTGAAACATCCAGCCAAACGTCACATCAGTCACATCAGACCCGACATTTATCACACTTTTGAAAGCATTCTTCTCGGTCACTGGAGCCGTCAGTCGTGAAGTTCTTCTGCGCAACATCCGATCCCCGACACAAAGCTCCGTCGGAAACCTCTCGACCAGGAGAAACCCATCTACCTGGCAGACAGACTTCGCGGTCCAGCCCGCCGGCGAACGACTCAAGTAACACGTTGGTCTAGCTCTGCCGCGCAAGCTGGAGTCCTGCAGTGCAGCGAAGCTTCGCGCCGTCCTAAATCATGATCGACCGCATCGCGGTGTACACCCGTCACTGTCAGTACACAACCGCGCGTCCGAAGAAAAGGCTCTCTGCAACAAAGCGAGCTTCTGACACGGACACAGTCGCTTCCGAAACACGTCGCCGGGCAACTGATGAAGCAGGACGACGCGAATCTTCGGTATCTCAAGGACGCACGAGCGACAGCATCTTCGCCAGGGAAAGCCCGCAGGAAGAATGCTTGTCCGTCGCGTTTCGCGGCAGTCAGCGCGACGGAAGACGGAATCCGAATCTCTTCACGGCGCCAAAGCCTCCCCGAGCATTCGTGTGAACACCATCTTCTTCCGCGCCGTCGACCTCGCGAACTGCGAGTCGAGGAAGGAGTGCGTGGAAAGGAAATCCATCGTCGACGCTTCGGTCCACTCTCCAGCCTGACAGAGCGGAAACGGGAGGGAGGGAGCGGTTGTCGCCGGCATGAACATCTCCCGTTGACAAGTCCTAGTTTCTCGACGAACGGCTTCGCAACGCACTTCAGTGCTTAGCGACGCTCGCGTCGTCGCTGTCTTCGTCCTTCCTATATACACAGACCTTGTCGTGACGTTGACGGCAGGCGTCAACCGGCGCTGATGCCATCCACTGCTCCGTTTGCGGCTCTCCCTTACGCGAATCCCTCGCCCGGGTCGACGGACGGTGCTCGACTGTACGAGGAGGCAATCCGATACGGCAGTTTTCCGAATCAGCGACGCTCAGATCCGCACGACCAGCGCCGTTCGTCTTCACATCTCTAACGGTTCTCCTTCCCGCATTGAAAAAGATCTTTTTCAGTCACGGCCACATCTCTACTGTTCCCACCCACCGACATTCCAGACGAAGACTCGTGGTCGGTTTCCACGGAAAGTCCTCCTCGTCGGCAGCAAACGCTGTTAAGAACGCACGTGTGCACAGGATATCTTACCTTCGTTTGCTTCATCGCTGGAGGGCGACTTGGTGCCTGGAAACGGATATCACAAGACAACACTGTTTGCCGTGGCGAGATGCTCGCGAATGAAAAAAGCGAAACAGACGCGTTCCCTGCGAACGCTGACCACGGTACAACCCTGCTCACTCCGTCAGCGCCCTCTGTTTTCGAAGATTCGACCGCGCTCCGTCGCCGCGTCGCACAGCGATGCTCTTGATGACCTCTTGTCTTGCTTGGCACAGGACCGAAGAATCGCGATCCGGAGAACTCGGACCCGTTAAGGTGCGCACACATTGCCTAGCTTAACAGTTCTCACACATTCCTGTGGCCGTGGCAGACACAGCAACGCTTCCTTGAAGGACACCACCGCCCCAGTCTCGTCCCCTGCGAAGAGCAGAACGCCGGGCAGTCCAGCGGATGGCTGCCGACAAGGTGGGCACAGCGGCAGTCGGCGCATCTGACAGCGTCCATCGGTTTGGACAGATGCAGACCAGTCGTCGTCCTCTCTGGCTGGCATCTCGGATCGAAAGGTCGGGAGACGAAGACCTCATGTCTCCTGCATGGGGAGGTGGAGACTTCCATTCTTCGAACGCGTCCGCCGGGCCAAGCGCTCGGCGAGGACGAGCTCGAAGAAGCTTCTGGCCGGGAGTCCCCTGTTCGCCAAGAGAAAAGACAGATCGATGGCGAACGGTGCCGAGAACAGCCCCAGGCCACTCAAAGACCTCGCATGCGGAGTCATCCTCGCCGACAGGTCGGGCGCGGAAGGGGAACGCGCAGGGATTGCCCATCGCGGCCTGTTCTAGGTACTGCATCGTGGAGGGCAAGACAGACGACGACCCGTACGTGCGCCACGCTGTCGACATCTCCTCGGGGAACCGCGTGTTGCTGCGCGTCTACGACGACCTTGCTTCGCTCAGAATGGCCGAGGACTATCACAGATCGAACACTTCCGACGCCGTCTGCAAGTCCGTCGCATCGTCGGATGGGAACCCTGTTGGCGGATGCCCTCGCTCTGTCGAAGGTGGATCGAGACCGTCGGCCCGTCGGCGGACGACCTGCCGTTTCTGGTGTTCGAGGGGGGCGACTACGCATTCGACCAGTGGCTTGCTCGCCCGGGCAGACCGTTCGCCGAGAAGAAGTGTGCCCTGGGCAAGGTGCTCACGCATCCGCTCGATCGACCTCTCGAGGGACTGACGACGGTGCTGCAGATTCTCGAGGCCCTCGCAGATCTGCACGAGTTCGACCGGAAGATAGGAGACCTGGCACCCAACAGAATCTTCTGGTTCTCCTCCGAAGACACGTGGAAGCTGCTCGACCTGTGCGCGTCGGCCACTCGGAGACGAGAGAGGCCGCCGTCTGAGTGGCCCGAGGCGAAGCACGCGGCGCCGGAGACGGTTCTCTCCGGGAAGTGGCAGGAGGCGACGGCTGCACTCGGATGCGCTTCGGACATGTGGTCCTTCGGCGCGATGATCCTCGAAGTGATCCTCCCGGGTACGCTCGACACGCATCGCCTCCGAGACGCTGCCGACGTGCCATTCCTCCAGGACACGACCTGCGCTATCCAGACGCTTGTCCCGACGCCGATCGGCGCATTGCCTTCTCCAGGCAGATCTCCCTCCGCCTCTCGAACGTCCCCGGCGAGTACGCCTACACCTTGCTGCGAAACCTGCTGCAGGTCGATCCCGTCAAGAGATGCTCCGCGTCTCAGGCCCTTCGCAGCGCCTTCTTCCAAGCGACAGACCATCCGCGCAGAGGCGGCATTCCGCAGAACGAGGTCCGTCCGAAGCGTGGCCCTGGCTGTTCTGAGGGCGTCCCTGCAGATCCGATCCCTGCTGCGCAGCTCCAAGGATCCAGATGATCGGACGTCGTCTCAGTCGTCCTCGAGGACGGCACCCAGGACATCCGTCGTGGTGGAGTACTTCCGCAGGAGGAGCAACTCGTCCGATCCGTTCCACCTCCGGCCCGGCAAGGAAGCCTACGTCACGTCGGATGACGACCTGCCGCACCACCCTGTCTACCTCCTGAGGGCCGGACAGAACTTCCGTCTCCGCGTCCGTCCGGAGAGCGACGACGCCACTGCAGCTTCACCATCACCCCGCGTCAAGACGGTCTACGCGAGGGTGGACGAGGGGGAGTACATCGCGCTGGATACCGTGACGACGGTCGGAGAGCGGAAGAAGGTCGAAGTCGTGGCGTTGGTGGAGCCAGCGAGACTTCAGTCCCCTCGTCTCCTCACTCCGACCCCGTCCGACGACGACCTCGCCGAGAAGTACGTGAAGCTGGACGTCGTGATCGACGCTGCCTTGGTCGGCGACGCCGAACGCGTCGACGACAGACAGCACGTGATCTACCTCAAAATTCTTCCGCGCACAGGCAGCTTGCGAAAACACCGTTTCCAAGAGGAACGCGACGACGCAGAGTGACAAGCCTGCCGATGTCAAAACGACCGACAAGTCCGCACACGATCATATCGAACTCAACATCCGCCTCTCTTTCTTTCTCCATAACGCAGGGGGGTTGTTTTTTTTTGGCTTGTGATGCTTTTCTCCTGCTGCATGCGTCTATTCTTAGTCGATGATGCTTTCCTGTATCCTGAACTGACGATGTTCCTACATTGTGAGTCATCCTTTACTGATCAGTCTTCAGACTCCAGTCCGTTTCAAAGTACTAGTAGCGATTGTGATCGATAGCCCTCGGGCTCGTAGTGACTAAACCCAACCGACCTGTGTTTCGCATTTCTTTACGATTCTACAACGAGATCGTCTCAGTAGATCGTTCTAATTTCAACGACAGGACGTGACCTTGCTCGGCAGCTCGGCTACTGAGTGATCTTCCAGCTGGCAGTTCCGGGACCTGTCGAATTTAATGTTGCCGTTCTGGCGGCGCCACTGTTCGTGGTCGAAGTGCATCCGTCTCAAACGTCCGGCGTCGCGACCGCGCGTCAGACAAGTCGCCAGAGGATCAGAGGATGGCGCGATCCACGCACCTCTGCAGCGCATCTTCTCGCGGCACAAACGAACAGGCGCCGGATCCAGCGGACAGACACTGCAGACAGATACTGTCGTCCAGCACCAGAAGGCGGACAGTCAGAACTGCCCTTCCTGGCGTCCCCGGCGTTCTTCGCCCTCTGTCGACCCTGTCAGTCCATGCGTTTTGTCGCCTTCAGCATTGTGATCGTCCTGCGGTCGGCAGTCGCATTCCACGTGGATGCCTTTCGCCTGTGCAACGGGTTCGCCTCGACGACTCCGGGGTTTGTGGGCGGTCCAGCAGCCACCTCACGTCGCATCGGCAATGGTGCATCAGGTGTCCCGCCGTCGGACGAATAGCGCGATAAGACGGACGGAATAGCCGATCGCGACACTGTTCGACAGGGTCTCGCACTGAATGGAGAGTGCTGCCTATCTGGACGCATCACCTCCAGACGGTCCACGTTCTCTTCGTGGCCAGAGCCTTGATGACAGCGAGCACGTTCTCGGAGTAACGTTCCAGTGCCGTGACGACCTTCCATCGACGGTATCTACCGAAACACCTGTCACATCGTCTCCGCAGTCGCGAGAGCGTCGAGTTCACCGTACCTGCTCGGGTTAGCTGCTGCAGAACACACACTGCATCATGCAATCAGTCTCGCCCTCTTCGCAGCGTGGGAAGGAAAAGGCAGCTGCTTCGAACTTCGCTGGGGACCGTGAGAAGAATCTGCTCGCTCTGCAAAGACTGCACGTTCGAAAACAGCATTCTCGTCTCGTTTCTTGGCGTTCTGTCGACCCAGGATCGCTTTGAGGAACGCTAGGGAAGACTCAAGACACCAAAAGCTAAACACTGTGAGTCTTACGTCCGACGACTCCCTGGCACGGAGTCGTTAAGTTTGAGAGTCGATCAAGTCGCTCGTTTGACGAACATGAAGCTGCAGCACTTGTCGGAGTCTCCGTCATTCGACTCGGAAGTCTGACGCCGTCGAGAAAGAGATGCCCGAGGCTGGATGCGCCTCCCTGCCGACCGCTTGCGTAGGTCTTTAGAGGATGTCTGCATCCGACGAGATTCTTCGCATGTGCTTCTGTGCTCGGTCTCCATTCGTCGAGCAACCTGGACGGACGGACTGGGTGGGATACGCAATCTTCAAACTCGCCCTGGTCTTTCCTCCGAGTGATCCTCGATCGGATGACGACAGAGCGCATCTACTGTCCCTTCTTAATGGACAGCTGTGTTGGATGTGGGACCAAACAGCCAAGCACCTCCGTCGGGTGACTCTGTAGACGCAGCAGGTGCAACGGATAACAAAACTGCACGCATGAGATGGGACCAATGTTCGCCGTCTCGGCCACCTGCGATAGCTGGCCACTGATCACTGGAAGACGTCGATCAGCGACATGCACGTCGCTGTCACGCGCTTCGACGCAACCCGCAAAGGAACCATTCGTCGAACGCGATTATCTCCGGGCATCCATTTCGTGGCCACTTGACCGACGGACCCCGTCTCTCCGTATCCGCACTCTTTCCTGAACACGGACGCGTGCTCCGCTCCAGCGCGTGAAACGAAGGTTCGGCGGACACGTGCCTCGGGTGTCCCTCGAGGAACTGTCTGTCGTCGCAGAACGGCTCCACGCGAATGGGAACGCGTTCGGGCAACGGGCTTGCGCCGTACGCACGGCCCGCGCTGTCACCTGCGCAGCCGTCCGCTGAAGCGCGGGCTGTCTGACGAAGGACGCGTCTCCTATGCGACACACTCAACCTGACGGCACCCGCAGATCCGACAGGGCCTCTGCATCGTTCAGAAGGCACGACTGACGCTTTGTCCTGTCATCCCGCGTATGTGGCTAGAGAAGACCGAACGAAACTTGTGTGTGGTGCACATAACGCGCTCAGCTCGCGTCTCGTCCGAAGAGATGTCGCACAAGACTTGTGAGTTTTGGACGGAGCAGGAGTTCGTGTACGTCGACGTGGGCAGGCGACCATTCAGAGTGCCAAGTCGCATTGTCCAGCGCTATCCCGAGTCGGTCGTCGCAGCGATGCTGACGGAGTTCCCGGAGTTCGGTCGAGAGAACGACCCACTGAGCATCGACTACGACGTTTCTACGTCCAAATGGAACGTCTACGTTTACAGGTGCGGCTCTCGCGAGCGCATCTCGTGTGGTACAGAGGGGTCCTTAGAGAGGGAGATGGTCGCGGGAGAGATGAACGTGACAAGGGCGCCGTGTTCTCGAAGCGGACGGTCGATTTCTGTCCGATTCCTTCGCGGGAAGAGCTCGAGCTGGTGATGATCCTCGCAGCCTGTCTCCCTCACGAGAAGCAGCGGGGCAGAGATTGATATCAGGGTCGCACCCCAGTCTCCTTCCTGTGCATGCTAGTATGTTGGCGGTCGACTCGTCGCTAACAGACTGCCACAGGCGGACGCATTCTTGCTCGCCAAGTGCGCTTTAGTCGAACTGACGCGTGTGGATTTCTCGGAAACGAGCTGTGCCGACGCGCAAGATGCGCAAACGAACGAACGCGTTCCTCCGAGTGCGCACCTGTCACATCACGCCGTCGAACGGCGCCTCCCAATCCCTCCTCTCGGTTGACGCGACGCGACAGGAGCATGCGCGTGGGCCATACGCTTCAGCTCGCTCTGCAGGATTGTCAACGTGAACACTGCCGCGGACGGCGAACGGCAACAGGGGTGCAGCCGTTGGCAGCTGCCATCTCCAGGTGGTGCCGTCTGAGGTGGGACCGACTTCCTTTAGCTGTCCATCTGCCACGCAATCTAATCGGTCAACGTCTTCGATTCGCACGGATCGGATACCGCACCAGATGCGCCGTACGCTCAGGGAACGTCGCGTCCACCGCGCGTCAGTGTGATTGCTCTCTTCTGCTGCGCATCCGATGCGGAAGGTGCCATGACACGGACACAGTGCTACGTGTCCGTCCACGCATGGTGCGCTCACGCAGCTGCATGCTCCCTTCCTACTTCAGGCGTTAGACGGGCATGGATTTCTACCAAACAACACTTGAGTTAGGTGACAATAGACTTGTCTTTCTCGAGGCAGTTGCTTCGCACCTGACAGTCGCGACAAAGAACCGCCACAAAACGCCGCGGCAAAAACTCGTCGACCACGATGCACGCCAGACACGTCGCCGTGGACTTCGCCGCGAGAGAACTGAGTAAGACCCGCACGAGGCGTGCGCTTGCGTCTCGTCCGGACGCAGCCAAGCGACATCCGACGGCACCGCCTCGAGCCTCGGCGTTCTTCTAGGTCTGATCGATTTGGTCGAGCGGAAGACGGCAGATGAAGAGACGCTCAGAACAGCGACTCGAGAGGTGCGTCGACCCTAACAACAGCGCGCGCGCTCAGTCCTCGTGTGCAGATCCACGGACCCCGTGACAAGGCACCGCAGAGGTGTCCCAAATCGACGTCTCCTGCATCAACATGCATGAGAGTCCGCCTCATGGCAGAGCGCCTCTCGAAAACGTACCCCGCTGACGCGAGGCTGCAGTTCGGCGGAGGAAAGAAGGCGTTCGCCTTCGCCGGCGGCGATGGCGATGATGGAATCGTCTTCGGATCGAGGGAAGGAGAGCACTGCCTTCTGCGGATCCATATCGAGAGTTCGCCCGCCGGGCAGCCGCTGCCGATCGACGAGATCGTCAACGTCCAGATGCTCTACCACTGCGGAGGGACGAAGGATCTGAGGATGGTCAGTCTCAAGAGCAGTGACCATCGCAGAGAAGTGGTGGTTCTGCTCGAACCGCATGCGCTGACGGCCAGAGGGACGAGCGGATCGACCGGGGACGTCGACCGTGCAGTTAAGCGGGATGCCAGATTTCAGCTGCACGTTCAGGCGGTCGCCGCCGGTTCGGACAAGATCGTGGACATCGCGAAGACCGTGTCATGGAGGACGGTGCCCAGCGCGAGAGCGTCGCTCGTGGCGGCGCGGGGAGCGCGTCAGGAAACGGTGAAGTGTGTGCCGCATGTCCTTAAACGCAGCTTTCTGTTTTTTCAATCGACAGCAGGCCGTTCTCGTCGACGCGCCAAGGACCTGTCCCTCGCTCACGGGATGCGTCGTAGACGCTCTCTGCGTTCAAGGACGTCTTGGCGCGCATGTCTCTAGTTCGCCTGCAAAGACTTGCGGATCGCATTTTTTGAACGCTCAATCCTACCAATCGTCCAGCCGAACAGCCAGCAAATACGCTGGGTTCGGCCTTTGGATGATTGCTGTAATGTAAATGTTGTACTCGTCGGATGCGGCGCAGCGGAGCGGACGCGCGACTCGAGTGTCATCGCGCGCTGAGCGTTCTTGAACGCAAGTGCCAAAGCGAAGATGGTTGGTTCCGCTTTGACGCGACGTGACGTTTGTTACAGAATGCCGTCGACGTTGTACAGACAGTAAACAGATGTGACGTGGAGGCGACGGTCGCGTCAACCTCGAAGGGCGTCCGTCTGTTGCGACAGCTACAGTTGACAGAAGACGATTCGACTGCAGCTAGTCGCCTCAACGCGCAGAAGTCTTCGATGCCTTTCACAAACGCTTCTTTCTGGAGCCGAGTCGAGGAGAGACGAAGATCCCCAGCATCCAGAATGCCAGTCACATCACTTGCATCAAAACCATGCTTTGTTACGTAGACTCCAAAGGGAATCAATCGTCCATTCGGTCGTGTGACGTTCACGCGGGGAGTCCTGAACACGATGCACGAGTAGCGAACCGAAGTTCTCCAGAGGTGGCCTGTTGAGTCGCATCTGCCTATCTGCCTGACAGAAAGAGATCCAGCCAGTCATCTGCCGTTGCTGGTGGACAGAGTCATCGACACACAGTCGACGAATACGGCCAGCCATTACCGTATGCGGAAGGGCTACTGGGAGTCTGTCCATCCAATGACGTTATAGTGCTATCGCTCCAGTCTGGATTGATCCTGCCCTCTCTCTCTCTCGCATCACTCCGGCTCCCACGACGACATTGATCTTTCTGGCAGATCGCGTGTCGTGATTGGATGTGGTTCGTTCGAAGACCGCCTCTCGTTTAAATGACGCGCAACGCAGTCGCGGAGGCAGCAGTCCCGTCGGTGTCCAACCATCTGCAGCCTTCGTCGACGTCGGACGGTCGTCACTTCAGACGTCCGCGATGTGACAGGCGAAATCGACTTGCCGTCTTGTCATGTCGAATCCCATCCAGTGCACCATTCTGTTTGTTGTCTCTTCAGCGATGAAGAAGAGTCATTGAAGACTCCCTTTGCTGAAAGAAGGTCGATCTCTATTCGTCAGCAGCGCTCAAGTTCTCGCAACCTACGCACTACTTGTTGTGTTTTCCCTCTGCCATAGTTGGGGGTGCATTTGGTTAACGTTGTTCTTTCTCGCCAGAACTGAGTTATGCGTCGCCCGTCTCTACTTATCTTGTCATTCTTAGCCCAGCGAAGTCCTGTTCTTCCTTAAGTCCTTCTATTAAGGTGAGGACTTGAGTCGATCGAGAATGGGCAAACGCGACAAAGCCAGCGGCGTCAATGCTGAGCAGTAGGCTGTCAAACCACCGAGCGCAGAAAACGTCTATGGCGCACTTCTTGACGACGTTTACAGGGTTATTCTGTCACATCAGTCATCACTTCAGATCGTCTTGTCCACCCGTCGTCCTCTGTTCAGCGCCCTTGTTGCTGACACTGTTGCTGTCTTCGTTTCGATCTCAAAAAAGCAACAGCAGCCAGACGTCGACCGTTCTGCTCAGTCTTTAAGTCCTCGGATATGGAGAAGCGTCACTCGTTTGTTCTTTCTGCCTTCATTTTCGGCATCTCGGCCGTCGCGAGCACCTGTCCTCCGCTACGCGAAGGGCTTTGGATTATCGAGGGCTACGAGGGAACGGTCAATTTCAAGCAGCCGCTTAACGGATATATAAACTTGAAAAGAGATCCGACCCTTCCCAGTATCTACACAGGTCATTCTATCATCTGCCTGGATGGCGTCTGTCTTCCTTTTTGCAGCGCCCATAGGTCGGAGCATAGTCTTTGTCGACCAGTTCGGTCCAAGACTACCCTACCTCTTCTTGTTACATGCCGTGTTCGATGAAGAAGAATGCCAGATGCACGGATCAAATTTAGTTCCGGTCGTCGGAGGCCGTGACGAAATAAGTTGGACCGTTGTTGGAGAAGAAGAGATACATGGCAAGTTCATCGGCAAGCTTGGATCTGTATTTCTGTTTCCCTTAGCTGGCATGCAGATACTTAAGTTTAGCCGAGAACAGACAGATGTCGATTTCCTGTCGTTGTTCAATAACGTTGGTCACGCCTACCTCAACACAACAGACGTCACATCGTTCGTTGCGTGATCGAAGGGTGTATGGAGTGGATCATTTTTTAAAGGGTCACACCATTGTGCTCTGGGTATTTTTTTACGTGTCCTGTGTTGTTTGGCACTTCATAGTTGATTACTGTTTCGACAGATTCTTAGATTTCCAGTCGATGCAGACCTGTCACATCACCAAATGTTGTTCCAGCATTCCAAACGTACAACGCTGACGAGTTGCAATCGACGCGAATCCGTCGCACAAAACGTCTTTTCTGACTCGCCAACGTTCAATTCTCTCAAAAGCTGTAAGAAGAATGCATCTCTTTAAAAAGCGTTCTCTCGAGATGATCATATCGCGAGCGCGGCATCCAGCACGTCGGGTCCCGTAAAGGCACCTGATGCCTAACTACAGAGAATCGATCGTTTAAGGGACGCACTGTTTCAGACACGTATGGCTTGCAGAAGAGAAAAAAATGAGACTGGATCGTTTTACGAGCAGACATAGGATTTGACTGCCGCCGATTTTTATGCGTTCACATTCCGCCGACCAACCAAAAAAGGCAGAAAACTCTCCCTCCATACTTGATCATCGACGAGCTTATGGTACAATAACCGTAGGATTTAAACACACGTGACAGAGCCCTTTATTTATACATGTTCGTCACGATCGATCATGGAATTATCATTTACGCAAGCTCTAAACGCCGTAAAGGGGTAATTTAATGACTTAAGATACAAACGGCGGCGCAATGGATAGCAGTTAATATCCAATGCGGATCACGCCTGGCTGATGGCGGCGGTGTTTGTGTGATGGCCTTACTACGGAATGTGATTGACCGTCGACGGTCTGGACCATGTCTTCCATCTGAAGAGACGCATGACCGCCTTTCCTCTGCTTCTCACTCCCGCAAAGAGTCCACGCCTCGTTGCGCGTTTCAGCTGCAGGTAGAGTGGCACATACAAGTCGATGTCGTAAGGAAACCCGTTTTCCAGTTTCAAAACGACATGAAGCGTCATACTGACGTACTTTGTGTCCACGAGCCCAAACATCGGGCATTTCTTGTTCAGCCTCTCCGAATCGAAAGCCGTCGGTTGAACAAATGCCAAAGCGTCTAATGTGTGTCCTCTGCACTGCTGCCAGAGCTCCACGCACTGACCCTTGCCATCGGGCGGGATCACCTCCAGGGAGGCGATTTCGCCGAGGGGAAAACGTAGCTGTTGATCCTGTACGATCACGATGCGAATGCCGAAGCTCTCGCCAACAGGCAGCACATGAACAGCGTGTTCAGGAAGGTAATCGTCGTAGAACGACTTGGCTTTCGTCGTGCCTCGCTCACGCGCCCCAACGGAATCGATCTTCTGTACGAGACGCTCCGCGGAGACGGCGATGTCCAGGTGACGAACGGCAGCCGTGCAGATGATCCATTTAACGAGATCACTTTCATTCCCGTTCACCCGGCAGCGACCTTCAAAGAACTGAACACGACGAGTACGATTGGGAAGAGCATAACGCGTGGCATTGGTACGTTTTCGAGAAGCTCCGCGGCGTCTTCCGGTGTCGATTGAACGTCGCCATCGAACACCGCCGCCATTTGCGCCGCCGTTTTGCGTTCGTCTGGATGGACGCTGAGGAGGTTGTCGATCAGATCGAGTTCGATCAGACGCTGGTCTGACGGTTTCGACGCGTCATTGGCGTTATCGCCGAGCCATTCGTGTTGCTCTTCGATGCGAAGACGTTCCTGAGCGACGTCTCTCTTCACATCCTCTGCATCCAGCACCGAAGCGCCTAAGTACAGCGCAGTCCGTTTTCTTAGTGCAGCGTGGAGTGTAGCGGACCGGTGGTGACTTCGAAAGCGATGAGACCGAAGACCCACATGTCCGTCGCTGTCATGCACTTGACAGGACCCTCAACGGTTTTCTGCATTTCAGGCGCCGAGGCATAGCGGCGAGGAATTGTATGCGGGATCAAATCGCGACCGCCGCCGACAATCGACGCCGTTTCAAGTTTGAGCAGCTTCCAGCAGAAATCCATCGGAAACCACGCAATGTGCGAAGGATCGAGGGAATTGTGCACAATAGAGTGTTGGTGTAGATCACTGAGCGACTGCAAAATCTGCCAGAAGGCGGCGCGCAACCGACTCAGCGTCCATAGGTGCGTAGGTGGGTGTTACCGAGTGAAGAACGTTGTGCTGTTCGACAGGTGCCATCGGTTTCTTCTCGAGCCACTGAGCGAGGGTGGAATGACCGGCTTCGTAGACGATACAGGGTGGAAGGCCATCTGGATTGGGCAAGATCTCGATAAGGCTGTCGGGAAAACGATGATCGGAGGACGTCCGTCCGCTTGGGAAGATCTCACCTGCACACCGCTTTACTGTTCTTCAGTCGCGCATGCAGTTGCGCCGCGCGATGGATATCGCCCGGACATCGGGTGTAGAATTTGATAAAGACGCGTTGCCTTGTGACGCGATCGATGGCGAAACGACAGACATGATGTGATGTGACGTGACCTGGCACGATCTCGTACCTGTCAAACATGACGGCCGCAACGTGAGATGGAAAAACACTTGGCGGGTCTTTCTTACCGATCGGCAAGGACGAAGCCATTGAGCAGCACACGAGACAGCGCTCTCTTCTCGACTGCCTCGCCGTTTTGTCCCTCATCCACGAAAAGATGCTCGTCATGCTGCGCTCAGATGAGTGAGATGGGGTGTGAGGAATGCGGAGGCCTGACTTCGTATGAAGCGTCGGCAGGGTACACGGTGTCATTGCGCAAGGAAAGTATTCTTCGTACAGTGACGTTGTCGTGTTTGCAGATGGGAAGGGAGTTGTCGTTGTCACGTTCTAGGTCTCCATGTCCGTCCCCGTCAGCATCGATGCCGTCGTGTCTTTTCTGCCAAAAACGGACGCAGCCTTCGGTGAAGCTCATTGCCCGACGGCGGCCAGAAACGATGACCCCCAGCGACATACCGACGTTACGCAAGGCGTAACACTGAAAGACGGAAGTTGCCGTGTGGAAGTCCCACGGACGGTATCGCTCACGCGTTATGGCGCGTCGCGTCGGGGAGTCGTCGTCTTCTGGGCACTTCTTTCGTTTGTCTTCGCCAGCGCGTAAATGCGCACGGACACAACTGGAAGAAACCGAAAGGAGGATGGGTCCCTATCTTCAGGGCGAACCTCCTGAGCCGCTGTATGTGTCACGACGCGGCTTCTACGGGTTCGAAATCTGAGGTGGTGCCGAAAATAAATACTTCACGGTTTGAGGCATACACAAGCGAAGCCCGCGTTGGCAGCCTCTTGAATGCAGGTGATGACGCCATAGGCGGCAGCGCAGGTGTAGCTGATGACGCTGGATCGCACGCTGATACAGTGATGCCATATGTCGTCAGAATGGTTTCCAACTTCCGTACAAGCGTTAGAAACCGTCTTTTCTGATGGCACTTTCAAGAAGTCTTCTTCGTTTTCCCGGGACGAAACGTGAATGGATCGAAACGTCTCGGCTGCTTCGATCTCGATGAAGGAGATGACCCAGACCTGTCCCATCTCTCTTCTCTGATCGCTGCGCTGCCTTATTTGCAGCCTCTGGTTACTGGCAGGAATTGAACTGGATGCACAGGGAGAGGCGTTGGATGCTCAATACCTAGCAGAACCCTGTTGTCGCTCTCTCTGTTCAGAGACAGTGAGTGAGACGTTGAGTCATCTCCAAATTGTGACACCTTCGCTGGAGGAGGAGTGGGTGGGGTGCAGCAAAGCACTCTTTGTGGCCTTAACCGTCACAATCACAGGCTCTGCGGACGAGAGTTTGAACAGCTGGCGGCGGACGGGTCGATTTTTTGGCCCGGCAGTTGCAGAAACGACAGCACCGGAGCGGAACGGAGGCTGTGTCGGAATTGAGGACCGCCTGCCTGTTTCGATAACCGTTCGACAGCAGAACTACCGAGAAATCTGATTGAGACAATGCCACCTGTGCGTCGGATCGCATTCATAACGCAAAGACAATGCTCACGATTCGTCATGCCTCGTGTCACGAACTGTCTCCTCACAGAAGAACCGTCGCCAAATGTGGCGTGGCTCTGAGGACCAGCGAAAACGACCGTCGCAGATATGCGTGAAGGCAAATAGGCATACGGTAGACACGTCCTTTCCATCGGAGCCGAGTTCCGACCACACAACGTGTCTGTCTTGTTCGTAGGTATTCACTAAAGCGCCAATAGCGATGACGCCAAGGCGCGTTATTCGCGCAGAAGGCATCGAATTCTGTGCTAGTTTCTGATGAGACTGTGCCCATGACGGATTCACTCGTCATATTGTGCTAAACTCAGCATGCTGGAACACGGGCTACGGCTGAGATACGGTGGAGCTTCAGTGGATGATGTGACTAGCGTTATGTCTGTGCCAGAGAGCGATGAGTTCGGAGATTTTGACTTGACAAACAGAGACGAGTCCCGGAGATCACACGCAGAGGTCTTCCGGTCATACCGTGAACCGTGTATGATGTGACAGGTGTGCGGGTCAGTGCGATGGGTCATGTCTCACATCTTTGCTTTTGCATTTGACGCACTGGCCATACCGGATTCTTTGAGAAAACCTTAATTCGCGATGCCGAAGAGTGAGAACTGAGTGGTGACGGGATCGGTGGCGATCGAAGGTGATCGGCCGAACGAATCTTCAAAGCCACTCGTGTCAGAAACTGCCTTCTGAATCTCAAGAGCTTAAACCTCAGGGTGACGGTTAAATCCTCGACAACGAAATAAATCATGCTCACGTTGACCACACATCGAGCGGGTCACATCAAAGATTGCCATCATCTGTGGCGTCCAATTGTGTTGCCTGAACATTCTCTGTCATGAAATAAGGAATTCGGCTTCGCCAAGGAGCCCATGGTCAGCATCCTGGTCAAAGGTACAGACGGGTGGGATAAGCAATAACCGTAGGACGCTGCCATTGCCTGACCCAGTACCACTAAATCCTTCCCAGTGTCGAGATCCTTCAATGAAGCGCATGGCTATGGAAGCGGCAGTCGGTTCGTGTTGTCGTTGCTCCGATAGCCACAGACTCAGTGTGGAAACATCTTGCCACTGGTGCCAGATCAGATTTTGAAGTCGTTTTGTTGTGGCAGACAAAACATCACCACACCGAGTGATCACGAGGTCGGACGATCCGTCATCCGATACCGACCGTGGTACTATCCACACGGGAGTACTGCTTTCTTCGCGAGCTTGGCGACGCCTTTAGGAACGGCTTTGACAGTCTTCCACAAGCCTGTCAGCCCTGTCCTTGTCGACTGTGGTGCCTTTCGCCACGTCGTCTGAATTCCTTGCAGCACAAAACGACCAGTTGTCTTGCGATTTTCCACGACTTTCCAGAACACCGTCGTGCCGAATCTGTGGACAACGGTAGAGTCTCCTCCCACAGTCGCGTCAATCAAGATCTTCATCGGGACGTATCTCTCATCGATCTCTCCCCAAGAAGGACAAGCAGCTTCAAGTCTCGAGCAGCCGAGGCGCGATGGATCTAGGGACGCTGTAATCACTGTATGTGATCGGAAATTTTCTTTCTGGACGAAGTCCAGCGGCTGATTGTCGCCATCTCCGATACGCAGCGACACATGGCGTACACATATCGGTAGAAGAAGGTGTCTGGGTCCTTGCAGAGTGATCGCGAATCGTCCCTCCTTTCCAAGTTTATAGAGAAACAGATAGTCCTCTTCCTCCAACTGATCATCGTGCAGCTGGTATGCTGGTCTTGCCCTCCGAGTCTCAAACGACGTGGACGAATCGCTGCCCTTTCTGAAAAACGAAGCTTCGACGTGGATGCGGATATTGTCGTCGAGCCACTTCAGCTGATCAAGGTTGGCTGTAGAACCGTTCCACCCACGTGGTTGAGACGGCGCAAGTTCCTATCATCACACATCCCTTAACGGTCATTTTACCCAATTCAGACAGGAGTACCGTCATCGCTGCACTCGGCGGGGCTGTTGCATCGCGCGGGTGTTGTTCGCCTGTGGCAAGGGAGACATGATTGGACGGTTACCTAATCGATTGAGTCTTAGACGTACCATTGCTGGATGGTGATGGGATGTGGCTCGTGGGGGACGGATAGGACCCATCGGATTGGATTTCAGGTGTGGAAGCCGTCGGCGTCGTGGCGTTTGCCGCGGTCTCGGAGTCCAATGTGCCGTTCACGTTGATCTGTAGCGTGACGTTTGTGTATATCGACGAACCCTCGCCGACTCCATTCGCACATTCCTATGCATCTCGTCGAATGGATGGCGATAGACGCCGCCTCGAGGGCGCACCTTTTTTCCAGACGCATGGTCGACGGCGTTGCGTCGTCCTCCTGCACGAACACACACCTAAGTGTCGTTTCGTAGCGAGGGGCATCGAATCGACCGTCGACGTGACGCGAAGCTCGAGCGATGGGTCGGTCCGTCAGCGACGCAAGCGACTTGCCTGAGCCTGAGCCACCCGATGGTACGGAATTCATGACTCGTGATAACGCAGATTCGTGTGAAGAGAATTCGACACGGATGTGTTGTTCGTAGCGGTCAGTCGATGAAAGCGAAACGAAAAGGCGAACGTGCAGAAATGAACCGAATCAGATTTGGAACCCGAGGTCCTCTGTGGAGAGTGTACGAAGCACTGTGAAGATGCGCTGAAAAAATGAACACCCCGCGGACAGGCATCACATCAAGGCGAACTTGTACGCGATTGGGTGAAGACAGACAGCTCAGTCTTGCGTGTTGTGAATCTACCGTTCACAGTCTCGACGTCGATTTCTGACCTGGCTGGCACGAATCGTGACGGCCAGGCGGCTGCACTTACTCACGGATCGTCCGTTCTCACACTATAGCATAGATGAAGAGAGGAGTGATGTATTGCTTTGATGATTGAATATCGGCCGCTCGTAAAGGGAATCGTGCGTGGTGGCAGAGGACTCTCATGTCAAGGGCGGTGGCGGTATCGTGTTTTACAAGAACGTGTACGAAATCAGAATGCGTCTCTCGTTCTTCGTGAGCCGTTGCGATAGACAGCAAGATGCAGTGTATGTTGTGGAGCTTCGTTAAGAAACATAGGCGAGGTCAAATCCTTAACCTTCGAAATAATCATAGCGGAGAAAGCAGGATTAAATCTAAGTCGATTGAAGGAAGGACATGAAACGTGCGCACGACATGACTCAATGTGTGAGATGCGCTCCGGGGTGTTCTTAGGAAGTCGTTCAAAGGAGAAGCCTCTATGGATGAAGGGTTTTGGACAATAGCTTTATGATAAAGCAGTCCAGGAAACTATGCTGAAAACGTCATTCGTCCATTCCCTTCGGATTCAAATCCATCTATTGTGTCGAAAGCAACGAGAAGGAAAAAGAATGCACGACACCTCCCATATAGATGTCGTTCGAAACGGCTACGCGTTGGAAAGGCGGCAGCCGTAAAGGGAAACCACAAAACAGTGATGGGTAGATCTGTTGACTTTGTAGGATGTCATGTGCATCTCCGTCTCTTCTTGTCGGGAGAGTTCCTTAGCCCATATTATTAGGACAGAAAAGGACGAGGGGGTGGGACTTTGACGATGTACTGCGGCAAGGGCATCCATCGCTCCAACTGTCGCCTGATTAAAAACCAGGGCAAAATGATAGATGGATGGTAATGCATGTGACAGTATTGACGCATTTATGAAACCACGATCACACAGGAGAGAAACACTCTTGTGTTGATGCGTGTCAAGCTGGTCTAAGAAAGCGGCATAAACGATAAGCTATGACTGCACATGCCTACTCTTTATCTGAGGGATCGAAGAAAAGAGAACTTACAGCACAGAACAGACGTTTCCGCTTCAAAGCACATCTACTGGTCCGACTGACCCACTGACTGAACCGTTGGCTGATGACTGACTCACTGACTGAACCGTTGGCTGACGACTGACTCACTGACTGAACCGTTGGCTGACGACTGACCCACTGACTGAACCGTTGGCTGACGACTGACCCACTGACTGAACCGTTGGCTGACCCGTCCGAACCCAAAGAAAGAGACAAAGACGTTTCAGCACGATTGGCAAATTCCTGGTGTTTTATTCGATGTTGTATGGGTCAGAAAGGACAGCCACGGTTTTCTCTCTCTTCGAACATGGCAATAGACGGTCTTAATGAATGTGTCAATGCTCCTCAACTCCGATGCCCGACATTCCGCCGTTATGATGAAATTAAGAGGCAGATATCGTTTCTTGACATTGCCCCAGAACGGAGAGGGAGTCGTGAGGATAGGATCTACGGCAGACAATGCCACATCGATCTGCATGCTCTCACGTCCACGTCGCTCAAAGCTGCTTTGTACGAATTGCATTTCGTAAGGAGCTCCTCTGCCGATTCGCATCACCACCTTCTGCACATCCAACGGGATCTTCAAGTCTGACGGCGCTTCGAACGTCAAACGCAGCCGCCCTTCCATTCCGATGCGCCAGATAAAGATATAGGCGTCTCCCAGGCAATCATCGTAGACGCGACCGGCAGGTCTCGAGTCCTTTGAAAGGAGAGCATCGGCAGCTGCACTGTCCTTAGGGAAGAACTCGACGTGTGCCTCTAACTTCAAATTCGCACACTCAGAGTAGCCGCCCGTGATCCTCCTTCCTTCGGTGCGTATGTCTCCGGACAGTGCACTGGTCTTCGCCTGGCATCGCATTCTGTACTGAATCACATCGTCGTTCCGGCTGCGAGACGTACCGTGGAATCTACTGAGCCGCCGAATGATACAGACGTTGTCCCTGAAGCTTATCCAAACGTAGACAGGATATACTGCAGAAGTGAGATGTACTGGGCAGAGTGAGACGGGTCGGTTGCTGTGTGATCGCACTCGGTGTCGTACAGTTTCCGTCTCCATCTGGTGTCCTTTGGAGGACAGGGGCCTGGAGACGTTCAAAGGGTTCGGATTCGGCCGTCGAAGGGGTGGTTTCGAAAAGACTGTCGACAGAAGTACGCGTCGTGGTAGGCGTGTCCAAACAGACGGCCGCATTTGCTTCTTGATGGATTGGCGAGTTTGGGTCTGGACGTTGTGGACAGGCAAAACCCGTCACAGTGAAAACGGTGTGCGTTATGGTCGGAGAGCTTTTCGCCTCTACACGACCACCGCGCACACATTTCATCAGAACGTGGTTAACGGCCAGTTCCGTTTCAGACAACTCAATGGATAGGTAAAACGACGGCGAATAAGACAAAGCGCACCGTTACGCATAGGGTATCTCGCAAACTGAGATGCTACGTGTCCGGGAGACTCTGTCATTGCGTACCACCGTGTTATACAAACGATAAGAAACAAGAAGTGATATCATATGATGTCGTCAATGTGGGCATCTCATGCGTCATTGAGTACAGTCGTGCCAAGAATGCCGTACGGATGCGCTTTGCACTCCACTCTTCGCATGACATGTCCACGACAACCTAAACCCCAGTACAGTAGATGATGCATCCAGGGAAGGCGTTTCGCACTTCTGTTGACCCCGATGATGTGAAGATCTATTCGTAGTATTTGAGCAAGTGCGTCCCTCTCCATATGTCATTATGCTTTGACCCCTAGCCCCTAACATCTGATGAACACCTGAAACACAGTCAAGAAAGCTAATGGCAACACAGCAAACGACGGATGCTAGCACAAAGAAAGAAAAATGAGTCCAAACGCACAAGTCTCAGTAATGATGGAGAGAGAGATAACCACGAACAGAACAAGACAGAAAGAGAGGAGTATTGCAACCGAGGACGAAAGACGGATTCAGTTAATATCGGTGCAGTCTGCTAAGGCAATGGGCAAAACCTTCGCTGCCAGCCATTTCAGAATGAGTTTGCCACAGACTCCAAGGCAGACAACAGGAATCTTTATCCCTGACGGAAATGCCCTCCATCCATTGATACACGCTCTTCCGACGGCGCGTAGTGGCATCCTCCTGTTCTGTCGCACGCAGCAGTACACGGTGTGTTTGAAGGTGCGGATGTCGTTGGGATTGTTGTTAATCTCCAAGTCAAGAACGACATTCAGTGGACAGTATCGCTGACCCACGTCACCGACGCACGGCGATGGAAAGCGCAGTCTGTCTGAATCAAAGTACCTTGCATCCAGCACGGCATGAATCTCCATCTGCTGGTAGTCATCATCCACCTTCTCAAAGGGAACCTCAACGCATTGCCCTCGTCCCAATGCCATCCGTAATTGCACCACATCCATAGAGATGTGGTAACTGCCCTTTCGCTTCAACGTGATCACCAGTCGCCCAACCGTTTCCATTTTCCAGATGAAACCGTAGTTTCTCTTTCGGAACAGATCCGCATCAAAATAGACCCGATACGCCTCAGATGCGGGTATCTCCGCTAAGCTCTTGCTCAGATCATAATCTTTATCTTTGAAGAAATAAGCCTTTAGGTCGAAGTTGATGTGACTTAGGACCTCAATGTCCTGCACATGTCTCCCACCTTCTGTAAAACGGATTCTAGGCTGCGACTAGAAACAGTCTCGACTCATGGGTCTATCATCTGGAGTGACCAGGTACCTCATCTGTTCGGTAGAGTGGTCGCCCACTTCTGTCTTGTCCGCTGTCATATATATCGCCTGAGAAATTCAGCATCTCCTTCCGAAGCCGTAGGGAACGAGATGAACAGACTGTGTGTATGGCGCAAAGGACTCTCGTTGTAAGAAGGCGTCCTTAAGGATGATATCGCGGATATGTGCTGCGACGTTGACGGACCGCTTGGCCAGCCGCTGCCGAACGACGTAGACAGCGACGGCACCGGAATGCCATTTTGCGTATCCAGTCCACAAGCGTCTCCGACTTCTATCCCATCTGCAGGAAAAGCCGTTTAGGCCTTTAGCTCTAACTGTGTCTATCGGCACTGTCTGTTACGCTACTCGAACGAATCCTAGCACTAGTCATAGCTGAAGCGACTAGCTTTGATGCCGATTTCACCTACCCATTTTATCTTCCTCGCGAGACGTGTGCTTCTTGCTGTCTTCCTCGCGAGACGTGTGCTTCTTGCTGTCTTCCTCGCGAGACGTGTGCTGCTTGCTGTCTTCCTCGCGAGACGTGTGCTGCTTGCTGTCTTCCTCGCGAGACGTGTGCTGCTTGCTGTCTTCCTCGCGAGACGTGTGCTGCTTGCTGTCTTCCTCTTGTTCGTCACCGGCAAGCCTTGGCGCTGTTGAGTCTTGAGTCATCTCTGACCCATCATGCATTCGCGACGATATAGAGTGCATGTCCGATGCTCAGAGTTCACTCCAAGGACAGTAGAGTGGACGTTGGGTGCGTTAGGTACAACGCCTAACGCTCGTATTCGCGAAACGGATTCTCGGCAATCTTAATTCACGCCGTGTCAACGTTGTAAAGGAAGGTATCCAGTGAATATTCGGTCAGGATCCGTTCATTCGGTCCAGTTGACTGGACATGTGTCAACTGGAGTCCATTCGGCGGATCGTAAAATGCGTTCTTTAGCAATCAACCCTTCATTGTGTTTGAAGAGATTAAATGTTTTGGATTGGTTACGTGGACATCACGGGGGTCATTATCGATAAACGTTGTGTTTCTGCAGGCACGCATTGTCTGTCGACACCGTAGAGAGGCACGGTGAGAATGGGGTGATGCGTCCCAGGATTGTTCTGTGCCACCGTGCCCAGCAGTAAACGCTAGGGTTATGGCGTTCTCGTTGTTGAATTCAGCATCGTTGACGGTGAACCAGTTTCTGACAACCCTTGAAGTAAAGGCGCAGATGTACGAACTTAAGTTCGTCTGCTGTCGACAGATTCCGATTTCTTTCAACAGAGGGACTTCTCAACCTTGCCGTCGCCGAGGAGACAGCACAGTGGTGCACTCGGATTCGACATGACAGGACGGCCAGTCGATTTCGCCTGTCACATCGCTGACGTTTGAGGTGACAGACAGTAAACGAGTGTCTCGATTTTCGACTGTTCTGCCTCGAATCTCGCTCGAAATGACTCGATCTCAGAAGTTGTTTTTCACACACCGGCAGTTCAGTGATACTTCGCACGCAATAGGCCATCGTTCTCAGGGAGATAGCTAGGAATCGAGAACGCCGTCTTCAGTCTTCGCTCCTGTGACGGTTAATGCCGCCACTCGTTGTCCGGATAAGAAGTAATAGCGAGCCGTTTCGCCGAAACCGTTTCTAACGTTATCTCGCCGTGACGCTCAGAAAGAGGAAACGCTCAAACAGTTTTCGAGGATGTCTCTATCTGTTCGAGCCAATTCCATCTTTGATGTGATTCGGTGTCGCCGTTACGAAGTCGGAACCACCCCGTCAACTCTGTCACCATCATAGGACCGACCTTGTTGCAACGGCAGGAGGGGTGCCGTCACATCAACGCGATCGAATGTGTGCGCGTTGGCCAGAAAGCAGCTCAATCTGGAGTGCTGCGAATTCACTGTTCGCAGTTTCGAAGAGTACGCCTGGCCTGGCTGGCCTCAATCATGACCGACAGGCGGCTGCGCTCTCGCACTCTCCCTCTTACTCACGAATTGTCCGTCTCCTTTCCATCCTACGGTTTAAACGAAAAGAGAGAATGGTGCAATAAGTAGAGAGACACACAGTTCACGAAAGCAAACACGATACCGTCGTGTATGCTTCAGGTTGTCTAATCCCCTGCAGATGGACCATTGAAATCGGTGACCGTGATCGTCAAAGATAGAGGTTTCTCTGGCAGTCGCCGCGAAGGGCGTGATGAATGGACTGTCCACAGCTGACAAGGTACTGAAACGCGCGCAAGGCTTCAACGATTGATCAAAGGAGTAGTTGTTAACAGTCAATGGAATGAGCGAGAGGTAGAAACAGTGGATCAGCATCATTGGTATGAACATGCGTCAGATTCATAGTGTATATAAAGGTAAGATGACCTAGGGAACTCATGAATGCCAGAAACTTCGTATCCAGATAGAAACCGCTGAGACTGTATGCACACCACAAGAAGCCACCAAAAAAGGAATTTGACAGCTTATCATTCATTCCGTTACTCAGGGTTTCTCTCCCCACGAACAACGAAATACAGTGCAAAGCGCGAAAAGTGCTCGAAGGCAGCAGCACACCAACCTCGAAACCGTAGACATGTATCCAATGAAATCGAACAACAAGACACGTAACACACGTTATTCAAAACATAACAATGATGCAAAAGGTGCAAAAAAAGGAACTTGCACCTTTCGAAAACCTAAAACTGAAACATGATGCCCCCGTCTTTCAAACAAACAGATGTTCAGGACTCCTGCTACTGTGTTAGGCGGAATAGCTTGAACACAATCCATCAACTACAGAGAACGATTCTTCTACTGTGTTTAGGTGTGTGGCAGCGTGATTAAACGAAACGTCAACATATGGTCCCGTTCTGAGGGACAAAGTGGAATGGCTCGGTGATGTCGGACCAACGATCCTTGTACCCGAGGTTCTTCTCAACAGCTTGACTTCGACAGATGACACCTCCGGTTGTGTTTTGCTCTCAGCGAGAGCAGCACTACATAATGACATCGAACTGGATTTCTCTTAATCTTATTCCAGCGGCAAGATAGAAAACGGAGTAAAAGTTAAATGAGCAAACTTTAAGAGTTAAAGGAGACGCTCTTTGAATGTGCTAAAGCGAGAATGTTGGGCGAGGGCATTATTGTTGTTCCTTCGACTTTTGCTGACATGTTACATCGCGTTATAAATCCATCGTCCACACTAAAAGCAAAATCCAACAGCGTCATGGCCATCGATCACGACTGGATAGATGCTTTGTCTCATTACCTTAGACGTAGCGACGCGTGGACTCTTTTGCGAACCCTTTCGAACATGGAAGTAAATGGTTTTGATGAAAGTTTCGCTACGCTTTGACTCCCCCAGGAATTCAATAGTGATGAGGAGATACAGCGGAAGGTAACGCTTCTCCATGCTTCCCCAAAATGGACAGGGAGTATTGAGGCAGGCATCCCCAGAAGGTAGGGCAGCAAGAATTCGAAGATTGCCGGCTATCTCCCCATCGGTGATCCCTTTCACTTGTACAAATGTCGTGTTGTAGGAACTCTGATCTCCAATCTTCATAACGACCTTCGTCACGCGCGTCGGCAAGAGAATGTCTTGGCGAGCAGCAAGTGTAATATCCAGACGTCCTTCTGTGCCAATGCTCCAAATGAAGATGTCTTCGTTCTTCAGCTGGTTATCACGCAGACGGTAAGCGGATCTGGATTCTCTGACATCGAAGGTGTCCGACGGGTTACTGCTTCCAGAAAAGAAATCCACCGATGTCGTTATGCGCATGTTGGTACACACACGGTTGATATGATGATCCTCTTGTCGTTGTTCTCCGTTCAAGATGCGTGAACTTTTCTGTCAGCACCTGGGTAAAACCATCATCTTCCAGATAGAAAGAAGCACCTTTTCGGATGTTTCGTCGTGAATTAGCCCCTCTAAAACGATGGGATTGTTTGATTCGCTCGTCCCATAGCCCCGTCTGAGCCTTCCTGGCGTTTGGTGCGAAATCTCTTTCTTTTCTTCATTAGCCCCAGACGACATTTCACTACGTTCTTTGGAGAACTGTGGCACCGATTGCATGACTGTTAAGACGGCACACATTGACGATTGTTGCTCAGTTAGCGTGTCGGAGTCCCGTACGTACGCATGCATCAGAGATGATCTTTCGAAGCTCTACAAAACACCTCATAGACAGCGTCGGTAAGGAAAAGCCTTACTCGTCTCTTCCGGGCTGAGGCTAAATGTGACGGACTCGAATAGATTCTTCCTCTTTCGCGGCATGTTCGGCTTGCACCTTCGTTATTCTGTTTGGTATCTGACGCCATTGAGATTCAACTCCGCCTACAACAGGATGTCGGTGTGTTTCTGAGAAAGTAAACCGGAATGCCAAAAAGACTGCGACAGAAGCGGACCGTTTTCGAGATGTGTTGACAGTCGTTTTGCATGAATCGTAAAAAGGTTGCGTGTATCGTGCGCGTTCAGTTCTTGGCGTCTTTTTTCGAATCGAACTTGAATACAAAGCACAATGACGTCCTATTCTCCGACTTCGACGCACATCATCCCTAGATGGAACTCATGATCAAAGTAGCTGCAGAAGAATGTTTCTCCTATCGACGAGATACTGTGAGTGCGCCACAAGGCGATGTCGGGCGATGTTGCGTGGAAGAATAACCACACTTCCTTCCATGCCTATTTCCAGCCGCCCCGATGCCGAAAACACAGGTATTGTTCCGAGTGCCATTGCCCAAACCCATGATGTGCATGAGCGAAATTTACTAGTATAAATCCTTATTCGTAGTTTTATTCGCCTGCTTAAGTAAAAAACCCAACAGGAAACACGGGACAAGGACGTGTTGCTGCATTTCGTGCAAGAACGAGATACGTTAATCGTCTTTTATGGAGCATCGTAGCCCAGAGGGCAAACCCATCAGCGCTCCCAAGGTCTCTAATCCTTTCTTTCCGCAAATTGGGACGCATTCAATTGCGTTTCTGAGCTCTGCCGGGAGTCCCCGCCACTTCGTCACGCATTGTCGAAAAAACCAGCGAACCGGCATCTTTCCAGCACGCCGTACTCGTGCAAATATTTCATCCTTGAACAGCAGAACGTTTTCTGGATATTCTTCCGCGACCAGGGCTATGATGAAGACGATGTGGGCATACTTCTTCCCTAAATCGCCGAATAATGGAGATTCTGTTGTTAATCCTGGAGATTGCAACAACGTTCCAGAAAATGGGATGCTGATTTCCGTTGGCTTGTAGTCCTCCCCATTCTGGTCGAATGACACATTTGGATACAATTCCTGGTCGACTGCTACGTGGACGTGTTGCACTATCACAGGGATGTGCGTTAAGTCAACTCTCTTCAACTTCACCACAAAGCACCCTTGCCTTTTGATCTCGTGAATATAGATATAGGCGCCATTGACTCTCGGATCACCATCGATGATCGTATACGCGGCCTGCTCCGAGTCTTTTTTTGACTTGTATCGAACCTCGATTTCGAATCTCGAAGCTTTCAAGCAGTCGGTGACCATAGCTCGTCTCCCAAACGGATCCAAATTCGCCGCATGCGGTATCCAAGAAGATGCTGTCACAAAATGGGAGGGACGACCATCTTGAAACACAGATACTTCATTCCTTGGACAAACCTCTCCATTCCCATCAACTCTGTTGTCATTCGAACCGCCTGAAGTCAGAGTTGTATTTGGAAACAAGGAATGAAATGAACGAACGGTTGCGCATAGGCGACGGCGTTTCGTCCTTGAGAAGGATTTGACTCCCCAGAGGATTGCACGGCCGCTCTGTTTCAGCAGCATTTCCCGTGGCTGCGTCGGAAAACCGGACAGGGGCTTGTGCCATTGCAGCACTCACCCTACTCAACGCGTGAACTTCTTCCGGTGCATCTCTTGTCGAGATGTTTGTCGTCGTCCCGTAGTCCGCGGTGTCCGTGTCGTTGTAGGCTTTCATCAGCTGGTCATCAGCCGGTTGCAGACTGTAACTCGAGGGGACTCCATTGGACTTGGCCATTGATATTGTTTATAACAACACTACGGATGCTCCACGTATTTTAACAGAGTTCCGCTAAACCACCAAAACAACAGGGACGTGTTGTCGAATAGTCTATAGAACACGCGTGGAACCTGCTGATAAAAACCGAAGAACCCTGAGACATGATGGATGACGGATCGCATAATGTGAGGCGGGTCATTGTTTGTAAAGGAGCGTCACAGGGTTCTTTTTGTTGTAGTCGACATCGATAAACAAGCACAACAAACAATGGCGGCAAGCAATCGATAATGACGGCTCGTGCGCTTAATGTTTGCGCCATAACCGACGACCGTAGGCTACGACACTGAGCGTCTCGGTTCGTGAATTCAGCATAGCCGATTTTAAATCCATCTTCGACAAACGCATGCAGCAGTGCGCAGGTTCGCGAGAATTTGAAAGCTCGTGCCAAATAGAGATCAGCCTTCTTTCATCAAAAGGAGACTTCGATGACTCTACTTCATCGCGGAAGAGACAACAGAAGGATGCATTGGATGGGATTCGACATGACAAGACGGCAAGTCGATTTCGCCTGTCACATCGCGGACGTCTGAGGTGACGACCGTCAGACGTCGACGAAGACTGCAGCTGACGGTTGGACACCGACGGGACTGCTGCCTCCACGACTGCGTTGCGCGTCATTCAAACGAGAGGCGGTCGCCCAACGAGCCGCATCCACTCACTCAGTTATTCCGCAAAGAAATGTCCTCGACGACGCACACCGCCGTCGCGCCCTGAAGAACTCTACTGATCCTGAATTCTGTCTTTCCGTCAATACACGATCTGCCAGAAAGCTCAATTCGTCGTGGGAGCCGGAGTGATGCGAGAGAGCAGGAAAGGATCAATCCAGACTAGAGCGATGCAGCACTCTGACGTCATTGGATGGACAGACTCCCAGTAACCCTTTCGCATATGGTAATGGCTGGCCGTATTCGTCGACTGTGTGTCGATGACTCTGTCCACCAGCGACGGCAGATGACTGGATCTCTTTCTGTCAGGCAGATAAGCAGATGCGACTCAACAGGCCACCTCTGGAGAACTTCGGTTCGCCACTCGTGCATCGTGGTCAGGACTCCCCGCGTGAACGTCACACGACCGAATGGACGATTGATTCCCTTTGGAGTCTACGTAACAAAGCATGGTTTTGATGCAAGTGATGTGACTGGCATTCTGGATGCTGGGGATCTTCGTTTCTCCTCGACTCGGCTCCAGAAAGAAGCGTTTGTGAAAGGCATCGAAGACTTCTGCGCGTTGAGGCGACTAGCTGCAGTCGAATCGTCTTCTGTCAACTGTAGCTGTCGCAACAGACGGACGCCCTTCGAGGTTGACGCGACCGTCGCCTCCACGTCACATCTGTTTACTGTCTGTACAACGTCGACGGCATTCTGTAACAAACGTCACGTCGCGTCAAAGCGGAACCAACCATCTTCGCTTTGGCACTTGCGTTCAAGAACGCTCAGCGCGCGATGACACTCGAGTCGCGCGTCCGCTCCGCTGCACCGCATCCGACGAGTACAACATTTACATTACAGCAATCATCCAAAGGCCGAACCCAGCGTATTTGCTGGCTGTTCGGCTGGACGATTGGTAGGATTGAGCGTTCAAAAAATGCGATCCGCAAGTCTTTGCAGGCGAACTAGAGACATGCGCGCCAAAACGTCCTTGAACGCAGAGAGCGTCTACGACGCATCCCGTGAGCGAGGGACAGGTCCTTGGCGCGTCGACGAGAACGGCCTGCTGTCGATTGAAAAAACAGAAAGCTGCGTTTAAGGACATGCGGCACACACTTCACCGTTTCCTGACGCGCTCCCCGCGTCGCCACGAGCGACCCTCTCGCGCTGGGCACCGTCCTCCATGACACGGTCTTCGCGATGTCCACGATCTTGTCCGAACCGGCGGCGACCGCCTGAACGTGCAGCTGAAATATCGCATCCCGCTTAACTGCACGGTCGACGTCCCCGGTCGATCCGCTCGTCCCTCTGGCCGTCAGCGCATGCGGTTCGAGCAGAACCACCACTTCTCTGCGATGGTCACTGCTCTTGAGACTGACCATCCTCAGATCCTTCGTCCCTCCGCAGTGGTAGAGCATCTGGACGTTGACGATCTCGTCGATCGGCAGCGGCTGCCCGGCGGGCGAACTCTCGATATGGATCCGCAGAAGGCAGTGCTCTCCTTCCCTCGATCCGAAGACGATTCCGTCATCGCCATCGCCGCCGGCGAAGGCGAACGCCTTCTTTCCTCCGCCGAACTGCAGCCTCGCGTCAGCGGGGTACGTTTTCGAGAGGCGCTCTGCCATGAGGCGGACTCTCATGCATGTTGATGCAGGAGACGTCGATTTGGGACACCTCTGCGGTGCCTTGTCACGGGGTCCGTGGACCTGCACACGAGGACTGAGCGCGCGCACTGTTGTTAGGGTCGACGCACCTCTCGAGTCGCTGTTCTGAGCGTCTCTTCATCTGCCGTCTTCGGCTCGACCAAATCGATCAGACCTAGAAGAACGCCGAGGCTCGAGGCGGTGCCATCGGATGTCGCTTGGCTGCGTCCGGACGAGACGCAAGCGCACGCCTCGTGCGGGTCTTACTCAGTTCTCTCGCGGCGAAGTCCATGGCGACGTGTCTGGTGTGCATCGTGGTCGACGAGTTTTTGCCGCGGCGTTTTGTGGCTTTTCTTTGTCGCGACTGTCAGGTGCGAAGCAGCTGCCTCGAGAAAGACAAGTCTATTGTCACCTAACTCAAGTGTTGTTTGGTAGAAATCCATGCCCGTCTAACGCCTTAAGTAGGAAGGGAGCATGCAGCTGCGTGAGCGCACCATGCGTGGACGGACACGTAGCACTGTGTCCGTGTCATGGCACCTTCCGCATCGGATGCGCAGCAGAAGAGAGCACCACACTGACGCGCGGTGGACGCGACGTTCCCTGAGCGTACGGCGCATCTGGTGCGGTATCCGATCCGTGCGAATCGAAGACGTTGACCTATTAGATTACGTGGCAGACGGACAGCTGAAGGAAGTCGGTCCCACCTCAGACGGCACCACCTGGAGATGGCAGCTGCCAACGGCTGCACCCCTGTTGCCGTTCGCCGTCCGCGGCAGTGCTCACGTCGACAATTCTGCAGAGCGAACGAGGCGCATGGTCCACGCATGCTCCTGTCGCGTCGCGTCATCCGAGAGGAGGGATTGGGAGGCACCGTTCGACGACGTGATGTGACAGGTGCGCATTCGTTCGTTCGTTTGCGCATCTTGCGCGTCGGCACAGCTCGTTTCCGAGAAATCCACACGCGTCAGTTCGATCCAAAGGGCACTTGGCGAGCAAGAATGCGTCCGCCTGTGGCAGTCTGTTAGCGACGAGTCGACCGCCAGCATACTAGCATGCACAAGAAGGAGACTGGGGTGCGACCCTGATATCAATCTCTGCCCCGCTGCTTCTCGTGAGGGAGACAGGCTGCGAGGATCATCACCAGCTCGAGCTCTTCCCGCGAAGGAATCGGACAGAAATCGACCGTCCGCTTCGAGAACACGGCGCCCTTGTCACGTTCATCACTCCCGCGACCATCTCCCTCTCTAAGGACCCCTCTGTACCACACGAGATGCGCTCGCGAGAGCCGCACCTGTAAACGTAGACGTTCCATTTGCACGTTAAAACGTCGTAGTCGACGCTCAGTGGGTCGTTCTCTCGACCGAACTCCGGGAACTCCGTCAGCATCGCTGCGACGACCGACTCGGGATAGCGCTGGACAATGCGACTTGGCACTCTGAATGGTCGCCTGCCCACGTCGACGTACACGAACTCCTGCTCCGTCCAGAACTCGCAAGTCTTGTGCGACATCTCTTCGGACGAGACGCGAGCTGAGCGCGCTATGTGCACCACACACAAGTTTCGTTCGGTCTTCTCCAGCCACATACGCGGGATGACAGGACAAAGCGTCAGTCGTGCCTTCTGGACGATGCAGAGGCCGGTCGGATCTGCGGGTGCCGTCAGGTTGAGTGTGTCGCATAGGAGACGCGTCCTTCGTCAGACAGCCCGCGCTTCAGCGGACGGCTGCGCAGGTGACAGCGCGGGCCGTGCGTACGGCGCAAGCCCGTTGCCCGAACGCGTTCCCATTCGCGTGGAGCCGTTCTGCGACGACAGACAGTTCCTCGGGGGACACCCGAGGCACGTGTCCGCCGAACCTTCGTTTCACGCGCTGGAGCGGAGCACGCGTCCGTGTTCAGGAAAGAGTGCGGATACGACGAGATGGGTCCGTCGGTCAAGTGGCCACGAAATTGATGCCCGAAGATAATCGCGTTCGACGAATGGTTCCTCTGCGGGTTGCGTCGAGGCTCGTGACAGCGACGTGCATGTCGCTGATCGACTTCTTCCAGTGATCAGTGGCCAGCTATCGCAGGTGGCCGAGACGGCGAACATTGGTCCCATCTCATGCGTGCAGTTTTGTTATCCGTTGCACCTGCTGCGTCTACAGAGTCACCCGAAGGAGGTGCTTGGCTGTTTCGTCCCACATCCAACGCAGCTGTCCATTAAGAAGGGACAGTAGATGCGCTCTGTCGTCATCCGATCGAGGATCACTCGGAGGAAAGACCAGGGCGAGTTTGAAGATTGCGTATCCCACCCAGTCCGTCCGTCCAGGTTGCTCGACGAATGGAGACCGAGCACAGAAGCACATGCGAAGAATCTCGTCGGATGCAGACATCCTCTAAAGACCTACGCAAGCGGTCGGCAGGGAGGCGCATCCAGCCTCGGGCATCTCTTTCTCGACGGCGTCAGACTTCCGAGTCGAATGACGGAGACTCCGACAAGTGCTGCAGCTTCATGTTCGTCAAACGAGCGACTTGATCGACTCTCAAACTTAACGACTCCGTGCCAGGGAGTCGTCGGACGTAAGACTCACAGTGTTTAGCTTTTGGTGTCTTGAGTCTTCCCTAGCGTTCCTCAAAGCGATCCTGGGTCGACAGAACGCCAAGAAACGAGACGAGAATGCTGTTTTCGAACGTGCAGTCTTTGCAGAGCGAGCAGATTCTTCTCACGGTCCCCAGCGAAGTTCGAAGCAGCTGCCTTTTCCTTCCCACGCTGCGAAGAGGGCGAGACTGATTGCATGATGCAGTGTGTGTTCTGCAGCAGCTAACCCGAGCAGGTACGGTGAACTCGACGCTCTCGCGACTGCGGAGACGATGTGACAGGTGTTTCGGTAGATACCGTCGATGGAAGGTCGTCACGGCACTGGAACGTTACTCCGAGAACGTGCTCGCTGTCATCAAGGCTCTGGCCACGAAGAGAACGTGGACCGTCTGGAGGTGATGCGTCCAGATAGGCAGCACTCTCCATTCAGTGCGAGACCCTGTCGAACAGTGTCGCGATCGGCTATTCCGTCCGTCTTATCGCGCTATTCGTCCGACGGCGGGACACCTGATGCACCATTGCCGATGCGACGTGAGGTGGCTGCTGGACCGCCCACAAACCCCGGAGTCGTCGAGGCGAACCCGTTGCACAGGCGAAAGGCATCCACGTGGAATGCGACTGCCGGCCGCGTCTCGACGATCACAATGCTGAAGGCGACAAAACGCTTCGACCGACAGGGTCGACAGAGGGCGAAGAACGCCGAGGACGCCAGGAAGGGCAGTTCTGACTGTCCGCCTTCTGGTGCTGGACGACAGTATCTGTCTGCAGTGTCCGCTGGATCCGGCGCCTGTTCGTTTGTGCCGCGAGAAGATGCGCTGCAGAGATGCGTGGATCGCGCCATCCTCTGTTCCTCTGGCGACTTGTCTGACGCGCGGTCGCGACGCCGGACGTTTGAGACGGATGCACTTCGACCACGAACAGTGGCGCCGCCAGAATGGCGACATTAAATTCGACAGGTCCCGGAACTGCCAGCTGGAAGATCACTCAGTAGCCGAGCTGCCGAGCGAGGTCACGTCCTGTCGTTGAAATTAGAACGATCTACTGAGACGATCTCGTTGTAGAATCGTAAAGAAATGCGAAACACAGGTCGGTTGGGTTTAGTCACTACGAGCCCGAGGGCTATCGATCACAATCGCTACTAGTACTTTGAAACGGACTGGAGACTGGAGACTGAACAGTAAAGGATGACTCACAATGTAGGAACATCGTCAGTTTAGGATACAGGAAAGCATCATTGACTAAGAATAGACGCATGCAGCAGGAGAAAAGCATCACAAGCCAAAAAAAACAACCCCCCTGCGTTATGGAGAAAGAAAGAGAGGCGGATGTTGAGTTCGATATGATCGTGTGCAGACTTGTCGGTCGTTTTGACATCGGCAGGCTTGTCACTCTGCGTCTTCGCGTTCCTCTTGGAAACGGTGTTTTCGCAAGCTGCCTGTGCGCGGAAGAATTTTGAGGTAGATCACGTGCTGTCTGTCGTCGACGCGTTCGGCGTCGCCGACCAAGGCAGCGTCGATCACGACGTCCAGCTTCACGTACTTCTCGGCGAGGTCGTCGTCGGACGGGGTCGGAGTGAGGAGACGAGGGGACTGAAGTCTCGCTGGCTCCACCAACGCCACGACTTCGAGTGTCTTCCGCTCTCCGACCGTCGTCTCGGTATCCAGCGCGATGTACTCCCCCTCGTCCACCCTCGCGTAGACCGTCTTGACGCGGGGTGATGGTGAAGCTGCAGTGGCGTCGTCGCTCTCCGGACGGACGCGGAGACGGAAGTTCTGTCCGGCCCTCAGGAGGTAGACAGGGTGGTGCGGCAGGTCGTCATCCGACGTGACGTAGGCTTCCTTGCCGGGCCGGAGGTGGAACGGATCGGACGAGTTGCTCCTCCTGCGGAAGTACTCCACCACGACGGATGTCCTGGGTGCCGTCCTCGACGACGACTGAGACGACGTCCGATCATCTGGATCCTTGGAGCTGCGCAGCAGGGATCGGATCTGCAGGGACGCCCTCAGAACAGCCAGGGCCACGCTTCGGACGGACCTCGTTGTGCGGAATGCCGCCTCTGCGCGGATGGTCTGTCGCTTGGAAGAAGGCGCTGCGAAGGGCCTGAGACGCGGAGCATCTCTTGACGGGATCGACCTGCAGCAGGTTTCGCAGCAAGGTGTAGGCGTACTCGCCGGGGACGTTCGAGAGGCGGAGGGAGATCTGCCTGGAGAAGGCAATGCGCCGATCGGCGTCGGGACAAGCGTCTGGATAGCGCAGGTCGTGTCCTGGAGGAATGGCACGTCGGCAGCGTCTCGGAGGCGATGCGTGTCGAGCGTACCCGGGAGGATCACTTCGAGGATCATCGCGCCGAAGGACCACATGTCCGAAGCGCATCCGAGTGCAGCCGTCGCCTCCTGCCACTTCCCGGAGAGAACCGTCTCCGGCGCCGCGTGCTTCGCCTCGGGCCACTCAGACGGCGGCCTCTCTCGTCTCCGAGTGGCCGACGCGCACAGGTCGAGCAGCTTCCACGTGTCTTCGGAGGAGAACCAGAAGATTCTGTTGGGTGCCAGGTCTCCTATCTTCCGGTCGAACTCGTGCAGATCTGCGAGGGACTCGAGAATCTGCAGCACCGTCGTCAGTCCGTCGAGAGGTCGATCGAGCGGATGCGTGAGCACCTTGCCCAGGGCACACTTCTTCTCGGCGAACGGTCTGCCCGGGCGAGCAAGCCACTGGTCGAATGCGTAGTCGCCCCCCTCGAACACCAGAAACGGCAGGTCGTCCGCCGACGGGCCGACGGTCTCGATCCACCTTCGACAGAGCGAGGGCATCCGCCAACAGGGTTCCCATCCGACGATGCGACGGACTTGCAGACGGCGTCGGAAGCGTTCGATCTGTGATAGTCCTCGGCCATTCTGAGCGAAGCAAGGTCGTCGTAGACGCGCAGCAACACGCGGTTCCCCGAGGAGATGTCGACCGCGTGGCGCACGTACGGGTCGTCGTCTGTCTTGCCCTCCACGATGCAGTACCTAGAACAGGCCGCGATGGGCAATCCCTGCGTTCCCCTTCCGCGCCCGACCTGTCGGCGAGGATGACTCCGCATGCGAGGTCTTTGAGTGGCCTGGGGCTGTTCTCGGCACCGTTCGCCATCGATCTGTCTTTTCTCTTGGCGAACAGGGGACTCCCGGCCAGAAGCTTCTTCGAGCTCGTCCTCGCCGAGCGCTTGGCCCGGCGGACGCGTTCGAAGAATGGAAGTCTCCACCTCCCCATGCAGGAGACATGAGGTCTTCGTCTCCCGACCTTTCGATCCGAGATGCCAGTCAGAGAGCACGACGACTGGTCTGCATCTGTCCAACCCGATGGACGCGGTCAGATGCGCCGACTGCCGCTGTGCCCACCTTGTCGGCAGCCATCCGCTGGACTGCCCGGCGTTCTGCTCTTCGCAGGGGACGAGAGTGGGGCGGTGGTGTCCTTCAAGGAAGCGTTGCTGTGTCTGCCACAGCCACAGGAATGTGTGAGAACTGTTAAGCAAGGCAATGTGTGCGCACCTTAACGGGTCCGAGTTCTCCGGATCGCGATTCTTCGGTCCTACGCCAAGCAAGACAAGAGGTTATCAAGCGCTTCGCCGTGCGACGCGGCGACGGAGCGCGGTCGAATCTTCGAAAACGGAGGGCGCTGACGGAGTGAGCAGGGTTGTACCGTGGTCAGCGTTCGCAGGGAACGCGTCTGTTTCGCTTTTTTCATTCGCGAGCATCTCGCCACGGCAAACAGTGTTGTCTTGTGATATCCGTTTCCAGGCACCAAGTCGCCCTCAGCGACGAAGCAAACGAAGGTAAGATATCCTGTGCGCACGTGCGTTCTTAACAGCGTTTGCTGCTGACGAGGAGGACTTTTCCGTGGAAACCGACCACGAGTCTTCGTCTGGAATGTCGGTGGGTGGGAACAGTAGAGATGTGGCCGTGACTGAAAAAGATCTTTTTCAATGCGGGAAGGAGAACCGTTAGAGATGTGAAGACGAACGGCGCTGGTCGTGCGGATCTGAGCGTCGCTGATTCGGAAAACTGCCGTATCGGATTGCCTCCTCGTACAGTCGAGCACCGTCCGTCGACCCGGGCGAGGGATTCGCGTAAGGGAGAGCCGCAAACGGAGCAGTGGATGGCATCAGCGCCGGTTGACGCCTGCCGTCAACGTCACGACAAGGTCTGTGTATATAGGAAGGACGAAGACAGCGGCGACGCGAGCGTCGATAAGTACTGAAGTGCGTTGCGCAGCCGTTCGTCGAGAAACTGGGACTTGTCAACGGGAGATGTTCATGCCGGCGACAACCGCTCCCTCCCTCCCGTTTCCGCTCTGTCAGACTGGAGTGTGGACCGAAGCGTCGACGATGGATTTCCTTTCCACGCACTCCCTCCTCGACTCGCAGTTCGCGAGGTCGACGGCGCGGAAGAAGATGGTGTTCACACGAATGCTCGGGGAGGCTTTGGCGCCGTGAAGAGATTCGGATTCCGTCTTCCGTCGCGCTGCCTGCCGCGAAACGCGACGGACAAACATTCTTCCTGCTGGTTTTCCCTGGCGAAAATGCTGTCGCTGGTGCGGCCTTGAGATACCGAAGATTCGCGTCGTCCTGCTTCGTCAGTTGCCCGGCAACGTGCTTCGGAAGCGACTGTGTCCGTGTCGGAAGCTCGCTTTGTTGCAGAGGGCCTTTCTTCGGATGCGTGGTTGAGTGCTGACAGCGACGGGTGTACACCGCGATGCGGTCGATCATGATTTAGGACGGCGCGAAGCTTCGCTGCACTGCAGGACTCCAGCTTGCGCGGCAGAGCTAGACCAACGTGTTACTTGAGTCGTTCGCCGGCGGGCTGGACCGCGAAGTCTGTCTGCCAGGTAGATGGGTTTCTCCTGGTCGAGAGGTTTCCGACGGAGCTTTGTGTCGGGGATCGGATGTTGCGCAGAAGAACTTCACGACTGACGGCTCCAGTGACCGAGAAGAATGCTTTCAAAAGTGTGATAAATGTCGGGTCTGATGTGACTGATGTGACGTTTGGCTGGATGTTTCAGGTCACACTTTTGGATGTTGGGGGTCATTTTGCTCGTCTCGACGAGCTGAATCTTTATAGACTGGTCTCGTTGCGTGAATCGGACCTGAGAGAAACTTCGAGAGTTGGGTCGTTATTGAACACGTACGACTGTAGAAACGCAGCAGCAACTTTCAAACTAGAACCACAGTTGTCCCAGAAGCGCCAGGAGACGATAGAGAAAATTTTGAAAAAGTGTGATAAATGTCAGGTCTGATGTGACTGATGTGACGTTTGACTGGATGTTTCAGGTCACACTTTTGATGTTGGGGGTCAATCTGCTCGCCTCGACGAGCTGATTCTTTCTAGATTGGTCTCGTTGCGTCAATCGGACCTGAGAAAAAAAACCAGACCGATGGGCCGTTATTCAACCAATTACGGGATGGTGACGTAGCAACAACTTTCGAGCCTTTCCGCAGGCTTTCTAGGAGCTCTGGGCAACGATATGGAGACTTGAAAAAAGTGTGATAAATGTCGGGTCTGATGTGACTGATGTGACGTTTGCCTGGATGTTTCAGGTCACACTTTTGATGTTGGGGGTCGTTTTGCTCGTCTTGACGAGCTGATTTTTCTTAGATTGGTCTCGTTGCGTGAATCGGACTTTAGAGCATGGTGTGCATACGGCTCCTTATCGGACGTGTATTCATCGAGACTCGGCGCGACAAACAACGAATGGATTACAAAGAGATAGAGCTTACGATAATGGCGTTTTTACGTACCTAATCAATGGCGCGATTTGAACAAGGACAACTGTCCCAGCGCGGCGACGGCAAGGGTGACTAACAACTGTCCTTTGACGCCGCCAGTTTGCACTCGAACGTAAAAAGAGTCTTAATAAATGCTACTTTGCGAATCGCGTTTCCGGATGCTTGCACACGGAGGAGAAGGCCAACGGCGAATCGTTCTTAAGCAAGAGTAAGAGCCTTTCCTCGGTTACTACTCGGCGATGTCTTGAATTGAGGAGAACACGATATCTTCACAACCACGAGAGGACAGAATTGTACTCTGGGAGAGGAGATCTTTTTCCCCGCTTTTGATGTGCACATGCTTCTCCCTTGGCCCCTCGGCGAATCGCTTACGGTTCCTTGATTGAAGAACAAGGCATCAGTAGACTTAGGAAGCTACTCTCTTGCTAATCGTAACTCTGTTCGATATGACAACCTGCGCGTTCAAGGGTCGACTGCTTGTTCTTGAAAGCAAGGGCGTGCTTGGTTTACGGCACCGACCGAACGCTACGCCATATCACCATGTGTCACGGATGCGCCCCGTTTGAAGAGCCACCCAGAGTTTGGATGCCCGGACAGGCCGAAGAACGCAAGATCACGACGTTCTCGCGATTACGATGTGACAACTCTCGCTTGTGGAGGTTTCTTCCGAGCTCGACAGCGCTCTTTATCATCAACCAGCGTGAGTCAAATCAAAAAAACACATCGTTTTGAACAGCATATCCAATTCTCCACCGACAAGAGAGAGAACAGTGTTTGCCTGTACAGCCGACCTTCTTTAGCGATGCTCTGATGAACAGATTCGTGTCGGGTGCATCGTCCCTGCCAACTCAGCAGTTGTATCTCCGTCTCCAGCGGGAAAAAGGCATTCATCACCTCTTCGATCGCAGAGTCGTCGTCGAGATGCTCGTCTAGGACGAACTAGACTGCCCTTGGATGATGATCCAGTTGTGAGAGGACCGCGTCATGCGCTTTAGATGCCGTCCAACCTGCGTCTCCCCTCAGCGGAGCACGACAAGAAAGATTGGGCAACTGAACTACACATAGCATTTGTTATTTTCGCGACGTGCCACTCTGCGGGGAAAACATCTAACCGTCACCCGATTGCCTTGCAGCGAAGCGCACGCGTCCTGCCTGTGCTGCCTCGAATGCTTGTACGAACCAGATTGCGCATTCGCTCAACACAATTGTCCTGAAAATACAGTTTCTAAAGAGATGCATCCTCGTTAAAGCAGTTTGGCAAGGTTGATTGTTTGGAATGCTAGAAAGGATAAGACAGACAGTTTCGACTGAAAATTCGAGAGCTTCTACGAACGCAGTCATGGACCGCCCGCCATACAACACAGGAAGAATAAAGACGACCCAACTCAAAGCACAGAAGCGTCGGGTGACCCTTCAAGAATGACCCACTCCATACGGCGAGGCGCTGTCCACGGATCCTATCGAGAGGCTAGGACGTCCGTCGTGTTGAGGTAAGGGTAACCAGCATTGGCAAGCACAGATAGAATACTGTCATCCGTTGCTTCACCGCTATACGTGCCAGTCTGCATGCAGATCGCTGCAAACACAAACATGTCGCCAACCTTGATGTTAAACACGCCACTTAATCGTTCGCCTTCGTTTTCGACGGCCCAAGTAACTTCGTCACGAGCTCCGATGTACGGAATGACGGTCGTTCCGTATAGTCTACAGTTTATGTCATCGAAAACCGCATGCAGATAAGAGCGCAAGCCGATGAACGGACCGGCACGGATTGTGAAAAACAGGGCGTTACCTATGACCACTCCACGAGGAATCAACAGAAGCGCCAAGTATAAAAGGGACGACCTGTGTAGACGTTTGGAAGGTTGACATGTTTTTTCATTTTGATGTATCCGTTAACTGGATAGCTGAAGACGATGGGCGTCTCGTAGTTTTGAAAAATCCAAACCCCTTCACGCGGCGGGGTGCATGTGCTCGCGACGGCTGAGACGCCGAGGAGGAACACGAAGAGAAAGGGCAGGAGACGCCCGTGCACTTCAGAGCAAGACATGTTGGCCCGACGCGGTCGATGTCTCGGCGATCACGTCTTCTCTGGAGAGGTCAACGGATGCAGCACTTCGCAGCGAAAGGGTTACTGAATACGAGGGACGGACGGCCGACGTATGACTAAGAAGACGTGACGTGACGTCTGATGTGACGGACGCTTCTGAACCATGAATGGCAAAGGGCACCGCCTCGGGAAGGTAGAGGTAGACAGGTATACACAACGGCCTTCGCGTACTGCCAGTGGGTCAGTTGGGCGTCTGAGTGACGATAGATATGTTACAGAGCCATCACCGTCACAGTCCTGTCTCGCCTGCGTCTGAGATGAGACCCGGTGATTCGTTTTAGTCGCGAGCTCTGCGCAGTAATGTTCGTGTCCGCGGGACTCTACGCAGTTCGCTCGCTCTAAGTCGTGTCCGTACCGTTTAGTGGCCTTCGCCTATCTAGACGAACGCTGCTGGTCCGTTGTCTCTGCATCGTTCGCAGTACGCGCTCTGTGCGGACATCGCATCACGCGCATCGTTCTGTAGTGATCCAGCCGAACCCATCTTGTAGATCGATTCTTAAACAAATGCACTGCATTTAGTGGAATCACTTTGACGATCACGCAATCTGTATGTGCTGTTAGCTAATTGTCTGAAGTGGACATGGGTGTGTGTTTTTACACACTCAGATGTAGGGCATAGGCAACAGAGGCATAAAGATAGATTCCAAACCGATATTCAGTCGGAGTTCTGTGCCGTGTCGTTGTCCGAATGACTCTTACAACCTTTTCGGACAGAAAGCCCGATAGGGACTCGGGCGTAATCAACCCGCGACAATGAATGTCCTTCCCGCGGCGAAAAGTAGAAGCCCTGAACCCCCCAACAGAGAGATGGACAGAATCACGGCAGCTTCCACGACGGTCAGATCGGGAAGCTTGTCACGTTGCAGTCTCCGTTGGTCGGCAGAAGTCCTTATGTCTTCTGACCCTTAAAGAAGCAGAACGTTGAACGAGTCTGTTCGACAGCGACGGCATTGATCCGGACCAGGTCAGTGAAGAAGTCGTTCGCGATAGCCTCCACCGGATCCGAGTGACGAAGACAGGCGTGGTCCTCCTTCAGTCACCGACAACAGTTTTGGTTAAGGCAATAGACTTTTCACGCTGTTCTCGAGCCTGAGGACAGCTTAGTCCGCGTCACTCGCGGTCGGCGTCCATTCGCATAGCTCCGAGAACAGTAGATTCGCCGCGCTAGAATTCAATTCGCATCGACCACGTTCCACCTCTCATCTGCGTTCAGAGCTACGTGTTAGTCAGCGACAACCTAACCGAAGCAGCCGGTCGCATCTTCCGACCGCATCTTTGCCTCCCTAAGAGCTACGCTACGGAGCAAAGCCGTGCAGACGAGGAGGACCGTCTCTCGGAGAGGCGACGAGCAGTTGCGTCGAGGACGGGGCCCAACTCCTTTCCGTCTAGACATCTCAGCGTTTCGTCGGAGACGAGACGTGGCTGTCATCAGTCACGTCATCCCGTCCGGAGACGCTTCCTAAATTCCGATCATTAAAGAGAGGACGTTGTTCGATCTAAGTTGCGTGCTCGGCGCACAACCACAGCTGTCACATCTACAAATCCGAGTGACTGATTGCCTTCCTCTTCCCCTACTAAAAACTTGAGTCAACTTGAATGCGGCTGGCAAAAGGGATACACAGAGCAGATGAATTGAGTGCTGAAACTATAAAGAAATCCGAATACGCATACGTGCAGAGGGGACATCATTGAGGCTAGAAAGAACAACATGTATCACGTCCCGACTCCTTGACTTAAGCGCGAAATCTGGACAAGCCAGTCCCGAGAGCTACGCGTCTATCTGCGCCTCTTCGGCGGTATGCAAACGTGCCAGACGTTTCTGCATTTCTCACGAAGACGATGGTATCTCGGGCGGCTCGTTCGCGGCAGAATCTTGCAGTAGATCACGTGGCGGCTTTCCTCGACGCGCCCATCGTCCACTTCCATTGTGACGTCCAGTTTCACGTACCTCTTGCCGAGGCCTTCGCCGGAGAGAGCGGGAAGGAGGAGGCGCGGGGACTGAAGTCTTGCAGGCTCGACCAGTGCCACGACTTCGAGCCATCTCTGCTGTCCCATCGTCACCTCCGAGTCCAGCTTGACGCACTCGCCTTCGTCGACCCTCGCGTAGACAGCAATGACGCGTAAGGCCGACGGACTGGACGAGGCGTCGTAGTCGTGGCGAATGCGGAGGCGAAAGCTCTGCCCGGCTCTGAGCAGGAAGATGGACTGACGGGGCAGAGCGGCGTCCGAGATGGTGTAGGCCTTCTTCCCGAACCGGCACTGAAAAGAATCGGATGAATTGCTTCTCTTGCGAAAGCACTCGACGCTGACCGAAGCGTCGACCGTCCGCACCGGAGGTTCCGACGACCTCCGACGCGCTGCGTCCGCGACACCTGGACCCAAGAGACACGGATTCTGCAAAGACACATTCAGAAACAGTCGAGAGACGCTCTGGGCAGACTTCGTTGTGCGGAACGCCGGTCGTCCGCGGTCGGTCCAGCGTTCGAAAGAATGCGCTGCGAAGTGCCTGAAATGCAGTGCACCGTTTGACCGGGTCGACCTGCAGCAGGTTGCGCAGCAGAGTGTACGCGTGTTCGCCCGGGACACTCGCAAGTCGCGAGGAAATCGTCCTGGACAAGGCAATGCGCCTGTCGCCGTCGGACGATGCGCCGAAGCGGTAGAGACCCTCTCCTAGACGCACACATTCCTCACGGTTCGACGCCAGGTGCTTCGGAGATTACCCGGAAGAATGGCTTCGAGGACCATCGCCCCGAAAGACCACATATCCGACGCGGTTTTCGTCGCCTTGCTCGTTTCTTGCCACAGTTCCGAGAGCACCGACTCCGGAGCGGCGTAATTGGTCGCGACACCCGACGACTGCGGGTTTTCCAGCTTCCGAGAGTCTTCCGAAGGCAAATCGAGCAGTCTCCATGCGCGCGCGGCGGAGAACCACACGATTCTGTTCGGTGTCAAGTTTCCGACCGCCCTTCCGCTTTCGTGCGCGACCGCCAGAGCTCCAAGAATCTGCACCTCGTTGCCACGGCTCTCCGGTGGGAGACTCGGTGGGCGACGTACCTTGCGGAGAGCACTCCTCTTCGCGAAAAACGTGACTCCTAGTCCGGCGAGCCATTGGTCAAATGTGGATTCGCCTCTCTCGAACACGAAGAAAGGCGAAGAGTCTGTCACATCTTCCACAGTCTCGATCCATCTTCGAAACAGACGACGGCTCGGGCGGGACTCCTGTCGCGACCGAACTGACCTGCAGGTGTAGACAGAGGCGGTGGATCGATGGTGGACTTCTGCCGCTCTGAGTGATGGGACGTGATCACAGAAATACAGAAACACTCTGTTTCCAGTGGCGATGTGAATGGCGCGACGGACGCGGGGCTCATCATTCGTCGTTCCTTCGATCACGCGGTACCTAGACAAGCAGCGCCGTTGGGTCCCGGATCGCCGGCGGCGCGTCGGACTTGTTGGCGAGAATGCTCCCAGGGCTGACACTGTCCGAAGATCTGCCCTTGCGCTCGGCGTCAGACATGGCGGACTTTTCCCCTCCCCGCAGGAACATGAAGTTTCCAGTCAGTGTCTTCTTGGCTCTTGTTTTTGACTATGGACCGTCAGGGGTCATGCGCAGGCAACTGACTGCACGGATTTCCGTACCGTGCTTGAATCGCGAGGACGCTGCTCGGGCGTTCTGGACGACGTTCCGTCCCGCATCATCAGGACGTCCGTGTCTGACATCGCCCGGCATGCGTCCAGAGAGGGAACAATTGGAGAGCGGCTGCCTTCGCGTCTGGCGTCGACAGCATGACTGAGGCTCCTCGCCTTCGCAGACGCGTCTGTGATGGACTCTTCCGACCGGGGCATTCCAAAACGACCACTGCGAGTGGAAAGTGTGAGAAAGAGGCATTTCGGCAGAGAGGTGTCTCACTCTGATGAACTCGGATCGCGAGCAGTCAGAGTCCCTACGTGCCCACAGGAGGTTAGCACAGGCGAGTGTCCGCTGCCAGGAGGCCACGCGGCTTCACGCAGGCAGGAGAGGGGAGGATGTTGTGGAGTGGGTTACCCTGGTAAGCGAGACACATCGTCTGTCCGCTTTGCGCCGCCGGCAACATGTCTCGGCCGTCGAGCAGCGTGGTTCTGCACTGTCGGTTTCAATCGCAGGGTCGGTCGTCCGCGATGACGCAGACGAAGGACAGGAATCGCGAGGTCGTGTCAGCGACGAGCATGCGAACGCCGTTCTGAGCGCGGTTGTGAACGAAAGGAACGGGCTACTTGTAGAGACATCGTTGAAGTCCACCTCAGCAATGCTCGGTGGAGAGGAATCGACGCGGCCTTTGTTTTGCTCTCGCTGCGCGAGAGGCGAAGACTAACCGTCTGAGCTATGGGATCGAATGGCGCTGAAGGTACTGGACTCCAGCTGCCGCGGCTCAAATGCGAGCTCATCTCTGATCCTTGCGGCTGTATTGGGACCATGACTGAAGACACGGCCGAAAGCAGGAGCCATGAATCGGTCGACGTTGCCTCCTGCGTGGTACACAGACACGGCGGCAAGGGCAAGTGCCGTACAGAGAGGGCTGTCGTACGAAGTCCATCTGCGCGAGTAATTGCTGAAAGGAGTTCATCCAGCAAAGCAATGGCATTCATTCTTCAATCCATTCTGATCGGCTAACATCTGTTGTCGTGTCAGAGAGTCGGTCTAGATCGCAGAAGTGGATTTGCAGACGATGCAAGAGCCCTTTGGCACTATTGGCGGAGAGGTTCACTAAGAATCCATCTTCGTGGCAACTGATAGAGCGAACGTTTTGTTTGGGAAACTGCAATTCTGTCCGAGAATTGCGTGAATCTCGTCATTGATGTTCGTTTGTTCACTCTTCTAATTACCCTTCTGCTCTATGCTGGGACCAATTCGGTGCAGGATCCTCGTTGTGATCTATCAAAGACTGCAGAGATTTGTAGCATTTGGTTATTTTAGCTGTAAATCACGTTCTTTAGTGCGAAAGCGTGGCTTTGGCTCTGTGTGTTCGGACTCGCATGAGATCCCTCAAACGGAGACTGGTCGTTATCTGATCTATATGGACGCGCGCCGCAGAACGCTATGCGCCGTGAAGCTGCGACGGCGAATGGCGGCTGTGGCGAGTGAACGGACTGGAGTTGCAGGTCGATTGTGGCGACGCTCTCTCGGCCCACGGATGGATCGACGTCGACTCCAATTCAGCCTTTAACATCAAAGAGATGAAGCGCTGCAAGGATAAGAACTTGGCGTCGAGCACTGGACTGTCGCGATGCGAAATAGTCGCATTCGATCGGCAGGAGACAGCAAACTGAAAGAGGTCTGCAGTCATTGAAGCGTCACGACAGCGCATCGCCTCGTCTTCTCGCAGACTCCGTCTCCGCAGCAACAATGCCGAACGAAGGAATCATCCACGCGTACTGCCCGTCGTCTTTCTGAACCGAAGTCCGTATTCAGTCAGATTCAGGGCGTCAGACTGCTCTCCTCCACGTGGCGCTGCTGCGGCACCGCACGAAGACTGGACAACGGACGCCGTCTGTCTAGACAGACTTGATGTGACAGTCGCGAAACCGTTGTGCCTGCTGTCTGTCTGTACCCAGGCCGACGTTCTCCAGCCAGCGTTTTCTCCTGCTGCATAAGTACACTTCCTCGAGTACCATCCAGTGATCGCCGCGCCATGCGTCTGTATGTACACAGTGCTGCTTTCTCGCAGAAACAGACCGCCGACGATTTGGGTCGACGGTGCCGTTCTCTAACGGTCGCCTGGCTGAAACATCATGAGCCGAGGCCGCGGCAACTGTTTTCTACCTCCAATCCAAACGCGGTCTAGTAGTGTTTGCTTTGACGGAGCTGTCCATTCCATTGTTCACCACCGCACTCGGAAGGAACTTGTCCGGACGTCTCTGACGCGACTCTGGTATTGCTCTCGTTCGCTTCAACGTCACGCGGAGGGGCCTCGCGTTCGAAAACGGATAACACGAAGGCTGTATCTCTCAACGGCGGAGTCATGCTGCCACGGGCACAGCGGGGAGACAACGCATATTCCTCCGGCCAAGGTACTGCCCATCGCACTCCCCTCCTTTCCCTAGACATGAAAACGGTGAAAAGCGTTTCCTGACCGTCCGGTGTTACCCAGGGGCGTGGCGGAGCGTTCACGAATGCCTAGACCGATTCGGGTAAATCACTCACTTCCCTTCGGCTGAGCCTTCTCACGCCCTTCGTGGTGCAGCTGCGGAACGAAAAGCTCTTCTTTGAAAACGACGGTCCAGTCGTCCTCTGCCAAACCAGGCGGCCTCGGCAATGCAGCGCCTGCGCCTGTCAAACGTCAAGGTACACGTACCGCAGGGAGGCCTCACCTGCGAGGCGCTGGCGTTACAGACACGGACGTGCTAATGTCTCTGGACGCGACTTCCGCCTCGGCGGTCAAGGCGAAGCCCCACGCCTCCTGCTTCGGAGGGTGGCGTCTCCCGCCACTGGTCGAGCGCATCGTCTCTGTCGTACGTTCGACGAGGATACGGTCAAAAAGGATCCTGGCTGGGAATCCGCTCTTCTTCTGGCGACGAGAAAGGACGACGCGTCACGACACAGTTGACATCTCCGAGGCCCTTAACGAGCTCAGTCGCGGCACCGTTCTCGCTGAAAAGTGCGTCATCGGAAGGAGAACGTGGACGCTATGGCTGTCTAGGTATCGCCTCTCCGGGCGGGGGTCGGACGCGGACCTTCACGTGCGTCGGGCTGTCAACATTTCGTCCGGGGACAGAGTTTTCCTGCACTTCTACGATGACCTCGCGTCTCTGATGGCGGCCGAAGCGCACCACGGATCCGCTTCCTCGGCAGGCACCTGCAGGTGCGTGTGTTCGTTCGTTCGAGGTTCCCGCCTCAACAGTCGCCGTCGTTCAAGGTGGATCAACACTGTATGTGACGTGACGGACTGTCCGCCTTTCCTGGTGTTCGAAGGAGGCGATTACACATTTGACCAGTGGATTGCTCAGTCAAATCGTCAGTTCGACGAGAGAAGGTACGCGATGCGTGAGGTGAGTCGTCGTCATCGACGGGACTCGCCCGAGAACAGCCTTGATGCTGCTGCAGATCCTCGAAGTCTTGGCGGACGTCCACGAACAGGGTCAAGCGATCGGCAGTCTGAATCCCAGCAGAATCGTGTGGTTCTCGGCCGAGCACGCCTGGAAACTGCTCGACTTGTGCGAGAGCAGCGCCCAGCGGCGAGGGAGACTGCTGCCGATGCATCGCGACGTCCGATACACCGCACCAGAGATCGTTCTCTCTGAATCCAGAGAAGGAGCTATGGCGGCTCCTGAGTTTCCGTCGGACATGTGGTCCTTCGGAGTGATGCTCCTCGAGATGGTCCTTCCAGGTGCGCTCCGAGATCCGTCGTCTTCGATGGGGTCCATATCATGTCGTCCGTCTAGGGCAGAGCCTGGAGTATCCGGATGCGTGTCCGGGTGGCGACAGACGCGTCGCCCTGTCAAGACAGATATCTCTGCGTCTTCTCGCCGTTCCTGGCGAACACGCACACGCCCTGCTGCACAACCTGCTCCACACTGATCCGATCAAGAGGTGCACCGCATCTCAGGCGCTGCACAGCGCCTTCTTTCAGATGCCAGATCGGTCACGCAACACGAATGCTCCGAAGAACGAGGTACGCTTTGCAGAGCTGCGGAATCCCAGTAACGGCGTGTCCTGCAGATCCAGCACCAGTTGATTCCTGAATCCGCGGAGACGGCCCAGTCGCGAACGGTCAAAACGTTCGTCTCCGTGGAGTACTTTGACGAGAGGGGCGACTCTTCCGACCCCTTCTATCTCCGTCCAGGCAAGGACGCTTACACCATCTGGGATGCCTCGCTGCCCAGTCAGTCCATCTTCCTCCTCAGAGCCGGGCAGAACTTTCGCCTCCGCATCCGCCACGAATACGACGCCTCGTGCATCCCGTCCACCTTCCGCGTCAGTGCTGTCTACGCGAGGGTCGATGAAGGAGAGTACGTTAAGCTGGACAGTGAGGTGACGATGGGACAGCGGCGTTCGCTCGAAGTCGTGGCACTGGTCGAGCCTTCAAGACTTCAGTCCCCTCATCTCCTCATTCCTGCTTTCTCCGGCAAAGGCCTCGGCGAGAAGTACGTGAAACTGGACGTCGCGATCGACGCTGTCTTGAATGGCGACGAAGAATGCGTCGAGCGCAGACAGCACGTGATCTACTGCAAGGTCCTTTCGCGGACACGTCGACTGATAAGCCGCCGTGTCCGCAGCAAACGCGGCGACGCTTGGCACCCCCAAAACGACATCTAACAGAAACTCGCATATAATGAGTCGTCCGTCAGCTTTTCTTGCGCGGAATAGACAGCGGCACGAAAGTGCTCTTGCTTTTCCGCAGGCCCTGATTTTTTTTCAGCTGCAGCGTTGCCCCATCGGCGAACGTCTTTTTGTACTTTAACTGATAATTCATCTGTCACATGTCACTCTCTCTTTCTTGTCTACTACTCATCTGATGTTAGTCATAATCCACTGTGGACTGGGTTGGGCTTCGTGGAGTACTGTCTTCACGCACTTCTTCGTTCATACGACGGCGGATCTACATTTTTTAACGAAGGTGTTTCCGTGAATCGTCCTCTTGCCGCTGCATCATAGTTTGTCTGTTTTTGTTAACAAGATTGTGAGATCTCCTGGGTGTCGACAGAGATTGGGGGAAGTACCGGTAGAAGATTTGAGGCTGTCATTTTGGACGCACTCGACGTTTTTACTGAGCAGAGGACGTTCTCTGTTAACCTGTTTCGCCTCTTTGCAGCAAAACGGTCGTTGTAAGGCAGTTTGAAGTGACAGTTTGCATCACCTGATCGCATCTTTCGACGTCGCTACGCGCACAGCCACTGTCCTGATCGCACTCCATCAGCGTCCCTCTTTCGTGCGTGTGAATGGAGGCTTGTCCGCCTTCGTCTGGAGTGTTTGTCGTCACCTTCTTCTCGGTCGCCGTCGGCTGCCTCTGGTCATACGCAGAACGAAAGCTTGTGAAGGCGAACAGCTGACGTGACTGCCGGTAGCGCACGTCACATCACACGCGACAGCGTCAGCAGCAGCTTCGCGTTTCAATCCATGGTAGCTCTGGAGCAAGTTATGGGCCGTACCAGTTAAGACCCGGAAATGGAGAAAGATAGCCAAGATCGAGTGCGCGTTTTATCTTTCACGTCGAGTCGTTTTCCAAAAGTGGTCCTCCCGCCGGCAAGGTCGTTCAGATAAGGGAATCTCTAAAGGAGATTGCTGCCGACATTGCCGGAGAGAACGTTCGCTGGCAACGAGAGAAAGAGCTCTGCGAAACACTGAAGCGAGTTTCCGCTTCCATATGCATCTACTGGTACCAACCAGTGCCTGCAGAGATGCCCAACATAAGGAACGAATGTTGAGAATAGACGAATCCGAAAGCGTCTGTGACGTGAAAGAGAGTCAGTCTCTCGACGCCTGGAGCCAAGAACTCGGCGAAAGGCAGAAGCGACGGGGAATCTAGAGGAATGATGGTCGGCCAGGAGGCGCCGTTTCTGAAACGCGAGGAAGAGGCCGAGGAAGAAGCGCGCCCTGCTCCAGAAGAAGGCAGAACTGGCGGAGGACGAGTTTTGAGGGAGAAACTTGACGACAGGTATGCGGTCCATCCGTCACATCACGCGCCCCTCTCTCGCGCCGAGCAATCCGTCAAGAGGCCGAAATTGAAATGATCAGACAGGTCGCGATGGACAATTTCGACAAGCGTGTCATCTCCGCGATCAGAGCTGACTCACTAAGGGTAAGATGATGGATGCCTTTAATTGGAAAATGAAAACGATCTTTCAGTCAACGCCCTGTCTAGATGAAAGCCATGACGAAGGGATCAGAGGAAAAGAAAGCGGTGGACAATGCCCTAAGGGACTCGCTAGGTTTAGTAGTCCATTGCCTGTCTTCTGGAGGAAGAGTAGCGCCAGCGCCCGATGTCCGAATCCGTACAGCACAAAGGTGGCGGTTATCCGTTCCGAGGTTTTGGAAGGCGCTGTCGACGTCACGTCAATCGCTGTACTTGGAGCCGCAGTGGCCAAGAAACGCAAAGCCGCTCCTTCGCAACCAAGAACCCGTGTGCTTGACAGAAACGGTCAGCGCGACGTTCGCAACCTCACCATCTGTCAGAAAACCGTGGTAAACGGCACGTCGTTGCCTTTCTCGCATGTTCGTCTCTTCGTTGGTACCTTGGAGATGACGGGCCCCGGAAAGAAGGCATCCCCACGACAGTTTCCTTACACGTGCAGTTGTGCAGGCGCGGTTAGACTTGGGAAGCTCGACTGCGCGAAGGCAAGGATGCTGCTTCGCATAAGAATGTCTCTTGCATTCGCTCTGCAGGTTCTCGTGGGTGCCGGAATCGACGTTGAGATCGTCAACAGCGATGTCTTTTTTGTTGGCCCGGCGTACTTACGTGGTACCTTAAGTTTTGGATGCCAAGTCTACGAATCTATTCTGCGAGCTGCAAGTGAGTCAGGATCCTCTTTTCCGCCCGTCGCGTCGAGCAGATCTGGGGCTCAGACTTCGGGCTCGGTCCGCGAACCGGCTTTCGTTGCACTCACAAAAGGAAAATACAATCGCGTTCTCCACTGCTAGGGCCCAGAGTGTGTCTAAGCATTCCGCGTCCCGGAATCTCCGTATCGCCGGACCTGTTCCCAAAACGAAAAGGTGACGGACGATAAGCAGCCGACGAGAGAACGTCTAGAGAGTCAACGATGCCAAGTAGGTGTCGAGGGTTTCGTCCGAATGGTCGGCGAAGTCCTCGCGAAGATGACTAGAGATGTCGCGGGCGCAGAAGAAACGATCGGCCAACCTGGCGATGCGCAATTGGATTAGCTCTTCAGTCTGCGCTCGTCGCCGCACTGATGCAAGAACAGTTCGTGGCTCTTTTCTGCTGTTCGCGAACGCGTGTTTCTCCGGGTTGGAGTCGACCTACCTGTTATCCCGCCACCCGTTCGAGGGCGTCGTCTCACGGCGGTTGTGTTTAATGGTGTCAAGTGTACGTGTGGTGGATATATGAATCAAAGCTCGCGCACAGTGTCCGTCGGAAGAAGAGCACAACGCGAACGAATGAATCGCGAACGATGAAATCGAGAAGAGCCAATTTGCTTTACACTCGTGAGTTGTTTCATGGGAAAGGCATCTCACAGTCAAGCTCATGACTGCCGCTGAGCGACCTCTAGTGAGGCAGCTTATTTCGCATTGGAGACCATATGAGCGTTTCTATTGAAACATGGTAAAAGGATGATGTGATCAATCGCCTCTACTGAAGCGTGCCGGGACAGACGGTGGGATCAATCGCCTCTACTGAAGCGTGCCGGGACAGACGGTGGGATCAATCGCCTCTACTGAAGCGTGCCGTTCGGACCGCGCGAACCGAAGCCTCGATTGAGGCGAAAACGATTCGCGCGAGTTGACCATTCGTTGGGGAAACGTGATTGAGGTCGAAGTAGGAAGGAAGGAGGCTATTGCCTGCATTATTCCTCCCGGAGCAGGTGAGAAGAAGGTCAAGCAAGGCTGTAGCTACCGCCCCAACCAAAACCCTTGGAACGGCCACCAAGCCCCAGAATTCGAATACACCCGTTTCAAATGCAGTGCGGTGTGCTGCCAGGCTACACCTGCACTTTCAAGTGAAGACGAGTGTACCACGAACCATATCTCGTCCAGTGCGTCACTCCTCCGAAGCGCGCGCGACAGCATGCTACCAGAGCAATGCCGACTTGCACACGTTGGAGGAAGAGAGTACACGGAAGAGTGCTGCCAGAGCGACGTCGTGGGAATTCCGGGGCAAGGAGGCGTTCCGGATCGGTCCCTCACACGGAGCTGCACCTGCGCCCCCGATCGAGAGAAGCTCTCGCGGGAGCTGCGCGCGGGTTGTTTCTTCTGCGTCTCCTTCCGAAGCGGTCAGGTCGGCGTTCGGAAGGGAGCTCCAGGGTCGTTCTCCTCCGCTTTGACGAACTAGAGTCCGTTTCGTCACCACCCGTGGTGCGGTCGGACGTTGAGGTTCTTGGCGAAGGCGGAGAGGAGAGAGGAGCCCGGGTACCAGGTCGACGTCTGCGAGGGCGTCTCAGGGTTGTTCTCGCTCTCTTTCTCGAACTCGAGTCCGACTCGCAACTGCCCGCAGCGGAGTCGGACGTCGGAGTTCTCGGCGAATTCGGAGACGAGGCAGGATGCAGTTGGTGGGCGGAAGGAGGACTCGTCGCGACCGGTGGAGGCGGACGAGTACTCCGTGGGGAAAGAAGGGTCGTCGCGCCACGCCTGCAGCGTCGTGGCGGTCTTGCCGGAGATGGGGGCGGCGAGCCACTTATTGTTATCGTGACGACGGGGATGTCGTGCGCGGGAGAGTCGACCGAGTCTTCTTCGTCGCTGAAATGGCTCCTGGCGGTGCCATACTCGGACGACGAAGAGCTCTTTGCCGACAAGAACTCTCCCCCGTCGTCGCTGTTCGCTTCCTCTTGGAAGCGCCTCGTCTTCGCGAGGCGGGCCATGACTTCGGGGGGATATTCTGGAAGTTCGAGTCCGATGATGCGGTGCCGCTTCTTGGTCTGTGGTCGGACGGCTTCCTTATCCTTCACACTCGGTACTGTGACCTCGCGCTCCTCGACGCCTGTCAACTGTCCCCGGTGCGGCGGAGGTGCCGGAATGGACGGCGGCATAAGCTCCAGCCAGTCAATCCACGGCATGGGAAGGGGATGGCCTTTCCCGAAGCGGAGGTCATCTCTTGGCGGAGAGCCAACTTGGGGCGACGTCGGCTGTGGAGCCGTTGTCTGCGTGGGAAGAAGGACTCCCACGTCGCTTGAAACTTGAACAGGAGGCATCGTTGCGTTCGCGTCGTCGGCTTCCTCCTCGATCTCGGTGACGACGTTCTTGACGGGTCTTCGAGACATTCTTCGACGGTACTCGGAAACGAATGCGGAAAAACAGACAAATACTGAGTGCTCGAGCGCAGATAGAAAGGCAGAAATTCGCAAGTCACTCAAGCGTAGACAGAAAGACGTCAACGGGGTCGTTGACCGCGCTTATATACTCGCAATTTGTACTGGACGACTGACTATCTTCGTTCGACGCGGACTATTTTTGTCGGTCAAGCCTTGCAACTGGTTGGAGCGGGCTGCCCGGATACGTCTCGGGGTGCGATGCGGTACGTACTGGACACCAATGCTGTCTCGCTATTGGTTATTGTGCGCCCTTCACGACGCGTCCCGGGACACGGTCGGCGTCAGAGTTGCCCAGATGCGTCCCGGCTTTAATGCGTCCCGGGATGCGGCTGGGCACGTCCCGGCTTGGATGCGTCCCGGGATGCGGCTGGGCACGTCCCGGCTTGGATGCGTCCCGGGATGCGGCTGGGCACGTCCCGGCTTGGATGCGTCCCGGGATGCGGCTGGGCACGTCCCGGCTTGGATGCGTCCCGGGATGCGGCTGGGCACGTCCCGGCTTGGATGCGTCCCGGGATGCGGCTGGGCACGTCCCGGCTTGGATGCGTCCCGGTGTGAAGACCGATCCTCGGGCCGGACCCCGGTTCGGGTAGCGAGTCACGGGAGAAGCTTCGCGGCAATAGTAACTCTTAATAATGGCGAATACAAACAATGGTTCTCGCTTTGAGTACTCAGAATCTCCACGTCACGTCGTGAACTTCCTCCTCGGAACGATCCGTCACATCGGGGAACCTCTATTCGAAGTTCCCGTCCACCGCCTCGACTCCCGCCTTGGGAACGAGGCACCTCGAGACGCTCTCCACCACCAAGCGACGATGTTCACACATTCATTTTGCGCAATTGCGTGATTTCACGCCGCACGCGTAGAAGTTGGATGATACGTTGGTCAGCTTCTATAGCTGAACCGCGCCTCGCTTGGTTACACCCTACGTCACTCTGACTTCAGCCACACATGTATCGGCTTAAAGCATCGGATTTCTTGTTCGTGTTTGAGTTTTTCATGGAGAATTTGACAGTTCTAGTTATACTTTGTATTGAGAAGATACGTTAGTAAGGAGTATTTGTTCGAAGATAGAGATTTTTAAGCCGTCTTCAAGTCCGATCTGTCTCGTGTCTCTTATCTTGGCGATTCAGGTTTTGCACTCAGAGTTATTGCAAAGAGGACGAAAAACGCGAACGCGGATTGAAATACACGATAGACTTAGATGCAAGCATTTATCCTTACACAGTATGTTTGCACATTGTGAACGTCGACCCGACGGCCGCGTCCGGACCGGATGGCGAGCCGCGCAGGGAACTCCGTCGGCAATGTAGTAATTACATAGCTAGACGGATACAACGTCTCAGTTCTCGCTTAAGTACCCCAGAGAAAGGTACGTCACATCATCACGTAAGCGTCTTCTCATGCCTCCGTCACGCAGATTCCAATGACCCTCCGCTTGCGTGTCGCCACAGAGACGGTTGCTGCGACGGCGGCGTCCCTTTGCCAGAAGACCCGAGGCGATGGCGGGCGCACCGTCACAGAGGTTTCTTCCGAGCGCGACAGCGCTCTTTATCAACAACCAGCGTGAGTCAAATCAAAAAAAACACTTCCTTTGAAACGGTACATCCAATTCTCCACCGACAAGATAGAGAACAGTGTTTGCCTGTACAACCGACCTTCTTTAGCGATGCTCTGGTGAACAGATTCGTGTCGGGTGCATCGTCCCTGCCAACTCAGCAGCTGTATCTCCGTCTCCAGCGGGAAAAAGCATTCATCACCTCTTCGATCGCAGAGTCGTCGTCGAGATGCTCCTCTAGGACGAACTAGACTGCCCTTGGATGATGATCCAGTTGTGAGAGGACCGCGTCATGCGCTTTAGATGCCGTCCAACCTGCGTCTCCCCTCAGCGGAGCACGACAAGAAAGATTGGGCAACTGAACTACACATAGCGTTTGTTATTTGCGTGACGTTTGACTTTGAGGAGGAAACATCTAACCGTCACCCGATTGCCTTGCAGCGAAGCGCACGCGTCCTGCCTGTGCTGCCTCGAATGCTTGTACGAACCAGATTGCACATTCGCTTAACCCAATTGTCCTGAAAAGACATTTTTAAGAGATGCATTCTCTTTGTGACAATTTATCAGAGTTGATTGTTTGAAGTGCTAGAAAAGAATGTTGATGTGACAGTTCTGTATTGACTCGAAACACGAGAGTCTCCAGGAATGGGAGCCATGGATTGCCAGGCAACACCACCGGCAAAGAATACTCACAAATCACAAAAATGCAGCGCTTCGAGAATAGCCCACTCAGTACAGAGCCATCCACCGAACCTATGGCAAACGTTGCCACTTCGTGGTGAGAGATGCGTGACTAGCGTCGTTGAGCAATGCCAGGAAATCGACATTTGTCTCGTATTTTCCAAACTTCAACGTCTGCATACAAGTGTAGTGGGAGAAAAAGAAGTCAAATCTTTCGGCAACGAATTTGCCACGTATCTCTTCTTCTCCAACGACCGTCCAACTGACGGCATCACGGGATGCATATGCCACTGCTAGGTTGGTTCCGTACAGTTGACACTCGTCTTCGTCGAAAACGGCGTGCAGAAGGAAAGAGATCGGAATCCTTGGACCGAAGATCGTCGCAAAGAATATGCTCTGACCTATGGGCGTTACAGAAAAGGAGACAGACTCTTGGCAGATGGTATAGAATCACCTGTGTAGACACTTGGAAAGTCGGGGTCTCTTGTCAAGTTCATATATCCCTTAACCGGCTCATTGAACCTGGGAGTGCCCTCGTAGCCATGAACAATCCAAAGGCCTTCGCGCGGTGGAGTGCATGTGCTCGCGACGGCCGAGATGCCGAGGACGAAGACAGAGAGAATGGACAGGAGACGCCCGTGCACTTCAGAGCAAGACATGATGGGACGACGCGGTCGACGTCTCGGCAATCACGTCTTCTCTGGAGAGGTCGACGAGTACTGCACGTTGCAGCGGAAGGGTCACTGAACAAGAGCAACGGACGGACGACGGATGGCTAAGAAGACGTGACGTGACGGCTGATGCGACGGACGCTTTTTCAGCTGTAATCAACCTCAAAACGCGTTACCCACGTTTGCACGTGCCTCGCGAGCGAAGATCGGTGACAACGACGCATTTGCACGGCCTCCACAGCAACAGCCGTCAACCACATTCGCTGCCTTTAGGTGCCATTCTGCAGTAGCTAGACGTTGCGCACTTTCAAAAAGAGACAATCTCGTTACAGCAATTTGACAGAGTTGCAGGATTGGAATGTTCGAAAAGAATGCCGACCCGACACGTCTGCGTCGACTGGAAATCCGTCATGGACGGTCATACAACACAGGAAGAATAAAGACGACCCAACCCAAAGCGCAGAAGCGTCGGTTGACCTTTCAAGAATGACCCACTCGATACGGCGAGGCGCTGTCCCCGGATCCCATCGAGAGGCTAGGTTGTCGTGTTGAGGTAAGGGTAGCCAGCGTTGGCAAGTACAGATAGAATAGTGTCATCCGTTGCTTCACCACCATAGACGCCAATATTCATGCAGTTCGCCGGAAACATAAACTCGGTGCCGATTCTGATGTTAAACACGCCACTTATTCGTGTGCCTTCGTCTTCGACGGCCCAAGAGAGTTCGTTACGAGCTCCGACGTACGGAATGACGGCCGTTCCGTAGAGTCTGCAGTCTGTGGCGTCGAAAACCGCATGCAACGAGAAGTACAAGTTGACGACTGGACCGGCACGGAGTGTGAAAAACATGGCCTTGCCTATGACCATTCCACAAGCGTCAAGGAAAGCGCCAAATATAAAAGGGACGACCTGTGTAGACGTTTGGAAGGTCGGCAAGTTTTTTCATTTTGATGTATCCGTTAACTGGGGAGCTGAAGACCATGGGCGTCTCGTAGTTGTCAATGATCCAGACCCCATCGCGTGGTGGAGCGCATGTGCTCGCGACGGCTGAGATGCCGAGGACGAAGACAGAGAGAATGGACAGGAGACGCCCGTGCACTTCAGAGAAAGACATGATGGGGCGACGCGGTCGACGTTTCGGCGGTCACGTCTTCTGTGGCGAGGCCGACGGAATACAAAACGTTGCGGCGAAAGGGTCACTGAACAAGAGCAACGGACGGACGACGTATGGCTAAGAAGACGTGACGTGACGGCTGACGTGACTGAACAGTGAATGGCGATAGGAGGATCTGGGAGGTAGAGATGGGTGTACACAACGGCCTTCGTCTACTGCCAGTGGGTCAGTTAGGCGTCTGAGTGACGATAGGCATGTTACAGAGCCATCACCGTCACAGTCCTGTCTCGCCTGCGTATGAGACGAGACCCAGTGATTCGTTTTAGTCGCGAGCTCTGCGCAGTAATGTTCGTGTCCGCGGGACTCTACGCAGTTCGCTCGCTCTAAGTCATGTCCGTACCGTTTAGTGGCCTTCGCCTATCTAGACGAACGCTGATGGTCCGTTGTCTCTGCATCGTTCGCAGCACGCGGTCGGCGCGGACGTCACATCACGCACGTCATTTCATCGAGATCCTACCGAACCTAATGAACGATACTGCACTGCATTTCGCGGAGTGCCTCTAACGACCACACATGTTGCCACATTCTTACAGGTAACGTCTGTCTTTTTACCATTCCTCACTAAGCAAAGGTTAAGACAGGCACAAAGATGCATCAAATCAAATGAGAGAAATCAAGTACGGGTCCTACTGCCAAAAGTAAAGACGAACAATGAGGGGAGGGCATCAAGAACGGAGGGTCACTGACATAAGTAACGAAGTGAATCAGGCGAATGATGATCAGAGAGTACTCAATGAAATAAGCCTAACCGTTTGGAATCACATCCAAGAGAAGTGTGTACATTCCAATCCGATACTCAATCATTTTTGGATGTCGCAAGCGACGCACGAAAGAAAGGTGGAATCACTGATTCAAATGAAGTGCGACCCGCGTAAAGAAAAACGAGTCGAGATAGGAATTCACGTCACATCAGGATGCGCCGCCAGAACGCCGTCATGTGTGTCAAGGATGCACCTCTGCGGCCATCGCCACGATCGCGTACACAGTCTCTTTGTCAAAACCCAACCCGATTCTCCTGAAGAAACGAGGGGAGGTCTTGGTGCAGCATGGACCTGATCTTGCTCCTGACTGAGCGAATTGGTCGGTCCATTTATCAGTTGACTTAGTCATGGATATCGTGTTGGTCTTGATTCTCAAACATTCGCAGCCATCGATGCAGACGCAGTTTGCTTCGGGGACGCACGATCTTGACATAGATGACGTGACGCAGATCGACATCCGCACGCAATGGAGCGCTCAGATGGATGCTTATCTGCACTGCCAGTCGCACATACTTCCGATCGACCATACCGAAAGACGGCGAGATACGGTTCATCTTCCCACCAGCGTCGAAATCGGATGGCCGTAACAGACCGACAGCTTCTAACGTCTCGTTCTGACCCAACTGAACCATCTGCAGCTGCACCATCTGCTCATCACTTATCTTAACTGAAAGAGCGACGATGCGGTCGATGGTAAAGGGCGATGCAGCATCTTGAGTCAGTCGTAGCCGTAACAGCACATCGTGTCCCAGACGCAGGATGTGAATGGGATGGTCGTGCACGTAATCGTCGTGGAATCGCAGGGCCTCTTGCGTTCTTCGAAGATGAAATGGATCCGAGGGTCGACTCGATTTCCGATACACTTCTGGACGCAGCTCCACGGATAGAACCTCATTCAGCGCGATCAGATACGGCCACGGCGGTAGGGATACGGCATCTGGAGATGTCGATTCTGCCGTTGTCTGAGCCTATCCACAGAAGGATGTTTCACGAGAGCAGTCTGCAAAGGATGTGTGTGGCCTACCTCTAGCCGGGAATCGGGCGGGACAGTGTCCGAGCACACGGGTGTTGAAACTGCGTTTGTCACTTGTTGATCATCTAGAAAGAAAACACGGTCAGTAGACGTTCGATGACTCCCTAAAGGGCGGAGGCTGCTTCTGCGGCGGTTAGAGACGCACCTGCTGTGGAAGCGTCTGTTATCAAGACGTTTCGTCTTGGACTCGTCGATTCGGAGTCGGTCGTGTGTTGTCTCTCACTCATCAACGGTAAGTGCTGTTGAAAGAAGTGGCGGCGGCTTATATACACGGCTGGAGAACTGTCCGAAGTTTCCTGAAAGTTCTCTTGGGTCGTCGAAGTTTTGGATAATGACGATAGTCTTCAAGAAGGTCGATGCACTACAATCGCTTCAAAGCATATGGCGGACGGGAGTTGAGACAACAGAACAGCGAAATTCGTTAAGAATGGAGAATGAACTGTTCGGGTATCTCGTGGGGAAAAAAGACGAACTGGAGAGATACCTTTGTGCTGAGTCTCGGCTGGCATGCTTCTTTTAATACAAGAGAATTACGAACAGTGCGCGACACGCTTATGCAATCTTACGTTAACAGTAGCCTCCTGGCTGCTCTTCAGTTACCCTTGGCTGTCACACTGGCTTCCCGAACGCACAAACAGTAAGCCGTATTGGCATTGATGATATCATGAAGGGGCATTAGCCTTGTTGATTGGTTTTGCCGCTGACGCGGCTCGATGTGTCGTACAGAAAGATGACGATGTCCATTCCCGCGCGCGTCATCGAGGGCGCGGGACGGTTCGGATTCTGGCGGCGCAGTTTTTAAAGGGAAAGTTCCACGAATCGTTTCCAAACGAGCCGCCGCGTCGCGTCTCGTCCTTTGTCAGAAGAGCTTTGCGAAACCGCTTCTTCTTTTGGAAACCAGATAACGACTGGCCTATGCACCCGAAAGACTAAGTCGAGACGGAAGTTTTCTCTTCGCGTAGCCGCGAGGACTTGAACGACGGTCTTCGTTTCGTCCAAGCCGCTCAGCTTGCACGTGCTCCCGCAAGGAAGGCTGAATGCGAGGGACGAGACCAGCGTGACCAGCCGACTTCTATGCGGAGTATCGGAACAGAAGGTATCGTACGCAGCTCGACCATTTGCCGTCTTTTCCCAGCTGCGTCACATCCGTCTTGTGACGTATTCGGCCAGCGCAACGCTCCGCGTTGTTGGAAAATCAGTGGGTCAGTCGCTGCGGACGTGATTCGGTGACGGACCCAATGCGTTCGGCACACGAAAGATGCAGCGTTCAGCTTGACGTGAGGCGCGTCGCCAAGACGAAGGGCATGTCTGGGAAAATGGACATTGCTGCCACACAAGCGTTATCTGCTGCTCTCCGAGTCACTCTTTTCGCCGACTCGGCTCGGTGACCATACAACTCTGTGCAAGGCATCGGCGGCGGCTGTCTGTTCGACAGATTCATAGCGCGAACGACGAGATGGTCCAATCGTCACTGCTCTCTCTTCTCATAAGCGTGACATCCAGGGCAACTGTCAATCGCTTGAGAAACTGCAAAAGCAATGTGCTTAGCCTGTCACTTCAACGATCTGTCACATCTGTCGTTTGTCCCTGTCACTTCAACGATCTGTCACATCCGTCGTCTCGAATGTATTCGAACCTCTCACGTTGAATGTGTGTGCACAGTAACACTGACAACATCTTGTTCCCAAGGCGAAGTCATGGCGTTTAGCCTCTGCGTTGTTTTTACCCTTGTCAAGTGAAGCGCAGATGGGCATCTTCGCTGGAAGGTTCTCGATTCCCACGAGAATGGCATCGATTCTTAAAGGACCTACTCGAAAACGCATGTGCGTATCTGCACAGGGCCTTTCACCTTCGATCCGGCATCCACACAGGACCCTCCGCCGCTCCAGAGAAATCCGCCAATGCAAGTCAGGAGACTGACCGTCTGCGCCGCTCCACTCAAAGGATTCCGTTCATATTAGTACTCACTGCATGTGGCCTCCGACAAAAAAGTGTCACGCCTTGCTCCGCATGGCCAATGCAGGACGGACGGACTTCACGAGTGTCACTCCCTCGCGGTGGATAGATCACTGAGAATGCTTCCCGTCAGAATTCAAGCGCGATGCTTGTCTCTTCTGCTCAGCATGATAAACCGTCCCAACCAGACCACCACTTCGTTTGTCACCTCATGCAGGTCTGTGGTGCCAACACTCTTTCTGAGAAAAGAGATTCGCGTTGGGGTGGCGGCTGGCAGATGCATCATCGACTCCGGCGTCTCTATTCTGATGCTTCCTCTTGGCGTCTCTATTCTGATGCTTCCTCTTGGCGTCTCTATTCTGATGCTTCCTCTTGGCGTCTCCGCCTCCTTAGCGTACGAGATGTCGAATGCGAAGAAGGCGGAGCGCGCAAACGATGTTCGAGACGTTTAACCTTGGCAACCGGCCGTCATACGTCAGCGTAGCCTGTGGATGCTCCTTCGTTTCAGCCGATTTCCTTTTCCTAACGCATGCGTGTCTGAAGGTTCGCTTCCAGAAGAGACGCCTGCCTCTCCGTTAGCGCCTACCGTTCGACATTCGCCACAGCAACCGAATGCGGAGTACTTCAGTCGACACAGGCAAGGCGTTCTCTTGTCGTCAGCCCATTTGTTGGCTAATTCTCAGCTGGATGGCAAAGGTCAAAAACAACCGTCGCGAGCAAACGCATACGATGCGGCACGCATCGACGCGCAGTCGAGTAACGACAGCAATGAGAGAGTTTCTACACGCAACAAACAACAAGCGTTTTCCGTCTTCCTGTGAAAACACGCTTATAGTTGTTCGCGACGTGACGTTGATATGCTAAACAAACACTGAGGGATGTTTTATGGGGATTTCTCAAAAACCAAGCTATCCTTGCTTTTCGTATCATGACCTCCAACGTGCTCAATAGGTATGGAGCAAGTAACGGGCACAGAATCAAGTGAATGCATTTCTCGAACGGGGTCGGGCCTGCATATGAGTCTTCGAATCAAGGTTCGAATTGCTTGGGGAAGATACGCCCAGAGAAGCTGCCAGCGTGTTTGCGTCGCGCTGACCATGCGACGACCGTCGCTCGCCTTGAGCAGCGACGAAAGAGGACCGAAAACATTGGGCGGGTCGAAAAATGCAGCGCTGAGGACAACTTCCTTGCAATTGCCTTTGCCTGTTGCTGACGTTTGTCCGACGCTGTATTCGTTCCCGTGCTTGGCAGATATCTGGTTCGTCGGTATGCTGGTAGCCGAGTTCGTTTTTGAATCTTCGTATCCTTTACGCAGCATTACGGACAGCGTCCCTCCGGTGGTTACGTGCTTCGAGGCTTCGGCTTTAGTGCCTCCTGCTCGTCCGGACACGATTGGCGCGCTTTCTTGAGCGCTTGGTTTTGTTTCGAACTTCTGACCCATCTGCAAAAGAAAAGTGCTTGTAAATTGACAGTGAGGTTTCTCTTCGGGAAGCTCTCTAAACACGGCGCCGTATAATATACTCACTGGCGGTTCGAAGTTTTCGAACAGTGCTCGTCTCTGGGCTTTTGAGTTTTTCGGACAGTGCAGTCAGTCTTCGAAAAAGGTCGATGCACCAAAGTCGCTTCAAAACGAACTTATGTGCCCAGGAGTTTCGCCGACGGCTACAACGTTTACGTAACATAACGGTTATGTTAGACTTTCCCATCAGTTTCTCTTTTTTTCGCCGATGTGGCCAGGAGGCTTCACCCAGGAGGTTTCACAGCTGTACAGGATGAATGGTGGTTGGATTTGGCGCCGACTTTTCGATCTTTCACCGACGTGGCAATATGATATCGCTATTTGTACGGATGAATAGATTGGCGTTGGCGCTGACGCAGCTCGATGTGTCGTACAGAAAAGATGATGAAGTCTCATTTCCTTGTGCGTCATCGAGGGCGCGGGGCGGTCCGTCGGATTCTGGCGGCGCAGTTCTTAGACGTAGGAAAACTTCCCCTGTGCGATGTATGACGCTTTCGATTCGACTGTGAAATACAATAACGGAAGCCTTCATCCATACAAGACATGGTCGCACGGTTCCAAAGGGGTGGCAAGCGTTTCATCGAGCCGCGATGATACTTGATGTCGCCACGACTGTCTGCCACGTTTGAAAACCAGCCGCTTTCTGCTTTCTTCAGCTAAAGTTCCTGTGAACATCTGTCAGATGGTAGCCGAATCGCCACTAAGTCTCACCGACTGCGGTAGTCGAAAAAGAGAAGGCTGTCAGTACTAGCTTCTCGTCAGGAAGGTATTTCGAGGGGAATCCGCCTACCAAGTGTCCATAACACAGAATGACGCTCACCTTCCTCCACGAAACGAAAGGGACAAAGAGAACTGAGCAGCGTCGTGAACGCCTCGGTAAGTGAAGGCGGCGGCTGGCTGGCGGCTGGCTGCACGTTTTTATGCTGTCAGGTGAGCGAAGCCTGAAGGAAACGCTGTTTGAGAGTCCTGTCGGCGATACCTTCGCGAGTTGCGTCTTCTGGTAAGTTCTCGACCGCATGACTCGCGGCGAATTCTCTCTCTATTCGCGTCTTCGAGACGCATGACGCCTTTTCGAAGACACACGCTCAATGTGAACGCCCATACAATGCAGCTGTACACAACACATGCTGCCGGATGTCCATCCACCGGGTGTGATGTGTGATGTCAAATGTGTGAAGCAGTCGAAGACCGCAGAGCAGCGAGTGGCACGTCGTTTCCACAACGTCCAAAATCAACAAAGCCACCGCAGACAAAGTCAGCAAACACACTTGACCAAGGTGTGACCTCACTCGCACGCCCACCCTCATGACAGATAAAAATTCTGCACAGAGGCAGAGCTGATGGTGTGTGCTGTCCGTCTTAAGCAGTAAAAAAGCAACCTTGAGCCCAGATCCCCATTCTTGATATCCAGCTCCCCAGCTCCAACGCCGTTCGAGCTGCAGAGCGGACACATTTGGCCAATATTCCTTTACCTGTGGACATCACCTAGGGTCACATCAAACACACAGGAGCCAGTCTCCCAAACACCCAACCGACCTCATCAACACCCCTTCAGCACGCATCTCCTTAGAAAAGATCGACGCATCTCTCGTCGAATTCGGTACGACAGACTGACAGCGGCCGATGACATAGACGACGATGATTCTAGAAAATGCGTTGCGAACTGACGGACGGTCATTGATACAGTTTTGCCGTCGCTCTGAAACCGAGCAGCCCTCTTCGTTGAAACAAACAGGCAACACAGTCGCCTTTTCCCACAGCATCATCCCTTGCTCGGTAATCCTCCCCGACGCGGCATCTCTCACTCACCTCGACACAACCGCTGTCTCTACCTTCTCCCGTTTCCCTCGTCAGCCTCTTTCAGAAACGCCTCCGTCCTGACGACAACGCTCTCGCAAGTCACATCACTCTTTACGTTTCGTCCTGTTCGACTATCTGACACGCACTCCATCCTCACGTGTGTGCAGAAGGACATCGCGTCATGCATCCTGCCAACTCCTGTACAAGTATCACCCCTTGTTGTTGTTTCTCCTGGTGATGTCGTGTGGTCTAAACTAGGTGATGTGCCTCGACAAGACAACGATGCCATAACTAATGCGTCTACCGAGGCATCGTCACAATATCCCTCTTCAGAAATCTCTGCAGCGGGGCACTCATCAAAGCAACCGCCGAGATTGCTGAGAACTATGGGCAAGCGGATTCGACACAATCATCGTCGAAACTTTCTCGGACATCGGCGACGCGATCGCGATCGAGACGATCCGATGACGACGCAAGGATCTGCAACGGATGACGTTTCCGAATCGTTCGTCTCGGAAACGGTTTCATTCGACGCTGTCTACACCGAACGAACTTCACCTGGTGCCGCCCTTCTCCATCACTCTCCCATCGACAATGTCCTGCGCAGAAGTGCAGTCGGCGATGATGCTCGATTCAGCGCCGGGTCACCTGGACGTCGGCCCTTCCGATACTCGCCGGACGGTTCGTGCCGTCACACTTAAGAGAGAACCAGATAGACGACGTTGTGGTGTAGTCGGAGGTGCGGTCGATCGTGCCCATTGCGGCGCGTCGTATGGCCGTCATCGATCCAACCGTTCTCCTCGAACCGCTCGTTCCCGGAGTGGAGTTCGCCAATAGGTCGTCGATATCGATCTCGTGCCGTTTTCGGCACTATGGGGTGTCGTTAGGTACACGATCGATGAGGAGAAGCCACGTGGGCGACCGCATTGCCGCTATGCGACTGACGGTGTCACATCACGTCGCGTCTTGCTGAAATTCTATTTCGACGCTGCGGACGAATGGACCAACGCCAGTCGCATCCACCGTCGCACGCAGCAGAGCAAACACGTATGCAGGTCGGTGATACGATGCCTTCGGGCTGTGCTTCGTTCCTGAAGAACGCCCTCCTGTCACATCATCTAGGCTCTTGGCCGTGGTCGTCGATGCCGGTGGCTTTCCTCCTTGTCTCGTTCTGGAACGCGGCAACTACTCTCTTGCAGAACGCCTCGCTGCTCGACATCCCAATTCGATGGAACAGCGGGCCATTGTCTACTCGGTAAGCATCATCCCATGTGGCGGCGCCGCCAATTAAGGCGGCGCAGGTTCTGGAGGCGTTGGAGTATCTGCACAGTCAACATATGACGCACGGGAATCTGAGTCCGTCCAATATCGTGTGGTTCTCGTCAGATTTCTGCTGGAAGCTTGTGGAGCTGGACTATGCCTCACGGGTCGAAGATCAGGCCATCGTGCCGCCACTCTTGTCGCGCTATGCCTCGCCGGAACTGATGATGGCATTCCACAAACGAAGACGTCATGTGCAGCTAGGACCCGCAGCCGATATGTGGTCCATCGGCGTCATCGCCTTCGAAATCTTTACCAGTATGCATCGACTCTGTATCGGCGCAGCGTTTTCGGATGTGGCTGCGCAGATTCATGCGTGTACGAATCGGGACGACTGCAAGATGTGATCGAAGCGAGACTCGATGCGAACGCCGCCAGTCCTGGAGAAAAGCAACGATGGCTATCAGCCGATCCGCGTGGCAGATCGGCCTATGGCGATGAAGAGCAGCAGCTCATGCGTTTTCTGCGGCGTCTCATTCGCCTCCTACCGTCCGACAGACGCACAGCCAGCAAAGCCCTGACCGATCCGATCTTCCGCTCCGCTACCGATACCTATCAAAGAATCAACGTCTTCGAATCGGTCCGTCACCTCCTTTCAATGCGCCGCCCTCTGATGACGGCTTGTCTCTGTATCGCAGCCCCAATCGGATAGCGGCATAACGCTGGCCGATATTTTTTACTGGCCCGAGGGGACATGGGTGCAGATGCTAGATGATCATCTCAGCGTGACGCTTCAGATCGAGTGCTTTTCGAAGAGGAGCGATCCCGAGGCGCCATTTTATCTGAGAGAAGCCACCGAGGCGCTGCAGTTTCGTGATGCTTCACTGTCGGGACATCCCGTGCATCTCCTGCGCCTAGGGCGCGATGCCCGTCTGCGTCTCGGCGTTCAGCCCGATGCAGAATTGGCCTTTCCGATTGAAGGCGTCGTCGCCGTCTCGGCACAGGCACCCGATGAGGAGTTCATCGAATTGGAGACGATGCAGAGCCGCCAGGGGAAAACGGTCGAAGTCTTGGCCGCCTTGCGCCCGGTGAATTTCCGTTCTAAACAACGCCAAGCCGCTGCGCCGCCTTCTGGTCGAGTCGAGCGCAAGTACGTGAAACTGACGGTGCGCATTCGCATCCTTCTGGGCGCGCCGTTTCGCCGAGAGGTCGATCTCGAACGTCTGCTCTACTGCAAAGTCGTCCACTCAGGTCATCGCCTGCGTTTGCATCGCTGGGTCGGGCGCTTCGACCATCTGAGAAAGCACAGCGTCGAAGGGTCACCGACTGGAATGATCCCTTGACGTTTTCTCACGTCTCCTACCCGAAGCCCTTTCGGCGAGTCCTTCTCTCCCTCCTCTCTGCGTTTTTATGCATTCAAGTTTGGCATCCACCTGGCGCGCGCCTTTCTTCCCTGCGCATTGTTGGCTGAGATTTGCGAAACGCGCCTTGCGGGGGTACGTCATGCAGTGGTTTTCGACCTGGTGATGTGACAGATGTTGTCCTTGCTAGTCGTGATCGGTCATGAGTGCCGGTCACATCACGACGTAGGCAAAACTCTCAAGCCCCTTTTTGGACGTGCGCGATGGGGTGGATGTGTGACGACGCATCAAAAGTGTGAACGCGTTCGGCGTGACGCCAAACGCAAATTCGAATCGTTTCTTCGCTTTACACCCCCACGAACGGAATCTGAACCAACATCCCTAACCCCCCTCATCTTAAACATGACCCTTCTCATTTTTTCAAAGTGTGACGCGAGAAACTACCGACCTGGCGGCGCGTTGGCGGCGCGTTGGCGGTGGCGTTTTCGCCGGAAGTTCATTAAGGCATCTATCGACACACGGCATCCATCACCCGTCCATTCCACGTATCGTTTGGTATCGGCTTCGCAAAACAAGATTCGCGGCACTGACCCACGCGAAGACGCTTCTCCTGTTCGCAGTCACTCGACACATGCAACAACGGGCCGAAATTTCCGGTGCGTTTTTTGCGCTCGGTCAGAACGGGTGGCATTTTTCAATGCAGTAACAGGCACTTCGACGAGAGGGAGTGAAACGGAGAGCGGCGCGGGGCACTGTCGTCGGTCGCCGTACACGTCGCCGTTTGCTCAACGCACTGGACGAAACGGAAGCCACGAGCTGCCAACCGTCGGCGAAAGGCAACACACACGAACAGGACTCTTCCGGATTTGGAGCCATGACCCGTATTCCCAAAGGAAAAGCGTTTTCCGCTGCGCCAACGCGCTGAATTCCGCAGCTATGCGTCGTCTCCTCTCCCAACAAATCGCACAGGAGAGTCCACGGGAGGAGAATGGCGCCGAAGACGCGGTGCCGCAGTTCGCCGCTTTCGGTACACCCACCGCTCCGTTTTGAGGCTAATGACGTCGTTTAGGGTACGGAGCACCTGTCCGATATGATACGCGTGTCTCATCGGCGCCGCTGAATGCCTCGACGGACGGTCCGTACGCCGCGCCGTACGCGCTCCAGCACCTGTCACATCAAAGGGCGAGCCAAGATGCGACGCAACGGCAACGTTCTCCGGATCAAGTGCGAGCGCTTGTCGATCTCGAAATGAATCTCAATGCGCTGGAAAACGGACCCCTCTTCGCCGGACGGTATGATCATACTTTTCGGCGGCGCATAAAAAGAGTGAGATGTGGATGGATAGGTATCGGATTGAACCGGTGCGATCGGCCGAATGGCCACATTGCCGCTACGCCATCGAGCGATCGACTGGCCGCAAAGTCTTTCTCCGTTTCTTCCCGGGGGCTCAGCCGCAGTTCGAGAACACCGTCCGAATGCACCAAGCGCTGAACGCCGGACACAAACACGTCTGCCAGTAACGCGCCGCCACCTCAACGAAACCACACGTGCCTGCTCAAAACCTGCCGCGCAGGGTCGTGGACAGTATGGAGAGCATTCACGGCTTCCCTCCCTGCATCGTCTTCGAAAGGGGCTGTCATACACTTGCCGATCAGATGGCCCATCGTCCGATGCGCCCGATCGAACAGCGAGCCATTCTCTGCTCGGTACGTCAGATCGACGGCGCTGCGATCGATCGCGTATGTGTGTTCAGGTTCTGGAGGCACTCGAGTACATCCATCGTCAAGGAATCGTCCACGGTCAGCTCCATCCGGGTCACATCATCTGGTGCGCTCGTGATCGCACCTGGAAACTCATCGACTTTGCGCAGGCGGCACCCATCGGCGCCGCCACCTGTCCATCGGATACCGGGCGATGGACATGTCCCGAAATCGCTCAGGCGCTCAAACAGCGATCCGAACGCATCGACTGGGCCCCATCGATAGACATGTGGTTTTTCGGCCTCGTCGCTTTCGAAGTTCTCACCGGTAAGTCCCGCCGCCACCCCACGCCGAACGCCGCCGCCATCGATTGTAGGCTCCGTCGTCCGAGACATCTCCGGGGTTTTGGAATTCGTCGAGCGACGTTTGGGAAATCCGCCCGTCTCCGAAGCGACGAACGCCCGTCGATGGCTCTTGGCCAATAGAAGAGGACGCGTCGAACGCGCCGTCGAAAGACAACACCTTGAATTCGTCCACGCCCTTCTCCGCGAAGACCCAACCGAGCGCCGCACGGCGACGCAAGCCCTGGAAGACGTTCTCTTTCGCTCTGCTGCCGACGCCTACCAGCGCTTGGACCTCCTCGACGAAGTACGTCTGTTCTATGCGACCATCCCACTCCCGACGCTTTTTGCCCCGCAGTTTGCCGCTGAGTATTTGACGCCTGAAGTGGATCCGGCCTTACAGCGATGGTCCCTCCTGGCGCTGATCCAACAGCAACTCACACGGGACTTAGAGATCGAGTTGTTTGCACAACAAGACGACACGAGTGAAGTGCCGTTCTTTGAGCGCGAGGTCAAGGAGCCGCTGGTTTTCTTCGATGACTACCTCGAACACGATCCCGTCTACATTCTGAAACTCGGCGAGTGTTTTCGTCTGCGAATGGATCTCTCTTACGATCCCGGGCTGCGTCTGCCCATCGAAAGAATCGTCGCTGTCGTGGTCAAGGCGCCAGACGACGAGAAACGTGAACTCGCGGTGGTTCAGTGGCGCGAAGAAGGGTCGATCAGTGCCGTTGCGCTATTGGATCCGCAAGAGACGGAGTCGGAGAAGCTGAATTCCATCTCGCCGCACTTTGGCATCACGGATAAGAAATATGTGAAGATCACAGTCTATACGAAGCTGCAGTTGAGTGACGGTTTCTTGCGGGAGATGGAGTTTTGTGATGTGCTCTATTGCAAAGTGGTGCATCCGAGGAGACAGATGCGATTGCACAAGCGCGTCGGGATGTTCGTGAAAAAAGACGAAAGGCGGCGCGGACGAATAAAAAGGGACGCCGCCACTTAACAAAAAGGAAATGATAATATCATACCACACCTCATTACAGATACCTTTCCTTCTCTTTGCAAAAATCAAACGCGTCTTTTGAATCCACATCGCTATAGATTGTTTAGGAATCCATAAGAACAATGAAATGTTATGGATGATGAATGGAGTGCTTTGATAAAGATGGCGTTGTTAGAAGAGGTCCTCTCACATGTGAATGGTGTTTTTGTGTTGCCTTCGATGTTGATCTCACGATTGCGTCTTTTCACGCCCATGTGAGATCTTTAACCAATACCAAGAAACTAAGGTGGTCTGTTTTTACAGTTTAAGCATTCCATCGACAAAATTATACATTTTAGTTAAACACCACCACAACGGGCGGCGCTGTGCAGCAGAAACGTCGAAAATGCTCGGGGAGAAAACGTGGGCGAAACAAAAAGGTAAATGCCTCTTGTGCATTGACAGGAAGACCTTGAGCTCGGTTTATTGGGAGCCTGGAGATCAGCCAAATTACGAGGAGAAGCTCGTGGAGAAGTTCCGCTTGAAGCTCTGAAAGACTTCCTGGTTCCCAAGGCAACACCGAGTGCTTAACTGGCTGTTCAGTTGGCATGTTTGCTCTTATCGACCTTACTTGGTCGCTCTGTCTTCTGTTGTTGACTACTCAGCGCACGTTCTACCGCCGACCACTAATCGTGAGATTCCAGCGAGCTTTCGCGCGCTTCTCTCGACGAGTAGTCCAGACCCTTTTCAAGCGCCGCCATTTTTATCTTGAAGAAAAGACGTAAACAAAAGACGTCCACGCGCCAAAAGAATGACAGGACACGAAGAGACTCGCAAAAGAAGAACTCGGCTCTGGCGAGACGGAGCAGCCTCATCCTGACGTTCCTCCCTCCGACAGGTTCGAACTCCAACGGCAGAGGCGCTTCACTCAAGAAGATGAACAGTGGCGCTGACGGACGCTACATGACGAAACCTTGTGATGTGACACCTGGAAGACCCGCTTTCTGATGTGACAGGAGTACAGTCCGCCAGCAAGACGTATCGCTGAAGTGACACCAGTAAAGCGTCAACGAAAGCAACAGAGCGCGTTCAAAGGCAAAACCCTTCGGTTTCCACAAACCTCTGCAACAAACGCACGGCACATCAACAACACCGACAAAAAAGAGCGACAGTATTGCCAGACTGGACAGCCAAGCTGTTTCCTTCAGGCAAACGCGCCGCCCTGCATCGCCACACTCGAAGTGCGATCACCCCTGCGTTGTCTCTGAGGCCTCATACACGTGGTTCGATACGTCTCTGGCGAAAAGAGAAGGCAACATGCCAAGAGCCCCAATGTTCATCTGCGTGTCTCAATGAACATCCAGCGAGAATTTAGCGGATTAATCGACGGGGATACGTTTTTCCTAACGCCAACAGCTGGACAGAGGACCTCACGAGTGTCCCTTTGGTATTCTTTCCAGTAAGCAGTCACCGCTGTCGTGTACTGTCCTCCTTGGCGCGTTCCCTTCTCCTGACGCAACGCCGCCACGTAGGGGTTCAGTAAAAATGAAGAAGGTTGTCTCAAAACCGGCACTAGGCGAAAGCGAACACGGAAGTCCTGTCGAAGTCGAAGGACGGCGTTTTCGCCGAATGGGCAGAAATACACGCAGTCCTGCGGTGCAGAGGCCACAGCGAATCTCGAGTTTCTCGTCCGCCTGTCTACCCTCGACGCAAAGAGCCGTCGAAGGAACGAGCGAAACCGCCACAGGCGAATCCGCGAAGGCCCATCGTCGACAGCGCTCCTTTTCCCTACCGCCAGCGGAGCAACCGGCCTTGGGCACGTTCGGTCCGAACGCACACACGTCATGGGCATCGCAATCGTGCCGCTTTCATCTGGGCGATGAAGGCCGCGGGCGGAATGGGAACAGAGGGGTGGGTATCTCTGCTGCTGATCGCGTCTCTTGTTCACGATCAAGGCGTTAGGCTGGGCGTCTATCCGCTGCTGCGAGAACGAGGCTGAGAAGCGGCAAAGAAGCTGCGATTTTCGACACACTGGTCGATGGAAGTGTCTTTGCCGGCAGGTAACACATGGACACCCTCGCAAAGGTCTGTCTCATGCGTTTTGGCTTCGATAGATACGAGATCGAACGAAAGCCGTTCGAAGCAAAGCCGCACTGTCGTCTCGCAGTGGATGTCACCACGAGACAGCGGGTGTTTCTCAAGTTCTATCCGCCATCCGGGCGCGAGTTCCAGAACGCCATCCGAATGCACCGGACGCTGCAGACGAAGGCATGCGCCTGCAAGTCCGCACCTGTCACATCACTTTCGCTCGTATGCCTGTGGTGATCGTTAGGTTGATCGACACCTTGCCGCACAAGGACGGCTATCCGCCCTGTTTGGTCTTCGAGGCCGGTGCCTTCACACTGGCGCAGAGGTTCGAACGCAGCCGGCCGTCGGATGTCGAGCAACAGGCGCTTGTCCATTCGGTAAGGCGCTCGATTTCTGACGCTGGCGGCGTTGCTCCGGTTTGACGGTTTAGATCCTGGAAGGCGTTTCGGAGATGCACGCGCAAGGGATCGTCCACGGCAACCTGGACCCTTCGCATATCATGTGGTTCGCGACGGACTTCACTTGGAAGCTCGTGAATCTCGACACGGCGGCGGCCGTCGGCGATGCCGTTCCTCTCGAACACATCACCAGCCGCCGTTACGCCGCCCCTGAAATCCGCCACGCCATCGAACAGCGTTCTAAACAGACGCGACTCGAATGCGCGTCGGATATGTGGGCCGTCGGCCTCATAGCCTTCGAGATTTTCACAGGTAGGCGCCTTTCGACTGACACATCCACCGAGCGCGTAAGGTATAGGCGCGACGGTTGGCGAATCGACCGGCGTGCAGAGGTACGTCCGTCGGCTCGTCGGAGAGTGGACGACGCAAGGGGAGAGCCTTCGCGACGGAAAGGCGACAGGCAGCACGTCGCCTGAGAACCGAATCCGCGAGCTTCAGTTCGTGGCGGCGCTGCTGAAGGATCATCCTAAGGACCGACCAACGGCCGCGCAGGCATGCAGAGAACAAGACCGTCCGTCCATCTCTTCGAGTGATGCCCTTCCGGGGGACACGCTCAAAAACGTACGACGGCGTTTTTACCTGTGCCCTTTGGTGCAGCCCTTTGGCGTGTAGTTTCTCAAAGGCGGCGAAAGACGTACAAGGAGTGTCGATGGGCTGGAGGAATGGTTGGTCAGTCACGTGGCCCGTGAGCATCTGGACGTCTCCGTCTCCGCCGAGCGCTTCGCTTCCGCCAAGGACTCGACCGTTGCTTTCTACACGAGAGAAACGCAGAAGATGCGGCACTTCTTTGACGACGCCCTTCCCGAGCGTCCCATCTACGTCTTGCCTGCCGGCGAGAGCTTCCGTCTTCGCGTTTCCGTCCAATCCGACGGGCATTTCGCCTTTCCTCTAGAAAACATCGCCTCGATCGACGTCCAGCCTCCCGACGCCAAAGCCAACGCCCTGGCGATCTGGCAGCAACGAGAAGGCGACCGACTGACGGCGATGGCACTACTGGATCCGTCGACCTTCCATTCGGCCAAGCTGAACGCAGCTCGGCCGATGTTTGCCGTGGCAGACAAGAAACACGTGCAGCTAACGGTGCGCGTGCGGCTGCATCTGGCGGACAGCTTTCCAGCCGACATCTGTTTGTGTCGTGATATCTACTTCCATTTCAAACGCCCTTCAATGAAACTGGATTTTTTGAAAGGACTCGCCAAGTATAAGCGAGGCGACGGTCCATCCAGACGATAAACCCAAGCGCCATGCGCTGTGCCTATTCCCAGCCCCTCAGTACCATTCTGGACACGGATAGACGACTTCGACTGAACGCAGTTGTCGCCACTATGGCTTCCAACGACGACGATGTCCGTTTCTCTGAGCTCTGCAGCTGACTTTCGGCGGCGACGCCAATTCTTTCTTGACATCCTGATAGATAGGTGGACATGAGGGGGACCTGGGAACTTCTAAGTCATTTTGCTCCAGCGACTTCGGCAATACCATTGATTGCCCACCCAATAAGTACTTCGCTAGTGCGTGACGCCTGCTATGTCGGCAGGCCATTGAGGAGAATGAATGAACGCGTGTGTATCTGGTGCCTGAACAGACGGGGGAACAGAAAAGTTACCAAGTCTTAATACATCGTGTGTGGTTAGAGGATGATGATGATCTGTTGTTGATCCTGTGCATTCTGTATTGAGTAGATGCCGCGAAGGCGCGACGCATTGGCGCTCGTTTTTCTTGTCCTGCCTCAGAAACGCGAATCTGAGGTCGAAACCTCTCGGCAGTGAAATCGGACAGCTACATGTCTGGCAAGGTCGTGTGGACTTCACGCCGTCACATCACGACCATGTGCTGCACAGCTTTGCTTCTGTTCGGTAAGCGAAGCTGTCAGGCGTCGTGCGCACAAGAACCTGAGAGCACATCACTGGAAAACTCACTTCGTTCGTTTTCCATGCAGCTACCCCTGAGCCCTACATAAACGTCGATTTTGGAGAACGGTTCTGTAATGATATTCCAGTCTTATCTGAGACGGCGACTTCTCGTTGCGCAATTGCCATCAGGCGAGACATCGCTGTCCGTGACCGTCTTCCGACCTCCATCACCCTCGTTCTCGTGCTACGCTGCATCGCAGCCGCGATGTCTGCATCGTCCACGAGGGAAACGGGTGAGAATCTAGCTTCCTGCCCCTTTCGCCCATGCATTCAGCACTGACCCATCTGCACACCCGTCTGCCCCGCACACTCACGGCTGTGCACGCTGTAGGTGCGCTCAATGCGTTCCAAGCGCCCACCAGGTCTCAAAGATCTTTCAAGAATGCGAGCCATGAGGTATCTGCCTCGGCACACGGCGCAGTGTGATGGCAACTGTCGCAGGTCCCTAGACCTCCTGAGCATTCGCCTCTCCCATCCTCCTCCCGTTCTCTCCATTCTATATGTGGATGTGTCGACGTGTGCCTTCATGCAGAACGCCTGTCCTGTGCCTATCCCTCGATCGACACTTTGCTCCACGGCAAAGGAAGGAACGCCTTCACCTTTCGCGACGGCCATGAAAGTGACGGATTTGTGTTCGGTTCAAAGGAGGGCGAGTACTGCCTGCTCCGAATCCGAATCGAGAACTCCCCCGAGGCGCCTTCTGCGCTGATCGATGGCATTGTCGACGTGCAGATGGTCTTCCAGGGAGGCAAGACCGTGAATCCCAAAATGGCAGAGAAACAGACGCAGCCACATCTCAAGGAAGTGATCGTGCTGCTCGAGCCGAAGATGCTGGAGCGAAGAGTGACCAGTGGATCGTCAATCGACATCGCCAAAGCCGTTAAACGAGATGCCAGGTTTCAGCTGCACGTGCAGGTCACGCTGGCCGACAAATCTGGCACGCAAGCAGATATCGCCAAGATCGTTTCCTGGCGGACGGTCACTGGCACGACGTCTGCACTATGGCGGCGGGCGTGCGCTGCGGGGCAGAGAACGATGAAGCGACTGTCGCAGGTCGGATGTCTCGCACCCAGAACGGTCGACTCGCCACATCATGTCCAGAATCGACCCAGCGTTCACAGGAAGCATCAGCGAGGCGGCTTGAAAGCGGAACTCTCGTGGCGAACGTGTTTCGACTCGTCCGCAGAAACCAATCCCCAACGTCTCGATCATTCTGGATGACGCACGGACGTCCTGTACAACGCAGTGTGGCGAAGGCACCGACTTGACTTGTTCATGGGCAACACCTGGGTGTGAGTTGCGGCCATGTATGTGGACATGAGCTGCACCGAATTCGATCTTCTCAATTTTCTTTGGAATTTTGTGACGCCGGGACTCAGAATCGTACACAGTCAACAAACACCGTCCGTCTGATATCAATCGCTTTGCCTGTCCGACTCAAAAACTAACACTCGGATGTGTTTCTATGGCGTTGTGTTTTTACTCGGCCTCGTCTTCGATTTAAACGGCGGCGCAATGTCGCGTCGTTGCGACGACCGCGAGATCTGCCTCTGCTGTTCACGGTCGTCAAAAGATCATCCACTCTGCGCAAGACTCGAGATGCGTCGAACGGATGTGTGTTGTCTGTCGTACAACGCATAACTGTCATTTCGGTAACGTCTGAAGGGTAGGGTAGTGTACGTCAATCAGACGAGCGCCAGTTTGAAGAATCGCTCAGGCACACGTACACACGGACGCCACGTGCAGCTTTCTCACACACCATACCGAAGAGCGCAACCACCCGTCGGCGACATCGAGCTTATTGACTCAGGGACTTTCGCATTCTCGAAGATGCGCACGGAAGAGAACGACAACGTCTCTCAGTCAAGGCTGGTCGTTATCTGTTCTTACACCAAATCTCGCCAAAATGGCGGCGGAGTCTCAAGTCTGCCTTCGAGAAGCCACAGCTCCCTCTGTGTGAATAAGAGAAGGAGCAGTAGGGCACCGTTGCAAACGTGAGAACAGGAAAAGCAGACCTCTGCGCTTTCACCTTCCAGTCACGTCACATCAACGGATCTGTCTGATCAACGCATTCATCATACGCATCTTTCGATCTACTTAGCACTGTGATTTGGCCTTTCACATCATCTTGTCCGACGAAACGGCACAGGAGTTTCTAAAAAGCCGACCTTCGACGCCAAGCGCACGCCTTTCCGTTTTCGAGTCCTCTGACGACAAGGAACTCAAGTTACGCCGACTGGGTCGTGGTACGAAGTGACCCTCAGCAGGTGACCCATCAAGTTCGAGGCATGCCGTTGCCTGTGTGTCAAGATGTGTCTCATTCTCTAGAAGAGCTATGCGTGAAGTCGCATCATGTCACCGACGGTATCTTTCGAGACAGGTGCGTTTCCGACCTGGGCCACGACTGTCGACTCCAGACATGCGATGGATGGCTCGTAGATGGCATTTGTTGAAGAGATGGCGAGGACAAGGAATCGAAGTGCAGAAAACGATATCGCCGAGAAGCCAGTCGTGCACCGCACAGGGAACAGAGACTGGAAGCCGCCGCCCAATATGACCCAGGGGCGGCATACGGCGCTCGGTCAACGGTCGATTTCTGCTCTCGCACAAGCAAAACGCCGCCAGCGGGCGGCGGATTACCTTCTTGAACACCGCCTCCTTATAACGCCGCCTGCTGCTGGACCGCGCCACCCAACGGCCTACCTTATTCAGGTATGACGCTGTACGACTCAGCGTGCGGTGGGTCTTGTCAGAAGCGATTCGGAATGCGTGAACTGTCTCGTGAGGCGGACTTTCGGGGGAGATCGCTTAACACGGTGTTTATCGAGCGATAAAAGCAGAGTTCGTGAATCATGCGTGCGTCGTTCCTACCCACAACACCCCGTTGTTTGATTCTGCTGCTCAGATGGACGTGCCTCGTTGCGCCAGGCACACCTCCTTTCGTGTTGCACGCGACCAACAGACCGTCGACAAAGAATCCGCGGCGAAGGAAGCGTCGCTTGGAGACAGGTCCTCGTTCGCTGCCTAAAAATGGTCTCGATGATTGCAAGCTCACTGTTCTCTGTGACCAGGACGAGAGTCGAAGACTCGATATCCGATGGTCCGATGCTCGTGGACGGCAGCCTCTGCGCATCCAACGTAAAGGATGTCTGCCAAGGGCTGGACACATCTGAAACGGTGGGTGCACCTCTTCCTCCCTGTCACATCATTCCACTGTCGTTTCTGTGTTTAGTCCCTTGCGCCTGGTGGGTCAGGAAAGGCCAGCATCGACCACCTGCCAGACTGGGCTTGGCCGTTTCTGCTGAACCGCCACGTCGTGCTGAAGCTACAATTAGAGTGCTTTCTGAAATCGAGCAGCGCCTCGCTGCCCTTTCACCAGAGAAAAACGCAGGAGGCGCTGCGTTTCTATGACGATTTCCTGTCAGACTATCCTGTCCACATCCTTCGTCTGGAACACGATGCTCGCCTAACGCTGAGCATCATCACTCATGATTCCCCTCTCGCGATTCAGAGGATCACGAGCATCTCCGTCAGACCCCCCGACGGAGAATTCGTCGAGCTGGAAATGGCGCAGAGCGTCTACGAGGAGACAGTCAAAGCGATGGCCTTCCTGCAGCCGTCTAAGTTCAAGTCGAAGAGGATGCACGAGATCTCGCCGTACTTTGGACAGGTCGAGCGAAAGTACGTGAGGCTAGCAGTGAAGCTACGTGTTCTCCTGAATCCTCCCCTCTCACGAGAGATCGACATGCATCACAGCATCTACTGCAAGATCATCCATCCTCTGGCGAAACTGCGTCTGCATCGCTTCCTTGGAATGTTTGAGAATCAGACGAAACACAATGTGCATGCCTGAATGCCGTCCGAATCGAAAACCTGCGAAGTTTCTGTCGTGTGCCAGTGCCGGAGATAGACTTCGCCGGTTTCTTTTTCCGGGGATCAGGTTTATTCTTCATTCAAGTTCAGCGCCTCCTTTAAGCTTAGAGGCCCCTATGACAGCTCAAAAACTTATCTCTTGTTCCTATTTACTCGATTGGCACCTCACTGAGCCTCGTTGCGTTTGAGTAGTTAGTAGTCCTGCACAGTTATGACAATCGATAAGCACGTTTGAGGGTCGTCTCTGTCGGTGTATAAAACTGACTGACACTTTCAATGTCAAAAACGCAGCACAGTTGCCACCAGGCTGTTTTGTCAGGCATGGGAAATCAAGAATGGGGACATCGAATGGATATTCTGTAGTTTCTGTGTCAATGAACGCGATAAAGTCGCGGCAAAAGGATAGACAGCACATCTGAAAACGCAAAACGTATGACGGCGCGGTTTTCGTTTGCTTAGAGCGAAGTGAAAGAACAGAAGAGAGGGCAATGGCTGGCAGGCGCTCGACATGCCTCGAACCGGGGCCGCCAAACACCTCAACCGTTTGAATCGTCGTTCTGCTTTCGAGGCGACCTCTCCAGCACGCAAATGAGCGTTCTGCCGTTCAGATTACTGAACAGTGCCGCCGAACTGGGACACCGTCTTGCTGTCGGCGATGTCATCCATCCGCGGTGCGCTATTGGAGGCTCTGTCGTTGAGAGTTCGCAGCAGGTAGTGTGCCCCATTGCTCAAGTTGAATACGCGTTCGTCGCCAGGACTGTCGCCAAGAAGAGAGAAGCTCAGCGGTCGTTACACATATCTATCCATCGTTTTGCGCCGAGCGAATCGGGGGCTACAGCAAGGAACAAACAAGAGAGTAGATTCGAAGAGGTGGACATCGGAGCCTTGCTGATGATAATCTACATGAAGGACGTCGAGAGCATGTGCCATGACATCCGAGGATCCGAGAGTTTTTACCTTCTTCTAGACACATATCGAAAAGAGAGGGTGCCTCTGATGGAGCTTTTCAGACAAGGCGACGGTCCAGCGTTCGTACGCACGACGACACAACAGAGGATTCCGACACTAAAAGTTAAAAGTAATACGCGATGTGCTTTGTTTGTGTGTTAACGAGATAAGAATCGATCAACGTATAACATAACGCGATTTAAAAGCCAAAATGAGGAATGCCAAATCGCACACAGATACAAACACAGAAGTTCGTGCATAAAGGTGAGAACAACGCAAAGATCTGTCAAAACTCTAAACAGCACAACACTGCTACTGCAACACTGCTACTGCAAGAGTCACCGGGAGAGAAACGCCCAAGAAAACGGTGTCCGGAAAACCAGATCAATATCCTAAAGGGCGAAGAGACAAGAAAGGAATATCGGTGAACTCTAAGTCCTTGTCGTGTAAGGACTTCAGCCCGTCCATCTTTTTCGCTTCAATCGCGAATCCTCGGAGTCGAGCTTCTTCTTTTATGTGTTCGATGACGTCATCCGTCGGCGGTACATGGATATACATAAGCTCATCTTGATAGCGAAATGCGTAGAGCGTTTTCTCAGGCAGATAGAGCTTTGGGTCAAAAACGACCCGAACAAAGTCGTCATGACTTCTGGCCTTGAGAAAACCGAGGGTAACGGGTAGGTAAGTTGACCGAACGGCATCCGGGATAGCGAGAATGCGTCTTTGCGGCTTCATATCGTCGCAGAAAATCTGATAGTAGATATACACGCACCAGGGGTACATCTCCTGAATGCCACCTTCTTTGATCTCGTCCACGATGTCTTGCATCAACTTCTTCGCCATTGTTTCTGCCGAGAAAGAAGAGTCTGGAGAAGTGACGGGCATCTCGAGTTCTTCCAAAGATGGAAGCTGATAGAAATCGAGCTCTCGTTTTAGAAGCTTTGCTGATGAGCGAGGCAAGCTGCCCTCGTAGTCGCCGCCCCTAAAGTGCCACCTTTGCACAAAGGGAAGCGTCATAGGAGGTGTACCTATAGATTTCGAGTATCCAGTTGAAAAGCTTGGGATTGCGGTCGATGTACATCGGTTGGCTCTCCTGTCCGGTTTGTGGACAAGCACGCAGTATCTTCGCGATAAACGAGTCCGGATAGTTCAGAACAGTGCTACGAAGCATCTTGAACGGCGTCCCCCCGACGTCGAGATAGATGAGTTCCTGACACGCAGAAGACTCTGAAGGCGCGTTCGACATCTTCTCAGAACGTCGAGGACGGCGTCGTAGGGTCTCCCGCTTTCGCGGTAACAGCGGAAAACAGAAGTTCGGTCGACTGTCGAACACTGCGTTTTCGAATGCCTTCGATCGCGAAGGCTTCGTACTGAAATGACGTTAGTTTGTTCGTCGTTGTCCAAATGCATCATGATGCGACAGCTACGACCAGGTCGGTTTTGATGATGCATGTACTGCGAAGAGAGGAAGCTGATGCTGTCCGAGTAGAGGCCTTGGAAAACGGTTGTGGCTTTTGATGACGCATTGCAGCAGCGAGGACGTGATAGAGAACGAACTGACGTGCGCAGTTTGTCGTTTTCTACGCGTTGCTGAAGGGAAGAAGCTTCTCATGTCTCCCGGTGTCCTTCTAGAGTAGTTAGGGTCACTTTAACATGCTTTAGTCATTACACACAGTCCATCAGCACGAAGAAGGAAAGCTATCTGCACCTGCTGTATAGTCCACGCCACACAGAAGTTAGAGATGTCGATACGACATCTGAACAGAATGCCGTTTCCGAATGCGTTGTCGGCGAGTGTACAAGGCAACAATCCTTCTATTCAAACTAAGTACTTCTGTAATTGAGAACCAACGCATCATACATTCAAGAGGTTCTGAAACACCATCCATGGTCGTGTGATCCTTCTACCTGTCCACATTCCTGCATCAAAGCGAGCTTCCAACTTGGTGCCTCACTTTGTTTTCGCAAGTAATCCTGGTTATAACGAAGAACGGATAGCAGCCTTAAAAAAGAAGTTCTTAACGCCTCCGGAGACCAATCTAGTAAGAATCAGCTCGTTGAGACGAGCAAAATGACCCCCAATATCGAAAAGTGTGACCTGAAACATCCAGCCAAACGTCACATCAGTCACATCAGACCCGACATTTATCACACTTTTTCAAGTTTTTCTCTTGCCTTTGCGGCAGGTTTCCGTAATCTGTCTCATTCTGTAAGTGAACATGCAAACCATTGCGATGGTGAGAATTCAGATTACTGTCCTCTGTTAGAAAAATAAAGATAAAAGTCCAAAACAGACATCACAGAATGCGTTTGAACGTCGCGTAAACCGTCTGAATTACCTCTTCCGCATTTCAAAACGAACAGAAAGAGTTCCAAATGGTGAGATATGTATTGACCGGACGCTCTTTTCGCGAGACAATGAACTGTCCACAGGCAGCGAGCATGATGTATCTGAGGAGCGGGCGGTTATGCCGTCAGGCGAGAAGATTCAAGAGAGGCACGATAGAAGGAAGCGACAAACGAGAGGTGTGATGTCACCACGTTTGATGTCAAGGCGAGACGAAAAGTCTAAGTCGGCTTTCGGTCAGCGGTCACGTCCCGCGACGGTCCGACATCGTCCGTCAACGCTGACGAAACCGACAAAGCCGGATCAAGACACCGACTGCAGCTTCTCTAAACAGGAACGGCGCACTGATGCTCCACCAACAGAAGAAGAGGCCGACCATCAGCGTCGTCTCTGCATAAGATTCTGCGCCCTTTGTAGAAGGCGAAACGATGAACGCACACGAGGGGGACGAGGTCGGCTTTGCCGCCGGCTACTGACAGAGACGCACGGCACGAAAATGTGTCAAAGCGCAGCCCATAGGTGTAAGCCATGGAGCGCGTAAAGGCAGGCAGGCTTCAAACGCACTCCGAAGCTGTCCATCGCTCTGCAGCACTCCTTCGAAGTCGTGGCGGACACTCATGTCGCTCAAATGAGCAACAGCGTCGTCCCGGCCGACAAATCCGGGCAAGTCAGTCGTGCGGTGATCTCACAAAAAGTGACGGACGCGATCTTCAGCGGGAAGAATCGCAGTCGACCGTTGCGACGCTCGTCGTCGTTCTCTCAACTGAGTTCAGGCATCTGTCTGTCGACCGCTTTGATACTCAGACGCCACCCTCGCCTACGGACGGTTTCGTCCTGAACGACGGCACTCAGATGGAGTGTCTGCCGCGACGGAACAGGTGGCGACGTGTTCGGAGAGGACGTGGACAGTGTACCTGTCGATCAGGTCCAGTACAAAGCGATACAGTATGCTCTGACACGGAACTCGACTCAGAGAACCGAATCCAGCACAGTCGTGTGCTGCGAAGCACAAGATCAACGGTCGGAACCTGGCACGGAGACCGAACAGCTAAGAGAGCAGTCAGTCGTTGTGCATTCGCCTCACGCAAATGGAGTGATGAACCGTCGGCAGAGGGCAGGAAGGGAGGAATGGAACAATTCTACATGCCGAATGGCAGACGTACGGCCATTCCCCTTCCTCGGCAGTCCATAACGGCGATGCCTGTGTTTCGAGAGGATTCCATCTCTCTCTCTCTGACTGGAAGAACGACCCAGCCTCTCTCTCCCACGAGGACGACGTTCTTGCTCGTGGCCGAAGCAACGTTTTCCGCCTTTCTGCTCACGACGGTTTCTTCCATCCGTCGACTCGTCAATGTCTGCAACGCGCGGCATGACTTGACGCGTGCCAAAGTGAGCGCGCAAGTCGTGTCCCGACACCGCGGAGTCGGCAATGCCGCTGGCGTGACCGAAGAGAAGTTCTGATTCCCTACCCCGTACTGTCGTTATCCGATCCGCTTCGGAGAAATCCGCCTGCGAATCGGATACGATCAGCGTGACGTACAGCCAGCCGCCCTGATTTGTACCGCGGACATTCGGCGTCCCGCATCGCCTATTTGTTCGACTGGGTGATGTTCGGTTAAGAAGTCGCGACTGGTATATCTTCACTTCGGAAAGGTGAATCGCCCGCCAGTCGACGTATCCAGATGCAACAACCACACAATCATCGTCACGGTAAGGAGAGAAAGGGCTTCGAAAGATATACTCTTCTCGGATCCGCAGCGTCATGTGCTCTCTCTCTGTCCATAGGCGATTCGGCAGCAGAGAGCATTCCCGCCGCGTGCTCTCTGCCTAAGGACAAATGGACGTTACACTTCGCACGTTTCCGTGGCCATCTGCGCCGCGGACGCCTCACGCAGCCGTCCAGCGACGAGAGGATAAGCTCGCGCAGGGGTTTGCTCAGAACGCTAAGCCGTGAGACATCGTCGTCAGACGCGTCCAATCTACCCGGTTCGCGTCCAATGACTGCCTCGGCGACTCCGCGGCTCGTCTCGCGGAATGTTGACCAAGACAACCGTGAAGGGGAATCCATGAATGGCAATCCGAGCGTCGATTTTTCGGAGAGGCACCCTCTCGGTAAGGCCGGCTCTTTGGTTGCCGGCAGAACGGATCGTTCTGCGTGCAGGATGCGGTGTGCCGGCTCGCACGGACACGCGCAGCGCATCGGCGCCATCGGAGCCGAGTAGCTCGGCTGCCCAGTCACAGTGTCCGACAGACGCGTGGCACAACGCGTCTTCATCCAGCCGCTCAGGCGATCTCGCAGCTGACAAACGCTCGTCGCATGCTCTTCTCGTCTCCAAGGGAGCAGAAGACCCGGTGGATCTTGAAATGAGGGTGGACGCGCTCGAGAATGGATGCCTGTTCGCTGGAAGGTACTGCCACCTGGTGTCTGTCTTCTGTCCTGTGCCTCAATCGTTGAAGCAGGTACCGAATCCAACAGGAGACATGCGATGATAGTCCTCACGGCCGATACGCAGTGGAGCGGTCGACTGGCCGAGAGGTCTTCCTGAAATTCTTCCCGGGACGTCTGCAGGACTTCGAGAACGCAACCAAGGCGCACAGAGCGTTGCAGGACGGTCCCAAATTCGTTTGCAGGTGACGATGGACATCTTCCGATGAGTCCATCCACCCACCTTTGGCGTCGCTCCTGCAGGATGTTGGACAGCATGGAGAGCATCCACGGCTTCCCTCCATGTCTGGTGCTAGAAAGAGGCCGTTACACACTTGCCGACAAGATGACCGACCATCAGACGAGTTCCATCGAACAGAGGGCCATTCTATACTCGGTACGCCTACCAGTCGATCGACGTGTGTTCCGTCTGCATCTGTGGGATCAGGTGCTCGAAGCTCTCGAGTACAGCCACGATCACGGAATCGTCTACGGCAATCTGGATCCAACGCACATCATGTGGTTTGCCAGCGACTTCTCGTGGAAACTCGTCAACCTGTCAAGGGCGTTGCCCGCCGGAGAGTCTACCGTCCAGCCGAACGCATGCAGATACACGTGTCCGGACATCACTCAGTCTCTCAGGGAGGGACACGTGACCATCTGTGCGAGGCCTTCGATGGACATGTGGTCCTTCGGCATCATCGCCTTCGAGGTCCTGATCAGTAAGCCGCGTTCTGTACGATCTCACTCTCCACCGGCTTCTCTTCCGATTCCAGGTTCCCACGATGTCGATGCGGACGGGATTCCAGAGTTCGTAGAGGGACAGTTGGAACAGACGTCTGTTGATGCCGAAAGGACCGTCAAGAGATGGCTCTCGGCCAATCGCAGAGGACGCATCGAAGACGCCATCGACCAGCAGAGTCTCCGCATCGTCCGTTCGCTGCTCCAGAGAGATCCGGGAGAGAGAAGAACGGCGACGGAGGTTCTGGAGGACGTTCTCTTCCGAACGGCAACGGACATGTACCAAAGAGCCGACCGTACGGACGAGGTAGGTGCTTGCTGCTCCTGTGGTCAAACGACATCCGAGTGTCACTCTTTCTAGTTGGCGTCACACCATCTGTCACCGGATCTGGATCCGCAGGGAAACACGCTGTCGATGCTTCACGCCGTACGCCACCATCTGAAGCGCGAACTGGACGTCCAGCAGTTTGCCGAAGACAGCGACCCCTCCCTCCCGTTCTACGATAGGAAGGTCGAAGAGCCTCTTGCCTTCTTCGACGACCGCCTTCCGCGCGACCCTGTCTACATTCTGAGACTCGCCGAGAGTCTCCGCCTTCGGATGCACCTGTCGCATGACCCTCAGCTGCGCCTTCCCGTCGAAGGAATCGCATCGGTCACTCTGAAGGTGCCGGACGCCGAAGAGCAGAGTCTGGACTTCGTTCAGTGGGTCGAGAGTGGATCCGTCACCGCCCTGATCTCCTTCGATCCAAAACGGATCCTCTCCCAGACGCTAAACTCCATTTCGCCTTTCTTCGGCCCGACCGACAGAACGTACGTCAAGATCAGCGTCCGCACAAAGGTGCAGGTCGCTGGCTCTTCTCCGAACGAACTGGATTTTGAAGACTGTCTGTACTGCAAAGTAGTGCGCCGTCGTAACCAGAAGCGATGTCACAAATACCTGGGGGTCTCCGTGACAAAGGAGGAGAGACTCTACAGACAGGGTGAAAGAATGGAATCCTCTTGAATTTCCCGGAAGGCGTCCGCCGTCTATAACCTGTTCGACGACGTTGACGCCCTTCCTGTCAGAACTGTCGCTGCATTCTTTGTTGCCACGTATGAGATCGATCAACGCGAGCCCTGTGTCCTCCCTCTTAGCCATGAACCCGTCCGATGGGACCATTCAATTGCTGACGCGTCATAAGACGCTGCCAACCCTTGAGATGCCAAAACTGCTGTAATCGATCCTTGTGTGCAATCGACTGCAGCATCGCAGCCGCGTCTCGCGTTCCATCAAGAAGTCTATCCATTACATTCTTTCAATCTTCATCAAAACGTAGCAGTCTGTGGTAGCGGCAATGGACTCTTTCGAAAGAAACTAGTACGTGCATCATTCAGTATTAAGAGAATGCAAGAAAGGAAGAAACCAGAAAGTATTCAGAATTGGACACGATCTTGGGCGGCATCGTCCGAACGAAGAAGAGCTCATACTGCAGCAACTTTACTCTCCGTCGACAATTTTGCCCTCAGCCGAGATCGGAGCCACGGCATTTTATGAAAAGAATGCCGGTTCATGCATCACGTGTTGAAAAACAAACACCCCCGACATCCTGGAGTATACATCATTCATCTGCGGAATGCCGCAGATCTTAGAACGTACAAAAAGAATATCCATCATTCCCCCTCTGCTATCTAACAGACACTCCTTTTCGGCGCGTCGTCTGTGACGGTCCATACAGCACGCAATCGAAAGAAACAACTTGAATCAACGCAGTACCTGCTCAAGCTAACAGACAGGACGATAGACGTCATCGCGCTGCGTCACAAAAACGCGCTGTTCGCTGCCGGCATGCCTTTGAAGCAGCTGAGCCTCGCCGGACGGCGCTTCAGTTGAAGATAGACGGGCCGGTGCACATCGATCGCACAAGGAAACCCGTCTCCCGGTCGAAAATTGATGTGAACGTCCAGTCGTACGTACTTTGCCTCGCCTGATCCGAACAATGGACATCTTGTTTTCATTCTCGGCGATTCGAAGTCGGAAGGAACGACGAGTGCCATCGCCTCTAGGCGGTCCACTCCGCTCTGCTGCCAGAGCTCCAGAGACTGGACTTCTCCTTCTGGCGACTGCAGCTTGACGAAGACGACTCTGTCGAAAGGAAAAGGCATTCGGCTGTCAAGAGACAACGAAACGCGCAATCGAAAGTGCTCCCCAGCCGGAAGGACGTAAACGGGATGCTGTGGCAGGTGATCGTCCACGAATCTCTTGGTCTTGGTGGCTTCTCGATCGTGGAAGGCCGCTTCTGGGTACCCCTTCTGTGCAAAACGCTCGAGGCTGATGGCCACATCCAAGTGCTGCTTGAATTCCGCCACACATGCCGGCGATTCTTCATAGGCCCTGGCACTGGCGCTTAACACTCTCCGGCTGCGCACGACCTATGCAGAGGAAGAGAGTCGATGGAGGCCGTACATGGTGAGGCGGCGTCTACTGACGTCTGCCGTCATTTTCTTCGGGGGATCTTCGGGCTTGATGGCCACTCCGAAGACATTCGACTCCAGAGCCTGCATCGCCGTGGGGCGCTTGGTCTTTCGTTCGGACAACAAGCGGAGGACGAGATCGAACTCGCGAAGACGCTGTGGAGGTTTCTTGAACAGCCCTCGAGAGTCACCGGTTCCCGACGCGTTCTCTCTCTCGAGCTGCTCGAGCAGTCGATCCCGTTCATCAGTGACGTATCTCTTCACAGAGGCAGCGTCGAGAATAGACGCTCCTGCGGACACGAAGACCCGTGAGAGATGATGGCTGTGCGCTCTGGGAGATCTCACCGGTGAAGACTTCGAACGCGATCAGACCGAAGGCCCACACGTCCGCAGATCCGTCTGCCAGTGCCGAGGTCGAGCCCTCGTCAATGGCCTGTCGGATTTCTGGCGCCGTGTAGCGCGTCGCCGTTCTCTGGTCAAGCGGAAGCGGATTGCCGAATCGTGTGGCGAAGTCAAGATCTGTGAACTTCCAGCTGAGATCAACCGATGACCAGACGATGTGCGACGGATCCAAGTTCCCGTGAGCAATCTCCTGTTGGTGCAGATCACGGAGCGCCGCCAAGATCTGTACAACGCGCTGCGCTCGAAACGCAGACGACCGGGCTGCAAAGAACCTACCGATTGCACAATGGCCAGTTTTTCGACCGGGTTCATCGCTCCATCGCCAAGTCTCTGGGCCAATGTAAACTCTCCTGCCTCGAAGACTAAGCAAGAAGGCAGGTGCTTTGTTCCTGGAAGCATGTCGATGAGTCTACAGAACACACGACGTGGTTTCCCCCTTCCTGACCCCTCTGCGTTCGTTCGTCACTTGCAGACACGTTTAGACTCTTCTGTGACATTGTGCATGTTGATCACTCTTTTGAGACGATGCGAAGATCTTGGACAGGGTTTCAGGAAAACGCGCTGACTTGTCGAGAGATCGTTTGCATGGAGACCGCATCGCGCGTCACGATGTGCGCTCTTCGTGATCTGATACCTGTCGGCGATTCGGTGATGGCCTCGAAAGTGCACATGAGTGACTTGGTGCATACCTCCCCGCGATGACGAGGTCGTCTACAGGCGCATCGCCTCTCGACCGGTTCTCTTGAAACACCCGACCCGCCTCGACATCCGTCCCACGGAGCGGCCCCTTGAAGCACCACTGCTTTCTCCTTTCGGTCGCAAGCAGTTGTCCAGAAGAGTTGTACTCTGCCGTTCTGCATGTCTCCTGAGGATCCCGTTTGAGTTGAGTCGTTGAAAAAATGAGTACGGCAGTGAGTAGTTGTTATCTTCTTTTCTGGTGACGTTTGTAGGCGAGCAAGAATGGGTTCCTGCTTTAAACGCGGTGATTTGTAGCACGCATTCATGAGATGCTGCTTTCTGCGGGCGGACGATACTTGCTGCCGCGCTTCTGGGATCCGCGGCGCATCGTATCAGACGCGTTGTTCTTTGTCGACCTTGCGTTTTTCAGCTTCCGCGAAAGAAGGAAGCTGAATAACACGTGTTGGAGTGTTTGTTCGTTCGATGGGTCAGAGGCTCCGACCGCAAAGAAATGGAATTGCTCCTTGCGGACGAGTGCTTTGTCACGGTGCCGCGTTTCTCGAGGAGGCGGTGAGATGGTGTCGATTCGAGTGTTCAGAGACTCGAAGTGGACTGGTTCCCTCTGTGTTTCCTGACCCGACACGTACATCCGCATAGACGCGGCGAATCGGCGCCTCTGTGTTTGACCGGCAGGGCGAAGAGGTAACATCTGTCCTTTGGCGAAAGTGCCTTAGGGGGAGCTGCCTTCCTGGCAGCTTCTTAGATGCACTTGTTTTTTTGTTCATGAGATGTGACTTGATCGGTGCTGTTGAATCCGAGCATCTGTGAAGAGGAGCCAGCAAGAAACAACAGGACGTGGCCAGCACACATGGACTTCAGATCAATGGAATGGGCCAGTTCCCGCCAACGAAGACGGACTTGACTTTCATCTGCGTATTGTGGCCGAGGTGAACCAAGTCTCTGGCGGCTGCTTGATAACACACCTGCATGAGTGTTGCTTCTCGGGCCTCAAAAAGCATCTCACCTCGATTCAAACAAAAAATCTCAGCCTTGTGCCATTCCAACTTCGTTCTTAAGAACACCAATTGTAGTGAGTAGCTTCTCCTCATGTCTCGAGATGTGCCTTTCATGAAGACGACGCGTTCTTCATATTCGTCGAGGTCCGACAAAGAGAGGAGAGAGCCTTTCACTGTTCGCTGACCTCGTCCACGAGCAGTCTTCAGCCCTGGAAGAGAAAACGACCAGACACTCCAGAGGAGTATGACATGGAGCCTGATTCGACAGAGGCTCTATCCATGATCACTCTGATGTGACAGAAATAGGAAGGGTGGCGTACGTGTTTCGTTCTCCACAGAGAAATGAGAACAGCAGCTGCGTCCACTCTCTATGCTTCCGTCCTCTCTGCGGTTCCTCGTCAGGGCACCCGCGATTGAAGATACATAACCGTCGACGTGTTCACTGTTTAGGTATGGCAGCCATTCGGCTTGATCTCGTGGCTCTGCTCCGCGTCGCGGTCTGACAAGACTGCCTTTTCGCCATTTCTTGTGGTTGATCGATGGAAGGGATCCTATTCGCTGGTGCGTTCACTGTGGACGGCGATATTGTCGTTTCGTTTGACGACGGCGCCATCGCTGTCTCTCCGACGGTAGAAGAGATTCCTCTCTCAACCTGTCAACTCGCTTGTCGGCTTGTGGATGCACAGACGTTTGAATGAAACGTCAGAGGCGACGAGAAGTGCTGCACAGAATGGCTTGGATGCAGCGTCCAGAGCATTACACCTCTCATCTCTGTAGAGGGACAAGGAAAAGAAGTCTCGACAGTGAAGGGAGGGAACACATAGAGAGAGAGATGCCATATAACCCTCAAACGAAGACGTGCTGTCATCTCTCGAGTCGAAGGCCGTTGAAAACCTAACCAGTCCTTTGTGCATTACTGGGTGAGCACAACACACGACTCAGAAGCCTCGCGGTTCAACAGTACACGTGTCTCTGTTCCCTGTTTGGGACACATTTAGAAATGCAGATGATGATGGGTCCGGTCATTGATCACTCTGCCACTCTGGATTTCCAGTTAAGCGGAATCTCCGTTTCCGTGTCGGGCGTGTCTTCTTCATTGCCTCGTGTTTTTGTCGAAACCCTCCTCCACACGCACTTTCTTGTCGATTAGGTTCGTCATCAAACGAGGCGCGTTAAACTCGTTGCTGCGAAGCTTCCTGACTCCGGCGAATAAACGACTCGATGAAGCCTCCGTGTCGGCAAGTCGACGTGCGAATCGCCAGACACAACCATGAAGACTGATACGTAGTCGATAACCACCCAGGCGCCTCCCAGCCACCGAGAGCGACGGGTAGATAACCTTACTGCAATTCCTAATGACGATAGGGGTATGGTTGTCGAACGTGGCCGTAAGTTCGTGGCTCTTAGAGATTGAGGTTAAGAATCGGTAACCACCTGGGTTATTTGAGGCTGACATTCTTTACGCAAATATCTCGTGTTCTTGACGTTACACCTGTGTGCGTTTCTTTTGACATCGTCCGCGTGTGTATCGACCCTGAGTTTCTTAAGCTCTTTACTCGATTGCCAACACTCCGCCGACTTGGTTTCGTTCCCGTTCATTTTCATTCACCGACAAGCTTTGCCCGATGCGCATGATACGAAACGGACTGACTGTTACCGGCGCCCTTCTGCTGGTTTTCCTCGTCTGGCCCGCCGTCGGTCAAGCGTCGACCACAGGTGCTCAGTCTCAACGGAAGCGCATTTTTTTCTTCTCTCGAGTTCACTCTCGACGCGGACCCTCGGCTTCCGTTCTCTTTCCGCCGCCCGAGGACACGTCATTGAGTGTGTTTGTGCAGAATCGGGATGCGAACTCACGGACGAAGTCAAAGAAGAACTCCGCGTCGGCGAGAACGGGATGTGGCGTGTCACCGAAGATCTTTACGAAGAACATGGCATTCAGCAAATCATCGACTGTGCCGAAGAAGGCGACGTCATCTCGCTGGACGCGTCGCTGACGATTCGACCACCGTCGCGAATCGAGGCTCGCCGTAATGTGACCATACTGGGAGGCCGGAGACTCGACGGAGGACTTCTGACGAAGAGAACCATCTTCAACTGCCCTCCGGGAGAAGGCCTCTTCCTACTGAAGTGCGTCTCGACCGTCGTTCTCTTAGTAAACGCAGTGTGCACTGCAGAGGCGGCTTCTCGTTGGTCAACGCTGTCATCAAGGACTGCAACCTGGCTGAGGGGCACAGAGTCGTGGCCATCATCGAAGTGGACTCCTGCCAGCAATCATCCTCTTCGAGACGGAAAGTGCGTCTTTCCAACGTGCTGTTCGAAAACAACACGAATCTCGGCGGATCTGTCGGTTTGGCTGTGCGCGATCCGTCCTGTCGCGGCGCGGTCGAACTGCGCGACGTCGCCTTCGAGGCAACGAGTACTCCAAAGCATCGGTGTTGGCGAGAGAGAATACGTTGGCCAACGTTTCGGTTGTCGCCAATAGAAGAATTGCCTATGACAGTCTTGAGACTCATTTCTTTCACTTTCCTAACGATTCCACATCGACTGTGACGAACATGACGGCGACAGGCAACGCGAATGCGCCCGTTCTTTACGTCGAACGGGGGAACCTGAACGTTTCGTCTTCGCTTTTCCAAAGTAACACGGGATATGGTAACGCAGTCGTTCGAGCTCTTTCATCTTCCTTGACGATGCGTGAAACGCGTTTTCTGAACAATAGCTGCGACGATGCCTTCGTAGCAGTGTCTGCGGTAAACGAGTCGTCCATTTACTTTTCTTCGTGTATTTTTGCTGGGAATATCGGCGGAGAGAGATCCGGAGGAATTGTTTATGCGTCGACTCCGCGCGAGACAAGTTTCCTTTCTTGCGATTTCGTTGAAAACGTCTTAAACAGTTT
>CBDHGO010000004.1:0-334182 GCA_965263145.1 Botrimarina sp.
TCGACCGAACGGAGCACACCGTTGGTACTTTTATACGAAAAGGCCACAGTACGCACAGATGCGCCTCTCCCTTGTTCTGTGATCATGGACACGGTGTTGTTGTCTAGAGAAATCACGTCCGATCACGCCGCCATCCTCCATTACGTGTATAACAAGTACTCGGATCTCAAGGGACGCCGAGATCGTTGCGATTGTGCTCCGACGGAAGAAGACACCAGGAGGTGTTTTATGCTTCCCTTTGACAGAGAGGTAAACGATGCCCGTCGCGAGCCGGTCTCCCTACTGATTCCTTCGCTTTCAGGCATTCATCAAGAGCTCCCTGTTGGATGACAAGTCCTTGCATGATTTCTTCATCGAGCATCTGATCTGGAATAACGAGACAACGAATTTCGAGATGATGCGGAATGGACTGCTCATTCGAGAACACACGCCTCAAGTTCTTATGCGACTCTTCCAGACACTGCCAGACTATGGACTCAAACTGGCCCCTCCCACGGAGTCCAAACGGACGATCGTCGACGACTATGAAATTCCCACGTGAGACCATTCAAGTGTATAGGTCGATGGACAAGAGTGATGGGGACATAATAGCCGAGACAGTTGTAAGAGTCGCTGTTTCGAGACAGTACAGCACATGACGTTTAAAACCTCTCTGACTGTTGATTTCTGGCGTTCCGTTGAAGGTCCTTTACGAGATGCAACTGTTTGTGCTGTGCGCCTTCCAATTCTGCTTTCGCGTGCCGCAGCTTCTCCTCTAGAGCTCGCAACAGACTCTAAAGGAAACGATTTCTGCCAAGATCCAGACAGCAGCCTTGTGCAGACCTTGTTCTTGGCATTGCGTCGAATTGCATCCTCTAGATGTCGGACTCTCTTTTGAGAGGCAGCCACTTTCACCTCCTGCGTTGCCAACATCTCTCGAGCACGGACTCCATCTCGTGCACCATTGGCATCGCTCTTTGTCTTCTTTGCAGACTCGCGTGTCGAACTGCTGCTTCCTTCCTTGGCTTCTCTATCGCCTCTTAGTCTGGAGGAATCGCCTGAGCACTTTACCATCTCGTCTCTGAGATCGAGAGTGTTCGCACAGACCGATGACACGATTGACGATCGAGAACACGCCTTCTCCTTCCGCGTCATCGAGCTGCTCCCCTCTTTCTTTCTTTTCCTGTCGCATCCGTTTCTTCGCTGTCTTCGCTCGACCGCCTCTCTTCGTCTTCTTCTTCGCCTCGATCGCTGTCAAGCACCCGTCTCTTCTGAATTCTCAAGAAAGCACTTTAGCAGTGAGGGAGGGATACCGTTTGCCTGACAGGTTCCCAGACCCGCTCTCTTTACCGAGTGCATTCCCTTGGAAATGAGATGCGTCGTCACGCCTTGTTTCTCTCGGCCGAGGCCTTTACCGTCGACATATCTAAACAGCCAATCCTCTTCGATGTCCTCAGCGATGTGTGTGTTCATGTGCACCCCATTTGCGCCATCAGCTTCGAGGCAACGCCCCTTCCATAGATTTCCCATTCAGCAAAGTGCATTGTCTCTGTCTGCTGTCCTTTCCTTGTGGCGTCTTCAATAGCTGCGTGCATCTCCTCCAAGGCCTCTTTCAATTCTCGCACTCTGTCACACAAATACCATGATCGGCAAGCAGATCACGCTTCGACATGGCATGCCTCTCGCAATCCAACGATGGATGCTCCACTTCACTGGCGACTTCATCCAGCTCTTCTTCTTCGCCATTCGCAGAACACTGTGTTCCATAGCCAGGTCATAAGATTGCCAATAGACCTGATGCTTGCGCACTTCCTCAAGCAGACGCTCCTTTTTCAATTGCAGCAGAGCCTTCTCGGTCTCGCGAAGAGAGCACTCGAGTTCGTCTCTGAGCTTTATGAGCTCCAAACTCTCCGTCGCGTCACTCTCGTCTTCGTCGTCGTCCTTTTCCAGAAGACACTGCGTTATCTCCTCGAGGGCCGTACGGGTTTCCTCCAAATGTGTTTCGAGCGATGCCTCAACAGACATTTTCGCCAGATGCTAACACAACAATGACAGCGACGTGTCGACGTCCGCCGCCATGTGATTGTAAAGCGTAAGCAAGACATGGGCATCCTGAGCAGCATAGCAAATCTGCCCCTCCGTCAAAGGACGCCTGTTCCAATTAGAAGTCTGCATCAACTTGTCCAATGGTTTTCCCAGAAGAGCGAGAACGACCTCACTCAACCCCACACTCTGGAAAGCCTTCGACGGCGGCGCACGATGTTTGCCTCTGGCGGCGGCAGCACCGGCGGACAGCGGCTGCTTCTTCTTTTGGCTGTAGATGCTCCACATCTGTTGCAGATCGTAAACGTTTGCAGGTCTCTGTACTCGACAGATGACTTCGATGCCTCTCAAGTCCTGTGAGGGACAGAAACCGAGTTTCATAATACTCCGATCGCAGAACACCTCTTGCACCACATTGCGCAGCGCTTCGCTGTTTCGCAGGGCAAGCAGATCAAAGATGTAACACACACTCTCCCCGGCCAACTGAAAACACACCGTGATGATGATGCGCACGAACAAGCAGGCATTGTCCTTATGGACCTGCAAAGTGCTGGCATGTGTCGCCCCTGTACCCGGTTTCCATTCCATATCAAAACCGATGCTCGACTGGCAGCACAGAACGGCTTGGGCGGCAATCACCTGTTCTTCTGTGGTGACCAGCGTCACGCTCTCATCTGGCAGCTGAAGTGGATAGTAATTCTGCCTCCTTTGTTCACGACGCGCGGCAAGGGACGTATCGTCCACCGACACAGATTCTCTTTGAAGACCGAATGCCTTTTGATACTCGGCTGCCAGGTCGACTTCATTGCATTGCATCATGGCTTCGACGACAAAGACCTGGATAGTGTCCACAAGCCATCATCGTTCTAACAAGCACTGTGGATGATTGCTGACCTGCAGCTCCTGGCTGTCCTCGGCCAGCGATACAGCAATCTGCCAATTCTGTTTCTTTATCAGTTTCAGAATGCTTTCCTTGCGAAGTTGTAAGTGCACATGACTGTAGTCCTGTTCGAGATGCAGTGCTTTGGCCACTGTCCAGGCCAGTTTCCCTTTGTTTTCGGATTGGCACATGCGAATGATCTCGTGATGGTATCGATCGTCTAACGACTGAATCCATGACATGGACTTGTCCATGGAATTGCCCCTCATAAGCCTCTCAGCGATCTCCATGACATCAAAACAGCAGCTCAGATCTTCAAAGTGCATCAAGAGGGAGAGTGCAGGTGTGTGCGTGCTATTGCATTCAAAGAGGCTTCGAATGTATGCGACCAGATCCACATTCGTGATCTGATCGGAACTCAAGCGGAATGTCTTAGCAACCTGGAGAACGTCACGTCAGAGGGTGATCGATAAGACGTGACGCTGATGTGACAACCTTAACCGCCAGTCGTGGCTGTCCTGATCGGCAGTACCCCTCAAACAGATCCACGACGGATGCCCACAGCTCCTTTGGCATCTCCTTCGAAAACGGACACAGCGTTTCAGTCAAGAGGCTTACGAACCGAACAGAGCGCCTGACGATGGATGAGGGAACGATCTCCAGCAGCAGATGGCTCAACTGAGAGGCACGGTCGGGTTCACGTCCCATCAAATGCAGTAAGCATTTGAGCAGGAAGTCCATACGCTCAGCAGGTTCGAGCTAAAACACCAGCAGTCTTGTCACACATATCCGAGGCATAGGGACAGACAACCGATTGAAACACATGCGCGTTCAGAAACTGCACCCGTTCGTCGAAGTTGCGTCTCCGTTGCTTCAGCATCTCTTCCAACTCCTCCAAGCATTCCTGCAGTTCGCCTTCAGCGAGTGGTGGTGCCGAGGGCGTGTTCATTTGATCGGCGTTGGGGACATCGATGTGACGGTCTATCCTCTGATGCGACACGTCGCGTCGAAGACCTTCCCTACGACATCCTGAGATCCGCTTGCGCTTTGCATTTTGATTTTCGAAGGAACGCCGGCGCTCAGTTCACACAGTCATCGTTTGGGCCGCCACTGTTCGAGAGGGCCATTGCTTGCAACCTCTATTTCTTTGAAAAAAGCCACGTCCTGTCCGCGACGAATTTTCCCGTTTCGGTCGAGACGACAACGAACGCGCTGCAGTAAGGCCGAGTCACCACGTCACGTCACTCTCCCCCAAATCTCACCAAACTGTTCTCGGTGCGAGAATGAGTGATCGTGTGCTGCATTAGATGTCTTTTGCCAGTCTTGGACCAAGGTCAACACTGCTGCACAAGATTGCACGCAAAGGAAACGAGCAGGAGTTACTCCGACTGCTCCGGCAGGGAGCGGACGTCACGGCAAGAGATGCAGAAGGAAGGACGCCTTTGCATTTGGCTGTGATGCGAGGACACTTGGGAATCATCAAGGGACTGCTGGAACACGGAGGACCTGCTGTCCTACTCTCACGTGACATACTCAATTGCACACCTGTCCATCTGGCGGCTGTTCAAAACCAAGTGCGTGATCATCTCATTGGAGAGTGAGAGGACGAGTGGGATGGAATGGAATGGAAGGTACAATTGATATCTATGCTGATAGCTGCTCTGCTGGAAGATACGTCTGGCTGTACACCGTTGCATGAAGTTGCTCGACGTGGCTGCATGCAAGATTTCTTGGGATTTCTCCATCTGGGTTGGGACATTGCTGCGTGCGATGGGCGAAATCAGGAAGTGCTTCAATTAACAGAAGATGCGAGCAAGACAGGCATCTCTGCCGTCCAACAGATCCTCGGATGGTCTGCGTTGCATCTGGCAGCGATGGAAGGCAAGGTGTCGAATATCGAAAAGCTGATCAAGAAATTCAACTGTGACGTACACTGCCAAAGTGCCAACACGTGGACACCTCTCCATTATGCGGCCGCCTACAATCAAGTAACGGCGATGATTGCTGGTCAGAAAGCGATATCCAGAGGAGCGTGGTGTGTTCTGTGTGGCCAGGTGGGATCCATCGAAGCACTGGTTCGGCTGGGTGCCAAAGTCGACGTTCGAGATTCTGTGGGTTCGACGCCGTTGCACGTTGCGTGCGGCGAAGGACATCTGCCGGCCGTCCTGAAGCTCATTCAGTTGGGAGGCAATCCCTCTGCAAAGGACAGAGACGGCTGTACGCCGTTGTACTGCGCATCTGCATGGAATCGGATCGAAGTCGTGAGGAAGCTGCATATGTTGGGCTGTCCATCATGGGTACAGAGTGAAGAGGGCAGAACTGCCGTCCACGTCGCCGCCGAACAAGGATGGGTCGATTTAATACGCATTCTTGTGACAGAACTGGGCTGCCGAGTGGACAGCAGAGACAAGTATCAGTTCACGCCGCTGCATTCGGCGGCCAATTGGGGATGGGTGAATGCCATCTCGGTATTGGTCGACCTGAATCATGCCGTCGATGTGAAAGACTGCCACGGACGGACACCCCTGCATTATGCAGCCCTGCACGGCCGAGCTTCAGCTATCGAGAGATTGTTAGAACTCGGTGCCACACTGAAAGAGTGTGACTCACGAGCAGGATACTCGCCCTTACACTTGGCTGCTGATGCCGGTCAGTGCGAAGCTGTTGCCAAGCTGATCGAACTTGGAGCAGACACGGAGGTCAAGACGGCAAAGGGATGGACATGTCTGCAGCTGGCAACGATGAAGGTCCAGACCCCTCTCCCACCTCTCACTTCAGAAGGCATGCCTGTGATCAGGGTCCTGGACATGTCGATGTTATTGGACTGCTGGTAGAATTAGGGGCAAGGTTGAAGCCAGCCACTGACGATCGCAATGTGGAGACACCGCTGCACATTGCCGCCCGGGCCGGAAGAAAAGATATTGTTTTGAAGCTCATCAAACACGGGGCCGCCGTTTCTTCGCAAACGAAGGACGGCAGCACACCATTGCATTATGCCGCTGCTTTTGGTCAGGCACATGTCATTGATCCACTTGTCAAGGCACGGCAGAGAGGGACCTGTCTGTCGATGCTACATCTGATCTTGGCCTGTCTATAGCTGGGTGTTCTGTGCACAGTCGAGACAACGCTCAGAACACGCCTCTTCATTTGGCAGCTGGTTGCGGATTTCTTGATGCCGTTGTAAAACTGGTCGAATTGGGTGCCAATTTAAATGCACGCGACATGTCAGAATGCACTCCATTGCAAAACACAGCACACGGAACCTACTCGGCATTGGCTCATGTACCGTCTGGCGTCACGGCGGGCTCCAATGGGAATCTGCAGGCAGGATGACGCATCTTCTCCAATCCTTGCTTGCTATCGTGGGGCTGTCTGTGTTTAGGGACTTGGCAGCCTGTCCTTGAGGAGATCCGGTGTCGCGTCATCCGTTCTCTCGAAAGGATGCCGAGAGGAGTCCAGCAGTTTCGGAGGCATGGTGCCTGTCCGGACGGGTTTTGCATGGGCCACTCTGGGTAGGCAGCCTTCCTGACGACCGGACTCTCTTGACGAACGCATCGTTTTCGCACAGGCAACTCAGAGACGCTGAGTAGTATGTGTTTGAACGATTTGGACAGAGCACACTCACCATCAAACGCACGATCATGCAGTACATGGAAGGGGGCAGAACTCATGAGTCTTCTCAGAAAAGCAACACGTGGAAGACGACCAGGATCACTCTTTTTGAATCCAGATGCTGCGTTGGATAGCTACAGATGTGAGACGACCGTCGATAAGGAACATCATCACCATCATCTCCATCGACATAAGGATGATGACGATGACGAATGGGACAAATGGAGTCGAGATTTTGAACGTGAAAGGGAGGGACTTGAATTGCTGCTTAAGAAAACAGAGGCGTTGCAGATGTCACAGATGGAACAGGATCGATCCAGATTGCTTCCTGTTGCGGAGAAGCTCGTTGATCTGGGTGCCGATATCGGCGCCAGAGACAACGAAGGACGGACGGCACTGCATCTTGCTGCTGGCTGTGGAGACAAGCTCATGGTGCTGAAGCTTGTGGATTTGGGGGCAGATGTGAACAGTCGAGATAGTGTTGGTGGCACAGCCATGCACCATGCTGCCATGGCGAACAAGAAAGAGATGATGTATACGCTTGCCTTGCTCGGCTGCGATTGGAGGGCAAAAGCCGATGGTATTGATGGCGCTTCGCCGGCGTTTGTTCTGTGTGGACAGCATGGAAAAACAACGCGACAGCAGAAACTTCTGGAGGCGAAATTGAAGAGGGCATACATGGGTGGAGAGGCCGCTCGAAAATCTGAGAAAGACTGCTTCGATGATGCGTGGGCTAAGGCCGCGGAACAGGCAGCGGATTATGAAGAGAGAGTGGAGCGCGCCGATGCCAATATGGCGGCTCTTCTGGAGGAAGAAGCCGCAGAGGCGGCGGCGGCGGCTGAAAGCAAACGATCGTCGTCCAGAAGAAAGAACAAGAAACAGAGCGATCGATCGACGGACCTGGACAGTCCGGATAAGAATTCTGGAAATCGTTCAAGTCTCAAGAAGCTCTCGGATGCTCAAAAGAACGATCCTAGTGATTCCTTAGAGAGCACGAGGTGTGCGATCAAGGCGGCATTGGAAGAGGCCGTCAACTGTGCGAACTTTGTGTTGGAAATCGGGAGCGTTGCTGGGCGCGATGCCATGATGGATGTCGTCGAGAAAATCAACCAGGCAATTGCGAACGCGCAACAGGAGAATGTGGGTGCCAAATACGCACGGAAAGTTCGCAGGAAGTTGCAGTCTCTGATCGAATCCCTGCCAGAAGAGACAACCAAATTTGCAGACGGCAGCGATGCACACGGGAAAGACCATCTCACCGGATCCACGCTCAAAACATCCAAGGCAGACGATGAAGGGTGGGTTACAGCGAGTGCTGGACGGAGAAAACCGCCAGCGATGAGGAACAGCGGCACGCAGCACGAAGGGAATGGAGTGAAGAAGAGTTTGGCGAATGGCGGCGGAACAACATCTGGATGGCAACAGGTTGGACAGAAGCATCAACAGAAGCCATTGTCACGCAGTTCTCTGTCGCTGTCCAGTGCAAAATCGATTACCACACCGTCCAAGGTGCCGGTATCCAGTTTCTGCAGTCCACAGCAGATGGAAGAGACGCAGAAGGTGGTGTTGGCTTCGATCCCTAAGCCTTCCGAAAAGGCAGTGATTCAAAGCAGGATCGACGCCGAAAAGGACGTCGTCCATCGGAACGGCAACATTGTGATCGTTCGCGCCGCCAGCGTCGATTCCGGTCAAGGCAAGACACCGAAAACGGCCTGGGAGGTCTCCTCAGGAAAACAAACGCCAACTCCTCTTCATGGCCCGTCCCTTTCAGATCCAGATTTCCCTCCGTTGCAGTCGTCCAAGTCGACATCGATGTCAGCTGCGCCTGTTCTTCTTGGACGCACTGCTTCGAGGAGATTGGAATCTGACAAACGGTCGCTGTCTGAGGACTCTTCCGTTTCCACGTGTCCAAAGACAGACAGTGACAGTGTGAGCCAGGCTATGCAGTGTTCCTCCAGCGAGTCTTCTGGCACGGCACATACCGTAGAGCACTCGATCGAATCTTATCCAGAGTACGAACTGTTTGGGTCCAATGCTTCGCCGGTGCTCTCTGCTGCTGTACCCGAAAGAAGACACTCCGAGTCTCTAAACAGTGTCAAATCCGCCTGTCTCCCATCTGATATGTATCCGACGCCGGCGATGGACCGATCCGTTGTCGGATTCGCCGGCGATCTCACCGATCCATCTCCTGAGAAGAACAGTGGTGGTGGAAGTCAGAACGGACTTTATTCGCCGCTTTCGTGTGAGACTGCGCGTTATACAGCACATGACAGTGGGCCTGCTGTGCAAATGATGTTCATGTCTGGTACCTATTCTCCCATAGGCAGTTACGGATCTCTGATGCTTCCAACAGCGCCGCCGCCGCCGCCACCCCCTCCTGCATATCCAGTTGTCTCTGTTCCCGGAGCGACACACTATGACATGCTGCCACCGTATGCTATGGCTTCCTGTCCTCGCTCGGCACCTCCTTACGGTGCCGTTCATGCTGGATCAACACCGTATTCGATGATGGAGCATTCTCCGACAGAACCCGTTGCGTTGCAGGTGGCCATGCAGTGCCTGAACAACAATTCTGAAGAGATTGCTGACAAGCTTCCGAAAGAGATTCCGGGATTGGTCGAATCCGATACAGATGAGCCAGTGACGTTTCCTCGATCTTACGACTTTATGTCGAATGGAGGAATGATGATGATGATGGACACATCGCTGAACTCCCCTCGACATCTGTTGGGAGAGCTCGCCTCAGAACTCGAAGCCTGAAGGCTGACCTGTCAGACAAGCGGCTGCCAAAGAGCTCAAAAAACACGTGCCTGTCTCACGCACCATGCAAAAGTGTTCTTCGCAGCATACGTGTTCCCATGCAGTGAAGTGACAGCTGATATGATACGACAATGTCTGCTCATTATTTCTCCTTTCTTCCTCGTGTAGTTATTGTGTTGAGCCACTGATGATCCACGTTGTTTTTGAGGTGTCTCTGCTAGTCATGTACATTGAGGCATGGGTCGAGGATTTCTGAGAGATTTGATTTTGACGATGACAATCCCTCTTAAATGCAATAAACCTCTGCTCTATGAACCATTCAATCAACCATCCATTCATCCACTATTGATCAAGCGAAGCATCTGAAAAATCGCTTCATCGATCCACGTCGCATCACATGTCCCTGAGCTTCCAGTTTCTTAAAGGCTGCCCGTATGTGTTCGGGTCGAAGGGATCCAGATTCGCCGGCCGCAGATGCGACTGCTCTGGATTCTTGAATGATCTCTCCGACGAACATTTTGGCTAGAGAACAGACGACGATGAGGATCTTGTCATCGTTCACCGACAGATGACTCAGAGATGTGATCAGTTTTCGCATCTTGGGTCTGGGAAGACACGAGCGACGGTAGGCTTCATACCTGTGACCACACCATAACCTACTGCTACTGGATGGCCCCTCAGTGAAAGACGTCACCGATCGAGCTCGATCTCGCTCATGTTTGAGAGCACTGTCTCGTAGAACTTTTCTCGGGTCTTGCGTGGCACATTGCTCTCGCCGCCTGAAACACATCCCATCAGTATCATAAGACACGACGCCTTCCGGGCGGAACTTGTCGTGTCAGTGGTTTCTGTTTCAGACGATGCTTCTGTGAGATCATCTACAGGGGACTCGGACTCGATACAGACAACCAGTCATGGGGAGACCACACGCGTACCGTTTGGTGCATCTGCATCGTTTTCAGTCATGACGACAGAACCTCGCCTTTCTCCCTCCTCCTCAGCTGCAGACAGATGGTGTTGATCCATATTGAAATCTTCATCTGAACTCTCAGAGAGAAACGCCGCCGCCTCATGCGGTTCTTCCAAATGCATTGAATTCTCGTGACACTGAACGCAACACAGAGGTCGTGTCGGAGAGAGACAAGCCCTGAATACAGGAGAGGTCAATTATGTCCGTCACCCCAATCCCAACCGTCCCATCCATTCCTGTTTTGCTAACCTGAAAGTAGCGGGACGCTGTTTCAATGTCGACAAGCTATCCGAGACAGGAATGGATTCTGTCGTGGTATCGAACACGTGGGTGGGTCACACCGGCAATAAGGCAAACGACCGACGTTCGACTGCAGTTCGATTCTTGCACGTCTTTTCACGCGATAGCGACGACACTTTCCATCGATGCCTCTCAGCGCGAAGCTGCGAAAGAGACAGCTGTGCACGACATCAAACATCGATACGATCGATTCCTAACCGTCACGTCTTCAGTAACCGTCATCTTTTTTCTCAGTAACACAAGGAAACGGACAGTTCACGATCACATTCACTGTCTCTACAGCCGCTCATCATCTCCGCCGATGCTCATGGGCATGCATCACTGTAGTTCGACATAAAGGGAGAAATATTCCAAGTTGACAGCTTGGTCGATCCGATGCTGGCTAAGGCTGAGAACTTCTATGTCGGCAGTGCATCTGAGAGAGGGACATCGCGTTTACATTGTCTCCGTCTCGATCTTGTCAAAAGTGAATCCGCGAATGCGAATCTCTTCAGCCACTGCATTGTCATCCTCAACGATTTTCACGGCCCATCCTTTGTTGGCGATCTAACGAGTGCACCTCCTTGATGGATGACGTTACACAAGATCTAGACGCGTACCTTGGCATCTTTGATCGCTATTGTATTTGTCGTTGCTACTACGAGGGCACCGTCCAATTCCAGATCCTCTACCGTAATGCTAGATCCATCCAAGATACACACAGATCCTTTCTTGATGGTCACACGTGAAGGGGACGGAAATTTGTCCTGGATCCAAAATCAGGCATTGCCTCTATACCCTTTCGCTATGTGAGCACACACCTTCAGATCTTGAAACGTCAGGGCAAAGGAAGGCGCGATCATCACGCGTGGATGGAACGTCGTCTGCATGCCGTTGAATGTAAAGACATCCGGTTCACCGATATGGACGCCGATCTGCGTCAGCCTCTTGCAATTCGATTCGTACAGATCGGCCTCGGCTGCCGTAGCGCTGTGCGGTGGGCAACCCTCCTCGACCTTCTTAACCGCCGCCGCCACAGCATTCTTCACAGGAGAGTACGTTGCCCACACCTACGCCGACCATAGAACGATGATGGGACAGGCGTGAAGCAGCAGACCTGGTTGATGGTGGTGAATCCGATTTTCGCTTCGGCCGAGAGCGTCTTTGGATAGTCTTGCATCATACATTCGAGTCTGGTCGATTTCTGAAACGCCGTTTTCGTGGCATCTTTGTATTTTGGATTGACGAATTCCGAAATGAGGCCACTTGTCTTCTTCAACTGCTCCATGTACGTATCCAACTAAACACAAGCAAACAGACATCCATCCATCATAACCACGTCACATCACACAGTCACACTTTAAACACCAACTGGTTGACATTCCCAGGAAAGGGCGAGAACCCAGTCGCGTCATTGACATCGCCCTCTTTGTTGATGGTGCTCCGTAGCATTGGATCCAACTGATTGTACTCGACGTTGATGGTGATCTCCGATCCGTTCTCATGTTTGAGGGTCGCAATCGCACCGATCGCCTCTTTTGCCTTTCTCGGAACGGCCAGAGAATTCATGTCATAGTTCTCACTGGCACTGACCCCCAGCGCCGCCAACAATCCATTGAAAACGAGAGCATTCGTATCCTGAAAGATACAAAGCCATTTGAGTCCCTGTGCTATCCAGCCTGGCAACAGGCCGCTCGAATGGATCAGCGAATGAATATCGCCATGGCCGTGAGGCTTTGTCTCCACAACATAGGCATCGTTCTTCTCCAGAGCGATACGGGCATCACTGTCTGCCAGACATGCCACCTTCTCTTGCTTCAAAACATGCACCTGTGATCCCACCACACATCCATCGTTCGATATCTTTACAAGGTCACACAAAATCACACTTGCTCTTTCTGCATGCCAAAGTACTGATGCTGTTCGAGGAAATCCATTGTTCTGGCATGGGTATCATCCGATGTCATCAGGACAAAAGGAAGGAGAAGATCGGCATTGCCGTCCTTTCGAGCTTTGGCCTGGATGGCCAGGATGCTCTCAATGTACAGTTGGAGAAACGATGTGTATCTGGCCGTCTCGCAGGGAAGCGCTACTTTGATGCCAGAAAATCCGAGACGCTCTCCTAAGCCGCCGGCCACCAACACAAAGACAGATTTCCCCGCTTCGACCACTCCTGCACCACACACCATTCATTGCCGCGCCAACATCTCGGCGATCGATTTCTCTCTGCCTTGATTCTCTAGCTGCTGAAATGCATCGCTGCCAAAGTCGAGGCTCTTGCCGGTTGGCACACTGGGCGTATAGCCGTCCATTGGATTCACCCCTGCACATTCACCGACGCATGCGTCAGGACGCGAGGCGCATGGATGAAAGCACACCGCGTTTGGATTCGTCCAGGAGCTTCTTCGCTCGACGAACGTATTCGATGAGGCCGCCTTCCGTTGAGGCATCGATCCCCTGAAGCTGCGTCACCAATCTCTTCTTATCTTCGTCGCTCGTTCCTACCAACCATCTCCACTCGCGACGCGACGTTTCGTTGTCTTAGAAGGAATACGGACCGAGAGCTGGCCAATCGTGAAACAGATGCTCCTGGCCTTCCGCCACTAACGACTGCAGAAATCCATTGGTCTGCACAAAGACAGAGGCGTCGTGGTTAACGGCGACTCCTCAACGTCATCTCAATCACCTTCTCGTCAAAGAGGGAGACATGACTCTGTAACACGTCAGACATCGTGGCTATCGAAATCGGCAAGTATTGACGAGGGGTGCTGGGGTGCGACCTTTATGGTCTGTTCGATTGCTCTGCGCCGCCGAAAGGGTCGTACGAATATTCTGAATCCGTTGATCCCTGCCCGTCACATCAACGATCGGCATGCTCACACGCATCTTGGCTGCCTTTGTGCGAGCAAAGCGTGCACCGACGAAAGGTTACTGGCACCTGAGCTCGAAACGCGGCGCGAAAACGTACTTCAAGGGCAAAGGGTGCCTGCCGACAGGAAGACACACAGCCAAAGGTCCATCTCTGTCGCTAGACGGCGAAGGCCTGCACTCAAGCGAGGTGTCTTGCAGGAGGATACATTGTGTCTCCCTTGAAGAGACCGAAATACATCGTTCCTTCTTTGCTGCACTTTGAATTGAAACCTTACGTCGCTCTTGACGTTGAAACGCCAAAATCCACCTGATGTCTCTTCTACGTCTAAGATCGGATGCTCCTCTGCATGAACGGGGACCCTTAGGCCGATGGAATCCCGCACATTCAACAAAGAGTCTCTGGGTTGCACGATCGAGAGCGATGGGCATATCCGATCGACTGTCAGTGTTCTCTCCCTCTAAGATCAACGTGTTTCTGAGAATCATGGGGCGCCGATCCGATGGCTTTCATGATTTGGCATCTCTTTTTCATGTCATCGATTTGGGAGATCGTATGGAGATGGCACCCATCGAAGGAAAGAGCGATCGACTGACCTGTAACATCGCAGACATTCCGACAGACGATTCGAATCTCGTCATCAAGGCGTTGAATCTCTACCGTTCCAAGACAGAGGTCCAACAGTATTTTGACATTGACCTGCAGAAGACGGTTCCTCATGGAGCTGGACTCGGAGGCGGCAGTGCAAACGCAGCCACCACTCTTTGGGCAGCCAACGAAATCTGCGGAAACGTCATCCCCGTTGGCAACATCGTAACCGTCATGCCTCTTCTGTGTTGCAGGTGGCATCGAATCAGGATCTGTTGGATTGGTCAGGAGAGATCGGATCGGACATCTCTGTGTTCTTCTCCGAAGGCGCAGCCTACTGCACAGGTCCTTCTCTCCGTTGTGGTTTTCAATGGCAACGCAAGAGGATCTAGGTCGCGGCGAAATTGTGGAGAATGTGATGCCTCCGATACCGTTGTCCACACCGATGCTCCTCGTCAAGCCTCCCGTCAGTCTATTGACGCCTCAGATTTTCAAGACGCTGGATTTGGACGGCCGTAGCACCGCAGATCCACGCAAGTTGCTCGATGGCTTGCGGGAGAAAGGCACGATCACTCAGGAGCTATGCGTCAACGATCTCGAATCCCCGGCCTTCTCTATTCTTCCGCAGCTTGCGGAACTGAAAGAAAGGCTGAAACGGGAAGGCAACTTTGAATCGGTTTTTATGACGGGCAGCGGAAGCACCATCGTATGCTTTGGTTCAGACGACATTCCTAACTTCCTGTCCAACGAGGAGAAGTACAGCGGTCTGTTCATCTCTCCGGCTCGGCTCATCAACCGGATGCCGGGAAAGTGGTATACGCCCAGCAATGCCTGGACAACCAATGTCGTCGTATGATGACGATGTGCCAAAACCATCTCATGATGTCGATCATGTCGAACTTTTTTCGTCGCTGTCTCGCGAATCGTCGCGGTTGATCGACGTCTCGTAAAGATGGATGATCCGTGGAGACATGTCGCCGATCTCGATGGACGGCAGCACTATCGGACGCTAGACATTCAGCCAGATGCAACCGTAGCTGAGATACGTGGTGCCTATCGAGCACTCGCGCGAAAACTGCATCCAGACAAGGGTGGCGATTCCGAGAGCTTTGCGCGTTTGCGCCATGCCTTCGATGTTCTCATCGACCCTCCACGACGCGCCGTCTACGATCGTTGGGCTGGCGACGTCCAATACCGATACATCCCAGGCGTGACGCGACGTTTTCCCGGCGGCGAAGAGGAATTGCTCAAGCGCTTCGAGCGCAGTGGCATACGTTGCGATCCGGCGACGCAGCTGATCGTGACATGCGAAGTATGCGGTCGCCCAGCAACGAAGCAATGCTGGACATGTCAGATGCACATCTGCGATTTCTGCACCCTCAAACAACACTGGAAAGGTGTTCTCTGTTAAACGAGAGTCTCCCCTCGAATGCTCTTCCCTGTTCAGATGGACACACGCTGCATTGGCCTTTGGTCGATTCAAAGGCCCTTCGGACGCGTCTTGCCAAGGCTGAGATGGAGAAGAAGGTTCAGGAAGATGCCGAATCGTATTCTCTGCAGGATCCGAACCATCGAAGCCAGCACGACCTGCAAACGATTCGTTCATTTAAGTGTGTGGCTGCCGAGGTCGAGCAAAGACACGATGCCACCCGACACTACGACAGCCGCCTGGCTAGATTCTATATGTGGGTACAGACACCAAAACATGTGATCCTTGCCGTCCACGTTCCCACGGGCTATGCCGACCGATCGATGAAGATCGAATGCGATGGCCGTCGTCTACTGGTTCAGTCAGAGGGCTCTTTTCCCGTCATCCATCGTCAACTGAGTCTGCCATTCGCCGATGCCGAGATCGATGTCTATGCCACGACCGATAACCGTTACCAAACGATTGTTCTGGAGAAACGTCGATCGGATGACGTCTTTAAGCATCTCTTTGTCGGCGATAGCGATGGCGTTCGATGCCTCGAGCCTCCATACACACTCTACGACGTGGACGACGAGGTGGTGCTCGACCTACCCGTGCCTTTCTGGATCGATGTTGACGACATCGATGTGCAGTTCACCGATAAGGACGTCAATATCCACGTCCGCCGTCAATTCGCCATTCGGCGGCGCTACTGGACAGAACTGGACGCGATAGCCACTCAACGCAAAGAGTCAACCCCTGCGGTCGACGTCTCTCAATGCTCCTGGTGTCTCGAAGACGAAACCGTCATCGACGGAGAACGCACCAAGACGCTCTCCGTCTCCTTCGTCCGACCACCGCTGACCGCCGCCGAGCTCAAATGGAAGCGCGGAATTCGTCAAGACAACAAGACGCAGCAACTCCCACATCGTCATTCACGCGGCGTGCATTTTTTCGCAGATGACGAAGATGAGTTTCGGTTAGAGGACATCTTACAAGCAGCTTGTCTGAAAGTATCCAGTCAGACGTTTGTTCCATCAAAGCTTTGGGAAAAGAAAGCCGCTTAGCGCACAACGCGACTTGTTGACTTGTGCTTCGAAGCTCAAATTCTTCACCAACAACTCTTCGTCAAGTCAAGCGGCGAAGCTGCGTTCCTATCGTAGGAACCGTTTTTCCAGCGGTGTTTGTGGACTGGAATCGCGCGGGCTGTTGTCCATTGATTGATACAACTGAACGTGTACTGCTCTGTGTTTATCTAGCCACGTTGAGTGGACTTCGCGTCGAGTCTCTCAGTGAAGAACAGTGCTTTTCTTGGACAGTAGAATTTTTCTGCCAAGCTGAGTGAATGGTGCTCAACAAGGAGGTCAGCGTCGGACTGACGTCGAACGAAGACGGCACCCTGACGTTACATTTTCATCATCCCACAGACCTCTCTGTTTCATCGACGGTCCGTCGTGAGGGGTCACAACCTGACGAACGCGAACGCGAGGTTTCAGATGACGCGAATCTCGGTTCGCTCGTGCAGCTTCTCATCGCTGCCAGACATCCCAGAGATCTTAACGCCGTTCTGAAACAAGCGTGGGTCCCTGGTGCCCATGCCGGTGAATTGGGGTCCTTTATGAGACTTGATGACGAGGAAATCCTGCTCAATGTGATACCGCTTTTTCAAAAACTTCTTTCATGCATGGCATCGATGACGACGGACATGGACGGCTCTTTCGCCTGTGCAGACCTCCTGGCGAGACTGTGCTTAGGCGAAGAGTCGACACTTCTTTTACAGCCGACGGACGTCCTGACCATTGTCAAGCGCCTTATCACTGCCAAGAGGCGCGAAACACGCGAAGGGGCACTGAGATGCATGACGACTTTAATTCAGCATAATCTTGAGTACTGCCAGGTACGCTTAAGTACTGTGACGTCTGTGTTCTCTCAAACGGGACGCGGGTGTGTTGGCAGACCTTTATGGAATGCAAGGTTATGGATTTTATTCTAGACAAGATCGATTACGAGAACGAGATCGAAGTGGCGACTTACGCTTGTACGTCTGTTCTGTCTCTGGTACGTCTTGTTTCCAAGGACAACGACGCCGAAGTCAAGACGCTTCTGTCTCGTGCTCTACCTTCCTTAATCAAAATGCTGAGGGAAGAGAATGAGCTGCCCACAAAACTGGGCGCCCTCAAATGCCTAGCAGAGATTCAACATGTTGACGTTGTCGCAGAGAAGTTGAAAGAAGACGACGTTGTGCAGTTTCTGACACCATTGCTCAAAATGGAGGATGCAGAGATAAAACCATTGGCCATTGAGCTCTTTGGAAAGAATGTGAACGCATCCAACGGCAAAGATCTACAGAATCTACCTGCCCAGATGGCATACACGTTATTCAGAGAGATCTACGAGCAGGGTGCAGGAGAAGAGCTCGAATCTGTGCGTCTCCATCTCCTTGACGGTCTGTTGAGTGCCGTGCACCGCAAACAGTTCGACGTCGGAACAGAAGAAGCGTATTTTCTGAGCGATATCATTCTGAGGGATACCAAAGCGTGTGCATCCAGAGCCATCGATGTCTTGGTCGTGGCATGGGATATGCACGATAGAATGGCGACCGATTTGGCCAAGAGTGACAGTTTCCTTGCTCAGTTACCACATGCGATGTCGGTAACGCAAGCGGCTCTACATATCATCCATTCCATGATTGAAGCAGATGTTGTCGCACGTCAGGCCATGGCAAAGAACCTGGGTTCCTCAGAACTGCAACGCCTCAGAACAGAAATGAACGAAGGCACAAGTGCAGTCAAACTGATTGTCCTCAATATCCTTACAAAACTCATCGAAGAAGAAAACCGTTGCGACGATGTTCTCGCTACTGGAGTGCTGGAAGACATCGTGGAATGGTTTGACAGTGATTGTGTGAATCTCAGAAGAAGATGCTGGAGCCTGTGTGCCCGTATCATTGAGAAGGGACCCATCGAGACGGCCCAGCAGTGCATTGACCTTGGCGTCGTGCCCAAATCCGATGTTCTATTTACAGACTTCTTAGATCAGCAAAAAACAGGAGAAGGACCTATTCAACATGAATCTGGACTGGATCATCTCTTTACTGTGCTGCAGTCCGTGTCGGCACTGAAGCCTGGTGCTCGGGCAATTTGTGACACTGGCATTCTTTCCCGCTTGTTAGAATTCGTGACCCCAACAGGAATTGTCTGTCAAGAAATCCATGACATCGTCATGAATGTCCTTACCGCACTTCCAGTGAAGACCTCGCGTCTTCTGGCCGAGCACTGTGGATTCGATGTTCTCGCAGAACTCGTTATGAGTCGAAGTATTCAGCTCAAGCGACTCGGATTTGAGATTCTCAAGAGTCTTTCGTTTAAAGAATGCTCCAGCTATTTGACGTCTTCTTCCATCATCCCTCAGCTCTGTGAATTTCTCCAAGAAGCGAATCCAAGACTCAAAACGGATACGGTGTATGTTCTGTGCAAGATGTCCAAGTTTGCCCTGGACGAGGTACAATGAAGAGAACGTACCATCTGCATTCCTTATGCTTCTGGTTTGTGTGTAGGTTTGCGTTCAAGTGGTCCAGTCTGGTGCCTATAGCGCATTGTTTACTGCCAGTCGTGCAATGGAAAGCGATTGTGACGAAAAGAAAATGTTGTCAAAGGTCTTTCAGAGGATGAAAAGTATCGAGGCATCCAAGAAAGCGGAAAAGAAGAAGGTGGAAAGAGTCGTATCGAGAATGAACTCTTTTGGTTCCGCCGCCACTGTGTCCAAGAAGGATCAGGCGGACCTGTTGGCGGACATGAATAAAGTCCGAGGCCAGTCCTTTAGTCTACCTTCAACACGTAGCCGGAGAACAGATAAGAGAGCTTCCACTTTGTCTGTTAGTTTTAGAAGGCCAAGGACCGACAGCTGCGACTCAGATGTCGCCCTTGGCAAAGAAAAGAGCACCCAAGCCCCTAAAGGACAACGCTTCCAAAAACTGAAGAACCTTGCTGGTCTTCGAAGGGCGCGATACTCGCAAGCCTGAAGAAGTGGGCAATCTGATCCTGCCTACCATACCATACCATACCATACACACAAGGGGTAGACCGGACATATGACGTTGTTGTTGTGGTTGTTGTTTGATGACTCGAAGACCTTGACCGTACAGAGTGCTGTGGCACTGTGCACATAGCATCGGACTTCAAATCATTTCATAAAGCGTATTTGAACACGTGAACCGTTTTCTATTTGTTCTTTCATTAGTTGTTCCCTCTGTGACATGGCCACCACGTTTATTTTAGAAGAGGGGGTTTTCTTATTCCTCGTTTCGATTTTTGCAAACACGGCCGTGTGCGCAAATTCTCATTAACAGCCACAGTCCGACGGTAAGCAACGGACTGTCCTGTCTATCGTTCTCAAGTCTTTCCAACAATCGGAATGATTGAAAGCTCGCTACTGATACCATCAGCATCTTGAAGAGCGCATATGGTAATCTTGTTGGTCTGTTTATGTATGTATGTATATGCGGGCGTGCATGCATGCTCAGATATGATTCTCTCAGTATGACTCTCGGGCAAGAGATGCGGCATGTTCTCTATTGGAATGGCTGAGGCCCCAAACAACACATAAAACCAATGCAGAAGCAGAAGCGGCAGGATACCTTAACGGGCTGATGTAGGCAACTCAAAAAAAACGGTCTCTCTCCGCATTCTTTTAATCTCATTGCACGGCAATGACACATGTGGAATGATGGACCCCGGATCTATCGACCCTGAGTGTGTGTACGAACGGCGGGAGCTTCTGGTTCTGTATCTTCTGATCCTCCATCCTGTCATGTCGCTAAAGTGGGTTGAACGGACGCAATCATGAATGTAACACCACTGACCGGCCGACAACGATTGGTCCGACCCGTGCGCCTTTCGCGTCCAACGCCGCAACGCTGCGCCACGAAAGAGAAAAGCAGTGGAGGTTTTGTGGACTACTACGATCTGCTGCAGGTCGACGCCGACGCCACTGGTCGGTCCTTCAGAACATCTGTCGACGAGAATCTCTTGACGCCTTCTTTGTGCTGCAGTCGTTGAGATCAAACACAATTTTCGCCGTTTGCAGAAACAGCATCATCCAGATGTCAGCGGCCAAGAGGTTGTGCCTGACGCATCTTCTTTTCCTGTGGGAGATGCTCCACCTTGGATGATGACAGGAAACGAGCTCTGTTCTCAATCGTGCCTATCACACACTGACCGATCCCCACTTGCGTCAGAGCTACGATCGCCGATTGGCTACTGTACCGTTGACGCAAAGACAGTGGAAACGCAGTTTCAAAGACCAGCCCGGAATCATCGGTCCTTTGGCAGATGCCGAGATCGTCATGCAGCGAACAATTTTTGAAGGATATACAAACACCGCAGGTCTCCCTCTGCATCTTCTGGGCAATGGGTCAGTCGTGTGGGTCATGGATGCAGTGCAGAATGAAAAGATGAGAGAGAACATCGTTTGGTTGAGGGAATGGGCCAAAACTTTCATCTTCGCCGCCGATCTACCTCTGCCACATCCACTACAGGTTCATTCCCCCTGTCTCTTCTCCTTTCCATGGTATCGTGGTGACCCAGTGTGACGACATTGCAGAGGGCGTCCGTCTGGCATTCATCACGACCCGTCAGAATCGCATTCGATCGGCCGGAGAGCTTCATTTTGTGATCGAAAGCACCGATGCCGAATCGTCCGCCTTGTCTCTTTCTGTCTATCGTGTGGTTCCTGCGGACTCTCACGGAACAACGACCTTGGGTGAATACCGAGTCATGAAAGCCTTCTGCCAAGCCCTGCAGTGAGAAGCCATCTCTCCTGTTGACACAGTACATCTGTGGTGGGTGGTGTTAGGGACAGAGAAGAGTCACATCAAGAAAAGCACCATCGCTTTTTCGGTTTTGAGCTCAGCGGATTGGCAGCATCGGTTGCCGCACAATTCATGCCAGTTATGGCCACGATACCCGTTGAAAAGACGAGAGGATCGTCCTACGAAGCCTATCATTTGAAACGTCACATCCAACTCCAGGAGTGAGACGAGAAGATAGATAACCATCCCTTCTTTTGGATCCCTTTTTGTGGATGGGACTTGAATGTATGTCTTGTCTCTGTACGAACGCACGGTTTGAGGTAAATGTCTTGAAGAGCGTCATTTCTTGCCAATTTGTGCGGCATTTTGCGAAGCGGCGCATCGCGATGGAGGCCGAAGGCGATAGTTTTTTCCCGTCAGAAGATTCCACTGGCACCGTCACTTCAGAATCCGCCGTCCTCGAAAAACTCCAAACAACAGAGGAGAAACGTTTCCTCAAAGGTGCCACGCGTCACCGTCGCCACACTGCACAGACAAAGACATCCCAGGGGTGGCCATTTCTATGTGGCAGAACTCGGGAGACACCGATTCAAACTGGACACGATTTGCAAAAGAGCGCCACTACTGTGGACTCAAAAGCACCATTGCAGATGGCACGACGAACACATTCCCAGACACCTGGAACAGGCAACGGCCATTCCCTCGCGTTCGACCCAACCCCTATGTCCCCCTTCAGATACAAGGAAGACATTGCCTTGCTAAAAGAGATGAACTGCAATGCCTTTCGTTTCTCGTTGGAATGGGCTCGAATCGAACCGGAACGCGGCGTCTACAACGCCGATGCTATTCTTAGGTCGTGCTCACACATCGTCGATGTGTGACCAAAGTGTGACACCGATTTCTCACTCAATCGGATCTAGGTACAACGAAATCTTCGACTGTCTGGAAGAGAATGGGATTGTACCGTCGGTGACGTTTCATCACTTCGTCCATCCCGGATGGTTTCAAGACCTAGGTCTCGTTCATCCTCGCCCTGTCATGAGAGGGGAGGTGAATGCTGTGCAGGTGGATTTGAGAAGGCAGAGAACATTGAGCTGTTCGTCGGCTTCTGTATCAGAACCTTTCGACTTTTTTCGCATCGTGCAATTTATTGGGCGACGTTCAATGAACCGACCGTCTACACATTCTGCTCCTACATGGCTGGGCTGCATGCTCCAGGAGGCTATCTTCAGTCGACTCGATGTCCCTCCGATCGAGCAGCGCTCTAGATCCTGTCATTTAGGTTTCGGTATGCAGGCGTCATCCTGTTGAACTTACTGAAGGCGCATTGCCAAGTTTGCTGACAGTGTGATGTGACAGCATCCGAAACGGCATGGTCTGTCGGCAGGTTTACAAAGAATTGAAGGCCTTGGACTGCGGAAAGAGCTGTCAAATCGGCATTGTTCACCACTGTATCTGGTTCGTGCCGATGGGCCAGACAATCCTGAACTCCATTTCTAAGTCCAATTGATGTGACGTCCATCCGTGTCCATCTCTCAACCCCTATCGTGCAGATTTGCTGCCGAGTGGATGACCTACTGGTGGGGAAGGGACCTCGTCCTCAAGTTCTTCAAGTCTGGACACTTCAAATGGCATATCCTGCAGCATCCACTGCAACAGCACGGCTGACGTGCATGCTCTGTAGGAAAGTGCCATTGATTGGCACGACACTCGAGTACACCTACCCAGACGGTCGTCCACCGTGTGACTGGTGGGGGATCAACTACTACTCACGGTAGGTGATGATATCTCTCTTACCATACACGCATCGCTCAGCCAACTTCCGTCCTCATACATGGCCTCTGTGTAGTGTACAATTGGGATGGACATTGCAACCGCAGGCTGGAAAAGAGATTATGACAGATATGGACTATCCAATACATCCCAGAGGTAATGTGGAGTACCTTTGACTGGAGAGTCTGTTCAATGACGGGGTCCTGATAGGACTCTATCGAGTGATTAAGGCCTCCAGTTCCTTGGGGTTGCCGATTTACATCAGCGAGACAGGCATCGCCGATGATAAAGATGACCGGAGACATATTATGATCAAAGGCTACATGAATGAGGTGAACACAGGCCTTCTCTGAACGCTCTCCGTGTGGAAGACGTGCTGTGTTGGCGAACAGATCGTCCGTGCCATTAAACACGGATTTGATGTCCGAGGTGTCTTCTACTGGACCCTCATTGACAATTTTGAATGGAATATGGGATATAAGCCACGATTTGGTCTTTATGAATTCAGCCCTGATAAAGGTCATTAACCATCTCTGCCATTCTTCGGCCGTTTTTGGCGATCGGGGTGGTATGTAGGTGTCGATCGAAGACTCAGAGAAAACGCCAAAGCATTGCAAGTGGTTTACAACACATGGCCAGACACGTACGTTCGCCAAGACCGTTAACGATGTGACGGTTGGTGTGGACAGATTGGAAGACATGTACCATTATGCAAGGAAAACATTGATTCCTTCCTTCAAAACAGTTATGGCCGAGTACCACAAAGAACCAGATGAAGAGAAAGAGATCGCAACGACACCTGCTCCAGCACTTGCTGGTTGAAGCGAAAAAAAAAACGAATGACACCAGGCAGAAAGGATACGCCGGGAGGGGATGGGAATACATCTTAGGAAGCGGGTCAGGAAGCATCAACACTCACAATCAGTTTTGCACGAAGTAAGGGCGGCGCGAGGAGCCGCTCATGAGGCAGGTTCAGAATAAGAGTGACTCTTTGGACTTATTCATACGACAGCAGTCTCGTTTGTATTGTTGCCTGAGATCTTGAATAAGATTTTGGAATCCTTTGCGTTCGATACAGCATGACAGATCGCTTCTTCGAACTCATCGGGGAAGTGATACCTGCCAGCAGCAACAAGAGCACGTGATGTGACTGGCGGCGGTTGATCGTGCATACTCGGTGTAGTTAACGTCCAGTTTTTTGCCATGGATCAATTTGATCAGAGCTTCGATCATTTGGATCAATCGACTCTTGCTCTGAGATGACATCCACTTTCGCAGATTGAATCCAGACACCTATGGGCGGCAATAACCACCACCGGAGAAAGACAGGCCCCGTTTGTACGACTCTGATGTTCTTGAAGACCCACGATTGCCAATTCCACACAGGCGCCTGTCCTGTCATACATCCATAGATGACGAGCTCTCCGTCCTGTCCAAGACCGGTGCATGACATCCGCAAGGATCAAATGTTTGAGAGGCAGTCACATCAGCGAGCGATTCGGTCAGGCGGATCGTGGATGTCCCTCCAACGGCATCCAGACCAAGTTTCGGCTTCGCTGAGTACTTGTGCTTCTGCAATTCCATCTGCAAAGAAGGATGCAACCACACAGATATCGTGATCCGGCTAGTCTTGGAAGCATACTTTCAGAGAATCGTCATCTTTCAGGACGAGTGTCGCGCCGAGACGTGTCAGTGTTTGGCTCAGCAGTTCGAGTTTCTGTGGATCACGCGGTCGGACAACGGCAATGCATTTGAGATGCAACAGCCGACAGAGTTGGATAACGAGCTGACCCACGGTACTGTTGGCGGCGTTTAGAATGACCCAATCTCCTGGCTAACCCCTCGAGCATCGCACTCACACATGCGTGCACTCTTTCGCACGCACTTTCAATTTGCCATGGTCCTCGAGAAGGCGATAGGCCAAACACATCTCTTTCAGCACAGCACCGTACTCCATCTGCATCAACGCGCTAGGCACCTGTCATGCATAGATGCCTTGGCATGGCGATCTCGCGATGGATGCTCGACAGCACCTTTAGGAGCTCTGAGGCACGAGAGAGGACATGCGTTCGCCATGTGCCGAAGAACGGTTTGAAAGGAATGACCCAGTCGCCTTCGGAAAGGGAAGTGACGCCCGGACCCGCCTGCGTTCGAGACCTGTCTTTGCATTGGATCGATCTATAACCGTCACTTTGGCAACGACGCCGATGCCATCATGTCCACAGGTGTAGGGAAATGCTGCCGGTTCGTAACCGTAAGTCCCGAAGCGCAGGGTATAGAAATCGGCAGGGTTTATAGCGGCATATCGCATCTCCACCATCACCTGTCCCCACTCTAACGCACTGGGCATCACCGACGCGCTAGTGTGAAGGCTATTGACATCACGCACGGCCTTTTCAATGCAAACCTGATGTGACAGCCAAAAACACATGAGCACTTAGACGTCGCAGCGGTCGACTCGCCTCATGTACGTGAACAGGCGAGAGCGGAACACTGGTGTAGGAAGATTTGGTCACGCCGAAAGCATCGGCGATCGTTTCAGCGGTAAAGACTTCTGTCGCTGACGGTCCTCTCGATCGCATCCACGCCTGAGAGCGACGATTTCGACGCGATTGCCAGGACAGATGTGACGAACGTCGAATCCGGCTGTGTGACTCTTGAATTCGGCCGAATTGCGAAGCGCGATCTGCTCTTCCACATTCGCAGGTGTCGTCGGTTCCTTCCACGCGCAGTCGCGAAATTTCCCTGCCGGATCGTCACATCAGCAAAAAGGTCTCCGTGGTCTTGGCAAACCGTCGGCGAAGATGTCCATAAATTCCTCATCCGCTGATTTCTCCACGTCGCCCGTGGCATCGTAGTAACGCCGCTGCGGAAGGCCACAAACGATAGGACGACACAGATGACAGATCGATCACACGAGGGTACCTTCTCGTGATCGCTGAGCACCGAATACGCCTGTTGGATTTCATGAAAGCGACGTGGATCTCCGCCCTTATCCGGATGCGCCGTCGAGACGAGCGTACGATACGCCCTGCGAATCTACAGACGCCCTCTTAGCGCGCGTACGAACGTCAGCGATGGACGTGACGCACTTCGATATCGGATGCGGATGCCGTCAGACCGAGAACTCGATACAGATTGCGTCCCGTCGTCATGGTAAACGATTCACCCCAAGGGCAAGCGAAAAGGTATCACAAGAGTGACGTTTCAAATGCGTCCGTCTGTCCGTGGCGTGGAATTGGAAAAGACGCGATGAAAACTGAGATCGTTAAACGCCGTCGTCTTTTCCAAGTCGCCCTCAATGAGAGCCATCTCAGATATCTTCCCTGTGCAAAGCGCTCAGGGGACGTTGTTGCCGTTGTTGTCGAGAGAGGCACGCACCGAGAGCGCCGTCTGTTAACAGACGCGACAATGCCTGTCCTTTCGGGTGAGGTGACGTCTCCTCGCGTTCAAGAATCTTCGACAGACTGTTACACAGAATCAGCGACTGGCGCAGAAATTTGTTCTCCACATGCGATTCAAAAAAGTTGTCGAGACAGGGTCTCTGCAAATGAATGCCATCCGTTATCAAACCGCATCCCGTTGACGTGCCTCACCTCCAGATGTGGCATGAAGACGAGAGAGGGAAGGGACAGGGGTCGTCGACCATCATCGTTGTCGGACAGCACTTCCACCCCATGGGATCGCAGAACAGTCACATCCGTTGCCGTGAAGAGCGGGTCGTATGCCTCTCTGGCAGAGATGGCGGGAAACGCTGAGAGAATCTCCAGCAGAAAAGCTAACTGACAAGACAGTCCATGGGCTCAGGCATCACGCCCTTCAGACCACGACTGCACCTGGTAACGACTCTGGCGACGTTGCAGCGAACCCAGGCCATAGACCACGAGTCCCTCAATCCCACGCGGATCCATATCCTGTGTCCATATGCTTCTCAGCATCTCGAGGTTCTGACGAAGCATGGCCGATTCTTGCACACTCTTCCTGGCAGTACACGGTATCCATCGGAAATCTGTCGGACGTGTTATCGGTGCTGTGTCTGTACCTGAGCCCCCTCAATGAGTGTTCGATGTCTACGTGATCCCACGTCTCGTCAGCGTGCGTTGGATGTCTCTGTGGCGATGCGTCGCTGTTGGATGCTCGGGCATGACGGTAACGTCGGCGTTGTGATGCAGCGCGACGAACGGTACGCCATTCCGTCGTCATTCGATTCGAAACATCGCCGTCGTTTTCATCGACCATGCCTCGTATCAAGGCGTTGCTGTTGGGAAGACCGCCAAAGGAATTCGACCTACCGGAGCATATGACTGTATGACCTCCGTCTACGCACATCCATAACGACACGGTGCTGTCCAACCAGGTGGGCGAATGGAAGCAACGACTGCAGGAAGCCTTCGACATACCACCAGCGATGCACATCGTCTTCAAAGGCACAACACTGACAGATGATCTCGAGACGCTTCATCTGACAGACGGAGGTCCAGCCAACAACGATGACGGACCCTTTTCCTGACCCTTCATGCCTTGGTGGTCCGGATTAGATACATTCCTAGTGACGGTGCCTCTGTCTATGCCTAAGAGACGGGAGCAAGCGGACCCCGACGATGCTGACGTGACGTTTCGTCTGGATCCCTCTGCTGGACTTTTGACAAAGTGCCTGTATCGTTTCTTATCAGAGAAGCTACGGTTACCAAATGTGCTGCTCTATTGGATCTTCTCCATACGTCCCATCACCTATCTCCTCTTTCTCTGCTGGATGATCCTCTCTCCAATTGCCGCCCGATACGATTTGGGTCCCATCTATATCCTCGGCACGATCTTCTTGATCATGGTGGTGAATCTGGGTGTGCGACGACCGGGCGAGCTCAGTGGTTACAGTCTATTCAATGAGAATGTTCAGTCCCTTCCTGGACAACTTCGGGCAGAACAGATCGATCAACAAATACGTCACGGTCGATTGTAATCGTCATTTCGAAAAGGAGTCGAAGAGATGACGGATGCTGACGACTTCCCTTCGTATCGACCCGAAATGCGCCGCTTCGATGCCGCTCTCCGATGCGATATCTGCAAAGAGATCTTCACGGCGCCCGTCTCCCTGCGATGCGGCCATTGCTGTACGTGTCGTTCCACCATCGCTCTTCGAGCGTTGCGTTTCTGTTAGTTTGTTCGGCGTGTCTCAGAGGTCACCTACTCTACGCGGAAACACACCATTTCGACGTGAACTGCCCAGAATGCCGACAGCGATACGATGAGAGCGACATACGACCCGTTGTGACACTATCAAGCATCACTTCGTTGTACAAGAAGATCCGGCCAACATTGCTGGAAGAGACCACAACGATGCCTGTCCCATCATCTCCGTTAGCAGAGGAGACGGAGGGAGATACTGATGTGACACAGAAAGAGGGATCGGAGCTGAAAGTGCCTCCGGTGCTGCACATGAACTCTTTGACCGCGGCACAGCTGAAGAGAAAGCTCACTGCGTTGAAGCTCTCGACGGAAGGCAACAAGCAAGAACTGGTCGCACGGTATAAGCGATTCCGAATGTTGGTTCAAGTGGAACGGGATGAAGGGGGCGAACGAGGAATGGAAGAACTGGCGTGGCATTTTCATAAGAAAGAGAACGGCAAGAAGAATGATCCAGTAAAGAAACTCGATGCGTTCTTCCACAAGACAACGAAGAAGAAAAAGACGCACAAAGATCTCGTTGACGAAATCAAGGCACGAAAACAGCAACAGCCATTGAAGACCACCAATGAATGATCGCGTGATGGCCAAGTGAAGGATGGATGGATGGATGGATGATCGATGGACACGAACGAGATGTTGTATCGACGATGCCGGAGATGATCGGATCGCGGGTCTTTGCGGAGAGAATCGCTTGTTAAAGAAATACGACGACGATGGGGTACATCGATGATCGACGAAGACGCCATCGTCACGACGCGGAAGACACGGTGTCTTCCGTTCGTCTGGTCAAGAGCTGATGCATCCACTTAAATGCACGTACCTTCGATTCCGTATCTCCGAAACCCGAGAGCATCAGTTGCCGATCATCCGTCAGTGCCAATCTAAGAGACGCGTCCGTATCTAGAGAGGTCACACTTTTGTGTGAGATAAGGAGGAGATGCCTACTGGATGTGAGATCGAGGATCTCATCCCGTCCGATCTTTCCGGGATGATCATTTCCGGAAGATTCCACCATCAAACACAAGGCCTCCCGCGTCACGCTGATCATGATCGGGAACGACACCTAGTCGACGCCTTCTTCGTTCGCTGTCCCATCATCGCTATGGATGGCATCGCACACCTGAATGTCCGGAGAGAAGGTGTTGTGCTTCGAGCCGTAGGTCTGTCTCAGTTCGCAGACGAACGTCGCGATCAGGGCGTCGGTGTTGGCAAGTCCGTACGTCGATTGAAGGTATTCGAAACTCGGCGTCTTCCACGTTTTGTCCTCTCCCAATGCTGGCAGTCCATGGGAGATGAGATCCGACAAGCCTCCTGTCAGTTCAGACACCATCTTTGTCCCACCCTCTGCCAGGTTCTGAACTTGAGAAGGCAACTGCACAATCACCAACCGTCCCACCCGTCACTTGCGATCCCAGCCATCGTACAACGCACTTTCTTGGTGGCAGTCGATAGATTTGTGGCACCACGGTTCAGAAAGGACGTCAACTGTATAGCCATGGAGTCCCTCTCATGCGTTCTGTGTTCGGAAGAGAGCGCGTACAGAAGTGTAGGTGCTTGACACGACAGAGGTGAATTGTGTGAGACTGTCGTCGCCGTCGCCGTCGCGAGGCGCCGTGCCTGTGGCGTTGTTTCCAGGCGGCGCATGAGAAATGCTCTCGAGTCGAATGGGCGGTCCTTCGGCTTCCTCTTCGTTCGCCGTTATCTCGGCGTTATCTCGAGACATGCTGTTCTGCTGTGCTCTGTCCGCTTCGCACGATTAGACAACAGAATGCCGGTGCGCGCACCGATCATTTTAGGTCCTGACGCACGTACGCACGCGCGACAGCAACTGCATATCGTTGGACGATGTCAGGAAAGACCGCCACTGCAGAGCATCACATTCTGGAACTGTTCCGGAATCAGAACCGGCCATTCAGTGTCCAAGTCGTGGCGGATTTCGTGGCGCAGTTCGGAATCAAGAAAGCACAAGTGCAGAAGACGATGGACACACTAGCCGAGAAAGGAAAGATCACCGTCAAAGTACGCTCGTGTCGACAGCGATGGCATCCAAAGGATGCGACACGGGATGACTGCCGACGCTAGGAATTTGGCAAAACGCGCATTTTCTGGCCAGTCCAATCCAATCGAGAGGTCCTGACCAAAGAGGCAAGCACTGATCCCTCGCTTTACTCTTGCCCATCTCTATGCTATGTGCCAATAGGAGACGGATGCGAAGAAGCAGCAGCTCAATGAGAGCAAAGCACGCGTCAAGAAAGAGGAAGAAGAATTGAATCAACTAAGAAAAGGCACATCGTTTTTTCCCTTTCGGTGTCAAGATGACTGGATCGGTCTGTTAGAGCACGCGGCGTTGAAATCGATGCGTACTCTGGAAGAGATCGAGAGCGAAATCCAACGTCTGGAGACGCAGGTGAGGAGATCTGCCTGTCACTCCTTGCACAAGAGAACGCATCGATGCTGGATTTTTTTGCAGAAGGAGGAGTCGACGGAGAAATTGTCGACGCTGAAAGAGAAGTCCGTCGTTGTTCAGCCAGAAGAGAAAGCCACGATTGAGAAGGTGTGCCGTTCCATGTGTCTGTCTGCCCTGATCCATCTCACAACGCAGAAACTGCGCGATCATTTGCGGCAGTGGAAGAACTGGAAATCTGCCTTTTCTGAAATCTGGTCTGCCAGCATCTCTTATCACTCTATAGAAGAATTTCTGTGATGGATGATGGTAGGGGTGCCCTGTCTGAAAATCTGAACAGAAACAAGACAGAAGTCTTCGAAGAGATCGGCATCGAGACGGATGAAGAGACCGGATGCAGCATCGATGAGATCAACAGACTGATGCCCAACAACAAGAGACGGCGGCTGACATAGATACGTCCCGATACTTAACTGTCTCCTGTTTGCACGTTCGTTGCCGATACGAGTTCCTCTTCCATTTCGAGCTCGATTCTTGGCTTCTTTCGCTCTCCGACGGACTTCCTGTAACAGACAATCAAACGCATCACCGCCACCATTGAGACAGCGCTCTGAAAGAACAGGTGACCTTTTGTGCTCTCTTCTTCGAGATTTCTTGTCTGGCGGCCCCTCAGCTGTACGACAAACACATGTATTCAGTATCTTGTCCAGAAAGGCATGCATCACCCTGGGGGCGGCTACTGGTGTTTGGAGAACTTGGTGCTCGGCGAGGCTTAAGGATATGTTCCAGGTCCTCTATGTCTTCATCGCTCTGTTCAAAATCCACATCGCTGAGATACTCAATTTCCTTGCATTGACAGAAAAGTGTGACCACGCAGACAAAAGCATACAGTTGTTGCGGCATCACACTTGTTCAGCTTCTTCTTCGCTCTCGTAGGCCTCTTCAAATTCGTCGGCATCGACATCCACCTCTCGTGCCTTTTTGACTTCTCTCTCCAATGTCTGGCGCATCACACATCCAATCGCATTCAGTAAAAGAGTGACCAGAGATCGTTACCTTGTTGTATTCGTGCATTGGAAAGTTGTAAATCTCGCCGTAGGTCCCCGTCTGTAATCGCTTGAGCAGTTCATCCTCAATGGCGTTCTCAATCCGCGCCACCGTTTCAGCACGGGCCTCTCTCTTTCGGTCCACTTTCTCCACACTGCCACCAAAGATGCACGGCATTCAGTGCCGTCACATCATCCATCCCTCTGATCCACCCTACTTTCGCTGAATGGGCACAATCTTCGGCCGCGGCAGCGCAGATAGCTTCCGAATTCTGAGCAGATACTGAAATATCTTAGTCAGTCTCTGTTTGTTCTTGTGAATCGTCATCTCCGGCCAATACTCCAACGCACCATCGATCTGCTTCAGCGCCTTCTGATAATTCTTACTCAATCTGCCACGACACCCGACATCGTACTCAGTCCATCGGACGACAGCCGCCACCCGCCGCCACTCCTCACTTGATCTTAGTCCATAGTCTCTTTGGAGAATGCGCTCGCTCGACTGTCTTGATATAGAGATAACATCGCGCCTGTTCTTCGCGTACGGTCGCGTATCGACTGTTCGCCAGTGGACAGCTCGCTCGGTTACAGAGACCCGTCACATTATATTCATTGCGACAGAACAGTCGATCGCTGAATGTCTTCTTAAAAGCGCAGCCCTTCCGAATCGTCTCCCAAATCAAGTGATCGTGCTGCATCGCGTCTCAGGGCGCTGTCCCACGTCAAGTCTTTTCACTTAAATCGAGATGATGATCGATCGATGGGTCATCGTGGACGGCGGGGAGACGACGATTCATTCCATGACGCTGTCCAGGAAATCGAAGCGACCCCTCATGCTTCCCTTCAGTCGTTCCTGCTCCTTCTCTGCCTCTTTGGCCCTCTGAATCTCTGCCTCGCTGACGCGAATCAGCTCCGGGGCGATGCTGCAATAGGGATCCACTTCGCCAAAGAGCACAATATTCTCGCCTCGAATAATCTGGAGACCCTTTGGAATGTCACAGAACTGATTGCCCACCACCTCGCGACGCACAGAGCTTTCGAGGACGAGATTGCCATACTGGTCGAAGGAACGCAGGTCCCCGACGAAGAGGCTGCCGTCACGGAGAGAGATGAGGATGCGTTTGTCCAAGGCATCCACCATAGCCGCGCCTGGCGACGTAAAGGCGTTCATCGTCACGGCGGAGTGTGTACGTTCGTGCGTATGAGTGAGTGACCGAGCGAGAGGGCGATGGGTATGAAGGCAATATCCTCGACAGAATGGTACGACACGAGGCGACGGGAGATGTCAAGGTCCGTTGCGCGTTATTGGCACGGCGGCGACGAAGGGCGCCGCCATTCGTGGCGCCTGTCTGCCACAGAGAAGGGACCCGATGCAAAAACGCCGTCGACTCAACACAACGACCGACGGCGTCCTTTCAGTTGGCTGCGTCGTGTGCCACGCATTCGCTATCGCCGGTCAGAGAATCGCTGTCCAGATCAGTTACTCGACCTGGCCGTGCTCAACGAGCGTCTTATGGGGGCCTCTCCATGGGAAGCGCGTCGAAAAGTGGAGTACCTGAAGAAGAAGCAGGAGAATTGGGACATGGTCTACGAGATCATTGTCAAAGGCGAGGCGGCGGCGACGCTGGAGACGATTGAAGAAGCGAGTCAGAAGGTGGAAATGACACTGAGTGCGAAATCGAAGGAGTCCAAAAGCGTCGTGGAATTGAGGAAAGAACTGACAGAGCTGCAGAAGGAAGTGCGAGAAGCGCATGAGGTATGATCAACTGCCTCAGAAAAGAACCGACGCCCCTTTCTGCGTGTTTTGCAGAAACTGCACGCGACGCAATCCCGCGTCCTGCACAATCTGAGTCACATTCGGTACCTAAAAGTGAGAAGGTCACACTATGACCCTTCTTCGATCCTGTCCATCCTAAACAGGGTGAGCTCGAACTTGCCAAACAGCATCTGCCTGTGGATGCCTTGAAAGATGCGCCAGCAGATGATCCGAAGTGAGCGATGCTTTGCTGAATGACGATCGGTGTATAGAAAACAGTGGCTGATGTGGCGTGCTCTTCAGGGTGAGCGATATTCGACCCAGCATTAGGCATTACTGGTATCCCGTCGCCTTTGCCACGGTAACGCTCGCCGCCCTTAGGGATCGATCTCTTGATCGTCCATACAGAAATTGAAGGAGGATGTGTTGATCGCGCTTGAGCTCTATGGACAGCCTTGGGTACTGTTTCGTGATGCCTCTGGTCGACCGGCATGCATTCAAGACGAATGCGCCCATCGTGCCTGTCCCTTATCCATCGGCAAAATCGTCGATGGACATATCTCGTGTCCCTATCACGGATGGGAGTATAACAGTAGTGGTCATTGTGTCAAGATGCCGAGCACAGTTTTCCAGCCAGGCATCTCCATCGAGTCGCTTCCAGTCTTGGAGAAGGATGGGATGCTCTGGGTCTGGCCTGAACCACAGACGTCACCATCACTCGTGCGTTTCTCTCTAACCGGATGACATCGAAGACAGATAGCTTTCAGGAGATGCCATCCTTTGCCGAATTGCCAGATGCCTTTGTGGCACTCTCTGAAGTGGAAACGACGGTTCCACTGGACAAAGGATTGCTGATGTCGCATCTGCTGGATGAGAAGGTCACGCCCTCGAATCCTCTCTTCCGTCACTGGTTCCACGCATCGGCCGATGCTCAACGTACGTCATCCGTCTTGTTTATGGATCTTGATGGTGCCAAGGTGCTGTTAGTGGATTGGAGAGGACAGGGGATTGAGTCCTTCTTCCATCCTCCCTGCAGTGTGACATCCGTCCTGCATGTGGGCGCTTCTGGCAGGAGAGAGAAGAAGAGGCACATTCATCAGCTCCATGTGTGCCTTCCAGTCAGCGACAGCGAGATCCGTGTTCTGCAGAGAGTGTCTGTGGATTTCTGGAAATGGACATCTCAACTGCCGCTCGCACAGAAAGCGTTCATATCGATGGCTGAAAAGGTGAACAGGATTCTGTCATCCTATATGCTTGCGTCATCTCAGCAGAGTTTTAAATCTTAGGCATTGAAAGCGGATCTGATGTTCGTTATGCAGCAGCAAGAAAGAACGAAAATGCAGGACATCCTCAATCGAGAATGAGTGCTCAAAAGACGAAGGTCGTTGTTGAACAAGGATGTTGCCCGTCACCACGTGGCCATACGATAAAACCATCATTCCAGAACGATCCTACTGCATGATGTCATTTCTGAAACAGATTAGAGAGAGGGTGTAAAGCATCGGTCTGTCAACTGAACCGTAACTTCGTACCGACGGACCCACGATGTGACGGCATCCAAAATATGTTTCTCCAGTTCATGGTGATGCGAGAATAAATAACTGCGGTAGGGTCTGGATCGTCTGCCCAATGCCGTGCAAACCAGAGCACGTGCACGGAACCGTCGTCCATCGTGACGTCATATCATCAAGGGTTGTTGTGCTGCAAGAGTTCCGTCATCAGCTGTTTTTTCTGCATGCCCTCTTTCCAAACATCGACGGACATGAACTGCTTGTGCTCGTCGGCAAATCGAGGATCTTCTGCCAAAGTTCGCAGCCAGCTTCTGAACTGTGCGATCGTACACGGGCCTTGTGTGTTGCCCTGTGGATCCACATAATACCAGGCACACTCGTTCTCGGGATGTCGTAAGACAGCAGTCGATGCAGCATCGGGATTCGGCGGATTTTCATGAGGCGAATTCATGAGATTGCGATGATGCGTGGGTTCACGGCGAAAGCTGGAAACCAATATAGAAAAGATCACACGAATTCCCTTCTTGCATAAGAGGATACCGTTGCTCAGCTGGTGGCGGACTGTGCCTCGGACGCTTGACATTTCTTCCGGGAGAGTGCGGCGGATCGCGATGATGATTTCCGTATCGGCCTCCAGCAGACGTCTCCATACGACGATCCGAATCGGGATCACCACGCGGCGGCAGGCCACCACCATACGGACGACGATCCCGTTCTCCGTTGAAGTAGTCTGGACGAACTGGCGGCGGATCTCCTCTTCTGCGAAAGCTCCCGCCGTCTCCTGTCTCCCTTCTGGGACGCAATGGCGGCGAGAGATCGCGTGGAGGTCGTCTCAAAGGCGGTTGAGCCAGAGGAGGAGAACGGCGTGGTGCTCCAGAGCGATGCACGTTTGGAGAGATGGGCCGTCGCGGATGGTGGTGATCTCGTGGAGGCGGCGGAGACCAGCGAGCAGATCCAGGATGTCGCATCGCATTTCCTGCGAAGCCACGGTTGTATTGATGTGGTTCCATCGCCCCTGCTGGGTGCGGTCTTTGATAAGGAAGTTCACGCTTGTCCTATTATCAAGTTCATGCCTTGCTTCAATCAGAAACGCGGAGGGCTCAAGTATCTTACTGGAGGAATAAAGCGTCGTGGCGATGCTGGCACGCCATCTCTCAGCCTTAACGATGGACCATTGTCCAATCTCTGACCACGGTAAGGTACGTGCGGCAGATGCTCTTGACGTTGTGGCTGTTGCGGCATCGGCAGTTGGGAACGACTACCGCCGCCGCCGCCGCCGCCACTGCTGCCGCGCTGAGACGGTTGTCTCTGGACACTTGGTCGATCGGTATAGGGCAGAACGCCATCTCGATTGGGAGGAGGACTCCTGGAACGATGCACGGGTGGCGGCAACGCGTCTGGATGACGGGGTGGTGGAGATTGATGCGGCCTTTGATACTTATCATATCTCGGCAGAGAGCCTTGCCTTGAGAAACGTTCCGGACGTTGCGGTGGCGATCGAGATCGATGCAAATGTCCATCCTTCATTGCCGCGCGGCGATGCTCCACAGGCGGTGGATGTTGCGAAGGACGCGCAAGATTTCTTGGTGGCGGCGCCGCCGCAGCCGGCGCGGCAGTAGCAGATCCAGTCACGCCCAATCCTGGAGGCATTCCTTGAGCAGCAATCGGACGTGCTGAAGGATGCACGGTTTTTAATGAACCAGAGTTCACAAAATGAGTTGTGGGAGCTTTACCGTAGTTCATCCCCGGAGGCATGGCACCTCTCGAGGCTGCCGTGCCTCTTCTCACGTTTCCTTCGCCGGATCTGGAATAAGGCAAAGTGCGATAGGAGCGCCGATTAGGAGATCGCTCTCGACCACCGCCGCCGCCGCCAGGATCTCTCACACCAAAACGACGGTGATCTCGATGGTGACTGCGTCCGACATCGACCGCCGGACGACCGTATCTTCCAGAAGAGAGTCCACTGTTGTTTCCGCCCATCTCTCTGTGTTTTCGCCCGTCGGACATCGGCGCGCCTTTGTCGGCCAGCAGCGATGCGTCTTTCTTTTCCATCTCTCTCATTTCGGCGGCGCGTTTGGCCTGATCCACAGCAGCTGGCCCAGCCCATTCATTCCATGAAATTCTGGCAGGCTGCTGCTTTTCTCCAGTCCGTGTCGGCTGTTTCGCCGGTTCTTTCTTTTTAGACGGAATCATATCCTCCTCTTCCACTTCGTAATCGATCAGTTCTTGTTCTTGTTCCAGATGATGCGGTTCCCTAGGCACCAAACATCATGGATGCAGCATAACCACCACCAATAGATCTAGAGCGAAGCAAAGCTCCCGTCAAATATTCCAGACCAGCCACTCGGTCAAAGAACACGAAGCAACGGACAAGCTTCGTTTGAAAGGGCGGGTGGGTCTTCATATAGCGGGCGATGTCGTCGTCGGAGTGTTGGTGGTGGTTAGACGCATCGTGGCACCTGGGTTGTGGTTTTCCGCTCTTGGGCGCATCCGGCTCCTTCGGTGATGCTTGTTGGTACGTACTGGTGCCTTCTGGTGTTGTTTGAGGGTCGTCTGTTTGCATGTCGCTGACGACGTTGTGTGTCACGCCGCCGAGTGGGTTTTCGTCCGTCGCGGTTTGCTGCGAGAGTTTCTCTGTTGTCGACGGTAAAGCGCCAGCAGGTGCTGCATCCGTTACGAGACATGCGTCCTCCTTTGCCGCTTCGACGGCGCCGTCCAGCTGGGTCTGTTCTGGACTCGACATTTCTTGTAAAATGGAACGCCAAAGTGGAAATAGATGTGCTGCTCGATGATAAGGCTCCTGTGATGTGACAGCTCAGACATCCACGCGCAACGCCTCTCTGCTTACAGATCGACGCGATCGTGTGTGTTGTGCGACGAGAGCCTTGATGTGACTAGCTTTCATCTTAGAAGCATGCGTGCATCGAAATGGAGAAAAGATTCTCAGCATCGTGTGTGAGGCAATGATGTGACGTCTCTACTTAAGTCTATTCTGAAAGAGTGAGATGAAAAGACGTTTGCCATACCGACGGTGGACATCATCACCTTCCGCTCTCACTCGGGGCAATCTCTGCACGCATCGCCATCGATCTGGCCAGATCCGAGACAATCGAGATGCGCCCTCCTTCGAGCTTTTTACAGAGAGGCAAAAGAGTGAGAATTCTGTCACTCTTTTGCGCATCGCTCAAGATAGAAGACATTGTTCTTATCGTCCCGTCCGATCCTGTGCGATTCGTCAAGGTAGGTGATATCTAACCATCCAGCTGGATTGAAGATCTGCAACAGCATTTCGAAATTCTCTTGGAAGAGCTTCTGTAGCGCCTCAGGTTTCTGAACAGACCCTCCCTCTACTTCGTACGCGAGGTTTGACAGTACTTACCAGATCGGCATGGAGCAGTTCGATGCTGACCCGTCGGGCTGATGTGACAGCAAAGGAAGCACGAACGATCAACTGACCCTTCAAGCTGCCAAGTCCCATCACCTGAAACTCGATCACATTCTCCTGTGATGTGACCCGTCCGTCAACGACACGACCCCATACGTGTGGGATCTGCATTACCGCTGTGGCGTTCTCGACATCGATGATCTGTCGGAACTCGCCCAGACTCACGAACTCCCTCAGTCCCAACTTCGTCCTTCGGGATCCCGTGATCGTGATGGTGCTGAAGAGCAGTGTCCATTCCCCATCCACCAGGGACAGGCGTTCCGTCGGACAAGGCGTGGGATTCAGCTCTTCGAGATCGGAAAGCAATGACAAGACATCCGTCTTCAACGCTCTCTACATTAGATCGATGCAAAAGAACAGCGAACGACCTTCGTGGCAGATCGTGTCGCATCGCATCACCCACCTTTAGACCAAAGATCCCACGGTTGGCTGCCGAGAGGAGATGGGTCAGATTCGATTTCAGCTCGTCGCGTTGGCGCATGGCATCGGTCGTGTCCTGGCCAAGGCAGAAGGGTACACAGGCAGGCCGTCGACGACATCTATGGTCGACGACGCTCCTTGGAACCGTCCGAAGACACACGGTCGTCGCATGCAGAGATGCCATCGACGTTGATGATGTTGACAGGACGTCACCAGAGCCCTCCTTCCCTTGACACACCCCCAGACCCAAGTGAAGGACCCACTCCATGACAGAGGGAAATAGATCAAGGCATTTCTCCTGTCTTACATACGTGTTGCAGACAATATAGACAGTAATCATGGATAGCCAGACATGCGTCCGAGCACAATACTTGTTGCAAAAAATGAGGGTTGCCACTGAGACAGACACAATGAGAAAATCAAATGATCAACGCAGTATCTATCTACTGCACAAAGTTCTTTCACTTGTCTAAGACATTTCGATCGAGCGATCTCTATGGATATACGCATACAGTGCGTCCTCTTGCTTGTTCACCTGGGTAAAGCAGTTTGCTAGGTAAGCACGAATCCACTTGGCTTTTTGAAAGAGTGAGACGTCAGCTGCCTCTTCAGGTCGACGAGTGTCATATGTCTGCGGTACACTGCCGTCCAGAGGACACCCCCGATAGACAATGAGGTAGGTGATGTACATGTCCAGAGCCAGATGGGTTCCGGCATAGAGTCGATGGAGCATGTAGAGAATGAAAAGGAGATTGGCAACGAATGTGCACATAGCAATGGCATTTCTGGTACCGTCAGATGCGTTTGGATCGTTGCTGATGATCCCAGTGTAGAAAACGGAGATGGACATGAACATCGAAGCGGCTTCGAGGCCGTTGAGCGAGATCGTTCGAAGCAGAGATCGCCATGTCCAGCACAGCATCCCGGGAAGGAACCTCTCGAGGGTCACGCTGCAGTAGTTTGGCACATTGGGATGATTTTTGTACTCCGTGAAGGGTCTCGTGATCCAGTGCGCCACGAAGGCCAGGAGCAGGACGCCGAGTGCGATGATGGACTGGAGATTTGACCCCAGGCGAATGGCAAAGGCAACGGCAGCTTGAATGAGCCCTTTTCTGAGGAAGACCACCGATTCCCAGTACGGTCCGAACCCTTCCTGTTTGTAACTGCTGTACAGGAAACCGTAGCGCTTGATGAAGACAGGATCTTGCCACCTGGTGCGGTTCGCATGGATCCAGAGCGAGATCCAGATGACAAACAGAAGTGAACAGCACAGACCAATGCCGCCTGCCATTCCTGTCACCAGATGCTCGCCTTGATAGCAGTATAGACTGGTGTCTTCGATCCAGACACGGGACATCGATTCTATGGCGTAACGTTCATTTTCGTGATGCTCAAGTTCTTGGTCTCGGTCCAAGTCCCCGTCCACGGAGATGCAGTTTACGGCCACCATGAACGCCCCTGTCACGGTACTGAATGCCTGGAAGATGAATACCAGGATAACGACGACGATTCCAGCCATCGAATCGCTGCGCGCTTGCTCTCTTTGTCTTTGGAGATCTGCATAGCTTTCTGTCTCAGGCTGCACCCCATGGTCGTTACTCTGGCCACCAATTCTGCCATGCTCCATCAAATCTGGATCGCCATTGGCCATCGTAACATGCCTTTGTGTCTCTCCTGTTCTTGAATTCGATGCACTTGATATGGCACTCCCTACAACAGAGGTGCTTCATAGTGCTTGGCTGATCGTGTCTGGACGGTTACTCTTCTTCTCAGCTCGGGCGCTTAGACAGTCATACATGCGTTCCAATAGGAAGAGTATGAACAGAGACGCCAGACAATACAATAGACGGAGCCAGAAGACACGAATCGATCTCGATGTCGACGATGCTCCTTTCCCACCAAACATGCATTCCAAGGGCACAAAGACAATTCCGTTCGCAAAGGCGACAAAGAGATCTACACAGCATCCGAGTTGCTTGATACATGATGCAAAGACATGATCTCGTTACTCTGTAGGGAGAGCAGACCACGCATGGGGGCAAACCAAGGAACGCTGATATCTAATGCCGTACTTGTCACTTGAAGATAGTTCAGGAAGATCTGATATTTTTGCACAGGTCACGTCACATCACAGAGGAGTGCTGAGGTAGGACTAACCTTCAACGTTTCGCTTAGCTTTTCTCTGGCATCGATATGATCTGTGACGAGCGGTTCCCGGAACTCAGAAGAGGAAGGCTTCCATGACCACCACTCCTTGATCGTTCTCACTAAACAGCAAGAAAAGAATTGGCTGACGCCACCACAGAGATCGATCGTCTACGGACAACGAAAGGCGGAAAGGCGTAACAGAGGAAATGGTGATCCGTTGTGCAAGTTGTTGAAGAGACCCGCTCCTTCGCCTAGAGATTCAGTGAAGCAGTCGTGCTTCCGAGGCACTGGACACTGAGTTATGGTCTTACCATGGGAAGCACGCTGCGTTACCGGCATGGACTGCCCGTTGTCATGTTGGTGATCGGGATCGTCTACTGGAAAGACGTCTGACAGTTTCATGGTGGATGTTTCTCGTCCTTGTCCCTTACCAACTGCCTTCTTCTTCGTCATGGCGGACACGACCGAGGCATTTTCTGAGAGGGAGAATGACAATGTCTTGATCTGGACTCCGATGAGAACGATAGACATGACAAGGCTCAGCGATGCAGGTATCAATCCGAGTTGCCATTGTGAAGGGCACTTCTGGCACTTCCCTCCTTCCAAACGACCATAGCCATCTTCACACGAACCGCAGAGAATGCTCTTGTAGCCCTCAGCACACTGATTGTAACTATCGAATGCTGGACGAGGTGTCTTTCTCTCTTCCCTTCTCTCCTTGACATACCGATCCACCTTTTCAAGATCCTCGAGGACAAGCGTCACATTCTCGTAGTACTTTGAGAGTGTATCAGATCGGTATCTATAGACGCAGGCTTCCTCGATGATGCATTGTCGAAACCGAGGAGAGAAGGGCGTCGAGTGCCAGTAGCCATCTTCTGGGACCAGAACAGAGCCACCAGGACACTGTGCATGCTCTTCACAGTCCAGACACATGGATGAGGTGTTGAAGGAGTAACGATCGACGGGACAGGGTGTGCAGTCGGTGTCCGACTCCACTTCACCCGGAACGCATTCCCTTGTCGTGAAGTCCAGGTGTGCTCGTAGCTGCTTGCCATCTGTTCTCTGATATCGGAATTCGATGACAGAGGCCTGATTGATGCCGATCCCTCTTGTCTGGTTGACATTGACTGTTCCGTTCTTCGCCCGGTACGTCTGCTCCCCGAGAATGTCAGTAGACACGGCGAGCACCGTGAGACCTGAATAACGAAAAAGGAGGTGTTGGCAGCATCCACACACGTTGCGGTTGTTGAACCTGCATCTGGAATGCCGCCAGTGATTGTCTGGTTGAAGGCATCTCTGACTTCGATCTTGATTCCATCTTCGCGCTCTTCTTTGCAATCTGCGGCGTCTCTGCATGGCGGCAGTAGTCTGGCGCCTCCTCTGCGGCCGATTATATTGCCAGATTCTGGATCCACGATCCGCAGAGAGTCCACCCTACTTGCCATGTCTGGGCCGTAGATACCGCCAGATTCCTTCGAACAAACACATTTAAAGCACGGCATGTGATATCTGTGCGGAGGTGTACCAGAACACTGTTATCTTCGAAGTGAAAGCAGTCTTTCAACGGACTGCTTCCGATCTTCGCTTGGTTGAGCTGCTTCCAGTTTACTATGTCTGATCGCAATATGCCGCACCCGACGATCACCAATTCAGGATCCGTTACGAACAGGCCACCGGCCCCAAAGGTGGCTGTGTTCCTGACAAACGCCGAATCGAACAGGTGGAAAAGCCGACACGGCTCGATGTTGAGGGCATTGGTTTCACACTTTGTTTCGTTTCCAGTGCTCCAGTTGCCAGCTATGCTCACAAACATACCACCTGCGTCATGGAATAAGGAACAGTATGTGTCTTGAGAGCCTGTGTTACCTCCAACTAACGCATCATTGTCTTCGAAGTGTGTCTCCTGCGTGCCGATGTCTGCCATGGCGCTGTCCGGAACGCCGCCGTAAGCCAGACACACGCCGCCGCCCCCTCCGTTGCCGCAATGCCTGAGAGAGTCCTCAGCGATCACGCTCTCCTCGTCGCTCGGTTCTCTCCTTTTGGGGTTGGAAACAGATGCCGATTTCAGTTTCCTGCTGAACGATGGGATCTCTGCAGACAGCTCAGCTCTGAGAACACTGGCGTCCACTGCATGGTTCTGTGCAAAGTGGCAACGTTTCATCTGACACGGTTCACAATGCAATGGTTGGGCGCATCGTCGGCAGTGACTGGCCATACCTGAAGCGTGTTTTCTTTCTGTCGGTTCCCTTCCACGAAGACGCCGCCACCTGACGCTGCTGTGTTCCGAAGAAACTCGTTCCACCAGTCTGATCTCGCCGATCCAAATGTCACACTTGCGGCAGATCTCATGGCCGCTCCCCCACCACGCATCGCAGCATTGTCGTGGAAATGCGACTGCTCGATGTGGATATCATGTGAAGAATCGAGGACGAAGAGACCGCCTCCGACTCTCCTCGCCTTGTTCTTCTTGAAATTCACATTCCTCAGCAGCACAGTTCCGCATCCAGCACACATGAGACCTGCCCCGTCCACGGCCGAGTTCTCTTCGAACAGGTTTTGTGTTTTGGAGTCTTCATTTCCAGAACCGTCCAACACGGGCTTCGCAGTGAAGTGCGCTCCGTTTGTCAGCATGATGGCCCCACCGAGGCCAGCTGCGTTCCTCTGCCATGTTGTGTTGCGCAGTGTGATGCCACCGCTGTTCCGAAGAAGTGCCGCTCCTCCTGCCTTTTCGGCTCTGTTTCCGTCGAACAAGCATCCATCGATGTCGATGTCGCCCAGTTGCACGGTGACAATATGAAGAGCGCCGCCACTTGCTTCTGCATGATTGGTCCTGAAGGTCGATCCCGCAATCTCGAGGGTCTTCAATGTAGCAGTGGAAGAGGCAAAGTAGATGGCACCCCCGATGCTCTCTTCTGTATTGCTCCAGGCAGTTTCTTCGATGATCGCGGCCTGGTTGTCTTGAAAGTGACAGTCTTCTATACGAACAAATAAGTCGTCCTCGAAATCCATCAGATCAGTGGCATCCAGTGTTGCGTGAATGGCGCCGCCACTCGTTGCTCTGTTTGTCCGGAATTCTGTCGCGATCACGCTGAGTCTTTCGACTGAACTCACAGCAACGGCGCCTCCACCGTTGCCAGGCGACTTGAAAATGAAGTAACGGTCATGCTCGATCAGCTCTCCACTTCTTCGGTAAACCGTACCATCTATACCTCCCTCAGTCACGGTGTTGTTGCGAAAGTGTGAGTCGGATATCTCCAACTGCGACCCTGGGTCCGTCACGTAGATGGCTCCTCCTTTCTGGCTTGCAAGGTTGTCGATGAATTCAGAACGGAGGACTTCGAGCGTGCACTGTTCGCCATAGACAGCGCCTCCCAGATCCGACTTGTTGTCTTCGAAGACACACTCCCTTATGATCACGCTGAGGGGTATGATATCCAAGCACCACGACTTAGCCAGACAACCACCAGCGGAAATGGCACCACCCGCTGGCTGATAGAAGTCGAAGTTTGAGCTATCGCGAAACGTCACCCGGTCGAAGACAACACTCTCGCGGGGAGAGTCATCGTTGTTCAGTTCAATCGTCACCGCTGGGTGACCCCTGCAGCCTTCAAGCGTCAGCATTGCGATCGTGACATTTCGCACTCTACATAGCAAATGCAGTGAAGATGGGAGTGAGAGGGAACCCAGGTAGCACGCACGCAATGTTGAGGATGTTGTCGTCTTCTGGACAGACCAGGATCGTGACTTCAGGCGATTCGCCTCTGAGACGTATATCATGGTGTTCGATCCACAAACTCTCCGATAGCATGAACTTGTTGTTCCCTGTCAAATAAACAGTCTGTCCGCTCTGAGCATTACTCAGCGCTTCTTTGAGCTCTTCAACGTTTGAAACCGGAATCTCTGCCGATTGCGCAAGGCGCCGACCTGCAGCACAACATTATCTCGCGAAACGCTTCATAAAATGCGCTGCTGCTTTTTGGCGATGGTGCCGCGAGGCTCAATGCGCTGTCATGTTGAAAAGGAGCAGCCAACACAAAACACAAGCATGATGCGTTACCTATAGACGAAAACCTATCTGGCTTCTCATTGCAACGTGAGGGTTGTGCTAGAGTCACGAGCACAGACAGACAGAAGAGTGCATCGGCGAGTCTCATCGTCTGGCAGGAGTTCCGTTCCTATTGGTCCGAGTCTGAAGCGAGCGTTGTGTGGCGAAAGTACTGTGCTCCGCGGCTGCTGTTGATCAATTTATAAGCGGGTTAACGTCCACAGCAGTTTCCTTCCAAAAATATCGACGATCGCGTTGGTCCGCTGTGACCGTTCGGAACAAAAGGACGGTGGGGTTCAGTAGTTGCGTTTTTGGGCGATTGTTCTTATAACGCGCTCTTTGGGAAATGGCCTGTAGCTACAGTGGACTCCTCGGAGTGTCGCCGCGGCCGCGGCAATACCATCATTCGAGTCCGGATCCTGCATCCTGCTCTGGACTGCGAAAACGTCTTGAACGCGCCGCGGATTTCATGGACGGCGTCTGAATCGAAGGAAACGCGGCACCGTGACAAGGCAGGCTGTCACGAGGTATAAACCTTGTGGGAGGCTTAGATCCAATGGTGAAGGAGTGAGAAGAAGAACATTTGGAAGAGGAGAGTAGGTCCATGTCGTGGCAAAGTGTACCGCCCACTCGATACACAACCCATTTCATGATGAGACTGTCGAAGACAGATGACTGTCTTCGTCACTGCATAAGGGCCATGTTCACAGATGTCTCTGTAACTGGATGGTCAGAATGCATGAGCTCAATGAACCGAGTGCATCGACAGGAAGGTCGATCGCTCTAATGAGTGGTAGGATCGCCATTTGCCTCTCAATTGACCGTTTGCAAAATGGCGTGTTCTGACAGGTTTTGGACTTAGCTGTGATCAGGCATCTCTTTGTGATCATGAACTCAGGACTTCTCTATCGTACATGCATATGGATGTGTCTGGCGTTGCGGATTCCGCTGGACAGGAGAGAGTCATGCGTAGAGAGTCGTCAGCAATCTTTGAAGCATCGATGTGCCTTTGTTCAGAATAACGTGGTTTATCTAAATCCAGACAATCGCGATGTGTGCCACGATACTCGACTCAGTATCAATTGAGTTTTACCTGATGTCATAAATCCATCAAGACGCGTCACTGGCTCAGATGCCTGTTGCTTTCCCTGCCCGAGGTGGACAGGGTTCTTTTCCGAAGGCTGTATTGACTGTTGGCAAAGAGAGTGGCGAAATCCTGCAAACAGTTTCGCATCATGCGGATAGCGGCATAGCAGCATTCATTAACACAGTCGCTTCTAACAGAATGTGTCAAATCAAAAATCATCATCCTACTTCAGACGCCAATGAGACGATTACATCCATCATCTCGATTGCGAACTTTGCTGCGAACTCGTCGAGTGCAGATAAGTTTACGCGCTACGCGACACCACCGTCGACGAGGTTTTATCATATAACCTGCGACCGGAAATGCAAGCTCGAGCTCCGGACGAAGGGCCCAGCCACACTGGGACGCCCGCATCGGGAAATGTCCGTCGACCTACCGTTGAAGCCACAAGCGTGGAAGAGCGGCACGACCCAAAACTGCTGCTTGCTGTCGCGAAGAAACACAACATCGACAGCAACGAGAAGCTTGTTGCCGCGTACAACTCGACGGCGGATGGAGACGAAAGAGCTGTCATGCTCGGATGGCTGCGCAAGTACAATGAACGAAGCGCCGAATGCCTCGGACCGAAGGCTGTCCTCGAGTACTCGGAGTTGTCCAAGGTTGCGTTCCGATCCACACACGATGACGGCATTTCAGGAAACGTATTCCGTACCCTTTGTTCGTCCATTTGCGAAGGGAAAGCTCCCGAGCCGAACGTCGCCGTCTCTCTTTGCAACGCACTTGTGGACATTGATCCTGCTGCGTATGGTGGCGCTCCGGAGCTGGTCGAGCTAGCAATGAAGCTTTTGGCCAGCCTCTCTCCGAGACCCAAGCTTGAGAGAGGAAACTTTGCACGACACGAAGCGACGTTTCTCGCACTGCATCAAACCTTCTTCCTGTTGAACAAAATCAATAGGAAGAGCATATACGAAAAAGAAAAACAAGCGCTTCGTCGATCCATCGCGGAGAAGGAGAAGGAGTTGGAACTCTCGTGCGAGTATTATCCGGTGAACTTCCATTTCAAAGCCCTTCGGCAAGCAGTGGAGCGCATCGAGGTTAAGTACCCTTCTTCTCACGTCTCGCAAGCGATGTGGTGTGGATTGTGTGGACTCCTGCACGTCCTTCACTGTCTCAGAAATCTGACGAACTGCGATATCGATCCCACGGCTATCATGGATGCATTCAGAAGACTTCGACAAGAGACTGTCGCATTTGGCGTGTCCAAGAGGCCGTGGTTCGACACGTTTGGAACTCTGATGGCGACGAGGCTCGAAGTGTCGAAGGACGAGATGAAGCTTGCGGCTTTCGTGTCCGAATGGGATGCTGCAATCGAGCCGCAGAAGAAGACAAAACGAGACGACTTGAAGGCGCTGAGATTCGGCATCCTCCAAGAGATGAGGCAGCTCGCGAGCCAGACTTCTTCCGAGAATGTGCGTAAGGAAGCCACGACGAAGCTTCTGACGTTGACGACCAACCGTGCAATCTTCGAAGAGTGGTTCGACGATGCAGATGTCTTCACAGCGTTCCTCGACGCTCTGCACGAAATCCACACGATGAGCGGCGACAATCAAGAAACAGCCGAAGCGTTCCGGCGGATGCAACAGTCATGTGAGGGTCGCGCTAGAAGCGCGTTGGGAGCTTGGCTGGGTGGCGATGCCATGGAAGACAAGCTCGAGATGCGACATCGACAAGAAACAACGTATGCAGAGCGCAACAAGCTCTTCGTCAGGATAGGTCGGGACGTTGGATACGTCCCCTTAAAATCAATTCGGTCTAACATCAGAGATCTGAAAGAGAAATACAAGCACGACAACTTCGCCAAAGTGAGTAGTCGCCTGAGTAGCGTTTCGACTGAATCGAGATCGCGTTCCTCTCGAAGGTGCCCTCTCTGTTCGGAGCGGAGTTCGGATATCACGTAAAGGAAATGGAGCATCACGTCGTCGTGTACGAAGAAGTCGTAGAACGGACAACGGCCGAGAGAAGAGAAGGCCGAGAAGAGGAGGCGGGAGCAGAAGATCATCCAAGAGAATACTACGAACAGAAGAGAAAAGTCGCGAATCCCGTCGCGCTGGAGGATCTGTTCAAACCAAGATCCTTGAAGGCGGGCGACACGAAAAGCGAAATCAGAAGGGTCCTGCTCTACGGGAATCCCGGCTCCGGAAAGACGTGCATCAGCAAAGTCATCGCACACAGGTGGGCACTGGGGGAAATCATGCGAGAGTTCGAAGCAATCTACGTCGTCCCGATCAGGAGGATTAACGTCGCAAAGTCCAAAGGCCCGCAGGGACTAACGTTGAAGGACGCAGTTGCACAAACATGCTTCCGCGAGAGAAGCGGGTCGAATACGAAGATCTGCTGACGCAAATCGAAGGCGACCTCGATCTTCCTACCACTCTGTTGGCGTTCGACGGATTGGATGAGGCTGGCGAAGACGTCAGAGAGCTCGTTCACGCAGCGGAGGGGCGTCTGTGCAAGTTGCTGATACTGACACGACCGTACAATCTTCAACAGATACGAGCGAGGGTCGACTGCCAGTTCGAGTGCCTTGGATTCAACGACCAACAGCTCAGAAACTACATAAACAGGGAACTGCGACAGGATGAAGCCACGAGGCTCATCCGATCTCTGCAACGGGATCGAGGGATGTGGGAGACCGCACACACGCCGGTAACGGCGCACATCATCTGCTCTCTGTCGAGAGAACACGGTATCGCCAGCGAAGATCAAGGGAAGAGGGCGAGCATGTTCCACATCTACGGCGACATGACGAACTACCTATGGAAGAGGTTCAATGAGAAGCGAGGAGTGAAAGTCGCAAACAAGGATATCGTCTTCGGCGACCTAGAGAAGATCGCCTTCGAGGCACTTCGGAAGGGACAAATACTAATCGAAGAAAGGATCGTTGAAGGTCACGCAACGTCCACAAACACGACGGGACTCTTCAAGGAGAGCGGATTCCTCCTGTTCCTTATGGAGGGACAACAATACCAGTTTCCTCATCTCACGTTTCAAGAGTACTTCGCCGGGAGATTCATAGCCAGAAGCTTGAAGAACAAAGGATCGGACGATGAGAAGCGAGTGCTTAAGTTCGTTCAAGAAGGGAAGTACAATCAAAAGAATGACGTGACGATGCACTTCGCAATGCACGCATTCGCGAGTGGCCGCGGAGAGGATGCACTGAAAACGATGCTCTCGACTTTTGGCGACCAGCCTGTCGAAGTTCTTGGAGTACAACACTTTCTCTTGAAAATGCGAATTCTTGAGGCGACGCTAGAGAAAGCAGACGAGGACGAATTGGAAGACCTTCTGGAAAATGAACAAGCTATCAAGCTGGCAGAGGGTGCTCACCAACTCCTCGAGCGCACGATCGATGACGTTCTGATTCGCGAAATCGTGGTCGAAGAGTTCCAAAACCTGTCGTTCGTTCTGCAAGGATTTCCTCGAGTTCTCGATGCCGTTATTGATGAGGTGAAGAGAATTCTGAGATGCTCGGACCGTTTAACACGGAAGACGAAGGCTAAAACTGAGGATGTCTTAAAGCTGGCAAGGCACTCTCCGAAACACAGCTCCATACTAATCCAATTCGCACTCCAACTAGCAGAAAAACCCAAAGGCTGGTGCAATCAAAAGGAGTGCGTCATTAGACCAAGTTTAATCGCGGAACAAATGCCGCATCACTCTGGCGATGTTCTGCCGACGCTGGCGGAGGGGTGCACCGACAAAGACTCGCGCGTGCATTATCGTGCGATGAATGCCATCGGCAGCGTCGTCGCGGCGGCGCCGCATCACGCTGGCGAGGTTCTGCCGACGCTGGCGAAGGGGTGCGTCGACGAAAGCTCGGACGTGCGTTGTCGTGCGATGAATGCCATCGGCAGCGTCGTCGCGGCGGCGCCGCATCACGCTGGCGAGGTTCTGCCGACGCTGGCGAAGGGGTGCGGCGACGAAAGCTCGGACGTGCGTTATCGTGCGATGAATGCCATCGGCAGCGTCGTCGCGGCGGCGCCGCATCACGCTGGCGAGGTTCTGCCGACGCTGGCGAAGGGGTGCGGCGACGAAAGCTCGGACGTGCGTTATCGTGCGATGAATGCCATCGGCAGCGTCGTCGCGGCGGCGCCGCAGCACGCTGGCGAGGTTCTGCCGACGCTGGCGAAGGGGTGCGTCGACGAAAGCTCGTACGTGCGTTATCGTGCGATGAATGCCATCGGCAGCGTCGTCGCGGCGGCGCCGCATCACGCTGGCGAGGTTCTGCCGACGCTGGCGAAGGGGTGCGTCGACGAAAGCTCGGACGTGCGTTGTCGTGCGATGGAGGCCATCGGCCGCGTCGTCGCGGCGCCGCCGCAGCACGCTGGCGAGGTTCTGCCGACGCTGGCGAAGGGGTGCGTCGACGAAAGCTCGGACGTGCGTTGTCGTGCGATGGAGGCCATCGGCCGCGTCGTCGCGGCGGCGCCGCAGCACGCTGGCGAGGTTCTGCCGACGCTGGCGAAGGGGTGCGTCAAGGTATTCTCGGAAGAGCGTCGTCGTGCGATGGAGGCCATCGGCCGCGTCGTCGCGGCGGCGCCGCAGCACGCCGACAAGGTTCTGCCGACGCTGGCGAGGGGGTGCGTCGACGAAATCTGGAACGTGCGTCGTCGTGCGATGGAGGCCATCGGCCGCGTCGTCGTGGCGGCGCCGCAGCACGCCGACGAGGTTCTGCCGACGCTGGCGAAGGGGTGCGTCGACGAAATCTCGAACGTGCGTGCTTATGCGATGGAGGCCATCGGCCGCGTTGTCGCGGCGGCGCCGCAGCACGCCGGCGAGGTTCTGCCGACGCTGGCGAAGGGTTGCGTCAAGGTATTCTCGGAAGAGCGTCGTCGTGCGATGGAGGCCATCGGCCGCGTCGTCGCGGCGGCGCCCCAGCACGCCGGTGAGGTTCTGCCGACGCTGGCGAAGGGGTGCGTCGACGAAGACTCGGAAGAGCGTCGTCGTGCGATGGATGCCGTCGGCCGCGTCGTCGCGGCGGCGCCCCAGCACGCCGGTGAGGTTCTGCCGACGCTGACGAAGGGGTGTGTCGACGAAGAGTCGTACGTGCGTCGTGCTGCTAGAACAGCATTGGATGGGATTAAACCCGAGAAAGTTGTTTTCTCTGCAATGTCAATTCTCCCTGCGTATAAAGCTAGCCTTTTTTTCTTTTTTGTGCAGCACGCATTTACGTTAGACCCGTCTACAAGACGTAAAACAGTTGCCTTTGTCTTGCATACGACCTCTTCTCTCGAAGTCGGAAAGTGGAGTAAGGATGCTGTTGACGTACTTGTTGGGTTTCTACGCCGAGAGGTCGACGAGAAGTTTCCCGGCTTGTTAGGACATCTCGAAACGTAAGAGTAATTTGAAAACACAAATCTATGTCCTCGCTGGTGAAAGTCGAGTGGCGGACACGTTTTAGACATTCTTTTTTTGATCCGTCTATTTGAATACTCCACCTGTCAACATCACACCAGCTATTCCCATTAGGCCAATTTGTTCGAGAATTCTGAAACAACTGTTGTTGTCCCTCGTTCTATGAATTCAAGTCGGAATGGCAGTCTGTTTGGATTGTCGCATCATGGGTTTGTTGTACACGAACAAACTGGACAATTTTGAAAAGAATCCGCTACCGTTTACGACGAGGCTACTTTTAATTGCGCACGAATTCAATATCATAAAACTGCCATCAAGTATCATAGTACAACCACCGTTGGCTCATGTATGTGTGTATCATTCGCCCACATTCAGTCCAGCTTGCAGATGCGAAACTACGACAAAAAAGAACTCCTATCAGATTTTCTCTGTGCTATTGTTCATCGTTGACTCATCGCCCGCGGAAGCTTTATTGCGATGAATAGGACGTTGTAAGAGATGTAGTGAGGCGACAGCGGTCGGTGCGATAGGACGGCGCGCCGAGTTTCTGGATGGGACGCGGTGTCGTAGATAACACGGAGTCTATTTAGCATGAGGCTCAACTACCTAACGCCACAGGGACCAGTGGATCAAGTCGTTATGGGGTGAAGCTTGTGGCAGAGCCGCTTGATCTACTCCAGTTACCTGAAACTCGCGGAGAAGCTCCACGTGAAGCTCTGGAAAACCTCCAGGCGCACGAGGTAATACTGTGTAGTTATCTGGATGTTGTGTTGTGAGTTTGTCTTGATTTGTTTCTCTGAGTTTTCTCTGCGAACTTACTGCGTTCGGTTGCTGAGTCTCTTGTGTACTCTCTACCTCCGAATCTAGTTGTAACCCGGTTTCTGCGAACGTGCCAACTCTGCTCCCGACGACTGCTCCGCTTATTGAACAAAGCGAGTCAAAAATTCAAGGTGGTCAAAACTACGCCGTCTGTCTACAGAAGCGACAGTCCATGCATAGATTCGACCAGTAGAGTCGTCATCGCGGAAGAACGCCGCCGGTTTCTTGGAATGCAGATAAGAACCTGTGCGCCGTTTACGACTCCATCTAGCAAAGCTGTTGAACATGAACGCTGTCCGGCGTCACACGCCTCAGACATGAGACCGAGATTTTCTCTGCACGAGAGAAGAACTTGACCAAGAATTGACATCTCATTTACACATCCGTGCTGGCTTTTCTTAGCATTTGACATCGTCCTCTGTTGTCAGAAACTGTGTTGCGTAGAGAGGTCGATGCTTTATCGCCCAGAAAGGCAGGACCATTTAGAGACGCTTCGAGTTGCCTGAAGTCACAACGGATAAGCGTTGTTTACCACCTCTCCTCCTGAACTCTTCGTCTTACTGTGCCCTGTGACACAGGCGATTAAGATCACACACTTCCTGACTGACGGCGTAGATCACGAGACCCTTGTTCGGTAGCTCAACTGACGACGCCATACGATCGGACTGATCTTGCGCCACAGAGTACCTGATCGGGTGAATAGACACTTAATCGGCGGTAAACTTGCCATCCAGAGAAGTGTGCTCAGCAAACCTGCGGCAAGCTGCCGCATCCGATGCGAGATTTGCGTAACGGTGTTTTGCACAGCACACTTCAATCATTAAACGCCTTCATTCGAAGTTGCAAACTGAGACGGAGCTTTATGTACAGCACCATCGAATTGAAGCACTAGAACATGTCTGGCATACAGATGACAGACCAAAAGTAAGTAACAGAATGTATGCTAGAAACCATGAATCCAACGCTCTTCATAAAGACAGCAGGGACTCGAGCTCAGACCATTCACTGTCGTAACACGTTCTATACTCATGAAGACATATGAGATCATACGGAGTACGACCATCATCGTTCTTAACCGACTTGGACGCGCCGGCATCAAGCAGTACCTGTGCCACAGGACTGCGATACCCAGGATCTAAGCAAGCCTGCGATGTACCTTCACCCGTTCAACCACACCATGGTATGCTGCTATATGAAGTGGAGTCCAGCTGTCTGTAGTCCTCGCATCGACATTTGCGCCTCTGTCGAGGAGGATCTACGTCAACGGCTATTCCTCAATAGACGGCGAAGGCGTATTTCAACAGACCTTCATGGCTTCAGAGTTTCCACACTTTACTGCCTCATGAAGCGGAGTATCGCCATCCCACGTCGTCACTTCGATATCTGCGCCTCCATCGAGGAGGACCTGCGCCGACGGCCATTCCCCACACGACAGAAAAAAAATTCGCGTCGTCTGACCTTCACGGCTTCATTGTTTTCGAACACCACTGCTGTATGCAGAGGAGTCAATCCGTAATAATCCTTCCTCTTGGTGTTTGCGCCTCTGTCGAGTAGAATCTATAGCGCCGGCCATTCCTCGTAAGACAGCAAAGAATTGCGTCGTCTGACCTTTATCATCTCAATATCATCGACAGACACTGCTGTATGCAGAGGAGTCAATCCTTCTTCATCCAATGTCTCGATGTTTGCGCCTCTGTCGACGAGCACCTGCCTCGACGACCATTTCTCATAAGGCAACAAAGCATTGCGTCGTCTGACCTTTGTGGCTTCAACGAATCCGGCCAACACTGCTGTATTCAGTGGAGTCATGCTTTCTCTATTATATGCCTCGATGTCTGCGCCTCTGTCGAGTAGAATCTATATCGCCGGCCCTTCCTCATAAGACAGCAAAGGACGCCGTCGTCTGACCTTTATGGCTTCATCCTTTCCGTACGCTGCTGCCTTATGAAGCGGAGTATCGCGATTCCATGTCATCGCTTCGACGTTTGCGCCTCTATCGAGGAGGATCTACGCCAATGGCCACTCCTCACGAGACGACAGCCGTTCATCGACAAACCTTAACGACTTTAGCCTCTCCAAACATTGCTGCCAGATGTAATGCAGTCCGGCCGTACTTGTCCTTGGCGTCGATATCTACGCCTTGATCAAGCAGAGCCTACTTTCGAAGGTGTCAAGCACGGGAAGTCAAGTCAAGACGCGTCCAGACCTTCACGTGTCTAGCTTTTCCATCCTTGGCTGCCTTATGAAGTCGGGTTCGTTTGTTAATACCGACAACCCAATGGGCTGTTCCTTCATCGAGCGCGCCCTACACGGTAGCAACGAGTTGCTGCATTGCCCTTTCGACGGGCATTCTACTTGGTAGGTTTTATGAGTTTCTTCTCCGACCTGCACCAAAAAAACACCACGATCGCTTTCCGCGGCGTTAGCTGCAGTTCATTTACCTGTTTAAACTTTCCGTCCGCGGCTTCGACGTTGTCGATTCCTACGAAGCGAGGCGACCGAGTGCGCGAGGAACAACACAGGCATGTCTCGTTACCTCCATCACGTACGTCGTCTATCTTCTGTAGATGGAGGGTATCGCAACCGTCATTCAGTAAAAAGTCAAAGCAACACGAGCCTTACTGGGAATTTCAACTGGACAGAGTTGGCGGAGGCGTCATCGAGAGAGAAGTCTGCAGCGCAGCAGGACATCGGCGTCGACGCAGATGCGTGGGCGAGGGGTACCGCGACTGCCCGTCGACTGCCGCGGAGCAAGGAGCAGAAGACACAGCCACACACCGAAGGCGGTCAGTCTCATACTTTCAGCGATAGCACAGAAGGTTGATTCGGCTTCGTAACGGTTGACAGACAGACCGGCCGTTTGTTTTTCAAACGCGCGATTTGCGAATGAATAATCGCCGCGGCGGTTTGGACACAGTTTTAAATGCCGTGAATGGTCTGTTCTATTCAGATGCATGCATGTCTGTAACGCTCAGATTCACTTCTCCGTCGCAGATTTGTGTTTGGACTGCATGTGAACTTCCAAGCTCTTCTCTGACACTCCCGTCTCCATCCCGCAAAGAGGACAGCGTTTAACGGAAGGCCTCGGATCTTCGACACAAGGAACAGATGACGAGCCAAAGAGACGCCTCTCGTGTTCCGACAGTTCTCTGAGAAACGCCATACACGGTCGAGTCTTTGCGTGCTGCGATTTGACAAACGCCTACGGAAAGAACACCAAACGCCCCTTGCGCTCTCTCAGGGGTATCCGGAGTTCAACCAGGGCATTTCTGAGGGAGAGATTGCGAAACTGCATGATGTAACCGATCACGAGCGCTGCGGATCTGGATCTTCCTTCGAAGCAGTGCACCAGGACAACACCGCCCTTCTCCTGCACCGCCTCGATCCAATCAAACACGGTGGTCAACGAACGGGCGAAGTTCTCTGGATTGCCATCCGCCAACGGAATTCTGCTGCATCGAAACGCATCGCCACCGAGAACCATCTCCACCTCCTACAAAGGCACTCGCTTGCCGTCCTCCTAGTGGAATGGAGTCTCGGTCACCGTGGTCGCGTTGATCACATCTGTGATGCCACAGCGTTTCAGTGTGTGACGACTCTGAGCAGACAGGGCGCTTCCCAGATAGAGGTGCTCGAGAATCCGAGAGGGTCTCTCTGTCTGGTGTGCACTCTCGAGGAGACGAAGACGACGCAACATGTGCTCCAATCTCAACTTGGTTTCGTGGGTATCGGCCACTGGATGGGTTCCATCAAGGAAACCGGCCATCAGACACGTGGACACCACCCCATGTCGCTGCTGCCAGTCCTCGACTGCTCTCTTCAGCGCCCTGCCTGTTCAGAACAGATCGCCCGGGGTGTCTCCGAAGCGATGGATTGCCTTTCTGTTGCATCACATCTTTCCAGTACTCCAGTTTGCGATAGACGATCTCGTTTTGTTTGGATCTCTTGATGATGATCTTGATCTTCTCTGGCGTTGCTTTCTTGGCGAGCAGTGATGGGGGCAGTGGCTGTTCGGAGAGGATGTTTGAAAACGTCCGCCTCTGTGCGTGCGCTCTGTACGATGGCGATTCCTTTTCCAGGTCCTGAATGAATCGCCGGAGCGTTGCGGAGAGCTCAGCGAGCATCATTTCGAAGAGCCCCTTGGGAAACCATACCTCTCCATCAGCGATCGCGACGGAAGGGCGTTTAACCAACCTTCAAAGACAGCAGTTTGGAAACCGCCTGTCGAAATCCTTGCCGAAACCGCCCGAGACATTCTCCATCGATCGTCGATGTCGTGGAGGTGAACACTGGCCACGAAGACTGAAGGACATCGAGCATCGCCCTTCCCGTCTCATCGTCGTTGAGCATCAGCTCCGCCACTTTTTGCAGCGTGGCGTTTTCGTGAAGGACTTGGAAAGATGGCGGTTGACGCGGAAAGCGCGAGTCGATCGCCACGAGTTGACTGGGATGCTTCGACCGAACCGAACCGAAAAGGACATTCCTTGAATTGCCACGCCAGTTCAGATCCGCACACGGCAATCGGTCGGCGTTTCCAAGAAGCATATCCAACGCCAACAACTTGCCAAAATCCTCGCAGACCTGTCCGTCATCCTGCAGCGGACGACAGATGACGCGCCGGTGCAACGCGCCGTACCCTTGCCGTTTTCGGAGGATGATGGGACGTCTCGTCGATGTACTCCATGACGAGCAAACAGAGAAGGTCGTTCATGCAGTGGACGGCATCGACAGCAACCGTCGTCCCAAGAGCAGAGATGGCATCGTGGGCAGTCTTCCATGCATCACCAACCTTGCCTCGTCACGTATGAAGGCCACGAGATGCCAGAGGTCGAGAGACCTGTTTTCGAATGAGGCGTGATCTCGGGGTGGCGATCTTCAGGTATCGTCCGAGTTCGTTGGCGAAATGCTCGGCCTGCATCTCTGAGCGATTCTGCCCGCACTTGAGAACAGCCACTTCGTAACCTGTTGTCTCCTCGCGCCGGGCGAAGACGCAGAGAAACAACCGTCCTCCTGTGTGAATCGTCATCTCCTTTGGCCAATCGACGCCATTTCCCTCATCGCCTTCCAGTGGCAGAATGGCTCGAAGTCTGGACCAGTCGATGAATGTGCCGTCGCCTGAGTGCGGCAAAACTTCGAACGCGACTCAAAGGAGTGAAGAGAGGGAGCCTATGTCAAGGGCATCTGCCTTTTGCACGTGGTCCCAAGTGAAGGCATCGGTTGTGGTATCGCAGTCGACCGAAGCAATGCGCTTCGGCTCTTCGTCGCACGTGTCGAATGTCAATACCAGTGTCTCGACGACGAGATCTGGGCAGAGCTCGGAAAGCACATCGAGCAACTCACTCGCATCATCGTTCTGCCAAACAACCGACGGCACTTGATCATCGCCGCCAACACGGACAACCGTACCCACGATGCGCCACCCTCAGTCTCCAGGCATCCCACACAGGACACACGATGATCCATCGTTTGCAAAGACACGAAGCGTCTCACGCTATCCGAGAACGCCGTTGCGGTTTGAGGCGTCGCGCATCGAGATTCCCATCGGAAACGCGTCAGATGAATGGTCTAGGTGGAGTGGAGTGGGATGCTTAAGAATGTGTTTGGTAGTTATGCTGTGAAGGGATCGGTACCAAAAGACATCTGCAATCCGGACCGGATGTTATCGTTCTTGCCGAATCTCATCGGCAGAACGTAGTTCAGTTCAAAATTCCCCAAAGGCGTTGGCAGAACGATGCCGGCACCGATCGATGCTCGATGCTCTGCAGCAAACCGTTTGAGATTCTCTCCGAGAGGACCACTCGTCAAAGAAGACAGCGCCGCCACATTGCCCACATCTCCAAACACATGTGCATAGAGTCCCATCCGATCTCGAAGGGCACTCCGCTGAAAGAGGTTCAACTGAACACGGATGCCGATCGATGAGTCACGGTCACAGATAGAGACAAGGTGCTCACCGCAACGTAGGCGGATGCCATTGCGTCGCCGCCCAGGTAATCTCGTGCTCTCTTCAGAGGCGTGGCGTTGTGGACGGAACGACATGGCATGGATGGTCCGAGGCAATAGGAATGGAACCCCTTGAGCGAATCGACGCCTCCGAGATGGAATCGTTCGGTGATGGATGTCTGAGTCGTCCGGAAGGCGCGACTCAAGGGCATCACTAGTCCGGCGGCGGCTCCGATCGATAGCGAACTCCACGGAAGCCATTTCCACGATAGCTGCACATCCAGTCGATTCTTAAACGTCTTGGCAACGGATGCGTGCGGCAGTAGCCCATTCAATTGGGTCATCCAACGGACGGCGCCGCCGGTTGAGAGCTGACGTGCCTCACGGGGATCGTAGAGGATCTGGTATTGAAGGGAGGATTTGAGTTGGTGTCCTAACCGATCGAGAATCGCAGGCGACGCCTGATGATGCGCATCCGACAGTTGATGCCATCCCAGTTCATAACTCAGCGCGTGCGAGCGATCTGGACTACAACCATCCACCTGTCACATCAATGCATTGCCGACAATCCTCACCTGGCCAGTGTAAGGGCCAGACCCCTTAGCCGCTCCTCATAGGAAGTGAAATGATAATTGGACTTCGTGAAGTTGAACAGTTTGGCGTAGAGCTAGACAGAACAAGAAATGATGTGACAGGTGTGACGAGATGCGATACCCACATTTGTCGCAGAGCCGCCGATTCTGGGCACCACGTATTCAATGCCCGATTCTCGAAGACGATGCGATCCGTACTCCATCGACATCGTCACTCTCTCACCCACACCTCTCAGATTACGTAATCCTAGGCTCCCTTCGACACCTGCCTCCGCTCCTTGGACAAACGATTTGGCCTTCAACGTCCAAAACGTCTTCTCCACAAAGCTAAACTCGACACGACAGGTGTCTGGGTCCCCCTAATCAACCACCACACACTCACACGCGCCCACAGACGCACCCCACATACGCGTTTCGTTTCTGCGATGGAAACGTCGACGGCAGAGAATACGTCGAGTTGCGTCAAATCTGCGATCACGTCGTGGAGGGCCGTATAGAGTTCGGCGAGTGTCTTGGCGCGATGCACGGCGTCGAGTTGGCGTTCGATCACATGCGCCTGGGTGCGTTGGAGTCCTTTGAATTCCACTTCCGTCACGCGACATGGCTTCGAAGAGATATCGACGCCATTCACCTCGACCTTGTGGAACGACGGCATTGCCTTGTCCATTGTGTCGTACGCGCCGAAGCAATGCCGTGGCAATGGCGAATGTCGATCTCATAGAACAGAAGGGTCGAGATTTTGTGATCCTCGCTCCGGCAACGGAACGCGTTATCCTTGGCTTCGGCAACGACCCGACGCCAGTTACCTTCCCCAACGTGGTGGCCTATCGCCGAGTCTCGCCTAGAAGATGTGAAACGCCCGTGAGGTTGACAGAGGCGGAGAACGGCGCACGAGATGTGGCATATGGTGAGGCACTGTCAGCCCTGGGCCTTGTAGAAGAGCGTCTGCAGCGAAGCAGCGTCAAGAGACGGGATACCCATCCGATGATGCAACAGGATGAGGTCGGTCGTCGTTATGTGACAGGAGAAGAGATGCTGCGTCGTATCTCGTTGGAAGATTATGATATCGTCTATCCCTTTGGCATCGGCGGCTTGGACCGCACCCGTTCCTGCCCTCAGCTACGAACGGATCTCGAGCACATCTGGTCGGCAGCTGTCACATCATGTCTGCATCTCGAGGCTTCTGAGTTGAGGCGAATTGGTGTCGTTCTGTTGGTCCCTGACGATTTTGCGTTGGGCGATATCGAAGTGATGCTGGATGTGCTTTTCCTAGACATGGCCTTTAAAGAGGTTGTCGTCCATTCAAACTCCACGGCCGCCGCCTTCGGTCAGGGCACCAGTGGCGGCTGTATTGTGCACATGGATGAAGGGGCGGTGACGGTTAGCTGCATCGAAGATGGCGTGCTGATGCCCGATTCCCTCCATGTCCTGCCTTATGGCGGACGTCACATCAGCCAGGCACTTCACTGGATGATGCAGGATGCCATGCCATCGGAGTTTTGCCCGACGCTGCATCCGTACGATCGATATCAGCTGGCCGCGCTGCGCGATGCTGCTTGCTTTCTACCACAAGAATGCACACAGGCTGTTCTGGAAAACCAGATTCAGAATGCCTCGTCCGTTTGCGGGTCCTTTCGCTCATCGAGGCCAGGCGAATGCGAGACCCGTCACATCAGCGTCGGAAGCGCTGCATGTGTGGCACCGATGGGACTCTTCTTTCCCTCCCTGCTTTTACCCCATGCCGTCTCAGTGGCCGAATCCTCTAGACCTGTCTCAGAAGCGTTCTATTCCGAGATCCTGTCCGATCCGGACAGCACCGGGTCATCGCAAACGGCCCCCTCTGCTCGATACCTAGCGATCTCTCTCGATCAGGCCGTTGTCCAGAGCATTTCGGCGGCGGAGAATGTCGACCATCGCCGCCGCCTTTACACCTCGATCCTCGTCGTGGGTCCCTGTAGTCACCTCAAAGGCCTATCCGATATGCTCGAGCGCTATGTTCTCTCTGCTTTGCCGCCGGACGAAGTTATCGATACTGTAGAAGTGATTGAGCCCAAAGGGCCGTCAGAGCAGATGCTGTGGAAAGGTGGCGTCGTCCTCGGCTGCCTTTCTGACCCGTGGGTCCGCCGCGAAGAGTGGATGCATGATGGAAAACCCAATAAACTTGGCAAAAGAGACATTGCCCGATCAAGAGTGTATTGGATGTTTAAGACCGAAACAGGAATCGTGATGTGACTTGACAAAACCTTTCACTTGCGCTTCGACCCCAAAACGAGGAGGCCCACAGAGAACACCGCGAAGACGCCATAGATACCCGCTGTGATGAACAGAACGTCCGAGGCATTGTTCTTCATAGTATCGTCTGGAATTCCGTCGTCTGTTTTATCTCTATCGTACCACTCTCCCACATATCTAAAAAGGGGCTGACAAGAGTGCGGGCTTGAAGGGTCGGTCACTTGTAGTCTTGTTTGATAAGAACGGCGAGAATGCTTAGGAAGGCGATACCGAAGATCGAGGTCAGCAGACAGAACGTCCCACCTACAGATGCGTCGTTTTGAAGAGCCTCGTTGGAGAGGGAATCCTTACAGACGGTCGGGCTGCACATCTCGCGTCCACAGATTGAGAACCGCAGTAAACAGACGCGAAATGACAAAGGGTCGTGCGTCGGATGGGATGGATGCATGCATTATGGCACATGAAACGACGTCGTCGCCGACGGCGGCGCTCCTCTCCGATGCAGAAGAGGCGTCCGGCAAGATGCTTGTCCGATCTGCGACGCTGAATCTGGACAGAGGGTGTGATATAGAGCACGAGGTCGACGGGGGAGGCATGGAGCGAAACCCGTTGATGCTGAGGAAGAAGGGACGAGAGCTACGCGCTGCGTTCGGCAAACTCATGGCCACGAGACCCACAAAGGTACGTTCGTTCACTCGAGCCGCCATTCGTGGCATTATCTGATCGATCTCTTCATTGAGTAGACGCCTCCTGTGAAGAAGGATGATGGGACAGGTAGTGTGATGTCCATGGCTGTGCAAAGACGCCGCCAGAGAGAGAAGCGAAAACATGGAGTGGTTTGTGTGCGGCTGGCCGCAGGAGACGTTGCCACTGCTCTCGATCGACACGTGTGTTGTACAGGAGGTTCCGCCTTTGGGTGAAGATCCAGTACACGATGCCCGAGAGAAGAAGCTCCGTCGGTTGGCCACTAAGTGATCCTCTGCCTCACAGAACGGCACCAATACGATACTGTGTCCTCTAGAGGCGTCGTTCAGATCCTGAACAACGTGTCTCGCATCCACAAACAGCGACAGATCGATAACAGAGAGGCCGTAGCAGCGAAGCACTCCGTTTTGGCGGAGCCAGACGTCGAGGGGTCGTCTGAAGAGGTGGTGATGGTATGGACCGATCGTGAATGGAGCGATTGGGGTGTGGATTTAGAAGGAGGAGGTCGAGGGGCCAGAATGGGATGTCTTACAAGAGTCTTTCCTAGACCGATCCCCGATCCTTACGTCTGAAGAGGAACGGAGCAGAACAGAAACGTCCGACGACACAGATTCACAAGAGGCGTCCTGATCACAGCATCGTAAAAACGGCAGCGGCAGCAGGACAGTACACCAGAGGCGATTCATATCCAACACACATTATGGACGACCATTTGAAGATGACTCTCTTTTCTCACTCCTTCTCACATCACAAGAAAAAATGACCTTCCCGTGTCGATGAAAACGGATCGTATTGGATGGATTAATAGCCGGATCGATCGGGGTATATCCCGTCCGATGTGTGCGGGGCAGGAGGCGGCGGCACTTGTGTCTGCCAGTAGTTAATGAGCTGTCGATAGTAGGGCTCCTTGAGATCGTAGGTGAATTGGATCTTGTTCCCCGGAACCCCGTCGGCAGGAGGCGTCATCTCTAGTGATAGGTCCAGGAGATAGCTCTGCTTTGAATGGGCCTTTAACCGTAGACTACCTATGATGTGACTGCCGCTGACAGCACAGAGAGGCTGCGGCAAAACACAACGCAGCTGGAACCAATGCGTCGTAGCACATCCAGGCGCCGTTGTCAGCCACTCCCCTCGCGTACTGCCACTAAAGAAGATATCAAACCAGCATCCCAGTCCGTGCACCATACATGGCCGTCCTACCCACAAAGACGCCTTTCATCTCAGGCCATAGGAAAGGAGAGAGAGACCAAGGTCGAATTTGAGAGGAATGTAGATGTCGTAGAGTTCCTCCTCGGCCATCGAGGAGAAGTCCATCACATGGATGTTGGTATTGGAGACCAGGAGAGAGGGATCGAAGGCATCAACCACCACCTTCATCCTCCATCTCACCATCGATCTCACAAAAGCGATCACGAGAGTACTTGACTGAAGTATTGTTTCTGCGCTTCCTCGTGGAGAGATGTCAAATCGACTCCATAGAATCCCTGTTGCAGCCAGAACGTCGCCTTGGACAACAGCTCTTGGTACAGCACGTCATCGGAGAAGAGAGCCAGGTGGATGCGACCAATGGTCTTTGCAAACAGACACAGATTCGGTCAGGAGATGCGAGAGGGATGCCTCTTGTACTGGGAACATCTTTCCACCCGGCTTCAGAAAGTGATCTCTGGCAAAGATGTATGTCTCCAGCATGCGTTCGTTGACAAGGAGTGTCCCGATCGGCTCAGAGATCAGCACATCGACTTTTTCATCGATCTGCAGTTCCTCCACCTTCTTCTCGAGCACTTCGACAGTGCAGCCCTGTATCGGATTCCGCTCGGAGAGCAGTTGGGCATACTGTGCCATTGGAGAGGCCTCGACGGCATAGACCTTGCGAGCACCAGCCTGCAGAGAACGTGCGAGATGACAGGCAGCAGGAGAGATACAACCTGTGCAGCAAAGAGGGACAGCATGCCACTTCCGGCGCCCACATCCATCACCACTTTCCCGTGGAAATCGAGGGTGTTACGGACAAAGGCCATGTAATAGGTGCCCGTTCGGACACAGTCCTGTAACATGTTCTGCTGGTGCTGCAGAGTGCCATAGTAATGGAAGTAGAGATCGGAGCTCGATTTCTCCGTCTTCCGATCAAACCAACTCTCACCGTTGTCCTGACTCATAACGCAGGTCGTTGGGGATCGCTGTCGATCGATCCAGTCGAGGAATCGAACCTGCGATGACGTCAAGGCATTCTGCAATGTGGCGTGGAATCGATTGGCCTCGATTTCGGAGGGATAACTGAGGCAAAACGCCCGTTCCCCATCTCCACCTTTCAACAGAAATTTCCGAGGCATGAGCCGATAGACCTGTCCCTCACAGATGTCTCAGTTCTTTTGGGAAAATGGAGGAGGGCGTGACCGAGGAGGGCGTGAGGGGTGCACGAAAGAGCATCGTTTCGGTGCCTTTTTGGATGACCGTCGCCGTTCCGGCCCCATGCGTCACTTCGATAAAGACATCGACGTTGCATGGCTCGCCTAGAGCTCGACCCTCGTTCCCGGTCGCATCGCGAGGGGCTTACGCGAAACGAGACGCGCCGCATCTTCAAAGAGAGCACTGCCAGAGACACCATCGAATCGAAACGAACGCAAATGTCCATTCGCGTTCGCCATTCGCATCAGCTTAAAGAGATTTATGCCTTGTCTTGTTGCATTTTCATTAATTGGTCCATCTGTTGCTTCTCCATTTCGGCGCTGAGCTCAGCAAAGCGCATACCGATTCGACTGGAGTGCGCCAAGAACTTCCCACAGCAGCTTCGCACACACTAAACGTCACATCATCTCACACTTTTGCGCGCCGCCTTATTCAGCTGAACGGCGACCTTTTCTTCGGCGTTGTCCATCGTCTTACTGCGGAACGATTCGATGCAGTGGTTGAAGCAGCGCTCGACGAGACTGTTGTAGAGTCGCATACTGCAGAGATCGATGCTTTGGTTGGGTCAGGAAGAGCAGGGTGTGGATGTGACCTGTCTCGCAGTTGCGTTTTTTCGATCGACTGCAGCAGCGCCTGTTTCTGTTCTTCGGGCAGCGCCGCCGTGGCATCCAATGGAACATTCATCGAAAGAGAAACTTTTCGCGATAGGATCAACTTCGACGACGACGGCGACGAAGACGACGCGATGGAAGGAGGTGACAATGTCAACGACGATGCGCGCATTACCCACTCGATGTTTACGTCTCGGTAGCATCCGTCTCTTCCTGACCCTCGCGGGTCAGTTCCCAACCGCTGTCCTCCAGCATTCCACCGATCTTGACGAAGGCCTCTCGATAGAGACCGTCCAACGTATCGGCGATTTCGGGCACTTCGTGTGCACAGAGCTGATGGAGAATGTACATCATCACAGCCGCCTTGCGATTTCCTGACCCACACACATCGCTCGGTTCCGTCCATCGCAGATCTCGATCGCCGGACCTTGATTCGAGAAGAACTCGCCGAGGGCGTAGAGCTCCGACTGTACGGACAGGATCTCGCTTTCCTCCTCTCGCAGCAACGCCGAGAGCGTCATGTTGCACACCTCGTTAAGAGCCTCCCGCAGAGCGCTATCCGATTCGTCTCTGAATCCTTCATTGTGCGGAAAAGCGATATTGAGCCACTCAGCGACCTGCTACGGCATATCGCGTCCAGATGCTCAGGCGACTGTATGACCCACCGACCTTCGTCTGGTCGGAGTCGAGAGACGACGAGCGACATTGTAGTCGTCCTCGTTGCCGAGGTCGCCGTATCCGCGAGGGGATGTGCGTCGAGGAGTGCGAGATCGTGCTGCGGGTGTGAGGGCGGAGAGGGAGAAGGGTTGTTCGCCGACTGCCTTGAGTGGCACCACACCGCATGGTTCGTACGTACGGCACACGCACGTCAACGCATGGATGGACGGGCGTCATTATTCGTTCGATTCAAAGGGCGTCTTCGCATCGATTGACGATGGCGGCGAAGTACGATCGAGCGATCACCGTCTTCTCACCCGATGGCCATTTGTGCGTTGGCGTGATCTTTGAGAGCCACCGAGCTCCTCTAGCGACGGTTGGTTGCTAGGTTTCAAGTGGAGTACGCTCTGGAAGCGGTGCGCAAAGGCACATTGGCTGTCGGTGTCAAAGGAACAGATATTATTGCCCTCGGTAGCTTTCTTAGCGTCCCTATTGAGTCCAGGTATTGAGAAATGGTCAACAGGGATCGAGAAGAAATCGGTGGCAAAGCTGCAAGATGCTCGGACGGTTCGAAAGATCGTGAAAATCGATGAGCATATCTGTTTGGCCTTTGCTGGACTGGTAGCCGATGCACGCGTGCTCATCAACAAGGCCCGTGTCCATGCTCTCAGCACACAGCTCTCATTGGATGAACGTATTTCGGTCGATGCATTGACGAAGTACGTTGCAGGTACACTTGCGCTAATGACCTGGCGGAAGTGTGACCGACCGACGGCGTTTGTGTGATGTGACAGGTGCTCAGCAGAAGTTTACTCAGAGCACCGGAGTGCGTCCGTTTGGCATTTCGACACTGATCGTGGGATTTGACCCCGAAGGCGAACCGAAGCTCTATCAGACCGATCCATCCGGCATCTATTCTTCGTGGAAGGGCACGTCGATCGGGAAGAATTCCAAGACGGTGCAGGATTACCTGGAAAAGCACTTTGTCGAGACATCCGGAACGCAGACGATCAAACTCGCGCTGCGGGCGCTGCTCGAAACGGTGGAAGCCAGTAGCAAGACAATCGAGCTGGCAGTGATGGAGAAGGACACAGGATTGCGTGTGCTCTCAGATGAGGAAGTAGATCAACTGGTCAAAGAGATCGAAGACGAAAAAGCCGCCGCCGAAGCGGCAAGACGAGGCGGCGTATCTTAATCTGTCGAACAAACAAACACATTAAATGACGTTCGAAACAAAGTGTGAGAAACGGACGAGAGACACAAAACGGCGTCGCGGTTTGGAGCGAGGCGCTGCTGATGGTCAGTCCACACGACAGTGCAGACATTGCCTAGTAGAGAGATCCATTCAGTTATGCGTACCGAGGGTGTGGGAGATGCCATTCGGCTTAACGGTTTGGACGCGAACGCCCCAAGACGGACGCCGCCCTATCACAACTCATCCCTCTCTTTAACCCGACGTCGTTTCAGCGACTGAAAGTGTGACCATGTCTTAGACGCATATCCATACGACGCGTCAAAGCATCGCTTTGAAGAAGAGGCGGCGCGTCAAACGGCGGCGCGTCAAACGGCGGCGCGTTTTTATTCTGAACAGACAGAACTGCCCATTGACACCTTTGCCTATATACGCGTCTATCCGATACAAGCGAAGGAACGTTGTCCCATCGAACGCGCTGGACTGTCACATCCGCGCCGTAGCTCCCTCAGACACGATCGATCTCCTTGAATGTACGCCAGTTCTTTAGGTTGACTAAACTGAAGGCGACGTTCTCCAAGGGATACTCCGTTCCGTTATAGACCTCGGCATGATACACAACCAGTCCCATGTTCATCAGAGACACAATCCTTCGTGCAATTTGAAGGGCATCGCCGTCGCTTGTCGGCATCTGGAAGAGCACCTGACCGACAGGAAAGGGCCGAGATGTGTTCGTCATCTTTATCACCTGCTTCCAATGCAACACGATTTCGGCCAACTTCATCGACGTCTCGCCTCTGTAATCGATCTTGAGCACATCGATCCACGAGTGCCGCAACAGTTGTGTAATCTGATAGAGATTCTTCTCTTCGACCGACTTCAGTTCCGGATCCAGTTCGTCAAAGAGATAACGTGTATCACGTGCTAATCCCACAGTAAAGTCATAAAATTTCAGACGGGGATGCATATGGCGCAGCCATTCCTTGTCATCGTCCGAGAGGAAAGGATCGAACACATGGACAAGGCAAGAGGTCTTCTCCAGAATCGCCTCCTCAAACGTCACATCCGTGATGTTCCAGTTAAACGCATAGATGTGACAGCGGCGCTTTCTCTTGAGGAAAGTGGGCAGACCACACAGCCAATGACCAGCAGAGTCATTGCCGGCTCTGTAAAGGGAGGGACAGGAGACTATGGGCCGAAAGAGATGCCGAACGAATTCGAGGTCCTCGTGTGATTTGAAAGGAGAGGCCATGCGATGCTGGACGTCTTTGGTGAACGTCAACTGGACTTCCTGTTGTCGTGCTGGATAGGCTTCGACGAAGGCGTTGCGCATCTGTGTCCCTTCGTCGTCTGTATCCGAGTCGAGGCGTTCGGGCACCAGGTCTGACGTCTCGTGTCGAAGGTATCCTTCGAATGCTTCGTCCAGAAGAAGACCATTGTCCAAAGCGTCGTCGTAAAGGCGATAATGCAGGGCGCAGAAGATGGAGTAGAGTGGCCAGAGGCAGAGGAAAAGAGGGAGACAGTATCTGGCGCGCCTCGCGATAAGAGTCATGTACGGACGGAAGAGTTGAGGGCAGCCCAGGAGATGAGATAACTTGACGATGACGCACAGGCAATGCGAAACGCAGCGCATTACACAGAGGCGTCAGTTCATTCGACGAATGAGGTCATTGATGAAGTCTTCTCTGTTGCCCGTTTGGCCTCCCTCGACGAAGTGCTTTCTCTTTTTCTTGATGCCGTTGCGAGGGGCGTTCAGTTTGAAGGGCCAGAGGAAGTTATTGGCCTCCTTAAAGTGTGGCCCCACTGTCCAGATCTCGTGCACCAAGTCCTCCATGCAGATGATATCGTGCTCGCCTAGCACCTAGAAGGCAAAGGGGTGACGACAGCAGAGGCGCATCGACACCTACGTCCTCAATGATCTCGTTGTTCTTCAGGGGAATGCGATCGCCGTTGACCTGAAGGTAGAGCGGCCGATGGGAGATCTGCCTGCAGACAGGTGAGGGGTACCTTTCCGTAGCCGCGTTTGTAGATCAGTTGAGAGACGGTCCTACGGTTTGGATACCCCCATGCGATGTAGGGCTCCACGAGTCGCAGCATCGTCACAGTGGCTTTGTTGATGCGGATGAAGATCCCGTTAAAGAGCTGCCGCAGTCGCAACAGTTGCATGATCTTGCGGCTCTGCAGACGCGCACTCCCGTCGTGTCTTGGCGAGGATCCGTGCACCTCACCTTGGGATGCATCTTGTTGATGCCCTTGATGCGGATAACGAAGGCCAGTTTGGGCTCGGGCGGCACATAGAAGCCCTTCTCGATACGGGCGACCCTGGCCATGCGCCTCAGGTCCTCCTCCTGCAAACACAGGGAATGAACAACTGCGAGACTGGGTACCCAAGTGCACTCGCCTGTTGTCTGTACTCCTTGACGTATTCTTCGGCGCGCTTGAAGACGATCTTCTTCTTGTCTTCGATGCGCTTTGTCGTCTCCTTTTCCTTCGCCGCCTTCTCGGCGGACCAGGCCTCAACGCGCTTGCGATACTTAAGCACCGTCTCGGGCACGGGTTTCTTGCTGGTCGGCGTCTTGCTGGTCGACATCGTGGTGGTGGATCGAAGGAGCCGCCAATGCAAATCGACCTGTCGTGTCTCTCCCCTCAGTCAGCGACGGATGACGTCATTTCTTCTACGGGACGCGTTCGGTGAACTGGATCCCACTGAGAACCTTGTGCTTTCGGAGTTTTCAATATGAGAGTTTGTTCGTTCGCCATCGAAGAGATAAAGACGCGAACGCCCGACGCGCTGCTGCGTCGTCCAGCGGATCACGCGATTGGAAGAAGAGCAACGACATGTCACGTACTCATCGTGGTGGCTCTCATCCTCCTGCCGCCACGAATACATGGACAACGAGGTGCAGACTCTCCGCAGAGCTGCTTTGGAGCGTCTGGTTTTAGATGGTAATCGACACCGAGCTCTGCCACGGGACCAACGCGAAAGGGAAATCGTCGTGCGTTCGGAGCGCGACCTCCGCGACGCCATCGCTGCGGTGACCGATGTTGACAGAAGGATCGTCTTCGACACCCAGGAGATCGCCCTGAAAAGCGCCGTCAGTATCCGCAGTCACGACAAGGTCGTGCTGGAAGGAAGAGGGAGGGAGCCGACAACCATCCGGTGCCGAACGGACGGCGCCGTCACTGCCTTGTTCGTCAGGTGTGGCAGACCTTGCGTCGCGATATCCATCCATCTAGGGAATGGGGTTTGTAGAGGAGCGGATGTCCGCCTCGAGCGTTTGCGTTTCGTCGGATGCGGCGATTCGGCCGTCGTCGTCGAGCCAGACACGTCGTCTCTGTCCAGAGGTGCACAGTCGGCGGAGTTCGATGCCGTCGAGTTTTCTCAGAACGGTCAGGCGGAGCGTCTGACATCTGGCGCTGCTGTTCGTACCAGTCCTTGTCCCGGAGAGTCCTGTCGTCGTCTGTCCCTACGCTTTCGCGAGTGCCTATTCCTCAACAACAGCGCGCTCAACGGCGGCGCCATTTTTGCGGAGAACGCGAACCTTGAGATCCGAATGTCGACGTTCGAGGGCAATGAAGCGGCCAACGCTGGAGGAGCCATCTACACACGCAGCGGCAGAAACGCGTCACTGATCGTTGAGGATTCGGAGTTTGCAAGGAATGCAGTTCTGGGGATCAAAGCGGACGACATGGCAGAGGAGACATCTGTGGCAAACGACAGCGAGGCTAAACGAATCTGCGGCACAGGAGGCGCCATCCTAGCGCACAGTCCCCTCTCCATCGATATCCGAGCTTCCGTCTTCGTGGCGAACACTGGATGCAAAGGCGGCGGCGCCGTCAGCGTCGTGGACAGGGGCGGCGGCGGAGTGGATACAGATTTCAACAGGGTCTTTACTGTCTCGGACAGCGTCTTCCGAGACAACGTCGCCTTCTGCAGACAGCAGAGAGATGCGCTGAATTTTACGGTCGCCTTCGGTGGCGACAACGAGAGAGGCGGAGCTCTGGCGTACGAGGCAATGGACGAGCGCGCGGCCACATGGTCGCTGAAAAACTCTCTGTTCTTCGGCAATCGAGCCGTCGTCGGCGGAGCCCTCTACTTCCGCGGAACGGGAAGCTCCATCTCGGACAATAAGATGACCGCGTGTCAGCTCGACGGAAACGCCGCCATTGTTAGCGGCGGCACTCTCCATCTGATGACAGTCCGTATGACCATCTCCGGTTCACGCTTCCGTCGAAGCAAGTCCATCTTCGGAGGCATCATACTCTCCGCCGGACAGACCCTCCTCCGAACAGAGCGCGATCCAGATGACCCGGAAGCCATAACCGTCCTCGAGGACGCGTGCGCCTACTACGGTGGGGCGATTGCGTCGAACAGCGGAGGTCAGTATCCTTGCTCGCTGTTGCTCCCGCGCGCAGTAAGTCACTGTTCGCGTAGGGCTGCTCGACCTCTCGGCGCTAATCATACGAAACAACACTGCCTATGGCATTGGCGGAGGGCTGACGATTACAAGCCACTCGATGAGGGTTCTGCTCCGAGATCTGCTGGTCGAAGACAACCGTGCCATCGTAGGGGGAGGCATCGACATCCTCGACGCTCCCAACGTCACTTTTGCATCCAACGACGGACGCCCAGTGATCATACGGAACAACATAGCGGCAGTGGGTGGAGGCGTGCAGTATCTACCAGGAAGCCACGCCTTCTCGACCCTGAATGCACGTTACCTCTGAGATCTGTCACATCGTTGTCTCAGCAGTGCACGCTGTACAGGTCGAGGGAGCCCGTTTCGTCGGGAACAAGGCACTGCGATCGACGTCGCCGGAGATCGAAAGGCTGATCGAAGAGCGAAGAACGTTTTCGCCTGTTCCTTCCGTGAACACGACATACCCAGATGTCGCTGCCGAGACCAGTCATCTGGGTCCGGTCCGTCATTTGACCGAGTCGGATGAGGGATGCGGCGGCGGCTTCAATCTGGAGCTCCAGAGCGTCGCGTCCTTCAGCATCGTCGAAATCGCATTCCAAGACGCACTCTTCGCAGAGAACGAGGCCGTGGTCGGAGGTTTGCCTGTTCTCAGACCCCAAGCTCTCTTTCCAGTGCCCTTCGCAGGTGGCATGGCCGTCCGCATGGAAGACCTCTACTGGAACAGGTCCAACAGAACGTCCTGCTTTACTGCCCTGTTCGGTATCACCTCCTGTCAAAGGTTTCTCTTCCACAACGTCACTGTCATCAGAAACAGAGCAGAGTACGCCGGTGGAGTGTTTTCTTCGGTCCCGGACGGCATCGCCTTCTCCTGCCGTCCAGAGGACACGGATAGATTCATCGTTTCGGACTTTGATGCTGCCGAACCGAAACGGGAACAGATGCTGGCGCACTGTACAGACATCCGTGACAACGAATGCCTCGGCGAGGTGAACGGCAAGGGAGCCAACGCGGGATCCAGGGCAGCACGTCTGTCTGTCGTCGGCCACCGTGGACCTCTGAAGACCGTCGCAAGCGGCGAGCGGCTGGCCGTTCCCTGCGAAGCAGACAGGGGGAACGCCTCCTGCTCCTCAGAGCTTCGCATCGCCGTGGAGGACGCCTTTAACCAGACGATCACCCGCGGCATCGCCGACGCTAATCTGACGCTGGCACTCGTTTCCGAATCCATCACGGGAGGCCTGAGGTACACGACCGTTGAAGGAGTCGCCGTGATCGACAGCACCTTCGCCTACGGTATCGGCATCTCGGACACGCTGACAATCATCAGCGAGAGCAACCCAGGCATACGACTTGAGATCCCCTTCTCGACGAGGGAGTGCCTCGTAGGAGAGACAACAGTGGCCAGGGAGTGCAGTTTGTGTCCTCGGGGGTTCTACGGACTGGACCCTTCGCTTTCGTGCAGACCTTGCGAGAGCCATGCCGAGTGCCAAGGAGGCGCGGCAATGGTCCCTGAAGACGGCTACTGGCACTCCAATCCGTTCTCCCCTGTCTTCAGGGAATGCATCAATTCGAAGGCCTGCGTCTACGACGGCAGGAGGCAGAGACTGGAGTCGTTTTACGATGACCCCGTCCGTGTGCGTGAGGGCGTTCGTCTTCTCGAGCAAGAACCGGAGCCGAGCTTCGCAGACTATCCCCAATGCAGCGACGGCTACGAAGGATTCCTCTGTGGATCCTGCGCATCTGGGTTCGGTCACTCCTACGAAGGAAACTGCGAAGAGTGTCCAAGTGGAAGTTCGTCGACAGGTTTTCTTCTCCTGAGCTGCGTCTGGCCATTCTTATTCGTCGGAGTCCTCTGCGCCATCACGCTGGCCTCCATGGGTTCCACCATCGAACATCTTAAACACGAAGAGCGCGAGACATTGAGAGATAGGCGTCAGTTGTTCATGCGATCGAGGCACATCAGCAGAGCCGTAACCGTCGAGCCAAGGCGGAGCAGACAGTTTGGAGGTTCGCAAGTTCACAGTGCCAACTGAAACCTCTGCGATCGCGGTGTGCTTGGCAGCGAGTCCCGACTCTGCTGGCGGCGGAACGACGGCCTTCCAGGACCAGATCCTCATCGCCAAGTGCCTCGTGTCCACCGTGCAGCTGACAGAAACCCTGAAGGTGCGCTCCGTCCGCATCTCCCCATCGCGTTTCGAATTGGGCGCCGTCCCTAGATCCTCATCAACTACCTACAGATCAGCAGCGTTGCACTCGGGGTGCACTTGGAATGGAGACCACACCTGGAGGGTCTGCTGAAGGCCGAAGGTACCTCAGGACAGACACTGGCAGTAGACTGACTGTGTGTGCAAGCAGCTTCCGTCTCCGGTCTCTCCCTTGCAGTCATGTCTGCCGAAGTCGAATGCTCCTTCCAGAACCGCGGAGTCCCCGCTTCGATTGCCGCTGCGTGGGCCCGGCTCTCCATCCCCTGGATCGTCCTGATCGCTCTGCTATCGGTGTGCGCCCTCTCCTGCTTCGTGCTATGGCTCAAGTCATGGAGATCCTTCTCTGCCAGCCCGTCGTCGAGCATCAGCCTGGTGCGCTTCGTAACGTATCTCACTGTTATCTCCATCGTCTCGATACACTTCTTCTACCTCAAGATCGTGCGAGAGTTGCTGATGGCAGTCAACTGCGTCAAGGTCGAAGAACTGCTACCGGAAGACCATCCCTACAAGCAGTACTCCAAAGATTCCATGGATCGACAGGTGTGGACAGTGGATACAGAAGTGACCTGCTTTCAGGGAGCACATCTACCCCTTGACATCGTCGGGTTCTTGGGGCTCGCTCTCGCCCTCCTCTTCGTCCTGCTGATCATCGTTTGGCTGCCTCTGAACCAAAAGCACACGGGAAACGACGAGTTCATCGCCCGTTACTGGTTCATCTACCGTGCCTACAAGAAGGAGTGGTTCAGAAGATCGTGGGAATCGGTCATTCTCACCAGGAAGGCGATGATCGCCGCAGTCGTCTCCTTCGCAGTACACCTCAGTCCCAGTCTACAGGCGACGCTGTGTGCGGGCATCCTGATTCTGGCCGTTGCCCTTCAAGCCCTCGTCTGTCCGTTTCAAGTTCCGGAGAACGCATCGTACTTTCCTGACTACGCCGGAGGACTCTTCCGTCTGGTGCGTATGCCGAAACTGGCAAAGGCGTGGGTCACCGTGAACAACTCCATCGATCTCAACTGTCTGGAGACGCTGTCGCTGGTCTGCTCCATCGTCGTGTTCTATTCCGCCGTCATCTCGGTCGACCCCACATCCAGTCGGCTCGGCTCGACCTCTATGTTCGTCTTCGCCTTCGTCACCAATGCCGTCTTCTTCGCCTACGTTCTCTATCGCATGTACGCGGGCGTTCACCTCATCACGGATCTGAAGCTGGAACTCCTCCATCCTGATTTCCTGGCGACGTACGAGAACGGAATGGGTCTCCTCTCCTTCTCCGTCAAAGCCCGATTCCTTGTTCCCGAGTTGGCGAGAAGAGTCAATCTGATCGCGACGATGAGGAACGGCCAATCTTCTCCAGATCGACAGGACGCTGCTCCTTGCACGGATGCCGTCTCTGACGATGACTGCCATTCTGCCTGAACCGACAGTACTGAGCTCTGTGTCGGGGCGCAGTCTCAGTCTGTTTGTCCAGACGATCTGACAATGAAGAACCCAACCTCTCGTGCGTGTAACAGTTTCTTCTGTATGCATTTCGTTGTTCTGCCCTGGTATCTTTTCCTTTCTTCAGACTGCTCTTGTTTTAAGAAGTCGTTTCTAAATCCACGATCGCCATTCGCGGAAGGCGTTGTTGAGAAGAAAGACGGCAGCATGGCAACTACTCGATGTCATTCACGTTCGCTTGTCCGGATGCCTTTTGCTATTGCATCACAGAGCAAACGTTTATTCGAGTGAAGCTGCGCGGACACTCGAAGGATGTGACATCGTATAGACGCTGGGTGGTATGGACAGCCAGCTCTCATCTTAAGATCACGATAGACTGCGATTTTCGACCTCTCTCATGAGACGGACAACACGGGCCAGTAGGTCATGCATTATGTCATATCTATCACCCTTGTCTATTGCAAAACGAAGGGGGGAGTCCATTGGCATGCCCTGTCTATTGGTCATCGCCGTCAGAGACCAGGAAGCAGTCATGCATCTCGAGATCTCTCTGCTGTTGTATGCCAGCGGCAGCATCCTCGTCAGAAGAAGCTGTCACTGTCAATTGCTCGTTGGACAATGGCGTGGTTGGTCCGGCCCATTTTGACAGTGAATGTGGTGCGTGGTTTTGATGTGACGTCAGTGAACACACGCGGCCGCCCGTCGCATGCAACACTCCCGACGCCTGCGCCCGAACATTTTCCAAGTCGGTCGCCTCCACATGCTCTGGTCTTCACTGTCCTGTCAGCAGATAAGAGGCCTGCTTCCCGTCGATGCGCCGAAATGCACGTCGACGCGTCTCCGAACAGGTTGTGGTCACCGCCGGGGTGCTTCAACGTTCAATGACGATCTCCTGGCGCAGAAGACTGCCTTTCCACCTCCTGCGTAATCGCCTTCCGCAATCGATCGATCGCGAAGGTGTCTTTCCTCAAGAGGACGGACTCCTCGTGCTCCCAGCAGAGTGCGAAGAAGACGAACATCCATTTCGCATGTAGCCAGGGCTCAGCTATGCGTTTCGAACTGGCGTCACGCGACTGCGCACCTCATCGATCAGAACCTGCAGTCCCCATCCTCGTCGAAGCAGATTCCGAACAGTGAACGCGAATGAACACAGTGGATAGCAAGAAAGCCGCCGGTTCAGGAGGGGCCTGTCACTTGGATATCCCCCACAGACAAAAGCAGTCACCCGTGTTTCGGAGACATGGATGATTTATGTTACAGTCGACAATGCCTGAGTGAAGATACAAGATCAAAGTGTCGACGGATCTCTCATACGTCCTCAGGGTCAGGAAAGATGGCCGATCCAAAATCGATGCCATATTCTTCGCACCTACGAGCAAGTCATGCATACACCGAGTGACGGAGACAAGGTCAGAGTCCACAGCGTACCAGATGGACACTGTTCGGATGTCGTTCCAAGTCAAGTTCTTGGGCAGTTTGAAGGTCAGGACCTCAGATCCGTCGTAGGGATCTCCAGGAGGCAGCATCTCCAGCAACGTCTTTTCGTCGTCCGGCGGAACCTCGCCGTCTTCCAACGGCTTTGCGAAGGTCGTGACGTAGACGGCAGGTCCCTCACCGTTCCATCTAAGCATAAGACCGGTGATGTGACGCAGGGGGATCGCTCAGATGCTGACGTGAAATTCAGGATTCGGAAGGAGCAGTCGTTCCTGGGCACGACGACGCCGGACACCTGAAGAACAGCGCAGCGTTGGACGGGTGTTTCATGCGGCATCCAATGGACTTCGTTTTCGTAAGTGGCGATGGGACATTCGAGTCCAACGTAGGGATGCTTCTTCTTGCACTTCTTCTGGCCTGCGACGCAGAGCAGGAGACAAGAGAGGAGACAGACCGCAAGCCACAGGCGCGTCATCTGCCGAGAGCCATGCGCTTGAGCGGAGTCCGTCGAGGCAACGAACCACGGACCGTCGGGGAGCGATTCGGAAACAGCGGTTCTCTGTCGAAGAAACGTCGGTCGTGCTGCGATTGCCAATCTATTCGAGTTCTTCCGGCGACGGAACACAAGGGAAGGCAGACAAGGGAGTGCTTCTCAGGAAAGGCGACAGCCTTTATGTAAGGGCACTGAACAAGACGTCATGCATGACGCGAGAATCGCGTGACCTACTGCGCAGGATGGTCAGAGAAGAGACGTGAACGTGAAGATGCATGCGCATTGTCGAATCCGTGACAGAGCGATGACGCGACGGTCACATCCATCGCCATCCGTCGAATCGCACGAGGGAGTTCGTCATGGAAGGACCGTCACAGGCGATGTCGACAACAACCTCGATATAGCAAAAGAAAGAGGACCATCCTAGTAGCCGACGAGGCAACGATCAATCACACTCCCAATGCCCCTTGGCCGATTTCTTCTTCGATATACAATCATGTCGTTGCGGTGCTTCATCCTGCACCTCCGTCGCTTGTCGGTAGCCGGTCTTCGCCTCTCAAGACACGAGTCGCGTGTCCACGACGGACTAATCATTTTCCGAATGATTCACCTGGTACAGCGTCTTCAAAAAGTTCGTGTAATCGCTAGAACGCACGTGGGGCGAGGACTCTGTCGTCGTCCCGTGGTCTGCGGTGTCCGTCATGCACTTCTGCCAACTCTTGTGCTGGCTCGTCAGAGTGAAGCTCAGAACCAATTGTTTCCCTCTGCAACAGATCACAGTTTGATGAATGTCGTCGCGCAGGACGAACAGACAGCAGCAGTACTAGAATGGACGGTTAGTTGCGTTTAAAGGATCGACTCCTATCCACATGTGACGTCTGAAGTCCGATTCACATCGTCAGACCTGAGAACATAGTGCAGTTGCATCTAACCCTTCCTGTCCGCACCCATCAGATCTTCAAATCTCTAACGGCGAGCATTTCATCGGGGCATTTGTGATAGACTACTGACTACTCAGAACATCTTGACGGAAGGCGCTAGACACATCACACGAACACGATCCGCCGAAAGAGCGCGGCGGGGAATCAGGTAGCGATGCAAAGAACAGTGTCATGCAGCAGTTCAAGCACAGCTATTACCAGGATGGCCTCTCAAGATGTTTCTTCAAATAGTCCGTTCGACGTTCATCTTCTTCGCACAGAGTCGATCTTTTCGCCAGGACGGCGACCCGGAGTCTTCTTGGCTCCCGACGGCTGCGACAATTCCGAATGGTAAGAGATCGTTTTCACCCGAGCGAATGATTCCCATGTCACAGTCAGAGAACGGACTGAGCGAAGACGGCGGGTGCAGTACGAACCGCAGCAAAGCACTTCACACAAGCGAGAACGCCGTCTGGTTGCCCTTTCGCGCTCAGGCTCCCGGAAACGGACGTTCGAGGTTTGCCCTCGTTAGACACATTCCGCAAATGGCCGTGAGGCGGACTGGTAATGTCTGGTAGATTCGCATGACAGCGGGACAGCCTACAGATTCGATCACGCATCTTCGTCGGTGCCTTCTGTCAAACCTCGCATTTCAGTCCAAACGAACGATTCTTCACGGTTCCTCTGGCGATCGCGTTTGCACAAACATGAAGCGCGTCGTTCTGCACACATGCCTCTGCCTTCTGCTCTTTGCGCCGCATAGGTCGACGGGCAACCACGGTACCGTCCGTCGGTCACGCATCTTTGTCGACGAAATGTCTTGCTGCGCCACAGAGTTCCCTCTCGAAGACGCGTCAGCCAACCCATTCTCCTAACCCGTGGTAGGATTCACGTTGTTATAACCTCTTGACTGAACGGCGGCACAAACGGCCCGATCTATGGAGCAGTCGCCGGGACGAGGGGGGGGAGTTCGCAGAAACCGGGTGACAACTAAGACTCGAAGGTAGAAAGTGCACAAGAGAGTTAGGAACACAACTCAGTAAATTCGCAGAGAAAACTCAGAGAAACAAATCAAGACAAACTCACGACACAACATCCAGATAACTACACAGTATTACCTCGTGCGCCTGGAGGTCTTCCAGAGCTTCACGTGGAACTTCTCCACGAGTTTCAGGTAACTAGAAAAGATCAATCGGCTCTGCCACAAGCTTCACCCCGTAACGACTTGATCCACTGGTCCCTGTGGCGTTAGGTAGTTGAGCTTTATGCTAAATAGACTCCGTGTTGTCTACGACACCGCGTCCCATCCAGAAACTCGGCGCGCCGTCCTATCGCACCGGCCCCTGTCACCTCACTACATCTCTTACATCGTCCTATTCATCGCAATAACAAGCTTCCGCGGGCGATGAGTCAACGATGAACAATAGCGCAGAGAAAGTCTGATAGGAATTCTTCTTTGCAAGCTGGACTGAATGTTGGCGACTGACACACACATACATGAGCCAACGGTTGGTTTACTACGATACTTGGCGGCAGTTTTATGATATTGAATTCGTGCGCAATTCAAAAGTAACTTCATCGCAAACGGTAGCGGATTCTTTCTTAAATTGTCGAGTTTGTTCCACTACATACAAACCCATGGTACGATACGCCAAACAGACTGTCATTCGATTTGAATTCATAGAACAAGGGACAACAACAATTGTTTCAGAATTCTTGACCAAATTGGCATAGTAGGAATAGCTGGTGTGATGTTGACAGGTGGAGTATTCAAATAGACGGATCAAAAAAAGAATGTCTAAAACGTGTCCGCCACTCGACTTTCAGCAGCGAGGACATAGATTTGTGTTTGCAAATTACTCTTACGTTTCAAGATGTCCTAACAAGCCGGGAAACTTCTCGTCGACCTCTCGGCGTAGAAACCCAACAAGTACGTCAACAGCATCCTTACTCCACTTTCCGAATTCGAGAGAAGAGGTCGTATGCAAGACAAAGGCAGCTGTTTTACGTCTTGTAGACGGGTCTAACGTAAATGCGTGCTGCACAAAAAAGAAAAAAAGGCTAGCTCTATACGCAGGGAGAATTGACATTGCAGAGAAAACAACTTTCTCGGGCTTAATCCCATCCAACGCTGTTCTGGCAGTAATGCGCACGTCCGTGCCTTCATCGACGCACCCCTTCGCGAGCATCGGCAGAACGTTGCCGGCGTGCTGCGGCGCCGCCGCGACAACGCGGCCGATGGCCTCCATCGCACGATAACGCACGTCCGAGATTTCGTCGACGCACCCCCTCGCCAGCGTCGGCAGAACCTTGTCGGCGTGCTGCGGCGCCGCCGCGACGACGCGGCCGATGGCCTCCATCGCACGATAACGCACGTCCGAGATTTCGTCGACGCACCCCCTCGCCAGCGTCGGCAGAACCTTGTCGGCGTGCTGCGGCGCCGCCGCGACGACGCGGCCGATGGCCTCCATCGCACGCCGACGCACTTCCCAGCTTTCGTCGACGCGCCCATTCGCCAGCGTCGGCAGAACCTTGTCGGCGTGCTGCGGCGCTGCCGCGACAATGTGGCCGATGGCCTCCATCGCACGACGACGCGCGTCCGAGCTTTCGTCGACGCACCCCTTCGCCAGCGTCGGCAGAACCTTGTCGGCGTGCTGCGGCGCTGCCGCGACAATGTGGCCGATGGCCTCCATCGCACGACGACGCGCGTCCGAGCTTTCGTCGACGCACCCCTTCGCCAGCGTCGGCAGAACCTTGTCGGCGTGCTGCGGCGCCGCCGCGACGACGCGGCCGATAGCCTCCATCGCATAACGACGCACGTTCCAGATTTCGTCGACGCACCACTTCGCCAGCGTCGGCAGAACCTCGCCAGCGTGCTGCGGCGCCGCCGCGACGACGCGGCCGATGGCCTCCATCGCACGATAACGCACGTTCGAGTCTTTGTAGACGCACCCCTTCGCCAGCGTCGGCAGAAACTTGTCGGCGTGCTGCGGCGCCGCCGCGACGACGCGGCCGATGGCCTCCATCGTATAACGACGCACGTTCCAGATTTCGTCGACGCACCCCCTCGCCAGCGTCGGCAGAACCTTGTCGGCGTGCTGCGGCGCCGCCGCGACGACGCGGCCGATGGCCTCCATCGCACGCCGACGCACTTCCCAGCTTTCGTCGACGCGCCCATTCGCCAGCGTCGGCAGAACCTTGTCGGCGTGCTGCGGCGCCGCCGCGACAACGCGGCCGATGGCCTCCATCGCAGAACGACGCACGTTCCAGATTTCGTCGACGCACCCCCTCGCCAGCGTCGGCAGAACCTTGTCGGCGTGCTGCGGCGCCGCCGCGACAACGCGGCCGATGGCCTCCATCGCACGACGACGCACTTCCCAGCTTTCGTCGACGCACCTCTTCGCCAGCGTCGGCAGAACCTTGTCGTCGTGCTGCGGCGCTGGCGCGACAATGTGGCCGATGGCCTCCATCGCACGACGACGCACATCCAAGCTTTCGTCGACGCACCACTTCGCCAGCGTCGGCAAAACCTCGCCAGCGTGCTGCCGCGCAGCCGCGACGCGGCCGATGGCCTCTATTGCATAACGACGCACGTCCGAGTCTTCGTCGACGCACCCCCTCGCCAGCGTCGGCAGAACCTTGTCGGCGTGCTGCGGCGCCGCCGCGACAACGCGGCTGATGGCCTCCATCGCACGCCGACGCACGTACGAGTCTTTGTGGACGCACCCCTTCGCCAGCGTCGGCAGAACCTCGCCGGCGTGCTGCGGCGCCGCCGCGACGACGCGGCCTATGGCCTCCAACGCATCAAGACGCACGTCCAAGTCTTCGTCGACGCACCCCCTCGCCAGCGTTGGCAGAGCCTCGCCGGCGTGCTGCGGCGCCGCGACGATGTGGCCGATGGCCTCCATCGCACGACGACGCACTTCCCAGCTTTCGTCGACGCACCACTCTGCCAGCGTCGGCAGAACTTCGTCGGCGTGCCGCGGCATCGCCGCGACGGCGCGGCCGATGGCCTCCATCGCATAACGACGCACGTTCCAGCTTTCGTCGATGCACCCCTTGGCCAGCGTCGGCAGAATCTCACCGGCGTGCTTCGGCATTTGTTCCGCGATTGAACTTAGTCTTTTGAAGCACTCCTCTTGATTGCACCAGCCTTTGCGTTTTTCTGCTAGTTGCAGTACGAATTGGATTAGTATGTGGCTCTGTTTCGGAGAGTTCCTTGCCAGCTTTAAGACATCTTTGGTCTTAGCCATTGTCTTCCATGTTAAAGGATCCGAGCATCCTAGAATTCTCTTCACCTCATCAATAACGGCATCGAGAACTCGAGGAAATCCTTGCACAACGAAGGACAGGTTTTGGAACTCTTCGACGACGATTTCGCGAATCAGAACGTCATCGATCGTGCGCTCGAGGAGTTGACGAGCACCCTCGGCCAGCTCGATTGCTTGTTCGTTTTCCAGAAGGTCTTCCAATTCGTCCTCCTCTGCTTCCTCTAGGGTTGCCTCAAGAATTCGCATTTTCAAGAGAAAGTGCTGTACTCCAAGAACTTCGACAGGCTGGCCGCCAAAAGTCGAGAGCATCGTTTTCAGTGCATCCTCTCCGCGGCTTCTCGCGAATGCGTGCATTGCGAAGTGCATCGTCACGTCATTCTTTTGATTGTACTTCCCTTCTTGAACGAACTTAAGCACTCGCTTCTCGTCGTCCGATCCTTTGTTCTTCAAGCTTCTGGCTATGAATCTCCCGGCGAAGTACTCTTGAAACGTGAGATGAGGAAACTGGTATTGTTGTCCCTCCATAAGGAACAGGAGGAATCCGCTCTCCTTGAAGAGTCCCGTCGTGTTTGTGGACGTCGCGTGACCTTCAACGATCCTTTCTTCGATCAGTATTTGTCCCTTCCGAAGTGCCTCGAAGGCGATCTTCTCTAGGTCGCCGAAGACGATATCTTTATTGGCCGCTTTCGCTCCTTGCTTCTCGTTGAACCTCTTCCACACGTAGTTCGTCATGTCGCCGTAGATGTGGAACATGCTCGCCCTCTTCCCTTGATCTTCGCTGGCGATGCCGCGTTCTCTCGACAGAGAGCAGATGATGTGCGCCGTTACCGGGGTGTGTGCGGTCTCCCACATCCCTCGATCCCGTTGCAGAGAACGGATGAGCCTCGTGGCTTCATCCTGTCGCAGTTCCCTGTTTATGTAGTTTCTTAACTGTTGGTCGTTGAATCCAAGGCACTCGAACTGGCAGTCGACCCTCGCTCGTATCTGTTGAAGATTGTACGGTCGTGTCAGTATCAGCAACTTGCACAGACGCCCCTCCGCTTCGTGAACGAGCTCTCTGGCGTCTTCGCCAGCCTCGTCCAATCCGTCGAACGCCAACAGAGTGGTAGGAAGATCGAGGTCGCCTTCGACTTGCGTCAGCAGATCTTCGTATTCGACGCCGCTTCTCTCGCGGAAGCATGTTTGTGCAACTGCGTCCTTCAATGTTAGTCCATGCGGGCCTTTGGACTTTGCGACGTTGATCCTCCTGATTGGGACGACGTAGATTGCTTCGAACTCATGCATGATTTCACCTAGTGCCCACTTGTGTGCAATGATTTTGCTGATGCACGTTTTTCCGGAGCCGGGATTTCCGTAGAGAAGAACCATCCTGATTTCGCTCTCCGGGTCGCTTGCCTTCAAGGATCTTGGTTTGAACAGATCCTCCAGCGAAATGGGATTCGCGACTTTTCTCTTCTGTTCGTAGTGCTCTCTTGGATGGTCCCTTTCTTGAGTCGGAGGATCTTCTGCTCCCGCCTCCTCTGCTCGGCCTTCCCTTTTCTTGGACAATGTCCGCTCGACGATCTCTTCGTACACGACAACGTGATGCTCCATTTCCTTTACGTGATATCCGAACTCCGCTCCGAACAGGGAGGGCACCTTCGAGAGAAACGCGATCTCGATTCGGTCGAAACGCTACTCGGGTGGCTGCTCACTTTGGCGAAGTTGTCGTGCTTGTATTTCTCTTTCAGATCTCTGATGTTAGACCGAATTGTTCTTAAGGGGACGTATCCAACGTCCCGACTGATTCTGACGAAGAGCTTGTTGCACTCTGCATACGTTGTTTCTTGTCGATGTCGCATCTCGAGCTTGTCTTCCATGGCATCGCCACCCAGCCAAGCTCCCAACGCGCTTCTAGCGCGACCCTCGCAGGACTGTTGCATCTGCCGGAACGCTTCGGCTGTTTCTTGATTGTCGCCGCTCATCGTGTGGATTTCGTGCAGAGCGTCGAGAAACGCTGTGAAGACATCTGCATCTTCGAACCACTCTCCGAAGATTGCACGGTTGGTCGTCAACGTCAGAAGCTTCGTCGTGGCTTCCTTACGCACATTCTCGGAAGAAGTCTGGTTCGCGAGCTGCCTCATCTCTTGGAGGATGCCGATCCTCAACGCCTTCAAGTCGTCTCCTTTTGTCTTTTTCTGCGGCTCGATTGCAGCATCCCATTCGGACACGAAAGCCGCAAGCTTCATCTCGTCCTTCGACGCTTCTAGTCTCGTCGCCATCAGGGTTCGAAATGCGTCGAACCACGGCCTCTTGGACACGCCAAATGCGACGGTCTCCTGTCGAAGTCTTCTGAATGCATCCATGATGGCCGTGGGATCGATATCGCAGTTCGTCAGAGTTCTGAGGCAGTGAAGGACGTGCAGGAGTCCACACAATCCACACCACATCGCTTGCGAGACGTGAGAAGAAGGGTCCTTAACCTCGATGCGCTCCACTGCCTGCCGAAGGGCTTTAAAATGGAAGTTCACCGGGTAATACTCGCACGAGAGTTCCAACTCCTTCTCCTTCTCCGCGATGGATCGACGAAGCGCTTGTTTTTCTTTTTCGTATATGCTCTTCCTATTGATTTTGTTCAACAGGAAGAAGGTTTGATGCAGTGCGAGAAATGTCGCTTCATGTCGTGCAAAGTTTCCTCTCTCAAGCTTGGGTCTCGGAGAAAGACTGTCCGAGAGCTTCATTGCTAACTCTACTAGATCCGCAACGCTGCCGTAAGCAGAACAATCAACGAGCACGAGTGTTCTGTGGAGGGCAACTGCGACATTGGGCTTGAGAAACTCTCTTTGGCAGAGACACGAAGAGAGAGTATCGACGGCACTCTTCAGAATGCCCTTATCGTTCTGAGAACGGGGCGCAATGTTCGCCAGTTCTGAGTACTCGAGAACAGACTTGGGAGTCAGGCATTCTTCGCTTCGACTGTCGTACTTGCGCAACCATCCGAGGAGAACGGCTCGTTCGCCTTTGTCACTGGTGGTGTTGTATGTTGCGACCAGAGACGCCGTGCTGTCAATGTTGTACTTTGCAACGACAGCACGGAGAAGTCTTGGGTCGTGACACCCTTCTGCGTTCGAATCTTCGATAACAGACCTTCCTCCAATTTCCGATGCGGGTATCCCAGTCTGGCTGGGCCCTTCGTCCGGCGCTCGAGCTTGCATTTCGGTCGCAGGTTGCACGATAAAACCTCGTCGACGGTGGTGTCGCGTAATGCGTAAACTTATCTGCAGACGACGAGTTCGCAGCAAAGTTCACAATCGAGACAATGGACGTAATGATGTCGTTGGCGTCTGAAGCAGAACGATGGATTTTGATTTGACACATCCTGCCAGAAGCGACGGTGTCGATGGTGCACTGCAGCTATCCGCATGACACGGGAGTCTGTTTAAAGGATTTCAGCAGTCTCCCTGCCGACAGTCATATCGTTTGGAAGAGATCCCTGTCCACATCATGCAGGGAAAGCAACAATCATTTGGGTTTCCATTCTTCGGTATACGGTGCAGCAGACGTGTCCCTCTTCTGCAGATCGCCGCCCACGGCCGATTGGATGCCTTTCTGAAACCTCTAGTTCCACAGACATCTGCGTCGGGGATGCGGCATCGGAGCATTCCATCGATTCGATCAGCAGAGGGAAGGTGAGATTCGAAGACAGTTTCTTCGCAGACGTCTCCTGCAGAAACGTCTTCAGCGATTTCAGCACACTGAGCTGAATCTCCGTCTGTTTCGAGACTTCGAGCCTCTCCGACAGAAACGCCGTCGACGCTACCTGCAACTCTCCGACATTGAGATCTGGATTTGCTGATGTCAAACTGGAGAGCATCTCGAAGACGAACATCAACAGAGATGGCAGCCTATGCCACCATCGTACAGGAACTCAACGTTGGGGGTGTTCAAGGGCGTACCGATGTTGCAGGGATTCGACGGTCCCTCTGCTGCTGCCTCTTCCAGTGCACGAGATGTCTTTTTGATGAGATCTAGCGATGAAAAGACCATCCATCCAGGAAGGTCGAACGGTCGAAGGGTCTCGTGTCCGTTCATCACGTCACCTCCGTTCTCCGTCAGAAGCATCACGCACAGCTTCAGCAGCTCGGATGCGGATCTCAGGACCGCATCCGAGACGACCTCGTGACCTGCAGCGTCACGCAGGGGCTACGTCGGATTCTGAAGAATCTAAAGAGACAGACCGAGGCTGTGGATGGCATGTTGCACGAGAGTTCCGATCCAGTCTTTGATCAGAAGCCAAGAAGCGGAGGAGAGCACTCTGTGAACGCATACCAAACAATCCTCCCTTCCGCCTTCCAAACCTTGCGTCTCTGCCAGAACCATTGTGTGTCTTTACTAGATGCCGCATGAGAGGATGGATCACCGACCTGCTGCCTGTGTTAGATCAGAGGGTGATAGAATTCTGGAACAGCAGAGAATGCAGTCCAGCGGAGTGGAGATGAAGTTTGGATGCCCGATGTAAGATTCTGTCAGTTCAGCTGGCACGCCAAGGAGCAGTTCGCTGACAGAGAGCACCACAGAGAAGTGCTTGTATTGCGTGGCGTCCTCCTACGACAGAGACCACATATGGGATGAGTGACCTGATCCAACAGAGATCTTCATCCCCCAAGCAAAGGAAGATGAGGACAGTCGACCTGTTGAGAGAGGGACAGGATCATTTCGATGATTTCGAGGCAGATGTTGGCCGGACAGAGATCCATCATGTAATCTGTGCCAACCAATGTCTTGAGCACACGCAGACAGATGCAGATGGGTTCGATGTCCAGCAGCGATTTGGACTTCTCCGGAGACGATCCGTCCGACAGCATCTCTTCGGCCGAGGACGCGTGAAGCGCCAGTGCTCTCAGGACGATCGGCCATGCGGCGTCGAACGAGATCTTCTTGACGGCGTGGACGTCGTGCTTGTCCATGCAGAGCACGAGAAACTGATAGTCCGCTCCACAGCTCATTTCTCCATCGATTGAGGACCATGTAGTCTGTGAGCCACCCCAGCCACAGCATCTTGAGCGGATTCAACACTGGCCTCTGCGCACTCTGCACAATCTCTGAAGAGAGGGGATTCTGGCCCTTCTCTGCCAGGACGGTGCAATGTGCGTGTGCTTCCAGCAATGAAACGTGCACAGATGCCGACACCCATTCTGAAAAGTTACGATAGCGTAACTGGTTCCAGTTCTGAACGGGCTCAACCAAGTGACCCACCAGCTGTTTCAGCACTGCCGCTTCTCTGCATCTGATGTCGGACGGCAGGGTCGGGAGCCTGGACAAGATGCCGATGAGCTCGACGGCATGACACACGAGATCGTTCTCGTCTGGTGCGGCATGGGATTCCAGAGCGGAGAGATAAGAGACCCACGGCTTCGCAGCGGCCACATATATGGACTAGATACAGACAGATGCTTTCTCACTCTTTTGCTCGATGGTGTGCTGTGAGGCTACCCACCCATCTGTTGAGGAGTGTGGATTCGCAGAAAGTGTGAGATAGGGTGTCGGAAAACGATCGAAAAGCGAGGCATTGTAAACTCTGTTTTTTGTTGTCCTACACTTCTTTCGGCGGCCTCCTGCAGAACGGGAGATCTCAAGACCGCCACCAGTTCGCCAAGCGCTTCGCTGCAGGCGCTCCGAATGGACTAAGCAAATCAGCGATGTGACGTTAGTGGAAAGTGTGGGAAGGCATGGATACAGCAGAGGGGTCACTCAAGGTCTGGAGAACGAGTTTGAAGAACTCCTCGTATGGAGCACCACCGACCAGCCACAATGTTGCCGCTCCGGCTCGACCAACTTCCCGAATCATATGCAATCCGGCGACCCATATCTCCTCGCTCTTCCCTGCCTGCTTTCCACATCCATGTTCCCGCGCCAATGGAGTGAGATGGATCACTTTGATGTGACGTTCGGCGAGTTTCAACGATTCCGCTTGTGATGTGACAGCGTGTCGCGAATCGTTGCTCAAGCACAGAGCCCGACAGAAACGAGCGTCGATGCAGCAATGCGTGTGGCTGATGTGCCAGGGGATCGCTGCGATCCTTCACGCCCGTCGAGATGATGGACAGAAGGGATGAGATCACGTGTGCCCCGTGGTCTTTGCAGAACAAGATCACCGCATCCAGCATACTCAACTTCACATCCTACTCAACACACACCCTTCCTTCATCCTCCCTCCACATTCCCATCCCACGCCTCACTTTCGAGATTCTGTTGCCGGAGGCATCTTTGGAGAGCAGAATGCCGTGGAGGGCGTGGATTTGGGAGAACAGTGGCAGACGATCCGCCATGTCGTAGAGTTTGGATAGTGTGACCGCTATGAGTTTGCCACACCTAGAGAGGCATTGCGCGTGGACGACTTGACGTGACAGGGGTGTCCACTTCGGCGCATGGTCCGTGCAGGAGGAGGGCGGTGAGGGACTGTTCGCAGCGTCGCTCGTATTCCCTGACGACCTTGAGGTCGGTGTGGTCGACCGAGAGGAGCAGCATCTGAAGAAGCTCCAGCGGAGCGACCTCGTCGAAGGCGCCATCGCGTCGCGTCGCCGTCACGAGTTCCAACTCAGCGACGAAAACGTGAAAATCCAAGAGGTCTTCTTCATCAACGTACGGACGGATTCATGATTGTCCGTCCGTTCATCAATGATTCCCATTTTGCCGGACAATGGGTAAGAAAAAGAAGAAACGCCAAAGACGTGACCAGCTCAAGACGGTCGCTACGGAGAAGAAGATCCAGAAGAAGCGCAAAGACAAGAAGCCCGTTTTCAAGATGACGGAGATGCAGAAGGCCTTAGAAGAGACGTTGGGGGAGAAAAGGGAGACGCGTCGGAGTTTGAGACGGAACAGAGGAATGCGGACGCGATCGCAGACGCGACAGGGGACGGTGCAACGGGGGAAGCAGCGGCTGAGAGATGTCATGCGCCGTCTGAGCCTGCAAGAGAGACCAGAGAATCAGGAGACGTCACGTCACAGTGGTAGATGATGTGACTTGTCGATGAGGAAGAGAGAGGGAGGGTGAGAAGATCGAGAAGCCACTCGTGGAGTTCTTGTGTTTGTGCAAAGACTGAACCCATGGTCACGATTGTGTCCCATCTTAATGATCGGCGCGATTCTCGATCTCTCGTTTGCCATCTGCCCAGCGGACAAAGCGTTATGGTTTGGTTGAAGGGTGAAGGGGGGACCTTAAGAAACGAGCGAGATCTATATGAAATTGGTGTTCTTACACAGAACCCGCACGTGTCGTAACTTATGAATGGAGAAGGAAGTCAGGAGGATAGACGAGGCAAAGCTTCTTGGCTGTATTTCGCTAAAGTGCTTCTCGAACTCGGCTTCTTCAGAAGATTGTCCCATGTCCAGCTGTGACCTCCACTTAGTTGCCGACGTAGACTTGACAGGCCTAGACGTTCGAGTTAATGGTCACGTGCCTCGGTGGTTTCCTGACAGATACGGCACCCATGTTCTTCTTCTTTGTGCTTTGAGTTCTGGATACGGTTTAGGAAGACTTTGCCGGGAAAAGGCCAGAGAAAGATCTGCAGAGGGAGGTGAATTCAACGCGGCGCAAGGGTCAATCCATTTGCGACGCCGACTGATAATCGGCGGCCAGTTCGTTCGTCTGAGCTGATGGCCTGTGGTGCCTTGCGACCACGTCTTCGACCCTTTGCCTTCGAGATGCGATTCTGCTGTATGACGCAGCAAATTTTTGATTAATGCAGAGACGGCGACGTCACGGTTAATGGCTTGGACGAGGTTGCACAGAGACGAAAGCGGTGTAGGGTATGCTTCTTTCGCTGGGAGACGGTTTTGATGCATACGGATATCTAGTGCTTCAAAGCTGGGCTGCAGCATTATCGGACGAAGAGAGATTTCATAGGATGGCGAGCGGAGGCCTGCCAGCGCAAGGAGAGACTGAGTAGCCGTTGTAGGTAGACAGCCGGCGAGCACAAGTTCTCCCAGTCCGTAAACACGTTCGACTCCTCCTTGGAGCTCTTTAGCTTCGGCCAGTCCGGAACTACGCCACACTTTTGCACCACAGAGCGGTCGGGACAACGCATGACTTAACGCATATCTGAGTAGCGTGGCGTGCTGCGCCCCAGATTGAGCGCCTGAGACGGACGTCTGATAGCTGCCATACGGTCCACACAACTCTTTTCGACGTCTTGAACATGACTCATGTAGTTTAACTTGTCGTCCATGTTGAGAAGACATAGGTAACGGAACATCGGTTCTTCAGAAAGCTTTTCGGATCCCAAACGGACGTCCACCGGAGCTGCCTTCGACGTACTGAAGCGCACCAGGTGACTCTTCTGGAGATAATCGCCAGATATCCCTGTGCGGATGGGGCCACAATGGCCGCGACTCTCTCAGGGTTGTTTGGCAGCTGCAGGACTTCGTGACAGATATCTTCGTGCACGAAGAAGCCACACTGGGTGCTTGTATTGTCAGGCGTTCGAATCCAGCGCTGTTTGTACGACTTGAAAGAACTCTGACGCAGACAGAAAGGCGGTTCACAAACTGCCACTGTGTCAGCTTCCTTTTCCAGCCAACCTTCTAGAGCTGGAAGAGACAGGTTTCTTGAGGCAAAGTTGATCTGATCGATGACGATATTCGATGACATATCTATATCGAAGCATTAAGTTGGGATCACTAGAGTAAGAAAAAACAAGGAAAACAGAAACACTCTCATTCATCTTATCGGCAAGTACTAGACACGCCGCGCGTAAACCAATTGCCGCAAAGAAGAGTGTCACGCAGCGGTTCATGTAGAGCTGCCACCAGGATGGCCTCCCAAGATGTCCATTCGGATGGTCCATTCGATGTTCGTCTTCTCCACATGGAGTCGATTTTCTCGTCAGGACGGCGACGCGAAGTCTTCCCCGGCTGCCATCGGCTGCGACAGTACCGAAAGGTAAGCGAACGTTTACACCTGCGCGAATGATGCCCATGTCACCGTCAGAGAACGAACTGCACGAAGACGGCGAATGCAAGTACGGACAAGTAAGACGGGCGGGCTTCACAAGAGCTCGCCGTCTTGTCGCCTTTCCGCCCTCCGACTGTGCCCAAACGGAAAGGTGTTGTTCAAAACGTGCTCCTCTGAGGCTAAAAAGAGCCGCTCATGATGTCCGTCCAGTACATTTGCGCGTCATCATGGATAAGGGTCGGTAAGCTCAATTCCGTGGCGGGGCTGTCGCTTTTGATTCAAATCTCGGATTCGAACAAGTCTAGCGCGTACCTCTACCTCCTTTACGGTGCCACTACCGTAGAAAACATGAAACGCACGGTTCTTTGCGTTTGGCTCTGTCTTCTTGTCCTCTCAAGCTCGATATCCGGCAGCCTTGGTAGCGCCGACTCTATATCCGTCTATCAGTCGAGAGCGTTATTTTGCAAAGGTGCCCAGTTGTCAGCGGAAGAGGACAGTGGAGACAGTGATCCTTTGCACGTCACAGTCGCCGAAAGGAACAACCTCGCCGAACAGGTGAAACCAAGTAACCGTCTGCTAAGCACCGACGAATGCTGGCGCTGCAGCCCGATCCTAAAAACGAGGCAGAAGATTATGATTTATATGAAAAAGACAGACTTCACAAAGCAGTACGCGACGGAAGAGTCGAGGATGTAGAAGTATGTTTCCTGACATGCGTGAAAGGACGGTGGAGAGTGTCGCGTGTGTAGTCTCTGCTTGACAAAGGTGCACGCATCGACGGGTTAGGTCATATAGGACTGACTCCACTTCAGGTCGCTGCAAAAAACGGAAATGTGGAGATAATAAAAGTGGGTGCCGAGATGCGAATTCCGTGCCAGTAAGAGTCTTCGCAGATTTTGCTCCGTAGAGGCGCGAACACCGAAAGGGTATCCATCATTTCGTGGACAGCGTTGCACTATGCAGCAGCGTATGGGCAAGTGGAGGCAGTGAAGGTAAGCGACGTTAACTTTTGTGATAAGCAGTTAGCTGGCTGTCACTGTATACGTAGGCTCTGCTCGATGCTGGGGCATCTAAAAAGAGAGACATTGACAGGCGATATCCGTCTGATGTCGTGTGTATGAGCTCTGTCATTCCGTGCTCCTCTCACACCAAGTCGTTGCTTTTGTCCCTGCTCGCCGTTGAAGAAGAAGACACTGAGTTCGATAATGCGGCTTATAAGCGCGGGTTATTGTATCGTGGGATTATACTATTCTTTGCTTCCGTTCCCATCTGTATGTGGGTATATCAATGCTGTTGCCGAGACAATAGCCAAAGGCAGCAGGTTGGTTCTTCGTCACACGGAGGTTTTTTTGATTTTGGTGGTGATTTTGGTGGTGATGGCGGCGGTGATGGCGGCGGGGGTGGTGATTAAGAAAATGCATATGATGCATGCATCTCTTAAGCGATGCTTGTCAAACACATCTGATAGCATCTGGCGACTAGGTTTAATGAATCTACTGAACATTCATCAGTCATGATCTCTGTCGCGTTTTCTCGAGCATCAAAACGATCGACGTATCCGTGATCGTACCCTCGAGAGCTGAATGCAACAATTCTGAGAGTGTATCTCCGGCCATCTCGTCGCGCCATCTCTTTAGGGAACGACGCGTTGCTAACGAGCGTTTATCCATGTCTTGACGTTTAGCAGGACAGCGTTTTCGTCGCCTGCACAAGCGCACGGCAGCTTTTGTGGCCGTCGTCTAGTATTCCATACGAAGTAGCGTCGGCTTCGGCAGTGCGTGCTCCGTCAGGTCTAAGAAACAACAACCTGCTTTTCTCTTAGAGTTCTGGCTCTTGTCGAAACCGGCGTCTTGCAAACAGCCTCGGACAGTGCTCAACTGAATTCTGTATGAACACGGCGATGCCGTTCGAAACACCGCGAGCATGTCTCGCTGTTGTTACTCTATCAATCTCCGCGCACTGCACAGCCGGAACATGTGTGGCATTATAGCCGAAGCCTACAGGGAAACGACTCTGTTCGTCGGCCATCTTACCTGTCGACTTTTGATGAAGGCGTTTCATTGTCTAAGCGTATGTTGTGCAAAGCATCGCTACGCGAGTATCGCATCCGATGCGCACAAGTACCTTAAGTGTGTCGAATGACTCCTGTCATTCGACGATACGGTGCATTTCTGCTGAACTCTCAAGACAGGGTAAGCCTAAAGCAGACAGACGTCTCTTGACGTTCAAATCAAAAGACCAAAGGTCTGTGCCTTGGTGAGAGTTAACGTCGACGTTTTTGATGGCGATACAGTTTTGCTTTCGGCAGCTATCAGCTGTCCCATCGTCCATATAAACGTCACATCCTGCAGACCGTGCACGCAAGGACGAGTGGAAGGCATATGGGGTGCAAATGGACATACTGCACACAGGCAGACGGCATTACCACTTGGGGTCTGTGATGTACTGCGGCGGCGAAATGGACCAATCTGCCGGGAGTGAGAGATTTGTCGTCGGATAACGAAGGAGAATCCCCAGACCCATAGTGCCAGAAACGACAGAGTGCAACATTCCGTGCAGCAGATAGCACTTCGTCTGCAACATCTGGTCCCGACGGTTGCACATCTGGACAGTTCTGCTCCCCTCGTAAGCTCTTACCTCTGCGGAACGGCCAGACAAGCCGTGGGAATGACACGCCTGTCTTCCAGGTCGCGTTCTGATGGATGCCTTCGAGGACAGTAATGGTCACCTGATCGTCATTAAACGGGACCAGTTGCTGCTCATGTACCTACCACATCTACCACTTGATTCGCACGATCACACACGCGCTGTTCGAATACAGTGCCCATACTAGACTCAATATGCCAGCAAGAGCGCCATGGCAACCCATCCCGCGACCACCTCCCCAATGTTCAGATCTCAGATGATGGAGAGATTCTTGTGGGCGAAGGCGTTTCATCGCAGAGACTGACTGACCCAGTAAGAGTAGTACACCCGATCGGACGCAGAAGGCAGGTTTTACTATGAACGTAGACCCACGGCGCAAAGACGCGGAGGAGGGTACGGATGACAGTCGTACGTTCGCATGACACGCAGACAGACGGTGTATGTACGTATTCGACAGTGCTGCATTGTCCGTGCCTTGTTTTCTCAAACCTCGCATTTCGTCGCGCCTGGTTGTCTGACCTTTACGGGGGTATCGCACTGTGCGACTGTCGAAACATGAAACGCGCTGTGCTGTACACGTGGTTCTGCTTGACGCTCGTCTTCCGTGCGAGTTTCGGCAGTCATGGTACCATCCTCTAAAGCACCGTATCTCCCGTTGAAGTCTGTTGTCGTGCAAAGAGGCTCAGCTTTCGGCCAAGGAGGACATCGGAAACGCATCTCGCCACGCCGCAGACGTCGAACGCAACGACGAAAGCGATCAGGTGAAACCCTGTAACCCTACGTCAAGATCATTATGAACGGTGGCGACCCTAACAGCTGTTGTTCGGCGACGACGCGGACCGCCTCAACATGAAGGACCTCACCGAAGCGACGTCGCTTCATCTAGCAGTGCTGAGCGGAAAATCGAAGAAAGTGAAAGTGCGTGTCGGCGTTATAAATGTTTGTCGACGAGGACCGACTGGCTGGCTGTGTAGGCGGCGCTCGACGACGGGGCGGATATCGAGGCAAGGGACAGGAACAAACAGACTCCGCTGCATTACGCCGCACTCGTTGGTCGTGCAGACATCATGAAGGCGATTCGCGCCGCCACTCGAAGTTTTCCAAAGAACTCCCGTCTTCCAGGTTCTGCTCGACGGCGGCGCGGATATCGAAGCGAAGGACGCGAGAGGATGGACGGCACTTCACACTGCAGCAACCTCCGGACCGGTGGAGATCCTAAAGGTGCCTTCGCATCCCTGCGACGCTCCTCGAGACGTCTCTGTCTCGACAGCTTCTGCTCGAGAGAGGAGCGGACACCGAGGCGACTGATCGCGAAGGACTGACGCCGCTCCGCAACGCGGTGCTGTTCAGCAACGTGGACCTCATGAAGGTGCATCGCTGGCTCAGCGAGATGCGGCGACGAGACGTGTCCTGGCAGGTGATAATCGGCGGCGGTGCGAATACCGAGGCGGCGGATATCTCGGGATGGACGATGCTCATTCACGCGACGCTGTTTGAGGATCCGGCACTCGTGAAGGTGCGTCACCGTGTGTGTGGAGGCGTCGTGCAATGTGAGACGCCTTCGTAGACGCTACTCGACAGCGGCGCACAGACCGAGGCGGCGGACATCAATGGACGAACCGCTCTGTTCTACGCAGCGCGATTCGCAAGAGTGGAGATCGTAGAGGTGAGACACTCGATCTGATCAGGCCTGTATGAGAATGGCGGTGGCGGCAGCTTCTGTTGGAGGCTGGCGCGTCCAAAATGGTGGAGGATGAGATCGGGATGACGCCCTGTGAAGTCGTGTGCGCCGCTGCGAACGCGTACTGTCCCGCGAATGTCAAGCGCATGCTCAAGGCTAAGCTGTATTTTATCGTGGGTGGCAAGAGCCGCTGGAAGAGCATTCTGAAAATTTGCGGCATTGTCCTGTCGGTTTTGGCAGCCGTCATTTGCTGCTGCCTCTGTTGTTGCCTCATAGCCGGATGAGGCTGCAGCTGTACCAGCTTTCGACGGCGTCCGCAACTCAGATGAAGTTTATCAAGTATGGGATGACAGTAGTAAATAAGTCATTTCTAGAATTTCTGCTTCTCTGAACAAGCACACATGAAATGTGTGGATGGATTTAGTATATGTAAGAGATGCCGATCGTCCGACTTTCTGTTTACTCTTCGAATGACACCGAGTTCACACCTCACCGGACTTGCGAGTCGCGTCCTTGAGCAGCAACGCATCTTCTGCTGACGTTCGTGATCGCCCGGCCCCTGTCCTTAAAGATGCAGAATGGAGTCAGGCAAGCAGAGGTGATGTTTAATCGAACAGCATCTGAAGCATTGGACGTCACATCGCAGACGAGTCGGCTGTCACGTCCGTTCATTCGCGCGTCCTCACGGCGACACTGCCGACCGCCACGCGAACAACGTCGATGCAGATGCGTCAACCTGGGCCACCCACCTCGTGCGTCGCGCTCAGCCTTCGGACGCACTCAGCGCTTGTGTCATTTCGAGATTCCTGCGCTTGTGCGCCGCGTGACGTCGAAGGATTCCTCGCTGGACGATCCACCATTTGCCACGACACCTTCAACTTACGTCCAGAAAATCGACGGCTGACTGGTCACGTCTTGTCGCTCTTCTCGCGATAAGACGGTGCTCGTCACGACACGTCCTTTCACCTGTATCTCGGCACTCAAGACAGGCACCAAGCTTTGTTTCGAAGATCCGTTTGCTGCGAGCCGGCCAGCGGAAGAAACACGCGCGTGACACGGAGGCGAGGGGCCACGAGTCGAGGGAGATTGTCTAGCGTGTACCCACCGTGTTTCACTCACTGTACAGCGTACAACATCGATTCTGAAGATTTTCCCCATTCTGCTGTCTTTTCATGTCCTCCAGAATCGCATTCTGCACATTCTCGAAGGTGCTCTAACGAAGCATCATCCCGCCGACCACTGTGCTTTTCGTTCCGAAAGCTGAAAGGCAGACAAGGAAGAGAAGGACACAGGTCGGACAAGATGACATCGATGACGTCATTCATGACCAGAGCGGCCTTCCGCCGAGCTGATTGACGGATGATCGATTTGGTTCAGTGGTGCATCTTGGATTGTCAACTGTCGAAGATGGTCCGACGGGAAAACAACGCAGTTCTGCGTGCTGATCCCTCTCCAGGTACGTCGGTGCGCCCGGTGTTCACGTTCTGTGAGAACACTGCGCCTCGACAGGCTGTGGCGAAAGTTCGTTCGTTCGCCCGCGGCGAAAAAAGATCCGCTGGAGGATGTCTGCGTTAACGCGGAGGCGTTCAGCGAATCCCTCATGCCTCACCACGAGAACGCGCTGGGTGCTGTGCTTTATCGCTCTGATATTCGCGCTGCCGCAGATTCACGGGAAAGGTCGGAACGCGCGCACCGTCTTTTACTTTCACGACGGACGCGGTTTTCTGCTTGTAGACGCGTGTCCGCGGAGGGATGCGTTTCTGAACTGTGATCAGACAGAGGTCACCGTTGCGTCGGAAAGCGAGCTCCAGAGTGTTCTGGCGAGCCGCGACTTCAACCATCGAATCGTCGTCGACGCACGGGAGATCGCACTGACGGCGAATCTTCGCATCGACGGCACTGGATGGGTTTCTCTCGAGGGAAACGGAAAGGGGGCGACGACGATAAGGTGCGCGACGAAGGGCACGGGCGCCGCTTTGGTCATCAGGTGCGTAACCCCTTCCGACGTGAACTCACTGACGGCGGGGATGGGATCCTCCAGGCGAGCAGATGTGCAGCTCACTGGTTTGCGTTTCGTCGGTTGCGGTAACTCGGCCGTCGTCGTCGAGCCTGACTCCTCACAGTCCGGAGAAGAAGGGCAGAGGGTGGATTTCGATCGGGTCGAGTTCTTCAAGAACGGACGCGTGAAGCAGACAGCGTCTGGAGCGGCCGTGAACGCTCGTCGCTGTCCCGAGCAGCCCTGTCGCCATCTCTCCCTTCGTTTCCGCGAGTGTCAGTTCGTCGACAACCGCGGATCGGAAGGCGGGGCGATCTGCGCCGAAGACGCGGACATCGACATCCGACAGTCCACCTTCGAAGGCAACGAGGCAACTGTCGCCGGCGGAGCCATCTACGTGCACAATGACAGAACAGCAGCGTTGACAATCGAGGATTCTACGTTCGCGAAGAACAAGGCATGGGGGACCAAAGAGTTCAAGGCTGTGGAGTGCACGTCTGTCCTCACGTCTAACGCTACCGAACTGTCCAGGGGAACGGGCGGCGCCATCTTTGCAAACAGTCCTCTCTCCATCGACATACGAGCTTCGGCTTTCGTCCAGAACGCCGGATGCAATGGCGGCGGTGCAATTGCGCTGTTGCAGAGGAATGTCAGCTTAGAGGAGAACGCCGATCAAGCCGCCTTCTCGGTGTCGGGCGCCATCTTCCAGGAGAACGTCGCCTACTGCGGATCGCAGCGGGATGCCCTGGATTTTGTGTACTTTCGTCGCGGCTGCTCCAAGGGCGGCGCTCTGGTCTACGAAGCCCTGGACGAGACGCCAGCTTCATGGAGGTTCACAAACTCCTCCTTCCTCGGGAACAGAGCCATCGTCGGCGGAGCCATGCACCTTCGAGGTCTCGGCAGCTCCGTTGCAGAGCACAAGGTCATCTCTTGCGAATTCGATGAGAACACGGCGATCAGGTCTGGAGGAGCCATGTACCTGAGCGAAGTCCGAATGACGATCAGGAGCTCAAGATTTACGAAAGGCAGGGCGTTCTATGGAGGTCACATACTGATGATCGGACCGACGCATCTGACAACGGAGCGCGATCCAGAGAGGCCCGAAACGGAAACCGTTCTCGCAGACGCGGTCGCTTACTTCGGCGGCGCCCTGCTGACGACCAACGAAGGTTCTTTACTTGATCCAGGATCTGCCATCGCCACTCCTGGTCGTCTGTTTGCAGGGTCGTTTGATCTTTCTGCGCTCGTCGTCCGAAACAACATCGCCTACGGCAGCGGCGGCGGGTTTTCAATAAGGGATGCTTCACTGACTCCCGTGTTTCGTGATGTACTGATCGAGAATAACTCTGCCATTCTGGGAGGCGGACTCGAGCTTATCTCGGCGCCCAACATCACGTTCGCGCCGAGCGCAGGAAGGTCGGCGATCATACGGAACAACACAGCAGCCGTAGGAGGTGGATTGCGCTACTTGACAGGACGCTTCTCGTTTTCCCTGTTGAAAGCAAGCCAAACCTCGTTCCGGACACGGGACATTGAGATGTTGGTGCTTCGCAGATGAAACGCGTCAGCGTCATTGGCAACAGGGCGATACGAATGGACTCTCCAGAGATGCAGAGGATCATCGAAGACAGAAGACATTACGCCCCTTCGTTGACAGAGGACGTGCGGTTCCCGGACTTCGACGAGGTGCTTGGCCACATAGGTGCACTCAGATTCTTCACGGAGACAGGGGAAGCCAACGGTGGCGGCTTCAATCTGGAATTCCAAGAAGTCGCGCCCAACGACATCGTGGAGATTGTCTTCCAGGATGTGCTGTTCGAAGACAACGAAGCTGTTGTTGGAGGTGCGCCTCTGCAGAACACGTATGCGCCTTAGGTGATGGTGCAGGTGGTATGTCGGCTCACATGAAGGACTTCTACTGGAACAGGTCGAACAGGACGTCCTGCTTCCCTGCCCTGTTTGGCATCGCCGCCTGTCAGAAGTTCTCGTTCCATAACGTCACCGTGGTGCGGAACAGAGCAGAGTACGCTGGCGGTGTCTTCTGTAGCATAGCGAACTGCATTGCATTCTCCTGCAGCCCGGAGAACCAGACAAAACTCGTGACTTCGAAGCCGAGTGCTGCTGCCTCGTCGAGTGGAGTGATACGGGCGTACTGCTCGGAGATTTACTGGAATGAAGCTCTTGGCAGAGTCAACGGCGAGGGGGCCAATGGAGGCAGCAAGGCAGTGCATCTGTCGGTCGTCGGACACAGCGGTCCGTTGAAGACGGTCGCCAGCGGAGAGAAGCTGGCCGTTCCGTGCGAGGACGAGCGAAACACCTCGTGTGCTTCGGAGCTTCGCATCGCCGTCAAGGACATCTTCGATCAGACGATCACCCGCGGCATCGCCGACGCCAATCTGACTCTGGCTCTCATCTCCGGATCCATCACTGGAGGCCTGAGGTACACTGCAGTCAGAGGCGTCGCCGTGATCGACAGCACCTACGCCTGGGGCATCGGCATCGCAGACACGCTGACGATTGTCAGCGAGCAGGATCCGAAGATCCGTCTCGACATCCCGTTCTCGACGAGAAAGTGCCTTCCAGGAGAGACGACAGTGGGCAAGGAGTGCAGCAGGTGTCCTCGCGAGTTCTACGGATTCGACCCATCGCTGCCGTGTCTTCCGTGCGAGAACGACGCAGAGTGTGGCGGCGGAGCAGCGATGGTCGCAAAGGAGGGCCACTGGCACTCCAATCCGTTCTCTCCCGCCTTCAGAAAGTGCATCAAATCGACGGCCTGCGCGTACACGGACAGGAGGCAGAAGCTGGAGTCGTTCTACGATGACCCTGTCAGAGTCCAGGAGGCAATGCGAAACCTAGAGGGAGGCAGTGGAGACGCAGGATCGACGACAGTCCCGGACTACCCACTCTGCAGCGAGGGTTACCGAGGATTCCTGTGCGGATCCTGCGCATCCGGATACGGCCATTCGTACACGGGAGATTGCGAGAAGTGTCCAAGCAAAGACTCCTCAGCTGGTCTGTTCTTTCTGAGTTCCGTCTGGCTCTTCGTCATCATCGGCATCAACAGTGCCATCGCCGTGACCTCCATGCGCTCGACCGTGGAGCGCGTGAAGTACGAGAGGAGCTCGACACTCAGAGACAGACGCCATCTCTTTCAACGAACAAGCCACGTTCGAAGAACAGAAGCAGTCCTGCCCCGACGAACCTGCCTGTCAAAAGGTGCTCTCATGACACGACTGCATCCGGGATCTCAACAGGGTGTTTCTGCATCTGGCAGCAAATCTGGAACCAGTCGATGACACTGTCGCCGGTGATCCTGTCCTCGTAGCAAAGAATCTCGTGGCGACCGGTCAGCTGAGTGAAATGCTGAAGGTCCGAGCCATTCATGTCTCTCTCTTTTGCTCTGATTCTGGCTATCCAGATCCTCATCAATTACCTGCAGATCACCAGCGTGGCGCTCAGAGTGCACGTGGAATGGAAATCGTACCTGACGATGCTTCTGAAAGCCGAAGGTTCGTCACCTCTGGCAGGCGAAAGTGATGATCGTGTCTGTCTGCGCAGCTTTTCTGTCAGGTCTGTCTACTTCGGCGACCTCCGACGACGTCGAATGCAGTTTCCAGGAGAGCGAGATTCCAGCGTCCGTCGCCGCCACGTGGACTCAGCTGTCCATTCCCTGGATCGTGCTGGCTGCTCTGCTGCTGACGTGCACAGTCGGATGTCTTGCACTGAAGATCAAGTCTAGATTCGCCAACTCCACCCAGTCGTCCACGCACGTCAGCCTCGTCCGTTTCACCACCTACGTCGTCGCCATCTCCATCGTCTCAACGCACTTCTTCTTCCTCGACGCCGTGAGAGAGCTGCTGAAGACCGTCAACTGCATCAGGGTCGAGGATCTGGACCTGGACGGTCATCCCTATGCGCAGTACTCCACGGAGGCCGTCAACAGACTGGTGTGGACAGTGGATACAGGAGTGACCTGTTTCCGGGGAGCACATCTGCCCCTCGGCATCGCCGGATTCGCCGGACTCGCCATCGCCTTCCTCTTCGTCCTGCTGATCGTCGTCTGGGTGCCGATGAACAGGAGACACGCGGATGACCCCGAGTTCATTGCCCGCTACTGGTTCGTGTACCAGGCCTACGGAGAGGAGTGGTACAGGAGATCGTGGGAATCGGTCATTCTCACCAGAAAGGCGCTAATCGCCGCCGTGGTGTCCTTCTCTGTGCACCTCAGCCTTGGGCTGCAGACGATCATGTGTGCAGGTGTTCTGACCATCGCTGCCATTCTCCAAGCCCTCTTCCTGCCGTTCAAGACTCCAGAGACCGGGCAGAATGTCCCAGAGTACGCAGGCGGGCTGTTGCGCTCAATGTACCTGCCAAAACTGGCGAAGGCGTGGGTCACCTTCAACAACGCCGTCAATCTGAATCTCCTGGAGATCATGTCGCTGGCCGCTTCCATCTCTGTCTTCTATTCTGCCACCGTCTCGGTCGATCTCACATCAAGTGAGTCAGGCAGCACCGCGATGTTTTCATTTGCCTTCGCCCTGAACACCCTTTTCTTGGTTTATCTTCTCTATCGCATGTATGCGGGTGTCCACGTGCTGCTCGACCTGAAGCTCGAGCTCAAGAATCCCGCTTTTTTGAGCGTCAATGAGAACGGGATGGGTCCTTTTTCTTTACTTGCCAAAGTCCGCGCACTCGCTTCTGAGTGCGCGAATAGTGACGATGGAGTCAGTTCGACCAAAACCGACGCGGAGGCTTCGGCCGTCGAAGGATCTGCCTCTGCAGAGGCGAATAACAAAGAATTCACCATCCTTGCGAGAATCAGGAAATGGTCCGGCATCGGCTGTCGCCAATCCCCTGTCTCCTCGGATCATCCATCTGAGTCTCCGTCGATCCACACCAATGAGTAGTTCTTCTTATCTTCCGCTTGCGCAGCTCTATTGGCTGCCAGACGCTCAGTCAGTTCTTGTTGTTCTTGGATGTATCAGTTGGGGGTATGGTATTCTTCGAAAAGCGCTGAGTGTAGCGGCCGGGATGGTAATTTCTCGATAAACCATGATTCCATCATGTGTTTTGGGATTCACTGTCCTTATCTTTATGTGAATGTTCAATGAGATGCATTATGCTTTGTGAGGTTTCGTATAACATTCGAGTCTTGAATAAATGTTGATTGATGATGATGAATGCAGTCCCTGTCGCGTATCTCGTGCCAGAGAATCTCACCTCTACATGAGCACTCGTTTCGACGTTCTGAGTCGACTGTTGGACGCACGTCATTGCCAGTAACGGTGGATGGGACAGATGCGACATTGCACGCTCCGTGGTTTTGTTCAGTGATGTGACAGCGAACACCATATCCATCCATCCGCCTGCAAAGACTTGCCGTCGCTGTCAGTGGATGAGGATGAAGCCTATCGCTATCGAGAGTGCGCAGTATCGGCGATGGCATATGCGATGGACGGACGTCCTGTCATCTGGCCATTGTTTGACGCGACGATCGTGTACGTCCTCAGCGACAGGGAAGTCATTGACACTGTCAGTCAATAGAAACGAGGCACCGTTGTCCACAGGTCACACTTTCTGTCATTGCTGCACAGTAAAAGAGAGCGAATGCTGTTACCCACGACGCGTGTCGATGTACACATGCGTCTCTATTCTGTGCGCAACCGCGCGTGCTCTGCCGGTTTGGGCGACTTTTGCGCCGGAGTTATGAACCTATCTTCCACGTCGCTTTCTGTTGCGCTGACGTTGCGCGTCTCCGAGTACAGTGTTGTGTCTGCCGTCACCTCTGGCAGACAACGAACTCTTTGGCGAAGTCGCTTATACAGAACACTGCACGTCTTTGACATAGACAGTAGAGCACCGAAGCTCAATGGACTGACGGACTCTATATGCTAACAAACGATCGTAAGTCTTCCAGCTGTAAGGAAGTTGAAGTCGAGAGTCTTTTCCAGTACTTGAGGCGTGGAATAGATCGACGGATGCATTCAGTCATTCGTCGTCAAATGCAGCTGTCACATTAGGGTGCTAACGTTCAATCAATGTCGTCTGCTTAGACGATGATGTGACAGGATGCGGATGGAAGTTCGCTCCATTATCGAGCTGGACATGTTTCGTATAGTTGTCTGTCTTTCGATCGCACAGCCTTGCATGCGACGAATCGAAACGAAGGGAGAGGCCTTGTGAATCTGAGAGCAGTGGGCGACTGACTGCGTGTCTTCGATCAAAATCGGGCACTGCCGGAACAGCAGCACTGCAGCGCAGGAAATCTCTGGCAGAACACCTGCGGGGGAACCTGCTGACGCTATCGATCCAGCACCGTTATCTGAGTAACGGATGCGAGGGAGGCGAGTTCGGTTGATGGTCGCGAGCATCTGGACATGGTATGGCACACAAACAAACACACATCTGTGCACAGATCAGTGCACAGCATTCACTTGTCGCATTGTCTAAGAGCGGACACAGAGAGCACAATCGATCATGCCAAGCAGTTGACATGCACTTAACAGAATGCGTCTACAGAACAAAGGAACGAAGCTGTGCAGACGGACAGCAGTAAGGACACTCTTCTCATACAGTGGAAGAGAGATAGGGCGGAAAAGCGTCTAGAGAGGAGGCCTCTCAGTGAGACGGACTAGACGGCACTGGATTGCCTCTGTTGAAGTACGTGTGCATCTCGGCTTCCCGTTCGTTCACTCTCTTCGCATATGTGAGGGAACAGGCACGAATCCAGAGGACCTTGCGAACGAGTGCGATCAGCCCTGGACCTTTGGCCTTTTCGGCATCGAACGCCGGAAGGCTGTTTCGGTCCGATGGATCGGCCGCCAGGCCTTCGGAGTAATAGATAATGGACATGTCCAGCATCAAATGCGTTCCGGCATAGAGACGATGCAGCATGTACAGGACGTAGAGGAGGTTCAGGAAGAAGGTGCAGGTCGCCACGACGTCCTTTGCCGTTGCGGCGGCATTCGGATCGTAGCTGACGATTCCGGTGTAGAACACCGAGATAGACATGAGCATGGAAGCCGCTTCGAGGCCATTGAGGGACAAAACTCCCAGCAGATAGCGCCACGCCCAGCACACGATCCCCGGAACGATGGGTTTGAGGTACTCAAGGCACTGGCCGCAGTACTCCGGCACGTTTGGATGGTCCTCGTGCGCTTCGAACGGCCTTTCGAGCCAGTGAGCGGCCAGGGACACCAGAAGCACACCGAGGGCCGAGGCCGACTGCAGGTTCGGCCCCAGACGAATGGCGAAGACGACCGACGCTTGAATCAGAGCCTTTCTGAGGAAGACCACGCCCTCCCAGTACGGTCCCAGCCTCTCCTTCTTGTAGCTGTTGTAGAGGAAACCGTAGCGCTTGATGAAGGTGAGATCCTTCCATCTGTCCTTGTTCGAATGGATCCAGCAGAAGATCCAGATGATCAGCAGAAAGGAACAGGTCAGCCCGACGGCTCCTGCCATGCCGGTCACCCAGTGCTCGTCCTGGAAGCAGTAGAGACTGGGGTTCTGTGTCCACACCCTCGACACGCTCTCGATCGCGTAGCGTCCGTACGGATGATCGTCCCTCGATTCTTGATCCTCGCCCAGACTCTCGTCGACTCCGATGCAGTTGACGGCCTCCATGAACGTCGCTGTTATGGTGCTGTACGCCTGAAAGATGAAAACCAGAAGAACGACGACGATGCCGGCCATCGAATCGTCTCGCGCTTTCTCCTTCTGTCGCTGCAGCTCGGCACGATCTCCGCCGCCGTCTTGCGACGCATCGCCGCCGGCGTTTTCATCGTCGATCTTCGGCACGTCGTTTGATGACGCTCTCTGCTTCCGCTGATTGAGATGCGTGATCGCCCATTCGACGAGACAGAGCACGGGCAGAGACACCAGATGCAGGATCATGCGATACCAGAAGATGCGGACCGCGTGGTAAGCGGACAGAGAATGGTTCTCGATGACGCATTCCAGGGGCACGTAGAAAAGGCCGTTGGTGAATGAGACCAGCGAATCTAGGCAGCACAGCATCTCCGATGGCGGGCAGGCAGACAGTGCGATCTGCGACGTACTTTGGACGGAAAGAACGTAGCGAACGGGTGCGAACCACGAAACGCTGATGGCCGATGCCGCGCTCGTCACCTGCAGGTAGTTGACGAAGATCTGCCGCACACGTCGCACGAAGGACAGGAAGCGGCGAGGTGCGCACTTTCAAGGTCTCGCTCAGCTTCTCTCGGGCGATGGTGTGGTCGGTGACCAGCGGCTCTCGCTTCTTCACCGTCGGCTCGTGCGTCCACTGCCACTTGAACGACTCCCCTGCAAGACAAACGGCGAAGGATTCAGCGCGATCTGCGGGAACAGGATCGTGGACGAACATAGGGTCATGGAACGGGCCAGACGAGGGGCTGCGGCAGTGGCCGGTTCGAGGAGACCTGAAGGCGACGTCAGAGATCGATCGATGCACGGAAGCGAGAGAGCGCACCTTCCGACGAAAACCCCACGGGCAAAGAGCGTCCAGCTGAAGCGAGTTGGCCCGGTGTCCGACGCTCCGGATGGGCGTCTGCAAAGACGTCGGTAAACTTGAAGGACATGCCGCTGCGCAGTTGTCCTTTCGAATTTCGCGCCATGGCCGACACGACGGCGGCGTTCTCCGATACCAAGGCGGATGTCGCCCAGATCTGGATGACCATCAAGAAGATCGTCGCCAGAAAGCTCAGAACCGATGTCAGTGCGAATCGCACGTGTCCCGAACACCTGCGACACTCGCCGCCGCTCAGGCGACCGAACCCATCCTCGCACGTTCCGCACAGGATGCCTCTGTACCCCTCGGCGCATTGCGGATAAGAGTCGTACGCCGGATGCGTCCCTTTCTTCTCCACATACACATCCAGCGCCGCCAGATCCTCGAGGACACGCGTCACATTCCGGTGATACGCCGCAAGCGTCTCGGCTCGGCCTTCGTAGACGCACGCGCCTTGGATGAAGCATTCGTGAAACTGAGGCGAGTACGGCGTCGAATGCCAGTAGCCATCTTCCGGGACGAGCACCGAGCCGCCGAGGCATTTCGCATGCTTCTCGCAGTCCAGACACTTGGATGTGGGCTCGAAGGCGTACTGGTCGTCGGGACATGGCGTGCAGGAGTTGTCCAAAGCCACTTCTCCCGGGAGGCATTCCCGCGTTGTGAAGTCCAGGTTCACGTGCATCTGCTTTCCGTCGACCCTCCGGTAACGGAACTCGATGACGGATTCGCGGTGCACGCCGACGCCTCTCGTCTGGTTGACGTTGACGGTCCCGTTCCTCGCGCGATACGTCTGCTCCCCGAGGATGTCCGCAGACAGGGCCAGCACCACAAGACCTGACGAAAACAGCAGCCCAGGGATTCAGACATCGACCTGTGCCGTGTGCGTCCAATCTCACCGGCGTCCGGAATTCCGCCTGTGATGGTCTGGTTGAAAGCATCTCTGACCTCGATCTTGATGCCGCCTTCGCGATCCTGTCGACAGTCTGTAGCGTTTTTGCATGGCGGCAGCAGTCTGTCGCCGCCTCTGTGGTCCGCGATCTTGCCCGACGGCGGATCCACGATGAACAGCGCGTCCACTCTGCTGGCCACGTTCGGGCCGTAGAGGCCTCCAGATTCCTTGGAACAAACACATCGCGTGCGCTTCGTGCACAGGAGCGTTACCAGAACGGCGTTCCCCTCGAACAGAAAGCAGTCCGTTGATGGAGCGCCCTCCGTCCGAGCTTCACTCAGCGGCAACCATTCCTCAAGACCTGAGTTGGTCACATCACAACCAACCGTCACCAGCTCCGGTTCTGTCACGAACAGACCACCGGCGCCGAAGGTTGCGGTGTTTCGAAGAAATGTCATCTTGATCAGGTGAAAAAGGCGACAGGGCTCGACGTCGAGCGGATCGAACCTGCACACGGTTTCGTCTGCGGCGCTCCAGTTTCCGGCGATGCTCACAAACATGCCGCCTGTACGACAAGACAGCAAAGCTCTCTGCCTCTCACGGACTGGCATGTTACCTCCGACGAGTGCGTAGTTGCCTTGAAACTCGACGTCAAGGGTTCGGACATCTGCCATGGCTCTCTCCGGAACGCGATCAAACGCGAAGCACGCACCGCCGCCTCCCCCATCGCCGCAGTCCCTCACCGCAGACGCTTCTCCGACGGCGACGTCCGCCGCCGCGTTCTCCTCGACACCTGGCGGCGACGCCGACAAGATCTTCCGTCGCCTGGGCAAAGAGGTGCCCTCCGTCGGTGGACCACCTCCGAAGCCGTCGAAGCCAACAGCCCGGTTCTCGCGGAAGCGACACGTACTGAGCTGACACAAGCGTCCGCGTGTCAGCACGACGGAAGATGTGACTGCCTGTCGTACGCACCGTGAAGGTATTCTCTTTCTGTCGACTGCCTTCCACGATCAGTCCGCCGCCAGACACTGCCGTGTTGTTGACAAACGCATTCCACCGTCTGTGCGTCGACGCTGCGAAGACCACGTTCGCTGCAGCTCGGAAGGCTGCTCCTCCGCCATGTCTCGCATCGTTGCTGTGGAAATGGCACTCCTGGATGTTGACGAGGCGATTCGCATCCAGCACAAACAGACCGCCTCCGTCTCTGCTCGCGCGGTTCTTCATGAAGCGCGTCCCCCGCAGCTCCAGGATGCCGCAGCCGGCACACATGAGACCTCCTCCATCGACTGCCGAGTTCTCTTCGAAACGATTTCTCCCATCGCTCGTCGTATCTCCGGAGCTGCCCGATGCCGACTTCGCTGTAAACTGTGCACCGTTGGTCAACAGGATCGCGCCGCCGAGGCCAGCCGTGTTCCTCGACCACGTTGTATTGCGGGCAACGATGTTGCCGCTGTTGCGAAGGAGTGCTGCGCCCCCTGCCTGTCCGGCTTCGTTTCTCTCGAATGTGCACCCGTCGATTCGAATGTCGTCTCGAAAGACGGCGACCACGTGCAGCGCGCCGCCACTGGATTCGGCACGGTTTCCTTGGAAGAAGGAGTCGGAAAGACGGAAACCCGTCAGTTTCGCAGTGGCAGAGGCGACGTAGATGGCGCCGCCGAGTCTGTTGTCCGAAATGCCGGACTCTGGATTGTCGCCGATTCTGGCTCGGTTCTCCCGAAACACGCATTCGGTTATGTCGATCGAGATTTCCTTCTGGAGTCCATGAAGCTCAGTCGCGTCCAGTACGGCATAGATGGCTCCACCACTCACGCCCTGGTTTGACAGAAACGTCGTCCGGGTCACGACGAGGTCTCCGGCTGAAATCGCAGCGATCGCCCCACCGCCGTTGGCCGGCGACTCGAACTCGAAGTAGACATCGTGTTCAATCGGATCGCCGCTCTCTCGCCCGACGTCTCTTGTCCATCCTTCGTCCGTCACGATGTTGCTCTGGAAGTGGGAGTCCGAGATTCTGAGCTGCGTTCCCTGTTTGGTGACGTAGATCGCTCCGCCGTTGTTCCAGGCAAGGTTGTCGACAAAACGTGAATGGACGATCTCCAACACGCACTGTTCGCCGTAAACAGCGCTGCCCATATCTGCCTCGTTGTCTCGAAACGTGCAATGTCGGATCGCCACTTTCAGATTGGAAAGGCCGCTCTCTTCGTCCAGCTGACCCCAGGCAAATATGGCTCCGCCCGGTACGTAGAAACCATCGTTCATATTCTGACGGAACGTCACCCGATCGAAGACGATGCTCTGGAGCGGAGTGTCCGCGTCTGACAGTCTAATCTGCACGGCAGTATTGTACTCGCATCCTTCAAGTGTCATCGATGCGATCGTGATGTTCGGCGCCCTGGTCGTAACAAAGAGCTGTCGAGAGGGGGCAGAGGGGACAGTGGTTTCGATACTTGATGTCGAAGATGCTATCGTATCCAGGACACACCAGCACAGTCGATTCGGTGGATGCGCCCTCGAGAAGCACGTTGCACTGCTCCAGCGACAAACTCTGGGTCAGTTCAAAAGTGGTCCCCGCCAAGACAATGCTCTGTCCGCTTTCGGCACTGCTGAGGGCTTCTTTCAGCTCGCTGACATCCGACACGTGTCTTCGACGAACAGGCTCCTTCTGCGCGAGATGGCGACCTGAAACCGGCACAATGCTGCACGCAAGGGAGAGAGAAAAGTCGTGCTGTGGAGTCGAGGAAGCCGTCGCTGAGAGAATGCGAGTAAAGAGAGACGGTTTTTGAGACTCGACGTGTCACGTGGTACCTGGACCGATGTTCTGTGCCCCGTCGTCACGGAAAGGGAATGCGGCGGCATGATAGAGCAGCAGGACGATAGGGATAGTGCTGCGAAGAAGCATGTTGGTATCGACAGCGTCGTTCGGTTTCAGAGTAAACGAGATCGGTGGCGAGGGTTAGAAGGCGAGGTCGATAAAATGATCGATTCCTCGACGTTTCGGTCTAGAGATGAGAATGTGCTGTCAGTTATCCGCGGACGACGGCTTTTGTCTACGGTACCGTTGAATCCGTTACGCGTCGTGTCATCGATAACGTCCCATCCGCCGCGCCACAAGTAGAGAGGCTCGATCGACGTGGTTCAGGCGCGAGCGAGCTGCTCTGCGGGTGGTGGCTAAGCGTTTGTTGATTGATGTCACCTGGGTCGGTAGAACTGAGAGCAGCAGACTCCAAGAATCTGCTATGTGAGGGCATCATCGATTCTTGGGTCCTGTGACCGAGACGCGAGTACTTCCGAGTCCTTTGGAGGCGAATTCAGGTCACGATGCTTCCCCTAGCGATGGGAGACTGACTCTCTGGCAAACGGCATATGTCATCGCTGCCTGTCCACAGGTCCGAGACTCGAACGATGTGACATCGAATGGATCCTCGATGGCTTGGACAGCTAGCATTCTTCTTGGGATCAAGTTAGACTGCAACGTTCCCCCCTCGTGAGACGGGCAACACGGACCAGTGGGTCACGCGTCATGTCTTATCTATCGCCTTGATGTCTGATGCAAAATGGGGAGGACTGAGTCCATCCGCGTGCCCCGTTCATTGGTCATCGCCGTCAGAGAACGGGAACCATTCCTCAAACATCTGGAGATCTCTCTGCTGTTGTATGCCAACGGCAGCATCCTCGTCAGAAGAGCGACCACTGTCTATTGCTCGTTGGCCAATGGTGTGGTTTGGTCAGGTCATTCTGACAGAGAATGCAGCGAATGGACCTGATGTGACGTTTTAGACACACGCGGCCGCCCGTCACATGCAGCACTCATGACGCCCGCGTCCAGGCTGTTTCCAAGTGAGTCGCCTCCGCGTGATCTGCTCCTCACTGTCCTGTCATCAGATAAGGGGGCTGCCTGCCTCTCCGTCGATGCGCCGAAATGCACGTCGACGCCTCTCTGAACAGATTCCGGTCACTGTCGGGGCGCCTTCAACGTTCAATGACGATCTCCTGGCGCAGAAGACTGCCTTTCCACCTCCTGCGTAATCACCTTCCGCAATCGATCGATCGCGAAGGTGTCTTTCCTCAGGAGGACGGACTCCTTGTGCTCCCAGCGGAGTGCGAAGAAGACGAACATCCATTTCGCATGTAACCAGGGCTCAGCTATGCGTTTCGAATTGGCGTCACGCGACTTCGCACCTCGTCGATCAGAGCCTGGAGTCCCCATCCTCGTCGAAGCAGATTCCGAACAGTGAACGCGAATGAACACAGTGGATAGCAAGAAAGCCGCCGGTTCAGGAGGGGCCTGCCACTTGGATACCCCCACAGACAAAAGCAGTCACCCGTGTTTCGGAGACATGGATGATTTATGTTACAGTCGACAATGTCTGAGTGAGGTACAAGATCAAAGTGTCGACGGATCTCTCATACGTCCTCAGGGTCAGGAAAGATGGCCGATCCAAAATCGATGCCATATTCTTCGCACCTACGAGCAAGTCATACATACACCGAGTGACGGAGACAAGGTCAGATTCCACAGCGTACCAGATGGACACTGTTCGGATGTCGTTCCAAGTCAAGTTCTTCGGCAGTTTGAAGGTCAGGACCTCAGATCCGTCGTAGGGATCTCCAGGAGGCAGCATCTCCAGCAACGTCTTTTCGTCGTCCGGCGGAACCTCGCCGTCTTCCAACGGCTTTGCGAAGGTCGTGACGTAGACGGCAGGTCCCTCACCGTCCCATCTAAGCACAAGACCGGTGATGTGACGCAGGGGGATCGCTCAGATGCTGACGTGAAATTCAGGATTCGGAAGGAGCAGTCGTTCTTGGGCACGACGACGCCGGACACCTGAAGAACACCGCAGCGTTGGACGGGTGTTTCATGCGGCATCCAACGGACTTCGTGTTCGTAAGTGGCGATGGGACATTCGAGTCCAACGTAGGGATGCTTCTTCTTGCACTTCTTCTGGCCCGCGACGCAGAGCAGGAGACAAGAGAGGAGACAGACCGCAAGCCACAGGCGCGTCATCTGCCGAGAGCCATGCGCGTGAGCGGAGTCCGTCGAGGCAACGAACCGCGGACCGTCGGGGAGCGATTCGGAAACGGCGGTTCTATGTCGAAGAAACGTCGGTCGTGCTGCGTTTGCCAATCTATTCGAGTTCTTTCGGCGACGGAACACAAGGGAAGGCAGACAAGGGAGTGATTCTCAGGAAAGGCGACAGCCTTTATGTAAGGGCATTGAACAAGACGTCATGCATGACGCGAGAATCATGTGACCTACTGCGCATGATGGTCAGAGAAGAGACGTGAACGCGAAGATGCATGCGCGTTGTCGAATCCGTGACGGAGTGATGACGCGACGGTCACATCCATCGCCATCCGTCGAATCGCACGAGGGAGTTCGTCATGGAAGGACCGTCACAGGCGATGTCGACAACAACCTGGATCTAGCAAAAGAAAGAGGACCATCCTAGTGGCCGACGAGGCAACGATCAATCACACTCCCAATGCCTCCTGACCGATTTCTTCTTCGATATACAACCATGTCGTGGCGGTGCTTCATCGTGCACCTCCATCGCTTGTCTGCAGCCGGCCTTCGCCTCTCGAGACACGAGTCGCGTGTCCACGACGCACTGATCATTTTTCGAATGATTCACCTGGTACAACGTCTTCAAAAAGTTCGTGTAATCGCTAGAACGCACGTGGGGCGAGGACTCTGTCGTCGTTCCGTGGTCTGCGGTGTCCGTCATGCACTTCTGCCAACTCTTGTGCGGTCTCGTCAGAGTGAAGCTCAGAACCAATTGTTTCCCTCTGCAACAGATCACAGTTTGATGAATGTCGTCGCGCAGGACGAACAGACAGCAGCAGTACTAGAATGGACGGTTAGTTGCGTTTAAAGGATCGACTCCTGTCCACATGTGACGTCTGAAGTCCGATTCACATCGTCAGACCTGAGAACATAGTGCAGTTGCATCTAACCCTTCCTGTCCGCACCCATCAGATCTCAAACGTTCCATGCTCTAACATTTCATTGGGGCATTTGTGATAGACTACTGACTACTCAGAACATCTTGACGGCGGACGCTAGACACATCACACGAACACGATCCGCCGAGGGAGCGCGGCGGGGAATCAGGCAGTTCATGTACAGCTGCCACCAGGATGGCCTCTCAAGATGTCCATTCAAATAGTCCATTCGACGTTCATCTTCTTCGCACAGAGTCGATCTTTTCGCCAGGACGGCGACCCGGAGTCTTCCGTGGCTGCCGACGGCTGCGACAATTCCGAATGGTAAGAGATCGTTTTCACCCGAGCGAATGATTCCCATGTCACAGTCAGAGAACGAACTGTGCAAAGACGGCGGATGCAGTACGAACCGCAGCAAAGCACTTCATAGAAGCGAGAACGCCGTCTGGTTTCCTTTCCGCGCTCAGGCTCCTGGAAACGGACGTCCGGGGTTTGCCCTCCTTGGACACATTCCGCAAATAGCCGTGAAGGCGGACTGGCAATGTCTGGTAGATTCGCATGACAGCGGGACAGCCTACAAATTCGATCACGCATCGTTGTCCGTGCCTTCTGTCAAACCTCGCATTTCAGTCCAAACGAACGATTCTTCACGGTTCCTCTGGCAACCGCGTTTGCAAAAACATGAAGCGCGTCGCTCTGCACACATACCTCTGCCTTCTGCTCTTTGCGCCGCATAGGTCGACGGGAAGCCACGGTACCGTCCGTCGGTCATGCATCTTTGTCGACGAAATGTCTCGCCGAGCCACAGAGTTCCCTCTCGAAGACGCGTCAGCCAACTCATTCTTCTAACCCGTGGTAGGATTCACGTTGTCATAACCTCTTGACTGAACGGCGGCACCGATGGCCCGATCGTGAAGGAGTCGTCGAGACGGGGGGGGGGAGTTTGCAGAAACCGGGTGACAACTAAGATTCGAAGGTAGAAAGTGCACAAGAGAGTTAGCAACACAACTCAGTAAAACTCGCAGAGAAAACTCAGAGAAACGAATCAAGACAATCTCACGACACAACATCCAGATAAATACACAGTATTACCTCGAGCGCCTGGAGGTCTTCCAGAGCTTCACGTGGAGCTTCTCCACGAGTCTCAGGTAACCGGAGGAGATCAAGCGGCTCTGCCACAAGCTTCACCCAGTAACGATTGATCCACTGGTCCGTGTGGCGTTAGGTAGTTGAGCCTTATGCTAAATAGACTCCGTATTGTCTACGACACCGCGTCCCATCCAGAAACTCGGCGCGCCGTCCTATCGCACCGGCCCCTGTCACCTCACTACATCTCTTACATCGTCCTATTCACCGCAACAACAAGCTTCCGCGGGCGATGAGTCAACGATGAACAATAGCTCAGAGGAAATCTGATAGGAATTCTCTTTTGTCGTAGTTTCGCATCTGCAAGCCGGACTGAATGTGGGCGAATGATACACACATACATGAGCCAACGGTGGTTGTACTATGATACTTGATGGCAGTTTTATGATATTGAATTCGTGCGCAATTCAAAAGTAGCCTCGTCGCAAACGGTAGCGGATTCTTTTTTAAACTGTCCATTTTGTTTGTGTACGACAAACCCATGATGCGACAATCCAAACAGACTGCCATTCCGACTTGAATTCATAGAACAAGGGACAGCAACAGTTGTTTCAGGATTCTTGAAAAATTGGCGTAATGGGAATAGCCGGCGTGATGTTGACTGGTGGAGTATTCAAATAGACAGATCAAAAAAAGAATGTCTAAAACGTGTCTGCCACTCGCCTTTCACCAGCGAGGACATAGATTTGTGTTTTCAGATTACTCTTACGTTTCGAGATGTCCTAACAAGCCGGGAAACTTTTCTTCAAATTCTCGGCGTAGAAACCCAACAAGTAAATCAGTATCATCCTTACTCCACTTTCCGACTTCGAGAGAAGAGGTCGTATGCAAGACAAAGGCAACTGTTTTACGCCTTGTAGACAGGTCCAACGTAAATGTGTGCGGCACAAAAAAGAAAAGAAGGCTAGCTCTATATGCAGGGAGAATTGACATTGCAGAGAAAACAACTTTCTCGGGCTTAATCCCATCCAACGCTGTTCTGGCAGCAAAGCGCACGTCCGAGTATTCATCGACGCACCCCTTCGCCAGCGTCGGCAGAATATCGGCGGCGTGCTGCGGCGCCGCCGCGACGACGCGCCCGATGGCCACCATCGCATCACGACGCACGTCCGAGTATTCATCGACGCACCCCTTCGTCAGCGTCGGCAGAACCTCGGCGGCGTGCTGCGGCGCCGCCGCGACGACGCGGCCGATGGCCACCATCGCATCACGACGCACGTCCGAGTATTCATCGACGCACCCCTTCGCCAGCGTCGACAGAACCTCGTCGGCGTGCTGCGGCGCAGCCGAGACCAAGCGGCCGATGGCCTCCATCGCATAACGACGCACGTCCGAGTATTCGTCGACGCACCCCTTCGTGAGCGTCGGCAGAACCTCGGTGGCGTGCTGCGGCACCGCTGAGACCACGTGGCCGATGGCCACCATCGCATAACGACGCACGTCATTATATTCATCGACGCACCCCTTCGCCAGCGCCGGCAGAACCTCGGCGGCGTGCTGCGGCGCCGCCGAGACGACGCGGCTGATGGCCTCCATCGCATCAATACGCACCCCTGAGTCTTCGTCGACGAACCCCTTCGCCAGCGTCGGCAGAACATCGGCGGCGTGCTGCGGCGCCGCCGAGACCACGTGGCCGATGGCCACCATCGCATCACGACGCACGTCCGAGTTTTCATCGACGCACACCTTCGCCAGCGTCGGCAGAACATCGGCGGCGTGCTGCGGCGCCGCCGCAACGACGCGGCCGATGGCCTCCACCGCATCAAAACGCACCACTGAGTCTTCGTCGACGCACCCTTTCGCCAGCGTCGGCAGAACATCGGCGGCGTGCTGCGGCACCGCCGAAACCACGTGGCCGATGGCCACCATCGCATCACGACGCACGTACGAGTCTCTATCGACGCACCCCTTCGCCAGCGTCGGCAGAACCTCGCCGGCGTGCTGCGGCATTTGTTCTGCGATCGAATGTAGTCTTCTGATGCACTCTAGTGGACCGCACCAACCATCTGGCTCTCCAACTAGTTGCAGTACGAATTGGATTAGTATGTAGCTCTGTTTCGGAGTGTGCCTTGCCAGCTTTAAGACATCTTCTAATTTTGCCATCGAATTCCACGTTAAATCATTAGAGCATCTCAGATTCCTCTTCACTTCACAAATGGCATCATCGAGAACTCGAGGAAATCCTTCAAAAAAGAACGACAGTTTCTGGAACTCTTCGACCACGATCTCGCGAATCAGAACGTCATCGATTGTGCGCTCGAGTAGGTGGCGTGCACCCTCTGCCAGCTCGATTGCTTGTTCGTTTTCCAGAAGGTCTTCCAATTCGTCCTCGTCTGCTTCTTCTAGTGTTGCCTCAAGAATTCGCATTTTCAAGAAAAAGTGCCGTACTCCAAGAACTTCGACAGGCTGGTCGCCAAAAGTCGAGAGCATCGTTTTCAGTGCATCCTCTCCGCGGTCTCTCGCGAATGCGTGCATTGCGAAGTGCATTGTCACGTCATTCTTTTGATTGTACTTCCCTTCTTGAATGAACTTAAGAACTCGCTTCTCGTCGTCCGATCCTTTGTTCTTCAAGCTTCTGGCTATGAATCTCCCGGCGAAGTACTCTTGAAACGTGAGATGAGGAAACTGGTATTGTTGTCCCTCCATAAGGAACAGGAGGAATCCGCTCTCCTTGAAGAGTCCCGTCGTGTTTGTGGACGTCGCGTGACCTTCAACGATCCTTTCTTCGATCAGTATTTGTCCCTTCCGAAGTGCCTCGAAGGCGATCTTCTCTAGATCGCCGAAAACGATATCCTTGTTGGCCACTTTCGCTGCTTGCTTCTCGTTGAACCTCTTCCACACGTAGTTCGTCATGTCGCCGTAGATGTGGAACATGCTCGCCCTCTTTCCTTGATCTTCGCTGGCGATACCGTGTTCTCTCGACAGAGAGCAGATGATGTGCGCCGTTACCGGCGTGTGTGCGGTCTCCCACATCCCTCGATCCCGTTGCAGAGAACGGATGAGCCTCGTGGCTTGATCCTGTCGCAGTTCCCTGTTTATGTAGTTTCTGAGCTGTTGGTCGTTGAATCCAAGGCACTCGAACTGGCAGTCGACTCTTGCTCGTATCTGTTGAAGATTGTACGGTCGGGCCATTATCAGCAACTTGCACAGACGCCCCTCCGCTGCGTGAACGAGCTCTCTAGCGTCTTCGCCAGCCTCATCCAATCCGTCGAACGCCAACAGAGTGGTCGGAAGATCGAGGTCAGCTTCGACTTGCGTCAAGAGATCTTCATACTCGACACCGCTTCTCTCGCGGAAGCATGTTTGTGCAACTGCGTCCTTCAGTGTTAGTCCTTGCGGGCCTTTAGACTTTGCGACGTTGATCCTTCTGATTGGGACGACGTAGATTGCTTCGAACTCTCGCATGATTTCGCCCAGTGCCCACTTGTGTGCAATGACTTTGCTGATGCACGTTTTTCCGGAGCCGGGATTCCCGTAGAGTAGGACCCTTCTGATTTCGCTTTCCGGGTCGCCCGCCTTCAAGGATCTTGGTTTGAACAGATCCTCCAGCGAAATGGGATTCGCGACTTTTCTCTTCTGTTCGTAGTGTTCTCTTGGATGATCTTCTGCTCCCGCCTCCTCTGCTCGGTCTTCTCTTCTCTTGGCCGTTGTCCGCTCGACGATTTCTTCGTACACGACGACGTGATGCTCTATTTCCTTTACGTGATATCCGAACTCCGCTGCGAACAAAGAGGGCACCTTCGAGAAGAACGCGATCTCAATTCAGTTGAAACGCTACTGAGACGACTACTCACTTTGGCGAAGTTGTCGTGCTTGTATTTCTCTTTCAGATCTCTGATGTTAGACCGAATTGTTCTTAAGGGGACGTATCCAACATCCCGACCGATCCTGACGAAGACCTTGTTGCGCTCTACACTCGTTTTTTGTCGATGTCGCATCTCGAGCCTGTCTTCCATGGCATCGCCACTCAGCCACGCTCCAAACGCGCTTCTAGCGCGACCCTCGCAGGACTGCTGCATCTTCCGGAACGCTTCGGCTGTTTCTTGATTGTCGCCGCTCATCGTGTGGATTTCGTGCAGAGCGTCGAGGAACGCTGTGAAGACCTCTGCATCGTCGAACCACTCTTCGAAGATTGCACGGCTGGTCGTCAACGTCAAAAGCTTCTTCGTGGCTTCCTTACGCACAGCCTCGGAAGAAGTCTGGCTCGCAAGATGCCTTGTCTCTTGAATGATGCCGAATCTCAGCGCCTTCAAGTCGTCTCCTTTTATCTTCTTCTGCGATTCCATTGCAATACCGCATTCGGACCCGAAAGCCGCAAGCTTCATCTCGTCCTTCGACGCTTCTAGTCTCGTTGCCATCAGGGTTCGAAACGTGTCGAACCACGGCATCTTGGACTCGCCAAATGCGACGGTCTCCTGTCGAAGTCCTCTGAATGCATCCTGGATGGCCGTGGGATCGATATCGCAGTTCGTCAGATTTCTGAGACAGTGAAGGACGTGCAGGAGTCCAAAAAATCCACACCACATCGCTTGCGAGACGTGAGAAGAAGGGTCCTTAACCTCGATGCGCTCCACTGCTTGTCGAAGGGCTTTGAAATGGAAGTTCACCGGGTAATACTCGCACGAGAGTTCCAACTCCTTCTCCTTCTCCGTGATGGATCGACGAAGCGCTTGTTTTTCCTTTTCGCTGATGTCGTTCTGATTGCTCTTAATAAGAAGAAAGAAGGCTTGATGCAGTGCGAGAAAAGTACTTTCGTGCCGAGCAAAGTTCTTCCTCGCGAGCTTCGGTCTCGGAGAGAGGCTGGCCAAAAGCTTCGTTGCTAGCTCCACCAGCTCTGGAACGCCGCCATACGCATCAGGATCAATGTGCACAAGTGCGTTGCAAAGAGCGACGGCGACGTTCGGCTCGAGAGCTTTCCCCTCGCAGATGGACGAACAAAGGGTATGGAATACGTTTCCCAAGATGCCGTCGTCGCGTGTGGATCGGAACATAACCTTGGACAACTCCGAGTACTCAAGGACAGCATTCGGTCCGAGGCATTCGGCACTTCTTTCATTGTACTTGCGCAGCCATCCGAGCATGACAGCTCTTTCGTCTCCATCCGCCGTCGAGTTGTACGCGGCAACAAGCTTCTCGGTGCTGTCGATGTCGTGCTTCTTCGCGACAGCAAGCAACAGTTTTGGGTCGTGCCGCTCTTCCACGCTTGTGGGTTCAACGGTAGGTCGACGGACATTTCCCGATGCGGGCGTCCCAGTGTGGCTGGGCCCTTCGTCCGGAGCTCGAGCTTGCATTTCGGTCGCAGGCTGAACGATGAAAGTCGTTGGCGGTGGTGTCGCGTAGCGCGTAAACTTATCCGCAGACGACGAGTTCGCAGCAAAGTTCGCAGTCGAGATGATGGATGTAATGGTGTCGTTGGCGTCTGAAAGAAGATGATGGTTTTGATTTGACACATCCTGTCAGAAGCGACGGTGTCAATGCTGCACTGCAGCTATCTGCATGATGCGAGTCTGTTTGAAGGATTTCGCCATTCTCTTCGCCGACAGTCAATGCAGCCTTCGGAAAAGAACCCTGTCCACATCGGGCATGGAAAGCAACAGGCATCTATCTGATCCAGTGACGCGTCTTAGTGAGTTTTATGGCATCTAGGCAAAACTCAACTGATACTGAGCAGTGTTTCGTGAGACACGTCGCGATCGTCTGCATTTAGATTATCCACGCTATGCTGCACAAGGGGACATCGATGCTTCAAAGGTTGACGACACCAGATATGTTGACCACACCAGTGAGTGACGCAGTCATGGATAGATAACAGCATCATCTGAATCGTCCAAGCTTGCTGTTTTGGTAGATCTCGAATACAGCAGCGAACGCATCCAGCATCGACTGGATATCACACACTGTAATCAAAATGACATTGAAACAGGTAGGGTTCTGTGAATCATCCTGGGACGTTCCACGATTCACCCGTGTGCAAGTGCTTGGATAAGAAATCGATCACAAAAACGGTCGTCTGCGAACCGCGAAAGACTCCTCTTCGCCAAGCTTACGGTTGGCAGTCCAGCCACTTGAATCTGGTTGAGCTCAAACTTCGTTGTCTTGACGTCCAGCACTGCAGAATGGACACACGATGGCAAGATCACTGGGATGCCTGAGTGTGCTGTCTCCACTTCTACTGCATCGACCCCCCTCGATTTGACTCAAGGTACGCACGACCTGACAAGGTCTTTCCTTGTTACGTTCAATTACTCCGTCCTGAGCAACTTCAACCTGAGACACAGCGATAGAAAGTCTACGTTCGTGTTCCAGGCAATTACCTGACGTTTGGACTGAGGGTTGGAAGAGGGAACACTGGTCAAAAAGGAAGTGTAGACGCTTGCAGTCAAGAACAAACGCGTTTAATCGTCAGAACGAGAAGCATCGCGAAGGGCGGAAGGAAAGAAACGAAGACGACGTTCTCGTTAGCAGGAAGAGGGGACTGCTGAAAGCGACAGAAAAGACGTTTAGATTCGAAGGCAGGTAGAGTAGGCATAGGACCCTACAGCGAGGCCGGAGAAGACACACTTCTGTCATCAGACTGTTACTGCTGAAGACGAAGTATACCATCTGTGATGCTTGAGAAATCGAGTGTGCGTAACTCGAGGCAAAAGGCCTGCTAGTACAGTCGATGTTCACGGGGTGGATGCTGCAGGCAACACAACACGTGTGTTCGGAGACCGAAAACGTTAGAAGAAACTCTCTCGGAGGAATTGGATCACACGCGAGGATGGAGAGTCAGAGAAAAAGGGGGCAGGGATTCTGCTGTGAAAACATCTGGTCCACGCTCACTTCCCGGCAAACTGTGGTGTTCGAGACAGCAGGAGTTGACAGAGGGAGCCGCTCGTGGAGGCTCTCAAGAAAAGACAGATGCAGAAGAGGTAAAAGGATGAGCAGCTCCCGACGGCATTCGTCCAGAAAAAAGCACATTGCTGTCTCGCACTGGACCCATTCGCACGAACTCTGCCTCTCAGTTCAAGGACGATGGCAGAGAAACGGAAAGAGGACACTTGCATCAGATCTGTGTGTGCTATGTACCTCGCTGCTTTCCAGAGGAAACCCTCTTCAGATCTTGTCAGGTTGATCATCGTCATCGTCTTCTGGAAGTCCACGAAGTAGAAGTCAAATCGCGCGTCCTCCGAAACCCGTTAACCGAAGGTGACTGCATCAGATGCTGTCAATGCAGTGCTTTCTGGTACGGTGCCCACCAGCTCTCAGCAGACAGCTCAAGTTTTGACTTGGGTCTGCGACCTTGGTTCTTCAGAACCAAACGTCGCCTGGCTCTTTGGCCACTGCTCAAAAAGCGCCCTCGTCGATTGCTTTACGATGACGGGCCTTGCCAGTTTTCTCTGGTCGATTGGTTGAAGGTGGTATCCACATGAACTTGCCCGCGTTTCTACGCTGTCAGACTGAACAGGTTTACCGTTAATCGGATGTTCTAACGGCCAAGATGTACCTTCGACAGAGGGCACGCCACATTCTCTGCACCGAGAGGCGAAGACATGGCTCGTCGTGGTTTTCCGCCTTAGAGGTCGGTCGCACCGTTGAGAGGGTAGTCGCAGGTTGCCCGTGCCATCTGCGTGCCTTTCTGCCATCCGAGTGTCGGAGTGGATAGCAAGATGCCTTACGGTGTTCCCAGCGGAATTGCATCCGTCGAGGAAAGTGATGCGTCGATATCGATGAAAAGCAGAGCCTTGCAGATCTTCTGCCGCCGGGGAGATGCCTGCTTCATCTTGCTCTAGTAAGGCATTTGTGACCAGACTTGCTTCACATAATGACTTCCATCTACAAGACAAGAATCTCGACGGCGTTTTCAGACTGATGTGTCACACCTTTGGAGTGAAGATGGCGAACGAGCTGGTGCAAAACAACTCCGCAACGATAAAGGTGGCGGTCTACGAAGGATTCAGCGATGACAGTGACATGTGTCGTCAGTGACACTGTGGCGAACGTTGCGAGCGAGATTGAGACTCTGTTTGACGCCCCGACTCTGTCTGCTCCACATGGCACCCAAGCCCAGTGCAAACTGTGCTCTCCAAGGTTGGCCTTTATCAGATGGAGATCGCCTTCCCGCACCATGAGTGTCCAAAGGGGACAGATCTCTTGACACGGCACACAGAATCCAACCGTTGGAAGTGGTGCAGTCTGTCAACCTCTTTAGAATCTGCGCTTGACTGGCTTGAATTCTTTGTGTAATCGGTCACCTGTTCTGTGTGATCCGAGTACGCCGCCTTTGTCGTCTAAGATAGACACTGAGTGCGAATCTTCAAACGAGATTGGCGGAGAACCTTCTGCGACGGCCGGTCACACCCCATTCCATCTTGTTTTAGAAAACAGACACACAGTCATCTGCTTGGCGATGTCCGAATGCGTGAGTGTCCCGACCAGGAAAACGCCATAGCTTGATGCCTCTCCCACTCTTACCTGGACTGCCACAAGGATTCATCAGACGAAAGAATGAGCGAAGTGTGACCTATCAATCCTTCGACGCCTTCGCGCGTAAAGATAGCTTCGAAGCTGAACAGATGACAGACCAGAGGTATGATGTGATTCGTTGTGAGACCGATGAGCACGGACTGTCGGACAACACAGGCAACATCGCGTCGCTGCAGCGTCTCGGTCGGCGTTTCCGCAACCGGCGTCTTCAACTTTCGGGTCTTGACTTCAAACGAGAGTACGAGATTGGCTCAACGTGAAGGTATACGCGAATGTGTCCGCGTGCGCACACCTGCCCCTTCGGTAAGAACGGAATCGAATTCTGATAATTGTGATGCCAATGACAATGATCGCGAAAACGCGAATGGCGACTCATTTCGCAGGGCTGTTCAGCGTCCCCTCTGGTGGAGGAAATGAAGACTGCGCTGACACCAGATATACATAATGAGAAATGCGTGACCGCAATGCATTCCTTCGCGACACCTCTGCCTTTCCGACGAGGTTAGGTATGGACCCTCTCTGTCACACGGAGACGATTGCCATCGCGACAGTGATTCCCTTTAGTCACATCGGATCTGGAAAGTCAACAAGAGTCTGTGTCATGGATAGACGAGAGGGCTCTGTGGCAGATCCTCTGCAGAGTTCCATGTGGTCAATGCCCTGTTTCAAGAAGGCATGGACGGTGGGATGTGTCTTCGTCTCTTCGCGAGAGTCCATCGTCAGCAGCGTCCTGAAAGATGATAAGCGTCTGTCATTGTCATAAAATGAGGTACTGTGTAGTTTGCTCTTTTGATCCCTAGCTTCAAAATGAAGAAGCACCTATCGAAAAGGAAGGCATCGGAACTTGGAGCGACAGAAGAATCACGGACTAGACGGAGAGGCTTCCAGCGACGACTGCGAACCGACTGGCAGAGGAAGAACAGAAAGCTCCGTCCATCGCGACAGAGAGAGTAGGCTGTCTCTCGACTCAGCGTTGCTACGAAAACGCATCTGCATCGCAACGGAGCGGTGGGATCTTTCGTCTTCTGTTCGCATTTCTAGGGCAGGACCTTCAGAAAACCTTGTCGTCAAGAAGATCGGTCAATTAACGGTATTGACAGTACGTACCTGTCACTGTTCCACTTGCCACAGGACACAGACATGCAGCGATTCGGCGCGCTTCGAGACAGAGACTAAGTCAGTCCTTAACACTGCAAGGCGTTCAGAAGCCTGATGGTAAGAACTGTCAAGAAAAAAGTGTTTTCGGGAATTGACTGAATCCAAATCCTTCAATCTCTTTCGTGCTCCTGACGCACACATTAGCAAGATGGAAAAATCAAATCTTTCAGCCGCGGACGACACTAGGCGTCGTAGATGATTTCAATCAACCGCGCATTGAAGTCTCTGCCGTAACAGGACACCTCATTCCTTTTGCTGAAGAAGCACTTCGGCGCCTCAGGGAATCGATAGGTGCTCGTATCACAGCCTTCCTTCCATCCCGACCATGCGCCATCGATGTAGATGTTCCTGTAGAGTTTGTATCCATCGATACCGACGGCGAAGCACCAGATCTTGTATGGATGCTCGGCGCTAATGCATTTTGGATCCGACAAGAAGTGTCCTCCGAGGTCTATCCATCTTCCCCAGCCTCTTGTCGATGTCCATGTCTTCTGCATGACTTGATTGTTCCATCCAAGACCGAAGAAATCCATCCGATCTTTCGTTCCTGTGGCGGTGCCTTCCTTCTGTACTTCACGGCCGATGACCTCCCATGGCTTGATATCGGTATTGACGACTCCGAGATGCGAAATGAGACCTGTGTTAAGACCATCTGGTCTTTGAATCGCAAAACAGTCGATCTCTCCCTCGTTGCGTGTAATGCACTGAAAGGGCGAGTAAAGGGGGGCGCCTCCTACGCCTCTGTTGCTCTTCCAGGCTGTGTCGATGGCCCAATGGTTGTACGCAGCGTTTTGAGTTCCCCTGTTGAAACAGTCGAGACGACTGGCCGTAGAGTACAGGCATTCTGGTCGGTCCAGGAAAACAAAACCGCCCGGCTGAATAGACCAACCCGAATCCCACCCCGCCGGATTCTTCGACCTCTTCGTGTTTCGATGGTCCAACGTCAGCGTTATGACGTCAACGTATCCTTCGCCTCTGCTGGCGCATCCCATTCCGCTGTATGCATTTCCACCGAGGTCCGTCGAACCGGAGTATGTGTGCGTGTCTCTAGTTGCGTCGATGTGGACATGAAGGACTCTATGTTCAGAGTCGCCAACGAAACAATCGATCTTTCCTTCAACCTCCTCGGTGCAACATGGCGGCGCATATGCTTCGTTGAGGATCTCTTTGATTTTCTTCACTTCGACGCACGGCGCATTGCTCGTCGCAACGTTCTCGAGAACCGCCTTCCCAGACGGAAAGAAAGGGCTCTTACGCTCGCCCGTGCGATTCGTCTCTCCGTCGGGTATGTAGCAGAGTCCGGCGCCGAATGCATGCAGGACCGCGAGGAAGATGAAGATATTTCGACGACGCATATCCCCGAGGATCGAAGAAGAACACGCAAGAGAACAGACAGAGCAGAAGCAAAACAGCCGAATAGACTCAAACAGCCGAATAGACTCAATTGTCTGCGGGAGAATCATTTCAGAGACGGACATTAAAATAGAATCCTTCGCCGGACCCGGTGTACTTCGACGTCGCCGACTTGCAAAGGAAAGCGCTTCTTTGTTCTTTGCTGTTCTCAACTGTGCGTCTGTCTGGAAGACAGCAACTGGACGAGGAAAATAAGAGGTGGGTCCCTCGCTCACCGGCCCGATCCACGCTTAGTATGGTACATGGGGTCTTCTGAGCCGTGGCGTGTTTTCCAGAGACGAAAAGTGAAAGCCATGCTGTTGTAGAAGCGAATGATATTTTCAGCGCCGCCGCCATCGCACATGCCTTCAAGTCGGAGTCAGATGCATCATGGCTTGGATAGGTCGATGACATGGAAAGGGATCTGGGGCAGCAGCTGCAGCAACATAACTCGCGGTCCATGACGATGTGTCAGGATCTGTGATTTAGTAGCTGACGGCGTCCGTTGACCTAAGACCGCAAAAACCCAAGAGTCAAAGCTGCATTGTGGGGGATCTGCAGGCTTGTTGCGATAGTTCCGCCCGATCCGTGTCCATCATCATCTGAGCGCAAGAAGCATAGATGGGCGACCATCCAAGGACTCAGATGACTTGATCAACAGCGACGGAATGTGGAAACAGCCTCCTTGCGTTGTCCTTTTCGGGAAGACGTTCATCGCTTCGATTGTCGCGTTTGTGTATAGGGCTCACCACTTCCTTGCCCTAACAAACAAAACCTGGCACGCTAGGTTTCTGCGAAAGCCTTCGCGTTCTGTGACTGGAACCACTGCCACGATTGTTGCCATTCTCGGCAATCTGAAAACGACTTCGGGGTCGCGCAGGTGCTTCGCGTCCTCACTGTCTTGGACGGTAACGCCTGTGTGTTTATAGTCTCTGTACATCATTCCGCGAAGAAACACGCGCCACGTGTATCACACCCTTGTCATACACGGTGCCTCTGTGGCGCTTGCGCTTCAGCCAACACTGCGTGCGTGGGAAGAGCCCGTGATTCTCTAGTGAGAACGGATGAAACCTGTACATCCCTAAAGCCATGTACAGGATGCGTGATGCCGCGGCGAAGACGCTTTGCTGACGTCTTGACATGGCACCTGCACGATGCAACGGAAGATACCTGTGTGAATCTCGTTGTTTTTCGGCTGGTCACCTTCTCTACAGCAGAGACTGTTCCGCGAGGGCGGAATTGAAGTCGTCGGGCCATCCTCTTGGCATGATGCGACCAGCAGCCTTCTTGGATTTGCAAAAGACGGAGGTCGTTGTCGAGATCGTCTTCAACATCAGGCTCGATTCCCCTGGGGACGAAAGGGGACGATGGTATCGCACACTGCTTCCGAAGACGATCCACGTCCTGTCTCCTCCCATGTCTTTGATTCCTGAGTGTTCTGTGAGAAGCTCAGTCTGTTCAGAGATGTCCATTCTGGCTTAACGGTGTGGCATCACGAACTTTGACGTTTTGCTCTGAAACCTGTATCCTGTCGCTGTCAGGTGCCTCCTCTTTCTTCTCTTGTATCGGCGAACACAATCTCACCCTCTCGACAAAGTCACTTGTCAGCATCGTGCAGCGATTCGAACACAGAGTCCGTTACATTGGGAGAGAGATCCATTGCCGGCATCCTTATGAAAGCTTGATCCTTGTCCGCTTGAGTAACGTGGAAGACGCAGCTGTACTGGTAGAGTACAGTCCAAGCTTTCAATCCAATACTCCCACGCCGCGTTGGTGTTGAGATAACGGCCGAGTCTACATCTGTCGAGGACACTGCCAGCAATGCACTTCCAAATCGGGAGTTCGTTCGATGTTTCTGTTTTTGTGCGTTTTCGACTCGTATGGCCAGTATAGCCCTCGAACACCGCAACTCTCACGCTTCTGTCGATGATTTGCCTCCATTTGTGGTCAGATGTGTCGAAGTGGATGGATATCTCTTTCAATCAAGTAACGGATCACGGATGCCAACGTGGCTGCGCACTTACAGGGCTTATGTGTCACAGAGAGAAACAATGGAAAAGTGGGATCAACATCTATGTCATGTATCCGGAGTACTAGTGGACAGCTTACTGCATGCAAAACGATGCACGATTCCCTGCAATCCATGTAGTTCTGCTGCTGATCTAGTTTCGAATGATGTGACGTTTGTCTTGATAAACCTTCCTGCTGACGCCGACTACGAATTGGAACGCTCGTGTGCGCTCGCGATGTGACATTTAGCATCGCCAAGCACACAGGGAACTATCTCATCAGAGGGGAACGTTGTTATTACCCGAACATCAACGAGCGACAACTCGCACTGTCTCCGTCTTCCCCACAACTAGAATAGAAGACAAACTGTGTCGCAATTGGACCTGTCGTGTTTGATCGAACGACGGTTAAACAAAAGATCACAAGATCTGTGTTTGCGAATACAGAAACCCATGGAATGACAGACGGATGTATCGAAGACGTCGCCTCGTACCTTCGCAGGTATGATCAGTGATGCGCCTCGCTATCCAGTCTTACAGTAGGTCAACTCATCTCCTGGGCATCATCTGCCTGGGACACTCCTCGCGGGATATCGAACGAGAGACCAGCAATCGCACAGGCGGCGACTGCAGAGTGCAATCCACGCCGCAGGCTGCATGTCGTCAGGAAGTCTGGTTTGCCTCTATCCGCTGTTGATTGTCTTACACTTCTGCCAGCTCTTGTGCTGCCTCCCCAGAGTGAAGCTCAGAATCCCTCGTCTCCTCTGCAGCAGATCGCAGTTCAATGGATGCCGTGCGGATGACGAACAGAGAGCAGCAGTGTTAGAATGGACAGCTAGTTGCATTCAGAGGTTCGTTTCCTACTCACATGTGAAGTCTGAAGTCCGATTCACATCATTAGACAACGTTCACTGCGCACTTGTTGTCCTCACACAAAGCGCCTCCTGTACCACACATCAGACTTGAGAACACAGTGAAGTCGCATCGCACCCCGTCATGTCCGCAACCGCCAGATCTTCAAATCTCTAATGACGAGCATTGCTCTTAGGCATTTGTGAGAGACTACTAACTACACAGAACATCTTGACGGAAGGCGCTAGACACATCACACCTACACGATTCGCCGAAGGAGCGCAACGGGGAATCAGGTAGCGATGCAAAGAGAATGTCATGCTGCAGTTCATGGACAGCTGCCACCAGGACGGCTTTTCCAGATGTCCATTCGATGTTTGTCTTTGTCGCTTAGAGTCGATCTTTTCATCAGGACGGCGACCCGGAGTCTTTCTTGGCTGTCATCGTCTGCGACAATACCGAAAGGTAAGAGATCGTTTACGCCTGAGCGAATGATGCCCGTTTCACAGTCAGAGGACGAACTGGGTGCACGACGGATGCAAGTACGGACAAGTAGGACGGGCTTCACAGGAGCTAGGATGCCGTCTGGTGGCCTTTCCGCCCTCCGACTGCATAGAAAACGGATGTCTGAGGTCTGCCGCCCTTAGACGTGTTCCGCAAATAACCGTGAAGGAGAACAGGTAATGTCTAGAAGATTCGCATGACAGCACGGACAGCCTACAAATTCGACCGCGCATCTTCGTCGGTGCCTTGTGTCAAACCTCGCATCTTAGTCCGAACGAACAATTTTTCCCTCTGACGATCGCGTTTGCGAAAACATGAAGTGTGTCGTTCAGCACACATGCCTCTGCCTTCTGCTCTTCGCGCCGCACAAGTCAGCGGGCAGCCACGGTACCGTCCGTCGGTCATGCATCTTTTTCGACGCAATGTCTTGCCGCTCCACAGTGTTCCCTCTCGAAGACGCGTCAGCCAGCTCCTCCAAATTCTCGGTAAGGCTCGTGTTGCATGACCCTTTTACTGAATGGCGGCTCCGATGGCCCGATCTACAGAACACAGACGACGCACGTGATGGAGGTAACGATCCTCGCATGTAGTATTCCTTGCACACGCGGCCGTCTCGTTTCGTAGGAATCGACAAGGCCAAAGCCTCAGAAAGAAATTTCAAGCAGGTAAATGAGCCGCCGTAAACGCCGCGGAAAACGATCGTGATGTTTTTGGTCCAGGGAGGTGATGAAACTAATAGCGGAGACTATCAGGCAGAGTGCCGCGTCAAAAACGCAATGCAGCAACTCGCTGTCACTGTGTAGGGCGCGCTCGATGAAAGGACAGTCCATCATGTTGTCGGTAATAACGAAGGAACCCAACTTCGTAAGGCAGCTAAGGAAGGAAATGTAGAACTCGTGAAGGTATGGACGCGTGGACTTGAATTTCTGTGTTTAACACCTTTGACCGTAGGATCTGCTTGATCAAGGCGTAGATGTCGACGCCAAGGACGAGTATGGCCACACTGCACTACATCTGGCGGCAGGGTCCGGAAAGATTGAAGTCGTTAAGGTTTGTCAATGAACTTCTGCTGTCTCGTGAGGAATGGCCGTCGACGCAGGTCCTCCTCGACAGAGGCGCAGACATCGATGCGAGGAATGATGAAGACTATACCCCACTGCATAGCGCAGCAGAGGCCGGAAAGGATGAAGCCGTAAAGGTCTGCCGACATACGGCTTCGCCGTTTACTGAGGAATGGCCGTCGACGCAGGTCCTCCTCGACAGAGGCGCGGATGTCGACGCGGCGAATGCATACGGCTGGACTCCACTTCATCTAGCGGCGTGGAGAGGAAAAGTTGAAATCGTAAAGGTCTGTCGACATACGCCTTCGCCGTTTACTGAGGAATGGCCGTTCGACGCAGGTCCTCCTCGACAGAGGCGCAGACATCGATGCGAGGAATGATGAAGACTATACCCCACTGCATTTGGCAGTGTCTGTCGATGGTATTGAAATGATAGAGGTCAGACGACGCAACCCTTCGCCGTTTACTGAGGAATGGCCATCGACGCAGGTCCTCGTCAACAGAGGCGCAGACATCGAAGCGAGGGATTCATACGGCTCGCCTACTCTTCATCAAGCAGTGTGGAGAGGAAACGTTGAAATCGTAAAGGTCTGTTGACATACGCCTTCGCCGTTTACTGAGGAGTGGCCGTCGACGCAGGTCCTCCTCGACGGAGGCGCAGACATCGAAGCGAGGGATGATGAAGACTATACTCCACTGCTTCTGGCACTGTCTGTCCCAGATACTGAAATGACGAAGGTCAGACGACGCAACCCTTTATCGTCTACTGAGGACTGGCTATCCACGCAGTTCCTCCTCGACGAAGGCGCCGACATCGAAAATGTAGATGCTAACAAAAGGACGCCACTCATCTACGCTGCAATGTCAACAGATGCTGAAGCCCTAAAGGTCTGTCGACATACACCACTGCCGTCTACTGATGAATGGCCGTTGACGCAGATCCTCGTCAACAAAGGCGCAAACGTCCATGCGACAGATCTAGAAGGCTGGACTGCTCTTCATCATGCAGCAAGTTTTGGTTTGCTTGAAGGAGTGAAGGTACATCGCAGACGTGCTTAGATCCTGAGTATCGTAGTCCTATGGCACAGGTACTGCTTGATAACGACGCGTCCAAGTCGGTTAAGAACAATGATGGTCACACTCCTTATGATCTCATATGCCTAATTACGTATATTACATGTTCTGACGGTAAACGGTCTGAGCTCGAGTCCCTGTTGTCTTTGTGAAGAGCTTATGATCAACAGCTTTTCTAGCATGCACATCCTGTTGTTTATTTTTGGTCTGTCATCTATGTGCCAGACATGTTCTAGTGCTTCAACTCGATGGTGCTGTACATAAAGCTCCATCTCAACTTGCAACCTTGAATAATGGTGTTTTGATTGAAGTGTGTTGCGAACGAAGCATCGTTACGCGAGTTTTGCATCGGATACGGCAGTCTGCTGCAGGTTTGCTAAAGACGCTTCCCTAGATACGTCAAATTCACCGCAGATTAAGAGTCTGTTCAGCCGATCAGGTACTCTGCGGCGCAAGATCAGTCTGGCGTCGTTAGCTGAGCTACCGAATAAGGGTCTCGTGGGCTACACCGACCGTCAGGAGGTGTGTGATCTTAATCGCCTCTGTCACAGGGTATAGTAAGAGGAAGAGTTCAGGAGGAGAGAAGACAAACAACGCTTGTTGACAGTTATGAAACGTACGGACGGCACTTGCCGTACTCGATCGTCCTATGGGAGAAGGGAGACAACGGGGCGGCGCAACAGGAACGTCGCGATAATGAAAGCGTTACAAATGCATTCGTCTAACGGTTCAGCGTCCCGAAAAACGCCAACGCGGAACCGTATGACGTGACTGGCCCTGCCCGAATCGTGACGGTTCGCAAGGCACGAGATTCAGCACAATGTAAAAGAATAATCACCCATTACGTCTTCTGTTTGCCGTTTTCTTCAGACATGTCCTCATGGAGCCCTTTGCGGGAATGCTTATTCTCCGCAGCGGCAGATTTCGCAAAGCACACGGTATGCAGCACAGTTCACGACGTGTGATGACTCTGTAAGACTACCTACCTCACATCAAACCACATTCAGATCCCGTTGTGTCCTATCCAGGAGATGTTCAGACGTCCAGACGACGAGCATTTCACTCAGACGGTCTGCCATGAACGCTGACTCGGCTCATCTGAGCAGATGCAGAAAGTACGAGTCGCTTCTCGTGCATCATGATCTGCAAAGGCAACGACTGAACCATTCAAAACTGCGAGGAATGACGCAATGGAACACAACTTGTGCTCCTTGAACCCCAGCTCCTCTGTCTAGTCTCTGCATCCGCGTGACCCAGTCGATGTGGCCTCTATATGAATAACGACGCTCGCTTCGCCGGGTCGGTCAAGAAGATTCCTTTACGGGTGCAGCCAGAAGTACCAACCCTTAGAAGGTCGCCATCGATCGCTTCTGGGTAGAAAATGCCTACAAAGTCGTCACACGAAACGTCGTTCACATGGCGAACCCAGTGGGCGCGATGTAACGCTTCATTTCAAACAGGACGTCGTCGGATTCCCTTCCTCCGCCCGGATCGCCGAGAAACGGGCATTTGTTGCCTCGTCGACGGAGGCATACTGCTAAGGTAGATGTGGAAGAGACGCGCTCATGATGGCGGTACACGCGCATGACACTGTGCGCGAATAGACGACAAATCCAATCACGCAGCGCTGTCCGCACCCCGTTTTAAACTCCGCATCTCCGCGAAGGAAATCGAAGTTTACCTTTGCGCGGACTTGGGTCTACTCGCGTCTGCAAAAATATGAAACGTCCTTTGCTTTACACGTGTCTGTGCTTCTTTCTCCTTCCAACGTCGACATTCGGCACTCGTGGTCGTACCGGTTCAAGCATTTCGCACGTCGTTGAGTGTGACGCTTCTGTGAAGGTGTCCAGCTGTCAACGGAAGAAGACGTTGGAAACAGCCCTTTGCGTGCCACCGTGCCCACAGGAGACAACAAAAACGACCAGGTGCGAGCCATGAGCTGAAATGGCTAACGCAGGCTGCGCATCGCAGTTCCTGGATACCAACCTCATTGTGCGTATCGGCGACAAAGCGACGCTTCTGCACTTGGCCTCATGGAATGGAGAAGTCGAGAAGGTGAAGGTGTGTTCGAATGATCAGCCAGGGCCGCAGAGGATGACGTGACTGGTCGCACAGGCTCTGCTCTTTAGAGATGTGGACACTGAGATGACAGATGAGGAAGGCCTGACACCACTGCACTATGCAGCAGTGCACGGAGGCGCAAGAGTGGTGAAGGTGCGTCGCGAATGTACGAGACGCTGTGAGGGCTCAGGGTTGGACAGGTTTTGCTCGATGTTGGCGCAAACATCGAAGCGATGAGCAAACTCGGACTGACGCCACTCATCTATGCTGTGAGATTCAGTAAGGACGTAGAAGTCGTGAAAGTGGGTCCCAATATACGGGAGGGCAAATTGAAGAGGGCGTCTATGCAGGTTTTGGTTGCGAGAGGCGCGAATACGGAAGTGATTGCTGAGGATGGCCGGACGCCGCTCTTTTCGGCAATCGCGATTAAGGAGATCGAAATGGTGAAAGTGCGTTGCGAGAGGCGAGGGAGTCCGTGTCCATAGGCAGAACTTTTGGCAGGTTCTCCTCGAAGGAGGTGCAAACACCAAGGCGAAGGACTCGAGGGGACGGACGCCACTTCTCTACGCACTGATTGGTAAGAGCACAGAAATGGTGAAAGTGCGTCCGTCCTGAGCCGTACCAGGGATTCCGTAGCGTTGTTGCTGTTTTCAGGCTTTGCTCGAAGGGGGAGTCGATATCGAGGATGCAGACGACAATGGACAGACGCCTCTTATGTTCGCAGCGCAGAGAGAGAATACGGAGATGGTAACCGTAAGTCTCGCGCTGCAGTAGAGAGTTCCGTTCGTTCCGATACGGTCCGCTCAGATTCTTCTCGATTGGGGCGCGGACACTGAAGCGACGAATGTACAAGGGCAAACGCCACTTCATCGTGCAGTGCTCGGGAAGCGAACGGAAAATGCAAAGGTGAATTGCAGGGTGTGAGCGAATGCTCTGGAGGAGAGTCGTTTGTGGAGGTTCTGATTCACGGCGGGGCAAATATTGAAGCGGCTGACGAGAGAGGCCAGACAGCGCTGCATCACGCAACAGTGCTTTCGGATATCGGAATGGTGAAAGTGCGGCTCCTTCGGTGGATGGACTCTTTGCGAGTCGTCGGGGCTTTGGTAGGTTCTGCTGCAAGAGGGGGCAAATATCGAAGCGCGTGAGGAGAAAGGACGGACGCCACTCCTTTCGGCAGTCGTGTACGAAAGCGTCGAAATGGCGAAGGTGCGTCTCGAGGCGCATAGACTCCGCGTGACTAGGTAACGCTCTAACAGTTTCTGCTGGAAGAGGGGGCCAACATCGATGCCCGCGACAACAAAGGGCGGACACCATTGCTCATCGCAGTAGAGTGGGAGGTCTTGGAAATGGTGCCTGTGAGTCTCGAACAGTGGTAAAGCCTCGTCGAGGCGTCGCCGCTTTTGCAGGTTCTCATCAGATTCGGCGCAAACCTCGAGGCGGAGGACAATATGGGATGGACTTCCCTTCACGTTGCCGCTTGGCTCGGACTCGTCGATACCGTTGAGGTTATCGACTCGATCTGTCCGCCGCCATGCTGAGAAGATGTCATGACAGGTTCTGCTTGACGCTGGTGCATCCAAAACGGCAGAGAGCAATCGAGGGAACACTCCGTATGATGTTGTTTGTACCTACAACGCGGCGAGCTGTTCCGCAGATACCAAGTCTTTGCTTCTGTCTTTGCTGTCGAACCCTCAGGCACAGATGGCGGCGCCGTCGGCATAAGCCAACGGTGTGGATATGCAGATGTGCTTTCTCTTTATCGTTTCCTTTGACGCCCTTATCCTTGTCTACGGTTTTCTTTGAAGGATGATTCGCTGTTCTGTTTTGCGGCGTGGAATGCGACCAACTCGAGTGACCTCGACGCGGTCGACGACTTTTGATGGAGATTTTCGGAGAGTGTTTGGAACGAACTCGTGGCAGTAATGGCTATGAATGCTCGGAGTTCACGGTCTTGGCGTGCGTTGTGTCGCTTCCGGCGACTTCTGTGCACGCAAAATCGATTCGTAGACGAGTCGCAACGTCTACAGCAGTCTTCTTAGAATTGTCTCCCTTCGAAATCTTTCCTCAGATCTACAGTTCAGGAATCACTTTCCGCTGGCGGCGATCATTTGAATCTTTGAGTTTTGGTACGGCGTTCGCCGTAGACTAGACACGACAAGGGACTAGTGACGCTACACGCGCGCCTCATACTGCAGCGTGACTAGCAGCGGGAAAGGCTGTATTCAGTTACAGGTTCTGAGCATCGAACGTCACATCAGAAGAGGTTACCTTAATCGAGTTCTAACGCGCGTGATGTTTTCTTGTTTCGCGTTCGTGTATGGAAGCGTGTTGCTTGCCGTTGTTTGGCAGATGGCACTAACTACTGTTCTAACATTGACAGCGGAGTCTCCTGGCCATGAGCACGCTCCTTTGTGTTCTGCAGAAAATCGAAACGATCGGCGTATCCGTCGCCTCATCGTCGATAGCTGAATGTCACCGTTCCGAGAGATAAGCTCTGGTTTGCTATACATCTCGTCGCGTTATCTCTCTGGGTATTGACGTCCTCGGTTGGCGTTATCTTACCGCGTTTGTTTTCTCTCTTCGCCACCTGCACGAGCGCATTGCGACTAGCGGCCGCCATTCCGTATTCCATGCGATGTGACGTAGGAAAGGCTGCTTCATCAGGTGTCCCAGGGAAGAACCGCCACCCGATTTCCTCTCAGAATTCCGGGTTCTGTCCGGGAGCTAAGTCCTGCAGCAATCTCGGACATCAATCGACGGGATTCAGTTACTAGGGCATATAGCCACGTTGTTTGATAGAGATCGAGTATGGAACATTCACCTTTCTCAACTTGTGAACGTGTACGTTAGGCATCTAAGAATGTCATCTTGTTGTTGATCGATTCTCGGCCTCGCACTGAAGCTATTAGCTTCAAGAAAACGCCTGATAACCGCGTGCTATCCGCGTCTGGCTCATCTTCAGCGATGATGTGACGTGGAAATGGCGTTTGTGCGCTAATAGACGACGGCGATCAAAGAACTCGAGATCGTCCGCCGTCGACGTTTCTGACATGCCCTTGCCTACGGATGACGCATACTCACCTCCGTTATCTCCTGGATTTGATTCGGATGGCCGAAAAGGCTCTTTTTGAGAAATCACGTACGTACCAACCTATCCAGGCCAACGATGACAACTCTCAGCAACCTGCAGAGGTCCGAAAGATGCAGGGCAAGATCTGTAGAAAGGCAACTGAACCAGAATCCTGTCGACTGTGAAACCAGAGGTGCCAGTCTCGTGCACAAGGCGACCGATGTATGCTCTGCTGCCTTTCTCTAAAATGCCAGTCGCCGTGGTGTTGGAACCATTGCCGCTCACCTAGAGAATCTGTTTCCCGAGGAAGACTCGACACACGCCATCGTGTTTTCCTCCTTCAAATGCGACAACGGATGGTGTTGTGTGAGGCAGTCCGATGGTTGAAGGGCTGACCAACAAGGACAGGGGGAAGCAACAAACGCTGCCCTCTAACTCTCATCGACTAGAGTGCGATGTCGTAGAGTGCGATGTCGAGGTGATGAGCGCCGCCTTAAGCAGAAGCTGAGTCATACACGGTGACAGCGCTGTTCTGGCCTACACTATTCCTGACGTTTCGGCCGATCTCGATCATCCATCCATCAGCTAACCGTCAAATCAAAGAATCAATCACAGCATTCGAAAACGAAATCATGATGGCCAGTAACCGTGGATGACTGACTGGAATGCCTCGGGTATGAACTGCTGCGACACAGTTGCTTATCGCACTACAGCCAGCATTCTTACAAGTATGACACCACTATCGTATGTATAAATGCTCTATACTATAGGGATCAGGTGAAGCGGCAGATATCTGCCGGAATGTGTGTGGAAGAAGCATCTTCGCTGTCACAAAGATTGGCCAAAGAGTCGATGTTGGAGATCACAAATTCGCATTCGGCATAAGACATATGGATGCAGCACGGAACTCTACGCTCACTGTTCGCTCGATGGCCGATCGACAGACTCTTAGTAACGCAGATAGATGTCCGGAGGAGGAGACGGACGCCATCCATTTCTTGTAAACGTCTTGCATTGCTGGCAACTCTGATGCGGTTGCGTGAACGTGAGAACCTTCAAACTTCGCTCTCTACAATAGAACGCTGTTACGTGGATGCCGTCGAGGCGAGCAACGGCGCAGGGTTTCATACAGAGGGAAATGCTGAAATGCCATTCAATCCCTTTCCGTTCTCCAGCTTCATAAAAACAGACCTTTGAGATTTGTGGTTCGAAACATGCCCGCGCAGAAACATGTGGAGGAGCGGCACTCATGATGATGTCCCGTACATTCGCATGACAGCGTGGACAACCTACGTACAAATTCAACCACGCATTTTTGTCGGTGTTTTGTTTCATACCTCGCATTTCGATCCGAACGAACAAACTTATTGCGGTGCCTCTAACACAAGCGCTGGCGAAAACATGGAGCGCGCCGTTTTGCGCACATGCCTTTGCCTTCTGTCCTTCGCTCTGATCACGTCGACGGGCAGCTACGGTAACGTCAGACGCGCATCTTTGTCCACGGCAGTGTCTTGTTGCGCCACAGGCTTCTTTACAGACGACGCGTCCGACAACTCTGTCTTTTCCAGTCCCGTGGTAGGACTCGCGTCCATAACACAACGCAGAACGCCTCGTTGTCGCCTCAGGACGCGCTTGACCACTCAATAGACAACAGGGCCGTCGGTATGAAAAGACGCAGTCCACTTCATGAGGCGACTGAGAGTGGACAGAGATGTAAAACTTGTGAAGGTGCTGACGTGTCTGTTCAGGTTTCTGATGACAGGTATGGATGTGACGTTTCGTTGCCGTAGGAGCAGCCGTCGAGGCAGTCGACAGAAACGAATGGATTCCACTTCATTGGGCAGCAGCGACCGGGAAGTCTGAAGAGATAAAGGTGCGTTGACGCAACCGCTCTGCGTCGTGTTTGGAATGGTCGTCGAAGTAGAGCCTCCTTGCGGGAGGCGCGGATATTGACACGAGGGACATTTACGGACAGACTCCGCTTCACACGGCCGTAGCGTACGGAGAGGTTCACGCAGCAAAGGTCCGTCGACCCTTCGCCGCATTGCGAGGAATGGCCGTCGACGCAGGTCCTCCTTAACAGAGGCGCAGACATCGAGGCAACGGACAATGACGGATGGACGCCACTGCACGTCGCGGCGTATCATGGAGAGGTCGAAGCCGTACAAGTGCGACATAGGCTTATGCCGTCTGGCGAAAAAAGCCCGTCGATATAGATCCTCCTTCACAGAGGCGCATCCAAAACCGCGAAGGATGAGCACGGGAGAATTCCGCGCGATGTCGGATGTCGGTACGGAACGGCGTCTTGGTGTTCCGCCGATGATAAGCTCACGCTCGAGTCCATGCTGTCCCCTGACTCGGACTTTAGCAGCAGCTTCGACAAGCATCGCTTGGTTTGACGGCTGGTGCCGATCGTCTGTTGCGTTTTCTTTCTCGTTTTGGTGAATTACTCGTCGTCTCATCGCATAACGCAGGACGCTGCGGTCTTCTCGGTTCTCGACCGAACTCGACAGTTCTGCCTGAAGTTGTTCAAGATCCAATGCCATCGGGAAAGGGACGCCGGGCGAATGTGGATAAAAACGGGCACGGTGGCTTAGCGGTTACGGGAATCCTTGTCGCGAGAGGGGGATGTAATTGTGTCACTTTCCCACGCGTCATCCTGACGGCGGCGCGACGCGTTTGTCGTTGAATGCGTCCTTTGGCGTCTACTCAAAGATGCCTTTCATCAACTCCCTTCTGCATATCACCAGCGATCGCTTTCTGGCGGCGGTAGCCGTTTGACATTCTATGCTTTCGCAGATAGTACGCTCGAGCTGGTTGTTTCGTAGATCATCTCACCATTGTCGTCGTTAATGAGCAAGCATATCGACGAAGGACAGCGCGGATCGCTTGATCATTCGGCAAAACGTCGATTGGAAAAGCTTCGATTCGAACAGCTCGTTCGCGAGGGAGCGGAACGGAATTCCAACGTCGTGGCGGTGTATTCCGTCTGGGTTTGGAAAACATGACCAAGTGTACGACCGTTCTCCACGTGTGGCTTCTGTTCCTTCTCGTCCTTCGCGCGGCATCCACTAGTCACGGTACCGCCGAAAAAGCATATCACACCTAGGCAGCGCTTTCTGACGTGGAAAGGGCCCGACCTGTCGGTGGAAGGGCAAAACGGCGACACGGATAGGAGTTTCCTTCAACAGCTGCGAACACAGATCCCCTTAGAGGATGGCGCGAAGCACGATGTGTTCAAGAATGGCCTACGGACAAAGCTTCACGAGGCTGCTCGAGATGGACGCGCGAAGGCTGTAAAGGCAAGTGATAACGTGTGAGCGTGCGGCAGTGGGAAAATGTTGACCCCTGTGAAGGCTCAGCTCGACGAGGGGGGAAATATCGAAGCTGTAGACGACTCTGGAAGGACGCCCCTCTTTGATGCTGTCGCATCTGGAAACGTGGAAGTGGTGCAGGTCTGTCTATCTCAAAGTGTGAGGTGATTTCTGTCACCGCCTTTGCAGGTTTTGCTCGATGCCGGTGCCGATATCAAAGCGACGGACGGGAATCAGATGACGCCTCTTCATGTCGCGGTCGTGTATGGGAATGCAGAAGCGGTGAAAGTAAGTCCCGTTGTGTGAAGAGACATACCAAATACATATGCCTTGGAGGTATTGCTCGATGCTGGGGCAGATATTGAAGCGACGGATGCCACAGGACTGACGCCACTTCACTACGCAGCGGCAACTGGCCGCGTGGAAATGACTCAGGCGAGATATCCGATCTGCCGTTCGATGCTAAGTGAAGACGGCGTTGGCAGATTTTGCTCGAGGCTGGTGCAGCCAAGGATGTGGAGGACGCCCACGGGAGGACACCGTACGATGACGTGTGTACCTACAGCGAGGCGGATTGCTCTGACGATACCGAGTCGGATCTCTTGTCCTTGCTGGCTGCTGATGATGCCAGCGGTCTCAGTGATTTTTGGCGAACGGTGATCATCGTCTGTTGCGTGATCGCCCTCGTCTTTTTGGCAGTCCTTCCGCTGTTGGCGCATGGTGTCAAGAACTGATCTCGTACCGGGCAACGCAGTCTGAGCATTCAGATCAAGATTGTCTGAATTGTCTTGGGAAGTGATATTCAGCGAATCTGGGTGTAAATGGAGACGATGTTGTGTGTAAGAGAGGCATTGGTGTGTGCCGATGATGCAGCAGCGTCGCGTCGCGTGCGCTCGCCTGACGTCTTGGCCTCTCTTCGAATGGTCTTTTAGTCGATCCCGCGCACAACACCTCTCGAAGGTGGAAAGTCGTCAAGGGTGGGTGCTCTGTCTTGGACGTCTGTGAACGCAAATCTGATATCGATAGCCGCTGTGTTCGCTGCTCTGGAAGATCTGCTACTGCATTCTGGCGACGTGATCGAGTCACACTCTCTCGTTCGTCCAACCATATGTCTGGATCTACCTTCTTCTGGTCCGACGCTTACACATCTAGCGATTTGGGACGTCTCTGTGGAGCACAGCAGTCATCCATCCGAGTACCGACGAAACGGAAAAGACTTGAGGCCACGTGAATGTGACGGATGGGACATTCGCGATGAAAAGACCCTCGGTTGACCGACGTGTCATTTCGAATTCTGTAAACGGTCTCGTGATGTTGAGTCGTTCGCGTCCATCCGACAACATCCAGAATTGCATCGTTATACCTTCTCACGTGTTCCTAAGTCTTCGTTGCCTTCGCTCTTTATCCCGTCGTCAGCAGCGAAACGCGTTCTCTCTTCCGCTTCGTTCTGGAGAGGATCTCCATCGTGGAGGCTGCGCGCGGCCTATCGTTATGATGGATTAACCTGTAAAGACAGAAAAAATGTGTTTCTAAGTCGTCCGTGAAAGATATTGCCACACTTGCGTCTTGATGTCCAACGCATAAGATGGTATCGCTTCTTGGTATCGTTTCTTTTTCTCGGTCTTTGTCGCAACTGTTGAGATTCGATGGAAAGGACGGTAAGGGTATCAATGACGTCACACGACGATGTTCACTATTCACTCTTGGTGCAATCTGTTGCTCAGCATCGATTGCGTTTTACTTAAAGTACTCGATGTCCCCCAAGAATACCGCTCTCGTAATACTCTTCAATCTGTTGCTCTTTAAGTGGGACAACAAGACATGCTCTGAATGGATCGAATACACAAAGGAATAAGGCAGTGTATCTGTTATTCTTACTTCGCTTTCTTGGTAACCTCTGTGTGTCTTGTGCTGCTGCTTAATGGTTTTCCTCTCTTGAGGCTGTACAAGAGAGGGCTTGGGAGGCTCTCTTCAATCTTTTAAATTCTCGTTTCTTGGCACGAAACTGCACTTCTCTGCGGAACCACATCCAGATCACACTTCTGGATTTGTTTTCCGTCAAGATTGCATTTTTTTATCGTTGGCTGCTTCCTCGTCTGCCAAGGCCGCTCCCCGTTCATCGCAATCTTCTCGGGCATCTGAAGCGTCGTTTGCTTGGGGTGATAGTTCTTCGTTCAACCTGTGTTTCTATAAGCGGCACAAATATGCCGAAAACCAATGAGACGCAAACATCTATTTCCTTGGAACGCTCGAATTTCGGTCTCGAGATCTGCGGCTTCGGTGTATCGCTGCTCTTTCAGACAGAGTTCCAAAAGCTCTAACTTGGCTCTCCGTGTTCCAGTTTGCGTTCCTCCTAGAAGACATACATGGACCACATCAAGTAGAATAGAATTAAGTGCGTTACGTAGAGAGATCGCATTCAAAGTCATTCGCTTCATCTTACAATCTCTTTTCTTTTCGTAAATGGATCGCCGTCTGCAGTAGATTCCCATTTGCGGAATGGAATCACCTTCGTTTGTGTTAAAACGTATGACATAGTCTTTAATACTCCTACTCTCTTCGGCTTATGTGCGTTGTTCGAATTGAGGGGAGTCGTCAAAGATCGTTCTCGAATATCCAAACCAGTAGCAGCACCTTTCTTCGTATCCTGCGGCGAAATAAGTTTCTGCACCTCTCTCTATGCTCGGGAGGCGCCCCGTCCTTTCAACAGTTCGATTCAAACCTTAATAAAGCACACTAAGACATAAATAAAACAAAGATGTGGGTAGACCTTGATGGCGACCGTAATGTTTGTCTTTGGGTTGCTAGATGAGCCCTTCTCCTATGCCAGATTGTTAAGCTCCTTGGATATCTGGTTTCTAGCGTCTTTGCTTTCTCTAACGCTTCTACACGACACATCAGCAGTGCCTTTCAAGCTCTGTCACATCATCTCAAGATGTCACCTGTGGTGATGACACACGTATTCGACCTCAACAATCGATAAGACTCGAATCGCAAGTCCTTTCAATCACATTAAGTATGAGTGAGTGTGAGTGCGTATAACTGACGACGAAGCCACTAAGTATATTCCTTGTTGGGAACCATTGGCGCAACTTCTACAATTCAAAATGGTACTCTTCGGAAACTCTCTTCCCTTGCTTACTCAACTCTCTCTCTATGCACGGATACAACTCGGCGTCAACGGCCGGTACATGTCGAAGGTTATCTGTACTACTTACTTCTTCTGTCTCCAGTCGGATGGGGCCATCTGCATCTGGACTCAAATGCGCATCTCTTTTGACTCCAGTGGCGTCGTGCAATCTCACGTTTCTAATGTCAACCATCTCATTGTCTGACGACACAGTTCTTCTAAGGGATGGTCATGTACTTAGACATGGCTTCGTATCTGAACCGGACGTCCCACACGTCTTTGTTCAGATAACAGCGATTCCAATATCCGAAACGCACCTTTTCTGCACGGCAACGCTCCTTGTCAGAAAAGCAGGGTTATGTTGTTTGTAATGGCGTTCTGTAAATCTACCCCTTCGTACTGCAGCTTTGCCTTTTTCTTGTACACAGCCTTATGTCATGGATCTTTAAGTAAGAATGAATAATTTAATGATTAGAATCGTTCCTGCGGAGCGCAAGGAGCGTCGCACATCTGCTCGTTTCTCGAGTAAAGTGGCCGATTTCTTCCAAGTCGAATATATGCTGTCCAGCATCGTGTACAGGGGGGTTCTTCGTTTGCGGATTGGCAATGCGTAGCCTTCTGTCGTCAATGGATCGCTTCGCCGGGGCTCTCCTGTTATTCTCGCACAGTAAGAACCAAAGTGCGCAAACATACTACCTCCGTATCTGTCGAATGCATACGGCGTCGTTCGTCTACGGTTCGACGACGGCACTTTTGTGGTGAGCGCACCTAATCAGATAGATATCCGTAGACTCCGGTTCTAGATAAAGATCTGGACAGTGACGAAAGAGAAAGAATGACGGTGCGTCCGTCCACAGCATGGGACTACGTCACGGGAAGACTGAAACAAGAAATGGACATCTCTCTTTCCTGCCTTTCATAGACAAGAGTTGTGGACAAAACAGATCATCATGACTCAAGCTCATTAGTTGACCCATTGAGCGTTGACTTTAATTGAGAGATGGATAAAATCACGATCCGGAACGATGTCTCTGGTGCAGCAGGGACCATCGCCCACCTCATCAAGATAACACCTTGTAAAGGACCACCGAATTCACTAAACAGGCTCGTTTTACTGCGTCAGTGTGAGACCATTACGCTAGATGATGGAGAATGCCGTGCACTAGGGGACGGACTGTTTGGTCGTTACCGAAGATGGCATACCGACTCCGACGATGAGCAGTTGACTGTGGAAGGCAGCTGCACGGAAAAAGACAGCCCGAAACCGTCGGCAGACTAAAGTCCGCCCACCACGGCGATTCTTCATTCCCAAATCGCGCGGTCGAGAAACGGACGAACGGACTGTTGACGTTTCGTGATGGCGCCGAGCTGACGTCACTTCGCGTCATGCTTCGATCCGATCGAAGCGGCCTTGGACCAATCGACGACATTATGTATACGTCTACTGCGCCTCTCTGAGAACAATTTGACCATTTTCGCAACGATTTTCTCTTCCTTTCGAACTGAACGTCAAGACCAATCGACACGATCCCACATCGCGACCTCACGCCGACCTCTAAGCCAAACCGTCGGTGCTGTCGAAGAGCATGAAGTTGACCACTTTCGTCGTGTGGCTTTGTCTTCTGCTCTTTGCTCCGCGCAAGTCGACAGGCAGCCACGGTACCCTTCATCCATGCATCTGCGTAGAAAGTGATTCCTTGCTGCGCTGCAGACTTCTCTCTCGGCGACGCGTCCGGCAACTCTTTCCCGTCGACACTCCCGGTATGGCTCGTGTTGCCTTTGACCTTTGACTAAATGGCGGCGCCAATGGTTCCATCATCTATAGGAAATAGACGAGACAAGCGAAGGAGGTAACGAGACATGCGTGTGTTGTTCCTCGCACGCTCAGTCGTTTCGCTTCGCAGGAATCGACGACGTCGAAGCCTCGGACGGAAAGCTCAAACAGGTAAATGAACTCCAGTTACTGCCGCGGAAAACTAGAGCGATGTTTTGTGCAGAGCGGTGACGCAACTCAGGAAACCGTCCAGGTAGAAGCACGCTTCCACCCTACAAAGCTACAAATGGTTGTTATCGACTAAGGGCGCGCTCGATGAAGGAACATCCAAATCATTTATCTCCATAGTAGGAGATACTCCACTTCATGCAGCCGCAAAAAGCGGAGAAGTCGAACGCGTAAAGGTGCAGGCGAATCTACTCGACTTCCTGTGTCAGTCAGTTTCGAATGTAGGACCTGCTTGATAAAGGAGCAGACATCGAGGAGAAGACGAGGTACGGACATACGCCACTTCACGAGGCTGCAGCCTACGGAGAGGTTGAAGTCGTAAACGTCTGTCAACGCAGTGCTTTGTTGTCTCGTGAGGCATGGCTGTTGGCGTAGGTCCTCCTCGATAGAGGCGCAGACATAGAGGCGACGACCGATTCTGAACAGACTCCGCTTCACGTAGCAGCAAAGTCCGGAAAGGAAGAGGCCATAAAGGTCAGTCGTCGCAGTCCTTTGCTGTCTTGTGCAGAAAGGTCGTTGACGCAGGTTCTCCTCGACAGAGGTGCCGACATCGACGCGACGAACCATTTCGGGCAAACGCCGCTCAGTGTGGCAGCAAGGTTCGGAAAGGATGAAGCCTTAAAGGTCCATCGCCGTTGCCCTTCGTTGTTACGTGAGGAGTGACCGATGGTGCAGGTTCTTCTCGACAGAGGCGCGGATATCGAGGCGACGAATCGTTCAGGGGGCACTTCGCTTCACTACGCTGCATATGAGGGAAGGGCCGACACCGTAAAAGTGCGTCAAACTGTGCACCGTCTCGTGAGGAAGAGCTTGTTCGGCGTAGATCCTCCTCGACCGAGGCGCAGATGTTGAGGCGACGGATATTAACGGACGGACTCCGCTTCATAATGCAGCAGAGAGAGGAATGCTTGAAGCTGTAAAGGTATGTCAGTTTGCTCTGATGCGAGTTGTCGTTATCGTATGGCATAGGTATTGCTCGATGGTGGTGCGTCGAAGACGTTTAAGGACAATGCTGGTCGTACTCCTTACGACATGATATGCCGTAAACCTCCTTCTGAATGCCTTGAGAGTGTCCGGTCAAGGCTCTACTCCCTATTGTATTTTATGTAGAACGTACGATGAATGACGTTTCTAGCGAGCACATCCTGTTGTTTATTCTTAGAGGGTCATCTATGTGTCACACATGTTCTGCTGCTTCAATCTGATGGTGCTGTACGTAAAGCTCTAGTTCAGATCACAGCTTTGAATGAAGGTGTTTAATGATCAAAGTGCGTTGTTGTGCAAAGCCTGAAGCAGACAGCCGTCTCTTGACGTTCAAATCAAGAGTTCAAAGGTCGTCTCCGCTTCAGTGAGAGTGGGACTCGACGTTTTTCGATGGCGATACAATTTTGCTTTCGGCAGCTGTCAGCCGTCCGATCGTCCATAAGAACACGACATCCTGTGCAGCGTGCACAAGAACAGGTGAAAGGCGTAGGGGGATGCAGATGGACATGCTGCACACAGGCAGATGGCATTCCCACTTGGGGTCCGTGATGTACTGCGACGCGGCGAAATGGACCAATCTGCCGGGAGTGAGAGATTTGTCATCGGATAACGAAGGAGAATCCCAGACCCATAGTGACAGGAACGACAGAGTGCAACATTAGGTGCAGCAGATAGCACTTCATCTGCAACATCTGGTTCCGACTGTTGCGCATCTGGACAGTTCTGCTCCCCTCGTAAGCTCTTGCCCCTGCGGAACGGCCAGACAAGTCTTGGGAATGACTCGCCTATCTTCCAGGTCGCCTTCTGATGGATGCCTTCGAGGACAGTAATGATCACCGAGTCGTTATTAAAAGGGACCAGTCTCTGCTCATGTACCTACCACATCTAACACTCGATTCGCACGATCACACACGCGCTGTTCGAATGCAGTGCCTACACTAGATTCAACATGCCAGCAAGAGCGCCTCCACCTACCTGTCCAATGTTCAGATCTCAGATGATGGAGAGATTCTTGTGGATGAAGGCGTTTCATCGCAGAGACTGACTGACCCAGTAAGAGTAGTACACCCGAACGGACGCAGAGGGCAGGTTTTACTATGAACGTAGACCCATGGCGCAAAGACGCGGAGGAGGGTACGGATGACAGTCGTACGTTCGCATGACACGCAGACAGACGGTGTGCGTAGGTATTCGACAGTGCTGCATTGTCCGTTCTTTGTTTCTCAATCCTCGCATTTCGTCGCGCCTGGTTGTCTGACCTTTACGGGGGGTATCGCACTGCGCGACTGTCGAAACATGAAACGCGCTGTGCTGTATACATGGTTCTACTTGACGCTCGTCTTCCGTGCGAGTTCCGGCAGTAATGGTACCATCCTCTAAAGCACCGTATCTCCCGTTGAAGTCTGTTGTCGTGCAAAGAGGCTCAGCTTTCGGCCAAGGAGGACATCGGAAACACATCTCGCCACGCCGCAGACGTCGAACGCAACAAAGAAAGCGACCAGGTGAAACCGTGAAACCTTACTTCAAAACCATTACTAACGGAGACAACCCTAACAGCTGTTGTTCGGCGACGACGCGGACCGCCTCAACATGAAGGACCTCACCGAAGCGACGTCGCTTCATCTAGCAGTGCTGAGCGGAAAATCGAAGAAAGTGAAAGTGCGTGTCGGCTGGTGTAAAGGTCTGTCGACGTGGACCGACTGGCTGGCTGTGCAGGCGGCGCTCGACGACGGGGCGGACATCGAGGCAAGGGACAGGAACAAACAGACTCCGCTGCATTACGCCGCACTCGTTGGTCGTGCAGACATCATGAAGGCGATTCGCGCCGCCACTCGAAGTTTTCCAAAGAACTCCCGTCTTCCAGGTTCTGCTCGACAGTGGCGCGGATATCGAAGCGAAGGACGCGAGAGGATGGACGACACTTCACATCGCAGCAACCTCCGGACCGGTGGAGATCCTAAAGGTGCCTTCGCATCTTTGCGACGCTCCCCGAGACGTCTCTGTCTCGACAGCTTCTGCTCGAGAGAGGAGCGGACACCGAGGCGACTGATCGCGAAGGACTGACGCCGCTCCGCTACGCGGTGCTGTTCAGCAACGTGGACCTCATGAAAGTGCATCGCTGGCTCAGCGAGATGCGGCGACGAGACGTGTCCTGACAGGTGATGATCGACGGCGGTGCGAATACCGAGGCGGCGGATATCTCGGGATGGACGATGCTCATTCACGCGGCGCTGTTTGAGGATCCGACACTCGTGAAGGTGTGTCACCGTGTGTGGAGGCGTCGCGCAAGGCGAGCCTTCTTCGTAGACGCTACTCGACAGAGGCGCACAGACCGAGGCGGCGGACATCAATGGACGAACCGCTCTGTTCTACGCAGCGCGATTCGCAAGAGTGAAGATCGTAGAGGTGAGACACTCGATCTGATCAGGCCTGTATGAGAATGGCGGTGGCGGCAGCTTCTGTTGGAGGCTGGCGCGTCCAAAATGGCGGAGGATGAGATCGGGATGACGCCCTGTGAAGTCGTGTGCGCCGCTGCGAACGCGTACTGTCCCGCGAATGTCAAGCGCATGCTCAAGGATAAGCTGTATTTTGTCGTGGGTGGCGAGAGCCGCTGGAAGAGCATTCTGAAAATTTGTGGCATTGTCCTGTCGGTTTTGGCAGTCGTCATTTGCTGCTGTTGCCTCTGCTGTGGCCTCAAATCCGGATGAGGCTGCAGCTGTGCCAGTTTCCGACGGCGTCCGCAACTCAGATGAAGTTTATCAAGTATGGGATGGCATTAGGAGAGTGATCACCTGCAGAATTTCTGCTCATTTTAATAAGGACACTTTAAATGTGTGGATGAATTTAGTATATGTAAAAGATGCCGATCGTCCGACTTTCTGTTTACTCTTCGAATGACACCGAGTTCACACCTCACCGGACTTGCGAGTCGCGTCCTTGAGCAGCAACGCATCTTCTGCTGACGTTCGTGATCGCCCGACCTCTGTCCTTAGAGATGCAGAATGGAGTCAGGCAAGCAGAGGTGATGTTTAATCGAACAGCACCTGAAGCATTGGACGTCACGTCGCAAACGGGTCGGCTGTCACGTCCGTTCATTCGCGCAGCCTCACGGCGACACCGCCGACCGCCACGCGAACAACGTCGATGCAGATGCGCCAACCAGGACCACCCACCTCGTGCATCACGTGCTCAGCCTTTGGACGCACTCGGAGCTTCTGCCATTTCGAGATTCCAGCGCTTGTGCGCCGCGTGACGTCGAAGGATCCCTCGCTGGACGATCCACCACTGGCCACGACACCTTCAGCTTGTGTCCAGAAAGTCGACGGCTGGCTGGTCACGTCTTGTCGCTCTTCTCGTGATAAGACGGTACTCGTCATGGACACGTCCTTTCACCTGTAACTAGGCACTGTAGACAGGCACCAAGTTTTGTTTCGAAGATCCGTTTGCTGCGAGCCGACCGCCGGAAGAAACACGCGTGTGACACGGAGGCGAGGGGCCACACGTCGAGGGAGATTGTCGTGTACCCACCGTGTTTCACTCACTGTACAGCGTACAACATCGATTCTGAGGGTTTCCCCATTCTGCTGTCTTTTCATGCTCTCCAGAATCGCATTCTGCACATTCTCGAAGGTGCTCGAACAAAGCATCATCCCGACTGCTCCTTTCGAATCCTGGATTTCGCGTCAGCATCTGAGCGATCCCCCTGCGTCACATCACCGGTCTTGTGCTTAGATGGGACGGTGAGGGACCTGCCGTCTACGTCACGACCTTCGCAAAGCCGTTGGAAGACGGCGAGGTTCCGCCGGACGACGAAAAGACGTTGCTGGAGATGCTGCCTCCTGGAGATCCCTACGACGGATCTGAGGTCCTGACCTTCAAACTGCCCAAGAACTTGACTTGGAACGACATCCGAACAGTGTCCATCTGGTACGCTGTGGACTCTGACCTTGTTTCCGTCACTCGGTGTGTGTATGACTTGCTCGTAGGTGCGAAGAATATGGCATCGATTTTTTGGATCGGCCATCTTTCCTGACCCTGAGGACGTATGAGAGATCCGTCGACACTTTGATCTTGTATCTCACTCGGGCATTGTCGACTGTAACATAAATCATCCATGTCTCCGAAACACGGGTGACTGCTTTTGTCTGTGGGGGTATCCAAGTGACAGGCCCCTCCTGAACTGGCGGCTTTCTTGCTATCCACTGTGTTTATTCGCGTTCACTGTTCGGAATCTGCTTCGACGAGGATGGGGACTGCAGGCTCTGATCGATGAGGTGCGAAGTCGGGTGACGCCAGTTCGAAACGCATAGCTGAGCCCTGGTTACATGCGAAATGGATGTTCGTCTTCTTCGCACTCCGCTGGGAGCACAAGGAATCCGTCCTCTTGAGGAAAGACACCTTCGCGATCGATCGATTGCGGAAGGTGATTACGCAGGAGGTGGAAAGGCAGTCTTCTGCACCAGGAAATCGTCATTGAACGTTGAAGGCGCCCCGACAGTGACCGGAATCTGTTCAGAGAGGCGTCGACGTGCATTTCGGCGCATCGACGGAGAGGCAGGCAGCCCCCTTATCTGATGACAGGACAGTGAGGAGCAGATCACGCGGAGGCGACTCACTTGGAAACAGCCTGGACGCGGGCGTCATGAGTGCTGCATGTGGCGGGCGGCCGCGTGTGTCTAAAACGTCACATCAGGTCCATTCGCTGCATTCTCTGTCAGAATGACCTGACCAAACCACACCATTGGCCAACGAGCAATAGACAGTGGTCGCTCTTCTGACGAGGATGCTGCCGTTGGCATACAACAGCAGAGAGATCTCGAGATGTTTGAGGAGTGTTTCCCGTTCTCTGACGGCGATGACCAATGAACGGGGCACGCGGATGGACTCAGTCCTCCCCATTTTGCATCAGACATCAAGGCGATAGATACGACATGACGCGTGACCCACTGGTCCGTGTTGCCCGTCTCACGAGGGGGGAACGTTGCAGTCTAATTTGATCCCAAGAAGAATGCTGGCTGTCCAAGCCATCGAGGATCCATTCGATGTCACATCGTTCGAGTCTCGGACCTGTGGACAGGCAGCGATGACATATGCCGCCTGCCAGAGAGTCAGTCTCCCATCGCTAGGGGAAGCATCGTGATCTGAATTCGCCTCCAAAGGACTCGGAAGTCGTCGCGTCTCGGTCACAGGACCCAAGAATCGATGATGCCCTCACACAGCAGATTCATGGAGTCTGCTGCTCTCAGTCCTACCGACCCAGGTGACATCAATCAGCAAACGCTTAGTCACCACCCGCAGAGCACCTCGATCGCACCTGCCTCACATCGATCGAGCCTTTCCACTCGTGGCGCAGAAGATAGGACGTTATCGATGACACGACGCGTAACGGATTCAACGGTACCGTATACGAAAGCCGTCGTCCGCGGATAACTGACAGCACATTCTCATCTCTAGACCGAAACGTCGAGGAATCGATCATTTTATCTACCTCGCCTTCTAACCCTCGCCACCGATCTCGTTTACTCTGAAACCGAACGACGCTGTCGATACCAACATGCTTCTTCGCAGCACTATCCCTATCGTCCTGCTGCTCTATCATGCCGCCGCATTCCCTTTCCGTGACGACGGGGCACAGGACATCGGTCCAGGTACCACGTGACACGTCGAGTCTCAAAAACCGTCTCTCTTTACTCGCATTCTCTCAGCGACGGCTTCCTCGACTCCACAGCACGACTTTTCTCTCTCCCTTGCGTGCAGCATTGTGCTGGTTTCAGGTCGCCATCTCGCGCAGAAGGAGCCTGTTCGTCGAAGACACGTGTCGGATGTCAGCGAGCTGGAAGAAGCCCTCAGCAGTGCCGAAAGCGGACAGAGCATTGTCTTGGCGGGGACCACTTTTGAACTGACCCAGAGTTTGTCGCTGGAGCAGTCCAACGTGCTTCTCGAGGGCGCATCCACCGAATCGACTGTGCTGGTGTGTCCTGGATACGATAGCATCTTCGACATCAAGTATCGAAACCACTGTCCCCTCTGCCCCCTCTCGACAGCTCTTTGTTACGACCAGGGCGCCGAACATCACGATCGCATCGATGACACTTGAAGGATGCGAGTACAATACTGCCGTGCAGATTAGACTGTCAGACGCGGACACTCCGCTCCAGAGCATCGTCTTCGATCGGGTGACGTTCCGTCAGAATATGAACGATGGTTTCTACGTACCGGGCGGAGCCATCTTTGCCTGGGGTCAGCTGAATGAAGAGAGCGGCCTTTCCAATCTGAAAGTGGCGATCCGACATTGCACGTTTCGAGACAACGAGGCAGATATGGGCAGCGCTGTTTACGGCGAACAGTGCGTGTTGGAGATCGTCCACTCCCGTTTTGTCGACAACCTTGCCTGGAACAACGGCGGAGCGATCTACGTCACCAAACAGGGAACGCAGCTCAGAATCTCGGACTCCCACTTCCAGAACAACATCGCGACGGACGAAGGATGGACGAGAGACGTCGGGCGAGAGAGCGGCGATCCGATTGAACACGATGTCTACTTCGAGTTCGAGTCGCCGGCCAACGGCGGAGGGGCGATCGCTGCGATTTCAGCCGGAGACCTCGTCGTGACCCGGACGACGTTTCTGTCAAACCAGGGCGTGAGTGGTGGAGCCATCTATGTCGTACTGGACGCGACTGAGCTTCATGGACTCCAGAAGGAAATCTCGATCGACATAACCGAATGCGTGTTCCGAGAGAACCGAGCCAGAATCGGCGACAATCCAGAGTCCGGCACTTCGGACAACAGACTCGGCGGCGCCATCTACGTCGCCTCTGCCACTGCGAAACTGACGGGCTTCCGTCTTTCCGACACCGTATTCCAAGGCAACCGTGCCGAATCCAGTGGCGGCGCGCTGCACGTGGTCGCCGTCTTTCGAGACGACATTCGAATCGACGGGTGCACATTCGAGAGAAACGAAGCCGGACAGGCAGGGGGCGCAGCACTCCTTCGCAACAGCGGCAACATCGTTGCCCGCAATACAACGTGGTCGAGGAACACGGCTGGCCTCGGCGGCGCGATCCTGTTGACCAACGGTGCACAGTTTACAGCGAAGTCGGCATCGGGCAGCTCCGGATATACGACGAGCGATGGGAGAAATCGTTTCGAAGAGAACTCGGCAGTCGATGGAGGAGGTCTCATGTGTGCCGGCTGCGGCATCCTGGAGCTGCGGGGGACGCGCTTCATGAAGAATCGCGCGAGCAGAGACGGAGGCGGTCTGTTTGTGCTGGATGCGAATCGCCTCGTCAACATCCAGGAGTGCCATTTCCACAGCAACGATGCGAGACATGGCGGAGGAGCAGCCTTCCGAGCTGCAGCGAACGTGGTCTTCGCAGCGTCGACGCACAGACGGTGGAATGCGTTTGTCAACAACACGGCAGTGTCTGGCGGCGGACTGATCGTGGAAGGCAGTCGACAGAAAGAGAATACCTTCACGGTGCGTACGACAAGCAGTCACATCTTCCGTCGTGCTGACACGCGGACGCTTGTGCCAGCTCAGTACGTGTCGCTTCCGCGAGAACCGGGCTGTTGGCTTCGACGGCTTCGGAGGCCGTCCACCGACGGAGGGCACATCTTTGCCCAGGCGACGGAAGACCTTGTCGGCGTCGCCGCCAGGTGTCCAGGAGAACGCGGCGGCGGACGTCGCCGTCGGAGAAGCGTCTGCGGTGAGGGACTGCGGCGACGGCGGAGGCGGCGGTGCGTGCTTCGCGTTTGATCGCGTTCCGGAGAGAGCCATGGCAGATGTCCGAACCCTTGACGTCGAGTTTCAAGGCAACCGTGCACTCGTCGGAGGTAACATGCCAGTCCTGAAAGGCAGAGAGCTTTGCCGTCTTGTCGTACAGGCGGCATGTTTGTGAGCATCGCCGGAAACTGGAGCGCCGCAGACGAAACCGTGTGCAGGTTCGATCCGCTCGACGTCGAGCCCTGTCGCCTTTTTCACCTGATCAAGATGACATTTCTTCGAAACACCGCAACCTTCGGCGCCGGTGGTCTGTTCGTGACGGAACCGGAGCTGGTGACGGTTGGTTGTGATGTGACAAACTTAGGTCTTGAGGAATGGTTGCCGCTGGGTGAAGCTCAGACGGAGGGCGCTCCATCAACGGACTGCTTTCTGTTCGAGGGGAACGCCGTTCTGGTAACGCTATTGTGCACGAAGCGCACGCGATGTGTTTGTCCCAAGGAATCTGGAGGCCTCTACGGCCCGAACGTGGCCAGCAGAGTGGACGCGCTGTTCATCGTGGATCCGCCGTCGGGCAAGATCGCGGACCACAGAGGCGGCGACAGACTGCTGCCGCCATGCAAGAACGCTACAGACTGTCGACAGGATCGCGAAGGCGGCATCAAGATCGAGGTCAGAGATGCTTTCAACCAGACCATCACAGGCGGAATTCCGGACGCCGGTGAGATTGGACGCACACGGCACAGGTCGATGTCTGAATCCCTGGGCTGCTGTTTTCGGCAGGTCTTGTGGTGCTGGCCCTGTCTGCGGACATCCTCGGCGAGCAGACGTATCGCGCGAGGAACGGGACCGTCAACGTCAACCAGACGAGAGGCGTCGGCGTGCACCGCGAATCCGTCATCGAGTTCCGTTACCGGAGGGCCGACGGAAAGCAGATGCACGTGAACCTGGACTTCACGACGCGGGAATGCCTCCCGGGAGAAGTGGCTTTGGACAACTCCTGCACGCCATGTCCCGACGACCAGTACGCCTTCGAGCCCACATCCAAGTGTCTGGACTGCGAGAAGCATGCGAAATGCCTCGGCGGCTCGGCGCTCGTCCCGGAAGATGGCTACTGGCATTCGACGCCGTACTCGCCTCAGTTTCACGAATGCTTCATCCAAGGCGCGTGCGTCTACGAGGGCCGAGCCGAGACGCTTGCGGCGTATCACCGGAATGTGACGCGTGTCCTCGAGGATCTGGCGGCGCTGGATGTGTATGTGGAGAAGAAAGGGACGCATCCGGCGTACGACTCTTATCCGCAATGCGCCGAGGGGTACAGAGGCATCCTGTGCGGGACGTGCGAGGACGGGTTCGGTCGCCTGAGCGGCGGCGAGTGTCGCAGGTGTTCGGGACACGTGCGATTCGCACTGACATCGGTTCTGAGCTTTCTGGCGACGATCTTCTTGATGGTCATCCAGATCTGGGCGACATCCGCCTTGGTATCGGAGAACGCCGCCGTCGTGTCGGCCATGGCGCGAAATTCGAAGGGACAACTGCGCAGCGGCATGTCCTTCAAGTTTACCGACGTCTTTGCAGACGCCCATCCGGAGCGTCGGACACCGGACCAACTCGCTTCAGCTGGACGCTCTTTGCCGGTGGGGTTTTCGTCGGAAGGTGCGCTCTCTCGCTTCCGTGCATCGATCGATCTCTGACGTCGCCTTCAGGTCTCCTCGAACCGGCCACTGCCGCAGCCCCTCGCCTGGCCCGTTCCATGACCCTATGTTCGTCCACGATCCTGTTCCCGCAGATCGCGCTGAATCCTTCGCCGTTTGTCTTGCAGGGGAGTCGTTCAAGTGGCAGTGGACGCACGAGCCGACGGTGAAGAAGCGAGAGCCGCTGGTCACGGATCACACCATCGCCCGAGAGAAGCTGAGCGAGACCTTGAAAGTGCGCACCTCGCCGCTTCCTGTCCCTCGTGCGACGTGTGCGGCAGATCTTCGTCAACTACCTGCAGGTGACGAGCGCGGCATCGGCCATCAGCGTTTCGTGGTTCGCACCCGTTCGCTACGTTCTTTCCGTCCAAAGTACGTCGCAGATCGCACTGTCTGCCTGCCCGCCATCGGAGATGCTGTGCCGCCTAGACTCGCTGGTCTCATTCACCAACGGCCTTTTCTACGTGCCCCTGGAATGCGTCATCGAGAACCGTTCTCTGTCCGCTTACCACGCGGTCCGCATCTTCTGGTATCGCATGATCCTGCATCTGGTGTCTCTGCCCGTGCTCTGTCTCGTCGAATGGGCGATCACGCATCTCAATCAGCGGAAGCAGAGAGCGTCATCAAACGACGTGCCGATGATCGACGATGAAAACGCCGGCGGCGATGCATCGCAAGACGGCGGCGGAGATCGTGCCGAGCTGCAGCGACAGAAGGAGAAAGCGCGAGACGATTCGATGGCCGGCATCGTCGTCGTTCTTCTGGTTTTCATCTTTCAGGCGTACAGCACCATAACAGCAACGTTCATGGAGGCCGTCAACTGCATCGGAGTCGACGAGAGTCTGGGCGAGGATCAAGAATCGAGGGACGATCATCCGTACGGACGCTACGCGATCGAGAGCGTGTCGAGGGTGTGGACACAGAACCCCAGTCTCTACTGCTTCCAGGACGAGCACTGGGTGACCGGCATGGCAGGAGCCGTCGGGCTGACCTGTTCCTTTCTGCTGATCATCTGGATCTTCTGCTGGATCCATTCGAACAAGGACAGATGGAAGGATCTCACCTTCATCAAGCGCTACGGTTTCCTCTACAACAGCTACAAGAAGGAGAGACTGGGACCGTACTGGGAGGGCGTGGTCTTCCTCAGAAAGGCTCTGATTCAAGCGTCGGTCGTCTTCGCCATTCGTCTGGGGCCGAACCTGCAGTCGGCCTCGGCCCTCGGTGTGCTTCTGGTGTCCCTGGCCGCTCACTGGCTCGAAAGGCCGTTCGAAGCGCACGAGGACCATCCAAACGTGCCGGAGTACTGCGGCCAGTGCCTTGAGTACCTCAAACCCATCGTTCCTGGGATCGTGTGCTGGGCGTGGCGCTATCTGCTGGGAGTTTTGTCCCTCAATGGCCTCGAAGCGGCTTCCATGCTCATGTCTATCTCGGTGTTCTACACCGGAATCGTCAGCTACGATCCGAATGCCGCCGCAACGGCAAAGGACGTCGTGGCGACCTGCACCTTCTTCCTGAACCTCCTCTACGTCCTGTACATGCTGCATCGTCTCTATGCCGGAACGCATTTGATGCTGGACATGTCCATTATCTATTACTCCGAAGGCCTGGCGGCCGATCCATCGGACCGAAACAGCCTTCCGGCGTTCGATGCCGAAAAGGCCAAAGGTCCAGGGCTGATCGCACTCGTTCGCAAGGTCCTCTGGATTCGTGCCTGTTCCCTCACATATGCGAAGAGAGTGAACGAACGGGAAGCCGAGATGCACACGTACTTCAACAGAGGCAATCCAGTGCCGTCTAGTCCGTCTCACTGAGAGGCCTCTTCTCTCGACGCCCGCCCTATCTCTCTTCCGCTGTATGAGAAGAGTGTCCTTACTGCTGTCTGTCTGCACAGCTTTGTTCCTTTGCTCTGCAGACGCATTCTGTCAAGTACATGTCAACTGCTTGGCATGGTCGATTGTGCTCTCTGTGACCGCTCTTAGACAATGCGACAAGTGAATGCTGTGCACTGATCTGTGCAATGATGCGTGTTTGTTTGTGTGCCATACCATGTCCAGATGCTCGCGACCATCAACCGAACTCGCCTCCCTCGCATCCGTTACTCAATAACGGTGCTAGATCGATAGCGTCAGCAGGTTCCCCCGCAAGTGTTCTGCAGGAATTTTCCTGCGCTGCAGTGCTGCCGTTCCGGCAGTGCCCGATTTTGATCGAAGACACGCAGTCAGTCGCCCACTGCTCTCAGATTCACAAGTCCTCTCCCTTCGTTTCGATTCGTCGCATGCAAGGCTATGCGATCGAAAGACAGACAAGTATGGGACTAGGCATGGTCACGCGTTCGAATACTGAAAACGCTTGAGAGGTCACTCTTTTCATTTCCAGCTCGATAATGGAGCGAACTTCCATCCGCATCCTGTCACATCATCGTCTAAGCAGACGACATTGATTGAACGTTAGCACCCTAATGTGACAGCTGCATTTGACGACGAATGACTGAATGCATCCGTCGATCTATTCCACGCCTCAAGTACTGGAAAGGACTCTCGACTTCAACTTCCTTACAGCTGGAAGACTTGCGATCGTTTGTTAGCATATAGAGTCCGTCAGTCCATTGAGCTTCGGTGCTCTACTGTCTATGTCAAAGACGTGCAGTGTTCTGTATAAGCGACTTCGCCAAAGAGTTCGTTGTCTGCCAGAGGTGACGGCAGACACAACACTGTACTCGGAGACGCGCAACGTCAGCGCAACAGAAAGCGACGTGGAAGATAGGTTCATAACTCCGGCGCAAAAGTCGCCGAAACCGGCAGAGCACGCGCAGTTGCGTACAGAATAGAGTGTACATTGACACGCGTCGTGGGTAACAGCATTCGCTCTCTTTTACTGTGCAGCAATGACAGAAAGTGTGACCTGTGGACAACGGTGTCTCGTTTCTATTGACTGACAGTGTCAATGACTTCTCTGTTGCCGAGGACGTACACGATCGTCGCGCTGAACAATGGCCAGCGACAGAACGTCCGTCCATCGCATGTGCCATCGCCGATACTGCGAACCCTTGATCGGGAAAGACTTCTTCTCCATCCACTGACAGCGACGGCAAGTCTTTGCGAGCCGATGGATGGCATATGGTGTTCGCTGTCACATCACTGAACAAAACCACGGAGCGTGCAATGTCGCATCTGTCCCATCCACCGTTGCTGGCAATGACGCGCGTCCAACAGTCGACTCAGAACGTCGAAACGAGTGTCCATGTAGAGGTGAGATTCTCTGGCACGAGATACGCGACAGGGACTGCATTCATCATCATCAATCAACATTTACTCGAGACTCGAATGTCATACGAAACCTCACAAAGCATAATGCATCTCATTGAACATTCACATAAAGATTGAGGGCAGTGAATCCCAAAACACATGATAGAATCATGGTTTATCGAGAAATTACCATCCCACCCTGTACACCTCAGCGCTTTTCAAAGAATACCATACCCCCAACTGATACATCCAAGAACAACAAGAACTGACTGAGCGTCTGGCAGCCAATAGAGCTGCGCAAACGGAAGATAAGAAGAACTACTCATTGGTGTGGATCGACGGAGACTCAGATGGATGATCCGAGGAGACAGGGGATTGGCGACAGCCGATGCCGGACCATTTCCTGATTCTCGCAAGGATGGTGAATTCTTTGTTATTCGCCTCTGCAGAGGCAGATCCTTCGACTGCCGAAGCATCGGCGTCGGTTTTGGTCGAACTGACTCCATCGTCACTATTCGCGCACTCAGAAGCGAGGGCACGGACTTTGGCAAGTAAAGAAAAAGGACCCATCCCGTTCTCATTCACGCTTAAGAAAGCGGGATTTTTGAGCTCGAGCTTCAGGTCGAGCAGCACGTGGACACCCGCATACATGCGATAGAGAAGATAAACCAAGAAAAGGGTGTTCAGGGCAAAGGCAAACGAAAACATCGCGGTGCTGCCTGACTCACTTGATGTGAGATCGACCGAGACGGTTGCAGAATAGAAGACAGAGATGGAAGAAGCCAGCGACATGATCTCCAGGAGATTCAGATTGACGGCGTTGTTAAAGGTGACCCACGCCTTCGCCAGTTTTGGCAGGTACATTGAACGCAACAGCCCGCCTGCGTAGTCTGGGACATTCTGCCCGGTCTCTGGAGTCTTGAACGGGAGGAAGAGGGCTTGGAGAATGGCGGCGATGGTCAGAACACATGCACACATGATCGTCTGCAGCCTAAGGCTGAGGTGCACAGAGAAGGACACCACGGCGGCGATTAGCGCCTTTCTGGTGAGAATGACCGATTCCCACGATCTCCTGTACCACTCCTCTCCGTAGGCCTGGTACACGAACCAGTAGCGGGCAATGAACTCGGGGTCATCCGCGTGTCTCCTGTTCATCGGCACCCAGACGACGATCAGCAGGACGAAGAGGAAGGCGATGGCGAGTCCGGCGAATCCGGCGATGCCGAGGGGCAGATGTGCTCCCTGGAAACAGGTCACTCCTGTATCCACTGTCCACACCAGTCTTTTGACGGCCTCCGTGGAGTACTGCGCATAGGGATGGCCGTCCAGGTCCAGATCCTCGACCCTGATGCAGTTGACGGTCTTCAGCAGCTCTCTCACGGCGTCGAGGAAGAAGAAGTGCGTTGAGACGATGGAGATGGCGACGACGTAGGTGGTGAAGCGGACGACGCTGACGTGCGTGGACGACTGGGTGGAGTTGGCGAATCCAGACTTGATCTTCAGTGCCAGACATCCGACTGTGCACGTCAGCAGCAGAGCAGCCAGCACGATCCAGGGAATGGACAGCTGAGTCCACGTGGCGGCGACGGACGCTGGAATCTCGCTCTCCTGGAAACTGCATTCGACGTCGTCGGAGGTCGCCGATGTGGAGAGACCTGACAGAAAAGCTGCGCAGACAGACACGATCATCACCTTCGCCTGCCAGAGGTGACGAACCTTCGGCTTTCAGAAGCATCGTCAGGTACGATTTCCATTCCACGTGCACTCTGAGCGCCACGCTGGTGATCTGCAGGTAATTGATGAGGATCTGGATAGCCAGAATCAGAGCAGAAGAGAGAGACATGAATGGCTCGGACCTTCAGCATTTCACTCAGCTGACCAGTCGCCACGAGATTCTTTGCTACGAGGACAGGATCACCGGCGACAGTGTCATCGACTGGTTCCAGATTTGCTGCCAGATGCAGAAACACCCTGTTGAGATCCCGGATGCAGTCGTGTCATGAGAGCACCTTTTGACAGGCAGGTTCGTCGGGGCAGGACTGCTTCTGTTCTTCGAACGTGGCTTGTTCGTTGAAAGAGACGGCGTCTGTCTCTGAGTGTCGAGCTCCTCTCGTACTTCACGCGCTCCACGGTCGAGCGCATGGAGGTCACGGCGATGGCACTGTTGATGCCGATGATGACGAAGAGCCAGACGGAGCTCAGAAAGAACAGACCAGCTGAGGAGTCTTTGCTCGGACACTTCTCGCAATCTCCCGTGTACGAATGGCCGTATCCGGATGCGCAGGATCCGCACAGGAATCCTCGGTAACCCTCGCTGCAGAGTGGGTAGTCCGGGACTGTCGTCGATCCTGCGTCTCCACTGCCTCTCTCTAGGTTTCGCATTGCCTCCTGGACTCTGACGGGGTCATCGTAGAACGACTCCAGCTTCTGCCTCCTGTCCGTGTACGCGCAGGCCGTCGATTTGATGCACTTTCTGAAGGCGGGAGAGAAAGGATTGGAGTGCCAGTGGCCCTCCTTTGCGACCATCGCTGCTCCGCCGCCGCACTCTGCACCGTTCTCGCACGGAAGACACGGCAGCGATGGGTCGAATCCGTAGAACTCCCGAGGACATCTGCTGCACTCCTTGCCCACTGTCGTCTCTCCTGGAAGGCACTTTCTCGTCGAGAACGGGATGTCGAGACGGATCTTCGGATCCTGCTCGCTGACAATCGTCAGCGTGTCTGCGATGCCGATGCCCCAGGCGTAGGTGCTGTCGATCACGGCGACGCCTCTGACGGCAGTGTACCTCAGGCCTCCAGTGATGGATTCGGAGATGAGAGCCAGAGTCAGATTGGCATCGGCGATGCCGCGGGTGATCGTCTGATCGAAGATGTCCTTGACAGCGATGCGAAGGTCCGAAACACACGAGGTGTTTCGCTCGTCCTCGCACGGAACGGCCAGCTTCTCTCCGCTGGCGACCGTCTTCAACGGACCGCTGTGTCCGACGACCGACAGATGCACCGCCTTGCTGCCTCCATTGGCCCCCTCGCCGTTGACTCTGCCAAGAGCTTCATTCCAGTAAATCTCCGAGCAGTACGCCCCCATCACTCCACTCGACGAGGCAGCAGCACTCGGCTTCGAAGTCACGAGTTTTGTCTGGTTCTCCGGGCTGCAGGAGAATGCAATGCAGTTCGCTATGCTACAGAAGACACCGCCAGCGTACTCTGCTCTGTTCCGCACCACGGTGACGTTGTGGAACGAGAACTTCTGGCAGGCGAAGATGCCAGGCAGGACGGTAGCACAGGACGTTCCGTTCGACTTATTCCAGTACAGGTCCCTCATATGTGCCGACAAACCACCTGCACCATCACCTAAGGCGCATACGTGTTCTGCAGAGGTGCACCTCCGACAACGGCTTCGTTGTGTTCGAACACCACGTCCTGGAAGACAATCTCGACGATGTCGTTGGACGCGACGTCTTGGAATTCCAGATTGAAGCCGCCACCGTTGGCTTCCCCTGTCTCTGTGAAGAATCTGAGTGCACCTATGTGGCCAAGCACCTCATCGAAGTCCGGGAACCGCACGTCTTCTGTCAACGAAGGGGCGTAATGTCTTCTGTCTTCGATGATCCTCTGCATCTCTGGAGAGTCCATTCGTATCGCTCTGTTGCCAATGACGCTGACGCGTTTCATCTGCAAAGCACCAACATCTCAATGTCCCGTGTCCGGAACGAGATTCGGCTTGCTTTCAACAGAGAAGTCGAGAAGCGTCCTGTCAAGTAGCGCATTCCACCTCCTACGGCTGCTGTGTTGTTCCTTATGATCGCCCACCTTCCTGCGCTCGGCTCGAACGTGATGTTGGGCGCCGAGACAACTTCGAGTCCGCCTCCCAGAATGGCAGAGTTATTCTCGATCAGTACATCACGAAACACCGGAGTCAGCGAAGCATCCCTTATCGAAAAACCGCCGCCGCCGCCGTAGGCGATGTTGTTTCGGACGACGAGCGCAGAGAGATCAAGCGATCCTACAAACAGACGACCGGGAGTGGCGAAGGCAGATCCTGGATCAAGTAAAGAACCTTCGTTGGTCGTCAGCAGGGCGCCGCCGAAGTAACCGACCGCGTCTGCGAGAACGGTCTCCGTTTCGGGCCTCTCTGGATCGCGCTCCGTTGTCAGATGCGTCGGTCCGATCATCAGTATGTGACCTCCGTAGAACGCCCTGCCTTTCGTAAATCTTGAGCTCCTGATCGTCATTCGGACTTCCCTCAGGTATATGGCTCCTCCAGACCTGATCGCCGTGTTCTCGTCGAAATCGCAAGAGATGACCTCGTGCTCTGCAACGGAGCTGCCGAATCCTCGAATGTGCAGGGCTCCGCCGACAATGGCTCTGTTCCCGAGGAAGGAGGAGTTCTTGAACCTCCATGAAGCTGGCGACTCGTCCAGGGCTTCGTAGACCAGAGCGCCGCCCTTGGAGCAGCCGCGACTGTAGTACACAAAATCCAGGGCATCTCGCTGCGATCCGCAGTAGGCGACGTTCTCTCGGAAGATGGCGTCCGACACCGAGAAGGGCTCTTGTTCGGCGTTCTCCTCTAAGCTGACATTCCTCTGCAACAGCGCAATTGCACCGCCGCCGTTGCATCCGGCGTTCTGGACGAATGCCGAAGCTCGTATGTCGATGGAGAGAGGACTGTTTGCAAAGACGGCGCCGCCGGTTCCCCTGGACAGTTCGGTGGCGTTGGACGTGAGGACAGACGTGCACTCCACAGCCTTGAACTCTTTGGTCCCCCATGCCTTGTTCTTCGCGAACTTTGAATCTTCGATTGTCAGCGCTGCTGTTCTGTCATTGTGCACGTAGATGGCTCCGCCGGCGATAATTGCTTCGTTGCCTTCGAAGGTGGACTGCCGGATGTCGATGTCCGCGTCTTCAGCACAGATCGCCCCGCCTTCCGATCCGCGGTTGTCGACGAACTGGCACTCTCGGAAACAAAGAGAGAGATGGCGACAGGGCTGCTCGGGACAGCGACGAGCGTTCACGGCCGCTCCAGACGCTGTCTGCTTCACACGCCCGTTCTTGAAGAACTCGACTCGATCGAAATCCACAGCCTGACCTTCTTCTCCAGACTGTAAGGGGTCACGCTCCACCACGACGGCCGAGTTGCCGCATCCGACGAAACGCAAACGAGTGAGCTGCACATGTGCTCGCCTACAGGGTTCCATCCCCGCCGTCAGTGAGTTCACGTCGGAAGGGATCACACACCTGATGACCAAAGCGGTGCCCGTGCCGTTCGTCGCGCACCTTATCCTCGTCGCCCCCTTTCCGTTTCCCACGAGAGAAACCCATCCAGTGCCGTCGATGCGAAGACTCGCCGTCAGTGCGATCTCCTGTGCGTCGACGATGATTTGATGGTTGAAGTCGCGGCTCGCCAATGCACTCTGGAGCTCGCCTTCCGACGCAACGATAGTCTCTATCCATGTACGGTTTTGAAACAGAGCCTCCCACGGACACGCATCTACAAGCAAGGAACCGCATCCGTCGTGAAAGCAAAAAACGGCGCGCGCGTTCTTACCTCTTCCGCGAATCTGCGGCAGCGCGAACATCAGACTGACGAAGCACAGCACCCAGCGCGTTCTCGTGGTGAGGCATGAGAGATTCGCTGAACGACTCCGCGTTAACGAAGACATCCTCCAGCGGATCTTTTTTCGCCGCGGGCGAACGAACGAACTTTCGCCAGAGCCTGTCGAGGCGCAGTGTTTTCACAGAACGTGAACACCGGGCGCACCGACGTACCTAGAGAGAGATCAGCACGCAGAAACGCGTCGTTTTCCCGTCGGGCCATCTTCGACAGTTGACAACTCAAGATGCACCACTGAACCAAATCGATCATCCGTCAATCAGCTCGACGGAAAGCAGCTCTAGTCATGAATGACGTCATCGATGTCATCTTGTTCGACCTGTGTCCTTCTCTTCCTTGTCTGCCTTTCAGCTCTCGGAACGAAAAGCACAGTGACTGGCGGGATGATGCTTCGTTAGAGCACCTTCGAGAATGTGCAGAATGCGATTCTGGAGAGCATGAAAAGACAGCAGAATGGGGAAACCCTCAGAATCGATGTTGTACGCTGTACAGTGAATGGAACGCGGTGGGTACACGCTAGACAGTCTCCGCCGACGTGTGGCCCTCGCCCCCGTGTCACGCGCGTGTTTCTTCCGGCGGTCGGCTCGCAGCAAACGGATCTTCGAAACAAAACTTGGTGCCTGTCTACAGTGCCGAGATACAGGTGAAAGGACGTGTCCATGACGAGTACCGTCTTATCACGAGAAGAGCGACAAGACGTGACCAGCCAGCCGTCGACTTTCTGGACGCAAGCTGAAGGTGCCGTGGCCAGTGGTGGATCGTCCAGCGAGGGATCCTTCGACGTCACGCGGCGCACAAGCGCTGGAATCTCGAAATGGCACAAGCTCCGAGTGCGTCCAAAGGCTGAGCACGTGATGCACGAGGTGGGTGGTCCTGGTTGGCGCATCTGCATCGACGTTGTTCGCGTGGCGGTCGGCGGTGTCGCCGTGAGGACGCGCGAATGAACGGACGTGACAGCCGACCCGTTTGCGACGTGACGTCCAATGCTTCAGGTGCTGTTCGATTAAACATCACCTCTGCTTGCCTGACTCCATTCTGCATCTTTAAGGACAGAGGTCGAGCGATCACGAACGTCAGCAGAAGATGCGTCGCTGCCCAAGGACGCGACTCGCAAGTCCGGTGAGGTGTGAACTCGGTGTCATTCGAAGAGTAAACAGAAAGTCGGACGATCCGCATCTTTTACATATACTAAATCCATCCACACATTTAAAGTGTGCTTGTTCAGAAAAGCAGAAATTCTGGAGATGACTTATTTACGACTGTCATCCCATACTTGATAAACTTCATCTGAGTTGCGGACGCCGTCGGAAGCTGGTACAGCTGCAGCCTCATCCGGCTTTGAGGCCACAGCAGAGGCAACAGCAGCAAATGACGACTGCCAAAACCGACAGGACAATGCCACAAATTTTCAGAATGCTCTTCCAGCGGCTCTCGCCACCCACGACAAAATACAGCTTATCCTTGAGCATGCGCTTGACATTCGCGGGACAGTACGCGTTCGCAGCGGCGCACACGACTTCACAGGGCGTCATCCCGATCTCATCCTCCGCCATTTTGGACGCGCCAGCCTCCAACAGAAGCTGCCGCCACCGCCATTCTCATACAGGCCTGGTCGGATCCAGTGCCTCACCTCTACGATCTTCACTCTCGCGAATCGCGCTGCGTAGAACAGAGCGGTTCGTCCATTGATGTCCGCCGCCTCGGTCTGTGCGCCTCTGTCGAGTAACGTCTACGAAGAAAGCTCGCCTTGCGCGACGCCTCCACACACGGTGACACACCTTCACGAGTGTCGGATCCTCAAACAGCGCCGCGTGAATGAGCATCGTCCATCCCGAGATATCCGCCGCCTCGGTATTCGCACCGCCGTCGATCATCACCTGTCAGGACACGTCTCGTCGCCGCATCTCGCTGAGCCAGCGATGCACTTTCATGAGGTCCACGTTGCTGAATAGCACCGCGTAGCGGAGCGGCGTCAGTCCTTCGCGATCAGTCGCCTCGGTGTCCGCTCCTCTCTCGAGCAGAAGCTGTCGAGACAGAGACGTCTCGGGGAGCGTCGCAAAGATGCGAAGGCACCTTTAGGATCTCCACCGGTCCGGAGGTTGCTGCGATGTGAAGTGCCGTCCATCCTCTCGCGTCCTTCGCTTCGATATCCGCGCCGCTGTCGAGCAGAACCTGGAAGACAGGAGTTCCTTGGAAAACTTCGAGTGGCGGCGCGAATCGCCTTCATGATGTCTGCACGACCAACGAGTGCGGCGTAATGCAGCGGAGTCTGTTTGTTCCTGTCCCTTGCCTCGATGTCCGCCCCGTCGTCGAGCGCCGCCTACACAGTCAGCCAGTCGGTCCTCGTCGACAAACATTTATAACGCCGACACGCACTTTCACTTTCTTCGATTTTCCGCTCAGCACTGCTAGATGAAGCGACGTCGCTTCGGTGAGGTCCTTCATGTTGAGGCGGTCCGCGTCGTCGCCGAACAACAGCTGTTAAGGTCGCCTCTGTTCATAATGATCTTGACGTAGGGTTACAGGGTTTCACCTGATCGCTTTCGTCGTTGCGTTCGACGTCTGCGGCGTGGCGAGATGCGTTTCCGATGTCCTCCTTGGCCGAAAGCTGAGCCTCTTTGCACGACAACAGACTTCAACGGGAGATACGGTGCTTTAGAGGATGGTACCATGACTGCCGAAACTCGCACGGAAGACGAGCGTCAAGCAGAACCACGTGTACAGCACAGCGCGTTTCATGTTTCGACAGTCGCGCAGTGCGATACCCCCGTAAAGGTCAGACAACCAGGCGCGACGAAATGCGAGGTTTGAGAAAACAAGGCACGGACAATGCAGCAAGGTCGAATACGTACACACACCGTCTGTCTGCGTGTCATGCGAACGTACGACTGTCATCCGTACTCTCCTCCGCGTCTTTGCGCCATGGGTCTACGTTCATAGTAAAACCTGCCCTCTGCGTCCGTTCGGGTGTACTACTCTTACTGGGTCAGTCAGTCTCTGCGACGAACCGCCTTCGCCCACAAGAATCTCTCCATCATCTGAGATCTGAACATTGGACAGGTAGGTGGAGGCGCTCTTGCTGGCATGTTGAGTCTAGTATGGGCACTGCATTCGAACAGCGCGTGTGTGATCGTGCGAATCGAGTGTTAGATGTGGTAGGTACATGAGCAGAGACTGGTCCCTTTTAATGACGACTCAGGTGATCATTACTGTCCTCGAAGGCATCCATCAGAAGGCGACCTGGAAGATAGGCGAGTCATTCCCACGGCTTGTCTGGCCGTTCCGCAGGGGCAAGAGCTTACGAGGGGAGCAGAACTCTCCAGATGCGCAACAGTCGGAACCAGATGTTGCAGATGAAGTGCTATCCGCTGCATGAAAGGCACTCTGCTGTTCCTGTCACTATGGGTCTGGGATTCTCCTTCGATATCCGATGACAAATCTCTCACTCCCGGCAGATTGGCCCATTTCGCCGCGTCGCAGTACATCACAGACCCCAAGTGGGAATGCCATCTGCCTATGTGCAGTATGTCCATCTGCATCCCCCTACGCCTTTCAACTGTTCTTGTGCACGCTGCACAGGATGTCATGTTCTTATGGACGATGGGACGGCTGACAGCTGCCGAAATCAAAATTGTATCGGCATCAAAAAACGTCGACTCCCGCTCTCGCTGAAGCGGAGACGACCTCTGAACTCTTGATTTGAACGTCAAAAGACGTCTGTCTGCTTTAGGCTTTGCACAACAACGCACTTCAATCATTAAACACCATTCAAAGTTGCGAATTGAGATGGAGCTTTATGTACAGCACCATCGAATTGAAGCACCAGAACATGTCTGACACATAGATGACCCTCTAAGAATAAACAACAGGATGCGCAAGATGCGCAAGCTAGAAACGTCCTTCATCATACGCTCTCCATAGAGACAACAGGGACTCGAGTTCCATCATGTCTTTGCCATCACATGTAACATAGTAACGATAACATATGACGTCGTACGGAGTTTGACCCTGATTGTTCTTAGCCGACTTGGACGCGCCGCCATCAAGCAGTATCTGCGCCATAAGACTACTATACCCAGGATCTAAGCACGTCTGCGATGTACCTTCACTCCGCTAATCATACCAAAGTATGATGCTATATGAAGAGGAGTCCAGCCGTCTGGATCCTTCGCATTGACGTCTGCGCCTCTGTCGAGGAGGACCTGCGTCGACGGCCTTTCCTCAGTAAACGGCGAAGGCGTATGTCAACAGACCTTTATCATGTCAATATCTCCGATAGACACTGCCGAATGCAGTGGAGTAGAGCCGTCCGTATCCGTCTCTTCGATGTCTGCGCCTTCGTTGAGGAGCATCTGCGTCGACGGCCATTCCTCAGTAGACGACGGAGGCGTAAGTCGACAGACCTTTACGGCTTCAATGTTTCCTCTCCATACTGCTTTATGCAATGGAGGCATTCCTATGTCATTCGTCTTCTCGGAGTCTGTGCCTTGATCCAACAGATCCTACGTGCGAAGGTGTCAAACACGGGAAACCAAGTCGACGCGTCCATACCTTCACGAATTCTGCTTTTCCATCATCAGCTGCCTTATGAAGTCGGGTTCGTTTGTTAATACTAATGACCCAGTCGGCCGCTCCTTCATCGGGCGCCCCCTGCACCAAGAACACTACGATCGCTTTCTGCGACGTTAACTGAAGTGCATTTACCTGCTTAATCTCTCTGTCCGAGGCTTTGACGCTGTCAATTCCTAAGAAGCAAGATGGCCGAGTGTGCGAGGAACAACATAGGCGTGTCTCGTTACCTCTATCACGTACGTCGTCTACTTTCTGTAGATCGGGTCATCGGTGCCGCCGTTTAGTCAAGAGGTTCAAACAACGTGAATCCTACCACGCGTTTGGAGAAGGAGTTGGCGGACGCGTCTTCTGTAGAGAAGTCTGTGGCACAGCAAGACATTTCGTCGACAAGATGCATGACTTACAGACGGTACCGTGGCTGCCCGTCGACTTATGCGGCGCAAAGATCAGAAGACAGAGGCATGTGTGCAGAACGACGCGCTTCATGTTTTCGCAAACGCGGTCGCCAGAGGAACTGTAAAGAATCGTTCGTTTGGACCGAAATGCGAGGTTTGACACAAGGCACCGACGAAGATGTGTGGTCGAATTTGTAGGCTGTCCCGCTGTCATGCGAATCTACCAGACATTACCTGTCCTCCTTCACGGCTATTTGCGGAAAGTGTCTAAGGAGGGCAAACCTTGGACGTCTGTTTCCAGGGAGCCTGAGCGCGAATAAGCAACCAGACGGCGTTCTCGCTTGTGTGAAGCGCTTTGCTGCGGTTCGTACTGCATCCGCCGTCTTCGCTCAGTTCGTCTTCTAGCTGTGAGATGGCATCATTCGCTCAGGTGCAAACGTGCTCTTACCTTTCGGTATTGTCGCAGTTGACGGCACTCAGGGAAGACTTCGCGTCGCCGTCCTGGCGAGAAAAACGTCTCTACGCGACGAAGACAAGTATCGAATGGACTATCCGAATGGACATCTTGAGAGGCCATCCTGGTAATAGCTGTGCTTGAACTGCGGCGTGACATTCTTCTTTGCATCGCTACCTGATTCCCCGCCGCGCTCCTTCGGCGAATCGTGTTCGTGTGATGTGTCTAGCGCCTTCCGTAAAGATGTTCTGAGTAGTCAGTAGTCTATCACAAATGCCCGAATGAAAGGCTCGTCGTTAGAGATTTGAAGATCTGGCGGTTGCGGACATGACGGGGTGTGGTACGACTTCACTGTGTTCTCAAGTCTGATGTGTGGTACAGGAGGCGCTTTGTGTGAGGACAACAAGTGCGCAGTGAACGTTGTCTAATGATGTGAATCGGACTACAGACTTCACATGTGAATAGGAATCGAACCTCTGAGTGCAACTAGTTGTCATTCTAGCACTGCTGCTCTCTGTTCGTCATCCGCACGGCATCCATTGAACTGCGATCTGCTGCAGAGGAGACGAGGGATTCTGAGCTTCACTCTGGGGAGGCAGCACAAGAGCTGGCAGAAGTGTAAGACAATCAACAGCGGATAGAGGCAAACCAGACTTCCTGACGACATGCAGCCTGCGGCGTGGATTGCACTCTGCAGTCGCCGCCTGTGCGATTGCTGGTCTCTCGTTCGATATCCCGCGAGGAGTGTCCCAGGCAGATGATGCCCAGGAGATGAGTTGACCTACTGTAAGACTGGATAGCGAGGCGCATCACTGATCATACCTGCGAAGGTACGAGGCGACGTCTTCGATACATCCGTCTGTCATTCCATGGGTTTCTGTATTCGCAGACACAGATCTTGTGATCTTTTGTTTAACCGTCGTTCGATCAAACACGACAGGTCCAATTGCGACACAGCTTGTCTTCTATTCTAGTTGTGGGGAAGACGGAGACAGTGCGAGTTGTCGCTCGTTGATGTTCGGGTAATAACAACGTTCCCCTCTGATGGAATAGTTCCCTGTGTGCTTGGCGATGCTAAATGTCACATCGCGAGCGCACACGAGCGTTCCAATTCGTAGTCGGCGTCAGCAGGAAGGTTTGTCAAGACAAACGTCACATCATTCGAAACTAGATCAGCAGCAGAACTACATGAATTGCAGGGAATCGTGCATCGTTTTGCACGCAGTAAGCCGTCCACTAGTACTCCGGATACATGACATAGATGTTGATCCCACTTTTCCATTGTTTCTCTCTGTGACACATAAGCCCTGTAAGTGCGCAGCCACGTTGGCATCCGTGATCCGTTACTTGATTGAGAGAGATATCCATCCACTTCGACACATCTGACCACAAATGGAGGCAAATCATCGACAGAAGCGTGAGAGTTGCGGTGTTCGAGGGCTATACTGGCCATACGAGTCGAAAACGCACAAAAACAGAAACATCGAACGAACTCCCGATTTGGAAGTGCATTGCTGGCAGTGTCCTCGACAGATGTAGACTCGGCCGTTATCTCAACACCAACGCGGCGTGGGAGTATTGGATTGAAAGCTTGGACTGTACTCTACCAGTACAGCTGCGTCTTCCACGTTACTCAAGCGGACAAGGATCAAGCTTTCATAAGGATGCCGTCAATGGATCTCTCTCCCAATGTAACGGACTCCGTGTTCGAATCACTGTACGATGCTGACAAGTGACTCTGCTGAGAGGGTGAGATTGTGTTCGCCGATGCAAGAGAAGAAAGAGGAGGCACCTGACAGCGACAGGATACAGGTTTCAGAGCAAAACGTCAAAGTTCGTGATGCCCCACCGTTAAGCCAGAATGGACATCTCTGAACAGACTGAGCTTCTCACAGAACACTCAGGAATCAAAGACATGGGAGGAGACAGGACGAGGATCGTCTTCGGAAGCAGTGTGCGATACCATCGTCCCCTTTCGTCCCCGGGGAATCGAGCCTGATGTTGAAGACGATCTCGTCAACGACCTCCGTCTTTTGCAAATCCAAGAAGGCTGCTGGTCGCATCATGCCAAGAGGATGGCCCGACGACTTCAATTCCGCCCTCGCGGAACAGTCTCTGCTGTAGAGAAGGTGACCAGCCGAAAAACAACGAGATTCACACAGGTATCTTCCGTTGCATCGTGCAGGTGCCATGTCAAGACGTCAGCAAAGCGTCTTCGCCGCGGCATCACGCATCCTGTACATGGCTTTAGGGATGTACAGGTTTCATCCGTGCTCACTAGAGAATCACGGGCTCTTCCCACGCACGCAGTGTTGGCTGAAGCGCAAGCGCCACAGAGGCACCATGTGTGACAAGGGTGTGATACACGTGGCGCGTGTTTCTTCGCGGAATGATGTACAGAGGCTATAGACACACAGGCGTTACCGTCCAAGACAGTGAGGACGCGAAGCACCTGCGCGACCCCGAAGTCGTTTTCAGATTGCCGAGAATGGCAACAATCGTGGCAGTGGTTCCAGTCACAGAACGCGAAGGCTTTCGCAGAAACCTAGCGTGCCAGGTTTTGTTTGTTAGGGCAAGGAAGTGGTGAGCCCTATACACAAACGCGACAATCGAAGCGATGAACGTCTTCCCGAAAAGGACAACGCAAGGAGGCTGTTTCCACATTCCGTCGCTGTTGATCAAGTCATCTGAGTCCTTGGATGGTCGCCCATCTATGCTTCTTGCGCTCAGATGATGATGGACACGGATCGGGCGGAACTATCGCAACAAGCCTGCAGATCCCCCACAATGTAGCTTTGACTCTTGGGTTTTTGCGGTCTTAGGTCAACGGACGCCGTCAGCTACTAAATCACAGATCCTGACACATCGTCATGGACCGCGAGTTATGTTGCTGCAGCTGCTGCCCCAGATCCCTTTCCATGTCATCGACCTATCCAAGCCATGATGCATCTGACTCCGACTTGAAGGCATGTGCGATGGCGGCGGCGCTGAAAATCTCATTCGCTTCTACAACAGCATGGCTTTCACTTTTCGTCTCTGGAAAACACGCCACGGCTCAGAAGACCCCATGTACCGTACTAAGCGTGGATCGGGCCGGTGAGCGAGGGACCCACCTCTTATTTTCCTCGTCCAGTTGCTGTCTTCCAGACAGACGCACAGTTGAGAACAGCAAAGAACAAAGAAGCGCTTTCCTTTGCAAGTCGGCGACGTCGAAGTACACCGGGTCCGGCGAAGGATTCTATTTTAATGTCCGTCTCTGAAATGATTCTCCCGCAGACAATTGAGTCTATTCGGCTGTTTGAGTCTATTCGGCTGCTTCGCTTCTGCTCTGTCTGTTCTCTTGCGTGTTCTTCGTCGATCCTCGGGGATATGCGTCGTCGAAATATCTTCATCTTCCTCGCGGTCCTGCATGCATTCGGCGCCGGACTCTGCTACATACCCGACGGAGAGACGAATCGCACGGGCGAGCGTAAGAGCCCTTTCTTTCCGTCTGGGAAGGCGGTTCTCGAGAACGTTGCGACGAGCAATGCGCCGTGCGTCGAAGTGAAGAAAATCAAAGAGATCCTCAACGAAGCATATGCGCCGCCATGTTGCACCGAGGAGGTTGAAGGAAAGATCGATTGTTTCGTTGGCGACTCTGAACATAGAGTCCTTCATGTCCACATCGACGCAACTAGAGACACGCACACATACTCCGGTTCGACGGACCTCGGTGGAAATGCATACAGCGGAATGGGATGCGCCAGCAGAGGCGAAGGATACGTTGACGTCATAACGCTGACGTTGGACCATCGAAACACGAAGAGGTCGAAGAATCCGGCGGGGTGGGATTCGGGTTGGTCTATTCAGCCGGGCGGTTTTGTTTTCCTGGACCGACCAGAATGCCTGTACTCTACGGCCAGTCGTCTCGACTGTTTCAACAGGGGAACTCAAAACGCTGCGTACAACCATTGGGCCATCGACACAGCCTGGAAGAGCAACAGAGGCGTAGGAGGCGCCCCCCTTTACTCGCCCTTTCAGTGCATTACACGCAACGAGGGAGAGATCGACTGTTTTGCGATTCAAAGACCAGATGGTCTTAACACAGGTCTCATTTCGCATCTCGGAGTCGTCAATACCGATATCAAGCCATGGGAGGTCATCGGCCGTGAAGTACAGAAGGAAGGCACCGCCACAGGAACGAAAGATCGGATGGATTTCTTCGGTCTTGGATGGAACAATCAAGTCATGCAGAAGACATGGACATCGACAAGAGGCTGGGGAAGATGGATAGACCTCGGAGGACACTTCTTGTCGGATCCAAAATGCATTAGCGCCGCGCACCCATACAAGATCTGGTGCTTCGCCGTCGGTATCGATGGATACAAACTCTACAGGAACATCTACATCGATGGCGCATGGTCGGGATGGAAGGAAGGCTGTGATACGAGCACCTATCGATTCCCTGAGGCGCCGAAGTGCTTCTTCAGCAAAAGGAATGAGGTGTCCTGTTACGGCAGAGACTTCAATGCGCGGTTGATTGAAATCATCTACGACGCCTAGTGTCGTCCGCGGCTGAAAGATTTGATTTTTCCATCTTGCTAATGTGTGCGTCAGGAGCACGAAAGAGATTGAAGGATTTGGATTCAGCCAATTCCCGAGAACACTTTTTTCTTGACAGTTCTTACCATCAGGCTTCTGAACGCCTTGCAGTGTTAAGGACTGACTTAGTCTCTGTCTCGAAGCGCGCCGAATCGCTGCGTGTCTGTGTCCTGTGGCAAGTGGAACAGTGACAGGTACGTACTGTCAATACCGTTAATTGACCGATCTTCTTGACGACAAGGTTTTCTGAAGGTCCTGCCCTAGAAATGCGAACAGAAGACGAAAGATCCCACCGCTCCGTTGCGATGCAGATGCGTTTTCGTAGCAACGCTGAGTCGAGAGACAGCCTACTCTCTCTGTCGCGATGGACGGAGCTTTCTGTTCTTCCTCTGCCAGTCGGTTCGCAGTCGTCGCTGGAAGCCTCTCCGTCTAGTCCGTGATTCTTCTGTCGCTCCAAGTTCCGATGCCTTCCTTTTCGATAGGTGCTTCTTCATTTTGAAGCTAGGGATCAAAAGAGCAAACTACACAGTACCTCATTTTATGACAATGACAGACGCTTATCATCTTTCAGGACGCTGCTGACGATGGACTCTCGCGAAGAGACGAAGACACATCCCATCGTCCATGCCTTCTTGAAACAGGGCATTGACCACATGGAACTCTGCAGAGGATCTGCCACAGAGCCCTCTCGTCTATCCATGACACAGACTCTTGTTGACTTTCCAGATCCGATGTGACTAAAGGGAATCACTGTCGCGATGGCAATCGTCTCCGTGTGACAGAGAGGGTCCATACCTAACCTCGTCGGAAAGGCAGAGGTGTCGCGAAGGAATGCATTGCGGTCACGCATTTCTCATTATGTATATCTGGTGTCAGCGCAGTCTTCATTTCCTCCACCAGAGGGGACGCTGAACAGCCCTGCGAAATGAGTCGCCATTCACGTTTTCGCGATCATTGTCATTGGCATCACAATTATCAGAATTCGATTCCGTTCTTACCGAAGGGGCAGGTGTGCGCACGCGAACACATTCGCGTATACCTTCACGTTCAGCCAGTCTCGTACTCTCGTTTGAAGTCAAGACCTGAAAGTTGAAGACGCCGGTTGCGGAAACGCCGACCGAGACGTTGCAGCGGCGCGATGTTGCCTGTGCTGTCCGACAGTCCGTGCTCATCGGTCTCACAACGAACCACATCATACCTCTGGTCTGTCATCTGTTCAGCTTCGAAGCTATCTTTACGCGCGAAGGCGTCGAAGGATTGATAGGTCACACTTCGCTCATTCTTTCGTCTGATGAATCCTTGTGGCAGTCCAGGTAAGAGTGGGGGAGGCGTCAAGCTATGGCGTTTTCCTGGTCGGGACACTCACGCATTCGGACATCGCCAAGCAGATGACCGTGTGTCTGTTTTCTAAAACAAGATGGAACGGAGTGTGACTGGCCGTCGCAGAAGGTTCTCCGTTCCTATATCGTTTGCAGACTCACACTCAGTGTCTATCTTAGACGACAAAGGCGGCGTACTCGGATCACACAGAACAGGTGACCGATTACACAAAGAATTCAAGCCACTCAAGCGCAGATTCTAAAGAGGTTGACAGACTGCGCCACTTCCAACGGTTGGATTCTGTGCGCCGTGTCAAGAGATCTGTCGCCTTTGGACACTCATGGTGCGGGAAGACGATCTCCATCTGGATAAAGGCCAACCTTGGAGAGCACAGTTTGCGCTGGGCTTGGGTGCCATGTGGAGCAGACAGAGTCGGGGCGTCAAACAGAGTCTCAATCTCGCTCGCAACGTTCGCCACAGTGTCACTGACGACACATGTCACTGCCATCGCTGAATCCTTCGTAGACCGCCACCTCTATCGTTGCGGAGTTGTTTTGCACCAGCTCGTTCGCCATCTTCACTCCAAAGGTGTGACACATCAGTCTGAAAACCCCGTCGAGATTCTTGCCTTGTAGATGGAAGTCATTATGTGAAGCAAGTCTGGTCACAAATGCCTTACTAGAGCAAGACGAAGCAGGCATCTCCCCGGCGGCAGAAGATCTGCAAGGCTCTGCTTTTCATCGATATCGACGAGTCACTTTCCTCGACGGATGCAATTCCGTTGGGAACGCCGTAAGGCATCTTGCTATCCTCTCCGACACTCGGATGCCAAGAAAGACAGCAGATGGCACGGGCAACCTGCGACTACCATCTCAACGGTGCGACCGACCTCTAAGGCGGAAAACCACGATGAGCAATGTCTTCGCCTCTCGGTGAAGAGAATGTGGCGTGGCGCCTGTCGAAGGTACATCTTGGCTGTTAGAACAGCCGATTAACGGTAAACCTGTTCAGTCTGACAGCGTAGAAACGCGGGCAAATTCGTGTGGATACCACCTTCAACCAATCGACCAGAGAAAACTGGCAAGGCCCGTCATCGTAAAGCAATCGACGAGGGCGCTTTTTGAGCAGTGGCCAAAGAGCCAGGCGACGTTTGGTTCTGAAGAACCAAGGTCGCAGACCCAAGTCAAAACTGGAGCTGTCTGCTGAGAGCTGGTGGGCACCGTACCAGAAAGCACTGCATTGACAGCATCTGATGCAGTCACCTTCGGTTAACGGGTTTCGGAGGACGCGCGATTTGACTTCTACTTCGTGGACTTCCAGAAGACGATGACGATGATCAACCTGACAAGACTTGAAGAGGGTTTCCTCTGGAAAGCAGCGAGGTACATAGCACGCACAGATCTGATGCAAGTGTCCTCTTTCCGTTTCTCTGCCATCGTCCTTGAACTGAGAGGCAGAGTTCGTGCGAATGGGTCCAGTGCGAGACAGCAATGTGCTTTTTTCTGGACGAATGCCGTCGGGAGCTGCTCATCCTTTTACCTCTTCTGCATCTGTCTTTTTCTTGAGAGCCTCCACGAGCGGCTCCCTCTGTCAACTCCTGCTGTCTCGAACACCACAGTTTGCCGGGAAGTGAGCTTCGACCAGATGTCTTCACAGCAGAATCCCTGCCCCCTTTTTCTCTGGCTCTCCATCCTCGCGTGTGATCCAATTCATCCGAGAGAGTTTCTTCTAACGTTTTCGGTCTCCGAACACACGTGTTGTGTTGCCTGCAGCATCCACCCCGTGAACATCGACTGTACTAGCAGGCCTTTTGCCTCGAGTTACGCACACTCGATTTCTCAAGCATCACAGATGGTATAGTTCGTCTTCAGGAGTAACAGTCTGATGACAGAAGTGCGTCTTCTCCGGCCTCGCTGTAGGGTCCTATGCCTACTCTACCTGCCTTCGAATCTAAACGTCTTTTCTGTCGCTTTCAGCAGTCCCCGCTTCCTGCCAACGAAAACGTCGTCTTCGTTTCTTTCCTTCCGCCCTTCGCGATGCTTCTCGTTCTGACGATTAAACGCGTTTGTTCTTGACTGCAAGCGTCTACACTTCCTTTTTGACCAGTGTTCCCTCTTCCAACCCTCAGTCCAAACGTCAGGTAATTGCCTTTAACACGAACGTAGACTTTCTATCGCTGTGTCTCAGGTTGAAGTTGCTCAGGACGGAGTAATTGAACGTAACAAGGAAAGACCTTGTCAGGTCGTGCGTACCTTGAGTCAAATCGAGTGGCGTCGATGCAGTAGAAGTGGAGACAGCACACTCAGGCATCCCAGTGATCTTTCCATCATGTGTCAATTCTGCAGTGCTGTACGTCAAGACAACGAAGTTTGAGCTCAACCAGATTCAAGTGGCTGGACTGCCAACCGTAAGCTTGGCGGAGAGGAGTCTTTCGCGGTTCGCAGACGACCCTTTTTGTGATCGATTTCTTATCCAAGCACTTGCACACGGGTGAATCGTGGAACGTCCCAGGATGATTCACAGAACCCTACCTGTTTCAATGTCATTTTGATTACAGTGTGTGATATCCAGTCGATGCTGGATGCGTTCGCTGCTGTATTCGAGATCTACCAAAACAGCAAGCTTGGACGATTCAGATGATGCTGTTATCTATCCATGACTGCGTCACTCACTGGTGTGGTCAACATATCTGGTGTCGTCAACCTTTGAAGCATCGATGTCCCCTTGTGCAGCATAGCGTGGATAATCTAAATCCAGACGATCGCGACGTGTCTCACGAAACACTGCTCAGTATCAGTTGAGTTTTGCCTAGATGCCATAAAACTCACTAAGACGCGTCACTGGATCAGATAGATGCCTGTTGCTTTCCATGCCCGATGTGGACAGGGTTCTTTTCCGAAGGCTGCATTGACTGTCGGCGAAGAGAGTGGCGAAGTCCTTCAAACAGACTCGCATCATGCAGATAGCTGCTTAGCAGCATTGACACAGTCGCTTCTGACAGGATGTGTCAAATCAAAATCCACCATTCTGCTTCAGACGACGCCAACGACATCATTACATCCATCATCTCGATTGCGAACTTTGCTGCGAACTCGTCGTCTGCGGATAAGTTTACGCGCTACGCGACACCACCGCCAACGACTTTCATCGTTCAGCCTGCGACCGAAATGCAAGCTCGAGCTCCGGACGAAGGGCCCAGCCACACTGGGACGCCCGCATCCGGAAATGTCCGTCGACCTACTGTTGAGGCCACAAGCGTGAAAGAGCGGCACGACCCAAAACTGCTGCTTGCTGTCGCGAAGAAGCACGACATCGACAGCACCGAGAAGCTTGTTGCCGCGTACAACTCGACGGCGAACGGAGACGAAAGAGCTGTCATGCTCGGATGGCTGCGCAAGTACAATGAACGAAGCGCCGAATGCCTCGGACCGAATGCTGTCCTTGAGTACTCGGAGTTGTCCAAGGTTACGTTCCGATCCACACACGACGACGGCATCTTGGGCAACGTATTCCGTACCCTTTGTTCGTCCATCTGCGAAGGAAAAGCTCTCGAGCCGAACGTCGCCGTCGCTCTTTGCAACGCACTTGTGCACATTGATCCTGATGCGTATGGCGGCGTTCCAGAGCTGGTGGAGCTAGCAATGAAGCTCGTTGCCAGCCTCTCTCCGAGACCGAAGCTCGCGAGGAAGAACTTTGCTCGGCAAGAAAGTACCTTTCTCGCACTGCACCAAACCTTCTTTCTTCTTATTAAGAGCAATCAGAACGACATCAGCGAAAAGGAAAAACAAGCGCTTCGTCGATCCATCGCGGAGAAGGAGAAGGAGTTGGAACTCTCGTGCGAGTATTACCCAGTGAACTTCCATTTCAAAGCCCTTCGGCAGGCAGTGGAGCGCGTCGAGGTTAAGGACCCTTCTTTTCACGTCTCGCAAGCGATGTGGTGTGGATTGTGTGGACTCCTGCACGTCCTTCACTGCCTCAGGAATCTGACGAACTGCGATATCGATCCCACGGCTATCATGGATGCATTCAGAGGACTTCAAAGGGAGACCGTCGCATTTGGCGTGTCCAAGAGGCCGTGGTTCAACACGTTTCGAACCCTGATGGCGACGAGGCTAGAAGCGTCGAAGGACGAGATGAAGCTTACCGCTTTCGCGTCCGAATGCGGTACTGCAATGGAATCGCCGAAGAAGATAAAAGGAGACGACTTGAAGGCGCTGAGATTCGGCATCCTCCAAGAGATGAGGCAACTCGCGAGCCAGACTTCTTCCGAGAATGTGCGTAAGGAAACCACGACGAAGCTTCTGACGTTGACGACCAGCCGTGCAAACTTCGAAGAGTGGTACGACGATGCAGATGTCTTCACAGCGTTCCTCGACGCTCTGCACGAAATCCACACGATGAGCGGGGACAATCAAGAAACAGCCGAAGCGTTCCGGCGGATGCAACAGTCCTGCGAGGGTCGCGCTAGAAGCGCGTTGGGAGCGTGGCTGGGTGGCGATGCCATGGAAGACAAGCTCGAGATGCGACATCGACAAGAAACGTATGCAGAGTGCAACGAGCTCTTCGTCAGGATCGGTCGAGACGTTGGATACGTCCCCTTAAAATCAATTCGGTCTAACATCAGAGATCTGAAAGAGAAATACAAGCACGACAACTTCGCCAAAGTGAGCAGCCCACTGAGTAGCGTTTCGACCGAGCTGAGATTGTGTTCCTCTCGAAGGTGCCTTCTATGTTCGGAGCGGAGTTCGGATATCACGTAAAGGAAATGGAGCATCACGTCGTCGTCTACGAAGAAGTCGTGGAACGGACAACGGCCGAGAGAAGAGAAGGCCGAGCAGAGGAGGCGGGAGCAGAAGATCATCCAAGAGAGCACTACGAACAGAAGAGAAAAGTCGCGAATCCCATTTCGCTGGAGGATCTGTTCAAACCAAGATCCTTGAAGGCGGGCGACCCGGAAAGCGAAATCAGAAGGGTCCTACTCTACGGGAATCCTGGCTCCGGAAAAACGTGCATCAGCAAAGTCATTGCACACAAGTGGGCACTGGGGGAAATCATGCGAGAGTTCGAAGCAATCTACGTCGTCCCAATCAGGAGGATCAACGTCGCAAAGTCCAAAGGCCCGCAAGGACTAACACTGAAGGACGTGGTTGTTCAAACATGCTTCCGCGAGAGAAGCGGCGTCGAATACGAAGATCTCTTGACGCAAGTCGAAGGCGACCTCGATCTTCCGACCACTCTGTTGGCGTTCGACGGATTGGATGAGGCTGGCGAAGACGCCAGAGAGCTCGTTCAAGAAGCGGAGAGGCGTCTGTGCAAGTTGCTGATACTGACACGACCGTACAATCTTCAACAGATACGAGCAAGGGTCGACTGCCAGTTCGAGTGCCTTGGATTCAACGACCAACAGCTGAGAAACTACATAGACAGGGAACTGCGACAGGATCAAGCCACGAGGCTCATCCTTTCTCTGCAACGGGATCGAGGGATGTGGGAGACCGCACACACGCCGGTAACGGCGCACATCATCTGCTCTCTGTCGAGAGAACACGGTATCGCCAGCGAAGATCAAGGGAAGAGGGCGAGCATGTTCCAGATCTACGGCGACATGACGAACTACGTGTGGAAGAGGTTCAACGAGAGACAAGGAGCGAAAGCAGCGAACAAGGATATCGTTTTCGGCGATCTAGAGAAGATCGCCTTCGAGGCACTTCGGAAGGGACAAATACTGATCGAAGAAAGGATCGTTGAAGGTCACGCGACGTCCACAAACACGACGGGACTCTTCAAGGAGAGCGGATTCCTCCTGTTCCTTATGGAGGGACAACAATACCAGTTTCCTCATCTCACATTTCAAGAGTACTTCGCCGGGAGATTCATAGCCAGAAGCTTGAAGAACAAAGGATCGGACGACGAGAAGCGAGTGCTTAAGTTCATTCAAGAAGGGAAGTACAATCAAAAGAATGACGTGACAATGCACTTCGCAATGCACGCATTCGCGAGAGGCCGCGGAGAGGATGCACTGCAATCGATGCTCTCGACTTTTGGCGACCAGCCTGTCGAAGTTCTTGGAGTACAACACTTTTTCTTGAAAATGCGAATTCTTGAGGCAACCCTGGAGGAAGCAGAAGAAGACGAATTGGAAGACATTCTGGACGACGAACAAGCAAACGAGCTGGCAGAGGGTGCTCGTCAACTCCTCGAGCGCACGATCGATGACGTTCTGATTCGCGAAATCGTCGTCGAAGAGTTCCAAAACCTGTCCTTCGTTTTGCAAAGATTTCCTAGAGTTCTCGATGCCGTTACTGATGAGGTGAAGAGAATTCTAGGATGCTCGGATCCTTTAACATGGAAGGCGACGGCTAAAACTGAGGATGTCTTAAAGCTGGCAAGGCACACTCCGAAACAGAGCTCCATACTAATCCAATTCGCACTCCAACTAGTAGAAGAGGCCGAAGGTTGGTGCAGTTCACTGGAGCACATCAAAAGACTAAGTTTAATCGCGGAACAAATGCCGCAGCACGCAGGTGAGATTCTGCCGACGCTGGCAAAGAAGTGCGCCGACGAAGACTATGCCGTGCGTCATAATGCGATGGAGGCCATCGGCCGCGTCGTCAAGGCGGCGCCCCAGCACGCCGGTGAGCTTCTGCCGACGCTGGCGAAGGGGTGCGTCGACGAAAAGTCGTCCGTGCGTGCTTATGCGATGGAAGCCATCGGCCTCGTCGTCAAGGCGGCGCCCCAGCACGCCGGCGAGCTTCTGCCGACGCTGGCGAATGGGTGCGTCGACGAAGAATGGAACGTGGGTCGTGATGCGATGGAGGCTATCGACCGCGTCGTCGCGGCGGCGCCCCAGCACGTCGGCGAGCTTCTGCCGACGCTGGCGAAGAAGTGCGTCGCCGAAGACTCGGACGTGCGTGGTCATGCGATGGAGGCCATCGGCCGCGTCGTCAAGGCGGCGCCCCAGCACGCCGGCGAGCTTCTGCCGACGCTGGCGAATGGGTGCGTCGACGAAGAATGGGACGTGCGTGGTCATGCGATGGAGGCCATCGGCCGCGTCGGCGAGGCGGCGCCCCAGCACGCCGGCGAGCTTCTGCCGACGCTGGCGAATGGGTGCGTCGACGAAGACCATTACGTGCGTCGTGATGCGATGGTGGCCATCGGCCGCGTCGTCGCGGCGGCGCCCCAGCACGCCGCCGAGCTTCTGCCGACGCTGGCGAAGGGGTGCGTCGACGAAGACTCGCACGTGCGTGCTTATGCGATGGATGCCATCGGCCTCGTCGTCGCGGCGGCGCCCCAGCACGCCGGCGAGCTTCTGCCGACGCTGGCGAAGGGGTGCGTCGACGAAGACTCGGACGTGCAATATTTTGCGATGGATGCCATCGGCCTCGTCGTCGCGGCGGCGCCCCAGGACGCCGGCGAGCTTCTGCCGACGCTGGTGAAGTGGTGCGTCGACGAAGACCATTACGTGCGTGGTGATGCGATGGATGCCATCGGCCTCGTCGTCGCGGCGGCGCCCCAGCACGCCGGCGAGCTTCTGCCGACGCTGGCGAAGGGGTGCGTCGACGAAGAAATGGTCGTGCGTCGTTGTGCGATGGGGGCCATCGGCCTCGTCGTCAAGGCGGCGCCCCAGCACGCCGGCGAGCTTCTGCCGACGCTGGCGAAGGGGTGCGTCGACGAAGACCATTACGTGCGTGCTTATGCGATGGAAGCCATCGGCCTCGTCGTCAAGGCGGCGCCCCAGCACGCCGGCGAGCTTCTGCCGACGCTTGCGAAGGGGTGCGTCGACGAAGAAATGGTCGTGCGTGCTTATGCGATGGAAGCCATCGGCCTCGCCGTCAAGGCGGCGCCCCAGCACGCCGGCGAGCTTCTGCCGACGCTGGTGAAGGGGTGCGTCGACGAAAACTCGGACGTGCGTCGTAATGCGATGGATGCCATCGGCCGCGTCGTCGCGGCGGCGCCCCAGCACGCCGGCGAGGTTCTGCCGACGCTGGCGAAGGGGTGCGTCGACCAAAAGTTTGATATGCGTTGTTATGCGACGGAAACCATCGGCCGCGTCGTCGCGGCGGCCCCCCAGCACGCCAACGAGGTTCTGCCGACGCTGGCGAAGGGATGCGATGACGAATACCCTGACGTGCGCAATGCTGCCAGAACAGCGTTGAGCGGAATAAAACTTGAAAAGGTTGTCCATTCGGCAATGTCGATTCTTCCTGCGTATAAATATGGTCTTTCGTTTTTCTTTGTGCAGCATGCATTTACGTTTGATCTTCCTGCAAAACGTAAAATAGTTCCCTTTGTCTGGCACACGACTGTTTCCAAAGAAGTTGGAAAGTGGAATAAAGATGAAACTGACGTCTATGCTGGGTCTGTGAGACGAGAGTTTCAAGCGAAGTTTCCCGGATTGCTCGAGCATCTTTAAACAAAAGAGTAGTATAAAGCACAAGTTTATTTCTATGTTCATCGAGGTCGAGTGGCGGATACGATTTGACATTCTCTCTTACTGATTGGTCTGTTTCAGATCCCGCCAGGTCAATATCGCACTACTTATGCTAATATGCCGATTCGTTGACGAATCATGAAGCGTTTGTTGTTGTCTCTTGTTCTATGAACTCAAGTTCAAATGGTCGGTTACTTGGCGTGTCAATCACGGGTTTGCTGTACTGGAACAAACAGGACAATTTAATGAAGCGTTTACTTGCGTGTGGGACGAAGAGTTTCCGAATTTCGGAAGCACGAGAATGATTTGACAGGTCCTGCTGGAAACGAGCCAGTTCACAATGCATCTGACCTATCGCATCTGTTGCGAGGACGATTGATCCAACTCCTGCTCGCTCTGACGCGCACATCTCGCATGACACTGCGCGAGAGTGCCACGACTACACAGGCGACAACCATGGTGTTACTCCACTCTCGCGCACTGCATGCCGTCGAGAGTATTCGGTGGCAGATCTTTAAGATGGTCGGTCCCGCATCTCGGCCAAGAGGCCTGCAGTTGAGTGACACGGCTATTGATCACGGTGAGATTTCGTGTCCCGTTCCATGACAGGACGCGTTTCTATGAATTCACGTGTGCGGGATAACCGTCAAGAGTGCAAGACTGGACAGTAAGTCATCGTTTGAAGAGATTACTCTGCCGTTTATCCATAACAGCTGACATCTGATGCGATTCATCAGAAAATCTTGACATTCGTTGTTGTACGCACAAAGCTCTCCCTACCTCCATTCAGGAGAGGATACTGGCGAAAACGTACCTCTGCAGCACACCATGCCTTCAGTCGTCATAGGTACATCTCGGAAGATGCGTGATCTTAGTTCGCCGTGGTGTATTGGATGATACACCGGTGCAGCATCCCAGACCCAAAAAGCTGCGTATGTGGAGCAGGCAAAGGGTTCTGGGCAAAGACCGTGGGATAGAACGGTGTGACGGAGCAAAGGTATCCGCCGCGCAGAGGCTTGCGTTGCACTGGCTCCAGATTCGCCGTCCGAGCTGTCCATTTGATAGACCATTCGATGTTGTCTCCGTCTGCGCAGAGGACCTTTTCGCCTCGACATCGACGGAGAGTCTTCTCGGGCGGCAGCTGAGAGCAGCGACACCGAAAACATGGACGTCTTCCGCTTCTAGGAAAATGATGCCCATGTCGCCGTCAGCCCACGGAAGGTCGCCACACTGCAAAGGCAAGTACACGCGAAGCCGTAGAGCTTTACGCAGCGCGGGGCGCCGTTTTGTCACCTTTCCGCGTTCTCACTGGTCGAAACAACGAACGCCCGACGTTTGTTGTCTGAGACACGCTCCGCAGATAGACGTGGAGGAACGTAGCACATGATGTCCGGTACAGTCAGATGGGAGCCCGGAAGGCCTACAAATTCAATTACGCAGCTGAGTTTTGGCTTTTTGATTCAACTTCGCGTTTCCGCGAGCGACCGGACTTTCTTCGCAACGGTGTCTTTCCGGCGTCCGAGCTTGCGAAAACATGAAGCGCGCCGTTCTGTGCACGTGGCTCTGCTTCCTTCTTCTCCCCCGTGCGACATCCGGTAGTCGTGGTGACGCCGGTTCGACCGTCCGACTTCGCGACTGAGCTTGTTGTTGCGTAAAGGTTCCCAGTCATCGACGGAGGCGGGTTTCGGCGACAGTCCCTTGAGCGTCTCGGCTTTCAAAACAAACGGCAAGAATGAACAGGTGAAATCACGTAACCCTAGGTTAAGATCGCCGACGGAGGATGAGAACGCAGTTGCTGCTCGAGCGTAATGATCGCTACAAGGAGTCCACAATCCATGCAACGACGCCGCTCCATGTGGCAGCAAGGTCGGGAGACGCAGACCGTGTGAAGGTGTGTTGCGATACGCTGGAGGGTCTCTTGGTGACTGTCTTCTCTGCAGCGTCTTCTCGAAAAAGGCGCGAACGCCGACGAGAAAGACGAAAACGGTTTTACCGCACTCCATTGCGCGGTGACGATGCCCCCGGGAGGAGTAAAAGACGCCAACGCGAGAGCAGAAACAGCGAGAGTAAGCACCAACGTGCGAAACGCGTGTTGGCTGTTATCGCTGCTGTGCAGGTTTTGCTCGACGCAGGCGCGAACGTCGACGCGAAGAACAACGAAGGAATGACTCCACTTCATTTGGCGGCCGCGACAGGGTGCGTAGAGGTTATTCAGGTGAGGCATTCGATCTGTTGGGTGCCGAGAAAGACGCCTCTGCAGATTCTGCTTGACTACGGCGCATCCAAAACTGCGAAGGACATTTCCAGGACTGTTGTTCCACGCGACGTTGTGTGCGTCTTTGCGAAGGCGCATTGTTCGGCAGATCAGAAGTCTGCGATCGAGAGCATGTTGAATCCCGACGGAGATCGCGTCTCCAGCGACAGTAGTAGCGACAAGGATCGCGAACGTTTTACGCGTCGGCGAGTTTTGCTGATTGTTTGTTCTTTTGGCCTTTTTATCTTGATAGCAGTTCTCACAGGTATCTCCATACGCTGGTCGGGTGTTGCTCTTTGTGAAGAAATGGCGCAGTTTAGCGGAATGACGATGTGACTTGTAGTTAATTCTGGACATCTCTGTAAATCTTTACTTGGATTCATTCTGGCTTGCGCGAGATAACCGTCGTCGCTGAGTTGGAATGCCTTGGAGTGAGTTGCTGCGAACTTCGCACTAAAGTTCTCGGAACTTTCTAGAATCTCACTGTGAACTCACTCTTGAGTTTCCTGAGTTTTTCACTATCACATCATGGTCTGAGTATAAAAGCGAGGGTTGGACACATAAAACATCTTTCGCTTTCAACAGCGTTCACCTTTGTCTTTGTTTGCTGACTATCATCTGTTCTGACAATCGTTAAAAGCTTTGCTGTCTGTTGTAACAAGAGCTGTCTATTGGCCTCCTTCTCATTGTGGATAACGCTTCTCCTTCAGCTCGCCCGCACCTTACATCAAGACTTCCGCTGCGTTCGTAAGATGAGTCAATCCGGAGACGTTCAGGTACCGGTCGTCCCCCCTCCTCCAGCGCTCCGTGTTCCTGATGGCCCGGAGTCCTCCGCACGTCGCGTTGTGGTCAAGGCCAGCGACGTCGAGGCTGAGGTGGGGCCCAACACCGGTGGGAGCAGATCTTCACACTTCCATGCAGCTGGAAGACGTATGATCGTTTGTCGTCATGTAGAGTCCGTCAGTCAATTGAGCTCCAGGGTCCTGGCCCTATTGTCTACGCGAAAGAAGTGGGTTTCTTGCATGAGCGACATCGCCAAAGAGTTCGTTGTCTGCTGGAGGCGGCGGCAGACAAACCGTTGTACTCAACGACGTGAAACATCAGCGCAACAGAGAGCGGCGTGAAAGATAGGTTCATAACTCCGACGCAAAAGTCGCCGAAATCGGCAAAGCACACACAGCTGCGTACAGAGTAGAGACGCTTTTGTACATTAACGCGTGTCCTGGGTAACAGCACATCAGTCTCTTTTACTGTGTGACAGAAAGTGTGACCTATGGACAAGGATGTCTCGTTTCGATTGGCTGACAGTGTCCATGACTCCGCTTTCGTCGAGGGCGTACACGATCGTCGCGTTGAACAATGGCCAGACGACAGAACGTCCGTCCATCGCATGTGCCATCGCCGATACTGCGCACTCTCGATGGCGATAGGCTTCATCCTCGTCCACTGACAGCGACGGCAAGTCTTTGCGGGCGGATGGATGGATATGGTGTTCGTTGTCACATCACTCAACCAAACCACGGAGCATGCAATGTCGCATCTGTCCCATCCGCCGTTGCTGGCAGTGACGCGCGTCCAACACTCGACTCAGAACGTCGAAACGAATGCTCGTGTAGAGGTGAGATTTTCTGGCACGAGATACGCGACGGAGATTGCATTCATCGTCAATCAATCAACATTTACTCGAGACTCGAATGTCATACGAAACCTCACATAGCATAATGCATCTCATTGAGCATTCGCATAAAGATTGAGGGCAGTGAATCCCAAAACACATGATGGAATCATGGTTTATCGAGAAATTACCATTCCGGCCGCTACACTCAGCGCCTTTCAAAGAATACCCCCAACTGACACGTCCAAGAACAACAAGAACTGACTGAGCGTCTGGCAGCCAATAGAGCTGAGCAAACGGAAGATAAGAAGAACTACTCATTGGTGTGGATCGACGGAGAGTCAGATGGATGATCCGGGGAGACAGGGGATCGGCGACAGCCGATGCCGGACCATTTCTTGATTCTCACAAGGGTGGTGAATTCTTTGTTATTCGCCTCTGCAGAGGCAGATCCTTCGACTGCCGAAGCCTCCGCGTCGGGTTTGGTCGAACTGCCACCATCGTCATTATTCGCGCACTCAGAAGCGAGGGCGCGGACTTTGGCAAGTAAAGAAAAAGGACCCATCCCGTTCTCATTCACACTTAAGAAAGCGGGATTTTTGAGCTCGAGCTTCAGGTCGAGCAGCACGTGGACACCCGCATACATGCGATAGAGAAGATAAACCAAGAAAAGGGTGTTCAGGGCAAAGGCAAATGAAAACATCGCGGTGCTGCCCGGCTCACTTGATGTGAGATCGACCGAGACGGTGGCAGAATAGAAGACAGAGATGGAAGAAGCCAGCGACATGATCTCCAGGAGATTCAGATTGACGGCGTTGTTGAAGGTGACCCATGCCTTCCCCAGTTTTGGCAGGTACATTGAGCGCAACAGCCCGCCTGCGTAGTCTGGGACGTTCTGCCCGGTCTCTGGAGTCTTGAACGGGAGGAAGAGGGCTTGGAGAATGGCGGCGATGGTCAGAACACCCGTACACATGTTTGCCTGCAGTCCGAGGCTGAGGTGCACAGAGAAGGACACCACGGCGGCGATCAGTGCCTTTCTGGTGAGAATGACCGATTCCCACGATCTCCTGTACCACTCCTCTCCGTAGGCCTGGTACACGAACCAGTAGCGGGCAATGAACTCGGGGTCATCCGCGTGTCTCCTGTTCATCGGCACCCAGACGACGATCAGCAGGACGAAGAGGAAGGCGATGGCGAGTCCGGCGAATCCGGCGACACCGAGGGGCAGATGTGCTCCCCGGAAACAGGTCACTCCTGTATCCACTGTCCACACCAGTCTTTTGACGGCCTCCGTGGAGTACTGCGCGTAGGGATGGCCGTCCAGGTCCAGTTCCTCGACCCTGATGCAGTTGACGGTCCTCAGCAGCTCTCTCACGGCGTCGAGGAAGAAGAAGTGCGTTGAGACGATGGAGATGGCGACGATGTAGGTGGTGAAGCGGACGACGCTGACGTGCGTGGACGACTGGGCGGAGTTGGCGAATCCAGACTTGATCTTCAGTGCCAGACATCCGACTGTGCACGTCAGCAGCAGAGCAGCCAGCACGATCCAGGGAATGGACAGCTGAGTCCACGTGGCGGCGATGGACGCTGGAATCTCGCTCTCCTGGAAACTGCATTCGACGTCGTCGGAGGTCGCCGATGTGGAGAGACCTGACAGAAAAGCTGCGCAGACAGACACGATCATCACCTTCGCCTGCCAGAGGTGACGAACCTTCGGCTTTCAGAAGCATCGTCAGGTACGATTTCCATTCCACGTGCACTCTGAGCGCCACGCTGGTGATCTGCAGGTAATTGATGAGGATCTGGATAGCCAGAATCAGAGCAGAAGAGAGAGACATGAATGGCTCGAACCTTCAACATTTCACTCAGCTGACCAGTCGCCACGAGATTCTTTGCTATGAGGACAGGATCACCGGCGACAGTGTCATCGACTGGTTCCAGATTTGCTGCCAGATGCAGAAACACCCTGTTGAGATCTCAGATGTGACTGCGTCATGAGAACACCTTTTGACAGACGGGTTCGTCGGGGAAGGACAGCTTCTGCTCTTCGAATGTGGCTTGTTCGTTGAAAGAGACGGCGTCTGTCTCTGAGTGTCGAGCTCCTCTCGTACTTCACGCGCTCCACAGTCGAGCGCATGGAGGTCACGGCGATGGCACTGTTGATGCCGATGATGACGAAGAGCCAGACGGAGCTCAGAAAGAACAGACCAGCTGAGGAGTCTCTGCTCGGACACTTCTCGCAATCTCCCGTGTACGAATGGCCGTATCCGGATGCGCAGGATCCGCACAGGAATCCTCGGTAACCCTCGCTGCAGAGTGGGTAGTCCGGGACTGTCGTCGATCCTGCGTCTCCACTGCCTCCCTCTAGGTTTCGCATTGCCTCCTGGACTCTGACAGGGTCATCGTAGAACGACTCCAGCTTCTGCCTCCTGTCCGTGTACGCGCAGGCCGTCGATTTGATGCACTTTCTGAAGGCGGGAGAGAAAGGATTGGAGTGCCAGTGGCCCTCCTTTGCGACCATCGCTGCTCCGCCGCCACACTCTGCACCGCTCTCGCACGGAAGACACGGCAGCGATGGGTCGAATCCGTAGAACTCCCGAGGACACCTGCTGCACTCCTTGCCCACTGTCGTCTCTCCTGGAAGGCACTTTCTCGTCGAGAACGGGATGTCCAGACGGATCTTCGGATCCTGCTCGCTGACAATCGTCAGTGTGTCTGCGATGCCGATGCCCCAGGCGTAGGTGCTGTCGATCACGGCGACGCCTCTGACGGCAGTGTATCTCAGGCCTCCAGTGATGGATCCGGAGATGAGAGCCAGAGTCAGATTGGCGTCGGCGATGCCGCGGGTGATCGTCTGATCATAGATGTCCTTGACGGCGATGCGAAGCTCCGAAGTACACGAGGCGTTTCGCTCGTCCTCGCACGGAACGGCCAGCTTCTCTCCGCTGGCGACCGTCTTCAACGGACCGCTGTGTCCGACGACCGACAGATGCACTGCCTTGCTGCCTCCATTGGCCCCCTCGCCGTTGACTCTGCCAAGAGCTTCATTCGAGTGAACGTCTGAGCAGTACGACTGTATCACTCCTCTCGACGCGGCACCATCCTTCGTCTCTGAAGCGACGAGCTTCTTCTCATTCTCGGGGCTGCAGGGCAGCGCGATGCCGTTCGGGATGTTACAGAAGACGCCGCCAGCATACTCTGCTCTGTTTCTCACCGCGGTGACGTTGTGGAATGAGAACCGCTGGCAGGCGACGATGCCAGGCAGGACGGTAGCACAGGACGTTCCGTTCGACTTGTTCCAGTACAGGTCCCTCATGTGAGCCGACACGCCACCTGCACCATCACCTAAGGCGCATACGTGTTCTGCAGAGGCGCACCTCCGACAACGGCTTCGTTGTCTTCGAACAGCACATCTTGGAAGACGATGTCGACGATGTCGTTGGCCGCGACTTCATCGAGTACCATATTGAAGCCGCCTCCATTGCCTTCTTCTGTCTCTGTCATGAATCTAAGGGCGCTGAGATGGCCCAGCTCTTTGTCAATGTCTGGCAATTGCACATGCTCTTGAAGCAGCGCAGCGTAGTCCTTTCTCTTCTTGATGATCCGCTGCATCTCCGGCGATTGCAGGGGCAGAGCCTTGTTACCGATGACACGGACTCCTTTCACCTGGCAGCCAAGAACGTTGTAAAGCCCCGTCTTCGTTGTCGGATCTGTCTTGCCTTCATAAGGATCAAGGTTGAGCGCGCCGCCAGATAGTGCATTCCTCCTCCGACGGCTGCTTTATTGTCGCGGATGACGGCCATCTGTCCCGCGCCAGATTCAAACGTGATGTTCGGAGCCGAGACGATCTCCAGTCCCCCTCCGAAAACAGCAGCATTGTTTTCGATGACAACATCGCGAAACACGATATTCATCGTCGACGTCCCGACCGAGAACCCTCCACCGCTGACAAATGCTGTGTTGTTCCGGACGATAAGGGCCGAAAGATCCAACGAGCCTGCAAGCAGACACGAGCTGAAGTGGACAACGGACAGTCAGCAGGACAGAGGACCTCCTTCGTACGATAATATAGCAGCTCCGTAAAAGGCCAGTGAGTTCTCAAAGATCGTCATCTCGTCAGGGTTTTCCGGATTGCGCGCCGTCTTCAGAAACGTTGTACCATAAGAGAAAATGCTGCCTCCGTAGATGGCTCTGCTGTCGCTGAACAGCGAACTGACGATCGCCACTCGAGATTCCCACAGATACAGAGCGCCGCCAGACCGAAGGGCGAAGTTGTGCTCGAAACGGCAGGAGACGATCCTGTGCTCTGCAAATGAACTCCCGAGGCCTCGAAAGTCCATCGCAGCCCCGGTCAATGCTCGGTTGCCGATGAAGGACGAATTCGTGAACGTGCAGGAGCCCAACGCATCGTCCGATGCTCTGTAAGCCAGAGCTCCTCCTCCGGAGCAGTCGCAATAAAAGAAGACGGTATCCAACGCGTCTCTCTGGGATCCACAGTAGGCGACGTTCTCCTGAAAGGAAGAGTCAGACACGTTGAAGGAAAGAATGGACTGTTCTTCAGAGTCGATGGCCTGGTGCAACACTCCCATCGCGCCGCCGCCTCCGCATCCAGTGTTCTTTACAAAGATCGACGTCTCGATGGAGAGATGAGAGACCGCAAAGATAGCGCCGCCTATCCCCGGAGGCGCTTGTGTTTCGTCGATTGTGCCAACACCCCTGTCATCTGTCTTACGGACTTCGTCGCTCTCGCGAGCTCTGTTCTTCACGAAGTTCGAATCTTGGATAGTCAGTGCAGCGGTTCTGCTATTGTGCACGTAGATGGCTCCGCCAGCGCCAGCGGCCTCGTTGCCTTCGAAGGTGGACTGCCGGATGTCGATGTCCGCGTCTTCGGCACAGATCGCCCCGCCATTCGATCCGCGGTTGTCGACGAACAGGCACTCTCGGAAACCAAGAGATAGATGGCGACAGGGCTGCTCGGGGCAGCGACGAGCGTTCACGGCCGCTCCAGACGTTCTGTGCTTCGCGTCCCCGTTCTTGGAGAACTCGACCCGATCGAAATCCACCGTCTGCCCTTCTTCTCCGGACTGCGAGGGGTCACGTTCCACCACGACGGCCGAGTTGCCGCATCCGACGAAACGCAAACCAGTGAGCTGCACATCTGCTCGCCTACAGGGTCCCATCCCCGCCGTCAGTGAGCTCGCGTCGGAAGGGGTCACAAACCTGATGACCAAAGCGGTGCCCGTGGCGTTCTTCGCGCACCTTATCGTCGTCGCCCCCTTTCCGTTTCCCTCGAGAGAAACCCATCCAGTGCCGTCGATGCGAAGACTCGCCGTCAGTGCGATCTCTCGTGCCTCGACGATGAATTGATGGTTGAAGTCGCGGCTCGCCAGAACACTCTGGAGCTCGCTTTCCGACGCAACGGTGACCTCTGTCCGATCACAGTTCGGAAACGCATCCCTCCGCGGACACGCGTCTACAAGCAAAGAACCGCGTCCGTCGTGAAAGTAAAAACGGCGCGCGCGTTCCGACCTCTTCCGCGAATCTGCGGCAGCGCGAATATCAGACTGACAAAGCACATCACCCAGCGCGGTCTCGTGGTGAGGCATGAGGGATTCGCCGAACGCCTCCGCGTTAACGAAGACATCCTCCAGCGGATCTTTTTTCGCCGCGGGCGAACGAACGAACTTTCGCCACTGCCTGTCGAGGCGCAGTGTTCTCACAGAACGTGAACACCGGGCGCACCGACGTACCTAGAGAGGGATCAGTGCGCAGAACCGCGTTGGTTTCCCGTCGGACCATCTTCGACAGTTGACAACCCAAGATGCACTACTGAGCCAAATCGATCATCTGCAAATCATCTCAGCGGAAGGCACTCTGAGACGACGGATGGCGAATTCATCATCCGAAAACGGCGTCGTACGCTGCCTGTTCTTCGTTTCTGTTGCCAAGCCGAAGAGAACGGATATGACACAGTGGCGCTGTTGTCTGCAGGAGTAGCTTAGAAAATCTGCACGGCTAAGGGCGAGATGCGGAAATGGAATGGCGGAAGAGCGCAGGCTGAAATCGACCTGTTCGGACAGACACTTGTGCAACATAGCGTGCGTCAGCCATTACTCTCTCGCACGAGACCAAGCGGTCGAACATACTGCTTCTGTCGATGGAAGGTCTCGTCGTTGACATTACGCGAAACCACAACGCTCTGCAGCAGCACCGACTGCGCGAGCAAACGAGCGTTCTCGACAGAGTTCGACAGAGTTCGACAGATTTACGGCAGCTTGTCTGTGAAGCTTTGTTCAGAATGCCTCCGACGGAGATCGTGGTAGGAGAACCAGTGTGGAAACAGAAGACACGAGCTCGTCGGGAACCGAGAGACAAGAGCGATGTTTAGAAAAGATAGGTCTTAGGTCTCTCTCTTCGTAGATGCATAAATCTTAAGCAGGAAACAAAGCTGTCTGAACGAACGTTTCCGAGATCGATGTAGACATACGTATCAGAGAACCAACTCAAATATCACGCACGATCCGCCACACGCGTCTACGATAGAGAGCGAGCTCTCCACTCCACTCCCACTGCCAACTGAGCGTCGGTACTCGGGTTTTACACGCGCCTTGCAAAGATCTGTGGAAAATGTCGATCCTCATGAACTTGAGAAATGACATTGAGTTGTCTGGATCTCGATGACGCCCTCACTCCTTTTCATATAGTCGTAGAGTGGATGGATTGTGATGACTGTTGACGACCTGTTCGTTAACCAACACACAGAGTCCATAGACAGGAACGCCTCGGTGTGTCGTGTCACCTCGACCTCGCAACGTCTGTTGACGTGTGTTGCACTAACCTCGACGGTAAACGTTGAGCATTATTGGCTGACACTCTCACGCTTTTGTCCTTCTCGAGTATGGCCTCTTTCCCTTGTAGAATAGACATTCGTCGCCAGTCAAGACGCAGACAAGATGACAAAGGATGCCATCTGCTGAGTAGCCGTCGTGCGTTGTCAGCGGTCCTTCGCCAGTGATCGACCTTTCGCACATCGTTAGCGACGAAAACATATCTTCGACGCAAGACCAGTGCCGATAGCCAAAAGAACAAAAGGACGCGAGTCGGACATCCTTATCGTGCGAACAACGCCGAAAACAACCTGAGGGCAGCGGCATTCTCACCAGGTCAGAAGTACAGTGCCGTTTCGCACACATATCATCTCTCTGCACCACTGAGCGTGGAGTACACTCGTATACCATCGACAGAACACAAACGAAAAGCGTGTAGAGACGGTGTTAGGCAGAGAAGACGATGCATCATCGCCCAAAAGGTCGTCCACAAGCGACGTTCGGAGTCGTCTGAAGTCACGAGCGACAAACGGTGCATGGTGGACTGTCGCGTCACCGAGATGCTTGACGGTGAAAAGACAGCTGGATACACAGTGCCCATTTTCAATCGGCTCACACTCCGTCATGCGATGTGAACGACGGAGGCCGGTCGGCGCTTCGTTTCCGATCTGCGTACAGCGCCTCTTCCGTCTTCGCTCAGGTATTCACCCGACCGACAGCTTTTCTGTAGGATGTTCTGCATGTCGCGCGCTTTCTGTTGTTTCGCCGAAAGGAATGTGCGGTCACGTTCAATTTCTGAAGAACTGGTGAGGTCGGATCGTGCAGAACTGTCCCGAGAGGACCCCTGAACCACATCTCTCTAGCCATTGAAAGCTGAAATCCATCTCAGTTTCGTCAAGCCTCGATGACAGGGTCTCGGCGAACGTCGAAGAAGGAACGGTCGATCTGTCTGTGGGACCCTGCAGACGCACTCTGTTGAAGAGTATCGCTTTCTTTGTCACATCGTCAGCGCAGACCGTCGGCCAAAGCGGCGCAATCGCATCACTCCGAACTTGTGATTTGCTACAGACTTCAAGCATCTGTACTCTGTTCGGCTCAAACGCGCAGAGTCTCCCCCTTCCCCATTACTCAGGTACTGACAATCAAATGGGCATTCATGCGTTCGGTCGAGACTTTATGCAAACAGTCTCGACATTTCTTTTCGATAAGATTTAGTAATGGCCAGAGAACAGAACACAACGCAAAAAACGGTTCAACTGGCAAAGACGAACGGTTCCCGACGTCAATAGAAGTCAACGTCGGGTTTTAGCAAAGACGTGAGCTCACGCTCGGTACGGTCGGAACAGTGTGCGTCACTAGAGAGGCATACGTAGTCGTGTGGAATCCTCCCGTAGTTGTCCCTGACATTCTTGGATGCGCCGCCGTCGAGCAGCATCTGTTAAAGCATCTCGTCAGTGCTGAGCAGTGGACATACCAAGTGGCGTTCGCACCTTAACGATCTCTTCGCCTCCAGCAAATGCTGCATAATGTAGACAGGTCATGCCTTCGTCCGACCTTTTGCTGATGTCGGCGCCGGCGTCAAGCAGAATCTGTGCAACCGTATTCTCCTCTGAGGAAATCTATGACGGAGACATCGAGACGCACTTTCGCTACTTCGGCGTTCTGACGAAGCGCTGCAAGAATGAGTGGCGTCCATCCATGTTCGTCAGCCGCTTCGATGTTTGCTTCCCAAGAGAGTAAAACCTAAGAATGCTCCTGCTGTCTGCATGTTTGTACTCCTCGAGACATACTTTCACCGTTTCCGCGTTCTCGACAAACACCGCCCACATGAGTGGAGTCAACGCATCTCTGTCATATGCTTCAGTGTCTGCGCCTCCATCGAGGAGAACCTACAACAGCGAGTTTCTTCAAGAATGCTTCTCTCGCGCGCCGGGACACACTTTCAGCATCTCGACCCTCTGAAGCATTACTGCCAGAATGAGTGGTGTCGCTCCGTCATTAGCAACTGCTTCGATATCTGCGCCTCTGCTGAGTAGATACTACGAAAAATCCACTTCAACGGAGCTCCGTACAGGCGAGACGCACTTTCGCCATTTCCGCACGTTCACCCATCACCGTATAGTGAAGTGCCGTACTTCCGTCTTCGTCCACCGCTTCGATGTCTGCTCCTTCATCCAGCAGATCCTGTGGACAAGTGGTCATTCCCTAAGAAGCCTAGTCACACGGACAAGACTCACCTTCGCAGCTTCTAGGTTTCCAGTAAACGCCGCCCAGTGAAGTGACGTGGCTATCTGATTCCCATGCGCGTGGAGGTTTGCGCTGCGTTCGAGCAGCACCTGCGTTGACAGCTCCCGTTGGCGCACTTAACCTAGGGCTACGTGTTTTTACTTGATAGACGACATTCTTCCTTTCAACAGCCGTGACGTACAAAGGGATGTTTCCGCCGTCCACTCCCGCAGACAGCTGCGCTCCTTTCGTACAAAGACGCACGCGTTTGACAGCGTCACGCGATGCTGAGAGGTGGTACCGCGACTGCCGGATGTCGCACGGGGAACCAGCAGAAGACAAAACCACACGTGAAGTGCAACACACCTCATGTTTCCACGAACTTAAAACGTCTACGCCTCCGTAAAAGCAAAGGGCGTTTCGCTCCGATTGAAATGCGATGCGGGAAACAAGACGCTGATGCGGAATGGAATCTTATGGATTGTCCGTGCTGTCATGCGCTTGTACCGGACATCACCTGCACTCCTTCACGTCTACTTGCCGAACGTGCTGACAGGCGGCAAGCCTCGGGCGTCCGTTTTCTGGGCAGTCGGAGCGCGAAAAGGCGGCTGGACACCAGTCTAGCTTGCACGAAGCCTGTCTCAGTTGTTCGTACTTGTATCCGCTGTGTGCGCGCAGTTCGTCCTCTGACTGCGACATGGGCATCATTCGCTCAGGAGCGAACGATCCGTCAACTTTCGGAATGGGCACCGGCGACAGCGGCCAGGGAAGACTCCGCGTCGCAGTCCCGACGAAAAGATCGACTCTGTGCGGCAGAGACGAACACGGAATGGACTTCCGAATGGACATCTTGGAAGCGTTATCCTACTGCCAGCTGGACATGAACTGCTTGCTGCGTGACACTCTTGCTCGCATCGTTTACTGATCCGCCGCTGCGCTTCTGCGGCGAATCGTGTACGTGCGACGTGTCGAGTTCCTTCCGTCCAGATGTGCTGAATCGGCGTTCATCACAGACTACCTGGACGACTTGCTTGCCGTTTAGCGATCTGATATCTGGCGATATGAACAGAAAGGGGTGCTACTGCGACTTCACTGTGTTCTCAACTCCGCTATGTGATGCAGGAGGCGCTTTGTGTGAGGACAGCCGCTGCACAGTGAAGATTGTCTGATGATGTGCGTCGGACTGCAGACTTCGCATGTGGACAGGACTCGATCGTCTAAATGCAATGAACTGTCCATTCGAACACAGCTGTCCGTTCGTCCTCTGCGATGATATCCATCAAACTGCGATCTGCTGTCGTGCGGGAGGGAACTGTCAAATCAGACAGTTCCGCGTTCACGTTCTACGGAGGCTTAACGGTCCGGCGATTTCGCCAATCCACGTCCATTATCTCAGCATTCCGCAGTCTTTTCGTACATGCGAGGCGCTTCTATGGCCTGTGTGGACCTACGAGGCCTTTCATCGTGTTCGGCGATGTCGTAGAAGTCTTGACGGATAAGGTCATTGAGGATCGCGTCTGGTAGAACACTCTTTTGGCACTAAGCTAATGGCAGATGACAGACACGCAGCACAAGACTATAGGCGCCATACAACTGAACGCCGTCATCTTGGTTTTTGGGCCGAAGAGCGAGACATTCTTACTCCTTCACCCATCGTGGTCCATTGATGTTACAATTACCTGAAGGACTGCCTGTCGATCGAAGAACTCGCTACCGCCGAAGGTCCAGACCTGTCTCTGGCTCGTCCGCCTCGTGAAACGCAACTGGGTAGGATATCGCGTCGACGTCGACCGTCGATCCGTTCTCCGCGCTACTACTGAAAGCAGTCCTCCGTGTTGAGCCCTCTTTCGAGGCTCTATGGGCTGGAAACGGTTGAAGATGCAGTCCCATGTCGCCCAGGGTGGGCAAAGAGGGCATCCACTATAGGCGACGTCGAACATGACCCATGATCTGTTGTCCTACAGTACGCTCGGCAAGAGGTTTCGTTCCTGAATCTGGTACTCGCGGAAACGCGTCGACAGCCTGTGACCGGTGCCGCAATGGACTGCAGCTTGACTATCGTATAATGTCGACCTCGGCAGAAGGAAGAGCAAACTGCACCCCGGAGGGCTAAGTGGAAAACCTGTAACAAACAGTCACCTGGGTACGGTGCCTGCAGTCCCGCGCGTCGCAAAGAACATGCAAGGACGTGCTGTCCTTCGACTGCTATCAGAAACGCATTCGCAGGCAGTCACACTTGGACTCTCTTGTCGAGATGCGGATTGGATGACCGGCACCCGGGCGAATGCAGACGCGGTAGCTTAAGGGTCATATCAATCTTGTCAGACGTGGTCCTTCCGTTCCGTCGTCGTGGAGTTGCAGGGGATAAGTCGCCATGGAGAACCGTTCGTTCTGTTTCTGCGGCCATTCCGTCCGGGCCATTGCGTTCCTTCGTCCCTTGTCGAGGTTTGGCAACGGACAGGTGGTATTGATGGAGTGTTTTGGCGAGGGGCCTCTCAACACAACTGTCACACTTTGTCATGCCACTCACTCCGCGACTCCAAGCAATACGCCAAGAGGCGAAGAACGCAGACGGAAGTGTGGAACTGTCGTTTTCTCAGGTACGGATCTCCGAATCCGGGTAGCTTCCTGGCACTTGGAGCGCCGAGAAGTGGTTGCTTTCGAAGCAGAGCGACGAGAAGTCTCCAACACCCGATTCGAACATTGCTGGTCCGTCCCCGGTCGCTTCAGGAGCAGGAGCAGCCCAAACCAGGAGCTTCATAGATGCTGCTTTGCTTTTGCCTTTGTGGGCGTGCAGCTTGACTCACTGGGCTAGTCGCCTCTCAACAGATCGACTTCTGAGATAGTGAAGACAAACAGCGCACTTCACGATGTCTTGATCCTCACCTCCACAGCGAAAGAATGGATCAGTAACTGATGGGACGAGGGAATGTGCTTCGGCGTCAAGTTCAGCAGACACCGTCTCTTTGAAGTTCCTTATGCCAACTGCCGCACCTGAAATCGATCCACAAGTCCCGTGTCAGCTCATATTGCCCGCGATGCGTGGGAGAAAGGATTGACCTGGTTTTTGCATGCTTACTGCATCTGTCTGAAGATTCGATGGTTATCGGGTAATGGTCCATTATTCTGTGGATGACGGTCGACATGTTCGTCGCGTCCACGTCATCGCCCGTCCTGAACGCGCATCGACTACGGAGCCGGCTTGACACGAGGTTACGTCATCCTGTCCTGTCCTCGACGGTTTCTAGAGATGCGGCTGACGCACTGAGACGCCAAAGCGACTTCTTGAGTGCGATGAAAGGAAGAACGCTGTCGGTGTCGCGCACAGAAGCTGGCAGAAATCTGAAGGCTCGCTCCGAACCACGGATCCACACAATGAAACGAAGCGGTGTTCACAGAGGATTAATAAACGGATCGTCGAGCGGCGGCGGACTGCAGATGCAGCAAGCTCCGATAAAGGTCTCTCGGGGTAGGGGTTTCCAGAGATCGGTTTCGATTCACACTCACCATTCGTCGTCATTTTCGATGCATTGAGTCAGATCATCATGGATCGCGGTGTCGACGTGTATCGAAGGACGTTTCGTTCGCCACGAGTATTCCACACAAGAGTGTGGCGACGTCGTTGAAACGAATAGCGAAAATGACAGAATGAAGTGCTTCACTTGCACTGAGAATTCCCAAAAAAAGAGCGTTGAACTTTGTCTGTTCTGACCCAGCGTGCTAGAGTATCTGTGTCAGTGTTCCGATGCACTTAGACGTTTCAATATCCCAATTAAAGGACTCATACCCTCTCTCGACTTCGGAATTCGCCGAACTATGCAATAGCCAACCAAGACCACGAAAGCTATCCCACGGCGACGTAAAGAACGACAAGCAAGATCTTCCAAATGGAACTTTCCTCGCTACTATTCTCAGTGTCGACCTTTCCGGAAGACGAAGAGGCAAAGAATGAAACGGCTTCGTCGGGAGACACTAAAGACTTTGAAGCAGACTCCTCTAGCGACGTCGAATTCCTCGGTCATCACTCCTTTTTACAGGTAAGAACTTGTTGGGAACCTCTACTGATCAGACACGAGTGTGTTCTGTAGGGTTATCGGATGATGTGAAGAAGGACGAAGAATGGAGGTCGAAGACGCGCAGTCCAGTGACGCGGCACTGTGGGAAGCGTGGCGCGGGAGAAGGGACAAGGAATCACTCAACCAAGGAGACACGAAGCCGCGGTCCGCCGTCCTCTTCCGAAGTGACGGACAGGGCATACGAAGAGCGTCCTCAAGGACGCCGAACTGTAAGCCCTCCGCCTCGCCCTTTTTTTGTTTTTGTGCTCTAGGTGTACGTCCTACTGACGGACCACCTTTGGCGGACCCAGTAGTGCCTACCTTTTTCCTTCCTCTGTTTCGCACCTCGGGCCTCGCAGATCCGCAGGATCGCGGCCGATGGGCTGTTCCGACAAACTTCTTGTGGTGGTGGCCATCACCCTTCTAATTTTTGACCCCCCTTCCTCATCAACCAGGTCCCTCGAAAACCGGCTTCGGTTTTGTGGAGAATCCTTTTTGTCTGACGATCTATGAGCTAGATGGGCGCCACACGACAGAACAGATCCTGTTCCATCATGTGACGCCCATCTGGCATATACTCCGTCAGACGATGACTCTTTTTGACTCTTTTTCCTTCCTTGTGTACTTCTTCTACCCTATCAGTGAACCGACTGTCCACAGAACCCATCTCACAACAGCTCCGCATCTCTCAAGCAAACCAGTCGGCACTTTAGAGAGACAAGTTGTACGAGGTATTTGGCACATCTAAGCAGTCTTGTCATGTAGCGTTGTCGTGTACAGCAATCTGCATTTTGAAGAGCGTCACCCTGCAGTAAGTGAGGTTGTTGCATCGAATCTTTTCAGGCGTCATGAATTCACTCTTGTAAAGTGTTCCTCTCCACTCTTCCACTGAGTTCTCAGCCATCATCTCCCGTGGAGTAGAAGTCGCAAACACGAGAGCTTTCAACTGGCTAATGCGGGGAATTCAGCACACGCAGACCTTCTGCTCGAGACGTTGTATTGACCGCTTTGACGCCACCATTGCACCCAAACGATCGTCTATCATCTTCCCCTTTCTCTTCGGTGTCAAACATCGAAGACTCAACGAAGAACCGTTCTTATCACTCCACATGCGCGCCATCGACCAGCTAGACTTCTTCTCGACACAACAGCAAATCTTCCTATCGGCTGTACCCACACAGCGGAGTAGAACGGTTGCAGTGTGGCCACGTGATTCCCGGTTGGAACTGCCAACATCTGCTTGACCGATAACGAGCTCGAATACGATACGACGAGCCTTAGGAACGATATCTTGATTACAGAACTCTCTGCACGCATCCATGTACGACAGCTCGATGAATCCTCTTTCTCTCTGGATGGTACAAAGTGTGCAGTGAGGAGAAGTGAAATGGACCAATTGCTTAGAGATAAGACAGCTAAGCGACTGTACAGCTCAGACATCAAAGGTACGTTGACTGTCTGTGGAACTTGTCTCGATGCTAAGTCGGTCTTGTTTTCTCCGCGAACTGACGAAGACCGAAAAACAGGCGTCCTAGCGCCCTCCGCTGATGGTTTGGCAAACTCACGTCGGCACAGAGCGAGAAAGAGAAAGACGGAATGGCCGATGTGACTGCAGATCATCGACACAGTCACAATCCATTTCGTTACACCATTTGCCACCCTCTCATCGTTCAACGCCTCGCTGCAGAGGAACTTAAGAAAACTCACAACCAGCGACATACTTTCCAGAGAATTCACTCCGGCCAATTCCTTTCTGGATGGGTTGCAATACATCTGAGGAAAGAACGCCATGACAAGACACATCATGGAGAGAAGGCATCGCAGATGGCCACCGAGTCTGTAAGACAGGAAGACGACGATGGAGAGACATGCCTTCCGCGTCAGTCTCACTCTTTGATCACACAACACATTGTGCCTCGAGTTCTATACCGTTACGGAGTGTTTTCGAGATGACTGGCTGAGTCCATACTACGAACACCGCGGCACACAACGTGCGTCGACCACCAGTGATGGTCCGTCACACCTTTGAACGATGATCGTACGCATCGAGTGAGAAGAATTGTGGACTGAGGGGAAGATGCGTAGCAGACTGGAGACTATCGATTGCGTATCTGTGGCCGAAGGACTCGTGGACACCCATCCATGGCGACGTGCTGCGTTCCTACAGTTGGTCTGACAACACCTCCGGCAAGAGATGTCACTCTTTCGCTCTCCTGATGATGGGACGTCGTCTCGCGTGGTAGGTAGGGTCTCTTGACAGATGGAACTGCCCTCGGCGGAGCTCGCCTTCCTGTTCTATGATGTGACTGGTCGCCATCTGGCACCAGATTTCGCTCTCGATGGCATCCAGGGAATCGACCAACAAGGTTATGCCAATCTCTCTCCTGTAGCGGATCTCGCCATCGAGGTCCGTAGCTACACCTGTCCCATCCCCTACCCTCAAACGCGTCGTGCAGTTCTAGATGGCGGCGATGCATGGGACGCGATACAGTCTTGGTCGCGATTCATCTGGCATCGCATCGATCACGTTCTCACACATCTCTCTCGTCTTAGGTCACCCCTTCCCTCAACCAAACCATGACCCTGTGTGCGCTGTGCAGAGAACAAACGAGAGATCGAGCGGCGAGCCGAGCATTACGATGTGACGCAATCGTGGTCATGGGATTCAGTCTTTGCACAAGACAGAAGAAGTCCACGAGTGGCTTCTCACTCTATCATCCTCATCGACAAGTCACGTCAACTACCCCCCTCTGATGTGACGTCTCCCGATACTCTGGTCCCTCCTGCAGGCTCAGATGGCGCATGACATCTCTCAGCCGCTGCTTCCCCCGTTGCACCGTCCCTGTCGCGTCTGCGACCGCGTCCGCATCCCTCTGGCCCATCTCACACTGCGACGTGTCTCCTTTTTGTACCCCGACGTATCTTCCAATGCCTTCTGCATCTCCATTCTCTGAAAGCGGGCTTCTTACTTTGCGCTTCTTCTGGATCTTCTGCTCCGTAGCATCCGTCTCGAGACGGTGACGTCTGTGGCACCTCTTCTGTTTTTTGCCCATTGTACGGCAAAATGGGAATCATTGACGAACGGACGGACAATCATGAATCCGTCCGCTGACGAAGAAGACCTCTCAGGTTTTCACGTTTTTGTCGCCGAGTTGGAACTCGTGACGGCGACGCGATGGCGCCTTCGACGAGCTCGCTCTGCTGGAGCTCCTTCAGAAGCTGCTCCTATCGGTCGACCACACCGACCTCAAGTTCGTCAAGGAATACCAGCGGCGCCACGAGCTGTCCCTCACCGTCCTCGTCTTGCGCGGGCCGTGCGCCGAAGTGGACACCCCTGTCGCGTCGAGTCGCCCACGTGCAATGCCTCTCTAGGTGCGGCAACTCACAGCGGTCACACTATCCAAACTCTACGACGTGGCCGAACGTCTGCCTCTGTTCTCCCAAATCAACGCCCTCCAAGGCATTCTGCCGTCCAAAGATGCCTTCGACAAGAAAACCTCGAAAGTGAGGCGTGGGTTGGGAGCGTGGAGGGAGGATGAAGGGAGGGTGTGTGTTGGGCAGGATGCGAAGTTGGGTATGCTGGATGCGGTGACCTTGCTCTGCAAAGACCACGGGACGCACGTGGTCTCATCCCTTCCGTCCATCACCTCGACAGGCGTGAAGGATCGCAGCGATCCCCTGGCACAGGAGCCATACACATCGCTGCATCGACGCTCATTTCTGTCGGGCTCTGTGCTTGAGTAACGATCCGAGACACGCTGTCACATCGCAAGCGGAATCGTTGAAACTCGCAGAAAGTCACATCAAAGTGATCCATCTCACTCTATTGGCGTGGGCCTGAAATGGACATGGATGTGGGATGTGGGAAGCAGACAGGGAAGAGTGAGGAGATACGGGTGGCAGGATTGCATATGATCCGGGCAGTTGGTCGAGCAGGAGCGGCCGCGTTGTGGCTGGTCGGTGGTGCTCCGTACGAGGAGTTCTTCAAACTCGTTCTCCAGAACTTGAGTGACCCATCTGCCGTATCTATGCCCTCTCTCACTTTCCATCAGCGTGACATCGTTGTTTTGCTTAGTCCATTCGGAACGCCTGCAGCGAAGCGCTTGGTGAACTGGTGGCGGTCTTGAGATCTCCCGTTCTGCAGGAGGCCGCCGAGAAAGAGGCGAAGGACAACAAAGAACAGAGTCTACAGCGCCTCGCTTCCCGATCGTTTTCGGACGCCCTATCCCACACTTTCTGCGAATCCGCACTCCTCAACAGACGGGTGAGTATCCTGACAGCACACCATCGAGCAGAAGAGTGAGAAAGCACCTGTCTGTGTCTAGTCCATATGTGTGGCTGTTGCCTAACCGTGGGTCTCTTATCTCACCGCTCTGGCCTCCCACGCCGCACCAGACGAGAACGATCTCGTGCGTCATGCCGTCGAGCTCATCAGTATCTTGTCCAAGCTCCCGACCCTGCAGCCCGACCTCAGTGGCAGAGAAGCGACTGATCTGTCCATCGAAGTTGGACATGGACTGGCCACAGGAGAGTTTCCAATGGCACAAGCATGTGTCCTCTACGCTCTAAGGACGGGCGTCTTCCGCGCCATCTCGGAATCCGGCCAGCGCAAACTGGTGGACCAGTTGAGCATCCTGCTGGCCAGTGTCCTGGGAAACTGCGTCCCGGTAGCCGTCTGCGGTTTGGAAGGCATCCGCGTGCTGCTCAGTCTCTTGGGAGAGGTCTCGCCGGAGACGGCCTCAGATCTCGGGATCACCTTCATGGAGAAGCTCGTGTCGAACAGCGCCGCTGTCCGTGCCCAAGCGGCGGCGGCACTGGGCAGTCTTGTTCGGGCAGATTCGGCCTGTGCAGCGACGCTGATCACGAGCTGCATCGAGTTTCTGAAGAACCAAGTGGAGCAGCTGACGTCCCTCTCGGCACATTACGGCGCCATGCATCCACTGCCTGGCAACTTTGTCCCCCAGGTCCCCGAGGTCTACTCCCTGCCCGAAGATGCCGTCAAGAAGTCGCAAGACTCCAGAGTAAGAGAGGCCAAGCACGCGGTGTATGGCTACGCGACAGGATTGGTGGCTCTGTTGGTGTCCTCCTCGACGACCTTCCTCAACGTGCCTTCCAAACTGTTCAGGGAGGCCTACGACTACGCCGCGCAACTCATCCGGGCGCCGCAATCCACCGTGGCCAACTCCTGGGCGATAGAAATGAAGGCAGGGTACTGCATCCTGGGTGCCCTCTGTGTTGCCATGCCGCCTCCTCTGCTGACCTCCAAGGGCGATCTGCTCGAGCTCTTTGAGCCGGCGCTGGGATCCTCTGCCCAGGCGCTCATCCTCAACAAAGGACTGCAGAAATCTGGAAAAGAGATCGATCTGTCGCTGCAGCTCTGGTGGAGGTCGGAAGGGCTCCTCGCCCTCGAAGTCTATATCCGCTCCATCCTCGATCCCTACTCCACGTCGCACGCGTCCAAACAACAGACCCAGCGCATTGTCTCTCTGTTGGCTCCTCTGCTGGACGGACTCGCATCGAGCGAAGATCTCAGAGACCCGCAACAGGTGAATGGAGGACCTGGTGGATGGATCGCGGGAACGCTGACCTACCTCCAACTGAGATTGCTCGCCATCTTCCGTCTGCTGCCGGAGTGCGGCGTCGACACGCAACCGTACGCACATCTGGTCAAACTGTGTTCCCAGCCCTTTGCTCCGGCCACTTCGCTGCTCAGTGCGTCGAACACGGCCGGATCTGTCAGCAGTGTCCTGCTCAGGGGCGTCCTGGAGAACGGCGACAGTCATTTGGGCCCGTGGCCGATCGAAGAGAAGCTCCAGCAGATGACGGGAGAGAGAGGCGCACCGCACTATGCCGGATGAGAATGCGGTCTGTCCGTTTGGGACACGTCGACGACCCACGGGTCAGAGTCGGTGAAGAAACTGGACATCGAGCCGTCACCGTTTCCCCAGTACACATCTCTGGCCGTCAGCCTCGTCCAACACCAGGTCGCCGTCTTCGGAAAGCTGCTCAGTGTCGCCACGCTCTCCGGCCGAATGCAGCTGCTGGAGAGACTCATCTCCTGTGCTCAGGAGGCCAAGTTCGTCAAGAACAGTGCGCTGCAGCAGGCGCTCCTCTCTGCCGTCTGCTTTGCTGTCCTGACAGGATTTGACAAGTCGCGCGGCGGCTGCGAGGCGAACGACGTTGCCAAGAAGGTGATCGAGATCTCGATGGCGCTCGTCGACAGCGGCATTCAGTATCCAGCCGTGCTGCGCGGGGCGGCCGAGATTTCGACCGTCGCCGCGCATCTGGCAGGCGACGCCTTCGTGCTGCGACTGGCCAAACAGTTCTGCGCAGATCTCCTCGCCGCCGCCTCCAATCCGGATCGCCAGCGCTTCCTGCTGCTGTCCATCGGGTCCCTCTTTCGTTCCAAAGGCGGCATGTGTCTCCAGACGGTCCTCCCCGGCGCCGCAAAGCTCCTCTTCAGCTGCATCCAGAAATCCACTGGCACCGTGCGACGCTGGGCGCTGCACAGTCTCTACCTCGTCGCCACTTCAGCCGGACTAACCTTCATGCCGTTCGTGGGGACCACGCTCGAACTGTGTGAGCAGCTCCTGACGAGTCAAGGAGGTGTCGCGTCGATGAAGCCTTATCTTGGCCGTCTTGCCAATGCCATGGTGGCGCTCCTCGGACCAGAGCTCCTCCCCGGGAGCAGAAACTACGTCGTCTGCAAATGCCTCATGCGCCAGATGAAGTCCGCGCCCGCCGACAGCAGTTCCGAAGACATCTTGGGCTCGCTGGAGGTCGTGCTCTACGCCCAGCAGCTTATCCTGTTCGCTCCGCAATCCGTCCCCGCCAAGAAGCACGTCGCTGTCTTGTTGGAATCCCTTTCTCTGCCCCATCCCTCGCTCAGATACACTTCTGCCGTGACGCTGAGGCATCTCGCGGAGAGAGATCCGCAGGCAGTGTGTCAAGAGTGCATCGAAAAGTCACTCTTTCTGGCACTCGATGCAGAGAGCGAGGCGCACATCTCCGACGCCCTGCATCGAACGCTGGAAGCGCTGCAGTACGCTCAGTGCCCCATTCGTCCCTCCGTCTGGCTCGATGTGTGCTCTTCCGTCGTCATGATGAGTCCCAGAGAGATGAAGCAACGCAGCAGGGTGCAGCACCAAGAGGGCAGCTTGATGCGAGAGGAGGAACTGGAAGAGGGCGAAGAGCCAGAGAGCGATGTCGGCGCCGCGACGCCCTCGATGCCACAGGACACGGGCCGAACGCCGAGGCTCAAGACACGCCTCTTTGCCTGTCAGTGTCTCCTGAAAATCTTCGAGGCAGTGGGGCCAGATCCACTCCACTTCGATCTGATCCGGGCACGGCAGTCATCGTCCGGCCACGAATACCTCGTCTGTCAGCTGCAGGCACGCCCCGGCCGATTTCGCTGTCTTGGATGTCGAGCGGTCGGGATGTTGTGTAGGAGATTGTGCGACTGGGGTTCAGTCTGTCCACGGGTCAGGTCGAGGCGTTACAGCCCGAAGGCATCAAACTGCTCAACGCCGTGATTCTGCACTTCGGCGAGGCGGATGATCCAGACATGGAAGACATGAAACTGCTCTTCCAGTTCCAGGCCCAGTTTGTGTCTACCCTGCGCCAAGCCTTGGCCCCCGTCGCCCCTCCTCTGCTGTTCATGTCCGGCTCCATGCTCGCGGTCTCTTTCCTGCGCTCCGGCCTGGGCGGCAGCGATGCGGCGGTGCTGAAGCAGTTGGTGGGTCTCTTGGTCGAGCCCATTCAGAACTGGAACCAGTTACGCTACCGTAACTTCTCAGAATGGGTGTCGGCGTGTGCGCGCGTTTCTTTGCTGGAGGAACACGCACATTGCGCCGTCCTGGCAGTGAAGGGCCAGGATCCCCTCTGCTCAGAGATTGTGCAGAGTGCGCAGAGGCCAGTGCTGAATGCGCTCAAGATGCTGTGGCTGGGGTTGCTCACAGACTACATGGTCCTCAATCGATGGAGAAACGAGCTGTGGAGCGACTATCAGCCTCTCGTGCTCTGCATGGACAAGCTCGACGTCCACGGCGCCAAGAAGATCTCGCTCGACGCCGTATGGCCGATCGTCCTGAGAGCACTGGCACTTCACGTGCCCTCGGCTGAAGAGATGCTGTCGGACGGATCGTCTCCGGAGAAGTCCGAATCGCGACTGGTGCATCACCAGAGCTTCTCCATCGACGCCGATGTGGAATTCAAGGCGACAGATATCTACTGGAAACTGCTGGACATCACGACCATCCACCTCGGGACGTCGTCGATGCACGTCATCGAACAAGCAAAGTCGGAAGACGGCCTGCAGCACGCCCTGCTGGACATCGAACCCATCTGCATCTGTCTGCGTGTGCTCAAGACATTGCTTGGCACAGATTATATGTCGTTGGATCTTTGTCCGGCCAACATCTGTCTCGAAATCATCGAAATGATCCTGTCCATCGTTCAACAGGTCGACTGCTCTCACCTCTTGCATATGAGACGAAGGTCTTTGTTGGATCAGGTCATCCATCCCATCGTGTGTTCTCTGTCAGAGGAGGGCGCCACGCAATACAGGCTCTTCTCCGTGGTGCTCTCTGCGAGTGAACTGCTTCTCGGCGTGGCAGTTGGATTGACAGAATCTTGCATGGAGCATCCAAACTTCATCTCCACTCAGCTGGACTGCATTCTCTGCTGTTCCAGTATCCCATCGCCCTCTGATCTGACGCAGGCAGCAGGTCAGTGATCCATCCTCTCATGCGGCATCTAGTAAAGACGCACAATGGTTCTGGCAGAGATGCAAGGTTTGGAAGGTGGAAGGGAGGATTGTTTGGTATGCGTTCACAGAGTGCTCTCCTCCGCTTCTTGGCTTCTGATCAAGGACTGGATCGGAACTCGCATGCAACACTCCATCCACAGCCTCGGTCTGTCTCTTCAGATTCTTCAGAATCCGACTGAACCCCTGTGTTACGCTGCAGGTCACGAGGTCGTCTCGGATGCGGTTCTGAGATCTGCATCCGAGCTGCTGAAACTGTGTGTGATGCTTCTGACGGAGAACGGAGGTGACGTGATGGACGGACACGAGACCCTTCGATCGTTCGGCCTTGCTGCATGGACGGTCTTTTCATCGCTAGATCTCATCAAAAAGACATCTCGTGCACTGGAAGAGGCAGCAGTTGAGCGACTGTCGAATCCCTGCAACATCGGTACGCCCTCGAACACCTCCGGCATTGAGTTCCTGTACGATGATGGCATAGGCTGCCATCTCTGTTGATGTTCGTCTTCGAGATGCTCTCCAGTTTGACATCAGCAGATCCAGATCTCGATATCGGGGAGTTGCAGGCAGGGCGACGACGTTTCTGTCGGAGAGCCTCGAAGTCTCGAAACGGACGGAGATTCAGCTCAGTGTGCTGAAATCGCTGAAGACGTTTCTGCATAAGACGTCTGCAAAGAAGCCGTCTTCGAATCTCATTTCCGTTGCATCTGCGATCTGCGACCCCTCATCTCATCCCTTGCACACGAAAAGGTGGTCCTCTCTTCGTCGCTGTCTCCGCAGCATCTCCTCGTCATCGCAGAGTGTCTCAAGTATCTCGTCTTCACACTGGGACTGCCAGATGTCGCAGGGAAGGAGGGTCTCATCCTTCAGATTCTTATCCCCCTGCTGATCGAATCGATGGAATGCTCCGATGTCGCATCCCTGACGCAGATGTCTGCGGAACTGGTGACTCATCTGAATGAAGGCAAGCATGCTGCACGTCTCAAATCTGCCGTCGGAATGCTCTCTCCTGATCTGAAGCAGAGGTTTCAGAAAGGCATTCAATCTGCCATGGGTGTCGATCTGCCGAAAAGGGACACGTCTGCTGCACCGTATACCGAAGAATGGAAACCCAGCTGATTGTTGCTTTCCCTGCCTGATATGGACAGGGATCTCTTCCAAACGCTACACTGACTGTCGGCAGGGAGACTGCTGAATCCTTTAAACAGACTCCCGTGTCATGCGGATAGCTGCAGTGCAGCATCGACACAGTCACTTCTGATAGGACGTGGCAAATCAAAACTATCATCCTGCTTCAGACGTCAACGAGATCATTACGTCCATTGTCTCGATTGTGAACTTTGCTGCGAACTCGTCGTCTGCGGATAAGTTTACGCGCTACGCGACACCACCGCCAACGACTTTTATCGTGCAACCTGCGACCGAAATGCAAACTCGAGCTCCGGACGAAGGGCCCAGCCACACTGGGACGCCCGCATCGGGAAATGTCCGTCGACCTACCGTTGACCCCACAAGCGTGGAAGAGCGGCACGACCCAAAACTGTTGCTTGCTGTCGCGAAGAAGAACGACATCGACAGCACCGAGAAGCTTGTTGCCGCGTACAACTCGACGGCGGATGGAGACGAAAGAGCTGTCATGCTCGGATGGCTGCGCAAGTACAATGAACGAAGCGCCGAATGCCTCGGACCGAATGCTGTCCTTGAGTACTCGGAGTTGTCCAGGGTTACGTTCCGATCCACACACGACGACGGCATCTTGGGAAACGTATTCCGTACCCTTTGTTCGTCCATCTGTGAAGGGAAAGCCCTCGAGCCGAACGTCGCCGTCGCTCTTTGCAACGCACTTGTGCACATTGATCCTGATGCGTATGGCGGCGTTCCAGAGCTGGTGGAGCTAGCAATGAAGCTCTTGGCCAGCCTCTCTCCGAGACCGAAGCTCGCGAGAAAGAACTTTGCTCGGCAAGAAAGTACCTTTCTCGCACTGCACCAAGCCTTCTTTCTTCTTATTAAGAGCAATCAGAACGACATCAGCGAAAAAGAAAAACAAGCGCTTCGTCGATCCATCGCGGAGAAGGAGAAGGAGTTGGAACTCTCGTGCGAGTATTACCCAGTGAACTTCCATTTCAAAGCCCTTCGGCAAGCAGTGGAGCGCGTCGAGGTCAAGGACCCTTCTTCTCACGTCTCGCAAGCGATGTGGTGTGGATTGTGTGGACTCCTGCACGTCCTTCACTGTCTCAGGAATCTGACGAACTGCGATATCGATCCCACGGCCATCATGGATGCATTCAGAGGACTTCGACAGGAGACCGTCGCATTTGGCGTGTCCAAGAGGCCGTGGTTCGACACGTTTCGAACCCTGATGGCGACGAGGCTAGAAGCGTCGACGGACGAGATGAAGCTTACCGCTTTCGCGTCCGAATGCGGTACTGCAATGGAATCGCCGAAGAAGATAAAAGGAGACGACTTGAAGGCGCTGAGATTCGGCATCCTCCAAGAGATGAGGGAGCTCGCGAGCCAGACTTCTTCCGAGAATGTGCGCAAGGAAGCCACGACGAAGCTTCTGACGTTGACGACCAGCCGTGCAATCTTCGAAGAGTGGTTCGACGATGCAGAGGTCTTCACAGCGTTCCTCGACGCTCTGCACGAAATCCACACGACGAGCGGCGACAATCAAGAAACAGCCGAGGCGTTCCGCCGGATGCAACAGTCCTGCGAGGGTCGCGCTAGAAGCGCGTTGGGAGCGTGGCTGGGTGGCGATGCCTTGGAAGACAAGCTCGAGATGCGACATCGACAAGAAACAACGTATGCAGAGCGCAACAAGCTCTTCGTCAGAATCAGTCGGGACGTTGGATACGTCCCCTTAAGAACAATTCGGTCTAACATCAGAGATCTGAAAGAGAAATACAAGCACGACAACTTCGCCAAAGTGAGTAGTCGCCTGAGTAGCGTTTCGACTGAATCGAGATCGCGTTCCTCTCGAAGGTGCTTTCCCTGTTCGGAACGGAGTTCGGATATCACGTAAAGGAAATGGAGCATCACGTCGTCGTGTACGAAGAGATCGTCGAACGGACATTGGCCAAGAGAAGGGAAGGCCGAGCAAAGGAGGCGGGAGCAGAAGATCCTCAAACTCAAGAAAGGGACCATCCAAGAGAACACTATGAACAGAAGAGAAAAGTCGCGAATCCCATTTCGCTGGAGGATCTGTTCAAACCAAGATCCTTGAAGGCGGGCGACACGAAAAGCGAAATCAGAAGGGTCCTACTCTACGGGAATCCCGGCTCCGGAAAAACGTGCATCAGCAAAGTCATCGCACACAGGTGGGCACTGGGCGAAATCATGCGAGAGTTCGAAGCAATCTACGTCGTCCCAATCAGAAAGATCAACGTCGCAAAGTCCAAAGGCCCGCAAGGACTAACATTGAAGGACGCAGTTGCACAAACATGCTTCCGCGAGAGAAGCGGCGTCGAATACGAAGATCTGCTGACGCAAATCGAAGGCGACCTCGATCTTCCGACCACTCTGTTGGCGTTCGACGGATTGGATGAGGCCGGAGAAGACGCCAGAGAGCTCGTTCACGCAGCGGAGGGGCGTCTGTGCAAGTTGCTGATACTGACACGACCGTACAATCTTCAACTGATACGAGCAAGGGTCGACTGCCAGTTCGAGTGCCTTGGATTCAACGACCAACAGCTGAGAAACTACATAAACAGGGAACTGCGACAGGATCAAGCTTCGAGGCTCATCCGTTCTCTGCAACGGGATCGAGGGATGTGGGAGACCGCACACACGCCGGTGACGGCGCACATCATCTGCTCTCTGTCGAGAGAACACGGTATCGCCAGCGAAGATCAAGGAAAGAGAGCGAGCATGTTCCACATCTACGGCGACATGACGAACTACGTGTGGAAGAGGTTCAACGAGAAGCAAGGCGCGAAAGCAGCGAACAAAGATATCGTCTTCGGCGACCTAGAGAAGATCGCCTTCGAGGCACTTCGGAACGGACAAATACTGATCGAAGAAAGGATCGTTGAAGGTCACGCGACGTCCACAAACACGACGGGACTCTTCAAGGAGAGCGGATTCCTCCTGTTCCTTATGGAGGGACAACAATACCAGTTCCCTCATCTCACGTTTCAAGAGTACTTCGCCGGGAGATTCATAGCCAGAAGCTTGAAGAACAAAGGATCCGAAGAAGAGAAGCGAGTGCTTAAGTTCATTCAAGAAGGGAAGTACAATCAAAAGAATGACGTGACGATGCACTTCGCAATGCACGCATTCGCGAGAAGCCGCGGAGAGGATGCACTGCAAACGATGCTCTCGACTTTTGGCGACCAGCCTGTCGAAGTTCTTGGAGTACGGCACTTTCTCTTGAAAATGCGAATTTTTGACGCAACCCTGGAGGAAGCGGACGAGGACGAATTGGAAGACCTTCTGAACGACGAACAAGCAATCGAGCTGGCAGAGGGTGCTCGCCAACTCCTCGAGCGCACGATCGATGACGTTCTGATTCGCGAAATCGTGGTCGAAGAGTTCCAAAACCTGTCGTTCGTTCTGCAAGGATTTCCTCGAGTTCTCGATGGCGCCATTGATGAAGTGAAGAGAATTCTGAAATGCTCGGATCCTTTAACACGGAAGACGACGGCTAAAACTGAGGATGTCTTAAAACTGGCAAGGCACTCACCGAAACAGAGCCACATATTAATTCAATTCGTACTCCAACTAGTAGAAGAACCAAAAGCCTGGCGCGATCCAGAGTGCATCAGAAGACTAAGTTTAATCGCAGAACAAATGCCGCAGCACGCCGGCGAGGTTCTGCCGACGCTGGCCAAGGGGTGCATCGACGATGACTGGGACGTGCGTGGTTATGCGATGGGGGCCATCGGCCGCGTGGTCGCGGCGGCGCCCCAGAACGCCGGTGAACTTCTGCCGACGCTGGCGAAGGGGTGCGTCGACGAAAACCCGGACGTGCGTGGTGCTGCGATGGATGCCATCGGCCGCGTCGTCGAGGCGGCGCCCCAGCACGCCGGCGAGCTTCTGCCGACGCTGGCGAAGGGATGCGTCGACGAAAGCTCGGACGTGCGTTATCGTGCGATGGAGGTCATCGGCCGCGTCGTCGCGGCGGCGCCGCAGCACGCCGGCAAGGCTCTGCCGACGCTGGCGAAGGGGTGCGTCGACGAAATCTGGAAAGTGCGTCGTAACGCGATGGAGGCCATCCGCCGCGTCGTCGCGGCGGCGCCCCAGCACGCCGGCGAGCTTCTGCCGACGCTGGCGAATGGGTTCGTCGACGAAAACCATTACGTGCGTGGTTATGCGATGGATGCCATCGGCCGCGTCGTCGCGGCGGCGCCCCAGCACACCGGCGAGGTTCTGCCAACGCTGGCGAAGGGGTGCGTCGACGAAGAATGGGACGTGCGTGGTAACGCGATGGATGCCATCGGCCGCGTCGTCGCGGCGGCGCCCCAGCACGCCGGCGAGCTTCTGCCGACGCTGGCGAATGGGTTCGTCGACGAAAACCATTACGTGCGTGGTAACGCGATGGATGCCATCGGCCGCGTCGTCGCGGCGGCGCCCCAGCACGCCGGCGAGCTTCTGCCGACGCTGGCGAATGGGTTCGTCGACGAAAACCATTACGTCCGTGGTTATGCGATGGGGGCCATCGGCCGCGTCGTCGGGGCGGCGCCCCAGCACGCCGGCGAGGTTCTGCCGACGCTGGCGAAGGGGTGCGTCGACGCAAACAGGGAAGTGCGTGGTTATGCGATGGAGGCCATCGGCCGCGTCGTCGCGGCGGCGCCCCAGCTCGCCGGCGAGGCTCTGCCGACGCTGGCGGAGGGGTGCGTCGACGAAGAATCCGACGTGCGTCGTCATGCGATGGAGGCCATCGGCCGCGTCGTCGCGGCGGTGCCCCAGCACGCCGGCGAGGTTCTGCCGACGCTGGCGAAAGGATGCGATGACGAATACTCGGACATGCGCAATGCTGCCAGAGCAGCGTTGGGCGGCATAAAACTTGAAAAGGTTGTCCATTCGGCAATGTCGATTCTTCCTGCGTATAAATATGGTCTTTCGTTTTTCTTTGTGCAGCATGCATTTACGTTTGATCTTCCTGCAAAACGTAAAATAGTTCCCTTTGTCTGGCACACGACTGTTTCCAAAGAAGTTGGAAAGTGGAATAAAGATGATACTGACGCCTATGTTGGGTCTGTGAGACGAGAGTTTCAAGCGAAGTTTCCCGGATTGCTCGAGCATCTTTAAACAAAAGAGTAGTATAAAGCACAAGTTTATTTTTATGTTCATCGAGGTCGGGTGGCGGATACGATTTGACATTCTCTCTTTCTGATTGGTCTGTTTCAGATCCTGCCAGGTCAGTATCGAACTACTTGTGTTAATATGCCGATTTGTTGACGAATCATGAAGCGTTTGTTGTTGTCTCTTGTTCTATGAACTCAAGTTCAAATGGTCGGTTACTTGGCGTGTCAATCACGGGTTTGCTGTACTGGAACAAACAGGACAATTTAATGAAGCGTTTACTTGCGTGTGAGACGAAGCGTTTCCGAATTTCGGAAGCACGAGATTGATTTGACAGGTCCTGCTGGAAACGAGCCAGTTCACAATGCATCTGACCTATCGCATCTGTTGCGAGGACGATTGATCCAACTCCTGCTCGCTCTGACGCGCACATCTCGCAGGACACTGCGCGAGAGTGCCACGACTACACAGGCGACAACCATGGTGTACTCCACTATCGCGCACTGCATGCCGTCGAGAGTATTCGGTGGCAGATCTCTAAGATGGTCGGTCCTGCATCTCGGCCAAGAGGCCTGCAGTTGAGTGACACGGCTATTGATCGCGGTGAGATTTCGTGTCCCGTTCCATGACAGGACGCGTTTCTATGAATGCACGTGTGCAGCATAACCGTCAAGAGTGCAAGACTGGACAGTAAGTCAGCGTTTGAAGAGATTACTCTGCTGCTTATCCATAATAGCTGACATCTGATGCGATTCATCAGAAAATCTTGACATTCGTTGTCGTTCGCACAAAGCTCTCCCTACCTCCATTCAGGAGAGGATGCTGGCGAAAACGTACCTCTGCAGCACACCATGCCTTCAGTCGTCATAGGTACATCTCGGAAGATGCGTGATCTTAGTTCGCCGTGGTATATTGGATGATACACCGGTGCAGCATTCCAGACCCAAAAAGCTGCGTATGTGCAGCAGGCAAAGGGTTCTAAGCAAAGACCGCGGGACAGAACGATGTGACGGAGCAAAGGTATCCGCCACGCAGAGGCTTACGTTGCACTGGCGCCAGATTCGCCGTCCGAGCTGTCCATTTGATAGACCATTCGATGTTGTCTCCGTCTGCGCAGAGGACCTTTTCGCCTCGACATCGACGGAGACTCTTCTAGGGCAGCAGCTGAGAGCAGCGACACCGAAAACATGAACAACTTTCGCTTCTAGGAAAATGATGCCCATGTCGCCGTCGGAAGACGGAAGGTCGCCACACTGCAAAGGCAAGTGCACGCGAAGCCGCAGAGCTTCACGCAGCGCGGGGTGCCGTTTTGTCACCTTTCCGCGTTCTCACTGGTCGAAACAACGAACGCCCGACGCTTGTTGTCTGAGACACGCTCCGCAGATAGACGTGGAGGAACGGAGCGCATGATGTCCGGTACAGTCAGATGGCAGTCCGGAAGGCCTACAAATTCAATTACGCAGCTGAGTTTTGGCTTTTTGATTCAACCTCGCATTTCAGCGAGCGACCGGACTTTCTTCGCAACGGTGTCTTTCCGGCGTCCGAGCTTGCGAAAACATGAAGCGCGCCGTTCTGTGCACGTGGCTCTGCTTCCTTCTTCTCCCCCGTGCGACATCCGGTAGCCGTGGTGACGCCGGTTCAACCATCCGACTTCGCGACCGAGCTTTGTTGTTGCGTAAAGGTGCCCAGTCAGCGGCGGAGGCGGGCTTCGGCGACAGTCCCTTGAGCGTCTCGGCTTTCAAAACAAACGGCAAGAATGAACAGGTGAAATCACGTAACCCTAGGTTAAGATCGCCGACGGAGGATGAGAACGTAGTTGCTGCTCGAGCGTAATGATCGCTACAAGGAGTCCACAATCCATGCAACGACGCCGCTCCATGTGGCAGCAGGGTCGGGAGACGCAGACCGTGTGAAGGTGTGTTGCGATACGCTGGAGGGTCTCTTGGTGACTGTCTTCTCTGCAGCGTCTTCTCGAACAAGGCGCGAACGTCGACGAGAAAGACGAAAACGGTTTTACCGCACTTCATTGCGCGGTGACGATGCCCTCAGGAGGAGTAAAAGACGCCAACGCGAGAGCAGAAACAGCGAGAGTAAGCACCAACGTGCGTAAGCGTGTCCGCCGTTATCGCTGCTGTGCAGGTTTTGCTCGACGCAGGCGCGAACGTCGACGCGAAGAACAACGAAGGAATGACTCCACTACATTTGGCGGCTGCGACAGGATGCGTAGAGGTTATTCAGGTGAGGTATTCGATCTGTTGAGTGCGGAGAAAGACGCCTCTACAGATTCTGCTTGACTACGGCGCATCCAAATCTGCGAAGGACATTTCCAGGACTGTTGTTCCACGCGACGTTGTGTGCGTCTTTGCGAAGGCGCATTGTTCGGCAGATCAGAAGTCTGCGATCGAGAGCATGTTGAATCCCGACGGGGATCGCGTTTCCAGCGACAGTGGTAGCGACGGGGATCGCGTTTCCAGCGACAGTGGTAGCGACGGGGATCGCGTCTCCAGCGACAGTGGTAGCGACAAGGATCGCGAACATTTTCCCCGTGGGCGAGTTTTGCTGATTGTTTGTTCTTTTGGCCTTTTCATCTTGATGGCAGTTCTCATTGGTACTGCATGCTGCGTACTTCACGGGCCTTCTATGAGTTTCGACACAGCCGACCAGTTCTGCCCAGAACCAACAAAGACGGGATTGCATCGGGAAAGTGACGTTCTGTGAGTTTGGGCGGGTCAGGGTAGGATCAGATGCTTGGACTCTCGGGTACTCTTGGCATGCGCGAAGGATTTAATGGTGTCACTTCCCGCCACAACACCGCGACTCGACGCACAGCGAAATCGTGGTCGCATCCAAGCCATACTTCTGGCCTTACATCTAAGTGCCTTTGCACGAGTACCTTTCTGAATCGGCGCGATAAGAAAGGACATCATCTCCTCTGTGGGCCACATCTGCTGCTTCAAGCTTTGCATTGGACTCACAGACGGAACGCCCGAGAAGGCTGGTGGTGTGCTATCGCCACAGACGCATATGACACTATGCAGCATTGACTGCTGCTGAATGGCGCGTCTCGAAGCATTGAGATGGAGAGGTCACATCGTAGATCAGATACGTTTCGACAGATCTAGCAGCCCTTCGCGTACTGTTTGCGCCGACGACGTTTGATGAACGCTATCTAACCATACGAGGGACCGATGCCTCGGACTTGGGAACCTTGCACCATTCACCCAATGCACTTCGACGCGTGTGTTGTCTCGGCTGTCCAAGGTCACGTGCTTTCCAGGACCGGTTGCCGTCTGCGAGATGACGTCAGAATTAATGCTGTCTTTCTGCATCGCAGCGTTATTGTGGCATTGGGCAACGTCTCGTGCAGAGAGAGACCATTTCGTCGCGCATGAAAGGCGTGACTAGACGGCGACAGCGAAACACAGAACAGGAATCGTTGGAAGAGCTGCAGACGTACGTGGTGACGTCGCATGCGAACAGACCGACATCTACTGTGTGAGATTTCTGGCATCCTTGTCAGAACGGTGCAGCGTAAGAACAGAGACTTAATACCTCGCGCCGAGAGAATGGGATGACCGCGTCGTATATGCGCTTCGGCCAAGGAGCTCGGCACGTAGAGGATCGAATCTATGACGACGTCGCTGGTGAGAATCCTAGAACGTTTTCCGCGATGCATACATGGCTCACCAGCGACTCCTGTCGGTTGTCACATCACCTGTCGAACAGAGCATCCGGTAAACGACGTGTGCAAGGGGAGAGAGAACCTAAGGAGAATGCAGGCGGTGCTCAAACATGCGAATAGGTTTGCCATCTCAGGTTTTGATCTCGTAAACGCGACAGCGAATAGCGACGACGCTGTAGAGATCGGGACGCCAACGCGGAACAGCACGATGTGACAGGCCCTGCGCGAAAGGAGCCTGTTCGCAAGGCACGTGATGCATCACGGCGGACCAAAGATCAGTCTGTCTACTCTAAACGTTTCTTTTAGGCATTCAGCGAACGACCCGAAAAGACAACGACAACGACAGAGTGCGCTCATTGCACGCAGCACAGTGCCAGTGAATGTCGCGTGCCAATGGCTAGACTCGTGCCCTTCTCATCTAGACCACTCAGCACGTTTTTCGAGTCTCCCACTGCAGTTATGCATCGCTAGAGTAACCACAGTATTCGTCGTCTCCATCCACGACAGGGCACAGTCGCAGAATGGCTGCGTCTGTTCGTAGAGAAGACAACAATGATGCTGAAGCCTGCACAGCACTCTGAAGAGAATTTGATGCTGTTTGCTTGTGACAAAAGCCATCGGAGTCGCACAATCCTGCATTCTTTGCAAGTAGCAGTCAACCAGACAAGGCAATCTCTCATCAGACTTCAAATAGCAGTCGTCAGTTAAGCTGCATGCATGACCCATTTCATCTGTCCATCAGATTCTGCCGCACGCTTAACGGCGAGCAATTTGGACAGATAATGCCAGATGGATGCTTTGACACTGCATCTGTAAAGATGTACGGGGACACTAGACACATCGCAACTGAACCATTCTTCACGAACTTGTCTCCAGAGCCACACAGTGTTGCAGGCGAAGTGTGTGACAGGAGCTGTTGGCAGCGGACAGCAGATTCGCCGTTCCATCTGTACATCCGATGCAATCCATTCGATGTGATTTCTGCGAGAGTGAGAACGCGTTTCTCGTCGGAACGACGACGGACAGTCTTCTCCGGGGACGGTGAGCCACAACAACTCCGAAAACGCGAGGACTGCTTCGTCCTGGAAAATGATGCCCATGTCGCAGTCAGAAGACGGACTGCGCGTACACGACGGGTACGGTACGAACAACTGAGACGGGCTTCGCGAAAGCTAAAACGGTGTCCGGTCGCCCTGTCTGGGTCCGACTGCCTAGAAAACGGACGCCCGAGGTTTGCCGCCTGTCAGCACGTTCGGCAAGTAAACGTGAAGGAGTACAGGTGATGTCCAGTACATGCGCATGACAGCGCGGACAGCGCCGACAGCCTACAAATTCCATTATTCATCTTCGTCAGTGTCTTGTTTCCAACATCGCAGTTCAGACCGAGCGAAACGTTCCTTGTTTTCACAGACGCGTAGACGTTCTAACTTCGCGGGAACATGAAGTTCGTTGCTTCTTACGTCTGGTTTTGTTGTCTGGTGCTTCCCCATGCGACATCCGGCAGCCGAGGTATCACCAGCGGTTAACACCACGTGACGTAGTCAAGTGCGTGTCTCGTTGTTCGAAAGGAGCGCAGCTGTCAGCGGGAGTGGACGGCGGAAATATCCCTTCGTCTGCCACGGCCATTGAAAGGAAAAACGACTTTCATCACGTGGAACCCCGTAACCCTAAGTTATGCGTCTCAGTGGAAGCTGTCGGCGTAGGTGCTGGTCGAGCGCAACGCAAGCGTCCATGCGCATGGGAATTGGGGAGCGGTACCGCCATTTCATGAGGCGGTACTTGATGGAGACTTAGAAACTGTGAAAGTATATCTTGTCAATGGGAAAGAGCTTCGTGAGAACAACCACTTGTTGACAGGCTCTGCTGGATGAAGGAGCAGACATCGAAACGGTTGACAAAGACGGACAGACGGCACTCCACTGTGCAGCGTTGGGTAATTGGGCAGAAATGGCGAAAGTGCGTCTCGACTGTAGGAAGTTTCGTTAAAGTGGTTTCTTTCGCAGTATCTACTCAGTAGAGGCGCAGACATCAAAGCGGTGGACGTATTCGGAGATACGGCACTCCACTTTGCAACGATGGGTAAACATAATGTAACAATTGTGAAAGTGCGTCCCGACGTGTCCAAGATTTGTTTAGATAAGCACACGCCTGTGTAGATCCTTCTTGACGCAGGCGCCGATATCCGCCCAGACAACAATGGACTGACGCCTCTCCATTATGCAGCAATAGGTGGGAACGTAAAGATTATTAAGGTGCGTCATCTGGTTCGTCCACTGTTCAGTACGCACGTGATGCATTCACAGGTGCTCCTTGATCACGGCGCATCTAGGACGGCAAAAGACGACAACGGGAATACTCCATACGATCTCGTGTGCTTGGATCCGTGGAGCGATTGTTCCGCACGTGAGAAATCTGCGATCAGGAAGATGTTGAATCCCAACGCGGATCGCGGCAGTGACGACGGTGACGGCGGAAGCAAAGATCATTCCGGCCGAATTCTGCTGATAGTTTTACCCATTGTCTTTGTTGTCTTGCTGGCGGTTCTTATCCTTGGCATTGCCTATTACAAGGGCCTTCTTAGCTGTCGACGCAACCAAGCAACGGAATATTCCCAATACCAATAGACAGGTGGTGGAATCGGGAAAGCGAAAGTTCAACTGTGTATGCTTTCGTGCGTCACACTGCTGTCTCTCTACGATGTTTTAGCTTTTGTCTTTGCGAAGCCCCGGCGAACACTTGTATTGATGTCGGGAACCGTTGGCCTTGCCAGTTGAGGCGTTTTTTATTTGCGCTGTCTTCTGTCTTCTGGACATGATGTTTCGTCGAAGGCAACGTCGAGACCGTTCTACATAAGATCTCGACAAAACGTATGAATCCTAATTTGATTTCGACTATCTTAGCAAAGGGAGAAGAGAAGGGTGAAATCCTTGCGTTCTAACAGACAGGGACACAGAGGTTTGAAGTTTACAAACTGCGAGTTCTGAATGCCGCATTCACGTCGTTTCCGCCGACGGTCTCCGCTGACGATGTCGCAAAGTGACATCGTTCGACAGAATGTGTCTAGAGGGAGTCTCACAGACAGGTCGACCATTTTTCCTTCGACTTTCGCCGAGACCCTGAGATCGTGGCCTGAAGCAATCGAGATGGATTTCAGATTTCAGCGATTAGAGAGATGTGGTCTGTCATGTCCTCGAGGACAGACATGGATGATCAGACATCGCCGATCCTGTAGAGAACGGCAGTGGTCGCACAGGTCAGAGTGTGACCAGAGTGATAATGGGCACTGTGTATTGAGCTGTCCTTTCACCGTCAAGCATCTCGGTGACGCGACAGTCCACCACACTCCATCTGTCGCTTGTGCATTCGTCAGTTCTGCATCGAGCAGCGCTGGTGATCCACTGGTCAATGCTGAGGTAAAGAGTTTGGCGCGGGGACCGTCGGTGAGCACTCACTGTGTAGTGAGGCGTCATTAAGTGACAGGCGACCGAGTCCACCAAACACACAACGCCGTGGCGTCTGCTGTGGACTCTTGCCCTGACTTCAGTAAACTCCTCTAGGTTGCAATGGTGTGTAAAGAGCATTCTCCGATAGGTCACTCATTCGTTCGTGAAGACTCTGCATTCTACTCGGTTAGATTTTGTGTCGAGATGGATGATCCGCTCTGCGACTGTCGATCTGGCCAGGAGCAACAGGTTTCTCTAAGGCACGCACAGCCTGAGGTGTACCGCCGCAGTGATCATTCAGTGTCGAGTCGAGTGGACCATTGACTGAAGGAAGCATCATCCCCTGCAGTATTGCCATTCCGACGGTAGATCCTGTCCAGTTGCTATGAACGGTGAATCCAGGTGTTAGAGATCTCTCTCGAAACCTACGTCAGATACCGCAGAGCACAACGTGATGGGGGACAACACATGGGAAGACTGATCTGCAAGCTCAGATCAACGCCATCCATGTTTTGTTGTTCAGCAATGACGCGACACATGACGATGCCGTACGATGCGACGAACTTCAGCAACCTTGATTTCACTTTGCTGTTGGCGATTTCTCGACGAACTCGTAAAGGTGTGAAGGATTTCCCGAGTAGGAGGCATTCGCCGTCCATCCCTGGGATCTATCGACCACGGCAACCTCCGAGCGCAGCGATACGGAGCTCTACTCTGTTGTCAGCGGCCCTTCGTAGTGGCCCTTCGTACATCGGTGGCACCGAAGCATCCCGTCCGATGCGGGACGGTCCACGACGGATAGAAAAACAAGAGGACGCGACTCGGCCGTCGTGCGTAACGAAGTGTGTCCGTTACGATAGCGCCGCTCTCAGACGAATGGAGTCTCTCCATCCGCTTTGCAGAGGGACTGGCGCGTGTTCCGACTCGGAAGACGAAAAAGCCACCGCGGAAGGCCGCTGCGTGGAAAAACACTGCAAGGAACCGTCGCAGAGATAAAGCCGCTCCCCGCGGGCGGTTTTCATTCGCGGAACTCGTGTTCGAAAATGATACGTAGATTCCTCTTCGACATTTTCACGATTCTCAACCTTCCGCCCCGACGAACGAGAACGATGAGGCTGGCCTCTTCCGCGTGGCTCTGCCTTCTGCTCTTTGCCCAGCGCGACTCGACTGGCAACAGCGGTACCGTCGGATATACATCTTCGAGAACGACAATGCTTCGCTGCGCTTTAGACTTCGTTGTGTACGGCGCATCCGACAATCCATCGCCGTCGAGCTTCACGGTAAGACGCGCTCAGGTTGTTGTGACATTCCTGACTAAGCGGCGGCTCTGTTGTCTTCATCTTCAGAACGAAGACACACATAGAGGTAACAATACATGCTCGTGGTGTTCTCGAAGGATCTGAGTTTCTTGCTGCCTAGGAATCGACCGCACTCAAGTCTCAGGCCAAGTGCTCCGACAGACGACTGAGGTGCAGTCACCGCCGCGGAAAACCAATGCAATGTTTTGTGCAGGATGGCGGCGGGAGAGAGACAATGGTTCAGGTAGAACGATGCGTTCATCCATACCACCACGGCTACAACAACTGTCGCTGCTTCAGGACGCTGTTGACGGAGGAACAGCAACCGGCTCTACTGGCACGATCGTGTGGACTCCGCTCCTCGATGCTGCAGCGTGTCAAGATATAGAACGCGTGAAGGTGTGCACGAATCTGGTCGCGTTTCACTATAACGGCCGTGATCGCAGCATCTGCTTGACGAAGGCGCAGACATCGAAGCGAGAGGTCGAAGTGGACTGAAGTCGATTCATTGGGCAGCAATTACCGGAAACGCCGAACTCGCAAAGGTTCGGCGACGTATCCGCCGCCGTTTCGAAAGGATGCAAGGCGTCGAGTAGGTTCTCCTTGACCACGCCGCAGATATCGAGGCGAGAGATTTCCACAGAAACACGCCGCTGCATCAGACAGTGCAGCAAGGACATACGACAGCCACAGAGGTTTGTCGGCACGGCGCATCGCCGTCTCGTGATGTATGCCTGTCGATGCAGGTTCTCCTTGGCCGTGGAGCAGACGTCGAGGCAAAGGATGGTAATGAATGGACTCCACTTCAGTGGGCAGCATTTCGTGGAAATGTCGAAATCGCGACGGTTCGTCAATGCTCGCCGTTTCGTAAAGATGGTCGTCGACGCAGGTTCTCCTTGATCGTGGGGCAGACGTCGAGGCGAAGGACACTGAGGGATGGACTCCACTACATCGAGCTGCATTTCGTGGAAATGCCGAAATCGCAAAGGTTCGTCGACGTATCCGCCGCCACTTCGTAAAGATGAAGGTCGTCGAGGTAGACTCTCCTTGACCGTGGCGCGGATGTCGAGGCGACAAGCCACGACGGATGGACGCCACTCTATCGGGCGGCATTCTGTGACGAGGGTAAATTCGCAAAGGTTCGTTGGCGTATCCCTTGGCTGTTTCGTGACATACGGTTGCCTTTGATGCAGACGCTCCTTGACCGAGGAGCAGACATCGAGGCGAAGAGCAGAGTCGGAAAGACTCCACTGCATCGAGCAGCACAGTATGGACACGTCGACGCCGCAAAGGTCCGTCGTAGTACCTCCTCAGCGTTTTGTGACTGACGGCCGTTGACGCAGGTTCTCCTTGACCAACGCGCAGACACCGAGGCGAGAGACCATGATGGATGGACTCCACTTCACGTGGCAGCACATTATGGAAGCAACAAAGTCGCAGAAGTTCGTCGGCGCATCCCTTCGCCGTTTTATGTCTACTGGTTGCCGTTAATGCAGATGCTCCTTGACCGAGGAGCAGATATCGGGGCAAAGGGCAGATTCCGAAAGACTCCACTGCATCGAGCAGCACGGTATGGACACGTCGACGTCGCAAAGGTCCGTTGACGCGAGTTTTCCCGTTTTTCGTCACTAAAGGCAGTCGATGCAGATCCTCCTTGATCGAGGAGCAGACACCGAGGCGAGAGACCATGAGGGCTACACTGCTCTCCACTTGGCAGCCTCTTACAGATACGAGGAAATCGTCAAGGTGGTCCGAAGATCTGCCGTTCAGGCCGCCTAGTGCGACATCGTTGTTGGCGCAGGTCCTGTTGGGTTACAAAGCCGACATTGAGGCGAAGAGCGCATTCGAAGAGACGCCACTTCATCGAGCAGCGTACGCTGGACATGTCGAAGTCGTAGAGGTACGTCGGTATCCGTTCCTCGATTCGCGAGGCATAGCCGCCGACGCAGGTTCTCCTTAACGACGGCGCAAACATCAAGGTCAGGGGTGGTGACGGGAGGACACCACTTCACTGCGCAGCAGTTGATGGAGAGGCTGATAGCGCTAAGGTGCGTCGAATCCGTTTTTGCAGCGCCGTGAAACATGGCCATCGCGCAGTTCCTACTTGATCGGGGCGTCGAGATCGAAGCGACCGACGTCGATGGATGGACGCCACTTCACTGGGCAGCATACCATGGAAAGATTGAAGTCGTAAAGGTGAAAAGACGCAAACGGTTGACATTCTCGTGAATCTAGCCGCCGACCACAGGTCTTACTTCGGCACGGTGCACTCAGACGGGCTGAGTCCATAGGTGGAATGATGCCACACAATGTCGTATGCAGTAGCCGGCACTACGCGCAGTGTTCTGCCCAAACCAAGTCTGCCCTCAAGTCCATGTTGTACCTTGACGCGTCTGCGCTCGAGTCGGAGGTGGCTCCTGACGACCCGTTTACACCAGTGTCCGAGGCGGCTCCTGATGAAACCGCTCTATTGTGTGCGTCGTCGTCTCCCGAGAAGGTTGACCGCAGCTGTAATTGTTCGGTTTGGAGAACTCTGTTGATTGTTTCTTGCGTTGTCCTGGGAATCGTCCTTTTGGTTATTGTTGGATGTTACACAGTTCGTCGACTTTCAAAGTCGGGTGAAGGTATAAGTCCTTTGCTTTAGAATGGACAAACGACCAACTGCATCTCTGCGAATATGGGCTTGAACGGAGAGAGGTGCTTGGGGCTTTTGGAAACCGATGGCGTGATTGGAGGATTTAAATGTGTCACGCGCGGCGCTTGTTCCAATGACGTCGCGGCGCATGCGAAGTGGAATCGTGGCCTCCGTCGAGGTCTGCGTCGAATGGAGTCGCACGAAGAGGCGCGATGTTCGTATTCAAGGTCTCGACCTCTGTAAGGACGAAAACGCAATGTGAGATATTAAACTAGGGATTTGCTCTCTCACATACCTATTGGAATGAGAACGAACGTTTTTTCAATCGCCGTCAAACCATTGAGTAATCGCCGTAGCAGTTCTGAGAAACACGTCCTCGCTCCCGTGACGTTATCTCGCAATCCGCTGACGCGTTTGCATATCCGTCAACCGTGCGTTACCGCTGGGAGCTTTTTGTCGTCAAACACACGAGCGCAGACCAACCTGCGGCCGTAGACGAGTATGTATCCAGTGTGATGTGACATTCGTTGACGGACGTCGTCCTGTCGATGACATGTCGGCTTATGTATATGGACGACGATGCGTTGGTGGCGTCGACAGAAGAAACGCCTGAGACAAGGCGACAACTCTGGTTTTACTATTCCGGAAGTCTTGACGACGACGCAACCACACTCAGCCGCACTAGTGATGCGCGTCTCGACGCGATATTGGGAGAAAATGGAACTGCACTGCCATAGGTTTTGCCGATGAGGCTGAGGCGACGGTCTTTCGGAGCCTCACGTCGTTTCTGAGCACGAACCGGACGACGCCTTCCAGGCGCATGGCGCCTTTCGTCCTATGCTCAAGGTCTTCTGTTGTCAGTTCGGTGCTCGATGAGTGCTTCCAAGCGCGATCCTCGTCCTTCAAGACCTCTGCGACACGATAGAAGTCCTTGTAGGTCTGCTGAGCGTGAAAGCTCTTTCCAGGTACGAAAGTACTGCAAAACGGCCGGACGCCTTACGGAAGTCGCGACTGTTTTTTGCTGTTCAGTTGGTCCGATGCCTTTGAGCGTGACAGCAAGTTTCGATAGGTAGACACGATCGGGCCGGAAGCGTCGGATGTGACTGAGAGGACACCGGCAGATGCCTTTAGAGAGGGATGCTGCGGAGTCGTTGCGGAACAGGTGGACGTGTCTGAGCGAACAGCAGCGGGATTCGATTCCTCGAACGACGAGACGCGAAGCGTGCGAGGACAAGGCGAGCTGCGTGACTAAGAATGACAGAATCTCTTTGGCTCCGCCAAGGTATGCGCTTCTAAACAGAAGAACACTCGACAATCTCCCCCGAAAGTGTGGGTGACTCGAAACACAAATCTAGAGCCTTGCGGAGCTTTCCAGAGCAAAAAGAACCTTGTCGGCCCTAGGCGCATATAAGAAATCGGATGTGACAGGAACGCGACGGATGGCTCACGAGTCTGTGAAGCCAGTTTTACTGCACAATCTGATAACAAATGATATTCTTTCCATCAAGTCGCCGACAGGAGCAAAGCAGTCCGCTCAGTATTCAAGAACGGCGTTTCTTGGTGAAAGAAGCATCGGGAGGTATGTGATCGATCTTTCTCCAGAGATGGCCTCCAGTGCGCCTGTACTTATCTTCTGTCACGTGGAAACTGCGTCGATGCCTTCTGCTCAGGCCGTTGCCTGATCCCGGCTTTCTTTACGATCGCATCCCTGACAAATTATGATCTTGTAAAGAAATATAGACGACAGTGCATGTGTCAGCGAATGCCGCTTGCAAGTCGCAGACGCGTGCCCTTCTCCTTTAGATCGCTCTGCATGACTGTCGAGTTTCCAACTGGTGCTGCGTGGATTGCTCAAGTAATCACGATACCCGTTGACTCCATCTACAACAGGAAACAGTCGGATGGCTGCGTTCGTTCTTAAAGAGGATATAGATGGTGCTGGAGCCTGCAAAACATTTCGTGAGATAGATGCTGCCTACTTGTGCCGAATGCCATCAGAATCACACGATTCTGCAATCTTCACATGAAACAGTCATCCTGAAAAGCGATCTCACACTTCCAGGAGACATCGAGTAGCAGCGATGTTGCATTCACAAGCATCCTCTTCTTTATCCATCCTCAACTACGAGCAATCTGAATAGCTACTGAAGGACGGATGCTTTGGCACTGCATCTGCCTACATGCACAGGGTACTAGACACATCGCAACTGAACCATTCTCCACGAACTTGTCTCCAGAGCCACACAGTGTTGCAGGCGAAGTGTGTGACAGGAGCTGTCGGCAGCGGACAGCAGATTCGCTGTTCCATCTGTACATCTGACGCAACCCATTTAACGTGATTTCTGCGCGAGTGAAAACGCGCTTTGCGTCAGAACGACGACGGAAAGTCTTCTCTGACGGCGGGGAACTACAACAACTCTGAAAACGCACAGATCCAGGCGTTCTGGTAAATGATGCCCATGTCGCAGTCGGTAAACGAAACGTCACATGCGCTGCGGAGCAAGAACGTGCAGCATCTCGTAGACTGACTCGCCGGAGAATGAATGCTTCCACCCTCTTGCTGTCAACTGCGACGTTTAAGACTTCGTCGTCCAAGGGCACGTTGCGCGGAAACACGTGGAGGAGACGCACTGATGATGTTCGGTCTATTCGATGATAGTCCGGACAGCCTACAAATTCCATTAGCCATCTTCGTCAGCGCTTTATTCCAAACCTCACATTCCAGTCCGAGCGAAACGTTCTTTGTTTTTACGGACGCACGGACGTTTAACTTCGCGGTGGCATGACGAACGCTGTGCTCTACGTCTTGTTTTGTTTTCTGCTCGTTCCTCGCGCGACATCCGGCAGCAGTGGTAACGCCGGTTAAACCATCGGACGGCGTGGTCGAGCTTGTCGTTGCGTAAAGGTGTCCAGTTGTCGGCGGAGCAGAACACCACCGGAGACATTGTCTTGGGCATCGCAGCCTTTGAGACGGACAACGAAAATGGAGCGGTAGAACAGCGTAAGTGCGCCTGCGGAAACTGACAGTGTAGCTGCCGTTCCAGCGCAATACTCGCTACGAGGATGTTTTCTCTGCGACAACAATACCGCTTCATGTGGCAGCATTGAGAGGAGATGCAGACCGCGTGAAAGTGTGCTTCGATATGCGATGAGGTTTGTTTGTCATCGTCTCTGTGCAGCTGCTGCTCCACCAGGGCGCGGACATCGAAGAGAGAGACCTCGACGATTTTACCGCACTCCACTGTGCAGCAACGATGCGCAAAGGGGGAATAAGGGACGCCAGCGCTAAAGCGAGAACCGTGAAAGTCAGCGCCGACGGGCGAAAGGCGTGTCCGTTGTTATCGCTACTGTAGGTTTTGCTGAAAGCAGGCGCGAACATCGAAGCGAAAACCAACCGTGGCAATACGCCACTGCATCTGGCAGCGGCAACAGGATGCATAGAGATCATTCAGGTGCGGCATTCGATCGACACGGAACTGTGCGACGAACAGGTGGTGGCAGGTTCTGCTTGATTACGGCGCATCCAAGAAAGCGAGGAACGATTACGGCGACGTTCCACGCGTCCTGGTGTGCTCCTTCGATGATGCACACTGTTCTGCGAGTCAGAGGGCTACCGCCAGGGACATGTTGAATCCCGGCGGCGGAGGTAACAGCCTCGTCCTGATCATTGCACTGGTCGTTTTATCCATCTTTTTGATAATCACGGTAGCCCTTCTTTTCCGTTACAGTGCAAACTGTAGAGACATTTTCAACTTTCGACCCATCTAGTCCATTGTACCCAACACCAACAAACATCTGATTGCATCGGCAACATGAAAGTTCAAGTGTGTGACCTGGTGTGCGTCACACTTCTGCACCTTTATGATGTTTTCGTTTTTTTTCATTGCTGAAGCCCGACGAACACTTCTATTAGTGCCGGGAACCGTTGGTCCTTTGCCAGTTTGGGAGTTCTTTTATTTGCGTTGTCTTCTGCTTTCTGGACATTATGTCGTACGGAAAGGCAATGTCGAGACTGTTTTGCACAAGGTCTCGAAGGAACGCATGGATTCTTATTCGACTGCCAGTACCTGAGTAAGCGGGAAGGGTGAAGCTGTACACCTTTTGGCCGAAAGAACTCAAATGCTTTAAGTTTGCAACAGAAATGTGGGTTCTGAGTAACGCCGTCGCGCTGCTTTCGCCGACGGCTTCCACCGATGATGCGACACAACGTGACATTCCATGACAGATGTGTCTGGAGTCACACAGACAGGATGACTTCGACATTCGCCGACATCTGTCGTCGTGGCCTGAAGCAATTGAGATAAATCCAGCATTCAGCGACCAGAGGGATGTGGTCTGGCATGTCCTCCAGAGGTAGACTGGATGATCAGACATCACCCACCGATCCTGCAGAGAACGGCAGTGGTCACACAGGACAGAGTGTGAGCAGAGTGAGAAAGGGCACTGCTTTGATGATTCGTGGAGAAACAGATCTTCATTGCCCAAGGTTGGAAGCAGGAGGTTCTATTCCCGCGCGAGCACAACACGCAAGGCACAGCAATGTCGAAGAACGCAGCTGACAGTAGGTGACGTGACATGGTAATGCCGAGTGCCGAAGACGTTCATCTGAATAAATCGCCGCCGACATTGTCATCTACAGACCGTTGTCTGACGTCACATCACACGACACTGGTTCGACTGTCTCGCCTGTTCACGAACACGTCTAGGATGCAACGTCGCTGGTCATTGCATCCATGCGAGCTACCGCCATACGCACCCTTTAGACACCGTCATAGGTCATTCGCGATGGGATGCTGTAGGGAGTGAGGGGTCGCTTCGGAGAGCAAGGGGATTGCGTAGCGCGATACGATATACGCCGACGCTGTCGACTACACGATAAGGTGTCGAATCTGCTATAAATGGGTTCCTGTTCCGCAGAAGAAGGTTCAGTATCACTCTTGGAGTCGGTCTCCCCTTTCGAAATGAGTTTTTTTCGGCTGAGCAGAGGATAGTGTCGGCGTTTGCGAATGCACCGCAGTCCCATGCGAATGACGGATGCAGTTCTGTCATCTGAGCCATCCAGATGTTGATCCTCTCCTCAAGGTCAGCCAGTTCGTGCTTTCTCAGTCGCTTAGACGGTGTTTATTCTGTGAGGTCGTCCGCTGTCCGGCAATTGCTTCGTCTTTGCGTGTATCATTTCTTCAGTAAGCGATACTCAATCCCCATAACATGTTGCCGAAGGGCCGGCCTTCGTGTTTTGGGATCCCGCTCCGCAAAGCTCCGTTTCTCTAGAGACCTAGCACGTGCGATAGGCCGGTCTTCTGAGTATCGACCCGTGTCATTCATTACCTAGATGACATGTTCTTCTAACTTGGTCTTCGACTGTCACATCTTCTGACATCTCGAATCCGCGACTGCGTCGCGTTTCTTCGGCCATTTGGACGACTCAGTGGAGACAGACGTGCTTTCCCGTAGTCCGTTCTCTCAATACGGTGGAATACGGTACGGCTCATCGTATATCGATTCAGTGACTGTGACTGGACCGCAAGAATCGAAACGGAGGGCTTCTTGTGTCAATGGCTGCCGGCTGACGATGTGACGTCGACACAGACGTCGTATCACCTTAGCGGACAGGTATTCTCCCTCTCGCTGCAGAAGAAGCGCCGCGCCTGCCAGAGTGCTCCTCTCGAGGCGAACGGTCCACCGAAGTCCACGTGGCGAGACATCCGTCGACACTGTGTGTCGCCAAACAACGCCTCGAAGAGTCCTTTAGGACGTCCAGGAGCGCGACGCACTTCCCACACGCTGAGAATTCGCGTCTTCCTTCGCCTCCACGGAATAGATGTCGAGGTTGTCGTACGGTACGGTGGCTGTGCCCGTCTGAGAAGTGGATGTGACGGGAGGACCTGAAATCTCGAGAACGCAACGGACATGCGAAGGCATTCGAAACTTCGTTGAAGAATTGCGCTCCGGTAGATCTGAAGTTATGACTGAGTTCACTGCACAGATGACAGGATCAAAACAACGGATGGTCTCAATGAGCGGCATGGACGAAGGACGGCACATGCGCCAAGGAACTCTCCGCAAATGGGCGTAAGGGAGAGTCATCAACGACGGAAGTTAGATGACAGGGCGGACGTCACGTGCATCCTCCAGTCATGTCTCGACGTCGCATCTTTGTCCGAACGCTGCATTCGAGTGCGCGTCGAGCTGCCTCGACCAGTTCTGTACGTCTCCGCACTCCGTTCGCCGGGCAACATGACGCGCGCCGTTCTGTACCTGTGGCTGTGCCTCGTTCTCGTCCCGCATTCGACGTGGGGCAGTCGCGGTGCCGTCGCCAGTCGCCGCATCCCTTCCCGCAGCTATGTGCGGATGTCTAGGTTTCGCGCTGCTCGACTCGGCACACAGCCGGGGTAACCTCACAACCAAGGTACGCTACGCATTCCTCAGAAATTCACGACGCATGGAGGTGCGGATGGACCCTGCGACAGTTCGGACGCAAAGCTCTGTCAGGTGCATGGACACTCGAACGCCGTCCGTCGTCGCAAGACGCCGACTGTGTGTAGGAATCCACCAGCTCGAGTCTTCGGACGCAAAGGTGACGGCGCGGGTATCTACGAGGCGGAATGAAGGCGCGACTTTTGCAGCAGGGCTACGAAGCGCTGAAGAAGACGGATCGGCTTTCCGGGGAGAAGAAGACGCACCGTCTCGCAGAGAACGCATGCATCGGTATTGTTACGTCGAGAAAGCGCAAAGTTGGAAAGTTCGGAAACGTGTGTTAAAAAAGGCTGTTCGGACAACTGGTTCCCCTTTTTATTATCAGTTGTCACATCACGTCTATTCTAATGCTTCTCTTCATCTTCATTTCCTTCAGCTCCTGTCTTCTTCATGACAATCGCTTCCCTGCGCTGCACTCCGAGAATGGAAGCGTCGCAGTTGGTCGCGATGCACGAGGAAAGGCTTCGACGAGGAGGAGGCTTGAAGGTAGTAGAGCTGAGGGGAGAAGCGGCGTTGAATGAGATATGGTCCCTTCCATTGAGGGGCCAGCTTGTTGCCGTGTGTTTGGGCTGCTTGATCGTCAAAAAGAAGAACAGGTTGTCCCACGGCAAGGTCGTCAGAGCGATGCCGGGCGGCGTCATGCTTCTGCTGCTGGAACTGCATCTGGGTATCGAGTGCGGTCCAGCGGGCGGCGAGAAGATCTTGATGGCGTGTTGGGTGGGCCATGTCGGAGCTTGGTGGGGTGGAGAGCGGAGGAGGAATGGGGTGGAGGCGGGGCTGGTATCCAAAAGCGACTTGGGCCGCGCTGAGGTGAGTCACTGAGTTGGGATGTGAGTTCAGCAGAGCCTGAATCTGCGGAAGGTGGGCGGCCCAGTGACTGTCAGTCGAGATGCGTTGAAGGCGGCGGATAACTTCTTGGTTGAGACGCTCGACGGTGCCGTTACACTGGGGCCGATAAGCGGGAATGGTGCGGCGCGCGATGCCGCGAGCAGACATCCAGTTGGAGAGCTGGTTGCCCACGAAAGCGGGTGCGTTGTCCGTCTGGAGGGATTCTGGATGGCCGAAGAGGGAGACCCAGCGCTCGAGGAGCTTGATGATGGCGCGGGCGTTGGCGGCTGAGGAGGGAGTGAGCAGACAAAAACGAGTGCAGAGATCGACGGCGGCAATGATATAACGCTGAGTGCCGTCGGGCTTCATGGGTCCGATGATATCCAGGCCGACGCACTGATTCATTTGCTGCCAGGTGTTGAAGGAGAGGGTGGTCGGCTGGTCATGGCGCGCAAATTTTTGGCACGTGGGGCAGCTGCGCACCCAGTGCTGCACGTGAGCGTGAGCGTCGGGGAAGTAGACCATTTCGTGGAGCCGTTGAAGCGTCGTGTGGAGCCCGTAGTGGCCTCCCTGTTCGTGGGCGCGGTGAAGCCAGGAGGAGATCTCCGCGGGGTCCAGGCAGCACGGGCGCCACAGTAGGCCGTCTGCGGAGTACTCCAGTCGGTCGTGACGGTAGCGGAAGTACTGGCTGCGTTGTCGGAGACGTGCCCGCTGTTGTGGTCCGGCATCGTCCGGGCAGCGGCCGGTCTGGAGGTAGGCTTTCATCTGAAGGTACCAAGCCGGCCAGTCGCGACGAAGCGGGGTTGCCTTCAAGGCCGTGTTATCGGTGGGTGGCTGCGCGAGCTCCCGGCGGAACCACGGACTCCTACTGAGGAGGTCGGCGACGGTATTTGCCACGCCGTCGACGTGTTCCACGCGGCCAGCTGCCAGATTTAGAGTGTCCAGCTGCTGCTGCACCAAGAAACTCTGGTCCTTGGTGCCACTGGCCTGTTTCACGACGGTGGCGTCAGTATAGATTGTGAGCTGCTTGCCCAGGATGAGGTGTCGTACCTCCTTCAGCGCTCGTTCCATGCCGAGTAGTTCCGCCTTCCCGCTGGATTGGAACTTCTCGCGCTGGAAGCCTCCCGCCCCGAGCCGCAGCAGCTGTCTCGTGTCTCTGCTGAACAGCGCATAGCCAAATCCGTCCCTGCTGGCGTCCACGTAAAGATCCACCTGACTGCTTGTATCAGCGGGCCGAAGGTACCACAATCGGCCCGTCGCCTTGATAAGGTCCTTCCAGCGGTTGGGATCTCTCTTCCAGTACTCGCTGATCGTCGCTGTGTCCGCATTGCACAACTTCTGTAATCCCGCTAGGCTTCTGACGTCGATCCGACAGAATTGGAGCAGTGCGCGGATTACTCCCAAACAGGACCTGACCTCTGTCCGTGTTTGCGGCGGCTTGGCAGCGAGCAGCTTTTGCACCGTCTCCTCCGGCGGCAGGACTCCCTTCGGCGTGAATCGGTGCCCTAGGAATTCGATTTCGTCGACAGCGTAGAGGCACTTCGCCGGTGAGACCGTCCACCCATACTTCCTGTAGGTCGTCAGTAGAGTGCGCACCGCGTTTTCAAGATCCTGCTGGTTCTGCGCTCCTATGCACACGTCATCAGCGTAGCTTTCGATGGCCACGCGCTTCCCCTCTCTTCTCAGCTGCTCTCGAGCTTCGGCGATCGTCATCTGCACCGCAGCGTCAAAGAAGGCCATTGAGTTGACCCAGCCCATCGGCAGCCTAGAGAACGCGTATGGCTGCTTATCGAATACCGTTACGAAGTAGGGTTGCAAGCTGGTGGCCAACGGGATCTGGTAGAACCCGTGTCTGAAATCAAACTTCGCAAATGTCTTCATTCCGGCCAAGGCCTGTACTGCTCCCTCTCGATGCATCGGTAGCGCGGGGCTCCTGGCTGTCAGTTTGTTCATCCCCCTGAAGTCGAGGACAACTCTGCGCTCGAGCGAGTTCTTCTTAGCGACTGAAAACCAGGGGATGATGTGCTTCGGCTTTCCCATGAATCTCGTGATGATCCCTGCTTCCTTGAGCTGATCAATTTCCTTCCGACAGGCCGCAGTCTCGGCAGCGAACGCATAAGGAACCTTCGTGTGCACGGAGTGAAGCTTCCCTGTAACGTCCTCTATGCTGACCGACCATCCCGAAAAGCGTCCAATTCCATCACGGATGACGTCCGGGAATTGCGTCAACAGCTGATCTCGGCTGCAGCAGTCAACTTGATCATTCTGCGACAGGAGGCCTGACTGCTGGTCTACTGTCGCCTCGGAAAAGATCTCCTCGTTCCGCGAAGCGGATGGCGTTTGTCGTTGCAGTCACGTACCACGTAGTCGACTCCGTCCTGTGTCGGGACCTCAAATATCGTCGTCTTCCCCGTGATGCGAATCGGCTCCTCACAGTGGTTCGTCAATGTCAGCGTGGAGAAAGTCTCGTATTGGACCCCCAGATGCACCGAGAAGTGTGGTGCGACAACTGGTGTCCGCTTGTGTACCATCGATCTTGGGAGGACGACCGGCGTCTTGAGCATCCTGCTCTCCTTGGGCCCAAGAACGACAGAGCGGTTGAGTGGCACCTGCATCCTGTCTCCCTTGATTCCTGGGAGATGGTCCACACGCTCGGTGAATCGTCCAATCTCTTGGTGTACGATCTCGTTCGTCACCTCCTTGTCTGCCTTAGGTCCGGCAAACAGACACTTGACGGCGCGTCCGCGGATACTGACAGATCGGCTGTGTGGGTGTGCCGATATCTGGTTATCCACCATCGCGTCGATACCCAGCAACAGGTCATATCCGGGCTTGGGCAGCACCAAGCAGTTGAGACGGAAGTTCTGGTTTGTCGACTTCTCAACCGCGACGTCGATCTCACATCTGCCCGAGACTTTGGCCGTCTCACCGTGGGCGAGGAGTAAGCGGGTATCGTCGGATACGATTTTGACCCCTAGCTCCTTGGCCAGAGCGAGCGAGACGATTGATGACTCGGCGCCAGTATCTACCAGGGCGTCGATTCTCCTCGGGTATCCGAGATGACTCTGGGAGACGAGTCCCATTTTCAGTACCCTTCTCTTCTCCTTCTTCTTCCCCGTGGTCTTCGCCGTGTTTGCTAGAAGCACGTCATGGTCGTCATCGTCTTCCCCTCCTTCGCTCAATGTCTCGCATATCGGTTCCCCACTCCCTTCCGGTGAGGAATTCTCTGCCACGAAAGCACGGCGACCTCCCCATCTCCGGGGCTGATTCTGTACTCTTCTCTGTCCGCTCGGTCCGTCGTTGCTTCCACAGATTCTCTGCAGGAACTTCAGCATGTTCAATGCTTCTCGTCTCGAAGTCTTGCAGATCTCCCTCGCACCCACCATTACTCTGCCCGCGTTGGTAATGGCAGAAAAATTGATCGTCCCGTCATTCGCCACAACCCTTCCGTCGGTTGCAGCATTCACTTGCACCAGACCCATGTCAATCTCCATCGCGTCATCATCTACCTCCGTCTTGGTAGATGTGCCTGACTCCCAGAAGCTCATGTTCCTGATGATCGCGCGCATGTCGGCCGGGGATGCCGTTGGTGGGAGATGGACCACCAATCTACGGAGGTTGGCCGGGAGCTTCTTGTAGAGCGTCTTCACTTGCGTCTCCCTAGACGCCGTCGAAACAGTGCACGCTGCGAGATATCTGTCTACGAAGTCGGCCCATGTCTCTGTTTTGGACTTCGTGAATCTTGCCAGTTGCTCTTCTGCCGACAGCGTCGGCTGTGGGCAGGCCACAGCTACTAGCTCCCTGATGACATGCCATCTGGTCGCTGTTGTGACTGGGGTCTGCACGGCAAAGAAGTTACGGACAGTCGCGGCGTCACCAACGAAGGCGGTGGTGAAAGCTGCCAGTGAGACAAAGTGCGGTTCAACCCGCTCGAGCACTTGCCGAAACAGCTCGAACGCCGGTGACCGGGGCTCCAGCCTCTGTACCACATGCTTGACACGTGGTCGGTAGTCATCCTCAACCAGTGCTGCGGAGCCGAGAATGGACGCAAACGTTTCGATGTCGATCTTCGAGGTTCGCAGCTCCGAAACCATCTTGTTACGTCGAGAAAGCGCAAAGTTGGAAAGTTCGGAAACGTGTGTTAAAAAAGGCTGTTCGGACAACTGGTTCCCCTTTTTATTATCAGTTGTCACATCACGTCTATTCTAATGCTTCTCTTCATCTTCATTTCCTTCAGCTCCTGTCTTCTTCATGACAGTATGCTTCATCGACATGCTATAACTCTCACGGCAGCGAACGTACAGACGCGAACGACTGCGACGAAGGATTTCTCCCCTATCCCGCATCGCTCAATTCTGGCACCAGAGAGAGAGAAATTCGTTAAAGCCAGGAGGGGCGCCGCCACGGTCAGACGAATGGAGTCTTTCTATCCGTTTTGCAGAGCTCGTGTCGCGCTTATCGACTCGGGAGAAAGATGGTCGGCGATGGAAGGCAGCTAGCTGCACGGCGAATGTATAGTACGAAACCGTAAGGGGACAAATCTGCAGACCATGGATGCATGATTCATTCGCGAATCGAACCTCAAAAAACAGACGCACTGTTTGTCGACGTTTTCGAAGGTCAGTCTTGCGCACCAGCGAAACACGAGCATGAAACTGACGGCCGCCATCTTGTGGCTCTGCCTTCTGTTCTTTGCTCCGCGCACGTCGACAGGCAGTCGTGGTACCGTCGTTCACGCATCTACGTCGACGCATGTGTCTTGCTGCGTTGCAGACTTTGCAGCGGACGGCGCGTTGTCTGTCAACTCCTCCTTCCCGGCGAGATTCGCGGTAAGACTCGCGTTGTTTTGTTCTTTCACTGAATGGCGTTTCCGAGGGTCAGCCTCATCTACAGAACGCAGGAGACACAGGTGATGAAGGTAACGAGACACGCGTGTGCACGACCTCGCCGCTCGGTCGTCTCGCTCCGTAGGGATCTACGACGCCGAAGCCTCTGACCGAGAAGTCCATCAACGGACCGAGGCGCTGCTCGAACAAGACACAAACGTCAGGTCTGGTGGTTCCAATGAGTTCACTTATCTTCAAGGCGCAGCCGAAGTTGGAGACGTGCTATACGTAGAGGTGCGCGAAACCACTCGGATCTCGATGTGAATTGACGCTATGGATGCAGTATCTGCTCTCCCGGGGCGCAGACACCGAGGCGGCCAACATCCACGGCGACACGCCGCTTCATCTGGCAACAGAGTTTGGACATGTGAAAGTCGTTGAGGTGCGTTGACGGAGTCCTTTACCGTCGAAGAAACGGTCGTCCATGCAGATCCTCCTTCACTACGGTGCCAACATCGAGGCGACGAACCAATACATCTACACCCCACTACATGTGGCTGTCGAAAACCAACAAGTCCGAGTCTTGAAGGTCCGTCGATGAAGTCTGTCGCCGTTTCGTGAAGAATGGCGTCGGATGCAGTTACTGCTTGACCGATGGGCAGATATCGAAGCGAAGGCCGAATTCGGTCGCACTCCTCTACATCTAGCAGCAGCCTTTGGATATGCCGAGATTCTGAAAGTCTGCCGATGCAGCTCCTTGCCTTCTTGTGAAAAACGGCCTCCTGTGCAGATTCTGCTGGACCGGGGCGCAGACATCCAGGCGATCGACAATTCTGCATACTCTTCACTTCATTTTGCGGCATGGGATGGACATGTCATCGCTGTTGCGGTCCGTCGAGGCGTCCCCTTGCTCCATCGCGAGGGGCTGTCGATGTAGGTGTTGCTTGAGAATGGCGCATCCAAATCGGCGACGACGACGTATGGAGACCGACCGTATGATATCATATGTACGATGCCCCGCTACGATTCGCCGCCATGTTCTGATGGAATCCGGTCCACCCTCGAGTTCTTGTTGTCTCCGATCTAGTCCGTCCGCTCCTCCCTGTCTGCGCCATATCACGACAGATCCGATCCCGAGTCATCATTGTTTTTTGCTGAGAGTCCGTTCCCCCATTCGCGTTGTCATCTGGCAGAGGACCACGTTACGAGTAATAAGAAGCGCTGTTCAGTTTAAACGACTGTAGCGATCGTCTGCTGCATTGTCATCCTCGTCTCGGTTCCGATTCTCCTCGCCTGGCGACGGGGTGCATCATCCATGGGCTTTCTCCAAGCTTCTGTGAACCTATGCGTCCTGCGCTAAACTGCTAAACACCCGACCTCGCTAGACAGGCGATACGGTGGAGATTCGGTCGAATGAACGACGGGCGCTTTGAGCTTTCAGAACCCCTTTGAGCAAAACCGAATCACTACTCGACGTCAGGTAAGAGGTCTTTCAACGTCACAGGTCTCCTTATAGGTGTCCGTTGCGGTTTGGACTGGATGTGACGTGCAATATCCGAACAGGTTTCTTAAGCTGTAGATTGGCCGACGCGACGTCGACAGAATGGCATCGGTCAATGCCTGTCACATCACACACGATACCGCAGCACTCGATCGTATCTCGCATGCGGTATCTACCTATCGTATGCAGCGCGACGGCGCCAAAGACTTCTTGAGTCTTCGCGGAGGCTTGGCGCGGATTGGTGTCGCCTATGGGGTAGACGTGCAAACGACGTTGTAAGAGCGCGTGCAGATCTGAAAAGCAACCGCCGGACATCTTTCGCCGCCTCGGCCGAAATGTTCGGCGACTGATCGTCGACCAATCAGGTCGGTCACTTCTGTCGTCGCAAACAAAAATCTTCAGCGACAGAAGAGCTCACGCGTGTTCTTTACGAGCACATCGCCCTCCACGACAATCTTTTCGTCGAATGGAGTCCAAACGACGATCGGGCTAGCCTCGCGAAAGGACACAAAACACACATCATTGTCAGGGATACCGGCAGGTGTGACAGCACTACAGCTCCGTGCTTTCGGCTCAGAATTGCGTTTCTCGCGGTTGGATGGGCGGGCGTACGTTATATGGCGACGACTTGACCGAGGCGTCTGCGTTCGCTCTTGTCGCCGCCGCCACTCGATGCATACCTCTTGGACACCCTCGATTGCTTCTGAAACACCCATCTGCCGATACGATGAGATACGGACGATGCAGATGGAGGAAGATAGGCAGGCAGCATTGTCGCCATGCACCTCCTGTCGGGTGGAGCAAGAAGACGGGACAAAACGGACAGAGCGTCGTGATCGTGACAGCCTCGATGATTGACGGGTCAGACCGTTTAGATTCCCGAAGAGCGCGAACGCGGAACAGTATGACATGACAGGTCCCGTGTGAATCTCGGCAGTGCGTCGGACGCGTCGGACATCCTTGTCGTGTGAACAACGCCAAAACAGCTTGGGGACAGTGTCATTCTCACCAGATCAGAAGAACAGTGCCGTTTCGCACACACATCATCTCTCTGCACCACTGAGTGAGGAGTGCACTGATGTACCATCGACAGAACACAAACGAAAAACGTTTAGAGACTGTGTCAGGCAGAGAAGACGATGCAGCGTCGCCCGAAAAGGCAGTCCACAAGCGACCTTCGGAGTCGTCTGAAGTCACGAGCGACAAACGGTACATGGTGGACTGTCGCGTCACAGAGGTGCCTGACGACGAAAAGACAGCTCGATATACGGTGCCCATTCTCACTCTGGTCACACTCTGTCCTGTGCGACCACTGCCGTTCTCTACAGGATCGGCGATGTCTGATCATCCAGGTCTGCTCTCGAGGACATGACAGACCACATCCCTGTCATGTCCTCGAGAGCTGAAATCCATCGCGATTTCGCCAAGCCACGATTACAGGGTCTCGGCGAGCGTCGAAAAAGAAACGGTCGACCTGTCTGTGGGACCCTCTCCTGACGCACTCTGTTGAAGAGTATCGCTTTCTTTGTCACATCGTCAGTGCAGACCGTCGGCCAAAGCGACGCAACCGAAATTGTGATTTGCTACAGACTTCAAGCATCTGTACTCTGTTCGGCTCAAACGCGCAGAATCTCCCCCTCCCCCATTACTCAGGTACTGAAATCAAATGGGCATTCATACGTTCGTCGAGACCTTATGCAAACAGTCTCGACATCGCCTTTCCGGAGGGACATCGTGGCCAGAAAACAAACGCAACGCAAAAAACGGCTTAACTGGCAAAGGCGAACGGTTCCCGACCTGAATAGAAGTCAACGTCGGGTTTAGCAAAAACAAAAGCTAAAACATCGTAGAGAAGCTGCAGTGTGACGCACGGAAGCACACACAGTTGAACTTTCGCGTTCCCGAAAGATAAAAACCGCCAGCAAGGCAACAAAAACAATGGGTAAAACTATCAGTAGAATTTGGCCGAATGATCTTTGCCGCTGCCGCGATCCGCGTTGGGATCCAACATGCTCTCGATCGTTGACATCTGATCTGCCGAACAAACTGCCTCCGTAAACTTGCACACGAGATCGTATGGAGTATTCCCGTTGTCGTCCTTTGCCGTCTTAGATGCGCCGCGATCAAGGAGCATCTGCGAATACATCACGTGAGTCATGAACAGTGGACGAAGCAGATGACGCACCTCAATAATCATCGCGTCCCCTAACGCTGCTGCATAGTGGAGAGGCGTCGCTCCAGTGTTGTTTGGGCCGACATCGGCGCCTGCTTCAAGAAGCATCTACACAGGCGTGTGCTTTTCTAAACAATTCTCGGACACGTCGGGACGCACTTTCACCATTCTCGCATGTCCACCTACCACCGCATAGTGGAGTGCAGTTTCTCCGTCTTCGTCAACCGCTTCGATGTCTGCTCCTCTATCCAGCAGAGCCTGTTCACGAGTGGTTGTTCACTACGAAGCCTTGTCATACTGACAAGACACACCGTCGCAGCTTCTAGGTCTCCATCAAGCGCCGCCCAGTGAAGAGGCGTCGCTATCTGATTCCCATGCGCGTGGAGGTTTGCGTTGCGCTCGAGCAGCAACTGCGTCGACAGCTTCCGTTGGCACACTTAACCTAGGGTTGCATGGTTCCACCTGATGGACTCTGTTTTTCCTCTGAACGGCTGCGACGTGCGAAGGGATGTTTCCTCCGTCCACTCCCGCGGACAGCTGCGCCCCTTTCGCACAAAGACGCACGCGTTTGACTGCGTCGTGCGATGCTGAGAGGTGGTACCGCGACTGCCGGATGTCGCACGGGGAACCAGCAGAAAGCAAAGCCCGACGTACAAAGCAGCACACTTCATGTTTCGGCAAGCTTAAACGGTCTACGCGTCCGTGAAAGCAAAGCGCGTTTCTCTCGGACTGAAATGCGAAGCGGGAAACAAGACGCTGACAAAGATGCGTGGTCGGATTTGTAGGCTGTCCGTGCTGTCATGCGCTTGTACCGGACATCACCTGCACTCCTTCACGTCCACCTGCCGAACGTGCCGACAGACGGCAAACCTCGGGCGTCCGTTTTCTAGGCAGTCGGAGCGCGACAAGGCGGCTGGACACCAGTCTAGCTCTCGTGAAGCCCGTCTCAGTTGTTCGTACTTGCATCCGCTGTGTGCGCGCAGTTCGTCCTCTGACTGCGACATGGGCATCATTCGCTCAGGAGCGAACGATCCGTCAACTTTCGGAATGGGCACAGCTGACGGCAGCCAGGGAGGACTCCGCGTCGCAGTCCCGACGAAAAGATCGATTCTGCGCGGCAGAGGCAACATCGAATGGACTTCCGAATGGACTGGTCGAAAGGTCATCCTCTGCCAGCGAAACATGAACTGATTCTTCGCTGCGATGATGCAGCGAATCGTGTACCTGTGACGTGCTTAGTACCTCCTGTTCTGATACGGTGAGTCGGCATTCCTCACAGATCACATGTACGAAATGCTCGTCGTCTAGAGATCTGATATCTGGCGATATGAACAGGAAGGGGTGCTACTGCGACTTCACTGTGTTCTCAACTCCGCTGTGTGATGCAGGAGGCGCTTTGTGTGAGGACAGCAACTGCACAGTGAAGATTGTCTGATGATGTGCATCGGACTGCAGACTTCGCATGAGGACAGGACTCGATCGTCTAAATGCAATGAACTGTCTATTCGAACACAGCTGTTCGTTCGACCTCTGCGATGATATCCATCAAACTGCGATCTGCTGTCGTGCGGGAGGGAACTGTCAAATCAGACAGTTCCGCGTTCACGTTCTGCGGACGCTTAACGGTTCGGCGATTTCGCCAATCCACGTCCATTATCTCAGCATTCCGCAGTCTTTTCGTACATGCAAGGCGCTTCTATGGCCTGTGTGGACCTACGAGGCCTTTCATCGTGCTCGGCGATGTCGTAGAAGTCTTGACGGATAAGGTCATTGAGGATCGCGTCTGGTAGAACACTCTTTTGGCACTAAGCTAATGGCAGATGACAGACACGCAGCAGAAGATTAAAGGCGCCATGCACCTGAACGCCGTCATCTTAGTTTTTGGGCCGATGAGCGAGACATTCTCATTCACTCATCGTGGTCCGTTGATGTTGCGATTACCTGAAGGACTGCCTGTCGATCGAAGAACTCGCTACCGCCGAAGGTCCAGACCTGTCTGTGTCTCGTCCGCCTCGTGAAACGCAACTGGGTAGGATATCGCGTCGACCGTCAATCCGTTCTCCGCGCTACTACTGAAAGCAGTCCTCCGTGTTGAGCCCTCTTTCGAGGCTCTATTGGCTGGAAACGGTTGAAGATGCAGTCCCATGTCGCCCAGGGTGGGCAAAGAGGGCATCCACTATAGGCGACGTCGAACATGACCCATAATCTGTTGTCCTACAGTACGCTCGGCGAGAGGTTTCGTTCCTGAATCTGGTACTCGCGGAAATGCGTCGACAGCCTGTGGCCGGTGCCGCAATGACCGCGGTTTGACTATCGGATAATGTCGACCTTGGCAGAACGAAGATCGAACTGCATCCCGGAGTGCTAAGTGGAAAACCTGTAACAAACAGTCACCTGGGTACGGTGCCTGCAGTCCCGCGCGTCGCAAAGAACATGCAAGGACGTGCTGTTCTTCGACTGCCATCAGAAACGCATTCGCAGGCAGTCACACTTGGACTCTCTTGTCGAGATGCGGACTGGATGACCGGCACCCGGGCGAATGCAGACGCGGTAGCTTAAGGGTCATATCAATCTTGTCAGACGTGGTCCTTCCGCTCCGTTGCCGTGGGGTTTCAAGGGACAGGTCGCCATGGAGAACCGTTCGTTCTGTTTCTGCGGCAATTCCGTCCGGGCCATTGCGTTCCTTCGTCCCTTGTTGAGGTTTGGCAACGGACTGTGGTGGTGTTGGTGGGGTGTATGGGCGAGAGCCCTTCATCACAACTGTCTGTCACAATTCGTCTCTGCGTGACTCCAAGCAATACGCCAAAAGGCGAAGAACGCAGACAGAATATGTGGAACTGTCGTTTTCTCAGGTACGGATCTCCTGACCCGGGTAATTGCCTCGAACTTGGAGCGTCGAGAAGTGGTTGCTTCCAAAGAAGAGCAACTGGAAGTTTCCACCACCCGATTCGAACATTGATGGTCCGTCCCCGGTCGCTTCAGGAGCAGGAACAGCCCAAACCAGGAGCTTCATAGATGCTGCTTTGCTTTTGCCTTTGTGGGAGTGCAGCTTGACTCACTGGGCTAGTCGCCTCTCAACAGATTGACTTCTGAGACAATGAAGACAAACAGCGCACTTCACGATGTCTTGATCCTCACCTCCACAGCGAAAGAACGGATCAGTAATTGATGGGACGAGGGAATGTGCTTCGGCGTCATGTTCAGAAGGCGGCATCTCTTCGAAGTTCCTTATGCCAACTGCCGCACCTGAAATCGATCCGCGAGTCCCGTGCTAGCTCGTGTTGCCCGCGATGCGTAGGAAACAGGACTGACCTGGTTTTTGCATGCTTACTGCATCTATCTGAAGATTCGATGGTTATCGGGTAATGGTCCATTATTCTGTGGATGACGGTCGACATGTTCGTCGCGTCCACGTCATCGCCCGTCCTGAACGCGCATCGACTACGGAGCGGGCTTGACACGAGGTTACGTCATCCTGTCCTGTCCTTGACGGTTTCTAGAGATGCGGCTGACGCACTGAGACGCCAAAGCGACTTCTTGAGTGCGATGAAAGGAAGAACGCTGTCGGTGTCGCGCACAGAAGCTGGCAGAAATCTGAAGGTCGCTTCGAATCACGGATCCACACAATGAAACGAAGCGGTGTTCACAGAGGATTAATAAACGGATCGTCGAGCGGCGGCGGACTGCAGATGCAGCAAGCTCCGATAAAGGTCTCTCGGGGTAGGGGTTTCCAGAGATCGGTTTCGACTCGCACTCGCCATTCGTCGTCATTTTCGATGCATTGAGGTCAGATCATCATGGATCGCGGTGTCAACGTGTATCGAAGGACGTTTCGTTCGCCACGAGTATTCCACACAAGAGTGTGGCGACGTCGTTGAAACGAATAGCGAAAATGACACAATGAAGTGCTTCACTTGCACTGAGAATTCCCAAAAAAAGAGCGTTGAACTTTGTCTGTTCCGACCCAGGGTGCTAGAATATCTGTGTCAGTGTTCCGATGCACTTGGACGTTTCAATATCCCAATTAAAGGACTCATACCCTCTCTCGACTTCAGAATTCGCCGAATTATGCAATATCCAACCAGGACCACGAAAGCTATTCCCACGGCGACGTAAAGAACGACAAGCAAGATCTTCTAAATGGAGCTTTCCTCACTACTATTCTCAGTGTCGACTCTTCCAGAAGACGACGAAAGATATGAAGCTGGCCGCTGTTACTCTATGGCTCTGCCTTATGCTGCTCTTTCCGTCCAAGTCCGGCAGCCGCGGTACCGTCGACCACCCTGGTCGACATCAATGTTTAGCTGCGTTGCAGACCTTTCGACGCGTGGCGTCGTGTGACTCCGTGAGGAAGCATGCTGTTCGACGCATAGGAGGCTTACGCTTCAGTCCTCTCCGTGTCCGAACATACACACCACCGTGAACGCCGAAGAGCCCGACGGTCAGCCGGAGGCTCCCCCGGCCATAGAGGACTGCGCTCCCGCTGGTGCTAGATGATGACTAGCTCCACCGCTCGTGTCTCCGGTGTCTCCAGGAGACTTCGATCAAAACTTTTTGATGTCTTCTGAGAGATTTCCCCACTCTAGTAGTAGCAAGCATCGCTCGGCTTGGAAGCCTGTGCTGACTGTCTGGTGGGTTTTTTGGCTATCCGCAACAGGAGTTCTCATCTCTTACCTTGTACGCCGCATGAATAAGCGGCCTTCTCATGTCTCAGCTGAACCAAGAAATTCGTCTTAAGGTTGTCAACAATCTATCTGATTGTGCTGTGAAAATGATGCGTTGCGAATTTTGGGCTAAAACCGGGTACAGATACTTGGAGGTCTTGGGAGTCCTTTGTTTGAGCTGAGGATTTAATTGTGTTTGTCACGTTTCGAGTTCGTTTCAACGACGTCGCGAAGCGTGTTGTATGGAATAGTAGTTTTTCGCGGCGTTCTGTATCGAATAGAGTCGTAACAAAGACGCGCTGTGGAGCATTTGTCTCGTGAGTCACCCTCACAGTCGTTGGAATGAGAACGAACGGCTTTTCTTTTGTCGAACCGATAAGTGTTTGACATAACAGCTTTGAGACGTGCCGTCTCGCTTTCTGGGTGTCCTGTTCCGCCATCTCGAGAAGCGATGGCGCGTTTGGGATTGTTTAACTTCGCGTCGATGTTGACTGACAACATTCTTCGTCACAGACACGAACGCGCTGCAGTTGCGGCCGTCAGGCGAGTAGAGTATCCTAATGCGATGTGCCATCCGACGATGGACGTCGAGCTGCGAATGACGCGTCAGTTTGTGCACGAGCGCTGACTCCTTGTTTGCGTAGACCGAGTCGCCTATGACAAAGAAACCACTATTCTCCCTTCCGAAACTCTCGTCGCTGATCGGGCGTCTCTCAGACGCAACTGTGATTCGCGACGCCTCTCGATGAGGGAGGGTCATGCAGGACCGTCGAACATGCAGTGAGGGTTACAAAACAGTAGCTACTCGAGAACGAATATGGTCACCATCGATGTCCATCACACTTACTTGTCCGTGAACTTCCACACTCCATCCGACGAACTATCCGTCCATTCGCCGTCTTTGTTTTCTCGAGAGATATCTCCGGCAGCAGCACTCGGATGCGAATTACACAGAGCAAGGTTTGGAAAGGGGAACGTGTCGGCGGAGACGTGTCTGCTTATTGAACCGTCTTTGGAAATGTCCAGTGTGGCAACAGGGCGACGCTATTAAGCATCCTCTGATGGTGACCACACGCAAAAGAAAACGACTGTGTAGACTTGAAGATAGAAATACTCACAGAGCAAAAGACCGTTCGTGATCCTTCCTCGACTCAACGTTGAGCGCGTCGCGTCGTCGTCGGAGAGACTCGTGGGAAAGCGACACAATTAAATCCTCCACTCAACCCGACGGTTTCCAAAACCTCCAAGCATTCGTGTTCATTCGAATCCAAACTTAAAAGACGTCACTCTTCTGATAGAGTGAGATGACTGACAACGTTAGAGAGAAGAGCTCTTAGACTAAGAGCTGAGGCATGAGAAGACCAAGTGAGCAGGCGCCGTGTCACCACGTCAACGCGAATTTCTGTCAAAAAGAAAGAACATGCTACACACGATGCGCACAATCCATCAAGCCAAACCTGTGTGTTACCTCAGCTGCTACGGTCTGTGTCAGGGGACAACATGGACTCGAGTACCAGCTTCTTTTCCTTTGAAGACTTGACCAGGCATATGACGTCGCGCGGAATCTTCCCACTTTTACTCTTCCCAGTTTTGGACGCGCCTCTTTCGAGGAGGACCTTCGTTAAGGGTCACTCCTTACTAAACGGCGAAGTTTACGTCGACAGACCTTTACGACTTTAATGTGTCCGCGCCGCGCCGCCATATGAAGTGGAGTCCAGCCGTATTCGTTTTTGGCCTCGATATCCGCGCCACGGTCAAGGAAAACCTTCGTTAACCGTCATTCTACAAAAAACAGCAAAGATTGCCTACGCACCTTTACGAATTTGACTTTTCCGAAGTACGCTGCTGCATGCAGTGGCGTCCAGCCGAAATTGTCTTTGATCTCGATATCCGCGCCGCGGTCAAGGAGGACCTTAACGGGCATTCTTCACAAAACAGCAAAGATTACGTCGACAGACCTTTACGATTTTAAGGTGTCCGCGCAATGCCGCACGAAGTGAAGTCCATCCGTGATCGTCTCTGGCATCGACATCCGCGCCACGGTTAATGAGGACCTTTGTTAACGGCCTTTCTGCACAAACAGCGAAGATTGCGTCAACGCACCTTTACGACTTTAATGTGTCCGCGCCGTGTCGCCTTAAGAAGTGGCGTCCGGCCGAGCGGGTCTGTCGCCTCAATATCCGCACCTTGGTCAAGCAGGTTCTGTGTTTGAAAGCGTCAAACACAGGAATCAAAGGCGACGCACGCGTCCACACCTTCACGAGTTCTACTTTTCCATCCTTAGCTGCCGCATGCAGCCGCGTCTGCTTGTTAACTCCGACAACCCCATTGGCTGTTCCTTGGTCGAGTGCGCCCTTAGACAGTAACGATTCGTGGCGTTGTGTTATTAACACGCCATTCTACCTGGTAAACGTTCCGAGTCATGACACCTCCCTGCAAAAAAACATCGCGCTCGCTGGATTTTCGCGACGGTAACCGTACCTCAGGTTTTCCTTGGAATTCTACGCCCGAAGCTTCCTTGTGTTCGGCTCCTACAAATAAAGACAGCTAGCGCACAGAGGACAACACGCGCTTGTCTTCTTACCCCCTTGCCCGTCGTCTTCGCTCTGAGGATGGGACTGTCAGAGCCTCCATTTAGTCAAGAAGTAAAAATGACAGGAGTTTTACCTTGGGTTTGGACACGACGGAGCGGGCGAACGCATCGTCCGTAGAGAAATCTGCAGCGCCGAAAGACATTGCGTCGACGAAGACGCATGACCGACTGTACCGCGGCTGCCCGTCGCCTTGCGCGGAAGGAGCAGTAGAAGGCAGAGCCACACACTAACAACGGTCAGCTTCATACTCTTTCGTCGGCAGAGAAGAGTGAACTCCGAAAAACTATACAACAGTTCGTCTGTTTTCGAGCACGCGAATTGAGAATGAAAAGGCATCTCGTGACAGAGGCTTTGTTCCTCCGACGGTTTTGTGGTGTCATTCGTCATGCAGCTGCTTTACGAATTCGGTTAGTCTTCTTCCGAGTCGCTACGAGTGTCAGGTGGTCTGCAAAGCTGATGGAGAGTCCGAGTGTTGTGGCACTGTAACGGCCACACATTTTGCTGAAGGACAGTACAGTCCCTTCCTCTTGTTTCTTTAGCCGTCATTGACTGTCTTGCGTCAGACAGTTGCTGCGTCGATGCCGATCTACGAATGGTCTCCGGTGAACGGTCGCTGACATTACAGCACAGCCTCCCAGCATTGCTGTCGGAAATGATCGGTGGCGGTCAGTGGGAATGGGTGATGCTACATCCTCTGGAGGAAGAAGACATCTTTACAAGTCTGTCTGGAAATCATCGACCAGACGCCGAGATCAAACAGAGTTTAATCCAGGTGACAACAAAGAACGGTCTTCGATAAGATTCGCTTGAACGTGCTGCGCGACGCCTTCGTGGGGAAGATGCGCATCCGGACGCTGCTCATCGCCGCCGACCAGGAAACGGATAAGAATGCCAGACTCTCTCCATCCAGCGATCGGTCAAGGCTGAAATCGCGAGCTTCTGTCCCTTGCGATGTGCGTTTCACCCAAAGAGTGATAAGGCAGTGCTCAAGTCTGCTGGTTCGCGGTTCCTGGGATCGATCCTCCGAGACACCGAACTGCCACCCTCAACGCCTCATGTCCCTCTCAAATAATGAACCGCCGAGCTCGATGACGTGTGTCGAGTCTCCCTCGGAAAGCAGAACTTCCTGACGAGCGGTAATGTTCATCAGCGCATCGACCGACATCTGGGACTCGATGTAGAGGTAGGAGACAGAACCTGTGGAGATTCCAGCCGCCCTGTGCACAAGGATGGTACCTTTGGCTGCCGAGTCCCCGAGGATCTTGTTCGTTTGCCACGAAGATCGAGTTCTGGATAACGATGTCAGCATCCTCAATACGAGGAGCTCCATCCAGCAATGACGCTGTCTGCCACAAGACGCCAATGCCTGCAGACGCGTCCTAAAGCACGGAAATTTTACCTTCGCATACAACCTGCGATGTACACTCACTCTTCACTTCCGCAAGCTGCTGGCAGTTCAGTGTTCACCTGGACGGGTCTGCGAGCGGTTTCTCGGAGAGAGCTGGTCCTCTTCGGCCTTCTGAATGAACTGCCGGCGACAAGCGAAATGAGTCATTTAGGGGTGGGGTATTAGCGTCAGAATGACGGCAATTGCAGAGCCAGCGTCTTTCGGTCGTCGTTGTCTGCAGCTCCTCCAGGACTGAATGCGATGCCAAAGTTCAATCGTTATAGACAATAAGACAATGATGATCTGGCACAGGATCGTCCGATGGGTCTCAGGTATTCCCGACGGCAAACAGTCCACTCACTGCAAACGATAATGATGTGGCTTCGACGCCTCCCATTGAATCTATCTAACGGCATATATCAAGAACTGCCTTTCCCCTCAGATGCCTCACTCAAGCCTTGAACGGAGTGAGAGTGCGATATTCCACGACAGATCCAGCGACGCGGCGACCGATACCGTGTGCAGAAAGTTTGTCGTAATCTAGAACAAGAGCATCTTCATAAGAATAGGAGGGAAAGAACAGAGACCTTCAGTATTCCCACGAAGCGCCACTTTGCCTACCTCACTTCGCTAGTAAGCAAATTAAACATCGTCCTGCATCTTTCGTTGATGCTGGTCGATTCGCATAAGCTTGGCGCTTCGTCGTCCATTATGTTACATATCCTGAGTGGTTCTAGTCGTCTTCTTGTTCGGTGATTGTTTCACACGGTCACCATTCTGTTTACAAGATTCGCACTGCGAGTGTCTAGCGCCTCTTTCATGGATAAGAGCCCCAGAATCAGCTGAACTGCTGTTGCGACAACGAAGATCATCGCGGGAAAATGATCTGAGATGCAGTCTTAACATTCACAAGTAGCCAGACGGCTTGCCGATTCCTTGAACGATCTGCAGCATACATCACTGTACTGCTCCTCTCACTGATTCAACCGGTACCTTCGAAGAACGAATTCTTTGCGAATTTCGCACGAACTTCTACTCCAGAAATTCCCATAGAATCGATCAATCTTGGTTAGAAATCATGAGCTTCGTCTTAGACGTAGAGATCGACCGTATTGGAACGGGGATATGCATTCTAGTGACCCTTCGCAGTGAGAACGAACTTTGTTCCGCGAAAAGTTGGTTAGCAATGAATGATTTGCTGGAGAGACGGGGAACTGTTATGAGATGGGTTACGTGGACAGTCGGTTAGCTGATAGGGCAGAAGAAGTACACAACAAAGAAAAAAGTCATCGTCTGACGGAGTATATGCCAGATGGGCGTCACAGGATAGAACAGGATCTGTTCGGTCGTGTGGCGCCCATCTGGCTCATAGATCGCCAGACAAAAATTAGGATGCACCTCGAAACCGAATTTGGTTATCGAGGGACCTGAGTGAAGAAGGGGTCAAAAAATAGATGGATAATCGCCACCACCACAAGAAGTCTGTCGGGACAGTCCATCGGCCGCGATCCTGCGGATCTGCGAGGTCCGAGGTGCGGGACAGAGGAAGGAATGAGAAGAGACACTACTGGGCCCGCCGGAGGCGGTCCGTCAGCAGGACGAAACACCTAGAAAGACACAGACAAGTGGGCGAGGCGGAAGGCTTACGGTTCGGCGTCCTAGTGGACGCTCTTCGTAGGCCCTGTCCGTCACTTCGGAAGAGGACGGCGGACCACGGCTTCGTGTCTCCTTGTTGAATGATTCCTTGTCCCTTCTCCCGCACCACGCTTCCCACAGTGCCACGTCATTGGACTGCACTCAACGCCTCCACAATAAACCTGCACCATCCACAGATCGCTCATCTGCAGTCAAACTCTACAGTTGTATTACCTGTTGTCTTCTTGTCGACTCTCGATCATTCCTCCGCGCCCGTTCTGCGTATCATCGGTCACCCTATTTAGCATACGTACCGGGGACGAAGTTGGATAAAGATCTTACCTACAAGACTCCGGAGCTCTAGTCGATCATTTCCATTTTCGTCTTCTTCCAAATCGTCCGTCTATCCTATCAAACACAAACAAGTGTATCATCAGAAGAATATTGGATAAACAGGTCCTACTTTGGCAGTACCGACTCTGAGGTCTTGCGTTTTCTGTAGGTTGTCCTTTCCCGCAGTCTCAACGTCCCGTAGAACTTCCAAGGAAGCTTGGGCGCTGCCTTTTCTGTAGACGAGTTGGTAGGCAGGTACCTTCAGACAGTGAATAGACAACGGCTTTAGCAGGTTTTCTTTTTAACCGTCGGCCTCTGTCCCGTTCTCGATTCCTCGGCGCCCGTCTGAACTGACCTGCAGTTTGCAGTCCGCCTCGCAGTTCAGTGCGCGAGGACAAACCTTCAAACAGTGGGCGACGTGGCGTTGTGGACAAACTCCGTCCGCGTCCTTCGAGCACCTGCGGACGGGAAAACTGCGTCGACGAAGACGCCACGTCAGTATACCGTCGACGGAAGCGACGGACCGTACTTGAAGAAAGTTGTCGTCGGGAATCTCAAAGTGCGCACTTCGGATCGGCGCACACTCCGGGAAAACAGAAACGCGGAAATAGGAATGGCGACGCGCGTTTTATAGTCGGGCTGACAGCGACTGGTAAAAGTCGACCTTCTCTCATCCAATCAGAATGCGCCATTCCCTCCATAACTGTCTGACGTCAGCCAAAAACGGGACAAACGTCACTTCGCTCAGCACGGTCTGTCACATCGTGACACAGTTCATCGCTACGCTTCGTCCCTTTCATCTTCAACAATGAGAAATTCGACCAATTTAAGGTCAACGGCCGCTTTCATTGCTTAAACACGAACTTAGACGCTGACTGAGCTCTACCCGAGAATAGCCTTCCCGTGTTAAAGACAGGTACAGAACAAACAGGGAAGTAGGATAGACTCTCCCTTTCGAACCGTAAACCAGATGTTCATGTGCGATAGCGAACGGAACCTCCATACAAACTGCAGATCATGAAGCTCCCGAGAGCATTTACCGTTCGCCTTTACGCCGGCAGCTTCAATCACATCCACCACTGCAAAACGTAAACCGAATCCGTAACGCAAATAGGCAGATACATAACAGGTGAGATTCACGTTCAAGAGTACCGCCAAGGAGCTTGTCGTCGTGTCCCGATTCGATGCCTTCTTCAATTTCGAAAACTCTTCACTGGGGCACCCAACAGCGTAGAGATGGCAGGAAGAAGCAAGCCGCGTTCGTTTGTCCTGTTCTGTGCCGTCGCGTCGAGGAACTCATGCTTTGTTGTGAACTTTACACATCTGTGTCCCTTTTGGCTAGAACGCGAAGAAGTTCACTCCTTCTCCTTTACTAAAGAAACGACAATCAAATTAAGATTCATACTGTCATGAAGAAGACAGGAGCTGAAGGAAATGAAGATGAAGAGAAGCATTAGAAAAGACGTGATGTGACAAGTGATAATAAAAAGGGGAACCAGTTGTCCGAACAGCCTTTTTTAACACACGTTTCTGAACTTTCCAACTTTGCGCTTTCTCGACGTAACAATACGTTCCGTCGAGACCTTATGCAGAACGGTCTCGACATCGCCTTCGGCAGAACATCATGTCCAGAAAGTAAAAGACAATGCAAATAAAAGAACTCCCAAACTGGCAAGGCGAACGGTTCCCGGCCTCAATAGAAGTCGACGTCGGGCTTTAGAAAAGACAAAAGCTGTAACATCGTAGAGAGACAGCAGTGTGACGCACGGAAGCACACACAGTTGAACTTTCGTGTTCCCGATACCACCACCTGTTTATTGGTCTGGGACAGATTTGCATAGTTGGTTGCTTTGGAACTTAAGAAGGCCCTTGTAATAGGCAATGCCAAGGATAAGAACCGCCACCAAGACAACAAAACCAATGGGTAAAACTATCAGCAGAATTCGGCGAAGGGAATGATGTTTGCTGCTGCTGCCACTGCTGCCACTGCCGCCACTGCCGCGATCTGCGTTGGGATTCAACATCTTCCTGGCCGCAGATTTCTCAGCTGCGGAACAAACTCCCCGCGGAAACAAGCACACGAGATCGTATGGAGTGTCCCCGTCGTCCTCCTTTGCCGTCCTAGATGCGCCGTGATCAAGGAGCATCTGTGAATGCATCACGTGCGTACTGAACAGGAGAAAAACCAGGTGACGCACCTCAATAATCTCTACGTTCCCGAGAATTGCTGCAAGGTGGAGAGACGTAAATCCCTCGTCGTCGGGGCCGATATCGGCTCCTGCGTCAAGAAGGATCTACACAGGCGTGTGCTTTTCTCAACAAATCTCAGACACGTCGGAACGCACTTTCACCATTTCGGCGTCCACATTCCATAGTGCAGCTTCCATTGGTGTTATTTCGAGATCATTCATTGCTTCGATATCTGCCCCTCTGTCGAGCAAAAGCTGCAAAAATCGCTGCTGGGAAAGTCACTCTGTACATCTCAGAACGCACCTTCACCATTTCGGTGTCCGCGATAACAACCGCCCAAATGAGTGGAGTCGTCCCTATCGTGTCAACTGCCTCGATATCCGCACCTGCATCGAGGAGAACCTACGACAGGGAATGTCTTCAAGAATGCTTCTCGTGTATCGGGACGTACTTTCGCGATTTCGATCCTCTTAAACGAGACTGCCAGAATAAGAGGTGTATAACCGTCAGCATCAGCTGCTTCGATATCTGCGCCTCTACTGAGTAGATACTGCGAAGGAATCCACTTCACCAGAGCTTCGTACAGGTCGAGACGCACCTTCACCATCTCCACACTTCCATCCCTCGCCGCATAATGGAGTGCTGTCATTCCGTCTTTGTCAACCGCTTCGATGTCTGCTCCTTCATCCAGAAGAGCCTGTTCACGAGTGGTTTTTCATGACGAAGCCTTGTCACACTGACAAGACACACCTTCACATCTTTCACTTTTCCATCTCGCACTGCCGAGTGAAGAGGCGTTGCTGTTTGATTCCCATGTGCACGGAGGTTTGCGTTTAGCTCGAGCGTCAACTGCGTTGACAGCTTCCACTGACACACGCGACTGGCGGTTGTATGGTTTCACCTGATGGGCATCGGCTTTCCTTTCGACGGCTGAGTCATGAGATGAGATGTTTTCGCCCACTCCCGCGAACAGCTGTGGCCCTTTCGTACAACGACACACGCGTTTGACTATGTCACGAGATGCTGAGAGGTGGTGGTTACCGTGGCTGCCGAATGTCGGACGGGGAACGAGCAGAAAACAAAGCCACACGTGCAACACAATGCACCTCATGTTTTCGCAAAGGTAAAACGTCTTATACGACCGTAAAGGTAAAGGACGTTTTGTTCGGATTTGAATGCTCGCTTTGAAACAAGACGCTGGAAATGATGCGTAATTGAATTTATAGGCTGTCCGGACTGTGGTCATGCGAATATACCGGACTCAGCAGCACGTCTCCTCGTACTCCCGCGCAGCATTGACTGCCGTCACGATGGTGTTTGACAGGCAATGCCGTTGCTTGGCGTTGCTACGCGTCTGTGCCGGGCCACCGTCGACGCAGCATAGTGTTACATTCACCGTCCAGCCTCTGGTTGCCTTAGTGTCCATTCAGTCACGCCAGCGACTGCTGTACGATTGAGATGTCGTCTTTAACTCTGGATATCTCTTCGTCACACTATGCAGCGTTGGTCCGCAGAGTGACCGCTGTCAAATCCAACACGCCCACAGGAAGATGTCGCCGTCACATCATTCGAAACGGAATCGCTCTCGCCGTCGCGACCAACATCGTCTTGCATTTGTTAGGTAAGATGCCTGCAAAGTAGCCTTCGTTGTCCGTTGACGTACACAGGAGCACTGTGATGATGACGAAGTGAAACGCCCGGTGAAGGTTCATGTCGAGGATGCTGAGGGCGTCGAAGACAGGCAGGATGATAGATAATGTGTGGACCGTCACTGTCTGCTATCACAGCACTACGAATGGCACGTTTCGCCAGAGAATATTGAACAGACTGCCGAAAACTGTCGCCCAAACGCAAAGGCGGCTGCGAGAAACGAGTGAAGCAACCGGATGCTGTGTGTGTCCATAAATGCCTTCGCCGCCATAATTGTCTGTCTACGACGTTCCAGTGTGCAGCTGTCCCACGCGGTCGTCACATCAAGTCACTTCACGCGACTTGACGCATCCCCTACGACAGTGGCCGCCACATCGGCTACGATGCGACGGTTGTTCTGCATGCCGCAACTCAATTTTGCACACGTTTATCAATGGCTGTCTGCGCGATCTTTGTTATCACGTCACTGACGAACAACGACGCCTCAAACGCGCGTCGCAACCGCATTCGTGTCGACTGCGCGTCACGCAAATGCACTTCTGTCACCAAACTGAACCATTAGACAATCTGAACCAGGAATAAACATCCGTTCGTTAGGGGGAGGAGGACTTTATACGGAGTCTCCTCGTCTTGTTCTCATGATGGAACAAGTGCACATCCGACAGACAAACAGAAAACCCCCCCATCCGAGGCGTCCGTCCGGTTTCAGGCGCCGACCTCACGGGGACAGCAAATCCTCGAGTCTCGCCCTGGTCTCTTCAGAACACGGCGGAATGGCGTCAATACAGATGACATCGTATGGCATCTTTCCATTCCGGTCCTTCACGTTCGTGGCCGCGCCAGCGTCGACGAGAACCTAAACTCGAGAACCGCGTGAGACGATGGTCGTACATAGACGGCGAGCGCTTGGCGTCACCTCGGCGATGCTCGGGTAGCCACGACTCGCTGCGGCGTAGATCGGAGTACGCCATTCCTCGTCCTGGGCGTCGACATCGGCCCCGGCATCGACCAGCTCCTGTAACGGAAGCGCCCGTTGTCGATCAGTGTGGCGTATCAGCCACTCGCCTGTGCGATTTCGACGCGTCCATAGAGTGACGCTTGGTGAAGCACAGTCCTCTCTGCCAAGGTTCTCGCCTCGGCATCGGCTTTGACCGTCAACAGATACTACAACCGCCTCGTTACCACAGGCGCGTTCGCATTCTGACGTAGAGACGTACTTGCACCATGTTCAGATTCCCCTTCCACGCGGCAACGTAGAGCGGCGTCCTTCCGACGATGTCGCCGGCGTTGACGTCCGCTTCGCTGTCGTACAGTACCTGTAATGACATGCTTCCGTCTCCATTCTTCGACAGAGACGAGGAGGCACCTTTGCGGTTTCGACATCTCCATTGAGTGCCGCCGCATGAAGCGGAGTCTGGTCCTTCTGGTCGGCCGCCTCCACATCGGCGCCGTTATCGATCAACATCTGCAGCGACATTCGGACGTCACGGTCTGCCCAAGCAGTCAAGGATTCACTTTCGCGGCGGTCTGTTGCCCGTTGCCCGCTGCTATGTAAAGCGGAGTCCTGCCCTTGTTGTCGGCAGACTCGATATCCGCTCCCGCATCGATCAGCGTCTGCAGCCACACCGCCGCATCGCTTGGTTGACTTTCGCAGCAAGGCACTCGCCTGACCAACGCTCGAGTGTCCGTTCTCTGACGCACCGTGAAGTGGCGTTCGGCCAAATACATCGACTGCATTCACGTTTGCTCCTGCAGCGATCAGGACCTGCAGCGAAGCACGCACGTGGCGGTCGCACTGGGCGATTCGCAATGCACCTCGACGACGTCCTCGTGCCCCTTTGCTGCTGCTTCGAAGAGCGCCGTCACTCGGTGCATTCTCTTCGCATTGACATCGGCCCCATTTTCGATCAAAACCTGCGACGACGCCACCTGTCATGTCTTGCCGAGCGCATCGCAACGCGACGCACCTTGAGAGCGTCCACGTGTCCACCTCTTGCTGCGCGATAAAGCGGCGTCCGTCTGTGGTCGTCCGTCACATCAACGGCGGCGCCGGCATCGATCAGAACCTAGAACGGCAATCGCACTGCTCGCTTCTCTACGCCTCTTCTGGCAAGAGGATCGGCGCACTTTCAACACTTCCGTGTGTCCATTCGCCGCCGCATCCGAAAGCGGAACCGTTAGCGTCACGTCTTCCGCTTCGATATCGGCCCCTCTGTCGACCAAGATCTGCGGTGGATGCGCATTCCGGTCGGATCATCTGACCGACGAGTAGATGCACCTCGACGACGGCGACGCGTCCGTTGCCCGCTGCGAGATGCAATGGCGTCTTTCCGTTCTCCTCGACCACTTCGATATCCGCGCCGCCATCAAGCAATGCCTGTCACAGCAGAAGTCCTGCACTCACGTCGTCGTCGGTCAGTGTTGGACGCGCCTTCACTTCGTCCACGTCTCCTTCGTAAGCCGCCCAGTGCAACAGAGTCCACTCCTCCCTGTACACCGGCTTCCATTCCTCCCGATAAACGTAATTCGCTTCGATATCGAAAAGAATCTGAAGCGCCATTCTGCTTTTGATGCACAACGGAGCGGTGGCGGACGTGCCTGTCCATCTCTGGTGCCGGAATTGAGTGACATGGGACAGGGGAGAAAGCCTTCGTCGCAGTCGTTCGCGTCTGTACGTTCGCTGCCGTCAAAGGCATGGCATGTCGATGAAGCATACCGATGCATGCGTTCTCTGTAAGACGGTGCATCTTCTTCTCCCCGGAAAGCCGATCCGTCTTCTTCCACGCTTCGTAGCCCTGCTCCAAAAGTCGCGCCTTCATTCCGCATCGTAGATACCCGCGCCGTCACCTTCGCCCAGGTCTTTGCGTCCGACGACTCGAGCTGGTGGATTCCTACACACAGTCGGCGTCTTGCGACGACGGACGGCGTTCGAGTGTCCATGCACCTGACAGAGCTTTGCGTCCGAACTGTCGCAGGGTCCATCCGCACCTCCATGCGTCGTGAATTTCTGAGGAATGCGTAGCGTACCTTGGTTGTGAGGTTACCCCGGCTGTGTGCCGAGTCGAGCGGCGCGAAACCTAGACATCCGCACATAGCTGCGGGAAGGGATGCGGCAACTGGCGACGGCACCGCGACTGCCCCACGTCGAATGCGGGACGAGAACGAGGCACAGCCACAGGTACAGAACGGCGCGCGTCATGTTGTCCGGCGAACGGAGTGCGGAGACGTACAGAACTCGTCGAGGCAGCTCGACGCGCACTCGAATGCAGCGTTCGGACAAAGATGCGACGTCGAGACATGACTGGAGGATGCACGTGACGTCCGCCCCTGTCATCTAACTTCCGTCGTTGATGACTCTCCCTTACGCCCATTTGCGGAGAGTTCTTTGGCGCATGTGCCGTCCTTCATCGATGCCGCTCACCGAGACCATCCGTTGTTTTGATCCTGTCATCTGTGCAGTGAACTCAGTCATGACTTCAGATCTACCGGAGCGCAATTCTTCAACGAAGTTTCGAATGCCTTCGCATGTCCGTTGCGTTCTCGAGATTTCAGGTCCTCCCGTCACATCCACTTCTCAGACGGGCACAGCCACCGTACCGTACGACAACCTCGACATCTATTCCGTGGAGGCGAAGGAAGACGCGAATTCTCAGCGTGTGGGAAGTGCGTCGCGCTCCTGGACGTCCTAAAGGACTCTTCGAGGCGTTGTTTGGCGACACACAGTGTCGACGGATGTCTCGCCACGTGGACTTCGGTGGACCGTTCGCCTCGAGAGGAGCACTCTGGCAGGCGCGGCGCTTCTTCTGCAGCGAGAGGGAGAATACCTGTCCGCTAAGGTGATATGACGTTTGTGTCGACGTCACATCGTCAGCCGGCCGCCATTGACACAGACGCCCTCCGCTTCGATTCTTGCGGTCCAGTCACAGTCACTGAATCGATATACGATGAGCCGTACCGTATTCCACCGTATTGAGAGAACGGACTGCGGGAAAGCACGTCTGTCTCCACTGAGTCGTCCAAATGGCCGAAGAAACGCGACGCAGTCGCGGATTCGAGATGTCAGAAGATGTGACAGTCGAAGACCAAGTTAGAAGAACATGTCATCTAGGTAATGAATGACACGGGTCGATACTCAGAAGACCGGCCTATCGCACGTGCTAGGTCTCTAGAGAAACGGAGCTTTGCGGAGCGGGATCCCAAAACACGAAGGCCGGCCCTTCGGCAACATGTTATGGGGATTGAGTATCGCTTACTGAAGAAGCGGGATATGCAAAGTCGAAGCAATTGCCGGACAGCGGACGACCTCACAGAATAAACACCGTCTGCTCGAGTGAGAAAGCACGAACTGGCTGACCTTGAGGGAGGATCAACATCTGGATAGCGCAGATGACAGAAATGCATCCGTCATTCGCATCGGGACTGCGGTGCATTCGCAAACGCCGACACTATCCTCTGCTCAACCGAAAAAAAACTCATTTCGAAAGGGGAGACCGACTCCAAGAGTGATACTGAACCTTCTTCTGCGGAACAGGAACCCATTTATAGCAGATTCAACACCTTATCGTGTAGTCGACAGCGTCGGCGTATATCGTATCGCGCTACGCAATCCCCTTGCTCTCCGAAGCGACCCCTCACTCCCTACAGCATCCCATCGCGAATGACCTATGACGGTGTCTAAAGGGTGCGTATGGCGGTAGCTAGCATGGATGCAATGACCAGCGACGTTGCATCCTAGACGTGTTCATGAACAGACGAGACAGTCGACCCAGTGTCGTGTGATGTGACGTCAGACGGCGGTCTGTAGATGACAATGTCGGCGGCGATTTATTCAGATGAACGTCTTCGGCACTCGGCATCATCATGTCACGTCACCTACTGTCAGCTGCGTTCTTCGACATTGCTGTGCCTTGCGTGTTGTGCTCGCGCGGGAATAGAACCTCCTGCTTCCAAACTTGGGCAATGAAGATCTGTTTTTCCACGAATCATCAAAGCAGTGCCCTTTCTCACTCTGCTCACACTCTGTCCCGTGTGACCACTGCCGTTCTCTGCAGGATCGGTGGTGATGTCTGATCATCCAGTCTACCTCTGGAGGACATGCCAGACCATATCCCTCTCGTCACTGAATGCTGGATTTATCTCAATTGCTTCAGGCCACGACGACAGATGTCGGCGAATGTCGAAGTCATCCTGTCTGTGTGACTTTCTCTAGACACATTCTGTCGAACGATGTCACTTTGCGACATCGTCAGCGGAGACCGTCGGCGGAAACGACGTGAATTCAGCACTCAGAACTCGCAGCTTGTTGTAAACTTCAAACCTCTGTGCCCGGTCTGTTAGAACGCGAAGAAGTTCACCCTTCTCCCTTTACTAAGCTAGTCGCATTCAAATTAAGATTTATATGTTTTGTCGAGACCTTATGCAAAACAGTCTCGACATTGCCATTCCGTACTACATGATGTACAGAAAGCAGAAGACAACGGAAATAAAAGAACGCCTCAACTGACAAAGGACCAATAGAAGTGTTCGTCGGGCCTCAGCAAAGAAAAAGCTAAAACATCGTAGAGGGGCAGCAGTGTAACGCACACCAGGTCACGCACTTGAGCTTTCATGTTGCCGATGCAAGCAGATGTGTGTTGGTTTTGGGCACAATGGACTAGATGAGTCATCTGGCTCCGCGGCCTCCGCAGATTACAGCGACTATGCATTCTACGCAGGTTTTGTAGGCTTGGCAGGGTCCGAAGGGTCCACAGGGTCCACCGGCTCTCCAGATTGCGGTGTAGAGGAGTTCGTCGGTGTTGTAGTTTCTGATGTTTCGGCAGCTTGCACTGTAACGGCAAAGAAGTGCTACCGTGATTATCAAAACGATGGATAAAACGACCAGTGCAATGATTAGGCCGAGGTTGTTACCTCCGCCGGGATTCAACATGTCCCTGGCGGTAGCCCTCTGACTCGCAGAACAGTGTGCATCATCGAAGGAGCACACTAGGTCGCGTGGAACGTCGCCGTCATCGTTCCTCGCTTTCTTGGATGCGCCGTAATCAAGCAGAACCTGCCACCACCTGTTCGTCGCACAGCTCCATGTCTATCGAATGCCGCACCTGAATGACCTCTATGCATCCTGTCGCCGCTGCCAGATGCAGTGGCGTATTGCCACGGTTGGTTTTTGCTTCGACGTTCGCGCCCTGGTGGAGCAGCAGCTGCACAGAAGACGATGACAAACAAACCTCATCGCATATCGAAGCACACTTTCACGCGGTCTACATCTCCTTCCAATGCTGCCACATGAAGCGGTATTGTTGTCGTAGAGAAAACATCCTCGTAGCGAGCATTGCGCTGGAACGGCAGCTACACTGTCAGTTTCCGCAGGCGCACTTACGCCGTTCTACCTCTCCATTTTCGTTGTCCGTCTCAAAGGCTGCGGTGCTCGAGACAATGTCTCCGGTGGTGTTCTGCTCCGCCGACAACTGGGCACCTTTACGCAACGACAAGCTCGACCGCGGCGTCCAATGGTTTAACCGGCGTTACCACTGCTGCCGGATGTCGTGCGAGGAACGAGCAGAAAACAAAACAAGACGTAGAGCACAGCGTTCGTCATGCCACCGCGAAGTTAAACGTCCGTGCGTCCGTAAAAACAAAGAACGTTTCGCTCGGACTGAACTGCAATGTTGGAAACAAGACACTGACGAAGATGAATAATGGAATTTTTAGGCTGTCGGCGCTGTCCGCGCTGTCATGCGCATGTACTGGATATCACCTGTACTCCTTCACGTTTACTTGCCGAACGTGCTGACAGGCGGCAAACCTCGGGCGTCCGTTTTCTGGGCAGTCGGACCCCGACAGGGCGACCGGACACCGTTTTAGCTTTCGTGAAGCCCGTCTCAGTTGTTCGTACCTGTACCCGTCGTGTACGCGCAGTCCGTCTTCTGACTGCGACATGGGCATCATTTTTAAGGACGAAGCAGTCCTCGCGTTTTCGGAGTTGTCGCGGCTCACCGTCCCCGGAGAAGACTCTCCGTCGTCGTTCGGACGAGAAACGCGTTCTCACTCGCGCAGAAATCACATCGAATGGATTGCATCAGATGTACAGATGGAACGGCGAATCTGCTGTCCGCTGCCGACAGCTCCTGTCACACACTTCGCCTGCAACACTGCGTGGTTCTGGAGACAAGTTCGTGGAGAATGGTTCAGTTGCGATGTGTCTAGTACCCTGTGCATGTAGGCAGATGCAGTGCCAAAGCATCCGTCCTTCAGTAGCTATTCAGATTGCTCGTAGTTGAGGATGGATAAAGAAGAGGATGGTTGTGAATGCAACATCGCTGCTACTCGATGTCTCCTGGAAGTGTGAGATCGCTTTTCAGGATGACTGTTTCATGTGAAGATTGCAGAATCGTGTGATTCTGATGGCATTCGGCACAAGTAGGCAGCATCTATCTCACGAAATGTTCTGCAGGCTCCAGCACCATCTATATCCTCTTTAAGAACGAACGCAGCCATCCGACTGTTTCCTGTTGTAGATGGAGTCAACGGGTATCGTGATTACTTGAGCAATCCACGCAGCACCAGTTGGAAACTCGACAGTCATGCAGAGCGATCTAGAGGAGAAGGGCACGAGTCTGCGACTTGCAAGCGGCATTCGCTGGCACATGCTCTGTCGTCTATATTTCTTCACAAGATCATAATTTGTCAGGGATGCGATCGTAAAGAAAGCCGGGATCAGGCAACGGCCTGAGCAGAAGGCATCGACGCAGTTTCCACGTGACAGAAGATAAGTACAGGCGCACTGGAGACCATCTCTGGAGAAAGATCGATCACATACCTCCCGATGCTTCTTTCACCAAGAAACGCCGTTCTTGAATACTGAGCGGACTGCTTTGCTCCTGTCGGCGACTTGCTGGAAAGAATATCGTTTGCTGTCAGATTGTGCAGTAAAACTGGCTTCACAGACTCGTGAGCCATCCGTCGCGTTCCTGTCACATCCGATTTCTTATATGCGCCTAGGGCGACAAGGTTTTTTGGCTCTGGAAAGCTCCGCAAGGTTCTAGATTTGTGTTTCGAGTCACCCACACTTTCGGGGGAGATTGTCGAGTGTTCTTCTGTTTAGAAGCGCATACCGTGGCGGAGCCAAAGAGATTCTGTCATTCTTAGTCACGCAGCTCGCCTTGTCCTCGAACGCTTCGCGTCTCCGTCGTTCGAGGAATCGAATCCCGCTGCTGTTCGCTCAGACACGTCCACCTGTTCCGCAACGACTCCGCAGCATCCCTCTCTAAAGGCATCTGCCGGTGTCCTCTCAGTCACATCCGACGCTTCCGGCCCGATCGTGTCTACCTATCGAAACTTGCTGTCACGCTCAAAGGCATCGGACCAACTGAACAGCAAAAAACAGTCGCGACTTCCGTAAGGCGTCCGGCCGTTTGGCAGTACTTTCGTACCTGGAAAGAGCTTTCACGCTCAGCAGACCTACAAGGACTTCTATCGTGTCGCAGAGGTCTTGACGGACGAGGTCGCCGAGAATCGCGCTTGGAAGCACTCATCGAGCACCGAACTGACAACAGAAGACCTTGAGCATAGGACGGAAAGGCGCCATCCGGTTCGTGCTCAGAAACGACGTGAGGCTCCGAAAGACCGTCGCCTCAGCCTCATCGGCATAACCTATGGCAGTGCAGTTCCATTTTCTCCCAATATCGCGTCGAGACGCGCATCACTAGTGCGGCTGAGTGTGGTTTCGTCGTCGTCAAGACTTCCGGAATAGTAAAACCAGAGTTGTCGCCTTGTCTCAGGCGATTCTTCTGTCCACGTCACTAGCACATCGTCGTCCTTATACATAAGCCGACATGTCATCGACAGGACGACGTCCGTCAACGAGTGTCACATCGCACTGGATACCGTACTCATCTACGGCCGCAGGTTGGTCTGCGCTCGTGTGTTTGACGACAAAAAGCTCCCAGCGTTAACGCACGGTTGACGGATATGCAAACGCATCAGCGGATTGCGAGATAACGTCACGGGAGCGAGGACGTGTTTCTCAGAACTGCTACGGCGATTACTCAATGGTTCGACGGAGACTGAAAAAACGTCCGTTCTCATTCCAGTAGGTGTCGCCGGCCGGCCGAACGCAAAACGAATCAACAGCGGAAGACTTACGTTGTTTACAGAGCAAGGTCCTGAATGGTGTAAAACGCGCCATTTATACCCAAGTATAGATGTGACTTCCTCGGCAGGTGAGTCATCCTAGCTTCAGAGCCAGGGGAAAATGCCTCGGATGACTCAAACAGCGCCCCCTGACGAGGTGAACCCCTCCACAACGAGACAGTCCCATCGACAGAGGTCGACAGTCTGTCGCCGTCCTGATGCCCGCGATGTCCGCCCTGTCTCGGGACCTCTACACGTCCGTCTTCCGCGTCAGCGACGGTCTCCGTAGGCCCTGGAGTTGCGGTGTCCTCTTGCCGCGGTGCAGAGAGATCGCCAATGCGGTCCTCAGAACTGCGTCTAGTGTCGTATAGTCCGACGTTATGGACCACCTGCTCGGCGCCCCGCTGGAAGAGCTCAGCGTTCTCTCCTTGACGAAACCGGTTGAGGCTCTCTTGGAAGGAGGGATACAAGGGGTCGTAAACGATATACGCACGGCGAATGTCGCGCTCCGCGGACTCGTTGGCCAGGGTGAATGGCAAAGCGAAACTTGCCTTAATGCACAATGCACACACACCGAACACGTCCTCAGCCACTTATCCGTGCGCTTGTGACGTGACCTCTCTGGCTCAGACCGCCACGTTCTTCTCCTCCACACGCCACCAGCCCCGTCGCCTCACGTCCCCTCACCCGTCCTGTCGACAGTAGGTATGTGAGAGAGCAAATCCCTAGTTTAATATCTCACATTGCGTTTTCGTCCTTACAGAGGTCGAGACCTTGAATACGAACATCGCGCCTCTTCGCGCGACTCCATTCGACGTAGACCTCGACGGAGGCCACGATTCCATTTCGCATGCGCCGCGACGTCATTGGAACAAGCGCCGCGCGTGACACATTTAAATCCTCCAATCACGCCATCGGTTTCCAAAAGCCCCAAGCACCTCTCTCCGTTCAAGCCCATATTCGCAGAGAGATGCAGTTGGTCGTTTGTCCATTCTAAAACAAAGAACTTGTACCTTCACCCGACTTGGAAAGTCGACGAACTGTGTAACATCCAACAAAAACCAAAAGGACGATTCCCAGGACAACGCAAGAAACAATCAACAGAGTTTTCCAAACCGAACAATTACAGCTGCGGTCAACCTTCTCGGGAGACGACGCACACAATAGAGCGGTTTCATCAGGAGCCGCCTCGGACTCGAGCGCAGACGCGTCAAGGTACAACATGGACTTGAGGGCAGACTTGGTTTTGGCAGAACACTGCGCGTAGTGCCGGCTACTGCATACGACATTGTGTGGCATCATTCCATCTATGGACTCAGCCCGTTTGAGTGCACCGTGCCGAAGTAAGACCTGTGTTCGGCGGCTAGATTCACGAGAATGTCAACCGTTTGCGTCTTTTCACCTTTGCGACCTCGATCTTTCCATGGTATGCTGCCCAGTGAAGTGGCGTCCATCCATCGACGTCGGTCGCTTCGATCTCGACGCCCCGATCGAGTAGGAACTGCGCGATGGCCATGTTTCACGGCGCTGCAAAAACGGATTCGACGCACCTTAGCGCTATCAGCCTCTCCATCGACTGCTGCGCAGTGAAGTGGTGTCCTCCCGTCACCACCCCTGGCCTTGATGTTTGCGCCGTCGTTAAGGAGAACCTGCGTCGGCGGCTATGCCTCGCGAATCGGGGAACGGATACCGACGCACCTCTACGACTTCGACATGTCCAGCGTACGCTGCTCGATGAAGTGGCGTCTCTTCGAATGCGCTCTTCGCCTCAATGTCGGCTTTGTAACCCAACAGGACCTGCGCCAACAACGATGTCGCACTAGGCGGCCTGAACGGCAGATCTTCGGACCACCTTGACGATTTCCTCGTATCTGTAAGAGGCTGCCAAGTAGAGAGCAGTGTAGCCCTCATGGTCTCTTGCCTCGGTGTCTGCTCCTCGATCAAGGAGGATCTGCATCGACTGCCTTTAGTGACGAAAAACGGGAAAACTCGCGTCAACGGACCTTTGCGACGTCGAAGTGTCCATACCGTGCTGCTCGATGCAGTGGAGTCTTTCGGAATCTGCCCTTTGCCCCGATATCTGCTCCTCGGTCAAGCAGCATCTGCATCAACGGCAACCACTAGACATGAAACGGCGAAAGGGTGCGCCGACGAACTTCTGCGACTTTGACGCTTCCGTAATGTGCTGCCACGTGAAGTGGAGTCCATCCATCATGGTCTCTCGCCTCGGTGTCTGCGCGTTGGTCAAGGAGAACCTGCGTCAACGGCCGTCAGTCACAAAACGCTGAGGAGGTACTACGACGGACCTTTGCGGCGTCGACGTGTCCATACTGTGCTGCTCGATGCAGTGGAGTCTTTCCGACTCTGCTCTTCGCCTCGATGTCTGCTCCTCGGTCAAGGAGCGTCTACATCAAAGGCAACCGTTCGTCACGAAACAGCCAAGGGATACGCCAACGAACCTTTGCGAATTTACCCTCGTCACAGAATGCCGCCCGATAGAGTGGCGTCCATCCGTCGTGGCTTGTCGCCTCGACATCCGCGCCACGGTCAAGGAGAGTCTACCTCGACGACCTTCATCTTTACGAAGTGGCGGCGGATACGTCGACGAACCTTTGCGATTTCGGCATTTCCACGAAATGCAGCTCGATGAAGTGGAGTCCATCCCTCAGTGTCCTTCGCCTCGACGTCTGCCCCACGATCAAGGAGAACCTGCGTCGACGACCATCTTTACGAAACGGCGAGCATCGACGAACCGTCGCGATTTCGGCATTTCCACGAAATGCTGCCCACTGAAGTGGAGTCCATTCATTACCATCCTTTGCCTCGACGTCTGCTCCACGGCCAAGGAGAACCTGCATCGACAGGCATACATCACGAGACGGCGATGCGCCGTGCCGACAAACCTCTGTGGCTGTCGTATGTCCTTGCTGCACTGTCTGATGCAGCGGCGTGTTTCTGTGGAAATCTCTCGCCTCGATATCTACGGCGTGGTCAAGGAGAACCTACTCGACGCCTTGCATCCTTTCGAAACGGCGGCGGATACGTCGCCGAACCTTTGCGAGTTCGGCGTTTCCGGTAATTGCTGCCCAATGAATCGACTTCAGTCCACTTCGACCTCTCGCTTCGATGTCTGCGCCTTCGTCAAGCAGATGCTGCGATCACGGCCGTCATAGTGAAACGCGACCAGATTCGTGCACACCTTCACGCGTTCTATATCTTGACACGCTGCAGCATCGAGGAGCGGAGTCCACACGTTCGTGCCAGTAGAGCCGGTTGCTGTTCCTCCGTCAACAGCGTCCTGAAGCAGCGACAGTTGTTGTAGCCGTGGTGGTATGGATGAACGCATCGTTCTACCTGAACCATTGTCTCTCTCCCGCCGCCATCCTGCACAAAGCATCGCATTGGTTTTCCGCGGCGGTGACTGCACCTCAGTCGTCTGTCGGAGCACTTGGCCTGAGACTTGAGTGCGGTCGATTCCTAGGCAGCAAAAAGCTCAGATCCTTCGAGAACACCGTGCGCATGCCTTGTTACCTCGATGTGTGTCTTCGTTCTGAAGATGAAGACAACAGAGCCGCCGCTTAGTCAGGAATGTCACAACAACCTGAGCGCGTCTTACCGTGAAGCTCGATGGCGATGGATTGTCGGATGCGCCGTACACGACGAAGTCTAAAGCGCAGCGAAGCATTGTCGTTCTCGAAGATGTATATCCGACGGTACCGCTGTTGCCAGTCGAGTCGCGCTGGGCAAAGAGCAGAAGGCAGAGCCACGCGGAAGAGGCCAGCCTCATCGTTCTCGTTCGTCGGGGCGGAAGGTTGAGAATCGCGAAAATGTCGAAGAGGAATCTACGTATCATTTTCGAACACGAGGTCCGCGAATGAAAACCGCCCGCGGGGAGCGGCTTTATCTCTGCGACGGTTCCCTGCAGTGTTTTTCCACGCAGCGGCCTTCCGCGGTCGCTTTTTCGTCTTCCGAGTCGGAACACGCGCCAGTCCCTCTGCAAGGCGGATGGAGAGACTCCATTCGTCTGAGAGTGGCGCTACCGTAACGGACACACTTCGTTACGCACGACGGTCGACTCGCGTCCTCTTGTTTTTCTATCCGTCGTGGACCGTCCCGCATCGGACGGAATGCTTCGGTGCCACCGATGTACGAAGGGCCACTACGAAGGGCCGCTGACAACAGAGTAGAGCTCCGTATCGCTGCGCTCGGAGGTTGCCGTGGTCGATAGATCCCAGGGATGGACGGCGGATGCCTCCTACTCGGGAAATCCTTCACACCTTTACGAGTTCGTCGAGAAATCGCCAACAGCAAAGTGAAATCAAGGTTGCTGAAGTTCGTCGCATCGTACGCCATCGTCATGTGTCGCGTCATTGCTGAACAACAAAACATGGATGGCGTTGATCCGAGCTTGCAGATCAGTCTTCCCATGTGTTGTCCCCCATCACGTTGTGCTCTGCGGTATCTGACGTAGGTTTCGAGAGAGATCTCTAACACCTGGATTCGCCGTTCATAGCAACTGGACAGGATCTACCGTCGGAATGGCAATACTGCAGGGGATGATGCTTCCTTCAGTCAATGGTCCACTCGACTCGACACTGAATGATCACTGCGGCGGTACACCTCAGGCTGTGCGTGCCTTAGAGAAACCTGTTGCTCCTGGCCAGATCGACAGTCGCAGAGCGGACCATCCATCTCGACACAAAATCTAACCGAGTAGAATGCAAAGTCTTCACGAACGAATGAGTGACCTATCGGAGAATGCTCTGTACACACCATTGCAACCTAGAGGAGTTTACTGAAGTCAGGGCAAGAGTCCAGCGCAGACGCCACTGCGTTGTGTGCTTGGTGGACTCGGTCGCCTGTCACTTAATGACGCCTCACTACACAGTGAGTGCTCACCGACGGTCCCCGCGCCAAACTCTTTACCTCAGCATTGACCAGTGGATCACCAGCGCTGCTCGATGCAGAACTGACGAATGCACAAGCGACAGATAGAGTGTGGTGGACTGTCGCGTCACCGAGATGCTTGACGGTGAATGGACAGCTGAATACACAGTGCCCATTATCACTCTGGTCACACTCTGTCTTGTACGACCACTGCCGTTCTCTACAGGATCGGCGATGTCTGATCATCCATGTCTGCCCTCGAGGACATGACAGACCACATCTCTCTAGTCGCTGAAATCTGAAATCCATCTCGATTGCTTCAGGCCACGATCTCAGGGTCTCGGCGAAAGTCGAAGGAGAAATGGTCGACCTGTCTGTGAGACTCCCTCTAGACACATTCTGTCGAACGATGTCACTTTGCGACATCGTCAGCGGAGACCGTCGGCGGAAACGACGTGAATGCGGCATTCAGAACTCGCAGTTTGTAAACTTCAAACCTCTGTGTCCCTGTCTGTTAGAACGCAAGGATTTCACCCTTCTCTTCTCCCTTTGCTAAGATAGTCGCAATTAAATTAGGATTCATACGTTTTGTCGAGATCTTATGTAGAACGGTCTCGACGTTGCCTTCGATGAAACATCGTGTCCAGAAGACAGAAGACAGCGCAAACAAAAAACGCCTCAACTGGCAAGGCCAACGGTTCCCGACATCAATACAAGTGTTCGCCGGGGCTTCGCAAAGACAAAAGCTAAAACATCGTAGAGAGACAGCAGTGTGACGCACGAAAGCATACACAGTTGAACTTTTGCTTTCCCGGTGCCACCACCTGTCTATTGGTATTGGGAATATTCCGTTGCTTGGTTGCGTCGACAGCTAAGAAGGCCCTTGTAATAGGCAATGCCAAGGATAAGAACCGCCAGCAAGACAACAAAAACAATGGGTAAAACTATCAGCAGAATTCGGCCGGAATGATCTTTGCTACCGCCGTCACTGCCACCACTGCCACCACCGCCACCACTGCCGCGATCCGCGTTGGGATTCAACATCTTCCTGATCGCAGACTTCTTACGTGCGGAACAATACCACGGATACAAGCACGCGAGATCGTATGGAGTATTCCCGTTGTCGTCCTTTGCCGTCCTAGATGCGCCGTGATGAAGGAGCACCTGTGAATGCATCACGTGCGTACTGAACAGGAGACAAACCAGATGACGCACCTTAGCAATCTTTACGTTCCCTAATATTGCTGCATAATGGAGAGGCGTCAGTCCAGTGTTGCCTGGGCGGATATCGGCGCCTGCGTCAAGAAGGATCTACACAGGCGTGTGCTTTGCTAAACAAATCTCGGACACGTCGGGACGCACTTTTACGATTGTTACATTCCCTTCACTTGTCAGTACACAGTGGAGTACCGTATCTCCGTCTTCGTCCACCGCTTCGATGTCTGCGCCTCTGTCGAGGAGAACCTACAACAGCGAGTTTCTTCAAGAATGCTTCTCCCGCGCACCGGGACGCACTTTTAGCACTTCGACTCTCCCAAGCATTACTGCCAGAATAAGAGGTGTATTACCGTCAGCATCAGCTGCTTCGATATCTGCGCCTCTACTGAGTAGATACTGCGAAAGAAACCACTTTAACGAAACTTTCTACAGTCGAGACGCACTTCCGTCATTTCCGCACGAAAACCTGTCACCGCATAGTGGAGTGGCGTATTTCCGTCTTCGTCCACCGCTTCGATGTCTGCTCCTTTATCCAGCAGAGCCTGTTCATGAGAGGTTGTTCACTACGAAGCCTTGTCATACTGACACGATATACTTTCACAGTTTTTAAGTCTTCATCAAGTACCGCCTCATGAAGAGGCGGCCGCGTTATCTCTTCCCAATTCGCATGCGCATGGACGCTTGCGTTGCGCTCGACCAGCACCTACGCCGACAGCTTCCACTGAGACGCATGACATAGGGTTACGGGGTTCCACGTGATGAAAGTCGTTTTTCCTTTCAACGGCCGTGACGGGCGAGGGGATGTTTCCGCCGTCCACCCCCGCTGACAGCTGCGCTCCTTTCGAAAAACGAGACACGCACTTGGCTACGTCACGTGGTGTTAACCGCTGGTGATACCTCGGCTGCCGGATGTCGCACGGGGAAGCACCAGACAACAAAGCCAGACGTAAAAAGCGACGAACTTCATGTTCCCGCGAAGTTAAACGTCTACGCGTCTGTGAAAACAAGGAACGTTTCGCTCGGTCTGAACTGCGATGTTGGAAACAAGACACTGACGAAGATGAATAATGGAATTTGTAGTCTGTCGGCGCTGTCCGCGCTGTCATGCGCATGTACTGGACATCACCTGTACTCCTTCACGTTTACTTGCCGAACGTGCTGACAGGCGGCAAACCTCGGGCGTCCGTTTTCTGGGTAGTCGGACACCGACAAGGCGACCGGACACCGTTTTAGCTTTCGCGAAGCCCGTCTCAGTTGTTCGTACCTGTACCCGTCGTGTACGCGCAGTCCGTCTTCTGACTGCGACATGGGCATCATTTTCCAGGACGAAGCAGTCCTCGCGTTTTCGGAGTTGTCGCGGCTCACCGTCCCCGGAGAAGACTGTCCGTCGTCGTTCGGACGAGAAACGCGTTCTCACTCGTGCAGAAATCACATCGAATGGATTGCATCAGATGTACAGATGGAACGGCGAATCTGCTGTCCGCTGCCGACAGCTGCTCGTGTCACACACTTCGCCAACAACACTGTGTGGCTCTGGAGACGAGTTCGTGAAGAATGGTTCAGTTGCGATGTGTCTAGTGTCCCCGTACATCTTTACAGATGCAGTGTCAAAGCATCCATCTGGCATTATCTGTCCAAATTGCTCGCCGTTAAGCGTGCGGCAGAATCTGATGGACAGATGAAATGGGTCATGCATGCAGCTTAACTGACGACTGCTATTTGAAGTCTGATGAGAGATAGCCCTGTCTGGTTGACTGCTACTTGCAAAGAATGCAGGATTGTGCGACTCCGATGGCTTTTGTCACAAGCAAACAGCATCAAATTCTCTTCAGAGTGCTGTGCAGGCTCCAGCATCATTTTTGTCTTCTCTGTGAACAGACGCAGCCATTCTGCGACTGTGCCCCCTGTTGTGGATGGAGACGACGAATACTGTGGTTACTCTAGCGATGCATAACTGCAGTGGGAGACTCGAAAAACGTGCTGAGTGGTCTAGATGAGAAGGGCACGAGTCTAGCCATTGGCACGCGACATTCACTGGCACTGTGCTGCGTGCAATGAGCGCACTCTGTCGTTGTCGTTGTCTTTTCGGGTCGTTCGCTGAATGCCTAAAAGAAACGTTTAGAGTAGACAGACTGATCTTTGGTCCGCCGTGATGCATCACGTGCCTTGCGAACAGGCTCCTTTCGCGCAGGGCCTGTCACATCGTGCTGTTCCGCGTTGGCGTCCCGATCTCTACAGCGTCGTCGCTATTCGCTGTCGCGTTTACGAGATCAAAACCTGAGATGGCAAACCTATTCGCATGTTTGAGCACCGCCTGCATTCTCCTTAGGTTCTCTCTCCCCTTGCACACGTCGTTTACCGGATGCTCTGTTCGACAGGTGATGTGACAACCGACAGGAGTCGCTGGTGAGCCATGTATGCATCGCGGAAAACGTTCTAGGATTCTCACCAGCGACGTCGTCATAGATTCGATCCTCTACGTGCCGAGCTCCTTGGCCGAAGCGCATATACGACGCGGTCATCCCATTCTCTCGGCGCGAGGTATTAAGTCTCTGTTCTTACGCTGCACCGTTCTGACAAGGATGCCAGAAATCTCACACAGTAGATGTCGGTCTGTTCGCATGCGACGTCACCACGTACGTCTGCAGCTCTTCTAACGATTCCTGTTCTGTGTTTCGCTGTCGCCGTCTAGTCACGCCTTTCATGCGCGACGAAATGGTCTCTCTCTGCACGAGACGTTGCCCAAAGCCACAATAACGCTGCGATGCAGAAAGACAGCATTAATTCTGACGTCATCTCGCAGACGACAACCGGTCCTGGAAAGCACGTGACCTTGGACAGCCGAGACAACACACGCGTCGAAGTGCATTGGGTGAATGGTGCAAGGTTCCCAAGTCCGAGGCATCGGTCCCTCGTATGGTTAGGTAGCGTTCATCAAACGTCGCTGGCGCAAACAGTACGCGAAGGGCTGCTAGATCTGTCGAAACGTATCTGATCTACGAGGTGACCTCTCCATCTCAATGCTTCGAGACGCGCCATTCAGCAGCAGTCAATGCTGCATAGTGTCATATGCGTCTGTGGCGATAGCACACCACCAGCCTTCTCGGGCGTTCCGTCTGTGAGTCCAATGCAAAGCTTGAAAGCAGCAGATGTGGCCCACAGAGGAGATGATGTCCTTTCTTATCGCGCCGTTTCAGAAAGGTACTCGTGCAAAGGCACTTAGATGGAAGGCCAGAAGTGTGACTTGGATGCGACCACGATTTCGCTGTGCGTCGAGTCGCGGTGTTGTGGCGGGAAGTGACACCATTAAATCCTTCGCGCATGCCAAGAGTACCCGAGAGTCCAAGCATCTGATCCTACCCTGACCCGCCCAAACTCACAGAACGTCACTTTCCCGATGCAATCCCGTCTTTGTTGGTTCTGGGCAGAACTGGTCGGCTGTGTCGAAACTCATAGAAGGCCCGTGAAGTACGCAGCATGCAGTACCAATGAGAACTGCCATCAAGATGAAAAGGCCAAAAGAACAAACAATCAGCAAAACTCGCCGACGCGGAAAACGTTCGCGATCCTTGTCGCTACCACTGTCGCTGGAGACGCGATCCCCGTCGCTACCACTGTCGCTGGAAACGCGATCCCCGTCGGGATTCAACATGCTCTCGATCGCAGACTTCTGATCTGCCGAACAATGCGCCTTCGCAAAGACGCACACAACGTCGCGTGGAACAACAGTCCTGGAAATGTCCTTCGCAGATTTGGATGCGCCGTAGTCAAGCAGAATCTGCAGAGGCGTCTTTCTCGACACTCAACAGATCGAACACCGCACCTGAATAACCTCTACGCATCCTGTCGCAGCCGCCAAATGTAGTGGAGTCATTCCTTCGTTGTTCTTCGCGTCGACGTTCGCGCCTGCGTCGAGCAAAACCTGCACAGCAGCGATAACAGCCGACAGGCTTACGCACGTTGGTGCTTACTCTCGCTGTTTCTGCTCTCGCGTTGGCGTCTTTTACTCCTCCTGAGGGCATCGTCACCGCGCAATGAAGTGCGGTAAAACCGTTTTCGTCTTTCTCGTCGACTGTCGCGCCTTGTTCGAGAAGACGCTGCAGAGAAGACGGTCACCAAGAGACCCTCCAGCGTATCGCAACACACCTTCACACGGTCTGCATCTCCCGACCCTGCTGCCACATGGAGCGGCGTCGTTGCATGGATTGTGGACTCCTTGTAGCGATCATTACGCTCGAGCAGCAACTACGTTCTCATCCTCCGTCGGCGATCCTAACCTAGGGTTACGTGATTTCACCTTTTCATTCTCGCCGTTTGTTTTGAAAGCCGAGACGCTCAAGGGACTGTCGCCGAGGCCTGCCTCCGCCGCTGACTGGGCACCTTTACGCAACAACAAAGCTCGGTCGCGGAGTCGGACGGTTGAACCGGCGTCGCCACGGCTACCGGATGTCGCACGGGGGAGAAGAAGGAAGCAGAGCCACGTGCACAGAACGGCGCGCTTCATGTTTTCGCAAGCTCTCACGCCGGAAAGACACCGTTGCGAAGAAAGTCCGGTCGCTCGGGGAAATGCAAGGTTGAATCAAAAAGCCAAAACTCAGCTGCGTAATTGAATTTGTAGGCCTTCCGGACTGCCATCTGACTGTACCGGACATCATGCGCTCCGTTCCTCCACGTCTATCTGCGGAGCGTGTCTCAGACAACAAGCGTCGGGCGTTCGTTGTTTCGACCAGTGAGAACGCGGAAAGGTGACAAAACGGCGCCCCGCGCTGCGTAAAGCTCTGCGGCTTCGCGTGCACTTGCCTTTGCAGTGTGGCGACCTTCTGTGGGCTGACGGCGACATGGGCATCATTTTCCTAGAAGCGAAAGTTGTTCATGTTTTCGGTGTCGCTGCTCTCAGCTGCTGCCCTAGAAGAGTCTCCGTCGATGTCGAGGCGAAAAGGTCCTCTGCGCAGACGGAGACAACATCGAATGGTCTATCGAATGGACAGCTCGGACGGCGAATCTGGCGCCAGTGCAACGTAAGCCTCTGCGTGGCGGATACCTTTGCTCCGTCACACCGTTCTATCCCACGGTCTTTGCCCCGAACCCTTTGCCTGCTGCACATACGCAGCTTTTTGGGTCTGGGATGCTGCACCGGTGTATCATCCGATACACCACGGCGAACTGAGATCACGCATCTTCCGAGATGTACCTATGACGACTGAAGGCATGGCCTGCTGCAGAGGTACGTTTTCGCCAGCATCCTCTCCTGAATGGAGGTAGGGAGAGCTTTGTGCGAACGACAACGAATGTCAAGATTTTCTGATGAATCGCATCAGATGTCAGCTGTTATGGATAAGCAGCAGAGTAATCTCTTCAAACGATGACTTACTGTCCAGTCTTGCACTCCTGACGGTTATGCTGCACACGTGCATTCATAGAAACGCGTCCTGTCATGGAACGGGACACGAAATCTCACCGCGATCAATAGCCGTGTCACTCAACTGCAGGCCTCTTGGCCGAGATGCAGGACCGACCATCTTAAAGATCTGCCATCAAATATCTCGACGGCATGCAGTGCGCGATAGGGGAGTACACTGTGGTTGTCGCCTGTGTAGTCGTGGCACTCTCGCGCAGTGTCCTGCGAGATGTGCGCGTCAGAGCGAGCAGGAGTTGGATCAATCGTCCTCGCAACAGATGCGATAGGTCAGATGCATTGTGAACTGGCTCGTTTCCAGCAGGACCTGTCAAATCAATCTCGCGCTTCCGAAATTCGGAAACGCTTCGTCTCACACGCAAGTAAACGCTTCATTAAATTGTCCTGTTTGTTCCGGTACAGCAAACCCGTGATTGACACGCCAAGTAACCGACCATTTGAACTTGAGTTCATAGAACAAGAGACAACAACAAACGCTTCATGATTCGTCAACAAATTGGCATATTAGCATAAGTAGTGCGATATTGACCTGGCGGGATCTGAAACAGACCAATCAGAAAGAGAGAATGTCAAATCGTCTCCGCCACTCGACCTCGATGAACATAGAAATAAACTTGTGCTTTATACTACTCTTTTGTTTAAAGATGCTCGAGCAATCCGGGAAACTTCGCTTGAAACTCTCGTCTCACAGACCCGACATAGGCGTCAGTATCATCTCTATTCCACTTTCCAACTTCTTTGAAAGAAGTCGTGTGCAAGACAAAGGAAATTATTTTACGTTTTGTTGAGAGATCGAACGTAAATGCATGATGCACAAAGAAAAACGAAAGACCAGCATTATATGCAGAGAGAATTGACATTGCTGAAATGACAATGTCTTCAGGTTTTATCTTGCTCAACGCCTTTCTTGCAGAGCCGCGTACGACGGAGTCTTCGTCGCCGCTCTTTTTTGCCAGCGTCGGCAGAAACTCGCCGGCGTGCTGTGGAAAGTGTTCTGCGATAGAGGTTAGCCTTCTGATGCACTCTTTTGGTTTGCACCAATCATCGGGTGTTTTTACTAGCGCAAGATATGATGGGTCATTCCACAGTCGTGCTTCGGAACGCGCCTTGTTAGCTTTAGGACATCTGTGATCTTGGCCATTTCTATCCATGTTAGGTCATGCGCACATGCAAACTTTATCTTCGCTTCGTCAACGGTGTCGTTGATAATCTGAGGAAACCCCTGCAAAACGCAAGACAGATGTTCGAACTCTTCAATCACGATTTCACGAATAGGAATGTCATCGATTGTGTGCTCGATCAGATAGCGAGCACCATGGGCGAGCTCGACTGCTTGTTCGTCGTCTAGAAGGTCGTCTAGGTCGTCTTCATCTGTCTCTTCCAGGATTGCCTCGAGGACTCGCATTCTCAAAAGAAAGTGTCGCATCCCGAGAACCTCGACGGGCTGTTCGTCCACTGTCGAAAGCAGCTCTTCCAACGCATGTTTGTTCCGACCTTCCGCGAAGGCATGCATTGCAAAGGTGAGCGTGAGAGCATGCTTCCCATCGTACTTTCCCCCGCGAATGAAATCGAGCACTCTCGTCTCCTCGTCCGATCCCTTTTGCTTCAAGACTCTCGCAATGTATCTTCCGGCGAAGTACTCCTGAAACGTCAGGTGAGGGAATTAGTACTCTTGGCCCTCCAAAACGAACAAGAGGAGACCGCTCTCTTTGAAAGTCCGAGCTGCATTCTTCGATGTTGCGTGTGCCATGACAAATATTTCGTGGATGAGAATCAGACCCTTCCGAAGCCCGAAGCGCTTCGAAGGCAATCTTCTCCAAGTCTTTAAAAAGCTCCCCTTTCTGCACGTTTCTTGCCGCTTGTTTCTCTTCGAACCTTTTCCAGACGTAGTTCGCCATGTCGTTGTATACTTGAAATGTGCTCGCTCTCTTCCCTTTGATCGCGCCACCGTGTTCCTCTGACAAGGAACAAAGAATGTGCGCCGTCACAGGAAACATGTGCCATCTGCCACATGGCGGTCGCGTTTTCGAGAGAGCTAATGAGTCTCGGTGCATCGTCCTCGGACAGTTCGCTCCTTATATAGTCTCTGAGTTGCTCGTCGTGGAATCCGAGGCACTCCACTTGAACGTCGACACGTCTTTCTAAGTCTCTCATGTTGTAGGGGCGAGACAGTAACAGAAGCTTGCATGAACGCTTCCATACGGTGGACACCAGTTCTCTTGCGTGGTCATTTGCCTCGTCCATTCCGTCGAGCATGAGAAGTGTTGAAGGGTCGGCGAGATCGTGCTCCACTTGAGCGAGCAGATCTTCGTATTCGAAGGCATGCTGGCTTCCACAGAAGCATATCTGTGTTATCGCTTCTTCGAGTCTTTCCAACTTCTGCTCTCCGGACTCGACACCGTTAAGAAATCTCACCGGCACTAAGTAGACGGCGCTGAGGTCTTGTGCCGTTTCCCCCAATGCCCATTTGTAAGCAACGACTCTTGTGATACACGTCTTACCGGAGCCGGGGTTTCCGTAGAGAAGCACGCTTCGAACCTCGCTTTCCGGACCTCCAGGTTTGAGAGATCGACGCTTGAACAGGTCGTTCAGAGCAATGGGTTTCGTGACTCTCGTTCTCTTCTCGTAATATTCTTTTGCCTGGTCCCTTCTATGGTTTGAGGACCTCTTCCCCCTTTCTTCCATTCCTTGGATTGTTTCATCCGTTCCATATCTTGCTTTGGACCCACGCTTTTCAATGATTTCTTCAGAGATGACGACATGGTGCTTCACATCCTTGACGTGTTTGGGAGATCCGTCTTCGAACAAGGAAGTCACCTGCGAAACAAGGAACATCCATTGAGTTGCACGCTATTTGCGGTGATACCGTTGCGACACTATCACACAAGTATCTTCTCCTTAACTCCTCTCTCTTTGACTCCATGATGGCGATAGGAACATACCCCATGTCTCTGCGAATCTTGTTGCACAAGTCCTTACGCTCTACGACATGTTTTTGCAGGTTTTGGGCTCGAAGCTTGTCTTCCATGGTGTTTCCGCCCAACCATTCCGTCAGCGCCTCTTTAGCAAATCTCTCGCACGAATGATGCAGGAGTTTGAGCGCTCCTGTGGTATCTGCGTCACATCGACCGGTTTTGTGCAGCTCATGTAAGGTATCCAAAAGTGCGATTAGAACATCGACATCGTCAATCCATCCTTCATCGACGAAGTGGTGCGTTGCCAGATCCACCAACATCGTTGTGGCGTTCTCGCGGGTGTTGTCGGATGGTCCTTCGTTTGCAAGAATGCCCAACTCCTGGACGATACCGAATCTCAGTGCCTTCAGATCTTCTCCTTTCTTCATCGGTCTTTGGTTTTCCATCGCAATACCATATCTGGACTCGAAGAGCCCAAGCTTCGTTTCGTCCTTCGATGCCTCTATTCTTGCCTCTATCAGACTTTGAAATGCGTCAAACCACTCTCTCTTCGGTACTCCCATATCGACAATGAAAGCTCGGCCTTGTCTGTACGCATCCCGAACAGCATCAGGATCGACATCACCTCTCGCCAGATTCCCAACACAGTGAAAGACGTGAAAGAACGCACACAATCCATAGGCGACACATCGCAGCGCTTGTGCGGGAAGCGAAGGAGCATCTTTGGTCTCGAGGCGTTCCACTGCCTGCTGAATCGCTTTGAAATGGAAGTTCACGGGGGTAATACTTGCACGAAAGCTCCAGCTCTTTCTCCTTTGCTGCAATGAATCGACGAAGCTCTTGTTTTTCTTTTTCGTATATGTTTTCCCGATTGATATTATTAAGCACAAAAAGGTTTGTTGCAATGCGAGAAATGTCGCTTCGTATCGCGCAAAGTTTCCTCTCTCGAGCTTCGGTTTTGGAGAGAGGCTGTTTAGGAGATTCATTGCCAACAGCATTAGATCCGCGACGCTGCCGTACGCAGAAGAATCGACGAGAACGAGTGTTCTGTAGAGGGCAACGGCGAAGCTGGGCTTAAGGAACTCTCTTTGGCAGAGATAGGAGCAGAGAGTATCGACAACACTCTTCAGAATGCCCTTGTCGTGTTGTGAACGGGGTGCGATGTTCGCCAGTTCTGAGTACTCGAGAACAGACTTGGGAGTCAGACATTCTTCGCTTCGGCTGCCGTACGTGCACAACCACCCAACGAGAACGGCTCGTTCGTCTTTATCGTTGGTGATGTTGTACGCGGCGACCAAAGACTTGGTGCTGTCGATTTTGTACTTTGCAACGACAGCACGCAGAAGTTTTGGGTCGTGACGCCCTTCTGCGTTCGAATCTTCGATAACGGACGACCCTCCGATTCCCGGTGCGGGGACACTCTGCGATGACGAGGAGTCGCTGCGGAGACAGCGATGAAGAGGATCATCTTTTCGTGTCAAGGGATGAGATGAGGGTCCCAGATCGATGATGCAACGGAAGGTGATATTCGAAGACGGCTTCTTTGCAGACGTCTCCTGCAGAAACGTCTTCAGCGATTTCAACACACTGAGTAGAATCTCCGTCCGTTTCGAGACTTCGTGGCTCTCCGACGGAAATGCCACCGGCGCTGCTTGCAACGCTCCGACATCGAGATCTGGATCTGCTGATGTCAAACTGGAGAGCGCCTCGAAGACGAATATCAACAGAGATGGCAAGAGCAACAGGACCATCCAAGTGACCGACGAGGCAACGATCAAACATACTCCCGATGCCCCTTGGCGGCTTTCTTCCTCGATATACAATCATGTCGTGACTGTGCTTCATCCTGCACCTCCATTGCTTGTCTGCAGCCCGCCATCGCCTCCAAAGACACGAGTCGTGTGTCCACGATGCATTAACCATTTTTAAAAATGGTTCATCTGGCACAGTGTCTTCCAAAGAATTCAGGTGAACGCCAGAATGCACACGGGCGAGGACTCCACTACTTTACACTCCTTCCTTCAGGCGAGGGTGGACAGGTTTCTTTTCTTTGTCTTGTGATCGACAGTCAATACAAACAATGAACAGATCGTCGCAGGCAAGAGATCAGCGATGCAGTGACTTTGAACTTCTTTAACCTGCAGTTGTATATCTCTGAGTGTGACCACCGGAACTTTCCTTACACTTCTATCCGGAATGCTTGACGACATTCGTTTTGACTTCCTCTCCCGCATTCTTCACTGAGCGGGCAAACGAAAAGTCCTTCGATACACGTTGACACCGCGATGCATGATGATCTGACCTCAATGCACCGAAAATGACGACGAATGGCGAGTGTGAGTCGAAACCAATCTCTGGGAACCCCTACCCCGAGAGACCTCTATCGGAGCTTGTTCCACCTCCAGTCCGCCGCCGCTTGACGATCCGTTTATCAATCCTCTGGGAACACCGTTTTGTTTCATTGCATGGATCCGTGGTTCGGAGCGAACCTTCAGATTTTTTCAAGCTTCTGTGCACAACACCGGCATTGTGCTTCCTTTCATCGTACTCAAGAAGTCGCTTTGGCGTCCCAGTGCGTCGGCCGCGACTCTAGAAATCGTGAAGGACAAGACATGATGACGTAACTTCGTGTCAAGCCGGGTCCGAAGACGATGCGCGTTCAGGACGGGCGATGACGTGGGCGCGACGAATATGTCGACCGTCATCCGCAGAATAATGGACCATTACCCGATAACCATCGAATCTTCAGACAGATGCAGTAAGTATGCAAAACCCAGTTCAGTCCTGTTTCCCACACATCGCGGGCAATATGAGCTGGCACAGGACTTGTGGATCGATTTCAGGTGCGGCAGTTGGCATAAGGAACTTCAATGAGATGCTGTCTTCTGAACATGACGCCGAAGCACATTCCCTCGTCCCGTCAGTTACCGATCCATTCTTTTGCTGTGGAGGTGAGGCTCGAGACATCGTGAGGTGCGCTGTTTGTCTTCACCGTCTCTGAAGTCGATCTGTTGAGAACCGAGTAGCACAGTGACTCAAGCTGCACTCCCACAAAGGCAAAAGCAAAGCAGCATCTACGAAGCTCCTGGTTTGGGCTGTTCCTGCTCCTGAAGCGACCGGGGACGGACCAGCAATCTTCGAATCGGGTGGTGGAAACTTCCAGTTGCTCTTCTTTGGAAGCAACCACTTCTCGACGCTCCAAGTACGAGGCAATTACCCGGGTCAGGAGATCCGTACCCGAGAAAACGACAGTCTCACATATTCTGTCTGCGTTCTTCGCCTCTTGGCGTATTGCTTGGAGTCACGGAGAGACGAATTGTGACAGACAGTTGTGATGAAGGGCTCTCGCCAATACACCCCACCAACACCGCCACAGTCCGTTGCCAAACCTCAACAGGGGACGAAGGAACGCAATGGCCCGGACGGAATGGACGCAGAAACAGAACGAACGGTTCTCCATGGCGACCTGTCCCTTGAAACCCCACGGCAACGGAGCGGAAGGACCACGTCTGACAAGATTGATATGACCCTTAAGCTACCGCGTCTGCATTCGCCCGGGTGCCGGTCATCCAATCCGCATCTCGACAAGAGAGTCCAAGTGTGACTGCCTGCGAATGCGTTTCTGATAGCAGTCGAAGAACAGCACGTCCTTGCATGTTCTTTGCGACGCGCGGGACTGCAGGCACCGTACCCAGGTGACTGTTTGTTACAGGTTTTCCACCTAGCACTCCGGGATGCAGTTCGATCTTCGTTCTGTCAAGGTCGACATTATCCGATAGTCAAACCGCGGTCATTGCGGCACCGGTCACAGGCTGTCGACGCATTTCCGCGAGTACCAGATTCAGGAACGAAACCTCTCGCCGAGCGTACCGTAGGACAACAGATTATGGGTCATGTTCGACGTCGCCTACAGTGGATGCCCTCTTTGCCCACCCTGGGCAGCATGGGACTGCATCTTCAACCGTTTCCAGCCCATAGAGCCTCGAAAGAGGGCTCACACGGAGGACTGCTTTCAGTAGTAGTGCGGAGAACGGATTGACGGTCGACGTCGACGCGATATCCTACCCAGTTGCGTTTCACGAGGCGGACGAGACACGGACAGGTCTGGACCTTCGGCTGTAGCGAGTTCTTCGATCGACAGGCAGTCCTTCAGGTAATCGTAACATCAATGGACCACGATGGGTGAAGGAGAATGTCTCGCTCTTCGGCCCAAACAGTAAGATGACGGCGTTCAGGTCTACGGCGCCTTTAATCTTGTGCTGCGTGTCTGTCATCTGCCATTAGCTTAGTGCCAAAAGAGTGTTCTACCAGACGCGATCCTCAATGACCTTATCCGTCAAGACTTCAACGACATCGCCGAGCACGATGAAAGGCCTTGTCGATCCGCACGGGCCATACAAGCGCCTTGCATGTACGAAAAGACTGCGGAATACTGAGATAATGGACGTGGATTGGCGAAATCGCCGAACCGTTAAGCCTCCGTAGAACGTGAACGCGGAACTGTCTGATTTGACAGTTCCCTCCCGCACGACAGCAGATCGCAGTTTGATGGATATCATCGCAGAGGTCGAACGAACAGCTGTGTTCGAATGGACAGTTCATTACATTTAGACGATCGAGTCCTGTCCACATGCGAAGTCTGCAGTCCGATGCACATCATCAGACAATCTTCACTGTGCAATTGCTGTCCTCACACAAAGCGCCTCCTGCATCACACAGCGGAGTTGAGAACACAGTGAAGTCGCAGTAGCACCCCTTTCTGTTCATATCGCCAGATATCAGATCTCTAGACGACGAGCATTTCGTACATGTGATCTGTGAGGAATGCCGACTCACCGTATCAGAACAGGAGGTACTAAGCACGTCACACGTACACGATTCGCTGCATCATCGCAGCGAAGAATCAGTTCATGTTTCGCTGGCAGAGGATGACCTTTCGACCAGTCCATTCGGAAGTCCATTCGATGTTGCCTCTGTCGCGCAGAATCGATCTTTTCGTCGGGACTGCGACGCAGAGTCCTCCCTGGCTGCCGTCAGCTGTGCCCATTCCGAAAGTTGACGGATCGTTCGCTCCTGAGCGAATGATGCCCATGTCGCAGTCAGAGGACGAACTGCGCGCACACAGCGGATGCAAGTACGAACAACTGAGACGGGCTTCATGCAAGCTAGGCTGGTGTCCAGCCGCCTTTTCGCGCTCCGACTGCCCAGAAAACGGACGCCCGAGGTTTGCCGCCTATCAGCACGTTCGGCAAGTAAACGTGAAGGAGTGCAGGTGATGTCCGGTACAAGCGCATGACAGCACGGACAGCCTACAAATCCGACCACGCATCTTCGTTAGCGTCTTGTTTCCCGCTTCGCATTTCAGTCCGAGAGAAACGCGCTTTGCTTTCACGGACGCGTAGACCGTTTAAGCTTGCCGAAACATGAAGTGTGCTGCTTTGTACGTCGGGCTTTGCTTTCTGCTGGTTCTCCGTGCGACATCCGGCAGTCGCGGTACCACCTCTCAGCGTCGCACGACGCAGTCAAACGCGTGCGTCTTTGTCCGAAAGGGGCGCAGCTGTCCGCGGGAGTGGACGGAGGAAACATCCCTTCGCACGTCGCAGCCGTGCAAAGGAAGAACGAAATCTATCAGGTGAAACCACGTAACCTGGGTTAAGTGCGCCAACTGTCGACGCAGTCGCTGCTCGAGCGCAACGCGAACCTCCACGCGCATGGGAATCAGAAAGGGACGCCTCTTCATTATGCGGCGGTTGTTGGAGACCTAGAAGCTGCGACGGTGTGTCTTGTCAGTATGACAAGGCTTCGTAGTGAACAACCACTCGTGAACAGGCTCTGCTGGATAGAGGAGCAGACATCGAAGCGGTTGACGAAGACGGAGAAACTGCACTCCACTATGCGGTGGCAGTTGGACAGGCGAGAATGGTGAAAGTGCGTCTCGCCTGTACGAAGCTCCGTTGAAGTGTGGTTTTCGTAGTATCTACTCAAAAGAGGCGCAAACATCGACGCAGCTTCTGATGACGGAACGACACCGCTCATGACGGCAGTAGTGCTTGGGAACGTCGGAATGGTGAAAGTGCGTCTCGATGTATCAGGTGTTTTTCTTAGAAAAGCATACGCTTGTGCAGATCCTTGTTAAAGCTGGCGCTGATATCGGAAAACGCGAGTACGACTTCAAACTGACGCCTCTCCACTATGCAGCAGCATTTGGGAACGTGAAGATTATTGAGGTGCGTCATCTGGTTCGTCCACTGTTCATAACTCACGTGATGTACCCACAGATACTCCTTGATCACGGCGCATCTAGGTCGGCAAAGGACATCGACGGGGATACTCCATACGATCTCGTGTGCAGTTCCCCGTTGGCATTTTGTTCGGCAGATCAGAAGTCGACGATCGAGAACATGTTGGATCCCAGGGCGGACCGCGGCAGCAGCAAAGATCATTCGGCCAAATTCTACTGATAGTTTTACCCATTGTGCTTGTTGCCTTGCTGGCGGTTTTTATCTTTCGGGAACGCGAAAGTTCAACTGTGTGTGCTTCCGTGCGTCACACTGCAGCTTCTCTACGATGTTTCAGCTTTTGTTTTTGCTAAACCCGACGTTGACTTCTATTCAGGTCGGGAACCGTTCGCCTTTGCCAGTTAAGCCGTTTTTTGCGTTGCGTTTGTTTTCTGGCCACGATGTCCCTCCGGAAAGGCGATGTCGAGACTGTTTGCATAAAGTCTCGATCGAACGTATGAATGCCCATTTGATTTCAGTACCTGAGTAATGGGGGAGGGGGAGATTCTGCGCGTTTGAGCCGAACAGAGTACAGATGCTTGAAGTCTGTAGCAAATCACAATTTCGGTTGCGTCGCTTTGGCCGACGGTCTGCACTGACGATGTGACAAAGAAAGCGATACTCTTCAACAGAGTGCGTCAGGAGAGGGTCCCACAGACAGATCGACCGTTCCTTTTTCGACGCTCGCCGAGACCCTGTAATCGTGGCTTGGCGAAATCGCGATGGATTTCAGCTCTCGAGGACATGACAGGGATGTGGTCTGTCATGTCCTCGAGAGCAGACCTGGATGATCAGACATCGCCGATCCTGTAGAGAACGGCAGTGGTCGCACAGGACAGGAGTGTGACCAGAGTGAGAATGGGCACTAGATATCCAGCTGTCTTTTCACCGTCAAGCACCTCTGTGACGCGACAGTCCACCATGTACCGTTTGTCGCTCGTGACTTCAGACGACTCCGAAGGTCGCTTGTGGACTGCCTTTTCGGGCGACGCTGCATCGTCTTCTCTGCCTAACTCAGTCTCTAAACGTTTTTCGTTTGTGTTCTGTCGATGGTACATCAGTGCACTCCTCACTCAGTGGTGCAGAGAGATGATGTGTGTGCGAAACGGCACTGTTCTTCTGATCTGGTGAGAATGACACTGTCCCCAAGCTGTTTTGGCGTTGTTCTCACGACAAGGATGTCCGACGCGTCCGACGCACTGCCGAGATTCACACGGGACCTGTCATGTCATACTGTTCCGCGTTCGCGCTCTTCGGGAAGCTAAACGGTATGACCGTCAATCATCGAGGCTGTCACGATCACGACGCTCTGTCCGTTTTGTCCCGTCTTCTTGCTCCACCCGACAGGAGGTGCATGGCGACAATGCTGCCTGCCTATCTTCCTCCATCTGCATCGTCCGTATCTCATCGTATCGGCAGATGGGCGTTTCAGAAGCAATCGAGGGTGTCCAAGAGGTATGCATCGAGTGGCGGCGGCGACAAGAGCAAACGCAGACGCCTCGGTCCAATCGTCGCCATGTAACGTACGCCCGCCCATCCAACCGCGAGAAACGCAATTCTGAGCCGAAAGCACGGAGCTGTGGTGCTGTCACACCTGCCGGTATCCCTGACAGTGATGTGTGTTTTGTGTCCTTTCGCGAGGCTAGCCCGATCGTCGTTTGGACTCCATTCGACGAAAAGATTGTCGTGGAGGGCGATGTGCTCGTAAAGAACACGCGTGAGCTCTTCTGTCGCTGAAGGTTTTTGTCTGTGACGCGACAGAAGTGACCGACCTGATTGGTCGACGATCAGTCGCCGAACACTTCGGCCGATGTGGCGAAAGATGTCCGGCGGTTGCTTTTCAGATCTGCACGCGCTCTTACAACGTCGTTTGCACGTCTACCCCATAGGCGACACCAATCCGTTCCAAGCCTCCGCGAAGACTCAAGAAGTCTTTGGCGCCGTCGCGCTGCATACGTACGATAGGTAGATACCGTATGCGAGATACGATCGAGTGCTGCGGTATCGTGTGTGATGTGACAGGCATTGACCGATGTCATTCTGTCGACGTCGCGTCGGCCAATCTACAGCTTAAGAAACCTGTTCGGATATTGCACGTCACATCCAGTCCAAACCGCAACGAAAACCCATAAGGAGACCTGTGACGTTGAAAGACCTCTTACCTGCGTCGAGTAGTGATTCGGTTTTGCTCAAAGGGGTTCTGAAAGCTCAAAGCGCCCGTCGTTCATTCGACCGAATCTCCACCGCATCGCCTGTCTAGCGAGGTCGGGTGTTTAGCAGTTTAGCGCAGGACGCATAGGTTCACAGAAGCTTGGAGAAAGCCCATGGATGATGCACCCCGTCGCCAGGCGAGGAGAATCGGTACCGAGACGAGGATGACAATGCAGCAGACGATCGCTACAGTCGTTTAAACTGAACAGCGCTTTTTATTACTCGTAACGTGGTCCTCTGCCAGATGACAACGCGAATGGGGGAACGGACTCTCAGCAAAAAACAATGATGACTCGGGATCGGATTTGCCGCGAGATGGCGCAGACAGGGAGGAGCGGACGGACTAGATCGGAGACAACAAGAACTCGAGGGTGGACCGGATTCCATCAGAACATGGCGGCGAATCGTAGCGGGCCTTCGTACAGATGATATCATACGGTCGGTCTCCAAACGTCGTCGTCGCCGATTTGGATGCGCCATTCTCAAGCAGCACCTACATCGACAGCCCCTCACGATCGAGCAAGGGGACGCCTCGACGGACCGCAACAGCGATGACATGTCCATCCCATGCCGCAAAATGAAGTGAAGAGTATGCAGAATTGTCGATCGCCTGGATGTCTGCGCCTCGGTCCAGCAGAATCTGCACAGGAGGCCGTTTTTCACAAGAAGGCAAGGAGCTGCATCGACAGACTTTCAGAATCTCGGCATATCCAAAGGCTGCTGCTAGATGTAGAGGGGTGCGACCGAATTCGGCCTTCGCTTCGATATCTGCATATCGGTCAAGCAGTAACTGCATCCGACGCCATTCTTCACGAAACGGCGACAGACTTCATCGACGGACCTTCAAGACTCGGACTTGTTGGTTTTCGACAGCCACATGTAGTGGGGTGTAGATGTATTGGTTCGTCGCCTCGATGTTGGCACCGTAGTGAAGGAGGATCTGCATGGACGACCGTTTCTTCGACGGCAAAGGACTCCGTCAACGCACCTCAACGACTTTCACATGTCCAAACTCTGTTGCCAGATGAAGCGGCGTGTCGCCGTGGATGTTGGCCGCCTCGGTGTCTGCGCCGCGGGAGAGCAGATACTGCATCCATAGCGTCAATTCACATCGAGATCCGAGTGGTTTCGCGCACCTCTACGTATAGCACGTCTCCAACTTCGGCTGCGCCTTGAAGATAAGTGAACTCATTGGAACCACCAGACCTGACGTTTGTGTCTTGTTCGAGCAGCGCCTCGGTCCGTTGATGGACTTCTCGGTCAGAGGCTTCGACGTCGTAGATCCCTACTGTCATGAAGAAGACAGGAGCTGAAGGAAATGAAGATGAAGAGAAGCATTAGAAAAGACGTGATGTGACAACTGATAATAAAAAGGGGAACCAGTTGTCCGAACAGCCTTTTTTAACACACGTTTCCGAACTTTCCAACTTTGCGCTTTCTCGACGTAACAAGATGGTTTCGGAGCTGCGAACCTCGAAGATCGACATCGAAACATTTGCGTCCATTCTCGGCTCCGCAGCACTGGTTGAAGATGACTACCGACCACGTGTCAAGCATGTGGTACAGAGGCTGGAGCCCCGGTCACCGGCGTTCGAGCTGTTTCGGCAAGTGCTCGAGCGGGTTGAACCGCACTTTGTCTCACTGGCAGCTTTCACCACCGCCTTCGTTGGTGACGCCGCGACTGTCCGTAACTTCTTTGCCGTGCAGAACCCAGTCACAACAGCGACCAGATGGCATGTCATCAGGGAGCTAGTAGCTGTGGCCTGCCCACAGCCGACGCTGTCGGCAGAAGAACAACTGGCAAGATTCACGAAGTCCAAAACAGAGACATGGGCTGACTTCGTAGACAGATATCTCGCAGCGTGCACTGTTTCGACGGCGTCTAGGGAGACGCAAGTGAAGACGCTCTACAAGAAGCTCCCGGCCAACCTCCGTAGATTGGTGGTCCATCTCCCACCAACGGCATCCCCGGCCGACATGCGCGCGATCATCAGGAACATGAGCTTCTGGGAGTCAGGCACATCTACCAAGACGGAGGAAGATGATGACGCGATGGAGATTGACATGGGTCTGGTGCAAGTGAATGCTGCAACCGACGGAAGGGTTGTGGCGAATGACGGGACGATCAATTTTTCTGCCATTACCAACGCGGGCAGAGTAATGGTGGGTGCGAGGGAGATCTGCAAGACTTCGAGACGAGAAGCATTGAACATGCTGAAGTTCCTGCAGAGAATCTGTGGAAGCAACGACGGACCGAGCGGACAGAGAAGAGTACAAAATCAGCCCCGGAGATGGGGAGGTCGCCGCGCTTTCGTGGCAGAGAATTCCTCACCGGAAGGGAGTGGGGAACCGATATGCGAGACATTGAGCGAAGGAGGGGAAGACGATGACGACCATGACGTGCTTCTAGCAAACACGGCGAAGACCACGGGGAAGAAGAAGGAGAAGAGAAGGGTACTGAAAATGGGACTCGTCTCCCAAAGTCATCTCGGATACCCGAGGAGAATCGACGCCCTGGTAGATACTGGCGCCGAGTCATCAATTGTCTCGCTCGCTCTGGCCAAGGAGCTAGGGGTCAAAATCGTATCCGACGATACCCGCTTACTCCTCGCCCACGGTGAGACGGCCAAAGTCTCGGGCAGATGTGAGATCGACGTCGCGGTTGAGAAGTCGACAAACCAGAACTTCCGTCTCAACTGCTTGGTGCTGCCCAAGCCCGGATATGACCTGTTGCTGGGTATCGACGCGATGGTAGATAACCAGATATCGGCACACCCACACAGCCGATCTGTGAGTATCCGCGGACGCGCCGTCAAGTGTCTGTTTGCCGGACCTAAGGCAGACAAGGAGGTGACGAACGAGATCGTACACCAAGAGATTGGACGATTCACCGAGCGTGTGGACCATCTCCCAGGAATCAAGGGAGACAGGATGCAGGTGCCACTCAACCGCTCTGTCGTTCTTGGGCCCAAGGAGAGCAGGATGCTCAAGACGCCGGTCGTCCTCCCAAGATCGATGGTACACAAGCGGACACCAGTTGTCGCACCACACTTCTCGGTGCATCTGGGGGTCCAATACGAGACTTTTTCCACGCTGACGTTGACGAACCACCGTGAGGAGCCGATTCGCATCACGGGGAAGACGACGATATTTGAGGTCCCGACACAGGACGGAGTCGACTACGTGGTACGTGACTGCAACGACAAGCGCCACCCGCTTCGCGGAACGAGGAGATCTTTTCCGAGGCGACAGTAGACCAGCAGTCAGGCCTCCTGTCGCAGAATGATCAAATTGACTGCTGCAGCCGAGATCAGCTGCTGACACAATTCCCGGACGTCATCCGTGATGGAGTTGGACGCTTTTCGGGATGGTCTGTCGGCATAGAAGACGTCACAGGGAAGCTTCATTCCGTACACACGAAGGTTCCCTACGCGTTCGCTGCCGAGACTGCGGCCTGTCGGAAGGAAATTGATCAGCTCAAAGAGGAAGGGATCATCACAAGATTCATGGGGAAGCCGAAGCACATCATCCCCTGGTTCTCGGTCGCCAAGAAGAACTCACTCGAGCGCCGAGTTGTGCTCGACTTCCGAGGAATGAACAAGCTGACAGCCAGGAGCCCCGCGCTACCAATGCATCGAGAAGGGGCAGTGCAGGCATTAGCAGGGATGAAGCTCTTCGCGAAGTTCGATTTCAGACACGGGTTCTACCAGATCCCGTTGGCAGCCAGCCTACAGCCCTACTTCGTCACAGTATTTGATAAGCAGCCTTACGCGTTCTCTAGGCTGCCGATGGGCTGGGTCAACTCGATGGCGTTCTTTGACGCTGCGGTGCAGATGACGATCGCTGAAGCCAGAGAACAACTGAGAAGCGAAGGGAAACATGTGGCCATCGAAAGCTATGCCGACGACGTGTGCGTGGGAGCGCAGAACAGACAAGATCTTGAAAACGCGGTACGCACTCTATTGACGACATACAGGAAGTATGGATGGACAGTCTCACCGGGGAAGTGTCTATACGCTGTCAACCAAATCGAATTCCTGGGACATCGCTTCACGCCGAAGGGAGTTCTACCGCCAGAGGAGACAATGCAAAAGCTGCTCTCTGCCAAGCCGCCACAAACACGGACGGAGGTCAGGTCCTGTTTGGGAGTCATCCGCGCCTTGCTCCAATTCTGTCGAATCGACGTCAAGAGCCTAGCGGCCTTACAGAAGCTGTGCAACGCAGACACCGTGACGATCAGTGAATACTGGAAGGGAGATCCCAACCGATGGAAGAACCTTATCCAAGCAACGGGCCGCTTGTGGTACCTTCGACCCGCCGATACAAGCCGTCAGGTGGATCTCTACGTCGATGCCAGCAGGGACGGATTTGGATACGCGCTGTTCAGCAGAGACAAGAGACAGCTGCTGCGCCTCGGAGCGGGAGGCTTCCAGCGCGAGAAGTTCCAGTCCAGCGGGAAAGCGGAACTACTTGGCATGGAACGAGCGCTGAAGGAGGTCAGACACCTCATCTTGGGGAAGCAACTCACAATCTTTACCGACGCCACCGTCGTGAAACAGGCTAGTGGCACCAAGGACCAGAGTTTCTTGGTGCAGCAGCAGCTGGACACTCTGAATCTGGCAGCTGGCCGCGTGGAACACGTCGACGGCGTGGCAAATACCGTCGCCGACCTCCTCAGTAGGAGTCCGTGGTTCCGCCGGGAGCTCGCGCAGCCACCCACCGATAACACGGCCTTGAAGGCCACCCCGCTTCGTCGCGACTGGCCGGCTTGGTACCTTCAGATGAAAGCCTACCTCCAGACCGGCCGCTGCCCGGACGATGCCGGACCACAACAGCGGGCACGTCTCCGACAACGCAGCCAGTACTTCCGCTACCGTCACGACCGACTGGAATACTCCGCAGACGGCCTACTGTGGCGCCCGTGCTGCCTGGACCCCGCTGAGATCTCCTCCTGGCTTCACCGCGCCCACGAACAGGGAGGCCACTACGGGATCCACACGACGCTTCAACGGCTCCACGAAATGGTCTACTTCCCCGACGCTCACGCTCACGTGCAGCACTGGGTGCGCAGCTGCCCCACGTGCCAAAAATTTGCGCGCCATGACCAGCCGACCACCCTCTCCTTCAACACCTGGCAGCAAATGAATCAGTGCGTAGGCCTGGATATCATCGGACCCATGAAGCCCGACGGCACTCAGCGTTATATCATTGCCGCCGTCGATCTCTGCACTCGTTTTTGTCTGCTCACTCCCTCCTCAGCCGCCAACGCCCGCGCCATCATCAAGCTCTTCGAGCGCTGGGTCTCCCTCTTCGGCCATCCAGAATCCCTCCAGACGGACAACGCACCCGCTTTCGTGGGCAACCAGCTCTCCAACTGGATGTCTACTCGCGGCATCGCGCGCCGCACCATTCCCGCTTATCGGCCCCAATGTAACGGCACCGTCGAGCGTCTCAACCAAGAAGTTATCCGCCGCCTTCAACGCATCTCGACTGACAGTCACTGGGCCGCCCACCTTCCGCAGATTCAGGCTCTGCTGAACTCACATCCCAACTCAGTGACTCACCTCAGCGCGGCCCAAATCGCTTTTGGATACCAGCCACGCCTCCACCCCATTCCTCCTCCGCTCTCCACCCCACCAAGCTCCGACATGGCCCACCCAACACGCCATCAAGATCTTCTCGCCGCCCGCTGGACCGCACTCGATACCCAGATGCAGTTCCAGCAGCAGAAGCATGACGCCGCCCGGCATCGCTCTGACGACCTTGCCGTGGGACAACCTGTTCTTCTTTTTGACCATCAATCAGCCCAAACACACGGCAACAAGCTGGCCCCTCAATGGAAGGGACCATATCTCATTCAACGCCGCTTCTCCCCTCAGCTCTACTACCTTCAAGCCTCCTCCTCGTCGAAGCCTTTCCTCGTGCATCGCGACCAACTGCGACGCTTCCATTCTCGGAGTGCAGCGCAGGGAAGCGATTGTCATGAAGAAGACAGGAGCTGAAGGAAATGAAGATGAAGAGAAGCATTAGAAAAGACGTGATGTGACAACTGATAATAAAAAGGGGAACCAGTTGTCCGAACAGCCTTTTTTAACACACGTTTCCGAACTTTCCAACTTTGCGCTTTCTCGACGTAACACTACGGAGCGAGACGACCGAGCGGCGAGGTCGTGCACACGCGTGTCTCGTTACCTTCATCACGTGTGTCTCCTGCGTTCTGTAGATGAGGCTGGCCCTCGGAAACGCCATTCAGTGAAAGACCAAGACAACGCGAGTCTTACCGCGAATCTCGCCGGGAAGGAGGAGTTGACAGACAACGCGCCGTCCGCTGCGAAGTCTGCAACGCAGCAAGACACAGGCGTCGACGTAGATGCGTGAACGACGGTACCACGACTGCCTGTCGACGTGCGCGGAGCAAAGAACAGAAGGCAGAGCCACAAGATGGCGGCCGTCAGTTTCATGCTCGTGTTTCGCTGGTGCGCAAGACTGACCTTCGAAAACGTCGACAAACAGTGCGTCTGTTTTTGAAGTTCGATTCGCGAATGAATCATGCATCCATGGTCTGCAGATTTGTCCCCTTACGGTTTCGTACTATACATTCGCCGTGCAGCTAGCTGCCTTCTATCGCCGACCATCTTTCTCCCGAGTCGATAAGCGCGACACGAGCTCTGCAAAACGGATAGAAAGACTCCATTCGTCTGACCGTGGCGTCGCCCCTCCTGGCTTTAACGAATTTCTCTCTCTCTCTGGTGCCAGAATTGAGCGATGCAGGATAGGGGAGAAATCCTTCGTCGCAGTCGTTCGCGTCTGTACGTTCGCTGCCGTGAGAGTCATAGCATGTCGATGAAGCATACCGATGCATGCGTTCTCTGCGAGACAGTGCGTCTTCTTCTCCCCGGAAAGCCGATCCGTCTTCTTCAGCGCTTCGTAGCCCTGCTCCAAAAGTCACGCCTTCATTCCGCCTCGTAGATACCCGCGCCGTCACCTTTGCGTCCGAAGACTCGAGCTGGTGGATTCCTACACGCAGTCGGCGTCTTGCGACGACGGACGGCGTTCGAGTGTCCATGCACCTGACAGAGCTTTGCGTCCGAACTGTCGCAGGGTCCATCCGCACCTCCATGCGTCGTGAATTTCTGAGGAATGCGTAGCGTACCTTGGTTGTGAGGTTACCCCGGCTGTGTGCCGAGTCGAGCGGCGCGAAACCTAGACATCGGTGCTTAGCTGCGGGAAGGGATGCGGCGACTGGCGACGGCACCGCGACTGCCCCACGTCGACTGCGGGACGAGAACGAGGCACAGCCACAGGTACAGAACGGCGCGCGTCATGTTGCCCGGCGAACGGAGTGCGGAGACGTACAGAACTCGTCGAGGCAGCTCGACGCGCACTCGAATGCAGCGTTCGGACAAAGATGCGACGTCGAGACATGACTGGAGGATGCACGTGACGTCCGCCCCTGTCATCTAACTTCCGTCGTTGATGACTCTCCCTTACGCCCATTTGCGGAGAGTTCTTTGGCGCATGTGCCGTCCTTCATCGATGCCGCTCACCGAGACCATCCGTTGTTTTGATCCTGTCATCTGTGCAGTGAACTCAGTCATAACTTCAGATCTACCGGAGCGCAATTCTTCAACGAAGTTTCGAATGCCTTCACATGTCCGTTGCGTTCTCGAGATTTCAGGTCCTCCCGTCACATCCACTTCTCAGACGGGCACAGCCACCGTACCGTACGACAACCTCGACATCTATTCCGTGGAGGCGAAGGAAGACGCGAAGTCTCAGCGTGTGGGAAGTGCGTCGCGCTCCTGGACGTCCTAAAGGACTCTTCGAGGCGTTGTTTGGCGACACACAGTGTCGACGGATGTCTCGCCACGTGGACTTCGGTGGACCGTTCGCCTCGAGAGGAGCACTCTGGCAGGCGCGGCGCTTCTTCTGCAGCGAGAGGGAGAATACCTGTCCGCTAAGGTGATACGACGTCTGTGTCGACGTCACATCGTCAGCCGGCCGCCATTGACACAAGAAGCCCTCCGCTTCGATTCTTGCGGTCCAGTCACAGTCACTGAATCGATATACGATGAGCCGTACCGTATTCCACCGTATCGAGAGAACGGACTGCGGGAAAGCACGTCTGTCTCCACTGAGTCGTCCAAATGGCCGAAGAAACGCGACGCAGTCGCGGATTCGAGATGTCAGAAGATGTGACAGTCGAAGACCAAGTTAGAAGAACATGTCATCTAGGTAATGAATGACACGGGTCGATACTCAGAAGACCGGCCTATCGCACGTGCTAGGTCTCTAGAGAAACGGAGCTTTGCGGAGCGGGATCCCAAAACACGAAGGCCGGCTCTTCGGCAACATGTTATGGGGATTGAGTATCGCTTACTGAAGAAGCGGGATATGCAAAGACGAAGCAATTGCCGGACAGCGGACGACCTCACAGAATAAACACCGTCTGCTCGAGTGAGAAAGCACGAACTGGCTGACCTTGAGGAGAGGATCAACATCTGGATAGCGCAGATGACAGAACTGCATCCGTCTGTCGCATCGGGACTGCGGTGCATTCGCAAACGCCGACACTATCCTCCGCTCAGCCGAAAAAAAACTCATTTCGAAAGGGGAGACCGACTCCAAGAGTGATACTGAACCTTCTTCTGCGGAACAGGAACCCATTTATAGCAGATTCAACACCTTATCGTGTAGTCGACAGCGTCGGCGTATATCGTATCGCGCTACGCAATCCCCTTGCTCTCCGAAGCGACCCCTCACTCCCTACAGCATCCCATCGCGAATGACCTATGACGGTGTCTAAAGGGTGCGTATGGCGGTAGCTAGCATGGATGCAATGACCAGCGACGTTGCATCCTAGACGTGTTCATGAACAGACGAGACAGTCGACCCAGTGTCGTGTGATGTGACGTCAGACGGCGGTCTGTAGATGACAATGTCGGCGGCGATTTATTCAGATGAACGTCTTCGGCACTCGGCATCATCATGTCACGTCACCTACTGTCAGCTGCGTTCTTCGACATTGCTGTGCCTTGCGTGTTGTGCTCGCGCGGGAATAGAACCTCCTGCTTCCAAACTTGGGCAATGAAGATCTGTTTTTCCACGAATCATCAAAGCAGTGCCCTTTCTCACTCTGCTCACACTCTGTCCCGTGTGACCACTGCCGTTCTCTGCAGGATCGGTGGTGATGTCTGATCATCCAGTCTACCTCTGGAGGACATGCCAGACCATATCCCTCTCGTCACTGAATGCTGGATTTATCTCAATTGCTTCAGGCCACGACGACAGATGTCGGCGAATGTCGAAGTCATCCTGTCTGTGTGACTTTCTCTAGACACATTCTGTCGAACGATGTCACTTTGCGACATCGTCAGCGGAGACCGTCGGCGGAAACGACGTGAATTCAGCACTCAGAACTCGCAGCTTGTTGTAAACTTCAAACCTCTGTGCCCGGTCTGTTAGAACGCGAAGAAGTTCACCCTTCTCCCTTTACTAAGCTAGTCGCATTCAAATTAAGATTTATATGTTTTGTCGAGACCTTATGCAAAACAGTCTCGACATTGCCATTCCGTACTACATGATGTACAGAAAGCAGAAGACAACGGAAATAAAAGAACGCCTCAACTGACAAAGGACCAATAGAAGTGTTCGTCGGGCCTCAGCAAAGAAAAAGCTAAAACATCGTAGAGGGGCAGCAGTGTAACGCACACCAGGTCACGCACTTGAGCTTTCATGTTGCCGATGCAAGCAGATGTGTGTTGGTTTTGGGCACAATGGACTAGATGAGTCATCTGGCTCCGCGGCCTCCGCAGATTACAGCGACTATGCATTCTACGCAGGTTTTGTAGGCTTGGCAGGGTCCGAAGGGTCCACAGGGTCCACCGGCTCTCCAGATTGCGGTGTAGAGGAGTTCGTCGGTGTTGTAGTTTCTGATGTTTCGGCAGCTTGCACTGTAACGGCAAAGAAGTGCTACCGTGATTATCAAAACGATGGATAAAACGACCAGTGCAATGATTAGGCCGAGGTTGTTACCTCCGCCGGGATTCAACATGTCCCTGGCGGTAGCCCTCTGACTCGCAGAACAGTGTGCATCATCGAAGGAGCACACTAGGTCGCGTGGAACGTCGCCGTCATCGTTCCTCGCTTTCTTGGATGCGCCGTAATCAAGCAGAACCTGCCACCACCTGTTCGTCGCACAGCTCCATGTCTATCGAATGCCGCACCTGAATGACCTCTATGCATCCTGTCGCCGCTGCCAGATGCAGTGGCGTATTGCCACGGTTGGTTTTTGCTTCGACGTTCGCGCCCTGGTGGAGCAGCAGCTGCACAGAAGACGATGACAAACAAACCTCATCGCATATCGAAGCACACTTTCACGCGGTCTACATCTCCTTCCAATGCTGCCACATGAAGCGGTATTGTTGTCGTAGAGAAAACATCCTCGTAGCGAGCATTGCGCTGGAACGGCAGCTACACTGTCAGTTTCCGCAGGCGCACTTACGCCGTTCTACCTCTCCATTTTCGTTGTCCGTCTCAAAGGCTGCGGTGCTCGAGACAATGTCTCCGGTGGTGTTCTGCTCCGCCGACAACTGGGCACCTTTACGCAACGACAAGCTCGACCGCGGCGTCCAATGGTTTAACCGGCGTTACCACTGCTGCCGGATGTCGTGCGAGGAACGAGCAGAAAACAAAACAAGACGTAGAGCACAGCGTTCGTCATGCCACCGCGAAGTTAAACGTCCGTGCGTCCGTAAAAACAAAGAACGTTTCGCTCGGACTGAACTGCAATGTTGGAAACAAGACACTGACGAAGATGAATGATGGAATTTTTAGGCTGTCGGCGCTGTCCGCGCTGTCATGCGCATGTACTGGATATCACCTGTACTCCTTCACGTTTACTTGCCGAACGTGCTGACAGGCGGCAAACCTCGGGCGTCCGTTTTCTGGGCAGTCGGACCCCGACAGGGCGACCGGACACCGTTTTAGCTTTCGTGAAGCCCGTCTCAGTTGTTCGTACCTGTACCCGTCGTGTACGCGCAGTCCGTCTTCTGACTGCGACATGGGCATCATTTTTAAGGACGAAGCAGTCCTCGCGTTTTCGGAGTTGTCGCGGCTCACCGTCCCCGGAGAAGACTCTCCGTCGTCGTTCGGACGAGAAACGCGTTCTCACTCGCGCAGAAATCACATCGAATGGATTGCATCGGATGTACAGATGGAACGGCGAATCTGCTGTCCGCTGCCGACAGCTCCTGTCACACACTTCGCCTGCAACACTGTGTGGCTCTGGAGACAAGTTCGTGGAGAATGGTTCAGTTGCGATGTGTCTAGTACCCTGTGCATGTAGGCAGATGCAGTGCCAAAGCATCCGTCCTTCAGTAGCTATTCAGATTGCTCGTAGTTGAGGATGGATAAAGAAGAGGATGCTTGTGAATGCAACATCGCTGCTACTCGATGTCTCCTGGAAGTGTGAGATCGCTTTTCAGGATGACTGTTTCATGTGAAGATTGCAGAATCGTGTGATTCTGATGGCATTCGGCACAAGTAGGCAGCATCTATCTCACGAAATGTTCTGCAGGCTCCAGCACCATCTATATCCTCTTTAAGAACGAACGCAGCCATCCGACTGTTTCCTGTTGTAGATGGAGTCAACGGGTATCGTGATTACTTGAGCAATCCACGCAGCACCAGTTGGAAACTCGACAGTCATGCAGAGCGATCTAGAGGAGAAGGGCACGAGTCTGCGACTTGCAAGCGGCATTCGCTGGCACATGCTCTGTCGTCTATATTTCTTCACAAGATCATAATTTGTCAGGGATGCGATCGTAAAGAAAGCCGGGATCAGGCAACGGCCTGAGCAGAAGGCATCGACGCAGTTTCCACGTGACAGAAGATAAGTACAGGCGCACTGGAGACCATCTCTGGAGAAAGATCGATCACATACCTCCCGATGCTTCTTTCACCAAGAAACGCCGTTCTTGAATACTGAGCGGACTGCTTTGCTCCTGTCGGCGACTTGCTGGAAAGAATATCGTTTGCTGTCAGATTGTGCAGTAAAACTGGCTTCACAGACTCGTGAGCCATCCGTCGCGTTCCTGTCACATCCGATTTCTTATATGCGCCTAGGGCGACAAGGTTCTTTTTGCTCTGGAAAGCTCCGCAAGGATCTAGATTTGTGTTTCGCGTCACCCACACTTTCGGGGGAGATTGTCGAGTGTTCTTCTGTTTAGAAGCGCATACCGTGGCGGAGCCAAAGAGATTCTGTCATTCTTAGTCACGCAGCTCGCTCTGTCCTCGAACGCTTCGCGTCTCGTCGTTCGAGGAATCGAATCCCGCTGCTGTTCGCTCAGACACGTCCACCCGTTCCGCAACGATACCGCAGCATCCCTCTCTAAAAGGCATCTGCCGGTGTCCTCTCAGTCACATCCGACGCTTCCGGCCCGGTCGTGTCTACCTATCGAAACTTGCTGTCACGCTCAAAGGCATCGGACCAACTGAACAGCAAAAAACAGTCGCGACTTCCGTAAGGCGTCCGGCCGTTCTGCAGTACTTTCGTACCTGGAAAGAGCTTTCACGCTCAGCAGACCTACAAGGACTTCTATCGTGTCGCAGAGGTCTTGACGGACGAGGTCGCCGAGGACCGCGCTTGGAAGCACTCTTCGAGCACCGAACTGACAACAGAAGGCCTTGAGCATAGGACGAAGGGCGCCATGCGCCTGGAAGGCGTCATCCGGTTCGTGCTCAGAAACGACGTGAGGCTCTGAAAGACCGTCGCCTCAGACTCATCGGCATAACCTATGGCAGTGCAGTTCCATTTTCTCCCAATATCGCGTCGAGACGCGCATCACTAGTGCGGCTGAGTGTGGTTGCGTCGTCGTCAAGACTTCCGGAATAGTAAAACCAGAGTTGTCGCCTTGTCTCAGGCGTTTCTTCTGTCGACGCCACCAACGCATCGTCGTCCATATACATAAGCCGACATGTCATCGACCGGACGACGTCCGTCAACGAGTGTCACATCACACTGGATACCATACTCGTCTACGGCCGCAGATTAGTCTGCGCTCGTGTGTTTGACGACAAAAAGCTCCCAGCGTTAACGCACGGTTGACGGATATGCAAACGCGTCAGCGGATTGCGAGATAACGTCACGGGAGCGAGGACGTGTTTCTCAGAATTGCTACGGCGATTACTCAATGGTTCGACGGAGACTGAAGAAACGTCCGTTCTCATTCCAGTCGGTGTGCCTGAGCAAATCCCTAGTTAAATGTCTCACATTGCGTTTTTGTCCTTACAGAGGTCGAGACCTTGAATACGAACATCGCGCCTCTTCGTGCGACTCCATTCGATGCAGACCTCGACGGAGGCCACGATTCCACTTCGCACGCGCCGCCACGTCATTGGAACAAGCGCCGCGCGTGACACATTTAAATCCTCCAATCACGCCATCGGTTTCCAAAAGCCCCAAGCACCTCTCTCCGTTCAAGCCCATCTTCGCAGAGATGCAGTTGGTCGTTTGTCCATTCTAAAACAAAGGACTTATACCTTCACCCGACTTGGAAAGTCGACGAACTGTGTAACATCCAACAATAACCAAAAGGACGATTCCCAGGACAACGCAAGAAACAATCAACAGAGTTCTCCAAACCGAACAATTACAGCTGCGGTCAACCTTCTCGGGAGACGACGCACACAATAGAGCGGTTTCATCAGGAGCCGCCTCGGACACTGGTGTAAACGGGTCGTCGGGAGCCACCTCCGACTCAAGCGCAGACGCGTCAAGGTCCAACATGGACTTGAGGGCAGACTTGTTTTGGGCAGAACACTGCGCGTAGTGCCGGCTACTGCATACGACATTGTGTGGCATCATTCCATCTATGGACTCAGCCCGTTTGAGTGCACCGTGCCGAAGTAAGACCTGTGATCGGCGGCTAGATTCACGAGAATGTCAACCGTTTGCGTCTTTTCACCTTTGCGACCTCAATCTTTCCATGGTATGCTGCCCAGTGAAGTGGCGTCCATCCATCGACGTCGGTCGCTTCGATCTCGACGCCCCGATCGAGTAGGAACTGCGCGATGGCCATGTTTCACGGCGCTGCAAAAACGGATTCGACGCACCTTAGCGCTATCAGCCTCTCCATCAACTGCTGCGCAGTGAAGTGGTGTCCTCCCGTCACCACCCCTGGCCTTGATGTTTGCGCCGTCGTTAAGGAGAACCTGCGTCGGCGGCTATGCCTCGCGAATCGGGGAACGGATACCGACGCACCTCTACGACTTCGACATGTCCAGCGTACGCTGCTCGATGAAGTGGCGTCTCTTCGAATGCGCTCTTCGCCTCAATGTCGGCTTTGTAACCCAACAGGACCTGCGCCAACAACGATGTCGCACTAGGCGGCCTGAACGGCAGATCTTCGGACCACCTTGACGATTTCCTCGTATCTGTAAGAGGCTGCCAAGTGGAGAGCAGTGTAGCCCTCATGGTCTCTCGCCTCGGTGTCTGCTCCTCGATGAAGGAGGATCTGCATCGACTGCCTTTAGTGAGGAAAAACGGGAAAACTCGCGTCAACGGACCTTTGCGGCGTCGACGTGTCCATACTGTCCTGCTCGATGCAGTGGAGTCTTTCGGAATCTGCCCTTTGCCCCGATATCTGCTCCTCGGTCAAGGAGCGTCTACATCAAAGGCAACCGTTCGTCACGAAACAGCCAAGGGATACGCCAACGAACCTTTGCGAATTCACCCTCGTCACAGAATGCCGCCCGATAGAGTGGTGTCCATCCGTCGTGGCTTGTCGCCTCGACATCCGCGCCACGGTCAAGGAGAGTCTACCTCGACAACCTTCATCTTTACGAAGTGGCGGCGGATACGTCGACGAACCTTTGCGATTTCGGCATTTCCACGAAATGCAGCTCGATGAAGTGGAGTCCATCCCTCAGTGTCCTTCGCCTCGACGTCTGCCCCACGATCAAGGAGAACCTGCATCGACAGGCATACATCACGAGACGGCGAGCATCGACGAACCGTCGCGATTTCGACATTTCCACGAAATGCTGCCCACTGAAGTGGAGTCCATTCATTACCATCCTTTGCCTCGACGTCTGCTCCACGGCCAAGGAGAACCTGCATCGACAGGCATACATCACGAGACGGCGATGCGCCGTGCCGACAAACCTCTGTGGCTGTCGTATGTCCTTGCTGCACTGTCTGATGCAGCGGCGTGTTTCTGTGGAAATCTCTCGCCTCGATATCTGCGGCGTGGTCAAGGAGAACCTACTCGACGCCTTGCATCCTTTCGAAACGGCGGCGGATACGTCGCCGAACCTTTGCGAGTTCGGCGTTTCCGGTAATTGCTGCCCAATGAATCGACTTCAGTCCACTTCGACCTCTCGCTTCGATGTCTGCGCCTTCGTCAAGCAGATGCTGCGATCACGGCCGTCATAGTGAAACGCAACCAGATTCGTGCACACCTTCACGCGTTCTATATCTTGACACGCTGCAGCATCGAGGAGCGGAGTCCACACGTTCGTGCCAGTAGAGTCCGTTGCTGTTCCTCCGTCAACAGCGTCCTGAAGCAGCGACAGTTGTTGTAGCCGTGGTGGTATGGATGAACGCATCGTTCTACCTGAACCATTGTCTCTCTCCCGCCGCCATCCTGCACAAAACACTGCATTGGTTTTCCGCGGCGGTGACTGCACCTCAGTCGTCTGTCGGAGCACTTGGCCTGAGACTTGAGTGCGGTCGATTCCTAGGCAGCAAGAAGCTCAGATCCTTCGAGAACACCATGCGCATGCCTTGTTACCTCGATGTGTGTCTTCGTTCTGAAGATGAAGACAACAGAGCCGCCGCTTAGTCAGGAATGTCACAACAACCTGAGCGCGTCTTACCGTGAAGCTCGACGGCGATGGGTTGTCGGATGCGCCGTACACGACGAAGTCTAAAGCGCAGCGAAGCATTGTCGTTCTCGAAGATGTATATCCGACGGTACCGCTGTTGCCAGTCGAGTCGCGCTGGGCAAAGAGCAGAAGGCAGAGCCACGCGGAAGAGGCCAGCCTCATCGTTCTCGTTCGTCGGGGCGGAAGGTTGAGAATCGTGAAAATGTCGAAGAGGAATCTACGTATCATTTTCGAACACGAGGTCCGCGAATGAAAACCGCCCGCGGGGAGCGGCTTTATCTCTGCGACGGTTCCCTGCAGTGTTTTTCCACGCAGCGGCCTTCCGCGGTCGCTTTTTCGTCTTCCGAGTCGGAACACGCGCCAGTCCCTCTGCAAGGCGGATGGAGAGACTCCATTCGTCTGAGAGTGGCGCTACCGTAACGGACACACTTCGTTACGCACGACGGCCGAGTCGCGTCCTCTTGTTTTTCTATCCGTCGTGGACCGTCCCGCATCGGACGGAATGCTTCGGTGCCACCGATGTACGAAGGGCCGCTACGAAGGGCCGCTGACAACAGAGTAGAGCTCCGTATCGCTGCGCTCGGAGGTTGCCGTGGTCGATAGATCCCAGGGATGGACGGCGGATGCCTCCTACTCGGGAAATCCTTCACACCTTTACGAGTTCGTCGAGAAATCGCCAACAGCAAAGTGAAATCAAGGTTGCTGAAGTTCGTCGCATCGTACGCCATCGTCATGTGTCGCGTCATTGCTGAACAACAAAACATGGATGGCATTGATCCGAGCTTGCAGATCTGTCTTCCCATGTGTTGTCCCCCATCACGTTGTGCTCTGCGGTATCTGACGTAGGTTTCGAGAGAGATCTCTAACACCTGGATTCACCGTTCATAGCAACTGGACAGGATCTACCGTCGGAATGGCAATACTGCAGGGGATGATGCTTCCTTCAGTCAATGGTCCACTCGACTCGACACTGAATGATCACTGCGGCGGTACACCTCAGGCTGTGCGTGCCTTAGAGAAACCTGTTGCTCCTGGCCAGATCGACAGTCGCAGAGCGGATCATCCATCTCGACACAAAATCTAACCGAGTAGAATGCAAAGTCTTCACGAACGAATGAGTGACCTATCGGAGAATGCTCTGTACACAGCATTGCAATCTAGAGGAGTTTACTGAAGTCAGGGCAAGAGTCCAGCGCAGACGCCACTGCGTTGTGTGCTTGGTGGACTCGGTCGCCTGTCACTTAATGACGCCTCACTACACAGTGAGTGCTCACCGACGGTCCCCGCGCCAAACTCTTTACCTCAGCATTGACCAGTGGATCACCAGCGCTGCTCGATGCAGAACTGACGAATGCACAAGCGACAGATAGAGTGTGGTGGACTGTCGCGTCACCGAGATGCTTGACGGTGAATGGACAGCTGAATACACAGTGCCCATTATCACTCTGGTCACACTCTGTCTTGTACGACCACTGCCGTTCTCTACAGGATCGGCGATGTCTGATCATCCATGTCTGCCCTCGAGGACATGACAGACCACATCTCTCTAGTCGCTGAAATCTGAAATCCATCTCGATTGCTTCAGGCCACGATCTCAGGGTCTCGGCGAAAGTCGAAGGAGAAATGGTCGACCTGTCTGTGAGACTCCCTCTAGACACATTCTGTCGAACGATGTCACTTTGCGACATCGTCAGCGGAAACGACGTGAATGCGGCATTCAGAACTCGCAGTTTGTAAACTTCAAACCTCTGTGTCCCTGTCTGTTAGAACGCAAGGATTTCACCCTTCTCTTCTCCCTTTGCTAAGATAGTCGCAATTAAATTAGGATTCATACGTTTTGTCGAGATCTTATGTAGAACGGTCTCGACGTTGCCTTCGATGAAACATCGTGTCCAGAAGACAGAAGACAGCGCAAATAAAAAACGCCTCAACTGGCAAGGCCAACGGTTCCCGACATCAATACAAGTGTTCGCCGGGGCTTCGCAAAGAGAAAAGCTAAAACATCGTAGAGAGACAGCAGTGTGACGCACGAAAGCATACACAGTTGAACTTTCGCTTTCTCGATTCCACCATCTGTCTATTGGTCTTGGGCAAGTATATATTCGGTTGGTTGGTTGCGTCGAAAGCTAAGAAAGCCCTTGTAATAGGCAATGCCAAGGATAAGAACCACCAGCAAGACAACAAAGACAATGGGCAAAACTATCAGCAGAATTCGGCCGGAATGATCTTTGCCGCTGCCGCGATCCGCGCTGGGATCCAACATCTTCCTGATTGCAGACTTCTCACGTGCGGAACAATACCACGGATACAAGCACGCGAGATCGTATGGAGTATTCCCGTTGTCGTCCTTTGCCGTCCTCGATGCGCCGTGATGAAGGAGCACCTGTGAATGCATCACGTGCGTACTGAACAAGAGACAAACCAGATAACGCACCTTAGCAATCTTTACGTTCCCTATTATTGCCGCATAATGGAGAGGCGTCAGTCCAGTGTTGCCTGGGCGGATATCGGCGCCTGCGTCAAGAAGGATCTACACAGGCGTGTGCTTTTCTAAACAAATCTCGGACACGTCGGGACGCACTTTCACCATTTTCACACTTTCTTCATCCGCTACTGCACAGTGGAGTGCCGTATCTCCGTATTTGTCCACCGCTTCGATGTCTGCGCCTCTGTCGATGAGAAACTACAACAGCGAGTTTCTTCAAGAATGCTTCTTCCGCGCACCGGGACGCACTTTTAGCATTCTGTCCTGCCCATACTCTACTGCCAGAATAAGAGGTGTATAACCGTCAGCATCAGCTGCTTCGATATCTGCGCCTCTACTGAGTAGATACTGCGAAAGAAACCACTTTAACGAAACTTTCTACAGTCGAGACGCACTTCCGCCGTTTCCGCACGATCACGCACCACCGTATAGTGGAGTGCCGTCATTCCGGCTTCGCCAACCGCTTCGATGTCTGCGCCTCTGTCGATGAGAACCTACAACAGCGAGTTTCTTCAAGAATGCTTCTTCCGCGCACCGGGACGCACTCTTAGCATTACGACCTGCCCATACTCTACTGCCGCCATAAGAGGTGTATAACCGTCAGCATCAGCTGCTTCGATATCTGCGCCTCTACTGAGTAGATACTGCGAAGGAAACCACTTTAACGAAACTTTCTACAGTCGAGACGCACTTTCGCCATTTCCGCACGAAAACTTGTCACCGCATAGTGGAGTGGCGTATTTCCGTCTTCGTCCACCGCTTCGATGTCTGCTCCTTTATCCAGCAGAGCCTGTTCATGAGAGGTTGTTCACTACGAAGCCTTGTCATACTGACAAGATATACTTTCACAGTTTTTAAGTCTCCATCACTCGCCGCTTCGTGAAGAGGCGGCAGCGTTATCTCTCCCCAATTCCCATGCGCATGGACGCTTGCGTTGCGCTCGACCAGCACCTACGCCGACAGCTTCCACTGAGACGCATGACATAGGGTTACGGGGTTCCACGTGATAGATTTCGTGTTTCGTTTGCACGGCTGCGACGTGCGAAGGGATGTTTCCGCCGTCCACCCCCGCTGACAGCTGCGCTCCTTTCGACCAACGAGACACGCACTTGACTACGTCACGTGGTGTTAACCGCTGGTGATACCTCGGTTGCCGGATGTCGCACGGGGAAGCACCAGACAACAAAGCCAGACGTAAAAAGCGACGAACTTCATGTTCCCGCGAAGTTAAACGTCTACGCGTCTGTGAAAAACAAGGAACGTTTCGCTCGGTCTGAACTGCGATGCTGGACACAAGACACTGACGAAGATGAATAATGGAATTTGTAGGCTGTCGGCGCTGTCCGCGCTGTCATGCGCATGTACTGGACATCACCTGTACTCCTTCACGTTTACTTGCCGAACGTGCTGACAGGCGGCAAACCTCGGGCGTCCGTTTTCTGGGCAGTCGGACACCGACAAGGCGACCGGAGACCATTTTAGCTTTCGCGAAGCCCGTCTCAGTTGTTCGTACCTGTACCCGTCGTGTACGCGCAGTCCGTCTTCTGACTGCGACATGGGCATCATTTTCCAGGACGAAGCAGTCCTCGCGTTTTCGGGGTTGTCGCGGCTCGCCGTCCCCGGAGAAGACTTTCCGTCGTCGTTATGACGCAAAGCGCGTTTTCACTCGCGCAAAAATCACGTTGAATGGGTTGCGTCAGATGTACAGATGGAACGGCGAATCTGCTGTCTGCTGCCGACAGCTGCTCGTGTCACACACTTCGCCTGCAACACTGTGTGGCTCTGGAGACGAGTTCGTGGAGAATGGTTCAGTTGCGATGTGTCTAAGTGTCCCTGTGCATCTAGGCAGATGCAGTGCCAAAGCATCCATCTGGCATTATCTGTCCAAATTGCTCGCCGTTAAGCGTGCGGCAGAATCTGATGGACAGATGAAGTGGGTCATGCATGCAGCTTAACTGACGACTGCTATTTGAAGTCTGATGAGAGATAGCCTTGTCTGGTTGACTGCTACTTGCAAAGAATGCAGGATTGTGCGACTCCGATGGCTTTTGTCACAAGCAAACAGCATCAAATTCTCTTCAGAGTGCTCTGCAGGCTCCAGCATCATTTTTGTCTTCTCTACGAACGGACGCAGCCATTCTACGACTGTGCCCTGTTGTAGATGGAGACGACGAATTCTGTGGTTACTCTAGCGATGCATAACTGCAGTGGGAGACTCGAAAAACGTGCTGAGTGGTCCAGATGAGAAGGGCACGAGTCTAGCCATTGGCACGCGACATTCACTGGCACTGTGTGCAGCGAGCGCACTCTGTCGTCGTCGTTGTCTTTTCGGGTCGTTCGCTGAATGCCTAAAAGAAACGTTTAGAGTAGACAGACTGATCTTTGGTCCGCCGTGATGCATCACATGCCTTGCGAACAGGACCCTTTCGCGCAGGACCTGTCACATCGTGCTGTCCCGATCTCTACAGCGTCGTCGCTATTCGCTGTCGCGTTTACGAGATCAAAACCTGAGATGGCAAACCTATTCGCATGTTTGAGCACCGCCTGCATTCTCCTTAGGCTCTCTCTCCCCTTGCACACGTCGTTTACCGGATGCTCTGTTCGACAGGTGATGTGACAACCGACAGGAGTCGCTGGTGAGCCATGTATGCATCGCGGAAAACGTTCTGGGATTCTCACCAGCGACGTCGTCATAGATTCGATCCTCTACGTGCCGAGCTCCTTGGCCGAAGCGCATATACGACGCGGTCATCCCATTCTCTCGGCGCGAGGTATTAAGTCTCTGTTCTTACGCTGCACTGTTCTGACGATGATGCCAGAAATCTCACACAGTAGATGTCGGTCTGTTCGCATGCGACGTCACCACGTACGTCTGCAGCTCTTCCAACGATTCCTGTTCTGTGTTTCGCTGTCGCCGTCTAGTCACGCCTTTCATGCGCGACGAAATGGTCTCTCTCTGCACGAGACGTTGCCCAATGCCACAATAACGCTGCGATGCAGAAAGACAGCATTAATTCTGACGTCATCTCGCAGACGGCAACCGGTCCTGGAAAGCACGCGACCTTGGACAGCCGAGACAACACACGCGTCGAAGTGCATTGGGTGAATGGTGCAAGGTTCCCAAGTCCGAGGCATCGGTCCCTCGTATGGTTAGGCAGCGTTCATCAAACGTCGATGGCGCAAACAGTACGCGAAGGGCTGCTAGATCTGTCGAAACGTATCTGATCTACGATGTGACCTCTCCATCTCAATGCTTCGAGACGCGCCATTCAGCAGCAGTCAATGCTGCATAGTGTCATATGCGTCTGTGGCGATAGCACACCACCAGCCTTCTCGGGCGTTCCGTCTGTGAGGCCAATGCAAAGCTTGAAGCAGCAGATGTGGCCCACAGAGGAGATGATGTCCTTTCTTATCGCGCCGTTTCAGAAAGGTACTCGTGCAAAGGCACCTAGATGGAAGGCCAGAAGTGTGACTTGGATGCGACCACGATTTCGCTGTGCGTCGAGTCGCGGTGTTGTGGCGGGAAGTGACACCATTAAATCCTTCGCGCATGCCAAGAGTACCCGAGAGTCCAAGCATCTGATCCTACCCTGACCCGCCCAAACTCACAGAACGTCACTTTCCCGATGCAATCCCGTCTTTGTTGGTTCTGGGCAGAACTGGTCGGCTGTGTCGAAACTCATAGAAGGCCCGTGAAGTACGCAGCATGCAGTACCAATGAGAACTGCCATCAAGATGAAAAGGCCAAAAGAACAAACAATCAGCAAAACTCGCCGACGCGGAAAACGTTCGCGATCCTTGTCGCTACCACTGTCGCTGGAAACGCGATCCCCGTCGCTACCACTGTCGCTGGAAACGCGATCCCCGTCGGGATTCAACATGCTCTCGATCGCAGACTTCTGATCTGCCGAACAATGCGCCTTCGCAAAGACGCACACAACGTCGCGTGGAACAACAGTCCTGGAAATGTCCTTCGCAGATTTGGATGCGCCGTAGTCAAGCAGAATCTGCAGAGGCGTCTTTCTCGACACTCAACAGATCGAACACCGCACCTGAATAACCTCTACGCATCCTGTCGCAGCCGCCAAATGTAGTGGAGTCATTCCTTCGTTGTTCTTCGCGTCGACGTTCGCGCCTGCGTCGAGCAAAACCTGCACAGCAGCGATAACAGCCGACAGGCTTACGCACGTTGGTGCTTACTCTCGCTGTTTCTGCTCTCGCGTTGGCGTCTTTTACTCCTCCTGAGGGCATCGTCACCGCGCAATGAAGTGCGGTAAAACCGTTTTCGTCTTTCTCGTCGACTGTCGCGCCTTGTTCGAGAAGACGCTGCAGAGAAGACGGTCACCAAGAGACCCTCCAGCGTATCGCAACACACCTTCACACGGTCTGCATCTCCCGACCCTGCTGCCACATGGAGCGGCGTCGTTGCATGGATTGTGGACTCCTTGTAGCGATCATTACGCTCGAGCAGCAACTACGTTCTCATCCTCCGTCGGCGATCTTAACCTAGGGTTACGTGATTTCACCTTTTCATTCTCGCCGTTTGTTTTGAAAGCCGAGACGCTCAAGGGACTGTCGCCGAGGCCCGCCTCCGCCGCTGACTGGGCACCTTTACGCAACAACAAAGCTCGGTCGCGGAGTCGGATAGTTGAACCGGCGTCGCCACGGCTACCGGATGTCGCACGGGGGAGAAGAAGGAAGCAGAGCCACGTCCACAGAACGGCGCGCTTCATGTTTTCGCAAGCTCTGACGCCGGAAAGACACCGTTGCGAAGAAAGTCCGGTCGCTCGGGGAAATGCAAGGTTGAATCAAAAAGCCAAAACTCAGCTGCGTAATTGAATTTGTAGGCCTTCCGGACTGCCATCTGACTGTACCGGACATCATGCGCTCCGTTCCTCCACGTCTATCTGCGGAGCGTGTCTCAGACAACAAGCGTCGGGCGTTCGTTGTTTCGACCAGTGAGAACGCGGAAAGGTGACCAAACGGCGCCCCGCGCTGCGTGAAGCTCTGCGGCTTCGCGTGCACTTGCCTTTGCAGTGTGGCGACCTTCTGTGGGCTGACAACGACATGGGCATCATTTACCGAGAGGCGGAAGACGTCCATGTTTTCGGAGCCGATGCACTGAGCTGCCGCCCGAGAAGACTCTCCGTTGTTGTCGAGGCGAAAAGGTTCTCTGCGCAGACCGAGACAACATCGAATGGTCTATCAAATGGACAGCGCGGACGGCGAATCTGGCGCCAGTGCAACGCAAGCCTCTGCGCGGCGGGTACCTTTGCTCCGTCACACCGTTCTATCCCACGGTCTTTGCCCCGAACCCTTTGCCTGCTGCACATACGCAGCTTTTTGGGTCTGGGATGCTGCACCAGTGTATCATCCAATACACCACGGCGAACTGAGATCACGCATCTTCCGAGATGTACCTATGACGACTGAAGGCATGGCCTGCTGCAGAGGTACGTTTTCGCCAGCATCCTCTCCTGAATGGAGGTAGGGAGAGCTTTGTGCGAACGACAACGAATGTCAAGATTTTCTGATGAATCGCATCAGATGTCAGCTATTATGGATAAGCAGCAGAGTAATCTCTTCAAACGCTGACTTACTGTCCAGTCTTGCACTCTTGACGGTTATGCTGCACACGTGCATTCATAGAAACGCGTCCTGTCATGGAACGGGACACGAAATCTCACCGCGATCAATAGCCGTGTCACTCAACTGCAGGCCTCTTGGCCGAGATGCAGGACCGACCATCTTAGAGATCTGCCACCGAATACTCTCGACGGCATGCAGTGCGCGATAGTGGAGTACACCATGGTTGTCGCCTGTGTAGTCGTGGCACTCTCGCGCAGTGTCCTGCGAGATGTGCGCGTCAGAGCGAGCAGGAGTTGGATCAATCGTCCGCACAACAGATGCGATAGGTCAGATGCATTGTGAACTGGCTCGTTTCAAGCAGGATCTGTCAAATCAATTTCGTGCTTCCGAAATTCGGAAACTCTTCGTCTCACACGCAAGTAAACGCTTCTTTAAATTGTCCTGTTTGTTCCAGTACAGCAAACCCGTGATTGACACGCCAAGTAACCGACCATTTGAACTTGAGTTCATAGAACAAGAGACAACAACAAACGCTTCATGATTCGTCAACAAATCGGCATATTAACACAAGTAGCGCGATATTGACCTGGCGGGATCTGAAACAGACCAATCAGAAAGAGAGAATGTCAAATCGTCTCCGCCACTCGACCTCGATGAACATAGAAATAAACTTGTGCTTTATACTACTCTTTTGTTTAAAGATGCTCGAGCAATCCGGGAAACTTCGCTTGAAACTCTCGTCTCACAGACCCAACATAGGCGTCAGTATCATCTCTATTCCACTTTCCAACTTCTTTGAAAGAAGTCGTGTGCAAGACAAAGGAAATTATTCTACGTTTTGTTGAGAGATCGAACGTAAATGCATGCTGCACAAAGAAAAACGAAAGACCAGCATTATATGCAGAGAGAATTGACATTGCTGAAATGACAATGTCTTCAGGTTTTATCTTGCTCAACGCCTTTCTTGCAGAGCCGCGTACGACGGAGTCTTCGTCGCCGCTCCTTTTTGCCAGCGTCGGCAGAAACTCGCCGGCGTGCTGTGGAAAGTGTTCTGCGATAGAGGTTAGCCTTCTGATGCACTCTTTTGGTTTGCACCAATCATCGGGTGTTTTTACTAGCTGCAAGATATGATGGGTCATTCCACAGTCGTGCTTCGGAACGCGCCTTGTTAGCTTTAGGACATCTGTGATCTTGGCCATTTCTATCCATGTTAGGTCATGCGCACATGCAAACTTTATCTTCGCTTCGTCAACCGTGTCGTTGATAATCTGAGGAAACCCTTGCAAAACGCAAGACCGATGTTCGAACTCTTCAATCACGATTTCACGAATAGGAATGTCATCGATTGTGTGCTCGATCAGATAGCGAGCACCATGGGCGAGCTCGACTGCTTGTTCGTCGTCTAGAAGGTCGTCTAGGTCGTCTAGGTCGTCTTCATCTGTCTCTTCCAGGACCTGCCTCGAGGACTCGCATTCTCAAAAGAAAGTGTCGCATCCCGAGAACCTCGACGGGCTGTTCGTCCACTGTCGAAAGCAGCTCTTCCAACGCATGTTTGTTCCGACCTTCCGCGAAGGCATGCATTGCAAAGGTGAGCGTGAGAGCATGCTTCCCATCGTACTTTCCCCCGCGAATGAAATCGAGCACTCTTCCGAGTCTTCGGCGTCACGTCCTCGTCCGATCCCTTTTGCTTCAAGACTCTCGCAATGTACCTTCCGGCGAAGTACTCCTGAAACGTCAGGTGAGGGAATTAGTACTCTTGGCCCTCCAAAACGAACAAGAGGAGACCGCTCTCTTTGAAAGCCCGAGCCGCATTCTTCGATGTTGCGTGTGCCATGACAAGTCTTTCGTGGATGAGAATCAGACCCTTCCGAAGCCCGAAGCGCTTCGAAGGCAATCTTCTCCAAGTCTTTAAAAAGCTCCCCTTTCTGCACGTTTCTTGCCGCTTGTTTCTCTTCGAACCTTTTCCAAACGTAGTTCGCCATGTCGTTGTATACTTGAAATGTGCTCGCTCTCTTCCCTTTGATCGCGCCACCGTGTTCCTCTGACAAGGAACAAAGAATGTGCGCCGTCACAGGAAACATGTGCCATCTGCCACATGGCGGTCGCGTTTTCGAGAGAGCTAATGAGTCTCGGTGCATCGTCCTCGGACAGTTCGCTCCTTATATAGTCTCTGAGTTGCTCGTCGTTGAATCCGAAGCACTCCACTTGAACGTCGACACGTCTTTCTAAGTCTCGCATGTTGTAGGGGCGAGACAGTAACAGAAGCTTGCATGAACGCTTCCATACGGTGGACACCAGTTCTCTTGCGTGGTCATTTGCCTCGTCCATTCCGTCGAGCATGAGAAGTGTTGAAGGGTCGGCGAGATCGTGCTCCACTTGAGCGAGCAGATCTTCGTATTCGAAGGCATGCTGGCTTCCACAGAAGCATATCTGTGTTATCGCTTCTTCGAGTCTTTCCAACTTCTGCTCTCCGGACTCGACACCGTTAAGAAATCTCACCGGCACTAAGTAGACGGCGCTGAGGTCTTGTGCCGTTTCCCCCAATGCCCATTTGTAAGCAACGACTCTTGTGATACACGTCTTACCGGAGCCGGGGTTTCCGTAGAGAAGCACGCTTCGAACCTCGCTTTCCGGACCTCCAGGTTTGAGAGATCGACGCTTGAACAGGTCGTTCAGAGCAATGGGTTTCGTGACTCTCGTTCTCTTCTCGTAGTATTCTTTTGCCTGGTCCCTTCTATGGTTTGAGGACCTCTTCCCTTTTTCTTCCATTCCTTGGATTGTTTCATCCGTTCCATATCTTGCTTTGGACCGACGCTTTTCAATGATTTCTTCAGAGATGACGACATGGTGCTTCACATCCTTGACGTGTTTGGGAGACCCTTCTCCGAACAAGGAAGTCACCTGCGAAACAAGGAACATCCATTGAGTTGCACGCTATTTGCGGTGATACCGTTGCGACACTATCACACAAGTATCTTCTCCTTAACTCCTCTCTCTTTGACTCCATGATGGCGATAGGAACATACCCCATGTCTCTGCGAATCTTGTTGCACAAGTCCTTACGCTCTACGACATGTTTTTGCAGGTTTTGCGCTCGAAGCTTGTCTTCCATGGTGTTTCCGCCCAACCATTCCGTCAGCGCCTCTTTAGCAAATCTCTCGCACGAATGATGCAGGACTTTGAGCGCTCCCGTGGCATCTTTACCACGTTGATCGGTTTTGTGTAGCTCATGTAAGATATCCAAGAATGCGATTAGAACATCGGCATCCTCAATCCAGCCTTCATCGACGAAGTGGTGCGTTGCCAGATCCACCAACATCGTTGTGGCGTTCTCGCGGGTGTTGTCGGATGGTCCTTCGTTTGCAAGAATGCCCAACTCCTGGACGATACCGAATCTCAGTGCCTTCAAATCCTCTCCTTTCTTCATCGGTCTTTGGTTTTCCATCGCAATACCATATCTGGACTCGAAGAGCCCAAGCTTCGTTTCGTCCTTCGATGCCTCTATTCTTGCGTCTATCAGACTTTGAAATGCGTCAAACCACTCTCTCTTCGGTACTCCCATATCGACAATGAAAGCTCGGCCTTGTCTGTACGCATCCCGAACAGCATCAGGATCGACATCACCTCTCGCCAGATTCCCAACACAGTGAAAGACGTGAAAGAACGCACACAATCCATAGGCGACACATCGCAGCGCTTGTGCGGGAAGCGAAGGAGCATCTTTGGTCTCGAGGCGTTCCACTGCCTGCTGAATCGCTTTGAAATGGAAGTTCACGGGGTGATACGTGCACGAAAGCTCCAGCTCTTTCTCCTTTGCTGCAATGGATCGACGAAGCTCTTGTTTTTCTTTTTCGTATATGTTTTTCCGATTGATATTATTAAGCACAAAAAGGTTTGTTGCAGTGCGAGAAATGTCGCTTCGTATCGCGCAAAGTTTCCTCTCTCGAGCTTCGGTTTTGGAGAGAGGCTGTTTAGGAGATTCATTGCCAACAGCATTAGATCCGCGACGCTGCCGTACGCAGAAGAATCGACGAGAACGAGTGTTCTGTAGAGGGCAACGGCGAAGCTGGGCTTAAGGAACTCTCTTTGGCAGAGATAGGAGCAGAGAGTATCGACAACACTCTTCAGAATGCCCTTGTCGTGTTGTGAACGGGGTGCGATGTTCGCCAGTTCTGAGTACTCGAGAACAGACTTGGGAGTCAGACATTCTTCGCTTCGGCTGCCGTACTTGCACAACCACCCAACGAGAACGGCTCGTTCGTCTTTATCGTTGGTGATGTTGTACGCGGCGACCAAAGACTTGGTGCTGTCGATTTTGTACTTTGCAACGACAGCACGCAGAAGTTTTGGGTCGTGACGCCCTTCTGCGTTCGAATCTTCGATAACGGACGACCCTCCGATTCCCGGTGCGGGGACACTCTGCGATGACGAGGAGTCGCTGCGGAGACAGCGATGAAGAGGATCATCTTTTCGTGTCAAGGGATGAGATGAGGGTCCCAGATCGATGATGCAACGGAAGGTGATATTCGAAGACGGCTTCTTTGCAGACGTCTCCTGCAGAAACGTCTTCAGCGATTTCAACACACTGAGTAGAATCTCCGTCCGTTTCGAGACTTCGTGGCTCTCCGACGGAAATGCCACCGGCGCTGCTTGCAACGCTCCGACATCGAGATCTGGATCTGCTGATGTCAAACTGGAGAGCGCCTCGAAGACGAATATCAACAGAGATGGCAAGAGCAACAGGACCATCCAAGTGACCGACGAGGCAACGATCAAACATACTCCCGATGCCCCTTGGCCGCTTTCTTCCTCGATATACAATCATGTCGTGACTGTGCTTCATCCTGCACCTCCATTGCTTGTCTGCAGCCCGCCATCGCCTCCAAAGACACGAGTCGTGTGTCCACGATGCATTAACCATTTTTAAAAATGGTTCATCCGGCACAGTGTCTTCCAAAGAATTCAGGTGAACGCCAGAATGCACACGGGCGAGGACTCCACTACTTTACACTCCTTCCTTCAGGCGAGGGTGGACAGGTTTCTTTTCTTTGTCTTGTGATCGACAGTCAATACAAACAATGAACAGATCGTCGCAGGCAAGAGATCAGCGATGCAGTGACTTTGAACTTCTTTAACCTGCAGTTGTATATCTCTGAGTGTGACCACCGGAACTTTCCTTTCACTTCTATCCGGAATGCTTGACGACATTCGTTTTGACTTCCTCTCCCGCATTCTTCACTGAGCGGGCAAACGAAAAGTCCTTCGATACACGTTGACACCGCGATGCATGATGATCTGACCTCAATGCACCGAAAATGACGATGAATGGCGAGTGTGAGTCGAAACCGATCTCTGGGAACCCCTACCCCGAGAGACCTCTATCGGAGCTTGTTCCACCTCCAGTCCGCCGCCGCTTGACGATCCGTTTATCAATCCTCTGGGAACACCGTTTTCTTTCATTGCATGGATCCGTGGTTCGGAGCGAACCTTCAGATTTTTTCAAGCTTCTGTGCACAACACCGGCATTGTGCTTCCTTTAATCGTACTCAAGAAGTCGCTTTGGCGTCCCAGTGCGTCGGCCGCGACTCTAGAAACCGAGAAGGACAAGACATGATGACGTAACTTCGTGTCAAGCCGGGTCCGAAGACGATGCGCGTTCAGGACGGGCGATGACGTGGACGCGACGAACATGTCGACCGTCATCCACAGAATAATGGACCATTACCCGATAACCATCGATTCATCAGACAGATGCAGTAAGCATGCAAAAACCAGGTCAGTCCTGTTTCCTACGCATCGCGGGCAACACGAGCTAGCACGGGACTCGCGGATCGATTTCAGGTGCGGCAGTTGGCATAAGGAACTCCGAATGAGATGCCGCCTTCTGAACATGACGCCGAAGCACATTCCCTCGTCCCATCAATTACTGATCCGTTCTTTCGCTGTGGAGGTGAGGATCAAGACATCGTGAAGTGCGCTGTTTGTCTTCATTGTCTCAGAAGTCAATCTGTTGAGAGGCGACTAGCCCAGTGAGTCAAGCTGCACTCCCACAAAGGCAAAAGCAAAGCAGCATCTATGAAGCTTCTGATCTGTGCCACTCCTGCTCCTGAAGCGACCGGGGACGGACCAGCAATGTTCGAATCGGGTGGTGGAAACTTCCAGTTGCTCTGCTTCGAAAGCAACCACTTCTCGACGCTCCAAGTGCCAGGAAGCTACCCGGATTAGCAGATCCGTACCTGAGAAAACGACAGTTCCACACTTGCTTCTGCGCTCTTCGCCTCTTGGCGTATTGCTTGGAATCACGGAGTGATAAAGTGTGACAGTTGTGATGAAGGGCTCTCGCCAATACACCCCACCAACACCGCCACAGTCCGTTGCCAAACCTCAACAAGGGACGAAGGAACGCAATGGCCGGGACGGAATGGCCGCAGAAACAGAACGAACGGTTCTCCATGGCGACCTGTCCCTTGAAACCCCACGGCAACGGAGCGGAAGGACCACGTCTGACAAGATTGATATGACCCTTAAGCTACCGCGTCTGCATTCGCCCGGGTGCCGGTCATCCAATCCGCATCTCGACAAGAGAGTCCAAGTGTGACTGCCTGCGAATGCGTTTCTGATAGCAGTCGAAGGACAGCACGTCCTTGCATGTTCTTTGCGACGCGCGGGACTGCAGGCACCGTACCCAGGTGACTGTTTGTTACAGGTTTTCCACTTAGCACTCCGGGATGCAGTTCGATCTTCCTTCTGCCGAGGTCGACATTATCCGATAGTCAAACCGCCGTCATTGCGGCACCGGGCACAGGCTGTCGACGCATTTCCGCGAGTACCAGATTCAGGAACGAAACCTCTCGCCGAGCGTACTGTAGGACAACAGATTATGGGTCATGTTCGACGTCGCCTATAGTGGATGCCCTCTTTGCCCACCCTGGGCGACATGGGACTGCATCTTCAACCGTTTCCAGCCCATAGAGCCTCGAAAGAGGGCTCAACACGGAGGACTGCTTTCAGTAGTAGCGCGGAGAACGGATTGACGGTCGACGCGATATCCTACCCAGTTGCGTTTCACGAGGCGGACGAGACACAGACAGGTCTGGACCTTCGGCGGTAGCGAGTTCTTCGATCGACAGGCAGTCCTTCAGGTAATCGCAACATCAACGGACCACGATGAGTGAATGAGAATGTCTCGCTCATCGGCCCAAAAACTAAGATGACGGCGTTCAGGTGCATGGCGCCTTTAATCTTCTGCTGCGTGTCTGTCATCTGCCATTAGCTTAGTGCCAAAAGAGTGTTCTACCAGACGCGATCCTCAATGACCTTATCCGTCTAGACTTCTACGACATCGCCGAGCACGATGAAAGGCCTCGTAGGTCCACACAGGCCATAGAAGCGCCTTGCATGTACGAAAAGACTGCGGAATGCTGAGATAATGGACGTGGATTGGCGAAATCGCCGGACCGTTAAGCGTCCGCAGAACGTGAACGCGGAACTGTCTGATTTGACAGTTCCCTCCCGCACGACAGCAGATCGCAGTTTGATGGATATCATCGTAGAGGTCGAATGGACAGCTGTGTTCGAATGGACAGTTCATTGCATTTAGACGATCGAGTCCTGTCCACATGCGAAGTCTGCAGTCCGATGCACATCATCAGACAGTCTTCACTGTGCAGTTGCTGTCCTCACACAAAGCGCCTCCTGCATCACACAGCGGAGTTGAGAACACAGTGAAGTCGCAGTAGCACCCCTTTCTGTTCATATCGCCAGATATCAGATCTCTAGACGACGAGCATTTCGTACATGTGATCTGTGAGGAATGCCGACTCACCGTATCAGAACAGGAGGTACTAAGCACGTCACACGTACACGATTCGCTGCATCATCGCAGCGAAGAATCAGTTCATGTTTCGCTGACAGAGGATGACCTTTCGACCAGTCCATTCGGAAGTCCATTCGATGTTGCCTCTGTCGCGCAGAATCGATCTTTTCGTCGGGACTGCGACGCGGAGTCTTCCCTGGCTGCCGTCAGCTGTGCCCATTCCGAAAGTTGACGGATCGTTCGCTCCTGAGCGAATGATGCCCATGTCGCAGTCAGAGGACGAACTGCGCGCACACAGCGGATGCAAGTACGAACAACTGAGACGGGCTTCATGCAAGCTAGGCTGGTGTCCAGCCGCCTTTTCGCGCTCCGACTGCCCAGAAAACGGACGCTCGAGGTTTGCCGTCTGTCGGCACGTTCGGCAAGTAGACGTGAAGGAGTGCAGGTGATGTCCGGTACAAGCGCATGACAGCGCGGACAGCCTACAAATCCGACCACGCATCTTTGTCAGCGTCTTGTTTCCCGCTTCGCATTTCAGTCCGAGAGAAACGCGCTTTGCTTTCACGGACGCGTAGACCGTTTAAGCTTGCCGAAACATGAAGTGTGCTGCTTTGTACGTCGGGCTTTGCTTTCTGCTGGTTCTCCGTGCGACATCCGGCAGTCGCGGTACCACCTCTCAGCGTTGCACGACGCAGTCAAACGCGTGCGTCTTTGTCCGAAAGCGGCGCAGCTGTCCGGGGGAGTGGACGGAGGAAACATCCCTTCGCACGTCGCAGCCGTGCAAACGAAACACGAAATCTATCAGGTGGAACCATGCAACCCTAGATTCAGTGCGCCAACGGGAGCTATCAACGCAGGTGCTGCTCGAGCGCAACGCAAACCTCCACGCGCATGGGAATCAGAGACGGACGCCTCTTCAGGAAGCGGCGGTTGCTGGAGACCTAGAAGCTGCGACGGTGTGTCTTGTCAGTATGACAAGGCTTCGTAGTGAACAACCACTCGTGAACAGGCTCTGCTGGATAGAGGAGCAGACATCGAAGCGGTTGGCGAAGACGGAATGACGGCACTCCACTATGCGGTGGCAGGTGAACAGGCGAGAATGGTGAAAGTGCGTCTCGCCTGTACGAAGCTCCGTTGAAGTGTGGTTTTCGTAGTATCTACTCAAAAGAGGCGCACACATCGACGCAGCTTCTGATGACGGAACGACACCGCTGATTATGGCAGTAGTGCTTGGGAACGTCGGAATGGTGAAAGTGCGTCTCGATATATCAGGTGTTTTTCTTAGAAAAGCATACGCCTGTGCAGATCCTTGTTAAAGCTGGCGCCGATACCGGAAAACGCGAGAGCGAGTTAAAAATGACGCCTCTCCACTTTGCAGCAATAGGTGGGAACGTAGAGATTATTGAGGTGCGTCATCTGGTTCGTCCACTGTTCATGACTCACGTGATGTACCCACAGATACTCCTTGATCACGGCGCATCTAGGTCGGCAAAGGACATCGACGGGGATACTCCATACGATCTCGTGTGCATTGTTCCGTTGGCATTTTGTTCGCATGATCAGAAGTCGACGATCGAGAACATGTTGGATCCCAGCGCGGATCGCGGCAGCGGCAAAGATCATTCCGACCGAGTTCTACTGATAGTTTTACCCATTGTCTTTGTTGTCGTGCTGGTGGTTCTTATCCTTGGCATTGTCTATTACAAGGGCCTTCTGAAGCCCCCACGCAACCAACCAACGAAGTATTCCCAATACCAATAAACAGGTGATATCATCGGGAACGCGAAAGTTCAACTGTGTGTGCTTCCGTGCGTCACACTGCAGCTTCTCTACGATGTTTCAGCTTTTGTTTTTGCTAAACCCGACGTTGACTTCTATTCTGGTCGGGAACCGTTCGCCTTTGGCAGTTAAGCCGTTTTTTGCGTTGTGTTCTGTCCTCTGGCCATTACTAAATCTTATCGAAAAGAAATGTCGAGACTGTTTGCATAAAGTCTCGATCGAACGCATGAATGCCCATTTGATTGTCAGTACCTGAGTAATGGGGGAGGGGGAGATTCTGCGCGTTTGAGCCGAACAGAGTACAGATGCTTGAAGTCTGTAGCAAATCACAATTTCGGTTGCGTCGCTTTGGCCGACGGTCTGCGCTGTCGGTGTGACAAAGAAACAAAGAAAGCGATACTCTTCAACAGAGTGCGTCAGGAGAGGGTCCCACAGACAGGTCGACCGTTTCTTTTTCGACGCTCGCCGAGACCCTGTAATCGTGGCTTGGCGAAATCGCGATGGATTTCAGATTTCAGCGATTAGAGGGATGTGGTCTGTCATGTCCTCGAGAGCAGACCTGGATGATCAGACATCGCCGAACCTGTAGAGAACGGCAGTGGTCGCACAGGACAGAGTGTGACCAGAGTGAGAATGGGCACCGTATATCGAGCTGTCTTTTCGTCGTCAGGCACCTCTGTGACGCCACAGTCCACCATGTACCGTTTGTCGCTCGTGACTTCAGACGACTCCGAACGTCCCTTGTGGACTGCCTTTTCGGGCGACGCTGCATCGTCTTCTCTGCCTGACACAGAACACAAACGCTTTTCGTTTGTGTTCTGTCGATGGTACATCAGTGCACTCCTCACTCAGTGGTGCAGAGAGATGATGTGTGTGCGAAACGGCACTGTTCTTCTGATCTGGTGAGAATGACACTGTCCCCAAGCTGTTTTTGGCGTTGTTCACACGACAAGGATGTCCGACGCGTCCGACGCACTGCCGTGATTCACACGGGACCTGTCATGTCATACTGTTCCGCGTTCGCGCTCTTCGGGAAGCTAAACGGTCTGACCCGTCAATCGTCAAGGCTGTCACGATCACGACGCTCTGTCCGTTTTGTCCCGTCTTCTTGCTCCACCCGACAGGAGGTGCATGGCGACAATGCTGCCTGCCTATCTTCCTCCATCTGCATCGTCCGTATCTCATCGTATCGGCAGATGGGTGTTTCAGAAGCAATCGAGGGTGTCCAAGAGGTGTGCATCGAGTGGCGGCGGCGACAAGAGCGAACGCAGACGCCTCGGTCCAATCGTCGCCATATAACGTACGCCCGCCCATCCAACCGCGAGAAACGTAATTCTGAGCAGAAAGCACGGAGCTGTGGTGCTGTCACACCTGCCGGTATCCCTGACAGTGATGTGTGTTTTGTGTCCTTTCGCGAAGCTATCCCGATCGTCGTTTGGACTCCATTTGACGAAAAGATTGTCGTGGAGGGCGATGTGCTCGTAAAGAACACGCGTGAGCTCTTCTGTCGCTGAAGATTTTTGTCTGTGACGCGACAGAAGTGACCGACCTGATTGGTCGACGATCAGTCGCCGAACATTTCGGCCGATGTGGCGAAAGATGTCCGACGGTTGCTTTTCAGATCTGCACGCGCTCTTACCTACGTCGTTTGCACGTCTACCGCATAGGCGACACCAATCCGTGCCAAGCCTCCGCGAAGACTCAAGAAGTCTTTGGCGCCGTCGCGCTGCATACGATAGATAGATACCGTATGCGAGATACGATCGAGTGCTGCGGTATCGTGTGTGATGTGACAGGCATTGACCGATGTCATTCTGTCGACGTCGCGTCGGCCAATCTACAGCTTAAGAAACCTGTTCGGATATTGCACGTCACATCCAGTCCAAACCGCAACGGACACCCATAAGGAGACCTGTGACGTTGAAAGACCTCTTACCTGCGTCGAGTGGTGATTCGGTTTTGCTCAAGGGGTTCTGAAAGCTCAAAGCGCCCGTCGTTCATTCGACCGAATCTTCGCCGTATCGCCTGTCTAGCGAGGTCGGGTGTTTAGCAGTTTAGCGCAGGACGCATAGGTTCACAGAAGCTTGGAGAAAGCCCATGAATGATGCACCCCGTTGCCAGGCGAGGAGAATCGGAACCGAGACGAGGATGACAATGCAGCAGACGATCGCTACAGTCGTTTAAACTGAACAGCGCTTATTATTACTCGTAACGTGGTCCTCTGCCAGATGACAACGCGAATGGGGGAACGGACTCTCAGCAAAAAACAATGATGACTCGGGATCGGATTTGCCGCGAGATGGCGCAGACAGGGGGGAGCGGACGGACTAGATCGGAGACAACAAGAACTCGAGGGTGGACCGGATTCCATCAGAACATGGCGGCGAATCGTAGCGGGGCATCGTACAGATGATATCATACGGTCGGTCTCCATACGTCGTCGTCGCCGATTTGGATGCGCCATTCTCAAGCAACACCTACATCGACAGCCCCTCGCGATGGAGCAAGGGGACGCCTCGACGGACCGCAACAGCGATGACATGTCCATCCCATGCCGCAAAATGAAGTGAAGAGTATGCAGAATTGTCGATCGCCTGGATGTCTGCGCCTCGGTCCAGCAGAATCTGCACAGGAGGCCGTTTTTCACAAGAAGGCAAGGAGCTGCATCGACAGACTTTCAGAATCTCGGCATATCCAAAGGCTGCTGCTAGATGTAGAGGGGTGCGACCGAATTCGGCCTTCGCTTCGATATCTGCATATCGGTCAAGCAGTAACTGCATCCGACGCCATTCTTCACGAAACGGCGACAGACTTCATCGACGGACCTTCAAGACTCGGACTTGTTGGTTTTCGACAGCCACATGTAGTGGGGTGTAGATGTATTGGTTCGTCGCCTCGATGTTGGCACCGTAGTGAAGGAGGATCTGCATGGACGACCGTTTCTTCGACGGCAAAGGACTCCGTCAACGCACCTCAACGACTTTCACATGTCCAAACTCTGTTGCCAGATGAAGTGGCGTGTCGCCGTGGATGTTGGCTGCCTCGGTGTCTGCGCCCCGGGAGAGCAGATACTGCATCCATAGCGTCAATTCACATCGAGATCCGAGTGGTTTCGCGCACCTCTACGTATAGCACGTCTCCAACTTCGGCTGCGCCTTGAAGATAAGTGAACTCATTGGAACTACCAGACCTGACGTTTGTGTCTTGTTCGAGCAGCGCCTCGGTCCGTTGATGGACTTCTCGGTCAGAGGCTTCGACGTCGTAGATCCCTACGGAGCGAGACGACCGAGCGGCGAGGTCGTGCACACGCGTGTCTCGTTACCTTCATCACCTGTGTCTCCTGCGTTCTGTAGATGAGGCTGGCCCTCGGAAACGCCATTCAGTGAAAGACCAAGACAACGCGAGTCTTACCGCGAATCTCGCCGGGAAGGAGGAGTTGACAGACAACGCGCCGTCCGCTGCAAAGTCTGCAACGCAGCAAGACACATGCGTCGACGTAGATGCGTGAACGACGGTACCACGACTGCCTGTCGACGTGCGCGGAGCAAAGAACAGAAGGCAGAGCCACAAGATGGCGGCCGTCAGTTTCATGCTCGTGTTTCGCTGGTGCGCAAGACTGACCTTCGAAAACGTCGACAAACAGTGCGTCTGTTTTTGAAGTTCGATTCGCGAATGAATCATGCATCCATGGTCTGCAGATTTGTCCCCTTACGGTTTCGTACTATACATTCGCCGTGCAGCTAGCTGCCTTCTATCGCCGACCATCTTTCTCCCGAGTCGATAAGCGCGACACGAGCTCTGCAAAACGGATAGAAAGACTCCATTCGTCTGAGCGTGGCGGCGCCCCTCCTGGCTTTAACGAATTTCTCTCTCTGGTGCCAGAATTGAGCGATGCGTGATAGGGAGAAACCCTTCGTCGCAGTCGTTCGCGTCTGTACGTTCGCTGCCGTGAGAGTCATGGCATGTCGATGAAGCATACCGATGCATGCGTTCTCTGCGAGACAGTGCGTCTTCTTCTCCCCGGAAAGCCGATCCGTCTTCTTCAGCGCTTCGTAGCCCTGCTCCAAAAGTCGCGCCTTCATTTCGCATCGGAGATACCCGCGCCGTCACCTTTGCGTCCGACGACTCGAGCTGGTGGATTCCTACACACAGTCGGCGTCTTGCGACGACGGACGGCGTTCGAGTGTCCATGCACCTGACAGAGCTTTGCGTCCGAACTGTCGCAGGGTCCATCCGCACCAACATGCGTCGTGAATTTCTGAGGAATGCGTAGCGTACCTTGGTTGTGAGGTTACCACGGCTGTATGCCGAGTCGAGCAGCGCGAAACCTAGACATCCGCACATAGCTGCGGGAAGGGATGCGGCGACTGGCGACGGCACCGCGACTGCCCCACGTCGAATGCGGGACGAGAACGAGGCACAGCCACAGGTACAGAACGGCGCGCGTCATGTTGCCCGGCGAACGGAGTGCGGAGACGTACAGAACTCGTCGAGGCAGCTCGACTCGCACTCGAATGCAGCGTTCGGACAAAGATGCGACGTCGAGACATGACTGGAGGATGCACGTGACGTCCGCCCCTGTCATCTAACTTCCGTCGTTGATGACTCTCCCTTACGCCCATTTGCGGAGAGTTCTTTGGCGCATGTGCCGTCCTTCATCGATGCCGCTCACCGAGACCATCCGTTGTTTAGAATCTGTCATCTGTGCAGTGAACTCAGTCATGACTTCAGATCTACCGGAGCGCAATTCTTCAACGAAGTTTCGAATGCCTTCACATGTCCGTTGCGTTCTCGAGATTTCAGGTCCTCCCGTCACATCCACTTCTCAGACGGGCACAGCCACCGTACCGTACGACAACCTCGACATCTATTCCGTGGAGGCGAAGGAAGACGCGAAGTCTCAGCGTGTGGGAAGTGTGTCGCGCTCCTGGACGTCCTAAAGGACTCTTCGAGGCGTTGTTCGGTGACACACAGTGTCGACGGATGTCTCGCCACGTGGACTTCGGTGGACCGTTCGCCTCGAGAGGAGCACTCTGGCAGGCGCGGCGCTTCTTCTGCAGCGAGAGGGAGAATACCTGTCCGCTAAGGTGATACGACGTCTGTGTCGACGTCACATCGTCAGCCGGCAGCCATTGACACAAGAAGCCCTCCGTTTCGATTCTTGCGGTCCAGTCACAGTCACTGAATCGATATACGATGAGCCGTACCGTATTCCACCGTATCGAGAGAACGGACTGCGGGAAAGCACGTCTGTCTCCACTGAGTCGTCCAAATGGCCGAAGAAACGCGACGCAGTCGCGGATTCGAGATGTCAGAAGATGTGACAGTCGAAGACCAAGTTAGAAGAACATGTCATCTAGGTAATGAATGACACGGGTCGATACTCAGAAGACCGGCCTATCGCACGTGCTAGGTCTCTAGAGAAACGGAGCTTTGCGGAGCGGGATCCCAAAACACGAAGGCCGGCTCTTCGGCAACATGTTATGGGGATTGAGTATCGCTTACTGAAGAAGCGGGATATGCAAAGACGAAGCAATTGCCGGACAGCGGACGACCTCACAGAATAAACACCGTCTGCTCGAGTGAGAAAGCACGAACTGGCTGACCTTGAGGAGAGGATCAACATCTGGATAGCGCAGATGACAGAACTGCATCCGTCTGTCGCATCGGGACTGCGGTGCATTCGCAAACGCCGACACTATCCTCCGCTCAGCCGAAAAAAAACTCATTTCGAAAGGGGAGACCGACTCCAAGAGTGATACTGAACCTTCTTCTGTGGAACAGGAACCCGTTTATAGCAGATTCGACACCTTATCGTGTAGTCGACAGCGTCGGCGTATATCGTATCGCGCTACGCAATCCCCTTGCTCTCCGAAGCGACCCCTCACTCCCTACAGCATCCCATCGCGAATGACCTATGACGGTGTCTAAAGGGTGCGTATGGCGGTAGCTCGCATGGATGCAATGACCAGCGACGTTGCATCCTAGACGTGTTCGTGAACAGGCGAGACAGTCGAACCAGTGTCGTGTGATGTGACGTCAGACAACGGTCTGTAGATGACAATGTCGGCGGCGATTTATTCAGATGAACGTCTTCGGCACTCGGCATTATCATGTCACGTCACCTACTGTCAGCTGCGTTCTTCGACATTGCTGTGCCTTGCGTGTTGTGCTCGCGCGGGAATAGAACCTCCTGCTTCCAAACTTGGGCAATGAAGATCTGTTTTTCCACGAATCATCAAAGCAGTGCCCTTTCTCACTCTGCTCACACTCTGTCCCGTGTGACCACTGCCGTTCTCTGCAGGATCGGTGGTGATGTCTGATCATCCAGTCTACCTCTGGAGGACATGCCAGACCATATCCCTCTCGTCACTGAATGCTGGATTTATCTCAATTGCTTCAGGCCACGACGACAGATGTCGGCGAATGTCGAAGTCATCCTGTCTGTGTGACTTTCTCTAGACACATTCTGTCGAACGATGTCACTTTGCGACATCGTCAGCGGAGACCGTCGGCGGAAACGACGTGAATTCAGCACTCAGAACTCGCAGCTTGTTGTAAACTTCAAACCTCTGTGCCCGGTCTGTTAGAACGCGAAGAAGTTCACCCTTCTCCCTTTACTAAGCTAGTCGCATTCAAATTAAGATTTATATGTTTTGTCGAGACCTTATGCAAAACAGTCTCGACATTGCCATTCCGTACTACATGATGTACAGAAAGCAGAAGACAACGGAAATAAAAGAACGCCTCAACTGACAAAGGACCAATAGAAGTGTTCGTCGGGCCTCAGCAAAGAAAAAGCTAAAACATCGTAGAGGGGCAGCAGTGTAACGCACACCAGGTCACGCACTTGAGCTTTCATGTTGCCGATGCAAGCAGATGTGTGTTGGTTTTGGGCACAATGGACTAGATGAGTCATCTGGCTCCGCGGCCTCCGCAGATTACAGCGACTATGCATTCTACGCAGGTTTTGTAGGCTTGGCAGGGTCCGAAGGGTCCACAGGGTCCACCGGCTCTCCAGATTGCGGTGTAGAGGAGTTCGTCGGTGTTGTAGTTTCTGATGTTTCGGCAGCTTGCACTGTAACGGCAAAGAAGTGCTACCGTGATTATCAAAACGATGGATAAAACGACCAGTGCAATGATTAGGCCGAGGTTGTTACCTCCGCCGGGATTCAACATGTCCCTGGCGGTAGCCCTCTGACTCGCAGAACAGTGTGCATCATCGAAGGAGCACACTAGGTCGCGTGGAACGTCGCCGTCATCGTTCCTCGCTTTCTTGGATGCGCCGTAATCAAGCAGAACCTGCCACCACCTGTTCGTCGCACAGCTCCATGTCTATCGAATGCCGCACCTGAATGACCTCTATGCATCCTGTCGCCGCTGCCAGATGCAGTGGCGTATTGCCACGGTTGGTTTTTGCTTCGACGTTCGCGCCCTGGTGGAGCAGCAGCTGCACAGAAGACGATGACAAACAAACCTCATCGCATATCGAAGCACACTTTCACGCGGTCTACATCTCCTTCCAATGCTGCCACATGAAGCGGTATTGTTGTCGTAGAGAAAACATCCTCGTAGCGAGCATTGCGCTGGAACGGCAGCTACACTGTCAGTTTCCGCAGGCGCACTTACGCCGTTCTACCTCTCCATTTTCGTTGTCCGTCTCAAAGGCTGCGGTGCTCGAGACAATGTCTCCGGTGGTGTTCTGCTCCGCCGACAACTGGGCACCTTTACGCAACGACAAGCTCGACCGCGGCGTCCAATGGTTTAACCGGCGTTACCACTGCTGCCGGATGTCGTGCGAGGAACGAGCAGAAAACAAAACAAGACGTAGAGCACAGCGTTCGTCATGCCACCGCGAAGTTAAACGTCCGTGCGTCCGTAAAAACAAAGAACGTTTCGCTCGGACTGAACTGCAATGTTGGAAACAAGACACTGACGAAGATGAATAATGGAATTTTTAGGCTGTCGGCGCTGTCCGCGCTGTCATGCGCATGTACTGGATATCACCTGTACTCCTTCACGTTTACTTGCCGAACGTGCTGACAGGCGGCAAACCTCGGGCGTCCGTTTTCTGGGCAGTCGGACCCCGACAGGGCGACCGGACACCGTTTTAGCTTTCGTGAAGCCCGTCTCAGTTGTTCGTACCTGTACCCGTCGTGTACGCGCAGTCCGTCTTCTGACTGCGACATGGGCATCATTTTTAAGGACGAAGCAGTCCTCGCGTTTTCGGAGTTGTCGCGGCTCACCGTCCCCGGAGAAGACTCTCCGTCGTCGTTCGGACGAGAAACGCGTTCTCACTCGCGCAGAAATCACATCGAATGGATTGCATCGGATGTACAGATGGAACGGCGAATCTGCTGTCCGCTGCCGACAGCTCCTGTCACACACTTCGCCTGCAACACTGCGTGGTTCTGGAGACAAGTTCGTGGAGAATGGTTCAGTTGCGATGTGTCTAGTACCCTGTGCATGTAGGCAGATGCAGTGCCAAAGCATCCGTCCTTCAGTAGCTATTCAGATTGCTCGTAGTTGAGGATGGATAAAGAAGAGGATGGTTGTGAATGCAACATCGCTGCTACTCGATGTCTCCTGGAAGTGTGAGATCGCTTTTCAGGATGACTGTTTCATGTGAAGATTGCAGAATCGTGTGATTCTGATGGCATTCGGCACAAGTAGGCAGCATCTATCTCACGAAATGTTCTGCAGGCTCCAGCACCATCTATATCCTCTTTAAGAACGAACGCAGCCATCCGACTGTTTCCTGTTGTAGATGGAGTCAACGGGTATCGTGATTACTTGAGCAATCCACGCAGCACCAGTTGGAAACTCGACAGTCATGCAGAGCGATCTAGAGGAGAAGGGCACGAGTCTGCGACTTGCAAGCGGCATTCGCTGGCACATGCTCTGTCGTCTATATTTCTTCACAAGATCATAATTTGTCAGGGATGCGATCGTAAAGAAAGCCGGGATCAGGCAACGGCCTGAGCAGAAGGCATCGACGCAGTTTCCACGTGACAGAAGATAAGTACAGGCGCACTGGAGACCATCTCTGGAGAAAGATCGATCACATACCTCCCGATGCTTCTTTCACCAAGAAACGCCGTTCTTGAATACTGAGCGGACTGCTTTGCTCCTGTCGGCGACTTGCTGGAAAGAATATCGTTTGCTGTCAGATTGTGCAGTAAAACTGGCTTCACAGACTCGTGAGCCATCCGTCGCGTTCCTGTCACATCCGATTTCTTATATGCGCCTAGGGCGACAAGGTTTTTTGGCTCTGGAAAGCTCCGCAAGGTTCTAGATTTGTGTTTCGAGTCACCCACACTTTCGGGGGAGATTGTCGAGTGTTCTTCTGTTTAGAAGCGCATACCGTGGCGGAGCCAAAGAGATTCTGTCATTCTTAGTCACGCAGCTCGCCTTGTCCTCGAACGCTTCGCGTCTCCGTCGTTCGAGGAATCGAATCCCGCTGCTGTTCGCTCAGACACGTCCACCTGTTCCGCAACGACTCCGCAGCATCCCTCTCTAAAGGCATCTGCCGGTGTCCTCTCAGTCACATCCGACGCTTCCGGCCCGATCGTGTCTACCTATCGAAACTTGCTGTCACGCTCAAAGGCATCGGACCAACTGAACAGCAAAAAACAGTCGCGACTTCCGTAAGGCGTCCGGCCGTTTGGCAGTACTTTCGTACCTGGAAAGAGCTTTCACGCTCAGCAGACCTACAAGGACTTCTATCGTGTCGCAGAGGTCTTGACGGACGAGGTCGCCGAGAATCGCGCTTGGAAGCACTCATCGAGCACCGAACTGACAACAGAAGACCTTGAGCATAGGACGGAAAGGCGCCATCCGGTTCGTGCTCAGAAACGACGTGAGGCTCCGAAAGACCGTCGCCTCAGCCTCATCGGCATAACCTATGGCAGTGCAGTTCCATTTTCTCCCAATATCGCGTCGAGACGCGCATCACTAGTGCGGCTGAGTGTGGTTTCGTCGTCGTCAAGACTTCCGGAATAGTAAAACCAGAGTTGTCGCCTTGTCTCAGGCGTTTCTTCTGTCCACGTCACTAGCACATCGTCGTCCTTATACATAAGCCGACATGTCATCGACAGGACGACGTCCGTCAACGAGTGTCACATCGCACTGGATACCGTACTCATCTACGGCCGCAGGTTGGTCTGCGCTCGTGTGTTTGACGACAAAAAGCTCCCAGCGTTAACGCACGGTTGACGGATATGCAAACGCATCAGCGGATTGCGAGATAACGTCACGGGAGCGAGGACGTGTTTCTCAGAACTGCTACGGCGATTACTCAATGGTTCGACGGAGACTGAAAAAACGTCCGTTCTCATTCCAGTAGGTGTCGCCGGCCGGCCGAACGCAAAACGAATCAACAGCGGAAGACTTACGTTGTTTACAGAGCAAGGTCCTGAATGGTGTAAAACGCGCCATTTATACCCAAGTATAGATGTGACTTCCTCGGCAGGTGAGTCATCCTAGCTTCAGAGCCAGGGGAAAATGCCTCGGATGACTCAAACAGCGCCCCCTGACGAGGTGAACCCCTCCACAACGAGACAGTCCCATCGACAGAGGTCGACAGTCTGTCGCCGTCCTGATGCCCGCGATGTCCGCCCTGTCTCGGGACCTCTACACGTCCGTCTTCCGCGTCAGCGACGGTCTCCGTAGGCCCTGGAGTTGCGGTGTCCTCTTGCCGCGGTGCAGAGAGATCGCCAATGCGGTCCTCAGAACTGCGTCTAGTGTCGTATAGTCCGACGTTATGGACCACCTGCTCGGCGCCCCGCTGGAAGAGCTCAGCGTTCTCTCCTTGACGAAACCGGTTGAGGCTCTCTTGGAAGGAGGGATACAAGGGGTCGTAAACGATATACGCACGGCGAATGTCGCGCTCCGCGGACTCGTTGGCCAGGGTGAATGGCAAAGCGAAACTTGCCTTAATGCACAATGCACACACACCGAACACGTCCTCAGCCACTTATCCGTGCGCTTGTGACGTGACCTCTCTGGCTCAGACCGCCACGTTCTTCTCCTCCACACGCCACCAGCCCCGTCGCCTCACGTCCCCTCACCCGTCCTGTCGACAGTAGGTATGTGAGAGAGCAAATCCCTAGTTTAATATCTCACATTGCGTTTTCGTCCTTACAGAGGTCGAGACCTTGAATACGAACATCGCGCCTCTTCGCGCGACTCCATTCGACGTAGACCTCGACGGAGGCCACGATTCCATTTCGCATGCGCCGCGACGTCATTGGAACAAGCGCCGCGCGTGACACATTTAAATCCTCCAATCACGCCATCAGTTTCCAAAAGCCCCAAGCACCTCTCTCCGTTCAAGCCCATATTCGCAGAGAGATGCAGTTGGTCGTTTGTCCATTCTAAAACAAAGAACTTGTACCTTCACCCGACTTGGAAAGTCGACGAACTGTGTAACATCCAACAAAAACCAAAAGGACGATTCCCAGGACAACGCAAGAAACAATCAACAGAGTTTTCCAAACCGAACAATTACAGCTGCGGTCAACCTTCTCGGGAGACGACGCACACAATAGAGCGGTTTCATCAGGAGCCGCCTCGGACTCGAGCGCAGACGCGTCAAGGTACAACATGGACTTGAGGGCAGACTTGGTTTTGGCAGAACACTGCGCGTAGTGCCGGCTACTGCATACGACATTGTGTGGCATCATTCCATCTATGGACTCAGCCCGTTTGAGTGCACCGTGCCGAAGTAAGACCTGTGTTCGGCGGCTAGATTCACGAGAATGTCAACCGTTTGCGTCTTTTCACCTTTGCGACCTCGATCTTTCCATGGTATGCTGCCCAGTGAAGTGGCGTCCATCCATCGACGTCGGTCGCTTCGATCTCGACGCCCCGATCGAGTAGGAACTGCGCGATGGCCATGTTTCACGGCGCTGCAAAAACGGATTCGACGCACCTTAGCGCTATCAGCCTCTCCATCGACTGCTGCGCAGTGAAGTGGTGTCCTCCCGTCACCACCCCTGGCCTTGATGTTTGCGCCGTCGTTAAGGAGAACCTGCGTCGGCGGCTATGCCTCGCGAATCGGGGAACGGATACCGACGCACCTCTACGACTTCGACATGTCCAGCGTACGCTGCTCGATGAAGTGGCGTCTCTTCGAATGCGCTCTTCGCCTCAATGTCGGCTTTGTAACCCAACAGGACCTGCGCCAACAACGATGTCGCACTAGGCGGCCTGAACGGCAGATCTTCGGACCACCTTGACGATTTCCTCGTATCTGTAAGAGGCTGCCAAGTAGAGAGCAGTGTAGCCCTCATGGTCTCTTGCCTCGGTGTCTGCTCCTCGATCAAGGAGGATCTGCATCGACTGCCTTTAGTGACGAAAAACGGGAAAACTCGCGTCAACGGACCTTTGCGACGTCGAAGTGTCCATACCGTGCTGCTCGATGCAGTGGAGTCTTTCGGAATCTGCCCTTTGCCCCGATATCTGCTCCTCGGTCAAGCAGCATCTGCATCAACGGCAACCACTAGACATGAAACGGCGAAAGGGTGCGCCGACGAACTTCTGCGACTTTGACGCTTCCGTAATGTGCTGCCACGTGAAGTGGAGTCCATCCATCATGGTCTCTCGCCTCGGTGTCTGCGCGTTGGTCAAGGAGAACCTGCGTCAACGGCCGTCAGTCACAAAACG
>CBDHGO010000005.1:0-91675 GCA_965263145.1 Botrimarina sp.
ACCTAGCAGAGCACTGAATCACCCTTGAGTGTGCTCGCTCTCCAGAAGAAAAAGCATTTCAACCGTTTGAAGATGTCACATTGCTCCAGAATCTTTGGTGTGACTGACATGAAGGATCTTTGCGAAAGATTCTGGAAAGCACCTCTGGAGAAGTCTGATCTCAGTCGTCCTTGTTGTCTTCCTAAAACCCAGTTGCCTAAGATGAGTACAGATGCAGTTGATCGCTGGAGCATGAGGAATCTAACTGATGCACAGCGGCATCCATCCAACGGAAACAAGCACAGTTTCTTCGACATCGAAGGCATTCGGCCCCTGGCAGAGGAATTATACTGCCTCCAGAAGTGATATTCTCAAGAACAAGCATTTCATCTGCCAGCATGAAGATGTCACACCTTTCCAAGATTGTTTGTCTGGCTGACATGAAAGCGCTTCGCGAAACATTCTGGATAGCACGTCTGGCGAAGTCTGGTCGTGATGAATCATCCTTGATCTCACAGAAGACACAAAACAACAACCAGCCTGTTCGAACTGTGTCAACGATGAAGCAGCCGATCTTGTCGGGGGCTGAGGAATCCAGCTGATGCATGGAACATCATCCAAGGACAACGAGTATAGTTCTTCGACATCAAGGATGTCAGTACTCGGCAGCTAAATTGATCGCCTTCGCGGTGATCTTGGCAAGGAAGAGAGTATTACAGCAGTTTTGAAGATGTTACATCAGCCCAGAATCCGTTCTGAAGTCTGGCATGAAAGCTCTTTTCGAGAGATTATGGGACACGTCTGACGAATTCACTCTGAGTCACTCTTGGTCTTCTCAGAGATCACAAGACAACAACCAGTCGTCCGGAACGTGCAAAGATGATGATGCGCCCGATCTTGTTGGAGCCTCAGGAATCTGACATCCGGCATGGAGGCATTCATCTAAAGACAACGAGTGCGACATCAAATGCATCCAGTACGCGGTCCTGCAAAACTGGATCACCTTTGACAATGGTTCTTACAGGAAATAGCTTTTCGCTGGCCTGAAGATCTCACATCGGTCCGGGATCCGTTCTGTCGTCTCGTACGAAAGCTCTCTTTGAAAGATTTCGGAAAGCACGTCTGGAAATGTCTGGTCTGAATCGTTCTTGGCTCGTCGGAAAACACAAATCAAGAACCACTGCCCAAGATGACTACAGACGCAGTTGATTTTGTTGGCGCATGAAGAATCCAGTTGACGAACAGTGACATTCATGGGAAACGAGTGCAGTTTTTCCATCGACAAACGCATTCAGCACCTGGTGGAGGAATTGGATCACCGTTGTGAGTGATCTTCGTGCGAAGTAGCATTACACCGATCTGAAGATGTCACACGAGTGAAGAATCCGTTGTGCCGACTTTCGTTAAAGCACGACAAAGACATCTGGAAAGCGTCTCCGTCGAATGCTGGATGAATCATCCTTGTCTGTTGGGCAAGTGGAAAAAGCTGGCTTCTCAAGATGCGTACAGATAGTAGCAGTCGATCCTTGGAGTCTCAGGTATCTGACATTGTGCATGGAGGCATTCATCTTCGGGAAGAAGAACAGTTTTTTTCAACATCAAGGCAATTCATCACCAATTCAGCACCCAGCGAAACTGAACTTCCTTCGATCTCTCCCTACAAGAGAGAGAGCATTTGGCCAGTCTGGAGATGCCACAGCTGTCCAGAATCCAATGTGCTGGTGGATGATGAGTTCTTTCCGAATGCGTCTGGCAAGCATATTTCGAGAAGCTGGATAGAATGACAACAGTTCAGTATCTCGCAGGTGAGGTCAACCAAACGACTCCAGTGGTTAAGTGATTTCCCCAGGCTCTCTGAAGATAAGGACGTTATCGAGGAGATGACATGACCTCCGTCAAGACAAGATAAAGGGTTTCTTCTTAATCGAAGTAGAGTGACTGGCCACGGTGACACTCTGGGCATGTGGAACTACTTGTATTGAGATATAGCCGCTGAGACATCGACAGAACCAACAGCAGCCGTCCATCCAATCTCGACCTCACAATACAGCATTCATCCTCAATGAGGTCGCCCCTGAAGTCTTAGTGCTCGTTTGACTATGTTCTCTCAGGCAGTGGACGGGTGTCTGTTGAATGGCGACGGATCACGTTGAACTGGAAAGAAGTGATGAGCCCGATCCAGTCAAGAACTCTCCGCGAAGTGTCAATGTGTTGTCCATTGGACTGCAATCTGCAACTGTCAGGACTTCTTCCTCCGATTACAGATACTACTGGAAGGGGTGATGCCAGTCCAAAAAGCTAGCTGCCAATGAGATCAGTTCTGGGATGAAACTGCTGCAAGCTGTCAATTTAGTCTACTCTGGAGAGCAACAGCCTCCATTCTACGGATGCAACGACAGGTTAGCCCATTTTTCCACACACACTCCTCACTAAACCACGTCACAGTCCACAGAGACGAGACGAGTCGTCACTCCCAGCTGGAGATGCTGTCCAGCAAACAAGGCTAGAGCGAGAGAGCCCCATCCGGAATCCACTCATCCACGGATCCAGACATTCTTCTGTGGACACACGGGGAAATGGAAACATCGAGGCAGATACCGACTGAAGAGGACTCGAGAGATGCAGCCTAGAAGCCTGTCTAAGTTCGTCACTGGACGAAAGACATTGTCAGCTAGCTGCCTTTTCGGTGCTATCATGGATGTTGGCCGGTCGAGATTCACCGCTTCTGCCGTCCACACAGCCAAGAAACAGACCTATTCCCGAATCCACAGGTCAAGAGTAAGACTTCCCACCTCTGCTCTTCTTTTGACATGTGTTGAATGATAGACTCAGATGTCAAACTGGCTGAACACTTGGAGAATCCAGAATCTGTGGTCGGCAACCAATGACGTGGAAATGGAACATGTGTGGAGAGTGAAGCGCATCCGACACGAGATGCAGAGAACCAGAGCACGCCAGAGATGTCTACTGCTTCCCCACCCCGAGGCAGTGGCGGCGTGCGCCACACTTCGCGGCACCAGCGGGTAGGGCCTTGGCGACCTGCCCGCCGTTCGGGGTCGCGCACATGGGGCAGGCGCATGTATACTACCGATGAACGGCGGTAACGTGCCACTCTCAGACACCCAGGACCGTCTTTTCTTTGTTCCTTTTCTCTCTCTCCTCCCTCCTGGGTGTCTCTTGTGTCTCCCCCTACTTACTTTTCATGTGTCTTTTCTCTCCCTGCTTGCCTGTTTCTCCATCTGGCAGCTCTGCTGTCTTTGTCGTTTTCGGTTGCTTTTTCCTGAGTTTTTAATGTTGTAATGCCTGTTTGTCGTTTGTCTTTTTTCTTGCTTCTGTGATTGCTGTTTTTCTGTTTCCTGTTGTGCTTGTGTTTTCTCGGGTCCCTTTTGCTTTCTTTCATGTTGGACCCCTTTGCTGCATGTCCGCGCAGCGCGTCGATGCATCGAGAGTGACACGACCTACCGCCAACTAGTCGACCACCAGTTGCGTGTCGTTCTCCCCGCGCACCTTGACTGGAATCGGTGTCGGTGCTCGTTCGGGGTAACCTCCTGCGCCGCACTGCGAGCCGCCACTCGCCGAACGTAAGTCCTTCTACAACAGATTCATAGATTCTCACTCTTTCTTCGTGCACAGACTATGTGGCGGGGTGGGCATCTCTTCTTTCGTGCACCACCTTCTAACACTTTTTAGCTGAGTATCACACTTTTTCAAAGAGTGACATTTAGAAACGCTATTTTACTAGTTGATCTACATTCTGTTAAGTTCATTACGTGTGTGCGAGTTGTATCTGATGACAAAATTGCTGAGCCATTGACGCCTTCCTGACTCCGACAAGGATTCTGCAGGACATATTCCCTTGTCAAGCACGTCACTCTCTATCTGCTGGGCGAAGATGTCTAGTATCTACAGATCTCTTCAGTGCACCGCTTCCGCCGACGGACAATGGTGACGCCTCTGCAGAAATCATCAACTCACGTCCCGGAGTTTTCCACACACACGTCGCGCCGTATGACAGTGGACAATTGCTTAGCTAGCTCGTTGTGTATCGCACTGTTGCCTGTCTGCTACACTACCGCGTCACACCTCTGTCCGAGGGGCTTGCCTGCTCTTGAGTGTAGGGAGTCAACGCGCGCAGCAGCGCCTGGGATCCCGGAAGCGTGCCTGCGGGTAAGAATAGACCTGTGGCGGCTAAGCGGCGACGGGAGAGTAGTAGAAAGAAGCCAGTCGATGTGCTTGCTGGACTCTTAAACAATATTCGCATCTCACCCTTTCAGTCTGCAAGTCGATTCGAAACGGCACAGGTCAGGTATCGCTCAGTACGGGCAACAGCACGATAGCTCGTAGCAGAACAGAGAATCGCTGTTGTCATCGACAGCGGACGACGAACTCGGAAGAGAGAAACGCGAGACGAACGAACGATCGCCTCCGCAAAACTGTTTACACAGTGAATCGTATAGGATTCGGCGTGGACTCTTTCCACCTCTGAGCAAGTGCGTTACAGTAAGTGCATCTGTTCAGGACAGAAGTGCATGCGCGATGGCACGACGAACGCGCCGTTCTCGTTGCATCGCCTCGGCGACTTCGGTTTTCAAACAAGGGTCGACAGGGGAACGCTCAAGACTCTGACGAAAGACGAACAGATGCATGAACAGTGTGAACTCTGGCGAGGCTAAAGTCGCGAAAGGCCGTCGAGCCCCAAGCCACCAGGAAAGCTTGTTCGGTGGCTCAGACGGCGTCAACCGACTGCATTTGTGCCGCTCAATGATTCGAGCGGCGTTTCTACTGCCCCAATTCAAGGCGTCTGTCTCTCTCATCCGGACTGTCCGCCTCTAGACAAATAGCGTTGGTCATGTTCGATGGATCTCTCTAAGGGGGAATGCGCAATCGCTCGACTTCAGCGTCTCCTGACGATGGCAACGGCGAGCTCTGCGCATCTCCGCGTATCGTTCATCCGATCACGAGGAGACTGTCTTCATGACTTCATGACACTTGAACGACCGTTAAATGGCGACGCCTTTCCGAAAGTCAACGTCACCGACGTAGAAAGAAGGTCGGAGTTGCGCAGATGCATGCGGATACAGACAGTTCTCTCGCGTTTGCTCCTGCGACTCACCTTGACAAGCGATTCTTGGATTGTTACAATTTGACGTCTAGAAACAACGATGAATCTGTGCCGTCATTCAACAATCAAATGTCTGTTGGTACAGACTGATGTTCGTTACATGAGTCGCCTGACCCATCCACGAGAAAACCTCCAGAGAATGGAAAATCAGAAGCAATGTGGTCACAACGAGTCTTTCCTCGTCGACCATCTATTGTACAACGATAGATTTACATGTTTGCCTCGTGTAGGATACTGCTTTCTGAAAACAGCCACAGATAGCAGCCATGAAGCTATAGCCTGCTGGGGATCGAAAAGCAGAAATGCGTGAAATGTCTAGATTTACAGCGCACTGTGTGGATGCTCGAAGAAACAGGACCAATCACTGAAAACAGCGTGAAAGGTGACGAAACTGACGGTGGGGGAGTTGCCACAGGCTCCAACACCACACTGTGACAAAGCAGAAAACGCGGTGCTCGTCAGGCATCGAATCCCCATCCATCAGTTTTCCGAGCAGGATGCTCGCGTATATGCATTGGAGGGGCAAAAACTGAATCCGCGACTGGCGTCGTCTCCCGTTGCCTCCTCGTCACGGTTCGCCAGTCGAAACACCAAGGAGTGGACAGTCGCAGTGCTCCACCCGGCGGACGACTCCACACCTTCGCCTGCGTCCACACTTTGCACCTCCTCGATCTCATCGTTTCGGACACATCCTCCATCAACGGACGAGTTTGCTTCGGACATCTCTTCTGCCTTTGTGCCAGGAGTCCTTGTTGTGAAAGACGGTGACCTGTTTGGAATGGCTATTGGTGTGCTCGGTCCAGCAGCGAACGGATCTGGAGATGTCGCTGAACGTGGTGTGCATGGAGTTGAGCAAAGAATCCTGGCGTCTGGAGGAATGTCGATCGCGATTTCCAGTGGAATACAGCGAGCTGTCTCGTTCGCTTTCCATGCCGAGGTCTCCATCACGACTTGGTTCGTCAAGCAGTGCTTTACAAAGTTCTCCTGCCAGCTCCGTAGACGAACGGACTGACAGGCGGGTTCTCTGTCTTCGCCACACCGATTCTTCTCTTTCCGTTCCTCTGCTTCGCCAGTTTATGCGGTCCTTGATCTGACAGGGGCTGGCGCGTAGGAGTCTTCTTCTCTTTCTGAATTCGCTTGTACCACTGTCGAGCTTGGTAGACTAGGACTGTCAAAAGAAGAACATGGACGATGCCTGCTAAGATACATGCCGCCGTGCTTTCCGGCGAGAAGTGTCCTCCGCATCTGATCAGATCCTTGATGGCATAGCACGCAAGCAGTAGAATGGCCAGGACAAGAACGCAGCCCGCCGCGGTGACGATCACAGACGTGTGCGAGCATCTCTGGATAGCCTCCCTGGACTGCATTTCCCTCCTGAGGTCTTCGCGAATCCTGCTGATCCGCCCGTGGATGGTTTTGAAATCCGGTCTTCTTTCCGGATCCTCTTCGCAGCAGTCATGCATAAGAGTGACGAGCGGTTCTAGGCAGGGCGAGAACTCTCCAGGCAGCTCCGCGCGGTCTTCTGGGATCTCGGGGCGCAGCCTTCCCTCCTGAACGGCCCTCATTGCTACCACGATTCGCGCTTCTGCGTGAGGACCCTCTATCCCAAAGTAGGTCTTGAGCGTCAGAAGGTCTCGAATGATCACCCCGTAGGAATAGACGTCCGACTTCCTCGAGTAATTTAGCACCCTGGGATTGGCCATGCTCCCCGCGATGACTTCAGGAGGTTGATACAGTAGCATCAAGTTGCTCTCCACGGAGCGAGGCCAGAACGTCTCGATATCGTCGAAGAGATCCACGATGCACGCCAGACCAAAGTCTCCGACCTTCGCATCCAAGTGCCGGTCCAGGAATATGTTCCGCGGGGTCATGTCCAGGTGGATCAGACACGGACGTTGGTGGTGCAGACAGATCATTGCCGCGGCAATCTGCTCGAGCCATCGCACCCGGGGGAGAAGTCCTCGAAGAGGTGCTGGCACTCCTCGTCCCGCATGACGCGTCGTATAGTGATCGATTGGAGCAGTACTCGGTGACGATGCATCCCAGTTGATTGGAGATGCCCATGAAGGCGACGATGTTCTCGCGACGCTTCAGCGCGAGGCGATGCGCCTCTTCCGTGAGCTTGCGTCTCGCTTTTTCGTCGAGCTCCTCTCCCTTTCTCGTCACGTGCAGGAACTTTGCCGCCACCTTGCAGCCATGCAGTTCCGCTATGCGAACCCAGCCGTACGCTCCGTGGCCGATGTTCTCCCTCAGGATGATGCCTTCGCGCGGAATGGAGTACTTCGACAGCTGCGGAACAGATGGTATGCCTCCTGCGGTAGGCGTGGAAGAGTCGAAGCTGTGTCCACGCAGGCGGAACACGCAAACGGAGATGCGCTGACACGACCCACTCCTTAGCGCGACACCCAACGACGCGAAGCCTGCCGCGTGTCCGCCGAGGTGGAAGAGGAGGACGAGGCTCGTTCGAGCGGCTTGAAGGAGTCGACGCAGTGGTCTTTCCGAAAACGATGGGAACGGAGCGAATCTCGAGTAATCCCTGAAGGGTCCCGCAAGAGGCGAAGAAATAGGACTGCGAAGCAGTGAGAACGCAGATGGATTCTCTCTCTTCCGCACAACGGCGAGATGGAGTGTCACACTTCTTCAAAAAGAGTGTCCCCGTGTCGACCGCTTTGACCGACTCCGCGCCAGCGAGTTTGTTCCGCGGGACCCTGCGAAGTGCACGCAGGAGTGTGACGCCGCATGCTCTCCGGTCTCTGCGGCGGAAGAAGTAACAGCTTTGCCGGAATCTCGACGTGCGAGACCTTTCTGTGACCACTGGCGGAAGCACATCTAATACGCTGCGGGGACGTCATGTCACGTGCGCCGTGTTCCGTCGAAGGGCGTCGCTACAGACCCGCCTCGATGTTCTCCGGGACAAAAGCGGCAGGAATGATGAGCTTTCTGCTGGTGTCCTGTTTCGTCTTCGACGGGTCGACGGGGTAGAGGACGTGGCCTTCGCATCTCACACTCACGGCCTGGACGGCGTTTTCGCCAAAGGCGTCGAGAAGATACGCATCCAACAAGTCATCCACCTGCACCGCAGCTCGTGACAAGTGCATCTCCGGAGTGACTCGCAAGGATGCCGCACTCCTTGTCATCTTCGTCCTCGCTGGGGATGCGAATGGAGGGGTACGTCAGCGGTTCCGCTCTTGAAGTATCAGCCACTCGAGAGAAGGCATCCCTCTGACGAAGGAGAGCGCCATGCCCCACGCTTCTGCCCTCGTTTCCGTGCAAGCCTTCCAGTTCTCCTGCCGATGGTCGGTGAATGGCCTGGAAGAGAGAGGGCGTCGTTTCTGACACGAGTGAAAGGACGTGACTGACGGAGGGCTTCTCCTTCCACCAATTCACGAGCAAGGCCATCCTTCGATCGGCGTTGGAGGCATCCAAGACGCCATGGCCCAGAGCTCCGTCGAAGATTCAGTGCTTACCGACAGACGGCGCAACAAAAGCACAGTTAACAGGCGATTCCGGATCTGTAACGCCCCTTTCGGGGTCAAATCTCCGGTCCGGAATGACGGTGCACGCTGTGCCCTTTGCTCGCATCATTCCGGATCCCACACGAAGGTTCCTTACCCTGTCGCAGTCGATCTTCGTCCGAGCCCGTCAGGTAGAGGATGGAAGATAAACAGGGATGCTTCATGTCCTGGCCGGACTTTAAAGAACCCTCTTTCTTGCCGAAGTGAAACTCCAGACCCGTGCCGTTCTCGCAGACCATGAACGCAGCCTGGCTCACGAGCCGTTTCTGCCGCGCAAATGCCATTAGCTTCTGCTTGATTCCATCATTCCGCTCCGGTGCAGTCCGCAGGCAGTCTATGTCTTGCCACGGCGTGGTAGACATGCCAGATGGCAGACTCGGCAGGCGTCGACGTCTGACGGTCGAGATCGTTTTCCAGGGCACCCTGAGCATTGGACATGCAGAAGTTATGAAGGATCACCGTCCATACAATGAGACCTTCGGCGGCCAGCTGTTCGGAGTCTGGGCACAGAGCACCGCCGCGTCTCGCGTCTCCGCCAGACAGTGCTCGGGGATGCATTCTCCGAACTCCCAGACGTTCCGACACGGGAACTCCGTCTAACGTCGTCGAATCAGTGGGACAGGTCAGAGATACGGTGGCAGATACGGTAACGAGTTTAGCTGACCTTCGGCTGAAACACGATTTCGGCAGCGCCGGCTGCCTCGATGTCGCAGGACACTGCCGCGAAGAATTTGGTGGAGTCCCTCGAGAATCGCTTTTGCTTGCACAGCATCGCCGACAAAGTCCTCGCCGTCGTGGGAGAGAAAACGGATGTGAAGAAACCCTTCGTCGCCCGTGTTCTCGCGGCAGTGAAGGAGGCCATTACCTTCCGCGGCAAAACAGTGACCTGTCCCACGCTCTTGGGCGCAATGATCGCGACGCTCGAGACAAAGGACGCTGTTCGACAAGGAGCAAGTAATCCTCTGTGTCTGCGTACCTGGGAGTGCGGACGACGAGGTGTGTGCGGCAAATCTGTGCGGCATTGTGTGACTGTCTGATGGTCGTGGTGCCACGCGTCCCGAGAGCAGTGCTCGTTCTGCAGGCACCGCGGCTGGTGTCGATGCATCGCATCCTTCTAGAGAGACACTCCAAGAACCTTTCCATCCAAAGAGCGTCATGTCGAGTCTCTCCAAGGTGGTACCCTGTCTGGGCCGTTCGAGTGTGAACAGTGTGAGGGTGCTGCTGAGCGTCCTGATTCCGATCATGGTCCACACGGAAGGAAAAGGCGTCTCGCGTTTGGCCGCACGCATTGTCGCCGCTGTTTTGAAGATGGAGTCCCAGCGCGAACTCAAGAGCGAGATGTACCGTATGGTCGAGGAGATGGGGTGGAAGGTCGTGGAGGAGCCGCTCAAGGAGGCCGCCATGGGGTCGGCGGTGACGGATTCGAAGATCCGTTCCAGGAGGCAGGACGCTCTGGATGCGGCAGTTCTGTCTTTGATACAGTTTCTCTCTGCGCCGACGACGCTGATGCCGCTGGCGGACGGCTGCTTCGTGCAGTCCATCCTGCCTCAGCTTCGGAGGGTCTTGACGATCCGTCTTCCTCGGATATCTGCCACGGCGTCTGGCGCCCTCAGAGCTGTCTTCGATCCAAACAGCGCCGCCCAGCTGAAGAAGGAAACGGTAGAAGAGATTCTCCTCGTTCGCTACAGCACGTCGATGGGACTCCTACAGACAGTCGCGAACTCTCTTTGGCTTTCGTCGAAACCGTCTACGCTGGTCTCGCGCGTCTTCAAGATCAAGACCGTACTCTGTCTCTGGAGACATTGTCGTACATCTTGCCGTGTCTCTTGATGAAGCAAGTAAGATCCACGACAGGCCGAGAGAGCGAACGCCCGCCCGCTGTGTTCAGGTGCTTTCCGAGTCTGAAGAAGTCCGGCAACGTTCGAAGCAGCATCTGGTGTCTCTGTTCTCTGTGTTGGCTATACGAACGTCTGCGGAAGAACGGAGACTCTGAAGGAGGACTGATGGAAGAGGACCCGCCGTTCTCGAAGTTCTGTCGATGCCCACATTGGATACGGAGCAAGAACACGATCTCGTCACCCTGCCACCAGGCGAGTTCCTGCATGCAGGAGAAGTGGAGGACATGAGTGACCGAGTTTTGTGCTCGCCGGTCGTCGACAGGACAGCCTGCACCGGGTGCTAACAAGACTGGGAGCAATGTACGAAGCGTGTGACTCCCAGATGACGCGCCAGAACAGCGACGAGGTGCGCATCTTCGAACGACGCGATCTCTCTTCATCCTCATCACCGATCGCAGTTGCTTCTATTCCGGAGCCAGCCTCTGTCTGGGTCTGCTGAAAGACGATTCCCGTCCTTTCTGGACCTTGCTCTCTCTCTCTCCTCCATGCCTTCATCAGCTGCTGGGTGTCAGCAGAAACGGTGGCGACATCTGAGATGAAGCGTGTCGTGTGCTTACCTTCCTGTGTGCATCTGTCTGCGCGATGACGGCCTTCTGCTTTGCCTTGCTCCAACTAAATCGCTCGAGGTTAGCAATAGATGGAATCGTGAAGGCCACTTTGGCAGTCGTCCGGTTTCCAGGGAAGGATTGCACATGAGATGGTCCAGCGCCTCTCCACCTCGTCTTCGGTGACCAAGCATATTCTATCGCATCACGGAGCGCTCGCCAGATCGTTACCGTCTCAGACACGACGCCGACAATCCCTCGGTACGTCAGTTTGTGGAAGACACTGTCGGGGCCAGGCTGCAGACCTTGTCCTCGCGCAAAGCACCGCCGTCTTTCTCTCCTCTGTCTCCACTCTTTCTGCCAGTGCCATGGCCGACAGGACATCGACGCCCAATGTGTTCTTGGTCACATCGATCAGCACAGGAAAAGGAAAGGCCACACTCCTCACACGTTCCATAGCATACTTGCGCATTCTTTCCGAGCGTCTAGGATCGTTCCACTCAATGCACGCTGCGCTTTCTCAACAGATTAATTCACCTCTGTCAGTGCCCGACCCTCTTCGTCATTCGCATCATCTGAAGCTTCCTTCGTCATTTCGGCTGCAGCAGCTTCACCTTCTTCTTCAGGGTCTGTATCTCTTTGGCACGTCGAACCACACCAACTCCTGTCAAGTGGTTCCGGAAACTCTCTTCGAGGAACTCTTTGGCCTCATCCAGTGTGAACTTGGTCGAGGGGTCGAGCAAGAAGAAGTAACCAGTCGTGAACTGCGATGTGAGGGGCTGCGTTCCTTTCTTCAGAACAGCAATCCCCTCTGTTGCGCCTTCGAACTGACTTTGGAGGATGACACAGTCTCCGCGTATCAAAACCTCTTCGACGTGCTCTCCCCGTCATCTGCAGCAGCTCAATATGTCCCGACAAAGCAGCACCGTCATCTATCCTCTTGGACAACCTCTCAAACGGTAGCGGACCTGAGTCGGGACTCACAGTCAGAGAATCTGCTAGAAGTTCCAGTGCTCTCTTCCTGTCGCTCTGTGCGTTGGAGACCGTAGATAGATGTGCCTTCTGCCGCGAGTCGTCCTTCCTTACAAAACAGAACGCAAGATGACGTTCGACCTTCAGAAAAGGGCGACGAGCCCAGAATTCCTTCCGCTCGAACTGCGTAGCATGCAGCATATAATCGCGTGGTGTTCTTCGAGGAAATACACCTCTCACGAAGACAGGGTTCAATACATGACGATGCATCCTCACTTGTCAAGGCGACAGCGTCCGGAAGGGAACAGCGCGTGTGAGGTGCCATAGAATCCACCTCGAACGGGTGGCACTTGCAACAGCAGTCGCATCAACGTAGAGCAATCCACAACAAGTGCCACCTCTTCGGCTATGTCGTCGCCAACAACAACAAATCTCTGTGGACTGACATCATGAGCACGCGTCGGTTTCCTTCCAGACAGCCTTGTTTCGCAAAAGGGCAGAGACTTCGCAGAAAGCATCGCCTAAAATATGACTGACCCATCAAGTTCTGCAGTATCCGCTTGCGATGGCTGCCGGTCCGAGCAGTGCGACGTCGCCTGCCGACGACAACGGACTCCGTTTGGCCTCTTTCGGCATCGCCGCACACACTCTTTCGGCCAGAGAAGGGCATGTGGCCGCTCCAGCTTCATCCTTCATTGGTCGCGGTCGTCAAGACTTCCCGTCGTCCGACTTGAGTTTACTCGACGCGCTTCTCTTGCGGCACCTCTACAGCGAGACCCGAATCTCTCCACAGTCGATCTCCTGAGCTCTGCCGCTCTCTCGCACTGTTCTGCGCGATAGCGAGTCACCGACGTCTCAGCAGACAGAGCAGTCCTGCACAGCGGACGCGGAACCCGACCGACTTCACCGGTCGGAGCGAACGGCGACTTCCAGAACACTCGACGCCGCTCGCGAACACGAACTGAACCACGGGTCCACTGCCGTCCGGTCGTCGCAGAAGGTCGGCCGTCCCGTTCCGTCTTCCATGTTCGAGGGAGTTGCGACCATCGACAGCTCCCGAACCGATTCGCGTTACACCTACACACGGCTCGCTCTCGGCGGCGTTCGCGGCAGAAGCATCCGAGAGAGACGGTCCTCTCGTCGAGTAGTCCTTGCCGCTGCTGCAGAAACGAACACCTGCCTCGCTGCTCTTCTCGGGCAACGTCGAGCTGACTCGAACGGTTCGCCGTTCTCAGATTCGCGTCGGAACGGCGGCGGAAAATGCATGCGTTACACTTAGAGAGGAGAGCGTGTGGACATGCTGTGGACAGCTCCACTTGTAAAACACCTTGTAGAACTCCTGAGAACGATCTCCGCCCGCGTCGCGCATCCCGTCGGCTCCATTCTGCGTTTCTGGCACTCTGGCGGCCATTCCTCTCCCGGCGGCGGCTGCGAGCGCCGCCAAACGGCCACAGTTCCTATTGCCCACTCTCCAGCCGTTCAGCAGGAACCGAGGCAACCTACAAAGGTCCAGTCGCGCATCCTTCCGCGCTTTCGAGTTTTCTGAACTCCTGTTTTCTGCGAGCTTGGCGATCACGACCATGGCAGACTCACACATGACGTCGGAGGATGACTATGGTTATCCGGGGAAGCCGTAAGTTCTGCTGCCACTCTAGGACCCACTGCGCGCCTCGGAGCTCGTTGACGGCTGCATGGACGCTTCCATGTGCATGCATGCGTTCAGCGCCGCCGAGCAATCCGTCCTCACCTGCGTCTCAGAGTGAACGGAGCGGAGGGTCCTTTGCACCGACATGAGTGTTTTTTGTTTCTTTCGTCGCCTTCCTCTCTGGCCATGATCGGCCATGTTAATGATACTAACTTTTGTGTGCTTTAGGTTTTCAGAGATCACGCTGCGCGAGGTCCTGGGCAGTAGACCGCCCAGGGCCTTTCGCAACATGGACAGGGCGGAGCGAGAGCAGTTGTACTGGGCCTTGAAGGCCCAGACAACTGCTCAGAGGGGCCAGGAGCTGCTAGAGCAGCAGGCCCTTCCTGTGAGGTTTGGCCCCAATAGAGGCCAAACCTCACAGCCTCGCAGGGGACGTCGTGCGAGGGTTCTCTCCTCTGAACAGAGGAGAGAACGACTGGCCCATGGACAGGCAGCCATGGACGTCGGAGGTGGAGAGGTAAGAAGACACCTTGTCGACAGTCTCTTGACAGGTTTTCTTTGCAGGCACAAGGACAGCATTATCCGTGCAATCCGCCTCCATCCTCGCTGCCGTCCGAGCCTGCCAGCCCTCCGCTGCCATCGCAGCCTCTTGCCTGTTCTCCGGTGCCCACCACCTGTCCACCTCCTGCCAGCCCTCCGCTGCCATCGCAGCCTCTTGCCTGTTCTCCGGTGACCACCACCTGTCCACCTCCTGCCAGCTCTCCGCGGCCCCTTGCCTGTTCTCCGGTGCCCACCACCTGCCAGCCACCTGCCAGCCCTCCGCAGCCATCGCAGCCTCCTACCAGTGCTCCGGAGCCCACCACCTGCCAGCCACCTGCCAGCCCTCCGCAGCCTCCTGCCAGTGCTCCGGAGCCCACCACCTCCCAGCCTCCTGGCTCTGTGTCGCAGCCCACCTGTTCCTCTCCTCCTCAGCCAATCCTGTTCCCTCCCTCCCTACAAGAAACACAATATGATCATCCTTTCCCCTCGCCCCCGTGCCTCTACTCTGTACCTTCCTGTCCTTCACCCGTGATCCCTCCCCGAACCTCGCTTTTCATGATTCCCGCGACCCCTCCGCCTGTGATCCCTCCTCGACCCGCACTTTTCATGATTCCCGCGACCCCTCCGCCTGTGATCCCTCCCCGAACCTCGCTTTTTATGATTCCAGCCTGCCCTCCACCTGTGATCCCTCCCCGAACCTCGCTTTTTATGATTCCAGCCTGCCCTCCACCAGCCATCCCGCCCCGTCTGTTTCTCTACCCCATCACCGGAGTAAGTGGATCTCTTTTCTAGTCTCTCTCTATTGTTGTCTTTTTGTCTAGATAATCTTCCAAGACTGTCCGCGATGAGGGGCTCGTTTTCTTCATTTTTTGGCTGTTTTTGGGGGACTAAAAAAATAAAGAAACAAAAATTTTTAGTTTTCACATGTCACACTTTTCTTGTGTGGGATGTATAAAATAAAAAAAACAAAAAAACAAAAATGAATAAAATGTCACACTTCAGAAGTGTGACACAAAAAATTGGAAAAAATAACAAAAAAAAGAATAATGTCACACTCTGAAGTGTGACAAAAGAATAAACAATAATAAAGAATAATGTCACACTTTCTGAAGTGTGAAAAAAAAACAAAAAGAAAAAAAAAGAAACTTGAGGGGCTGTTTTCTGTTTCAGCTTTTTTTTTCTTGCCATCCACCCTCGCTTTGTTGTGGTTGGCTGTGTTTTGGCTGTTTACTGTGGAGGCTTAGGCATCTGGTCTGCTGTTTTGCTGCGGAGGCTGCCGTCATGGGCTTGTTTTCTGTTTTACTAGAGGAGGCTGTCGTGGTACCATTGCTGTTTTTCTGGGCGGAGGAGGCTGTCGTGGTATCTTTTGCTGTTCTGCTGCATGGAGGAGGCTGCCGTCATGGGCTTGTTTTCTGTTTTACTAGAGGAGGCTGTCGTGGTATCTTTTGCTGTTTTGCTGTTTGGGGTTTATCTTGGTGGTTTGATTTACCGTTTTGCTGCCTAGAGGAGGCTGTCGGGGCACTATTGTCTGTTTTCTGTTTTGCTGCAAGGAGGCTGTCATTTTCCCATTGTCTGATCTGCTGCATGTGGGGCTGTCGTGGTACCTTTTGATGCTTTGCTGCCTGGAGGCTACCATGGTTTTATTGGCTGTTTGCCATTTTGACGCTTTCGTCGTCTGATTCCTGACTTTACTGTGGAGGCCATCATGGCACCCTTTGATGTTTTGCTGCCTGCAGGCCATCATGGTCCTATTGTCTGTTCTGCTGCGTGGAGGTTGTGATCTTTGATCTGTTGTTTTGCTGCATGGCGACCGTCATTGTCCCGTTGTCTGTTTTGCTGCTTGTGGGGCTGTCGTGGTACTACTTGTTGTTTATACGTGGGAGCTGTCATCATGGTTCCATTGTCGTTTTGCTGCGATTGACCCTACACCTCTTTGCATGTGGTACTATGCCGCAAAAAACTAGCTGTGAAGTGCAACTTGGAGGATTGGATGATACAAAGAGAGTAAGTCACTCTTTGTTCATTGATCAGATGCCTAGCTTCTCTGTCGTTTTAGAATGGTCATGAGCAGCCAGCCATTCTGCATCAAGGCTCAGTCTATTCGGAAGCGATGAACCATCCATTTATGTTTATGGGGAGTCTGGACATCGTTCTGTGCTGTCAACGAATGGGCACGGGCAGAATCATCATGCCCAAAAGCACTGGGCGTCACCGAGGGACTGCATGGACTGCACATGCTAACAATGAAGATTGAAGAGGTGATGCCCTTGCGGGGATAGAGATAGACGGCCTACTGAATGGAGACTCTGTTTCAGAACACACCCTTCGTTGCCAGGTTCACCGATATGGACAACCATAAGCCGAATTGTTTACCGTAAGACCCGTCACGTTCTCCAAGTATATTGTGATCTAACCAAGACAGAAAACGCTTTAAGCAATGATCCGGTTTATGTACCTACAGAAGATGAAGAGCTTCTTGTCAAGGGGTGTGGTCGACCGAGCAACTGATCCCTACATCAACACATGACAACAAGTACCCGATCTTACCTTGCAATCCACCAGAGAAACAAAACCTGTAGAAAACTGATGCATTTCGGCAGGGCGGAGATTCAGCATTTCACAGAGAGACTGGATCAGTCGGTTACAAGGAGATGGAGCCACCAGAAAGACAGAGGTTCTTGTCAGTTTGAAGATGCCGCATGTGTGAAGAATCCGTTGTGCTCACTCGTGTTAAAGTACAGTAAAGGAATCTGGAAAGCAACCCCTCGGAAGTCTGGATGGATCACTCTTCATCTCTTGAAGGACAGAAAACAAAATGATCCCTTCCAAGATATGCCACCATACATGTGGTTGATTTCGGCCGAGTCTCAGGATCCAGCTGATCTGTGGAAACATCATCCAAGGGAAAAAGTGCTGTTTTTCGGCATCAAAGGCATCCAGCACCAAACAGAGGAGCTGGATCGCCTTTGAGAGTGACGTTTGCAAAATCGCCAGTTCGAAGATGTCACACCGTTTCAGAAAGCCTTTGTCTGATCGGCATGGAAGCTCTTTTGAAGGAACCTGGAAGGGTCGTTTAGCGAATCCTGATGTTGGTATTTCTTGGTCTTCCCAGAGAAGAAAATCCATCCGCTCAAACTGAGTCAGACGAAGCTGTCGATCTTCCGGAGCATGAGGAATCTAACTGATGCACAGCAGCACCCATCCAACGGAAACAAGCACAGTTTCTTCGACATCGAAGGCATTCGGCACCTGGCAGAGGAATTATATTGCCTCCAGAAGTGATATTCTCAAGAATAAGCATTTCATCTGCCAGCATGAAGATGTCACACCCTTTCAGAATTATATGTCTGGCTGACATGATAGATCTTCGCGAAACATTCTGGATAGCACGTCTGGCGAAGTCTGGTCGTGATGAATCATCCTTGATCTCACAGAAGACACAAAACAACAACCAGTCGTCAGAAATGTGCCAAGATGATGATGTACCCGATCTTGTTGGAGCCTCAGGTATCTGACATTGTGCATGGAAGCATTTATCCTTGGGAAGAAGAACAGTTTTTTCAACATCAAGGCAATTCATCACCCAGCGAAACTGAATTGCCTTCGATCTCTCTCTACAAGAGAGAGCATTTGGCAGCATTTGGCCAGTCTGGAGATGCCACAGCTGTCCAGAATCCAATGTGCTGGTGGATGACGAGTTCTTTCCGAATGCGTCTGGCAAGCATATCTCGAGAAGCTGGATAGAATGACAACAGTTCAGTATCTCGCAGGTGAGGTCAACCAAACGACTCCAGTGGTTAAGTGATTTCCTCAGGCTCTCTGAAGATAAGGAAGTTATCGAGGAGATGACATGACCTCCGTCAAGACAAGATGAAGGGTTTGACAGGCATCGAAGTATTTTGACTGGCCACGGTGACACTGAGGGATCTCAGTGAATACTATGTGGAATCTCGCATGATATAGCCACCAAGACATCGACAGAATCCACAGTTGTCGTCCATCCACGCTCGACCTCCAAACAGAAAACTTACTCTCGATGAGGTCACACCTAAAGTCACGGTGCTTGTTTGACTATGTTCTCTCAGGCAGTGGACGGGTGTCTGTTGAATGGCGACGCAAAAAGATCAGCTAGAAAGAAGTGATGAGCCCAATCCAGTCAAGGCCCCTCCGAAGTGTCAATGTGTTGTCCGCTGGACTTCAGTCTGCAATGGGCAGGACTTCCACGACCACCAATGCCACAGGAAAGGGGATGAATTCCGTAGAGCGAGCTGCCAATGAGATCTGTCCTGGACTGAAACTGCTACAGGCTGTCAGGTTTCAGTCTGCTCCAGAGATCAGCAGCCTCCACTCGAAGGACGCAATCGACAGGTTAGCCTATTCTTTACACACACTCCACTCTAACCCACGTCACAGTCCACAGAGACGAGACGCGTCATCACTCTCAGCTGGAGAGATGCTTTCCGGCAAACATGGCAAGTGCGAGAGAGGCCCGTCAGGAGTCCACTCATCCACAGACTCAGGAATTCTTCTTTGGACGATCGAGGACAGGAAGCAACCAAGCTAGTGGCCACTGAGGACTGCAGAGACGAGACCAAGCATTCATTCTCTGCCAGAGAGATGCATCCCAGCATACGTGTCTCGAGAAAGAGATCACTCTCAGGAATCCAGTCATCCATGGATCCAGACATTCCTCTTTCGACGAACGGAGAACTGGAAGCATCACAGCGATGGCCGCCGAGGACTGCAGAGAGAAATCCCGGAAGCCTGTCCAATTTCGTTACTGGACAAAAGACATTGTCAGGTAGCTGCGTTTTCGCTGTTATCATGGACTCTTGCCCAGTCAAAATGGTCGCCTAACCTGCCTCTGCCGGCGATGTATCAGAGAGATCTATTGCCGAATCCACTAGTCAAGAGTAAGACTGCCCATCCATCTCTGCTCTTGTTCTGACATGTGTTGAATGATAGACTCATATGTCAAACTGGTTGAACACTTGGAGAATCCAGAATCTGTGGTCGGCAACCAATGACGTGGAAATGGAACATGCATGGAGAGTGAAGCGCATCCGACACGAGATGCAGAGAACCAGAACACGTCAGAGATGTCCACCGCTTCCCCACCCCGAGGCGGTGGCGGCGTGCCACACACTTCGCGGCACCAGCGGGTAGGGCCTTGGCGACCTGCCCGCCTTTCGGGGTCGCGCACATGGGGCAGGCGCATGTATACTGCCGATGAACGGCGGTAACGTGTCACTCTCAGACACCCAGGACCGTCTTTTCTTTGTTCCTTTTCTCTCTCCTCCCTCCTGGGTGTCTCTTGTGTCTCCCCCTACTTACTTTTCATGTGTCTCTCCTCTCCCTGCTTGCCTGTTTCTCCATCTGGCAGCTCTGCTGTCTTTGTCGTTTCGGTTGCTCGGAGTTTTTAATGTTGTGATGCCTGTTTGTCGTTTGTCTTTTTTCTTGCTTCTGTGATTGCTGTTTTTCTGTTTCCTGTTGTGCTTGTGTTTTCTCGGGTCCTTTTGCTTTCTTTCATGTTGGACCCCTTTGCTGCATGTCCGCGCAGCGCGTCGATGCATCGAGAGTGACACGACCTACCGCCAACTACTCGACCACCAGTTGCGTGTCGTTCTCCCCGCGCACCCTGACTGGAATCGGTGTCAGTGCTCGTTCGGGGTGACCTCCCGCGCCGCACCGCGAGCCGCCGCTCTCCGACCGTAAGTCCTTCTATCCCAAAGTCACGATTTCTCACTCTTTCTTCGTGCACAGACTATGTGGCGGGGTGGGCATCTCTTCTTCCGTGCACCACCATTCTAACACTTTTGTCGGCTGGATGATCTAACACTTTTCTAAAGAGTGGCATTCACAAACATTTATTAAGTAGTTGATCTCTATTCCCGCCACATCCGTCGCGTGCGAGTTATATCCGATGACGGATCGCTATGTCGTCGACGCCTTCCTGACTGCCGTCGAGGGCATTGCAGGACACATATCATCGTCAACCACGTTGCTATCTTCTTGCTGGGCAAAGATGGTTGGAATCCACAGTTCTATTCGTTGCATCCGCTTCCGCAGACGGTCAAGGGTGACGCCTGCTCAGGGCCGAACCATCGACTCAGGTCCCGAAAAACACCAAACACCTCTCGCCGCATGACTGTGGATGACTGCTCAGCTAGCTCGTTACGTGTCGCACTGTTGCTCGTTGCTACCCCTAGCGTTCCACACCTCTGTCCGAGGGGCTTGCCTGCTCTTAAGTGTCGGGTGGCCATGCGTGCAGTGCCTGGGATCCCGGCAGCTGCCTGCAGGTAAGAATAAACCTGTGGCGGCTGTGGCGACGAAGCGGCGACGGGAGAGTAGTAGAAAGGAGTTCGTCGACATGCTTGCTGAACTCTTTAACATTCGTACCTCGCCCTTTCAGTCTGCAAGTCGATTCGAAACGGCACAGGTCAGGTATCGCTCAGTACGGGCAACAGCACGATAAGCTTGTGGCGGAACAGAGAATCGCTGTTGTCATCGACAGCGGACGACGAACTCGGAAGAGAGAAACGCGAGACGAACGAGCGGTCGCCTGGGCAAAACTGTTTATTCAGTGAATCATCTAGGATTCGGCGTGGACTCTTTCCACCTCTGAGCAAGTGCATTACAGTAAGTGCATCTGTTCAGGACAGAAGTGCATGCGCGATGGCATGACGAACGCGCCGTTCTCGTTGCATCGCCTCGGCGACTTCGATTTCAAACAAGGGTCAACAGGGGAACGCTCAAGACTCTGACGAAAGACGAACAGAGCAAGAACAGTGTGAACTCTGGCGAGGCTGAAGTCGCGAAAGGCCGTCGAGCCCCAAGCTACCAGGAAAGCTTGTTCGGTGGCTCAGATGGCGTCAACTGACTGCATTTGTGCCGCTCGATGATTCGAGCGGCGTTTCTACTGCCCCAATTCAAGGCGTCTGTCTCTCTCATCCGGACTGTCCGCCTCTAGACAAATAGCGTTGGTCATGTTCGATGGATCTCTCTAAGGAGGAATGCGCAATCGCTCGACTTCAGCGTTTCCTAACGACAACAACGGCGAGTTCTGCGCATCTCCGCGTATCGTTCATCCGATCTCGAGGAGACTGTCTTCATGACTTCATGACACTCGAACGACCGTTAAATGGCGATGCCTCTCCGAGAGTCAACGTCGCCGACGTAGAAAGAAGGTCGAAGTTGCGCAGATGCATGCGGATACAGACAGTTCTCTCGCGTTTGCTCATGCGACTCACCTTGACAAGCGATTCTTGGATTGTTACAATTTGACGTCTAGAAACAACGATGAATCTGTGCCGTCATTCAACAATCAAATGTCTGTTGGTACAGACTGATGTTCCTTCGTTACATGAGTCGCCTGACCCATCCACGAGAAAACCTCCAGAGAATGGAAAATCAGAAGCAATGTGGTCACAACGAGTCTTTCCTCGTCGACCATCTATTGTACAACGATAGATTTACATGTTTGCCTCGTGTAGGATACTGCTTTCTGAAAACAGCCACAGATAGCAGCCATGAAGCTATAGCCTGCTGGGGATCGAAAAGCAGAAATGCGTGAAATGTCTAGATTTACAGCGCACTGTGTGGATGCTCGAAGAAACAGGACCAATCACTGAAAACAGCGTGAAAGGTGACGAAACTGACGGTGGGGGAGTTGCCACAGGCTCCAACACCACACTGTGACAAAGCAGAAAACGCGGTGCTCGTCAGGCATCGAATCCCCATCCATCAGTTTTCCGAGCAGGATGCTCGCGTATATGCATTGGAGGGGCAAAAACTGAATCCGCGACTGGCGTCGTCTCCCGTTGCCTCCTCGTCACGGTTCGCCAGTCGAAACACCAAGGAGTGGACAGTCGCAGTGCTCCACCCGGCGGACGACTCCACACCTTCGCCTGCGTCCACACTTTGCACCTCCTCGATCTCATCGTTTCGGACACATCCTCCATCAACGGACGAGTTTGCTTCGGACATCTCTTCTGCCTTTGTGCCAGGAGTCCTTGTTGTGAAAGACGGTGACCTGTTTGGAATGGCTATTGGTGTGCTCGGTCCAGCAGCGAACGGATCTGGAGATGTCGCTGAACGTGGTGTGCATGGAGTTGAGCAAAGAATCCTGGCGTCTGGAGGAATGTCGATCGCGATTTCCAGTGGAATACAGCGAGCTGTCTCGTTCGCTTTCCATGCCGAGGTCTCCATCACGACTTGGTTCGTCAAGCAGTGCTTTACAAAGTTCTCCTGCCAGCTCCGTAGACGAACGGACTGACAGGCGGGTTCTCTGTCTTCGCCACACCGATTCTTCTCTTTCCGTTCCTCTGCTTCGCCAGTTTATGCGGTCCTTGATCTGACAGGGGCTGGCGCGTAGGAGTCTTCTTCTCTTTCTGAATTCGCTTGTACCACTGTCGAGCTTGGTAGACTAGGACTGTCAAAAGAAGAACATGGACGATGCCTGCTAAGATACATGCCGCCGTGCTTTCCGGCGAGAAGTGTCCTCCGCATCTGATCAGATCCTTGATGGCATAGCACGCAAGCAGTAGAATGGCCAGGACAAGAACGCAGCCCGCCGCGGTGACGATCACAGACGTGTGCGAGCATCTCTGGATAGCCTCCCTGGACTGCATTTCCCTCCTGAGGTCTTCGCGAATCCTGCTGATCCGCCCGTGGATGGTTTTGAAATCCGGTCTTCTTTCCGGATCCTCTTCGCAGCAGTCATGCATAAGAGTGACGAGCGGTTCTAGGCAGGGCGAGAACTCTCCAGGCAGCTCCGCGCGGTCTTCTGGGATCTCGGGGCGCAGCCTTCCCTCCTGAACGGCCCTCATTGCTACCACGATTCGCGCTTCTGCGTGAGGACCCTCTATCCCAAAGTAGGTCTTGAGCGTCGGAAGGTCTCGAATGATCACCACGTAGGAATAGACGTCCGACTTCCTCGAGTGATTCAGCACCCTGGGATTGGCCATGCTCCCGGCGATGACTTCAGGAGGTTGATACAGCAGCATCAAGTTGCTCTCCACGGAGCGAGGCCAGAACGTCTCGATATCGTCGAAGAGATCCCCGATGCACGCCAGACCAAAGTCTCCGACCTTGGCATCCCAGTGCCGGTCCAAAAAAATGTTCCGCGGGGTCATGTCCCGGTGGATCAGACACGGACGTTGGTGGTGCAGACAGATCATTGCCGCGGCAATCTGCTCGAGCCATCGCACCCGGGGGAGAAGTCCTCGAAGAGGTGCTGGCACTCCTCGTCCCGCATGACGTCGTATAGTGATCGATTGGAGCAGTACTCGGTGACGATGCATCCCAGTTGATTGGAGATGCCCATGAAGGCGACGATGTTCTCGTGACGCTTCAGCGCGAGGCGATGCGCCTCTTCCGTGAGCTTGCGTCTCGCTTTTTCGTCGAGCTCCTCTCCCTTTCTCGTCACGTGCAGGAACTTTGCCGCCACCTTGCAGCCATGCAGTTCCGCTATGCGAACCCAGCCGTACGCTCCGTGGCCGATGTTCTCCCTCAGGATGATGCCTTCGCGCGGAATGGAGTACTTCGACAGCTGCGGAACAGATGGTATGCCTCCTGCGGTAGGCGTGGAAGAGTCGAAGCTGTGTCCACGCAGGCGGAACATGCAAACGGAGATGCGCTGACACGACCCACTCCTTAGCGCAACCCCCAACGACGCGAAGTCTGCCGCGTGTCCGTCGAGGTGGAAGAGGAGGACGAGGCTCGTTCGAGCGGCTTGAAGGAGTCGACGCAGTGGTCTTTCCGAAAACGATGGGAACGGAGCGAATCTCGAGTAATCCCTGAAGGGTCCCGCAAGAGGCGAAGAAATAGGACTGCGAAGCAGTGAGAACGCAGATGGATTCTCTCTCTTCCGCACAACGGCGAGATGGAGTGTCACACTTCTTCAAAAAGAGTGTCCCCGTGTCGACCGCTTTGACCGACTCCGCGCCGGCGAGTTTGTTCCGCGGGACCCTGCGAAGTGCACGCAGGAGTGTGACGCCGCATGCTCTCCGGTCTCTGCGGCGGAAGAAGTAACAGCTTTGCCGGAATCTCGACGTGTGAGACCTTTCTGTGACCACTGGCGGACGCTATGGGACACATCTACTACGCTGCCGGTACGTCATGTCACGTGCGCCGTGGTCCGTCGAAGGGCGTCGCTACGGACCCGCCTCGATGTTCTCCGGGACAAAAGCGGCAGGAATGATGAGCTTTCTGCTGGTGTCCTGTTTCGTCTTCGACGGGTCGACGGGGTAGAGGACGTGGCCTTCGCATCTCACACTCACGGCCTGGACGGCGTTTTCGCCAAAGGCGTCGAGAAGGTACGCATCCAACAAGTCATCCACCTGCACCGCAGCTCGTGACAAGTGCATCTCCGGAGTGACTCGCAAGGATGCCGCACTCCTTGACGTCTTCGTCCTCGCTGGGGATGCGAATGGAGGGGTACGTCAGCACTCTTGACGTATCAGCCACTCGAGAGAAGGCATCCCTCTGACGAAGGAGAGCGCCATGCCCCACGCTTCTCCCCTTGTTTCCGTGCAAGCCTTCCAGTTCTCCTGCCGATGGTCGGTGAATGGCCTGGAAGAGAGAGGGCGTCGTTTCTGACACGGGTGAAAGGACGTGACTGACGGAGGGCTTCTCCTTCCACCAATTCACGAGCAAGGTCATCCTTCGATCGGCGTTGGAGGCATCCAAGACGCCATGGCCCAGGGCTCCGTCGAAGATTCAGTGCTTACCGACAGACGGCGCAACAAAAGCACAGTTCACAGGCTATTCCGGACCTGTAACGCCCCTTTCCGCGTCGAATCTCCGGTCCGGGATGACGGTGCACGCTGTGCCCTTTGCTCGCATCATTCCGGATCCCACACGAAGGTTCCTTACCCTGTCGCAGTCGATCTTCGTCCGAGCCCGTCAGGTAGAGGATGGAAGATAAACAGGGATGCTTTATGTCCTAGCCGGACTTGAAAGAACCCTCTTCCTTGCCGAAGTGAAACTCCAGACCCGTGCCGTTCTCGCAGACCATGAACGCAGCCTGGCTCACGAGCCGTTTCTGCCTCGCAAATGCCATTAGCTTCTGCTTGATTCCATCATTCCGTTCCGGTGCAGTCCGCAGACAGTCTATGTCTTGCCATGGCGTGGTAGAGATGCCAGATGGCAGACTCGGCAGGCGTCGACGTCTGACGGTCGAGATCGTTTTCCAGGGCACCCTGAGCATTGGACATGCAGAAGTTATGAAGGATCACCGTCCATACAATGAGACCTTCGGCGGCCAGCTGTTCGGAGTCTGGGCACAGAGCACCGCCGCGTCTCGCGTCTCCGCCAGACAGTGTTCGGGGTGCATTCTCCGAACTCCCAGACGTTCCGACGCGGGAACTCCGTCTAACGTCGTCGAATCAGTGGGACAGGTCAGAGATACGGTGGCAGATACGGTAACGAGTTTAGCTGACCTTCGGCTGAAGCACGATTTCGGCAGCGCCGGCTGCGTCGATGTCGCAGGACACTGCCGCGAAGAACTTGGTGGAGTCCCTCGAGAACCGTTTCTGCTCGAACAACATCGCCGATGAAGTCCTCGCCATCGTGGGAGAGAAAACGGCTGTGGAGAAACCCTTCGTCGCCCGTGTTCTCGCGGCAGTGAAGGAGGCCATTACCTTCCGCGGCAAAACAGTGACCTATCCCACGCTCTTGGGCGCAATGATCGCGACGCTCGAGACAAAGGACGCTGTTCGACAAGGAGCAAGTAATCCTCTGTGTCTGCGTACCTGGGAGTGCGGACGACGAGGTGTGTGCGGCAAATCTGTGCGGCATTGTGTGACTGTCTGATGGTCGTGGTGCCACGCGTCCCGAGAGCAGTGCTCGTTCTGCAGGCACCGCGGCTGGTGTCGATGCATCGCATCCTTCTAGAGAGACACTCCAAGAACCTTTCCATCCAAAGAGCGTCATGTCGAGTCTCTCCAAGGTGGTACCCTGTCTGGGCCGTTCGAGTGTGAACAGTGTGAGGGTGCTGCTGGGCGTCCTGATTCCGATCATGGTCCACACGGAAGGAAAAGGCATCTCACATTTGGCAGCACGCAATGTCGCCACTGCTTTGAAGATGAGTCCCAGCGCGAACTCAAGAGCGAGATGTACCGTATGGTCGAGGAGATGGGGTGGAAGGTCGTGGAGGAGCCGCTCAAGGAGCCCGCCATGGCGTCGGCGGTGACGGATTCGAAGATCCGTTCCAGGAGGCAGGACGCTCTGGATGCGGCAGTTCTGTCTTTGATACAGTTTCTCTCTGCGCTGACGACGCTGATGCCGCTGGCGGACGGCTGCTTCGTGCAGTCCATCCTGCCTCAGCTTCGGAGGGTCTTGACGATCCGTCTTCCTCGGATATCTGCCACGGCGTCTGGCGCCCTCAGAGCTGTCTTCGATCCAAACAGCGCCGCCCAGTTGAAGAAAGAAACGGTAGAAGAGATTCTCCTCGTTCGCTACAGCACGTCGATGGGACTCCTACAGACAGTCGCGAACTCTCTTTGGCTTTCGTCGAAACCGTCTACGCTGGTCTCGCGCGACTTCAAGATCAAGACCGTACTCTGTCTCTGGAGACATTGTCGTACATCTTGCCGTGTCTCTTGATGAAGCAGGTAAGATCCACGACGGGCCGAGAGAGGAGAGCGTACGCACGCCCACTGTGTTCAGGTGCTTTCCGAGTCTGAAGAAGTCCGGGAACGTTCGAAGCAGCATCTGCTGTCTCTGTTCTCTGTGTTGGCTATACGAACGTCTGCGGAAGAACGGGACTCTGAAGGAGGACTGATGGAAGAGGACCCGCCGTTCTCGAAGTTCTGTCGATGCCCACATTGGATACGGAGCATGAAGACGAACTCGTCACCCTGCCACCAGGCGAGTTCCTGCATGCAGGAGAAGTGGAGGACATGAGTGACCGGGTTTTGTGCTCGTCGGTCGTCGACAGGACAGCCTGCACCGGGTGCTAACAAGACTGGGAGCACTGTACGAAGCGTGTGACTGCCAGATGACGCGCCAGAACAGCGACGAGGTGCGAGTCTTCGAACGACGCGATCTCTCTTCATCCTCATCACCGATCGCAGTTGCTTCTATTCCGGAGCCAGCCTCTGTCTGGGTCTGCTGAAAGACGATTCCCGTCCTTTCTGGACCTTGCTCTCTCTCTCCTCCATGCCTTCATCAGCTGCTGGGTGTCAGCAGAAACGGTGGCGACATCTGAGATGAAGCGTGTCGTGTGCTTACCTTCCTGTGTGCATCTGTCTGCGCGATGACGGCCTTCTGCTTTGCCTTGCTCCAACTAAATCGCTCGAGGTTAGCAATAGATGGAATCGTGAAGGCCACTTTGGCAGTCGTCCGGTTTCCAGGGAAGGATTGCACATGAGATGGTCCAGCGCCTCTCCACCTCGTCTTCGGTGACCAAGCATATTCTATCGCATCACGGAGCGCTCGCCAGATCGTTACCGTCTCAGACACGACGCCGACAATCCCTCGGTACGTCAGTTTGTGGAAGACACTGTCGGGGCCAGGCTGCAGACCTTGTCCTCGCGCAAAGCACCGCCGTCTTTCTCTCCTCTGTCTCCACTCTTTCTGCCAGTGCCATGGCCGACAGGACATCGACGCCCAATGTGTTCTTGGTCACATCGATCAGCACAGGAAAAGGAAAGGCCACACTCCTCACACGTTCCATAGCATACTTGCGCATTCTTTCCGAGCGTCTAGGATCGTTCCACTCAATGCACGCTGCGCTTTCTCAACAGATTAATTCACCTCTGTCAGTGCCCGACCCTCTTCGTCATTCGCATCATCTGAAGCTTCCTTCGTCATTTCGGCTGCAGCAGCTTCACCTTCTTCTTCAGGGTCTGTATCTCTTTGGCACGTCGAACCACACCAACTCCTGTCAAGTGGTTCCGGAAACTCTCTTCGAGGAACTCTTTGGCCTCATCCAGTGTGAACTTGGTCGAGGGGTCGAGCAAGAAGAAGTAACCAGTCGTGAACTGCGATGTGAGGGGCTGCGTTCCTTTCTTCAGAACAGCAATCCCCTCTGTTGCGCCTTCGAACTGACTTTGGAGGATGACACAGTCTCCGCGTATCAAAACCTCTTCGACGTGCTCTCCCCGTCATCTGCAGCAGCTCAATATGTCCCGACAAAGCAGCACCGTCATCTATCCTCTTGGACAACCTCTCAAACGGTAGCGGACCTGAGTCGGGACTCACAGTCAGAGAATCTGCTAGAAGTTCCAGTGCTCTCTTCCTGTCGCTCTGTGCGTTGGAGACCGTAGATAGATGTGCCTTCTGCCGCGAGTCGTCCTTCCTTACAAAACAGAACGCAAGATGACGTTCGACCTTCAGAAAAGGGCGACGAGCCCAGAATTCCTTCCGCTCGAACTGCGTAGCATGCAGCATATAATCGCGTGGTGTTCTTCGAGGAAATACACCTCTCACGATGACAGGGTTCAATACATGACGACGCATCCTCACTTGTCAAGGCGACAGCGTCTGGAAGCGAACAGCGCGTGTGAGATGCCAGAGAATCCAGCTCGAACGGGTGGCACTGCCAAGAGCAGTCGCATCAACGTAGAGCAATCCACAACAAGTGCCACCTCTTCGGCTATGTCGTCGCCAACAACAACAAATCTCTGTGGACTGACATCATGAGCACGCGTCGGTTTCCTTCCAGACAGCCTTGTTTCGCAAAAGGGCAGAGACTTCGCAGAAAGCATCGCCTAAAATATGACTGACCCATCAAGTTCTGCAGTATCCGCTTGCGATGGCTGCCGGTCCGAGCAGTGCGACGTCGCCTGCCGACGACAACGGACTCCGTTTGGCCTCTTTCGGCATCGCCGCACACACTCTTTCGGCCAGAGAAGGGCATGTGGCCGCTCCAGCTTCATCCTTCATTGGTCGCGGTCGTCAAGACTTCCCGTCGTCCGACTTGAGTTTACTCGACGCGCTTCTCTTGCGGCACCTCTACAGCGAGACCCGAATCTCTCCACAGTCGATCTCCTGAGCTCTGCCGCTCTCTCGCACTGTTCTGCGCGATAGCGAGTCACCGACGTCTCAGCAGACAGAGCAGTCCTGCACAGCGGACGCGGAACCCGACCGACTTCACCGGTCGGAGCGAACGGCGACTTCCAGAACACTCGACGCCGCTCGCGAACACGAACTGAACCACGGGTCCACTGCCGTCCGGTCGTCGCAGAAGGTCGGCCGTCCCGTTCCGTCTTCCATGTTCGAGGGAGTTGCGACCATCGACAGCTCCCGAACCGATTCGCGTTACACCTACACACGGCTCGCTCTCGGCGGCGTTCGCGGCAGAAGCATCCGAGAGAGACGGTCCTCTCGTCGAGTAGTCCTTGCCGCTGCTGCAGAAACGAACACCTGCCTCGCTGCTCTTCTCGGGCAACGTCGAGCTGACTCGAACGGTTCGCCGTTCTCAGATTCGCGTCGGAACGGCGGCGGAAAATGCATGCGTTACACTTAGAGAGGAGAGCGTGTGGACATGCTGTGGACAGCTCCACTTGTAAAACACCTTGTAGAACTCCTGAGAACGATCTCCGCCCGCGTCGCGCATCCCGTCGGCTCCATTCTGCGTTTCTGGCACTCTGGCGGCAATTCCTCTCCCGGCGGCGGCTGCGAGCGCCGCCAAACGGCCACAGTTCCTATCGTCCAGTCGCCAGCCGTTCAGCAGGAACCGAGGCAACCTACAAAGGTCCAGTCGCGCTTCCTTCCGCGCTTTCGAGTTCTCTTAACTCCTGTTTTCTGCGAGCTTGACGATCACGACGATGGCAGACTCACACATGACGTCGGAGGACGATTACGGGTACCCTGGAAAGCCGTAAGTTCTGCAGCCACTCCAGGACCCAGTGCGCGCCTCGGAGCTCGTTGACGGCTGCATGGAAGCTTCCATGCGCATGCATGCATTCAGCGCCGCCGAGCAATCCGTCCTCACCTGCGTCTCCACAGAACGCAGCGGATCGTCCTTTTCTCCGATCCCGTTTCTTTTTCTTGCTTTTTTGTTCTCTGCCCACCGCGACTGTCTTTTTTGGCAGTGGATGTCCATGCTCTCAGAAATACTAACTTTTGTGTGCTCTAGGTTTTCAGAGATCACACTGCGCGAGGTCCTGGGCAGTAGACCGCCCAGGGCCTTTCGCAACATGGACAGGGCGGAGCGAGAGCAGTTGTACTGGGCCTTGAAGGCCCAGACAACTGCTCAGAGGGGCCAGGAGCTGCTAGAGCAGCAGGCCCCTCCTGTGAGGTTTGGTCCCAATAGGGGCCAAACCTCACAGCCTCGCCGGGGTAGACGCGCGAGGGTTCTCTCCTCTGAACAGAGGAGAGAACGACTAGCCCATGGCCAGGCAGACATGGACGTCGGGGGCGGAGAGGTGAGAATGCATCTCACGCAACACAGTCTCCCTGCATGTTTGTGTTTGTAGGCACAAGGACAGCATACTCTGTGCAATCCGCCTCCTACCCCGCAGCCATCTCAGCCTGCTTTTGCTCCGCAGCCCTCGGAGCCTGTCTCTGCCTCGGCTCCGCAGCCCTCGGAGCCTGTCTCTGCCTCGGCTCCGCAGCCCTCGGAGCCTGTCTCTGCCTCGGCTCCGCAGCCCTCGGAGCCTGTCTCCTTTGTCTCGGCTCCGCAGCCCTCGGAGCCTGTCTCCTTTGTCTCGGCTCCGCAGCCCTCGGAGCCTGTCTCCTTTGTCTCGGCTCCGCAGCCCTCGGAGCCTGTCTCCTTTGTTTCGGCTCTGCAGCCCTCGGAGCCTGCATGTCATCCAGCCTGTCCCGAACCCACCTTTTCAACTCCGACTCCCCAGCCTACCCTATGCCCTCCTTCCCTAGCACAAAATCCTCCTCCCTTCCCCCAACGAACCTCAGTTTTCATGATCCCTGCAACCCCACCTCCCGCGATCCCACCACGAGCCTCAGTTTTCATGATCCCCGCAACCCCTCCACCTGCCATCCCTCCTCGAACCTTTCTCTACATGATCCCCGCAACCCCTCCTCCCGCCATCCCTCCTCGACCCTTCCTATTCATGATCCCCGCAACCCCTCCTCCCGCCATCCCTCCTCGACCATTCCTTTTTTCTATCCCTGCAACAGCAGTAGGTGGATCTCTTTCTTACTCTCTCTATTGATGTTGTGTTTCTACCTAGATATTCTTCAAGCATTGATCTTGACAGGCGGCTTGTCTTCTTTTTTGAAAGCTGTTTAGGGAAGAAAAAAATTCAAAAGAAACAAAAAGTTTTCATTTTTCCACATCTCACACTTTTTCGTGTGACAAAAAAAACAAAAAATGAAAAATGTCACACTTCTGAAGTGTGACAGAAAAAATAAAGAAGAATAAATAATGTCACACATTTTTGTAGTGTGACGAAAAATTAAAAAAAAAACAAAAAAAAAGAATAAATAATGTCACACTTCTGAAGTGTGAGAAAAAAAAATTAAAAAAAAGAAAAAAAGTCACACATTTCTGTAAACTGATAAAAATTAAAAAGAAAAAAAAGAAACTTGAAGGGCTGTTTTAGGTGCTTTTTCTTGCCATCCACCCTCGCTTTGTTGTGGTTGGCTGTGTTTTGGCTGTCTACTGTGGAGGCTTAGGTATTTGGTCTGCTGTTCTGCTGCGGAGGCTGTCGTTATGGGCTTGTTTTCTGACCACCGAGGAGGCTGCGGTGATACTAGTTGCTGTTCTGCTGCGGAGGCTGTCGTGGCATCTTTGCTGTTTTGCTGTTTGGGATCTGTCATGGTGGTTTGATTTACCGTTTTGCTGCAAGGAGGATGTCATGGTCCTATTGTCTGTTCTGCTGCGTGGAGGTTGTGATCATTTGATCTGTTGTTTTGCTGCATGGCGACCATCATTATCCCATTGTCTGTTTTGCTGGTGGAGGAGGCTGTCATGTTACCATTGTCTGTTTTGCTGGTGGAGGTTCTCATACCATTGTCTGTTTTGCTGGTGGAGGAGGCTGTCATGGTATCATTGCTGTTTTCCTTGGAGGCTGTCATGCCATTGTCTGTTTTGCTGCCTGAAGAGACTTTACATCATTTTGCATGTGCTGTTGACTACAAAGAGCCTCTTTTTTCTGCTGAATGTCTCGTTCCTGTTGTTACCGATCTTAAGGCAAGGCCCGTGAAATGTCGGCAGGAAGGCAGTATCAAAGAAGTGCTACTCGGAACGTTGAATGACATAAAGAGAGTAAGTCACACTTTATTCATTGATCAGATCTCTAACTCTTCTGACGTTCTAGAACGGTGACGAGAAGCAGATCAGGTTGCATCGACCTGGTTCAATTGGGATCGATTTACCCTTTGATGTCATGCGAGAGGCTGGGCCTCGTTCTGTATCATCGACTAACGAACAGCGGTGGAATCAACATGGCTGAGAACACTGAGTGTGACCGATGGATTGCATGGACTGCACATTCTGACAATGAAGATGGAAGAGGCTGGTGCCTTCATGTCGACGAAAGACTGTCTCCTCCAGAAAACACAGTTCGCTGCCAGATCGATCTACATGGACAACCATACATCGGATCCTTTACAGTAAGGTCTGTTGTTTTGTCACATGTGATCCAGCCAATACAGAAAACGCTCCGAGCGAGGATCCGGTCTGTCTGCTGGCAAGAGATGAAGGACTTCACATCAAGGGGATCCAGCCGACTGAGCGACGGATCCCTACATCGGAAGATGACAACGCGATTCCAGAACTTGATGTTTTGCTATGTTGCAGAGGAGCATAATCGGTCTTGCCAACATGAGGCTGGAACACATTTCGCTGGCGTCATCTGGATTTGCGAAGCTCATGGAAACGTGCGTTTGCGGGCAACTGGTGCACCTTTAGCGATGTGGAAGATCAGTGTTTGAGAGAGAAACTGGATCAATCCATTACAGAAGAGCTAGAGCTATTAAGAAGAGGGAGATCAGTTTGAAGATGCCACACGAGTGAAGAATCCGTTGTGCTGGCTCGTGTTAAAGCACAACGAAGGAATCCGGAAGCCACTACTACGGAAGCAGGATTCACTCTTTTTTCTCTTGAAGAATGAAAAAAGAGACTAGTATGTCGAGAGTGCTGGGATGAAGTCGTCGATCTCGCTGGAGCCTCAGGAGTCTAGTATCATGCGCGCAGACATTCGTCCAAAGGAAGCAATCGCAGACTTCTCAGCATCGAGGATGTTTATTCGACAGTACCAGACTGAGGACTTGGATACCCTCAGGGCGTGATCTTTGCAGAAAGAAGCTCTCTGCTTGTTTGAAGATGTCAGATCGGTCCAGAATCTGTTCTGTTCTCTGGCATGAAAAAGCTCTTCCGAAAGAATCTGGAAAGCTCGTTCGGAGAAATCTGATCTGAAGTATCCTTGATCTTCCCAAACAACGAAAACCGGTTGCTCAAGATGAGTCCAGATGAAGAAGCAGATCTGGACGAAGCCTCAGGAATTAAGTATCACGTGTGGAGCATCCATCCAAGGACAACGATCGCCTTTTCTTCGACACCAAAGGCATTCAGTACTTGGCAAAAAACTGCATCATCACCTCTGGAGCGATTCTTGCAAGAAGAAGCTTCTTCGCTGGCTTGAAGATGTCACGTCAACTTAGAGTCCGTCCTGTTGTCTGGCATAAAGGTCATTTCTTTCGAAAGAGTTTGAAAAGGAGGATTGGACGAGTATGGTCTGAGTTTTTCGCTGACTTGTCGATACACAAATCAAGAACGCACTGCCCAAGATGAGTACAGATGCAGTTGACTGCTGGAGCATGAGGAGTCTAACTGATGCACAGCAGCATCCATCCACGCTCGACCTCCAAACAAAAAACTCACTCTCAATGAGGTCACACCTGAAGTCTTAGTGCTCTTTTGATCATGTTCTCTCAGGCAGTGGAAGGATGTCTCTTGAAAGGCGACGGATCACGTTGAACTGGAAAGAAGTGATGAGCCCGATCCAGTCAAGAACTCTCCGCGAAGTGTCAATGCGTTGTCCACTGGACTTCAGTCTGCAACTGTCAGGATTTCTTCCTCCGATTACAGATGCTACTGGAAGGGGTGATGCCAGTCCAAAAAGCTAGCTGCCAATGAGATCAATTCTGGGATGAAACTGCTGCAAGCTGTCAATTCAGTCTGCTCTGGAGATCAACAGCCTCCATTCTACGGATGCAACGACAGGTTGGCCCATTTTTACACACACTTCTCTCTAAACCACGTCACAGTCCACAGAGACGAGACGAGTCGTCACTCCCAGCTGGAGATGCTGTCCAGCAAACAAGGCTAGAGCGAGAGAGCCCCTTTAGGAGTTCACTCATCCACAGACTCAGGAATTCTTCTTTGGACGATCGGAGACAGGAAGCAAGCAAGCTAGTGGCCACTGAGGACTGCAGAGACGAGACCAAGCATTCATTCTCTGCCAGAGAGATGCATCCCAGCATACGTGCCTGGAGAAAGAGATCCCTCTCAGGAATCCAGCCATCCATGGATCCAGACATTCCTCTTTCGACGAACGGAGAACTGAAAGCATCACAGCGATGGCCGCCGAGGACTGCAGAGACAAATCCAGGCAGCCTGCCTAATTTCGTCACTGGACAAAAGACATTGTCAGGTAGCTGCGTTTTCGGCATTCTCATGGACTCTTGCCTAGTCAAAATGGTCGCTTAACCTGCTTCTGCCGGCGATGTATCAGAGAGATCTATTGCCGAATCCACTAGTCAAGAGTAAGACTGCCCATCCATCTCTGCTCTTGTTGTGATACGTGTTGAATAATAGACTCGGGGTGGCATACTGGCCGAGCAGTCGGAGTCCAGGATTAGTGGCTGGAAACCAGCAGCATGGAGCATGGAACATGCGTGGAACGTGAAGCGCATCCGACATGAGATGCAGAGAACCAGAGCACGCCAGAGATGTCCACCGCTTCCCCACCCCGAGGCGGTGGCGGCGTGCCACACACTTCGCGGCACCAGCGGGTAGGGCCTTGGCGACCTGCCCGCCTTTCGGGGTCGCGCACATGGGGCAGGCGCATGTATACTGCCGATGAACGGCGGTAACGTGCCACTCTCAGACACCCAGGACCGTCTTTTGTTCGTTCTTTTTTCTCTCTCTCCTCCCTCCTGGGTGTCTCTTGTGTCTCCCCCTGCTTACCTTTCATGTGTCTCTTCTCTCTGCTTGCTTGCCTGTTTCCTACATGTGTCAGCTCTGCTGTCTTTGTCGTTTTCTGCTGCCTTTCTTGGAGTTTGTCGGGTTTTCTGTTTGTCTTTGTTTTGCTATCTCTTTACTTGTTTTTGTCATTGCTGTTTTGTTTTTTGCTGCTTTCCTGTTGTGCTTGTCTTTTCTCGGGTCCCTTTTGCCTTCATTCATGTCATGGACCCCTTTCCTGCATGTCCGCGCAGCGCGTCGATGCTCGAGAGTGGCACGACCTACCGCCTACTAGTCGACCACCAGTTGCGTGTCGTTCTCCCCGCGCACCCTGACTGGAATCGGTGTCAGTGCTCGTTCGGGGTGACCTCCCGCGCCGCACTGCGAGCCGCCGCTCTCCGACCGTAAGTCCTTCTATCCCAAAATCACGATTTCTCACTCTTTCTTCGTGCACAGACTATGTGGCGGGATGGGCATCTCTTCTTCCGTGCACCACCATTCTAACACTCTTGTCGATTAGATGATCTAACACTTTTCTAAAGAGTGGCATTCACAAACATTTATTAAGTAGTTGATCTCTATTCCCGCCACATCCGTCGCGTGCGAGTTATATCCGATGACGGATCGCTATGTAGTCGACGCCTTCCTGACTGCCGTCGAGGGCATTGCAGGACACATATCATCGTCAACCACGTTGCTATCTTCTCGCTGGGCAAAGATGGTTGGAATCCACAGTTCTATTCGTTCCATCCGCTTCCGCAGACGGTCAAGGGTGACGCCTGCTCAGGGTCGAACCATCGACTCAGGTCCCGAAAAACACCAACCCCTTATCGACGCATGACAGTGGACAATTGCTTAGCTAGCTCGTTGTGTATCGCACTGTTGCCTGTCTGCTACCCCTAGCGTTCCACACCTCTGTCCGAGGGGCTTGCCTGCTCTTAAGTGTCGGGTGGCCATGCGTACAGTGCCTGATATCTCGGCAGCTGCCTGCAGGTTAGAATAAACCTGTAGCGGCTGTGGCGACGAAGCGGCGACGGGAGAGTAGTAGAAAGGAGCCCGTCGACATGCTTGCTGGACTCTTAAACAGTATTCGCATCTCACCCTTTCAGTCTGCAAGTCGATTCGAAACGGCACAGGTCAGGTATCGCTCAGTACGGGCAACAGCACGATAACTCGTAGCAGAACAGATAGTCGCTGTTGTCATCGACAGCGGACGACGAACTCGGAAGAGAGAAACGCGAGACGAACGAACGATCGCCTCCGCAAAACTGTTTACACAGTGAATCGTATAGGATTCGGCGTGGACTCTTTCCACCTCTGAGCAAGTGCGTTACAGTAAGTGCATCTGTTCAGGACAGAAGTGCATGCGCGATGGCACGACGAACGCGCCGTTCTCGTTGCATCGCCTCGGCGACTTCGATTTTCAAACAAGGGTCAACAGGGGAACGCTCAAGACTCTGACTCTGACGAAAGACGAACAGATGCAAGAACAGTGTGAACTCTGGCGAGGCTGAAGTCACGGAAGGCCGTCGAGCCCCAAGCCACCAGGAAAGCTTGTTCGATGGCTCAGACGACGTCAACTGACTGCATTTGTGCCGCTCAATGATTCGAGCGACATTTCTACTGCCTCAATTCAAGGCGTCTGTCTCTCTCATCCGGGCTGTCCGTCTCTTGACAAATAGCGTTGGTCATGTTCGATGGATCTCTCTAAGGAGGAATGCGCAATCGCTCACCTTTCAACTTTGCCTGACGACGACAAGGAGGTCTACGCGTTTCCGCGTATCGTTCGTTCGATTTCGAGTAGATCGTCGGAATGACTTTTGAAAGCTCGCTAAATGGCGGCGCCCGTCCGAACGTGGATTACGCCGACATGAGAAGATCTCGTAAATTGCCCTAGACTCGTGTTCGACTCCTCGATGGATTCGAGAACGCGTGCATGGAGATTCTGACGATCGCAGTGGACCGATGTGCCGATGCTCTTGCCTGACGACAACTTCGACGGTCAATTTACGGCATCTTGTTACATGTGGCATTAAAACAGGCAGTTTCCGTTCGTTCTGCGTCCAAGTGCCAAAGGATGTATGACTTTTGTTTTACGTATCCCTATGCGGTTCTGCTGGCATTGGGCGGATTAATCAGCTACGCGACTAAGGACGGCACTGGTTCGCTCGGAGGTGGTGTCGGTCTTGGCGCCGTTCTCCTCTACCTTCTCGCGCATATCAGTCTGCGCTACTACCGCGCCGGGAAGCTGTGGAAGACCGGAACATTCCTCTCTCTGGTGGTCTCAGCTGCGCTGACCGTAATCATGTCTTCGCACTACCAAACGAACAGGAAGGTGTTTCCCGCTGGAGTGTTTGCCATTCTCTGCGGAGCGATGTCGCTGTTCTACGTCTGGTCCCTTTACCTGGGCCCTCAGCCGAAGAAGAAGAAGACGGGTGAATAGTGCACCCGTTTCGCGGCATGGTGTGGTGACATCAAACATGTAAGGAATGCATCGAAGACGCTGGCTTTGCAGATGTAAATGGAGTGCGCTACACCCATGGTGATAGAAGCAGCGATGATGGGTCGTTGCCACATGTGCGATCTCCGTTGACTGCCGGCCCCTCTTCATCCCTCCACCAGATCAATGGCGCGAACCGAAGTGTTCTGCGAGAACCTCGCTTGAACGAACGAGTCTTTGTCTATCCGCCCCTACCGATGCTCTCAAACTCTTCACGCAGTCTTTGTTCGTGGTCGAAATAGGAAACGTCGGTGGACATTTTACCAGGAATGGGTGTTCCGGGACTCGACACCTCTTGTTCCACACCTAAACGTCGCCACCGAGCTGTCGTCATGCTTTAGATACAGTGTACGCGATCAGGTGGCACGTGTCAGCGGAACTGCTCTGGTGACCGCATGTGACCAAGAAGAGGCCGAGATGTACTGCCAAGGACTGAGAAGCGATGGAGCTCTCTTCGTCGGCAGCGTACGACATGTCGTACGAACCATGACGGCGACACAAACACACCATCTGAATGATGCTGCCGCATTTGTTTGTTCGTTCGCCCTCCCATCTGCCGTGACTGACTGTGTCCCTCAAGACTGCCTTAACCACAAAGCGTTTCGTCTCTCCTTCTTAGGAAGAGAGAGCCGGAATACGGCACTCTCGTCTCTACGCTTAGCGTAGCAGAAATCCATGTGGAACGCCAATGGCAGCTGCGTTTCCCTGAAGGGTTGCGAGATCTCGACGAACTCATCGGACAGACTCCTCGACGTACCTCGAGGCAGCGAAGGCATCGCCCATGTCGACCGCAGGCGATGCCATTGAGAACATTCGGCGTTTGAGGCGCGAGTACTGGCCGACAGGGATTGACTGCAGAAAACGCAGTCGGCGGAGCTCGTCGACGAATGAAGCGGTGGCGTGTTGAGTGAACGAGGGAGGCAACATAGAGTGTCAGGGGAAGGATGCAAGCAGGTCCAATGTTTCTGTCGAGATTGCTGGTGGGCTCTGCGTTCGTAGATTCCTTCCGAAATGATGCGCATCGACAAAAGCATCTCTGTCAGAAACGCACGAAATGCAGACAGAGAGTGCAGTCCGCCTCCCACACTCGATAAAAGGTAAAACAACGAGACCATGTCCAAACAGCAGAACGCCGTCACCGCAATCTCATCGCAGGAGATCGGAGAAGCGGCAATGATCCGTACGCTGTAGGGTGCATACATGCAATGCAGTCGTGACAACACAAAACCGAGCGAGTTCGGACATCTCTGAACGAACACCTTGCCCCGTCTAGCCATCTGACATCACCATCGACTGGCCAACGAAACCGTCACAAGGTGGGAAGTCCGCATTCATTACCCACGCGTTCTCTCTCTACCAGCGGGCGTCGATCGAGACAGAGTCGGAAAGCGTGTCGCAGGACTCGCGTCCCGGTCGGCACTGAATGGAGGACGCAAGCGATCGTCGCCATTCTTGTTTCTTCTCTTGGCAAGGGGCGGCGAAGGACCGGGGAATCGTCCGCCGAGAGAAAACAGTTGAGAGCGATGGACAGACGACATCCGAGTCGGTCGTCGATCCGCACTCTGGATTGGCTGAGTGTCGGTCCGAGACAGACGGGTTCCATCTGCGAAGTCGCCCATCTGTCCTCTGTGCATCCAGACAACCGATTCGAGTCTTCCCCAGCCCACACGCTCGTCGCACACGCGATGCTGTTGTCGGCTCGCATCGCATTCCGTCACGTCGCAAATCAAACTCTGCTTGTCTTTTCTCTTCGTCACATTCCCGCAGAGCAGTCTCTCTGCTAAGACCAACTCGGACTGCTCCAACAAGTCTGACACCTCTCTGTCGACAGATCTATTCGCCGCTGCAGGGAGCGGCGCCTCCACCCTTTCCTCCTGATGCAGGACGTGGGGCGCGAGTTCCTTTTCTTCTGATGCTGTTTCCCTCGTGTCGCCGACGACCCACTGATCCGAATGGCGCATCCAGACGGGTTGTTTTGCCTTTCTCTTGGCTCCCTTTCGTGGCAGTGCTGCACCGCCGAGCTTCTTCGGAACGGAAGCATCCCTCTCTGGTCTCTTCGTCGGACGCGATCTCGTGCGGGCGCTTTCGGAGAAGGCCGCGTCCTCGAAGAATCGACTGACATCCACCACTTCCAACAGCGAAGTCATCGTCTCCTTCTCTTCGTTGGTCATGAGAGGCGACGGCGAACGGACGGCGCGGCGGATCCCGCCCTCCAACACTCCTCTCCTGAGCAGTCGAACGTAGACGGCGTACCAGTCCCGGACCCTCTGATCCACTTTGAAATCGAAGGCATCCACCGTCAAGTCCTTCCACTCGGCATTGTGTCCCTGGTGCCGTTCGAGCCACTTCTGCATGTAATCCCTCCTGTCCATTCCGCTCGAAACCTCTCCGCAGACATCGCACCGGGAACGGTAGGAGAGCCACGGCGGCCCGATTTCTCGATCTGCTGCACGGCGAAAACGGATCACGACCGAAAACCCCTGTGGCAGGCTGTAGCCTCCTGTGGAGTACCCGCTGTAAGATTGAGACATCGTGCAGCTGCAGCGTTCGCAGAGACAGTGATCGCACGGCTCTTGGCAGCGTCTCCCGAAGTCCAGACACGTCCAGCGGCGGCAGACATCGCTGTCGGAAGGCAGAGCGACGCCTCGACGCCAGCGAAGACAGGCATCGCACTGAAGCCACGAGTCCGATGCCTCCCGCTCCTTGGATGGAGCGCAGTGACGGGCCACACGTGCCAGGAAGAGCAGCGCTTGGACGCTGCCTTCACCGCGGGACTGATGCGTCGACATGAGAGGCGGAAGAGACGGCGCAAAACGCGAAGATTTGACGTCGCTCCGCAGTCGCAATGGCAAAATCGGCAATGGTATCGACCCGGACGCGTTGTTTCGTCCCGCCCCGCCGTCCGATCCGTTCGGCAAGGGCGTCGCTGCTTTCCTCGTCGGTAAGGAAATGGACTTCGCAGTCCGTCCGGATTGTCGATGGTGCGCAGCAGAGGAAGAGAGGACTGTCGTGCCGCGGCCGAAGGAGGGATTCGCGGAGAAAGCAGTCGGCGGAGGAATCGACACCAGGCACGCTGTCGGCAAACCTCTCGTGACACGCTGATCGCGATCGTCTGTCCCAGAGGTATCGACGAGCGAAGTGAACACTCCCACATCGAGTCCACCAGAGCCAACAGGTGAGAGTGTGTTGTCAGACAGCGCTCGTATCCCGTCTGCACCTGCACTGCGCAGAAGTGAGCCGCGATGGAAAGAAGACGGGATGGAAGTTCTTTCCAGGAAATGAGGACGAGCCAGGCGACGATTCGCCGGAGGAGACGCTCAGAGTGGAGGATCCTTTCGTCGACCTCACCAATCCCGGACGGGTCTTGGAGGAAGCATCCCTGCCCACTGTGTCGAGAGATCAAGTCGTCTACCGCCTAATCGGTGTAACTTCGCCTGATGCGCTGCATTAGATTCTGTCCTCCTGTCTCTCCGTCGGCGGCGGCGTGTTCATCACGTCCTTTCTGCTGAGAGGCGTCGCAGAGCGCGGGGTTAAGGTGCTCGGCAGTGATCCGCTTGTTGTCCAGTCGCTCCTGTCGCTCGCACCGCAGTGGAAGCTGGACCACGCGGCTATCGCCTTTCTCGCAGCGGCCCTCGTCTCCGGGGCCCGTGTCTTCCTCTACAACAACTGGAGAGACTTCGCCGTCTCAACGAACCGCTCTAACAAACAGGTGAATGGCGCCGTGCGTGAATGCTGAACCGCATGCGTTCCCAGGTGCTCCTTCCCTTGGACTTTGGCGACCTCCTCTTCGTGTCTTTCATCCCTGGAATCTCCGAGGAGATGCTGTTCCGAGGAGGACTGATCCCTGCTGTGTTTCCGGACTGGAGGGGCGTCGTCATTGCGGGTGTCGTCTTCGGTGTCTATCACAAAGGGGCCGGCAGCAATAATGCTTTTGTCGTCTGGGCGTCGTTTGTTGGATGCATCTACGGTTTTGCCTTCCTCCTCACTCAGGACGTCTACGTGCCGATTGTGGCACATTCCTCCGCAAACCTCTTCTCGGCCCTGAATTGGCTGTCGGCACAGAAGGATTCTCCGTCAGAGAGTTGAGACGTCAGGCCAATGTGTTTTGAGGAAGCGTCGACGATCGTGCGTCCTGCGAACTACAGTTTTGGTGTTTGCCGTCGAGCAATACAGAAGAATCGCACTCTGATGTAACTGCTCGGCAGCTAAGAGCATTTCAATCGATGATAAGAAGACAGATCGAAGGACTTCCGGAAGTCTGTCTGCTCGGATATCGCCTAGGGAGAACGAGATCTTTGCCACGACCGCATTAGCATCGCAGTCAGTGAGACACGCTTCGGAAAGTAAGGAGAGCGCGACAATCCGTCAGAATTCTCTTCTACGCGACCTAGACGGTAGTCATGGAGTTTTGCACAGGACGCGGGCGAATGTGAAAGCGTAAAAAAACACTCCGGACGACGCCGTCGTTCGCATATGGCGTGAACCCATCAACACATCGGGGCAAACGGAATGCGCAACAGTTCTCTTTTCTTCGATCCTTTCTGTTTCTTTCGTCTCGGCATTCTGTAGATGGTTTTCATGAGAGGTACGGCGGCAATGGAGCCAGTGGTACTCTTTGCGATCAATTGCAGTTCTGACTGACTGGCGCGGGCGTTTTGACGGGGGCGACAACCCTTATGGCAGGTCAGCACTGAAGAAATCCAAACCTGTGACAGCGTAGAATGAACAGCAAAGGGAAACGCAGTAGGAGGGGCAGATACCTAGAGGGATGTCGATCTCGACATCGTGTGGGATGCGAAAACACGTTTCGTGCTCTTACACGCGAGCGCGTATCCAACGCATCGTGACTTGCAAGACAGTCCCTGACGAAAGCCTGTTGTCTGTCACGTTGATCGATCCGCTCCGCTCCCAGTGCTCCACCCAAACAGAACCTCAGGAACGATCGGGAGTTCGCGCAGGCGGACGAATCCGGCAACTCGCCTCGAGTCTCTGGCAGCACGTCATGCTTCTCCGCATCTTCACTCACCACTGAAGCGCAAGGAGCTCGAGCATTACGTGGCCCTGTGGAAAATGGATTAAGTGGGTCGTCGTTTCTTTGCGATCGCTGCCTCAATCTCCTTCGATGCTCTTCTAATCCTGTCGCCTTCGACACAGACCGAACTCCAGGTGCCCTCCCTGGATAGCTGCCCATCTTCGCTTTGATTTTTAGGCGATGTGCAAGATTCTCGACGTCGACGTGCCAAGAACACCAGGAGCGAAACGAAAAGATAGAAAAGCACAACCACTGAAACGACCGGCGGAGAGGACGTTCTTGATCAAATGGCAGAGAACCATAGAAGGAAGGGCAGCCACACAGAAAGCGCCGAGTGCGTCTCCGCGGATGCATTGTGTCGAGTACTGTGCAGGAGGTGCGACCGAATTAGCTTCATTCCTACTATCTTCGTTAACGTCTCTCACGAGTTCGTGGATTTCTCCGAAGTCGTGTACTCAAAGGGTCTGGGTCGCACGCATCACGCGTTTGGGAGATCGACAAGCGGGTTCGAGACAGAGAAGAAACTTCTCCGAAAGACTTTCGCAGTCTTCAGGGAACTCGGGGCGCAGCTTTCCACTTGCGGTGGCGCTCGTCGCTATCCAAAGCCGTGTCGTTGTGTGTGGACATTTTCGTGTCCTAAGAATGTAACTCCACCGTCGGAAGGTCTAGAATGAGAACCCCGTAGGGACAAATACCAGGTTCTCCTGAATAGTTCGAGACTCTCGGTTCCGGCGAATTGCCGGCGATTGCTTCAGGTGGCTGATAGAGCAGCCCCAGTAGGTTAGCGTCCAGGGACTCAAAGACAGTGAATGATGTTTCATCATACGGGAAGAAGAGCTGAGAAGGCGTTAATCGTCGAGTGCCATCGTCCACGGCTTCAGATTCCGCAGGTCGACGCTCGACGCTCCCTCTATCAGAGCGTGTGGCGAACTCGGCTTACACAGTCAAGGATTGCGAGGGCGCGGCGAACGCAACGACTTCGCATGTTTTGACGAATCGTTCCTTAATGGTCCCATCCGTGCAAAGCATCTCGTAAAGAAGCATACCCTTACCAAAACTCTTATATGCTGCACACAGTGCACGCGATCTCTATTTGCGGAGCCGAGTCCGAATTGTCGACGGTGTCACGGAGAGATTGGCCGTTCCGTGACTTTATGCAGACTTGCTGGTCGTCCGAGTGTCGCTGGTTGATCCGTCAGTGACGCCTGCGCGGCATTGTGCACTTCGAATTGGAACACTTGTCCGAGCTCTCAGTGGTTACTCCCTCGTCGCACGCACTTCAACAAAGATAGCGCTCAACTACAGGTCTGAACACGTCATCATGGCAGATGTGTTTACAGCGCGGCGAAACGGAGTCCTTTGCGACACATCTCGAGTCATACTTAAGCAAAGATTTAAGCTCTGTGCTGAACATCTTCGAGGCTAAACCCCCTCCTGCATACCCTAGCCGATCGAATTCCGCCCGCTTTGCAGCCTAAGAGTAAAAGCAACGATGCAGTCGTTGTTGCGAGTATGATGTATGTGTCAGATTTCGAGTCCCTTGGCGTCAGGCATTCGATGCGGATTCCCTGAACAGGGATCCGGGTCCTGACGACGTCGACCAATCCGCACCTCTGCATGCATCCGTGATCCGTCAGACGCAATCCTGGCTCACTGTCCTTTTGCTCCTGCACGCTGCGTCCTGGAGATGGACACCGAGCAAGAAGCGGAGACCGCCTCTCAAGGCATGGGCATCGAATCCACGCGGGCCAGACACCCCACACTTAGCATTTGCATCGTCGAGAGCTAGCCGAGTGTTAGTCGCTGTTTTCATGCTCTGTAGTCTTTGGCTTCATCGGTGATTTTGGACTCGCAGATAGGCGTCTTGCCATTCCGATATCGTCGATTCCGCATCGGAGCCACAATTCACACCTGGCAAAGTAGTTGGCTTTGACATCAAGGCTGGTTCAGACCTTGTTCTGTAAGAATGAACCCCTTCTCCTTCGTCTTTGAAAACGTGGGTACCTGTGCTTCTTCGCCATCTTCGCTCTCCCTCTTCTCGGACGACTCCGAACGATGCCGGAGTCGGGACTAACAGCCAATGGATCTCCTAAAAGTTCCAGTGCCATCTTCCCGTCGCGCTCTGCGTTTGAGACCGTAGACAGGTGTGGCTTCTGCCGCGAGTCGTCCTTCCTTGTAGAACAGAACGTAATATGAAGTTACGTCTTCATAGACGGGGGATAAGTCAGAACTCCCGCTCCGGCGAACAGCGTCGAATCCAGGACGTAGCCATGTGGTGCTTGCTCCCTGAGAAAATGCACCTCTCATGCTGACAGGGTTCTTCACATGACCATGAATCCTCACTTATCAAGGAGACAGCTTCCGGAAGCGAACAGCGCGTGTGAGGCGCCGGAGAGTCCACTTCGAACGGGTGGCACTTGCAACAGCAGTCGCATCAACGTAGAGCAATCCACAACCAGTGCCACCTCGTCGGCTATGTCGTCGCCGGCAGCAGCAAATCTCTGTGGACTGACATCATGAGCACACGTCGGTTTCCTTCCAGACAGCCTTGTTTCGCAGAAAGACAGAGACTTCGCAGAAAAAGTTGCTTGAAATACGACTGACCCATTGTGCAGCGCATCCTTCAGCGATGGCTGCCAGTCCGCGCAGTGCGACGTCGACTGCCGACGACAACGGACTCCCTTTGGTCTCCTTCGGCATCGCTGCACACTCCATTTCGCCCAGAGAAGGGCATCTGGCCGCTCCAGCTTCATCCTTCATTGGTCGCGGTCGTCGACACTGCCCGTCGTCCGACTTGAGTTTACTCGACGCGCTTCTCTTGCGGCACCTCTACAGCGAGACCCGGATCTCTCCACAGTCGATCTCCCGAGCTCTGCCGCTCTCTCGCACTGTTCTGCGCGATAGCGAGTCACCGACGTCTCAGCAGACAGAGCAGTCCTGCACAGCGGACGCGGAACCCGACCGACTTCACCGGTCGGAGCGAACGGCGACTTCCAGAACACTCGACGGCGCTCGCGGACACGAACTGAACCACGGGTCCACTGCCGTCCGGTCGTCGCAGAAGGTCGGCTGTCCCGTTCCGTTTTCCATGTTCGAGGGAGTTGCGACCATCGACAGCTCCCGAACCGATTCGCGTTACACCTACACACGGCTCGCTCTCGGCGGCGTTCGCGGCAGAAGCATCCGAGAGAGACGGTCCTCTCGTCGAGTAGTCCTTGCCGCTTCTGCAGAAACGAACACCTGCCTCGTTGCTCTTCTCGGGCAACGTCGAGCTGACTCGAACGGTTCGCTGTTCTCAGATTCGCGTCGGAACGGCGGCGGAAAATGCATGCGTTACACTTAGAGAGGAGAGCATGCGGACATGCTGCGGACAGCTCCACTTGTAAAACACCTTGTAGAACTTCTGAGAACGATCTCCGCCCGCGTCGCGCATCCCGTCGGCTCCATTCTGCGTTTCTGGCACTCTGGCGGCAATTCCTCTCCCGGCGGCGGCTGCGAGCGCCGCCAAACGGCCACAGTTCCTATCGTCCAGTCGCCAGCCGTTCAGCAGGAACCGAGGCAACCTACAAAGGTCCAGTCGCGCTTCCTTCTGCGCTTTCGAGTTCTCTGAGTTCTGGTTTTTTCTGCGAGCTTGACGATCACGACGATGGCAGACTCACACATGACGTCGGAGGACGACTACGGGTACCCAGGGAAGCCGTAAGTTCTGCTGCCACATTAGGACTCACTGCGCGCCTCGGAGCTCGTTGACGGCTGCATGGACGCTTCCATGCGCATGCATGCATTCAGCGCCGCCGAGCAAACCGTCCTCACCTGCGTCTCAGAGTGAACGCAGCGGATCGTCCTTTTCTACGATCCCGTTTCTTTTTCCTGCTTTTTTGTTCTGCCCACCGCGACTGTCTTTTCCGGCAGTTAATGTCCATGCTCCCTGTGGTACTGACCCTCTCTGTGCTCTAGGTTTGCGGAGGTCACATTGCGGGAGGTCCTAGGCAGTAGACCGCCTAGGGCCTTCCGCAATATGGAGAAGGCGGAGCGAGAGCAGTTGTACTGGGCCTTGAAGGCCCAGACAACTGCTCAGAGGGGCCAGGAGCTGCTAGAGCAGCAGGCCCTTCCTGTGAGGTTTGGCCCCAATAGGGGCCAAACCTCACAGCCTCGCCGAGGACGTCGCGCGAGGGTTCTCTCCTCTGAACAGAGGAGAGAACGACTGGCCCATGGCCAGGCAGACATGGACGTCGGAGGCGGAGAGGTAAGAAATACCTCGTTTGCACAGTCTCCTAGCAGGTTTTCTATGTAGGCACAAGGACAGCTGTTTCCGTGCAATCCGCCTCCTCAGGCCTCGCAGCACTCCGAGTCTCAGGTTGCCAGCGCCCCTCAGGCCTCCGTGCTTGAGCCAGCAAGCGCCCCTCAGGCCCCCGTGCCTGAGCCAGCAAGCGCCCCTCAGGCCCCCGTGCCTGAGCCAGCAAGCGCTCCTCAGGCCCCTGTGCCTCAGCCTTCCAGCGGTTCTCAGGCCCCTGTGCCTCAGCCTGTCAGCGTTCATCAGGCCACCGAGCCACAGGCTGCCAGCGCGCCACAGGCCACCGAGCCACAGGCTGCCAGCGCGCCACAGGCCACCGAGCCCTCCCAGCCTCCTCTTTACCAGCAGCCCTCCCAGCCACCCTGTCTTCTTCAGCAGCCCTCCTTTTTTCCTTCCTCCCCTGAGCCTATCCTTTACCCTCCCTCCCTGGAACAATCACAACATCCTCCTCTCATCCCACCAAGGGCCTCAGTATTTTCGATTCCGGCCGCCCGTGAGCCTCCCATCCCTCCAAGGGCCTCAGTATTTTCATTACCGGCCACCCGTGTGACTTCCATACCTCCGAGGGCATCACTCTTTTCGATTCCGGCCGCCCGTGCCCCTCCCATCCCACCAAGGGCCTCAGTATTTTCATTACCGGCCACCCGTGTGACTTCCATACCTCCCAGGGCATCACTCTTTTCGATTCCGGCCACCCCTGCACCTGTCATCCCGCCCCGTGTGTTTCTTTACTCCATTCCGAGTGTAAGTGGATCCCTCTTTCTATTCTCTTATCTAATGTTTGATTCCATGTCTAGGTTTTCAGGTGAGGCTGGCCTGGACAAGAGGCCTCATTTTAACTTTTTTGAAGAGCTGTTTTCTCGGGGGGTAAAAAACAAAAAAAAACAAAAATTTATGTTTTCAACATCTCACACTTTTCTTGTGTGGGATGTATAGGATAAAAAATAAAATAAAAAAACAAAAAAAAAAGAATAAAATGTCACACTTCAGAAGTGTGACACAAAAAAATTGGAAAAAAATAAAGAATAAAGTCACACTCTGAAGTGTGACAAAAGAATAAAACAATAAAAAAGAAAAATGTCACACTTCCTGAAGTGTGAACAAAAAAGAAAAAAAAAGAAACTTGAGGAGCTGTTTTCTGTTTAGCTGTTTTTTTCTTGCCATCCACCATCGCTTTGTTGTGGTTGGCTGTGTTTTGGCTGTTTACTGTGGAGGCTTAGGCATCTGGTCTGCTGTTTTGCTGCGGAGGCTGCCGTCATGGGCTTGTTTTCTGTTTTACTAGAGGAGGCTGTCGTGGTATCTTTTGCTGTTTTGCTGTTTGGCGTCTCTCATGGTGGTTTGATTTACCGTTTTGCTGCAAGGAGGTGGTCAGTTTCCCGTTGTCTGATCTGCTGCATGTGGGGCTGTCGTGGTACCTTTTGAGGCTTTGCTGCCTGGAGGCTACCATGGTTTTATTGGCTGCTTGCCATTTTGACGCTTTCGTCGTCTGATTCCTGCCTTTACTGTGGAGGCCATCATGGCACCTTTTGATGTTTTGCTGCCTGGAGGCCATCATGGTCCTATTGTCTGTTCTGCTGCATGGAGGTTGTGATCGTTTGATCTGTTGTTTTGCTGCATGGCGACCGTCATTGTCCCGTTGTCTGTTTTGCTGCTTGTGGGGCTATTGTGGTACTTCTTGTTGTTTTGTGCGTGGGAGCTGTCATCGTGGTTTCCATTGTCGTTTTGTTGCGATTGGCTTTGCTTCTCGTTACATGTGCTCTCTCTTATGAAGTGCTATTTGGAACATTGAATAACATAAAGAGAGTAAGTCACTCTTTATTCATTGTTCAGATCCCTAACTCTCTGTCGTTCTAGAATGGTCACGAGAAGCAAACCATTTTCCATCGACACGGTTCAATTGGGATCGATGGACCCTTTGGTGTCATGTGAGAGCTGGGCCTCGTTCTGTGTCGTCGACGAACGAACAGCGGTGGAATCAACATGGCTGAGAGCATTGAGTGTGACCGATGGATTGCATGGACTGCACATCTGAAAATGAAGATGGAAGAGGCTGGTGCCTTCATGTCGAGGGAAGATTGTCTCCTCCAGAAAACACAGTTCGCTGCCAGATCGATCTACACGGGCAACCATACATCGGATCTTTTACGGTAAGGTCTGTTGTTTTGTCACATGTGATCCAGCCAATACAGAAAACGCTCCGAGCGAGGATCCGGTCTGTCTGCTGGCAAGAGATGAAGGACTTCACATCAAGGGGATCCAGCCGACTGAGCGACGGATCCATACATCGGAACATGACACCGCGATTCCAGAACTTGATGTTTTGCTATGTTGCAGAGGAGCATCATCGGTCTTGCCAACATGAGGCTGGAACACATTTCGCTGGCGTCATCTGGATCCACCAAGCTGAGAGAAGCGTTCATCTATAAGCAACCGGTCCAGTGTCAGCGATGTGGAGATTCGCACTTCATACAGAAGCTCGAGGGATCGATTGCAATGAGATGAATCCGCCCGGAAGAAAGACTCTTGCAGTCTAAAGATGCCACTCGAGTGAAGAATCCGTTCTGTTGATTCGTGTCAACGTGCTGAAAAGGAGTCTGGAAGGCACCTCCTCGGAAGTCAGGCGGGATGGATCACCACCCTTCGTCTTGGAAAACAGAACAAAATCAGTTCGTTTAAGATGTGCCAGGGTAGAATAGTTGATTTCGTCGGAGCCTCAGAATCCAGCTGCTTCACTGTAGCATCCTTCCAAGGTAACAATCGCATTCTTTCCAGCATCAAGGTTACTCAGCAGGTAGCAGAAGAGTTGGATTGCCTCAAGGAGTGATCCCTGCGAGAGTAAGCGTAAATCCAGTTTGAAGGCATCCTGCCTCTTCAGAATTCCTCGTTTGGCGGACAGGATAAGTTCTTTTGAAAGAATCTGGAAAGCCTGGGCGGAGAAGTCTGATCTCAGTTATCCTCTGATCTTCCCAGAAACAAAGCCATCTGCTCGGGATGCGTCCAGATGAAGTAGATCTCGCTGGAGCCTCAGGAATCTAACATAACATGTGGAGGCAGCAATCCATGGGAAGGAAGAGCAGTTTTCAGCACTAGAGGCATTCAGCACCTGGCAGAGGAATTATATTGCCTCCAGGACTGATATTCTCAAGAATAAGCATTTCATCTGCCAGTATGAAGATGTCACACCTTTCCAAGATTGTTTGTCTGGCTTGCATAAAAGCTCTTTTCGAGAGAATATGGTAAACACGTCTGACGAATTCGCTCTGAATCATTCTTGGTCTTCTCAGGGATCACAAGACAACAACAAATCGGTTCGAAACGTGCCAAGATGATACAGTCGACCTCGCCGGAGCCTCAGGAATCTGACATCCGGCATGGAGACATTCATCTAAAGACAACGAGTACCTCTTCTGTCACATCAAGAGCATTCAGTAGGCGGTCTGCAAAACTAGATCACTTTTGACAATGGTTCTTACAGGAAATAGCTTTTCGCTGGCCTGAAGATCTCACATCGGTCCGGGATCCGTTCTGTTGTCTCATAGAAAGCTTTCTTTGAAAGATTTCGGAAAGCACATCTGGAAGAGTCTGGTCTGAATCGTTCTTGGCTCTGGTAGAAAACACAAATCAAGAACCACTGCCCAGGATGACTACAGATGCAGTTGATCTTGCTGGCGCATGCGGAATCCAGTTGACAAACAGTAACATTCAGGGGAAACAAGTGCAGTTTTTCCATCGACAAACGCATTCAGCACCTGGTGGAGGAATTGGATCACCGTTGGGAGTGATCTTCGTGCGAAGTAGCATCACACCGATCTGAAGATGCCACACGAGTGAAGAATCCGTTGTGCCGACTTGCGGCAAAGCACGACGAAGACATCTGGAAAGCGTCTCCGTCGAATGCTGGATGAATCATCGCGTGTCTGTTGGGCAAGTGGAAAAAGCTGGCTTCTCAAGATGCTTACAGATGTAGCAGTCGATCCTTGGAGTCTCAGGTATCTGACATTGTGCATGGAGGCATTCATCTTCGGGAAGAAGAGCAGTTTTTTCAACATCAAGGCAATTCATCACCCAGCGAAACTGAACTGCCTTCGATCTCTCCCTACCAGAGAGGGGATTTGGCCAGTCTGGAGATGCCACAGCTGTCCAGAATCCAATGTGCTGGTGGATGATGAGTTCTTTCCGAATGCGTCTGGCAAGCATATTTCGAGAGGCTGGATACAATGACAACAGTTCAATATCTCGCAGGTGAGGTCAACCAAACGACTGCAGTGGTTGAATGATTTCCCCAGGCTCTCCGAAGATAAGGAAGTTATCGAGGAGATGACATGACCTCCGTCAAGACAAGTTGAAGGGTTTGACAGGCATCGAAGTAGAGTGACAGGCCACGGTGACACTGAGGGATCTCAGTGAATACTATGTGGAATCTCGCATGATATAGCCACCAAGACATCGACAGAATCCACAGCTGTCGTCCATCCACGCTCGACCTCCAAACAGAAAACTTACTCTCGATGAGGTCACACCTAAAGTCTTAGTGCTCGTTTGATCATGTTCTCTCAGGCAGTGGAAGGATGTCTCTTGAAAGGCGACGGATCACGTTCAACTGGAAAGAAGTGATGAGCCCAATCCAGTCAAGAACTCTCCGCGAAGTGTCAATGTGTTGTCCGCCGGACTGCAGTCTGCAACACTCAGGACTTCTTCCTCCGATTACAGATGCTACTGGAAGCAGTGATGCCAGTCCAAAAAGCCGGCTGCCAATGAGATCAGTTCTGGGATGAAACTGCTGCAAGCTGTCAATTTAGTCTGCTCTGGAGAGCAACAGCCTCCATTCTACGGATGCAACGACAGGTTAGCCCATTTTTACACACACACTCTTCACTAAACCATGTCACAGTCCATAGAGACGAAACGAATCATCACTCTCAGCTGAAGAGATGTCGTCCTGCAAACAAGGCTAGAGCGAGAGAGCCCCCTCCGGAATCCACTCATCCATGGATTCAGGAATTCTTCTTTGGACGATCGGGGACAGGAAGCAACCAAACTAATGGCCACTGAGGACTGCAGAGACGAGACCAAGCATTCATTCTCTGCCGGAGAGATGCATCCCGGCATATGTGCCTCGAGAAAGAGATCACTCTCAGGAATCCAGTCATCTATGGATCCAGAGATTCCTCTTTCGACGAACGGAGAACTGGAAGCATCACAGCGATGGCCGCCGAGGACTGCAGAGACAAATCCCGGAAGCCTGCCCAATTTCGTCACTGGACAGAAGACATTGTCAGGTAGCTGCGTTTTCGGCATTCTCATGGACTCTTGGCCAGTCAAAATGGTCGCCTAACCTGCTTCTGCCGGCGATGTATCAGAGAGATCTATTGCCGAATCCACTAGTCAAGAGTAAGACTGCCCATCCATCTCTGCTCTTGTTCTGACATGTGTTGAATGATAGACTCATATGTCAAACTGGTTGAACACTTGGAGAATCCAGAATCTGTGGTCGGCAACCAATGACGTGGAAATGGAACATGCATGGAGAGTGAAGCGCATCCGACACGAGATGCAGAGAACCAGAACACGTCAGAGATGTCCACCGCTTCCCCACCCCGAGGCGGTGGCGGCGTGCCACACACTTCGCGGCACCAGCGGGTAGGGCCTTGGCGACCTGCCCGCCTTTCGGGGTCGCGCACATGGGGCAGGCGCATGTATACTGCCGATGAACGGCGGTAACGTGTCACTCTCAGACACCCAGGACCGTCTTTTCTTTGTTCCTTTTCTCTCTCCTCCCTCCTGGGTGTCTCTTGTGTCTCCCCCTACTTACTTTTCATGTGTCTCTCCTCTCCCTGCTTGCCTGTTTCCTACATGTGTCAGCTCTTCTGTCTTTGTCGTTTTCTGCTGCCTTTCTTGGAGTTTGTCGGGTTTTCTGTTTGTCTTTGTTTTGCTATCTCTTTACTTGTTTTTGTCATTGCTGTTTTGTTTTTTTGCTGTTTTCCTGTTGTGCTTGTCTTTTCTCGGGTCCGTTTTGCTTTCTTTCATGTTGGACCCCTTTGCTGCATGTCCGCGCAGCGCGTCGATGCATCGAGAGTGGCACGACCTACCGCCAACTAGTCGACCTCCAGTTGCATGTCGTTCTCCCCGCGCACCTTGACTGGAATCGGTGTCGGTGCTCGTTCGGGGTAACCTCCTGCGCCGCACTGCGAGCCGCCACTCGCCGAACGTAAGTCCTTCTACAACAGACTCATAGATTCTCACTCTTTTTTTTGCAAACAGGCTATGTGGCGGGGTGGGCATCTCTTCCTCTGTGCACCACCTTCTAACACTTTTTAGCTGAGTATCACATTTTTTCAAAGAGTGACATTTACAAACGCTATTCAACTAGTTGATCTCTATTCTGTTAAGTTCATTACGTGTGTGCGAGTTGTATCTGATGACAAAATTGCTGACCCATTGACGCCTTCCTGACTCCGACAAGGATTCTGCAGGACATATTCCCTTGTCAAGCACGTCACTCTCTATCTGCTGGGCGAAGATGTCTAGTATCTACAGATCTCTTCAGTGCACCGCTTCCGCCGACGGACAATGGTGACGCCTCTGCAGAAATCATCGACTCATGCCCCGGAGTTTTCCACACACACGTCGCGCCGTATGACAGTGGACAATTGCTTAGCTAGCTCGTTGTGTATCGCACTGTTGCCTGTTTGCTACACTACCGTGCCACACATCTGTCCGAGGGGCTTGCCTGCTCTTGAGTGTAGGGAGTCAACGCGCGCAGCAGCGCCTGGGATCCCGGAAGCGTGCCTGCGGGTAAGAATAGACCTGTGGCGGCTGAGCGGCGACAGGAGAGTGGTAGACAAGAGCCAGTCGATGTGCTTGCCGGACTCTTAAACAATATTCGCATCTCACCCTTTCAGTCTGCAAGTCGATTCGAAACGGCACAGGTCAGGTATCGCTCAGTACGGGCAACAGCACGATAGCTCGTAGCAGAACAGAGAATCGCTGTTGTCATCGACAGCGGACGATGAACTCTGAAGAGAGAAACGCGAGACGAACGAACGATCGCCTCCGCAAAACTGTTTACACAGTGAATCGTATAGGATTCGGCGTGGACTCTTTCCACCTCTGAGCAAGTGCATTACAGTAAGTGCATCTGTTCAGGACAGAAGTGCATGCGCGATGGCACGACGAACGCGCCGTTCTGGTTGCATCGCCTCGGCGACTTCGCAATTCAAGCGAGGATGGACAGATGAACGCTCAAGACTCTGACTCTGACGAAAGACGAACAGATGCAAGAACAGTGTGAACTCTGGCGAGGATGAAGTCACGGAAGGCCGTCGAGCCCCAAGCCACCAGGAAAGCTTGTTCGGTGGCTCAGACGGCGTCAACCGACTGCATTTGTGCCGCTCAATGATTCGAGCGGCGTTTCTACTGCCCCAATTCAAGGCGTCTGTCTCTCTCATCCGGACTGTCCGCCTCTAGACAAATAGCGTTGGTCATGTTCGATGGATCTCTCTAAGGGGGAATGCGCAATCGCTCGACTTCAGCGTCTCCTGACGATGGCAACGGCGAGCTCTGCGCATCTCCGCGTATCGTTCATTCGATCACGAGGAGACTGTCTTCATGACTTCATGACACTTGAACGACCGTTAAATGGCGACGCCTCTCCGAGAGTCAACGTCGCCGACGTAGAAAGAAGGTCGAAGTTACGCAGATGCATGCGGATACAGACAGTTCTCTCGCGTTTGCTCATGCGACTCACCTTGACAAGCGATTCTTGGATTGTTACAATTTGACGTCTAGAAACAACGATGAATCTGTGTCGTCATTCAACAATCAAATGTCTGTTGGTACAGACTGATGTTCGTTACATGAGTCGCCTGGCCCATCCACCGAGAAAACGTCCAGAGAATGGAAAATCAGAAGCAATGTGGTCACAACGAGTCTTTCCTCGTCGGCCATCTATTGTACAACGATAGGTTTACATGTTTGCCTCGTGTAGGATACTTCCTTCTGAAAACAGCCACAGATAGAAGCCATGAAGCCACAGCCTGCTGGGGATCGAAAAGCAGAAAATGCGTGAAATGTCTAGATGTACAGCGCACTGTGTGGGTGGCCGAAGAAACAGGATCAATCACTGAAAACAGCGTGAAAGATGACGAAACCGACGGTGGGGGAGTTGCCACAGGCTACAATACCACACTGTGGCAAAGCAGAAAACGCGGTGCTCGTCAGGCATCGAATCCCCATCCATCAGTTTTCCGAGCAGGATGCCCGCGTAGATGCATCGGAGGGGCAAAAACTGAATCCGCGACTGGCGTCGTCTCCCGTTGCCTCCTCCTCACGGTTCGCCAGTCGAAACATCAAGGAGTGGACAGTCGCAGTGCTCCACCCGGTGGATGGCTCCACACCTTCGCCTGCGTCCACACTTTGCACCTCCTCGATCTCATCGTTTCGGACACATCCTCCATCAACGGACGAGTTTGCTTCGGACATCTCTTCTGCCTTTGTGCCAGGAGTCCTTGTTGTGAAAGACGGTGACCTGTTTGGAATGGCTATTGGTGTGCTCGGTCCAGCAGCGAACGGATCTGGAGATGTCGCCGAACGCGGTGTGCATGGAGTTGAGCAAAGAATCCTGGCGTCTGGAGGAATGTCGTTTGCGACTTCCAGTGGAATACAGCGAGCTGTCTCGTTCGCCTTCCATGCCGAGGTCTCCATCACGACTTGATTCGTCAAGCAGTGCTTTACAAAGTTCTCCTGCCAGCTCCGTTGAGTGACCTGTCCAGACACTAGATTCTGCAAACAGAATTCGCGAACCGTCTGGACGGCCTGGCAGGTCGAGGAAGCGGGCAGTTCCTCCACGAGCCTTCTGCAGATTGCCATCCAGTTCACCGGGAGCTCGTGCCTCTCGACATCCCTGTCGACGGCCATCGTGCAGGAGGAGAGCGATTGACCGGCTCCGAAGAAGAACGGACTGACAGGCGGATTCTCCGTCTTCGCCACACCGATTCTTCTGTTTCCGTTCCTCTGCTTCGCCAGTTTGTGCAGTTCTTGATCTGGCAGGGACTGGTGCGTAGGAGTCTTCTTCTTCTCTTTCTGAACGCGCTTACACCATTCTCGAGCTTGGTAGACTAGGACTGTCAAAAGAAGGACATGGACGATGTCTGCTAAGATACATGCCGCCGTGCTTTCCGGCGAGAAGCGTCCTCCTCATCTGATCAGATCCTTGATGGCATAGCACGCAAGCAGTAGAATGGCCAGGACAAGAACGCAGCCCGCCGCGGTGACGATCACACACGTGTGCGAGCATCTCTGGAGAGCTTCCCTGGACTGCATTTCCCTCCTGAGGTCTTCGCGAATCCTGCTGATCCGCTCGTGGATGGTTTTGAAATCCGGCCTTCTTTCCGGATCCTCTTCGCAGCAGTCACGCATAAGCGCGACCAGCGGTTCTAGGCAGGGCAAGAACTCTCCAGGCAGCTCCGTACGGTCTTATGGGATCTCGGGGCGCAGTCTTCCCTCCTGAACGGCCATCATTGCAAACACGATTCGCGCCTCTGCGTGAGGACCCTCTATCCCAAAGTAGGTCCTAAGCGTCAGAAGGTCTCGAATGATCACCCCGTAGGAATAGACGTCCGACTTCCTCGAGTAATTCAGCACCCTGGGATCGGCCATGCTCCCGGCGATGACTTCAGGAGGTTGATACAGCAGCATCAAGTTGCTCTCCACGGAGCGAGGCCAGAACGTCTCGATATCGTCGAAGAGATCCACGATGCACGCCAGACCAAAGTCTCCGACCTTGACATCCCAGTGCCGGTCCAGGAAAATGTTCCGCGGGGCCACGTCCCGGTGCATCAGACACAGACGTTGGTGGTGCAGACAGATCATTGCCGCGGCAATCTGCTCGAGCCATCGCACCCGATGGGCAAAGTCCTCGAAGAGGTGCTGGCACTCCTCGTCCCGCATGACGTCGTATAGTGATCGATTGGAGCAGTACTCGGTGACGATGCATCCCAGTTGATTGGAGATGCCCATGAAGGCGACGATGTTCTCGTGACGCTTCAGCGCGAGGCGATGCGCCTCTTCCGTGAGCTTGCGTCGCTTTCTCGTCGAGCTCCTCTCCCTTTCTCGTCACGTGCAGGAACTTTGCCGCCACCTTGCAGCCATGCAGTTCCGCTATGCGAACCCAGCCGTACGCTCCGTGGCCGATGTTCTCCCTCAGGACGATATCCTCGCGCGGAATGGAGTACTTCGACAGCTGCGGAACAGATGGTATGCCTCCTGCGGTTGGCGGGGAAGAGTCGAAGCTGTGTCCACGCAGGCGGAACATGCAAACGGAGATGCGCTGACACGACCCACTCCTTAGCGCAACACCCAACGACGCGAAGCCTGCCGCGTGTCCGCCGAGGTGGAAGAGGAAGACGAGGCTCGTTCGAGCGGCTTGAAGGAGTCGACGCAGTGGTCTTTCTGAAACGATGGGAACGGAGCGAATCTCGAGTAATCCCGAAGGGTCCCGCAAGAGGCGAAGAAATAGGACTGCAAAGCAGTGAGAGCGCAGATGGGTCTCTCTTCCGCGCAACGGCGAGATGGAGTGTCACACTTCTTCAAAAAGAGTGTCCCCGTGTCGACCGCTTTGACCGACTCCGCGCCGGCGAGTTTGTTCCGCGGGACCCTGCGAAGTGCACGCAGGAGTGTGACGCCGCATGCTCTCCGGTCTCTTCGGCGGAAGAAGTAACAGCTTTACCGGAATCTCGACGTGCGAGACCTTTCTGTGACCACTGGCGGACGCTATGGGACACATCTACTACGCTGCGGGGACGTCATGTCACGTGCGCCGTGTTCCGTCGAAGGGCGTCGCTACGGACCCGCCTCGATGTTCTCCGGGACAAAAGCGGCAGGAATGATGAGCTTTCTGCTGGTGTCCTGTTTCGTCTTCGACGGGTCGACGGGGTAGAGGACGTGGCCTTCGCATCTCACACTCACGGCCTGGACGGCGTTTTCGCCAAAGGCGTCGAGAAGGTACGCATCCAACAAGTCATCCACCTGCACCGCAGCTCGCGACGAGTGCATCTCCGGAGTGACTCGCCAGGATGCCGCACTCCTTGACGTCTTCGTCCTCGCTGGGGATGCGAATGGAGGGGTACGTCAGCACTCTTGACGTATCAGCCACTCGAGAGAAGGCATCCCTCTGACGAAGGAGAGCGCCATGCCCCACGCTTCTCCCCTTGTTTCCGTGCAAGCCTTCCAGTTCTCCTGCCGATGGTCGGTGAATGGCCTCGAAGAGAGAGGGCGTCGTTTCTGACACGGGTGAAAGGACGTGACTGACGGACGGCTTCTCCTTCCACCAATTCACGAGCAAGGTCATCCTTCGATCGGCGTTGGAGGCATCCAAGACGCCATGGCCCAGAGCTCCGTCGAAGATTCAGTGCTTACCGACAGACGGCGCAAACAAAAGCACAGTTAACAGGCTATTCCGGATCTGTGACGCCCCTTTCGGGGTCAAATCTCCGGTCCGGGATGACGGTGCACGCTGTGCCCTTCGCTCGCATCATTCCCGGATCCCACACGAAGGTTCCTTACCCTGTCGCAGTCGATCTTCGTCCGAGCCCGTCAAGTAGAGGATGGAAGATAAACAGGGATGCCTCATGTCCTGGCCGGACTTGAAAGAACCCTCTTCCTTGCCGAAGTGAAACTCCAGACCCGTGCCGTTCTCGCAGACCATGAACGCAGCCTGGCTCACGAGCCGTTTCTGCCTCGCCAATGCCATTAGCTTCTGCTTGATTCCATCATTCCGTTCCGGTGCAGTCCGCAGACAGTCTATGTCTTGCCATGGCGTGGTAGAGATGCCAGATGGTAGACTCGGCAGGCGTCGACGTCTGACGGTCGAGATCGTTTTCCAGGGCACCCTGAGCATTGGACATGCAGAAGTTATGAAGGATCGCCGTCCATACAATGAGACCTTCGGCGGCCAGCTGTTCGGAGTCTGGGCACAGAGCACCGCCGCGTCTCGCGTCTCCGCCAGACAGTGTTCGGGGATGCATTCTGCGAACTCCCAGACGTTCCGACACGGGAACTCCGTCTAACGTCGTCGAATCAGTGGGAGAGGTCAGAGATACGGTGGCAGATACGGTAACGAGTTTAGCTGACCTTCGGCCGAAGCGCGATTTCGGCAGCGCCGGCTGCATCGATGTCGCAGGACACTGTCGCGAAGAACTTGGTGGAGTCCCTCGAGAATCGCTTTTGCTTGCACAGCATCGCCGATGAAGTCCTCGCCGTCGTGGGAGAGAAAACGGATGTGAAGAAACCCTTCGTCGCCCGTGTTCTCGCGGCAGTGAAGGAGGCCTTTACCTCCAGCGGTGGAACAGTGACCTATCCCACGCTCTTGGGCGCAATGATCGCGACGCTCGAGACAAAGGACGCTGTTCGACAAGGAGCAAGTAGTCCTCTGTGTCTGCGTACCTGGGAGTGCGGACGACGAGGTGTGTGCGGCAGATCTGTGCGGCATTGTGTGACTGTCTGACACCGCGGCTGATGTCGACGCATCGCATCCTTCTAGAGAGACACTCCAAAAACCTTTCCATCCAGAAGGGCGTCATGTCGAGTCTCTCCAAGGTGGTACCCTGTCTGGGTCGTTCGAGTGTGAAAAGTGTGAGGGCTCTGCTGGGCGTCCTGATTCCGATCATGGTCCACACGGAAGGAAAAGGCGTCTCATGTTTGGCAGCACGCATTGTCGCCGCTGTTTTGAAGATGGAGTCCCAGCGCGAACTCAAGAGCGAGATGTACCGTATGGTCGAGGAGATGGGGTGGAAGGTCGTGGAGGAGCCGCTCAAGGAGGCGGCCATGGACTCGGCGGTGACGGATTCGAAGATCCGTTCCAGGAGGCAGGATGCTCTGGATGCGGGCAGTTCTGTCTTTGATACAGTTTCTCTCTGCGCTGACGACGCTGATGCCGCTGGCGGACGGCTGCTTCGTGCAGTCCATCCTGCCTCAGCTTCGGAGGGTCTTGACGATCCGGCTTCCACAGATATCTGCCACGGCGTCTGGCGCCCTCAGAGCTGTCTTCGATCCAAACAGCGCCGCCCAGTTGAAGAAAGAAACGGTAGAAGAGATTCTCCTCGTTCGCTACAGCACGTCGATGGGACTCCTACAGACAGTCGCGAACTCTCTTTGGCTTTCGTCGAAACCGTCTACGCTGGTCTCGCCCGTCTTCAAGATCAAGACCGCACTCTGTCTCTGGAGACATTGTCGTACATCTTGCCGTGTCTCTTGATGAAGTAGGTAAGATCCACGACGGGCCGAGAGAGGGGAGCGTACGCCCGCCCGCTGTGTTCAGGTGCTTTCCGAGTCTGAAGAAGTCCGGGAACGTTCGAAGCAGCATCTGGTGTCTCTGTTCTCTGTGTTGGCTATACGAACGTCTGCGGAAGAACAGGGCTCTGAAGGAGGACTGATGGAAGAGGACCCGCCGTTCTCGAAGTTCTGTCGGTGCCCACATTGGATACGGAGCAAGAACACGATCTCGTCACCCTGCCACCAGGCGAGTTCCTGCATGCAGGAGAAGTGGAGGACAGGAGTGGCAACGGGTTTTGTGCTCGCCGGTCGTCGACAGGACAGCCTGCACCGGGTGCTAACAAGACTGGGAGCACTGTACGAAGCGTGTGACTGCCAGATGACGCGCCAGAACAGCGACGAGGTGCGCATCTTCGAACGAGGCGATCTCTCTTCGTCCTCTTCACCGATCGCAGTTGCTTCTCTGCCGGAGCCAGCCTCTGTCTGGGTCTGCTGAAAGACGATTCCCGTCCTTTCTGGACCTTGCTCTCTCTGCTCCATGCCTTCATCAGCTGCTGGGTGTCAGCAGAAACGATGGCGCATGTGAGATGAAGCGTGTCGTGTGCTTACCTTCCTGTGTGCATCTGTCTGCGCGATGATGGCCTTCTGCTTTGCCTTGCTCCAAGTAAATCGCTCGAAGTTAGCAATAGATGGAATCGTGAAGGCCACTTTGGCAGTCGTTCGGTTTCCAGGGAAGGATTGCACATGAGATGGTCCAGCGCCTCTCCACCTCGTCTTCGGTGACCAAGCATATTCTATCGCATGACGGAGCGCTCGCCAGATCGTTACCGTCTCAGACACGACGCCGACAATCCCTCGGTACGTCAGTTTGTGGAAGACACTGTCGGCGGCCAGGCAGCAGACCTTGTCCTCGCGCAAAGCACCGCCGTCTTTCTCTCCTCTGTCTCCACTCTTTCTGCCAGTGCCATGGCCGACAGGACATCGACGCCCAATGTGTTCTTGGTCACATCGATCAGAACAGGAAAAGGAAAGGCCACACTCCTCACACTTTCCATAGCATACTTGTGCATTCTTTCCGAGCGTCTAGGATCGTTCCACTCAATGCACGCTGCGCTTTCTCAACAGATTAATTCACCTCTGTCAGTGCCCGACCCTCTTCGTCATTCGCATCATCTGAAGCTTCCTTCGTCATTCGGCTGCAGCAGCTTCACCTTCTTCTTCAGGGTCTGTATCTCTTCGGAACGTCGAACCACACCAACTCCTGTCAAGTGGTTCCGGAAGCTTCTTTTGAGGAATTCTTTGGCCTCATCCAGTGTGAACTTGGCCGAGAGGTCGAGCAAGAAGAAGTAACCAGTCGTGAACTGCGATGTGAGGGGCTGCGTTCCTTTCTTCAGAACAGCAATCCCCTCTGTTGCGCCTTCGAACTGACTTTGGAGGATGACACAGTCTCCGCGTATCAAAACCTCTTCGACGTGCTCTCCCCGTCATCTGCAGCAGCTCAATATATCCCGACAAAGCAGCACCGTCATCCATCCTCTTGGACAACCTCTCAAACGGTAGCGGACCTGAGTCGGGACTCACAGTCAGAGAATCTACTAGAAGTTCCAGTGCTCTCTTCCCGTCACTCTGTGCGTTTGAGACCGTAGATAGATGTCGCTTCTGCCATGAGTCTCACTGCCTTACAAAACAGAACGCAAGATGACGTTCGACCTTCAGAAAAGGGCGACGAGCCCAGAATTCCTTCCGCTCGAACTGCGTAGCATGCAGCATATAATCGCGTGGTGTTCTTCGAGGAAATACACCTCTCACGAAGACAGGGTTCAATACATGACGATGCATCCTCACTTGTCAAGACGACAGCGTCCGGAAGCGAACAGCACGTGTGAGATGCCAGAGAATCCACCTCGAACGGGTGGCACTTGCAACAGCAGTCGCATCAACGTAGAGCAATCCACATTAAGTGCTACCTCTTCGGCTATGTCATCGCCAACAACAACAAATCTCTGTGGACTGACATCATGAGCACACGTCGGTTTCCTTCCAGACAGCCTTGTTTCGCAGAAAGACAGAGACTTCGCAGAAAAAGTTGCTTGAAATACGACTGACCCATTGTGCAGCGCATCCTTCAGCGATGGCTGCCAGTCCGCGCAGTGCGACGTCGACTGCCGACGACAACGGACTCCCTTTGGTCTCCTTCGGCATCGCTGCACACTCCATTTCGCCCAGAGAAGGGCATGTGGCCGCTCCAGCTTCATCCTTCATTGGTCGCGGTCGTCGACACTGCCCGTCGTCCGACTTGAGTTTACTCGACGCGCTTCTCTTGCGGCACCTCTACAGCGAGACCCGGATCTCTCCACAGTCGATCTCCCGAGCTCTGCCGCTCTCTCGCACTGTTCTGCGCGATAGCGAGTCACCGACGTCTCAGCAGACAGAGCAGTCCTGCACAGCGGACGCGGAACCCGACCGACTTCTCTGGCCGGAGCGAACGGCGACTTCCAGAACACTTGACGCCGCTCGCGGACACGAACTGAACCACGGGCCCATTGCCGTTCGGTTGTCGCAGAAGGTCGGCCGTCCCGTTCCGTCTTCCATGTTCGAGGGAGTTGCGACCATCGACAGCTCCCGAACCGATTCGCGTTACACCTACACAAGGCTCGCTCTCGACGGCGTTTGCTGCAGAAGCATCCGAGAGAGACGGTCCTCTCGTCGAGTAGTCATTGCCGCTTCTGCAGAAACGAACACCTGCCTCGTCGCTCTTCTCGGGCAACGTCGAGCTGACTCGAACGGTTCGCTGTTCTCAGATTCGCGTCGGAACGGCGGCGGAAAATGCATGCGTTACACTTAGAGAGGAGAGCATGCGGACATACTGCGGACAGCTCCACTTGTAAAACACCTTGTAGAACTTCTGAGAACGATCTCCGCCCGCGTCGCGCATCCCGTCGGCTCCATTCTGCGTTTCTGGCACTCTGGCGGCAATTCCTCTCCCGGCGGCGGCTGTGAGCGCCGCCAAACGGCCACAGTTCCATATCGTCCAATCTCCAGCCGTTCAGCAGGAACCGAGGCAACCTACAAAGGTCCAGTCGCGCATCCTTCCGCGCTTTCGAGTTTTCTGAACTTCTGTTTTTTGCGAGCTTGGCGATCACGACGATGGCAGACTCACACATGACGTCGGAGGACGATTACGGGTACCCTGGAAAGCCATAAGTTCTGCTGCCACATTAGGACTCACTGCGCGCCTCGGAGTTCGTCGACGGCTGCATGGACGCTTTCCATGCGCATGCATGCGTTCAGCGCCGTCGAACAGTCCACATTCACGTCTCCAACGAACGTAGCCGATCCATGTCGCAGGTGTACTAACTCTTTCTGTCTTCTAGATTCGCGGAGGTGACATTGCGGGAGGTCCTGGGCAGTAGACCGCCCAGGGCCTTTCGCAACATGGACAGGGCGGAGCGAGAGCAGTTGTACTGGGCCTTGAAGGCCCAGACAACTGCTCAGAGGGGCCAGGAGCTGCTAGAGCAGCAGGCCCTTCCTGTGAGGTTTGGTCCCAATAGGGACCAAACCGAACAGCCTCGCAGGGGACGTCGCGCGAGGGTTCTCTCCTCTGAACAGAGGAGAGAACGACTGGCCCATGGCCAGGCAGCCATGGACGTCGGAGGTGGAGAGGTAAGCATACACCTTGTCCACAGTCTCTTGACAGGTTTTTCTTTGCAGGCACAAGGACAGCATTATCCGTGCAATCCGCCTCCATCTTCGCCGCCGCCCGAGCCTGCCAGCCCTCCGCTGCCATCGCAGCCTCTTGCCTGTTCTCCGGTGCCCACCACCTGTCCACCTCCTGCCAGCCCTCCTCTGCCATCGCAGCCTCTTGCCTGTTCTCCGGTGCCCACCACCTGTCCACCTCCTGCCAGCCCTCCGCAGCCTCTTGCCTGTTCTCCGGTGCCCACCACCTGCCAGCCACCTGCCAGCACTCCGCAGCCATCGCAGCCTCCTACCAGTGCTCCGGAGCCCACCACCTGCCAGCCACCTGCCAGCCCTCCGCAGCCTCCTGCCAGTGCTCCGGAGCCCACCACCTCCCAGCCTCCTAGCTCTGTGCCGCAGCCCACCTTTTCCTCTCCTCCTCAGCCAATCCTGTGCCCTCCCTCTCTACAGGAAACACAACATGATCATCCTTTCCCCTCGCCCCCGTGCCTCTACTCTGTACCTTCCTGTCCTTCACCTGTGATCCCTCCCCGGACCTCGCTTTTCATGATTCCCGCGACCCCTCCGCCTGTGATCCCTCCCCGAACATCGATTTTTATGATTCCCGCGACCCCTCCGCCTGTGATCCCTCCCCGAACCTCGATTTTTATGATTCCCGCGACCCCTCCGCCTGTGATCCCTCCCCGAACCTCGATTTTTATGATTCCAGCCTGCCCTCCACCAGCCATCCCGCCCCGTCTGTTTCTCTACCCCATCACCGGAGTAAGTGGATCTCTTTTCTAGTCTCTCTCTATTGTTGTCTTTTTGTCTAGATAATCTTCCAAGACTGTCCGCGCTGAGGGGCTCGTTTTCTTCATTTTTTGGCTGTTTTTGGGGGACCAAAAAAACAAAAAGAAACAAGAATCTATGTTTTCAACATCTCACACTTTTCTTGTGTGGGATGTATAGGATGAAAAATAAAATAAAAAAACAAAAAAATTAATAAAATGTCACACTTCAGAAGTGTGACACCAAAAATCGAAAAAAAAACAAAAAAACAATAAAGAATAATGTCACACTCTGAAGTGTGACAAAAGAATAAACAATAAAAATGAATAATGTCACACTTTCTGAAGTGTGAAAAAAACAAAAAGAAAAAAAAGAAACTTGAGGGGCTGTTTTCTGTTTTTAGCTTTTTTTTCTTGCCATCCACCATCGCTTTGTTGTGGTTGGCTGTTTTTTGGCTATCTATTGTGGAGGCTGTGGTAGGCATCTGATCTACTGTTTTGCTGGAGGAGGCTGTGGTGATACTAGTTGCTGTTTTACTGCGGAGGCTGCCATCATGGGCTTATTTTCTGACCACCGAGGAGGCTGTGGTGATACTAGTTGCTGTTTTACTGCGGAGGCTGCCATAATGGGTTTGTTTGCTGGTCTACTCGAGGCTGTCGTGGCAGCATTGTCGTTTTCTGCTTTGCTGGAGGAGGCTGTCGTGGTGGTTTGATTTACCGTTTTGCTGCAAGGAGGCTGTCATTTTCCCATTGTCTGATCTGCTGCATGTGGGGCTGTCGTGGTACCTTTTGAGGCTTTGCTGCCTGGAGGCTACCATGGTTTTATTGGCTGTTTGCCATTTTGACGCTTTCGTCGTCTGATTCCTGACTTTACTGTGGAGGCCATCATGGCACCCTTTGATGTTTTGCTGCCTGCAGGCCATCATGGTCCTATTGTCTGTTCTGCTGCGTGGAGGTTGTGATCTTTGATCTGTTGTTTTGCTGCATGGCGACCGTCATTGTCACATTGTCTGTTTTGCTGCTTGTGGGGCTGTTGTGGTACTTCTTGTTGTTTTATGCGTGGGATCTGTCATCATGGTTCCATTGTCGTTTTGCTGCGATTGACCCTACACCTCTTTGCATGTGGTACTATGCCGCAAAAAACTAGCTGTGAAGTGCAACTTGGAGGATTGGATGATACAAAGAGAGTAAGTCACTCTTTGTTTATTGATCAGATGCCTAGCTTCTCTGTCGTTTTAGAATGGTCACAAGGAGCCAGCCATTTTGCATCAAGGCTCAGTCTATTCGGAAGCGATGAACCATCCATTTATGTTTGTGGGGAGTCTGGACATCGTTCTGTGTTGTCAACGAATGGGCACGGGCAGAATCATCATGCCCAAAAGCACTGGGCGTCACCGAGGGACTGCATGGACTGCACATGCTAACAATGAAGATTGAAGAGGCTGATGCCCTTGCGGGGATAGAGATAGACGGCCTACTGAATGGAGACTCTGTTTCAGAACACACCCTTCGTTGCCAGGTTCACCGATATAGACAACCATAAGCCGAATTGTTTACCGTAAGACCCGTCACGTTCTCCAAGTATATTGTGATCTAACCAAGACAGAAAACGCTTTAAGCAATGATCCGGTTTATGTACCTACAGAAGATGAAGAGCTTCTTGTCAAGGGGTGTGGTCGACCGAGCAACTGATCCCTACATCAACACATGACAACAAGTACCCGATCTTACCTTGCAATCCACCAGAGAAACAAAACCTGTAGAAAACTGATGCATTTCGGCAGGGCGGAGATTCAGCATTTCACAGAGAGACTGGATCAGTCGGTTACAAGGAGATGGAGCCACCAGAAAGACAGAGGTTCTTGTCAGTTTGAAGATGCCGCATGTGTGAAGAATCCGTTGTGCTCACTCGTGTTAAAGTACAGTAAAGGAATCTGGAAAGCAACCCCTCGGAAGTCTGGATGGATCACTCTTCATCTCTTTAAGGACAGAAAACAAAATGATCCCTTCCAAGATATGCCACAATACATGTGGTTGATTTCGGCCGAGTCTCAGGATCCAGCTGATCTGTGGAAACATCATCCAAGGGAAAAAGTGCTGTTTTTCGGCATCAAAGGCATCCAGCACCAAACAGAGGAGCCGGATCGCCTTTGAGAGTGACGTTTGCAAAATCGCCAGTGCGAAGATGTCACACCGTTTCAGAAAGCCTTTGTCTGATCGGCATGGAAGCTCTTTTGAAGGAACCTGGATGGGTCGTTTAGCGAATCCTGATGTTGGTATTTCTTGGTCTTCCCAGAGAAGAAAATCCATCCGCTCAAACTGAGTCAGACGAAGCTGTCTATCTTCCGGAGCATGAGGAATCTAACTGATGCACAGCAGCGTCCATCCAACGGAAACAAGCACAGTTTCTTCGACATCGAAGGCATTCGGCACCTGGCAGAGGAATTATACTGCCTCCAGGAGTGATATTCTCAAGAACAAGCATTTCTTCTGCCAGCACGAAGATGTCACACCTTTCCAAGATTGTTTGTCTGGCTTGCATAAAAGCTCTTTTCGAGAGAATATGGTAAACACGTCTGACGAATTCGCTCTGAATCATTCTTGGTCTTCTCAGGGATCACAAGACAACAACAAATCGGTTCGAAACGTGCCAAGATGATACAGTCGACCTCGCCGGAGCCTCAGGAATCTGACATCCGGCATGGAGACATTCATCTAAAGACAACGAGTACCTCTTCTGTCACATCAAGAGCATTCAGTAGGCGGTCTGCAAAACTAGATCACTTTTGACAATGGTTCTTACAGGAAATAGCTTTTCGCTGGCCTGAAGATCTCACATCGGTCCGGGATCCGTTCTGTTGTCTCATAGAAAGCTTTCTTTGAAAGATTTCGGAAAGCACATCTGGAAGAGTCTGGTCTGAATCGTTCTTGGCTCTGGTAGAAAACACAAATCAAGAACCACTGCCCAGGATGACTACAGATGCAGTTCATCTTGCTGGCGCATGCGGAATCCAGTTGACAAACAGTAACATTCAAGGGAAGCAAGTGCAGTTTTTCCATCGACAAACGCATTCAGCACCTGGTGGAGGAATTGGATCACCGTTGGGAGTGATCTTCGTGCGAAGTAGCATCACACCGATCTGAAGATGCCACACGAGTGAAGAATCCGTTGTGCCGACTTGCGGCAAAGCACGACGAAGACATCTGGAAAGCGTCTCCGTCGAATGCTGGATGAATCATCGCGTGTCTGTTGGGCAAGTGGAAAAAGCTGGCTTCTCAAGATGCTTACAGATGTAGCAGTCGATCCTTGGAGTCTCAGGTATCTGACATTGTGCATGGAGGCATTCATCTTCGGGAAGAAGAGCAGTTTTTTCAACATCAAGGCAATTCATCACCCAGCGAAACTGAACTGCCTTCGATCTCTCCCTACCAGAGAGGGGATTTGGCCAGTCTGGAGATGCCACAGCTGTCCAGAATCCAATGTGCTGGTGGATGATGAGTTCTTTCCGAATGCGTCTGGCAAGCATATTTCGAGAGGCTGGATACAATGACAACAGTTCAATATCTCGCAGGTGAGGTCAACCAAACGACTGCAGTGGTTGAATGATTTCCCCAGGCTCTCCGAAGATAAGTACGTTATCGAGGAGATGACATGACCTCCGTCAAGACAAGTTGAAGGGTTTGACAGGCATCGAAGTAGAGTGACAGGCCACGGTGACACTGAGGGATCTCAGTGAATACTATGTGGAATCTCGCATGATATAGCCACCAAGACATCGACAGAATCCACAGCTGTCGTCCATCCACGCTCGACCTCCAAACAGAAAACTTACTCTCGATGAGGTCACACCTAAAGTCTTAGTGCTCGTTTGATCATGTTCTCTCAGGCAGTGGAAGGATGTCTCTTGAAAGGCGACGGATCACGTTCAACTGGAAAGAAGTGATGAGCCCAATCCAGTCAAGAACTCTCCGCGAAGTGTCAATGTGTTGTCCGCTGGACTTCAGTCTGCAATGGGCAGGACTTCCACGACCACCAATGCCACAGGAAAGCGGATGCATTCCGTAGAGCGAGCTGCCAATGAGATCTGTCCTGGACTAAAACTGCTACAGGCTGTCAGGTTTCAGTCTGCTCCAGAGATCAGCAGCCTCCACTCGAAGTACGCAATCGACAGGTTAGCCTATTCTTTACACACACTCCACTCTAAACCACGTCACAGTCCACAGAGACGAGACGCGTCATCACTCTCAGCTGGAGAGATGCCGTCCTGCAAACAAGCCTAGACCGAGAGAGCCCCTTTAGGAGTTCACTCATCCACAGACTCAGGAATTCTTTTTTGGACGATCGGGGACAGGAAGCAAGCAAGCTGGTGGCCACTGAGGACTGCAGAGACGAGACCAAGCATTCATTCTCCGCCAGAGAGATGCATCCCAGCATACGTGCCTCGAGAAAGAGATCACTCTCAGGAATCCAGTCATCCATGGATCCAGAGATTCCTCTTTCGACGAACGGAGAACTGGAAGCATCACAGCGATGGCCGCCGAGGACTGCAGAGACAAATCCCGGAAGCCTGCCCAATTTCGTCACTGGACAGAAGACATTGTCAGGTAGCTGCGTTTTTGCTGTTATCATGGACTCTTGCCCAGTCAAAATGGTCGCCTAACCTGCTTCTGCCGGCGATGTATCAGAGAGATCTATTGCCGAATCCACTAGTCAAGAGTAAGACTGCCCATCCATCTCTGCTCTTGTTGTGACACGTGTTGCATAATAGACTCGGGGTGGCATACTGGTTGAACACTTGGAGAGTCCAGAATCTGTGGCTGGCAACTAGCGACGTGGAGCATGGAACATGCATGGAGAGTGAAGCGCATCCGACACGAGATGCAGAGAACCAGAGCACGCCAGAGATGTCTACTGCTTCCCCACCCCGAGGCAGTGGCGGCGTGCGCCACACTTCGCGGCACCAGCGGGTAGGGCCTTGGCGACCTGCCCGCCTTTCGGGGTCGCGCACATGGGGCAGGCGCATGTATACTGCCGATGAACGGCGGTAACGTGTCACTCTCAGACACCCAGGACCGTCTTTTGTTCGTTCTTTTCTCTCTCTCTCCTCCCTCCTGGGTGTCTCTCGTGTCTCCCCCTGCTTACCTTTCTTGTGTTCTTCTCTCCCTGCTTGCCTGTTTCTCCATCTGGCAGCTCTGCTGTCTTTGTCGTTTTCTGCTGCCTTTCTTGGAGTTTGTCGGGTTTTCTGTTTGTCTTTGTTTTGCTATCTCTTTACTTGTTTTTGTCATTGCTGTTTTGTTTTTTGCTGTTTTCCTGTTGTGCTTGTCTTTTCTCGGGTCCCTTTTGCCTTCATTCATGTTATGGACCCCTTTCCTGCATGTCCGCGCAGCGCGTCGATGCTCGAGAGTGGCACGACCTACCGCCTACTAGTCGACCACCAGTTGCGTGTCGTTCTCCCCGCGCACCCTGACTGGAATCGGTGTCAGTGCTCGTTCGGGGTGACCTCCCGCGCCGCACTGCGAGCCGCCGCTCTCCGACCGTAAGTCCTTCTATCCCAAACTCACAGATTCTCACTCTTTCTTCGTGCACAGACTATGTGGCGGGGTGGGCATCTCTTCTTCCGTGCACCACCATTCTAACACTTTTGTCGGCTGGATGATCTAACACTTTTCTAAAGAGTGACATTCATGAACATTTTTTAAGTAGTTGATCTCTATTCCCGCCACATCCGTCGCGTGCGAGTTATATCCGATGACGGATCGCTATGTCGTCGACGCCTTCCTAACTGCTGTCGAGGGCGTTGCAGGACACATATCATCGTCACCCACGTTGCTATCTTCTTGCTGGGCAAAGATGGTTGGAATCCACAGTTCTATTCGTTGCATCCGCTTCCGCAGACGGTCAAGGGTGACGCCCGCTCAGGGCCGAACCATCGACTCAGGTCCCGAAAAACACCAAACACTTCTCGCCGCATGACTGCGGATGACTGCTCAGCTAGCTCGTTACGTGTCGCACGGTTGCCTGTCTGCTACCCCTAGCGTTCCACACCTCTGTCCGAGGGGCTTGCCTGCTCTTAAGTGTCGGGTGGCCATGCGTACAGTGCCTGATATCTCGGCAGCTGCCTGCAGGTTAGAATAAACCTGTAGCGGCTGTGGCGACGAAGCGGCGACGGGAGAGTAGTAGAAAGGAGCCCGTCGACATGCTTGCTGGACTCTTAAACAGTATTCGCATCTCACCCTTTCAGTCTGCAAGTCGATTCGAAACGGCACAGGTCAGGTATCGCTCAGTACGGGCAACAGCACGATAGCTCGTAGCAGAACAGAGAATCGCTGTTGTCATCGACAGCGGACGATGAACTCTGAAGAGAGAAACGCGAGACGAACGAACGATCGCCTCCGCAAAACTGTTTATTCAGTGAATCGTCTAGGATTCGGCGTGGACTCTTTCCACCTCTGAGCAAGTGCATTACAGTAAGTGCATCTGTTCAGGACAGAAGTGCATGCGCGATGGCACGACGAACGCGCCGTTCTGGTTGCATCGCCTCGGCGACTTCGCAATTCAAGCGAGGATGGACAGATGAACGCTCAAGACTCTGACTCTGACGAAAGACGAACAGATGCAAGAACAGTGTGAACTCTGGCGAGGATGAAGTCACGGAAGGCCGTCGAGCCCCAAGCCACCAGGAAAGCTTGTTCGGTGGCTCAGACGGCGTCAACTGACTGCATTTGTGCCGCTCAATGATTCGAGCGACGTTTCTACTGTCCCAGTTCAAGGCGTCTGTCTCTCTCATCCGGACTGTCCGTCTCTTGACAAATAGCGTTGGTCATGTTCGATGGATCTCTCTAAGGAGGAATGCGCAATCGCTCACCTTTCAACTTTGCCTGACGACGACAAGGAGGTCTACGCGTTTCCGCGTATCGTTCGTTCGATGTCGAGTAGATCGTCGGAATGACTTTTGAAAGCTCGCTAAATGGCGGCGCCCGTCCGAACGTGGATTACGCCGACATGAGAAGATCTCGTAAATTGCCCTAGACTCGTGTTCGACTCCTCGATGGATTCGAGAACGCGTGCATGGAGATTCTGACGATCGCAGTGGACCGATGTGCCGATGCTCTTGCCTGACGACAACTTCGACGGTCGATTTACGGCGTCTTGTTACATGTGGCATTAAAAGAGGCAGTTTCCGTTCGTTCTGCGTCCAAGTGCCAAAGGATGTATGACTTTTGTTTTACGTATCCCTATGCGGTTCTGCTGGCATTGGGCGGATTAATCAGCTACGCGACTAAGGACGGCACTGGTTCGCTCGGAGGTGGTGTCGGTCCTGGCGCCGTTCTCCTCTACCTTCTCGCGCATATCAGTCTGCGCTACTACCGCGCCGGGAAGCTGTGGAAGACCGGAACATTCCTCTCTCTGGTGGTCTCAGCTGCGCTGACCGTAATCATGTCTTCGCACTACCAAACGAACAGGAAGGTGTTTCCCGCTGGAGTGTTTGCCATTCTCTGCGGAGCGATGTCGCTGTTCTACGTCTGGTCCCTTTACCTGGGCCCTCAGCCGAAGAAGAAGAAGACGGGTGAATAGTGCGCCCGTTTCGCGGCATGGTGTGGTGACATCAAACATGTAAGGAACGCATCGAAGACGCTGGCTTTGCATATGTAAATGAAGTGCGCTACACCCATGGTGATAGAAGCAGCGATGATGGGTCGTTGCCACATGTGCGATCTCCGTTGGCTGCCGGCCCCTCTTCATCCCTCCACCAGATCAATGGCGCGAAACAAAGTGTTCTGCGAGAACCTCGCTTGAACGAACGAGTCTTTGTCTATCCGCCCATACCGATACTCTCAAACTCTTCATGCAGTCTTTGTTCGTGGTCGAAATAGGAAACGTCGGTGGACATTCTATCAGGAATGGGTGTTCCGGGACTCGACGCCTCTTGTTCCACACCTGAACGTCGCCACCGAGCTGTCGTCATGCTTTAGATACAGCGTGCGCGATCAGGTGGCACGTGTCAGCGGAACTGCTCTGGTGACCGCATGTGACCAAGAAGAGGCCCTGCCAAGGACTGAGAAGCGATGGAGCTCTCTTCGTCGGCAGCGTACGACATGTCGTACGAACCATGACGGCGACACAAACACACCATCTGAATGATGCTGCCGCATTTGTTTGTTCGTTCGCCCTCCCATCTGCCGTGACTGACTGTGTCCCTCAAGACTGCCTTAACCACAAAGCGTTTCGTCTCTCCTTGTTAGAAAGAGAGAGCCAGAATACGGCACTCTCGTCTCTACGCTTAGCGTAGCAGAAATCCATGTGGAACGCCAATGGCAGCTGCGTTTCCCTGAAAGGTTGCGAGATCTCGACGAACTCATCGGACAGACTCCTCGACGTACCTCGAGGCAGCAAAGGCATCGCCCATGTCGACCGCAGGCGATGCCATTGAGAACATTCGGCGTTTGAGGCGCAAGTACTGGCCGACAGGGATTGACTGCAGAAAACGCAGTCGGCGGAGCTCGTCGACGAATGAAGCGGCGGCGTGTTGAGTGAAGGAGCCAGCATAGAGTGTCAGGGGAAGGATGCAAGCAGGTCCAATGTTTCTGTCGAGATTGCTGGTGGGCTCTGTGTTCGTAGATTCCTTCCGAAATGATGCGCATCGACAAAAGCATCTCTGTCAGAAACGCACGAAATGCGGACAGAGAGTGCAGTCCGCCTCCCACACTCGATAAAAAGTAAAACAACGAGACCATGTCCGAACAGCAGAATGCAGTCACCGCAATCTCATCGCAGGAGATCGGAGAAGCGGCAATGATCCGCACGTTATATAGGGTGCATACATGCAATGCAGTCGCGACAACAAAAAACCGAGCGATTTCGGACATCTCTGAACGAACACCTTGCCCCGTCTAGCCCTCTGACATCACCATCGACTGGCCAACGAAACCGTCGCAAGGTGGGAAGTCCGCATTCATTACCCACGCGTTCTCTCTCTACCAGCGGGCGTCGATCGAGACAGAGTCGGAAAGCGTTTCGCAGGACTCGCGTCCCGTTCGGCACTGAATGGAGGACGCAAGCGATCGTCGCCGTTCTTGTTTCTTCTCTTGGCAAGGGGCGGCGAAGGACCGGGGAATCGTCCGCCGAGAGAAAACAGTTGAGAGCGATGGACAGTCGACATCAGAGTCGGTCGTCGATCCGCACTCTGGATTGGCTGAGTGTCGATCCGAGACAGACGGGATCCATCTGCGAAGTCGCCCGTCTGTCCTCTGTGCATCCAGACAACCGATTCGAGTCTTCCCCAGCCCACACGCTCGCCTCTCACGTGCTGCTGTTGTCGGCTCGCATCGCATTCCGTCACGTCGCAAATCAAAATCTGCTTGTCTTTTCTCTTCGTCACATTCCCGCAGAGCAGTCTCTCTGCTAAGAGCAACTCGGACTGCTCCAACAAGTCTGACACCTCTCTGTCGACAGATCTATTCGCCGCTGCAGGGAGCGGCGCCTTCACCCTTTCCTCCTGCCGCTGGTCGCGGGGCGCGAGCTCCTCCTCTGAGGATGCTGTTTCCCTTGTGTCGCCGACGACCCACTGATCCGAATGGCGCATCCAGACGGGCGGCTTTGCCTTTCTCTTGGCTCCCTTCTGCGGCAGTGCCGCGCTGCCGAACGCTTTCGAAACGGAAGCATCCCTCTCTGGTCTCTTCGTCGGACGCGATCTCGTGCGGGCGCTTTCGGAGAAGGCCGCATCCTCGAAGAATCGACTGGCTTCCACCACTTCCAACAGCGACGTCATCATCTCCTTCTCTTCGTTGGTCATGAGAGGCGACGGCGAACGGACGGCGCGGCGGATCCCGCCCTCCAACACTCCTCTCCTGAGCAGTCGAACGTAGACGGCGTACCAGTCCCGGACCCTCTGATCCACTTTGAAATCGAAGGCATCCACCGTCAAGTGTTTCCACTCGGCATTGTGTCCCTGGTGCCGTTCGAGCCACTTCTGCATGTAATCCCTCCTGTCCATTCCGCTCGAAACCTCTCCGCAGACATCGCACCGGGAACGGTAGGAGAGCCACGGCGGCCCGATTTCTCGATCTGCTGCACGACGAAAACGGATCACGACCGAAAACCCCTGTGGCAGGCTGTAGCCTCCTGTGGAGTACCCGCTGTAAGATTGAGACATCGTGCAGCTGCAGCGTTCGCAGAGACAGTGATCGCACGGCTCTTGGCAGCGTCTCCCGAAGTCCAGACACGTCCAGCGGCGGCAGACATCGCTGTCGGAAGGCAGAGCGACGCCTCGACGCCAGCGAAGACAGGCATCGCACTGAAGCCACGAGTCCGATGCCTCCCGCTGCTTGGATGGAGCGCAGTGACGGGCCACACGTGCCAGGAAGAGCAGCGCTTGGACGCTGCCTTCACCGCGGGACTGATGCGTCGACATGAGAGGCGGAAGAGACGGCGCAAGACGCGAAGATTTGACGTCGCTCCGCAGTCGCAATGGCAAAATCGGCAATGGTATCGACCCGGACGCGTTGTTTCGTCCCGCCCCGCCGTCCGATCCGTTCGGCAAGGGCGTCGCTGCTTTCCTCGTCGGTAAGGAACTGGACTTCGCAGTCCGTCTGGATTGTCGATGTGCGCAGCAGACGAAGAGAGGACTGTCGTGCCGCGGCCGAAGGAGGGATTCGCGGAGAAAGCAGTCGGCGGAGGAATCGACACCAGGCACGCTGTCGGCAAACCTCTCGTGACACGCTGATCGCGATCGTCTGTCCCAGAGGTATCGACGAGCGAAGTGAACACTCCCACATCGAGTCCACCAGAGCCAACAGGTGAGAGTGTGTTGTCAGACAGCGCTCGTATCCCGTCAGCACCTGCGCTGCGCAGAAGTGGGCCGCGATGGAAAGAAGACGGGATGGAAGTTCTCTCCGGGAGATGAGGACGAGCCAGGCGACGATTCGCCGGAGGAGGCGCTCAGAGTGGAGGATCCTTTCGTCGACCTCACCAATCCCGGACGGGTCTTGGAGGAAGCATCCCTGCCCACTGTGTCGAGAGATCAAGTCGTCTACCGCCTAATCGGTGTAACTTCACCTGATGCGCTGCATTAGATTCTGTCCTCCTGTCTCTCTGTCGGCGGCGGCGTGTTCATCACGTCCTTTCTGCTGAGAGGCGTCGCAGAGCGCGGGGTTAAGGTGCTCGGCAGTGATCCGCTTGTTGTCCAGTCGCTCCTGTCGCTCGCACCGCAGTGGAAGCTGGACCACGCGGCTATCGCCTTTCTCGCAGCGGCCCTCGTCTCCGGGGCCCGTGTCTTCCTCTACAACAACTGGAGAGACTTCGCCGTCTCAACGAACCGCTCTAACAAACAGGTGAATGGCGCCGTGCGTGAATGCTGAAGAGAGCATGCGTTCCCAGGTGCTCCTTCCCTTGGACTTTGGCGACCTCCTCTTCGTGTCTTTCATTCCTGGAATCTCCGAGGAGATGCTGTTCCGAGGAGGACTGATCCCTGCTGTGTTTCCTGACTGGAGGGGCGTCGTCATTGCGGGCGTCGTCTTCGGTGTCTATCACAAAGGGGCCGGCAGCAATAATGCTTTCGTCGTCTGGGCGTCGTTTGTTGGATGCATCTACGGTTTTGCCTTCCTCCTCACTCAGGACGTCTACGTGCCGATTGTGGCACATTCCTCCGCAAACCTCTTCTCGGCCCTGAATTGGCTGTCGGCACAGAAGGATTCTCCGTCAGAGAGTTGAGACGTCAGGCCAATGTGTTTTGAGGAAGCGTCGGAGATCGTGCGTCCTGCGAACTACAGTTTTGGTGTTTGCCGTCGAGCAATAAAGGAAGAATCGCACTCTGATGTAACTGCTCGGCAGCTAAGAGCATTTCAATCGATGATAAGAAGACAGATCGAAGGACTTCCGGAAGTCTGTCTGCTCGGATACCGCCTAGGGAGAACGAGATCTTTGCCACGACCGCATTAGCATCGCAGTCAGTGAGACACGCTTCGGAAAGTAAGGAGAGCGCGACAATCCGTCAGAATTCTCTTCTACGCGACCTAGACGGTAGTCATGGAGTTTTGAACAGGACGCGGGCGAATGTGAAAGCGTAAAAAAAACACTCCGGACGACGCCGTCGTTCGCATATGGCGTGAACCCATCAACACATCGGGGCAAACGGAATGCGCAACAGTTCTCTTTTCTTCGATCCTTTCTTTCTCTTTCGTCTCGGCGTTTTGTAGATGGTTTTCATGAGAGGTACGGCAGCAATGGAGGCAGTGGTAGTCTTTGCGATCAATTGCAGTTCTGACTGACTGGCGCGAGCGTTTTGACGGGGCGACAACCCTTATGTCCGGTCAGCACTGAAGAAATCAAAACCTGTGACAGCGTAGAATGAACACCAAAGGGAAACGCAGTAGGAGGGGCAGATACCTAGAGGGATGTCGATCTCGACATCGTGTGGGATGCGAAAACACGTTTCGTGCTGTTACACACGAGCGCGTATCCAACGCATCGTGACTTGCAAGACAGTGCCTGACGAAAGCCTGTTGTCTGTCACGTTGATCGATCCGCTCCGCTCCCAGTGCTCCACCCAAACAGAACCTCAGGAACGATCGGGAGTTCGCGCAGGCGGACGAATCCGGCAACTCGCCTCGAGTCTCTGGCAGCACGTTATGCTTCTCCGCATCTTCACTCACCACTGAAGCGCAAGGAGCTCGAGCATTACGTGGCCCTGTGGAAAATGGATTGAGTGGGTCGTCGTTTCCTTGCGATCGCTGCCTCAATCTCCTTCGATGCTCTTCTAATCCTGTCGCCTTCGGCACAGACCGAACTCCAGGTGCCCTCCCTCATATTTGCTTTGATTTTTAGGCGATGTGCAAGATTCTCGACGTCGACGTGCCAAGAACACCAGGAGCGAAACGAAAAGATAGAGAAGCACAACCGCTGAAACGACCGGTGGAGAGGACGTTCTTGATCAAATGGCAGAGAACCGTAGAAGGAAGGGCAGCCACACAGAAAGCGCCGAGTGCGTCTCCGCGGATGCATTGTGTCGAGTACTGTGCAGGAGGTGCGACTGAATTAGCTTCATTCCTACTATCTTCGTTAACGTCTTTCACGAGTTCGTGGATTTCTCCGAAGTCGTGTACTCAAAGGGTCTGGATCGCACGCATCACGCGTTCAGGAGATCGACGAGCGGGTTCGAGACAGAGAAGAAACTTCTCCGAAAGACTTTCGCAGTCTTCAGGGAACTCGGGGCGCAGCTTTCCACTTGCGGTGGCGCTCGTCGCTATCCAAAGCCGTGTCGTTGTGTGTGGACATTTTCGTGTCCTAAGAATGTAACTCCACCGTCGGAAGGTCTAGAATGACAACCCCGTAGGGACAAATACCGGGTTCTCCTGAATAGTTCGAGACTCTCGGTTCCGGCGAATTGCCCGGAGATTCCTTCAGGTAGCTGATAGAGCAGCCCCAGTAGGTTAGCGTCCAGGGACTCAAAGACAGTGAATGATGTTTCATCATATGGGAAAAAGAGCTGAGAAGGCGTTAATCGTCAAATGCTATCGTCCACGGCCTCAGATTCCGCAGGTCGACGCTCGACGCTCCCTCTATCAGAGCGTGTGGCGAACTCGGCTTACACAGTCAAGGATTGCGAGGGCGCGGCGAACGCAACGACTTTGCATGTTTTGACGAATCGTTCCTTAATGGTCCCATCCGTGCAACACGTCTCGTAAAGATGCATACCCTTACCAAAACTCTTATATGCTGCACGCAGTGCACGCAATCTCTATTTGCGGAGCCGAGTCCGGATTGTCGACGGTGTCACGGAGAGATTGGCCGTTCCGTGACTTTATGCAGACTTGCTGGTCGTCCGAGTGTCGCTGGTTGATCCGTCAGTGACGCCTGCGCGGCATTGTGCACTTCGAATTGGAACACTTGTCCGAGCTCTCAGTGGTTACTCCCTCGTCGTACGCACTTCAGCAAAGATAGCGCTCAACTACAGGTCTGAACACGGCGTCATGGCAGTTGTGTTTCCAGCGCGGCGAAACGGAGTCCATTGCGACACATCTCGAGTCGCACTTAAGCAAAGAGTTAGGTTTGGTTCAGAACATCTTCGAGGGTAAATCCCCTGCCGCATACCCTAGCCGATCGCATTCCGCCCGCTTTGCAGCCTAAGAGTAAAAGCAACGATGCAGTCGTTGTTGCGAGTATGATGTATGTGTCAGATTTCGAGTCCCTTGGCGTCAGGCATTCGATGCGGATTCCTTGAGCAGGGATCCGGGTCCCGACGACGTGGACAAACCCGTGCCTCTGCAACATCCGTGATCCGTCAGACGCAATCCTGGCTCAGTGTCCTTTTGCTCCTGCTCGCTGCGTCCTGGAGATGGACACCGAGCAAGAAGCGGAGACCGCCTCTCAAGGCATGGGCATCGAATCCACGCAGGCCAGACACCCCACACTTAACATTTGCATCGTCGAGAGCGAGCCGAGTGTTAGTCGCTGTTTTCATGCTCTGTAGTCTTTGGCTTCATCGGTGATTTTGGACTCGCAGATAGGCGTCTTGCCATTCCGATATCGTCGATTCCGCATCGGAGCCACAATTCACACCTGGCAAAGTAGTTGGCTTTGACATCAAGGCTGGTTCAGACCTTGTTCTGTAAGAATGAACCCCTTCTCCTTCGTCTTTGAAAACGTGGGTACCTGTGCTTCTTCGCCATCTTCGCTCTCCCTCTTCTCGGACGACTCCGAACGATGCCGGAGTCGGGACCAACAGCCAATGGATCTTATAGAAGTCCCAGTGCCATCTTCCCGTCGCGCTCTGCGTTTGAGACCGTAGACAGATGTGGCTTCTGCCGCGAGTCGTCCTTCCTTGTAGAACAGAACGTAATATGAAGTTACGTCTTCATAGACGGGGGATAAGTCAGAACTCCCGCTCCGGCGAACAGCGTCGAATCCAGGACGTAGCCATGTGGTGCTTGCTCCCTGAGAAAATGCACCTCTCATGCTGACAGGGTTCTTCACATGACCATGAATCCTCACTTATCAAGGAGACAGCTTCCGGAAGCGAACAGCGCGTGTGAGGCGCCGGAGAGTCCACTTCGAACGGGTGGCACTTGCAACAGCAGTCGCATCAACGTAGAGCAATCCACAACCAGTGCCACCTCGTCGGCTATGTCGTCGCCGGCAGCAGCAAATCTCTGTGGACTGACATCATGAGCACACGTCGGTTTCCTTCCAGACAGCCTTGTTTCGCAGAAAGACAGAGACTTCGCAGAAAAAGTTGCTTGAAATACGACTGACCCATTGTGCAGCGCATCCTTCAGCGATGGCTGCCAGTCCGAGCAGTGCGACGTCGACTGCCGACGACAACGGACTCCGTTTGGCCTCTTTCGGCCAGAGACGGGCATGTGGCCGCTCCAGCTTCATCCTTCATTGGTCGCGGTCGTCAAGACTGCCCGTCGTCCGACTTGAGTTTACTCGACGCGCTTCTCTTGCGGCACCTCTACAGCGAGACCCGAATCTCTCCACAGTCGATCTCCCGAGCTCTGCCGCTCTCTCGCACTGTTCTGCGCGATAGCGAGTCACCGACGTCTCAGCAGACAGAGCAGTCCTGCACAGCGGACGCGGAACCCGACCGACCTCTCTGGCCGGAGCGAACGACGACTTCCAGAACACTCGACGCCGCTCGCGGACACGAACTGAACCACGGGCCCACTGCCGTCCGATTGTCGCAGAAGGTCGGCCGTCCCGTTCCGTCTTCCATGTTCGAGGGAGTTGCGACCATCGACAGCTCCCGAACCGATTCGCGTTACACCTACACACGGCTCGCTCTCGACGGCGTTCGCGGCAGAAGCATCCGAGAGAGACGGTCCTCTCGTCGAGTAGTCCTTGCCGCTTCTGCAGACACGAACACCTGCCTCGTCGCTCTTCTCGGGCAACGTCGAGCTGACTCGAACGGTTCGCTGTTCTCAGATTCGCGTCGGAACGGCGGCGGAAAATGCATGCGTTACACTTAGAGAGGAGAGCATGCGGACATACTGCGGACAGCTCCACTTGTAAAACACCTTGTAGAACATCTGAGAACGATCTCCGCCCGCGTCGCGCATCCCGTCGGCTCCATTCTGCGTTTCTGGCAGTCTGGCGGCAATTCCTCTCCCGGCGGCGGCTGCGAGCGCCGCCAAACGGCCACAGTTCCTATCGTCCAGTCGCCAGCCGTTCAGCAGGAACCGAGGCAACCTACAAAGGTCCAGTCGCGCTTCCTTCCGCACTTTCGAGTTCTCTGAGTTCTGGTTTTTTCTGCGAGCTTGACGATCACGACGATGGCAGACTCACACATGACGTCGGAGGACGACTACGGGTACCCAGGGAAGCCGTAAGTTCTGCTGCCACATTAGGACTCACTGCGCGCCTCGGAGCTCGTTGACGGCTGCATGGACGCTTCCATGCGCATGCATGCATTCAGCGCCGCCGAGCAAACCGTCCTCACCTGCGTCTCAGAGTGAACGCAGCGGATCGTCCTTTTCTACGATCCCGTTTCTTTTTCCTGCTTTTTTGTTCTGCCCACCGCGACTGTCTTTTCCGGCAGTTAATGTCCATGCTCCCTGTGGTACTGACCCTCTCTGTGCTCTAGGTTTGCGGAGGTCACATTGCGGGAGGTCCTAGGCAGTAGACCGCCTAGGGCCTTCCGCAATATGGAGAAGGCGGAGCGAGAGCAGTTGTACTGGGCCTTGAAGGCCCAGACAACTGCTCAGAGGGGCCAGGAGCTGCTAGAGCAGCAGGCCCTTCCTGTGAGGTTTGGCCCCAATAGGGGCCAAACCTCACAGCCTCGCCGAGGACGTCGCGCGAGGGTTCTCTCCTCTGAACAGAGGAGAGAACGACTGGCCCATGGCCAGGCAGACATGGACGTCGGAGGCGGAGAGGTAAGAAATACCTCATTTGCACAGTCTCCTAGCAGGTTTTCTATGTAGGCACAAGGACAGCTGTTTCCGTGCAATCCGCCTCCTCAGGCCTCGCAGCACTCCGAGTCTCAGGTTGCCAGCGCCCCTCAGGCCTCCGTGCCTGAGCCAGCAAGCGCTCCTCAGGCCCCTGTGCCTGAGCCAGCAAGCGCTCCTCAGGCCCCTGTGCCTCAGCCTTCCAGCGGTTCTCAGGCCCCTGTGCCTCAGCCTGTCAGCGTTCATCAGGCCACCGAGCCACAGGCTGCCAGCGCGCCACAGGCTGCCAGCGCGTTACAGGCCACCGAGCCACAGGCCACCGAGCCACAGGCTGCCAGCGCGCCACAGGCCACCGAGCCACAGGCTGCCAGCGCGCCACAGGCCACCGAGCCCTCCCAGCCTCCTCTTTACCAGCAGCCCTCCCAGCCACCCTGTCTTCTTCAGCAGCCCTCCTTTTTTCCTTCCTCCCCTGAGCCTATCCTTTACCCTCCCTCCCTGGAACAATCACAACATCCTCCTCTCATCCCACCAAGGGCCTCAGTATTTTCGATTCCGGCCGCCCGTGAGCCTCCCATCCCTCCAAGGGCCTCAGTATTTTCATTACCGGCCACCCGTGTGACTTCCATACCTCCTAGGGCATCACTCTTTTCGATTCCGGCCGCCCGTGCCCCTCCCATCCCACCAAGGGCCTCAGTATTTTCATTACCGGCCACCCGTGTGACTTCCATACCTCCCAGGGCATCACTCTTTTCGATTCCGGCCACCCCTGCACCTGTCATCCCGCCCCGTGTGTTTCTTTACTCCATTCCGAGTGTAAGTGGATCCCTCTTTCTATTCTCTTATCTAATGTTTGATTCCATGTCTAGGTTTTCAGGTGAGGCTGGCCTGGACAAGAGGCCTCATTTTAACTTTTTTTGAAGAGCTGTTTTCTCGGGGGGTAGAAAACAAAAAAAACAAAAATTTATGTTTTCAACATCTCACACTTTTCTTGTGTGGGATGTATAGGATAAAAAATAAAATAAAAAAACAAAAAAAAGAATAAAATGTCACACTTCAGAAGTGTGACACAAAAAAATTGGAAAAAATAAAGAATAAAGTCACACTCTGAAGTGTGACAAAAGAATAAAACAATAAAAAAGAAAAATGTCACACTTCCTGAAGTGTGAACAAAAAAGAAAAAAAAAGAAACTTGAGGAGCTGTTTTCTGTTTAGCTGTTTTTTTCTTGCCATCCACCCTCGCTTTGTTGTGGTTGGCTGTGTTTTGGCTGTTTACTGTGGAGGCTTAGGCATCTGGTCTGCTGTTTTGCTGCGGAGGCTGCCGTCATGGGCTTGTTTTCTGTTTTACTAGAGGAGGCTGTCGTGGTATCTTTTGCTGTTTTGCTGTTTGGCGTCTCTCATGGTGGTTTGATTTACCGTTTTGCTGCAAGGAGGTGGTCAGTTTCCCATTGTCTGATCTGCTGCATGTGGGGCTGTCGTGGTACCTTTTGAGGCTTTGCTGCCTGGAGGCTACCATGGTTTTATTGGCTGCTTGCCATTTTGACGCTTTCGTCGTCTGATTCCTGCCTTTACTGTGGAGGCCATCATGGCACCTTTTGATGTTTTGCTGCCTGGAGGCCATCATGGTCCTATTGTCTGTTCTGCTGCATGGAGGTTGTGATCGTTTGATCTGTTGTTTTGCTGCACGGCGACCGTCATTGTCCCGTTGTCTGTTTTGCTGCTTGTGGGGCTGTCGTGGTACTTCTTGTTGTTTTATGCGTGGGAGCTGTCATCGTGGTTTCCATTGTCGTTTTGTTGCGATTGGCTTTGCTTCTCGTTACATGTGCTCTCTCTTATGAAGTGCTATTTGGAACATTGAATAACATAAAGAGAGTAAGTCACTCTTTATTCATTGTTCAGATCCCTAACTCTCTGTCGTTCTAGAATGGTCACGAGAAGCAAACCATTTTCCATCGACACGGTTCAATTGGGATCGATGGACCCTTTGGTGTCATGTGAGAGCTGGGCCTCGTTCTGTGTCGTCGACGAACGAACAGCGGTGGAATCAACATGGCTGAGAGCATTGAGTGTGACCGATGGATTGCATGGACTGCACATCTGAAAATGAAGATGGAAGAGGCTGGTGCCTTCATGTCGAGGGAAGATTGTCTCCTCCAGAAAACACAGTTCGCTGCCAGATCGATCTACACGGGCAACCATACATCGGATCTTTTACGGTAAGGTCTGTTGTTTTGTCACATGTGATCCAGCCAATACAGAAAACGCTCCGAGCGAGGATCCGGTCTGTCTGCTGGCAAGAGATGAAGGACTTCACATCAAGGGGATCCAGCCGACTGAGCGACGGATCCATACATCGGAACATGACACCGCGATTCCAGAACTTGATGTTTTGCTATGTTGCAGAGGAGCATCATCGGTCTTGCCAACATGAGGCTGGAACACATTTCGCTGGCGTCATCTGGATCCACCAAGCTGAGAGAAGCGTTCATCTACAAGCAACCGGTCCAGTGTCAGCGATGTGGAGATTCGCACTTCATACAGAAGCTCGAGGGATCGATTGCAATGAGATGAATCCGCCAGGAAGAAAGACTCTTGCAGTCTAAAGATGCCACTCGAGTGAAGAATCCGTTCTGTTGATTCGTGTCAACGTGCTGAAAAGGAGTCTGGAAGGCACTTCCTCGGAAGTCTGGCGGGATGGATCACCACCCTTCGTCTTGGAAAACAGAACAAAATCAGTTCGTTTAAGATGTGCCAGGGTAGAATAGTTGATTTCGTCGGAGCCTCAGAATCCAGCTGCTTCACTGTAGCATCCTTCCAAGGTAACAATCGCATTCTTTCCAGCATCAAGGTTACTCAGCAGGTAGCAGAAGAGTTGGATTGCCTCAAGGAGTGATCCCTGCGAGAGTAAGCGTAAATCCAGTTTGAAGGCATCCTGCCTCTTCAGAATTCCTCGTTTGGCGGACAGGATAAGTTCTTTTGAAAGAATCTGGAAAGCCTGGGAGAAGAAGTCTGACCTCAGTTATCCTCTGATCTTCCCAGAAACAAAGCCATCTGCTCGGGATGCGTCCAGATGAAGTAGATCTCGCTGGAGCCTCAGGAATCTAACATAACATGTGGAGGCAGCAATCCATGGGAAGGAAGAGCAGTTTTCAGCACTAGAGGCATTCAGCACCTGGCAGAGGAATTATATTGCCTCCAGGACTGATATTCTCAAGAATAAGCATTTCATCTGCCAGTATGAAGATGTCACACCTTTCCAAGATTGTTCGTCTGGCTTGCATAAAAGCTCTTTTCGAGAGAATATGGTAAACACGTCTGACGAATTCGCTCTGAATCATTCTTGGTCTTCTCAGGGATCACAAGACAACAACAAATCGGTTCGAAACGTGCCAAGATGATACAGTCGACCTCGCCGGAGCCTCAGGAATCTGACATCCGGCATGGAGACATTCATCTAAAGACAACGCGTACCTCTTCTGTCACATCAAGAGCATTCAGTAGGCGGTCTGCAAAACTAGATCACCTTTGAGAATGGTTCTTACAGGAAATAGCTTTTCGCTGGCCTGAAGATCTCACATCGGTCCGGGATCCATTCTCTTGTCTCATAGAAAGCTCTCTTCGAAGGATTTCAGAAAGCACGTCTGGAAATGTCTGGTCTGAATCGTTCTTGGCTCGTCGGAAAACACAAATCAAGAACCACTGCCCAAGATGACTACAGACGCAGTTGATCTTGCTGGCGCATGCGGAATCCAGTTGACGAACAGTAACATTCAGGGGAAACAAGTGCAGTTTTTCCATCGACAAACGCATTCAGCACCTAGTGGAGGAATTGGATCACCGTTGGGAATGATCTTCGTGCGAAGTAGCATTACACCGATCTGAAGATGCCACAAGAGTGAAGAATCCGTTGTGTTGACTTGTGTTAAAGCACGACGAAGGCATCTGGAAAGCGTCTCCGTCGAATGCTGGATGAATCATCGCGTGTCTGTTGGGCAAGTGGAAAAAGCTGGCTTCTCAAGATGCGTACAGATGTAGCAGTCGATCCCCTTGGAGCCTCAGGTATCTGACATTGTGCATGGAGGCATTCATCTTCGGGAAGAAGAACAGTTTTTTCAACATCAAGGCAATTCATCACCCAGCGAAACTGAACTGCCTTCGCCCTCTTCCTACAAGAGAGAGAGAGAGCATTTGGCCAGTCTGGAGATGCCACAGCTGTCCAGAATCCAATGTGCTGGTGGATGATGAGTTCTTTCCGAATGCGTCTGGCAAGCATATTTCGAGAGGCTGGATACAATGACAACAGTTCAGTATCTCGCAGGTGAGGTCAACCAAACGACTGCAGTGGTTGAATGATTTCCCCAGGCTCTCCGAAGATAAGTACGTTATCGAGGAGATGACATGACCTCCGTCAAGACAAGTTGAAGGGTTTGACAGGCATCGAAGTAGAGTGACAGGCCACGGTGACACTGAGGGATCTCAGTGAATACTATGTGGAATCTCGCATGATATAGCCACCAAGACATCGACAGAATCCACAGCTGTCGTCCATCCACGCTCGACCTCCAAACAGAAAACTCACTCTCGATGAGGTCACACCTGAAGTCTTAGTGCTCGTTTGATCATGTTCTCTCAGGCAGTGGAAGGATGTCTGTTGGAGAGCGACGGATCACGTTCGACTGGAAAGAAGTGATGAGCCCAATCCAGTCAAGAACTCTCCGCGAAGTGTCAATGTGTTGTCCGCCGGACTGCAGTCTGCAACACTCAGGACTTCTTCCTCCGATTACAGATGCTACTGGAAGCAGTGATGCCAGTCCAAAAAGCCGGCTGCCAATGAGATCAGTTCTGGGATGAAACTGCTGCAAGCTGTCAATTCACTCTGCTCCAGAGATCAGCAGCCTCCACTCGAAGGACGCAATCGACAGGTTTGCCTATTCTTTACACACACTCCACTCTAAACCACGTCACAGTCCACAGAGACGAGACGCGTCATCACTCTCAGCTGGAGAGATGCTTTCCGGCAAACATGGCTAGAGCGAGAGAGCCCCGTACGGAGTCCACTCATCCATGGATTCAGGAATTCTTCTTTGGACGATCGGGGACAGGAAGCAAGCAAACTAATGGCCACTGAGGACTGCAGAGACGAGACCAAGCATTCATTCTCTGCCGGAGAGATGCATCCCGGCATATGTGCCTCGAGAAAGAGATCACTCTCAGGAATCCAGTCATCTATGGATCCAGACATTCCTCTTTTGACGAACGGAGAACTGGAAGCATCACAGCGATGGCCGCCGAGGACTGCAGAGACAAATCCAGGAAGCCTGCCCAATTTCGTCATTGGACAAAAGACATTGTCAGGTAGCTGCGTTTTCGCTGTTCTCATGGACTGTTGGCCGGTCAAAATGGTCGCCTAACCTGCTTCTGCCGGCGATGTATCAGAGACATCTATTGCCGAATCCACTAGTCAAGGGTAAGACTACCCACCTCTGCCCTTCTTTTGACATGTGTTGAATGATAGACTCGCATGTCAAACTGGCTGAACACTTGGAGAATCCAGAATCTGTGGTCGGCAACCAATGACGTGGAAATGGAACATGCATGGAGAGTGAAGCGCATCCGACATGAGATGCAGAGAACCAGAGCACGCCAGAGATGTCCACCGCTTCCCCACCCCGAGGCAGTGGCGGCGTGCCACACACTTCGCGGCACCAGCGGGTAGGGCCTTGGCGACCTGCCCGCCTTTCGGGGTCGCGCACATGGGGCAGGCGCATGTATACTGCCGATGAACGGCGGTAACGTGTCACTCTCAGACACCCAGGACCGTCTTTTGTTCGTTCTTTTCTCTCTCTCCTCCCTCCTGGGTGTCTCTTGTGTCTCCCCCTGCTTACCTTTCATGTGTCTCTTCTCTCCCTGCTTGCCTGTTTCTCCATCTGGCAGCTCTGCTGTCTTTGTCGTTTTCGGTTGCTCGGAGTTTTTAATGTTGTGATGCCTGTTTGTCGTTTGTCTTTTTTCTTGCTTCTGTGATTGCTGTTTTTCTGTTTCCTGTTGTGCTTGTCTTTTCTCGGGTCCCTTTTGCCTTCATTCATGTTATGGACCTCTTTCCTGCATGTCCGCGCAGCGCGTCGATGCATCGAGAGTGGCACGACCTACCGCCAACTAGTCGACCTCCAGTTGCATGTCGTTCTCCCCGCGCACCTTGACTGGAATCGGTGTCGGTGCTCGTTCGGGGTAACCTCCTGCGCCGCACTACGAGCCGCCACTCGCCGAACGTAAGTCCTTCTACAACAGACTCATAGATTCTCACTCTTTTTTTGCAAACAGGCTATGTGGCGGGGTGGGCATCTCTTCCTCTGTGCACCACCTTCTAACACTTTTTAGCTGAGTATCACATTTTTTCAAAGAGTGACATTTACAAACGCTATTCAACTAGTTGATCTCTATTCTGTTAAGTTCATTACGTGTGTGCGAGTTGTATCTGATGACAAAATTGCTGACCCATTGACGCCTTCCTGACTCCGACAAGGATTCTGCAGGACATATTCCCTTGTCAAGCACGTCACTCTCTATCTGCTGGGCGAAGATGTCTAGTATCTACAGATCTCTTCAGTGCACCGCTTCCGCCGACGGACAATGGTGACGCCTCTGCAGAAATCATCGACTCATGCCCCGGAGTTTTCCACACACACGTCGCGCCGAATGACAGTGGACAATTGCTTAGCTAGCTCGTTGTGTATCGCACTGTTGCCTGTTTGCTACACTACCGTGCCACACATCTGTCCGAGGGGCTTGCCTGCTCTTGAGTGTAGGGAGTCAACGCGCGCAGCAGCGCCTGGGATCCCGGAAGCGTGCCTGCGGGTAAGAATAGACCTGTGGCGGCTGAACGGCGACAGGAGAGTGGTAGACAAGAGCCAGTCGATGTGCTTGCTGGACTCTTAAACAATATTCGCATCTCAACCTTTCAGTCTGCAAGTCGATTCGAAACGGCACAGGTCAGGTATCGCTCAGTACGGGCAACAGCACGATAGCTCGTAGCAGAACAGATAGTCGCTGTTGTCATCGACAGCGGACGACGAACTCGGAAGAGAGAAACGCGAGACGAACGAGCGGTCGCCTGGGCAAAACTGTTTACACAGTGAATCGTATAGGATTCGGCGTGGACTCTTTCCACCTCTAAGCAAGTGCATTACAGTAAGTGCATCTGTTCAGGACAGAAGTGCATGCGCGATGGCACGACGAACGCGCCGTTCTCGTTGCATCGCCTCGGCGACTTCGCAATTCAAGCGAGGGTCAACAGATGAGCACGTAACACTCTGACGAAAGACGAACAGATGCAAGAACAGTATGAACTCTGGCGAGGATGAAATCACGAAAGGCCGTCGAGCCCCAAGCCACCAGGAAAGCTTGTTCGGTGGCTCAGATGGCGTCAACCGACTGCATTTGTGCCGCTCAATGATTCGAGCGACGTTTCTACTGCCCCAATTCAAGGCGTCTGTCTCTCTCATCCGGGCTGTCCGCCTCTAGACAAATAGCGTTGGTCATGTTCGATGGATCTCTCTAAGGGGGAATGCGCAATCGCTCGACTTCAGCGTCTCCTGACGATGGCAACGGCGAGTTCTGCGCATCTCCGCGTATCGTTCGTTCGATCTCGAGGAGACTGTCTTCATGACACTTGAACGACCGTTAAACGGCGATGCCTCTCCGAGAGTCAACGTCGCCGACGTAGAAAGAAGGTCGGAGTTGCGCAGATGCATGCGGATACAGACAGTTCTCTCGCGTTTGCTCATGCGACTCACCTTGACAAGCGATTCTTGGATTGTTACAATTTGACGTCTAGAAACAACGATGAATCTGTGCCGTCATTCAACAATCAAATGTCTGTTGGTACAGACTGATGTTCCTTCCTTACATGAGTCGCCTGACCCATCCACGAGAAAACCTCCAGAGAATGGAAAATCAGGAGCAATGTGGTCACAACGAGTCTTTCCTCGTCGGTCTACTGTACAACGATAGGTTTACATGTTTGCCTCGTGTAGGATACTGCTTTCTGAAAACAGCCACAGATAGAAGCCACGAAGCTATAGCCTGCTGGGGATCGAAAAGCAGAAAATGCGTGAAATGTCTAGATGTACAGCGCCCTGTGTGGGTGCTCGAAGAAACAGCATCAATCACTGAAAACAGCGTGAAAGGTGACGAAACTGACGGTGGGGGAGTTGCCACAGGCTACAATACCACACTGTGGCAAAGCAGAAAACGCGGTGCTCGTCAGGCATCGAATCCCCATCCATCAGTTTTCCGAGCAGGATGCCCGCGTAGATGCATCGGAGGGGCAAAAACTGAATCCGCGACTGGCGTCGTCTCCCGTTGCCTCCTCGTCACGGTTCGCCAGTCGAAACATCAAGGAGTGGACAGTCGCAGTGCTCCACTCGCCGGAAGCGGTGGATGGCTCCACACCTTCGCCTGTGTCCATACTTTGCACCTCCTCGATCTCATCGTTTCGGACACATCCTCCACCGACAGACGAGTTTTCTTCGGACATCTCTTCTGCCTTTGTGCCAGGAGTCCTTGTTGTGAACGACTGCGACCTGTTTGGAATGGCTATTGGTGTGCTCGGTCCAGCAGCGAACGGATCTGGAGATGTCGCCGAACGCGGTGTGCATGGAGTTGAGCAAAGAATCCTGGCGTCTGGAGGAATGTCGTTTGCGACTTCCAGTGGAATACAGCGAGCTGTCTCGTTCGCCTTCCATGCCGAGGTCTCCATCACGACTTGATTCGTCAAGCAGTGCTTTACAAAGTTCTCCTGCCAGCTCCGTTGAGTGACCTGTCCAGACACTAGATTCTGCAAACAGAATTCGCGAACCGTCTGGACGGCCTGGCAGGTCGAGGAAGCGGGCAGTTCCTCCACGAGCCTTCTGCAGATTGCCATCCAGTTCACCGGGAGCTCGTGCCTCTCGACATCCCTGTCGACGGCCATCGTGCAGGAGGAGAGCGATTGACCGGCTCCGAAGAAGAACGGACTGACAGGCGGATTCTCCGTCTTCGCCACACCGATTCTTCTCTTTCCGTTCCTCTGCTTCGCCAGTTTGTGCAGTTCTTGATCTGGCAGGGACTGGCGCGTACGAGTCTTCTTCTTCTCTTTCTGAACGCGCTTACACCATTCTCGAGCTTGGTAGACTAGGACTGTCAAAAGAAGGACATGGACGATGCCTGCTAAGATACATGCCGCCATGCTTTCCGGCGAGAAGTGTCCTCCGCATCTGATCCGATCCTTGATGGCATAGCACGCAAGCAGTAGAATGGCCAGGACAAGAACGCAGCCCGCCGCGGTGACGATCACACACGTGTGCGAGCATCTCTGGAGAGCTTCCCTGGACTGCATTTCCCTCCTGAGGTCTTCGCGAATCCTGCTGATCCGCTCGTGGATGGTTTTGAAATCCGGTCTTCTTTCCGGATCCTCTTCGCAGCAGTCACGCATAAGCGCGACCAGCGGTTCTAGGCAGGGCAAGAACTCTCCAGGTAGCTCCGTACGGTCTTCTGGGATCTCGGGGCACAGCCTTCCCTCCTGAACGGCCCTCATTGCTACCACGATTCGCGCCTCTGCGTGAGGACCCTCTATCCCAAAGTAGGTCTTAAGCGTCGGAAGGTCTCGAGTGATCACCCCGTAGGAATAGACGTCCGACTTCCTCGAGTAATTCAGCACCCTGGGATTGCCCATGCTCCCGGCGATGACTTCAGGAGGTTGATACAGCAGCATCAAGTTGCTCTCCACGGAGCGAGGCCAGAACGTCTCGATATCGTCGAAGAGATCCACGATGCACGCCAGACCAAAGTCTCCGACCTTGGCATCCCAGTGCCGGTCCAAAAAAATGTTCCGCGGGGTCATGTCCAGGTGTATCAGGCACGGACGTTGGTGGTGCAGACAGATCATTGCC
>CBDHGO010000006.1:0-110127 GCA_965263145.1 Botrimarina sp.
CGAAGAACGAGATACGATCGAAGACACGAATGTCAAAAAAGCGCATCTGAGAGGGCTTTAAGTAGGCGACCTCGAATGTAACGCCTGCTTTGGAGACGCCGCATGGGCTGTCTCGATAGACAAGACTTTGCGTGAAGGAGAGGTCCTTACGACAGAGACCAAGTAGCAGGAGAATGAAGGCTGTAGTACGTTATCCAGAGTGGCTGGCGTAAGGACAATTCTCGCCTGGGTGTTTGCTGTGATGGTTGTGAGCGCTGCCTCCTCGACGTCACATCATCTCGCAGTTCAACGCTATCGACATTTCTTAAGGTGTCACGTCGATCCGACGCAGAACCTTTTCGCTTTCGTCGAATTCGAAGAACCCATCGTTCTTCTGAGAATTTTCGAGCTCTGTTGTTTTACCAGCGCAAAAGCGACATGTCCCTGAAGCCCTCTGACCCGGTGCCGATGTTGTTGGAAGCCGCACCCGAGTTTCCTGCGAGTCAGGAGTTCGTCTATATCGACGTCGGAGGGAAGATCTTCAAGATGCTTCGCCAGACGGTCACGAACTACCCCGACTCTCTTCTCGCGAAGCTGCTCAGAGATTGTCCGGATTTCGGGAAAGAGCAACAGCCGGTGTACATCGACCGCAGTCCGGCGACGTTCGAGTGGATTCTCGAAGTCTACAGGTCTGTCGCACAGAACCCTTCTTCTGTGCTTAAGCAGTGCTTCAGACGCGGTGACTACGAGGCGACGATGCCACGCAAGTCTGCCGAGTACCTGCAGCGGGAGCTTGATTTCTATCAGCTTCCTTCGTTGGGTGAACTCGGACTGTCCAGCTGTTGTTTCCCTTCTGGTCAATCTTTTTCAGCAGACATGGCGTCGAAGAAGTTGGTGCAAGAGATCGTGCAAGAGATCAAGGAAAGTGACGTAGAGAACATGTTCCCCTGGTGCGTCTACATCTACTACGAACTTCGCACAAAAGCAGAAAGACACATCTTCGTTATCCCGGATGCTGTTCGATCGATGCTAAGTGCTAATGACATCGTCAAGTTTATCAAAGACAAAAGACAAATTGATTTTGGTGACATCTGCCATTCTGTCATGAACAAAGTATATGATGTGTATGATGGGAAGTTTCGCGATTTAGGCTTTTTTTATCTCGACAAGTCATCTTATTGCCCGTACTATTGCTTTAGCAATAAGAAAACAGTGTTTGCATTTCAATTTCCCGCTGACGAGATTGTCGGGATGATAAGCGAAGAAGCGCAATGCCGGGGACTATCTATCGAGGCGAGAAACTTGGACAGCGTAAAGGATAATGCAGTGAGAAAAGAAGTTGATTTCACAGATCTCCCATATATGTACTGCAGCTTTTTGCGCAAATAGCCGGATCTTCTGGACAGTGACTCCAGGAGAAGCTCATTAGTTTCCTGAGCATTTTTTTGATTCCTCTGTGGCCAGTCAGTATCTCTGTCCTTAACTCATCTATTGCTGTCCGTCTGTCGACTGTCGATTTGTCTTGTGCACACTAACCTTTTCAATGAAGAGAAGTGAGAGGTTTTGCTTTCATTTGCTCTGTGCGTCGATGTCTAGGAAATGATGAGCTGTTCATTCCTTCTTGAACAAGGCATGTCGCGTGACATTTGTGGTATTCTATGCTGTAATCTTGCACTATGTGAATAGTGTGACGACCGCATGCGCCGAATCCGCCTATGCTTCGCCTGCAGAATACTCTCATTACGGTTGGTCGATCTAAGGGCGAGGACAGATGCCTGGCGTTGATAATGAGCGAGAGTACTTTGAATTCGCTTTTAGAAATGGACTTAGGAAATTTCCTAGTCGGAGCAGACCCGAACACGAATATTGAGCAAAACAGTGCAATGGAACAGAGGCGACATCATGTCTCAGTCACATCAAACCCATAGCGGCATACAATCCGCAACTCGACAAAACAACATGGTTTGTACACGACGACGATATCGCCATGATGAACAGAGCGACCAATCAAGAGCTTGGTTTTCTCCAAAGACCACCCCCTGGATTCTACGCTGCGTTCTTCGATTGAAATTGGATGCTGCGGAATTGAGACAGCGACCTGACCATGGCACAGTCGATTCGGTCCCGGCTCTTTTCTATCACAACGAGGCAATGCACCGACAAAGAAAGGGATTCTCCTTTCACCCTTTTTCCTCACAGATATGCGAGCACTCACATGACTCGTTCTTGGGACGCATTTGAAGCGACATCATCACCAGTCAGATACTCAAATGCAGATTCCTACGATGCAGGTCGTCGTAAAGCATGCGAGACGCATACCCTGTCGGAGGAGAGGTGCCGTCTGTGATCATGGTCAATGGTTCGTCAAATGGTCCGTTTTCGCGGTTTTCGGATTTCAGAATTCGCGCAGTGTCCGTCTTAGTTTACGGGACGCTTCCTCAAAGTTGTAGCCCCCGTGGCGCAACAGGCAGCGCGCTCACGTCTGGGTGGGAGGAATCTGGGTTCAAACCCCAGCGGGGGCATCATTTTACACTTCTCGCAAATTCTTCGCAGGTTACACAGATGTGACACCATACACGTGCGAGCACTCGACATCATCACCAGTCAGATACTCAAAGCGGATTCCTACGACGCAGGTCATCGCGAAGCCTACAAGAGACAGATCCTGTCGAGGGGGAGAGGCGCCGTCTTTTCATTCCATTCGACGGACGACAGCTCCGTCGAGACATCGACGACTGCAGAGAGAGGCGATGATCGTCGCGAGAGAAGCATAACTGAACCTCACCTCCGGGTGCATACCTGGTGCAGGAGATGGATGGCTCTGTGATCGACGCATGCGCTGAAATCGGCCGCATGCCACAGACTGGATGCGAATCGAAGTCGTAAAATGGATGGGAAAGACCTTTCAGGCGCACACGTCCAACTCCAGGCGGTGTGCCATTGAATACTAGGTGCTTCTGAGGCGCATCCACCGACGCGTGTTCTCCTTCCTTCGTCCCTGTTCGCTTCGTCGGTGCCGGAATGGTGTCTTCAGTGGATAAGGCGTCATCAAACGGTCGTTCAACCACTCCACACTGATGCACCGCCGACGCTGTTCGTCTGTGCTGTCCCATCATCGGATGCACAGGTCCATCTGTCTGGCTTGCGGTCCCGTTGCCGCTGAGATCATCTCGCATGCCCAAGAGTCTACTCTGCGAGAGCACCACCGACCGAGAGGAAGAACGGATCTGGAGGACCTAGATTCGCGGAGCGGAGGCCCACTGTTGAGAAGACGACGCAGATGCATAGGGGGATATGTCGATGTCATGCAGGTGACGTTTGAATCTGTTCGTGTCGCTCGTCTGGCGAGTGGTTTTACAGGTCCTCCTGGACTGTGGCCCTTATGTCAATGTCGTTTCCTATGGTGGCCGCACACCTCTTCATCATGCTTCAATCTCAGGAAAAGTCGACGCGGCTGGGGTACGCACAAGTTCAATTCCCCTTTACTGACGTTCCGGTTCAGACGCTGGTGGCCCACGGCGGGTCAAAGACGATAAGAGATAAATCCAAAAAACGCCCTCTGGACTCCGTTTGTCTCTGGAATCCTTCCTGTACCGCGCAGTCTCGCAAGACCCTTGTAAGGCCGTTGACACCCTGATTCTACACCCTCTGCTCTTCTGTCATTGCATTTCCGGTTCTATTCTTATCTGCCTGTCTTAGCATTGACGCTGAAACTCCATGAGGCTGAGGTATAAAGCCTTCGTTGAAAGATGCTGAATAATCCGGCCTTCTGATGGATCACTTGTGTTGAGCCGCGTCGCCGGTCCTGCCGCGGGGAGCAGCGCTTCACAACTGACTCTCTTACAGGATCATCAAGCACAACAATCAGGAACATCAATAGTTCACAATCAAATGAAAGCGTCTGCTCAACACTTGATAAGTCTGAAACTACGCTGTCTTTCACATCTGTCCCAAATGAAACGACCCTGTCCGACAACTAACTCTCCATGTTATCTCTAGAGTTTTAGGTTTCTGTATCTCCCGACGTCTGGAAATCGCCTGATGTTCGATCAACACCAGCCTCTTCTCAAGACACCCACTCACTGAGCGAGTCTGCAGCGTTCGACTTTGAAGGTGTTAGAAATGTAGCGTCCTATCCGCTGTTCGTAGCCGTCTGAAGCGGTTCGTTTCGTGGTAACCACCTTTGGCGCGCTGTCCATCAGACGCGACGGGTGCTAGCCTCCGAGCCGATTTCTTCATAACAGTCGGGCGATGGTTTTCGAACATGCCCTAAAGTTCGCGACTGATAGCCGGTGGGGTTAGGAAATCCTCAACCATCGTGGGTATTTAAGACCGACATTTCTGTTGTAAACATCCTCGAGTTCCTGTGCTATCGTTCGAGCGTTCGTTTGCATTGTCGTCGCGTGCCTGTTCGACTCTTTGTTTCTCGAATTTGTTTACACGATCCCAAAAGAAGGAAAGAAGACTCGGCGCCACACTTTAACGAGTCCGTCAACGGGTAGTGAACATCGCTCGGAGACCAATCTTATTGTCGGATTTCGCTTGACGGGACAGCTGTTTCTGAGCCATGCGCGCAACGACGTGAGCATCGGTTTTCTTGCGTATACGTCGTGCGTGGAGAACTCGACAATCACGTGTTGTATTGAGAAGATACGGCTTCATTGTGTAAGAAATTACGAGCATCGTAATCCTCCAGGGCAGCAAGTCTACATGTCCAATGTGTGCGCAGACTACGACAGCTTGGCATCCCTTGGAAACCAATTCTCGTACATCGCGAACGCCGCATAAGCTTAATGTAAGCGAGCAAATTATGGCGCAATCGGACAGGACGCGGAGAAGGCGTGTCTCCGAGGACGTCGTCTAAAGCGCGATCTCGGAGGCCGTCTCGACGTCCGACGTTTCTTGGATGTTTTCCGTTGGCGAGTTCAGTTATGCTGCAGTCACGGCCGCAGCACGGAGGTCGAAGAAAAACGCGAGCGCGATTCTAGGTACACGACGGAGCTGGATGCAAACACTTATCTTTACACACTATGTTTGCACATCAACTTGTGGACTCGAGACAAGGGTGCTCGAGTCTGAAATGATACGGAGATTCATGACATGTTGAAAGCAGGTCATTGAGGTCTTCCAACCACAAGCCTTTGTCAAAGGACGACGACTCGCCAGCAACGAGGCTTGTCCACGGCCGACGCCTCCGAAGGAGCGCTGTGCTACCGGAGCGACGAGCGTCCGACGTCGGCGAGGGGCATGGCTGTGCATACCACAACAAGCGTGCACGTTAGCCCGTCCCCGGGTGGAGCGACGACGCGCTACCTGAGCGACGCCCCCAGCTCCGTGGAGACGGACTGTGCAGACAAGGCTACCAGAGCGACGATGCACGCCTCGTGCTGGTGTCGGATACCGTTTTCCAGAGTGATGGGATCACCGGGTAACACCCTCTCACAAACGAAACAATGATCCCGCGTCCTTCGCCTCCGGAGGAGCGTTGTGCTGCCCGAGCGACAAACGTCCAACGTCGGCTAGGGACACGACGGTGCATACCATAACGTGCTCGCGAGTCGGAACGTCCCGTTCCGGGTGACGGCGTGCTGCCCGAGCGACGCCGACTGCCCGGTGGAACGCGCCTCGAACACGGCTGCCAGAGCGACGATGCACCTTTCTCGACAACTGCACAGGACCATATCTTTCTCGAAGAAAGCCCATTGCATGCCTTCAAGCGCGAGGGTCATTCGCTTGGAGATGCCGAAAACACAGACACACATCCCTCGCGCTCGAAGCGTTATTGACGTAAGTTCTTTCTCCCCGCCACTCAACGCGCGGCGACTAGGGGGCGGCGGCCTCACTCTCGGCATGACCAAGGCCAGTCGAGATTCCTGCCGAACGCCCGGTCCCAGTCCCCGGCTTCCTTGACGGCCTGAATGAAGCGGTTGATGCTTTCGGCCGCCGCCGTCCTCACGTAGTCCAAGACAAGCCAGGCGAACACAGAAAGGGTCTCCTTGCCCGTCGACCAAACGTCCTTCGCCCTGTCCGCGAGATATTCGACGAGCAGAGGAACGTCCTTCGCCCTGTCCGCGGCGTATTCGACGATCAGAGGCCAGAGGTCGACCGCGACGATGACTGCCGTTCTCGCGACGTGTACGACGAACACGACCGCGGCTTCGGCCAATACCATGGTGAGAATAACGATATTACCAACGAACTCGAGGCCCGTGAACATCATCGCCTTGACGTCGTGCGCGAAATCGACGACACACTCGACGCACTGGGAAACGCGCTCCTTGCATGTGGACCACTTCTGCCTGATGTACCTCACGCAGTCCACGACGAAGACCGTGCATTCAAAGAGCAGCCACCCGACTTTCTTCATGGTTCTCGCGGTAGCTGCGGCGATCTTGGCGAGATCGGAGAAGCACTCGTCCGCCAGTGTCCGGATGTGGTTCGCGCACTGCTTGGCGAACGCACGCACGCACCACCCGACGACCACGGTGACGAACCAGATGATGCCTGGGAGCACCAGCGACAAGACCTCTCCCACGAATGCGACGAAAAGCTTGTCTAACAGAAGACAGTGTTCTTTACCCACGGCCACCATCGACGCGATTTCTTCCTTGCACACGACGACGAACCAAACCAGCAGATTCACGATGAAGGCTATAACCTCCATGAAGTCCACCAAACGGTCGACGAGACCCTTCCTGCGACACACACGCTCGCGGCGACCGTTTTCGTTTTGCGCAGCAATGACTTCGGCACCTGGTCGCCGCGCGCCCGGCATGCCCCTCGCTTCGTGAGCCAACTCCCTGAGATCCTCGACGTGCTGGGCACGGCGTTGAGGGAAGTTGCCAGGATTCATGATGTGATACTTGATCCGGACGGGAAAATAGACAGAGAACAAACGAAGGCGAAGAAACAGCAGAAGCGCAAATGGCGATGTTCGGACTGGCCGTGTCGTTTATATAGTCCTAGTATCCTTGCATAGTCTTTTCTTTTGCTTGCATCGACTGTACCGCCGGGCATCACGGCTCGCGATTGGCTAACGGTTTCTTTTTTTAGGTTAATGGCGAAGGTGTGCTGAAGCTACGGACGCGGCTCCATCGACCGAAAAGATCATCATATTCCGCTGCCGCAGAACGCCTTCCGCGAAGTCTTCGCCGTGCATCAGGCTGCAGTTCGTACGGTGAGGACATCTCATCGGCGGTCGCGGAAAAGACAGAGGAGACGGGAAAATGCTGCCCAGGATGACCGCAAAGAGCGGTCGACGACAGCGGTTTGGGACCCCGCAGGCCATCCGATGGGACCGCGCACTGTACGACAGGGGGCCGGTGCCGCCGATGTGACGTGCATCCATTAGGCTTCCATCTATATCATCAAACTATCGCTAATGAGTTGCGGCGACTGGATGGGCGGCGGACAAACGGACACTTTCTGGCAAGGGCAAAGACGGTCTCGACGGTCTCTCATCTCTGAAGATGTCAAAGAAGGCAGAACTTCGGTCTCGACTGTACGATCATCAGTACGCACGCGAAGACCGCGTGCAAGATCATCGCATTCTGTCTATCGGACTATCGCTCGTGTCGGTCTGTTCTAGATCTGACGTCGCTATGGAACGAAATGTGATGATTTTATTCCTAAACGACAAGCAACATCCGTCGTCAGTTCTTTTCCCACACGTCCGCTAAATAGTAACCAAGGGCAATAAATAATGTACACTAACTAACTGCAAAGAAGGGAATGCCACGACTGGGTGCGTTAGAGGATGTATCGCAGAAATGAAGATAAGGAGACTTGGACGGCTACATCGTCGCTGGAATCAAGAGGCGTTGGCAAGGTTAACGGATTCTTCGATTCTCCCACGGACAGGAAGAGGTCTTCGTTTCTTCGAGATCTCTGTCACGGCATCGCAGCATCCATACAGTCTTCTGTCCTCGATTGGAGTGCTTTGAGCATGCTCTGGGCAATGGATTTTCTCTGTTTTGTGGAAACCTCGGATTTCTCTGCTCCATCCTCTGGCTATGTCGCAAGGTCTTCTGTTCTCCACGAGCAATCGCCGTCTCTCTTATCACAGCTTTGGGTTCTTCTCCATCGCTTGAGCCTCTCAGATATCTCTGTGGTCACACAAACAGGGTCACTTTTCTAGAGAAGGCGTCGAAGACCATCTGACCGGCTGGACTGCGATGGAATCTGATGGAAAGCGGTTTTCTTCGTATAGACACCAAAGCCAAACAATTCCAGTCATCTGACCCCAATACTCCCATCCATCAGGTTTTTCCCCGTCCATATCTTTCAGTTCTGATACTATGAAGCGCCATTGCACTTGCTTGTTAGGAATACAGTCTGCTGCCTTCTTTGATCCGATGAGCTGTTGTCTCTTACGCACCGCGAATCTCAGATAGATGGCAAGCCAGCGATCCAATACATGCGACAACTCCTCTTGTTTCAGCCGTCTGGGGTCAATCACCGCTTCATACGCGTCCTTCTGAGCAACTTCCAGTTTCCATGGTTGCTCAATGAAGACAGGCCTGTTGTACTTACGAGAATCCCTTCCCTTGGACTTATATGCCTGAACAGCTAACTCGAAATCTCTGCACAGGTGCGTCTGGAAATACAAAATGCGTAACTTCGCCTTTCTGCGTAGCTGGAACAAAAAGGCTCCGCGATTGTGCGGAAACTGCTTAGCTGCGACCGGATACTTTGAGTACATGTACGTCTCCAGATCCTCCGAGGACATGTACGCCCCCAGATCTTCCGAGTGCAAGTATGTCTCGGACGGCGTTGTGAAGAAATGGATACCCTGTCCGTTGACGCCGACGATGGAAGTGGAGGGCAGCAGACAGCAGCTGTCCACGATAGTCCGAACCGGAAAGAAGGCGGAATCCTTGTAGGGCAGCTCCGTCAGAACTCGAAGGAAACGACTCTTCGCCTGCTGCTTCGTGTGTCCGCCGAGGGCGACGTACTTCGCGTAGATCTCGCTTTGCCATTTGCGTTCGGGACGCTCTCTCCTTCGCTAAACGCATCACGTCATGCAGACTCCATGTGAAGGAGCGACGATGATACCTCTCCGACGAGACTCCACTCTTGCTCGGCAGGGAATGCGATACTCCGACGGTCAAGTCCCGATCCTTGCTCGATGAGAATCTGCAGGGCGTGCAGCTGCAAGGCCTCATTCCTTGCGACCAGGAGCTTCCCTTGGACGAACTCGAAATGCGCCTGGGCGTAGCACAAGTGCCCGAACAGCGGTTCCTGCTCGTCGGCATCTCCGGAGAGAAGCGCCATTTTCCTGAACAGAAGAGTGGCGGTCGCTTCCCCAGTTTCGGCGACTTCCAGAACTTCATTCAGCCGTTGTTTGGGTTCCAGCGCGACAAACTTGTTTGGCTTCGGCTCAGGGATGCTCGCATTCGTTTCTATGGACACCGTCTTGTACAGCCAGAAGCGCTCTGCGTTCTGAAGCTCGATGGCATTGACGACCATGTCCCAAGCATCCTCCGCCGTCGTCCGCGTATTGTACTCCACCGAAACAGACCCGCCGTCGTAGAAGAAAACGTACACGACTGGCATCAGAACGCAACAAAACCGGTGCTCGAGTGCGCTTCTGTCTCCGTCACGTCCGTCTTCCAAATGAAACTCGGTCGCCGTACAGTCCGCCGCGCGAAACAGGAGTTAAGATGGTACGTACGTTGCGCTTCTAAGCTCGCATGCTAATTGTCGCATCGCGCGTCGTCTCTTGATGCAATGAATGCTCTCAGCCGATCCCGTCGCACCAGCTGTTATTCTTCGTACCGTAAGTCTTGTCTGTTGATGGGTCGATGGAAGATCCTCCGTGGGGGTGGAGTTGAAACGACGCAAGGCAGTGAAAAAGAAGTACCGGCACCGAGAAGTGCATTGGTCTAACAGAACGCACACAGACGTCGCTGTCGTTGAACTGGCGGTAGGGTGGCATCCTTACGGAGGGCCAGAGGTGCGCGTCGACGCCGAGTGTCTGTTCGACAGAAGGAATGCGTTTTGAAAGGGTGAAACCAGAGGTGTCGTACCGGCTGGCAGAGGCGGAACGAGAACCACGTAGTGTCTTGAAACCGAATCCGTGTACCGTCAGAGGAACGGAAGTCGGCGCTCGGCGAACCGAGATGTATACGTGGGATATGTCGACGGCATACAGGTGACGTTTGAATCTGTTTGTGTCGCTCGTCTGGCAGGTGGTTTTACCGGTCTTCCTGTACTATGGCGCTTATGTCAATGTCGTCTCCTATGGTGGCCGGCGCACGTCTTCATCATGCTTCAATCTTAGGAAAAGTCGACGCGGCTAGGGTACGCACAAGTTCAATTCCCCTTTGCTGACGTTCCGGTTCAGACGCTGGTGGCCCACGGCGGGTCAAAGACGATAAGAGATAAATCCAAAAAACGCCTTCTGGACTACGTTTGTCTCTGGAATCCTTCCTGTTCTGCGCAGGCTCGCAAGATCCTTGTAAGGCCGTTGACACCCTGATTCTACACCCTCTACTCTTCTGTCATTGCATTTCCGGTTTTATTCTTATCTGCCTGTCTTAGCATTGACGCTGAAACCCCATGAGGCTGAGGTATAAAGCCTTCGTTGAAAGATGCTGAATAATCCGGCCTTCTGATGGGTCACTTGATAAGTCTGAACCCACGCTTGTGAAGAATAGGGCGTTGCGGGGGAGACAGTGACGTAATAGGTGCTGACGTGATAGAAGGGCGCGTCAAGTTTGTGGATGAGGAGTCATGGATGTGACGGATGATGCGGAATCTGTTGAGCCGAAGGCTCGATTAGCTACAGTCTGGGGGACCAGAGGATCAAGTCGCTACGGGGTGAAGCTTGTGGTAGAACCACTTGAGCTCCTCCGGTTACCTGAAGCTCGTGGAGAAGTTCCACTTGAAGCTCTTGAAGACTTCCTGGTCCCAAGGCAGCACTGGGTATTTAACTGGCTGTGTTGTTGTGGGTTTGCTTCTGATTTCTGTTCGTTTGTTTCCTGTGCTTTTCTGCGAACTTACTGCTCTCTGCTGACTGACTCTCCTACGCACTTTCTGACTCCGAACCTTGAGTGTAACGTGATTTCTGCGAACGCATTCTCGCGCGGTTCGAGACGATTGCTCAGAGCCTTTATTGCGAGTCCCAGTTTCTACTTCGAAAAAGCACTTAGCCAAAAAAACCAAGACTTCCGCTGCGACAAAGAGATGGCTAGGCAAGGAGAGATTCGCGAGGGAGAGATGCCACCCTTTGAGGACGAGGCCCCGAGACAAGGCGCGCCTCGCATCCCTGAGGGTTCTCAGCAAGACAAGCCGGCAGGGGGAGAAGGTTCACAACGACAGGAGGCTGGTGCCGCTGATGTGACGTGTGTCCTTTAGACTTCCATCTATACCACCAAATTGTCACTGATGAGTTGCAGCCCCTGGACGTGCGGACAAACGGACACTTTCTGGCAAGGACAAAGACAGTCTTGACGGGTCGTCCGTGTCTGACCACCAGATATGAGGTTGGTCAAGTACTGCAGAGCGCCTTGTGCAGTTGGATGGTCCATCCGCTTGCGCACCAGGCACATCTTTCAATGCACGCCAGTCAATTCTCGAAACTAAGTAGCGAGCGAGTGGTCGGTCACACTCACCTGTTGGCAGGGACAAACCTTTTGGACAATGCACTCGATAGTGACTCTTCGGCGACTACTCCGCGCTGTTCCTTCCTCTGCACGCGTTGACTGGTACAGGCGGCAGGTGTTATACTCAAAGTGCCGCCGCCAAAAGAGCGAACGCCTGCTGTAATCGACGTGAATGTAGTCCAGCTTGTTCGTTGGCATATTCCGAGATGAACGCGCCATCTCGATCCGAAGTCTGTTGCATCGGCGACGAAGCAGGGGACACGTACCTTTAGTGCGGCAATGCTGAACTTCTCTTCTCTTGCCTTGTGACGTGTCGCCGTCTTTGTCGATACAGGCAGAGGAGGCGATGCTGAACTTCTCTCCGCGATTCTCTGCACACTTCCGCGAAGCTCGCTGTCTACCTATGAAGCACTCTAGATGCGTCCTGGCGCTGCGAGGCGTACAACGCTACAAGGAGGATTGAGAACGGAGTCCACTCTATTTGCCGTCACGCGTTGTTCGGCTCCACTTCGACGCTACGCCGCAACGGAGACATCTGCAGAATCGGTTGGTTTCTCGCATCGTCCACCAGACGAATGCGAAAACGAGATCTATCTCCACTCGAAGGTCGGGGACGTGGTTTTGCGAATGAGCGAGCTTTCTTGGGGCCTCTTCTAGTCCGCGGCCTTCGTCGGCCAGCGGCCTCCCCTTTTGGTTTCTGAGTATCCCAGGAAAAGAGAAGGCGTCTTTGTGTCGATGCGTGCATGCAGACACCGGTGATCCGTAAAGACGTCCGTGTTCTCAATCTCTGACTTCACACTCAGCCAGATACGACTTCCGAAGCTGATAGCGTCAGTTCAGTCTTTTGAACGGCCACGTGTCGTCGGACATTCCATCATTTCTTCGCACGAGAAGAGGCGGCTGCTTTCGATGTGGAATGAAAGAGAACAATCTCGACTTGTACGGTAGCGGATTTCACATCCGCGAATGTTCTCTCAGTCGGTGGCGTGAATAAGTAGGAGGTGGCCCAGACGCAACGAATCTGCTGATATCCCTGTGCAGCATATGCCCCAGGCGGTACCCCCTGAGTTGTAACCCAATTCATCATCCCTGTGCAGTCTCAAGCCTCGGACGGTGGACTGGTGCCGAGCCTGAGCAGACACTGTGGCAGTCGGGCAGACTGTTAATCGCCACAGCGTCCCGGTTCACGGCGCCGGAGCTCGTCGCACATTTGCGGCGGACGATGCCTGTTCGGAGAATCGCAGTCGGCTGGGTGCAGTCGGCGACGCTCATCTCTACTGTTCTTTGAAAGAGACCTCGAACATCAGTCGACGCAAGGACGGGCCAAATCTCTCACCTCCTCGTCGTCGTATACGGCAGCGACGCAGAGGAGATTAGACGGCGCCGAGATTCCAATCCAGAGTCAACCGCCGTCTTCGTTTCTTCACTCGACCCGTGGTTTGCTTGCAGAACGACAAACACACGAGACATCTGCTGGGCAGTAATAATGCCAGCTGTGTAGTCGATGACGTGACGCACGAAGTCGCGGGCGCTTCTCGTTTCTCATTGATGCCACGCGTCTCGAACACTCCCCGCAAAGAACGAACGTCACCGAATTCGACACGATATCTCGCCTGAACAGCTCGAAACCTTCGGTTTCGCTGACGCCAGGTCTTAGAGAATGCTTTTGTCGAGTCGACCGACAGGTCTCTCGACACGACAAGGCCATGTCTGTCGCACACATAGATGGAAGCGTTCGAGAATGACGGCCACAGTGAAGAAAGAGCTGTTCTCCAATACCTACCACTTCCCAGTGTGATTCACACCATCATTCTGGGAATCTGCGAACTTCATCGTACTGCCTTCTCTTCACAAAGTCGAGACACTCCGTATCAAGGAAGAGCATAAGGGCCGCGTCCGAAACGGAAACCGCTCTACAAGGCACCGTCCGTCAACGGCGCAGAAGAAGCCGTTTCGTATCGAAGATTCTCTCTTTCGCAACTGACAGATCAGCAGCACTTCTAATCGAGTTCTCACCGTCGGTGTGGTCTCTTTCATTGTGTTTCCAGGGTGAGAAGCTGGAAGTCGCGATGAAAAGACCTGGGCGCGGGTACTTGTTTATTTGTTGCCTTTGCGTCCCCAGAACGATTGCTATAAGGAACTGCGTTACCCAACCGTAATACGTACGTCTCCCAAGTCCGCCGAAGCCGCGCAACACTCATTCGCGCTGGCGAGATTCGACTCGCTGCGGTCTTTGCCATTTTTACCGTCGTCGTCTTTCAAGAAAACAGGCTGAGGCTATGGCGTCTCTTCCTTCAAGTCGCGGTACGCGTCAGGATTTCTAATGCCACGACGCGCGACGTGCCACGTACACCTCGGCCGACGTACGGTATATGCTGTTTAGATGAGGCGTTGCAGTCGGAGGGAGTCCGGGAAAGGCCCGGGCATGTAAAGCGACGGACAAGCACGCTATCGCCTTTCGGCCGACTCCCGCTCGACTCGCCCGACGAAGTGCAAAATGCACCGCCCGCTGCATCGGAAAGAAGGGAGGGCCGATTTCGACGCATCGTGAGACGGCTCTCTTCGATAAGGCGGTTTTCCACGAGACGTCGCGAGCGGACCGTTTCGGCGAGGATGACGACGGAAGAGCGTCGTCGGATTGAGCAGCAGCCCTCTCTGCCCGTGACGCACACCGCACAGCTTCCATCGACGTCGTCATCCAGTAACGCTTGCTTGCGGTGTGTTCGACGGACCGAGTGGCCCGAACAGGTCGACCGATACGCGTTCGAAGGACGGTGACGTCTGTTCAGTCGTTGGCCACCACCTCGGGAGAGACATCCAACATCCCAACAGCAGAGGTCCGAGAATGTGCTAGATGACGGTCAGGAGGTACCCAAACACATCTCTGTGCTCTAGAGCGAGGAGCGCAGTTCATTGCCGGTTCGCCTGGGAACGCGTAGAGAGAGTGCATTCCTCGCGCAGCTGGTGGCGCTGAAGGACGGCGTTCTTTTCGCTGGAAGGTGTGCGCACTCGATCCAATTCGTCCGGTGTTCATGTTTCCGCAGGTACAAGATCGAATCCGACAGAATCCAGGGAAAGCCTTACTGCCGCTACGCCGTTGAGAGATCCACCGGCAGATCTGTCTTCCTCAAATTCTTCCCCCGAGACTCTCCTGAATTCGAAAACGCCGTTCGGATGCACAGCACACTGGCCACCGGGCACAAATACATTTGCCAGTACGCGTGGCATCGACCGTCGCCGTCCCGTCGATGACGCATGTGCCGTTCAGTTTGATCGAGACGATCACCAACATCCACGGCTTCCCGCCGTGTCTGGTGTCCGAGAGGGGCCGCTATACACTCTCCGAGAGAAGGGGGAGAAATCTGTCCGACATGGAACAGAGGGCAATACTCAACTCGGTCGGCCACTAGAGCGAAGTTCGCCTGCGGAGTTGCGTGGCTTTAGGTGATGGAAGCACTCGAATACATCCATTCCAGAGGCATCGCGCACGGAAACCTGACGCCATCGCACATCATGTGGTTCGCCGACGTCTTCTCGTGGAAGATCGTCGATCTCGAGTACGCGTCGCAAGAGGGTGAAGTGACCTTGAGACACCGAGTGGGACGGTATGCATCTCCGGAGCACGTCCAGGCAGAAAACCGCGGCAGACTGGCACTGGCTCTTGGTCCACCGGCAGACATGTGGTCGTTCGGCGTCATCGCCTTCGAAGTGTTGACAAGTGAGCCTTCGGTACGGAACGCGGATCAAAACGGCGTCGCTCCTGTCAGGATCGTCCGTGGTCGACTCCGCCGCCATCCAGGAGTACATTGATAAGGCTCTGGGCCAACCGGCCTCCGCGGCGGGTCGCTCTCCTCAGAGATGGCTCTCTGCCAATCGAAGAGGACGCACGGGTCACGTGACCGAAGAGCAGACGCTGCGGTTCGTCCAGACATTGCTCCGGAGGAATCCGGAGGACAGAAGAACGGCGACCGCAGCGCTGGAGGACTCCCTGTTCAGATCTGCGACGGATGTCTACCAGAGAATGGGCAGCCAGCAAATGGTCCTCGAAAGACTCCCCCCTGCACACCGTTGCGAAGAATGGATGTTGTCCAGGAGGTCTCGGACTTCGGAAGGCCACGGAACGTTGAGGACTTGCCCGACTGGGCGTGGGCCGTCATGATGAGCGAGCGTCTGACGCTCTACGTCGATCTGGAGTATCTGCCGGAGGGCAGCAGATCGGACGTGCCTTTCTGCGAACAGACGGGCGAGCAGGCGTGGATGTTTGACGACGATTACCTGCCGGATCATCCGGTCTATTTCGTGAAGCTCGGCCAGATCTACCGTCTCCACGTTCGCGTGAAGCCGGAGACCGGATTCGACACCACCGTTCAGCGAATCGTCTCCGTCGTCGTGAGGCCCCCCGACGGCAGTTCCATCGCTCTCTCTGTGGAACAACGGAGCAGAGACGACGCGGCGGTGGCCTTGGTGTTGTTGGACCCCGCACAGTTGGGATCGACCAGAATGCAGAAGATATCGCCCCATATAGGCACGATCGAGGAGAAGTACGTGAGATTGGAGGTCCACATCAAGGTCCTGGTCGGAGAGGGACTCGGCAGAGAGATCGATTTCCACAAAACCGTCTACTGCAAGGTCGTTCACCCGAAGAACAGACTCAGACTGCACAGATGGGTCGGGATGATCAAGAACAGGGGCGTCGTGCGTCGGCCATTCGACCTCGACTGAAGTGCTGCTCTCCTTTGGATGGATGGAGCGCATCTGTACAGAAGGCCGTTCACGATATAACCCTTTCGCCTGAATGCAGGATGTCCCTTCCGCGGGATCCATAATGATGTCCAATGACTTCGTATCAGAACCGAGACCAGTCTCGTCGCCGCCACAGCGAAGAGGATGAGGCTCCAGACGAGAGGGAGAATGATGGACGGGCTTCTTTTTATGTCTTGAGCGAAGTCTTCGTGTGTGTTCCAGGATCTACGGTTTGTCGTTTGGTGTCCATCAGCAGAGCAGAGGCCAGAGTAGCGGCGTGGGTGTTCAAGAGTGCGAGGATCGCAGCGCCTTGAATAGGAAAAGAATGTGTGCACCTTCTCAGTGCGCCACTCGCCAGTCGTATCAAGAAGAGTGAACTCTGTGTGACATACAACATGGCTGTTCATTGGGAGTCTCGAGAATCGAAGGCATTCAACTGCCACAGCAATGCACTCGAGTGTTATCCTCCACGGCCGGACGCGAGGCATTGCGTGTGTCGGGCACCAGCATTCGTGTCGCTCCACTCCATGAGATTCAAAGACTTGAGAAGCGCGTCGACCGCGAAGCAGACCTCCACCACAACGTCGCGCATAGACAGCGGCGTTCTCTGCCGGACTCTCCGCCATCTACGCACGAGACAGCGCAGAGATACGCGAACGTCTCTGGCGCTCGTGCGCGCGTGAATCGTCTGGTAGAGATCCACCGTCCTCGGGCCATCTGCGTCGAGTGCCACTTTGACGCTCACGAAGATCTTTAGGTACTTGCGGTCGACGTTGCCAAAAAGCGAACACAGAGAGAACAGACGCCGGCATCAGAGTGCGGATGGATTCAGTACGGCCGGTCATGTGCTCCTTCGCGAGTCCGTCTTCCAGCATCCGCGGCAGTTGCGTCCAGCGTCCAGCCCGCTTGGTCTCCCTTGACAGCGACGTTGAAAATCTGTTGGAAAAGAAGTGATGTGACACCACTGGGCGCGATACGGTGAGAATACGGTTCTGTCTCGAGCAGTGTTCAGACTTAGCAGCTGAGAAGTGACCGGAACGGTTAACGAACCGTCTGAGTGTTGGATATACTGCTTCGTGGTGGTGGCCGTGGTCGTCGGCCTTCCGCGAACGGTGCGATTTCGTCCGCGTCTGCCGCCTGCGACACTTCAGATGTCCCAAGCGCGAGGCGTACCTTTCTCCGCGGTGTTGCGTGCTCCTCTGCGTGCAACGCAACGTGGCTGCTGCTTTGGCCGCTTCTCCAACGACGCGTACACGTTCAGTGTTCCACTCCCATATCCCTGCGGACGCCGTCTTCGATTCGTGCAGAACGCCATCAGGCGGATGAAGTCCTCTCTCCCGCAATGCCCGCGATGTGTTGTCTACTGCCTGCGCACACAACCGAGTGTCGTTTCTGTGCGAATGGTCTTCAAGTGAACGACGTGGGGGCGACGTTCGACCAACGCCACAATACGTGGTGAGAGACGTGACGTACTTGAGAATCTCCAGGCATCATGGATTTCACGCGCCGTGAACGTCGAGCTCTGATTGAAAAATCGATGCGGCTGTGTTAGCTCTTGTGTTAAACGCCCACGATCGGATGAAACGAGAGCGACCGAATGAAGATAAACGGAATCAGATTTGCAACGTTATACGTTCGTACGTTTGACTGTTGCGGTGTACGACGTGATAAACGGACCACGGAGAGAATCGTGCAGAGGAGAACGAGGAGCACATCGTTCTGACGAATTAGGCCGCTCTTACGCGCTGTTAACTGCAAAGCGCGAAGGCTGGAAGCAACGTGAAAAAGTGGATGATCCCTGAAAGTCTGATGCGCGCCGCCATTTCACGCCCTCAACTCAACCGTTTGCGTATTCATTTGAAGGAAGCTTTCGGAATCTGAATTTCCTGTTTCAAGAGGCGGAAGCGCCGCCGCCTGTGGCGTGCGGTTCTCGAGTCTCGATAGTTGATGGATCTTGACGTAGGTACGGGTTCTTTCGCATGTCACATCAATGCGGCGTTTGTTATCTGCGGTGTGGTGATGTCACATCACGGAAGCCGAATCGCGTTCGCCTGTTATGGAGGCAGCGATGCCGGCGCGCAGAAAACTCAGAAGTCGCCGCTTTCTGCTGTCGTCTAGACCGGCTGCCTCGAATCCTGACCGCCAGAACGGTTGTAGAGGCACGTGTCACTCTATCTCTACTCGTCTCTTTTGGGTCAATCACGATCTGCGAAAGAATCAGACGGATCGCTGCCGCGGCTGAAGTGTTCGAGGCCACAAGTCTGTCCGTCTGTCTCGAGGTTTGCTCACAGTCGCGTCATGATTCTTCAAGAAGCGTCGACGACGCAGCGGAATGCGACATGTTCGACCCGACAGTCAATTCCGCGTCACATCAACTCGTACTTCAACACTTGTCGACAACTCTAAAGATGTCACGTCGCTCCGACGCGAGACGTTTTCGCTTCTGTCGAATCTTATAATTCGCGTCGTCCATCTGCGAAATTGCGAATTTCGCTATTACTACCGCAAAAGCGACATGTCCCTGAAGCCCTCTGACCCGGTGCCGATGTTGTTGGAAGCCGCACCCGAGTTTCCTACGAGTCAGGAGTTCGTCTATATCGACGTCGGAGGGAAGATCTTTAAGATGCTTCGCCAGACGGTCACGAACTACCCCGACTCTCTTCTCGCGAAGCTTCTCAGAGATTGTCCGGATTTCGGCAAACAGGAGCAGCCGGTGTACATCGACCGCAGTCCGGCGACGTTCGAGTGGATTCTCGAAATCTACAGGTCTGTCGCACAGAACCCTTCCTGCGTGCTTAAGCAGTGCTTCAGACGCGGTGACTACGAGGCGACGATGCCACGCAAGTCTGCCGAGTACCTGCAGCGGGAGCTTGATTTCTATCAGCTTCCTTCGTTGGGTGAACTGAAACAGTACTTCTGTTCTCCTAGTCTGACGCTATCGGCAGACATGGCGTCGATGAGGTTGATGCAAGGGATCATGCAAGAGATCGAGGACGGTGGCATGGAAGACATGTTTCCCTGGTGCGTTTACATCTATAACCAATTTTGCAGAGGCGAATCAAAAGGAAAAAGACGCATCTTCGTTATCCCGGATGCTGTTCGCCTGATGGCAGATTTCGGCGAGATCGTCGATTTCATCAAAGGCAAAAGACACACCGAGTTCGGTGAAATGCTGCCCATTCGAAGAGTTTTCCTCCTCCACAAGTCAGCTTATTGCCCGTACCAGTACGCACTCGATGGGAGAACGACGTTTGCATTTCAATTTCCCGCTGACGAGATTGTCGGGATGATAAACGAAGAAGCGCAATGCCGGGGACTATCTATCGAGGCGAGAAACTTGGACAGCGTAAAGGATAACGTAGCGAGCAAAAACATTGATTTCGCAGATCTCCCATACATGTATTGCAGCTTTTTGCGCAAATAGCCGGATCTTCTGGACAGTGACTCCAGGATGACCGCGTTAGTTTCCCGAACCCAGTTTGATTCCTCTGTGGCCAGTCAGTATCTCTGTCCTTAACTCATCTATTGCTGTCCGTCTGTCGACTGTCTCTTTGCCCTGTGCACACTAGCCTTTCCAATGAGGAGGAGTGAGAGGTTCGTTTTCGTTTGCCTTACGCCTCGATGTTTAGGAAATGATGATCTGTTTGGTCCCTCTTGGACGAGAGATGAGGTATGTTGCGTATCACCTGTGGCATTCTATGCTGTAATCTTCTGCTAGGCGAATGGTGTGATGACCGCGTGCGCCGAATCCGCCTATGCTTCAATGCTATTCGCGTGTTTCAGGAGGCAGCAAAAAGATATGCTATCGAGAGTGTTACGTTTTTCAATTCTCGTCGTCCGCAACACTTTCGTCGTTTCCTTTGTTTCTTTGTCGACTTGCGCTTCCAGAGGTTTGGTCGCCGAAACGTTCACCGCACGGAGGCAACGTCGTCATCTCTTCAGCCGCCATCCATACCAAGTGCCAGAGAATGACGAAAAGAGTGTCTGCCAGAAAATCGCCACGGATATATATGCCGAAGAAGTCCCTACGGCATTCAATTCTAAACCTCGCACACAGAAAGAGTGTCCTTGCAGATTCGTTTCCGTCTTGCTTTCTTAAGGAAACCGGACACCGTAACTAGCAGGAGCTTAATTCGCTAAAAGGCGTTCGCCTCGGGATAGAGGCGTCACAAAGAGATTCAAGATGAACGACAACTGCTTGGATTGCCACAGAGAGATGTATCACTGCACAACATTTCCCTTCGAACGTTGTAAATCTCGACAGTTCCAAACCCTCTCGCGGTTCTTGTGGCCTGCGTCCAGGGACGGAAGCACTAGCTCTGCGCAACACGGACGCGAATATCGAGCAAGACAGTGCGATGGAACAGAGACGATGTCACCTCGCAGTCGCATCAAACCCATAGCGGCATAGAGTCCGCAACGCGACAAAACGACATGGTTTGTACATGAGGACGATATCACTGAGACAAACAGACGAAACGAAAAGTCACGAGCTTGGCTTTCTCCAAGTTCCTTCTCGCTGGATTCTACGATGCTGCATTGTGACAGCGACCTGACAACGACACCCTCGATTCAGTCCTGGCTCTTTTCTATCACAATGAGGCAATGCACTGTCATGAAGAAGACAGGAGCTGAAGGAAATGAAGATGAGGAGAAGCATTAGACAAGACGTGATGTGACAACTGATAATAAAAAGGGGAACCAGTTGTCCGAACAGCCTTTTGTAACACGTCTTTCGGCTTTGTGTTTTTCGACGCGACAAAATGGTTTCGGAGCTGCGAACCTCGAAGATAGACATTGAGACATTTACGTCTCTTCTCGGCTCCGCAGCACTTGTGGAGGATGACTACCGACCACGTATCAAGCATGTGGTGCAGAGGCTGGAACCCCGGTCACCGGCGTTCGAGCTATTTCGACAAGTGCTTGAAAGGGTGGAACCGCACTTTGTCTCACAGGCCGCTTTCAACACCGCCTTCGTTGGAGACGCCGCGACTGTCCGCAACTTCTTCGCCGCTCACACGCCCGTCACAGTAGCGACCAGATGGCATGTCATCAGGGAGCTGGTATCTGTGGCCTGCCCACAGCCAACGCTGTCGGCAGAGGAGCAATTGGCAAGATTCGCGAAGTCCAAGGCCGAGACTTGGGCTGACTTCGTCGACAGATACCTCGCAGCGTGCACCGTCTCGACGGCGTCTAGGGAGACGCAAGTCAAGACGCTCTACAAGAAGCTTCCTGCCAATCTCCGTAGACTGGTGGTCCATCTCCCACCGACGGCATCCCCCGCCGACATACGGACAATTATCAGGAACATGAGCTTCTGGGAATCGGGCGCATCTACGAGGACAGAGGTAGATGAAGACGCGATGGACATTGACTTGGGCCTGGTGCAGGCGAACGTCGCAACTGACGGCAGAGTTGTGACGACTGACGGGACAATCAATTTCTCTGCCATTACCAACGCAGGCAGAGTCATGGTGGGCGCAAGGGAGATCTGCAAGACTTCAAGACGGGAGGCATTGAACATGCTGAAGTTCCTGCAGAGGATCTGTGGGGGCAACGACGGACCGAGCGGGCAAAGAAGGGTCCAGAATCAGCCCAGGAGATGGGGAGGTCGCCGCGCCTTCGTGGCAGAGAACTCCTTACCGGAAGGGAGTGGCGAACCGATCTGCGAGACGTTGAGCGAAGGAGAAGAAGACAACGACGACCAGGACATACTCCTAGCGAACACGGCGAAGACAACGGGAAAGAAGAAGGGGAAGAGAAGGGTCTTGAAGATGGGACTCGTATCCCAAAGCCATCTCGGATACCCGAGGAGGATCGACGCCCTGGTGGATACTGGTGCCGAGTCCTCGATTGTCTCGCTCGCTCTGGCCAAGGAGCTCGGGGCTAAGATCGTATCCGACGACACCCGCCTACTCCTCGCCCACGGCGAGACGGCCAAAGTCACGGGCAGATGTGAAATCGACGTCGCGGTCGAGAAGTCGACTAACCAGAGCTTCCGACTCAACTGCTTAGTGCTGCCCAAGCCCGGATATGACCTGTTGCTGGGCATTGACGCGATGGTTGACAACCAGATATCGGCACACCCACACAGCCGATCCGTCAGCATCCGCGGACACGCCGTCAAGTGTCTTTTTGCAGGACCCAAGGCGGACAAGGAGGTGACGAACGAGATCGTGCACCAAGAGATCGGACGCTTTACCGAGCGTGTGGACCATCTGCCGGGAATCAAGGGAGACAGGATGCAGGTGCCCCTCAACCGATCTGTCGTTCTTGGACCCAGGGAGAGCAGGATGCTCAAGACGCCGGTCGTGCTGCCAAGATCGATGGTACACAAGCGAACACCAGTGGTCGCACCACAATTCTCGGTGCATCTGGGGGTCCAATACGAGAACTTCTCGACGCTGACGTTGACGAACCACCGCGAGGAGCCAATTCGCATCACGGGGAAGACGACGATATTCGAGGTCCCGGCACAGGACGGAGTCGACTACGTGGTACGTGACTGCAACGACAAGCGCCATCCGCTTCGAGGACCGAGGAGATCTTTTCCGAGGCGACAGTAGACCAGCAGTCAGGCCTCCTGTCGCAGAATGATCAAGTTGACTGCTGCAGCCGAGATCAGCTGTTGACACAATTCCCGGACGTCATCCGTGATGGAATTGGACGTTTTTCGGGATGGTCGGTCAACCTAGAGGACGTTACAGGGAAACTCCACTCCGTGCACACGAAGGTTCCCTACGCGTTCGCTGCCGAGACTGCGGCCTGTCGGAAGGAGATTGATCAGCTCAAGGGAGCAGGGATCATCACGAGATTCACGGGAAAGCCGAAGCACATCATCCCCTGGTTCTCAGTTGCGAAGAAGAACTCGCTCGAGCGCAGAGTGGTGCTCGACTTCAGGAGCCTCAACAAACTGACAGCCAGGAGCCCCGCGCTACCGATGCATCGACAGGGAGCGATGCAGGCCTTGGCCGGAATGAAGATGTTTGCAAAATTCGATTTCCGGCACGGGTTCTACCAGATCCCGTTGGACACAAGCTTGCAACCATACTTCGTGACAGTCTTCGACAAGCAGCCGTACGCGTTCTCTAGGCTGCCGATGGGCTGGGTCAATTCGATGGCCTTCTTTGACGCTGCGGTGCAAATGACGATCGCCGAGGCCCGGGAGCAGCTGAGAAGAGAGGGGAAGCGCGTGGCCATCGAGAGTTACGCTGATGACGTGTGCGTGGGAGCGCAGAACCGGCAGGATCTTGAAGACGCAGTACGCACTCTCCTGACGACCTACAGGAAATACGGGTGGACGGTCTCGCCGGCGAAGCTCCTATACGCTGTCGATGAAATCGAATTCCTGGGGCACCGATTCACGCCGAAGGGAGTTCTGCCGCCAGAGGAGACGCTGCAGAAACTGCTCTCTGCCAAACCGCCGCAAACACGGACAGAGGTCAGGTCCTGTTTGGGAGTAATCCGCGCATTGCTCCAGTTCTGTCGAATCGACGTCCGAAGCCTAGCGGCGTTACAGAAGTTATGCAATGCAGACACAGCGACAATCAGCGAGTACTGGAAGAGAGATCCCAACCGCTGGACGGACATCATCAAGGCGACGGGCCGCCTGTGGTACCTTCGACCCGCTGACACAAGCCGTCAGGTGGATCTCTACGTGGACGCCAGCAGGGACGGATTTGGCTATGCGCTGTTCAGCAGGGACACGAGGCACCTGCTGCGGCTCGGCGCGGGCGGCTTCCAGCGCGAGAAGTTCCAGTCCAGCGGAAAGGCGGAACTACTCGGCATGGAACGCGCGCTGAAGGAGGTACGACACCTCATCCTGGGCAAGCACCTTACAATCTATACTGACGCCACCGTTGTGAAACAGGCCAGTGGCACCAAGGACCAGAGTTTCTTGGTGCAGAAGCATCTGGACACTCTGAATCTGGCAGCTGGCCGCGTGGAACACGTCGACGGTATCGCCAATACCGTCGCCGATCTCCTCAGTAGGAGTCCGTGGTTCCACCGGGAGTTTACGCAGCCACCCACCGACAATGCAGCCTTGAAGGCAACCCCGATGCGTCGAGACTGGCCGGCCTGGTACCTTCAGATGAAAACCTACCTCCAGACCGGCCGCTGCCCGGACGATGCCGGCCCACAACAGCGGGCACGTCTCCGACAACGCAGCCAGTACTTCCGCTACCGCCACGACCGACTAGAATACTCCGCCGACGGACTGCTGTGGCGCCCATGCTGCCTGGACCCCGACGAGATCTCCTCCTGGCTCCACCGCGCCCACGAACAGGGCGGCCACTACGGGCTCCACACGACGCTCGACCGGCTCCAAGAAATGGTCTACTTCCCTGACGCTCACGCTCACGTGCAGCACTGGGTGCGCAGCTGCCCCACATGCCAAAAATTTGCGCGCCATGACCAGCCGACCACCCTCTCCTTCAACACTTGGCAGCAAATGAATCAGTGCGTCGGCCTGGATATCATCGGACCCATGAAGCCCGACGGCACTCAGCGTTATATCATTGCCGCCGTCGATCTCTGCACTCGCTTTTGTCTGCTCACTCCCTCCTCCGCCGCCAACGCCCGTGCCATCATCAAGCTCCTCGAGCGCTGGGTCTCCCTCTTCGGCCATCCAGAATCCCTCCAGACGGACAACGCACCCGCTTTCGTTGGCAACCAGCTCTCCAACTGGATGTCTGCTCGCGGCATCGCGCGCCGCACCATCCCTGCCTATCGGCCCCAGTGTAACGGCACCGTTGAACGGCTCAACCAAGAAGTCATCCGCCGTCTTCAACGCCTCTCGATTGACAGTCACTGGGCCGTCCACCTTCCACAGATCCAGGCTCTCTTGAACTCGCACCCTAACTCCGTGACCCACCTCAGCGCGGCCCACGTCGCCTTTGGCTACCAGCCCCGTCTCCACCCCATCCCTCCTCCGCTCTCCACACCCCCAAGCTCTGACCTACCCCACCCAACACGCCATCAAGATCTTCTCGCCGTTCGCTGGACCGCACTCGACACTCAGATGCAGTTCCAGCAGCAGAAGCATGACGCCGCCCGGCACCGCTCTGACGACCTTGCCGTGGGACAACCTGTTCTTCTTTTTGACCATCAAGCCGCCCAGACACACGGCAACAAGCTGGCCCCTCAATGGAAGGGACCATATCTCATTCAACGCCGCTTCTCCCCTCAGCTCTACTACCTTCAAGCCTCCTCCTCTTCGAAGCCTTTTCTCGTGCATCGCGACCAACTGCGACGCTTCCATTCTCGGAGTGCAGCGCAGGGAAGCGATTGTCATGAAGAAGACAGGAGCTGAAGGAAATGAAGATGAGGAGAAGCATTAGACAAGACGTGATGTGACAACTGATAATAAAAAGGGGAACCAGTTGTCCGAACAGCCTTTTGTAACACGTCTTTCGGCTTTGTGTTTTTCGACGCGACAGCACCGACAAAGAAAGGGATTCTCCTTTCACCCTTTTTCCTCACAGATATGCGAGCACTCACATGACTCGTTCTTGGGACGAATTTGAAGCGACATCATCACCAGTCAGATACTCAAATGCAGACTCATACGATGCAGGTCGTCACGAAGATTGCAAGAAACAGATCCTGTCGGAGGAGAGATGCCGTCTGTGATCATGGTCAATGGTTCGTCAAATGGTCTGTTTTCGCGGTTTCGGATTTCCGAATTCGCGCAGTGTCCGTCTTAGTTTACGGAACGCTTCCTTGAAGTTGTGGCCCCCGTGGCGCAACAGGCAGCGCGCTCACGTCTGGGTGGGAGGAATCTGGGTTCAAACCCCAGCGGGGGCATCATTTTACTTCTCGCAAATTCTCCGCAGGTTACACAGATGTGACACCATACACGTGCGAGCACTCGACATCATCACCAGTCAGATACTCAAAGCGGATTCCTACGACGCAGGCCATCGCGAAGCTTACAAGAGGCAGATCCTGTCGAGGGGGAGAGGCGCCGTCTTTTCATTCCATTCGACGGACGACAGCTCCGTCGAGACATCGACGACTGCAGAGAGAGGCGAGGATCGTCGCGAGAGGGAGAAACTTAACTGAACCTCTCCTCCGGGTGCATATCTGGTACAGGAGATGATGGATGGCTCTCTGATCGCTGCATGCGGTGAAATCGGCCGCATGCCACAGACTGGATGCGAATCGAAGTCGTAAAATGGATGGGAAAGATCTTTCAGGCGCACACGTCAACTCCAGGCGGAGTGCCATTGAATACTAGGTGCTTCCGAGGCGCATCCACCGACGCGTGTTCTCCTTCCTTCGTCCCTGTTCGCTTCGTCGGTGCCGGAATGGTGTCTTCAGTGGATAAGGCGACATCAAACGGTCATTCAACCACTCCACACTGATGCACCGCCGACGCTGTTCGTCTGTGTTGTCCCATCATTAGATGCACAGGTCCATCTGTCTGGTTTGCGGTCCCGTTGCCGCTGAGATCATCTCGCATGCCCAAGAGTCTACTCTCTGCGAGAACACCACCGACCGAGAGGAAGAACGGATCTGGAGGACCTAGATTCGCGGAGCGGAGGCCCACTGTTGAGAAGACGACGTAGATGCATAGGGGGATATGTCGACGGCATACAGGTGACGTTTGAATCTGTTCGTGTCGCTCGTCCGGCGAGTGGTTTTACCGGTCCTCCTGGACTATGACGCTAATGTCAATGTCGTCTCCTACAGTGGCCGCACACCCCTTCATCATGCTTCAATCTCAGGAAAAGTCGACGCGGCTAGGGTACGCACAAGTTCAATTCCCCTTTACTGACGTTCCGGTTCAGACGCGGGTGGCCAACGGAGGGTCAAAGACGATAAGAGATAAATCCAAAAAACGCCCTCTGGACTCCGTTTGTCTCTGGAATCCTTCCTGTACCGCGCAGGCTCGCAAGACCCTTGAAAGGCCGTTGACACCTTGATTCTACACCCTCTGCTCTTCTGTCATTGCATTTCCGGTTCTATTCTTATCTGCCTGTCTTAGCATTGACGCTGAAACCCCATGAGGCTGAGGTATAAAGCCTTCGTTGAAAGATGCTGAATAATCCGGCCTTCTGATGGATCACTTGTGTTGAGCCGCGTCGCCGGTCCTGCCGCGGGGAGCAGCGCTTCACAACTGACTCTCTTACAGGATCATCAAGCGCAACAATCAGGAACATCAATAGTTCACAATCAAATGAAAGCGTCTGCTCAACACTTGATAAGTCTGAAACCACGCTGTCTTTCACATCTGTCCCAAATGAAACGACCCTGTCTGACAACTAACTCTCCATGTTATCTCTAGAGTTTTAGGTTTCTGTATCTCCCGACGCCTGGAAATCGCCTGATGTTCGATCAACACCAGCCTCTTCTCAAGACACCCACTCACTGAGCGAGTCTACAGCGTTCGACTTTGAAGGTGTTAGAAATGTAGCGTCCTATCCGCTGTTCGTAGCCGTCTGAAGCGGTTCGTTTCGTGGTAACCACCTTTGGCGCGCTGTCCATCAGACGCGACGGGTGCTAGCCTCCGAGCCGATTTCTTCATAACAGTCGGGCGATGGTTTTCGAACATGCCCTAAAGTTCGCGACTGATAGCTGATGGGGTTAGGAAATCCTCAACTTAGTGGGTATTTAAGACCGACATTTCTTGTTGTAAACATCCTCGAGTTCCTGTGCTATCGTTCGAGCGTTCGTTTGCATTGTCGTCGCGTGCCTGTTCGACTCTTTGTTTCTCGAAGTTGTTTACACGATCCCAAAAGAAGGAAAGAAGACTCGGCGCCACGCTTTAACGAGTCCGTCAACGGGTAGTGGACATCGCTCGGAGACCAATCTTATTGTCGGATTTCGCTTGACGGGACAGCTGTTTCTGAGCCATGCGCGCAACGACGTGAGCATCGGTTTTCTTGCGTATACGTCGTGCGTGGAGAACTCGACAATCACGTGTTGTATTGAGAAGATACGGCTTCGTTGTGTAAGAAATTACGAGCATCGTATTCCTCCAGGGCAGCAAGTCTGCATGTCCAATGTGTGCGCAGACTACGACAGCTTGGCATCCCTTGGAGAACAATTCTCGTACATCGCGAACGCCGCATAAGCTTAATGTACGCGAGCAAATCATGGCGCAATCGGACAGGACGCGGAGAGGGCGTGTCTTCGAGGACGTCGACTGAAATCGCGATCTCGGAGGCCGTCTCGACGTCCGACGTTCCTTGGGTGTCTTCCGTTGGCGAGTTCAGTTCTGCTGCAGTCGCGGCCGCAGCACGGAGGTCGAAGAAAAACGCGAGCGCGATTCTAGGTACACGACAGAGCTGGATGCAAACATTTATCTTTACACACCATGTTTGCACATCAACTTGTGGACTCGAGACAAGGGTGCTCGAGTCTGAAATGATACGGAGATTCATGACAAGTTGAAAAAACTGGAATGCTACGGAGATTCATGACAAGTTGAAAAAACTGGAATGCTACGGAGATTCATGACATGTTAAAAGCAGGTCATTGAGGTCTTCCAACCACATGCTTTTGTCAAAGGACGACGACGCGCCAGCAACGAGGCTTGTCCACGGCCGACGCCTCCGAAGGAGCGCTGTGCTACCGGAGCGACGAGCGTCCGACGTCGGCGATGGGCATGGCTGTGCATACCACAACAAGCGTGCACGTTAGCCCGTCCCCGGGTGGAGCGACGACGCGCTACCTGAGCGACGCCCCCGGCTCCGCGGAGACGGACTGTGCAGACAAGGCTACCAGAGCGAAGATGCACGCCTCGTGCTGGTGTCGGATACCGTTTTCCAGAGTGATGGGATCACCGGGTAACACCCTCTCACAAACGAAACATTGATCCCGCGTCCTTCGCCTCCGGAGGAGCGTTGTGCTGCCCGAGCGACAAACGTCCAACGTCGGCTAGGGACACGACGGTGCATACCATAACGTGCTCGCGAGTCGGAACGTTCCGTTGCGGGTGCCGGCGTGCTGCCCGAGCGACGCCGGCTGCCCGGTGGAACACGCCTCGAACACGGCTGCCAGAGCGACGATGCACCTTTCTCGACAACTGCACAGGACCATATCTTTCTCGAAGAAAGCCCATTGCATGCCTTCAAGCGCGAGGGTCATTCGCTTGGAGATGCCGAAAACACAGACACACATCCCTCGCGCTCGAAGCGTTATTGACGTAAGTTCTTTCTCCCCGCCACTCAACGCGCGCCGACTAGGGGGCGGCGGCCTCACTCTCGGCATGACCAAGGCCAGTCGAGATTCCTGCCGAACGCCCGGTCCCAGTCCCCGGCTTCCTTGACGGCCTGAATGAAGCGGTTGATGCTTTCGGCCGCCGCCGTCCTCACGTAGTCCAAGACAAGCCAGGCGAACACAGAAAGGGTCTCCTTGCCCGTCGACCAAACGTCCTTCGCCCTGTCCGCGAGATATTCGACGAGCAGAGGAACGTCCTTCGCCCTGTCCGCGACGTATTCGACGATCAGAGGCCAGAGGTCGACCGCGACGATGACTGCCGTTCTCGCGACGTGTACGACGAACACGACCGCGGCTTCGGCCAATACCATGGTGAGAATAACGATATTACCAACGAACTCGAGGCCCGTGAACATCATCGCCTTGACGTCGTGCGCGAAATCGACGACACACTCGACGCACTGGGAAACGCGCTCCTTGCATGTGGACCACTTCTGCCTGATGTACCTCACGCAGTCCACGACGAAGACCGTGCACTCAAAGAGCAGCCACCCGATTTTCTTCATGGTTCTCGCGGTAGCTGCGGCGATCTTGGCGAGATCGGAGAAGCACTCGTCCGCCAGTGTCCGGATGTGGTTCGCGCACTGCTTGACGAACGCACGCATGCACCACTCGACGACCACGGTGACGAACCAGATGATGCCTGGGAGCACCAGCGACAAGACCTCTCCCACGAATGACACGAAAAGCTTGTCCAACAGAAGACAGTGCTCTTTGCCCACGGCCACCATCGACGCGATTTCTTCCTTGCAGGTGACGCCGAACCAAACCAGCAGATTCACAGTGAAGGCTATAACCTCCATGACGTCGACCAAACGCTCGACGAGACCCTTCCTGCGACACACACGCTCGCGGCGACCGTTTTCGTTTTGCGCACCAATGACGTCGGCACCTGGTCGCCGCGCGCCCGGCATGCCCCTCGCTTCGCCAGCCAAGAGATCCTCGACGTGCTGAGCGCGGTGTTGAAGGAAGTTGCCAGGATTCATGATGTGACACTTGATCCGGACGGGAGAATAGACAGAGAACAAACGAAGGCGGTGAAACAGCAGAAGCGCAAATGGCGTTGTTCGGACTGGCCGTGTCGTTTATATAGTCCTAGTATCCTTGCATAGTCTTTTCTTTTGCTTGCATCGACTGTACCGCCGGGCATCACGGCTCGCGATTGGCTAACGGTTTCTTTTTTTAGTTTAATGGCGAAGGTGTGCTGAAGCTACGGACGCGGCTCCAGCGACCGAAAAGATCATCATATTCCGCTGCCGCAGAACGCCTTCCGCGAAGTCTTCGCCGTGCATCAGGCTGCAGTTCGTACGGTAAAGACATCTCATTGGCGGTCGCGGAAAAGACAGAGGAGACGGGAAAATGCTGCCCAGGATGACCGCAAAGAGCGGACGACGATAGCAGTTTGGGACGGCGCAGGCCGCCCGATGGGACCGCGCACTGTACGACAGGGGGCCGGTGCCGCCGATGTGACGTGCGTCCATTAGGCTTCCATCTATATCATCAAACTATCGCTAATGCGTTGCGGCGACTGGATGGGCGGCTGACAAACGGACACTTTCTGGCAAGGGAAAAGACGGTCTCGACGGGTCGTTCGTGTCCGACCACGAGACATGAATGGTTGATTATCTACGACAAAGCGCCTTGTTCAGTTGGATGGTCCGCCCGCTCGTGTACCAGGCACATCTCCTCAATGCACGTCAGTCACGTCGCGAAACTTGGAAGCAGGTGAGGGGTCGGTCACACTTACGCGTTGACAGGGACAGACCCTTCGGCCACTGCACTCGATAGTGACTCTTCGGCGACTACTCCGCGCCGTTCCTTCCTCTGCACGCGTTGACTGGCACAGGCGGCGGGTGTTATATTCAAAGTATCGCGCCAAAAGAGTGAGCGGCTGCTGTCATTGACGCGAATGTAGTCCAGCTTGTTCGTTGGCATATTCCGAGATGAAGGCGCCATCTCGATCCGAAGTCTTGCAGGCAGAATCAGAATCCTTATTCCGCGTTGCTTGACGGCTCCCCTGAGAAAAGACGTCGTCGACCATTGCAGGGCCCGGTAGAAACGAAACGCACCACAGCGTGACACTGGAGTCAGTCGGAAGCGATCATCAGACTGCATAGCGACGACAGGCGTCTCCATTCCGACACGACGTCCTGTCCACAGCAGTGCCGCAAAGCCTAGTGCTATAAGCAGTTGACACTGGCGTGGCCGTTCAAGCAAACGTTATCGCTCTCGCGGGAAGAAGACGTGACAGGCGGCATCAACAGGAAATGGCAATACCGTTCAGTGAGTTTCATGAGCATACCTGCTTCCTCGATTAACAAAGAAACAACTCTCCTTTACTGTTTCAACGAAAAAAACTCTTCAAAGATCCAAACGATGGAGCAGCTATCGAGCTCATGCCCAAAAAATGTCATTGATTGGGCGCGATCCAATCCATTTCACATCACAGGTAAGAATCGTACGTCGACAACAACGGCAGTAATGGTCTTGGACTTCAGTAGAATGCCGAGCCAGTCGCAGTCAGAATTGAATGAATGGATCATCATCTCGTCATAGAGGTGGCTCGCAGCTTGAGAAAGACGATTGGTATCCGCAACTGGTTGATTGCTCGAGGTCGACAGGCCCGCCGCTCGAAGATTGCATGATCAAGACTCGGATTCAAGATGTCTTGCTGAGTTTATTTCGAAGGACGCTGCCAGGGAAAACACGCTAATGAAAGGAAATACGGATTCAAGACGTTAGGGGAGAAAGCAGGGAGTGTATGAAACTACAGCGCGTGATCATAACAACGCAAAGGACTTTTTTATTTGGGCGGTGTGACTGGCAGATGCGTTATCTACATTGCGTGAAAGAAAAGAAGAATCACTTGTCGTGGGTTGAAATGTGTCCGTTGGCGGCGTGGCGGCTGAGGCGACGTGCACTGTCCCTCATTCGCTGAAACATCGACCCGCAGCATCCTCGAGCTGCGCGGACCAGCCTGTGCAGTCGGAGGCGACTTTTCTGACGGACCATTTTGCAGTAAACGGTGCGATTGAGGTCGTAGGTGATGGTCGCGTCGTCGACGTGGTGCGCTCGGATCTTCACGTGCAGTTGAGCGTAGCGCCTATCAACGCGGCCAAAGGACGGCGATACGGTGTGGATGACAGGTGAGGTGCACCTCGTCGGATCCAGCAGGGCCACAATCTCCCGGCACTTGTCGTCGCACTTCAGGACGGACGCGGGCAGGTCTACCGGACGGGAGTCTGGCAGGTGGACGGACACACTGTCTATGTCTCCGATGGTGAGCGGCCCGTGATGCTCAGCTTCGATGTGAATGTGCAGACGGTGGCTCTCAGTCAGTCTTAAGAAGTGGATGGTCTCGTTCGGCAGAGCGCTGTCGGCCGTCGTCATGACGTCCTTTGTTTCCCTCAGGCAGAAGGGCTCGGACGAGGTGCTGCTTCTACTGCGGAAACGCTCGACGCGGATGGATACGCGTAGTTGGGCGATTACCTCACGTTTGACCTCCTCCGAAGCCCGACCTGTCGCCTCCACTTTCGCCTGCCATCAGTCGACGGTGAGATCCCGCCTCGCTTACGAGGAAAAGTGCGTACGTACCTCGTTCGTTCTGGCCTTCTCGCTCGGCGACGCCCTCTCGAGGTCGAATACTGGACTCTGGATTGCGGCGCCGGCCTCGAGTCTCTCTCGCGGATCGAGGGAGAGGAGCCCGAAGAGGAGGACGCGGACTCTCTGACTGCAGGCCTGAACTTCAGGGAACGGCACCTTGAGATTCAGGATGTCCGTCACACGCTGGGCGGAAGGCTTCTGTCCGAAGAACGCCTCACCTGCGCAGAGGACAGACGTCGTCTCCCTCTTAGGCCACCTTCCTCCCCCTTACCGGTCAGCAACTCGTGGGCGATGATCCCGACGGACCACATATCAGCTGAGGGACGTGGAGTGAGTGGTATCTGTTTCCTCGTTGAGCGAACGACTTCGGGCGCCGAGTACTCGAGACTGCTGGCCGGAAGGCTTCGCTTTCCCGTCCACCGAGACGTTTCGAGGTCAGCCAGTTTCCACTTCATCTCGGAAGAGAGCCACACGATCTTCTCCGGCGTCACATCACCGTGAACAATGCCCATGCGGTGGAGGCCATCAACGGCCCTGAGAATCTACGACACCGCGATTCCTCGTACGAGCAGAGACAACAGGACTGGAGAGCAAACGACGTGGTAAAGTATGGTGCTCGCTCTCGTCGACGGCAGCCGCTTTTCCTTGAGCACCTCGGTAAGAGTGAAGTCCCCTCTCTCCAGGACGTGACAGGACGGATACCGAGGCACGTCTTCGATAGTATCCAGCACCCTGTAGACGTCACAGGCGCCGCGTCAGGTCTCCGAGACGAGGTCAGACAGAGATACCGGCAAACGCAGTCTTCCTCGGCCAGGTGGTCGTGCATGGCGGTCACGCTCTCGAAGAGCCTGTGGCTGTTGGGATAGAATCTCAGAGTCACCTTCCGTCTGGTACAGGCGTCGATGGCGAACCGGCGCCAGATTCTGGACGGCGCTCCTGGCTCTATGCGATACCTGCAGGTCAGACGTGAACAGAGAACGCTGAAGAGACGCTGAAGGAGGACCTGTTTGCGAAGATGTCGTTCTCCCGTAGCTCCCTGAGAGTAGGAAGCGTGTCGTCGGTGGAGCGGATGGCGCCTTCTCCGTAGAACGCGTCGAAGGTACTCCCCGTCTCGTCGTAGACGACGACTTCGCTCGACGTCTCCCTCGCTGCGGCACGAAAGAACTGTCAATCGTCCAAACAAAGACGCGCAGTGGAGAGAGACGTACCTATAGCGGACATGGCATGTTCCAGGGCACGCTCCATAGAAGTCAGGAAGAGCGCTTCCTCCGTCGAGGCGGAACATTCTCCATCGTCTATACAGAATCCCTCGTCCTTGAAAGCAGAGACGCTCAGATTCCATCCTGTCGTCGGGTCGGAGACGAGAGCCCTCGTCTTACGTCCGAGAAGCCGTCTGGTGTCAGAGGAAACGGCAGCATGTGGGCTTGGAGGGTGGCGGCCTTGGATGATGCTGCATCGCGAGGTGCTTGATGGTATGGGAGTACGACATCGGTGATCTCAACACTGCCTCGTCCTTCGGACACCGTCTCTGTAGACTGACCACTGTCTAAACCTACGGCCATTCCTGGCGCAAACAGAAGATGTGACGTTCGCGTTTCCAGAACAGCGACGACGGAAACGCGACGGCGTTCAGAGAGCGAAGAATGCATTCCTCGCGGCGGGTGGGGTACCTTGGTCATGAGTAACAGACATCTCTGCTTGTAGAAGAGGTAAACGCTGTCTCTGTGTTGTGAATAACTAAGGCGAGTTCTGTTTCTGCGACGTGATTCCACTCGACTAAGGTTATCCCGAGACAACGTCGGTCCGTGTCTTGGGTGAATCGCGTCACGGCGTTCGGCGTGCGTCGCGCGTCTTTCAACGTTCCTCTGTGTCTTTGAACCGCTGCTACGAAACACAATCTGACAAGAGCAGTGGCGCGCTTAGAAAAATAGGATCTGCATAGCACAATGAGAAAAATGGTTTCAACAGTGCCATTCGACGCACCGCAGCACACGCGTTACCTGACTCGAACGAGTGGCCAGCGTCTCTCAACAGCACCTCTGCCTCGACTGTCTTGGTCTCTGTGAAGGGATGGTCTGCCTTTTACACCAGCATCGACCGTTTGGCGTCATGGGCTCCTTCGCCCTACGACAAACGGTGCCTCGTTGCATGGGGACGGACGACTGACCCATGTAACAGAAAACGGACCGTTCTATGAAGTGTTCTGCGGCGCTTTGTTAGAGGAAACGACATAGTGTTTCGTACAGATGCTTATAGGTTGAGTGCTTGTCGCAGCGCAGGGCTTCCCTCGTACGACATTTTGTCCATTCTAGCTTCTCTTGAACATCACACTCAGCTTCGTCGAGATGCAGAGAGACGAGGGCGAGAGTCAGACTTGCTCACAGAAGTGCAATTTGCACGTCGCCTACTGCACAGTGGAAGAGAGTTGCGTCGCCATGTGCGCGTTGTGAGAGCCGCGTGGATACTTCTGCATCGTAATGCCTCGTAGGGTATGAAACAAGCGGTGTGGGTGCGTATCCAAGGCCCACAAACCGTTCGAATGACGCGACGTGAGACGCTAGACCTCTCCACCCCGTAGAAACCACGAGAATCGGTCTGCAGAGAACTTGTACCGTGTGTACCCTGTGAGATTTGCGTCGATAGCCCTCGCAATTCAACCCTTCGGACTCGGGAGTCTTCAGAGGGTAGGCAGACGGACTGTCAGTACACATGCGTTTGACAGGGTTTCCGTACGAGAGAGGCGATTGCCTCGTCCTTGACTGAATGATCAAATATTAAATGCTTCACGTGTGCGTCTGAGGTTCTTGACAGCGACGTCCACCATTTGGAAAAAGATCCACATCAATAGGACACAAAAGAGGAAAATCGCAAGAGACCGTTGGCAGAGGGATTGGGATCAACAGATGCCAGACGGAATAAGGGATCAATGAACTCAAGAAAAGCAACTGAGACAGGGCAAGAGGTACATGTCACTAAGTACAAGTCACAGCATCCGAGAGCAATGTATAGGACGGGAGACATCGACAGACAACGGTCAGGTGGCCATCGCCCTGACCTTTGCCCGGTACATGGCACCATGCTTTGAGTGTTTAGCCCGTTGCGGTATCGTTTTCCACCTCTGCCGAAACGACCCCGCCAGTCTGTGGACCAGCAGGAGACTCTGGGGCCGGACCATCTTGCAGTAGACAACTCGATTCAGTTCCAGCTTCCGAGCGTAGACGCCACCTCGAGTCTTGAATTCGAGACGCAATTCCAGACGGACGTACATCTGATCGGGTGAACCGAAGACTGGACCTGGTAAGTGGAGCCTGTCGGATCGGATGCGTGCCGGATCCACGAGGGCCACTACCTCGCACGCTTCGCCGCCGTTCGCCGCCATCTGCTTCTCCAGTTCGACGGGCTCGCTGTTAGGGACCTTGAGACGGACGGATGAGATCTCCCCAATGCGGACTCGGGAGTTCGGATCGCACCGGACGGCGATGCGCAGACGACAACTCTCTCCGATCTTCAGAAAGTAAAACACTCCTCCCGCATCGTCCAGACGGTCGTCGACGCCAGATGACGCTTGACTCGCCGCTCTCTCCTCCAAGATATCTTTCGAAGTGCTCCACTTCCGGAACACTTCCAGCGTGACGGTGCCGTTCAACTGCGAGGCCACGGACCCGCTCGGGTGGGCGTGAAAGGGGTCCTCCAAACTGCACGCCCGATCGAAGATCTGAACACACACGGGAGGAGTCAGAACAGAAGCAGCAGGGCATGCTGGTTTGATCGCCTCTCTCATTTCCACTGGTTTCAGATGAGAGGCGCCTACGCTGCGAAAAACGTCGTGCTCCAAGGCGACGGAGGCCACCGGCCGCGTGGATGGGTCCATGCGCAGGACACTCTTCAGGAAGGAGCGGGCGTGTCGGTCCGCACAGCCGATCGCGGGGAGAGGCTCCCGCGAGGCGGAGACCTCGACGATGTACTCGGCGCTCGACAGCTCGCCGTAGTAATGCTTTCCTGCAGTCGACAGATGAAGACTCTGCCCCGTTGATCGGGATGGAGGGTACCGGTGAAGAGCTGGTGGGCCAGGACGCCTGCCGACCAGATGTCGGATGCGGTGTCGAATCTGAGCTTCTCTCTTCCGTTGGCCGCGCGGATGACCTCGGGCGCCGCATACTGGAGGGCCGCCATGGTGCTGAGAGGGATCTCTGGAACGGCCTCCTCTCCAACGAAGCGAGCGGCGTCGAAATCGATGATCTTGCACGTGAAGTCGGGGAGAAACCAAACGAAATCGCCCGGTCCCAGGCTGCCGTGGGCGACGTCCAGCGCATGGAGCCGATCCAGTGCCGCGAAGACCTAAACGCACAAGGTGGAGGAGACGCCGATGACCTCACATCCGTCGCACATTGCGCACGAGAGTGCTCCCGAGAGCGCGAGGCAGACCTGGCTGTCCCATCAGGCTGCTGAGCGTCGACTCTCCGCTCTCCAGCACGAGGCAGGGTGGAAACTGCTCGTCCTCCTTTATGATCTCGATCATCCTGTCGACAGTCGACTGAGATCGAGCCGCGGATCCGGGATGGAATACCGGCAAACCAGGTCGCTGTGCCTCAGCCGTTCGTACTTGGCAATGCAGTTCGAGAGGCCAGTGTACGGCCACGGATAGAACTTCAGAACCACCTTCTCCCTACTCGCCATGTCGACCGCGTAGAACTGCAGCGGCTTCTTCGGCATCCTTCCTCTTATGCGGTATCTGAGATCGCAGAGCACACGAGATGGAGGAATCCTTCGAGTGGCTTCTGACCCGACCTTCTGGCGAAGATCTCTCCCTCCTTCAGTCTGAAGACCCTCTGGAGTGGAATGTCCCTCCTCTCTGCTGCCTTGCCGCTCCCTTCGACGCCGGGCAGCAGCCCGCCCGAGGGAATCTGGCGCTGCGAGTGTCTCAGAAGCTGTATCCCACCGCCTGCAGAGAGATGCCTTCGTTCACGACCCGAGACTCGAGTCCGGTGCGCGTACCGATTTGCGACTGCGCCGAGTAGAACGCGGTCGGTGTGTCGTCTGGTCTCTCGCCTGTCCGGCAGAACAGACGCCTGGTGTGAGAAGAGCGCCACTTCAAGGTGCTTCCTCACTGTGTCTGGAGCGGACGGTGCAACGCGGAAGCCGCGAGGTCTCGCCCCACTGGTCTCCTGGGATGGACCACAGATCCGACGCGTGGACCAAGGAAGGCACGCCTCCCTCCAAGCGAGCGGGAACGATGAAGAAGCGTTCGCTCAATGCGCCTGTCTCGGACATCCTGTGCGACACACGGAGTCTGTGCCGAACGCCTCGTCGAAAAGACGTTACCTGAGTTCACTCAGTTCCCTCGCGCGTTCCCTCCAACCAGATTTCAAACCCATGGCCGCGTCCCTGAGGGAGAGAGTTACGCTCCCGGCCGAACAACACCTGTCCTTCCAGATGTCCACTGTGGCTACGGCGGAATGTGCACCTCGTAAGCAATGTGGAACGGGGCGGTGTGCGACTAGACGACCGGAGTGCCTTGCGCTATGCGAACTCCTAGGCAGTCGCCAACCGTCTTCGCTCTAAACTCTTGGCTCGTGTCCCTTGGCATCCCGCGGCCTCTGTCAGATACAGTTGATGATTCATCGAGTGGAAGAGGAGATTGTAGCGAACTGTCGTACAGACGAGGCGAGGGCCAAGCGCAACAGGCGAAGGTCAGCAGTCCGAGTACGGCCGGTTTCATTTAGAGGACGTGCGATGATGACGACGATGAGTCAGTCAGTCGTGCATGGACTCGGTCGCGTGTCTGAGACCGACGATCATGCATTCGGATCTCCCTCTGATGGCGACATGACGATGCACGAACGATGAGGGAGGGAGGGATGCCGGTCGAGCGAAGCCGTCTTCGGCATGTCAGTGTAGTTTCTGCGTGGGACATCCAGTCTAAAAGCACTACGGTCTATCCAACCGTCGATGTCTTTTGCTGACCGAGGAGATTCGCCTTTGCCTGACTCGGCCAACGGTTTCGAGGTTGGTGACGTCTATCGGTCAGCACGTCGCAGAAGGTACCAGACTTTCTGGATCAGAAGCCGCTACAACGAGAGTCGGGGCATCACGAAGAACCGTTGCTTGGATCTCACAGAGACACTGCTGTTGACTAAAAGCACTGACCATTTCGCAGTGATGCTCACAGTTCAAGAACGAATGGCAATCCTGGAGGAGTACGCTGTAGCTGGCGAGTGTGTGTCTCCCCAGATACTGACAAAGACGTGCATCGTTATCTAGATCAGATCAACGTCATTAGTGCGTCATATCACCCACTAACAGCAGACCACTATCCATCGAGAAAGACCGCGGAGACTCTAGACTGGCGGAGAGGCTTGTGCTGACGGCAAAGGCGACATGCCTCTCAGCAAACGGAACAGGAGAGCGCCAGAATCATGACAGACACTGTCTGAGGCACATTCTCAATTGATGGAGGAACCGATGTAATGTGTTTATTATGCGCTTGACGCGATTATTCGGCGTAGATGAGTACGTAGTTTATCGTCGTCCCAACTGTGCTGGCGCCAGAGAGAAGGTCGACGAGGACTCGGCCGCCACACATTTAAGACGCCAGCTACTTTTGCTCTCCGACTGTCCTGTTCGTGTCCGTTCTGTTCGGCTGCAAGCCGACGTAACGTGTGCCGAAGGAAAGGACTGAAGCTGACGGATGTCAGGACGACGCAGTGGTACGGATGCGAAGACGAACTCCGCAGAGAGAGATCACCGCCGCCGTCGCAAGAGCGGCCGTTCGTTCAGCCCCGAGCTGCAGACACCGCCTCGGATGGCTAGCTTCTCTGTCGGTTGTCGGAGGCGGACAGAAAGAACAGAGGGTCAGACGGGCTGGAGCGCGATGGCGGCGTTCGCCGACCTGCGTCTCCAGCGCCGTGCAAGGTCCCTCTCCCTCCCGCCGTCGGAGCATCCCGTCCTGGCCTCGGTCGGACCGAATGCACACGTGGCATCGACGTCGCAGTACTCCCATGTCCGTCTCGCCGTCGAAGGACGCGAGCGCAACCGCAGCGAGGTCCTCTCTTCCTCGGTCGCCTGGTCTTTCTTAGGTGCAACGTCGGCTGTATAGGGTCCACATGGGGGAGGTGGCGCCAAGGAAAGACGCGGAAGCTTGCGCGAAGCCGCTGCTCTCGACCACGTGGCAGAGGGAAGCGTCTTCGCCGACAGGTGAAAAGACGAATCGCCTCCGCCGACCACCTCGTGCCGACGCGCTTCTCCAGATTCAGGATTGGGAGACAGCAGGTCGAAGGGAAGCCGCACTGTCGCCATGCGACGGAGCTCTCCACGGGTCAGCCCGTGTTTCTGAAGTTCTACCCGTCACCCGGCCGCGAGTTCCAGAACGCCACGCGCATGCACCTGGCACTCCTATCCAATGGACGCGTGTGCAAGTGCGTGGGCAACCTCGGAGTCTTGAACGGCACGCTCATCGCCTGTGCAGGTTGCTCGAGACGCTGCCGGGCAAGGACGGCTACCCTCCGTGCCTGGTGCTCGAGGCTGGAGCCTTCACGTTGGAACAGAGACTCGGAGGCAGGAGACCGTCCCCGGTCGAGCAACGCGCCCTCGTTCACTCGGTACTTCTCGTGACACGGACCCGTGCGGAAGGCGACGGCTGTGGACCATTCAGGTTCTGGAGGCTGTTGCGGAGCTGCACGCGCAGAGGGTCGTTCACGGCAACCTGGACCCTTCGCACATCATGTGGTTTGCGTCGGACTTCGCCTGGAAGCTCGTCAACCTCGACACGGCCTCGACGATCGGCGACGAGGTCCTGCTCGGACACATAACGTCTCGACGTTATGTGGCGCCCGAGATACGTCGCGCGCTGGTGGAGCAATCGAAGAAGATGCGGCTGGAACGCGCGTCGGACATGTGGGCCGTCGGCGTCATGGCGTTCGAAGTCTTCGCGGGTATCTAATCTTCCTGGGATTCTGTCGTCCAGCTTGCGGACGTGCGCGTTGCAGGTGCATCGGTGGTGGAGTCGGCCGGCGTGAAGAGGCACGTGGCGCGCGAGCTCGACAGGGTGGCAAGGCAGGGCGACGGTAGACGCGTCGAGCAGATGGACGGCCAGTATCGCGCGAAGACGCACGAGCAGCGCGTCCACGAACTTCGGTCCATCGCGGCGGTGCTGAAAGACGATCCCACGAAGCGCACGACGGCGGCGCATGCCCTCGGAGAGGAAGACACGCGACGGGCCTTGCCTGAAAACATCGGCGGCCTCCTGAGCGTCCTGACGAACGTACGCTGTCCTCTGTCGGCTTCTCTCCTGTGCTTATTTCGGCGCCGTGGTGCGTGCAGTTCTTTGGCGGGTTGCCGGAAGGCGGCGAGGAGCCACTGGAGAGATGGCTGGTGGGCCACACGACGCGCAAGCATCTGAGCATCTCCCTCGCTGCCGAGCGACTCGCCTCTGACAGCGACCCGCCGGTCGAGTTCTACGACAGAGAAACGCGAAAGACGCGGCACTTCATCGACGACGCCATCCCGGGCGGCACCGTGCACGTCATGACGACGGGCGAGAGCTTCCGTCTCCGCATCTCCATCCAGAGCGCCGAGGGACTCTGCCTTCCGCTCGAAGAGGTTCTGTCCGTCCACGTCCGTCCGCCCGACGGAGAATTCCTTCCCCTCAAAACCTGGCAGCGGAAGCAGGCCCACGGACTGTCGGTTCTGGCGCTGGTCGACCCCTCGGCGTTCCAGTCGTCGAGGATGAAGACCGCGTGTCCGTCGTTCGGGCCGGCGGACGCGAGGTATGTGCGGTTGACGGTGCGCATGAGACTGCGCCTCGGCGACGCCTACCCGGACGAGATCCCACTGTTTCGGGATGTTCATCTTCAATTCAAGCGCCCTCCGACGAAGCTGTCGTTCTTTCGCGGGAATCGCGCCTCCGGAGAGAACGCCGTTCGGCAGTAGTGTACAGTATCCGTTTCCGAATCGAATCGCCTTTGCATTTTCTCTATTCTTCGATTAGCGGCCTGACCGAATATGGCCGTCGTCCGAGCAAACCTCTTTCCAGAGCTCGCGGCTTATTTTTATACGCAATTTCGAACCAAGCGCCGACGGCAGTTCCTTGACTAGCGGAGTTGTCAATGGGTCGGCAGATAGTTGGTCTTTGATTCACCGTATTCGGTAGGCGAATACGGCGAAGGTGGGTCATTTCCTGAGACGATTCATGTCGCGGCGCCTCTTAGTCGATTGAAACAGTGGGGCAGCGAACGAAGGTCTCGGGCACTCTGTCCGAGAGCATTGTTTATGACGTCGTATAGGTCACGGTTGTATAAAACAGGGTCAGAGGGGTTGCGCGGCTACTCGACTGATCTCGTCCGCGGTTGCTCGGACAACCATAAACGCGTGCGCCATCGCGACAGGGAACTCGTGTATGTGGACGGTCCTTTGCCATTCTGCCGAAGCACCGAGGCACAACATGAGCCGGACAGGTTTCGACGTTGTCAAATCGATGCCGCGCCGCCAATGCATCTTCTCCCACAGCGTCTCCCCATCGTTTCGATATCTACGTGTCACATCGAGTCTCGTTATCCTTGTATCGTTCCATCCATGAACGCTGGCCGACCTGTTCTTAAGGATCTTGCCGAGCACGAGGGATTCGATTTCGGCCACCGTTAGCGCCGACGGCGTCGACCGAAGCGAAGCGACCTACAAAACAGGCGTTCATATCACTCATTGAAGCACGCACTCGTGACGCGTTATCCGTCGAGATACCTTGCTCTTGGCGCTCTGTTCGACAGGAAGTCAGAGAACGGAGATGATCAGATCGACTGTACTGAACCAGTCCATCACGTCACATCAGAAATGTATACAGCCGCCAGACACTGACACCACGACTCTGCGTCCAACGAAACACACCTCTTGAGGACTGTACTGTCGACCTCAGAGAGTACAGGCGCATCGTCGGGAGCTGAAACGCGCAGGGGGCGTTATTCCGTTTGTGTCGGCCTGAGGACCTTGGTTGGACTTGGGAGAGTCGTAAGGGCGGTCGTCTTTGGCTCGATGCATGCGAGGATTCGTGGCTGAACTGTCGGCGTTTACTGTGTACAGATGACAGGTACAGTGCTTCGTTATTTCGGCAGAATTCTGAGCGTCGAAGAGGAACACGTACAATGTGCAGTACTCGTTGTGAGAAGTGTCTCCCCGTATCATGTCAGTTTGCTCAGCAAAGAGATCGCGGTCCACTGAAAGGAAAGCGAAGCGACAGAGTGGTTTAACGTTCATTCAGACATCGAGGTACGTCACTACCGCGGTTGGTACTCAGCAACGAACGGTTGGTTCATTTTGATGGACGTAAACCGAGAGGTCCTCGACGAACGGCGGCGCAGCCGTTCATTTGCGCGGCAGTCATTGTACAGCCAAGGCGCTTTGGAAAGGATAAGTGTTGTCTTTAAGCTGCTGATGTTGAGTCCATCGACATGAGCATGAACGCTCTCTGCCATGCCGGACGGCTGGCATATGCCTCGTTGCAACTTCTCTCTGCGACGGATACTCTGAACGTGCCCCCTACACAGCTGCCTGATCAATCTCTCTAAGGGAATTGACATTGAAATCCCTACCGAGCGAGATTTGACGTTGTGATTTCGGTGATGGAGTGCTCTTCAACGCAGCCATGGTCATCTGTGTCGCTGAGTCTGCATCCATTCACCTACAATGAGAATAAACCATGGCTACAGAGACCCATCATCGAAGTGGATCGGTCGCCTTACGGTTGAATCGGACGAGGTGTGGGAAATGCATATGAAATCGTTTAAGGTTTTCTGGAAATGCTCCCATTCGCCACAGCACTGTCCTTATCCGACGTTACTGCGTGCCTTATCTCTTCTTGCTGTGGACCATATACACATCCGATTCTAAACTGTTTGACAGATTTGACAGCGACGGACGAGAAATGGCTCCGCCGAAAGACAGGATCTCGACGAAAGCCCCGCTTTCAGCCTTGTAGTGCGTTTGTTCCTTGTGAAGAGATGGATTTGTTCTCCAGCCAATGACGGACTGGTTGTTCTCCGAAGTGGCGGCGCCGCCAATGGCGTACGTCATCATCTCCAATACTGAACCACCCAGCTGCACTGTTCGCTGCGCAGCACGGCGGACGCAACGAACCATCCTTCGACTACGGCGATATCTACCGTCCCAACCTTCAGAAAGCGTCGAGCAGAGGACACATACCAAGAGTTCAACGACGGCATCGTGTCGGATGTCGGATGGTGGGTACTCCGTGAACGGCAAGGGTACTCAGCTCACGCACAATCAATGCCACACCTCAGAGCTCATCACTCTCCCATCTCCTGCTTGTCTTTGATACTCAGGAGTCCAGGAGAGGCAACTCTCAACCATGTCGCGTTCTTGTGCACGCTGCAAACTTCGTCCAGTACTGGTCGGTACCCATTATCAGCATCCAGTCGTCTGGGCTTCTCGGAAAGCAGGTCGAAATGAAAGGCGTAGCATTCAGAGTCATCCATAGTGTTCCCTTCTGTAAACTTGTCTCTGGATGCTCCGGCAGGAGGAAGATGACACGTGTCCAACCGTTTGGTTGTCTCCCCTGAGTCAGAGGAGTGACATTTGCGATCTCTGAGTATTCCAGGGCGACTTCCGACCTGATCCAAAACGGCAAGGCGCCGAGAACATCGTCCTACTGCGAAAGGATGCCACGTTCTTGTCAGACGGGTTGGCATTATGCACGTCAGACAAGATTGTTCGGGAGTCCACCTGTCGTGTCTTCGTAGTCTTGCTAACGGCTTGCGAAAACCGATGCTGAGACTCTGCTCATGTAGGTATGGTAAGACACACTTTTCGTGCTGTCACATCAGTGGATGGAGGACACGCAATAACGCCTTCTGCTTGGTTTAGAAAGGGCATTCATTCTTCGCTGCCATCTGCAGCCACGACAGCGAACACGGTGGGAGTACTGGTGGCATCAAAACGACAGCGGACGCATTCTCATGCGGGCTTCGGTTATACTAGATGACAGTTGGCGGCTGTGTGGCATCATGTCGACCGAAGGAGTCATCGTATCAATCTCTTCCTCTACTGGTCGGCGTCGGCACTCCTCCCCGGCCACTGCCTTGCGTCGTTTCAACTCCAGACCCCATAGAGCATCTGATGACGCAGCAACAAACAAGACTTGTGTTACGACAAGTTGTAGTTGATGTGACGGGTCGACCGAGTGCATTCATTGTATCAAGAGACGACGCGCGATGCGACAATTAGCATGCGAGCTTAGAAACGTAACGTACACATCTTAACTCGTGTTTCGCGTAGCAGATTGTATGGCGACCGAGTTTCATTTGGAGAACAGACGTGTCTGAGACAGAAGCGCACTCGAGCACCGGTTTTGTTGCGTTCGGATGCCTGTCGTGTACGTTTTCTTCTACGACGGCGGGTCTGTTTCGGTAGAGTACAATACGCGGACGACGACGGATGTTGCTTGTCATTTAGGCATAAAATCATTACATTTCGTTCCACAGCGATGTGAGATCTAGAACAGACTGACACGAGCGATAGTCCGATAGACAGAATGCGATGATCTTGCACGCGGTCTTCGCGTGCATACTGATGATTGCACAGTCGAGAACGAAGTTCTGCCTTCTTCGACATCTTCAGAGATGAGAGACCGTCGAGACCGTCTTTGCCCTTGCTAGAAAGTGTCCGTTTGTCCGCCGCCCATCCAGTCGCCGCAACTCATTAGCGATAGTTTAATGATATAGATGGAAGCCTAATGGACGCACGTCACATCGGCGGCACCGACCCCCTGTCGTACAGTGCGTGGTCCAATCGGATGGTCTGCGGGGTCCCAAACCGCTGTCGTCGACCGCTCTTTGCGGTCATCCTGGGCAGCATTTTACCGTCTCCTCTGTCTTTTCCGCGACCGCCGATGAGATGTCCTCACCGTACGAACTGCAGCCTGATGCACGGCGAAGACTTCGCGGAAGGCGTTCTGCGGCAGCGGAAGATGATGATCTTGTCGGTCGATGGGGCCGCGTCCGTAGCTTCAGCACACCTTCGCCATTAACCTAAAAAAAGAAACCGTTAGCCAATCGCGAGCCGTGATGCCCGGCGGTACAGTCGATGCAAGCAAAAGAAAAGACTATGCAAGGATACTAGGGCTATATAAACGACACGGCCAGTCCGAACGTCGCCATTTGCGCTTCTGCTGTTTCACCGCCTTCGTTTGTTCTCTGTCTATTTTCCCGTCCGGATCAAGCATCACATCATGAATCCTGGCAACTTCCTTCAACACCGCGCTCAGCACGTCGAGGATCTCTTGGCTGGCGAAGCGAGGGGCATGCCGGGCGCGCGGCGACCAGGTGCCGACGTCTATGTCGCGCAAAACGAAAACGGTCGCCGCGAGCGTGTGTATCGTAGGAATGGTCTCGTCGAGCGTTTGGTCGACGTCATGGAGGTTATAGCCTTCACCGTGAATCTGTTGGTTTGGTTCGGCGTCACCTGCAAAGAAGAAATCGCGTCGATGGTGGCCGTGGGCAAAGAGCACTGTTGTCTGTTGGACAAGCTTTTTGTGTCATTCTTGGGAGAGGTCTTGTCGCTGGTGCTCCCAGGCATCATGTGGTTCGTCACCATGGTCGTCCAGTGGTGCGTGCGTGCGTTCGTCAAGCAGTGCGCGAACCACATCCGGACACTGGCGGACGAGTGCTTCTCCGATCTCGCCAAGATCGCCGCAGCTACCGCGAGAACCATGAAGAAAATCGGGTGGCTGCTCTTTGAATGCACGGTCTTCGTCGTGGACTGCGTGAGGTACATCAGGCAGAAGTGGTCCACATGCAAGGAGCGCGTTTCCCAGTGCGTCGAGTGTGTCGTCGATTTCGCGCACGACGTCAAGGCGATGATGTTCACGGGCCTCGAGTTCGTTGGTAATATCGTTATTCTCACCATGGTATTGGCCGAAGCCGCGGTCGTGTTCGTCGTACACGTCGCGAGAACGGCAGTCATCGTCGCGGTCGACCTCTGGCCTCTGATCGTCGAATACGTCGCGGACAGGGCGAAGGACGTTCCTCTGCTCGTCGAATATCTCGCGGACAGGGCGAAGGACGTTTGGTCGACGGGCAAGGAGACCCTTTCTGTGTTCGCTTGGCTTGTCTTGGACTGCGTGAGGAAGGCGGCGGCCGAAAGCATCAACCGCTTCATTCAGGCCGTCAAGGAAGCCGGGGACTGGGACCGGGCGTTCGGCAGGAATCTCGACTGGCCTTGGTCATGCCGAGAGTGAGGCCGCCGCCCCCTAGTCGCCGCGCGTTGAGTGGCGGTGAGAGAACTTACGTCAATAACGCTTCGAGCGCGAGGGATGTCTGTCTCTGTTTTCGGCATCTCCAAGCGAATGACCCTCGCGCTTGAAGGCATGCAATGGGCTTTCTTCGAGAAAGATATGGTCCTGTGCAGTTGTCGAGAAAGGTGCATCGTCGCTCTGGCAGCCGTGTTCGAGGCGCGTTCCACCGGGCAGTCGGCGTCGCTCGGGCAGCACGCCGTCACCCGGAACGGGACGTTCCGACTCGCGAGCACGTTATGGTATGCACCGTCGTGTCCCTAGCCGACGTTGGACGTTTGTCGCTCGGGCAGCACAACGCTCCTCCGGAGGCGAAGGACGCGGGATCATTGTTTCGTTTGTGAGAGGGTGTTACCCGGTGATCCCATCACTCTGGAAAGCGGTATGCGACACCAGCACGAGGCGTGCATCGTCGCTCTGGTAGCCTTGTCTGCACAGTCCGTCTCCGCGGAGCTGGGGGCGTCGCTCAGGTAGCGCGTCGTCGCTCCACCCGGGGACGGGCTAACGTGTACGCTTGTTGTGGTATGCACAGCCATGCCCCTCGCCGACGTCGGACGCTCGTCGCTCCGGTAGCACAGCGCTCCTTCGGAGGCGTCGGCCGTGGACAAGCCTCGTTGCTGGCGAGTCGTCGTCCTTTGACAAAGGCTTGTGGTTGGAAGACCTCAATGACCTGCTTTCAACATGTCATGAATCTCCGTAGCATTCCAGTTTTTTCAACTTGTCACGAATCTCCTTATCATTCCAGACTCGAGTACCCTTGTCTCGAGTCCACAAGTTGATGTGCAAACATGGTGTGTAAAGATAAATGTTTGCATCCAGCTCTGTCGTGTAGCTAGAATCGCGCTCGCGTTTTTCTTCGACCTCCGCGCTGCGGCCGCGACTGCAGCAGAACTGAACTCGCCAACGGAAAACATCCAAGAAACGTCGGACGTCGAACGAAATGAAAAGACGTCGTCGACTCAGGCTTCGCGTCTGTATCGCATAGACTCAGATGTTGCGTCAAAGCTCGGCTACTGCGCCTCGAATGTGCTTCGAACGCCGATGCAGCCAGAGTAAGCACAATTCCAATTCCCTTTTCTGACGTTCCGGTTCAGACACTGTTGGCTCACGGCGGGCCAAAGACAGTAAGAGATAACGACGGAAAACCCCCGCTGAACCTCGTATGTTGCTGGAATCGTTCCTGTTCCTCGGAGACTCGCTACACACTTGTTAAGTTGTTGACACCCTGATTCTACTTTCTCTGCTCTTGTGTCATTGCTTTGTCGGTTCTACCGTTATCTACCTGTCTTAGCATAACTGAATCCATCGCCATGAGGCTGAAGTCTAAAGCCTCTGTTGGAGGATGCCGAATAATCTGGCTTTAAAATAGATCACCTGAGAACTCTAAAACAACATTGTCTTTCACATCGCACCCACATGAACCGACTCTGTCTGACAACTCTCTCTATGTTATTCAGAATTTCATGCTCTCTGTGTCTCCAGACGCCTAGAGATCGCCTGAGGTTTGAGCAACGTCGGCCTCTCCTCGAAACACTCGCTCACTGAACGAGCCTGCAGTGTTCGGTTTCGTAGGAAAGAAGGCATGTAGAATCGACGGAGCGTTTAAACGAACCCGTCAGCGAAAAAGACTATACTAGATTTACCGTCGGATTTCGCCTAACGGGAGCTTTGCTTTTTCTGTACCACACGCATCGGTGTCGCGCGTCAGTTTCTTGAGACGTGAATGGAGAATTCGATAGTTGCATTTTTGTTGCGAACATACGGTGTCGACAGGACGTGTGAGGGGACGTGAGGGGACTGGACAGCCGACATAGGTGGAGAAGAACGGAGCGCTCTGCGCTAGAGAGGTCACGTCAGCTCCCGGCCATAAGAGGTTGACGTACGTTGCCTTTTGACTTTTATCCGCCTGTAAGAGCGTTTCGGTGCTTGTCTGCCACTCTGGCTGACGACGACGCAGGGCTGACATTCGGCGTGCATCCGTCCCATACGACCGACCCGCTATACCCCACCTTCCAGGACTGACTTAACCGGTTTCGCCAGGGGGAACAAGCAGAGCTCCTCCAGCGGGGCGCTACGCAAGTCGTCCACAACGTGGGATTCTCTCTGAATCGGGTTTTTTACATGGGGTTCACACTAAGGTATATCCCATTGTCATGCAGTTGAGCGTTTTGCCGTAAGCAGGGAGAAATGAGCAACTAATCTAGTCAAGTCAGTTGAAGGGACCCCATAAAACCGTCCAAGTGAGCCAGATAGTCCAAGGAGAGCCGGTACGGGAAAGCAGAGTCGCAAAGGTAATTCGCAAGGCGGAGGGTCCTCAAATGAGGACAGCGCATGAGATGATCCCGCGTTTCTTCGTCTGGGCAGCCAAATCGACATTGGCTGGTTAGTTGCTCTGGGAGGCAGTAAAAACGCGCTAAGTAGGCTCTCGTAGGGAAATGTCCCGAGAGGAAGCGACTGAGTCGGGTGACGCTCGGTCGTGAAAAGTGGTTCCACCACGAGAGCTCTAGTTTTGCCATCGCTGTCCAGCCCGTTTCTTTCAGTGCTTGTCCCGTGGGAGTATGATGCCGGAAGCGGTCGAGAAACTGATCAGCAGGGTGATCGAACCGGCGGCGTACTACGGTGCAGAAGTCTGGCAGAACGGGGCTTACAACGATCGGAAGCTGAAGCCGTTGGAGAAAGCGATGAGACAGGCCTGTCTCCTCCTGTCGGGCACCTTCAGAACGACCTCCTACCCCTCAGCCTACACCCTGGTCGGGGTACGTCCTCCTGCCCAACAGATCATTCAACAAGCGCTGTACTATGACTCAAGACGAAGACACAAGGAGACAGCCGACCGGCTGTTCCACCCGCCTCGGACGGAACGGGCAGCAGGCCAGAGCTACCGCCGAATCGCCTGGTCCAGATGGCTGAGAGCGACGCCATGCCGCCCACTGAAATCCCACCGCACAAGACTCACCCCTGGTCACCAATCCCCCCACACCAGCTGGGCCTGCTGGCGGGCACGACTCAGGTGCCCGAAGTAGAGCGACCGGACTGGCTGCTAATTGTCTCGACCTACAAGGACCGCCAACGTCACCGTCTCGGAACCAGCTGGGGCCTGATGCACGGGGAGACACGCTATGGGGACTGCTGGTGGGACCCAGACTGGGCCTCGGCGGTGACTTCTGCGCTCTCAGGTCTGCTGCGCGGCTTCCTGAAACTTCGGGTCCTAACACATCAGACACCACAGAACACCAGACAAAGCCTCGGCCTGATCATGGACTCATGCAAGATACAAGCTGCAGCCCTAAGGTGGACGAATGTGTCCACGATCAGTTGTCACATACAGGAGGAGCTCCTTCACTGGTCTCTGGAGGGACACTCCAGCTTCTGGACCACCACGAAGTGGCGCCCGGGCCTCAGCCCTTACATGGCCGAATGGAGAAGAGCGATGACGGTCACGCAGGATACCGGACACGCTCCGAAAGGCCTACCGCCAGACCGTTCGTGGATCAAACAGCGCATTGCGGAATACCTGAATGATGAAGCCCTCAGAGACATCAAGCAAAGACCAACCAGCCACCATCTGACAGATCACTTGCAGAACTTTCGCCGTGGGAACTTCCCAGGGAGATACCTTGACAGGATGTCAGCATCAAGACTCTCGCAGTTCGCGGCTAATCATTTCCCATCGAAGCAATACCTCTTCCGATTCGGCGCTCTGGCGGAATCCCCATACTGCGCCTGTGGCAGAACCTTGGAAGACCGAGATCATCTCTTACCGGACTGCCGGCTGTTCCACACTGCGCGTCAGAAACTGAAGAGCCAGATCGACCCGCCGCTCTCTACTGCCTCGGTGTTCGCTTTCCCGAAAGAAGTATCTGAATTTGTTGAAAGTATCAGTGCAGAATGGCTCCGCTCCGGTAGAAGATGGGGAACCAGCTCCCCTGCTCATCAATCTGAATAACGCAAGATTTCTTTCTTTGAGACGCCGTAGAACAAAGGGACAATGAACTGTATTGTGATGCTCTCTCGATCTTCCCAAAAGAGAGATGTAAAAGCCCTTAAACGAAAAAAAAGGTATCGAATCGAGGGTTGTTCTGTCACACACCGTGGGATTGTACGACAATAGACGAAGCTCAGAAGACTGAAGCATCGACCTCAATCCCGAAGGCGCTGCGGCACTAGGACCATCAGAAGTTTCCATCGGAGAGGAATAGCAGAGCGACACCTCCACGGAGAACGAGAGGCGACCAGGACCACGGGACGTCGACATACAGCTCATCGTGTGAGACCGCTTGGCATATACGGGGCAAGAGACGCCATGCACGCTCCAAAGCCTTCTTCTTCCAATTGTGTAAGACATTACTACACGTTATAATCTGTGTGGGAAGCGAAAACGAGAGGCTAGAGTGCGCAGTTCAGAATCGTTACAATTGTCCGAAATGTTTTCATTATCACCTCACGGGTCTTTGATTATTCAACAATCTGCCATGGAAGCAAATCCTCATGTCCGTAGGTACATAGAGTGCGACAATTTTGCATTCTTTCGATGACAATTCTCGCACATGGCAAACGCGCATGTATGTATATTCAACCTAGAAGTCTAAATCGCGTGGCGATAGGACAGGACTCGGAAGATGTCGTGTCTTTAAAGACATCGACCGAAAGCGCGATCTCGGGGGCCGTCTCGACGTCCGACGTTCCTTGGGTGTCTTCCGTTGGCGAGTTAGGTTCTGTCTGCTGCAGTCACGGCCGCAGCACGGAGGTCGAAGAAAAACGCGAGCGCGATTCTGGGTACACGACAGAGCTGGATGCAAACATTTATCTTTACACACTATGTTTGCACATCAACTTGTGGACTCGAGACAAGGGTGCTCGAGTCTGAAATGATACGGAGATTCATGACATGTTGAAAGCAGGTCATTGAGGTCTTCCAACCACAAGCCTTTGTCAAAGGACGACGACTCGCCAGCAACGAGGCTTGTCCACGGCCGACGCCTCCGAAGGAGCGCTGTGCTACCGGAGCGACAAGCGTCCGACGTCGGCGAGGGGCATGGCTGTGCATACCACAACAAGCGTACACGTTAGCCCGTCCCCGGGTGGAGCGACGACGCGCTACCTGAGCGACGCCCCCAGCTCCGTGGAGACGGACTGTGCAGACAAGGCTACCAGAGCGACGATGCACGCCTCGTGCTGGTGTCGCATACCGTTTTCCAGAGTGATGGGATCACCGGGTAACACCCTCTCACAAACGAAACAATGATCCCGCGTCCTTCGCCTCCGGAGGAGCGTTGTGCTGCCCGAGCGACAAACGTCCAACGTCGGCTAGGGACACGACGGTGCATACCATAACGTGCTCGCGAGTCGGAACGTCCCGTTCCGGGTGACGGCGTGCTGCCCGAGCGACGCCGACTGCCCGGTGGAACGCGCCTCGAACACGGCTGCCAGAGCGACGATGCACCTTTCTCGACAACTGCACAGGACCATATCTTTCTCGAAGAAAGCCCATTGCATGCCTTCAAGCGCGAGGGTCATTCGCTTGGAGATGCCTAAAACACAGACAGACATCCCTCGCGCTCGAAGCGTTATTGACGTAAGAGGACAGTGTGACTCCTTAGATGGAGCGACATCTATTTATGCGCCGAGACGCCGCCACCGAGTCATCTTCGTCCGAATCGCTGCTCGATGGATACGTCGCCGAGCGTGTAGCAGACGGTCCACTGAACGTGCTGCTGGTATTTTCCGCACTAAGTACTTCGCTACTCTGTCCGTAAACTGAAAGACGAGATCCTAAACTTTTCCATCCATAGTCCGAAATCGGTGATTCGCTGCGAGAGCGCTTTTCGGAAGGAGACGTCGGGACCTCCGGGGCGCACTTTCTCTTTCTGCCGAAGGAAGGTGGTGTTTCGCTGCGAGAGCGCTTTTCGGAAGGAGACGTCGGGACCTCCGGTGCGGACTTTCTCTTTCTGCCGAAAGAAGGTGGTGTTTCACTGCGAGAGCTCTTTTCGGAAGAAGACGTCGGAACCTCCGGGGCGTACTGTCTCTTTCTGCCGAAGGAAGACGGAGAATAAGGCGCGAACGGGCAATGTGTGTACTGTTCGAATGGACTCACCGGCTCATTGCGTGTGTATTTCACATGTCCAAAGAAGTCACCCCTTGCAATCAACTCCTCGACTTCAATGCCTCCATCTTCATCAACTGACTCGAGGTCGTCGTCCTCGCTGTCCGACGAACTCGACGAATGCTCCTTCTTCATCTCTCCTGTTTCACTCGCGGCATCAACGTCGTCTTCCCTCACCTGAAAATCCGTCATGATTCTATGAAGACGGCGACGCAGGTTTTCCACGGAATAAAGGTGGAACTCCTCCTTATCCTCCTCGTCAATGTGTTCCAAGCGAACGTTTCGCACTTTACCTTCATGAGCTAAACGAGAAAGCTCTTTGAGAGCTTTATAGTGTGCCACGTAGCGTTGATGCCTGCGGGAGGGATTCATTGTAGAAGGCACTTATCCGAGGTAGTCTCGTATCGACTTTTGCAGGAAATCGAGGCAGCGAACGGGAGACAACAGCGAACAAACGAAGCCGGAAAAGCAAGACGTAGCACAAGCGCAAATGGCTAAAATGGCGTTGTTTCGGATCGACCGGTTGTTTTCGTAGTTTCCTATGTATATCCTTGCATGGCTGTTACGCCGCGCTTTACGGCTCGTGATTGGCTGATGGCATCGTCATTTATGGCTTAGGAGAAGCTGCACTGAAGCTATAGACGCGGCCCCGTCGACCGACATGGTTGTCACCTTCCGCCGCCGCAGAACCCTCTCCGCGAATCTTCACCTTGCATCAGGCTGCAATTCGTACGGTACAGACACCTCATCGGCGGTCGCAGAAAAGGCAGAAATGTCGAGGAAATGCTGCCTAGGAAAAGGCAAAGGAGACGGGGAAATGCTGCCTAAGGTGACGCAGAAAGCAACAGTAGACGACGGTTTAGCAGACCTTACCTAGTTGGCCTACACACACTGTACGCCAGAAGGTTGGTGTCGGTGTCCGACACAAGATTCCTGCCGGATGTGACGTGTGTCCATTAGCCTTCCCATCTAGATCATCGAACTCACTAATGAGTCACAACGACTAGAGAGACATTTTTTGTTTTGTTGCTTGCTGTATATCATCTCCCTTTTGGAAAGGTCGGGAGAGCGTCTAACAATCAATGTAATGCCAGTGTTCACGAAACAACCAAACAGAAATCACTTCACCCAATGAAATGAAGAGAAAGTCAGGTAGGGATGTTGCCGCGCGGTCTGGTGGGACTGGTGTAGTCCAAGCTGGCGTTTGGGGTCTTGTTGGCAACAGAGATCTTCTCGTGCAGGGTCTTCGAGATGAACACACGAGTGGTTGCGGTTGGGAATCCGATCCTTCTTCGGGTTGCCCAGCGGCATGCCTGTGGTGCGGTTTTTCCTGAAGCCATATTGGCTGTCTGGCAAGACCCCTTTGTCCTCTGCCCATGTACTGATTTTCTTGGTCACCAGGGCTTCAAAAATCTTCGAGACGCAACTGAGTAAGGATATTGGTCTGTAGTGTTTGGCTTCTTCTCCGCTCTTACCCGGTTTGGGGATGTTGCATACCTTACCGACTTTCCATTGTCGGGGTACGTGACCGGTGTCGATGACGGCGTTGTATATTGCTGTTAGCCAAGGGGTGAGGATGTCAGCACATGCTCGGATGGCTTGATAAGAGATGTCATCAGGTCCATGGCTTGTTTTCCTTCGGCCTCTCTGGAGTTCTTCCCAGATCTCTTTGTGGGACCATGTGTTTTTCTTTGGTTTGCCGTCCGTCGGGGAGTATCTGTCTCTTGTTTTACTTGCTTGTTGTCTGAATTCGTCCGTTCGTATTCCCGGCTCGAGCTCTGGGAAATATCTCTGCACAAGGAGGTCTGCCATTTGTTTCGGGTCGTTTGTTCTTCCGTTTTGGTCGGTGAGTGTGTGGATCGGTTTCAGCTTCTTGGGGTAGGAGAGTCTTCGCAGGGCCTCCCAACAGTTCTGGTCGTTGGTACTTTCTGTGAACTTTTGGAAAGATAGTAGTTTCTTGTTTCTGACGAGCTCCTTCCATTCAGACCGAATGGCGTTGTGTTCATTGGTTCCTTTCTTGCTTGCCCGGAGACGGTTATGTAGTTTCTGGGCTTCCTGATCGAACCAGTTCCTTGGGATTTTCTTTGGTTCCACCATTTTTGTGGTAAGTTTCATGGCGGTGCTGAGAGCCTTGGTCAGGAGGTGCGTTTGTTCCTCGAGCCGGGCAATCGAGTCTATGGGGAGCGGCAGAGTTGGTAGGAAGGCTTGTACAAGATCACGGTATTCTTCCCAGTTCGTCTTTGCCCAACTCCTCTGCTTGAGATCAGTGAGTTTTGCATCTTGTCCATCGATCTCCCAGTGGATGAGGGAGTGATCGGAGTTGGGGATGGCTTCTTTCTTGACTTGCCATTCAGTGATCTGCCTCGAGATTCCTTGCGTCGAGAGGGTGATGTCGAGCCATTGGTCTTGTGTGGACTTTCGTGAGAACGTTGCCTCACTGTCCCGGTCGTTGATCACCAAGAGGCTATTCTCGAGTGTCCAGTCCTCTCTGTTTCCGCACTCGTTGTTGTCAGCTTGACTCCAGAGGCTGGAGTGTGCATTCGCGTCTCCTCCCAGTATCCACTGGGAGTCGGCCTTGATCGCTTCTATGCCGACCTTTTGTACATCGTGTAGTCCTTCCAGAGTCTCCGGCTGAAGGTAGAAGGAAGAGATCCACAGGGCTGTATTGTTCTCCCTCTTCACCGCTATGGTGTTTATCCGCGGGGTGTCTTCGATCGGCTTCGTGACTCGGAGGTTCTTCCTGTACAGTATCCCTGCTCCGCTCGTGGACTCGTTCTGTTGGTACGTCCATGTGTATTCCGAGGGGATTGTACGTCCCAGTTGGAGACATTTTGGCGGTTCACTGATTAGTACTGCGTCGATCTCGTCTCGATCGAGTTGAATCTTGAGGTCTTCCCATGCCAGAGGGGACTTGGCCAGGTTGATTTGGTTGATTCGAATTGTCCTTTTGCTTTTTGTGTGTTTGTCCTTGGTTGGCAGTCGTATGGGTGATCGCGGTGGGATGCCCGCGGCATCCTTGTTTTCCTTTCTCTTGGCGTTTCCTTCCAAGCGGTCGGTGGGCTGGCTAACTTTATTTGTCCACAGCTGTAAGCTTCTTCCGTGGGTGATCGCGGGGGGTCTGGGTGTGAAGAGTGCCTTGATGGAAGAGGCACCTTCTGTCTCGGGTCGTCGAGGCAGAGTCGAGGCACCCTGCCTTGGAGGACGCGTGCTGGAGGGCAACCGCCGGCGCGTGGCGCCACGCCAGCACAAGACGAATGGTCGAAGCTGGCGCAATAGATGACGTAACGACGACTAAGTGATGGGACAGCATGGTTTTCCTGAGTATTAAAGCGAGAACTCTCCTGTTGTATTCGCTAGCTATGTAGTTATACATTGTTGCGAAGTGTCCCCGCGCAGCTCGCCACCCGAACGGGGTCTGACCTCAGGGTCAGGTACACACTGGGGTTTTTCATTGTTGTCGTTGCTCTTGTTCCTTTCGTTCTCGTTGTCGTCGGAGGCGTTCGCTGCGACGCGGGGCTTCTGATTGGGTGTCCTGGGCCGAGCGGCTTGGTCTCGGGGGGTTGTGGCGTTGCCATTCTGCTAGGTCGTCTAATCCTTGTTGGATGTCCGCCGAGATTGCAGCGAACGGGTTTTCTGACTCGATCGGTTGCTCAGGGGTCGATTGGCTCTCTGCCGGGACTCTGACCGTCGAGGGTTGGGTTCCTTCTTTTGTCGGCGTTTCTGTGGCCATCGGTTCTTGGTTGGTCGTGCGTTGTCTTGTGAGAGGGAGCTCGAGTCTTCGTCTCCAGGCTGTGTCTTGTTGTTGTGCATTCATGTCTTGCTGGTTTTGGTCTTCTTCTGTTCTTGTTGTGAAGGTTCTCTTTTCCGCTGTTGTTCCTCGGTCGACGTCCATTGGTTGGTTTCCTCTTTTGTTGGGCGTTGTCATTGGGTCTTGGGCTGCGGGTGCATTCTGGGCTGGCGTTGTTGTTGGCTCTCGGGCCGCGGGTGCATTCTGGGCTAGCGAGAACGGTCTGGCATAGACGGGGAGGGCTCCTATGAAAAGTCCTTGTCTTCTCAAGACTGCTTGAATGATGTTGGGTGGACCGACAAGTCTTCCACTGTCGGTCGCGTGCTGCGGCGTTGGGAGTTGGTCTAGGGGACGAGGGAACGGTGGTGTGGTCGGACGGTTAGGTCGCCAAGGGACAGGTTATTGCCGTTTGCTCTGGGGTGTCGAAGAGACTGGAAAGCGCCCACTCGAGACAAGGTTTCGATTGCTCGGTCTGTGGGGGCAACGGAAGAGATGTTGCGTTCTTGTCGCATGGTTGCATGGGCTTCGCGACGGGCATGCGTTGGAGTATTGTATCGGCAGGATTTCATACAAGGGTTTCCTGTGTCCTTTATCCGAGATTCCGGGCCTTCCTCTTCGGGATGTCTGTCTGTCGGTTGGGCCTTCCTCTTCGGGTTGTCTGTCTGTCTGTCTGTCGTGTGGGCCTTCCTCTTCGGGTTGTCTGTCTGTCTGGGCCTCTTTCCGGGTTGATTATTTGCTGCGTGTCTGTCGTGTGGGCTTTTCTCTTCGGGTCGTTGTTGCCGCCGGAGCCTTTCTGTTCTCCGGACTTGTTACCATGAGTTCGATCGTTATGAATCGAACGGGACTCAAACGAACGTTGTTTGTATTATCCCTTGATTCCGACCGGGTTTGCTGTTGTCCAGGCCGTCCTTGGTCGCTCGAATAGCACAACACCCCTTCGGAGGTGCTGGGCGCGGAAGAAGCCTTGTTGTTGGTGGGTCATCTTCTGTTGGCAAAGGCATGTGGTCGGAAGACCTTAATCATCTTTTTCGACTTGTCATGAATCGCATCTTTCCAGACTCGAGTCCTTCTGTCTCGAGTCCTCAAGCTGATGTGCAAACATAATGTGTAAAGATGAATGTCTGCATCCAAACCAACTCTGTCTAGACTCGCGTGCGCGTTTTTTTGTTTTGCGCGGTAGCCGTGACTGGAACAGAACATGCATGACTCGTCAACGGAAGCCATGCAAGGAATGTCGGACGTCGAGACGACCTTCGAAATTGAGCTTTTCGTCGACGTCTGTCGACACGACTCTTTGCATGTCGCTATCACGCGACGACACGTGTTCATCTGCGCCGAACAACTTGTCTGGGCGCATACGGCGTGTAACTAGGTCTCGAATCATCCGTCCATGACTCGCTCAAAAACCGATAAATGCGCAGCGCCGACGCGTGCGCGGCCAGAAAGCAAAACCGTGTCCCATCGACAGACGACCCAGAACACCAGTCTGAATCGATACATGGGCAGACATGCCAGGCATACTTGCTTCAACGATACCTACCTGAATGTACGAATGAATTCTGTCCTCTGCTGAATGCACAATTGCATCCATCGAATATCGTAAGAAGGTGTTCAGTTCCTCTCTTCGACATTTCGCTTCGGATAGAGATAGATGGACGGACATGTAAGCCATCGCTACGTATGATGATGCGATGTTTTAATCGAGTCTTGCTCCTTGCTGATGGCCTCTGCGCCGATCGCTGAGCGGAGACCACATTTCGGCACGTCGTTATCAATACCTCCTATCGTTCGATCGAGAACAACAGTACCACACACACTTGATCGCCATGACGCAAGACATGCGCTGGCTGAACTGTGGGAAAGGACAGGTCTTTGAACGAGCTGCGGAGGGACACGTTGCAGCAGTCGCACCAGTCGCAGTCACATCAAAGACATGCTGCGTTCTCGTGCGTAGACGAAGCAAGATTTATCTTAAAAATCTAAAGATTCGGTTCTATAGAGAATCTCTTTTGCGGCGTTTATGAACTGGCAGCGGCAGAGTCCGTTCACTTGTGCCAAATCACTCTCTTACAGACCCCGCGATCAATAGACGGTGGTGGTCGAGTGATGCAGGGCAACTGTCACATCAAGCTCCATGCACACGGGTGTCCGCCTCGAGTTCGAATTAGGCGACCCTTGTCCCGACTTCCGCTGCGCATCTGCAAAACGGTCCACTGCAACTGCACCAACTAGCATCTGGGACAAACGCAGACTGCACGTCTTTATCTGATGCGTTCATCGCAATGCCATGTTGACTTAACAGCTGTTGACATGACTGCAGCGCGTACGCTGTTGAGCTGTGGAAGAGCTTGAGCGTGCTCCGAAGTGGAACACTGTCGCGTCATAGCCCAAGATCCGCGAGAAACTGAAGCGCCGTAGCACTGGCAGCCCCAGAACCAAGTCGGATGCTGCCATTGGGACGTACCGTGGGATTCATGGTTGTCTGACTGTGAACCCGCGAACATGACAGGAGACGGATGAGATAACAGGCGGCTGTGAACCTTGTGTTCAGGTTTTTCTGCTTCCCCTCCTTGGCACAGCAATATGATTTACATTGCGATGTGTCAATGACGTTCGAGGAAAGCTGAGCGCCCAGGGCAGTGGATACCGGGCGGGACTTCTCTCGCGACGCCGCAATCGAGCTCCATCCAAAACGGCCTCTAAGGAAGACGACGTGTCGATCGATTCCTGAGGAAACATCGATGCCGCATCCTGTTGCATTGGATGACGTAATTCGATCGATACCTTCGACTGTGTCTCTGCCGGACAGAGAAGGGTTCCGACGGAAAGGCACCGGTGCGTCGGACGAAGCGGCCACTTCTGGATTCGGAGAGCGGACTTCGCCCTGGATGTCGCGACAGAGCTTCTCTTCTGCATGAAGGACCAGGCACGGGTTTACGACCTCTTCCGCACTTCTCCTGAACCACGAGGTTTGTTCAAAACATGTATCTTGTGTAGTGCCTGCCGCCCTGCTCGTTCAGACCACGTCTTGCTGACTGCTCGCTGTCCGTAGACGGTTTGACACGTACAGCTGGGCTGGCAATAAGATACAAAGGCAAATGCCACAGCAGACAGACCCGCATCTGGTGTCGAATTCGACCCTCCCGCGTCATCGAAAGCCGAAACAAATGTCTTCGCCGGATCCAACCAGGAGCAGTGAGTCTTCAAACGAGTGGACGAGAGAGCTAGAGACGCTGACGCATGGATATATCTTTGCCGGCAGGTGGATGGTTCTCAACGAACGTCGCCTCGCGTTCATTTCGCTGGTCTGTTAGATACGTGATAGACGGAACGCGCACGAAGGACTGGCCTCACTGCCGTCTTGCCACCAACAAGATCACCGGCATCAAAGTGTTTCTCAAATTCTTCCCCAGAACGACGTCGAACTATGAGAACGCCGTCAAACTGCACAAGGCGCTCGAAAGCAGTCGGACATACGTCTGCAGGTGACGAGCAGCCGAGTCGCGCGACACGGAGAAAGTCTGACGTGCTATGAACCGCAGGATGATAGATCACCTCGATGCCTCCTGCGGGTTTCCTCCCTGTCTGGTCTTGGAGCGAGGAGACTTCAGCATAGCAGAGAGACTGGCCGGCGACGTGCTGTCTTCCATGGAACAGAAGGCCCTTCTTTACTCGGTACGCATTCGGCATCCTGGGAGAAATCCGTGTCGATGTGGACATGCATCCAGGTGCTCGAAGCGATCGAACACTTGCACAGTCAAGGAATCGTTCACGGACATCTGGATCCGACGCACGTCGTCTGGTTCAGCACAGACTTCTCTTGGAAGCTGATTAGTCTGGGGCATGCTGGACGCGAGGAGGAATCCTCCGTCCCTCGCCCACCCAGTCGCTACGGTTCCCCCGAGACGACCCGGGTGTCGTCGCAGGGACGCACACAGATCTCGCTCGAACGGGCGACGGACATGTGGTCGTTCGGCATTCTGGCCTTCGAAGTGTTCTCCCGTGAGTCCGCACCACTCATCAGCTTCTCCGAGCGTGACCGTGTGTCCGCAGACTCTTCGGTTTGGGAGGCATCTCGTCTCGTGGACTACGTGGACGCGCATCTATCGGTCCCGCATTTCATGATGCCGGGGACGTCACATCAGTGGATGTTCGACAGCTGGATGGGGAGATCGAAGCATGGAGACAAGCAGCAGGAGCTCCGCTTTGTACAGTCGTTCCTGCGTCCCGATCCCAATGACAGGAAGACCGCCGCTCAGGCAACTGACGATGCCGTTTTCCTGCCGGGAGAAGACGCCCGTCGGGATTACCACGTCTGCCGATATGCTATGCTCTCTCCTTACTGGTCTCGGCAGCACGGATCTTCGCTGTGTCCGTCGCCGTCGGCCGCCGCGGCTACCATATGATCCCTGCCGAGTCCCCTAGAGAGACGGGGGCTGACGGGCTGCAGGCGTTGCCTCGCCTCTCCTCCTTGCTGAACGTCCTGCCTGAACTGAGGGGAGGCGATTGCTGCCTTCTCCATATCCGCGTCTCACCGAGTCTGGACAGCCTGTTTCGAATACTGAGAGTTTACGGCATCGGCATGGCTGTAGACGATATCCTCGCCGAGGTGACCCTCTTACATGCGGTTGAAAACGTCACACATTCTCGGTAACGGTTTCAGCGACCGGGCAAACTGTCGAAGAAAAAGGGCGAGGTGGAGAGACGCCCAGAGTGTTTCATGAGAAGTCTCAACTCCAGGCAACGTTGGGACAGTCCCTCGACTGAACCACAGCCGCCGGTGTCTGACCGACTTGCTGGACCGCAGCGACGTCCAACGTCATGTTACCGCTCGCAACAGTCACATGATACACACATGATATCGAATGGGCGGGGGATTCCGCTGACGCCCATCTGTTTCTGAAAGACATAAAGCGCCGAACAGCGCTCGAAGACTTGTTGATGCCAGGATCTCGTCCTTTCAGCTGTTCCAGTTGTCACCATTCCATTCCATTCTTGTTCGCTCTCCGTGAGCACGAAGCCGCACTCGCAGTCGCAATGACATGAGGTGACGGTGGGCGTACAAAGCTCCCTCCCGTCTAAAGGATACGGCTGCGGCTGGTGCTCGCTTCTCTGATGGACCTGTGCAGATCTCGCCGTCTGGGCTGCCTTCCAATTTGATCAGACGAACGAGCCTTAAGCAATAGAATGATAAATGATGTGACCCTTGCATTCGACGATGTGTTGGCGAGCATTGCTGAACTGCAGCTGACAATTGGTTCCGTACGCGCTGTTTTTCACGCCGTTCATTTGATCGAGTAACTCTTACTGCGTCTCCAACAGGAGCGAGATTCCGGCAACAGCGACACTAACGCTGTCTTCCTTGGCCTGCGGCCGCTTTGAAGTTGGGACATTCGCCAACCGACGCATTCGCCGCATCGTCTCGCATTCTCGAGCAGCGTCCGCGCAAACATGGATAGCATTACACCAGACGTTCCAGGTAGATACGCTGACAGCACGGCTGTCTAGAAAGAATCGCGTCGACGGCGTTCCGAAAACGACCGTCCGTTCCCGGAGGTTCTGTCCGACTCAGTTCTCGGTTGTGCAGGTAAAGGGCACAGACTCGGACCCTCGTCGAGAAATTTCACGCACATTCCTTCCGATCAACAACGTCCATTACTACACGGCATGGAAAGATCCGACGATGGGGCGGGAGAGAACGCACGAACGCGCGCGCGTCGGACACGCGAAAAGAAGTCGAAGTATAGAACATTCGGAAATCTCCCGCCGCGTCCTCATGTCCCCGTCGAGAAAGGGCGTGCGTCGGATGTACCCAAGCCGGCGGCGGCAGATAGAGAAGAAGAGATTCCGACGCGCGACTACGGTGCATCCATCTCATTCTGTATCTCGAGACGCGAATCCCGACGGAGGCTGTTCGTTAGATGAAAGCGCACGCGCAAACCAGTCCCCTTTCGGCTCTGTGGTAATCTCTCTCTGTTGTGATGTGACAGCAGGAAGTGGTGTCACTGCTGCAGAGTTTGAGGGAGAGAGGTATCACGATGGATCGTCGTGGCTGGGAGCTCATGGGTGAGCAGTTTGTATCGGATTTGAAGGTGACCCCCACTCTTCTGCTGTGCGGAAAAAACGGCGATCCAAGAACTCCACGCGGCGATGGAGTGACGCGGGCTGCCTTGGAAATGACAGACAGGCGTTTGCCAGGCCGTAGGGTACCTGTCTGGACGATCGGGAAGGCGGCGATCCTGCATCTGAAGATTGAGCAACTAGGGCCAGGTTTCACGCCGATCCGCGCGGAAGAGGTTTCGGTCAAGACAGACGAAGGCCGTTTTCATCCGTTCGATTTCGAAGAGGAAACGATCACTCCGTTGGAGTCGGTGATCAGGGTACCCTTGGCTGCTCCCGTCATCCATTCTCCTGGACATCGCCTCCTCCGCTTCCCAAACGAAGACATCGGCGTTGAATGCGTCAAGTTGGAGTTTCGAATAAAGATCAGGATCGGAGAGGACCAGACCAACACGTACGCAACGTCAGGAATTCTGTACTGTAAAGCTGAGAAGAAAAAGGTGATCGTCAATATCCGCCGCCGAGTCGCTCAAGGTCGTCGAACCATGAAACAGAAGATGCCTCAGTCCATCAGAAACCTCGAACGTTCCTTCGTCGCCAGCCTGCCAGGATTCGGCTCGAAGAGACGCAACTGAGACTCTCATCCGTTCGCGGAAGTCTTGAAGCCCCCCCCCGCACTTTGAGGGACAGACATCGCAGTAGGGTTAAGGGTTCAATCACTCGTACTGCTGTCGAGAGTGATTGCCCTACGCTGTCTCTACTGCATGATTCGTTGGCTGGAATGGCCTCCGCTACTCGATCTCCGGTCATAATCACTAGATAATAATCACTAGATAGATGTCTGCTCTGCGCCAGTGCGTGTGGGGAACGTCTTCCAGATCATCTAAACTGCAATAGAGAGTCCAGATTCGCGTTTGATGAAATACTGCCACGTTGTCTGACGATGGAATGGATCGGGGAGAAAACAAGCGAACATCGGCGAGTGGCTTCCACCCTCAGATTTCATTCAAAGCTCTTAAACGAGGTACCCGCTATTAGTTTCTAGATGCCCTTCGTGCGAGTGAAGGGACGTATAAACACCCTTCATGATCTACGAACGGCATGTGTACCATATATACTCAAACGAGGCTTGCAGTTCTTAGGTGTTAAAAGAAAAATCAGCAGTGCCTGTTTACGTTTCCGTGAAGTTTCCTGTCATGATCATTCTGCCATCTGAAGTGATCTGTCTGTACAGTCAAAAAACGCACCCGTCTTTCTAGTGTGTGTTTCATGAACTCCAATGATGGTGCAGAGGAATGAATGAACGGGTGATCTAGAATCATTAAGCCGAGACGGCGTTTATGCCTTTCATTAAGAACTAATTTCATAATCGTCGAAGAATCTGTGTCCCCATCGCGGCTTCAGGTTCCAGTAACGCCCGGCATTCGCTATCCCTGTCCGTCCAGCAATGCGAAGCGCAACCCTTTTGATGACCCGCCGCCACATGTCCCTTCTCAATTCGCCGCAGACGGAATCGCCTGCCCAGGCGTCTGCAGATTTTCCCCGGAGAGGCACATTTTGCTCTACTTCGGCCCGGAGAGTTGGATCTGAAACGCTGTGCCAAGGAACACGGCTGTACAGATCTCGCCGCCGCATGAGTCTTGTTCTGCGTCGCCAGTCTTCTGGCTGCCGGTCTCTTCGCATTCCATCGGACGCGAATGGACGTCGCAAAGGCAGAGGATTTCCAGCACGCGACCCTCCTTTCCTTGCGTCGTCAAAACGATCGGCACAAGCCTCGACGCAAAAGAGACAGCCGGACAGCGCTGTGCGCCTCCGTCGTCGGACACGAAGGCGACCGGGTCGTTTGCCTGAGAGATGGACACATTCCCGACCATTTAGAACATGCGACTGCAGCATCCTTCATTCACCCGAGCTCGTTTTCTGTTTGATTTGCTCATCTAGCCGCAGATGCGACGCCATTCGCGCGGCAGGGATGGAGGTCGACGGTTTCGAACCCATTGATGCTCCGAAGTGTTTCGCCTCTCCATCCGTCTCGCCTGCCCCTTCCTTCCACAGTGACTGGAGAAGAGAGTCAACACCCTGTGGCCAGCGCAGGCACGTCGAATGTCGTTTATGTTTCTGCAAGTGGCGTGGCATCAGAGGCCGGCCGTCCTCAAACCTCCGAGCAGGAGGTGCCGAAAAGAGGTCGGGAGACGGACAGGACGTCGCCTTGCTGAACGGAAGGGGCGTCTGTTGACCAAGCAGCGCCTGCTATTGATGTGACAGCCCCTTCTGTTGCGTGTTCTAGCGACTGCTGTTGATGTGACAGCCCCTTCTCCTGTCGCTCGCTCCATTCGTCTCGAATGACGTCGATCATCAACCAGTCCTGAATGACGTAGACGCCGCAGAACGGGACCATGAAAGGACGCGTGACGTGCACGTCGCTTTCATCTCGACACGTAATGCTTTAGATTAATCCGCTCTGTGTCGAGCGTGCCGTAGCACTGCCGAGTTTTCTCTATCGTCTCCGTTTTTAGATCCTTCACCCTGACCCGCCCGCTGCTCCGTCTCTCTTCTATAGAAGGTTTGGCGGCGCAATGACGGATACCACTCAACACACAGACGCTTCGGAAGAAATAAGTGCTTCCGAATGCGAAGGGACAGGTAGGCTTCGTTCACGCAGCAAGCAGTCTACCTCGACAGCTTTGCCCTCGCACCACCCTCCGACGCGTCGTCGAGCGCAGACGTGACCAGACTGTACTTCCGTTTTGGGAAGCAACCGACCGGCGACGAATGCGTCGACGAATGCCGAGAGCCTCACGTCCGTCGACCGTTCGCTTTTCCGTCCCGCCCTCCGAACCGCCGAACGCCGTGCGCCAACGCCGTCGGGCACGCGACTGACTCTCTGACCGCTCCAGGCGAGGAAGGTGCCGTCGTCCATCTTGCCAAGACACCGCCGCCCTCCGTCCCGGCCGCACCCGTCCCGCCGAGCGCACCATGTCCCAACGGTCCTTGTCCGACCGCGGCAGTGCGTTCGCCGGTGCACGAAGGTAGACTCTTCGTCCGCTTCGTCGAGCTCGCGTGAGATCTGTCGAGCTTCAGGCGAGCCGTTTGGACGCGAGGACAACACAGAAATCCACCCCTCTGGAGAAGCCACAGTCGTCTCTGATCTTCTGTCTGTCCATGCATTCCGAACAGCATGTGTGTGGCATGTGCTAGGAGGGGATGGCGGCATCGTTGGACGCAGCTAGGGACTCCCAGATGAGCTGGATGCCTCCGCGAATCGGAGTGCGTGTCGCCGCGCGGGTTGAACTCTTCAGAAGGCGCAGCAGTCCGACCACACCCTTCCACGCACGAGCATCGCGCGAGGCCCATCGCATTCGTGATCGCCAACTCGGGAATGCCTACGCCTTCGCATGGAAGGCCGGAAAGGAAGGCGTCATCGTCTGCAGCCTCGAACAACGGAGGCACTGCTGCATCCGGACCACTGTGCGGCGCATGTGCCTGAGGGTGGGAGACGGTGACGTCTGTGCTCTGAACGGATTTGTCCAGAGGGAGATCGGGAGATCGGAACTGGAGGTCAAGGCGCCGCTGGATGCGTCGATTCTGGCCCAGAATCCGACGCTCGAGCGTCCGCGTCCGCGTCGAGGAGGCGTCGATGACAGATACACTCCGCTGGCCGTCCAGATCGAGATCGCCGTCGGCGAATCCCAGACCCGCCTCCACACGCTGGAAACGACGCTGCACTGCCGCGTCCTGTCAGACAGGAGAACGCCTGTTCCCTCTGTCGCTCGGGCGATGAGAGAGGCGTGGGAAAGGGCGCCGCAGTCGGTCAGGAAGGCGGTGAAGCTGCTCCTCGGACGTCGGCAAGCCAAACCGGGAACGGCATCGGGAGACCGCGCCTCGCACTGAACCGACGAGCCTGCCGGCTCGAAATCCCTCCAGTTTGCCGCGGAGGTATGATCACGCTCACTGTATCATCTATCTTCTTCTTCTTCAACTGAGTCGAGCCTCCATGACACTTTGGCTGCGACCACTCTGCCTGCCGCACTGAAGCATCCGATTCTCTCCGCACGTCTACACCCCCTCTTTGCATAAGGTGGTAGATATGTTCTGCCCTCAGTGATTAGCTTACGCGTCAACACGATCTCATCGTTCGGTTCGTTTCTGTTCTCCCGGAGGAACTGCAACGGCGTTTGCAGATGAGCAATTAAGAACAGCCAAGTCTAGTTTTGTCTGTCCAGCAACTCCTCCGTTTCCTTTTGCATGAAGAAGAACACGTGCAGTCATCATTATCCGCTACGCTTAGTCATTCCTTGAATAGCAGAGGTCCCGACAGCTTCACTTCAGTGGTTGATGGCTGTACTCGGCCGGGCCCCTCCCTGTCCGTGGCAGCTGTTTCCTGTACTCTCTCTCCGTCATCGCTGCCACTATTCATGAACACACACAGGATGAAGGACGTCGATACTCGTGTCCCGTTTGAACCGAAACGCGCGCGATCTCCCGATTGTCCACGTCTGGGAAAAACCACACATTGTCCTTTTCATTTTTTTGTCAAAACAGAGGTGGTCGATACGGACCACCAGCACTTGTGCACGTTACGTACGCTATCAGTCTGTCGCAACCATGAACACTGACTGCCGTGTAACTGTGACAACCTTTGTTGTGTATTATGCCATTGTCCTGCTCGCATCAGCTCTCTCGGCGCGGCTGCAGCATCGGAGGCACCAGCCAGTCGATGCACTCCTTGTCCTCGACGTCTTTCGCGACGGCCGCCTTGAATCTCCCGTCGTCGCCGTCCCCGCAACGCTCCTCGATCTGCTGCAGATAGGACAGCAGTCCCAGACAGGCGGACTCGATCACCCCTGCCACCCTCTCGACCTCCACCTGGACAGCCAGCGTTCGTTCAGAATCCGAGGGGCTGGCAGCGCGGGCCGGACTCTGGCGGTCTCGCCTCCGCAGTTTCCGTAGAGTGGGTCGTCGATGTCCTGTCCGTCCGCCTCCTCCCTGCCCTTCAGCTGCGGGTGGAATTCGCCCAGGCGGCGGACCTTGCGCGAGTACCGCGTCTCCTTCTGGACGGTGTCGTAGACGGAGACCTCCCTCAGGACGTCGGCGGCCGTGTACTTGTCCATGACCAGGATGAGATCGAAAAGGACGATGTCCCTCTCGTAGTCGAACGCCGAGGCCTCGAACGCCTCCGGCAGAACGATGGACAGGTTCTCGGCAGCCTCGAGCGTCGACGGATCCGGAGGCTCCCCCACGTTGTAGTCCCTGGTGCCCTGCAGAAGCGCCCCGTCTCCTGCACGCGGAGGCGGAGAGGCGGAACCCTGGATGCGCACTCGACGCGCCGGCCGAGCCCCGACTCTGTCAGGAGGTTGTTCATGATGGCCTCGGCCAGGACGGAGCGACAGACGTTGCTCTCGCTGACGAACGCCAGCCGCAGTTTCTGCCGCACACGCACAGGATCTCACGCTCTCCCGGCGACGGAAGGGAGATACGGTGTCGTCGACGTCGACGTCCGCCTTCCACGGGACGGATCGGAAGCTCGGCTGCACGACGGCCCGACTGACGTCGAAGGGCGTCGCATCGTCGGCCGCCCGCGCGGACGGGTCGACGAGGCGGCGGCCTCGACGCGACGGCACCCTTTCGGGGTCGCGTCTTCGTCTGGAGACGCCCTCCGACCTGTCGGTCGACCGGGCGGCCGTCGCGCAGAGCGGCGAGTGGCGTCCTTCCACGCGAGCGCGGCAGTACATCGGAAACGACGACCATTTAATACATCACAGTCCTTGGGTCTTGTCGAGGCCAATCACTGACTGTCTGTCTAATCTACGCCGTCGCGTCCAGTCACGCGACGGGGAACGAATCTCTGTCCCCGTCGTGCGAGTGATCTTGCGCTCGTCGCCGAGCCACTCGAAGGGGAACAGCCAGTCTTGATGGACGCCCACGACGGTCCAGCGCACTCTCGTGGACTGCGGCAGTCGAGGGTCGCCTTCTGTTCTCGACTTGCTTGGTCAGACTTGAGGGTGACAGGCAGCAACTCACAGGGGAAACATGAGGGCGTCGATGCGTCAGCCGTAGAAAAGGGGCCGTCGGAGATGAACACGTGAGGCGGGGTCGACGTTCGCACTGGAAAGGAAAAACGGTCGTTCGGTCGTCTCTCGGACCGTTGCTTGCGAGAGAGGGCGGGTGCGGCGGGCCTAGGCCTCGCTGCGTCGACGACAGGCACGCCACGCGTCGCCGCATTTCTTGCGCAGTCTCTGGACTCTCATTCGGCTGCCGGGAGGGAGGACGCTGCAGTAGATCACATGCTGCCTCTCTTCGACGCGTTCGGCCTCGCCCGTCAGCGCGCCGTCCGTCAGGACGTCCAGCTTCACGTATCTCTGGCCCAGGAGACCTTCGTCGGACGGCGCGGGGACGAGGAGGCGCGGGGACTGAAGTCTTGCCGGCTCGACCATCGCCACGACTTCGAGCGTCCTCCCCCTCCCGAGCGTCATCTCGGTGTCCAGCTCGACGTACTCGCCCTCGTCGACCCTCGCGTAGACGGCTCTGACGCGACGCGGCGGCGCGGTCGAGGGTGCGTCGGGCGCCTGGCGGATGCGGATGCGGAAGTTCTGTCCGGCCCTGAGGAGGAAAACGGGCTGCTGCGGCAGAATCGCGTCCGAGATGGCGTAGGCCTCTCTGCCAGGTCGGAGGTGGAAGGGGTCGGACGAGCTGCTTCTTCGGCGGAAGACCTCCACGCCAACGAGGGTCCTCTCTGTGTGCGACGGGCGTTCGGATGATATGCGACGCGCCGTGTCCATGACGCCCGGGCAGAGCAGGCGTCGAATCTGCAGGCAGGAGTCGGTCGCGCCGAAGAGGGCTCGACTGGCTGAGACACGGACCTCGTTCTGTCGCGAGTCTGTTGCGTGTGGCCGGTCCCGCGCTCGGAAGAAGGCGCTGCCGAGTGCCTGCGGTGCGGTGCACCGCTTGATCGGATCGATCTGCAGCAGGTTGCGCAGCAGCGTGTGCGCGTGTTCGCCGGGGACGCAGGCCAGGCGGAGGGAGATCTGTCTGGCCAGCGCCAGGCGGCTGTCGACTCCGGGACGCTCATCCGGATAGCACAGGCTCCGCCCTGGACAGGACGACGGCTGTCATCGCCTCGAGGGCCTGGGCGTCGGCAGGTACCTGGCAGGATCGCTTCGAGGACCATTGCGCCGAAGGACCACATGTCGGAGGAGGGTCGAGGTGCTGCCGTGCTCTCGGTCCGCCGATCGGGGAGCGCCAGCTCGGGCGGTACGTGGCTCGCGCTGGTGGCTGAAGGCGGCGGCGGCGGCCGTCTCCTGGGTCTCCGGGATTCCGTCGGGCGCAGGTCGAGCAGCTTCCAAGCGTTCTCTCGGGCAAACCACACGACTCTGTTGGGCAGCGGACCTCCAATCGCCCGTCCGCTGGCGTGGAGATCCGCGAGGGCTTCGAGGATCTGCAGCGACGCGTCGACCGCCGCAAGTAGAGGAGGAGCTGTGACGCGGGGTACCTTGTACAGGGCGCTTATCCTCTCTTCGTACGACTGGCCTGGACGGGCCAGCCACTGATCAAATGTACAGTCGCCGCGCTCGAACACGGAGAACGGCGGACTCCCCGTCGCATCCTCCACCGTCTCGATCCACCTGCAGCGACGGACGCGGCTGCCGAGATTCCTGCCGGGTCGGCAGTGCGGACCTGCAGAGGCGGGCCGGAGGGGCGGACGCGCGGTCGATCTCGGCTGTCTCGAGCGGAGCGGTGTCTGTGCGGAGGTGCAAAAAGACTTTGTCTCCCGATGGAGTGTGAACCGCGTGGCGGAGGCACGGCTCGTCGTCTGTCCCGCCTTCGGTGACGCGGTACCTGCACACGAGATGCCGAAGCCGTTCTCAGAGGGAGGCTCTCAGACTTGTCGGCGAGGACGGCGCCGCACTCGACGTCCTCGGGGGTCTTGGCGACGCTCTTGGCACCACCCGCCGTCTCCCCTCCCCTTCCGCGGAGGAAAGGGCAGCCGACCAACGGAGTCCTCTTCGATCGCGTCCTCGCCTGCGGCATCGACGCATCGCACAAACCCCGCCGGCCAAGCCGTTGCACTACCGCGTGCGGCGGAGCTTGGAGTTCCTTCTTGGCCTTGGTCGAGGCCATCATTCCTTCCGGCGCCATCAGCACGTCGGTATCTGTCCCAGCGCTCAGGGCGGATGTTGGCAGGGGAGCGTTCGCACCTTGACGTTCTATGTTCAGTTCGTTGCCAAAACTCCATGTTCGTACAGATGATGATGATGTTACAGCAGTGCTCGTTCTTCTGCAGGAGATGCCGAAGCAGCTCCTACGCCAAGGAAGTGTGAGAACCGTTTCTCCCGTCGAAGGGCTCTCACTCGAGCCGGCTCGGATTCTCGCGACCGCAGACGGTCTTCCCTTCGCAGCACAGAAGGTCGAGACGTGCGAATCTCGACCGTGCGGAGCGGCAACGCAGCCTCGCGCGGGCGGGAGGGACGACGAGGCGGAGAGCGCGGTACCGTGGCGGTCGTTGAGCAGGGGCATTGAATGTTCCTTCTGCGCGCTCGGCGGCAACCTCCGTCTTCAAAAAAACGACGTTCGCCGCTGCGGGATTTGCAGCTCGGCGTCTCTCCCAGCGACGACGCGGCCGAAGGACAGGAATCGCCAGGTCGTGTCAGCGACGTGCAGAGGGATGCCGTTCGGAGCGCGGTGGCAGACGGGAGGATCGAGCCGGTCCTTTTGAGACAGACGGGGCCGAAACCGCAGCCGGCGACGACCGGCGCAGACGCGCCGAGGCACTTCCCCTGAGAGAGCGATTCTCGGGATGCCGGGGCCAACCGTCCGAGCTGCGTGATCGAACGGCGCAATGCGGAGGCGTGGCATCGTGAGCGGCGACGGCAGAAGGGCTCCGTCGGATCGGCGCCGGCGGGCGAGCCCACCGTCGACGCGACGAGCCGCAGCGGACAGGAGAGGGGTCCGCCGGCGACACTGCCCGCCATCGCTTGCCAGACGAGGAAGACTCGCCGCCGTCACGTCACTGCGCTGGTAGGACCGGTCGACTCACGGGTCATGTCTGTCACGTCACCGCGAGCGCGTCTCGTCGACTCGCGCACTGTTCGAGAAGTCCCCGTGTTGCTCTCCTGTTCAGATTCTTTCTCGGAAGTTGTTCTCCGTCATCGACGTCCTCGACCGACGGCGCACCGACCGCTGCCTTCCGGTCTCCCCACGCGACGCGCCGGAGGCATCAATGGCCGCAGCTGAAGAATGCGAAGCAGGTGACGCCTTCTCGCCGAAGTCGACCTGACGCGTCGGCCCACTTCGGCCGCCTTCGAAGCGACACTTTCGCCGAACGTTCGCGTGCGGCCACCCACACACGGTGTCTTGTTCTAGACGCGCAAGGCGAAGTGGATAAGGCCGCGTCTGCCGAAGGACATCGCCGGGACCCGACGCCCGAGGTACGCGCACCGCGAGACGACGAGTGTCTGAGCTCGGGCGTCCAGGCTAAGGAATCGCTCGGCCCGGCTTTGGCGCGAGGCTGCTCTCGCTCCTTCGTTTCCGACTGCGGCTGCGTCCGCGTCCTCGTCCAGGCGGAACGCCTGACGAAGTCGTATCCCTCCCACGAGACGCTGCTCTTCGGCAGAGGGAAGGAAGCGTTCGCCTTCCGCGACTGCGACGCAGATGGCGGATTCGTGTTCGGGTCGAAGAACGGAGAGTACTGCCTGCTCCGAATTCGCATCGAGAACTCGCCCGGCGACCGGCAGGAGCAGATCGACAGCATCGTCGACGTCCAGATGCTGTACCAGAGCGGAGGCACGCTGAATCTCAAGACGGCCGAGGGGCAGCGCCGTCCGCTCTGCAAGGAGGTGGTGGCGCTGCTGGAACCGGAAGCGCTCAGAACGAGAGTGTCGAGCGGTTCCCCTGCAGACCTCGAGAAGTCGTGCCGTCGAGGCGTGAGATTCCAGCTGCACATACAGGTCGCTCTCGCGGATTCGGGTCGCCAGGTGGACATCGCCAAGACGATCTGCTGGAGGACGGTGTCCTCCGCCAGACCGTCGATGCTGTCCGGGGGACAGGGCATGGGTTGGAAGCACATAACGTCCTTCTTCGGAGCTGGACTCCCGCGCCAGTCCGCCAAAGAGGAGAGCGCAAAGGGCGACGCCGAGATCCAGTCCCATGTCCGCAAGAAGGGTCGGCAGAGAGGCGCGCAGCCGGAGGTGTCATGGCGGGCCTGTCTCTAACCGATCACACGCAATCGAGTGACGGTCACTCTTCTGCGCGGGAGTTGAACGTCTGTCTAAGAACATCAGAACATCGAGGTTTCCGTCTGTAGCTGTCCAAGTTATCGTTCTCAAAAGCACACAAAGAACTCAACGCAGGTTAAGGAGCCGGCTCCACTGCGAGCGTCCCTGCAGTTTGTCGCGCACACTCGATAGACGACTCCGACTCTTGGGATGCTCCGTGCTTCCGACGTTCATCGCTGTTTTCGTTTGCTCTCGCGACTCGGATATTGGCAAGAAAAGAACCATGTGGGTGTTCGATGTGTTATCCTGATGCGTGCTTTGCGAACACCGGGCGTTTCTGTACATCGTTGTGCCCGACAACGTGTAGTCAGCGAGGCGTCAACGAAGAAACTGTGAAGTCGTCGTGTTTCTGACGCGGAGTGCAGCACCGCGTTCGCGGTGCGCGTTGCGTCCGTTTAGCTGACCAGTGTCGCCACCGCCGTCGGCCTACCTTCACCTTCGCGCACAGACGCGTTGTCTGGAGCGCGAACGTGGAGACGTCAGACTGATGCGACTGCTGCAACGTGTCCCTCCGCAGCTCGTTCAAAGACCTGTCCTTCCCCACAGTCCAGCCAGCGCATGTCTTGCGTCATGGCGATCGATGTCTGTGTTCGGTCGGATGTGGTACTGTTGTTCTCGATCGAACGATGGGGGGGGGTATTGATAACGACGTGCCGAAATGTGGTCTCCGCTCAGCGATCGGCGCAGAGGCCATCAGGAAGGAGAAAGACTCGATTAAAACATCGCATCATCATACGTAGCGATGGCTTACATGTCCGTCCATCTATCTCTATCCGAAGCGAAATGTCGAAGAGACGAACTGAACACCTTCTTACGATATCCGCTGGATGCAATTGTGCATTCAGCAGAGGACGGAATTCATTCGTACATTCAGGTAGGTATCGTTGAAGCAAGTATGCCTGGCATGTCTGCCCGTGTATCGATTCAGACTGGTGTTCTCGGTCGTCTGTCGATGGGACACGGTTTTGCTTTCTGGCCGCGCACGCGTCGGCGCTGCGCATTTATCGGTTTTTGAGCGAGTCATGGACGGATGATTCGAGACCTAGTTACACGTCGTATGCGCCCAAACAAGTTGTTCGGCGCAGATGAACACGTGTCGTCGCGTGATAGCGACATGCAAAGAGTCGTGTCGACAGACATCGACGGAAAGCTCAATCTCGAAGGTCGTCTCGACGTCCGACATTCCTTGCATGGCTTCCGTTGACGAGTCATGCATGTTCTGTTCCAGTCACGGCTACCGCGCAAAACCAAAAAAAACGCGCACGCGAGTCTAGACAGAGTTGGTTTGGATGCAAACATTCATCTTTACACATTATGTTTGCACATCAGCTTGAGGACTCGAGACAGAAGGACTCGAGTCTGGAAAGATGCGATTCATGACAAGTTGAAAAAGATGATTAAGGTCTTCCGACCACATGCCTTTGCCAACAGAAGATGACCCACCAACAACAAGGCTTCTTCCGCGCCCAGCACCTCCGAAGGGGTGTTGTGCTATTCGAGCGACCAAGGACGGCCTGGACAACAGCAAACCCGGTCGGAATCAAGGGATAATACAAACAACGTTCGTTTGAGTCCCGTTCGATTCATAACGATCGAACTCATGGTAACAAGTCCGGAGAACAGAAAGGCCCCGGCGGCAACAACGATCCGGAGAGAGGCCCCGACGACAGACACGCAGCAAATAATCAACCCGGAGAGAGGCCCCGACGACAGACACGCAGCAAATAATCAACCCGGAGAGAGGCCCAGACAGACAGACAACCCGATTAGAAAGGCCCAACCGACAGACAGACAGACAGACAGCCCGAAGAGGAAGGCCCAACCGACAGACAGACAGACAGACAACCCGAAGAGGAAGGCCCAGACGACAGACAGACAACCCGAAGAGGAAGGCCCAGACGACAGACAGACAACCCGAAGAGGAAGGCCCAACCGACAGACAGACAGACAACCCGAAGAGGAAGGCCCGGAATCTCGGATAAAGGACATTGGAAACCCTTGTATGAAATCCTGCCGATACAATACTCCAACGCATGCCCGTCGCGAAGCCCATGCAACCATTCGACAAGAACGCAACGTCTCTTCCGTTGCCCCCACAGACCGAGCAATCGAAACCTTGTCTCGAATAGGCGCTTTCCAGTCTCCTCGACCCCTCATAGCAAATGGCACAGACCTGTCCCTTGGCGATTTAACCGTCCGACCACACCACCGTTCCCTCGTCCCCTAGACCAACTCCCAACGCCGCCGCACGCGACCGACCGCCTCTGGCGAACCATGTGGAGCGAAGTACCGTACCGTCTACCGCTCTCCCACGTGGAAGCCGACGTCTCCACCAAACCGACTTCGAAAGCGATGCTTCGTGGCGAAACCGACGCAAGAAATCCACGGACCACAGCTCTAGAAAAAAAACACGCAGAACACCCGAAGCGTGTTTGCAGCGGCGACGAAAAAACAGAGAAAAAACAACAAGCCTACGACACACAATGAAGAACGAAAAGGCGAGCGCTTGGCGCGGGAAATAAAAAGCCACTTTGCCTACGAAGACACAAAAACAAAAGACGCGCGTCAAGCCGTGGCGATCGTGGAAATCTAGGTCAGCACGCGGCAGTCGAGGAATGATGGCGGCCCCACAGATCTCTTCCTCCTTCCATCGCCAAAATCGCCCCACGCTCTCCACTCCCCGCTTTCCTCGGTCGTCGTGCTTCGGCAGTCATCCACGCATTTCGCTATCCATATTCTCTCCATCTTCATGCATCACCGATTAACGCGTTAGATCGCCAACTTCTTATCCTCCCCGTGCCGACCTCGACACCCGTACTCTCTCCTCACCAGCCCATCTCGACAAGGTTTCGCCTCCACATGAATACGCCCAATACAATCTCCGACGCATCCTCACCCGCAGGCCGGACCGCTTCAACGGTCACCTCCTACCTTTTCGACCTTTTCCGAGATCCCTCAGACGAACCATCTGCCTCGTCCGATTTCCGCTTTGCATCGTCCGCCTCTTTCAAGCGCACCAGCCATTTTTTTCGAGCTGGCGTGTCCCGAAGACCAAAGTTCTGCTTCGCTTTCTCTGCCCTCAACGACTCCTCTTCGTACGACAATTTCAGGATACGGCGTCGTTTGGAACCGCGGCTCTTAGACGCCATCTCCTCCGTTTCTGTTCCCATAGTCACGTCTCCCTCTTCGTCCACATGAACTTCCTCCTCCTCGATTTCGGACTGCGGTGGTCGCTTACGCCTAGTTTCTTTAGCAGACACGTCTGCTTCGATAGCCATTTCCTTCGGCTGCGGCTGATCGTCTTCGTGTCTCGGACCAGGCTGCTGCTCCAGTTCGTCGTCTTCCGCTTCCGCCTCTGCCTCTTCCAACTCTAGATGTTGCGTGTCCACCTGTGTCGCCGCATCAAACGCTTCGGCCACAGGGCCCACCTGTATGGCCACATCCACGAGAGCATTCTGAGGCGGATTTCCTAGCGAAAGTAGAAACATCCGTGCGATATGCCGGATCATCGGCCCGCCTAACACATCTTGTTGGGTAAAGAAGGTGTCGTCGTCGCCATAGTGAGCGAGGCAGAAGACACACAACACAAGGCCGTCCATGGTGGCAACGAGATCTGTCGAGTAACCTTCCCTTTGTACAAGGCTGTACAAATCTTCGACTAATTGCCCCCAGTTACGGTTTCGCTGCCTGCCGTCGTCGTCTGTGAACTCCACGAACGGAGTCGTTGGCCCGTTCGCATCGCTGGCACGTAGCCAAGCGGAGAACAATCGATTGACGTGAGTAAGACGGGTCAAGGACTCGATATCCGTGAAGTCGTCGGTGTCAACAATGTCTACTCCGTCATGCACGAAACCACGCTCTCCATACATGAAGGCGCTGTACCCCGCGACTACGGCACGATACATCCGAAACCGAATTTGCCGGAAGTACACACGGTCGACAAACTTGCCTTGCAAGTAAGTCAGCAAAGCTCCCGTCAGTGCCATTGATACAACAGCTCTTGCAAAAGTACAAACCAAAGGTTATCGACCGCGTGGAACAAAACCCTAATGCCCGGAAACCAGCAAACCGTCGAAAATATCACACAGAAGACAAAAACGTCTTCGGCGAATCGACGTTAACGAACGCTGAAGTATTTACGACGTTGAATACGACGAAAACGAAAGCGTTCGCTTCAACGGGCGAAGGACGAAAATCGTACCGCGGCAAGCATTATATATGGATAGATGAGATAGATGCGGTTAATGATTAATGCCGATTGTCAGTCGAAAACGATTGATTACAATTGAGATCCGTCCGTCCACCGATCATTTATATCCATAATGCGTCCATTCCGTCCATTTGATCCGACAAAATCTGTGAACCAATCTGGCGAATGATCTGTGCCGTAATCGCTTCTGCGTTTCGACCTCTCGTGCACATGGATGGTTTCGGAACTTGGCGAACATGGCTGTCGTCGTGGGGCTGCCGGGACGTCGTCTTCAGATGACACTTTTTGCGGCGGCTCTCCACAAATACGCGTCTCCGTGGACCTGCTGTGACCTCGTCCTCAAGTAGAGAAACGTTGTGAACAGTGCTCTCCGCTCCCCGGTTGAAGAGGTCAGTAGCCTCAAGTCTTTGGCGTTCGGCGTTCTTGAAGTGTGCGAGCACAGACAAGAAAGTCGGGTGATCGTAAAGAGGAGCGTACGGTACAGAAGCCCGAGAAATGTTGCGCGCTTCCTCGTCGGCCAGAGTGAAACGTGAAATACAAAAGAAACCTTACAAGTGAACGAACACACAGCTCATCCGGACCTCTTCTTTTCGAGTGCGATGTGACTCCTCTGGCACAGATCGCCGCTTGTTTGTCGACCCCACGCTTGCAGATAAGTCTTGTCGAGTCTTGTCATGTCTCATCCAGTCCATCAAGGCGACAGAAGTGTCACCAAGATTTCCATAGCGACGGGACTGCCTTGTTGGAAGTGGATCATGTGTTTGAAGGGGCGTCTGTTGTCTTGTCAAGAAGGGTTCCTAGACTGTGAAAGGGTCCTTTTCTATAGTTCCAGCAGCATGATGACTCATCTGCCTAGGGAAGTCACGTCACCGCGCAAGTGTTTAATGAACAATCTGGACCTTGTAGGACCTTGTTCCCGACAGTGTAAAGTCTCCCGCTGAGTTCGTTTTCGCTGCGCACCTATAAAACCTCGTCGCGGGCCCATGACGTAGCCAACACGCTTCGACGCCCCAAACGATACGTTACAGACAGTTTTGCTTCGTCCACAAGATCACAGAGTCCATAACCGTTCGGCTCCCCTCATTTATTAATGTCGCCGACGGTCCGATCTTAAATGCCCTCCATTTACTGTTCTAGCCGACGGTCGGGTTCACAGGCTTCCCTGCGCACTCCGACCTCGGTACTTCTTCAGTCGGTTGACATGAACGTGCCCTTTGACCGTTCTCTGGGACCCGGTCTTCTCTCTCATTCTCCATTGCACGCGGCCTCGCCTCTCTGTAAGGACAAAGGGTCCCAGCCAAGGGGACTCCAATGCATACCGCCGCTTTTCTGGTTGGTACAACAGTACCTCATCGCCGATATGCAAACGGGTTCCGTGCCGCTTCTTCCGTCGCTTCCAGCGGTCTGTCACTTGAGACTGCCGATGTAATCTCCTTTCTCGTACCGCGGCCCTCCATCTCTCGAGCTGCGCGGTGTCTGCCCGGGTGCCATCGCGACATCGCCCCCACACGATCTCGTTGGCAGTGTGGTCAGTGCCCTCGTTGTGAGCGTCATTAAGGATGTCCTCGATGCGTTGGACATTTACTGGTCCCTCGAAAGCCATTCGCTCCGCTCTTCCCTTCAGCGTCCCCACCATCCTCTCGGCTGTGCCGTTAGACCACGGCGAGTACACTGCCGATCGCATGTGTCGGATTCCTCGTGGTGTCAGCCACTTCGCCAGTTCCTGACTCACGAATCCGGACCCGTTGTCCGTCATCAGGGTTTCCACTGGCCTATGGGCGTGGCTGAAGGTCTCAATCCATCGTTGTAACCCCCGGATCACACTTCGGCTGTTGGTCTTTATACACAGGGTGACCTGCACCGCCCGACTAAACAGGTCCACCAGGACTGCCCAGACGAAGAAACACGGGAGCATCTCTTGAGCTGTTCTCATCTGACTACACTCCGTCGTGCGAATTACCTCTACGACTCTGCTTTCCCGTACCGGCTCTCCTTGGACTATCTGTCTCACTTGGACGCTTTTCTTGCGTCCCTTAAACTGACATGACTATTTTCCTCGCTCTTTCGTAGTGATCTGCTCTTGGCAAACGTCCAATTGCATGACCATGGGATATACCTCTGTGTGAACCCCATGTAAAACCCCCAATTAAGAAGAAGGTCCACCAGGACCAAACCGAAGCGTCGTCGGCCATGTTTCCAGTGCAAAGGCCCGCAGAAATCGGCGGCGACCACCTCGTTGATCCGGGTTACCTGCAACCCCCTCCACGGCTCACTTTCTTCTACCCGTCCGAACCGCTGACACACCTCACATTCCGACACGTACCGTGCTACTTCTCGCCTCGCCGTCTCCCAGAGGACTCCATCGCGCTGCAGGTGCTTCTACGTCTTTCCCTCGCTCCAATGACCAGCATGCGCTCGCCTCAGTCGTGCCTGTCTCTGTTTCGGCCACGTGGACTGCGGCTGACGTCGGATCAGATGTCTCTGCGCCAAGGTCTCTCCACCGACTCAGCAGATCCGCCAGTTGGTTATCCTCTCCCGGCAGGAACGCTATCTCCAATCGAGGTCCGAAGTTCGCCACCATCCATGCCAGCGATCGCAAAACTCTCACATCCTTGATCGCCTCTCCGGTCGGAGGTCGGGCCAGACGCCTTTTTGCGCTCTCTAAGTCCGTCTCCACTATGATCTTCGTTCCTTTGGTGAGCTCGGTCGTTTCCTTGAGTGCCCAGATGACAGTGTGTAGCTTCCCCAGCATCGATGACGTCGGCAACTTGTGACGTGAGCTTCCTATCCCGACGAGCACACCGTCCTGTGGGGCCCCTGCCCACAACGCGTACCCTCTCGCTTCCGTGCTCCAGTCGACTCTGAGGTGCCACTGTTGTGGCCCTGGCGGGTCCAACATCACGCGGGTGTGGGTCTCCAGGATCCGTCGCCACGTCGCCCTCACGCTTTCCTGCAGCTCCGTTAACGGCAGGCGGTGCTTCGCATCCTTCGCCAACTCGCGCTGGATCGGCTCCAGGATCTCCGCTCGACGTTCACATGTAGGTCTGAAGACGCTCAAGACCCCAAGTATCTTCCGTAATTGCCAGGAAGTCGACGCTGTCGGTAGTTTGCCGACCTGCTGCTTGAGGTAGCTTTCTAGACTGAATCCCCCTTCTGAGACATCGAAGCCCAGAAAAAAACCACAGACGGTTTCGCCAGCTGGAGTTTCGCTGCGTTGAGGTGGAGGCCGTAGCGATCCAGTCGCTCCAATACTCGTTCGAGGGCCGCGTCGTGGGCCGCTCTCGTTGGTCCACCGACCAAGATGTCGTCAGCGTACGTCACCGATTCGGTGTCCTCAAGGATGGACCTAACTCGGCTGCTGAACAGCCCAAGGGTGCTCGACCAGCCCATCGGGAGGACTCGGTATGTCCAGCGCTTCGAGTCCCACTCGAAGCCGAACAGCTGCTGCAGATCCCGATCGATCGGTGAGTGAAAGAATCCCTGCGCCAAATCGAGCAGAGTGAACACCCTCCAGTGGTGTGGGATCTGCCGCAGCGTTGCTAGGACTCCGGGATTCACATTGCGCCATGTTTCTGAGTATTGATTTACCAGCCGTAGGTCGATCGTCGGGCGCACCGAGCCGTTCGTCTTCCTCACCCATAGGTCCGGGCTGAACAAGGCTCTTTCGTCGGGGTGCATGCGTCGGATTACTCCTTGTCGTTCCATCGTCCGCAGGGTCTCGCTGGCTTCCTCCGGGGATATATCGCCTCTACCGTACTCTATACCTCTGTTCGCCACCTGGATCTCGTCGAAGGGTATCCTCCATTCTATCTCTTTCCTCGTTACCTCCAAGTCGCTGGCTCGATCGTCTTGGTCGAAGGTGGGTTCCGCGAACACCCGTGGGTACCGCTTGGTCCAGTCGTGATTTTGGGCCTCGGTGTCCTCCGCGTTGCAAAGGGTCTCCGCTTCTTCCTGTTCTATCTCTACACGCGCGTCCGGCATGAGAAGCACTGCTACTAGGCACAGCTTGGCCGCTAGCATCCTCGCCTCCGTTGCCGAGTTGAACAGTTGTACTCGCACTTGACCGGCCTCCGATAGACTCGCCGAGACAAACAGTCCTTTGGTCTGGCTGATGGGGACAATCCCCCTCACCCCTCTGCCTTCGACGCGTACTGGGATGATCCTGGCCACAGTCTGTTTCGGTCCGATGGCGACTGGGCGGCCAAGGGGCAGCAGCACTCTCCCGGTCTGGATCCGCACTATCGTCTTGTCTCCCAGGTCCTGGGTGTACGTTAGCCGCACGAGGTTGAGGGGCCGGTCCTGGTCTGTCCCCCTCCCTAGTTGATTTCTGTGCGGGGCAGGAGGACCCCGCGTTAGGCGTTTTTTGCCCGTCCGTCGGGCTCGAACTGACCCGACTTGGTGGCAATATACTTAGCTGCCTGAGCTTGTCTTCAGACTGTCCGCGCCGAAATCGATTTGTATCCCGAATCTCCGGAGCCCTGGGATCCCTAAGATGGCCTGGGGCGCGTCCGTCACGACCACGAAGGTCAGTTCGGCATCCTCCTCGGCGATCCTGGTCTTCAGTGTGACCACACCCGCCACTGGGTGGGCCTCCCCAGCGAAGCTTAGTACCGGCGAGGAGTGTGACGGTGTAAACCTCGTCGCGGGCCCATGACGTAGCCAACACGCTTCGACGCCCCAAACGATACGTTACCGGCGGTTTTGCTTCGGACACAAGATCACAGCGTCAATGACCGTTCGGCTCCCCTCATTTATTAATGTCGCCGACAGTCCGATCTTAAATGCCCTCCATTTACTGTTCTAGCCGACGGTCGGGTTCACAGCACCCCGACCGGCGACAAGAAGAACGAAGACTAGTTGGAGTAACATAAGACATCCAAGCCAGCACCTTCCGGATGCCGGACAGAGATTCACAGACGAAAGCACTGGCTTGTCGACTTATGGAATGGGTACGTGCCGTAGATGAAAGTCTCCTAGAATCTGAAACCCTCGTAAAGTATTTGAAAGACTTATAAGTGAAACAAATGTGCAACAGGTTGAGCGTCTTGGAGACGGATTCAACTACTTAGAGTCAGAATGGGCTAAAAGAATCGAAAGGGAGCTTCTTCAAGAGGCAGGATCTCGACAAGCAGTGATTAACACGACGAATTCTCTAGATTCTTGGGCATCACACATGCAATTTGCCATCGCCGGAAACAAAGATGTAATGGGCCAGGTAGATGCGCTAGCGCAGAAGTCCGAGGGCCAGTGCGATGCTCTCGAGCACCAAGTAAAGACCTCGCAATGAGCCTTGCCTTATCGGTTGTGCAAATATAAGGCTCTAAACATGGAGGACCAGATGGCTAAGGACACTAACAAAGCGGCATTGGGGGAACTCAGAGATAAGATACTTGTCCTCGAGAGGATGCTCGTGGAGAATAGAGAAAAAGTGGCAGATCATATAGCTGCCAGATCAAATGGAAAGAATGGCCTCATTATTAGGCATGAAGGATCTGTGGACGGATCTCCATTCTTCTTCTTAATTGGAGTTTTACACGGGTTCACAGATAGGTATATCCCATGGTACGGTCGTACGTTCAACATAGGGCTTGCTCGGCAAAATGGACAAGGAAAGAGAGCTGCGGTTCAGGTCAGTTTAAGTGCCTTAAGGAAACTGTCTAAGTGAAACAGATAGTCTAGGGAAGGCCGACACGGAAAAGTGTGGTCATAATGATAGTTCTCATGTCGGAGGAGAGTCAGATGGAGGCAACAAAGAAGATGGTCTCGGCTTTCTTCGACATGGCAGCCGCAGCGGCATTGGTTGGATTGGTGCTCTGGGAGACAGTGAAAGCGTGCAAGATGAACGCGCGTGGGGAAGTGCCCGATAGGAAGCGGCTTAGCCTGGTGCCGCTTGATCTTGAGAAGTATTTCCACCACGAACGCTCGAGTTTTGCCATCGAAGGGACGGATCTCCATCGTAATCAATCGATTTCGTCTGACATAGCGCACAGACAAGCTGACTGTCGCGACAGGGAACAACTCAGAACAGAGGACAGTTCCCTAAGAAATGAACTGCGCCAACTGCAGATGTTAGTGGAGAACCGTAGAAGACACGTCCGCTTCCACGACCATTTCCTCGGGCTTCGGCTGCCTCTCATCTTCCGTCTCCCTCCGCCTCCAGCTCCGGCTGTCTCTCGTCCACTTCTTGTATCACCGTATCTACTCAAAGATTCTGAGGCGGATTTCCTAGCGAAAGTAGAAACATCCGTGCGATATGCCGGATCATCGGCCCGCCTAACACATCTTGTTGGGTAAAGAAGGTGTCGTCGTCGCCATAGTGAGCGAGGCAGAAGACACACAACACAAGGCCGTCCATGGTGGCAACGAGATCTGTCGAGTAACCTTCCCTTTGTACAAGGCTGTACAAATCTTCGACTAATTGCCCCCAGTTACGGTTTCGCTGCCTGCCGTCGTCGTCTGTGAACTCCACGAACGGAGTCGTTGGCCCGTTCGCATCGCTGGCACGTAGCCAAGCGGAGAACAATCGATTGACGTGAGTAAGACGGGTCAAGGACTCGATATCCGTGAAGTCGTCGGTGTCAACAATGTCTACTCCGTCATGCACGAAACCACGCTCTCCATACATGAAGGCGCTGTACCCCGCGACTACGGCACGATACATCCGAAACCGAATTTGCCGGAAGTACACACGGTCGACAAACTTGCCTTGCAAGTAAGTCAGCAAAGCTCCCGTCAGTGCCATTGATACAACAGCTCTTGCAAAAGTACAAACCAAAGGTTATCGACCGCGTGGAACAAAACCCTAATGCCCGGAAACCAGCAAACCGTCGAAAATATCACACAGAAGACAAAAACGTCTTCGGCGAATCGACGTTAACGAACGCCGAAGTTTGTCTACGTTTGAGTATCACGACAACGCAAATGTCCGATTCGCCTTGCCTTGAGAAAGACAAAAACTGAGTACCGTGGCTGTTGGAGATTAGACACACGAATCACCGAGAACAACCGTCGCGACTGTTGCAGATTCAATGACCATCCAGGCGCCTTGAAGCCGTAGAGAGCGACGGATGGATAACGTCCTTGCAACTTCCTCGAAACAACAGGGGTATGGTGGTCAGAAGCACGCACAAGTTCGCAGCTGTTAGACGCGAAGTTAGGGATCATTAACCATCCTGGTATTTAAAAGCGACAATTTCGTAAAGCTATCTCGTGTTCCCGAGTTTACATTACAAGTGCTGTCTATCCCATTGCCTATCTGCACAACAAACCAGCCAATGTCGCTTTGGATTCCCAGATTTAGAAACTCGGAACCACCTCTTGAGTTGCCCTCATTTGACTCTACTCCGCCATGCACACTACCTCTACGACTCTGCTTTCCCGTACCGGCTCTCCATTGACTACTTGTCCCATTTGGACAGTTTTCTTGCATCCCTCAAACTGACCTGGTCAGCTTCCCAGCTTCTGATCGAGCTTTGGCTGTGGAGAACCCTTCTGCCTGTTGCATGATCATGGGATATACCTTGTGTGAACCCCATGTAAAACCCCCCAATTAAGAAGAAGTGCTGTCTATCGACGGTGTCGCGTGTCTTCCGATTCTAAGTCTCTTTTGCGTTGCTTACACCATTCCCAACAGCGGTAGCATTTTACAGATAGATGTGGTTACCTATTGGGAATTCTCGTTGCTTGTTAAGAGGGGATGGGCGGACAATGTCGTTAAAACGTCAGTCTTGGTTTGCGTCACGAGGCGATGCAAAAAATAAACAGAGAGCAGCGAAAGATCCCGCTCTTCGATTACAACGACGAGGTCTTCCGCTATGCGCGGAGGCTGAGAAAAGGACTGACCCTACAACGCCGAACAGCCTACCCATCCTGATGCGCGATTTCGGTCATCAAGAATGATCGACAATTGAAGTGTCGGATTCGTTCAGAGAGAAACCCGTAGGTTGAGGAAGAAAGCTGCCGCTGTGACGCGGTTCTGGAAACCGACGCGAATCAAAAGAATTGACCGTTCGATGAGCGTCGTCCATTTACTGCGAGTGTGTCATGTAGACGAGCGAAGGTTCCACCGGTCGAATGTCAAGTGTTTCGCACTTTTCGCTCACACCATGTGCTTCATTCTAAAAGTACGTTTACAGTTTGGCAAGTTGCACAGGACGAAGAGTGTTTTACAGCGTCATTCCGAGGCCAAAAACGAACGGCTGACTACTCGGCTATGATCACCACCGCCCCAACTCTCCGTCAGAGCGAACACCTCCATGAAGACCAGAGAGGCAACGTACCACAAGGGTAACAAAATAGTTGGACGCATAATGCCGTGGACCGCAGAAGCGATGCGGAAACGTAAATGGATTGATTCTCCGGGAGTTTCAGGAAATCGAAGGAAGTCGTACTCTCTCCGCTGCGAAGAACGTTGTCAAGTTCTCCACAACCTCCCAAGAGCTTTTCAATACCTCATTCTCTCTTCTATAGAAGAAAGAAGCACATGTCTGTCGCCAATGAAAAGATCGATTTGCTCAGATGGACAACGAACTAGGAAAATAACGTGTGTGAACTCTGTCCTGTCATTTGTGATGAATCGATGAGACGAATGCTTCTGAAGCCTGTCGCACTCCTCATTTTCGCCGCCTGAGTTTTCGCTTGGCGTCGAAGGTGTGCCTCTTCGGACCCCTCCACTCGCGCAGCCTCTCAATTAGCTTCAGCAATTTCGGTGGTCGCTTCAGCTGAAGATAAATGTTTGAACAGGCTTCCATATCGTGAGGAAAGGCGTCGCCGAGGCGAAACGTCACACGAACCGTCAGCCTGACGTACTTCGCGTCGATCAATCCGTAGGTTGGACATTTCCTGTTCAGTTTGTCCGATTCAAATCTGCCAGGATCGACGAGTCCCAAGGCGTCCAGAGCATATCCCCTATTCCGTTGCCAGACCTCCACAAACTGCCCCTCTCCGTCAGGTGGAATGACTTTCACCGAGACCACTTCTTGCAGAGGGAAACGCAGTCGGCAGTCACGGCCGATCGCAATGCGAATCCGGAAACTCTCGCCGGTGCTCAGTACATACACCGAGTGCCTGGGCAAGAAGTCATCCGAGAATCTCCGAGTCTTCGCAGTGCCTCTCCTATGGAACGGCACATTGGAGTCGGCATTGGGCAGAAAGCGCTCCACGGAGAAGACGAGATCCAGAAACCCGAACGCGAAGTGACGGACCATCCATGCGTTCAGATGGCGGACGCCTTCCGGATCACTCACACGGCCGCTGAAGAACTACACAGAAGATGTCGTGTCAAAAAAGAGTGAGAGCCAGTTCACGAGGGGCGCACATCGTCGAGTGTTCTCGCAGCATTCGTGTCTGTTGCGGCGTGAGTGATTCCGGCGTCTATGCCAAGAGGAACATCGCCCTGGAGCGTCATCGGATGGACATGTGTGTCTTGCGACAGAACTGCATCGACTGAACTGTCCGCGTTTTCAGGGGCGCCTCTGCGTACCCGACTGTCAGAATCTCTGCGACGTTCAGAGTGACTGGCGGCGACGGAAGGACCGGTCATTGCCCTCGAGGCCATCAGCTTTGTTTTCGTTGACAGCACGGACAATGGAACGGGACACCACTCTTCTGTCTTCCGACTGTCGCAGCTTTGCGCTCTTTTCAGCCGACGTCTGCCGAAAAGCTGAAGAAGAATCAGTTCTCGCGCAGTTCACCTGAACTCTTCTCGAAATCTGACTAGAATTCCTACTGAAACTTTGCCAAGGCACTGAGAAGCAGAACGGTTTTGCCGCAATGTGAAGCTGCTGCAATAGGTTACGCACCGCGAGCGGTTGGATGTCGGTTGCCAGCGGTCCAAAGCAGAGAACGCGAGAGAAGTCTGCCCCGAGTTGTTTCCTCCGGCTCTCTTAACGAATTCAGCGGATGATACGTACACCCTGTCAGCTTCTTGAATGTCTACGCGGTTTTGTACCGCGACATCACAGTAAGCTACGTCCGACTTCGTTGCAGTCTTCTCACCATCAGAGCGGGTCTTCGATAGACGAGGCTCAATGGCAGACAACGCGTGTATGTGTACGTCCCAGTAAGACCAGGACGACGGCTTGGCGGTCATCAGTCTAAGACTGGAGTTCACAACGCGCTGTCGTCCGAGGGATGGACAAAGCCCGCTGAAGAGCTCGGCCAACACGGATAGCTCAACGCTTGTGCAACGGCGAACCACCTGCAGGTCGTTCGGAAACACGCAAGTGTCGTCGAAGACCAAGAAGCTGTAGTAGAGTCATGTCCGCCCGCGTGCGTTCGTGTCATGGAAATCGAGGCGAAGATCACCAAGATGACCATTTCGTCAATTGATCTTCTCGATGCGACTTGATGGCAATCCGCTGACCAAATAATTCGATCGCCTAGAGGTACACGAGACGGAAGGATGTGTAGATATGAAGGCACCGAAGGATTGATCTTAACGCCCCTTCTATCTGCGATTCGGTGCGAAAGAATGCCGCCTGTTTGAGAGGAAGGACGAGAACGTGGTGTCCGCTCAAGATCGAGTACGATTGATGGTCGATTCAACCATAAGTCGGAGCACAGCGATGAGTTCGATGCTGGACGAGCTGCCTGCGTCGAAAACTCTGAAAGCTCTCGACGCCGATGGTGTGGAACACTTCGTTGACGACAGAGCTGAGCGCGTTTAAAGGCCCAACAGCTCTCGGATGCGCAATTTCAGACTCAATGGAAGATCTTGTTTGTCTTTTGGAGAGGCGTTTGCTGAGCAGGGGTGGATCACCTGATGCTGGCCACCCAACAGTGTCGTTTCTCTTTCCAGACTTCGTTTGACAGGATCACTGGATCTGACCCCGAAACGAAAAATCTCTTCATCTCCTCGAACACGAACACGCTGCGCTGTAAACTGCACCGAAGTTTGCTCCAGCGCTGGTAGGCATCCTCCTTGCTGCTTTATTGAACGGACGCGCGTCGTCTCCGCTGTCAGTTTCTGCCTCAGGGAGGTGTATTCTTGGTCGTCCTCTAGGGAAAGTCGTCATCAGCCTAAACCGCGTCGGCAGGCGATGACAGGCAGCTCTTGCCCGAAGCAGGTGCCTGGGCGAGCCGGGTATAATGCCGTCAGCGATGTATGTCTAGTCTACCTCTGAGTGCCACGGACAGACAGAATTGCTGTCTCAGAGTCGGACATCACCCCCGAGTCATCAACTCACTACAAAGCTCCTTGTGCCAAGCGATGACTTGGGTTGACTGCTAAGGAAGGCACTTCCCGGTAGACTCCCATCAACCGATAGAAGACACAAAGGCGGCAGATTCCCTCGATGTCTCTTCGGATTCCACCGTCTGAGCAGACAGCAGCCACTGGAAGCAACAAACTCGTCGTCGATTTGGCCTGCCAAAGCGTCAATGCCTATCACTGCCTTGGCGTTATTCTCCGGCTGCCGTTTCGCTTTGGCCTCGCTGTCCTGCTCTTCGAGGAAGGCCCTCTCAGTGTAAATACTTTCTGACGTCTCCACGTTCGCGCTCCAGACAACGCGTCTGTGCGCGAAGGTGAAGGTAGGCCGTCAGCGGTGGCGACAGTGTTCAGCTAAACGGACGCAACGCGCACCGCGAACGCGGTGCTGCACTCCGCGTCAGAAACACGACGACCTTCTAGTTTCTTCGTTGACGCCTCGCTGACTACACGTTGTCGGGCACAACGATGTACAGAAACGCCCGGTGTTCGCAAGTACGCATCAGGATAACACATCGGACACCCACTTGGATCTTTCCTTGCCAATATCCGAGTCGCGAGAGCAAACGAAAACAGCGATGAACGTCGGAAGCACGGAGCATCCCAAGAGTCGGAGTCGTCTATCGAGTGTGCGCGACAAACTGCAGGGACGCTCGCAGTGGAGCCGGCTCCTTAACCTGCGTTGAGTTCTTTGTGTGCTTTTGAGAAGGATAACTTGGACAGCTACAGACGGAAACCTCGATGTTCTGATGTTCTTAGACAGACGTTCAACTCCCGCGCAGAAGAGTGACCGTCACTCGATTGCGTGAGATCGGTTAGAGACAGGCCCGCCATGACACCTCCGGCTGCGCGCCTCTCTGCCGGCCCTTCTTGCGGACATGGGACTGGATCTCGGCGTCGCCCTTTGCGCTCTCCTCTTTGGCGGACTGGCGCGGGAGTCCAGCTCCGAAGAAGGACGTTATGTGCTTCCAACCCATGCCCTGTCCCCCGTACAGCATCGACGGTCTGGCGGAGGACACCGTCCTCCAGCAGATCGTCTTGGCGATGTCCACCTGGCGACCCGAATCCGCGAGAGCGACCTGTATGTGAAGCTGGAATCTCACGCCTCGACGGCACGACTTCTCGAGGTCTGCAGGGGAACCGCTCGACACTCTCGTTCTGAGCGCTTCCGGTTCCAGCAGCGCCACCACCTCCTTGCAGAGCGGACGGTGCTGCCCCTCGGCCGTCTTGAGATTCAGCGTGCCTCCGCTCTGGTACAGCATCTGGACGTCGACGATGCTGTCGATCTGCTCCTGCCGGTCGCCGGGCGAGTTCTCGATGCGAATTCGGAGCAGGCAGTACTCTCCGTTCTTCGACCCGAACACGAATCCGCCATCTGCGTCGCAGTCGCGGAAGGCGAACGCTTCCTTCCCTCTGCCGAAGAGCAGCGTCTCGTGGGAGGGATACGACTTCGTCAGGCGTTCCGCCTGGACGAGGACGCGGACGCAGCCGCAGTCGGAGACGAAGGAACGAGAGCAGCCTCGCGCCGGAGCCGGACCGAGCGATTCCTCAGCCTGGACGCCCGAGCTCAGTCACTCGTCGTCTCGCGGTGCGCGTACCTCGGGCGTCGGGTCCCGGCGATGTCCTTCGGCAGACGCGGCCTTATCCACTTCGCCTTGCGCGTCTAGAACAAGACACCGTGTGTGGGTGGCCGCACGCGAACGTTCGGCGAATGTGTCGCTTCGAAGGCGGCCGAAGTGGGCCGACGCGTCAGGTCGACTTCGGCGAGAAGGCGTCACCTGCTTCGCATTCTTCAGCTGCGGCCATTGATGCCTCCGGCGCGTCGCGTGGGGAGACCGGAAGGCAGCGGTCGGTGCGCCGTCGGTCGAGGACGTCGATGTCGGAGCAGAACTGCCGAGAAAGAATCTGAACAGGAGAGCAACACGGGGACCTCTCGAACAGTGCGCGAGTCGACGAGACGCGCTCGCGGTGACGTGACAGACATGACCCGTGAGTCGACCGCTCCTACCAGCGCAGTGACGTGACGGCGGCGAGCCTTCCTCGTCCGGCAAGCGATGGCGGGCAGTGTCGCCGGCGGACCCCTCTCCTGTCCGCTGCGGCTCGTCGCGTCGACGGTGGGCTCGCCCGCCGGCGCCGATCCGACGGAGCCCTTCTGCCGTCGCCGCTCACGATGCCACGCCTCCGCATTGCGCCGTTCGATCACGCAGCTCGGACGGTTGGCCCCGGCATCCCGAGAATCGCTCTCTCAGGGGAAGTGCCTCGGCGCGTCTGCGCCGGTCGTCGCCGGCTGCGGTTTCGGCCCCGTCTGTCTCAAAAGGACCGGCTCGATCCTCCCGTCTGCCACCGCGCTCCGAACGGCATCCCTCTGCACGTCGCTGACACGACCTGGCGATTCCTGTCCTTCGGCCGCGTCGTCGCTGGGAGAGACGCCGAGCTGGGAATCCCGCAGCGGCGAACGTCGTTTCTTTGAAGACGGAGGCTGCCGCCGAGCGCGCAGAAGGAACATTCAATGCCCCTGCTCAATTACCGCCACGGTACCGCGCTCTCCCGCCTCGTCGTCCCTCCCGCCCGCGCGAGGCTGCGTTCCCGCTCCGCACGGTCGAGATTCGCACGTCTCGACCTTCTGTGCTGCGAAGGGAAGACCGTCTGCGGTCGCGAGAATCCGAGCCGGCTCGAGTGAGAGCCCTTCGACGGGAGAAACGGTTCTCACACTTCCTTGGCGTAGGAGCTGCTTCGGCATCTCCTGCAGAAGAACGAGCACTGCTGTAACATCATCATCATCTGTACGAACATGGAGTTTTGGCAACGAACTGAACATAGAACGTCAAGGTGCGCACGCTCGCTCCCCTGCCAACATCCGCCCTGAGTGCAGTGCCTCGCTGGCCGCGGGGACAGATACCGACGTGCTGATGGCGCCGGAAGGAATGATGGCCTCGACCAAGGCCAAGAAGGAACTCCAAGCTCCGCCGCACGCGGTAGTGCAACGGCTTGGCCGGCGGGGTTTGTGCGATGCGTCGATGCCGCAGGCGAGGACGCGATCGAAGAGGACTCCGTTTGTCAGCTGCCCTTTCCTCCGCGGAAGGGGAGGGGAGACGGCGGGCGGTGCCAAGAGCGTCGCCAAGACCCCCGAGGACGTCGAGTGCGGCGCCGTCCTCGCCGACAAGTCTGAGAGCCTCCCTCTGAGAACGGTCGCGGCATCTCGTGTGCAGGTACCGCGTCACCGAAGGCGGGACAGACGACGAGCAGTGCCTCCGCCACGCGGTTCACACTCCATCGGGAGACAAAGTCTTTTTGCACCTCCGCACAGACGCCGCTCCGCTCGAGACAGCCGAGATCGACCGCGCATCCGCCCATCCGGCCCGCCTCTGCAGGTCCGCACTGCCGACCCGGCAGGAATCTCGGCAGCCCCGTCCGTCGCTGCAGGTGGATCGAGACGGTGGAGGACGCGACGGGGAGTCCGCCGTTCTCAGTGTTCGAGCGCGGCGACTGCACATTTGATCAGTGGCTGGCCCGTCCAGGCCAGTCGTACGAAGAGAAGATAAGCGCCCTGTACAAGGTACCCCGCGTCACAGCTCCTCCTCTACTTGCGGCGGTCGACGCGTCGCTGCAGATCCTCGAAGCCCTCGCGGATCTCCACGCCAGCGGACGGGCGATTGGAGGTCCGCTGCCCAACAGAGTCGTGTGGTTTGCCCGAGAGAACGCTTGGAAGCTGCTCGACCTGCGCCCGACGGAATCCCGGAGATCCAGGAGACGGCCGCCGCCGCCTTCAGCCACCAGCGCGAGCCACGTACCGCCCGAGCTGGCGCTCCCCGATCGGCGGACCGAAAGCACGGCAGCACCTCGACCCTCCTCCGACATGTGGTCCTTCGGCGCAATGGCCCTCGAAGCGATCCTGCCAGGTACCTGCCGACGCCCAGGCCCTCGAGGCGATGACAGCCGTCGTCCTGTCCAGGGCGGAGCCTGTGCTATCCGGATGAGCGTCCCGGAGCCGACGGCCGCCTGGCGCTGGCCAGACAGATCTCCCTCCGCCTGGCCTGCGTCCCCGGCGAACACGCGCACACGCTGCTGCGCAACCTGCTGCAGATCGATCCGATCAAGCGGTGCACCGCACCGCAGGCACTCGGCAGCGCCTTCTTCCGAGCGCGGGACCGGCCACACGCAACAGACTCGCGACAGAACGAGGTCCGTGTCTCAGCCAGTCGAGCCCTCTTCGACGCAGCCGACTCCTGCCTGCAGATTCGACGCCTGCTCTGCCCGGGCGTCATGGACACGGCGCGTCGCATATCATCCGAACGCCCGTCGAACACAGAGAGGACCCTCGTTGGCGTGGAGGTCTTCCGCCGAAGAAGCAGCTCGTCCGACCCCTTCCACCTCCGACCTGGCAGAGAGGCCTACGCCATCTCGGACGCGATTCTGCCGCAGCAGCCCGTTTTCCTCCTCAGGGCCGGACAGAACTTCCGCATCCGCATCCGCCAGGCGCCCGACGCACCCTCGACCGCGCCGCCGCGTCGCGTCAGAGCCGTCTACGCGAGGGTCGACGAGGGCGAGTACGTCGAGCTGGACACCGAGATGACGCTCGGGAGGGGGAGGACGCTCGAAGTCGTGGCGATGGTCGAGCCGGCAAGACTTCAGTCTCCGAGCCTCCTCGTCCCCGCGCCGTCCGACGAAGGTCTCCTGGGCCAGAGATACGTGAAGCTGGACGTCCTGACGGACAGCGCGCTGACGGGCGAGGTCGAACGCGTCGACGAGAGGCAGCATGTGATCTACTGCAGCGTCCTCCCTCCCGGCAGCCGAATGAGAGTCCAGAGACTGCGCAAGAAATGCGGCGACGCGTGGCGTGCCTGCCGTCGACGCAGCGAGGCCTAGGCCCGCCGCACCCGCCCTCTCTCGCAAGCAACGGTCCGAGAGACGACCGAGCGACCGTTTTTCCTTTCCAGTGCGAACGTCGACCCCGCCTCACGTGTTCATCTCCGACGGCCCCTTTTCTACGGCTGACGCATCGACGCCCCTCATGTTTTCCCTGTGAGTTGCTGCCTGTCACCCTCAAGTCTGACCAAGCAAGTCGCGAACAGAAGGCGACCCTCGACTGCCGCAGTCCACGAGAGTGCGCTGGACCGTCGTGGGCGTCCATCAAGACTGGCTGTTCCCCTCCGAGTGGCTCGGCGACGAGCGCAAGATCACTCGCACGACGGGGACAGAGATTCGTTCCCCGTCGCGTGACTGGACGCGACGGCGTAGATTAGACAGACAGTCAGTGATTGGCCTCGACAAGACCCAAGGACTGTGATGTATTAAATGGTCGTCGTTTCCGATGTACTGCCGCGCTCGCGTGGAAGGACGCCACTCGCCGCTCTGCGCGACGGCCGCCCGGTCGACCGACAGGTCGGAGGGCGTCTCCAGACGAAGACGCGACCCCGAAAGGGTGCCGTCGCGTCGAGGCCGCCGCCCCGTCGACCCGTCCGCGCGGGCGGCCGACGACGCGACGCCCTTCGACGTCAGTCGGGCCGTCGTGCAGCCGAGCTTCCGATCCGTCCCGTGGAAGGCGGACGTCGACGTCGACGACACCGTATCTCCCTTCCGTCGCCGGGAGAGCGTGAGATCCTGTGCGTGTGCGGCAGAAACTGCGGCTGGCGTTCGTCAGCGAGAGCAACGTCTGTCGCTCCGTCCTGGCCGAGGCCATCATGAACAACCTCCTGACAGAGTCGGGGCTCGGCCGGCGCGTCGAGTGCGCTTCCAGGGTTCCGCCTCTCCGCCTCCGCGTGCAGGAGACGGGGCGCTTCCGCAGGGCACCAGGGACTACAACGTGGGGGAGCCTCCGGATCCGTCGACGCTCGAGGCTGCCGAGAACCTGTCCATCGTTCTGCCGGAGGCGTTCGAGGCCTCGGCGTTCGACTACGAGAGGGACATCGTCCTTTTCGATCTCATCCTGGTCATGGACAAGTACACGGCCGCCGACGTCCTGAGGGAGGTCTCCGTCTACGACACCGTCCAGAAGGAGACGCGGTACTCGCGCAAGGTCCGCCGCCTGGGCGAATTCCACCCGCAGCTGAAGGGCAGGGAGGAGGCGGACGGACAGGACATCGACGACCCACTCTACGGAAACTGCGGAGGCGAGACCGCCAGAGTCCGACCCGCGCTGCCAGCCCCTCGGATTCTGAACGAACGCTGGCTGTCCAGGTGGAGGTCGAGAGGGCGGCAGGGGTGATCGAGTCCGCCTGTCTGGGACTGCTGTCCTATCTGCAGCAGATCGAGGAGCGTTGCGGGGACGGCGACGACGGGAGATTCAAGGCGGCCGTCGCGAGAGACGTCGAGGAGAAGGAGTGCATCGACTGGCTGGTGCCTCCGATGCTGCAGCCGCGCCGCGAGAGCTGATGCGAGCAGGACAACGGCATAATACACAACAAAGGTTGTCACAGTTACACGGCAGTCAGTGTTCGTGGTTGCGACAGACTGATAGCGTACGTAACGTGCACAAGTGCTGGTGGTCCGTATCGACCACCTCTGTTTTGACGACAAAATGAGAAGGACAATGTGTTGTTTTTCCCAGACGTGGAAAATCGGGAGATCGCGCGCGTTTCGGTTCAAACGGGACACGAGTATCGACGTCCTTCATCCTGTGTGTGTTCATGAACAGTGGCAGCGATGACGGACAAAGAGTACAGGAAACAGCTGCCACGGACAGGGAGGGGCCCGGCCGAGTACAGCCATCAACCACTGAAGTGAAGCTGTCGGGACCTCTGCTATTCAAGGAATGACTAAGCGTAGCGGATAATGATGACTGCACGTGTTCTTCTTCATGCAAAAGGAAACGGAGGAGTTGCTGGACAGACAAAACTAGACTTGGCTGTTCTTAATTGCTCATCTGCAAACGCCGTTGCAGTTCCTCCGGCAGAACAGAAACGAATCGGACGATGAGATCGTGTTGACGCGTAAGCTAATCACTGAGGGCAGAACATATCTATCACCTTATGCAAAGAGGGGGTGTAGACGTGCGGAGAGAATCGGATGCTTCAGTGCGGCAGGCAGAGTGGTCGCAGCCAAAGTGTCATGGAGGCTCGACTCAGTTGAAGAAGAAGAAGATAGATAACAGTGATCGCGATCATACCTCCACGGCAAACTGGAGGGATTTCGAGCCGGTTGGCTCGTCGGTTCAGTGCGAGGCGCGGTCTCCCGATGCCGTTCCCGGTTTGGCTTGCCGACGTCCGAGGAGCAGCTTCACCGCCTTCCTGACCGACTGCGGCGCCCTTTCCCACGCCTCTCTCATCGACCGACCGACAGAGAGAACAGGCGTTCTCCTGTCTGACAGGACGCGGCAGTGCAGCGTCGTTTCCAGCGTTTGGAGGCGGGTCTGGGATTCGCCGACGGCGATCTCGATCTGGACGGCCAGCGGAATGTATCTGTCATCGCCTCCTCGACGCGGACGCGGACGCTCGAGCGTCGGATTCTGGGCCAGAATCGACGCATCCAGCGGCGCCTTGACCTCCAGTTCCGATCTCCCGATCTCCCTCTGGACAAATCCGTTCAGAGCACAGACGTCACCGTCTCCCACCCTCAGGCACATGCGCCGCACAGTGGTCCGGATGCAGCAGTGCCTCCGTTGTTCGAGGCAGCAGACGAGGACGCCTTCCTTTCCGGCCTTCCATGCGAAAGCGTAGGCATTCCCGAGTTGGCGATCACGAATGCGATGCGCCTCGCGCGATGCTCGTGCGTGGAAGGGTGTTGTCGGACTGCTGCGCCTTCTGAAGAGTTCAACCCGCGCGGCGACACGCACTCCGATTCGCGGAAGCATCCAGCTCATCTGGGAGTCCCTAGCTGCGGCCAAAGATGCCGCCATCCCCTCCTAGCACAGGCCACACACAGGCTGTTCGGAATGCATGGACAGACAGAAGATCAGAGACGATTGTGGCTCCTCCAGAGGGGTGGATTTCTGTGTGGTCCTCGCGTCCAAACGGCTCGCCTGGAGCTCGACAGATCTCACGCGAGCTCGACGAAGCGGACGGAGAGTCTACCTCGGTGCACCGGCGAACGCACTGCCGCGGTCGGACAAGGACCGTTGGGACATGGTGCGCTCGGCGGGACGGATGCGGCCGGGACGGAGGGCGGCGGTGTCTCAGCAAGATGGACGACGGCACCTTCCTCGCCTGGAGCGGTCAGAGAGTCAGTCGTGTGTCCGACGGCGTTGGCGCGTGGTGTTCGGCGGCTCGGAGGGCGGGACGGAAAAGCGATCGGTCGACGGACGTGAGGCTCTCGGCATTCGTCGACGCATTCGTCGCCGGTCGGTTGCTTCCCAAAACGGAAGTACAGTCTGGTCACGTCTGCGCTCGACGACGCGTCGGAGGGTGGTGGTGCGAGGGCGAAGCTGTCGAGGTAGACTGCTTGCTGCGTGAACGAAGCCTACCTGTCCCTTCGCATTCGGAAGCACTTATTTCTTCCGAAGCGTCTGTGTGTTGAGCGGTATCGGTCATTGCGCCGCCAAACCTTCTACAGAAGAGAGACGGAGCAGCGGGCGGGTCAGGGTGAAAGATCTAAAAACAGAGACGATAAGGAAAACTCGGCAGTGCTACGGCACGCTCGACACAGAGCGGATTAATCTAAAGCATTACGTGTCGAGATGAAAGCGACGTGCACGTCGCGCGTCCTTTCATGGTCCCGTTCTGCGGCGTCTACGTCATTCAGGACTGGTTGATGATCGACGTCATTCGAGACGAATGGAGCGAGCGACAGGAGAAGGGGCTGTCACATCAACAGCAGTCGCTAGAACACGCAACAGAAGGGGCTGTCACATCAATAGCAGGCGCTGCTTGGTCAACAGACGCCCCTTCCGTTCAGCAAGGCGACGTCCTGTCCGTCTCCCGACCTCTTTTCGGCACCTCCTGCTCGGAGGTTTGAGGACGGCCGGCCTCTGATGCCACGCCACTTGCAGAAACATAAACGACATTCGACGTGCCTGCGCTGGCCACAGGGTGTTGACTCTCTTCTCCAGTCACTGTGGAAGGAAGGGGCAGGCGAGACGGATGGAGAGGCGAAACACTTCGGAGCATCAATGGGTTCGAAACCGTCGACCTCCATCCCTGCCGCGCGAATGGCGTCGCATCTGCGGCTAGATGAGCAAATCAAACAGAAAACGAGCTCGGGTGAATGAAGGATGCTGCAGTCGCATGTTCTAAATGGTCGGGAATGTGTCCATCTCTCAGGCAAACGACCCGGTCGCCTTCGTGTCCGACGACGGAGGCGCACAGCGCTGTCCGGCTGTCTCTTTTGCGTCGAGGCTTGTGCCGATCGTTTTGACGACGCAAGGAAAGGAGGGTCGCGTGCTGGAAATCCTCTGCCTTTGCGACGTCCATTCGCGTCCGATGGAATGCGAAGAGACCGGCAGCCAGAAGACTGGCGACGCAGAACAAGACTCATGCGGCGGCGAGATCTGTACAGCCGTGTTCCTTGGCACAGCGTTTCAGATCCAACTCTCCGGGCCGAAGTAGAGCAAAATGTGCCTCTCCGGGGAAAATCTGCAGACGCCTGGGCAGGCGATTCCGTCTGCGGCGAATTGAGAAGGGACATGTGGCGGCGGGTCATCAAAAGGGTTGCGCTTCGCATTGCTGGACGGACAGGGATAGCGAATGCCGGGCGTTACTGGAACCTGAAGCCGCGATGGGGACACACACAGATTTCTCGATGATTATCAAACTGTTCTTAATAATGGCATAAACACCGTCTCGGCTTAATGACTCTAGATCACCCGTTCATTCATTCCTCTGCACCATCATTGGAGTTCATGAAACACACACTAGAAAGACGGGTGCGTTTTTTGACTGTACAGACAGCTCACTTCAGATGGCAGAATGATCATGACAGGAAACTTCACGGAAACGTAAACAGGCACTGCTGATTTTTCTTTTAACACCTAAGAACTGCAAGCCTCGTTTGAGTATATATGGTACACATGTCGTTCGTAGATCATGAAGGGTGTTTATACGTCCCTTCACTCGCACGAAGGGCATCTAGAAACTAATAGCGGGTACCTCGTTTAAGAGCTTTGAATGAAATCTGAGGGTGGAAGCCACTCGCCGATGTTCGCTTGTTTTCTCCCCGATCCATTCCATCGTCAGACAACGTGGCAGTATTTCATCAAACGCGAATCTGGACTCTCTATTGCAGTTTAGATGATCTGGAAGACGTTCCCCACACGCACTGGCGCAGAGCAGACATCTATCTAGTGATTATTATCTAGTGATTATGACCGGAGATCGAGTAGCGGAGGCCATTCCAGCCAACGAATCATGCAGTAGAGACAGCGTAGGGCAATCACTCTCGACAGCAGTACGAGTGATTGAACCCTTAACCCTACTGCGATGTCTGTCCCTCAAAGTGCGGAGGGGGGGGCTTCAAGACTTCCGCGAACGGATGAGAGTCTCAGTTGCGTCTCTTCGAGCCGAATCCTGGCAGGCAGGCGACGAAGGAACGTTCGAGTTCTCTGATGGACTGAGGCATCTTCTGTTTCATGTTTCGACGACCTTGAGCGACTCGGCGGCGGATATTGACGATCACCTTTTTCTTCTCAGCTTTACAGTACAGAATTCCTGACGTTGCGTACGTGTTGGTCTGGTCCTCTCCGATCCTGATCTTTATTCGAAACTCCAACTTGACGCATTCAACGCCGATGTCTTCGTTTGGGAAGCGGAGGAGGCGATGTCCCGGAGAATGGATGACGGGAGCAGCCAAGAGTACCCTGATCACCGACTCCAACGGAGTGATCGTTTCCTCTTCGAAATCGAACGGATGAAAACGGCCTTCGTCTGTCTTGACCGAAACCTCTTCTGCGCGGATCGGCGTGAAACCTGGCCCTAGTTGCTCAATCTTCAGATGCAGGATCGCTGCCTTCCCGATCGTCCAGACAGGTACCCTACGGCCTCGCAAACGCCTGCCTGTCATTTCCAAGGCAGCCCGCGTCACTCCATCGCCGCGTGGAGTTCTTGGATCGCCGTTTTTTCCGCACAGCAGAAGCGTGGGGGTCACCTTCAAATCCGATACAAACTGCTCACCCATGAGCTCCCAGCCACGACGATCCATCGTGATACCTCTTTCCACCGAACTCTGCAGCAGTGACACCACTTCCTGCTGTCACATCACAACAGAGAGAGATTACCACAGAGCCGAAAGGGGACTGGTTTTCGCGTGCGCTTTCATCTAACGAACAGCCTCCGTCGGGATTCGCGTCTCGAGATACAGAATGAGATGGATGCACCGTAGTCGCGCGTCGGAATCTTTTCTTCTCTATCTGCCGCCGCCGGCTTGGGTACATCCGACGCACGCCCTTTCTCGACGGGGACATGAGGACGCGGCGGGAGATTTCCGGATGTTCTATACTTCGACTTCTTTTCGCGTGTCCGACGCGCGCGCGTTCGTGCGTTCTCTCCCGCCCCATCGTCGGATCTTTCCATGCCGTGTAGTAATGGACGTTGTTGATCGGAAGGAATGTGCGTGAAATTTCTCGACAAGGGTCCGAGTCTGTGCCCTTTGCCTGCACAACCGAGAACTGAGTCGGACAGAACCTCCGGGAACGGACGGTCGTTTTCGGAACGCCGTCGACGCGATTCTTTCTAGACAGCCGTGCTGTCAGCGTATCTACCTGGAACGTCTGGTGTAATGCTATCCATGTTTGCGCGGACGCTGCTCGAGAACGCGAGACGATGCGGCGAATGCGTCGGTTGGCGAATGTCCCAACTTCAAAGCGGCGGCAGGCCAAGGAAGACAGCGTTAGTGTCGCTGTTGCCGGAATCTCGCTCCTGTTGGAGACGCAGTAAGAGTTACTCGATCAAATGAACGGCGTGAAAAACAGCGCGTATGAAACCAATTGTCAGCTGCAGTTCAGCAATGCTCGCCAACACATCGTCGAATGCAAGGGTCACATCATTTATCATTCTATTGCTTAAGGCTCGTTCGTCTGATCGGATTGGAAGGCAGCCCAGACGGCGAGATCTGCACAGGTCCATCAGAGAAGCGAGCACCAGCCGTATCCTTCGGACGGGAGGGAGCTTTGTACGCCCACCGTCACCTTATGTCATATTGCGACTGCGAGTGCGGCTTCGTGCTCACGGAGAGCGAACAAGAATGGAATGGAATGGTGACAACTGGAACAGCTGAAAGGACGAGATCCTGGCATTCACAAGTCTTCGAGCGCTGTTCGGCGCTTTATGTCTTTCAGAAACAGATAGGCTTCAGCAGAATCCCCCGCCCATTCGATATCATGTGTGTATCATGTGACTGTTGCGAGCGGCAACGTCATGAGACCTTTTTCTCTCGGCGTCTGTACACACCGCTGTCGTCTATTCCAAAGTGGGGATGCAGACGAGCTTCGGTGTGCACAGTCTATGAGTCGGTCGAATGTGTGACAGACAATACCTGTCACATCATCTTGGCTCTCACACCTTTGTCGCTTCGCTAGAGACGCACTGTCTCCGTCTCGGGGACTGAGCGCCCAGAGGCAGACGTCATGCATATCGACGACGACCATTATGTGACAAGGGAGTCTTCAAGCAAGATCTTTGACTGAATTTCACATTCATTGCTCCTGACCCTCACCATCACCATCAGCTGCGGCGCCTCTCTCCATCTTCGCTGGACTGCTCGCATAGCAAGCGTAGCGGCATCCTTTGGTTGCCGATCCTCCACAGAAACAGGCAATGGTCCGTTAAATACGCATCATCGTCTCGGTAGGCTTCTCGCGCCTCCCGAGAGTGATACGGATGGGACGGATTGCTGTTGCATCTAAAAAAAACGACGAGAAGTTCGCATTCAAAGTGAACTGAATCAACAACAGACGGCGGCGGTCTGTAATCGACTGCCAGGGCATCCTCCTCCGCACACCTGACCGAAACAGCAGAGTCCTGAACGCCACGTCACATCATCGAACACTCTAACCGTACCAGGTTTTCCAAGGAAGAATGCGGTCCTGCAACGAGCGAGGCGTCGCAAGTGACATCTAAAAAACGACCGGAATAGTGAACGACTCGGCCAAGCGTTCGACAGATGTACTGCTCAGTGATGGGGGCAGTGCTGGGGGCTGGCTTCTCGCGTACAGTGCGATGTCGTCCACGTCAGACTGATGTCTCAGGCGTGGGCGTGGTCCTCAGGGTGTTGTCGTGCGCGTTTTCTGCGCATAATGTTGCTGATGGGCTGTCGGTTTCTCGAGCGATCTGTGTACGCACAGCGCTATCCCTACATTCCTGCCAACGCCGTTTTCGAACGAGCAGAACGCCGCCGAGACGACAGACGCAGTTCTCCGTTTTCTGCGACGTCAGAAATGTGTTGTCCCTTCTACGGACCACCTTCGCAGACAACCGAGTGTCATTTTCGCCTGAACCGTCTCTGACTAGACGGCCGACGTCGAGGCGACGTTTCACGCAACGCGTCAAGACCCGACGAAAGAGACGACGTACTTGAGCGTCTCCAGCCATCGTGGAATCCTTAAAGTGAGCGTCGAGCTCTGATGGAAGAAGAAGTCGACGTTGATGGTTTAGTTCATGTGGCGAAAAACGCTCACGATAGAAAGTAAGGACGGACGATTGATGATCATTCAGAGCAGATCTGAAACGTTACGCGTTTGTTCGTTCGACGGCGACGGTGTACGACACGAAGAACGGTTCGAGGGAATCGTGCCGAATAGAATGCGAAGCACGTCGTTCGAACTTCTCAGGTCGCTCTTCCGTGGCAGTTAACTGCGAAGTGCGAAGGCTGGAGGCGACGTGTGAAGTGGATGATTCTTGAACGTCTGATGCGTGCCGCCATTTCAGACCCTCGACTCGACGATTGGATTTTGAAGAGAGCTTCTGAAATCTAAATATCCAGTTTTAAGAGGCGGAAACGCCGTTGTCTGTAGTTTTGGTGTTTTCTGCCAGTCACATCAATGCGGCGTTTGATTGTCTGCGGTGCCGTGATGTCACATCACGGCAATCGAATGCGCGTTCGACTGCCATAGAGGAAGCGACGCCGGTGCGTAGAGACATCATAAATCGCAGTTTTGTGTTGTCGTTTGGTGCGGCTGCCTCGATTTCTAACCGTCAGAACGGTTGTAGAGACGCGTCCCTCTATCTCTCGTCGTCTCTTTTGGATCAATCACGCTCTGCAAACGGATCAAATGGATCATGCTGCGAAAGGAGAGTTCACCGCTACAGGTCTGTCTTTATGCTGCTGTTTGCTCACAGCTGCGTTCTGGTTTTTCAAGAAGCGTCGACGGCACGGCGGAATTGCGACAGGATCGACCCGACAGTCCATTCCGCGTCACATCAACTCGCAGTTAACGCCGTCAGACAATTCTGAGTCACGTCGCTCCGACGCGGAACTCTTTAGCGTTTATCGAACTTGAAAAACGCGCCGTCCGTTTTTGTTTTTTTCGAACGTCGCCGTTGCCTCCAATAGCGACATGTCCCTAAAGCGCTCTCGCTCGGTGCGGATGATGGAAGACGCTTTCGAGTCTCCTGCGAGTCAGGAGCTCGTCTATATCGACGTCGGAGGGAAGATCTTCAAGATGCTTTGTCAGACGGTCATGAACTACCCCGACTCTCTTCTCGCGAAGCTGCTCAGAGACTGCCCAGATTTCGGAAAACAGAAGCAGCCGGTGTACATCGACCGCAGTTCGGCGACGTTCGAGTGGATTCTCGAAATTTACAGGTCTGTCTCACAGAACCCTTCTTCCTGTGTATCTAAGCCGTGTTTCAGAAACGGCGACTACGAGGCGACCATGCCATGCAGATCTGCTGAGCACCTGCAGCGAGAGCTCGATTTCTATCAGCTTCCTTCGTTGGACGAACTCGGACTGTCCAATTCCAGCAGTTCTGATTTTCTGGCGCAATCGGCAGAGATGGTGTCGAAGAAGTTGGCGCGAGAGATCGTGGAAGAGATCAAGAAAAGTGGGTTCGAAGACATGTTCCCCTGGTGTGTGTACATCTACTTCCAAGCTCCAGACGAAGCCGCAAAGCCACAAAGACAGATTCTCGTTCTCCCAGATATTGTTCGGGCAAGCAAGTGGAATCCGACGTACTTGAATCTCATCGAGGTCGGAAAACATCGCGAACTTATTGAGAGCATGGCCAGGGGTGCCATCTATCGGCAAGACAATGAAGTCTACCAGTTTGTCGGCCGTTCCGAGAGTCCCCTTATTCTTCAGCCACCCACGGACGCGTTTATCGGGACGTTATGCGAAGAAGCGCGATCCCTGGGATTGTCGATCGAGGCGAAAAACTTGAAGAGCGTAAGGAATAACACACTGTACTATCATATTGATTCTAGAAGTATTCCACATCTGCGCTGTTATCCTTTGAGAAAATGAGCGGGTTCTCTGTCGTCAACGAAAGGTGTTTGCTCATGGAGCATTGTTTCTAGACATATTATCTATGGTTAAGCCTACGGTTAGCTTCTCCGCCGCCTTTTGTGTTACCTCAGTTTATGAGTTTCCGTAAGTTCAAGCCACGAGAAGCGTTTCTTTTCGTCTCCCGACGAGGTGAAGGCTCTTCTTGTTATCTTCTGGCCAGCCACCTTTGCAGAACCGGTTGATCGCTATAAGGATGTGGGAACGATGAAGGTTGTGCGTAGCATGTGTGACATTCAGTGTTGTCATCGCTTGCTTTGTGGTTCGTGTGATTCGGACACATGTCGGCGGCCGGACTTCATCGCTGCGCCTCTCTTTCTTTTCGGCGCACAGAAGACACCTCTGATCTCGACGAATGAAAGTTTATGAAGATACTGATTGACGTCTGAACTCTCTTGTGCCGAGATTTCTGTCCTGGCAGAAAGACATCCAATCTGGCTTGGCGATGCGACAAGATCCACCGCTCCGATTCTCTGATTCCGTTCTCCAATGACGACAGTCGTGGGCCGAGTCCTCTGCGTCGATGGAAGCTTCTTCAGAGTTTGAATCGACGCCGGACTGCAGGCGTCTCTGGAATGAGCCGCCCAGAACCGCCACTGTTGTGATGGGCACATCAGTCATGTCACCTACACGTCACATCAACTCATTGTTCAACGCGGTCGACCTGTCTCAGTCACGTCGCTTCGACGGCGAACGTATTCGCTTTTATCGAACTTGAGAAACGCGCCGCCCGTCTGCGGTTTGGTAACTTCGCTGTTTTACTACTGCAAAAGCGACATGTCCCTGAAGCCCTTTCACTCGGGGCAGATGTCGGAAGACGCAACCGACCTGCCTGAGAGTCAGGAGCTCGTTTACGTCGACGTTGGAGGGAGGCTTTTCAAGATGCTTCGCCAGACGGTCATGAACTACCCCGACTCTCTTCTCGCGAAGCTGCTCAGAGACTGCTCACAATGTGGTCGTGAGAACCAGCCAATGTTCATCGACCGCAGTCCCATCACATTCAAATGGATACTTGACATCTACAGGCACGCCTTGCAGCCTTCTCTTCTATGCAGAAGTCCATTGTCTTAGGAATGGTGACGGTGAGGAGTCCCTACCCGGCACATCTGCCGCATTCCTACAGCGAGAGCTCGATTTCTACCAGCTTCCTTCGCTGGATGCCCTCGGACTGTCGAGCAGTTTTCGCGCGTTGTCTATCTCGTCTGAGTTGATGCCAAAGAAGCTGATGCAGGAGATCGTGGTCGAGATCCAGGAGAGTGGTCTCGAAGATATCTTCCCTTGGTGTGTGTATATCTACGATCAACTCTCCGCCGCCGCCGTTGCGCCGCCACAAAGACGTATCCTCGTTCTCCCAGATGCCGTCCGGCAAACCAACATCGATCCAGAACTCGGTTTCATTAAGAACAGAGGACACGATGCATTTCTCGAAGCAATGGCCAACGAGACCTTTAGCCTGTCTTTGACGACGCAGGACGTTTCTGTGCTGTCGTCTGACGCGAGCACGAAGCTTACGCTTCAGATTCCTACAGAAGAACTCGTGAGGCGTGTCCGAGACAACGCCCATCGCACAGGATTCTCTATAGAACTGCGACGCACTGGAGGCAGCGCTGAAGATGTCTCTTTCCCGACGCTTCCATTCTTGCGTCTCTATCCCAAGTGAACGAGCGCGGGGGCATTGTCTCGATGAAGAGCATCTCAGCCCATACATCGTTTTCCCTGATCCTTGTCTCTATTTTTGGACGCGTGGATTTGTTGCCTTGACAGATCATCGTGTTTGTCAGGTCGTGTACAATGCAGCCAACCGTATCTTCTCATGCAACACGTAACCGTCGAGTTCTCCGCACCTTGACTGCCATGAGATGCTTGCGCCGCAAAGAGCAACACGCACAGCGACAAACGAAGTAGCGCCGACATCGAATGATTCTGACAGCACGGTCTTGTTTCCGAAGCGGAATGTGCGAACATCGTCGGGAATGTGACTTTAATGGCCGAAGTGTCGTCTCCATGGCGGCGCTACCACACGATGACTTGGCGGCTGGCTATGCGCACCCAGTAGACTGAATCACTTCGATAGTGCTAGAGTTCTCTTAGCTCTTTTTCTCTATCTCAAAGAACGTCACTGTCATCTGTGGCTGACGACAGGGAGGCCGCACGCCAGGTTTCTGCAGATATACTCTGAGCGCGGACAGCTTCGGGGAGGAAAACGAAAGCGAATTAGCTGTCTGAGAATTGTTTAGTCTGCAAAGAAGGCCTGTCGTTGTTACAATGCGATTCTCCTGTCAATCGTTTGAGAGGAGCGACTCAGCTTCATTGTCTGAACAGGGAAAGATAAAGGGGTGCTTCAGAGTGATCTCAGAGAATGACATGCAAAAGAAGCCCAATGGCAAGGAGGTCGGGAAGAAGACCAGATTGCCCACCGATTTGAACGGAGATGAGGAACGTTCTCAGCAATTCGCGCCGGATCCGATTGGCGGCGGCATCTTTAGGAACCGAATCAAAGAACAGAAAACTACGGCCGAGATAGTCTCGAACGAAGAAAGCCTACGGAATCCTTGTCGAGAGGAAAGTTGTCGATCTGTTCAGTTGACGATTTTCGGCGAGCGTCGCATCGCCAGAATCTGTCAGCGCGCCGCCACCGGCAGTAAATGTCCGCCAGGAACGAGGTAGCGCAAAACAGTCAACCGGTCAACCAGAAACCCCGCGGAAAGCTACACCGAAAGAGAATGCAGACCGTGTCTTCGCACCAATGGCAGATGGGACGTCCTGTTCAGAGACCGATTAACCGTCGCTCCTGCAAGACTGCGCAGCAGTGAAGAGACTTTTCTTCGGCGATTCGATCGCAGCCCATCTACTTCGTCATAACGATGTCTCACTGACACATTCGTGTGGACATTTTACACAAGTGCCACATTTCATTTGCGAGTTCATCGAGAGTCCAGCATGCATCAGAGCCTCGAACAAAACAGAGAAATTCGACCATCCGCGAACTAACCCAACAAAAGTGGCAGCGTCTCAGTTATCTCGACAGCAAATCTGAGATGCTCCGCGGCCATAAATACGCAAAGGCGTCTGTTGGTTGGGAATGAAATGGTTTGGTCTCAAGTGCTCTTACCCGCATTTGAAGGTCACGATCTGTTTACGGACGGAATCTTGAAGGGACGTCTGGGTGGGCAGTCGTCGCACGGTGTCCACCCGTAACGAATCTGATGAGCTGTGGGGCGCGTTTCCACGTATCCTTCGCCCATGCCAAACCTCTGCCAATTCCGAAGGCCCTCCTGCGACGCTCCATCACACAGTGGATCTCCTTGAACACGTCCACAGGCTGCGCAAAGCGACCGTCGACGTGGACTTCGAGCCGGATTCTCAACGTCAGATGCATCAGAATGCATCTGCGGCCCTGTTGTACGACGCCGAGATCTCCCGTCGAGTTGTGTCGATCCGAAGAAGGGATGCGCGCGAAGACATTGACGACAGGGCCCATGCGGCCCTGCCTGAACTGTAGGTCGGTGGATCTGTGTCCAATGGGGCCCACGCTGATCCCCTGAACTCTCAGAATTCGAAACGGACTGTCCAGACTTGGCGAGACGCGGATATGAAGAAGGCAGCAATCGCCTCCCCTCAGTTCAGGAGGCAGGACGTTCAGCACGGAGGAGAGGCGAGGCAACGCCTGCACCCCGTCAGTCCCCGTCTCTCCAGGGGACTCGGCAGGGATCATATGGTAGCCGCGGCGGCCGACGGCGACGGACACAGCAAAGATCCGTGCTGCCGAGACCAGGAAGGAGAGGGCATATCGGCAGACATGGTCTTCCCGACGGGCGTCTTCTCCCGGCAGGAAAACGGCATCGTCAGTTGCCTGAGCGGCGGTCTTCCTGTCATTGGGATCGGGACGCAGGAACGACTGTACAAAGCGGAGCTCCTGCTGCTTGTCTCCATGCTGCGATCTCCCCATCCAGCTGTCGAACATCCACTGATGTGACGTTCCCGGCATCATGAAATGCGGGACCGATAGATGCGCGTCCACGTAGTCCACGAGACGAGATGCCTCCCAAACCGAAGAGTCTGCGGACACACGGTCACGCTCGGAGAAGCTGATGAGTGGTGCGGACTCACGGGAGAACACTTCGAAGGCCAGAATGCCGAACGACCACATATCCGTCGTCCGTTCGAGCGAGATCTGTGTGCGTCCCTGCGACGACACCCGGGTCGTCTCGGGGGAATCGTAGCGACTGGGTGGGCGAGGGACGGAGGATTCCTCCTCGCGTCCAGCATGCCCCAGACTAATCAGCTTCCAAGAGAAGTCTGTGCTGAACCACACGACATGCGTCGGATCCAGATGTCCGTGAACGATTCCTTGACTGTGCAAGTGTTCGATCGCTTCGAGCACCTGGATGCATGTCCACATCGACACGGATTTCTCCCAGGATGCCGAATGCGTACCGAGTAAAGAAGGGCCTTCTGTTCCATGGAAGACAGCACGTCGCCGGCCAGTCTCTCTGCTATGCTGAAGTCTCCTCGCTCCAAGACCAGACAGGGAGGAAACCCGCAGGAGGCATCGAGGTGATCTATCATCCTGCGGTTCATAGCACGTCAGACTTTCTCCGTGTCGCGCGACTCGGCTGCTCGTCACCTGCAGACGTATGTCCGACTGCTTTCGAGCGCCTTGTGCAGTTTGACGGCGTTCTCATAGTTCGACGTCGTTCTGGGGAAGAATTTGAGAAACACTTTGATGCCGGTGATCTTGTTGGTGGCGAGACGGCAGTGAGGCCACTCCTTCGTGCGCGTTCCGTCTATCACGTATCTAACAGACCAGCGAAATGAACGCGAGGCGACGTTCGTTGAGAACCATCCACCTGCCGGCAAAGATATATCCATGCGTCAGCGTCTCTAGCTCTCTCGTCCACTCGTTTGAAGACTCACTGCTCCTGGTTGGATCCGGCGAAGACATTTGTTTCGGCTTTCGATGACGCGGGAGGGTCGAATTCGACACTAGATGCGGGTCTGTCTGCTGTGGCATTTGCCTTTGTATCTTATTGCCAGCCCAGCTGTACGTGTCAAACCGTCTACGGACAGCGAGCAGTCAGCAAGACGTGGTCTGAACGAGCAGGGCAGCAGGCACTACACAAGATACATGTTTTGAATAAACCTCGTGGTTCAGGATAAGTGCGGAAGAGGTCGTAAACCCGTGCCTGGTCCTTCTTGCAGAAGAGAAGCTCTGTCGCGACATCCAGGGCGAAGTCCGCTCTCCGAATCCAGAAGTGGCCGCTTTGTCCGACGCACCGGTGCCTTTCCGTCGGAACCCTTCTCTGTCCGGTAGAGACACAATCGAAGGTATCGATCGAATTACGTCATCCAATGCAACAGGATGCGGCATCGATGTTTCCTCAGGAATCGATCGACACGTCGTCTTCCGAAGAAGCCGTTTTGGATGGAGCTCGATTGCGGCGTCGCGAGAGAAGTCCCGCCCGGTATCCACTGCCCTGGGCGCTCAGCTTTCCTCGAACGTCATTGACACATCGCAATGTAAATCACATTGCTGTGCCAAGGAGGGGAAGCAGATAAACCTGAACACAAGGTTCACAGTCGCCTGTTATCTCATCCGTCTCCTGTCATGTTCGCGGGTTTACAGTCAGACAACCATGAATCCCACGGTACGTCCCAATGACAGCATCCGA
>CBDHGO010000007.1:0-103834 GCA_965263145.1 Botrimarina sp.
GTGCTCTCGATTCAGCTGTCGTATTACGAACGAGACTGAGGCGGGGACGACGATGGAGCTACTGGACCGTCTGGCAGCGTGTGATCCAGCTTTTGTGTTCGTTCGATGGCTGCTCTGCTAGAACGGACATCTAGGCGATGATGGATCGGCGACAATGTTCAAGTCCGGTTATCAGATCCCTTGTTTGTTCGACGATTTTTCTCAACCGGTTCGAATCCCAGCAATCCACGCTCCGCTCGAATTCGGCCCAGTTCGAAGAGAATAGCCTCGTCAACCGCCAATCTCTCCGCATCTAAGGATCGGCTGCGACAGTGGACGGCAATTCTTCTGGAGATCTCGCAGCAGACGGCCACACGTCCTTCCGGTGCCGGCGTTGGCATCCTTAGACTCTGTAGACGACATGAATGGAGACGCCGCCGTCGGCGGACAAGGTATTCGCTGTCTCGAATGCTGCCTCCTCGCCTTCACGTGCTGTGCCGTCTGCAGATGCTGAAGTCGATTATCTCGGAGTGTGCACAGCCGACGTCAGCGGCATTCGTCGCAGCAGGTGGGGCATCTTCCAAGAACGACAGTCCTCGCATTGCCCCTTCGTCGCAGGACCTTCAGGAAGAAACACATGGCGAGGATTGTGGAGCATGGTTTCGGTCTGTGCGTGGCTGCTGCGTTTTCGCCCTGCCACACTGACGCTCCGCCTCCGGGTTACGTCGCCGTCGTGTTCTCGCAGAAACGTTGATGTTCGAGGCAGAGAGCAAGTTCGGCGCGTCGGGAGAATTCTGTGTGATGCCAGACGTGACGACGTTTCGAAGGCTTCCATGGAGGGAGAGCGCTGGGATCGCCATCGGGGATCTCCACACGTAGTCGGGTACATCCACGTGACACGTAGGGCAGGCAGCCTAGCTGACGTTAGCTTCTTTGACGCAGGCGACGTTTCGCCGGAGCGTCCTCGTCAGGTGCTTCGAGAAGCTCTGGTGAAACTGAAGGAAGAGTACGGTGCGGATACGACATCAAGGTGCTGGCCGAACGTGATGGACCCCTTTCGAGGGTCCATGTTCTGGCAGATCGGATCCGAGACGGAGTTCTCTCTCCACGCAGGGCATCGAAGGGCATGGCTTTCCTTCTCCTCTTTCAAAGCAGAACTGCACCTCGCAGGGCGACATGGTCGTCCATGCGGAAGGTTTGATTCTGTTGAGGTTTTCTGAAGGTTACACACACGACGCGTAGTGCTGGAAGAGATCTCGCAAATGCTCGAGAAGGTAGACATAGACGTCGTACACTTCCATTCCGAAAGAAGAACGAATCGGCCTATGATCAGCTCGAGATCGTGACAGCGTCTGCTGCTGCCCTGAAGGCCTGCGACAATCTCCTGCTGACGCGCCTAGCAGTAAGTATTCCGCGCGGAATCGTTGTGTGATGGAACTCATGCTCCGCGTCTTGTTAGTCGCAGTTGCCCATAAGAATGGACTGGAAGCATCCTTTCTGCCGAAGATGTTCCCAGACAGCGCAGGATCTGGCTGCCGCATACACATGAGCATAGAGAAGGTACTCGTCATCCGGCACTCCCTATCTCGCCAATACGAGATGTCTGTTACCTGTAGGATGGAGTGGATGTGCTGCAAGGACCCACGCCGAGGGCGTTGACTGCAGAGAGTCAGCACACTTCAATAACGGACTCCTCAAGCACCAAGCCGCATGGATGATCTTCACAGCCGGCACGCCAAACAGCTTTCGTCGCTGTCAGCCAAGATGCTGGTCCAGCGTTTTTACCGTCTGGGGTGTCAACAACCGGTAAACCTCACACTCCGAGACCGTGACACTGACGGCAGCTTTCCGCAGCGAGGCCACGATCCGTGTGCTCTTTCCCATGAAAGGCGTCGAGAAGAGCATTCACTTCGAGCAGACGTGTTTCGAGGCGACGGACAATCCGCACGTCGGCGTGGCCGCGCTGATCGCCGCTGGAATCCTGGGTCAGGCATGCACTGGTCGTCGTTGACGCGACGATGTGCTTTCCAGGCCTGAGAGAGAAGAAACTGCCTCCCCCAAAACACAGGTCGATCCCGCAACCCTGTCGGAGGCGAGCTCGAGAGGAAAGAAGCCAAGCGCTATCCCGCATCTGTCTCCGAAGCGATTTCTGAGTTCCACGCAGATGCATCCTTCAAATCACTGTTCACAGAAGGCGAGGATCTTGTGCACGCGTGAGCTGTTCTGAAGGGGAGCTGTCTGTGCAGTGTCGTCTGAAGACTTCGTAACAGCGACGCTGGCCTGCCGCAAAGCATCGGCCGAACACTTTGCCCCGCTGGGAGTTGAGGCAGAGATCAAGTCTCTTTACAAGTGCTACTAAGTCTGTTCTTTCGAGTCGCAGCCGATGAGCTGGCTATCACCGCCATTTTATTCTTGGCATCTGAAGAACACACAGCTCCGTCCCATTATGAGGTCGGTGCCGCGGGTCAATGTGTTGTGTTCCTGATGCAAAATTCCCCTTAATGTCGGGGTCCCCTGAGGGTTTTTGATGGTTTTCTTCTTGGAAGAACGCGTTGCTCGGCCAAAGATTCGGCAGAAGCGATCCGCCGACTTGTTTATCCCTCTCGATGAGCAACACGTCAATCCACTATGAGATCTAGCTTCCACAGTGCGTACGCAGTGAACGTCGGATAGTGGAAGAGCTTTCAGGCGATATGATGGATGTGCGTCGGAGACTCGTACTGACTGTGTTCTGTGTAAGCTGCAATCGATCGTTCACCTCCTTCGACGTGCGTGCCCCAATGCCGTCTCTTTTGTGGAGTTGGATGTATCTGCAAAGATCCTCCGACTAAAGCTTCGATGAAATAGTTCAGGTCATTCGTTTTCGCTTTCGCCGTGCCTGTTTTTGGTTCCATTCGGGAGAGAGAACATCCAGGGACGGAGAAGGGGCCACAGCACAGCCAGCGTCGCTCGAGGCACATGAGCCGGTAAGGTACATGATTCAACAAGGATCTTTTCAGCAAGAATGTTCGGTGTGAGTCGGTCAGACCACAGGTTGTTATCTGGACAGTGGTGCCTGCTACTTGCAAACGGGAGGCCGAGGATCAATAAGTGGTGGGCGGGTATGTGGGACGCCGCAGAACGAAGAAGAAGAGGTTCAGGGTGTAACAGGGCACTAAGCATTCTGTTCGACGGAGTATTGTCAGACGTTGAACCATCTGTTTTGTCGAAACGGGGACGCGTGAGCGAGACATGGATGAGTGGATTGACGGATAGAAAAAGAACTATGCACCCTGTAACTGCTAATCAATGTGGGATCGTTCACACGACGAAGAACAGAAGAAATGGAGGTCTATTTGGGAGAAAGCGTCGAGACATTTCCGAGCACTGCCTTTCTTATCCAAAACGGTAATCGCCCGTGTAGGGATCGGAAGCCAGATGCATCAGGATACTGATGATGCGGTGATGACTTCGACAGAGAGAGTACGCTATACAGGACGGCTGTCTGTCCTGCTAACCTGACACACAGAGGCCGAATGTCCGCATAGCCTTGCGGCCTTCCGCGAGCAGAGAAGTCGGCTAACGGTGTGACAGAACATTGGATCCAATTGGGCATGTTAATTGCGCACATTACGTTAATTGCGCACGTTCGTTGTCGCACATCGCACGCGTTCGTTCGTTATCCGTACTCGCACAAGAAGTTCACTCGCGCACTGTCGACGGAGAATGGATCCGTTTTCCTTTGTTCGTCTCGTTTTTTGCAGCCTTCGACGCGTTTTTCTGGGTGTTCGCCGTCGCCATTCCTCTGTCTTTCCTCCGACGGTGGACCTGCGACGCAAGCGAATCCGCCTGTGCACAGGCGACAGTCGCCAGCCTGAGCAGCTCGGCCAAGAGAAGACGCTGGGCGATCTGCTGGAGGACTATGAAGACCTGCTGCTCAGGGTCCTCTTCTGCCTTGTAAACGACGGTCTGCATGAATGCCGTCTCGTCTGTCGTCGTTGGAAGGACGCCTGTGGAAAGCTTCCAGTGAAGCTGGGTAGTTTCTGTCGCTTCCGGCCTTACAAAATGGCAGAGTTGTTCCCCGAAGCGGCGTCGTTGCAGTTAAGAGGCGCCTTCAGTGGCAACGATACCCCGGGCATGTTGACGGTGCAACAGACGTCACAGCTGAGGAAGCTGGAGTACTTGAGTCTGTCAGCGACATCCCCGGAGGTGGCCATAAACAGTCTTATCGCTATGCTGCCATCGCCAGATCGCTTGCGCTCATTGGAGGTGTTGCTCGACCAGAGGGGCATCCTGGACGACATTGTTCGGGCTCTGCGATTTCTGGGCAATTTAGATGCATTGACTGTGAGCTGCATGCGCGTTATCCAGACGGATCTAGATCCCGTTACCGAGCTCCGAGGACTCACATATCTAAGAATAGATCTTCCGGTGCTCGTGAACAACCGCGGACAACTTCTACTCCCTTCGCTGGAGAGGCTTACCCACCTTCGCCTACGCTATTTCCATGAAGACGAACAACAGATCTCCTTCAGCCTACAGGTATGCCAATTCCAATAACGCATATCGCATATCCAGATGTCTGTTTTTCTAGTCTATGTTGGCGTATGCCGAGACACTGCAGTCCCTCGAACTCTATCATACCCATCATAGTTGGGGTCTGTGGACGGCGACGGAGCATCACTGGAGAGCGTTCACGCGTTTGTCGAGCCTTTCAGTCAGCCGCAATTCCTATCGACCAAGCGACAGCTTTTTCCGAGCACTCCGGGAGATGCATCAACTGACGCAGCTGAGTTTCGCGATCGGAGATCCGGAAGCGGAAGACTTTCGTGTTTTTGCGGAGTGCTTGCCCTCACTCACAGAACTCAGATCCCTTAGTCTCTCTGGCAGTCGTAGTTTGACCACCATTCTACCTGGGATTGTCGAGCGAAACCTCATGACCCTGACGCAGCTCACGGAGCTCTGTTTGAAGAATCATCGAATCGGTCATGGCCAACGCTTTCCGACGGGAATTCAGTCTCTCACCTGCTCATTTTCTGGAAGCCCTCCGGCAAACATCGCCGAAATCCTGATGTCCATGACAAATCTGACGTCCCTATCGGTTTTCGCTCCTTGGAGCTTTGAGCGTCTCTTTCGTCATCAGGGTGTGAAACCCTCTCAGTTTTCGCAAGAGCTCGGAAGACTGAAGCATCTGTCGACGCTTAATGTGCTGGTCGACGACTTGTTTCTCGAAGCTCTGGGTATGCTGACTCAACTGACGTCCCTTCAGCTTGAAAATACTGCAGCATCTCTGGACCCTTACCTCTTGTTTCCCAGATCGAATAATCTCTCGGAGCTTGTGGAGCTAAAGATCTCTTCTCCGGTGGCTATCCCTGTCCGCAACGGCGGACTCCCACAGTTGTGCTTGCCGAAGCTCAGGAAATTGGATCTCCCCCTCAGGGGCACTGATGCCAACATGCGCAAAGAACTTTGGAAGACTCTTCCCTGTCTTCGCAAAATGCTGTTGCTAAAGGACATTTGACCGATGAATGAGGTGCTGGCTTTTCACTGGTTGCCACTCGATGAGCGGCGTGTTCTACATCATGTTAGATCGCTATTCAAGTTTTCCTGGTGAACGCGACACAGAGAACAGCGATCGACAGACCAAATTACAAACTGAAGATGTTGGACACATCCGAGCTGTCCCATGAGATCTGCCTGTCTATACCCGTCTGGAATCTAGGCCTTCTTTGGAGATTGCACAATCATTTAACGTTTTTTGTCGCAACATTTCTATTCCTCTCTCGGCCTTGATGCCCACATAGCGAATGACACTTGTTCATGAGTAAAGATGTCTTGACAGATTCCCTGTGATCCAGCCCCGTCGACATTCGATGCGCGAGGCACGTTGATGCGTTCCAGCGGCCGCCTGCGAATCGATCCTGTGGAAGAGCACTGCAGCCATCTCGTGCCAACGATCGAAGGATGAATCCCTTCTTCACTAGACGCCTGCAGGGTAGAGGACGAATGGTCCGGCCGTCTGTGCGAGAGACTTCGGTTCGTCTCGCTCTGCGTCGGTCAGCCGACAGGTTGTGCGATGCAGTTGTCGCGTAAGCGTCGAGTGCAAGCGATCCGCCGAGGCGCATTCACTGTCCAGAAGGTCCGCGATCTGCAGATCCTTCATGTAGGTAAACTCGGAGGAGCATTTCTCCGCTGCACTCCGCGACGCTCGAGTACAGTCTCGCCGTTCTGCCAGCCTTTAAGATACGGTCTAGTCCGCAAGTTATTGTCCGTTCCATCGCCCTCCGGGCCAAGCTCTCATATCGACGCAGGTCCATCAAGAAGGGACACCACTTCACACGGCAGCCAGCTTCGGACACACAGAGATCGTCCGTGCAAGCATCGGGCGCCATTGATTCGTCCGCAAGTTCACTCGCGTTCAAACTCTTTTGACTCGCGGAGCGAATGTGGGCGCCGTGACCGACCACAGACGTACGCCGCTTCACTCAGCGTCGGATGGAGGGCCTTCACAAATCGCAACGGTGAGTTATTCAGCTACGTTTGTTGTCTGAATCTCCTCCCAGCTTCTCGTCCTCGCTGGGGCATCGATGCCGATTGTCGCATACGACCGAAGAGTCCATTTAGAGCTCGTTCGCAGTGCTTCCGACGCCAAGTGTCCGATGCTCCACTCCATCCTCCCTCGCCGAGCTGTTCACGGCTGACGCGCCTTCTACCTGACCGTTTTCCCGATCTGCGGTGTACCTCTTTGTCGACAAGGCTTCTACCCACACTCCACATGCTGTGCTGTCGCGAAGTCTGTCCGCACGGCATTCAGAACCTGTCGATGGCATCCAACTGCCGTTCTGCCTGCAACTGTGTCAGGTTCGCAAACGTTCGGTGTCGTCTTTCGTGTTAGCGACAGCACGGGCCTCGACGTCATGAACGCTTTTCGACAGATCCTCGTTGTGCAAAGCGTCTCGGCGCGTCTGCACCTAAGGGAACGCACGGCACCATCCACTAGCGTTCCTCTTTCTCGTTCACGAATCTCGAAGGGGCGGGTTTCGGTAAGGAAGTTCGACCTTTCGGGTCGTCTGCATGTGGACGCCATTGAGATCGGTGAACGGGGCTTGGTCATGGAATCCCGCTCAGCTCGCGCCAAGACTCCTCTCTTCGCCTGCTCTTCCCGCATTGACGCGTTCGACGCGCAGTGGATTGTCATGCGAGAAAGGCCTCCTCCGCGGCTGACTTCTTCAAAGATCGACCGATTCGGGAAGGACTGAACGCAGCAGTGACCGAACGACTTCTTAGATCCGCACGGGCGGCAGTCCTGCGAGAGAAAGAGAGGAGCGCCTATCGAACTGGCAGCCGCACAGCACGTTGCCGATAACCGACAGCATCACGTGCGCTTCATCGAGATGCCCGAGTAGCTTACAAGCTCCCATACAAGAGACCTCTGCTTCGACGAGGGTGCCGCCCTCGTTTTCCTTTCCAGATATGGGTCACCTTCAGGCCGCCGCTAAACAGCGGACCATTCATTCCAGCACACGACGGCGGTCGATCCATTTTAACTAGGACTGCCGTGTACGCGGAAGCAGAAGTGTGACGATGTGGTTTCGATAATCTTGGCCATGAGTGCGTGGAGGCGCGATTCGAGAAGGCGATAAGGTCCGCGGCGATCCGCGCAGTCATGACGCGTCCATCGTGCAAAGTCGCGCGTTCGGTTCGTCGACTCCGGCAAGACTTCTTCTGTGTCATTGAGCCGGACGGAGCATGACTTGTTTTTGCCATCTCACAGTCTGTTCCTGCGGTAGCGACCTCTCGAGGCATCGTGGATCGTCATTTGTAGAGCAACCGGCGGCCGACAGAATGGCGATGTCTGGGTGAAAGGTCCTTCCGACGGTCCTCCTCAGTCCGTCGGGGGTCGAACACTCCTTTGCAAGGCGGATGTGGGATGCTCCTGAGTTTCCGTCGCCCGCTTTCCCTACGTTTACGAGGGCATCGTGCCTGCGCATCTCTGGCGGCGTGTCTTTGCCGTCAGGAGTCAAAGAATGCGGCTGCAGAGACGCGATTGCGGAGTTGGAAACGCCTTTGCTTTCGCACTCGCCCTGGACACCCGTCTTGGCACTCTGGGCTCCGTTTTCGACCGAAACGAGACCGGAAGCGCCGACTCTCTCTGGAGCTTTTCGCTTTCGTAGGGAGATGCGACGCAGACAGCTCCGAATAACAATAAGAATCTCGAATTCTCTGCGAAAGATGACCTTGGATGGTCGCACCTGATAGCCGATCGCATCTTCTTGACATTCACTGTTTGGTCTCTGCTTTCATCTTCTCGACGTCGTTTTTCAGATTTCGCCTCCGAGGAAGGCGGAAAGGGAACGGCTTCGCACATCAGCTCAAGGCGGAAGCAACACAACACGCGGAACGCGTCCGAGCCAAAAAAACTCGAAACTCTGTAGAAAAACAAAACGTCGTTTCTTCGGAACGGGTCGCTCGTCCATGAAATGCCAGTGTCTTCGTGATGCGACGCGGTGAACAGCGAGGACAAACTGAAAGCGGACACTTGTGCCAGTCGTAGAGCTCATCGAACAGGCGCTGCCGCAACTCGAGCAATGGGAGTCGTACAAAAGACTTCTTGGAGAGGCCGTTCAGCCAGTCAACGAGCGAGGGACTCGGACGACTCTGGAGTGGATCCACAGCCCGTTGAAAGAGAACCTGGCCACACTTGCTCCGTCGGAGTTAGCTGGCGCATCGGAAGCAGGTTCACTCCGCCGAGGACGGTTTGTCGCGGGATGGACATGACAAAAGGGGAGCCAAGAAATCCTTCAAGTCAAATTCTCCGAACAAAGTTCTCACCGGAAATACTCTCGCAGACGGCCGTGGACTGCGTCCCCTCGTCGATCGCATGTGCGCCGGACCGACGGACATCGGCAAAGATGGCGAGGACGCGCGCAACGTTGCGTTCGCATTCCAGACGCCACAGCTCAACGAAGAGCTCTATCAGGTGCACGCACGCACCCCTCCACTGGCGATGGCGATAGAGGATGTGTGGACGGACAGTTGCGGGCGTGTGTCTACAATGCGATGGCCTCTGGCGAAAAGGGCAGGAGGTGAACAGACGCTGGCCTTTCATTCACCCGTCGACGGGCTCCTCCATTCTCGGTGATTGGATGACAGGAAGCGAGACGACGGTCATCCGGGAAGAGAAGGATCGTCGTCGTAACACTCTCGTTGTCGACATGCGAGGACCCTGCCAAGAAGACACTGGCCTCCTTGCCCGCCGACGCCTGCTCGCACTGCCTTCTGTATCCTCGCGGAGTAGACATCAAAGGGCGACAGCCGATGCGACAAGACTGTGGCACGACTTGTACTTGTTTTACCTACGGACACGGATCGCCAACATTCGAGCTCTACTGATGGAGGGAGTTTGGTCTGCTTGCCCGCCCCTCGGCGACGTCGAAACTCGATTTGCACCAGAAGCCGCTTTTGTTTGTTGCAAACCGGAGGTTTCGTCTCGAGAGTGATTCGAGTCTGGATACTTGAGATGCTCAAGGACTGTTCTGCATTGCGGTGATGCTTTCGAACTTGTTTGGACCTCGAGAATCGTCGACGCGTCGGCGCCCGGGTCTCGTGGCGAAAGAATGCGGCGGAGAGTCGCAGTGGCGTCATCAGTTCGTTGCAGATGTGGCAGGCTGCCGCACGACCGGAGAAAGCGTCAGAAACGACAATCCGTGTGTGAGGCGAGACCGCGGAACTCCCGCCGGAGGACAGACGAATTCCTGGCACCGTGTTCTCTTGTATCACCGAACGTCTGAGTCGTCTGAGTGAAAGGTGTTGGACAGTACATGATCGCTGTGTTCGTCAAGGATTGCTCGACTCGAACTCGCGCCTTTTTGCTCGTTCTACCCATTGAGTAACACAAGACGGCGAACTGTGTCCGGCGACGGAGAAGTAGACAGTCTGTGACCCGTCTCCTGGCTCTACTGCGACGATTTCCGCTGTCTCAAGCAGCAGACGGGAGTTCCAACCTAACCCAGCGGCAAGGAACAGTACAGTGCTGAGAAGTGATGGGATGCGTGTGCTGTCTATCCTATGTGGCAGAGTGACGAATAACAGCAGCGTCTTTGTCCGACAACTGGTTTTTGATTGTTGGGCGATGTCTTTTCTGCGCTGTGCCGCCTCAGCAGTAGCCAAGATTGTCCCCGGCACATCTTCCAACTCCGATCCAATTGGTCTCCACTGAGCTATCTGAACGCAGAGCCTTCAGTTCGCTGTGTTACCGATGCGTTTGCTTGTCCAACGTGAGCGGCGGAGATCAGAGAACTCTTTGTAGTAGGACGAACGGTGGCCATTGACGTGCGCGAGGCCTTTGAGCAGCCGAATGCAACCGAGCACCTATGCCGGCAGTCAGTATGTGCGTGTGCTCGTGGCCGGTGTAATTCAATTGCTAACAGATGCGTCCCTCGTCACCATCTCCCTGACGCTAACGACCAAAGATCGCAACGGGAACGTCATAGCAGACCCCACCCACACTCGCGAAGGAGATCGATCGTGTCGCCGGGCGACTTGATTCGCGGCAGCAGCCGTAGGTCTCTTAGGAACGATTCCCAAGTAAACCGATAGGATCCTTCGGCGCCATTGAACTGGAGAGGCCAGTGCGGGTATCCGATTACTTGGCCTCGTCTCGCCGAAACCTATTCCTTTCCCGAATGCCTGAAATTGACACGACGCAGCGAGAATGGTGAGCCCGGCGTCGGAGTGAACGAGTCGATGCAGACCGGTAGGAGTGATGAAAACGTCGTCGTGCATCGGCCAGACACGTTTCTTGCTGTCGACCATGAATCGACAGTTTTCGCGTCGCCTTGAGTACCTTAGATCACCGCAGCCGGCGCGAAATCTGGATGCGTCTTCGGTGCGTCTTCGGTGCGGCAGAATCACCAGAGTGTGTATCGATAACGAGCGCTACTTGCTTCGACGAACGAACAGCGCACGACAGATTCGAAGCGCAAACCGTGTCCGTTGACTGGCGGCAACGATCTCGGGCAGTCGCGGATGCGCGGAATTGGCGAAACGCGACGGACGTTTAATAATGGCACCATTACGTCGCATCACCCGAATCGACCTACCGTTTCAATCCGCACAGCGGATTTTTCAGGGGGGTATACCTTCTGAAAAACATGTCTACCGTGAGGATCCCCCGAGTGGGGGCGGATCCTTGCGCCGGACTCAGAGGAGGGTGTCCCATCAGCGTTGACCCGGTTGAGTCTGGCACGCCCGCGCCGAGTTGGATGGGTTCCGGCGGGGAATGGACACCGTAACGTCAGTTCGGGGGCGGACGGAGCCGGGTTTGGCCTAGGGTAGTGTCACCACCCGAACAAAAACTATTGTCTGTCACGTTGAGCTTCTTTAATCATTGCAAAAACCGGGGTCATGGTCCTCTTGCCGCTTTCGGCATTTTTAACATGTCATTGCATGATTGCGGCTAGGAACATATCCTTCTAGCGTTCGTCGCCACAGCCGCTACTATAGAGTTTGATTTTTCTGACCTACTTTTCTTTCATCCTCTCTCGAGCGCACTACGTGGACGCTAACCCTATGTCGCGAACGCGATCGTGAAGTGGCTAGATTTCTTGGCTGACGCTATTCGCATTCTGCGGCAGTGCGAAGAGGGAGTTTTGCAGAAAGTTGTCGGCCGAACGGAAGACACGATAATCATCGCGTAGAGTCTCCACCGTTGGTTCAGTCTTCTCTCCACTTCCTGTTTTCCTTCTCCGTTAGACTTACTGTTTACGACGAAACCGCGGCAAACGTTGGTGAATGCGTCTACCGCGCCGCCGATGGCGGCCGCGTTTTGACATTCCTACGATTCTCAACGGCAACTTCGTGCCTGCCATTGCACGCTGTTGATCGGAGAGCAAGAAAGAACGACGTTCGCCGATAACCTGACGTATTCGCATCTCTCTACGCGCTGCAAGATAGCAATAAATGGGCAAAACAAAGTCTGCTGTCTGTCGGACTTCGCTGAGAGACGTATAACGCCCGTATAGCCAACGGAGATTCTGGAGATAGGAGACTTTCTGAGTTGAGCGGCCGGCACAATGCACGACGAGATGAGGAAACATCCGAGAAATGGACAGACGACGAGACTGAATTCGGCACCGAAAGCTGAACTCTCTGTGTCTCGCGTACTCTCGGACGACTAGAATCTGTCTCATGTATATTCGTTTTTCAGCGAGCGTCTCTTCAGAAACAGCTCACCGTTTCTCAAAAAACAACGGCGATAGAAAGGGCCCGATCGGCCGGTCTACGCTATCAAAGAAAAGACCCCGAGGGGTGAGACGATGAGATGTCCTCGACGATGGCCGAGGCATCTATCGTTCTTGGCGCCCTGCACTCTTTACGGCGCCGTCTAGCGAAAGACAGTCATGCCGAGTAAACTGCGACGCAGCTGTGCCGCTGCCTTCCCCGACGAATATCGTTCGAGACATGGGAGCAAGTGACGAAAGGGTGTGGCGCGGTTAAATGAACTCAGAAGGTGACATCACGAAGCCATCATTCTACGTAATAGACGACGACTCATGTTGAGCGTTCGAAGTTTATGGCGGAGCACGACTCGTCCGCAGTTCTCATCAGGCACTCTGCCTCTCCATCGCGGCTATTCGTTGAGAGCCTTCGGATCGCAGGCATTGAAAACGTGCTCGGAATTCCGGGCGTTCCAGAAAAACTCGAAATGCTCGCCGATCAGCAAGCTGTTCCGGCGAAACAGCCGACAGGTGCTCGTTCTTGAACGGCGTTCGACTGGTCCCAAGGAACGTCAGGGCGCAGTAGACCCCTCCTCGCTTGCCGTTTCCGACAAGCCGCGGAAAGAGTTCGCGGCACTGGAACCGACTGTTGACGCCAGAACTCGACTGATCAAAACGCGGCAAGATGTTCACCTGCGAAACGGTCGTGCTCGGCCGTCTCGTGACTGTTTTCTGAAGGCAGTAGACCTCAGAAGTCTGGCAGAGAAGGATACCGAAGTGGCAGTGATAGAACAACAGTACGCCAAGCAGGAACTTGCAATCGCAGAACAGAAAGTAATGGTTCATCTGTCGACCATTCTTCGTATACGGAACAGATGCACACACTGGATGAGCAGGGATCTCTAAGGACGAAGCGCCACAGGATGACGTTATTCCCGAGGCAATCAATGGAAGCTCGCACATGAAAAAGAGCGAGAGACGTGCTTAGGTGCGACCAGGCGTCGGCGGGGTTGAAGGCCAGTGTCTTTCTGGCAGGATCCTCGGAGCCTCGCATGTCGACAACGAGAGTGTCACCATGACGATCCTTCTCTCCCCGAGTGGCATCCGTCTCGCTTCCTGCCATCCAATCACTGAGAAAGGAGGAACCCCGATCGACGTGAGAATGAAATGCAGCGTCTGTTCAGCTCTCGCGATAAAAAAGCGAACGATGATCCCTTTCTCTTCGGCCATGCGGTTCAGCTCCTTTCCCTGCGGAAACCAAACGCGGCGTTGCAGATTGCGGCTGCGGCTGTCGTCGGGGTTGGAGATGAGTCCAACGAACGCCGGATACCTGTTGTCCGTCTTCGGTCCGGAAAACTTGGGCACCAGTTCCGTCCTGATCGCTCTGTGAGGAAGGAGGCAAATGACATGTGGTGTTCGGAAGAGTAGACCAGACCTGTCAGACACCTCTTTTATGCAGCTGTTCGTAGAGCGCGGCGACTTTGCGCTCAACGGCATCACTCAATCCAGGAGTCGCCATCGATTCCACAAATCTCTGCGTAGACGAATTGAGTTCCTTTCGCCAGAGGCCATCTCCACTGTAGACAATAGCCCGCAACTGCCCATCCACACATCCTCTATCACATACATCGCCAGTAGAGGGGTGCGTGTGTGCACCTGATAGAGCCCTTCGTTGAGTTGTGGCATCTGAAATTTGAAGGCAATGTTGCGCACGTCCTCGCCATCTTTGCCGATGTTGGCCGGTCCGGCACAGATGCGATCGACGAGGGGGTGCAGTGCACGGCCGTCTGTGAAAACACTCCCGATGAGCACTTCGTTCACAAAGAACTTGACTTCGAGAGCGATTTCTTGGCTTACCTTATGACATGCCCATCCCGAGATAAAACCGTCCTCGATCAGATCGACTTGACCCAGAATGGGTGGCATAATCGAATCGTCCTCATCCACACCCACTACGCCAGAAAGAGTGTTTCCGGAGATGTGCGTATGACGATCGATCACCTGTCTGGATGTTCTCGTCATTGAGAAATACAGGCCGTTCTCCGGTAGATAGATTTTCGATATGGGCAGGTTGAACGTTGATGAACGGCACTTCCAAGATGTTCGTCTCTTCGGCAGGGGTCTTTCCGCAGCGACTTGTGAGATTCTTCAAATCGTCAAGGCCTTTGATGCCAGCATCGTGGAGGGTCTGCTGAATGTGATTGCGTTCTCGCGCTACGACCTGCAGCTGGTTTTCCTGTAGACGATGGCGAGTCACATCACGCGAGACAGGCGAAGGAGGGTTCACCAGAAAGGCGATTTCGCGAGTCAGGCGCGAAAGTCTGCAGAAAGGAAAAGCGTCCTTACCGAGAAACGATGTGTTTGTGATATCTTACCGTTCTCCTACGAAGACCGTCGCGACGAGGCTGACAAAAATGTACACGAGTGGGGAAGAGCCGTTTCCTCGTTCGTTGTTTCCGGTCGCCATAGAGGGAACAAGAATCGTGAATTATCGCTACTCCAGTGCCCCCCTATCTGCTGCTACGCATCTAAACGTCGCATCATCATCGTCGTGCGCATAGTCATGTCATCCGATCGACCGAGTGCTTAGAGAATCGTCAAGTCAAGATCCCACGAACGTTTTCGGATGCCGATTCTGGATCATCTCTCGTCCGAACCGGGCAGTTTTCCATACATAGTCTTTTCAGTAGTATCTCGTGTGGTTTGAGAGGATAGGAATCCATCTCCGCATCGGATACGACATTGTTTAACTTCGCAGCTCTTCTGGGCGGGGCCATGGGAGTCGATGGTTTTGTCTTGGTCTCTTTTCTGGACGTCCAGTCGTAACATCCTTTGCGTGTTTCCGAAACGTCTCCTGCGAAATGCTTCAAAGGAAGAGAGGGGGTGGTACCCTATGACTTTCCCTCGATGCAAAATTCTGGAGGTACCACTGCAAGAACAGATCTCCTCTTGTCCTTCTTTTCGTCTCTTTGTATTGACTGCCCTGCAGGAAACGGTCGAAACCGCGTTCTCGTTTCTCCTTTCGGGCGCGTGTCCTCTCTGAGACACCCTCGTTTTCAGCGTCCAGCTTGCAAAGACTCTTTTCCGAGCCGCGTCCTTCCAGAGACATCCGTAGTCTGATCCTGTCCTGAATGGCAGATTCTACAGGATGCTGCGGAGTCGAGGCCGACAACGACCGAAGCTCCACGCATCCAGCGTTTCTTCTGTTCGACCGTTTTTCCCGGGACAGAATCTACCCTCTCTGTGGTCCTCTTTCTTTCCTCCTGCAAAACAAGGCTCGTGCCAATTTGGGGAGCAGAGCAGACAGGTGCACGTGTCGCTGCTCGAGGATGTCATGGATCTGTCGGCAGTAGCCTTTCCGGGGGGGAGATGATGCTCGATGTCTCGAATAGCGATCGATGGCATCGCCGCGGGAATTCTGGAACAGAGCCGAACAGGGCGTTGTCTTACTCTTCTGTAGTGCTGCTGAAAGACGGAAGGGCAAGTGCCAAGTCTCCGACAGAGCCATGACATGGCATCGGATTCCATTCCGCCACCTGTTGACTGATACCAGCCCGCGTAGATCGCCGCAACTGCGTGTGACACCTGGCTGCAAGGATGGAGCGACAAAAGAGCGTACCAGAAAGAAAGGATGGCCAGAACTGCAATCCATCTCTGCCCGGGCGAGGAGACCAGGAGTTGCTAAACACTCACGTCGGAATGCGTGCCCTTTTGCTGCAAGGCTTTGTGCACAACGATCGGTTGCACCTTTCTGAATCTCACGCGGGCAACGATCAATCAGGCGACTCGGCGCGAGCGATGGCAATGTCAAGTGCGCATGGAGGCTCAGCGATCTGTTCCTTTTTGTGTCAGGGTCACGGGAGAGAAGCTCGGCTTCACTTGTGATGTCTGTTGACAGTCGACGATGTACTTGCAAGTCTCGAGGAACAGCGACTTTGCTTCGGATATCACCCGAAAGGCGGTCGGAGGCTGTGGCCCATGGCGCCATTTGTTCTGAACCAGCGCTTTTCGCGCAGAACGCCTCTCTTGTGAAAGATCGTGGACTTGCGTTGTTCTGTGGCAAGACGGACGTGCCCGCTGCCAAGAGAAGAGGCTTCTTCGACGAAGTGTCTAACGGATTCGTCGATGCGACAACAGGAGGAACACGCATCGGTGCCGGCAACGGCAACGAGAATGACTTCGCCGTTCGAACAATGACGGCATCGTCGGCTCGATCAACGTCGCAAATGAAGTGTACGTCGTAAAAGAAACGATCTCCGGGAAGACCATCTGGTGGTTGTTTCGATTAGGGTGCTATACATACGAATAGCGTTTCTGAGCATGAGTTTGCGTTCTTTTTGTAAGACTTAAGGGATTCAGCTCAACTCAAACTCGTCTGATTATCGCGTGATTTGCGCCAGCCACGAGGTGCCGGAGGTGGACGGGAGAGTCGACACCGCCGCGAATTCGCTTGCACACGGTAGTCACGGCCCAGGAGCGGGAATCTAGAAAAAACTGGCTACATGAGCACATCAAAGGCCGCAGGCCGTGTGACAGACGGCGGAAATCTCATGTTCAGTGAGCGAGGACAACTCACTCGCAGGCAGATTTAGTCCGCTTTGTCGGAGAAGACTAGAAACTCTTCGACAGCGCCCTACGGACACACAAAAAAGCTCAAAAGGGAAGACAAACAATAGTTTTTGTTCGGGTGGTGACACTACCCTAAGCCCTAACCCGGCTCCGTCTGCCCCCGAACTGGCCCCACGGTGTCCATTCCCCGCCGGAACCCATCCAACTCGGCGCGGGCGTGCCAGACTCAACCGGGTCAACGCTGATGGGACACCCTCCTCTGAGTCCGGCGCAAGGATCCGCCCCCACTCGGGGGATCCTCACGGTAGACATGTTTTCCACGACCTATACCCCCCTAAAAAATCCGCTGCGCGGACGGAAACGGTAGGTCGATTCGGGTGATGCGACGTAATGGTGCCATTAAACGGCCGTCGCATTTCGCCAATTCCGCGCATCCGCGACCGCCCGAGATCGCTGCCGCCAGTCGGCGGCCACGATCTGCGCGTCGACTGGCAGCTCTCGCTGCAGCAGGTGTTCGGCGACGCAGCTGTCCAAGGGCTAACGGTTCGACGGAAAGGACGGCGGCGATGGATCCTGTTCTGTCCTCGCTTTCGTAGAACGGATGCGCGATTGGTGAAATCGGTAGCATACATCTGTAAACAGAGTCGTCGTCGACTTCGTCGGTTCTTTAGGACATGGGCACCGCGTCGCATGTCGTCGACGCCGCTTTTTGCCGCATTTAGGCAGCGGTTCTCCTTTTCCCTTAGCTTTGCGTTATCCGGTCGCAACAAGTCGATCGGTCGCACTTGTCTACTCACTGTATTCTGGCCTGCGTCCGTGCCCAGTCTCTCGGTGGACTCATCTTCGCCCGTTGGCGCGTCTGCGGCGCTGTACCGTCACAAAGAAGCAGTACTGCCATCATCACGGCAACGATCGTCCGGTCCGCCTCCTTGAATCCGAGGCCAGATTTCATTACAAGTAAGAACAAATCAACAGACCTCTAGGTCAACAGAAGACAGCGTTCGTTCGCATCTGCTTCTCTTGATGAACTCTCAGAATCAAGAAGAGCGACTAACACATGAAGAGCGCAAACGACAGATGCCGTCATTGGTTATCGCGGACAATACGGAAACGCAGGAGCTCGCAACGACAACCGGATTCTCCTTTGAAAATGCGGAGCTATGTGTGGAGACAGCATGTCCGAAGCAGTCACAACTATCGTTCACTGCAGCACTCAACCAGGAGAGCCTTGCGCGCTGTGTGACGTCAATCCTGGGCGGTCTGGTCCTGTGTGTTTAATCCGTCATCACTGTTGTCTCACAGACTGTGTATGGTAATGAGACGGAGACGCTCGCTACTTGAAGAAAGACGTCGCTGAGATTGTTTCCTGTCCCGCCCGATTTCACCGGGACAATGTCACGAAAGTCGTCTCTCCGAACGAGCAATGGTTCCTCGTACTTTTCGAAGCTAAATTGCGCATGTTGTCAGGATGAACACGTTTTGTCTGTCATTTAAAGCATCTCTATAAGACTAGCATCCATATCTGTCTCTGAGTGAAAACAAGAGAGCGTAATTGGAATTCTCGTCTCGGTTTGGTGTACGGTTCCCCGCGTACTGAAAACAGCAAAGTCCAGAACACCTGCAACGTGTTCCTTCGGTTTAGCGATACTGCGATACCACAGCGGGCGTTGAGAGCGAAGCCATTGGTCTTTGACACACGTTGACTCTCGCGGGACGATTCACTCTGCGAACACGCAAGATACGATCGTCTTAGCGATCTGACCTCCACCTCGCGACGGGCGTCGTGAGAACTCTCAGTGGCCTCGTTAGGTGAGCGTGACGGAGACATTCGTTTTGTCCGGAATGTCCTGTCGTTTCGACGGAGGCGAAACCCGAGGTTTTGATTTGATACCCTTGACGCGACGCCGAGTTTGTTCTCGTTCTTGATACTCCGACTGTTGTTCAAGAGCGTTTCTCTGCACTAAACTTCACAGTACGGTACGGACTCTTGCTTGCCGAACGCGATTGACTGCGCGTCTTCTCCGCAGATCTGCAGGACTCCGACGGACGCCGCGAACGGGTTGCATTTCACTTATGTTCTCCCAGCTTTGCTGAGCTTTTCTACTAGCGACTGACAAAGATACCAACGACACAAACGAGTGAATCTACGCAATGCGCGTCGGAGGTCGCACTCCCTACAACTGTTGTTCTTGTGACGATGGTGGTTGTCTTTTCAGGGATAGCAATTTCTAGCGGACTTGTGGAGTTTCAGACAGTTAAAGATTGCTGTGCCAGACAAGTAAGACCTGAGCTGAGAAAGTGCTAGATGCGAGAAAAGCGTCAAGGTCGAGTTCGACGTCATATTCTACGAACCCCCTTCCGTCACCGCTTGGCTTACAAGTCTTGACGTCGATTGTGGACGCGACAATCGTTGGAATCTCAAAGTGTCCGATGTCACGACGAGAGGATGCATCATCCATTTCGACACGTGGGCCGACACGCATATCTATGGTGCCGCCGTCTCCTATCAGGCTCTCGGGTAATTCACGAGTCGTTCGAGCAAGCAGCTCCACGCCGACTAAGGCCATGTGTGGCAGAGTGGCTATGAATTGAACTAGCTTCGCCGCCAACCTTTCTGTCCATCGCAGACTCGAAAGAGACGTATGCTCCTTCTGCCTTTCTCTCCGAGACTGCACAGCAAACACGGACGAGATTCAGATTGTAATTGCTCGACTGTTCAGTAAACATCTCGTCAAAGCGCATTTCTGACGATTAACGCGAATCGGTCGATGCGAAGAGCTCATCGAAAAGAGAGCATTCGCCAAAACGGAGCATTGCGCTATCCTCAAAATGTCAAAGCTCCACTTTGCACGAACTCGTCCTTCTCTCGTTTCCCGGACAGCCAGTCTCCGAGATTGTGGTTGCACATTCTGTGGTCTCCTGCCAGCTAATGATTCGCCCCATCAAGGGCTCAGAGGTGACTGACATGGTGATGCGTTTACGGAGCATGCATGAAGCATGGTGACGTCTTCTTCACACCGTCGGGTCCTGTTAGACTGGCGGAGTCTTGTCGTCGCTTGAACTTCGACAGATGAAGGTGCTTGGCCGGATGCTTTGTTCCGAGAGCATCGGTTCCCCTGCACAAGATACGGACAACGTTCGAGCAAAACAATTTCGCGTCGAGTGCTAAACAACTATCCGGTTCACGTCGATAGGTGCTCTCGATTCTACTGTCGTGTTACGAGACTGATGTGGGGACGATGGAGCTACTGGACCGTCTGGCAGCGAGTGATCCAGCTTTTGTGTTCGTTCGATGGCTGCTCTGCTAGAACGGATATCTAGGCGTAGATGGATCGGCGATGATGGAAGACGGCAATGTTCAAGTCTGGCTATCAGATCCCTTGTTTGTTCGACGATTTTTCTCAACCGGTTCGAATCCCAGCAATCCACGATCCGCTCGAATTCGGCCCAATTTGAAGAAAATAGCCTCGTCAATCGATAATTTCTCCGCATCCAAGGATCGGCTGCGAAAGTGGACGGCAATTCTTCTGGAGATCTCGCAGCAGACGACCACACGTCTTTCCGGTGCCGGCGTTGGCATCCTTAGACTCCGTAGACGACATGAATGGACATGCCGCCGTCGACGGACAAGGTATTCGCTGTCTCGAATGCTGCCTGCTCGCTTTCGCGTGCTGTGCCGTCCGCAGATGCTGAAGTCGATTATCTCGAAGTGTGCACAGCCGACGTCAGCGGCATTCGTCGCAGAAGGTGAGGCACCTTCCAAGAACGACAGCCCTCGCATTGCCTCGTCGTCGCAGGACCTTCAGGAAGAAACACATGGCGAAGGTTGTGGAACATGGCTTCGGCCTGAGCAGAGCTGCTGCTTTTCTGCCCTGCCACACAGACGCTCCGGCTCCTGGTAACGTCGCCGTCGTCTTCTCGTAGGAATGTTGTTGTTCGAGGCAGAGAGCAAGTTCGGCGCGTCGGGAGAATTCTGTGTGATGCCAGACATGACGACGTTTCGAAGGCTTCCATGGAGGAAGAGCGCTGGGATCGCCATCGGGGATCTCCACACAGAGTCGGGTACATCCACATCACGCATTGGGCAGCCTGACAGACGTTAGCTGTTTGACGCGGGCGACGTTTCGCCGGTCTGTCCTCGTCAGGTCCTTCGAGAGGCTCTGGTGAAACTGAAGGAAGAGTACGGTGCGGATACGACATCAAGGTGCTGGCCGAGCACGATGGACCCCTTTCGAGGGTCCATCTTCTGGCAGATCGGATTCGAGACGGAGTTCTCTCTCCGAGCAGGGCATCGAAGGGGATGGCTTTCCTTCGCCTCTTTCGAAGCAAAACTATACCTCGCAGAACGATATGGTCGTCCATGCGGAAGGTTCGATTCTGTTGAGGTTTTCTAAAGGCAATGCACACGACGCGTAGTGCTGGAAGAGATCTCGGAAATGCTCGAGAAGGTAGACATAGACGGCGTACACTTCCATTCCGAAAGAAGAACGAATCGGCCTATGATCAGCCCGAGATCGTGACAACACCTGCTGATGCCCTGAAAGCCTGCGACAATCTCCTGCTGACGCGCCTAGCAATAGGTATTCTGTGCAGAACTGTTGTGTGATAGAAGTCATGCTCCGCGTCTTGTTAGTCGCAGTTGCCCATAAGAATGGACTGGAAGCGTCCTTTCTGCCGAAGATGTTCCCAGACAGCACAGGATCTGGCTGTCACATACACATGAGCATAGAGAAAGTCGAAGCCATCCGACACTCCCTGTCTCGCCAACAGGAGATGTCTGTCGCATGTAGGATGGAGTGGATGTGCTGCAAGGACCCACGCCGAGGGCGTTTACTGCAGAGAGTCAGCACTTCGTTAACGGACTGCTCAAGCACCAAGCCGCATGGATGATCTTCACAGCCGGCACGCCAAACAGCTTTCGTCGCTGTCAGCCAAGATGTTGGTCCAGCGTTTTTACCGTCTGGGGTGTCAACAACCGGTAAACCTCACGCTCCGAGACCGTGACATTGACGGCAGCTTTCCGCAGCGAGGCCACGATCCGTGTGCTCTTTCCAATGAAAGGCGTCGAGAACAGCATTCACTTCGAGCAGAAGTGTTTCGATGCGACGGACAATCCGCATGTCGGCGTGGCCGCGCTGATTGCCGCCGAATCCTGGGTCAGGCATGCACTGGTCGTCGTTGACGCTACGATGTGCTTTTCCAGGTCTGAGAGAGAAGAAACTGCTTCCCCCCAAAACACAGGTAGATCCCGCAACCCTGTCGGAGGCCGAGCTCGAGAGGAAAGAAGCCAAGCGCTATCCCGCATCTGTCTCCGAAGCGATTTCCGAGTTCCGCGCAGATGCATTCTTCAAGTCACTGATCGCCGCAGGCGAGGATCATGCGACCGCGTGAGCTGTCCTGAAGGGGAGCTGTCTGTGCAGTGTCGTCTGAAGACTTTGTAGCAGCGACGCTGGCCTGCCGCAAAGCATCGGCCGAACATTTTGCCCCGCTGGGAGTTGAGGCAGAGATCAAGTCTCTTTACAAGTGCTACTAAGTTTGTTCTTTCGATTCGCAGCCGATGAGCTGGCTATCACCGCCATTTTATTCTTGGCATCTGAAGAACACACAGCTCCGTCCCATTATGAGGTCGGTGCCGCAGGTCAATGTGTTGTGTCCTGGTGCAAAATTTTCCTTAATGTCGGGGTCCCCTGAGGGTTCTTGATGGTTTTCTTCTTGGAAGAACGCGTTGCTCGGCCAAAGATTCGACAGAAGCGATCCGCCGGCTTGTTTATCCCTTTGATGAGCAACACGTCAATCCACCATGAGATCTAGCTTCCACAGTGCGTACGCAGTGAACGTCGGATAGTGGAAGAGCTTTCAGGCGATATGATGGATGTGCGTCGGAGACTCGTACTGACTGTGTTCTGTGTAAGCTGCAATCGATCGTTCACCTCCTTCGACGTGCGTGCCCCAATGCCGTCTCTTTTGTGGAGTTGGATGTATCTGCAAAGATCCTCTGGCTAAAGCTTCGATGAAATAGTTCAGGTCATTCGTTCTCGCTTTCGCCGTGCCTGTTTTTGGTTCCATTCGGGAGAGAGAACATCCAGGGACGGAGAAGGGGCCACAGCACAGCCAACGTCGCTCGAGGCACATGAGCCGGTAAGGTACATGATTCAACAAGGATCTTTCAGCAAGAGTGTTCGGTGTGAGTCGGTCAGACCACAGGTTGTTATCTGGACAGTGGTGCTTGCTACTTGCAAACGGGAGGCCGAGGATCAATAAGTGGTGGGCGGGTATGTGGGACGCCGCAGAACGAAGAAGAAGAGGTTCAGGGTGTAACAGGGCACTAAGCATTCTGTTCGACGGAGTATTGTCAGACGTTGAACCATCTGTTTTGTCGAAACGGGGACGCGTGAGCGAGACATGGATGAGTGGATTGACGGATAGAAAAAGAACTATGCACCCTGTAACTGCTAATCAATGTGGGATCGTTCACACGACGAAGAACAGAAGAAATGGAGGTCGGTTTGGGAGAAAGCGCCGAGACATTTCCGAGCACTGCCTTTCTTATCCAAAACGGTAATCGCCCGTGTAGGGATCGGAAGCCAGATGCATCAGGATACTGATGATGCGGTGATGACTTCGACAGAGAGAGTACGCTATACAGGACGGCTGTCTGTCCTGCTAACCTGACACACAGAGGCCGAATGTCCGCATAGCCTTGCGGCCTTCCGCAAGTGGAGAAGTCGGGTAATGTGCGACAGTACATTGGTGTCGTTCTGATCCAATTGCGAACGTTAATATCGTACATTTTTGTTATTTGCGCACGTTACGTTACGTTGATTGCGTACGTTCGTTTTTGCGCGCGTTCGTTCGTTTTCCGTACTTGCTTGCACACGAAGTTCACTCGCGCACCGTCGACGGAGAATGGATCCGTTTGCCTTTGTTCGTTTCGTTTTCACCAGTCTTCGTCGCGTTTTTCTGGGCGTACGCCGTCGCCACTCCTCCGTCTTTCCTCCGACGGTGGACCTGCGTCGGAAAAGGATTCGCCTGTGCGCAAGCGATAGTAGCCAACCGGATCAGCCCGGCCCGGAGAAGACGCTGGGCGTCCTTTTGGACGAGTATGAAGATTTGCTGCTCAGGGTCCTTTTGTGCCTTGTTGACGACGGACTGCACGAATGCCGTCGTGTCTGTCGTCGTTGGCGGGATGCCTGCGGGAAGTTGCCCGTGAAGCTGGGAAGTTTCTGCTTGTTCCAGCCGTACAGAGCGGCAGAGTTCTTCCCAGAGGCAGTGTCATTGCATATAGAAACCCATTTCGGTAGCAATGACGCCCTGGGAAGACTGGCAATACAACACCTGTCACGGCTGCGGAATCTGCGCAACCTAAGCTTATTCATGACATCACCAAAGGCGGATGTATACGGCCTGACAGATGTGTTGCATTCAACAGATTGCCTGCGCTCCTTTGAGATATCGGTGCGCCAGACGGAGAAGCTGAACGAACTGGTGCATGTGATTCGTTTTTTGACGAATCTGGAAGCGTTAACGGTTCACGTTTTCCGTTTCGTCCAAACGGATCTGGCGCCAGTCACCGAGCTCCAAAGGCTCAAATACCTGAAAACAGGTTTTTCAGTAATTTTCAACAGCCGCAGAGAACTTGTCTTCCCTTCATTGACGAAGCTCACGCACCTTCACCTTCGTTCTGTCAATGAAGATGAACCACATGTTTCTTTCAGCCTGCAGGTAAGCAAATCTCGACGACGCATCTCGTATCTAAGTACTTCTGTTTTTCTAGTCTATGCTGCAGTATTCCCAAACACTGCAGGTGCTCAAACTGGTTCATTGCCATCAAGGTCAGGGTCAGTGGTTGGCAGAAGAGCGTCACTGGAGGGCGTTCTCGCGTCTGTCGAGCCTCTCGGTCAGCCGTCATTCCTATCGACCAAGCGACGCCTTTTTTCGAGCACTCCGGGATATGTATCAACTGACAAGGCTGAGCTTCGAAGCCAAAAAGGAGCAAGACCATCGCGGTTTAGCAGAGTGCCTGCCCTCGCTCACAGGACTCAGATCCCTCACTCTCCTTGGCAGTCATCGATCGATCATTCTACCCGAGAACGAGGAGCGACACCTCATGACCCTGACGCAGCTCACGGAGCTCTCTTTGAAGCACTATCGAATCGGCTGCGGCCGTCGCTTTCCGACGGGAATTCAGTCCTTCACTTGCTCGTTTTCTGGAAGCCCCCCGGATGACTTTCCCCAAATCCTGATGTCCATGACAAATCTGACGTCGCTGTCGGTTCTCGCTCCTTCGGGTTTTGAGCGTCTCTTTCGCCCTCAGGGTGTGACACCCTCTCAGTTTTCGCAAGAGCTCGGAAGACTGAAGCATCTGTCAACGCTTAATGTGCTGATCGATGACTTGTTTCTCGAAGCTCTGGATATGCTGACTCAACTGACGTCCCTTCAGCTCGCCAACAATGCAGCATCTGTGGACCCTTACCTGTTATTTCCCAGATCGAATAATCTCTCGGAGCTGGTGGAGCTAAAGATCTCTTCTCCGGTGGCCACCCCTGTCCGCAACGGCGGATTCCCACAGTTGTGCTTGCCAAAGCTCAGGAAATTAGATCTCCCCCTCAGGGGCACTGATGACAACATGTGCGAAGCACTTTGGAAGACCCTTCCCTGTCTGCGCGAGATGTCGTTGCCAAGGGACCTCTGACCGTTGAATGAGGTATTGGCTTTTCACTTGCTGTCAATCGATGAGCGGCGTATTCTACATCATGTGAGATCGCTATTCAAGTTTTCCCGGTGAACACGACAAAGAGAACGGCGACCAACAGACCGAATTACAAGCTGAAGATGTTGGGTACATCCTAGCTGTCCCATGAGATCTGCCTGTCTATACCCGTCCGGAATCTAGACCTTCTTTGGAGATTGCACAATCATTTAACGTTTTTTTGTCGCAACATTTCTATTCCTCTCTCGGCCTTGATGCCCACACCACATAGCGAATGACACTTGTTCATGAGTAAAGATGTCTTGACAGATTCCCTGTGATCCAGCCCCGTCGACATTCGATGCGCGAGAGACGTTGATGCGTTCCATCGGCCGCCTGCGAATCCATCCTGTGGAAGAGCACTGCCGCCATCTCGTGCCAGCGATCGAAGGATGAATCCCCTCTTCGCCGAACACCCGCGTGGCAGAGGACGAATGATCCGTCCGTCTGTGCGAGAGACTTCGGTTCGTCTCGCTCTGCGTCGGTCAGCCGACAGGTTGTGCGATGCAGTTGTCGCGTAAGCGTCGAGTGCAAGCGATCCGCCGAGGCGCATTCACTGTCCAGAGGGTCCGCGATCTGCAGATCCTTCATGTAGGTAAACTCGGAGGAGCATTTCTCCGCTGCACTCCGCGACGCTCGAGTACAGTCTCGCCGTTCTGCCCGCCTTTAAGATACGGTCTAGTCCGCAAGTTATTGTCCGTTCCATCGCCCTCCGGGCCAAGCTCTCATATCGACGCAGGTCCATCAAGAAGGGACGCCGCTTCACTCAGCGTCGGGTGGCGGGCGCTCACAGATCGCAACAGTAAGTTAATGAGTTTCCTTTGTTGCCTGAATCTCTTCTCAGGGTCTCGTCTTTGCCGGGGCATCGACGTCGATTGTCGAACACGACGGGGGAATGCCTTTAGACCTCGTTTGCAGTGCTTCCGACGCCAAGTGTCCGATGCTCTACTCAATCCTCCCTCGTCGCGCTGTTGACGGCTGACGCGCCTTCTACCTGACCGTTTTCCTGATCTGCGGTGTACCTCTTTTTCGATAAGGCTTCTACCCACATTCCTCATGTTGTGCTGTCACGAAGTCTGTCCGCACGGCGATTAGAAACAGTCCGATGGAGTCCAACTGCCGTTCTGCCTGCAACTGTGTCAGGTTTCCTGAACGTTCGGTGTTGTCTTTCGTGTTAGCGACAGCACGGGCCTCGACGTCATGAACGTTTTTCGACGGATCCTCGTTGTGCGAAGAGCCTCGGCGCGTCTGCACCTAAGGGAACGCACGGCACCATCCATCAACGCTCCTCTTTCTCGCTCGTGTATCCCGAGCTGGCGGATTCCGGTAAGGAAGCTCGAGTTTGCGGGTCGTCTGCATGTGGACGCAATTGAAATCGGTGAACGGGGCTTGGTCATGGAATCCCGCTCAGCTCGCGCTGCGACTCCTCTCTTCGCCTGCTCTTCCCGCATTGATGCGTTCGACGCGCAGTGGATTGTCATGCGAGAAAGGCCTCCTCCGCGGCTGACTCCTTGAACGATCGACCGATTCGGGAAGGACTGAACGCAGCAGTGACCGAACGACTTCTTAGATCCGCACGGGCGACAGTCCTGCGAGAGAAAGAGAGAATCATCTATCGAACTGGTAGCCGTACAGCACGTTGCCGATAGCCGACAGCATCACGTGCGCTTCATCGAGATGCCCGAGTAGCGTACAAGCTCCCACATAAGAGACCTCTGCTTCGACGAGGGTGCCGCCCTCGTTTTCCTTTCCAGATATGGGTCACCTTCAGGCCGCCGCCAAACAGCGGACCATTCATTCCAGCACACGACGGCGGTCGGCACAGGGCGGCGGTCGATCCATTTCAACTAGGACTTCCGTGTACGCGGAAGCAGAAGTGTGACGATGTGGTTTCGATAATCTTGGCCATGAGTGCGCGGAGGCGCGATTCGAGAAGGCGATAAGGTCCGCGGCGGTCCGCGCAGTCATGACGCGTCCTTCGTGCAAAGTCGCGCGTTTGGTTCGTCGACTCCGGCAAGACTTCTTCTGTGTCATTGAGCCGGACGGAGCATGACTTGTTTCTGCCATCTCACAGTCTGTTCCTGCGGTAGCGACCTCTCGAGGCATCGTGGATCGTCATTTGTAGAGCAACCGGCGGCCGACAGAATGGCGATGTCTGGGCGAAAGGTCCTTCCGACGGTCCTCCTCAGTCCGTCGGGGGTCGAACACTCCTTTGCAAGGCGGATGTGGGATGCTCCTGAGTTTCCGTCGCCCGCTTTCCCTACGTTTACGAGGGCATCGTGCCTGCGCATCTCTGGCGGCGTGTCTATGCCATCAGGAGTCAAAGAATGCGGGTGCAGAGACGCGATTGCGGAGTTGGAAACGCCTTTGCTTTCGCACTCGCCCTGGACACACGTCTTGGCACTCTGGGCTCCGTTTTCGACCGAAACGAGACCGGAAGCGCCGACTCTCTCTGGAGCTTTTCTCCTTCGCAAGGAGACGCGATGCAGACAGCTCCGAGCGACAACAAGAATCTCGAATTCTCTGCGAAAGATGACCTTGGATGGTCGCACCTGATAGCCGATTCGCATCTTCTTGACATTCACTGTTTGTTCTCTGCTTTCATCTTCTCGACGTCGTTTTTCAGATTTCGCCTCCGAGGAAGGCGGAAAGGGAACGGCTTCGCACATCAGCTCAAGGCGGAAGAAACACATCTCGCGGAACGCGTCCGAGCCAAAAAAAGACTCGAAACTCCGTAGGAAAACAAAACACACTTACTCGGAACGGGTCGCTCGTCCATGAAATGCCAGTGTCTTCGTGATGCGACGCGGTGAACAGCGAGGACAAACTGAAAGCCGACAACTTGTGCCAGTCGTACAGCTCGTCGAACAAGCCTTGTCGCAACTCGAGCAATCGGAGCCGCACAAAAGACTTCTTGGAGACACCGTCCAGTAAGTCAACGAGCGAGGGACTCGGACGACTCTGCCAGGGGATCCACAGTCCGTTGAACATGAACCTGGCCACACTTGCTCCGTCGGAGTTAGCTGGCGCATCGGAAGCAGGTTTACTCCGCTGAGGACGGTTTGTCGCGGGATGGACACGACAAAAGGGGAGCCAAGAAAACCCTCAAGTCAAATTCTCTGAACAAAGTTCTCACCGGAAATACTCTCGCAGACGGCCGAGGACTGCGCCCCCTCGTCGATCGCATCTGCGCCGGACCGACGGACATCGGCAAAGATGGCGAGGACGCGCGCAACGTTGCGTTCGCATTCCAGACGCCACAGCTCAACGAAGAGCTCTATCAGGTGCACGCACGCATCCCTCCACTGGCGATGGCGATAGAGGATGTGTGGACGGACAGTTGCGGGCGTGTGTCTACAATGCGATGGCCTCTGGCGAAAAGGACAGGAGGTGAACAGACGCTGGCCTTTCATTCACCCGTCGACGGGCTCTCCATTCTCGGTGATTGGATGACAGGAAGCGAGACGACGGTCATCCGGGAAGAGAAGGATCGTCGTCGTAACACTCTCGTTGTCGACATGCGAGGACCCTGCCAAGAAGACACTGGCCTCCTTGCCCGCCGACGCCTGCTCGCACTGCCTTCTGTATCCTCGCGGAGTAGACATCAAAGGGCGACAGCCGATGCGACAAGACTGTCGCGCGACTAGTATTTGTTTTACCTACGGACACGGATCGCCGACATTCGAGCTCTACTGATGGAGGGAGTTTGGTCCGCTTGCCCGCCCCTCGGCGACGTCGAAACTCGATTTGCACCAGAAGCCGCTTTTGTTTGTTGCAAACCGGAGGTTTCGTCTCGAGAGTGATTCGAGTCTGGATACTTGAGATGCTAAAGGACTGTTCTGCATTGCGGTGTTGCTTTCGAACTTGTTTGCACCTCGAGAATCGTCGACGCGTCGGCGCCCGGGTCTCGTGGCGAAAGAATGCGGCGGAGAGTCGCAGTGGCGTCATCAGTTCGTTACAGATGTGGCAGGCTGCTGCACGACCGGAGAAAGCGTCAGAAATGACAATCCGTGCGTGGGATGAGACCGCGGAACTCCCGCGGAGGACGGACGATTTCCTGGCACCGTGTTCTCTTGTACCGCCGAACGTCTGAGTCGTCTGAGTGAAAGGTGTCGGACAATGCATGATCGCTGTGTTCGTCAAGGAGTGCTCGACTCGAACTCGCGCACCTCTCGCTCGTTCTCTCCATTGAGTAACACAAGACGGCGAACTGTGTCCGGCGACGGAGAAATAGACAGTCTGTGACCCGTCTCCTGGCTCTACTGCGACGATTTCCGCCGTCTCAAGCAGCGGACGGGAGTTCCAACTCAACGCCGCAGCAAAGAACAGTGCCGGGTAGTGTTGGGATGCGTGTGCTGTCTATCCTATGTGGCAGAGTGACGAATAACAGCAGCGTCTTTGTCCGACGACTGGTTTTTGATTGTTGGGCGATGTCTTTTCTGCACTGTGCCGCCTCAGCAGTAGCCAAGATTGTCCCCGGTACATGTTCCAACTCCGATCCAACTGGTCTATACTGGGCTATCTGAACGCAGAGCCTTAAGTTCGCTTCGTAACCGATGCGTGTGCTTGTCCAACGTGAGCGGTGGAGATTGGAAAACTCTTTGTAGCGCGACGAACGGTGGCCATTGACGTGCGCGAGGCCTTTGAGCACCCGAATGCAACCGAGCACCTATACCGGCAGTGAGTACGTGCGTGTGCTCGTGGCCGGGGTAATTCAATTGCTAACAGATGCGTCCCTCGTCGCCATCTCCCTGACGCTAACGACCAAAGATCGCAACGGGAACGTCATCGCAGACCCCACCCACACTCGCGAAGGAGATCAATCGTGTCGCCGGGCGACTTGATTCGCGTCCGCGGCCGTAGGTCTCTTAGGAACGATTCCCGAGAACACCGATAGGATCCTTCGACACCATTGAACTGGAGAGGCCAGTGCGGGTCTCCGATTACTTGGCCTCGTCCCGCCGTAACCGGGTTCCTCTCCCGAATGCCCGAAATGGACACGGCACAGCGAGAGTGGTGAGCCCGGCGTCGGAGTGAACGAGTCGATGCAGACCGGTAGGAGTGACGAAAACGTCGTCGTGCATCGGTCAGGCACGTTTCTTGCTTTCGAGTGAAGTGACCGGGTTCGCGTTGCCAAGATTACCTTAGATGGCCGCAGCCGACGCGAAATCTGGATGCGTCTTCGGTGCGGCAGGGTCGTCTGAGTTTACGTCGGTAACGAGCGCGTTTTGCTTCGACGGACGAACGGCGCACGACAGATTCGACGCGCAGATCGTGGCCGCCGACTGGCGGCAGCGATCTCGGGCGGTCGCGGATGCGCGGAATTGGCGAAATGCGACGGCCGTTTAATGGCACCATTACGTCGCATCGCCCGAATCGACCTACCGTTTCCGTCCGCACAGCGGATTTTTTAGGGGGGTATAGGTCGTGAAAAACATGTCTACCGTGAGGATCCCCCGAGTGGGGGCGGATCCTTGCGCCGGACTCAGAGGAGGGTGTCCCATCAGTGTTGACCCGGTTGAGTCTGGCACGCCCGCGCCGAGTTGGATGGGTTCCGGCGGGGAATGGACACCGTGGCGCCAGTTCGGAGCGCGAACGGAGCTCGCTAGGCTCAGGGTAGTGTCACCACCCGAACAAAAACTATTGTCCCTTCGCCTTCGAGTATCCTTAGCCGCCGAAAGACGAAACGAACGCGTCGGTTCCTCGCGAAATCGCGGTAGCGAACGCCGAGTGTCTTTCAAGTTCTGCCATGTTACACGGGTCCGCGTTCAATGACACAGGAAAAACGACACTGGCTAGTGTGCTTGCACAAGTTCTGTCTTTCCCCGGATTCCGCCTTTGTTCGTTCTGCGCGATCTATCTCGGTGTCATCCAAAGTCCATGCCAATGCTCCGAGTCGAGACCTCTGCGCTATCGGCAGCAGGAACGTCTTCGCAAAATCGCCGATAGCATCACAGGAGGCGTCGATAGCTCCGTTCGTCTCAGGGAGGATCGAAACAATGCACCCGCGACCGTATCGCTTTCCGTCGGGCAGTTCGACCGCCGTGTCGATTTGGGCGGTCGGCATCCGTCGAGCCGGCCTCGACAGGAGGGATCCCTGCTTCCTTCTCCGTCGCTTTGTCGCTTCCGGCCATGCCGCACCTGTTCCTGTCCGACGTTTCAACACGATAGACACAGCGCGAAACGCGGTCGCCTGCGTCGCCGGTGCCACAACTGCGCGAATGCGCTCTCTGCTGACGCTGTAACGATGGAGACGTTGGACCCGTGTAACATGGCAGAACTTGAAAGACACTCGGCGTTCGCTACCGCGATTTCGCGAGGAACCGACGCGTTCGTTTCGTCTTTCGGCGGCTAAGGATACTCGAAGGCGAAGGGACAATAGTTTTTGTTCGGGTGGTGACACTACCCTGAGCCTAGCGAGCTCCGTTCGCGCTCCGAACTGGCGCCACGGTGTCCATTCCCCGCCGGAACCCATCCAACTCGGCGCGGGCGTGCCAGACTCAACCGGGTCAACACTGATGGGACACCCTCCTCTGAGTCCGGCGCAAGGATCCGCCCCCACTCGGGGGATCCTCACGGTAGACATGTTTTCCACGACCTATACCCCCCTAAAAAATCCGCTGCGCGGACGGAAACGGTAGGTCGATTCGGGTGACGCGACGTAATGGTGCCATTAAACGGCCGTCGCATTTCGCCAATTCCGCGCATCCGCGACCGCCCGAGATCGCTGCCGCCAGTCGGCGGCCACGATCTGCGCGTCGACTGGCAGCTCTCGCTGCAGCAGGTGTTCGGCGAAGCAGCTGTCTAAGGGCTAACGGTTCGACGAGAAAAGGACGTCGGCGATGGATCCTGTTCTGTCCTCGCTTTCGTAGAACGGATGCGCGATTGGTGAAATCGGTAGCATACATCCATAAACAGAGTCGTCGTCGACTTGGTCGATTCTCCAGGACAAGGGCACCGCGTTGCATGTCGTCGACGCCGCTTAATTGCTTCATTCAGCCAGCGGTTCTTCTCTTCCCTTAGCTCTGCGTTCTCCGGTCGCAACAAGTCGGTCGGTCGCGGTTGTCCACTGTATTCTGTCCTGCGTCCGTGTCCAATCTCTCGATGGACTCATCTTCGCCTGCTAGCGCGTCTGCGGCGGCTGTACCGTCACAAAGAAGCAGTACTGCCATCGTCACGGCAGTGATCGTCCGGTCCGCCTCCTTCAATCCGAGGCCAGATCTCATTACAAGTAAGAACAAATCAACAGACCTCTAGGTCCACAGAAGACTGCGTTCGATCGCATCGGCTTCTCTCGTTGAAGTCTCAGAGTCAAGAAGAGCGAGGAACACGTAAAGATTGCAAACGACGGATGACGTCATTGGTCATCGCAGACAATACGGAACCACAGGAGCTGGCAACGACAATCGGATTTTCCTTTGAAAGTGCGGAGCTATGTATGGAGGGAGCATGTTTACAGCAGTCACATCTATCGTTCACTTATCACTCGACCAGGAGAGCCTTGCGCGCTGTGTGACGTCAATCCTGGGCGGTCTGGTCCTGTGTGTTTAATCCATTATCGCTCTTTTTTTGCAGACTGTGTAACGCAGGTATGGTAATGAGACGGAGATGCTCGCTACTTGAAGAAAGACGTCGCTGAGATTGTTTCCTGTCCCGCTCGATTTCACCGGGACAATGTCACGAAAGTCGTCTCTCCGAACGAGCAATGGTTCCTCGTATTTTTCGAAGCTAAATTGCACATGTCAGAATGAACACGTTTTGTCTGTCATTTAAAGCATCTCTATAAGACTAGCATCCATATCTGTCTCTGAGTGAAAACAAGAGAGCGTAATTGGAATTCTCGTCTCGGTTTGGTGTACGGTTCCCCGCGTACTGAAAACAGCAAAGTCCAGAACACCTGAAACGTGTTCCTTCGGTTTAGCGATGCTGCAACGCATCAACGGTCTTCGGCTGAGGGCGAAGCCATTGGTCTTTGACAGCACGATGGCTCTCGTGGGACGATTCACTCGGCGAACACGCAAGATACTATTGTCTTAGCGATCTGACCTCCACCTCGCGACGGGCGTCGTGAGAACTCTCAGTGACCTCGTTAGGTGAGCGTGACGGGGACATTCGTTTTGTCCGGAATGTCCTGTCGTTTCGACGGAGGCGAAACCCGAGGTTTTGATTTGATACCCTTGACGCGACGCCGAGTTTGTTCTCGTTCTTGATACTCCGACTGTTGTTCAAGAGCGTTTCTCTGCACTAAACTTCACAGTACGGTACGGACTCTTGCTTGCCGAACGCGATTGACTGCGCGTCTTCTCCGCAGATCTGCAGGACTCCGACGGACGCCGCGAACGGGTTGCATTTCACTTATGTTCTCCTAGCTTTGCTGAGCTCGTTTACCAGGCGATTGACAAACGTACCAAAGAGTGAATCTACGCAATGCGCGTCGGAGGTCACACTCCCTACAAGTGTTGTTCCTGAGACGATGGTGGTTGTCGTTTCAGGGATCACAATTTCTAGCGGACTTGTGGAGTTTCAGACGGTTAAAGATTGCTGTGCCAGACAAGTAAGACCTGAGCTGAGAAAGCGCCCAAATGCGAGAAAAGCGTCAAGGTCGACTTCGACGGCACATTCTACGAACCCCCTTCCGTCACCGCTTGGCTTACAAGACTTGACGTCGATTGTGGACGCAACAATCGTTGGAATCTCAAAGTGTCCGATGTCACGACGAGAGGATGCATCATCCATTTCGACACGTGGCACACCACGTACATCTATGGTGCCACCGTCTCCTATCAGGCTCTCGGGTAATTGACAAGTCGTTCGAGCAAGCAGCTCCACGCCGACTATGGCTATGTGTGGCAGAGTGTCAGTGGAATGAACCAATTCTGTCACCAATGTTTCTACCTTTAAAAGAGATGTGTCCTGCTTCTATCTCTTTGAGACGGCACAGCATGACACGGACGAGATTCAGATTGTAATTGCTCGACTGTTCAGTAAGCATCTTCTGAAAGCGCATTTCTGACGATTAACGCGAATCGGTCGATGCGAGTTTTTCATCGAAAAGAGAGCATTCGCCAAACGGAGCATTGCGCTATCCTCAAAACGTCAAAGCTCCCCTTAGCACGAACTCGTCCTTCTCTCGTTTCCCGAACAATCAGTCTCCGAGATTAGGGTTGCACATTTTCTTGTGTCCTGCCGGTCAGTGATTCGCCCAGCAAGGGCTCGGAAGTGACTAACATGGTGATGCGTTTATGAAGCATGCATGAAACACGAGTGACGTCTTCTTCACACTGTCGAGACGGTCCTGTTAGACTGGAGGAGTCTTGTCGTCGCTTGGGCTTCGGCAGATGAAGGTGCTTGGCCGCATGCCCTGTTCCGAGATCATCGGTTCCCCTGCACAGGATACGGAAAACGTTCGAGCAAGACAATTTCGCGCCGCGTGTTGAACAACTATCCGGTTCACGTCGAAAAGTGCTCTCGATTCAGCTGTCGTATTACGAACGAGACTGAGGCGGGGACGACGATGGAGCTACTGGACCGTCTGGCAGCGTGTGATCCAGCTTTTGTGTTCGTTCGATGGCTGCTCTGCTAGAACGGACATCTAGGCGATGATGGATCGGCGACAATGTTCAAGTCCGGTTATCAGATCCCTTGTTTGTTCGACGATTCTTCTCAACCGGTTCGAATCCCAACAATCCACGCTCCGCTCGAATTCGGCCCAGTTCGAAGAGAATAGCCTCGTCAACCGCCAATCTCTCCGCATCTAAGGATCGGCTGCGACAGTGGACGGCAATTCTTCTGGAGATCTCGCAGCAGACGGCCACACGTCCTTCCGGTGCCGGCGTTGGCATCCTTAGACTCCGTAGACGACATGAATGGAGACGCCGCCGTCGGCGGACAAGGTATTCGCTGTCTCGAATGCTGCCTGCTCGCTTTCGCGTACTGTGCCGTCTGCAGATGCTGAAGTCGATTATCTCGGAGTGTGCACAGCCGACGTCAGCGGCATTCGTCGCAGCAGGTGAGGCACCTTCCAAGAACGACAGCCCTCGCATTGCCCCTTCGTCGCAGGACCTTCAGGAAGAAACACATGGCGAGGATTGTGGAGCATGGTTTCGGTCTGTGCGTGGCTGCTGCGTTTTCGCCCTGCCACACTGACGCTCCGCCTCCGGGTTACGTCGCCGTCGTGTTCTCGCAGAAACGTTGATGTTCGAGGCAGAGAGCAAGTTCGGCGCGTCGGGAGAATTCTGTGTGATGCCAGACGTGACGACGTTTCGAAGGCTTCCATGGAGGGAGAGCGCTGGGATCGCCATCGGGGATCTCCACACAGAGTCGGGTACATCCACGTGACACGTAGGGCAGCCTCACAGGCGTTAGCTGTTTGACGCAGGCGACGTTTCGCCGGAGCGTCCTCGTCAGGTGCTTCGAGAAGCTCTGGTGAAACTGAAGGAAGAGTACGGTGCGGATACGACATCAAGGTGCTGGCCGAACGCGATGGACCCCTTTCGAGGGTCCATGTTCTGGCAGATCGGATCCGAGACGGAGTTCTCTCTCCACGCAGGGCATCGAAGGGCATGGCTTTCCTTCTCCTCTTTCAAAGCAGAACTGCACCTCGCAGAGCGACATGGTCGTCCATGCGGAAGGTTTGATTCTGTTGAGGTTTTCTGAAGGTTACACACACGACGCGTAGTGCTGGAAGAGATCTCGCAAATGCTCGAGAAGGTAGACATAGACGTCGTACACTTCCATTCCGAAAGAAGAACGAATCGGCCTATGATCAGCCCGAGATCGTGACAACACCTGCTGATGCCCTGAAGGCCTGCGACAATCTCCTGCTGACGCGCCTAGCAATAGGTATTCTGCGCAGAACTGTTGTGTGATAGAAGTCATGCTCCGTTTCTTCGTAGTCGCAGTTGCCCATAAGAATGGACCGGAAGCATCCTTTCTGCCGAAGATGTTCCCAGACAGCGCAGGATCTGGCTGCCGCATACACATGAGCATAGAGAAGGTACTCGTCATCCGGCACTCCCTATCTCGCCAATACGAGATGTCTGTTACCTGTAGGATGGAGTGGATGTGCTGCAAGGACCCACGCCGAGGGCGTTGACTGCAGAGAGTCAGCACACTTCTATAACGGACTCCTCAAGCACCAAGCCGCATGGATGATCTTCACAGCCGGCACGCCAAACAGCTTTCGTCGCTGTCAGCCAAGATGTTGGTCCAGCGTTTTTTACCGTCTGGGGTGTCAACAACCGGTAAACCTCACATTCCGAGAGTGTGACACTGACGGCAGCTTTCCGCAGCGAGGCCACGATCCGTGTGCTCTTTCCCATGAAAGGCGTCGAGAACAGCATTCACTTCGAGCAGACGTGTTTCGATGCGACGGCCAATCCGCACGTCGGCGTGGCCGCGCTGATCGCCGCTGGAATCCTGGGTCAGGCATGCACTGGTCGTCGTTGACGCAACGATGTGCTTTCCAGGCCTGAGAGAGAAGAAACTGCTTCCTCCCAAAACACAGGTAGATCCCGCAACCCTGTCGGAGGCGAGCTCGAGAGGAAAGAAGCCAAGCGCTATCCCGCATCTGTCTCCGAAGCGATTTCTGAGTTCCACGCAGATGCATCCTTCAAATCACTGTTCACAGAAGGCGAGGATCTTGTGCACGCGTGAGCTGTCCTGAAGGGGAGCTGTCTGTGCAGTGTCGTCTGAAGACTTCGTAACAGCGACGCTGGCCTGCCGCAAAGCATCGGCCGAACATTTCGCCCCGCTGGGAATCGAAGCAGAGATCAAATCTCTGCACAAGCGCTACTAAGTTTGTTCTTTCTATCCGCAGCCGATGAGCTGACTGTCGTCGCCATTTTAATCTTGGCGTCTAAAAAGCATACAGCACCGTCCCATTATGAGGTCGGTACTGCGAAAACAATGTGTTGTGTCCTGATGCAAAATTCTCCTTAATGTCGATGTCCCCTAAGGGTTTCGATGGCTTTCTTTTTAGAAGAACGCGTTGCTCGGCCAAAGATTCGGCAGAAGCGATCCGCCGACTTGTTTATCTTTCTCCCAATGAGCAACACGTCAATCTACCATGCGATCTAGCTTCTGCAGTGTTTGCAGTTTGTCGAACAGAAGGATGTGTCCGCGGACGCAGTGAACGTCGGCTAGTGGAAGAGCTTTCTGACGATATGATTGATGTGCGTCGGAAGCTGTACTGGCTTTGTTTTGCGTGATTTGTAATCAATCATTCGCCTCCTTCGACGTGCGTGCACCGATGCCGTGTCTTTTGTGGAGTTGGATGTATCTGCAAAGATCCTGGCTAAAGCTTCGATGAAATAGTTCAGGTCATTCGTTCTCGCTTTCGCCGTGCCTGTTACTGGTTCCATTCGGGAGAGAGAAAATCCAGGGACGGAGAAGGGGCCACAGCGATGCCAGCCTGGCTCGAGGCACGGGAGCCGGCAAGGTACATGATCCCACAAGGATCTTTTCAGCAAGAATGTTCGGTGTGAGTCGGTCAGACCACAGGCTGTTATCTGGACAATGGTGCTTGCTACTTGCAAAGGCAGAACAAACGGGAGGCCGAGGATCAATAAGTGGTGGGTGGGTATGTGGGACGCTTCAGAACAGAGAAGAAGAGGTTCAGGGTGTAACAGGGCACTAAGCATTTTGTTCGACGGAGTATTGTCAGACGTTGAACCATCTGTTTTGTTGAAACGGGGACGCGTGAGCGAGACACGGGTGTGTGGATTGACAGATAGAGTTTATGACCCTGTGACTGCTAATCAATGTGAGATTGTTCACACGACGAAGAACAGAAGAAATGGAGGTCTATTTGGGAGAAAGCGTCGAGACATTTCCGAGCACTGCCTTTCTTATCCAGAACGGTAATCGCTCGTGTAGGGCTCGGAAGCCAGATGCATCAGGATACTGATGATGCGGTGATGACTTCGACAGAGAGAGTACGTTATACAGGACGGCTGTCTGTCCTGCTAACCTGACACACAGAGGCCGAATGTCCGCATAGCCTTGCGGCCTTCCGCGAGCAGAGAAGTCGGCTAACGGTGTGACAGAACATTGGATCCAATTGGGCATGTTAATTGCGCACATTACGTTAATTGCGCACGTTCGTTGTCGCACATCGCACGCGTTCGTTCGTTATCCGTACTCGCACAAGAAGTTCACTCGCGCACTGTCGACGGAGAATGGATCCGTTTTCCTTTGTTCGTCTCGTTTTTTGCAGCCTTCGACGCGTTTTTCTGGGTGTTCGCCGTCGCCATTCCTCTGTCTTTCCTCCGACGGTGGACCTGCGACGCAAGCGAATCCGCCTGTGCACAGGCGACAGTCGCCAGCCTGAGCAGCTCGGCCAAGAGAAGACGCTGGGCGATCTGCTGGAGGACTATGAAGACCTGCTGCTCAGGGTCCTCTTCTGCCTTGTAAACGACGGTCTGCATGAATGCCGTCTCGTCTGTCGTCGTTGGAAGGACGCCTGTGGAAAGCTTCCAGTGAAGCTGGGTAGTTTCTGTCGCTTCCGGCCCTACAAAATGGCAGAGTTGTTCCCCGAAGCGGCGTCGTTGCAGTTAAGAGGCGCCTTCAGTGGCAACGATACCCCGGGCATGTTGACGGTGCAACAGACGTCACAGCTGAGGAAGCTGGAGTACTTGAGTCTGTCAGCGACATCCCCGGAGGTGGCCATAAACAGTCTTATCGCTATGCTGCCATCGCCAGATCGCTTGCGCTCATTGGAGGTGTTGCTCGACCAGAGGGGCATCCTGGACGACATTGTTCGGGCTTTGCGATTTCTGGGCAATTTAGATGCATTGACTGTGAGCTGCATGCGCGTTATCCAGACGGATCTAGATCCCGTTACCGAGCTCCGAGGACTCACATATCTAAGAATAGATCTTCCGGTGCTCGTGAACAACCGCGGACAACTTCTACTCCCTTCGCTGGAGAGGCTTACCCACCTTCGCCTACGCTATTTCCATGAAGACGAACAACAGATCTCCTTCAGCCTACAGGTATGCCAATTCCAATAACGCATATCGCATATCCAGATGTCTGTTTTTCTAGTCTATGTTGGCGTATGCCGAGACACTGCAGTCCCTCGAACTCTATCATACCCATCATAGTTGGGGTCTGTGGACGGCGACGGAGCATCACTGGAGAGCGTTCACGCGTTTGTCGAGCCTTTCAGTCAGTCGCAATTCCTATCGACCAAGCGACAGCTTTTTCCGAGCACTCCGGGAGATGCATCAACTGACGCAGCTGAGTTTCGCGATCGGAGATCCGGAAGCGGAAGACTTTCGTGTTTTTGCGGAGTGCTTGCCCTCACTCACAGAACTCAGATCCCTTAGTCTCTCTGGCAGTCGTAGTTTGACCACCATTCTACCTGGGATTGTCGAGCGAAACCTCATGACCCTGACGCAGCTCACGGAGCTCTGTTTGAAGAATCATCGAATCGGTCATGGCCAACGCTTTCCGACGGGAATTCAGTCTCTCACCTGCTCATTTTCTGGAAGCCCTCCGGCAAACATCGCCGAAATCCTGATGTCCATGACAAATCTGACGTCGCTGTCGGTTCTCGCTCCTTGGAGCTTTGAGCGTCTCTTTCGTCATCAGGGTGTGAAACCCTCTCAGTTTTCGCAAGAGCTCGGAAGACTGAAGCATCTGTCGACGCTTAATGTGCTGGTCGACGACTTGTTTCTCGAAGCTCTGGGTATGCTGACTCAACTGACGTCCCTTCAGCTTGAAAATACTGCAGCATCTCTGGACCCTTACCTCTTGTTTCCCAGATCGAATAATCTCTCGGAGCTTGTGGAGCTAAAGATCTCTTCTCCGGTGGCTATCCCTGTCCGCAACGGCGGACTCCCACAGTTGTGCTTGCCGAAGCTCAGGAAATTGGATCTCCCCCTCAGGGGCACTGATGCCAACATGCGCAAAGAACTTTGGAAGACTCTTCCCTGTCTTCGCAAAATGCTGTTGCTAAAGGACATTTGACCGATGAATGAGGTGCTGGCTTTTCACTGGTTGCCACTCGATGAGCGGCGTGTTCTACATCATGTTAGATCGCTATTCAAGTTTTCCTGGTGAACGCGACACAGAGAACAGCGATCGACAGACCAAATTACAAACTGAAGATGTTGGACACATCCGAGCTGTCCCATGAGATCTGCCTGTCTATACCCGTCTGGAATCTAGGCCTTCTTTGGAGATTGCACAATCATTTAACGTTTTTTGTCGCAACATTTCTATTCCTCTCTCGGCCTTGATGCCCATTTAGCGAATGACATTTGTTCATGAGTAAAGATGTTTTGATAGACTCCTCCATGATCCAGTCGCTCTTTTCGATGCGCGAGAGACGTTGATGCGTTCCAGCGGCCGCCTGCGAATAGGTCCTGTCGAAGAGCACCGCAGCCATCTCGTGCCAACGATCGAAGGATGAATCCCCTCTTCACTAGACGCCTGCAGGGTAGAGGACGAATGATCCGGCCGTCTGCGCGAGAGACTTCGGTTCGTCTCGCTCTGCGTCGGTCAGTCGACAGGTTGTACGATGCAGTTGTCACGTACGCGTCGAGTGCAAGCGATCCGCCGAGGCGCATTCACTGTCCGGAGGGTCCGCGATCTGCAGATCCTTCATGTAGGTAAACTCGGAGGAGCATTCTCCGCTGCACTCCGCGACGCTCGAGTGCAGTCTCGCCGTCCTTCCCGCCTTCAAGGTGCGGTCTGATCCGCAATTTCTTTCCGCTGCCGTCGCCCTCCGGGCCAAGCTCTTATATCGACGCAGGTCCATCATGGATGGACACCACTTCACACGGCAGCCAGCTTCGGACACACAGAGATCGTCCGGGAGAGCATCGGACGCCTTTGATTCGTCCGCAAGTTCACTCGCGTTCAAACTCTTTTGACTCGCGGAGCGAATGTGGGCGCCGTGACCGACCACAGACGTACGCCGCTTCACTCAGCGTCGGATGGAGGGCCTTCACAAATCGCAACGGTGAGTTATTCAGCTACGTTTGTTGTCTGAATCTCCTCCCAGCGTCTCGTCCTCGCTGGGGCATCGATGCCGATTGTCGCATACGACCGAAGAATCCATTTAGAGCTCGTTCGCAGTGCTTCCGACGCCAAGTGTCCGATGCTCCACTCCATCCTCCCTCGCCGAGCTGTTCACGGCTGACGCGCCTTCTACCTGACCGTTTTCCCGATCTGCGGTGTACCTCTTTGTCGACAAGGCTTCTACCCACACTCCACATGCTGTGCTGTCGCGAAGTCTGTCCGCACGGCATTCAGAACCTGTCGATGGCATCCAACTGCCGTTCTGCCTGCAACTGTGTCAGGTTCGCAAACGTTCGGTGTCGTCTTTCGTGTTAGCGACAGCACGGGCCTCGACGTCATGAACGCTTTTCGACGGATCCTCGTTGTGCAAAGCGTCTCGGCGCGTCTGCACCTAAGGGAACGCACGGCACCATCCACTAGCGTTCCTCTTTCTCGTTCACGAATCTCGAAGGGGCGGGTTTCGGTAAGGAAGTTCGACCTTTCGGGTCGTCTGCATGTGGACGCCATTGAGATCGGTGAACGGGGCTTGGTCATGGAATCCCGCTCAGCTCGCGCCAAGACTCCTCTCTTCGCCTGCTCTTCCCGCATTGACGCGTTCGACGCGCAGTGGATTGTCATGCGAGAAAGGCCTCCTCCGCGGCTGACTCCTTCAAAGATCGACCGATTCGGGAAGGACTGAACGCAGCAGTGACCGAACGACTTCTTAGATCCGCACGGGCGGCAGTCCTGCGAGAGAAAGAGAGGAGCGCCTATCGAACTGGCAGCCGCACAGCACGTTGCCGATAACCGACAGCATCACGTGCGCTTCATCGAGATGCCCGAGTAGCTTACAAGCTCCCATACAAGAGACCTCTGCTTCGACGAGGGTGCCGCCCTCGTTTTCCTTTCCAGATATGGGTCACCTTCAGGCCGCCGCTAAACAGCGGACCATTCATTCCAGCACACGACGGCGGTCGATCCATTTCAACTAGGACTGCCGTGTACGCGGAAGCAGAAGTGTGACGATGTGGTTTCGATAATCTTGGCCATGAGTGCGCGGAGGCGCGATTCGAGAAGGCGATAAGGTCCGCGGCGATCCGCGCAGTCATGACGCGTCCATCGTGCAAAGTCGCGCGTTTGGTTCGTCGACTCCGGCAAGACTTCTTCTGTGTCATTGAGCCGGACGGAGCTTGACTTGTTTCTGCCATCTCACAGTCTGTTCCTGCGGTAGCGACCTCTCGAGGCATCGTGGATCGTCATTTGTAGAGCAACCGGCGGCCGACAGAATGGCGATGTCTGGGTGAAAGGTCCTTCCGACGGTCCTCCTCAGTCCGTCGGGGGTCGAACACTCCTTTGCAAGGCGGATGTGGGATGCTCCTGAGTTTCCGTCGCCCGCTTTCCCTACGTTTACGAGGGCATCGTGCCTGCGCATCTCTGGCGGCGTGTCTTTGCCGTCAGGAGTCAAAGAATGCGGGTGCAGAGACGCGATTGCGGAGTTGGAAACGCCTTTGCTTTCGCACTCGCCCTGGACACCCGTCTTGGCACTCTGGGCTCCGTTTTCGACCGAAACGAGACCGGAAGCGCCGACTCTCTCTGGAGCTTTTCTCCTTCGCAAGGAGACGCGATGCAGACAGCTCCGAGCGACGGCAAGAATCTCGAATTCTCTGCGAAAGATGACCTTGGATGGTCGCACCTGATAGCCGATCGCATCTTCTTGACATTCACTGTTTGGTCTCTGCTTTCATCTTCTCGACGTCGTTTTTCAGATTTCGCCTCCGAGGAAGGCGGAAAGGGAACGGCTTCGCACATCAGCTCAAGGCGGAAGCAACACAACACGCGGAACGCGTCCGAGCCAAAAAAAAGACTCGAAACTCCGTAGGAAAACAAAACACACTTACTCGGAACGGGTCGCTCGTCCATGAAATGCCAGTGTCTTCGTGATGCGACGCGGTGAACAGCGAGGACAAACTGAAAGCCGACACCTTGTGCCAGTCGTACAGCTCGTCGAACAAGCCTTGTCGCAACTCGAGCAATCGGAGCCGCACAAAAGACTTCTTGGAGACACCGTCCAGTAAGTCAACGAGCGAGGGACTCGGACGACTCTGCCAGGGGATCCACAGTCCGTTGATCATGAACCTGGCCACACTTGCTCCGTCGGAGTTAGCTGGCGCATCGGAAGCAGGTTTACTCCGCTGAGGACGGTTTGTCGCGGGATGGACACGACAAAAGGGGAGCCAAGAAATCCTTCAAGTCAAATTCTCCGAACAAAGTTCTCACCGGAAATACTCTCGCAGACGGCCGTGGACTGCGTCCCCTCGTCGATCGCATGTGCGCCGGACCGACGGACATCGGCAAAGATGGCGAGGACGCGCGCAACGTTGCGTTCGCATTCCAGACGCCACAGCTCAACGAAGAGCTCTATCAGGTGCACGCACGCACCCCTCCACTGGCGATGGCGATAGAGGATGTGTGGACGGACAGTTGCGGGCGTGTGTCTACAATGTGATGGCCTCTGGCGAAAAGGGCAGGAGGTGAACAGACGCTGGCCTTTCATTCACCCGTCGACGGGCTCCTCCATTCTCGGTGATTGGATGACAGGAAGCGAGACGACGGTCATCCGGGAAGAGAAGGATCGTCGTCGTAACACTCTCGTTGTCGACATGCGAGACTCCGAGGACCCTGCCAAGAAGACACTGGCCTCCTTGCCCGCCGACGCCTGCTCGCACTGCCTTCTGTATCCTCGCGGAGTAGACATCAAAGGGCGACAGCCGATGCGACAAGACTGTGGCACGACTTGTACTTGTTTTACCTACGGACACGGATCGCCAACATTCGAGCTCTACTGATGGAGGGAGTTTGGTCTGCTTGCCCGCCCCTCGGCGACGTCGAAACTCGATTTGCACCAGAAGCCGCTTTTGTTTGTTGCAAACCGGAGGTTTCGTCTCGAGAGTGATTCGAGTCTGGATACTTGAGATGCTCAAGGACTGTTCTGCATTGCGGTGATGCTTTCGAACTTGTTTGGACCTCGAGAATCGTCGACGCGTCGGCGCCCGGGTCTCGTGGCGAAAGAATGCGGCGGAGAGTCGCAGTGGCGTCATCAGTTCGTTGCAGATGTGGCAGGCTGCTGCACGACCGGAGAAAGCGTCAGAAACGACAATCCGTGTGTGAGGCGAGACCGCGGAACTCCCGCCGGAGGACAGACGAATTCCTGGCACCGTGTTCTCTTGTATCACCGAACGTCTGAGTCGTCTGAGTGAAAGGTGTTGGACAATGCATGATCGCTGTGTTCGTCAAGGAGTGCTCGACTCGAACTCGCGCCTTTTTGCTCGTTCTACCCATTGAGTAACACAAGACGGCGAACTGTGTCCGGCGACGGAGAAGTAGACAGTCTGTGACCCGTCTCCTGGCTCTACTGCGACGATTTCCGCCGTCTCAAGCAGCGGACGGGAGTTCCAACCTAACCCAGCGGCAAGGAACAGTACAGTGCTGAGAAGTGATGGGATGCGTGTGCTGTCTATCCTATGTGGCAGAGTGACGAATAACAGCAGCGTCTTTGTCCGACAACTGGTTTTTGATTGTTGGGCGATGTCTTTTCTGCGCTGTGCCGCCTCAGCAGTAGCCAAGATTGTCCCCGGCACATCTTCCAACTCCGATCCAATTGGTCTCCACTGAGCTATCTGAACGCAGAGCCTTCAGTTCGCTGTGTTACCGATGCGTTTGCTTGTCCAACGTGAGCGGCGGAGATTGGAAAACTCTTTGTAGCACGACGAACGGTGGCCATTGACGTGCGCGAGGCCTTTGAGCACCCGAATGCAACCGAGCACCTATGCCGGCAGTGAGTACGTGCGTGTGCTCGTGGCCGGTGTAATTCAATTGCTAACAGATGCGTCCCTCGTCGCCATCTCCCTGACGCTAACGACCAAAGATCGCAACGGGAACGTCATAGCAGACCCCACCCACACTCGCGAAGGAGATCGATCGTGTCGCCGGGCGACTTGATTCGCGGCAGCAGCCGTAGGTCTCTTAGGAACGATTCCCAAGTAAACCGATAGGATCCTTCGGCGCCATTGAACTGGAGAGGCCAGTGCGGGTATCCGATTACTTGGCCTCGTCTCGCCGAAACCTATTCCTTTCCCGAATGCCTGAAATTGACACGACGCAGCGAGAATGGTGAGCCCGGCGTCGGAGTGAACGAATCGATGCAGACCGGTAGGAGTGATGAAAACGTCGTCGTGCATCGGCCAGACACGTTTCTTGCTGTCGACCATGAATCGACAGTTTTCGCGTCGCCTTGAGTACCTTAGATCACCGCAGCCGGCGCGAAATCTGGATGCGTCTTCGGTGCGTCTTCGGTGCGGCAGAATCACCAGAGTGTGTATCGATAACGAGCGCTACTTGCTTCGACGAACGAACAGCGCACGACAGATTCGAAGCGCAAACCGTGTCCGTTGACTGGCGGCAACGATCTCGGGCAGTCGCGGATGCGCGGAATTGGCGAAACGCGACGGACGTTTAATAATGGCACCATTACGTCGCATCACCCGAATCGACCTACCGTTTCAATCCGCACAGCGGATTTTTCAGGGGGGTATACCTTCTGAAAAACATGTCTACCGTGAGGATCCCCCGAGTGGGGGCGGATCCTTGCGCCGGACTCAGAGGAGGGTGTCCCATCAGCGTTGACCCGGTTGAGTCTGGCACGCCCGCGCCGAGTTGGATGGGTTCCGGCGGGGAATGGACACCGTAACGTCAGTTCGGGGGCGGACGGAGCCGGGTTTGGCCTAGGGTAGTGTCACCACCCGAACAAAAACTATTGTCTGTCACGTTGAGCTTCTTTAATCATTGCAAAAACCGGGGTCATGGTCCTCTTGCCGCTTTCGGCATTTTTAACATGTCATTGCATGATTGCGGCTAGGAACATATCCTTCTAGCGTTCGTCGCCACAGCCGCTACTATAGAGTTTGATTTTTCTGACCTACTTTTCTTTCATCCTCTCTCGAGCGCACTACGTGGACGCTAACCCTATGTCGCGAACGCGATCGTGAAGTGGCTAGATTTCTTGGCTGACGCTATTCGCATTCTGCGGCAGTGCGAAGAGGGAGTTTTGCAGAAAGTTGTCGGCCGAACGGAAGACACGATAATCATCGCGTAGAGTCTCCACCGTTGGTTCAGTGTTCTCTCCACTTCCTGTTTTCCTTCTCCGTTAGACTTACTGTTTACGACGAAACCGCGGCAAACGTTGGTGAATGCGTCTACCGCGCCGCCGATGGCGGCCGCGTTTTGACATTCCTACGATTCTCAACGGCAACTTCGTGCCTGCCATTGCACGCTGTTGATCGGAGAGCAAGAAAGAACGACGTTCGCCGATAACCTGACGTATTCGCATCTCTCTACGCGCTGCAAGATAGCAATAAATGGGCAAAACAAAGTCTGCTGTCTGTCGGACTTCGCTGAGAGACGTATAACGCCCGTATAGCCAACGGAGATTCTGGAGATAGGAGACTTTCTGAGTTGAGCGGCCGGCACAATGCACGACGAGATGAGGAAACATCCGAGAAATGGACAGACGACGAGACTGAATTCGGCACCGACAGCTGAACTCTCTGTGTCTCGCGTACTCTCGGACGACTAGAATCTGTCTCATGTATATTCGTTTTTCAGCGAGCGTCTCTTCAGAAACAGCTCACCGTTTCTCAAAAAACAACGGCGATAGAAAGGGCCCGATCGGCCGGTCTACGCTATCAAAGAAAAGACCCCGAGGGGGTGAGACGATGAGATGTCCTCGACGATGGCCGAGGCATCTATCGTTCTTGGCGCCCTGCACTCTTTACGGCGCCGTCTAGCGAAAGACAGTCATGCCGAGTAAACTGCGACGCAGCTGTGCCGCTGCCTTCCCCGACGAATATCGTTCGAGACATGGGAGCAAGTGACGAAAGGGTGTGGCGCGGTTAAATGAACTCAGAAGGTGACATCACGAAGCCATCATTCTACGTAATAGACGACGACTCATGTTGAGCGTTCGAAGTTTATGGCGGAGCACGACTCGTCCGCAGTTCTCATCAGGCACTCTGCCTCTCCATCGCGGCTATTCGTTGAGAGCCTTCGGATCGCAGGCATTGAAAACGTGCTCGGAATTCCGGGCGTTCCAGAAAAACTCGAAATGCTCGCCGATCAGCAAGCTGTTCCGGCGAAACAGCCGACAGGTGCTCGTTCTTGAACGGCGTTCGACTGGTCCCAAGGAACGTCAGGGCGCAGTAGACCCCTCCTCGCTTGCCGTTTCCGACAAGCCGCGGAAAGAGTTCGCGGCACTGGAACCGACTGTTGACGCCAGAACTCGACTGATCAAAACGCGGCAAGATGTTCACCTGCGAAACGGTCGTGCTCGGCCGTCTCGTGACTGTTTTCTGAAGGCAGTAGACCTCAGAAGTCTGGCAGAGAAGGATACCGAAGTGGCAGTGATAGAACAACAGTACGCCAAGCAGGAACTTGCAATCGCAGAACAGAAAGTAATGGTTCATCTGTCGACCATTCTTCGTATACGGAACAGATGCACACACTGGATGAGCAGGGATCTCTAAGGACGAAGCGCCACAGGATGACGTTATTCCCGAGGCAATCAATGGAAGCTCGCACATGAAAAAGAGCGAGAGACGTGCTTAGGTGCGACCAGGCGTCGGCGGGGTTGAAGGCCAGTGTCTTTCTGGCAGGATCCTCGGAGCCTCGCATGTCGACAACGAGAGTGTCACCATGACGATCCTTCTCTCCCCGAGTGGCATCCGTCTCGCTTCCTGCCATCCAATCACTGAGAAAGGAGGAACCCCGATCGACGTGAGAATGAAATGCAGCGTCTGTTCAGCTCTCGCGATAAAAAAGCGAACGATGATCTCTTTCTCTTCGGCCATGCGGTTCAGCTCCTTTCCCTACGGAAACGAAACGCGGCGTTGCAGATTGCGGCTGCGGCTGTCGTCGGGGTTGGAGATGAGTCCAACGAACGCCGGATACCTGTTGTCCGTCTTCGGTCCGGAAAACTTGGGCACCAGTTCCGTCCTGATCGCTCTGTGAGGAAGGAGGCAAATGACATGTGGTGTTCGGAAGAGTAGACCAGACCTGTCAGACACCTCTTTTATGCAGCTGTTCGTAGAGCGCGGCGACTTTGCGCTCAACGGCATCACTCAATCCAGGAGTCGCCATCGATTCCACAAATCTCTGCGTAGACGAATTGAGTTCCTTTCGCCAGAGGCCATCTCCACTGTAGACAATAGCCCGCAACTGCCCATCCACACATCCTCTATCACATACATCGCCAGTAGAGGGGTGCGTGTGTGCACCTGATAGAGCCCTTCGTTGAGTTGTGGCATCTGAAATTTGAAGGCAATGTTGCGCACGTCCTCGCCATCTTTGCCGATGTTGGCCGGTCCGGCACAGATGCGATCGACGAGGGGGTGCAGTGCACGGCCGTCTGTGAAAACACTCCCGATGAGCACTTCGTTCACAAAGAACTTGACTTCGAGATCGATTTCTTGGCTTACCTTATGACATGCCCATCCCGAGATAAAACCGTCCTCGATCAGATCGACTTGACCCAGAATGGGTGGCATAATCGAATCGTCCTCATCCACACCCACTACGCCAGAAAGAGTGTTTCCGGAGATGTGCGTATGACGATCGATCACCTGTCTGGATGTTCTCGTCATTGAGAAATACAGGCCGTTCTCCGGTAGATAGATTTTCGATATGGGCAGGTTGAACGTTGATGAACGGCACTTCCAAGATATTCGTCTCTTCGGCAGGGGTCTTTCCGCAGCGACTTGTGAGATTCTTCAAATCGTCAAGGCCTTTGATGCCAGCATCGTGGAGGGTCTGCTGAATGTGATTGCGTTCTCATGCCACGACCTGCAACTGGTTTTCCTGTAGACGATGGCGAGTCACATCACGCGAGACAGGCGAAGGAGGGGTTCACCAGAAAGGCGATCTCGCGAGTCAGGCGCGAAAGTCTGCAGAAAGGAAAAGCGTCCTTACCGAGAAACGATGTGTTTGTGATATCTTACCGTTCTCCTACGAAGACCGTCGCGACGAGGCTGACAAAAATGTACACGAGTGGGGAAGAGCCGTTTCCTCGTTCGTTGTTTCCGGTCGCCATAGAGGGAACAAGAATCGTGAATTATCGCTACTCCAGTGCCCCCCTATCTGCTGCTACGCATCTAAACGTCGCATCATCATCGTCGTGCGCATAGTCATGTCATCCGATCGACCGAGTGCTTAGAGAATCGTCAAGTCAAGATCCCACGAACGTTTTCGGATGCCGATTCTGGATCATCTCTCGTCCGAACCGAGCAGTTTTTCCATACATAGTCTTTTCAGTAGTATCTCGTGTGGTTTGAGAGGATAGGAATCCATCTCCGCATCGGATACGACATTGTTTAACTTCGCAGCTCTTCTGGGCGGGGCCATGGGAGTCGATGGTTTTGTCTTGGTCTCTTTTCTGGACGTCCAGTCGTAACATCCTTTGCGCGTTTCCGAAACGTCTCCTGCGAAATGCTTCAAAGGAAGAGAGGGGTGGTACCCTATGACTTTCCCTCGATGCAAAATTCTGGAGGTACCACTGCAAGAACAGATCTCCCCTTGTCCTTCTTTTCGTCTCTTTGTATTGACTGCCCTGCAGGAAACGGTCGAAACCGCGTTCTCGTTTCTCCTTTCGGGCGCGTGTCCTCTCTGAGACACCCTCGTTTTCAGCGTCCAGCTTGCAAAGACTCTTTTCCGAGCCGCGTCCTTCCAGAGACATCCGTAGTCTGATCCTGTCCTGAATGGCAGATTCTACAGGATGCTGCGGAGTCGAGGCCGACAACGACCGAAGCTCCACGCATCCAGCGTTTCTTCTGTTCGACCGTTTTTCCCGGGACAGAATCTACCCTCTCTGTGGTCCTCTTTCTTTCCTCCTGCAAAACAAGGCTCGTGCCAATTTGGGGAGCAGAGCAGACAGGTGCACGTGTCGCTGCTCGAGGATGTCATGGATCTGTCGGCAGTAGCCTTTCCGGGGGGGAGATGATGCTCGATGTCTCGAATAGCGATCGATGGCATCGCCGCGGGAATTCTGGAACAGAGCCGAACAGGGCGTTGTCTTACTCTTCTGTAGTGCTGCTGAAAGACGGAAGGGCAAGTGCCAAGTCTCCGACAGAGCCATGACATGGCATCGGATTCCATTCCGCCACCTGTTGACTGATACCAGCCCGCGTAGATCGCCGCAACTGCGTGTGACACCTGGCTGCAAGGATGGAGCGACAAAAGAGCGTACCAGAAAGAAAGGATGGCCAGAACTGCAATCCATCTCTGCCCGGGCGAGGAGACCAGGAGTTGCTAAACACTCACGTCGGAATGCGTGCCCTTTTGCTGCAAGGCTTTGTGCACAACGATCGGTTGCACCTTTCTGAATCTCACGCGGGCAACGATCAATCAGGCGACTCGGCGCGAGCGATGGCAATGTCAAGTGCGCATGGAGGCTCAGCGATCTGTTCCTTTTTGTGTCAGGGTCACGGGAGAGAAGCTCGGCTTCACTTGTGATGTCTGTTGACAGTCGACGATGTACTTGCAAGTCTCGAGGAACAGCGACTTTGCTTCGGATATCACCCGAAAGGCGGTCGGAGGCTGTGGCCCATGGCGCCATTTGTTCTGAACCAGCGCTTTTCGCGCAGAACGCCTCTCTTGTGAAAGATCGTGGACTTGCGTTGTTCTGTGGCAAGACGGACGTGCCCGCTGCCAAGAGAAGAGGCTTCTTCGACGAAGTGTCTAACGGATTCGTCGATGCGACAACAGGAGGAACACGCATCGGTGCCGGCAACGGCAACGAGAATGACTTCGCCGTTCGAACAATGACGGCATCGTCGGCTCGATCAACGTCGCAAATGAAGTGTACGTCGTAAAAGAAACGATCTCCGGGAAGACCATCTGGTGGTTGTTTCGATTAGGGTGCTATACATACGAATAGCGTTTCTGAGCATGAGTTTGCGTTCTTTTTGTAAGACTTAAGGGATTCAGCTCAACTCAAACTCGTCTGATTATCGCGTGATTTGCGCCAGCCACGAGGTGCCGGAGGTGGACGGGAGAGTCGACACCGCCGCGAATTCGCTTGCACACGGTAGTCACGGCTCAGGAGCGGGAATCTAGAAAAAACTGGCTACATGAGCACATCAAAGGCCGCAGGCCGTGTGACAGACAGCGGAAATCTCATGTTCAGTGAGCGAGGACAACTCACTCGCAGGCAGATTTAGTCCGCTTTGTCGGAGAAGACTAGAAACTCTTCGACAGCGCCCTACGGACACACAAAAAAGCTCAAAAGAGAAGACAGACAATAGTTTTTGTTCGGGTGGTGACACTACCCTAAGCCCTAACCCGGCTCCGTCTGCCCCCGAACTGGCCCCACGGTGTCCATTCCCCGCCGGAACCCATCCAACTCGGCGCGGGCATGCCAGACTCAACCGGGTCAACGCTGATGGGACACCCTCCTCTGAGTCCGGCGCAAGAATCCGCCCCCACTCGGGGGATCCTCACGGTAGACTTGTTTTTCACGACCTATACCCCCCTGAAAAATCCGCTGCGCGGACGGAAACGGTAGGTCGATTCGGGTGATGCGACGTAATGGTGCCATTAAACGGCCGTCGCATTTCGCCAATTCCGCGCATCCGCGACCGCCCGAGATCGCTGCCGCCAGTCGGCGGCCACGATCTGCGCGTCGACTGGCAGCTCTCGCTGCAGCAGGTGTTCGGCGACGCAGCTGTCCAAGGGCTAACGGTTCGACGGAAAGGACGGCGGCGATGGATCCTGTTCTGTCCTCGCTTTCGTAGAACGGATGCGCGATTGATGCAATCGGTAGCATACATCTGTAAACAGAGTCGTCGTCGACTTGGTCGATTCTCTAGGACAAGGGCACCGCGTTGCATGTCGTCGACGCCGCTTAATTGCTTCATTCAGCCAGCGGTTCTTCTCTTCCCTTAGCTCTGCCTTCTCCGGTCGCAACAAGTCGGTCGGTCGCGGTTGTCCACTGTATTCTGTCCTGCGTCCGTGCCCAGTCTCTCGATGGACTCATCTTCGCCCGTTGGCGCCTCTGCGGCGGCTGTACCGTCACAAAGAAGCAGTACTGCCATCGTCACGACAGTGATCGTCCGGTCCGCCTCCTTCAATCCGAGGCCAGATTTCATTACAAGTAAGAACAAATCAACAGACCTCTAGGTCAACAGAAGACAGCGTTCGATCGCATCGGCTTCTCTCGTTGAAGTCTCAGAGTCAAGAAGAGCGAGGAACACGTAAAGATTGCAAACGACGGATGACGTCATTGGTCATCGCAGACAATACGGAACCACAGGAGCTCGCAACGACAATCGAATTTTCCTTTGAAAGTGCGGAGCTGTGTACGGAGAGAGCATGTTTACAGCAGTCACATCTATCGTTCACTTATCACTCGACCAGGAGAGCCTTGCGCGCTGTGTGACGTCAATCCTGGGCGGTCTGGTCCTGTGTGTTTAATCCATTATCGCTCTTTTTTGCAGACTGTGTAACGCAGGTATGTTAATGAGACGGAGACGCTCGCTACTTGAAGAAAGACGTCGCTGAGATTGTTTCCTGTCCCGCCCGATTTCACCGGGACAATGTCACGAAAGTCGTCTCTCCGAACGAGCAATGGTTCCTCGTATTTTTCGAAGCTAAATTGCACATGTCAGAATGAACACGTTTTGTCTGTCATTTAAAGCATCTCTATAAGACTAGCATCCATATCTGTCTCTGAGTGAAAACAAGAGAGCGTAATTGGAATTCTCGTCTCGGTTTGGTGTACGGTTCCCCGCGTACTGAAAACAGCAAAGTCCAGAACACCTGAAACGTGTTCCTTCGGTTTAGCGATACTGCGATACCACAGCGGGCGTTGAGAGCGAAGCCATTGGTCTTTGACACACGTTGACTCTCGCGGGACGATTCACTCTGCGAACACGCAAGATACGATCGTCTTAGCGATCTGACCTCCACCTCGCGACGGGCGTCGTGAGAACTCTCAGTGACCTCGTTAGGTGAGCGTGACGGGGACATTCGTTTTGTCCAGACTGTCCCGTCGTTTCGACGGAGTCGAAACCCGAGGTTTTGATTTGATACCCTTGACGCGACGCCGAGTTTGTTCTCGTTCTTGATACTCCGACTGTTGTTCAAGAGCGTTTCTCTGCACTAAACTCCACAGTACGGTACGGTCTCTTGCTTTTCGAACGCGATTGACTGCGCGTCTTCTCCGCAGATCTGCAGGACTCCGACGGACGCCGCGAACGGGTTGCATTTCACTTGTGTTCTCCCAGCTTTGCTGAGCTTTTCTACTAGCGACTGACAAAGATACCAACGACACAAACGAGTGAATCTACGCAATGCGCGTCGGAGGTCGCACTCCCTACAAGTGTTGTTCCTGAGACGATGGTGGTTGTCGTTTCAGGGATCACAATTTCTAGCGGACTTGTGGAGTTTCAGACGGTTAAAGATTGCTGTGCCAGACAAGTAAGACCTGAGCTGAGAAAGCGCCCAAATGCGAGAAAAGCGTCAAGGTCGACTTCGACGTCACATTCTACGAACCCCCTTCCGTCACCGCTTGGCTTACAAGACTTGACGTCGATTGTGGACGCAACAATCGTTGGAATCTCAAAGTGTCCGATGTCACGACGAGAGGATGCATCATCCATTTCGACACGTGGGCCGACACGCATATCTATGGTGCCGCCGTCTCCTATCAGGCTCTCGGGTAATTCACGAGTCGTTCGGGCAAGCAGCTCCACGCCGACTAAGGTCATGTGTGGCAGAGTGGCTATGAATTGAACTAGCTTCGCCGCCAACCTTTCTGTCCATCGCAGACTCGAAAGAGACGTATGCTCCTTCTGCCTTTCTCTCCGAGACTGCACAGCAAACACGGACGAGATTCAGATTGTAATTGCTCGACTGTTCAGTAAGCATCTCGTCAAAGCGCATTTCTGACGATTAACGCGAATCGGTCGATGCGAAGAGCTCATCGAAAAGAGAGCATTCGCCAAAACGGAGCATTGCGCTATCCTCAAAACGTCAAAGCTCCACTTTGCACGAACTCGTCCTTCTCTCGTTTCCCGGACAGCCAGTCTCCGAGATTGTGGTTGCACATTCTGTGGTCTCCTGCCAGCCAATGATTCGCCCCATCAAGGGCTCGGAAGTGACTGGCATGGTGATGCGTTTACGGAGCATGCATGAAACATGGGTGGCGTCTTCTTCACACCGTCGGGTCCTGTTAGACTGGCGGAGTCTTGTCGTCGCTTGAACTTCGACAGATGAAGGTGCTTGGCCGGATGCTTTGTTCCGAGAGCATCGGTTCCCCTGCACAAGATACGGACAACGTTCGAGCAAAACAACTCCGCGTCGCGTGCTGAACAACCAAGCGGTTCGGGTCGACAGGTGCTCTCGATTCTGCTGTCGTGTTACGAGACTGATGTGATGAGAATGGAGCTACTGGACCGTCTGGCAGCGAGTGATCCAGCTTTTGTGTTCGTTCGATGGCTGCTCTGCTAGAACGGATATCTAGGCGTAGATGGATCGGCGATGATGGAAGACGGCAATGTTCAAGTCTGGCTATCAGATCCCTTGTTTGTTCGACGATTTTCCCAACCGGTTCGAATCCCAGCAATCCACGCTCCGCTCGAATTCGGCCCAATTTGAAGAAAATAGCCTCGTCAATCGATAATTTCTCCGCATCCAAGGATCGGCTGCGAAAGTGGACGGCAATTCTTCTGGAGATCTCGCAGCAGACGACCACACGTCTTTCCGGTGCCGGCGTTGGCATCCTTAGACTCCGTAGATGACATGAATGGAGACGCCGCCGTCGGCGGACAAGGTATTCGCTGTCTCGAATGCTGCCTGCTCGCTTTCGCGTACTGTGCCGTCTGCAGATGCTGAAGTCGATTATCTCGGAGTGTGCACAGCCGACGTCAGCGGCATTCGTCGCAGCAGGTGAGGCACCTTCCAAGAACGACAGCCCTCGCATTGCCCCTTCGTCGCAGGACCTTCAGGAAGAAACACATGGCGAGGATTGTGGAGCATGGTTTCGGTCTGTGCGTGGCTGCTGCGTTTTCGCCCTGCCACACTGACGCTCCGCCTCCGGGTTACGTCGCCGTCGTGTTCTCGCAGAAACGTTGATGTTCGAGGCAGAGAGCAAGTTCGGCGCGTCGGGAGAATTCTGTGTGATGCCAGACGTGACGACGTTTCGAAGGCTTCCATGGAGGGAGAGCGCTGGGATCGCCATCGGAGATCTCCACACAGAGTCGGGTACATCCACATCACGCATTGGGCAGCCTGACAGACGTTAGCTTCTTTGACGCAGGCGACGTTTCGCCGGAACGTCCTCGTCAGGTGCTTCGAGAAGCTCTGGTGAAACTGAAGGAAGAGTACGGTGCGGATACGACATCAAGGTGCTGGCCGAACGTGATGGACCCCTTTCGAGGGTCCATCTTCTGGCAGATCGGATCCGAGACGGAGTTCTCTCTCCACGCAGGGCATCGAAGGGCATGGCTTTCCTTCTCCTCTTTCAAAGCAGAACTGCACCTCGCAGAGCGACATGGTCGTCCATGCGGAAGGTTTGATTCTGTTGAGGTTTTCTAAAGGCAATGCACACGACGCGTAGTGCTGGAAGAGATCTCGGAAATGCTCCAGAAGACGGACACAGAAGTCATACACTTTCACTCTGAATTGGCCGACGATCAGCTCGAGATTGTGACAACACATGCTGATGCCCTGAAAGCCTGCGACAATCTCCTGCTGACGCGCCTAGCAATAGGTATTCTGTGCAGAACTGTTGTGTGATAGAAGTCATGCTCCGCGTCTTGTTAGTCGCAGTTGCCCATAAGAATGGACTGGAAGCGTCCTTTCTGCCGAAGATGTTCCCAGACAGCACAGGATCTGGCTGTCACATACACATGAGCATAGAGAAAGTCGAAGCCATCCGACACTCCCTGTCTCGCCAACATGAGATCTCTGTCGCATGTAGGATGGAGTGGATGTGCTGCAAGGACCCACGCCGAGGGCGTTGACTGCAGAGAGTCAGCATCTCGCTAACGGACTGCTCAAACACCAAGCTGCATGGATGATCTTCGCAGCCGGCACGTTAAACAGCTTTCGTCGCTATCAGCCAGGATGTTTGTCCAGCATCTTTACCGTCTGGGGTGTCAACAACCGGTAAACCTCACGCTCCGAGAGCGTGACATTGACGGCAGCTTTCCGCAGCGAGGCCACGATCCGTGTGCTCTTTCCAATGAAAGGCGTCGAGAACAGCATTCACTTCGAGCAGAAGTGTTTCGATGCGACGGCCAATCCGCATGTCGGCGTGGCCGCGCTGATTGCCGCCGAATCCTGGGTCAGGCATGCACTGGTCGTCGTTGACGCAACGATGTGCTTTTCCAGGTCTGAGAGAGAAGAAACTGCTTCCCCCCAAAACACAGGTAGATCCCGCAACCCTGTCGGAGGCCGAGCTCGAGAGGAAAGAAGCCAAGCGCTATCCCGCATCTGTCTCCGAAGCGATTTCCGAGTTCCGCGCAGATGCATTCTTCAAGTCACTGATCGCCGCAGGCGAGGATCATGCGACCGCGTGAGCTGTCCTGAAGGGGAGCTGTCTGTGCAGTGTCGTCTGAAGACTTTGTAGCAGCGACGCTGGCCTGCCGCAAAGCATCGGCCGAACACTTCGCCCCGCTGGGAGTTGAGGCAGAGATCAAGTCTCTTTACAAGTGCTACTAAGTCTGTTCTTTCGAGTCGCAGCCGATGAGCTGGCTATCACCGCCATTTTATTCTTGGCATTTGAAGAACACACAGCTCCGTCCCATTATGAGGTCGGTGCCGCGGGTCAATGTGTTGTGTCCTGATGCAAAATTCCCCTTAATGTCGGGGTCCCCTGAGGGTTTTTGATGGCTTCTTTTTGGAAGAACGATTTGTTCGGCCAAAGACTCGGTCGAAGCGATCTGTCGGCTTGTTTGTCCCTCTCGATGAGCAACACGTCAATCCACCATGAGATCTAGCTTCTACAGTGCGGACGCAGTGAACGTCGGATAGTGGAAGAGCTTTCAGGCGATGTGATGGATGTGCGTCGGAGGCTCGTACTGTCTTTGTTTTGTGTGATTTGTAATCGATCGCTCTCCTCCTTCGTCGTGCGTGCACCAATGCCGTGTCTTTTGTGGATTTATGATGTATCTGCAAACATCCCGTGGCTGAAGCTCCGATGGCATAGTTCAAGCCATTCCTTCTCGCTTTCGCCGCGCCTGTTACTGGTTCCATTCGGGAGAGAGAGAACCGAGTGACGGAGAAGGGGCCACAGCGCTGCCAGCCTCGCTCGAGGCACGGGAGCCGGCAAGGTACATGATCCCACAAGGATCTTTCAGCAAGAATGTTCGGCGTGAGTCGGTCAGACCACAGGCCGTTATCGGGACAGTGGTGCTTGCTACTTGCAAACGGGAGGCCGAGGATCAATAAGTGGTGGGCGGGTATGTGGGACGCCGCAGAACGAAGAAGAAGAGGTTCAGGGTGTAACAGGGCACTAAGCATTCTGTTCGACGGAGTATTGTCAGACGTTGAACCATCTGTTTTGTCGAAACGGGGACGCGTGAGCGAGACATGGATGAGTGGATTGACGGATAGAAAAAGAACTATGCACCCTGTAACTGCTAATCAATGTGGGATCGTTCACACGACGAAGAACAGAAGAAATGGAGGTCGGTTTGGGAGAAAGCGCCGAGACATTTCCGAGCACTGCCTTTCTTATCCAAAACGGTAATCGCCCGTGTAGGGATCGGAAGCCAGATGCATCAGGATACTGATGATGCGGTGATGACTTCGACAGAGAGAGTACGCTATACAGGACGGCTGTCTGTCCTGCTAACCTGACACACAGAGGCCGAATGTCCGCATAGCCTTGCGGCCTTCCGCAAGTGGAGAAGTCGGGTAATGTGCGACAGTACATTGGTGTCGTTCTGATCCAATTGCGAACGTTAATTTCGTACATTTTTGTTATTTGCGCACGTTACGTTACGTTGATTGCGTACGTTCGTTTTTGCGCGCGTTCGTTCGTTTTCCGTACTTGCTTGCACACGAAGTTCACTCGCGCACTTTCGACGGAGAATGGATCCGTTTGCCTTTGTTCGTTTCGTTTTCACCAGTCTTCGTCGCGTTTTTCTGGGCGTACGCCGTCGCCACTCCTCCGTCTTTCCTCCGACGGTGGACCTGCGTCGGAAAAGGATTCGCCTGTGCGCAAGCGATAGTAGCCAACCGGATCAGCCCGGCCCGGAGAAGACGCTGGGCGTCCTTTTGGACGAGTATGAAGATTTGCTGCTCAGGGTCCTTTTGTGCCTTGTTGACGACGGACTGCACGAATGCCGTCGTGTCTGTCGTCGTTGGCGGGATGCCTGCGGGAAGTTGCCCGTGAAGCTGGGAAGTTTCTGCTTGTTCCAGCCGTACAGAGCGGCAGAGTTCTTCCCAGAGGCAGTGTCATTGCATATAGAAACCCATTTCGGTAGCAATGACGCCCTGGGAAGACTGGCAATACAACACCTGTCACGGCTGCGGAATCTGCGCAACCTAAGCTTATTCATGACATCACCAAAGGCGGATGTATACAGCCTGACAGATGTGTTGCATTCAACAGATTGCCTGCGCTCCTTTGAGATATCGGTGCGCCAGACGGAGAAGCTGAACGAACTGGTGCATGTGATTCGTTTTTTGACGAATCTGGAAGCGTTAACGGTTCACGTTTTCCGTTTCGTCCAAACGGATCTGGCGCCAGTCACCGAGCTCCAAAGGCTCAAATACCTGAAAACAGGTTTTTCAGTAATTTTCAACAGCCGCAGAGAGCTTCTCTTCCCTTCATTGACGAGGCTCACGCACCTTCACCTTCGTTCTGTCGATGAAGACGAACCACATATCTCTTTCAGTCTGCAGGTAAGCAAATCTCGACGACGCATCTCGTATCTAGAGACTTCTGTTTTTCTAGTCTATGCTACAGTATTCCCAGACACTGCAGGTGCTCAAACTGGTTCATTTCCATCAGGGTCAGGGTCAGTGGTTGGCAGAAGAGCGTCACTGGAGGGCGTTCTCGCGTCTGTCAAGCCTCTCGGTTAGCCGTCATTCCTATCGACCAAGCGACGCCTTTTTCCGAGCTCTCCGGGATATGTATCAACTGACAAGGCTGAGCTTTGAAGCCAAAGAGGAGCAAGACCATCGCGGTTTAGCAGAGTGCCTGCCCTCGCTCACAGGACTCAGATCCCTCACTCTCCTTGGCAGTCATCGATCGATCATTCTACCCGAGAACGAGGAGCGACACCTCATGACCCTGACGCAGCTCACGGAGCTCTCTTTGAAGCACTATCGAATCGGCTGCGGCCGTCGCTTTCCGACGGGAATTCAGTCCTTCACTTGCTCGTTTTCTGGAAGCCCCCCGGATGACTTTCCCCAAATCCTGATGTCCATGACAAATCTGACGTCCCTGTCGGTTCTCGCTCCTTCGGGTTTTGAGCGTCTCTTTCGCCCTCAGGGTGTGACACCCTCTCAGTTTTCGCAAGAGCTCAGAAGACTGAAGCATCTGTCAACGCTTAATGTGCTGATCGATGACTTGTTTCTCGAAGCTCTGGATATGCTGACTCAACTGACGTCCCTTCAGCTCGCCAACAATGCAGCATCTGTGGACCCTTACCTGTTATTTCCCAGATCGAATAATCTCTCGGAGCTGGTGGAGCTAAAGATCTCTTCTCCGGTGGCCATTCCCGTCCGCAACGGCGGATTCCCACAGTTGTGCTTGCCAAAGCTCAGGAAATTAGATCTCCCCCTCAGGGGCACTGATGACAACATGTGCGAAGCACTTTGGAAGACCCTTCCCTGTCTGCGCGAGATGTCGTTGCCAAGGGACCTCTGACCGTTGAATGAGGTATTGGCTTTTCACTGGCTGTCAATCGATGAGCGGCGTATTCTACATCATGTGAGATCGCTATTCAAGTTTTCCCGGTGAACACGAAAAAGAGAACGGCGACCAACAGACCGAATTACAAGCTGAAGATGTTGGGTACATCCTAGCTGTCCCATGAGATCTGCCTGTCTATACCCGTCCGGAATCTAGACCTTCTTTGGAGATTGCACAATCATTTAACGTTTTTTTGTCGCAACATTTCTATTCCTCTCTCGGCCTTGATGCCCACATAGCGAATGACACTTGTTCATGAGTAAAGATGTCTTGACAGATTCCCTGTGATCCAGCCCCGTCGACATTCGATGCGCGAGGCACGTTGATGCGTTCCATCGGCCGCCTGCGAATCCATCCTGTGGAAGAGCACTGCAGCCATCTCGTGCCAGTGATCGAAGGATGAATCCCCTCTTCGCCGAACACCCGCATGGCAGAGGACGAATGATCCGGCCGTCTGCGCGAGAGACTTCGGTTCGTCTCGCTCTGCGTCGGTCAGCCGACAGGTTGTGCGATGCAGTTGTCGCGTACGCGTCGAGTGCAAGCGATCCGCCGAGGCGCATTCACTGTCCAGAGGGTCCGCGATCTGCAGATCCTTCATGTAGGTAAACTCAGAGGAGCATTTCTCCGCTGCACTCCGCGACGCTCGAGTACAGTCTCGCCGTTCTGCCCGCCTTTAAGATACGGTCTAGTCCGCAAGTTATTGTCCGTTCCATCGCCCTCCGGGCCAAGCTCTCATATCGACGCAGGTCCATCAAGAAGGGACGCCGCTTCACTCAGCGTCGGGTGGCGGGCGCTCACAGATCGCAACAGTAAGTTAATGAGTTTCCTTTGTTGCCTGAATCTCTTCTCAGGGTCTCGTCTTTGCCGGGGCATCGACGTCGATTGTCGAACACGACGGGGGAATGCCTTTAGACCTCGTTTGCAGTGCTTCCGACGCCAAGTGTCCGATGCTCTACTCAATCCTCCCTCGTCGCGCTGTTGACGGCTGACGCGCCTTCTACCTGACCGTTTTCCTGATCTGCGGTGTACCTCTTTTTCGATAAGGCTTCTACCCACATTCCTCATGTTGTGCTGTCACGAAGTCTGTCCGCACGGCGATTAGAAACAGTCCGATGGAGTCCAACTGCCGTTCTGCCTGCAACTGTGTCAGGTTCGCAAACGTTCGGTGTCGTCTTTCGTGTTAGCGACAGCACGGGCCTCGACGTCATGAACGCTTTTCGACGGAGCCTCGCTGTGCAAAGGGTCTCGGCGCGTCTGCACCTAAGGGAACGCACGGCACCATCCATCAACGCTCCTCTTTCTCGCTCGTGTATCCCGAGCTGGCGGATTCCGGTAAGGAAGCTCGAGTTTGCGGGTCGTCTGCATGTGGACGCAATTGAAATCGGTGAACGGGGCTTGGTCATGGAATCCCGCTCATGTCGCGCTGCGACTCCTCTCTTCGCCTGCTCTTCCCGCATTGATGCGTTCGACGCGCAGTGGATTGTCATGCGAGAAAGGCCTCCTCCGCGGCTGACTCCTTCAAAGATCGACCGATTCGGGAAGGACTGAACGCAGCAGTGACCGAACGACTTCTTAGATCCGCATAGGCGACAGTCCTGCGAGAGAAAGAGAGGAGCGCCTATCGAACTGGCAGCCGCACAGCACGTTGCCGATAACCGACAGCATCACGTGCGCTTCATCGAGATGCCCGAGTAGCTTACAAGCTCCCATACAAGAGACCTCTGCTTCGACGAGGGTGCCGCCCTCGTTTTCCTTTCCAGATATGGGTCACCTTCAGGCCGCCGCAAAACAGCGGATCATTCATTCCAGCGTATGGAGGCGGTCGGCACAGGGCGGCGGTCGATCCATTTCAACTAGGACTGCCGTGTACGCGGAAGCAGAAGTGTGACGATGTGGTTTCGATAATCTTGGCCATGAGTGCGTGGAGGCGCGATTCGAGAAGGCGATAAAATCCCTGACGATCCGCGCAGTCATGACGCGTCCATCGTGCAAAGTCGCGCGTTTGGTTCGTCGACTCCGGCAAGACTTCTTCTGTGTCATTGAGCCGGACGGAGCTTGACTTGTTTCTGCCATCTCACAGTCTGTTCCTGCGGTAGCGACCTCTCGAGGCATCGTGGATCGTCATTTGTAGAGCAACCGGCGGCCGACAGAATGGCGATGTCTGGGTGAAAGGTCCTTCCGACGGTCCTCCTCAGTCCGTCGGGGGTCGAACACTCCTTTGCAAGGCGGATGTGGGATGCTCCTGAGTTTCCGTCGCCCGCTTTCCCTACGTTTACGAGGGCATCGTGCCTGCGCATCTCTGGCGGCGTGTCTATGCCATCAGGAGTCAAAGAATGCGGGTGCAGAGACGCGATTGCGGAGTTGGAAACGCCTTTGCTTTCGCACTCGCCCTGGACACCCGTCTTGGCACTCTGGGCTCCGTTTTCGACCGAAACGAGACCGGAAGCGCCGACTCTCTCTGGAGCTTTTCTCCTTCGCAAGGAGACGCGATGCAGACAGCTCCGAGCGACGGCAAGAATCTCGAATTCTCTGCGAAAGATGACCTTGGATGGTCGCACCTGATAGCCGATCGCATCTTCTTGACATTCACTGTTTGGTCTCTGCTTTCATCTTCTCGACGTCGTTTTTCAGATTTCGCCTCCGAGGAAGGCGGAAAGGGAACGGCTTCGCACATCAGCTCAAGGCGGAAGCAACACAACACGCGGAACGCGTCCGAGCCAAAAAAAAGACTCGAAACTCCGTAGGAAAACAAAACGTCGTTTCTTCGGAGCGAGTCGCTCGTCCATGAAATGCCAGTGTCTTCGTGATGCGACGCGGTGAACAGCGAGGACAAACTGAAAGCCGACACCTTGTGCCAGTCGTACAGCTCATCGAACAAGCCTTGTCGCAACTCGAGCAATCGGAGCCGCACAAAAGACTTCTTGGAGACACCGTCCAGTAAGTCAACGAGCGAGGGACTCGGACGACTCTGCCAGGGGATCCACAGTCCGTTGATCATGAACCTGGCCACACTTGCTCCGTCGGAGTTAGCTGGCGCATCGGAAGCAGGTTTACTCCGCCGAGGACGGTTTGTCGCGGGATGGACACGACAAAAGGGGAGCCAAGAAAACCCTCAAGTCAAATTCTCTGAACAAAGTTCTCACCGGAAATACTCTCGCAGACGGCCGTGGACTGCGCCCCCTCGTCGATCGCATCTGCGCCGGACCGACGGACATCGGCAAAGATGGCGAGGACGCGCGCAACGTTGCGTTCGCATTCCAGACGCCACAGCTCAACGAAGAGCTCTATCAGGTGCACGCACGCACCCCTCCACTGGCGATGGCGATAGAGGATGTGTGGACGGACAGTTGCGGGCGTGTGTCTACAATGCGATGGCCTCTGGCGAAAAGGGCAGGAGGTGAACAGACGCTGGCGTTTCATTCACCCGTCGACGGGCTCCTCCATTCTCGGTGATTGGATGACAGGAAGCGAGACGACGGTCATCCGGGAAGAGAAGGATCGTCGTCGTAACACTCTCGTTGTCGACATGCGAGACTCCGAGGACCCTGCCAAGAAGACACTGGCCTCCTTGCCCGCCGACGCCTGCTCGCACTGCCTTCTGTATCCTCGCGGAGTAGACATCAAAGGGCGACAGCCGATGCGACAAGACTGTCGCGCGACTTGTACTTGTTTTACCTACGGACACGGATCGCCAACATTCGAGCTCTACTGATGGAGGGAGTTTGGTCTGCTTGCCCGCCCCTCGGCGACGTCGAAACTCGATTTGCACCAGAAGCCGCTTTTGTTTGTTGCAAACCGGAGGTTTCGTCTCGAGAGTGATTCGAGTCTGGATACTTGAGATGCTAAAGGACTGTTCTGCATTGCGGTGATGCTTTCGAACTTGTTTGCACCTCGAGAATCGTCGACGCGTCGGCGCCCGGGTCTCGTGGCGAAAGAATGCGGCGGAGAGTCGCAGTGGCGTCATCAGTTCGTTGCAGATGTGGCAGGCTGCTGCACGACCGGAGAAAGCGTCAGAAATGACAATCCGTGCGTGGGATGAGACCGCGGAACTCCCGCGGAGGACGGACGATTTCCTGGCACCGTGTTCTCTTGTACCGCCGAACGTCTGAGTCGTCTGAGTGAAAGGTGTCGGACAATGCATGATCGCTGTGTTCGTCAAGGAGTGCTCGACTCGAACTCGCGCCCCTCTCGCTCGTTCTCTCCATTGAGTAACACAAGACGGCGAACTGTGTCCGGCGACGGAGAAATAGACAGTCTGTGACCCGTCTCCTGGCTCTACTGCGACGATTTCCGCTGTCTCAAGCAGCGGACGGGAGTTCCAACCTAACCCAGCGGCAAGGAACAGTACAGTGCTGAGAAGTGATGGGATGCGTGTGCTGTCTATCCTATGTGGCAGAGTGACGAATAACAGTAGCGTCTTTGTCCGACAACTGGTTTTTGATTGTTGGGCGATGTCTTTTCTGCGCTGTGCCGCCTCAGCAGTAGCCAAGATTGTCCCCGGCACATCTTCCAACTCCGATCCAATTGGTCTCCACTGAGTTATCTGAACGCAGAGCCTTAAGTTCGCTTCGTAACCGATGCGTGTGCTTGTCCAACGTGAGCGGTGGAGATTGGAAAACTCTTTGTAGCACGACGAACGGTGGCCATTGACGTGCGCGAGGCCTTTGAGCACCCGAATGCAACCGAGCACCTATGCCGGCAGTGAGTACGTGCGTGTGCTCGTGGCCGGTGTAATTCAATTGCTAACAGATGCGTCCCTCGTCGCCATCTCCCTGACGCTAACGACCAAAGATCGCAACGGGAACGTCATCGCAGACCCCACCCACACTCGCGAAGGAGATCAATCGTGTCGCCGGGCGACTTGATTCGCGTCCGCGGCCGTAGGTCTCTTAGGAACGATTCCCGAGAACACCGATAGGATCCTTCGACACCATTGAACTGGAGAGGCCAGTGCGGGTCTCCGATTACTTGGCCTCTTCTCGCCGTAACCGGGTTCCTCTCCCGAATGCCCAAAATTGACACGGCGCAGCGAGAGTGGTGAGCCCGGCGTCGGAGTGAACGAGTCGATGCAGACCGGTAGGAGTGACGAAAACGTCGTCGTGCATCGGTCAGGCACGTTTCTTGCTTTCGAGTGAAGTGACCGGGTTCGCGTTGCCAAGATTACCTTAGATGGCCGCAGCCGACGCGAAATCTGGATGCATCTTCGGTGCGGCAGGATCGTCTGAGTTTACGTCGATAACGAGAACGTTTTGCTTCGACGGACGAACGGCGCACGACAGATTCGACGGGCAGATCGTGGCCGCCGACTGGCGGCTGCGATCTCGGGCGGTCGCGGATGCGCGGAATTGGCGAAATGCGACGGCCGTTTAATGGCACCATTACGTCGCGTCACCCCAATCGACCTACCGTTTCCGTCCGCGCAGCGGATTTTTCAGGGGGGTATAGGTCGTGAAAAACAAGTCTACCGTGAGGATCCCCCGAGTGGGGGCGGATCCTTGCGCCGGACTCAGAGGAGGGTGTCCCATCAGTGTTGACCCGGTTGAGTCTGGCACGCCCGCGCCGAGTTGGATGGGTTCCGGCGGGGAATGGACACCGTGGCGCCAGTTCGGAGCGCGAACGGAGCTCGCTAGGCTCAGGGTAGTGTCACCACCCGAACAAAAACTATTGTCCCTTCGCCTTCGAGTATCCTTAGCCGCCGAAAGACGAAACGAACGCGTCGGTTCCTCGCGAAATCGCGGTAGCGAACGCCGAGTGTCTTTCAAGTTCTGCCATGTTACACGGGTCCGCGTTCAATGACACAGGAAAATCGACACTGGCTAGTGTGCTTGCACAAGTTCTGTCTTTCCCCGGATTCCGCCTTTGTCCGTTCTGCGCGATCTATCTCGGTGTCATCCAAAATCCATGCCAATGCTCCTAGTCGAGACCTCTGCGCTATCGGCAGCAGGAACGTCTTCGCAAATCGCCGATAGCATCACAGGAGGCGTCGATAGCTCCGTTCGTCTCAGGGAGGATCGAAAGAATGCACCCGCGACCGTATCGCTTTCCGTCGGGCAGTTCGACCGCCGTGTCGATTTTGGCGGTCGGCATCCGTCGAGCCGGCCTCGACAGGAGGGATCCCCGCTTCCTTCTCCGTCGCTTCGACGTTTCCGGCCATGCCGCGCCTGCTGTTGTCGGACGTCTCAACACGATAGACACAGCGCGAAACGCGGTCGCCTGCGTCGCCGGGCGACAACTGCGTGAATGCGCTCTCTGGTCCGTGCAGCCGAAGCCTAATCAAGGATGATATCGACAACGGGTGGCCTAGTACCGTCGGGTAAGGCGGCACATTCGTATTCTCCGACAAGGAAGCGACCCGCGAAGGCGTCGATGCGGAAACCGAAAAGAGAAAGAGCTGATTCTCGTACAGGCGATCTCACCGATGGAAGACCCACCGTCTTCGAGTCTCCACGTGCTACCCGTCCTACACCGACCCCCAAAACGCACATGACTGTCTGCCTTGAGCGTCACATCCGCCAGGAGTCTCCAACTGTTCCAGAGCCGCTAGAGACAAAGACGACGAAAGCCTGTCTCCTGATCACATCCATAGGACGCCGCTGCACTTCGTCGATCTGCCGTGGCTCTGACAGGTCTCCTTGACGACCGATTCGTCCACGATTGAGTGGTGAGGACTTGTGCGACACGATGGCCACGCGCCCCTCGAGTCGATGCACCTCCCGACGATGCGTCGTACGGCTTGCAGTACGACATCGTCCGGTGCACGCAGATTCAACAATCGGATGACTCGAGGCCATCCCGCTGCACCGATCTCGAGATACGCTTCCTCTTTCTGACGGAGTACACGGGAGGTCAAAGATGTCCTCGCGTTTTCTCCTGCCGGATCCGTTTGGCAGGAACGGGCGAAGATGCTTTGAGGTTCGAGAAAAAGTCGTCGGCGGCCGGATGCGAGAATGGCGAGGTGCGTAAACGCGAAGGTGCACGACGTGTAGGGATTCGCAGGCGAGTTCTTCGCCGTCGCCCCTTGGCGCTTCGCAATTCTCCACGTCCACGAGAGTCCGGAAGCCAGTCCCGACTTGGATCCCGACAGTGGTGGATGTGGACTTTCTCGTGTCTGATCGGCTCGCCGAGCCACACGCCGAGCTCGCCGCGACGCGTTATCTGCGCAAGGGCGGTTGTCTTTGGAGAAGCGACACTTGATTCGGTGTCCTCTTCCGCCGCCTGAGTGATGGCTGTGGTACACTATCCGGATGGCCAGCCGATCCGCCCGCCATCGGATGGATCTACCTGTATCGTGCGTGGCGTTTCGGCGTAGATCAAAGGGCGAGATTCCCGAGGTGCCTGCTGGACCTTGGTTCCCGCTCAGGCGGGCGGAGAGAGCTGCAAGATCATCCATCGTCTGTCGACGCGGCTTCAGGCCGAGCGGAGCAGGCGAGCGCGTCGAAAGTGTGGTCGTCGTCTGCTTTTGGTTTGTTCCGGTTCCTTTTGGTTAGGCGCCACCTTGCCGAGGAGGACCACAGACGTCTCAGACGGAGGCAGCTTCCCGGTCAACGGATTTCCAAATCCGATCGCGCGACGAGTCCCAGAGAGCCACACGAAGTCGAAACTCGAGGTCCTCCGAGAACAGCCGGAGAAGCGCGGCAGGTGTTCCTTCGTCGGCAATTCGTTTCCCCGTACTTCCCTCTGCGGACTGCAGGGACTCCATCGTTCCGGGCTGGGCAGGTTTTCATCTCCTCGGCGAGAGATGTCCTCCTCCCGACGTCCGCACAAGTGTCTTCTCGAGATCACTTCATCGGCAGAAAATGGATGGAGAGCAGCGCGCTGCCATTCCAGCGCGTCGCCTGAGGTCTCCCGATGCAGAGGAGGAATACGTCGAAAGACACACGGCGCAACGCCACAGCATGGAATCCGTCGATTTCCCAGACGCGCTTGTCCATCTGAACACGAGAAGAGCCGAAAGCGGATGCTCGCAGAGGCAAGAACGGAAAATCCCCGTCACCTCGATCGACGAATAGACCCGCGTGCTTGGCGTTGGGATACCTGGCACCGGCAGAGATGTGTGTGGGAAGCGTCTCTGTACGGTGCGGCCAAAGCAGCAAAGCTTCTGGCTGCCCTCCCGTCGATCGCACGGAGAGATCTCGCTAGGCACCTGTCGACCGGGTGAAGAGGATCTTTCCATCGTGTCTGACACGCTCGAGCAACGTCGAGGGAGTCAATCGCGGCGTCGCCAAGCGAGGCGCCTCCTTTCAACCGCTTTCGAGGTCTGCAGCGAGGAGGAGCGTCTGGATGCTTTGAGGGTTTCCAGTCACAGCCGATACAGATGCAAAGCACTTCGGCGATGCAGGGACGTGCCAATCACAACACCTAACGCGGGCGGACACGTCGCCACCCGAAAGCGTTCGAAGTTCCTCAGCGAAGGCCGCGCTCTGCCGTAGAAACTGTCCGCACAGGACGAGGAGGATATCCGGGAGCTCGCGGCTGAGACATGGCCGCCGGATGTCAAGGTTGGGAAATCCGATGCGTAGCCTGCCGAGTAGACAGTTCTTCGGGACAGCGTTCCGTCCCGGGTCCCAAATGCGAAAATCATTCTCTCGAAAACCCTTGAGCGAGGTCTCCCATTCTGATTGACGAGATTACGAACCGCGCAGTCGCGGTTTGGCACACAGTGCCTTCTGGATGCGACACCGAGGACGCCGGTTCTTTTCTTCGCTCTGAGAGACTGTAAACTGGAAACGGTTCGCTCTCCAGAAGGCTCTGTTCCAATGTCGAACAGACGTTTCTGAACCTCTCAGGTATACCTACCTACCTCGGAAGAGATGGCTTAAGACGACACTCGCTACCACGAAATGTAGTCATACCCTCTGTATCTGTTCCGAGATAAACGCTGAACGCCTGGACAGTCGATGCGGACGGAACCCGCAACAGGGGGCCAAGGGTTAGCGTTCGCGATTCTCTCGGTTCGACTTGCGGCGAGCAGCGCCTGAGCGAGCTGTCGACGGTCGAGGCGTATCTCGAAGTCGTTCCGTCAGTCCATGGAGAGAATTCCGTGCGAACGCGACCAGCGATGCACAGCTGCAGAAGAACCAACAGGCGGATGGTCCCGACAAGTCCAGCGACTGCCGGAACGCCTGTCCTCCGTCAGCAGACGGGGGGAAGCCTCCGCAGCGCATTCATTCCTTGACCGTCGAAGAGAGGGCCGAAGCAAAGACACGAGGCGCAGCGAGACGGGAATTCGGATGAAAGACGGGTGTTTCTTGGCCACTTTGAATGCGGCTGGAAGAGACACCGAGTTTGAACAGTGCACGAGGATGCTGCAGACTTCTTGAAGAAAGCCTCTGCGACGCAGACGGACAGTCTCAACGCGACAACTGGTGCCCGCCCGGGCTGTCGATTCGGCTCCGTCTGGCGAGTTGGCTACGCGTCCTTTGCAATGCCCACTTTCCGCCGACGAAGTGAGGGAGGGATCCACAGTCCGCGAACCACGACGAGCTCGCAGGGACATCGACACGTCATCAACACTCGAGTATCGTCGTGCCGTCTCGCCGCCTTTGCGTGGCGAAGCCTTCGAGAAAGAGGAGTCGGCGAGCTTTTTTCCTACGAGCCCCAAGAACAGCACGGGCGCGAGCTCCGGAATTCGTCGAAGTCGGACGCTCCGTCCGCCGATCTGCCGCCGTTCGACCTCGCTTTCTGCTGAGCTGTAACGATGGAGACGTTGGACCCGTGTAACAAGGCGAAGTTTAGAAAGACACTCGGCGTTCGCTACCGCGATTTCGCGAGGAACCGACGCGTTCGTTTCGTCTTTCGGCGGCTAAGGATACTCGAAGGCGAAGGGACAATAGTTTTTGTTCGGGTGGTGACACTACCCTGAGCCTAGCGAGCTCCGTTCGCGCTCCGAACTGGCGCCACGGTGTCCATTCCCCGCCGGAACCCATCCAACTCGGCGCGGGCGTGCCAGACTCAACCGGGTCAACACTGATGGGACACCCTCCTCTGAGTCCGGCGCAAGGATCCGCCCCCACTCGGGGGATCCTCACGGTAGATATGTTTTCCACGACCTATACCCCCCTGAAAAATCCGCTGCGCGGACGGAAACGGTAGGTCGATTCGGGTGACGCGACGTAATGGTGCCATTAAACGGCCGTCGCATTTCGCCAATTCCGCGCATCCGCGACCGCCCGAGATCGCCGCCGCCAGTCGGCGGCCACGATCTGCGCGTCGACTGGCAGCTCTCGCTGCAGCAGGTGTTCGGCGAAGCAGCTGTCTAAGGGCTAACGGTTCGACGAGAAAAGGACGTCGGCGATGGATCCTGTTCTGTCCTCGCTTTCGTAGAACGGATGCGCGATTGATGCAATCGGTAGCATACATCTGTAAACAGAGTCGTCGTCGACTTGGTCGATTCTCTAGGACAAGGGCACCGTGTTGCATGTCGTCGACGCCGCTTAATTGCTTCATTCGGCCAGCGGTTCTTCTCTTCCCTTAGCTCTGCGTTCTCCGGTCGCAACAAGTCGGTCGGTCGCGGTTGTCCACTGTATTCTGTCCTGCATCCGTGTCCAATCTCTCGATGGACTCATCTTCGCCCGTTGGCGCCTCTGCGGCGGCTGTACCGTCACAAAGAAGCAGTACTGCCATCGTCACGGCAGTGATCGTCCGGTCCGCCTCCTTCAATCCGAACCAGATGCCATTACAGGTAAGAACAAAGCAACAGACCTCTAGGTCCACAGAAGACTGCGTTCGATCGCATCGGCTTCTCTCGTTGAAGTCTCAGAGTCAAGAAGAGCGAGGAACACGTAAAGATTGCAAACGACGGATGACGTCATTGGTCATCGCAGACAATACGGAACCACAGGAGCTGGCAACGACAATCGGATTTTCCTTTGAAAGTGCGGAGCTGTGTACGGAGAGAGCATGTTTACAGCAGTCACATCTATCGTTCATTGATCACTCGACCAGGAGAGCCTTGCGCGCTGTGTGACGTCAATCATGGGCGGTCTGGTCCTGTGTGTTTAATCCATTATCACTCTTTTTTTCAGACTGTGTAACGCAGGTATGTTAATGAGACGGAGATGCTCGCTACTTGAAGAAAGACGTCGCTGAGATTGTTTCCTGTCCCGCTCGATTTCACCGGGACAATGTCACGAAAGTCGTCTCTCCGAACGAGCAATGGTTCCTCGTACTTTTCGAAGCTAAATTGCACATGTTGTCAGGATGAACACGTTTTGTCTGTCATTTAAAGCATCTCTATAAGACTAGCATCCATATCTGTCTCTGAGTGAAAACAAGAGAGCGTAATTGGAATTCTCGTCTCGGTTTGGTGTACGGTTCCCCGCGTACTGAAAACAGCAAAGTCCAGAACACCTGAAACGTGTTCCTTCGGTTTAGCGATACTGCGATACCACAGCGGGCGTTGAGAGCGAAGCCATTGGTCTTTGACACACGTTGACTCTCGCGGGACGATTCACTCTGCGAACACGCAAGATACGATCGTCTTAGCGATCTGACCTCCACCTCGCGACGGGCGTCGTGAGAACTCTCGGTGACCTCGTTAGGTGAGCGTGACGGGGACATTCGTTTTGTCCGGACTGTCCTGTCGTTTCGACGGAGGCGAAACCCGAGGTTTTGATTTGATACCCTTGACGCGACGCCGAGTTTGTTTTCGCTCTTGATACTCCGACTGTTGTTCAAGAGCGTTTCTCTGCACTAAACTTCACAGTACGTACGGTCTCTTGCTTTTCGAACGCGATTGACTGCGCGTCTTCTCCGCAGATCTGCAGGACTCCGACGGACGCCGCGAACGGGTTGCATTTCACTTATGTTCTCCCAGCTTTGCTGAGCTTTTCTACTAGCGACTGACAAAGATACCAACGACACAAACGAGTGAATCTACGCAATGCGCGTCGGAGGTCGCACTCTCTACAACTGTTGTTCTTGTGACGATGGTGGTTGTCTTTTCAGGGATAGCAATTTCTAGCGGACTTGTGGAGTTTCAGACGGTTAAAGATTGCTGTGCCAGACAAGTAAGACCTGAGCTGAGAAAGTGCTAGATGCGAGAAAAGCGTCAAGGTCGAGTTCGACGTCATATTCTACGAACCCCCTTCCGTCACCGCTTGGCTTACAAGTCTTGACGTCGATTGTGGACGCAACAATCGTTGGAATCTCAAAGTGTCCGATGTCACGACGAGAGGATGCATCATCCATTTCGACACGTGGGCCGACACGTACATCTATGGTGCCACCGTCTCCTATCAGGCTCTCGGGTAATTGACAAGTCGTTCGAGCAAGCAGCTCCACGCCGACTATGGCTATGTGTGGCAGAGTGTCAGTGGAATGAACCAATTCTGTCACCAATGTTTCTACCTTTAAAAGAGATGTGTCCTGCTTCTATCTCTTTGAGACGGCACAGCATGGCACGGATGAGATTCAGATTGTAATTGCTCGATGGTTTAGTAAGCATCTTCTGAAAGCGCATTTCTGACGATTAACGCGAATCGGTCGATGCGAGTTTTTCATCGAAAAGAGAGCATTCGCCAAACGGAGCATTGCGCTATCCTCAAAACGTCAAAGCTCCCCTTAGCACGAACTCGTCCTTCTCTCGTTTCCCGAACAGTCAGTCTCCGAGATTAGGGTTGCACATTTTCTTGTGTCCTGCCGGTCAGTGATTCGCCCAGCAAGGGCTTGGAAGTGACTGGCATGGTGATGCGTTTATGAAGCATGCATGAAACACGAGTGACGTCTTCTTCACACTGTCGAGACGGTCCTGTTAGACTGGAGGAGTCTTGTCGTCGCTTGGGCTTCGGCAGATGAAGGTGCTTGGCCGCATGCCCTGTTCCGAGAATATCGGTTCCCCTGCACAGGATACGGAAAACGTTCGAGCAAGACAATTTCGCGCCGCGTGTTGAACAACTATCCGGTTCACGTCGAAAAGTGCTCTCGATTCAGCTGTCGTATTACGAACGAGACTGAGGCGGGGACGACGATGGAGCTACTGGACCGTCTGGCAGCGTGTGATCCAGCTTTTGTGTTCGTTCGATGGCTGCTCTGCTAGAACGGACATCTAGGCGATGATGGATCGGCGACAATGTTCAAGTCCGGTTATCAGATCCCTTGTTTGTTCGACGATTTTTCTCAACCGGTTCGAATCCCAACAATCCACGCTCCGCTCGAATTCGGCCCAGTTCGAAGAGAATAGCCTCGTCAACCGCCAATCTCTCCGCATCTAAGGATCGGCTGCGACAGTGGACGGCAATTCTTCTGGAGATCTCGCAGCAGACGGCCACACGTCCTTCCGGTGCCGGCGTTGGCATCCTTAGACTCTTTAGACGACATGAATGGAGACGCCGCCGTCGGCGGACAAGGTATTCGCTGTCTCGAATGCTGCCTCCTCGCCTTCACGTGCTGTGCCGTCTGCAGATGCTGAAGTCGATTATCTCGGAGTGTGCACAGCCGACGTCAGCGGCATTCGTCGCAGCAGGTGAGGCACCTTCCAAGAACGACAGCCCTCGCATTGCCCCTTCGTCGCAGGACCTTCAGGAAGAAACACATGGCGAGGATTGTGGAGCATGGTTTCGGTCTGTGCGTGGCTGCTGCGTTTTCGCCCTGCCACACTGACGCTCCGCCTCCGGGTTACGTCGCCGTCGTGTTCTCGCAGAAACGTTGATGTTCGAGGCAGAGAGCAAGTTCGGCGCGTCGGGAGAATTCTGTGTGATGCCAGACGTGACGACGTTTCGAAGGCTTCCATGGAGGGAGAGCGCTGGGATCGCCATCGGGGATCTCCACACAGAGTCGGGTACATCCACGTGACACGTAGGGCAGGCAGCCTAGCTGACGTTAGCTTCTTTGACGCAGGCGACGTTTCGCCGGAGCGTCCTCGTCAGGTGCTTCGAGAAGCTCTGGTGAAACTGAAGGAAGAGTACGGTGCGGATACGACATCAAGGTGCTGGCCGAACGTGATGGACCCCTTTCGAGGGTCCATCTTCTGGCAGATCGGATCCGAGACGGAGTTCTCTCTCCACGCAGGGCATCGAAGGGCATGGCTTTCCTTCTCCTCTTTCAAAGCAGAACTGCACCTCGCAGGGCGACATGGTCGTCCATGCGGAAGGTTTGATTCTGTTGAGGTTTTCTGAAGGTTACACACACGACGCGTAGTGCTGGAAGAGATCTCGGAAATGCTCGAGAAGGTAGACATAGACGTCGTACACTTCCATTCCGAAAGAAGAACGAATCGGCCTATGATCAGCTCGAGATCGTGACAGCGTCTGCTGCTGCCCTGAAGGCCTGCGACAATCTCCTGCTGACGCGCCTAGCAATAGGTATTCTGTGCAGAACTGTTGTGTGATAGAAGTCATGCTCCGTTTCTTCGTAGTCGCAGTTGCCCATAAGAATGGACTGGAAGCATCCTTTCTGCCGAAGATGTTCCCAGACAGCGCAGGATCTGGCTGCCGCATACACATGAGCATAGAGAAGGTACTCGTCATCCGGCACTCCCTATCTCGCCAATACGAGATGTCTGTTACCTGTAGGATGGAGTGGATGTGCTGCAAGGACCCACGCCGAGGGCGTTGACTGCAGAGAGTCAGCACACTTCAATAACGGACTCCTCAAGCACCAAGCCGCATGGATGATCTTCACAGCCGGCACGCCAAACAGCTTTCGTCGCTGTCAGCCAAGATGTTGGTCCAGCATCTTTACCGTCTGGGGTGTCAACAACCGGTAAACCTCACACTCCGAGAGTGTGACACTGACGGCAGCTTTCCGCAGCGAGGCCACGATCCGTGTGCTCTTTCCCATGAAAGGCGTCGAGAAGAGCATTCACTTCGAGCAGACGTGTTTCGATGCGACGGCCAATCCGCACGTCGGCGTGGCCGCGCTGATCGCCGCTGGAATCCTGGGTCAGGCATGCACTGGTCGTCGTTGACGCAACGATGTGCTTTCCAGGTCTGAGAGAGAAGAAACTGCCTCCCCCAAAACACAGGTCGATCCCGCAACCCTGTCGGAGGCGAGCTCGAGAGGAAAGAAGCCAAGCGCTATCCCGCATCTGTCTCCGAAGCGATTTCCGAGTTCCACGCAGATGCATCCTTCAAATCACTGTTCACAGAAGGCGAGGATCTTGTGCACGCGTGAGCTGTTCTGAAGGGGAGCTGTCTGTGCAGTGTCGTCTGAAGACTTCGTAACAGCGACGCTGGCCTGCCGCAAAGCATCGGCCGAACATTTCGCCCCGCTGGGAATCGAAGCAGAGATCAAATCTCTGTACAAGCGCTACTAAGTTTGTTCTTTCTGTTCGCAGCCGATGAGCTGACTGTCATCGCCATTTTAATCTTGGCGTCTAAAAAGCATACAGCACCGTCCCATTATGAGGTCGGTACTGCGAAAACAATGTGTTGTGTCCTGACGCAAAATTCTCCTTAATGTCGATGTCCCCTAAGGGTTTCGATGGCTTTCTTTTTAGAAGAACGCGTTGCTCGGCCAAAGATTCGGCAGAAGCGATCCGCCGACTTGTTTATCTTTCTCCCAATGATCAACACGTCAATCTACCATGCGATCTAGCTTCTGCAGTGTTTGCAGTTTGTCGAACAGAAGGATGTGTCCGCGGACGCAGTGAACGTCGGCTAGTGGAAGAGCTTTCTGACGATATGATTGATGTGCGTCGGAAGCTGTACTGGCTTTGTTTTGCGTGATTTGTAATCAATCATTCGCCTCCTTCGACGTGCGTGCACCAATGCCGTGTCTTTTGTGGAGTTGGATGTATCTGCAAAGATCCTGGCTAAAGCTTCGATGAAATAGTTCAAGTCATTCGTTCTCGCTTTCGCCGTGCCTGTTACTGGTTCCATTCGGGAGAGAGAAAACCCAGGGACGGAGAAGGGGCCACAGCGATGCCAGCCTAGCTCGAGGCACGGGAGCCGGCAAGGTACATGATCCCACAAGGATCTTTTCAGCAAGAATGTTCGGTGTGAGTCGGTCAGACCACAGGCTGTTATCTGGACAATGGTGCTTGCTACTTGCAAAGGCAGAACAAACGGGAGGTTGAGGATCAATAAGTGGTGGGTGGGTATGTGGGACGCTTCAGAACAGAGAAGAAGAGGTTCAGGGTGTAACAGGGCACTAAGCATTCTGTTCGACAGAGTATTGTCAGACGTTGAACCATCTGTTTTGTTGAAACGGGGACGCGTGAGCGAGACATGGATGTGTGGATTGACGGATAGAAAAAGAACTATGCACCCTGTAACTGCTAATCAATGTGAGATTGTTCACACGACGAAGAACAGAAGAAATGGAGGTCGGTTTGGGAGAAAGCGTCGAGACATTTCCGAGCACTGCCTTTCTTATCCATAACGGTAATCGCTCGTGTAAATATCCGAAGCCAGATGCATCAGGATACTGATGATGCGGTGATGACTTCGACAGAGAGAGTACGTTATACAGGACGGCTGTCTGTCCTGCTAACCTGACACACAGAGGCCGAATGACTGCATAGCCTTGCAACCTTCCGCGAGCAGAGAAGTCGGCTAACGGTGTGGCAGAACATTGGATCCAATTGGGCATGTTAATCGCGCACATTGCGTTAATTGCGCGCGTTCGTTTCCTCACGTGCACACGAAGTTCGCTCGGGCACTGTCGACGCAGAATGGATCTGTTTTCCTTTGTTCGTCTCGTTGTTTACGGCATTCGCTGCGTTTATCTGGGCGTTCGCCGTCGCCACGCCTCTGTTTTTCCTCCGACAGTGGACCTGCGTCGCAAAAGAAGGCGCCTATGCGAAAACGACAGTCGCCAGCAAGAGCAACCCGGCCGAGAGAAGACGCTGGGTATACTTCTGGAGGAGCACGAAGACCTGCTGTTCAGGGTCCTCTCGTGCGTTATGGACGACGGACTGCACGAATGCCGTCGCGTCTGTCGTCGTTGGCATGATCTGTGTGGGCAGCTTCCAGTAAAGCTCAACCAAGAATGCCAATACAGGCTGGACGAAGCGGCAGGGCTATTTCCGGGAGCGGTGTCGCTGGAAATAGAAAGCTCATTCGACAGCGATGACGTCTTGGGGAGGCTGGAAATGCAGCAGTCGTCACAACTCAGAAAGCTGCGGAATCTGAGCTTGTACGCGACATCGGCGAACCCGGACGTGAAAAGCCTGACGACACTGTTTCCATCGGCTGACCGCTTAAGCTCGTTGGATCTGTTGGTCAACCAGAAGGACAGCCTGGACGACATTTTTCGGGCATTACCTTTCTTCCGGAATCTGGATGCGCTGATTATCCACGTCGCAGGTTTCATCCAGACGGATCTGGCGCCGATCACTGAGCTCCGAGGACTCGGATACCTGAGAACAGGTTTCCCAGTGATCTTCAACAGCCGTGGAGAGCTTCTGTTTCCGTCGCTGACGAGGCTCACACACCTTCACCTTCGCTCAGTCGATCAACCAGAGCCGCGGACCTCTTTCAGCCTGCAGGTAAGCAAATTCTGATGACACATCTCGTATCTCAAGAAGTCTGTCGTTCTAGTGTTTGATGGCGTATTCCCAGACATTGCAGTCCCTCGAACTCGACCATTACAGTCAGAATCGGGCTTTCTGGTTGGCAGAAGAGCATCAATGGAGGGCGTTCTCCCGTTTGTCGAGCCTCTCGGTCAGCCGTCATTCCTATCGACCAAGCAACGGCTTTTTCCGAGCTCTGCCGGAGATGCATCAACTGACGAAGTTGAGCTTTGAAGTCAGACTGGAGCAAGACCATCTCGGTTTGGCAGAGTGCCTGTCCTCACTCACAGGACTCAGATCCCTGAGTCTCTGTGGCAGTCGTGGATGGACCATCATTCTACCTGGGATTATCGAGCATAACCTCATGACCCTGACGCAGCTCACGGAGCTTTCTCTGAACTATTATCGAATCGGTCGTGGCCAACGCTTTCCGACGGGAATTCAGTCTCTCACCTGCTCATTTTCTGGAAGCCCTCCGGCAAACATCGCCGAAATCCTGATGTCCATGACAAATCTGACGTCCCTATCGGTTCTCGCTCCTTGGAGCTTTGAGCGTCTCTTTCGTCATCAGGGTGTGAAACCCTCTCAGTTTTCGCAAGAGCTCGGAAGACTGAAGCATCTGTCGACGCTTAATGTGCTGGTCGACGACTTGTTTCTCGAAGCTCTGGGCATGCTGACTCAACTGACATCTCTTAAGATGAATACCACAATATCTGTGAACCTTTACCATTTACTTCCAAGTCTGAGTAATCTCTTGGAGCTGATGGAGCTGGAGATTTCATGTCCGTCCACGCTTGTCCGCAGCGACGAATTCTTACAGTTGTGCTTGCCGAAGCTCAGGAAATTCGATCTCCCCCTCAGAGGCACCGATGACGATATGCGCAGAGCACTTTGGAAGACCCTTCCTTGTCTTCGCAAAATGAGGCTGTCCGGGAGTACCTATGACCTTTGAATGAGGTGCTGGCTTTTCACTGGTTGCCACTCGATGAGCGGCGTGTTGTACATCATGTTAGATCGCTATTCAAGTTTTCCTGGTGAACGCGACACAGAGAACAGCGATCGACAGACCAAATTACAAACTGAAGATGTTGGGCACATCCGAGCTGTCCCATGAGATCTGCCTGTCTATACCCGTCTGGAATCTAGACCTTCTTTGGAGATTGCACAATCATCGCAACATTACTATTCCGCTGTCGGCCTTGATGCCCATTTAGCGAATGACATTTGTTCATGAGTAAAGATGTTCTGATAGACTCCTCCATGATCCAGTCGCTCTTTTCGATGCGCGAGAGACGTTGATGCGTTCCATCGGCCGCCTGCGAATCGATCCTGTGGAAGAGCACTGCAGCCATCTCGTGCCAACGATCGAAGGATGAATCCCTTCTTCACTAGACGCCTGCAGGGTAGAGGACGAATGATCCGGCCGTCAGTGTGAGAGACTTCGGTTCGTCTCAATCTGCGTCGGTCTGCCACAGGTTGTACGATGCAGTTGTCACGTACGCGTCGAGTGCAAGCGATCCGCCGAGGCGCATTCACTGTCCAGAGGGTCCGCGATCTGCAGATCCTTCGTGTAGGTAAACTCGGAGGAGCATTCTCCGCTGCACTCCGCGACGCTCGAGTGCAGTCTCGCCGTCCTGCCCGCCTTCAAGATACGGTCTGGTCTGCAATTTCTTTCCGCTGCCGTCGCCCTCCGGGCCATGCTCTCAAATCGACGCAGGTCCATCATGGATGGACACCACTTCACACGGCAGCCAGCTTCGGACACACAGAGATCGTCCGTGCAAGCATCGGGCGCCATTGATTCGTCCGCAAGTTCGCTCGCGTTCAAACTCTTTTGACTCGCGGAGCGAATGTGGGCGCCGTGACCGACCACAGACGTAAGCCGCTTCACTCAGCGTCGGATGGAGGGCGTTCACAAATCGCAACGGTGAGTTATTCAGCTACGTTTGTTGCCTGAATCTCCTCCCAGCGTCTCGTCCTCGCTGGGGCATCGATGCCGATTGTCGCATACGACCGAAGAATCCATTTAGAGCTCGTTCGCAGTGCTTCCGACGCCAAGTGTCCGATGCTCCACTCCATCCTCCCTCGCCGAGCTGTTCACGGCTGACGCGCCTTCTACCTGACCGTTTTCCCGATCTGCGGTGTACCTCTTTTTCGATAAGGCTTCTACCACACTCCACATGTTGTGCTGTCGCGAAGTCTGTCCGCACGGCATTCAGAACCTGTCGATGGCATCCAACTGCCGTTCTGCCTGCAACTGTGTCAGGTTCGCAAACGTTCGGTGTCGTCTTTCGTGTTAGCGACAGCACGGGCCTCGACGTCGTGAACGCTTTTCGACGGAGCCTCGCTGTGCAAAGGGTCTCGGCGCGTCTGCACCTAAGGGAACGCACGGCACCATCCATCAACGCTCCTCTTTCTCGCTCGTGTATCCCGAGCTGGCGGATTCCGGTAAGGAAGCTCGAGTTTGCGGGTCGTCTGCATGTGGACGCAATTGAAATCGGTGAACGGGGCTTGGTCATGGAATCCCGCTCATGTCGCGCTGCGACTCCTCTCTTCGCCTGCTCTTCCCGCATTGATGCGTTCGACGCGCAGTGGATTGTCATGCGAGAAAGGCCTCCTCCGCGGCTGACTCCTTCAAAGATCGACCGATTCGGGAAGGACTGAACGCAGCAGTGACCGAACGACTTCTTAGATCCGCATAGGCGACAGTCCTGCGAGAGAAAGAGAGGAGCGCCTATCGAACTGGCAGCCGCACAGCACGTTGCCGATAACCGACAGCATCACGTGCGCTTCATCGAGATGCCCGAGTAGCTTACAAGCTCCCATACAAGAGACCTCTGCTTCGACGAGGGTGCCGCCCCTCGGTTTTCCTTTCCAGATATGGGTCACCTTCAGGCCGCCGCCAAACAGCGGACCATTCATTCCAGCACACGACGGCGGTCGGCACAGGGCGGCGGTCGATCCATTTCAACTAGGACTGCCGTGTACGCGGAAGCAGAAGTGTGACGATGTGGTTTCGATAATCTTGGCCATGAGTGCGTGGAGGCGCGATTCGAGAAGGCGATAAGGTCCGCGGCGATCCGCGCAGTCATGACGCGTCCATCGTGCAAAGTCGCGCGTTTGGTTCGTCGACTCCGGCAAGACTTCTTCTGTGTCATTGAGCCGGACGGAGCATGACTTGTTTCTGCCATCTCACAGTCTGTTCCTGCGGTAGCGACCTCTCGAGGCATCGTGGATCGTCATTTGTAGAGCAACCGGCGGCCGACAGAATGGCGATGTCTGGGTGAAAGGTCCTTCCGACGGTCCTCCTCAGTCCGTCGGGGGGTCGAACACTCCTTTGCAAGACGGATGGGCGACGTTCTTGAGTTTCTGTCGCCGCCGCTTTCCCTACGTGTGCGACGAATGAGGGCATTGTGCCCACCCACATCTGACGGCGTGTCTGCGTCGTCAGGAGTCGAAGAATGCGGTCGTTAAGACGACGATCTCAGAGTCAGAAACGCCTTCGCTTTCGCACTCGCCCTGGACACACGTCTTGGCACTCTGATGTCCGCCTTTCGAACGAAATGAGACCGAAAGCGGTGACTCTTTGTAGAACTTTTCGCTTTCGTAGGGAGATGCGACGCAGACAGCTCCGAATAACAATAAGAATCTCGAATTCTCTGCGAAAGATGACCTTGGATGGTCGCACCTGATAGCCGATCGCATCTTCTTGACATTCACTGTTTGGTCTCTGCTTTCATCTTCTCGACGTCGTTTTTCAGATTTCGCCTCCGAGGAAGGCGGAAAGGGAACGGCTTCGCACATCAGCTCAAGGCGGAAGCAACACATCTCGCGGAACGCGTCCGAGCCAAAAAAAAAGACTCGAAACTCTGTAGAAAAACAAAACGTCGTTTCTTCGGAGCGAGTCGCTCGTCCATGAAATGCCAGTGTCTTCGTGATGCGACGCGGTGAACAGCGAGGACAAACTGAAAGCCGACAACTTGTGCCAGTCGTACAGCTCATCGAACAAGCCTTGTCGCAACTCGAGCAATCGGAGCCGCACAAAAGACTTCTTGGAGACACCGTCCAGTAAGTCAACGAGCGAGGGACTCGGACGACTCTGCCAGGGGATCCACAGTCCGTTGAACATGAACCTGGCCACACTTGCTCCGTCGGAGTTAGCTGGCGCATCGGAAGCAGGTTTACTCCGCCGAGGACGGTTTGTCGCGGGATGGACACGACAAAAGGGGAGCCAAGAAAACCCTCAAGTCAAATTCTCTGAACAAAGTTCTCACCGGAAATACTCTCGCAGACGGCCGTGGACTGCGCCCCCTCGTCGATCGCATCTGCGCCGGACCGACGGACATCGGCAAAGATGGCGAGGACGCGCGCAACGTTGCGTTCGCATTCCAGACGCCACAGCTCAACGAAGAGCTCTATCAGGTGCACGCACGCACCCCTCCACTGGCGATGGCGATAGAGGATGTGTGGACGGACAGTTGCGGGCGTGGTGTCTACAATGCGATGGCCTCTGGCGAAAAGGGCAGGAGGTGAACAGACGCTGGCCTTTCATTCACCCGTCGACGGGCTCCTCCATTCTCGGTGATTGGATGACAGGAAGCGAGACGACGGTCATCCGGGAAGAGAAGGGATCGTCGTCGTAACACTCTCGTTGTCGACATGCGAGACTCCGAGGACCCTGCCAAGAAGACACTGGCCTCCTTGCCCGCCGACGCCTGCTCGCACTGCCTTCTGTATCCTCGCGGAGTAGACATCAAAGGGCGACAGCCGATGCGACAAGACTGTCGCGCGACTTGTACTTGTTTTACCTACGGACACGGATCGCCAACATTCGAGCTCTACTGATGGAGGGAGTTTGGTCTGCTTGCCCGCCCCTCGGCGACGTCGAAACTCGATTTGCACCAGAAGCCGCTTTTGTTTGTTGCAAACCGGAGGTTTCGTCTCGAGAGTGATTCGAGTCTGGATACTTGAGATACTAAAGGACTGTTCTGCATTGCGGTGATGCTTTCGAACTTGTTTGCACCTCGAGAATCGTCGACGCGTCGGCGCCCGGGTCTCGTGGCGAAAGAATGCGGCGGAGAGTCGCAGTGGCGTCATCAGTTCGTTGCAGATGTGGCAGGCTGCTGCACGACCGGAGAAAGCGTCAGAAATGACAATCCGTGCGTGGGATGAGACCGCGGAACTCCCGCGGAGGACGGACGATTTCCTGGCACCGTGTTCTCTTGTACCGCCGAACGTCTGAGTCGTCTGAGTGAAAGGTGTCGGACAATGCATGATCGCTGTGTTCGTCAAGGAGTGCTCGACTCGAACTCGCGCCCCTCTCGCTCGTTCTCTCCATTGAGTAACACAAGACGGCGAACTGTGTCCGGCGACGGAGAAATAGACAGTCTGTGACCCGTCTCCTGGCTCTACTGCGACGATTTCCGCCGTCTCAAGCAGCGGACGGGAGTTCCAACTCAACGCCGCAGCAAAGAACAGTGCCGAGTAGTGTTGGGATGCGTGTGCTGTCTATCCTATGTGGCAGAGTGACGAATAACAGCAGCGTCTTTGTCCGACGACTGGTTTTTGATTGTTGGGCGATGTAGTCATCTCTTTTTCCTTTCTGCGCTGTGCCGCCTCAGCAGTAGCCAAGATTGTCCCCGGCACATGTTCCAACTCCGATCCAACTGGTCTATACTGGGCTATCTGAACGCAGAGCCTTAAGTTCGCTTCGTAACCGATGCGTGTGCTTGTCCAACGTGAGCGGTGGAGATTGGAAAACTCTTTGTAGCGCGACGAACGGCGGCCATTGATGTTGCGCGAGGCCTTTGTGAACCCGAAGGCAACCGAGCACCTATACCGGCAGTGAGTACGTGCGTGTGCTCGTGGCCGGGGTAATTCAATTGCTAACAGACGCGTCTCTCGTCGCCATCTCCCTGACGCTAACGACCAAAGATCGCAACGGGAACGTCATCGCAGACCCCACCCACACTCGCGAAGGAGATCAATCGTGTCGCCGGGCGACTTGATTCGCGTCCGCGGCCGTAGGTCTCTTAGGAACGATTCCCGAGAACACCGATAGGATCCTTCGACACCATTGAACTGGAGAGGCCAGTGCGGGTCTCCGATTACTTGGCCTCGTCCCGCCGTAACCGGGTTCCTCTCCCGAATGCCCGAAATGGACACGGCGCAGCGAGAGTGGTGAGCCCGGCGTCGGAGTGAACGAGTCGATGCAGACCGGTAGGAGTGACGAAAACGTCGTCGTGCATCGGTCAGGCACGTTTCTTGCTTTCGACATGAAGCGACTGGGTTTGCGTTGCCAAGATTACCTTAGATGGCCGCAGCCGACGCGAAATCTGGATGCGTCTTCGGTGCGGCAGGATCGTCTGAGTTTACGTCGGTAACGAGCGCGTTTTGCTTCGACGGACGAACAGCGCACGACAAATTCGACGCGCAGATCGTGGCCGCCGACTGGCGGCTGCGATCTCGGGCGGTCGCGGATGCGCGGAATTGGCGAAATGCGACGGCCGTTTAATGGCACCATTACGTCGCGTCACCCCAATCGACCTACCGTTTCCGTCCGCGCAGCGGATTTTTCAGGGGGGTATAGGTCGTGGAAAACATATCTACCGTGAGGATCCCCCGAGTGGGGGCGGATCCTTGCGCCGGACTCAGAGGAGGGTGTCCCATCAGTGTTGACCCGGTTGAGTCTGGCACGCCCGCGCCGAGTTGGATGGGTTCCGGCGGGGAATGGACACCGTGGCGCCAGTTCGGAGCGCGAACGGAGCTCGCTAGGCTCAGGGTAGTGTCACCACCCGAACAAAAACTATTGTCCCTTCGCCTTCGAGTATCCTTAGCCGCCGAAAGACGAAACGAACGCGTCGGTTCCTCGCGAAATCGCGGTAGCGAACGCCGAATGTCTTTCAAGTTCTGCCATGTTACACGGGTCCGCGTTCAATGACACAGGAAAATCGACACTGGCTAGTGTGCTTGCACAAGTTCTGTCTTTCCCCGGATTCCGCCTTTGTCCGTTCTGCGCGATCTATCTCGGTGTCATCCAAAATCCATGCCAATGCTCCTAGTCGAGACCTCTGCGCTATCGGCAGCAGGAACGTCTTCGCAAATCGCCGATAGCATCACAGGAGGCGTCGATAGCTCCGTTCGTCTCAGGGAGGATCGAAAGAATGCACCCGCGACCGTATCGCTTTCCGTCGGGCAGTTCGACCGCCGTGTCGATTTTGGCGGTCGGCATCCGTCGAGCCGGCCTCGACAGGAGGGATCCCCGCTTCCTTCTCCGTCGCTTCGACGTTTCCGGCCATGCCGCGCCTGCTGTTGTCGGACGTCTCAACACGATAGACACAGCGCGAAACGCGGTCGCCTGCGTCGCCGGGCGACAACTGCGTGAATGCGCTCTCTGGTCCGTGCAGCCGAAGCCTAATCAAGGATGATATCGACAACGGGTGGCCTAGTACCGTCGGGTAAGGCGGCACATTCGTATTCTCCGACAAGGAAGCGACCCGCGAAGGCGTCGATGCGGAAACCGAAAAGAGAAAGAGCTGATTCTCGTACAGGCGATCTCACCGATGGAAGACCCACCGTCTTCGAGTCTCCACGTGCTACCCGTCCTACACCGACCCCCAAAACGCACATGACTGTCTGCCTTGAGCGTCACATCCGCCAGGAGTCTCCAACTGTTCCAGAGCCGCTAGAGACAAAGACGACGAAAGCCTGTCTCCTGATCACATCCATAGGACGCCGCTGCACTTCGTCGATCTGCCGTGGCTCTGACAGGTCTCCTTGACGACCGATTCGTCCACGATTGAGTGGTGAGGACTTGTGCGACACGATGGCCACGCGCCCCTCGAGTCGATGCACCTCCCGACGATGCGTCGTACGGCTTGCAGTACGACATCGTCCGGTGCACGCAGATTCAACAATCGGATGACTCGAAGCCATCCCGCTGCACCGATCTCGAGATACGCTTCCTCTTTCTGACGGAGTACACGGGAGGTCAAAGATGTCCTCGCGTTTTCTCCTGCCGGATCCGTTTGGCAGGAACGGGCGAAGATGCTTTGAGGTTCGAGAAAAAGTCGTCGGCGGCCGGATGCGAGAATGGCGAGGTGCGTAAACGCGAAGGTGCACGACGTGTAGGGATTCGCAGGCGAGTTCTTCGCCGTCGCCCCTTGGCGCTTCGCAATTCTCCACGTCCACGAGAGTCCGGAAGCCAGTCCCGACTTGGATCCCGACAGTGGTGGATGTGGACTTTCTCGTGTCTGATCGGCTCGCCGAGCCACACGCCGAGCTCGCCGCGACGCGTTATCTGCGCAAGGGCGGTTGTCTTTGGAGAAGCGACACTTGATTCGGTGTCCTCTTCCGCCGCCTGAGTGATGGCTGTGGTACACTATCCGGATGGCCAGCCGATCCGCCCGCCATCGGATGGATCTACCTGTATCGTGCGTGGCGTTTCGGCGTAGATCAAAGGGCGAGATTCCCGAGGTGCCTGCTGGACCTTGGTTCCCGCTCAGGCGGGCGGAGAGAGCTGCAAGATCATCCATCGTCTGTCGACGCGGCTTCAGGCCGAGCGGAGCAGGCGAGCGCGTCGAAAGTGTGGTCGTCGTCTGCTTTTGGTTTGTTCCGGTTCCTTTTGGTTAGGCGCCACCTTGCCGAGGAGGACCACAGACGTCTCAGACGGAGGCAGCTTCCCGGTCAACGGATTTCCAAATCCGATCGCGCGACGAGTCCCAGAGAGCCACACGAAGTCGAAACTCGAGGTCCTCCGAGAACAGCCGGAGAAGCGCGGCAGGTGTTCCTTCGTCGGCAATTCGTTTCCCCGTACTTCCCTCTGCGGACTGCAGGGACTCCATCGTTCCGGGCTGGGCAGGTTTTCATCTCCTCGGCGAGAGATGTCCTCCTCCCGACGTCCGCACAAGTGTCTTCTCGAGATCACTTCATCGGCAGAAAATGGATGGAGAGCAGCGCGCTGCCATTCCAGCGCGTCGCCTGAGGTCTCCCGATGCAGAGGAGGAATACGTCGAAAGACACACGGCGCAACGCCACAGCATGGAATCCGTCGATTTCCCAGACGCGCTTGTCCATCTGAACACGAGAAGAGCCGAAAGCGGATGCTCGCAGAGGCAAGAACGGAAAATCCCCGTCACCTCGATCGACGAATAGACCCGCGTGCTTGGCGTTGGGATACCTGGCACCGGCAGAGATGTGTGTGGGAAGCGTCTCTGTACGGTGCGGCCAAAGCAGCAAAGCTTCTGGCTGCCCTCCCGTCGATCGCACGGAGAGATCTCGCTAGGCACCTGTCGACCGGGTGAAGAGGATCTTTCCATCGTGTCTGACACGCTCGAGCAACGTCGAGGGAGTCAATCGCGGCGTCGCCAAGCGAGGCGCCTCCTTTCAACCGCTTTCGAGGTCTGCAGCGAGGAGGAGCGTCTGGATGCTTTGAGGGTTTCCAGTCACAGCCGATACAGATGCAAAGCACTTCGGCGATGCAGGGACGTGCCAATCACAACACCTGACGCGCGCGGACACGTCGCCACCCGAAAGCGTTCGAAGTTCCTCAGCGAAGGCCGCGCTCTGCCGTAGAAACTGTCCGCACAGGACGAGGAGGATATCCGGGAGCTCGCGGCTGAGACATGGCCGCCGGATGTCAAGGTTGGGAAATCCGATGCGTAGCCTGCCGAGTAGACAGTTCTTCGGGACAGCGTTCCGTCCCGGGTCCCAAATGCGAAAATCATTCTCTCGAAAACCCTTGAGCGAGGTCTCCCATTCTGATTGACGAGATTACGAACCGCGCAGTCGCGGTTTGGCACACAGTGCCTTCTGGATGCGACACCGAGGACGCCGGTTCTTTTCTTCGCTCTGAGAGACTGTAAACTGGAAACGGTTCGCTCTCCAGAAGGCTCTGTTCCAATGTCGAACAGACGTTTCTGAACCTCTCAGGTATACCTACCTACCTCGGAAGAGATGGCTTAAGACGACACTCGCTACCACGAAATGTAGTCATACCCTCTGTATCTGTTCCGAGATAAACGCTGAACGCCTGGACAGTCGATGCGGACGGAACCCGCAACAGGGGGCCAAGGGTTAGCGTTCGCGATTCTCTCGGTTCGACTTGCGGCGAGCAGCGCCTGAGCGAGCTGTCGACGGTCGAGGCGTATCTCGAAGTCGTTCCGTCAGTCCATGGAGAGAATTCCGTGCGAACGCGACCAGCGATGCACAGCTGCAGAAGAACCAACAGGCGGATGGTCCCGACAAGTCCAGCGACTGCCGGAACGCCTGTCCTCCGTCAGCAGACGGGGGGAAGCCTCCGCAGCGCATTCATTCCTTGACCGTCGAAGAGAGGGCCGAAGCAAAGACACGAGGCGCAGCGAGACGGGAATTCGGATGAAAGACGGGTGTTTCTTGGCCACTTTGAATGCGGCTGGAAGAGACACCGAGTTTGAACAGTGCACGAGGATGCTGCAGACTTCTTGAAGAAAGCCTCTGCGACGCAGACGGACAGTCTCAACGCGACAACTGGTGCCCGCCCGGGCTGTCGATTCGGCTCCGTCTGGCGAGTTGGCTACGCGTCCTTTGCAATGCCCACTTTCCGCCGACGAAGTGAGGGAGGGATCCACAGTCCGCGAACCACGACGAGCTCGCAGGGACATCGACACGTCATCAACACTCGAGTATCGTCGTGCCGTCTCGCCGCCTTTGCGTGGCGAAGCCTTCGAGAAAGAGGAGTCGGCGAGCTTTTTTCCTACGAGCCCCAAGAACAGCACGGGCGCGAGCTCCGGAATTCGTCGAAGTCGGACGCTCCGTCCGCCGATCTGCCGCCGTTCGACCTCGCTTTCTGCTGAGCTGTAACGATGGAGACGTTGGACCCGTGTAACAAGGCGAAGCTTCGAAAGACACTCGGCGTTCGCTACCGCGATTTCGCGAGGAACCGACGCGTTCGTTTCGTCTTTCGGCGGCTAAGGATACTCGAAGGCGAAGGGACAATAGTTTTTGTTCGGGTGGTGACACTACCCTGAGCCTAGCGAGCTCCGTTCGCGCTCCGAACTGGCGCCACGGTGTCCATTCCCCGCCGGAACCCATCCAACTCGGCGCGGGCGTGCCAGACTCAACCGGGTCAACACTGATGGGACACCCTCCTCTGAGTCCGGCGCAAGAATCCGCCCCCACTCGGGGGATCCTCACGGTAGACTTGTTTTTCACGACCTATACCCCCCTGAAAAATCCGCTGCGCGGACGGAAACGGTAGGTCGATTCGGGTGATGCGACGTAATGGTGCCATTAAACGGCCGTCGCATTTCGCCAATTCCGCGCATCCGCGACCGCCCGAGATCGCCGCCGCCAGTCGGCGGCCACGATCTGCGCGTCGACTGGCAGCTCTCGCTGCAGCAGGTGTTCGGCGAAGCAGCTGTCTAAGGGCTAACGGTTCGACGAGAAAAGGACGTCGGCGATGGATCCTGTTCTGTCCTCGCTTTCGTAGAACGGATGCGCGATTGATGCAATCGGTAGCATACATCTGTAAACAGAGTCGTCGTCGACTTGGTCGATTCTCTAGGACAAGGGCACCGTGTTGCATGTCGTCGACGCCGCTTAATTGCTTCATTCGGCCAGCGGTTCTTCTCTTCCCTTAGCTCTGCGTTCTCCGGTCGCAACAAGTCGGTCGGTCGCGGTTGTCCACTGTATTCTGTCCTGCATCCGTGTCCAATCTCTCGATGGACTCATCTTCGCCCGTTGGCGCCTCTGCGGCGGCTGTACCGTCACAAAGAAGCAGTACTGCCATCGTCACGGCAATGATCGTCCGGTCCGCCTCCTTCAATCCGAGGCCAGATCTCATTACAGGTAAGAACAAAGCAACAGACCTCCAGGTCTACAGAAGACTGCGTTCGATCGCATCGGCTTCTCTCGTTGAAGTCTCAGAGTCAAGAAGAGCGAGGAACACGTGAAGATTGCAAACGACGGATGACGTCATTGGTCATCGCAGACAACACGGAAACACCGGAGCTCGCAACGACAATCGGATTTTCCTTTTAAGTGCGGAGCTATGTATGGAGAGATCATGTTTACAGCAGTCACATCTATCGTTCATTGATCACTCGACCAGGAGAGCCTTGCGCGCTGTGTGACGTCAATCATGGGCGGTCTGGTCCTGTGTGTTTAATCCATTATCGCTCTTTTTTTTCAGACTGTGTAACGCAGGTATGTTAATGAGACGGAGATGCTCGCTACTTGAAGAAAGACGTCGCTGAGATTGTTTCCTGTCCCGTTCGATTTCACCGGGACAATGTCACGAAAGTCGTCTCTCCGAACGAGCAATGGTTCCTCGTACTTTTCGAAGCTAAATTGCACATGTTGTCAGGATGAACACGTTTTGTCTGTCATTTAAAGCATCTCTATAAGACTAGCATCCATATCTGTCTCTGAGTGAAAACAAGAGAGCGTAATTGGAATTCTCGTCTCGGTTTGGTGTACGGTTCCCCGCGTACTGAAAACAGCAAAGTCCAGAACACCTGAAACGTGTTCCTTCGGTTTAGCGATACTGCGATACCACAGCGGGCGTTGAGAGCGAAGCCATTGGTCTTTGACACACGTTGACTCTCGCGGGACGATTCACTCTGCGAACACGCAAGCGATCGTCTTAGCGATCTGACCTCCACCTCGCGACGGGCGTCGTGAGAACTCTCGGTGACCTCGTTAGGTGAGCGTGACGGGGACATTCGTTTTGTCGAGACTGTCCTGTCGTTTCGACGGAGGCGAAACCGGAGGTTTTGATTTGATACCCTTGACGCGACGCCGAGTTTGTTTTCGCTCTTGATACTCCGACTGTTGTTCAAGAGCGTTTCTCTGCACTGAACTTCGCAGTACGTACGGTCTCTTGCTTTTCGAACGCGATTGACTACTGCGCGTTATTTGCGCTGCAGGTCTGTAACGAACAAGGCGAACGGTTTGTGTTTTATTTATGCACTCCCAGCTTTGCTCAGCTTGTCTACCAGGCGATTGACAAACGTACGAAAGTGTGAATATACGCAATGCCCGTCGGAGGTCGCATTCTCTACATCTGTTATTTTTAAACGATAGTGGTTCTCGTTTCAGGGATCGCAATTTCTAGCGGGAATGTGGATCTCCATCCCATCGGAGTTCCCGATGGCGATGAAGGAAAATCTTGGCCTGAGAAAGTGGCGCTATGCGAGAAGATCATAAAGGTCGATTTCGACGTCACATTCTGCAAACCTCCCTCCGTCACCGCCTGGCTTACAAAACTTGACGTCGATTGTGGACGCAACCATCGTTGGGAACTCAAAGTGTATAATGTCACGAGGACTGGTTGCACCATTCATTTCAAAACGTGGCACAACACGTACATCTATGGTGCCACCGTCTCCTATCAGGCTCTCGGGTAATTCACTAGTCGTCCGAGCAAACAGCCAGGCGCCGACTATGGCTGTGTGTGGCAGAGTGTCAGTGGAATGAACCAGTTCTGTCACCAATGTTTCTACCTTTAAAAGAGATGTGTCCTGCTTCTATCTCTTTGAGACGGCACAGCATGACACGGATGAGATTCAGATTGTAATTGCTCGATGGTTTAGTAAGCATCTCGTAAAAGCGCATTTCTGACGATTAACGTGGATCGGTCGATGCGAATGTTTCATCGAAAAGAGAGCATTCGCCAAAACGGAGCATTGCGCTATTCTCAAAACGTCAAAGCTCCACTTTGCACGAACTCGTCCTTCTCTCGTTTCCTGAACAATCAGTCTCCGAGATTAGGGTTGCACATTTTCTTGTGTCCTGCCGGTCAGTGATTCGCCCAGCAAGGGCTTGGAAGTGACTGGCATGGTGATGCGTTTACGTAGCATGCATGAAACATGGGTGACGTCTTCTTCACACCGTCGGGTCCTGTTAGACTGGCGGAGTCTTGTCGTCGCTTGAACTTCGACAGATGAAGGTGCTTGGCCGGATGCTTTGTTCCGAGAGCATCGGTTCCCCTGCACAGGATACGGACAACGTTCGAGCAAGACAATTTCGCGTCGAGTGCTAAACAACTATCCGGTTCACGTCGATAGGTGCTCTCGATTCAGCTGTCGTATTACGAACGAGACTGAGGTAGGGAGGACGATGGAGCTACTGGACCGTCTGACAGCGAGTGATCCAGTTTCTGTTCGTTCGATGGCTGCTTTGTTAGAACGGATATCTAGGCGATGATGGAAGACGACAGTGTTCAAGTCCGGTTATCAGATCCCTTGTTTGTTCGACGATTTTTCTCAATCGGTTCGAATCCCAGCAATCCACGCTCCGCTCGAATTCGGCCCAATTTGAAGAAAATAGCCTCGTCAATCGATAATTTCTCCGCATCTAAGGATCGGCTGCGACAGTGGACGGCAATTCTTCTGGAGATCTCGCAGCAGACGGCCACACGTCTTTCCGGTGCCGGCGTTGGCATCCTTAGACTCTGTAGACGACATGAATGGACATGCCGCCGTTGACGGACAAGGTATTCGCTGTCTCGAATGCTGCCTGCTCTCTTTTACGTGTTGTACCGCCTGCAGATGCTGAAGTCGATTATCTCGAAGTGTGCATAGCCGACGTCAACGGTGTTCGTCGCAGCAGGTGAGGCACCTTCCAAGAACGACAGCCCTCGTATTGCCTCGTCGTCTCAGGACCTTCAGGAAGAAACACATAGAGAAGGTTGTTGAGCATGGTTTCGGTCTGTGCAAAGCTGTTCCCTTTTTTCCCTGCCACCAAGACGTTCTGCCTCCGGGTAACGTCGCCGTCGTGTTCTCGCAGAAACGATGATGTTCGAGGCAGAGAGCAAGTTCGGCGTGTCGGGAGAATTCTGTGTGATGCCAGACATGACGACGTTTCGAAGGCTTCCGTGGAGGAAGAGCGCTGGGATCGCCATCGGAGATCTCCACACAGAGTCGGGTACATCCACATCACACATTGGGCAGCCTGACAGACGTTAGCTGTTTGACGCAGGCGACGTTTCGCCGGACTGTCCTCGTCAGGTCCTTCGAGAAGCTCTGGGAAAACTGAAGGGAGAGTTCGGATACGACATCAAGGTGCTGGCCGAGCACGATGGACGACTTTGAGGGTCCATCTTCTGGCAGATCGGATTCGAGACGGAATTCTTTCTCTTCAAGCAAGGCATCGAAGGGGATGGCTTTCCTTCGCCCCTTTCGAAGCAAAACTGCACCTCGCAGAACGACATGGTCGTCCACGCGGAAGGTTCGATTCTGTTGAGGTTCTCTGAAGGCAATGCACACGACGCGTAGTGCTGGAAGAGATCTCGGAAATGCTCGAGAAGATGGACATAGAAGTCATTCACTTTCACTCTGAATCGGCCTATGATCAGCTCGAGATTGTGACAACACATGCTGATGCCCTGAAAGCCTGCGACAATCTCCTGCTGACGCGCCTAGCAATAGGTATTCTGCGCAGAACTGTTGTGTGATAGAAGTCATGCTCCGCGTCTTCTTAGTCGCAGTTGCCCATAAGAATGGACTGGAAGCGTCCTTTCTGCCGAAGATGTTCCCAGACAGCACAGGATCTGGCTGTCACATACACATGAGCATAGAGAAAGTCATAGCCATCCGGCACTCCCTGTCTCGCCAACATGAGATGTCTGTCGCATGTAGGATGGAGTGGATGTGCTGCAAGGACCCACGCCGAGGGCGTTGACTGCAGAGAGTCAGCACTTCGTTAACGGACTGCTCAAGCACCAAGCCGCATGGATGATCTTCACAGCCGGCACGCCGAACAGCTTTCGTCGCTATCAGTCAGGATGTTTGTCCAGCATCTTTACCGTCTGGGGTGTCAACAACCGGTAAACCTCACATTCCGAGAGTGTGACATTGACGGCAGCTTTCCGCAGCGAGGCCATGATCCGTGTGCTCTTTCCAATGAAAGGCGCCGAGAACAGCATTCACTTCGAGCAGAAGTGTTTCGATGCAACAGCCAATCCGTATGTCGGCGTGGCCGCGCTGATCGCCGCTGGAATTCTGGGTCCGGCATGCACTGGTCGTCGTTGACGCAGCGATGTGCTTTCCAGGTCTGAGAGAGAAGAAACTGCTTCCCCCCAAAACACAGGTAGATCCCGCAACCCTGTCGGAGGCCGAGCTCGAGAAGAAAGAAGCCAAGCGCTATCCCGCATCTGTCTCCGAAGGGATTTCTGAGTTCCACGCAGATGCATCCTTCAAATCACTGTTCACCGAAGGTGAGGATCTTGTGCACGCATGCGCTGTTCTGAAGGGGCGCTGTCTGTGCAGTGTCGTCTGAGGACTTTGTAACAGCGACGCTGGCTTGCCGCAAAGCATCAGCCAAATATTTCGCCCCGCTGGGAATCGAAGCAGAGATCAAATCTCTGTACAACCGTTACTAGATATGCTCTTTAGCACACTTCAACAGAGCTGCCAAATCGACAGCCTGCTTTCTAAAGAATTCTGTTCAAAAGCTCTTTTTTGATGTGACTTGAAGAATGCGCCTCCGACTACCGGAGCCATTCTAGAAAACTTTAATGATCTTGCATGACCAAAAGTGAACGGCTCTGCCAAAAGCATAACCCTACCGCACGCGTATCATCATTCCCTTGGACTCATGCAGCCTTCGAACACGATCCACTTAGCTCTACAAAGTGTTTGAAGTTGCCGTCACTCCTTTCACGGCATTACAAGCTTGTGATTGAAATATTCGCTGCAAAAAATGCACTGATGAATGGTTCAACATGGCATATCTCGAAACACTGTTGCAGTAGGAGCACTTTATTTGATCAAGCTTGGTAACAACTCGCCGACATCATCCATATCGGGTCGCCTTCTCGGAATCTTGAATCGCATACTCTCTGTGTAATCGACACTGTGGGAATCCTCTTCCATAACGAATCCAATTTTCATTGGCTGGCGCTCTACTGGCACAACATCCGATCCCGATGCTTCGGGATGATACGATGCTTCATTGTGCGCCGAACGTCCAACGAATTCGATGGCAGGTTCCGTAGACGGGACAGAAGTGCCAGTCACGGTGTTGTAATACACCCAGGCACCGTTATCACAGCCGTTCTCTGTAACATACACGTCTCGAATACAATGACGCACCTCTCTAAAGAGTCTGGCATTGAGTTGGACACAATCTGCTCTGAGAATGTTATTGCAGCCCTCTTGGAGAGCGGTCTGTGTACGGTAATCCGCAATGATGCGACAGAGACGATTGCGGAGATTCCAGATCTCCATTCCCTTTGGAATGCGTGTGATCACTCTCAGAGGATCGACATGACCTCCAACGTGATCCAGCAAATCGCCTGCCACGCAACACTTCGTACCAGTCTTCCTCTTGATGTGACAGGCGGCGTACCTGTGGTGGCAGCACTGCCGATGGCCCATGTGATCAGAGAATCCCAGAGCTCGTTATCGTTTTGATTCCGGGCAAACTCGATCGCCTACATAACACAGCCAATGCTGTTTTGTGGCGTCCCCTGTCTCTTGACAGGACTTGAGGAATGTCGGCTAGTTCTTTGATGATGAGCTGCAAGGCTTCGTGTGTGTTGCCCATGCGGCTCAGAATGTACACCATTTCTCTAATGAGTTCATGTTTCTTGCAAATCTCATAGGCCTGCTCTAGTGGGTATTGATGGCTCATTTGGAGGAACCTCATCAACTTGGACGGCTTATAGTCTGCATACAACTCGACGAGCAGATAATGATAATCCGGAGCCGCTGCGATATTATCACTGATTAATCGATCCATATAACGATAGAGCCACTTTCTCCAAATCTGATGACGGCGATCCGCTGGATCCGTCTCCGAGACACTGCGCATCGCTGTCGTGACTTCTTCGATCACTTCTGTTGGCTACAGTCCATCCCAAAACGCCCATCGATCGCATTCGACACGACTGCTAGGTGTGTTTACCTGGACTTCGTCTGCATGGTCGCACAGCAGATCTAACGTACGTTCCTCATCGAGGGAGATCAGACGGATGATCTTGTTGGTGAGACATCGCAGCAATGCGTGATGTAGGACGAAGTCAAAGACATTCGGTCGCTGCAGTTGGAGATAAATGTCCATCGCCTGTTCGTGCATATTCTGCAGAATATACAGCTTCGCCAAGACTTCCATCAGAATCGTACGATCGCCTCGAATCGCATGGAGTTTCTGATGAATGTCCTTCGCCAAAGCACTCGGACTATAGATTGACGGCGGCCATTTCGTGACCAAATGTTGCAGCTGCTGATGAAACTGAGGAAACGGAATACAGGATCTGCGCCGCCCACACCCATCCTCTGAAAAACAGTTGAAAAGACAGGTCACGTACCGAAGAATCATGTTGTAGGTGGAGGGCTTCAGGGTCGGATTCTCGATGGGAACGTAGGAAGAGAGCACACTGAGATTGTTCCTCGAGGCAAAGAGGAAGACATAACGTTCCCAGCGCACGGCATCTTCCCCGAGCAGTTCAGGAGTGACCTTTGCTGCCTCTTCGACTTTTTTCTCGTTCAGTAGATTGTCGATAAAGCGATCCACAACACGTTCCCACGTCTCTGGATCGCGTTTGCGGACAACGGTAGCGACGGACAGTGCTTTGCCATAGCGTCCGTGTTCTAACAGCCATTCCACTCGATCCATCTCATCTCTCGGCATCCCCACAAAGATATCCTGACGATCATCGAAGACACATTGACCGAGATGATGATCCGGTATGGAGTAGGTCCACTTTGGGGGAGATGACGTAGTAAAGTGGCTGCTCTCCATCTTTCCACCACTGAACGAAGTGTTTCGTCTGGATGCTGTCCGACGATGCATCGCCAGGGAAGGGATTGATTTCTTGAGACGGTGCTCCCAAAGAGGCATAGCTGTTCTCGCGCTTGCAGCACGACGTGGGATAACATGGCACCAGTCGATAGTCATCTGCCTCATACTGTTCATAGCCATTGATCGACAGAGCATCCGACGAAACTTCGGCGTTCTTCTTGGTCAATACCCGAATCTGAGGCAGAGAATGGCATAAGATTTAGGTGGATGGATAAGTCTTATGTATCGATCGCACTTCGGGTCGGAGTGATCTGCAGGTATCTGTTTTGTTTGTATCCTCTCTGCACGGAGCTCTCATATAGGCCAAAACGGCCAATTGGTGTCCGAATGGAGCCACACCCTTCATCCATAGATCCACCTCGCCGACAGAACAGCAGTGGAGATATGTCCTACTGCAATGGTCCCTTCTGTGTCGAACTTTGTTAAGACCTTCACACATTCCTGTCCAATAATATTCCCAGACTCATTCGGTGTAAACGAGACGATCTAGACAGAAGCCAATTCGACGAAGAAATGCCACGTGTCCTTTCACGCTCACCATAACCGTCGTGGACCAGCCAACATAGAGAGGCCCATCTGGATGCCAATAGAGAAAACACTCACTCGTTGGCGCAGCGATGACAGATTCTGGTTTCGCTACCGTTCCAGCGTGCTTATGCAGAGCCATGTTGTAGATCTGAGGCCGAATTTGACACTCATGTGCCCACTCCGTCATAAGAGTGAGGGAGGTCACACTTTGATATTTCGGTCATTTGCCCAGGCAACCAGATTCCCAGACCACTTCACGGTATGCACATGTCCCTCTCCTGCATGAATCAGCAGTTCCTTTGTTCCCAGCCATCCCTGTTCGCACAAAAAACGCCTCGAGCATTTCGTGCCCATCGATCTACAGACCTGTGTATTCAACAGCAGTTTGCCGGCTGCCCCTCCCGATACCACCTCTCTCGTTTTCCTACTGCTAAACCTTGGATCGATCGCTAACGCCTATCAACATCTCCGTCAATAACTCTCGCGAAACGGGGTTCCTGATCACTGTGAGTGGGCGCTGGTGATTGACGCGAATGCACTCGTCGGATATCAAACTTCGCACCACGAGTGTCCCATCATCCGAACAGCTTCCCAATGCTTCGACCTCTTCATCGAAACAGATATCCTGTACCTTGCCCTTGTGGGATTGATAGGCTTGCACCTAGTGTGACACCATCACCCATGCATCTGCATAAGACGCTGTGGCACAGCACACTTCATCGCCGGCACAGCTCAGTAGATAAACCGTTCCACTGTGTGTTCCGAGCGCCAACATCTTCTCCGAGACGCACAGACTCGACGCCTCATCGCGTCGGAGAATATCGGCCACGTCTGCCCCTAACCTACACGAACATACCCGTGTCCTTCGTCCCGTCGCCCTGTCACCAACCTCTGGTATTTCAATTGCGGCTCCGCCTCTTCCTCAACCTCGACCTGAGTATGCGCGTTGCCTTGTTTCGATTTAAAAGACGACATCGCGACGACGTGCCACCAAACGTACGACGCCTCTAAAGAATGTTTTTTATGACAGGGTCGCGTATTGATGTATTCTACATTCGGGATCATATCCCTCCAAAAGCTGTGTCCAGATGCGCTTTATATCAGATCGGTGATCGGAGGAGGGACTCTCATCAGCATCACAGTACGACCAGAGCTTCGAAACAGCGATCGGTAACTCACAGTACTGTGCAGAGAGGAGAAACATAGCAACAGCGAGTTTTCGTGCAGAGAACTGCAGCCATAGACTTGTCCAGCAACTGTCGTTGACCATCTGCCAGAAACGACGCACGAGGAGCTGCACCTGCTCGTCGCCCGTGCTGTAATCCATGATGGATATGAGTTCGAAGATGTGACAGTAAGGCTGATCGATATGAAAACCGTGACCTGAACAAACAGATGGGTGAGGTGGCTCGACGGCATCGTGTGCCTGAAGGTGATGATCTGCTTACCGACCACTTCGAGCAACAGTTCCTCCCCGTGTAAGACGCTCTCCTTAACTTGGCAACGAAATTCGGCATAGTTTGCGAAATCTCTCAGTTTTTCGGGGTTTTTGGCGTAGCGCACTTCGAACATGGTCTCGATGATGTAATCCAGACTCCGAGGTCGGTTCTCGAATTTTCCAGCAAGACTGAGTGCCGCAGAAGAGATACAAAAGAAGTCATTATGAACGTAGCTGCGTTGCGAGTAGAATCGTGTGACGAGATAGTGTGCTGTGGCTGTCAAGTAAGAAGGAAATTCGTATTTGCGTGTGACCACAGCGTCGATAAGACGATGGCAGCAGCGCAAAAGACGTTTCTCTTTCTCGACACTGATGCCGTCGGCACGATTGGGCGAGGCTGCTTGGATTTCTTCGTTTGTCTGACCGTAGAAACAATCGACCATGACGGGAACGGAGATAGGTGACTGCGTTCGTCAACGACGACGCGAACGACGACGACGATGACGTTTACAGACCACTTGGCGTCAAATCTGAGGAGGATAGTGATGTGACGTCTGCCAGTAGTCATGTGATTGCGGTTGAGATGCCGAACTCGCCGCCGGCAGTTGAGAAGCAGCGATCGCTGACGTAGGAAAAGCGGCGAATGCGTTGTAGGGATGAAACCCAACGAACGGTGTGGCCGCAACTGTCGGTGGCGACATCACGCCTCCAAACGCAACGGGAGCCGCGAACGGTGCGGGTACCGCTGCTGTAGGCAAGATATAAGAAACGGGTGGCGGCGGTCGCTGAGCGGCGGCTCTCCATCGCGGACGGGATTTGTGTGGACGAGGGGCCATTGCCCGCGCAGCCAATCGTTTGCGCCCAGCTCCGCTACTCCTTCTCTCTCTTCGAGGACCACGGCGCTGCATCTCCACAACCTCATCATCGCTCTCACTCATATCATCGTCACTCTCAGACACTGCCTTGCGCAATTCCTACGCACAAAACGATAAGACATGATGACGTTTGTAGATGAAAAAGAGTGACCTGGGTTGAGAGATCAATAGGAACCGTAAAACGCTCTGCACTATAGACGCGTGTTCCGTTTGGGATCTCGCTCTCCTGTCGACTGAGATGGACCAGATAATGCGGACATTCGACAGAGCCGAAGATATCTGCCACTTTACCGACCATATGACCCTCCCACGCAAACAGCACCGACCTGCATCCATCGTTCCTCGATCCCCACCCACGTTCAGAGACTCTGTGACACACCCTGTGTCGAGTGGACGGACAAGGGGATCGGCTTCCACCACGATCTGTTGTCCCAGACGATTCCGCACCGTCCCCACGATCGTCAAACTGTCCCCTTCCTCCAAATTCACATCCTCCATCACTTCACCTGTATCACACGATGCATCCATCCGACGTCGATGAATAGCCCGACCGGCAGAAGACATCTCAATGGCCTCATCGGTCGCCTCTTGCATGACGACATCCATCTCTTCGTCATCCCCGTCGTTCTCTTTCCTCCCCTCCGTCGAGGGACAGAGATGAAGTGTTAGGCGGACGGGATGCGTTTGCGTCATCTCTTTGCAGTCGATTGAGACCTTCACCTGGATATCCTCTGCTGCAATGGCGATGTCTACACCCATCGCTTCGCTGCCGCTCCAGACACTGCCATATGCGTCTTCGTCCTCCGAAGTCGCTTCCATTTGGCATGCGTCCGGTGTTTGGCGTTGTGGCAGGGGTGGTAAGGGAGTGGTAAGCCAGGCGGCGGCCGTTGCTGCCGAGGCGGCGACTTCCAAATCGTCTACCGCTGCGAACGCCGAGCTGTCGTTGTGGAGAGCGTCACGGGTCGCCTCAGCATCTTGACGTCGCGCCTGGGTAATAGCTCGGACGCCTGCGACGTCGTTCGCCGCCGTCGCAGCAAACAACAAATCAGACATCTCACAAAGCACAACCGCACCCGGTCCGTTTCTCCTGAATACGGTTCACAGACATACGGTTCGAACCGTATACAAAGACGCAAAGCTAAAGACCGAACGCCGGCTTGTAATTCTCTTCCTTAATATCGACGATCTGTTTCAGATCAACGGTCTTCATTTCGAATTCGGCCTCGGCGTAGATCGCATCTCCATAGACCTGCCGCATAAACTGCTCCAATTGCTCGGCGTGGACCTCATTGGCCTGACTCCATGACTTCCAGGCATTGACTTGACGATTGCGCGATTCCAGGAGCTCTGAATCGGCCGCCATCAATAGAATCTCATCCTCTGCGTCGTATTTCTTGGTGTAGGTCTTCAACTGACTCACGATTTTGTCTTTGGTCTCGGCGGAGAGAAGAGAAGGGCGACGGGGACGCCACAGAAACTGAAAGAAACCGTCCTGCATCTCCCTAACGACACACACGACCTTCATCCTCGACAATGAGAGTGGCATAGTCAAACAGACTTCATCAAATTGCGACCCTGAAACGTCCAGAGCTGAAATCCGTTGTCTGTATCGTGTAACGTGCTGACCATGGTGCACACGTACCGTCCGGAAGGATCCCACCATATATCCGTCATCAAATAATGATCACCTATCACACTTTCTCACTCTTTTATGACCGATGCGTCGCCGACACCTGTGTTCATCGTTTCGAAGAGATCGACATTGAAGAACTCAAGCTGGCCGCCAGGTTCGGGTCCCACAAAGACAACGCTGCCGCCTTTGGGCGACCAATGCACCGTTTTGACGATCCTGCTATCTAGACTCCCTACAAAGGCATACCATCTCACAAATGCACCTGGGTGGATAGGGACAAGGCCTCACGGACGGTTGTCACTTCGGGTTTCCCTTTGTCGTTGACCATGGAGTAGAATGAGATGCTGTACTTTGGACCTGTGCCATGTACGACAACAAATCTCTTTCCTTGTGGCTCCCAGGCAAAATCGATGATATCATCTGTCTTCTTTGGCAGCTCCAGGACTTCCATAGGAATGTCTTTCTCCCGAATCCGAAACAACTCGAAGCCATAGTAGGTGGTCTTCTTCGTTTTGGTATGGCGATTGACTCGAATGGCTAAGAAATCGCCTTGAGGATGCCAATGAATAAAGATGTCTGCACAGACGAGCCAGCCTTAGTGGATGCCTGTCCTCGAAGGCGTTCCTCTCTTGCCTTTCACATTGAACAGATTCTTCTGACGGAGTTCCTGACGCTCCGGAATTCTCATAAGACTAATTCTGGCAGGCAGATTGCCGCTCTCTCTTTGATAGATGCACATGATGGGATCTGAGGGACTCCATTCGAATGCCTGAACGGCTTCCAATTTCAAAGACTTCTTGTCCAGCAGCACCTAGAGACGAGGGGACGCCCAAGAGAAGTAGCAGAGATGTAGAGGGACAGGGTGTTCTTGCCATGTCAGGTGCCTCGTAGACACTGATCATTGCCTGTTGGTTTTTGGAGGTGCCCAATTTGGCAAAGTACTTGTCATTGCATCCTCCAGCCCATTTCAACAGTGGCCACTTCATATCCGATGGCACTGTACAGAAAAAACAAATGTCTCAGACACTGAGCCGATGTGAAACATCTCACCTGGATCGGCCCCATCCTTCCCAACCATGAACTCGTTAGGCGCTCCCTGAAAGGTTCTCAACAACGAACCGGTGCGCACATCGAAAACCTGGACAACCATAAACGACAGATGGTGATGAGGTCGTTGATGGGTCTTCATCAGGCATCCGTTACTTTGAGAACGACGAAGGGGTGTCCTTCGCGGTCTCGCGTCGTCATGTATGTCATGAGATAGCGTTCTCGTGGACTGAAGTCCGTTGCCCGTACCCCTAGTGCCTCATGCATTTGACAGGGACAGCATTGAGGCATAGATCTACCTGCGTGGGCAAATCTCTGAAATCTCTGGAAATCTGGACCACCCCACATAGCAATCCCTTGACGATGGGCAGTCGCCAGATAGGTTCCGAAGGGAGACCACTGCACGAAACTCTCCGTCATTTTGTTCTTCTTAAACACCTATGCAGCATCCAACGATGGATCGCGTTACAGATGCACAACAGCTGTCACATCATCCTCACACCTGCAAGGGCTGAGATCTTTTCCCATCCCACCAGTAGATCTCTGTCTCGTCTTTGTAACGGATCACAAACTGATCCAGCGATTTCTTGTCCAACATATAACTGTAGATATCCTCCTAAGCGTCGCCAGTCACATCACACATTCTCTCAGACTTTGTCCAAATCCGGGATCGTTGGCAGACTTTAGGTTGGTAAGGGGTGAGTTCGAGAGGTACGTACGTATCTGGGACTTTCTGATACCGATCAAAATCATCAAACATACACACAGCAAATGTGTGACTCTTGTCCAAGCGATAATTGTGTCCACGTTCCTTCGCGGCAGCTGCTGTCTATCAGCACACACATCTCACTCTTTCATCTCACACATTTCATCCATCCCACTTCGGGATCTTCAAATTCGATAAAGCAATAGCCCTTCGTCTTTTGTGTCTTTTCATCGAATGGCATACAAAACCCACCTGTCCATCACTAACGATACCAATCTCACTCTTTTGTGACACGGATAGACACCTTCTCGAACAGATCCCACACTGCTGAAGATCTTTTTGATCAGTGATGTCAGTTTCTCGATTTTGTCGGGTGCCACGATGGGCAGATGGTCGACAACTAAGATCCACCCAGGCGACGCAAAGTCACTTTGCCGGACATCATTTCGTGACAGTGACAGCCTACCGATGACGCTTTCGAATCCGGACTCTTCAGTGAGATCCGCGAGAGCATCTTGGCCCTCCTCTTCCACATCCTCATGCAGCTGCCTCTCAACCTCCGGCGGCAGTTTCACGGTATTCGGGTCGAGGTCTTCATCGAATGGAAAACCCGGTGGCTGATCGGAGAACCGTTTTCGTGCCAGTATCAACGCACGGTCCATCAAGTCCTCCGTGAGCTCCACTGCCATCGTCACGTGTTCGATACTGTCGTACACAAAATGCGATACATTCGACCCCCGTTGAATTCGATGCGTTTACATGACAAGCTCTTTACGCCATGGACCTTCTTCACACTCTCTACAGCCTTCTTATCCGAATCGCTATCTTTTGTCTCGTTATCAAGTGAGAATCGACAGAATTGGGGTGGCTATGGCGGACGGGTTCCGTTTTTTAGGT
>CBDHGO010000008.1:0-87313 GCA_965263145.1 Botrimarina sp.
ATCTCCACACAGAGTCGGGTACATCCACATCACGCATTGGGCAGCCTGACAGACGTTAGCTGTTTGACGCGGGCGACGTTTCGCCGGTCTGTCCTCGTCAGGTCCTTCGAGAGGCTCTGGTGAAACTGAAGGAAGAGTACGGTGCGGATACGACATCAAGGTGCTGGCCGAGCACGATGGACCGCTTCGAGGGTCCATCTTCTGGCGGATCGGATTCGAGACGGAGTTCTCTCTCTCCGAGCAGGGCCTCGAAGGGGATGGCTTTCCTTCGCCTCTTTCGAAGCAAAACTATACCTCGCAGAACGATATGGTCGTCCATGCGGAAGGTTCGATTCTGTTGAGGTTTTCTAAAGGCAATGCACACGACGCGTAGTGCTGGAAGAGATCTCGGAAATGCTCGAGAAGGTAGACATAGACGGCGTACACTTCCATTCCGAAAGAAGAACGAATCGGCCTATGATCAGCCCGAGATCGTGACAACACCTGCTGATGCCCTGAAAGCCTGCGACAATCTCCTGCTGACGCGCCTAGCAATAGGTATTCTGTGCAGAACTGTTGTGTGATAGAAGTCATGCTCCGCGTCTTGTTAGTCGCAGTTGCCCATAAGAATGGACTGGAAGCGTCCTTTCTGCCGAAGATGTTCCCAGACAGCACAGGATCTGGCTGTCACATACACATGAGCATAGAGAAAGTCGAAGCCATCCGACACTCCCTGTCTCGCCAACAGGAGATGTCTGTCGCATGTAGGATGGAGTGGATGTGCTGCAAGGACCCACGCCGAGGGCGTTTACTGCAGAGAGTCAGCACTTCGTTAACGGACTGCTCAAGCACCAAGCCGCATGGATGATCTTCACAGCCGGCACGCCAAACAGCTTTCGTCGCTGTCAGCCAAGATGTTGGTCCAGCGTTTTTACCGTCTGGGGTGTCAACAACCGGTAAACCTCACGCTCCGAGACCGTGACATTGACGGCAGCTTTCCGCAGCGAGGCCACGATCCGTGTGCTCTTTCCAATGAAAGGCGTCGAGAACAGCATTCACTTCGAGCAGAAGTGTTTCGATGCGACGGACAATCCGCATGTCGGCGTGGCCGCGCTGATTGCCGCCGAATCCTGGGTCAGGCATGCACTGGTCGTCGTTGACGCTACGATGTGCTTTTCCAGGTCTGAGAGAGAAGAAACTGCTTCCCCCCAAAACACAGGTAGATCCCGCAACCCTGTCGGAGGCCGAGCTCGAGAGGAAAGAAGCCAAGCGCTATCCCGCATCTGTCTCCGAAGCGATTTCCGAGTTCCGCGCAGATGCATTCTTCAAGTCACTGATCGCCGCAGGCGAGGATCATGCGACCGCGTGAGCTGTCCTGAAGGGGAGCTGTCTGTGCAGTGTCGTCTGAAGACTTTGTAGCAGCGACGCTGGCCTGCCGCAAAGCATCGGCCGAACATTTTGCCCCGCTGGGAGTTGAGGCAGAGATCAAGTCTCTTTACAAGTGCTACTAAGTTTGTTCTTTCGATTCGCAGCCGATGAGCTGGCTATCACCGCCATTTTATTCTTGGCATCTGAAGAACACACAGCTCCGTCCCATTATGAGGTCGGTGCCGCAGGTCAATGTGTTGTGTCCTGGTGCAAAATTTTCCTTAATGTCGGGGTCCCCTGAGGGTTCTTGATGGTTTTCTTCTTGGAAGAACGCGTTGCTCGGCCAAAGATTCGACAGAAGCGATCCGCCGGCTTGTTTATCCCTTTGATGAGCAACACGTCAATCCACCATGAGATCTAGCTTCCACAGTGCGTACGCAGTGAACGTCGGATAGTGGAAGAGCTTTCAGGCGATATGATGGATGTGCGTCGGAGACTCGTACTGACTGTGTTCTGTGTAAGCTGCAATCGATCGTTCACCTCCTTCGACGTGCGTGCCCCAATGCCGTCTCTTTTGTGGAGTTGGATGTATCTGCAAAGATCCTCTGGCTAAAGCTTCGATGAAATAGTTCAGGTCATTCGTTCTCGCTTTCGCCGTGCCTGTTTTTGGTTCCATTCGGGAGAGAGAACATCCAGGGACGGAGAAGGGGCCACAGCACAGCCAACGTCGCTCGAGGCACATGAGCCGGTAAGGTACATGATTCAACAAGGATCTTTCAGCAAGAGTGTTCGGTGTGAGTCGGTCAGACCACAGGTTGTTATCTGGACAGTGGTGCTTGCTACTTGCAAACGGGAGGCCGAGGATCAATAAGTGGTGGGCGGGTATGTGGGACGCCGCAGAACGAAGAAGAAGAGGTTCAGGGTGTAACAGGGCACTAAGCATTCTGTTCGACGGAGTATTGTCAGACGTTGAACCATCTGTTTTGTCGAAACGGGGACGCGTGAGCGAGACATGGATGAGTGGATTGACGGATAGAAAAAGAACTATGCACCCTGTAACTGCTAATCAATGTGGGATCGTTCACACGACGAAGAACAGAAGAAATGGAGGTCGGTTTGGGAGAAAGCGCCGAGACATTTCCGAGCACTGCCTTTCTTATCCAAAACGGTAATCGCCCGTGTAGGGATCGGAAGCCAGATGCATCAGGATACTGATGATGCGGTGATGACTTCGACAGAGAGAGTACGCTATACAGGACGGCTGTCTGTCCTGCTAACCTGACACACAGAGGCCGAATGTCCGCATAGCCTTGCGGCCTTCCGCAAGTGGAGAAGTCGGGTAATGTGCGACAGTACATTGGTGTCGTTCTGATCCAATTGCGAACGTTAATATCGTACATTTTTGTTATTTGCGCACGTTACGTTACGTTGATTGCGTACGTTCGTTTTTGCGCGCGTTCGTTCGTTTTCCGTACTTGCTTGCACACGAAGTTCACTCGCGCACCGTCGACGGAGAATGGATCCGTTTGCCTTTGTTCGTTTCGTTTTCACCAGTCTTCGTCGCGTTTTTCTGGGCGTACGCCGTCGCCACTCCTCCGTCTTTCCTCCGACGGTGGACCTGCGTCGGAAAAGGATTCGCCTGTGCGCAAGCGATAGTAGCCAACCGGATCAGCCCGGCCCGGAGAAGACGCTGGGCGTCCTTTTGGACGAGTATGAAGATTTGCTGCTCAGGGTCCTTTTGTGCCTTGTTGACGACGGACTGCACGAATGCCGTCGTGTCTGTCGTCGTTGGCGGGATGCCTGCGGGAAGTTGCCCGTGAAGCTGGGAAGTTTCTGCTTGTTCCAGCCGTACAGAGCGGCAGAGTTCTTCCCAGAGGCAGTGTCATTGCATATAGAAACCCATTTCGGTAGCAATGACGCCCTGGGAAGACTGGCAATACAACACCTGTCACGGCTGCGGAATCTGCGCAACCTAAGCTTATTCATGACATCACCAAAGGCGGATGTATACGGCCTGACAGATGTGTTGCATTCAACAGATTGCCTGCGCTCCTTTGAGATATCGGTGCGCCAGACGGAGAAGCTGAACGAACTGGTGCATGTGATTCGTTTTTTGACGAATCTGGAAGCGTTAACGGTTCACGTTTTCCGTTTCGTCCAAACGGATCTGGCGCCAGTCACCGAGCTCCAAAGGCTCAAATACCTGAAAACAGGTTTTTCAGTAATTTTCAACAGCCGCAGAGAACTTGTCTTCCCTTCATTGACGAAGCTCACGCACCTTCACCTTCGTTCTGTCAATGAAGATGAACCACATGTTTCTTTCAGCCTGCAGGTAAGCAAATCTCGACGACGCATCTCGTATCTAAGTACTTCTGTTTTTCTAGTCTATGCTGCAGTATTCCCAAACACTGCAGGTGCTCAAACTGGTTCATTGCCATCAAGGTCAGGGTCAGTGGTTGGCAGAAGAGCGTCACTGGAGGGCGTTCTCGCGTCTGTCGAGCCTCTCGGTCAGCCGTCATTCCTATCGACCAAGCGACGCCTTTTTTCGAGCACTCCGGGATATGTATCAACTGACAAGGCTGAGCTTCGAAGCCAAAAAGGAGCAAGACCATCGCGGTTTAGCAGAGTGCCTGCCCTCGCTCACAGGACTCAGATCCCTCACTCTCCTTGGCAGTCATCGATCGATCATTCTACCCGAGAACGAGGAGCGACACCTCATGACCCTGACGCAGCTCACGGAGCTCTCTTTGAAGCACTATCGAATCGGCTGCGGCCGTCGCTTTCCGACGGGAATTCAGTCCTTCACTTGCTCGTTTTCTGGAAGCCCCCCGGATGACTTTCCCCAAATCCTGATGTCCATGACAAATCTGACGTCGCTGTCGGTTCTCGCTCCTTCGGGTTTTGAGCGTCTCTTTCGCCCTCAGGGTGTGACACCCTCTCAGTTTTCGCAAGAGCTCGGAAGACTGAAGCATCTGTCAACGCTTAATGTGCTGATCGATGACTTGTTTCTCGAAGCTCTGGATATGCTGACTCAACTGACGTCCCTTCAGCTCGCCAACAATGCAGCATCTGTGGACCCTTACCTGTTATTTCCCAGATCGAATAATCTCTCGGAGCTGGTGGAGCTAAAGATCTCTTCTCCGGTGGCCACCCCTGTCCGCAACGGCGGATTCCCACAGTTGTGCTTGCCAAAGCTCAGGAAATTAGATCTCCCCCTCAGGGGCACTGATGACAACATGTGCGAAGCACTTTGGAAGACCCTTCCCTGTCTGCGCGAGATGTCGTTGCCAAGGGACCTCTGACCGTTGAATGAGGTATTGGCTTTTCACTTGCTGTCAATCGATGAGCGGCGTATTCTACATCATGTGAGATCGCTATTCAAGTTTTCCCGGTGAACACGACAAAGAGAACGGCGACCAACAGACCGAATTACAAGCTGAAGATGTTGGGTACATCCTAGCTGTCCCATGAGATCTGCCTGTCTATACCCGTCCGGAATCTAGACCTTCTTTGGAGATTGCACAATCATTTAACGTTTTTTCGTCGCAACATTTCTATTCCTCTCTCGGCCTTGATGCCCACACCACATAGCGAATGACACTTGTTCATGAGTAAAGATGTCTTGACAGATTCCCTGTGATCCAGCCCCGTCGACATTCGATGCGCGAGAGACGTTGATGCGTTCCATCGGCCGCCTGCGAATCCATCCTGTGGAAGAGCACTGCCGCCATCTCGTGCCAGCGATCGAAGGATGAATCCCCTCTTCGCCGAACACCCGCGTGGCAGAGGACGAATGATCCGTCCGTCTGTGCGAGAGACTTCGGTTCGTCTCGCTCTGCGTCGGTCAGCCGACAGGTTGTGCGATGCAGTTGTCGCGTAAGCGTCGAGTGCAAGCGATCCGCCGAGGCGCATTCACTGTCCAGAGGGTCCGCGATCTGCAGATCCTTCATGTAGGTAAACTCGGAGGAGCATTTCTCCGCTGCACTCCGCGACGCTCGAGTACAGTCTCGCCGTTCTGCCCGCCTTTAAGATACGGTCTAGTCCGCAAGTTATTGTCCGTTCCATCGCCCTCCGGGCCAAGCTCTCATATCGACGCAGGTCCATCAAGAAGGGACGCCGCTTCACTCAGCGTCGGGTGGCGGGCGCTCACAGATCGCAACAGTAAGTTAATGAGTTTCCTTTGTTGCCTGAATCTCTTCTCAGGGTCTCGTCTTTGCCGGGGCATCGACGTCGATTGTCGAACACGACGGGGGAATGCCTTTAGACCTCGTTTGCAGTGCTTCCGACGCCAAGTGTCCGATGCTCTACTCAATCCTCCCTCGTTGCGCTGTTGACGGCTGACGCGCCTTCTACCTGACCGTTTTCCTGATCTGCGGTGTACCTCTTTTTCGATAAGGCTTCTACCCACATTCCTCATGTTGTGCTGTCACGAAGTCTGTCCGCACGGCGATTAGAAACAGTCCGATGGAGTCCAACTGCCGTTCTGCCTGCAACTGTGTCAGGTTTCCTGAACGTTCGGTGTTGTCTTTCGTGTTAGCGACAGCACGGGCCTCGACGTCATGAACGTTTTTCGACGGATCCTCGTTGTGCGAAGAGCCTCGGCGCGTCTGCACCTAAGGGAACGCACGGCACCATCCATCAACGCTCCTCTTTCTCGCTCGTGTATCCCGAGCTGGCGGATTCCGGTAAGGAAGCTCGAGTTTGCGGGTCGTCTGCATGTGGACGCAATTGAAATCGGTGAACGGGGCTTGGTCATGGAATCTCGCTCATGTCGCGCTGCGACTCCTCTCTTCGCCTGCTCTTCCCGCATTGATGCGTTCGACGCGCAGTGGATTGTCATGCGAGAAAGGCCTCCTCCGCGGCTGACTCCTTCAAAGATCGACCGATTCGGGAAGGACGGAACGCAGCAGTGAACGAACGACTTCTTAGATCCGCACGGGCGACAGTCCTGCGAGAGAAAGAGAGGAGCGCCTATCGAACTGGCAGCCGCACAGCACGTTGCCGATAACCGACAGCATCACGTGCGCTTCATCGAGATGCCCGAGTAGCGTACAAGCTCCCACATAAGAGACCTCTGCTTCGACGAGGGTGCCGCCCTCGTTTTCCTTTCCAGATATGGGTCACCTTCAGGCTGCCGCAAAAAAGCGGATCATTCATTCCAGCGTATGGAGGCGCTCCGCACAAGGCGGCCGTCGATCCATTTCAACTAGGACTGCCGTGTACGCGGAAGCAGAAGTGTGACGATGTGGTTTCGATAATCTTGGCCATGCGTGCGTGGAGGCGTGATTCGAGAAGGCGATAAAATCCCTGACGATCCGCGCAGTCATGACGCGTCCATCGTGCAAAGTCGCGCGTTTGGTTCGTCGACTCCGGCAAGACTTCTTCTGTGTCATTGAGCCGGACGGAGCTTGACTTGTTTCTGCCATCTCACAGTCTGTTCCTGCGGTAGCGACCTCTCGAGGCATCGTGGATCGTCATTTGTAGAGCAACCGGCGGCCGACAGAATGGCGATGTCTGGGTGAAAGGTCCCTCCGACGGTCCTCCTCAGTCCGTCGGGGGTCGAACACTCCTTTGCAAGGCGGATGTGGGATGCTCCTGAGTTTCCGTCGCCCGCTTTCCCTACGTTTACGAGGGCATCGTGCCTGCGCATCTCTGGCGGCGTGTCTTTGCCGTCAGGAGTCAAAGAATGCGGGTGCAGAGACGCGATTGCGGAGTTGGAAACGCCTTTGCTTTCGCACTCGCCCTGGACACCCGTCTTGGCACTCTGGGCTCCGTTTTCGACCGAAACGAGACCGGAAGCGCCGACTCTCTCTGGAGCTTTTCTCCTTCGCAAGGAGACGCGATGCAGACAGCTCCGAGCGACAACAAGAATCTCGAATTCTCTGCGAAAGATGACCTTGGATGGTCGCACCTGATAGCCGATCGCATCTTCTTGACATTCACTGTTTGGTCTCTGCTTTCATCTTCTCGACGTCGTTTTTCAGATTTCGCCTCCGAGGAAGGCGGAAAGGGAACGGCTTCGCACATCAGCTCAAGGCGGAAGCAACACATCTCGCGGAACGCGTCCGAGCCAAAAAAAAAAACTCGAAACTCTGTAGAAAAACAAAACGTCATTTCTTCGGAACGGGTCGCTCGTCCATGAAATGCCAGTGTCTTCGTGATGCGACGCGGTGAACAGCGAGGACAAACTGAAAGCCGACAACTTGTGCCAGTCGTACAGCTCATCGAACAAGCCTTGTCGCAACTCGAGCAATCGGAGCCGCACAAAAGACTTCTTGGAGACACCGTCCAGTAAGTCAACGAGCGAGGGACTCGGACGACTCTGCCAGGGGATCCACAGTCCGTTGAACATGAACCTGGCCACACTTGCTCCGTCGGAGTTAGCTGGCGCATCGGAAGCAGGTTTACTCCGCCGAGGACGGTTTGTCGCGGGATGGACACGACAAAAGGGGAGCCAAGAAAACCCTCAAGTCAAATTCTCTGAACAAAGTTCTCACCGGAAATACTCTCGCAGACGGCCGTGGACTGCGTCCCCTCGTCGATCGCATGTGCGCCGGACCGACGGACATCGGCAAAGATGGCGAGGACGCGCGCAACGTTGCGTTCGCATTCCAGACGCCACAGCTCAACGAAGAGCTCTATCAGGTGCACGCACGCATCCCTCCACTGGCGATGGCGATAGAGGATGTGTGGACGGACAGTTGCGGGCGTGTGTCTACAATGCGATGGCCTCTGGCAAAAAGGACAGGAGGTGAACAGACGCTGGCCTTTCATTCACCCGTCGACGGGCTCTCCATTCTCGGTGATTGGATGACAGGAAGCGAGACGACGGTCATCCGGGAAGAGAAGGATCGTCGTCGTAACACTCTCGTTGTCGACATGCGAGGACCCTGCCAAGAAGACACTGGCCTCCTTGCCCGCCGACGCCTGCTCGCACTGCCTTCCGTATCCTCGCGGAGTAGACATCAAAGGGCGACAGCCGATGCGACAAGACTGTGGCACGACTTGTACTTGTTTTACCTACGGACACGGATCGCCGACATTCGAGCTCTACTGATGGAGGGAGTTTGGTCTGCTTGCCCGCCCCTCGGCGACGTCGAAACTCGATTTGCACCAGAAGCCGCTTTTGTTTGTTGCAAACCAGAGGTTTCGTCTCGAGAGTGATTCGAGTCTGGATACTTGAGATGCTAAAGGACTGTTCTGCATTGCGGTGATGCTTTCGAACTTGTTTGCACCTCGAGAATCGTCGACGCGTCGGCGCCCGGGTCTCGTGGCGAAAGAATGCGGCGGAGAGTCGCAGTGGCGTCATCAGTTCGTTGCAGATGTGGCAGGCTGCTGCACGACCGGAGAAAGCGTCAGAAATGACAATCCGTTCGTGGGATGAGACCGCGGAACTCCCGCGGAGGACGGACGATTTCCTGGCACCGTGTTCTCTTGTACCGCCGAACGTCTGAGTCGTCTGAGTGAAAGGTGTCGGACAATGCATGATCGCTGTGTTCGTCAAGGAGTGCTCGACTCGAACTCGCGCACCTCTCGCTCGTTCTCTCCATTGAGTAACACAAGACGGCGAACTGTGTCCGGCGACGGAGAAATAGACAGTCTGTGACCCGTCTCCTGGCTCTACTGCGACGATTTCCGCCGTCTCAAGCAGCGGACGGGAGTTCCAACTCAACGCCGCAGCAAAGAACAGTGCCGGGTAGTGTTGGGATGCGTGTGCTGTCTATCCTATGTGGCAGAGTGACGAATAATAGCAGCGTCTTTGTCCGACGACTGGTTTTTGATTGTTGGGCGATGTCTTTTCTGCACTGTGCCGCCTCAGCAGTAGCCAAGATTGTCCCCGGCACATGTTCCAACTCCGATCCAACTGGTCTATACTGGGCTATCTGAACGCAGAGCCTTAAGTCCGCTTCGTAACCGATGCGTGTGCTTGTCCAACGTGAGCGGTGGAGATTGGAAAACTCTTTGTAGCACGACGAACTGCGGCCATTGATGTTGCGCGAGGCCTTTCGAGCACCTATACCGGCAGTGAGTACGTGCGTGTGCTCGTGGCCGGGGTAATTCAATTGCTAACAGACGCGTCTCTCGTCGCCATCTCCCTGACGCTAACGACCAAAGATCGCAACGGGAACGTCATCGCAGACCCCACCCACACTCGCGAAGGAGATCAATCGTGTCGCCGGGCGACTTGCTTCGCGTCCGCGGCCGTAGGTCTCTTAGGAACGATTCCCGAGAACACCGATAGGATCCTTCGACACCATTGAACTGGAGAGGCCAGTGCGGGTCTCCGATTACTTGGCCTCTTCTCGCCGTAACCGGGTTCCTCTCCCGAATGCCCGAAATGGACACGGCGCAGCGAGAGTGGTGAGCCCGGCGTCGGAGTGAACGAGTCGATGCAGACCGGTAGGAGTGATGAAAACGTCGTCGTGCATCGGTCAGGCACGTTTCTTGCTTTCGAGTGAAGTGACCGGGTTCGCGTTGCCAAGATTACCTTAGATAGCCGCAGCCGACGCGAAATCTGGATGCGTCTTCGGTGCGGCAGGATCGTCTGAGTTTACGTCGGTAACGAGCGCGTTTTGCTTCGACGGACGAACAGCGCACGACAGATTCGACGCGCAGATCGTGGCCGCCGACTGGCGGCAGCGATCTCGGGCGGTCGCGGATGCGCGGAATTGGCGAAATGCGACGGCCGTTTAATGGCACCATTACGTCGCGTCACCCGAATCGACCTACCGTTTCCGTCCGCGCAGCGGATTTTTTAGGGGGGTATAGGTCGTGGAAAACATGTCTACCGTGAGGATCCCCCGAGTGGGGGCGGATCCTTGCGCCGGACTCAGAGGAGGGTGTCCCATCAGTGTTGACCCGGTTGAGTCTGGCACGCTCGCGCCGAGTTGGATGGGTTCCGGCGGGGAATGGACACCGTGGCGCCAGTTCGGAGCGCGAACGGAGCTCGCTAGGCTCAGGGTAGTGTCACCACCCGAACAAAAACTATTGTCCCTTCGCCTTCGAGTATCCTTAGCCGCCGAAAGACGAAACGAACGCGTCGGTTCCTCGCGAAATCGCGGTAGCGAACGCCGAGTGTCTTTCAAGTTCGGCCATGTTACAAGCGTCCGCGTTCAACTACACAGGAAAATCGACACTGGCTAGTGTGCTTGCACAAGTTCTGTCTTTCCCCGGAGTCCGCCTTTGTTCGTTCTGCGCGATCTATCTCGGTGTCATCCAAAGTCCATGCCAATGCTCCGAGTCGAGACCTCTGCGCTATCGGCAGCAGGAACGTCTTCGCAAAATCGCCGATAGCATCACAGGAGGCGTCGATAGCTCCGTTCGTCTCAGGGAGGATCGAAACAATGCACCCGCGACCGTATCGCTTTCCGTCGGGCAGTTCGACCGCCGTGTCGATTTTGGCGGTCGGCATCCGTCGAGCCGGCCTCGACAGGAGGGATCCCCGCTTCCTTCTCCGTCGCTTTGTCGCTTCCGGCCATGCCGCACCTGTTCCTGTCCGACGTTTCAACACGATAGACACAGCGCGAAACGCGGTCGCCTGCGTCGCCGGTGCCACAACTGCGCGAATGCGCTCTCTGGTCGGTACAGCCGAATCGGAATCAAGGATGATCTCGACAGCGGCTGGCCTAGTACCGTCGGGTAAGGCGGCACATTCGTATTCTCCGACAAAGAAGCGACCCGCGAAGGCGTCGATGCGGAAACCGAAAAGAGAAAGAGCTGATTCTCGTACAGGCGATCTCACCGATGGAAGACCCACCGTCTTCGAGTCTCCACGTGCTACCCGTCCTACACCGACCCCCAAAACGCACATGACTGTCTGCCTTGAGCGTCACATCCGCCAGGAGTCTCCAACTGTTCCAGAGCCGCTAGAGACAAAGACGACAAAAGCCTGTCTCCTGATCACATCCATAGGACGCCGCTGCACTTCGTCGATCTGCCGTGGCTCTGACAGGTCTCCTTGACGACCGATTCGTCCACGATTGAGTGGTGAGGACTTGTGCGACACGATGGCCACGCGCCCCTCGAGTCGATGCACCTCCCGACGATGCGTCGTACGGCTTGCCGTACGACATCGTCCGGTGCACGCAGATTCAACAATCGGATGACTCGAGGCCATCCCGCTGCACCGATCTCGAGATACGCTTCCTCTTTCTGACGGAGTACACGGGAGGTCAAAGATGTCCTCGCGTTTTCTCCTGCCGGATCCGTTTGGCAGGAACGGGCGAAGATGCTTTGAGGTTCGAGAAAAAGTCGTCGGCGGCCGGATGCGAGAATGGCGAGGTGCGTAAACGCGAAGGTGCACGACGTGTAGGGATTCGCAGGCGAGTTCTTCGCCGTCGCCCCTTGGCGCTTCGCAATTCTCCACGTCCACGAGAGTCCGGAAGCCAGTCCCGACTTGGATCCCGACAGTGGTGGATGTGGACTTTCTCGTGTCTGATCGGCTCGCCGAGCCACACGCCGAGCTCGCCGCGACGCGTTATCTGCGCAAGGGCGGTTGTCTTTGGAGAAGCGACACTTGATTCGGTGTCCTCTTCCGCCGCCTGAGTGATGGCTGTGGTACACTATCCGGATGGCCAGCCGATCCGCCCGCCATCGGATGGATCTACCTGTATCGTGCGTGGCGTTTCGGCGTAGATCAAAGGGCGAGATTCCCGAGGTGCCTGCTGGGCCTTGGATCCCGCTCAGGCGGGCGGAGAGAGCTGCAAGATCATCCATCGTCCGTCGACGCGGCTTCAGGCCGAGCGGAGCAGGCGGGCGCGTCGAAAGTGTGGTCGTCGTCTGCTTTTGGTTTGTTCCGGTTCCTTTTGGTTAGGCGCCACCTTGCCGAGGAGGACCACAGACGTCTCAGACGGAGGCAGCTTCCCGGTCAACGGATTTCCAAATCCGATCGCGCGACGAGTCCCAGAGAGCCACACGAAGTCGAAACTCGAGGTCCTCCGAGAACAGCCGGAGAAGCGCGGCAGGTGTTCCTTCGTCGGCAATTCTTTTCCCCGTACTTCCCTCTGCGGACTGCAGGTACTCCATCGTTCCGGGCTGGGCAGGTTTCCATCTCCTCGGCGAGAGATGTCCTCCTCCCGACGTCCGCACAACTGTCTTCTCGAGATCACTCCATCGGCAGACATTGGATGGAGAGCAGCGCACTGCCATTCCAGCGCGTCGCCTGAGGTCTCCCGATGCAGAGGAGGAATACGTCGAAAGACACACGGCGCAACGCCACAGCATGGAATCCGTCGATTTCCCAGACGCGCTTGTCCATCTGAACACGAGAAGAGCCGAAAGCGGATGCTCGCAGAGGCAAGAACGGAAAATCCCCGTCTCCTCGATCGACGAATAGACCCGCATGCTTGGCGTTGGGATACCTGGCACCGGCAGAGATGTGTGTGGGAAGCGTCTCTGTACGGTGCGGCCAAAGCAGCAAAGCTTCTGGCTGCCCTCCCGTCGATCGCACGGAGAGATCTCGCTAGGCACCTGTCGACCGGGTGAAGAGGATCTTTCCATCGTGTCTGACACGCTCGAGCAACGTCGAGGGAGTCAATCGCGGCGTCGCCAAGCGAGGCGCCTCCTTTCAACCGCTTTCGAGGTCCGCAGCGAGGAGGAGCGTCTGGATGCTTTCAGGGTTTCCAGACACAGCCGATACAGATGCAAAGCACTTCGGCGATGCATGGACGTGCCAATCACAACACCTAATGCGGGCGGACACGTCGCCACCCGAAAGCGTTCGAAGTTCCTCAGCGAAGGCCGCGCTCTGCCGTAGAAACTGTCTGCACAGGACGAGGAGGATATCCGGGAGCTCGCGGCTGAGACATGGCCGCCGGATGTCAAGGTTGGGAAATCCGATGCGTAGCCTGCCGAGTAGACAGGTCTTCGGGACAGCGTTCCGTCCCGGGTCCCAAATGCGAAAATCATTCTCTCGAACACCTTTGAGCGAGATCCTTCTTTCTGATCTACGAGATTACGAACCGTGCAGTCGCGGTTTGGCACACAGTGCCTTCTGGATGCGACACCGAGGACGCCGGTTCTTTTCTTCGCTCTGAGAGACTGTACACTGGGAACGGTTCACTCTCCAGAAGGCTCTGTTCCAATGTCGAACAGACGTTTCTGAACCTCTCAGGTATACCTACCTACCTCGGAAGAGATGGCTTAAGACGACACTCGCTGGCATGCAATGTAGTCGTACCCTCTGTATCTGTTCCGAGAGAAACGCTGAACGCCTGGACAGTCGAGGCGGACGGAACCCGCAACAGGGGGCCAAGGGTTAGCGTTCGCGATTCTCTCGGTTCGACTTGCGGCGAGCAGCGCCTGAGCGAGCTGTCGACGGTCGAGGCGTATCTCGAAGTCGTTCCGTCAGTCCGTGGAGAGAATTCCGTGCGAACGCGACCAGCGACGCACAGCTGCAGAAGAACCAACAGGCGGATGGTCCCGACAAGTCCAGCGACTGCCGGAACGCCTGTCCTCCGTCAGCAGACGGGGGGAAGCCTCCGCAGCGCATTCATTCCTTGACCGTCGAAGAGAGGGCCGAAGCAAAGACACGAGGCGCAGCGAGACGGGAATTCGGATGAAAGACGGGTGTTTCTTGGCCACTTTGACTGCGGCTGGAAGAGACACCGAGTTTGAACAGTGCACGAGGATGCTGCAGACTTCTTGAAGAAAGCCTCTGCGACGCAGACGGACAGTCTCAACGCGACAACTGGTGCCCGCCCGGGCTGTCGATTCGGCTCCGTCTGGCGAGTTGGCTACGCGTCCTTTGCAATGCCCACTTTCCGCTGACGAAGTGAGGGAGGGATCCATAGTCCGCGAACCACGACGAGCTCGCAGGGACATCGACACGTCATCAACACTCGAGTATCGTCGTGCCGTCTCGCCGCCTTTGCGTGGCGAAGCCTTCGAGAAAGAGGAGTCGGCGAGCTTTTTTCCTACGAGCCCCAAGAACAGCACGAGCGCGAGCTCCGGAATTCGTCGAAGTCGGACGCTCCGTCCGCCGATCTGCCGCCGTTCGACCTCGCTTTCTGCTGAGCTGTAACGATGGAGACGTTGGACCCGTGTAACAAGGCGAAGTTTAGAAAGACACTCGGCGTTCGCTACCGCGATTTCGCGAGGAACCGACGCGTTCGTTTCGTCTTTCGGCGGCTAAGGATACTCGAAGGCGAAGGGACAATAGTTTTTGTTCGGGTGGTGACACTACCCTGAGCCTAGCGAGCTCCGTTCGCGCTCCGAACTGGCGCCACGGTGTCCATTCCCCGCCGGAACCCATCCAACTCGGCGCGGGCGTGCCAGACTCAACCGGGTCAACACTGATGGGACACCCTCCTCTGAGTCCGGCGCAAGGATCCGCCCCCACTCGGGGGATCCTCACGGTAGACATGTTTTCCACGACCTATACCCCCCTAAAAAATCCGCTGTGCGGATTGAAACGGTAGGTCGATTCGGGTGATGCGACGTAATGGTGCCATTAAACGGCCGTCGCATTTCGCCAATTCCGCGCATCCGCGACCGCCCGAGACCGCTGCCGCCAGTCGGCGGCTACGATCTGCGCGTCGACTGGCAGCTCTCGCTGCAGCAGGTGTTCGGCGAAGCAGCTGTCTAAGGGCTAACGGTTCGACGAGAAAAGGACGTCGGCGATGGATCCTGTTCTGTCCTCGCTTTCGTAGAACGGATGCGCGATTGATGCAATCGGTAGCATACATCTGTAAACAGAGTCGTCGTCGACTTGGTCGATTCTCTAGGACAAGGGCACCGCGTTGCATGTCGTCGACGCCGCTTAATTGCTTCATTCGGCCAGCGGTTCTTCTCTTCCCTTAGCTCTGCGTTCTCCGGTCGCAACAAGTCGGTCGGTCGCGGTTGTCCACTGTATTCTGTCCTGCGTCCGTGTCCAATCTCTCGATGGACTCATCTTCGCCCGTTGGCGCCTCTGCGGCGGCTGTACCGTCACAAAGAAGCAGTACTGCCATCGTCACGGCAATGATCGTCCGGTCCGCCTCCTTCAATCCGAGGCCAGATCTCATTACAGGTAAGAACAAAGCAACAGACCTCTAGGTCCACAGAAGACTGCGTTCGATCGCATCGGCTTCTCTCGTTGAAGTCTCAGAGTCAAGAAGAGCGAGGAACACGTAAAGATTGCAAACGACGGATGACGTCATTGGTCATCGCAGACAATACGGAACCACAGGAGCTCGCAACGACAATCGGATTTTCCTTTGAAAGTGCGGAGCTATGTATGGAGGGAGCATGTTTACAGCAGTCACATCTATCGTTCATTGATCACTCGACCAGGAGAGCCTTGCGCGCTGTGTGACGTCAATCATGGGCGGTCTGGTCCTGTGTGTTTAATCCATTATCACTCTTTTTTTCAGACTGTGTAACGCAGGTATGGTAATGAGACGGAGACGCTCGCTACTTGAAGAAAGACGTCGCTGAGATTGTTTCCTGTCCCGCCCGATTTCACCGGGACAATGTCACGAAAGTCGTCTCTCCGAACGAGCAATGGTTCCTCGTACTTTTCGAAGCTAAATTGCGCATGTTGTCAGGATGAACACGTTTTGTCTGTCATTTAAAGCATCTCTATAGGACTAGCATCCATATCTGTCTCTGAGTGAAAACAAGAGAGCGTAATTGGAATTCTCGTCTCGGTTTGGTGTACGGTTCCCCGCGTACTGAAAACAGCAAAGTCCAGAACACCTGAAACGTGTTCCTTCGGTTTAGCGATACTGCGATACCACAGCGGGCGTTGAGAGCGAAGCCATTGGTCTTTGACACACGTTGACTCTCGCGGGACGATTCACTCTGCGAACACGCAAGATACGATCGTCTTAGCGATCTGACCTCCACCTCGCGACGGGCGTCGTGAGAACTCTCGGTGACCTCGTTAGGTGAGCGTGACGGGGACATTCGTTTTGTCCGGACTGTCCTGTCGTTTCGACGGAGGCGAAACCCGAGGTTTTGATTTGATACCCTTGACGCGACGCCGAGTTTGTTTTCGCTCTTGATACTCCGACTGTTGTTCAAGAGCGTTTCTCTGCACTAAACTTCACAGTACGTACGGTCTCTTGCTTTTCGAACGCGATTGACTGCGCGTCTTCTCCGCAGATCTGCAGGACTCCGACGGACGCTGCGAACGGGTTGCATTTCACTTATGTTCTCCCAGCTTTGCTGAGCTTTTCTACTAGCGACTGACAAAGATACCAACGACACAAACGAGTGAATCTACGCAATGCGCGTCGGAGGTCGCACTCTCTACAACTGTTGTTCTTGTGACGATGGTGGTTGTCTTTTCAGGGATAGCAATTTCTAGCGGACTTGTGGAGTTTCAGACGGTTAAAGATTGCTGTGCCAGACAAGTAAGACCTGAGCTGAGAAAGTGCTAGATGCGAGAAAAGCGTCAAGGTCGAGTTCGACGTCATATTCTACGAACCCCCTTCCGTCACCGCTTGGCTTACAAGTCTTGACGTCGATTGTGGACGCAACAATCGCTGGGAACTCAAAGTGTCCGATGTCACGACGAGAGGATGCATCATCCATTTCGACACGTGGGCCGACACGCATATCTATGGTGCCGCCGTCTCCTATCAGGCTCTCGGGTAATTGACAAGTCGTTCGAGCAAGCAGCTCCACGCCGACTATGGCTATGTGTGGCAGAGTGTCAGTGGAATGAACCAATTCTGTCACCAATGTTTCTACCTTTAAAAGAGATGTGTCCTGCTTCTATCTCTTTGAGACGGCACAGCATGACACGGATGAGATTCAGATTGTAGTTGCTCGATGGTTTAGTAAGCATCTCGTAAAAGCGCATTTCTGACGATTAACGCGAATCGGTCGATGCGAGTTTTTCATCGAAAAGAGAGCATTCGCCAAAACGGAGCATTGCGCTATTCTCAAAACGTCAAAGCTCCACTTTGCACGAACTCGTCCTTCTCTCGTTTCCTGAACAATCAGTCTCCGAGATTAGGGTTGCACATTTTCTTGTGTCCTGCCGGTCAGTGATTCGCCCAGCAAGGGCTTGGAAGTGACTGGCATGGTGATGCGTTTATGAAGCATGCATGAAACACGAGTGACGTCTTCTTCACACTGTCGAGACGGTCCTGTTAGACTGGAGGAGTCTTGTCGTCGCTTGGGCTTCGGCAGATGAAGGTGCTTGGCCGCATGCCCTGTTCCGAGATCATCGGTTCCCCTGCACAGGATACGGAAAACGTTCGAGCAAGACAATTTCGCGCCGCGTGTTGAACAACTATCCGGTTCACGTCGAAAAGTGCTCTCGATTCAGCTGTCGTATTACGAACGAGACTGAGGCGGGGACGACGATGGAGCTACTGGACCGTCTGGCAGCGTGTGATCCAGCTTTTGTGTTCGTTCGATGGCTGCTCTGCTAGAACGGACATCTAGGCGATGATGGATCGGCGACAATGTTCAAGTCCGGTTATCAGATCCCTTGTTTGTTCGACGATTCTTTCGATCGATAGAATCCCAGCAATCCACGCTCCGCTCGAATTCGGCCCAGTTCGAAGAGAATAGCCTCGTCAACCGCCAATCTCTCCGCATCTAAGGATCGGCTGCGACAGTGGACGGCAATTCTTCTGGAGATCTCGCAGCAGACGGCCACACGTCCTTCCGGTGCCGGCGTTGGCATCCTTAGACTCCGTAGACGACATGAATGGAGACGCCGCCGTCGGCGGACAAGGTATTCGCTGTCTCGAATGCTGCCTCCTCGCCTTCACGTGCTGTGCCGTCTGCAGATGCTGAAGTCGATTATCTCGGAGTGTGCACAGCCGACGTCAGCGGCATTCGTCGCAGCAGGTGAGGCACCTTCCAAGAACGACAGCCCTCGCATTGCCCCTTCGTCGCAGGACCTTCAGGAAGAAACACATGGCGAGGATTGTGGAGCATGGTTTCGGTCTGTGCGTGGCTGCTGCGTTTTCGCCCTGCCACACTGACGCTCCGCCTCCGGGTTACGTCGCCGTCGTGTTCTCGCAGAAACGTTGATGTTCGAGGCAGAGAGCAAGTTCGGCGCGTCGGGAGAATTCTGTGTGATGCCAGACGTGACGACGTTTCGAAGGCTTCCATGGAGGGAGAGCGCTGGGATCGCCATCGGGGATCTCCACACAGAGTCGGGTACATCCACGTGACACGTAGGGCAGCCTCACAGACGTTAGCTGTTTGACGCAGGCGACGTTTCGCCGGAGCGTCCTCGTCAGGTCCTTCGAGAGGCTCTGGTGAAACTGAAGGAAGAGTACGGTGCGGATACGACATCAAGGTGCTGGCCGAACGTGATGGACCCCTTTCGAGGGTCCATGTTCTGGCAGATCGGATCCGAGACGGAGTTCTCTCTCCACGCAGGGCATCGAAGGGCATGGCTTTTCTTCTCCTCTTTCAAAGCAGAGCTGCACCTCGCAGAGCGACATGGTCGTCCATGCGGAAGGTTTGATTCTGTTGAGGTTTTCTGAAGGTTACACACACGACGCGTAGTGCTGGAAGAGATCTCGCAAATGCTCGAGAAGGTAGACATAGACGTCGTACACTTCCATTCCGAAAGAAGAACGAATCGGCCTATGATCAGCTCGAGATCGTGACAACACCTGCTGATGCCCTGAAGGTCTGCGACAATCTCTTGCCGACGCGCCTAGCAATAGGTATTCTGTGCAGAACTGTTGTGTGATAGAAGTCATGCTCCGCGTCTTGTTAGTCGCAGTTGCTCATAAGAATGGACTGGAAGCGTCCTTTCTGCCGAAGATGTTCCCAGACAGCGCAGGATCTGGCTGTCACATACACATGAGCATAGAGAAGGTACTCGTCATCCGGCACTCCCTATCTCGCCAATACGAGATGTCTGTTACCTGTAGGATGGAGTGGATGTGCTGCAAGGACCCACGCCGAGGGCGTTGACTGCAGAGAGTCAGCACACTTCAATAACGGACTCCTCAAGCACCAAGCCGCATGGATGATCTTCACAGCCGGCACGCCAAACAGCTTTCGTCGCTGTCAGCCAAGATGTTGGTCCAGCGTTTTTTACCGTCTGGGGTGTCAACAACCGGTAAACTTCACGCTCCGAGAGTGTGACACTGACGGCAGCTTTCCGCAGCGAGGCCACGATCCGTGTGCTCTTTCCCATGAAAGGCGTCGAGAACAGCATTCACTTCGAGCAGACGTGTTTCGATGCGACGGCCAATCCGCACGTCGGCGTGGCCGCGCTGATCGCCGCTGGAATCCTGGGTCAGGCATGCACTGGTCGTCGTTGACGCAACGATGTGCTTTCCAGGCCTGAGAGAGAAGAAACTGCTTCCTCCCAAAACACAGGTCGATCCCGCAACCCTGTCGGAGGCGAGCTCGAGAGGAAAGAAGCCAAGCGCTATCCCGCATCTGTCTCCGAAGCGATTTCTGAGTTCCACGCAGATGCATCCTTCAAATCACTGTTCACAGAAGGCGAGGATCTTGTGCACGCGTGAGGTGTTCTGAAGGGGAGCTGTCTGTGCAGTGTCGTCTGAAGACTTTGTAACAGCGACTCTGGCTTGCCGCAAAGCATCGGCCGAACATTTCGCCCCGTTGGGAATCGAAGCAGAGATCAAATCTCTGCACAAGCGCTACTAAGCTTGTTCTTTCTATCCGCAGCCGATGAGCTGGCTATCACCGCCATTTTATTCTTGGCATCCGAAGAGCATACAGAACCGTCTTGTTACAAGATCGGTGCTGCGAAAACAATGTGTTGTGTCCCTGATGCAAGATTCTCCTTAATGTCGATGTCCCCGAAGGGTTTCGATGGCTTTCTTTTTGGAAGAACGAGTTTTTTGGTCAAAGATTCGGCAGAAGCGATCCGCCGACTTGTTTATCTTTCTCCCAATGAGCAACACGTCAATCTACCATGCGATCTAGCTTCTGCAGTGTTTGCAGTTTGTCGAACAGAAGGATGTGTCCGCGGACGCAGTGAACGTCGGCTAGTGGAAGAGCTTTCTGACGATATGATTGATGTGCGTCGGAAGCTGTACTGGCTTTGTTTTGCGTGATTTGTAATCAATCATTCGCCTCCTTCGGCGTGCATACACCGATGCCGTGTCTTTTGTGGAGTTGGATGTATCTGCAAAGATCCTCTGGCTGAAGCTTCGGGACATAGTTCAAGTCATTCGTTCTCGCTTTCGCCATGCCTGTTACTGGTTCCATTCGGGAGAGAGAAAACCCAGTGACAGAGAAGGGGCCACAGCGCTGCCAGCCTAGCTCGAGGCACGGGAGCCGGCAAGGTACATGATCCCACAAGGATCTTTTCAGCAAGACTGTTCGGTGTGAGTCGGTCAGACCACAGGTTATTATCTGGACAGTGGTGCCTGCTACTTGCAAACAGGAGGTTGAGGATCAATAAGTGGTGGGCGGGTGTGTGGGACGCCGCAGAACGGAGAAGAAGAAGAGGTTCGGGGTGTAACAAGACACTAAGCATTCTGTTCGACGGAGTATTGTCAGACGTTGAACCATCTGTCTTGTTGAAACGGGACGCGTGAGCAAGACACGGGTGTGTGGATTGACAGATAGAGTTCATGACCTTGTAACTGCTAATCAATGTGGGATCGTTCACATGACGAAGAACAGAAGAAATGGAGGTCGGTTTGGGAGAAAGCGTCGAGACATTTCCGAGCACTGCCTTTCTTATCCAAAACGGTAATCGCTCGTGTAAAGATCCGAAGCCAGATGCATCAGGATACGGATGATGCGGCGATGACTTCGACAGAGAGAGTACGTTATACAGGACGGCTGTCTGTCCTGCTAACCTGACACACAGAGGCCGAATGTCCGTATAGCCTTGCGGCCTTCCGCACGTGGAGAAGTCGGGTAGTAGTAGCGTGGCAGTGCATTGAATCCAATTATGGCACGTTAATTTCGTACGTTTTTGTTAATCGCGTACGTTTGTTTCGTTTTCGTTAATCGCGCGACAAGTTCGTCAATCACTGTCGACGGAGAATGGATCCGTTTGCCTTTGTTCGTTTTGTTTTTACCAGCCTTAGTCGCGTTTTTCTCGGCGTTCGCCGTTGCCACTCTTCCGTCTTTCCTCCGACGGTGGACCTGCGTCGGAAGAGAATTCGCTTGAGCGCGAGCGAGGGTTGCCAGCCGGAGAAGACGCTGGGCGATCTGCTGGAGGAATACGAAGATCTGCTGCTCAGGGTCCTTTCGTGCCTTGTCGACGATGGACTGCACGAGTGCCGTCGTGTCTGTCGTCGTTGGCGGGATGCCTGCGGGAAGTTGCCTGTGAAGCTGGGAAGCTTCTGCTTGTTCCAGCCGTACAGAGCGGCACAATTCTTCCCAAAGGCAGAGTCATTGCACATCGAAACCCATTTCGGTAGCAATGACGCCCTCGGAAGATTGGCAATACAACACCTGTCACGGCTGAGGAATCTGAGCAACCTGAGCCTGTTCATGACATCCCCAAAGCCGGATGTGAACAGCCTGACAGCAGTGTTGCATTCAACAGATTGCCTGCGCTCCTTTGAGATATCGGTGCGCCAGAGGGACAGGTTGAACGAACTGGTGCATGTGATCCGTTTTTTGACGAATCTGGAAGCGTTAACGGTTCACGTTTTCCGTTTCGTCCAAACGGATCTGGAGCCTGTCACCGAGCTCCAAAAGCTCAGATACCTGAAAACAGGTTTCCCAGTGGTTTTTAACAGCCACAGAGAGCTTCTCTTCCCTTCATTGACGAGGCTCACGCACCTTCACCTTCGTTCTGTCAATGAAGATAAACCACATGTTTCTTTCAGCCTGCAGGTAAGCAAATCTCGACGACGCATCTCGTATCTAAATACTTCTGTTTTTCTAGTCTATGCTGCAGTATTCCCAAACACTGCAGGTGCTCAAACTGGTTCATTGCCATCAAGGTCAGGGTCAGTGGTTGGCAGAAGAGCGTCACTGGAGGGCGTTCTCGCGTCTGTCGAGCCTCTCGGTCAGCCGTCATTCCTATCGACCAAGCGACGCCTTTTTTCGAGCACTCCGGGATATGTATCAACTGACAAGGCTGAGCTTCGAAGCCAAAGAGGAGCAAGACCATCGCGGTTTAGCAGAGTGCCTGCCCTCGCTCACAGGACTCAGATCCCTCACTCTCCTTGGCAGTCATCGATCGATCATTCTACCCGAGAACGAGGAGCGACACCTCATGACCCTGACGCAGCTCACGGAGCTCTCTTTGAAGCACTATCGAATCGGCTTCGGCCGTCGCTTTCCGACGGGAATTCAGTCCTTCACTTGCTCGTTTTCTGGAAGCCCCCCGGATGACTTTCCCCAAATCCTGATGTCCATGACAAATCTGACGTCCCTGTCGGTTCTCGCTCCTTCGAGTATTGAGCGTCTCTTTCGCCCTCAGGGTGTGACACCCTCTCAGTTTTCGCAAGAGCTCGGAAGACTGAAGCATCTGTCAACGCTTAATGTGCTGATCGATGACTTGTTTCTCGAAGCTCTGGATATGCTGACTCAACTGACGTCCCTTCAGCTCGCCAACAATGCAGCATCTGTGGACCCTTACCTGTTATTTCCCAGATCGAATAATCTCTCGGAGCTGGTGGAGCTAAAGATCTCTTCTCCGGTGGCCACCCCTGTCCGCAACGGCGGATTCCCACAGTTGTGCTTGCCGAAGCTCAGGAAATTGGATCTCCCCCTCAGGGGCACTGATGACAACATGTGCGAAGCACTTTGGAAGACCCTTCCCTGTCTGCGCGAGATGTCGTTGCCAAGGGACCTCTGACCGTTGAATGAGGTACTGGCTTTTCACTGGCTGTCAATCGATGAGCGGCGTATTCTACATCATGTGAGATCGCTATTCAAGTTTCCTGGTGAACGCGACAAAGAGAACGGCGACCGACAGACCGAATTACAAGCTGAAGATGTTGGGTACATCCTAGCTGTCCCATGAGATCTGCCTGTCTATACCCGTCCGGAATCTAGACCTTCTTTGGAGATTGCACAATCATTCAACGTTTTTTGTCGCAACATTACTATTCCGCTGTCGGCCTTGATGCCCATTTAGCGAATGACATTTGTTCATGAGTAAAGATGTTTTGATAGACTCCTCCATGATCCAGTCGCTCTTTTCGATGCGCGAGAGACGTTGATGCGTTCCATCGGCCGCCTGCGAATCGATCCTGTGGAAGAGCACCGCAGCCATCTCGTGCCAACGATCGAAGGATGAATCGCCTCTTCACTAGACGCCTGCAGGGTAGAGGACGAATGATCCGGCCGTCTGCGCGAGAGACTTCGGTTCGTCTCAATCTGCGTCGGTCTGCCACAGGTTGTACGATGCAGTTGTCACGTACGCGTCGAGTGCAAGCGATCCGCCGAGGCGCATTCACTGTCCAGAGGGTCCGCGATCTGCAGATCCTTCATGTAGGTAAACTCGGAGGAGCATTCTCCGCTGCACTCCGCGACGCTCGAGTGCAGTCTCGCCGTCCTTCCCGCCTTCAAGGTGCGGTCTGATCCGCAATTTCCTTCCGCTGCCGTCGCCCTCCGGGCCATGCTCTTATATCGACGCAGGTCCATCATGGATGGACACCACTTCACACGGCAGCCAGCTTCGGACACACAGAGATCGTCCGGGAGAGCATCGGACGCCTTTGATTCGTCCGCAAGTTCACTCGCGTTCAAACTCTTTTGACTCGCGGAGCGAATGTGGGCGCCGTGACCGACCACAGACGTACGCCGCTTCACTCAGCGTCGGATGGAGGGCCTTCACAAATCGCAACGGTGAGTTATTCAGCTACGTTTGTTGTCTGAATCTCCTCCCAGCGTCTCGTCCTCGCTGGGGCATCGATGCCGATTGTCGCATACGACCGAAGAATCCATTTAGAGCTCGTTCGCAGTGCTTCCGACGCCAAGTGTCCGATGCTCTACTCAATCCTCCCTCGTCGCGCTGTTGACGGCGGACGCGCCTTCTACCTGACCGTTTTCCCGATCTGCGGTGTACCTCTTTGTCGACAAGGCTTCTACCCACACTCCACATGCTGTGCTGTCGCGAAGTCTGTCCGCACGGCATTCAGAACCTGTCGATGGCATCCAACTGCCGTTCTGCCTGCAACTGTGTCAGGTTCGCAAACGTTCGGTGTCGTCTTTCGTGTTAGCGACAGCACGGGCCTCGACGTCATGAACGCTTTTCGACAGATCCTCGTTGTGCAAAGCGTCTCAGCGCGTCTGCACCTAAGGGAACGCACGGCACGATCCACTAGCGTTCCTCTTTCTCGTTCACGAATCTCGAAGGGGCGGGTTTCGGTAAGGAAGTTCGACCTTTCGGGTCGTCTGCATGTGGACGCCATTGAAGTCGGTGAACGGGGCTTGGTCATGGAATCCCGCTCAGCTCGCGCCGAGACTCCTCTCTTCGCCTGCTCTTCCCGCATTGACGCGTTCGACGCGCAGTGGATTGTCATGCGAGAAAGGCCTCCTCCGCGGCTGACTCCTTCAAAGATCGATCGATTCGGGAAGGACGGAACGCAGCAGTGAACGAACGACTTCTTAGATCCGCACGGGCGACAGTCCTGCGAGAGAAAGAGAGAATCATCTATCGAACTGGCAGCCGCACAGCACGTTGCCGATAACCGACAGCATCACGTGCGCTTCATCGAGATGCCCGAGTAGCGTACAAGCTCCCACATAAGAGACCTCTGCTTCGACGAGGGTGCCGCCCTCGTTTTCCTTTCCAGATATGGGTCACCTTCAGGCTGCCGCAAAAAAGCGGATCATTCATTCCAGCGTATGGAGGCGCTCCGCACAAGGCGGCCGTCGATCCATTTCAACTAGGACTGCCGTGTACGCGGAAGCAGAAGTGTGACGATGTGGTTTCGATAATCTTGGCCATGAGTGCGTGGAGGCGTGATTCGAGAAGGCGATAAAATCCCTGACGATCCGCGCAGTCATGACGCGTCCATCGTGCAAAGTCGCGCGTTTGGTTCGTTGACTCCGGCAAGACTTCTTCTGTGTCATTGAGCCGGACGGAGCTTGACTTGTTTCTGCCATCTCACAGTCTGTTCCTGCGGTAGCGACCTCTCGAGGCATCGTGGATCGTCATTTGTAGAGCAACCGGCGGCCGACAGAATGGCGATGTCTGGGCGAAAGGTCCTTCCGACGGTCCTCCTCAGTCCGTCGGGGGTCGAACACTCCTTTGCAAGGCGGATGTGGGATGCTCCTGAGTTTCCGTCGCCCGCTTTCCCTACGTTTACGAGGGCATCGTGCCTGCGCATCTCTGGCGGCGTGTCTATGCCGTCAGGAGTCAAAGAATGCGGGTGCAGAGACGCGATTGCGGAGTTGGAAACGCCTTTGCTTTCGCACTCGCCCTGGACACCCGTCTTGGCACTCTGGGCTCCGTTTTCGACCGAAACGAGACCGGAAGCGCCGACTCTCTCTGGAGCTTTTCTCCTTCGCAAGGAGACGCGATGCAGACAGCTCCGAGCGACAACAAGAATCTCGAATTCTCTGCGAAAGATGACCTTGGATGGTCGCACCTGATAGCCGATCGCATCTTCTTGACATTCACTGTTTGGTCTCTGCTTTCATCTTCTCGACGTCGTTTTTCAGATTTCGCCTCCGAGGAAGGCGGAAAGGGAACGGCTTCGCACATCAGCTCAAGGCGGAAGCAACACATCTCGCGGAACGCGTCCGAGCCAAAAAAAAACTCGAAACTCTGTAGAAAAACAAAACGTCATTTCTTCGGAACGGGTCGCTCGTCCATGAAATGCCAGTGTCTTCGTGATGCGACGCGGTGAACAGCGAGGACAAACTGAAAGCCGACAACTTGTGCCAGTCGTACAGCTCATCGAACAAGCCTTGTCGCAACTCGAGCAATCGGAGCCGCACAAAAGACTTCTTGGAGACACCGTCCAGTAAGTCAACGAGCGAGGGACTCGGACGACTCTGCCAGGGGATCCACAGTCCGTTGATCATGAACCTGGCCACACTTGCTCCGTCGGAGTTAGCTGGCGCATCGGAAGCAGGTTTACTCCGCCGAGGACGGTTTGTCGCGGGATGGACACGACAAAAGGGGAGCCAAGAAAACCCTCAAGTCAAATTCTCTGAACAAAGTTCTCACCGGAAATACTCTCGCAGACGGCCGTGGACTGCGTCCCCTCGTCGATCGCATGTGCGCCGGACCGACGGACATCGGCAAAGATGGCGAGGACGCGCGCAACGTTGCGTTCGCATTCCAGACGCCACAGCTCAACGAAGAGCTCTATCAGGTGCACGCACGCATCCCTCCACTGGCGATGGCGATAGAGGATGTGTGGACGGACAGTTGCGGGCGTGTGTCTACAATGCGATGGCCTCTGGCAAAAAGGACAGGAGGTGAACAGACGCTGGCCTTTCATTCACCCGTCGACGGGCTCTCCATTCTCGGTGATTGGATGACAGGAAGCGAGACGACGGTCATCCGGGAAGAGAAGGATCGTCGTCGTAACACTCTCGTTGTCGACATGCGAGGACCCTGCCAAGAAGACACTGGCCTCCTTGCCCGCCGACGCCTGCTCGCACTGCCTTCCGTATCCTCGCGGAGTAGACATCAAAGGGCGACAGCCGATGCGACAAGACTGTGGCACGACTTGTACTTGTTTTACCTACGGACACGGATCGCCGACATTCGAGCTCTACTGATGGAGGGAGTTTGGTCTGTTTGCCCGCCCCTCGGCGACGTCGAAACTCGATTTGCACCAGAAGCCGCTTTTGTTTGTTGCAAACCAGAGGTTTCGTCTCGAGAGTGATTCGAGTCTGGATACTTGAGATGCTAAAGGACTGTTCTGCATTGCGGTGATGCTTTCGAACTTGTTTGCACCTCGAGAATCGTCGACGCGTCGGCGCCCGGGTCTCGTGGCGAAAGAATGCGGCGGAGAGTCGCAGTGGCGTCATCAGTTCGTTGCAGATGTGGCAGGCTGCTGCACGACCGGAGAAAGCGTCAGAAATGACAATCCGTTCGTGGGATGAGACCGCGGAACTCCCGCGGAGGACGGACGATTTCCTGGCACCGTGTTCTCTTGTACCGCCGAACGTCTGAGTCGTCTGAGTGAAAGGTGTCGGACAATGCATGATCGCTGTGTTCGTCAAGGAGTGCTCGACTCGAACTCGCGCACCTCTCGCTCGTTCTCTCCATTGAGTAACACAAGACGGCGAACTGTGTCCGGCGACGGAGAAATAGACAGTCTGTGACCCGTCTCCTGGCTCTACTGCGACGATTTCCGCCGTCTCAAGCAGCGGACGGGAGTTCCAACTCAACGCCGCAGCAAAGAACAGTGCCGGGTAGTGTTGGGATGCGTGTGCTGTCTATCCTATGTGGCAGAGTGACGAATAACAGCAGCGTCTTTGTCCGACGACTGGTTTTTGATTGTTGGGCGATGTCTTTTCTGCACTGTGCCGCCTCAGCAGTAGCCAAGATTGTCCCCGGCACATGTTCCAACTCCGATCCAACTGGTCTATACTGGGCTATCTGAACGCAGAGCCTTAAGTCCGCTTCGTAACCGATGCGTGTGCTTGTCCAACGTGAGCGGTGGAGATTGGAAAACTCTTTGTAGCACGACGAACTGCGGCCATTGATGTTGCGCGAGGCCTTTCGAGCACCTATACCGGCAGTGAGTACGTGCGTGTGCTCGTGGCCGGGGTAATTCAATTGCTAACAGACGCGTCTCTCGTCGCCATCTCCCTGACGCTAACGACCAAAGATCGCAACGGGAACGTCATCGCAGACCCCACCCACACTCGCGAAGGAGATCAATCGTGTCGCCGGGCGACTTGATTCGCGTCCGCGGCCGTAGGTCTCTTAGGAACGATTCCCGAGAACACCGATAGGATCCTTCGACACCATTGAACTGGAGAGGCCAGTGCGAGCATCCGTTGCTTGGCCTCGTCCCGCCGTAACCGGGTTCCTCTCCCGAATGCCCGAAATGGACACGGCGCAGCGAGAGTGGTGAGCCCGGCGTCGGAGTGAACGAGTCGATGCAGACCGGTAGGAGTGACGAAAACGTCGTCGTGCATCGGTCAGGCACGTTTCTTGCTTTCGAGTGAAGTGACCGGGTTCGCGTTGCCAAGATTACCTTTGATCGCCGCAGCCGACGCGAAATCTGGATGCGTCTTCGGTGCGGCAGGATCGTCTGAGTTTACGTCGGTAACGAGCGCGTTTTGCTTCGACGGACGAACGGCGCACGACAGATTCGACGCGCAGATCGTGGCCGCCGACTGGCGGCAGCGGTCTCGGGCGGTCGCGGATGCGCGGAATTGGCGAAATGCGACGGCCGTTTTGTCAGACGAAATCGAATCGATTACAAGGGAGATCCGTCTGCAGATCTTTTATGTCTATAATGCGTCCATTCCGTCCATTTGATCTGACATGGGCACATCACCTTCCAAGCGCTAACTCCGAAAGGGGAAAAAAACACTTGAAAATGATATGCGCAGCTTGAAAGAAAACAAAAAAAAACTACGTTCCCGTTAGTTGGTCTCTAATTTAGGTATGGCTTTATTTGTGAAGAGTGGGCCAAAACAGGTGGTGAGTTTCTTCGCTCTCGGATGATCCACGTCGAGTCTGATCTCTGTTCTTCAACTATAAAGGGACCTATCCACTTCGGACCTAGCTTCCTGAGCGGGTGGCTCATCTGGTGGTAGTTCTTCAAGAGCACACAGTCGCCGCGACGTATTGGCTTCGACAGTCGTGGATGTTTCCACTTGAACCGATTGCTCTCGTACACCTTCGCCATCTGAGAGCTCTTCAACGCGCTCTCCCAGAGTTTTTGAATCGCTTCCTCGTCCAACAGGACACCATTCCGATCGATGCCCAACATGAGGGACTGTGGCGTAGTTTTTGTTACCGAGTTCCACGATGTATTGATAGCGTCCACGGCTCCTTGTATCGCTTGAGGCCACGCTCTCGTCGAACCATTCAGAAGACGTCTGATCCGTTCGCACAGCGTCTGGATGCTGCGCTCCGCAAGCCCGTTGGCTTGGTGATGATAGCTCGGGCTTCTTCGCGTGTCAATGTTCCGAGATGCCGCCCACCGACGAAACATGTCCGAGTTCCAGGCGCTTGCGTTGTCTGTGCACAGCAGTTCGATCCTACCGTGTCTCTCTTGCCACCGATCCAATGCCTTCATTGCGTGCACGGCTCCGGTTCCAGGAGTTCTTATGGCTTCGATCCACTTCGTTGCATCATCGACGATCACAAGGATATGCGACCCATCAAAGAAGGGTCCACAGTGATCCATGAAAACTCTCTCGCCGATGTTGCGAGAGATTTCTGTGCTCGGTGCATCCCTTCGCTGCTCCTCGCCGTTGAAAGCGCAATTCGGGCATCTAGCCACGAAATCGCGCACGTCTCGTTCCATGTTTGGCCACCTTTCGGATTCGAGGAGCAAGTTCTGAAGCGTCGTCATGTATCCCCAGTGTCCAAAGTGGGCGGAACGTATTTTCCGCTCGATTTCTCGTTCCGATGGGCGGTCAATCGCCAGGACTGCTCTCTCCCTGACCTGCTGCACCACTTCGGTTGAACCAATTCGAGAGAGCTGGTCGGCGATGTGATTCAAGTTTCCAGGCAGATACGAAAACAGCACGTTCCCTTCATTCTCGCATATGAAGGCAAATACTCGAGCGCACCTTCGGTCATCACAGAACGCTGCAATCCCCTTGTTGAGGGCATCGACCACCGATTTGTTGTCGATGTATGCTTTCGTCTTCTTGGTTCCGCGAAACTGTGTTGTTTGTTGGAGTGCCCACTTCACTGCCCGAAGCTCACCCAGGAAGGAACTCTGGTGAGGGATCGGATCCTTCGTGGATCCCACCGAGACAATCCACTTCTTCTCCGCGGATTCACACTGGCCAAATAGGACATACCCTCGGTGAGGTCCGCTCCAATCCACGTAGAGTTCGAATGAGTCGAACGACCCGCCGAGACTGAGGTCGACACCGTCCCGCACTACGCTCGTCCAGATCTCGCGGACCTTCTCGTTGATCTCTCTCCACCACGCTTCGCTACATTCGTTCGGGCGCTTCAGAGCTTTCTGTCTGGCTGAGTGAAGTGCCTCCATCTTTCTGCTTAGGTTGGGGACATGCGTTCGGCAGAAACTGAGTGCCCCAATCGTTTTCTCGAGCTGTTTGTAGTGCCCAATTTTCGGTGTCTTCGATGCCTTCTCCTCCATGTACTGTCTCAGGCTGAAGCCACCTGCTCTCACGCGGAAACCGAGAAAATCGATCTCCGAAGCAGCCAAAATGACCTTGTCTCTGTTCAATCGCAAACCAAACTTTTCAAATCTTCGCAGTACCAAACGTAGAACTCGGTCATGTTCAGTCCTCGTGTCAGCACCAACAAGAATGTCATCGGCATAAACAACAACTGGAAGTCCGTGCAGGATGTCCTTTACGCGTTCCACAAACCAGATAGGGCTCCACCCGAAACCTTGGGGGATTACCCTCCACACGTATGTCTCGTTAAAGATGTTGAACCCAAAAAGCTTTGATGTTTCGTGACTCAGTCCCACACTAAAAAAGGCATTCGAAAGGTCTAACTTGCTAAAATGCTTCCAGTTTCGAGGTATAGATCGCATCGTCCGCATCGCATCGACAAAAGTCGCAGTCGAGAAGTCACACATCGCATTGAGTTTTCGATAGTCGTTCAAAGTCCGAATCTTCTTGCCATCCTTCTTCGGCAAGAAAAAGATCGGCGTGAGAAAAACGCCGTCACTAGAGTTCACACGTTCAATAAAACCCTTCTTCAGAAAGGAATCTAGTTCCTCTCGAATTCGGTTCTCAGGTACCAAATGATCGATCTTCGGGCAAGTTCGCTGACCACCGAAAACTGGATCGCACTTCAATCGACATTCTCGTATGTCGACGCGCATAGACTTCATTGCGGGAGTCATACAGTACGCTTCGTCGTCAAATACTTCAGGAAACTCGGAAAACAGATCGCCACTGACAGAAAACACAGCTTTGACTGCTCGATCTGCCCCATCGTCCTTGGTCCAAACGGGTAAAAATCTGCATTGCATCGGACCGGAATACCAAAAACTACATGCAAATGTACGCCCCGGCAAAACTTGGGCCTCAGCTGATGTGTTGTAAACGTTCAAACGAAACTGTCCAGAATCCGAAATTGTCACACACGCAAGGAACGGGAATCTATTCAAAGAGCAGTGAAACGACACAGAAGATAGGTCTCCACGAACAGCCCAAGGAAAATTATAACTGACCCACTCATGTGGCGGGACAAACTTCGTCTTTCCTAACGGGAACTTGATGAAATTCTGTCTACAAAAAGGGCGTATTCCTTTTTCAGTCTCCCAAAGCTGTACAATTCGAAATCCTGCGGAGTCGCCCTCCTCGGCAGGATGCTCTAAAAAGACACTGCACGCGCGCGTCCACGGATGTGGAAGTCGAAAGCGTCAATTGCCGGCATGCCGAGAATGCAGTGCGTGAGGACATCGTTCATCACGATGAATGGCACCTCGCGCGTCACGCGCCCCAAGCGTACTTTCAGGAAGATGCCTCCCAATGTTCTGGCGTCCTCGCCTGCGAATCCGGTCAATGCCGTCGGCACCCCTGAGTCGTGTATCAAGTCAGCCTTGGCGTATCCCAACTTCTGAAGAGTTGAGAAGGAAATCACGTTCGCACAGCTTCCTGTGTCTACCAACGTCTTCACCGGTTGGCTCTTCTTGTGCTTGTCGGTGAACTGGAACGTGATGTGGATCTTCTTGGCTACAAATGGATTCCCAGCTTTCGCTATAGAGAAAACATTCACGCTCTCGTTCCGAAGCGCACTTTCTTCAACGTCAGATCCCTCGTCGTGGAAAACTTGTTCCGGTGTTTCGGGTTGGATTTCGTTCGGCTCTCGGTTGTGCTGCACCTCTTGTCCCTGAACGGTCGTCTGTGGAGCCAGGGCCAGTTCAAATCCTTCCGGAGCGTTGACCTCATGGACCGTCCTTCGAGTAGGGCATTGGGCCGCAAGATGTCCTTGCTTCCCACAGATGAAACACCTCCTCGTCTCACGCTGCACGAACTGACGGCCACGCGGCTGGTCCTGTCTCATGTCTCTTCTGAAAGGTGGGGCTCTCCCCTGATCCTGAGCGCGAAACTGCCTCAGCGGCGCTTGCACTTGTTGCTGCTGAGCGTTCGTCAACCACTCATTGTAGTTCCGAAACGCTCGAGCAACCTGATCTAGTGTGGTCTCATGGATGCTCTGTCCCGACATGTTCCTCACAAAGTCCCTTGGTAACACCGGGAGAAGAACTTCAATTGCCTTCGGCTCTGGAACCGAGGGTTCCAGATTGGCCCATGTGGAGATATATCGCGCGATATACTGTGGCAGGTCCTCGCCGGCTTCTTTTCGTAAGCCTTGGAGTTCTTGAAGCGACGCGAAGACATCACCTCCGGCAGCGGCAAAGTACTGGTGTGCCTTGGTGACCACACCGTCCCATAGATTCTGGATCTTGAGGCCACAAGCCTGCGCTGTGTGAGAGCTCTGGGGAAGGGTCTCGGAGTTTGTGATCTTGGCACACTCCTTCCTTAAGAACGCAGCGAATCTCGCCGTTGCCGCGTCTGTGTCATCTAAACTGTGCAGCAATGCGTGAATTCGGGAGAATTCATCACTGATCTGAAACTTCACGTTCTCCATTACCACGTTTAAGTCCTTCTTCGATCTTATGGTCCGCCGTGTTGGACAAAAGTCCTTGAGGGGGGCTCCTCCAACGGATTTTGTTGGAGATCTGCTCGTGTGTGTCCGTTTTTGTCCGTCCTTGGTCTGATCCCTTGCCATGCCTTCATCTTTGTCTGAGTTTTGTATCTTCCAATACTCCTTGAGGTTGCCCCATGCTTCTTTGAAGCATGCGGTTCCCAAAAAGTCCACCATTGACCAGATTATTGCCCGGGTCAATGTGAACGGTGATAAAATCATCTGCATGAGGACCTCAAAGATTGGTGCTGGTATGATGGCCTTCGCCAACTGGTAGCACATGATGATCAAGCAGAGACTCCGAACAACCTCAATGAAGTTGTTCATTGGAAGGTATGTGGAGGCGACGGCGGCCATCCACTCCGCCCTTTCGCCAAGGATCGGCAACGTGACGGATAACCACACCATCTTGGCCGAGCGAAAAGCCATCACCGTGCAGGCGGTAAAGCACTCAAAAAAGTTCATGCAGGCTTCGCGCGGTCCCATTGGTGCTTCGGGAGCGGGTGCCTCGGGTTCGGATCCCATGAACCACTCGAACCACGTCCGTGCGCTATACGTCCCTTCGTGCAGTTCTTCTGATTGTTGGATCTTCTTCAGTATGGTTTGCACATCCTCTTGCAACTCTCGTAGGTTTCTCCGCAGCTCTTTCATCTCTTCTTCGTCGTAACCGCCGCCTAGGGTTTTGTCCTCCTTCGTATGGCGAGTTCCTTCAGGGCCAGCGGCAGTGGCGACGGTTGTCGTAGGACACAGGCAACATATTAGAACACTAAGCAGGACAAACGATCCTGCTACAAAGCGTCGAGAACCGAGAGGCTCCGAAACCATGTCAGACGAAATCGAATCGATTACAAGGGAGATCCGTCTGCAGATCTTTTATGTCTATAATGCGTCCATTCCGTCCATTTGATCTGACACGTTTAATGGCACCATTACGTCGCGTCACCCGAATCGACCTACCGTTTCCGTCCGCGCAGCGGATTTTTTAGGGGGGTATAGGAGGTGAAAAACATGTCTACCGTGAGGATCCCCCGAGTGGGGTGGGATCCTTGCGCCGGACTCAGAGGAGGGTGTCCCATCAGTGTTGACCCGGTTGAGTCTGGCACGCCCGCGCCGAGTTGGATGGGTTCCGGCGGGGAATGGACACCGTGGCGCCAGTTCGGAGCGCGAACGGAGCTCGCTAGGCTCAGGGTAGTGTCACCACCCGAACAAAAACTATTGTCCCTTCGCCTTCGAGTATCCTTAGCCGCCGAAAGACGAAACGAACGCGTCGGTTCCTCGCGAAATCGCGGTAGCGAACGCCGAGTGTCTTTCAAGTTCGGCCATGTTACAAGCGTCCGCGTTCAACTACACAGGAAAATCGACACTGGCTAGTGTGCTTGCACAAGTTCTGTCTTTCCCCGGATTCCGCCTTTGTCCGTTCTGCGCGATCTATCTCGGTGTCATCCAAAATCCATGCCAATGCTCCTAGTCGAGACCTCTGCGCTATCGGCAGCAGGAACGTCTTCGCAAATCGCCGATAGCATCACAGGAGGCGTCGATAGCTCCGTTCGTCTCAGGGAGGATCGAAAGAATGCACCCGCGACCGTATCGCTTTCCGTCGGGCAGTTCGACCGCCGTGTCGATTTTGGCGGTCGGCATCCGTCGAGCCGGCCTCGACAGGAGGGATCCCCGCTTCCTTCTCCGTCGCTTCGACGTTTCCGGCCATGCCGCGCCTGCTGTTGTCGGACGTCTCAACACGATAGACACAGCGCGAAACGCGGTCGCCTGCGTCGCCGGGCGACAACTGCGTGAATGCGCTCTCTGGTCCGTGCAGCCGAAGCCTAATCAAGGATGATATCGACAACGGGTGGCCTAGTACCGTCGGGTAAGGCGGCACATTCGTATTCTCCGACAAGGAAGCGACCCGCGAAGGCGTCGATGCGGAAACCGAAAAGAGAAAGAGCTGATTCTCGTACAGGCGATCTCACCGATGGAAGACCCACCGTCTTCGAGTCTCCACGTGCTACCCGTCCTACACCGACCCCCAAAACGCACATGACTGTCTGCCTTGAGCGTCACATCCGCCAGGAGTCTCCAACTGTTCCAGAGCCGCTAGAGACAAAGACGACGAAAGCCTGTCTCCTGATCACATCCATAGGACGCCGCTGCACTTCGTCGATCTGCCGTGGCTCTGACAGGTCTCCTTGACGACCGATTCGTCCACGATTGAGTGGTGAGGACTTGTGCGACACGATGGCCACGCGCCCCTCGAGTCGATGCACCTCCCGACGATGCGTCGTACGGCTTGCAGTACGACATCGTCCGGTGCACGCAGATTCAACAATCGGATGACTCGAGGCCATCCCGCTGCACCGATCTCGAGATACGCTTCCTCTTTCTGACGGAGTACACGGGAGGTCAAAGATGTCCTCGCGTTTTCTCCTGCCGGATCCGTTTGGCAGGAACGGGCGAAGATGCTTTGAGGTTCGAGAAAAAGTCGTCGGCGGCCGGATGCGAGAATGGCGAGGTGCGTAAACGCGAAGGTGCACGACGTGTAGGGATTCGCAGGCGAGTTCTTCGCCGTCGCCCCTTGGCGCTTCGCAATTCTCCACGTCCACGAGAGTCCGGAAGCCAGTCCCGACTTGGATCCCGACAGTGGTGGATGTGGACTTTCTCGTGTCTGATCGGCTCGCCGAGCCACACGCCGAGCTCGCCGCGACGCGTTATCTGCGCAAGGGCGGTTGTCTTTGGAGAAGCGACACTTGATTCGGTGTCCTCTTCCGCCGCCTGAGTGATGGCTGTGGTACACTATCCGGATGGCCAGCCGATCCGCCCGCCATCGGATGGATCTACCTGTATCGTGCGTGGCGTTTCGGCGTAGATCAAAGGGCGAGATTCCCGAGGTGCCTGCTGGACCTTGGTTCCCGCTCAGGCGGGCGGAGAGAGCTGCAAGATCATCCATCGTCCGTCGACGCGGCTTCAGGCCGAGCGGAGCAGGCGGGCGCGTCGAAAGTGTGGTCGTCGTCTGCTTTTGGTTTGTTCCGGTTCCTTTTGGTTAGGCGCCACCTTGCCGAGGAGGACCACAGACGTCTCAGACGGAGGCAGCTTCCCGGTCAACGGATTTCCAAATCCGATCGCGCGACGAGTCCCAGAGAGCCACACGAAGTCGAAACTCGAGGTCCTCCGAGAACAGCCGGAGAAGCGCGGCAGGTGTTCCTTCGTCGGCAATTCGTTTCCCCGTACTTCCCTCTGCGGACTGCAGGGACTCCATCGTTCCGGGCTGGGCAGGTTTTCATCTCCTCGGCGAGAGATGTCCTCCTCCCGACGTCCGCACAAGTGTCTTCTCGAGATCACTTTATCGGCAGAGAATGGATGGAGAGCAGCGCGCTGCCATTCCAGCGCGTCGCCTGAGGTCTCCCGATGCAGAGGAGGAATACGTCGAAAGACACACGGCGCAACGCCACAGCATGGAATCCGTCGATTTCCCAGACGCGCTTGTCCATCTGAACACGAGAAGAGCCGAAAGCGGATGCTCGCAGAGGCAAGAACGGAAAATCCCCGTCACCTCGATCGACGAATAGACCCGCGTGCTTGGCGTTGGGATACCTGGCACCGGCAGAGATGTGTGTGGGAAGCGTCTCTGTACGGTGCGGCCAAAGCAGCAAAGCTTCTGGCTGCCCTCCCGTCGATCGCACGGAGAGATCTCGCTAGGCACCTGTCGACCGGGTGAAGAGGATCTTTCCATCGTGTCTGACACGCTCGAGCAACGTCGAGGGAGTCAATCGCGGCGTCGCCAAGCGAGGCGCCTCCTTTCAACCGCTTTCGAGGTCCGCAGCGAGGAGGAGCGTCTGGATGCTTTGAGGGTTTCCAGTCACAGCCGATACAGATGCAAAGCACTTCGGCGATGCAGGGACGTGCCAATCACAACACCTGACGCGCGCGGACACGTCGCCACCCGAAAGCGTTCGAAGTTCCTCAGCGAAGGCCGCGCTCTGCCGTAGAAACTGTCCGCACAGGACGAGGAGGATATCCGGGAGCTCGCGGCTGAGACATGGCCGCCGGATGTCAAGATTGGGAAATCCGATGCGTAGCCTGCCGAGTAGACAGTTCTTCGGGACAGCGTTCCGTCCCGGGTCCCAAGTACCGAAAGTCATTCTCTCGAAAACCCTTGAGCGAGGTCTCCCATTCTGATTGACGAGATTACGAACCGCGCAGTCGCGGTTTGGCACACAGTGCCTTCTGGATGCGACACCGAGGACGCCGGTTCTTTTCTTCGCTCTGAGAGACTGTAAACTGGAAACGGTTCGCTCTCCAGAAGGCTCTGTTCCAATGTCGAACAGACGTTTCTGAACCTCTCAGGTATACCTACCTACCTCGGAAGAGATGGCTTAAGACGACACTCGCTACCACGAAATGTAGTCATACCCTCTGTATCTGTTCCGAGATAAACGCTGAACGCCTGGACAGTCGATGCGGACGGAACCCGCAACAGGGGGCCAAGGGTTAGCGTTCGCGATTCTCTCGGTTCGACTTGCGGCGAGCAGCGCCTGAGCGAGCTGTCGACGGTCGAGGCGTATCTCGAAGTCGTTCCGTCAGTCCATGGAGAGAATTCCGTGCGAACGCGACCAGCGACGCACAGCTGCAGAAGAACCAACAGGCGGATGGTCCCGACAAGTCCAGCGACTGCCGGAACGCCTGTCCTCCGTCAGCAGACGGGGGGAAGCCTCCGCAGCGCATTCATTCCTTGACCGTCGAAGAGAGGGCCGAAGCAAAGACACGAGGCGCAGCGAGACGGGAATTCGGATGAAAGACGGGTGTTTCTTGGCCACTTTGAATGCGGCTGGAAGAGACACCGAGTTTGAACAGTGCACGAGGATGCTGCAGACTTCTTGAAGAAAGCCTCTGCGACGCAGACGGACAGTCTCAACGCGACAACTGGTGCCCGCCCGGGCTGTCGATTCGGCTCCGTCTGGCGAGTTGGCTACGCGTCCTTTGCAATGCCCACTTTCCGCTGACGAAGTGAGGGAGGGATCCACAGTCCGCGAACCACGACGAGCTCGCAGGGACATCGACACGTCATCAACACTCGAGTATCGTCGTGCCGTCTCGCCGCCTTTGCGTGGCGAAGCCTTCGAGAAAGAGGAGTCGGCGAGCTTTTTTCCTACGAGCCCCAAGAACAGCACGGGCGCGAGCTCCGGAATTCGTCGAAGTCGGACGCTCCGTCCGCCGATCTGCCGCCGTTCGACCTCGCTTTCTGCTGAGCTGTAACGATGGAGACGTTGGACCCGTGTAACAAGGCGAAGTTTAGAAAGACACTCGGCGTTCGCTACCGCGATTTCGCGAGGAACCGACGCGTTCGTTTCGTCTTTCGGCGGCTAAGGATACTCGAAGGCGAAGGGACAATAGTTTTTGTTCGGGTGGTGACACTACCCTGAGCCTAGCGAGCTCCGTTCGCGCTCCGAACTGGCGCCACGGTGTCCATTCCCCGCCGGAACCCATCCAACTCGGCGCGGGCGTGCCAGACTCAACCGGGTCAACACTGATGGGACACCCTCCTCTGAGTCCGGCGCAAGGATCCGCCCCCACTCGGGGGATCCTCACGGTAGACATGTTTTCCACGACCTATACCCCCCTGAAAAATCCGCTGCGCGGACGGAAACGGTAGGTCGATTCGGGTGATGCGACGTAATGGTGCCATTAAACGGCCGTCGCATTTCGCCAATTCCGCGCATCCGCGACCGCCCGAGATCGCTGCCGCCAGTCGGCGGCCACGATCTGCGCGTCGACTGGCAGCTCTCGCTGCAGCAGGTGTTCGGCGAAGCAGCTGTCCAAGGGCTAACGGTTCGACGAGAAAAGGACGACGGCGATGGATCCTGTTCTGTCCTCGCTTCCGTAGAACGGATGCGCGATTGATGCAATCGGTAGCATACATCCATAAACAGAGTCGTCGTCGACTTGGTCGATTCTCTAGGACAAGGGCACCGCGTTGCATGTCGTCGACGCCGCTTAATTGCTTCATTCGGCCAGCGGTTCTTCTCTTCCCTTAGCTCTGCGTTCTCCGGTCGCAACAAGTCGGTCGGTCGCGGTTGTCCACTGTATTCTGTCCTGCGTCCGTGTCCAATCTCTCGATGGACTCATCTTCGCCCGTTGGCGCCTCTGCGGCGGCTGTACCGTCACAAAGAAGCAGTACTGCCATCGTCACGACAGTGATCGTCCGGTCCGCCTCCTTCAATCCGAGGCCAGATCTCATTACAGGTAAGAACAAAGCAACAGACCTCTAGGTCTACAGAAGACTGCGTTCGATCGCATCGGCTTCTCTCGTTGAAGTCTCAGAGTCAAGAAGAGCGAGGAACACGTAAAGATTGCAAACGACGGATGACGTCATTGGTCATCGCAGACAATACGGAACCACAGGAGCTCGCAACGACAATCGGATTTTCCTTTGAAAGTGCGGAGCTATGTATGGAGGGAGCATGTTTACAGCAGTCACATCTATCGTTCATTGATCACTCGACCAGGAGAGCCTTGCGCGCTGTGTGACGTCAATCATGGGCGGTCTGGTCCTGTGTGTTTAATCCATTATCACTCTTTTTTTCAGACTGTGTAACGCAGGTATGGTAATGAGACGGAGATGCTCGCTACTTGAAGAAAGACGTCGCTGAGATTGTTTCCTGTCCCGTTCGATTTCACCGGGACAATGTCACGAAAGTCGTCTCTCCGAACGAGCAATGGTTCCTCGTACTTTTCGAAGCTAAATTGCGCATGTTGTCAGGATGAACACGTTTTGTCTGTCATTTAAAGCATCTCTATAGGACTAGCATCCATATCTGTCTCTGAGTGAAAACAAGAGAGCGTAATTGGAATTCTCGTCTCGGTTTGGTGTACGGTTCCCCGCGTACTGAAAACAGCAAAGTCCAGAACACCTGAAACGTGTTCCTTCGGTTTAGCGATACTGCGATACCACAGCGGGCGTTGAGAGCGAAGCCATTGGTCTTTGACACACGTTGACTCTCGCGGGACGATTCACTCTGCGAACACGCAAGATACGATCGTCTTAGCGATCTGACCTCCACCTCGCGACGGGCGTCGTGAGAACTCTCGGTGACCTCGTTAGGTGAGCGTGACGGGGACATTCGTTTTGTCCGGACTGTCCTGTCGTTTCGACGGAGGCGAAACCCGAGGTTTTGATTTGATACCCTTGACGCGACGCCGAGTTTGTTTTCGCTCTTGATACTCCGACTGTTGTTCAAGAGCGTTTCTCTGCACTAAACTTCACAGTACGTACGGTCTCTTGCTTTTCGAACGCGATTGACTGCGCGTCTTCTCCGCAGATCTGCAGGACTCCGACGGACGCCGCGAACGGGTTGCATTTCACTTATGTTCTCCCAGCTTTGCTGAGCTTTTCTACTAGCGACTGACAAAGATACCAACGACACAAACGAGTGAATCTACGCAATGCGCGTCGGAGGTCGCACTCTCTACAACTGTTGTTCTTGTGACGATGGTGGTTGTCTTTTCAGGGATAGCAATTTCTAGCGGACTTGTGGAGTTTCAGACAGTTAAAGATTGCTGTGCCAGACAAGTAAGACCTGAGCTGAGAAAGTGCTAGATGCGAGAAAAGCGTCAAGGTCGAGTTCGACGTCATATTCTACGAACCCCCTTCCGTCACCGCTTGGCTTACAAGTCTTGACGTCGATTGTGGACGCAACAATCGTTGGAATCTCAAAGTGTCCGATGTCACGACGAGAGGATGCATCATCCATTTCGACACGTGGGCCGACACGCATATCTATGGTGCCGCCGTCTCCTATCAGGCTCTCGGGTAATTCACGAGTCGTTCGAGCAAGCAGCTCCACGCCGACTAAGGCCATGTGTGGCAGAGTGGCTATGAATTGAACTAGCTTCGCCGCCAACCTTTCTGTCCATCGCAGACTCGAAAGAGACGTGTGCTCCTTCTGTTTCTCTCCGAGACTGCACAGCAAACACGGACGAGATTCAGATTGTAATTGCTCGACTGTTCAGTAAGCATCTCGTCAAAGCGCATTTCTGACGATTAACGCGAATCGGTCGATGCGAGTTTTTCATCGAAAAGAGAGCATTCGCCAAAACGGAGCATTGCGCTATCCTCAAAACGTCAAAGCTCCACTTTGCACGAACTCGTCCTTCTCTCGTTTCCCGAACAGTCAGTCTCCGAGATTAGGGTTGCACATTTTCTTGTGTCCTGCCGGTCAGTGATTCGCCCAGCAAGGGCTCGGAAGTGACTAACATGGTGATGCGTTTACGAAGCATGCATGAAACACGAGTGACGTCTTCTTCACACTGTCGAGACGGTCCTGTTAGACTGGAGGAGTCTTGTCGTCGCTTGGGCTTCGGCAGATGAAGGTGCTTGGCCGCATGCCCTGTTCCGAGATCATCGGTTCCCCTGCACAGGATACGGAAAACGTTCGAGCAAGACAATTTCGCGCCGCGTGTTGAACAACTATCCGGTTCACGTCGAAAAGTGCTCTCGATTCAGCTGTCGTATTACGAACGAGACTGAGGCGGGGACGACGATGGAGCTACTGGACCGTCTGGCAGCGTGTGATCCAGCTTTTGTGTTCGTTCGATGGCTGCTCTGCTAGAACGGACATCTAGGCGATGATGGATCGGCGACAATGTTCAAGTCCGGTTATCAGATCCCTTGTTTGTTCGACGATTTCTCTCAACCGGTTCGAATCCCAACAATCCACGCTCCGCTCGAATTCGGCCCAGTTCGAAGAGAATAGCCTCGTCAACCGCCAATCTCTCCGCATCTAAGGATCGGCTGCGACAGTGGACGGCAATTCTTCTGGAGATCTCGCAGCAGACGGCCACACGTCCTTCCGGTGCCGGCGTTGGCATCCTTAGACTCCGTAGACGACATGAATGGAGACGCCGCCGTCGGCGGACAAGGTATTCGCTGTCTCGAATGCTGCCTCCTCGCCTTCACGTGCTGTGCCGTCTGCAGATGCTGAAGTCGATTATCTCGGAGTGTGCACAGCCGACGTCAGCGGCATTCGTCGCAGCAGGTGGGGCACCTTCCAAGAACGACAGTCCTCGCATTGCCCCTTCGTCGCAGGACCTTCAGGAAGAAACACATGGCGAGGATTGTGGAGCATGGTTTCGGTCTGTGCGTGGCTGCTGCGTTTTCGCCCTGCCACACTGACGCTCCGCCTCCGGGTTACGTCGCCGTCGTGTTCTCGCAGAAACGTTGATGTTCGAGGCAGAGAGCAAGTTCGGCGCGTCGGGAGAATTCTGTGTGATGCCAGACGTGACGACGTTTCGAAGGCTTCCATGGAGGGAGAGCGCTGGGATCGCCATCGGGGATCTCCACACAGAGTCGGGTACATCCACATCACGCATTGGGCAGGCAGCCTAGCTGACGTTAGCTTCTTTGACGCAGGCGACGTTTCGCCGGAGCGTCCTCGTCAGGTGCTCGAGAAGCTCTGGTGAAACTGAAGGAAGAGTACGGTGCGGATACGACATCAAGGTGCTGGCCGAACGTGATGGACCCCTTTCGAGGGTCCATCTTCTGGCAGATCGGATCCGAGACGGAGTTCTCTCTCCACGCAGGGCATCGAAGGGCATGGCTTTCCTTCTCCTCTTTCAAAGCAGAGCTGCACCTCGCAGAGCGACATGGTCGTCCATGCGGAAGGTTTGATTCTGTTGAGGTGTTCTGAAGGTTACACCCACGACGCGTAGTGCTGGAAGAGATCTCGGAAATGCTCGAGAAGGTAGACATAGACGTCGTACACTTCCATTCCGAAAGAAGAACGAATCGGCCTATGATCAGCTCGAGATCGTGACAGCGCCTGCCGATGCCCTGAAGGCCTGCGACAATCTCCTGCTGACGCGCCTAGCAATAGGTATTCTGCGCAGAACTGTTGTGTGATAGTAGTCATGCTCCGTTTCTTCGTAGTCGCAGTTGCCCATAAGAATGGACTGGAAGCATCCTTTCTGCCGAAGATGTTCCCAGACAGCGCAGGATCTGGCTGCCGCATACACATGAGCATAGAGAAGGTACTCGTCATCCGACACTCCCTATCTCGCCAATACGAGATGTCTGTCGCATGTAGGATGGAGCGGATGTGCTGCAAGGACCCACGCCGAGGGCGTTGACTGCAGAGAGTCAGCACACTTCAATAACGGACTCCTCAAGCACCAAGCCGCATGGATGATCTTCACAGCCGGCACGCCAAACAGCTTTCGTCGCTGTCAGCCAAGATGTTGGTCCAGCGTTTTTTACCGTCTGGGGTGTCAACAACCGGTAAACCTCACACTCCGAGACCGTGACACTGACGGCAGCTTTCCGCAGCGAGGCCACGATCCGTGTGCTCTTTCCAATGAAAGGCGTCGAGAACAGCATTCACTTCGAGCAGACGTGTTTCGATGCGACGGCCAATCCGCACGTCGGCGTGGCCGCGCTGATCGCCGCTGGAATCCTGGGTCAGGCATGCACTGGTCGTCGTTGACGCAACGATGTGCTTTCCAGGCCTGAGAGAGAAGAAACTGCCTCCCCCAAAACACAGGTCGATCCCGCAACCCTGTCGGAGGCGAGCTCGAGAGGAAAGAAGCCAAGCGCTATCCCGCATCTGTCTCCGAAGCGATTTCCGAGTTCCACGCAGATGCATCCTTCAAATCACTGTTCACAGAAGGCGAGGATCTTGTGCACGCGTGAGCTGTTCTGAAGGGGAGCTGTCTGTGTAGTGTCGTCTGAAGACTTCGTAACAGCGACGCTGGCCTGCCGCAAAGCATCGGCCGAACATTTCGCCCCGCTGGGAATCGAAGCAGAGATCAAATCTCTGTACAAGCGCTACTAAGTTTGTTCTTTCTGTTCTCAGCCGATGAGCTGACTGTCATCGCCATTTTAATCTTGGCGTCTAAAAAGCATACAGCACCGTCCCATTATGAGGTCGGTGCCGCGGGTCAATGTGTTGTGTCCCTGATGGAAAATTCCTCTTAATGTCGGGGTCCCCTGAGGGTTTTTGATGGTTTTCTTTTTGGAAGAACGCGTTGCTCGGCCAAAGATTCGACAGAAGCGATCCGCTGGCTTGTTTATCCCTCTCGATGAGCAACACGTCAATCCACTATGAGATCTAGCTTTCTACAGTGTTTGCACTTCGTCGAACAGAAGAATGTGTCCGCGGACGCAGTGAACGTCGGCTAGTGGAAGAGCTTTCTGACGATATGATTGATGTGCGTCGGAAGCTGTACTGGCTTTGTTTTGCGTGATTTGTAATCAATCATTCGCCTCCTTCGACGTGCGTGCACCAATGCCGTGTCTTTTGTGGAGTTGGATGTATCTGCAAAGATCCTGGCTAAAGCTTCGATGAAATAGTTCAAGTCATTCGTTCTCGCTTTCGCCGTGCCTGTTACTGGTTCCATTCGGGAGAGAGAAAACCCAGGGACGGAGAAGGGGCCACAGCGATGCCAGCCTAGCTCGAGGCACGGGAGCCGGCAAGGTACATGATCCCACAAGGATCTTTTCAGCAAGAATGTTCGGCGTGAGTCGGTCAGACCACAGGCCGTTATCGGGACAGTGGTGCTTGCTACTTGCAAACGGGAGGCCGAGGATCAATAAGTGGTGGGCGGGTATGTGGGACGCCGCAGAACGAAGAAGAAGAGGTTCAGGGTGTAACAGGGCACTAAGCATTCTGTTCGACGGAGTATTGTCAGACGTTGAACCATCTGTTTTGTTGAAACGGGGACGCGTGAGCGAGACATGGATGTGTGGATTGACGGATAGAAAAAGAACTATGCACCCTGTAACTGCTAATCAATGTGGGATCGTTCACACGACGAAGAACAGAAGAAATGGAGGTCGGTTTGGGAGAAAGCGTCGAGACATTTCCGAGCACTGCCTTTCTTATCCAAACGGGAATCGCTCGTGTAAAGATCGGGAGCTAGATGCATCAGGATACTGGTGATGCGGTGATGACTTCGACAGAGAGAGTACGTTATACAGGACGGCTGTCTGTCCTGCTAACCTGACGCACAGAGGCCGAATGTCCGCATAGCCTTGCGGCCTTCCGCGAGCAGAGAAGTCGGCTAACGGTGTGACAGAACATTGGATCCAATTGGGCATGTTAATTGCGCACATTACGTTAATTGCGCACGTTCGTTGTCGCACATCGCACGCGTTCGTTCGTTATCCGTACTCGCACAAGAAGTTCACTCGCGCACTGTCGACGGAGAATGGATCCGTTTTCCTTTGTTCGTCTCGTTTTTTGCAGCCTTCGACGCGTTTTTCTGGGTGTTCGCCGTCGCCATTCCTCTGTCTTTCCTCCGACGGTGGACCTGCGACGCAAGCGAATCCGCCTGTGCACAGGCGACAGTCGCCAGCCTGAGCAGCTCGGCCAAGAGAAGACGCTGGGCGATCTGCTGGAGGACTATGAAGACCTGCTGCTCAGGGTCCTCTTCTGCCTTGTAAACGACGGTCTGCATGAATGCCGTCTCGTCTGTCGTCGTTGGAAGGACGCCTGTGGAAAGCTTCCAGTGAAGCTGGGTAGTTTCTGTCGCTTCCGGCCTTACAAAATGGCAGAGTTGTTCCCCGAAGCGGCGTCGTTGCAGTTAAGAGGCGCCTTCAGTGGCAACGATACCCCGGGCATGTTGACGGTGCAACAGACGTCACAGCTGAGGAAGCTGGAGTACTTGAGTCTGTCAGCGACATCCCCGGAGGTGGCCATAAACAGTCTTATCGCTATGCTGCCATCGCCAGATCGCTTGCGCTCATTGGAGGTGTTGCTCGACCAGAGGGGCATCCTGGACGACATTGTTCGGGCTCTGCGATTTCTGGGCAATTTAGATGCATTGACTGTGAGCTGCATGCGCGTTATCCAGACGGATCTAGATCCCGTTACCGAGCTCCGAGGACTCACATATCTAAGAATAGATCTTCCGGTGCTCGTGAACAACCGCGGACAACTTCTACTCCCTTCGCTGGAGAGGCTTACCCACCTTCGCCTACGCTATTTCCATGAAGACGAACAACAGATCTCCTTCAGCCTACAGGTATGCCAATTCCAATGACGCATATCGCATATCCAGATGTCTGTTTTTCTAGTCTATGTTGGCGTATGCCGAGACACTGCAGTCCCTCGAACTCTATCATACCCATCATAGTTGGGGTCTGTGGACGGCGACGGAGCATCACTGGAGAACGTTCACGCGTTTGTCGAGCCTTTCAGTAAGCCGCAATTCCTATCGACCAAGCGACAGCTTTTTCCGAGCACTCCGGGAGATGTATCAACTGACGCAGCTGAGTTTCGCGATCGGAGATCCGGAAGCGGAAGACTTTCGTGTTTTTGCGGAGTGCTTGCCCTCACTCACAGAACTCAGATCCCTTAGTCTCTCTGGCAGTCGTAGTTTGACCACCATTCTACCTGGGATTGTCGAGCGAAACCTCATGACCCTGACGCAGCTCACGGAGCTCTGTTTGAAGAATCATCGAATCGGTCATGGCCAACGCTTTCCGACGGGAATTCAGTCTCTCACCTGCTCATTTTCTGGAAGCCCTCCGGCAAACATCGCCGAAATCCTGATGTCCATGACAAATCTGACGTCCCTATCGGTTCTCGCTCCTTGGAGCTTTGAGCGTCTCTTTCGTCATCAGGGTGTGAAACCCTCTCAGTTTTCGCAAGAGCTCGGAAGACTGAAGCATCTGTCGACGCTTAATGTGCTGGTCGACGACTTGTTTCTCGAAGCTCTGGGTATGCTGACTCAACTGACGTCCCTTCAGCTTGAAAATACTGCAGCATCTCTGGACCCTTACCTCTTGTTTCCCAGATCGAATAATCTCTCGGAGCTTGTGGAGCTAAAGATCTCTTCTCCGGTGGCTATCCCTGTCCGCAACGGCGGACTCCCACAGTTGTGCTTGCCGAAGCTCAGGAAATTGGATCTCCCCCTCAGGGGCACTGATGACAACATGCGCAAAGAACTTTGGAAGACTCTTCCCTGTCTTCGCAAAATGCTGTTGCTAAAGGACATTTGACCGATGAATGAGGTGCTGGCTTTTCACTGGTTGCCACTCGATGAGCGGCGTGTTCTACATCATGTTAGATCGCTATTCAAGTTTTCCTGGTGAACGCGACACAGAGAACAGCGATCGACAGACCAAATTTACAAACTGAAGATGTTGGACACATCCGAGCTGTCCCATGAGATCTGCCTGTCTATACCCGTCTGGAATCTAGGCCTTCTTTGGAGATTGCACAATCATTTAACGTTTTTTGTCGCAACATTTCTATTCCTCTCTCGGCCTTGATGCCCACATAGCGAATGACATTTGTTCATGAGTAAAGATGTTTTGATAGACTCCTCCATGATCCAGTCGCTCTTTTCGATGCGCGAGAGACGTTGATGCGTTCCAGCGGCCGCCTGCGAATAGGTCCTGTCGAAGAGCACCGCAGCCATCTCGTGCCAACGATCGAAGGATGAATCCCCTCTTCACTAGACGCCTGCAGGGTAGAGGACGAATGATCCGGCCGTCTGCGCGAGAGACTTCGGTTCGTCTCGCTCTGCGTCGGTCAGTCGACAGGTTGTACGATGCAGTTGTCACGTACGCGTCGAGTGCAAGCGATCCGCCGAGGCGCATTCACTGTCCAGAGGGTCCGCGATCTGCAGATCCTTCATGTAGGTAAACTCGGAGGAGCATTCTCCGCTGCACTCCGCGACGCTCGAGTGCAGTCTCGCCGTCCTTCCCGCCTTCAAGGTGCGGTCTGATCCGCAATTTCTTTCCGCTGCCGTCGCCCTCCGGGCCAAGCTCTTATATCGACGCAGGTCCATCATGGATGGACACCACTTCACACGGCAGCCAGCTTCGGACACACAGAGATCGTCCGGGAGAGCATCGGACGCCTTTGATTCGTCCGCAAGTTCGCTCGCGTTCAAACTCTTTTGACTCGCGGAGCGAATGTGGGCGCCGTGACCGACCACAGACGTACGCCGCTTCACTCAGCGTCGGATGGAGGGCCTTCACAAATCGCAACGGTGAGTTATTCAGCTACGTTTGTTGTCTGAATCTCCTCCCAGCGTCTCGTCCTCGCTGGGGCATCGATGCCGATTGTCGCATACGACCGAAGAATCCATTTAGAGCTCGTTCGCAGTGCTTCCGACGCCAAGTGTCCGATGCTCCACTCCATCCTCCCTCGCCGAGCTGTTCACGGCGGACGCGCCTTCTACCTGACCGTTTTCCCGATCTGCGGTGTACCTCTTTTTCGACAAGGCTTCTACCCACACTCCACATGCTGTGCTGTCGCGAAGTCTGTCCGCACGGCAATCAGAACCTGTCGATGGCATCCAACTGCCGTTCTGCCTGCAACTGTGTCAGGTTCGCAAACGTTCGGTGTCGTCTTTCGTGTTAGCGACAGCACGGGCCTCGACGTCATGAACGCTTTTCGACGGATCCTCGTTGTGCAAAGCGTCTCGGCGCGTCTGCACCTAAGGGAACGCACGGCACCATCCACTAGCGTTCCTCTTTCTCGTTCACGAATCTCGAAGGGGCGGGTTTCGGTAAGGAAGTTCGACCTTTCGGGTCGTCTGCATGTGGACGCCATTGAGATCGGTGAACGGGGCTTGGTCATGGAATCCCGCTCAGCTCGCGCCAAGACTCCTCTCTTCGCCTGCTCTTCCCGCATTGACGCGTTCGACGCGCAGTGGATTGTCATGCGAGAAAGGCCTCCTCCGCGGCTGACTCCTTCAAAGATCGACCGATTCGGGAAGGACTGAACGCAGCAGTGACCGAACGACTTCTTAGATCCGCACGGGCGGCAGTCCTGCGAGAGAAAGAGAGGAGCGCCTATCGAACTGGCAGCCGCACAGCACGTTGCCGATAACCGACAGCATCACGTGCGCTTCATCGAGATGCCCGAGTAGCTTACAAGCTCCCATACAAGAGACCTCTGCTTCGACGAGGGTGCCGCCCTCGTTTTCCTTTCCAGATATGGGTCACCTTCAGGCCGCCGCTAAACAGCGGACCATTCATTCCAGCACACGACGGCGGTCGATCCATTTCAACTAGGACTGCCGTGTACGCGGAAGCAGAAGTGTGACGATGTGGTTTCGATAATCTTGGCCATGAGTGCGTGGAGGCGCGATTCGAGAAGGCGATAAGGTCCGCGGCGATCCGCGCAGTCATGACGCGTCCATCGTGCAAAGTCGCGCGTTTGGTTCGTCGACTCCGGCAAGACTTCTTCTGTGTCATTGAGCCGGACGGAGCTTGACTTGTTTCTGCCATCTCACAGTCTGTTCCTGCGGTAGCGACCTCTCGAGGCATCGTGGATCGTCATTTGTAGAGCAACCGGCGGCCGACAGAATGGCGATGTCTGGGTGAAAGGTCCTTCCGACGGTCCTCCTCAGTCTGTCGGGGGTCGAACACTCCTTTGCAAGGCGGATGTGGGATGCTCCTGAGTTTCCGTCGCCCGCTTTCCCTACGTTTACGAGGGCATCGTGCCTGCGCATCTCTGGCGGCGTGTCTTTGCCGTCAGGAGTCAAAGAATGCGGGTGCAGAGACGCGATTGCGGAGTTGGAAACGCCTTTGCTTTCGCACTCGCCCTGGACACCCGTCTTGGCACTCTGGGCTCCGTTTTCGACCGAAACGAGACCGGAAGCGCCGACTCTCTCTGGAGCTTTTCTCCTTCGCAAGGAGACGCGATGCAGACAGCTCCGAGCGACGGCAAGAATCTCGAATTCTCTGCGAAAGATGACCTTGGATGGTCGCACCTGATAGCCGATCGCATCTTCTTGACATTCACTGTTTGGTCTCTGCTTTCATCTTCTCGACGTCGTTTTTCAGATTTCGCCTCCGAGGAAGGCGGAAAGGGAACGGCTTCGCACATCAGCTCAAGGCGGAAGCAACACAACACGCGGAACGCGTCCGAGCCAAAAAAAACTCGAAACTCTGTAGAAAAACAAAACGTCGTTTCTTCGGAACGGGTCGCTCGTCCATGAAATGCCAGTGTCTTCGTGATGCGACGCGGTGAACAGCGAGGACAAACTGAAAGCGGACACTTGTGCCAGTCGTAGAGCTCATCGAACAAGCCTTGTCGCAACTCGAGCAATCGGAGCCGCACAAAAGACTTCTTGGAGATACCGTCCAGTAAGTCAACGAGCGAGGGACTCGGACGACTCTGCCAGGGGATCCACAGTCCGTTGAACATGAACCTGGCCACACTTGCTCCGTCGGAGTTAGCTGGCGCATCGGAAGCAGGTTTACTCCGCCGAGGACGGTTTGTCGCGGGATGGACACGACAAAAGGGGAGCCAAGAAAACCCTCAAGTCAAATTCTCTGAACAAAGTTCTCACCGGAAATACTCTCGCAGACGGCCGTGGACTGCGCCCCCTCGTCGATCGCATCTGCGCCGGACCGACGGACATCGGCAAAGATGGCGAGGACGCGCGCAACGTTGCGTTCGCATTCCAGACGCCACAGCTCAACGAAGAGCTCTATCAGGTGCACGCACGCACCCCTCCACTGGCGATGGCGATAGAGGATGTGTGGACGGACAGTTGCGGGCGTGTGTCTACAATGTGATGGCCTCTGGCGAAAAGGGCAGGAGGTGAACAGACGCTGGCCTTTCATTCACCCGTCGACGGGCTCCTCCATTCTCGGTGATTGGATGACAGGAAGCGAGACGACGGTCATCCGGGAAGAGAAGGATCGTCGTCGTAACACTCTCGTTGTCGACATGCGAGGACCCTGCCAAGAAGACACTGGCCTCCTTGCCCGCCGACGCCTGCTCGCACTGCCTTCTGTATCCTCGCGGAGTAGACATCAAAGGGCGACAGCCGATGCGACAAGACTGTGGCACGACTTGTACTTGTTTTACCTACGGACACGGATCGCCAACATTCGAGCTCTACTGATGGAGGGAGTTTGGTCTGCTTGCCCGCCCCTCGGCGACGTCGAAACTCGATTTGCACCAGAAGCCGCTTTTGTTTGTTGCAAACCGGAGGTTTCGTCTCGAGAGTGATTCGAGTCTGGATACTTGAGATGCTAAAGGACTGTTCTGCATTGCGGTGATGCTTTCGAACTTGTTTGGACCTCGAGAATCGTCGACGCGTCGGCGCCCGGGTCTCGTGGCGAAAGAATGCGGCGGAGAGTCGCAGTGGCGTCATCAGTTCGTTGCAGATGTGGCAGGCTGCCGCACGACCGGAGAAAGCGTCAGAAACGACAATCCGTGTGTGAGGCGAGACCGCGGAACTCCCGCCGGAGGACAGACGAATTCCTGGCACCGTGTTCTCTTGTATCACCGAACGTCTGAGTCGTCTGAGTGAAAGGTGTTGGACAGTACATGATCGCTGTGTTCGTCAAGGAGTGCTCGACTCGAACTCGCGCCTTTTTGCTCGTTCTACCCATTGAGTAACACAAGACGGCGAACTGTGTCCGGCGACGGAGAAGTAGACAGTCTGTGACCCGTCTCCTGGCTCTACTGCGACGATTTCCGCCGTCTCAAGCAGCGGACGGGAGTTCCAACCTAACCCAGCGGCAAGGAACAGTACAGTGCTGAGAAGTGATGGGATGCGTGTGCTGTCTATCCTATGTGGCAGAGTGACGAATAACAGCAGCGTCTTTGTCCGACAACTGGTTTTTGATTGTTGGGCGATGTCTTTTCTGCGCTGTGCCGCCTCAGCAGTAGCCAAGATTGTCCCCGGCACATCTTCCAACTCCGATCCAATTGGTCTCCACTGAGCTATCTGAACGCAGAGCCTTCAGTTCGCTGTGTTACCGATGCGTTTGCTTGTCCAACGTGAGCGGCGGAGATCAGAGAACTCTTTGTAGTAGGACGAACGGTGGCCATTGACGTGCGCGAGGCCTTTGAGCAGCCGAATGCAACCGAGCACCTATGCCGGCAGTCAGTATGTGCGTGTGCTCGTGGCCGGTGTAATTCAATTGCTAACAGATGCGTCCCTCGTCACCATCTCCCTGGCGCAAACGACCAAAGATCGCAACGGGAACGTCATAGCAGACCCCACCCACACTCGCGAAGGAGATCGATCGTGTCGCCGGGCGACTTGATTCGCGGCAGCAGCCGTAGGTCTCTTAGGAACGATTCCCAAGTAAACCGATAGGATCCTTCGGCGCCATTGAACTGGAGAGGCCAGTGCGGGTATCCGATTACTTGGCCTCGTCTCGCCGAAACCTATTCCTTTCCCGAATGCCTGAAATTGACACGACGCAGCGAGAATGGTGAGCCCGGCGTCGGAGTGAACGAGTCGATGCAGACCGGTAGGAGTGATGAAAACGTCGTCGTACATCGGCCAGACACGTTTCTTGCTGTCGACCATGAATCGACAGTTTTCGCGTCGCCTTGAGTACCTTAGATCACCGCAGCCGGCGCGAAATCTGGATGCGTCTTCGGTGCGGCATCGGTGCGGCAGAATCACCAGAGTGTGTATCGATAACGAGCGCTACTTGCTTCGACGAACGAACAGCGCACGACAGATTCGAAGCGCAAACCGTGTCCGCTGACTGGCGGCAACGATCTCGGGCAGTCGCAGATGCGCGGAATTGGCGAAATGCGACGGCCGTTTAATGGCACCATTACGTCGCATCACCCGAATCGACCTACCGTTTCAATCCGCACAGCGGATTTTTCAGGGGGGTATAGGTCGTGAAAAACATGTCTACCGTGAGGATCCCCCGAGTGGGGGCGGATCCTTGCGCCGGACTCAGAGGAGGGTGTCCCATCAGCGTTGACCCGGTTGAGTCTGGCACGCCCGCGCCGAGTTGGATGGGTTCCGGCGGGGAATGGACACCGTGGGGCCAGTTCGGGGGCAGACGGAGCCGGGTTAGGGCTTAGGGTAGTGTCACCACCCGAACAAAAACTATTGTCTGTCACGTTGAGCTTCTTTAATCATTGCAAAAACCGGGGTCATGGTCCTCTTGCCGCTTTCGGCATTTTTAACATGTCATTGCATGATTGCGGCTAGGAACATATCCTTCTAGCGTTCGTCGCCACAGCCGCTACTATAGAGTTTGATTTTTCTGACCTACTTTTCTTTCATCCTCTCTCGAGCGCACTACGTGGACGCTAACCCTATGTCGCGAACGCGATCGTGAAGTGGCTAGATTTCTTGGCTGACGCTATTCGCATTCTGCGGCAGTGCGAAGAGGGAGTTTTGCAGAAAGTTGTCGGCCGAACGGAAGACACGATAATCATCGCGTAGAGTCTCCACCGTTGGTTCAGTGTTCTCTCCACTTCCTGTTTTCCTTCTCCGTTAGACTTACTGTTTACGACGAAACCGCGGCAAACGTTGGTGAATGCGTCTACCGCGCCGCCGATGGCGGCCGCGTTTTGACATTCCTACGATTCTCAACGGCAACTTCGTGCCTGCCATTGCACGCTGTTGATCGGAGAGCAAGAAAGAACGACGTTCGCCGATAACCTGACGTATTCGCATCTCTCTACGCGCTGCAAGATAGCAATAAATGGGCAAAACAAAGTCTGCTGTCTGTCGGACTTCGCTGAGAGACGTATAACGCCCGTATAGCCAACGGAGATTCTGGAGATAGGAGACTTTCTGAGTTGAGCGGCCGGCACAATGCACGACGAGATGAGGAAACATCCGAGAAATGGACAGACGACGAGACTGAATTCGGCACCGAAAGCTGAACTCTCCGTGTCTCGCGTACTCTCGGACGACTAGAATCTGTCTCATGTATATTCGTTTTTCAGCGAGCGTCTCTTCAGAAACAGCTCACCGTTTCTCAAAAAACAACGGCGATAGAAAGGGCCCGATCGGCCGGTCTACGCTATCAAAGAAAAGACCCCGAGGGGTGAGACGATGAGATGTCCTCGACGATGGCCGAGGCATCTATCGTTCTTGGCGCCCTGCACTCTTTACGGCGCCGTCTAGCGAAAGACAGTCATGCCGAGTAAACTGCGACGCAGCTGTGCCGCTGCCTTCCCCGACGAATATCGTTCGAGACATGGGAGCAAGTGACGAAAGGGTGTGGCGCGGTTAAATGAACTCAGAAGGTGACATCACGAAGCCATCATTCTACGTAATAGACGACGACTCATGTTGAGCGTTCGAAGTTTATGGCGGAGCACGACTCGTCCGCAGTTCTCATCAGGCACTCTGCCTCTCCATCGCGGCTATTCGTTGAGAGCCTTCGGATCGCAGGCATTGAAAACGTGCTCGGAATTCCGGGCGTTCCAGAAAAACTCGAAATGCTCGCCGATCAGCAAGCTGTTCCGGCGAAACAGCCGACAGGTGCTCGTTCTTGAACGGCGTTCGACTGGTCCCAAGGAACGTCAGGGCGCAGTAGACCCCTCCTCGCTTGCCGTTTCCGACAAGCCGCGGAAAGAGTTCGCGGCACTGGAACCGACTGTTGACGCCAGAACTCGACTGATCAAAACGCGGCAAGATGTTCACCTGCGAAACGGTCGTGCTCGGCCGTCTCGTGACTGTTTTCTGAAGGCAGTAGACCTCAGAAGTCTGGCAGAGAAGGATACCGAAGTGGCAGTGATAGAACAACAGTACGCCAAGCAGGAACTTGCAATCGCGGAACAGAAAGTAATGGTTCATCTGTCGACCATTCTTCGTATACGGAACAGATGCACACACTGGATGAGCAGGGATCTCTAAGGACGAAGCGCCACAGGATGACGTTATTCCCGAGGCAATCAATGGAAGCTCGCACATGAAAAAGAGCGAGAGACGTGCTTAGGTGCGACCAGGCGTCGGCGGGGTTGAAGGCCAGTGTCTTTCTGGCAGGATCCTCGGAGCCTCGCATGTCGACAACGAGAGTGTCACCATGACGATCCTTCTCTCCCCGAGTGGCATCCGTCTCGCTTCCTGCCATCCAATCACTGAGAAAGGAGGAACCCCGATCGACGTGAGAATGAAATGCAGCGTCTGTTCAGCTCTCGCGATAAAAAAGCGAACGATGATCTCTTTCTCTTCGGCCATGCGGTTCAGCTCCTTTCCCTGCGGAAACGAAACGCGGCGTTGCAGATTGCGGCTGCGGCTGTCGTCGGGGTTGGAGATGAGTCCAACGAACGCCGGATACCTGTTGTCCGTCTTCGGTCCGGAAAACTTGGGCACCAGTTCCGTCCTGATCGCTCTGTGAGGAAGGAGGCAAATGACATGTGGTGTTCGGAAGAGTAGACCAGACCTGTCAGACACCTCTTTTATGCAGCTGTTCGTAGAGCGCGGCGACTTTGCGCTCAACGGCATCACTCAATCCAGGAGTCGCCATCGATTCCACAAATCTCTGCGTAGACGAATTGAGTTCCTTTCGCCAGAGGCCATCTCCACTGTAGACAATAGCCCGCAACTGCCCATCCACACATCCTCTATCACATACATCGCCAGTAGAGGGGTGCGTGTGTGCACCTGATAGAGCCCTTCGTTGAGTTGTGGCATCTGAAATTTGAAGGCAATGTTGCGCACGTCCTCGCCATCTTTGCCGATGTTGGCCGGTCCGGCACAGATGCGATCGACGAGGGGGTGCAGTGCACGGCCGTCTGTGAAAACACTCCCGATGAGCACTTCGTTCACAAAGAACTTGACTTCGAGAGCGATTTCTTGGCTTACCTTATGACATGCCCATCCCGAGATAAAACCGTCCTCGATCAGATCGACTTGACCCAGAATGGGTGGCATAATCGAATCGTCCTCATCCACACCCACTACGCCAGAAAGAGTGTTTCCGGAGATGTGCGTATGACGATCGATCACCTGTCTGGATGTTCTCGTCATTGAGAAATACAGGCCGTTCTCCGGTAGATAGATTTTCGATATGGGCAGGTTGAACGTTGATGAACGGCACTTCCAAGATGTTCGTCTCTTCGGCAGGGGTCTTTCCGCAGCGACTTGTGAGATTCTTCAAATCGTCAAGGCCTTTGATGCCAGCATCGTGGAGGGTCTGCTGAATGTGATTGCGTTCTCATGCCACGACCTGCAACTGGTTTTCCTGTAGACGATGGCGAGTCACATCACGCGAGACAGGCGAAGGAGGGGTTCACCAGAAAGGCGATCTCGCGAGTCAGGCGCGAAAGTCTGCAGAAAGGAAAAGCGTCCTTACCGAGAAACGATGTGTTTGTGATATCTTACCGTTCTCCTACGAAGACCGTCGCGACGAGGCTGACAAAAATGTACACGAGTGGGGAAGAGCCGTTTCCTCGTTCGTTGTTTCCGGTCGCCATAGAGGGAACAAGAATCGTGAATTATCGCTACTCCAGTGCCCCCCTATCTGCTGCTACGCATCTAAACGTCGCATCATCATCGTCGTGCGCATAGTCATGTCATCCGATCGACCGAGTGCTTAGAGAATCGTCAAGTCAAGATCCCACGAACGTTTTCGGATGCCGATTCTGGATCATCTCTCGTCCGAACCGAGCAGTTTTTCCATACATAGTCTTTTCAGTAGTATCTCGTGTGGTTTGAGAGGATAGGAATCCATCTCCGCATCGGATACGACATTGTTTAACTTCGCAGCTCTTCTGGGCGGGGCCATGGGAGTCGATGGTTTTGTCTTGGTCTCTTTTCTGGACGTCCAGTCGTAACATCCTTTGCGTGTTTCCGAAACGTCTCCTGCGAAATGCTTCAAAGGAAGAGAGGGGTGGTACCCTATGACTTTCCCTCGATGCAAAATTCTGGAGGTACCACTGCAAGAACAGATCTCCCCTTGTCCTTCTTTTCGTCTCTTTGTATTGACTGCCCTGCAGGAAACGGTCGAAACCGCGTTCTCGTTTCTCCTTTCGGGCGCGTGTCCTCTCTGAGACACCCTCGTTTTCAGCGTCCAGCTTGCAAAGACTCTTTTCCGAGCCGCGTCCTTCCAGAGACATCCGTAGTCTGATCCTGTCCTGAATGGCAGATTCTACAGGATGCTGCGGAGTCGAGGCCGACAACGACCGAAGCTCCACGCATCCAGCGTTTCTTCTGTTCGACCGTTTTTCCCGGGACAGAATCTACCCTCTCTGTGGTCCTCTTTCTTTCCTCCTGCAAAACAAGGCTCGTGCCAATTTGGGGAGCAGAGCAGACAGGTGCACGTGTCGCTGCTCGAGGATGTCATGGATCTGTCGGCAGTAGCCTTTCCGGGGGGGGGAAGATGATGCTCGATGTCTCGAATAGCGATCGATGGCATCGCCGCGGGAATTCTGGAACAGAGCCGAACAGGGCTGTTAAACGTCCGTAAGCAGAAACGAGTTCGTCTTACAAAAGATCTTAGCGTCTGTCGAAAGTGCTACAACAGTGGTGCACGTATCACCATTTAAACTCATGATGTGACCCCGTCCCCTTCGATCGATATCCGCCTTCTACACGCTTCCAGCTGCGCTGTGGTCATCTGTGGAATCTGCCTTAATTGATCATCATGCATCTTATATATTCTTTGTCTCAACATCCCCTTGATCAACCACATGCGAGTACCAATTGGCTCCATCACAGTACACGGTTCATTATCCCACGGTGGAAGAAAGGTTCCCGCATCTGCGTTGGCTCTTGGCTTTAGAACGTGATCTCCAACCCGAAGCTGTCTTCTGCTGCCATATTTCCTCCTTCTGACCTCGTTTGAATGCCACTGTTGTTTTCTTGTTCTTTCCAGTGCCTCAACGATCCACTTCTCCCGGACTCCTTCGGCTACTCTCTTTCCATCTCGCGCAATACCATCTTTCAGTTCTGCAGCGCTGTGTAACGTTGTCTCATTGACAGAATGGTTCATGATTCGCACAGCCTTTGGGAGAAGTCTTCTCCAGTCACACGGCTTAGCAGCCATCCTTTTCAGTCTCCCCTTCAGTATCCCGATCTGTCTCTCGCACATGCCATTTGACTTCGGCATGTAGCTCGCCGTGAGTCTCTGAGTCACTCCATTTTCCGTGCACCATCTACTTACATCCTTGGAGTGCCAGGTCTGTGCATTATCCGACACCAGCATGCGAATTTCGCCGTTCTTTTGTTTCCACTTTCTTAAAGCTTTGACTGCCGCTTCGCTATTTGGTCTCAGGCATGCCCATGCCTCAACCCATCGGGAAAGGTAATCTACCATGAGTAGAATAAAACGTGGTTGTTCAGAATCTTCCGTTGGCAAAGGCCCGGCAAAGTCTATCCCTACTGCGTCTCCAAATCTATCTGCCTTCGTTACTCCGAAGTCCACCCTGTGTTGTACTGAGCCCCACAACTGGCACTCCCAGCAGTCTTCGACGAATCGGCTCACATCTTTTTCCATTCCCATCCAAAGAGGGCCTCCATCTCTTTTCAAATTTAGAAGTGTCTTGCGCACACCCCAATGCCCCTCATGTGCTTTCGAAATCCTTCTTAAGTGTTCCCTACACTCGCTTCCACTCTTGACAACATTCAGGTCTACTTCCTTCCGTTGCGCTAATGTAGGCCAGCGTGACAGACAATCAGCGAGATAATTATCGGAGGAAGGCAGAAAATGCAGAAAAAGGCGAGATTTCGGGGGGAAATTAGCCCACAGCCAGCCGAGACGGCGCCCGATGCGGAGATCAGAACGGGACTTATACCATACGTCACAAGCGGATAGTTTTTGTAAAGCAGAAAGCGAATCCGTGTGTACATGTACCGGACAACCGGCTGTGAGAGCCATAGTATCTTGAAGACACCAAACGATGGCGTCAAGCTCTCCAAGAAAGGAACTGACTGGAAACCCACGCAACGTTCGACAGTTTGTAGCAAGAAGACGGCGTTCAGAACGATGACCGGCATACAAGAGGTAGCCTGCACCGGCACCGGACCAGTCCACTTCCAGGTGAAAAACCGGTGAGTCGACACAGCGTAAGAAACATAGGGAATTTCGAAGAAGAACCGCGGCGACCGATCGAATAAGGTCTTGAACGGCAGACCAATCCACCTCGCGTACTGAGGCACCGAGGAAAGCATATAGGGGGGCAATAGCGAGACCAAGTCCAGGACAAGTGCCGCGACAAGCGGTGAAAATCCCCAGAATACGCTGCAGGCCTTTTTTTGATGTAACAACAGGTAATTGAGCGAGTTGAGAAGAGATATATGCCCGTTGGTGATAAGAATCGCCTGAAACAGAAAAACCCAAATACTTTACCGATGGACGACAAAACTGAATCTTCTGGGGATTGATGTGCATCCCGGCATCTTGTAAAACGGATAGGACAGTGTGAAGGTTGCGATCGTGTGTCTTACGATCTCGTCCCCCGACTATAATGTCGTCAAAGTATGTGCATGCAGAAGTGGCCCCTAAAATGCGGCGAACGCGGTCATTGAAAAACCCGGCACTCGATGCCCAACCCTGAGGGAGAGTAACAAACTGAAATCGGCGACCAAAACAGGAAAAACAGAACAAAGCGCTAAGGGAAGAATCCACTGGGATGTGAAAATAACCATCGCGGAGGTCTAAGACAGTAAAGACACGCCAAGAAGGATCAATGTTGCGAACAGCATTGCGGGTATCGAGGGTATGTGTGTTCCAAACTTCCGAATAGCGATTCAGTTTTTGAAAATCTACGACCAGTCGAACACGGCCATCTGGTTTTTTCAGGAAAATTACCGGAGAGAAAAACCCGCGATCAGAGTAAGCCAGCTCTCGAATGATTCCTCGTGTGAGGAGCGATTGGATCTCCGAGCGAGCTGCTTCTAGTGAGCAATCGGTCATGCAGGGAGGAGATCCCGAATCAGAAAAAGGAATCGGTGCTCGCCATTGTAGTTCATCGGCCCTGACCTCCAATGTTTGTAGGATATGTGAACCACCGTAATCAGCAATATTAGCGGCAAACAAAGAAGGAAAAAGGGAAAGCCAAGTCGAAAAAGTTGAGGAGAACGGTCCCTTAAGAACATCTGGGCGCTCAGATGCCTTTGGAATGTCAGACTGAAGTTGTGAAACTAAAGAAAGATCGTGATTTAATCGTCCTGTGCCGGAGAAAACCCCACGCACGATCTTTAACTTCGGCGATAAAGTGATTAGTCGGTCAGAGAAATTATGTATCCGGATTGTTATGCGACCTCCCTTTCCCAGTATCGGAGAGGCCGAGATATCTCGAATAAAACAGCAAGAAAACAAACCAGACAACCCTTCCCCGTGAACACTGACCGGTAAAACTACAAGTCTACTCTCAAGGGGAGTAAGAAAAACTGTCCTTCCCAATTTTAGAATAAACGATGATTGTGAAATACTAGGTTCAGACCCCTTGACCAGCTGTCTGTCAACCCGTAGCATCACGCCAGGCGGAGCGCCTTGACCTGGCGCAGCTAGTTTGACGAAACAGAGCGGCAAAAGACGACATGTCCATCCTCGCCCAACAAACAATCATTGGCGCAGTCCACCATGAGCCCAAACTTTTTCAATGCAGAATAACCAATGATTACTTTATTAGTGGCATTCGTCACGTAGTATGCGATGGCCTGATTCCAACCTCCAATGCGGGTGGGTAGAACTACCTCGCCCGTCACTTGACTGACGGTGTTATTGAAGCCACGGAGACGTGTGTTCTCAAGACGCCTGACCTTCAGACCCCAGCGCTGACAGTAGTCTAACGGCAAGAGAGAAACTTCTGCGCCCGTATCCACCAAAGCTTGTTCTTTTTCTGGGCGATTCGCAAGGTAGGTCGTCACTTTGAGAGATGTACGTGACTTGACTGGTTTGTCTTGTGACGCCTCTTCTACTCTGGGGTAATTGATGAACTTAACATTCCTGTCCCGTTCCGTCACTTTTGCGTGGTTCTGGCTTTTGCGTCCCTCGTTTTTCTGACATTGACTCCTTGATGGTGTCGCCGCACCACTTTCTCTCTGGGTGGGTTCCTTTCCTTTCAATCCCACAGAAAGCACTGAAGCAGACTCTACCTCCCTTTCTTCTTCGTCAAAAGACGCCAGTGCTTCAAAACGATTTTCCGTATGTACTGGCTGAGCCTCTCGAACTTGTGTGACTCGATATGGGCAGAACTTAGCTGAGTGTCCATGTTCTCCACATTGATAACAGTTCCCTTGGAACTGTCGCCCTCCTGGAGGTCTCCTAGGACCGGCACGCCTCGGTCCTCGCTGTTGTCCAGACGCACCCCGCTGTAGTCCGGTCGGACCACGCTGGCGCCACTGTCCCAAAATCTCTTCCATAATGCCGGCAAAACGCGGATTTCTGGATAGCTCTCCCCTCATCGCATCGCAAAGTTCGCGTAGGGGCATTGCCCTTCCCAAAGCGTTGACGTCCGTCAAGTCCCCACCAAGCTCCATGTCCACAGCATCGATATCCATCGCTTCCTTGTCAATCTCTGATGCTGCTGATGAACCCGTCCAAAACGTCACGTTCCGTATCATCAATACCATCTCTTGTATGGTAGTATTCGTAGGCAAACTTGCAATTGCCCTTCTTAACTGAGTCGGAAGCTTTCTAAAAAGTGTCCTTATTTGCATCTCACGTGGAAGTCCCGATTGGGCGGCTAAAACGCTGAACCTCTCTGAAAATTGCAGCCACGTCTCCGTTTTCTTCTTTGATGCAGAGGCAAGTTTTTCGCCAGAGGAGGCCCCTGCATTCGAGCATAAGCTCAGAAGGCCCATCTTAAACACCTGCCACTTCTCCGTCTCTCCAATCGCTGCCTTGTTGGCCGGGAAACAGTTCATCACGGCTGCTGCTCTCCCGACGAACGCGGTGTTGAAAGCATCCTTATCGGAGAAATGAGGTTCCGCGCGGTCTATGACTTGGCGCATCAGCTCAAAAACGGGCGAGCCGACCTCCACCTTCTCCATAATTTTACTTACCCTAGCCCTGTATCCGTCGGCCACCATGGCAGCCGCGTTAAGGGCTGTCTCGACATCTCCTCTGTCCGTTGTCAAAAATTCGCGCTCCGAAACCATGTTAAACGTCCGTAAGCAGAAACGAGTTCGTCTTACAAAAGATCTTAGCGTCTGTCGAAAGTGCTACAACAGTGGTGCACGTATCACCATTTAAACTCATGATGTGACCCCGTCCCCTTCGATCGATATCCGCCTTCTACAAGGGCGTTGTCTTACTCTTCTGTAGCGCTGCTGAAAGACGGAAGGGCAAGTGCCAAGTCTCCGACAGAGCCATGACATGGCATCGGATTCCATTCCGCCACCTATTGACTGATACCAGCCCGCGTAGATCGCCGCAACTGCGTGTGACACCTGGCTGCAAGGATGGAGCGACAAAAGAGCGTACCAGAAAGAAAGGATGGCCAGAACTGCAATCCATCTCTGCCCGGGCGAGGAGACCAGGAGTTGCTAAACACTCACGTCGGAATGCATGCCCTTTTGCTGCAAGGCTTTGTGCACAACGATCGGTTGCACCTTTCTGAATCTCACGCGGGCAACGATCAATCAGGCGACTCGGCGCGAGCGATGGCAATGTCAAGTGCGCATGGAGGCTCAGCGATCTGTTCCTTTTTGTGTCAGGGTCACGGGAGAGAAGCTCGGCTTCACTTGTGATGTCTGTTGACAGTCGACGATGTACTTGCAAGTCTCGAGGAACAGCGACTTTGCTTCGGATATCACCCGAAAGGCGGTCGGAGGCTGTGGCCCATGGCGCCATTTGTTCTGAACCAGCGCTTTTCGCGCAGAACGCCTCTCTTGTGAAAGATCGTGGACTTGCGTTGTTCTGTGGCAAGACGGACGTGCCCGCTGCCAAGAGAAGAGGCTTCTTCGACGAAGTGTCTAACGGATTCGTCGATGCGACAACAGGAGGAACACGCATCGGTGCCGGCAACGGCAACGAGAATGACTTCGCCGTTCGAACAATGACGGCATCGTCGGCTCGATCAACGTCGCAAATGAAGTGTACGTCGTAAAAGAAACGATCTCCGGGAAGACCATCTGGTGGTTGTTTCGATTAGGGTGCTATACATACGAATAGCGTTTCTGAGCATGAGTTTGCGTTCTTTTTGTAAGACTTAAGGGATTCAGCTCAACTCAAACTCGTCTGATTATCGCGTGATTTGCGCCAGCCACGAGGTGCCGGAGGTGGACGGGAGAGTCGACACCGCCGCGAATTCGCTTGCACACGGTAGTCACGGCTCAGGAGCGGGAATCTAGAAAAAACTGGCTACATGAGCACATCAAAGGCCGCAGGCCGTGTGACAGACAGCGGAAATCTCATGTTCAGTGAGCGAGGACAACTCACTCGCAGGCAGATTTAGTCCGCTTTGTCGGAGAAGACTAGAAACTCTTCGACAGCGCCCTACGGACACACAAAAAAGCTCAAAAGAGAAGACAGACAATAGTTTTTGTTCGGGTGGTGACACTACCCTAAGCCCTAACCCGGCTCCGTCTGCCCCCGAACTGGCCCCACGGTGTCCATTCCCCGCCGGAACCCATCCAACTCGGCGCGGGCATGCCAGACTCAACCGGGTCAACGCTGATGGGACACCCTCCTCTGAGTCCGGCGCAAGAATCCGCCCCCACTCGGGGGATCCTCACGGTAGACTTGTTTTTCACGACCTATACCCCCCTGAAAAATCCGCTGCGCGGACGGAAACGGTAGGTCGATTCGGGTGATGCGACGTAATGGTGCCATTAAACGGCCGTCGCATTTCGCCAATTCCGCGCATCCGCGACCGCCCGAGATCGCTGCCGCCAGTCGGCGGCCACGATCTGCGCGTCGACTGGCAGCTCTCGCTGCAGCAGGTGTTCGGCGACGCAGCTGTCCAAGGGCTAACGGTTCGACGGAAAGGACGGCGGCGATGGATCCTGTTCTGTCCTCGCTTTCGTAGAACGGATGCGCGATTGATGCAATCGGTAGCATACATCTGTAAACAGAGTCGTCGTCGACTTGGTCGATTCTCTAGGACAAGGGCACCGCGTTGCATGTCGTCGACGCCGCTTAATTGCTTCATTCGGCCAGCGGTTCTTCTCTTCCCTTAGCTCTGCGTTCTCCGGTCGCAACAAGTCGGTCGGTCGCGGTTGTCCACTGTATTCTGTCCTGCGTCCGTGTCCAATCTCTCGATGGACTCATCTTCGCCCGTTGGCGCCTCTGCGGCGGCTGTACCGTCACAAAGAAGCAGTACTGCCATCGTCACGACAGTGATCGTCCGGTCCGCCTCCTTCAATCCGAGGCCAGATTTCATTACAAGTAAGAACAAATCAACAGACCTCTAGGTCAACAGAAGACAGCGTTCGATCGCATCGGCTTCTCTCGTTGAAGTCTCAGAGTCAAGAAGAGCGAGGAACACGTAAAGATTGCAAACGACGGATGACGTCATTGGTCATCGCAGACAATACGGAACCACAGGAGCTCGCAACGACAATCGAATTTTCCTTTGAAAGTGCGGAGCTGTGTACGGAGAGAGCATGTTTACAGCAGTCACATCTATCGTTCACTTATCACTCGACCAGGAGAGCCTTGCGCGCTGTGTGACGTCAATCCTGGGCGGTCTGGTCCTGTGTGTTTAATCCATTATCGCTCTTTTTTGCAGACTGTGTAACGCAGGTATGTTAATGAGACGGAGACGCTCGCTACTTGAAGAAAGACGTCGCTGAGATTGTTTCCTGTCCCGCCCGATTTCACCGGGACAATGTCACGAAAGTCGTCTCTCCGAACGAGCAATGGTTCCTCGTACTTTATGTAGCTAAATTGCACATGTTGTCAGAATGAACACGTTTTGTCTGTCATTTAAAGCATCTCTATAGGACTAGCATCCATATCTGTCTCTGAGTGAAAACAAGAGAGCGTAATTGGAATTCTCGTCTCGGTTTGGTGTACGGTTCCCCGCGTACTGAAAACAGCAAAGTCCAGAACACCTGAAACGTGTTCCTTCGGTTTAGCGATACTGCGATACCACAGCGGGCGTTGAGAGCGAAGCCATTGGTCTTTGACACACGTTGACTCTCGTGGGACGATTCACTCGGCGAACACGCAAGATACTATTGTCTTAGCGATCTGACCTCCACTTCGCGACGGGCGTCGTGAAAACTCTCGGTGACCTCGTTAGGTGAGCGTGACGGGGACATTCGTTTTGTCCAGACTGTCCCGTCGTTTCGACGGAGTCGAAACCCGAGGTTTTGATTTGATACCCTTGACGCGACGCCGAGTTTGTTCTCGTTCTTGATACTCCGACTGTTGTTCAAGAGCGTTTCTCTGCACTAAACTCCACAGTACGGTACGGTCTCTTGCTTTTCGAACGCGATTGACTGCGCGTCTTCTCCGCAGATCTGCAGGACTCCGACGGACGCCGCGAACGGGTTGCATTTCACTTATGTTCTCCCAGCTTTGCTGAGCTTTTCTACTAGCGACTGACAAAGATACCAACGACACAAACGAGTGAATCTACGCAATGCGCGTCGGAGGTCGCACTCCCTACAAGTGTTGTTCCTGAGACGATGGTGGTTGTCGTTTCAGGGATCACAATTTCTAGCGGACTTGTGGAGTTTCAGACGGTTAAAGATTGCTGTGCCAGACAAGTAAGACCTGAGCTGAGAAAGCGCCCAAATGCGAGAAAAGCGTCAAGGTCGACTTCGACGTCACATTCTACGAACCCCCTTCCGTCACCGCTTGGCTTACAAGACTTGACGTCGATTGTGGACGCAACAATCGTTGGAATCTCAAAGTGTCCGATGTCACGACGAGAGGATGCATCATCCATTTCGACACGTGGGCCGACACGCATATCTATGGTGCCGCCGTCTCCTACCAGGCTCTCGGGTAATTCACGAGTCGTTCGGGCAAGCAGCTCCACGCCGACTAAGGTCATGTGTGGCAGAGTGGCTATGAATTGAACTAGCTTCGCCGCCAACCTTTCTGTCCATCGCAGACTCGAAAGAGACGTATGCTCCTTCTGCCTTTCTCTCCGAGACTGCACAGCAAACACGGACGAGATTCAGATTGTAATTGCTCGACTGTTCAGTAAGCATCTCGTCAAAGCGCATTTCTGACGATTAACGCGAATCGGTCGATGCGAAGAGCTCATCGAAAAGAGAGCATTCGCCAAAACGGAGCATTGCGCTATCCTCAAAACGTCAAAGCTCCACTTTGCACGAACTCGTCCTTCTCTCGTTTCCCGGACAGCCAGTCTCCGAGATTGTGGTTGCACATTCTGTGGTCTCCTGCCAGCCAATGATTCGCCCCATCAAGGGCTCGGAAGTGACTGGCATGGTGATGCGTTTACGGAGCATGCATGAAACATGGGTGGCGTCTTCTTCACACCGTCGGGTCCTGTTAGACTGGCGGAGTCTTGTCGTCGCTTGAACTTCGACAGATGAAGGTGCTTGGCCGCATGCCCTGTTCCGAGATCATCGGTTCCCCTGCACAGGATACGGAAAACGTTCGAGCAAGACAATTTCGCGCCGCGTGTTGAACAACTATCCGGTTCGGGTCGACAGGTGCTCTCGATTCTGCTGTCGTGTTACGAGACTGATGTGATGAGAATGGAGCTACTGGACCGTCTGGCAGCGAGTGATCCAGCTTTTGTGTTCGTTCGATGGCTGCTCTGCTAGAACGGATATCTAGGCGTAGATGGATCGGCGATGATGGAAGACGGCAATGTTCAAGTCTGGCTATCAGATCCCTTGTTTGTTCGACGATTTTCCCAACCGGTTCGAATCCCAGCAATCCACGCTCCGCTCGAATTCGGCCCAATTTGAAGAAAATAGCCTCGTCAATCGATAATTTCTCCGCATCCAAGGATCGGCTGCGAAAGTGGACGGCAATTCTTCTGGAGATCTCGCAGCAGACGACCACACGTCTTTCCGGTGCCGGCGTTGGCATCCTTAGACTCCGTAGATGACATGAATGGACATGCCGCCGTCGACGGACAAGGTATTCGCTGTCTCGAATGCTGCCTGCTCGCTTTCGCGTGCTGTGCCGTCCGCAGATGCTGAAGGCGATTATCTCGACGTGTGCACAGCCGACGTCAGCGGCATTCGTCGCAGCAGGTGAGGCACCTTCCAAGAACGACAGCCCTCGCATTGCCCCTTCGTCGCAGGACCTTCAGGAAGAAACACATGGCGAAGGTTGTGGAGCATGGTTTCGGTCTGTGCGTGGCTGCTGCGTTTTCGCCCTGCCACACTGGCGCTCCGCCTCCGGGTTACGTCGCCGTCGTGTTCTCGCAGAAACGTTGACGTTCGAGGCAGAGAGCAAGTTCGGCGCGTCGGGAGAATTCTGTGTGATGCCAGACATGACGACGTTTCGAAGGCTTCCATGGAGGAAGAGCGCTGGGATCGCCATCGGAGATCTCCACACAGAGTCGGGTACATCCACATCACGCATTGGGCAGCCTGACAGACGTTAGCTTCTTTGACGCAGGCGACGTTTCGCCGGAACGTCCTCGTCAGGTGCTTCGAGAAGCTCTGGTGAAACTGAAGGAAGAGTACGGTGCGGATACGACATCAAGGTGCTGGCCGAACGTGATGGACCCCTTTCGAGGGTCCATCTTCTGGCAGATCGGATCCGAGACGGAGTTCTCTCTCCACGCAGGGCATCGAAGGGCATGGCTTTCCTTCTCCTCTTTCAAAGCAGAACTGCACCTCGCAGAGCGACATGGTCGTCCATGCGGAAGGTTTGATTCTGTTGAGGTTTTCTAAAGGCAATGCACACGACGCGTAGTGCTGGAAGAGATCTCGGAAATGCTCCAGAAGACGGACACAGAAGTCATACACTTTCACTCTGAATTGGCCGACGATCAGCTCGAGATTGTGACAACACATGCTGATGCCCTGAAAGCCTGCGACAATCTCCTGCTGACGCGCCTAGCAATAGGTATTCTGTGCAGAACTGTTGTGTGATAGAAGTCATGCTCCGCGTCTTGTTAGTCGCAGTTGCCCATAAGAATGGACTGGAAGCGTCCTTTCTGCCGAAGATGTTCCCAGACAGCACAGGATCTGGCTGTCACATACACATGAGCATAGAGAAAGTCGAAGCCATCCGACACTCCCTGTCTCGCCAACATGAGATCTCTGTCGCATGTAGGATGGAGTGGATGTGCTGCAAGGACCCACGCCGAGGGCGTTGACTGCAGAGAGTCAGCATCTCGCTAACGGACTGCTCAAACACCAAGCTGCATGGATGATCTTCGCAGCCGGCACGTTAAACAGCTTTCGTCGCTATCAGCCAGGATGTTTGTCCAGCATCTTTACCGTCTGGGGTGTCAACAACCGGTAAACCTCACGCTCCGAGAGCGTGACATTGACGGCAGCTTTCCGCAGCGAGGCCACGATCCGTGTGCTCTTTCCCATGAAAGGCGTCGAGAACAGCATTCACTTCGAGCAGAAGTGTTTCGATGCGACGGCCAATCCGCATGTCGGCGTGGCCGCGCTGATTGCCGCCGAATCCTGGGTCAGGCATGCACTGGTCGTCGTTGACGCAACGATGTGCTTTTCCAGGTCTGAGAGAGAAGAAACTGCTTCCCCCCAAAACACAGGTAGATCCCGCAACCCTGTCGGAGGCCGAGCTCGAGAGGAAAGAAGCCAAGCGCTATCCCGCATCTGTCTCCGAAGCGATTTCCGAGTTCCGCGCAGATGCATTCTTCAAGTCACTGATCGCCGCAGGCGAGGATCATGCGACCGCGTGAGCTGTCCTGAAGGGGAGCTGTCTGTGCAGTGTCGTCTGAAGACTTTGTAGCAGCGACGCTGGCCTGCCGCAAAGCATCGGCCGAACACTTTGCCCCGCTGGGAGTTGAGGCAGAGATCAAGTCTCTTTACAAGTGCTACTAAGTCTGTTCTTTCGAGTCGCAGCCGATGAGCTGGCTATCACCGCCATTTTATTCTTGGCATTTGAAGAACACACAGCTCCGTCCCATTATGAGGTCGGTGCCGCGGGTCAATGTGTTGTGTCCTGATGCAAAATTCCCCTTAATGTCGGGGTCCCCTGAGGGTTTTTGATGGCTTCTTTTTGGAAGAACGATTTGTTCGGCCAAAGACTCGGTCGAAGCGATCTGTCGGCTTGTTTGTCCCTCTCGATGAGCAACACGTCAATCCACCATGAGATCTAGCTTCTACAGTGCGGACGCAGTGAACGTCGGATAGTGGAAGAGCTTTCAGGCGATGTGATGGATGTGCGTCGGAGGCTCGTACTGTCTTTGTTTTGTGTGATTTGTAATCGATCGCTCTCCTCCTTCGTCGTGCGTGCACCAATGCCGTGTCTTTTGTCGATTTATGATGTATCTGCAAACATCCCGTGGCTGAAGCTCCGATGGCATAGTTCAAGCCATTCCTTCTCGCTTTCGCCGCGCCTGTTACTGGTTCCATTCGGGAGAGAGAGAACCGAGTGACGGAGAAGGGGCCACAGCGCTGCCAGCCTCGCTCGAGGCACGGGAGCCGGCAAGGTACATGATCCCACAAGGATCTTTCAGCAAGAATGTTCGGCGTGAGTCGGTCAGACCACAGGCCGTTATCGGGACAGTGGTGCTTGCTACTTGCAAACGGGAGGCCGAGGATCAATAAGTGGTGGGCGGGTATGTGGGACGCCGCAGAACGAAGAAGAAGAGGTTCAGGGTGTAACAGGGCACTAAGCATTCTGTTCGACGGAGTATTGTCAGACGTTGAACCATCTGTTTTGTTGAAACGGGGACGCGTGAGCGAGACATGGATGAGTGGATTGACGGATAGAAAAAGAACTATGCACCCTGTAACTGCTAATCAATGTGGGATCGTTCACACGACGAAGAACAGAAGAAATGGAGGTCGGTTTGGGAGAAAGCGCCGAGACATTTCCGAGCACTGCCTTTCTTATCCAAAACGGTAATCGCCCGTGTAGGGATCGGAAGCCAGATGCATCAGGATACTGATGATGCGGTGATGACTTCGACAGAGAGAGTACGCTATACAGGACGGCTGTCTGTCCTGCTAACCTGACACACAGAGGCCGAATGTCCGCATAGCCTTGCGGCCTTCCGCAAGTGGAGAAGTCGGGTAATGTGCGACAGTACATTGGTGTCGTTCTGATCCAATTGCGAACGTTAATTTCGTACATTTTTGTTATTTGCGCACGTTACGTTACGTTGATTGCGTACGTTCGTTTTTGCGCGCGTTCGTTCGTTTTCCGTACTTGCTTGCACACGAAGTTCACTCGCGCACTTTCGACGGAGAATGGATCCGTTTGCCTTTGTTCGTTTCGTTTTCACCAGTCTTCGTCGCGTTTTTCTGGGCGTACGCCGTCGCCACTCCTCCGTCTTTCCTCCGACGGTGGACCTGCGTCGGAAAAGGATTCGCCTGTGCGCAAGCGATAGTAGCCAACCGGATCAGCCCGGCCCGGAGAAGACGCTGGGCGTCCTTTTGGACGAGTATGAAGATTTGCTGCTCAGGGTCCTTTTGTGCCTTGTTGACGACGGACTGCACGAATGCCGTCGTGTCTGTCGTCGTTGGCGGGATGCCTGCGGGAAGTTGCCCGTGAAGCTGGGAAGTTTCTGCTTGTTCCAGCCGTACAGAGCGGCAGAGTTCTTCCCAGAGGCAGTGTCATTGCATATAGAAACCCATTTCGGTAGCAATGACGCCCTGGGAAGACTGGCAATACAACACCTGTCACGGCTGCGGAATCTGCGCAACCTAAGCTTATTCATGACATCACCAAAGGCGGATGTATACAGCCTGACAGATGTGTTGCATTCAACAGATTGCCTGCGCTCCTTTGAGATATCGGTGCGCCAGACGGAGAAGCTGAACGAACTGGTGCATGTGATTCGTTTTTTGACGAATCTGGAAGCGTTAACGGTTCACGTTTTCCGTTTCGTCCAAACGGATCTGGCGCCAGTCACCGAGCTCCAAAGGCTCAAATACCTGAAAACAGGTTTTTCAGTAATTTTCAACAGCCGCAGAGAGCTTCTCTTCCCTTCATTGACGAGGCTCACGCACCTTCACCTTCGTTCTGTCGATGAAGACGAACCACATATCTCTTTCAGTCTGCAGGTAAGCAAATCTCGACGACGCATCTCGTATCTAGAGACTTCTGTTTTTCTAGTCTATGCTACAGTATTCCCAGACACTGCAGGTGCTCAAACTGGTTCATTTCCATCAGGGTCAGGGTCAGTGGTTGGCAGAAGAGCGTCACTGGAGGGCGTTCTCGCGTCTGTCAAGCCTCTCGGTTAGCCGTCATTCCTATCGACCAAGCGACGCCTTTTTCCGAGCTCTCCGGGATATGTATCAACTGACAAGGCTGAGCTTTGAAGCCAAAGAGGAGCAAGACCATCGCGGTTTAGCAGAGTGCCTGCCCTCGCTCACAGGACTCAGATCCCTCACTCTCCTTGGCAGTCATCGATCGATCATTCTACCCGAGAACGAGGAGCGACACCTCATGACCCTGACGCAGCTCACGGAGCTCTCTTTGAAGCACTATCGAATCGGCTGCGGCCGTCGCTTTCCGACGGGAATTCAGTCCTTCACTTGCTCGTTTTCTGGAAGCCCCCCGGATGACTTTCCCCAAATCCTGATGTCCATGACAAATCTGACGTCGCTGTCGGTTCTCGCTCCTTCGGGTTTTGAGCGTCTCTTTCGCCCTCAGGGTGTGACACCCTCTCAGTTTTCGCAAGAGCTCGGAAGACTGAAGCATCTGTCAACGCTTAATGTGCTGATCGATGACTTGTTTCTCGAAGCTCTGGATATGCTGACTCAACTGACGTCCCTTCAGCTCGCCAACAATGCAGCATCTGTGGACCCTTACCTGTTATTTCCCAGATCGAATAATCTCTCGGAGCTGGTGGAGCTAAAGATCTCTTCTCCGGTGGCCACCCCCGTCCGCAACGGCGGATTCCCACAGTTGTGCTTGCCAAAGCTCAGGAAATTAGATCTCCCCCTCAGGGGCACTGATGACAACATGTGCGAAGCACTTTGGAAGACCCTTCCCTGTCTGCGCGAGATGTCGTTGCCAAGGGACCTCTGACCGTTGAATGAGGTATTGGCTTTTCACTGGCTGTCAATCGATGAGCGGCGTATTCTACATCATGTGAGATCGCTATTCAAGTTTTCCCGGTGAACACGAAAAAGAGAACGGCGACCAACAGACCGAATTACAAGCTGAAGATGTTGGGTACATCCTAGCTGTCCCATGAGATCTGCCTGTCTATACCCGTCCGGAATCTAGACCTTCTTTGGAGATTGCACAATCATTTAACGTTTTTTTGTCGCAACATTTCTATTCCTCTCTCGGCCTTGATGCCCACATAGCGAATGACACTTGTTCATGAGTAAAGATGTCTTGACAGATTCCCTGTGATCCAGCCCCGTCGACATTCGATGCGCGAGGCACGTTGATGCGTTCCATCGGCCGCCTGCGAATCCATCCTGTGGAAGAGCACTGCAGCCATCTCGTGCCAGTGATCGAAGGATGAATCCCCTCTTCGCCGAACACCCGCATGGCAGAGGACGAATGATCCGGCCGTCTGCGCGAGAGACTTCGGTTCGTCTCGCTCTGCGTCGGTCAGCCGACAGGTTGTGCGATGCAGTTGTCGCGTAAGCGTCGAGTGCAAGCGATCCGCCGAGGCGCATTCACTGTCCAGAGGGTCCGCGATCTGCAGATCCTTCATGTAGGTAAACTCAGAGGAGCATTTCTCCGCTGCACTCCGCGACGCTCGAGTACAGTCTCGCCGTTCTGCCCGCCTTTAAGATACGGTCTAGTCCGCAAGTTATTGTCCGTTCCATCGCCCTCCGGGCCAAGCTCTCATATCGACGCAGGTCCATCAAGAAGGGACGCCGCTTCACTCAGCGTCGAATGGAAGGCGTTCACAAATCGCAACAGTGAGTTATTTAGCTACGTTTGTTTTCTGAATCTCCTCCCAGGGTCTCGTCTTCGCTGGGACATCGATCTCGATTGTCGCATACGACCGAAGAATCCATTTTAGACCCCGTTTGCAGTGCTCCCGACGCCAAGTGTCCGATGCTCTACTCCAACCTCCCTCTTCGCGCTGTTGACGGCTGACGCGCCTTCTACTTGTTCGTCTTTCTCATCTGCAGTGTACCTCTTTTTCGATGAGGCTTCTACCACACTCCACATGTTGTGCTGTCACGAAGTCTGTCCGCACGGCGATTAGAAACAGTCCGATGGAGTCCAACTGCCGTTCTGCCTGCAACTGTGTCAGGTTCGCAAACGTTCGGTGTCGTCTTTCGTGTTAGCGACAGCACGGGCCTCGACGTCATGAACGCTTTTCGACGGATCCTCGCTGTGCAAAGGGTCTCGGCGCGTCTGCACCTAAGGGAACGCACGGCACCATCCATCAACGCTCCTCTTTCTCGCTCGTGTATCCCGAGCTGGCGGATTCCGGTAAGGAAGGTCGACCTTTCGGGTCGTCTGCATGTGGACGCCATTGAGATCGGTGAACGGGGCTTGGTCATGGAATCCCGCTCATGTCGCGCTGCGACTCCTCTCTTCGCCTGCTCTTCCCGCATTGATGCGTTCGACGCGCAGTGGATTGTCATGCGAGAAAGGCCTCCTCCGCGGCTGACTCCTTCAAAGATCGACCGATTCGGGAAGGACTGAACGCAGCAGTGACCGAACGACTTCTTAGATCCGCATAGGCGACAGTCCTGCGAGAGAAAGAGAGGAGCGCCTATCGAACTGGCAGCCGCACAGCACGTTGCCGATAACCGACAGCATCACGTGCGCTTCATCGAGATGCCCGAGTAGCTTACAAGCTCCCATACAAGAGACCTCTGCTTCGACGAGGGTGCCGCCCTCGTTTTCCTTTCCAGATATGGGTCACCTTCAGGCCGCCGCCAAACAGCGGACCATTCATTCCAGCACACGACGGCGGTCGGCACAGGGCGGCGGTCGATCCATTTCAACTAGGACTGCCGTGTACGCGGAAGCAGAAGTGTGACGATGTGGTTTCGATAATCTTGGCCATGAGTGCGTGGAGGCGCGATTCGAGAAGGCGATAAAATCCCTGACGATCCGCGCAGTCATGACGCGTCCATCGTGCAAAGTCGCGCGTTTGGTTCGTCGACTCCGGCAAGACTTCTTCTGTGTCATTGAGCCGGACGGAGCTTGACTTGTTTCTGCCATCTCACAGTCTGTTCCTGCGGTAGCGACCTCTCGAGGCATCGTGGATCGTCATTTGTAGAGCAACCGGCGGCCGACAGAATGGCGATGTCTGGGTGAAAGGTCCTTCCGACGGTCCTCCTCAGTCCGTCGGGGGGTCGAACACTCCTTTGCAAGACGGATGGGCGACGTTCTTGAGTTTCTGTCGCCGCCGCTTTCCCTACGTGTGCGACGAATGAGGGCATTGTGCCCACCCACATCTGACGGCGTGTCTGCGTCGTCAGGAGTCGAAGAATGCGGTCGTTAAGACGACGATCTCAGAGTCAGAAACGCCTTCGCTTTCGCACTCGCCCTGGACACACGTCTTGGCACTCTGATGTCCGCTTTCGAACGAAATGAGACCGAAAGCGGTGACTCTTTGTAGAACTTTTCGCTTTCGTAGGGAGATGCGACGCAGACAGCTCCGAATAACAATAAGAATCTCGAATTCTCTGCGAAAGATGACCTTGGATGGTCGCACCTGATAGCCGATCGCATCTTCTTGACATTCACTGTTTGGTCTCTGCTTTCATCTTCTCGACGTCGTTTTTCAGATTTCGCCTCCGAGGAAGGCGGAAAGGGAACGGCTTCGCACATCAGCTCAAGGCGGAAGCAACACATCTCGCGGAACGCGTCCGAGCCAAAAAAAAGACTCGAAACTCCGTAGGAAAACAAAACACACTTACTCGGAACGGGTCGCTCGTCCATGAAATGCCAGTGTCTTCGTGATGCGACGCGGTGAACAGCGAGGACAAACTGAAAGCCGACACCTTGTGCCAGTCGTACAGCTCATCGAACAAGCCTTGTCGCAACTCGAGCAATCGGAGCCGCACAAAAGACTTCTTGGAGACACCGTCCAGTAAGTCAACGAGCGAGGGACTCGGACGACTCTGCCAGGGGATCCACAGTCCGTTGATCATGAACCTGGCCACACTTGCTCCGTCGGAGTTAGCTGGCGCATCGGAAGCAGGTTTACTCCGCCGAGGACGGTTTGTCGCGGGATGGACACGACAAAAGGGGAGCCAAGAAAACCCTCAAGTCAAATTCTCTGAACAAAGTTCTCACCGGAAATACTCTCGCAGACGGCCGTGGACTGCGCCCCCTCGTCGATCGCATCTGCGCCGGACCGACGGACATCGGCAAAGATGGCGAGGACGCGCGCAACGTTGCGTTCGCATTCCAGACGCCACAGCTCAACGAAGAGCTCTATCAGGTGCACGCACGCACCCCTCCACTGGCGATGGCGATAGAGGATGTGTGGACGGACAGTTGCGGGCGTGTGTCTACAATGCGATGGCCTCTGGCGAAAAGGGCAGGAGGTGAACAGACGCTGGCCTTTCATTCACCCGTCGACGGGCTCCTCCATTCTCGGTGATTGGATGACAGGAAGCGAGACGACGGTCATCCGGGAAGAGAAGGATCGTCGTCGTAACACTCTCGTTGTCGACATGCGAGACTCCGAGGACCCTGCCAAGAAGACACTGGCCTCCTTGCCCGCCGACGCCTGCTCGCACTGCCTTCTGTATCCTCGCGGAGTAGACATCAAAGGGCGACAGCCGATGCGACAAGACTGTCGCGCGACTAGTATTTGTTTTACCTACGGACACGGATCGCCAACATTCGAGCTCTACTGATGGAGGGAGTTTGGTCTGCTTGCCCGCCCCTCGGCGACGTCGAAACTCGATTTGCACCAGAAGCCGCTTTTGTTTGTTGCAAACCGGAGGTTTCGTCTCGAGAGTGATTCGAGTCTGGATACTTGAGATACTAAAGGACTGTTCTGCATTGCGGTGATGCTTTCGAACTTGTTTGCACCTCGAGAATCGTCGACGCGTCGGCGCCCGGGTCTCGTGGCGAAAGAATGCGGCGGAGAGTCGCAGTGGCGTCATCAGTTCGTTGCAGATGTGGCAGGCTGCTGCACGACCGGAGAAAGCGTCAGAAATGACAATCCGTGCGTGGGATGAGACCGCGGAACTCCCGCGGAGGACGGACGATTTCCTGGCACCGTGTTCTCTTGTACCGCCGAACGTCTGAGTCGTCTGAGTGAAAGGTGTCGGACAATGCATGATCGCTGTGTTCGTCAAGGAGTGCTCGACTCGAACTCGCGCCCCTCTCGCTCGTTCTCTCCATTGAGTAACACAAGACGGCGAACTGTGTCCGGCGACGGAGAAATAGACAGTCTGTGACCCGTCTCCTGGCTCTACTGCGACGATTTCCGCTGTCTCAAGCAGCGGACGGGAGTTCCAACCTAACCCAGCGGCAAGGAACAGTACAGTGCTGAGAAGTGATGGGATGCGTGTGCTGTCTATCCTATGTGGCAGAGTGACGAATAACAGTAGCGTCTTTGTCCGACAACTGGTTTTTGATTGTTGGGCGATGTCTTTTCTGCGCTGTGCCGCCTCAGCAGTAGCCAAGATTGTCCCCGGCACATCTTCCAACTCCGATCCAATTGGTCTCCACTGAGTTATCTGAACGCAGAGCCTTAAGTTCGCTTCGTAACCGATGCGTGTGCTTGTCCAACGTGAGCGGTGGAGATTGGAAAACTCTTTGTAGCACGACGAACGGTGGCCATTGACGTGCGCGAGGCCTTTGAGCACCCGAATGCAACCGAGCACCTATGCCGGCAGTGAGTACGTGCGTGTGCTCGTGGCCGGTGTAATTCAATTGCTAACAGATGCGTCCCTCGTCGCCATCTCCCTGACGCTAACGACCAAAGATCGCAACGGGAACGTCATCGCAGACCCCACCCACACTCGCGAAGGAGATCAATCGTGTCGCCGGGCGACTTGATTCGCGTCCGCTGCCGTAGGTCTCTTAGGAACGATTCCCGAGAACACCGATAGGATCCTTCGACACCATTGAACTGGAGAGGCCAGTGCGGGTCTCCGATTACTTGGCCTCTTCTCGCCGTAACCGGGTTCCTCTCCCGAATGCCCAAAATTGACACGGCGCAGCGAGAGTGGTGAGCCCGGCGTCGGAGTGAACGAGTCGATGCAGACCGGTAGGAGTGACGAAAACGTCGTCGTGCATCGGTCAGGCACGTTTCTTGCTTTCGAGTGAAGTGACCGGGTTCGCGTTGCCAAGATTACCTTAGATGGCCGCAGCCGACGCGAAATCTGGATGCATCTTCGGTGCGGCAGGATCGTCTGAGTTTACGTCGATAACGAGAACGTTTTGCTTCGACGGACGAACGGCGCACGACAGATTCGACGGGCAGATCGTGCCTGATGAATGGCGGCGGCGATCTCGGGCGGTCGCGGATGCGCGGAATTGGCGAAATGCGACGGCCGTTTAATGGCACCATTACGTCGCATCACCCGAATCGACCTACCGTTTCCGTCCGCGCAGCGGATTTTTCAGGGGGGTATAGGTCGTGAAAAACAAGTCTACCGTGAGGATCCCCCGAGTGGGGGCGGATTCTTGCGCCGGACTCAGAGGAGGGTGTCCCATCAGTGTTGACCCGGTTGAGTCTGGCACGCCCGCGCCGAGTTGGATGGGTTCCGGCGGGGAATGGACACCGTGGCGCCAGTTCGGAGCGCGAACGGAGCTCGCTAGGCTCAGGGTAGTGTCACCACCCGAACAAAAACTATTGTCCCTTCGCCTTCGAGTATCCTTAGCCGCCGAAAGACGAAACGAACGCGTCGGTTCCTCGCGAAATCGCGGTAGCGAACGCCGAGTGTCTTTCAAGTTCTGCCATGTTACACGGGTCCGCGTTCAATGACACAGGAAAATCGACACTGGCTAGTGTGCTTGCACAAGTTCTGTCTTTCCCCGGATTCCGCCTTTGTCCGTTCTGCGCGATCTATCTCGGTGTCATCCAAAATCCATGCCAATGCTCCTAGTCGAGACTTCTGCGCTATCGGCAGCAGGAACGTCTTCGCAAATCGCCGATAGCATCACAGGAGGCGTCGATAGCTCCGTTCGTCTCAGGGAGGATCGAAAGAATGCACCCGCGACCGTATCGCTTTCCGTCGGGCAGTTCGACCGCCGTGTCGATTTTGGCGGTCGGCATCCGTCGAGCCGGCCTCGACAGGAGGGATCCCCGCTTCCTTCTCCGTCGCTTTGTCGTTTCTGGCGATGCCGCGCCTGCTGTTGTCGGACGTCTCAACACGATAGACACAGCGCGAAACGCGGTCGCCTGCGTCGCCGGGCGACAACTGCGTGAATGCGCTCTCTGGTCCGTGCAGCCGAAGCCTAATCAAGGATGATATCGACAACGGGTGGCCTAGTACCGTCGGGTAAGGCGGCACATTCGTATTCTCCGACAAGGAAGCGACCCGCGAAGGCGTCGATGCGGAAACCGAAAAGAGAAAGAGCTGATTCTCGTACAGGCGATCTCACCGATGGAAGACCCACCGTCTTCGAGTCTCCACGTGCTACCCGTCCTACACCGACCCCCAAAACGCACATGACTGTCTGCCTTGAGCGTCACATCCGCCAGGAGTCTCCAACTGTTCCAGAGCCGCTAGAGACAAAGACGACGAAAGCCTGTCTCCTGATCACATCCATAGGACGCCGCTGCACTTCGTCGATCTGCCGTGGCTCTGACAGGTCTCCTTGACGACCGATTCGTCCACGATTGAGTGGTGAGGACTTGTGCGACACGATGGCCACGCGCCCCTCGAGTCGATGCACCTCCCGACGATGCGTCGTACGGCTTTCAGTACGACATCGTCCGGTGCACGCAGATTCAACAATCGGATGACTCGAGGCCATCCCGCTGCACCGATCTCGAGATACGCTTCCTCTTTCTGACGGAGTACACGGGAGGTCAAAGATGTCCTCGCGTTTTCTCCTGCCGGATCCGTTTGGCAGGAACGGGCGAAGATGCTTTGAGGTTCGAGAAAAAGTCGTCGGCGGCCGGATGCGAGAATGGCGAGGTGCGTAAACGCGAAGGTGCACGACGTGTAGGGATTCGCAGGCGAGTTCTTCGCCGTCGCCCCTTGGCGCTTCGCAATTCTCCACGTCCACGAGAGTCCGGAAGCCAGTCCCGACTTGGATCCCGACAGTGGTGGATGTGGACTTTCTCGTGTCTGATCGGCTCGCCGAGCCACACGCCGAGCTCGCCGCGACGCGTTATCTGCGCAAGGGCGGTTGTCTTTGGAGAAGCGACACTTGATTCGGTGTCCTCTTCCGCCGCCTGAGTGATGGCTGTGGTACACTATCCGGATGGCCAGCCGATCCGCCCGCCATCGGATGGATCTACCTGTATCGTGCGTGGCGTTTCGGCGTAGATCAAAGGGCGAGATTCCCGAGGTGCCTGCTGGACCTTGGTTCCCGCTCAGGCGGGCGGAGAGAGCTGCAAGATCATCCATCGTCTGTCGACGCGGCTTCAGGCCGAGCGGAGCAGGCGAGCGCGTCGAAAGTGTGGTCGTCGTCTGCTTTTGGTGCTTCTCGGTTAGGTGCCACCTTGCCGAGGACGACCGCAGACGTCTCAGACGGAGGCTGTTTCCCAGTCAACGGATTTCCAAATCCGATCGCGCGACGAGTCCCAGAGAGCCACACGAAGTCGAAACTCGAGGTCCTCCGAGAACAGCCGGAGAAGCGCGGCAGGTGTTCCTTCGTCGGCAATTCGTTTCCCCGTACTTCCCTCTGCGGACTGCATGCACTCCATCGTTCCGGGCTGGGCAGGTTTTCATCTCCTCGGCGAGAGATGTCCTCCTCCCGACGTCCGCACAAGTGTCTTCTCGAGATCACTTCATCGGCAGAAAATGGATGGAGAGCAGCGCGCTGCCATTCCAGCGCGTCGCCTGAGGTCTCCCGATGCAGAGGAGGAATACGTCGAAAGACACACGGCGCAACGCCACAGCATGGAATCCGTCGATTTCCCAGACGCGCTTGTCCATCTGAACACGAGAAGAGCCGAAAGCGGATGCTCGCAGAGGCAAGAACGGAAAATCCCCGTCACCTCGATCGACGAATAGACCCGCGTGCTTGGCGTTGGGATACCTGGCACCGGCAGAGATGTGTGTGGGAAGCGTCTCTGTACGGTGCGGCCAAAGCAGCAAAGCTTCTGGCTGCCCTCCCGTCGATCGCACGGAGAGATCTCGCTAGGCACCTGTCGACCGGGTGAAGAGGATCTTTCCATCGTGTCTGACACGCTCGAGCAACGTCGAGGGAGTCAATCGCGGCGTCGCCAAGCGAGGCGCCTCCTTTCAACCGCTTTCGAGGTCTGCAGCGAGGAGGAGCGTCTGGATGCTTTGAGGGTTTCCAGTCACAGCCGATACAGATGCAAAGCACTTCGGCGATGCAGGGACGTGCCAATCACAACACCTGACGCGGGCGGACACGTCGCCACCCGAAAGCGTTCGAAGTTCCTCAGCGAAGGCCGCGCTCTGCCGTAGAAACTGTCTGCACAGGACGAGGAGGATATCCGGGAGCTCGCGGCTGAGACATGGCCGCCGGATGTCAAGATTGGGAAATCCGATGCGTAGCCTGCCGAGTAGACAGGTCTTCGGGACAGCGTTCCGTCCCGGGTCCCAAGTACCGAAAGTCATTCTCTCGAAAACCCTTGAGCGAGGTCTCCCATTCTGATTGACGAGATTACGAACCGCGCAGTCGCGGTTTGGCACACAGTGCCTTCTGGATGCGACACCGAGGACGCCGGTTCTTTTCTTCGCTCTGAGAGACTGTAAACTGGAAACGGTTCGCTCTCCAGAAGGCTCTGTTCCAATGTCGAACAGACGTTTCTGAACCTCTCAGGTATACCTACCTACCTCGGAAGAGATGGCTTAAGACGACACTCGCTACCACGAAATGTAGTCATACCCTCTGTATCTGTTCCGAGATAAACGCTGAACGCCTGGACAGTCGATGCGGACGGAACCCGCAACAGGGGGCCAAGGGTTAGCGTTCGCGATTCTCTCGGTTCGACTTGCGGCGAGCAGCGCCTGAGCGAGCTGTCGACGGTCGAGGCGTATCTCGAAGTCGTTCCGTCAGTCCATGGAGAGAATTCCGTGCGAACGCGACCAGCGATGCACAGCTGCAGAAGAACCAACAGGCGGATGGTCCCGACAAGTCCAGCGACTGCCGGAACGCCTGTCCTCCGTCAGCAGACGGGGGGAAGCCTCCGCAGCGCATTCATTCCTTGACCGTCGAAGAGAGGGCCGAAGCAAAGACACGAGGCGCAGCGAGACGGGAATTCGGATGAAAGACGGGTGTTTCTTGGCCACTTTGAATGCGGCTGGAAGAGACACCGAGTTTGAACAGTGCACGAGGATGCTGCAGACTTCTTGAAGAAAGCCTCTGCGACGCAGACGGACAGTCTCAACGCGACAACTGGTGCCCGCCCGGGCTGTCGATTCGGCTCCGTCTGGCGAGTTGGCTACGCGTCCTTTGCAATGCCCACTTTCCGCCGACGAAGTGAGGGAGGGATCCACAGTCCGCGAACCACGACGAGCTCGCAGGGACATCGACACGTCATCAACACTCGAGTATCGTCGTGCCGTCTCGCCGCCTTTGCGTGGCGAAGCCTTCGAGAAAGAGGAGTCGGCGAGCTTTTTTCCTACGAGCCCCAAGAACAGCACGGGCGCGAGCTCCGGAATTCGTCGAAGTCGGACGCTCCGTCCGCCGATCTGCCGCCGTTCGACCTCGCTTTCTGCTGAGCTGTAACGATGGAGACGTTGGACCGTGTAACAAGGCGAAGCTTCGAAAGACACTCGGCGTTCGCTACCGCGATTTCGCGAGGAACCGACGCGTTCGTTTCGTCTTTCGGCGGCTAAGGATACTCAAAGGCGAAGGGACAATAGTTTTTGTTCGGGTGGTGACACTACCCTGAGCCTAGCGAGCTCCGTTCGCGCTCCGAACTGGCGCCACGGTGTCCATTCCCCGCCGGAACCCATCCAACTCGGCGCGGGCGTGCCAGACTCAACCGGGTCAACACTGATGGGACACCCTCCTCTGAGTCCGGCGCAAGGATCCGCCCCCACTCGGGGGATCCTCACGGTAGACATGTTTTTCACGACCTATACCCCCCTGAAAAATCCGCTGCGCGGACGGAAACGGTAGGTCGATTCGGGTGATGCGACGTAATGGTGCCATTAAACGGCCGTCGCATTTCGCCAATTCCGCGCATCCGCGACCGCCCGAGATCGCCGCCGCCAGTCGGCGGCCACGATCTGCGCGTCGACTGGCAGCTCTCGCTGCAGCAGGTGTTCGGCGAAGCAGCTGTCTAAGGGCTAACGGTTCGACGAGAAAAGGACGTCGGCGATGGATCCTGTTCTGTCCTCGCTTTCGTAGAACGGATGCGCGATTGATGCAATCGGTAGCATACATCTGTAAACAGAGTCGTCGTCGACTTGGTCGATTCTCTAGGACAAGGGCACCGTGTTGCATGTCGTCGACGCCGCTTAATTGCTTCATTCGGCCAGCGGTTCTTCTCTTCCCTTAGCTCTGCGTTCTCCGGTCGCAACAAGTCGGTCGGTCGCGGTTGTCCACTGTATTCTGTCCTGCATCCGTGCCCAGTCTCTCGGTGGACTCATCTTCGCCTGCTAGCGCGTCTGCGGCGGCTGTACCGTCACAAAGAAGCAGTACTGCTGTCGCGTCGAAAAACACAAGGTCGAAAGACGTGTTACAAAAGGCTGTTCGGACAACTGGTTCCCCTTTTTATTATCAGTTGTCACATCACGTCTTGTCTAATGCTTCTCCTCATCTTCATTTCCTTCAGCTCCTGTCTTCTTCATGACAATCGCTTCCCTGCGCTGCACTCCGAGAATGGAAGCGTCGCAATTGGTCGCGATGCACGAGGAAAGGCTTCGAAGAGGAGGATGCTTGAAGGTAGTAGAGCTGAGGGGAGAAGCGGCGTTGAATTAGATATGGTCCCTTCCATTGAGGGGCCAGCTTGTTGCCGTGTGTCTGGGCGGCTTGATGGTCAAAAAGAAGAACAGGTTGTCCCACGGCAAGGTCGTCAGAGCGGTGCCGGGCGGCGTCATGCTTCTGCTGCTGGAACTGCATCTGGGTATCGAGTGCGGTCCAGCGGGCGGCGAGAAGATCTTGATGGCGTGTTGGGTGGGCCATGTCGGAGCTTGGTGGGTTGGAGAGCGGAGGAGGAATGTGGTGGAGGCGGGGCTGGTATCCAAAAGCGACTTGGGCCGCGCTGAGGCGAGTCACTGAGTTGGGATGGGAGTTCAGCAGAGCCTGAATCTGCGGAAGGTGGGCGGCCCAGTGACTGTCAGTCGAGAGGCGTTGAAGGCGGCGGATGACTTCTTGGTTGAGCCGTTCAACGGTGCCGTTACACTGGGGTCGATAAGCGGGGATGGTGCGGCGCGCGATGCCGCGAGCAGACATCCAGTTGGAGAGCTGGTTGCCAACGAAAGCGGGTGCGTTGTCCGTCTGGAGGGATTCTGGATGGCCGAAGAGGGAGACCCAGCGCTCGAGGAGCTTGATGATGGCGCGGGCGTTGGCAGCGGAGGAGGGAGTGAGCAGACAAAAGCGAGTGCAGAGATCGACGGCAGCAATGATATAACGCTGAGTGCCGTCGGGCTTCATGGGTCCGATGATATCCAGGCCGACGCACTGATTCATTTGCTGCCAGGTGTTGAAGGAGAGGTTGGTCGGCGGGTCATGACGCGCAAATTTTTGGCATGTGGGGCAGCTGCGCACCCAGTGCTGCACGTGAGCGTGAGCGTCAGGGAAGTAGACCATTTCTTGGAGCCGGTCGAGCGTCGTGTGGATCCCGTAGTGGCCGCCCTGTTCGTGGGCGCGGTGGAGCCAGGAGGGGATCTCATCGGGGTCCAGGCAGCATGGGCGCCACAGCAGTCCGTCGGCGGAGTATTCTAGTCGGTCGTGACGGTAGCGGAAGTACTGGCTGCGTTGTCGGAGACGTGCCCGCTGTTGTGGGCCGGCATCGTTCGGGCAGCGGCCGGTCTGGAGGTAGGTTTTCATCTGAAGGTACCAGGCCGGCCAGTCTCGACGCATCGGGGTTGCCTTCAAGGCTGCATTGTCGGTGGGTGGCTGCGTAAACTCCCGGCGGAACCACGGACTCCTACTGAGGAGATCGGCGACGGTATTGGCGATACCGTCGACGTGTTCCACGCGGCCAGCTGCCAGATTCAGAGTATCCAGATGCTTCTGCACCAAGAAACTCTGGTCCTTGGTGCCACTGGCCTGTTTCACAACGGTGGCGTCAGTATAGATTGTAAGGTGCTTGCCCAGGATGAGGTGTCGTACCTCCTTCAGCGCGCGTTCCATGCCGAGTAGTTCCGCCTTCCCGCTGGACTGGAACTCCTCGCGCTGGAAGCCGCCCGCCCCGAGCCGCAGCAGGTGTCTCGTGTCCCTGCTGAACAGCGCATAGCCAAATCCGTCCCTGCTGGCGTCCACGTAGAGATCCACCTGACGGCTTGTGTCAGCGGGCCGAAGGTACCACAAGCGGCCCGTCGCCTTGATGATGTCCGTCCAGCGGTTGGGATCTCTCTTCCAGTACTCGCTGATTGTCGCTGTGTCCGCATTGCATAACTTCTGTAACGCCGCTAGGCTTCGGACGTCGATTCGACAGAACTGGAGCAATGCGCGGATTACTCCCAAACAGGACCTGACCTCTGTCCGTGTTTGCGGCGGCTTGGCAGAGAGCAGTTTCTGCAGCGTCTCCTCTGGCGGCAGAACTCCCTTCGGCGTGAATCGGTGTCCCAGGAATTCGATTTCATCGACAGCGTATAGGAGCTTCGCCGGCGAGACCGTCCACCCGTACTTCCTGTAGGTCGTCAGGAGAGTGCGTACCGCGTCTTCAAGATCCTGCCGGTTCTTCGCTCCCACGCACACGTCATCAGCGTAGCTCTCGATGGCCACGCGCTTCCCCTCTCTTCTCAGCTGCTCCCGGGCCTCGGCAATCGTCATTTGCACCGCAGCGTCAAAGAAGGCCATCGAATTGACCCAGCCCATCGGCAGCCTAGAGAACGCGTACGGCTGCTTGTCGAAGACTGTCACGAAGTAGGGTTGCAAGCTTGTGTCCAACGGGATCTGGTAGAACCCGTGCCGGAAATCGAATTTGGCGAACATCTTCATTCCGGCCAAGGCCTGCATCGCTCCCTGTCGATGCATCGGTAGCGCGGGGCTCCTGGCTGTCAGCTTGTTGAGGCTCCTGAAGTCGAGCACCACTCTGCGCTCGAGCGAGTTCTTCTTCGCAACTGAGAACCAGGGGATGATGTGCTTCGGCTTTCCCGTGAATCTTGTGATGATCCCTGCTTCCTTGAGCTGATCGATCTCCTTCCGACAGGCCGCAGTCTCGGCAGCGAACGCGTAGGGAACCTTCGTGTGCACGGAGTGAAGTTTCCCTGTAACGTCCTCTAGGTTGACCGACCATCCCGAAAAACGTCCAATTCCATCACGGATGACGTCCGGGAATTGTGTCAACAGCTGATCTCGGCTGCAGCAGTCAACTTGATCATTCTGCGACAGGAGGCCTGACTGCTGGTCTACTGTCGCCTCGGAAAAGATCTCCTCGGTCCTCGAAGCGGATGGCGCTTGCCGTTGCAGTCACGTACCACGTAGTCAACTCCGTCCTGTGCCGGGACCTCGAATATCGTCGTCTTCCCCGTGATGCGAATTGGCTCCTCGCGGTGGTTCGTCAACGTCAGCGTGGAGAAGTTCTCGTATTGGACCCCCAGATGCACCGAGAATTGTGGTGCGACCACTGGTGTTCGCTTGTGTACCATCGGTCTTGGTAGCACGACCGGCGTCTTGAGCATCCTGCTCTCCCTGGGTCCAAGAACGACAGATCGGTTGAGGGGCACCTGCATCCTGTCTCCCTTGATTCCCGGCAGATGGTCCACACGCTCGGTAAAGCGTCCGATCTCTTGGTGCACGATCTCGTTCGTCACCTCCTTGTCCGCCTTGGGTCCTGCAAAAAGACACTTGACGGCGTGTCCGCGGATGCTGACAGATCGGCTGTGTGGGTGTGCCGATATCTGGTTGTCAACCATCGCGTCAATGCCCAGTAACAGGTCATATCCGGGCTTGGGCAGCACTAAGCAGTTGAGTCGGAAGTTCTGGTTAGTCGACTTCTCGACCGCGACGTCGATTTCACATCTGCCCGTGACTTTGGCCGTCTCGCCGTGGGCGAGGAGTAGGCGGGTGTCGTCGGATACGATCTTAGCCCCGAGCTCCTTGGCCAGAGCGAGCGAGACAATCGAGGACTCGGCACCTGTATCCACCAGGGCGTCGATCCTCCTCGGGTATCCGAGATGGCTTTGGGATACGAGTCCCATCTTCAAGACCCTTCTCTTCCCCTTCTTCTTTCCCGTTGTCTTCGCCGTGTTCGCTAGGAGTATGTCCTGGTCGTCGTTGTCTTCTTCTCCTTCGCTCAACGTCTCGCAGATCGGTTCGCCACTCCCTTCCGGTAAGGAGTTCTCTGCCACGAAGGCGCGGCGACCTCCCCATCTCCTGGGCTGATTCTGGACCCTTCTCTGCCCGCTCGGTCCATCGTTGCCCCCACAGATCCTCTGCAGGAACTTCAGCATGTTCAATGCCTCCCGTCTTGAAGTCTTGCAGATCTCCCTTGCGCCCACCATGACTCTGCCTGCGTTGGTAATGGCAGAGAAATTGATTGTCCCGTCATTCGTCACAACTCTGCCGTCAGTTGCGACATTCGCCTGCACCAGGCCCAAGTCAATGTCCATCGCGTCTTCATCTACCTCTGTCCTCGTAGATGCGCCTGATTCCCAGAAGCTCATGTTCCTGATGATTGTCCGTATGTCGGCAGGGGATGCCGTCGGTGGGAGATGGACCACCAGTCTACGGAGATTGGCAGGAAGCTTCTTGTAGAGCGTCTTGACTTGCGTCTCCCTAGACGCCGTCGAGACGGTGCATGCTGCGAGGTATCTGTCGACGAAGTCAGCCCAAGTCTCGGCCTTGGACTTCGCGAATCTTGCCAATTGCTCCTCTGCCGACAGCGTTGGCTGTGGGCAGGCCACAGATACCAGCTCCCTGATGACATGCCATCTGGTCGCTACTGTGACGGGCGTGTGAGCGGCGAAGAAGTTGCGGACAGTCGCGGCGTCTCCAACGAAGGCGGTGTTGAAAGCGGCCTGTGAGACAAAGTGCGGTTCCACCCTTTCAAGCACTTGTCGAAATAGCTCGAACGCCGGTGACCGGGGTTCCAGCCTCTGCACCACATGCTTGATACGTGGTCGGTAGTCATCCTCCACAAGTGCTGCGGAGCCGAGAAGAGACGTAAATGTCTCAATGTCTATCTTCGAGGTTCGCAGCTCCGAAACCATTTTGTCGCGTCGAAAAACACAAGGTCGAAAGACGTGTTACAAAAGGCTGTTCGGACAACTGGTTCCCCTTTTTATTATCAGTTGTCACATCACGTCTTGTCTAATGCTTCTCCTCATCTTCATTTCCTTCAGCTCCTGTCTTCTTCATGACACTGCCATCGTCACGGCAATGATCGTCCGGTCCGCCTCCTTCAATCCGAACCAGATGCCATTACAGGTAAGAACAAAGCAACAGACCTC
>CBDHGO010000009.1:0-72125 GCA_965263145.1 Botrimarina sp.
GATCACGATGTACCTGTCAAAATCCCAAATGCCTTTCTCTTCGAGTTCTCGTCTTTCGATGGGATGCGAGGGACGAAATCGGCCAAGGGCCGCCGTCACCGATGTCTCTATACCAAAATCTCTGCCTAGCTGCATCGTGACATGTGTGTTAGGCACCTGGTATTTCCCAGATGCGAAAGAACCCAAGGATATGGTCAATTCGGTAGGCATGGAAGTACCTAAGAAAACCCGCGGGTCAGTCGGCAGGAAAAGGCCAAGGCACTCGAGACTCTGCCATCTGTTGCAGTCGTTTTCTCCACCATCCGTAATCATCCTTTGCCATCTCCTCCCAATTGTACGTCGGAAATCCCCAGTTCTGTCCATTGGGATCGAATCCGTCTGGAGGGGCACCTGAAATCCACATCCTCAAGCATGGCATCCTTGCCGGATGCTGAAGACGGGCTAAGCACCTGTTGACTTGTCCATACGAAAGAGAGACGGATGCATCCAGGTATCTACACTGCATTTGTCCACGCCTAGACACGCGATGGCGTCATAGATGAGATGGAGGTCTGATTCAGACCAATGGGTAGATCTCCTTTCAAGGCGACGCCGTTTGCTTCGGCATAGAGTTTGACATCATTCAGTTGCCGGTGCAGATGGTATTGGAGGTAGTAGGTGAAGCCGATGGCATCAAAGAAACGTGGATGTTCTGGCGAGACGAGCCGCTCGATGTCCTGTCGTGTCGGTTTGGCCAATTTCCCCCACGTCCAATGCTCAGACGTATCAAAAATTTCTTGAAGGTAAAGAAACGCGGCATAAGGTAAGAGCCACTCTTGACTGGACTCAAAAAAAGCCAAGAACGCTGCGGACTGAGACACAGAAGGCAGTTTTGAAGAGCACGGCCAGAAGAGGACCACACTTTGAGCGTCTCTTTGCCGTGAAGTTGATAAATGGCCCGCGCCAGTTCCATCTTTTTCTTCAGCGTGGCATCGTAGTCCAGTTGCGGACCGTCTAGTTGATTTCTGGCCTCTTGAATCGCATCGGCAATTCGCTTTGGCAGATCATCCAGCAGAGCGTCGATTCTGAGGTAGATGGGATGGAGAGCAAAGACGGAGAGGGAACTGTAGGGATAGGAATCCCACCACATTCCATGGACACGCGTGTCATTGACAGGCAGCAGCTGAATGAGATCAAAACCACAACGCACACAGAGATCCACGAGCAGCTTCAGATCTGAAAACTCGCCGCCGCCAACGCCCCGTTCGGAACGCAAACTAAAAACGGGTACCGCCACACCGGCGCCTTTCCAGAGCTTCTCATGTCGAAAATGACCGTCTTCCAAGACAATCATCGTTAGGTTTTCCGAGTGGCCGTGTTCACAGAGCAGCGAAGCCAATCGACTCTCTCCCGACTCCAACACGAGTCCCTTTGCGTTTCTGAGGGCGTACTTATAGGTAAAGGCCTTCAGATCGACCTCCGGAACAAGCACTTCGCCTTCCCATGTCGATAGCCCCACATGTGTCAGCGCAAAGACCTTGTCCTGTTGCCAATTGCCCAAACTTGGCAATCCACCCGTCACATACAACTGCACCTCCTCCGAACGACGGCACATCCAGTTGCGTATCACAAATCGGATAACGATGTGACCCGTCTGTGGCAGGCATCGTGGCACACGGACGTCTCTGGCAGATGTGAGTGTATCATCACACATCTCGAAACCCACGGCCTTGCGGAAGGCCTCGTGTGTGATCACTGCGTAAGGATTCGACAGATCCTGCCAGGTATCCATCATCTGGATGCAATGCTCTGCAGAAAATGCCTCTCCCAATGACAGACATCGCACAATCTGCTCAGAATTCGTTTCTTGATTCGATGCATTCATCACGACGTAGCTAAACAGACATCATGATATCTATCCGATCACCCTGTCGGTATCTCGCACTTGTATTGCAGATCAGGGGTATCTGTGAGGCCAAGAGTGACGTCCCACAACAGTCTCTTGCCTTCCCAGCGACAAGACATCTCGTGACGTGAAGTGAAGACGGTTGCGGCTCCGTTCACGTGGTAGGCGCATAGGAGCAAACGTTGTCCCCATACTGTCAAGTAAGAGACCGTGAACTGAACGCGCACCATCGAAACGTGCCTTCCGTCTAGTAACGATGGCGACTTGATGACGGATATCGTGTCATCCGTACATGGCGGGCGGACAACCGAAGATTCGCTCGTACACCATCAAGACAGATCCAGCTTTACACAGACAGTAATCGAACAAGAAAAAAATACTCCATCCCTCGAGTACATGAAAAACAGAATTTGGGTTTGGGTTGGCAGCAAAGATGACCGACAGGGTCTATTTATCTTCTGTGTTCAGTAAGCCCTGTTGTTTGAAATGTCGTTCCGTAGGACAGCCGACTCGATCGGAAGGCATTCCACGCCTCTGGTGGGCGGATTTTTAGGAAACGGGAAAAACGGAGGAGCAGTCCATTGGCGAGATCTTCCGCGTCAGGAGTGTCCAGTCATGCTGCTGGTGGTCGGTGCTGATCGAGTGTTGTCCTTATTGCTTCATCGGCATCGAGAATGCAATCTTCATTACACGTGGCTGCTGAAACGGTTGGTCATTTTCAAATCAAGGTTCGGCGTCCGTAGTGTTGTTGTCCGTACAATTTGCGCATGCTAACAATCATAGGTAATCCAAAATAGCAAGAGCTCAAACGCAAGGCCCTCTTATTAGCAATCAGGATGTTGTGTATCACTAGCGCCGTCACTCATATGCGTTAGTTCCAGAACACGAGATCACTTTCGTGGCAATAAAGAAGTACATAAGTGCACGTACCTCCATTCCAAATAAGTCACACAAAACGAACCACAAGACACAGACAGTTAAGCACGTCTAGTATATAACTGAGTACTAACAGAGGAGTGGTTGGTATTGTCCAAGAATAGGAAGAAAAATGTCACGAATACTGCAGAAACTCAAGACGAAGGGTAATTTCTCACTTCTTTTTCTTTGGTGCGGCAAAAATCTCAACGCGGCTGACGAATAGAGATATGGAACGAAGAGCACAACGTGTGTGTTTCAATCCGGCCGCAAAAAGATTCGGTCTGCGGTGGGAAGACGTTTTTGATTTCGAAAACTTGGCTCCTTGATCATTTCGGCCCGATTCTTTTCCAGGATGGGGTTCCGAAACGGGATGCCCTTTGAAATCGATCTCTTCGAATCCATCATACGAAATCGAGCGAATCGGCGTGATGGAAATTCTTCGATTTATTCCCTTGGCCTTTCTCCGAGGCAGTTTCTTAAACCCAACTCCCTGTCCTAGTGCAGACGGAGGTTTGTCAAGTAAGCCCTCCGGGTGGTGCATTGCTGGATCTGAGAGAGCAGAGCGATAAAGAAAGGACCCCGCTCGATCAGAATGGCTGTCCAATTCCGTATCCTCTGCTCGCAATGTCTTTCTCCATCGAATCTGGAGATCCACGATGGTTTTGTTAGCCTCCATCGACGCGTGGTGTTGATGGTCGCCATCAGATTCTTCCTCGTGGCTAAAAATAGCGTTCCGCCATGTTAAGGTACCCATGTTCTCTGAGTGACTTCCACTACCTCCCAGCCCACATAGTGACAACATTGGCAACGAACGGGGAGACCACGTTGATGTGCGATGTGAGGTCTGTTCCAGAAAACTTCTTCCAAACGTCTCGCTCTCCATCAATTCGGTGGGATCGAGTGACGATGGTGGTAGACTGAATGGCATTTCCAAATACGAAAACTCGTGATCGTCCGTTTCGGTATCGATGTCGCCGTCTTCGGCATCGGACTGGTCACTCGGCAGCATAGGATCACCGTAAGTGGGATTGAGCGATGTGCGTTTCATGTACTGACGATCGAACAGATCCGTCGATGCGGGCAATGCCAGGCATCCCGTTTTGACCAAAGACTTGAAGCTTTTCATTTTCGTTTCCGCTTCACAATCCGTGTCTCCCGCATCGGAATCGTCCGGCGATTCGGCAGAATCCCTTCGGTAAGCTGGATTGATCAATAGCTGTTGATTTCGGCTATGACATATGCTCTCTTCCGTCAGTCGATGGTCGACCTTGACGAATGAAGATATGCGTCGCATGGGTGGCTGTTTCTGCAGCATCTCCGCTTCTTCTTCGTCGCTGCTGTGGATTCCAAAAAACGTGGGATTGAGGCCGTCTTTGTTCACAAAGGACTCCACACTCGCCAGCGGCGACAGACGGTTGTCCATGCCGAATCCACACGTCTCGGAATCGCCATCCGAGAGAGATCCAGACGGATAATGCGAACAATCCCCCGACGATAGACTTACTGCATACTCTCGATCGACATCCAGTTGTGGCCACGGTATCATATGGAAGACATCTGACAAACGGTTCCCTTTATTACAGGACTTTCGATTTCCCACGTCCCGGTCTTGATCAACGGTTTCCATTTTCCCTCCTTGTTGTCTGGCGGCTTCGCAGGGGACCACTGTTTCGTGCTTCGTTTGGTTTCTCTTGAGGAAGCATCGCCAAAGTGAAGCGAGACAAGGTCTGCTGTTAGAACGCCTTGGCCGAACGCGAATGGCCACCCGCTTTATGGCGCTCTTGGCTGCCGAGACTGCTCTGCGTGACAGGTCAATCGAATCCTCATCCTCCGAGTCACTGCCACGTTGCCGGTTGCTACCACGACGCCGTGTTCGTTTTGTCTTAGCAAAGCAATGTGTAAACAACGAGCACGAAAAACGCAGAAAACCGAAGGCCGCCAGCATACTGCGAAGTTGCTGAAGAAACGTGGCGGCAAACTTCCGCGTGCTTCGTATACAGTCTCCCAACCAATGGGACGCAATTGTAATGAATGTTGCGCGTGTGTCGAACGGAGACGTGTTTGCTTAAAACCCAACGCGCAGCAATCGCGTTGGTCGGCAAAGTAAACGGCACAAAATTTCTTGTTCTTGTTAAGGAATTATGCAGCAACCAGAGACCGCGGGGGGCATTGGCGAGACTTCTCAACCGTTGCTGCAGCTCCTGTCACATCATGACGCACGATGCCGATGATCATCATCAACACCTCGAGATCCATCTCGCGATCCTCGCTCGGCTTCCTCGTCGCGCAGATCATCCGTTTTCTTCGTTTTTTTGAGACGGATTGCATTGAGTCATTCGTCTTTTTTTGTAAACCGTTCACATGACGAACACCTCCGCAGCGACCGTTACTCGAAGCGGGACCGCCTCACGCTGTCCCTATCTTGCCACGCAGCGGAGAAATTTTCAATGCATTCCTCTGCCGCGACCGGGGAGCCGACGGCGACACAGTATCGACGCCGTCCGTAACAGCAGTGGGATGAATTTTCAGATGCCCGAATCGCATGTCATCTCGAGTCAGAAGGCACTCGAACTGCTTCAAGCTGACCCCTCTGGAATCAACAGTAACCCATTCACTCAGTCCTGCAGTCACTTGATAGAGAGGCTCTGATGTGTAGGATATGTCACAGAGAAGCGTAGCAGTATTGTCGCGATGGGATTGACGGTTCAGAACTGTCCAGTCGAAATCCGAGAGAAACTGGCAGTGCCCGAAGCAGAATGGCCGAGAGCCATCGAAGAACTCATTGCTTTTCCACATCTGGAAGAAGCTGCTGTCTTGTCAACATGCAATCGCATGGAAGTCTACGTGGTAGCTCTTTCGTGGCATCGAGGAGTGAAAGAGATCGAAGAATGGATGACGCGTGCGAGCGGCGTCCCTATCGAACAACTCAGACCCTATCTCTTCTTACTCAGGTCACTCTTTTTCGAACCCCTCTCCATCTGCCATCAAGAGTGAGGGAATGTGTCGTACAGAGATCGAGATGCAACGTCGCATCTGTTTCATGTTTCTGGGGGACTGGAATCTCTTGTTATGGGAGAAGGTCAAATTCTTGCGCAAGTGAAGCAGGTGTACAAGGTGAGGGTGCCTTTGCAAAGAAAGGGGCAGAAAAGAGTGAGATGCTGTAGGTTGGACAAAACTGCCATGGATTTGGCCGCCATTTAAATGGGCTTTTGAAACAGGCCATCATGGCTGGAAAACGCGTTCGCAATGAAACGTCGATCTGTTCCGGCGCTGTCTCTGTGAGCTCAGCCGCCGCAGAATTGGCACAGCTGAAGCTCCCGACACACGATTTTAATGACGCCAAAGTGCGACACCGGCGAGTCTTGACTCACATGTGTTGACGGCTGCCCCTGTACAGGTTTGTATCATTGGAGCGGGACGCATGTCATCACTCTTGGTCAAGCATCTCGCCTCGAAGGGATGCAAAAAGATCCTGCTGCTCAATCGTTCCTATCCCAGGGCCGAAGCACTGGCCGAGGAGTTCACAGAGATCGAATTCGATATTCATTTGATGGGTGACCTTTTGCCATGCGTCGAAGATTCGGACGTGATCTTCGCTGCGTCGAGCTCCGAAGAGATTCTCATCGCAAAGGAGCACGCCTCAGACATGAAACCTGCCGGAGAGACGGTACGTCAATGCTACGTGCGAAGCGCGTCCATCACCCATTCCTTCGGCTGCAGGTCGGTGGTATGCGTCGATTCTTTGACATCTCTGTCCCGCGGAACATTTCCAACTGTATCAACGAACTGGAAGACAATCGCGTCTTCAATGTCGACGATTTGAAGGAAGTGGTAGCCGCCAATAAAGAGGAACGCAAAAAGGCGGCGCAAGAGGCTGAAGTGCTGATTGACGAAGAGATCAGGACATTTGAGGCGTGGCGAGATTCTCTCGAGACTGTGCCCGCCATCAAAGCACTGCGAGGCAAAGCAGAAGGCATTCGTACCGAAGAAATGGACAAGGTGATGAATAAGATGGGCGAGGGATTGAACAAGAAGCAGCTGCGGGCTTTGGAAGATATGAGTAGAGGTATTGTGAACAAGCTGTTGCACGGACCCATGACGGCGCTTCGATGTGACGGAACGGATCCGGCGGCTGTTGGAGAGACGTTGGCGAACATGGAAGCACTGGAACGTATGTTTGGTCTCTCTCAAGTGGCTGAAATGCCAAGACGTGGAAAGAAATGACAGCAAAGATGTCGAAGCTCGATCTGAGAATACGTAAAGGAACAGACCGTACCAGCCAATCGGCTGGTGCCCTATGCATTCATTGTCTTTTGACAAAAATGAGTTTTTGGAGATTTTGATGAAATCGGATTCTCCGCAAACTCAATTGCCGTTTATGATCCTTCAATGTTTTCCTTCTCGGGATAACGATGCATCAGAAGCATATTCACCTCCGCGAAGAACACGATCCTTGGACACGTACATCTCTCTGTTTTAGAATAGGATAGGGTCACTGGCCAACTTCATGATATGTGTTTCCTTCCTCGACGGATGGTGTCGGGAAACCGACGACGTGCGCGCGCTCTACGGTGCAACGTCTTATCGGTGCGCATCGAGATCGACCGATGGAAGACAGCGACGGTTGTTTGATACGGGCGCAGTGAACGATGGATCAGCGACGCCGCGTTCGATTTGCTTTTGGCCGTATGGCCTGTCAACTGCCGTCGCTGGATCGAAACAGACAAGAGCCAACGAACGGTATGGTGTCGTTGTGGCTAAGCGCATCTCAGAAATGACGTGCCACCTGAACATCTCTTTCGCACATAGCCCTCTGCAAAATCGCTGCCGTAAAAATGCGCTTGGCACGCCTCGATAAGCGGCGGCGCGATTTGGTAAGGCGTAGAGGGAACATGTCAGAGGAATACGAGCGAAGATGGCTAAGATGGCGGCGGCTGTCGTGCAATGGTCTGCATTTGCGTTCGTCTTTACCAGTCAACCGCGCACGGTCAATTGTTCTCGTCTCTGTCACAAGAGGAGCAACTTCGCCGTTCTTCCTTCTTTCATCGTCTCCGATGGCAACGAACGACTGGAAGGGACAGATACGCGTCGAAGTGTGCCCTAATGCCGAATGGAGAGTGCGTCTGTGACGTCTATACGATGAGAGGCCAACGCAACGTATGGTGTCAGGGTGCCTCGTTCACAGGCGAACCTCTGACCATCGACGACTTCAATGTCACCTCAGACGACTTCGACGTCGGCGGCTACAGTGAAGACATCCTCAAGAAAAACGCCACGACGTGGACTTTCTTCGCCATTTCTCTCCTCTTTCTCTTCGCATTTCTGTTATGGTCTGTCCATTGCTGTCGTCACCGATCGGTCACACTTTCTCTAGGCGTTTCTTGAGGGCCTGTTGCGTCGTGTGTTGCTGTTCGAACTCGTGCGATGAACGGCGTGCGAAGCACGGGAATATTCTCTGGACCAAACGGTCAGCATTTTTGAAGGTCGTCGTCGCTGACATATCTACGAATCTCACTCTTTTCACTCTCTTCAGGTGTGCGTCTTCGTGACGAGCATAACGGCAATGAGCCTTGCTGCCTACAGCTCCTCGAATCTAGAGATTACCCTCTCTGACGACGCATGGGATACGATCCACGTCGTCAAAGTAATCACACATTTCTCACACATTCTGTCATGTCACTGTTTTTGGACAATTGGCGGCGCACAGGACAAAGTGGCGTCCGTTATCGATACTGGCGATTCCGTTGTCGAAGGATTAGAAGGAACCATCGACTCCCTCCACGACATCGTGCAGCTGATGCAAACGGACATCAACATAACACACCTCAGACAGAACATTCAGGTAACGAAACCCCCTTCAGACCTTCGGCCGGACGCGACGGTCCCTCTTCTCAGTGCGTTGACACTTTCTTGACCGAGATGCCGGATCCGGTGACGCTCCGGACATCCATCTCGACACTGGAGACACTCTTGTCCACGACATTGACCGATGAACTGGGTCTGTTTACGACCAGACTGAACACTTTGAGTAGCGAAGCGCTCAGTGACATCAGCGGATCGATCGATCTCGTCCACGCTTCGGAAAACTGGTTTCACGATTTTGGAAACGAAATTCGTGATATGAATAACGCCATACAAGCGCTCCCTGGGTAATCCACATCGTCTCCCACCTGCCCATCGATGAGCTCTTCAATTGCTGTCCACAGGAGCTTCTCTACCGATCCTATGGCGGCTGAAATTGCCGCAAACAACCTCCAGAGTGCAAAAAGAGGCATCCGTCATCTAGATGACTTTATCGATGACCTTGGGAATCTCAAGACAGCACTGAACGATATTGCAACTTCGACTGCCCTTTCTCAGATGACGGACGTCGAGTCGAGCATCGCCACCGTCGCATCGACGATCGCCGACGCCAAGACGTCACTCCAAACAGTAGAATCCGATCTTCATGCCTTCCAGACCGAGTATGACGACGTTTCTCCCTGTCTGGACGCCTTTTTCGGCAAAATAGCAACCATCGGTCAGGAATTCATCGAGTGAGATCTGTCAGATCCCGACGTATATGAATGCAGTTGTTGATGAATGCTAGACTTCCCATGGACGTGGCGGACAGTAATGATCAGCTGAGCGCCGTCATCGATCCACTGCAGCAGGTCGTCGGGGCCAATTCCTCGACGCCGGATCTCGTGAACGCCATTTCCGACATTCGGGATCAGATCAATCTCCTTGACACCACAGATCTCGAGGCGCAGCTCGGCATCGCAAAGGATGACGTCGCTTTGATCGCGGCCAGCGCTTCAGCCCTCGAAAGCGACATTGACGACTTCATCTCGGTCATTGCCACCTTTCAGCCTTTCATGGCTGAGCTTGGCACGAGAATACGCACGTTCCTATTGCCTCCACCGACAGAAGGTTTCGCAAAGGAGCACTTAGTGAAGGATCACGCGTCGTGTGTTTGTCTAGGAGATTATAACAACATGGCAGACTATGCCACCAATATCTTCCTGCCGGCGACAGCCTCTCTCCTGACCTTCCCTGCCGATGTCACCACGGACTTTGCGGACGCGTTTGAGAGTGCGAGCAACATGGACAGCATCGAAGGAGATCTGATGTCCAATCTCGACGTAATCGCTCCTTGTATTGGTAAGAAACGATGGAGAGACGTGTGCTGGGTGCACAGGCACAAACATCAGATCTCGCGGCGACTGGCGTCGTCATCAACGACCTACCAGACCTCAACGAGATCCTTGGATCTTTAAACGAGGCAGGCGCCGCCTATGATACCCTTGGATCCAATCCAGGCGCCGTTCTCGTCGATGCCCAATCGCTGCTGGAACAAATCGACGAGCTCTCCTCCGTGACGCTCAGCAACATTATCTCCTCAGTCCAAAACGCCTCGGAAGCCGCACGAAGCGCATTGGATGATGCACGAGACGATAGCGTCCACGAGCTCGAAGCCTTCGAAGAAGAAAGGCGGGACCTCAAACTGAACCACTTTATCGAGAAACCGGAAGACATTGACTTCGCCCTTCTCGCCGAGGACATCAACACAAAGCTCTATCAAGTCGGATATCGACATCGGTCGATGTGCCTCTCTCGATTGTGTGGTCCTGCAGGCGACGCTGTGCTTCTATTGCATGACCATTGTGTTCTGCATCGCCCTCATGGCGTTCGTGTTTATGAACTGTCAGTTTGGTATGGGTCTCACGCTGTTCCTCTTCATCTTAGTCATCATCCTGTATTACCTTGTCGCTCTGATCAGCAGCTCCATCTTGAGCGTGGAGAATGATTTTTGCGCAAATCTAGAAGAGATTGTCATCCAGGAGGTCTGATCAAATCCCTCTCTATGGTATCCCCACCATCAAGGCTCTGTCTGTGCAGAACTCAGATGCCAAGTTGGACCGTCTTCTGCGATACTACTTCAGCAATCAAGGCACATTGAGATCTGTCTTGCTCGAAGCCTTTAATCTGGACTTCGCCGAAATGGAGAGCGAGGCGAGAGATGCCGTGAGCGAAACGGCCGAGATCATGGACGACTGGGGTACCAAAAACAGAGTACCTCCTATTCACACTCTCCAATTCACCCCCGACGTCTTCCTTTCAGCTCAGAGATGCGCTCATGTCCGTTCCTGCCTCGGTGGACGTCATTCTGCAACGCATTGCGGCACTGGAAGAGAGTTTTGAGTATGCAGAAATGCATCCACTCTACCAAACGATCAAGAGTTTCTTCTGCTGTGACATCTCGTCTTTTCTCTACACCATCTGGAAAGATCTGACGACCACAGGCAGAGACACCATTCGACATGTCACGAAGCAAGGACGTGTGGTTTAGGAGCACTCTCGCTCTGTGCTATCTCTTTGGGGTTCTTGGCGCTGCACAAGATCGACAAGATGCCAAGAGTCGATTGCTGCGGATGCACCTGCCGCCGTCGATATCTCGATGATGTTTTGGCCGAGATAGAGGAGATCAAAGTCGCTGCCGTGCAAAAGAGTGATATTAGAGGCAGTATCACTGGCAGAGGCACGCAAATTGGCACACATATAGCGTGATCTAAATGATCCCATCTCACTCTTTTTCTCGCACATCTGTGTGATCCTCCTTTGTTGAAGATTCCGGTGCCTGGTCTCTTGGGCACCTTTTGACAGCTCGAGCCTGAGTGTTCATTTTAAACGTACGAGATGTTTGAACACGACGCATTATCGCGATAGCTGCAGATCTGCGTTTTGAGTGAACAGTATTGGAGGTGCATTGCCGTCGATTCCCGGCGCGATGGTCTAACGCGACGTCCTGCTTAGGGCTCGCCGACGATGTCTTCTTGCAAAACCGCTTTCGCCGGTCGAACCCTTTCCAGTCGATGGCTGCCCGTTGGCGATAGCCTTAGGACACGCACCGTCAGCGTGACCATGCAGAAGGGCGGGACGATCAAATTCTCGCCCAATCCTAAAGAGACACGTGACGCCGGTGGCAAGGTCTGACGGATAGGCCACGTTCTGTGCCGGATCTGATGCACGTGCTAGACCACTTCTTTGGCAATTGGAACAAGGGAAAGGGAATTCCGTACGAAGCAGTTTGGAACACCCAAGACCCCACCCAAGATCCTCAGCAAGTCTGCATCATCCATCTTGGCTCACCAGGATGTCGCCTTTCAGAGTGCAGGAACTGCGACTCCTGTCAAAACTGGAATCGGCAGGTCTGTTATCCGCATTGGAGAAGAGTGGCTTGACATTGGCCAAGATTGAACAGTCAGGTTTGTTGACGACGGCTGAGAAATTTGGTCTCCTCTCTGCTGCCAGTGACAGGTATCGATCTCAAAGAGGGAGACATGAATGCGCCAACGGTGTCTTGTTTGTAGACAGACACCCAGTTTCTTATTCACCGTGGCGTTTGTGCTGTTTGCGATCGGACCGGCGGCCGTTTACTTGATTCCGGATGAGGGTAGTGTTTTGATCGCGGCTCAGGTGGTCGTGGCCTCCATCGGTGCTCTCGGTGGGGCTGCAGCCTTTGGAGGCGCATCTCTTCTATCGACATTACAGAAGTGAAAAGAACGACATGGTGCATTGCGATACCATCATGGATTTCTTCCCCTGTGCCTTGCGTGCCTCCATCGGAGGTCATTCTTTCCCTGCGGACATTCTTGTTATCCAACTTTTGGCATTCGACCGATCGAGCAGAGAACAATCACCCATGCTAACCCAGAGCCTGGAAGGCAAAGCAGCGCCTCTTGATGCTGCCTACTGGGCAGTATTTGCGATGTTGCTCTGATGTGACAGGAAGTGGGAACGTCACGTCAATCGCGTGTCGGCTTCGCGTCCATCAGAGACAGGATAAAGAACAAGACTTAGGTGCTAGATGAGTTCGAGGGATATATACATCATAGTCGCATCAGATGTGTTATCATCTATGCGGTAAAAATGCGATACATACAGCGATTCAGTTTTTCAGCCGCCGGGCGCTTCTCTGAACAGACACCATAATTTTCTTGGCGCTATCACGCCATCCAACACTTCCGGCCGAAGACGACGTCTCTTGTCGAACACGTCGCAACCCACACCAGATGAAGGATTGAGCAGCGTCATGGGTTGCGTCCCGATTCCCGAAAAGAGGGGCACAGGTGTAGAAGCAAACGCTGAAGCCGGCAGCGATGACGACGATGTAGATGGCCATACCAAGAACAAGGAAGATACACGATGCGGCATAGCCGCCACCGCCCCCTCTACTGCTCAACCAAAAACCAGCGTTGCGACTTCTGTCAGATTGCACATCGTCGTCACTCAACGCAACCAACGGCGCCAACAGATCTAAACCTTCGTCAAGATCCATGTCCTCGTCTGAACTGCACCACACCATGGGTCAGGGCCAAAGCTATGGACGTGGCATACCTATCAGGAAGAGATGATATCCACGAGTAGATCGCTGAGTTTCTGTCACGATTGCCAGCTTGATCGATAGCTCTTACTTCGAATGTATGGCGCCCCTGTTCTGCACTCTAGCATCCAGACACATCCACTGATGCATATCTGTGCGATCCTCTGCAGGAGAGAGGTACCAAAATGTCGTGAGGACTGTGGCATGTGAACCAATCATTCTTGTCGAGCCGACACTGAAAACTATTAACGCTCCAGGCGTCTTTTGCTGTGAAGACAATTCTTCGGTCTCCCTGACCGAAATGTGTATCCCCCACAATCCTCGTCCTCGGTGGCGTTCTATCAATAATCCATGACTTTGAAGCCAAAACGTCATTGCTTGTCGCTTTCCGCTCATTCTACGCGAAATGCACGCACTCGTCATTCGACCAGGTATCCCCCAGGTGCTTACAAAGATATCGAGGCGATACGTTCCGTCCTTTCGAATATGCTTTTCGAGTTTCAGTGGCGAGGTGCAGTCGTCGACCGTCCATTCAGCGATTGCGTTCCTGAAAAGGACGCATCGAAATGGTCCACGTCTCATCGAGGCAGATGCATCGTCGGCGAACTCCACGCGCAGACGGGTCTGTTTGAAGTGGACACGTCCATCGTCCTCCTGGACACAACATCACACCACACTTTTCCCCTAGGCAGTCTACCTTTGCGATATCGGGTGCTTGGCGCAGTTGACGCCGATAGTTGTGAAGTTGGAGTGATGAGGGATGGATTATGGCTCGCTGCTCCAATCCACTGTCGCCATTTGTTTGCCTCGACTCTTCTGAGACACCTTGAAACGCGCAAGGGAGCTATGCAGAAGGTCCTTCTGAGTGAAGTGCACTGACCACTCTCCTGCCGGTTTATGTCGCTTAGACTAGAGGAGAAGAATAAGTTGTTTAGAAACACACAACAAAAAAGACAGTTACGCAGCATGAGAATGGCGTAGCCAGCAGCAAGCTCTCCGGTTCGCTGGTTCGCAAATGCATTTAATGGAAGGTGACTGACTCTGTCTTGTACTAACCGATCGGCTTCCGTTCTTCTAGACAGAGCTTCGCAAGTTACACTCTGCTCAGTGCCACGCACTCCTGCAAGAGACTGTGCTCGAGTGCCGAGCAAGAGGCTACCCTGGCCAGAACGTCAGTCCGACAGATAGAAGGAATGTGTTCGAGTGGCGGGAGGATGCATTGTGCTCTACTATGTCGACAAGCGCCGGTAACAATGCCTGCCGAATCGACAGATCTGCCACCGTTCTTCTAAAGGCGTGATTCTCGAGACTGCTTAGTTGCCCACTATGTGAAAGTGTAAGCTGTCGGGACTGTGGTTGGATACAGGAATGAGGAGGCATCAGTGAGAGATCGTCTCGACTGCCTTGCAATTGTGTAACGCGAGGCATCTGCGGGAACAGCGCATGCCGAAGAGGATAGAGGCTGTCGATTTCAATACATGATAGAACTGGGAGTGTAAGTGTAAGGAGTGGCTAATGGCCTTTCGTTTGTTCTGGCTCCAAGTCGAAGAATGATTTCTCCGTCTAGTGCTCTCGTACGACCGCTGCCTTATCTGGTATCGATTCTCGAGTTCAACAATCCTCACCTGGATAGAAGGCGGCTATTGACGCTCTAACAAACAGTCGTCGCGATATTCGAGGAGAAAAACGTGGACTGCCACAGTGACATGCCTTTGTGCACAAGCAAATGCTCATTTTGACAAAAGGTGAGGTTTATTCAGTATATGTCGAGACAGCAAGAAGAATTGAGACTTCTAAGCAATCGTAAGGTCATAGGAATCCATACCCCTACAACAACAGCATGGCATGATGGATCCAGACTCGGACACCATATGTGATACACCGAATTGGAAATCTTGGGTATTGATTGGATTCAACGTAAGCATCAAGAAACGACAATTTCAGATCCCGAATGACAAGGTGAGGAGGAGTGTTACGGCCTGCTCAATCCACAGCTCGAGCTTTAAGCGAACAGATTCCACCTCAGATGTGCCTGCTGCATGCACGTTTCTGATTCAGTACATAAAAGTTCATCTCATACGACAGAACGTTGACATTGGTGACTGTTATAAAGAATCATGTCGAGATTGCACCCCACGGATTGGGTTAACGTTCATCTGCAAGTGGAGGTGATATCTCTGCAGTCCTTGACGCCAGTGTTAATCGTGGAAAAAACTTGCATTGGTCATCTAATAGTGCCTTGTGCACGCAAAGAAGCATGTAAGAATCACTAGCTGTTCAAAAAACAGTTGTACATGTTGCCACTCTACGATAAAATATGAGGAGCAATTGAATAGAGGGAAGGATGGTGTGAGCGTAGAAGGGGTGCCCACCTGCCACATGGTCTGTAAAGAAAGAGTTAGATGGTGTGGGTTTACGAAAAAGGGACTCACTGTCGGCAAGCGGCGCCTCGAAATGCGGCGCGGGAGGTCACCCTGAACGATGAGCACTGACCCAGATCCGATCAAGGTGCGCGAGGAGAACGAGATGCAACTGGTAGTGACTACTGGGAGGCAGCTGAGCGACTCTCATACAGCGACGCGCAGCGCGGACATGCAGGTAGGGGGTCCAAATGGCACAAAAAGGAAAAAGGACCCGAGAAAACACCATCACAGCAGAAGAGCAGAAAGTGACAGAAAAGGGGAAAGTAACAAGAAACTCAGAAATGCAGATGAACAGGAACACACAAGAGAGAGAAAAAAACAAACGATCAATGTAAAAAGAAAACATGGCATTTGAAAAACACACTTACAAAGGTCATTTAAAAAGACTAAAGAACGGAACTGATGCATGCAGGTAAGAAAGCAGTCAGAGAAAGAAAAAAAGACAACAAAGAGCAGGGGGAGACACAAGAGACACCCGGGAGGGAAGAGAGATGCAAGATAGGAAAAAAGGACGGTCCCGGGTGTGTGAGAGTCACACTTACCCCCTTTCATCTCAGTGTACACCTGCCTGCCTCTTGTGCGCCACCAAGAAAGGAGGGCAGGTCGCCAAGGCCCTACCCGGTGGTGCCGCGTAAGATGGTCCGAGGCCGCTGCCTCGGGACGAGGATGTCATGTGGTTGCAGTGGCGACCCGGTGTGCAGGTGAGATGTACTGGATCCTGAGATTGTCCGCGCTTCTCATCCTTGCTTCTGGTCGGAAGGCCGGATTCTCTGAATGCTGTCTCGGCGAGTTTGCCGCCTAGATCGACAATCCGATACCATACGTAGCTCATCAACAAAGGTTAATCTTACTTTTCGTTACTGCATTCAGTGGCCGGGTCATGTCTCTGTTGACAGCAGAACTGGAGAGTGCATCATTGCTGCTAGCCAGGGCTCCATGGCTCTACCGAAAAGGCAGCTGAGAGAAGATCTCTTGTCCTGTGGCGATTGTACACGGGCTTCCAGCTGTGGTTCTCCAAATACCTCTTCTTCTGCCACTTCTGAGTTCTTGGCAAGTGCTGTCTTGGTGCATGTAGACAGCATCTAGAGAAGACTGCTCCACGTTGAGCATGACTGCGTTCTTAGACACGTCTCTTCATCCAGCTGTGGCTGCTGCATCTCTCCGGCAGTGATTGCTTCATCTCATTTCTACGTGGACTATGACATTGTTTAGATAGAGAAAAGCGTCAAAGAGTGGACTAGCCTGTTAGTTGCATCCTTCGAGTGAATGCTGTCGATTTTCAAGAAGAAATCGGAGCATGGCCAATTGCATAGTCTTCGTTCAACTGGATTTGATTCGCAGCTCGCATGGAATAGTATTCCTTTTCCAGGTAGAATTGCTCGACAAGGGAGAACTCCTGCCACTCTGGACAGGGATTTCGTCCACGGCACATGACACTTGAAGGAGCTCCGACTGGATTGAGAGACGTATCTCACACTTCCAGTGGCACGTGATCCAACATGCTTCGACAGACATCCATCTGCAGCCGACAGATCGTAATCACATGGACACCTAATCCCTGGCGTGATCAATCTCATTCCAGACTCCGCCGGCGCTGTTTGGTCGGATGGATAGCACTCGAACTTTTGCGAACTGATTTAGCGGATCAAAGCAACATGACATTCCAGGGACGGTCCGTGGATGTGCACTGGAGGATCAGTGTGATGGTGCTTCACTCCAATGTTCGATGGAGTTCTTATTTGGATGGAGATCTTGTCCTCTTCTCGAAGGCATCCTTCTCTTCAAAGAGTCTGAAGATATCACTCTGCCAGGGAGTCGTTTCGACGACATCGCCTACTGAGTGGAAGCCTGCTGCCATTCCATCCAGGATCTCTTCACATGCTTTCCAGTCGTCTTCGAAAGAGCCATGTGCCAGTCACACAGGATCCTGGACCGATGCGAGATCTCCAAACGGGCGAAGCGCTTCCTTATGCAGTGATCAGCTCCAAAGGCGATCCAGTTAGACTTTCTGCTGAGTGCTGGAGGCCATTCGCACTGATGACATGGAGTTCGTAGTCCCTGGACGGATGCTTCCATGTTTCGTACTGGATTCCATGAGATCTGCAGAGAACTGATGCTTCGCCTTGGCAGATCTGGAGCCGACTGGTCTTCGTTTTGCGTTCTCCGAGAGAACCAAAGATGATCCATCCCATCTCTGCACGGACAAGAAAAGTGCTCATCTAAGACGAGTGGATGCGGAAGAGACTGGCCTGCCAACGGGTCTTCAAATGGCGATCGCCGTTTCCAGATGCAGACTGAACGCACGATCAATCGCAGCGATCGCATTCCAGAACTGGACTCGTCGGAGGTTGATTATCGGTGTGCATCTGTTCTCTACGACGCTGGCCGGAGAATGACGAGTTCCTGCTGCCATAGACTGTGGATCGATGAGCAATGCAAGGGCAGGGCCCTTGACATAGGGGATCTGACTGGACTTGCTAGCCCATCTGCGTTCATCCAGCGTCTTCGCCACATGTTCATTGTTCTCGTTCCTGATGAGGTAGATGTGTAACAGTTCAGATCATTTTTGTGACATCTTACCTCACACTAGTGATGCTTCTCTGCATTCTGGAATTCCATGTTCCGTGTCATGAGCTAAGATGAAGCCTTGACGGACGCGGTTGCTCGATCGATCTCTGTCTTCCACGAAGGAAGACCTGTCCCATCCGTCTGCCTTTGATTAGTACAGAGTTTCATTCTTAAGAGAGAAAATCTGCATCAAATATGAAGAGGCAGTGGGTAAACTCACCTGTCTGTCGCATCCGGACTCCAATCGAGTGTTCTGTGCGGTTCCTGTATATGAGTGAATGAATGGCCTTTGCCGGATTGATGATCTGCGTCCACGTTGCATGACCTGTCATGTCACCTCTAATCGTCTGAGACATGGAGGAAGGTAGCTCACCGTGCGGTCTACATCAAATCTTGCTCCGGAGCCACAGTGCTAAACTGAGCTGCACTTGGATTCAGATGTAGCGCCTATTACTCTAGCCCAATTACCACTAGAACAGCAAATCTCGAAACTCCACTGAAACAGGTTATCGGTGCCATATCAGAATACAGCATAGCCTCAGACAAGGCAGCAAAGAGCACCGTTTACTTCCACAGCAAATCAAAAGAAATCTGTTCCGGATACGGACAAAACAATACCAACCACAACAAAGCGAGGGTGGTGGCAAAAAACAGAAACACAGCTAGACAGCCCTTTTTGTTTTTTTTTTTTTTTTGTTTTTTCGAAAAGAAAACAGCCATGTGTGATAGTTTTTTTGTTTTTTCTCTAATTTATTGATCTCACACTTTTCAAGTGTGAGATTTTTTGTTTTTTTTTGTTTTTTTAAGAAACAGCTAGTGTGAGAGAAGTGTGAGATTTTTTGTTTTTTTTTTTTGTTTTTTTTAAGAAACAGCTAGTGTGAGAAAAGTGTGAGATTTTTTTGGTTTTTTTATTTCTTATTATTTTTATTGATCTCACAGACAAAAAAAGAGTGAAAAATGTGTGAGAATCTAGAAAAACTTTTTGTTTTTTTTTTCTTCCTTTTTTTCTAAGCCCGTCGGCAAACTATGAAAATGACGACGGGGCTAGGCATGAGAACACACAAGGGCGAGGGGGAAAGAAAAGAGATGATGAGACAGGTCGGGAGAACACACAAGGGCGAGGGGGAAAGAAAAGAGATGATGAGACAGGTCGGGAGAATACAAAAGGGCGAGGGGGAAAGAAAAGAGATGATGAGACAGGTCGGGAGAATACAAAAGGGCGAGGGGGGAAAGAGGGAGATGAAGAGGCAGGACGGGAGAAGACACAAGGGCGAGGGGGGATACACGGCGGTCGAGAGGGCTGTGGAGGAGGGCTGACCACTGGATGAGGTTGTGCGCACGGAGCCGGAGGCGGTATGGGCGCGGATGCGGGCGGTAAATGCACCTGCAAAGCAAGTCTGTCAAGGGCTGCTGAGTGGTGTGTGATCTTACCTCTTCGCTGCCGCCCCCAGCAGGCTGGCTCCGGCTCAGCCTCTCGCTCCTCTCCTGGGCCGAAAGTACCTTTGCACGTCGAGGTTGACGCACTTGGGTACTTTGGCCAGGAGGAGGGCCCCATCTCGATGGGCGATTCAGTTCCCGGCCCATCCGCGCAGTTGACTGGGATTTCAGCTCCCAGAACAACTGTTCGCGTTCCGCCTTATCCAAGTGGCGGAACGCTCGCGGAGGGTGGTCGCCCATGACCCTCTCCAGGGTCACCTCTGAGAAACTACAGAGCACAGAGTGTTAGCATCGGCAGCAGAACTGCATGGAAGATCCATCAGTGCTGCCAGCAAAGCAAACAAGGCAAGAGAAGGAAGCAGTTTCGGAAAGCAGAATGCGTTCCGCAGCCGGCAGGATCGAAGAGTGTGATCAGCAAGGAGCGCATGAGTGCGCATGGAGCGCATGCCGACGTCGAAGCGTCGAAATATTCAACCAAAGCTTACTCGTCATGGCCGCCGCAGTAGTCTTCGTGGGTGAACATTGTCGTGTCCTGCATCTTGGTAGGCTGAGTGCGCTGGAAGAAACCGAGAGCGTTCGAACGCAGCGGACACGGAGACGCAGAACCTTTGACAGAACTGTCAGTGCCGCCTCCGTTGCGGCGGAACGGCCAGGGGACAGTGACATGCCATCTGTGGCAGTTTCACTGGCTCTGCATGAGCAAGTGTCCAGAGGAATCGTTCGTCCGAGGATGCAGGAAAGGCGTGTTGCTTCCGCAATCGGCGCGATCTGGCGATGGTTTCGGAGAGTAAGTGATCTTGTTTACAGGTAAGTTGTCCGGTGTTTTTTGTCTAGGTGTCCGATCGAAGCAGACATTGAACTCTCATAATGTATCCCTGCAGCGGCGAAGCTCTCTCTTTCGCTTCCCAGCAGCCAAGGATCGTCTCGCCTGCGCCATCATGGAATGATTCGCGAGTGAACAGCTGACTATCTTCGTCACGCAGGCCACAGACTGACGCCGTTGCTTTTTGAATCGCTGAATGGCAAACCGCATGGGTCAGGTCGCCGACGGCTGTGCAGAACGAAGGGCACGTATTCGTCGTCTCCGAAGCAAGCAAGCACCGTCCGATGAGGATTCCGTGTCACAGGCTTCCGTCGCAGAGGCTGGCAGGGACATGCATGGCCTCGCCTGAACGTGACGAGACAGACGCTAACTTCGGAGTTGCGGACGAGCGCAACTCCTTCGGACGGGGAAGGTGCGTGGAAAAGCCGTCGGTGGCAGAGAAACGCCACGGCCTATCCGTGGTTCAGTCTAAGTTCGCGTCCAGTGGCGAATGCTATCGGGGGCACAGTAAGCTGTCGTCTGTTCGTGCCAACGGAAGCCGAAGGGTCTAACATGGACCGAATTTGGGATCCGGTAGACGTCGAGCTTTGAAGCCAGAGGCCTATTCGATACACCTGTTGCTGCATTGGGCTGGCATTGGAGACAACTGAAGACCAGAAGAGTGACTTCGTTTTGTTATTCAGCTGATGCATTGATGATGACATGTGTAACACCTTATACCTTGGCAAGTAACCTGAAGCCGAACTGTCCTTTCTCTGTTGTGAGTTTTACGAACGTTCTTTTTAAGGCAGCCGTGTTTGGCAGTTGCTGCATGATTAGATGCTTGTGCCTCATCTTGGGATTAGCTGTGTTCTTAGAGAGCCTAGAGAGGACTTACTTCCTCAGTCTCCGCAGGAACTCCATGCGCGAGGCATTGAGCCTATTGGATCTTTTGCTTGGGGCTACGCATCTGAGATGCTCATCCTTCGTATGTCGTGGATGCAGCACTGAATGACCTCTCATCGAAGGCAGGAAAACCGTCGAGGGCGTCGATCTGGTAGAACACACACACTGAACCGGCGACATTCTGAGTTCCTCTGTTCACCGTGTAGTTGAAAAAGGAGTGTTCTCTTCATTGTCCTTTTGATATTCCTCGATTCTGCTTTGCTGGGAACTCGTGGAGATCCGATGCTGTTCTCTGCAGATCCGTCATCTACTCTCGCCACAGAGAAACGGATACTACCGGCCGACTGCCACGTTCAGATCTTTGCTAGTAAAAGCAGTGAACTGTTTGTGTTGGCCTCACAGTACTTTCTGAACAACACTCCCTAGGAAGAGGCAGAGGAATTAAATATCGTTTGGAAAGAGTCTGGGATATCCAATGCAACAGACCTTTAGTCTAACAGATTCACTGGAGTCTGGGAATGGTTTCAGCGTGATATTTGGACACGAATGTCAAAGAATTCTCCAAGGATCCCTCATGCGTCGCGTCCTCATCAGGAAGCTCTCGACCTGTCCTGAATCTCCTAAATATCGTGTGGGGATGAGCATACACAGACAGGGCATTCCTCGACTGGTCTTCGCTGCTCCACACAGTCGCGAGAGATAGAGCGTAGCCTTCTGCTGGTACTTGGAAATGTCTCCAGACCTGAGACAACAAAAATCATCAGTAATTGAAGTCGTCTAATGCAGAATGTGGCACCTGAAAGCAGCTTCGGCATCTCGCTTCGTCGGAGGATCGCAATGTAGTAAACCAACCTGTGAGCCTTCTGTGCTCCTGTCCGCATGAATTTCGTCTCTTCAGGAGTGCTTCGGAAACAACTTAACTCCTTCGGCATTTCTGGCTTCCGTGACGTAGGTAGGGTCACTCTCCACTCTTTCCAGCATTGTGTCTTGATTGCCCTGGCCGCCGTCCAGGTTCCAACCGATGCATCTGGCCAGGTGAATCTAGGGAAGTGCATGCATGCCAAAGGGGCACCTACCTACTCCCCTTAAAAAACACGCTTCTGAAAACTCCATCCCCGACATCTGAACCAAGTGTACCTCGAAGAACGCTCAATTAGTGAGAGAGATATCTGTTGTTTCGCAGCAGTACTATGTCCACATGCCCTTCAAATCATCCCGTCGAGTTCCAATGCATCGACAGACAAAATTCAGTAACGTTCGTCATGGAGGGCACCTGAACTGGAGCTTCGTCAGTCACAAAGCTCGAGATGAGTCTCGGACTCATTTCTGACACTTTCTAACCAGACGTGGTAGCAGACTGTCTGACTCATCCGACACGACAGTCTAGAACACCAGCACCTCTGGACGCAGTTTGCTAAGACCCTCCATCACCCAGACGAATGATGAACCGTATCGCAAAGGACACCTCGAACTGAGCCTCTTTTGCCGCTGTGATGTGACATTCTGTTGCGTCCCCATCGATCATCGTCTGTGAACGGAGTGCGGGAAACACGAAAGCCTTCCTGGACGCACAATTCGACTGTTAAAAGATTCCTCACCGTGAATCTGTCGCTGACCGCTGTATTGACACGGTTACTGCTTATGAGCGAGAAGAAGTGACGCACCGTCGCTCGCGTTCCCCTCTTGTGATGTAGTGTAGCCTTCGCGTTCACTCTCAATCGTGTGCCACACACCGTTCTGTTGTGCCTGGTCGCATCGATCAAAGTGAAAAGCAACTTGTTCCCCTGCGTTGCTCATCTCGTCTGACGACTTCAGATGGCACGATCCATGCCACATGCCCTCCCGACAGAGATGAATTCACTCAACTGCCGACACAAACGGAATGTCTCGTTGTGTGGCACGGAAAGAGGCTTACTTCTCTGTGGATCAGTCTGCATACCTTTCGCTCTGCATGGCACTGCTTTTGGAAGAAGGTAGGATCGAGTCTGCCACGACAGTTCCTTCTCCTACACACAAACCGAAGTCGAGGAAACTGAAAGGGAAAGTACCTCAGGACAGATTTCGACTCTTAGCATCAGTCAACGGGATCGGGGAGTCATCTCTCCTCAACTGGCACTCGGCCTTATCGATAAGCTCTTGTCACACAACGGAACTCGAGAAGAGCTATATCTCCTCATTCCACATCTCCCATTGCTAATGGACCGAGCCCAGGATCTGCAAGCGTATGCCGTTCTACACCCAGTCGCCAGCCATTGTCGAAAATGCAGAAACGGTCCCTCGACACGAACGAACAGTCAGTTGCCAAGCAAAGCTAGTATAGTTGCACAGGATGTAACAGCCGGGACGAATTGTGTCTTCGGAATCATGCTGTGTGTGGACCTGCATCTCGTCCGAAGTGGAATCCACTGCGGTCACTCCCTCTTGTTCCAGCTGCGTAGCAGATGCGGACTGTCCGTCTCCGCGCGCACCTGACAGCAGGAACAGACAACGGAGTGTCGGAGGACCAACGCGTCGACGCGTGCCGTGACACGAGTAGCAGTTCGCATGATCCCCTGGGCAAGCAGATCTGACATCGTATAGCTGCCATCCCGAATCACCTTGACAGTGCAAACCAGGCAGCCGCGAAACTGTAACAAGTGGCTTTCGTCGTTTCGTTCGCGTTCCAGTTAGCGCTTTTTATTTCCGATCCACGAAGAGACAGACTCCTATCCTCTCCGCGATCAGACAGGCGTCGACCAGTACGTCTTCCAGTGAAGATGTAGCCAGATGACATACAGCGGTGATGCCTCTGCCATTTTGTCGAACGATTTGGATTCCCTTTGAATTGATGGCTCTGAAAGGCATATTGCTGCACCGCCTCAACTGCTCCTTCAAAGGAAAGAATGCTCCGTCAAATCATAAGGTAACTTCGGTAACATCCACCTCATCGGAGACAGTTGGAATCTAAAGGGCACTCGGAGCCTAGGCAGCAACACATGTCGTCAAGAGACGTGCGAACAAGCACATGATGCCAGAGGTGCAAGACCCCTTAGAAATCCCTTCAATTCTATTATTAGTTGACAATCGCTGTTAGTTGTAGGCAGTATACCTTTGCCAGGAGTCACATTCCACGACGCGGAATGTCGTTTTCCCCTTCTGACATTGCTCATTGTCTCCGTCATTGGATCGAAGAGAGGTTTTTCTCCCTGCTCACATGCAAGACTCTCGTCTTGTTGAAGCCGCTCCTTGCGACTGAAGCAGCGACAAGCATGTCAGCAGCGTAGAATCAAAAAGAAATCCGTGACGCCCTTACCTTCACGAATACATGAACAGCTGCGTCCTTCACCACAGTACCCGACAACCGTCGGCAAACTCCATGGCCTGTGCTTAGTCAAACGGCGACATTGAAACACGAATCTGGCAGGCAGTTCGGCAGGGAAGAGAGCGGGTGGATACCTTGGAGCGGCGTTCGGCCCTGTCCTTCGACTGTTTGAGAGCCGCAAACGGTATATCTTTCCGACGGGAGCACCTTCGCCAGCATTTCGAGGTCACGTTAAACGAAAGACATTTAGCAGATCATGTCGAATTGCTTCTGAAAACGATGGATCACTTCTGAATGCATCTTGATCGCCAAACAGCGATTGTATGTGTCTCGCTCAACGGCCGCTGAAGATCGCGACTAGCAGACGCAGATGACGATCACAGAAGGTTTTGGCTTTGGCTTTCCATACCAGCGACAGAATGAAAGAATGCGTGACAGAAGGCAGAACGATAGCCGCCACGAGTACTGAGGGATTCGAGTTGCCCGCGTTGTGCCTAGTGTTCGACATATTTGCCAATTCTCTATCGCCGACGGATTGTATATCTGAGATGTCTGTCTTTGGAGGAATTATATCGACCATCCACGTGCTTGACGTTGATAGTTCTTCTCCTAAACGGACCCACTACCGCATCGCGTCCGTCGACTCCGCACAGGTAGTTCGGCACAGCTTAAGTACAATGTCGGCGTGGTCCTCTCTTCATCCTCTCGAGTCTCGTCAGTGGAGACCAGAGGAGAAAAGCAGTTCTTCTCCTTCCGCCTCGTTAAGGCATCTCTCATCGGGGGCACAGCAGCGGTCGAGGTGCCGTCGGGTCAGCCGACTAGACGACGAACGCCACTCGAAAGGTCGCCTGACCTAAGGAAGTACCTTCGTAGTTCGTTCTCCTATGCAGAATAAGTCACAGACAACTCGCCGGCTCACTCGCCTCGGTGTTGCAAATCACTTCAATATCCTTGCTCAGCTCGCGCCGGTGTGCTCGGAAACAGAAGAAAAGGCCAGTTGAGCGACGCGTGTTGCTTCAGAACCTTGTACTCGTTCCCGTGATCAAATACACTCAACCGGACTCCTCGAAATACACCGACCGATGGCCGACAGAGATCGCGAAGGCGTCTGCCAATCAGCTGGGGAGGATTCGTTTTCGCGACCAGGCGACGCCAGTGCACTCGACGGAAACAAGATTAGAGCGCCGGAGGGAGACGTGAAAGCAACGCAGCGGGACGGCCAGTTCATTTGAAAAACAGTCGGGGACGCATTCAAACGCAATAGACTCTCCACTGCGACGTCGGTGTGCCAACACAAGAGCATCGAAAGACAGTTAGTTCACAGACTTGTGCGGTGCGACACACCATTCGTCACTTCCTCGGTGTGAGGATACCACCAGGCTTCGACGTCGTCCTCCGCGCGCATGAAGACCTTCGCCGTTGGCGAATCTGCATGCACGTATAACTGCTGTATTAACTACACTTTGGGTTAACGGAAGGGCGATTGCTGAAACGCTAATGCGTGATAAGATTGGCCGTGAGCATTTCTTGGCGACGCTCGGTTTCATACAGCTTGGGATTGGCAAATAAGCAAAAGCAAACAAGGTGTGATTCCATGACAGCAACATGCGAAGAGGGCTGGCCCTTTGTCTGACGCTCTCCATTCACCACTTTAATCGAAACAGCCATTGCTCGTTCACTGTCATGCGCAGACAGGCTATCGAACACTAAGGCGGTACACGCGTGCAACGAAACAGGAATACACATCAAACTGCTTAAACACATAGAAATGTCACTCCAGAGAAGTGTGATGCTCAGGCAAACAGTGTGCCACTAGTGATGTGATCATAGAAAAGATGCCTGCCCCGCCACATGGTCTGCAAAGAGAGAGTGAGAAGGTGTGATTTCGGCCGAAAGAGACTTACGGTCGGCAAGCGGCGCCTCGAAATGCGACACGGGAGGTCACCCTGAACGATGAACACTGACCCAGATCCGATCAAGGTGCGCGAGGAGAACGAGATGCAACTGGTAGTGACTACTGGGAGGCAGCTGAGCGACTCTCATACAGCGACGCGCGGCGCGGACATGCAGATAGGGGGTCCAAACGACACAAAAAGGAAAAGGGACCCGAGAAAAAACAAAAGCACAACAGAAAAACAACAAAGTGAGCACAGCAAAAAAGGTTACAAGAAAGACACAAAGAGAAGGAACACATAAAAGAGAGAATGCACAAACGACAGCAGTACAATCAATGAAAAAGAAAAACAAGGTACTTGAAAGACATGCAGAAAGGTCACCAAAAAACAATGAATCACAGAACTGGTAAGCAAGCAATCGAAAAGAGAAAAACAAAGCAAAAGGCAGGGGGAGACACAAGAGGCACCCAGGAGGGAGAAGAGATGTTCAAAAAAGGTAAAAAGACGGTCCTGGGTGTTGAGAGTCCCTCAGACTTACCCCCTTTCATCTCAGTGTACACCTGTCTGCCTCTTGTGCGCGACCAAGAAAGGAGGGCAGGTTGCCAAGGCCCTACCCGTTGGCGCCGCGAGAAGTGGTCCTAGGCGCTGCCTCGGGGCGGGGAAGTTATGTGGTATGCAGCGGTGTGCCGGTGTGCCTGTAAGATGCACTGGATCCTGAGATTGTCCGTCCTTTTCATCCTTGCCTCTGGTCGGAAGGCCGGATTCTCTGAATGCTGTCTCGGCGAGTTTGCCACCCTAGATCGACAATCCGATACAATACGTAGCTCATCAACAACGGATACTCTTACTTTTCGTTACCGCATTCAGTGGCCGGGTCATGTCTCCGTTGACAGCAGAGGTGGAGAGTGCACCATTGCTGCTTGCCAAGACTCCATGGCTCTACCGAAAAGGCAGCTGAGAGAAGATCTCTTGTCCTGTGGCGATTGTACACGGGCCTCCAGCCGTGGTTCTCCAAAGACATCTTCTCCTGCCACTCCGTAGTTCTTGGCAAGTCCTGTCTTGGTGCATGGGGAGGAACATCCAAAGACTGCTCCAAGTTGAGCATGACTGCATGCTCAGACATGTCTCTTCATCCAGCTGTGTCTGCTGCGTCTCTCCGGAAATGATTGCTTCATCCCATTTCCGCGTGGACTATGACATTGTTCAGATAGAGAACAGCGTCAAAGAATGGACTAACCTGTTAGTTGCATCCTTCGAGCGGATGCTGCCGATTTTCATTGAGAGATCGGAGCAGGGCCAATTGAATAGTCTTCGTCCAACTGGGTGTGGTCCACAGCTTTCGTGGTCGGACGGGTCTTTCCTTGCCAGGTAGAACTGCCAGATAAGGGAGAACCCCTGCCGCTCTGGACAGTCATTCCGTCCGCAGTGCATGACACTTGAAGGACCTCCTACTGGATTGAGACGTATCTTATCCTTCCAGCGGCACGTGATCCCACATGCTTCGGCAGACATCCATCTGCAACCGACAGATCGCGATCACCTGGGCACCTTATCCCTGGCGTGATCTATCTCATTCCAGACTCCACCGTTGCTGCTGACGAAGACTCCATGGCTCTACCGAAAAGGCATCTGAGAAGGTCTCCTCTTGCTCAATGGCGATTGTCGGTAGGCTCATAGGCGCTGTCTGTCCAGATCTTCGTCTCCTGCCACTTCGGAGTTTTGGTGTTTCCACTCGTGGTCTATGAGAAGAAGGATCCAGAGATGGGTGCTCCAACTGCAGATGACACTCTTTTAGCCAAGGCTCTCTTCCTCCATCTTGTCTGCTACCGAACGCTTCGCCAGCAAAGTATTCTCAATCTCTTCTCTGGACAGAGTAAATGCTGTTCGAAAAGAAAGGAGTGTAAATGAATAGACTGGCCCGGCAATTGCTCTCTACAGCTCGAGTTGATGCTCAGATGGGAGACCAGAGCATATGACATTCCTGAGAGAGTTCGCAGATGCGCGCCAGGTCTTCATCACGACGACTCGCGTCACTCCGAAGCTCGATAGACTCTTGTCTGGATCGAGGGCCTGCTTCTTCTCGAAGATATCTGTCTCTCTGGTTTGGGGATATCACTTTGCCGGCGCAGTCGCTTCGGTGACCTCAGCCGACGGAGGAGTGTGATCTCTCCGGTCAGATTTCCCTGAACACGGTCTTCGGCTTCCTTTGATATGAGGACTCTCTTGGTCAAACAGAACAGGTTCTGGACAACTGCAGCGTCTAAGGATCGCAAAAAGGCCTCTCTTCGGAGGCCTCAGTATCTTGGAGGAGGCGGTGCGTTTTCTCTCCAGTGGGGCGAGTCCGACCGGTGTCACAGAAGGAATGCTTCGACTGGCTTCAGCAGGACGGCGCCTCCATGCACCTGGCTGGATGGCTTGGGGACCTGATGCAGTCTGCTTCATCCTGGAAGGACTGTCGTATCTCTCCAGATTGTCGAGGCTTGATCTCATCAGACATCCTCGATTCCTTGTGATGATACGCATTGGACGACGTCCTGTGATCACATTCCACCGGCTGAGTTCCCCGTATACTTCAAAACCACATTCTTGCTTCGTCTGTGGTGTAATCTCTGTATGAACTCGGTCACGCTTTTCTGGAAACCCGAGCATGACTTACTGTGAAGACCTGATGACCGATTCTCTGTTTCCATGATCCTGAAATCGAAGTTGTGTGGGAAAGAGCTGGACTCGTGCTTGTAATGAACATTCTTCGTCACAGTCAAGTCCTCATGGCCTTGCCATTCTTATCTGGATGTGTGTCACAGTTGCTTTTCGTCGGTCACACAACTGAGCCCGGCCGAGATGGTTTCCGTGCCGCTCATTCCCTGACAGCCAGCGGCAGTGTACAGAGCTCCGTACTCTGATGAACTGTCGATGAGATCTTCGCTTCAGGTTGAACTGAGTCGGTGTCCAGCTGTTTCCATCTCGTATCCATTCTAGAACCACACAGGAACTGGTAATTCGAACAATGAACAGAGATAAACGAACTCTGCACACGTCCATCGGAGACCGAGACCTGATCTTCTTCGATGTCATCTTCTGAGCGAGTTCGCTTGAGCTGTCCTCTCAAAGCGGCAATGCCTAGAAAGAGATACTTAGCGGAGAGGAAAGCTTGTTGGAGCAGCACATGCAAAGTATTGCGCAGCCTAGTGTCCGTCTATGGAAGAGCATGTTCGGATGAACCAGTCTTCCAGCAGTGAACTCTCTTCTTGATTCTCACTCCGATGACATTCTGACGTGCTCGTGTTCTGCCGGGAGTGGTTCGCCGGGCTGTCGAGTTCAGTCAATTTCTCTCATCCGGCAGGGAAGTGTCACTGCAGCGAAATCGGTAGCAATGCAAACCACGAGCATAAGAAAGGAGTAAGTTCTGCACGCCTGGTCTTGTCATCCTTAATCATTCTGACCTCTCCTTGCTTCCAATCAGTGTTTCGAGAGAGTGTTACTCCTCCACCCCTGATCGGATGGGTAAGATCGGCTCAGATCACGAGTCTGTCACTCACTTCACACTCGAGCAGTTGTGCATTCTTGAGGTTCGTGTCCCATGTCGCGAAAGCACAGCGAACCTCTGGTAGGCAGGGATGTTGCTCGATCCTTCCTTATCCTGTTGGCTTCGCCCGTCTGCTTCCTGTCGCTTTTTCTGTCAATGTCTGCCAGGACGCGTACTCAGGCAGAGAATGCTTCATTTCATCTCTGCATGGATTACGAAAACGTTCCGAGCGGGTGTGTGTAAAGAACGGGCTAACCTGCCATTGCGTTCCTCGAATGGATGCTGTAATTTCTGCACCAGTCTCCAGTCTGACGGGTTCGTGTTGGTCTCTCTCCAGAACCTTCTCGACAACAGCTTGCTCTGCAGACCGGCATCCCCCTCTCCAGTCGCAAGATCGTCGGGGGGATGAAGTCCTGCCCACTGCAGATGGCAGTCCAGTCCACACTGCACTGACACTGGCAGGGAAGTTCCGACCGGATTGAGACTCGTTACACCTCTCCAGTTGAGTATGATGCACTGCGCTTCAGGCGTCATCCATTCACTGTCTAGCAGACCTCGATCAAATAAGCACTGTGACCGCAGGTGCGACCTCATCAAGAACTCGGGTTTCTCTCAAGAGGTCAAGCTCGGCGGCAGCTGCCGTGGATTCTGTCAAACGTGTCTTGGTAGTCGTGCCGATGTAAAGATCTAGATGCCATTCGCTGTGGGCGGTGCCAGAGTGCCATCCCGACGAATCATCCCGTTTCGATGCTCGGCAGATCCCCTGTCTTGACAGAGGCCTGGCCATCTTCTCGACAGGACACTTCTCTTCAAAAAGGCCCGGGAACATCGTTCAACCACGGGAGTCGTTTCGACGACATCGCCAACTGAGTGGAAGCCTGCTGCCATTCCATCCAGGATCTCTTCACATGCTTTCCAGTCGTCTTCGAGAGAGCTACGTGCCAGTCACACAGGATTCTGGACCGATGCGAGATCTCCAACCGGCGAAGCGCTTCCTCCTGCAGTGATCACTTCCAAAGGCGATCCAGCTAGTCTTTCTGGCGAGTGCTGGAGGCCACTCGCACTGAGGACATTGAGTTCGTGGTGCCTGGACGGATGCTTCCATGTTTCGTACTGGATTCCCTGGGATCTGCAGAGAACTAATGCTTCGCCTTGGCAGATCCGGAGCCGACTGGTCTTCGCTTTGCGTTCTCCGAGAGAACCAAAGATCATCCATCCATCCCATCTCTGCACGGACAACAAAAGTGTTCAGCTAAGAGGAGTGCCTGCGGAAGAGACTGGCCTGCCAACGGGTCTTCAAATGTCGATCGCCGTTTCCAGATGCAGACTGAACACGCGATCAATCGCAGCGATCTCATTCCAGAACTGGACTCGTCGGAAGCTGATTCATCGGTGTGCATCTGTTCTCTACGATGCTGGCCGGAGAATGACGAGTTCCTGCTGCCATAGACTGTGGATCGATGAGCAATGCAAGGGCAGGGCCCTTGACATAGGGGATCTGACTGGACTTGCTAGCCCATCTGCGTTCATCCAGCGTCTTCGCCACATGTTCATTGTCCTCGTTCCTGATGAGGTAGATGTGTAACAGTTCAGATCATTTTTGTGACATCTTACCTCACACTAGTGATGCTTCTCTTCGTTCCGGAATTCCATGTTCCGTTCATGAGCTAAGGTGAAGCCTTGACAGACGCGGTTGCTCGATCGATCTCTGTCTTCCACGAAGGAAGACCTGTCCCATCCGTTTTCCTTTGATTACTACAGAATTTCATCCCTAAGAGAGAAAATCTGCATCAAATCTGAAGAGGCAGTGGGTAAACTCACCTGTCTGTCGCATCCGGACTCCAATCGAATGTTCTGTGCGGTTCCTGCATATGCGTGAATGAATGGCCTTTGCCGGATTGATGATCTGCGTCTACGTTGCATGACCTGTCATGCCACCTCTAATCGTCTAAGACAGGCAGGAAGGTAGCTCACCGTGCGGTCTGCATCCAATCTTGGTCCGGAGCCATGGTGCTAAGCTGAGCTGCACTTGGATTCGGATGTAGTGACTATTACTCCAGCCCAGTACCACCCAAACAGCAAATTTTGAAGCTCCATTGAAACAGGTTATCGGTGTCATATTAGATAGAATACAACATAGCCTTAGATAAGACAGCAAAGATCACCGTTTACTTCCACAGCAAATCAAGACAACTCTGATCCGGATACGGACAAAAACAAAGCCAAACCACAACAAAGCGAGGGTGGTGGCAGAAAAAAACGGACACAGCTAGACAGCCCATGAGACTGACAGAACAATACCAACCACAACAAAGCGAGGGTGGTGGCAGAGAAAAACAGCTAGAGGGCCTTTTTTTATTTTTTTTTTATTTTCTTTTTTTTTTGTTTTTTTATTTTTTTTTCTTGATTCTTTTTGTTTTTTTATTTTTTTTTTGATCTCACACAAAAAAAAGTGAAGTGTGAGAATCTTAAAAAAACTTTTTGTTCTTTTTTATTTTTTTTGCTAAACCCGACGTCGGAAAACTAACAAAAAGACGACGGGGCTAGGCATGAAAAGACACACGGCCGAGGAGGAAAAAAGGGAGATGAAGAGGCCGGTCGGGAAAAGACACACGGCCGAGGAGGAAAAAAGGGAGATGAGGAGGCCGGTCGGGAAAAGACACACGGCCGAGGGGGAAAAAAGGGAGATGAAGATGCCGGCCGGGAAAAGACACACGGCCGAGGGGAGAAAAATGGGGATGAAGATGCCGGCCGGGAGAATACACACGGCCGCGGGGGGATACACGGCGAGGACGGCGGTGGTAGCGCCATGCCCTCGGGCGGTGGTGGCGAGTAGGCCATGCCCTCGGGCGGCGGCGGCGATGGTGGTGCCATGACCTCCGGCGATGGCGATGGCGGCGCCATGCCCTTCCGCACTAGCGGCGGCGGCGAGCTCGGAGGCGGCGGCGGTGGCGGCGTGCTCTCCCCATGCGGAGGCGAGCTCGGAGGCGATGGCGGAGGCGGTGTGCTTACAAAAAACCTGCAGAACACATGTCAAGTTAGTATGTGCAGTAGAGTAGATTTGACAAAGAAGTGGGGATGGCGATGGGAGGACCGAGAGTCCAAAAAATGGGAAATGCGGGCACCGAAAGACGGAATCGGCAGTCGCGTTTGCAGCACGCATGGCATGCCTGGATGGCATGACTGCATGTGCATGGCAGCGCCCGCGGAGAACTATTCGCGGAGAGACGTGTCGGCGGATGGTTTTGGGAAACTTACGTGTCCCACGGGAGGGTGTAGTCTTCCTCCGAAAAGATTCCTGCGTCCGACATCGCGAGGAGCACTAGTCGCAGAGAAAAGGCAGCGGTTGCTCAAAGAACGCAAAGCGACAAGAATCGCGCCACAGAACTGTCACGGTTACAGCACAACCGCCAGGAGACCGCAAGATGCTAACGACGGCCGTTAGGCGAGAGGCGCATCAGCCAACCGACAGCAGAAACGCGCAGCGCTCTTGAGAGTCGGGAGACGCGAGCATGAGACGTTTTTGGAAACTCTGGATCATTTTTACAGCCCAAGTGTGATTTGTTCGTCCGGGGGTCTTTCGTCAGCGCCTAACACGCAGCGCGTACATCTCAGCCTGTCCATGGGCGATGCTGGCATGAGGGAGATCGTGTCGAGGGTCCGACCATGAGAAGAAGCTGTCAAGCACTCCACTGCATCGTTTGAGAGTCTCAAGAGGCTGCAGTCGGAGACAGATTTGGCTCTTGTGCCGTCTTGCATGCAGAGAACAGCATCGAACACTCGTCTGTGGTCATCGTGGACCTAGTGGATCCGTTCTTCGTTCATCTGCACCACGGTGATGATGGTCACTCTTTCTCCCTCTAACGGCAGAGCAGAACGTGTTGAACATGATATCATGGAAGGTAATGTAGCTCGCGAGGCAACCATCGGTACAATATCATGCCTAGGCGACAGATCCCGCAGTTCTGGCCTGGATCTTGTGCACCTCTGAACGGCCAGCCGTCCGAATCAGCTCAACCGCGCATGGGAGGAACGATGTGGACAGTTGCTCTCTGTCCTAGCTGCAGACGGGCCCGCTCGACAGGGTGGCGGCGCGCTGTATCGATCTACGTCCGCAAAGACAGTTGAAGGAAGTGGTTGGCTGCGACGCGACGCGGCACGCGGCTTTGGAGGGTTGTTGGAGGGCGCAACTCCCTCCAGTGTGGAGGCGGAACCGAAGCCGCCGTCGGCGAAGGTCAAACAGCCGTGGCCCACGGGGCAGTTCATGTTCATAGGCGGCGGCGAAGCTATTCCGGGGCAGGTCGGGATAAGGAGAGCCTACACTGGATTCTAATAATGTTAATCTTGGTTGGTTGCTGCTCTTCGAATGGATACAGCGAGTGGTAACTCTGTGTACTTAACTTGGTGTGTTTGCTCTGAGAGGTCCAATTGCTCTACCGTATGCAGACCCAGACGATTATTGGGGCCGCAGAGTCGATCAGATTCCTCGGATTCGACCACGCGCCATTTGGATCCACGCTCAATGCTCGAGACACCACTCACTTCTGACACACAGGATTCTAGCGTTCTCTGGATGCATCATGTCCTATCTCGTCATCGTGGTTTCCGTCCTACAGGTCCTTTCTTTCCTGTGAAGGGCGGTGCGTCTGTCTGACTCCATTTTAAGTGAGTTCTCAGAAGCATGTGTCATCAAACCTGTGTGTCGACGTGGTCCGCGCCGCACTGAAGGGACCGCACGAGGCAGCAGCCGAGGCCCGAGAAACCGCCTGCTCTCGATGCACTGTCTGGAAAGACGGCCTTCCCGACAAACAAGGTCGCATCGCTCCGCCCTTCCACGTCTCTCATTCTTGTGCAGTGACCAGGGACATTCAAGAAGGCGTCGTGCAAGACACCGAGACGTGAACGGATCACTCGAGACGCTTCCGACAGACAGACAGAGATATCTAACACCCTTTTCTGCCGCTGCATGCACTGTGACACAAAACTCTAAAATCTCATCAACACAGAGATCGCAGCGGCGTCGTCTGTTGTGTCCCATCCCCGTGATAACGATCATCGAAGCTCTTCCACTCGAACAGTAGACTTCACAGCCTCAGTCGTGGACACCGTTGGCTTCTCGTTGAGACTGGCGGCGTCCGCCTCGTGATTCTTCTTGTCGAGGTCTCTCAATCCGCAACAGAGATTCGGCAGGCTCGCGGCAAGTTGGACAGGTCGACACTCGCGTCCTATGCAGCAACGCATGTCGTCAGGAGATGCACGCAGAAGTAAACGATGCCATGACTGGGAGGTTTCATGTCAAGCACTTCAACCTTATTGTTTGTCGGCAATCGCTGTTAGTCATGGGCAGTGTGCTTGTGTCAGGAGTCACACTCCTCGACGCGGGATATCGATTTCTCAATCTGACACTGCTCATTGTCTCCGTCATTGGGGTGGCATCGAAGACAACTGAAAACTAGGAGAGCGACCTTGTTTTGTTGTTCAGCTGATGCATTGACGATGACATGTGTGACACCTCACACTCTTGCAAGCAACCTGAAGTTGTGACCTGTCCTTACTCTGTCGTGCGTTGTATGAAGGTTCTCTTCCAGCCGGGCGCGATCGGCAGTTGCTGCATGATTAGAAGCTTCTGCCTGAGCTTTGGATTAGCTGTGTTCTTAGAGAGCCTAGAGAGGACTTACTTCCTCGGTCTCCGCAGGAACTCCATGCGCGAGGCATTGAGTTTGATGGATCTTCTGCTTGGAGCTGCGCATCTGAGATGCCCATCCTTCGTATGTCGTGGATGCAGCACTGAACGACCTTTCATCAAAGGCTGAAAAACCGTCGAGGGCGTCGATCTGGCAGAACTCACACACTGAACTGTCGACCTTCTAGGTTCCCCTGTCTTCGTCGTGTGTCTGGCAAAGGAGTGTTCTCCTCATTGTCCTTCTGACCTTCCGCGATTCTGCTTTGCTGGGAACTCGTGGAGATCCGATGCTGTTCTCTACAGATCCGTCATCTACCGACACCACAGCAGAAAAAACGGATACGGCCGGCCGGCTGCGTTCGGTCAGATCTTCGATAGTAAAAGCACTGGTCTTTTGGTGTTGACCTCGCAGCCCCTTCTGGACAACACTCCCTATGAAGAGGCAGAATAATTGCATATCGTTTGGAAAGAGCCTGCGATATCCAATACATACAGACCTTTAGTCTAACAGATTTACTGGAGTCTGGGAATGGTTTCAGCGTGATCCTTGGACACGAATGTCAAAGAATTCTCCAAGGATCCCTCGTGCGTCGCGTCCTCATCAGGAACCTCTCAACCTGTCCTGGATCTCTTAAATGTTGGATGATTTGATCGTGCGGGGACGAGCATGCACAGACAGGGCATTCCTCGACTGGTCTTCGCTGCTCCACATAGTCGCGAGAGATAGAGCTTAGCGGTCTGCTGGTACTCGGAAATGTCGCCAGGCCTGAAACAACAAAGAACATCAGTAATTGAAGTCGTCTAATGCAGAATGTGGCACCTGAATGAAGCTTCGGCATCTCGTTTCGTCGGAGGATCGCAATGTAGTAAACCAACCTGTGAGCCTTCTGCGCTCTTGTCCGCATGCATCTCGTCTTATCCAGGAGTGTTCGGAAACGACTTAACTCCTTTGGCATTCCCGGCTTCCGTGACGTAGGTAGGGTCACTCTCCACTCTGTCCAGCAATGTGTCTTGATTGCCTGGCCGCCGTCCAGGTTCCAACCGATGCATCTGGCCAGGTGAATCTAGGGAAGTGCATGCATGCCAAAGGGGCAGCTACCTACTCCCATTTAAAAACACGCTTCTGAAAACTCCATCCCCGACATCTGAACCAAGTGTACCTCAAAGAACGCTCAATTAGTGAGAGAGATAACTGTCACTTTGCAGCAGTACTATGTCCACATGCCTTTCAAATCATCCCGTCGAGTTCCAATGCATCGACAGACAAAATTCAGTAACGTTCGTCGTGGAGGGCACCTGAACTGGAGCTTCGTCAGTCACAAAGCTCGGGCTGAGTCTCGGACTCATTTCTGACACTTTCTAACCAGACGTGGTGGCACAAAGACTGTCTGACTCCTCCGACACGACAGCCTAGAACACCAGCACCTCTGGACGCAGTTTGCCCAGACCCTCCGTCAACCAGACGAATGATGAACCGTATCGCAAAAGACACCTCGAACTCAGCCTCTCATCGCTGTGATGTGACTTTCTGTTGCGTCCCCATCGATCATCGTCTGTGAACGGAGTGCGGGAAACACGAAAGCCTTCCTGGACGCACATTTCGACTGTTAAAAGACTCCTCACCGTGAATCTGTCGCTGACCCCTGTATTGACACCGTTACTGCTTATGAGCGAGAAGAAGTGACGCACCGTCGCTCGCGTTCCCCTCTTGTGAAGGTATGTAGCCTTTGCGTTTACTCAGTCGCGTGCCACACACCGTTCTGTTGTGCCTGGTCGCATCGATCAAAGTGAAAAGCAACTTGTTCCCCTGCGTTGCTCATCTCGTCTGACGACTTCAGATGGCACGATCCATGCCACATGCCCTCCCGACAGAGATGAATTCACTCAACTGCCGACACAAACGGAATGTCTCGTTGTGTGGCACGGAAAGAGGCTTACTTCTCTGTGGATCAGTCTGCATACCTTTCGCTCTGCATGGCACTGCTTTTGGAAGAAGGTAGGATCGAGTCTGCCACGACAGTTTCTTCTCCTACACACAAACGGAAGTCGGGGAAACTGAAAGGGAGAGTACCTCAGGACAGATTTCGACGTTCAGCATCAGTCAACGGGATCGGGGAGTCATCTCTCCTCAACTGGCACTCGGCCTTATCGATAAGCTCTTGTCACACAACGGAAGTCGAGAAGAACTATATCTCCTCATTCCACATCTCCCATTGCTAATGGACCGAGCCCAGGATCTGCAATCGTATGTCGTTCTGTACCCGGCCGCAAGCCTTTATCAGAAATGAAGAAACGGTAACTCTATACAAACGAACAGTCAGTTGCGAAGCGAAGCTGATATACCTGCACATCACAGGACGAACTGGACCATTGGCGTCTTTGAAGTCATCCTATGTGTGGACCTGCATCTCGTCCGAAGTGGAATCTTCTGCGGTCACTCCCACTTGTTCCAGCTGCGTAGCAGATGAGGACTGTCCGTCTCCGCGCGCACCTGACAGCAGGAACAGACAACGGAGTGTCGGAGGACCAACGCGTCGACGCATGCCGTGACACGAGTAGCAGTTCGCATGATCTCCTAGGCAAGCAGATCTGACATCATATAGCTGCCATCCCGAATCACCTTGCTGCTGCAACCAGGCAGCCACGAAACTGTAACAAGTGGCTTTCGTCGTTTCGTTCGGGATTTGGGGAGCGGCTTCGGTTTCCAATCCACAAAGAGACTCCTCTGACAGGCAGCAGCCAGTGCGTTTCCCAGCGAAGAGGTACACAGATGACAGTTGGCGGTGAGGCCTCAGTCATTGTGCTGAACGACTGGATTCCCTTTGAACAGATGACTCTGAAAGGCACATTGCTGCACCACCTCAACTCCCCCTTCAAAAGAAAGAATGCTCCGTCAAATCATAAGGTAACTTCAGTAACACCCACCTCATCAGAGACAGTTGGGATCTAAAGGGCACTCGGAGCCTAGGCAGCAACACATGTCGTTAAGAGACGTGCGAACAAGCACATGACGCCAGAAGTGGAAGACCCCTTAGAAATCCCTTCAATTCTATTATTAGTTGACAATCGCTGTTAGTTGTAGGCAGTGTACATGTGCCAGGAGTCACATTCCACGACGCGGCATGTCGTTTTCCTCTTCTGACACTGCTCATTGTCTCCGTCATTGGATCGAAGAGAGGTTTTCTCCCTGCTCGCACTGAAGCCTTTCGTCTTGCTGAAGCCGCTGCTTGCAGTTGAAGTAGCGACAAGCATGTTCGCAGCTGTAGAAGTAAGCAACGGGAAGCTGTGATGCCCTTACCCTCCAAAGACGCATGAACAGCTGCAGGCTTTGCCAAAAGAACCAATAACCGTCGTCAAACAATATAGCCCGTGCTTGGGTGGACGGCGACATTGAAACACGAATCTGGCAGGCAGTCCGGTATAGAAGAGAGCGAGTGGATACCTTGGAGCGGCGTTCGGCCCTGTCCTTCGACTGTTTGAGAGCCGCAAACGGTACCTCTCCGACGGGAGCGCCTTCGCTCGCATTTCGAGGTCACGTCAAACGAAAGACATTTAGCAGATCATGTCGAATTGCTTCTGACAACGATGGATCGTTTCTGAAAACATCTTGATCGCTGAAGAACGAATGTAATGTGCCTCGCGCAACAGTCGCTGAAGATTGCGACCAGCAGACGCAGATGAGGATCGCGGAGGGTTTTCGCTTTGGCTTTCCATTCCAGCGACAGGATGAAAGAATGTGCGGCAGAAAGCAGAACGACAGCTACCACGAGTTGTGATAGGCTTCGTATTGTCCGCATTGCACTTAACGTTCGACATGTTTGTCAATTCTCTATCGCTGACGGATTGTGTATCAGTGATGTCGGTCTTTGGAGGAATTATATCGACCATCCACGTGCTTGACGTTGATAGTTCTTCTCCTAAACGGACCCACTACCGCATCGCGTCCGTCGACTCCGCACAGGTAGTTCGGCACAGCTTAAGTACAATGTCGGCGTGGTCCTCTCTTCATCCTCTCGAGTCTCGTCAGTGGAGACCAGAGGAGAAAAGCAGTTCTTCTCCTTCCGCCTCGTTAAGGCATCTCTCATCGGGGGCACAGCAGCGGTCGAGGTGCCGTCGGGTCAGCCGACTAGACGACGAACGCCACTCGAAAGGTCGCCTGACCTAAGGAAGTACCTTCGTAGTTCGTTCTCCCATGCAGAAAAAGTCACAGACAACTCGCCGGCTCACTCGCCTCGGTGTTGCAAATCACTTCAATATCCTTGCTCAGCTCGCGCCGGTGTGCTCGGAAACAGAAGAAAAATTCAGTTGAGCGACGCGTGTTGCTTCAGAGCCTTGTGCTCGTTCCCGTGATCGGATGCACTCAACCGGACTCCTCGAAATACACCGACCGATGGCCGACAGAGATCGCGAAGGCGTCTGCCAATCAGCTGGGGCGGATTCGTTTTCGCGACCAGGCGACGCCAGTGCACTCGACGGAAACAAGATTAGAGCGCCGGCAGGGAGACGTGAAAGCAACGCAGCGGGACGGCCAGTTCATTTGAAAAACAGTCGGGGACGCATTCAAACGCAATAGACTCTCCACCGCGACGTCGGTGTGCCAACGCAAAGACATCGAAAGACAGTTAGTTCACGGACTTGTGCGGTGCGACACACCAATCGTCGCTTCCTCGATGTGAGGATACCACTAGTCTTCGACGTCGTCCTCCGAACGCTTGAAGACCTTCTCCGTTGTCAAATCTGCATGCAGCGAAACTGCTGCATCGTCCACACATTGTGTAATGGAAGGACGAGGGGTGAAACGCCGATGCGTGACAAGGTTCGCCATAGACAGCTCTAGGCATATTCGGCTTCCTACATCTTGGAATTGGTTGATAGGCAAAAGAAAACGAGGTGTGATTCCATGACAGCAGCAAATGAAGAGAGAGGGCGGGCCCTTTGTCTGATGCTCTCCATTCGCCACTTTAATCGAAACAGCCATTGCTCGTTCACTGTCATGCGCAGACAGGCTATCGAACACTAAGGCGGTACACGCGTGCAACGAAACAGGAATACACATCAAATTGCTTAAACACATACAAATGTCACTCCAGAGAAGTGTGATCGTCAGTCAAACAGTGTGCCACTAGTGATGTGATCATAGAAAAGATGTCTACCCCGCCAAATGGTCTGCAAAGAGAGAGTGAGAAGGTGTGATTTCGGCTGAAAGAGACTTACTGTCGGCAAGCGGCGCCTCGAAATGCGGCGCGGGAGGTCACCCTGAACGATGAGCACTGACCCAGATCCGATCAAGGTGCGCGAGGAGAACGAGATGCAACTGGTAGTGACTACTGGGAGGCAGCTGGGCGACTCTCATACAGCGACGCGCGGCGCGGACATGCAGATAGGGGGTCCAAATGGCACAAAAAGGAAAAGGGACCCGAGAAAAACAAAAGCACAGCAGGAAAACAACAAAGTGAGCACAGAAAAGAAAGGTTGCAAGAAATACACACAAAGAGAAGGAACACATAAAAGAGAGAATGCACAAACGACAGCAGTACAATCAATGAAAAAGAAAAACAAGGTACTTGAAAGACACGCAGAAAGGTCACCAAACGCACTAAATCACAGAACTGGTAAGCAAGCAATCGAAAAGAGAAAAACAAAGCAAAAGGCAGGGGGAGACACAAGAGGCACCCAGGAGGGAGAAGAGATGTTCAAAAAAGGTAAAAAGACGGTCCTGGGTGTTGAGAGTCCCTCAGACTTACCCCCTTTCATCTCAGTGTACACCTGCCTGCCTCTTGTGCGCGACCAAGAAAGGCCGGGCAGGTCGCCAAGGCCCTACCCGGTGGTGCCGCGTAAGATGGTCCGAGGCCGCTGCCTCGGGGCGGGGAAGTTATGTGGTTGCCGTGGTGTGCTGAAGAGGTGGTCTCGGTGCACCGGATCTTGAAATGAGTTATTCTTCTTCGTGTTCCATGCTGCCGATTGGATGGCCGACTGGCTTCTCTGATTGCTTAACAGTTTGCTCACCTTGGATCTGTGAGTCGATTGCACATCTCATTTAGATCATAAATGGGTAAACATACTCTTTGTCAGCGAATCAGGTGGGCTCTGTCGGGGATCCGATGGCAGCATAAGTGGAGAGTGAAGCCAGTTTGCCTCGTCAAGACTTCGTGGTCATCCGAGAAGTCAGCCGAGGAAATGTCTTGGTCAATGTGACTGTGCACAGACATCCACGTGTTGTTCTCCACAAATCCTTTTTCTCCAGCGGCCTCAGAGTTCATGACAGTCTGTCTTGGTTAACGTGGAGTAGGGTCCAGCGAAGAGTGCCCCAAATTGTAGTCGACTCTCAGTTTAGCCAAGGCTCTCTTCCTCCAGCCGTGTCTGCTATCGAACACTTCGCCAGCAGAGTGTTCTCAGTCACACCTCTGGATAGACTGAAAGGCCGTTCGAATGGAAAAGAGTGTCAATGAATGGACGAACCTGTTTGGTGCTTTCTACAGTTCGAGGTTGTTGCTCCATTGGAAGATCAGGGTATGGCCGAGTGCGCACTCTGAGTCCAGGACTGGATGCTATTCACAGTCGGATTTGTTAGACTGGAATCCCTTTTCCCAGCGGAATCGCTATGCGAGAGAAGTCCTGCTACCCAGACTGTGATTCCCACCACAATGCGTTGACATCTGGAGAGGCGCCGACTGGATTGGGACGCGGCCCATCCTTCCAGTCGAACGCGCTCTGGCATGTTTAGACAGACATGCCTGCATCTGTTGCCCCGCAGAGCATGATCACGTGACCACCGTGGCAAGGCCCGAGCTCGATCTCATTTCAGTCTCTACCGGCGCTGGAAGAACGGATGGATGGCTGCTTTGGGTTCTGCCGGCTTGTCTTGGTAGACCAGAGCATATGACATTCCTGAGAGAGTTCGCGGATGCGCGCCAGATCTTCATCACGACGATCCGCTTCACTCCAATGCTCGATAGACTCTTGTCTGGATCGAGGGCCTGCTTCTTCTCGCAGCTGTTTATCTCTCTGTTTTGGGGATATCACTTTGCCGGTGCAGTCGCTTCGGTGACCTCAGCCGACGGAGGAGTGTGATCTCTCCGGCCAGATCTCCCTGAATATAATCTTCGGCTTCCTTTGATGTGAGGACTCTTCTTGGTCAAACAGAACGGGTCTGGACAACTGCAGCGTCTAAGGATCGCAGAAAGGCCTCTTTCTTCGGAGGCCTCAGTATCTTGGAGGAGGCGGTGCGTTCTCTCCGCAGTGAGGTGAGTCCGACCGGTGTCACTGAAGGAATGCTTCTACTGGCTTCAGAAGGACGGCGCCTCCATGCACCTTGCTGGATGGCTTGGGGAATTGATGCAGTCTGCTTCATCCTGAAAGGACTGTCGTATCCCTCCAGAGGATCGAGGCATCATCTCAGCAGACATCCTTGATTCCTTGTGATGATACGCATTGGACGACGTCCTGTGATCACATCCCACCGGCTTGGAGTTCCCCGTACACTGCAAAACCGCATTCTTGTTTCGTCCGTGGTGTAATCTCTACATGCACTGGATCATGAGTGGTTGGAAACCCGAGCATGACTTACTGTGAAGACCTGATGACCGATTCTCTGTTTCCATGATCCTGACAGCGAAGTTTGTGTGGGAAAGAGCTGGACTCGTGCATGTAATGAACACTTCTTCATCACAGTCAAGTCCCTATGGCCTTGGTGTTCTTATCTGGATGCGTGTCACAGTTGCTTCTCCTCGGTCACACAACTGAGCCCGGCCGAGATGGTTTCCGTGCCGCTCATTCCCTGACAGCCAGCGGCAGTGTACAGAGCTCCGTACTCTGATGAACTGTCGATGAGATCTTCGCTTCAGGTTGAACTGAGTCGGTGTCCAGCTGTTTCCATCTCGTATCCATTCTAGAACCACACAGGAACTGGTAATTCGAACAATGAACAGAGATAAACGAACTCTGCACACGTCCATCGGAGACCGAGACCTGATCTTCTTCGATGTCATCTTCTGAGCGAGTTCGCTTGAGCTGTCCTCTCAAAGCGGCAATGCCTAGAAAGAGATACTTAGCGGAGAGGAAAGCTTGTTGGAGCAGCACATGCAAAGTACTGCGCAGCCTAGTGTCCGTCTGGAAGAGCACGTTCGGATGAACCAATCTTCCAGCAGTGAATTCTCTTCTTGATTCTCACTCCGATGACATTCTGACGTGCTCATGTTCTGCCGGGAGTGGTTCGCCAGGCTGTCGAGTTCAGCCAATTTCTCTCATCCGGCAGGGAAGTGCCACTGCAGCGAAATCGGTAGCAATGCAAACCACGAGCATAAGAAAGGAGTAAGTTCTCCACGCCTGGTCCTGTCATCTTTGATCACTCTAGTCTCTCCTTGCTTCCAATCAGTGTTTCGAGAGATTGTTACTCCTCCACCCCTGATCGGATGGGTAAGATCGGCTCAGATCACGAGTCTGTCACTCACTTCACACTCGAGCAGTTGTGCATTCTTGAGGTTCGTGTCCCATGTCGCGAAAGCACAGCGAACCTCTGGTAGGCAGGGATGTTGCTCGATCCTTCCTTATTCTGTTGGCTTTGCCCGTCTGCTTCCTGTCGCTTTTTCTGTCAATGTCTGCCAGGACGCGTACTCAGGCAGAGAATGCTTCATCTCATCTCTGCATGGATTACGAAAACGTTCCGAGAGGATGAGTGTAAAGAACGGGCTAACCTGCCATAGCGTTCCACGAACGGATGCTGTAATTTCTGCACCAGTCTCCAGTCTGACGGGTTCGTGTTGGTCTCTCTCCAGAACCTTCTCGACAACAGCTTGCTCTGCAGACTAGCATCCCCCTTTCCAGTCGCAAGGTCTTCGGGGGGATGAAGTCCTGCCCACTGCATACGGCAGTCCAGTCCACGCTGCACTGACACTGGCAGGGAAGTTCCGACCGGATTGAGACTCGTTACACCTCTCCAGTTGAGCATGATGCACTGCGCTTCAGGCGACATCCATTCACTGTCTAGCAGAAGTCGATCAAATGAGCACTGTGACCGAAGGTGCGACCTCATCAAGAATTCGGGTTTCACTCAAGAGGTCAAGCTCGGCGGTAGCTGCCGCGGATTCTGTCAAACGTGGCTTGGTAGTCGTGCCGATGTAAAGATCTAGATGCCATTCGCGGTGGGTGGTGCCAGAGTGCCATCCGGACGAATCATCCCGTTTCGATGCTCGGCAGATCCCCTGTCTTGACAGAGGCCTGGCCATTTTCTCGACAGGACCCTTCTCTTCAGTAAGGCCCGGGGAACATCGTTCAACCAAGGGAGTCGTTTCGACGACACGAATCGCCTACTGAGTGGAGGACTGCTGCCATTCCATCCAGACTCTCTTCACATGCTTTCCAGTCGTCTTCGAAAGAGCCATGTGCCAGTCACACAGGATCCTGGACCGATGCGAGATCTCCAAACGGGCGAAGCGCTTCCTCCTGCAGTGATCACTTCCAAAGGCGATCCAGTTAGTCTTTCTGGCGAGTGCTGGAGGCCACTCGCACTGAGGACATGGAGCTCGCGGTCCCTGGACGGATGCTTCCATGTTTCGTACTGGATTCCCTGGGATCGGCAGAGTACTAATGCTTCGCCTTGGCAGATCTGGAGCCGACTGGTTTTCGCTTTGCGTTCTCCGAGAGAACCAAAGATGATCCATCCCATCTCTGCACGGACAAGAAAAGTGCTCATCTAAGACGAGTGGATGCGGAAGAGACTGGCCTGCCAACGGGTCTTCAAATGTCGATCGCCGTTTCCAGATGCAGATGAACACACGATAAATCGCAGCGATCGCATTCCATAACTGGACTCGTCGGAAGCTGATTCATCGGTGTGCATCTGTTCTCTACGATGCTGGCCGGAGAATGACGAGTTCCTGCTGCCACAGACTGTGGATCGATGAGCAATGCAAGGGCAGGGCCCTTGACATAGGGGATCTGACTGGACTTGCTAGCCCATCTGCGTTCATCCAGTCGTGCACGCTCCGCAAATGACATCCCTTCCTGTCTGGAAGAACACAATCACACTATGTACGCACTATGAGCACAGGTTGGATGGATCTCGGAGAGTAGAGTGATCTCACCGGCAGACTGTTCATGGATCGATGGTGTGTAAATTCTGTTAGCACGTCTCGATGGGCTAGTTCGATAGAGCTCCCGGAACCCACTCACAGACTTGTGTGGGAAGACCATCATGGCAGCCAGTTATTCGCATTCCGTCTGCATGAGTAGTCCCTCGTTCCCTCGTTCCCTTAATCACACTTAGTTCTCGGCCACGGCGATTCCATTGCCTCGATTTGGTTGACAAAACAGAACATCCGGGCTCTCGAGGAAAAATGACTCCACAAACCAACAGTCAAACCACTCATAGCCGACAATTGCAACGAAACAGCAAATCGAAACAACGCCATCACAAATACTGGCAAAAACAAAGCCAACCACAGCAAAGCGAGGGTGGATGGCAGAAAAAACAGGCACAGCTAGACAGCCCAAGAGACTGACAGAACAATACCAACCACAACAAAGCGAGGGTGGTGGCAGAAAAAAAAACAGACACAGCTAGACAGCCTTTTTTTGTTTTTTTTTTTTTTTTGTTTTTTTTGTTTCTTTTTGTTTCTTTTTGTTTTCTTGTTTTTTTAATTTTTTTTTTGTTTTTTGTCTCACTCACAAAAAGAGTGAAAAAGTGTGAGTCTTAAGAAAGCTTTTTGTTTTTTTTGTTTTTTGTCTCACTCACAAAAAAGAGTAAAGTGTGAGTCTTAAGAAAAATTTTTGTTTCTTTTTTCTTTTTATTTTCTATGCCCGACGAAAAACTATCAAAACGGCGACGGGGCTAGGAATGAGAAGACACAAGGGCGAGTGGGAAAGAAGGGGGATGATGAGGCCGGCCGGGAGAACACAAAAGGCCGAGGGGGAAAGAAGGGGGATGATGTGGCCGGTCGTGAAAAGACACACGGCCGAGGGGAGAAAAATGGGGATGAAGATGCCGGCCGGGAAAAGACGCAAGGCCGAGAAGGGAAGAATGGAGATGAGGACGCCGGTCGGGAAAAAACACAAGGGCGAGGGAGGATGCACGTCAATGACGGCGGTGGTGGCGCCATGCCCTCGGGCGGCGGCGGCGGCGCCATGACCTCCGGCGGCGGCGATGGTGGCGCCATGCCCTCGGGCGGCGGCGAATGTACCATGCCCTCGGGCGGAGTCGGCGATGGTGGTGCCATGCCCTTCCGCACTAGCGGAGGCGGCGAGCTCGGAGGCGGCGGCGGAGGCGGCGTGCTCTCCCCAAACGAAGGCGCGCTCGGAGGCGATGGCGGAGTCGGTGTGCTCACAAAGAATCTGCAGAACACATGTCAAGTTAGTATGTGCAGCAGAGTAGATGTGATGAAGTGGGGATGGCGATGGGAGGACCGAGAATCCAAAAAAAAAAGGAAATGCGGGCACCGAAGGACGGAATCGGGAGTCGCGTTTGCAGCACGCATGGCATGCCTGGATGGCATGGCTGCATGTGCATAACAGCGCCCGCGGTGACCTATTCGCGGAGAGACGTGTCGGCGGATGGTTTTGGGAAACTTACGTGTCCCACGGGAGGGTGTAGTCTTCCTCCGAAAAGATTCCTGCGTCCGACATCGCGAGGAGCACTAGTCGCAGAGAAAAGGCAGCGGTTGCTCAAAGAACGCAAAGCGACAAGAATCGCGCCACAGAACTGTCACGGTTACAGCACAACCGCCAGGAGACCGCAAGATGCTAACGACGGCCGTTAGGCGAGAGGCGCATCAGCCAACCGACAGCAGAAACGCGCAGCGCTCTTGAGAGTCGGGAGACGCGAGCATGAGACGTTTTTGGAAACTCTGGATCATTTTTACAGCCCAAGTGTGATTTGTTCGTCCGGGGGTCTTTCGTCAGCGCCTAACACGCAGCGCGTACATCTCAGCCTGTCCATGGGCGATGCTGGCATGAGGGAGATCGTGTCGAGGGTCCGACCATGAGAAGAAGCTGTCAAGCACTCCACTGCATCGTTTGAGAGTCTCAAGAGGCTGCAGTCGGAGACAGATTTGGCTCTTGTGCCGTCTTGCATGCAGAGAACAGCATCGAACACTCGTCTGTGGTCATCGTGGACCTAGTGGATCCGTTCTTCGTTCATCTGCACCACGGTGATGATGGTCACTCTTTCTCCCTCTAACGGCAGAGCAGAACGTGTTGAACATGATATCATGGAAGGTAATGTAGCTCGCGAGGCAACCATCGGTACAATATCATGCCTAGGCGACAGATCCCGCAGTTCTGGCCTGGATCTTGTGCACCTCTGAACGGCCAGCCGTCCGAATCAGCTCAACCGCGCATGGGAGGAACGATGTGGACAGTTGCTCTCTGTCCTAGCTGCAGACGGGCCCGCTCGACAGGGTGGCGGCGCGCTGTATCGATCTACGTCCGCAAAGACAGTTGAAGGAAGTGGTTGGCTGCGACGCGACGCGGCACGCGGCTTTGGAGGGTTGTTGGAGGGCGCAACTCCCTCCAGTGTGGAGGCGGAACCGAAGCCGCCGTCGGCGAAGGTCAAACAGCCGTGGCCCACGGGGCAGTTCATGTTCATAGGCGGCGGCGAAGCTATTCCGGGGCAGGTCGGGATAAGGAGAGCCTACACTGGATTCTAATAATGTTAATCTTGGTTGGTTGCTGCTCTTCGAATGGATACAGCGAGTGGTAACTCTGTGTACTTAACTTGGTGTGTTTGCTCTGAGAGGTCCAATTGCTCTACCGTATGCAGACCCAGACGATTATTGGGGCCGCAGAGTCGATCAGATTCCTCGGATTCGACCACGCGCCATTTGGATCCACGCTCAATGCTCGAGACACCACTCACTTCTGACACACAGGATTCTAGCGTTCTCTGGATGCATCATGTCCTATCTCGTCATCGTGGTTTCCGTCCTACAGGTCCTTTCTTTCCTGTGAAGGGCGGTGCGTCTGTCTGAATAACGCACTGGTCGTCGTGCACCTGTAGGTAGCGGTTTGGAGCGACACGACGAGAGCTCTTTGCTCGAAAAAGCACACAATACGTCACGCTCTCTGCCATCCTCCTCTCACTAATCGACATCGAACAGCAAATCGTCCAGGCGACGTCGTACCCTCTTGCCGCCGACTCTTCATCCACGGTAACCGCACGCACATCTCTCTTGACTCAACGGGCCGTCTGCTGATGGCACTGGATCATGTCCAGACTATTCTCGCAGGTGTACCGGCGATAGCTCGTGTCAATTGTCAGGCGACGCGCATCGTGTCATCTGACTCCATTTTAAGTGCGTTCTCAGAAATTTGTGTCATCAAACCTGTGTGTCGACATGGTCCGCGCCGCACTGAAGGGACCGCACGAGGCAGCAGCCGAGGCCCGAGAAACCGTCTGCTCTCGATGCACTGTCTGGAAAGACGGCATTCCCGACAAACAAGGTCGCATCGCTCCGCCCTTCCACGTCTCTCATTCTTGTGCAGCGACCACGGACATTCAAGAAGGCGTCGTGCAAGACACAGAGACATGAGCGGATCACTCGAGACGCTTCCGACATACAGACAGACAGACAGACAGAGATATCTAACACCCTTTTTTGCCGCTGCATGCACTGTGACACAAAACACGCAAATCTCATCAACACAGAGATCGCAGCGGCGTCGTCTGTTGTGTCCCATCCCCGTGATAACGAACATCGAAGCTCTTCCACTCGAACAGTAGACTTCACAGCTTCAGTCGTGGACACCGTTGGCTTCTCATTGAGAATGGCGGCGTTCGCCTCGTGATTCTTCTTGTCGGGGTCTCTCAATCCGCAACAGAGATTCGGCAGGCTCGCGGCAAGTCAGACAGGTCGACACTCGAGTCCTATGCAGCAACGCATGTCGTTAGGAGACGCACGCAGAAGTAAACGATGCCATGACTGGGAGGTTTCATGTCAAGCACTTCGACCTTATTGTTTGTCGGCAATCGCTGTTAGTCATGGGCAGTGTACCTGTGTCAGGAGTCAGACTCCTCGACGCGGGATATCGATTTCTCAATCTGACACTGCTCTTTATCTCCGTCGTTGGACGAAGAGAGGTTTTTCTCTCTGCTCACATGCAAGACTCTCGTCTTCGTAAAACCGCTCCTTGCAACTGTAGTAGCGACAAGCATGTCAGCAGCGTAGAATCAAGAAGAAATCCGTGACGCCCCTACCTTCACGAATACATGGACAGCTGCGTCCTTCACCGCAGTACCTGACAACCGTCGTCAAAGAATATGGCCTGTGCTTGGTCAAACGGCGATTGGAACATGACTCTATTGGCGGCAGTCTGTGGTGAACAGAGCGAGTCGACAAGTACCTTGGAGCAACGTTCGGCCCTGTTCTTCGACTGTCCGAGAGCCGCAAACAGTATACCTCTCCGACGGGAGCACCTTTGCTCGCATTTCGAGGTCACGTCAAACGAAAGACATTCAGCAAATCACGTCGAATCGTCTACTGAAGAACGATAGATCATTTCTGAATGCATCTTGATCGCTGAACGACGAATGTAATGTGTCTCGCGCAACAAAGTCGCTGAAGATAGAGCTTAGCGGTCTGTTGGTACTTGGAAATGTCGCCAAGCTTGAGACAACAAAGAACGTAAGTAATTGAAGACATCTAATGCAAAACGCGGCACCTGAATGAAGCTTCGTCTTCTCGTTTGTCCGAAGAGCGTAATGTAGTAAACCAACCTGTGAGCTTTCTGCGCTCCTGTCCGCATGCATCTCGTCTTATCCAGGAGTGTTCGGAAACGACTTAACTCCTGCGGCATTCCTGGCTTGTGACGTAGGTAGGGTCACTCTCCACTCTGTCCAGCAATGTGTCTTGATTGCCTGGCCGCCGTCCAGGTTCCAACCGATGCATCTGGCCAGGTGAATCTAGGGAAGTGCATGCATGCCAAAGGGGCAGCTACCTACTCCCATTTAAAAACACGCTTCTGAAAACTCCATCCCCGACATCTGAACCAAGTGTACCTCAAAGAACGCTCAATTAGTGAGAGAGATAACTGTCACTTTGCAGCAGTACTATGTCCACATGCCTTTCAAATCATCCCGTCGAGTTCCAATGCATCGACAGACAAAATTCAGTAACGTTCGTCGTGGAGGGCACCTGAACTGGAGCTTCGTCAGTCACAAAGCTCGGGCTGAGTCTCGGACTCATTTCTGACACTTTCTAACCAGACGTGGTGGCACAAAGACTGTCTGACTCCTCCGACACGACAGCCTAGAACACCAGCACCTCTGGACGCAGTTTGCCCAGACCCTCCGTCAACCAGACGAATGATGAACCGTATCGCAAAAGACACCTCGAACTCAGCCTCTCATCGCTGTGATGTGACTTTCTGTTGCGTCCCCATCGATCATCGTCTGTGAACGGAGTGCGGGAAACACGAAAGCCTTCCTGGACGCACATTTCGACTGTTAAAAGACTCCTCACCGTGAATCTGTCGCTGACCCCTGTATTGACACCGTTACTGCTTATGAGCGAGAAGATGTGCCGCACCGTCGCTCGCGTTCCCCTCTTGTGAAGGTATGTAGCCTTTGCGTTCACTCAGTCGCGTGCCACACACCGTTCTGTTGTGCCTGGTCGCATCGATCAAAGTGAAAAGCAACTTGTTCCCCTGCGTTGCTCATCTCGTCTGACGACTTCAGATGGCACGATCCATGCCACATGCCCTCCCGACAGAGATGAATTCACTCAACTGCCGACACAAACGGAATGTCTCGTTGTGTGGCACGGAAAGAGGCTTACTTCTCTGTGGATCAGTCTGCATACCTTTCGCTCTGCATGGCACTGCTTTTGGAAGAAGGTAGGATCGAGTCTGCCACGACAGTTTCTTCTCCTACACACAAACGGAAGTCGGGGAAACTGAAAGGGAGAGTACCTCAGGACAGATTTCGACGTTCAGCATCAGTCAACGGGATCGGGGAGTCATCTCTCCTCAACTGGCACTCGGCCTTATCGATAAGCTCTTGTCACACAACGGAAGTCGAGAAGAACTATATCTCCTCATTCCACATCTCCCATTGCTAATGGACCGAGCCCAGGATCTGCAATCGTATGTCGTTCTGTACCCGGCCGCAAGCCTTTATCAGAAATGAAGAAACGGTAACTCTATACAAACGAACAGTCAGTTGCGAAGCGAAGCTGATATACCTGCACATCACAGGACGAACTGGACCATTGGCGTCTTTGAAGTCATCCTATGTGTGGACCTGCATCTCGTCCGAAGTGGAATCTTCTGCGGTCACTCCCACTTGTTCCAGCTGCGTAGCAGATGAGGACTGTCCGTCTCCGCGCGCACCTGACAGCAGGAACAGACAACGGAGTGTCGGAGGACCAACGCGTCGACGCATGCCGTGACACGAGTAGCAGTTCGCATGATCTCCTAGGCAAGCAGATCTGACATCATATAGCTGCCATCCCGAATCACCTTGCTGCTGCAACCAGGCAGCCACGAAACTGTAACAAGTGGCTTTCGTCGTTTCGTTCGGGATTTGGGGAGCGGCTTCGGTTTCCAATCCACAAAGAGACTCCTCTGACAGGCAGCAGCCAGTGCGTTTCCCAGCGAAGAGGTACACAGATGACAGTTGGCGGTGAGGCCTCAGTCATTGTGCTGAACGACTGGATTCCCTTTGAACAGATGACTCTGAAAGGCACATTGCTGCACCACCTCAACTCCCCCTTCAAAAGAAAGAATGCTCCGTCAAATCATAAGGTAACTTCAGTAACACCCACCTCATCAGAGACAGTTGGGATCTAAAGGGCACTCGGAGCCTAGGCAGCAACACATGTCGTTAAGAGACGTGCGAACAAGCACATGACGCCAGAAGTGGAAGACCCCTTAGAAATCCCTTCAATTCTATTATTAGTTGACAATCGCTGTTAGTTGTAGGCAGTGTACATGTGCCAGGAGTCACATTCCACGACGCGGCATGTCGTTTTCCTCTTCTGACACTGCTCATTGTCTCCGTCATTGGATCGAAGAGAGGTTTTCTCCCTGCTCGCACTGAAGCCTTTCGTCTTGCTGAAGCCGCTGCTTGCAGTTGAAGTAGCGACAAGCATGTTCGCAGCTGTAGAAGTAAGCAACGGGAAGCTGTGATGCCCTTACCCTCCAAAGACGCATGAACAGCTGCAGGCTTTGCCAAAAGAACCAATAACCGTCGTCAAACAATATAGCCCGTGCTTGGGTGGACGGCGACATTGAAACACGAATCTGGCAGGCAGTCCGGTATAGAAGAGAGCGAGTGGATACCTTGGAGCGGCGTTCGGCCCTGTCCTTCGACTGTTTGAGAGCCGCAAACGGTACCTCTCCGACGGGAGCGCCTTCGCTCGCATTTCGAGGTCACGTCAAACGAAAGACATTTAGCAGATCATGTCGAATTGCTTCTGACAACGATGGATCGTTTCTGAAAACATCTTGATCGCCAAACGACGATTGTATGTGTCTCGCTCAACGGCCGCTGAAGATCGTGACTAGCAGACGCAGATGAGGTTCGCGGAGGATTTTCGCTTTGGCTTTCAATTCCAGCGACAGGATGAAAGAATGTGCGGCAGAAAGCAGAACGACAGCTACCACGAGTTGTGATAGGCTTCGTATTGTCCGCATTGCACTTAACGTTCGACATGTTTGTCAATTCTCTATCGCTGACGGATTGTGTATCAGTGATGTCGGTCTTTGGAGGAATTATATCGACCATCCACGTGCTTGACGTTGATAGTTCTTCTCTCACCCACTCCCGCATCGCGTCCGTCGACGCAGCACAGGTAGTTAGTTCGGCACAGCTTAAGTACAGTGTCGGCGTGGTCCTCTCTTCATCCTCTCGAGTCTCGTCCGTCGAAACCGGAGGAGAAGAGCAGCTGTACTCCTTCTACCTCGTTAAGGCATCTCTCACATGGCGCAGCAGCGGTCGAAGTACTGTCGGGTCGGGCGACTAGACGACGAACGCCACGCGAAAGGTCGCCTGACCCAAGGAAGTACCTTCGTAGTTCTCCTATGCAGAACAAGTCACAGACAACACGCCGGCTCACTCGCCTCGGTGATGCAAATCACTTCAATGTCTTTGCTCAGCTCGCGCCGGCGTGCTCGGAAACAGAAGAAAAAGTCAGTTGAGCGGCGCATGTTCCTTCAGAGCCTTGTCCTCGTCCCCTTGATCGAATGCACTCAACCGGACTCCTCGAAATACACCGACCGATGGCCGACAGAGATCGCGAAGGTGTCTGCCAATCAGCTGAGGCGGATTCGCTTTTTTACGACCAGGCGACGCCAGTGCACTCGACGGAAACAAGGAAAACTGGAACTCCGACAGGGGGACAGGAAAGCAACGCAACGGGACGGCAAGTTCATTTGAAGAATCACAGGGCACGCATTCAAACGCAATAGACTATCCACCGCAGGCCGGTTTGCAAACAAGAGCGCCGAATGATAGTTCACAGACTTGTGCTAGTCGACACACCAATTGTGACTTTTTCGGTGTGACGATACCATTCGTCTTCGACGTCGTTTTTCCGAACGACCGTAAAGCTCGCCGTCGTCGAATCTGCGTGCACGTAGAACTGCTGCATTGACTACGCATTGTGCAATTGATAGGTGAGGGGTGAAACGCCAATGCGTGACAAGGCTCCCCATTAACAACTCTGGGCATGTTCGGCTTCCTAAAGCTTCGAATTGGCTAACAAGCAAAAGAAGACGAGGTGTGACTGCCTGACAGCAACACATGAAGAGGGCTGGCCCTTTTGTCTATCGCTCTCCATTCACCACTTAAGTCGAAACATCCATGGCATGTTCACTGTCATGCGGAGACGCGTTATTGAACACTAAGGCGGCACACATGAACAACGAAACCGAAACGTAGACTTCCTGAACAGAGAGACCTGCGATGCAGTCTGCTGACAGGCAGGCAACAGCGTAACACAAAAGCAACTAGGCAGGTATCCATGGTCACAAGTGCGGCAGACGTGTTTCGAGAATTCCAGAACACGGTTGTCTTTGCCTGTCGCCAGAAGACGATGTATCAAAGAGATCCTTTGATTTCAAACATCTGCGTCCAACGGACGGCGAAGCGTTGGTTGATGGGATATGTCCTGCAGCACCCTTAGCAAAAGTCGATCAAGGACGCCAATTCAGCGTTCTTTCATCAAGTGACGACTTGCGCGTAATGGAACAGGAATCGACATCAATTGCTTAAACGATACATGCAAATGTCACTCTCTAGAAGAAAGTAATGCTCAGGCAAACAGTGTGCCACTAGTGATGTAATCGAAGAAAAGATGTGTACCCCGCCACATGATCTGCAAAGAAAGAGTTAGACGGTGTGATTTCGTGAAAAAGGAACTTACGGTCGGCAAGCGGCGCCTCGAAATGCGGCGCGGGAGGTCACCCTGAACGATGAGCACTGACCCAGATCCGATCAAGGTGCGCGAGGAGAACGAGATGCAACTGGTAGTGACTACTCGGAGGCAGCTGAGCGACTCTCATACAGCGGCGCGCGGCGCGGACATGCAGATAGGGGGTCCAAACGACACAAAAAGGAAAAGGGACCCAGAAAAAACAAAAGCACGACAGAAAAAACAACAAAGTGAGCACAGAAAAGAAAGGTTGCAAGAAATACACACAAAGAGAAGGAACTCAGAAACGAAGATGAGCAAGAAGAGACAAGAGAGAGAATGCATAAACGACAGCAGTACAATCAATCCAAAAAGAAAAACGGTATTCGATAAGCACATGCAGAAAGGTCACCAAAAAACAATGAATCACAGAACTGGTAAGCAAGCAATCGAAAAGAGAAAAACAAAGCAAAAGGACAGGGGGAGACACAAGAGGCACCCAGGTGGAAGAAGAGATGTAAAAACAGTGAAATACGGTCCTGGGTGTTGAGAGTCACTCAGACTTACCCCCTTTCATCTCAGTACACACCTGCCTGCCTCTTGTGCACGACCAAGAAAGGCCGGGCAGGTCGCCAAGGCCCTACCCGCTGGTGCCGCGAGAAGTGGTCCTAGGCGCTGCCTCGGGGCGGGGAAGGTATGTGGTATGCAGCGATGTGCCGGTGTGCCTGTAAGATGCACTGGATCCTGAGATTGTCCGTGCTTCTCATCCTTGCTTCTGGTCGGAAGGCCGGATTCTCTGAATGCTGTCTCGGCAAGTTTGCCACCCTGGATCGATAATCCGATACCATACGTAGCTCATCAACAACGGATAATCTTACTTTTCGTTACCGCATTCAGTGGCCGGGTCATGTCTCTGTTGACAGCAGAGGTGGAGAGTGCACCATTGCTGCTTGCCAAGACTCCATGGCTCTACCGAAAAGGCAGCTGAGAGAAGATCTCTTGTCCTGTGGCGATTGTACACGGGTTTCCAGCCGTGGTTCTCCAGGGACCTCTTCTCCTGCCACTCCGTAGTTCTTGGCAAGTCCTATCTTGGTGCATGGGGAGGAACATCCAAAGACTGCTCCACGTTGAGCATGACTGCGTTCTTAGACACGTCTCTTCATCCAGCTGTGTCTGCTGCATCTCTCCGGCAATGCTTGCTTCATCTCATTTCTGCGTGGACTATGACATTGTTCAGATAGAGAACAGCGTCAAAGAATGGACTAACCTGTTAGTTGCATCCTTCGAGCGGATGCTGCCGATTTTCATTGAGAGATCGGAGCAGGGCCAATTGAATAGTCTTCGTCCAACTGGGTCTGGTCCACAGCTTTCGTGGTCGGACGGGTCTTTCCTTGCCAGGTAGAACTGCCAGACAAGGGAGAACCCCTGCTGCTCTGGACAGTCATTCCGTCCGCAGTGCATGACACTAGAAGGACCTCCTACTGGATTGAGACGTATCTTATCCTTCGAGCGGAGAGTGATCCAACATGCTTCGACAGACATCCATCTGCAGCCGACAGATCGTGATCACACGGGTACCGTGTCCCTAAAGTGATCTATCTCATTCCAGACTCTACCGGCGCTGGCTAGTCGGATGGATAGCTAGCTGCTCGAGCTTCTGTCAATCTGCCTTAGCGGATCAAAGAATCATGACATTCCAGGGACGGTCCGTGAATGTGCACCAGAGCGTCAGTGTGATGGTGCTTCACTCCAATGTTCGATGGAGTTCTTGTTTTGATGGAGATTCTGTCCTCTTCTCGAAGGCATCCTTCTCTTCAAACAGTCTGAAGATATCACTTCTCCAGGGAGTCGTTTCAGTGATCTCGTCTGCAGATGGAAGAGTGCGATTTTTGCCGGCCAGAGTTCCCTGGACATGTATTCCGGGCTTCGTGCAATGTTGATTGTCTCGATGCGAATATGCATTCTGAGCACAGCAGCTTCTTCAAAGAGAGGAAAGGCTCCGTTTCTTCGGTCGACTCGACAAGTCTCGAAGGACGTGGCCCAGTTCTTCGCGAATTTGAGCCTTCCAGGCCGCAGAAAAATGCACCGGTCGTCCTCAGTGACGTCACCGTGCTCCGTGCTGATGTCTTCGGATTGGGAATCTTCATCTTCCGAGAGCTTTGCCAGTCTACCATCATAGATCTGTAACTCCATATCATGTTTCGCCAAGAACGAAGACAACTAATCTCGCTCTTCATTACTGTTTTCAGCGGGTAGTCATGGCCTGTTGGTAGCAGAAGCAGAGAATGGAGCCATTTTGTTTCGCCAGGACTTCTTTAATAAGGCATCTGAGGTCTCCTCTTGCTCAATGGCGATTGTCGGTTGGCTCCTAGGCGTCGTCTGTCCAGATCTTCGTCTCCTGCCGCTTCGGAGTTTTGGTGTTTCCAGTCGTGGTCTATGAGAAGAAGGGTCCAGAGATGGGTGCTCCAACTGTAGATGTCACTCTTTTAGCCAAGGCTCTCTTCCTCTAGTCTTGTCTGCTACCGAACGCTTCGCCAGCAAAGTATTCTCAATCTCTTCTCTGGACAGAGTAAAGGCTGTTCGAATAGAAAGGAGTGTAAATGAATAGACTGGCCCGGCAATTGCTCTCTACAGCTCGAGTTGATGCTCAGATGGTAGACCAGAGCATATGACATTCCTGAGAGAGTTCGCAGATGCGCACCAGGTCTTCATCACGACGATTCGCTTCACACCGATGCTCGATAGACTCTTGTATGGATCGAGGGCCTGCTTCTCCTCGCAGCCATTTATCTCTTCAGAAGGTCTGGGGATATGAATCTGACAGGGGAGTGGTGTCGATGACCTCAGCAGATAAAGGAATGCTATCTCTCTGGCCAGATCTCTTTGGACATGCTTTCCGGCTTCCATTGATGCGAGGAGTTTTTCGATCGACACAACGGGTTCTGGGCAACCGCACCGTCTAAGGATCGCTGAAAGGCCTCTTTCTTCGGAGGCCTCAGTATCTTGGAGATGCAGTGCGTTTTCTCTCCAGTGGGGCGAGTCCGACCGGTGTCACAGAAGGAATGCTTCGACTGGCCTATGGAGGCCGGCGCCTCCATGCCCCTTGCTGGATGGCTTGGGGACTTGATGCAGTCTGCTTCATCCTGGAAGGACTGTCGTATCCCTTCAGATTGTCGAGGCTTGATCTCATCAGACATCCTCGATTCCTTGTGATGATACGCATTGGACGACGTCCTGTGATCACATCCCACCGGCTTGGAGTTCCCCGTACACTGCAAAACCACATTCTAGTTTCGTCTGTGGCGTAATCTCTACATGCACTCGGTCACGCTTTTCTGGAAACCCGAGCATGACTTACTGTGAAGACCTGATGACCGATTCTCTGTTTCCATGATCCTGACAGCGAAGTTTGTGTGGGAAAGAGCTGGACTCGTGCATGTAATGAACATTCTTCGTCACAGTCAAGTCCCTATGGCCTTGGTGTTCTTTTCTGGATGTGTGTCACGGTTGCTTCTCCTCGGTCACACAACTGATCCCGGCCGAGATGGTTTCCGTGCCGCTCATTCCCTGACAGCCAGCGGCAGTGTACAGAGATCCGTACTCTCATGAACCGTCTAAGAGATCTTCGCTTCAAGTTGAACTGAGTCGGTGTCCAGCTGTTTCCATCTCGTATCCATTCTAGAACCACACAGGAACTGGTAATTCGAACAATGAACAGAGATAAACGAACTCTGCACACGTCCATCGGAGACCGAGACCTGATCTTCTTCGATGTCATCTTCTGAGCGAGTTCGCTTGAGCTGTCCTCTCAAAGCGGCAATGCCTAGAAAGAGATACTTAGCGGAGAGGAAAGCTTGTTGGAGCAGCACATGCAAAGTACTGCGCAGCCTAGTGTCCGTCTGGAAGAGCACGTTCGGATGAACCAATCTTCCAGCAGTGAATTCTCTTCTTGATTCTCACTCCGATGACATTCTGACGTGCTCATGTTCTGCCGGGAGTGGTTCGCCAGGCTGTCGAGTTCAGCCAATTTCTCTCATCCGGCAGGGAAGTGCCACTGCAGCGAAATCGGTAGCAATGCAAACCACGAGCATAAGAAAGGAGTAAGTTCTCCACGCCTGGTCCTGTCATCTTTGATCACTCTAGTCTCTCCTTGCTTCCAATCAGTGTTTCGAGAGATTGTTACTCCTCCACCCCTGATCGGATGGGTAAGATCGGCTCAGATCACGAGTCTGTCACTCACTTCACACTCGAGCAGTTGTGCATTCTTGAGGTTCGTGTCCCATGTCGCGAAAGCACAGCGAACCTCTGGTAGGCAGGGATGTTGCTCGATCCTTCCTTATTCTGTTGGCTTTGCCCGTCTGCTTCCTGTCGCTTTTTCTGTCAATGTCTGCCAGGACGCGTACTCAGGCAGAGAATGCTTCATCTCATCTCTGCATGGATTACGAAAACGTTCCGAGAGGATGAGTGTAAAGAACGGGCTAACCTGCCATAGCGTTCCACGAACGGATGCTGTAATTTCTGCACCAGTCTCCAGTCTGACGGGTTCGTGTTGGTCTCTCTCCAGAACCTTCTCGACAACAGCTTGCTCTGCAGACTAGCATCCCCCTTTCCAGTCGCAAGGTCTTCGGGGGGATGAAGTCCTGCCCACTGCATACGGCAGTCCAGTCCACGCTGCACTGACACTGGCAGGGAAGTTCCGACCGGATTGAGACTCGTTACACCTCTCCAGTTGAGCATGATGCACTGCGCTTCAGGCGACATCCATTCACTGTCTAGCAGAAGTCGATCAAATGAGCACTGTGACCGAAGGTGCGACCTCATCAAGAACTCGGGTTTCACTCAAGAGGTCAAGCTCGGCGGTAGCTGCCGCGGATTCTGTCAAACGTGTCTTGGTAGTCGTGCCGATGTAAAGATCTAGATGCCATTCGCTGTGGGTGGTGCCAGAGTGCCATCCCGACGAATCATCCCGTTTCGATGCTCGGCAGATCCCCTGTCTTGACAGAGGCCTGGCCATCTTCTCGACAGGGCCCTTCTCTTCAGTAAGGCCCGGGGAACATCGTTCAACCACGGGAGTCGTTTCGACGACACCGCCTACTGAATGGAAGCCTGCTTCCATTCCATCCAGACTCCCCAGAAAAAAAAGCCTCAAAAAACCAACAGTCAAACTAATGATAGCCAACAGCAGCAAAACAGCAAAACAAAAAAACCTCCACAGTAAAATTACTCAAAACAAAGCCAAACCACAGCAAAGCGATGGTGGATGGCAGAAAAACAACAGCAGTCGCTAAAACAAAGAAGCCTAAGAGATACTGACAGAACAAAGCCAACCACAGCAAAGCGAAGGCGGTGGCAGAAAAAACAGAAACGCAGCTAGATGGCTTTTTTGTTTTTTTTTTTGTTTTTTTCCAGAAAAAGAAAACAGCCATGTGTGAGATTTTTTTTTATTTTTTTTTTTGTTTTTTTTTATTTTTTTTGTTTTTGTTTTTTTTTATTTTTTATTAATCTCACACAAAAAAGAGTGAAAAGTGTGAGAATAAAGAAGCTTTTTGTTTTTTTTATTTTTTTTTTCTAAACCCGACGTCGGAAAACTAACAAAAAGACGACGGGGCTAGGCATGAAAAGACACACGGCCGAGGAGGAAAAAAGGGAGATGAGGAGGCCGGCCGGGAAAAGACAAAAGGCCGAGGTGGAAAGAAGGGGGATGATGTGGCCGGCCGGGAAAAGACAAAAGGCCGAGGGGGAAAAAAGGGAGATGATGTGGCCGGCCGGGAAAACACAAAAGGCCGAGAGGGAAAGAAAGGGGATGATGTGGCCGGCCGGGAAAATACACATAGCCGCGGAGGGATGCACGGCAAGGACGACGGTGGTGGCGCCATGCTGTCGAGCGGCGGCGGCGGTGGCGCCATGCCCTCGGGCGGTGGTGGCGAATGTGCCATGCCCTCGGGCGGCGGCGGTGGCGCCATGCTGTCGAGCGGCGGTGGTGGTGCCATGCCCTCGGGCGGAGTCGGCGATGGTGCCATGCTCTCGGGCGGCGGCGGCGATGGCGGCGCCATGCCCTTCCGCACTAGCGGCGGTGGCGAGCTCGGAGGCGGCGGCGGTGGCGGCGTGCTCTCCCCATGCGGAGGCGAGCTCGGAGGCGATGGCGGAGGCGGTGTGCTCACAAAAAACCTGCAGAACACATGTCAAGTTAGTATGTGCAGTAGAGTAGATTTGACAAAGAATTGGGGATGGCGATGGGAGGACCGAGAGTCCAAAAATTGGGAAATGCGGGCACCGAAGGACGGAATCGGCAGTTGCGTTTGCAGCACGCATGCCATGCCTGGATGGCATGACTGCATGTGCATGGCAGCGCCCGCGGAGAACTATTCGCGGAGAGACGTATCGGCGGATGGTTTTGGAGAACTTACGTGTCCCACGGGAGGGTGTAGTCGTCCTCCGTGAAGATTCCTGCGTCCGACATCTTGAGAAGCACTGGTCTCAGAGAAAAGGCAGCGGTGGCTCAAAGAAACAAAAGCGACGAGAATCGCGCCACAGAACTGTCACGGTTACAGCACAACGGCCAGGAGACAGCAAGATGCTAACGACGGCCGTTAGGCGAGAGGCGCATCAGCCAACCGACAGCAGAACTGTCGGTTGGAGGACGGCAGAAACGCGCAGCGCTCTTGAGATTCGGGAGACGCGAGCACGAGACGTTTCGGGAAACTCTATATCATTTTTACAGCATAAGTGTGATTTGTTCGTCCGGGAGTCTTTCGTCAGCGCCTAGCGCGCAGCGCGTACATCTCAGCCTGTCCATGGGCGATGCTGGCAGGAGGGAGATCGTGTCGAGGGTCCGACCACGAGAAGAAGCTGTCGAGTACTCCACTGCATCGTTTGAGAGTCTCAAGAGGCTGCAGTTGGAGGTAGATTTGGCTCTTGTGTCGTCTTGCATGCAGAGAACAGCATCGAACACTCGTCTGTGGTCATCGTGGACCTAGTGGATCCGTTCTTCGTTCATCTGCACCACGGTGATGATGGTCACTCTTTCTCCGTCTAACGGCAGAGCAGAACGTGTTGAACATGATATCATGGAAGGTAATGTAGCTCGCGAGGCAACTATCGGTACAATATCATGCCTAGGCGACAGATCCCGCAGTTCTGGCCTGGATCTTGTGCACCTCTGAACGGCCAGCCGTCCGAATCAGCTCAACCGCGCATGGGAGGAACGATGTGGACAGTTGCTCTCTGTCCTAGCTGCAGACGGGCCCGCTCGACAGGGCGGCGGCGCGCTGTATCGATCTACGTTCGCGAAGACAGTTGAAGGAAGTGGTTGGCTGCGACGCGACGCGGCACGCGGCTCTGGAGGGCACAACTCCCTCCAGTGTGGAGGCGGAACCGAAGCCGCCGTCGGCGAAGGTGAAACAGCCGTGGCCCACGAGGCAGTTCATGTTCATAGGCGGCGGCGAAGCTATTCCGGGGCAGGTCGGGATAAGGAGGGCCTACACTGGATTCTAATAATGTTAATCTTGGTTGGTTGCTGCTCTTCGAATGGATACAGCGAGTGGTAACTCTGTGTACTTAACTTGGTGTGTTTGCTCTGAGAGATCCAATTGCTCTACCGTATGCAGACCCAGACGATTCTTGGGGCCGCAGAGTCGATTAGATTCCTCGGATTCGACCACGCGCCATTTGGATCCACGCTCAATGCTCGAGACACCACTCACTTTGACACACAGGATTCTAGCGTTCTCTGGATGCATCATGTCCTATCTCGTCATCGTGGTTTCTGAGCTATAGGTCCTTTCTTTCCTGTGAAGGGCGGTGCGTCTGTCTGACTCCATTTTAAGTGAGTTCTCAGAAGCATGTGTCATCAAACCTGTGTGTCGACGTGGTCCGCACCGCATTTAAGGGACCGCACGTTGCAGCAGCCGAGGCCCGAGAAACCGTCTGATTTCGATGCACTGTCTGGAAAGACGGCATTCCCGACAAACAAGGTCGCATCGCTCCGCCCTTCCACGTCTCTCATTCTTGTGCAGTGACCAGGGACATTCAAGAAGGCGTCGTGCAAGACACCGAGCCATGAGCGGATCACTCGAGGCACTGGTAACAGACAGACAGAGATATCTAACACCCTTTTCCGCTTCTGCATGCGCTGCGACACAAAAGACGCAAATCTCATCAACACAGAGATCGCAGCGGCGTCGTCTGTTGTATCCCATCCCCGTGATAACGATCATCGAAGCTCTTCCACTCGAACAGTAGACTTCACAGCTTCAGTTGTGGACACCGTTGGCTTCTCATTGAGAATGGCGGCGTCCGCCTCGTGATTCTTCTTGTCGGGGTCTCTCAATCTGCAACGGAGATTCGGCAGGCTCGCGGCAAGTCAGACAGGTCGACACTCGCGTCCTATGCAGCAACACATGTCGCTGGCAGACGCACGCAGAAGTAAACGATGCCATGACTGGGAGGTTTCATGTCAAGCACTTCGACCTTATTGTTTGTCGGCAATCGCTGTTAGTCATGGGCAGTGTGCTTGTGTCAGGAGTCACACTCCTCGACGCGGGATATCGATTTCTCAATCTGACACTGCTCATTGTCTCCGTCATTGGGCTGGCATCGGAGAGAGGTTTTTCTTCCTGCTCACATGCAAGACTCTCGTCTTGTTGAAGCCGCTCCTTGCAACTGAAGCAGCGACAAGCATGTCAGCAGCGTAGAATCAAGAAGAAATCCGTGACGCCCCTACCTTCACGAATACATGGACAGCTGCGTCCTTCACCACAATACCCCGACAACCGTCGACAGACAACGTGGCCTGTGCTTGGTCATACGGCGACATTGGAACATGACTCTATTGGCGGCAGTCTGTGGTGAACAGAGAGAGTGGATGGGATGTCTTCGAGCAATGCTTCGCCTTGTCCTTCCGTCGTCTTAGACACGCAAACGGGATGTCTCTATGACGGGAGCACCGTTCGCATTTTGAGGTCACGTCAAACGAAAGACATTTCGAAAACCACGTCGTATTGCTTCTGAAAACGATGGATCATTTCTGAATGCATCTTGATCGCTGAACAACGAATGTAATGTGCCTCGCGCAACAAAGTCGGTGAAGATAGAGCTTAGCGGTCTGCTGCTACTCGGAAATGTCGCCAGGCCTGAAACAACAAAGAACATCACAAATTGAAAACATCTAATGCAAAACGCGGCACCTGAATGAAGCTTCGGCATCTCGTTTCGTCGGAGGATTGCAATGTAGCAGACTTGAGCCTTCTGTGCTCCTGTCCGCATGCATCTCGTCTTATCCAGGAGTGTTCGGAAACAACTTAACTCCTGCGGCATTCCTGGCTTCCGTGACGTAGGTAGGGTCACTCTCCACTCTTTCCAGCAATGTGTCTTGATTGCCTGGCCGCCGTCCAGGTTCCAACCGATGCATCTGGCCAGGTGAATTTAGGGAAGTGCATGTATGCTAGAAAGGACTTACTCCGCAAAAAACGGTTTAGAAAACGCTCCATCACCGATATCTGAACCAAGTGGACCTCGAAGAACGCTCAACTAGTAAGAGAGATATCTGTTGTTTCGCAGCAGTACTATGTCCACATGCCCTTCAAATCATCCCGTCGAGTTCCAATGCATCGACAGACAAACCTCCTGTTACGTTCGCAATGGTGGGCACCTGAACTGGAGCCTCGTCAGTCACAAAGCTCGGGATGAGTCTCGGACTCATTTCTGACACTTTTTAACCGGACGTGGTGGCACAAAGACTGTCTGACTCCTCCGACACGACAGTCGAGAACACCAGCACCTCTGGACGCAGTTTACCCAGACCCTCCATCACCCAGACGAATGATGAACCACATATCGCAAAGGACACCTCGAACTCAGCCTCTCATCGCTGTGATGTGACATTCTGTTGCGTCCCCATCGATCATCGTCTGTGAACGGAGTGCGGGAAACACGAAAGCCTTCCTGGACGCACAATTCGACTGTTAAAAGATACCTCACCGTAAATCTGTCGCTGACCGCTGTATTGACACGGTTACTGCTTATGAGCGAGAAGAAGTGACGCGCCGTCGCTCGCGTTCCCCTCCTGTGATGGAGTGTAGCCTTCGCGTTCACTCAGTCGTGTGCCACACACCGTTCTGTCGTGCCTGGTCGCATCGATCAAAGTGAAAAGCAACTTGTTCGTCTGCATTGCCCATCTCGTCTGACGACTTCAGATGGCACGATCCATGCCACATGCCCTATCCGACAGAGATGAATTCACTCAATTGCCGACACAAACGGAGTGTCTCGTTGCGTGGCACGGAAAGAGGCTTACTTCTCTGTGGATCAGTCTGCATACCTCTCACTCTGCATGGCACTGCTCTGGAAGAAGGTAGGATCGAGTCTGCCACGACAGTTCCTTCTCCTACACACAAACCGAAGTCGGGGAAACTGAAAGGGAGAGTACCTCAGGACAGATTTCGACGTTCAGCATCAGTCAACGGAGTCAGGGAGTCATCTCTCCTCAACTGGCACTCGGCCTTATCGATAAGCTCTTGTCGCACAACGGAAGTCGAGAAGAGCTGTATCTCCTCATTCCACATCTCCCATTCCTAATGGACCGAGCCCAGGATCTGCGAGCGTATGTCGTTCTGTACCCGGCCGCAAGCCTTTATCAGAAATGAAGAAACGGTAACTCTATACAAACGAACAGTCAGTTGCGAAGCGAAGCTGATATACCTGCACATCACAGGACGAACTGGACGAATGGCGTGTTTGAAATCATCCTGTGTGCGAATCTGTATCTCATCCGAAGTGGAATCCTCTGCGGTCACTCTCTCTTGTTCCAGCTGCGTGGCAGATGAGGACTGTCCGTCTCCGCGCGCACCTGACAGCAGGAACAGACAACGGAGTGTCGGAGGACCAACGCGTCGACGCATGCCGTGACACGAGTAGCAGTTCGCATGATCTCCTAGGCAAGCAGATCTGACATCATATAACTGCCATCCCGAATCACCTGGACAGTGCAAACCAGGCAGCCACGAAACTGTAACAAGTGGCTTTCGTCGTTTCGTTCGGGATTTGGGGAGCGGCTTCGGTTTCCAATCCACAAAGAGACTCCTCTGACAGGCAGCAGCCAGTGCGTTTCCCAGCGAAGAGGTACACAGATGACAGTTGGCGGTGAGGCCTCAGTCATTGTGCTGAACGACTGGATTCCCTTTGAACAGATGACTCTGAAAGGCACATTGCTGCACCACCTCAACTCCCCCTTCAAAAGAAAGAATGCTCCGTCAAATCATAAGGTAACTTCAGTAACACCCACCTCATCAGAGACAGTTGGGATCTAAAGGGCACTCGGAGCCTAGGCAGCAACACATGTCGTTAAGAGACGTGCGAACAAGCACATGACGCCAGAAGTGGAAGACCCCTTAGAAATCCCTTCAATTCTATTATTAGTTGACAATCGCTGTTAGTTGTAGGCAGTGTACCTGTGCCAGGAGTCACATTCCACGACGCGGCATGTCGTTTTCCTCTTCTGACACTGCTCATTGTCTCCGTCATTGGATCGAAGAGAGGTTTTCTCCCTGCTCGCACTGAAGCCTTTCGTCTTGCTGAAGCCGCTGCTTGCAGTTGAAGTAGCGACAAGCATGTCCGCAGCTGTAGAAGTAAGCAACGGGAAGCTGTGATGCCCTTACCCTCCAAAGACGCATGAACAGCTGCAGGCTTTGCCAAAAGAACCAATAACCGTCGTCAAACAATATAGCCCGTGCTTGGGTGGACGGCGACATTGAAACACGAATCTGGCAGGCAGTCCGGTATAGAAGAGAGCGAGTGGATACCTTGGAGCGGCGTTCGGCCCTGTCCTTCGACTGTTTGAGAGCCGCAAACGGTACCTCTCCGACGGGAGCGCCTTCGCTCGCATTTCGAGGTCACGTCAAACGAAAGACATTTAGCAGATCATGTCGAATTGCTTCTGACAACGATGGATCGTTTCTGAAAACATCTTGATCGCCAAACGACGATTGTATGTGTCTCGCTCAACGGCCGCTGAAGATCGTGACTAGCAGACGCAGATGAGGTTCGCGGAGGATTTTCGCTTTGGCTTTCAATTCCAGCGACAGGATGAAAGAATGTGCGGCAGAAAGCAGAACGACAGCTACCACGAGTTGTGATAGGCTTCGTATTGTCCGCATTGCACTTAACGTTCGACATGTTTGTCAATTCTCTATCGCTGACGGATTGTGTATCAGTGATGTCGGTCTTTGGAGGAATTATATCGACCATCCACGTGCTTGACGTTGATAGTTCTTCTCTCACCCACTCCCGCATCGCGTCCGTCGACGCAGCACAGGTAGTTAGTTCGGCACAGCTTAAGTACAGTGTCGGCGTGGTCCTCTCTTCATCCTCTCGAGTCTCGTCCGTCGAAACCGGAGGAGAAGAGCAGCTGTACTCCTTCTACCTCGTTAAGGCATCTCTCACATGGCGCAGCAGCGGTCGAAGTACTGTCGGGTCGGGCGACTAGACGACGAACGCCACGCGAAAGGTCGCCTGACCCAAGGAAGTACCTTCGCAGTTCTCCTATGCAGAACAAGTCACAGACAACACGCCGGCTCACTCGCCTCGGTGATGCAAATCACTTCAATGTCTTTGCTCAGCTCGCGCCGGCGTGCTCGGAAACAGAAGAAAAAGTCAGTTGAGCGACGCGTGTTGCTTCAGAGCCTTGTGCTCGTTCCCGTGATCGAATGCACTCAACCAGACTCCTCGAAATACACCGACCGATGGCCGACAGAGATCGCGAAGGTGTCTGCCAATCAGCTGAGGCGGATTCGCTTTCGCGACCAGGCGACGCCAGTGCACTCGACGGAAACAAGATTAGAGCGCCGGAGGGAGACGTGAAAGCAACGCAGCGGGACGGCCAGTTCATTTGAAAAACAGTCGGGGACGCATTCAAACGCAATAGACTCTCCACTGCGACGTCGGTGTGCCAACACAAGAGCATCGAAAGACAGTTAGTTCACAGACTTGTGCGGTGCGACACACCATTCCTCACTTCCTCGGTGTGAGGATACCACTAGTCTTCGACGACCTTTTCCGAACGCTTGAAGATCATTGCCGTTATCGAATCTGCATGCACGTGCGACTGCTGTATTAACTACACTTTGGGTTAACGGAAGGGCGATTGCTGAAACGCTAATGCGTGATAAGAATGGCCGTGAGCATTTCTTGGCGACGCTCGGTTTCATAGAGCTTGGGATTGGCAAATAAGCAGAAGAAGACGAGGCGTGACTGCCTGACAGCAACACATGAAGAGGCGGGCCCTTTGTCTGACGCTCTCCATTCACCACTTTAATCGAAACAGCCATTGCTCGTTCACTGTCATGCGCAGACAGGCTATCGAACACTAAGGCGGCACACGCGTGCAACGAAACAGAAATACACATCAAATTGCTTAAACACATACAAATGTCACTCCGGAGAAGTGTGATCGTCAGTCAAACAGTGTGCCACTAGTGATGTGATCGTAGAAAAGATGTCCACCCCACCACATGGTCTGCAAAGAAAGAGTTAGACGGTGTGATTTCGTGAAAAAGGAACTCACTGTCGGCAAGCGGCGCCTCGAAATGCGGCGCGGGAGGTCACCCTGAACGATGAGCACTGACCCAGATCCGATCAAGGTGCGCGAGGAGAACGAGATGCAACTGGTAGTGACTACTGGGAGGCAGCTGGGCGACTCTCATACAGCGACGCGCGGCGCGGACATGCAGATAGGGGGTCCAAATGGCACAAAAAGGAAAAGGGACCCGAGAAAAAACAAAAGCACAGCAGAAAAACAACAAAGTGAGCACAGAAAAGAAAGGTTGCAAGGAAGACACAAAAAGAGAAGGAACACATAAAAGAGAGAATGCACAAACGACAACAGTACAGTCAATGAAAAAAAAACAAGGTATTTGAAAGACACACAGAAAGGTCACCAAAAAACAATGAATCACAGAACTGGTAAGCAAGCAATCGGAAAGAGAAAAACAAAGCAAAAGGCAGGGGGAGACACAAGAGGCACCCAGGAGGGACAAGAGACGTTCAAAAATGGTAAAAAAAGACGGTCCTGGGTGTTGAGAGTCACTCAGACTTACCCCCTTTCATCTCAGTGTACACCTGCCTGCCTCTTGTGCGCGACCAAGAAAGGCCGGGCAGGTCGCCAAGGCCCTACCCGGTGGTGCCGCGTAAGATGGTCCGAGGCCGCTGCCTCGAGGCAGGGAAGTTATGTGGTTGCCGTGGTGTGCTGAAGAGGTGGTCTCGGTGCACCGGATCTTGAAATGAGTTATTCTTCTTCATGTTCCATGCTGCCGATTGGATGGCCGACTGGCTTCTCTGATTGCTTGACAGTTTGCTCACCTTGGATCTGTGAGTCGATTGCACATCTCATTTAGATCATAAATGGGTAAACATACTCTTTGTCAGCGAATCAGGTGGGCTCTGTCGGGGATCCGATGGCAGCATAAGTGGAGAGTGAAGCCAGTTTGCCTCGTCAAGACTTCGTGGTCATCCGAGAAGTCAGCCGAGGAAATGTCTTGGTCAATGTGACTGTGCACAGACATCCACGTGTTGTTCTCCACAAATCCTTTTTCTCCAGCGGCCTCAGAGTTCATGACAGTCTGTCTTGGTTAACGTGGAGTAGGGTCCAGCGAAGAGTGCCCCAAATTGTAGTCGACTCTCAGTTTAGCCAAGGCTCTCTTCCTCCAGCCGTGTCTGCTATCGAACACTTCGCCAGCAGAGTGTTCTCAGTCACACCTCTGGATAGACTGAAAGGCCGTTCGAACGGAAAAGAGTGTCAATGAATGGACGAATCTGTTTGGTGCTTTCTACAGTTCGAGGTTGTTGCTCCATTGGAAGATCAGGGTATGGTCGAGTGCACACTCTGAGTCCAGGACTGGATGCTATTCACAGTCGGATTTGTTAGACTGGAATCCCTTTTCCCAGCGGAATCGCTATGCGAGAGAAGTCCTGCTACCCAGACTGTGATTCCCACCACAATGCGTTGACATCTGGAGAGGCGCCGGCCGGATTGGGACGCGGCCCATCCTTCCAGTCGAACGCGCTCTGGCATGTTTAGACAGACATGCCTGCATCTGTTGCCCCGCAGAGCATGATCACGTGACCACCGTGGCAAGGCCCGAGCTCGATCTCATTTCAGTCTCTACCGGCGCTGGAAGAACGGATGGATGGCTGCTTTGGGTTCTGCCGGCTTGTCTTGGTAGACCAGAGCATATGACATTCCTGAGAGAGTTCGCGGATGCGCGCCAGATCTTCATCACGACGATTCGCTTCACTCCGAAGCTCGATAGACTCTTGTCTGGATCGAGGACCTGCTTCTTCCCGAAGATATCTGTGTCTCTGGTTTGGGGATATCCTTTTGCCGGCGCAGTCGCTTCGGTGACCTCAGAAGACGGAGGAGTGTGATCTCTCCGGCCAGATTTCCCTGAACACGGTCTTCGGCTTCCTTTGATATGAGGACTCTCTTGGTCAAACAGAACAGGTTCTGGACAACTGCAGCGTCTAAGGATCGCAGAAAGGCCTCTTTCTTCGGAGGCCTCAGTATCTTGGAGGAGGCGGTGCGTTCTCTCCGCAGTGAGGTGAGTCCGACCAGTGTCACAGAAGGAATGCTTCGACTGGCTTCAGAAGGACGGCGCCTCCATGCACCTTGCTGGATGGCTTGGGGACCTGATGCAGTCTGCTTCATCCTGGAAGGACTGTCGTATCTCTCCAGAGGATCGAGGCTTGATCTGGTCGGCCGTTCTTGATTCCTGTGATGATGCGCATTGGACGTCCTGTGATCAAATCTCATCTGCTTGGGCTTCTCCGTACACTGCAAAACCGCATTCTTGTTTCGTCTGTGGTGTAATCTCTACATGCACTGGATCATGAGTGGTTGGAAACCCGAGCGGGACTTACTGTGAAGACCTGATGACCGATTCTCTGTTCTAATGATCCTGAAAGCGAAAGTTGTGTGCGCCAGAGATGGATCGTGCACGTAATGAACACTCTTCGTCGCAGTAGAGTCCCTATGGCCTTGCCATTCTTTTCTGGATGTGTGTCATTGTTGCTTCTGTTCGGTCACACAACTAAGCCCGGCCGAGATGGTTTCTGTGCCGCTCATTCCCTGACAGCCAGCGGCAGTGTACAGAGATCCGTAGTCTCATGAACCGTCGAAGAGATCTTCGGTTCAAGTTGAACTGGCTCGGTGTTGAGATGCTTCCATCTCGTATCCAATCTAGAACCACACAGGAACTGGTAATTCGAACAATGAACAGAGATAAACGCACTCTGCACACGTCCACCGGAGACCGAGACCTGATCTTCTTCGATGTCATCTTCTGAGCGAGTTCGCTTGAGCTGTCCTCTCGATGCGGCAATGCCTAGAAAGAGATACTTAGCGGAGAGAAAGCTTGTTGGAGCAGCACATGCAAAGTAATGCGCAGCCTAGTGTCCGTCTATGGAAGAAAGAGCACGTTCGGATGAACCAATCTTCCAGCAGTGAATTCTCTTCTTGATTCTCACTCCGATGACATTCTGACGTGCTCGTGTTCTGCCGGAAGTGGTTGATCGGGCTGTCGAGTTCAGCCAATTTCTCTCATCCAGCAGGGAACTGTCACTGCAGTGAAATCGGTAGCAATGCAAACCATGAGCATAAGAGAGGAGTAAGTTCTGCACGCCTGGTCCTGTCATCTTTGATCATTCTGACCTCTCCTTGCTTCCAATCAGTGTTTCGAGAGATTGTTACTCCTCCACCCCTGATCGGATGGGTAAGATCAGCTCAGATCACGAGTCTGTCACTCACTTCACACTCGAGCAGTTGTGCATTCTTGAGGTTCGTGTTCCATGTCACGAAAGCACAGCGAACCTCTGGTAGGCAGGGATGTTGCTCGATCCTTCCTTATTCTGTTGGCTTCGCCCGTCTGCTTCCTTTTGCTTTTTCTGTCAATGTATGCCAGGACGCGTACTCAGGCAGAGAATGCTTCATCTCATCTCTGCATGGACAATAAAGGTGTCTAGCGATGGAGGAGTGCTAAATGGACTGACCTGACACAAGCATTCTCGGAGGGGTGACTGTTGCT
>CBDHGO010000010.1:0-46591 GCA_965263145.1 Botrimarina sp.
CCCGAAGAAGAAATGCGACAGGCAGCCACTCCTCATGTCCCCAAGGCTCGACCCTCCTCGCGACGCAAACATTGGTGGAACAAAGACGCCGAGGAGGATCACGTAGCTCTGAAGCAAGCAAAGAGAAGAGGGGAACGATACAAACGTAAATACGGCTATCTGCCAACAGGCCTTCGAGAAGACGCTGAAGTGGCCAGGAACAACCTACGAGCCATCATACGCACCCGCAAGGGAGAAGCCCGGAGAGAATTCATCGTGGAGAACAGCGGATGCACAAAAGACCTCTGGCAGACATTCAAGAGGATCACCAAGCCGTCCAAAACGCAGAACATCGCCTTCATCACCACCGGTGAAGGGGAAGTAGTGGAAGACCCGGAAAGGATCTGCGAGCGCCTGTTTGAGAAATTCTTCCCATCAACCCAAGTCGCCGAACCCCTTGGAGAATACGCCCTGGAAGAACCCCCGCCCCCGGTATCAGTTGCCGAAGCTCGAAATGCCTTTGGTGGAAGAAGACCGTACGCCGCCCCAGGCCCCGACGGACTTCCCAAAGCCCTCATCTCCTGTGCATTCCGGCAAGTTCCAGAAGTCTTCGCAGCCATGGCCGCCAGAAGCCTGCACCTAGGATTTCTGCCAGGCCCCTGGCAACGCTCTCGAGTAGTGTGCATTCCGAAGAAGCCCAATCCAAGGAACTTATTGACCCTGCTTCGCCCAATCAGCCTTATCGGCTCTCTGGCAAACAGCGTCCACCAGATCGTAGGGCAGAGACTGGATCATTTTGTGGAGACGCACCATTGCCTGTCCAACAGACAGTTCGGATTTAGGGTTGGTCGCGGGACATCAGAAGCGTTGGTGTCGGCAACTGATTTCATCGAACGAAACCTCGCTCACCAACAGGAGGTTAATGGAATCGCGCTCGACGTCAAGGCCGCTTTCGATTCTCTCCGCCCAAGCGCGGTACTCGACGCCCTGGAGCAGATGAAGGCCCCGTCATATCTTTTGACCTGGGTACTGTTGGGAATGATCGTGACGCTTGATGGGACTGTACCGTGTGATTAGAACATCGTCCGTCCGAACTGGATGAACGTGCTTTTTTTAATTGTTGACGATGTTGTCCTACTTTCGATCCATCTGCTGCCCCAACAGTACAGAGTTTCTTCAGGCACAGGGAAGCCAGACTGGAAATTGAAGGCGGCAGCTTCACCCACCGCCCCCAGATCGGAACGCCACAAGGCAGCCCCCTCTCACCCCTACTTTTCATCATCGGCATCAATTCGATTCTGGAATTCGCTGACATACCCGGCATCCACACACAAGCCTACGCAGATGATATCCTGGTTCTAGGGGCGGCACATACTGAACTAGAGGTACAAACGCGTTCTAGACAGAATGAACAGCTGGGCACAAGAGAGAGATCTCATCTTCGCCCCGGAGAAATGCCTCCAGATTCGCTTCATGCGCCGTCGAAGAAGAAGCACGGATTCCCGTCCTCTCTACATTCAGGGACAACAGCTGTCTCAGAAATCGGCGGTCCTATACCTGGGAATATGGCTCGATGAGACTTTAGAGTGGAACCCTCAGATTCACAGTGCCGCTCGGAAAGTCCGCTCCCGTCTGGAACTCATTAGGAGGATAACAGGCCCTTTTTGGGCATGCCGCCGGAAGCTGTAGAGAAACTAATCAGCAGAGTGATAGAACCGGCGGCCTACTACGGAGCAGAAGTGTGGCAGAATGGAGCATACAACGAAAAGAAGCTGGCACCGCTGGAAAAAGCGATGTGGCAAGCTTGCCTGCTTCTGTCAGGCTCTTTCCGGACAACCTCATACCCTTCAGCTTATGCTCTCGCCGGGGTACGCCCTCCCACCCAGCAGATCATACAACAATCGCTCTATTACGAGTCGAGACGGAGACACAAGGAAGGAGTAGGCCTGTTGTTTCACCCACCTCGTAATGAACGCGCAGCAGGCCAGAGCTACCGCCGAATTGCCTGGTCCAGATGGCTACGAGCGACGCCGCGACGACCCTTGGAAATCCCTCCGCAAAAGACACATTCCTGGCCACCGATCCCTCCACATCAGATAGGCTTCCTGGCGGGCACGATCCCGATACCGGAATCTGAGCGACCGGACCGGTTGTTAATTGTCTCGACTCAAAAAGACCGACAACGCCACCGCCTCGGAACCAGCTGGGGACTGATTCAAGGGGAGAATCGCTATGGCGAATGTTGGTGGGACCCTGACTGGACATCGGAAGGGATCTCTGCGCTACTAGGTCTGCAGAACGGCCTGCTCAAACTCAGGGAGCTCATGCACCAGACACATCAGAACAACAAACAAAGCCTTGGCTCGGTAATGGATTCGCGCAAGACACAGGTGGCAGCTCTCCGCTGGACCAATGTGTCAGAGCTCGGTATCTAAATCCAGAAAGAGCTTCTCAACTGGTCTCTGGAAGGACATACCAGTTTCTGGACCACAACGAAATGGCGCCCGAGCCTCAGTCTCTCGATGGCCGAATGGAGACGAGCGACGACAATCACACAAGACACCGAAGACGCACCGAAAGGCCTCCCACCCGACAGAACGTGGATTAAGCGGCAAATATCGCAATACCTGAATGGTGAAGCCCAAAGAGACATTCGACAGAGACAGACCAGTCATCACCTGACAGATCACCTGAGGGATTTCTGTCGAGGGAACTTTCCAGGGAAATACCTAGACAGACCGCAAGCATCGAGACTCTCGCAATTCGCGTCCAATCACTTTCCTTCGAATCAATATCTCTTTAGATTCGGAGCACTGGCGGAAACCCCATATTGTCCGTGTGGCAGAGCATCGGAAAATAGAGATCATTTACTGTTGGAATGCCCGCTATTCAAGACCGCCCGACAGAGACTGCCGAACCAGATAGACATGCCGCTCTCTACGTCCATCTTCGGTTTCCCAAAAGAAGTATCAGAATTTGTTGAAAGTATCAGCACAGAATGGTACCGAACTGGCAGAAGATGGGGAAACAGCTCACCCCGCCCTTTACTCTGATCTAGCTGAGGATCCAACATAAAAGATACTTTTAGACCGAAGGAACGGTGAATTGTATAGAGGTTGCTCTCTCGATCTTCTCAAAAGAGATATGTAAAAGCACTTAAAGGAAAAAAAACCTTCATCCTTCAGCACCAGCAACGCCATGTCTTTCATCAAGAGATCTGTACAAGCTGGGTTCGACATCTACTGAACCCACGTCTGGTGTGGTATGACGTACCCCGTATCGCGAGGTCTCTATAGCGTCGCGTCTGGCGGTAGATCTCGATCGCCTGGCGCAGAGTCTCGCCGACATCGCCCGCGCCGCTTTCGTGGCTGCTGAATATGAAATGAAATCTCGAATCGCCGTAACGCGTGAGGAAATGCAGCACGGCGCGTTCGCCTACAGACGCTATCGTCGTACGCGGCGTCGTTCTCAGACGCCTCCTTGCCGCGGAGCCGTGTGTGCGCCTCTTCAAATTGGACGTCGTCGACGCAGCGATGGCCGATGGATATGTTGCAGCGCTTTCGCCTGAGCGACATCCATACGGTACGGAGATGGGTCACATAGAGGCAGCCGATATCATAACGCCGTCCTTTCGAGTCTTCCGCGTTCTCCTCAAGCAGCGACGCTCATCGACAACGGCGCTGAGTCAAAGCGACAGACCAAAGCGGCGATGACCGTTTCGCCGTTGCGCGGTCGAATCTGTGCCGTGCTTAAGTCAAAACGAATCTCTCGGTCTTGCCACAAATCCGCCACCGTCTCTTCGGCCTTGTGACGCGACAGTCGCGTCAGGCGGTCCAGCACCGACGTCGTGCCAGATATTGTGTTTCGGTACAATGCGTGACCGTCAATGCAATACACGTGCGACGACGCATCGGACAGGCAGCACAGAGCAAGCGTTACACGATCGTTGCGCCAAACATGGCCGGAAGCTAATCAAATACGAGCCATATCCCTTCGTCTATCGTTTGGATTTCTAAGCCTCTAAGGAAGGAGTCTATGCTCCGACCGAATCGAAATCTTCAAAGAAATCGTTTGAAAAGAGCTTCGCGATCCCCCATCGTTGACTCGTGTACATGTCAACCCATCGCGCTACAGTTTGGGAGAGAAGGTCGAGGAGTGGGTGGAGAGATCGCGATGGTGCGTTTGCAGTTCCATGAGCTCGATGGCGTTCCCGTGGTGATGCATTGTGTCGTTCTCCCACAGGTCAAGGATTCCAAAACGGTAACGACCATCGGCAGCTTCCTTTCCATAGCCATCCCAGCGACCACGATCTCTCTTATCGTGCCCAACGACAGTCGAATCGTGCGTTCTCTGTGTCAGAGCATCACGACTACGAGACAGCGTGTTTGGAGGAGAGAGGGGTGTTGAGAGGGAGGCTGTGCTTTGGAACGATATCAGAAGGGGAGGGGATGGCGATTTGGTGTTTGGTAAAGATGTCGGCGTCGCTCAGGAGTCGATTGCGGCGTTTGATATCTTCGACAGAGACGTTGTACCGGATAGCCAGTCCAGCAACGGTGTCACTGGAACGGACCTAGAAGGAAGAGAGCGACTCGGAGAGGAGATTGAGGAAACAACGAGAGAACCGTATGCAGAAGCGTATCTGCGTCGTGTCCAGTCGTGGAGATGGAGCAAGTGGGCGAGGAAACAACAAAGGAGTCGTCGCTTGACATATTCCGAATCGAGCGTGAATAGGGATGCCGAAATGCATGAGGCATTTAAGCCATCTTCGCCTCCGTCGCGCCAGGCGTTTTCAGCGAAGGCACTTGCCGGTGTACGTCGCGTCAGGCGCTGTCGACACGTCGTCTGAGTACGTCCTGCCTTGAAGCAGGTAGCAATCATCCGAGATGGTACTGTAATAAGATTGGAATAACGAGAAACATTATCGATCATACCTGCGGGGGATCCGAGGCGACGTCTTCATATATCAGCCTATCATTCTGATCGAGTTCCTGTATTGCGAACACAGATCTTGTAATTCGTTTCTACGAATTTGTGAACCCAAAATCAGATCCTTATCGCGACAGTACGAAAGAGGCGTTTCCTCTATAGACGGTGTTACAGTAGATGTCAGAAGAGAGATCGGGCAAACGCATCTGCCGATCGTCCTGTCACGTCACTATAATGACGGCAATCTTTGCAATAACGATGAACAGGAGCCGGACGAAAGGGTCAGATAGATACCCTGTATACGTTCGATCGACTGGATTCCATCAAAAGTGTGAGAAGCCAAAGAATGTGTGACTAAGGGAGGACCTCACCTCTGGAACAGTTCAGAGATCTTCATCTGTAAACGATTCTCCTGACTGTATTGTCCCTTCCCCTCATCCGACGTGCCTCTGAGAAGCAAACGCATCACGATAGCAGCAGGAATCGTCGCTCTTTATCTTCGTTCCGTCGATAGAGCTCAAATTCCTGATGGTGACATACTTGCTGAAGATGAGGTTGAGCAGCCACGTCCCGAACCGATGCCTCTTGGACCCAAGAGCTCCATTTCTGGCTGGTGGGTTCCACCACAGAACAGAATTCTATGCATCGTAGCACCTGGTGAGGAGATATCTCATAGAGAACGCACCTGTGGTCAAGAACGAACGATGCAGGCGAAATCATCCGAGCATCTTGACCTAGTGAGGAACTGTACCTTGTGACAAACATCATGCGATACGCTTCTAGCTAAGGCTGGTGCAAAGCGAACAGATCCGAGTCGTGTAATGTACCCAGAAAGCTGTGATGGGGTTCTAGAAGTGCCCCCTTTCAGACAGGAACTTAACAGCAGTGACTTACGTCACATCACATCACATGACGGGATCGTCTCCATTTCTGAAACGAAACGCATCGCAGTCGTGTGAAGAGATGAAAGAGAACGGCCACTTGATGAAGGGCAGTCGACTTCGACGAGAGATCCGCGCAAAAGGGTGACAGTGGCGGAGAGGATTTGGTAGACGCCCTGAACAGGATTCGCCCAGTCAGCTTCGGAGGAACGTATCCTCACCCCGTCGTCCGGCGTCAGCGACTTCCGTCGCATTCGCCCAGTTCATCAGAAGACGTATTCGACGCCACTCACTGCATTCCTCCCTCCACGCGGACGAACAGGCTTTGCGCTTGATGTGACAGTTGCATGGTGATATGCGCCTATCGTCTGACGCATTATCAAAATGGTTTGCGCTTATACAGGACTGTTCCTCACTTGACCCTTCAGCTCGACTGTCCGAACAACTGCGAAAACACTGCGGACGGTTTTCCGAATTCCCACCGAGGAGCCGAAACCCTCGAAAATGGATCATAGACGTCACGGTTGCGATAAAGAAGCGTCAAACCGAGCGAAGGATCTGGCGACTAGGCAGACAGCAAATGCTCTACAGTCTCGATACACTACGGTTGACAAGATTCCAGAAGAAGCGAGTGTCGAATACAGAGCTGTCTGAACACTGTATGTTTGGACTCTGGGTTCAGTTAACGAGCAGGAGCGCATATGAGGCTCTGCATCCGCTGCCGGGCAGAAAGCGAGACCTGTACGACAATGGATCTTTCTGTCTGGCGAACGCTGTCTTGCTAGTCGTATGCATTCGTACGGCTGTCTTTTCATTTGACATAACGAGTATTCAATAATGATACTCGCAGCACAGAACGAACGAACGCATTCCGCTAGGTTTGTTCAGGTTATTAACCTCACAATGCGACGCTGTGTTTTCCTTCTCGGTCTTTGTCTGTTGTGCGGCGCGTTTGCGTCGGTCGACGGACATCTGCGTCCGGCTCAAGGCGGACTTCTGCGACCGCCAGACGCCGCGTCTGCGGACAACGGTTTCTTCGACCTGCCGTCGTCGCATCTTTACATCCGTGTTGTCTTCTTCGTAGTTCCCGACGCTGAAGCGGCTCCATCCGCGCCGTCAGAACCGTCCTCCGGCTTCGACCCCAAGGGACACCTTCGAGATGTAGTGTCCCACGTCAGCTGCCGCCATCTAAGCGCGCGGGTACTGACCTGTCTTTTTCGCGTCTAGACGGCAAACGGAAAGCTCATCCCATTGCAGTCTGACGCGTCTAATCAGGGAAAGACGAGAGGTTCGACTTTTCCTTCCGCTTTGCAGACGGCTATTCACTCGGCCTCTCATTTGTGGCAGATTTCAAGTGTCCCTTGACAAGGCAGGAAAAAGAACGGTATACCACATTGGACGGCAGAAAGTGGCTCATCAACGACGCCGTCCTCGAGGAGGTCGACAACGACTTGCAGATGATCATCAACTGCACCCAAGAAGGCGACGTTGTCTCTTTCGACGTGATGGATGTCATCAAGCCATCGTCCCTTGTCACCATCCCATGGCAGCTGACCATCGACACCCACGTCGAAGACCACTCTGGTAGCGACAGCTCCCCTCGCCCAATGGCGAAGACAAGATTCACATGTCCTCGGAAGAACTCGGGCCTCTTTCTCGTGCAGTGAGTAAGATGTTTTCGCGATAGCGCATTTAGATTGTTTTGTTGTAGAGCCAGCGACGTCACCTTCGTTGACCTTGTCATCGCGAATTGCACATTCGACGGCACAAAGGAAGCTCAGTCAGTCATCGAAGTTTCAAAATGTCATTACCAAAGCTCTCCAGGGCTCGTAATTCTGCGCGGTGTTGCCTTTCGGAAGAACAGGCTCATCGCTGCATCTTTGCTCCGTGTGTCCGCGTCGTCGTGTTCCGATTTGGAGATGATCGATGTCGAGATCGAAGACAACGTATGCTCAGGAGACGGGTGCGGTGTTTTCCTTGGGAGAAAGACCAATCTGGAGTACTGCACTGCAATCAGAAACAGAGTGGCTAAATCCAACGAACAGATGTCTTCCTTGGTGTATGCTCCGGCGTTATCCAATACCACGATCCAAGGATTCGCGGCTTCCAGAAACGAACTCATTGTCGTTCGAGTTCAAGACGGCGTTCTTTCTCTGTCAAATGCGTCGTTCAATCAGAATTCTCCGAAAACGAAGAGTCACCAAAGGACGAGTATCTCCTGTATTCATTCGGTTAGGTCATCCGCCGAAATCGACAAATGCAGCTTCACTGCGAACGAAGGCTACAACGGATCGGTTATCCTCGCCCAAGAGTCGAACATTTTTATGTCAGGATCGTTTTTCTGGAACAACTCTGGCTTTCCGGATGGCGGTTGTGTCTACGCGGATTACTCGAATGTGACGCTGGAGAACACCAACGCGACCAGTAACAGCGCAGTGCATTATGGCGGATTCATGTTCGCACGGGACTCGAATGTGACGCTGGAGAATACCAAAGCGACAAATAACAGCGCAAAGTCTTTTGGCGGATTCATGGTCGCACGGGACTCGAATGTGACGCTGGAGAAGACCACTGCGACGAATAACAGCGCAAAGTATGATGGCGGATTCATGTTGGCAAAGTACTCGAATGTGACGCTGAAGAACACCAAAGCGACAAATAACAGCGCAGAGAGGTCTAGCGGATTCATGTCCGCATCGAAGTCGAGTGTGACGCTGGAGAACACCAAAGCGACAAATAACAGCGCAAAGGCCGAAGGCGGATTCATGTTCGCACGGGACTCAATTGTGACGCTGAAGAACACCAAAGCGATAAGTAACAGCGCAGTGCGTTATGGCGGATTCATGCTCGCACTGGACTCGAATGTGACGCTGGAGAACACCAAAGCGACAAATAACAGCGCAATGTTTGATGGAGGATTCATGTACGCGGAGTACTCGAATGTGACGCTAGAGAACACCAAAGCGACAAATAACAGCGCAGAGTCTAATGGCGGATTCATGTACGCGGAGAAGTCGACCGTGAAAGTGGAAAACGCCTCTGCGATCAACGGCAAGGCAGAGTCGAGTGGCGGATTCATGTACGCCTTGGTCTCGAATGTGACGCTGAAGAACACCAAAGCGACAAATAACAGCGCAGAGTCTCGCGGTGGATTTCTCCACGCGGAGAACTCGAACGTGTCACTGGAGAACACCTCTACGACAAACAACCGCGCAAAGTCTCGTGGTGGATTCGTGTACGCAAAGAACTCGAGCACGTCGTTGGAGAACACGCTTTCGGTCAACGCAAGCGCAGAGTCTCGCGGTGGATTTCTCTACGCGGAGAACTCGACCGTGAAAGTGGAGAACACATCTGCGACCAATAGCCTCTCGAGTGATGGTGGATTTATGTACGCGGAGAACACGACCGTGTCGCTGGAGAACACCTCTGCGACGAACACAAGTGCGGTGTCGCGTGGCGGATTTGTCTACGCGGAGAACTCGAACGTGACTCTGGAAAACACCGCTACGACAAACAATACCGCGGACTCTGATGGCGGTTTGATGTACGCGAAGAACTCGAACATGTCGCTGGAGAACACTCTTTCGGTCAACAGCAGCGCAAAGTCCGATGGAGGATTCATGTACGCGGAGAACTCGACCGTGACACTCGAGAACACCTCTACGATAAACAACAGCGCGGGCTCTGATGGAGGATTCATGTACGCGGAGAACTCGACCGTGAAAGTGGAAAACGCCTCTGCGATCGACGGCAAGGCAAAGTCGAGTGGCGGATACATGTACGTGACGAACTCGGACGTTGTTCTCGAAGAAATAACATCGTACAACTCCTCCTCCACACGTGGCGGCTTCGTGTATGTACTGAGCTCAAGATTGAAAATCTTGCGGTCACGCTTCCGCTGGAGCAAATCTAGAATCTCAGGTGGCTTTGCCGTATTGAAGAACAGCTCAGTTTGGATGAATGATTCTGAACTTGCTCAAGGAAGCTCCAAGAATGGCGGGGCAATGTGGCTGAAAAAATCAAATCTGACGGCGCACAATCTGTCCATAAGCCACTGTCAGGCTCGCAGCACTGGCGGCGGCGTGATGTGCCTTGCAACTTCAGCTTTCTTATGTTCCAACTGCAAGCTTGAAAACAACTCGGTGGACAAGGGTAACGGGGGCGCAGTCTTCTTCGATGCTCGATACAAGCAGGGGGGTCTCAGACTGCAGCTGGTTCAGAGCCGTGTCGAGAACAATGTGGCCAGTCTCGGAGGTAGGACTTGGGAAAAAATGGAACGCTCTTCGTATGTAGGTTTACGTTTAGGCGGTATCTTCTTCGTGAGCAGCGAGAAGAACGAAGAATGCGTCGCAAACGGCACCGAATGTCCCTTCATGGCTTTGACGGACACAAAGTTCTCCGGTAACGAAGCGGAAGTCGCTGGAGGTGCCGTTTTCGCTGGCTACTTAGAAGCCATTCGTTTCGATTGCTCCGACGCTTCCTCGGATGCCCGTTTGGAATTCTACGAAGAGAAAGAGTGGAAGGCATTGAGTCGGCTCGAGTCCGAAGAGGACATCTGTCCGTCGTGGAGGGGCAATTACGGCAATGTCTATGGCTCGGACGTCGGAACGTATGCCACACATGCTCGCATGACGTTCAAGAAAGCCAAGAGATCCATCTGCGAGAGTGGTGGAGAGAACTGTGTGATAAAGAGTTACCAGACTGGAAAAGATCTGCCGAAGGCAGAAGTGAAGCTGCTAGATGCCTTCGGGAAAGGACCCGCAAGAAATTATCGCACAGTCAATGCCAATATGTCCTCGGAGGCGGGCGAATTCATGGTTGGATCGGTCGTCCTGCCGATGGAGAATGGGAACTGCACCTTTCAATCCATCAGAGGCTACGTCCCCCCGGGCGAATACAAGCTTACAGTCGAATTTGGTGAAGAGGCGATCAAAGACATTGGGATTACCGTGATAGTCCGAAACTGTTCTATTGGCGAGACTGTGGCGCCAGCCACCGAGGTTTGCCAGGAGTGCTCCAACACGACGTACAATTTCGACCTATCAGCACGCGCTTGTCGGGCATGCCCAGAAAATGGCAACTGCGAGTCCAACGTCATCACTCCGGAAGACGGCTACTGGCAGAAGACTCCTTGTTCGGACCGGCTTCAGAGATGCCTACCAACTTCCGCCTGTATATTTGGAAGACGGTCCGAGGGACTTAAATATCTCATTCACGGCTTTACAAACTGCGACTTGAGTCAAGAATCGAGGGAAGAATACAAACGGGCCCAGTGTGTGGAGGTACACATTTTGTTTCTTTCTTTACGTATCGAATGATCTGCGTTTTTGTCGAAGGGTCACGAGGGGCCTCTCTGCGGATCATGTTCAGGCGGATATGGTTCTAGCTTGTCAGCCAAGTGCAAGAGGTGCCCGAAGGGATTTGTCAACATTATTCTCGTTCTGGTATCAGTTCTCTTCCTGGTGGGACTGACGGGCATCACGGTCAATGGCACACTCGCCGTTCGGAAGACGGACGCCAGACAGCTTCGTCGCCAAAACGCCTTCACGCGATCGGTCGAGATGAGGTCTCTACGTTCCCTCGAAGAACAGTCAGAGAGAGCGAACACCGATGCGTCTTCCCATGGCAGTGATTCCCCGAACGGCGAATCCGTCGAAGGAGTCCCCGCCAATGACGCCTTGCTCGCGAAGTGGAAAGCCGTCGAAATGTTCAAGGTGAGAGAAGCAGGTGCCTTGACCTTCGTCGCTCAATCTTTTGTGTCGCCGTCGCAGATCATTCTGAGCTTCGTCCAGACGACCGTCTTGTTGGCTTCTTTGAACGTCGGATGGGGCCTACCTCTTCTCATCGTGGCGGAAGCGGCAGGTGAAGCCGATCATTGATTTGCGTTCTGATTATTGAATCGTCGTTGTGGCAGAGTACATCAGTGGCCTCGCGTCCGAAGGCAACAGACGATCCGTCACGTGTTTGTTGAACCTCGAAGATCCGTTTGTGCATCCTACAGCGCTGGCCTATGCGTTCAATATCTGCTTCGTTCCCATCGTCGTGTTTCTCTTCTGGATCGTGTTCTGGATGGCGAAGGCCGCGGGCAACAAGGAGAGGCCACCACATTTTGTCGCGAAGAGATGCATGCTATCGCTGATGGCCTTGTGGTACGTCACACTCGTGCCCGTGCTCAAAACCGCATTGAGCACTGGTCTCTGCGTCGACATCGACGACTCGTTGGACGTCTATGCGGACAGCACCACCACCAAGTACTGGGCCGTCGACACGGACATCGAGTGCTTCGAAGGCGACCACGCCAATCTTCTCTACTTCGTGGTTGCGGCGTTCGTGGGTCCTTTGTACGGCGGATTGCTCGTTGTCTTTGCTCTTTTCCTCAGAGCTCCGGCGGAGCATCTCGGCGACAAGGATGGCTGGGTCTATGAGACGACGGGATTCCTTTACCGCAGTTACAGTTTGGGCTGTCGTCGTTACTGGGAAGTCGCTATCGTGCTCAGAAAGGTGGCGATCGCCTTCATGGTGTTCTGCGCCCACCTCTACGACAGCGTCGTGCCGATTACTGGCGTCGCACATGTCATCACACTTGCCATTGTGGCACAGACTGTGGCGAAGCCCTACCGCAAGGAATTCGAAGACCTGAACAGATTCGACTTAGCTTCGCTCTTCGTTTCACTGGTGACGACTCTGATTGGAATCACGCTCAAACAGGAAGACTTCCCAGAAGACGTCACTCGGGAACTGTCCACCGTCGCATGCGTCCTGGTGAATCTGACTACCTTTGTTACCTTTTCCTACTATAACCTGAAGTTCCTGACCGAGTATCTGAAGCACAACCTACAAGAGCAAAACGAAGATTGCGAGCCTGATTGGGGCGTGTTCACGGTGCTGGCGCGTTGGATTGTGTGCAAAGTTAAGCACGCAATCAAAGATGTGAAAGAGAGATTCGCCTCGTCCAACACTCCAGATGCAGGGCCATTGGATCTTGAATAGATCATTTTCTGGGTCGGGGTTTTCCTTTCAAGCTGAGCCAGAAGCAAGGCTCATATCACATAAGCTGTGACGGGACTTGTCTTTTTCTTTGTCTGCTCAAGATTGACGCGCAAGTTTGCATATCATCTAAAGAGTATGTGTGCTGCTTGTTCTCCGAAACAGGTTTTTTAAGTTAACGTGACGAAAGCGCGACGCCCCACGCCGCGTGACGCGAGAATCGAAAAGGACTTCGCTATTGCACGCTGTAAACGAAACACCAGACGACGACGCGAGAGTAGGAGTCTACAACGACTGTTGCAGGGGACGCTCCTGGGACAGATGTCTACCTCACACTGGCAGCTTCTATCACAGTTACGATAAAACGCCACCACAGTCTGGCGCCGTTGTCGAAGAGTGTTGGCGGAGATGCCTTCTCAAATCTTTCACAACTCTTGTTTCCGTTTCGATCTTTTGTACTGGAATAGCAGTTTGCTACTTCGTGAACTCGACAGGGTGGATCCTCGTTCGCGCACACATCGTGCTAGTATACTGCCGTCTGGCTGTGGCAGAGATTCTTGCTCAACCTGTCAAGTGAACGCTGAAGTTTAGTGTCCATTCTCGGATCGAAGAACCGGGTCTTGTGTGAACTACGCACATACGTGCATCAGAAGTAGGTTGACCTTGCTCGATTGCGAAAGCGGCATAGATGCGGCGGGCCAATCAAGTACCAAGAGATTCGTACACTGCAGTCAGTACGGCAAACAGCGCGTCTGCTGAAAGCGGTGTGCTATCGCATAACACCAGACACCGAATCTGGGGCGACGTTCGAAGGACCTTGTATTCTCTGGAGTTCTCTGACGATTTCACTGGTACAGATTGGCTGGGAGACGGGGAACACGTTTTGCTTAAGTGACTCTGCCCCGGTTCGATTCTCCCGGAGAAGAAAACACACGCCCTCATGTGCACTGCGTTTGCTCTACGGAGGTGGTCTTCGAGAATAGCAACTCCTAGAATCCATTTCTCAATGCTCGACCATTTGCTCGCAATGTCTTCGGTTTAACTCTAACATCATGGCCGTTTTGACAGCGTATGTGCGAAGCTCGAAGTGATCTCTTCATCCAAATGGAAAGCATGACACTGCTCTCAAGTCCGCATCGTTCGTCCATTGTCGATGTGTGACATGCAAGTGCTGCCAGGTTTGGAGTATCGCTTCAAGCTTCAGTCGACCTCCCGAGGGTATCAGACATGATGTCTGCTTCTCCATCGATGAGCATGAAACTATGGATGGCAGATCAGGACCCGGAGCAAGTCCTGCTGTGCTGTTTACAACTCATGAAGGGTGATGCCCTGGCGGTGGAGCGTTACCGGCCTTTTCTCAATTAGGTGTTTTAGATGGGTTCACACAAAGGTGTACCTCATGGCATACAACTCGGTGTTCTGTGCGGCCGAGCTCAAGAAAAGGAGCAAGGAAGTTGATCAGGTCAGTTTGAGCGTCGCAAGAAAACATCCAAGTGGGACAAATAGTCAAGGGAGAGCCTCTATGGGAAAGCCGATCCGTAAAGATAAGACGCAAGGACGGAGCGTAACCAAATGAGGACAGCTCTAGAGCGTTACCAGCCAAAGAACGGTTAGTGTTTTCCATATCGAAATGTGTAAATGAACGAAGATGTTTGCTCTCGTAATGGCTAGCCATCGGTGGCCATTCTCGTCCACTTTCCTGTCGGATCTCTTCGGGGAGCTGAAGAGATCTGCGAACACTCTGTAGAAGTTGTAGCGAGGGTCCAGATGCCTGCTGTAGCCATTCAAAGGATGACAACCTTTCAAGAAACGTGACCAAGCATAGGATTTACAGCATTTGAGAGATCCGTTATCTGATCTTACACCTTTGTGGACACTTCGAGTGGCATATACGTAACCTATGTGGCTCTGAATACTGCCTTGTCTATCCTATGTGGCTCTGAATACTGCCTTGTCTATCCTATGTGGCTCTGAATAATGCCTTGTCTATTCTACAGGGAAGGTCCGAGACTTCGTTCGATGACCAGGAGACGTACAGAAGACAGTCGCATCGGTCTGGAATGTGAGCACCTGTTGAGCGTCGTGCGTCGGAAGAGAGAACATCGAAGAGTAACCGCCGCGGTCGGTGCTAGAAGTGCGCTCCTGCCGCAGGGTCATAGTCTGGTCTGGTCTCCGACAACGGCAGGGACCGCAGACGAGGGCACGTTTCTTCTGCCGTCGGAGCGCGTCATCCGCTTGTTCTGTCTGTCGCGGACGGTCTTCTGGAAGTTCGAATCCCTTCACGAAGCCTACAGAGCGCCGCCGATAACGACGCCATTCTGTGCACCTATGCACAAACGTCTCCTGCGTCCGCGGAAGGTGGATGGTCGCGGCGGACGAAGAGAGCGGACTGAGAAGACAGGAGCTGCGGTTCGTCAGCAGTATGTTTGTGCGGATAGAAGCTCAGTGCGAGCAGCGACGGCCCTGCACTGTAGCAAATGCACAGCTCCGTCTAGATTGTATTGGACGAGAAAGCCTGACGATCTTTAGAGAGCCGGCCAGACAGCCTCATACAGGCGACAAGGCGCTGGACGAATCTGATCGGGATAGAAACGACGCAGATGTGACGGGCATCATTGCCGGCGGGATTGCATCCATTCATCGTCGCGACGGTTTTGCTTGCCGAAGCGCCAGCTGTGAACGCGCACGGACTGCAGGAACACGGTCATGCGTCGCTCTTCGGATCCCAACGCGTCAAGACCAAATGCCCGACAGCAGTCTGGAGAACTCTCTTGCCCGAGCGCAGTTTCCCTCGCGAATGTACTCAACGGCATGTGGCATACACGGTATCGTCGTTAACTTTTTTGCTACCCCTTCTTCTTACACGGAGTGATGGATGCCGTTAGTGTGGCCCTGAGACTTGTCGAAGGCATCGCCGAACGCGCCGCCCGCGCCGTGGCAAACGCCAAAGAGTGCAAACTGCTGGCCTCATTGGCGGAACAGACGAAGCCGTTACTACAGACACTGGAGCAGTACCTAGTGGACGACGCTCCACTGCTGGCAACGCTGGACCTCGTGTTCGACGCACTTGACGAGGCGGACCGAGTTATAGAGTCGTGTTGCAAGTCAACACATCTCACCGCGATCGTCTGCGCTTCAACGAACAGCCAGATGCTGAAGCAAGCAGCTCAGAAGCTGGAGTATGCGTTGCAGCAAGTGCCCCTTGCACGTCTGCCAGTCAAGGAAGAGGTGCACGAATGTGTGACCGCACTCAAAGAGGACACACACAGCGCCAAATTTGAAAGCGTGACGTCGTCGACGCATGAGACACAGATGTTGAAAGAGGAAATGGAAAAGGCATTCAATAAGAATCTGAAAGGGACAGAGGAGATGAAGTCCATCATCATCGACATGATGGCACAGCACTCGAGATCCGTCGACGCCAGACTGCAAGACTTGGATGTGTTGAAGGACTACCTCCGCGAGGCACGAAAGGACAAAGACAGGCGGCAAGAGTTTGAGCTGCAGCAGATCATCGATGTGATTTCTGAGTCCATCGATCAGAAAGATGCAGCCGCGGCTTCAGCTGTGGCAGAGGCTAAACTCGATCAGCTTCGTTGTCCCATCAGTATGGAAGTCATGAAGGACCCGGTCGTGCTGAAGGACTCGGGCGTGACGTACGAACGAGCCAGCATCGAAAAATGGCTGGGCAGGGGGCACATCGAGGATCCGATCACTAAGACAGAGATCCGATACGGTGAACTGATTCCAAACCGTTTGGTCCAGAGCATGGTGTGCTCTGCGTTTATGATCGAGGAATCGGCGGATCGGCAGACTGAGAAGGAAGAAGTGCCGTTCCTCGAGGCAGGATTGTATGAAGGATACGGACAGCATAAACTAGCAGACGGCACTGTGGAATCTGCCTACCTTCTCATATGCCTTGATCCCGATGGAAACGTGCAGGGATGTGTGATCACGGAAGCGAAGGACAGCGACACTGAGCAGCCATCTTTGATTCTGGAGGGAAAATGGGATGTCTCCAAACCGATCCTGTTTTTCGCTGATATACACAGGAAGTATAAAGGCGCCGTCTCTGCTGCCGCATCCACTCAGAAGGCATTCAGATTCGTCGGAGAGACGACATCGGGCTCTGTTTCTTCCCACAGTTTCAAATACCTGCAGCTCATGCCACATCCGCCGCAGTACCGTTTTCTGATTCGTTCTGGCCTTCTGGAAATGGAAGGGATCGTTGTTGGTGCCAACGGATTGGAATACCGAAGTAAAGCGTTGCTTTCGTTGAAGAAAGATTCTGGTCTGCGAGGCTGGTTGTCAATCGAAGAGTCGCCCGGAAGCAATCGTGTGGGGAACGTACTGAGTGGTGACTGGAAGCTGAATGGCGATATGCATCTCTCTCTGTATTTTCCAAGGTCGGCGGACGAACCCCTCGATAGTCCATCCGCTCCTTCAACCTTTCTCGCAAGATACAAGTTCGACGGAAATCTGAGAGTCAGAGACAGTGCTGGTCATCGACAGAATACCACATATGAAGGCACGTGGAGGCTAGCTGGACTGGGAGATGATGACACATCCGACACAGCGTACCCAAAGATGATCAATGGCTTAGAATCCTTCGGCAGGTACAAATACGATTGCTTCCGTGCACCGTCTAGGAGATTGTCCCATTCACTTCAGAGTCGTATCCGACCTCTACGGTTACCTAATGAAGCAGGTAATTACACTTAATTCTCTCATCTCTTGTTTCTCATCTCTATGTCGCAGTTCGTATTATTGATCCCGGGTTGAAGAGATGGCGCGCGATGGGAAATCTGTCTTTTGCTTCGCACATGAATCCTCGTCTTCGGGATGTAAGAGACACATCGAGCGCCTACGCTTGTTGGCACTCAAAACCTCAATGGGTTCTCACATTGTGCCTGGAGGCCACAGAATGGCCGAACGAGTTCCTCATCAAGATCCACACTCAACGCCACGTTGCGCCCTCAGAACCCATAGCAGGCAGTTACTTGACAGTCCTGTCTCCCACCTCGTATGAAGAAGATCAAGACACGCATTACTGCTGCTTCGCACTGCCAGAAAGGTTACCTCTCTTCCATGTCAGGTCATAACGTGATTTGGTCGCGTTATGCTCGTAGTAAACATAGAGCATGTGTGTGGAAGCTGGAGTACGTTGGAAACGATGTTCATGCTACTGTCGTTAAGCACGATGACGAGGCTGCCTCGCAGTTCATTGGATACGCACTCGCATGTCCGGAAGAGCCAAGGGATCGCAGAGATAAATGGAGCGTCTACGCTTCTGTCAGTCCTAACCACGAAAAAGCACTTCCGATTACGTTGCTTGATGAGGAGTAAGTCAGCTGAGGCTGAGCATAAACGCTTTGCCGGTGGGGTTGCGCCCAGACAAACTGATTTTATGGTAACTCTACGAAATGGGCGTGTGGATGTATCCCATCAGAGACGTATGACAAACGCATCTGTTTCCAAATCACTGGCTAGATTTCACTGCTAGAGTGTGCGTGGAACAGCGTTCGAAGGCTGAGTTGAATAGTGACGCGCTTGGACGGAAGGCTTGCACAACGTTGTCGGTCGTCGTGAATGACAGAGCCGCTTTGGCAACGGATGACGTCATCCGCTCTACACGACGCCGCACCTCCGTTTCTCTCCGAATGAAGGGACCGCGTCCTTCGTTGAACATCACACGTCGACACTAGAGCGCTTGACACGTGCTCACCATTAGTTACTAGATCGCGAGTCTTCGCCGATCCAATAAGTTTTGGATGTTTGTTCCTCTGCGTAGAATACATCAGAGAGTGCCAGTCGATGCACATGCCGTCGTCGTCTGGGATGATCACGGTCTCGTTTGCCACGTGTTCAAAACCTTTCTCATATATCATCGGTATGGCATTGCCAAGGAAACTACTCTCTGTCTGACGTATGGATTGATGTTCAATTCTGCAAATCGCCCTAGACGTGGAAACGGGAGTCGAACGGGGCTGAAGAAATAAACCCGGCCACATGATTACTACGGCCATCTTGCAATGCGCGTTTGATAGGCCTACTGCTGATGTTACACACGAGCCTGTGTAGACAACTGGAAACCACGACGCAGATATGAGACTGTTCTCTGCGGCGTCGTCACAGTAGTCGTCACCGCCGTCGTCGCGACGTGACAGAATAAAGATGTCGTGGGTTTTCATGAGATCAAGGATGATGCTGGAGATGGATGAGCAGTTCATGACAGGCGACAGGAGGTGAACGTCTGAGCTGCCGACGAAAAGGAGATGATCATTCGAACAATCATCATCGGTGTCATTATCTGACACATTTCGACGAAGCGGATGGATGTCCATCTTTTACGCAGATGCGTACATCGCAGGTAACCGTTAATCGAAAGGAGGACGGCGGTTGCGAGAAGAGAATGCTCCTTTCCGTCACTTTAATGTCGGTTCGGGAAATTCCTGTGGCGAATGCGTCGTGGGCCGTTCGTTGCCACGCAAGTAGCGAACCGCCAGTTATTTGAATACAGCGGTTCGACTCAGCTAGGTATCTGACGGACAAGTTTCATGGCACTGGCTTCTTCTCTTCGTTTTCTCACGTTCTTGTGGCTCTGGAGTTTTCTCTCTTGTCCAATCGATGCCTCGCTAGAAGTGACGCAGTCGACGAAGACGAGACCCGCGACGGAACACGCCGACAACACGTCACCCTCTAGCGACGACTCTTTTACGCACTTATCTCGAGAGCAACGCGACGAATCTCTCGGAAAGGGACAAAGAGGCTTCCGCCATCTGTCACAAACAGACCAAGACGGGAACCAGCAAGGCGGCGGTTCTGTCGACGAAGGTACCTACCACCAGTCGAGGCGCTCCAGTCCATCCGAAGACACTGATGTGTCGGTCTAGGGAGCAGCGAGTGCTCTCTTTCCAGACGCCAGGTCCGGGACTACCTCGACGATGCGACACGGTCCTGGCGTATTGACGAGGATGTCCTTAACGAAATCCAAAACGATTTGCAACTCATTATCGACTGTACGAATGCAGGCGACGCGCTGCTCTTCGACGTCGAAGATGCCATCCAGCCCAGCACGCGCTTGAGGATTCCGTGGAACCTGACGATCGCCTCAGCGGCGAAGGACAGTCGACGCGTTGACGGTCTGTATCCTCGAGCGTCGACGAAGGCGTCCTTCCGCTGTCCTGGATCGAAGGGTCTCTTTCTTGTGAGGTCGGCACTCTTCTGTCACCAACGCATCTTGTCAACCGTCTCTGTTCTATGGCCAGATCCGGGAATGTCTTGTTCGCCAACCTCCAGTTCGAAGGCTGCTCGTTCGATGGGTCTGTGGACGGGACAGCAGCCATAGTCGAAGTGGAGAAGTGCTCGTCGTCTTCTCCAGGCAGAAATCTCATCCAGTTCCACCACGTGCGTTTCAAGAAGAATGTATTGGTCGGCGGCGCGGGTCTGAGAGTGCAATCGCCTTCCTGCTCGTCTCTGGAACTGATCGATTTCAAGCTCGAAGACAATGTGTGCGATGGATACTGCGGTGTCATCCTGTCCGATCGGAACCGATTGAAGAACGTGCGTGTGCGACGGACAGTCCGGACAGATTCGATGGACAGTCGGACAGCTGTGTTTGACGCTCCTCCTGGATCGCAGACATCCGTCGAGGACATGGACGTTGATAAAAACGCGTCTCCCGTCTTTGACGTCCGCAGCGCATCGCTGAACATGTCCCGTGGAGTATTTCGGCAGAATCCTGTGGAGCCGGATGCAGAGCACGGCGTCACATCATCCGTACGCCTGACGAATGCCACTGTCTTCATGGACAAGTGCTTCTTTCGGAAGAACGAAGCTGAGATCGGGGGCGCCTTTGCTGCGACAGGGACAAACCTGACTATCATCGACAGCGTCTTTGAAAAGAATGCGGCAGAACAAGGCGGAGTCATCCATCTCGAAGCCAGCTCACTGAGGATCCAGTCGTGCGAGTTCTCTTCCAATCTCGCCCTTGAATCGGGTGGCGTTGTGATAGCAATCGAATCCCATCTGGTCGTAAACAATGGGACTTTCGAGGAAAATTCAGCAGCAGTCCTTGGAGGATGCTTCTCCTTGAACAAATCGAGCAGTCTCGAACTCGTAGATTCCTTTCTGAACCGGAACAGTGCATTTCATGGCGGTGTCGCCTCCATAGCAGAGCAATCGACTGGAACTCTGACAGACTCCGCCTTTCGTCATAACAAGGCAGTTGAGAGAGGGGGAGCCTACTTTGTCCAAGACTCTGCGCTTTTCGTCCAAAGATGTCGTTCTTCACGCGGGTCTGGGATGTCTGGTGGAGGGATCTATGCTCTCTCTTCGGAAATTCGCGTCGAAGGAGTGAATGCCTCTTCCAATCAAGCGCAACACAGTGGCGGCTTCATCAATGCTAAATCCTCCAGCGTCCTTTTGCAGGAGAGTTATCTTTTCGGGAACAGTGCTCAGCATGCTGGCGGTGGGGTTGCTGGCTGGGACAAGTGTCAGGTTGAAGTCTCAAACTCCAGATTCTCAGATCACGAAGCCAAATTCGGCGGAGTCGTCTGCCTTGACGGAAACTCTCGGGGCAATCTCACCCAGAGTGAATTCACCGAAAGCAAGGTGTCCGCTGAAGGCGGCGTCGTCTACGTTAACAGATCCAGTGTCGAAAGTGACGACTGTCGGTTCTTCTCGGGCCGAGCCGACTCAGAGGGCGGATTGCTGTTTGCCCAGAAGTCCAAAGTGAGTATTCTCAACTCGGGTTTTTTCCAGGGCTCCGCCGGTGGAGGAGGAGGCTGTATAAGGTTGACGTTCAAGAGCGAAGCGCACGTCCAGAACACAAAAATGGTATCATGTGATTCAGAAAGAGGAGGTGCTGTGCATCTGTCGTCCAAGTCTTCCGGGCACTTCGTTAACGCAACTTTCAAAGGCAACATGGCTGACTTTGGCGGTGGCAGCGTCTATGTGCACACATCAAATGCCAGCATGACGCAGTGTCACTTCACACAAGGCCACCAACGCATGTATTATAGTGAAGAATTCGCGCCAGAAGATGCATATTCCGTAGAATACGAAACATATGAATATGAAGAGGGCTATCTGGACGGTATTGAACTGTACTACATCGCTGTTTTTAACAGAGACCCCCCACGACAGCCAGAAGTAGGGTCTGGCGGTTTTATTCGTTCCTGCTGCAATGCTCACATCACATTGAACGACACCGTAATGGAAGACGGCAGGGCAGCAGGGGATGCTGGCTGTCTGTATGCATCCAGAACCACTCTTGCAATCCGTAACTTGACTATGCACAATTGCACCTCTACAAACAATGGAGGGGCCATCTATTTGCGGGACTCCATAGGTGCTGAGATCAGAAACATCGACGTTCGCTGGAGCAAGGCCAGTCACGGAGGAGGCATCCGTGCTCTGGATGCGAATATCGTCGGCCATGGATGGACGATGATGAATAACTTCGCCTATCAAGATGGAGGAGCTCTTTCCGCTAGACGCTCTAACCTCACTCTAAACAGTTCTCTGATGACAAACAATTCCGCTGAGAAGAGTGGAGGTGTCGCTCACGTTACAGATTCCAATGCTGTCTTCGACCGGTGCACATTTCTGCGCAGCAAAGCCGAGCATGGTGGATTGGTAGCTATCCGAGAAAACGGCACAGTGGACTGTCGCCGGGCGATGTGACCTCGTCTTGTTGCCGAGGGGTCCAGGTCGTAAGGGGACGCTGGTCGGCTCATCCGAGGCCCCGTCTCTGGTTCTCGTGCAAGGCTGACACATCTGCCTCGTAACGTCTTGTCACCGCGATGCCATAAGAGGCGTGGACTGAGGGGGTTTTTTGAAAAACAATCCTTGTTAGACCTTTTCCTTTGGGCCGTTGCGTCACTCTGGCGAACGAGAACGTCGACCGAGAGATTAGGCGCGCTACCATTCCATACTCTCCTCTGTATCCCACCTTTCAGGATCGTCTTAACGCGTTCCGCCAAGGGGAGCACGCGGAGCTTCTCCAGCGAGGTGCTGAGCGGGTCATCAACAACGTAGGCCTCTACGATTCCCGTCGAAGCTCGGAAGATAGAAGCGTCGACGCTGCGGTCTTTCGCCCAGCGGATACAGCTCTCCCCGGCCCCCTAGAGGACTCTGTGGAGCAAGAAGAACAGGCACCACAGGCAGAAGAACCACCCCCACGGGCCGACTCGGCAGACGGCAACATGGTTTCGGAGCGAGGTTGGTTGGTTTTCCTCGTGCTCTTGTATTTGGTTGCGTCCGTCATGGTGCTTGCCGCGGACAACTTCACCAAAAAGGAATGGACGGAAGGAGAGGCGGAAAAGGAGTTGGAGAAAGCAGGAGTCACCTTGGCGGATATCCTCCGTCAAATAACGGAGCTGCGCGAAGACAATGAACGGTTGCGTGAAGAGGTCCGAAAAGAGAGAACAGCATGGACCCAGCTGAATGAAGAAATGCAGCATTTGAAACTCGAGAACGAGCGCCTCAGAAGTCGCATGGAGGAAGAGATTATCAGCGAAGTGTTGAGTGAGGGTCGGAAACGCTACTTGGAGGCCACGCGGACCTGGTGGGAATGGTTCTGGGGCATAGCTCCTCCAAGCGTAGTGGCGGAGACGGAGCGCGTGGTCGTCATAGACGGCTGCAAAGACTTGGGCTGCTGCTTTGAGCTGTGGTGGGCGTCGGTCGGGGAACTCTTCCGCCAAACAACGAATCTCCTATATCAGTTCATCTGGGACCCTTATGGTACTGGGGGTCATTGGGTTACGAGGATCTTCCGAGCAGGATTCTGGGGCCCGGTGGTAGGGGTCCTACTGGTACTCATCCTGGTGAATCTTTTAATTTACGGGATTATGCGCGCGGCTGACGTGTGGAAGGGGATGAAGTGGGTGGCCGGTTGCCTGGGACGTTTGCCCATGATCGCCATGTGGGGTCAGCTTTTCACCAACTTGCGGGGACCGGCGCCTGGGGATAAGTCCGCAGAGCTGAAGGAGATCCGAAGAGAAATCCAACAAGTCAAAAGGCGAATTTCTGATCGCGAGCGGAAGCGGAAGGAGGAGGAGGAATATCAAGCACTGCAGGAGGCCCGCGAGGAATTAAGGGGCATGCAGGCGGACTACGGACGGCAAGAGGCGACAACTGGAAACGTGCTCAAGGAACTCCAGAAGGACTTGCAGCGAGTGCAGTCAGAAGTCAGACAGTTACGAGGACAAGGACGGGGGCCGGCCCCGCCGGTCGTGGTAGGGACTAGGCCCCGACCGGGGATTAGTTCTCCTCCCCCCCGGAGGGTCAACGCGCCTGGGACTCCACGAGTGGCTGTGCGAGCCTGCCAACATTGCGGAAGATTCCATTCGGGAGAGTGTTGGCAGGTCACACCATGTCCGGAGTGTGGAGAGAGCGGCGTTTGCAGCCACCGAAGAGCGATCCTCCAGGGGTCTCGAGGCCAACAGCCCTCCCGGGCGACCTCTAGAGCGGCATCACGGACAGGGGACAGGCCGGTCTCGATGTGTTCAGAGGAGAGGGCTGACCAAGAGCTCCTGTCAGAGCTCCAGGTCAGATTAGAGGACGAGTCCTCCGCGAACAGCTCGATCTCGTTAAATGTGGAGAGCCGAAGCCGAGGTCAGACTGGAGAGCCAGAAGAAGTGGCGGTTCTCGCTACAGCCTCAGAGAGGGCGCATGTTGAGGGGCAGATCGTGCATGGAACGGAGACGAAAAGCCGGAGATTCCTGATTGACTCGGGGGCGGCGGTCAACTTGCTGAGTGAGGTCACCTGTCGCAAGTTGGGATTGGGGCCTCAGGAGACGGGCATCCGGGTCTGTGCACTCGCGGGCACGAAGCTGAGGGTGATAGGACGCGTAACGGCGTTGACTCGGCTCTGTGGAATGGAAAGAGAGCTCACCTACCTCGTCGTGGAGAATAATGACCAAGATATTATCGGCTTCCCCGGGATGACCGCATTCGGAATCAAGCTGGACCTACACAAGGGGACTCTCACGGTGACGGGGGAGCAGGAGCTTTCGTGCCGTTCGGTGCAAAAAAACTGAGCCCCCCTCCCGCCAACACGGGAGGAGGGGCACCTGAGGGGGCCATAAGGGGGAACACTGTTTGTTTACGTCAGTTGTGGGTGTATGAGCCAAGGTGGCGCATCTTATGCAGACAACACATCTTACAGTTACCCTTGGGGAGGACCGTCTACATCTCGCCGGGGGGTTCGAAGCGGGTCTGCTTGCCATGGGAGATCAGGGGTTCTGACCTGACAGGGTTCTTTTCATTATTGCACCGGAGGAGGGTATCTGTTTCAAGTCAGTTTAGTGCTAGGTCGGGGAGACTCCACGCCCTTCTCTTTAACTTTGGCTCGGAAGTGGAAGTCGTGGCTGCTAAAACGTTTGTTCTTGGAGTGGGCTCTCGAACGCCGCTCTTTCATGTTCGCACGACCGATGGTAAAGAACAGTATTTGTCGGATGGTAAGGGTATCGACTGTGGGGCGAAGAGTTGGGAGGTGGCCAGTGTTGGCTCAGAGTCGAAGTTTTTCGCACAATTTCCACAGTTGTTCGGGGAGCAGACGTGCGAAATCCCAAGGGCAATGCGGCGATTCGAGATTCAGTGGGAGGATATCTCATGGAGGGGAAACATGAGGTACCGGGGAAAGTCAGCCTTCAATGTGGAAAGTCTGGTGCCGGCGCATGCCATCGACGAGACCATCGCAGAGATGGTGCGAAGTGGATACGTGGAGGAAGTGGAGAGTGGTGCCCAATTGATGTTGCATCCGGTCATCTTCCTGCCTAAGTCAGATGGACGGACCCGGTTGGTGGTCGACTTGAGGCGTGTCAACGGACACACGGGGCACACGCGAGGTGGCCTACCAGCCATACACGCCCTGTTCCGTCAGATACCACAGGATTGGAGGTACTTTTGCAAGTTGGACCTCCGGAACGGGTTTCATAGAGTGCCACTGGGGGAGTCCATGAAGAACATCTTCGCCTTTGGAATCAGAAAGAGGTACTTTCGGTACAAGGTGTTGCCCCAGGGTTGGTCTGCCAGTCCGTTCCTTTTCCATGCGGTGATCATGGAGATCTGCGCCGGGCACCCTGTCATCCACTACATCGATGATTTGCTTGTGGGAGCGAGAACCCTCAGGGAACTGGAGACGCGGGTTGTAGCCCTGTTGACCACTCTCGGGACCTACGGCTTACAGATACAGAGGAAGAAATTCGACTTCGGAAAGACGAAGATTGGGTTCCTGGGACTGGAACTGGCCGCTGGCGGGCAGGTGAGTGCGGAGAGATACTTGAGAGAGCGCAGAGAGAGAATGGGGAGCGTGGTGGAGACGAAGAAAGAGCTCCAGAGCTTGCTGGGAACACTCAATATTGCCAGGCACTTCGTCCCGGCACTCAGCCAGAAGACGAAGGGGCTGCAGGAGCTGTTGACGTGCCTGACGGGCGACAAGCTGCAAGGGGAAGAAAGGGCGAGGGCCCGTCAGCTGACAGAGGAGGCGTGGGAAGAGGTGCTCGGAGCTTGTGTCTCGGTACAAATGGCTATCCCAGAAGGGGCACAGTTTGAATTGTATACCGACTGGTCCACTGAAGCAATGGGTTATGTGCTCTTCGCCGGAGGGAAAGAGGGTCGCCAAATTGTGGACATCAACTCGACCCTAACGGCCAACCAGGCTGCGACAAGCAGCTTTTTAGGGGAATTGCGTGGTATTGCATGGGGCTTGAAGAAGACCCGACACATCGTCTGGACTTCCCCGATCAAGATTTGTTGTGATAATCAGGGCACAGTATCACGACTACAGAAGGGAGAGATTATGGGAGATGACTTGCGATGCTCACGACTCATGAGCTGGATTTTGGAGAACTTCCCGCAGGCAGTCTTCGAGTACATACCCGGTGCCATCAACCAGGTAGCCGATTATTTAAGTAGAAAGAGGGACCGGCGAAGCGGTACAAAGGCAGTGGCGGAAGTGCAGCTCGACCAGCGGCCGCCCGAGGAGGTGGTGCAACACCGCTTGGAGAAGGCACATCGGGGACATTGGCATGCGGCCAGAACCTGGCAGCATCTCAAGCGGGACGGACCAGTATGGCCAGGGGCCAGGGGAGAAGTATTTCGGTACGTGAAGCGCTGCCCAACCTGTCAGCGTTTCCGTGGCCTTGAGCATAGAGAGCCCTGGACGGGAATGGCCACAGCGCGACCGAATGACGTCGTCTTTGGAGACTTTTTAGGGCCGATTACGTTAAGTCGAGGACGAGGAAAGAGGGTGTTGCTGGTACTGGTGGATGGCTTCAGCCGCTACACACACCTGCACATGGCTACGACGCCGACTGAGAAGACGGTGCTGCGAGGCTTGCGCAGATGGGAACAAACCTTTGCCTGGCGGCACGGACACATTCGATTGTTTATGGCTGACAGGGGGGCTGCATTCATCGGAGGAAGGGTGAGAGCCTTTTGTGAAGACAACGGGATTCGCCAACAGTGGTCCGCCAGCCACGCCCCCTGGAGCAATGGCGCAGCAGAACGACAGGTTGGCAACGTAAAGGCAAGATTGGCGCGGCTGCTCTGGAGGTCCCCCACGGACATCTCCTTGTCCACACTCGAGGAGATACTGAACCATGGCGTTTGTGAGACGACAGGGTTCACGCCCATGGAACTCTGTCGGGGCCGACGACGAGACGGTTCTCTCATGTCAACAGGGGAATGGGAGCAAGCCACCCTCCTCGCACAAGCAAGGCGCACACGGAGACGCTCCAAGGAGGAGGAAACGTATCTCCGGCGGTACCCAAAGAAGCCGGCACTACGGGCCGGTCAATGGGTGTTGGCATACGAACCCCATCGAAGGCAACATGCTCTCCACTCACCTTGGACGGGACCGCACCTGACTGCCATACCACGAGGATCGAAGCTCTGGGAGTTATACAAAGATGGGACTCCACAGATAATTGGGCCTTTCCATGCGGAACATCTTCGATTTTATCACACAGAAACAGAAACTTGATGTCGGAGTTGGCGGGAAGCGTGGTGTCGCCGGGCGATGTGACCTCGTCTTGTTGCCGAGGGGTCCAGGTCGTAAGGGGACGCTGGTCGGCTCATCCGAGGCCCCGTCTCTGGTTCTCGTGCAAGGCTGACACATCTGCCTCGTAACGTCTTGTCACCGCGATGCCATAAGAGGCGTGGACTGAGGGGGTTTTTTGAAAAACAATCCTTGTTAGACCTTTTCCTTTGGGCCGTTGCGTCACTCTGGCGAACGAGAACGTCGACCGAGAGATTAGGCGCGCTACCATTCCATACTCTCCTCTGTATCCCACCTTTCAGGATCGTCTTAACGCGTTCCGCCAAGGGGAGCACGCGGAGCTTCTCCAGCGAGGTGCTGAGCGGGTCATCAACAACGTAGGCCTCTACGATTCCCGTCGAAGCTCGGAAGATAGAAGCGTCGACGCTGCGGTCTTTCGCCCAGCGGATACAGCTCTCCCCGGCCCCCTAGAGGACTCTGTGGAGCAAGAAGAACAGGCACCACAGGCAGAAGAACCACCCCCACGGGCCGACTCGGCAGACGGCAACATGGACATCGTTCACTCAGTGCTCGAAGAAGGCACAGCCAGAATGGGTGCGTGTGTCCACTGCAGTGGCGCGAGGATTTTCATGCAGAATGTAACAATGGACCAGTGTCAAGCCACAGTCACAGGAGGAGCCATCTGTCTGCATCTCTCCGGTGTGGCGAGGATAAAGAAATCGAGATTCACGGCGAATCAAGCACAGTATGGTGGTGCCCTTGATGTGACGGAATCGACATTCAATGGAGATGGGCTGATTTTCAAAAACAATATGGCTGTCACAGGAGGTGGAGTTCTTTTCGCCAACATGTCAGGAAATGTGAAGATCGTCGGCTCCAAATTCAAAAGCAATTCTGCCTTGAATGGAGGTGCTGTGTATCAGAATGCAAATATCGTTGGAATCTTCTTAAACACGACGTTCACCGACAACTGGGCCACAAGAGGTGGCACCGCTTACACGACGGAGTCTATCATTCGCTTTAAGCGATGTCTGTTCCGTGACAGTCGTGCAGATACGGGCGGCATCCTCTATTCCTGGAGAGAATCCCTTGTCCACGTCAAGAACTCGGAGCTGGTCAACGGTACAGCGCAGTCAGGAGGATGTGTTTACGTCGGAAAGGGAAATGTCACCGTGCAGCAGACAGTCATTCACGACTGCTCTGCCTCGCAGGATGGAGGAGCGTTGTACTTTTGGGAGGGTGCCATTGCAGAACTCGAAGAATCGAACATTACAGCAAACCATGCAGACAATGACGGAGGAGGTCTCTATTCGTGGCGGAGCACGGTCACCGCAAACGAGGTTGTGGCGAGAGGAAACACTGCTGGCGATGAAGGAGGAGGCATGTTCCTTACAGAATCGAGTTCGGTAAGGCTCAATGACTCTCACTTCGCAGAGAATTCTGCGCACTCTGGGGGTGCCTTGGTCATGCGAAGGAAGACCACTGGCGCGTTGATCGGTGTTCAGACTTCTGAGAATGTGGCTGCTGCACGCGGAGGAGACTGCCTCGTGGAGACCTCAACCCTGCAAGTCACATCAAGCCGATTTCACAGGAGCATTGCTGGAGATGGTGGAAGCTTCTTCGTCTTGCGCTCGAGATTGAACATCACGGATTCAGATTTCCACTCTGGAAGTGCCTCAAGTCGAGGAGGCTTCATCTGCAGCACAGAGGACAGTTCAATCATTTTGGAGAGGTGCTTGTTGAACGACAGCCGATCCGATCGGGGTGGTGCGATTGCCGTGCTGGGATCGGATCTCAGAAGCAGGGATGTTGAGATATCGCACGGCAGAGCAGACGAAGATGGAGGCGCCATCATGCTCGCCGATGCATCCCTGTTGGTGTGCGAGGACTGTCGCCTGACAGACAACAGTGCCAAACGCGGCGGCGCGGTCTTTCTCGAGTACAGGGTTGCGCAATCACTTTCGATGCAGTTGGAGGAGAGCACCGTGAAGAACAACTCAGCTGCATACGGAGGTATCCCCTGTCTAGGTACAGAGGGGAGGCCATCTCATGCTTCCATTCGTGCTAGGTGGAGTGTATGCTGGTGGCGAGGGGGACTCGATCTCCCGTAACTGCTCAACGGGGGAAGACGGCTGCGGAGTCCTGGCAGTCGCGAACACGCAGTTCCTGGAGAACGAGGCTGAAGTTGCGGGTGGTGCCATTTTCGCTGACAGGACGGATGTCATTCGAATGCACTGCTCCGTCCAGTCATCACAGCAAAGTCTCGAGTTCTATTCGAAAAAGCAATGGCTGTCCATGCAGGTCATCGATTCCCTCGAAGACATCTGCCCTGCGTGGAGGGACAACACGGCTGGTACATATGGGCCTGATGTTGCCACCTACACCTTCGAGATCGAGAAGAAGGTCTTCGACGAGAAAGCAGAGGATGCCAGTGTCGTCAATGGAAGTCAGTATACCATACGCGGCCACAGAAGCGGCAAAAAGATTCCTGCCATTGTCTTGACGCCTGTTGACGAGCTAGGCCAATACCCGGCCGTCGGAGCAGACAACAGGCACACGGTAGCCGTCGTATCATCGCCCGAAGGCTTCTTCGAAGGAAGCATGACGGTTGCTCTGGATGCTGCCGCCGTCAGCGTTAGCCCTTCTGGATTCGCCCAGCCTGGCAACTACACCGTCGCCTTTCGGTTCGAAGGAGTAGACGCCGAGGACTTCGACATCACTGTGGAAGTGAAGGGATGCTCGATGGGCGAAGTCCCGTTGCGCAACGGCACATTCTGCGAGCCCTGTACGTCCTCTACTTACAGTTTCCTCCCAGACGAGGACGTCGACTGCCATCCTTGTCCCGAGAATGGACAATGCGAGACCGCAGTGATTCTGCCAAACAGTGGGTACTGGCACAAGACACCCTGTTCGCAGCACCTTCAGAGGTGCCTGACACCGGACGCCTGCGAGAGCGACCGTCGCGATCAAGGGCTGGGAGAAATGACAGCGGATGTAGATAGCTGCGATTTTGAAGAGTCGTTTTTCCAGAACTACACAGACGTTCAGTGCAGAGAGGTCAGCCGCCTCTTCCCAATCTCACTTGAACAAGCATCCAATGGCGGCGTGTACTTGACAGGGTCACGAGGGCCCCCTCTGCGGGGCGTGCGAGGAGTCCTATGGAAGGACGCACTCGTTCCTGTGTGAGAAGTGCCAGCCACGATCAAACAATGTCGCACTGATTGTTCTGTGCTTCGTTGTCCTGATGTGCCTGTCTGCTATCACCATCAATAGCAATCTCATGTTCGATGTCTCACTAGCACAGAAGACATCAGACCCTCAAGCGCCGACAGCCTCTGCGAGCACTCGATCCGTCATCGTCAACGAACAGATGGTGGAAATGATGATCACGGGACGGGTCCCTCCGGAGATCTTGTACCCTGAATGCACTCCGAAGGCGGATCCTCCGCCGAGCGCCGAAGATGCAGAGTTGGCGAAGTGGAAGGCCGTCGAATTGTTCAAGGTCACACCTGCTGCTCCCAGACCCTCACTTCATTTCTTTTCTTGCACAGATCACTGTGAACTTCTTGCAAGTGACGGCGGTGGCCATCGCCGTCAACGTCAGGTGGACCTTAGCATTGATCGCCCTCTTCGAGACGGCAGGTGAGAGATCGTTGCCCGTCCTGTGAACGGAGCTGAGAAAAGCATGACATGTAGAGTTCGTCAGCGGAATTACATCCGAAGCCGTCAGTCGCTCAGTGGACTGCCTCATCCCGATGCGTGCCTCAGTGCAGCGTTCCATCGCAACCACGCTGATTTACATCTGCCAGCCCGTCGGGGCAATTCTCGCCTTTGCCCTGTTCTGGGCCGGGGTCAAGATCTGGTACAAGGAGACGTGGCTCTACCTGTTGACGAAGGTCGTATTGAGCGCACTCGTCGTTTTCTACATCAGTTACATCTCCCTCAGCAAGACGCTGATCAACATCTTCAGCTGCATCAGCGTCTACGATTCCATGACGGTCGGCAGCGATGACACGACAGACTACTGGGCAGTGGATACCAACATCAGGTGCTATGCGGGATCTCACGCCTTACTGGTTGGATTCGTGGGTTGGCCGTTGCTCATCATCTTTACCTTCGGCTTTCCCTTAGCCGTCGGTTACCTCATTATCAGAAACGTTAAGCATGATTACAAGGAGGGGTGGATCTACGACGTCTCTGGTTTTCTCTACCGGTCTTATGCGAAGCGATTCGTCTTCTGGGAGTCTATGATCATGCTCAGGAAAGCCATTCTAGCTGCCGTTGTTGTTTTCTCTTACCCGCTGGGCGCCAACCTGCAGCAAGTCCTCGCCGTGTTCGTTTTGACGCTCGCTTTGTACTTGCAGACGGTCTGCCGCCCCTTTCGTTCTGAGTTTGACATCCTCAATGAACTGGAGAGCGCCTCCATCCTGGTTTCCTCGCTCACCTTCATCTCGAGCATTTTCTTTAGCGACGAACGTGTCTCCCAGACCGTTCGCGTTCTGGTCACTCTGTTCGTTTCCTTCTGCAACATTGTCCTGCTGCTGTGCTTCCTCAGATTCTTCTCGGCCTTCGCTGTGAGCTACCTCAAAATCGTATTGGCCATTGAGAGCGGATCGTGGGATCCAGATCTCAAGGCCTTCGGCATGATTAAGATCTATCTGTCCAACCATGTCTTTGGATTTGTGAAGGACTGGTACCGTGCTCTCTCTTTCCGTAGGAAGAGCAACTGCAGCAGTCGTTTGGATGCATAAAGCTACTCCCATGTGCATTGTTGTGCTCCCCGCAATCGCTCATTATTGTTGTGTTATCTACATACGACCTAGTGATTGGCCTGTGAACTTCTATCTTCATTAAGGGACGGCTGAAGCGAACGAATTCGGAACAGACGTGTGTTTTAAAAGCAAAGCGGTTCGTTTAGATGACCAAGAGAAGATCTGTCCATCGTAGAATCCTTAACTACATGTGAATCCTTACTCTCATCTCTTTGCCAAGCATGATCTCCAGCTCGCTGTCATTCAATCTGTCGACGTTGGCGCCGCGATGGGGTCGTTAGTAGGCTTTATCCTTCGTTCTGCGACGAAGGAGAAGTCTGAGCACTCCCATTCGATGACAGGTGCACAGAACTGCCTCGGGCATGTACGACAGACACATGATCGATCATGCGCCGTCATCTGCCCGTCGCTTGTCAACTGTACGACAGAAACGACGCGACGGTCGGCAGACGCCAGAGAATGAACGGATCTACGAGCCGGAAATTGGAAATCTACTCCATCGCGTTTGTACGTTCACGCTCATCCGCAGCTGCTCATCCATGAGACGGTCTCTCTCATATCTGTCCTCCACCTCCGTCCACTTCTCACTGGACTCAGGCAGGAAACGGAGCTGAGTCGTTCTCGACGTCCCAGTGCATGTATCACCCTTCGGTGGCTCTCTCTATTCGCCCGCTGCTGCGTGGCATGACTGGACGTGAGTCAGTCGCATCGAGCGATCAGCGACAAGATACCTGTCGCGTCGCCTTGTTGTTCTGAAGCTTCGCAAACTGCCGCTCGGCTGGGTCAGTCGAGTGAAGACACTCGATGTCTTCCCGTAGACAGCCACGTCTCATCGCCGCGTCCGTTTTGCTACTCAACATCTTGCAAAACGGATGCGCAGAATACCCTTCCAGTCATTTCCAACTGAAGCGCAGCCATGCGCATCTTTTATCGCACGATAGGGGTAAGAAGAATCTGACGAATCCGTGGACTCGACCCGATTCACTCCTGTCCAGGCGCACGCCGCATTCAGGCAGCCGCAGAGAATCCGCCAGAGCCGCAGACAGTGTCGCCTGCTCCGCCTTCCGCGCAGGTAACGCGTCCATTCTTCTGGCGTCACCGCCGTTAACATTCGCCTTCTCTGCGCAGGGCGGCGCAGTTCATCGAGCGCTGCTGCAAGGGACGAGAACGCGTCCGGACATCTCCGCAAGTTGCATCGCTCCTCGCTGACGTAATCCAGCACAGGTATTTGGAATGTCTTTAGATGACGGCGACTGCTCCTTGACAGAGGAACAGGTGACTCGCAGCCTGGATGCTGAAACCAGAACGTGGCACATCGACGAAACGATGCTCGACGAACTCAACGACGATCTCCAGACAATCGTCCAATGCACAGAGGATGGAGATACATTACAGATTCGAGCATCTCGCACGGTTCGTCCGACGGCTAGGGTCGTCATTCCCTGGTCTCTGACGATCGGCGCCGAGCCAGAAGAGGTCGATCTTCGCGACGGGGTCCTTCCGAAAGAGCCGAAGAGAATCGTCCTGTCGTGTCCCGACGACAACCAAGGGATCTTCTTGGTCCGGTGCGTCCGTCCAAATGCTCCAGTCATCGCATCCAGCGGCGTGCCGTGTGCAGAGGTCGAAGGGTGCTCTTCACCGATATCGAGATCGAGATGTGCACACTGCATTCGGACGAGAGGCCCAGGTTCATCATCGAGGTCGAGGGGTGTCGGAAGGAGTCCGCGGGGCAGATCGTGGAGCTGCATCGCGTCAGCTTCTTGAAGAATCACTTGGTCGACTCGACAGCCATCGGGACACGCCGACCGTCTTGTTCAGAGATCGAGATGACGGACGTCGATTTCAGCGACAACCGTTGCAGTGGCGTCTGCGGCGCTGCGCTCTCAGACGAGAACCGACTGCGGGGCGTCCGCCTCCGCGGTAACCGGCCGACGGATTCGGCCAAGCGCCTGCCCGTCCTGCTCTCGTTTCCGCCTGGATCTCAGACCGTCGCTGACGGCATCTCCATGAAGGACAACAGAGACGTCGTCCTTCTCCGTGCCAACGCAAGCACCGTCTCTCTATCGAATGCGGCCGTCTCCGATAACTCGGTGAGGAATGCCGAAGACGAGTGGCAGACGCCGTCGTGCATCCGTCTGGAGAACGAGAGCATCGTCGAAGTGCAGCACTCCGTCTTCGAGAAGAACAGAGGGCTGTCAGGGGCGGTCTTCTATGCCACTCGCTCGGTTCTGTCGCTGACGAACTGCACGTTCCGAGAGAACGCGGCGAGAGTGAACGGGAGTGCTTTGCTGGCAGAGGAGTCCGATCTCCAAGGCAACGGTCTCCGCCTCATCGGCAATTCGGCGACGAACGGTGGAGGGTGTTTCGCACTCGAGTCCGCCAGCCGCATGAACATCTCTAATTCGACGTGGGTGGGGAATCGCGCGGCACACGGCGGCGCTGCTGATCTCGCTTCCCACTCCGTTGGCATTCTGACGGGCTGCCTCTTCCGGCAGAACTCGGCAACTGGCCGAGGCGGCGCTGTCAACACGCAGGACGCCAGTCTCGTCGTGCGGGATTCCCTTTTCGAAGGAGGCAGTGCAGATGAAGGCGGCTTCGTGGTCGTTATGGCTGCCGAGCTGGAAATGACCTCGACGGTTTTTCGCAACGGAACGGCGACGACGGGAGGCGCCATTCGGTTCAAGCAAGAAGGCAACATCACCATGCACAACGTCACGTTCGCCCACAATCTTGCCACTTTGAGGGGCGGGGCGTTGTACGTCTATGGGGCGAATGTCATCAGCGATCGACTCCTCATGGAAGCAAATACTGCCTCAGACGGCAGTGACAACAGCGATGCCCCCCTTCGCGGTGGCGCCATGTACAGTGAGACATCCGTGCTGCACTTCACTCGATCTGTCCTCCGAGGCAATTCGGCGAACTATGGAGGAGCGATCATTCTTCTGTGGTGCCCCAACGGGACGTTTGTGGACGTGGATGCTGCACAGAACAGTGCGTTCAGCGGCGGCGCTTTCATGGTGTTTGGTTCCACTGGTGTCATACGCAACGCCTCTTTCGACGGAAACACCGCGACATTAGGAGGGAGCATCACGTGCTGGGGTAGTGGCGCGACACTCAATGCCAGCGATGCGGCATTCAAAGAAGGAACGGCACACAGGGTCGGTGGTTTTATATTTGGCAACAGTCGGCCACGGATCTTCCTTCAAAGAGTGTCCATGACGGCAGGAACAGGAAACAAGGGCGGAGCTGTGTGGTTAGAGGGGGGTGCGCAGTTGTGGGCTGAGAATCTCTGGATCTCGAACAGCAGGGCAGAAGAAACCGGCGGCGCGGTGTCGATCGATGGGCCGTCCATTGTCTCCTGCCATCGCTGCGTCCTCGAAGACAATGCAGCAGGTGGGAGAGGAGGAGGTCTGTACTTCGCCTCCTCCCTTCCTCCAGCCAACGCTCTGCACTTCAGCCGAAGCACCTTGCTGAACAACAACGCCGATTACGGAGGTCAGCCATGCTTCCCTGATCGCGCCATCGTGATCAGACAAACGGCGCTGTGTCCAGGTGGACTGTACTTTGTGGTCAACAACGCCTCGATGAACTGCTCGAAGCCGGAGTTCCAGTGTCCCTTTGTGACGCTAGTGGAGACAGTTCTGTCCAGGAATCGAGCCACCTATGCTGGAGGTGGGATGTTCATCAGCGACATCGATGCGGTTCACCTGAACTGCTCCGCCTTCGGCCAGAGTGACGTGACGCGCGGACGTGACTGGGACGGCGTCATTCGGTCGGTCGACGACATCTGCCCGTCGTGGAATGACAACAGAGCCGGTGTGTACGGTCCCGTCGTCGGCGGCTACGCGACACTCGTGAAGAAGACCGTGACCGTGGACGACACAGGGGAGGTCACCGAGTTCACCGGCAACAGCTATCGGGTCCCGAACCACGAGAACGGACGGGCGCTGCCGAAGGTCGAGCTCATGACGGAGGACGCTCTTGGACAAGGACCCGCGATCGGCACCAACGGCTCGACGATAGCCATGGAGATCTCCTCGCCAGACGAATTCCTCCCCAGCCCGCGCTTCGACAGGATGGAAGAAGGCATCGGCAGGTTGTCGGGCATTACCGGACTCGTCCCGAAGGGCAACTACACTGTCCGTGTGAGCTTCGGAGACGAACGCATCGAAGACCTCGTCATCTCCGTTCGCGTGAGCGGATGTCCCATCGGAAAAGAGTTGGTGGCGAACGGGACCATCTGCACGCCGTGCGGCGACGGCACATACAACTTCTTTCCGGATTCCGACAGGGGATGTCGTTCATGTCCGGAATACGGCGAGTGTGGATCCATCGTGATTGCCCCCAGAAGGGGGTACTGGCATCCGACTCCCTGCTCGGAGCACATCCAGAGATGTGTGTCGGACCGAGCGTGTAGCGTCGAGAGCCGCGAGACGGCCATCAGAGATCTGACGAGCGGTGTCCAGAGCTGCGAGTTCGATGCACCATTTGCCAGGAACTACTCCGCCGCTCAGTGCCGAGAGGTAACCGTTGTTGCGTGGCAATGGGATCTGCCTCCTGCGTGTGCCTAGGGACACGAGGGTCCTCTGTGTGGATCGTGCCAGAGGTCTTACGGAAAGACGGTTCTGATGGAATGCGAGCCGTGTCTTGACGGCTACAGCAACGTTCTGCTGCTGATCGTCTCGCTCCTCGTTCTCCTCGCCCTGTCGAGCTTCACCGTGCGCAGCGGCATCCCTTCAGTCGTCCGATCGAGACTCTCCTCCACGATAGCACACGCGTCCAACAGTACTGGTTCCCTACCTGAGGGTCTGGGGCTAATGTCCCTGTACTGCCTCGGACGCGTGCCCAGACGCGTCGATGAATCGGTCCCCAAGCGCCCATCGGGGGATGAAGCGTCAGCCGAAGAGGCCGAGTTGGCGAAGTGGAAGACTGCCGAGCTGTTCAAAGTACAGTGCCGAGATGACGCGCTGCCAGCGATGTCTCGTTGTGTGCGCAGATGTGCGTGAACTATCTGCAAGTCACAGCGGTGGCCATCTCCATCAACGTCGACTGGACGTCAGCGATCATCGCTCTCTTCAGAGCAGCACGTGAGCCATCTCGACTGCAGAATCTCTCTGAGTCGTGCGTGCAGAGTTCACGGGAGGTCTGACGTCGGGCGCCGCCATCAGCTCGGTCGACTGCCTGATGTCGGATCGAACCTCGCTCGAGCGTTCGGTTGCCAACGTGCTGGTGGATCTGTCCTTGCCTCTTGTCGCCATCTTCGTCTTCGTGCTCGTTTGGTCGGTCGCGAAGGTGAGACACGGCGAAGGCATGGTGTTTCTCCTCAAGAGAGCGTCGCTGAGTGCCATCGCCGTCCTCTACATTAGCTACATCTCCCTCAGCAAGACGCTGGCGAACGTTCTGAACTGCGTCGAGGTGCACACCGCCGACGATCCCTTCGCCGAAGGGACGACGTATCGCTGGACCGTGGACACCAGCGTCCACTGCTACGAGGGATCTCACACCCTTCTGGCGGCGGCCGTCGGATGGCCATTCCTCGTCATCTTCTCCGTCGGATTTCCCGTCGCCATGGCGGCGGCGATCCTCAAACAGGTCAAGGTCGACTACAAGCAAGGGTGGATCTACGACGTGGCCAGTTTCATGTATCGATCCTACAAGAGACAGTATCGCTTCTGGGAATCGATCGTCATGCTGCGGAAGGCGCTGCTCGCAGGAGTGGTCGTCTTCTCCTATCAGCTCGAGGCCAATCTGCAGCAGGTCCTCTCGGTCTTCGTTCTCTCCCTGGCACTGTATCTGCAGATGTTCTGTCGACCCTTTCGGGAGGAGTTTGACGTTCTGAACGACATCGAAAGCGCCTCGCTGCTCGTGTCTCTGCTGACGTTCGTTTCGAGTCTTTTCTTCCGTGACAGTGCCGTGTCTGAAGCTGGCCGTGCTGTCATCACGGCAGTTGTCTGCACCTCCAATCTGATGCTGTTCTGTGCCTTTGTTTCTTTCTTCTGCGTCATGGGTGCCGAGTACCTGGAGTCTGTTCTTGATCGCGAAGGTGTGGAGCATCGCCGAGACGGTCGTACTCTGCACATCCTCAGAGTGTACCTCTTCGTTTACCTGTTCGGCCTTGCGAGAAGTGCCATCAGTCGGATGTTCCGTTTCAAGGGTAACGAAGCTGGGACCGCTTCGACCGAGACTTGATTTCGTTTTGCGCCTTTCTGGGTTTTCCTTGATTCTAGTGGTCGACGTGATGAGGCAAGGGAACTGCAACTTAGTCATACGGTGTCTGTACGTGTAGCGCTTTGGGCCGAACCAACCTCTCTGAGAGATATTGACCGGAATAACTGCGAACCTGAGCAGAGGACAGGGGAGCTCACGGTGGTGATGACTGCGTTCTCCACGCGCAGCACTAAAGAGGAGCATCATACAGTGGTTCTCGGCATCGATTACAATATACACGGCGAAGCTCAGCATTCCTGTCTGACTTTATCCGTTCTCTCACGAGCGAAACATCCAAGCCGGTCATCGAACACATCGGCAAAGACATCACACTTTCTTGATCCGTCGTTGTTCGCAAAGCTGCCCATCAGACAGGTGTCAGCTGGACCGAGTTGCAGCCCGTCACATCATCAGAGGGCTCTACCATCGCCAGCATCACACTTGTCCATTAATGAAATCTCTTCTGTGATGCCTGTTTCCTTCATCTAGCTCATTTGTTGATTTCGAACGTGTCCCCGAGGGATGGCAACATGGCTCATTACCTGTACATGTTTCCGTGACTGTTGTTTCCTGTAGAGCTGTACCACTCGCGTGTTTCGTTAAGCAAAACGCAGCGTCCTGTACGAACGGTTAACGCAGCTGTCTTTTCAAGAGTACTTGTCGATTATGTTATACGCAGCAAATGTGTTTCTATTCAGCGTTTCCTATTCTCGCAATGCGCCAGCCACCTTCACCTCTACAACTTTGCTTTCTGTTTGTTGCACTGACACAAGGAGTCGGGGAGATACTCTGTGCAACACAACGCACTTCCCTGCGCCCGTCAGACACCGAGTCAGCAAGCGACGGTTTCTATAGCGCCCGACGCGGTCGCTTGCTATGTTCAGCAATGCTCTTTGCTTTTTAGAGAGAAAGATTGGAAAACAGGCACCAGCATTCGATGCAACGCCTCCGCAATTCTGGACGGCATACGTTTCAAACGTGCTACGCAAAGAACTTTCCCGTCGCGGGCATTAACCGTATTATCTTCTGCTTGTAGACTGCAAATGACGCGCGGCGTCTGCTCCAGTCTGGCGCATCCAGCCGTGGGAACAAAGCTGGTCAGGAGACTCTTCTTCCGTCGCGCAGAGCGCATTTCTTTTATGCTTTAGGTTTCAACTGTGACTTGACAAGGAAGACCAGACAACGCTACACCTTGGCAGACGACAGGACATGGCTCATCGACGACGCCGTCCTCAAGGAGATCGATAACGACTTGCAGACCATCGTTAACTGCACCAAGAAAGGCGATGTTGTTTCTTTCGACGTGACTGGTGTCATCCAGCCATCATCGCTTGTCACCATCCCATGGCAGCTGACCATCGACACCCACGTCGAAGACCACTCTGGTAGCAACAGCTCCTCACGCCCAAAGGCGAAGACAAGGTTCACATGCCCCCGAAAAAACGCCGGCCTCTTCCTCGTGCAGTAAGTAAGATCTTTTCGCAATGGCGCATTTAGATTGTTTTGTTGTAGAGCCAATGACATCACCTTCGTTGACCTTGTCATCGCGAATTGCTCATTCGACGGCACAAAGGAAGCTCAGTCAGTCATCGAAGTTTCAAGATGTCATGACCAAAGTTCTCCAGGGCTCGTAAATCTGCGCGGTGTTGCCTTTCGGAAGAACAGGCTCATCGCTGCATCTTTGCTCCGTGTGTCCGCGTCGTCGTGTTCCGATTTGGAGATGATCGACGTCGAGATCGAAGATAACGTATGCTCAGGAGACGGGTGCGGTGTTTTCCTTGGGAGAAAGACCAATCTGGAGAACTGCACTGCAATCAGAAACAGAGTGGTTAAATCCAACAGACAGATGTCTTCCTTGGTGTATGCTCCGGCGTTATCCAATACCACGATCCAAGGATTCGCGGCTTCCCAAAACGAGCTCACTGTCGTTCGAGTACGAGACGGCGTTCTTTCTCTGTCGAATGCGTCGTTCAGTCAGAATTCTCTGAAAACGAAGCGTCCCAAAAGGACGAAGACTTCCTGTATTCATTCGGTCAACTCGTCAGTCGCAATCAGCAAATGCGGCTTTACTGCGAACGAAGGCTACATCGGATCGATTATCCTCGCCCAAGAGTCGAACATTTCTATGTCAGGATCGTTTTTCTGGAACAACTCTGGCTTTCTGGATGGCGGTTGTGTTTACGCGGAGTACTCGAATGTGACGCTGGAGAACACCAATGCGACAAATAACAGCGCAGAGCATTTTGGCGGATTCATAAACGCACGGAACTCGAATGTGACGCTGGAGAACGCCAAAGCGACAAATAACAGCGCAGGGTATGGTGGCGGATTCATGAACGTGGAGTACTCTAATGTGACGCTGGAGAACACCAAAGCGACAAGTAACGGCGCAGAGCGTCATGGCGGATTCATGATCGTAAAGTACTCGAATGTGACGCTGGAGAACATCAAAGCGACAAATAACAGGGCAGAGTTTAGTGGCGGATTCATGTACGTGGTGAAATCGAACGTGACGCTGGAGAACACCAAAGCGACAAATAACAGCGCAGGGCATGGTGGCGGCGGATTCATGTTCGCACGGGACTCGAATGTGACGCTGGAGAACGCCAAAGCGACAAATAACAGCGCAAAGTATGATGGCGGATTCATGTACGCAGAGAACTCGAATGTGACGCTGGAGAACGCCAAAGCGACAAATAACAGCGCGGAGGAGTCTGGCGGATTCATGTACGCACGTTACTCAAATGTGACGCTGGAGAACGCCAAAGCGACAAACAACAGTGCAGGGTATGGTGGCGGATTCATGTACGTGGTGAAATCGAACGTGACGCTGGAGAACACCAAAGCTACAAATAACAGCGCAGGGCATGGTGGCGGATTCATGTTCGCACGGGACTCGAATGTGACGCTGGAGAACACCAAAGCGACAAACAACAGCGCGGAGGAGTCTGGCGGATTCATGTACGCACGGGACTCGAATGTGACGCTGGAGAACACCAAAGCTACAAATAACAGCGCAGGGCATGGTGGCGGATTCATGTTCGCACGGGACTCGAATGTGACGCTGGAGAACACCAAAGCGACAAATAACAGCGCAGAGTCTGGTGGGTCCGTGTATGGAGAGAATTCAGCGCTGAGAATCTTCCACTCACACTTCTATTGGAACAAAGCGAAACTCTCTGGAGGTTTTGCCGCGTTGGAGAAGAGTTCGATCTTTATGAGTGACTCTGAGATTGTTCACGGAAGAGCCAAGAATGGCGGAGCTATCTGGCTGAAAGGTTCGAACATGACGACACGCAATCTCTCCATAAGTCACTGTCAAGCTGACAATGACGGTGGCGGCGTGATGAGTTTCGCTAACTCAAGTTTTCTGTGTGTTGGCTGCACGTTTGAGAAAAACTCAGCAGAAAAGGGTAACGGCGGAGCCGTTTTCTTCGATTCCCACCTCAGACAGAATCTGGTGTTACCGAGTTTCCAAAGAATTGCCGAGATTCCGGCGTTGCAGATCGTCCAAAGCCGCTTTGAAAACAACGTAGCCGAACTCGGAGGTAAGACCTGTGCGAAGAGAGGGAACACTATTGATGCTCACGTTTAGGCGGACTCTTCTTCGAGTGCAGCAAGAAGAACGAAGAATGCGTGGCGATGGACACCGAATGTCCCTTCATGGCTTTGACGGACACAAAGTTCTCCGGCAATAAAGCGGAAGTTGCCGGAGGAGCCATCTTCGCTGGCTACTTAGAAGCCATTCGTTTCGACTGCTCTAACGCTTCCTCGGATGCCCGTTTGGAATTCTACGAAGAGAAAGAGTGGAAGGCATTGAGTCGACTTAAGTCCGAAGAGGACATCTGTCCGTCGTGGAGGGGCAATCACGGCAATGTCTATGGCTCGGACGTCGGAACGTATGCCGCACATGCGAAGATGACGATCGAAGAATCCAAGAGATCCGTCTGCGAGAGTGGTGGAGAGAACTGTGTGATAAAGAGTTACCAGAGTGGAAAAGATCTGCCAAAGGCAGAAGTGAAGCTGCTAGATGCCCTCGGGAAAGGACCCGCAAGAAACTATCGCACAGTCAACGCCAACATGTCTTCCGCGGGAGGTGAATTCATGGTTGGGTCGGTCGTCCTGCTGATGGAGGAAGGGACTTGTACCTTTCTATCCATCAGAGGCTTCGTCCCCCCGGGCGAATACAATCTTACAGTCAAATTTGGTGAAGAGGCGATCAAAGACATTGGGATTACCGTGATGGTCCGAAACTGTTCTATTGGCGAGGCTGTGTCGTCTGGCGGGATTTGCCAGGAGTGCTCCAACACGACGTACAACTTCGACCCATCAGCACGCGCTTGTTGGCCATGCCCAAAGAATGGCAACTGCGAGTCCAGAGTGATCACGCCGGACGACGGCTACTGGCAGAAGACGCCGTGTTCCAAGCACATTCACAGATGTCTGCCGACCTCATCCTGCAAACGCGAAGAACGCTCCAAGAAACTGACAGACCTCGTGAGAGACGTCAAGAACTGCAGTTTCAATCAATCCATGATAGAGAGCTACACTCAAGCTCAGTGTGCAGAGGCAAGCTGTACACCTTCCTCTCATGAGGTCCGATGATTGTTCTGTTGTTCTCGGTAGGGTCACGAAGGCACGCTGTGTGGGTCGTGCGCAGAGGGACACGGGACGTGTCTGTCGTCCGAGTGTCGGAAGTGTCTAAAGGGATTCTTGAACGTGGCCTACATTGCGGTGTCGGCTCTGTTCCTCGTGGGTTTAACCGGCATCACGATCCGAGGCACCCTAAGCGCTCTGCGCGGAGCCACAGAGCGGAGAGGTAGCGAGAGCTCGTCCACGTCGTCGTCAGAAGGGATCGGGTCTCTGCTGCTTGGGACGGAAGTGCGCTGCGAATACCGTCCTCGCCGTGCTATCGATGTCGTGTGCCGTAGGCAGATACAATCGGCGCAGTACCTGCGTCCGAAGAGGTTTTGGCCAAGTGGAAGACTGTCGAAATGTTCAAGGTCGGATCCAACCTGAGCTTCACTCTCTCCTAGACTCTTCCGCTTTGGCAGATCACGCTGAGCTACGTCCAGGTGACCGTTCTGTTGGCTTCTCTCGACGTCGGATGGGCGATTCCTTTGATCGTCATGGCAGAACTGGCAGGTGAGACCGGAGTCTATCTGCTCCATATACGAACTCTGTGTGCTGTCGTGGTCGTAGAACTCTTCGGCGGTCTCGCGTCCGAAGGCATTCGACGCTCTGTTGTGTGTCTGAGCTCCGGACGTCCAATCTCCTTGCACCCGACGGCGTTGGCACTCGTCGTCAACATGTGCGTCGTCCCCTTTGCCGTATTTCTCGTCTGGGTCGTGTTCTGGACGGTAAAACTGGCGAAGCACGGAAGCGACAGACCTCCGCGTTACATAGAGAAGAGATGTGCACTGTCGCTGATGGTCATCTGGTATATCACGCTCGTGCCGGTGCTGAAGACCGCACTGAGCGTGTTCCTCTGCATCGACGTGCACGACGAGGATGATCTTGCGAAGATCGACGTGACGCACAAGTACTGGGCCGTCGACACTGCTCTCAAATGCTACGAGGGCGATCACTTGAAGCTGGTCGACACATTGGTGGTCGCCTTTGTGTGTCCCCTGTACGGCGGACTGCTCTTTCTCTTCGTCGTCTTCCTCAGGATTCCAGTCCATCACCTCTCGTACAAGCGCGGCTGGACGTTTCAGACGATGGGATTCCTCTATCGCTCCTACAAACTGGACACTCGTCGGTTCTGGGAGGTCGCCGTCGTTGCGAGAAAGGCCGCCATCGCCTTTCTCGTGTTCTGCGCCCACCTCTACGACAACGTGTTGCCGATCACCGGCGTCGCGCACTTCGTTACGCTCGCCATCGTGGCGCAGATTCTGGTGATGCCCTACCGCGACGGTTTCCAAGTCCTCAACAGATTCGAACTGGCATCCCTGTTCGTGTCGCTGGTGACGACACATGCCGCCTCCATGCTCAAGGACGAGAACTACCCAGAGAACTACACGCGAGAGCTGCTCACGGCCGCGTGTGTCTTGCTGAATCTCGTCACCTTTTTCGTTTTTGTGTTCTACCTTCTTGAGTTCGCAGCCGAATACCTGAAGAGAAATCTCAGAGAGAAAGGACAGACTTGCGCCGACGGTACCAGCACGATCCGCATCGTGGTGCAGTGGATCGGCTACGAGATTAGACACCATCTTACCAAGACGATGTCGACACCGGAGGATCCAGAGACCGCTGAGTATTCGGCACTCGTAGACTGAACGAAACGACCTCCATTCCCTAGTGTTTTTTTTCAAGCTGATCCCGAATCCGGGCTCATCTCACATAAGCTGTGACTCTGGTTTCTTCCTTTCAAGCTGATCCCGAATCCGGGCTCATTTCACATAAGCTGTGACGGGACTTGTCTCTTTCTTTGTCTGCTCAAGATTGACGCGCAAGTTTGCATATCATCCAAAGAGTGTGTGTGCTGCTTGTTCTCCGAAACAGGTTTTTAAGTTAACGTGACGAAAGCTCGGCGCCCCACGCTTCGCGACGCGAGAATCGAAGAGGACTTCAACGGCGTCGTGCCAGACGACGTCACAGTTGACGCAGGCCAGCATCTGTCACAGACGATGTCTCTGCCGTACACATTCGGCCAGAGCCAGCAACCGCGGTCACATCAACGCCGGCATCGACCAGGTCGTTCTTCTAGATCGATCGCCTACGGTGAGTCGTTGTCGGTGGCGAATCGCCGTACTCTTCCGACGCGAACAACGGACAGGGAGAGAGTCCTCGCGAGCAGACTCTATTGAACGCGAGTAGAATTGCTGAATCCGCCGCAGCTGAGAGTTTCTGCTCGATCAACCGCTGGATCTGTTGTCTCGACGTCGTTTTTCGGTAACGACCCCAGATTGCTGCTATGAATGGAGTTTCGAAGTCGCCGCAAAGAGATCGTCCATTCCGTGTGGACGAGGGAGAAAGAGGCTTAGAACTGAAGCGCTTTTCAGATGACCTTTGCTGTGGTGTTTTACATGTCGATGACGGGACGGCATACATTTACGAAGGCGCTGTAGATGAAATCATTGTAACTGTGGCTCGTAGCGCAACACAGCAAACGTCGTTGACCCGCGTCGATAACCAGAACGCCTCTGAAAGGTTTTACCGCTAACACTACATGGTTTCGGAGCGTTGAAGCTCCTTCGTTTGATACTCCGTCTCTGAGACTAGCTCGCAAAGAATCGACGTCTAAGGTCTTTGGAAGTTATGTTGCTGACATAAATAACGTGGAGTGAAACCTCGTCACCGCTCTTGGCCTCAGCGTCCCTCCTCACTAAACTTGTGATCTCGCCTCAAGTCGACATCGTGGCACGTGACCAAAACTGAAAGGTATTCATGACTCAACAATCATAGGTCAGCAATCTCTTTCGAAATTCTTACAGCATCTTCCGGAAGCATGAGATGGCCTTGTCGCTCTTGGTCAGAGTTCGTGCCTGGATGATACAGGAACAGCTGAGAAGATGATTGTAGACTCATGAACGAATCCGATCCCGTTCAAAAGCCTTCAGTTGCATCAACATCAGGCATCGAGTCGGATAGGATGATGGACTCCATACCCCGCGTCGCCCGCTCTGATCTGGACTCTTTCTCCGACCACCGAATTGTTGAAACCCACATCCCAACAAAAGGCAGCCCAACTCTGCTTCGGCCCCGAAGACGATGGAGACAAGCGCACTGGCCCAAGATTACGGAAGCTCTTAAGGAACGAGCCCCGCACATCATCTCACCAGCGGCCATGCTGAGCACGCCTAGTGCAGCCGCCTTTGAGGCCCAAGTAA
>CBDHGO010000011.1:0-8091 GCA_965263145.1 Botrimarina sp.
GCTGATGGTTGTTGAACGTGGGCAGGAGTTCACAGCTGTTGCTCTTGAGGTTAGGGAATCCCCAACCACCCCGAGTACTTAAACGTGACAGTTTCGTTTAATTAACTCGTATTCCTGTGTTCGCGGTCTGAGCGTGCGTTCACGTCGTCGTTCGCGCTGAGAGCCGATTCGTGTGAAGCGCATCTTTACATCGATTCCCAACAGTTGGTGGACCTCCGGGGTAGGCGAGCATCTTGTCTTTCGCCTGACGAAGTTATGCAAGCGAAGCCAATTCCTTACCCGCGCTACGACGGGCGCAGTGACCCCCGAAGATGGATTAACAAAATGAACACGCTGTTCCGCCTACCTCTCGTGGATGACCTGCCGGGAACGCGAGCGGAAATCGCAGTCACCTTGCTGGATGGTCCAGCAGCTGACTGGGCTGAGCTCCACTTTGACGCAGTCGCGAACTTACCAATGCCGTGGGCCTCGTGGAGTCGAGCGCTGACCGAGCGATTCGTGCGCGAGCTGGACCCGGAACGCGCGAGAGAACAAATCCGCCATATCTTTCAAAAGCGCGGGGAACCGCTGGTGGCCTACGCCGAGCGATTCATGCTTATGTGTTCCAGGGCCCGTCCTGCCGTGAATCATGACAAATACTACAAGTACTGGTTAAGGGGCTTGCGGGATGAACGCGCGGCAGAATACGCCTTTACCCGAATCGCGGCGACCAGGTTGGCCGTGACATTCGATTACGCTTTCCGCCAGGTCAAGAACGCAACCGACGCACGGAAGAACGCTCGCGGGTTCGAGGAGACTGACGAAGAGGAAGAGGACGAACTGGGACTCGAGGAGAAAACCCGAGCCACCGGGCTCCGGCCCGCAAGGAAAGGAGACCGTCGGCTTGAGAACCCGGGCCGGAAAGTAACCACCGCCGAGGAAGAACCGGCGGTGGGTGACACTGATGACGAAGAGCTTCGTCAACTCATCTCCGGACTGACAAGCCTGCTCGCGAAAAGGCAGGAGAAGCGACGCGCAAGACGCGCAGAAGCTAACGCTTCCCGCTTCGTGGAGTCGATGTCTGAAGACGAGGACAGCGAGACTGCCGCCAGGATGGCGGACGAGGAAGAGAACCAACCCAGCAAACGGCGCCGAGGCGCGCCAGGAAAGAAAGCGCGAAAGCCGCGCAAGAAACCTGAGCTTGACCGTGAATGGGCGGACTATGCTGCGCAAGCATGGGCCATTCCGCTGCGTTTCCTGAAGGGACGCAGCAAACGTGAAGTGTACTCACAGGTGATACTGGCGCTAAGAGATGCGTTCGGTTTCACACCGAAACCTAAGAAGAAGAAGGGCGAAGATGACCAACCATCTGCCTCCGCACCACCACTTCGGGCCGATGTTGAAATGGAACCAGCTGCGCAACCGCCACGAGGGTCACAGCCGTACCAGGCCAACCTCGCACAGAAACGAGGCGGCAACGAGTGGCTTGAGCGATGCAAGGTATTCGTCGCGGGGCAGTTTGTACCCAGGGTGATCGTAGACCCTGGCTCTTCCAACTCCATAATGGACGCAGAGTTCGCCCGCCAGTATCGAGTCAAGCACTCTACGCCTAGTCGGGGAACGCTACTGCTAGCCGATGGATCCGTCCAGAAGCCTCTGGGGCGCACGGGTGAGGTGCGTGTCGACGTGGGCGGCGTCCTCGTGCAGCAGGCCTTCAGCGTGTTGCCAACGAAGAACTCGTATGATGTTCTCCTCGGCACGGATTGGTTGCGCACCGTCCGCAGCCGGGCCGACTTCGAAGAAGGAACGTACACTTTTGGCATAGGAAAACGCATTACGATTGTGCCGAAGTGGCGTAAGCTCTTCTTCGCAAAGCAGCAACCTGCGGTCGTGGAAGACGATGCCTCCGACGCCAGCAGTGAGTCGGACATGGCCGCGGCACTGGAGGAGTTGATCGAGCAAATGCAAGCTCTCGCCAGCGACAGTGAAAGTGAAGACGAGGAGGAGTGTTTTCTCGCGCTGAATGACCAAGTGTTCAGCGAGTTGCACGTCAACCCAGAGCTGAGGCCAGAGGTGCTTTCCTCCATCCGTTCCCTTGTCGACGAGTACACAGACTGTTTCGCGCTGACCTTTCGAGACATGGTCAGAACCCCGCTGATGCAATTCGAGATTGAACTTCGCCAAGGCGAGGTCGCGAAGCGTTGTGGACGCACGCGACGTTTGGCACCGAAAGAAACAGAGTTCGTAAAGGCCCAGATTGACGAATTACTCAACGCGGGCCTAATAATTCCTTGGGAGGAAGCCGCTAGAAGATACGGCTGCCCAAAGCGTAAGGATCGTTGGCTGTCGCCAATAACGATTGCGCCTAAGAAAGATGGTACCTTTCGCTTCTGTTGTGCTTATCAACGACTCAATGACGCCACCATTCCAGACAAGTTCGTCCTTCCGCGGGCAGACGACCTACTTGATCGCGTTATGGGTCACGCATGGTACTCAGCCCTCGATGGATTCAGTGGATATTACTCTCTTGGGCTGCATCCCGAATCTGTGTTGAAGACGGCCTTTGCGACGAGTTTTGGCGTCTTCTGTTGGCTCGTTCTCCCGTTCGGAGTGACGAATGGACCTGCTGCCTACTCGCGATTGGTCGAGCAGGTGTATGGCAGCTTGACGCGAGTGGGCGTCTTCATTGACGACGTCTGTTGCGCTCACCGAGATGAAGCCGGCATCGTGGAGGACTTGCGACGCGTTTTCGAATGCTGTCGTAATGGAGGCCTTCGCCTCAAGCCAAAGAAGTGCTTTGTGGGCTACCGCGAAGTCGATTTCCTGGGCCATCGACTGTGCCCCGAAGGGATGAGAATGGACGAAGCCAAAGTTGAGAAAATCAAACAGATGCCCTCTCCGACCGACAGGAAACAGTTGCAATCCCTATACGGCATGTTCTCGTACTATCGCCGGTTTCTGAAGAATTTCGCAAGCGTAAGTGCGCCCCTGTCCCGTCTTCTATCGACGCGTCGGGATTTCGAGTGGACGTCCGAGGCCCAAAAGGCGCTGAAGCAGTTGAAGAAGCTCCTTATCGACGGGGCAGTTTTGGCCGCCGTCGACGAAGACCTGCCATTTCTCGTTGACACCGATGCCAGCGCTTACGGACTCGGAGCTGTGTTGTCGCAAGAGCAAGATGGCCAAGAACGCCCTATCTACTTTTACTCCAGACTCTTGAAAGACGCTGAGACGCGATACTCAGCCACCGAACGAGAAGGGTTGGCGTTGGTCGCCGGACTCAAGAAATTCCGCGTCTATGTTCTAGGACGCAAGGTGGTCGCTAGAACCGACCACGCAGCACTGTCGCACATGCTGCGCAAAACAGACCTAACAGGTCGCATTGCCCGTTGGAAGCTCATCCTATCCGAGTACGACGTCCACTATGTGACGAGGCCCGGAGAGAAACACCGTAATGCCGACGGACTGAGTCGTCTGGTCGACGAAGACTCGGCGCCACGGCCAGTCAATAACGAAGAGGAATGCGACGAGTGTCCCGCTCTCGTGGCCGAAGACGTTGCCGCTGCCTTTCAAGCCTGTCCAGAGTACTCGGCAATCCTCACGACGGCAAATGAACCGGGCAGTCGCTACCAGTGGGGTGAGCACAACCTCTTCTTCGAAGACTTGGATGGCCGGCGCAAGATTTGCCTGCTACCGAGCCAAGTCAGTGCGGTGATATCCGAGGAGCATTGCCTGGGGCACTTCTCCGCCGAAATAACTCTGCAGCGCATTAGACAGCGCTACTGGTTCCCGAAGATGCGCAAGCAAGTGCAAGATCTCGTGAAGACCTGTCAAACCTGCCAGCTCTTCGGTTCCAAGCCCCCCATCCGTAGCACTATCCCCATTGCCATCGAAGAACCATGGGAGCTGGTTGAGTTGGACACGGTCGTCGGCTTGCCGGCGACGCCGAGGAAGGCAGTAGGCTTCGTCACAGCGATCGACTGCTTCACAGGATTCGTAATAACAGATGCGTTGACATCCCGGGGAGCTGCGAAGACCCTCAAGTTCTTCATCAATAAAGTCGTTTGCGCTTGGGGCGTGCCGCAGAGAATCCTGACGGACAACGGGACGGAGTTCCAAGGTGTTTTTAGCGAGACTGTGAAGAATCTCAGGATCGAGCATCGATGGTCGACGCCGCGATACCCTCGCAGCCATGGCAAAGTCGAGAACGTCCAGCGCCTCGTCCTTGACCGCCTGAGGAAGTGCCAGAATCCAAGAAGCTGGGACGAGAACCTCCCGGCTGCGACGTTTGCTGTGAACGCACGACGAGGCAAGTTCCTGTCGCCACTCGAACTTCTCACAGGGATCGTGCCGAAAAGCCGCACTGAAGTGAATCTGTTAGCCGGCGAGAGCAAAGGGGATGCAGAGCCCTTGCAGACCGCCCTTGCAGACCGTCTGACCGATCTTGCGCTTTGTCGCGAGCTTTTTCGTGACTCTGCGAAGAAGATCCGCGAGTCCTGGACTGCAGAAGCCGCGATCCCACGCATCGAGCCTGGGAAAGAGGTCCGCATCTATCGACTTGAAGACCACGGGAAACTCGAAGCAGCGTTCGAGAAAGGTGTCGTGACGTGGTGGGGTAATCAAGGAGCTTGCAGAGTTCTGGTCGATGGCCGCATGAAGAGAGTGCCACAGTTCTGCGTGAAGCCGTGGATTGCTCCCCAATAAAGTTTTCATAACGCTCAATGGTTCTGCCTTTTACCTGTGTTGTGTGTTTTCGCTCATTCTGTCACTTAAACGTCGGGACGTGACGTGTTAAGTGAGGAGGAGTCACTGTTGGAAATGTAGTGTCCTAACCCCTGTTCGTAGCCGTCTGAGGCGGTTCGTGTCGCGGTAACCACCCTTGGCGCGCTGTCCATCAGACGCGACGGGTGTTAGCCCCCGAGCCAACTTCTTCATAACAGTAGGGCGATGGTTTTCGAACATGCCTTGGAGTTCGCGACTGATAGCTGGTGGGGTTGGGAAATCTCCAACCATCGCGGGTATTTAAGACCGACGTTCCTGTTGTAATAATTCTCGAGTTCCTGTGCTATCGTTCGAGCGTTCGTTTTCGTTGTCGTCGCGTGTCTGTTCGACTCCTTGCATTCAACTTTGTTTACTCGATCCCAACAGATGTGTCATCGGGGAAGAAATACAGCAGACAGATGGTGTTGCAGGATATCATTGGGACATCGGGATAGCTCGCATTCTGCACGCGCGTCACATAGACAGCCATCTCCTTCTGGGTCGCATCAGCGTCTAGATACTTCAATGTTCCATTTGGATGAACTCTTCTCGTCTGGGATTCCACGAATTTCTAGCATGCTTTTTTGACGCCTATTTGTCGACGTCTCTCTTCTTAATGCGGAGATGGTTGATGAGGCCGAGCAACTTGACAGCCCTTACATCATTCTTGTCGACGAATGTAAGCAGGATATCGAGGAGTAAGAACGTTTTTACACAGATTCGTCAGATCGATCATCGATTTCATTCTGAGTACAGCTGATTAGTGTTGAACTGACGCCAACATCAGGCACAGGAAGATAGAGGAGAACGGAGTGCGTTAGGGAGGGATTTTGCAGGCTCCCAGTTGCGCCGCGCGCATACGCCCATGCAATTGATCAGATTGATTGAATTAATTGTCTGTAGCCAAAGCAGCCAATCAACGGCCGACCTGTTCGTCTAACTGCCTGTGGCGTCGAATCAGCGAATGAGCTGGCGCGCTGATTGTCTAACCGTCCCGGAGACGTTGACGGGGTCACATCGCCATGCAAGTATTTAAGAGGCGCCGCGACGCGCATTTCGTCTTTTTCGTGGCAGTTTCTTTGCCGGGGGAGGATCGAGTTCCGGGTTTCGGCTCGGTTCTCGGAAAACCTTCGGTTCGGGCCGCGGACCGGGTTCGAGGTGTCTTGAGGTGCGTGGGGAGGTCCCTAGAGTGGGCCCTTTACGGGGAGCCATCTTTGGATGCCAGAGATCCGTCGCACCTGGCTTCGGAGAAAGAATCTGCTGTGGGAAAGACCGGCGCCCCGTTGCGCTGGTAACACGTCGCCTTCGGCTAACGCGTCATTGGTTCAGCGGGGTGGGCGGGCTTGGGGTCATCCTAGCCAATCCGGTTTCTTCCGGATAGCGTCGAGGCGTTGCTGCTTCGGCGCGAAAGGGTCTGACGAGGCGGGTGGCACCGTCGAAACCCTGCCCTTTTTGTTTGCAACAAGTTCGTTCTGCGCGCGCTCGGTTTTTGCGTTTTGTTATCGCGTTCCGCGTGTCGATGGCGCGGTTCGATGTTAGCTCGTCTGCGGCGATCGTCTGTAGTGCTGGCGGACGGCTCGACTGTTCCTCCTGCATCCGACGAGACCGCTGCCGTGCTCAGCATCGTACCGGGCGGGTCCCGGAAGGGGTCTGACGAGACGGGTGGCGCCGTCGAATCCGTGGAGTGCTGCCTCGTTTGCTGCATTCGGCGGTCGCCCTAGCCAGTTGAGTTGTTTTTGCTTTCCTTCACTTTTTCCGCGTATCCATCATCCGTCGACATCAAACTCTAACGACCGACGGCAGTCCGACGGCCGTTCTATCTCTTTCTATTTACGTATACTCCCTGCACTGTCAGTCGTCTTTAAGAAAACGATGCCTTCTTAGTCCGCCCGAGGCTTTTTCGGCGTACCTACCTACCTATCTACGAGTCTGTATATCTACGTTACGAACGGCTTGCATCAACATGGACTCGAGACGACGTTTACATGGATAACTCTGCGTCCTTCTCCCAGAGTCCGTCCATTAACAGAGTATGTATCTCTTCCGCGAGCCTTGCATCGACCGCTTCCCGTCACATCAGGTCTGGCGAATTCTGACATCGCGCAATGCGCGTACGCTGCGCACGATCCAAGTTACCCTGCTGAGTGTTCGCCCCGAGAGGTTTTACAGTTTGACTTCGAAACTGGGCGCTTGAGATCATGTCGCGCTGCGCCCCGTACTCGCCCATAACGTCCGTCTCCAGTGGAGCGAACGCCCGGAAGGAGAGGAGCCTTGCCGGAACCGCGGGGAAAGTTGGTCAGCGACAGAATAACTCAGTGTGACCGAGAAACACCCTTCGCCGATGCGAAGAGAGAAATGCCTGTCTGCGTCTTACTCGCGGAACAGATTTCATGCGTTTTTCCGTTGATGACGTCATTCACGGGAAGGGGACAAGCTGCTCGGTGGCGACGTATGCTCGCGAGCTTCTTTCGTAGACGAGAATAATACTCGGAAGGGTCCTGTTTTGCTCCGGGAGCTTTCGTTCAGCGTTTTCAGACCATTCGAGTCGTTCGAGCCTCCCTTCCACTCTCGCGTTCGACTTTCACGTTGACGTGGCGCGTTGTAAGGCCTACGTACGAACAATGGACTGGAGGGGAGTCGTCTTCTGTTTGGTGCGATTCCGTCGCCTGTCTCTTGCCGTTCGTGAAACGTCCCTTCTCATTAGGTCCTTTGCAGCGCAGAATCCTCCTTGCCGACTGGCGCAGGTTTGTTGCTCCAAACCAAAGCGTCGTACTCGACAGTATGCCTGAGTCGCAGGAATGCTCGGCAGAGGAAGAGGCACCCGCGGTCGAGACGCACATATGGAAACCCGTCTTGGTGTGGCGGACAGACCAGAGGACGCGGGGCTCACTGACCCTGCGACGCAAGTTTTCGCAGAAGAAATGACAATGGGATCCTTGGAACCGAAACGGAAAGGAAGAGTTCTCCGACAAGTTCCAGCGAGTGTATCTAGTGTATCTGTCCCAGTGAACCAAACACCGACGGATCGCAGATCCTCTCCGGCGCCTTCGTTTAATGATAGCAATCCGGGGGGAATAGAGGGTGGCGACATCACAACAGTTTCGACGGTGCCAAATTTTGACCCCAACAGAGTGATCGCCGCAGTTCTTGTGGCCACTTCTCCGGCTGTCCCAAATCCAAGGCGCGATTGACTGTCACCAAAGAGAAGGCCAGAACGAGCAGCTCGTTGACAGTGAAGGTGCGTTTGCAAGTTTTGTAAGGATTTGTTGGAAGTCAGTCGTGTGAAGACGATAACTGCTTTGTTACTCGAACATAACACAGTGTCTCATCGATCGAGACTTCTGCTTCAGATAT
>CBDHGO010000012.1:0-13507 GCA_965263145.1 Botrimarina sp.
CCCGACCATCCGTGACGTCTGCTGCGAAGTATCTTCCTTGATGTGACAGGTGTGGGCGCGTGAAGATGAGGCCTTGAATGTTGGATGTAGTATCTACGGTGGATTTTGAACGTGGAGAACGGACTGTCGGTATTGGAGTTGGCCGAGAGGTACGGCTGTCTTGACCTGAAAGAACATGTGGTAATACTTCGGCTGTTTCATGCCGATGGCTGACGATCGATCTCGAGGTGAACTACATCTGTCAGCACTTCAGCGATGTGATACTCTTACCGCATCTGAGTGCACATATCGGCCCGTTGTCCAAAGAGACCGTTCTGCAGATCATTCAGAATCAAGACCTCACTGTCGAATCTGTACGCCCAGCCGCCGGCGGCGATTTTGTTGAGAAATGGGTGGGCTTTGATGCAGGAGCGTCAGATCTTGATGTTCGCTTTGGAGTGGATTCGTGCACATCCGACATCAAGCTGTGCAGAAGCTGGAGAGATTCTCTCATGCATTCCGTTGCCGCGTTCGGTCTTGACAAGAGAAGTGGAAGCCGCGGGACTGAATCCGTCCGATCTTCTCCATCTGCAGTCACGGCAAGAGATGCCCCACGACGTGGATCTCCGTTCCCGCGTACCGACGCACATTTTGGTCGCCGGTGAGACAAACCGAGTCACGGGTGCCCTTGTCATGGTATGGTGGTTTAGGTGGACACGATGCATCGTGGAGGACATTCAAGACGGCAGAGCTCTATCATCCACTGGACAATACCTGGACCAGTGCCCCTTCGATGCCAACGGCGTTCTCTCTCGCAGGAGCGGCGGCGCTGTCGCGCAGTGTCTTCGTCATCGGAGGATCCATGTACAGCGCCAACGTCTGTCAATACGATAAACGTCATCGTTGCTGGGGACGCTGCTCCCCGCTCAACATTTCCAGAATCCATGCCGGAGTGGCGGTCGTCGGATCTGCCCTGTACGTCTGCGGCGGCCGAACAGGATTGTTGGGCTCGACGACGAGCACCGAGTTTCTGCACGAGGGCGAGGCCATCGATTGGACAGACGGCCCCGATATGTGTGAAGCCCGTTGCTCTTTTGGACTCGCCTCTGTGCACGGAGATCTCTATGCTGTCGGCGGACAGTCCGAATGGCACATCCATCACAGCATCGAAGTCTTGAACTATGGCGCTGAGCAATGGACACTTCTTGCCGCCTCTCGATTGATGACCCCTCGGAAGTACTTCTCCCTCTGCTCAGCCGCGGGGAGACTCTACGCCATTGGCGGTCTCAACGAACAGCGCGTTCGTTTGTGCAGCGTCGAAGCATTGGATCCTCGTGAAGGCAAGTGGTATTACGTGAAAGACATGAGCATCTCCCGTTCGAGTTTTGGAGCGGCGTCGCTCAACGATCGACTCTATGTCCTTGGCGGTAACTCTGGAAATGATGTGACCAGTGATGGCGTGGAGTGCTATGTCCCGGAAGCGAATGAATGGATGGCCTGTGCGCCTCTCCTCTATGGACGCAGTGGACTCTCGGCTGTCGCCATTTGATGCACCGTCAATGTACCACCATTGGCAACTGAACTGCATCGCTGATGCTGACCCACGAGCAGAAAACGCGCTATCTCTATCGAATGCGTGCGGCACCGAGTGATGTCACCTTTGCTTCCGCGGAGAAGGTTTCGCCAAGAGAGTGTGGCCTTAGATCGTGGCTGCGTTGAAAGAGACGTTTGGCCGCCTCGATGAGAAAGCACAGGAAATGCTGCTAACGTATGTGCGCGATGCGTCAGCGACGCAAACGATGGACAGTGGCTATGCCAAGAGAGTCCTGCGTCGAGCGATGGACACTGCAGAGAGTGATCACGAGGCTCTACACGAGGACCTTGTCCTCTTCTATACAGAACTTCTGCTTCAACCTGCCTCTCCTGTCACCCCTTCTCGCATCCGTGATCTGCACGGCATCTTTGGGGCGAATGTACAGGAGGACAGTTGGCGTCACAAGACGTTGACATATGGAACGAGAGATGGACAGGAGTTGGGCCACGTGACGCTTCGCATAAGCGCTAACATTCTTCAAGGAGGAACGGGATGCCGAGATTGGGAGGCGGGACATCTTATGGGACTGTTCGCCCTCAATTACTCTTCTTTCTTTGCAGGTAGAGTGCAAACTCGAAAACAGGTGCCACGATGGAAGATACCTGCAGATCGAGTGGTATTGGAATTGGGCTGTGGCACCGGCGCAACAGCAGTGTGTTTGCACAGAGCTGCACCGTGCGCCCTCATTCTCACGGATGGAAACGAAGAGACAGTGCAAAACTGCCAACACAATCTCATCATGAACGGCGTCAAGTTTGACGTCTCCTGTTCCGACCCGCTACCTCAAGGCGTGGTCGTCACTCAACTGGAATGGCGTCAAGAGTGTCCCTGGATGCCAGAAATCCTCATCGGTGCAGATCTGCTCTATGACACAAGTCCGATGCCGAAGGTCGACCGCCGGAACGTCCTTTGTCTTGTAGGCTGCATTCCTTCACTGGTCACCTTCATGGAGCGCGCTCTGATCACCAAACAGTGCCGCTCGATCAAGCACACATTTGGTGGCAAAGAGTGGTCTATCCCCATCCCCTGCTGTTTTCTGCTCACTCTTGTGCGGAATCCCGAGACGATGCAAACGTTTGTCGATGCTATCCATGCGTCGCCTCTCCATATGGAAGACATTTCCTATGCTCTGCAGGATTTAGACATCGAGTTTTTCTGTCTGCCAATGCCTCAAGGTCACATCGTTATGCACTTGTTGTACGACATGAGGTATCGCATCAGAAAGCGTCCATGAGCTCAGCTTCCAGTCTCTTGATGCTGCTGGCAACAGAGAAATCCATTCTGTAAGCATCGTCCCATTCCACAATCAACCCTCCGATCAGCTCAGGCTCCACTTTCATCTCCATCGTGATGCTGCGTTCCGTTCCAATTCTCTTCTCTGCACGAAGCCCCTTACTCTCAGAAGGCGGCTAGATAACTGTACTTAGAGAAGCGAGCAGCTGTTTTTGCTCTTGTTTGTTCAACTCCTGCTAAAAGAGTGAGAAGAGTGACGTCGAGATGTCTCACTTGGGCGGTGATGACAGAGACGATGGCCTCTTTTCTGTGGGCGCTCATGAGCTTCTTGTAATCCCCGATGACTTTAGGAATGAGTGCCATTCTCCCGTTCTCTGCCATCATGACTGCGCCGCCACTTCATTCAGTCAACCACCACGCCATCCATATCCCGAAACGCACCAAAGAGATTTATGAGAATCCGGTCGACGCCGACATTGCTGAAGATTTCATGGACATTCTGGGTCTTCTTGCGGCGCAGTTCTGTTGGATCGGCCAAAGACTGAAGAAATTCTGGCTTCTCCTCACACACCTTTTTGATCTGGACCCAGCAAAGAGCCACAAAAGAATCACAGATATGCGATCGAGATAGCGGGAACGCGCACATCTTCCAGTTCCTTCTCAATCTTCTCGAGTTTTTTCTCGTTGGCTGCCGCAGACCAACATGCCGTAGCATAACGCCCAGCCGTTCCGAACACTTGGGTCGGCGCCTAAACGCATCTCGCCTGACTCCACGTCCTCCTCCACGATAACGCTCGGGACTTTATGTTTCGTCGGTGAGAACATGTCTTTGCTCATCTTGATTTCATTCTCGACCGTCGAGGCAAGACCCCGCGCCTTTGGATAACAGCACGTCCAGAAGAGGCCGCCGCCCCGACGACGTTATGTTTACCGCGATGGCGCGACGACTGAGTACGCCGAGAGATACTGCAGTGCGACGCAACATCCTTCACCTTTCTGAATGCGACGATGACCACGATCACTGGTCAAATGTCGCTTCGCGTTGGATCACGATGTCCTTTGGGGGCAACGCTGCATCGAGGACCGCTACGGCGTCCGATGCTTCATTCCGACTCATGTCGGACGCATCTACGGCGACGGGCACGAGACGTCGACCTGCTGCGGCATTCGACGTCTCTCAGCGTCTTTCCTTTCGACCAAGCATGGGCACCGAATGTGGACCAAGCGGTGAGGTCTCCTCCACACCGGAGCTCCATCGAGGCTATGTCCTTGCTCATTGACAGAGCTTAGCTCCACCGATCTTTGCTGCGAGTTTAGTGCCCTATATCTTTTTCCTGTTCTATCTCACACGTTCGAACAAGACGCCGCCGATGACGCTCTTTGGTTTCTATTTCCTGCTTGTCTTCGTCGCCGTTTCGATCCCCGCCGGCATTTATGGTAGATCGATCCTTTCTCACACCAATGCACCTCACGTTTCCCTGTTCCTAGCTAAGACGCATTACGACACGAGTTTATCGAATGTCGATTGGCTCCATGGCGGCGCAGAACTCTTTCTGACCATTACCAATCTCTTCATCGGTAAACAGACCCATGGGCCTGTGCCGAACATACATACACCGTTTGTGCGACAGTGTTAGGTCTGCGTCGTGGCATTCGTGAAGCCAAGGAGAAGCGTCAGATGTCTGTTAGTGATGAGAAGACGTCTTCATCGTAGACGTCCCGTCAGTGCATTGAGTCGGTCGAGATGGTGCTTTTGGAATCGGATCCCTTTTTGTTGGAACTCTCGAGAATGTACGAGAGAAACAAGACCAAAGGCGGGACAGTGCGCTTTACGATGAAACGCAGTACGTTACGTTCGCTGTCTTCTCGACGCGACGCTCGCTGCACTGTAGCCAACCTCAAATCCAAACGACGCCGAGATCCGACGACAGAAGTGCCCCGTTTCACCTGTCGCAGCGGAAATGCGTTGGTGCCCGGTGTAGGACGAAGGTGAGTATTGTCTGCTGGTTCGAGCCAAGGATGGGAAACGTCACATCAGTACGACGGTGCGTTCGTGCACCGAGCGAAAGGGAGATGACGCGATCTTGATCGGGTGATAGGTAACAGCGGAGGAGGTTCGAAAATTTCAAGACTCTATGACAACCATCATCAAGGTCAAGGACCTGTCTTTAACCGTTTACAAAATGGCAGTTATACGTCCTGCCAGGCTCATGGAACAACATAAATCCAGATGCACCATCAAGACATGATCGGTTGGTTGGTCAACAGAAATGGAGAGCTTGAGTTGTACATGAAAAGACAGTTACTGTCACGTCACATCATGTAGAGAGTCGAGAAAGAGACCAATAATTTGGCTCCGAGTGAAATGGCTTGGTCCATTAAATGCCAGATAGAAAATCGGGAGTGTTTGGTTCATTGATGGTGAAGGTCGACGTCGGTCGTCGGAAACATTTGAACTCCACATCATCGTACTTGCCAGGACACATCTCCATTTTGAATTCGCCACTTGAGTAGAAGTCACAGCGACCGAAGTGTTCTGCCCTCAGGACGCGACATGTCGCATCATTGAATAGAGGATCGAAGCCGTATGCACCAATGCCTTGGACAAAGACAGAGGATAGCGTGCCCAACATAATGGCGGAGATGGGGTGATTGAATTCAGCGAACATCGCCACCAGCCATGTCGTGAAGTAGTGATGCAGGTGCATATCATGGTGATGCGTATCTTCCATCAACTCCGAGAAGATCCAATAGTACCTGCAGACAGGATGGAGACGACCAGTCGATAAGTGCGTGATGTGACAGCATACACGATGACAAAGATGCGAAGGAGGAGGTACATAGCCATGCCGTAGATGGAGTAGTGTTGAAAGGCGTAGTACATATGCCAGATGACGATAATCAGCGCCGCAATCGATGCTATAGAGAAGAGGGGTACTGAGAACAGTCGATGTTGTCAGATGACCTACCGAGCACAATGACTGTCCACATAGCGCCGCCCCATTGATCCACATCTTCAAAGCTGTGTTGCAGGGCTTCGGCATTGCTAAGGAGTGAATAGATGGGACTGACAGCGAAGAACGGCACATAGAAGTACCAACGCTTCCTGTAAAGGACATTCAGGTGCAGAAGAGGAGAGATATGAAAATGCACCCACCAATGAAAGAGCCACTTGGCACGCTCGACCTCGGTAATGGCTGTGAACCAGGCCAGGATGATACCGTAGAAGAGCATGTGATTGATGCTGTTGTAGACATCGTAGGCGTCTTCATGACTGTCGCCATCGGATGGGAGATGATTCCAAGACACAAACAAGCGACAGATGCCGAAATTCAAAAGCAGCAGTCCACACCAGTAACCCTGGAGCGAGATGAGAAGGAAGGAGCCGAAGATCGCGTCGCACCGACCACATAGGCAAATCGCTGGCAGTAGTTTAGGAACTCTGTCTTTGACGTGTTCGACCATCGACCCATGGCCTGCAAAGCCAGCGCCTGTTATGCCGTCCGTGTGGTGGTGCGATGCGAACCGGTCGTTCGATTGCCTCGATAAGTGGGACGTCATCGCTCTGTTGCCCAGGCGACGCGTCTAATAGCGATTGTCGTGCCTCCTCTGGCGGCGCGGGACGCCAGGGACGGAACACTCTTGCGGCGCTTTGCATCGTCACATCACGAAGCATCAGAGACGGTTCAAAGCCAGTGCTGCTCGCCAACGGTTGGTCTTTGTCCAACGATTTTCGTTGAGGTCGAGTGAAAGCCATGGGAAGCGCATTTGGTTGTCCGAAGTGTCACCGAAAGGGACACCATGGCATGTTCACTCTCTGCAAGAACTGCAAGAAAGAGGTCGATAAACAGTACCCGAATTGGGGTATGTCTCTCCGCTTCTTCCTCTCAGAGGTTCACTGTTTGTCTGTGCCTCGCATTGCGTTCGCTAGGACAGCTGGACGAAAATGGCAACTACCGCTTTCCTTGCATGTATAAATGTCCCGTGTGTGAAAAACCGGGCCTTCGGAATACGCCCTATCAGACCTGTGGTGACTGTATGCGAGCACATCAAATGCAGTGCTTACAGGAACAACGTTCTCACAAGAAACGCTTAGCATTGTGGAAGCGTAAACAGATGGATAAAGTGTCCAAGCGCTACCTATTGGATGGCTGCGCGTGATATTATTTGTTTTTCGGCATTGTTCTTTTATTTCACTGAAGGAATCAAGTCTCATTGGTATGGGGTGTGAAGCTGGGGCTGGAGAAACGCACGCTGATGCGTTCAGTAGCCATTTCGGGATAGGTCATGAGAGGTTCGGGTTGTATAAAGTCCCGTTTATATTTCCAGTAATTGAAGAGTCTTTAGCAGAACGGAACGCTGTCGTGATGACCTACACATACCCATTAAAACACAATATTTGTGTATTGGGTTGACGATTGTTGTACCCACCATAAGCAGTGAAGTACAATCACGTCACTGTCGTGTAAAGAGAGACGAGATACTTGTCAGAGGAGATGCGAGACCATCTGCACGGAACATTAGGTAAGACGTGGGTGCAACTGGAGAAGAGACGTCAGGGCAATCGTCACTCGTGTATGGCGGTTCTAGGTCTTCTTGATTTGTATCTGCACGTTTACACGCTTCTTTGGCAACGATACTATTTTCACGCAGAGGTCGCTGGCTGGACGACTCCGGGCTGGACTCGACGTCGATCGTTAGCTACTGGTTTGCCGAGATGAACCGTAGCGTTTCTTCTTGTTATGTCCTCAGTAGACAGGTTTCTTCTTCGAAATGCTGATCGCATTGAATCTGTTAAGGAACAACTTTTGATCAACAGACTTCTTGCCTCTTGAAAAGCCAAGATCGTGTTTCCAACTTGATGCGGTACATTTTGTGCATGACCAGCGTTGGCGTTGTTTCGCTGTGGATTTGGGTAATGCGCAAGATGTATGCATTAACTATCTGTTCGTCGTTGATTCAAGTTTTGCATCTCAGAAACGCTGAACATTGAGAACACACGCTAGAGTGAGTGGAGATAGCCATTCGGTTATTCTGCATTCTCCAGTAAAGTAGGTTTATGCACAGACGTCGCTTCAAACTTCTGAACGCGATGCAACCGCCTGAATACGCGCTCCAAAAGGAGGCTAGAAGGTGTAGAAATGGCTATTGCGTTATCCGCTTTCATTCATAACATATACCCCATTGTTGTTGAAATCGTGATTCAGCGACAACACGCTTGATTTGTTGTGCGTAATAGGGAACAGGATACATGTTGCACTCACCACTGTCCAAGCGAAAAGACAAAAGGCACATCCTCTGTGATCGCTCTTGTACATGAAAAAGCGTCGTCTCTCTGCGGTAGAACACGTTGCTGGGAAACCAAGCCACTCGACGCGCAACGAGTGAATAGCGATAGCAGATTGGACAATGGTTGACGTCCGGTGTTCGATGCTACCAGGGATCCCACGCCCATCTGAGCGGTCTCTTGGGATGGACCCTGCTCGTCCTCCTCACGTTCGGATTTCATCTGGCCGTCGGCTACGTCGTCATCAAGCACGCGAAGGACGACGACATGAACGGGATGGTCTACGACGTCGCCGGTTTCCTGTACCGCGCCTACCGAAAGCGATTCGTCTTCTGTCAATCGACCATCATGTTCAGAAAGGCGTTGCTCGCAGAGATCGTCGTTTTCTCCTATCCCCTGGGCGCCAATCTCCAAAGCTCCTCGCCGTCTTCGTCCTCATCATCTCTCTCTACTTCAAGACCATCTGCCGACCGTTCGAGACGCGTTCCGCGCGCTCAATGAGCTGGAGAGCATCTCTATCCCGGTGTCCCTGCTGACCTTCGTCTCCAGTCTCTTCTTCAACGACGATCGGATGTCTCATGCCGTGAAGGTTCTGATCACGGTCGCCTCGTCGCGTGCAATCTCGTTCTGCTTTTCTGTCTGGCTCTGATATTTTTCTACTAAGCCGCCGACTATCTGAGATCGGTGTTTGATATGAGAGACATCGCGTATGATCGCAATCGCGGTATCTGTCATTTGATCGACGTTTGCTTATCCAAATATGTCTGGGAAGCAATCAAAAAAGCGTTCTCCAAAGACGAAAACATCGATGGGCTTTAACACTTCTTTCTACAGACACACTTTCTGTTTTTTTCAGGCTGTAGCTTCTTTATTGGCAGTTATCTTGCGTGTCTAGCATTAAAGAAGTCTCCTGGCTCTTTCTTTAAAGCAGTTGTTCGAACAGTCACGTTGACAGGACCTTGTTTTCTAAGATCTCCGATTAACAATCAGGCAGTGAATAAAGCGCTTGATCTGTTTCGCTGATGATAAAACACAAGGCTTTATCGTGAAATAAAAGGCCAACGGCAACCAAGCTATGTTGCCAATACTTACGAACCGCAGTAACGACCATTTCTGAATGGTTTATTCGACAAGCAGCTGCCGTCGTCATCTGCCATCGTGTATCGCACAGCACGGTATGTCGCGTCAAATCGATGAGATCGCCGACAGAGCAGAATTCGAAGCATCGAACAGAAAAACGAATCGGCCTATTTACGATATTATTACGGCTGGTAGCTTTTTTGATTCAAGAAGATCGTCTGCAAGTAAGGGTTTCCGAGAAGACGATTGGCTAAACACTCTATTGATCAATGACAACAGGAAGGTACGTTACCTATTGTGAAGAGTGCCTCGATGGAAGAGGCACCTTCTGTCTCGGGTCGTCGATGCAGGGTCGAGGCATCCTGCCTTGGAGTCGAGGCAGCCTGCCTCGGAAGACGCGTGCTGGAGGGTAACCGCCGGCGCGTGGAGCCACTTGATCAGAGGACTACTGGTCGAGGCTGGCGCATTGACATTACGTTATGACGACTCATGATGGGACGGCATGGCTATCTGAGTATTTAAGCGGGAACTCTCTGTTGTATTTGCCTTTAGTTATTAAGTTACCTATTGCCGCAAAGTTCTCCGCGCGTCCCGCCACCCGAACGGGGTCTGACCTCAGGGTCAGGTTCACATGGTTTCGGAGCGGGATACGTGAGCTCGGCGTTTCTTTCACCGACTCACGGCGCGGTTTTCTGTTTCCCTGCGCCTGTCCCCTGGCCACGCCCGGAGAGGAGGGAGACGGAAAGAGTTCGCTCCGGTGACGAGGAGGCCAAGGGGCTGGAGTCTGGAGGAAGCTGACCGGCGCCCGTCGTGGGTGCCGGTCCAGCCGTGAAGCGCGACGAGGGCCCGATGCATCGCGCTGCCCCGCATGAGTGCGGGGCAGGACAGACGAACCGCCTCGGAGGGAGCAAGGCAGAAGACGCGCAGAGGGCAGTGTGTGCAGCAAGACTTCCGCTGCGCATATTGCACGCACTGTCCGCCGCTCATTCTACAGCATCAGGGATGCGTGGGGAGCAACGGAGGGTGAAGCTTGGTGTTCGGAGTTTGCAGCAGCCTGAAGCTGGTGCGCCCATGTGAAGAGTGCCTCGATGGAAGAGGCACCTTCTGTCTCGGGTCGTCGATGCAGGGTCGAGGAATCCTGCCTTGGAGTCGAGGCAGCCTGCCTCGGAAGACGCGTGCTGGAGGGTAACCGCCGGCGCGTGGAGCCACTTGATCAGAGGACTACTGGTCGAGGCTGGCGCATTGACATTACGTTATGACGACTCATGATGGGACGGCATGGCTATCTGAGTATTTAAGCGGGAACTCTCTGTTGTATTTGCCTTTAGTTATTAAGTTACCTATTGCCGCAAAGTTCTCCGCGCGTCCCGCCACCCGAACGGGGTCTGACCTCAGGGTCAGGTTCACACCTATGTAAGTTGGCATATGTTCAAAGATCGAAACACACTCGAACCACACCCTTTTCATGCTCAGATCGAATCGTCGTCATAACCAGACATGGAGTCATTTTTGTTCGGTGATCGATAGCAGAGTATTTCAGTTTTACGATTGTGCGTCAGCAGTTAAAAGCGAAGGTGGGGTTGTAAAGGTCGTCGATTAATCGCGTCACCCACACAAGCCCCATCGATCGACACGATGTAACGATTGTCAAATCGCCAAGAACGATCGATCGATTCTTAATTATTGACTTTTGCGCATTGACCAATACAGTGTTTAACGATGGCCCTTGTGCAATTTGTCTACCTCGTTCGGTTAAGGTCATGTGTCCGATAGAGACGATTGACAAAATAAAGAACCCTTGAAAGTTTTTCTGTCATTTAAACTACAATCGTAAACGAAAGTATATATCAAAAAGGTGCACGCAACAATATCATCGCACTTTTCGATTTTTCTTATTCGAGAATCAATTTGTAACTGGCCGATCGCATCGCCTCGATCATTTCGATATCGCCATTCATGATTCTGTTGACTTCGATCAATTGCATAGCAAATCGATTAGAAACTGCACGTTTTTCGAGTCGATATATCACGCGATTCGAAAAACCATCGAAACCTCTGACCTATTTTGGGCGTTCGCGAAACCTCTGACCTATTTTGGGCGTTCGCGAAACCTCTGACCTATTTTGGGCGTTCGCGAAACCTCTGACCTATTTTTAGGATGCTAATTAAAAAATGTTCCCATTATCGTGTATAATGATTGTTAGAGATAAGCAAGGTCCAGCAGACACACAGGATCGCAGGCAAGCAATTTCCGAAACAATGGGTCGTCAAGTTATCATATCGACCACATCGACTGTCGCCCTCGTTCATCTGATCACCGCGCTCCGCCAATCAATCGTCGTTTCGATCGCGAAAATCAGATCTGTCGGTCATTTGTTTTGGAATCGCGTAATCGGAATTCGGATGGTGGCACATCTTCACATCGGAATTGTGTTTTTGCATGGCCGACTCATACGATTACCATATCTGCATCCTCATCTTCACCAGTCGACTTGACAGAAATCGTTTGTTGTCGATTCCTAGTTCTTCTGCTTTGTTTTTCGACACCGATCTCCGATCGACCCACCGATTTTGTCGCCTCGACGATCGACGCCGTACACACGAAAACTAGCAGAGCCACCGCGCTACCCTGAGTGCTCTCCGTTCAGCATGGACGCACAAAACGCGATCGCTGACTGTAACGCGCCCGACCAACTCCTGCCGAAGCCACCTACCGTAGTCGACTTCGGGCTGTCCGCGGTTGGGGCATCTTTTCCAGATGCATTCTGCTTGGTTTGATACTACAAACCTGATACGATCAGTGCGTAGACCCCTCGAGCGCGTAGACATCCCTCTCGTGCACCGCTGCCATATCGATCTCGTGCCGGCAGCTTCCCGTCACTAGATGTGTGATTCTCTGAAGAGATAATAGCTGTAGTTTGCACTAAACACACAGCAAAACAAATCTCGTTTGACATTGCTTTGTTACTATAAAAGCCCGTGTCCTTATGGCCATCATCTCTGCCAGCGGAGAGAAAGTAGATATCGATTCGTAATCGGGCTCGGAACAAACAGGATGCTCCAATGGACACTTGGTAACCACAAAGCTATTCCATTCATGTTTGCTTGCGAGCATTCGCCCCACAGGACCGCGTTTTTGATCCTCGTTCCGAAATTGACTCTGGCTTTCGAGGAATGGGTAGGTTTCGGCGTGTCCTTGATGGCAGGTTGTCCAAAGGAGTTTCGATGAATCTGTGCATTTGCTGAAGTGCGAAACCCGTCATCGTCTGCACAGAGTGAACGGCTGCACAAACTTGCCCTTGACGAATCGAAGGTCCTATCCTTCCCGCTTGTTTTGTTCGTCCGTCTGGCGCACATCGCTCGCCGTCTCTCGGCATTACGTCGGCACGTCAGTCCTATCACGTCCCGTCACGCCTCATTATGCCCATCCGGTTAACAACGTGATCTCGCGAATGGTATCACGCGCGTTCTATGAAAGAACGAACGAAGCTGGAAGTCCGCTGACGTCGGCGGTTACTACTGACGCCTAACATCGTCGTATCCACTGCCTCAAGTATCAACGACATACAATGTCTCTTACATGGATAGACAAGGATCTTGTGTATAGCGAAGACCAGTCGATGTCAATGAGCTCTGTTCGATGTACTACACAATCAATCTACTGATAGATCGACTTCTACACGTCATCACGAAGGCCAAGACACAGCAACCGTTTCAAAGAACGACAAAAAAAGTCACACATAGCGATTTCGTTGCGTGCGTGAAGACAACGAACGGTACATTCTAATAGGCCAAAACTCTCGGGCGCTTCTGTTCAGGAGGCAAAACAGGAACGTAACTTCTTCCGGGCTTCTCCTGCTAGGTAACGAAACAGATAGACCCGTAGAATGTGAAGGGCTCCGAGATTCGGATTATAGGCGACTTCTTCTCTGATCAACACGGTCGCGAGGTATTGTGCAGCAAAGATGAGAAAAAAGATGCAAAGGAACAAAAAAAGGCCGGTGTTGCAGAGAATGACCAACAAGGTCACCAGGATACGGACAGCAGAGGACACACGTTCCTCGCTAAAGAAAATGGCTGAAACAAACGTCACCAGTGAGACAAGAATAGATGCACTTTCGATGTCATTTAGGCTGTCGAATTCAAGACGGTATGGACGGAAAGCGGTTTGCAGGTACAGCGCGAGAATCAAAACGAAAACGGCAAGGATCTGTTGGAGATGGACACCCAGGGGATAGGAAAAGACAACGACGACGGCGAGGACGGCTTTCCTCAGCATGATCATTGACTCCCAGTAAACAAACCTCTCTCTGTAGGATCGGTAGAGAAAACCC